>JACJYP010000001.1:0-477500 GCA_020636045.1 Lewinellaceae bacterium
CCTTGTCGTAACAACACAAAGAGCGTTTGTCTTGACACTCAACCTTGTTGCAACGACACAAAGGGCGTTTGTCTTGACCGCGAACCTTGTTGCAACAACACAAAGAGCATTTGTCTTGACAACGAACCTTGTCGCAACAACACAAAGGGCGTTTGTCTTGACCGCGAACCCCGATGCCTTGACGCAACTCCCCGTGAATCTTTCCGGAGATACCGGCAACAGTAATAAAAGCACCGAAATGAAGATACCCGGCTTAACATACTTATCGGCGCTGCTGTGCGCCCTGATCGTCTCCGCTTGTGCCCCAAAAGGGTCCGCCCCGCACGATATATCTCCCAACAAAATCATTCCGACCCGCGCCCAGGTCGAATATCAGAAAATGGGCATGATCGGCTTCGTGCATTTTACGATCAATACGTTCACGGACAAGGAGTGGGGCTACGGCGATGAAAGCCCGGCGCTTTTTAATCCCAGCCGGTTGGATGTGGATCAGTGGGTTGAAACCGCGAAATCCGGCGGAATGAAAGAATTGATCCTCACGGCAAAACACCACGACGGGTTTTGCCTCTGGCCAAGCAAGTATACCGAACACAGCATCAAAAACAGTCCGTACAAAAACGGCCAGGGCGACCTGGTCGGGGAATTCGTGGCATCCTGCCGGAAGCACGGCCTGAAAGTGGGCCTGTACCTGTCTCCCTGGGACAGAAACCACCGGGACTACGGCAAACCCGAATACATAAGGTATTACAGGAACCAACTCCGGGAACTCCTCACGCAATACGGCGAGATCAACGAGATCTGGTTCGACGGCGCCAACGGCGGCGCGGGATACTACGGCGGCGCCAACGAAACACGCACCATCGACCGAAAGACGTACTACGACTGGGAGCACACCTTTGCGCTGGTAAAAACGCTCCAGCCCCGGATCATGATCTTTTCGGACGCCGGGCCCGATCTGCACTGGATCGGAAATGAAAAGGGTTTTGCGGAGGAAAACTTCTGGTCGACCATCGATGCAGACAGCCTGACGATCGGTGGCGCCGGCCAGGAGGACTACCTGAACAGCGGCGATCCGGACGGAAAAAACTGGATCATCGGTCAGTGCGATGTTTCGATCAGGCCCGGCTGGTTTTACCACCAGGCCGAAGACGGCAGGGTAAAATCGCCGCAGGAACTGGTGGATATCTACTACAAATCCGTCGGAAGAAATGCCGTGCTGCTCGTCAACCTGCCTCCCGACAGGAGGGGGCTGATCCATGAAAACGACGTGCGTTCCCTGAAAGCATTCCGGCAGATACTCGACGAGACCTTTCGGGTCGATCTGCTGAAAGGAGCAAGCGTCAGCGCCGGCAACTTCAGGGCGAAGCACCAAAAGTTTTCCCCCGAAAATGTGCTGGACAATAACATGGATACCTACTGGGCGACCGACGACAACGTTTTTCCCGCCGAACTGACCGTACAACTTCCCGAAGAAAGGGAGTTCGACCGCATCCTGATCCGGGAACCCGTCCAATACGGTCAGCGCGTGCGCAAATTCAGGATCGAGGTCCGGCGCGGCAATACCTGGAGCACCCTTTACGAAGGCGGCACGATCGGATTCGGGCGGTTGATCCGGGTTCGGGCTACGAAGGCCGACCGGATCAGGCTGGTCATCCTTGAGGCGAATAACACCGTTGCGATTTCCGGCATAGGGATTTTCAAATCCTCGAACGACGAGGGCGCGGGGTTTTGACCTGCGGCTTTTTCGGTGCATTATTGTAGTTTTACAACATCACAAGGGACAAAATAAACCTCGCGGAAAAGCCGTCCAATAACGATCGCTTCATGAAAAGCAGGGGGTTTTCTGAAGGATCCATCTATTTTTTGCATCAATAAAGCCGGAAAATGAATACAAAAGACTTGAAAGTGGCCGCCAGGTATCTGGCGAACAATCTGAAACTGAGAAAGAGCAAATCCGAAGTTTATCTCCGGCATCAGACACTCAAAAAGATATACGACGAACAGCCCGAGAAGGCCATGATCGTGGACGCAGCGGTCGTGGAAGGCAAGCATCTGGACGATCCCTTTCGCTCCGAAGTACACCTGAACCCGGAACTGAATGTACCTCTGAAAACGGGGCTGCACCGGGCGGTTGGCGGCGACCACGATTTTGCCAATCCGGGAGATATCCTTTGTGCGGCGCTGGCAACCTGTTTTGAAAGCACCATGAGAATGATCGCCAACCGGCTGGAAGTCGAGTTGACGCACACCAAAGTCGAGGTCCAGGCAAATGTCGACGTCAGGGGCACGCTCATGTTCGACAAGTCCGTGCCTGTAGGGTTTCAGTCCATGCACCTGAATGTCGAGATCGGCGCAAAGAACATTTCGGAAAACATGGTTAATACCCTGTTCAATGCGACCAAAAGAAGTTGTGTGGTGTATCAGACTTTGAAACCCGGGATTCCGATCAGTAAAAGTGTTAAAATGGTTGGTTGATTTGGCTGTGTATATATTCCACATTTTATGGATCATCTCTACAAGTGAATCATGCTGTTCTTTTTTCTTGATAAAAAAGAACCAAAAAATCAAGGCTTTATGGAAATCCAGCGATTTTGCTTGTCATTTCCGGCAGGTTCGCACCCAAACTCGCCCCTCCTTCGTCGGGACTCAAACATGGGTGCTCTCATCTGCCTGTTCAATGAAAAAGCAAAAAAATCAAGGATTTCCAGCGATTTTGCCGGTCGGCAGGTTCGCACCAAACTCGAAAATCCTTCGTCGGGGCTCAAACATTTTCACTGAATGACGCAAAATCATTTCGATTTCTGAAGGCATAAAACAGCCTGGGAAAAGTTGGGAACAGAACATTCCCTTTCCGAAATGCCCTTTGCCGTCCGCGAGGCACGCCCGACCGGAGGGAATGGTCCGCCGAAGGCGGAGCGCCTTTTTAACAGGATGTGAACGTCCGGATGTGGCGAAAAAGAACCACCGCCTGTTAAAACAAGCGCAATTCCCGTAGGTCGTTGGCGCTGCCGGAAGGACCGCCCTTTTTTTTGGTTACTTTTCTTTTGGGCGAGCAAAAGAAAAGTGACAATACCGAGCAATGGCACTAATGACTGGCAGTCAGCACATTGCCAAGAGTAGCAGTTGGTAGTTTTTAAAAATAGTTGGCTGTAAGTATTCTACTTTTTATGGATCGTCCCTAATTTTAGATATTAAGTTTGAGGTTTTAGTTCCTGACCAACTGCAACATCCTGACAATGTGCACCTTTCGTTTTTTTGCTTGACGCAAAAGTACCAAAAATCAAGGCTTTATGGAAATCCAGCGATTTTGCTTGTCATTTCCGGCAGGTTCGCACCCAAACTCGCCCCTCCTTCGTCGGGACTCAAACATGGGTGCTCTCATCTGCCTCCAATGACGCAAAATCGGGATTTCCATAAGGCCGGTTGGTAACGTAAGAAAACCTGGAATCGACAATCGTTGGGAACCGAACATTGTTGCTCTTCCCGAAATGCCCTTTGCCGTCCGCGAGGCACGCCCGGCCGCAGGGAATGGTCCGCCGAAGGCGGAGCGCCTTTTTTAACAGGATGTGAACGTCCGGATGCTGCGAAAAAAGTACCACCGCCTGTTAAAAACGAGCGCAATTCCCGCAGGTCGTTGGCGCTGCCGGAAGGACAGCCCTTTTCTTTTGGTTACTTTTCTTTTGGGCGAGCAAAAGAAAAGTGACAATGCCGGGCAATGGCACTAATGACTGGCAGTCAGCACATTGCCAAGAGTAGCAGTTGGTAGTTTTTAAAAATAGTTGGCTGTAAGTATTTCACATTTTATGGATCATCTCTGCAAGTGAATCATGCTGTTCTTTTTTCTTGATAAAAAAGAACCAAAAAATCAAGGCTTTATGGAAATCCAGCGATTTTGCTTGTCATTTCCGGCAGGTTCGCACCCAAACTCGCCCCTCCTTCGTCGGGGCTCAAACATGGGTGCTCTCATCTGCCTCCAATGACGCAAAATCGGGATTTCCATAAGGCCGGTCGGCAACGTAAGAAAATTCCATTTTTGAATCGATAATGGCACAAACGACTGACAGCCAGCACTCTGACAAGAGCAAAAATCACCTCCACTCTACCTGCAAATCCGTAACCACCGTCGGCGCGCCGCCATTATACATGATCCCGAAACCGCCGGGGCGGTTTTCATCGGGCACCTCCATCCGTAAATCCACGGCGGGCAATACCGCGGCCGGATAGGCCGAAGCGTCGTATTCTGCATCCGTGGAAGCGTGGGCGCTGAGGATGCCACGATCCGTGCTGAACCGGATCGTACAATGGGTCCGGTAGCAGGAAGTCGAAACGGGATCGCCGACACGGGTTACTTCGCCGTTCCGGTACCGGACAAAGACAAAATCGACGGCATTGCCGTATTTGGTGGTGCGTTCGATGCGCAGGCCGTAGCCGCTCATGGTTTCCGCGTCGAAATTGAGCAGCACATCCATGTACAGCGGCGCCACGGAAAAGCCCTGTCCTGCCGATTTGAAAGGCGCCACCTGAAGGATCAGATCCATATCGGTATAAGCGCCTTTTACCGGGGTGTAAAACATAAAGCCGCTGCGCCCCTGGAGCAATCCACTGATGCCCTGCGCGCCGTCGCGCCCTTCGCCGTAGTACCAAGCGGCTTCCAGGCTGGTTTCCATATCTTCGACACGACGCCAGGTCCAGAAGCCGGGCAACACCTCGTTCTGGTTGGCGGTAGACAGGATGGAGAAATCGGGATGCAGGATCCGCCAGCCGGCCGGAATGGCGGATGCAGGCACCGGTTCCGGCAGCATGACCTCCACTACCCCACCCTGTTTGCTACAGATGTGTTTGGGTGCGATGGCCGCTTTTAGGAAGTATCCGGCATCGCCGGTGCTCAGCGGATAAACGTTCAGCGGTTTGTCGAACCGGGACACCGCCACCTGGACCGGGTTGCTGCCCAGGCGGTCGGAGCAGCGGTACCAGGTAATGCGCGATTGATCCTCCAGTTCGGTATCCAGCAGGTAATCTATGCGCACGGCGCCTTTGCCGGTCAGGGCGATGCGCGGCGGCTCCCGGAAGGCCGGTGCGGGGAGGATCGCGGGGCTGACGGTCAGCACGGCAGCGAATTCCAGGCCAGAGGGTGTGGAAGCGATCGCATACACCTCCCGGGTGGTCAGTCCCGTATTAGAAGGGATCACCCGGCATTGCCGGCCGCCATCTAGGATGTGCAAGGTCGCAAGGCCGGCGGATTCCGGCGACAGCCGCCAGTGAATGTTTTCGGGCTGTATTTCCACATTGCCGAAACAAACCAGTTGCGCCGACAAGGTGGCCGTGTCTTTGCCGGTTTCCAGCGTGCAATTGTCGCAGCTCAGCAGCAATTGTGTGGGCAATCCGCTGAAGCGTTTGCCCTGTGCCTGTTCGGCGCGCAGCACCCGGTCTTTGATGCGCATGGGATCCCAGTCGTCCGTGCCTTTGAGCAGGTTGTAGGTGTTGTAGAGCACGGCGCCGTTTTCATCCTCTATGCGGTAGGCATCGAGGATAGATTTCCCGGTCATGTCCACGGTGCAGACCGGGTCGTTCGGCCCGATAAACAGCGGTCGGCCGTTGATGCTGTTCCCGAACTGGTAGTTCCGGTTGAACAGCAAGGGCTGGTCCCGCCAGCCGATGTACAGGTTGTTGTCATCGGCCCGAAAGCGAGTATCCACCACTGCCACCTGGCCGCTGGCCTTTACAAAATACTGTGCGTTGCGGGTGATGGCATGGACGTCGCAATGCAGCAGCACGGCGCCGGTGCCGCGGGTGATGTAAAAAGGTTTGGAGCTGTAAAAGTCGAAGCTGCTGTTGAGGTACACCCCGGTGCTGCAAAGCGCATCGTCGGTGCATTCAAAGTGGCAGCGGTCGAATAACACGCGCTTGCCTCCGACGAAGGGGCAGAGATTGAGCCGGCTGACAAAACGCGTGTTCCGCGCCACGATCTTGTCGCCGTCGCAGTGGATCAGTTGCGCCTGCACGATGGCAGCGGCGCGTTTGGCGCGGCCCAGCGCGGGTTTCAGGGGAAATTCCAGGTCGATGTTGCAGTAATTGCCGAAGGTGACGTTCTCCGAACCGGTGCCGTCGCCGTAAAAGCGGAACATGGTGAAATTGCCCTGCGCCCCGATGGTTTGTCCGCGGTTGCAGGCCAGCACCACGTTTTCAGGATGCCGGTTCAGTCCGTAAAAATGCAGCCAGGCGCAGCGGATCTTCATACCGTAAGGCGCCCGCTCGCCTTCCTCAGGGATGCGGATAGCCGGATCGTCGGGATCGTCGATCCAGTACACCCAGGGCGCCAGGTAAAGCGTCATAGGCTGCGCTTCGGTGCCGTCACTGAGTTGTTGCGCGACGCTTTGCACCGAATTGAACACCCAGGGATACCCGGCCGCCTCGGCATCGCTCAGTTGCCCGTCGATAAAGAAAGCCCGCGGGCCCAGGGTAATGGTGTCGCCGCCGTACACAATGCGATCACCCAGGAATTGGATCGGATCGTTTGGGTCGAGGGGATTATAGTGGAAGGGTTGCTGGGCGCTTGCTTGCCGGAAGAGGAATAGGGTGGCGAGCAGGAGAGCAATATGGTTGGAAGTAAAGATAGGCAGGGATATTTATTGCCGGACGGCTTGCGGGATTTGTGGATTTGGACGGTGGGATTTAACTTGGGGCGCGGAAGGGATGGGGTTGGTTGCTTGAAACTGCATTCCTTTGTCAATGTGGTTTTCTGTGTTTTTGTTGTCGGGGTTTGCCTTGAGGGGAGTGGGTCTGTAAATATTTACGACATGACATGGCAGGTACATCAATTTTGTTCGCCATTTTGTGGCAGGAGTGAAAAATAGCTAGAACGCAATTAAAAAAAAATTCAGAAATCAATCGGTTTTCAAAGTCAACTATTTTCGCAATTTGAAAAGCGGATTGCTCGTTATCATTAAAATTGGGAATACTTTTTTAACATCAAAATTATTCAGAGAAACTTTTCAAGTTTGATGATTTATGGATCAATACAAAGACCAAAAATATGGGTTTGGCTGATGGCGCTTATTTCATAAATTTAAATATGGGTAATAAGGCTTTACGTTCGTAAGAACTAGTAGGCGACCATTTCAAAAAGGTCTTTAATACTAAGAAGGTAAAAACAAATTCAACATAATACACTTATGTCATGGAAAATGGCTATATTGAAGCAACATTTTTAATTACTGATGCTACAGAAATCAATGGAAGACAAAACAAGTTAAATTACAATGTATCTTCACAGAATTGATTTTTAAATAATGGAAGAAATCTATATCAAAGGTTGTTCATTATTTCAAAATTTTTTCAAAACAAGCCTTCGCTTCCAATATCCGAAAGACTTATTTCATCCTATCAAACAACTATATAATCGGATTATTTTAAAATGATGATTATTCGATTTCAGATTTTCGTAATTCGAAACACATATTAAAATAGAAATTAGGGAAATAAAAAAGAAACCCACTTGCCTCAAATCAAACCGAACATATGTCTCGAGCGTCTGCGACACGATTTTTAGTAGTTTCAAGCAAGGTCCGACTGCTGACAATCAAAAAAATCGCCCAAAATCCTGGATCAACACATATTTTTGAATCGTGGCGTGTTAAGTCAGAGACTTATTTACAATGCGTATCGCGTCACAGACGCTCACGAGCACATCGTCGTTGTTATTAATTTTCGGACATGTTGAACTGACAGGTTATGAAATTCATAGTAATCATATTGCTGCTTTTTTCACTCAAGACATATGCGGACCCGGGCGGGTGCGTCATATATAAAGTGAAATACGTCCTTAAAAACGGGAGTAGTCACACCGGACTTTTGCCATTATATGGTTATGAAGATTATGGATATCTGAATGACCAAACAAAAACAAACCGGTATTGTAATGACAAAGAATTTCAAAAATTGATCAACGATGTTTTCTATAAACAACAGAAAAAGTTGACGTTTAAAATTTACACTGAAATACATCTTGTTAATTTTGGAAAGTCGGTCAAACAGGCGGGCAGTGCCTATCCAATGAAATTTGCCTTTGCGGATTCCAGCACAACTGTTCAATTAAATTTAGACAGCATTAAATACACAGTATTTTTAAGTGCCCGGCCGGCAGATTGGGAATATTCTTCCGTGCCGATTCAAATTGTGGATCGCAAAACAAGTTTGATGATGCAGCAGAATGAAGTTATTAACTATACCATGCTGGAGCACCCTCCGGTACCGGAGAGCCCCGGATCAATTTACGATTACAATTTTGAGACGTATTTCGTTGTAAATTACAATAAAAACATTTCATTACATGAATTAATAAATGAAGTAGACAACATTTCTGAAAAAATATTTCAGCCAGAGATAAAATTCATATCATCAAAGCACAAGAATAAATCTCAAATTCTTGAGAAAGAAAAACGGCGTACTGTGATTCAAATAATTGATGAACTTCGCAAAAAAGACATCATTTTAATACAGGTTTTCCCCTCTTGCTGAGTATCATATGTTATGCACCCGTTGACCCTTCCGGTCCAAAGTGTTCATAATCTAACCAAACCACCACATGCTCGTGAGCGTCTGCGACGCGACACGCGCCGTCGGCAAGTCTCTGACTGCTAAAAAAAAAAAAACCGCTACAAAATCCTGGATCAACACATATATTTGGATCGTGGCGTGTTAAGTCAGAGACTTATTTACAATGCGTATCGCGTCACAGACGCTCACGAGCACATCGTCGTTGTTTTTAAGTTTTCGAATATGTTGAACCAACCAGAGAGGATGGTAATGCGCTTTACGGGATAGCATTTCTGCTAGCCCAAAGTGTTCACATTCTATCCAAACCACCAAGTGCAAACGTACGAGCGTCTGCGACGCGACACGCGCCGTCAGCAAGTCTCTGACTGCTGATCAACAAAACCAACGCGAACCCAAAAACCTGCAATATGAGCCGCTACAAAATCCTGGACCAGCACGGGCTAAATTACCTGACCATAACCGTTGTGGATTGGGTAGATGTATTTATTCGAAAACGCTACAAAGATATCCTGCTCGAAAGCCTGCGGTATTGCCAAAAAGAAAAGGGATTGCAAGTATATGCCTATGTGATAATGAGCAGCCACATCCACCTGATCGCTGAAGCCAACGGCGATAACCCCCTGTCAGATATTTTGCGGGACTTTAAAAAGTTTACGGCTAAAACCATCCTGCATGAAATCGAACACGGCGGAAGGGAAAGCCGGAGGGAATGGATGCTCCACCGCTTTGCCTACCGCGGCCGGAATGCCCCCGGAAAGCGTCATTATCAATTTTGGCAATCGGATAACCATCCCATTATGTTGTATTCATTGCCTGTGATCGCTCAAAAAATCGGATATATCCATAACAATCCGGTAGTGGAAGGATATGTTGAATCGGCAGAGCAATACTTGTACAGCAGCGCATCCAATTATGTGTCGGGTGACGGTTTGCTCGATGTGGCCGTGGTGGATTTGCCAATGTCATGGGTGGGGTACGTGCCGGGGACCTGAGTGGCTGATATCCCGCCTGCCAGCAAAAAGAAAATATTATGGTATATTTGAATGCTGCATGTCAAGTCAAAGACTTGTTTACAGCACGTATCGCGTCGCAGACGCGCACGAGCACATCGTCGTTGTTTTTTAGTTTTCGAATGTGCTGAACCAGCCGAGGACTAAAAAATACAAACATTATAAAATGGGATCTCATCCAATCAATCTTGCCCTTCGCTTTCTGCTTGAATTAGTTGCATTAATCTCGTTCGGTATCTGGGGATGGAAACAAACCGATGGATGGTTACGCTTTGTCCTTGCTTTGGGAGTGCCAATAATGCTGGCGGCAGTATGGGGCGTTTTTGCCGTGCCAAATGATCCAAGTCGCTCAGGGGCTGCACCAGTTGTTACGCCGGGCGTAGTAAGGCTATTGTTGGAATTGACCTTTTTTGCTTTTGCTACCTGGTGCTTAAAAGATATCGGATTTACAAAGACGAGTGTCATTTTCGGTATCATTGTAATTGTGCACTACATTATATCATACGATCGTATCAGATGGCTACTAGCACAATGAGCAGGTACTAAAAATACTATCATTTGTGGTCCAAAGTGCTCAGAGTTTTAAACAACCCATCACGCGCTCTTGCACCTTTCCCGGCAAAAAAAACATAAAATCATGCGCATTAAAACAATCGCCACCTTCGCTGCACTGACATTTTTCTCACTTGCTTCGTCAAATGCTCAATTCACCATAAAAGATGCATTTGCCGATCTGGCGGAATGCGACACCATGACGAGAGGCATCTTTATCGTTTGGTGGGACAAAGACTATAACTATGGCGCACAGGCAAGCGTGCTGCTCGATACCATGTTGAGTTATCGAAACATTTGTCTGGACTACCTAAAAATGGAAGACCCTCCCAATCCAATAGACGGCTATTATTATAACGTTTATCTCCACGGCGGTGGCTATTTTAGTGCTTTTGGCTGGGGAAACGGGCAGGGAACAGATGTAAATGGATATCCATTTTTAACACTGCCCGCCGGCCTGATCAATGACTGGCACAACACCGCGCATGAGACCTTTCACGTATTTCAATACAACGCGAATGCGCCCGGTTTTGCCTATGCCGGAGACAGTCAGTGGTATATCGAGGCCTCGGCAAACTGGTTTGCAGCAATACAAAACCCGAATACGCCAAGGCGCTTTGTAGAAGCGGAAAGTCTGGTCAGAATGCCCCATGTGCCTTTCTGGTTGAGTTATGGCAACTACCCGAATACGTATCCGTCCAACTGGCAGCGATATGTCCATCAATACGCATTGGCGCTACACCTGTATTATCTGACAGACGTAGCGGGCATATCCGACACGATCATCACCTCGGGTCTGTATAGTTATACGAATGAAAATCCGCAGGAGTACATGTTCAACACGATTGGCGGCAATGCATTCAGACAGCATTTTATCGACTGGGCGGCGCATATGACCAATGATTTTGATTTTATCCCCGCCTACCAGGCGCAAACAAATCTGAATGAATGGAACAACTATGCCGACCCCGATGATGACAATGAATTCATCGCAATATTTGAAAACGAGGGAACACAAGGGTGGCTGCGACCGGCAAATGATAAAGTCACCAATGCGTGGTCATTCAACACCTATAAACTGATCAATACCGACACTAAAAAATATACCTTCGAATTAAAGGGTGATGCTTACGGAAGTTACGCGGACACATCCTATTTTCAGGGGAAAATACTTGTGCAAAACAGTACTACAGGGGCCGCTTTTTTTGATTTGAATATGAGCAGTAACACAGCGGGCGCGCTTAGCCTTGATCTGACGCCTCAGGACACTGCGATATACTTTATCGTGGCATCCATGCCCGGCGTCTTCAGAGACCCGAATCCAACATTTCAACTTTTCTCCTATGAGATCAACATTACCGCCGAAGACGTGACCGCCATTCAGGATCCCAATCCAAAAAAACAACGACAGGAAATCATGCGGGTCAATTTACTTGGTCAGAAGATCAGCAAAGAAGAGTACGGTTTGCACTTCATACTGTATAATGATGGAACATCGGAAAAAATATACCGGGGGAATTGATCTGGCAATCAGAGAAAGTGATTGAACATACCTGCATCCCTCTGCCAATATGATTTTTGTATTATCGCTCTCGGAAAAACCCTGACAACAAACCTTTGAAAGAATGCATGAATAAAACAATTTTATGTTTAACTTTTTTGCTTAGCGGCAGTTGTGCCTTCGCTCAAAAAAAGGCCACTATTATCAATCATGAAACCAGAGAGTACGTTTCGTATGTGAACATTTGGGTAGAAAACGAAAACACTGGAACAACATCAAACGAAAGCGGAGAATTTGAATTAAATATTGACGGCCCAAAAAATCTCCTTTTTTCTGCAATTGGTTATGAAAGCGCAAAAATCAACGCTGATTCAATCAATGAATTTGTTGAATTAAAGCCACTACCAATTGAATTGAGTGAAGTCGTTGTTGAAGCAAAAAGAAAAACTCAATACTTAATTATTGGCAAGTTTAAAAAATCAACAATCAATGAATATTTCGGATGTGACGCAACGCCGTGGATAGTTGCCAGATATTTTGAGTACAAAGAGGCTTATAGCAAAACGCCTTTTTTAAGTCATATAAAGGTATTGACAGATAGCGATGTCAAAGATGCCAAATTCAATGTGAGGTTATATGGTATGAATGAAAAAGGGGAGCCGGAAGGTTATATTTATGCCGAAAATATAATCGGGGTTGCAAAAACGGGAAACAGGATAACGGAAATAGATATTTCGGACTTGGGCATTAAATTCCCTGAAAACGGCTTTTTTATAGCCTTCGAATGGCTTATTATAGAATCCAACAAATACGAATTTGAGTCTACGATGCCAGGCTCGAAGAAAAAACATAATTTAATCACTTATGAGCCTTCGTTCGGATCTGTACCCAGTGACGCTGAAGCAAACAGTTGGATCTTTACGCATGGCAAATGGACAAGAACTTCCAAAAACAATAAAGCAGCAAATAACAGATACAGGAATAAATATAATTTGATTGCAATTGAGTTGACATTAACGAATTAGGGTGTGTCTGCGACGCAATACGCGCCGTCGGCAAGTCTTCGACTGCCGATAAAAACCGGCGCGGGCCAAAAAATCAATCATATGAGCCGTTGTAAAATTCCGGCCCAACACCTATATTTGAATCCTGTGTATTTAAATCGGAGACTTGTTTACAGCACGCGCCGCGTCGCAGACGTTTACAAGCGTAGGGTGGTTATTTTTTAGTTTCCGAACATGCCGATCTGACAGGGCAAACCGGTAAAAGATGAAAATTCCATATCTTTATATTGTTTGGTTTCTACTCTTAACCCAGTGCATGACTACAAACAAAATGGCTAATAAGTATCCTTCTGACAACGTAGCGCTTGAAGAAAATGAGAAAAGCGCTGTATACATGGCAGTCAACCATGTAGATATTCTTCATATCGAAGGAATGGAATTTTATCATTTGTTTGTGATCATTTTGCTTGAAAACCCCGCTGTTTTGGAGCCTGACTTTAAGGAAAGAGCATCGCTTTTTTATGATGTCAGAACGAGAGACTTATCCGAAGAAGAAGTATCCTATTTTGACAAGTCCAAATGGAAGAAAAACTCGCTTTGGGAAACCACGATAAGTGCAAGTTCCGAATGCGCATATGATACATCTGCTGACAAATTGGGCAATCTTACGAAAGTTCCCAACTTTGACCGAATTGACAACAATAAATCGGGCAAAAGAGTGTATGTCAAAAAAATATCAGCAAACGATATGGAGGCAATCAAACGCATTTTGGAATACGAACAAAAATATGACAATTCACTGAAATATACCCTGATCCCTGAAGCGTCAAAAAGCGGGTTTAATTCAAATTCATATTTTAGAGGTGCATTGGAATATGCAGGCCTGATAGATTCGCTTGAAGTACCGAGTTGTTTTAAATCACCCGGGCTTTCAAAAGCAGTAAGTTTGAACGACCTACGCCCCAGATAAATAATACCTGAGATTGAGAATTTCTCAAAAGTCGCCTCGTCCAACACCTTTTTTTAATCCACCTTTTTAGAGGCTTTTTCACCGTCCACCCCCACATATGCCCGCTCGATGTACCGCACGCAAAAGCACCAGTAGGCGCCGTTATCGTTGCTTACAAACTCTTTTTCTACCTCCAATATCTTATTTCCCCGCAGAAACGCGTTCATCTCCTGCAAAGCCCCCCGCTGTCGCCCACAGGAATGGTGAAAAGTTTGATCTGCATAAAAACCCCTTTTTCAATAAAAATTTCGACCGCCAAAGGCGGTATGATAAAAAAACACTCGCGACTTCAAAAACGCTACGTCCGGCTCGCCCCTCGCCTCCTTTGCATTTTTCAGCCGCTCGCTCGCTCATAGGTTCACCCCTTGCTGGCCCAATGTGTTAATCGGAAATAAAATAAACGCGCTGTGCTCGTGAGCGTTTTTAACGCGACACGTTAGTTCTACAAGTCTTTGACTTGTGATTAGAAAAATAATACAAGTCAAAGACTTGTAAACGCTACGCTTCGCATCACAGATGCTCGCGAGCAGCGGCGTTTTTTGGTTTACCGAACAGTGTGGCCCAGCAGGAGCAATATTTTCCGGCGGTAATACACGAGCGTATTTTTCAACAAAGATAAACAAAGTGTTTTAATTTCTGCATCTTCATCTCCTGCATGGCAGCCCCGCTGTCGCCCACAGGAATCGTGAAGAGTTTGATTTGCATAGAATACCCATTTTCAAAAAAATTTCGACCGCCAGAGGCATATGGTAAAAACGCTCGCGACTTCAAAAACGCTACGTTCGGCTCGTCCCTCGCCTCCCTTGCATTTTTTCAGCCACTTGCTTTGCTCATAGGTAAAGCCGGGATGGCTGCCAACTGACTACGGGACGAAAACCAGGCGGAAGCCAATGTGGATGTCGCGGGTGTCGGGGTTGTTCCTGTGGCGGCGCGCAACCCGGCAGTCCTCCGGGTCGACGTTCCAACTCCCGCCGCGGACAACACGGAACGAACCCTTCCTCGCGCCAAAGGCATTTTCTGCCGGCAAAACGCCGTGCCAGTCATAGCACCACTCCCACGCATTGCCGCTCATATCAAAAATACCGGCGCCGTTTATTTTTTTGACGCCTACAGGTTGGGTATGGCTGTCGCTGTTGTCGTCGTACCAGGCAACCAAATCCAGTGAATCGCTCCCGCTATATTCAAACACATCGCGTTGAATGCCGCCTCTTGCCGCAAACTCCCATTCCAGTTCAGTGGGCAGCCGGAAACCGTTTGCTTTGGGAACCGGCGTGATCGTCCAATTAAAATCATCCAAACTAGTTTCATTTAAACTATCCTGTTCCGTTGAAATGACGTAAGCGGGCTGTTTCCCCATTTGCACGCTCAACCAATTGGCGTACTCCGCGGCATCGTACCAGGAGACATAGACCACCGGGTGATTTCCTATCCAACCCCAGGAGGGTTGGTATTTTTCATCTTCTAAAGTTTTGCCGTCCTTGCTGATGCGTTGCGTGATACTCCGCCCATTGGCAACGCAAAAAAGGTTGTATTGCCAGACAGTGGTTTCGTATTTCGATAGTTGAAAATCGGCGACGGTGGCCTCGTATTCATCTCGCATCTTAAAACTTCCGCCTTGCAGCGCGACCATTTCTCCAAAATACCGCGCTTTTAAAAATTGCGCCCGGGCAGCGTCCAGTTTTTCAAAATCCAACCGGCCTTTGAGGCTGTTTTTGCCCAAAAGATCGGCGGCAAGGTTGTAAGGCTCGCGGGCAAGGTCGTCGTGGCCGCTGTGGTGGTGGAACCAGGCAACTTCCATGCTCTCAAAGGCCAGGCTATCTTTTAGTGCATTAGTATTAAGCGATGCAGCATTTTTTACTTTGGAAAATGCGGCGCTGTAATCCAGGAGCAGGATGTCCCGGCGGATTTGCGGAAACAAGGCGAGCACTGCCTGCAAAGCGGCCAACTCCGCTTCTTTTTTTCGCAAAAGAGCCTGGTCGGTGGCTGTTTGGGCTTCGCGGCTTTTCAATTCGGCAATTTCTTTTTGCAAACGAGCCGCTTCTTCTGCCGCCGTAGCATCGGCAGTTTTTACTTGCGCCAAAGAATCGCTTTCCGCCGCCTGGCGTGTTTTTTCATCAGCCAGGGCGACTGCCTTACGCGCATTTTCGGCTTCCCGTTCCGCTTCCAAGGATTTATTAAAAGCAAAAATAGTGGCTACTACCGCTGCCAGCACCAGTAGGGCAGCCACCAGTGAAGTCAACAAGGCACGTTTCCGCCGCCGGTCCGCCTCTGCTTTTTCGCGGGCAATCCGGGCTTCTTCAGCGGCAAGTTCTGCTGCCCGCTTTTGGGCTTCCTCTTCCGCCACGCGCTTCTTTTTCGCCTTCAGCACCGGCGCCAGCAGGGTATCGTGGCTGAGTTCGTAGTTGTAGCCGCCCACAGTGTTTAGTTCGCGGCGGATGAGGTAGGTTTTTTCCAGCGCGTCGAGCAGGCTTTCGCTCAGGCCCATCCCGAGCAGGTCGAGCCGGTCCACGCTTTTGCGGCGGCCTTCGCCGGTGGCGGCGTCTTCGGCCAGGAGGGCGTCTTCCAGCACTCGCTGGGCTTTTTCACGCTCGGCAACGGGCAATTCGCCGAGCTTGCGGTAGTAGTAGTTTTCATACAGGGTGTCCATTTCCGGCAGTTCGGCTTCCGAGATATCCGGCAGGCCGTTGTCGTCGAGGTCGGGCACCAGGCCCTCGCGCACCCGGCTTTCCAGGTATTCGCAGAGGATCTGGAGTTGAAAGGCTTCTATGCCGGCGGTGTCGCCATCGCGGCCGGCGGCGGTCTTGCTGGTCAGGGCCTGGAGAATGGCTTTCAAGCCCCCTTCAGTGTACTCAAATGGCGGGGAATTGAACGCCGCGCCGGCGATCCCGGCAGGCTGCACGATGGCGTCGCGGGCCTGCGCCGTGGTGAGCGGGCGCAGTTCGTAGCGCTTGTGCAGGATGGCCGGCAGCACGTCTTTCATGGAGTCCAGCTGACTCATACGGTCGCTGCGGATGGCAAACACCGCTTTGACCTGCATGGGGCGGGCCAGGTACCGGCGCGCGTCTTCGTCCAGGGCATCCAGTTGTCCCCGCAGCGCGCGGGGGATGTCGGTGTACAGCAATTCGGCCAATTGGCGCCGGAAGGCCTCCTGCTGGTCGGAGGGGTAGGAAAAGAACTCCTCGAACTGGTCGAAGAGCAGGACGAACTGGCCGTCTGCTGCCGTCTGCCGGCGCTTGAACTGTACCCAGAGTGTGTCGTCGAGGCCCAGGCCGTTCAGGAAATCCGCGGCCGGGTCGGCGGGGAGGACGCCCAGCAGGCGTTTGAGGGTTTCCTGCGGGGGGATGGAGTGTTTTTCGTCGTAGTCCGTAAAACGCACCTCGATGGGGCGGAAGCGAAAAGCCGGGGGCTGCCGTTCGTCGAGCAGCCGGGGCATGATGCCTGCGTTGAGGAGCGAGGATTTGCCGTAGCCGGATTTGCCGAACAGCACCACCAGTTTTTCCAGCAGAATGAAGTCGTGGAGGTTTTCAATATCCTCGTTGCGGCCGAAAAAGAGGTCCTGGTCGCTCGTTTTGAACGGCTGCACCCCGAGGTAACGCGATTTTGTGGCAGCCATGGTTCAAGCGATTTTTTTAGCCAGGTCCAGCAGGTTTTTCCGGACTTTGGCGAGGTTCACGTTCAGGTGTTCGGTCAGCGCGGTGCCGGCCTTTTTGTCGGCGAGGTATTGATTGTAAGCCGCTTCGGTCATGACCAGCTGCTCCTGGTCATCGGCAGGTAACTGGCCTTTGAAAATGTTCAGCATGGAGATGGCCGATTCGTCTTCGCCCCTGGCAACGAGCTGGGCAACAGTGGCGGCGGTGGGCGACAGTTCGTCAATCAACCGGCGCATTTTGACGGGGTACTTTTCTTCGAAACGCCGGTGCAGTTCTTCAAAGAAAGTCCAGTCGGCCCCGATGTAGCGGATGTTGAACTGCTGGAGGAAAAAACGCTCCATGTCGGCATCCTGAAAGGTTGTTTTGAGGACGTAGTTGCGGCTGTTGTTGCTGAACTGGTTGTCGTTCATGTTCAGGTAGCGCAGGAACAACTGGGTGTACCAGCGCTCAAAATGGAAGCCCACGAAGATGTAGGTCGTTGTTTTCATCAGGGGCAGGCGGAGTTCGTTGGGTATTTTGAGGTCGGCCAGCAGGGTTTTGAGCATTTTGAACAGGTCGTCGTAGTCCAGGATCAGCGACTCCTGGTCTTCCACGCTGCCGCAGAGGTTGTACAGCAGGGGATTTTCCTCGGTGGGGCGTTCCACTTTGGCATCCTGCTCTTTGTTGTTGCTGGAAAAGTAATCGAATTGCAGGCGCAGTTTGTACTGGGCAAAGGCGTCCAACAGAAACTTGTCAGGGTTGGCCGAGATCATCAGGCGGAACGGCATTTCGGCGATCTTTTTCAGCATCGCGTCGTCCGGCGCATTGTTCCGGTAGAAGCGGGCGGCCACCTGCTGGGCAGTGGTCTTGGTATCGCTGTCGCGGAACAGGAAGAGGCCGTCGCGGCTGTAGAAATGCTGCAATTTGTCGCCGAGTTTTTCAGTCAGGGCGGTGTGGAGTTGTTCCTGGGCGCCAGGCAGGAAATTGTGGCCCAGGAGGAGTACGGCACGCTGTTCGGCGATATCGTCGAGGATGTCGTCCCAGTTGAAGGTTTCCATCGCGAATGGGGAGGATTGAATGGTGATTGGTTTCGGTTAATGCGATAGCGAAAGTAGGCAAATTGGGTGTATCTACCGTAGAAGCCCTATTATGGGAGATGATATCGGCTCTTTACCCAGCTGCCCCGCTGGCCCAGATTCTTACCAAGCTATAATGCGCTCGCCAGCGCCTGCGCCAATACAGTAATCGATTCATTTGCCCGCACACAGCTACCAATAAAAAATGCTCCCCGATCCTGGCAGGACCGGAGAGCATAATACGCGACGGGGTGTGGGTTTATCCGGGGGTCGTTTCGCTCGTGCGGTTGTTATCTTCCTTGCATTCCTCTACTACATTCGTATCGTCGACGGCAATGGTAACCGTGCAGTCGGGGTTATAACAATTGCCGCCCGGCGGCGTGGAAAGGGTAAAGGTGGCCGAGGCGCCGGCGGGAAGGCCGCCGGGCACAAACTGGTTGAGCACGACACCGGGATCGATCGCGATGCGGATGTTGAAGGGGCCTGCGTCGGCGGTCCCGATGTTCGACACCGTAAATTTAACGGTGGTCACGCAGGAGCCTGCGCCGGTGGGGCAGTTCACCTTGGGGCTGTCGGCAATATCGGACACCACGAGGTCCGGGCAGCCATCGCCGGGTTTTACGGGGGGCGGCTCGAGTTTGCGTTCGGCGATCTGCTCCACATCGACGGATACGACGCGTTGCGGCGACAGGAACGACCGCGGTTTGGCGGCTGTGTACACGGCCGTCACATCGAGCGGCGCCGGGCTTTCCAGCACCACAAATCCCTTAATGTATGGCGCGGGCAGGCCGCCGGGAAACAGCCTGCGCTGCAAATCGATGCAATCCACTTCGAGCGCGCCGTCGGGGCTCAACCGATCCACAGCGATGGGGTATATTTTCCCTTCTCTTTGTCCGGCCGGCGGGTAGGTCAGCGCAAGTTTTTTGAAAAACTCGATGTTATCGTTGCCGGGGTTGTGGACGTTTATGGCCGTGGCATAGATCCCGCGGGAAAGCCGCAGGTTATCGGGTTCAAGTTGCTTTCCACAAACGATCTTGGCGGTGTACATATATTTGAAATCCACGCCGCAGAGCGGATTTTCGATCCTGCTGATCAGGGTTTTCCATCCTGCCGCCGAACTGGCGTCGTAATATTCAGAGATGAACCAGAAGGTGCAGTCGTCGGAAGGGTCGACATTCATCGAACTGTAGTCGCCCCAACGCGAAAAGCCGGTCTGCGATCCGCCGCCGTTCACCAGTACGGTTTCATTTGAAAGGGTACCGAGCGGGTCGCCGGTGCGGCGGCTGGCATAGCGGATGCCGGGGTAAACATTCCCGCTCGACACGCTGTATCCGAGGGCAATTTCTCCGTCGCCGTTCATGGCGATGCTGCCCATCCACCGGTTCGTGCTGTTGTCGGGCGAAAAGGTGCCCTGCTGATGAATGCTCCAGGCGCCTCCGGCCCGGCGCAACTCATACCAGCGGATGCCGGCGAGATCGCCGCCGCTGGCATCGACCGTCTGGTTGACGACCATCGTTTCATAAGAGCCGAAATTCCGGTATTGGGGTCTTCGCATCAGGCGATTGGAGAGCGGATCGAGCCTCATGGACGTGCCGGGCTGTGGAATGCAGGGGCGCGGCAAGGCAGGGCCGCACATTTCAATATCGTAGGGAGCGGTAGCGAGGTTGACCACATTGCTAAAGGACGACGAAGCAGGAACGGCAAAATCAACGTGAAATTCATAGAGTTCGAGGCGGTCTTCACCGCCGCCCTGCATGGGGCCATCAATGGAGCGAATGAAGAGGCCCGGCGAGCCGGCAGCAGGGAGCATGTCGCCGTCAAGATCGGCCGGCAAAATACGCGTTCGCGCACGGCCTGCACTCAGCGACGGCAGGGTAAACTTGATATTGGATGCCGGCAGGCCGGAAAGCATACGCTGGCGATCGAACGCAAACACACCGAGGTTGGCGCTCTCGTAGGTAGACATGTAATAGGCGTCGGGCCATACGCCGAACTTCGGATAATCGGGAAATTCGCGCATGGGAAAATCGTACCGGAACCAGCCGCCCGCAACGGGATCGGGCGTCCGGGAAATGCAAATGCATTCGTGGAATCCCGCAGCGCCGCCGGGTACGGCGAACTGGCTTACGAGCCAGCGGTCGGCGATCGGATCGTACTGCACGATAGGGTCGCCGTGGTTGTTCGTTTCGCAGGCGCCGCCAAAGCCGGCCCATAAGGAATTGATGGGCGTGGGGCCTGCCAGCAACGCGCCGTTTTTGTCGTAGATGGCAATCTCGCTGTTCACCATCTGGACATAGTGATTCGGACCGACGTCGCCGACCACATCAGGCGGTACGGATCCGGTTGCCTGTATCCCCTGAAAACTGTTGATGACAGGCGGCAGGTAGATGCCGGGGCCCGCTCCAAGGTCGGGGCTGAGGGCAGCATTGTCGGGCGCTAAATCCTGGTGGGCGAGGCTGTCCGGCTTTTTCGGCACGGGCGCCTCCCCGGGTGCGTCTGCCAGCGAATCGGGGAGAAAACTTTGCGGCACGACTTTGATCGGTTCGCCCTCGCGCCAGCCTTTGGAGCGGGGCGAACGGCGCAGGTCGACGGCAAAAGTGTCGGGAGTAACGGGTGGGCCCACTTCCGGTTTCTGCACATCCTGTGCAAATGACCGATCGGGGAAGACCATTGTCAGCGAAATGCCGACACAGAGGAGGGTGATGGTTTTTTGCAGCCACAGCCAGCCTTGGGCCGTGATGCAATTCTGGTGGTTCGTAATCATTGTTGATTGGTTTTAAGAAGTTGTCCGGGCCATTTCTTCGGGCCGGGATGCGCTGTTCAGACGGGGATGCTTGAAACGAAAAATGCGGGTTAAAACCCTTGATTTTCTCTGATCATCAGCATGACGAGCCTTAGGTGAATCACTCGAACAACTTGCGGGAAAAAATAACGAGCATACTGCTCCCGCCGCGCGGGATATACAAATTTGGTTACCACGCTGATAAAATCCGGCTAAATCTCAATAAAGATCGGACTAAAAGTCCGTTCGCAATCGCCGCGAACGCCTTCCCGCGAGACGGAGAGAATGGTCTGAAAGCGTACGCGATCCATCCGGCTATGGTGAAATGCCGTGTTCTCTCGCTACGCTGGTGCCACACGTTCGATGAATCCCTGTTTTATAAGGCTGATATCCTAGCGCCTGCGCAAAGCCATATAAATGGCCGTCGCAACACATCGCACACCCTCACTTCCCCGGCGGCACGCTCGGCCGCACCTCGATCTTGCTCGGCAGGGTGCGGGGGTTCAAATACGCCATACTATGTCAAATCAGGAAGTTTTACAACAAGGTATTTCCATTCAGGCCATGGAAATCATTTCAAGTTGGGTATTTTGCTTTTTAGCCTGTGCAGTGATGTTTTCAAGTTTGATGGTAATAGAATCTTCAATCCAGGCTTCACCGCATTGGGTACAGACAAACGCCGGAACATTTCGCACAACTACGACACCAGATGTCAGGTCAACCGTGAACGTTGTAGTACCTGCTTCCACTTTTCCACTACACATGGGACATTGGGATGGAATATGTTGCATATTATTTTCTTTTTGTCTTAAAGTCAGGTTCGAAAATAGTCGAGTCAGGTTCATAAACAGTTATCACAAAAACCTGTTGTGCCGTTTCATCAAAAGATGCTACTACGTGAACAGGACGGTTTCTCGGAAATCCCAGAAATAAAGCACTGGGAAATGGTTTATCATATTCATAGCTTTGAACGAGTTCCCCCTCTTCAAGTGCATCCAGAACCTCTGCCCGAGAAATATTGCGAATAATCATTTTTTCCAGGGTGTGTTTCCTCCATACAATATTGCCGTCACCAAGTGCTTTCCTGAACAATGATCGATCGAAAGGTGGTTCCATGATCAAAGTTACGTGTTTTCTGTAGATTTACGACTACGGTGACCTTCTGATCATACCTGCCCAAACAGACCCAATCCAGCCAAAACCACACCAGAATAAAAATACAAATGGTCGCCGCAATGCCGTACTACTCACATTCTCGATAGTACGCTCGGCCACATCTCAATCTTGCCCGGCAGGGTAAGAACAAGGTAAACTTCTCCGCGACATGCAGAGAGGCTTCCCTTGATCGCACCCTGCGATTGTCATGGCATTATTTTTAAGACAAACCCCGGCCCGACGAAGTATCCCGCCATTTATTTCCCAAAATAAAAACCCGTCTTTACAAAAAGGCCGTTGTCCAGGTCAAAATTGATCTCCTCATTACTGGCGTCCACCACTTTGAACGTGCGTTTCAGTGAAAGCCCTGCCGATAATTCAAGCCGCCCTGCTCCCGGTATGGTGTAGCCCAGTACCGGCCCGATATTGTACCGGGAAAACTTTACCGCATCTACCTTTTCAATAGCCGGAAGGTCGCGTTCGTCAAGTTGAAGGTTGTATTGATTGCCCTCCAAACCGGCGTTTAACCCAAGCATCAATCGGCCGGCTGTGTATGTTGCCCTGATCTTTACGGGCAATGTTGCATTCAAATCGAGTTTTTCCGTGCGATACCTGAGGTTCAGCAACGGCACAAGTTTGGGTTCGCCAAACCCATTGGTATAAGCGGCGCCGGCGCCGATGCGGAGGCGTTCATTGATCTTTCGATGCAATACCGCAGAGCCCTGCATAAAGAAATCATCACCGGAAACGCCATCCTTGAAATTGGATGCCAGGGTGGGTTTGGCAAGCAGGGTCATACCCCATTTTTCATTGAATTGCTGGTTTAGCCCCAGCGTGTACTGTATCGCATGCAGATCGGCTTCAAAGGAATAGTCCGCCGGCAGTTGATTGAAAAAGGTATTGATGAAACTCCACTCCAGGCTGTTTATGATGGTCGTGCTGCCATTTTTCAGTTGCAGGGGCAGGAATAGTTTGACATCGAATTCCGACACATCCAGGTCGGCGGCATCGAGGTCAGGGCCGGGCGGCTCCATCAGGCCTACTTTGGGATTGTAGGTGTATGAAATGCTGAAAATATCCACCTGCTGCTGGGCAATGGCGCCGGTGGTGATAAAGAGCAAAGCGAAAACTGTTATATAGAGCGTTTTCATTGTACAGCGTTTTTTGCTGTCCCGATCTGCAAGATCAGCCTTGCGGATCGGGACATGTTTTATAAAAAGGTGGAATATCAGAGGACTACGTATACGGTCATTCCATGCCGGTGGACCGGGCGATACCGTACTGTTCCGACGACATATATCGTTTCCCCGTTGTAAACGGCCGTTGTGTAGCCGTTGGGCAGCGCCGGCACTTCCACACCCGCAGGGGCATTGACAACGATGTATGCTTTGGCCACCGGATCGTAGCAATAGTAGGTTCCGTAATAATAGTAGTAGCTGGCGCCGCTGAAACTTACGGTCACATAGCCGGTCGGCAGTACGACCAGGCGCGCGCCTGTCGGGCCGGAGATCACAACATATCCGCCGGGGCCGTAACTGTAATACACACCGCCGTAATAGTAATACGTAGTGGTGCCTACTACGATGCGTGTGTGGCCCACCGGCAGGGTGACGACGACTGCGCCGTGCCGGTGCAGGCTTTTGTAGCGTTTATGGTGGTCTTCCCAGCGATCTTCGCGCGCTTCCTGACGGTCCTCGGCACGCTCCTCACGTGCTTCCTGGCGGTCTTCAGCAAGCTCTTCTTTTGCTTCCTGGCGGTCTTCAGCGCGTTCCTCTTTCGCCTCCTGGCGGTCGTCGGCACGATCCTCACGCGCATCCTGGCGATCGTCACGAGCGTCGCTTCTGTCACGATCCAGGGTTTTGGCATCCTGTCTGCCGTTGACCTTGTTTCTATCGCCGGCCTTCACCTGTGTTCCGGTCTTTCCGCTGCGGTTGTGGTTTCGTTGAGCCATTGCCTGATCCGAAAGCAGCATCAAAGTGAAAACCAGGATCAAACCCAGGCATTTTGAGAAATTGAAATTGTTGAACATGACTTTTAATTTTTAAATGATTGTTTCCAGATGGTTCCCGGGGTTGTACTTGTTTAAAAATGATTTTTAATTGATTTGATACCTCAAAATTATGCGGATGATCCAGGGTCGCCATGTCAGAATTCCCGAACGTTTACCCTGGATTTCCCAACGTGTACCGGGCTGGCAATACATATTCGGGAGGCTGGAACAGCGGGTAAAAACAAACAGGGTTTGCAGGAGTGGATCCCTGCAAACCCTGTCGTTTTCTTTTTAAGAATCTGCCCGGGTCAATTGCTCTCCATGTAATTATTGAATTTTTGCTGAAAATCATGGAAACTCCAGCTCAGCGTAATTTTGGAGAGCGTTCCTTCCAGTGACACGGCATCATTTCCCGAAGAAAAGGTCTGCTGATGGGTCAGGAACAGGTTCAGGTTATCATTGATATTAAACCCAAGCGTGGCGCCCAGCAGATTGGCTTTTTGCCCGGCCTGTTGTTTTACCACAGAGCCGGTTTCTTTGGAAACATAATCCGTACTTCCACCACGGATGTAGGAATAGTCCAGCGAAATGAAGGCTTTATTGGTAATATCCCGGGTCAGGTGCGATTCCATTATAAACAGCCCTTCCTGTTGTATTTCCTGGCCTTGAAAATCGTCGTTTTTTGAAATGAACGTGTAGGACGGGAATACTTCCAGTGTCATGCGTTTGCCGTCGACCATTGGGCTGAGGCGCTGAACCATCGGCAGACCCAGTTTGAGTTTGTACTGGTTGCTGCCTATGTTCACCGGGTTGTTCGCATCGTACTGCCCGGTGGGAAAGGAAGCGGCTGCCTGCAAATAGATCAGCGTCGGGTTTTCATGCCGCAAATAGTCCTTGATCATCAATCCTTCCGCTCCGATCAGGTTGATGGTATTCGACCAGATAATATCGCCCAGGCCATGCTGGAACAGGGTCGACGAGGTGGCGGCCGGTCCCGAGGGATCGAGGTTGATCGTTGCTGAAATATCGCTGGCCGGCACAACCAGGGTTGAGTAAAAAGTACGGCCCAGAACCGGCTGGCTGCGTGTGTAAGTCAACATGTACATGTTGTTGGAAACCGTAACATTGGGATTGATAAAACTGAGGTTATTGAGGGTGGCATTCGCCCTTCCGTTGATGTAGTGGGCGCTCAGGATATTGAGGTTTTTCGGTACCGCCCAGTAAGTCCGTGCGCCGTCGAGTTGTGCGAAAGCCTGTATGCTGACAAGGAGCAGGCCGGCTGCGATAAGTATATTTTTCATGATGTTTTTTCTTGAATGTGAGTGTTGGTGGTGGTTTTGCAGTTATTATTCCTTTTCCGGCACTTCCGAGCCCCGGCTGAAATCCGGCGCATAGACCGGCGGGCGCGGCGGGAGTTTGTCTTCCATGCCGTCGTAAGGCGTCCGGTTGGGTAGAATTACGTTGTTCTCGACCATGTACTGGTCCCAGTTGGCGAGCAGTTCTGCCAGTTTTTCCGGATGGCTTGCGGCGAGATCAAACCGCTCGCCCGGATCGTTTTTGACGTCGTACAACTGCCAGTCGCCCGTGCCGTGCGGCAGCATAACGTTGACGATCTTCCAGTCGCCTTTCCGAAGCGATTTTGAGTTCCAGAGTTCGGTACCCAGGTAGTCGTCGGCCGTGCGCGGCGAGGTGCTGTTCCCGTTGATCGTCGAAACCCAGGATTTGCCCTGCATTGCAGGAATCGATTTCCCTTTGAAGGTACCGGGCTGAGCAATACCGGCGATATCCAAAAGCGTCGGCGCAATGTCTTTCACATGCATCAGGGCTTCCGTGTTCACCTGACCGGCATTTGTTCCTTTTGGCGAAACAACAATCAGGGGCGAGCGCGTGCCACCTTCGTACGTCGTGTATTTGAATCCGAAAAACGGCGCAGTGGACAACTGTGCCCAGGAGGGCCCGTAGCAGGTAAAGGATTCGGCCCGGCCCCAATTCTGAAAACCGTGTGTATAGGTCTTGGCCATCCAGTTGGCATTATTCGTCGAGGGGTAGTTTTTATACGTAGAGGCCTTGTCGTTCACATCCGGGCCGTTATCCGAGAAGAACAGGATGTAGGTATTTTCCCGCAGGTTGTTCTTTTCCAGGTAATCCATCAGCCGGCCGATCTGCATATCCATGTAGTCGACCACTGCTGCAAAAACTTCCATTTTGCGGGCTGTGACCACCTGTGCGGCAGGCTTCAGTTTGTCGAAACCGGGGACATACCACAGGCGCTCGCCCATCACCGTTTTTTCGGAAAGGATGCCCATTTTCACCATGCGCTCCAGGCGCTCGTCGCGCAACACGTCCCATCCCTTGTCGAACATGCCTTTGTATTTCCGAAGATAATCTTTAGGCACCATCAGCGGGTCGTGCGGAGCCTGGTGTGCCAGGTAGGCCAGAAACGGTTTGCCGTCGCCCTTGTTCGAGTCGATATACTCGATGATCTTGTCCGTAAACGTTTTGGTAGCATAGTAACCTTTCGGCAGTTCCTTCAGGTATTGATGATCTTCCACATAATGATTGGGGGTCGATTCCTCGTCCGGGCCGTTCATGGAAAAATAACTGCCGGAACCCGAAAGCATTGAAAAGGAACGCTCAAATCCGCGGGCGGCAGGGATGTGGTCTTTGTTTTTGCCCAGGTGCCACTTTCCGGTCATGTAGGTGTGGTAGCCGTTCGCCTGAAGGATCTCGGCCATGGTCGGTATTTCCGTGCTCAAAACGCCTTCGTAGCCGGGTTGATTTTCCTGGTTCGGTGCAAGATATTCGTACATGCACCCCATGCCGACCAGGTGGTTGTCCATACCGGTCATCAACATCGAGCGGGTCGGGGAACAAGTGGGCGCAACGTAGAAATTGGTGTACCGTACGCCTTCACCGGCCAGTTTATCGAGGTTGGGAGTATTGATCTCGCCACCGAAAGCCCCCATGTCGGAGAAGCCCATGTCGTCGGCTACGATGACGACAAAATTGGGGCGTTGATTGCCAGCCTGTTGAGCAACTGCGGTCTGGCTCTGCGCAAGCGCAAGTACCGACAACACCAGGCAGTAAAAACGAGTGATAGTTTCCATTTTCATGATATTTCTTTTTGGAAAAAATGTTTTTTAAATGAATTGACGGTTCAAAATTACCGGGCAAGGCGGGGGGCTGCACGTTGGCATTTCCGAACGTTGAAGTCGGGTTTCCCAACGTGCCGGTTTTGCCGGCGGCGTTTTTCAGGGTATTTATTTCTTTTTAAAAATTGCCGTGGGAAGCAGGATCGTAGCGCCCAGGCGCAGCGTCCAGTCGGCGCCGGTGAATTCGGGTTTTACCACATTGTAATAGGCGCCGGCCTGTACATTCAACGGCAGCCCGCTCCGGCCGACCCGGATGATTTTACCGGCGCCCATGCCCAGCGGAACCGTCCATCGGTCGTCCGAGTCGGCGTTCCAGTTTGCCGTGATCCCCGGCGAAAACGTCAGGTAATTGCCTTTGGGCAGGTTGCAATTGATGAATGGCTGCAGCAGAAAGCTGTTGATCTTGTCATTGCCGACGGACCATACGTTGTTGACCAAAGCGCCGATCACCCAGTTACCCGGTTTGATGACCGCTACAAAAGACGGTCCGACACCCCATTCTCCGGCGCCGAGGCCTTCAGCAGCCGTGGGGATGTTGATGATGGGTCCGACACCCCAGGATACCTTGCCCTCTCCTCCGTGTGCATAAAATGCCGAGAAGGTAATGTCGCTAAGTCCTGTGGACGACCCCGTCTCCGAGAGGATATTGGGCTGGCTGACAAATGGCACAACCACCCGGGTAATGATCTTCCCGTTGGCAAAAGGCAATACGGGCTGGAAATTGGTCACGTTCTGCGTGCGGTCGAAAGGGCCGACACCGAAATTGGTGTTGTTTTGAAACGGCAAACTGATCAAATTGGCGAGGGGGTTTTGAGCAATTTTAGCCAACTCCTCGTCCGAGAGTTGTGCCTGGGTGTTGGACAGCGAAGCCAGGGTCAGCAGCAAGGCTGCCGCCAATCGTGCGATCGTTTTCATCTTAATTCGTTTGAAATGTTGAAGTATGTGCGTTGTTACTTTGAAAGGTCTTTTACACAGCGAAAGCCTACATGGAACAAGGCGGTTTCGGGTGTCGAACCGCTCCTGCCTGAAACCCGGTAACCGTGGCACCAGGCCGGTTCGCAGAGGAAGGAACCGCCGCGCAGGGCTTTTTCACTTTTTTCGTCCGGGGTGAAGTTGCCCGGATCGGCATCGTACGGCCGCTTCCAGTTGCTGCACCATTCCCACACGTTGCCGACCATATCCTGCAAGCCGAGTTCCGTGGCACCGAAGGCGCCTACCGGCGAAGTGTACTGGTATCCGTCTTTCACTTCATTGACCCAGGGGAATATGCCCTGCCAGATATTGGCTTTATACCGGCCGTTCTCTTTGATCTCGTTATCGCCCCAGGGGTAGATATTCTCCCGGATCTTGCCGGCATTGCGGGCGGCATGTTCCCATTCAATTTCGGTCGGCAGGCGTTTGCCCGCCCAGTTGCAATAGGCCGTTGCATCGTTCCAGGAGACCTGCGTAACAGGATGATCGTCCTGTGCAGCCGGCCTGCCGGGCCCCAGGGGAAATTCCCAGCTGGCGCCGTTTGTCAATCCCCAGGTTTTTCGATCGATGTCAAATACGCCGGCATTGCCGAACTTCTCCGCCTCGGTCCGGTAACCGGTAGCCTCGACGAAAGCCCTGTACTGGCGAACGGTTACCGGATGGACGTCCATGAAAAAACCGTTCACTTCTTTTAATGCAACCGGCTTCTCGTGTGCCAGATAGTCGGCCGATCCGAAAAGGGTGGTCCCGCCGGGGACAAAAACCATCGCGTCGGGATCTGCGTCGCTTTGCCCTGTTTCACGGGTGCAGGAAAATCCGAAACAGACTGCCAGGAACAGGAGGAGCGATCTGAAATATTTATCTGAATAAGCCATAACGAATCATTGTTTTTCAACTTGTTATGACTCAAAGGTAGGAGTGTGCCGGGCCGGCGCCGAGGCAGGATTTCCGAACGTAGCGGATAGGTTTCCGAACGTTATTCGCTGTGTTTTTCGATGCCGAAAATGGCCAGGCGCTCCTGTTTGCCCTTCAGTATCTCGACGCCCATGTGTTTGAAATGGATTTGCCTGTCTGCCGGAAGTTTTTCCTTTAATTCGCCGGAGATCAGCAGGCCCTGCTCCAATTCATTGCACCTGCCTTGTATCCTGGCTGCGGTATTTAGCACGTCGCCCAAATAGGCGATATCCTTTTTGATCACGCCGACCTCTGCCACCATCACTTTTCCAAGGTGCACGCCGGCTTTGAAAAAGGGCTGAACGCCATAGTGCTTTTCGTAATACGCCGACCTTTTTTCCAAGACCTCCAGAAAGTCGAAGTAGCAGTGCATGCAATGGTTGTCCGACAAACCCCTTTCCAGTTCCCAGCTCAATATCGCTTCATCGCCGACATATTGATAGATATCGACCTTGTGGCGGAGCACCACTTCGGTAAGGTCGAAAAAGCAGTCCTGAATCAGGCGGGTGAAACGTACATGCCCGAGTTTTTCGGCGATTGCCGTGGAAGACCGCAGGTCCAAAAACATAAAAATGCGCTGTTCTTCGCGCGGTTGGCGGTATCTGCCGACCAACAAGTTCCAAAGGACGCCCGGACCGAATTTGTAATTCATTTGCCGGATGAACGAGATGAGCATGCTGACAGTGATAAAATGCGTAAGCGCCACCAGAAAATTTGCGCCGACCAGCCACTGCCCTGCCTTTTCCCAATCCGGTTTTCCAAACCTGAAATACTGCGTGGCGATCACAGCTGTAGTCATCAGCACAACCGCCATAATAAAGTAAAGCGCCGTCTTGATGAGGATCATCTTTCCGTACGAGTGTTTTTGAAATCCAGGCCGCTCAAAAAGCAATTCAGAACTCCCGTAAAAAATCCCCGTCAGGACGCCGATCCCTGCATGTATGCCAAGCTGCAGGAGGCGGTCCGGCCGCCTGGAAAGTTCGACATACGGATATTCTTCAATCCCGAACTGCCTTAAAAAATAAAATAGCACCCAGGCAAACACCCAGACGGCGATCATTTGCAACAGAAAAAGGGAAATGGATGGAAAGTCTTTGCGTATCACAGTTTGCGCTGTTTTCATGAACCGATCCCGGACAGGCCATTTTTCGAAGTAAACTTCCCTACCAGAATGGCGACCAGCAGCGTCAGGTACAACTGCCCGGCGATGCTGATGAACAGCGCCAATGATTTGGCGGCAGCATGAACCGGTATGATATCGCCATAGCCGAGCGTAATGAGGGTTGTATAACTGAAATAGGTCAGCTGAAATAAAATACCCGCTCCTTCCAGTTTGAATGCCCCCGGCAGTGCGCATTCCAGGACAAAACAGATCTGACCGCCTAAAAATCCAAGCAGAAGATAACCGGCAACGGAGGCGAATATGACTTCCAGTGAAATCGATCTGTGGAAAAAAATGAGACGAAAAAGGTGCGCGAGCAGAAAAATGGTGAAGACGATCAGCAGCAATATTCTTGGCCAGCTCGACCAGGAAGCATGTTGATGGAAAAAATACAACCAAATGGCCACCAGGTTGGCCAGCCCCAGTGCCCAGCCGATCAGAAAGTGCCTCCGGGAATCGCGTACGACCTGAACTCCGCTCAGCACCACCAGTGAAAAAACCAGCTCAAAAACGAGCTTGGGGTATTGTGGAAAAAAGGCGATGACGACCGGACAAAGCAACAGCACCAACAGGGCACCTGCGAAGCATATCATGCGCACAGGTACTTCACGATGTTCCGCTTCTGAATGCAATAAATTCGACATGATCGCAAATCGGGTTTTGAATTATTTGAGGTTGTAGCGGATCAGAAATAATTCCATCTCGTCCAGGATTTCCTGCTGGATGGGCAATAGTTCAAGCCCTTCGGCGGCATTGGGCTGCCCGGCGACAATGGTGGAAACACATTCCCTGATAGCCTGTAATGGTTGCTCGCTTGCCTGAAAAGTGTCCAGGCTGCCCTTTAGCGCATGCAGCATATATTTCAGTTCGAATGCATGCGCCCTGTCGATTTTGACAAGTTGCTCCAGCTTTCGGATATGGTAAACGAGCAAATTGCCAAACTCCTTTATTATTTCATTTGCAGGTCCCGAATTGACTTTCATAAGTAAATTTTTTTTCAAAAATACCTTTCAAGTATTCTGCTACGCCAATACGAATTTCCCATCGTTGTACCCTAACTTCCCAACGGGACACGCGTAAAGCACCGGAAGCTTCAGAGTTTGAACAAACTCTTAACTTGCCGATGAAAATGGAACGATCTACTACCATGGCTGAATATGACGTTTTTACAGGTCTGAAATTTATTAAGACGAAAGACGGCTGGCAGGAACGGGTGACCGCGCAGCTGTATGGCGAAGAGCTGGCCGATTTCGAAAAAATACAGGCAGAAAAACTGTGCATGTTAGTGCCCCGGGGATCTGACGACGGGGATGTGGTCAATTACCAATATGCGGAAACCGGGTTGGACAGGTTTCCGTTTGACCCGCCAAAGAACAAAGCCGAATGGCAGAAACTCCTGCGGCATTTGGAATCCGTCATTGAAACCTTGATAGTCCTGCACGAACACAAGATGACCATCGGGATGCTTGCCCCTTCGAGATTTTTTCTCGATGGTAAAAAAGCGCTGAAAATTGCCGGATTCCACCTGGTTCGTCCCTGGCAGGAAATCCCCAAACTCCAAATCCTTTCTCCTGAAGACCTCGTTTATATGCCTCCGGAGTATTCCGACCGCTCGATCAGGATACCCGATCAACGTGCCGACCTGTATTCCCTCGGAGCATTGCTTTATTTCTGGTGTTCCGGCCGGCCCCCTTTTGCCGGAGAGGACAACCTGGCCGTCATGCACCAGCATTTGACGGTAAAACCGGAGCCTCCCACTATCTGGAATGCCAGATTGCCTGCTACCCTGGAAAAAATATGCCTGGCCCTTTTGGAAAAGGACCCCGATAATCGCTATCAGTCAGCCGCGGGGTTATTGCACGACGTCAGGAAATTGATCGGCGCTCCGGAAAAACTAACGGACCCGGAATTTCAGCTTGCAACGCGCTATTCCTCCGATGCCTTGCTGATCAAGGATAAACTCTACGGCCGGGAAACCGAATTGCAGCAATTGGATCATGCCTTTGAGCACGCCTGTCAGGGCCATTTTGACCTGGTGCTCGTCGGCGGGTATTCCGGTGTCGGGAAAACGGCGCTGGTGAATTCCTGTCAGATCAATTGGCGGGCGAAAGGCGCCTTTTTTCTCCAGGGAAAGTTCGACCAGTATCAAACGACGCCCTATTCGGCATTTATTATGGCATTCGAACAGCTGGTCCGGCAACTGTTGTTTTTACCCGAATCTGAAATCACCGCCTGGAAAGCCCGTATCCTCGATGCCCTGGGTGACAACGCGGGCGTTTTGCTTGAAGTGATCCCCAACCTGGAATTGCTGCTGGGACAACAGCCCGCGCCGGAAAAACTGAATCCGGTCGAGACCCAAAACCGCTTCACCTTCGTCATCCTTCAGTTCGTACGCCTGTTTGCAAGTTCTTCCAAACCGCTGGTTTTATTCATTGATGACTGGCAGTGGTGCGATATTCCATCCATCAACTTACTCAGGCTGCTGGCCCTGGACAATCTTCCGCATTTACTTTGTATCTCCGCTTATCGGGATAATGAGGTTACTGAGGCCCATCCGTTCGCTCAGCTGCAGCATGACCTGGCAAGTGCTTCTGTCAAGCGCAAACTGATTACCCTGAGTCCCCTGAATGTAACGCATGTCAATCAGTTGGTTGCAGATGCGTTGGGGGAAACCACCGCATATACAGCCGAACTTTCAGCAATCATTTATAGCAAAACTGACGGCAATGCATTTTTTACACGCCAGTTTTTACTGTCGCTCTGGCAGCGCAAATTAATCGCGTTTAACCACGATGAACAGCACTGGATCTGGGAGGTCAAACATATCGAGGCGGAAAAAGTATCGGAAAATGTCATCGAGTTATTGACAGACAATTTCAATCAGCTCCCGCTCGAAGCCCGGCAAATGTTGAAAACAGCCGCCTTTGTCGGTTCGGAATTCGATACACGCCTTTTGGCCGAGGTACGTGGCCTGGAGATACATGAATGCGGACAGCTGGTACGGCAAATAGAACAAAGCAAACTCATCGTGCCGCTCAAGTCATCAAGCCAAAAGGAGCGTCAGCATTATGTATTTCTGCACGACCGGGTGCAACAGGCTGCCTACGCCAGCAAACCAGAGCATTTCCTGCTGAGCGATCAGCAGCTGCATTACCTTATCGGCAAAACCTTGCTCACCAAGGCGGGATTCGACTACATCCAGCCGCACGAAAAAGCCGGGCATTTTCTGCGGGCGCTGGAGTTGGTCGAAAAGGGTTTGCAGGAAGATGTCGCCGATCTGTTTATCGAGGCGGGTAATCGGGCAAAGGGATCCAATTCCCCCGACGCGGCATACACCTGTTTTCAGGCGGCCCGGACGTTGCTGGCAACAAATAAGTCCGGGGACAAGCAGCTGAAGGTCATGACCGGCCTTATGGAATCGGCTTTTTTACTCAATCGGGTTGAAGAGGCGGAATCCATGGCCCGGCAAGCTATCGCCGTGGCTGACGGGGCCGTGGAAAAAAGCAAGGTGTATGTCCTGCAAATGTTGTTTTATGAAAGCCTGGCGCTATTTGAGAAAAATATTCGCTGCGGATTGGAAGCCCTGGCGCTGTTCGGTATTCAAGTGAAGAAAGACGCGGAACCGGCCGTCATGGAGTCGATGGTGCAGGAGGCATATCTTGAATTCAAAACGTTGCTCGGCGAAAAACAGCCCCGGGATTTTCAAGACATGCCCGAGCTGAGCGACCAACGCCAGGCAGCCCTGCTCGATGTCCTGGTCAACATGAATGCATCCGCCTACTTTGCCGATCTGTACCTGTTTGCCTGGTGCACGTTGCGTATGGGTATTCAAACCCTCAGGCACGGCAAAGCCAATTCGACGCCTTTTGTATTCAACTTTCTCGGCTCGCTGCTCGTGGCCATGTACAAGGAATTCGACCTGGGCTATGCCTTTGGCAAGACCGGCATCGGGATGATGCGCCAGCTCGATAGCCAACAGTATAAATGCAGGACCCTCTCCATATTCACCATTTTTATTCAGCACTTCAAAGAGCCCTTGCTGAATGGCATACCCATTCTGAAAGAATCTGTCAGCAGCGGCCTCGAAACGGGTGACCTGCCTTATGCCGGGTACTCGATGTATGCCCAAATCCGGGACAGTTTTCTGGCGGGACCTTCACTCCGGGATGTTTTGAACCACTGTCAGACCGCCGTCGGGTTCATGGAAAAAATCCAGAATCCGGGCCTCCTGGCCCTGATGAAACTGTTTCGGGCAAACCTGCAGCTGCTTACGGGAAATTATAACGAGGACACTGCGCAAGAGGAAAAAGAAAGTCTGCAGTTTTTACAGGACATCATGTTCTTCACAGCAATAGCGCATCATTATATCTTTAAGAGTTGGGCCCTTTGCATACTCGGCAGGGACGAGGAAGCGCTGGAGTTTCTGGATAAAAACCAGGAGATACTCATTTATGCTTCCTCCCAGCCTCATGTACCCAAACACTATTTCCTGCAGTCACTTGCGCTGCTGCGAACAAGAGAGCAACTGTCGGCCACGGAAAGTCAGCAGATCGAACAAAACCAGCAAATGCTCAGGCAATGGTCGGAAAGCATGCCTGATAATTTCGCCGCTGAGTTCCGCCTGATCGAATCATTGCGGAAACTAAGTGCCGGCGATCTCATTTCTGCCTTTGAGGAGCTGGACCATTCATTGAAGTGGGCCCGGACGGGCAAGCTGACAGGTGTGGAAGCCCTGGTGCTTGAAACCGGATCTTCCCTGTTGGATAAAAAAGGCATGCCTGCGCTGGCAGAAATGTATATGCAGCAAGCGGCAGTATGTTATTCCCAATGGGGCGCCGTCGAGAAAGTTACACAGCTCCGAAAAGGCCGGGCCGTCAGTGAAGCTCGTGCTCAAACGCCCGCACCGGCGATGGACTATGACGCACATTCCATGCTCAAGGCGACGCGGTCCATATCGGCAGAGGTAAGTATGCCTGATCTGGTCAATAGTCTGCTGCGTATTGTGCTGGAAAATGCCGGGGCAGAGCGAGGTGTGCTGGTGCTCAGGGAAGACGACGACCTGTATGTGGAAGCCGAAATGCACCTTGGGGAAAACGCGTTCAAGGCGGCACAGCAATTACGCCTTGAACAAACCGATTCCATTCCGGGTCAGGTGATCGCATTTGTAGCCCGGTCGAAGCAGGAACTCGTATTAAACCACCCCGGGCAATTCACGGAAATGGAAGACCCTTATTTCAAATCTTCCAATGCCAAATCGGTACTGGCCATGCCAATCCGGCAGCAGCAGGAATTGATCGGGGTGTTGTACCTGGAAAACGACCTGTTGCCCGGAATTTTTAACGAAAACCGCCTCGAAGTACTCCGGGCAATTGCCTCCCAGGCAGCAATATCCATTGCCAATGCCCGATTGTATGAGAAAACAACGCTGCTCAATCAGGAACTCGCAGCCTCCCGGGAAGAGCTCAGCAAAATGAATGAATTACTTGAAGAGCGCATCCGCGACCGAACCCGCGTGCTCCGGGAGGAAGTAGATATGCGAAAAAAAGTTGAAGCAGAACTTCAGGTAGCCAAAGAAGCGGCTGACAGTGCGAACCAGGCCAAATCAAGGTTTTTAGCCAATATGAGCCATGAGATCCGGTCGCCCTTGAATGCAATCGTGGGGTTTTCACAAATTCTAATGAATCAAAGCCGGAAACAGGAGCTTCCCGATACCTTCAGAAAATATCTGAACAATATAAATGTAAGCGGCCAGCATTTATCCGAACTGATCAATGACATTCTCGATCTGTCAAAGATCGAATCCGGAAAAATGACGCTTTCCGAAGAAGACCTGAATCTCAGGCAACTCATTCAGTCGATCTTTCACATCAATAAAGCGACTGCAAAGGAAAAAGGCATCACCCTGCACTATGACATTGGCGCCTCCACCCCGCAATACATCCGCTCCGGGCGAAGCAAATTGAAGCAAATCCTCATGAACCTGCTGAGCAATGCGATAAAATTCACCGCTGCCGGAAAAAACATTTTTCTCCGCGCGGGTTTCGAAGACAACAATATTGTTCTGGAGGTGCAAGACGAAGGGATCGGGATCGAACCGGATCAGCAGGCTTTCATTTTCGACCCGTTCGTGCAGGCCGATGCCAGCGTGACCCGGGAGTACGGAGGCACGGGTCTGGGGCTTTCGATCACCCAAAAAATGGTCGAACTGCTCGGGGGGCATATCGAGCTGAAGAGCAAGCCCGGCGAGGGGTCTCTTTTTCGGGTCTTCCTGCCTTATGTTCCGCCACAACGCACCGGCGTCCAGCAAGTTGAATTTGTCTGGGACAAAATAAAAATTCCCAAAAACGCCCGCATACTCGTTGTCGAAGATAACCCGATGAATCAGGAGATGATCAAGGGGATCTTTAATGAAATGCAACACGACATTCTCGTGGCCAACGATGGCATGGAAGGCGTGAAACTGGCAAACAAATACCAACCCGATCTTATCTTCATGGACATTCACATGCCGGGAATGGACGGCTATGAAGCCATGCGCATGATCCGGCAGAGCAATAAAAAAACTCCAATTGTTGCGCTTTCTGCAGATGCATTCAGGGAACAGCAACAGGAAGCGCTGGAATCAGGGTTCTCCGATTACCTCACCAAGCCCATCCAGTTGCAGGACCTGATCGGATGCCTGAACAAATATTTAATTAAAGCATCGGATAGCACAACTCCCATACCGATGAACCAACAGGCAAAACGCCGATTGAAAGCGGTGATCGATTCACTGGAGCAGACACCGATCTATGAAACTGAAAAACTGGTTGAACTGATCGAATCTCTGAACGATATCGTGCCGGCAGAAAGGCAGGAGGCCTTGTTTGACATCGTATATGCCGGCGATAAACCGCAATTTGATGAAATGATCCGCCAAATGAAAAACAAACTTGAATAATGGATTCCATCCTGATTGTTGACGATAACCGCCAAGTCCTCGAACAACTCCGGGAATTACTGACTTCGGAAGGATACCAGGTGGCCTTCATTCCCCAGGGCGACTTTCTGTTTCAGCGGCTGGACAACGGGAATTTCGACCTCTTGCTGCTCGACATCAATCTGCCGGGCCGCAGCGGTATCGAGTGGCTCCGTGAGGTAAAGTCCCACCCTGCATATCAGGACCTGCCTGTCATTATGATCACCGGCGAAGACGAACGAAGCACGCTGGCGCAATGCTTCGATCTGGGTGCCAATGACTACATCCACAAACCAATTAATGAAGTAGCACTAAAAGCCAGGATACGCACTTCTATCAGCGCCAGACGGTACCACCAGCAGCAACTGGAACTGGAAAAGCAAAAAACACTGCAATCGCGCATGATGATGCTTTCTGCCCAGATGAATCCGCATTTTATTTTTAATGCGCTTACGTCTGTTCAGTACTATTTATTTGAGAACGACACGGCATCGGCATTAAACTTTTGCTCTGAATTTGCCGGATTGATGCGAAAAACACTGGATAATTCCTCAAAACATTTTATCACTGTTTCTGAAGAACTCACTTTTCTGGAGAATTACCTGAACCTTGAAAAGGAGCGGTTCCAGGGTCGTTTTGAGTACCTCATCACGAATAAACTGGAAGAACCTGGTTCAACGAATATTCCTCCGATGCTGCTTCAACCCTATCTGGAAAATGCCATTGTTCACGGGTTTCAGAACCTGGGCCGGCAGGGTAAAATTGAGTTGGAATTATCCGAAAAAAACGGAACGGTGACCGCAATCATCCGGGACAACGGCATCGGGCGAAAAGCAGCCGCACACCGGCGCCCGGCTTCATCACACCGGTCAGTTGCCATGAGCAATACCAAAGTCCGGCTGGAATTGTTAAAATCGGTGTATCCGGAAGATAACTTCGATGTAACAGTAGAAGATCTGGAAAAAAACGGCGAAGCGCTGGGCACGGAAATATGTATTCGATTTGCCGGCGATCTGCATTGACTTTTGCCCCGGCTCCTGCATCCCTATCTCGCCAATACCCAACCTATTCATCGCGCTGTGTCAGCACCCGAAGCAGCATTTCTTTTCTTCGAACCGAAACATCCACATGCGAACCGTCTTTCATAATGATATAGCCGCCCTTGCCTTTCACGTACTTTTCAATATGGTTTAAATTAACCATATGCGACTTGTGTACGCGGAAAAAATTGCACTGCTCGAGTAATTCCTCGTAATCGCCGAGCGGCTGTGATACGATGATATTCTTTCCATTTGCCAGGTGAAATTTCGCATATGAACGATCCGCTTGCGCTATCAGAATATCGTCGGCTTCAATGAATTCGATCCCTTCCGAAGTCGGCATCGCGATCTTGGTAAATTTCTTATCCGGCTGGGCAAGATTGGAACGCAGTGCCTGAAACCGCTTTTTGTTATCTGCCTCCGATTTTCTGCCTTTTTTTTTCTCTGCGCGGTCCACCGCCTCCTTCAGTTCCTTGATGTTCAATGGCTTGAGCAGGTAGTCCAGCGCCGAAAACTTGATCGCATTGATGGCATACAGATCATGTGCCGTAGTGAAAATGACCTCAAACGCGGGTTCTTCATAGTGCTCTATCAGTTCAAATCCGTTGCCCCCCGGCATTTCTATATCGAGAAAAACGACGTCCGGCGTTTCCTTTTCTATCAATGCTATGGCCGCCCTGACAGAATCTGCCTTCCCCAGAATATTAACCTGCGGGCAAAAATTGGAGAGCATCCGCTCAAGTGTGACCCGATTTTTTTCTTCATCGTCGACTAAAATAGCGGTAAGCATAAGCCGTCAAATGGTTTAGGAGAGAATGTTCTGCCTGGTAAAGATAACCGGATGAACGGAATAATTGAATTACACATGTTCTCTTATCAACTAATCCAGGCCGATATACGAACGTATTTTAATTTCAGTCATCGGGCTACGGGTAGCCGTTTTGTTACAGGCCGCATTAAAATTCAAGGGTTGAATAAGGCCCTCCACCCTACTTCCCCGGCGGCACGCTCGGCCGTACTTCGATCTTGCTCGGCAGGGTGCGGGGATTCAGTCGCAGCAGGTCCACCACCATCTGGCCCAGGTCTTCGGGTTGTATTTTCCAGGCGTCGGCCTCGTTGGGTTCGTGGTCGTTGAAGTGGGTGGCCACCGAGCCCGGCATGATGGTGGTGCAGCGCACGCCGGCATAGCGGAGGTCGAGCATGACCGCCTGGGTGAAGCCCACCAGGCCGAATTTACTGGCGTTGTAGGCGGCGCCTTTGGGGAAGAAATTGGCGCCCGCCAGACTGGCGATCGTGATAAAATAGCCTTTTGCTTCGGTGAGCGCGGCGGCAGCGGCCTTGATGCTGTAAAACACCCCGGTCAGGTTGGTGTCGATGGTTTCGTGCCACTGCTCCGGCGTCATTTCCGTGATGGAGGCAAAATGGCCGATGCCCGCATTGGCGACGAGCACGTCGAGGCGGCCGAAGGCTTCGAGGGTTTTGGCTACGGCGCTTTGTTGCGATCCAAGGTCTCGGACGTCGGCGGCAATGCCGATGACCTTGCCGGAGCCGATCTTCGACAGCGCCTGCGCGGCGCTGTCGGCGGCGTCCTGATGGCGGCTGGTGATGGCAACCTGCGCGCCTGCTTCGAGCAGACTGGCCGCGATGCCGTAGCCGATGCCTTTGCTGCCCCCGGTGATGAGGACCGATATTTCTTTGAGATCTTTCATATGTCTGGAATTTCTGCGCGCCCGAGGTCTGCATTTCAGGCTGGCAGCGGATGTAGTGAGGGAATAATATTGACGGTAAAAGTACAGAAAATACTTTGGCCCTTGCCGGCTTAAGGGTGCGTGATCCCGACGCGCCGGCAAGCACGTGAATTGCCGTATCTTGGCATGGCTTAGTTTAGTTCTGCTCTCCCGACATGATAAAAGTCTGCGCAATTTTCTTCCTGCTTTGTACGGCCCTGGTTGGTTTGGCCCAGGTATCCGAATTTAACCAGCCCTGGATGGATAGCACGAAAGCCCTGATCCTCGATCCGTATCACGGCAACGACCTGAACTGGGAAGAACTGGCCTCGGACAAAAGGGTGGCAGGCATTATCCACAAGGCCACGCAAGGGAACAGGGTAGACAAAAAATACCGGGAAAGAAAAGAAACGGCCAAAGCGCGCGGTTACAAATGGGGTTCCTACCACCTCGGCGTACCCGGCAGCCCGGTCGCGCAGGCAGATTTTTACCTGGAGACCGTGGGCATCCATTCGGATGAAATATATGCGCTGGACCTGGAAAACCTGAATCCCCGATCGTCTATGCCGCTGGACAGCGCAGTGAAGTTCATCACGCGGATACATGAAAAGACAGGACGTTATCCTTTGATCTATTGTAACCGCGTAGTGCTGGACGGCATTTCAGAAAAATTCGATTCGAGCAGTGTTTTTGCGAAGTGTCCGCTCTGGCACGCCAGGTTCAGGAATGACATCCCCGACTTCAACACCGGCACCTGGACGACCTATACCCTGTGGCAATTTTCCTGCGAGATCAATTGCCGCAATACCGGTCCCTGCCCTTACCGGGTGCCCGGCACGAATGCCGATATGGATATAAACGTGTACAACGGAACGATAGAAGAGTTGCTCGACAAATGGCCGGATATATGATGAATCGCCTTTCCATTTCAGCCTTCCAGACCGAACTTAAAAGTTCTCTGCCAAAAAGTACGGCCCGGGAAAAGCATATCTGGGCGGCTATCATCATTGAACGAGGCTTCGAGATAAAGACCCTTTCGGCGCTGCTCCTGTGCGAAAAGGAAGTTGCCTTGCCCTTTTCATGGCTGTTAAGCGATATCGGCATCTTGAGTCCGGACACCTTACTGAAGGACCTGCCGTATTTATTCGAACTCAGTGATAAAGTCAGGCACTTCAATTTTAAATTATCCTTCGCTTCATATTGGCGCTTATGTGGCGTTCCTCCGGAGAATGAGGCTGAAGCCATTGACTTGTTATTCGAATGGCTCCGGTCGCCAGGTGTCAATGTGACCACCAAATCGAGGGCAAGTTTTGTACTGCTCAACCTGACGAAAAAATACCCGGAATTAAAAGACGAACTGAAGATCAGTTTGCAGGAACAAATGGAACACCAGACCAAAGACTTCAGGAAGCGGGCAGAAAAAATAATAGCGGAACTGGATCGGTGATCTGACGAGCGCTCTGTGGCAGGCTGTGATGTTAAATGATTTAGGCCCTGGATTCGATATCCCTTCCCCGGCCCGCAAGGCCGGAAAATGTTATCTTTGAATATTCAAGTCGCTTTTCAATCAATGCATACGCCATGAATTACACACTATCAAATACGATCGACAGGCCTCTGGAAGTGGTGATGGAAAAATTCAAGGAGCCCGAAGGAGTGAAGCACTGGATGGAAGGGTTGCAAAGGATCGAACACCTTTCCGGCACACCAGGCCAGGTGGGCGCCAAAACCGATTTTTATTTCCTGCACAAGAATAAGGAGATGAAAATATCGGAGACCATTCTGGAGCAGGACCTGCCCCGTCAGATCAAGTTCGCCTATCAAAGCCCGATGGGATACAACGAAGTGGAACTGCTGTTTGAAAAACTTTCCGACAACAGTGTAAGGCAGACCAATAACAGTTTTTTCGATCTGAAAGGTTTTATGAAGATCATGGGTTTCCTGATGAAACCGATGTTCAAAAAACAATCCCTGAAATACATGACCGCGTTTAAACATTATGTAGAGCAATAAGAACGTGTTCGGGATTTTTATGCCGGGCCCGAAAAGTGTCTTTTTTGCCTGTTTTTCACTTATATAGTCACCGCTATGCGCCTGAAAAAACGCGCAAAACAGTCCAAAAATCCATCATTTCTGTCTCCTGCAAAAAATCCCGAACACGTTCTAAGCCTCAACGGGTCAACCAGATTACCACTGCTCCCTCTGCCGGATTCTCCAGCCTGACCGTTTTCCCGCCTTTTACTTTCTGCGGATCGGCGGAAACCTGCCCGGTTGCCGGGTCAATACGCTTGACCGTATAAACTGCGGCATCACCGCGCAGGTCAAAAACAACACTGCCGCCTCCGGTATAGGCGATATACCCAAGTCCTTTTTTGCCCAGAGTCCACTGACCTGCTTCCTGATTTTCCATATCAACGGGTTTCATTGCGGCAGCCTGCTCCAGAAACCTGTCGTCCCCGATCGCGGGGATGCCGGCAAATGAACCGCCGGCCATAAATTCGGCCCAGTTGCTGCCCGCACCGCTACCCCGCCGGGAATACACCACCGCCTTGTCCGGAAAACGTTCGCGCAGCTCCCGCACGGCCCGGTAGACCTGCTCCGGCGTGCTTTGGCCGGGCTCCATGATCCGCGCGTACTGCCGAGCAGCAAGGCTGACGCCGCCGGGCGGCGCATACAGCGAACTGTCCGAACGGTATTGCCACTGAAGCACATCGATGATATCCACCATAGCGGCCCGTTTGGGATCGGCGAGGATGGCTTCCTGCACATCTCTGGTGCCAGGCAGCATCACCAGTACATCCTGCCCGTTTTCCTTTTCCCATTCGGCGATCACATCGAGCCAAAACGCCACAAAATGCAGCGGCCCGGTATATTCCAGTCCCAGGTGATGGATGACGTTCGTGTTGCCCCTGAAATTTTCGAGGTTTTTCCGGATGTATTTCCGGTGGTAAGCCCGCCGCACCGGGTGTTCCACATCGTAAAACGCTTCGGCCATATACACGCGCTTGTCGCCGGCGTAGGCGGTCGGCTCGGCAAAGCCCAGGTCGTTGATGTTGTTCGCCGATCGCCAGGGGTAATCCGCCCAGTGTGCGCCTTCTTCTATGATGTTGTGCTGCAAATAATGCTCCTGCACCAGCAACAGGCCGTTCTCATCTGCCAGGTTTGCAAAGGTTTTCAGACGCTTCCAATACCAGTAATTCCACTTGTTCAGGTCGTATTTACTCAGCCGGTCGTATGCCTCCCCCACCCCGCTGCGGCTGAAGGGTTGTTCCAGAAAAGGCGTCCACACATCGGCGTCGGCGCGCATGGTGCGGGCATGATCGTCCCGACGCCGTTCGTACCACAAGCCCGGAAACTGCTCCATGCCGAAGACGTGGCGGGCGATCATGTCCGCGACCAGCGTATCCAGATCGTCCGTCAGGCCCCTTCCGATACGGCCGGGCACAAAACGCACGATGTTGGGCGGTGGGTTGTTCACATAACTCGCCCGCGTCGAGCCGCGCCACAGCGAGGTCCGGCCCAGCCTTCCGGTGATCAGTCGCCCCTGGCAAGTGAGCAGACCGTTTTGAAGCGCGATGGGCAGGGAAGGCCTTTCCGGAGCGGCCTGTTTTTTTAACTTCAGGTCCGGCAGCCGGACGGCTCCGTTTAGCATATCCTCCAGCGGGTATTTTGCGATCATCGAGTCGATCCAGTTCTCCATCGTGACATCCGGCATCAGCGACCGGCGGCCCATCTCAGTGGCGTACTCCGGTTGCGGTGCGGAAGTTCTGCTGGTGGAATACAGCAATATTTTATCTCCTTCCGCTGACGCATGCCCAAGTCTTTGTTCCAGTTGCGCATAAAAAATGCTTTCCGGCTTCAGGAATTCTGTGGCCAGTTCGTGATCGCCGCTGCCGTACCCCTGCGCCCAACTTCCATATGCCCAGTTTTGCGCAGTGGGCGGTTTGTCCAGGTAAATTTTGGCGGCCCGGCACTGCCAGAAAAGCGAATTGGCCGCCGTCCAGCCGGCGCCCTGGGCATCCACATCGCGGTAGCCGAAATTCAGGCTGCCCCCCACCACGGTGGCCTTGTCGAACAGCACGCCGCTGCTCCAGCCCCCTATCGCGCCGCTGAAATGCAGGGGCAAATACGAATAACACTGGACAAAGGCATTGGGGCCGGCCGCCGTGAATCCGGTGGAGAAAGCGTGATAAGCATATTCAGCGTAGCAGCGTTGGAACAATACCTGCTGACCGAGGGAGTGGAAAGCGTAGCGCCTGAAATTGCCGGTTTCGCCGACGGGCGCCAGCGATTTGCAATCCTCGACGGTGACACGGCGCGCTGTTTCCCAAACGGCAACTGCCGAACTCACAAAATGGCGGGCGCGCACCCGGCGCACCCAGGCGTCTTCGACGTTGTCCAGCGTGATCGCCATCCAGCGGTGATTTTCATCTTTCGGATTGTCCGGGTCGCAGGTGGAGACAAGGTTCAGATTTTCAATGCCGACCTTTTCGATCCGCTCCGGCCATTCGTATTTCATCATCATGCCGCCCCCGAATGCCGGGTCGATCGCGGTGGTGATCGGCGCATCGACGGTGATCGAGTTGGCGGTGGTTGCCGTGACCGTCCGGTCCCAGTTCAGGTCGAAATCACCGGGTTGCCAGTGGGTCAGTTGGTAATCGACATGCTGGCCGATCTTGTCCGTTCCCAAAGCAGCGATCCAGTCGGCCGTCGACGGCCGGTGAATAAGCACCCGATCACCGATTTTGAACGGGTGTTGGTTGTCAAAAGTAAAAACGGTGCTGTTCACCGGAAAATACAAGTCAGCAAGAGTAGCAGAATCCCGGATAAGGCGTTTGCCCCTGCCCGCGATGCGGATCAGCGTTTCCCGGTCCTGGCCGGTAGCGGTCAGGGTGGTCTCCTGACGGCCGCTGCCCCGCAACACCACGCCGGAGCGGGCGATCAGCAAACTGCCGTCCACCTGAAAATCGCCTTTTTCCAGCAAGACTGTCCCTCTGAACCCATCCGCTCCGGCCGGCAAAGTCCCGACGTAATCGATCGCCTCTTGAATTACGGCCGTTGCATCACCCGCCTGATGCGGTACGATGACCTTCACCGGAACGTTCGGAATGGGCGCCTCCGATGCCATGTACCCGCAGTAGGAAAAATCGGGCACGCGGTCCCCTTTTTCAGATTTGTGAAAGATCAGTTGGCCGCTCTTCGCAATCTCAATGGGTGCGGATCCTCCCGCGGGTTGCGCATAGAAACCAATGCAGTGAAAAGTACACAACAGCAGGGTCAGAAAGGATTTATTTTTCATCGTTTCAGCACACATAGCGGTGTTTTTTACAGTCGGAAAGGTCAAAACGACACTTTTTCAGGATGACGGCAGGTCCCTGCCAAAGGTATAAAAGCAGGGATGTTCTGTTTGCATGCAGTACCCGGCTGCATATCTCCGCCATTCTTCCATCGCCCGGATACCACACTCGCTATTTCAGCATCCCCTGCCCTGTTTTCACCCGGCCATAAGTTATTAATAATGAATCCATTACGATTTTATGGGACATAATTTTTTGCGGTTATCTACTCAGTCCGTGGAAAAATGGAAAAAAGTGTAGTTGAATCGGGCGGGACATTAAAGCCAAATTTGCCTTACCGAAGATTGCCGGCGCCCCGGGTGCCGGCGGACTACAACGCAGCCATCATGCCCGTGAAAACATGGCCATGATGCGCAATTAATCAATCGAGTACTGCTCATGCCTTTGTATTTTCCCTTCTACCGTCAGCGTGACGCCATGGATTGCGGCCCCGCCTGTCTGATGATGCTTGCCGCTGCGCACGGCCGCAAATACCCGCTTCCTTATTTGAGGGAAAAAAGTTACCTCAGCCGCGAGGGAGTTTCGGCGCAGGGTATCATGGAAGCCGCCGAAAGTATCGGTTTCCGGACCATGACGGTGAAAGTGCCGTTCGATACGGGGAGCGATACGGCCTGCCTGCTGAACGCTCCTCTGCCCTGTATCGCACATTGGAACCAGAACCATTTTGTGGTGGTGTACAAGGTCGAGAAACGGAAAGTATGGGTGGCGGATCCCGATGCGGGAAAATTCAAACTCAGCCGCGCGGATTTTGAAAAATCGTGGCTCAGCGACGCCGACAAGGGCATTCTGATCCTGGCAGAGCCCACGCCCGAATTTTACCGACACGAAGCCAGCGCGCCGGCCTCCTCCGCCCGGCTGGGACATGCGCTGGGGTATGTGCGTCCGCACCGGCGTCTGTTGCTTCAGGTCGTGGCCGGTATGGTTCTGGCGAGTGTGTTTACGCTGATCTTCCCCTTCCTGACCCAAAGCGTCGTGGATTTCGGCATCGAGAACCGCAACATCGGCTTCATCTACCTCGTGCTGGTGGCCCAGTTGGTGCTTTTTTTCAGCCAGATGACAGTGCAATTCCTGCAAAGCCGGATCCTGTTGTTTGTCGGCACGCGCATCAATGTGGCGATGGTCAGCGATTTTCTCTCCAAGCTCATGCGCCTGCCCATCGGTTTTTTCGACACTAAAATGACCGGCGACCTGTTGCAGCGCATCAGCGACCAGGCGCGAATTGAAGCGTTCCTGACCCAGTCTGCCCTGCCGGTTTTGTTTTCAGTAATCAACTTCGTCGTGTTCGGATTCGTGCTGGCCGCCTACAACACGCTCATTTTCAGCATATTTTTTATTTCCGCGGCATTGTACGTAGCGTGGATATTGTTTTTTCTGCGCCGCCGCAAGGAAATCGATTACGTGCGGTTCCGGCAGTCGGGCGAAAACAACAATGCCCTGATAGAACTGATACAGGGCATGCAGGAGATAAAACTGCAAGGCTCCGAGCGCAAACGCCGCTGGATCTGGGCGTCCATCCAGGCGCGCTTGTTCCATACCAGCCTGATGTCGCTCAACCTTGCGCAATGGCAGGAATCTGGAGCGGGCCTGATCAATCAGGGGAAAAATATCTTTATCGCTTTTCTGGCAGTAAAATCCGTCGTAGACGGCCAGATGACGCTCGGCATGATGCTGGCCGTGCAGTACATGGTAGGACAGATGGATGCGCCCCTGCAGCAGTTTATCGCTTTTATCCGCGCCTCACAGGATGCCAGGATCAGCCTCGAGCGCATGAGCGAAATACAGGACCAGCCCGATGAAGATTCATTGCAGGCGTTTGACAGCGCTGGAGCAAATCCTCTGCCTTCGGCAAACGGCCGGAGCCACGTCGCGCCGCTTTTTGGCGAAAACCACCACCGGCAGGAAGACATTCACATCGAGCAACTCTGCTTCCGCTACAACCACCTGTACGACGATGTGCTCCACGACATTGACTTCGTCATTCCGCAGGGGAAAGTGACCGCCATCGTCGGCGCCAGCGGGAGCGGCAAGACCACCCTGATCAAACTGCTGCTCGGGTTTTACCGCCCGACCAAAGGCAATATTCGCATCGGCAACATCCCCTTGCTGCAGATCACGCCTTCCGAATGGCGCAAACGCTGCGGCACGGTGATGCAGGACGGCTTCATCTTTTCCGATTCCATCGCAAACAACATCGCGGAATGCGACGACCGCCCCGACCCCGACCGTTTATTCCGGGCGGTGCAAACGGCTAATATTCAGGAATTTATCACAAATCTGCCGCTGGGTTATAATACCAGGATCGGCGCTACGGGCAACGGCATCAGCCAGGGACAACGCCAAAGACTGTTGATCGCCAGGGCCGTGTATAAAAACCCCGACTTCCTCTTTTTCGACGAAGCGACCAATGCCCTCGATGCCAATAACGAAAAGGTCATCGTGGAAAACCTTCAGGCATTCTACGGCCGGCCGGCCTTTTCTGCGGGGAGCGAAACCACTCCTGAAAGCGTCAATAAAGAGAGAAAAACAGTTGTGATCGTGGCGCACCGCCTCAGTACCGTGCGCCACGCCGATAATATCGCAGTGATGGACAAGGGGAAAATTGTGGAAACCGGAACCCACGACGAACTTGCCTCCCTGAAAGGCGCCTACTACCATCTTGTGAAAAACCAGTTAGAATTGGGCAATTAGGCATTTTCCAGCCGGTATCATCCGTTTCAGTTTTCAGGACCGGAGTACCGGCATAACACAAAACACGTTTTTTTATACCTATGAAAATCAATATTTTTAATGACCTCTTTCTGCTTCAGCGGATCGATTACTTTATCCGCACCCGCAATACCGGCACCCCTGTGCAACTGGCATCCCGCCTGAACATTTGCGAACGCGATGTGTACCGCCTGCTTTCCGACCTTCGGGATCAGGGTTTTCCGATCGCATATGACAAGCAGGCCGCTTCCTATTATTACCTGGAGCCGGTAAAGATCCAGTTCTCGATAATGGTCGGCTCGGAAAAACTGTTGACGATCCAGGGCGGTGAAAAAAGATCAAGTGCACTGGAACAGCTGACCAAAACTTACGGGGAAAGCAACTTCCGCGGCAATGGTTTCTGAGCATGTTTATCCCGAATACATGAATTCAAAACAACACCCGCCATGTCCCTCCCCGCAGAAAGCAGATCGAATGAAATTGTACTGAACGACCGAGAACAGATCCAGTATCTCCTTGGCAATCCGCCGTCGTGGATGACGCGCTACGGCATCTCCGTGATGGCTGGCATCTTTCTGATCCTGCTGGCTTTGAGTTATTTCATCCATTATCCCGATACCATAGAGGCCGATATCGTGCTCACCACGGCCAATCCGCCCATCCGGGTCGCAGCAAAGTCGAGCGGGCGTGTCACCGGTCTGCTCGTCAGCGACCGGCAGGCGGTGAAAAAAGGGGAGATACTGGCCGTGCTCGAAAATACAGCCCGGTGGCGCGACGTACTGTTCCTCGAATCCTGGCTCGATAGCACCGGAGGAAAAGCGGCAGGTCTGCCTGCTGCGCTGCAACTGGGTGAATTGCAGGGTGAATATTCCGTTTTCAGCCAGCATTGGAAAGACCTCGATTATTTCGCCCTTCACAACGGTGTTTTGGATCGCATCGGATACCTGCAGGCACAGATCAGCAGCCTGAAAGACCTGGGGATCAACCTCAAAAGACAGATATCGACGATGCAGGAAGAATTTGCACTCGCGACAAAAGCATACCAGCGCCAGCAGGCGTTGCACAGCAGCAAGGTCATTTCCGATAAAGAATTTGAAACATCGGAGGCCCTGTACCTCAGTCAAAAAAGGCAGATCGAAAATACGGAGGCCGCGTTGCTGCAAAACAGCATGCAGATAAAGCAGACCGAAGCCCAGATCAATGACCTGCGGCAAGGTAAATCCGACAATCAGAATGAAAAGGAACTTGCGCTGAGTGAAGACATCCTTCGCCTGCGCAGCGCCATCGCCCAGTGGAAACAAACCTATCTCGTCGTCGCCCCGATAGACGGCCGGGTTTCATTTTCCAGGATATGGAGTGCGCAGCAGGCAGTCAATGCCGGAGAAGAAGTCCTGGCCGTCGTGCCCGCCCAGTCCGGTCCGTCTGGTGCCGGCATCGTCGGCAAGGCAAGTGCCTCCGCCCTCAATTCGGGCAAGATAGAACCCGGGCAACGCGCCATCATCCGGCTGGACGGGTACCCTTCCCAACAATTCGGCGTGCTGGAAACGCAGGTAGCCAACATTTCCCTGCTGCCGCAAAAAGACGAGAAAGACGCAGCATACGCCATCGATTTATTGCTCGCCGACCCATTGGTCACTTCATACGGCATCACGATTCCGTTTCGCCAGGAAATGCCTGGCCAGGTGCGCATTATTACCGAAGACCGACGAGTGCTGGAGCGAATATTCGGCAGTCTGCGCGACTTGCTGCAAAACAGGTGATCTTTTGCCATTTCATAAACAAATGCATCATTTTGCATCAGAAAAAATGCAAACCCGATACCAACTGCCGAACATCATCAGAACACTAAGCCCCCTTCTGGCATTGCTCTTTCTGCCAAGTGGGTGCGACCCTGTGCACAGCATCAGACTGGAAAACACCAGCGACCGGGACATCGATATTCTGATCGACACGCGCATGTTGAGGATGCATCCAAATGCACTTCCAGCAGGCACAGAATTTACCTATAAAGGCAGGCAGGTCGAGTCGATCACCCTTGCGCCAGGCAACCTTGTACCCATCGGTACTGTCGTTGCAATGTACCAGCCCCGGGAAATGGATATCGAAACCGGGTTTCTGGAGATCAGAACACAGAATGGCGACACCATTTCACTGACCGGCAAAGGAGCGATCTTCAACCTGGTAAAGAAAGTCGGGCGCCTCGACTGGCGGATACAGATAAAGTAACTCCGACGCTCCGGGAAGTCATTATCAGGCAGCGACAGCAAAAGCAACGTTGTTACACTCAGACAAATAACACATTATATAATGCGTATTACGTTCGTATTGACCATACTCTGTATGTTGCTGGGCTGCTCCAAAAGCCTGGTGTATAGCCCGTCCGTCCACCTGAGCAACCGCCCGCTGAAAGAAAAGGAAATAGATCTGCAGGGCGGCGTAGAACTTCTGCCAGAAGCAAGACCCGAAACGCTCGGTGGCAACCCGACCACCCTCGGAATGCACGGGCAGATCGGCTACGGGTTCGGCAATCGCTTCAATATGAGCGTCAAAGGCTGGGTGGATATGGAAGGGCGCGAAAACCTTACCCGCACGGGATATTCCCTGGCAGGCCAGTTTTTACTGCCGGTGGATTCCAGCAGCCGGTGGATCGTATTGCCGCGGATCGGAATGGCCCTGAATGGCAGCGAGGTCAGCGGCTACGGGATCGGCACATCCCTTCTTTACCAGCAATCGATCAACCGGAACATCAGCTGGTACGGCGGCCTCGGGCTGGCCTGGGGATTCAGATATCTTGATAGAAAGGACCTGAATACCGAAAACGAAGAAAAACTGCCGATGGGGCTCGGGTTGATCGGCAATGCCGGCCTGAGCTGGGAATTCATCGACCGGCTACGCCTGAATGTAGAACTCAGCCCGATCTATCAACTGAACACCTTCGACGAGAACAGCCAGTTTTTGCTGTCGCCGGCCATGGGTATCGGGTATACGATCAGGAGAAGGACCAACTGAGTTGGCAAGCCCTTTGCCGGGAACAAAAGCACGCCCTGTTCACAGGAATTTGACACATCCCCCTTTTCCTTTGTGTCTATATTTGCGCGGGTCACCGCGCCCGCTACCTGTTTCAGCCATTGCCTCCCGACATGCACGCACTTCCGCAACTCCTCGAACGACTCGACCGTTACGCCGCAGACAACCCCTTTCCCGGCACGCCACGCGAACTTTACGAGCCCTGCGAATACATCCTGACCCTTGGTGGAAAGCGCCTGCGTCCGGCACTCCTGCTCATGGGTTACGAGTTGTTTCGCGATGACCCGGAAGCCGCTTTGCCCGCTGCCTGGGCCGTGGAGCTGTTCCACAACTTCACCCTCATGCACGACGATATCATGGACGCCGCGCCGCTGCGCCGGGGCCGGCCGACCGTGCACACGAAATGGAATACGACCGCGGGCATCCTCAGCGGCGACGTCATGCTGATCCGGGCATACACGGAACTGGCAAAAGCAAGCCGGCCGGATATCGTTGCCCGGCTGATCGAGTGCTTCAACCGTGTCGCCACAGAGGTCTGCGAAGGACAACAAATGGACATCAATTTTGAAAGCCGTTCCGATGTCAGCATCGCTGAATACCTGCGCATGATCGAATTGAAAACGGCGGTCCTGCTCGGCGGCGCGCTGGAAATGGGCGCCATCTGTGCACAAGCCGCGCCGGCCGACGTGCAACACCTCTACCACTTCGGCCGCCTGGCCGGCATCGCTTTCCAGATTCAGGACGACCTGCTGGATACCTACGGCGATCCTGAAAAATTCGGAAAACAGGTAGGCGGCGATATTTTACAGAATAAAAAAACGCTGCTGGTGCTCAGGACGCTGGAGATCGCCTCTGGAACCGACCGGACGGCACTCCGGCAATGGATGGAGACCGACGCCTCCCGCCCCGATGAAAAGATCGCCGCCGTTCGCGCGTTGTTCGACCGGAACGGCATCCCGCAACTGATCGCCGAAGAAAAGGCGCGCTATCAGGCTGAAGCATTCGGCCATCTGGAGGCTGTCGGCGTGCCAGCAGAGCAAATGGCCGTGCTCAGACGGACGGTAGAAAGCCTGCTCGAGCGGGAGTATTGAATGAAGTTTTTCGGACACACCCTAATTTTTTTCGCACGGCGCAGCCTTTTTTGGCTTACTTTCCGTACAGGTATATGAAGGCCATCACTATGCCCAGGCAGGAACTCGATTTGGAAAAAGTCTTGCTTGGCTGCCGCAAAGGCGACCGTAACAGCCAGCGCAGCCTTTACGAGCATTTCTACGGCTATGCAATGAGCATTTGCCTGCGTTATTCCGGGAGCCGGGATGAAGCGGTAGAGGTATTGAATGACGCATTCCTCAAAGTATTCGCAGGCCTCGACAAATACGATCCTACATTCCCGTTCAGGACCTGGCTGCGTCGCATCCTGATCAACGCGGCCATCGATTATTACCGGAAACACCACAAAACGCTCGTTTTTCTGGAACTCAAGGCAGCCGAACATCTTGCAGACGAAGAGGCGCCCTTGCCCGTCATCGATCCCGATGAGGATGTGTTGCCCATTCTCAGGGAACTTTCGCCGTCTTACCGCCTGGTTTTCAATCTGTATGTAATGGAAGAATACAAACACCACGAGATCGCTGAATTGCTGGGCATCAGCGTCAGCACTTCCCGCTCCAACCTGGTACGCGCCATCGAAAACCTGCGCGCCCTGCTGATGAAAAAAAGCCCCTATCACATCAAACCGAACTGATCATGGACAAGTGGTTAAAGCAATTTCGGGACAATCTGGCGCGCAGGCCGGAACCTGCGTTCGAAGCACAGGACTGGCAGGATATGCAGCGCCGGCTCGACCGGCAGGACGATAAAAAGCCGCCGGTGGTAGCCTGGGTACTGCTGCCCTGGCTGCTATTGCTCCTTTCTTCCGGGTTGAACGTTTTTTTCTATACAACGCGGCAGGCGCCGCGCGAAAATGCCAAACAAGCCGATGCACGAACGGACAGCATCGTACGCACCAGGATCGTCTATCGCACGGATACGGTTTACAAAACACGCATCATAAAGGAAAAGAGCGCCCTTCCTGCATCCCTGAATGTCGCCCGAAATGAATTGTACGCAGGCCACCTGTCTTTCACAAAGTCAGCCGTTGCAATTAATGACACGGCAACCGACAGCCCAAGGGGAGCAAACACCCCGGCCGTTACAGGCGACACCACATCTCTGGATTTTTTGGCCGCGCCGTTACCCCCAATCAGTCATGTACAACCTGAAATATTCAGGAAATCCACCCCACCCTTCGCCGTCGCAGAACCTGCAACCATAAAGCGAAAAAAAACACTTCGACAACACCTGTACAAAGCGCGTCCGGATGCTTTCAGGCTAGGCATCTCGGGAGGGACCGCCATGCCATTCAGCAAGAATCTCAGCCGCCAGAGCGGGTATTTGCTGGGCTTGCAGGCAGAAATCGACTATGCTGCATGGCGCGTGTGGGCCGACGCACACTATTACAACACCCGCTTCGAAGCAAATCGAATGGACGAGGCCATCGGCGTTCCGCCGGTCGCTCCGCCATCTGACGACTTCGAATTCAACAAGGCCGAAATACCGCAGCCGTTTATGCAATATTCTATCGGATTGCAATATATGTTCAACCACACCCGCCGCTTCAAACCCATGCTGGGCATTGGATACGGGTTGCGCGTCGTGATGCCATACGAGATCGTATACGAATTCGGGAACAAAGCGCTTGGTATCGAATGGACCATCGATCAGCGGATCAGCCCGGCGAAAAAAACCGGCAGCATGGCATTGTTCAGAACGGGGCTGGAATATGAATTCGGAAAAAGGTGGCATGGAGGCCTGCTCACGCAATACGCCATTCCATTGCCCGGATCGAAAACGAATGCGACACGTATGCTTGACCTGCGCCTGCAGTGGATGTACCGGTTTTAGAAACACATGAAGATGATGTCAAAGACAAGTTTTCAAAAAAACGCACCCTGCGCAGCCTTTTGAGCAGGCAAAAGCGTAGTGATATGCAAACCCGGGTTTTTATTTTCTTCATTCAATAAATCATTCAGAAAATGAAACTCAGCACTTGTGTATTTCTGGCAATCACGGCCTGCACGTTCGCTTGTAAAAAGGATACGGTCCGCCTGCCGGATGATTCCTATCAACCGGTCATTTTGCCGGCCAACTTCTCCAACAGCACCCAACTGACCAACCCCTATTTCACTTTTGAAACGGGGAAAAAATACATCTACGAAGGGCAGACCGAAGACGGACTCGAACGCGTGGAAGTACAACGCCTGGCCGATACCAGGGAAGTGCTTGGCATTACCTGCGTTATCGTCAACGACAAAGTCTGGCTGAACGGCATACTCGTAGAAGACACCGACGACTGGTATGCCCAGGACAACGACGGCAACGTGTGGTACATGGGTGAGGACGTCGACAATCTCAACCCCGACGGAAGTGTGCGCGACCACGCAGGCGCCTGGGAAGCAGGTGTCGACGGCGCCCGGGCAGGATTGGCGATGCCGGCCAACCCGCAGGCAGGGATGTCTTACCGGCAGGAATATTACTTCAACCACGCAGAAGACGAGGCCGAAATCCTGGAAACCGGTCTCACGATCACGACGCCATACGGCAATTTTGCAGATTGTCTGAAAACGCGCGAATGGACGGACCTGGAACCCGACGTCAATGAAAACAAATTTTATGCCCCCGGCGTGGGTATCGTTAAAAGCGTCAACGTGACGGACAACGAGGAAGTACTCCTGATCGACATACAGTAGTGCATGCCTGAAGTTTTCAATGTGAAAAAATCACTGCTATTTGCTTACTGCGATCTTATAACAACGCTCAATACCGCCAACTCGTCAGGTCAACTCCTTCGGGGGATCGTTCCTGTATCTCTTTTACCCATTTGGGAATAAAATACCGGTGATACCGCAAGCGTGAGATGGCGTTTGGCTGGGTATGGTCGCCGTTCCAGCAGTGCTCGGCGCGGTCGCCGTAGTCCACTTCCCCGTCGAACGGCGGCTCGTCGAGCGATTTCAGCACTTCTTCGGCGAGGTAGACGGCGTTGTTCAGGTAGTAATTGTCCATGTCGCCGCAGTAGATATGGATCTTGCCGCGCCATTTGTCGCCGTTTTCCGGCCAGTCACGCTTCAGGATATACGACAGGTCGTAGTGCTCGCGCCAGTAGGCGGCCACTGCCGGGTTGATTTCGCCGCTCACTTTGTCCCAGATCCGTTCGGGGTATCCGTCTTTTCCCACCGGCGAATACACCGCTTCCCAGATGTCCCACTGCTGCCCGCTGCGGCCTTTGGTGCCCAGCGTCAGTTCCAGATAATTGCTCATCCGCAGCGTCATACTGATCTGCCCCAGGTAGTTGCGCTGGTCCGGGCGGTCCACATGGCCGAAGTCGCCGGCAAGGGCATATGCATTTTTGTCTTCGTAAATATTGACGAGGGAGTATGCGCGAAAATCGATCGGATCTGGGCAGGCGGCGTAGCAACCGTTGAATTCGCCGGGGTACATGACCTGCACAGCCAGGGCTTCCCAGCCGCCAGTACTGCCGCCGTAGGTCAGGCGCGCCCAGCCTTCGCCGATGCCGCGAAAACGGCGCTCGATCTCGGGAATGAGTTCGTACATGATCGCATCGCCGTACGGACCTACATTTGCCGAATTCACGGCATACGAGTCGTCGTAAAACGGACATGGATGCTGAATTTCCACCGCCAGCACACGCGGAAAGTCGGGGCCCGTCCACATTTTGTAAAAATCGTATGCTTCCTGCTGCACGATGCGGTTGTAGCCGTCGAGCCGGAAGCGTTCGCTGTACACAGGCTTCAGGTCGGGGTCGGGTGGCTCGGTGCGGAAGCCGCCGAAATCAGGGGTAAAATGGTTGTGGTAGATGGCCACCGGGTAACGAACATCGGGATGCTCGGCCCAGCCTTCGGGCAGCAGCACGTGCGCACCGAGGAACATCGGCCGGCCCCAGAATTCGGTCAGCAGTTTGCTTTGTATCTCGATGTGCTTCACATATTTCGTATCGGCGGGCTTTTTGATGGGCGGGATCACCTCCGTCAGTTCGATGCGAAAAGCATCCGTTTTTCGGGGATCGAGGGTGACCAGCACCGGCTTGGAGTACAGATTGCCCGGCGCCAGGTTCCACTGCTGGCCTTCGCCGCGGTCCATCGGCATTTTCACCACATGCCCGTCTTTCCGGTGAAAGGTCTCGTATTTGTGCAACAGCGCCTGCACATAGTATTGCCCGGGCGGCAGCTCCGCCATCTGTTGTAACGGATACCCGAACACGTCGCCTTCGAACATCAGGGCAGTACCGGGACGCCAGTCTTCAACGTCCATTCCGAATATCTGCGCAGACTTGTAGTCGCCACGCACTTGAAATCGCGGCTCGTTGTCGCCCGATCGCGCGAGCATGATCAGCAGGCGGCCGTCGAGCGCGGTTGCCTCTTCCTGTGCCGGAAGCGCGACGGAAAAGCGGGTTTGTGCAGACATTACAAGGGGAAAAAAACAGCAAAAAACAATGCGGATAGCGAACATAGGTGGCATTTTGCTGCGAAAGTAAGCAGAAGCAGTTTCAAATCGGTAAACCGAAGGATTTCTCAATAAGGCACGGCAGGAAGAGGGAATGAAAATTGCAGCCGATAGCCTGATAAATGTGTTTTCAAGCGAAGAAAACCGTCATTCTGCCAACGAATGACAGTTACCGGTCGTTTATGAAAAAAACTATCTCATGCAGCCGATTGTTTTGCGCACTTGCATGTATTATTTTTGCCATAATTTTTGCATATGCCGGACATGATGTTTCGCCGTAAAGAAAAAGAATCGCCTCTCGAGCGTCTCGAACGCGAGGCCAACGACGACTTTCGCCTGCTCGACGAACTCGGTCCGACGCATTTTGGCGCCGATCACCTCATGGAAATGCACGCGCAGGCGCGCGAACGGCTGACGATCTTCCGGGGTCGCCAGCGGCTGGCGATGATCATGGGCGGCACGGCAACGGGTTGGGTCCTGCTGGCTACGGTGGCCAACCTGTTTGGCTTTGAATGGCTGGCGTTCGCCACTTTCGGCGCTGCCGCCCTGAGTTTCGGCGCTTTCCTGTTCATCGTTTTCTGGCAAAAGAAACGCTTCGAAAGCCGCGGCGAACTCGAATACACCAAACGCATCATCGAAGAAGAACTTCACCGCCGCGCACAACTGCGGCGGGAAGCGAATCGCTGACACATGCCCGTATCGCAATTCCTTTCCGCGTTCCGCGCGGCCTTCGGATCGGGGCAGTTCCTGAAATGTACGCTCAGTAAGCCGAACGCCCGGGCCGAGAGCGATCTGAAAAACGTCTACCTACGCCCGGTAAGCCTGAAAAAAGGACTTTTCGTCGCCTTCAACTATCGCTACCGCACGCGGGATGAAGTCAAAAATCTTGACATAGAAGCCGCCATTGCACGCCTGGAGCAACTGCTGGGCGCCCAATTCCTGAATGCCGAACTTTTCACCACCGACCGGCAATACAGCCTGCAATTTTCCCGGTCCGGCACTCCGCACCTCGGCAGCAAGGCGGCGGAAAACGCTGCCGCGCCCGACACTGCGCACGACCGCCGGAAAAACCGCCTGCTCGACCCCGCAGCGCCCTGGCTCCACCGGCTCGGCATCACCAGCGCCAAAGGAGAAGTGCTGGCCGCCGCGCAGGACAAGTGGCGCCAGATCAACAAATATCTCGAGATCATAGAAGCGCTGTTGCGCAGTACACCCCTGCCCGACGATGCTCACATCGCCGATATGGGCTCCGGAAAGGGCTACCTCACCTTTGCCCTCTACGATTACCTGACCAACCGGGCCGGGCTGCAGCCCCGGGTGCAGGGCATCGAATTGCGTCAAAAACTGGTAGATTTCTGCAATGACGCAGCGCAGCAGGCGGGTTTTGAGGGATTATCGTTTATCTCCGCTGACATCGCCGACTACCGGCCCGACCGGCTCGATATGCTGATCGCCCTGCATGCCTGCGATACGGCCACCGACCTGGCCCTTGCCGCCGGCATCAGGCATCAGGCCAGGATCATCGTGGCGGCGCCCTGCTGCCACAAACAGATCCGCAAAGCCATGCACACGCGCAACGAACTTGCCCCGGTGCTCGCATTCGGCATCCTGGAAGAGCGGCAAGCCGAGATCCTGACCGACGGCATCCGCGCACTGCTGCTCGAATCCGAGGGCTACAAGACCCGGGTATTCGAGTTCGTTTCCACCGAACACACGGCCAAAAATGTCATGATCACGGCTGTGAGCGGCCCCCGCAATGAAAGCGCGCTGGAAAAAGTGGCGGCCCTGAAAGCGGGATTTGGCATAGAGGAGCACTACCTGGAAAAGTTGCTGGACAGCAGCGACCATTGATCACTTTACACTTGAAGCAGCCGGTTTTATCTGCTTCGCCGGCATCGGTCTGTCCGGGTATTCATTCGTCTAAGTTATTCGATTTTTAAGCGGGATTCAGAAGCGGCACTTTACTTTTGCTGTTCTTTTTAAATAACAGTGTTTTTTAACATATGTGCCGATTATCCTTTTTTGCCGCCCTTCTGATCGCTCCGGTCATGCTCTCCGCACAGCAAACCGACACTACCTATGCAGCGGAGATCGCCCGCCACCGGGAGCACTACAAACAGGAATTTGTGAGCGAATCGCGCTCCCCGCTGACGGAGCAGGACACCGCCATGCTCGACTTTTTCAGCCCCGACCCCTCGTGGCGTATCAGCGCCCGTTTCGAGCGCACCGAAGACGCCATGCCGTTCGATATGCCGACCTACAGCGGCCGCAGCGCGCAGTATCAGCAATACGGGGTTCTGTATTTTGACAAAGACGGCAAAACCTACTCGCTGCAGATATACCAGAACCTGCGCCTGTTGACATCGCGGAAATACTACGATTACCTGTTCCTCCCGTTCAAAGACATAACCAACGACGAAAGCACCTATGGCGGCGGACGTTATCTGGACTTCAAGCAAGGCGATATCAGCGCCGATAACTGGATGACCATCGATTTCAACAAGGCCTACAATCCCTGGTGTGCTTACAGCGACGGCTACAACTGCCCGATCCCGCCTGCATCCAATCACCTGGAATTGCCGGTGAACGCAGGGGAAAAGAAATACCGGGGCGACAAGCATCACTGATGAAGGCATATCTGTCGGCCGTTGTAAACATTAGGGTGTATTTTTCCTTTCTTTTGTCGGTTTTTATGACCCATTCCTGATCTTCGCTGTTTATTGAGGATTGAAACAAGCAGCGGCCGCGGCCGCACGCTATTGTTCATAAACCCTCTTCCCTCCGGGGAAATGCAGCAGGAGCTCTATGAAAATCGGTATTGTCTGTTATCCCACATACGGCGGCTCGGGAGTGGTGGCCACCGAACTTGGCCTGGGGCTGGCGCGCAAAGGCCATGAAGTGCATTTTATTACCTACCGCCGGCCGGTCCGCCTTTCCCATTTTCACGAAAACGTTTTTTACCACGAAGTCGACAACGAAGATTATCCGCTGTTCGAATATCCTCCTTACGACACCGCGCTCGCTTCCACGATCGTAGATGTGGTCCGTTACCAAAACCTCGACCTGTTGCATGTGCACTACGCCATTCCGCACGCTGCGGTGGCTTATATGGCAAAAAAAATATTGCTTTCGCAGGGGCGTTACGTGCCGGTGGTGACCACGCTGCACGGCACGGATATCACGCTGGTGGGCAACAACCGCGCCTTCGCGCCGGTCGTAGAGTTCAGCATCAATAAAAGCGACGGCGTGACGGCCGTATCGCAAAGCCTGAAAGACGATACCCTTCGGCTTTTCCAGATCGAGCGCGACATCCGGGTGGTCTATAATTTTATCAATTTCGATCGTTTCAGGAAAACGGACAAGGAACACTTCAAGAAGATCATTGCACCCAACGGCGAGCGCATCCTCGCACACACTTCCAATTTCAGGAAGGTAAAACGCGTGGAAGACGTCATCCGCATCTTTCAACAGGTCTACAAAAAAGTGCCGTCCAAGCTGCTGATGATCGGCGACGGCCCCGAGCGCCAGAACGCCGAGCGCCTCTGCCGCGATATCGGCCTGTGCGACGAAGTGCGCTTTTTGGGCAAGCAGGACGCCATCGAAGAACTGCTTGCGATCTGCGATCTGTTCATCATCCCTTCGGAAAGCGAGAGTTTCGGTCTTTCTGCCCTGGAAGCCATGGCCTGCGAAGTGCCGGTGATCTCATCCGACAGCGGCGGCCTGCCCGAAGTCAACATTCACGGCGTGACGGGCTTCACCAGCCCGCCGGGCAACGTGGACGAGATGGCCCGATATGCCATCGACCTGATGCAAAACGAAGAAATGCTGGCCCGTTTCCGCGAAAATGCGCTCAATCAGGCCCGGCGATTCGACCTCGACAACATCCTTCCCGATTACGAGGCCTACTACGAAGAAGTATTGGAAAGAAGCGTGATCAAGGTAGAATAAACCTGTTTTTGCCGCCGCGTTTTATTGACGAAAGCAACGTGCAATCCATTACTTTTGCCACCTCATGACACTCAAGATCGGCACCCGCGGCAGCAAACTCGCCCTCTGGCAGGCAGCATTCACGCAAAAGGAGCTCGCGCGCATCGGCGTGGAGAGCGAACTCGTGGTCATCAAAACCAAAGGCGATCAGGTACAGCACCTCGGCTTCGACAAAATGGAGGGGAAGGGCTTTTTTACCAAAGAGATCGAAGATGCCCTGCTGCGCGGCGAAGTGGACCTCGCAGTGCATTCCATGAAAGACCTGCCTACCACCCAGCCGGACGGGCTCGTGATCACGGCCGTATCGTACCGCGACAACCCGGCAGACTGGCTGCTGGTCAGGCCCGAAGCCGTGGACACCGGTAAAACATTTCACCTGAAAGAAGGCGCGCTGGTCGGCACCTCCGCCGCGCGCCGGAAAGCGCAGTTGCTCGATTTCAGGCCGGATGCACAGGTCAAAGACATCCGCGGGAACGTGCCGACCCGCCTGGAAAAGCTGCGCGGCGGCGATTTCGACGCCATTTTTCTCGCTGCCGCCGGGCTCAACCGGCTTGGCCTCGATACCGAAGATCTTGTAAAAATAGAACTCAACCCGCGCGAATTCGTACCGGCGCCCGCACAGGGAGTGCTTGCCTGGCAAACCAATCGACACGACCAGCGCACCAGACTCCTGCTAAAAAAAATACACCACCCGGAAGTGTCTGCCTGTACAAATGTGGAACGCCGCGTGCTCCAGTTGATGGGCGGCGGCTGCCAGTTGCCCCTGGGCGTCTACTGCGAGCGCGATGCAGCAGGCAACTACCACGCTTTTGCCGCCAGCACCACCGGCGGCGCCATGCGCAGGACGCATATTTCCTCCAGCACCAATTTTGGCCTCGCCGACCGCCTCGCCGCCGAATTGAAGGATTAGCGGCCCCAAGTGGCCCCAAGCTCTGGTTGGGGAATGATCACGCGATTTCAGGTGAACGTTGAGGTTACCTGCCGTGATTGCGTCTGCCCTGTCCAACCGGAGGTTGGGGTTACTTGGCCAACCGGAGGTTGGGGTTACTTGGCCAACCGGAGGTTGGAGTTGCCTGGCCAACCAGAGATTGAGGCTATTTGGCCAACCAGACTTGCCCAACCAGAGGTTGGAGCCACTTTTCCAACCTCTGGTTGGGGCCACTTGGAATTACCTGCCGTGGCAGTGCTTGTATTTTTTGCCGCTGCCGCAGGGGCATGGATCGTTGCGGCCTACTACTTTTTCCTTGACGATGGGCTGCACCCGCTGCGCAGGGCCGTTTTGGCTGGCCGACTGGCCGGCACGCTGGGCAGCCTGCTGCGATTCCGTCATCTGCTGCTGATTGTTGGTGCGCATGCGGTTGGCCTGTGCCCGGCGCTGCGACTCTGCCTGCGACTGGGCTGCCTGTGCACGGCGCATCTCATCTTCACTGGGCAATGCCAGCGAGCCTTTCAGCAAAAAGGATGTCACGTTTGCATTGATGTGTCCGATCAATCCCTCGAAGAGATTGTAGGCCTCCATTTTATAGATCACGAGCGGGTCTTTCTGCTCGAAAGAAGCGCCCTGCACGGACTCTTTCAGGTCGTCCACGTTGCGGAGGTGTTCTTTCCAGGCGTCGTCGATGAGCGCCAGCGTGGCTACTTTTTCGATGTCGCGCATGATGGATTTGCCGGTAGAATTGATGGCATCTTCCATGTCGGCGCTGATATTGAGTCCGAGCGCGCCGTCGGTGAACGGCACCACAATGCGCTTGTAGCGATGGCCTTCGCGGGCGTACACATCCTGAATGATCGGCAGGAGGCGTTCGCCAACCTGCTTGCCCTTCATGTCGTACAATTCAAGTATCCGCTGCATGAACGTATCGGTCACCGTCGCTATTTGTGCGCTTTTGAACCATGCCGGGTCCATTTCCGGGTCGATGCCGATCAGGCGGATGCTGTCGAGGCGGAACGTTTCGTAGTCGCCGCCCTCGCGGTGCACGTGCACCAGTTCATTTGTGATGGCGGAAAAAGCGTTGTTGATGTCCACAGCGAGGCGGTCGCCGAACAGGGCGTTGCGGCGCTTTTTGTAGATGGCCTCGCGCTGGATATTCATCACGTCATCGTATTCGAGCAGGCGCTTGCGGATGCCGAAGTTGTTCTCTTCCACTTTCTTTTGCGCGCGCTCAATGCTGTTGGTGACCATGCTGTGCTGGATCACGTCGCCTTCCTTGTGACCCATTTTATCCATCAGCGACGCGATGCGGTCGCTTTGGAACAGGCGCATCAACTGGTCTTCCAGAGAAACGTAGAACTGCGACGAACCGGGGTCGCCCTGACGACCGGCACGACCGCGCAACTGACGGTCCACCCGCCGGCTTTCGTGGCGTTCGGTGCCGATGATCGCCAGACCGCCGGCGTCTTTTACGCCCGGGCCCAGTTTGATGTCGGTACCGCGACCGGCCATGTTGGTGGCGATAGTCACTTTGCCGGCTTTACCCGCTTCGGCCACGATCTCGGCTTCGCGCTGGTGCTGCTTGGCGTTCAGCACGTTGTGTTCGATGCCCCGCATTTTCAGCATGCGTGACAACAGCTCGGATATTTCCACCGAGGTGGTACCGACCAGGATCGGCCGGCCGGCATCGCGCAATTTGATGATATCGTCGATCACGGCGTTGTATTTCTCCCGCGCCGTTTTGTACACCAGATCCTCTTCGTCATTCCGGGAAATGGGCCGGTTGGTAGGGATCACCACCACGTCGAGTTTGTAGATGTCCCACAATTCCTTGGCCTCGGTTTCGGCCGTACCGGTCATACCGGCGAGTTTGTGGTACATGCGGAAGTAATTCTGCAAGGTGACAGTGGCGTAGGTCTGGGTGATCTCGCCCACTTTCACATTTTCCTTTGCTTCAATGGCCTGGTGCAGCCCGTCGGAGTAGCGGCGGCCTTCCATGACACGACCCGTCTGCTCGTCCACGATCTTGACCTCGCCTTCGAGCACGATGTATTCATTGTCTTTTTCAAAAAGCGAATACGCTTTCAGCAGTTGCTGAATGGCGTGCACACGGCGGCTTTTCACCCCGTAATCCTGTGAAAGATGCTCCTTGGCTTCTACTTTTTCCTCGGCATTAAGATTTTCGTCCCGGTCGATCTTCACCAGCTCCGAGCCGATGTCGGGCATGATAAAGAAGGAGGGGTCGTTGTTAAAATGGGAGAGATATTCAACGCCCTTGTCGGTCAGTTCGACCGAGCGGTTCTTTTCGTCGATGGTGAACAGCAGTTCGCGGTCCACTTCAGGCATCCGCTTGCTATTCTCCTGCAGGTATACGTTTTCCGTTTTCTGGAGCAGTACTTTCACGCCCTCTTCGCTGAGGAACTTGACCAGTGCGCGGTTTTTGGGCAGGGAGCGGTGTGCGCGCAGCAACGCAAAGCCGGCGCCGCCCTCATCAGAGCCCATTTTTCCTTCGGAAAACAGTTTTTTCGCCTCTGACAGGAATCCGCTGGCCAGTTTGCCCTGCTCTTCCATCAGTTTTTTGACCGTGGGATTCAGTTCGACAAATTCCTGGTCCTCGGCGCCGCGGGTGACGGGGCCGGAAATAATGAGCGGCGTCCGCGCGTCGTCGATCAACACCGAGTCAACTTCGTCGACGATGGCGTAGTGGTGCTTTCGCTGCACCAGCTCGTCCACATTGATGACCATGTTGTCGCGCAGGTAGTCGAAGCCGAATTCTGAGTTGGTGCCGAAGGTGATGTCACAACGGTACGCGTCGATGCGCTCTTTTGAGTGCGGGCGGTATTTGTCGATACAATCGACCGTGAGCATGAGGAATTCGTAGATCGGCCCCACCCATTCCGAGTCGCGCCGGGCGAGGTAGTCGTTCACTGTCACGATGTGCACACCTTCACCGGCCACGCCGTTGAGATAAGCCGGCAGGGTAGCCACGAGGGTTTTACCTTCACCCGTCGCCATCTCGGCGATCTTGCCGTCGTGCAGCACCATGCCGCCGATCAGCTGCACATCGTAGTGCACCATATTCCAGGTAATGTCGCCACCGGCCGCCATCCAGCTGTTTTTCCAGATGGCTTTGTCGCCTTCAATATTAACGTACGTTTTATCCTGCTTTGCAGCCAGGGCGCGGTCGTGGTCGGTTGCCGTGACCTCCAGCGTTTCGTTGGCGGTGAAGCGGCGGCTGGTTTCCTTTACCACGGCAAAGGCCTCTGGCAGGATGGATTGCAGCACGTCTTCCAGGGCCTTGTTGCGGTCCTTTATGAGTTCGTCCACCTCCTTGAAAAGGCGCTCCTTTTCGTTGAAGTCTTCTGCGTCCAGTGCCTGTTGGTTGACAGAAGCAATCTCGGCGTCGATGTCCTGGAGGTATTCCTTGATGCGGGCGCGAAAATCGAGGGATTTGGCGCGCAGGTCATCATTAGACAGGCGCTGATACTCCTCGAAGTAATTATTGATTTCGGTCACCAGCGCGACGTATTGTTTCAGGTCGCGATCCTGTTTGGTACCGATGATCTTTTTTATAAATCCGAACATTTTTATAAAGGTTTTAAGGTCGATGACTCCGGGTTTTCACAACAATCCGTGCACCCGAAGTTCCCAACCTTTGGAAAGGCAAAGATATGGTTTCGTATTCGCGGGGATGGCGGTGATCCGCACATTTCATTCCATGCGGGATATACAGCCGTCTTTTGACAAAATGGCAGGAAAAGGGTCGATAAGCGGGCAAAGAGGCAGCCCGGTGCGATTTTCCTGATGCCGATGCATCAGGTCACGGGCCGCTGGTCAGGCAGTATTTTATCCAGGTTGCATTGCCTTCCGAACAAATGTCCGGAGCGAAACACGCCCGTTTCAACAGCGGTTGTCGATCAACCAGGGGTTGCCGACGCAGGTTTTGGAGCAGAATGTTGCTCCCGGTATCGAAAGAGGGGAAGTATTGAAGGACCTGCTCCAGCGAAAACAGGGAGGCCCTGGCAACGGAACAGGTTTTCAGCAGCAGCCGGATCTCGACGGATAAGTCGGATGCCGGTGCGGATAGTACCCGGAAAGCCGCTTCATCATGCCGGGCGATATGGGCCCGGTTTGTCGCAACCTCACCGGCATTCGGGCGGTATTCGCGCCCGGCCGCGTCATACTCCTGCACATTGTACGCGGAGACGCAGTACAGCGTACAGGCATGGAGTAGTGTCGCAACAATTTTTTTATTATTCATGGCTTATCGGCCGCAGGACAGTGGTTTAACATCTCCCGGTAGCGAAAGTTTCCGGAACGGATCTGCCAAACCGGGTGCAAAGGTCGCGCCCGCAGTCCGCATACTCAAATTTTTGCCGGAAAATCGGACCAACGCATTTGCGCGGCGGAGCATTAACTGATTTTTTGGCGGTTTATTTTACTGCAAATACCACAACGGCCATCGCTAAAGAGATCAAAAACTAAAAAACAGGGCGGCGCTCCTCGCATATCCGCGAAAAACGCCGCCCCATTTCAAATGTCCGGTTTCTCAGTTTCCGGCATCAAACCTTCTTTCTCCACCACTCCATCACCTGCCAGCCCTTGAGGTACATCACAGGCAGGATGATCAGCGTGATAAAGGTAGCGAAGCCGAGGCCGAATACGATCGTCCAGGACAGCGGTCCCCAGAACGCAACGGAGTCGCCGCCGAAGAAGATCTTCGGATCGCCATGGGCGAACAGGCTCTCGAAGTCGATGTTGAAGCCGACTGCCAGCGGGATCAGGCCGAGGATGGCGGCGGTGGCGGTCAGCAGCACCGGCGTCATACGGATACGGCCCGCCTCCACGACGGCATCGTGCACATTCATGCCCTGCCCTCGTAACACATCGGTGAATTCGACGAGCAGGATGCCATTTCGCACCACAATGCCCGCCAGCGCGACGATGCCCACACCCATCATGATCACGGAAAAGTCCATATCGAAAATAGCCATGCCGAGCAATACACCGATGATGGAGAACACGACCTCCGTCAGGATGATCAGTGTTTTGCCAAAGGAGTTGAACTGCGTGACGAGGATCAGCAGGATGATAAAGATCGAGATGATCAGCGAGTTGCCGAGGAAGCTCATGGCGTCCATCATTTCGGCGTCCTCACCGGCGAAACCGACAGTCACGCCCTCGTAAGCGGGCAGTGAGGCCAGCGCCGATTTCACGGCGTTCACTACCTGCGTCTGTTTCGACTGGTATTCGGCGGTGATGTTCGATGCGAGCGTGACCATACGTTCCTGGTCCTTGCGGCGGATACCGCCGAAGGTGTTGGTGTACTTCACATCGGCCAGTGCAGCCATGGGTACCGAGCGCAGCACACCGCCCATGTTCATATCACGGAAGGTGACGTTCAGGTTTTCGACGGCGTTGATGTTCTCGCGCTGGTCTTTTTGCAGGCGCACGTTGATCGGGATCTCGTCTTCGCCGTCGCGGAATTTGCTGGCTTCCTTGCCAAGGATGGCGGTGCGGAATTCCGTACCGATCTGCGCGGTGCTAATGCCTTCGCGGTTGGCGCGTTCGCGGTCGATCTGTACGCTGATCTCGGGTTTCGAGACGATCAGGTCGCTGCGCAGTTCTTCCACGCCGGGGATCGACAACGAGTCGAGGTAACGCTTGACCTCCATCGAAACCCGCGACAATTCTTCAAAATCGTCGCCGCGGATCTCCACGGAAATGGGCTTGGGGGTCGGCGGACCGCCCTGTTCCTGGTCGACAGTGATCTCTGCGGCGGGAATGATGCCCTTGGTCGCTTCGCGGATCTTGTCCATGTATTCCGTAGTGCTCACGCCGTTGCGCTTGCCGTACTCTACGAATGCCACGCCTACTTTGCCCTTGTTGGAGGTAGCGGAGCGGTCGAACTGGTCTTCCGAGGCGTTGAGCGCCACGTTGGCGATGATCGACTCGACGATGGGGTTGTTCTCGCCGAGCGTTTCCACCACTTTTTTCTCCACGATGCGCGTTAGCGAATCGGTCACGTTCACATCGGTGCCGACCGGCATATTCAGGTACACGTATATAAAGTTCGGATCAGCCTTGGGGAACAAAACGATGTTTGCCTCACGGCTTGCGGTGATGCCGCAGGAACCCACCAGCAGGACAAACATACCTACCAGCATCGTCCAGGGGCGGCGCAGGGCAAATTCAAGAAAACGCGCATACAGGCCCTGGATCGCAGGCCACGCTTTGGTCTGGAAGCGCATGACCCAGCCTTCGAGCACGTAGCGATACAGCACGACGAACAGCGCCAGCGTCACCAGCAGGTTGCCCATGAAGAAATTGCCGTTGGCGTAAAAGAACAGCGTAGCCAGGCCGTACAGGGTGTAGCCTGCAATGGTGCGGCGGCGCGCTTTTTTCGATTCTACCTTCACGCTGTGGTCGCCGTCGCGGCGCATAAACCACACCGCAAACACGGGGTTGATGATATAGGCCACCAGCAGGGAAGCCGTCAGCGTAATGATGATGGTGACGGGCAGGAAGTGCATAAATTTCCCGAAAATACCGCCCCAAAACACCAGCGGGAAAAAGGGCGCCAGCGTAGTGGCGGTACCCGACAATACGGGCAGGAACACTTCTCCCGCAGCCTTTTTGGCCGCCGTTACGATATCCAGGTGTTCGTCGTGGTAGATCCGGTGTGTGTTTTCTATGACGACGATCGCATCGTCCACCACGATCCCCAATCCGAGCAGGAAGGCAAACAGAACGATCATGTTCAGCGTGAAGCCGAAACTCGGCAACACCAGGAAGGCGATGCACATGGACAGGGGCACCGACATGGCCACGAAGATGGCGTTGGTGCCGCCCATGAAGAACATCAGGATGAGGGTAACGAGGATAAAGCCGATGATGATGGTATTGATCAGGTCGTGCAGCGTCACCCGCGTCGAGCGGCTTTGATCGCCCGTGATCACCACTTCCAGGTTGGACGGGAAATCCGAAGATTTCATTTCCTCCACGACCTCCTTGATCTTGTCGGACGCGTTGATCAGGTTTTCGCCGGAACGCTTGATGACGTTCAGCGCGATCACATTTTTGCCGTTCAGGCGGCTGAAACTCTCCTGCTCTTCGTAGCCCATTTTTACCTCGGCCACATCTTTGAGGTACAGCATGGCGCCCGATTGCGAACCCACGATGATGTTGCGGATCTGTTCGACGTCCTTAAAATCGCCGCGAATAGATACCGAACGCGTCATGCCGCCGATGTCGACGTTGCCCGCCGAAATAGTCAGGTTTTCGCCGGCGATGGCATTCTCAATGTCGCGGAAGGTGAGTTTGGCGGCGGTCATCTTGTATTTGTCCACATTTACCTGCACCTCTTTGTCGAGCGCACCGACCATATCCACACGCGTGATCTCGCGCATTTCCTCGATGCGGTCTTTCAGTTTTTCTGCGTAGTCCTTGAGTTTGTCGAGGCTGAAATCGCCGGAAATATTGACGTTCATGATCGGTATTTCGGAGAAATCGAACTCCGACACCGTGGGATCTTCGAGCAGGTCGTTGGGAAGGTCGCGCTTGGCTTTGTCCACCGCGTCCTTCACTTTTTGCTTGCAGATGATAACATCCAGGCTGGTATTGAACTCGACAATGACATTGGAGAAGTCCTGAATGGAATAGGATGTCACCTTTTTTACCCCGTTGATGCCCTTGAGTTGCTTTTCGATGGGTTTGGTGACGAGTTGCTCCATGTCCGACGGCGATGCCCCCGGGTACACGGTAGAAACGAAGATGGTAGGCACCACAACGTCGGGGAACTGCTCTTTGGGGAGCGAGTTGTAGGAAAGAATGCCGGCGAGCGTAATGATGACCGTGATAATAAAGATGCTCGTCCGGTTATCGATCGACCAACTGGTGGGTTTGAACTCTTTCATGGAAGTTTTTTTTGAAATATCTTGCTATGGGTGAAGCGCGCTACAAATCGTACAGGGTTTTCATGTATTCGGCAATCTGCCTGGCAGCGCCGTCTTCGCTTTGCTGCAGGTGTCCGGCGACGTTCGCCCTGTCGCGGGGCGATTTGTTCTGGCTGAGTTTATGTTTCCCCTCCAGTTTTTCCACGCTGAACCGGAACGCGGCGATGCCTTTCACGAGGGCATGTTTGTAATCATCCGAAAGCCGTGCCCACTGATCGAGGTAAGCGGCTTCGAAATGCTGCATTTGCCGCTCCAGCAGGGCCAGGGCTTCCGCCTCGTCTTCTACCGGGATCGCCCTGACGTAGGCGTGCACGGCGATGTAGTTCCAGGTCGGCACGTTCTGCTCCTTTTCATACAGCGACGGAGAAACGTAGGCGTGCGGTTCGCTGAAGATCACCAGCGCAGTCTGCGACGCCAGGTCGTTCCACTGCGGATTTTTTCTGGCAAAATGCGCCAGGAGGCCGATCCGCCCGTCCGCTTCCGTCTCCACCGCAAAGGGCAGGTGCGTGGCAAAGGGCAGCCCATCGACCTGCGACACAATGGCCGCGAAGTTGAACCGCTTCATAAAAGCGGCGATGGCTGCGTGTTCGCCAAGCGCAAAGTGAGCGGGAACGTACATCCGGTTTGCGTTTAGAAGGCTACCGTTTCGCCGTTGTTCACATCCTGGAAGCCGGTAGAGATAACGAAATCGCCGTTTTTCAGGCCGGAAGCGATCTCCACCATGCCGTTGTAGTTGAGTCCCTGTTTGATCTCCACTTTGCGCGCTACGCCCTTGCGTTCGCCGTTTTTATCGACCACCAAAGCAAACTCGCCGCCTTCCGCCGTCTGGATCAGATTGACCGGAATGACGATGGCTTTCGGATTCTGGTAATCGATGATCTTCATCACAGCAACCATATTTGCGCGGTAGTCGCGGCCGGTAGGCAGGCTGCATTCTACGGAGAACGTGCGGGTATTCGGATTGATCGTGCGGCTCACGTACCTCACCCGCGTTTTGATCTCTTTGTTGAGGTCGGGGAAAAACACGTTCACCAGATCGCCTTTGCGCACTTTGGCGGCATAGGCTTCCGTGACTTCGCCAACCACCTTCAAATCGCTGAGGTTGACGATGTTGCAAAGTGGCATGCCCGGCGAGATCGCCTGGCCGGTTTTGAGTACCACGAGGTCGACCACGCCGCCGATGGGCGCATAGATGCGCGTCTGGTTCCAGCTCTCTTTGAGGGTGGCGATGCTGCGCTCCAGGCTTTCCTTCTGCGATTTGGCCTGGATGAATTGCACTTCCGTGCCGATCTTCTGGTCCCACAGCCCTTTCTGACGGTTGTACAGGTCTTCAGCGGTCTTGAGCTGGTTTTCCAGTTCAGCCAGTTGTTTGAGCATGACGCCGTCGTCGATCTGGGCCAGCAGCTGACCTTTCTTTACGACATCGCCGTTTTTCACCAGCACGCGGGTCAGGGTGCCCGGCATTTTGGCGGTAGCGGGTACGTTTTCTTCCGCGTCCACGCGGCCCTGCAGGTCGATGTAATGCACGAACGAGCCGGCTTTTACTTCGGTAATGGCTACGGTTTTCACCCGCTGCACACTGCCCTCGGTACTGCCGATCTCTTTTTCGAGTTTGGCGATCTCGGCTTCCAGTTGGGTTTTCTGGTCTTTTAAAGCCGCCAGTTGGGCAGCTTTGTCCATCGACTGACCGCCGCAGGCGGAAAGCAGCGCCGCCACGAGCGCGAAGGACATTAATTGGAGGAGGCTTTTATTTCTCATTTTGTTGCACTTGCTTGTTATGCTGATGAAAGTGATGTCATTGATGCGGTTCGGCGGGGTTTGAATGGCTTCGCGGGAATGTCGATACACTATTGGTTACCGCCGAGGGCTTTTCTGAGCGCTTCTCTGGCGGTGAGCAGGTCGTACTGCGCCTGGATCAGCAATTGCTGGGCGTTGTACAACTGTTGTTCCGCCTGTGTGATCTCGAAACTTGAGCCGATGCCGGCCTTGTATTTTTTCTGCGTGGTATCGTAGATGCGCTGTGCGAGGTCGAGGTTCTTTTGCTGGCTTTGCACGCGCTCGCGTGCGTTGAGCAGCAATTTGCGGGCGTTTTCCACCTCGAGGGTGATCGCATTCTCAAGCGTTTTTTTCTGAATATCGATGGTCTGTACGCCGATGATTGCGCGTTCGCGGCGCGCTTTGGAAGAGCCGCCGTCCCAAATGGGCACGGTCACCGAAATGCCGGCGATGGCCGAGGGGATGAAATACCATTTTTTAAAGTTGGCGTCGCTTTTATTGCCGAAGCCGCCCTGCCAGCCCGGCTGATACTCTATAAATCCATTGATCGAGGGCATCCAGGTTTTGCTGTTGAGTTCAACGTCGAGCGCGCTCAGATCGCGTCCTCTCAGCAGTTGCACGTATTCCGGGCGGTTCATAAAGTTCACTTCGGCGCCCAGGTCTGCGTCGGCGTAAGCGCCCAGCAACTGCGTCAGATCGTCGGAAAGGTCGATAGATTCCGTCACCGGCATGCCCATCACAAGTTTGAGCGCATTGACGACCACTTCGCGCTGACGCTCCAGGTTGTCGCGTTCGGTGCGCAGCGTTGCCAGCGAAAGTTCGATGCGGTCGACGTCGAGTTGTTCCGCGAAGCCCGCTTCGTTGATGGCCTTGGTATCGCCGAGCAGTTTTTCCAGGTTCCCGATGTTTTTGCTGATAATGCCCATGTTTTCAGAGATCAGCAGGGCAGGCAAATAGGCGTCCGTGACGTTGTTGCGCACCATGCTTTTCGTCACCGCGAGTTGCTGGTACACATAGTCGCGGTAGTACATGGAGCCCTTCAGCGCCAGGCGATAACTGTTACTGAAAAACAACTGGTTGTACGACAAAGAAGGCGTCAGCGAATGAAAGGGGCTGAACGCCAGTTTCTCGTCGCCGGGAAACCCGAGGGCGCTGGCCGGAATGCCGGGACGCTGCAGGAAATACTGATAGCCGATGCCGGCAGAGAACTGCGGCAAGCCGATGGCCTTGCTTTCCTTGATCTGCCATTCGGCATCGCGGATCTGCAACTGCGCCACCTGGATATCGGGATGGTGGTCGTAGGCGTAACCGATACAGTCGCTGAGGCTCATGGCTTCTCCCTGACCGCCCGCCCTGCCGGCGAAACATGCGATCATAACGATCAGCAGAAGCGATTTTGAGACCGGGAACGACATATCTGCCCTGCGGCCGGGTAAAAGGAGCGAATTAAGAGGGTGCATATGTTGAGAGTTTTGCTTTCAATTTATTTAGTCCGGCTTCCGAAACAATGGCATGGAGGTAGTACACCATGAATTCGCGGAACAGTTCGTTGAGGGGATATTGCGCGCGGGGAAACCAGGATTCGTCGAACATGATAAAAGACTCCACCACGTGCATCCTCGCCACCAGGTCCACATTGAAATCGCTGCGGTACAGGCCCTCGCGGACGCCTCTTTCGAGATTATCGCGCACCAGGGAGAGCAGAAAACCCTTTTGGTAATCCTGCATTTTTTCCCAGGCTTCGCGGTGGTATTTCTGGAGGTCGTACACCACGTTCGACTTGATGCGGCTCATTTCCTCGTTCACGTGTTTGATCACCCCAAACATCTCTTCCAGCGCATCGCCCGATTCACTGCGCAGGCATTCGCCAGCCGATTTATCCGATTCGATCAGGTGCTCTACCATTTTGACGACCAGATCGTTTTTGTTCTCGACAAACTGGTAAAGCGTTTTTTTGGAAATGCCCAGCTCGCGCGCCACGTCATCCATGGTGATGCTCTTGATCCCATAGGTGAAAAAGACTTCCTGCACGCGGATCAGCCATTTTTCCTGCTGCTCTGTAAACATGGCGCAAAAGTACACACGGGAAACATTTTTTACAAAAATCGTTTCCTGCGTGCACAGTCGTTTTCGACGAATGGCATATTAAATTCCATTACCGGCGCGCTTTTGCCCGACAATCAGAATAAAAAAAGCCGTTGCGCGCCAAACAGCGCGCAACGGCTCAAAGTTCGTCCGTAAGGATATATTCTACCGGACGTTGTAAAATTTCATTTTGTATTCCGGATTGATCTTTCCAAGGCGGATATCTTCCAGTTTACGCTGGATCAGCCGCTTTTTCAGGGGCTTCAGCTTTTCTGTGAACAACACCCCTTCGATGTGGTCGTATTCGTGCTGGATCACCCGGGCGTTTACGCCGGTAAAGGTTTCTTCGTATTCGTTGAAATTTTCGTCCATGTACTTCAGACGAATGGATTCGGGCCGCTCCACATCGCCGCGGATGCGCGGGATACTCAGGCAGCCTTCTTCATAGGCCCAGGGGTCGCCCGCCTCCTCCACTTTTTGTGCGTTGATGAATACCTTTTTGAAACCTTTTTCTTCCGCCTCGTCGCCGTCTTCCTTGTCCAGTTGCAGCGTATCGATCACGAACAGCCGGATCGAATGGCCCACCTGCGGCGCGGCCAGCCCCACCCCGTCGGCGTGGTACATGGTTTCCCACATGTCGGCGATCAAGGCCGGCAGGTCGGAGAAACCGGGTTCGACGGGAGCGGCAATTTTTTTCAGCACGGGCTGGCCGTAAGCAAATATTGGCAATATCATAAGTTGTAATTCGTACGGGTTTAAGCGCCCCAGACGTGTTCCTGCATGTATTGTTCGAGGATCAGCGCAGCGGCGATTTTGTCGACCAGCGACTTGTCGCGTCGCTTCTGTTTTTTGGTGCCGCTGGCCAGGATGATGCGTTTTGCTTCGTTCGACGTGTAGCGCTCGTCCTGCCGGATAACTGCTTTGCCGGGAAAAAGTTTGCACAATTGTTCGACAAAAGCATCTACCTGCGGGGCTATTTGCGCCGGATTGCCGTCGGGGTACAGCGGCAACCCCACAACAAAAGCGTCCACCTCTTCCTCAGCACAGTATTTTTTCAAAAAACCGGGCACATCCGCCGTCGGCAGGGTCGTCAGCGCGCTGGCGATGATCTGCAACGGATCGGTCACAGCGATGCCTGTGCGCTTCAGCCCGTAGTCGATGGCGAGGATGCGTCCCATTTCGGACGGCAAAGGTAGCAGGTGGCGGGGAATATGACAAGCAGAAGCAGAGGCTGCAACAGGGGTGGTCGACGGTAACAATTCCGTGAATGCGGCGGACCCCATATCTTTGACGAGTATCTGAAACAATGCAAACCAGCCCATGTCTCGTTCCTTTGTAAAATTCGTGCTCCTGTGCGGCCTCATCGCAGCCGTGGTGTCCTGCACCGGTACGCGCAAGGCGCCCGCCGAAAAAAATGCGCGCACCCTCGTATGGTCCGATGAATTCGATTACTCCGGCCTGCCTGACTCCACAAAATGGGGTTACGATCTCGGCGATGGCTGCCCTTCGCTCTGCGGCTGGGGGAACAACGAATGGCAATACTACACGGCCCGTCGCCCTGAAAACGCACGGGTGGAGAATGGCTTTTTGGTAATTGAGGCGCGCCGTGAAAAAACAGGTACGCGCGAATACTCCTCTGCACGCCTGGTCACCAAACACAAAGGCGACTGGCGCTACGGCCGTATAGCAGTACGCGCCAAACTGCCTGCGGGTCTGGGCGTCTGGCCGGCCATCTGGATGCTGTCCACCGACTGGAAATACGGCGGCTGGCCGGAAAGCGGCGAGATCGACATCATGGAAAATGTGGGGTACATGCCCGACAGCATCTTCGGTTCCGTGCACACAAAGCGCTTCAACCACATCCAGGGCACCCAGACAACAAAGGGCGTGTACGACAACACGCTCAGCAGCGCATTCCACGAATACGCAATCGACTGGGATGCCGAAAAGATCGATTTTTTATTCGACGGGCAGCCCTACCTGCAATTCCGCAACCGGCATGAAGGCCCCGACGCCTGGCCCTTCGATCAGGATTTTCACCTCATCCTCAACATTGCCGTCGGCGGCAACTGGGGCGGCCAAAAGGGCGTGGACAGCACCATCTGGCCGCAAAAAATGTTGATCGATTACGTCCGCATTTTCAAAAACCCCTAAACCGTCCACCGTTAACCGTCTACCGTAAGCCGTCTACCGTCTATCATATTAAATCGCTGTACGACTCTGCGAGCATGTCCTGCGGTTTGATGCCGAAGATGTCGATATAATGATCGCATTGTGCACGCAGTTGTTCGGCGCCCAGCTCGGGTCGCAGGCCGATGGCCTCGATCTCGACAAAACGGCCCAGGCCTTCCAGTTCGTCGAGGTGTATTTTCACGTTGTCCATAAAATATATCTCCCGGCGTTTGCGCACCGTCACTTTTTCGCCCAGGGCACGGAGCAGCAGGTTTTTCAGCGCCGGCGCGTCGGCCACGGGCGCCAGCGCCACATCCGACACCCGCGCCTGCGGATCGTCGGACCGGTGGTAGTGGATGAGGTTGCATTCGATATTGCCTTCGCGGAGTTTCAGCCGGCCCTGCCCCGGCGGCAGTTGGAAATAGGTGTCCGTCTGCATGTCGGTGCCGCGCAACTCGGCGCCGTTGGCTAGCAGCCAGTTACGGATCTCGTCCTGCCGCTCCGTTCGGGCCTTGATCTCTACGTTGATGTGTTGCATAAACAGGAGGTTTTACTGCATTTGTGATGCAGGGTTTGAGTTGTGCCAAGAAATATTTATTGTTTTTCAATAAAAAATATTTGCAAAACAGAAATATCGCTTATAGATTTGTTCCATCTTTCATCAAACCACAAAGTTGCATTATGGAACCGAAGATCAAAATCAGCCTGCCGAAAGTATTGCATTACCTGTTTCTCTGCCTGACCCTTGCTGCCGGGCTGTTATTCCTGCTCGATCTGGCAAGTTCGCTCGGCTTTACCGGCCACAACCCTTGCATCCGCGGTTGGGTTACGACCATCGGCGATTTCAGCAAAACAAAGAACGGCGAACTACAGGTATTCAACTGGGGCGAGCGGAAATTCGTCATGCTCGAACTCGCCGGTGCACAGGGCTTGCTACAGGCGCGTTATGTGGCTTACCTCTTTTTTCAACACCTGCAATTTGCGCTGATCGCCTTCGTGTTCTACCAGATGTACCGCATCTTTCGCAACATCGACCGGGGGCTGATGTTCCGCGAAGACAATACGCGGCGTATCCGCATGATCGGAGCGGCGGCGTTGGCATTTCCGGTCGCCAATGTAGTCGCGGCACGCATGATCGCCGGCATCGCCTACGACGCCGGCGGGCAGCAGATCGCAACCGCGATTCCGTCGCTTTTATCCGAACAGATCTTACTGGGCGCCCTGCTTGCACTCATCCTCATATCGCTGGCGGAAATTTTCCGCAAAGGCGCTTTCCTGCAACAAGAACAAGACCTGACCATCTGAGCCATGCCGATCGTAGTAAACGTAGATGTGATGATGGCGCGACGCAAAATGTCGCTCACCGAACTGGCCGTCAAAGTGGACATCACCCTCGCCAACCTGTCTATTCTGAAAACGGGCAAGGCCAAAGCCATCCGTTTCAGCACGCTTGAGGCTATTTGCCGGGCACTGGACTGCCAGCCGGGCGACGTGCTGGAATACGTTCCTGAATCTGAGTCAGACGGAGATTGATACAGGCAGGGCAGTGTGTTTCAGGGTTGAAAAATCGCGGCAATGATGCAATATTTGCGACATTCGCGATACATAAAACAACTGACATGAACAGACTGCCTTTTGCCTTTTTGCTGCTTTTGATCGCACTTGCGTGTACGAATACTCCAGCGAAAAAAGACGCTGCTGCCTCATCCGACCAAATCTGGTGGAAAGAAGCGGTGATCTATCAGATCTATCCCAGAAGTTTCAAGGATTCCGACGGCGACGGCGTGGGCGACCTGAAAGGCATCCTTCAGGAACTCGATTATATCAAAAGCCTGGGTGTGGACATGGTGTGGCTGAACCCCATCTACGCTTCGCCGAACGACGACAACGGCTACGATATCAGTGATTACCGGGATATTATGAAAGAATTCGGCACCATGGCCGACTTCGACGCACTGATAAAAGGGCTGCACGAGCGCGGCATCAAGTTCGTGATGGACGTGGTGGTGAACCACAGCAGCGACGAACACGAGTGGTTCAAACAGTCGCGCAGTTCGCGCGATAACCCCTACCGCAACTACTACCACTGGTGGCCGGCGGAAAAAGGCAAGCCGAACTACCGCTGGAGTTTCTTCGACGAGACCGGCAGCGCCTGGATGTACGACTCGCTGACGAACGCCTATTACCTCCATTATTTCTCGCGGAAGCAGCCCGACCTCAACTGGGAAAACCCCAAAGTGCGGCAGGAGGTGTACGACATCATGAAATTCTGGGCAGAAAAGGGCGTGGACGGATTTCGCCTCGACGCTTTCCAGTTCGCCTCCAAAGACACCAGCTTCCCCCCCTTGCCGGAAGGGTACCAGAAGAACGTCATCAAGTACTACGGCATGGGGCCGCACCTGCACGAATACCTGCAGGAAATGTACCGCGAAGTGCTCAGTAAATACGATGTATTCGCCGTCTCGGAAGGCGCGGGCAGCACTTTCGAAGACGCGCATGCGCTCGTGGATGCGGACCGCAACGAATTGCAGATGGCCTACCATTTCGAAAGCGTAGACCTCGTCAACAGCCTCGACGGCTACCAATTGTCGCGCTTTAAAGAAGTGTTCACGCGCTGGGACAGCGCTTTTGCAAAAAATGGCTGGCTCTCCGTGTTCCTCTCCAACCACGACAACGCGCGCCTGGTGTCGCGCTTCGGCAACGACAGCCCGCAATTCCGCGCGCCTTCCGCGAAGATGCTGAACACGTTTATCCTCAGCATGCGCGGCACGCCCTATTGCTACTACGGCGACGAGCTGGGCATGACGAACATCGGATTCGACAGCATTTCGCAATACCGCGACATTGCTGCCATCAACGGCTACAAACTGGCAAAAAAAGAAGGCCGGGATCTGGATCAGTACCTGGCCAAACTGAAGTTTTTGTCGCGCGACAACGGGCGCACGCCCATGCAGTGGAACGACACGCAAAACGCCGGCTTCTCAACAGGCAAGCCCTGGCTGCCGGTCAACGATAATTACCAACAGATCAATGTAATCGCAGAAGAAAAGAATCCGAACTCGGTCCTCAGCCACTTCAAAAAAATGGTGCGCCTGCGGAAAGACAACCCCGTGCTGGTGTACGGCGACTACCGGATCATCCAGGCGGAACATCCAGACATCTACGCGTATACCCGTACCCTGGGCGAACAGAAAATGCTGGTTCTGCTCAATTTCAGCGATCACAACGCCGACATCGAACTTCCCGAAGCAGGCGCGATCGCGGAAACGCTGATCGACAATTACGATGCGCTGGAGCGGGCGGGCAATAAAATTACGCTGAAGCCTTATCAGGCGGTGGTGGCAGGGTTGAAGTGAGGAGGTGGTTAGTATCGACAAACAAAACCCCGAACACCGCAAATCGCAGCGCCCGGGGGTTTGTTTTAAGCCTTTGCAGGTTTTTTTTATTGTATCTCTTTCACACCCGGCAAGCCCGGCTGTTGCATCTGCATGGGCAGGTAGGCGCCCAGTGTTTCTTCCAGATCTTTCTGAAGAGCCGGATCTTTCAGGTCGTCCGCCATGCGCACCAGCACCTGCGCAGTGCTCAGGGCAAAGTCGCGATCCTGACCGTAGCCGCGCTGAAAGTCGGGCGACAGCGACTGGAAGTATTTGAGTTGTTCGGCTACGGAACGGGCGATCTCGCGGATCTTGTTCTTGGCCTTGTCGTTGGCGCCGGCGCGGAAATAGACGTCGGCCATAAATGCCGAAAACTGATCGTAGGGGAAGTTGTATTCCGGGAACACCTCGAAATACTTGTCCACCAGCGCTACCGCCTTGTCGTTTTTACCTTCCAGCACCAGCTGGCGCGCAATGCGGATCATGGCCACGCGCATGGTCTGCAGGCTCGGCATGTACGAGCGATCGACGAACAGGCGCTCCTTGTCGAAGTTGCCCCAGCGCCATTTTTCCATGATGTTTTTGAATGCCACATCGGTGGCGACACCGCCGGAGCCGATGATGCCGTAGGCGCCGCTGCTGCTCGGCGTGTATTTGGGCACCAGGCGCAGGGTCAGGCCTTCCAGTTGCAGGAAGTCCTGGAGTCCCATAAGTTTATCCTCCCGGCAGGTCACGGCCCAGTAGATTGGCCGCTTCCAGATATTCGAACTGACGATGTCGAGGATCGCCAGTTCGTCCTTAATGAGGTATTCTTTTTTGTCGCCCAGGCTGAAGCGGATGGTATCCACGATCATGGAATCGTTCGGGGAAATGATCTTGTTGGCAATGGCGGCTTCCTTGTTGACCGGGATCGCCAGCTTGCGCGTAGGCATATAACTTTCGAAATCCCGGCCGCCGTTGGTCGGCAGTTTGTGGTCTTCCGCCACAAAGTTCAGCATTTGCGAAAGCAGCATCTCCTGCTCCTTACCGCCATTGGCCGGCGGTATATAGGGGATCTGTACGCGTTTATAACCCCTGATCTTTTCCTGCGGCACGCTCATGGCAATGGCGGGCGAATCGTTCACAGCCCGACGCAGCTGATCGATGTACCAGTCGACGGCGATCAGCGAGAGGTTGACGACGCGCACATCTGTGCGGATGCCTTCCACTTCCTGGCAGTACCAGAGCGGGTAGGTATCGTTGTCGCCATAGGTGAACACGATCGCATTCTGCTCACAGGACTGTAGGAAATTTTGCGCATAGTCGCGACTGGCGTAGTGGCTGGAGCGGCTGTGGTCATCCCAGTTCTGCGTCACCATCAGCAGCGGCGCGCTCAGGGCGAGCAGCGTCGACACCGCGCCGGCGGCCGTATCGGGCAGGCGCAGGCGTTCGTTCAGCAGTTCAAAGAGCACCATCACACTCATACCCACCCAGATCGCATAGGTGAAAAACGAAGCGGCCAGCACGTAGTCGCGTTCGCGCGGTTCGTTCGGCGGCTGGTTGGAGTACACGATGATGCCGATGCCGGTGATGATGAACAGCGACATCAGCGCCGCGAACTCTCGCGGTCGTTTCCGGTAATGGAAAAACAGCCCCAGCAGCCCCAGGAAGAAGGGGATCATGTAATATTTGTTCCGCGCCTGGTTGTTCTTCTGAAACTCCGGCAACTCTTTCTGGTTGCCCAGCCTGTTCTCGTCGATAAAATCAAATCCGGTGATCCAGTTACCGGCGCTGGGGTCGGTGACGAAAAAGCCCTGTTCACCATTCTGTCGCCCCGAAAAATTCCACATGAAGTAGCGCCAGTACATCCAGCCCAGCTGGTATTTCCAGAAAAATTCGATGTTGTCAGCCAAAGTAGGTTCGCCGCTCGGCTTGTCGATCCAGCGCCGGTACAGCGCCGGCCGGCCCTGCGAATAATCTCCCATACGCGGGAACAGGGTCTCGTCGGCGGGGTCGTATTCATAGTCTACCTTTTCGTCCACCACTTCGTAGTGGTCCCCTACCCTGCCGTAGCGCTCTTCCGATTTGATGCCTACTGGCCGCGCATCGAAGTGCGGGCCGCGCAGCAGCGGGCGCTCGCCGTATTGCTCGCGGTTGAGGTACGGCAGCAGGCGCAATGGGTCGGAGGGGTCGTTCATGTTGATTGGGGTGTTGGCGTTGGCGCGGATGATCACGATGCCGTAGGAGAAGTAGGCAAGCACCACCACACCCAGCGCTACTACGAGGCGCTGAAGCAGGCCGTTGCCCGTCTGCCGGGCGCGGCGCAGACCAAACCAGATGGCGCCGCCGAAGATCAGCAGCACCGGCACGATGCCCGAATAGAAAGGCATTCCGAAGCTATTGACCAGCAATTTGTCAAAAAAGGCCCAGAAATTCGGAATGCCCGCGATGATCAGTTTTTGAATGGCTACAATGAACACCACACCGACGGCTGCAGCCACCAGCGTACCGCTGACGCTTGGTTTTTTTGCCTTTTTGAAGTAGTAGAACATCGCCAGGGCGGGCAGGGTCAGCAGGCTGAGCAGGTGCACGCCGATGGACAAGGCAATCGAATAAAATGCAAATACCAGCCAGCGGTCGGAATCGGCGGTATCGGGCAGGTTGTACCATTTCAGGGTCGCCCAGAGCGTCATGGCAGTGAAAAAGGTGGACATGGCGTACACCTCGCCTTCCACGGCCGAAAACCAGATGGAGGTCGTGAAAGCCGTTACCAGACCGGCTACCAGACCGGCGCCGGCGATCGCTACGGCTTGTCCGCCTTCCGGCTCCCCTTCGCGGCCCAGCCACGAGAGCCGCGCCAGAATAGTAGTGCTCCAGCAAACGAACATCGCCGCTGCCGCCGTACACAATGCCGACAGCAGGTTTACGGAGTAGGCAATATTGGAAGGATTGTCCGATACGAGGGATGCCGCCCAGGTGAACAGGCGGCCTACCAGCAGGAATACCGGCGCCCCCGGCGGGTGCACCACCTGCAATTTGTACGCACCCGAGATAAACTCGCCGCAGTCCCACAGGCTGCCCGTCGGCTCGGCGGCAGCACCCAGCACAATCGCTGCGACGCCAAAAACCAGCCATCCGGCGATATTATTGATCGTTTTGAAGGAGGAATTCATTGTCTGAAAAGTATTTTGGCAAAAAAACGCCCGGCAACACTACGTGCCGAACGATCAAACGAAGCGCAAAACTAAAAAAGTCCGCCCAACGGAGACTTTTATTTCGTGCTTCATGCGCCCTCCTGCCTCCGCACAAAATAAAACCGGGGTCCGCAGCAACATCGCCTGCGAACCCCGGTACAATGAGGCAGGTGGCATAAAAATGCCTAAATGCCCAGTTTTTTCTTCACCAGTTCCGTCACGTCTTCGGTTTCGGCGGCAAATAACATGGCCCCCGAACTGGTATCGAAGATCATCAGGTAACCGTTTTCCACGGCAACGGCCTTGGTGGCGTCCTGTACGCGCACCAGGATCGGCCGGAGCAGCGAATCGCGTTTTATGGCGATGGACTGCTGGGCGTCTCTTTCAAATTTCTCGATCGCCTCCTGCTTTTTTTGCAGTTCGGCCTCGATCTGTTGCGCTTGTACGGGCGGCAGTTTTCCCGCCTGATAGTCCGTCTGGTATGCCAGTACCTCCCTCCGAAATTGCACGCTCATCGTGTCGTGCAGCACGGAAAGTGAATCGGCGAAAACCTGCAGCACATCATTGGCCTTTTTTGTTTCAGGCATCATTTCCAGGAAATTGCCCAGGTTCATATGGCCGTATTTCGCGGGGGTCTGCGCAGAAAGTGCGGAGGCGCCGAGCAGAAATGTCAGTACCAGCAGAAAAATAGGTGTTTTACGAAACATCGTTTGTGTAGGTCTGTTTTTTTATAAAGGAAACGAAAAACGGCGGCAAAAGTAACAATTTGCACAAGACCGTTAGTGGTAAAGGCTACATATACCGGTGTTTTTCGACCAGCCATTCCCCTGGCAAGGGTGTACGCCGCACAAGGATAAGGCGCCGCTACCTCGGAAAAGCGGGTAAAAGGGGGGATTTTCACGACCTCAAGGGTTCGCACAGTCGCCTTTCTGTTAAAATTCCGTTAACCCGGCCGACTTCGGCCGGACAAATTGGCTGCATCAAACGTTTCTGCGGCGTACCTTTGTAACAGATGCAGGCGCATCAGGCATGTTCGAAAACGGGCCGGGCCGCCCACATAAAAAGCACTACGCGTGAAACACTACCTAGCAATCCTCTTTTTTATAGCCTGTTCTGTTGCAGCAGGCGCCCAGCAGGACAATACTGCATCCACCGCCGAAAAACCCAAGTCGCTGCTGATCCAGTTTTCCGGCATGTTGCTCACGGAAGAGGGCGGCCGCTTGCGTCCTGTACCGTACGCCACCGTATATCTTCCCAATAAAAACAGGGGTACTTATTCCGATTACCGCGGCTTTTTTACCCTGGTCGTGGAAAAAGGGGATAAAGTGCGCTTCACCTGCATCGGCCTCGAGTCCGTCACGATCACCGTGCCCGACACACTCACGCAGGACCAGTATTCCGTAGTGCAGCTGATGACGCAGGATACCATCAACTTGCCCGAAACGGTCATTTTCCCCTGGCCTTCGAAAGAGCATTTCAAGATAGAGTTCCTGAAAATGGACGTGACGCCCGAGTTACAGCGCCGTGCCGCCGAAAACCTCGCCAACGAATACCTCAGCGAAGCGCGGAAAAACCCGGATATCGTGCCGTACGGCGGCCGGGAAAGCGCCAATTTCTACCTGCGCCAGCAGGCCCGCGAATACGTCTACATCGGCCAGACGCCGCCGATGAACATCTTCAGCCCGCTTGCCTGGGGGCAGTTTTTCAAAGCCTGGAAGGACGGCAAGTTCAAAAAGCAGAAGAAAGAGGACGATTAAGCCTACACTTTCCGCATCACATACCAGAAATACACGAGGCTGCCCGAACGCAGGTCTTTGTCGATCTGCGAGCCTTTGACGCCGCCGAATTCTTCAAAGAATTTGACGTAGCGCGCCGGTATCTGCTTCCTGATGCGCGCGCGTTTCAGGTCGTCTTCCAGTTCGATCGCCTGCACTACACGCTCTGAAATGACTTCTTTAGACGCCATTTGCAGCCCGCTGGCCAGCAGCGTTTCTTCGAAGGAGGCCAGGTTTTTCGGGTCGCGCATATCGGTGATCAGAAAATACCCGCCGGGGCGCAGCACCCGCCGCACCTCGCTGAAAAAGCGCTCCACCGAGCCGTAGGCATGGCTCGATTCCACGTTGATGACCACATCGAAACTTTCGTCGCCGAAGGGGATCGCTTCGGCATTGCCCGTCACATAGCGCAGATTGGGGCTCTGATGGCGCTTGCCGGCAAACTCCACGGCGTGGTTGGCAATGTCCATGCCCGTGATCTGCTCCGGCTTCAGGTAACGGGCGATATAGGAGGCGCCGCCGCCCCTGCCGCTGCCCACTTCCAGCATCGTTTTGTCTTTTATCTCCGTCCGGGTAGCCAGAAAGTGATACAGTTGCAAAGGATAGCGGTCGGGCTCGTCGGAAGCGTCGAGTTCTGGGCGCTCAGCCGGGTCGGCAGGTTCGTAGCCGTAGTTCATAAACACCCAGTCGTCGTAGGGAAACTGTTTGGCGAGGTGGTTGTAAATGGGTTTCCAGGCAATACGGCGGAACCACGAGAATTCGGTCAGTTCGAGGAAGATCTTGGCAAGCATGAAGGTCGGAATTCGTTAAAAGGCACAAGAAGGGGATTTTTCGCTGAAAACCTAAAAGATTTTCAAATCCCGTCTTTTTGTAAAACTCCCCGACCGCATCTGCGTTTGGTTGGCTTTCCGCAAAAGGCGCCCTACCTTTGCGCGGGATTCTTCCGAATGCGGCGACTTCTTATCATTTCATTTTCCTCTCTCGATGAGCGACCAGATCAAGCATGAATGTGGCATCGCGTTGGTGCGATTGCGCAAACCGCTCGATTATTACCACCAGAAATACGGCACGGCATTCTACGGCCTGCAGAAACTGCAACTGCTGATGCTGAAAATGCGCAACCGCGGGCAGGACGGCGCCGGCCTGGCTGCCATCAAACTGAACCCCACGCCGGGCGGGCGATACATCAGCCGCAAGCGCAGCAACGCCACGAATTACCTCGACGACCTCTTCCAGATGGTGTGGGCCCGCCTCAACAACATCACGCCCGAACAGCGCAATGACCCCGAATGGCTCAAAGCCAATATGCCCTACATGGGCGAGGTGCTGATGGGCCACCTGCGCTACGGCACGCACGGCGACAACAGCATCGAACGCGTGCACCCTTTCCACCGCCAGAGCAACTGGATCAACCGCAACCTGCTGCTGGCCGGCAATTTCAACCTCACCAACGTCGACGAACTCTTCACCGAACTGGTCGACCTGGGCCAGTACCCCAAGGAAAAGAGCGATACCGTGACGGTACTCGAAAAGATCGGGCATTTTCTCGACGACGAAGTGCAGCGCCTGCACACCTGGTTCAAGCCCGACGGCTACACCAACCAGGACATCAACCACCTGATCTTCGATAACCTCGATATACAACGCCTGCTCAAGCGCGCCACGAAAAAATTCGACGGCGGCTACGTGCTCGGCGGCCTGATCGGCCACGGCGACGCCTTCCTCCTGCGCGACGCCAACGGCATCCGGCCGGCATTCTGGTATATGGACGACGAGGTCATCGTCGGCACCTCGGAGCGCCCCGCCATCCAGTCGGTATTCAACGTGCGCTACGGAGAGGTGCGCGAACTCAAACCCGGCCACGCGCTCGTCATCAAATACAACGGCAAAGCCGAAGAGGTGGCGATCAGCGAGCCCAGCGAGCGCCGCGCCTGCTCCTTCGAACGCATCTACTTCAGCCGCGGCAACGACCGCGAAATTTACCAGGAGCGCAAAAAACTCGGCGAGCAACTGGCGCGGCCCGTGCTCGAAGCGGTCGATTTCGACATCAGAAACACCGTCTTTTCCTACATCCCCAATACCGCAGAAGCGGCGTTCTACGGGCTCGTGGAAGGGCTGGACAAGGAACTGAACCAGTGGAAACAGGAGCAGATACAAAAGGCGGGGAAAAAACTGACGCCCGAAAAACTTGCCGAGATCCTCAATGTGCGGCCGCGGGTGGAAAAACTGGTTCACAAAGATGAAAAGCAGCGCACCTTCATCGCCGATACAAAAGCCCGCAACAATATGGTCGGCTATGTATACGACGTCACTTACGGACTGGTGCAGGACTACAAGGATACGCTCGTGCTGCTCGACGACTCCATTGTGCGCGGCACTACGCTGCGCGACAGCATCGTGAGCATCACCGCGCGCCTGAAGCCGAAAAGGATCATCATCCTGTCCAGCGCGCCGCAGATACGCTTCCCCGACTGCTACGGCATCGACATGAGCAAAATGAAGGATTTCGCCGCCTTCACCGCCTTGCTCGAACTGCTGCGGGAAAACGGGCAGGAAAAACTGCTTCAGGATGCCTACAAGCGCTGCAAAGCCTCGGAAAAGTTGCCCGTGGAAATGGTGAAAAACGAGATCGTTGCGTTGTACGACCGCTTCGAATACTGCCAGATCAGCAAAAAGATATCCGAGATCGTGCGTCCGAAGGACATCAAGCCCGAACTGCAACTGATCTTCCAGACGCTCGACGGACTACATTCGGCCTGCCCCGACAATTCCGGCGACTGGTATTTTTCGGGCCGCTACCCGACGGCCGGCGGCAACCGCGTTGCCAACCGCGCATTCATGAATTTTATGGAAAACCGCGACGAGCGGGCGTATTGACAAACAAACGTTTATCCGCCCGATCAGACAAGGTCTTTTCCGATATCCCTCCTGAAGTACTTCCCTTCGTACTGCACCACTTTTGCGTTGCGTTTCGACTTTCGCAATGCTGAAGGGATATCTTTCCCGTAACTGGTAAGCGCCAGCACGCGACCGCCGTTCGTGCGCACGGCGCCGTCTTTTTCCGTCGTGCCGGCGTGAAAAGCGATGCTGCCTTTCACGTTTTCCAGCCCACTGACGGCTTTTCCTTTTTGATAGTCGCCCGGGTAGCCGCCGCTGACCAGCACGACTGTCGTCGCCGCGCGGTTGTCCGTGCGGATCTTCACCCGGCCAAGACTGCCGCGTGCGCAGTTTTCCAGCAGTTGCACCAGGTCGTTTTTCAGGCGCGGGAAAACGACCTCGGTTTCCGGGTCGCCCATGCGGCAGTTATACTCGATCACATACGGCTCCCCGCCGACCTTGATCAGTCCGAAAAAGATGAATCCTTTGTACGGTATTTTTTCCTTGCGCAGGCCATTGACCGTGGGTTGTATGATGCGCGTCTCCACCATTTCCCACATCGTTTCATCGACAAAAGGCACCGGGCTCACGGCACCCATACCGCCGGTGTTCAGCCCTGTATCGCCCTCGCCGATGCGTTTGTAGTCTTTCGCCTCCGGCAAAATTCTATACGTTTTGCCGTCCGTCAGCACGAACACGCTGAATTCGATGCCCTTTAAAAAGGCCTCTACAACTACCTTTTCCCCGGCCGCCCCGAACTTACCGCCCAGCATGGCCCGGAATTCCGTTTCCGCTTCGGAATGGCTCTCGCAAATGACTACACCCTTTCCTGCGGCCAGCCCGTCGGCCTTCAGCACAATAGGCAATGCGTGGTCGCGCAGGTACGCCAGGCCTTCCTCCATCTGGCCGGCGCTGAATTCACGATACGCCGCCGTCGGGATGCTATGCCGCTGCATGAACTGCTTCGACCAGGCCTTGCTTCCCTCCAGCACGGCACCGGCCTTCGAGGGGCCGATGACGGGAATGGATCGCAACTGCGGGCGCTCCTGAAAATAGTCCCAGATGCCGCGCACCAGCGGTTCTTCAGGTCCCACGACGACCATGCCGATCCCGTGCCGGACGACGAATTGTTCCACAGCGGCAAAATCGAGCGGATCGAGGGGCACGTTTTGGCCGCAGGCGGAGGTGCCGGCATTGCCGGGAGCGATAAACAGTTGGGTGCAGCGTTTGCTTTTCGAGAGTTTCCAGGCGAAAGTATGTTCGCGGCCGCCCGAGCCGAGCAGGAGGATATGCATGAAATACAGGTAAAATGAAGGAATCGGCGCGAAGGTAAACAGACGGGCAAAGATTTGTTAAAGCGAAGCAGCCTTTACGCAGAATCCTGTGTCTGTTTTCCAATTGCAAGGTATATTTGCCTCCGACCGGTGGACCGACTGCTTTCCATATTGTTCTCGGTTGTCCTGCTGATGGCCAACTATCCGACGCAGCCCATGGCATTTGGCTGCGGCACGGAGGAAGCATGTGCGCCTGCCGAGCATCTGCCCTGCGCGCCAAAGCCATCCGGCGATGATGACCCGATATCGAAATGTCCGCTGCGCAGCTGCTGCGTGTGCGGCCCCTGCAGTTGCTTGTGCTTAGTGCCCGAGCCGCCCGAATTGCCCCGTCACGCATTCCCTGACGAACAACGCGTCACACCTGCCTCATTTATTGTCTTTGTTCCCCAGCAGGCGGGATCATCGATCTGGAAGCCTCCCGCGCAGCTTGTTTGAGCCCTTGGGGACCATTTTACACTTCTCATTTTCAAACAAGCATTTTTTCAACATCATGAAAAATAAAGTCATGGCGCTGAGCGCCGCTGTCCTGCTGTCTGCAGGCATCGCATTCGCATTTGTCAAGCCGAACACGACGGCATGTGCCGCCTCATCCTCCTGCAGCGCTGCAACGGAAGCCTGTTGCGTGCCCTGCCCCATCGAGGACTGTCCGCTGCCCTGCTGTCCGGCCGACGCTTCCTGCGGGAAGTAATACCGGGCCGCATTGACGGCTAAAACGCAAGAAGGCGAGGGTCGTCATGACCTTCGCCTTCCTTTTTTAACGTGAGCTCCTCGTAAATCTAACGGGGGGTATTCATGTTAAAATAATACGCATTTTTAAGACGGGTTTGAACCTGAACGATAAAGTCTGATGATCCCGGCATCTTGCGAAACGGCACCTTTTAAGCCTGAAAAGGGCGCTGTCCCGCCGCTACGCCTCAAACGGAACTCGTTACACAAAGGACGTTTGTCTTGACAAGGAACCTTGTAACGACTACACAAAGGGCGTTTGTCGCTACACATTACGCCTTTGCGCCTTTGTTTTGTGATCAGGTACAAATACCGTAGTGCTTTTCCCGTCTGTAAAGGTTTGATTTGCAATACCTGTACCCAAAATTCACGTTAAGTTCCTTACTGGTTCAGCCAGGCTTTGAAGTCGCGAGTACTCTCCGCGCTGACGATCACTTCACGCGGGTTGGCGGGTTTCAGATCGACCTTTACGCGGCTGCGCGACAAGGTGATGATATTTACAATGGCGTCGAAATGCACGATAAAACTGCGGTTGACGCGGTAAAAAACAGCCGGATCGAGCATGTCTTCCAGATCGGAAAGTTTATACTCGACGATGAACCGGCTTCCGTCGTGTTTTACCAGATACACGTAGCGGTCTTCTCCCTCGAAATAGGCGATATCTTCCGTTTTCACGCTCATGATCTTCTCGCGCCGCGACACGAGGAAGCGCTGCTGGTAGTTTTGTCGGCCGGTCTCCTGGAAGGCCTGCAGCAACTGCTGCACATTCATCTCCTGCGCCGGACGACGCGTCTGCCTGTATTTTTCAAGGCTCTGCGCGAGTTCTTCCTTATCGATGGGTTTGAGCAGATAATCGATGCTGTTCACCTTGAACGCCCGCAGGGCATACTGGTCGTAGGCCGTGGTGAAGATCACGGGCGCGCTGACCGCCACCTGATCGAATATTTTGAAACTCAGGTCGTCGGCGAGGTGAATATCGAGAAAGATCAGGTCGGTCTGGTTCGACCGCAGCCAGGCGACGGTGTCGTGCACCGAATCCAGGCTTGCCTGTATCTCTATGGCAGGGTCGATCTGTTGCAACAACTTGATCAGATTATCCCGGGCATGTTTTTCATCTTCAACAATAATGGCGCGCATATCAACTGAATTGTGCTTGCGAAGCGCCGGAAATCCGGAAAGCGATCGTGTGTTCGTCATAAACGGCATCAGGTTTATATGTACCTGACCCTTTTAGACGCGAAAAATGGGGTCTTTATCAACGATTTGCTTCCGAAATATACCGCTAACTTTCTTCGATCAGCGGCACACGGGCGATGAATTCGCCGCCGGTTTGCTCCAGTTCCACTTTTTTCGGGGTGATCAGTTCGTAGCGTGATTTGAGTATGGCCAGCCCGGTGCCGGTAGAGGCCACGTCCTTGCCGCGCAGCTGGAGCGTGTTGGCCACCGCCAGTTCGTCGCCGCGCTGCTCGATGCGGATGTACAGGGGCTGTTTTTCCGCGACGACGTTGTGTTTGATGGCGTTCTCCAGAAGGATTTGCAGGGTAAACGGCGGCAAACAATAATGCTGCGGGTCATCGGCCGTGTCGATCTGCACGTGCAGGCTGTCGGAAAAACGCATTTTCTGCAAATAAAGATAAGAATGGGCGAATTCCAGCTCCTGTTCGAGCGTAATGATGGGCTGTTCGTGCAGTTCCAGCAGCCCCCGGTACAATTTGGAGAAGCGATTGGTGAATTCGACGGCCCGGACGGGGTCCTCGGGTATGAGCGCTGCGAGGATATTGAGGCTGTTGAATAAAAAATGGGGATTGATCTTGCTTTTCAGGAGTTCGAACTGGGTCATGATATTGGCCTTCTCCTGCCGCTCTGCCTTCAGTAGCAAGTCCATATTCTCCTCTACCAACCGCCGGTTCAGCAATTTCAAAGTATAGGATTCGAGGGCATTATCGAGAATGATCTTCAGCTCGCCGGGATCCCAGGGTTTTGCGGCGAAGTGGTAGATCTTGCCCTTATTGATGGCATCGATCACAGCCTGCAAGTCGCTGTATGCCGTCAGAATGATCCGGATGATATCGGGAAAATGGCTGCGAATAGCCTCGAAGAGTTCCACGCCGGTCATGCCGGGCATGCGCTGATCGCTGATCACAAGATCGACGTGTTGTTCGCGGAGTATTTCCAGGGCCGTTTTGGCGTCGAGGGCCGTGCTTACCTGATAAAAACGCCTGAAATAACTCTTGAAAACCAGCAGGTTGTCCTCGTCGTCGTCGACATACAATATGTGATACTTGTTTTCCACACATCGAAGGTAAAAGGATTCGCCAATTCACTACCTGATTTTCGGGGTTGACTGCAAGGAAGCAACGCATTCACTGCTTTCCACTGGCATGGGCCGGGTCGGCAGGTATACATTTGTTACATCAACCGAAACCAAATACCTGACCAATGAAAACCGTGTTTTTGTTATTTGCTATGCTGCTCTCTCAAATGAACGCCCAAACGGCTCCGCCAGCCGATTCGACCGGAAGCCGGGAAGCCCGATACGCAGGAGGGCAGGAACAAATGGATGTTTTTATCACCCGGAACCTGCAATATCCCCAATACGCGTTCAACCGCCACATAGAAGGCACTGTGACGATCCGCATCAGCCTCACTGCGGAAGGAACCGTGCTCCATGCAGCGGTGCAACGCGGGATCGACAGCGGATGCGACGAAGAAGCCCTGCGCCTGGTATACGCGATGCCCAACTGGATACCGGCAATGGAAGGCGACCGGCCGGTTGCGAGCGAAACCACGATCCGGATCGATTTTCGGATACATAAACAGCAGCCTCAAAAAAAAATGAAAACTTTTTGCCGGAGCCATTGAGATGACGCATTCATCTGACGACTATACCCCAAAACGCATCGTCAGAGATGCATCTCCTTCAAAACCCGGCACCGAACACAACGGCGATCCGGTGTAATTGACTCCAAAAACTTTTTGAAAGCACCCGGCCGGGGTCGTGGAACCAAATGAAAGCATAGGACAACACGACAACACGTACCCCGGCTGAATTTTATAAAAACCGGGCCGGACGAAAACAAAAGATGACCGCAGTACTCGATGAAAAGGTTCAGCGGGTTTTTCGTCCGGCCAACGACAAGATAAATTGAATTTAAGCGGGATTAACAGAGCAAACACTGCTGTTCCGCCGCGCTGCAAGTAGCGCGGCGGTTTTTTTATTTCCGGCCGAAGTCTGCCGGAATTTCTCCCCACGATTCCGTTTCCCATTTGAGGACCGGATTGGTGATCTTGTTGCCGGCCAGCCATTGCTCCGCGCGGTCGATGAGTTCGAAAATGCGGTCGTTGCGGCCGGTGGCTTCGAGTTTGGTGTTGCATTTGCCTTTCCTCACCCATCCCTGTGCCGTTTTCGAATCGGAATAAATAGGCATGGCGGGATGTCCCTGCTGTTTGAGCGTGGCCAGGCCGTGCACGATCGCCAGAAATTCGCCGATATTGTTCGTGCCGTCGGGCAAAGGCCCAACGCGAAACAATTCCCGGCCGTCGGCAGTGTAGACGCCGCGGTACTCCATGTCACCCGGATTGCCGCTGCAGGCAGCGTCTACCGAGAGGCTTTCTTTAATGATCGCCGAGCGGGGTATGCGGCCCTGCGGGGCTGCCGCGGCAGCGTCTTTTTTTACAAAAGCCCAGTAATTGCCTTTAAACGCCTTTTCGGCTTCCGCCCGGCTTTCAAAACTCTTGTATTTCGCCTGGGCGTAGCCGTCTACCTGGCGCTTCGCAGCCTCCCAGCTACTGTAGATGCCGGGCGTATGCCCTTCCCAGACGACGTAATACTTTTGTTTTGCCATTAAAGATCGAGCAGATTGAAGCTGTAGTACAGCGAGGCGCCGAGCAGTGAGATCCGGCCGTTGCCGAGCGCAGCGCTGTCGGTACCGCGGGTGTACAGGTTGTCGAGGTCCGAAAGGCCGATGTTGGCGCGGAGGCCGATTTTCCCGCCGATGTCTTTTTTCCCGAAATTCAGCTTGTACTGCAGGCCGCCGATCACACCGATATCCGTCTTTTTGAAATCGCTGTTGGCTTCGAAGAGTTTATTCTCCCCGCTCGGTTCGAGCGTGCCGTGCATGCGGCTGCCCATCAGAATACCGAAATATGGCCCCAGAATCAGCGACAGGCGTCCTTCGCGTTTAAAATGAATTTCCGGGAGCGCTGCAAAATTCAGCCAGAAAGTGCTGTAGGTGCCGTCGCGGCGATACATGGTGACGGTGGTGTCGCCGAAAACGTCGAAGGCAGACTTGGCATGCGCAAATTTGTTGACCAGACTGAGCTCGCAGTTTATATTGACCATGCCGCCGCGGCCGTTGAACACCACCTGTGCGCCCAGTTCCCAGCCCGGTTTCCAGCCGAATACGGGTTTGTCGTCGGGCGTAACCGATGGGAAATAGCCCGTACCGCGCAGGGTATTTGCATTGATGCCTCCGCGCAGGCGAAACTCGACCGAACCGGCGGTAAACTCGCGTTCGTACACATACTCGCGCTTGATGTCGCGGTTGTTGCGCTTTCCTTCGAAGGTGACTTGCAGTTCGCGGTTGCCGAGCAGCAGGTAACGTATCCGCTGCGGGTCGGTGTATTCGGGATTTTCAAACACATAGCCTTCGTAATCGGCTTCCACGAGGCGGTAGGGGATCGGTTTGTTCTGGTTTTGTCCGCGCACGATGATGTAATAGTCGATCTGGTTGTTGCGCATTTCGATGCGCATGGTCTCGAGGGTCACTGAATCGCCGTTTTCGGGTTTTACGCGAAAATCGCGGCCGACCATAGTGCTGTCGTCGGCGATCTGCCAGGTTTCCAGGCGGTCGCCGCGGTCGGTGGGCATAAACCAGGTGCCGTCGAGCGCGCGCAATTCGCGGAAAATAACTTTTATATCATCGGGTTCTATCTGGGCATTGAGTCCGAAAGAGGTCAGTAAGAGAAGGATCGGGAGCAAAGAGCGTATTCGCATGGGTTTAGAAAATTTTTTGGCAAAAAAACGAGTAAGTTTCGGCTTTGCAGTGTTTCGGAGGGCTAAAGTCGTTGTCACACTTGAAGTATTTTTGTTATTTTGGTGCAATGCACTGCATACGGTCGAAAAAATCACGACAAACAGAACTGTCTTTTCATGACCGAATTTTGACACGACAAATGTTAAAATCCATGCAACCCTGCATGAAAAAGAATGTCAATACAATCAAATAACGAAATGGACGCCACACAAACGCACCGCGACCTGATAGAGCGCTGCCGTGAAGGACGCCGTGATGCCCAGTTCGAATTGTACCGTCTCTATTCGAGGGCGATGTACAACACTGCATTGCGTATGGTGCAAAACCCCCATGATGCCGAAGACATTCTGCAGAGTATTTTTATCGAGGTTTTCGGCAAACTGGACACCTTCCGCTATGAGAGCAGCATCGGCGCCTGGATCAAGCGTATTACGGTCAACAAATGCATCAACTTCCTGAAGAGCCGTCGCCTGAGTTTCTCGGAGCTGACGCCTTACAACGACAGGGCGGAAGAGCACGTACATGACGGAGAGCCCGCATTCAACATCGAGCAGATCAACAAGGCTATCGCCGATCTGCCCGACGGGTACCGGGTCGTGTTCAACCTCTACGCCGTGGAAGGTTATGATCATGAGGAGATCGCCTACGTACTCGGCATTACTGAAGCGACTTCCAAATCGCAATACAGCCGGGCAAAGGCGAAACTGCGCGATGCGCTCGGCACAAACGGAAAATTTAAAAGGGACTCCGCCTGAATAAAACACAAAACACTTTTTTTAATCCATTCATAACTCCCTTAAACTACTCAAAAACTTTGATCACCGAACAATGAACAGATCAGATTCAATAGAGCAATTCATCCGGAACCATCGCGACGCCTTCGACGCCGCGGTCCCCGGCGCGCATTGCCTGCATGAGATCGGCAAAACCCTCGACCGCCTCCGGACGGCCGACGATCTGGAACGGGAACTGTTGTACAACCGTGTGTTGCTGGATACGGAAATGCCCTCTGCACAAGTGTGGAAAGGGGTAAAACAGCAGCTCGACCGGCATAACGCTCCTGATATGCTCGAACAGTTCATCCGCAACAACCGGGAAGCCCTTGACAGCGAAACGCCCGACCTGAAGGTATGGTCGCAAGTGATAAAAAGCATACCCTTTGCCCCGAAACGAGGACTATTCGTAAGCTGGCGGCAAACCCTGGTAAGGGTTGCGGCCTCCCTGGCACTACTTTTGGCCGGTGTGGCCGGTGGTATCTGGTACGCACAATCCGACGAACCGCCGACCATGGCAATGAGCGAAGTGTCGAACGAATACGCCGAGCTGGAAACCTACTACAAGCGCGACATTGCCAGCAAGCGAAAAAAACTGGCTTCCTTTACCGGCAGCCAGCCGGCTGAAGTATACGAGGATATGGACCAACTGGACGACGTGATGGAAGAATTGCAGCACGAACTCGCAGGTGTGCCTTCAGGCAATCGCGAACAGGTGGTGCGCGCAATGATCGAAAACTATAAAGCCAAAGCAGCCATTCTGGAAAGGGTACTCGATCGCCTGGGATCATCAAAAATGGAAACGAAAAACAGCGACAACAACGATGCTTTCAAAAATATTTGATCTCTCAACCATGCCAATGCTCCGCACACTATTGCTCCTGTGCTTCGTAATAGCCGGCATGTTGCCTGCTCAGGCCAATGGCCCGAAGCAGGAATTTACCCGCACCATCAACCGCGAATTCGGCACAACCGTCGACGGCATGACGGCCCTTTACAATAAATACGGCACCGTCAATGTAAAGACCTGGCAGAACAATTCCGTCAAGATCGATATCACGATCGTGGTCAACGCCGGCAGCCAGCGCGAAGCCGACAAGATATTCGACCGTATCAAAGTGAATTTTGCCAATACGGCCGGCTATGTAAAGGCCGAAACGTTTATCGAAAAAAGCTCCGACTGGGGCTGGAATGGCAAATCGTGCGATTTCAAGATCAACTACGACGTGTCCATGCCCATGGCGAATCAGCTCGAGCTGAAAAACCGCTACGGCAACTCTTTCGTCGCCAACCTCAAGGGCAAGCTGATCGCAGAGATCAAATACGGCGACCTGCGTACCGAAAATATCAACAACGACGCCGACATTAGCCTGGGCTACGGCAAAGCATACATTTCAAAGGTCAATAACCTGTACGGCCAGATCAGTTACGGCGAACTGACGGTCACCGAAGCACACGAGGTACAACTCGATACCAAGTATTCAGAATTGAAAAGCGACCGGATCAATACCCTCCGGCTGACATCCAAATACGACGACTTCGAGCTCGGTACGGTCGATGAGCTACGCCTGCAGACCAAATACGCCAACCTGCGCGTAAAAAATGCCGGCTCCGCCTACGTCACTGCGCAGTACACCGACGTAAAACTTGTCAATCTGGCCGAAACGGCTGATACCGACCTCAGTTACGGCAGCCTGAAAATCGAATCGGTGGCTCGTAATTTCTCCGAAGTCAACGTCGTGGGAAAATACACCAACGTGCTGGTCGCCACCGAACGAAGCGTACCGTATCGCTTCAACCTGCAAAGTCAGAACGGCGACCTGAAAACACCCTCGGGCGCCATGTTCAGCCACAAAAACAACACCGGCAAGTCGAAAACGGTGGAAGGTTATGTCGGCGATGCGAATGCCAAAGGCCAGATCAAGGCCAAACTTCAGAACGGAGGAGTCGTGCTGAAATAAGGGCAAGCTGTTAACGAATTTTAAACTTTTACAGAGCCGGCCGGAAGCGCATCAACGCGCTTCCGGCCGGCCTTTTTTATAACGAACTGAATATCAACATACAATAATTCAACTCCACAAGGCAGGGCCCAAACTTAACACTAACTTAAACTGCCTTTTTCATGCGTTCGGGAGTGCTGAGAGACCTTTGCGACAGCAAATCTGTATCTCATTTTATGAAACACACTCCCTACCTTTTCACACTACTGTTGTGTTTAAGCGTGTTTTCCCTTTTCGCGCAGCAAAAGGGTTCCATTACGGGCAAGATCATCGACGGCAAATATGCCGAAGCCCTGATCGGCGTTTCCGTTCGCCTCAATGAAGGTGGCGGCGCCGTCACCGATCTGGACGGCAATTACATGATCGCCAACGTACCTCCGGGCACTTACACACTTACCCTCAATTACACAGGTTACCAGACTAAAGAGATCGGCGGTGTTGTCGTCAAAAACGGACAGGCAACCACGCTCGACGCTACCATGGAAGAGTACACAGCGCAAGCGATCTCGGAAGTGGTGATCGTAGCCAAAGCCAGCCGCGAGAGCATGAGCGCGCTCACCATCCTGCAAAAGACAAGCCCGACCATCGCGGACGGCATCAGCGCCGAGGTTATCAAGCGCACGCCTGATCGCACGACGGGCGAAGTGATCCGCCGGGTGAGCGGGGCCAGTATCCAGGACAACAAGTTTGCCGTGATCCGCGGCCTCAACGACCGCTACAACATCGCCATGCTGAACGGCGCCATGCTCTCCAGCACCGAGCCCGACCGCAAAGCATTCTCCTTCGACCTGTTTCCCTCGGCCATGCTCGACAATCTGGTGGTAATGAAAACCGCCAGCGCCGACCTGCCGGGCGAATTTGCCGGAGGCGCTATCATTATCAATACCAAAGACATCCCTGAAGAGAACTACCTGAGTGTCAGCCTGAGCGGCGGCTACAACAACGTGACCACTTTCAAGCCGCACCTCTCGGCGCAAGGTGGCGGCACAGACTGGCTGGGTATCGACGACGATACCCGCGCGCTGCCGGCAGGTTTTCCAAACACGACCGACTTTAAAACATCGCCCAAAGATGAGCGCATCAGGCTCTCGGAAATGTTCCCCAACGACTGGGCCATCACCGAAAAAAGCAGCACCATGCCCAACACCAGCCTGCAAGTTGCTAGCGGGCTGGTCACCGATCCGCAAAAAAATGTGCAGTGGGGCACTACCCTTGCCTTCTCTTACAGCAATAGCAACCGCATTCAAACCGCGCACCGTTCAGAATACGACCTCCAGCAAAAATTACAGGACTTCGACGACCAGCAGTTCAAAAACAATGTGCTGTGGGGCACCCTTTTAAATACAGCCCTGAAATTCAACAACAAGCATAAGTTGATCCTGCAAGGCACCTATTCGACCAACACCGACAACATCGTCAACGACCGTTTTGTCACCAACTACGAGCAGGTGCGCTACGAGAAGGCGACTTCGATCGAATATACGGAAAATCACCTGCTTACCACGCGACTCGGCGGCGAGCATACCCTCACCGAGAGCGGTGTCCGGCTGAGCTGGGGCGGCGGTTTCAACCGCAACACCCGCGACGTGCCATCCCTGCGCCGTCTTACCTATTTCCGCAACTTCGACGCTGAAGAAACCGATCCCTATATTGCCTACATCCCGTTCGGCTCCTCCACGCTCAACAACGGCGGCCGTTTCTACTCCAGCCTTTCCGAGAATGTAGTGAACGGCAACCTCGATCTGACGGTGCCTTTTGCACTGGCAGGCAACAAGCAATCGGTAAAGGTCGGCGGCCTGTATCAGAAAAAAGACCGCAGCTTCGATGCACGTGTACTTGGTTACGTGCGCGCTACTGTAGGCGGGTTTAACAGCAGCCTGACCCGCCTGCCGCAGGATTCGATCTTTGCACCGGAAAATATCTACGATAAGGGATTCCTGCTGGACGAGATCACCAACGACGGCGACACCTACGATGCCAACTCGACGCTCAGCGCAGCGTATGTGCTGTTCGACAACAAAATCGCCGAAAAACTGCGCATTTCCTGGGGTGTGCGTATGGAGCGCTTCAACCAGCAACTCAACGCCATCAACTACTCGCAAATTCCGGTAAATATCGATCGCACTACTACGGACTGGCTGCCTTCAGCGAACGTCACGTATAGCCTAAATGACAAGCACCAGCTGCGTTTGTCGGCGTCGCGCACGGTGACACGCCCTGAATTCCGTGAACTGGCACCTTTCGCTTTCTACGACTTCTACCTGCCGGGTACCGTTCAGGGCGACACGACGCTGACCAGCGGAACGATCTATAACTACGATCTGCGCTACGAACTCTATCCGGGCCAGAACCAGTTGTTCAGCGTCAGCCTTTTCTACAAAAAATTCAACAACCCCGTCGAATTCACCTTCAGCAGCCAGGGCGCAGGTACCCGCAACTTCTCTTTCATCAATGTGCCGAGTGCCGAAAACTATGGTTTTGAAGTGGAAATACGCAAAAACTTCGATTTCATCAACGCAGGCTGGGAAAGCCTGGTGTTTTTCACCAATGCAGCCGTGATCCGCTCCAAGATCAACCTGGAAGGCGCCGGCGCCTACGACACCGATCGCGCCCTGCAGGGCCAGTCGCCTTATATTGTCAATGTCGGCCTCTCGCACAACTGGGTACAGACTGGCCTGAATACGACCCTGGTGTACAACATCATCGGCGACCGGGTAGCGCAGGTAGGTACCGACGGATACGCCGACATTTACGAGCGCCACCGCAACCTGCTGGACTTCCAGCTCAGCAAGCGCGTCTGGGAGCGCGGTGAGATCAAACTGACCTGGAGCGACATTTTCCGCCCCGATTTTATGTACTACCAGGACAACAACGCCGACCACAAATTCAACGAAGATGTGGACAACATCATGCAGCAACTGAACAACGGCAGTTCGATCACACTCGGATTCAGCTACCGTTTCTAAAAAGCAGAAAGGCGCCCGCCGTCAATAAAACAGCGAAGCGCCTGCTGATAAAGATTTGGATACAGATTTCAGTAGTTTAAAGGTTAGGAATTTGACTACGCAACCCGGACGACGCAAGTTTGTCCGGGTTTTTTATTTACCGCGTCAGTACAATGTAATCCAGCAACAGTGTTTTTAAAAACTCCGGTTCGCTGGCGGGGCGCTGATCGATATCCAGCATATCCATAAGCCGCGCCGTAAGTTCTCCAAGCAAGGCATTGTGGGCGGTATTGGGGAATTGCTGCCAGCGGTTCAGCACTTTTTTTATGTAGATCATATCATGCTCGCCGAGCCGGCTCACCTGCGGGTAGACCGGCTGATACCGTTCCAGGGAGTAGATATTCAGGATATCTTCCAGCCGGTAATTGATGCGTGCGCTGTGCAACTTTATCACGGTAGTATTGGCGGCCATATCGCCCAGCCGCTGACTTTTTCCCGTCGTTTTGATCAGCAACGAGCCGATGATGCCGGCTGAAAAAAACGAATCGACGAGGTGCAGTAAAGCGCGCATCACGACGTCGCTCCACTCCGGGTCTTTTCCGTCGAGGCGAACGACCCTGATGTTGAGCGCCATTTTCCCGGGGGTACGCCCGGCATTCCATATTTCAAAAAAAATGTTGTAGAAGAAGTAAAAAAGAAATGGCAGGAGAAAGAATGCGAAGCCCAGATCGAAGCCGCTGTCGCGAAAAACTGCCGAAAGCAGCGGGCGAAGCAGTAGCAGGAACAGCAGAAAATAGCTAATCACAAAGACCACCAGGTCGAGCAGCCAGGCGAGCATACGCTCACGCAACAGTGCCAGTTCGTATTCGATGGTCACATTTTGCGTTGTAGTGATCTCGATCGTTTTCTGTGCCATTTTTATTTGTTCAAGCGGATACCTGGTAATCGCGCAGCGCGTCGTTGAGCGACACTTTTTTGTCGGTGCTTTCCTTGCGCTGCCCGATGATCAGGGCGCAGGCCACCTGGTATTCGCCCGCAGGAAAACGCCGTGTATAGGTGCCGGGGATCACGACGGAGCGCGCCGGCACGCGGCCCTTGCGGATAACGGGCTCGTCGCCCGTGACGTCGATGATGTGCGTACTTTGGGTCAGCACCACATTGGCGCCAAGCACTGACTCGCGCTCCACATGCACCCCTTCCACCACGATACAGCGCGAACCGATGAAACACTCGTCCTCGATGATCGTGGGCGTCGCCTGCGGCGGCTCCAGCACCCCGCCGATACCTACGCCGCCTGCCAGGTGCACGTTGCGGCCGATCTGTGCGCAGGAGCCCACCGTGGCCCAGGTATCCACCATGGTGCCTGCGCCTACCCAGGCGCCGATATTCACGTACGAGGGCATCAGGATGGCGCCTTTTTCTATGAAAGAGCCATGCCGCGCCAGGGCCTGGGGCACCACACGCACGCCTTTCGCTGCAAAGCCTGTTTTAAGCGGTATTTTATCGTGAAACTCAAAGGGGCCCACTTCAATGGTGCTCATCTCCTGGATCGGAAAATACATCAGCACGGCCTTTTTTATCCACTCATGCGTGACCCACGTGCCATCGTCAGCGGGCTCGGCCACGCGAATCACCCCCGAATCGAGCAGGGCGATCACTTCGCGTACCACTTGCCGCACTGCCTCGCTCTGCAATTGTGAACGGTCGTCCCAGGCCGATTCGATTGTTTTTTTTAAATGCTCCATCTATGAACAGTTACAATTTCCAGTTTCCAGTTTCCAGTTTCTACCCCGTCAGCAATACGGCGATCAGGTAATCGGCCAGCAGGATCAGGATATCGCTGAACACAACCGCCCGCGTACTTGCCTGACCGAGTTCGATGCTGCCGCCTTTTACATAGTAGCCCTGATAGCACGATACGCTGGTCAGGATGGTGGCAAACACGACCGACTTGACGTACATCATGAATACGTTGTACGGCTCAAAAAAGGAGCGCACGCCCTGGATGTATTCCGCATCGGTGATCAGCCCCGTCGGAACGCTGGCCAGATAGCCGCCGATCACCGCTACAAATGCAGAAAAGGTCACCAGCAGCGGGATTACGAATACGGCCGCGATCAATTTGGGCATGATCAGGTAAGCAGCCGTGTTGACTCCCATGACTTCCATCGCATCGATGTGCTCCTTCTGGCGCATGCCGCCGATCTCCGCAGCCATATTGGAGCCCACTTTCCCGGCCAGCACGAGGCAGGTGATCGTCGGCGACAACTCGATCAGGGCAAGGTCGCGGACAATGTAGCCGATATAATAGCGTGGCACCAGTTGTCCATCGAGCTGATAGGCAAATTGCACGGCCGCCACGGCGCCGATAAAGACCGAGATCAGGCAAACGATGATCAGGGAGCCGACCCCGATGTCGTTCATCTGGCGCATCGTCTCTTTCCAGTACATGGAAAACTTCTCCGGCCGCGCCAGCGCCTGTTTCATCATCAGCAGGTAGCGCCCCAGATGGCTGAGGTAGTTGTACTTAGATAAAAAATCCATACGTATTCGAACGCCTTGGAGGCTAATTACACACCAAAGGTTGGCTTTTTTTCAAAACTTTGGGCCAAATTACGATACACCCATGGAAAAAACAGCAGTTGTCACCGGCGGCACCAAAGGCCTGGGCAGGGCCATTGCCGAAATTTTTGCAGAAAACGGCTTCGATATCTGTGTATGCGCACGTACGGAGGCCGATCTGGAAGCCATGCAGCAGGAATGGCGCACGCGATTCCCCCACTTGCGCCTGCACACTTGTCCGGCCGACGTGGGAAAAAAAGCGGAAGTGCTGGAATTCGCTGATTTTGTTCGCAGCACCTGGCCTGCGGTCGGGGTGCTGGTCAACAACGCGGGCATTTACCTGCCCGGGGGCGTCTCCGACGAGCCGGAGGGCACGCTCGAAACCCTGCTGGAGACTAACCTGTTCAGCGCCTACCACCTCACCCGCGCCTTGCTGCCGTCGATGGTGCCGCACCGCAGCGGCCATATTTTCAATATGTGCTCTATTGCCAGCATCACGGCTTATCCCAACGGCGGCTCCTACACCATTTCCAAATACGCCATGTTGGGGTTTTCCAAATCCCTGCGCGAAGAGCTGAAAAAGGTCGGCATCAAGGTCACCTCCATCATGCCTGGGGCCACATGGTCCGATTCCTGGCACGGTGCGGACTACCCCGCCGAACGCCTCATGCAGTCATCCGATGTTGCAAAAGCAATATGGGGGTGCTACAATCTGTCCGACGCTGCCGTCGTGGAGGAATTGATCATCCGGCCGCAACTGGGCGATCTGTAAAAAAGAGTGGCGCTCAGGGGCCGAAAAAATCCTTGTTTTCCAGCACGCCCAATCCGAACAACGCGAAATCGTACTTCACGGGATCGTCCGGATCGAAGGCCCTGAGGTTTTCGGTGAGTTCAAGCACGGCTTTCCAGTCGGCCTGCCTGCGGTTGAGCAGCCCCAGCCGCCGTGCCACGCGTTCCACATGCACATCCAGGGGTATCAGCAGCTGCGCGGGACGAATGCGCTTCCACATCCCGAAGTCAACACCGGAAGCGTCGTGGCGCACCATCCAGCGCAGGAACATATTGATCCGCTTGCAGGTGGATCCACGCTCGGGGGTGGCAACGTGTTTGCGCGTGCGTTCGGGCGCGTACGGATGATCGAAAAAGAAGCGATGAAATCCCGTCAGCGCATGTTCCGTGGTCGCATCATCCGGCCCGAGATGTTGCGCAAAAGCCGTTTCAAGCGTATCGTGGTTGCGGTAATATTGCTGGAAAAATTCGAGGAACCAGAGAGTATCAGTCGCCTGGAAAGTCCGGTGTTTGAATTCCAGGAACCGGCGGCGGTCCTTTTCTTCATGCCCGACGATAAATTCGTAGGGCGCCCCGTCCATCAGATCGGTCAGCCGCCGGGCGTTTTGTATGATGGTCTTGCGTTGCCCCCAGGCCAGCGTAGCAGTCCAGAAACCCATGATCTCGCGATCCTGCGGCCGGGCGAGCCCGTGCGGGATGGAAATGGGGTCGCCGGAGATAAAATCGGGCGTATTGAAACGCCGGACGGCGTCATCCAAAAAGGATTTCAATTGTGCGGGTGCGATCGTCAAGAATTCCGGTTTTTTTGCAAAAATAGCCGCCTTCCGTAGAAGAAAAAACCGACTCATGTTCCCATCAGCCGGTTTCCGCAAAATGATTTTTCCTCTTATGATCACCTGCGTTTTACGAGATGTGTCCGGAGCTCAGCGCACCGTTTCCGTTTTCTTCGCGGGTTTCGTGGCAGCTTGCTTCTTCCGAGCGGTCGCTTTGCCTGGTGGCGTTTTGCGGGCAGGTTTTTTTGTTTCGGGCGAGGGGGGCGGATTTTTCAGGTAATCCTCCAGCCAGCTGTGCAGCCGGTATTTGGCGAGCTGGCTGCCGGCGCGGTGGTAGGCTTCCATGCATTTTGCCTGCCGGAAGGCCGTCAGCGATTCGATCAGTTCGCCCTTGTTTTTTTTGCCCTGCCGGATGGCCTCCTGATAGGCCGTTTTGGCAGCCGATTTTGCGGCCCTGGCCTGCTCGCGCTCCGCTTTTGCAGTTTCGTATGCAGTATGAAGGCTTTCAAATTCGGCATTGCCTTCCAGGGCGCCCCTTTTGATCAGGGTTTCCATTTTCTTTTTCATAAACTTTGGATACAGATTTTCAGATAGGAACGTGTTCGGGATTCTTTGCAGTAAACTGAAAAAAATCCCGAACACGTTCTAAAGGATTCAAGAAATTTGACGGTGGCAAACTTCCGCTTCCTGGGCCGGAATTAAAGTTAAGTTTACATTGGGTGCAAAAACTTAACATTGGAAGAAGCGCGAATTTCACGCGGAATAGTGCCTGGCACACCGAAAAAATCCGCGCCCGAGTATGACATTGCAGGACATTGAACGACCTTTGCGCCGCCGCCCGCGAACGGGCGGAAACCTTAACGACAAACCCGGATCGGCAAAGGCTGTGATCGGGTGTACAACATACCAATGACAAAAGCCATTCTTCTCCTTGAAGACGGAACGGTCTTCACTGGCAAAGCAGGCGGCCGGGTTGGCACGACTACCGGCGAGATCTGTTTCAATACCGGCATGACCGGCTACCAGGAAATTTTTACCGACCCCTCCTACTCCGGGCAAGTATTGGTGGCCACCAATGTGCATATCGGCAATTACGGCATCAAGGACAGCGAGGTAGAAAGCGAAAGCATCAAGATCGCCGGGTTCGTCTGCCGCAATTTCAACATCGAGTACAGCCGGCAGATGGCCGACCGCAGCATACAGGATTATTTCGAAAAAGAAGGCATTGTCGCCATCCACGATGTGGATACGCGCGCGCTGGTGCAGCACATCCGCACCCGCGGCGCCATGAACTGCATCATTTCTTCCGAAACGGACGACCTGGACGAGTTAAAAAAACGCCTCGATGCCACGCCGCCGATGGCCGGCCTCGAATTGTCGAGCCATGTCACCACCGGCAAGCCCTATACCATCGGAAATGAAGATGCGCGGCACCGGGTCGCGGTGATGGATTTCGGTGTGAAGAAAAACATCCTGCGCTGCTTCGACCGGCGCGATTGCTACCTGAAGGTTTTTCCCGCCAAAACGGATTTTTCGGAAGTCAAAGCCTGGGATCCCGACGCGTATTTCCTCTCCAACGGCCCCGGCGATCCCGCCGCTATGTCGTATGCCGTGGAAAACATCAAAAAAATGCTCGACGACGGCAAGCCGCTTTTCGGCATCTGTCTGGGCCAGCAGCTGCTCGCGCTCGCAGCGGGGCTGCCGACGTACAAGCTGCATCACGGCCACCGCGGTATCAACCACCCGGTGAAAAACCTGAAAAGCGGCAAAAGCGAAATAACGAGTCAAAACCACGGTTTCGGCGTGCATGAAGAGGCCGTGTACGATACACCGAGCCTTGTGGAAGCCACGCATATCAATCTCAACGACGACACGGTTGAAGGCATTCGCCTGAAAAACTACCCCGCTTTCAGTGTGCAATACCACCCGGAAGCCAGCCCCGGCCCGCACGACGCGCGCTACCTATTCGACGAGTTCGTTGCAATGATGTAAACCATCGTGCTTTCGGTGTTTTTTACCAACCAGAGGTTGGGATTACTTTGGCGATGATGTGAATTACGACTTTTTGAATGCGGCGATGGCCTCTTTGGTAAAGTCCGACAGCGATAGCCGGCCGCTGATGGCCGCGCGTTCGGCGAGAAGCGCATCCCAGTGGTCGGTGCCCTGCCAGAACACCCGTTTGAGTTCGATCAGCGCCTCCGGGCTGTAGGAGCAAATCTGGGCCGAAAAGTGGTCGATATAGGCATCGAGTTGCTCCGTGGTATCGAAAACTTCCTGAAACAGGTTTTTACTTTTTGCCCATTCCGCAGTCATCCATTCCGCAGGCGTGAGCGCCATTTGTGCAAAAGTGGCGACGCCTACTTTCCGCTCCACTGCAGGGCCGATCACAAAGGGCCCGAAACCCACGGCCAGTTCGCTCAGGCGCACCGAAGCCCATTTGGAAGCCATGCAAAAATCGGTGGCCGCCGCGAGACCCACACCGCCGCCGACGGCCTTTCCGTGAATGCGTCCTACCACGATCTTCGGGCATTTGCGCATGGCGTTCACCACATTGCCGAAGCCGGAAAAGAATTGCAGGCTGGTATCGAAATCCTGAATGGCCACCAGTTCGTCGAAACTGGCGCCTGCGCAGAAGGTCTTGTGCTCCGCGCTTTGCAGCACCACCACGCGTACGCCGGCATCGCGGCCCGCTGCCTCGAATGCTGCCACCAGTTCATGCAGCAGCCGGCTGGGCAGGCTGTTGTGGTTGGGATGATAAAAGATAATGCGGGCGAGGCCCTGTGCCGTGGTTTCCGTTCGGACGTAGCCTTGTTGTGTGATATCCATGAGCGATTCGGTCAGGTTTGCCGCAAAGGTAGGGTAAGCGGCCGTGCAGCAGGTGTCGCGGTCGGGATTTTTGCTGACTGACACAGGCAATACTTTTATAAGCCGTCCGGCAAAACGGTATCTTGCAGCGCCATTCCGAATATCATGAAACTCACCATCGTACAGAACTCCCTGCTTTGGGAACAGGCGTCGGAGAACCGCGCCCGCTTCGCCGAAATATTGGCGCCGCTCGCCGGCCGCACCGATCTGGTGGTACTGCCTGAAATGTTCACCACCGGCTTTTCCATGAACGCCGGGCAACTGGCAGAGCCGATGGAGGGGCCTACGGTGGCCTGGATGCAGGAGCAGGCTTCCCGGCTCGACGCAGCCCTGGCCGGCAGTTTTATCTGTCGCGAAAATGACCGGTACTACAACCGACTGGTGTTCATGCGCCCTGGCGGACAATTCGATTTTTACGACAAAAAACACCTGTTCAGCCTGGCGGAAGAACATATTTTCTTCAGCGCCGGAAACAAACAATTAGTGGTGGAATGGCGCGGATGGCGTATCCGCCCGCTGGTGTGTTACGACCTGCGTTTCCCCGTTTGGTCGGCCACACAGGGGTTTTCAGCGGCAGAAAAGGCTGCCGCGGAAAGCCGCGAGCAAGCCATGATGCGCGATGAAACAAGCCTGCTGCTCTATGTAGCCAACTGGCCGGCGCGTCGCAGCCACCACTGGCGCAGCCTGCTCACGGCCCGGGCCGTTGAAAACCAGGCCTTTGTGGCCGGGGTAAATATTGTTGGGAAAGACGGCAACGGCCTCGAATACACGGGACATTCGTCGATAATCGACTATTCCGGCCAGCCAATTGCGGAAATTTCCGGCGCCGAAGGCGTGTTTACCGCCGAATTATCGCTCGAAGATATGCGGCAATACCGCCGGCAATTGCCTTTTTTGCCGGATGGCGATCTTTTTCAACTGCGCTGAAAAGTTTTTTCCATTTTTTGTTTTAAATATATAAAAATATCAAAGTCATTTCTACCTTTGCACCGGGTTTGCTCATCATTTTACTCTTCCTGTAATCCTTCCATGGACATATTCCGCCACCCGCAAACCCGCGTTCACACCCTGAAAAATTATTCTTGCATCTGAACCCAATTTTTCGCCCGTGGCGGGGCGAGCAGCCGTTTTTTCCGCGCTGCGTCACCAAACGACATATCCAATGTCAGACAGTCTTCCTTCCAGTTGCCCCAAACAACCGCTTTCCCTTATTTTAATATTCTCGCTTCTTTCATTCGCCTTTTCGCCGGCTTTCGCCAACAATGACCCGCAACTGCCCCCGGCAGCGCAGGACCAACTGTTGCAATTGCGCGAGTTTATCGCCGGTTATGCCCAGAATTTCGTCGGTATTCCCTATCGCAGGGGAGGCATCAGCACCGCTACCGGCTTCGACTGCTCGGGCTTTACCAGCTTCGCACTCAAGGAGTTCGGCGTACAGGTTTCTACCGGCGCCGCTATTCAGGCGGATCAGGGCGCCCCTGTGTTACTCGACGAGGTAGAACCCGGCGACCTGGTGTTTTTCGGTCGTCGCGGCCGTATTACACATGTTGCCATGGTGGTCAAACGCACCGAAGAAGGCGTTTTTTGCGTGCACAGCACCTGTTCGCGCGGCATCATGGTTGAAAACATCTCCACCTCGAGATACTGGAAACCCAAGATCATGTTCGCCCGCGACGTGATCACCCAACAGGCTATTGACAAATGCCTGCTCCCGATGCCCGTCAATGAAGTATCGGAGGATTGTTCGACGATGCCGCCGCTCCCCGAGCCGCTGACGCCGGAATGCGCCGAAGAATATGCGGAAATGTGCGCCAGTATTGCGCCATTGGCTATGTTGGCATCCCCGGACCTGCAAACGCGTATCAACGACTGTTTTTCGCGTTGCAACTAACAAGAATACAAACCAACTTCAATCATACCTCACCTAAAACCCGCTTGTTTTTGAAATGTGACCCGATGGTGTAGAAGAAAACACCATGCGTTAAAACAAGACGCACCATGAGAAAGAGGGCTTACCGGTAAAACGGATAAGCCCTCTTTTACTTCTTTTATGTCAGGCATCTATGTCACCTGCGCTCCGTAGTCGGGCAGGTCGACAGGCCGACAATAGCGTACAGCGGGCAAAACCCGACCAGGCTCGTCAGCACGAATACCGCAGCCAGCACCAGCAAAACGTAACCCAGCACGCCTGTGACGTTGCCTGTAAAGTACAATGCAGCAAACACGACGGCGAGTATGAGGCGGATGATTTTATCAGCGGATCCCATATTCTTTTTCATGGCATGTATAATTAATGGTGAAAAAAGTGGATGAGCAGGGCCACGAGCAAGGCCAGCGCTCCGCACATTATGCAGACCAATGCCAGTTTTGCCCATTTTGATCTTGCCCTTATCATCGTTGAAAACAGTAGAAACCGTCTGAAAACCACTTGCGATAGTAAAGACGGTTTCAAAGACAAATATCCCCGCAATGCACATCAATGTGTGCTACCCAGGTTACACAAGTGCCAAAATCCTGATCCTGCCGCGCTGCAGGCGTAGCATGCCCTTGCGCTCCATTTGTTTCAGCATACGCGATACCACCGCACGGGCCGTGCCGAGGTCGTCGGCGATCTCCTGATGCGAAAGATGCAGCACCAGGGTGTCGAGCAATTCCGACTTTTCCTTCAGGTATTTTACAAGCCGCTCGTCGAGGCTGGAGAAGCCAATTGCATCGAGCATTTCCAGCAACTCGTCGAAGCGCTGTGCGTACGACCCCAGCACGAAGTCGAACCAGGCAGGATACTTGCGACCCAGCATGTAGGCCTGCCCGGCATCAATGCCGATCACTTCTGTTTTTTGCTGCGTCACGGCCTTGATGCGGCTTTTTTCGCGCTTCAGGCAGGAGGAGAGGGTCATGGCGCAACTTTCGCCGGGATGGATGTAATACAACAGTATTTCATGCCCCGAATCGTCGGCCCGCACGACCTTGACGGAGCCTTTCACCACCAGCGGGATCAGGTTGATGCTTTCGCCGGGATTCAGCAGCACTTTTCCGGGCGGCAGGGTAAGTGCCGTGGCCCGGCTGGCGATGGCATCCGCCAATTCCTGCCCGCCGAGCACCGGGAAATGCCGGCGAATGAAGCTGGAGATGTCTTCTTTATTCATGGCCGGATGGGTAACGGGTCGCTCAATGGCATTCGAAGCCTGCCCTGGGTACGGCCGCCTCGAACAGGGAAAGATCGAGTTGTAATCCCCGCTGGATCAGCAACAGGCCGACCGCCGTCAGCAGGATCGGCTGCAAGATTTTAAATTTTTGCCGGACCGGCACACTGAGCGATCTGCCCAATAGATGAACGGAAAAAAGCAGGGGCAGGGTGCCCAGGCCGAAAAGTGCCATAAAAGCGCTGCCTTCGATCGCGCCGGCGGTGGAAACGGCGCCCGCCAGGGCGGCATACACCATGCCGCAGGGCAGGAGGCCGTTGAACATGCCGATAGAAAAACGCATCCCGCGCGGGTTTTTCCGGAGGAGTTCGCCGATGCGGACTTGCAGAAAGCGCGTGTAGGCCGCAAAACCCGGCAATGCCGTCACGTATTTTTCAAAACGCCAGGAAGCGACGGCCACGGCGATCATGCTGACGCCGGCTACCAGCGACAGGCTTTTTTGGAAACCCGCCATTGCGAGGCCCTTGCCGGCGAGCCCGAACAGCAGACCGAGTGCCGCATAGCTCAGGATACGCCCCCCGTGGTATATGGCGACCTGCTGCATCGATTTGCGGTTGCTTTCCGCTCCCCATGGCAAAGCCATCAGCAGGGGGCCGCACATGCCCACGCAATGCAGGCTGCCGGCAATTCCCAGTAAAAGCGGTGGTAGCAGGATCATTTCGCAGCGATTTAATAAACGTCGACGGAGCCTTCCCAGTAGTATTTCTTGCCGGCGGCATCCCACTCGCATTCGGCATACCAGCGGCCCGGAGCCATCCGTTCGGCAGAAATGTCGACGCTGTTCTTTTCGGAAATGGCGATTGTAAAATCATCGCGGGTAGTGGCAGGGCGATAAAACTTTACCGTGCCTTCCGTCGCCGTCATGTCGCCGGGGAAACGCAGGGTCACAGAACGCCCTTCTGCCTTGTACTGCAACGTCGGTTGCGCATCCAGCGCCGCGGCGTTTTGCTTCTTTTCCAGGCGTGCCTGGTAGTTCAGGTCGAGATCGTAGTAGTTCTTTTGCACCAGCCCCGGATCATGGCGGTGCGACGCGCAAACCACACCTATCATCGAGAGGACAAAAAAGCCGTAAGTGAGCGCAATGCCGGTACCCCAGTTAAGTTTCATGCTGATATGAATGGTCGCCTGCCTAGCAGGCTTTCAGTTAAAAAAAATGTGGTTTTGCCTATTTGGCGGGGCCCAAAAAATTGGTTTTCACTTCATCGATCACTTTCCCGCTGGATACAACTTTAACCTTGACAGGCGTTTTTCGGCCCTTCAGGAGGTTTTTCGGCATTTCAATAAAAAACGCGCCTTCGATCTTGCTGCTTTTGGGGATGGATACGGGTGGCTGACCGACAACCTGTATTTGCCCGCCTTCCGTGGCCAGTTGAAGGGAAACCGGCATTTCCTTACTCGTTTTATTGATCAGCACATACGTGTACAGGTTGGTCAGGTGCGTTTCGTCCTTTTCCTGGTACAACTGCCCTGGCGAGCGAAGGATGATCGTCTCGATGTCGCCGCGGTTAGCGATCAGGAATACATCGAGGCTGAGCAGGGCGATCAGAACAGCCGTATAGGCGTATACCCTGGTGGTGAATATTTTTCTGACGCCCGATTCGATGCCGGTCATGGAGTCGTAGCGGATCAGGCCGCGCGGCCTGTCTACCTTGTCCATGATCGCATCGCAGGCATCGATGCAGGCGGTGCAATTGGTGCATTCGAGTTGCGTACCGTTCCGGATATCGATACCTGTCGGGCATACGGCCACGCACAATTTGCAGTCGATGCAGTCGCCCGGTTTTGCTGCGGCGGGTGTATCTGCCGGCGTCTCACTCACCGATGCGCGAATACCATCTACCGGGCTTCCGTATTGCGCCGGCTGGGCTGTCTTTTCTTTCTTGAGTTTTCCACGCGGTTCACCGCGCACATGGTCGTAGGCAACAACGATGGAGTCTTTCACCAGCAACACACCCTGCAGGCGCCCGTATGGGCAGATGGTCGTACAAACCTGCTCCCGCAGCCGTGAAAACACGCCGTAAAAAACACCCGAGAAGACCAGCATGGCCACAAAACCGCCGACATTTTGCGAAACCGGCTCGCGGACGATCTTCAGCACGTCGTCCATGCCGATGATATATGCCAGAAAATAGTTGGAAACCACGACGGCAATAGCGAAAAAGACTATGTGCTTGAGTGCTTTTTTGCGCACTTTTTCCGCCGTCCAGGGGCTTTTGTCGAGGCGACGCTGTTCGTTCGAGTCGCCTTCTATCCAGTACTCTATTTTCCGGAAAAACATTTCCATGAATACCGTCTGCGGGCACACCCAACCGCAAAACAAACGGCCGTACACTACTGTAAAGAGAATGATGAAGACGATGAACGTCAGCATCGCCAGTACGAACAGGTGAAAGTCCTGCGGGGTAAATACCAGGCCGAACAGTACGAATTTTCTTTCCAGGATATTGAACAGCAGGAACTGCTCGCCATTGACCTTGATGAAAGGCATGATGAGGAATATTGCCAGAAAGGCAAAGCTCACCCAGGTCCGCGCATTGTAAAACCGCCCCGCAGGTTTTTTCGGGTACAGCCAGATACGCTTCCCTGACGAGTCGACCGTAGAAAGATGATCACGGTACTCCTCGTTGTCTTCGATCACTTTATCCAAAAATTCGTTGTTCATATGCCAAATTTAAATACACCGAACGACAAGCCGAACAAGCTGCCGCTCGGTATCACCTAAATTTACTGAGTATCTGCGGGAACTTCTGCCGGCAATGTTTCCGGAGCGGTAGATGTGGAATCCTGTGCGGCACCTTCGTCCTCTTTCCATATTTCGCCTTGCGGCGCTTTCTGGTTGGGCGGATTGGTGCCCTGGAGGGTCAGAATATAGCTTGCGACCTTTTGCATATCGGTCGGTTTCAACTGAGCCTGCCAGGAGATCATACCCTTGTCAGGCACACCATACTTGATGGTTTTGAAAATATTCTTGATCCCGCCGCCATGCAGCCAGTATTCGTCGGCAAAGTTGGGACCGATACCACCTTCTCCCTGCTGTCCGTGACAGGCGGCACAGGTGTTTTTGAATATCAGTTCGCCCTCGCCCAGTGAAGAGCCATCCGTAAGGGCCGTAACATTGGACTCATCAACAGCGTTTGCCCTGCCGGCCAGCGCTACTGCCAGTTCTTTTTTCGCCGTTTCCACTTCGAGGTTGTAGCGCTCCGTGGAAGAGAGGCCGTCGCCTCCCCAGTGGTAGTAGTACATGTATCCGAACGCCCACACGACCGTCAGGAAGAACAAATTCACCCACCACGGCGGCAGGCGGTTGTCCAGCTCGCGAATACCATCGTAGGCATGGTGGAACGTGATCTCCTCCTCCCGTTCGATGGGTACGGCGTCTTCCCAATACTGTTTGCGCATCCGGGTCCAGAAGTCGTCGCCGGCGGCTGCTTCTACTGCCGGTACTTCTTCCGGTATTACGGCGCCGCTTTTCTGAGCCTCCAGTTGGAGTACCTTTTTGTAGAGGAATTGGTTTACTTTGACAACATAGATCATGGCGACGATAAACAGGGCAGATCCTGCCACCGTCAGTATGATCGTCATGATATCCGAAAGTTGCTGTGCAGCCGGTTCAGCAGTAGTAGCAGCGGCCTGCACTGCCTGGCTCCAGCCCGATACGGCGAGCATCACGAGCGGCAGGACAAGCGTATATTTTTTCGATTTCATTTTTCAAAAAATTGATAAACAGGGAATGAGCAGGCGTTAGTCTTCCAGGGGCATATTGGACATCCGTTGCATATCTTCCTTTTTGGAAAAAAAGGCGCGGATGATCGCCAGGCAAAAAGTACCGAAGAACAGCAGCAAGGTAATGATGCCGAACCACTGGATACCCTCGACTGATTGAAGCAGATATTTGTACATGATACGGAATGATGAAAGTTGAATGCTATGGTGAACAGGGAGCGGAAGTCCGGCGGAAAGGGTTGTAGCCTTTCCGCCGGGACCCGCGCGGTTTTACTCGCTTACCGTGGGCTGCACCTTGATGTCGGTGCCGAGGCGCTGTAGGTAGGCGATGATCGCCACGATCTCCTTGTTTTCGAGTCCTTCGTCCTTCACGCCCTGATCGGCCAGATGCAGAGCGATGGTCTTGGCCTGTTCACGGGCATTGGCGACGGCATATTTCTCAAAATCACGCGTATAGGGTGTTCCGAGTTTGCGAAGTGCCGTGATCTTGTCGGGCAGGGAACTTAGATCGAGTTCCTGTTCGGCCAGGTGCGGGTACGGCGGCATGATTGAGCGGGGCGAAGTCGTCGTCGGGTCCATCATGTGATTGTAGTGCCAGAGGTCCGGGTTCCGCCCGCCTTCGCGCCAGAGATCGGGCCCCGTGCGCTTGCTGCCCCAAAGGAAGGGGCGGTCGTAGATGTACTCTCCCGACTTCGAGTACTCGCCGTAGCGCACCGTCTCATCGCGGAAAGGTCTGATCATCTGCGAGTGGCAGCCTACGCATCCTTCGCGGATGTAGATGTCGCGGCCGGTGAGTTCGAGCGGCGTGTAAGGCTGCACCGTAGATATCTTGGGCACCTGGCTTTCAATGAAGACCATCGGGATGATCTGCACGATGCCGCCGATGGCGATCAGGATGGTGCTCCACAACAACATCTGCATGGGACGGCGCTCGATCCAGCGGTGCCAGTATTCATTGGCAGGCGTTTTTGCCGGCAGGCGTTCGCGTGCTGGTGCTTCTGCCGTTTCATCGGCAAGGAAAGAGCCCTGCTGGGCTGTTTTGAAGAGGTTGTATACGCCGAGCAATACGCCTACAAAGAAAAGGGTGCCGCCCAGGGCGCGGATAGCGTACATCGGCTTGATCTGCAGCACGGTATCGAGGAAATTGCCCCATGCGAGGGTACCTTCCGGTGTAAACTCTTTCCACATCATGGCTTGCGTCCAGCCGGCCCAGTACATCGGCACGGCATAGAATACGATACCCAGCGTGCCCAGCCAGAAATGCACGTTGGCCAACTGGCGGGAGTAGAGTTCTGTGCGGTAAATGCGCGGCCACATCCAGTACAGGGCGCCGAAAGTCAGGAAGCCGTTCCAGCCAAGCGCGCCGACGTGTACGTGGGCGATCGTCCAGTCCGTGAAGTGACTGATGGCGTTGAAGAACTTGATCGACAGCATCGGGCCCTCGAAAGTGGCCATGCCGTAAGCCGTCACCGCTACCACCATAAACTTGAGCACCGGGTCTTCCCGCACGCGGTCCCAGGCGCCGCGCAATGTGAGCAGACCGTTGAGCATACCGCCCCACGACGGCGCGATCAGCATGATGGAAAATACGGTACCGAGCGATTGCACCCAGTCGGGCATCGAAGAATACAACAGGTGGTGCGGGCCCGCCCAGATGTAGATAAAGATCAATGCCCAGAAGTGGATGATGGACAGTTTGTAGGAATATACCGGCCGGTTAGCGGCTTTCGGCAGGAAATAATACATCATGCCGAGATACGGTGTCGTCAGGAAGAATGCCACGGCATTGTGGCCGTACCACCATTGCACCAGCGCATCCTGCACCCCCGAAAACAGGGGGTAACTCTGCGTGAGCGTGACGGGTAGTTCAAAACTGCGCACAATGTGCAGCACGGCTACGGTCACCCAGGTCGCGATGTAAAACCAGATGGCCACGTACAGGTGATTTTCCCGGCGGGTGAGGATGGTCGCGAACATATTGATCCCGAAAACCACCCACACCAGGGTGATCAGCAAGTCGATCGGCCAGATCAGTTCGGCGTACTCGCTGCTGGTCGTGAAACCCATCGGGAGGGTATATGCGGCGCAAAGGATCACTACCTGCCAGGACCAGAAGTGTATCCAGGAAAGTTTGTCGCTCCACATCCGGGTTTTCAGCAGGCGCTGCAGGGAGTAGTACACACCCATGAAGATGCCATTGCCCACAAATGCGAAGATCACCGCATTGGTGTGCAGCGGGCGCAACCTGCCAAAAGTGAGGTACTGAAAGCCGTTTTCACTGAAATTCAGGGAGGGGAACACCAGCTGCAGGGCCAGGATCAGGCCCACCAGCATCCCCACTACCCCCCAGATGAATGAGGCCATACCGAATGCACGGGAGATTCGGTTGTCGTAATGAAACTGTTGAATATTACTCATATGGCGAGAATTAGATGCGTTTTATCGTTCTGATTGAAGGTTGTTCTTTTCAGTGTTTTCTGCGGCTTCCCGATCGTCCTTTGTCTGACTGTCGCTTTCGGGTACGGTATTGTCGAAAAGCATCCGCACGGAGGGAGTATAATCATCGTCAAACTGTCCGTTCCGCGCCGCCCATATGTACACGAGTAAAAAACCTGCGGCCAGCAGCAGGCTGAAAAGGATCAGTAAAAGCATAATTTCCATAATTCCGGGAGTGTTGTTCTGAAAACGGGTGCAAGATCAGGGTGCAGCAAAGCGGAGAAGGTGATGCAGATCAAGCATACCGGTGATTTTGATCCGAAGAGTGCTGCCAGATGTTGTCAGAAGAGATTTTCAACACCGCTGTCGCACGCATGAGGCGGGCAGATAAAGAAGTGCCGCTATCTTTGTAGCGGCACTTGGAACATATATCGCGAAAAAAATCTTTTGGGAAATGCTACGTCAACAAATACTCCGCTGGTTGCCGAGGGTTGTGGCCGTTGTCTTTATCGGTTTACTGATCCTCCTGTCGCTCGATGCATTTGAAGGAGAAAGAACAGCCGGCGAAAACCTGATCGCTTTTCTTATACACCTGATACCGGCCTTCCTCTGCCTGGCAGCCCTGATCGTTGCATGGCGATACCGGCTCGCGGGTGGCGTGCTATTCCTGTTTCTGGGGATCGCTTTTACCTTTTATTTTGGAACGGCAAGGCATTTCGGCACCTTTATGCTGATCTCGGTGCCTTTATTCGTAGCGGGCGCGCTTTTCCTTTTATCCGGATTGGTCAAAGTCCGGCCGGCATAGAATCTCAGGTGGAAGATATCCTTGTTTCACCATCGAATTCCACCCAGAAATCGCTGCCTTTTTCTACTTCGCTTTTGAAGCCGATCTTTCCGCCCATGGCTTCCGTGTAGCGCTGTACGATGTAGAGGCCTAGGCCCGTCCCCTGAATATTGGTCGCGTTGGTGGCGCGAAAGAAGCGGTCGAACAAATGCTTTTGTTCTGGCAGCGGAATACCGATGCCCTGATCCCGCACCGTGATCCGGGTCCTGGCTTCATCCACCTCTGACAGCACGGTGATGGTGGCGGTCTCGGGTGAGTATTTTATCGCGTTCGAGATAAGGTTGATCAGGATGTTTTTCAGCAATGCACAATCCAGAAGCGCTGTCTTTTTGCCTTTATGATGATGTTCAAACTGCTGCTCCGCCTTGAACAGGTTGCGCATTTCCTGGTAGGTCTGCTGCACGCAGTCTTCCAGATCCACCATTTCCAGTTTCACCGCCAACCGTCCTTCTTCCAGACGACCGAGTGAAAGGAATTCCGTCAGGATGGTATTCAGGCCATTGACGGCATTTTTGATCCGGGCTGCGTGTTTTTTTATGTTCACCAGATCGCCCCGTTCGCTGTATTGTCCGATCAACCCCGCCGATGAAAGCACGGATGTAAGCGGTGTTCTGAATTCGTGCGAAGCCATGCTGACAAAGCGGCTTTTCAGTTCGCCGAGCTCGCGCTCTTTGTCGAGGGCGCTTTTTATTTCGTTTTTGGCCTGTTCCAGTTCGCGGGTGCGTTCCAGTACTTTGTTTTCAAGGCCTTCGTTCAGCTGCTTCAGCGCCTCGCTCAGTGCCGATAATTCCTGCTTTTGCTGCAGGATGGAATTTTCATAATTCTTCCGGTATGTGTTATCGAGGATGAAAGCGATGGAATAGTCGCCTCCGGAAGTGTGGTAGGGACTGAGGCTTATTTCCACCGGAAATTCAGTGCCGTCTTTTTTGACCCCGTACAGATCTCGGCCGATCGCCATGTTGCGCGGGCTTGGTTTGTGCTGGTATTGGTTGCGGTATTCAATGTGTTTCGCTCTGTATTGAGGCGGTATCAGAGCCTCTACCGTTTCGCCCAGCATTTCGCCTTTTTCATAGCCAAAAAGCATTTCAGCCGCCGGGTTGGCCATTACAATTTTTCCGGATTGGTTAGCCAGAATAATGCCGTTGGTAGCGTATTCAAAAAGTGCCTTGAAACGTCCTTCCTGCACCTTCTCATCCTCACGAAGTTCGATAAAACGGATCACAAAAAAAGCGGATGCCCAGAATCCCAGGATGGCCGGCAGGCGCTCGAACAACATCCGTTCGAGTGGTACTTCCTGCGGTTTCAGCATGGCTGCGATGATCGCCAGCACTGTGGTGATCACAGCCAGCAACAACACGTCGCTTTTTTCCCTGAACGTGAAGGATAGGAACATCGCAAGCAGATAGCCGAACGCTACGTCCCAGTTGCGCGGCAGCAGCAAATCGGCTATAAAAACGACAATGATCAGAAACCAGATCCGGCGAGCCTGACGCGGAATGTTTGGAAGAGTGAACACGCCGTAAAGATAAATATGCCGCGCAAGTGTAGCAGTGCGGCAGCCAAAAAAGGCGACAGGCCCGCGGGCGCGTCGAAACACGCACGGGGCCTGTCGCCGGTGCAATCCGCAAAGCGGAATTCAATCAGTCTTCATTGGCAGGACGCGGAAATTTCGTCCATACATCGTCGCCGGAGCGGTCGAGCGGCAATTCGTCGAGCCGGCCGTACCGGCGCATATCCACCCAGCGATGCCCTTCACCATACAGCGAATAACGCCGCTGCATCAGCATTTCATCGAGCAGAGCGGCCTGATCGACAGGTCCGCTGTAATCGGGCAGACCGGCTGCATTTCGGATGACATCGAGTGCACTCACGGCATTGTTGAGCGACGTGGCGTCGCCTTTCTGGATGTTAGCCTCGGCGTACAGCAGGATCAGTTCTTCGTTGCGAATGATCGGGATCGAGCTGCTGTTGTTAGCGTATACTGTGAAATCGTAATCACTCTGCAGACCGTCCTGAAATTCGGTATTGTCGCGGGCCGTTGCCTTGCTCAGGCGCATATCGCCCGCTTCGGCATCAGCAACAAACGAAGGGTGGGCTACCCTCGATTCGCCGGTGGCATTCAAAGGATACCACTGCGGGTTGAGCGCATCGCCACCTGCAGTTGAGTACGTGTGATACACACCCGTATTCAGGTCGCCGCCGAGGTCGAGGAAAGAACTGCCCAACGCATCCAGCGCATTGTCCCAGTTTTCGTTGTACGCCTGGACCCGTGCCAGCAGCGCCCGGTTCACATGGGCAAATGCGACCGGCGTATCGAAACCTGTAAAACCGCTGCTCAGGCTGAACGGAAATTCAGCGCCGCCGCTGGTCAGCTGCCCGTAACCTTCATCGAGGATCATAGCGATGGCGCGCAGGGCAGCCTTGTGGTCGTTCTCGCCGATGAATGGCCCGAGATCGTCGGCATTTGACACTTCAATACGGATGCCGTTGTCATATTGCTGCACCCACACCAGCAACAGCTGGTATGCCTTGATGGTATTTGCATAGCCCTTTACGGCATTGCGCGCTTCCGCCGTGGTAAGTGCCGTCGAGTTATCTACGGCTTCCAGCAGGATATTGGCATTTTTAACGGCGCGATACCGCGAGGAATAAGGATTGGTGGTGTAAAACGTATTGTTGTCGAGCGTAGCGGAACCTTTGCCGAGCAGGTCGGAAGTAAAACGCGGGTCGGACGTGGAGAAGCGATAAAAATCGCGGCCGATCACACCGACACCGTCGTAGTACTGGCCGAGGTTGAGGCGCATACCCGCTTCGATGCCCGTTACCAGATTCTGTATTTCGCTAAGGGATGCGTTCGCTGAAATGGCGCCCACGCTTGGGTTGTTGGGATCATCGATGGTATCGATGTCGCAAGCAACGAAGCCCATGGCCAGGAACGCCGGAAGGATCATTTTTGAAATATTTCGAAGTATCATGAGTTACTTTTTTGAAATGTGAAACTTGATTGTTGAATACGGGCCTGCGGGCCCTTTACTCAATATCCGGCATCAGAAAGTGGCTCCGATGGTGAAGAAGAAACTTTTTGCCGACGGGAACGGCGTCACTTCCACGCTGGATGAAATGGCGTCCGTGCCGAAGTTCGACACTTCGGGATCGTAGCTGCTGTAATCGAAGATATTGATCAGGTTACGGCCCGAGAAGCCGAGTTTCACTTTTGCCTTGTCGTTGAACCAGCGGGGAGGCAGGTTGTAGCGCAGACCAACCTCGCGCAGGCGCAGATAACCGGCATCTTCCACCCATGCATTTGCCGATACACCCAGTTGGGAAAGGCGATAGTCGCCGTTGACTGCCATACCGCTCGGATCGAGGTTCGTGCCGTCATAGTCGGGGCTGGTACCGAAAATATCGGACAGCAGCGTGCTCAGGTTGATATTCTCACCGCCTTTTTTCCAGTGGAACAGGAAATTGAGTTCCCATTCGCGATAACGCAGCGCGTTGTTGAACGCCATCTGGAAATCGGGTTCCGCATCGCCAAATACGTGCAGGCCGTTCGCATCGGCGTCCGGGTCGATGCCTACGATCTGGGTCGGAGACTTGCCTTCTTCGATGCGGTAGGTGCCGAGCGTAGCGCCGAAAGCGCCGAGGTTGTACGCCGGCACGTCGAGGCGGCTGATCTTCGCCGTGTTCTTCCAGAAACTGATGCGGCTATCCCAGTTGATGTCGCGGTTGCGCACGGGATTCAGGTCGAGCGCGATCTCGAAGCCTTTGTTTTCGAGGTCGGCGGCATTACGCCATGCCGTGGTGAAACCCGAAGAGCTCGGCGTATTGACCTGGAGGATCAGGTCGTCGATGTTTTTGAGGTAGTAGGTGAATTCAAAGTTGTAGCGGTTTTGTACAAATCCGAGGTCGAAGCCCATTTCGATCTCCGTCTGGCGTTCCGGACCGATGGTCGTGTTGCCGAGGGTGATACCGATGATGGAGCCCGTGCTGCCGTCGATGATGATCGGATTGAGCGGCGTATAGGTGGCGCCGAAGGGTCCGAAGTTACCCGACTGGCCGAAGGCGCCGCGCAGCTTGAGCTGGCTGATCTCGCCGCCCAGGTCGGTCATTTCGTGAATATTAAGCGCCAGCGAGGCTTTCGGATAGTAGTACAGCTTGTTGGCATCGCCGTTGCGGCTCGACTTGTCGCCGCGGATACCCAGCGTCAGGATGGCAATGTCCTTGAAATTGACCTCTTCCTGGGCAAAAAAGCCCTTGTCTACCTGCTTCAGTCGCTCCTGGATCACCTGCACCGAACCGGCCTGGTTCAGGTTGGTTTGCGAGCCGATGAGCTGGGAAGCCACGGTATTGACAAAATCCTGGTCCAGGTTTTCCTGCGTGACGCCCGCCTGTGTGCGGAAAGAGATGTTGCTGTTGGTGGTAAAAGTATGTACGAGGAATGCGGCGATGTTGGTACCGAAGCTGCTCGCCGTGCCGGCGATGGATACGCCGTTGGTACCGTTGCCGTCTTTCTGGAACTGCAGTTCGCGCGGGAAAATGGACCGCGTGCGCAGCGAGTACTGATCGGCGCCGCCGCGTACGATCAGGTTCAGCACGTTGCTTTCATTGCTCCACAACTTGAATGTGCCGATCGCGCCACCGAGAATACGGTCGACCTTTTCGCGGTTCGTCACCAGGTCACGCGTCTGGAGGAAGTTGGAGGGCGCATACGGGTTGTTCGGGTAGTTGCCCTGCTCGTCGGGGAACAGATCGGCCCAGGAGGGCGTCGAAACATAAGAGATCCCCAATGTGGTCGAAGTGTTGTCGTTGTTGAAATAACCGCGATCCGATTCAGAGTTCACGTAATTGAGGTTCACCTGCAGATCGGCCCATGAAAAAGCCTTTGAATCGAGGTTCAGGCGTACCGAAGTTTTGTCGTAGCCGGTATTTTTAACGATGCCGTTTTCCGACTTTTTGGTGACCCCGGCGTAATAACCGAACTTGTCGGAACCGCCGTTGATCGACAGGCGGGTGGTATTGAGTATGCCTTTCTCGCCGAAAAGTTCGTCTTCGTAGTTATACACTTTTCCCGCTGTAACAGCCTGGTTGTATTTGGCTACTTCGTCGGTACCGAACGATGCTTCTACCTTGGAGGCATCCCATTGGCGTACGCCCAGTTTCTTCAATTGCTGCTGGAAACCAATGGACTGCGATACATTCACTTCCGTGCTGCCGTCCTTGCGGCCGCGCTTGGTGGTGATCAGCACCACACCGGCAGCGGCCCGGGAACCGTAGATCGCGGCAGCGGAAGCGCCTTTGAGCACCTCGATGCGCTCGATGTCTTCGGGATCGAGGTCGGCAACGCGGTTGGAGGGGTTGTCCTGATAGCGCGTACTACCCTGTCCGGCAGCCGCCGACACGAAGTTGGTGTTTGAGCGGAAGTTGGAATTGTCGTAGTACACACCGTCGACGATGTATAGCGGCTGTGAATTACCGTTGAGGGTGGTGATCCCCCTGAATTTGACGGTAGCGCCGCCACCCGGCGCGCCTGAGTTGGCAATGATGTTGACGCCCGTGAGTTTGCCGTACAGGGCGCCGTCCATGGTCGATTGCACGGTAGTGCCCACCAGTTCGTTACTGGTGATGGACGAGACGGCGTTGGCCAGGTTGGCGCGCTTCACATTGGTAGCAAGACCCGAGATCACGACCTCATCAAGGCCGGCAAAGTCTTCTTCCATGATAACGTCGACCTTGGGGCTGGCAGAAGTCACCTGGACGTTTACCGTTTTGTAGCCTGTGTAGGCAATGGCAAGGGTAGCGGCATTGCCGGGTATCTCCACGCTGTAGTTGCCGTCGACGTCGGCTGTCGTGCCGCGTGAAGCGCCTACAACGGCCACCGTCGCGCCCGGAAGGGCTTCGCCGTTGGCGTCCGTCACGCGCCCCGAAACAGTGAATTGAGCCAGTGCAACCTGTGCCCCAAACAGGAGCAGGGCCGGTAGCAGGATACACCTGCATAAGGTTTTGTACTTCATAACTGGAACAGATTTAGATGAAAGTGAAAAGATTAAGACTGAATAACAAACGTAAAGCACTTTCCTGAATCCGTCATTTTTTTTGCCTTTATTTTCCGTTTCTGTTTATTTCAGTCGTTACAGGGCAATTTGCCAAACAGGGTTCTTTAAAGCATTCAAAAATCGAAATATAGCCCATTTTAACAGCGCGAGGCCTGTCGAAGCTTTTTGCAGAAAATCTGCTGCTTACGCGAAAAAATCTACATTTGCCCCGCACCCCTGACTGTTAAATCCGCGTTTACACCCGAAAGTAATGACAGCACATCTTACACCCACGCTTGTGCTCGTTGTCCTGTTCCTCTATTTCGCCATGCTGATCGGCGTAGCGTGGCTGACCGGGCGAAATGTGAGCAATGAAGGATTTTTCCTCGCAAACAGGAAAGTACCCTGGTATGTGGTGGCCTATGCCATGATCGGTACGAGCATCAGTGGTGTCACGTTTATATCTATTCCCGGGAAAGTTGGCGGCGGCGGCTTCAATATGGCATTTTCCTATATGCAGGTGGTGTTCGGCTATCTGGCCGGCTATCTTTTCATTGCCACGGTGCTGATGCCACTCTATTACCGGCTGCAACTGACGTCGATATACGGATACCTGGAACAGCGCCTCGGGCACTGGTCGTACAAGACCGGCGCGGCGTATTTCCTGCTTTCCCGCACGCTTGGCTCCGCCGCGCGCATGTTTCTGGCCGCTACGGTACTGCAGGTATTTGTGTTTTCCCCGCTGGGCGTGCCATTCCCCCTCACCGTGTCGCTGATGCTGGCCCTGATCTATGCCTATACTTTTAAAGGCGGGCTGAAAACCATTATCTGGACCGATACGATCATGACCACTTTTTTTCTGGCGGCGCTGATCTTTACGGTAATCACGATCGGTAAAACACTGGACCTGGGCGTAGACCGCCTCGTGCCTGCGATCATGGAAGGGCGCTACGGGAAAATTTTCTTCTTCGACAATTTTCTCAGCGACCCCAACCACTTCGTCAAGCAATTTGTCAGCGGCGCCCTGATCGCCATCGCCATGACGGGGCTCGATCAGGACCTGATGCAGAAAAACCTGGCCTGCAAAAACATCCGCGAGGCGCAGAAGAACATGTTCGTCTTTTGCATCTACCTGGTGGTGATCAACTTCCTGTTCCTCATGCTCGGGGCCCTGCTCTACATGTACGCGGGTTCGCTGGGGCTTCAGATACCCGACCGCACCGACTATTTGTATCCGAAGATCGCATTTGACCACCTGGGAATGGCGGCAGGCATTTTCTTCATTCTCGGCCTGATCGCCAGTACCTATGCCAGTTCCGATTCGGCACTGACGGCGCTGACGACGAGTTTCTGTATTGATTTTCTCAATTTTGAAAAAAAGGCCCCGGCCCGGCCCGATCCTTATGCCGCCGAGGCGGAAGTGGCGGCTTACGAAGCCTCCGTAAAACGGCAAACAAGGCTTCGCACCCTGGTGCACCTGGGGTTCTCGGCATTGTTCGTTGTCATTATCATGATCCTGGATGCCCTGAGCAGCGATGCCGTGATCAACCTGCTGTTCAAGATCGCAGGCTATACGTACGGACCGCTGCTGGGTCTGTTTTCATTCGGATTGTTCACCAAACTAAAAATACACGATCGCTGGGCAGTAACCGTATGCCTGCTGGCGCCTACCCTCACCTGGATACTGGAGATCACCTGCAAGCAATGGTTCGACCTGGGCTTCCTGACCATCCTGATCAACGGTCTTTTCACTTTTGCGGGATTGTGGGTCATTTCTTATCGCGAACAAACTACCGCTGCTGAATAAACCAGGGGTAATCGGAGTTGCACTGGCAATAATTATTTAAAAACTTTTTGTGTTTTTAAAAACAAAAAGTTATTTTTGTGCGCCCAAACTTCCGGAATAGCACAAAAAGCCGGTTCTTTTTGTCACCCTTTTATCTCTTTCGCTTATGAAAGCATGGACCACCTGGTTTGAGATCCCCGCCACCGACATTGCGCGGGCGAAAAAGTTTTACGACGCCATTTTTCAAATGGACACCCAGTTGATCGACTTCGGCGGATTCAAAATGGGCATTTTCCCCCATAAAGGAGTGGGCGCAGCCCTTTGCCAGCACGAGGCCTACCAGCCCAGCGAAACGCACGGCACCCTGGTCTATCTCGAGGCCAATCCGGACCTGCAGGAAGTACTCGACCGCGTAGAAGGCGCAGGCGGGCGCGTCACCCGTCCCAAAACCCAGATCTCGCCCGAACACGGCTATATGGCCATGTTTATCGATACCGAGGGCAACCGCATGGCCCTGCATTCCGATCAGTAAACTTTTTGCACATGGCTTACAACGAATTACTGGCCGACCGCATCCGCGTCGCGCTGGCCGCTCATTCCGATCTAGAAGAAAAAAAGATGTTCGGCGGCCTGGCGTTCATGTACAAGGGTAAAATGGCCTGCGGGATCGTCAAAGACGAACTGATGGTGCGCGTAGTCGCTTCCAGGTACGAATCCTCGCTTGAAAAGCCGCATTGCCGCGAGATGGATTTCACCGGCAAGGCGCTGAAAGGTTTCCTCTACATAGCGCCGGAGGGGTTTGAAACGGACAAACAACTGGCTGAGTGGGTCGGATTGGGAATAGAGTTCGTGGATCAGGCCCCGGAAAAGAAAAGCAAAAAGAAAAAATAGGCTAAGTCGCCTAAAACTCCGGCACTTCGCCCAATTCGATGATCTGATTCGGGCGGATGTGTACTGCCGCATAGAAAATGACATCCAGTTGCCCCGGGGTGAAGTAGAATTTCCGCATGTAACAAGGCGCGTAGTACGACATGTAATTGTTGATCATGGGGTGGTATTCGAGACCTGTGCCCGCTTCCTTGAGGCCTTTCATTTCACAGTTGGAATAATTCACGTACACTCCGTAAACTTCACCCGGATCGGCCGGCGTATCGCATACCCTGTCCCCGGCTTCGGTGCAATTGCCGCCATCCACCCGCTCCAGTCCGAAAACCGTTTCGGCAGTGTGTAGCAAGCCGAAATAATGCCCGAATTCATGCGGCATTACCTTGAAGTCGTCTACAAAGAATTTGTCGATCACGACGTTGTTTGTGTACGTTTCAAGGATATTCGAGAAGCCCTGCGTACGGGCGCAGCGATAATCTTCGCACAGGTTTTCTTCATTGTCCACGAGGTACAAACTTATCGTATCGCGCAGGTCGTGCGCGATGGAAAAGGCATAATAGACTTCGTAATTCCGGTCTTTCAGGGAATTGATCGTCACAGGCGCATAGATCGTGTCGATACGCACCGTTTTGAACTGTATCCAGGCATCGGACAGGGAGCGGTTGAGAATTTCGATGCCCTTCCTGATACGTGGCAGGCTCAACTGATCGGGCCGCGCCGGATCCACCACGATCGCGACACGAAGGGGAAACACCAGATAGTGCATTTCAAAATCCGATTGCCCGAGTCCTTCGATATGCTTCAGATCGGTGGGCCTCCCTTCGTGTTGTTGAAGTATCTTTATCAACTGCTCCTTATCGTGAAAATGCTGCTGCGGCATCAGGTGGTGATACATCGAGTCGGCCAGCAACTCCGTTTTGGGGTCGGGCATTCTCTTCTCGCTGAGTGCTTCGGGGTCTTGTCCGTAAGCTGCCACAGCGACAAATAGCAGCGCCATTCCGGATAACCGGCAGTAAAAACGAGCCCGTTTTTTGATCTTGTTCATAATGTTCAGACAATAAGCGAATTGGTGTGCATATTGAGGGGAAGCAATTGTTTCATTTTTGGACACATGAGCACGCCCGGTTGTTGCGCAAGACCCTGTATATGCAGCGATTTACATAAATTATGTTCGGACTTTGACAAAACACGTCGCGATTCGAAGCGATAGGGCGCAAATAGTCATTTGACAAAATTTGTTTTAAATTAAAATATTTTGTTTTAAATTTGCCCGAACCCCGCCAACCCTTTTGTCAATCGATCAAAACTGTATTACTTTGGGCGCCAATTTTAAAACATCCAAGTCGAAAAAGAGTGGCCGGCAGCAAGCGAAAGCCGGCGAGCAACGATCCAATAAGCGCAAAAAGCCCATGCAGGAGATCCGCTATACCGAAGACGAAATTAAATCACTCGACTGGCGCGAGCACATCCGCCTGCGCCCGGGCATGTACATCGGCAAACTCGGCGACGGCAGCAGCCCCGAGGATGGCATTTACGTACTGCTCAAAGAGGTGCTCGACAACTCCATCGACGAGTACGCCATGGGCTTCGGGAAGCATATCGAAGTGAGCATCAACGAACACGGCGTGATGGTGCGCGACTACGGCCGTGGCATACCGCTCGGCAAAGTGGTGGACGTAGTCAGCAAGATCAACACCGGCGCCAAGTACGATTCCAAGGCATTCAAAAAATCCGTGGGCCTCAACGGCGTGGGTACCAAAGCCGTAAATGCCCTGTCGGAATATTTCAAGGTGACGGCCGTACGCGACGGAAAGGCCAAGTGGGCTGAATTCCAGTTCGGCAAACTCCTGAAAGAAAGCAAACTGGAGTCCTCCAAGGAAGAGAACGGCACGATCATCCATTTCAAGCCCGACAACGGCATGTTCCGGCAATTCCGCTGGGTGAACGAGTACGTAGAGCAGCAATTGTGGAATTACGCCTACCTGAATGCCGGGCTGAGGATCGTTTACAACGGAAAGACCTTTTACTCGAAAAACGGCCTGCTCGACCTGCTCGAAAAGAAAACGAACTCCGAGCACATCCGCTACCCGATCATCCACCTCACCGGTGAAGACGTGGAAATCGCGATGACGCACGGCGATCACTACGGCGAGCAGTACTATTCTTTCGTTAACGGCCAGAACACCACACAGGGCGGCACGCACCTCAATGCTTTCCGCGAGGCACTGGTAAAAACCGTGCGCGAACATTTCAAGAAAAGTTTCGATGCAAAGGATATCCGCGAAAGTGTGATCGCTGCGGTGAGCGTACGTGTGGAAGAGCCGGTGTTCGAATCGCAGACCAAAACGCGGCTGGGCTCGGAAAAGATCGCGCCCGACGGGCAGAATATCCGCACCTGGATGTCCGATTTCCTGACCAAGGCACTCGACGATTTTCTCCATAAAAATCCCGAAGTCGCCAAGGAGATGCTCAAACGCATCCAGCAGTCGGAGCGCGAGCGCAAGGAGATCGCCGACGTAAAAAAACTGGCCAACCAGCGCGCCAAAGCCGCCAATATCCACAACAAAAAACTGCGCGACTGCCGCTACCACCTCAACGAAAAAGGCCCCGAGGAGGCGCGGAATGCCAGCACGATCTTCATCACGGAGGGCGACTCGGCGAGCGGCTCCATCACGAAAGCGCGCGATGTAAATACGCAGGCCGTGTTCAGCCTGCGCGGCAAGCCGCTCAACTGCTACGGCCTGACCAAAAAGATCGTCTACCAGAACGAGGAGTTCAACCTGCTGCAACACGCACTCAACATCGAGGATTCGCTCGACGACCTGCGTTACAGCCGCGTGGTGATCGCCACGGATGCCGACGTCGACGGCATGCACATCCGGCTGCTGCTGCTCACCTTCTTTCTCCAGTTTTTCCCCGACCTGGTGCGCAACGGGCACCTCTACATCCTCGATACCCCCCTGTTCCGCGTGCGCGACAAGCAAAAGACATACTACTGTTATTCGGAAACCGAAAAGCAGGAAGCCATCAAGAAATTGCGCGGAAAACCCGAGATCACGCGCTTTAAAGGGCTCGGCGAGATCAGCCCGAACGAGTTTGCCGACTTTATCAGCGAAAATATCCGCCTCGACCCGGTCATACTGCCCGAAGAGACGAACCTGGATCACGTGCTCGATTACTACATGGGAAAAAACACCCCTGAGCGCCAGGATTTTATCATCGAAAATTTGCGGGTGGAAATAGATATGGCCGAAGCAGGCAACGACAAAGAAGACGCCGAAGCGCTGGTAGAAGAAGAGCCTGCGGAAGGTTGACCCATAAACCTACAGGTCAGCGCTCTTCTTCAAGGTATTCCTTGATCATGTCCCAGAGCGGCCGGTGTTCCTGCACGAACTGGTCCGATTGCAATTTCTTCACGTCGAACCAATGCAGTTCTTCGATGTCGTCGCTGGGTTCCGGTTCGCCTTCTGCCAGTTCGCAAACGTACAAATGGGTCATGATGCTGTCCCAGGAGCCGCGGTACCGCCAGTCTTCGATGCGGCATGAACCCAGGTAAGTCAATTCATCAACCGTAATCTCCCCGCATTCTTCGCCCAGTTCGCGCAGGGCAGCGTCTTCGTAACTTTCGTCGGAAGGGTCGGTGAAACCTCCCGGGAGCCGGAACCTGGTTTCATTGGGTTTCCGCGCAAGCATCAGTTCGCGCCAGCCGTTCCTGAACACCGCCACATCTACCGTCGGATATACCGTCGGGAATCGCTGCATATTGGCATATATAATGCCGGCTCGAAAATCACGCAGGTTCTCCAGCGCATCCATGTGCGGATTTTCAGGAAAGTCTTCTTCACGCGCTTCCAATACCTTCGCGGCATAACGCCCCGTATAGCGATCCACAAAATCCTCTTCCGAGCCGTAAAGCGTTACTTCGCCCGAGGGACGCAATTCGAGAATGCGCCGGTCCAGTTCCTGGCTCCAGATGCGGTCATCGGGCAGGTCGGGCATTTCCTCCACCTGTATGTCTTCGCCAAAGCGGTCGTGGAACATCAGGACCCGCAACTCCAGGTCGATCGGGTTTTGCAGGCTGGGCGCCGGGTTGGAACCGAGAAAAATGATGACGCGCTCATGGTGTTCCACGACGGCTGCGATCAGTTTTTCGTGAATTTCATTCAGTTCGAACACCTGAAAGCGTCCAATGATGATGCCGGTACCGCTTTTTTCGGGCATAGCGATTTTTGCTGCAAGGTTAGGAATTTTTCGGGCAACAAGCGCCATTCTTTCGCCGGACCGGAAAGCCCGCTGTGGCCTGCTGCGCCGCAATTTTAATGCATATGCCTATCGCACCAGCGTTATATCGCCCGAAAACACCTCGACCGCCCCGTCTTCGAACTCGACCACTGCCTGCCACACGAAGACCGCCGGGTTCAGATCGTGTCCCCTGAAAGTCCCGTTCCAGCCGTGCAGTTCGTCGTTGGGTTGCAGGTGTTCTACCATGAATACTTCCGCCCCCCAGCGATCGAACACCTGCAGGCGCTGAATGTCCGTCACCCCTTTGGCGTACAACGTAAACATATCGTTGATGCCGTCGTCATTGGGTGAAAAGATGTTGGGCGCATACAAAAACCGCTTGCGATCCACCAAAATGCGGATCGTAGCCTTCGCTTCGCAACCGTTGGAGTCAACGACCGTCAGCGTGTACTGCGCGGGTTTCAGCGGCTTGGCCTCCGGCCGCGGACAATCGGCGCACGAGAGACCGTCCGCAGGTGTCCAGATCCAGCTGGCCACATCGTCGTCCGGCATGTTCAGCACCGGGTCCAGCAATACCGACTCGCCCAGTTCGATCAGGACAAAATCTTCGAGTTTCACTTCGGGAATAAACGGCGTATTTACGATCACCGTCGTTTCCGCCGTGCAACCGTTCACATCCTGCACCACCAGGTCGTAGGAGCCGGCCTGAAGTTGCTGGACCGTCGATTGGCCCGAAAACGTTTGTCCGCCGTTCGAAGAATACAGATAAGGCGACATCCCTCCCGTGATCGCGCCAAAATTCACCGTGCCTTTCAGGCGATGGCAGTTGGGCTGCAACACCTCGGGTTCGAACGCCGGAGGCGGCAACGCCGCCACGATCACCGAATCCGTGTTCGAGCATCCGTTTGCAGGATTTGTCACGAGCAGGGTATAGGTGCCCGGCGCGTCCACTTCAGGCGTTTGGATATTAGTTGCAGTGATAAAATTGCCGTCGGGGGTCGTCCAGGAATAATTCATGCTGCCGGGAGTTGTGCTGCTACCCGCCAGTGAAGTGCTCGGCTGGTTGCAATGTAATGTAGCCGCGCTGCCTGCATCGGCATCGGGAGGTGTGATATCCTCAGTCACGGCAGTTTGTGCCGTTGCGGTACAGCCGTTCTGTAAATTCTCGATCAACAAGGTATACCCGCCCGGTTGGCCGACAAGCGGGCTCAGGGTATTCTGACCGTTCAATATTTGTCCGCCATTCGTCGACCAGGAATAGACAAAATCGACACCCTGGCTCGAAGCACCCGCATCGAGCGTTATATCCGTCTGAATGCAGGTGATCAGGCCCGGTGAGGCGATGGCGGCCACCGGCGGAAGCGTATCGGCAGGCAGGAGCGCCGCCACGGTTGAAGTACAACCGTTTGACAGGTCGGTCACCAAAAGTGTGTATGTGCCCGCCGCGCCCGCAGTGGGCATCAGCGTGCCCTGACCGGAAAGGATCGGGCCTCCCGACCAGTTGTAAGTATAATTTGCACCGGCCGATGAGCCTGTGCCGCTGAGGGCGACTGAGGTATTGGCGCATGTGATCGTCTGCGGGGCCGTTGCCTGCGCAACGGGCGGCACAACATTTTGATCCACCACCGCCTGAGCGGTAGATGTACAGCCATTTTGCTGGTTCGTCACGGTCAGGATGTATGTGCCGGGTGCGTTCGCCGTTGCATTCAGAAGGTTTGCGCCGGATACGATCATGCCATCGGAAGTAGACCACGACGCCTGATAGCCCGAAGCCGGCTGCGTGACCGATCCGTTCACGGGTACGGTGAGGTCGGTGCAGGTCAGTATTTGCGGAGCGGCAGCATTTATCACTGGTACCGCCACATCTTCGCTGACGACTGAATAGGCAGCAGCAGAACATCCGTTCTGAAGACTGGTCACAACCAGCGTATAGGCGCCCGGCGCATCGATCACCGGGTTTGGCGTATTGGCCCCCGAAACAATGTTGCCGTCCGTAGTCACCCATGACCAGGTGTAGGCGCCCGTGACCGGGGCCCCGGAAAGGGGAAGGCTGGTAACAGCGCAGGTCAATATCCCCGGCGCAGACACCCCGGCCGGGGGTGTCGCTACGTCTTCCAGAATGATCACTTCGGAAAGGGCCACGCACCCGTTGCTGTTATTCACGACCTGAAGGGTATAGGTGCCTGGAGCATCGATCAAAGGGCTTAGCGTACCGGCGCCCGAAACGATATTGCCGCCATTGGCGCTCGTCCAGGAGTATTGAAAATTGGCGCCGGTGCTGGCAGCGCCGCTCAGCGTTGTTTGCGAAAGGGTGCAGGTAAGCGTGGCACCCGGTCCCGCATCTGCCTGCGGCGCATTGAGGTCGTTGAGTATTTCTACCGAATCGATTGCCGAACAGCCATTTACCGTATTGACAACCAGCAAATTGTAAACGCCCGGGGCGTCCACTACCGGCGTTGCGCTGTTCTGACCCGAAACGATGTTGCCGCCATTGGCACTGGTCCAGGAGTAATTCAAGGCGCCTGTACCGGAGCCGGAACCGTTGATGGTAAGCGTGCTGAGGTTGCAGGTCAGGGTATCGTTCGGACCGGCATTTGCGACGGGCGGAACGGTGTTTTGCTGCACATTGACGAAAAACTCGGCAGTACAGCCGTTAACCGTATTCGTCACCAGAAGGCTGTAATCGCCGCCGGCATTGACCGCCGGTGAAAGACCGTCCTGACCGGAAACGATATTCCCACCCGCAGCAGCCGTCCAGTTGTAGGTAAAGTTGCCGGGCAGGGTAAGGTTTTGGGCATCGATATTTTGTTCCGGTAATGTGCAGGTAATGATCTGTGGCGGCGCTATGGCGATCAGCGGCGAAATGGTATCCTGGTCGACTATGGCATCGATGGTATTTGTACACCCGTTCACGCCATCCGTTACCGTAAGCGAATAATTTCCCGGCGCATCCACTTCCGGTGAGGCCGAATTTTGTCCTGAAACGAACTGCCCGTCTGCCGTTTGCCACTGATATGTCAGCGAATCGCCCGAAGCAGTTGCGGAAATGATCGCTGTCGTTTGCTGGCAACTGAGCAATGCAGGAGGGTCTACGGCAACGCCGGGCGCCTGCTGATTGGCAGTCACTTCTACCGTGTCCGTCGCAATACAACCGTTGGAAGGATCCACCGTACTCAAAACATAAATGCCCGGCGCGTCGATCAGGGTATTGCTGAACTGATCGCCGCCGGAAACGATATTCCCGCCAATGGTCGTCCACGAAGCATCGCCGGTGCCGTCGGCCAAAAGGATATACTGGGGCTGCAGGCAGGTCAGCACGGCAGGCGGTTCGATCATTGCGATCGGCGCGGTCGTATCCTGATCCACCAAAACGCTGGCAGTTGCGGTACAACCGTTCGAAGTATTGGTGATCAACAGGTTATACGTGCCGGGCTGATCGATTCCTGGGCTCGGTGTATCGTCTCCACCGGTAATATTACCGTTGGGAGTCGACCAGCCGTATGTATAATCCGGTCCCGTCGACGATCCGGCGGCATCCAGCACGAGGTTCGCAACCAGGCAGGTAAGCGGGCCCGGCGTGGAAGCTACGGCAACGGGGGTGCCGGCAGCCAGCGCTACCATCACCGAATCATAGGAAACGCAACCGTTCAGCAGGTTGGTAGTCGCAAGAATGTACAGCCCCGGCGCATTCACCGACGGTGTCAGCGTGCTGTCGCCGGAAACGATGTTCCCCCCCGGCGGAACCGTCCATGCGTACGCAAAATTACCGGGCAGCGAAAGATTTTGCCCCTGAATGGCCTGTATGGGATTGGTGCAGGTCAACTGGGGCGGCGATGTGAGTTGTACGTCCGGTGGCGCCGTATTTTGTGCAACCACTGCCAGATCTGTGGCGGTACAACCGTTTGAAGTGTTCGTCAGTAACAGGGAATAAGTCCCCGGCAGGTCGACATCCGGATTCGGCGTGTCGCCGCCCCCGGTGATGTTTCCGTTCATGGTCGACCACAAATAGGTAATGGAAGGTCCGGAAGTAGAACCGTCCGCGTTGAGCGTCGTGGCATTGACGGTACAGGTCAGCGTATCCGGCGCATTGGCGATCGCCACAACCAGGTTCGTGTCGGCGACCACCGTCAGGGTATCGGATGCCGTGCAGGCGTTGGCGATGTTGGTCACGATCAGGATGTAGTCGCCCGGTGCATTCACGACCGGCGCCAGCGAATCCGCGCCGCTCACGATATTGCCGCCGGGGGAATACGTCCATTGGTACGTAAAACCCGGTCCGGTGCTCGAACCGTTTCCTGACAAGATCACGGAAGGGAACTGGCAGGTAATGGAATCTGCAGGTTGCACCACTGCCAGCGGCGGCGTATAGTTGGCCGAAACCACTACGGAAGCGGTGTTGGTGCAACCATTTTGCGGACTGGTTGCAGTAATATTGTACAGACCGGTAGTGGTCACCTGAGCCACGGTGGAATCCGCCCCCGAGACGATATTGCCGGGCCCGAAAGAACCCCACAAAACGGGAACATTGGCGGGCGACACCGTCGCAGAGAGGGTCAGGGTATCCGTATCGCAGTCCAGCATACCCGGCGGCATGATATTCACCTGCGGCGACACCGTATCGGCAGCCACCGTTATGGTATCGGCGGAAGAACAGTTGTTGGAAGTATTCGTTACCGTCAGAATATAGGTGCCGCCGGCGCCGGCCACCGCGTTTTGGGTGTTTTGACCGGATACGATGACGCCGTTGGGAGTCGTCCAGGCATAGCTGATGTTCGAGCCTGATGCCGATCCCGCACCTGATAAGGTAACTTCGGGGAAGATACAACTGAGGGTATCGGCAACGGAAGCAATGGCCGCCGGCGGGTTGGTGGTCTCTGTCACGGTCACTTCGGCGGTGGCCGTACAACCGGTCGCCGTGTTCGTCACCAGCAAAGTATAGGTAGCCGGCTCGTCAACCATCGCGATCTTGGAATTGGCGCCGCTGACGATATTTCCGCCGGGGCCTGCCGTCCATTCATAGGTGGAAAAACCCGGCTGTGTAGAGTTGCCGATCAGGGTGGCGGTATTGGACCCGCAACCCAGCGGCGGCGTCGGGTTGATCCATGCCGCCAGTTGGCTGGGGCTTTCCACTACGTTTACGGTTGCCGTTTTGGTGCAGGAAACAAAGCCGTTGTCGAATGTAACGGTAAGCGTGTACGTGCCGGCTGCGTTTACCACAGGCGACAAAGTATTTTCCCCGGAAATGATGTTCCCGTTGGGCGTATCCCAGTTATAGGAAATATCGGGGCCCACGCTCGAGCCCTGGCCGCTGAGCGTAATCTCCGCACCGTTGCAGGGAATAAAAGAAACGGCAGGAGCCGCAGCCGCCTGTATGTTGACGACATTCACTGTCACGGAATCCGTGCTTTGGCAAACAGGCGCGAACACGATATCGTCGAGTGCGAAGTCGTTGCCGCTGAGGGCCGTGTTCATATTCACGATACAAATGGTCGCACTGGCGTTGCCGCCGCTGTTCCAGGTGGTGTAAAAATTGGTCCAAAGGCACGTCGTTCCGGGGGCTCCGTAGATCGGCCCGATCGGTTGGCCGTTGATGGAAAACTGCAGGATAGCCGGCGAGGTGCTGATCACCGAGGTTACCCACGCCGAAAACACGTATTGGGTATTGGGCGTCACCGGAACCGTCTGGCACCACACATTCTGGTTTGGGATGCCCGCGCCGTTCACCACCATCATATTGCCGCTTCCCGAAGTATGGTCCTCACACGGAGCGAAATTGGGGTGATCGTCCTGCGGATTGGTTATCACATCGTATACCCCTTCCGGCCACAAGTCGCCGGGGCTGTAGAGATAGTCGCTGGTAAAGCCGAAGGCTCCGCCTTCAAAATCGCCGTTGATGATCTGGTTATTGTTGAGATCGACCGAATTGACCGTCAGTACATACGTGGTCGTCTGATTGACGTTGACGGTCGGAGTGAGGGTATTCGAGCCGGACATGCCTATCAGCGGCGACCAGTTGAAACTCAAATAATCCCCGGTGATATCCCCGTTCAGTTGCGTCGGCGTCGGCGGTGCACATACGTACACGTCCTCGCCGGCATACACCGTAGTCGAACATTGCGCCTGAACTGCCTCCGGCAGCAGCCATTGCAGGCAAACGATAAAAAAAAGAAGAAGTGAGTAGCCGTATTTCATGAGCGTCAACAGGATTTTAGCGTTTGGCGAAAGGCGCGATTTGACAAACAAAATTACGGCTTTGACATGAGCCCGGGGATTTTTTGTCAATAATCGCCCATTGCGATATATTTAATGCCTTCTTTTTGGGGTTCAATAAAATTCGGAAGCATTTTACTGCGGAAAACATAATTGTCGATATCCGGCAAAAATCCATGCAATAACAAGCACAGGAGCGGCCGATAAAAATAATTGACCGACAGCTATGTTTGAGCGTATCTTTGAGAAGCCGTTTCAGCCGGTCATTTTTTATCTGTATCGCTTTCCCAATTCCCCCACTGTTATGAAGATACTTGCGATCGTTTTTTCGCTTCTTTTCTCCCTGGGCAGCCTGGAGGCCCAGTTTACACTGAAAGGTAAAGTCACCGACCCCAACGGAGAACCCCTGGCGGGTGTGAGCATTTCCGAACGCAACACCTCTAACGGCACCTACTCTGCCGAAGACGGGTCCTTCACAATCGACCTGAGCAGCATCGATGCCGTCATTGTATTCCGTTATACCGGTTACGCAACGCAGGAAGTGATCAGCGACGGGCGGTCGGAGATCAATATTGCCATGTTCACGGTTGAAAATCTGCTCGACCACATCGTAGTGGTCGGCACGCGTCGCACCAACCGCACCCAAACTGAAACCCCCGTGCCGGTCGATATCATCAATATCGGGCAACTCTCGCAGAGCACTGCGCGGGCGGATGTGACTTCTTTGCTGAATTACAGCGCGCCGTCCCTGAACTACAACAAACAATCGGGCTCCGATGGAGCCGACCACATCGACCTGGCCACCCTGCGCGGACTCGGCCCCGACCAGACCCTGGTGCTGGTCAACGGCAAGCGTCGCCACCAGACAGCATTCATTGCTGTATTCGGCACCCGCGGGCGCGGTAATTCCGGAACCGATCTCAGCGCCATTCCGGTGCAGGCCATCGACCGGATCGAGATCCTGCGAGACGGCGCCTCCGCGCAATACGGCTCGGATGCCATTGCCGGCGTTGTCAATATTTTATTGAAAAAAAACGTGCGCCAACTCAGCGCCGACGTCGGTTTCTCGGGGTACTATGATAAAAAGTACAACCCGGCCTTCAACGATGAAGTGATCGAATACGGCATTTATGAAACGGGGGATACGAAGAAAATGGACGGCCTGCTTTATACCGCTGCCGTGAATTACGGGCTTCCACTGGGCAGCAGGGGTGGCTTCCTCAACATGACGCTCAACTACGCCAACCAGGGCAAAACCTATAGACAGGAACTCGACGGCGAATTGCCCTTCAATATTTACCGGCGGGCGCACGGCGATGCCTCGCTCAGCGGCTATGGCGCCATGTTCAACTCGGAAGTGCCGGTCCGCGACAACGATCGATTGACTTTTTATGCCTTCGGCGGCTACAACAGCAAAGAATCGGATGCTTTTGCTTTTACGCGGAATTTTTCGGCGCGACCCGAGCGCTTCCCCACCGATGGCCCCGACCTGATCGAAGTGCCGGGGATCATCAGGATCGGTTCGGATGAGGACCCGTATTTCAACCCGCACATCCAGACAGCAGTAAAGGATGTTTCGTTTGCAGCAGGGCTGCGGGGCGTATTCGGCAATGACTGGAACTGGGATGCCAGCAATAATACCGGCCAAAACGATTTCCATTTTTTTGGCGATAAAACCTTCAATGCAGGACTCGGGCCCAACCAGACCCATTTCGACGACGGCGGTTTTAAATTCCTGCAAAACACGACCAATGTAAACTTCAGCAGGCTGTACCTGAATGTGATGAGCGGCCTCAACGTCGCCTTCGGGGCGGAATTCCGGTATGAAAATTACCAGTTGTACGCCGGCGAGGAGGCCTCCTATGCCAACTACGACTCCCTCAAAGCATCGGGTTCCCAGGGGTTCCCGGGGTACCAGCCCGACGACGAGGTGAACGCCAACCGCTCCTGCCTGGGCGCCTACGGAGATATTGAACTCGACCTGACCGACAGGTTCCTCGCAGGCCTGGCCGTGCGACTTGAAAACTATAGCGACTTCGGTTTTACGCCCAATTTCAAAGTAGCCACCCGGTACAGGGCAGCCGAAAATTTCAACCTGCGGGCGTCGGCAAGCACGGGCTTCCGCGCGCCGTCGCTACAGCAGATCAATTTCAGCAGCACCTTTACCACGGTTCAGGGAGGCGAGATAGCGGAAGTGAAGATCGCGCCGAATTACAGCCCGATCACCCAGGCTGCCGGCATTCCGGAACTGAAACAGGAAACTTCCGTCAACGCCAGTGTGGGCTTCTCCTGGAAACCCGCCATGGGACTCACGGTAACCGTCGATGGATACCTCGTGCGGGTAAAAGACCGCGTCGTGTTGTCCGGGCAGTTTAGCGCCGGGGATCCTACGCTCAACCCCAGCCTGACTTCCGCGCTTCAGGGCCTCAAGGTAAGCCTGGCCCAGTTTTTTGCAAACGCCGTGAACACAACCAATAAAGGGCTCGATATCGTGGTCGACTACAGCCGGCAAATGGGCAAAAACAGGCTGCACGCGCTGCTGGCCGGCAACTTCCAGGACATGAACATCGACAAGATCAATGTGCCCGATCTGCTCGACGACACCGACGAGCATCGCCTGACCTTCCTGAGCGACCGCGAGCAATCGTTCATACTGGCCTCGGCGCCGCCGGTAAAACTGGCGCTGAATCTCGAATACGGGTACGACCGGTTCACGATCGGCACGCGGCTCAGTTACTTCGGCAAGATCACGCTGCTTGGTTACGGAGAAGACGGACTGGGCATCAATCCGATGGTGCCGACGAACGCCGACCCGAACACCTATGTGCCCGACGCGTATGTGTACGGCGGCAAACTCGTTCCGGATATTTACGCCGGCTGGAAAATTAACGAACACCTCAACCTCAGCGCGGGGGTCGATAATTTCCTCAACATCCACCCCGATCTGGCTTATGCGCCCGGCGCCAGCGAGTGGGCATTCAACAACGAGACCGGCGGCCCCTGGGATGCCGTGCAGATGGGAGGGAACGGTTTGCGCGTATTTACCAGGCTCGCGCTCACTTTCTGACACGGTAAAGAAATAAAAAAGCCGCCGGAAATGCTTACGCAACCCGACGGCTAATAAACCCCAAAAAACCAAATGAAAACTTTATGTAAACGCACGGATCCTGAATTTGTTGCGGACAACACCTGTCAGCATTTTGTCAGAATTGCACGTAGAGGTCCTGCGAAAAACACTATAGCGGGGCGAGGCTAAATGCTTCGGAAGGACCAGATATCTTATTCCTGTTCGGTACCGGCCGTTTTGGCAGCCTTCGAAGCGCAGCAGGCTTTGCCACTACCCATGCCGGCGCATGCTTTCTTCTCGGAAGCAGAGCAGGACTTCTTCGTCATCGTCGCTTTGTCTGCGCTGGCGCCCGATTTGGGAGCAACGTTCACGAATGTGTTGGAGCCTTCGTCGTACTGTACGCTGACGAATTTTACATTGCCCTGGTCATCCGTTTCTTTGCGGACATAGCTGACCGCACCGTTGTCCGACTGGCGCTTTTCGATCATGGGATCGGAAGCGGCAGCCTTTGCCATTTTGGAAGCGCAGCAGGTTTTGCCCGCGCCGGCGCTGGCATGGCAGGTTTGAGCGTTCGCCGTGGCCATGCCGAGGGCGAAAAAGAAAGAAAGGAGGAAAATCGCTTTTTTCATGAGAACAAATATGAATGTTTTGCGTGTGGAAAATTGAATGTGTCTAATACTGGTATCAAAAATATATGCTTCCGGGGAAATACCCGGCATTTTTGGCAAACCTTAACACGCCGGCAACACCTCAACTATTGCCCGCCAGAATGGCCCTGTACCGCGCTTCATCGTTGAGCAGTTTCACCGCAGCGTCCACCTCGGGGTCATTTTTAAGATTTTTGCGCACCTTGCCGCGCTGAAAATAATAGCGCCCTACGATCTCCTGTTCGATCTCGTGCATGATGCGCGCTTTGTTGTTGTTCAGTTCGTTTTTCTTGGCGGCTTTGATCCTGTTCTCCAGCGCCTGAATGTCGGTGTCGAGCGCAAAGTTTTCGCTGGATGCAATGGTTTTCAGTTCCTTCAGTTTTTTCTCGGAAACGCTCTCGTAGTCAAAGTTTTTGCTTTTCGCAAACTGCATAAAACCGTCCCAGTCGATAAAGGTAAAGGCCTCGGCGGAGTCTATCGACTCGTGTTTCAGGGCAAACTGGGTGGCGAAATCGAAAATGATATGCTGGTCGAGCAAGGCTTTCACCACGCCGGTCGCCGTGTCGTGCGGCAACAGCACATCGGGCTTCACCCCGCCGCCGTCGAGTACGGTGCGCCCGTTGCGGGTCTTGAATTGTGCGCGCTCCGACTCGGGAATATCGACCGGTTCTCCATTGCGGTACCGCACCGCCTGGATGCAGCGGCCCGAGGGAATGTAGTATTTGGCGGTCGTGACCTTCACACGGGCGTTATAGCCGATATCCAGCATATTCTGCACCAGACCCTTTCCGTAACTGCGCTGGCCCATCAGCACGGCACGGTCGAGGTCCTGCAAGGCGCCGGCGGTCACCTCGCTCGCCGAGGCGCTCATTTTGTCGAGCAGCACTACCACCGGGATGTTTTCGTCGAGGGGGCCGTTGATCGTTTTGAACGTATTGTTCCATTCGCGCACCTTTCCTTTGGTGACGGCCACTATCTCTCCGCGCGGCACGAACAGGTTGACAAGGTTGACGGCTTCATTGAGCAGGCCGCCGCCGTTGCCCCGCAGGTCGAGAATGACGCCCTTCATGTCGGGGTTCTGGTTTTTCATGGCCTGGATCGCATTGCCGACATTGCGCGCAGCCTCGCGGGTGAAGGTAGAGAGGTAGACATACCCGACATTTTCGGAAACGAGACCCGAATGCGGCACATTGGGAATATCCACTTCTTCGCGGGTCAGTTTGATCTTCAGGTCCTTGTTTTCTCCCGGCCGGCGGATCAGCAGGTCGGCTTCCGTGCCGGGAAATCCGCGCAAAAATGCCAGCACTTCCGCTTCCGTTTTGCCCATGGCGCTCTGGCCGTCGACCGAAACGATGGCGTCGCCTGCTTTCAGGCCTGCCTTGTGGGCCGGGCTGTTCTCGTCGATGTCGGTGATCACGACAAAGTCGCCCATTTTAAAGCCCTGCGCGCCGATGCCGTTGTATTTTCCGTCCGTCTGGATGCGATAACCTTCGATATCGGTCTCGGAAATATAGTTGGTGTACGGGTCGAGCCCCTCCAGCATGGCGTCGAGCGCCGAACGCATCACTTTCGAAGGGTCGAGGTCGTCGACATAGGAGTGATTGACCTCCTTGTACGCATTGGCGAAGATCTCGAGGTTTTTGGAGATGTCGAAATACCGCCCCTGCCCCCGCAGCGGGTTCAAGCCGGCAAATAGCATAAAAGCAGCAAGAAACTTGATACTGGTTCGCATGATCATTTTTGTGTTGTTATCAGGACCGGGCCGTTCATTACACTTCCTGATCCAGAAATTTGTTCAGCACCGACAGCAGCGCTTCGGGCTGGTCGGCGTGCACCCAATGCCCGGCGCCGTCGATCGTGACGATTTCCGCCTTCGGGAAGAGGGATTTTATTAACGGAAAATCGCTGTCTTTGATATATCCGGATAGACTTCCGCGAATAAAAAGTGCCGGTTTTTCGAATGGCGGTCCGCTTACCGGCGCCAGAATATCGTCGTAATGTTCCCAGAGCGCGGGCAGGTTCATTTTCCAGGAATAGCCGCCTTCCGTTTCACGGGTAATGTTTTTCAACAAAAACTGCCGCGTACCCAGGTCGGAAATCCGCTCCGCAAGATAGTTTTCTGCTTCCTTCCGGGCGCCGATTTTCGACAAATCCAGGTCGAGCAGGGCCCTGAAAATAGATGAGTGGTTGTCTTCGGCGCCACCGGGAGCGATGTCCACCACTACCAGTCTGTCCACCATATCGGGATGAGCAAGCGCGAGTTGCATGGCGACTTTCCCGCCCATGCTGTGTCCGACGACCGAGGCCCGGAACATCCAGTGGTGCTCCATAAAAACCCGCACATCTTCCGCCATTTCCGGGTAACTGTGTTCGGCGCTGTGCGGCGAACGCCCGTGGTTGCGCAGGTCGGGCGTCACCACGAGGTGCCTGTCCGAAAGCGCGCGGGCGATCGTTTGCCAGTTGTCGGAAAACCCGAACAGTCCGTGCAGGATAATGACCGGGTCGCCCTGGCCGAATTCGCGATAGTACAATTCCATGATCGATTCCTCCGCAAAGAACGGAAGTTTGGCCGGATTGTTTGCGCGGAGCAGGTAGCGCGGCGTTGAGGCCGCTTTGGTGGAGGTCATTTATGCCCGACTGTTAACCCGGCCATAAATGGCCTTGACCCGGGTGGCCTAAACGCCGCGCTGCCAACTTTCAAAATCCGTCGGGCGCAGCCCGGCTCCATTGTTTCACACAAGGCAAAGCCTTGCCCGGGCTTAAAAGAAAGTCGCGCATCCGGCAAACCGGACGCGCGACTTTCTGCTGAAAAATCATTACTTTGCTATCAAGGCATGAGTTCGAATTCCGCTTCCTTCACGTCGCGCGAATTGCCGCCCACAAAAACCTTGAACTTGCCGGGGTCCGCCTTGAATTTCAGGTCGGCATTCCAGTACGAAAGTTCTTCCGGCGTCAGTTTGAAGGTGACGGTGCGGCTCTCTGCGGGATTCAGTTTGATCTTTTCAAAACCCTTGAGTTCCTTGACGGGGCGGGCGATATCGGCCGCAACATCGTGAATGTACAACTGCACCACTTCCTCTCCGGCCACATTGCCCCTGTTCGTCACGTTGACCGACACCTCGACGGTTTCACCCATCTTCGGCTGCGACTTGCTGACCGTCAGGTTGGAATAGGAAAAGGTGGTATAACTCAATCCGTATCCGAACGGATAGGCGGGCGTACTCGGAGCATCGAGGTAGCCGCTCGTCCACATTTGCCCCATTTGCGACTGCGGGCGACCCGTATTCAGGTGGTTGTAGTACAGCGGCACCTGCCCCACGCTGCGGGGAAAGGTGATCGGCAGTTTGCCGGAAGGATTCACTTTACCCGTGACCACATCGGCGAGGGCGTTGCCGGTTTCGTAGCCCGACTGCCAGGCGACGAGGATGGACTGTACATTCTCATCGGCCCAGGGGAACACGAGCGGGCGGCTGTTGAAAAGCACCATCAGGGTGGGCTTGTTGCCCCGTGCGGCAATGCGCAGCAAGGTTTCCTGATTGCCTTTCAGGCTGATGTCGCTTATCGAACGGCTTTCGCCGCAGTCGATGCCGCGTTCGCCGACGCAGACGATGACGAGGTCGGAACTGGTGGTCGCTTTCATGGCCACCGAGAGGTCTTTTTCATTGCAGGCGGCATCCAGGCATATTTCCGTGACCGTCACCTGAAACCCCATTTCTTCGAGCGTGGATTTCAGCGACATGGCGGGGGTGACGATCTTGGTGGTATCGTAATCGGGGTTGCCGATGCCCAGGGTCCAGAAACTCATGTAGTCCTTGTGATCGCGGCTATCGGCGTACGGGCCGATGATGGTGATGTTCTTGAACGGGCTTTCCGGCGTCAGGGGCAGGATGCCGCCGTCGTTTTTCAACAGCACCATGCTCTTGGCCGCCGCTTCGCGGGCGGCGAGGCGGTATTCGGGTTTTTCGAGCGTGGCTTCCCGGCGTTTCGGATCGAGGTAGCGGAAAGGATCGTCAAAAAGGCCCAGCATGAATTTGAGGCGCAAAACGCGACGCACGGCATTGTCGATCTGCGCCTGGGTGACGCGGCCGCTTTCGAGCGCTTTTTTCAGGCCGCGCAAAAAAGTGCCGCCGGCCATATCCATATCGCTGCCGGCCGACAGACATTTCGCGGAGGCGTCGGCATCGTCGGAGGCGGCGCCGTGCACGATGGTCTCGCCGAACGAATTCCAGTCGCTGACCACCAAGCCTTTCCAGCCCCATTCGTTGCGCAGGATATCGGTCACCAGGTGTTTGCTCATGCTGGCGGGCACGCCGTTCAGCGTATTGAATGCGTTCATAAAGGTGGCGCTGCCGGCTTTGGCAGCAGCCTGGAACGGCGGCAGCACGATCTCGCGCAGGCGCTGTTCGCTCATATCCACCGTATTGTAGTCGCGGCCGCCTTCTGCGAAGCCGTAGCCTGCGTAGTGCTTGACGCACGTTGCCAGCGTCGTGTTTTTACCCAGATCGTCGCCCTGAAAGCCGCGTACGCGCGCCTCGGCCACCCGGCTTCCCAGAAAAGGGTCTTCCCCGGCGCCTTCCATCACACGGCCCCAGCGCGGATCGCGCGCGATGTCCACCATCGGGGCAAATGCCCAGTTTTGTCCGTCGGCGCCGGCCTCCTCGGCTGCAATGCGTTCTATGTTCTCGATCATGGCCATATCCCAACTGGCCGCCTGCGCGAGCGGGATCGGGAAAATGGTTTTGTAGCCGTGGATCACGTCGAAACCGAAAATGAGTGGGATACCGAGGCGGGTGCCTACGGCCGCGCGCTGCATGACGATCTTGTTGTCGAAATTGGTATGGCTAAGCACACTGCCGATCTTGCCGGCCTTGATCTGCGACAGGAGGTCGTCCTTGGCGACGTCCGTGCCCGTGCTGATGTCGCCGGGCACCTGGTTCAGCTGCCCGATCTTCTCGTCGAGCGTCATCTTGGCCAGCAATTCCTCTACGCGGCGGTCGATCTCCTTGACGGATGTTTTCTGGGAAAAAAGCGGATGTGCGAAAAAGAAAGCAAGTGAAAAAAGAAGGAAAAACGGTGCGCTTATTTTTTTCATGGACAAATTTTTGAGCAAATGTAGGTCTCGGCAGGGGGATGACAAGCCTTGCGGGCAAACAATCTTGTTTCCCGGGTTTCCAAGACCTTCAAACCCGGTATTCCGCTGCCTTGCCCTTTTTGCTTTCTTTTGAAAACGATCCCGAATTTTGGAAATATGCCCCACCTGCCGGAATTTCGCCCGTCACAAATTGCGCTGTCATGAAATCAATTGTGCCCACCGCGCTCCGCGCGATCGTCGTATTTGCCGTGTTCGCCGGTCTGCAGTATCTCATTCCCTATTATTTGCTTGCCCTCGGCGGTCTCGTTGCCGGGGTGTTTTTGTACAAAACCAGCGACGACCGACCGCTGGCGCTGGGCGTACTCATCGGCAGCCTCGCCTTCGCCGCATTCGCCTTTGCCATGGCGCAGATCTATCCGGTACAGTAATATCTTTTGATTCATCAGCGCGGTTGTTTCAAACTCCGCTGTGGCAAAAAACCGGGGGGTACGTTAGTCGTTGCAACGTTCCTTGTAGCGATTACTTAGAAAGGGTACACATTTAGGGGCTAAGAACCTGGGTATAGTTCTTTGAAATATCGGAAAAGAGAAAATGGAGGGGAAATTTGTGTTTTCGACGCATAAATCCCCCCTTCCATGCGCCAAAGCGCTCACAAAGATATTCTTAAGTTTCTGCAAAGGGTTATCCCCGGCGGATCACAAGGCCAGTTGAGCCGCCGCATATGTTTGATGGCGTGTCTGATTGAGGCCTGTGTTCGCAATGGACATTGCCGTTTGGAGAGTTTAAGCGAACCTACGGATGCATATCGTGCACGGAGGAAATCCAGCCTGCTGCAACAGACCAAGCGTTGGTTGAGCAACAAATGGACAGACTGGCAAACTTTTTACCTGCCCTTTGTCCGGCATTTTTTGCAGGGTTTGGCGGCCAAAGGCGAGATTGTGTTTGTCATAGACGGCAGCCAGACAGGCTCGGCCAATACCACGCTGATGCTTTCGGTGTTGTGCCGAGGCTTTGCCATTCCGGTGGCATGGGTTATCAAAAAAGGGGAAAAAGGACATTTCCCCGAGGAAATGCACATCGAGTTGCTCAAAATGGTGGCTCAGGTTGGCCTGCCGAATGGCGAGTGCCGGATCGTGCTTTTAGGCGACGGGGAATTTGACGGTCAGGGCCTGCAGCAGTGGTGTTGTGACAATCATTGGTCGTTCGTGGTGAGGACATCCTCGGATCGTCTCATTGACTTTGACGGCGAGGTCGCCCGCTTTGATTCTATGCGAACCACCCGCAGCATTTGCTTCATCCCAGGCGCTTTGCCGCTGGCAAACGCAGTGTATTGGCGGGGAAAAGGACACGCCAAGCCCCTTTTGCTGTTGACGAACCTGGAATTGGGTTACGAGGCCTGCCATTACTACAAACGCCGATTCAAGATCGAAACACTGTTTAAGCACCTCAAATCTGCCGGCTTTTACCTCCACAAAACCCGGCTCAGGTGCCCTGAAAAACTGGCAAACCTCATCATCGTGGTAGCCTTCTCATTCGTGTTCAGTTTTTGCATGGGCCTGTTCATCAAACACAATATTCATGGCAAAACGCTCGAAACAATGGTGCGTAAAGACAGATTAGAGAAAATTGCCCCCATTACCATCGCGCAAATCGCTATCAAACTCGATGCCGTTTGCACCCTAATTTTCTTTTCCGAACTTTCAAAGAACTTTCAATGGGTCTTCACTTGAAAAATGTGTACCCTTTCAATTCTTTTGGCACGCGTTATCCTGTTAAAAAAGAAGACGATGCAATGGATGTTGGTTATGATTACGACCCCAGTGGTCTTTCTGGAAGAAGTTTACTTTTCCGTTTTGGAGACTCCTTCAGATTTTTTACGAACAACGGCCAAAGACCTTTTCTTCAAAATCAAGTGCAGTGATCTGTGATTCGGCTGGTAGTTTGTTGCTGTACAGCAACGGCTGCTATGTGGAAACAGCGGATGGGGTTAGTTCAAAATAGCGAGGGGATGAACCTGAATTTATGGCCAAACTTGTGAAATAGGGACGGCTATAACAATACTCAAAGCATGATTGTGCTCGGGACCCAAAAATATTGGAACCTATCATTTTTTCACACCTTTTCCGTTAGATCACATTGCTTCAGGAAGACATCCTGCAACACTGTATAATAGATGTTTCTACAAATAATGGAAATGGAACCACTCTTATCAAAAATCATGTATTGGTTTAGATGACAATTCACTACGATGGCTTCTATGCTGTCAGCATGCCAACGGAAGAGATTGGTGGATAATATCACCCAAATTAAACAGTAACCGATACTTTACTACTACTTTCACCGGAAGTGGAATTTCTATGTAAAATCAAGACATGGGATTCCTGCAATGAACAAACCTGTGCGTGGCGAGATACTATTTTCCCCAGAAGGAAATGTACTTGGCCGATCAACTTCAGGACGACCTCGCTTGTTCGATTTCGACCGCTGCACCGGTACACTTTCAAACCCCAAATTTGTTCCGATCCAGGACAATGCCGATATCGAGATTTATGCGGGCTGGCATGGTCGGCCGACAGCCGCTACCTGTATGCCGCTGAAGTACAGAAACTTCTGCATCTGACACCTGGCGCCCGACCTGGCGGGCAGCATGACCTCATCGCCAATGCCGAGCCGCCCCTGTGCCCCCTCAGCGGCACCATCGGTTTATGGAACTCGGACCCGGATGATATACAGCAGGCCGCTCAACGGCCAAAATGCATCACCGCATCGTCCATCCCGAACGCGCAGGCACCGCCTGCGTTTTCCAGCAAATTATTACCAGTTCGACATCCAGCGCCAACGACGCATTCAATTCCGCCCGCGGTGGACGCTCGCTTGCGACACTGGCATCGACAATCATCCCCTGCCGGTTGGCGATACGACTGCACGGCGATCTGATGTCGATTTCCATCTGTTTCATGGTAGCCAGCAGGACTGCAAAAATCCCGAACACGTTCTAAGTGTCTGTAGACGGATTAAACGAGAAGATACAAAGGTAGAATTTCTCTAATAAGTTCTGTGTTTTCAAAGGGTTTTTCACATGGTCAAAAACACATCTGCCTAACAAAAATCATACCCAAGAATGCAAAAGTCTTCATTTCCATCACAATACACTCTTTTAAGGGTATTATATTTTCCTGTAACGTAAGACCTGGATAAACTTCTGCCGGTCAGGGGCCCCTGGTCTGCGGTCACGCAGGAATGAATCGTTTCTCCTTAATAATAACAGCGCCTGCTCCTGAGTCTTGAGCAGGCGTTGTATTAACTGCCCGCAGAGCGTTTGTTGTTGCAACGTTCCTTGCAGCGACTACACAAAAGACGTTTGTCGTTACAAGGTTCCTTGCAGCGACTACACAAAGGACGTTTGTCGTTACAACGTTCCTTGTAGCGACTGCACAAAGGACGTTTGTCGTTACAACGTTCATTGTAGCGACTACACAAAGGACATTTGTCGTTACAACGTTCATTGTAGCGATTACACAAAGGACGTTTGTCGTTGCAACGTTCCTTGTAGCGATTACACAAAGGACGTTTGTCGTTGCACGGAGGACATGAACAATGCCGCTTGTTTATCCCGGCATCGCGCAATACTGAACTTTTTTTCGCCTCAGCCGCGATTTTGATAAAACCGGGCCGCAAGTTTGTTGGGAAAGGTTTGATTTTCAATCAAATATGCGCCTCAAAGTTTATTCCCGTAGGGAATCCCCGTTTATAGCATACAAGAAACAATCACGTACGCAACCCCAGCGGGGTTTCCTGTTTTTCCAGGTGAATGCCGAAGAAAACCCCGATGGGGTTAATACATGGAGCATGAATGCTATCTAGAGACAGGTGCTGTGTTAATTGTGCTGTACGTGGCGCGCGCAAACCCCAATCTTCACACCTCTTCCCCCACCAGCCACTTCTTGAATTCCGAAGAGCGTTCGGTACTGACGATCGTTTCCTGATCGGTGGAGGGTTCGAGTTCCACCTTTACGCGGCTTTTTGAATAGGGGTGCATCTCCTTGATCGCCGCGACATTCACGATAAACTGGCGATTGATGCGGAAAAACGCCTTTCGGTCGAGCATGCTTTCCAGTTTGTCGAGGGGATAATCTACCGGGTATCGTTTGCCGGTGCTGCGGGTCACGAGGAAGGTGATCTTGTCCTTCGTATAGAAATAGGCCGCATCGGTCATGTCCACCAGTTTGATGCTGTTGCCGAAGCGGATGAGCATACGCCGCAGGTGATTCCCGCCTTCCTGTTTGCGCAGGGTTTCCAGCAGGGCCGAATAGTCGGGTTTTTGTGTGGCGAACACCTTTTTGTACTTGCCGAGCGCAGCGGAGAGTTCATTTGTCTTGATCGGTTTGAGCAGGTAATCCACGGCATTTACCTTGAAAGCCTGCAACGCGTATTCGTCGTAAGCGGTGGTAAAGATGATCGGGCAACTCACGGTAGCGTGTTCGAATATCTCGAAACTGGCGCCGTCGGCCAGGTGTATGTCGAGCAGGATGAGCTCCGGTTGCGGATTGTTCTGCAGCCAGAGGATGGAACTTTCCACGCTGTCGAGCCGTGCAAGCACTACCGCTTCCGGCTCCACTTCCGTCAGCAGTTTTTCCAGGCGGCGGGCGGCGGCATTTTCGTCTTCAACAATGAGTACTTTCATAGCGGTTAATATTTTTAGCGGCGCAGTGCGCCCTCAGTGATCAATGGTGTGCGGGCCTGATGGGCACTTTTACCGTGAAAAACGCCACGTTGTCTTCCACGAGTACCGGGCGATCGCCCAGCAGCCGGTATCGGTAGATCAGGCTCTGCAGGCCAAAATGCGTACTTGGTTCGGGTTTGATCTTGGGCTGAATGTTGTTCCGCACAACGATGTAGCCGTCGTTGTCGGAAAATATCTCGATCGTCAGCGGCCGGCTGGCCGATATGACATTGTGTTTCACGGCATTTTCAACAAGCAACTGAAGCGTCAGGGGCATGATGAGCCCCGTTTGTCCGTTGAGGCGATCCACCAGCACAAACCCGTTTTCATAGCGCTTTTTCAGCAGGAAATCGAAATTGTGCACCAGCGTCATCTCTTCCTGCAGGCTGATAAAATCGTGCTCCCGGTAGGCGATGATGCTGCGGTAAAAATCGGACAGATGCTCTACGTACTCGACGGCTACCCCGGGGTTTTCTTCAATGATGGTGATCAGGGTATTAAAACTGTTGAACAGGAAATGCGGGTTGATCTGGCTTTTCAACGCGGCAAACTGCGATTCCAGTTTCTCGCGCTTGAGTTGCGCCACCCGTTGAAGGCGCCCTTCGCGCATCCTGATAAAGGCGTAGATCAGGGCGCCGATGGCCACCAGAGACAAAACGATAAACCACCATTGCGTCCAGAAAGGTTGCCGGATCGCAAATGCCCAGGAAGCCTCCGGTACATTTACAAAGTTGCCGTGTTCGCTGGTCTGCACGCGAAACACGTAGTTGCCCGGCAAAAGATTGGGATATGAGGCGATGTGGTCTTTGGATACTTTCCAGTCCGGGTCGAACCCGTCGAGCCGGTAACGGTATCGCACCGACTCCGGATCGGTGTACCACAGGCCCGTAAAATTGAAAATGAAATAGTTCTGGTCGTGCGGGAAGATGTGCTCCGACAGGAAATCGATGGACCGCAAAAAAACCGAGACGGCGGTGATGTCGGGTTGCGGGTCGTCGAGGAAGCGCTCGTCGAACGCGGCAACCCGAATAATACCGTTGCGCGTGCCGAGCCACACATTCCCCTGTCCGTCACGGCACATGGCATTCAGGTTGACTTCTGCAACGGGAGCGCCGATGGTCGCATTGCAAAAAGTAACATGGTCGATCCGGTCGGGGTCGAGGATGTCGAAACCATCTTCGTATGCAACGATGATATGTCCGTTGGCATCGGCTTCCACGCCGGTGATCGCAAGGCTGTGCAGGTGATTTTCGGGGGTGTAGCGTTGAAAGCGCGCGCCGTCGTAGCGGAACAAGCCGTCCTTGTCGGTACTGAACCAGATATTTCCGTGATAGTCTTCTGCAATGCTGTAGATGGTCTTGAGCGGGATTCCTTCGGCCGATTCAAAATGCCGGAACTTACCTTTTTCCATTACCCTGAGCCCTTTTCCGTCGGTACAAAACCATATGCGGCCGCGACTGTCGGGAAATACACGATAGACGTAACCGGTGCCCAGTTCGCTTTGCCGGAAAAAAACGCTGCCGCGGCCCGGCTCCTGCACATTCATCGACATCACACCGCCCAAGGTGGCCAGCCACACCCGCTTCCGGTCGCCATCAATGGAAAGAACGCTTCCGTTGAACAGGCCGCCCTGTTCCGTCAGGTGGCGGATCACGACCCCGTCGCTGTTCAGGATAAATACGCCGTTGCCGTATGTTCCGGCCCAGATGCTGCTGTCTGAAGGAGACTCCCACAGCGAAAGAATGTTCTGCCCGGACGGAAGCACCTGGCGGAAACCGTTGCCGTCGTCCACAAAAAGGCCTTCCTGACTGCCTGCCCACATCCGGTACTTCCGGTCGATCAGAACAGCCTGTACGTTGGAGAACGGGGTGACGATCTGGCTGAAACGCACATTGGCGGAATAGACCGATCCCTTGTCGCTGACCCCCCACAAAAGCCCTTCGCGATCCTTGCAGATGGATTGTATCCGCATTTGTCCGATCGGATGCGCTTCAGGCAGCAAGGTCCAGTTTCCCGCCATTACATTCATGCGCGCCAGGCCTTTTTCCGAAGTGACCGCCCACAGTTCTTTTTTGCCGAACGGCACCAGGCCCGTGACGCTTCCATAACTCCATTTTTCAGAACGGTAATCGAACTTTTGCTGGGCCGTATTGAACCGCGCAATGCCTTTTTCATAAGTCCCGATCCACACATCGCCGGATTTATCGGCCGCCAGTGCCGTAATGATCTGATCAGGCAGCCCGTCCTTCACGCCCAGATACCGCACCTTTTTTTGTCCTTTTTCCGGCATGGAGCAAATGCTGATGCCACCGTCGGTACCCGCCCATATCTGGTTGTTGGCATCCCTGGTCAGCGCATAAATATCGTCGCCGCTCAGGCCGTCGTCGCCGGAATTGAACTGATATAAACGACCTTCTTTCAGGCAATAGAGGCCTTCGCCGTATGTGGCGATCCAGAACCCGCCCGATGTATCCGAGGCGAACGCCGTGATCGGTTTTGCAGGCAGGCCTTCTGCCGGTTGCCACAGGCTCAGCCGCGCTGCGGTGACGACCTTGCTGCCGGGGTCCATATCCGTCGGGAATGCGCTGTTTACCGGTATGTAGCAGATCGCGCCGCTGTGGAAGCCTGCCCAGATGCGGCCGTCCCATTCATACAGGGCGCTGACGGATCCCGCATCGAGGCTGTCGGGCAACAGAACGGCCTGGTAACTCAGGCCGTCATACCGGTAAATCCCGTCTTTGGCGCCAAACCACATCCAGCCATGGCTGTCCTGAAAAGCGATCGTCATGTGCACGTTCCAGAGGCCCTTTGCTTCCCGCAACCTGAATATGGGCGCCTGGGCTTGTGCCGCCAGGCAGTACAGCAAAAATGATATTTGAAAAAAAACTCTCACAATATATCAAACGGCCGGGCAAAACCGGCAGCGCCGGTTGTCCTTCCTTGTATTTTATTCGATTGTTTTACATCATCTCCTTTCCGGGGCTGATTCAGTTCCGTTTCAGTTCCGCATCAACCGTTACTGCAATCTCCTCGGCTATTTTCTGATACACAATTTTAGGAATTGTAATGTTATGGTCGCTCAGGGGCACGGTAAACGATGACTGCACCCGGATACTATTTCCGCTGATATTCATCTGGCTTTTGATGATCCGCTCCTGCTCTTCTCCGTGTATCAATAATTTCCCCTTTGCACGCACCGAATAGGTGCCGTCTTTTTCAAAATCGACCGCGTCAAGCAACTTTCCCGTAAAGCTCGCCTTTGGGTACTTTTTGCTTTCCATATAATTCTCGTTGAAATGCTCCCGTTGCAGCGGACTGTTGAATCCTTCGAATGAACGCACCTCCACCGTCCAGGCAAATGTCTGCTGTTTCGGATCGATCGCACCGCGCAGTTTGCCGCTTTTCGCCCTGATCACTTCCAGCGGGGCATCCGACTTGAAAGCGACTGCCCCGTTGTCGCATTTGTAAATATCGCCGGTGCTGTCGATAGTGTCTGCAAGAGGTTCGTATGTTAGAGAGCAGGGAAGCCAGCTTTGCATAACCAGCATCCACGTCATGATCATCATTTTCATAGCACAAGTGATTCTTGTATGCGGTGAATATAGACAATAACGAAGGAACGGCCGGGGATCATGTTTGCCGAACGGGCAAAAAAGAAGGGCGAAACCGGTGTTTCGCCCTTCCCGTCACAACTTGATGATCTTCCTGCCAAGCACCCCCTTTTCGTGTTCTACGATCAGGCCGTACATGCCGGCTGGCAAGCCTTGCAGGTCCAGTTGAACACGGGCAGGTGTCAAGACCTGTTGCCGGATGGCCACGATCTTTCCTCCGGCATCTACCAGGCGCACACTCCGGATCGCCATATTGTCCGAAGCGATCCAGAGCGTTTCATCTGCCGGATTGGGATATACATTCAATACGATGTTGCGATGCTCTTCAGTGCCTGTGGCGAGGGTGTCGGGGAAAAAGGCCACATTCACGATCCTGAACTGCCCTTGCGCCATGTCGAAGTTGTCGGTGCGCCCCTGCGCGTTCAGCCCGAAAGCGGGTTTCAGGGGAAAAGGGTAAAACTGGTGCAGGAATACCATAAAATAGGTCCCCGGCTCTACGATCGAAAAGCCGTACTGCCCTTCTGCATCGGTCATACGCGCCGACACCAGCGTGGAGTCATCCCGGTACAGCAGCACCGTGATGTCGGGGAGCAGGGGTTCCGTGGCTTCCTGAAGGTCATTGTGGTTTTCGTCGAGCCACACATTTCCGCCCAAAGCGATCATGGTCACCGCCCAGGCAACATCCATATTCAGGTGCTCGCCTTCATCAAGATCGAACACCGGACTGAAGCCATCCGCATCCACGTTCTGGACCGGCAAAAAAACGTCGGCAGTGGGAGGCAGGCCGATCTTCAGATAATACGCACCGGGCGCCAGGTCGGGAAAGTTGTACCGGCCGTCGGTCGAACTGAATGCCGTAAACAGCAGGCTGTCGTTTGCAGCAGCGAACAGGCGGACTGTCGCTCCGCTAAACGTCGGTTCGCCCTGATCCCAGATGCCGTTGTTGTTGCTGTCCAGCCCCAAATTGCCCGTCACTGCTGCCGGAAAGGCATATAGCGGCGGATAAAGTTGCCTTTTGGGTACGATTTGCTTGATCTGATGCGCACTACTCCAGCGCAGCTGCGCCAGGGCGCCTCCCGCGATCTCCAGGTATTCGAGGCGCAGGCGATATTTTTTTCCCGCTTCCAGCAGCATGCTGCCGCTTTGCTCTTCCGGCGCCTGCGGCTCCCATTTGTCGATGATCAGCGAATCGCCGATCCACAAGCGGCAGCCGTCATCGCTGAACACATCAAAGGTGTATGTTTCCGAAAACAGCGGCTGTACAAATCCGGTCCATCGCACCGTGAAATAATCGGAAGGGATCTGGGGGTCGGGAGAATCGTTGCCCCAGTTGAAATTGATCGTCGTGTCCGTGCGCATGACTACCGGCGCTTCGTCGAAATCGGCTTCCGGGTCAATGAAGTATTGCCCCAGCACCCCGGTGCCGTGGCCCAGGGTGTACGACTCAAAGTTTGCCTCCAGCGAAACGGGTGTTTCCGGTGTTACAAATACTTTCAGGGCGTCCGTGCTGCCATCCGACCAGTGGCTGAACAGGTACACGGTATCGCCGATCTGTTGTTTGGCCGGCGCCTGTATCGTTCTCGAAAGCCCCACCACACTTTCAAAAACGGCCGGCAGGGTCCTGATCTGTCCGTCCACATTCATTTCGATGCCCGGCGGGCCGACGATCGAGATATTTGTTTTCAACGGCTGCACGTCGCGCCACACGGTTTTTTCAAAACCCTGGGCATCTCTGGCACTCAGGTAAATGCGGAAAAAAACATCCGTTGCCGTTTCACCCACCGATCCTACCATGTATTGCCCTTCCGAAATGCCGGGCGTTACCGGCAGCGCCGGATGCGTATGATCGGCGTGGTGGAAATCTATCTTCCAACTGAGCCGGTCGGCGGAAAGAGGGCCCTCTTCCGGGTCGATAGCCACCCCGGAAAAAAACAGGGTATCGCCGCCGCGATACAGCGCATCCGCCAGCGGCAACAGTATCTGCGGCTCCGGCCGCTTGTTGGACGAAACCCCTACGACGGCAGTCTGACTGGTGTCGGCGCCAAAGGCGTTTTGTGCGATACAAAAAACGAGGACGCCGCTGTCGGCAAGGCTCAGGTTGTCGAGCAGGAGAAACGAGGAATCTGCGCCCGGCACCGGCGCGCCGTCCAGATACCACTGATAGGAGATGGGCTGGCTTCCGAATGCCTGCGTGAAAAAGGAAGCGGATTCGGATTCCGCTACCAGTACGGATTGCGGCTGCGAAGTGATCAGCGGCGCGCCTTCTCCTACCCAAAACACCTTCCATATGGCGCCTTCGTCGCTTGCCGTATTATCCACTTCGGAACCGCCGCCCAGGCCTGCCCGTGCCAGATAGTACAGCGCACCGTCGGGTGTTGCCAGCAGGCTTACCGGCCTGTCGACGCCGCTGGCAAATGTGCCGATAAGCGTTCCGGTCTCCGGGTCGAGCGCCTTGATCCAGCCTTTGCAATAGTCGGCAAAGAAGAATTTGCCGCGGTACTCGTCGGGTATCAGCGCCTGATTGTGGAAGGCGAAGGCCGCGCCTACGATCGCGCATCCGTCCGTATGATTGTAGGCAAAAACGGGGTCGGTAAAAGCGGGGTCGCCCGAAGCGCCCTGAAACAGTTTCCAGCCGTAATTGGCGCCCGGTTTCAGCTCGTTCACCTCTTCCCAGGCTTCTGCCCCTACGTCGCAGAAATATATTTTTCCCGTTTCCGGGTCGCAACTCATGGAAAACGGATTGCGCACGCCATAGGCATAAATAGCGCGGTTGATGCCGGTCAACTGGTCGTAAAAGGGATTGTCGGCAGGGATCATTCCGTTCGGTTCGATACACAGGATCTTGCCCAAAACCGTGTTCAGTTCCTGCGCATTATCCGATTTGGCGCCGTCGCCCACGCCGATATACAGGCGTTCGTCGGGGCCAAACACCATGGCGCCCGCATTGTGTATGCTGCCGCTGAGCTGATCGAGTTCCAGCAGCACCTGCTCGCTGCCCGGCACGGCAAAATCGCCGTTGGCCCACACACGGCTGACGCGGTTGTGCTCCTGGCCGGGCACGGTATAGTACAGGTACACCCAGGGCTGGCTTTCAAAATGCGGATCGATCGCGATGCCGTTGAGCCCTTTTTCATTGAAGGCGTCCACATCGAGGGTAATGAACGGCTCGTCGTGCAGGTCGCCGTCTTCGTGCAGGATGAGTACGCGGCCGTCTTTTTGCGCCAGGAACAGGCGCCCGTCGGGGGCGTAGGCCATACAGGTCGGGTTGAGCCCTTCCGCGAGAAAAGCCTGCGCGAATCCGGATGGAAGCATGGCCGTTTGGGCAAGGAGGGATAGCGGCTGCCAGACAAGCAGTATGAGGACAGAAGAAAGATACTTCACAAAGTTTTGCATGTTGAGAAGTGTGTTAAAAGGCCGAAGGCGGGTAAATTGAGCATGCCGGAAGCCTTGCGGCTCCCGGCATTGACTCGTCCTGTTATATGCGCGGATTAAAAATGGAACCCGTAACCGAAGAACACCGCTTTCATGCCGAATACGCTGAAACCGGACAACAATACTCCGAGCATGACCAGTATGAATGGCACATACACGAGCCCTTTCACCAGTTTGTTTTCCCATTTCAGGTGATGCATCAGCGGCAGCAGCAAAAAGGCCAGGCAAAGCCCCATGAACGATATCTGGAAGAGTACCAGAGAAGCGATGCCAAACGCGAGGCCTGTAGCGATCTCGAAACCCTGTACGACCCGGGTGTCAGGGTGGCTTTTCATCAAAAACTGCTGCCAGTTTTTGCGCACACCGGCAAAGAAACCAGACGAGGTATTCTCGTTCCGGGCGTGCTCTGATTGTTTCTGGTCGCCCGTGACCAGGAAAATGGCCTTGCCGGAGATCATGTAGGTCAGAACCCCGATGCTGGAAAGGGGCGTGAGCGCTGCGTACAGGGCGGTGCTGTGACTCAGAAACCTGAACAGCCGGAGCGGTTTGTTTGCAAGCGCTACCACGAACGACAATACCGGAGCAAAAAAGGTCAGCAGGGTGATCAGATAAAAATCCCACCCGTAGATCACCTGAAAGCGCGTATCGAGCGCGACCATCGGCATGCGTATTTCACTGCCCGCCAGCACGAACGTGATGTCCTGGGCATGACCAAAATAATACGGCAGTGCGAGGTTGGCATTGACCATGAACAGAAAATACACCAGTGTCAGCGGCAGGTTCATGGTCGGGAACAGAATATCGAGTTTTTCCGTCCACGATATGTTTTTGGCACGCATCAGCCAGCCTGCTTTTTTCGACAGGAATTCAGAGGTGCCGCGGGTCCATTTCATGTGCCGGATGCGGAAGGCGCGTACCGAATCGGGAAAATCTTCATAACAGATCACGTCTTCCAGAAAACGGCCGCGGTAACCCAGTTCACGCGCGTGAATGGCAAAGCCGAGGTCCTCGCTCACGATATCGGGGAATCCTCCGATCTTCTCCCAGACATCGCGACGAAGCAGGGCGCCGTGGCCCAGGAACATCACAAATCCGAAATCGTTGCGCAGCGGCTGGTACCATTTCCAGTGAATATCGATGCCTACACCCAGAGACTTCGAGAGTGCGGACGGCGAATCCGGGTTGGCGCGGTGGTTGGCCTGAACGAACCCGCAGGTCGGGTCGCTTTCCAGAACGGCGACGGTTTTGCTCAGAAAATCGGTGGGCAGGATCTCGTCGGCATCGGCAATGGCGAAATACGGCTCGTGGGCAAAATTGGCCAGCCCGTAATTCATATTGCCTGCCTTGAACGCCTTTCTGTCGGGGCGGCGGACCACTTTCACCAGTCCGGGATGTTGTGCGGCAAATGCATCCACCCGGTCTTTAAATTCCTGCTGCGACGAATCATCGAGGATGTATACCGTATAATCGGGGTAATCCTGACGGACGCAGGACGCCACGCTTTCTTCAACGAAATCATTGCAGGTGGTGTACAGAATGGCGATCGGCGGTTGCGCGGTTGCTACGGTCGGCACTTTGCCCAGCGCGCTCTTTTTTCCCAACAACCGGTACACTGCCGCAAAAGCAACGACGCCCATATTGTACATCCCGTACAGCCACGCAAAATTGATGAACACGATAAACGTCCACAAAGTGATCTTGCTGGGCGTGTTGTAAGCCATGTCGAGCAACATCAGCAGGCGGGGCTGAAACCAGATCAGAGAGGCCAGCCACGCGCCGAAAATGGTAATGTACATGACCGGACTTGGCGCTTTCGCCATCAGATGATCGGGTTTGGCCGCTGCCCGACCGGAAGGGCTGCGCAGTGTTTCGATAGGGAGGGACATGGCGGGTGCTGTGATGGTTCGGATGGTATTTTTCGTTGACATATTTTTCTAAATGAAGTTGTGAAGGGTGGGGTGAATGCCCGGGAGGCTTCTGAAACATCGGCGTTATTTGTCGAGCCTCAGTTTTACTCCGAATGCTGCCGCTTTCAGTTCTTCGAACGGCGCTTTTTCCCAGCGCAATGATGCCAGCCCCCACACCGTCTGACTGATCGGGAGTACGGTTGTGATATAACTTCCGAAGATGCCCTTGTCGTCCACCTCGCTACCCACACCGGCCTTGCCGAACAGCAGGCCCAGGTTGACTTCGTAACCTTTGGGAAACCGGAACTGGTTGTTGAGCATGAAGCGGTTTTCCGTACTGGGCGCGCCTTCCACTTTTGAAAGGAAGTAGTACGGCTCCAGCGCATACCATCGCGTAAGCGGCACGCGCACGCTGCCGTACACCAGCCATTCCTTCGGGATCGTGCTGCTCCAGCCGTAGAAACCGCCGCCTTTCAGACTCATATTATTTGGCAAAAACACGACCTGCTCACCGCTGAATACCTGCTGGGTAATATTATCGGGCAGGAGGCGCATACCGTACTCCACCCTTGAAATGAGTTTGGAATTCCAGGTGACGACCGCGCCGCCGGAAAAGGCCTGCGCTTCCTGATTGGCGCGCACCAGCGACGCCAGGTCGAGCGTAAGCGAGTTATCGTATTTGAGGAACATCCGCAGGTTGCGCGCGATCTGCCCGGTGAGTTGCACGGTGCGCAGGCTGAAGCGGCTTTCCCCGCCCGTTTCGGAGTAACCTGCCCAGACGTCGAGTTCGACGGGCGCCGCCAGGGTGTAAGTGCTTTTCAGCAGTTCGTTGGCGACCCGATTGTCCGGATCGATCTGGAGGCCGCTGCGCAATACCACGCGCGCCTTTTTGATCTCGCTTTCCTGCAAATTGGCCTGTGCCAGCGCGATGTAATACTCCACTTCCTTCGGATAGGCCAGGATCAGGTCTTCGAAATACTGCTCGGCCACCTGGCCGCGCCCCGACCACAGGCTCACATACCCTAACCCTTTCTTTGCCTCCACATCGCCGGGGTACATTTTTTCCAGTTTTTGAAAATCGTTTTTGGCGAGTTCGTAGTTGCCTGCCCAGGCATGGTTGTAGCCCTGACCGAGGATCGCAGCCTTGTTTTCCGGCTCAATGGCCAGCGCCGCTTCAAATTTGAGTTGCGCCTTGTCGTGCTGTTTCCACCAGGAGTAATTATAGCCTGAGCCGATCAGGGCCTTTACATTGTCCGGATCTTTCGACAAGGCGGCATTATATATTGCCTCCGCTTCTGCATGGCGTCCCGATTCGGCGAGCCGCTGCGCCTCATCCAGGTTTTGGCCCGAAAGCGTCGTAACCGCCACAAAAAGGATTGGGATTAGAAAAAAAGTTTTAGCGTTCATAACTGACAAGAGATTTTGATTGACAAGCATGCTGCAAACATGCCGCCTCCTGTCGGGCTGTGAAAATGAAAGCTGCTGAATGGGAATGTTCCCGGACTGAACGGGTATTCGCAGGACATTTATCATCCTGCCGGTTTATGAAAAGGGGTCTGAGTGGATCGTGAACCCTGAATATCAAATTTAGCGATAGGCAGCCCGGCCGCGTTTTGGCTGAAAGGCTTTGCGACGGGTGACGACATCAGGTGCGGCGAAATACCAGGGAGCACATTTGTCGCTACTATGAACCTTGTAATGACGGCAAAAAGGACGTTTGTCGTTACACGGAGAACATGAAGGGAACCGCTTGTTTATCCCGGCATCGTGCAATACTGAATTTTTTTCGCCTCAGCCGGGATTTTGATAAATTCAGGCCACAAGCCTATTAGTAAAAGTTTGATTTTCAATCAAATGTGCGCCACAAAGTTCATTCCCGCAGGGAATCCCTCCGGGAATTTACGTGTGCTGCCTGGGGTACGATATGCGGATCGCCGGGTGTTTGTTCCCAATCGCAGCGGGAAACTATAAATCAATCTACATTCCCAACAAAACGATCCCGAAGTCGGTCGTCAGCGTCGCTTTCCCCTTGTCCACGGTCACCTGCTGGCCGGAATAATAGTCCCTGAGCGTAGCGCCTTCGGAGAAAATGCCTTGCACATTCAGTTCCTTCTTCCCTTTGGGCAGGTCGAGGCCCACTACGACCACGTCGGCGAAGGCGGTGGCCTGGTACGTGCGTTTGAAGACGTAGGGTTGTTTCGACAACATCTGATGGATGCCGGCGCCTACGGCCGGGTGTGCGCGGCGGAAGCGCCCGAGTTTTTGCCAGTGCTCCAGCACCTCGCGCACGGCAAATCCGCTGCTGCTGCCTCCGAATTGGTCCCAGTTCATAAACGAGCGCAGGGTAGCGTCGCCCGAAGTGCCTTCGATGATCAGGCTGCGGTTGGTCTCGTCGCCGTAGTACACCTGCGCGGCGCCCGGACAGAGCAGCAGTTTTGTACCTGCCTCGAAGGGGCGTTCGCGTTTTTTGTCGAAGGGCTCGCCGTCGTCGTGCGAGGTCAGGTAGTTGAGCACGCTTTTGCCCTTGAGGGGGCCGTACAACAGCGACGAGTACTTGGAAAAAATACTTTCGTAGTCACGGTTCGCGTCGCTTTTCAGTTCGAAATTGATCAGGCTGCTGAAGCCGTGGCTGAAATAATCCACCTTGCGATCGCCGAAGTCGTAAAGCCTGCCGCCCGATATCTGGTAGAAGTAGACCTCGCCCACCATGTAGAACTCGTTGTCATCCAGCACTTTGCCGGGGTTGGCTTTTTTCCAGTCGCGAAAAGCGATGTCTGCTTCTTTGCGAAGTTCGGCCCACACGTTTTCCTCGATGTGCTTGGCAGTATCACAGCGGTAGCCGTCCACGCCGTATTTGCGGATGTAGTCGGTCAGCCATTTGATGATGTAAAAACGCGGCGCGCGCGGGTAGCCCGTGCGCTGGAAAAAAGCGTCCAGTTCGGCCATTTCACGGGCAAGGCGGCCTTCTTTCTTCCATTTTTCCAGCAGGAACGGCGGCAGGTCGACAGGTTGGTCGCTTTCCGTTTTGATATCGGGCAGGTTGTCCACCAGCGTACAAGTCACGGTGGATTCATAGCCTTTATATACGCATCTCGGGCCGGTGCGCGCCCAGTCCGCCCACAACGGGTCCTGCTCCGTGACGGGGCCCGTGTGGTTGATGACCACGTCGAGCAGCACGCGGATGCCGTGCCGGTGGGCGAGGTCCACCATCTCTGCGAGTTCCTGTTCGGTGCCGAAATTCGGGTCAAGTCGGGTCCAGTCTTTCGTCCAGTAGCCGTGATAGCCGTAGGTCGGGCCCGTGCCCTCATCCACCTGCCCGTGTATTTGCTCCACCACCGGCGTAAACCAGATGGCGGTGATGCCCAGTTTGTCAAAATAACCCTCTTCGATCTTCTGCGAAATGCCCTTGATATCGCCGCCCATAAATCCGCGCAACTTGGCGCTGGGATCCGTGCGTCCGAAACTCACGTCGTTGCCCATCGTACCGTTGTTGAAGCGGTCGGTTAACAGGAAATACACGTTGGCATTTTCCCACAGGAAAGGTGGCTGCACAGGCTTGAGGGGCGTAGCAGCAGGCGGGGTTTTACAATGGGAAAAGACAAAAGCGAGCAGGAAAAAGCCAGCGATCACAGCGATCCTGGCGGGCAAAAGCGCAGAGAAACGTTTCATATCGTCGGAAGAGTTGTTGGCACAAGGTAAGAAACCGTCTGAAAACCCTTTGCTGATGTAAAACCGCATTATTTGCCGATCATTCGTATTTGATCATACGAAGTGTCTGCTGCACACCGGCGCCCGTTACGGTGCAGAAATACACCCCCGGAGGCAGAAGTCTCCCTGTCTGTATCATTGCCCGGGCGGCGTTTTCAACGTATTCCGACTGTACCAACTGACCGGAGGTATTCGTCAACCTGATCGTATAATCCCCTGCTTTTGCAAATTTTATTTCGAACGCCGTGCCGAACGGGTTCGGGAACACCTCTATGTGCTGCGCAGTGGATACTTCCGCTACTCCCGTCGACTGAAGGGTAAAATCATACACCTGTATACTGTCGCGATAGGAGACAAAAAACTTGTCGTCCATGCCGGGCTGCTGATCCACACGCGCGGATTTCGCTTCGGGAAATGCATACAGTAATGCGCCATCCTCATCGATGCAAACAACTTTCGTATCGTTCAGCCCCGGTCCGTTTTTCGTGGTGAAGAAGATCTCCAGTTTCCCGTTGTCCGCGAAGCGGTTCCGCGTGAAACCGAAACCCCAGTTGGCGCCCGTCATGGTAGGGATGGTTTTTACCTGCAGGAAATCATCGTCGTATAGCCACAGTGAATCTTTTTGCGGGGAATAACGCACATAATAACCGGTCAGGCTGTCTGCAGCGATGCGCTCGGTGTAAAAGGGGAAGGTATGGAGCAGGACAAGGCTGTGTGCGTCGTATATTTTCTGGAGTTTCACATCCGGCACGCTGTAGCCATTGACGATCAGGCGATCGGGCAGACCGGGAAGTGCGCTGATATAGGCATAGTTACAGGGTGTTGAAAAAAGCACGGCGCCGTCTTCGCGAACAAGTTCTGCTACGCCGCTATTGCCGTCAACTGCCGCATCGGCGGGACGGGTTCCGAAAAACTCGTATTGCGCATCATCGTTAAAATATTGCTGCGTTACGAGATCGAGTTTGTCGAAGCGAGACAGGGGAAGATTTACCGACTTGACCAATTCATGATCGCCGTTGTAAAAGTGGAAGCCGTCGAAATTCTTCCAGTTGTAGGTCACGTAGCGTTCGCCGTCGACAGGAAAAACCTTCCGTTCGAGGCGGTTATAGGTGCCGTAATGATGTTCCGGTACAGGGCCGGGCAGGGCTTGCACTTTTGCACCGATCAGCAATTTGGTCTGAAGGCCCGGGAATTCGCTCAGCACCAATGTGGGTCCGTCGGAACTTATTTGTTGTTCCTCGCCATCGTTCCAGACGCTTGTTCCGGTATCCAGCCAGGTGCCGTCGTCCAGCCAGTTGAACAGTATTTCAAAATCGTCATCGCTGTCGAGCAAATGTTCGGAAACAAGCACTTCAATACAGCCGCCGTATCCCGAAAGGAGGTTTGCTTCGCCAAATGGCGTGTGATCGGCATGGGACAGGAAGAGATGACACGGATATTGTTTTAGCAGGTATTTTTCACCCGACACATCCATTCGGATGCGTTTCAGCGCGAGGCCTTCGTAGGTGTGTTCCAGTTGGATTTGTGCGGACAGGCAGATAGTGAGGGCGCACAACAGGGCGGAGAGAGTCAGTTTTTTCATAAAGGTGATTTTTTGTTTTTGAAAAAACGCTCCGCCGGCAGGACGTGCTGCCGGCTTTTTTGTCGCGGGATAGCCATTTGTGCCGAAAAAAGCCATCTAACACTCCCGATGCGTTGTTTTACACTTCCCCCACCTGCCAAATTATCCGCATTCGCCGACTGTGGTTGACATTTTGACACCGGCACTATTGCATTCCCGCCATTTTTTCCGAAAAAAGCCGTTGCCGCCGGCTTGGAGGCAAATTTGCTCTCCCATCCGCGTACAAACTTTTACATTACACACCCTGCCGGAAAACCATTGTTTTACAAGATAAAAAACCCATTGCCACATATATGACATACGATAATTTCACGATAAAAGCCCAGGAGGCCATCCTCCAGGCACAGCAAATTGCCGCCGGCTACGAGCAGCAAAACGTCGACACGGCGCACCTGCTGAAGGGCATGCTCGAAGTAGACGATTCCGTCACCGATTTTCTGCTGAAAAAAGCGGGCGTCAGCATGTCGCGCTTCGAGCAGGAACTGGACAAACTCGTCTGGGAAACGCCCAAGGTAGCGGGCGCCGACAAGCAGTACCTCACCAACGAAGCCAACAAGGCGATCGCTGCGGCGAAAAGCATGCTCAAGGATTTCGGCGACGAATATATCTCGCTGGAGATCATGCTGCTCGGCATTGCCAAAGGCGGCGACAAAACCGCGCGCCTGCTGCGCGAACAGGGCGCCACGCTGGAAGTGCTCAGCGCCGCCGTGAAGGAACTCCGCAAAGGCCGCAAAGTCACCGATCAGACCACGGAACAAGTGTACAACGCCCTCCAGAAATACGCCATCAACCTCACGGAACTGGCGGAAACAGGCAAACTCGATCCCGTGATCGGCCGCGACGAAGAGATCCGCCGCGTGCTGCACATCCTCAGCCGCCGCAAAAAGAACAACCCCGTGATCATCGGCGACCCCGGAGTTGGTAAAACGGCCATCGTGGAAGGCATCGCCTGGCGCATCGTGCGGCAGGACGTACCCGAAACACTTGCCGGGAAAAAAATATTCAGCCTCGACATGGCGGCGCTGATCGCCGGCGCCAAATACAAAGGCGAATTCGAAGAACGCCTCAAAGCGGTCATCAAGGAAGTGATCGATTCGAACGAGCAGGTAATCCTGTTCATCGACGAGATACACACGCTGGTAGGCGCCGGCGGTGGTCAGGGCGCCATGGACGCTGCCAATATTCTCAAGCCCGCGCTCGCACGCGGTGAGTTGCGCACCATCGGCGCCACCACGCTCGACGAATACCAGAAGTATTTCGAAAGCGACAAGGCACTCGAACGCCGCTTCCAGTCGGTGTATGTGGATGAGCCATCCATCGAAGACACGATCTCCATCCTGCGCGGTATCCGCGAGAAATACGAGAACTACCACAAGGTGCAGGTGCTCGACGAAGCGGTGATCGCGGCGGCCGAACTTTCGCACCGCTACATTAGCGACCGCAAACTGCCTGACAAAGCCATCGACCTGCTCGACGAGGCCGCGGCAAAACTGCGCCTCGAACTCGATTCCGTACCCGAAGAGATCGACGAACTCGACCGTAAACTGCGGCAACTGGAGATCGAACGCGAAGCCATCAAACGCGAAAAAGACGAGCGCAAACTCGATGCAATGAACAAGCAGATAGCCGACCTGCGCGAAAAACTCGACGCCCTGCGCGGCAAGTGGCACGAGGAGAAGGAGATCGTGGAGGCTATTCAGAACTGCAAGCAAAAACTGGAAGAACTGCACATCCAGTACCAGCGCGCGGAGCGCGAGGGCAGTCTCGAACAGGCGTCCAAAATAAAATACCAGGACATCCCTGCTCAGGAGGCCATGCTGAAAGCCGCGGAAGACAAACTGTCGCAACTCTCTCCCGAAAACCGTATGACCACGCAAACGGTGACGGCCAACGATATCGCCGATGTGGTGTCGCGCTGGACCGGCATCCCGGTTGCGAAAATGCTGAAGGGGGAAAAAGAACGCCTGCTGCATCTGGAGGCGGAAATGCACAAGCGCGTCATCGGGCAGGACGAAGCCGTGGAGGCCGTGTCGGACGCCATCCGCCGCAACCGCGCGGGCCTCAGCGACCCCGACAAGCCCATCGGCTCCTTCATTTTCTGCGGGCCCACAGGTGTGGGTAAAACCGAACTGGCCAAAGCCCTCGCCGATGTGCTGTTCGACGATGAAAAGGCGATCACACGTATCGACATGTCGGAATACCAGGAAAAACACAGCGTATCGCGCCTCGTGGGCGCTCCGCCCGGCTATGTCGGCTACGATGAAGGCGGTCAACTGACCGAAGCCGTGCGCCGCCGCCCCTACTCGATCGTCCTGCTCGACGAGATCGAAAAAGCGCACCCGGATACGTTCAATATCCTTCTGCAGGTGCTCGACGACGGCCGCCTGACGGACAACAAGGGCCGCACGGCGAACTTCAAGAACACCATCATCATCATGACCTCCAACCTCGCAAGCGAGCAGATCCGCGAGACCTTCGAAGATTATGACAGCATGCCTGAAAAGCGCAAGCACGAAGTGTTCGAAGCAGCGAAGGCTGAAGTGATGGAAGCCCTTAAGACGAACCTGCGCCCCGAGTTCCTCAACCGGATCGACGAAGTGGTGGTATTCCACCCGCTGCAAATGGACCAGATGTCGCAGATCCTCGAGATCCTTCTTTCTGAAATCGGCCACATGCTGACCATGCAGGAACTCAAACTCGAAGTCACGCCCGACGCCGCCAAAGTGCTGGTGGAGCACGGCTTCGACCCGCAGTACGGCGCCCGCCCGCTGAAGCGCACGCTCCAGCGCGAACTCGTCAACGAACTTGCCAAACACCTGCTCGCCGGCAACTACATGAAAGGCGATACGGTGCTGATCGATGCCGACGGCGCCGGACTGGTGTTCGGCCGGAAGTCGGAAGTGAAAGGAAAAGAAATAGTGACGAAGAAACTGGAAGAAGTGTAAAGTGGCCTGTGGTGCCAACCTCTGGTTGGTTTCCCGTGCGAAGTGGCCAACCAGAGGTTGGCGCCACTATAGCAGATCTGGATGCACGTAAGTGTATGGCCAGTCCTGCCAGGATTTCACCAGTTTTGCTTTGACCGGGTTGTTCAGGATGTAATGGACAATCCGGTCAAACTCTACCTCGTTCCGCACCAGATGGTCAAAGGTTTCGCGGTTCCAGAATTTCCCATGCTGTCCGATCAAAGCATTGCACATCCTTTCTGTATAACCCTTGTGCTTTTTCAAAATCTCGCACAGCAACGGCGCATCTTCGCGGTGCCTGATCAGCAAATGAACATGATTGGGCACAATGCAAAACGCCCACATGTGAAAGTAGACTTCTGCACAATATTGTAGCGATCCGATCACTTGCCGGGCAACGGCATCATCTCTCAACCAGTAAGGTGCATTTGGATTCTCATCGAGCGCTTTGTCGTATTTCCCGAAACACCTTCGCTGTATCTCGTACTTTTTTTCTTTCAACGCATTGCCGCTTAGCGTTTTCCCGATGCTGGAAAGTTCCGCTTCAATCTCCTGCTTAATTTGGTGCAGGGTTGGCATCGGGATAGAGCCGTGCAGTCTGTATGTGAGGAAAAAAGTGCCACCGGGTGGCTGCCAATGCGGCAGATTGCGCTCGTAATAAACGTTGTTCATGCAGGGGGGATATATTTCTCGGATAAAAATAGGCACTGAAGTTGTTGATTTCAAATGCAAAGTGGCGCCAAGCTCTGGTTGGCAATATGTGGATACCGACCTCTGGTTGGTTGCCCGCGCGAAGTAGCCAAGCTCTGGTTGCCCACGCAAAGTAGCCAGCCAGAGGTTGGCGATACTTGAAAAACCCTGCATCTTTGCACCCGTTCAGATATTCGGGATGAAATTTCGCAAGATCATACGCTTTCAGCGAAAGGTGCTCTGGGCCCTGATGCTGGAGGGCGTCGAGACAAAACAAATGCTGCACGCCTTCCTGCGCGAAGGCCGGGGTCGCCTGTTGGTATCGTTCAAATCGAAGAACCCTTCCCAGGAAGAACTCCAAAAGGCCGTCGAGCAACTCAAGGACATTCCCCGTTTTTTGCCGTTTTTTATCGTGGTGGTAGTGCCCATGCCGGGCGTGACCGAAGGATACACCCTGCTGGCGGTCACGCTGGAGAAATGGCTGGGTGAAAAGTTCCGTTTCCTGCCGAGCAGGCTTAGCAAGGTGGTGCGCGAAAAGAACAACGATACAACCGAAACCAATCAACAATCCTGACCCGCTGCGTGCGTGCGGGCAGGTATACCATTCAAAATACCAACACTTACTACAATGCTGAAAAACTACCTCTTGCCCGGCCTTGCCTGGCTGCTTGCCACTGCCTGTTTTGCCCAACCGGTCACGGTTACACCCAGATCGGTTTATATTGAATACGCTTATGTGGACATTCCGGAAGACGACATGGTGCAAAAAATGATGTTCGGGAACACGAAGATTAAAGTGTACGCTGACGACCAGTACATTAAACTGGAATCGGAAGTGCAGACACCCGGCGGCATGCACTCGATGGCCGTCCGCAATAACAAAACGGGCGAAACGCAACTGTATGTCAGCATCGACACCCTGAAGATCAGGATGGATGATGACAGCCAGCGACTCACGGCGCTGTTCGGCGTCGAAGACTCCACACTCGAGTGGAAAACCGTCGAAATGCCCGGCATGACGATCATGGATGTGCCCGTACAAGCATGGAGCGTCGCCGATCCGGAGGATTCCGGCGGGACCCTTGCATTTCTGGCAGACCATTTTTTGCCTTCGGAAGGCATCGCCCAATGTCCGGTCTTTATTTCCCGGAACGGAAAATGCGCCGGCCTGCTGCTGGGGCACGACCAGGAATACGGCAAGTTCACCACGCACCTGCGGGCCACGGTACTGGAATTCGATCAACCGCAGGAAGTAGGCGCTCTGCTCGCTGAGTACCGGCCGGTAACGAAAGAAGAAGGCAACAAACTGATGCAGAAAGCGCTGTTCGGCAACTGAATTTATGTTCCGTAAGGCAGAACTTTTAGGGCGGGGATTTGAAGCGATGCCGGCAATCCGTAATTTTATCGCATGAAAATCCACTCGATCAAACTGGAAACTCCGACGCTGAATCAGGTCGTCGATTTTTACCATTCCATGCTCGGTATCGATGTTGCCCTCGTGGAGGCGGGTACGGCGCATTTTCAGATCGGCCAGTCCTGGCTCATTTTCACGGAAAACCCCGATTTCAAAGGGCAGTACCATTTTGCCATCAATATTCCCTGCAATCAGATCCGCGAAGGGATGGCCTGGCTCGAACGCTGCGGTGTGGAACTCATCGCCAACGAAAAGGGAGAAACCCGCATTGATTTTCCAAACTGGAATGCCGAAGCCACCTATTTCTACGATCCCGTGGGTAATATCGTGGAACTGATCGCCCGCCGCGACCTGCGGAACGAGAGCGAGCGTAGTTTCAGCAAGGAGTCGCTCTATGAGATCTGCGAGATCGGTATTGTCACCCCCGATGTTTCTGCCTGGAATACTCGCGCTGCTGAGTCATGGGGCGTGTTGCCTTTCGACAAGCAAAAGCCCGCCGCCGATTTCGCCGCGCTGGGAAGCGACTCGGGGCTGTTCATCGTGGTAACGGAAGGGCGCAAGTGGTTCCTCACCGATATGCAGGCCTCCCGTTGTCCGATTGAGGTGAAATTCGAGAACGAAGCGGCGGAAGTATTCGATCTGAAGGAGATGTAATTGTCATCCGCCGACAAATTCCCGCCCCTCACGGTGCATTTTCTGCCGAAACCCGCGCGATTTTTTTCGTTTCACTACTTTTGCGGCTTTCCTGCTGAAACAAAGCGGCCGTTGCGGCGTTTTACCCCGGCCGGTGCAGGGAATCCTAGGGTATTTTTCAAATACACCTTAAAGTAACCGGAATCACATAACACGTACAAATGACACAATTTAAATCGGACGTTGAAGCGGTTGACGCGCTCGCACAGGCATACAAGGACCTTTCTTCAGAGATCGGCAAAGTGATCGTAGGACAGGACGATGTGGTGCGGGCCGTGATCATTACCCTGTTTTCCAACGGCCACGCCCTGCTGGTCGGCGTACCGGGCCTCGCCAAAACGCTGCTGGTCAGCACGATCGCCGAGGTGCTTGACCTCGATTTCAAACGCATCCAATTCACGCCTGACCTGATGCCTTCCGACATCACGGGCAACGAGATCCTCGATGAAGAACGCCGTTTCCGCTTTACCCGCGGCCCGGTATTCGCCAATATCGTACTGGCCGACGAGATCAACCGGACGCCGCCTAAAACGCAGGCCGCCCTTCTGGAGGCCATGCAGGAGCGCGCCGTGACGGTGAGCGGGCAACGCCATGTGCTGCCTTCGCCATTCTTCGTGCTGGCTACCCAAAACCCCATCGAACAGGAAGGTACCTACCCGCTGCCCGAAGCGCAACTCGACCGTTTTATGTTCAACATTCCGTTGACGTACCCGAGTTACGAGCAAGAGGTGGAAGTAGTGAAACAGACCACCTCGTCGTCGGCAGCCGAACTGAAGCATATTCTGAGTGCCGAGCAGATCCTCGGGTATCAGCAACTGATCCGCAAAATTCCGGTGAGCGACAACGTGCTGGAATACGCCGTCGGTCTCGCCACCAAAACGCGCCCCGGCACGCAACACGCCACCCAGGAAGCCAGCAACTATCTGGCATGGGGAGCAGGGCCGCGCGCCAGCCAGTATCTCGTGCTGGGCGCCAAATGCCACGCAGCCCTGCGCGGCAAGTACTCGCCCGACATCGAAGATGTGCAGGCGATCGCCAACCTGGTGCTGCGCCACCGTATCGTGCGCAACTACAAGGCGGAAGCAGAGGGTGTGAGCGAAGAGAACATCATCGAGGCGCTGTTGTAAGTGCCTGTCACATATAGATAAACTATGCGGGGGAGCGGCTGTCACAGCCGCTCTCCCGTTGTTTTGTAAATAATTAAAAATATTTTTAGGTTTGTCTAAAAATATTTATACTTTTGTTCTAAATATAAAGGTATGACCATCACTCAGGCGGAGGAAAATTACCTGAAGGCCATCTTCAAAATCTCGGAAAAGAGCGATAAACCCGCTCTGACCAATGCCATTTCGGCCGTCATGCAGACCACGGCAGCGTCCGTGACGGATATGCTCAAGCGGCTTGCAGAAAAAGACCTCATCAGTTACGAAAAATACAAAGGCGTCCAACTGACAGAGGAGGGCAATAGGCTGGCCACCGCCCTCATCCGAAAACACCGGCTATGGGAGGTGTTCCTCACGGAAAAACTCGGATTTGCCTGGGACGAAGTGCACGAACTGGCCGAACAGCTCGAACATGTGCAGGGCAACGACCTCGTCGGGCGCCTCGACGCTTTTCTCGGGCATCCGAAATTCGACCCGCATGGCGACCCTATCCCCGATGCGGACGGCCGCTGGGCCTACCGGAAACAATCGCCGCTGGCTACTCTGCAGGCCGGCGACCACGGCGTGGTGACCGGTGTGGAAGACCATAGTTCGGCGTTCCTGCAATACCTCGACCAACTCGGGCTCGGGCTCGGCGCCGGGATCGAACTGATCGAGCGTTTCCCATACGATCAGTCCGTCAGGATACGCACATCCGACAACAGAGAAATGGTACTTAGTGAAAAGGTTTCCCAAAACCTGTACATCAAAACCGGGTGATGCCCGCATGCACGACTTTGTGATTTTCAACCCGATGCCTTGACCAAACACATTCCACCGCAAAGCGCCATGGAAAAAAAACATCCAGAACTCTCCCTGTCCGAAGTCCACGGTTCCGTCGAAACCGAAGTGAAGGGTAACTTCCTGAAGCGGTTATTCGCATTTATCGGACCGGCTTACCTGGTCAGCGTGGGTTATATGGACCCCGGTAACTGGGCCACCGATCTTGCCGGCGGCAGTCGCTTCGGCTATGCTCTGTTGTGGGTGTTGCTGATGTCCAATCTCATCGCCCTGCTGCTGCAGAGCCTGAGCGCCCGCCTGGGTGTAGTGGCCCGCCGCGACCTGGCACAGGCTTCACGCGAGCTCTATCACCCGGCAGCCAACATTTTCAACTACATCCTTGCGGAGATCGCGATCGCCGCCACCGACCTGGCGGAGGTAGTAGGCATGGCTATTGGCCTGCAGTTGCTGTTCGATATTCCCCTTGTATGGGGGGTAGCGATCAGCGTGCTGGACGCTTTTTTGCTGTTATTTCTGATGCAACTGGGTATCCGGAAACTGGAAGCCTTTATTCTGGGACTCGTTACGGTGATCGGCGGCGCTTTTGCTGTACAGATGTTCCTGGCAAAACCCGTGGTCAGCGAAATGGCGAGCGGTTTTATCCCCTCCATTCCCGATTCCGAAGCCCTTTTTATCGCCATCGGGATCATCGGAGCGACCGTTATGCCGCATAACCTGTACCTGCACTCTGCGCTGGTGCAAACCCGCAAGATCAGCCGCAACCCGGAAGGCCTGCGGCGTGCCATCAAATTCAATATCATCGACTCGGCCATCGCCCTCAACCTGGCGTTGTTCGTCAATGCGGCCATCCTGATCCTGGCGGCCGCCGTATTCCATAAAAACGGCTACGACGGTGTGTCGGAAATACAGGATGCTCACCAGCTGCTGGAACCCCTGCTGGGGAAAAGTTATGCGCCTGCCCTTTTTGCCATCGCCCTCATCGCCGCAGGGCAGAGCAGTACCGTGACGGGCACCCTGGCGGGACAGATCGTCATGGAAGGCTACCTGCACCTGCGCATTGCTCCCTGGCTGCGTCGCCTGATCACGCGGCTGCTGGCGGTCGTTCCGGCTATGCTGGTCATTTCGCTTCTGGGCGAGCGGGCTACGGGCGACATGCTGGTACTGAGCCAGGTGATCCTGAGCATGCAACTGGGTTTTGCGATCGTACCCCTGCTACACTACGTCAGCGATAAAAAGCGAATGGGTGCGTTTGCCATCGGCTTCTGGGCCAAACTGGGCGGCTGGGTCAGCGCGATCGTGATCGTTCTGTTGAACATCAACCTGGTCATTCAGCAGATCGGTACGTGGCTGGACGTCGCCGGGCCGAAATCCTGGATGATCTACACATTCGTCATTCCGCCGCTGGTTTTTGCATTCGGTATGCTGGTGTACATCGTGCTGCGCCCCTTGCTCGTGCGTTTGCCGGAAGCCAAAACCCGCATCCCGCACGGCGAATTCGCCGGTATTGCCAATATCACGGCGCCCGAATACCGGAAGATCGCCATAGCGCTCGATTTTTCGGCGGCCGACAAAAAAGCACTGGAACACGCACTGCACGTGGGGGGCAAGGAAGCCGACTATCTGCTGATCCATGCCGTCGAAACCGCGGGCGCCTGGGTGATGGGGTCCGATATTCACGACCTCGAGACGCGCACCGACGTGCAGAACCTGGAAGAATACGCGCAAAGCCTGCGCGAACTGGGTTACCGTTGCGAGGCGTTAATAGGCTATGGCACCGCCAAAAAAGCCGTTCCGCTGCTGGTAAATGAAAACAACGTTGACCTGCTGGTAATGGGAGCCCACGGCCACCATACCTTTAAAGACCTGATATTCGGCACCACGGTTGGCGCAGTCAGACATGCCGTGAAAATGCCTGTGCTGGTGGTGCGGTAAATTCGCATTGGAGGCTCATCATCAGCCGTAACTTGGTGCCACAAATCCGATATTTATACATGAATTTGAATCGTATTTCCGAACTGATCCGCCGCCGCCGCGCCGTTTTTCCGAAGGTTTACCTTGCCGGCAAACCCGTCGAGCGCGCCCTGATAGAACAATTGCTGGAAAATGCGAACTGGGCGCCTACGCACAAACTGACGGAGCCCTGGCGTTTTCAGGTTTTTCATTCCGAAGAAAGCAGGCGCCGTCTAGGGGAGTACCTGGCAGAATATTACCGGAAAAACACACCCGAAGCGCTGTTTTCAGAGGAAAAATGGAAAAAAAGCGGTGAAAACCCGCTCCGCTCCGGCGCCGTCATAGCGATCGTATTGCACCGCGATCCGCTTGAAAGCATCCCGGAATTCGAGGAGATCGCTGCGGTGGCGATGGCGGTGCAGAATATGTGGCTGACCTGCACGGAAGCGGGGCTGGGTTGTTACTGGAGTACGCCGAAGGCCGCGCTCGAAGCAGATGCATTTTTGGGACTCTCTCCCGGCGAGCGTTGTCTCGGTTTTTTTTACATGGGCTGGTACGATATGCCGGAAATCCCCGGCAAGCGAAAACCGGTATCCGACAAAACGCGCTGGTTGTAGAAAAATTTAGCGTTGAGTACACGGGCCTGTCTAAAGGCGGGCATATAATGCAATCATCAATTCATGACAAGAAGATTACTTGAAACCGAGCAAAAAGCGCTGGAGATCAACCTTGACGACAGCATATACGGCGCATTCGCAGAGATCGGCGCCGGGCAGGAGGTCGCCCGCCACTTTTTTCAGGTAGGGGCTGCGGCCGGCACCATTGCCAAAACCATGAGCGCGTACGATAAAACGGTGTCCGACGAAATATACGGGTCGGAGACCAAGGGCAAAGGGCGCTACGTGTGCGAACCCCGGCTTTACAAGATGCTCGACCATGAGTACGAACTCATGGAAGGGCGTCTGCGCGAACTGCGGCCGGAGCAGAATTTTTTCGCTTTCGCCGATACGGTAGCGGCCATCAATTTTCAAAAAACTATCAAGGGCGACGGGTGGCTGGGTCTGCGTTTTCAACTTCACCCTGAGCAGGAGACCAACGACGCCATTTTGCACGTGCGCCTGCTTGACAACGACAACCAGTTGCAGCAGCAGGCCATCGGCATCCTGGGCGTCAACCTCATTTACGGGTGTTTTCGCTTTCACGAGGAGCCGGAAGTGCTGCTCCAGTCGCTCATGGATAACCTGCGCGGCCGGGTCATGATCGATATGGTGCGCCTGCAAGGGCCTGATTTTCAGAAGGTGGACAACCGGCTCATCTGCCTTTGGATGGTCAAAAACGGCCTCAGTGATGTAGCGATTTTCGGACCCGACGGCAACAGTCTGCATGCGGGCGAATTTCTTTACCGCAAATCCATTCTTATCGCCCGCGGCAGTTACCGTCCGCCTACCCTGGTGCAGCAGGATATGATCCGCAAAGCATACGATCAGTTTTGCGCGGAACCGGATGTGGATGCGGAAAAAACATTTTTTCTGACCGAGCTCACACTAGATAACCTGCGTGCCGCCGGTTCTATCGACGAACGCGATTTTCTCGACCGCGCCGACATGCTTTGCGCCCTTGGGCAGACGGTCATTTTGTCCAACTGCGTGCAACACAAAAAACTGATCGCCTATTTTTCCGACTACAAGGTGCAACGCATCGGTCTGGCGATGGGGGTGCGGAAACTGCAAAACATCATTCGCGAGACCTACGAGCAAAACCCCGACAACCTGCTCGGGGCTTTCGGCGAAATGTTTCTGCGCAACGTCCGCTTTTACATCTACCCTGCGCGCGATGAGGGCAATAATGCATTGATCAATGCCCGTAGCATAGAGGTGCCGCATGCCATTCATTTTTTATACGACCATCTGCTGGAAAACCGGAATATTGTTGATATTCAGGGTTTTAATCCGGATATTTTGCACATTTACCACAAGGAGGTGCTGGAAATGATACGGAACAGTGAGCCCGGCTGGGAGGCGAAAGTGCCGGAGGAAGTTGCCGAAATGATAAAGAAAAAAGGCCTGTTCGGGTATAAAACGGGTGTAGCAGCAGGCCGGACCTGAGGAAAAGCCGCCAATATACCGGACGACGCAACTAATTAAGGGATCGTTTCGTTTCCTGTTCGATCGTTTGAATAATTTTGCCCAAGTCAAAAGACATCAATTTATATAATGAGCCTGGAAGAAAAGATCAATAAAGACCTGGTGACTGCCATGAAGGCCAAAGACGAAGTGTCCCTGCGCGGCATACGCGCCGTTAAAAGCGCCATTTTGCTTGCCAAAACGGATGGCAGCGGACAGGCTATCGATGAAGCCCGCGAACTGCAAATCCTGCAAAAACTGGTGAAAACCCGCCAGGAATCGCTCGATATTTATGTAAAAAACAACCGGCCCGAACTGGCGGAAAAAGAACGCGAAGAGATAGAGGTGCTCAAACGTTATCTGCCGGCCATGCTCGAAGGCCCGGAACTGGAGGCCATTATCCGGAAGATCATCGCCGATACGGGCGCCAGTTCGCCCAAAGACATGGGTAAAGTAATGGGCGTGGCCAGCAAGCAACTTGCAGGCAAGGCCGATGGTCGTTCCATTTCGGAGATCGTAAAGCAACTGCTTGCGGAAGCCTGAGAACCGTCTGACGTGAAGAAGCCAAATTATGATTCTAAGAGCTGAAAACATTGTAAAGAATTACGGCAAACGCACCGTTGTCAAGGGCGTTTCCTTCGACGTAAAGCAGGGGGAGATCGTCGGGCTGCTGGGACCGAACGGCGCCGGAAAAACCACTTCTTTCTATATGGTCGTGGGTTTTATTCGTCCTACCGACGGGCGGGTTTATCTGGACCGGGAAGAGATCACCGATCTGCCGATGTACCGCCGCGCCCAGCAAGGTATCGGCTACCTTCCCCAGGAGCCCAGCGTGTTTCGCAAATTATCGGTGGAGGACAACATCAGGGCGGTGCTTGAAATGACCAAACTCAGCAAAGCCGAGCAACATGAACGTCTAGAATCGCTGCTCGACGAATTCAACCTGCACCGCGTGCGAACGGGGCTCGGCGACACCCTTTCGGGCGGAGAACGCCGGCGCACGGAGATCGCCCGGGCGCTGGCTACCGATCCCAAGTTCATCCTGCTCGACGAACCTTTTGCCGGCATCGACCCGATCGCGGTGGAAGACATTCAATATATCGTAGCAAAGCTCAAAACCAAAAATATCGGTATCCTGATCACGGATCACAACGTGCAGGAAACGCTCAGCATTACCGACCGGGCCTATCTGATGTTTGAGGGAAGTATTTTGAAAGCCGGCACCGCCGAGGAACTGGCTGCCGACGAGATGGTGCGCAAGGTTTATCTCGGCAAAAACTTCGAACTGAAGCGCAAGGTGATCGAATTCAAATAAGACGACTCTAAACCAGGTTGGCAGTAGCAGTAGGCAGTGGCAGTGTTGATGTTGGTATGAATCACTGTTGCATTTCCAGATTTATCCAAATCTTGCTATTGCTGCCAACGGCTTCTGCCAACTGTTTTCAGAACTGCCTCTTAACCAGGAGTGTTCGTTCCTAAAATGAAAATCCCCCGCCGGCTGAACGGCAGGGGATTTTTTTATGCTTTTCAGTGGGCAAGAAGGATTATTTCTTGTCCAGCTGCTCTTTCAACTGCGCCAGTGCGGCCAGATCGCCGAGGGTTTCTTTCTCGACTTTCTTTTGCACGTCGACGATGGCGGCCTTTTCTTCGTTGCTTTCCTTCGTCCGTTCGGCCTTCACCACCTCTTCGGCTTTGTGTTTCAGATCGTCCAGGTAGCGGGTATGCGACACCAGGATGCGGCGATCGTCTTTGTTGAATTCGATCACTTTTACCGTCACCTTTTCGCCTACATCTACCGGCTGGCCGTCTTCCTTTTTGATGTGCTTCGCAGGTGCAAAGGCTTCCAGGCCGTGCTCCATCTGGAACGTTGCGCCTTTGTCGTCGCGCTTCAGCACCGTAGCCTCGTGGTAGGAATTGATCGGGAAGATCGACTCGAAAGTATCCCAGGGATTATCCTGTGTCTGCTTGTGGCCGAGGCTGATCTGGCGTTTGTCCTTGTCGATGTCGAGCACGACCACATCCATGGTGTTGCCCACCTTGGTGAACTCGCTGGGGTGTGCGTAGCGCTTCGTCCAGGACAGGTCGCTGATGTGGACCATACCGCCGACGCCTTCCGACAGTTCGACGAAAATACCGTAGTTGGTGATGTTTTTCACCGTACCCGTGTGCGTGCTGCCGATAGAGAAGCGCCCTTCGATCTCGCTCCAGGGGTCTGCGGTCAGTTGCTTGATGGACAGGGACATCTTGCGGTCTTCGCGGTCGATGGTCACGACGCGCGCTTCCACTTCCTGGCCCATTTTGAAGTATTCTTTTGCGTTGATGCTCTGGTTGCCCCAGGTGATCTCGCTGATGTGGATCAGGCCTTCCACGCCGGGCTGGATCTCCACGAACGCGCCGTAGTCTTCAATATTGACAACTTTGCCGGTCACCACGGAACCTTCGGTCACATCGGCCGGCAAAACCTCCCAGGGATGCGGGGTGAGTTGCTTGAGGCCGAGGCTGATGCGTTTTTTGTTCTCGTCGAAATCGAGCACCACGACATTGATGCGCTGGTTGAGTTGCAGCACTTCGCTCGGGTGTCCGATACGGCCCCAGCTGATATCGGTGATGTACAGCAGGCCGTCGACGCCACCCAGATCGAGGAATGCGCCGAAGTCCGTGATGTTTTTCACGATGCCTTCGAGTACCTGTCCTTTTTCCAGACTTCCGAGGATCTGCTCGCGCTGTTCGGCGAGGTCGCTTTCGATCAGCGCTTTGTGGCTGACAACGGCGTTTTTGATCTGCTCGTTGACTTTCACCACTTTGAATTCCATGACCTTGCCGACGTACTGGTCGTAGTCGATCACGGGTTTGATATCGATCTGAGAGCCGGGCAGGAAGGTTTCCAGGCCGTTGCAGTCGACGATAAGGCCGCCTTTTGTTTTGCTGATGACCGTACCGCGGATGATGGTGCCGTTCTTGAAAGAATCGACAATGCTTTCCCAGGCGCGCAGGATCTTGGCTTTGCGGCGCGAGAGGCCGAGCTGACCCTGGCTGTCTTCCTGGCTTTCCACGTATACTTCCACTTCGTCGCCCTGTGCGAGGTCGGGCATGTCGCGGAATTCGCTCATCGGGATGAGACCGTCGCTCTTGTAGTTGATGTCGAGCACGATGTCGCCGCCGCTGATGGCGCTGATGCGACCCCTGATGATCTCATTCTCCGTTACGTTGCTGAGCGTGGCATCGTATTTTTTCAACAGTTCCGCCTTCTCGGCATCCGTGTATGCGATGGCGCCGCGGCGGTTCATGCTCCAGTTGAAATCGTCATGTGCGCTGCCGGCGGATTCTTCTTCAAAATTCGGAAGTTCTACATCTTCCTCTTCTTCCTCCTCCGGCTCGGCCGATTCATCGGCAACGGGCGCTTCTGATTCGGAGGGTTTTTCTTTCGGCTCGGTTTCTTCTTCTTCTTCTTTCTGCCCTTTCTTTTTGGCTGCAGCCTTTTTGGGCGCAGGGGCTTCTTCTTCTTTCACTTCCTCAGTCTCTTCCTGCTTTTCTTCAACGGCTTCAGCGCTTGCCTCTACCGTTTCAACGGTTTCTTCTGCTGCGGGCATTTCTTCTGCCTCCGATTCAACGACGGGTTGTTCTTCTGCCGCAGGCGTTTCTTTTGCTTCTGATTCAACTACAGGCTGTTCTTCCGCCGCAGGTGTTTCTTCCGAAGTTTCGGGAGTTGTTTCCTGAGGCTCCTGTTCGTTGTTCAGGTTTTTTTCTTCTTCTAATAACATAATGGGAAAGGCGGTTTTTAAAATCCTGCCGGGGCGGCAGGCGGGGCTTTTACAAGTTTGCTGTGATGCGGCCTCACTTCAAGGGCGACGCCATTACCCTCGCTTTTCCAAAAGCGGGCGCAAAGGTAGCGTTTTTTTCAGGGTTTTGCCAAATGTATTTGGTAATATATTGAAAGGCGCAACCGCCTTAAGAGCAGCGGGTCTAAAACGCTGATTTTTAGGCGCTTGCGCCGGGCCGTTTTTGCATAAACGCGGCATTGCGGCGCCGCATGACCCGGTTCAACGCCCGCCCCTGATCAATTCGATATAGCCGCTCAGTATGTTCTCGCGGAGCACGGTGCCGCCTACGCGGTTTTCATACACCTTGCAGACAAAGAAGTAGGTGCCTTCGGGCAACTCCTTGTCCTCGGCGTTCCGGCCGTTCCATTCGATGGCAGGGTCCTGCGTTGCAAAGACGAGATTGCCCCACCGGTTGAAGATCTGCATATCGACCCGGTCGATAAAACGCCAGCCGGGAAATGGAACAAAAAGGTCGTTTTGATCGTCGCCATTCGGAGTGAAGGCGTTGGGCAACCGGTAATTCGGGCAATTATCGACACAAACGAGGTTGCTGCGCGCGCTTTCATTGCCAACTGAATCAACGGCTGTGACGGCGTAACATCCGGCAAGGCCGTCGCTGAGTTCATGCGTGAAACTGGTATTTTCGGCGCCGTCAATGATCTCGAGCAGGCCCAGGGGCTCGGAGTCCGTCGGGGCAAACCAGATGCGGTAAGTAGTGGCGTCATCGGAACCGCCGCATTGCTCGTTGGGGTTGGTCCAGCTCAGGTTGTTTTCGTAGGGCGGGTCGGGTTCGGGGCCATCCTGGCCGGTGCAAAGGTTGCCTACGGTAAGTACAGGCGCGCAGGGCGGAATGGTGTCGATGGGTATGCCGCAGTTTTCCTGGGAGTTGTTAAACAGGGGGTCGGCGATGCCGCCTATACTGTAAGTGCCTGCGCTGCGGACGTAATAGCAGTACTCTTTTCCGTTGATCAGGCCTATGTCGGCATAAGAATTCGTGGTGCTGAAGCCGATCGAATCGAACAACCCCGTCGCGTCGTTTTTTCGAAAAATATCGTACCGGTAATTGCCCCAGGGCACGGCCTCCTGCCAGGAAAGCAGGTTGGTCTGGTCGGTGGAACCGACGCTCAGGAATACGGACGAAGCATCGTTGGTGGCGCCCAGGGGTGTATCAAGGCCTTTTACGTAAAAGTCGACCCGGTAGTGATAGGGTTGCCCTTCCGTATTAAGCCCGATATCGGTAAAACAGGTGTCGTTGGCCTGCCAGAATTCATTGGCGGTGAAGGAAGCGCCGGGTATTTCCTGCATCGTTCCGCCCGTGAGACCGGGCGCGCGCAATACCTGATACCGATAAGGCCCGTGATTGATCACCGTATCGAGATCGGAGGCCACCGGTTTCGACCAGCAGACTTTCATATTGCCGGCCAGTAGATCGGTGGATTCGACGGAGACATTGGTGATCAGTGGCAGGTCGCGGGGCAGTTGCACACACACCTCGTCGGACGCAAGGCTTTCCACCAGATTGTAGGGATAACCGCCCGCGGATATGCGCGCAAATTTTGCCAGGATGCGGTAGCAATACGTACGCCCTCGCTCCACCTGTGTATCCTTGAAGTAATAACGGCCGTTCAGTTCCTGTTTGGTGATAAAGATCAGTTCGGTATAGCCCTTACCCGCCAGTCCCGGCATGCAGGTATCGCGCTCGAATGGATTGCTGCCCTCGCGCCGCCATACAGAAAAGCCGAAGAAATAGTTTTCGGCGGCGTCTTCGCAGAAGTACGGTTTTTCCCAACTGATCTCCACTACGCCCAGTTGAGCGGTCGCCTGCACATCTTCAGGCGGAGGGCCTACTACTTTGATTTTCAGTGTTTTCAGATCGGCCAGTTGGGGGATGGTTTTGCTGACGGAGTCAAGCCCTTTAAATACCACAGAATAGGGCTGGTTGGAGATGTGCTCACAGCTCGTTTGCCAGCGGAAAGTGCCGCTCACCGGCGGCGGATTGAAGCCTGGAGGGGCATCGAAAGTGGCAGGGCTGTAGGGCGAACTGAGCGGTCCGCCGAGCGCCGTGAGCTGCACCAGATCGGTGCTGTCTGGATCGGTGGCCACTACTTCAAATTCCAGGGTTTGTCCTGCAACAATGCAGGTGTCTTTTATGGTGCTGACCATCGGCGGGTTGTTGTCGCACACGTCCACGAATATTTGCATGTCGCGGATCGTGGTATCGATCGCAACGCCGTTGCGCCAGGAAACAATGATAAATGCCAGGTTATACTCGCCCGGCGATTGTGGTGTTTGCCACAATATATCGCCGGAAACGGGGTCCAGCGAGAGAAAGTTATTGACCGGCGATATCTGGTTGGGGAAACTGTAGTTGGGTACCGGTGTGCCGAGCGATTGCAGGGGGACGATCAGGTGGTATGAGAGGCTGTCGTCATCGGGGTCGAATGCATTGGGATTGTGTTTGAATGGCTTTCCCACGCAGGCATTGTCGATCGGCGGCTGAAGCAGATACGGGGTCGTATTCTCGCCGCCAAACTGCGGGTCCTGGAACGAATAGATCGTCTCGATATGGAACGGCACGTTGTCGGATGAGGGCGGGTTGACGTTGACGATCCCTGCGATGCGGTTGGGGTCGGTCATGGAAATCCGGTAAGTGGCCGGCCCTGCATAAGTATGAATGGCAATGTACGTGTTGTATTTGATGTCGTTCGGCTTGACATCGCCCTGCGGAGGTGTTCCGGGGCCGTTCGTGCGCACCACCTGCTCCATGCTGCCGTCGCCCCAGTGGATGGTCAGCGTATCGCGGTCGGCATTCACGCTGCTCGCTTTGGTCCAGGTAATGATCGTGGTGCGGACGGTAAGCGGGCCGATCTGTTCTACGTGGATCTCCCCTGCGCGGTTGTGGGTCGCAAAAAGGGCCAGCGGGCAACAGGCAAGTGCGATAGCAGCGGAAAGAAGGCGTAAGCGTATTCTCATGGATATTGTGTTTAATTGTTCAGGGCCGGTCATTGCTGAACGGGATACAAGATTAATTTATTTTCCTGTAAAATCGTCAAAAATCGGTCTTGTTCGCCACATTTGCCAAAAAAGAACCCGGCGCCGAAAATAAGTTGTCGTGTGATGGATGCAGGCTGTCAAAACCGCAGCAAATACGGGTTTTGGATTGCCGGTATTTCCATCCCGGCACTTATGATGACGCAATCAATCAGAATTATGTTGCTTTACAACGTTACGGTTACCATCGATCTCGACGTGCACGAGGACTGGGTGCGCTGGATGCGGGAAACACATATTCCCGACGTCATGACCACCGGCATGTTCCTTTCCTACCGGATGTGCCGGCTGACCGGCCACGACCATGCCGATTCGGAGATTTACACCATGCAATATCTGGTGAAAGACATGGCGCATCTCGTGCGATATCAGGAGGAATTTGCGCCCGGATTGCAGCGGCAACACAGCGAGCGCTATCAGGGGAAATACGCCGCTTTCCGTACCGTCATGGAATTGCTAGACCACAACGAGCGGCTTTGACTTTTACTGCGCTGTCGCCAGTGCCCAGCCCTCCGCGATCGCCCGCTGGGCGTCGAGTTCGGCGGCTTCCTTGGCGCCGCCGATAAGATGTACGGCCAGACCCGCTTCCACGAGCGGCCCGTACAGGTCGCGTAGCGGTTCCTGCCCCGCACAGATCACTACGTTTTCCACGTCGAGTACCTGCGCCTGGCCCTGATAAGTGAGGTGAAGCCCGGCATCGTCGATCTTGTGATACTGCACGCCCGGCCACATCTGCACGCCACGGTGCTTGAGGGTAAGGCGATGCGCCCATCCGGTGGTTTTGCCAAGCCGATCGCCGATCTTGCCTTTTGTCCGCTGTAGCAGCCATACTTTTCTGGGTACGTCTGCTGTTTCCTGTTCAGTAATGCCCCCCCGGTGCCGGTATTCAGGATCGATGCCCCACTCTTCGCGGTACCTTTCGATCGCTTCCTCTCCGCTGTTCACGGTATGTTGGTGTTCGCTTGCCGTCAGAAAAGTAGCTACATCGAATCCGATGCCGCCGGCGCCGATGATGGCGACTTTTTCCCCCACGGGTTTTTTATGCAGCAGCACATCGATGTACGACAGCACTTTCGGGTGATCGACGCCTTCGATGCGCGGTACGCGGGGCGCCACGCCGGTGCACAGTACCACCTCGTCGAAGCCGTTGCCGATCAGCAAACCTGCGTCAACCGGCGTTTCCAGGTGAAGCGCCACCTTTCTTTTTTCGATCATGTTCCGGAAATAACGGAGGGTTTCGTAAAACTCTTCTTTTCCGGGGATGCGTTTGGCCATATTGAACTGCCCGCCGATCTCTTTTGCTGCCTCGAACAGGTGCACTTCCGCTCCGAGTGCCGCCAGTTCGGTCGCTGCGGACAAGCCGGCAGGGCCGGCGCCGACGACGGCGATCTTTTTTCCTTTTCTGCCGGTTCCTTGAGGAGGTACGGATTGCGATTCGCGGCAGGCACGCGGGTTTACAAGGCAGGAGGCGTCTTTTTGCCGGAAAACGTGGTCGAGGCAGGCCTGGTTGCAGGCAATGCAGGTATTGATCTCCGGGGCGCGTTGTTCGAATGCTTTTTTTACAAAATCGGGATCGGCCAGCAGTGGCCGTGCCATGGAAACCATGTCGGCAAAGCCGTCGTTTAGCAACTGCTCTGCTTTTTCGGGCGTGTTGATCCGGTTGGTGGTGATCAGCGGAATGCGCAGGGCGCCCATGAGGCGCCGCGTGACCCACGCATAGGCGCCGCGCGGCACGAGGGTCGCGATGGTGGGAATGCGCGCTTCGTGCCAGCCGATACCGGTATTGATCATCGTGGCGCCCGCCTGCTCCAGGGCCAGGGCCAGTTGCTCCACTTCTTCCCAGGTGGAGCCGTCGTCGACGAGATCGAGCATGCTCACGCGGAAGATGACAATGAAGTCGTCGCCCGCTTTTTCCCGCACCTTTTTCATGATCTCCAGCGGAAAACGGATGCGTTTTTCGAACGATCCGCCCCAATCGTCGTGGCGCTTGTTGGTGCGCGGAGCGATGAACTGATTGATCAGATAGCCCTCGCTTCCCATGATCTCTACACCGTCGTACCCTCCTTCCCGCGCCAGTGCCGCACAGTCGGCAAAATCGCCGATCGTAGAGCGGATCAGGCGCGGGCTCATTTCCCAGGGTCGGAAGGGCGATATCGGCGCCCGCAGGGGAGAGGGCGCCACCAGCATGGGGTGCATGGAATAGCGCCCGGCGTGGAGAATTTGCATGCATATTTTCCCGCCTTCATCGTGCACGGCATCGGTCACGTGCCGGTGCCGGGACGCTTCGGCGCGCGTGCTCAGTTTTGCCCCGAACGGTGCGAGCCATCCCTGGCGGTTCGGCGCGATACCACCCGTGACCATCAGGCCGACACCGCCCCTGGCGCGCGCAGCGAAATAGGCGGCCAGGGCTCGGAGTCCGTCCTTGTGTTCTTCCAGCCCTGTGTGCATGGAACCCATCAATACGCGGTTGGGAAGTGAAGTAAAGCCCAGATCGAGCGGAGAAAAAAGGCGCGGGTAAAGCGGATGTGCTGCCGGATTTGTCGCTTGCATGTTATGAACGCACGGAGGCGGTTTTTACAGGCAAAAATAATGGGGCGGTTTTGGATGCCGCCCCACCAGAAAGGAAGATTGTGTGCAAGTATTGAGATCAGAATTATATATGCAACCTTAAGCAAACGGTAGCATTTTCAAAAGTAAGGGCAAAAATAACGCATTTTCGCGCATTTACATCGCTTTCGGATAAACTGCTGCGAATTTAACACTCCCTGCGGCCGCTCATTAGTAAAAAATAGTATGGTATGGAAATTGCAGCTCCAGCAAACTGTCACAACACACTTGTTTCCGTCCATGCGATTCCTAAATGTTTTGGTAGCCGACGATCATCCGATCTTCGTGGAAGGACTTCAGGCCGTATTATCCAACTCGGACGGGAAGTTTGTCTACAAGATCAATGGCGTTGCGCGTACAGGTAACCAGGTAACTCAGCTCCTGCACGAAAGTAAGGCAGACCTGCTATTGCTCGATCTCAACCTGCCTGAGACCGATGGCCTGAAAATATTGCCCGCCGTAAAAAAAGACTCATCTGCCACCCGTGTACTGGTTGTTACCATGTTCGACGATCCGCGGATCATCAAAGCGGCATTCAGGGCCGGCGCCGATGGATACATCCTCAAATCGGGCTCCAAGGACGAGCTGTTCAGGGCGATCGAAGAGGTGATCGATGGGCATACCTATCTGGGCAACGGTGTTGCACTCATCGAGAACCGCTTTGGAAACGGAACCGATACGATCTCGCCGGACAAGCGCTTTGCGCGCAAATACGGGCTTACCCGCAGGGAAATTGAAGTGATGCGTTACATCGGGCAGGCACTCAATAACAAAGACATTGCAAAAAAACTGTATATAAGCGACCAGACCGTCAGCGTACACCGCAAGAACATCATGCGCAAACTGGGGGTCAACAATACGGCATCCCTGATCAAGATCGCTTTTGAGAACAATCTGGTGTGAACAGCCAAGCCCGGGCTGCGGCGCGGGCAATGCATTTATATAAAACATGGGTATTTCCCGCCTTAAAAAATACCCTGATCGGGGTAGTATCCGGCTTGACCGGAATATTACTTTTGTGCCGCTTTGCGAGGGTAATGCACAATTCCGACCTTTCGAGGCTAAATGCTTGCAGGAGCGGTAATCTGCAATTACCTTTGAGTTGCTTTTAAGACATCTGCTGTTTAATCCCCTCCCCATTACACCAGCTCGTTTGGCGAACCAGTGTGCGTCCCCCGTGTTCTGTCTCAGTTGATGTCCCTACCAGATATTGGCAACAGGGCGGAGGCTTCACAAGCAAGGTCCCAAATATTTCAAGGAATTTCGAAAATGACCGGCGCGCCGTTGGGCAAACACCCATCCAGGCGCAATGTCATATAAGGCACTTCCGGTCGGTTTTGTTGTTGTGATATTGTGTTTACCCGTACTTAATCATCATATTTTTCATCAAAATTCTTTCTCTGTTAATCTCATGAAAAAAGCGAACTCTACAAACTTTTCTAACTTTTGGGGTTGGCTCGTGGCATCGGCTCTTGCATTGTCTATCAACGCTGGCGCCTATGCCCAGTGTACATTGGTTTGCAATAACCTGGTGCAGGTCTCTCTCGACGGCGATTGTGCATCGGAGGTAACGCCCGATATGGTTTTGGAGGGCGGCGGATGCCCGAACGGCGTACTTCAGGTGCAAGCCAAGATCAATAATGTGTGGGTGCCTGCCAGCGGCAACTTCATTGCATCGGCGGCCAACATTAACCAGACCATCCAGGTGCGCGTGCGCGACCTCGTTTCAGGCAACATGTGCTGGGGCTACATCCATGTGGAAGACAAACTGGCACCCGTACTCAGCTGCGAAAACATCAACCTCAACTGCGCCGTCACGACCTATTCGCCCGACTACCTGCTGAACGAACTGGGCTTTTCGCAGGCCTATCCCGTTGTCGACGACAACTGCGGGTCATTTTCGCTGACCTTCGTGGATACCTGGAACGACCTGACCTGTAGCGGCAGCATCAACGGACTGAGCGATATCAGCGCCTACGTTAAACGCGTATGGACTGCCGTCGATCAAAGCGGCAACCAGGGCTCATGCACCCAGTTCATCTACTTCGAACGCCGCCACGTTACCCAGATACAATTACCCGGCGATATTACCGTGGGTTGTGAAAATCCGGTGACGACGCCATCGGCGACGGGTGTTCCCTACGTGCTCGAATTCGGGCAGCAATTTCCGGTATACCCTTCCAATACATTTTGCGAACTGAACGCCACGTATTCCGACCAGTTACTGCCGATCTGCGACGGTACCTACAAGATATTGCGTACCTGGACCATTTACGACTGGTGCCTGCCGACGACGCCCAACCCGCCGTCCACCAACCCGTTGTACCATATCCAGATCATCAAAGTGGAAGACAACTCCGGGCCCGTTATCGATTGCCCGGTGGATATGACTGTCAACACCAATCCCTGGGATTGTGAAAGCGACTTCGATCTGCCGGATGTCGTTGTCACCGACAATTGTTCGCGCCTTGAATCCATCGAAGCCAAATGGACCGCCAACGGGGTGGGTTACAGCCTTACAGGCAGTTTCAGCAACTTCCCGGGCAACAACCTTTGGGACCCGGATACGCTGGGTGTTCTCGGGTATGCCCAGAACCTTCCGATCGGCGTAACCGAAATGACCTACATCATCACCGACAACTGTGGAAACAGTTCGGTGTGTACGTTCAATATTACCGTTGCCGACGATACGCCGCCGACAGCCGCCTGCGATCAGCACACCCAGGTGTCGCTCGGAGTGAGCGGTATGGCGCTGGTGAACGCCTCTACTTTCGACGACGGCTCTTACGACAACTGCTCGCCGGATGTGTATTTCAAGGCGCGCCGGATGGATACTTCGGCCTGTCAGGACAACAATATGTTCTTCGATCAGGTCAAATTCTGCTGTGAAGACGTCGGCGATACCATTATGGTCATTTTCCGCGTCTACGACGTGCCGGTACCCGCCGGTCCCGTCGATCTCGATTACGAGGAATGGCACTCCAATGACTGCATGGTGGAAGTGTATGTCGACGACAAACTGAAGCCCACCTGCACGCCGCCCGCACACGTAACGGTTAGTTGTGAGGCTTTCGACCCGAGCCTGTGGGCTTACGGCACGGCTACGGCTACCGACAACTGCTGCATCGATACGATCACCGTTTCCAACAACTTCAATCTGTTCGATACGCTCTGCAACAAGGGTACGATCACGCGCACGTTCCGTGCCTTCGACTGTGGCGGTCAGAGCAGTCAGTGCACGCAGCGAATTGTCGTGAACTACGAGCAGGATTATTTCGTAAAATTCCCCAATGATGTGATCGTAACCGTTTGTGACGGTACGGGCATGTACGGAGAGCCGAGTTTCTTCGGCAAGGATTGCGAACTGCTGGGCGTATCGTTTGAAGATGAAATATTTACCGTGGTGCCCGACGCATGTTACAAGATCGAACGTACCTGGACGGTCATCAACTGGTGCACGTACGATCCGAACGCCGGCTGCATCACCATACCCAACCCCAACCCGAACTCGATTTCCAACAGCCCGCAAAACCTGCCGGGCCCGATCGTTTCGGCTTGCGGCACACCGGCGCCCTGGAATCCTACCGTGATCGCCATTTCGCCCGGCCTGCCGCCAACCAACTATTGTAATTTCTGGAGCGCCAACGCCAACTGCTACAAATACAAGCAGATCATCAAGATCATCGACACGCAAAAGCCGGCGATCAACTGCCCGGCCAGTCCGGTCGAATTCTGCGACGAAACGCCCAATAACCCGCAACTGTGGAACGAATCGTACTGGTTCGACGCAGTACACGGCCTGCACGACCTTTGTGAAGGCCCTGCCAATCTGACGATCACGGCTACCGACTCCTGCTCGGGCGCCAATATCGATATCCGCTTCCTGCTGTTCCTCGATCTCGACGGCGACGGCAATATGGAAACGGTGATCAACAGCAACGACGTACCGGCTCCCGGCACGGTCAATTTCGGCAATGCCGCCAACCCGGGTTACACGGGGGGCACCTCCCGGGTGTTCGACGAGCGCCCCGTGCTGCCCAATGAAATATATCGCTGGGCACTGCACCAGTCGGTAAGCGGCACCACGCGCACTGCTTCCGTGCAATGGAAAACCTTTGCGCAACTGCCGACGCCGACCAACCAGTTTGGCGCTCCGGGTGTAACGCCCGAACTGCCGTACGGCACGCACAAGATCAAATGGTACGTCGCCGACGGTTGCGGCAACGAGCAGACCTGCGAATACACATTTGTCGTGAAAGACTGCAAGGCGCCGACGGTAGTTTGCCTCAACGGCCTGAGCGTCAATATTATGCCGACGCAAATGGTGCAGCTCTGGGCTTCCGACTTCCTGCAGTATGCGGAAGACAACTGCACACCTCCGACGGCCACGGTACCCGGACCGAATCAACTAGTCTTTGCGATCCGCAAGGCAGGTCAGGGCACAGGATTCCCCACCAATCCGGACGGTTCGCCGCAGACCAATGTCGTCTTTACCTGCGCAGAACTGGGCACCCAGGAAGTGGAATTGTGGGCTATGGATATGGCGGGTAACGCCGACTTTTGCCAGACGACCGTCGATGTGCAGGATAACCTGGGCAACTGTACGCCCGGCGCCCCGGCCATTGCGGGCTTCCTGAAAACGGAAATGCTGGAAGGCCTGGAAGATGCCGAAGTGCATTTGCAGGGCACCGGCCCCACCGGCCAGCCGATCAACCTGAACGACATGACCGACCAGGACGGCCTGTACATGTTTCCTTCCGGCGCGGTACCGATCGGTTCCAACTTCACCATCACGCCGATGAAGGACGACAACCCGCTCAACGGGGTTTCCACGTTCGATCTGGTGCAGATCAACAAGCACATCCTCGGCATTCAGCCGCTCGGTACGCCGTACCGGATGATCGCTGCCGACGCCAACCACTCGAACTCGATCACGACCTTCGACGTGGTGGAGATCCGCAAACTGATCCTCGGTATCTACAGCACATTCCCGAACAACACTTCCTGGCGCTTTGTCAACAGGGATTTCGTGTTCCCCGATCCGAAAAACCCGTTCACTGCGCAATTCCCTGAAACCGTGACCATTATCAACATGCAATTCGGCCTGAGCGACGAATTCGTGTCGGTGAAGATCGGTGACGTGAATAACACCGCCATCGCCAACGCCTTCAATTCGGCTGACGACCGCGCTGCGGGAACGCTTTATTTCGATGTGGATGACCGCGAAGTGAAAGCCGGCGAACTGGTCACCGTATCGTTCAAGGCGGCTGAGCAAAGCCAGGGATACCAGTTTACGCTGAATGCGGAAGGACTGGAAGTGGTGAACGTGCTTCCCGGCGAGCGCATGACGATGGATAATTTTGCCGTGTTTAACACCTTGTCCGATCTGCCGGGCGTGGCTGCTGTGACGAGTTCTGTGGAAAACGGCGCCGATGAATTCAGTATCACTTTCCGGGCCCTGAAAGCAGGCGCCCTGAACCAGATGCTGCGCTTCGGTCACCGCATTACCCGGAGTGAGGCTTATACGCCTGCCGGGTCGCTCAACGAGATCGCCCTGCGCTTCAACGGAGCGGGCGGCCAGGTGCTGACAGGCGCGGGATTCGAACTGCTGCAGAATACGCCGAACCCGATGAAGAGCAGCACGAACATCTCGTTCAACCTGCCCGATGCGTCGGAGGCTACCCTCACGATCAGCAATGTGGAAGGGCGCATCCTGAAAGTGATCAAAGGGCGGTTTGCAAAAGGTCTCAATACCGTGACCGTTCAGCGTTCGGACCTGGAAGCAGGCGTATTGTTCTATCAATTAGATACGCCGTCGAACAGCGCGGTGAAAAAAATGATCGTAACGGAATAACCGAGTCTGAGTAATAAAAACCTTGTTCCAATATTGAACATGAGCCGTCCTGTGCGATGGCTCATGTTTTTTTGTGGGAAAAAGATCAAAAGCGACTGTACGGCAGAATTTGTGACGGTTTAGCAAGGGCGACGGAGGTGCTTGTGAAATATATTTTGGCGTATTAGCGGTTGATTTTCAGCGACATATGAAAAAAATAAATTATTTTATCCCTAAACGGGTACTTTTGGCCTGTTTTTTGAAAACTGTAATAACCTCATTTGGTCCGTTGTAAAACGGCTTTTAATCCTCGTACGTCTTCCATTTTCTTGACATCTATTTACAACTTAATCCAAACCAATTGTTCCCATGAATCTTTGTTTACGCAAGGTATTCGTAAGCCTTTGGCTGCTATATACTTCTTCAATTGCTGCTCAGGTCGGGTTTTCGCTGCCGTTTCTCAATGACGTCACCCCCGGCACCATCATAAATGTCCCGGTCCAGGTGACCGGCTTCGACAGCATTACTTCCGTACAATTTGTTATTCGCTGGAACCCCGAAGTGGTCCAGTACCTCATTTCAGACAAATACGGGTTGCCCGGTCTCGATAGCGAAGATTTTAACCCGATGAACACGCTCGACAGCGGCATCCTCCGCTTTGCGTGGTCCGCTCCCGACCTTGAAACCGGCGTAACCCTCCCCGACGACACCACGATTTTCCGGGTCCGACTCAAGGCCATCGGCGCCGAAAATACGGGCACCGAAATTACCCTCGGTTCCGCGCCGCCCACCGACCTGGAGGTCACGCGGCTCGTGAATGATACGATCAGGGTCGTCGATACAGACGATATCGAAATCGTTCAGGGTTTTGCGGCGATCGGCTACACGGTATCGACAGGCGAGCCTGCTGACGACCCGTTTCAACTAAAGGTATTTCCGAACCCTTTTTCCGAACATACAAATATCAGTTTCGATCTTCCCGAAGATGGCGATCTGCATCTTGCAGTGACGGACATTTCGGGCCGGATCGTGCTTGAAAAAACATCGCCTCGACTCTCGAGGGGGCAACATGGCATGGAAATTGTCTCCCCCGAATTACGAGAAAAAGGCATGTATTATCTGATTCTTAGTACCAAAACCCGATCATGCGTTCAGCCTTTGTTTGTTTTTTGACAAAAAAATTATTTCACCATCATCCCATCTCCGCGTTAAAGATGAAACCGATTACGTACCTATTTACAGCAGGATTGCTGTTAATTGCTTCCCAGGTCTTCGGCCAAACTTTGGTGACCACTATGACGCCAGCCACGGTAACAGCACCGATCGGCACCGCCGTCAACATCCAGTTGAAAGTCACCAATTTCACAAACATCAATTCCATCCAGTTTCCGATCACGTACAACAGCACCGTGCTGAAGTTCGACTCGATCTACAATGCGACGCTGCCCGGTTTTACGAACGGCAACTATTTCGTACCGTCGGCCGGTAAAGTGAACGTGTCGTGGTTTGCCGATCCGGGTGGATATCCCAACGGCTACACGGCGCCCGCCAACAGCTCGATCTTTACGCTGCATTTTACGGTGCTGATCGACGGCATGGCCAACGTGAACATCGCCAATACGGCTCCCGGCATCGAGGTGATCGGCAACGGTCAGCCCATCACGGTGGACTACCAGGGTGGCGGTTCAACGGTAACCGGCGGCTCGGGCTCCACACCACTGCAGGGTTTTCACATCATTTCCAATACGATCTACATCCCGCAGGGCGAAACGGGCTGCATGCCGGTGACGGTGCACGACTTCGATGAGATCATTTCGATGCAATACGCCATGCACTGGGACCAGACTGTGCTGCAATTCCAGAATACGCAGTCGTACAACCTGCCCGACCTCACTTCCGCCAGCTTCGGCGGCGATCCGGCCAACGGCCTTTCGCTGCTTGCCTGGAGCGATCCTTCGGCGCAAGGCGTTACCCGTGCGGATGGCACCAAGATATACGATGTATGTTTTACGGCTGTCGGCGACCCGGGCACCAGCTCGCTGATCACGATCAACGGCGACGGTTTTCCTCCCGGCACCGGTACGGCAGAAGCATTCAATGCCGCCAGCCAGAACGTTTGGCAAAACAACGAATCGGGTGTCACGGACACGATCTTCGTGATCACTGCTCCGCCACCGGCAAACGGCGTGACCTTTACCGCCGATAAAGACACGGTGGGCATGGGCGCCCAGGCTTGCATTGACGTTCGCGTGAAAAATTTTGACAGCATCATCGCCATGCAATACGGCATCACCTACGATGCTACCAAACTCCAGTTCGTGTCGCTCACGCCCAATACCAACATACCGGGTCTTACGATGGCAAGTTTCAATACGAATACTGCCGGCGAGATCAAGTTCTCCTGGAGCGACCCGGCTGCTACCGGCGTGTCGCTGCCCGACAGCACGATACTGTTTACCCTGTGCTTTACGGCGGCAGCGCCCGTCGGCACCAAAGTCGACGTAAAATTCGTCAGTCTGCCAGGCCTGCCTGTAGAGATCGTCAAGGAGCCGGACGGCCCGGTAGTGCCCGTGCTCAACAATGGCCACGTATACATTTCGGATGTAGTCCCTTCCGTCAACATAGCAACGACCGGCGCCTGCGGCGGTGGTAACGTGGGTACTGCCACGGCCAATGTGGTGAATGGTACCGGCAATACCTATGCCTGGACCGGCCCCAACGGCTTCACGGGAAATACAAAGACCATCAACAACCTCGCGACCGGTACCTATAATGTAACGGTTACCCTAGTGGGCGGCAGCACTGTTACCGGCAGCACCATGGTGCAGACTTCCAATATCTCGATCCCGACCCCGCAACTGACCATTACCAACGTATCATGCAACGGCGATGCCGACGGCGCCATCTCACTGACGGTGACCGGCGGCGTACCCAACTACTCGTACGCATGGAGCGGCCCCAACAATTTTACGGCCGACACGGAAGACATAGCAGATCTGGGTCCCGGCATCTACACCCTGGTGGTGACCGATGCGGCGAACTGTACCTTTACTACGCAGCCGTACTCGATCTCGCAACCGGCGGTACTGAATATCAGCCTGACTTCTTCACAGAATGTGACTTGCTTCAACAGCTCGACCGGTAAAGCTGAGGTTGCAGTATCCGGAGGCAATCCAAACCCAGCCCTGGACTACTGCTGGAAAGCAATCCCTGGCACTGGATGTGTTTCTACTGCGAAAAATCCTGACAATCTGCAAGTGGGCACCTATAATGTAACGGTGACGGATATCAAAGGCTGCACCGCCACCCTGCCCAACCCGGTATCGATCACCGGCCCGAGCAGCGCGCTTTCAGTGGCTACGCCGATCCAGAAAACCAATGTGACTTGTTATGGCGCCAATGAAGGCTCTATTTCACTTAGCATCAGCGGTGGCTGGAGCGGCAGTTACACTGTAAAATGGACTCCAGTTTATACAGGAGCCAACCTGACGAATATCCCGGCAGGTGCATACATACCGACCATTACCGACCAGGGCGGTTGCACCCTGCAACTCGCGCCGATCGTGATCAACCAGCCGCCGGCTATTACGCCCGGCCCCAATCCGGTGGTCGACAGCCTCAATTGCTTCGGCGACACCGACGGCAAGATCGATATCGCAGTAGAAGGTGGCAACGGCGGCCCGTTCCTTTATGCCTGGGGAGGCCCCAGCGGTTTCACAGCCAGCACTGAAGATATCAGCAATCTCATCGGCGGCATTTACACCCTGACGGTAACGGATGCGATCAGCTGTACGTTCGTACTGCCGCCTTTCGTCATAGACGAGCCGGCCCTGATCGCTGCCAGCAATCTGAACGTGACCATACCCGGTCCGGGTATGTCAGACGGCGCCGTATCGCTCGACCTGATCGGCGGTACCGCACCCTATACCATTTCCTGGAGTGGCCCGAACGGCTTTACTTCCAGCAACGAAGATATTTCCAACCTGGCTGCCGGCGACTACGTGCTCAACGTGACCGACGCGCACGGTTGTACTTTCACGGAAACCTATGCCGTAAAACCTGCTTTCAGCGCCCTGGCAACGGCGACGCCTTCCTGCGGCAACGATGGTTGTATCAACCTCATCGTTGCGGGTGGTGTGCCTCCCTTCCAGGTGAGCTGGAACGGCGGGTCATTCATCTCCGACGACAACGATATTTCCATATGCACCTTTGCCAAGGGTGTTTACAACGTATCGGTGGCCGATAATGCAGGCAACGTATTCGACCTGGGCGCTGTGAATGTGCCGGGCCTCCAGCCCGCACTGGTCAGCCCCAACGTCAGCGACCCGGTACAGGACTTTGGCAATGGCAGTGTGATATTGAGCGCTGTGCCCGATACGGTTGTGATGACCTACTCCTGGAGCGGCCCGAACGGCTTCACCTCTACGTCGAACGCCATCATGAACCGCGACTCCGGTGTATATGTCGTGACGGTAACGAATACCAACTCGGGTTGTACTTCGGTCTACAATTTCCACCTGCTGCGCCAGTGGCCGCCGGTTGACCTGACTGCCGGCGAGGTGCTGGATCCAAACTGTCTGAATTCCGCTGACGGTGGTATCAACCTGAACATCACGGGCGGCAACCCGCCCTACGAATACAACTGGGCGGGCCCCAACGGCTTTTCCGCTACTACGAAAAACATTAACGGCCTGGTTGCCGGCGACTACACGGTGACCGTGACCGACCAGAATGACTCGATCAATATCCTGAACATCACGCTCGACCCGATGTCGCTGCTGGCAGTGACCAATGTAAACGAACTGTCGAACTACGGTGGATTCCAGGTGAGCGGCGTGGACAACTGCGACGGTATCGCAAATGTCGTATTCACTGGTGCGTCCGGTACGGCCTCCATCCTGTGGAGCAATGGCGTGACCACTGCGACCAACGAAACGTTGTGTGCCGGCGACTACACGGTAACGGTGACCGACAACCTGGGCTGTACGGCCGTTTGGTCCGACGCCCTGACTGCTCCGCCCGCGATCGACCAGGCGACGCAGATCGTAAGCGAGATCAGCTGCCACGGTGAATGCGACGGTATCGCCCGTGTAGTGGTGTTCGGCGGTAAAGAGCCCTACACCGTGAAATGGTCGACCGGTCAGATCGATCAGGTACCGGTTGCAAACGCATTCAGTCAGGCGGTCAACCTCTGCGGCGGCGACTACTCCGTAACGGTCACCGACGTGCTCGGCGGTTCCAAAGTATTTACCATTCCGGTACCGGAACCCGACCCGCTGACGATCGTGTTCGACGAACTCATACCACAGACGTTCAATTCCTGCGACGGCGAACTGATCGCTACCGCATCGAGCAACAACGGTCCGTTTAACTACATCTGGTCGGGCAGCCTCGGCCACAGCGGCGACGGACAACGTGCGGAAGGCCTTTGTGCAGGCGAGATCATCCAGTTTATCGTACAGGATGCATTCGGATGTATCGGTATCGGCATCGATACGATCGATTATCCGATTGACGGTTGCCTGCAGGTGCGGCCGGTGATCACACCGGGCGAGCAGGACGGCAACAACGACTTCCTCTACATCAGCTGCATCGAAACGCTGCCCAACTCCATCGAAATTTACAACCGCTGGGGACAACTGGTGTACCAGGCGACCGGCTACGACAACTCCGGCACGCGCTGGGAAGGCACCAACAAGTCGGGTCAGCCGCTGGCGGAAGGCGTGTACTTCTACGTGCTCAACTTCACCGATCCCAACCTGGGAGCGCAGCAACGAAAAGGACATATCAACCTCTTAAGGTAAAAGTGGTACCAAGCTCTGGTTGGTAAAACAGTTAGATTGCTGAATCGCTCATTTGCTTTTGGAAAATGCTTTTCCTTTTGTCAGTGGTGATTCAGCAATCTTCCAACCGGAGCCTGGAAACACGATTTGACAATTCTCCAACCGGTGATTGGGATACTATTCCAACCGGAGCTTGGGAACACACAATTCAGAAATTCAACAGCCCAACCAGAGGTTAGGGATACAATTCTCCAACCGGAGGTTGGAATCACATTCAACAATCCTTGCCGGTCAGCAGCCGGCGTTACAGCCCAAACTTTCGATTACGATGAAAAAGGCATTCTTTACCCTCATTTTCGGCATCATTGCAATCGCAGCTTTCGCTCAGGAGCAGGCGATCTACTCTCAATACCAGGTTTTTCCGATCCTCGTCAACCCGGGCTATACCGGTTTTCAGGACCAGCACGAATTTGTCGGCAACGCCCGCAGCACCTGGACGGGCTTCCCGGGCAAACCCAATGACTACACCATTATGTACAGCGGTCCGGTGGGCGATAAACTGGCCCTCGGCGGCGGTCTCTTCTCCGAAAAGATCGGCGACGTGACGACCCTCAAGTTTCAGTTGAACTATGCATTCCGTTTCCGCATCCAGAAAGCGCGTATCGGTATCGGCCTTTCTACCGAATTCCTCAATCGCAGCGCCGATCCTTCGCTGCTCACCAACCCGCTGGTCGACAAGAACGACGACGTGCTGGAAGGTTTGACGGAAGGACAAAAGATATTCGACGCATCGGTAGGTACGCATGTGCTGTACGACGAGCGCCTGTTCATCAGCCTTGCGCTGCCGAATACGATCCGCACGCGACTCGACGACGTGCCCGTGGTGAACACCAATCCGGAAAACAACGGCTCGCTGTTCCAGCACTACATTTTCCAGCTGGGCTACATCGCCGACATCCAGAGCCAGAACTTCAAACTCATTCCTTCGCTCACGATCCGCCAGATCCGCGACACGCCTTTCCAGATCGATGTAAACCTGCAGGGGCGGTTCATGGACGACAAACTGATCGCGGGCCTGACCTACCGCCCGAGCGCTGAAGGTTCGGCTGTGTTCCTCATCGGTACGAAACTGAACAAGTTTCAGTTGTACTACTCTTACGATGTATCGTTTTCCAACTTCCAGCAGTACAACGGCGGTTCGCACGAGGTCAGCGTAGCTTATATGCTGCCGCGCAAGGCGCCTAAAGCCGCTCCCGATCCGGCCGACCTGTATCAATAAACAGCGACCTGTCTTGCCAACACCCCGATTCACCGCATGATCACGGGTCATCCGGTGAATCGGGCAGAAAAAAAGTGATACCTTTTTTGCGGTATTTTTACCGAACGGGCATTTGCCGGCCCGTTTCCCAGGAATACGACGGCCTGCTGCGCGCAGGCTGACGAACGATAGATGTCTTTAACAATTGGTTTTTGGGATGGCCTCTCTCCGAAAAGTCGGTAGAGGGGCTTTTTCTTTGTTAATATTTGAAGCCGTATCTGTAATGTTAAGATTTTGAGGAGATTAGATAGTCTAAAAATAACAAAAAAAATACCTGTATGCGTTTTCTTTTTGGGGATTAGCGATATATTTGTGCTCTGAAATACCTCTTTCTTATAATCCGTTTTTAATCTCATGAGTGCAGGTGTGTTGAAGCAGCGCTTACGCTTCGCACAGGTAACAGACCTTCGGTTCGTTTACTTTTCCCGCCCTCTTTCCCATCCCACATCCGATTTTGGCAAGTTATTTGCCGCTATTTCCGACGCATGCGATCTCTAAAAACAAAGGAGATTCGTACGAGCGTCTGATTTTATTGTAATCGTTTGGATCGCGTCGCGCGGTTTCTATATAATCGTTTTAATCTTCATGAAAAGAAAAGTTACGCCTTTCACGTGTGAAAGCCCGGCTTACGGGCTTCTTATTAAAAGCAGTAACCGACGGTGCCTCGCGCCGTCGGCTACTGCTTTTTTTGTGCATGGCTGATACTGATAAGTAATTCCCGGCCTGCCGGGTACAACGGAACGTTTTTATTTAACTCAACACTCAATTTTTTTTAACATGAAAGTAACGACAGCAAAACAAGGATTCCGCTCGGTCTTGGCGGCGATCTTTCTGTTCGGTGCATTGCTGTTCAGCGCTTCAAGCGCCAATGCGCAGACGAATGATGCTGATCTCTCGCTCAATTGGGTAACTGAATCCGAGGCGCTGAGCGCGCTTGAGAACTCGGTAGGGTTGCTGGTGGTAGATCAGGCCAACTATCCGCAGGGTAGCCCGAACTGGAACAACATCGCCAACCACATCAACTACTACAAGTTGATCATGGGCCTGATCGAGGAAGGCAACACCGTGCCTGTTTCTGTAGGCAACGGCGTACTGATGATGAACGACGACAAAAACGCATCTAAAGATTTGGTGCCCGCTGCAACGCTGACGCAGTTGAGAGCGGACGCAACTACCCTGTTGACTCTGTAAGGATTTTTTAATCTGAATTGTCTCATTGACTCAAAAAGTTTTGATTTTAAAACAATTTCGTCTCATGAAAAAGAGAAATACTTTCTTTCGGTGTTTGCCGGTTCTGGGACTGCTGCTTTCGGCTTTGATCGCCAATGCACAGACCTTTCCGGGTAACATCGTAAATACGGCAGGTAACTCTGCCATCCCCTCTGCCGGTACGGGTGGTTGCACGATTGCACCACAGACTACCGGTGGTACGATTTTCGACAATCCTGTCGCCGGCCTTGCTGCCAACGGACAGCTGTTGAGCGTGATGGTAAATTTCACCCACACGTTTACCGGTGACATCGACATGTACCTGTTCGCTCCGAACGGTCAGATACTTGAGCTGAGCACCGACAACGGTGGTGGTGGTGACAACTTCACCAATACCGTATTCTGCGACGCTGCTGCGATCAGCATCGTCGGTCAGGCCGCTCCCTTCACCGGTATTTTCCGTCCGGAAGGTTCGCTGACCTCCAGCACCTGCGGTACCAACATTACGCCGACCGTACAGACCCTGGCTGCTTTCACAGCCGGCCAGAACGGTAACTGGCAGCTGGTGATCAAGGACGACGCCGGCGGTGATGTGGGCACCATGCTGGGCTGGTCGCTGTCTTTCGGCGACCCGGCTTGTACGTTTGCCGGTGTTGTGCTGCCCGCACTCACGATCTCAGGTGTTGACCCCGCCGTTTGCGGCGCTACCAACACTTCCGTGACGGCTCCTTCGCTTGCTTGCTCGAGCCCGATCACGGTATATGTAGACGGTACCCAGTTGACGGTTGTCAACCCGGGCCAGTCCTACATCATTCCGTCGCTGGTGAGCGGCGCGCACACGATCCGCTACGAACTGTCTGCCTGCGATTTCGTAGAGCAAGCGGTTAACGTTGTGGACGGTGTTCCGCCTTCAATCACCTGCCCGGCCAACATCACTTACAACCTCGCTCCGGGCGCCTGCGATATCATTCACTCCTATACAGTGGATGCATCCGACAATTGCCCCGGCCCGATCCAGAGCATCCATCAGAACCTCGCTTGGCCCACGGCAATTGATATTGCCCTGGTTTGCAGCAACGCTGCTCCGGACTTCCTGTCGTACTATCGCTTGTTCAACATCACTCAGAACATCAATGCCGTGAGCATCGATCTGGGTGTTTGGCGCGCTACGCCGGGCTCTCCGTTCACGATCAAACTGTATTCGCTGTCCGGTGCGGTAACCAACCCGATCAACCAGGCTAACCTGACGCTGCTGAGCACGACGATCTACGACTCGCCGGCCATCGTCAATACTTCTATCATCAATATTCCGCTGACGAATACACCGCTGACTGCCGGCACGCAACTGCTGGTTGAAGTAGGCGCTTCCGGTACGGCTACTCCGCAGTCCGGTTCGTCTGTCGGCTTTGACCTCACCGGTGAAACGGCTCCGACCTATGTATTCGGTTGCTTCAACACCGCCGGCGTGCCTGCCCAGATCACTGGCGGCATCAACGACCTGAACTTCTTCAGCGTGCGCGGTCTGATCATGCAGCTCAACCTGGCTTCTCCGGCTGTATCTGTTGTACAAACCGCCGGTCTGCCCTCGGGTGCTACTTTCCCGATCGGCAAAACGACCAATTGCTTCACTGCTACCGACGCTGCCGGTAACACTTCTACCTGCTGCTTCGACGTGACGGTTCTGGAATACCCGAACCCGATCTCTACGCTGATCTGCAACGACCTCGTTTATGTTTCTCTGGATGCAGACTGCACCGAAGCGCTGAACGCCGACCAGATCCTGGAAGGTGGTCCTTACGGTTGCTACAACGACTATATCGTACAACTCGACAAGACGCCTCCTTACGGCAACGGCCCGTGGGTACCCGCCGTTCTGGGTCCGCAGGACATCGGCAAGACCTACGCTGTTCAGGTGATCGATCCTGATACCGGCAACAAGTGCTGGGGCAACGTGAAAGTGGAAGACAAACTGGCTCCGGTACTCGACTGCCAGCCTCAAACGGCTGTTTGCAACCAGGACCTGACGCCGGGTATCGACATCGGCACCATCTTCGCCGGTACGACTACATTGCCTACGACTACTCAAACGACGAACAACTCCTTCAACGGTATCACCTTCGACGTTCAGAACGTAGGTGCTGCTCCGTTGATGATCACGGGCTTCCGCGCTCCGGTCGTTACGGCTGGTACGCACCCGGTTGAAGTATACTACACGACCACTGCTACCACCGCTGTCGGCAACCAGGCCACTGCAGGCGCATGGACCTTGCTGGGTACTGCCAACGTGGATGCTGCTGCTGCCACGCCATTCGCACTCGTGCCGGTGGGCGGCCTGATGCTGGCTCCGGGCGAGAGCAAGGGTATCTATATCGCCGTAACCGACGGTAGCACCTTTGCTTATGCCAACAACAACCTGACCACTACCGATGGCAAACTGAGCATCATCAGCCAGGGCCACTCGGGTGGCGCATATCCGTTTATCAACGCTAACAATCCGCGCGCTTTCATCGGCGCCGTGCTGTACAGCATTCCGCTGCAGTCCGTCGGTTTCCCGAACGGTCTGACGCTCAATGTAGATATCTTCCAGACGGGCCCGACCACGTACACGGTTCCTGCCGGTAGCGGTACCCCGGTTCTGGAAAACTGCTCTGACGTTACCCTGTCTTACCAGGATGCTTCTGTTGATCAGAACTGCGCCAGCGGTCTGACCAAGATCGTAAACCGCAAATGGACGGCTGTTGACGGCGCCGGTAACACGAAGACCTGCATCCAGGTGATCAGCGTACTGCGCCCGACCATGAACGACGTGGTCCTTCCGCCCGACTACGATGACGTAGACGCTCCGGCACTGCCTTGCGGCACGGCATACCCGACGCCCGACCTGATCGAAGGCCTCGGCCTCCAGGGTTATCCCTACGTATTCGGTTCGCCCGACGGCTGTTCCATCGGCTGGACTTACACGGATTCCAAAATTTCTGTCTGCGACGGTACCTACAAGATCCTCCGCGAGTGGAAGATCATCGACTGGTGCGCCGGTACGCATATTGACTTCAGCCAGATCATCAAAGTACTTGACGACCAGGGCCCGACGATGTCTTGCCCGGCCAACGTAACGGTGAGCACCGATCCGTTCACCTGCTGCGCTACGACCGACCTGCCCGATGTGATCATCAGCGACAACTGCTCGCGGATCAACAACATCAGCGGTATGATCATCGGCATCGATCCTTCGAACAACGACACGATCGGCATGTTCCCGATCGGCGGCAACCTGACCAACTTCCCGGGCAACAACCTGTGGAACCCGGATACGCTGGGTGCTTTCGGTCTTTCTCCGTGTCTGCCCCAGGGTACGCACACGGTAGTATACCAGGCTGAAGACGACTGCGGCAACACGACGACTTGCACGTTCCGCATCACGGTACGCGATTTCGTACCGCCGGTAGCGGCTTGCGACGAGCACACGATCGTATCGATCGGTCTGGACGATCCGTTTGACTGCTACGGACCCGAAGGTCCTGGCGGCCAACCTGCAGCACTGGGTGACTGCGACGGCGCCGGTGTAACGTGGGTGAAAGCCAAAACGTTCGACGACGGTTCTTACGACAACTGTAACAATATCAAGTTCACGATCCAGCGTATGGCTGATGCCAACGGCTCTTACAGCGATTGCATCCTGGGCCTGAACTCTCTGAACGGCCACCCGTCCTGCGACGACTTCTTCCCGGATTTCCCGAGTGAATTCGAACGCGCGGTATCGGAAGGCGACTCGATCAAATTCTACTGCTGCGAAGTAGGCACCTCTCAAATGGTGATCCTGCGTGTATACCAACTGGATGCCTTCGGCAACCTGACCATCGGACCTGACGGTTCACCGATCCAGAATTCCTGCATGGTTGAAGTGGAAGTACAGGACAAGATCAAGCCGGTGTGTGTTACGCCTGGCAACGTGACGGTAAGTTGCGAAGCATTCGACCCGAGCCTGTGGGCCTACGGCAAGCCGAGCGTGTACGACAACTGCTGCCTGGATACGTCGAAAGTGTACCAGGGCCAGTGCGGTCTTGAGCACAGCGTGAACTACAACCTGTTCGATACGCTTTGCAACAAGGGCACGATCACGCGCACGTTCCGTGTGTACGACTGCCACGGTCAGTCGAACCAGTGCACGCAGCGCATCGTAGTGAACTACGAGCAGGACTACTTCGTGAAATTCCCGAACGACGTGATCGTAACGGTCTGCGACGGCACGGGTATGTACGGTGAGCCGACGTTCTTCGGCAAAGATTGCGAACTGCTGGGTGTATCGTTCGAAGACGAAGTGTTCACGGTGGTACCGGACGCATGTCTGAAGATCGAGCGGACCTGGAAGATCATCAACTGGTGCACATACAACCCGAATGCGGGTTGCGTGACGGTACCGAACCCGAACCCGAATGCGACGTCGAACAGCCCGCAGAACCTGCCGGGCCCGATCGTATCGGCATGCGGCACGCCGGCACCGTGGAACCCGACAGTGATCTCGATCGCTCCGGGCCAGGCGCCGACGAACTACTGCACGTTCTACGACGCGAATGCGAACTGCTACGTGTACAAGCAGATCATCAAGATCATCGATACGCAGAAGCCGACGGTGGACAACTGCCCGGCCTCTCCGGTAGAATACTGCGATGTAAGTGTGAACGACCCGCTGCTGTGGAACCAGTCGTACTGGTGGGATGCAGTGGTAGGTCAGCACGACCTTTGCGAAGGCGATGCACCGCTGACGATCACGGCAACGGATGCGTGCTCGGGTGCTAACGTGAACATTTCGTACCTGCTGTTCCTTGACCTGGACGGCGACGGCACGATGGAAACGGTAGTGAGCAGCAACAACCCGCCGGCGCCAGGCCAGGTGAACTACAACAACGTGGGCACGCCGAGTTACTCTGGCGGCACGCCGCGTGTATTTGACGGCCGTCCGGTACTGCCGAACGAGATCTACCGCTGGGCGAACCACCAGAGCGTGAGCGGCACTTCTCGCACGGCTTCCGTACAGTGGAAGACCTTCCCGCAGATGCCGACACCGACCAACCAGTTTGGTTCACCGGGTATCGCACCGCAATTGCCTTACGGCACGCACAAGATCAAGTGGACGATCACGGACGGTTGCGGCAACGAAACGTACTGCGAATACACGTTCGTGGTGAAAGACTGCAAGGCTCCGACGGTGGTATGCCTGAACGGTCTGAGTGTGAACATCATGCCGACGCAGATGGTACAGTTGTGGGCAACGGACTTCCTGCAGTATGCAGAAGACAACTGCACGCCTCCGACGCCGTACACGCCGAGCCCGAACCAGTTGAAGTTTGCGATCCGCAAAGCGGGTCAGGGCACCGGCTTCCCTGTGGATGCACTGGGTAACCCGATCACGAGTGTGACGTTCACCTGCGCCGAGTTGGGCATGCAGGAAGTAGAGTTGTGGGCACAGGATCTGGCCGGCAACGCCGACTTCTGCCAGACCTTCGTGGACGTACAGGATAACAACAACAACTGCACACCTGGCGGTAACGTAACGGTAGCCGGTGCGCTGAAAACGGAAGCCGGCGACGGTGTGGAAGATGCGAATGTGAACCTGCAGGCAGGCACAGTGAACCTGTTCGACATGACTGACGACCAGGGTGCATACATCTTCAACAATTCCGTACCGAACAACTCGAACTACACGGTAACGCCGACGAAAGACGACAACCCGCTCAACGGTGTATCGACCTATGACCTTGTTTTGATCAGCAAGCACATCCTGGGTCTTGAGCCGCTGAACAGCCCGTACAAAATGATCGCAGCGGATGCGAACAAGTCGAACTCGATCACGACCTTCGACATCGTGGAGATCCGCAAGTTGATCCTGGGCATCTACAACGAGTTGCCGAACAACACGTCCTGGCGTTTTGTCGACAAAGGCTTTGTATTCCCGCAGCCGTCGAATCCGTTCGCTACCACCTTCCCCGAAACGAAGAGCGTAGCCGGTGTAACGGTTGACCAGTTGGCTGACGACTTCTACGGTGTGAAAGTGGGTGACGTGAATGGCTCTGCCATCGCCAACGCCCTGATGAGCGCCGACGATCGTTCGGTGAGCACGCTGCTGTTCGACGTACAGGATCGCGCGGTGAAAGCCGGCGAGGTATTCGAAGTAGCCTTCAAAGGCACCGAGAAAGTACAAGGCTACCAGTTCACGATGAACTTCGCCGGACTGGAAGTAGTGGACGTAGTACCGGGAGCAGGCATGCGCGCCGACAACTTCGGTGTGTTCGCTGACGCGATCACGACCTCTGTCGACAACGAGTCGAACGAGTTCAGCGTGAAGTTCCGCGCTGCGAAGAGCGGCAACCTGAGCGAACTGCTGACGGTATCGAGCCGCATCACGCGTGCAGAAGCATACAGCCAGTCGAACGGTCTGATGGACGTAGCCTTCCGTTTCAACGGTCAGGGCGGCGCCGTGATCTCGGGCGTAGGCTTCGAGTTGTACCAGAACCAGCCGAACCCGTTTGTGAACAAGACGCTCATCGGCTTCCACCTGCCTGAGGCAACGGAAGCGACGCTGACGATCTTCGACGAGACGGGCCGGATGTTGTTCACGCAGAAAGGTCAGTATGGCAAAGGCTACAACGCCGTAGCGATCGACCGCGCGCTGCTGAACACCACGGGTGTGATGTACTACAAACTGGAAACTGCAACAGATGCAGCGACCAGGAAGATGATCCAGACGAAGTAATCACCTTTTTGAGTCAAGAGAGAAGTGGTTCCCCTTTTCAGTCCGCCGGAGGGCGGATTGGAAAGGGGACCAAAAAACCACCCTCGCAAGGATTCAAAAGCGGACTTACAAAGTCAGGATTGATATAACAAAAAGACAAGGTAAAGCAGTCCACGAGCCGGGCTGCTGTGCAATCGCCGGGAATCGATTTTAACATACTTTAAAATCGGTTTTTGGGATGGCCTCTCTCCTAAAGTAGGAGGGGGGCTTTTTTATTGGGCGAAGGCTCCGATGAATATGGATAAAGCCGGATGGCAATAAAATGAAAGACGCAGCCGGGCAGGGATCGTTGAAGGTGAAATTGAAATAAAAACCTGATAATGGCTTGCTATTAGAATTAAATATGGATTTTTTGATAAAACTATAGGTTATTAACTATTTTCATTCAGTGTTAATGTTTTATAGAACATTCCGCCCAATTTAATTTTATGTAAATATTCCTTATCTTTGCGACCGTATTAGCGCGATTCTGAAAGAATAATGCCGCTTACGAACTACTCCACTATTGTTGAATACAAGATGCCGGCCCTGACCGGCGGATGGAGTAGACGCCCCGCTTCCCAACCTGGTTCTACCCTCTGTTTCTATTTTACGGATGCACGACAATGGCGCTTCGCGCCTGTTAATCCTTTGCTTATCTGAACAAGCCTCCTGTTCGGCCCGCACAATTTTTTGATGCCGTCGTACCGGGCGCCTGGAATTGCTATTTATTATAAATTCAACTGATTGCTCATTCACTTATATCCATTTGACATGTCCCTCTCTCGTTTTAATGCATTGCAAACCATAGAAAACCGCATGGAACCTTTCCCCGTCGAACTGGCAGAAGGGTCCATGGAAAACATCGCCTCCTATTTTGCGGAAAACGTCTTCAACGACGAGGCGATGAAAAAGCACCTCAGCGAAAATGCCTATCTGAGTGTAAAAGCCGCGGTGCAGAGCGGTCAGAAACTGACCCTGGAAGTGGCGGATGAAGTAGCCAAAGGCATGAAAAAATGGTCGGAAGAAAAAGGGTGTACCCACTTTGCCCACTGGTTTCAGCCCCTGACCGGCAAAACGGCGGAAAAGCACGACTCGTTCTTCACGCTTACGCATGACGGCCGCGTGATCGAGGAATTTACCGGCTCCGCACTTGTACAACAGGAACCGGACGGATCTTCCTTTCCTTCGGGTGGTATGCGCAGTACTTTTGAAGCGCGCGGCTACACCGTATGGGACCCCAGCAGCCCTGCCTTTATCATGGAGGTGGGCGAAGGCAAAACGCTTTGCATCCCTACTATTTTCGTGACCTACGGTGGTGAAGCGCAGGATTTCAAGTTGCCTTTGCTGCGTTCCCAGACTTTTCTGGACAAGGCGGCCGTGCCTGTTTGCCAGATGTTCGACGAAGAAGTGACCAAGGTAGGCGCTACCCTGGGCTGGGAGCAGGAGTATTTCGTGGTGGATGAAGCCTTGTTCAGCGCCCGTCCCGACCTCGTGATGACCGGCCGCACGCTGCTGGGTCGCGCCGCTGCCAAACACCAGCAACTGGAGGACCACTATTTCGGCTCCATTCCGGAGCGCGTGTACGCCTTTATGCGCGACCTGGAAACGGAAAGCCATAAACTGGGTATCCCCGTGCGCACACGCCACAACGAAGTGGCGCCGTCGCAATACGAAGTGGCGCCGGTATTTGAAGAGATCAACGTAGCAGTGGACCACAACCAGCTGCTGATGGACCTCATGGAGCGCGTCGCCCGTCGCCACAAACTGCGCGTACTGCTGCATGAGAAACCCTTTGCGGGAATCAACGGCTCGGGAAAACACAACAACTGGAGCATGGGCACCAACACCGGCGTAAACCTGCTTTCGCCGGGTCGCAAGGTCAACCTGCGCTTCCTGACGTTTTTTGTGAACACCATCGCTGCCGTTCATAAATATGCGGATATCCTGCGCGCCAGCATCGCACATGCCGGCAACGACCACCGTCTGGGCGCCAATGAAGCGCCGCCGGCCATTATCTCCGTATTTATCGGAGAAGCAATGACCAAATTGCTCCAGCAGATATTGAAGGGCAACAGCACCGACGGTGAAGAAGTAAAACGGGTCATCGACCTCATCGCCAAACTGCCTGACCTGGAACTCGACAACACGGATCGCAACCGGACATCCCCGTTCGCATTTACGGGTAACAAATTCGAGATCCGCGCCGTTGGCTCCAGCCAGAACTGTGCAGGGCCGATGACGGTGATGAATACGATGATGGGCTTGCAACTGGTTGAATTCAAAACAGATGTAGAGAAACTCGTTGCGAAAGGATCCAAGCAGGAAGTCGCCATACTGACGGTGTTGAAAAGCTATATCCGCAAATTGAAGCCCATCCTTTTCGAAGGGAATAACTACTCTGACGAGTGGAAGGAAGAAGCCGCCAGGCGCGGCCTTAGCAACCATCCGACGACACCCGATGCACTTGACGTGCTGAGCAGCAAACTGGCGCAGGGCTTCTACGGCAAGTCACGTGTGATGAACAAGGTGGAGCTCGAGGCATTCCATGCCGTGCAACTCCATGCCTATTGCACCAAACTGAGCATCGAGGCGAAGACGCTGGACGAGGTGGTCAACTCGATGGTGATGCCCGCCGTGATCCGTTACCAGACCGAACTGGCCGATAACATCGGTTCCATGAAAGACCTGGATATGGATGACGCCATTGGTTATCAGAAAGACACCCTGAAGCGCATGGTACGTGCCGCCAACGAGATCCGCGAAGGGCTGGAGAAAATGAACAAGGCCCTGGACAAAGCGCACGAAGCCGATGATGTACGCGGCGAGGCCGATATCCTGTGCAACAAGGTCAAACCGCAGATGGACAAGATCCGCGAGGCCGTCGACGATCTGGAAATGCTGGTGGACGATCAGTACTGGCCCCTCGTGAAATACCGCGAACTGTTGTTTGTTAAATAAGAACGTATAGCGGTGCGAGCCGCAAGTAAAATTGTAGCAGGAGCCGTTCCGGAATGTCGGGCGGCTCCTGTTTGGTTTAAATAGTGTTTGCCGCCGTTACTAACTGAAACGGCACATTCAAACTTACGGAGAGGTGTTCTGCATAGTCTGGATTGAAAATATGTCACGGCAGGGTTTACCTGGCGGGAGATTAAGCTAGCGTGAATTTTGGATAGGTTTTGGGATACATGTATTGTAAATCAAACCTTTACAGACGGGAAAAACACTACGGTGTTTGTACCTGATCACAAGACACGGGCGCAAAAGAAGTAATTTGTAGCGACAAACGCCCTTTGTGTAGTCGTTGCAGGGTTCCTTGTCAAGACAAACGCCCTTTGTGTTGTCGCTGCAAGGTTCCTTGTCAAGACAAACGTCCTTTGTGTAGTCGTTACAAGGTTCCTTGTCAAGACAAACGTCCTTTGTGTAGTCGTTACAAGGTTCCTTGTCAAGACAAACGCCCTTTGTGTAATCGTTGCAAGGTTCCTTGTCAAGACAAACGTCCTTTGTGTAGTCGCTGCAAGGTTCCTTGTCAAGACAAACGTCCTTTGTGTAACGAGTTCCGTTTGATGCATAGCGGCGGGATAGAGCCTTTTTCAGGCTTTTTAAAAGTGCCGTTTCGCAAGATGCTGGGATTATCAGGCTTGTAGAATATCCCTCCATTAGATTTACGAGGAAATTTACATTAAATAAGAACGTGTAGCGGCGTGGGCCGCTAGTGAATTTTCAGCAGGAGTCGTTCCGGAATGTCGGGCGGCTCCTGTTTGGTTTGGGAAAAAAATGCAGTGATTGAGGCTTGCATTGTCCGCGCCAAATTTGCCCTCTGTTGAAACGATTGATTACACTCAGTCCAGGTTAATCCCGGTGTCTTCGATACGCAAGCCCATTTCAAGGAGAATGCCGACGGCGACGGTAATAAAGGTGAAGAAGATAAGAGGATCCGTTGTAGCAAAAAGAAAAAATGTTAGCGGTAAGTCTTTTTCGAGTGGGACATTAAAATTATGGCTGTAACAAACCTTCTTATTAAGAGTACCGTCACGGTATATATTTGGCAGTTGCGTATTAAAGAACAAGGAGTCAAATTTCTGATGAAAGTTATTCCTGATTAAAGAGGCACATAGAAGGTCTCTACTTACTAATAGTTGTTTCTCATTAGTATTTTGAGATCGGGGATACCAAAGTAGCGCATGGCTGCTAGTGTCAAAAACGGATAAATAATTGGTTTTATAAGACATTTTTCTGGTTTCATCCGAAAGGCTTTTTTTTGCATAATATGACATGCCTAACATCCCAATAATAAATGAGTAAGTACTGGCAAGGATCAAAACGAGAACGCCTCTTTTGGTTAGTTCAATAAACTTGGAGGCCCCTTTGGGCCTGATTACTACTGCGCTGAGTTTTGCCATCATAAAGAAATATGCGCTTATTACGATAGCGAGCATTAAGGCTGATTTTATAGGCGTAATTTTAAAATCCATGCTCCATAAAATATCTATTTTGGAAGCAAATAAAAAAGTCCAGACTATACCGCTTGCCAATAATATTTTAGGCTTGATGATTGTAATGATTTTTGGAATAGAAAGCAGCGAGTCATAGAAGCTCCTTTGCGGGTCCCATTTGTATTTTTTCTTTAAAAGGAAGTTCATTGCTGGTCTGATCACCACGTGGATAATGCGTTCTACGGCTATTGAAAGAAGAATATTAAGAATGATAGTGGAAAGCAAAAACATAAACGTGAACAGATACTGATACTCTCCATAGTTTAATATGTTTCCCAATATAAGTATCAGGCACAATATCAACAAAGGAATGATTGAATGACGCGAAACAACTCTTCCAAGTTGTAATGTGATAAAACTGATACTAGCCGTTAAAAGGATATATTTTGCCTTGAATATGGCCTTTGGCTGAGCAAAAGTAAACAGGTCTGTTAGCAACCAGAGTAGTAATGTAGGTAAATACAGTAAATGAAATGCCGATTACCAACGGCTTTTTTTCGAAAAAACCCGGTTGAGTTGAAGACTGTAAGTGTTCGTTAAATCATATCTGCTCAAAGACCATTGAACGGAATCTTCGGCTTCGACCTTAAATAATCGGCGTTTGAATTGATATACACCTTGTCATGTTCAATTTCAACGCCATCAAACCAGTTTTATAAACATTTACAGCGGGTTCATTTCTTTCGTGCGGAGAAATAGCAGCCACTTTCGCCCGCTTTCCTGAAGTTTATTTTGTGGAATTTCTTTCTGTCTTCTTTTCTTTGTCAGCTGACTAATGCATTATTCTCGTGCAGTAGGAGTAAATAATCAGATTTTAACCATATGCCTTTAGCAACAGGTATCGAAGTGAAAAAGCCGGTTAAACCCTCGTATTGCGGGTGATATACAAACAAGTTGGTGTATTTTACATCAAATAAAAAATCCAGTATGAACATCTTAAATATTCGCGTCTGAACATCGTCGGCGTAGTCCTGATTTGCATAAAAGGCCTCACTATATGTCAAGGAAAGATTGCTTGGTTTTGCTTCAACTTTGTAAGTATGCTCATTAATAAATTCTGCCGGAATCAATCTTTTTCCGGACAACCACTTCTCAAATGCTTCTTTATGGAGGTCGTTAAAGTCAATTGAAAATATCTGGTGGACGCCATAGTCTTCATTCAGGTTTTTCTCTTTTGTGTCGGCGTCATTGTTAGAGCGTCTCTGATACCCATGCCAGTATATGCTTAAACTACTGTCACTGATAGTAATGGAAAGAGGATATTCTTTTTCGCCATTCCTTTCCCGGTAAATACGGGTATAATAACAAGCCAGTGAATGGTTGTCTTTATATGCAGAATAAGGCTTGAAAAAGCGTCCGGGGGGCAGGATAATATTTCGCATGAAAACTAAATGGTCAAAAATACTTGCCGGAAATACTATATATAGCTAAGGATAATTCATTCATGGATTTATCGATGGAGGCTATTAAATTCGGATCATTTTCTTTTTTGTTTCTGAACTTTTCAAAGGCATCTTCGATCGTCCGGAACTCGCGTTCGATGATTGGGAAATCAAATCCGACCGAGAAGCCGAGCAGGTATAACAACTGGCGGATATGATCGCGAAGAGCTTTCACGCTGGTGCCTTCCAGCTGTTTCAACGCAGATTCCGACAAGGCACTCCCTGCAGGCAATCCTTCATCTACGGAGAAGCGCTCAATAAATCTCCGGAATGCCTGTATTGCCAGCTCCCGGTTCAGTTTTTTCTTATCCCTGTTTGAATTGCCGTTTTGTTTCGGATCGAGCGTTTTATCACCGGAAAGCGGATTATTTGCGATGAATTGCCATAAATCTTCTTCTCTGAAAAGTATTTTTCCCACCTGTGCCTGCATAAATTCATACAGGGTGCGCCGGAACAGGTGGGGGGTATTCAAGGCGTCGGCGCCTCTTGCCAGATGCCAGTATTGTTCGAGGTACTGGTAACCTTTTTCCTGCAAGTGTGATTGAATCGCTTCATTGAACACACTGACAGGATATATCCAGTAGCTTTGCAAAACGCCCAGCCCTCTGCGTACCTTCGCCTGTTCGATCTTGTCGAGCAGCTCGATCCCATAATGGGGGTATTCCAGGTTGCGGCTGAACAGATAGTCGAGCAGGATGATGTCGTATATGATCGGATGTTCTTTCTTGCTATCATCTTCGCGTGTTTTCTGAAGTAGCATCCAGGTGGCGCCGATGGTTTCGGCGGATTTAAAATCTCCGATGATACACTCCTGATTGGGTGGCGACATTGATCCCGGTGTCGCTTCAATCAGGTCGATGATGATATCACATTTTTCAGGGCCGGCGCCGGGATATTTCCCTTCCCTGAGTCGTGAGTTGGCGAAATCATCGGCAAACAGGAAATTCCACTTTAAGGCTTTATCCCGAAATTCTGAAGCAATACGGGCGGCACGCCGCTCCATAGCGGTTTCAGAGTGGAAAGTGAAAGGGAAAACGCGTCTGGCGTGTCCGGAGCCGAAAGAGTTGTCAAGGTAGGAGTTCAGCACCAGCCGGTTTTGGAACTCCAAAAACTCAAAGCAGACGTTTTTTTTGTACAATTCGGTTTCGAATGCCCATGTAATTGTGTTAATAACCTGTCGCAGGTTTTTTGAAAAATCCTGGTTTCCAACAGGCTCGATGGCAACGTAGCGATACCAGATACTCGAGTCCAGAAACTTATAGCGGGCATCCAGCTCAATGACTTCATTCTCCTGCTGATATTCGCTGGACATGATGTTTTTGTAACTGATAAAAATGGTAGGATAACAAGGTGTTTTTGCTTTGCCGATACCATAAATATAACCGATCACCTTTTCATAAAACTCCTGTTCCTCGTTATTGTATGCGGCGATCTCGGTAAGCGGTAGGAACACAACATTTACTTTACGATCACTTTCCGGGTCCTGCCGCTCTTCCAAATATTTCCTACGGAGTTCCGCGTAAGGAAAATCTTCAGGGGCTTCATCAGTAAGACCATTCGGGTCCGGGTACAGGAAACGAAAAGAAAAGGGGAGTTTTTCTGCTGGCATTTCCGGCAGATCAACGTTATCGGCCCATTGCTTTTCCATTGTCCAGCCCCTCATCCCCTGAGCGATATTGGCCAGTTTTATACCGACTTCTTCATCTTCGATTCCTTTTCGACTTTCAATCAGGTTGAGCAGTGGATGTGGTACATGTGAAAACGCGGTCACATAAACACCGACCTCTTTCGCACCGGCGATGCGCCCGGGCTGTCCGACAACTATGTTTTTTTCTGGAAACAACTGCCCAAGCCATTCGACTTTTCCGGCCCTGAGCAAAGGATACTCGTCATAAGGACCCAGCTTTACCTTTTTGGGCCAATCCAGATCACCACCATGTGCAAATAAAAAAATCTGACCGATCTCGGCGCGTTTCTTCAGATCAATGGAATCGATCACATCGGTGAGCAATCCCCGGATGTAGTCTTGTTTTTGCTGATCTTCAAGTTGGTCGCCTTCTTCGTTTTTGTTCAGGCAGGAGCTGCCGAACACATAATGTTTCTCATCCTTCAGTTTCCAAATATCGCGGTTTTCTCCGAACACTTTTTGAAGTTCCGGAGCAGGTATGGGGGCCTCTTCACAGGAGTCTTTTGTAAAGAGACCTTTGCCTTGCTCGTTGACAGGCAGGTATTTGGAATAGGTGGTGATGATTATCAGGTTTTTCATGATCAGCTGGTGTATTCTTCCTGAATGGTAGAGTAAAATAGCTCGCAAAGCGTCAGCTTGCAATCGCGCAGGGCAGAACCGAGGGCAGACAATTGCACAAATGCGGTGGGATAGGGTAAAATATGCGTTTTGGATCGACCGGAGTGAATGATCACCCTGAACCTTGCGCGGATCAGTTTGTCGCGAAACCTTTTGAAAAGCACATTGACCTGTTCCTGTTCGGTCATATCCATGAGCCCGTCTGCACAATGTTTCACCGCGCGTTCGAGCAGGCCCTGGTGCAGGCTGATAAAATGACTGTCGCGGTACAGCAATGCATACGCTTCGCTGGTGTAGGCGGGCTCGCCCAATTTGTTAATCGTAGCCACAGTGTTACCTTTCAGATCTTTCATGCAAAGCAGATCGGGCTGCGTGACGTCAAATTCAAGCGAGAGAATGTGAATGTTTTTTTTGCTCCAGCGGAGGTGGTTTCTTGCGCGCTCTTTTTCAGTATCTCCGAAATTGTTTTTCCAGATGCGCTCGTCGATGATAATGACCTTGGTCAGGGCCGCTTCCAGCATTTTAAAGCGCCATAAATTGTCGATCATCTCGTGGCGGATGATGCGGTTGGTTGAATTGTCGCCGCTAATGCCTTCCAGATACAGGTAACGGTCGATCTGCACAGCGCCGACATCGTTGCAGAATTCGTCGAAGCGAAGGGGCTGGTCGTTGTGTTCGCGAAACAAAATATCCTGTTCACGTGCCTCCGAGAGGGTTTCGTCCACCACCAGTTCTTTGACCGCGTCGTCCTTGAAGTGGTGCTGCCTCTTTGGATCCTCGATACCGATCGTCACTTTTTTGCTGATTTGAGAAATGTGATCTGATTGATCAGGTCCGAGGTTAAAACGGCTATGAGATTGATTAAAATCAAATATCTGCGGACCGTCGAGCCAGGCTTCATAAAGCGATTGATTAAAATCGTCCTGCCGTAATTGCTCATCAGTCCAACCCGTCAGGATACGCGCCGGACTGCGTTTGAATATCTCAATATAGGTTTTTTGCCAACTTTTGGGGCTCCTTTCTTCCAGCTCCTTATGGATTACGACAAATCGATATGGAACCTTATCGGGATTGACCATACGCGGGTCACCATACTCCCGGATCGTCCAGTTTGCCAGTTGTTTTTTGAATTCGTCTTTCAATTCTTCACTGTGGTCATTCGGATTGACTTTGAAGTACCTTGACTTATTGGCGACAACCAGAAGACCCGGCTTGGGTTTTCTGAGGTAGAAAGTATATTTCAGGTTTCCTTTTCCCACAGCATAATCACCTAAACACTCAACCGTCAGGACCGGCAGATCATTGGGCGGAGGATCCATCAGCAGATCGTGTGGCCGTACACCCCGAAGCCAGCCAGCGGCGATCTGAATTTCCTTGATGCCTTTATGGCGCTCGTCAGGATTACCGTCTTTTTTGATCAGCGGGTCGGCAAGCACTTTCTGGATAGTGTCAACGATGGAAGACGAGGTATTTCCACTGTTGTCGCTTACTTCCAGGCGGTAGTAGTCGGGGCCGGCATCGCTCAGCACAAGCTTGATCTTCATCATTCCGTCTTCTCGTTTTTCTTTTGCACTGCCGTGTTTGGCGCTGTTACGGATGAAGTTTTCGAGAATGGTATAAATGCCCTGACGGCCGGTATTGCCGGAAGGCAAAGCGATCTCAATGTCGCTATCAATATCGATAGGGTCGGGTTCCTCGCCATTGCGGTTATCCCAGAATGTTTTGATCTCGATATCCGAATCCCGGTATCCTTCGGAGTTAATGATATAGTCGAGGGTCAGGTTCCTGGTGTCTTTCTGGCGATCTCCGTCCGCAGAAGTCACCTTAAGTTTTCCGTAGAAATAATCCACCACCGCCTCTTTGAAAAACAAGGGGCTGAAGTACAGGTAACGGTCGGATGCAAATGTGCCGATGTAATCCTGCCTCTCCTGGAAATAACCCAGCAAACGGCCAATGGACCGAATGTAGGGCAACAAGAGCCTGTCTTTGCTGTTTTTTACTTTCTCATTAAGACTTATCGTTCCGTCATCATGCACCACGATCAAATCTTCCAGCACGCCTTCTTTCAGCATGGTTCGTTCATCTGATAATAGATTTTTCAGATAGGAAAGCACATGACTACCGATGTTGTGACTGATATTGCGCGACATGATCGACACGGCCGCCGACCTTTCAGCGGCTGCCCGGATACTTTCCTCAATCTCGCCGATCTGCTTGTCCGTGAAAAGCCCGGTGGTATAATAAAGGATACTGATGATCTCCTGGGGAACCGGATCGTCCGGAAAAATTTCTTTCCATTTGTCGTAGCCGCTTCCGTCTTCATAATACCCCAGATCATCTTTTTCCCATTCTGTCACCTCCGGGTCTTTTTTAATTATTTTTTCGGGTGAAATGCGTTTGTCGGAATTCAGGAATACTACGCCGCCTGTCAATTGTTCGCGCCAGTTGATGATTACGGGAAGCCAATAAATATGCGAAACGGTGTTCTCTTCCTGGGTCAGGCCAAAAAAGCCCGCTTCGAAGATACTGAGCCGTACATTCAGTGCTTCCGGCTCGATCAGATCGAACAGAGTAATGAGTTTGTCAAGATCATGATCCTCTGTTTCTGAATATTTATCGTCGTAATCGAATTTGTCCCAGGTACCAGTTAACGCATTTTTTATCGGCAAACGATCCTTTTGCTGTGAAGATTTGTATTGCGCCTCAGCAATGCGCACGAAATCTTTTAACTGCATATTTCCCAATTCCGCCATCAGCGTATTGTCATAGACGACCATATTCGCAGAGTTAATAGGCTTTCCGGCCCGATCGTCATTGCGTTTTTTATCAAAAATTGCGTAAGTCGTTTTTAGAAGATCTTTAAATCCCGGTTCATATGAATGGATGTGGTATGCTGCATTGCTTGGGTTGAAAATGCCGCTGCGAATAAAAAAGCGAATGATGCTGTATTGGAACTGCCTCTCTTTGGGGTCGGTTTGCCGGGCTTTGCCAAATATTTTTTCAGGGTCTTGGCCTGGTTTAACCTGAATGTGGAGTACAGGTCTTTCACTACCATCAACCTTGAACTTGCCCGTAAATGCGGGGTCTACCCGCCCTTTACCGGGCTCCACGTCGGGGTTGATCTCGTACACGATCATATCCTTGGGGTGATCGGCGGTTTTGTCGAAGTAAAAAATGGATGACACGTTGTTCCCGACAATTTCCCACACAGTGCTGTACTTTCCCTGAACATGCGCAAGGCTGTTAAAATCATTCTCTCTGAGTTCGTATGGTACTTTGGGTGGAGAATAAGACGGGTGATGTTTGTCAGGGATGTTGATATGCATCCTGTATGGGGGCAGGTTTTGATTTCCCAGGAATGAGAACAAATTGAAATTGCAGGTGAGCCAATGGCTTTCGAGGTGCCGTTTGGCGAAGCTTTCTATAGGATATAAAAAGCGATATTCGAAGAAAGCGCGCCACTCGGCCTGGGCATTAATACGGTCGATCAGTTTGTCGGTAAGAAAATTCTTGACCGCCTTTGTGTAGGTATAGTTAAATAAAGGGCTGAATACTTCCGATATTACAAACAAGGCGTCCCTGTAGTGTAGTTTGATCGCGTTTTGCAGTAAGTCGCGCAGCGCATGGATATAAGATATTTCCGCATTCCCACTATCCCTCCTTGCTTCATTTAAAAAAGAATAATGCTGATCGATCTTTTCAACGCTTAACTTAAATGACAATAATTTTTTAGCGATGTTTTCGGGCGCCTTTAAAGTGCCTTTATTTAACTGATCGATGAACTTGTTCAGATATGTGCGGTGCTTTTTTATTATTTTCGTATTCATCGGCCATTATTTTTGTGAAAGTGTTTATTGACTTCGCTGACAATCCGGGAGGTGTTTGTCAGCCTTTTTCGTTTGGTCTCGCTGATCGCCAGTTCGAGGGTATCTTTGGCATTCGCGATGTTGAACTGTTTTTCGGCAATGTCTGCGGCTATCCTCAATGTGGCATAAGGAATGATCTTTTCCGTGCCTCCGATATCGTCGGCCGATCCGTGCACCGTCTGGTATTCCTGAATATTGCCGCTGAAGGGCGGCGCCAGGTAGATATTGCGGGAGTATAATTCGAGTTTAGGTTCGATATTGACGATCCCCAGGATCGTTTCGTACACGATATCTCCCACTTCGTTCGAGCAGATGATCAGGATATGCTGGGCTTCGCCGCCGGGTTTTTGCTCTTTGCTGATGATGTTGTTCAATTCCGGCAAGCCATTGTCGGGCTGAAATGCTTTGATCTCCGGGTCTACATCCCGGATCCAGTTTTCCAATACGTTTCCAAACAGGTGGTGTTTGTACAGGGCCCATTTTCGGAACCTGTTTTCGCCAATGAAGCGCTGTGCAGCCTGTAATGCGTATTCGGAGACCTGTTGCTGGTGGGCTTTTGTAAAACTGCCATTGAAATGGATCTCGGCATCGTTTTCTATGCGGTAGGATTCATTTGCATAAAACCCTTCAGCCTGATCGCGCACGAACAGAATTCTGCTGCCGGAATTGGTCTCCAGGCCGAATTCCTTGACCGCTTTTACTTTTTGGCGGAACAGATATAATGCCTCCGCATTGACCGAGGTCCTGAAGATCGTTCTGACCCCTTTGTTGTACCATTTTGTTGTGAGTCCAACCAGGCGTTCTGCTTGTTTGGTCGACAGCTCGTCAAATTTTGCAGTATCATCACCGGCAGCGTCCAGTAAGCTCTGATAAGAGTGATACATATATTCGCTGCCGTCGTCGTTCATATCGAACTCAAATTTTATTGGACGATCAGAATATGCGTCTACCAATCCTTGCAGGAAGGTCTTGAAAATATCTGCAAGCCGCCGGCCTGTGCCGGCACCAACAATAACTCCAACTTTTATGACCTCATTGGTCAGGCGGGGGGGAAGGTCTTCCATGCTATATTTTGCAATGAAGCAAATATAATGGTGGAAAACGATCTTTCCCAATCAGTCGGGATCAAAGACCGTAAAATATCGTTTGACGTGTGTTTTTGTTCTATGAACGATAATTTTGACAGAGGGAGGTGAGTCCGAATAAACACCTGTTCTTCTGATTGCAACCAGGTTGGCGGAATATTGGATGCAGAAACCCTTTTTTTCTTCCCTACATTAGCTCTATGCACAAATCATTGTCTCTGCTTCTGCCTTTCCTGTTTGCCTTTTATGGCCAGTCGCTTGCCCAACAAGACTCCACGCTCATCCAAGCCGACTCAATGCCTCGCGCAACCGTGCGATTCGACTCCGCGTTTTACGATTTTGGTGCAGTCAGGGAGGGGGCGATGGTGAAGCATACTTTCCATTTTCAAAACACAGGAGATCAGCCGTACGTTATTCAGGACGTAAAGACAAGTTGCGGCTGCACAGTGCCGATCTGGCCAAAAGATACGATCCCGCCGGGGGCGTCTGGAGAAATAAATGTAGAGTTCAATACAAACGGCAAAATGGGCCTTCAACTCAAGGTCATTCGCGTTATCGGAAACTCCGATCCTCCGCAGGCAATGCTGCAAATGAGCGGTGAGGTCAGGCCGGGGCGAAAGCGAAAGAACAAGGGGCATTGAGGGCGCGATCAACATATATCCAAAAACAATTACCTCATGGCACAAGACGAAATGGATACTTTCAACCTCCAGCGAAAGGTAGAACGCTACAACGAGGTGCTGAAAAATGCCCTGCGTTACCGCGAGGCCTGGAATAAAAGCCTTAAAAAAAGTATCATCGACAGCCTCACGTCGCTGGCAAAAGCCGGTAAACTGGAATGCGAGATCGAAGAGCGCAACGATATCGAGAACCTGGAAGCCGTTGTGCTGAGTCTGGGCCATTCGGAAAGCGGGCTCGGCGAACCGGTGGGTGGCGACTTGCGACGCGATCTTATCAAGCAGAACGGCTCACTCGTATACCAGCAATTGTTCAACGGAAAAGTTCTTGTACTCATCAATTATCCCTTTATCGAGAAATACGGCCAGCCGCAACCTCCCAAAACGATCGCTATTTACCGGCCGGAGGAACTGAAGGAGCCCTACATTCTCCGGCATCTGGAGACATTTGTGACCGACATCACCAACTGGGAAGATTACGACGACGACGCGCCCGAGCCCAACCAGCGGATCGGTTTCAAAATGAATTTTGAAGACGCCGAGAAGTGAGGATCACAGGAGCCTTTGCCACCACATGCCCGTCCGGGCGATCCATGTTTTAAATGCCAGTAAAAGCCCCCTTGCAGTGAGTTGTTTTCCGGCAAGTCTTGCTTTGTGCAGGTGCACGGCATTCACCGTCCAGCGCAAGGCGTAATTGTAATACTGCCGCGTGTAGGTTCTGGCGAAGTCGAGATCGCGATCGGTATGCGCATCCCAGGCCGCCGGCGCGGCAATGCTTTCCTCTACCGTTTCATAGAGCCCCGTGCCCTTGATGGGATAGGCCAGCGTGATCGTAAAAAGGTCGGGATCGGCCGCTTTCAGGTGATCGACGGTTTCTACAATGTCGCGCTCCGTTTCACCCGGATATCCGAGCATGATGAAGGTGCCGGCCTGTATGCCTGCCCTGCGGGCCGAACGGATCATGGCGCGCACCTGACCGACTTCCACGCGGCGGTCCATGGCGTCGATGATGCGCTGCGAGCCACTTTCGGCGCCGATCCATACCCGAAAGCAGCCACATGCTTTCAGCAGGTCGATGACTTCGTCATTGAGCCGGTCGGCGCGGGTAATGCACTCGAAGGATATGCGCACAGCCCTTTTCTCTAATTCAGCATAAAAAGCGGCGAGCCATTTGTGGCTGACGGTGAATACGTCATCGACAAACCAGATGAGGTCAAAGTCGTATTGCTCCTGCAAGGCCTCAATCTCGTCTACTACGTGTTCGGGGCTGCGCCGGCGGTAACTTTGCCCGTAAACGGCCGTACTGCACCATTTGCAGGTGTACGGGCAACCGCGCTGGGTGCTGATACTTACGGCGCTTTGTCCATGCGCGCGTTTCCAGGCGTCGAGATATTGTTGCAAATCGATCTTCCGGCGGTTGGGGAATGGCAGCAGGTCCGGGTCGCGTATTTTTTCACGCGGGGCGGTTTGGCCAAGTGTGCCGTCGGCCTGTTTGTACGCGATGCCGCATATGTGACCGAATACCTCCTCCGGGTTTGCGCCATACTGCCAATTTTCGCCTGAAAGTGCGATCTCCAGCATGGTTTGTTCGCCTTCACCGATGACGACCAGGTCGGCGCCAGTGTCGAGGTATGCCTGCGCATTGTGCGTAACATCCGGCCCGCCCAGCACGATCAGGGTATTTCGGAAAACGGGCTGGCTGCGCAAAGAGCGGATGATGCCGATGACATTGAGTTTGGTCATCAGGTTGGTGTAGAGCGCCAGTATCTTCGGCGGGTTGCTGTGCAGGTGCTCGTACAAGGCGGGTTTACTGGAAAAAGTCGTGTCGAACACCTCGTTGGCTATGCCATGGCGATCGAGCCAGGCGGACAGGTACAGCAGACCCAGGGGCGGATAAGGCTTCATGATGACCTGCTCCTTTGGGTCTTCCGACAAAAAATAGCCGTGGGTGAATAAAACGTTCACAACGATGAGGGTTCAGGTTTTCTCGTAAACGAGATCAGGAAATGATCGGCTGCGAAGGCAAAGGGGGGGCCTGAAAATACATTTTCCAGTTTCCCCAGCCGACTCAAAAAACGCGGGTGGTTTCTGAAAAACGGATCGAGATACGAAGGAGGCAACCAAAACCCGACGGGTCTTGTCTCCGTCATTTCCAAATATCCGCTCGTTTCGCAACAGATCAGTCGTCGAAACCGGCCGGGCGTATAATACCATGTTTGCACGGTACTTCCGTTGCCAAGAGGCGCCGAAACGGGCAGTTTGCCAAGCCGCCTGAAGGCATTTCGAAATTGTCCCTTGATGAGGAAGTACAACGTTTCCCACCAGCAAAAACGCCCCATCACTACGGCGACAAATCGTCCGCCCGGGCGCAGTTTTGATGTCACTACCTGCCCCAGTTGAGGAAGCGTTTCAGGCGATACGCAGTTCAGACCGCCGAAGTTTGAAAGGATAAGGTCGAAACCTGTATCAGAAAGCCCCTCAAGATGTTCTATACGGCACATTTCCAGTGTGATCGACAGGTTCGAAGGATTTTCCCGTATCTTCTTTTCTGCGATCCGAAGTATTTCTTCAGAGGCATCCGTCGCCAGCACCCGGCACCCGCGTCGCGCCAGCCAAATGGCATCCTCGCCGGTTCCGCAATTCAATTCCAGCACCTCCCCTTCTACCTGACCGATCAATTGCCACACCCGTTCGCGCTGCAACCGTCCGACACAGGTGTCGGTAAAAACCGCGTCGTAATCTATGGCAGCGGCATCAAAAGGAGCCCTGGTGTCAGTTGCCATAGTTTGTGCCGGTTTGGAGATGCCGGGGGCGTTCGAGGCGCTTCAGGCGCCAGGCGTCGATCAGGGCCGCGGGTGCATAGTATGCGAGTTTCGCGGCTTTGAGGATATTTGATTTTTCCCGCCGCCACAACTTGCGCCACTCTTCCAGCGCCTGCTGGAGCCGGAAACGCTTGTGCACCAGCCGGTGCAGGCGCCTGTAGTAATCGGCGGGGTAGGTGCCCGGATACATCAGCGTCAGATCGTCGGACACGGACCAGTTCTGCTTCTCTCCCAGCAGTTGTTTTACTTTTTCATAAAACCCGGTGCCGGGCAGGGGGTAACTGACCGAAATGCCAATGTCGTGCGGCCGGAGGCGTTGCACCATTTCCCAGGTAGCATCGATATCCTCTTTTGTTTCGCCCAGGTAGCCGAACTGCAGGAAAAAGCAGACTTCCACCCCTTTCTTTTTCAACAGCGCACTGGCTTCCTTTATTTCATTGACCGTAGTGCCCTTGTCCATTGCATCGAGTATTTTTTGCGATCCGCTTTCGGCGCCCACCCATACCTGCTGCAAGCCGGACGCAACCAGGGCGTCGATGGTATCTTCTTTCAGCAGGAGGTCTACCCTGCTCTGTATTTTATATTTAAAAGAGAGGTTTTTCTCCTTTACAACGTCGCGAAAGCGCTGCACCCATTGGGGCTTCAATCCGAAAATATCATCGGCCATCCAGAAATGCCGTACCCCGTATTGCCCGATGAGCCGTTCTATCTCGGCGGCCACGCGCTCCGGACTTCGGGAGTGGTAGCGGTTGCCATAAATGGGTTTGGCGCACCAGTTGCATTTGAACGGGCATCCCCTGGTGGTGGCCATGTTGAGAGAAAAATAGCCGTGGTGCCGCATCCAGACCTGCCGGTAAGCCTCGATATCCACCAGGTCCCAGGCCGGATCGGGCAATGCATCGAGATCGGTTGCAACGGGACGTGGGGCAGTGCGTACGGTGATGCTGCGGTCGGAATCACTACCCCTGAATGCGAGCCCCGGAATATTTGAAAGGCTCTCTGCGCCCGCTTCGAGGGCCAGGATCAGTTCGCGTAAGGTGATCTCCCCTTCTCCCGGTATAACAAAATCGGCCCCCTTTTCCAGGTAAGCGTCGTAATGGTCGGTAGCGTCGCTGCTGTTGACGATCACCGTGCAGTTGTGTTGCTTCCCCGAGGCGATCAGTTCGAAGGCTGCCTCGCGCATACGTGTGAGGCACATTTTGGTCAGGTAATTAAAACCGTCGTCGTAGATGACCAGGTAGTCGGGCTTTCTTGCCGCTAGTTCAGGCAGGATGTCGGATACCTTTTTGCGCAGGTTGTTGTCGAAAAGCGCCACATCGAACCCGCATGCGCGCATCACGGCAGCGGCATAGATGGTGCCGTACGGCGGGTAGGGTTGCCGCGCTTTCCATTGCTTGGCGTCGAAACGGTAGAAGTAGGAATGTGTGAACAGGATACCCGGCATGCCGATCGGTTTTGGATGTCAAAATTAAGGCGCTGAAAACAAAGCCGGCCGACATCGCGAAGATGCCGGCCGGCTTTGCACAAAAATGGCGGAAAAGACGCCTGCATTATTTGGCAAATGCCTGTAAAACCAGCTCATGCTGCTCTTTCTCGTGCTTCTTCAGGAAGCCGGTAGCCGGGCTCGCCGCGGAAGACCTGCTCACGCATTTCCAGCCGTATTCCGAATGATTGAGCATCAGATGCCCCCAGGCACCCATGTTGCGGGGCTCTTCCTGCACCCAGTACAGTTCGGCTTTGCCGTAGCGTTTCAGCAGGGCTTCGAACTGTACTTTCGGGAACGGGTATATCTGTTCGAGCCGCACAATGGCCACATCGCTGCGTTTTTCCTCGTCGCGGTATTTCAGAAGGTCGTAATACACTTTCCCCGAGCACACGAGCACGCGCTTTACTTTCGATGCTGTTACGGCCGTATCGTCGATCAGTTCGCGGAATCGGTTGCCCGTTTCGAGTTCGTCAATCTCGCCGAGATTGAAAGGCGGCCGCAGGGCCGATTTGGGCGTCATCAGGATAAGCGGCTTGCGGAATGGCCGCAGCAGTTGCCGGCGCAAGAGGTGAAAGAGGTTGGATGCCGTGGTGGCATTCGCGACGGTGACGTTGTTCTCCGCGCAGCCCTGCAGGTATCGTTCGAGGCGTGCGGAGGAGTGTTCGGGGCCCTGGCCCTCATAGCCGTGCGGCAGCAGCATCACGATGCCGTTCATACGATTCCATTTGGATTCGCTGGCAAAGATAAACTGGTCGATGATCGTGCTGGCGCCGTTGGCGAAGTCGCCGAACTGCGCTTCCCACAACACCAGGGCGTCGGGGTTGGCAAGGGCGTAGCCGTATTCGAAGCCCAGAACTGCGTATTCCGACAGCAAGGAGTTGTATATCAGGAAACGGCCCTGGCTATCCGAAAGCCCTTCGAGTCGATTGATACGTTCGAAGGTTTTGGCGTCCACCGGGCAGGAATGACGGTGGCTGAAGGTGCCGCGTTTGACGTCCTGCCCGCTCATGCGCACATCCTTGCCTTCCAGCAGCAGCGAACCATAGCCCATCAGTTCGCCCAGCGCCCAGTCGATCTTGCCGGCTTGCACCAGTTTGCGCTGGTTATCAATGAGTTTTGCGATCTGCGGTAGCGGTGTGAAGTCCTTGGGTAATTGCAGCAGGTGGTCGAGCAAGTGATCGATCATCTTCCGCGGAATGCCGGTATCGGGGCTTTCCTGAAAATCGGCATCGTCGGTTGTCTTTTTCAGGGCTTTCCACACCAGTTCAGGCTCCTGATAAGTGTAGGGCAGCGGTTTTTGCCGCGCATTTTCAAGCCGCGCCTGGAGGTCGGCGCGAAAGCGCTGTTCCATGTCTTTGGCCAGTTGCTCTTCCACATCGCCGCGAGCGATCAGCCGCTGGTTGTACACCGTGCGGGGGTCGGGATGTTTTTCGATGATCTTCCACATGGCCGGCTGGGTAAAACGCGGCTCGTCGCTTTCGTTGTGGCCGTTGCGGCGGTAGCATACCATGTCGATGAAAACGTCGGTATTGAACATCTGGCGGTACTCGATCGCCAGTTCCGCTACGAATACAGCCGCTTCAGGGTCGTCGCCGTTCACGTGAAACACCGGCGCCTGTACGACCTCGGCCACGCTGGTGCTGTAGGTGCTGGAGCGGGCATCTTCCCAGTCGGTGGTGAAACCGATCTGATTGTTGATAACAAGGTGCACCGATCCGCCCGTGTTGTATCCTTCCAGGCTCATCATTTGCGTGACTTCGTACACGATGCCCTGGCCCGCCACGGCGGCGTCGCCGTGGATCAGCACGGGCAACAGGCGGTCAAAATTATCGCGGTAAAGGATGTCCAGTTTTGCCCGGGAAAAGCCCTCTACTACCGGGTTGACGGCTTCCAGGTGGCTGGGATTGGGTAGCAATTTTACATAAAACTGCTTGCCGTTGAGCGCCGTTACCATAGAAGAATAGCCCTGGTGGTATTTCACATCGCCAGAACCGAAACTCTGGTCGGGAATGGTCATGTCTTCGAAAGCGCTGAAGATCTGCTCGTAGGTTTTTCCCACGATATTACACAGCACATTCAGGCGGCCGCGGTGCGCCATGCCGATCACCACCTCTTCCACGGGCGTTTCGCCTTCGGCGGCCTTGTTCATCATCGCGTCGAGGATGGCAATGGCCGTTTCGCCGCCTTCCAGGCCGAAGCGTTTCTGCCCTACGAATTTGGTGGCCAGGAATTGTTCGAAGCCCACGGCGCCGTTGAGTTTTTCGAGGATGCGTTTTTTCTTTTCGACGGGGAAGCCGTAGTCGGGTGTCATCTCGCGGCCCTCGATCTTCCGTCGTAGCCATTCGCGCTTTTCCTTGTCGTACACATGTGTGCACTCGAAGCCGATATTCCCGCAATATATCTGCCGCAGGCGCTGGATGATGTCGCGCAGCGGGGCATTTGGCATGCCCAGTTCGAACCCCGCAGCGAAACGGCTGTCGAGATCGGCCTCGGAAAGGTTGTAGTCGGCCAGATCGAGCCGTGGTTTGCGGTCCTTGCGCGGTTTGATGGGGTTGGTGGTGGAAAGGGTGTGGCCGCGGTCGCGATATCCGTGAATGAGACCGAGCACGGAAAATTCTTTTAGCAGATGGCCTTCATCGACCTGGCCGCTACCCTCGGCTGTATGGCCGTTGGCAGAGCTCAGGGCAAAATCGAAACCCTGGAAAAATGCGCGCCAGTCGGACTCCACCGAGTCAGGGTCGCGTTGCCAGGAACGGTAGAGGGAATCGATATACTGGGGATGGGCGTTAAAAACGGGTGAATGATCTTTCATTGCAATATTACTGTGTCGCAGTTCTGGGCAAAAAACCTGTAAAATTAGTAACTTTCGGGCGCTCTTACGGTCAAATTCGGATGCAAAGATAACATCGAAGACCGTGGGGAGGTTTGGAATTGGAAACGAGGTTGATAATTTTTTTTGACCTCGCTTTCTCTTTTTGACTGAAACTGCTACCTTTGCACGCCCAAAACGAAAAGCCTGCTTAATTTATTCAACGTTCGAACAATTTTTGCTCATCATATGGCACACCACCGTTCTGCACTCAAGCGCATTCGCCAGTCCAACAAGCGCCGGCTGCAAAACCGTTTTTACAAAAAAACCGCCCGTACGGCAATCAAGAACCTGCGTGATCTGAAAGACAAGGAATCCGCAGCAGGATTTCTGCCGAAGGTGATCAGCATGATCGACAAACTGGCCAAGCGCGGTAATATCCACCGCAATAAAGCGGCCAACCTGAAAAGCGGTCTGACCAAGCATGTGAACTCGCTGGCCTAAGCTGCTCCCAGCTTTTTCCGGTTGTTTTCAAAAAGTGTATCCCGTGACCGCGTGATACACTTTTTGTGTTGTATATCCACCACATTTCCGTTCCCAACCGCCACCAGCCGCCAGCCATGTCCACCAAATACTTTCCGCTCCGCATTCGTGAACTACATCGGGAGACCGCTGATACGGTTTCCATTTCATTTGAGGTGCCTGCCGAACTGCGCGAGCCGTTCCGCTTTATTCAGGGGCAACATCTCAATATCCGTACCGAGATCGATGGTGAGGAAGTGCGCCGCTCGTATTCGATATGCACCGGTACGCATGAGCAGGATTTGCGCGTTGCGGTAAAAAAAGTGGATGCCGGGTTGTTCAGCACCTTTGCCAATGAAATACTGCAAGCAGGCGACACCCTGGATGTCATGCCTCCGCAAGGGCATTTTTATACGGAACTCGATCCCGGTCATCGCAACCTCTATGTGGCTTTTGCAGCGGGCAGCGGTATCACGCCGGTCATGTCGATCCTGAAAACGACCCTTGTGCAGGAGCCGCAAAGCCGCTTTATACTTTTTTACGGAAACCGCGGGTTCGACCACATCATTTTTCGCGAGCAGCTCGAGGCGCTCAAAAACCTCTATCCCGATCGCCTGGCCGTGCACCACGTGCTCAGCCGAGAATCGCTGGGCAGCGATCTGTTCGCCGGACGCATGGACGCCGATAAATGCCGCAGTTACGGTCGCCTGCTGTTCCGGGCGGCGGATGTGGATGCCTATTTTATTTGCGGGCCCGAGGAAATGACCTTCGAAATGAAGCGCACGCTGGAAGAAATGAGCGTGGACCCGAAAAAGATACATTTCGAGCTCTTCACTACGGCGGGAATGCAGAAAAGAACTACAGCGCCCCGCATGGCCACAGACCCGAAAAATATACTGGACGCTTCCGTTACCGTGATCCAGGATGGCATGCAGATCGATTTTCAACTGACCTCGGATGGCAGCAGCTTGCTCGACGCGGCCATGCGCGCCGGCGCCGACCTGCCGTTTTCCTGCAAAGGCGGCGTTTGCAGCACCTGCAAAGCGAAAATACTGGAGGGCGAAGTGGACATGGAGGTCAACTACGGCCTCGAGCCCGAGGAAGTGGAAGCGGGATTCATCCTTACCTGCCAGTCGCACCCCAGGACCAAGCGCCTGGTGGTGAGTTTCGACGCCTGAGTTTTTATTTTCCGCCTGCTGCCGATTTCATTGCTTCCAGGTATTTTCCAACGAATTCGTCTACACGTTTTCTCCGGTACTGCATCACCCAGCGCGGATGCGGCAGGGGTATGATCTCCCGGAAAAAACCCTGCACGGCATTCAGTTTTTGAAAATACGCGAAATTTTGCCCTTCGCCGAGGCAGAGCGCCGTTTCCCGGCGGGCGCCGAGTTCCAGTTGCGTGCGAATGTTCCGGATGATGAACGGCTCTACGGCTTTTTGCAGCCCGCGGTCGTCGTAGTAATTGATGTTTTTTCCTTCCCTGACGAAGCCGAGCGGCGATATGGAGGTGATGTAAAAGTCCCGGCAAAATGTATCCGGACCTCCGTAGGCATTGATGAACATCCACACGAAGCCCGACGACAGTTCCGGTTTCTTTGCAAAATCGTTTTTGATCCCGCATTCGGCTTCAAGGCGGATAGGATCGGTGAACGGCACCCCGGTCACCCCGGCGCCGAAGCGCCCGGGATTGATGCCGAACATAAAAATGCGCGACCTGTCGTCGGTGTAGTATTTACGGTAAAAATCGCTGAGCGCCTGCATGGTTTGCGGCTGCTCGTACGGGAACAGCCATTCGAAGCCGGGAGGCAACGGAGTATCCGGCACTTGCAGGGCCCGGGTAAAGTCGATGATCCGTTCTCCAAAAGTCATGGCGCAAGGTGCACAATTTTTGTGGTTTCTTTGCCTTCCGATGGAACTGCTTCGTATATCCAAACCCGACCGGATCCTGACCGGAACGATCGCGCTGGAGGGCTCCAAAAGCATCAGCAACCGGGCGTTGATCGTGCTGGCGCTGGCGGGCGCCGATCCGGCGGAATGGCTTGAAAATCTGTCCGTTTCAAAGGATACCACTACGTTGTACCGCCTGCTGACACAGAAAGGCTCCTCATTCGATGCCGGCGATGCGGGCACGACTTTCCGCTTTATGACGGCATTTCTGGCCCTGCGAAATGGGGTGCAGGTATTGACGGGCTCGTCGCGGATGCGCGAGCGCCCCATTGGCGGACTCGTGGAGGGTTTGCGCAGCATCGGCGCCAACATAGAATACCTGGAAAAAGCAGGCTACCCGCCTCTGCGCATCGGCGAAATGCACCCTCGGGGCGGACCCGCACGCGTACGTATCAATGCGGGTACCAGCAGCCAGTTCCTTTCTGCCTTACTCATGATCGGCCCGTACCTGCCCGACGGACTGGAACTCGTACCCGAGGGGCCGCTTGTTTCAAGGCCCTATCTTGAAATGACCGTGCAATTGATGCGGCATTTCGGCGCCGGGGTCGTTTGGTCCGATGGTTCTGTCGCTGTGTCTCCCGGCGCCTACCGGGCCAGGCCTTTTGTCGTGGAATCCGACTGGTCGGCTGCATCGTACTGGTATGCGCTCGCTGCCCTGGCTGATGAAGCGGATATCAACCTGCAAGGCCTGTTTGCCGAAAGTTGGCAGGGAGATTCGGTATTGATAAACATGATGCGGGCATTCGGGGTCCGGACGACCGCAATGCCGCCTGATCTTGTTTCGGGCGCTCCTGCTGCGTTGCGTCTTGAAAAATCGGAGCCCGTTGTGGAAAAACATTTCGAATGGGATTTTACGGATTGTCCCGATATCGCGCAGACGCTGGCGGTGGTCTGTGCCGGGTTGGGGGCGAAAGGCACATTTAGCGGCCTGGAGACCCTCTACGTCAAGGAAACGGACCGCGTGGCTGCGATTCAGGCAGAACTGGCCAAAACCGGGGTGACTTTTACGGAATTGTCCGGTTCGCCCGGGAAATTTGAACTGAACGGACGTGCAAACTGGAACGCTCCTCCCCGCTTTGCCACCTACAGCGATCATCGCATGGCCATGTCGTTTGCGGCACTCGGCATGCTGAAACCCGTTGATATCGAACATCCCGCCGTAGTGGCTAAATCCTACCCTACTTTTTGGGGACACCTGACACAGGCCGGGTTTCATTGCGAACGCAGGGAGGAGCATTCCTGAAGCGTATTTTCAGAAACGACTATGGATACGACACCGGCATATTTTGACACACGTGCAAGGGGCAAATTACTGCTGACCGGGGAGTATTTCGTGCTCGACGGCGCGGAAGCGTTGGCCATGCCTGTGCGCTACGGGCAGACACTTCGCGTGGAACCCGGTGAGGATGCTGTTCTGGACTGGACAAGTTGCGAGCAGGATGGGATGGAGTGGTTTCGGGCGCGTTTCAGCCTGCCGGGCCTCTTGCTGCAAGATACCACCGACACACAAACGGCAACGACCCTGAAAAGCATTCTGGAGGCCTGCCGACGGCAAAAACCGGCATTTTTGTCGGGTTCAGGGGGGATACAGGTAACTACTGAGGTCGATTTTCCCCGTTCCTGGGGATTGGGCACCAGCAGCACGCTCATTGCAGCGATGGCCCGCTGGGCGGGAGTAGACCCATACGCTGTTTTGTTCAGTACCCTGGGCGGCTCCGGCTACGATGTCGCCTGCGCTTATGCTGTGGGGCCGTTGTTTTACAGGCTTGATGACAAAGTGCCGCAGGTGCAAGAAGCGTCATTTCGCCCCGGCTTTTCGGAAGGCTTGTACTTTGTTCATTTAACCCAAAAACAGGACAGCCGGGAAGGGATCAGGCACTATCGCGACCGGGGTATGATCGACAAAACCCTGATCGAAGAGGTATCGCAGTTGTCCCGTCTTTTCGTACAGGCGGAGTCGATCGCCGAACTGGATCGCGTGATCCGGCAGCATGAAAAGGTGGTCAGTTTTGTAACTGAGTTACCCCGCGCCAGGGATCTGTATTTCGGCGATTTTTGGGGTGAGGTGAAAAGCCTGGGCGCCTGGGGCGGCGATTTTGTGCTGGTGACCAGCGAAGCGCCTGAAGCGGAGACACGCGCCTATTTTGCCGAACGCGGGTATCACACCTTTATTTCCTGGGCCGATATGGCCATTTGAATGATCGCGCGGAAAAAATCGGGATTCTGAAAAAACAAGGCGCCGGATTGCTTTTCTTTGCCTATCCTTCCTCACACAATTCGCTGTATTATTTTATGAAAACGATCAAAGGCCCCGCGATTTTCCTGGCGCAGTTTATGGGCGACAAAGCGCCCTTCAATTCGCTCGAAAGCGTTTGTAAATGGGCCGCCTCGCTCGGCTACATCGGCGTGCAGATCCCTACCTGGGACGACAGGCTTATCAATCTGGAACTGGCGGCGGAAAGCAAAACCTATTGCGATGAACTCAAGGGCCGTGTGGAAGCCTGCGGGGTGCAGATCACCGAACTGAGTACGCACCTGCAGGGACAACTGGTGGCCGTGCACCCGGCTTACGATCTGATGTTCGATGCATTTGCGCCGGCCCGCGTGCACGGGAATCCCAAAGCACGCACGGAGTGGGCCATCCAGACACTGAAAAATGCAGCGAAGGCAAGCCAACACCTCGGCCTGCAGGCACACGTGACCTTTTCCGGTTCCCTGCTCTGGCATACGGTTTATCCCTGGCCGCAGCGCCCCGCCGGTCTGGTGGAAGCAGGTTTCCGAGAACTGGCAAGTCGCTGGCTTCCTATCCTGAATGCCTTCGACGAAGCCGGCGTCGACCTGTGCTACGAGATCCACCCCAGCGAAGACCTGCACGACGGCGTTACCTTCGAGCGCTTTCTGGCGGACGTGGGCAACCATCCGCGTTGCAATATCCTGTACGATCCTTCCCATTTTGTGTTGCAACAACTTGACTATCTGCAATATATTGATTTTTATCACGAGCGAATCAGGATGTTCCATGTCAAAGATGCGGAGTTCAATCCCAACGGGAAAAGCGGCGTTTACGGAGGCTACCAGGGCTGGGTGGACCGCCCGGGGCGCTTCCGCTCGCCCGGCGACGGGCAGGTAGATTTTGCGGCCATCTTCTCCAAACTCTCTCGGTACGACTACGACGGCTGGGCGGTGCTGGAGTGGGAATGCTGCATCAAAGATGCCGAACAAGGAGCCCGCGAAGGCGCGCCATTCATTTCCGATCATATTATCCAGGTAGCGGAAAGGGCGTTCGACGATTTTGCCGGCGCGGACGTAGATGAAGACTTCCTGCGCAAGATCATCGGATTGTAAGCCCGTTTGGCAACCCGCAGGCGCCCGGGGGCGTCTTGGAGGCATCATGCGGAACACTCACCGCCACAAGGTATTTTACTGTAACAACCGGAGACGCTGCCAAGGCGCAGTGTTGACACCAGTATTCTGGTGTGTGTTGCTCCTGGCAGCATTTCGCACGATTGCCCAGCCGATGACACTGCGCCTGCGGCTCGATCAGGGGGAGGAAGAGACCTTTTTGCAGGAGATTGGAGATTTTAACCTGCGCCCCTTTGCTTTTCAGGACGGGGAAATGGAATTCCGGGTTGCGGGACGGCAGGGCGTCGATTCGCTGTGCCGCGATCTGTTGCTGTATTTCCGTGAGCGCTCGTTTCTGGCAGCATCGGTGGACAGCCTCGAGATCGATACATCGGAACGCGTTGCCACTGCGGCGTTTTACGTCGGCCCCGCCCTTCACTGGGTCAGCCTTCGCACCGGAACGATGAATAAAAACGGCTGGATGGAGCGCGCGGGTTTTCGGGAAAAACACTTTGCCGGAAAGCCGCTGCGGCACGACGCATTGCTTGCCATGCAAACCCGCCTGCTGGAGTATGCCGAAAACCACGGTTATCCCTTTGCACAGGTATGGCTGGACAGTATCCGCATTGGCGAAGGCGGCGGCGCAGAGGCGGTGCTTCAGGTGGACCGCAAGCGGCTAGTTACATACAAACGGCTGAAAATCAACGGCGATGTGCGCCTGCCTCCGGCTTTTCTGCCCAACTACCTGGGCCTGAAACCCGGCAGTCCGTACAGCCGGGCGCAGGTGCTGCTGTTGCGCGATCAGTTGCGTTCGCTGCTGTTCGTGGAGCAAACCGGGAACCCCACCGTTACTTTTTCGGAAAACGAGGCGACGATCAACCTGTACCTGAAAAAAAAGCGGGCCAGTCGCTTCGATTTTATCATCGGCCTGCTGCCACAGCCCGACGCGGAAGATGGCAAACTCCTGCTCACAGGTACGCTCAGCGCAGCATTCCAGAATGCATTGAGCCTGGGCGAACGCTTCGCCGCCGAATTTGAACGCCTCAGGCCGGAAACCCAGAAACTCGATGTGCAGGCCGGCGTGCCATATCTGCTCGGCACCCCTTTCGGGCTGGACGGACGGCTTAATATTTTTCGGCGCGACAGTACCTGGGTGGATGCGCAGGGCGATATCGGGGTGCAATATTTTTTTCCCGGCGGCGATTACCTGAAGTTTTTATGGGAAAACAAGCGCTCTTCCCTGCAAAAAGTGGATACCCTGGCGGTGTTGCAGACGCGCCGTTTGCCTGCCAACCTCGACCTCAGGCAAAACGGTTTTGGCCTGGAAGCGGCGCTGAACAGGCTGGATTATCGCTTCAACCCGCGAAAAGGCTGGTCGCTGCTGCTAAAAGTAGTGGCGGGCTTTAATACCGTACAGCGCAACAGCCTGATCGAAAACCTCCGGGATCCTGCGGAACCCGGATTTCGTTTTGCCAGCCTGTACGACTCCATTGCCGGGCGGGAAGCGCGCTTCCGACTCGAGAGCCGGGCGCAGGTGTTCATCCCTCTTTTTCAGCGTAGTACGGTCCTGCTGGGGCTGCGCGGCAGCGGAATTTTTTCCGGTAAACCGGTTTTTAACAACGAACAATACCGGCTCGGCGGTAACAAGTTGTTGCGCGGCTTCGATGAGGAAAGCCTGTTTGCCACGCGATATGTAGTCGCCACTGCCGAATGGCGTTTGCTACTGGGTCTGAATTCCTATCTGGCGGCATTTGCTGACTATGGATACCTGGAAAACGTGACCAACCGGACGGAAATTTATCAGCATCCGTTCGGGTTTGGCGCCGGACTGAATTTTGAAACCCAGGCCGGTATTTTCGGCATCAGCCTGGCAGTGGGCAGCCGCGACAAGGGGCAGGCCGTTGACTTTCGCGCACTGAAATTTCACCTCGGATACGTCAGCCTCTTCTGATTATGTCAGCGGCTATTTCTTTTCCTCTTTTCGCTCAGCCCTGATCGTCAGGGAGATCGGTACGATGTCCTCGATGAGTTTGTCTTTGGTGGTACCGAGCAGTCCCGACTGAAAATTGATGCCCCATTGGGTGCGGTTGATGACAAAATTGGCGGATTCCGCATTGATCTCCTTGTCTGTGATCGTCATTTTCACCGGAATATTCACGCGGTTGGTTTTGCCCTTGAGGGTGAGTTCGCCGCTGACGATCCAGTTGAAATCGGGTGTTTTGCTCGGCAGCACTTCGTCGATCACAAAGGTACCGGTCGGGTACTTTTTTACTTCAAAAAAGTCTGAATCTTTCAGATGCGACTCGAGGTCGGATTTTGCGCCGGGGTCTTTTACATTGTTGACCGAAAGGGAACGCATATCGAGTACAACATTGCCGGAAAGCAACTGCCCCTGGCTGGCACTCAACTGGCCCTCCTTGATCTGGATGGTGCCCGTGTGGCGGTTGCCGATCGCGCGCTTGCCCAGCCAGTTGACTACGCCGTCGTTGACGATATAGACTGCGGCATTCACAGAAGATACCGGTACCACGCGGATGGTATCTAGAGGGGGAAGAGTAGCGGGCGGTGCGGGCTCGGGTTGCTGGTCGTTTTGGCAGGAAAAAAAAGATGATATGATCAGGAGTATGGGAAAAATTTGCTTCGAAACGCGCTGCATGGTATGTTGTGAAGTTTCTATGTGTAACCGGTTTCACAAAAATTCCGGTAAAAGTAAGGCTTGTATGCCTGGTTGTGAAGTTCAGCAAATAATTTCATATGAGGAGCGATGAAATAATAACCTCTCGATTTTCGCGGCTTAATTTGCCACTTAAGTGCGTTGCTCGGCGGTTGCATAGCCTCCACTATGCGCCCTCCTCACGCCTTCTTTAGCATCAAATTCAGCTCCCCAAAATCGCGTTTTATTATTTCATCGTTCCTAAAGGCAGCATTTTCGATGCTTCGGCGTTTTTCTAACGTTTCAAATCCGGCGCGATGAACTGTACACTACGATTGCAATGTCTTCCTGTTTTATTTTGCCTTGCTGCGGCTTTTTCCGCTTGCAAAGTCGATCCGAATGATGATCCTGCCGTGGTCGTGACGGCGGACCCGGAGTTTTCGGTTGACCTTTTCGAGCAGCGCAACCCAACCGATGGGACGCCCCTGTTCGGTTTGTGGGTGGAGAGTATGGACAAGTATGATTGCGAAGGCTACGGAATCGATGCGACGGTAGCGCTGGAAACCGGCCGGATAGAGGTAAACCTGTTGGGCGTTACCGCGCCCACGCCTTGTACCGGTGATCCGGCGCCGGCCCGGCAATTCCTGCCCATTGGCAACCTGCCCGATGGCGTTTATACGTTTGTTTTGTCTTTGCGTGATGCGATTGTGAACGAGGGTGTGCTGACCGTCCTGAACGGACATTTTGAACTATCGCTGCCAAATGCACAAGGTGTTGATTTTCAGAATATGGTGCTCGAACACTTGCCCGATGATATAGCCTGGGGGTACGTGGCGATCCCGAACGAAATGGCAGAGCCGGTAGCCGATGCTTTTATCACCGATCTGAAAAAAATTACTACCGATCCGGGACTCCCCCCCGGTTTTTACAGCTATTTTACCGTATCGGGTACCGGCCAGATCACTTTTCACAAAAGCATCGCACCCGGTGTGGTGAGCGAGCAGTTTGTTCGTCGATTCAACGGGACGGGCGCCCTGAAATCGCTGTTGTTCGATTATCGCAGCGATCCCCAGTTGCCCTTGTCGATCCGCTGCTGGACGCCTGCGGGAGAGTTATAGATCAAAGTTGCGCAGCAAGCCCCGTGATTTCCAGTGCCCGGTCGAATTCCGTGTCCGCTGATGCGGAAATGTGCAATGAAACGCCCGTTACGGGGTGTACGCATTGCAGTTCCGATGCGTGCAGCAACATGCGCCGCATGCTGAATACTTCTCTGAAATAGGTGTTTTGTTTGACGTCGCCGTGTCGTTTGTCGCCGATGACAGGATGATTGATGTGCGCCAGGTGCTTGCGGATCTGATGGCGGCGGCCGGTTTCCGGCATGGCCTGTACCAGTGAAAAACGCGCCGTTTTGTAGCGCAGGCCGATGGCAGCGTCGATCTCGGAACAGGCCAGGCGGCGGTAGTTTGTCACTGCGGGCAACAGGCCTTTTCCGCTGTCGGCATCGGCCAGCGCATAGTCGATCTCGCCTGTTTCATCCGTCCAGCCGCGCACGATGGACAGATACTTTTTATCGACGGTTTTATCCATGAATTGCTCGCCCAGCAGCCCTGCGGCCTCCGGTGTTTTTCCAAAGATCAGCACCCCGGAAGTAGCCCGGTCCAGCCGGTGTACGGGGTAGATGCGCCGGCCGATCTGGTCGCGCAGGATCTGCACCACGAACACGGTATCTTCACTGATGCGCGTGCGATGCATCAGGATGCCCCAGGGTTTGTTGATGGCGACGTAGTGATCGTCTTCGTATAAAATCGGGAAGGCATCGGGCGCAGTCATGGGGCGAAGGTAACGCAGCGTGCCAGGGTTTTGGATAATTCAAGTGGAAAGTGCAGCGTTTTTCAGGAAATGTTGTCTCATACAAAAACGCTCAATTTCTGCTGTCGTATGGATAAAATAACGGTTTTTGCCGCGCTTTGCGCCGTTTTTTCAACTTTGCCGCTGAAATCCCAGCAAGGGCTCGCGGGTGAATATTACAACGGTACGAACTTCGATACCCCTGTGATGAACCGAACCGATCCGGCCATCGATTTTGACTGGCCCCTGGGGGTACGCCCCGCCGACGGGGTCAATTCGTCCTTCTTTTCGGCTCGCTGGACGGGCTACCTGACGCCCCCGAAATCGGGGCGATACAAGTTTTCCGCTAAAGTGGATGATGGCATACGGGTGTGGGTCGGCGGCCGGAAAGTCATCGATGCATGGGGCCTGCACGACTCCGAACATTTCGAGGGAACGATCGAATTGAAAGCGCACAAGCGGTACGATCTGAAGGTCGAATATTTCAATGACATCAACGAAGGAGAAATTCACCTGCTGTGGGTGCTGCCGGGCGATGACGAAGGGGTGCTGGGATGGTTCAACTCGTCGCCCAAACCGGTGGAAGGCAAATACTTTTCTCGGCCGAAGCAGGAAAAGCCAAAACGGGAGACCGCTTCAAAGCCGGACCAAAAACCGGATGAACCTCGCCAGAAACCCAAACCGCCCGCCAAAGTACCGCCGGCGAAACCGGCAGAGCCGCAGGAGCCCGAACCGGTTTCGCCGGCCGTGCTCGCCCAAAAGCAACGCGAACTGGAGTTGAAGCCCATTTATTTCGTGCAAAGCAAAGATGAGATCCTGCCCGATTCAAAAAAGACCCTCGACGACTGGGTGGTGTTTCTGAAACAAAAACCGGATGCCGTGATCTTTGTAAAAGGACACACTGATGATATGGGTGATGCCCAAAAAAACCAGGACCTGTCTGAGCGCCGCGCGAGGCTGGTGGCGGCGTATTTCGTCAAAAAAGGCCTCGGCGCCGAACGCATTGAAACGAAGGGATACGGAAGTTCGCAGCCGTATTTCGTGAATCCCGCCACGGAAAAGGAGCGGGCGTTGAACCGGCGCGTAGAGATCAGGGTGAAGCGGTGAGTGGTAAAACTGCGCCGGCCTCCTCCCGGCGATCAATTCACCCCGCAATCTACCCCTAAACCCGTCATGGCTGCTATAAAATCATTATCCACATTCACTTTTCGGGCGGCAGAGCTGAAGGCGAGTTTTTCCTTGTTGGTATAATCGATCAGTTCCATGCGCAATTCGTGCTTGCCTTTGTGCTTTTTGCACAGCGCCTCAATCTGCCCGATCAGGTCGTCATTCAGGGTTTCTATCGGAATGCGCAGGGTGATAGAGGAGGTTTTTTCCGCGCCGACCGTCTCGAGCAGGCGCACGTCGGATACGCGGAACTCCATTTCTTCGGAATTATATCGCTGTTTGTATTCCCCCGACAGGTACACGCAAGTGCCTTCTTCGAAGAAGGACTTGAATTTCTGGTAGTTTTCGCTGAACAGGGCGAACTCAAGGCTACTTGTATAATCCTGTATAGTGAAACGGCCCCAACCCGTTCCTCTCTGGCTGATGCGGTGTTCCGCTTTCAGTACGAAACCGGCGACGTTGACCTTGCGGCCCTGGAAGTTCTCGATCTTTTCCAGGGGCGTGACGAAATTTTCCCATTCGTACCGGAAATCGTCGAGCGGGTGGCCGGAAAGGTAAATCCCCACTACATCCTTCTCTTTCTGGAGTTTGAGAATAAGATTCCAGGGATCGGCTTTCGGAATGACCGGCTCGGGTATGCTGACCGAATCGGTCAGATCGCCGAACAGTGAGTTGGCTGACATCAGTTTGTCTTCCTGGTGGGCGGCGCCGTATTTCAGCAGGTGCTCTATAAACGATTCGTACTTTTCCGTGGGCTGGAAAAACGTGGCGCGATGCAGCCCCGGTTTCGGTCCCTGTGCCGGTATGTCGAATGAATCGAAGGCTCCTGCGAAGGCAAGGCTCTCCATGACTTTTTTATTCATCGTGCGCAGGTTCATCCGGCGCATCAGGTCGAAGATGTTCTGGAAGGCACCATTGGCGTTGCGCTCCTCGATGATCGTCTCTACCGCTGCTTCGCCGACGCCTTTGATCGCCCCCATTCCGTAGCGGATGTCGCCTTCTTTATTGACGGAGAAATTTACGGACGACTCATTGATGTCCGGACCTTTTACGGTCAGCCCCATGCGATTGCACTCTTCCAGGAAGAATGTGGTCTTGTCGATATTGCCTTGTGAATGGGTCAGTACGGCAGCCATGTATTCCGAAGGGTAGTGCGCTTTCAGATACGCCGTTTGATATGCCACGAATGCGTAGCAGGTGGAGTGCGACTTGTTGAACGCATAGGAGGCGAAGGCTTCCCAGTCTGTCCAGATCTTTTCAAGTTTTTCCGAAGGCAGCCCTTTTGCGGTGGCGCCTTCGATAAACTGCCCCTTCATCTTGTCCAGCACCGCCTTTTGCTTCTTGCCCATGGCCTTTCGAAGTACGTCGGCGTCGCCTTTTGAAAAGCCGGCCAGTTTTTGCGACAGCAACATGATTTGCTCCTGATACACGCTGATGCCGAAGGTTTCCTGTAGGTACTCTTCCATTTCCGGCAAGTCGTAGGTAACGGCCTGCCTGCCGTGCTTGCGGGCGATGAAATCGGGAATATATTCCAGCGGCCCCGGGCGGTAGAGGGCGTTCATGGCGATGAGATCGTCGAATTTGTCGGGCTTGAGTTCGCGCAAATATTTCTGCATACCCGCGCTTTCAAACTGGAAGGTGCCGTTGGTTTCGCCGCGCTGATACAGTTCGTATGTTTTGGCGTCGTCGAGCGGTATTTCGTCGATGTCGATCGTTACACCGTGGTTTTCCCTGATCAGCCGCAGGGCATCGCGGATGATGGTCAGCGTCTTCAGGCCCAGAAAGTCCATTTTGATGACGCCGGCGTCTTCGATAATGGAGCCCTCGTATTGCGTCACCAAGAGATCGGAGTCTTTGGCCGTTGCCACCGGAATGATCTCCGTCAGGTCTTTCGGTGCAATGATGATCCCGGCGGCGTGGATACCGGTGCCGCGTACGGAACCTTCGAGTACCATGGCCTCCTTGAGGACGGTGCTTTCGGGGGTGTCTTCCGCGTCGAGGTACTCGCGCAGTTTTTTAATGTTTTCGATGTCATCGCCTCCCAGTGTTTCTTTTTCCCGCAGCGAACCGGCGCCGTCTATGGGCGCCGTTAGTACGCGTTTCAGGGAAATACCGGGTTTGTCGGGCACCAGTTTGGCCAGCGTATTCGACTGGTCGAGGGGTAGATCGAGTACCCTGGCCACATCTTTTATCGACATTTTGGCGGCCATGGTGCCATAGGTGACGATCTGGGCGACCTGTTGTTTGCCGTATTTGTCTACGACGTAATCGATGACCTTTTGCCGGCCTTCATCGTCAAAATCCGTGTCGATATCGGGCATGGATTTGCGGTCGGGGTTGAGGAATCGCTCAAACAGCAACTGGTATTTGACCGGGTCGATATTGGTGATCCCGATACAATACGCCACCGCCGAGCCGGCAGCGGAGCCGCGCCCGGGCCCGACGAAAACCCCCAGATCGCGGCCAGCTTTGATAAAGTCGGATACGATCAGGAAGTATCCCGCAAATCCCATCGTTTTGATGGTGTGCAGTTCAAAATTGAGGCGCTCTTCGATCTCGGTCGTGATCTCTTTGTAGCGTTCCCTGGCGCCCTCGAATGTGAGATGGCGGAGGTAGTCATCCTGCGTCTGGTAGCCGTCGGGGATCACAAAGTGCGGCAGCAGGATGTCTTTTTTCAGTTTCAGGTGCTCGCATTTGTCTACGATCTCAAGGGTGTTGTCCAGCGATTCGGGTATGTCTTTGAACAATTCGCCCATTTCAGCCTGCGTCTTGAAGTAAAACTGGTCGTTCCAGAAGGCAAATCGCCCGCCTTTCATCACGGTACCTTCCTCCACAAATTCGCGGATGGCCGGCGTGGCCTGTTTTTCGCCGGTGTTGATGCAGAGCAGGATGTCGTGCGCGTTCCAGTCTTTCTGGTCCACGTAGTGCGAATCGTTGGTGCAGATCGTTTTCACGTTGTATTCTTTTGCCCAGCGCTGCAGCACTTCGTTCACCTGATCCTGTTCCTGCATCTGGTGGCGTTGCAGTTCGATGTAGTAGTCTTCTCCGAAAATGTTGTACCACCATTCGAATTCTTTGCGCGCCTCCTCTTCGCCGTGCCGCAAAATGGCCTGCGGCACCATGGCGCCGATGCAACAGGTAGTAGCGATCAACCCTTCGTGGTATTGCAGGATCAACTCCTTGTCAATGCGCGGGAATTTGCCGTACAGGCCTTCCATGTACCCCATCGAACAAAGTTTGACGAGGTTTTTATATCCCTCCGCATTTTTGGCGAGAAACAACTGGTGGTAGCGCTTGTCGCGGTCTTCTTTTGTAAAAGTGCGCCGGTGCCGGTCCTGCACGACGTAAAACTCGCATCCAACGATCGGTTTAACCCCTTCGTGTTTGGCGGCTTCCGCCACAAACTGAAACACGCCGAACATATTGCCGTGGTCGGTGATGGCCAGTGCCTTCATTCCGTCGCCGGCGGCTTTTTTGAACAGCGAGGGGATGGCCGCGGCTCCGTCGAGCAACGAATATTGTGTATGGCAGTGCAGGTGTGCGAATTGTGGCATGGCGACATTATCAAGAAACCGTTCGGCAGGGTAATACACCCCGGACCGAAGGAAGTAAAGTTAAACCTCAAAAATTCGAGGTCGTGGCGGGGAATTCCGACTAAAGGAGACGATGTGGCAAATCTAAAACAAAATGTATTACAGTGTGTGCCAGTAAAGAAAAAACTTTCACCTGTTTTGTGATAAGTAAAAAGCCCTCTTCCAGAGCACAGGAAGAGGGCTTTTTAGGCTAGGAAAGCATCTGTTTACAATGTAGCCAGCACGCCCGCCTGAACCGAAAAAGTATTGATCCTGGCCGGGCTGGGGCCAATGCCGCGTTTGCCGAAGGCATGGTGATAGGCCGGTTCGACAAAGGCGACGAAACGGCGGCCGAGCGGGTGCTCGACGCGAAGGCCGGCGTCGGCAGTAGCGTAGGTATTGCCTTGTAGAGAGCCGTTTTCAAGCAGGCCGCGGCCTACTTTGCGGAGCTGCGGTTGTTGACCGACACTTTGATGCGGATCGGGGGGCGCTTGTCCGGGATAATAAGTGGAGCCGTACTGGTAACTTTTATCGAGGGCAAAGTGGGCGGTAACCCCCGCTACGGCATGTGCGCTGGCCTGACCAAATTGCACGACCCTGCGGGTAACTTTTACCGGCACGCTGATCAGGTCGGCGTCGACCGATTTCGTGAAACTGCCGTAGTAACCGACCTGGGTATTGCCCGAATAAATTTCTTCTTCGCGCCTGGGCTCGTATTGCTTGCGGCTGTACGAAAGTCCGGTCTCAATGCCCCATTTTCCGATGCGGTATCCGATCCCGATCCCTGCGCCGTAGCCGTTGGCATTATGCGCATGATCGGCACTTCTGACATAGTTACGATCATAAACGGCATATGTAGCAGCGTAAAACCGGTGCTGCCTCGGCGCATTTACTTGCACTACCGGAGCCGCGTAGGGGCTCGGCGGGGTCATGGATTCGAGAGGGGCGCCAAGCAGGATCGGCAATTTTACAATGTCGGGAAGCGAAGCCCAATGTTCAGGTGTAGGCGTTTCAGTCGGGTTGAGGAGCACGAGGGCTTCTTCAACAAGGCCCGACGGTATATTGGTATTTATTAACTCCGGATCGAACAGCGCAATACTGCTCATCATGTTTTCGTGTTGCCGGCCGTAAGCCTGATCGTCATGGCCGGCAAATTGCAGGGCAAACCCGGCGCCGGAAGTCGTCCCGGGTGCGGACCGCTCAGTGCCGTGATCGCTGTTTGCCTGTAAATGCTTCGATGCAGGAGCCGGAGTGCCGCGTTGAATATCGTCGTCAAAATGCAGGAACCCGTTCAAATTGACCAGCAAAAGCAGAAAAATGGCTGCTTCCGCCAGTTTTGTGAACCGGATGCGGCGACGGAGGTAGCGTTGCCGGTTCATCTGCTGCGACAATTGCTCCCAATGTGAAGACTGATAAGGGGCCTCCAGGCCCTCAAGGGTATGATACAACGCTTTGTCCACCGCATCTACTGCGGCGGGGTGCTCTTCTGCGAACGGCGCATTGAGGCGTTGTTCGAGCGCAGCCCAGGTACCCTGTTCGTAAGGAACCTCAAGGCCGTCAAGCACCGATTTTAAACGCTTATCAAAATTATGGTTATCCATGGCAGTAGTGCCTAATTTACACAGTTAGAGCGTTAAATTAACTTGAAAGGTCATCAGAGCGGCGAAATCCGAATTCCATCCGGTGCGCGGTAAAATGCTCCTGCAATTTGATCCGCGCTTTCACCAGATTGCTCCGCGAAGTGCTTTCTGTGATCTGCAATGCGTCGGCGATTTCCTTGTGGGAATAACCTTCCACGACGTACAAATTGAATACCGCGCGGTATGCCGGTGACAATTCCTGCACAGCCGATAAAATCTCCTGTTCCGTGAGGTTGCTCAGCACATCGGGCTCGTCATTCGATACCTGATGCGCGTCGGAAATATCTTCCGTCCTGCGGCGGATGGTCTTGCGGTAATAATCGATACAGGTGTTTACGATGATCGTGCGGATCCAGGCAGGGAGGGAAGTGCCTGGCCGGTAACGGCCGATGTTTTGAAAAACCTTGATAAAACCTTCGTGCAGTAAGTCAAGGGCTTCATCGCGCGAGCCGGCATAACGCAGGCAAATACCCATCATCTTGCCATAGTACTGTTCGTACAACTGCTGCTGCGCCCAGCGCTCCTGGCGGTTCAGGGCGGCGACGAGATCTGTTTCGGCGCGTTCCAATTTAAGGGCGAAATCCATAAGTCGATTTCCGTTGGAAAGTTAAGTTGTGGTATCCGTTCGGCAAAACCGGTGCGCTGTTGGTTCCAATGAGAGTAACGGTGCACACTCTCCGAACGCTGCCTGAATTGGCGCCTGAATGGCAAAAAAGGCTGCCTGACAATGACAAACGAATGCGGCAGAAAGACTCCCGGTGTACAAGTGATCGCAGGGGAAGGTCCTGCGGCTGATCGATGTTTTATTTTAAGTTGTTAATAATCAATTTGTAACGAATTTTTTAAAACAATTTTACTCATAAAAATAAATATTTTGTTTTAAAATTGAATTGCTTGCTTTACTTTTGCTGTCACGTTCAGGAATTGATAAACACAGACCGTTCTTAATTATTCCGCACTTCGACATGAGTATTTCCAAAAAGTACACGGAGCCGGGAACATATTCATCGCAGCAAGGATTTCGCAGTTCTCAATATAAGCAACGCAGCCGCAGGCAGAGCGTAAAACTGCAGCCGTACTCGGCAACAGAGCAGAGCCGGGAACCCGCTCTGGAATTTGATTTCCGCCATTTGTGGGTGGGAGTACAGCGTTTCTGGATCGCGTTCCGGTTTCAGTCGCACCGGTTCACGTTCGGGATGTTCAAAAGACGGGCGATCCTCAAACTCGGTTTTTTAGGGTTGGCGGGTTATTTTTTGTTGTCCGGCGACAGTGTAGCCAACGAACCGGTGGCCGAGGATGTTCCGGTGATCCAGAGCGTGGGAACTTCCCTCGAATGGAAAGAATCGGGGCAGATCATACCGCTACCGATCATCACGGGTAAAAAGATCAAAAACGAGGCGGCGCCCGTCAGCAAGAATGAGATCATTCCTTTTGATGCCGGCAAGTATATCGACCGCTTCAAGCAGATCTCCATCGACGAGATGGAGAAATACGGCGTACCGGCCAGCATCAGTCTGGCACAAGGGCTCATTGAAAGCAGGGCCGGCTCCAGCAAACTGGCGGTCAACAACAACAACCATTTCGGGATCAAATGCTTTTCCAGAAAATGTAAAAAAGGGCACTGTTCCAATTTTACGGACGATACCCACAAGGATTTTTTCCGGATTTTCAAGACACCCTGGGAAAGTTGGCGGGAGCATAGCAAACTGCTCACCAACAAGCGTTTTTCCCGCCTGAAAAAGTACGGGCGCGACTACAAAAAATGGGCGCACGGCCTGGAGTCGCTGGGCTATGCCACCGACAGGTCATACGCCGAAAAACTGATCGGTATCATCGAGCGGTACAATCTCAATAAATACGACCGCTGATCGGATCGGACAAATCGATATGAAATGAAAACGAAAGCCTTCTTTTTTGCCATACTCGCACTCGGGTGCTTTTCAGCCTGTCAGGGAAATCCTTTCAGGGAAAAACCGGTCATGCCCGAAGTGCAACACAGCACTGAAAACAAGCCTCTGTTCAAACTGCCATGGAAAGTAGTAAAAGGTGCGCGGATGGCCTGGATCAGCCCTGCACGTACACAATGTATTTCTCTGCAAAGAACGGCTCCGGAATAATATCCGCGATATCGAATACTTCCGAGTAGTCTTTTCCCTTGCCCGGTAGCGCCTTTATTTCGGCGCGGAGGTCGCCGCCTTTCAAGGCGATGATGCCGTTAGGATAAGCGTGCGTGTGCTTTTTGCTCAATAACCGCTGGCTCCACTGTAACAATTGTGTTAGAGGAGCAACACCCCGGGAAAGCACAAAGTCGAATTGCCCGTTCATCTTCAGTTCTTCAACGCGTGCATGAAGCGGCGTGACGTTTTCCAGCCCCAATGCCTCGCTGATCTCCCTGACTACACGTATTTTTTTTCCTGTTCCGTCGGCCAGAACGAAGGAAGCCTCCGGAAACATGATGGCCAGCGGGATGCCGGGAAACCCGCCTCCCGTACCAAGATCGAGCAGGCGCGCGCCACTTCCGAACTGAAATATTTTCGCAATGGCCAGGGAATGCAGGATGTGTCGCGCTTCCAGGTTTTCGATATCCTGCCTTGAAATGACGTTGATCTTTGCGTTCCAGTCTGTGTATAGCGGAATCAGTTGCCGGAAGCGATCTTTTTGGACGGCGTCCAGTTCCGGGAAATAACGGTCCAGCAATTCCATTACAGGCTATTTTCCTAAGTTTTTTAGCATTTTTTCTGCTTTCCTGCGCCTTTCCGGGTCTTGTGCGTTGGAACGCGCCCTTTCTACCGCGCGACGTGCCTTTTCTTTCAGCAAGGGATTTATTTCAGCGAGTTTGACAATGGCGAGCGCCTGATACCAGTAAATGTCCTCCCCGAAATGTTCAAGGTCCTCGATCTTGGCAAAGCATTCCAATGCCAGTGCCGGCTGATCCTGGCCCAATGCCATGACGCCAATGTAGAAAAGAGCATCTGAATGGCAGGCAGTAAGCGAGTCGTCCAGCACCTGGAACAGGGTTGCCTGTGCGCTTTCGTAATCTCCGGCCTTATAGAATTCGTCGGCTTCCTGAAAATAGTGTTCACACGCGTTGGGGCGGGCGGTGACCGAGTCATTGCCTCTTTCCGGGCCATATCGCGTCGATAGGTCTGCTATCAGGCTTTCGGGCGGTGTAAAATTGTCGTCGTACACCTCGGCCGGTGTCATGGAGCGGTTTAAAAATATATACGCAGCATATGCAAGGGTCAGCAACACGAAGAAGATCAGCAGGTTGCGTGCGAAATTGCTCTGCGGAGCCTGTGCCGGACCCTCTTCGGTCATTAACTCGAGTTGTTTCGATTTTTCCCATATCCCATACCGCCAGTCCTCCTGCGCTTCGCCTTTTTTCCAGGAGTCGATCAACTGCCGCGTATTCCTCAACGCATCCTGATCCGGTATATCGATGGGCGCTTCGCCTTCCTCGAACGCTTTGGTTATATCGGTTGCCTCCTGCCCTTTTTCTTCGAGCCAGCCGGCAAAATGTGCCAGTGAGTACGTTTTCAGCGCCGTAAAAAAATCGATCTCCTCCGTTAGGTTGTCACCTTTAACTTGTGTCGCCAGTTCGATCACCCCCGCCTGAAAAAATGCCTTGCCCGCCGCCTCGCTGCCCCCCAGCACGCTTATCGCGCGAATGACCGGCAACCTGAATCGTTCATAAACGGCTTCCAATGCTGCGGCGTCAGCCTGCGGCAATCCCTTATAAAGATCAGTATCTGATAAGTGCAATGGCTCCATGTAATGTGCGCTCCTTCATGAGCGTGAGGACAAATATCAAAAAAACGGCCGGTATAGAGGCCATAATGGCGCCTCGAACGCGTATACACAGGGTTTTTTATAAAAAAAGAGCCAGGACATTGCTGCCCCGGCTCCATGAAAACACCTAAAACCCTATTAACTAACCTTATGAAAACAACTCTTTGTGAAATCGGTTTAACCGATCTGAATAGTTTTTACGATCGGCTTCGCTTCCTCTTTTTTGGAAAGCGTCACATTCAGGATTCCACTTTCGTAAACAGCGGAAATTGCTTCCTGGTTCACGGTTTTGGGCAGTTTGAAGCTGCGTTTGAAAGCGGCTACGGAGAATTCGCGGCGTGTGAATCGCTCGTTTTTCTCCTCTTTGCTCGTCTCGTGGTTTGCCGAAATGGTCAGGTAATCGTTTTCCACATTGATGGAGAAATCCTGCTTTCCAAAACCGGGTGCGGCAACTTCGAGTTTGAAAGCCTCGTCCGTTTCAAGTACGTTTACCGCCGGCTGGCTGAAAGCGTTGTCGCTGCCCACGAGGTCGGTGAGCGGACGGTTGAAAAATTCATCGAAAAGTCCGTTGAACAGGGGTTTGGTCGAAGGGAAGGGTTGGAATTTTACGACGTTAGTCATCTCTTACAATTTTTATGGTTAAAGACTGTTTGAAAAAAGAAGAGTCCGGAATCGAATACCGAACGTGACTTCCCTTTTTCAATCCCTGTGCCATCGCCCGAAATCCGTTTTTTTGGCAGTGCAAGTGAATTTGAACCTGCCAAAATGGCGCGATTTTGTTTTTGATAATGCCATTTTGGCATACGCTCTTTTTGCTTACCTTTCACAGGGAATCGGTAAAACCTTTGCACGGGGATGCACCTTTCCGATACAAAATGGAGCCATGAAGTTTCTACTACGCATTGCGCTATTATCAGTACTATGGGCGGTTCTTTCTCCAGCTGGGATGGCCGGGGTGGGAAACGACACCTTGCGTCCGCTTTTGACGCTGCCTGTTTCTGCGCGGTACGCCGTTGCGGACAACCTCTCCAATATTTATCTAATCAGGTCGGACAACGCCATTGAAAAATATGCTCCGGATGGAATTTTGCTGACCCGTTATACCAATAACAGGCTGGGCGAAGCACGAATGCTCGACGTGTCGAATCCGTTAAAAGTATTGGTGTGGTATGCCGATTTCAGAACGGTGGTCATGCTCAACCGCAGCCTGACGGAACTGGGTTCGCTGAATCTGATCGAAGCGGGTTTTCCGGAGGTGCGGACGGTTGCTGCTGCCCAGGACGGTAACCTGTGGATATATGACGAGGTAAATTTCAGGGTAGTGAAGATCACGCCTGAAGGGGACATCCGCTATGAAAGCCAGGCGCTCAACCAATTGGAAGCAACGCCGGCCTTTCCTGCCTGTATGCGCGACGATGGCGACCGGCTTTTTCTCGCCGACTCCACGCAGGGCATTTTTACGTTCGACGTATTTGCACAGTTCGACAGGTTCTACAAGCCGCTGTACCCGGTGCGCAGTTTCCAGGTAATACAGGGCCAGTTACATTATTTTTCGGAAGGACATATTGTGGCGGAGCGGCTTGAAACGGGCAGCAGCAGGGAGATCGAAGTGCCGGCTGAAATGCTGGATAGCGCAACCCCCGTGCTTTCCCCGCGCAGGTTGCTGTTGCTGCGCAAAGAATCGGTCAACGTGTATTCGTATTGACGGAAAAAGGAAACCCGGTATCCGCATCTCAAAAAATTACCAGCGGATCAGCGCGCTGCCCCAGGTAAATCCGCTGCCGAATGCAGCCAGGCACACCAGATCGCCTTCCTTGATCTTGCTGGCCTCCCAGGCTTCGCAAAGTGCGATGGGTACGGATGCGGCGGTCGTGTTTCCGTAGCGTTGTATGTTGTTCCACACCTGATCGTCGCGCAGGCGCAGCACTTTCTGCACAAACTGGCTGATACGAAGATTGGCCTGGTGTGGTATGAGCATCGAAATGTCGGAAGCCTGTAACCCAACTTCATCGAGCGCCTCCTTGATCACTTCCGGGAATTTCTGAACGGCCAGTTTGAATACGAACTGCCCTTCCATATTGGGATAATACTGCCCCGTTTCTATCATTTTCGGCGTCAGGAATATCTCGCCGTAGGTATCCGCGGAGGGGTAGCCGTAGTCTACCTCTTCTCCCAGTTTATTGAAATGGTAGCCGCCGTGCGAGCCGGGATTGATAAAGGCGAGTTTTTCTGCGTAGGTGCCGTCGGCGTGCAGTTTGGTGGTCAGAATGCCGCGATCCGGATCGTCGCTGGGTTGCACCACCGCCGCGCCGGCGCCGTCGCCGAATATCACGGTGACATTACGGCCGCGGGTGCTGAAATCGAGCCCCATCGAATGCATTTCCGAGCCGACGACCAGTATATTTTTGTACATGCCGGTCTTGACAAACTGGTCGGCTATGCTGAGGGCGTAGATGAACCCGGTACACTGATTTCTGATATCGAGCGCGCCCACCTCTTTTTGGGTGATGCCGAGTTCGCGCTGCATGAGCACCCCGCAGCCCGGGAAATAATAATCAGGGCTGAGGGTGGCGAAAATGATAAAATCAATGTCTTCAGGGCTGATGCCGGCCCGTGAGCAGGCGATCCGTGCCGCTGCCGCGCCCATCGAAGAGGTGGTTTCTTCGTGTTTTTTCCCGTACCGGCGCTCCATAATGCCCGTCCTTTCCTGTATCCATTCGTCAGTGGTATCCATCACTTTGGTCAGGTCTTCATTTTTGACGGCGCGCTCCGGTACGTAATAGCCGATGCCGGCGATTTTACTTCGTTTCATAGTAGAAAAATGTGGTGGAATGTCTCATCGGACAAATTAAGGGTGGTTCGAAAGGCTTAGCAAAGTTAGTTTTTGCCGGCAACATTTACGCCCGCAGGCGTCTGCGCTGTCCTGAATTAACAAGCCAGACGCCAACAATGGTAATGGCCATGCCTAAAACGGTCCAAAACGTCAGGTGTTCACCCAGAAAAATCCATCCGAGAAAGATGGCGACGACCGGGTTGATATAAGTGTACAGCGAAGACACCGTAGCGCTCAGGTGGCTCAATACGTAGGTGTACAGCGTGAATGCCAGCGCCGAGCCGAAAGTCACAAGGTAGAAAATGGCCAGCCATCCCGCCGTAGTATGGTGTATTTGCGCCGACGGGTTGAACAAAAAGTGCAGCACGATGCTGCCCAGGCCACCGGCCGTTAGTTGCAACCCCGCATTATAGAGCGGCGATGCCGCAGTATTGTTCCAGCGTTTGGCCATTACGGTACCGAGCGACCATGAAAAGCAGGATGCGAAACAGGCGACGATCCCCCAGCGGTATTCAACTCTCAAAAAATCAAGCCACCCGTCGTGAAATACCAGTCCAAGACCGCCGAACCCGAGCAGCACGCCTGCTATTACGCGTGCGTTGATCATCTCCGCACCCCGCCAGGCAATATTGATCAGCACCACGGCTACCGGCGTCAGGGAGCCGATGATCGCGGCAAGTCCGGAAGAAACGAACTGCATGCCCCAGGTGACAAACCCGTTGCCGCCGGTGATCGTAAAAAAGCCGGTGAACATTTGCCGTAACAGGTATTTGCGATCGCTGCGGAAGGTTTTTCCTTTGGCGGCTGCCAGGCTCAGCAGCAACATGCCCGCCATGCTTTGACGGATCCCGACGAGCAGGAACGGAGGAAAGTCGCTGACGGCAAACTTGATCGCCGTGTAGGTAGTGCCCCAGATGATACAAATGGCCGCCAGGGCAAGGTAGGCGCGGGTCATGGTCGATGGACGAAAAATGAGATCTATGCCCGGGGTACGTACAACATTTGAAAATCATTCATCACATATCCCTCACCAATGGGTATGTCCACGCAGCATTCGATGGTAAAACCGATCCTGAAATAAAAATTGATGCTTTTGTAATTCTGCCGGTTGACGGTCAGGCGCAAGGCCTTCAGGCCTTCGTAGTGCGCGAGCAACTCCTGAAACACCTGCCTGCCTATTCCGCGCCCGCGCTGTTCGTTGTCGATATAAAACTTGTGCAGGAAAAAGCGCCCTTCACCCTGATTACTCAAGGCGAGATAGCCAATGGTTTCGCCTCCATCCATCACCAGCCAAAAGATATGTCCCTTCTCCATTTGCTCCTGCAATGCTTCGTGACTATACATCAGCCCGAGCATATACCGCACCTGCACCTCGCCGATCACGGCAGGGTAATGTGCCCACCAGATACGGTGGGCCAGCGCGCCGATGGTCGGGATATCGCCGGGGGTAGCCTGTTGGAGCCGGATGGACATTTCAAAAATGCTGAAGCCTGCTTATTTTTTGTTTTCCTCCCTGGTGTTGAGCAAATCGAGCACCTCGTTCGTGATGTCCAGGCTGTCGTTGGCCAGCAGGATCTGCCCGCCACGCGAGTAGGAGAGGATGTAGTCGTAGCCGATCTGGCCAGAAAGGGTTTTTAGTTTTTCCTCGACGTTGGCGTACAGGTCGTTGAATGCCTTTTTCTGTTCTTCTCCCAGCGACTTCCGGAGCCGCTCTTCTTCCTCCTGCAGTCGCTGCCCGCGTTGCATCAGCGCAGCCTGCTGTTTTTCTGCGTCGGCTTGCGACATGGTGCCCGTCTGGAATTTCTCCTGCAGGGCATTGGCATCGCGCATCAGGGCCTCCTGCTTGGCGGCCAAGTTGTTTTCCGCGTTGCGGATGCGCTGCTGGATGGCTTCTTTCTGTTGTTTCAGCCATTCATATTTGGCATCCAGGGTGTCGCCGTTGACGTAGGCGATCTTGATACCCGCTGAAGAAGGGGGCGGTGCGATCACTTTGGGCTCGGCGGCCTGCGGCTTTTTCAGGTTCAGGTAATACAAATGGCCGACGAGGGCAAACAGTATGATATTCAGGATGATCGGTAGATTTTTCATGTTTACTGCGGTCGAAAGAATAATACGTTCGGTAAAAATTTGACAAAACCGGCGCAAAGGTACATTGAAGCGTGCAATTCACGGCTTCCGCTCCAATACCAATGATCCCGGCGGCACAAACATTCTTTATATTTGTCAGGATAAAACGATCGACCATGAAAATACGTCTGCTAATCCTCGCAATCCTGAGCCCGTTTTTGCTTTCTGCTCAAACCAATATCCTCACCACGAATCCACTTGCCGAACAGATCATGCTTGGCAATTACGATCCGGCAGACTATGCCGCCGGTACTGTGATCACCGATCCGGCCCAGATCGCTTCGGAACTTCCGGTGCAGATACGGCCCGACAGCCTGAAATCGTATATTATCCGCCTGAGTGAATTCGGGAACCGGAATACCGGTGCGGATACCCTCTCGAACACAACCGGCATCGGCGCGGCGCGGCGTTGGGTGCATCAACAATTCGAAACGTTCAGCGCACAAAATGAAAGCCGCCTGGTGGTCTCGTACCTGCAGTTCGATCGCTCGATCTGTAGTGTCGGGCAACATCGCAACATCATGGCATTGCTACCGGGCTCCAACCCCGCCGACAACGGCGTGATCCTGATCGAAGGGCATATCGACAGCCGCTGCTCTGAGGTGTGCGATACGGCATGTGTGGCTGAAGGAGTGGAAGACAATGCCAGCGGCACGGCGCTGGTCATGGAACTGGCCCGCGCAATGGCCCGGTATACCTTTGAAAATACGATCGTTTTCATGGTCACCATAGGAGAAGAGCAGGGGTTGCTGGGAGCGGATGCTTTTGCCGAATTCGCTTTGCTGAAAGACATTCCGCTGCGCGCCGTGCTCAACAACGATGTGATCGGCGGTATCATCTGCGGCAACACGTCTTCTCCACCTTCCTGCCCGGGACTGAACGACGTGGATTCGACCAGCGTAAGGCTGTTTTCCTTTGGTGGCTTCAATTCCCGCCACAAACAACTTTCCCGGTTTATAAAACTTGAGTACCAGGAAAATATACTGCCCCAGGCGGCCGTACCCATGAACGTACGCATCATGAGTCCTGAAGACCGCACCGGCCGTGGCGGCGATCATATTCCTTTCCGCCAGCGCAGCTTTGCTGCCATGCGTTTTACCGCCGCCAACGAGCACGGCGACGCGTCCAACGGCGCCGGGTACACCGACCGCCAGCATACTTCCGACGACGTGCTGGGCGTCGATACCGATGGAGATAACGTAGTGGATTCCTTTTTTGTCGACTTCAACTACCTCGCGCGAAACGCCGTGGTCAATGCCAACGCGGCCGCCATTGCAGCCCGGAATGTGCCTGTGCCGACCGATTTTACGGGTATGCGCAATGGCAATCAATTGACGGTAAATATTACCGACCCGGCCAATGTGGGCGTTTATCGCGTTGCCCTGCGCAGCATTACCAACGATTGGGATACCGTGTATACCCTGAGCGGCGCCACTACCGGCTTTTTCCCTGTCAACCCGACCGGAACACTTTTCCTGAGCGTGGCCAGCGTGGACGCCGAAGACGCCGAGAGCCTTTTTACCGGAGAAAAGATCATCAGTCCCAGTGTAGCGGCGGGTGAGCCTGCCGGCGAGGCAGAACAAAACATCCGGCTGCTGCAAAATCGTCCCAATCCTTTCGACGAGGCCACATGGCTGTCATTCTGGGTCAACGAGGTGCCTGTGTACCGCGCTGCAGAGTTGCAGATCAGCGATATGCAGGGAAAGATCGTGCAGCGGCTGCCCGTGCAGTTGAAGCAAGGACTTAATGAAGCGCTTTACACCCACGGTTACGGGGTGCGGGGCACATTTGCCTTCACTTTGCTGATCGACGGAAGGCCGGTGGATACCCGGCAGATGGTTTTTGCAAATTGAATGGCCGGTAATGCGAGCGCTACCAGATGCGCTCGTCTTTCAGATAACGCTGTACGTAATCTTCTATGCCCGCTTCCAGACCGTAGAACGGCTCGTGATATCCTGCCAGATCGCGCATTTTGCCCATGTCTGCCTCTGTGAAATACTGATAAGTGTCCCGAATGTCGGCAGGTGTGTCGATAAAAGAAATGTTCGGTTCCAGATCCAGGGCGCGGAACGTGCTTTCGGCAAGGTTGAGAAAGCTGCGCGCCTTGCCGGTGCCGAGGTTATAAATGGCGTTGGACGGCCTTTTTTCCAGGAAAAACAGCAGCACGTCCACCACATCCTTCACGTAGATAAAATCGCGGCTCTGTTCGCCGTCTTTAAAATCGGGCCGGTGCGAGCGAAATAATTTCATGCCGCCGGTGGCTTTGATCTGCCGCGCCGTGTGAAAGATCACCGAAGCCATGCGTCCCTTGTGATATTCGTTGGGGCCGTACACATTGAAAAACTTGAAACCCGCCCAGGCAGGCGGAGCGCTGTTTTCACTTCCCGTTTTTTCCAGCACCCACAGGTCGAAATCCTGCTTGCTTTGTCCGTACGGATTCAATGGCTTTAACGAGGGAATGAGAGCATGATCATCTGTGTAGCCCGATTCCCCCAATCCATACGTAGCGGCGCTGCTGGCGTAGAAAAAAGGGATATCGAAGCCGCTGCACAGCACCCAGAGCGCCTTCGAATATTCGACGTTCAGGTCATCGAAAATCGCGGTGTTCATCTCGGTTGTGTCTGTGCGCGCGCCGATGTGCAACACGGCCTCCACATCGGCATGATTGCGCTCGAGCCAACGCACGAAGTTTTGCCGGTGCACTTCTCCCCACGTTTTTTTGCCTTCGAGATTGCGTTGCTTTTCAGGATGGCTGAAATCGTCCACTATGAGTATGTCGTGGTACCCGGCGTCGTTGAGTCGGCGTACCATGCAGGAGCCAATAAAACCGGCTGCTCCGGTCACTGCGATCATATGCGTAAAAAATTTTGGTAAACAGGGCCCGGAAAACAAGGTTGCCGTTCAAAAGCGCAAGCGTATTGCTCTCCGGTGCCGATGAAGCGCAAAGGTAGCGCACCGATCCTCCCCGCCGTACATCTGCGGTTACAATGCCCTTCATTTTCTCTCTGAAGCCCTACTTTTGTCCGCCGCAGGCGGGCGCCGCCTAACGTAAACCGTCCACCGTCTACCGTCTACCGTGAGCCGTGAGCCGTGAGCCGTGAGCCGTATTTTACCATGAAAAAAACATACTTCGCTTCCGATTTTCACCTTGGTGTCGACGCTCGGCTCAACAGCCGCGAACGCGAGCGTCAGGTGGTGCGCTGGCTCGACGGGGTGGCTCCGGATGCCGAAGCGATCTATCTGGTGGGCGATATGTTCGAATTCTGGTTTGAATACAGGAGTGTGGTGCCGAAAGGATTCAACCGGCTGCTGGGAAAACTGGCCGAACTGAGCGATCAGGGTGTGCCGGTGAGCGTATTTACCGGCAACCATGACCTGTGGATGTTCGGTTATTTCGAGCAGGAATTCGGCATACCGGTGTACCATCACCCCGTTCGCAGGGAAATCGGCGGCAAACAATTTCTGATCGGCCACGGCGACGGACTGGGTCCCAACGACAAGGGTTACAAGCGCATGAAGAAGGTGTTCCGTCACCCGGTGTCGCAATGGATGTTTCGATGGCTGCACCCCGATCTCGGCACGCGGCTCGCCAATTTTTCATCGCAAAAAAGTCGCGCCGCCACACCGCCCGAAGAACGGGAATGGCTGGGGGAGGATCGCGAATGGCTCCTGCAGTATTGCAATCGGAAGATCGATCGTGGTGTGGAGCCCGACTATTTCATTTTTGGGCACCGCCACCTGCCGGTCGACTGGCGCCTGAAAAACGGGCGCAGTCGCTATGTGAACCTCGGAGAATGGCTGCATTACAATTCCTATGCGGTGTTCGACGGCAAGGAACTGGAGTTGCTTTTTTTTGAAAACGAAGGGAAAGTCGTGCGCAACTGGTGAGACCGCGCTACCGCTTGACGGCCGCCAGCATTTCCGCGGCCAACTCCTCTCCTACCAGCCGGTGCCCCTGATCCAGCAGGAACATGCGTACATTGGGCAGCCCGCCAAAATGCCGCTGCAGGGTTTGCTGCCCCAGCATGGGGTCGTTTTTTCCGATGTATACGTCGGTGGGCAGGCCGCTTTCTTTCAAAACAGCCTTGATACGGCGTCTGCGCAGGTAAAAAGAATCGAGCGAAAGCCAGCAGCCGAAGGTCCGCTGAAAACGCTCGGGCCGGTTGAGGTTGTTGGTCAAAAAATGGTGGATCAGCGGCGGCACAAGGCCAATCTTTTTTCCAAAACGCACGATACTGAAAAACCAGCCGGGTTTTTTCAGTATCCGGTACAGCAGGCGGCGCACCCACATAGGCGTGCGTACGGCCATGCTCATGCCCTTCGTCTTGATGCCGTCGGGGGAAAGGAGATACAATTTGTCGAGTTGGGGGCTGAGTTCGGGCAGCATCGCCTGCGCCAGCCGGGCGCCGAAACTGAACCCCATGAGGTTGAAACGCTCGGCGCCGGCGTCCTGCAAAACCCCGCGGATGATCTCCAGCAGGTCCTGCTTGGTAAAATCGTTTTTCTTCCAGTCCGTTTGTCCGTGAAAGGGCCAGTCGATCGCCACGACCTTGTAGTGCTGCCCCAGGGCCTCTTTGAGTACCGTAAACATACGCGCGCGGTCGCCGAATCCGTGGAGGGCAATGAGCAGGCGATCTCCTTCTCCGAATTGAAGGCAGTGGACGCGGGCATCGCGCTGTTCGATGTAGAATGATCGCATATGGTAACCCCGGCTGGCGCGTTGTAAACTCGCTACGCCGCCGGTTAAGTAGTAAAATGCGTTGTCTGGCCGGGTTGTTTTTATATCGGGGTGTCGGGGAAGGAGCTGCAGAAGCCTTTTCGAAATGTCGCGATCAATCGTCGACCCGGAACTTAAAGCCCACGCCGTGGATGTTTTCCACTTTGATGCGGTCGTCGAGGTTCAGGTATTTTCGCAAACGGGATATGAACACATCGAGGCTGCGCCCGAGAAAATAGTCGTCTTTGCCCCAGATCGTTTCGAGGATGAAGGAGCGTTTCACTACCTGATTGCGGTTCTCGCTCAGCAACTTCAGCAGGTCAGCTTCTTTCTGGGTGAGCGTTTCGTCGTAATCGCCGTTCGACAAGTGCAGGTTTTTGTAATCGAACGTGTAGTTGCCGATGCTCACGGGCGTACCCGATTTCAGGATATTGGTGTACTTGGTGCGGCGCAGGAAAATATCGATCTTGAGCAGCAGCTCTTCGATGCTGAAGGGCTTGGTAATGTAGTCGTCCGCGCCGATGGTAAGGCCGTGAATCTTGTCCTGCTTCATGCTTTTCGCAGTCAGGAAAATGATCGGCACCAACTCGTCGCGCTTTCTTATTTCCTGTGCCAGGGTGAAGCCGTCCACCTCGGGAAGCATTACATCGAGGATGCAGAGGTCGAACTTTTTTCCGGAGCGTATTACTTCCAGGGCTTTTTGCCCGTCTTCGCAGTAGGATACGAGATAACCGTTGAGCTCGAGGTTGTCACGGGTAACGAAGCTCAGGCTCTCATCGTCTTCAACGTAAAGTAACTCAGCTTTGGAATCGGCCATATCAGCGAATGGTTTACAGAAATCAGTTGCGACTGATACTAAAAACGCTGCCTGTTAGCGCATTTTTCCCTGCCCGAAGCGGGGTCAGATCCGGTCGCTTATGTCCGGCAAACATAAAGAAGATAAAAGAAATCGCCAACCGATGAAAAAAACCGCGCCGGATTCCAGTAATATTGGCCGAAATTTGGATGTTGCATGGAGTATAACGACGATTATATGATCGCTGAGATCCGCGCGGGAGGCAATCGTCAGGAACAGGCGATCAAGGTGCTGTACGAACAGCATTTTCACCTGGCCAGGTATAGTCGCCAGAAGTACCCGGCACTTGGTCAGGACGACGCGGTGACGGCCTATAATTCTGCCATTATTGCGTTGCGCAGGCAACTGCTAAATGGTGTGTTCAGGGGCGAGAGCTCTCTCACGACCTACCTCAACCGCATTTATTCAAACAAATGCGTCGACCTGCTCAGGCAAAAGTCCAGTCAGCGGCTCGAATCGATGGAAACACTGCCCGACCGCGCCAGCGACGACGATGTGCTGCAAAGACTGGTACAGTCGGATCAGTTGCAGCGGGCGGTCGCGTACCTGCAAACCCTGGGCGAAGTGTGCAAACAGATACTGCTTGACTCTGAATACTGGGGATACAGTTCCGATGAGATCGCCCAGCGCATCGGATTTTCGGGCGCCAACAGCGTGAACAGCAAAAAATACAGCTGTCTGCAGAAACTTCGCCAGCTTATGGGTCAAGTTTCATCGTAACGGGCGCGATATCCTTGTTCTTCATTTTTTTGAAAAAAGAACCCAGGAACCTTCTCATATCGTTCGAAGCCGATTTGGACAGGTATTCAGAACGGCATACCTCGTACAGGGCTTCTTCTTTTTCCTTCATGAGGTTTATTGCCGCTTTCAAAGCCGATTCATCCATTTCGCCCGACATCAGGAACCGGTCGCGCGTCGATTTCAGGCCGCTGTCGGACGATGGCACCGCGTACGGCGCACTGACCAGCCCGGAAAAGTCGAAATCGTAGGGCAAAGCGATTATTTTGCCATCCTTGCTGTTGTGGAAAAGTTCCACGTTGCGGTGCATCGCAAATTCCCAGTCCGTATTGCCGATCAGGTATTGGAACATGATCACCATCGCCGCCTGTTCGGTATCCATATCCTTCAGGGGAATGCCAAATTCAGATTCGGGTTTGAGCCCCAGCCTGGCAGCCACTTCTTCTTCATCCTCGATGAAAATGGCGTACATCTTTTTGGGCGTGGATTTCGGATCGTAGGTATCGTGTATCGAAAGTTTGACCAGGCGCGCCTTGAAATGCGCATCCGATATGGTTTCGAAGAGTTTGTATGTAAGGTATTCCCGTACGATCAATTCATTGCCCAGGTCGGAATCGAAACACGGCAGGGCAACCTTGATCTCATTGAGCGTATCGAGCCCTTCGGCCCTGAGATCATCTTCTGTAAAACGGATTTTCATCGGCGGTATCTGCGATACTTTCCTGCGATACCGGCCACGCGGCCGCACCTCTATCTGGTATTCCTGGCCATCTTTTGTGCGGATGACGCCGGGCATGTAGTTGTTGGTTTTTTTCTGCCCGATAAAGGTGGTGAGATCGGTTTCCAGGGTCAGTTCAACCCCTTCGTCGGCGGTGAGGCGATCGTAAATGGTGTGCAAACCGGTTGATTCACCTTGCGCAAAGACATGCGAAGCAGCGCCGGTCAGCAAGAGCAGCACCAGATGAAAGCTAAACCGTATTTTCATAACAGTATGAGGATTTGATTTGGTTAATGATATCGCAAGGTAGGGCTCCTGCCTTGCAATATTCCTGCCTGCGGCCTGTTTTTGGCAACAATTATTGGTCCGGCCCTGAATACAGGATGTATAAAAGCGCTTTGTCCGGATCTCCGGGGCCTTTGCCGGTGTACAGTGCCAGCTCACCCTGATCGTCCAGCGACAGGAACTCATCGTCGGGGTGCATGGTGTATCCTCCTCCGGATGCCTGATAAGAATTCCACACATTGTATGTCGGGGCCATGGGAGCGCCCCCGTAGATGCAGAAATTGCCGTCGTATTGCATGGTGGCGAAATAGTTGCCGCGACCCGGGTTGCCTTCCGGCTCGGGTGTTTGCCAGAGGGGTTGTATATTATCTCCGTTTGCTGAGTATACGGATAACTGGCCGTTCGGCTCCATCAGACAGATATATCGATTGGCCGGTGAACGCAGGTATTCGCCGACCAGCAGCGTGCTGGGATAAAGCGAGTCCACGCTGGTGCTTGCTTCGGGCGCGTGGGGCAAATAATTTCGGGTGGTGACCACCTGATAGGAACTCCCCTGCGCCGGCAGGTTTTCGAGGAAATTGAGGATGTTGACGGGCGGCTGTCCCTCGAAGTTGTAGTAGGCTTTAATGGAAACCAGCAGGGGATTGCCGATCTGGGAGGCGTATGCCGTATCGCCGAATGGCACGGAAAAGACCATCTCGCGATCCTGTACCTGGTTTTCGATGTTCACAATGCTTTTGTACGTATCTGCGACCAGTATCTCCACCCTCAGATTCGGAAGTGGATCGGGGATCTCATTATCGTACAGATCCAGGATAAAACTGATACCGGGATCGGCGGCTTGGGGCTTTTTGACTTTAGCAGGGCCTGTTAGCATAATACAATTGGATTTTGGTTTGGAAGTTGCCGTTTCGCTCTGGCACTCATGCCAGAACGAAACGGATGAATTTCAATTGATTGCCACGCGCTCAGGGCAGGTATTGAGGGCTCATGGGTGTAGGCCGTAAATCCGCGCCAACGCGCATACAAATTTTTCCATCGGAATTGATCACCAAAGGAGCATCTTGAAAAACATTGTTCCGGTCGCTGGCACTCACGTCCACATTATTGGTCACGTCCCTTACGAAGAGCCTTCCATTACGCACTTGAAACTCATAAGTAGCACCGGGGGTGGTATACGAGTTCGATGAATCGCAGACACCCAGTTGCGTATTGTAATTGCCGGATTGCTCGTACACGACAAAATTGCCATCGTACTGCATAACCCCTACTTTGGTGCCGTCGGCCGACTGTATGGTGTTATTCATCGCGAGGTTGCTGAAGTCTTGCAATTCTGTGATCGCGCTTTCTTCCACGACAAATTCGCCCGATTCGGCCATCACGGTGCCTTGCAGGGAGGTTGGCGTTTGCGAGCCATCGAGGTACACCCGCGCGGAAAAACACATATGCTGACCTCCCTGATAGTTCCCGTCGCCAAACGGCACGGCAATGGTTACTTCGGGGTCTACTATTTTGTTGTTGATCTGTACGGAACTGTTGTAAGTAGTTCCCGAATTTCCGAGGGAATACAGTACAAAATCGACCCGCATGGTATTGGGAGAGAGTCCCTGCATATCAAGCACTAATGAAAAACCGGGATCGGCAGCTTGCGCTTTTTTGATTCTTACTGGTCCAGCCATAACTTATTGGAAGGTTGTGAGTGAATAAATATTTGTTTTCAATCAGGTTAGTCGTTGGGGATTATGCGAAAATCAATAGTTTTTAAAGGCTTTTTGCGCGGCGGCGCCATATTGCCACGATTACAATCAGGACGACCAGCCCTGCTCCGATAGAAAAATAAAACCAGGGGAAACGGCTGGAATTGAGCGGAAGATCGTCGCCGATCAATACAAAAGCGCCCCAATAGAACGGATGGTTGCGGCGGTTGGAATCGAGGTAATCGAGTTTTGCCTGCCGGATGGCGGCGTCTTTTCCCATGCCTTGCTTCAGATACCGGTAAAAGTCCTGCATGATCTGCGCGGTTGCCTGATCGTCGGCCTGCCAGAGGCTCATAAGGATATTGGCGCAGCCCGCGTATTTGAAAGCGCGGGCCAGGCTGATAACGCCTTCTCCTTTTGCCAGCTGCCCGCGGCCGGTATTGCAGGCGCTCAGTACCGCCAACTCAGCCCGAAGCCGCATGTTATATATTTCATAGGCGTGTAAAAATCCGTCCTCTTCCTCGTCGTTGCCGTTTTGCGAGATGGTATCGGCGATATTGGAAAACACCAGGCCCGAGTAAAGCGGGTCGCAGTCGTTGAGAAAACCATGCATCGCAAGGTGCAGGATGCGGGCGTCCCTGGCGTGTTGCTTGAACTGGTTTTCCGTAGCGGCAGCGCCCAGATATGATCTGCCGCCCATGATGCCGGCGATCTGTTGTACTTCCTGCTGATTGTTGCGAAGAGACGCAAAATCTTCGGGCGTGGCCTCCTGGCAGTTCGTCCGGTCCCCGCGAAGATCGGTGGCCGACCAGACGCCGCCGTATACCGGCGCGTAGCCGGCAAAAGCCCCTCCGCCTTGCGGTGCGTTGTCGCCCTGCATTGCCAGAACGGCCGAATATTCATACCGCAGGGAGGAACGGCGGAGTAAATAAGGCAACCCCGCGTAGGAGTTGTCGTCGGCAGCGGTACTATCTGTGAGCAACAGCTCGAACGGCAAATAGGAAAGCCTGCCGTCGGGAATCACGATGAGCTGGCCGGGCGGAGCCTCGCATGCCTGCGCTACCAGCATCCGGTATAATGCCGAGGCATCGGCTTCGAATGCGGCCACGGCTGCCGCGCTGCGCCCCTGTTCGCTGACGGTGTTGCGATCGCGGAGGCAATCTAGGAGGCGTTCCAAATGCCCTGTAAAATTGCTGTCCGGTTTCAGTCTGACTCCGCGCAGATGGTTTTGGTCGATGTAAAAGGCGAAAATGTTGCTATCGCCCTTAAAATATTCCAGCAAGCCGGTGCCGGCAGGCAAGGCGCCTTGCACGGCCGCCATTGTGATAGTGGAATTCTGGTATTTGATATTGAAATATTCAGGGTAGGCGTATTCCAGCTTGCTCAGCAGCGATTCATAGGAGCGCCGGTTTTGCAGGATCTCCTTTTGCCAGAGCAGTATTTTAGAAGTGTCGGGCCTGCTGCGTTGTTGCTCGCGAAACACCTGTTTTTTATAAAAGGCAATATTGATCTTCAGTTTTTTCTCTTCCTGCAAGAGTTCGTCGGGGATACCGGCCTGCTGTTTGGCGGCGGATTCGCGCAGGGCTTCTGCCAGCAACAAAGCCTTGCTTTTTTCTGTATACCGGAATGCCTCTTCCAGATAGCGGTTTTCGCCGGTACCCGAATAAAGGCTTAATGCTACCTCGATGGCATTTTCCATGATCGGCCGGGCTTCCTGGTTCCAGAACTGCTGCGAACCCTCCTGATACTCGCTGCGCATGCTGTCAAGCAGGCCTGCAGCGATGTCGTAAGTCGCCAGAGATGCTTCCAGATATTTTTGATCCGACTCCTTGTCGGCCATCGCTTTCAGGACTTCGCCTTTGTCGCGGAGGGTGAGCAAAAAATCCTGGTATGCGTTCACGCGCTGCACGGCGGGGTTGGCCAGCACATCCTGATAGGGGAAAGAATCGGTGAGGGCCAGCAGGGCTTTTTGCAGCCATTGCAGGGCGCCTGCCAGGTCCGCTTCGTGGAAGGCAATATAGCCCATGTGCCGGTACGCTTTGCCAAGATTGGGATGGCCTTGCCCGTAGCGTTCGAGCGCCATGTTCATGTATCGCTTCGATTCTTTGTAGCGCCCCATCATCCTGTATATGTGCCCCAGATTGTGCCAGGTGATCTCGATCCCGTCGGCCAGGTGGTTGGTTTGAAAGACGGCAAGGGCTTTTTTCAGATAATCGAGCGCTTTATCGTATTGCTGTAATTCCGTCAGGGAATTGGACAGGTCATTATAGGTACTGACGAAATCATCTGGCTTGTCACCCGGGAAATGCCGCTCCAGAATGTCAAGGGCCTTGCTGGCATACGCGAAGGACCGCTGGAAGTCTTTTTTCCGGTACCATATTTTACTGAGATTGCCGTAGGTCCAGGCGAGATCGGAAGGATCGGCATCGGGGTCTGACTTGAAGATCTGTAAAGCGGTCTGCGTGTATTCGAGGGCGCGATCATAGTCGCCCCTGCTGCGGTAAGTATATCCGATGTTGTTGCAGGCGACGGCAAATGTTGTTTTTTCGCCGCGTTTTTCGTAAAACGCAATTTCCTTCAGGCCGTAATCGAGCGCTCGTTCGTAGTTACCCGCTTCCGTGTATGTAGCAGCAGCGTAATTGTAATATTCTCCCCAAAAAACGCTGTCCTGCGGAATAATACTCCGCGCCTTTTTTTCCAGTTCGGCAAATCGGGAAGCGGACTCATTAACCTGGCCCTGACCATAGTAGACTGCGAGTATTGTGATCTGGACTTTCCCCCACAGCGACCAGTTTTTTTCTTTCTCGGTGCGTTCAGCGGCTTTTTGTGCGTATACGAAAGCGCTGTCATATTCCTCTTTACCAAGGAATTGTTCCGATTTTTCCCATAAAGTGCGTCCCTCCTGTGATCCTGCGATCGATGATGTCGGAGCGGAATTGTCCGGGACCTGGCTGCACAGAGCTATGCCTACGACCAACAGGAAGGGCCAGTAATGCGATGTCTTCATGCCATTCTGTTGCGCGCATTTTGAATAATGCTTCACGGCGGATTAAAGGGTTCGGCAACGCAGCGACGTACCATTTGCCCTCCGAATTCCGGGATAATAATGCCCGGGTAAGGAGAATCGGCGCGGCACCGCGTTTGCAACACTATTACAGGTCAAAAGTAATAATAATAGGCAACCCTCAATGTTAAAGGTCCTAAAAGAACGAATGCGGTGAGCGTGTTTTTAAACTCCGGCATCCGGAAACTACCCGAAAATTGCCCAACTTGCGCCAAACTCTAAAATTTTGACGGCATCATTGATATTTTTGGCGCCGTAACCGTCTAATGGGTAAAATCATGTGATCATAACGCGCCTCCATTTATGAACGAGACCTTGTATAATCTCCTTCGGCAGTATCAATCAGGACAATTGTCTGCCGAAGAAAAGACCGCCTTCGAAAAAAGGCTGTCGGAAGACCCTTCATTCGCGACGGAGGCGGGCGAATACGCGACCTGTCTTCTTGCCATTCATGAAGAAGGTGACCGGCTGCTGAGTGATAAGCTATCCGTTTACGCCAAAAACTTGTCAGAGATGAACGCAACGCCCATTTCGCTCGAACAGACGAAGGTTAAAACCCACAGGATCAGTACCTATACGCGCTTGGCCTACCTCGCCGCAGCCATCTTTGTGCTGTTTGTTGTCGCTCTTCCCCTGTGGCTTGCGGATGGGTCTACGCACCCTGAAGCCGAATCGACGGATGAGATGTTTGCCGCCAATTTTTCCATTCCTCCGGCTCCCGAGGCCCGCGACGACGACGCCACGCCCTGGCGCACCGCATACGGGAAGGGCGATTACCCGGGCGCTATCCAAAACCTGGAAGTTCTGCTGGCTGATCCTGCCTTCAAAGGCCGTTCGGAGGCAAACCACTATCTCGGTGTCTCCTATCTCGCTACCGGCAAGCCCGCAAAAGCGCTGAACGCATTGACAAAAGTCAGTCCGGACAGCTACGACTGGGAATCCGCACAATGGTATTCCGCGCTTTCCCTGATCAAACTCGGCCGTACGGAAGATGCAACTTCGCTGCTGAGCGAAATCGCTGGTCAGGCTTCTCATCCCCAGCAAAAACAGGCCAAAAAGATGTTGGAGACACTGAAATAAGACCGGGGCGATTGATTTTGTAAAAGGCAAGGCGGAATTAGTAGCAGTTGGCCGTGTTGTTAATTGGTACGAACTATGGAACAAAAAGATTTCTAGTTCCCGCTTTGTCCTGATTCTGCTTTTCTGCCAACTGCTACTGCCTGCTGTTAACTTCAAATTGGTGGAACCAATCGACCCCAACCCCTGACAATACGGGGATGTCTGTAAAGAAAAATTTGGCTACGTTCAAAAAAAGTCAAATTTTGCTTCCTCGCATGCTTTCCCGGCGTGCGTCCATATATGCTGGACAGGAAAAACCATTTACCGGATATTATTCTGATGCTGTTGATCACAGCCGTGATGCTGTCGGGCCCATCGCTCGCGGGGCAGGGCTTGTATTCATCTTCGGAAACGGGGCAGGCACTGATCAGGAAGTACAGTAGCCGTGAATACGGCGCCGGTACGCAAAACTGGGCCGTGCTGCAGGACCGGCGGGGCATTGTTTATGTGGGAAACAATGAATGCCTGCTCGAATTCGACGGTCGGAACTGGCAACGCGTGCGAGGCGGCAACGGCGGGGCATTTTCCCTGGCCATGGGCGCCGATGGCAAAGTGTACGTCGGCGGAGCGGGTGATTTTGGATTTCTGGGTAAGGATGCCGATGGACGCCGTATTTACGTCTCCCTGATCGACAAATTGCCGGCCGCGGCACGCGACTTCGGGGTCATACGCTCGGTGCAGGCGCTGGGCGACACTGTTTTTTTTCAAAGCAGACAAACCCTGTTGCTGCTGAGCGGGGACCGCGTACAGGTAATAAAAATCCCCGACTCTTACCTGCGCTCATACGTCGTCGACGGATCGTATGTGCTAAAACTCGCCGGAAGAGGCCTTTGTGTCTGGCGCAACGGCGCTTTCCGCACGCTGCCCGGTGGCGAAGCATTCGACTCCGAAGTAGTGACCTGCATCTTGCCGCATTCGGGAGGCGCCTGGCTGGTAGGTACTCAAAAGAACGGCGTTTGGCTTTATGAGCCCGGCACGGGGCTCCGGCAGCCTGCATCTGAATTTAATGACCTGCAGGAGCGCTGGAAAAAGGAAGAGCTGTACTATGGTCTCGGTTTGCCGGATGGCGACCGTGCATTTGCGACCCTCAGCGGAGGGGTGTATATCGTAGGCCGGTCGGGCGCTTTGAAGAGACATATAGATCGAAAAATGGGCCTGAGTGACAATACGGTCCACCACCTGTTTACCGACAGCCAGCGCGGACTGTGGGTTTCTCTCAACCAGGGCCTCGACCGTATTTCCCTGCAGGCGCCCTTTGAATACTGGGATGCTGCACTGGGGCTCGATGCCGCCGTTTTATGTATAAAAAGGCATCGCGGTACCCTTTACCTGGGTACCAACCTGGGTCTCTATGCGCTGCAAGCGCCTGCCAGGGGGCAGGCGTCGGCGCGCTTTCACAGGGTCGGTAATTTACGCGACCAGATTTTTGCCCTGGAAACCGTACAGCCGCCCGGCCAGTCTGAAACACTGCTGTTGATGGCCAGCGGGTCGGGCCTCTACGCTTTGGATGGCAGCGAACAGATCCGCCGGCTGCACCGCGAAATACTGGGCCCCCTGTACGCGATCGCCGTTTCAAGGCACGGTGCGCCGGGGATATTTGCAGGAGGGGATAAAGGCCTCTTTTTCTTTGCCAGCGCCGGCGCACAGTGGTCATCACCGCAGTTGGTCGCTGAAAGCGCCCTGCTGGTACGTTCCGTAGCCGAGGACGCAGATGGCAGATTATGGGTGGGCTTCCGGAACAAAGGTTTTGCCCGGCTGGAAAGTATCGAAGATGCCGGCTGGCGTATGCATTTTATTGACAGCTTGTCAGGCCGGCCCGTCAGAGGCGACCACCGCCTGTTCGTTTGGGGCAACGAATTGCTGTTACGGTCATCGGAATACGGTACCTACCGATTCGATAGAGCAGCCGGTGCGTTGGTACCTTTTGAGTTTGAAAATACGAAGCGGCCGGTATGGGTGGCAGCAACAGGGCCACAGCAAAATATCTGGTTCTGGACACCGTCAAATTCAGGACTACAACTCAGGTGGAGCCGCCAGACCGAAAAGGGGCGCTGGCAAACCGTATCGCAACCCCTTGAAATGTTGCCGGATATGCGCGACCTTTTTCAGGGAGGAATATTTCAGGAAAACGACCGGGTGACCTGGATGGGAGGTGCCGCCGGACTATATCGCTTTGACGCCGGCAGTATCGTGGATTCATCGTGGTATCAAAGCAAGTTTCCCGTATTGCTGCGGAGCGTTCGTTCGGGCGGTGATTCCCTCCTGGCTGTTGACTGGAACGGAGTATCGACCGGACCGATTGACATCCCGTTTCAGCATAATACCATCTCCTTTCACTTTGCAGCCCCTGATTTCGAACGCCCCGAAAACACGCGTTACAGTTATTTGCTGGAAGGATTCGATAGAAAATGGTCTTCCTGGACGGAAAAAGCCGAAAAAGAATACTCAAACCTGCCTCCTGGTGACTACAAGTTCAGGGTGCGCGCGCAAAGCCCGTTCATCGGATCGATGGAAAGCACGGCTTATGAATTTTCCATATTGCCGCCGTGGTACCGGAGCTGGTGGGCTTATTTGCTTTACCTCGCCCTGACGTCCTTTCTGATCTACGGCCTGACGATGTTGATCACCCGGCAGCAGGCCCGACGCCTTCAGCATGAGCAGGCCATCAATGAGCGCCTGCGCATGGCCGACAAACTCAAGGATCAATTCCTGGCAAACACTTCCCATGAACTCCGAACGCCGCTCAACGGCATCATCGGCCTTTCGGAAAGCCTGATGGACGGGCTGGATAGTTTTAGCAAGGAAAAACAACGCGAGGAACTTTCCCTGATCGTCACCTCGGGCAAACGCCTGGCGGGACTCGTCAACGACTTGCTCGATTTTTCCCGGATACGGGAGAAAGACCTTCAACTGCGCCGCGGTCCCGTCGATCTGCAAAGTTTGACCGATGTGGTGCTACAAATTTGCAGACCCCTGGTGCAGGGCAAGGATGTCGCCCTGGTCAATGAAGTTCCCGCGGATCTGCCGGCTGTTTATACCGATGAAGACCGCCTGCAGCAAATCTTGCTCAACCTCTTGGGCAATGCAGCAAAATTTACCCAGCAGGGGAAAATCGCCGTAGGGGCACGCTTGCTGCTCCGGGATTTACAGGAGGAAGATGCTCCGGCAGGAAAATTTGCAGAGATCTATGTGGCGGATACGGGCATCGGCATCGCTCCGGAAAAACAGATGCGGATTTTCGAAGCCTTCGAACAGGCCGACGGTTCCATTGAGCGGGAGTTTGGCGGCACGGGCCTCGGCCTGGCGATCAGCAAAAGCCTGATCGAGTTGCAAGGCGGCAGCATCCGAGTTGAATCGGAGGAGGGGCGTGGCGCCACATTTTTGTTTACCCTGCCCTGCTCCGATGAAGCCGGGATTCGGCAGGAGCGCGTGATCCAGGAGGTGCCTTCGCATGCTTCCGGGGCTCCTTCGCCCGTAGCGACCACGGCGGTGACTGGCGAACCCGCAACTGTGCAGGGCGCCAGCCCGGTGAAAATTCTCATTGTCGACGATGAGCCTGTTAATCACCATGTATTGCGCAACCACCTGGCGGGCGGACATTTTCAGGTAGCCACCGCCTGGAACGGGGAAGAGGCCCTCGCTATGCTCGATACGCATGGAAACTTCGATCTTATACTGCTGGACGTCATGATGCCGAAGATGAACGGTTATGAAGTGTGCCGGCGGATCAGAAAAAAATATCTTCCCTCCGAGTTGCCGGTGATCATGGTCACAGCCAAAAATCAGGTAGAAGATCTTGTACAGGGGTTGAGCCTGGGCGCCAACGATTACCTGGTGAAGCCCTTCAACAAGGAAGAACTGCTGGCCCGCGTAAAAACGCAGATCGATCTGCTGAGGATTTACTCTGTGGCCGACCGCTTTGTACCCGCCGAATTCATCCGTGCGCTCGGGCATGAGCGCATCACCGAGGTGGCGCTGGGTGACCAGACGCAGCGCGATGTTACGGTGCTGTTCTCCGACATCCGGGACTATACGGCATTTTCCGAACAAATGACCCCGGAGGATAACTTCAAATTCGTAAACGCCTACAACGGCCGTATGGGCCCCGTGATCCGTCAGCACGAAGGATTTATCAACCAGTACCTGGGCGACGGCATCATGGCGATTTTTCCGCGCATGCCCAATGATGCGCTTAATGCGGCGATCCAGATGCAGCGGATCATTGGTCTGTACAACCTCGAACGGGCCATCCGGTCGTGGACGCCCATTTCTGTTGGCATGGGTTTGCATACCGGCTCACTGATCATGGGGATCACCGGCGATGAAAAACGCATGGATGCCGCGACCATCTCCGACACGGTCAATACCGCTTCCCGGATTGAGAACCTGACAAAATATTACGGCGCGAGGATCCTGCTCAGCGAAAACACGATGGTCAATATCGCCGACACAGGCCATTTTGGCTTGCGTTACCTGGGGAAAGTGCAGGTGAAAGGGAAGCAAAAAGCAGTCGGGATTTACGAGTGTTTCGATGCCGACCCGGCGCTCCAGATGGAACGGAAGCGCGATACCCTGAACCTGTTCAATATGGGCATTGAGCAGTACCTGTCACGCGATTTTGAAACCGCAGCCGGTACCATGAAAAAGGTGATGGCACATAACCCAGATGATACGGTAGCGGCGTTTTTCCTGAACAAGATCGAAGGACTCCTCGCTTCCGGTGTGCCGGACGACTGGACAGGCGTGGAAAAAATGGATGTGAAATAAACATTCAGGCCGTCCGGCGCAGGAGCATCAGCCCGTCGCGTACAGGCAGGATGATATTCTCCACACGTGGGTCGCCATGCACCTGATCGTTGAAGGCGCGCAGCGCACGGGCCGTTTCATCCTTTGTGTCGCCGCCGGCCACTTTCCCGTCCCACAGCACATTGTCGATCAGCATAAAACCGCCGGGCCTGAGCTTGGCCAGCGCCAGTTCGTAGTGCAGGGGGTAGTCCAGTTTGCCGGCATCGAGGAAAACGAGGTCGAACTGCTCGTCGAGGCGGGGAATGACTTCGGCAGCATCGCCGAAATGGACCTGTATGGCAGTTTCCCGGCCCGCCTCCCGGATGTATTTATGGATCAGGCTGCCCAGTTCCTTGTTGATCTCGATGGTATGCAGGATACCGCCGTCGTCGAGCCCCTCCGCCAGGCAAAGCGCGGCGTAGCCGGTGAAGGTACCCACTTCGAGTATCCTGTGCGGGCGGATCATGAGACTGATGAAGCGCAGCAGCATGCCCTGGTAAGGTCCCGACAACATCTGAGGGCTCAGGGTGCGCAGGTGCGTTTCGCGTTCCAGCGCTCCGAACAGCGCAGCGGGGGGCGTGCTGTGTTCGGCGCAATATTCGAAAGTAGCCTGATTCAAGGGTACGTTTTGCATAAAAAAGACTTCTGGATCAGAGGATTATTTGGTTTCGGAGGGCCCCTTCGGGTATGCCGGCAAAGTTCTTGCTAAAAAATCCGGTTTTTTTCAAAAATTGTTTTTTCATTTCGACGCAGCGCTGTACCTTTGCACACGCTTTTCGGGAGGGGTGTTTGTTTTCCCGGAAAAAACGTTGTTTGAAATTGTACCAAAAGCCTTGGAGGCAACGAATTAGGCCACTGTAGCTCAGTTGGTAGAGCAGCTGATTTGTAATCAGCTGGTCGGGGGTTCGAGTCCCTCCAGTGGCTCAAAAAACGCGAGTTTTTTGTTTTGCAGTAACATTTTCAGGTCGGGCAAACGTATCGCGACCGAAAATATATAAAAGTTGCAAGGGGGTGCCCCGGAGTTGGAGAGCCGGGCCAGACTGTAAATCTGGTGCTTTACCGCTGAGTAGGTTCGAATCCCACCACCCCCACCTCGCCCGCTGTAGCTTTAGTGAAGGCGGGCAGTTTTTCTTCGTCCTGTTTTCTTTCTGATCGATCGGAGGAATAAGGTGTGGAAAAACACTTGTACAAGACACCGCCTTCGCTGAAGCTACGGCGGTTAAAGCGGTGGTAGCTCAGTTGGTAGAGCGTCAGCCTTCCAAGCTGAATGTCGCGAGTTCGAATCTCGTCCGCCGCTCGATCTCTGAAGTCATTGGGGTCTTTTTGACTCCAATGACTTTAATCGCTCAGGGAAAAGCAGATCATGCTGTTGTAGCTCAGGGGTAGAGCACTTCCTTGGTAAGGAAGAGGTCGTGAGTTCAAATCTCATCAACAGCTCGAAGCAAAATGTGATAAGGTGGTATTTTCTCAATGTGATAAGGATAGGGTTATAATATTATCACATCATCACATTATCGAATTATCGCATTAAATAACATTTTTTCACTTAAAGTTTTGATACAAACAGTCTAAACCAATGGCAAAAGAGACATTTGTTCGCACCAAGCCGCACGTAAATATTGGCACGATTGGTCACGTTGACCACGGCAAAACGACGCTGACGGCTGCCATTACTTTCGTTCTTTCTCAAAAAGGTCTGGCAAAGAAAACGGACTACGATGCCATTGATGCTGCTCCGGAAGAAAAAGAGCGTGGTATTACGATCAATACCGCACACGTTGAATATGAAACGGAAAAGCGTCACTACGCGCACGTTGACTGCCCTGGTCACGCCGACTACGTTAAAAACATGATCACCGGTGCCGCTCAGATGGACGGCGCTATCCTCGTATGCGCCGCTACCGACGGTCCGATGCCGCAAACGCGCGAGCACATCCTGCTCGCCCGCCAGGTAGGCGTTCCGCGTATCGTGGTATTCATGAATAAAGTGGACCTCGTTGACGATGCCGAGATGCTCGAACTCGTCGATATGGAACTCCGCGAGCTCCTGAGCTCCTACCAGTTCGACGGCGACGACGCTTCCATCATCCAGGGTTCCGCCCTGAAAGCCCTCGAAGGCGATGTAGACCATGTTGCAAAGATCATGGAACTCATGGACGCTTGCGACAGCGACATTCCCGAGCCGGTACGCGAAGTGGACAAGCCCTTCCTCATGCCGGTGGAAGACGTATTCACCATCACCGGTCGCGGTACCGTTGCTACGGGCCGTATCGAGCGCGGTGTGATCAACGTGAACGATCCCGTTGAGATCATCGGTATGATGAAAGATGGTGAAAAGCCGCTGACCTCCACCGTTACGGGTGTGGAAATGTTCCGCAAACTGCTCGATCGCGGTGAAGCCGGTGACAACGCCGGTCTGCTGCTGCGCGGTATCGACAAAGAGCAGATCCGTCGCGGTATGGTTATCTGCAAACCCGGTAGCGTGAAGCCGCACAAGCACTTCAAGTGCTCGGTTTACGTACTGTCGAAAGAAGAAGGTGGTCGTCACACCCCGTTCTTCAACGGCTACCGCCCGCAGTTCTACTTCCGCACCACCGACGTAACGGGCGACGTGAAGCTGCCTGCCAACGTCGAAATGGTGATGCCGGGCGACAACATTGAACTCGAAGTAAATCTCCTCAACACCATCGCCATGGAAAAAGGCCTGCGTTTCGCTATCCGCGAAGGTGGCCGTACCGTTGGCGCCGGTCAGGTGACGGAGATCATCGACTAATAACATTACGACAGACGGTAAGGCGGCGGACGGTAGACGGTTTTTTTGAAAAGCCGTCAACCGTTGGCCGTCGACCGTCAGCCGTATTAAAGGGGCATAGCTCAATTGGTAGAGTGGCGGTCTCCAAAACCGCAGGTTGCGGGTTCGAGCCCTGCTGCCCCTGCTATCAACCATCAGTTGCTTAATCCAATCCGTCTGAGTTCATCAGACAAGTTCGTTGTCGGTTATGCCTGACAACGAACTTTTTTAACGAAGGCGACGGCGCAAAGCAACGAACAACGAAACAGCGTAATGGAAAAATTGACGCTTTATCTGAAGGAAAGCTACCACGAACTCGTCAAAAACGTGTCGTGGCCCACTGCTGCACAGCTGCAGGAAAGCACCATCGTGGTATTGGTGACTTCCGGCATCCTGGCCCTGATCATCTTTTTGATGGATGTCATGTGCAGTACCTTTTTCAAAAACATCTACGGGGTCTGGTGATCTGAAACGCAGCGTTTCTTCAATTGACCTGCCATCCCGTTCTGCATCATGAGTCAGGAAAAAGATACGGCCGTCCTCGAAGGCGCCGACGAAAAAAAATGGTACTCCCTCCGCGTCATCAGCGGCAAGGAGAAAAAAATTCAGGAGCGGATCCTGCTCGAGATCGAGCGGTCCGAATGGAAGGACTTTATCTTTTCGGTCATTGTACCAACGGAAAAAGTATATAAGATCAGGAATGGCAAAAAGGTCATGCAGGAACGCAACCTGCTGCCCGGCTATATCCTGATAGAGGCAGTGGGGGCAAAACTCAACGGCGACGTAGCCAAACTGATCGCCGATATTCCCAATGTGATCCATTTCCTCGGCAAGGAAACGCCGATCCCGATGACCCAGGCGGAGGCAAACCGCCTCCTGGGCAAGGTCGACGAAACCTCCGAAGCCGGCGAAACCCTGAGCGAACCCTTCCTGATCGGGGAAACGGTGAAGATCATCGACGGCCCGTTCGCCGAATTTGTCGGTGATATTCAGGAGGTGAATGAAGAGCGGAAAAAACTGAAGGTCATTGTAAAGATCTTCGGACGCGGCACGGAGGTGGAACTGAACTTTATGCAAGTGGAAAAAATTAGCTGATCGCTTTGTTTAAACCTCGCTTCTCCAGGGGTTTGCTTCCAAATAAACGAAAAGCAATTTTTTATAAATCGTTAATAGTCAGTATTATACTGGTCTGAACGCAACGAACATTCTGATAAAATGGCAAAAGAAATAGATGGTTATATCAAACTCCAGGTGAAGGGTGGCCAGGCCAACCCCGCTCCCCCGATCGGACCGGCACTCGGCTCCAAAGGGGTGAACATCATGGAGTTCTGCAAGCGCTTCAACGCGCAGACGCAGGAGATGCAGGGCAAGGTGCTTCCGGTGATCATTTCGGTGTATAAAGACAAAACATTTGACTTTATCATCAAAACCCCGCCGGCAGCGATCCAGCTCTTCGAAGCCGCTAAAATGCAACCGGGACAGGGATCGCCCGAACCCAACCGCAAAAAAGTAGGCTCCGTTACCTGGGAACAGGTGCGCGCCATCGCCGAAAACAAAATGCCCGACCTCAACTGCTTTACCGTAGAATCGGCAATGAAGATGATCGCCGGTACGGCGCGGAGCATGGGCTTTACGGTTGAAGGCACGGCGCCCTGGGATAATTGATGTATTGTCAAGTGGTTGTGCCCGATTGATTGGTTATCCGATAAAGGAAACCATCCGGCAGCCCAACCATCCGAACACTTTACCCGACCCCGAATCACCTGAAGGAATTCAATAAAAGGGAGTTCCGCCCAACGGAACGTTTTCACCTTTAAACACACGATCAATGGCTAAATTGACGAAAAAACGCAAAGCCGTTGAAGGGAAAGTTGACAATGACAAACTCTATTCGCTCAGCGAAGCAATGACGCTGGTGAAAGAGGTCAACACCACCAAATTCGACGCATCGGTAGACGTTCACGTCCGCCTCGGGTTGGATCCCCGTAAAGCCGATCAGGCATTGCGCGGTACGGTTTCCCTTCCGCATGGCACCGGTAAGACCAAACGCGTGCTGGTCTTCTGCACCCCCGACAAAGAAGCCGAAGCAAAAGCGGCTGGTGCTGATTTTGTCGGTCTCGATGAGTACATTCAAAAAGTTTCTGAAGGTTGGATGGATGCGGACGTGATCATCGCCACACCCAATGTAATGGCCCAGTTGGGTAAGATCGCGCGCATCCTCGGTCCGCGCGGCCTCATGCCCAACCCCAAGACGGGAACGGTAACGCCCGATCTCAGCTCCGCTGTATCGGAGGTGAAAAAGGGCAAGATCGCCTTCCGTGTCGACAAGTTCGGCATCGTGCACGCGTCCATCGGACGGGTATCGTTCACGCCGGAGCAACTGACGGACAACGCCCACGAACTCGTATCTACCCTGGTAAAGATGAAGCCTTCCAGTGCCAAAGGCATTTACATGAAGACTTTGTCGGTCGCCAGCACGATGAGCCCGGGTATTCACGTGGATCCCAAGTCCGTTAAGGTCTAAACAGAAAGCTGCGGCGCCGGAATAATATTCATCAGGACGCCGCCTTTCGCCATCCATTCAACACTCAACATTTCAATTTTTACAGAAATGACCAGAGAAGATAAAAACACGGCCATAGCGGAGTTGAAAGAAGAACTGGGCAACACCCCGTTTTTCTACCTGACCGACTCTTCCACGCTGACCGTCGCCAAGATCAACAAGTTCCGCCGCTTGTGCTTCGAAAAAGGGATTTCGGTCAAAGTGGCCAAAAATACCCTGATCCAGAAGGCACTTGAGAGCGAACCCGAATCGAAAGGCTTTGCCGCGCTGTACGACAGCCTCAAGGGCCCGACCACGATCCTGATCTCTGACAACCCGAAAGCGCCGGCCAAGTTGCTCGAAGAATTCCGCAAGTCGGAAGAACGCCCGATCCTGAAAGCAGCCTATATCGATGCGTCGGTATTTGTCGGTGACGACCAGATCGCGGTGCTGACCAAGATGAAGAGCAAGGACGAACTGATCGGCGAGATCATCACCCTGCTCCAGTCACCCGCCAAGCGCATCGCCAGCCAGATTACGGCAACCGGCACCAGGATTGCCGGTATCGTCAAGACGCTGGAGGAGCGCCCGGAATAAATTTGTCAATGTGCCAATGAGATATAATGTGCTAAAGAACAGCACATTGGCGCATTCAAAAACAGGCTTCCAAGTTCGCACTATACGACCCCATTAAAACGACACCCCAGAACCTGACTCATTTTCATTTCGCAAACAACTTTTAAAATTCTACAACAATGGCAGATTTGAAAGCACTGGCTGAATCGCTCGTGAACCTCACGATTAAAGAAGCCAATGAACTGGCCAATATCCTGAAAGATGAATACGGTATCGAACCGGCAGCAGCTGCGGTAGCAGTAGCAGGCCCGGCCGCTGGCGGCGCTGGCGGCGGCGGTGATGCAGCTGATGCTGAGAAAACCGAATTCGACGTGATCCTGAAGGATGCCGGTGCCAACAAACTCAATGTCGTGAAGGAAGTGAAAAACATCCTCGGCTTGGGTCTGAAAGAAGCAAAAGACCTCGTTGACGGCGCTCCCAGCCCGCTGAAAAGCGGCGTGAACAAAGCCGAAGCCGACTCGATCAAATCGGCGCTCGAGGCTGCCGGCGCGGCTGTCGAAGTGAAGTAAGCTGTCAGATTTCTGGTTTCAAGGGGCCTGGCTTAAGAGGATATCCGTCCCAGCCGGCCGCTCCTTGCTTCTTCGGTTAACTGACTTCTTACTGATTTTCGACACATGTCCGGTATTACACCTCTTTCAATATAACAGCAATAAGGCTTAACGCGCCTCCTGCATGCAGGGACGCGTTAAGCCTATCGCTGTCTGTAAGAGTTTGTTATGAACTTTTACCCCTGTTTATTCGTTTAATGGGCTTGCAAACACTCTCGCAGGCCCGCGCTGCGCAAAGGCGCAGCAACATTGCCAACCAGCATTCAAGCATATTCTGCAAAAATGACCAATAACGGCATCTCTATCGGGGCAAACCCCAAAACAGGCGTTCAGGAACGCGTCAATTTTGGAAAAATTCGCCTCGCCGGTCACTATCCTGACCTCCTTGAAATTCAACTAAAATCGTTCCAGGAGTATTTCCAGCTGGAAACCACGCCCGAGAATCGTATCAACGAAGGTCTCTATCGCGTGTTCCAGGAAAATTTCCCGATCACCGATGCTCGGAACATCTTCAACCTGGAATTTCTCGACTATTTCATCGATCCGCCCCGCTACACCATCGACGAGTGTATGCAGCGCGGACTCACCTATTCCGTACCGCTGAAAGCAAAACTCCGCCTGTCGTGCAACGACCCGGAGCACATCGACTTTCAAACGATCGTACAGGACGTATTCCTTGGCAACATTCCCTACATGACGCCAAAGGGAACCTTCGTCATCAACGGTGCGGAACGGGTGATCGTATCGCAACTCCACCGCTCTCCCGGGGTGTTCTTCGGGCAGAGTTATCACCCCAACGGCACCAAGATATACAGTGCCCGCGTGATACCTTTCAAGGGCGCATGGATGGAGTTTGCCACGGATATCAACCTGGTCATGTATGCGTACATCGACCGTAAAAAGAAGTTTCCCGTCACCACGCTCCTGCGCGCGATCGGCTACGATACCGACAAGGCTATTCTCGACCTGTTCAATCTGGCCGACGAGATCGCCTGCACCCGCGAGAATCTGGAAGCGGCAGTCGGCCGCAAACTGGCTGCCCGGGTCCTCAAATCCTGGACGGAAGACTTCGTAGATGAAGACACGGGTGAGGTAGTCACCATCGAGCGGAACGAGATCATCCTCGAACGCGACACCATGCTCGACGAGGAGAACATCGAACTCATCCTCGAAGCCGGCACGCCGACCATTATCCTGCAGCGTACCGACATCGACGAGGACTTCTCGATCATCTACAATACCCTGCAGAAAGACCCGACTTCGAGCGAGATCGAAGCGGTGACTTACATATACCGTCAGTTGCGCGGCTCGGATCCCCCTGATGACGAAACAGCGCGCGGGATCATCGAGAAACTCTTTTTCTCCGACAAGCGCTACAACCTCGGCGAGGTGGGTCGGTTCAAGATCAACCGAAAACTCGGCCATAACATCGACGAAAACAACCTGGTGCTGACCAAGGAAGACATCATCGCCATCGTGCGCTATATCGTCTCCCTGATCAACAACAAGTCGGAGATCGACGACATCGACCACCTGTCCAACCGCCGTGTGCGCACGGTGGGCGAACAACTCTACGCCCAGTTCGGGGTAGGTTTGGCCCGTATGGCCCGCACCATCCGCGAGCGGATGAACGTGCGCGACAACGAGGTGTTCACGCCGGTCGACCTGATCAACGCCCGTACCCTGTCGTCGGTGATCAACTCGTTCTTCGGCACCAGCCAGCTGTCGCAGTTCCTCGACCAGACCAACCCGCTTTCCGAGATCACGCACAAACGCCGTATTTCGGCGCTTGGTCCCGGCGGTCTGTCGCGCGAGCGCGCCGGCTTCGAGGTGCGCGACGTACACTACTCGCACTATGGCCGCCTGTGCACCATCGAGACGCCTGAAGGACCCAATATTGGTCTGATCTCGACCCTGTGCACACATGCCAAGATCAATAAAATGGGCTTCCTGGAAACACCTTACCGCCGCGTAAAAGACGGCAAGGTGGTGATGGAGGGCAACGAGGAATACCTCTCTGCAGAAGCGGAAGACTACCGCAAGATCGCTCAGGCGAACACGCCGGTAGCTGAAAACGGCGCCTTCCTCGAAGATCGTGTGAAAGCGCGCGAGCATGGCGACTTCCCGATCCTGTCGCCGGAAGAAGTGGAGTACATCGACGTGGCCCCCAACCAGATCGTGGGTGTGTCGGCCTCGCTGATCCCCTTCCTCGAGAACGACGACGCCAACCGGGCGCTTATGGGATCGAATATGCAACGCCAGGCAGTACCGCTCATTCGCCCGCACTCGCCGATCGTGGGCACCGGCCTCGAAGCCAAGGTGGCGCGCGACTCGCGCATGCTCATCAACGCGGAAGGCGGCGGCGTGGTAGAATACGTGGATGCCAACGAGATCGTCATCAACTACGACCGCACGGAGGAAGATCAACTGGTTTCCTTCGAAGATGCGCGGAAAACGTATAAACTGACCAAGTTCATGCGTACCAACCAGGGTACATGCATCAACCTGAAGCCGATCGTTCGGCGCGGTCAGCGTGTGGAAGAAGGCGACATCCTTTGCGAAGGTTACGCCACGGAAAACGGCGAACTCGCCCTGGGCCAGAACCTGAAAGTGGCGTTCATGCCCTGGAAAGGATACAACTTTGAAGATGCCATCGTACTGTCGGAGCGCGTCGTTCAGGAAGATGTATTTACTTCGATCCACATCGAGCATTTCGAACTCGACGTGCGCGATACCAAACTGGGTGAAGAGGAACTCACGGCCGATATTCCAAACGTCAGCGAGGAAGCGACCAAAGACCTCGACGAGAACGGTATCATCCGTATCGGCGCCTGGGCCAAGGAAGGCGACATCCTGATCGGCAAGATCACGCCGAAAGGGGAAACCGACCCGACACCGGAAGAAAAACTCCTGCGCGCCATCTTCGGCGACAAGGCAGGCGACGTGAAAGACGCTTCGTTGAAAGTACCGCCCAGTATCAACGGTGTGGTGATCGACAAGCAACTGTTCGCCCGCGCGAAGAAAGACAAGGTACAGAAGGAGTCTGAAAAGGCCCTGCTCGACAAACTCGACGACGAACACGCAATAGCGCTCAACAAACTGAAGACGATCCTGATCGATAAACTTCAGTTGCTGGTGAAAGATAAAACCACCAATGGTATCCGCAGCATCTACGGTGCGGAAATGGTGCCGAAAGGGACCAAACTCGCCGTACAGATATTGCGTGAGCAGATCAACTATACCGAGGTAGACTACACCAACTGGACGAGCGACAAGCATACGAACACCCTGATCGCCAGACTGTTGCACAACTACAGCATCAAGGTGAACGAAGAAGTGGGCCGCTACAAGCGCGAAAAATTCAACATCAGCATTGGTGACGAATTGCCCGCAGGCGTATTGAAACTGGCTAAAGTTTACCTCGCGAAAAAGCGCAAGCTCAAAGTGGGTGACAAACTCGCCGGCCGCCACGGTAACAAAGGCATCGTGAGCCGTATCGTCCGTATGGAAGACATGCCCTTCCTCGCCGACGGCACCCCGGTGGATATCGTGCTCAACCCGCTCGGCGTACCCTCGCGTATGAACCTTGGCCAGATCTTCGAAACGGTACTCGGCTGGTCCGGCGAACGGCTGGGCGTCAAATTCGCTACCCCGATCTTCGACGGCGCCAAAACTGACGAAGTGGAAGAGTGGATCGAAAAGGCAGGGTTGCCCGAACTGGGCCAGACCTACCTCTACGACGGCGAAACCGGCGACCGCTTCCACCAGAAAGCGACGGTGGGCGTGATCTACATGCTCAAACTCAGCCACATGGTGGACGATAAGATGCACGCGCGTTCCATCGGTCCGTACTCGCTCATCACCCAGCAACCGCTGGGCGGTAAAGCACAGTTCGGTGGCCAGCGTTTCGGTGAGATGGAGGTGTGGGCACTCGAAGCATATGGCGCTTCGAACATCCTGCAAGAGTTGCTGACCTTTAAATCAGATGATATTCAGGGCCGCGCGAAAGCCTACGAAGCAATCGTCAAGGGTGACAACCTGCCGGATGCCAACATACCCGAATCGTTTAACGTACTCGTACACGAACTGCGCGGTCTTGCGCTTGACGTGAAGTTTGAATAAAAAACGGCGGCCGGCAGGCGATAGACAGTGAATTATAAAAACACCGTCCACCGTCTGCCGTCCACTGTGAACCGTGCACCGTGAACCATATCTGCACCTGGATTTACCTGGACAGCCCGGAAGAAAGTTCCGAGTACCCCCAGGTGGGAAAAAAATCTCACCTGGCCGAATTTCAGAAGGTGTACTGGAAATGTGTCGCAGTGTTTTTTGCCTGTAGTACCCGAACCAACCCGAACAGCCGGCACCTGCTTTTTACCAACAAACGGCAGGAAGCGTTGCCGGAAGTAGAGGGACTCGATCTGAAAAGTTATTTGAGTTCATTGAATGTAGAAGTCATTACGCTTCCGCTCCGATGGCAAACACCCGAGGGGTATTTTGGAAAGTGGCGCAATCAATTCTACATCTTTGACATACTTCAGTTCATTGAAAATCAATACGTAACGCAGCCCGGAGCCGCATTGTCGGACGAAAACTACGTTATCCTCGATTCGGATTGCATCGTCAATCGGCCGCTGGACGGACTTTTTGCCGAAATAAACAGGTCCGGCTTGCTGACCCTGCCCATGCCTTACAGCGACACCCACGATATCAATGGTGTGACGCGGGAAGAGATGAGGCGTATTTATGCCGAACTCGATGGCAACGACCCCGGCGGTAATCCGGTGTATTACGGCGGTGAAATTTTTGCCGCTTCGCTGGACACTGTCAGGAAAATAAACCGGATCGCACCGAAGGTGTGGGAAACGATGATGCAGCGCTTTCGCGAAGGAAAACCCCGATTGAACGAAGAAGCCCATTTTTTGAGCTATTGCTACCATAAGATCGGCAACTTCGGTTCGCTCGAACCCTATATCAAGCGTATCTGGACGGCCCCGCAGTATTCAAATGTGGCGCCGGATGACGCCCGCCTCCCGATCTGGCATTTGCCATCGGAAAAAACGGGTGGAATCGCTCTGATATTCGAAAAACTGAAAACGGGGAACTGGTCGATGGATGATTTGGGCGGTTATCTCGGTGTGCCGGGGCGAACAAAATACCTCGACTGGAAACACCGGCTGCGATACACAAAGCTATACAAATGGCTGAAACGTTGATTTTCAATTATATAAAGAGAATGCTTCAGGCGATTTAACCCTTTTTGAACCGCCGGTTTTTTTGAACTTTTGAACAATTCTGCATATGCCTTTCAAAAAGAAAAGCAACAAAACCGATCAGGGCTTCGACAGCATCACTATTTCGCTGGCCAGCCCCGACGAAATCCTTGAGCGCAGCTACGGCGAGGTGCTCAAACCGGAAACCATCAACTACCGCTCCTACAAGCCCGAGCGCGACGGCTTGTTCTGCGAACGCATTTTCGGGCCCGTCAAGGACTACGAATGCTATTGCGGTAAATACAAACGTATTCGCTACAAAGGTATCGTGTGCGATCGTTGCGGTGTGGAGGTGACCGAGAAAAAGGTACGCCGGGAACGCATGGGGCACATCCGCCTCGTGGTGCCCGTGGTGCATATCTGGTTTTTCAAAAGCCTGCCGAACAAGATCGGCTACATCCTTGGCATTTCTTCCAAAAAACTCGAGACTATTGTCTACTACGAGCGGTATGTGGTGATCCAGCCCGGCATCAAGGCCGAGGAGGGCATCAGCAAAATGGACCTGCTCACCGAAGAAGAATACCTGGAGATCCTCGACGGGCTGCCCAAGGACAACCAGATGCTCGACGATGCGAACCCCGAGAAATTCGTAGCCAAAATGGGTGCGGAAGCGGTATATGCGCTGTTGAGCACACTCGACCTGGACGACCTGTCAGCGCAACTGCGCAACGAAGCGCACAGCGAAACCAGCCAGGCAAAGAAAACGGAAGCCAACAAAAGGCTGCGTGTGGTGGAAGCCTTCCGCACAGGCCTGGAAACGAGCGGACAGCGCCCCGAATGGGTCGTGATCCAGTACCTGCCGGTGGTGCCGCCTGAATTGCGCCCGCTGGTGCCGCTCGACGGCGGTCGTTTCGCGTCGTCCGACCTGAACGACCTGTATCGCCGCGTGATCATCCGCAACAACCGTCTCAAGCGCCTGCTTGAGATCAAGGCGCCGGAAGTGATCCTGCGCAACGAAAAGCGGATGTTGCAGGAAGCCGTGGATTCGCTGTTCGACAACTCGCGTAAATCGAACGCAGTAAAAGCCGAAGGCGGCCGCGCGCTCAAGTCCCTGTCGGATATCCTGAAAGGCAAACAGGGCCGTTTCCGTCAGAACCTGCTCGGTAAACGCGTCGACTACTCCGGCCGTTCGGTCATCGTCGTAGGCCCTACCCTGAAACTGCACGAATGCGGTATTCCGAAGGCGATGGCGGCGGAACTGTTCAAGCCGTTCATCATTCGCAAACTGATCGAGCGCGGCATCGTCAAAACGGTCAAATCGGCTAAAAAACTTGTCGACCGCAAGGACCAGGTGATCTGGGAGATCCTCGAAAATATCCTCCGCGGGCACCCGGTACTCCTCAACCGCGCCCCGACGCTGCACCGCCTGTCCATCCAGGCTTTCCAGCCGCGCCTGATCGAAGGCAAGGCCATTCAGTTGCACCCGCTCGTTTGTACAGCCTTCAACGCTGACTTCGACGGTGACCAGATGGCCGTACACGTGCCTTTGAGCCATGCTGCTATTCTGGAAGCCCAGGTGCTCATGCTGTCGAGCCACAACATGCTCAACCCTCAGGACGGCTCCCCGATCACATTGCCTTCGCAGGACATGGTATTGGGTCTGTATTACCTGACCAAAGAGCGCACGTCGATTCCCGAGAACCCTGTGAAGGGTGAAGGCCGCCGCTTCTACTCCACCGAAGAAGTGGTGATCGCATACAACGAAGGTCAACTGGACCTGCACGCCGGTATCGAATGCCGCGTAGCGATCAAAGGCAAACCTGCCGAAGAAAATGGAGAAGTAAAATTCGAGCGCGTCAAAACGACCGTAGGACGCGTGCTCTTCAACCAGGTAGTGCCGGACAGTGTACCTTTTATCAACGACCTGCTCACCAAGCGCAACCTGAAAGTGATCATCGGCGATATTCTGAGCCAGACCGACTTCAGGACCACCGCAGAATTCCTCGATTCCATCAAGGAACTGGGCTTCGGCTGGGCCTTCAAGGCCGGGCTTTCGTTCAACCTCGGTGACCTGGTGGTGCCGACCCTCAAAAAGACGGCGCTTGAGGCTGCACAGGATGAAGTTGACGAGGTGTGGGATAACTACAATATGGGTCTCATTACCTACAACGAACGCTACAACCAGATCATCGATAAATGGACATTTGCCGATAACCGCATCACGGATCAGCTGATGCGTGAGCTCAGCAGCCACAAACAGGGATTCAACTCCGTGTTTATGATGCTCGACTCCGGCGCCCGTGGTTCCAAGCAGCAGATCAAACAGCTGTGCGGTCTGCGCGGCCTGATGGCAAAACCCCGTAAATCGGGCGACACCGGAGGCGCGATCATTGAAAACCCGATCCTGTCCAACTTCCTTGAAGGACTGTCTGTTCAGGAGTTCTTTATCTCGACCCACGGTGCACGTAAAGGTCTTGCCGATACGGCCCTGAAAACGGCCGACGCCGGTTACCTTACGCGTCGTCTGGTAGACGTGGCCCAGGATGTGGTGATCCGCGAGGAGGATTGCAGCACCCTGCGCGGCATCGAAACCACTGCACTGAAAGAAGGCGACAAGATCATCCAGAATCTGAAAGACCGCATCAAAGGCCGTTACAGTCTGCACGATGTGTACCATCCCGAGACGGAAGAACTGATCGTCGCTGCCGGTGAATACATCACGGAAAAGATATCTTCCCAGATTGAAGTGGCTGATATCGAGTCTATTACGATCCGTTCAGTGCTGACTTGTGAAAGCCGCCACGGCGTTTGCTCCAAGTGCTACGGCAAAAACCTGGCGACGGGCCGCATCGCAGAGATCGGCGATGCAGTGGGCATCATTGCGGCACAGTCGATCGGTGAACCGGGTACGCAGCTCACGCTCCGTACCTTCCACACCGGTGGTACCGCCATGATCGGCCAGACGGAGAACGACATCACGGCCCGTAACAACGGCCGCCTCGAATTCGACTCTATTCGCACTGTGGACGGCACGGACAACAACGGCAACCCTGTAAAAGTGGTTGTATCCCGTACCGGTGAGATCCGTATGGTGGATCCGAAAAACAACCGCATTCTTTCGAACAACTATATTCCTTACGGCGCCTTCCTGTTCGTCACCGACAACCAGGAAGTGCAGCGCGGCGACAAGATCTGCTCCTGGGACCCCTTCAACGCCGTGATCGTCAGCGATTTCAACGGTATTATCCGCTACCACAACCTGGAAGAAGGAACGAACTACCGCATGGAACGCGACGACCAGACGGGCTTTGCCGAAAAAGTGGTCATCGAAAGTAAGAACAAGCGTAAAATCCCTTCGGTAGCTGTTATCGATCCGAAGACGGGCGACGAGCTCAAGAACTACTCGCTCCCCATCGGCGCATACATTTCGGTGGATGATGAAGAAGCCGTTAAATCAGGCCAGCAGATCGTGAAGATCCCCCGTAAACTGGGTAAGATCGCGGATATCACCGGTGGTCTGCCGCGTGTTACCGAACTCTTCGAAGCGCGTAATCCGTCCAACCCGGCCGTGGTCGCCGAGATCGACGGGGTGGTGGCGTTTGGATCACTCAAGCGCGGCAACCGCGAGTGCATGATCGAAGCAAAAGACGGACAGAAGCGCAAATACCTCATCCCGCTCACCAAGCACGTGCTGGTGCAGGATGGCGACTTTGTACGCGCCGGTACCGCCCTCACGGAAGGTTCTATCGCCGTGAAGGACATCCTGGCGATCAAAGGTCCTTTTGCCGCTTCTTCGTACCTCGTCAACGGCGTACAGGAAGTGTACCGCTCGCAGGGTATCACCATCAACGACAAACACATCGAGGTGATCGTTCGCCAGATGCTGCGTCGCCTTGAGATCGTCGATCCGGGCGATACGCACTTCCTCGAAGGCGAGCCTGTCGACCGCAACGAGTTCATCGATTACAACGACTGGATCTTCGACAAGAAGTTTATCACCGATCCGGGCGACAGCGGCAAGTTGAAAGCCGGCGCGCTGGTAACCTTGAGACAGGTGCGCGAGGAAAACTCCTTCCTCAAGCGCAACGACAAAAAACTCGTGGAATACCGCGACGCACTTCCGGCAACAGCCGTTTCGATGCTGCTGGGTATCACCAAGGCATCGCTCGGTACCGAATCGTGGATTTCCGCCGCATCGTTCCAGGAGACGACCAAGGTGCTCAGCACGGCTGCCATCGGCGCCAAGAAGGACTTCCTCATGGGGCTGAAGGAGAACGTGATCGTGGGCAAGAAAATACCTGCCGGTACCGGTATGCGTCAGTACGAGCGCCTGCAGGTCACGAGCATCGGCCGCCCGTTCCGCGACCAGCGCGAAGAGGAAGAAGTGCTGATAGAAGACGAAGCATAACTTTCGGGTATATTTCCTTGTAATAATGATAAAAGTGCGCCGCTCACCTGGATTCAGGTGGGCGGCGCCTTTTTTAGGTAAAAAATGTTTATTTTGTTACCAAAAAACCTGTCCGATCTTATGAGTGCGACTTTCCCGGCTGGAAACGAAATTATCTTGGAAGAGATGGTATCGCGATACGGCGCTATCATAATGAAGGCTCCCCTGTCGAAAATGGATTTTGTGGAACTGGCCAAGCAGCACCCCGATTTGCTCATGGAACCGGAAAAAACGGTATAACCACCGTTATATCCCCTGTTAAAAGAGGTTCCGGCAAACGGAAATTCAGCCTGAATGGCTTCCTGTTCATGTGGATCATCAGAGTCGCCTGGGGGAAGTGCATGGCCCTTCCACAGGCTTCGAACTGCCTGACGGCTCATTCAAACAACCGGATGCCGCATGGATTTCCAACGACCGCGTCACGGCATTGAAAGAAGCCGGGGAAGAGGCCTTCGTAACCATCGTGCCTGATTTCGTCGCTGAAATCCGTTCAGGCAGCGACCCGCTGAGAAAACTCCGGCAAAAGAAGACCGGTACATAGATCGCCAACGGTGTACGCCTCGCGTGGCTCTGTCGGCTTCCCCAAAATAGTACAGTGAAAAAGGAAAGAACTGTGGTTACGCTTCTGCCTGGTTTTTACTGAACATATGAGCGGCAAAAGCAATCGGGCTCATGTTGTTCAGGGTTTCATGGGGTCGTTTCATGTTGTAGTCCGTTCTCCAAATTTCGGCACATTGACGCACCTCCGGGATTTCACTGAACCAGTTCGCATCCAGCACATCACGGCGAAAAGAGCCGTTGAAACGTTCGATAAAAGCATTCTGCATGGGTTTTCCAGGTTGAATATAGAGAATTTCGATCTGCTCTTTTTCGCACCATTTGACGAATGCCTTGGCGGTAAATTCCGGGCCATTATCGACCCGCAGGCGTTTGGGCTTGGCTCTGCCGTGAATCACTTGTTCCAAAACCCGAATGACGTAGGCAGCAGGGATGGAAGTATTTATTTCTATGGCAAGTGCCTCGCGGTTAAAGTCATCCAGGATGTTCAGGATTCGAAACTTGCGACCACTACTCAAACTATCGCTCATGAAGTCAAGCGACCAGGTCTGGTTGGGGTTTTCGGGTTGAAGCAGCGGCACCCGCCTGCGCGGGGGGAGACGCCGCTTGGCCTTGCGCTTTAAATTCAAACCCATAGCGCGGTATATCGGCCATACCCGTTTGTGGTTCCACCTGTGCCCATCCTGGCGTAAACGACCATACAGTTTCCAGAACCCCTCCATCGGGTAGCGTCGGCTCAACTCCCCCAAAACGGCTACTATGCTATCCGAACCGGCTTTTTGGACCCGGTAACGAAATACACTGCGGCTCAGCCCGACGATCCGACAACAGCGCTGCTCGCTTACTCTATATTCTTCCATCATCCAATGCACCAGGTCCCTGCGTTCGCCGGGCTTTAGAACTTTTTTTCTAAAACCTCTTTCAAAATCCGATGATCAAGGCTCAACTCGGCATACATGTGCTTCAAGCGCTGGTTTTCTTCCTCCAATTCCTTGAGCCGCTTGAGTTGATCTACTTCCATACCGCCATACCGCTTACGCCATTTGTAAAAGGTAACATCGCTGATGCCGTATTCCCGGCACAGATCCAAAACCTTTCGACCGGCCTCATGGGATTTCAGAATTTGAATGATCTGACTTTCGCTGTATTTGCTCTTCTTCATGGCAGTTCAAATTTAGCAAATTCTACTACTTTTTGAACTGTACTACTTGGGGGAAGTCGACAGTCGGAGTGAGGTTCCATTTCAGGTAGGACTGCGACCGAATCGAGAATGAGCTGCAGGGTTTCGGTTGAAGTCGGAGTGAGGTTCCATTTCAGGTAGGACTGCGACTCCCCATCATAATCCCTCGCCCGAGCCTTTTCGAGGCTGGGTTGTCGGAGTGAGGTTCCATTTCAGGTAGGACTGCGACAAATGGTACTTTCTTCGTAGGTCATCTCGTCAGGAGTCGGAGTGAGGTTCCATTTTAGGTAGGACTGCGACCAGCCGGTTGCAAATTGTATGCAAAAAAGAATGGCTTACATGCAGTAACGCAATGTAAGCCATTGATTTTCAATGTGATCCCGATGGGACTCGAACCCATGACTCCTTGATTAAAAGTCAAGTGCTCTACCAACTGAGCTACGGGATCAAAATGTTGGACACTTTCCGGAGTGCTTTCCGGAAAAGCGGGGGCAAAGATAAGCGGAGCAGACCCGAATTTCCAACCTGTGCCGGATTTTTTTCCAATAATAATTTGGAAAACACCTTCAGAAACATCGTTTGGGAAAATTAGTTTCGCATGGTCGTACCTTTACGGCACTTTCACGCGAAAAATCGCGTTCCCCCATTTGAGGCTATTTGAATTCATCATAATGGGCTAAAAATGACCAATTTTTCGCTCTATTTGACAAACCCAAACAGCCTCTTAAACCGTTTAAACGACACTGGCATGGAAAGCATACGGCAAAAACAGATCGGCGAACTCATCAGGCGTTATTTCAGCATGATCCTCACGGAAGAAGGCGGCAACATCTACGGCCGCGACAAACTGGTGACGGTGACGGCCGTCAAGATGACGCCCGACCTGCTGATCGCCAAGGTCTATATCAGCGTGTACGGCACCGAAAACAAGCAGGAAGTCATCCTCGAACTCGAAGACAACTACCCGCGCCTGCGGCAGGCCCTCGCCGCCAAAGTCGGCAAACAAATGCGCCGGATGCCGGAACTCGAGTTTTATCTCGACGATACGGTCGACGAAATGTACCGCGTGGAGGCGCTACTCAACCGCGTCAGCGATGAAGACAAGAACATAAAGAAATAAGCGGGCCGGTACAGGTCACCCATCCTTTTTAAGGCGCTCGCAATGTCCCGCCTTCGCCAGTGCTAGGCGGTTGAAGGCGGGTGAATACAACCCAATGGCAAAAATCGGACTGTTCTTCGGCTCTTTCAACCCCGTCCACATCGGCCACCTCATCATCGCCAATTTTATGGCGACACAGACCGATCTGGACAAGGTGTGGCTGGTGGTGAGCCCCCAAAACCCGCTCAAACCCAAAAAAACGCTCGCGCGCGACCACGACCGCCTGCACCTCGTGCGCCTGGGCATCGGCGACAACCCCAAAATACAGGCATCCAACGTGGAATTCGACCTGCCCAAACCTTCCTATACCATCGACACGCTTGCCTTTTTGAAGGAAAAATACCCCGATCGCGAGTTTGCCCTGATCATGGGTGGCGACAACCTGGCCTCGCTACACCTGTGGAAAAATTACGAACAGATCCTCGAAGGCTACGATATATACGTGTACAAGCGCCCGAGCGTCGATCTGGGCGATCGCGCCGCACACCCGCGCGTACACATCTGCGAGGCACCCATGCTCGATATTTCGGCTACCTACATCCGCGAATGCATCCGCCAGGGCAAATCGGTGCGCTACCTCGTACCCGACGCCGTGTGGGAGTACCTCGAATCGGGCACGCTCTACCGTCAGTAGGCGATGAAGTAGTAGTTCAGTTTACGGTAATAATGCCGGCAAAAATCGGCGCGACCGAGTGGCGCGGCGCCGCTCAAAAAGCGGCTCATCAGCGACACCCGCAGCCCGCACTGTTCCAGCAGGTCGAACACCTGCTCGGGAGTGGCGCCGTACAATTCGGACGCGCCGAGACCGTGTTCGAAGATCACCACGGGCTTGCAGCGCGCAAGGATGGCCGTAGCGCCGCGCAGCACCTGCAACTCTCCGCCTTCCACATCTATTTTGATCAGATCGATCTGCTGACCGGCGGGGATCAACGCGTCGAGGCGCTCGGTTTTTACCGTGATCTGGGTGTCCTGCTCGTTCGGGTGGTCGTAGTGCCGCCGCACCAGTCCGCTGTACGAAGGATTGCTCACCACATAATTGAAACTGGAAGTGCCGGCGCGGTCGGACAGCGCTATATCGTACAAGCGGCAGTTTTTCATACCGGCATAGCGTTCCACCAGCCCCGCATAAAGGTCTGGGATCGGCTCGAAGCCGAAATGCGAACCGTCAGGGGCGTGTTGCAGGAACAGATCGAGGATCTCGCCTTTGTGACACCCGACATCGATGCAGTTGCTGTCGGGCCGGCAGACCTTCTGCACCACCCGGCGCGTCTGCGCGTCGTAGCGTTGATTTTGGGTAAATGCAATGGGTAGGGATTTCAGGAAACGCTTTATTGCCGCTTTCAAAGTGTCTGCCTTTTATAATTTGTCGCGAAATTAGACATTCGGGCCGCTTTTGCCGGCATTGCGGATGCGAATTCAGGCAACCCGACCCCGCCGCACTGCATCATGGCTCTGAAATCGTCCGGATATCGCTCCGGTTTCGCAACCACTCCTTCCGTATGCGTCTGTTATACTTCTTTGTCTTTCTTTTTGTTGCATCAGGAATAACGTCGGCCCAGCAGGACCCGGCAACTTTTCCACCCCTGAAAATCGGCGAATGGCGCCAGCATTTGCCCTGGCAACGCTCCACTTACGTCACCCAGAGCGACACGAAAGTGTACTTCTCCACCGAATGGGCGGTCGTGGAGATCGACAAAGCCGATCGCTCGCAGCGGTTTTTGACAAAAGTGGAAGGCCTGAGCGACGTAGGCATGCGCCTGATCCGTTTCAACCGCGAGGCCAACATCCTCCTGCTCGCCTACTCGAACAGCAACCTCGATCTTTACGATCCTTCCGACGGCTCGGTGATCAACCTGCCGTTTATCAAGAAAAATATCAACCTCGTGGGCGACAAGCAGATCAACGATGTGGCCTTCGATGGAAAATTTGCCTATCTGGCCAGCGGTTTCGGCCTCCTGAAACTCAATCTGGAGCGCGCAGAAGTGGAATACACCGTTTTTACGGATGTAGCGGTCAAGTCGGTGGCCGTGTACAACGGCAATATCTACGCGGGCACGGAAGAAGGGGTGTTCCGCATCGCCGCGAACGACGTGAATCCCGAGGATTTCAGCCGCTGGCAAATGCTGGATGCTTCGCAGGGTTTTCCCGCAGGAGAACCCGCAAATGCCATGACCGTCTGGAACAACCTCCTTTACCTCGGCATTTCAAAAACCCTGTACTACTACGACGGGAATACCCTGACAACGCTTACCAGCAACCCGACCCGGGATGTGTTTTACCTGACCAGCGAAGGCGCCGGGCTGATGGTGGCCTGGAAACAAAACATCGGCACGATCGAATACATCGAACCCTCCGGCACGCGATACGAGATACAGGGCGCCTGCGGTGCGGAAATACCGCTTTACGGCATCGAAGACGGTGACCGCAAGTTCTGGCTGGCCGACGGGAACGACGAATTCCGCTACTACGACCACATCGCAGGTCAGTGCGAGCGTTTTTCGTACAACTCGCCCGTGTACGAACATTCCGCCGAGATCGCCATCACCAACAACCGCGTGTATGTGGCCACGCCGGGCGCCGAGCCGAACCTCGACCCGTTTTACCGCGACTGGGGCATCTACATTTTCCGCGACGGGCAATGGAGCCGCTTCTACGGCGAATCCAACCCCGAATTGTCCAACGAATTCGGCTATGCTGCGCTTTGGCGCGTCGCCCCGCACCCGCTGGAAGACAAATTTTACGCCGGCAGTTTTGTCGGCGGGCTCATTGAAGGTTCCGCCCCCGGCGCGCCCACCAAACAATACACGCAGAACAATTCGATCCTGCAGGGCGCCGGTGCGGCAGGTTCTGCGCGTACGGCCATCGGCGGGCTTGCTTTCGATCAGGACAACAACCTCTGGATCTGCAATTACAGCGCAGGGGCGCCCATCGCGGTACTGAAAGCAGACGGCAGCTTGCGCAATTTTTCCGGCGCTCCGGCAAATAACCTTTTACAGGTGGTCGTGGACCAGAACGGCTACAAATGGTTCGTGATCGGCTTCAACGGCGGCGTGCTGGTGTACGACAGCGGCAGCGACCCCGACAACCCGGCCGACGACCGTTACCGGCTCATCAATACCGCCAACAGCGCATTGCCGACCAACAGCGTGACCACCATCGCCGTCGATCTGGAAGGCGACGTCTGGGTGGGCACGCAGCAGGGCGTCGTCAGTTTTGAATGCGGCAGCAACGTGTTCGACGCCAGTTGCACCGGCCGCCGCCGCATCGTGAACGTGGAAGGATTCAACGCCTACCTGCTCGAGACCGAAGAAGTGCGCTCCATCGCCATCGACGGCGCCAACCGCAAGTGGTTCGGCACCACCAACGGCGTTTTTGTGCAGTCGCCCGATGCCCTGACGCAGGAAGCGCGTTTCACATCGACCAACAGCCCGCTGTTCGACGACGCCATCACCGACATCGCCATCAACCAGAGCAGCGGAGAAGTATGGATCGGCACGGAAAAAGGCATCATCTCGCTGCGCGCGGAAGCCACTGAAGGCGGACGGATCAATAGCAGCGCGCCCTACGCATATCCCAACCCCGTGCAGCCTGGCTACGACGGCCCGATCGCCATCTACGGCCTGGCGCGCGACGCCAACGTCAAGATCACGGACGTGGCCGGCAACCTGGTATTCGAAGGAAGATCACTGGGCGGGCAAGCCGTGTGGGACGGCCGCGACTACCTCGGGCGGCGGGTAAGCTCGGGTGTTTACATGATCTTTGCCACCAGTTCCGAGACTTTCGACTCGCCCGATGCGATCATTACCAAAGTGGTGATCCTGAACTGATGGCGTTTGTTTTTTCTGCAACGGTCTCCCGCAAAAAACCACGAGTGTTAAAATCAAAATTATTATTGCGCGTATAAGCAATATTGGAACCGCTCCCGCTGTTTTATACGCGATTTTCAAACGAAATAACTAAATCAAAACGGCACTGCCGCCTATGGAAGAAACTTACACATACAACGAACTGGTTCAGTACCTCTACCACGAAATGCCCGCCGAAGGGGCCGTTGAAATGGCTCATCTTCTGGATGAAGACCCTGAAACACGGGCTATGTTCGAGGACCTGGCACTGGCAAAAACGCAGCTTCCGAAGGCTCGTTTCAATCCTTCGCAAACCGCGCTCAACAACATCCTTCAATACAGCACAAAAACGGCTTTCGAAGCATCGCTCTAAACGGGCCTTGTTTCAAACCATGAAGGCAAACCCTCGTCGACACCACCGGCGGGGGTTTTGTTTATCTATAAAATCGGCATATCCGTCCGCTTTTTCGCTCACCCAATAATCAAAACCCGCAAATCCCTGTTGATACATCTTCAAACACGCACCGTAAACCGTCATCCGTCCACCGTCATCCGTCTACCGTCATCCGTAAATCGTAATGCTGAACGCCAACCACCTCACCAAACAATACCGCTCCGCCAACGGACAGTCCCTGACCGTTCTGGACGACGTTAGTTTCGAACTCGCCGCAGGCGACACATTTGCGATCGTCGGCCCGTCGGGCTCCGGCAAAACCACCCTGCTGGGCCTGTGCGCCGGCCTCGACCGCGCTTCCAACGGCTCGGTATCGTTAAATAATATTTCCCTCGACACGCTTTCGGAAGACGAACGCGCGGAGGTGCGCAACCGCTATGTCGGGTTCGTGTTTCAGAATTTTCAACTCATTCCCACGCTTACGGCGCTGGAAAATGTGATGGTGCCGCTCGAACTGCGCGGCGAATCGGGTGCTGAAGCGGCAGCACGCCAATGGCTTGAAAAAGTCGGCCTGGGCGATCGCCTCGACCACTACCCTGCCCAACTTTCGGGCGGCGAGCAGCAGCGCGTATGTATTGCCCGCGCGTTTTCCAACACCCCGAAAATATTGTTTGCCGACGAACCCACCGGCAACCTCGATGCCGACAACGCCGCAGGCATTGTCGATCTGATCTTCGACCTGAACCGCACGGCCGGCACCACCCTCGTGCTCGTGACCCACGATCCTGAGCTGGCCAAACGCACGGGCCGCGTGCTGAAACTCAAGGGCGGAAAAGTAGAGTCGATCTCGTAGGCTGCGCCGTTTCCTTACCTTCGCCGGGTGAATCGCGAGTTTATCCTCAACATCCTGCTTCTGGTCTTTATCAACCTGCTGATAAAGCCCTTTTTCATTTTCGGGATCGACCTCGCGGTCCAGAACCGGATCGGCACGGATTACGGCCTTTATTTCGCGTTGCTCAACCTGACCTACATTTTTCAGATCCTGAATGATTTCGGGATACAGAGCTTCAACAACCGCTACATCGCCCGGTATCCGCAGCTGCTGCCAAAGTATTTTCCCAATCTGCTGGCGATCAAAGGCCTGCTGAGCATTTGTTACGTCGTGCTGACCCTGCTGCTGGCCTGGGGCGCACTCGGCTACGGAGATCGGGAATTGCCGTTGCTGCTGATCCTGCTTTTCAATTCCATCCTGACGCAGCTGATCCTCTTCCTGCGGTCCAACATTTCCGGGCTGGGGTATTACCGCCTCGACAGTTTTCTTTCTTCGCTCGATAAATTGCTGATGCTGGGCACCTGCGGCGTACTGCTGTGGGCGCCGCCTCCCGGCGTGCCGTTCACCATCGAATCGTTCGCCCTGGCCCAAACGCTGGCACTGCTGATGACCGCCGCGGTCGTGTTCTGGCTGCTGCGGCAAATGGCCGATTTCTCCATCTGGCCGTCCTGGCTGCGCAACCCGCGGGCCGGCAGGCCCTTGCTGCTGATCCTGCTGCGCAAAAGTTTTCCCTACGCAGTGGTCATCCTCATGATGTTCACCTATGCGCGGCTCGACGGCGTGCTGCTCGAGCGCCTCCTGCCCGACGGCAAGGTGCATGCGGAGGTGTATGCCGGCGCGTTCCGCCTGCTCGACGCCTGTAATATGCTGGGGTTTCTGTTTGCTTCGCTGCTGCTGCCGATGTTTGCCCGGCTGCTGAAAAACCCTGACCACGCGGAATTGCGTTCGCTGGCCTGGCTGAGTTTTCGCCTGCTGTGGGCGGGCAGCGTGACGCTGGCGGCGGCCATATGTTTTGCGCGGGAAGACCTGCTGCACCTGATGATGCCTGCCCGGGCTTCTGAATACCGCTGGGAAGTGCTCGGCGTGCTGATCTGGGCGTTCGTACCGGCGGGCATGATCAATATCTTCGGCACCATGCTCACGGCGCAGGAGCGCCTGCGGGAAATGGGTCGCATATTCCTCGCCGGCATCGCTTTGAACCTCACGCTGAACCTGCTGCTGATCCCGCGCATGCAGGCGCTGGGTGCGGCCGCAGCGGCCGTCGCTACGCAGGCCTTTGTGGCGTTGGGCATGGTGTGGCTTTGCGAGCGCCACTTCCGGATATGGACGGGATGGAAAGATTTTCTGCAGATCCCGGGGTTCGCCCTGTTCGTACTGACCGCCGACTTCTTTGTTTTTCAATACCGGGGCGCCGGCTGGGCCGGGCATTTTCTCCTGGCCTTGTCGGCGGGAGCGATCGGCGCTTTTTTGTTCGGCATGGTGCGGTTGCGGCAGGTGCGTGCGTTTTTGGGGGTCAAATAAAATAGCCGCCGGGCGCACAATGCGCCGGCGGCTATCTGTTTTTAGGGGTAAAAATTACTTAAACGTCCACCCGCGCGTACTTGGCATTTGCCTCGATAAACGCACGACGCGGCGGCACCTCGTCGCCCATCAGCATGGAGAACATGCGATCCGCTTCGGCAGCATCGTCGATGGTCACCTGCTTGAGGATACGGTCACTGGGGTCCATAGTCGTTTCCCAGAGTTGTTCGGCGTTCATCTCGCCGAGACCCTTGTAACGCTGCACCTTTACGGAATCGTCGTCTTCACGGCCACCGGAGAATTCCATCTGGGCTTCCTTGCGTTGCTTGTCATTCCAGCAGTAGCGCTGGTTTTTGCCCTTCTTCACCAGGTAAAGGGGCGGCTGAGCGATGTATACGTGGCCTTTTTCAACCAGTTCGCGCATGTACCGGAAGAAAAACGTCAGGATCAGCGTAGTGATGTGGCTGCCGTCGATATCGGCGTCGCACATGATCACGATCTTGTGGTAGCGCAGTTTTTCGGTCGCGAGCACGCGGTGCCCTTCTTCATTCTCCCCTACCGATACGCCGAGGGCGGTAAAGATGTTCTTGATCTCCTCGTTCTCGTATATTTTGTGTTCGAGCGCTTTTTCCACATTGAGGATCTTTCCGCGCAGCGGCAGGATCGCCTGGGTGTGGCGGTCGCGGCCCTGTTTGGCGGTACCGCCTGCCGAATCGCCCTCCACGAGGAATATTTCGCATTCTTCCGGGTTTCGGCTGGCGCAGTCGGCCAGTTTGCCGGGCAGGCCGCCGCCGGTGAGCGCGCCCTTGCGCTGCACCATTTCGCGGGCCTTGCGGGCGGCGTTGCGGGCAGTGGCGGCGAGCACCACCTTTTCGATGATGCGCTTCGCGTGGTTGGGGTTCTCTTCGAGGAATATTTTGAGCGCGTCGCCGACGCTGCGGCTCACGATGCCGAGTACTTCAGAGTTGCCGAGTTCGCCTTTCGTCTGGCCCTTGAACTGCGGCTCGGGCACTTTTACGGAAACGATGGCCGTGAGACCCTCCATAAAGTCCTCGCCGCTGATGTTGAAATTGAGTTTTTTGAAAAACCCGTTGTCGTCGCCGTATTTTTTGAATTCACGCGTGAGGGCACGGCGAAAACCGCTGACGTGCGTACCGCCGTCGCGCGTGCTGATGTTGTTGACGAAAGAGATAATGTTCTCCGAATAGGACGTGTTGTACATGATCGCCACTTCCACATCCACATTGTCTTCGAGGGTGGTGATGTAGATCGGTTTTTCGATCAGTTTTTGCTTCGCTTCATCGAGCCAGAGGACGAATTCCTGCAGGCCGCCTTCCGAGTGGAAATGCTCGGTCTTGTATCCGCCGTTCTCTTTTTCGCGTTCGTCGACCAGTTCGAGGTGCAGGCCCTTGTTCAAAAAGGAAAGTTCGCGCAGGCGGTGGGCCAGGATGTCGAATTTGTATTCGTCCGTCTCGAATATCTCCGGATCGGGCAGAAAGGTCACGATGGTGCCCCGGGAATCGGTGGAACCGATCTCCCGCACGTCGTACAGGGGTTTTCCCTGCTTGTATTCCTGTTCGAATTTCTTTCCCTCGCGGTGCACTTCCGCGCGCAGGTGTATGGAAAGTGCATTCACGCAGGATACCCCAACACCGTGCAGACCGCCGGAAACCTTATAGGTGTTTTTGTCGAACTTGCCACCGGCGTGCAGCACAGTCATGACCACTTCAAGGGCCGATTTTTTGAGTTTTGGCTGGATACCGGTAGGGATGCCCCGCCCGTTGTCCTTGACGGTGATGCTGTTATCAGGATGAATGGTAACGTAGATATGGGTGCAGTGTCCGGCCAGGTGCTCGTCGATCGAGTTGTCCACCACTTCCCATACGAGGTGGTGCAAACCCTTGCTGTCGGTGCTGCCGATGTACATCCCCGGGCGTTTGCGCACGGCTTCCAGCCCTTCCAGGGCGGTGATGCTGCTCGCGCCATAATCCGCACCGCTGCCGTTTTGCGACACTGCGAGGTCTTTTTCTTCTTTCATTTGTCTGAATTCCTTGCGGGAAGAGAAGTGATTTGTGGTCCCGCATTTTTAGCATTTAGATAAGGCTGCAAAGATACGATTTTTATCGCGCTTGAAGAAGCAAAACGCCGCCTTTTTTGCCGTCGCCACAGGGCCTTGCGGCTCCATGTAACTACTTAAAAATCAACAGTTTGCAAAACCAATCTCCGATTGTGGAAAAATTTGCACAAAGATGCTGTAAAACCGGGGTCGAAATTTGAAATTTGATCAAAATTCAAGCGGCTTTTTCCACCGGCAATCCTCCTTCAAGGTTTTCAAAAACACCGTTATCTTATGCGTTATTCAACTCTTTTCAGGTTCGGCTCCTGGGTGTTGGTAGCCACCGCCGGCATTCATATGCTGAGTTTTATCGGAACGCCCGAACCGGCCAACGAAACCGAACGCCAGTTACTGGATTTGATGGCGAATTACAAAAAGGACATGGGGGCGGGCGTGATGCGCAGCACAGCAGAAATTGTTACCTTTCTGAGCCTTTGCATGACGTTTTTATGCTTTTTTGCCGGCGTGAGCAACCTGATCGCCGCGAGGCAGTTTGACGACCGCGTTTTTGCGGGCAGGCTCATCGCATTCAACGTCCTTTTCTGGACCGTTTTACTGATCCCGCTATACTTGCTGACTTTTGTACCGCCGCAGGTATGTTTTACGCTTGCCTGGCTGGGATTTGTCGGAGCGTACTGGCGTTTTCGCAGCGGCGGCTAGAAAAAAACAGCCCCGGATCGATTGAGCCGATCCGGGGCCGGGAATTCAATGATTTTCAGGCTGTTAGCGCACGATCGTCACGTCGCCTTCAAAGTAGAGTTCGCGCTCACGGCCGCAGTAACTGACCCGCGCCCGCAGGTACCAGACGTACACACCGGGGTTTAAATCGTCTGCGCGGAAGCGACCGTTCCAACCTCGTGCAGGATCGGTCGTGCCGAACATCTTGGTGCCCCAGCGGTCAAAAACTTCGAGTTGATACGTCAGGATTTCAAGATTGGGCTTGAAATAAGGCTTGAATTCGGCGTTTCCGGGCTCCACAGAGGCCGGAGCGATCACGTTGGGAACGTACACGAACTGTATGCCCGAGCCCGTATCGTCCCAGGTGATCTCCGCGTCGCGATGCACCGTCTCGCAATGATCGCTTACTTCTACCCATACGGGGCCGATGTCTGTGAAATTGGCGAAGGGGGCCGTCGATCCGTTGGACCACATGAAACTCAGCCCGAAAGCGTTTCCATTGACCTGTACGGCCAGTTGCACTTCGGGGTCTTCACAGGGCAGGGCCGCATCTAAAAGTGAAATATCGAGGCGCGGATAGGCCGTAACGGTCGCATCCTGTTCGAAAAGGCATCCGTTGCTGTCTTCCAGCACGACCGTATAATCGCCTGCAGCCAGGCCTGCAAAATTCAGGCTGTCCTGGAAACTGACGCCGTCGATCGAAAAACGATATGGCGCCAGGCCGCCCGCAGGGCTGTCAACGGTGATGCTGCCGGTAGGCGTTGTTTCGCACGAACTTTCCTCCTGAATGGCAAAATTGACTTCAGGGAAAGCATTTACTGCAACCGTAATGATCGAGTCGCAACCCTGGATATTGTCATACTGAAATTCCTGCGTAGTGCCGGCAGGGATGTCCACTCCATTGAAACTGTAATTTGTACCGGGACAGGCATCCACGGAGATCAACTCGGCAGATGAAGGCAACTCAATAACCGTGACCGTCACGACCGAATCGCAACCTACGAAATTGTCCAGCACAAAATTCTGCACAGTTCCCGCTGTAAGGCTGACTCCCTGGTATTGAAAACTTTCTCCCGGACATACGCCGACGTCAAATGCAGACGCAGAAGGCTGTAATTGAGTCACGGCGATCTGAACGATGGTATCACAACCGATCAGACCGGGCAACACCACCGTCGCCGTATCCCCTGGCGCGTATGATTGTCCGTTGTACTGATACATTTCACCGGGGCAAACACCTACCTGCCAGTTGATCACCGGCGGCGGCAACAGCGCCCCCACCGATACCTCGATGATGGAGTCGCAACCGTTGCTGTTCATGTAGGAAAATATGTACGAAGATCCGGAAGGAATGCCAACACCGTCGACGTACAGGGTGTCGCCTGCACAAACAACGGCATCGACAACCTGATACGAGGCAGGCAATGCTTCCACGCTGACCGTCACGGTGGAGTCGCAGCCCCATACATTCTGATAAATAAAGTCCTGGCTATCTCCCGGCGCCAACATGGTGCCGTCGTAGTCATATAAAGTGCCCGGGCAGGTGCTGACCGAAAGACTGCTGGAAGAAGTGGGCACTTCCGACACCGATACGGTCACGGTGGAATCGCAGCCGAGGTAGTTCTGGTAAATGAATTCTTTCGTTTCGCCGGGCAGGATCAGGTTGCCGTTGTAATCGTACACCTCGCTCGGGCAAACATTTACCGCCAATGTGGAACCAGACGTGGGTATCGGGTCCACCGTCACCACTACCGTCGAGTCGCAGCCGCCGGAGGTCTGGAGCAGGAAATTCTGCGTGGTGCCCGCCGGCACGTCGACGCCGTTGTAAACGGCCGAACCGTTGGCGCAGGCCGTTAACTGAACATTCGACAGGAGCGGCGGACAGATGTGCAGCAAAAGCGCGGAGTTGCCGATCGCTCCACAGCCCACCAGATCTACCGCATTTTCTCCAATGACCACTTCCCAGCCCGAAGGCAGCAAACTGGTGTCGATCGCGACGAGGTAACTGGTAGAGAGCACGTTATTGAACGAAAAAGTGCCGTTCGCCGCCGATTGTCCCGTACCGACGGGCATGCCGTTTTGCAGCAGGTTGACGGTAATGCCCGATATCAGGGTATCGCCGGCATCGATCACGCCGTTGCCATTTACGTCGGACCACACCTCGCCATTGATATTTCCGGAGCCGTCGTACAGATCGAGGGTCAGCGGATCGCTCAGGTTGGTACAGCCGTAGATGTCGGTCAGTTCGGCATAGTACGCGCCGCTCTGGTCGACCACCAGCGTCGGGTCTGTCGCGCCGGGAATAGGGCTGCCATTGTAGTACCACTGCAAACTCACGAGATCGGGAATGACGGGCAGGCACAACGTATCGGGCCGGCACCGGGAATGGCAGCCACTGGGGACGGCTTCCACATGGGGCCCGGGCAATATGACCAGCGGATCGCTTTTTGCTTCGCAACCGAACTCATTGACTACCCGGATAAAATAGGTGCCGGCGTTTCCGGTGATCAGTTGCGGACCCGGTGCGCCCGTATTCCAGAACAACTGCCAGTTGGGCGGTTGCGGGCCGTTGTATGTCAGTACATTCGGGCTGCCGGCACAGGCGCCGCTGGCAGAAATGGTAAATCCGGATGGCACAGGGTTGACCGTTACGGTGAATGGCGCCGTTACGGAAGTACACCCTGTCACAAAATCCGTCACCGTGACGGTGAAAATATGTGTGCCGACCGTAAGCAGGTTGTTGTTTTCATCGGAAAACACGACATCGTTGTTCGTGCCGTTACCGCCCGACCATACGTATCCGTAGGGGCCGGCGCCCTGCACGGTGAGGTGCACGTCTTCTCCCTCGCAAACGGTCAAGGTGGGGAACGATGTGCCGACAATTTGACCCAGCTCATTCATTAACAAGGCCTTGATAATTGCATCAGGGGCCGGGGTAATGTCGATCTCCACCGGCGGGGGCGCGAAAGTACAGCCTGATGCGTCGGTGAGGGTAACGGTATAAAGGCCTTCCTCGAAAGCGACAAAAGTCTGGGTGGTCGTGAGGCTGTCAGACCACAAATAAGACGCGGCGGGTGTCGGGATCGTCAGGGTAAGGCTGTCGCCTTCGCAAAGCGGCGGCGGGTTATCGGGTACGATGTTTCCGACCAGCGCATTGGGCGTGATGGTGATGATCTGGGTAAAGGTGGCTTCACAACCATATGCATTGGTGGAAGTCGTCGTCACGGCGTAGTTACTCGGGGTACTGTAATTGTGATAGACCGTGCTGCCTGTGGCATCGTTGGCGCCGCCGGATGCCATGTCACCGAAGTTCCAGGCAATCTCGGTCATGTCGGGTGTGGTGATGGCGTTGAACTCCAGCGCATTGCCCGCGCATTGCACAAGCGGAGGGGAAAACATAGCCGGCTCCACATGAGGGATCGTCAGGGTCTGCACTTCGGTGGCCGTACAGCCGTTGTCTGCCGTGACGATCAGCGTAACATCGACAGTCCCGGGCGAAGCATACACATGTGAAGGGTTTCGTATACTGGAAATGTTGCTGCCGCCGCTGGGCGGATCGCCGAAATTCCAGTTCCAGTCGGCAATACTGGTACCCGGCAGCATGGTGCTCACATCCTGAAAGTCCGTTGCAAATCCCGCGCAATCGGTTTGTGCGGAAAATTGTGCCACGGCTGTTACTTTGACGGAGTCGACCACGTAACATACACTGCCGTCCTGCAATGTTGCCCGCAGGATAGAGAGGTAAATGCCGGCATTGGGAAATGTAAAGCCGACATCATCCATATCATTGATCGTTCCAAGCGTGCTTCCTCCTGAAATACGGAATATCCAGTCTGCGCTGCCGGGCAGGTATAGCGGCCCTCCAATGACCTGAAAATCAAACGAGTCACATACTGCTGTGGCCGCAGTTCCGATATCAACAGCACCGGATGGACAGATCGGTCCGCCCACACCGGGGATGCCTGGGCCACCGCCGCCACCGCCGCAAAAATTGTACAGGACGATATTTCCGGCACTTGCCGTGCAACCGAACGAGTTGGTGGCCTGCACCGTATACGAACCGTATTGGTTGGTTGTAAAGGTCGGAGCATTCACGCCCTGTGGCGCGCCGTCGCGGAACCATTCATAGGTAAAATCGCCGTCGGCCGTGGTGAGGGTGGTGAGCGTAACAGAAACGCTGTTGTTGCAAAATCCCGTGGGATCGGCGGTGGTGATGCTGATGTTCGGCTGCGGATTTTTTTCGATGGTGAATTCCGCCACTCCGGGGCATCCGTTCGGGTCTTCCACACGCACGGCGTAGCTGCCATGCTCCAGATTGACTGTCGCTGTCGTGGCGATCTCGTTGCCCGTTGCGTCGCGCCAGGAATAGGCGCTGAAAGGGGTGCCGGTCTGCACCAGTGCAGTCACCGCCGGACACAGGTTCGCCGGATGCTGTACCATCGGGTCGGGAGGTGCGATCACAGTGACGGGAAATATGTCCGTTTGTCCGCACACATTTACCGTAACGACGTGTCCGCCCGCTTCCGTCCAGAAAATCTCCGCATTGCTGGTGCCTTGTCCGGAAGCAAGCGCTCCGGCAGTAGGCGGCGTGATACTCCACTGAATATCAGTGCCTTCCAAAGGCAAGATCGCATAACTTTCCGTAGCGTTTTCGCAAACGATACCGGGGCCGTTGACGGTCACAGCACTGATACTTTGTACGTCGAGCCGAATGGTATCGGAACTGCAATTGAGTCCGTCGGTCGACAATTGTTCTGCAGCGATCCAGCGCGGGTCGGCGCTGCCCCAGGTGACATTAACCCGGGAACCGAACGTTACCACCGGCGCAGCGGCGCCATTTTGTACAGTCCAGCGCACTTTCCCGGCCGGGGCAATTCCAGCAGCTTCATAATTGTAAGTGGTGCCGGGACAAATATTGTTTTGCCCCAGAATACCGGTGGGTTTTGCAGGTTGTGGCGCCACCCGGATCGCCCAGTCGGTATTGTCAGTGCAGCTGAGGGTCGGGTCGGCCGGAGTGGCCAGCAGGCGGTAAACGCCGGGTCCGTTCGCGAAGGGCGCCGATACGGACGCCGATGCTGCCGGTGCTGTCCATACTATAGAGCCATCGGGGGCAAAAAGCGTCCAGTTGCAGCTGATCGGCGAGCCATTCGACGTCAGGCTGGTGTTAAAATCTCCGTTGGCGTTTTCACAGATCTCTACCGGCCCGCTGATGTAATACGAGGAGAGCACGCGCACTTCCAGCGAGTCTTCCCCGCCGCAACCGAGGTAGCAATTGTCGTATTTAACAGACACCCAATAGGAAGTGGACGGGTTGGAAAAACTAGTCCATTCCACCCTGATCCGGTTGGTGCCCTGCCCTTCCGCGATCACGCCGCCGCCCGAAAGCGACCACACGAAGCCGGTACCGCCGTACGCATCTATGGAATACACTTCCACCGCAGCGGGGCACACCTGATCCTCACCGACGATCTCCGCATTATCAGAGATAATAGGTACGTGAATACTCGTCGGCTCGGGACACAAATTGCCCGAACATGCATCCGCACTCAGGGTGATGATGCCTTCCGGGCCGTCGCTCCACATGATAGAGATGCTGTCAGATGTGGTCGTGCCGCCACCGACCACGGTGCCGTTGGTACTGACGGTCCAGTTGTAGGGCGGGCAGGCATTCGACGAGGTGTAAGTGACGGTCTCGCCGGGGCAAATGGTGCCCACACAATCGAGCAACGGGGCATCGCCGTCGAGCACAGTGACGTACTTGACGATCGTATCGGCACAGAGGCATTCGCTTCGCGCGATGAGCTGCACTAAATAGGTGCCGGGCGTGAGGTAGGTATGTTCGGCGTCGGTCAGGAACGACCCGGAAAGGTCGTCTGTGAACAGCCATTCGTAGCTGTCGGCGCCGCTGCTCAGGTTTTCAAAATAAACGGTCTGCCCTTTACACACCTGTATGGTATCGTTTACCGGCGCAGGGTCGGCGCTGAAATCGGCTTCCGGTTCGTCGACGATCGTCACGCACAATACGTCCTCACCGAAGCAACCGGAAGAGTCGTTGGAAAAAACGGAGACCGAACCTACGCCCGGGCCGCCCCATACAACGGTCACGGAGTTGAAAAACGGCGGATTCACCGTATAACTGCTGGCGCCGGTCACCTGCCAGGTATACTGACTGGTTGTACCGCTCGGGGGAGTAGAAGCGGCCACCGAATACGTCACGGTGGTGTTGGGACACACTTTTTCGCAGTCGTTGCCGCCGCCGGGGTTGCCTGTACTGTCAAAGTTGCAGGGCGCCAGGTTGTCCGAGAGAATATCCAGGGGTTGAAACGTGACCACGTTAATAATTAAAGTCGCTTCGGCAACGATATTGTTATTGGACCCGATAAAGACAACCGAAATGACATTGGAACCAGGGAACAGCCCCTGGGCACAGATGAAAAGTTCGTTAATCGTAGTGCTTTGCTGCACCCCTCCATTTACACTCCACACGAAAGTGCCGATCAGGGTAGAGCCGTCGGAAGAAATGACTTTATAATAAGCGCAATCGCTTACACACAAAACATCGGGTCCGACGATCTCGATGGTGAAGTTGGTCTGGGCTTCCAGTTTAGGGCAAAAAAGGGATGTAAACAGGATTACAAATACAGGCAGAAACCGGTTTTTCATGTTGCTTGTTTTTTAAAAGTTCACGGAAAGAGATTCGGGCATCTGTTTGGCCATGAAGATACGCTCTGCCAGTTGATCGCTGCCAGCCGGTCATTTCATTCCCGGCTTTGTGTCCGTTTCGGACATTAGGCTGATGAGTCATATGATCAAACGCCTTTCCAGTAGCATAAAGCCGAACTTTTTGCCTACTCCCCGGTTCTAATTTTAACATGCAAATCTATACCTTTGCGGCCGTTTTATGCCCTTAAAAAACCGCAAGAGGCCCCTTTTCCCGCACATCGTCAACCGTAAACCGTCACCGTAAACCACCATGATTTTTGATCTGAAAATGATCCGGGAGTTTTATAAAAACTACCCGGCCAGCGTGGATGCTGCCAAAGCAAAATTCAAACGCCCCCTCACACTTTCCGAAAAAATACTGTTTGCCCACCTGCACTCCGACAGCCCGCTGGCCGATTACAAGCGCGGTTCCGATTATGTGTTTTTCCAGGTGGACCGCGTCGCCATGCAGGATGCTACTGCCCAGATGGCCCTGCTCCAGTTCATGACCTGCGGGCGAAAAAAAGTGGCAGTCCCCTCCACCGTGCATTGTGACCACCTGATCACCGCCGAAGTGGGCGCCGCCAAAGACATGGAGGCAGCACTGGACAAAAACAAGGAGGTATTCGACTTCCTTTCGTCTGTGAGCCAGAAATACGGGATCGGATTTTGGAAACCCGGCGCGGGCATCATCCACCAGATCGTACTTGAAAATTACGCATTTCCGGGTGGTATGATGATCGGCACCGACTCGCACACCGTGAATGCCGGCGGCCTCGGCATGGTCGCGATCGGCGTCGGCGGCGCCGATGCCGTGGATGCCATGAGCGGTATGGGGTGGGAACTTCAGATGCCCAAACTGATCGGCGTAAAACTGACGGGCAAATTGCGCGGCTGGAGCTCGCCGAAAGACGTGATCCTCGCCGTAGCGGGCATTCTGACCGTAAAAGGCGGTACCGGCGCGATCGTGGAATACTTCGGCCCCGGCGCACAAAGCATGAGCGCCACCGGCAAAGGCACGATCTGCAACATGGGGGCGGAGATCGGCGCCACGACCTCCACGTTCGGATACGACAAATCAATGGCCCGCTACCTGAGAGCGACCGGCCGTTCCAAAGTGGCGACGATGTGCAACAAGATCGCTCCTTACCTCACCGGCGACCCCGAGTGCTACGAAAACCCCGACAAATATTTCGATCAGGTGATCGAGATCAACCTGAGCAAACTGGAGCCGCACATCAACGGCCCCTTCACGCCCGACCTCGCCTGGCCGCTGTCGAAATTCGCCGCTGCAGTGAAAAAGAACAAGTATCCGGCAAAACTGGAAGTCGGCCTGATCGGTTCCTGCACCAACTCATCCTATGAAGACCTGACACGCGCCGCCAGCGTGGCCCGTCAGGCGAAGGAGAAAAACCTGGAAGTCAAGTCCGAATTTACCATCACGCCCGGGTCGGAACAGATCCGCTATACCGCCGATCGCGACGGCCTGCTCAACGACTTTTCGGAGATCGGCGGCGTCGTGCTCGCCAACGCATGCGGCCCCTGCATCGGTCAGTGGAGCCGGCATATGGATGATGCGAAACGTTCCAACTCGATCATGACCTCCTTCAACCGCAACTTCACCAGCCGCAACGACGGCAACCCCAATACGCACGCGTTCGTGGCCTCTCCCGAGATCGTGACCGCTTTCGCGATCGCCGGCGACCTGACGTTCAACCCGAAGAAGAGCGTGCTGGTCAACCGCAACGGCGAGACCGTAAAACTGGACCCGCCCAAAGGTATCGAACTGCCGAAAGCGGGTTTTGCCGTGGAGGACGCAGGTTACATCGCTCCGGCAAAACGCGGCGGTTCCGTAAAGGTCGCAGTGGACAAAAAATCGGAACGCTTGCAACTGCTCAAGCCGTTTACCCCGATCTCCAGCGAAGAACTTCAGGGCATGCGCATCCTGATCAAGGCAAAAGGGAAATGCACCACGGACCATATTTCGATGGCCGGCCCCTGGCTGAAATATCGCGGCCACCTGGAAAACATTTCCAACAACTGCCTGATCGGCGCCACCAACGCCTACAATGACGAACGCAACAAAGTGCTGAACTTCGAAAACGGCGAGTATATGGAAGTGCCGGCTTCGGCGCGCCTGTATCAGAAAAAAGGCATCGGCACCGTGGTATTTGGCGAAGACAACTACGGCGAAGGCTCCAGCCGTGAACACGCAGCCATGGAACCCCGCTTCCTGGGCGTGAAAGCCGTCGTGGTAAAATCGTTCGCCCGCATTCACCAGACCAACCTGAAAAAACAGGGTATGCTGGCGCTTACATTCGCCGACCCGGCCGACTTCGACAAGATCAGACAGGACGACAAAGTAAGTATCCTCGGATTCGACAAGTTTGCCCCCGGCAAATCCCTGCAGATCCGCCTCGACCACGCCGACGGCAGCAGCGACACTTTCGACGTAAAACATACCTACAATGCAGCACAGATAGAGTGGGTAAAGGCAGGCAGCGCGCTGAATAAGATCCGCAAGGATTTTGGTGTGAAATAATATGATCTAACCGGACCGAAACCGGTCTTGCCGGCTGTTCGCATGAAGTATGCGGGCAGCCGGTTTTTTGTTGCCCGGCAATTTGCCAGTCAGAGATTGGAGTTGCCTTTTGTGGGGCCCGGAAAATGTATTTTCATCGAGCATTTTGCTTTTGTTCTGCACTTTTATGCCTTCGTGATGTTGTATGTTTGTCGAGACTTGGCAAGTCTGAGTTTTTGCAGTATCCGGAGGGATCGGTAGAGTCCCTGAGCCTGATCACATAAGTTCCGGCTCTTTTGACTTTCCGGATAACCACGCTCAACTTGTCACTTCATAGTGTATAATGTTTCCGCCTGCAATACCATGAGAGATCTGAAATACTTGTTCGCCTATTCTATTCCGCTGGCTGCCATGTTTGCCCTTTACTGGCAAGGCGCATGGTCGTGGTCGGTCGTTATACTTGCATTCGTGATCATCCCGATCGGCGAAATGCTGCTGCCCATGTCTGCAGCCAATTTTACAGCACGGGAAGAAGAGCATCTGCTGCGTCGGCGCTTGTTCGACTGGCTGCTTTACCTCAATGCGCCATTGCTGTTCGTTATCGTGCTGTGGTACGTGCATCTGGTCTCGACGCAGGCATTTACCACCATAGAATTGCTGGGTCTTACCCTGAGCACGGGGATCGTAGTGGGCGCCAACGGCATCAATGTAGCCCACGAACTCGGCCACCGGGCAAATCGCCTCGAACAGGCGCTGTCGAAGCTCATGCTGCTGCCCGCGCTCTACCAGCACTTTTTCATTGAGCACAACCGCGGACATCACAAGCACGTGGCCACGGCGCAAGACCCTGCCTCCGCCCGGCGCGGCGAAAATTTGTACGCATTTTGGTGGCGCTCGGTCACCGGCAGCTGGCGAGATGCCTGGGCACTGGAAAAAGAACGCCTTCAAAAAGCAGGTAAACCATTCTGGTCGCAGCAAAACGAAATGCTGCGCTTTATGCTTTATCAGTTCGCCTGGCTCATTGGCATCGCCTGGTGGTTTGGCTGGCGCGGGTTGGCCGGGGCTGTTGTGGTAGGCATCATCGGCTTTTTGCTGCTGGAAACCATCAACTATATCGAACATTACGGTTTGCGCCGAAAACTCCTGCCCTCAGGCCGCCCGGAGCCTGTATCGCCGGTGCATTCGTGGAACAGCGATCACGAACTGGGGCGTATCATGTTGTACGAACTCACGCGCCACAGCGACCACCACTACAAGTCGACCCGAAAGTATCAGATACTCCGGCATATGGACGAAAGTCCGCAATTGCCATTCGGGTATCCGGCCAGTATGGTGATTGCCCTGGTGCCGCCGCTGTGGTTTTCCCTCATGGATGTGCGGATCGACCGGGTTGCCGCTGCATGACTCTGCCGGGCAGCCGGCAGAGTTTACAGAAAAGTAACGGGAGAAATTGTTTCCGGAAAATGCCTGCCGGTACATTTGTATCGTAGAAATGTCTTTGTACTTTTCAGGGCCCAAAACCGGGAACGCATTCATCACCCTTTCACTTTTTTGTATGATCGTTATTTACTTCAATCGACCTGGCGGTTCCCGATTCCTCCTTTTTTTCTGGCTTTTTTTGCTGTCGAGCGGTGCTTTGCAAAGCCAGCATGCCTTCACCGACGTTGGTGCCGCAGGCGCGTATATCCAGGATTTTGAAACGTTCGACGGCACCGAGGTGACTTTACCAGCCAACTGGAGCAATTCGTTTAACGATTACAATCCCGGCGGATTTTATTCCAATACAGGCCCATGGCAGAGTGCCCTGTCTACATATGCCTTGAATCAGGACGGTACCGGTGAAATCGCTATTGGTAGCAAGATTGCCGCCGGTGGCGGTATTCAAACACTCACATTTAGTGCAGTAAATAGTATCCCCGCAGGAACTATTTCCGGCTTTGATATCAGTTGGGATGCAGAACAGTACTCGCAGGGGGGGCGGGCTACTACACTAGACTTCTCATTCAGCGCCGGCGGTACGATAAATGGCGCAACATTAACAACAGCGACACCGGGAACACCCAATGGCAACCTTGGATCGGTTATTATAACCAATAGGAGTATCTCGATAACAGGCCTGAATCTCATCAACGGAAGTTCGTTTAGTTTTTCCTGGACCATTGCTACGGGTAGCGGGCTTGGTGACAACTGCCACATGGGCCTGGACAACGTTTCCATTACCGCAAACGGCACGCTTCCCATTGAATTAACGGGTATCCAGGCCATTTACAGGCAAAAAACGGTATTGCTCTCCTGGCGTACGGCCACTGAAACCGACAACGCCTACTTCTCCGTCGAACGCAGCACCGACGGGCGTTCTTTTTCGGAGATCGGCCGCGTCACGGGAGCAGGCACATCCCTGGAGCCGCTGAACTATACGTTTGCCGATGAACGCCCGATGCCGGGCACCAACTATTACCGCCTGAGGCAGGTCGATTTTGACGGCGCCCACTCGTACAGCCATGTAGTGAGCGCTGTGGCTGCAGACGGGGATGCATGGCGCCTGTACCCGCAGCCCGCAGGAGCATTTTTGTACCTGCAATGGGAAGAACGGCCCAAAACGGATGCATCTTTTAGCATCTTCGATATGACGGGGCGGCAGGTAAAGTCGGGGATTGTGCCCGAAAATGAAACGCAGTACGAACTGGACATTGCGGACCTGCCGGAAGGCGCCTATTTCCTGAAGGTCAGCACCGGCGCTGCAAGCACTGCCAGGCAGTTTTACAAACTTTGACCGCTTTTTACGGTTTTACCATGCAGCCCGGCACCAGTACATGCCGGGCTGCACGTTTTTTTCCATATGCTCAAACACATTCTTTTCGATAACGACGGCACACTCGTTGATTCCGAGATCATTGCCGTGCGCGCTTCGCTGAGCCTGCTTGGCGAAAGCGGGTTCCGGATGAGCGAAGCCGAGTACAGCCGGCGCTTTCCGGGGCTGCTCGAACGCGACATTCTCGACATCATCAGCCGCGAATACGGCATCCGCATACCCGACGATTATTTCAACCGCTTGCGCACGCTCCATGTTGAAGGTTTTAAACGCGAATTGCGGGCAATTGCCGGCATGCCGACGATTTTTAAAAACCTGAAAACACCCAAAAGTGTCGTTTCCAACGGCAGCGCCGGGCACGTCGATCGCTGCCTCCGCCACGTTCGCCTCCGGCACGCACTCGACGGAAGCATCTTTTCTGCCGAGCAGGTAGAACGCCCGAAACCACACCCCGATGTGTTCGAACTGGCGCTGGAAACCCTGCGACTCAAGCCGCAGGAAACGCTGGTGGTGGAAGACAGCCCTACAGGCGTCACGGCCGCCAAAAAAGCGGGGCTGCGCGTCGTGGGTTTCCTCGGTGCAGCACATATCTTCGACGGCCACGACGAGAAACTCCTCGAATGCGGGGCCGACCACATCGCCGCCGATGCCAAAGAACTGACGTCGCTGTTCGAACAATACGGGGTGTTGTAGCGGATTATTCCGTATCATTATACCGTGTTTGAACGCGCCGTCCTCCACCTTGATCTCGACGCTTTTTTTGTATCGGTCGAACTGCTTCGCCAGCCCGAACTGCGCGGAAAACCCGTCATTGTCGGCGGATTGAGCGACCGCGCGGTAGTATCGTCGTGCAGCTATGAAGCGCGCAAATTCGGCGTGCGTTCGGCCATGCCGGTCAAGGCGGCCCTCAGGCTTTGCCCGGAAGCCGTTGTGCTGCGCGGCGACATGTCCGCTTACGGGCAACATTCGCGGATCGTGACCCGCATCATCGCCGACGCCGCGCCTTTATTTGAAAAAGCCTCCATCGACGAATTTTACGTTGATCTGAGCGGCATGGACAAATACTTCGGCTGCTGGAAGTGGTCGCAGGCATTGCGGCAGCGGATCATGAAAGAAACGGGGCTGCCACTCACCATGGCTCTTTCCGTCAATAAAACCGTTTCAAAGATCGGCGCCGGCGAAGCCAAACCCAACGGAGAACTATTGATACCGGCCGGCACGGAGCGCGCCTTCCTGGCGCCGCTTGCCGTCGGGAAAATGCCCTCCATCGGCAGGGAAACGCAGCGCAAACTGGCCCTGATGGGCATCCATACACTCGGGCAACTGGCGGAAGCGCCCGCGGCCATGCTCGAGCGCGAATTTGGCAAACACGGGTCCTATATGATAAAAAAAGCCCGCGGAGAAGACGACAGCGCCGTATCGCCGTATCGCGAGCAGAAAAGCATCTCTACTGAACGGACCTTTCACGCGGATATCGGAGAAATCCGGCAATTGCGCGACCGCCTGACCGATCTCGTCACCCGCCTGGCATTTGAGCTCCGGCAGGACCGCAAACACACGGCCTGTGTGGCTGTCAAGATCCGCTATCCCGATTTCAGCACTTTCAGCAAGCAGCGCAAGGTACCGCTCACTGCCCGGGATTCCACATTGATGGAAGCAGCACAGGAATTGTTCGGCGAACTGTACGATCATCGCCGGCCGCTCAGGCTGATGGGTGTGCGCTTCAGCGACCTGAGCGACGGCCAGGCCCAGGCGGAATTATTTGCTGAAAATGCCCGCGAGACGCAATTGCTGCAACAACTCGATCATATCAGAAAAAAATTTGGCGAAAGCGCAGTAGTGCGGGGCGTGAATGCCCGGAAAAAGAAGAAAGATTGATCTGCCTGTCAGTCGGCGACTTCCTGATCGACCGTCAGCATCCGCCAGAGCAGGTCCTTCAGGGTCTGCAGATTTTTGTTCGTCATCGAGGAAATAAAGATCACTTCCACACCCGCCGGAAGTGTGTTGCGCAGCATTTTTTCCAGATCATCGTCGATAAGGTCGCTTTTGGAAATAGCGAGCAGGCGCGGCTTGTCAAGCAGTTCGGGGTTGAAAGCTTCGAGCTCGTTGACCAGGATCCCGAATTCTTCGCTGATGTCGCGCTCCGTATCGGCGGGAATCATGAACAGTAGCACGCTGTTCCGTTCGATGTGGCGCAGAAAGCGATGCCCCAGGCCGCGGCCTTCGTGCGCGCCTTCGATGATGCCGGGGATATCGGCCATGATAAAGGTCTGGCCTTCCCGCACCTTTACGATGCCAAGTTGCGGTACCAGCGTGGTAAAGGCATAGTCGCCAATCTTTGGCTTGGCGGCGGTTACTGCACTCAGCAGGGTGCTTTTGCCCGCATTGGGAAAGCCGACCAAACCCACATCGGCCAATACCTTCAGTTCAAGGACGACCCACTGCTCGAAACCGGATTCGCCTGGCTGCGCGTAGCGCGGGGTTTGATGGGTAGCCGATTTGAAAAAATTGTTGCCTTTTCCGCCGCGACCACCCGACAGGAGTATTTTTTCTTCTCCTTTTTCCGTGATCTCGAGCAGCATTTCTCCCGTTTCGGCATCGCGGGCCACCGTACCCAGGGGCACTTTCACAATGATATCCTGGCCATCGCTGCCCGTTTTCAGGCCGCCGCGACCGTTTTGGCCGTCCTGGGCGTATATGTGTTTTGTAAATTTCAGGGAAAGGAGCGTCCACTCCTGCGGATCGGCTTTCAGGATAATATGACCGCCACGGCCGCCGTCACCGCCGTCGGGGCCACCCTTGGGGATGGCGGGGCCGCGGAAAAAGTGTACACTGCCCGCGCCGCCCTTGCCGGAGCGGAAAAGGATCTTGACGTAATCGACGAAGTTTTGTTCGGCCATCTTTTGCAGGTCCGGCGAGGAACGGGAATGGCCCCGGCCGGATAAAAGCGCAAAGGTAAGGCGAACCGAATGAATCGTGTGTATGGGCGAAAGATCGTAGTTTGGCCCCGGCGAAACAGGACGAAAGATTCAGCGCACAAATTCCAATGCCCATGGCGAAGAAAAAACCACTCATCAACTCGAAAGAACCCGTATTTCTGGAAGGCCCCAAAAGCCGGAGTTTCGAACTGCGCTTTGCCTTTCAGGTGCTGTGGGAGTTTCTGCGCGGGTTTCGCGGCCTGCATTTTATCGGCCCCTGCGTCACGGTATTCGGGTCGGCGCGCTTTAAGGAAGGCCATCCGCATTACGAGGCCGCGCGGCAGCTTAGCGGGCGCATCGCCAGCGAACTCGGCCTTGCCATTATGACAGGAGGCGGCCCCGGCATCATGGAAGCCGCCAATCGGGGCGCCCGCGAAGCAGGCGGTCGGTCGGTCGGATGTAATATCGTGCTGCCACACGAACAAAGGGAAAATCCCTATCTGGACAAGTTCGTAACGATCCGCTATTTTTTCGTGCGCAAGGTGCTGCTCCTGAAATATTCGTATGCCTTCGTCATTTTTCCGGGCGGCTTCGGCACCATGGATGAATTTTTCGAAACGCTCACGCTCGTGCAGACCAGGACCATCGAAAACTTCCCCATTGTCGTGATGGGAAAGGAATTCTTTCAGCCCTTGCGGGATTATCTGGAGTTTATGGTAACACAGGGTACCATATCGCCCGAAGACATGAATTTGCTGCTTTTAACAGACGACCCCGATGAGGCGATCGCGCATATTTCACGCTACATCACGACCAACTATAAAGTGGTGAAGCGCTCGCGGCCCGTATGGTGGCTGCTGGAGCGTTCTTAAGCTGCAGTATTGCCATGCCGAGTCATCAATTTTTTTATTTGAAAAGTTGAAAAACAAATCAAAGCCAACCGTTTTCGCAAAAAACAAACCTTTTTCGTGCGTAATTACGCCAATTACTCAAACAACAGCACACAACCGCTTTTTCAACTGGCGATGCGATGGCGGGCATGTTTTTTGCCGGAAAACAAATAAATTTTGGCCCCACCGGCTTCCCTAACCGGTCATATTGGCTATTTTTGGGGGTGTACAGCAGCCCCGTTTTGCCTTAAACCAAATTTTTCCGCCCTACCCGTTTTTTACCGATCCAATCATTTTGCCTGTCTGACTTTTTGCCGGACAGGATTTCTTTTTTTCGAAACCAACTTTCTCTGAAATGCGTAAAAAATGGCTTATTTCGTTCGCTTTGTTGTCCCTGATTTCGGTCGCAGCGCTGTTCGCTCCTGCGTCCACCGAAGTTTCCGCAGAGATCAATGCGGCTGACACGGCCTGGATGCTGGTGGCAGCAGGACTGGTGCTCCTGATGACGCCAGGGCTTTCCTTCTTTTACGGTGGGATGGTGAGTTTTCGCAATGTCGTGTCCACCATGTTGCAAAGTTTCATTTCGCTGGGGATCGTAAGTTTTCTGTGGGTAGTAGTGGGATTCAGCCTGGCTTTTGGTGACAGCATCGGCGGTTTTATTGGAAATCCGGCGACGTTTTTCATGTTCAAAGGTGTACACCTCGGGCCGCACCCCGACCTGTCTCCTACGGTTCCGTTCCTGTTGTTCGCGTTGTTCCAGTTAAAATTTGCCATTATCACGCCTGCGCTGATCACTGGCAGTTTTGCCGAACGCATCAAGTTCACGGCGTACATGGTGTTCATTTGCCTGTTCACCGTATTTATTTACGCCCCGCTGGCACACTGGACCTGGCATCCGGATGGTTTTTTGCGGAAAATGGGCGTGCTGGATTTTGCCGGCGGCACGGTGGTGCATATGAGTGCGGGTTTTGCCGCCATTGCGGGTGCAATGGTGCTGGGCCATCGAAAGACGCGCCAAAACGGCAACCACCACGGCCCGGCCAATATCCCGTACATCATTCTCGGGACCGGTTTATTGTGGTTCGGATGGTTCGGGTTCAATGCTGGATCGGCGCTGGGCGCCAATTCAACGGCTGCGCTGGCGTTTGCTACGACCAATTTCGCTTCTGCCTCCGCGATGATGACCTGGGTATTTTATGAAGGCCTGATGGGCCGCAAACCTTCGGCCATGGGCGCCTGCATCGGCGCCGTAGTAGGCCTGGTGGCGATTACGCCTGCCGCAGGGTTCGTGACCATCGGTCAAAGCCTTTTTATCGGTTTTGCCGCCGCTATCGTCAGCAACATCGTATTGTTTTATTTCAACCGCTCCGGTATCGACGATACGCTCGACGTTTTCCCCTGTCACGGCGTCGGCGGCATCACCGGCATGCTGCTTACAGGCGTTTTTGCGAAAGATGTAGGGCTCATCTATGGCGGCACGGAGACTTTTGTGAGCCACCTGGTCGCCCTGGCCATCGTATGCGTGTTTACGTTCGGCGGCTCCTGGCTGCTGCTGAAAATGACGAGTATGCTGGTGCCGCTTCGGGTAAGCGAGCAGGAGGAGTTGCGCGGCCTCGACGAAAGCCAGCACGGCGAACGCATGTCGAGCCTCAACGAACGGATCCGCGCCTTCCTGAAAGAAGAAAGTGAAGCCGCCGGCAGCGCATAATCAGCGGCGGTAGGCCGCCATGTGGCGGGCAATGTATTTTCCGATGATGTCGAATTCTACATTCACGGAGTCGCCTGCGCGCAAGTGCCTGAAATTGGTATGCTCCCAGGTGTAGGGGATGATGGCCACCGAAAAAAGGTCATCCTCCGGTTCTACCACCGTCAGGCTCACACCGTTGAGGCAGACCGAGCCTTTATCGACCAGTAAATGCTCGGGTGCAGGCTCATAGCGAAATGTAAAACGCCAGGAGCCGCCCGTTTCTGCAACTTCTACACAGGTAGCGAGGGCGTCCACATGCCCCTGCACGATATGCCCGTCAAGGCGTCCGCCGATAGGCAGGCAGCGTTCGAGGTTGACGCGGGTGCCCGGTTTCCAGTCGCCGAGGTTGGTGCGACGCAGCGTTTCTTCTACGGCCGTGACACGGTGCCAGCCGGGGCCAAGCGCCACCACTGTAAGGCAGGCGCCGTTGTGGCTTACACTCTGATCGATCTTCAACTCGTCCGATATGGGGCTTTCGAGTGTGATATGCACGTTGGAACGATCCCTTTCTATGGCGCTGACGGTGCCCAGGGTTTCGATGATGCCGGTAAACATGAGGTGTAGGTTTATCCTACTGTGATTTGATCCATTTTAACACAGTAGAACTCGTTGCCGTTTTAATATGCCAAAAATACATACCTGAAGCCAATCCTTGCAGGCTCTCTTCCCAAAATGAGCCCGGTAAAAGTACCCGGTCGTATACCAGACGGCCGGCGGCATCAAATATCTGTAGCATGAGCGGGTCGGAAAAGAATACGTCGGAAGAAAGAGAGACATTCCCTGCCGAGGGATTGGGCATCAGAGAAAACATAGGATGATCATTACCGGCCGGCGGAACATTAAGCGCTATTCTGAATATGCCCGCTCCTGCGGTACCGGCCCACAGGTCATCATTGTCGACAAATATCGTAGTAGCATTAGGTATCGGCAAAGCCGGAGTAAAAAGCGACCACTTTTCCCCGTCAACATCAGTGGTATAATAAAGCCCCTTGCCTCTTGCGCTCATCCAGCGGATGTTGCCTGTTTTCTCGAAAAACACAATTTGACCTTCCGGAATACTGTCGCCCGTTGATACATCTACAGGGATCATTCTCTCATACTCGCCACTTTCATACCCGTACCGATAAATGCGTTCGTCATATAACGGAATATAATACGACCTCAACCACATATTTTCATCGCCAATACCGATCATATAGTGGTGTATTTTGGTGCTATCCTCATACAATTCAGGCATTGCACCCCAGGTCATACCTGCATCGCGGGAAATGTAGCTTTTATCAAAGGTTGTCAGATAAATAATTTCACCCTTCGCGGCGAAGTGCCTGGGAGCAGGTACTGAGTTTGTGACATCCACCAGCACAGATTCATCATCTGAAAACTTGTATACTTTGCTATAGGTCGAAAACCAGGCTGCATGAGTGGTCACGGTCAAGTCCGGGCAATCCCAGCTTTGAAATGCCGGAATTGCCTGCCAGGTTTCGCCATTGTCTTCCGAATAAACCACCTTACAGCCATCTTTGAAAAACATGCGTTGTTGCGTACTGAACAAGGTTTGCGTAAAATAATCACATGAACCATCCAGGTCGCCATCAAACCGGAGTGTCCAGTTCTGACCGTTATCGTCGGAAGAAAAAACGCCCTGGTATGTTTCAGCCCAGCAGCGGTTGTTCTTGCTTTTCAGAATGTTCCTGACCCAGGTGCTGTTCATACCGTCGTGGTAAGGAGAAAAAGTGGTTCCGTCATCCGTAGAGCGAAATACCCCCTGGAAGGTTCCGGCCAGCAATTGGCCCTGCATCGCCTTCAAATCGCTCAGCCGGCGGTACTGCAAACTTTCCCAGGGTGCAGAAAACCATTCATCACCGGCATCGGGAGAATGAAATATGTTAACACTGCCGTGGATACATCCGTAATCGGAACCATAATATACGGATTGACCATAACCGGTGAGCCAATCATCAAAGTCAGAATGATATTGATAAAACTTTATAGTATCAGTATCAATTTTATCCCAGGTCTGGCCGGAATCATATGAGCGAATAAACCTTGGAAACCCTTCGTAGAGCGCATACACAATTGTATCGACCACTGTAAAGTCGGCGAAATTATAACCCGCTGAAAAAACCTGGTCCCAGCTAATTCCGGCATCAGCCGATTTCAGAATATACCGGTCGTAAGAGACGAAATAGTCGCCATTGACCTTTCCAAAACCGCGATAGTTCGCTGCATAGTGATCGATTGTTTTCTCCCAGGTATCGCCCCGGTCGACTGAGCGGTAAACAGTTAACCGGCTGCCAACCAACAAAGTATCACCATCTGCATATATGTGCAGGATCACTTCGCCCTGCCCGTTTATTGGGTATGGTTTCGCCAAGATCGTCTCCCAGGATTCGCCCTGGTCCGCACTGCGTTCAATTGTTCCCTGAGTTGTGAGTATGTATAAATATCCTTCCGATACTTCCAGTTGGGAAGCAGACCAGCATATAGATCGGGATTCTTTCAATAGCGACCAATGCTGTCCGGCATCAGCGCTTTTGAATATCCCGCCGTGTGTAAGCGCATACAGGTCGCCGGCATCTTCTTCAAAATGAATGATACTCCCTCCGAATGGTTGTGGCAGATCTTCCCACTTTTGGGCTGTTAGCGTTACCGAAATCCCAAAAATAAACGCCGCCAAAAAGGTGACACGAGGTATCTTGTTGGTATACATAACCCTTTTAGTTTCTGGAAAACTAACCATTCGGCACCAACTTTTTTATGTCAATATGTAAGTGATACTTGGGGAGAAGTAAATGCGCTGATTCGATGAGTGAACGAATAACCGCGTCTTTACAAGGAAGGACCCAGTGAATTGTAATACTCCAGACTCCGCCTGATCTCCGCATCCCGCGGCGCCAGTATTTTCATGGAAAACGGCTTTCGCCCCGGGATCGCCATGCGCACCTTTCCGGAAGCGTTCTTTTTGTCGTGCCGCATCAACTCCAGAAGCACATCGGCGGCATGCATGGGGATCGGTCGATGCGGGAAATGTTTCAGAATGAGTTCCGCCACTTTGTCGAGGTGTTTTTTGCCGGCGCCGATGCAGGTTTCGCAAATGATGCCGATGGCGACGGCTTCTCCATGCGTCAGCGGCTCCGTCGTTTCGAGAAAATAGCTCTCCAGGGTATGTCCGACGGTATGACCGAAATTGAGCAGCGCGCGCAGGCCTTTTTCATAGGGATCTTCCTTTACCACGCGGGCTTTCACCTCGATCGAAGCGCGCAGCAGATCCATGTAGGACAGGCCATCCTGTGCATTCAGGCGTTTCCCGAGCTTGAAGTTTTTCGCATTGATCGCTTTCCACAGGGCCGGATCGCCGATCAGCGCGTGCTTGATCACTTCGGCAAAGCCGCTGCGCAGTTCCCGTTCCGGCAACGTATCCAGAAACACCGGGTCGACGAAAACGCCTGCCGGCTCACAGAATACACCGATCGTATTTTTCACTCCCTGAAAGTCGATGCCCAGTTTGCCTCCGATCGAGGCGTCGGTCATGCCGAGCAAGGTGGTCGGTACCTGTACGAAATCGATTCCGCGTTTCCAGGTGGCGGCACAAAAACCGCCCATATCGCCGATCACGCCACCGCCGAGGTTGATAAGCAGTGCTTTGCGGTCGAGTCCCGCCTCCAGCATGGCGTTCCAAACAAACGTACACATGCTCAGGCTTTTATGTTGTTCGCCGGCGGGGATGACAATGGCATTTTCGCCAAGCCGCAGACCTGTTTTTTCTTCAAATACAGGCAGGCAATATTGCAGGGTATGTTCGTCGGCCAGGACGGCAATTTGGGCATGGATCCTCTTCTTCAGCCAGGCCGGAAAGGTGGCCCGCAGGTCGCCTAACTGGACAAAATAATCACCGGGATGAAAAACATACATGGTCAGTCATTTGGCGCAGGGAACGGCCGGCTTCAACCGGATACCGGCATATTGATCTCGATGGTCGTGCCCTTGTTGGGCTCGCTGTGGATATCGAGTTTCCATTTGTGTTCCTTGCACATGGTTTTTACATAATACAATCCAAGCCCGAAACCCTTGACATTGTGCACGTTGCCGGTCGGCACCCGGTAAAACTTATCGAACACGCGCTTCAGGTGTTCTTTGGGAATGCCGATGCCCTTGTCCTGAATACTAAGTACAGTACGACCATCCTCTTGTTTCAGAGCGATGCGAATTTCGGGCGCCCCTTTGCTGTATTTAACGCCGTTATCGACGAGGTTGTGCAGGATGTTGGTCAGGTGCATCCGATCGGCGCGCACCATGACGGCCGAGGCCGGGAGGTCGAGTTCCAGGCGCCCGCCTTCCCGTTCATTCACCTTCATTTCAATGGACGGCGTTACCTCCCTGATCAGTTCGACCAGATCGAGTTCTTCCGTGTTGAGTTCGATCTTGTCCCGCTCGATCTTGGCCAGTTGCAGCACTTTTTCCACCTGTGTGTTCAGGCGAAGCACCTGTTCCTTGATGATGCCGGAATAGCGGTTCAGGCGCGGGTCTTTTTTTATCTGGTCATTTTGCAAAAAAACGTCGGTAGATACATTGATCGTAGAGATCGGGGTCTTGAACTCGTGGGTCATGTTGTTGATGAAGTCGCGCTGGAGTTCCGACAGCTGTTTCTGACGCAGGATCACGAACATGGCGTAGATAAAAAACGCCAGGGTGATCAGCATGAGCGCGGTGAACACGACCACGATCCACATATTGCTGAGGATATTGACGTTTTTCCCCGGGAAACGCACGCCGTAATAGTAGTTCAATTCCGTGCGGATATGCGGCGGCAGCGCTTCGCTCTTGTCCAGTTCAACGACTGAAAAAGGCGAAGTTTTGTTGTACTTGATCGTTTTGCCGGTGACCATCTGCTTGCTGGAGCAGTCGAATATGCCGTACTGGAAATCCTCGTGCATACCCTGGTTCTCGAATGATTTTTGCAGGTAAAATTCCAGGGTTTTGGGGTCGAAGTCATTGTCCACATTCACCACGTAATAATTGGAAGATACCTGATCGATCAGGTTCTGGGGAGGCAGTTCGAACAAGGTAGCCTGCGCCAGGTTTTTGGAAGCGTCCAGCAGCGCCTGATATACTTTCCGGTTGAACTCCTGTTCCTGTAGGTCCCAGGTGCGCAGCACCCAATAGGTCTGCACGGCCAGGAGGCTGAGGATCGACAAGGCTCCCAGTACGATCACGCGGCGTATAACGGTATTGGTCATGTTTTTATCTCTGACGGGTCAAGGCAAACGAATTAAACACACAAACCGGCAGATCGTTGTGCGCCGCAAAGGTCGGGAAGGAATTTGACGCCTCTTGTGGCATTAGGCAAACATTTACATGAAAAAAGGGGAACACCGCTTTACACGGCATCCCCCTTTGCTGTCTATTGTCTCCTGCTGCATTTTAACAGGCAGGTGACCTATCCGTTCATAGTGTTTTCCAGATTTTTAGTCCAGCGACTGGTTGGCCATATTGGCCACTTTCACCATTTGCTGGTATTCCTGCGGCGTAAGATTGTCCATGCAGAAATTGATCGGGTTGACCGGGTTGCCTTTGCGGTGCACTTCGTAGTGCAGGTGCGGCGCTGTCGAAAGCCCTGTGTCGCCTACTTCACCGATCTTCTGGCCTTTTTTCACGCGCTCACCCTGGCGCACGGTGATCTTGCTCATGTGCCCGTACAGGGTTTCGTAGCCGTATCCGTGGCTGATCTTCACGCAGTTGCCGTAGCCGGAATGCCAGCCCGTAGACACCACCGTGCCGTCGCCGGATGCCTGAATGGCGGTGCCGACGCGCGCAGGGAAGTCAAGCCCGGCGTGAAACTTCCTGATCTTGTATACAGGGTGGATGCGATAGCCGAAACCCGAAAGCGTACCGATGCTTTTTTGCAACTTGTCTTCGCGGACAGGTTTGACGCTTGGGATGGAAGCCAGCATTTTTTGCTGGTTGTTGGCCATGTCCTGCAGGGTGTCGAGCGATTTGCTTTGCAGCGCGAGCTGGCGGCTCAACATATCCACCCGCTCGAGGGTAGTTGCTACGATATCGCCGCCGTATTTGAATGCGGCAAGTTCGGGATGAGCCTCATGGCCACCGATACCGGCATTCCAGATGTCGTTGTCGATGGGATCCATGCCGAAAACGGCCCTGTGCACATTGGCGTCGCGATCCTGAATGTTTTTGAGAACCTTACTCATCAGATCCAGCTGACCATCCATCTGGTTGTACTTATATCCCATCTGTTCGATCTCCCGCACCAGTTCTTTTTCGCGGGGCGAGGGGAAGAGGGTATAGAGTAAAGCAAGTAAGGCGAAAGAGGTAACAAGTACGACGGAGAAAAATCCGAAGGCTTGTAGGAGACGGGTTTTGAACGGGATTACTACTTTTTCGTAGGTTAATGTTTGAATGTTGTAGACAAACTTTTCTTTCCTGCCCATACATTTAGAGTTTACCAGGCGAATCAGGCGATTACAATGCCTCGGTGTTTTTGCAAATCAGTTCGGCGGACGCAGAGGGTGGTTTGGATTAGGTTTTTTCGGGCAGTTGAAAGCGGATAATTTGGCGTCGCCGTCGATGCGCCTGGTTTGTTAGAGTCGGGTAACTCGGCTCTTGGCTTTCATGGGTGAGGCGCACAAATGTAGCAACACGCAATTTTCTGGCAAACTTTTTTACCAAAAAAACAACTTTTTGAGGCAATTAAGGCAAAACACAGGCCATTTGATACAATTTTTTCTGTCTTTTACCTGTCAATAGCGCATTAAAATTGGTTTTTAACTTTCAGTAATATGACCATATCACTGTCGGGAGGGATGGCAAAAAAAGAGAATTAGCGGGTAATTATTGAGCCTGCGGCAGGTTTTAACACTTAACGGTTTTACGCGATAGATATCTGCCCTGGAAATCAAGGCGCTACGGACCGGTTTTCCATGCTCGTTTTGAAGTCCTGCGCTTCGTGAAGTTGGCAGCCGCCGTGCTATTCTTCAGCGAGGTCGAGGATCATGATCTTTTGCCAGATCTTGGCTGCCATGCCCTGTGTGAGCGACTCCTGATCGTTCACGGCATTCAGCACCACAGGGTCATCCATGTTCTGTGCGAAAAGGGCCGCTACTTTACTGTTCAGCGCCAGCATTTCGGAGCAGTAATCGAGATAGCGCGTCAATTCGAGCCGCGAGAGGCTGCGTTCCGGAGAAGCCCGCGTCTGTGTAAACCGCCCCATCAGGTAGGCAGGGTCTTTGGTGAGCTGATGCATATCCACCACGTGCGCGATGCTGCGCAGTCGATGCAATGCGGCGAGCGCCGAGTGTTGTTTGATCCGTGTTTCCAGGCTGATGAGGAAAAAGAGGGCAAGGCCCAAAAAGATAAGTTCGTTGATGGCGGTTTCGGTGGTCTGCATAAGATCCACGAGGCCGTTGGTTTCGAAAGAGAAGTGTTGTATCAGTTGAAAAAGCGCCCAGAGTACAAGGCCGAGCAACAGCATTGCCGCCACCCACGCGGCAATGCGCACCGGCCAGATCGGCGGTACCAGGCGCCGCGCCAGCTCCACCGACTCGTAGGATAAGGCCCTGAATTCCGCGCATACTTTGCTCAAGCCGGAATCGGGGAAACGGTCGCTGATCCGCTGTTCCAGCCGTTCGATCGTTTTCAGGATCAACCCGGCCTTCAATTCGGTGTATCGACCTCCGGCATGGGTTTTATCCTTCAACGGACTAAGCCAGTCAAGTAAATGCATATCCGGTGCTTGGTATTTTCGAGCTTAAATTTCCGGAATTTTCAAGCACTGGGGTATTTCTAAGAGCAAAAAAGGCAAATTAACAATCCCGACCATCCATAACCTACTCCCTGCCAAATCGTTCACCCAGTATCTTCTTCAGTGCCAGCATTTCGTCGCGAAACTGTGCGGCAGTGATAAAATCGAGGTCTTTAGCCGCCTTTTTCATATTGCTCTCCGATTCGGCGATCATCTTTTCCAGTTGCGACCGCGTGGCGTAGGCCACCACCGGTTCGGCGGCAAGATCGATTTCTCCGTTTTCGACGTAGTATTTGGTGGGTTCCGTGCCGCGGATATCGAGAATGCTGCGCTGCGCCAGGATCTGTTCCCTGCTTTTGGTCACCGTAGTCGGCGTAATTCCATGCTTTTCATTGTACGCGATCTGGACCAGCCGCCGGCGGTTGGTTTCATCGATGGTGTTGCGCATCGAGTCGGTGAGTTTATCCGCGTAAAAGATCACCAGCCCGTTTGAGTTGCGCGCAGCACGGCCGGCGGTCTGCGTCAGCGAGCGGGTATTGCGCAGGAAGCCCTCTTTGTCTGCATCGAGAATGGCCACAAGCGACACTTCCGGCAGATCGAGTCCCTCGCGAAGCAGGTTCACGCCGATCAGCACATCGTATTCGCCGAGGCGCAGGTCGCGCAGTATTTCCACGCGTTCGAGGGTTTCCACTTCCGAATGGATGTAGCGGCAGCGAATTCCCACCCGGGCGAGATAGTTGGCCAGTTCTTCGGCCATGCGCTTGGTCAGCGTGGTCACCAGGGCCCGTTCGCCCACTTCGGTGCGCCGTTGTATCTCTTCCAGCAGGTCGTCGATCTGGTTGAGGGAAGGGCGCACATCGATCGGAGGGTCCAGCAGGCCCGTCGGACGCACCAGTTGCTCTACCACTACCCCTTCCGTCTGCTCCAGTTCGTAATCTCCGGGTGTGGCGCTCACGAAGATGACCTGGTTGATCTGGCCCTCGAATTCCTCGAAACTCAGCGGCCGGTTGTCCATGGCCGAGGGCAGGCGGAAGCCCCAGTTTACGAGCGATTGTTTGCGCGCGCGGTCGCCGCCCCACATGCCGCGCACCTGTGGTATCGTGACGTGACTTTCATCCACGATCATCAGGTAGTCGTCGGGAAAATAGTCGAGCAGGCAAAACGGCCGCGTCCCCGGTTCCCGGCGGTCGAAAAACCGCGAGTAGTTCTCGATACCCGAGCAGTAGCCGAGTTCCCTGATCATTTCCAGGTCGAAGGTGGTGCGCTCGCGGATACGCCGCGCTTCGGGCAGGCGCCCTTCCGAAATGAAATACTTTTCCTGGGCCGCCATTTCATCCTGTATCTCCTTGATGATCAGGTTAAGACGGTCTTTCGGTGCGATGTAGAGGTTTGCCGGAAAAATAGCCGCCGTGTCCATCGCCTGTATGCGCTTGCCGGAAGCGATCTCGATGCTTTCAATGCTCTCTATTTCATCGCCCCAGAATATGACCCGGTAGCCCCAGTCGGCGTATGGCAGGTTGATGTCCACCGTATCGCCGCGCACCCGGAAGGTAGCGCGTGAAAAATCCGTTTCCGTGCGGGCATACAGGCTGTCTACCAGGGCATACAGAAACTGCGTTTTGGACAGTTTCATGCCCTTGTGGAGGCGAATGATGCCCGTTTTGTAATCCTCCGGGTTGCCCATACCGTAAATGCAGGACACGGATGCCACAATGATGATGTCGCGCCGGCCCGAGAGCAGGGTGCTCGTGGCTTTCAGGCGAAGTTTATCCACCAGTTCATTGATACTCAGGTCCTTTTCTATGTAGGTATCCGTGACCGACACGTAGGCTTCCGGCTGGTAGTAATCGTAATAGGACACGAAATACTCGACGGCGTTGTCGGGAAAAAAGGTCTGGAATTCGCTGAACAGCTGAGCGGTCAGGGTCTTGTTGTGGGTCAGCACCAGGGTCGGCTTGTTGAGTTCGGCGATCACGTTTGCCATCGTGAACGTTTTTCCCGAACCCGTCACTCCCAGCAGCACCTGGGCGCGTTCGCCGTTTTCCACGCCACCGATCAGTTGCCGGATCGCCTGCGGCTGGTCACCGGTCGGCTGATATTGGGAAGATATTTTGAAATCCATATGCAGGTGAAAAAGGACGTTGAGTGCGCCCGAACACAAACCCACAAAAATCGGATTTTGTTGCCAATTTTAAAAACTTTTTGTGTTTTTATCTATGGTCTTCCAATAAAAATTACCCCGACCGAACAAATGCCGGCCGGGGTTGGATATGAATGCTTGTTTTAACAATTGGTTCCGGTCAACGAACGATCAGTTTCCCGCTGCCCACGACCGCTCCGTTCTGGCGCACATGGAACAGGTAAATGCCCGCCGGCCAGTCGGTTTTTTGCAGGCGGAACCGGTCGCCTGCTGTCTGCATTTCCCTGATCATGACGCCCTGCAGATTGAATACCTGCAAGGACAATGGCGAGGCGTCGCGCAATCCCTTCACGCTTAATACTGCCTCGTTGGCGAAGGGATTCGGCGCAACGCTCACTTCCGCGCCGGGCACATGGGGTTGCCAGATGCCGACGAGAAAATCTTCTCCGAGCCGGTGGAACGTGGTATTGGTGATTACAGGTTCGTTAAAATCGAAATAGATCGCCGCATCGTTCTCGATCACCGTCTCCAGCGGCGCATCGGCGCGGGGCAGAATGCTGAATTTCACGAAGCCGTTCGAACCGGCCTGGTTGACGTTGCTGTCGGGCAGCAGGATGTTTTCAAAAAGGAAGGTCGCGATGCCTGTACCGCTGAGATCGAAATGATAGTCGTGACTGCTCGGGCCGGGTCGGATCGTTGTCGGGTCGAGCCATGCCGACAGTGTATCCACCACGCGCACCGTGAATGCGGTATCGGTGCCCGTATTCTGGAAGCGGATGAGGTATTCCAGTTCAGTGCCGGGGCGGATGTAATGCGAGGCGCCGTAACCTACCGGGAAGGCCTGCTTGTCGTTGGGGTCGAAAGAACCGACCACCGTGGTGCAATCATAATCGACCCAGGGATCGGCATCGTCCAGCGGGAACTGTCCGAGGAATCCCATTGAAAACGAGGAAGTTGTAGTGCATCCTTCCACAGAAAGGGCCGGTTGCGAATTGCCCGGGTGAAACGGCACCTGATCGACTTCTACCCGCCAGGTGCTGCCGTTTGCCGGAAAAGTCAGCGTTTCCATATTACCCGCATCGAGAATAACCTGCCCCTGCATCAGCATCACAGCATCTTCCACCACGATATAATCGACGGCTTGGGTCATGTTCCCTGCGCCGACATTCTGAATAAAAAAGCGGACGGAATCTGTATTGCAGATGCTTGAAACGGAAATGCTGGCGCCCGACCACAGCGGGTTTGCCTGTACGCATGGGAAGTCGGGGTATATGTGTGCCTCCGAACAAAGCGACTGACCGAGCACCGCATCGCAGCTCACTGCAATTTTCAGGTAAAACATGCCGCACTCGCCCGATTCCACGTCTCCTAGATCAAACTGCAGCATGTTATTGCCCAGGTCCGTATAGGGAAGCGGTGACGATACCGGTGAGATCAGCGGATCAAGCGTAATTATTATGCTGGCATCTTCCGCAACGGCAGTTCCTTCATTGCAATAGTTGATGTAATAATAGTTATTCGAAAAACAGCGCCGCAATACATTCGTACCGATCGTTACGGTCAGCAAAGGGCAGTCCTGTAACTTGTATACTGGCATATAGCCCACATCGAAGGTTTCGTCGGGCATATCGGCCATCACGGGTACGCCGGGCAGGCAGGATTGCCATAATCCGTTGGGGGTAATGACCGATACCGTGTAGTCTCCGATCGGCACGCCGATAAAAAACTTCCCGTCCGCATCTGTTATGCCGTAATATGTCTGCGGCCCTTCGGCTTTTACCAGCCATCCGCTTAATCCCGGCTCGCCGGAATCATACTGACAGTTTTGGGTCGTATCATTTGTAACAAAGCCTTCCAGGTATGCGCACACGCCATTGTTGGGGTTCGCAGTAAAGGAAGCTATTTGCGTACACCCATTGGCATCGGTTATTGTTAAAAAGTAAGTGTCGGCGGTCGTAAACACATTGGTAGGTCCATCCACCCCATTACTCCACAGGTAAGCAAATGGCGGGTTACTGCCAGCGGGGTTGGCTGTGACACCTACACCGCTACAATCATTGTACAATTCAACTATACTGATCACAATCTGTGGTGCATCGACAATAATGACAGGCTGTGATACAGCGGTGCAGTTGTTGGCATCGGTGATCGTTACGACATAGACGCCCGCACCCAGACCAAACTGGTCGGGTGTTGTACTTCCACTGCTCCAGTTGTATGTATACGGCGGCGTTCCGCCAAACACCGTGACAACAACGCTGCCGTCGTTGCTGCCCGGGCAGGTGGGATTGGTGCCCGCAGCGGCGACTATCATGGGTACCGGTTCATTCACTGAAACGGTAGCATGGTAATTACAGTCCGTGGCGTCCGTGGCAATAAGGGAATAAGTACCGGCAATCAGGTTGGAGATATCCTGTGAGGTGCTTGAAAAACCGGCAGGCCCCATCCAGGCGAAGGTAAACGGAGCTTGTCCGACCGAAAGGTTTGTAATGCTGATGGCGCCGTCGTCGCTTCCGGGACAAAAGGCATCCGTCACGGAAAAATCTTGCAATGCCAATATCGGCCCGTCGAAAACCTCAACTTCATCGGTAGCAGTGCATCCGTTGGTTCCGGTTACCGTCAGTTGATAAATACCCGCATCCGGGCTGCTGACATCCACTTCGGGGACACTCGACGAGAATCCATTGGGGCCTGACCAACTGATGGAGGCGCCCGACGCAAAATTCGCACTCAGCGTCACCATCCCGCCGCCGCATGGAAATCCGAGGTCGGGGCCTGCATCGGCGAGCGGGGGAATCACATTCTCCAGGACGACTACCGTTGCAGTTGCGGTGCAGCCGTTTGATACGTCCGTAACGATCAGCAGGTAAGTGCCCGGAGAGCTTACTGTGGGGCTTTGCTCGTTGGTGACAAACCCGCTTGGCCCGACCCAGGAATACGTCACAACCGGCGGAGAAGCCGTTGCGGTTAAAGTCCCAGTCGGATTATTGCAATTAAGGGTGACGTCAGGTCCGATAGAGATTGCCGGCACAGCGATGTCCTGATCCACAAACACTTCCGATTCTGCCGTGCATCCGAACATATTGGTCACTGTAACGGAATAATTGCCCGCGGCATTAACAATGGTGCTTGGCGTCGTTGCTCCATGTGACCATATATAGGCGAGGTTATTCTGGGAAGAAGTCGCAGTAATCGTCACCTGTGCGGTAGCGCATGTCAGTATTCCGCCGACACCCACTGCCAGGTCGGACAGATCGGAGTATTCTATCGTTACAGCCCCGGATACAGAAAGGCAGGGATCGTTCCAGTCGACCGTGCCACCCAGATCGTTGCCCGCTACTGCGGCCACCTGGAAAGGAGAGTTATCCAGAAATGCCCCTTGCCAGGGGAAATTTCCGTCGGTGGAAGTCGCGAACACCGATCCCGCATTGGGCGTGCTGCCGGTGTACGCGACATACACCAGTATGTCGTCGGCATCGAGCACCTGGTCGCCGTTATTGACGACACTGAAATCGGTATTCACACAAATTGCAATGGACGGACCCGACAGTGATCCGGCATCCGTGGTACACTGCGCGTCGCTGCGTTGCGCCAGCGCGATCAAACATATACACAGGATCGGTAGGATGTAGCGGTTGGATATCATAAGTTGTTGCATTGATGGCGCCGGCAAGGGGCGTTTCCCGGCGCGGTGTTTACGAGATTGGAAGTTTTTTTACACAGACTTTGATACTGCAAAAATTCAGATTGCTGCATTCAGGAGCAAAGACATTTTTTTCAATTTGTAATTTACTTTTTTTATAAAAAATTTAAAAATATTGTAAACCAGTATTTTATAATAAAAAAGTAATTTTGAATTTCCGATTTCACTCAGGAACTTTACCGTGTAATGGAAAATACCCTGCTTTTTGAAGCCTTTGCGACGCTGCGCGCTCCCGAATTGCGCGAGTTCGGGAAATTCGTGCGTTCGCCTTTTTTCAATAGCCGGTCGGATCTGGTTGGCCTGTACGAGTACCTGCTTCAATGCCGCGAGACGAGCATTTCGCCCGTTCCCGAGCAGGCGTATACCTCCCTGGCAAGGTATGCTGCCAATGCTAGAAAAGGAAAAACGGGCTGGAACCAGAAACTCAGGCTTGCCAACAGCGCCCTGCTGGCACTGCTCGAAAAATACTGGATATACAAGGAAAAATTCGAGGATGCCGACCGCGCGGGTATCCGCCTGATCGCGGCCTACCGCAAGCGCAACCTTGAAAAGCATTTCCAAATCGCCCTGCGTGAAGCCCGGCGCGGCCGCGAGCGCCTGCCCTGGCGGCATGCCGACTACTACCACGACCTGCACCTGATCGACTGGGAACAATACCAGTTCGAGACCTCCACGCGCCGAACCGAGACGCTCAACCTGCAGGCTACTTCCGACCACATGGATACGGCTTTCATCGCCCGAAAACTGCGCCTTGCCTGCCTGGCCCTGTCGCACCAGGCTGTGTTCAAGACCGAATACCGGGTGGGTTTGCTGGACCAGGTGCTGGATTATGTGCTTGATACGAACATGGAGCAAATTCCCGCCGTGGGCCTGTACTTCTACTGTTACAAATTTCTGTCGGACCCCGTACCCGACGCCTATTTCGCCCGATTCCGGGAAATGCTGCGCACCCACGACGCCCTGCTGCCACCCGACGAACTGCGCACACTTTACCTGCTGGCCATCAATTTCGGCATTAAAAAGATCAACGAATCAGCGGCCGGGTGGCTACAGGCGACCCTCGACTTGTACAAAAGCGCCCTGCGCCGCGATCTGCTGCTGGAAAACGGCCTTTTTTCCCGCTTTGCGTTCAACAATATCGCTGCCATTGCGCTGCGCGTCGGCGAACTGGACTGGGCCGAAACGTTCGTTCTGGAAAACAAAGCACGCCTGGAGCGCCACTGGCGCGAAGCCACGGCAGGTCTCAACCTCGCGCGCATCGCCTACGCCCGCCGCGACTACAGAACAGCCCTGCTCAATCTCCAGCGCTCCGATTACAAAGACCTGATCAACAACCTGATCGCCAAGACATTACAACTGAAAATTTATTACGAAACCGCAGAATACGACCTGCTGGACAGCCACCTCGCCAGCATGAAAAACTTCATTCGCCGCCACACGGCCATCGGGTATCACCGCACCAATTACAGCCGCATCGTGCACTATACCCGGCAACTCGTGGACCTGAACCACCGCGATGCTGCTGCTGTGGCAGCCTTGCGGCAAAAGATAGAGGCAGAAGAGATCCTGACGGAAAAAGAGTGGCTGCTGGAGATGCTGGAAGGGTAGTTTGGTCAAAAAGGCTGCATCATATTTACAAATTCCGGAAGCCTGGGCCCATTTTAAAACAAACTATGTTACTTTTGCCCGATAGCCCGTTCCTCTCGAGCCATGCCCACCCTCGATTCCAACATCGAATACCTCAAAGGCGTCGGTCCGCAGCGCGCGGAGGTGCTGAAAAAGGAATTGGGCATCTTTACCTGCCGCGACCTGCTGTTCCACTTTCCCTTCCGCTATATTGACCGTACGCAGTTTCACAAGATCAGAGACGTACGCAATGAAGGCGAACAGGTACAGTTTCGCGGCATCCTGCGCCGCCTCGAAACCATCGGCGAGGGCCGCGCCCGGCGGCTGGTCGGCAGCCTGCGCGACGATACCGGTGTAATGGAACTCGTGTGGTTTCAGGCAATTCACTGGCTGGAAAAAAGCCTGCAGGTCGGCAAGGAATACATTGTGTTCGGGCGGCTCAGCGAGTTTAACGGCCGCTTCAACATCACCCACCCCGAAATGGAAGAAGCCACGCCCGACAACAGCCAAAAGGCGCGCAGCTTCGATCCCGTGTACCCAAGCACCGACAAACTCACGCAAAAAGGACTGGATGCCAGGGGCTTGCGCAAACTGATGCGCGTGCTGATCGACGGAATTGCGCCGGCCGACCTGCCCGAAACCCTGCCCGATCCGCTGATCGCGCAGTACAAAATGGCAACGCGCTGGGAAGCGCTGCGCCAGATCCATTTTCCCGAAAACCAGCGCGAACTCGACGAAGCCACCCGGCGCCTCAAATTCGAGGAACTCTTCTTCCTGCAACTGCGCCTCCTGCAGATACGCACCCGGCGCAAGGACGCCCTGCGCGGCTTCGCCTTCGGCTCCATCGGCGAACATTTCAACACTTTTTATCGCGAAAAGCTGCCTTTCGAGCTCACTGAAGCGCAAAAACGGGTGCTGCGCGAGATACGCGCCGACCTTGGCGCCGGCAGACACATGAACCGGCTCGTGCAGGGCGATGTGGGTTCGGGCAAAACAGTGGTGGCGCTCATGACCATGCTCATGGCCCTCGACAACGGCTTTCAGGCGGCCCTGATGGCGCCGACGGAAATACTGGCGCAACAGCATTTTGCCAACATCACCGAACTCCTGGGCGATCTCGGCATCAAGGTCGGTTTTCTTTCCGGTTCGGTAAAAGGCAAAAAACGCGCCGCCATACTCGAACAACTCGCCGCCGGCGATCTGCATATTGTCGTCGGCACGCACGCCCTGATCGAAGACTGGGTGACGTTCAACAACCTGGGGATCAGCATTATAGACGAGCAACACCGCTTCGGCGTAGAGCAGCGGGCAGCACTTTGGAAAAAGAACGCGCACGGCCCGCCGCACGTTTTGGTGATGACCGCCACCCCCATTCCCCGCACCCTGGCTATGACCCTGTACGGCGACCTCGACGTTTCGGTGATCGACGAACTGCCCCCGGGTCGCAAGCCCGTCACCACGATGCACAAGAACGAACACCATCGCCTGCGGGTACAGGGGTTCATGCGCGACGAGATCGCAAAAGGCCGCCAGGTGTATGTAGTGTACCCCATGATCGAGGAGACGGAAACGATGGACCTCCAGAACCTTATGTCGGGCTACGAAGCGCTGAGCCGTGATTTTCCGCAGCCGGAGTATCAGATATCCATTGTGCACGGCAAAATGAAATCTGCCGACAAGGACTTCGAAATGCAGCGCTTTGTAAAAGGTGAAACTCAGATCATGGTGGCTACCACCGTCATCGAGGTAGGGGTAAACGTTCCGAACGCTTCTGTCATGGTCATTGAAAATGCCGAACGCTTCGGCCTCTCGCAACTGCACCAGTTGCGCGGGCGCGTAGGGCGCGGCGCTGAACAGAGTTTTTGTATTCTGATGACCAGTTTCAAACTCTCGGCCGAGGGGCGCGAACGCATCCAGACCATGGTGCGCACAAACGACGGCTTCGAGATCGCCGAGGCAGATCTGCGCCTGCGCGGACCAGGCAACATAGAAGGCACGCAGCAAAGCGGCATGTTGCGCTTTTTGCTCGCCGATCTTGCGCGCGACGGACAGGTGCTCACTGCAGCGCGCGAAATCGCTACACGCATTCTGGAACTAGACCCGGCACTTGCCGCCCCAGAACACGCACGGCTGCGGCAACACCTGGCTTCGGAAGGCAGGGATGCCCGCGTCTGGAGCAGGATTTCATGAGTTCGTTTAGTGTCCGAAAATCGCCCCAAACACCTCCGTTTCTTCCGGAAAATGTTGCCTGAAACCGTCAGGAAAGGTGAAATAATGATGAATGGCCACCGGCAATGCCTCTATGTCGGCGACACCAACCACCGACTCTATATGTCCGCGCGGCATGCTGCTCACCTGCTCCAGTTTTCCCCATACTTCTTCGTTGTCCAATGCGGGATACGGCTCCAGTGGGTACGTCAGCATATATGCCCTGGCATATTCGTGCAGCGCAACATTGTACCATTGAGAGGGCTGCGTGAATGCCAGCATGACCTGCTCTGCTGAAAAAAGCAGACAGCCGTCCGGTTCGTACAACTCCGAAGCGTGATCGAACGGGTGCTCAGGAGTCGGGAATGGTTTGGGGTACACGATCACTTTTTCAAACTTTTCAAACAGAAAAGTTGGCTTTTTAAAGGTCAACATTACCGCCTGAGCCGCCAGGGCCATTTTTACATCCTCGGGCACCTGCTCTTCTTCAAATGCCATGGCCTCCCAGTCGGTGCCCATTTTAAACAGGGCTATCCGCCCTTCAAAGCGTTTTTTTTCTGTGGCGCTCAGGCGATTGTAAAATGTGCAAAAGCGCGCAAGCAGGGCCTGGAGTGCGGGGCCAAGTTTCGGCGGACGGCGGTTGTACCACCACCAGTTGATCTGCGGACTGAAAACATAGATGATTGCCGAAGCCAGCACAAAAGGAGCGATCCAGTACGAGTAATCGCTGTCGACCTCCCAGGCCATATACAGAAAAAGCAGGGAGAGCAACACGAAAGGGGCGGCTAAATAGTTGGAAAACATGTCTTTATGCTATGGGATCTCTGGAAAAAGCCTCCGGAACAACGCCGGTATTGTCGCTTTGCTGTTCCGTTCGGCTCCGGCGAATGTAACGCTCGCGAGGCTGCTGCTATGATGAAAGTTACATTCTTTTTAAAAAATCGCATCCAGCACTTTCGCAATTGCAAAAAGTGGTTTTATCTTTGCCCCCGCTTTTTAAAGCAGGCTGGTGCCTTAGCTCAGCTGGTAGAGCAATGGACTGAAAATCCATGTGTCCCCAGTTCGATTCTGGGAGGTACCACGTAACACGATCCCGGAGGCAGGCGCCTTCGGGATTTTCTTTTTCCACGCCGCGATCCGGTCAACCCGTTGCGCACCATGTCCGAAGATATTGTCATCCGGGTATTGCTACTTCCCCTTGCACTGCTGTACGGCATCGGCATCGGCATTCGCAATCTTTTTTACCGGGCCGGCGTCCTGCGCAGCGTCCGCTTCGACCTGCCGGTCATCTCCGTCGGCAACTTGTCGGTAGGCGGCGCCGGCAAATCGCCGCATATAGAATATCTGCTGCGCTGGCTCGACCGCTACATCGGCATCGCAGTCCTCAGCCGCGGCTACGGCAGAAAAACCTACGGCTACCGGCCGGTGACGGTGATCGACAATTCCGAACAGGTAGGCGACGAGCCTTTGCAGATCAAGCGAAAATTTCCGGGCGTGCCCGTCAGCGTCAGCGAAAGCCGCGCCCTCGGCGTGCCCGAACTCGTCAAACGCAACCCGGAAACCCAGTGCGTACTGCTCGACGACGCTTTTCAGCACCTGTCAGTAACACCCGGCCTCAACATTCTGCTGACGGAATACAGCCGCCCGTTCACGCGGGACTGGCTGCTTCCCGCAGGACGCCTGCGCGAATGGCGGCACGGCTACCGACGCGCCGACGTGATCATCGTAACCAAATGCCCGCCCGTGCTGACTGCCCGCGACCGCTACCAGATGCTGATGGAGATCGATCCGTATCCCCGGCAGCGGGTGTATTTTTCCCGCTACCGTTACGGCGCCCCCTATGACCTCTTTTACCCCGGCGTGCAAAGAGCGCTCGACCTGGAAACGCATGTATTGCTGGTAAGCGCCATTGCCAACACGGACTACCTGTTGCACTACCTCGGCGGTGAGGCCGCTTCCGTGCAGACGCTCGAATTTGAGGATCACCATTATTTCGACGAACCTGACATGTATGACATCCTTAAACGCTTCGACGCCATGCCGCACCGCAACAAGATCATCGTGACGACGGAAAAGGATGCCGCGCGCCTCGAACTCCACGAGGCGTTTTTGCGGGAAAAAGCCATGCCGGTGTTCGTTTTGCCCGTAGAAGTAGCATTTTGTGACAACGACGAGGCCGATTTTCAGGCGGATGTGAAGCAGTTTCTCCTGGACTTCAAAGTATAAAGGCCTTATCCGAACCGTTGCAGGGCCTGCATCAGCCGTTCGGGCAGTTCTTCGCGGCAGGCCAGTTGGTAGTCCTGATAAGAGCAGGGGACCAGCCGGTGCCGCTCGAGTTTTTTCCTGGTTGCCACTGGTACCTGCATCCACCAGCGCCCGCTTTTGGCGCTTTTCCAAAAGGTAAGTTGATAGTTCAGCCGGCGGTATTCGATAATATATTCCGTGAGCCCGGCTTTTGAAACGGGGTAGTCGTTTTTCCGGTTGAAAAAGCCCTCCGTGAAGTACCAGATCATCTGCGCAACCACCTGGGCTGACTGGCCGTCGCGGTCGAGAGCGGGCCGGTACCCGTATATGCCGAATGAGGTCAGCTTGTCGCTCATGCCGGCGTAACGGCACAGCTGGCAGGCCTCTTCGGTAAAATAGCCCGACGGCGAAGCCGCATCTACTCCCGGCGCCTCGCTTTGCTTTAACGCCGCGAGGTGAAATGCCAGCAGGTCGGCATCCCGAAGCACGGGCTCCGTTTCTTCGATCGCCGCCCTGGATTTGCCGAGGCGCACGAGGTCGAAATTGTTTTTGCTCAAAAACTGCGTCGCATCAGGAGCCGTCTGATGAGTTTGAAAGCCGATCAGGCCAAAATTGAACAGCAGCGCGTGCACCGGCTTCAGCAACGGTGTATAAGCGTCTTTAGGTCCTCCGAAACGGAAACGCTCATCGATCACAGCCATATTGACGAGCGCTTTGGCATCCTGGTAAGCGAGGAACTGCGCGCGGGCCATATCGTCGTTTTCTGCGATGATAACCGGCAAAATACGCCCCGTCAGCAATTCGTACACGACCGGTATCAGGAAGGAAGCCTCTGTTTTCCGAAGGTTGCCGAGGTCGGCTACCGCTCCCTTCGGAAAAGGAAAGATCATCCGGTACAGGTGTTCGCGCACTGCATTGGGGCCTTTTTCACCCACGCCGATCAGTGCCACCCGGACCTTTTTCAGATCGGGAAGTTCGCCGCCGAATGGCAACACATTTTTCCCGAAACTCGAATCCGGCAGCGATTCGCCGGTTTTCAGGAAAGCCGCGGGCAAGGGTTTCAACCAGTTTTGAAGCATAAATTCAGTCGTTTCAGCACACTTCGTGGCGGTTTATCGGTAAAAACGGCCCAAAGTAAGTACGCACTTTCCAAAAACGGGCAGTCCGGGTCGCGACTTTTGATCTGTGGCCGTGTTATTTTTTCTTTTCTTCTTGCACATTTGGCCGCCTTCCCGGCCCGCCTGCTTCGGGCGCCGGCCGAATGAATTATAAACAGGTTACGGCAGATCGCTTTTTATCTACTTTTGTGCCGCCAAAACCAAAGGCGGCATCATCACATGGCCTGGCGCCGCCATCCTGCAACCGGCCAAATTCATTTTTTTAAACGGCTTCAAAATCCGTCACCACCACAATTCAATGGAATCATTACTGGAACGCTACAAAGCCCAGACCCCCGAAATCGTATTCGAATGGCACGACCCCGAAACCGACGCGGAAGGCTGGATCGTTATCAACTCCCTGCGCGGCGGGGCAGCCGGCGGAGGCACCCGCATGCGGGAGGGGCTAACCAGGGAAGAAGTGATCTCGCTGGCCAAGGTCATGGAGATCAAATTCAGCGTCTGCGGTCCGCCGATCGGCGGCGCCAAAAGCGGCATCAACTTCGACCCCAACCACCCCAAGCGCCAGGAAGTGCTGAAGCGCTGGTACCGCGCCGCATTGCCCATCCTGAAAAACTACTACGGCACCGGCGGCGACCTGAACGTGGATGAACTGAAAGACGTCGTACCCATCACGGAAGATCTGGGGCTTTGGCACCCGCAGGAGGGCATCGTCAAGGGGCACTTGCAACCCACTGAAGGTCAGCATATTAATATTATCGGGCATTTGCGTTTCGGCTGCACGAAAATTGTGGAAGACCCCGAGTACGTGCCCGAGGGCGGGCCGAGCAAACACGCCGTGGCAGACCTCATCACCGGTTACGGCGTTGCGGAATCTGTACGGCATTTTTACGATCTGTATCACCACATCACCCCTGCCGGCAAAACGGCCATCATTCAGGGCTGGGGCAATGTGGCTTCTGCGGCGGCCTGTTACCTCGCCAAGGAAGGGGTGAAGATCATCGGCATCATCGACCGCTCGGGCGGATTGCTCGTGCCCGAAGGACTCACGCTCGACCAGGTAAAATCGCTGTTCAATTCCAAAAACGGCAACAAACTGAATGCCCCGGAAATGCTTCCTTTCGACGAGGTAAACCGCCGGATATGGGAAACGGGCGCCGATATTTTTATCCCGGGCGCAGCATCCAAGCTGGTCACGCGCGAACAAATGGACGCCCTGATCGCAGGCGGCGTGGAAGTGGTTGCCTGCGGCGCCAACGTGCCTTTCGTGGACGACGGCGTGTTTTTCGGCCCTACCGCCAAATACGCCGACGAACACACCGGTATCATCCCCGACTTCATCGCCAACTGCGGAATGGCGCGCGTATTTGCCTATCTGATGCAGCCCGAAGCAGTGATGACCGACGACGCGATCTTCAGCGACACCTCCGGCACCATACGGCGTGCGCTGGAGGAAGTTGTAAAAATAAACCCAATACCAAATAAAATTTCATCCAACGCCCTATCTTTGGCCCTGAGAAAATTGGGGGCTTAATATTCCTTTTTCAAAAATTTGAAGGAAATTGCGCAGTAATCCCACGTAAAAGCCCCGGCGCGCAACGCTTTTTCTCATTAGAATAATTGCAAAACTGTTAACAACTTCATTCATTTTTAAAGCAGTGACCCTATGACGGTTCGAAAATTAACTTTCGCTGTTCTTTTTGCTCTTGTCTCTTTTGCACTTGGTGCACAGGACGAAGCACCCGCTTACCGCAGCTTTTCCCCTGTCGATCAGTGGGAATTGGGTGTTGACTTGGGCTTGCCCTTTATCGTGGGCGACGTAGATTCCAAATTCCCTGGGTTCGGTGGCGGCTTGCACGTGCGCAAATCCCTCGACCATATCTTTTCTGTACGTTTCACCTTCGACTATCTCAAGGCCAAAAACGAACAGGATAACCGCACTTCCGAAGCCTCCTGGATCTCCGGTAGCGGCCAGCTGGTAGTAGCGCTCAACAATTTCCGCTTCAACAAGCCCGTGCGCAAGATCCTGGTGAACGGCTTCGTTGGCCTGGGCATCAACAACTACAGCACCGACTACACCAACATCCTCCAGTCCGACGGCGCTACCAGCGGCTCGCTGGACGGCACCACCAACGCACACATGGAACTAGGCGGCAACATCTCGTTCCGCATCAACCCGCGTTTCAACATTTCGCTCGAGCACACCGTATATTCGGTTTTCGGTAAAAATGCCGACCTGCTCGACAGCGACGAAAACGTAGACCGCGGCGTCACCACCTACCGCGACATCGTACACTTCCCGCACGTTTCGCTGAACTTCAACCTCGGCGGCAGCGACAAGAACGGCATGAAAAAATCGGAGCCGCTCTACTGGGCCAACCCGATCAACATGGTCGGCGATGCCATCGCGGCACTCGAAGCACGCCCCGTGTACGATCCGACGGATACCGACGGTGACGGCATCATCGACGAGATCGACGAAGAAGACAACAGCCCAGCAGGCGCACGCGTCGACACGAAAGGGGTAACCCTCGACAGCGACGGCGATAAAGTGCCCGACTACAAAGACAAAGAGCCTTACTCTCCTCCGGGCTACAGCGTAGATGCAATGGGTGTTGCCCAGGGCGTTCCGCAATACACCACGGAAGCCGACGTAAACCGCATCGTGGATGCCAAGATCGCAGCCATCAAATTCCCGGAACCCGAAAACGACTGGTTCCTCCCGATGGTACACTTTTCTGACAACAGCTACAACCTGCGCTATTCTGAATACGAGAAACTGTATCAGGTAGCAACCGTGCTGAAGCAGAACCCGAGCCTGAAGATCGTAGCAGTAGGCCACACCGATGCACGCGGCTCTGAAGGTTACAACAACGTGCTTTCCTACAACCGCGCCAAAGCAGCGATCGAATTCCTCGTTTCGCAGTACGGCATTTCGCGCGATCGTCTGGTGCTCAACTGGGCCGGCGAAGACAGCGCGTTGATCCCGGTAAAAGGTTCCAACATGGCCAACCGCCGTGTTGAGTTCCGCGTAGCCAAAGGCGAAACTGAAATGGCCCGTCCGGAAGGTCCGGAAGCAGGCCGTGGCAGCTTCAAAGGCAACAAAGACGCCGGCTATTAATTAGCCTCAGCTGTTACCAGATAAACAAAAAGGCAGCCTTCCCACGAGGGCTGCCTTTTTTCATAATCCTTTGCGAAACGTATGATACCCTTGCGGACAGGCACAGTAGAAGCCTCGAAAAGAACCCTGAACAGGCGGGTGATCAACCTGCTGTTCAAGGTGCTTGTCGTGGTGCTGCCAGCCGCTGCCCTGATCTACGAATTGCAAGGCAAACACGACCTGCCCGATATCGCAGCGCAATTTGCGAAGCAACTTTCATCGGCCAATTGCTGGTGGTTATGCTGCGCCTGCATGCTTATACCGCCAAACTGGCTTGCCGAGGTATGGAAATGGAGGCCGTTCGTGCAGCGACACGAATCTATGTCGCTGAAAAGTGCCGTTTCGGCCGTGCTGGCAGGCGCCAGTTTCGCATTGTTCACCCCCAACCGCGTGGGAGAATATGGCGGCCGGCTTTTATACGTCAGCCCGGCACATCACTGGCAGGCATTTGTAGCCAATGCCGTGGGCAGCATGGCCCAATACCTCGTCTTGCTGAGCGGCGGGATTGCCGGTGGAGCGTGGTTCACAGCGCATGCCCTGGGCTGGGGTTCCGACCTGCAGGCGAAGGTGATGGCGGGCGCGCTGATCGGACTTGGCCTGTGTTACGGCGCCTACTTTAACATAAACTTAATCGTCCCGATGCTCGGCCGTCTGCCGCTGCCGGGATTTTTGCGTCCTGCCCTGCGTCATTTGCAGGCGTTCAAACTTTTCAGCCGGCGCGATCTGCTCCGCGTGCTCTTCTGGTCGGCCTTGCGATACGGCGTTTATTCTGCCCAATATTTCATGTTATTGCAGTTTTTTGGCATAAAAACGGGCGTTTTTGCTGGTTTTGCAGGCATCGCCACCATTTTTTTACTGCAAACCGTCGTGCCGCTTCCCGCCTTCGCAGGCTTGCTTGTTCGCGGGAATCTGGCGATATTTGTCTGGTCGTTTTACAGCGAAAACACCCCTGGCATCCTCGCCGCCACCTTCCTGTTATGGATAATAAACCTGATTTTGCCCGCGTTAATTGGTACCTTTTTACTTTCTCACGTCAACATTACCAAAACTCTGGGATATGAAGACGAATAAACCTATGGCCCTGGCACTCGGCCTTTTTCTGATGGCTTTCACGTTCCCCGACACCCGGCAAGTGGGAGTGGATACGATCGGTCCGGAGCCATGCTCCACGACCAACAATACTTTCCAGAACGGGGAACAGATCACGTATAAAATATATTACAACCTCAATTTTGTGTGGATTCCCGCAGGTGAGGTCGTGTTCAAGATCTTCGATGAAGGCAGCCAGTATCACTACCAGGCGATCGGTACGACCTATAGTTCGTACGAATGGTTTTTCACGGTTCGCGACGAGTACAATTCCTGGGTCGACAAGAATACCCTGCTGCCCAACTATTCCGAACGCAGCGTGAACGAAGGCGATTATCATATTTTTGAGAAGATATCCTTCAACCAACGCGACCATAAAACCACTGTGTGGCGCTCCAAAAAACGGGGAGAAGATGAAACCAAAACCGAACACGCGGTCAAGGATTGCGTGCACGACGTTTTGTCCAGCCTTTACCACCTGCGCACGATCGACTTCAATAGCCAGTCGTCAGGCTATGCGGTGCCTTTCCGGATCTTCATGGACAAGGAAGAATACCCGCTGAAGATGAAATACATGGGCAAGGAATCGAAGAAAAAGGTGTACGGGATGGGCAAGTACAAAACCCTCAAGTTCCAGCCCGATGTGATCGCCGGTGAGGTGTTCAATGAAGAAGCCAAAATGACCGTTTGGGTGTCAGACGACCAGAACAAGATACCCCTGCTGATCGAAACGCCGGTTTCGGTGGGTTCGGTGAAAATGGTGATCAAGGAATACAAGGGCCTGAAATATCCTTTTACCGCAAAGAACTGAGGATTTGCATTGACTTCAGGCCGAAGGGCCGCCGTTCGCGCGAACGGCGGCCCTTTTTCGTGATCAGTAAACTTATTTTCCCCGAATTGATGCCGAATTGCCAATTTTGCCGTCAGCGCTGCCTTGCGGCATCAAATCAAAACCTTGTGCAATATCCATGAGCCTGTTCGATACTTTTGCTATCCTGATCGTTCTTTCCGCCCTGTTTGCCTATATCAATTATCGCTTTATTCGCCTGCCGTCAGCGATCGGGCTCATGCTGATCGCCCTGCTCACATCGATAGCACTCGTAGCCACCGGCAAGATTTTTCCGGTAGCGCTCACCGATCTGGCCATGCTTGTGAACAGCATCGATTTCGCGCATTTGCTCATGGAAGTCATGCTGGGATTTATGCTCTTTGCCGGCGCGATCCACATCCGCCTGGAAGAACTGAAAAAAGTACGCATGGCGGTCATCCTGTTTTCTACCTTGAGCGTGGTGCTCAGCACTTTTATCGTGGGCACCGGGGTGTACTATCTGCTCGGGTGGTTCGGTATCGAAATGCCCTATATGTACTGTCTGCTGTTCGGCTCGCTGATCTCTCCAACCGATCCTATAGCGGTGATGGGCATTCTGAAGGAGGCTAACATTGCCAAATCGCTGGAAATGAAGATCGCCGGCGAGTCGCTGTTCAACGACGGCGTAGCGGTGGTGGTTTTCCTTACGATCCTCGAAGTAGCATTGCATCCCGGCGCCATGGCCTGGACGGACGTAGCGGTGCTTTTTGCCCGTGAGGCCGGCGGCGGCATCCTGCTGGGAATGACGGTAGGATACGCCGCTTTTCTGCTGATGCGCAGCATCGACAGCTACAAAGTGGAAGTACTGATCACCCTCGCGGTCGTAATGGGCGGCTATGCTGTGGCGGGCCTGCTCCATATCTCCGGCCCGCTGGCGATGGTAGCAGCCGGTATACTCATCGGCAACCACGGGAAGCAATACGCCATGTCCAACCTGACGGCAGAATACGTCGACAAATTCTGGGAATTGCTGGACGAGACCCTGAATGCTATTTTGTTCGTATTGATCGGCCTTGAATTAGTGATCCTGCCATTCAACGGCAGTTATTTTACCCTCGGACTGCTGGCCATCGTACTGGTGTTGCTGGCCCGTTACATATCGGTCTGGCTGCCCGCACAGATCATACGTCTGAAAGGTGAAATGGACCGCCGTACGATCCTCATCCTTACCTGGGGCGGGTTGAGGGGCGGTATTTCCATCGCGCTGGCGCTTTCCCTCACGCCGGAGCTCGGCAAAGACCTGTGGGTAACGGTCACCTATTGCGTTGTGGCCTTTTCTATCCTGGTACAGGGGCTGACAGTGGGGAAACTGGCCAAAGGGTAAAAGGCCTTCTGAAAAGATTTTACCGCCTGCAGGCCGCAAGTCACCCCGAGTTCGCTAAATTTGCATAGGCCTTTCATAGTTGCTGACTATCACAGAGTTATGCAAAGGTTTTGTTCGCCATCTTCTTTTCACCTTTCCCAAAGCGACAGTGCCTATGAAAGTCGCATTCGACAAGCACAGGGATATTTGGGGGCCTTTGTTCACCGCACATATCCGGAATTGGGCGGAAACGGTTTTCCGGCCGGCCGATGTTATGATCGCAAACGGCCAGTTGTCACAGGAAGAGTGGGGAGATGCACCGATACCGGTCGAACCGGTCGGAGGAACAAGTTTTTCAGAGAAAGGGATACGGCTGCACAAGTTGCGACAATTGCCCGCAGACTATGAAAGGGTCAGGTACTTTGATTTTGCTGCAGCGGAGTACGAAATGGGCGTTCATGAGTATAAGGCATACATTATCAAACATGCTTTTCCTGTACTCGAGCGATACCTGATGCCCGGCAGCCGGGTCATGGATTGTGCCTGCGGCCCGGGCTACGAGGCCATTGCGCTCAGCATGATGGTTGCAGAAAGCGAAGTTGTGGCCGTCGATCTGTCGACCGAAATGATCCGCCTGGCTTGCCACAATGCAAAAGAACACGGCCGGCACAACATGTCATTTTACCAGGCGGATGCCCGAAACTTGCCGGGAGCACTGAAGAACAAATTCGACGCTGTGTACTGCCAGTTGAGTTGCAGTTATTTTGATGATCTGTCGCGGGTGGCTACATGCATGTTTGATGCGTTGCACAACAGCGGGTTTGTGTTCCTGACAGAACCCTACCCCACCACTCCAAACAGCCTGAGCATCAATTTTGCAAAAGCAGCCAATCCCTGGTTCGAGCGCTTGTACGACAAGGAGGAACTCCAGGCCATTTTCACAGACGCCGGATTCAAAAAATACTACTGGAAAGAAATATTACCCGGAATAGGGCTCAGCATCATCTCGAAGCAGTAACCTGCCATGTACGATGAAAACATCATTAATGAAGCCCTGGATTACACCCGCCATGCGGTAGCGGTTCAAATCGAGGAGCTGATCCAAAAAAAACGATCTGTAAAAGGCGCTTATGGGCCTTTGTATGACCTGTTGAGCGATTACCCGTTCAGGAAGGGAAAGACGCTCAGGCCCGCCATTTGCATTGCGACGGCCAGGGCCGCAGGAGGCATGGCGCAGCAAGCTATGCACTCTGCCGCTGCTCTGGAAATGTATCACAATGCCTTCCTGATCCACGACGATGTGGAGGACGGCAGCGAATCCCGTCGGGGGAAAAACACCCTCCACGAACTGGTGGGTATCCCCAGAGCAGTCAATACCGGCGATGCTACTTATCTGTTGGCCTTGAGTTTTTTGCTGGAAAACCTGGATACGATAGGCGTCTCGAAAGCCATGCACGTGATGCACGAAATAGAGAACATGGCCCGTCAAAGTGTGGAAGGTCAAAGTATGGAGCTCGACTGGGTGGCCAATCATACCTTCGGATTGGGCGATGAAGATTACTACCGGATGTGTACAAAAAAAACCTGCTGGTACACCTTTATTGCTCCTTTGCGTATCGGATACATCACTGGTACCCCGGTATGGAAAGAAGAAGACATGATTGAAAACCTGGCCCGGTTGACAGAATTCGGGATGATGCTGGGGATCGCTTTCCAGATACAGGACGACCTGCTCAATTTGGTGGGCAAACTGGAAAAGTATGGCAAAGAGATCGCGGGAGACATCTACGAGGGGAAACGGACCATTATGCTGAACCATGTGATCGCATCAAGCGGACAACAAAGCGAGGCAATCCGTGCGATCATACGCAAACCCCGTTCAGAGAAAAAAAAGAAGGACGTGAATTTTATACTCCGGCAGATGGATGCCTGCGGCAGTATCGAATACGGTCGAAAATTGGCGGAGCATTTTGCCGCGCAGGCGTTGCAAATGCTGGAAGGCCTCGATTTCCTGCGGGAAGACACGTTGATCCAGCCTGCTGAAAAATGGGAATGCGGGCATATGGACAAAAGATTACTCAGGGAGTTGGTCAATTATGTGGTATTGCGCCACCTTTGAATACATACACTTCTCAAAACCGGATGCATGATCTACTTTTCCAAAATTGAAGACGACGAGCAACCGCTCCGATTCACTGTGAACCGCGGAGGCATGCTGGTATTGCGGATCGCCTTGAAGAGCAACTTTGTCGCGCCGGCCGTCCTGCAACCAAGACTTGGAGACTGGGTGGCTGCCGACGGAACGATCCTGGAAGCCAAACCCAGAATTACGCCCGCTTACGTATATGCATCCCCCGACAGCACTACCCATATCACGATTGCGGCGCCGATACCGGCTACTGCCGAGCCCCGGCAACTGTGGAGCAGCGCCCTGCATTTCTCGTCTTACCGGCAAAGCGGTATCAAGGTGCTGATCGAGGTAGCGGATGCGGACAATGCTGAAGGTAATATCGATGAATATTTTGTCGACATAGCCTTCCCGAGGGAGCGCCCCGATGCCGGAGAAGCCGGCAACAATTCCATCAACCAGACAGAACAAACGGCCCGCCTCCTCGCAATGATGGCAGGGCTCGAAGTACTCCCGGCCAAATGGCTGGTAGCCGAAATGGTGCTTTCACTCTGCGAACGGGGCATGCAGGTGGCAGAAGAAGAGGAATATCGGGTTCTGGCGGAAAAACTGGCAAAAACAAGGTTTTTTAAAAATGCGGTGCTGGTGTTTAGCTCTGCGCAATTTGTGCATTGGGTGCTGGTAGGCCTGAGTATTTCTTCGGGCCTGCATGCGGTGACCGCACGCAAAAAGAGGTCCTCGCGAATGTTCCATAACTGGGAAGAATGGCTGATGAACCTGGCCGGACATGATATCGAAAAGGCCGGCTCCGGAAAAGAAGACCTGCAATTTCCCCAGGAACAACACTACGAAACCGTAGCAGGAAAGATCGGCATGGAGCCCGACAAATGGCTGCTCTACATGCTCCTGGGCCTGATGCAGGTATCGCCCCGGCAAAAAGAAGTGATCACCCAGCTCTGCGAACAGGCTCCCGACAGTAAAAAAGCCAGACCGGCCGGCAAACGAAAACCCAAAGATATCCTCAACGAGAAAGGATCGCTCCAAAGATGACCATCCACAAACAAATTTTGCACCTGCTGGAAGAATTCAAAATTCCGGCTACCGATCCGTACTGCCCGGAGGACTGGAAGGACTGGTATCACTACATTTTATACGACCCCGTTTCGAAGATCCGCATCCTGTACAATCTTTGCTTCAATGGCCGGCCGGGCACCGGCTACATTACCGATACCTGCTTTATCACCGTTCCCAAAGGTTTTGCCGGGCACCGGGTAGCCGATATGGCAGAATGGGAAACATATGGCTTCGCCAGAAACACCGATTGGTCACTCGACCACCTGGTGATCCAGCCGCTGCACTTCCAGACAGAGAACATATTGCTGAGCATCCGAAACGACGAAACCAGCATTTCCGCCGCCGACCGCCGATCCGGGATCGCATTTAACGTATGCGGCCATCCGGTCGCCACGCCGGTATATGTGCCCGAACTTGCGCCCTACGGCAACGGATTTATCGGCTGGGGAGTGGTGCCGGGCTTCCGCATGAACGGCTGGATACAGCTGGGCGCCCAATGCATAACCGTCGACGAGCGCTGGTATTGCTATCACGACCGCAACTTCGGTCGTTTCAACTGGGGCGCCATCGGGTGGACCTGGTTTGTACTGAATGCCTCGGAAAAAGACGGGCGGAACTGGTGTTATGTGCTGCATCGCAGCAACGACAATCAATTTCGCAAATTCGGCGCGCCCATCCTGTTCGTGTTTTGCGAGCAGGCACTGAAAAAAGTATTTCTGGGCAACGGCATCGATGTTCGTTTTTTCTGGGAAGCGCAGGATCAACGACCGCCCGTTCTGCCCGGTGCGATGGCTTCCATATTTGGCGACAGGAGTATTACGCGGCCGTCCAAACTGATCGTACGTGCAGCCGACGAAACGGACTTTGCCACATTGACGATGCCCGTACAAACGCATACGGAACTCATCGTTCCAGACAGCGAGAGGAAACAATACACCTTCATCAAGGAATTAAGCGGCCGGGCGAATACAACGCAGCTTTTCGACGGCCAAAAAAGTACTTGTAAAGACGGTTTTTTTTATGCCGAACATGTCCATTAAATAACGCGAATTTTGGATAGGTTTTGGGATACATGCATTGCAAACCAATCCTTTATACAAGGGAAAAGCACTGCGGTGTTTGTACCTGATCACAAAACACAGGCGCAAAGGAGTAATGTGAGCGACAAACGCTCTTTGTGTAATCGCTGCAAGATTCATTGTCAAGACAAACGCTCTTTGTGTAATCGTTGCAAGGTTCCTTGTCAAGGCAAACGTCCTTTGTGTAATCGCTGCAAGGTTCTCCAAACGTCCTAATCGCTGCAGTTTGTCAAGACAAACGTCCTTTGTGAGTGCTGCAAGGTTCTAATCGCTGCAAGGTTCATTGTCAAGACAAACGTCCTTTGTGTAGTCGCTGCAAGGTTCATTGTCAAGACGAACGTCCTTTGTGTCATGAGTTCCGTTTGATGCGTAGCGGCGGGAAGAACCCTTTTCAGGCTTAAAAAGTGCCGTTTCGCAAAATGCCCGGATCATCAGACTTTATCGTTCAGGTTCAACCAATACACCCGTCTTAAAAACTAACATTAAATATCTTTCAAAGCCATAGTTATGAGTTCTGGCACATCACCGCATCTCATGCTGACCGATCTCATTCTTCGGATGGTCGAAGTGCTGCGTTACGACAATACTTACGCCTTTTCCTTGCTAAAGGCCGTAACAACCCGTAAAAGCGCCGTAATAGTGTTGGACGGATGCAGGCTGAGGCTGCGTGGCACAGAAAAAAAAGGCAGGCGTTTTGAAATAACGGTTACCAGGGCCGGTCTTCACGCTGATCCGAATTTCATAACGGATTCAGACACCCTGAAACGGATCATGGGCGGTACGATCACGATTGATCATGCCGTCGTGAAAAACCTCTTGTTTGTAAAAGCCCCTTTTGAAGATCTATTGAACATTTACAGGCTGACAACCGTGCTACTGGCGGAAGGCCCGCTGAACAAGCATTTGCGCCGGCTATGGCAGGAATTTGATGAAACCTGGGAAGAAGGGCAACATCAGGTACTCGGGCCGCTGCCACTGGAACAACAGAAGCAGGCCAGCGATTACCTGCTTCATGCGATCCCTGAGCAGGTGCTGCTTACGCGTATCAAGGTGTAGGCTTTTTTCCGGGCGTTTTCTTTCCGGCGCCCGACGCCTTTTTGGCCGCAGTACTTTTGGGTTTTGCCGCTTTTCGGGTAACGGCGGTTTTGGGCAAGGGAGCAGATACGGTCAGCAAAAGATCGAAAAAGGTGTGCTCGAATCCGTCTACATGGATATGGCTGCGATATTGGCCCGGTTCAGTTCCTGCCGGCACCGCCACTTTCATCTCCACACGCTGTGGCTTTCCGAACAGGAGTTCAAACGATTGGGGAGCAAAGCCGACTTCGCACTCAACCTGTACGGCCGGATCGCTTTCCAGATCAAACGCAGATTGCTTCAATTGGCATACAACGGGTTCCTGCTTGTCGCTGTTGAGCAAAAATTCCACGGCAGCAGTTTTTCCTGCCTCGCAGTTCGCATTGAGTTCAAATGCAGGCTTGCCGGGTTCGGCAGTCGGCGCCGGCGGAGTGGCAGCACCGGATCTGGATTCCATGTTGCGGTTGAGCTGTTTGCTGATCGCAACGCCCATATCGATCAGGTTGGCGGTATGTTGTATGTTGAGTTTTACAAACAGGTTCACCGCATCGCTGAACAGCTGTTTTTGCATAGAGGCAAGGCCTTCCCCGTTCAGTTTGGAAGAACCGAGTTGTTGTAAAAACTTTGCCGTTTCCGAAATGATGACCGTATTGGCCTCCGATGCTTTTTTGATCAGCTGTTCTATATCCTGTGTCAGAGTGGTCTGCTGGTCTTTCATTATTTGCCGGTTTTCAGTATGGTGTATGGCGGACTGTTCAGGGGTTGGAAGGCGCATTTACGTTTTCACATCAATGACCTTTTTAACTGGCTCGCAATAAAAGTGGCTTTGCCAGCCCTGCCAGTGTACCAGGTATTTTTTCTCTTCCAGAGGCCTGGCGACCGGAATGTTGGAATATCCCTCCACATACAGGGTAAAACATATGTTTTGGTTGATGTCTTTTTCACGGATAACGATCTCCGCCGAGTAACTCTGGCCTGCTGAAAAATTGGTCAGATCGATCACCATCATGACTGCGATGCTTTCGCCAGAATCCAGGTCGACTTCCGTTTTATCCAGCACAGGCTGCGACGGGGCGGGGTTGCCCTGCGCATCTTTCAGGGGGCGAACGCCAACGCGGTAGTGTTTGGGACCGTGGCAGGTGTTTTTTATGGCAAACGGTATTTTTACGGACTCTCCGGCATAAGCCTTCCGCGTCAGGTGGAGCAGGCAGTGCGGCGGGCATTCATGCTCGGGAGGGCAGCAATCGCTGTGTTTCTTCCTGCCCGGCACGCCGGCACCCATGCCCTGCATAATACGGTTCATTTCACCCATATTCCGGATGCCGCTTTCAACGGAAGAGCGCAACGCCGAGAGCGAAACATCGGCCAGTTGTTGAAGCCCGTCCGTGATAGCCTGCACATCGATCGTACTTTTAGTTTTTTGTTCCATACGGCGTTTGGTTGAATTATGAAAAAACCGTCCTGCCTGTATCTGGTCAGGTAGTCTTGGTATCGGATGGTTGTGATTTGATCGAATAGGACAGCGCTTTATCCCAAAGCCTGATGTTTCCGAAATAATCTTTCTTCGGGTCCACGTCTTTCGGCAGGGTCAGGGTAAAATGCAGGGACATCACTGCTCCCGGCATTACGGTCATGCCGCTTTCGTCGAGTTTGACAACCGCCCAGCCGGCCATTTCCTTGTGAATATTTCTGGTCACTTCGTCCATGGTAGCCATAAAGCCTTCCTGTCCTTTGTTCCTGATCGCAGTGGAAAAGGCCCGGCACAGGTAATCAAAATCAAGAACGGTGTTGTGTTTGATATCCGGTACGGTGACCGGTACATTGCTCCGGTTGGTCAGCAGCAGTTCGGCGCTGTACGATTTGCCCTGCGCAACACCCTGAAAATACAGCGTCAGCGGTTGAATGTCGATCTCTACCACTTCCTGCACGACCATCTTCAGCTTCTTCTGCTTGCCGCCGATATGGATCGTACTTTCGTATACACCCGGTGGCGTCTGCGGGTGCAATTGATGCCAGGCGGAATGCACACGTGTTTCCCCGGGGTTGAGCGAGGTATTGAACTTGAAAGTACCGGGCATTTCTGCCATGCGCTTGCCTTTGGCCGAGCTTGTCAGCGGCACTTCGTTAATAAAGAGTATCTCCTCCGCCGGGTTGCTGATCATTATATTACCCGTGAGGAAGCCGGGCGGACCGTTCAGGATGATCTCTTCTTCCGCCAGCTGCACTTTTTCGTGAAAAGCATTTGCCGTTACCGTGATCATAGAACAGGCAGGTTTAAGGTGGTGAAGAAATCATTTTTTGCCGGATGCGGCTTTGGGCGCCGCTACAGTGATCTGTGGCCTGTCGTGAGGTTCCGGGAAAGGCCGTGTATCGGGTTCGCAGCAGTCAACCTCGCAACGCTCGTAAGCATTGGGAACATAGGGTTCCGTAATGACCTGCCGCTCGCCGCTCATGCAGATGCTGAATACTTCCTGCCCGAACAGTTTGAAACAGACCTGCGAGTAATCGGGCATCCGGATACGCATTTTCATGAAATCCTTGATGTCCTTGAGTGTGAACCGGGGCAGGTTCAGCAGTTCCATTTTCATGTCGGTCGCCACGGGCCGGTTGGGATCGCCGATCAGCAGCGTAGCCAGCGGCTGGTTGGGATCACCGATCATTTTCGTCGTCAACGAACCATTCAAATTGGTATTCATGGTACCGTTGACGTTGGTGTTCATCGTACCATTCAGGTTGGTATTCAGCGTACCGTTTACATTCGTATTGATGTTGTAGTTGGTGGGAATGGATGGAGCGCTCATATACGTAGGTTTTAGAGGCCAAATTTACTTACAAATTTTTTGCAATAAAAGGGTTAACCGAATATTAATTTGGCGTGCGCCTGCTAAAATCCGCATCAACGACACCTTTTCATCTGCTTCGTAAAATATCCGGCATTTTGCAATATAAATATGTGTCATTATGTGAAATGACAATCAAGCCACCGGGGCGCCAGCCATGAAGGCTATTTGTAAGGCGTCGTTTCGATCAGCTGATCCAGCTCTTCCTGCATGGTGCGGAGGACGTGTTCATACGCATGCTGTACAAATGCCCGGTCGTCTGCCAGATGCGTTTCTTCAGGGCCGCAAAGAACGATCGGTTTGCAAATGCGGGTAAAGATTTGCGCGGGAAGCGGAATATTTGGCATAGGCCCTACTGCAAGCCCCCAGGGGATGCCAAGGTACAAGGGGTATACTTCAGGATCGATGTCGAACGGCCAGCGCATACCCATGCGGTTGAGTTCTTTGAGTGCGGGATACAGGTCGGCAAGCACGATCAGGGTATGGTGTGCACCCGCGGAAACGAAGGGCACGATGGGCACACCATGCCGGATGGCCAGCCTGATAAACCCTTTACGGCCTTCCAGGTTGATCCGGTTCCATTGGTGGAACGGCCGGAAGGCATCCTGTCCGCCACCGGGAAACACCAACAACCCGGCACCGCGCTTAAACGCTGCTTCGGCCACTTTCGGGTGCGCTGCTATGGCCCCCATTTTTTCAGCATTTTCAGCAAGCCAGGGAACCATCCATATTTTCTGATGCATGAGCCCGTATACCGGACGGTCGGTTCCGAAGCGCCTGAACCAGTCGTACATGATCATGCCCAGGTCCGGGCTCGCCAAACCGCCGTTATGGCTGCCCACCAGCATTATTTTCCCGGGAGGAATATGGTGCCAACCCTCGCTTCTGACACGGAAATAGTAGCGATACAGATAATCCCACGTCGGCATTTGCGACTGGATGAAGACAGGATCGCGTTTGTCGAGCGACCATCCGGGTTTGACAGTTGTTTCCATTGTAACGGAGGTGCGGTTGAACCCGGTAACAAATTTATAAAAAACAGGCTGAAAATGAAATGCCGCCTGCAGACACGAAGTCATACAGGCGGCACAACAAAGCGAGTTACGCTCCGTCGATGAATTGCTGAATACTATTTTTTCACGCCCCGCTTTTCCTGCCAGCGGCGCTTCAGGTATTCACGGAAAGAGATCATGCGTTCCTGCTCTTCATCCCAGAGCTTGTTGAAAACACAGCGGAGACTTTGCCAGAAAGTGATCTTGTTGGCCACCTGATCGAGCAACGGGTTCTCGTGGTGGCAACGCGCGAGTTCGTAATTCGGCACCAGCGGATTGAGGTGGTGAATATGGTGATACCCGATATTGCCCGTCAGCCAGTGCATGAGCTTGGGAAGGTTGTAGAAGGTGCTTCCCTGCACGGCGGCGCGGATGTATTCCCACTTGTCCTTCCATTGCTTGTAGGTGGTTTCGTGCTGGTGTTGCACGTAGAAAAACCACACCGCGATCACGGCAAAAAACAACAGGATGGGAAGGTGTACCAGCAGAAATGCTTCGTAACCCAGCAGCCAGATCAGAGCCACGTAAAACGCCACCAGAATGAGGTTGTGCTTTATCAGGGCCTTGTGTGCATGTTCCCAGCCTTTCAGCCGGATCAGCGCAAAGCGGTTCTGGACCAGCAGATACCAGGCCGGACCGATGAGGAACAGCACCGGCGCGCTGCGGAACAATCCGTAGCGGATCTTCTGAAAGCGGGTCAGTTTTTTAAACTCTTCTACCGTAAGCAGGTTGATGTCGCCGATATCGCGATGCTCCCACAGGATGCCGTTGTGGCCGTGGTGGAAGTTGTGGCTTTTTGCCCAATAGCGATAAGGCATAAAACTGATGATGCTGCATATTTCGCCGATGATATCATTGGCTTTGCGGTTGGCAGTAAAAGACTGGTGCCCGCAGTCGTGCTGAATGATAAAAATGCGAACCAGAAAAAAAGCATTAAGGATCCCCAGCGCAAGCGTGAGCCAGATAGACACATCTATCAGCAGATACATCGCCGTCCAGATCGCGATAAAAGGCAGAAAAGAATTCAGTATCTGAACAATCGCCTTTTTGGTATCGGGGAGCTGGTAGGCTTTTACAATGGCCGGCAATCGCTGCAAAATAGCGGGGTCATATTGCGAGGCTTTAACTGTACCCATTTGAATTAGAATATGTTATGTAGATTTTAGAATGGCAAAAACAAAAATGCCAGGCCCCTGGTGGCGTCCGGCATTTGGATATGGCGCTCAAAAGTCGGCAATAATTTGAAATTCAATCTTTATTAAAGCTTAATTTTCAGGCAACTGAATGACAAATGTGGCACAACATCGCCCGCCGGGCCCTGCATTCGATCCGTGAATTGCGCTATCCCGGGGCCGTGAAATACTGGGAAAAGCGCTATGCCGACGGTGGCGATTCGGGCCCCGGTTCGGTGGGCCGGCTGGCAGCGTACAAGGCAGAAACGGTCAATCGCTTTGTACGCGAACACAATATTTTCGATGTGATCGACTTTGGTTGCGGTGACGGAAAACAGCTCCTGCTCGCCGATTATCCGGCTTACACCGGGCTCGATATTTCGGCCAGCGCCGTGGCGCAATGCCGCGAACTTTTCCGGGAAGATACCACCAAACGATTCGAGGTATACCGGCCCGAAAAATTCGAGCCCGCACCTTATCAGGCCGACATGGCCCTGTCGATGGAAGCGATCTTTCACCTCACGGAAACGCACTTGTACAACCGCTACATGCAGCATTTGTTCGCCACAGCACGCAAATGGGTGTTGATCTTTTCTTCCGACACCGACGACCCGCCCGGAGGCCCGTTTCCGCACTTCAGGTCGCGGTGTTTTTCGTCTGATGTGCCGCAGGGGTGGGAACTGCGCAAGCGACTCGACAACCCGCACGGCGACATCAGTATTTCTTCTTTCTTTTTTTATGAAAAACGCGCTTTTTGACAACTAACGCTGCTTATTGCCTCAGCCAGCGCTGCAAATGCTCCCGGTATTCCTGATACTCGCCGAGGTTGTTGTGCGAGCCGCCGTCTATCGTCACAAATTCGTCGCCGGGTTTGAGCAATGGCTTCAGGTTGGCGGCAGAAGCGTAGGGTACTACCCGATCGCGGGTGCCGTGAAAGATCAGCACGGGTAGCCTGGCCTCGCGCAGGTAGCGGTCGTTGGGAAACCGGAAAGCGGGTTCGAAAGGTGGTTCATTGCTGCGCAAATGACTCGACAGCAGGCCCTGAATATTGTCGAACGGCGTTTCCAGCACCAGCATCCGGGCTTCTGCCCTGGCGGCCAGATAGGTAGCCATGGCAGTGCCCAGCGAGCGTCCGTATAAAACAATCTCTTCGGGCAGGTATTTTTTTCGCAACCACTTGTATATCAGCAAAGCATCTTTATAGTAGTGTTGTTCGTCCGGCTCGCCGGTGCTTTTCCCGTAGCCCCGGTAATCGGGCGCCAGGAAGTCGTAGCCCAAGGGTGTGAAATCGCGGTGCATGGCTCCCCAGCGCCGCAGGTTGTCGCGGTTGCCGTGAAAATACAATACGACGCCACAGGCGCGTCCGGACCGGGTTGGGAAAAAGAGGCTGTGCAGGCGCTCGCCGTCGGCAGTAGTAAAATACTGCTCCTCAAAAGGTTCAGAAAAGTGGAATGATGCATCAGCCGCCAGAGTCGTGGGGCGAAAAAGGGCTTTTTTCTGCAGAAATACGGACAGGGAGGACGGCATCTTGTTATCGGAATCCTTGCGGTAAAAAAGGGCGATCACTGATCCCAGCAGGCATCTTTTACAATCCGGATATAATCCACGTCGTGTATGAGCCGCTGGTAGGAGTTTTGGTTGTGGCGGTCGTTTTCGTCGGTAGTTTTGGTTTGAAAAATAAAATCGGCCAGGCTGGTCCAGCCTCTGAGTTGAGCAGCCGACAGGGCCATGCAGATGCTGCGGCGCTCCGATATGTCGGGGTGCGCTTTTCGTTCGGCCTCCCCGGCCATGCGCACATAACGCTCTACGGTAGCGCGGGTGGGTTGGTAAAAGTCGACACGGTGTATTTGAGGGTTGGAGGGCAGGTAGGTCACCAGAAAGCCGTCGCGGTCGCTGAGCGGAAAACCGTTCGGCAACATGATCACTCCCTTGTCGGGCGCCGGAAAGGCGCCGCTGATGCGGGTACTGTCTGCCGTCGTGAACCCGTAAAACACTTTGCGCTGCATCGCTTCTTCCACGATGAACAACCGGGCCGTGTCGGCTTTTCCTTCCATGGCCAGGCGTTGCACGTTTTCTCGGTTGAGGTTGCTGAACAGGCTGCTTTGGCTGAGGCGCTCGAGTTCCTGCCGCTGCCCGAACCGCCTGAATCCCAGAAAACCCAGCAGCACCACGGCCAGAAAACCGCCGATAAAAAGCGCCATTTGCTTTCTGATCCGCCGTTCGTCGACGCGGCGGATGCGGTTGCGCGGGGTATCTACGGTTTTGTTGACATGGAAGTCGTAGCCGAATGTGCCGTCTTTCTCTTTCACCACGCTTAATTCGCAAAATTCATCTTCGATAAAAAAGGAGTACTTCTTTGTATCTTTTACTGAAAAATCGATCTGTACCACGCGCAAATTGCAGTGAATGACCACATGGCCGCTTTGATCGCCGTGATACAAACCCACGCGATGCCGTCCGCCCCGGTCGTCGAGATATACCCAGCCCATCTGCGCCATGTGCGAAAGAGAATTTTGTAAAAGGAAAGATAACGCTTTAAGGCGGGTTTTGTGGCAGCATAAGATGTTAAAATGACAACGCTGGCGGGAATACGTCGCAGCCTGTATGTTCTATTAAGAAGCGCCCGTACCAAAATAATCGGTACGGGCGCTCATCTATTTAATGGGTATTTTTCTGACGGGACCGGTTCACTCCACCACCGCCTCTACGCGTTTTTTGCCTTTCACTTTCGGCCGGCCGATGCTGACGTAATGGAAGCCGAGGGCTTTCATCTGGTCGAGGTCGTATACATTGCGGCCATCGAAAACAACCGGTTCGCGCAACATGGCGCTCATGCGTTCAAAATCCGGGTTCCGAAATTCCGACCATTCGGTCATGATGCAGAGGCTGTCGGCGCCGTCGAGTGCTTCGTACATGTTCGAACAAAAGGCGATGCGGTCGCCGTAGAGCGTCCTGACGTTGTCCATTGCCTCCGGGTCGAAGGCCCTGACCTGCGCTCCGGCATCCAGCAGTTCGTCGATGATGGTCAGCGCCGGCGCCTCGCGGATATCGTCGGTGTTGGGCTTGAACGCCAGGCCCCACACTCCGATCGTTTTGCCGGCCAGGTTGCTTTTGTAATACTTGCGGATCTTTTTGGTGAGCACGTTTTTCTGGATGCCGTTCACCTTCATCACCGACTTGAGTATCTTGAAATCGTAGGAGTATTCCGTAGCGGTTTTGGCGAGGGCCTGCACGTCTTTGGGAAAGCAGGAGCCGCCATAGCCGATGCCCGGAAAGAGGAAACGTTTGCCGATACGGCTGTCGCTGCCCATGCCGATGCGCACCTGGTCCACGTTGGCGCCGACTTTTTCGCAGAGATTGGCGATCTCGTTCATGAAGGAAATGCGGGCTGCCAGATAGGAGTTGGCGGCATATTTGGTCATTTCCGCCGAACGCTCGTCCATGAAATAGATGGGGTTGCCCTGGCGCACAAAAGGCTCGTACAGTTGCCGCATGAGTTTGCGCGCTTTTTCACTGCGCGTGCCCACCACGACGCGGTCGGGCTTGAGGAAATCTTCCACAGCCACTCCCTCGCGCAGAAATTCGGGGTTGGACACCACGTCGAACATCTTTTTGGACAGCTGCCCGGCCAGTACTTCGGCCACCTTTTCGGCCGTACCTACCGGTACCGTACTCTTGTCCACGATGACTTTATATTCTTCAATAATGCCGCCCAACTGGCGCGCAACACCCATGATATAAGAAAGATCGGCGCTGCCGTCTTCGCCCGGAGGCGTGGGCAAGGCGAGGAAAATGATCTGGGCGTGCTCGACGGCTTTGTTCAGGTCGGTCGTGAAAACCAGGCGTCCTTCCTTCGTGTTGCGCTCGAAAAGCACATCGAGGCCGGGTTCGAAAATGGGGATCTCGCCCTTCAGCAGACGCTGTACCTTTTTTTCGTTGTTGTCTACGCAGATGACGTTGTTTCCGGTTTCGGCAAAGCAGGTTCCGGTGACCAGTCCGACATATCCGGTGCCAATGACAGCGATGTTCATGTTCCTGTGTTTTTACGTTTTTTAAATCTTTGCGATTCGTTTTTTGTTTTTTCTCGGATTAAAAAAGTACAATTGCTTCTCCAAGTGGTTGTCCAAATTTCAATAAGTATTGTACTGGCATGAGCACGCTATGTGGCGGAAATGCCGCATGTTTCAGGGGGGTCCGGGTCGTCACCGAAGGCGTCGGCAATGAATCGGCAGCAGAAAATTGAACAAACGCAAAAAAACGGCCCACAAAGGTAGCGTCTCAGTCCAATATCACCCCGACCAAATACAATTTTTATTGCCCGTGAAAAACAAAGGGGTTTTAAAATGATATTCGGCCAAAATCCGAAGGCCCTCAACAAAGCAAACGCTTTGCCAGAAAATCTCGTATTCCAGATCAAACGACCGTTTTCTCCAAATGAAAATTTGGCTAATCATTTTCGCAGCATTATGCCCGTTCGGCGCCCTGCCGGCACAGCATACCGTATCGGACAACATCGTGCCCAATCCGGGCTTCGAGCGTTACAGAAACGCTCCCATCGGCTGGTCTTATAAAAGCGCTTTTTTCGGTCAGGTGATGAAATACTGGTTCAGCGCCACTACCTCCAGTCCCGATGTGTACGGCCCCGACGTAAAAGTGCCGCGCGACTGGGCGAAAAAAGGCTTTGGCGAACAGCAGCCCCACAAAGGCAAAAGCATGGCCGGGCTCACCCTCTACGGCTGCACGAACGGCAAGCCGCACTGTCGCGAGTACATCGAAATTCAGTTGGCCGAACCCCTGGTGGTCGGGCAGACCTACCTCGTGGAATTCTGGGTGGCACACCTGCCCCGCTCCCTGCAGATCAACCGGATCGGCGCCCATTTTACGGAGAAACGTATCGAAAGAAAAACAGAGGAGTTTCTGAAAGTGAAAGCGCATTTCAGCGAGGAAAAGATCGTGGAAGCCCCCGACGGCAAATGGGTGCGGGTCAGCGGCACTTTTCAGGCCGACAAAGAATACGAATACCTGATCCTGGGCAATTTCTATAACGATGACAATACGCAAACCATGGCGCCGCGCGAAGATTGTTTCAACTACGCCTACTACTACGTAGACGATGTCGTTGTCAAAAAAATACCGCCGATCCTGACCGTGCCCATCAAACCCGACGACCTCACCCGCCAAACCCTCGAAGCCGGCAAAACCATCGTACTGAAAAACATCTATTTCGAATTCGACCAGGACGAGCTGATGCCCCGCTCCTATGTGGAACTGCGCAAATTACTTCAGATCATGCAGGAAAACCCCAATATGGTCATCGAGATCATCGGACACACCGACAACATCGGCGACGACGACTACAACAAATACCTGTCGCGTGCACGCGCCAAGTCGGTGGTGTTTTTTCTGCTGGAAAACAAAATACTGCCCCAGCGCCTGCGCTACCGCGGCGCCGGAGAAAAGCAACCGGTTGCTACAAATAATACGGAAGAGGGACGCGCGCAAAACCGCCGTGTCGAATTTGCCGTGGTCAGGAAATAAATAATGGAGCCCTCAGGCCGCTCGCTCGGCCGCTTCGATGGCCTGGCGGAGTGCATCTTTGGGCAAGGCACCCGCCTGACGCCACAATTCACGGCCGTTTTTATACAGCACGAACATCGGCACGCCCATTACTTTCATGCGCACCGCCAGATCGGTATTTCTGTCTACGTCAATTTTAATGATCCGAACGCGGTCGCCCATTTCGGCCTTCAGTTCGTCCAGCAATGGAAGCATGGTTTTGCAGGGGCCGCACCACGGCGCCCAGAAATCGACAAGTACGGGTTTGTCCGAATTGACAAGTTGTTCGAAGGAGGATTTCATATACAGCAAAGGTATGATCGTTGTGTTGAAAAACGGGATGACTATGAACATCTCCCGTCTTGACGTTTAAACGCAGCAACTAACCAAAAGTCAGTCGGCATTGCGTCTTTTTCCGCTGAAAAACACTGCAATTGCACAAAGTGTTGCGCCGCGGACAATACCTTCGTACAGGGCGCTGCATTTTTGGCGCTCCCACAGGCTTTCAAAACCAGCAACATTTATGAAAACCCTCTCCCTTTTCCTTCGCCTCGTCGTAGCCGCGATCCTGCTCCAGACGCTTTATTTCAAATTCACCGCCGCCCCCGAAAGCGTGTATATTTTCACCACGCTCGGCGCGGAACCCTGGGGACGTATCGGCTCCGGTATCGCCGAACTCATTGTATCGGCACTCCTGCTATGGCCGCGTACGGTGGGCATCGGAGCCGTCGGCGCTTTGGGCGTGATCAGCGGCGCGATCCTGTCGCACTTCACCAAACTCGGCATTGAGGTCCAGGGCGACGGCGGCACCCTGTTCTATCTGGCCCTTGTGGTATTTGTATGCAGCCTCGTACTGGCCTGGTTGCATCGCAGGGAAATACCGGTCGTCGGCAAAATCTTTGCCTGAAACATTTCGACGTTCCATGCCGTTTTCAGGCATTTTCATCGAAAAACAACAAGGCTACCTGGCAAAAGCGGCACATTTGGGCAAAACGCACGTCCAATGTTACACATCCGCCCAGCCCTGTTGCTTCTTGTTTTCGCCTGCGCTTCTACATTACATGCTCAAAAAGAGGAAAAAGCCATAAAGGCTGTGATCAACAACTTTTTTGCCGGCATGGAAAAAGGAGACACCGTGTTGCTGAAGAGCAGCTGCACGTCCTCACCCGTTTTTCAGACTTTCACGGCAAACCAGGAAGGCCAGTTGCAGGTGTACACCGAAGATTTTGACGAATTTGTGCGTTTCATCGGTACTCCTACAAAAGATAAACTCAGGGAAGTGATCGAGTTTGAAAACATTCAGGCCGAGCAGTCTCTGGCCAGCGTGTGGACGCCGTACAAGTTTTACCTCAACGGAAAAATATCGCATTGCGGCACCAATTCTTTTCAGCTGGTGAAAACGACGGATGGCTGGAAAATACAATACATCATAGACACCCGCAGGCGCGGATGCCAGTAAGCGCTACAATCGCTTCAGCATGACCCAGCCGTCGCGCTCATGTTCGATGAGCAATTCGTGGCCGAAGTAGGCCGGGCCGATATTTTCGAAACCCGCCCGCTCATATGCACGCACCGGACCCGACTGCATCACTTCCAGCCATACTGCCTCTCGGCCGGGAGGAACAGCCTTTTCAGCCACCACCCATTTCAGTAATTCCTGCCCGGCACCTTTTCCGAAAAAGTCCGGCATCAGGTATATTTTCTCCAGGTAAAGTGCATTCAGGATGCCAGTATGCGGCACGGGCTTTTGCAGCACGATCTTCATAAATCCAACGATTGCCCCCTCCGCATCTCCCGCCAGCAGGTATTCGACGCCCGGGTCGGCGAGTGCCGGGCCGAGCACTTTCGCACCAAAGCAATATTCCATGTACCAGTCGAGCCCGCCGGGCTTCCAGATATGGCGATAGTACGGCTCGTATGTGGCACGCCCTACGTATTGCAGGAGCGGGATGTCGTCGGCTGTCAGTTTTTTGATCCTTAAATCCATGTAAAACACGAAAATATGGCAAAGCAACCCTGCTCATGAGCAGGCGCTTATGATATTTTAAGCCTTACGCTTCGGTACTTCGGCAAATTGATCAGCAGCACGCCGAACAGGATCACGACCAGCGCCAGTATCTGTCGCGTCGAAAATGGCTCTCCGGCGATCAGCCATCCCAGAAAAAGCGCCACCACCGGGTTGACATATGCGTAAGTCCCTACCTGCACGGTGGGTCGCTGCCCAAGCAGCCAGACATATGACACGTAACCGATCAATGAACCGAAACTGACCAGGTAAGTCAGCCCCAGCCACGACTCCATGCCGACAGCCGATGCAGAAAAACCGGTCGTTTCACCCGTCATCGCGCCTACCAAAATACTGAAAAGGCCTGCGGCCAGCATCTGGATACCGGCGTTCAGGGTAGTGGAATGTACGGCGGGCAGATATTTGATATAAAGCGAACCTACCGCCCAGGAAATACAGCCCAGCAGCAGCACAAACATCGCAAAAAGAGACTTTTCCGAAAGATGTACGGAATCTGCTCCGAAAAGTGTGATGATACCGGCAAAGCCGATCGCGACTCCCAGCAGGATGATCTTCTGGGAAAAATTGTGGGCCCATTGGCGGTAATCGAGCAGCACAAACCAAAACGGAAGGCTGGCAACGATGATCGCCGCCATGCCCGAAGTAATGTGTTGCTCGACCCACACGACGGCGCCTGTACCGCCGAACAGCATCAGAACCCCTGCAAACGCATGTTGCAGGGTCGTTTTAAATACCGGTCGCTGCCCTTTTGCCAGGCACCAGAAGATCAGAATCGCTCCGGCAGTCGAAAAACGCATGCCGGAGAGCAGGAATGGAGGAAGGGATTTCAGTCCGAACAGGATGGCGGTATAAGTAGACCCCCAAATAAGATAGATGGCGGCAAACGCCGCGATCACTTGCCATTGGGGTGCGGGTTTGATTGTGTTCATGTCGATTGGAATATTTGCGTCAGGTGATGATTCAGGTGCCGTACGTAGTCCTCCGCGACGAAACGGAGCGTAGAAGCTTCTTCGAATGCCGCTACCTGCCGCTCGGCGTTTTCGCGATCGATGGAGCCCATGACATGCGCGAGGTGCCTGTTGTAGTAATACCAAAGCGAGATCAGCGATTGCCATTCGGCTTGCCGGTATTGCTGCACGTTTACCCAGCGGTCCTGTTCGTAGCGATAGGCCGACAGATCGGTGATGTCCAGTTGTGCCCTTACGAAACGCTGATGGTTGTTGGCGGCTGAATCGATCAGGTGTCCGAGGACCTCTTTTGGTGACCACTTTTCCGGGACAGGTTTTGAGGCGGCTGCAGCCGCGTCGATGGAAAGCAGCCGCGGCCGGGCGGTCTCGATCACTTCCAGGAGCGTTTGTGCGATATGTTTCATGGCTTTTTTATTTTCATAAAAGTCATCAACAGGCCGATCTGTCCGATATGGTACACGTCGTGCTGGATCACCCCTTCGATCAGGGAGCGGTAAGTCGCAGCTTCCGCATATGTTTCATCAAGCAGTGCTTCATCGGTCGACCCAAGCAACCGCAGCAATTCCACCTGATTGTCCGCCAGTTCCTTCAACAGCTTCTGCCAGCCTTTTGCCTGCAGGGCCGCCGTGGATGGCCAGTCCTGTTCGTCGTCATCCGTTACAGTGTTGTGATACTCGTTTTTGAGGCTTAGCCTTCCGGTGAGCACAGTACGCCAGGTAATCATGTGCGCTACGATCTGCGCAATGGAATGAGCGCCCGGTACGGGAGTTGCAAAGGCCTCTTTTGGCCCGATCTGTTCCAGTTTTTGAAGCAAAGAATCGCCGTACCAGGGACGCCCATCGTATACTTGCGCAAGCTGGCGGGAGTAATGAGAAAGTTCTGTTTTCATAGCCAGTTGCTATTTTTACGATCAAAAAAAACTTTAGTGGTAAAAATAGTTCCTTCTTACCAATAAAAATTGTTTTACTGGTAAAAATATGCCGCACCCGATAGAAACATTATCCCTGGACGGCGGTTGGTTGTGTCTCGATTTCACCAATACCGTTTCCACGCGACTCCCGGCCACCGGCGACGACTACCTGCACAGCTGGGATGACTTCGCCGTATGGGTCGCCAGGGTGGACCTGCTGCCGGAAACTGAATACAGAATATGGAAACGTATGCCGCCCGGCGACATCGCCGAACCGCGTGCGCTTCGCGAACTTATCTACGGACTGTTTTCCCATTATGCGGAAAAAGGAGTTGTGCACCCCGGGCATCTGGAAGCATTGAACGGGTACCTGCACGAAGTATACGCCCATACAAGAATATGCATGACCGGGAATGGATTGCGCCGGGGTGTTGAAGACGAGCCGCATCTTGAAAAGCCGCTTTGGCTGATCGCTCTTTCTGCCGAAACATTGTTGCTGAGCGACCGCTTGTCGCGGGTGAAAGCATGTGACAATTGCGGCTGGCTGTTTCTGGATACTTCCAAAAACGGCGCCCGGCGCTGGTGCAATATGAGCACCTGCGGTAGCCAGATCAAAGCAAAAGCCTGGTACCACCGGAAAAAGAAGGCTGCGCAGCGGGGAGCCGGGAAGGGCCGCAAGGGAAAGACCTGATTCAGATATTTTTGATACTCCCATGTTCCAGATATGCCTTGAACGTCTGCATCACAACCGGCCATGCCGTTTTGACTGCCTCGTAATACCAGTCCCAATGCTCGTCCCTGCCTGCCGGCGGGTACCCGGCCTGACACAAATAGACCTTGCTGCCCGTGCCTTCGGGTCGGGCCTTTACGATCAGGTTCATACCGCCCAGGATCGGTTTTTCCGGATGCAGATAGGTCAGGTGCCCGATCTCCAGCAGCCGTCCGGGCTGATAACGCCGAAGTGTTCCGCAGCTCACATAGCGAAAGCCATGTTCTGAAATACCCCATGTCAGCAAATAAAGTCCGCCTTCGCGCAGCTCGATATGTGTGCGTTCCACCTTCCACCAGCCTTCCAGCATATCCGGATCGGTGAATGCGGATATGATCCGTCCGGGTGCTGCCGCGACAGACAGGTTTACTTCTACTTTTCTCATGATCGTAATAAATGCCTGAAACGACGTTCAACGTTGCAAAATCCCGATGTACTGCACCCAGGGGCCGGCATCTGTTTTGTATTGTTTCCCCATTACACGCGCTATCTGGACGATATGCGTCATGTCGTGGGCAACCCAGGTAGCAAGCAGTTGCCGCAGGGTGACGCTGCCAAATTCAGGATGTATACCCGTTTTTTCGAGATCCGCTTCGGAGATGTTCCAGGAGCGCAGGGTATCGAGATTTTCGGTGCGCAATCGGGCGAAAGTGTCGAGCAGCAGCGGAAGGGTTTTGCCCGCGCTGTTGCGTTGCTGGGCGAAGCGATCGAAAGGCGTAAAGCGCTTGTCGGGGGCATCGCTCAGGATCAACCGCGCACGGGGTATCCAGTCCGTTTCTTCTCCGTGGATAAGGTGGCCCACCACTTCGAACGGACTCCAGGTGTCGGGACCTTCGTTGGAGTGCACCCAGTCATCGGGCAGGCCGCGCAGTTGCGCATCGATCACCGCAGGAGTGCGTTGCAACAGCAGCGCGGCATCATCGATTGAAAATTCCATAGTCGTCATGCATTGATCACATTGCTCAGTTGAGCGTTTTTGTTGCGCAGATCGGGTCCGCCTTCGAGTACCGATTTGAGATTGGCGAGGTAAAAGGTCCAGCCGAGCGAACAGCCGTTGTAGTACGACATCTTGGAGGCATCGTCCGTCGGGATATTCTCCTGGCTCAACGTCACAAGTGTTTCGCCTGCTTCCCGCGCGATTTTTACGGTCACAATGCAATCGCCGGAAAAGTAAAACTTAAACAGATCGCGGCCGTTCGCCTCGATAACCGGCCTGTTCTCCACGACATCATCCGGATAACCGTACCAGCGCCACTCGTACGTATCGCCTTCCCGGCATTTCTCACCGGCAGGCCTGATGCTGCCGTCCGGCTTGGCGAACGGCGCCTGCCTCAAAAACCAGCGTTCCAGCCCGGCGCGTGTCGCCCATGCATTGTAAATCTCCTGATCGGATGCCTTGATATCGATGCGCAATTGGAAGTTTGTCCAGTCCGGTTGAATGACCATGGTTTTTGTTTTTAGCCGATGAACGATGGGCCGTTTACAGAGAGAATGACCGAAACGGTATACAATATTTATCGGCAACAAATGTAAAACATTTTGTTTTTAAAAACAAAACAAATATGGGCATTCCAAACAGATGGCAGATGTTTCCGAAAGAACACTTTGTACGGATCTTGTTCGATGCTATTGCTTTGGGTACAGCCGCATCACCGGCCGCGTTTCAGAAGCCTGTCTGAAGAGATGAAATCCAGCCTTTTCAAAGGAACCGGCGAACCCGATAAATGCAAAGACCTCCGGCACCGATTCTTTTTTGGGGATCATTGGATATGCTTCTACGGCGGGAGCACCGTGATCGAACGCGTATTCGGCAGCAGCCCTGATCAGATCGACGGACAGCCCTTTTCGCCTGTATTCCTTTTTGACAAAGAAACAGGTGATGCTCCATACCGGCAGTGCGTCGGTTCTTTTCAGCAGGCGCGAGTTTTCAAGGCGGGTCAGCGTTTCGCGCGGCGAAACGGAGCACCAGCCCACGGGCGTATCGCCCACATATGCAATAATACCGAGCGGCTTCCCGGCTTCCGCCTGCTCGCGGAACATCCGCCTGTTGTTTTCGCCCTTGTTTTGCTCGTAATCCCTGGAGCTGAGTCGCCAGGTCATGCACCAGCAACCGCCGCAGGCGCCCCGCTCACCGAAAAGGGTTTCCAGATCGCTCCAGGTAGATGCTTCCAATGGTTTGAAACTGATCTTTTGCATACGATGACTGTCGGCATTTTTACACAACAAAAATACGGGCTGCCCGGGAAAAACCGGACAGCCCGTTGTTTTCATAGCGCGTCAAGTTCATCGATAAATCTCGCGCAGTTCCAGAGTGCCTGAATATTTCAGGTGCGGGCAGGTGCCGGCGATGTGGATCGCTTCATCCGCATCGGCCGCTTCGAATACAAAGTACCCGCTGATCGCATCCGTATTTCCGTTTAGTAAAACCGGGTTTATCTGAAGGCTGTCGCCCGGTTGTCTGAGCATCCACGCCTTTCCATGCAGGGCTTCTCCGTCGGCAAAACGCGCCGTTTTCAGACCCCGGACCCAGGCGCTGTATTCCTTGAACTGCCGGGAAGGTTCTTCCGGCGGTATGTCGTCATTGTGTACCAAAAGGGCGAATACCGGCTTTTCGGAGCCCGGGCCGGCAACCTGGGTGGCATCTTGTGTTTTACCCGATAAAAATCCTGCCGCGAACAGTGCGGCCGCAAGCAACAGGGCAGTAAAAACGCCGGGAACCGAGCCGGTGAGCAGCGGCCGGGGTGCAGAGAGCAAGGTTTGATCTTTCATAGCCTGAATAATTTTATGTTGAAGTGCAGCCGGCGCCTTTTCGTGCGACCACGCCCGGTCAGGAGCCCGCCTGTTTTTATTAACGGATTGATTATCTGAGTTTTGCATAATTTCTTTCTTTACATTGCAGCGATGGGGTTCATTTTTTTGCTACCGGCCCATTATTTCACGCACGGCTTTCCTGGCCCGGGCAAGCTGGCTTTTGCTCGTACCCACGGCAATCCCGAGCATACCGGCGATCTCTTCGTGTTTAAAGCCCTCCACATCGTGCAAGGTCAGCACAGCGCGGTAACCGGGCGGCAGAGATGAAAAAGCCGTTTCGATGTCGAGTTTTTTGTGGAGCGGCGCGGCGCGGGCAGGAATGGAGATCGCTTCCTCCAACATCTCACCCGGCTTTTCGCGCCGCCAATGCTCCCGCATGCCGTTGACGACGAAGCCCGAAAGCCAGGTGCGCAGCGAGGATTCCCAGCGGAATTGTGGCAACCGCTCCACCGCGCGCAACCAGGCTTCCTGCAACACTTCTTCGGAAACGTTTCGGTCGCCACCGCTCAGACGCATGGCCAGGCGCCAGAGCGCATCCTTGTGCCGCCGGTACAGCAGCCCGAAAACGAACTCATCGCGCGTCAGCAAAAATGCTTCCGCCAGGCTGCGGTCGGCCAGTTGTCTGATTCGATGCATGATGTATAAGAGGCTGTTGAAGTTAGACCTCTAGTGAGTGCACCAAGGGCATGAAAAGGTTGCGCGACCTGAAAAAAATACGTGGAACTAGTCGGAAAACACTTGAAACGGCGATTCAATGGCCTGCCTGTAAGGTGTTTGTCAGTCCGAGGCCCGGCCGGGCATTCAATTCAATGCAGCCTTCGGAAAGCGTTGGCATGTCAAACGGATTGTTCCCGATCAGCCAGCACCCGTCGATGTCTGCGAAATCGCAATACGGCGCCAGCGCCGCCGCTGCCATGATGCCGCAGGAACTTTCTGTCATGCAGCCGATCATAACTTTCAAGCCCTGTTCCCGCGCTGCCCGGACGATACGGAGGCCTTCGCCGAGGCCTGTACATTTCATCAGTTTGATATTTACGCCGTGAAAAGCCTCTTTTACCCGGTCGAGCGCTTGCAGGCGCTGAAAACTTTCGTCCGCGATCACCGGTAGCGGCGATCTTTCCGCAATCCAGGCTGCCGCATCGAGATCGTCTTTCGGGGTCGGCTGCTCGATCAGGCAAACGTTCTGTTCGGCCAGCCAGTGGATCAGATCGAGCGCGGCTTCCGGATCATTCCATCCCTGGTTAGCGTCGGCGTAAATGGGTTTGTCGGATATTTCGCGCACGGTGCGGATGATGGCCTTGTCGTCGGAAGTGCCGAGTTTTACTTTCAGGATCTGAAATTCGGCCGCTTCGGCCAGTTTTTCTCGGAGTACTTCAGGGGTGTCGATACCCAGGGTAAAACTGGTTGGGATCATTCGAGCAGGTTCTGCGCCGAGCAGTTGCCACACAGGCCGGTCTTCCAGTTTACCCCACAGGTCGTGCAAGGCGATATCCACGGATGCTTTGGCAGCATGGTGGCCCGGAGCGATCGCGTCGATAGTTTCCATGATCGCCGCGGTTGAAAAGGGAGCGGATTCCTTTTGTAACACCGCTTTCACCTGCTCCAGGAATGCCGTAGCCGTTTCATGCGTTTCGCCGTAATACGGAGGCATGGAGGCTTCGCCATAGCCTACCGTATCTCCAAGCCTGATCTCCGTCAGCACCGCCTGCGTATGGGTACGCATACCCGTAGCGATACGGAAAGGATGGCGCAGTTGCCACAGGACGGGGCGACAGGAAAGTTGCATATCAGGAGACGGGTTTCAGGTCGTAGAAAAGCTGAACCAGACCTGAATCATAGGGTTTTACGTCATTCAGAACGAATTCCGACCTCTGTTCAACGCCTTCGAAAAGAGGCTTGCCGGCGCCCAGCACCACAGGGTGAACGGAAAGAAGGAGGCTATCCACCAGCCCCGCCTGTATCATTGCGCCGGCAAAGCGGGCGCCGCCGAACAACCATATATCACGGCCGGCAGTTTTTTTGATCTGTGTTACTTCATCCACGGCCGCACCGTTTTTCAGCGTAAACCCTTCGCTAACGGTTTTTAATGTCTGTGAGAACACATAGTGTTTATGAGCAGGATTGGGTTTTTCGCCCATAGCCAGCATCAGTTCATACGATTTTCGGCCGTACAGTACGGTGTCTATTCTTTCAAAAAACGCACTCATACCGTAGTCCTGATCAATAAAACACCAATCGATCTCCCCAGCAGGGCCTTCGATAAACCCGTCGATGCTGACGGCGACATTGAGTATGATCCTGCGCATAATGGATGCTTTTTCGGCACGAAAATTAGCGGTATTCGGGATTTTGTTCGATGAACTTTCGCAAACCCGCCCCGGCAGTGCCGCTTACTTTTCGATGGAAGAAAGGCGTCCAGCCCAACAGCAGGCCTGCCATCCCGAACGCTTGCCGGGACCAGCGCCAGAACGAGAAATCGTCGCGGTGTCTTATGATCAGATTGTCCGAAAATTCGAATTGCGCCCGTATGCGGTTGTGCACCTTTCGGCCCGTCCGCGAAAAAGTGTACCGCGCCTCCCAGAAAGCACTTCCTTTTTGTGCATCCGCTTGTACATGACTGAATTCAATTTCAAGGTCTTTTCCCGAAATGCATAAAAAATGCCACATGGCCGCGACTTCTTTGCCGTTTTTAAGGTCAAAAACGGGGTCGCGAAAGGTAGCGTCAGGATGATAACACGCGGCCATCCCGCGGTAGTCCTTTTTTTGAAAGCAGCCGTACAGTTGTCGGATCAGCAAGTCTGGTGTATCCATCGTTTGTATTGTTTTACCAGTTTTTTGTCGTTTTGAACAAGGTATTTCATACATGCGGGTCCATTTCCGGGAGGGTAATATTATGTCGCCTTTACCTTCTCCGGGAAGCCTTCCCGCTGTTTTCGTATAAAGCAATTTTAGACTACATTTGTCACGGCAACTACCAGGATCAATAAACCCTCATTTCAAATGGCAACAAAAAAAGCAAACAAGGCCACTTTCAGCTACGGTGGCATCAAAATGAGCTTTACCAAAAGCAAAACCCAGGGCGCGGTGCAATATACGCCCAGTTCAAGGGTACCCAAAACCAAACGCACATCCAAAACAGCCGCTCCACCGGATCAATTGGGGGAATTCGAAGTATTCCACGCCAGCCGCAGCATTGACCAAAAACTCGACGAGCAGCGCGAACGGCCGGATGTGAGCGTCGGCACGCATGTGTGGCACATGGATGGAGAAGAAGACGCGTCTTTTATTCCCACCGGCAATATTTATATCGAATTCAAGGAAGGCACCGACAACAACCTGGAGCAGGAACTCTTTGAAGAACTTCATCTCAATATTGTGGAAGTTGTCGGCCCCGACGCCTATCGCGTGTGCGTAACCCCCACTTCTCCCAATCCGATCAAGTGCGTGCTTATTCTGCAAAAGAAAAAATTCGTGCAGGTAGCCGAGCCGGAATTGCTGACCAAGCCCGTGACGGGCAGTCAGACCGCCGTTCAGGGTTTTACCCTTCCAGGCGGGCGGTTCATCGCCACACAATGGCATCATGAAAATACGGGGTCGCAGATCCCCATCATCGATATTCCCAATGCCGTTTTCGGCACTTCGCATTTCCGGCGTGGCGCCGATGCCAAAATAAAACAGGCCTGGCAATACCTCGGCAACCTCGGCTCGCGGTATATCAAGATCGGGGTGATCGACACGGGTTTTGCCACCGACCACCCGCAGCTGCGCGGCGACGGCAGTAAGGTCGTCAACGCTTTCAACGCCGCCAACCGGAACAACGATGTGAGCCCCTGGTTTCAGGCTTCCGACGGCAGTTGGGGTGTGTTCAGCCACGGCACTTCCTGCGCGGCAGTGGCCGCCGGCGCCCTCGACGAGCAAGGCGTGCTGGGAGCAGCGCCCAATGCCCGGATCGTACCGATCAAACTGGACATTCTCAGCGACAGCGCGATCAAAAATGCTTTTGAGCACGCCCTGCTGAACGGTGTCGACATCATTTCCTGCAGCCTTGGATTCCCGAAACCCGTACCGCTGTCCACATACATCACCAATTACCTCAGCAAGGTAGCCCGTGAAGGCCGCGGCGGGAAAGGCATCCCCATGTTCTTTGCTGCGGGCAACGCCAATCCGGCTTCCAACAACGTGCCGAGGCCGATCAGTGATTTTGCAGCGCATGCCGACAGTATTTGTGTGACTGCATCCAACAGCCTCGACGAATTCTCCGATTATTCGTTTTACGGCTCCAATGCATTCCTGTGCGCTCCCACGAACGGCAACGACGGCGTAGGCATTACGACGGCCACGGTAAATGCCGGCAGTTTCAATCGCCTGGAACTCGGCTATACCAGTGGATTCGGCGGCACCTCCAGCGCTACCCCCCTGGCAGCAGGCGTCTGCGCACTTATGCTCACCGCCAACCCCAATCTTACGCTCGGCCAGATAAAAAGTATCCTTCAGCAAAGCTGCGACAAGATCGGTTCCGGCAATAGCTACGATCGCAACGGCCATTCCAATTACTTCGGCTTTGGAAGGCTGAATGCACTAAAGGCAGTTCAAATGGCGGCACAGGCCGGTGCAGGTGGTGTACCTTCTTCCTCGCAGGGTACCGGCACATCTACGGGAAGCGCCGCGCCTCCTCAACAGGGGGCGGGAGTAAAAAAAGGCAAGGTTACGTCCAAGTATCTGAACGTTCGCTCGGGCCCCTCTACTTCCTACGCAAAAGTAGGACAGCTGAAATACGGCGATGTGGTGAACCTGCTCAATAAAACATCGGGCTTCTGGTGCATCGACCAGAATCAGTATGTGAGTGCTTACTACATCCAGGAACTGGCCACCAATGGCGCAGTAGTGTCCAATGCCCGGCATGGCAGGGTAACTTCGACTTTCCTGAACGTACGATCGGGGCCTTCGACAGCCTACGGCAAAGTAAGCCAGCTCAAACAGGGCGATACGGTTACGATATACGAGACCAGCAGCAACGGCTGGCACCGTATCAGCAGCAACGGCTGGGCCATCGGCACCTATATACAGGAGGTTTAAAGTTTGGGCTAAGGACGCTGATAAAAGGTTATTTGTCAGCCTTCGTCGTCCATGGATTCGCAATCGTAGTGCTGCTTGGGCCTGCCGGGTCTTTCGCCGCCCTCCCGGCCCTTGCCGGAGGCTTGCATTTTCTGCAGGATGCGCGCGCGTTCCTGGCGTATCCAATTCTGCATTTCGGCATCGACTTGCCGGTCGAAGTAGCGCACGCCATCGACCCAGGTGATCTCGGCGCGGGCATATACGGACAATGGATCGGCATTCCACAGCACGAGATCGGCGTCTTTGCCTTCTTTCACACTGCCCACGCGGTCGTCGACGTGCAGGAGTTTTGCCGGGTTGAGGGTCACCATTTTCCAGGCGTCTTCCTCTTTCATGCCGCCATAAAGCACTGACTTGGCCGCTTCCTGGTTCAGTCGCCGTGCCATTTCTGCATCGTCGGAATTGATCGCGACGACGACACCCTGTCCGGTCATGATCGCAGCATTGTACGGAATTGCCTCGTACACTTCGTATTTGTAGTCCCACCAGTCGCTGAATGTGCTGGCGCCTACGCCGTGCTTGGCCATTTTATCGGCCACTTTGTAGCCTTCCAGGATGTGGGTGAAGGTGTTGACGCGAAATCCGAAATGCTCCGCAACACGCATCAGCATCGTGATCTCCGATTGTACATATGAATGGCAGGTGATGAATCGCCTGGATTCGAGTATTTCGAGCAAGGCCTCCAGTTCGAGATCTGTACGGTAGGGTTTTCCCGATTTCTTCAACTGCCCGTATTCCTTTGCCCTGGTAAAATAATCCACGTAAGTCTGCTCCACCCCCATGCGGGTTTGCGGGTACCGGTTGTTGCTGTTGCTGTTGTTGCTTTGCTTTACATTCTCGCCGAGGGCAAACTTGATAAATCCCGGCCAGTTCTGGAATTTGAGTTCCTCCGGAGCGCGGCCCCAGCGCAGTTTGATCAGCTGCGTCTGCCCGCCGATGGGGTTGGCAGAGCCGTGCAAAATATGGCTGCTGGTGACGCCGCCTGCCAGCTGCAGGTATATGTCATTGTCTTCGGAATTGATCACGTCACCGATGCGCACTTCGGCGCTGCTCTCCTGGGTGCCTTCATTGATGCCACGAACCGCGGCTATATGCGAGTGTTCGTCTATGATGCCTGCGGTGAGGTGTTTGCCCGATCCATCAACGACTAGAACACCTTCTTTGGCAGCAAGTCTTTTCCCGATCTTCTGGATCTTTCCTTCGGAAACCAGCACATCGGTATTTTGCAAAATGCCCGCCTTTTCATTTGTCCAGACGGTCGCATTGCGGATCAGCACCGTTTCCGCCCGCGGTATCTCCTGACGGCCGTAGGCGATAAAAGGGTAAATGACCGCTCCCGTTTCCGGGCGTTCTTCCGGTTTTTGTCTGGAGGGTTTGTCCGGACCGGCAGGTTTGGCCATTTCGGCACGCCAATCGATCCAGGAGCCGTCGGGAAGGGTGCCGCGCCCCGACCATTCGCGTGCTCCGGCGACCCCTGACAGCGATATCTGTCCTTTTTCAAGGGTGTCGGGGCGGAAAGAAAGGGTAACGATGCCGTTGGGTTCGAGCGTCAGGGAGGCCTTGACCTTCGAGCTGTCGGCACGCAACACCTGAACGTCGCGCGCTTCGCCTTTTTTCCTGATGATCAGGGTGTAAGTATCGGCGCCCACATTCAGTTTGTATTCGCCGAACCGTTCGGGCGCCTGGTCGAAAGGATCGGGAGTGCTGACCTGCAGCGGCTCACCCTGCACCCAGCTCTCGTATATTTTTGTTCCTTTTTGAAAAATATCGCCCGAGGTGACCGTAAAGTTGGCCAGTTTGCCGGGTTCGAGGGAACCGACTGCCGGGCCGCTGCCACGCATGGCGGCATCATATACGCCCAGAAAAGTGGCGGGGTTGAAGGTAAGCGCCTTGAGCGCCATTTCTTCCGACAAGCCATACTCAATAGCCTTGCGGAGGTATTCCGGAAATTTTTTCTTGTCTTTAAGTCCTTCCGTCGTGAGCGCGAAAGATATGCCCGCAGCTTCCAGACGTCCGGGGTTAGAGGGCGCCATTTCCCAGTGCTTCAGGTCCCTGAGTGAAACATCGAGGGCCGCATACGGGTCTTTTACATCGTAATTATCCGGAAAATCGAGCGGTACGATCAGCGATTGCCCCGTCGCTTTCACTTCTTCAAGCCGCTGGTATTCGTCGCCGGCTGTTTTTACCAGATACTTGGTGTTGAATTCCTTCCCGATACGAGCAATGCGCAGGATATCCAGTTTGTCGGAGGCTTCGAAAATCTGTGGAAGGCGTTGCACGTTGTTCCAGGCTTCCAGCGACAGGTTTTTTTCGGTTTTGTTTCCCCCAGCCTGATACCATTTGCTGTCAAGGTAGGTCTGTCTGATAAGCGCGATGCATCCCATCAGTGACACCGGGTAAGTCTGGCTGCTCGATCCCTTGCGAAACGACAGGTGGTGGCTGGCAGCAATGGAAAGCAAACACTCCTGCTCGGGTGCGCCAGCCAGGGAAACCAACGCGCCGGTGCCCCGCGAAATACCGTCAGGCTGATGGGTGAGCACGGCGCCAAATCCAAGTTTCCGCATGGCCTCGGCGGCTTTCGGATCTACGGTAAAGTTTTCAGCGGCGCTGAATTCTGGCTTGAGCGCTTCATTCCACGCAAAAGCGCCTTTTTTCCCCGACTCCGTCTGTATCCTGCGGGGAAATCCGGCCTGACGTGCAGCAATTTTGGGAAGCCCGTAGCCGGTGGCATACAGATCGATGAATGCCGGATAGATCGTCATGCCGCTGCAATCGTGCACCACCGCATCGCCAGGCACACTGACGTTGAGCCCGCTGCCCACTACTTTGCCGTCGCGGACGAGCAGGGTGGCTCCTTCTACTCTTGTTTTATAGTCGATATAAATAGTAGCGTTGGTAAATGCATGAAGGCCGGGGCGTTCATCCGAAGGGGCAGTAACGGGGAAAGTTTGCTGTGCCTTCAGCGCCGTAATCTGGAGAAGAACGGCAATGAACAGCGCAAAGCGGGAGCAGAAATTCATACACGAAAATTTAAACCTGCAAATGTGAATAGGGGTGCGGCGGCGTCCAAGATCGCGAATTCCTCCATATCGTATTACAACAAAGCCGAAGTATCTGAAGCGAACCGGAGCGATTTGGCATATCCGGTTGATCTTCAAACACTTCGGCTTTTATACAATTACCGAAATAATATACAATGCAGACAAAATCACCTTCGTATGGTCATTTGTCTTTGTCCTTCTTGTTTTGGTCGGCGCCCGGTTGTATCGGGGCCCGCGGCGAGCGCCCCGACTCGCGCAATGCCTGGCTGATGATCCATTCCAGTTGCCCGTTCACACTGCGAAACTCGTCGGCCGCCCACTTTTCCAGCGCCGCGTAGGTGGTTTCGTCGATCCTTAAAACAAAATTCTTTTTATTAGCCATCGCTGCGGGTTGAGGAAATGATGAATAATGTGCATGCACGGTAAGAACGAAATACCGGATTGCGGAAAGCCCCCGGACGTTGCTGCGATGCAAGCGCCGGGGGTCCGTTCATTGAAAATACCGTCACTGGTGCAGCGTGCCGGTATTCACCACCGGCGCCACGTTGCGGTCGCCACAAAGCACGACCAGCAGGTTGCTGACCATCGCCGCTTTTTTCTCTTCGTCCAGCTCGATGATCTGCTTGCTCGAAAGGTGTTCGAGCGCCATTTCAACCATGCCGACGGCGCCTTCCACGATCTTGCTGCGCGCTGCCACGATAGCCGTAGCCTGCTGTCGCTGGAGCATGGCGCCTGCGATCTCCGTGGCATAGGCGAGGTTGTTGATCCGCGCTTCGATGACCTCGATGCCTGCAATAAACAGACGTTCGCTGATCTCTTTTGCCAACTCGTGATTCACCTCTTCGAGGCCCGAACGCAGCGTTACTTCCGCGTCTTCATCTTCCAGGTTGTCGTAGCTGTACATGCCCGCCAGTTTGCGCACCGCCGCTTCGCTTTGTATTTTGACGAAATCGGGATAGTGCTCTACGGCAAATGCCGCTTTGAAGGTATCTGATACGCGATAAACGACGACCGAGCCGATCATGATCGGGTTGCCCTGTTTGTCATTTACCTTTATCATGGGTACGTCGAGCGTGACGGCGCGGAGCGATATCTTTTTCTTGGCATAAAAAGGATTGGCGTAGAAAAAGCCGCTTTCGCGGATCGACCCGACATAAGAGCCGAACAAGGTCATGACGCGGCTGCTGTTCGGTTCGATGGCCATAAAGCCGGGAGCAATGATCAGAATATCGAGTACCAGTATCAGAATGCCCGCTACTACTGAAGTTTTGGTCACCATCAACGCGATAGACATGATCATCAGCAGAAAGAAGAGCACCAGCATGAACCAACCGGACGTGGGTTTCAGAATTGTCTTTTCCATGATTTTTTATATGATTTTGATGTGATACTAATTTGATAGCAAATATAATCACATTGAATCAATCTTGTCAAGACCTGTCGATCAAAAACACGAGGAAGCCCATCCGCCGGACGACGAATGACATGGAAAACACGACTGAGGGAAATTTGGGCCTCAAAGGCGCTCGCTCAGCGCCAAAAACCACTTTTTCAGCGCTGTTTTTTCGGAAAGATATTCGAAGGCATAGTAGGAAACGAGCGCTACCGCGCCGCCGGCAAAAACGTCAATAAGATAGTGGTGCCTGGAATAAACTGCTGAAAACCAGATGCCTAAGACAAAAGTGACAAACAGGACGTTCAGCCAGGTTTTCTTCAGCCGCCAGCCGTATAGAAGGCAAAGCACGGGGTAGGCCGAGTGCAGGGAAGGTATGGCTGCAAATACGTTGGCATTTTTGGCGTACATATCCTCGAACAGCCGGATGCCCAGCAGGCTGTCGAAATTGAGCAGCCCCGCTGCGTTCCCCGGTGTGCCGTGTTTCACGTCAAACCCGTATTGCTCTACGTACCAGGGCGGGGCAGCCGGATACAGGTAATAGATCACAAATCCGACCAGGTTGGTGAATACGAAAGCATAGGAGAATTTGAGGAACAGCATTTTGTCGTTGCGCAGGAGCCAGAAGGCGAACAACAGCGGAACGGGCACCCAGTTGAGGTAAAAAAGACCGCTCAGAATATCGAGAAAAGGGACGTGCCGGTCTTTGAAATATTCGTTGAGGGTGAGTCGCCCTTCGGGTGTATTGATGCCAAACCATGCTTTTTCCAGATCATACGGCTCCGCGACATGGATGGGGTTCACTTCGTAATTAGGCATTACCCGCATGGAGTCGTAAATGATCCAGTAAGCGATAAACACGCCAAAAGCGAGCACAAACCGCCTCGATGCGGCATGTGCAAAATACAGAAGCAGTACAAAAGCGTAGAGGTAAATGTGCTCCGGCCGCAAGCCGACGAAGTAGGAAAACCAAAAAAAGTAAACTGCCGAACCGGCTAAAAGGAGCAATAGTTGTCTCATGGCGATCCGGCGTAGCCGGAGGGTCTAAGGTTTGAACTTTTCATACACCGCCGTACCGGTATTCGGGTCTTTCCCAAAGAGTTCGACGTACTCTACCTTCGGCGTAAGGGTGAAGGTGGTACCTTTTTCAATTTTGACAAAGACTTTTTGCAATGCCATTTTTTTGCCGTTGATCTCCAGCAGGGCGTAGGGTTTGCCTTTGGAGTCGAATTTCAGGCGCAGTTTCTTTTTGGAATAACTCACCAGATGAAATTCGTACTCATTGGTACCGGCCACTTTTTTGCTTTTTACTCCATAGGCAAAAGTGCGCTGCAGGAAATTAAGGCCGGTTGTACCGCCGTCTTCGGCATATCGGATCCAGTAAATATTGATCGGATCGTCGTTGTGAAAAGCCTTTTCGCCCTTCACATTGGCATCGTAGACAATGGTGTTGGTGTTGCCCGTGCGCTGGATGTAAAACAAGCGGTTCAGGCCGTCGGGAGGAGTGGGATAGGCGTCCTGCGCCCACGATCCCGGTGAAAACAACAGAAAAAAATAAAGGATGGCAAATCGCCCTTTCATGAGACTTAATTCTTTTCCAGATCATCGAGCGCCGCCTTGGAATCGAGCAGGCGCCGGATGGCCGTCAGATTGGTCAGAACGGCCATGATGAATATCGGGAATGTAAACAAGGTGATATTTTCAAATAGCGGAAAGCCGGTGCCGGGGATCGTGTATTTGAACTGGCCGGTGTATTGCGCGAGTACCCCGCACACGACCGCCGAGATGCCGATCAGAAGGATTCGCTCGGGGCGCTGCATAAGCCCTCCCTTGCACTCGATGCCCAGCCCCTCGGCGCGTGCGCGCACATAACTCACCATCATGGAGCCGATCATGGCGATAAAGGCAAAAAGCGAACTCAGGAAATAACTCTGCGCCACGAGGTAATAGCATATGCCGAGGAACATCGCCAGTTCGCTGTAGCGGTCGAGCACGGAATCGTACAAGGCGCCGAAGCGGCTTTCCATCCTCCCCACGCGCGCAAGCCGGCCGTCGATCATATCGAACAGACCGCCGAACAGAATGATGCCACCGCCCCACCCTACGTAGCGCAGATCGGTGCGGGATTCCGCGCCGCCGGCCACGAATACCACCGCCGCAACTACATTGATCACAAATCCGATCGTCGTGATCGCATTGGGCGTAATGCCGATGCGCAGCAGGAGGTTGATAAAGGGGTTGATGATCTTGTAGACGATTGGCTGTCCGACGTCCTTCAAAAAGTTCGACATGGCAAAAAGTTGGTTAGGGCGTGAAACAACTCATTAAGAGGCTATTTGAATTTGTCAAATGGAGCGAAAAATGGGTCCTTTTTGTTGACAGGCGAGCCAATTTTTGGGTGAAAAGCAGCGCTATTGGCGAAAAAATTGGGGAAGCATGGCGGCAAAAATGTCATTTTTAGCCCATTATGATGAATTCAAATAGCCTCTAAGCGTCTCAAAAGTAATCATTTGGCACATGCCTCGCACCCCGGCCGCCGGCAAACCCGGCCCGGGCTCAAAACTCGAGTTTGAAGCGCATCCGCACACCCAGTTTCGAAATACCCGGGTGTTCCGTGTACGTCAGGCGTTTCACCAGATCGAGTCGCACGAACTTGAAGATGTTGGCGATGCCCACGCTGGCTTCCATGTACGGTTTTTTGTCGAGGGTGTAAGTGATCGTATTGCCTTCGTCGTCGACAGGGAACAGCAACAACCCGTTCTCCCGGCTCGGCCGGTTTTTCTCATCCAGGCCGCCCCAAAGCGCTTTGAGAGTGACCACTTCGCGCCATTTCAATTTGCGCAGCAGCGGCACGCGGTTGAAAAAGAACCCGCCGAAGTTGTGATAGGCATTGATAGAGACGTACTTGTCGCTCGCGAACTCAAGGAAGTTCATGAGGTTGTACGACTCCAGTTGGTATGCGTAAGTCTGGTTGGCGCGATGGGCGATCAGCAGGGGATACGGTACCTGGCCAAAAACACGGCCGCCCTCCATCACCACGATCGACCAGCCGATCGGCGACAGGTAGAAGGTTTTTTCCGCTTTGAGCGTGACCCGGTGGTAGTTGTAGCCGCTGCCCAGGAAATTGCTGATGCCTGCGGCGTAATCAGCTGTGAAGATCGGGTATTTGTTCAGGATCGGCGTACGGTAAGTGGCTCCCTGGTAGAACTGCTCGTTGGGCGCGTAGCGCAGCGAGACGCTCAGTTCCGTGGTGTTCACCTCTTCCTGGTAAAACAATCCGTCCTGAAACTCGTAGTCGAATTTCAGCGCTCCGGCGGGGCGGTAGCGTATGTTCTGTGCACTGAATGTGTAGGAAATCCCGTCGTAATTCTCTTTCAGGTATTCCAGTCCGGCCGTACGGGTGTAGTACATCTTATTGTTCACACCGCGTTTGAACGACAGGAAGAAGTTGTCTTCCTGGACGAATTTGAGGTTTTGCCCCGGAATTTTTACATCGTCCTGGTACCATACTTTCAGCCGATGGATCGGGTACCTGATCGGGTGGGTGCTGCCGAACGCATAATACGCGGCGGCGTAACCTTTCAGTTTTTTGTCTTTGAATCCGTATGCGCCGTAAGTCTCCAGCATCAGGTGCTTGGAGAATTTGAGATTGGTGCGCCCACCCAGACGCGCCCGAAAGCCTTCCACGTCGTTGAAACTGTAAAACGTATTGGCCGGACCGATATCGAAACCTCCGATCGGCGTATATCCTTCGAAAAGGAACTTCACGGTACCCATGAAGCGGCGGAACGGCTTGTAGTTGTTGAGGCTGTCCACCATTTTATAAATACCGCGTTCGTGTGTGGAAAGGGTATCGTGCCGGTGTTCCACCCAGTAGGTTTCCGTACGGACATCGGCGTTGTCGTCCCTGAACTGGTTCACTTTTGTCCTGAATAGCGAATCGGGTAAAAACTCATTGAGCTGGTAATTGGAATACGAGGTGACTTTCCGGCCCAGCAGAGAACGCGCATTTTCACTGCGTGTCAGACCGAAATCCATAAAGATCTCGTCTTTGGTAAGCATCAGCGCGCGTCCCGATCCGGGGTTTTCCACCCAGCTGAATTCCTGGTTGATCTGCATCTCGTTCACCCAGTTGAGGTTGATATCCTTCGGGATACCCACCTCGATCTTGCGCAGGGCATAAGTAGTGTCGACGGCGATCCACAGATATCCCATGAAGCCGAGGTCGCTCTTCTGGCGCGGAGCAAAATACATGTGCGCACAGGGTGTGTTGCCGATCTTGACGGTGTCAAGGATGTAAAAGCGGTAGATATTGGGAGAAATTGGCGACAGGGGACTTACAAAGTCGACAGTGACCAGGTTGATGGCGTTGTCGTAAAAATTTACGTCCTGGTACATATTCTCGATCCCGCTGGAAAGCCCCTGGTTGTCGAGGTAGCCCGGCAGGGTGGAGTTGCGTTCGCCGCGGATGTATTCTTTCTCCGATTGAGGCGACTTGCGGTAATATACATCCGACAGCGTTTCGCGGAGGAAAAAGGGAAGGCTCACATCACCCGAAACGCGATTGGTGTCTACGTTATCGAAAATGAACTGGATCTTGCGAAAAAGGAAGTTGCTCCGCATTTTGTCGGTCACATTGTTGAGCGCGAACTGCACCTTTTCATATTTCTCGTAGTTGTAATAATCCAGCGCCTCCTTGCGGTTCATATCCTTGTGATCGATCGCCTTTCGTATCAATTCAACGGCGGGGTTGTCCCTGTTGCGGTATTTGCCGGACTTCACCACTACCTCCTTGAGATCGGTGCCGCTTTCTTCCAGGCGAATAGAGAGCTCGGTATTCCTTCCGGGGCTTACTTTCAGGTTCACGGTGTTATAACCGACCAGCGAAACGGTCAGCGCGGTAATTTCCTCTTTCGTCTCAATATAGAAATTGCCGTTGATGTCCGACACCACGCCCAGGTTAGTGCCGTCGAATTTGAGGCTTACGTATGGCATCGGCTCGTCGTTGGAAGCATCTACGATGCGCCCGCGTACGATAGTGGTCGCTTGAGAAAAGGCGGAGGCGCAACTAAACAGAACCGAAAGCAATATCAGTTGCAGCCGCAGGCCGGGTTTTGTGTTCATAAAATGAGTTTTGTTCGGATATGTCATTTGGTCGGAGTTTTCATGCCGGTTTGGCAGCGTTTTAAGGTTTTGATATTAGATGTCCAAACATCTTTATATCCAAAAAAGATTAATGGAATACGTACTAAAACGTGGAAGTCACGCCCGATGACAGGGTATCAGACGTATTCAGATTAAAAAGGTGGCATTTTAACAGGCCGTTTTCAGGCAGACGCCGGTATCGGTTATCAGTCGTGTCCGGATTATACATGTACGTATAAATTCGATTTTCAGATCAGTTTAGCTAAACACCATTTTTTTATTAAATAAAAACCCGAATAACCACACGGCAACAGCCGTTACAATTCGCGCAGGCCACGGATCCACGCCGGCGACGCCGTTGAGCAGCCATACGCCGCCTGCATTGAGCAGCATTCCGATCAGGATACCTAATACGTAATTAATTCGCATTATGTTCCCGCTTCGCTGCCTGGGATTTTTAAAAACCCACTTCCGGTGCAGCCCGAAGGCTACAAGCGCTCCTGCGCTGCGGCCGGCCAGTGTTGCCGGCACCGGCGATGCCCCTGCGTAGGTGAGCGCTACATGGAAAACCGCAAAATCGGTCGATGTAGCGATCACCGAGGTAGAGCAGTACCTGCCCATCAAACGCGCCGCCCGTTTTATCCGTTGCCAGGCGGTGCTTTCATCCAACGATAGTTCTCTCACGATGTGATGATCAGATTCAACAGTTGGAGTAAAATATTGGCATATACCCCTGCCAGTACGTCGTCGAGCACCACCCCCCAGCCACCGGGAATGGATTCCATTCGCCGGATGCCAAAAGGTTTGGCAATGTCAAAGAATCGGAATAACGCAAAGCCGACGCCGATGTTTACCAATGTCAGCGGTAAACCGACCAACGTCAGCCACATTCCGACCATCTCATCTGCAACGACGTGCCGGGGGTCTTCTCCCCACTCATCGGCAAACACATCTACCGCCTTTGCACACAACAAACTGAACGCAGTGATCAGCACGGTGAGGATCAGGCTGACCACCGCTTTGTCGACGGTCATCAGCGGCAGCACGAGTACGGCGGCTACCGCCGCGCCCCAGGTGCCGGGCGCGATCGGTAGCCAGCCGGAGCCGAAGCCACTAGCTATGAGTTTGTAAAAGTTCTTCATATTCTTTCACCAGGTCCTCGTAGTAATCGAGCCCCAGGTGCGTGATAAGTTCTTCGCCCATCAGGTAGCGAAGGGTGTTTTCCAGTTTGCTGAGTTGCTTGAAAATATCGTGCTGCGCAGGCAGGCCGGGAGCCGTCTGCGGCGCTTTGAAGTAGAACGACAACCACTCCTGGATGCCCAGCATGCCTGCCCGCTGGGCAAGGTCGAGGAACAAAGCCAGGTCGAGCACGATGGGAGCGGCCAGAATAGAGTCGCGGCACAGGAAGTTGATCTTGATCTGCATCGGGTATCCCAGCCAGCCGAAGATGTCGATGTTATCCCAGCTCTCCTTGTTGTCGCCGTGCGGCGGGTAGTAGTTGATGCGTATCTTGTGATAGATGTCGCCGTAAAGTTCGGGCTGCAGGTCGGCGTTGAATATGCCGTCGAGCACGCTTCCTTTCGACACTTCTTTTGTTTTGAAGTTCTCCGGCGCATCCAGCACCGCGCCGTCGCGGTTACCGAGTATGTTGCTGGAAAACCAGCCGCGTACGCCCAATGCGCGCGAATGCAGGCCCGGCGCCACGATGGTCTTCATGAGGGTCTGGCCCGTTTTGAAATCCTTGCCGGCGACCGGAACGCTTTTTTTGTGCGACAGCTCCACGATAGCCGGGATGTCGCAGGTCAGGTTGGGAGCGCCGTTGGCAAAGGGCACGCCGCACTGCAACGCCGCATAGGCGTAGATCATGCTCGGCGCGATGCGGGCGTCGTTGTTGCGCAGGCCTGCTTCGAATGCTTCCAATGATGCGTGCACATCGCTCGCCTCGGTATAAGCCTCCGTGGACGCGCACCATACCATGACCAGGCGGTCGCAGCCGTTGTCGGCCTTGAAGCGGCGGATGTCGTCCATAAGTTGCTCGGCCAGTTCCATTTTGGTAGCGCCGCTCTTCACGTGCGTGCCGTCGAGGTTGCGCACATATGCTTTGTCGAACACCGCCTTCATCGGGCTGATCGTCTGCAAATCATCCTTGATGGCTTCCAGCATCGGGCGTTCGAGCACTTTGGCTTCCAGGGCCGCTTCGTACACATTATCGCTGTACACATCCCAACCGCCGAAGACGATCTGGTCGAGGTTTGCCAGCGGCGCGAAATCCTTGATCCGGGGGTTGCGGTCTTCTGTGCGTTTGCCCAGCCGGATCGTCCCCATTTGTGTCAGCGAACCGATGGGAAGGGCGATGCCCTTGCGTGCAGCGATCACGCCGGCGATAAAAGTCGTGGCCACGGCGCCCATACCCGGGGTAAGGACCCCAAGTTTGCCCGTAGCCGCCTTTATTTTTATTTGTTTGCTCATGTCTGCAAGAATGTTTATAAGTGTAGGATTTGACTATTGAATGTCGCTTTATTGAAGTTCCGGTTGTTTTTCCAGCATCTGCACGTCGGGCGTGGAGTTGTCGTCGAGTTTCACTTTTCCGCGTTCGCGGCGCAGGATCCTCGAAAAAAGACCTACTTCCTGGCTAAACAGGAAGGTCAGCCACAACTTTGTATAAGACCCGTGGTATTTGAGATGGTCGTAAAATTCGGGGGCCATCTTTTTTAACTTCGGCAGATTGTGCCAGGGAATGGAGGGCATGTCGTGGTGTTCATTGTGAAAACCCACATTCAGGTTGACGGGGTTCAGCCGGCCGTAGTAGCTGTACGTCTCCTGCTCGGGGTCGAGCACGAGGTAGTGCTCCTGTATCCAGCGGGCGCCGAGCGGGTGCAGGCCCACGGAAAACATAAAACTCAGCCCCAGGAAGGCAAAGGCTTTCCAGCCAAGGAAATACACGACGGCGATGTCGAAAGCAAACTGAACCACCACGTTGAGGATCACCCAGCGGTCGATAATCGCCGCTTCGCGGCAGCGAATGGTGCGGGCGGCCTGAAAAACGGGGAACAACAACAACCACAGTGCTTTTCCGATGAAGTAGTTGTTGATCAGTTTGGCTTCCCAGCGCGAGGGCAGGTCTGCGTCGAGTTCATGCACCCCCTGAAAGGCGTGGTGCTTGATGTGAAAATTCTTGAATGATATGGCGCTGGGCAGGAGGGACGGCAAATTGGCCACAATGCCGGCATAAATATTCCATTTCGGCTTCCTGAAAATAAGGTTGTGCGCGGCCTCGTGGATGCATACGAACAAGGTATGGGTCGGAAAGGCGCCCACCAGCCATGCAAGGCCGATCACGAGCCACCAGTTCTGCTCGCGCAGCAGCCATGCCAGCGCGATCTGAAACAGGACGCAGGCGGCGATGATAATGGCCGTGTTGGGGTTTTTTCCGATCAGGGTTTTCACTTCGGGGTGTGCGGCAATGATCGCTTTCGTCCGGATGCGATGCGGTTCGGTTCCTTCTACATATGTGAAGTCCTGCTTATATGCCATGTTGTTCTGTTTGATGTTACAAAAATGAATATCGGTGTGTGCTGCGTGCAAGATTTTTGTCCTGAACTGCGCATTTCTTAAAGCCAGTTGTTGGTTTTATACCAGTGAACCGTTTCCCGCATGCCTTCGAACAGGTCGTAGCGCGGGCGGAACGGCAGATCGGCAAAAGACTCCGTCATATCGCACAGCCAGCTTTCTGCAGCCAGTTCGCCGATCTTTTCGCGGTTGAGGGGCGGCGTTTTGCCGGTAATGCTGCCTACCGATTCGGAAATAGCGGCCACGACACGTACCAGCGGAAGCGGCACTTTGACGGTGAAAGCGCGACGGCCGGAGACTTCCGATACTGCTTTCCCGACATCGTGGTTTGTGTAGGCTTTGCCATCGGTGGCCAGGTATTTTTTGCCGACTACTCCATGCTCGAGCGCGTCGTACATCAGGCTCGCCAGGTCCTCCACGTAGATAAAGCTCAGTTGCTGGGGCTTCGTCCCGATCAGGAACGCCCAGCCCTTGTATGCCAGGCGGATGGCGATGTAAATGTCTTTTTCGCGGGGTCCGAAAACGGCGCCCGGCTGCACCGCCACCCAGGGGAATCCGCTTTGTGAAGCCAGGTACGCTTCGGAGGCCAGTTTGCTCTCGCCGTAGTGGGTCACCGGGGCGGGCGGCCTCCCGGGTTTGATCCACTGGCCCGATCGCGCGGGACCCAGGGCCGCCAGACTGCTTACGTAGAGGAATTTATCGAGTGGCTGTTCGCTGCCCTGCAGCGCCTCCACGAGGCGGCGAGTATTGTCGAAGTTGCTGCTGAAATATGCTTCGCGGTTGGGCTCTTTGGTGCTTCCCGCGTTGTGGATCACATATTGAAAAGGGCCTGCGGCGGCAATTTTTTCCTGCATACCTGCCCCGTCGCGAAAATCCAGTTCCAGAAACCGGATGCGCTCATCCTGCAGCCAGCGCCGGTTGCTGGTCGGGCGAACCGCCGCCGTAACTTCCCAGTTGCGTTTCAGGGCCTCTTCCACCAAAAATCCACCGATAAACCCGCTGGCGCCGGTGATGAGTATTCTTTTCATTAAATCTCCTTTTCGTACAGGCGGTACTTGCGATACACACGTCCGCCGATGTGTTCGAGCGCCCGGTTCATCATTTCATTGTGTTCGAGTATCCAGGATGCCTCTCCACGTTTGATGCCTTTATCCAGCGAGGTTTTCATATTGCGCACGTAAAAACACACGTCGATCCCCAGCCGGCGGTATTCCTTCAAGGTGCCGAGCGCCAGTATCCGGATACTTTTGATCTTTTTCAGCCCCAGCAGCAGCTTGATAAAACCGAAGGGAAACAGGCGCCCGCGCCGGAGTTTGATCTGCACTTCGTTGACATTGGGGATCGTGAGCGAAACACCGATCACCTTGCCGTCTTTTTCGGCAAAATAGATGTAATCGGGGTCGATCACCGGCTTCAGGTCTTTCGCAATCTGCCTGATCTCGGCGTCCGTCATCGGCACGAAGCCCGTATTCTCCGTCCAGGATTCATTGTACACCGGCAGGAATTTTTCAATCTCCTCACGGTAGTATTTCATGTTGATCTTGCGGATCGCAATGCCGCGCGAGGCAAGCCGTTCTTCCAGTTTGCCAGCGAATTCCATGATGTCCTGCGGAAGTTTGCTGTCGCGCAGTTCGTAGCAGAGCAGGTCCGTGAACTTCGTAAACCCGTAGTCTTCCGCAAGGCGGTTGTAGTATTCGAAGTTATAGGGGTTCATCACGAAGGGCGGCTCGTCGAAGTTTTCCCACAACATTCCCACTACTTCATTTGTGGAAAAATTGGCAGGTCCGATCACTTTGCCAAGGCCTTCCTGTCGCAGCCATTCTGCCGCGGTATCGAACAGGCGTCGCGACACTTCGGTATCGTCGATCACGTCGAAAAAGCCGAAAAAGCCTTCATTCCGCCCGGTAAACTCGATATGGTTGTTGTTGCGGATCGCCGCGATCCGGCCGACGATCTTGCCGTCTTTTCTGGCCAGAAAGTATTCCGCTTTGGAATGCTGCAGGAACGGCGATTTTCGCGGATTGAGCAATGCCTCCTGTTCCATGTACAGCATCGGTACATAGTTCGGGTCGCCGGCATACAGGTCGTGCGGAAAATCGATAAACTGCCGGAGTTGTTGCTTTCCTTCAACCTTACTGATCTCGATCATATGAGCCGCCAGGTTTCGTTCAAAAATTTCGATGAAAAATTATGCCGGTGAAAGGGGTGTGAAGTGGTCGGCTGCAACGGCTTCTTCCTCCTGGCTTCCCAGAATGCCGAGGCTCACCGCGATCTCGTACATGCGTTCGATGGCGCGATCGATCTGTTCGATGGTGTGCGTGGCCATCAGCGAAAAACGGATCAGCGATTCTTCACTGGGCACCGCGGGCGATACGACCGGGTTGATGAAGACTCCCGCTTCAAAACACTTGGTCGAGAAAGCAAAGGTTTTGAGGTTGTCGCGCACGTAGATCGGGATGATCGGCGATTCGCTCGGCCCTACCTCGAAGCCCATTTCAAGGAAACGCGCAAGGGCGTAGTTCGTGTTCTCCCACAGCCGGGTGATGCGGTCAGGCTCGCTTTTAATGATGTCGATCGCCGCCAGCACACTCGCCGCCGATGCCGGTGTCATGCTCGCGCTGAAGATCAGGGCCCGCGACGTGTGTTTCAGGTAGTCGATCACATCGTAGCTCGAAGCGACAAAACCGCCCAGCGAAGCCAGTGATTTGCTGAACGTGCCGGTCTGGATATCGACTTTATCGTTGATGCCAAAATGTGAGCCGGTACCGATCCCCATTTCGCCGATCACGCCGATCGCGTGCGCATCGTCCACCACCACCACGCCGTTGTGTTTTTCAGCGATCCGCGCAATATCGGGCAATTTGGCGATGTCGCCTTCCATACTGAAAATGCCGTCGACGATAATGTATTTGAGCGCATCGGCATCGATCCTGGCAATTTGTTTTTCCAGGTCATCCATGTCGTTGTGCTTGAATTTCAGCACTTTGGCGAATGAAAGGCGCGTAGCATCGATGATCGACGCATGCACACGCTCGTCGATCAGAATGGTATCGTGGCGGCCGGCCAGCGGCGCGATGCCTCCGAGGTTCGATTGAAACCCCGTGCTGTAAAGCAGTACGGATTCCTTTTTCAGATAGTCGGCAAGGGTTTCTTCGAGTTCAATGTGGATGCGCAGCGTACCGTTTAGAAAACGCGAACCCGCACAGCCGGTGCCGTATCGCGCAGTCGCAGCCTGCGCCGCTTCCTTGATCTTTGGGTGGTTGGTGAGCCCCAGGTATGAGTTGGAGCCGAACATCAGGACCGGTTTGCCATTGATATCCACTTCAGTGTCCTGTTCGGATTCGATCACCCTGAAATACGGATACATGCCCATCGCCCTTACTTCGTTTGGGGCAGTGTATTTCCGGACGCGTTCGAGTAGTCGCTTATTCATGAGCTGTTTTGTTTTACAATTTTCGAATTGAATTGATGCTTCCTGCATGTATCGTTTTCCAGCCTTCCCTCCGAAAACAAATATTCGAAAAGGCGGGATTTACAGGCAGTGATCGGTCGGGATTCAGGATTTTTTTCGGGTAAGTTGGAAGGTGGTATTAAAAACGTAATCCCACAAAGGATTGCTGACGCCGAAGCCGCGGTCGTTTTCCTGGTAGTGGTGCAGCATATGGTGCTGCTTGATCCGTTGCCAGAAAGGATTGTTCCAGCGAAGGTGATGCATGGCATAGTGCATCATGTCGTAGCACAGATAGCCCAGCACAAAACCGGCAAAAAAGGGATATACGGTCGGCGCGCCTACCAACAGGCGAAAGCCGGTAAAAAACAAAATAGCAAGCGGAATGCTCACGCTCGGCGGCATCACCAGGCGCAGGCGGTCGTTCGGGTAATCATGATGCACACCATGCCAGATAAAGTGCAGGCGCTCGCCCCAGTTGCCGGGCGGTACCCAGTGGAACAGGAAGCGGTGCAGCACGTATTCGGTGAACGACCATACCAACAGCCCGCCCAGAAACCACGCGGCCAGCAAGAGCAGGGAACCCTGCGCTTTCCAGAAGCACCACCCGATCACGGGCAGGTATACGATCAGCGGCACGCTGAAATGTACTTTGGAAAGCGCTTCCATCCAGTCGACTTTGAACATCCGGACGGACTCGGTGGAGTTTGAAACAAACTTTTGATGGTGCTCTTTATCTGTTGTCATGGGTGCAATTACATTTATAAAACGCCTCATTTCAAGCCTCGCAGGCATTACCGGTCATGGTGTATGTACGCAAAATGCCCCTTCCCGGACGTAAATTTAGCCTGACAGATCCGTTACACTTGCTATCGCGTAGCAAAACTCTTCGAAATGTGATGGAGGTAGCATCCCCGTACGGAGTGCCTTCGGCGCCTTAAGCCCGCCGGCAAATCCTGGAAACCGCCCGGGCAGTTGCAGTTTCCGGTGGCCGGGATCTGCCTGTGTTTGATGCCCCGGCGATGGGAATAAATCGAATACGGCGATTCGGTAAGATTATCTCTTTTGTTGACGGGGCAAAGTTAAGGTAAGCCGTCGAAGCGAGATAGCGATCCGCAGAATTTTAAACAATCGTTTAAAAAAATTACACAGAAATGAATTTCCGCCCGGGCGCCTATTCCGGGTCGACGAATGGTCCTTTCGACACACTTTCAACTATAGGTCAACAATGTAATCCCACACACCGGATGCTATCGTCAATCGAATTCGATGGTATCGCCGGTCTTGTAGGTCTTTTTCTCAGCCGGTTCAGGCGCCGCCTTTTTGGGCGCAGGCGCTTTCTTTTCCGGTTGCGGCGCCTCTTCGCCAAACAAACTGGCCTGCCGGGTGGCTTCCTGTTCTTTTGATCTCGGGTCGCTGTCGAGTTCCTTTACCCCGCTCAGCATCTGGTCGCTGAGTTTGTTGCCCACGGCTTTCCAGCCTTTCACATCCATGAATTCGCCCAGGTCGAGTTCGCCGGTCATCGGTTTTCCTTTTACTTTCAGGGTGTATTTGATGCGCGGATTTTCTTTCAGCGAAGCGAACAACAATTTCGATTTCGGGTGGTCGGTGACATAGGGATAGCGCTCTTTCAGTTTGTTTGTTTCGATCCGGAAACGTTTTACCATGGTCCAGCCTTTGTGTCCGTCGAAATGCACGGCACTGACCACCACATCCGGATCAAATTTACAGATCTGGAGGATCTCTTTCATCTCGAAACGCTGCTGCACGTCGGTATCGGTCACTTCGTAGGAACCATCGGTGTACAGCACGAATATGCTGTCGCCGGTATCGAATTCGCCCAACAAACGGCCGCGCTCCTGCGTGTTCAGGCGGCCCGTAATGTCGTCGAACCACAATTTCTGCGCGCCGATGGTGCTTTTGCCCACCTCCTTCTGGCGGATCTGTTTTACCGGATATCTGGTCAGGATATTGCCCTGCGAAGTGCGGCCCTTGATCGCCAGTTCGGCAAAATCGTAGTCGAATACCTTGATCTTGGCCGTGCTGCCTGGGCTAAGCGTCACGGTCACGACCTCGCTTTCACCGTTCGGATTGGCCGTGAAATACAGCATTTTGGAGCCTTTGGCATCCGAGCCGAGCTGGTATTCCTTGTCGCGGGTGATGGCCGTGACGTTGAATCGCTTGACATAGGTGCGCCCCGACTTGGCATCCACATAGGCCATGTTGTAGGTGGTGCGTTCGTCGTTCTTTTTCCACACGGCGATATGGATGATGTCTTTCCCGACAAATACCTTGTCACCGATCTTGACCACTTTCATGACGCCGTCGCGGCGGAATACGATGATATCGTCGATATCGGAACAATCCTGTACAAATTCGTCCTTTTTCAGGCCCGTACCCAAAAAGCCGTCGGCCATATTGACGTACAGTTTGGCGTTGTTGGCCACTACCGCCGTCGCCTGGATGGTGTCGAACTGCGCAATCTCGGTGCGCCGCTCGCGGCCCTTTCCGTGCTTCGCCAGCAGCTGCTCGAAATAAGCGATCGCGTACTCCGTCAGGTGTGCAAGGTGGTGTTTGGTCTGGATCAGTTCTTCACTCAGTTTGGCGATCTCTTCGTCCGCCTTGAATGAGTTGAATTTTGAAATACGCTTGATCTTGATCTCCGTCAGGCGGATGATGTCATCTTCCGTGACTACGCGAAGCAGTTTGATCTTTTTGGACTCTTTTGCATAACCGGGATCGGCGGGCGTGATCACGTATTTTTTCAGGCCCGCATCGATGGTCGAGATCACCGCCTCCCAGGTCTCGCATTCCTCTATGTCGCGGTAAATGCGGTTTTCAATAAATATTTTTTCCAGGGAAGCGAAATGGAGTTTTTCTTCCAGATCGTGCTGCAGGATCTCCAGTTCCTGGCGCAGCAGGTCTCTGGTATGTTCGGTCGACAGGCGCAGCAGTTCATTGGCATCCGTGAACAGGGGTTTGTTGTCCAGGATGACACAGCAGTTGGGGCTGATGCTCACCTCGCAGGCCGTGAAGGCATACAAAGCGTCGATCGTGACGTCGGGGCTGACGCCGGCCTGCAGTTCGATCTCGATATCGATGTCCGCGGCCACTTTGTCGATCACCCTTTTGATCTTGATCTGGCCTTTTTCATTGGCCTTCAGGATCGATTCGATCAGATCGCCGGTAGTAACGCTAAAGGGAATTTCGGTGATCTGAAGCGTTTTTTTGTCAATTTCCCTGATCCGCGCGCGCACCCTGACCTTCCCGCCGCGCGCACCGCCGTTGTAGTTGCCTGCATCGATCAGCCCTCCGGTCGGAAAATCGGGTATCAGGTCTGTTTTCCGGCCTTTCAGCACGGCAATGCAGCCTTTTACGATCTCGATAAAGTTGTGCGGCAGGATCTTGGTGCTTAGTCCCACGGCAATGCCTTCTGCGCCTTGTGCCAGCACGAGCGGGAATTTCATGGGCAGGTTCACGGGTTCGCGTTTGCGCCCGTCGTAGCTCATCTGCCAGGCAGTCGTGTCGGGGTTGAACGCCACATCCAGCGCGAATTTGGTAAGACGCGCTTCGATGTAACGCGGCGCTGCCGCCGAATCACCCGTGCGCAGATCGCCCCAGTTGCCCTGGCAGTCGATGAGCAGGTCCTTCTGGCCCATGTTCACCAAAGCCTCGCCGATCGCCGCGTCGCCATGCGGGTGGAATTGCATCGTTTGCCCGATGAGGTTGGCCACTTTGTGGTAGCGCCCGTCGTGCTGGGCAAACATCGCGTGCAGAATGCGCCGCTGCACGGGCTTCAGGCCGTCTTCCAGTGCCGGCACGGCGCGTTCCAGGATGACGTAGGACGCGTAGTCCAGAAAATAATTCTGATACATCCCCGAGAGGGTGATGATCTGATCATCGCCATTCTGGGAAGTAGTGGGCGGTACGGATGTGTCTTTTTTAGAACGTGCCATGCGCAATTCAGTCTTTCAGCGAAAAATGCGGGTTCCTGATGATCCCGACGAGGTTGTCCCAGGGGTCTTTTACGGCTGCCACCACGATCCCTTCCCCCACGTCGTCCGGTTTCATGTGGGCCGTAGCGCCCAGTTCGAGCAGGCGTGCAAAGGTCGCCTCCGCATCATCGACGCCCCAGTAGGTTTCCACATTTGCCGATTTGGGACTCATATCCTGCTCTTCGGGTTGCAGGCCGAGTTCGTAGCCTCCCACATTGAAACCCACGTAAAAGGGTTCGTTGAAATAGGGGCGGATACCGAGCAGTTCGGAGTACCACTCGATCGCTTTGGCGAGATCGCCGACGCGGTAGATGCAGGTGCGCAGACCCTGGAATGGAGTGTTCATTCAACTCAAGGTTTGTGGTGAAATGGCAATAGCCGGCAGCAAAAATAGGGGAATTTGTTATTGAAAATAAAACTTTTTGTGTTTTAATTGCGGGACAGAAATAACAGACGATCCAAAGCCCGGCATTTTGAACCCGTACGGCCTTGTTTTTCTCAATACTTTCTGTCCCGAAAGTTACTTCAGGAGACGTACGCATCCGACTTTTTGAAGCGCCATATATCGTACAGCATCACGCCGGTGATGATGCCGGCCGGCACGAAAAAAATGCGCGTCTGGAGGGAAGGAAATAGCCCCACACTGAACATCGCCCCGCCCAGAAAGCTGCCCATGACGATCACCCGGAGCAGGGCTTCGCGCTGGATCAGGCGGCGTTTTTCACCGTCGGAATGGAATATTTCGGCGATATCGACGCCAAGTTCGTTGACCACGCCGGTCATCTGGCTGGCCTTGATCAGCGAGGAGGTGGTGAGGCTGACCATGGCATTCTGGATGCCGATGGAGAAAAGGATCATGCCCGGAAAAGCAACCGGATGCAGCGCCGTCGAGCCGCTGGCGGCAGTGCCGACCAGAATAAAAATACTGGCCACGACGGCCAGGGGCAGCAGGTGCAGGTAGCGCCATTTGAGCAGTTTTTCGCGCTCCACACACCAGCCGGCAAAAAAACCGCCCAGGAAAAAGGCAAACAGCCACAGAAAAATGGACCCTGCGGTGTTCAGGCGGCCCGAATAAAGGTCCTGCGCGATCTGGGGAAGCAGGCCGGTCACATTGGTGACCACAACGGAGAAGGTCATCAGTCCGCCATAGATCACGATCCCCGAACTGAAAGGATAAATAAACGCGTAGAACATCTTGACCCGGAAAGAACGGCGGCGGATCTTTTCGTTCGACCTGATCAGCATATCGCCCAGCACGGGCGGTTTGAGATACCTGTACCAACGGTTTTTCATAAGGAACGGTCAAATGATAAGGTCATGATTTCGGGGAGAATAATTTGGTGCTAAAGAAGGCGTGAGAAGGGCGCATCCCGCCCCAAGCGGGACGCAACCGACGAACAACGCACTTTAGCGGCAAATTAGGCCGCCTAAATCGGGAACTTATTATTTGATCGTTCCTTACAGGAGCATTCATCAGCCTTCTTATCACAATCTCTCTACGGTTTTTCGGCGTATCCGCCACAATGAACAATATCCGGCATGGGTAATCATGACACCCGCACCCCTTCAAATTCCAACACCTGAATGTAATAAAAGTTAAGGGCCACCCCGCCGTGTCCGTAATATCAGAATTTTTCGACTTTTGCCGGTAAATTTTTAAAAAAATGCGTGTACTGAACTCCTGGCTGCATATTCCCGCCGATTCTGACTTTTCACTGTACAACCTGCCCTACGGTATTTTCCATACCGGCGACGGGAAGCCGCGGGCCGGTATTGCTGTGGGCGACCACATTGTCGACCTGGCAGCGGCAGCCGAAACGGGATTGTTCGGTAAACGCCGTTTTTTCAAAAAAATATTCGAACAGTCCACGCTCAACGACTTTATCGCCCTCGGGAAACCCGTCACCGGCCGCATCCGCCGGAAAGTACAGGCCTGGCTGATACAAGACAGTGCGCCTGAGAACGCCGAACGCCTGCTCGCCAACCGCCTCGACGCGCACATGCTCATGCCCGTGCGCGTGGGCAACTACACCGATTTCTACAGCAGCATCGAGCACGCCACCAACGTTGGAAAAATGTTTCGCCCCGACAATCCGCTGCTCCCCAACTGGCGCTGGATACCGGTGGGCTATCACGGGCGCGCATCGTCGGTGGTGGTCAGCGGCACCCCCATCCGCCGCCCCTGGGGCCAGATCATGCCGCCGGGACAGGACGTACCCGTATACGCCGCCACAAAACAACTCGACTTCGAACTCGAAATGGCTTTCGTGATCGGAAAAGACAGCGCCCTGGGCGAGCCGATCGGTGCGGCGCAGGCCGACGAATACATTTTTGGGCTTGTATTATTCAACGACTGGAGCGCGCGCGACATCCAGCGCTGGGAGTACGTACCGCTGGGTCCTTTTCTCGGAAAAAACTTCGGCTCCTCCATTTCGCCGTGGATCGTGCCGCTCGAAGCGCTGCGTCCTTTCCGCGTGAAAGGCCCTCGGCAGCATCCTGCCCCGCTCTCTTATTTGCAGACCCGCGGCGCCCGGAACTACGATATTGCGCTGGAAGTGGCCATCGCGGCGGCGGAAAAAAGTCCGCAGACTATTGTGTGCAGGTCGAATACAAAGTATCTTTACTGGTCTTTCGCGCAGCAACTGGCGCATCATACCGTCAATGGCTGCAACGTTTGTGTGGGTGATCTGATGGCATCGGGCACCATCAGCGGCCCGGAAGCGGGGACTTACGGATCCATGCTGGAGTTGTCGTGGGGCGGGAAAGAGCCGGTTCGCATGGCCGACGGCGGCACCCGCACCTTCCTCGAAGACGGCGATATCGTGACCATGCGCGCAGCGGCGGAAAAGAATGGCATCCGTGTGGGATTTGGTGACGTGAGCGGCATGATAGTGGCCGGCAGTGCCGGTAAATAATTCAATAGCAGGACTTTTCAACTTGTGATTATAAACGACCCGCATCTTACCTAACTATACACGTCGTTCAATTTCTGTTTTATAATCACATTCTTCACCTCTCATTGTTTTCAGAGAAATGTCTGTTTTATCCGTACTTCGACCTGGCCGGAGAGCGTTCCAGCCACTCCTTCCGTGGAGCCTTTCGTTTTTTTTCGTCATTTTTATTGTTGGCCGGGGATGGGGGCAGTGTACTACACTTAGTCTGACATCAACCAACACCAATGGCTCTACCTCGACGTGGACGGCACCGGCTATCAGGGTGCCCTATATTCAGATCACTGCTCAAGGTGCATGGAAGCACAATGGTGGAATTCACGGGGAGAGCGGCGGAAGTGGCGCTACTGATAGCGAAATTTATAGTCAAATCGACGAAACCATTTTCGCCATTTCAGGATGCGGTGGTTCTGGCAAATCTAATGCTGAAGGGGGGAGGAAGCGGGTCGGTGCTGTAACTGCGGCACTGGTCTATGTGCCTCGATGGAAAATTTTGATCACGGCAGCGGAGGCAACGGTGGCCAAAAGACGGAAATGGCTTGGGAGGTTAGATGTACTTGGAGGAAGTGGACGGCGGTGCAGCGAGTAAACAGCGGCGGCGGCGGCGGCGGTATGGAGGAGAGGAAGAATGGCGGTAGCGGCGGTACGCGCACGAGGAGTCAGAGCGTTCCACTGGTGGAGAGGAACAGGCAAACAACAAGGGAGGCAGGAATGGGTGGTGGTGGTGGTGGTGGAATGACCAATCAGCCGGTTCAGGTGGCGGTGGCCACACAGGTGCACGGCATGGGAATACAAGATGCGCAACATCTTTAACACTGGAACGCAATCACAAAATTGAGGTGCTGCCGAGGAGGAGCAAATTGGATCAGTATGCTTGAGGAAGGGGAGCGCAGCGGGTCGGGGGCCGAGGGGTGAGCGGGGGGCGGAAATACAAACAGTGACGTGTAACATGCCTTCTCCCTCCCCATCGACCTCATCAACTTCAAAGCGCAGCTGCGCGACGACCGGACGGTGCAACTGCTCTGGAGCACGGCCAAAGAGACCGATAACTTCGGGTTCGATGTGGAGCGCAGCCCCGACAATCACAACTGGAAGACGCTGGGATTCGTACCCGGTCATGGCACCACGAATGAATTGCACGAGTACACACTGCTCGACGAAACTCCATTGGCGGGTATCAATTACTACCGCCTGAAGCAACTGGACACCGACGGCGGTTTCGAATATTCGCCGATGGTCGTCGCCGACGTACGCGGCGGAGGCACGCAGTTCGATATTTACCCGAATCCGTCCGCTACCGGCGATCTGAGTATCCGCACCGTCAGCCAGTATGAGGGCGATGCGCAACTCGAGATATTCGACTGGGTGGGATATAAAGTATATAAAGAAAACCTGTCGCTTTTGAAGGGCACTATGGTGTATCCGGTGTCGATGAAAACCTTTCCGAAAGGCACTTACACGGCCCGGCTCGAAATGCCCGACGGGCAGGTGTTTTTCAAAAAGATCATACTTCAGTAATAGATTCAGAGTACATCTTCCGCTAATCTAAAGTTTGGCAAGCAAAACAGTTGGGTGGGTATTTGTCCCGCTCAACTGTTTGTGCGTGAGTGCAATGCTGTCGCAATGCTTTCATGTGTTTTTCACCTTTTTTCTCAAATGATCTATGCTTATGAAAAAGTTTTCCGCCTTGAATCTTCCCGCCTGGCACGGCCGGGGTTTTCAAACCTTCCCGCTTTTTGTTTTATTATTTAGTTTCCAGACTCTGGCAGGCGCAATGCAGCGGCAACACCGTTCTGAGCCTTTCCGGCGCCAGCACCGACACCTGGACGGCGCCCTCCACCGGCGGCCCGTTTCAGGTACAGATTTCCGTGACCGGCAGCGGTGGCGGCGATTCTGAAAACAATAACCAGGGCGGCAGCGGGGCGAATATGATCGGACGTTTGTCGTGCAAAACGGAGAAATCCTTCGCGGCATTTCGGAGGCGCGGGGGAAAGCAGCACCTTCGCAGGCGGCGGCGGCGGTGCAGGATCGGGTGTCGTCAATTGCGGCACTTCCGGCAATTGTCTTGGCGGTACGCTCCTGATACTCGCGGCCGGGGGTAACGGCGGCGAAAGCCAGGGCGACGGCCTGGGCGGATCTTCCGCGACCGGCGGCAGTGGCAACGGCGGAGCGGCGGCGGTAGCAATGGCGGCGGCGGCGGTGGTGGCGGTATCAATTTTGGCGGGGGCAGTGGCACCGGCGGTGGGGGATCCATCCGGCGCAGGTGGTGGGCAAGTGATTTTAAGCGGCGTTTCTTCCGGAGGCGACGGCGCATTTACCATCAGTGACCCCTGACGGCGGTAGCGGCATGGGCGGCGGCGGCGGCGGCTCGGAAACAACAACGGCTCCGGCGGCGGCGCGGGCCATACCGGAGCGCCGGGCGGTAACGGTTCTGCCGCCACTTCTTTAAACTCCGGCACCAATCAGCAAAACAGTTCGGGGTCGACCGGTGCGGGCCCTTCAGATGGCTCGGTGACCATCCTTTGTCTGGGTTCCCTGCCCGTCGAGTTGATCAACTTCAAGGCGGTGGTCCAGACCGGTCTCGTCCGGCTGCTGTGGAGCACGGCGACCGAAAAAAACAACGCAGGATATGAGATCGAACGCAGCGGCGACCACCGCAACTGGAGCGGTATCGGTTTTGTCGCCGGCAACGGCAACAGTGTTCAGCGCCGCGATTATGAATTTACCGATGCGCAGCCATTGGCAGGCCCCAATTATTACCGCCTGAAACAAATGGATACCGATGGCGCATACGAATATTCGCCGATCGTGATCGCGGATGTGCGCGCCGGCGTTTCCGGCTTCGACGTATTTCCCAACCCTTCTTCCGACGGATTGCTCTCTTTCAGGATCGTCAATGAAAAGGAAGGCGCTGGCAGCCTCGAAATCTTCGATTGGGTCGGTTATAAAGTATACCGTGAAACCATCGATCTGCTGCCCGGCACCAACGTGTTCCCCGTTTCCATGGCCTCATTTCCAAAAGGCGTTTATACGGCTCGATTTGAAATGCCCGACGGACAGTTACAATTCCGGAAAATAATGCTGCGCTAAACGGATTTATCCGCCGTTTTCTTAACAATTAAAATACTTTTTCCGGCCGGATATTAATGCCAAATATTTGCCACAAGTACCACATTTTGATTAGGGCTTGTAAAAGGGTTTTATATTTGTGATGTGTTTGCGTATGCGCAAAATTTCTATCGGCCTGCGGGCCGATTTCGCACACGCAAACACATAATATTTTATATCACTCACCCATAAACTAAATGGTTATGACGCCTGCGGTACACATCCATCACTTTCGCTTCCAGGCGTGCCTGGTCGCAGCGATGTTTTTCATTGTCTCCATTTTACCGGCGCAATGCCCGCCCGATGTCACGGTGAACGGGCCCGGAACGGCTCCTGGACGGCCCCGGCAACAGGCGGACCCTGGTCAGTCAAATATCTGCTACCGGCGCCGGAGGCGGCGCTTCTGCCACCAATGCCGGCGGCGGAGGCGCGAATATCATCGGCACGTTTACCATTCAAAATGGCCACACCATATTTGCCATTGCCGGCGGGAGTGGCGGTGATGGCAGCGGCAACGGCGGCGGCGGCGGCGGCGGCGCCTCGGGTGCGGTGAACTGCGGCATCGGCGATTGCTCGCTGGGCAGCATTATCATCATGGCAGCCGGCGGCAACGGAGGAGAAGACGGTCCCGGCCTGGGCGGCTCGACGTCAAGCGGCAGCGGCAACCCCGGTGCCAGCGGCGCCGATGGCCAGGGCGGCGGCGGCGGCGCGGTCAATAGCGGCGGCGCCAACGGTGGAAGCGGTGGCGGCGCCGGAGGAGGCATCGTATTCCGCAATGCCCTTTCCGGCGGTGGAGCAGGTGGTAGTGACGGCGGGGGCAACGGCGGTAGCGGGGGCAACGGCATGGGCGGCGGCGGTGGCGGCGGCAGCAGCAGTTCGGCAGGCAGCGGCGGCGCCAGCGGACAGACCGGTGCGGCTGGCGGCAATACGACATCCGCCTCGTCATTCAATTCCGGCAGCAACCCTCAGGGAACGCCCGGCGGTACGGGCGGCGCGTCGGCGACGGCTCGGTTATCATCACCTGCCTGGGGTCCCTGCCGATCGAACTGGTCAGTTTTAAGCGCACATCCATCAGGAAACAGTCCGACTGCTGTGGAGCACCGCCACAGAAAAAATAACCACGGTTTCGAGATCGAACGCAGCATCGACAACCTCCAGTGGACGACGCTGGGCTTTGTCGCCGGCAACGGCACAAGCACCGAACAGCACGACTATGACTTTTCAGACGACCGCCCCCATGCCGGTGTCAACTTTTACCGGCTGAAACAGATGGATACCGACGGCGGTTACGAGTACTCGCCGATGGTAGTGGCAGATATACGCAGCACTGCGCAGTTCGACGTATTCCCCAATCCTGCCGTTTCGGGGGCATTAACTTTCCGGGCAGTCAGCAGTATCTCCGGCGACGCCACGCTCCGCATATTCGACTGGATGGGCCATCAGGTATACGCCGAAACGATCGCATTGCCGGAAGGAACGCTGGTATATCCGGTGTCGCTTTCCACCTTCCCGAAAGGCACGTACACAGCCCGCCTGCAAATGCCCGACGGCACGGCCTTGCATAAAAAGATCGTATTGCAATAATTGCGACACTGCTTTCCTCGTATTGATTATACCCACCCTGCGCTGTTCGCATTGAACAGCGCAGGGTGGGATCTTTCTGCTCTGCCCGTTTGGGCAGAATACCGCCAGCATGGTTGAGTATCTGTACCCTTTTTGGCATAGTTTTGTGGGTTTTTTACAAGCTCAACCAACCGAATAAAGACGAAAGACCTTGAAAACACGATCCAAACCACCTTATTTTTTGCACAAAACACTTATAATCAGTTTTTTACAACATAACTGTTTCGTCTTATGTACCCACCGATTACAACGCGCAGGCCTGGCTGCACCGAAACATATCCCCATGCATTGATCTTTCTCCGGAGCGCTTTTCTTTCGATTTGTCTGCTGTTTACACAATTCAACGCCGGCGCCCAATGCCCGGTCGCAGCCGTTACTTTGGGCTCCCAGGCCGAAGTAGATGACTTTTCATCCGACTATCCCGGTTGTACAGTCATGCCGGTCAGTCTGACCGTCTCCGGCTCCGACATTACCAATCTCACCGGTCTGAACGTACTGACCGGCTTCAGCGGAACGGCGAGCCTGACGATTGAAGGCAATAGTTCGCTGACCTCCCTGAGCGGGCTGGCAGGTATTCCTTCCATCCCCGGCGCGCTTAGCATCATTGACAACGACGCTCTCACCAACCTGAACGGGCTGTCGGGGATATCCTCCGTCGGTTTCCAGCTGCACATCGAAGGCAACGCAAGCCTTTCGTCCCTCAGTGCATTGGTAGGGATCGGTTCGGTCGGCGGTTACCTGTTCGTTGCTCAAAACGGGTCGCTGACTTCCTTCGGAGGCGGCTTGAATAGCTGCACAAGCATCGGACAATACCTTCAGATCAACAACAACAACAACCTGTCGAACCTGAACGGCCTTTCGGGCCTCAGTACGATCGGCCAGTTTTTGTTTGTTTCCTCCAATTCCAGCTTGTCCTCGTTGAGCAGCCTCTCTTCGCTGAGTTCTGTCGGGGGCGACTTTGAGATCAGCCAGAACGGCTCTATGACCTCTTTGGGAGGCTTTACGTCCCTGACCAATATTTCCGGTACCCTGTCGCTGGTCAACAACGCCAGCCTCACCAACCTGAACCAGTTTTCCGGGCTCACCAATATCGGCGGCAACCTCGATATCGTACTGAACCCTTCGCTGACCAACTGTGCGGCGGCGGGCATTTGCGATTATATCGCCGCTCCAAACGGGGTGATCTCGATCCTGCTCAACGGCACCGGCTGCAACAGCCAGGCCCAGGTAGAGGTGGCATGTGGTCTTTTGCCCGTCGAATTGCTCGACTTCAAGGCCGTGATCATGGAAGAAGGGGTAAAACTGGTGTGGAGTACCGCGTCGGAAAAAGACAACCTCGGCTACAACCTGGAGCACAGTATCGACGGCAGGCATTGGTCGGCGATCGGGTTTGTTTCCGGCAACGGCACCACTACCCAGCAAATGAATTATGCCTACATGGACGAGCACCCGATGCCAGGCATCAATTATTATCGCCTGAAACAAATGGATATTGACGGCAACTTCGAATATTCTTCCGTGGTCATTGCCGATGTAAAAACCGGCGGAGCGCAGTTCGATATTTTCCCCAACCCCTCCCTGAACGGCCTGTTCAACCTTCGTACCGTGAGCGCCGTGGAAGGGGATGCAGTAATGGAAGTCCTGAATGGCGTCGGTGCCCTTATTTTCACACAGGAAATTTCTCTTGACAAAGGGACTGTCATTTATCCGATTTCACTGGCGAATTATCCAAAAGGCGCTTATACTGCCCGGTTGGAGATGCCCGACGGGCAAGTCCTCGTCAGGAAGATTTTTATACAATAAGCCAGAATTTTACACATCCTTAATTTGTAAACCCTTTTGCTTGTCCGCATGGCTTTCAGAAGGGTTTTATCTTTGCACCTTTTCATTAAAAGGCGCAAAACGATAAAAACCTGCAATACCGATGACAAAACTTTACCTGCTGACACGCGGTATTCCCTTTATTTTCGAAAACCTGGCGCTGCTGGGCCTGACCTTCGCTCTGCTGATCGGCTGCACCTTGCAGCAACTCCGGGCCCAATGCGACAATACTACCGTCATTAATATTTCGGGGCCCAACACAACGACCTGGACCGCACCCTCTACCGGCGGCCCCTTTCTGGTGCATATTACGGCAACAGGTGCCGGTGGCGGCGCCAATACCGTGAACCTGATGAACGACGGCGGAACCGGGGCGATCATGAGCGGTTCGTTCTTCGTACAAAACAACCAGACCCTCAGGGCTATTGCCGGCGATTTCGGCAAAGACGCTACGCTGGAAGGCGCAGGCGGCGGTGGCGGCTCGGGCGTGGTCAATTGCGGCAACCCCTCGAATTGCGCCGGTGGCTCAATCCTCATCATCGCTGCCGGCGGCGGTGGCGGCGATGAGTTCATCGGTCTGGGCGGCTCCGCTCTCACCGATGGCAATGGCAGCGGCGGACTGGCGGGCGGCGATCCGCTGCACGAGCCCGATTGGGGCGGCGGCGGCGGCGGGCTGAACAGCAGCGGCCAGAATTCTCTGGGATCGGGTGGTTTTGGCGGAGGCCAGGTGTTCAGGTCGGGCCTGTCGGCAGGAGGTATAGGAAGCCGCACGCAGGATATCAATGACGGCGGCAACGGCATGGGCGGCGGCGGCGGCGGCGGCGATTACGGCGGCGGCGGCGGCGGCGGTCATACCGGAGGCAATGGCGGCAATGGAGCGCCCGCCAAGTCATTCAATTCCGGGAGCGATCAATCCAATTCCAGCGGCATAAACGGCGGCGGCGCCAATGTGGGCACGGTCATGGTTGTCTGCCTGCAAGCCTTGCCCGTAGAACTGCTCGATTTCAAGGCGCATGTGCAGGATGAAAACATTCGACTATTGTGGAGCACGGGCAGTGAAAAAGACAACCTCGGTTTTCATGTAGAACGCAGCATCGACAATCATCACTGGCATACTATGGGGTTTGTGCAGGGCCAGGGCTCCTCGGTTGTGCGGAACGACTATGAATTCACCGACACGCATCCCGTGCCCGGGATCAATTATTACCGCCTCAAGCAAATAGATGCGGACGGAAGTTTCGACTACTCACCGATCGTAGTAGCCGATGTCCGGCACAAGGACAATCAGGTCGATATTTATCCCAATCCATCGCCCGATGGTGTGTTTTCCCTGCGCATGGTCAGTACCACTGAAGGTACCGCGCGACTGGAGATATTCGATTGGGCAGGATATAAAGTATATGGAGAATCGGTACAGTTATTGAAGGGAACTGTAATATATCCGGTTTCAATGACGACATTTCCTAAAGGGAGTTACACCGCCCGCCTGGAATTGCCGGACGGCCGGATCGTTTATCGCAAAATCCTCTTGCCGTAGATTTCCGATAGCGGAATTGCCACGGTTGCTTCCCCCGGCCACGTTATTGCATGGTGCGCCGGAGGTTTTCTTTTTTTAACTCGTGTAATAAGCAGGCGGGCGGTAAATACTGCCCCAACGCCGCGTTTGAGGATGCCATTATGTTATCCGGAGGGTCGACCCGGTCATGAATGGCCCGAAAACAAATTTGGCGCAAGACTGCTTGAAACCGGTTACCTTATGAAAAAACGCTTTACTCAAGGAGCTTTGACCATTGGTCTTGCTTTTGTTGTCTTCTTTTTGTTACACGGCACTGCCCGCGCTCAATGCAATAACAACACGGTGTTGAGCCTGACCGGCCCCAACACTTCATTCTGGACGGCTCCATCCAGTGGCGGGCCCTTTTCGGTACGAATTACGGTCTCCGGAGCTTCCGGAGGCGCTTATCTGGAATCAAATCCCGATAATACAGGTGGTAGCGGCGCCACCATGAGCGGCACTTTTATTGTACAAAACGGTGAAACCCTGTTTGCCGTTGCAGGCGGCGGCGGCTTTCATTCACAGCTCGAAGGCGGCGGCGGCGGCGGCGGTTCCGGCGTGGTCAATTGCGGAAATCCTTCGGTTTGCCCAAGCGGAACACTCCTGATCCTTGCAGCAGGCGGCAACGGCGGACAACTCGGCGGCCCCACCGGCGGGCAGGGTCTCGGTGGATCGGCCGATACGAACGGCGATGGCGACGGAGGTCTCATCGGCGACAATGACAGCGGCGGCGGCGGCGGTGCGCTCAATGGCGACGGCGAAAGCGCCAGTTCGGGTGGCGACGGCGGCGGACAGGTGCTTTTCAACGGCATCTCCCCCGGCGGAGAGGGCAGCCGCAACCTGTTGAGCAACCCTCCATCCGGGATCAATGACGGCGGCAACGGCATGGGCGGCGGCGGCGGCGGCGGCGACGGCGCGACGGCAGACAATGCTGCCGGCGGCGGCGGCGGGCACTCCGGCGGCGACGCCGGAAATGCAGCGGCAGCTTCATCGTTCAACTCGGGAGATGACCCGGCCGACACCCGGGCAACCTCGGCGCAGGCAGCAGCGGCCCCAAAAGCACCCCTTCCAACCCCGGTACGATCTCTATCGTTTGCCTGCAGGCGCTTCCCGTTGCCTTGCTCGACTTCAGGGTCGTGCTGACAGGCCCCACCGCAAAGCTTTTGTGGAGCACCGCCAGCGAACTCGAGAACATGGGTTTTGAGATCGAACGCAGCACCAATGGATTACAATGGACTCATCTGGGCTTCGTGGCCGGGCACGGGACCACAACCGAAATCCACCAGTACACTTTCAATGACCCGGCTCCGGCCCCAGGGGTTAATTACTATCGCCTGAAGCAGACTGACGATAACGGCAAATTCGAATATTCACCGATCGCGATCGCAGACGTACGCAGCAATGAACACCCGTTCAGTCTCTATCCCAACCCCAGCCCCGACGGTTACCTTATGCTCCGGGTGGACAGCCCGACGGAAGGCGACGCGCTGCTGGAGATCTACGACTGGGCAGGATACCGCGTATATAAAAAACCTGTTCCTTTGCTGAAAGGCACGGTGTTGTACCCGGTGTTGCTGAATACTTTTCCCAAAGGCGCCTATGCCGTTCGCATGGAAATGCCGGGCGGAACGGTTTTTCACAAAAAGGTCGTACTGACACAGACGCCCTAGGGCGCCTGTTGAAGAAGTAAACAGTTGGCAGTAATCGCTGAATTCGGATAAAACAAACGTGATTTTGGACAGGTTTTGGGATATATGTATTGCAGATCAAACCTTTACAGACTGGAAAAACACTCCGGTGTTTGTACCTGATCACAAGTCACAGTCGCAAAGGCGTAATGTGTAGCGACAAACGCCCTTTGTGCAGTCGTTACAAGGTTCAGTGTCAAGACAAACGCCCTTTGTGTCGTTGCAACAAGGTTCATTGTCAAGACAAACGCCCTTTGTGTCGTTACGACAAGGTTCAGTGTCAAGACAAACGCCCTTTGTGTCGTTGCAACAAGGTTCAGTGTCAAGACAAACGTCCTTTGTGTCGTTACGACAAGGTTCAGTGTCAAGACAAACGCTCTTTGTGTCGTTGCGACAAGGTTCAGTGTCAAGACAAACGTCCTTTGTGTTGTTGCAACAAGGTTCAGTGTCAAGACAAACGTTCTTTGTGTCGTTGCAACAAGGTTCAGTGTCAAGACAAACGCCCTTTGTGTAACGCGTTCCGTTTGATGCGCAGCGGCGGGACAGAGCCCTTTTCAGGCTTAAAAAGTGCCGTTTCACAAGATGCCGGGATCATCAGACTTTATCGCTCAGGTTCAAACCCGGTTTTCAATATGCTAAACCAATCGACCCAGCCAGACACGTCACTATGCTGCTCAACAAAATACAGGATTCGATCGGCGCTTACAAAAACTGGCTGACGGGCATCCGCCACCACCCTTTTGTGTACAAATGGGAAAGTTTGCAGCACTTTCAGGCCGAATGGAACCCCGAAGCGGCGGAGCCGGCAAAAATGTTTGACCGCTGTTTTCAAAATACGGAAACGCGACGCCTGTGGCAGGAAGAACAATGGTACCCCAAAAAGATGATGCTGGAATTCTGGGACATGGACGCGCCCATGCTGCGCATGATGTTCGACGACCTGTTCAATGAATCGCGGGAGCCTGAAGGCCGCATCGGGCGTTTCCTGTTCGGCTGCGACGAATTGCTGCGCGATTACCGGAAGGCGCATCCGCTCAGCGCGGAGAACGACCATTTCCACGGCGACTATCGCATGATCGCGCTCTATCTCGCGTTCCGGTATCCCGAGTCGTATGCCCCCTACGATTTTCCCGTTTTTCAACAGGCCATGACCCGTTTCGGCGCGCGCGACGTGCCGCAGCAGAACGACCTCGTCCGGTATTTCAAGGTATTGCGCACCCTGATGACTTTTCTGGAAAAAGACGGCAACGTAGTGCCCGCCATGCAAAAACACCTGCATCCCGTGCGGCACTATCAGGGCAAAACGCTGCTGCTCGCGGAAGATTTTTGCCGCTTTGTGACGGCCGATGGTTGATTCAGCAACTGCCGGCTACCTGCGCAAGATCCAGTACAATCCTTTTGCGTTGGATCTCATCTCCGGGATGATGGCCTGTATGATCAGGTGCTCCAGAAAAGCCGCGGTGCCCCAGGTGACCATTATGTAATAGAAGGCCTTGTTAAAGCCGAATACAAAAAGCGCAAAGAAGAAAAAACCCTGGATGTATCCGCCGATCTTCCAGGAATACAAATGCAGGCTGGGGAAGCGGCCAAACTTGATCAGAGAAAAAAGGTAGCACAGCACGAACAGCCCTATAAACGTGCAGAAGGAAAACAGGTGTGGCTGAAAGTCTGCACTTTTGAACAAAAAAATGCCCAAAAACGCGAGTATATAAGTACCCAGATCGGCCAGTGAATCGAGTTTTGCCCCGATCTCCGTCATCATATTGAATACCCGGGCGATCAACCCGTCGAGGATATCGGTGACGAGGTTGATACACAGGAACCAGACGAAAAGTCGTTCATTCCCCGTCCACGCCAGGTAAAACACAAAGGGGAACGACAACAACCGGTACAATGATAAAATATTGGGGATGTTGAGCGGTATCTTCATTCTTTTTCTGGTTTTTATCATCGCTTTTTCAGGGGTATTCATCAACCTGACGAAAAAGGGCGGGCATAGCGGGGTAGTATTGGTCCGCGACAGCCGCAGCCTTTTGTTGTTCCGCTTGCTGGTACCCGGCGCGCTGGCCACGAGCGTTTTGGTTTATTTCTCGGGCCGGGCACATATTTTTTTGCCTGCTTTTGCTGTGTATGGAGGGCTGATGCTGGTTTTTGCGGGGCTTGCACTGCGCTGGGCGGCGGTACTCAGCCTGGGCTCCGCTTTTACCGTTCAGATCGCCATTCTTACAAACCATTCGCTGAAAACCGACGGCGTTTATAAATATATCCGGCACCCCTCCTACACAGGGCTTTTGCTGTATTACCTCGGGTTGGGGTTAGCCATGCAAAACTGGCTTTGCCTTCTTTTACTCGTTGCCGGGCCGCTGATAGCAGTGCTCAACCGGATACGGCTCGAAGAAAACATACTGCGCGGGCATTTTGGGGAAGCGTACAGCGATTATGTTTCGCGCACCGGCAAACTCATCCCTTTCATCTATTGACCTCAAAAATGCCGCTTCAGGCGCACCAGCACCAGCAGCCAGGAAAAGAACACGTGGCAAAACACCGCTACCAGAAACAACAGGACGGTCTGCCCAGGGCTGAGGTGGAATATGAAATGGCTCGCCAAACTTACGCCAAGACTCGAGTCGGTTTTGTCCATCAGCGTAAAAATCCAGGCATTTGATACCGCGCTCCGGCCCGGCGGAATACCGGCCCGCCGTTTTATCAGGGAATTGGGCAATTCGGAAGCCATGTATGCCAGCCCGAGAATAAAGCCTGTGGGGAAACCCATCGTGGGCGGAACTACGGGCACGAGCAATGCGAACAACGCGCTGAAAAGGCCGTTCAGCAAGGGCAACACCACAAACCCGCGCCAGGTCTTGTTTTCACCGAAAAGGCGCGGCCAAACCGGGATCGCAAGACCGGGCCACAGGTCTTTTTTCACCCACCACATGTGCATCACATTGGAAAGGATGAGCGGAATGAGGATAAATGCGAAGGGCGCCGTCATTGCTCGAGCAGATCGATCATTCTGAACGTGTTGCGGAATATCCTTTCCGCAAATTCAAAATCCAGCAAGATCCGTCCGGTAAGGTAAAACGAAACGCGTGTCACGAGGTATTCCTTCAGTGCATACAACGTGGCCTGATTCCATGTTTCCCGATCGACATGCGCTTTTTGCAGCGAAAAATGGAACTGCATATACGCTTCCCAGTCGTCAGCATCGAAATTTTCGGGGAGTACAAAACTCAGAAACTCCACCACATCGCGCTGGGGAAAGTTTTGCATCGCCAGTTCCCAATCGTAGATACAGATATCGCCGTTTTGGCGGACCGCGACGTTTCGCGGGTTGAAATCGTTGTGGACGATCGTTTTTTTGAGCGACACTTTTTCGTGCTCCGGTTCCAGGTCTTCCACAAGATCGAGCAGCCGCAAGGCAAGCGGATGCAGGGGGCCTCCGGCATATTCTTTTTCGATGATGCGGGCGAATGTCCGGTACAACGGCGCCGCCTTCCAGGGTTCGAATTCCGGAATATTTTCAACCGATACATCCCCCAGTGACTGATGCACTTCCGAAATCGCGCGAATGGCAGACTTGATCGTCCGGCCTTTCCACAGGCCGGGCTGGTTTTCCGAGTTGATGATCGATAACGCCCGGCTGTCGAGCCATTCCTGCATCACGATGAATATTTCCCGCGATGCATCCGTCTTCACGCCAAACAACCCGGGTGTGCAGCGAATGCCCATTTCCCGCAGCAATTGGTAGACGATGAGTTCCTTTTTATGGCAATCCCGGTATTCCAGCACCTGCCGGTATTGAAAGATGCCGTCGGCAAGCGACGGGTCGATCTGTGCCGCCATCAGGTGAAGTCCTTCCACCACTTCCGTGTCGAGGGGCTTGATCTTGAGCAGGGCATATACCTGTTCCGGCTTGTCCGCTACATGGCTTTTCAGTTGCAATTCCAGTGTTATGAATCCCGTCAGTTTTTGGTTCACCCTGCTTTGCAGCCCGATGATGATGCCGTTTTCCACGATGCGTTTTTCCGGAAACCGCAGTGAAAGGATTTCCCGCCCCGCCAGGCTGCCGCCCGAGAACGAACGGACAAAGTCACAATTGATCTCTCCCCGGGTCAGCCAGTTGACGGGTTTGTTGCGCCCCAGTTTTTCGTGCGCTTTGGCAAACTGGCCACCGACGATGGCGGCGAAGGTGGAAATTTCGAGCGCCAGCGCAAAACCGGCGATGATCTGTGCAAAACGCTGCAATTTGCCCGTTCCCCGGCATCCCATGAGCGCCAGCGCTTCCTGCTGTTTTGATAAATGCGTGCCGCCGCCCACCGTACCGATCACCAGGTTGGGCAAATGCAGGCGGAAGCATATTCCCGATCGTGTTTTTTCCAGTTCGAGTGTGCCGACGCCCGATTCGTGAATACTGGCAAGGTCCTGCCCTGTCGCGACAAAAATTGCCGCCACAGCATTCGCAACGTTGATGTTGTACCCCACCATGCCGTCGAGCCGTGCCAACTGAACGGAATATTTGTAACAGAGCAGCATGTCGTCGGAACGGCAGCGCAGCACCTTTTCAACGATGCGTTCCGGCAGTTCGCATTCCGCAACGACGTGTATGCCGCGGCCGTGCTCCATCGTATATGCCGATATCTTTTTATCGGAGGCGCCGTTGCCTTCTATGACAAAATGCCGGGGTTCGATGCCTGTATCTGCATTAAAACCGTCCCTGATCCAGAGCACCGCATGCCAGGTACAGATCGTGGTCATATTTTGTCCGGCGGCATCGCCGGTAGTATAGGCGAATTTCAGGTGCACGCTTTCGCCGATGACAACGGGCTCGATGCTTTGAAGTTTGGCGTGATTGGAGTGTTGCTCGGCGATGCTTCTGATGCGCGAAAAACGCGCTTTCACCCATTTTTCAAACAATTCGCTTTCCGCTATGCTCTGAAAAATGAACATCGGGCAGCGCAGCATTTGCTGGTGCAGCACCCTCGCCCGAAAACCTCCGCCCAGGCTGACGGCTTTGGCGCCGCGGTTCATGCTGGCCAGCAACGCGCCTTCCAGGGTGCCTGCGGGAGCGAATACCGTTTCTTCCAACCCATCGCACCGCCAAAGCAAGGGCCCGGCAAGGCCCAGGGGAATTTCGACCGAGCCGATACTGGATTCGATGTTACGCACGATCTCCTCCGGCCGGAGGCCGGTTTGAGCGATAGAGGTCAGTTTGTGGCCAAGGGCTTCGAGATAGGAAAGGCGCAATTCCGCCGCGTCTTTTGTAACCAGACCCCTGCCGGGGACTATCGGATATTGTTCCAATTCGTTTACTTTGTGTAATTTGAGTGTTTAAGAACCTGTTCCCGTCCTATGCGGTACGTTGTTGTTCGCATCATTCATGGCTCTGTTCGCCGCCGGCATTATCGTCGCGAAGCAAAGGAACTCGGCGGTAAAATGGGGGGGCATGTCGGTATCCAAATTGATGACCTTATCTACGATTTTAAGTACCGCGACATAAGCCGGATACATATCTTTTCCAACCCGGAATCCAAAAATTGCATTTTTCAAAAACATACACCGGATGAGTGGACAGCGTGTTATAAAGATAACCAGGAAACGCTTGTCACGATCCCGGTTGATGAAACGGAGATCGAATTTTTGCTGGATTTTTACCGGAAAAACATCCTCGAACCTTCCTACGATTATTCCTTCTTTGGTCAGCGCTGCGCGTCTTCCTGCTACGACCTTTTAAAAAAGATCAACAAAATACAGGGCGGACACTACTTTTTCAACGCTTTTTATCCGGGCATGCTCCGCAAAAAACTGCTGGCAAAAGCCCGGCAGGCAGGGTATGGTGTTGTTGTGATCCCCGGGTCGCCGACGCGTATCTGGGAAGGCGGACGGGTCGATATTTGACATTGCTCCATACCTTATTGATGACTGATCTTCTGATGTTTTGCATCGCTCACTGCGGCAACCGTACCCGCATCGCCGTCGAGACAGATCAACTCCCCGGTCTTAAAAATACTCGTAGCGCCGGCCACACCTACCACGACGGGAATGCCCAGTTCGCGCCCCACGATGGCGGTATGTGATAATAAAGACCCTTTTTCACTCAATAATCCGGCGGCCTGTGCCATCAGGAACACCCAGCCGGGATCGGTCATTTTCGATACAAGAATTTTTCCCCGCACATCTGCATCGAGGCCGGGTTCGGTCACGACCGCCGCCGGTGCGATCACCCGGCCTTTCGACACCGCAACGCCCTGAAAAACCTGTATCCCCGGTGATCTGCTTCCTCTTACCGGGCCGGGTTCGGGCGGAATATCTCCCGCATACACGATCCGGTCGGGCAATTGCAGATTACGGAAAGTATCGTATTCAGCCTTTATAGCATCGATTCTCCCGATTTTTGGAACACGGTCGCCGTCCAGACAAAACGCCCTGAGATCATCGTGTTCAAGCCAGAAAACGTCTTCCGTGAGCGCGATCACCTTCATTTCTGCCATCATGCTGCCGATCGTTTCAAAAATATCCTTTACGGCGGAATAAGCCCGGGTGCGGCAGAAGCGCATGTTCTCGCGGTTTTTCAGGCCGTAGGCGGCAAGCGCCCTTACAAACCCGAACAACCAGGCACGGGGCTGCCACCGGCGCAGACGTTTGGCTATTTCGGCTTCGGCGTTTTGTCTGATTTCCGCCTGTTTCCTCCTGAAATCCGCAGCCGTTACGGTGGTAGACAGTTGGTTTTTGAGCAGGCCGATAAAAATCTCCGGGTGGCTGCGCGGCGACCGGACTTCCAGTTTCAGTTCTTCCAGCGTGCGGTCGCCGAATCTTTCCAGGTGCGCCTGAAATTGCTCGTAAAACGCCCTGTATTGCGGGCCGGGTAACCCTGCCAGGACTTCGGCAGCAGGCCGTGCAAAAAGTTCCATTAACGCATGATCGTTTTTCAGCGTCTCTTTTAATTCCAGCACGGACAAGACTGCTTCTTCCGATTCAACGCCCCCTTGCCCGCACAGCAGGTCGTTGGCAAGGCTTTCGGAATGTCCGGCACTGTATTTTTTTGTCAGGTTTTGCAGCCATCCAAATGCCTTGAAAGCGAGAAAATCGTTTACTAACGTCAGGTACCAGGGGCGAAAAAGCCGTTCGGTAGCATTTTCATAATGCCGCCAAAGCATTTCGGGCGAAGTACAATGTTTTTCGTAGTCGCGTAAAACGGCGTAGTTCCGGTGAAAGGCTTCAAAAAAACGTCGGTTTCCCCGCCGGTAGCCCGCGATCAGCCACAATGACGCCAGTACCGTCCGCGCTTTTTTCCAGAATGAAAAACGGATGGTATGGCTCTCTCCCTGCGCCAGCCCGACGGCTTTTTCCCATGCCTGCATCGAATGCCGCGACCCGTACACAAGCGCCATCATCCGGTACCAGTTGTCCAGGCGATAATAAACCCGGCCTTTGTAATGCGCCAGCAGCTGGCTAAAGACTTCAGAAAAGTTTCGAATGGCCGCCCGGGGCACCATAAATGCCCGCGAACTGCTGCTGAAAACCCGCTCGTACGCCTTGACAGCGAAACTGAAACTCAGGGGCAGGGTTATTCCCGGATAACTTTCGACAATATTCGTGTTGTCCAGTATCCTGATCGGTCCACGCCCGATCGTGGTCACCGGACGCATCTGCAGGATGAAAAGACGCCCTTTTTTGTCAAAGGAAAATTCCAGGTCGGCGGGCGCGCCCAAAAGGGTTTCGGCTGCAAGGGTGTACCGGGCCACTTGCCCGATCTGTTCGTTCGTCAGGACAGGGGTACTGTCCTTAAAACCCTCCGGCGCGGCGCTTTTCGGAGAAAAAGTGACACCGACGCTCCGGTCTTCGATCGTTTCCGTTTGGCGGTTCACGGTGTAGGTGTCCGTTTCGACCCGGTCGCCGACGATGCCTTCTCCGGAACCGTGCCCTGCGACGATCGTGATATCGGCCAGATTGCCTGCCGGGTTCATCGAAAAACTTACCCCCGATGTTCCGGCATCCACCATTTGTTGCACGATCACCGCGATCTGTATCCCGGTCGCAGGCAAACGATGTATCTGCCTGTACTTCAGTGCATTGAAATTATAGGCCGAAGCAATGACGGCCAGTATTTTTTCACCCAGTTCGCCTTCCCTGACATCCAGAAAAGTGGCGTGCTGGCCGGCGAAAGAGGCTTTTTCGCCGTCTTCGCCCGCAACGGAAGAGCGGACCGCCACGCGATATTCCGGGCCGAAAAGCCGGCGGCAGTCCATCGCAACCGATTCGGCAAAGGCGCGGGGAAGATCGAGCCCCGCGATCTTTTGCCGGATCTCCCCGGCTTGCTGCGCAAGTTGTGCATCGGCAAGCGCGGAAAGTCCGTCGCAATATTTTTCAATATCGCCGCGCAGGGGCGAAAGCAGCTCATCCACCGCTTCACAGGACAACACCAAAAAGGGCGGGACGGGGAAACCCTCCGCCTGCATTTTCAGAAGATTGGATGCCTTGCCGCCGTATTCCATCACAGCTGCCATTGCAGTCCGTATTTCTGCAGCAAATGGAACAGCATATTGAAAAAAAGCAGGGTGGTAAATGCCAGGGCTGTGTTTTTCAGCACATTATTTTGATGCGTTGGTTGCACGATGAACCGGATAAAGAAGAACGCCGCATATACCATCAGCGCCGATGTAATGATGAAAAACGAACTGCTCAATCCGAGTGTCCGGCCTGTATACAGACAAAAAGCGCCGCTCAACATCAGACATACCAGCGGAATGTAAGCCGCGCCCCGCGCCCCGAAAATGCGTGAAAAGGTGACATAGTCGGTTTCCTTGCCCAGCCCGCGGATCTTGCGCGCCACTTCCCAGGCCGTCACCGGCAACGAAAACAGCAACAGGAGGATAAAATGTCCGAATGTGAACGGATGGTCGGCTCCGCCCGCTGCCAGCGCTACATTGATCAGGTAGTAATTGATGAACAGGGGCAGCGGCTGGTGCGTCATCATGGTCAGAAACAGGTTTTCGCGGTGTATTTTTTCCGCAAAAAACCATTTGAACGTCAAGACAGCGTAGGTGATCATGATGAAAAACGGCAGCCAGGTCTGCCGGGCAAACAGGAAATTGACCAGTAAAAGCACCGAAAAACTGGCGATCGAAAGGATCCGCACGTCGGAAACCTTGACATCGCCGCGCGGCAATGCGCGCTCGGGGAAGAGGTCTTTGTCGATCTCCACATCCTTCAGTTCGTCGAAGGTGCGCAGCAACAGCATCATGCAAAACGCCGACACCAGGCCGGTGACTCCATAAATATCGAACACAACCGGTCCGCCGGCCAGCGCCTGGCTCGCGATGTGAAGACAGGTGTACAACGCGATCACATAGGGCAGATACAGGTGGAGGGGAAACATTTCGCGGCTGTAAATCCAGGCGCGGCTAAAGAAGTTGGAGGTGGCGGGAGGGCTGATCGTATTCATTGGTTTCAGCAATTTAAGCGTGCACAAGGATGGCAAAAGGAGCATCGGGCTCCGGCTTTGCCAATGACAAAAATAGATTTCTTGTGGTATAAAACCCATGAGAAAAAACAGAAAGCATCCTCGGGACGATCACAAAAAAATACCTTCACCACTGCAATGAGTAATGGTAAGTACATCCGGCTATCCGGGGTAAATGGATTGACCTTGATTATTTTTATGGGATATGCTGCATCTGACCGCGCCTAAAATATTTCAGATCGTATGGGCACATTCGTTATAGGAGTTGATTTTGGAACGGACAGCGTTCGCTCGGTCCTCGTCGATGCTGAAAACGGCCGGGAGATCAGCAGCAGCGTGTACTTCTATCCCCGTTGGCAGGCCGGGTTGTATTGCCAGCCTGCGGCTAATCAATTCCGGCAGCACCCCTTGGACTATATCGAAGGGCTGGAACATTCCATCAAAGGCGCCCTGGCCGATGCCCCTGCGGGCGCTGCGCAGCAGGTCGTCGGCATTGCTGTTGATACGACCGGCTCGACGCCTGTCGCCGTGGATAAAACCGGCACGCCGCTCGCCCTTCTGCCCGGTTTTGAAGAAGACCCGGACGCGATGTTCATCCTTTGGAAGGACCACACGGCCATCCGGGAAGCGGCGGAGATCAATGATCTGTGCAAAAAATATGCAGTTGATTACTCCAAATTCTCGGGCGGCATTTATTCATCCGAATGGTTTTGGGCGAAAATCCTGCGGACGCTTCGCAGCAGTACTGCTGTCCGGCAGGCCGCTTATTCCTGGGTGGAGCATTGCGACTGGATCCCTTTTCTTCTGACCGGTGGCAGCGATATACACCGGATGAAGCGCAGCCGCTGCGCTGCCGGCCACAAGGCGCTTTGGCATGAAGACTTCGGCGGCCTGCCGCCTAATGAATTTTTTGTTGCGCTCGATCCCCTGCTCGACGGGCTGACGGGGCGCTTGTACCGCCACACCTTCAGCTCCGAAGAACCGGCAGGACACTTGTCGGCAGCATGGGCGCAGCGGCTTGGACTGCCGGGTACGGTCGTGGTCGGCGTCGGCGCATTCGATGCGCACATGGGCGCCGTGGGAGGGCAAATTGAGCCTTATCATCTGAGCAAGGTAATGGGCACGTCCACCTGCGATATGCTGGTAGCCCCCATGGACGACAGCGCCGACAAACTCGTCGGTGGCATTTGCGGGCAGGTCGACGGTTCCATTATTCCGGGTATGCTGGGGCTGGAGGCCGGACAATCTGCTTTCGGCGACGTTTACGCATGGTTCAAAAATATCCTCGCCTGGACGCTGGACGAAGTGTTCGGCAAAACCCGATTGCTGGACGATCAACTCAAGCAAGCGCTACTCGACGAAGCAGCCGCCCGCATCATTCCCGAATTGACTGCTGCCGCGGAAAAAATACCCCCGGGCGCTTCCGGCACGCTGGCGCTCGACTGGCTCAACGGCCGCCGCACCCCCGACGCCAATCAGGCGCTGAAAGGCGCGATCTTCGGGCTGAACCTCGGCAGCGACGCGCCGGCGATTTTCCGGGCCCTGGTAGAAGCCACCTGCTTCGGCGCCCTGAAAATTGTGGAGCGTTTTCAGGAAGAAGGCATCCCGATACAGGGTATTATCGGGCTTGGAGGCGTTGCCAAAAAATCCCCTTTCATCATGCAAACCCTGGCCGACGTGCTGAACCGCCCGATCAAAATTGCCCGTTCGGAGCAAACCTGCGCACTCGGCGCCGCCATGTTTGCAGCGACTGCCGCGGGCGTGTACAGCACGGTTTCGGAAGCCATGCATCAAATGGGCCAGGGCTTCGATAAAACATACCTGCCCGATCCTGAAAGAGCCGCGCTTTACGCAGATATCTATCGGCAATATTGCAAATGGGGCGCTTTGGTCGAGCAACACTCAACAGCATAACATGAATCGGTACCACGACATAAAATCTGCGGCCTACGAAGCCAACATGCAATTGCCGGAGCTGGGGCTGGTGCTTTTCACATTCGGCAATGCCAGCGCAGCCGACCGGGAACAAGGGGTTTTTGCGATAAAACCCAGCGGGGTTCCCTACGCCAAACTTCGCCCCGAAGACATGGTCGTCCTCGATTTTGACAATAACATTATCGAAGGGAAACTGCGCCCCTCTTCCGATACAAAAACACACGCCGTTTTATACAAACACTGGCCTGCCATCGGCGGCATCGTGCACACCCATTCTACCTACGCCACCGCATGGGCGCAAACCCAGCAGGATATTCCGATCTTTGGCACCACGCATGCCGACCACCTGACAGTAGACGTGCCCTGCGCGCCCGTCATGTCCGATGAAATGATCCGGGGCGATTACGAGCACCAGACCGGATTTCAGATTTTGCACGCTTTGTCGGACCGGGGTTTATCGCCACAGGAGATAGAAATGATCCTGGTAGCCAACCACGCGCCGTTTACCTGGGGGAAAACCGTCGAAAAAGCAGTTTATAACAGCGCGGTGCTCGAAGAACTGGCAAAAATGGCATATTTAACCCTTCAAATTCGCCCCGACTGCCCCCGACTCAAAGAATCTTTGGTACGGAAGCACTACGACCGCAAACACAGCGCCGACGCTTATTACGGTCAACAATGAGAACATCAGCAACTTAGCGTTTGTCCAAAATTCCATTGCTGGCCTACAAGCGGCCAATTTTGTTTTAAGTGGTGTTAGATTTTTCGTCATAGCGGCCTGCTATGACTGCAAAATCTGCCTTGCCTAAAACAAAATTTGCTCGCTTTCGCCTCAGCATGAAAATTTGAACAAACTCTTAACCATAAACATTTGCTATGAGCGTATTATCTACCCTGGACTGGATCTTTATCCTTGCGTATTTCGCCCTTATTCTCGGTATCGCCTGGTGGGTGATCCGTCAAAAAAACGACACCTCTGACGACTACTTCCTGGCAGGCCGCAACCTGGGCTGGTTTGTCGTGGGGGCATCCATTTTTGCCTCCAATATCGGCTCCGAGCATATCGTCGGGCTTGCCGGCTCCGGCGCCACCGACGGCGTCGCCATGGCCCACTATGAGTTGCACGCCTGGTGCCTGCTCGTGCTGGGTTGGGTGCTGGCGCCTTTTTATATGCGCTCGAAAATATACACCATGCCGGAGTTCCTGGAAAAACGCTTTTCTCCGACCGCCCGATGGGTGCTTTCCATTATCTCCCTGGTGGCATATGTGCTCACCAAAGTCGCCGTAGGCATTTTTGCCGGCGGTATTGTTTTTGGCGTGCTGATCCCGGAAGTAAATCTCTTCGGCCTGAACAGTTTCTGGGTCGGCTCCATTCTGGTGATCGTTCTTACCGGCATCTACACCATTTTGGGCGGCTTGAGGGCCGTGGCATACACGGAAGCCATTCAGACGGTTATTCTCATCCTGGGGTCCCTGCTGGTCACCTGGTACGGTCTGGATGCCCTCGGCGGCTGGGGAGAACTGCGCCGGATCGCCGGAACTGAAATGTTCAACCTGTGGAAACCGCTGGTGCCCGCAGGCATGGAAGGCACCTGGGCCCCCGTCAAAACCGACACCCAAATGGCCTGGTATTTTAACGGCAACTATCCCTGGCTGGGCATGTTGTTTTGCGCGCCGATCATCGGTTTGTGGTACTGGTGTACCGATCAGTACATCGTGCAGCGCATGCTGGGGGCTTCCAGCCTGACGGAAGCACGTCGCGGCACGATCGCAGCGTCCTTTTTCAAATTGCTGCCTGTCTTTATTTTTATCATTCCCGGTCTGATCTGTTTTGCCCTGGCCGCAAGCGGCAAAATGGCAAACATCAGCGCAGCCCTGCTCGACAGCAACGGCAAACTTATCAATGCCAACGCCCAGCAGGCATTCCCCCTGCTGGTTGCTTCGGTGCTGCCGGCCGGTATCCGGGGGATCGTAGTAGCGGGTCTGCTGGCTGCCCTGATGAGCTCGCTGGCCGGCGTGTTCAACGCTTCGTCTACCCTGTTCACCATGGACCTGTATTCGAAATTCAGGCCCAACACTTCTGAAAAAAGCCTGGTTCGGGTGGGCCGGATCGCTACGGCCGTGATGGTATTGATCGGTCTGCTATGGATTCCCGTTATTCAGGGTAGCCGCGGGTTGTACGACTATCTGCAAAGCGTGCAGGGCTATCTGGCGCCGCCCATCTTTGTCGTATTCTTCTTCGGCGTTTTCAACAAACGATTGAACGCGAAAGGCTGCCTTGCAGCGCTGCTGGTGGGCTTCGCAATGGGGCTTTTCCGCCTGGCTATCGACACGCCCGTTATTCTGTCGGAAAGTTTTAAGTATGAAGAGGGCTCGTTCTTCTGGATCATCAACAACATCTTTTTCCAATACTACAGCCTGGTTATCTTCCTGGTGTCGGCACTGGTGATGGTGGTGGTGAGTTATGCGACCGAGCAGCCGTCGTACCAGCAGATCAGCGGCCTCACCTTCGGAACGGTTACATCCGACCAGAAGGCAGAGACCCGCGCGAGTTATACCAAGGGCGACGTCGTGACTACTGTATTCGTATTGTTGCTCATCCTTGCCGCTTATTTGTACTTTAATGGTTAGCGTTTGTTCAAATTTTTATGCTGCGGATGATAAATTTATCGCAATACGAAGCCTGGTTTGTCACGGGCAGCCAGCACCTGTATGGACCTGACACCCTGAACCGGGTGGCTGAAAACGCTCAGAAAATAGCGGCAGCGCTTGATCATTCGAAGGCCATACCGGTGGGTGTGGCCTTCAAACCCGTATGCACTACGCCCGATGCGATTTACCGGCTTTGTCAGGAAGCCAATGCCTCGGAACGCTGCATCGGCCTGATCACCTGGATGCATACTTTTTCCCCCGCGAAAATGTGGATCAACGGGCTGAAAGTGCTGCAAAAACCGATGCTGCACCTGCATACCCAATTCAACCGCGACATACCCTGGTCAGAGATCGATATGGATTTCATGAACCTGAACCAGTCTGCCCACGGCGGCCGGGAATTCGGTTTTATCAATACCCGGATGGATATCAACAGAAAAGTAGTGGTGGGACATTGGCAGGATGAAAAGGTGCAGGAACGCGCAGGAACCTGGACCCGTGTGGCCGCAGCCTGGCGGGATATGCAGGGCATGAAAGTGGCCCGGCTGGGCGATAATATGCGCGAAGTAGCAGTAACGGAGGGGAATAAGGTTTCCGCACAGATACAATTCGGCTTTTCCGTGAACGGCTACGGGCTCGGCGATCTGACAAAAGTCGTGGACGAGGTAGTTGATGTGGAAATCGACCGGCTGGTAAAGGAATATCAGGATTCATACGAACTGTCGAAAACACTGCGTCCCGGCGGTGAGCAGCACGCTTCGCTACGGGAAGCCGCCAGGATAGAGATCGGTCTGCGGACTTTTCTGGAGTCGGGCGGTTTTACCGCTTTTACCGACACTTTTGAAAACCTGCACGGCCTGGCGCAGTTGCCGGGCATCGCCGTACAGCGCCTGATGGCCGACGGTTACGGTTTTGGCGCGGAAGGCGACTGGAAAACAGCGGCTCTGGTCCGCTGCATGAAGGTAATGGGCGCGGGACTGCCCGGCGGAAATTCTTTTATGGAAGATTATACCTATCACTTCTACCCCGGCAACCACCAGGTGCTCGGCTCGCACATGCTGGAGATCTGTCCGTCCATCGCCAGTGGTAAACCTTCCTGCGAGATACATCCGCTCGGCATCGGCGGCAAAGCCGATCCCGTGAGGCTGGTCTTCAATTCGGCAGGCGGCCCGGCCCTCAACGCCGCGCTAATCGACCTGGGCAACCGGTTCCGGCTGCTGGTAAATACCGTAGAGGCTGTCGAACCGGAACAGGCGCTCCCCAAACTGCCGGTCGCGCGGGTGCTTTGGAAACCGCAGCCGGACCTTCAAACGGCGGCGGCGGCGTGGATACACGCTGGTGGAGCACACCACACCTGCTACAGCCAGTCGTTGCGCCCCGAATTCATGGAAGACTTTTCCGAAATCGCCAATATCGAATACGTGCTGATCGATGAAAACACCAGCATCCATCGCCTCCGGCAGGAACTGCGCTGGAATAGTGTGTATTATCGCATCTAATGAGCGTACCTCTTTTTGAAGACTTACATGAGTCATCCCTCTATGTTGCTAACCAAGCGTGAAGAGCATTTTTTGTTCTTTCAGGTTATTTTTTAGGCATCTGGAGGATTTTTGGCATAAAGAATCCTGCTTGAAGGGGGCGCGATGTTCGTCCCCTTCACTCTTTCGAGGGTTTTTGGGATTGTGCTCATAAATATGCCCAAATACTCTTCTATGAGCGGCCATTCAATAAACTGACGCCGCAAGATTCCAGATAATTTTGCTAAAACGGGAGGCCGGAGTCTGAGATTAAGCGGACGATTTCACCTTGGGTGAAGTGCTGCAGGGATGACTAAGCGGTCTGCTCCCAGGACTTATTTATGGCATTTAATGAACAACTTGTTGTGCAGGTTTTTCAGGTGTTTTGGATTGAGGTATACGGTTGGCCAGTGAGCCACACTCGGCGGATTCGATTGAGTACTTTTCTGCTAATTTTAATGATGGCATGCGGGCCATCGAAGCGTTTTCTCAATTTCAAGTAGCAAAGGCTTAATTCACTATCTTGTTGAATAGCTTTCCACGAGCACTCGATCAGGGCACTACGCAGTCGCTTATTTCCTCGGGTGGTTCGCCGTTTAGCCTGATCCGTATCACCGCTCCTATGTGTTTGAGGTACAAGCCCCAGATAGGCACTGAGTTTATCCAGTGTTGCAAAGCGCCTCATATCGCCAATTTCAGTCAATAACTGGATGGCCGTAAAAAAACCAACTCCCGGAACGCTACGCAGGAGTTTCATCTGCGGCCCGTAATAGTCGTTTGCAAATAACTGATGCAGTTGCTTCACGATGGTCTGTTCTCTTTGCCGCACAGCCGCATACTCATCCAGTAAGGAACTCAAAACCGGGTTGTTTTGCGCTTGCTTTTGTAGCCACAGGATAAATGTTTTGGTCCAAGTCCAATCTGCCATCACGCCTTGTGGTGGATAAAGCCCTATAAAATGCAAACACATTTTAATGCGCGTCATCGCTCGGCGCCGATCACTTGCCACAGCATAACGGCGTCGCACTAAAGCCCGATCCTGTTGTTGCTGCTTGGCAGGAATAAAAATGCCTTTCAATTCACCATTACGCAAGGCTCGGGCAATCTTGCGGCTATCTCGAACATCATCCTTGTGTTGACGCTCCTGATCCGTAGTAGGGATATCTGCCGGATGAACCACGATCGTTTCAATGCCTTGTTGTATCAGTTGTTCCTGTACCCAAAATCCACAATAACCCGCTTCGTAAGCACATAAATACTTCCCATTGGGATAGTGCCGCCTCAGGTATTCGGATAAAGACTCCGGGCTGGGAGGCGAAAGGTTGATCGTTTTTTGCTGGAATTCGCCCAAGTGAATAGTTGTACGCCAACTCTTTCGGTGTACGTCTATTCCAACATAGATTTCTTGTTCGCTAAAGTCAAGTTGCCTAATTTCACTTTCCATTTTTGCTTCGAGTTGAATGGTTAACGATGATTTTGACACTCTAAAGTTAACTCTTCACTCGAAGCAATTTTCAATGCAACGTTCCAACACCATGAACCTCAATACGGCAAACATAGAGTCTGAATTTTTCAACCCGCGATTTCAATCGCGGGATTTGCGAAAAAGAAGATAATTGAACCGTTTTAACGGTTTTATCGCCTTGGACGGGCATTTGAAAACGGTTAAAACCGTTGAATATCTGCCTGTTTTGTTTGCCCACGATTGAAATCGCGGGCTGAAACAACATATTTCCGATTATTGAAAAAATTCGGGATGACTAATGTTAAAACTGTTTGCCTTTATGAAAACGACCGCGCGAATCCTCTCTGTTCTTTTGGCAGCCTGCTTCATACATACCGGCTGTAGCAATAGCGGCAACACGTCAAAGCCGCCGGAAATGTCGGCGGCCGTTTCCGACTACGGGCAGACCGCAGAAGGGCCGGCTAAATTGTACACCCTGAAAAACAAAACGGGGATGCAGGTCGAGATCACCAACTACGGCGGCATTATCACCAGGTTGTCGGTACCTGACAAGAACGGACAATCGGCCGACGTCGTTTTGGGATTTGACAAACTGCAGGATTACCAAAACGACCATCCTTATTTCGGAGCGATCATCGGCCGCTACGGGAACCGTATTGCGAAGGGAAAATTTACGCTGGACGGACAGGAATATGCGCTCGCCACCAACAATGGCCCCAATACCCTGCACGGCGGCCCGACGGGCTTTCACAAACATCTCTGGCAGACAACGGAAATACACCGGGAAGGATATACCGGGCTGGAATTGAGCCGCCTGAGCCAGGATATGGAAGAAGGTTATCCCGGGAACCTGCAAGTGACCGTGCGCTACCTGCTCGGCATCGACAGCAACGAACTCCTGATCGAATACGAGGCGACGACCGATAAGCCCACGATCGTCAACCTGACCAATCACGCGTATTTCAACCTGAAAGGCGCCGGTCAGGGCGATATTTTAAGCCACGAGCTGATGATTGCCGCCGATCGTTTTACGCCCGTGGACAGCACCCTGATCCCCACCGGGGTGTTGCAGGCCGTGGAAGCAACGCCTTTCGACTTCAGGACACCCACTGCCATCGGCGCGCGTATCAACGCAGCTGACGAACAACTCGGGTTTGGAGGCGGCTATGACCACAATTTTGTGCTCAACAGAAAAGGGATGGGCATGGAATTGATCGCATCCGTCTACGAGCCCGCTTCGGGAAGGTTTATGGAAGTGCTGACCACGGAGCCGGGAATACAGTTTTATTCGGGTAATTTTCTCGACGGCAGCAACATTGGAAAAGGCGGCGTCCCCTACCGGCACCGCAGCGGCTTTTGCCTCGAAACGCAGCACTACCCGGATTCCCCCAATCAACCGTCGTTTCCGTCGACGGTGTTGCGCCCTGATGAGCGGTATACGACAAGCACGGTTTACCGGTTTTCGGTGAAATGAGGAGGTGGTGCTACCCAAATCCATACCAGGCAGAAAAAGAAAAGAGGCCAACAAGTTGAAATCAACTCATTAGCCTCTTTGTTTGCGGTCCGGACGGGACTCGAACCCGCGACCTCCGCCGTGACAGGGCGGCATTCTAACCGACTGAACTACCGAACCAGTTGCTTTCCTTCAAAAGCGGGGCAAAGATAAGCGCATTCCTTTCTCAGCGACAAACATTTTCTGAAAAAAATCTGAAAATGTTTCCGCCGGATAACGATTCTCAAAAATACGTACACGCTCCGTACCTTTGCGCCATGCCGGATCGGCGCCCCCAACCGAAAACAGGCATTCCCACCGGTTTAATCCGCATGTGTCAGAGCACGTTCAGATTTTCTTGCCGAGGCTGATTATCGAACGCACTCTTAATCCCGTTTACGGCACCACATTTTCCAAAACCAATTTTGGAGCCATATGGCAATGACCTTCATGGATTTTGAAAAACCCCTCGAAGCGCTTTACGAGCAGCTGGAAAAACTGCGGGAGGTAGGGGAAAAAGGCGAATTGGACGTTACCCAGATGATGCGCGAGCTCGAGAGCAAGATCAAGGCCAAGCGCAAGGAGATATACACCGGGCTGAGCGGCTGGCAAAAAGTGCAGCTGTCGAGGCATCCGGAACGCCCTTACACCCTGTACTATGTGACCACGATATGCAAGAAGTTCATCGAACTGCATGGCGATCGCTATGCCGGCGATGACCACGCCATCGTAGGAGGCCTGGCCAACCTCGACGGCCAGACGGTCATGATCATCGGGCACCAGAAAGGCGTGAATACCAAAATGCGCCAATACCGCAACTTCGGCATGGCCAATCCCGAAGGCTACCGCAAGGCTCTGCGGCTCATGAAAATGGCGGAGCGCTTCGGATTCCCGGTCGTGACGCTCATCGATACGCCGGGGGCTTTCCCGGGCCTCGAAGCCGAACAACGCGGTCAGGCGGAGGCCATCGCCCGCAACCTGTTCGAGATGGCGCAGCTGCGCGTGCCGATCCTGTGCTACGTGATCGGAGAAGGCGCTTCGGGCGGCGCCCTGGGCATCGGCCTGGGCGATCGCGTGTTCATGCTGGAGTACACCTGGTATTCCGTAATCTCGCCCGAATCCTGTTCGTCCATCCTCTGGCACTCCTGGGACTACAAGGAGCAGGCCGCCGAAGCCCTCAAACTCGACGCCGACCACATGCTCGAGTTCGGACTGATAGACGGCATCATAAAAGAACCGCTCGGCGGCGCGCACAACGGGCCGGAGGAAATGGCAAAATCTCTGAAAAAACACATCAAGGCGGAGCTGGAAAAACTGAACCCCATGGACCCGGACCAGCGTATCATCGAGCGCATCGACAAATACAGCAAAATGGGCCATTACCGCGAGTTGCCGCCAGCGCCCGCCAACGGCAAATAAGTTTTACCTCCGAATTTTCGTTTAATCTCCGGGCGCCGGAGCCTTCACTTCATCCACCCCTCCGGAATCCTTTTCCACCAAAAAAAGACATGCCATGCTGGAATCAATCCGCATTGCCCTGTACAACAAATCACTGCGAAAAATACTGGCCGGACAAAAGCGTCGGCGCAGGTCGCACAACCTGGAAAGCGCCGGCACGGTCGGCATTCTCTTCGATGCCTCCAGCGAAAAGACACGGCGCGAGGTCATGGAATACGCGCATTCGCTTGAAGAAAAAGGCAAAAAAGTGCGCATGTTCGGCTATTTCTCGAGCAAACAGCCGCCTGAAGGACACCCGTTCGGCTTTTTCGACCAAAAGGAAACCAGCTGGACCGGCGTGCCCAAAAGTGAAAAAGCCACAGCCTTCGCGCAGGAGCATCTGGATGTGCTTATTTATCTGAATCCGGAAGCATGCAAACCCCTCGAATGGCTGGCCGCCGCTTCGCAGGCTTCCATGAAAATCGGATTTGCGACCGACCGCCCCAATGACTTCGACCTGCTGCTCGAAACGCCGGGCGACAAAGGCATCGGCTATTTCGTCGAACAACTTCACCATTACCTGGGAAACATCGTCCTGAAAAAAAATGAATCTGCAAGAGCGATTTAGAGGCACCGGCGTCGCCCTGGTCACGCCCTTCAAAAACGGCAATATCGACTGGGAAGGCCTCGAAAAAGTCATCGAACACGTCATTGCCGGCGGAGTCGAATTCCTCGTCAGCCTCGGCACCACCGGCGAGTCGGTGACGACCTCGGAGGCCGAGCACCGTCAAATACTCGATTTTACCATCAAGACCAACCGCGGCCGGGTGCCGCTCGTTGCCGGGGTGTTCGGAGGCAATAACACCGCCGCCATGGTGGAAAAGATCAAAGGATTTGATTTTGAGGGCATCGACGCCCTGCTGTCGAGCAATCCCGCTTACAACAAGCCCGGGCAAGAAGGTATTTTTCGCCATTACATGGAACTCGCCGGAGCCTCTCCCCGGCCGATCATCATTTACAATGTGCCCAGCCGCACGGCGTCCAACATGACTGCGGAAACGACGCTCCGCCTCGCCCATGCGAGCGAACAGTTTCTCGGCATCAAGGAAGCCTCCGACGACATTTACCAGGTGATGCAGATCATCAAGGGGCGGCCGAAAAACTTTCTGGTACTGAGCGGCGACGATTTCATCACCCTGCCGCTCATCGCTGCCGGCGGCGACGGCGTTATCTCCGTGATCGCCAACGCCACGCCACGGCCCTTCACCGATATGGTACGCGCGGCCCTCGGCAATGACATGCCTGCCGCGCAGCATCTCAACCACAAACTGCTCGATCTCTACAGACTTCTGTTTATCGAAGGAAATCCAGTCGGCGTAAAGGCTGCGCTTGAAATGCAGGGTATTTGCACCCGCGAAGTGCGGCTCCCGCTGGTGCCGATGAGCGAACAGGGGGTGCAGCTTCTCATGGAGGAATTGAAACATGTGACCGGCTGAGCGGCCGTTCATGTTTCCTGTAAAAAGAGATTTTTCAACCGAATAAGGTAGGCTGCTCCGGAACGGCGTCGTGCAGATCGGCTTCGTCGTAACCCGTTCCGTTCACTTTTTCGGACACCCGGTAAATATCGAGGGAGCCGTCTGCAGGAGTCGTAAGCAGGCTCAATACCTCGTCGAGTGGCAGGGACGAAAGCCACAGGTGCTGTTGTTCCGCGCGAAGCAGCACGGGCATGCGGTTGTGCAACGTTTCCATTTCCCGGTTGGGTGCGGTCGTGATGATGGAAAAACTGCGTACAGATTCTTTGCCTTTCTTCCACTCGTCCCAGATACCGGCCATGAACATCAGGTCGTCGCTTTTCAGGTGAATACGATACGGAATTTTTTTGCGCCCCGGGCCGCTGCGCCATTCGTAAAAACTATCCGCAGGCACCAGGCATCGCCGCGAGCGGATCGGCTCTCCGAAAGAGGGTTTCTCCTCGATCCCCTCCGAGCGCGCATTGATCAACTTTCCGGCGTTGGCGCCGCTGGCACTCCAGTGAGGCACCAGGCCCCATTGCATTTGCTGCAAAAGCCCGGGTTGATCGTTGGCAATGACGTACGCCTGCTGGGTAGGCGCTATGTTAAAACTGATCTTCAGGTCCAGCGGGCGCTGGATGTCGCGCAACTGCGCGTCGATCTGTTTGGGTTTGGGAGCGAATGAATATCGGCCGCACATAGTGCTCGGGCGGTTTTTGAGAAGCTGTCTGGCGGGCAGGTGAGCGTCAGGGATTCCATTTGAAGCGCACCAACGAGCCAAAACAACTTCATTGTTTTCTCAAATACGTCATCATTCGGTTGGGAAGCAATATTAAGAAAATCGCGGCATTTTGCCCGGGAAAACGAGTTTTCAGGCAGAAAGTCGCGTTCATCTAATGCATGGTGTGTCGTGAAGAGTACATTTGTACAATCCTTTTAACAGAAGTATTATGCTGACCGGCGTCTCCCCCCTCGCACACATCGTATTCGCAGCCACTACCGCCCTCGCTGTCTGGTATATCTACCGGTCGGCCGCTGCATCCAGACGGGTGCTCATCATTACACTGGCATGGCTCGCACTGATCACTGCCGTCGGCATGACGGGTTTTTATGCCCGCAATGAATCCATGCCGCCCAATATGTTGTGGCTGGTCGGCCCTCCCTTTCTGGCGATCGCCATGTTGTTGATCCGCCGCGACGGACAGGCATTTCTCGACGGCCTCGATCTGCGCACGCTGACCTGGCTGCATGTTATCCGCGTTCCGATCGAACTGGTGCTGTTCTGGCTTTATGAGGCCGGCAAAATCCCGCACCTCATGACCTTCGAAGGGCGAAACCCCGACATTCTTTCAGGCATGACCGCTCCTTTGGTCGCTTGGTATGCCTTCAGAGGCGCCGAACTGGTCCGCCCGAAGATGCTGCTGGCTTGGAACCTGATCTGTCTCGCACTGGTCGCCAACATCGTTATCCACGGTATTTTATCTGCGCCGACGCCGTTCCAGCAATTCGCTTTCGATCAACCCAACACCGCCGTTTTTTATGTGCCGTTCAACTGGCTGCCGGGTTTTCTGGTGCCGCTGGTGGTGCTGGCCCATATCGCATCGATCAGGCGGCTGGCCGTAACTCCGCTGACGCAACAGATTGCATGAATACTTTTTCTAAAAGAACAGCACGATCTCGATCCGCCGGTTGAGTGCCCGGCCTGCTTCCGTATTATTGGCGGCAACAGGCATTGCCTTTCCGCGTCCTTCGCAGAATATTTTGCTTTCAGCAACTCCCTTTTCCACCAATATACGTTGCACAGTGTGCGCGCGCGCCAAGGAGAGTTCCTGGTTGAAAGCATCGCTGCCAATATCGTCCGTATAACCTATGATCAGTACTTTTTCAGGTTCCCGCATGGCCACTGCGGCGGCCAGACTGTCGGCAACACCGGCATAATGCGCATTAAGACTGCTTTTATTGAAGTCAAAACAAACACCCGATAAAAAGAGCGTATCGGAACGGGGCGCTACCAGAATGCGCACATCCGGCATGCCGGTCCTGGCATTACTCGCCAGCAGGGTCTCGGGCAATGTTGAAAGCACCGGCATGGTGTCAAGCCCCGGAGGAATGTGCCGCCAGTCATCGGCGTATAACGCAGCGCGGCGCTGATCCGCCTCCGCGCACAATACGATCTTCTTGTTCCTCGGAGTAAGTGAAATATTATCAAAGTAGAACAGCTGCGCCGGCCCGCTTTTGCCACCGCTTTCCCCTTTTTGCTCAAAGTATCCGAGGTAGAAAAACCGCTCTCCCCCCGTCGCTTTAAAGGCTCCCTGAAAAGACATCCAGTCCATCTTTTTGATCTTTCCGGCGCAATGGTCTTTGTTTAACGTGAGCACCGGGTGCGCGCGGGCCGGGTCGAAATGTCCCGACCGGTCGTCAGTAGAAAAACAAATGCCAAACGGTCTGAATGCCGCGCCGCGCAGGTTAAGATCGAAAGAAATATCGTACCATTCGCCGGCCACCAGCGGGCAGAGCAGTTCTGTGAACAAATACGTCCGCTGTACCGGCTCGCCACCCACGACGATCCCCACTTTCCCGCCTTTTGAGCTGTTGATATACTGAAGTCCGTTGTAATTGGCTTCCTTCCAGGCCTCCGGCGCGCAATGGGCCTGAAACTCAGGGCAGGTATTCTCATCTTCAAAATCCGGGTTGGCAAACAGATTTTGCGCAGCGAGGGTGTCTGACACAAAAAAAAGCGCGCAGATCAGGCAAAAAAAGGAAAATCCGGATGTTTTCATGACTGGGAAAAGTATGGCTTCGGGGTTATGAAATGGAGATTACACACGTAGTAACGCGGCGTTTTATTGTGTTTTTTGTCTATTTCATTGATGGGGAAATACATACTGCCCGGCTGCTGCGATTCTATTCAATCCTGCATTCCATCAACCAACAGATCGTCACGTCCCGAAAGTTGAATCATAGCGGCATTTGGTTGATCGCTAGCGCCTCTCTCTGCTGCGCAAGTACACCTTTGTGCTACAACGCCAGCACAGGCATCCTTTCACCAAACCAATATTATTTCAACATGAAACGCACCCTTCAATTGTTCGGCGCCCTCGCTTTGCTCTTCCTTTCTACCGCTGCATTCGCACAAACGCCGGCCGAGATCAAAAACGAAAATACCCAAAATCGCCAGGAAACACGCAACACCAACACGCAGGACCGGCAAACCACCTCGAACGCCAATGCCGTTGAACGCCAGCAAACAGCCAAAACAAACTATGATGCGCGTCAGGATGTCAAATCCGACGGCGTCGTGACCGAAGAGGAGGTCAAGAACACCGCTGCCGGCAACGCACAAAACCGCCGGGCAAGCGCTGAGAACAATGCGGCTAACCGCCAGTCGACCGCCAAACAAAACAGCCAGCGCCGGCAAACCACCGCGAAAACCAATGCCGCCAACCGCCCCGGCGGGCATTGACCTTCCGATACAGGTTCAAAATGCACGGGCCGCCCTGAGTTGATCGGGCGGCCCGTATTTTTGTTGTTTCAAGCGCTTAGAGTACCGTGGCAGGAATTACAGCGCTGCGTTCACCATGTCCGCGAATTCCGCCACTTTCACCGCACCCTGGTCGCCTTCGCCCTGCTTGCGCACGGAAACCGTGCCGGCCTCCATTTCTTTCTCGCCTACGATGAGCAGGAAGGGTATGCGTTTGAGTTCATTGTCGCGGATCTTCCGGCCGATGGTCTCGTTGCGATCATCCACAACGCCGCGCAGCTCATCGGCTTCCAGTTGCTGCTTCACCTGCAAGGCATACTCGATAAATTTGTCCGACACTGGCAGGATGGCAAACTGCTCGGGGGTGAGCCAGAGTGGGAATTTGCCGGCGCAGTGTTCGATGAGAACCGCCGTAAAACGCTCCATGGAACCAAAGGGCGCGCGGTGGATCATCACCGGGCGGTGCGGCTGATTGTCGGGGCCCACATAGGTCAGATCGAAGCGCTCCGGCAAGTTGTAGTCTACCTGAATGGTGCCGAGTTGCCAGGAACGGCCCAGGGCATCCTTAATCATGAAGTCGAGTTTGGGGCCGTAGAAGGCCGCTTCACCCAACTCGGTGATCGTGGGCAGCCCCACCTCCGCAGCAGCGTCGATGATCGCCTGCTCCGCCTTTTGCCAGTTCTCTTCCGAACCCACGTATTTTGATTTATTCTCAGGGTCGCGCAGGCTGATCTGGGCCGTGAATTTGTCAAAGCCCATTTTCGCCAGCACATATCGAGTCAGATCGAGTACCGCGAGGAACTCATCCTTGAGCTGATCTTCCATACAGAAAATATGCGCGTCGTCCTGCGTGAAGCCGCGCACGCGCGTGAGGCCGTGCAGTTCGCCCGACATCTCGTAGCGGTACACCGTGCCGAATTCGGCGAACCGCAGCGGCAGTTCGCGGTACGAGCGCGGCCGGTGGCCGTAGATCTCGCAGTGGTGCGGGCAGTTCATCGGCTTGAGCAGGAATTCTTCGTCCACATCCGGCGTGAGGATGGGCTGAAACGAATCCTTGCCGTATTTCTCCCAGTGGCCGGAGGTCACGTACAGTTTTTTCCCGCCGATATGCGGCGTGATCACGGGCTGGTACCCCCGTTTCAGTTGTTCTTTTTTCAAAAAATCTTCCAGGCGGGTGCGCAGGGCCGTGCCTTTGGGCAGCCAGAGCGGAAGCCCCTGCCCTACTTTCTCGCTGAACATGAACAGTTCCAGTTCGGCGCCCAGTTTGCGGTGGTCGCGCTTTTTGGCTTCCTCCAGCATTTGCAGGTACTCTTCGAGTTCCTTCTGCTTGGGGAAAGTAATGGCGTACACACGCGTGAGTTGCTTGCGCTTTTCGTCGCCGCGCCAGTAGGCTCCGGCGAGGTTGAGCACCTTGACCGCTTTGATCGGCTCCGTCGTGGGAATGTGGGGGCCTTTGCAGAGGTCGGTAAAATTGCCCTGCTCGTAGAAGGTGATCTGCCCGTCTTCAAGCCCGTCTATCAGTTCCAGTTTGTACTCGTCGCCTTTTTCCGTAAAATACTTCACGGCATCGGCTTTGGATACTTCGCGGCGCCTGTATTCGCTTTTGCTGCGCGCAAGTTCGAGCATTTTCTGTTCGATCTTCGGCAGATCGGCGGCGGTGAGCATGCGATCGCCGGTGTCTACATCGTAGTAAAAGCCGTTTTCGATGGGCGGCCCGATGCCGAATTTGATACCCGGGTAAAGGGCTTCCAGGGCTTCGGCCAGCAGGTGCGCGGAAGAGTGCCAGAACGTGTTTTTGCCCTCTTTGTCGTCCCACTTGTAAAAAATGATGTGCGCATCTTCGTTGATCGGTCGCATGAGGTCGCGCACCTCGCCGTTGACACCGGCGGCGAGCACGTTTCGTGCGAGGCCTTCACTGATGGATCTGGCGATATCCATCGCGGTGGTTCCGGCGGCATACTGACGAACGTTGCCGTCGGGAAAAGTGATGTTGATCATAAAAAAACTGTTTTAGCCCACCCAAACGAAAGGCAGGTGCCCGTGCGCCATACGAACGGCGGGGGCGGTTTGTGAAAAGAAGCCGCAAAGGTAGGGGAATTTCGAATGCCGCCGCTTGCAGGGTCCGGGATTTGGCCTTAGAAACTTCTCGCTTTTTAGCCTGCCGGGGTGTTACGACGACGTGGCAACTGTTGCTTCCTGCCGGCGACGCCACCAGCCGGCCAGCCCAAGCCCGGTCACCAGGTCCCAGATGCCCCACCAGGCCGCCACCAGCGCCATACCGCCCAGGCCGTCGAAAAACTGAAAGATCAGCAGCAGGCCGAGCGCCGTATTGTGCACGCCGGTCTCGAAGGCCAGGGTCCGCCGGTCGAGTTCCGGCAGGCGCGCGAGGCCACCCATGAAATAGCCGGTGCCGAGCGCGATCATATTGTGCACGGCAACGATGACAAAAGCAAAACCGAGGTAGTTCAGCAGGTTTTCCCAGTTACCCAGCAGCGCCAGCACGAGAATGGAAAAAAAGATCAGTAAAGAAAAGCGCTGTACCCAGGGACGGATGCGCCCGACAAGACCGGGAAACCGCATATGCAGCAGCATACCGAGAAACAACGGCGCCACGATCAGCCGGACGATGATGGAAGCCATGTCCGGAAAACTCAGTTCGAAGGATTTTCGCAGCGCTTCCGCTCCGGGTACAAACCCCGACCAAAACAGAAATCCGGCCGGGGTGACTACCGTGGCGGACAAAATGATGATCGCATTCAGCGTGACGGACAAGGCCACATTTGCCCTGGCGTAGTGGACGAGAAAATTGGTCATATTGCCCGAAGGGCACATGCTCACCAGCATCATGCCCAGGGCCATGCTCACCGGCGGCTGGAAGAAATAGATGATGCCGAGTGTGAACACCGGGAACACCAGGTATTGCGCCAGCAGCCCGATCCCCACCGATTTTGGAAATTCCACCACCTTTCTGAAATCGCGGGGCAGCACATCCAGGGCCACGCTGAACATCAGGAAGGCCATGGCGATGTTCAGCAGGAACATCTGCTCCGGGTTGAAGTGTATCCGAAGGGTGTCGACAGGGTGCATAGGCGGCGTTTCAGATATGCATTGCGGCTATTGTTTGCCGTCGTAAAAGATCCGGTAGATCGCATCGGCGTGGTCGTCCGATACGAGCATGGAACCGTCGGGCAGCATTTCCACGTCCACCGGCCGGCCCCACACGCTTTCATCCGACTCCAGCCATCCCGTGGCGAAGGGTTCGTATTCGATGCAGCCGCCGTTTTCGTCGACCTTGACGCGGCTGAGGTTGTAGCCGATCTTTTTTGTGCGGTTCCAGGAGCCGTGCTCGGCGATAAAAAGCTGCCCGCGATACGCTTCCGGGAACATCGCGCCGGTGTAAAATTCAAGCCCCAGCGGCGCCACGTGCGGACCGAGGTTTTGAGCCGGCGGCGTAAAATCGGAGCAGGGGCGTTTGTCGCCGAATTTCGGGTCTTTCACATCGCCCTGATGGCAGTACGGATAGCCGAAGTGCATGCCGTCGCGGGTCGCGCGGTTGAGTTCGCAGGAAGGCAGGTCGTCGCCGAGCCAGTCGCGGCCGTTGTCGGTGAACCAGAGTTCGCCGGTTGCCGGATGCCAGGTGAACCCCACCGAATTGCGAATGCCGTGCTGCACGACCTCCGGATCGTCCGGCTTGTCCACATCCAGGCGGGTAATGGAGCAGTAGATCGGGTTTTCCGGCTCGCAAATATTGCAGGGTGCGCCGACGGGCACGTATAATTTACCATCCGGCCCGAAAGCAATGTACTTCCAGCCGTGGTGCCCGTCGGTCGGATAGCGGTCGTACACAACGACCGGCGCCGGCGGGTTGGCCAGATTGTCTTCAATATTGTCGAAACGCAGGATGCGGCTCACTTCCGCCACGTACAGTGCGCCGTTGCGAAAGGCGACGCCGTTGGGCATGTTCAGGTTGCTGGCCAGGGTGTAGCGCTGATCGGCGACGTGATCGCCATCGGTATCGCGCAGGGCATACACAAAACCGGCATCACGGGTGCCCACGAAAAGGGTACCCGAAGGGCTGAGGCACATCGAACGCGCATTTTTCAGGTTTTCAGCAAATACGCCGATGCGAAAGCCTTCCGGCAGCCGGATCTTGTCGAGCGGCAGTTTGCCCGAATACGCCGAATCGGCGGCGGAAACCAGGATCGCAGGAGATGATTTAGGAGGAGTAGAGGCCGTGCAGGCAAACAGCAACAGCCATACAAAAACAAGCGGGCGCATATTTTTTTGGCGGAAAAATAGCGCTTTAGCCTTTTAAAAGCATTATAGCAGCGGGAAATCGGAGATTTTGCTTCAATCTTCCATAGCCGAAGGTACAGGTTCACCGCTCACCGGCACGGAAGCCACCGGCAACACGACTTCCAGTTCGCGGATGGGCTTCCCGTTTGCCCACTGCCCCAGCCAGCGCTGCCGGGGCGTATTGCCGAAGGCCACTTCGCGATAGCAGCCGTTGCGCGTGCTCTCCATGAGCGCGTCGGCAAATTTCCAGTAGCAGTTGAAATCGACTTCATTGAGCCTTGAAGTCATCAGCACCCTTTTGGAGGTATAATTTCTGACGCCGGTATCAAAATCGAGGTCGTAGCAATAAGGCTCGGAGTGAGAAGCCCCGACCCAGCGCCGGCCGTCGGTACTGCGCCGCTGGATGACGAGGTTGCGGTGCGGGGTATTTATCGCCGTCTCGAAAACCAGCCTGCCAAATTCGTCGCCGACCACATAGTCGTCAGCCCCCACAACGACCACCATTTCCAGGTCGGCCGGCAGATCCGAATATTCGTTGAGGCGGGCGCCTTTGAAGGGGCCCGACCCCGGCTCGCACAACAGCAGGGATGCCGGCTTGGGAATGCCAAATTCCTGCCACCTCGTAGCCAGCTTGGCGGAAATGACGCCTCCATAGGAATGCCCGATATAGGCAACCTTGCCGGTTTTCGGCTTTACACGGCCTTCTTTCTGTAATTCTTTCAGGGCCCGTCTGATGCCGGTTGCGGCATTTTCCGGAAATGCTTCGGGACGCGGCCACATCAGATTTTTCTGGTACCGCGGATAGATCACGATATTCCCCCTGGCCACCAGGTGTTTGATCCATTTTCCATACGCCATGGGGTTGTAGGCGCCGTATCCGTGCATAAAAACAACCACTTCAGCCGAGTCGGGTTTGGGATCGGCCGGTTCGAACAGCCAATACCCTTCTGCAGAGGTGGCCGCGTCAAAAAAAGCCACGGACTGATGCACGTATTCCGCGCCGCCGGGGCCGGTCATCGGCTGACCGGGGTACGGCGTTCCCTGGGCCGTCGCGAACAGGCCCTTTAGCAGGAGCGGCGAAACGGGAAAAAGCGCGCGAAAAACGCGCTCCATGCGGCTGGAGATCATCGATGAAAACGGCGCTGCTACGGTTGTCGAAGACATATTGAACAAATATTCTGGATAAATTCCCGGAGACCGGTTGTTTTCTGACGGTTTATTATAAACGCCCGACCACGTCTATTCGTTTACATACTTCTACCTAATGCGCTTTTTTATGGACCAAACAACGCCGAACGCGCGCATGCGCTTCATGCTCTAAAGCGCTATCTTTCGCCGTTCACCAACCATCAAACAACCCGGTTATGACTATTGACTTCCCGAAACAGAGCATACAAAGGAATATGTTCCTGTGGTTGAGCGCCCTGCTGTGGCTGGCTGCCTCCGGCTGCAACAGCAATACATCATCTAAAGAAGAAGAAAGTGCAACGCCAGGGGTCCCCCGTCAGGCTGAAGCGCCCTCCCCCGCTGCCGACCACGCCGACCTTGAACCAGACACAATCGTCCCGCCAACCCAACCGAAACAATACAGCATAGCATCCAAACCCGACACGGGCGCCGCGCCGCGGATATCCGGCCAAAAGCGGTCAATGGTGAAAAATACCGGGTTCGAGGACCTGCAATCCGTGGCCCCGGGCATCCTGCAGGATATCCGCTACGCGACGGACAACAATTTTACACATTCCAAAATTTACGACTGCCCTCGTTGCCTGTTGCGGCCGGAGGTGGCTACTGCATTGTCGAAAGCGCAGGCTGCCTTGCAAAAACAAGGGCTGGGGCTAAAAGTGTTCGATTGCTACCGGCCGGGGCCTTATCAGCAGCGCCTGTGGGATAAAGTGCCCGACCCCAATTACGTGACGCCGCCGGCCAAAGGCTCCATGCACTCGCGCGGTGCAGCGGTGGATATTACCCTCGTCGACAGCAAAGGCCGCGAACTCGACATGGGCACGCCCTACGATTTTTTTGGCCCGGAGGCACATACCGATTACACCAAACACACGCCCGAAGTGCTCAAAAACCGGCGTACCCTGCGTGAAGCGCTGGAAAACGTCGGCTTTAAGGGGATCCGCACGGAATGGTGGCATTTTTCCTACCGGCACAAAACCTATCCCTTGTCAAATTATGTGTGGCCATGCGAATAAGTGATCTTCAGAACTGAAAATAGATGAAGGCATTGGCTGAAAAAGTGCCGAAAAACGCGATCAGCCATAGCAGCACCGGAAAAAATACCAGCCGCCAGCCGGCATGGCGCGTTTGAAGCGCATTCCATTGAAATTGCACGTTGCTGATCTCTGTCGCCAGCAGAATACCGATCAGGATCGCGCCTTTCAGCACCTGAAATTTGTTGATCACCGCAGAAAAATGGAATCCTTCGCCGCCCATGATCCCGGAGAGTATCTTTCCTGCCGTACCAAAACTGTCACCTCCGGCAAGGCCGATGCTGCCGCTCCGAAAAAAGACCCAGGCAATAAGGGTCAGCAGATAGACGGCCGCCATGGCAAGGGCATCCCCGGCAAAGGCCGGCAAGCGGATCAGGCGCTGAAAGTGTCGCCACACCGGTGACAGCAGCCGTTGGGCAATCAGGAAAAGTCCGTGCAAAAAGCCCCAAAAAACGAACGCCCAGTTGGCGCCGTGCCACAGCCCGCCAAGCAGCATGGTAAGCATGTTATTCCGGTAGGTCATGAAAAGTCCGTGCCGGTTGCCGCCGAGCGGGATGTACAGGTAATCGCGCAGCCACGACGACAGCGAAATGTGCCAGCGCGTCCAGAATTCGCTGAAACTCCTGGAAAAATACGGCGTGCGGAAGTTCTCAGGAAAGTCGAAACCCATGATACGCGCCAGGCCGATCGCGATGTCGGAATACCCGGAAAAATCGCAATAGATCTGGAAGGAATAAAAAACCACGCCGATCAGAAGGTGCATGGAGCCGAATGTCTCCGGCGCAGCGAACACCTGGTCGACAAAGGGCGCCAGCGAATCAGCCACCGCCACTTTTTTGAAAAAACCCCAGAGGATGCGGCCCAGGCCCGAATGTAGCCGCGACCAGGAGAATTTTTTATCGCCGTCCATTTGAGGCAGCAGGTCGGCTGCGCGAACGATGGGGCCGGCGACGAGCTGCGGAAACAGGGCGATGTACGCCGCAAACTTCAGCAAGGAGGGTTCCCAGGGTATTTGCCGCCGGTACACATCGATGGTGTACGACATGCTTTGAAACGTGTAAAAAGAAATGCCTACCGGCAAAATAATGTGCAGCGTCGTCAGCGAGGGATGCAGACCCACTGCGGTGACAAGTGTCGCAAAACTTTCGACAAAGAAGTTGAAGTATTTGAAAAAGCCGAGCACACCGAGATTCAGCGCCATGCTGGCGATCAACGCTGTTTTCCGGCTCGCTTTTGCTTGTGCTGCCGGTATTATAAACCTTTCCAAAAGCCGGACTGCAAAATGGGTCTGCTCCGCCCTTTTCGCCTCCGGCATGTCCAGGTAAGCGATCCACATGCCGAACCACCAGTCCAGCACCGTCGAAAAGCCGATCAGCGCGAGAAAACGCCAGTCCCACCACCCATAGAAAAAATAACTGGCCAGGAGGCATACCCACAATCTAGCGCGCCCCCGAGTGAAAAAGTACACCGGGAAAAATGCCGCGATAAAAACCAGAAAGGGAATACTGTTGAAAACCATGGCAGCGATGCTAATCCAGTTTTACCGTATGCCAGTAAATGCTATTGCCTTCTTTGGTGAGCCAGCAGAAAGCGTTGATCGACTCGAGATAGTAATAACTGGCATCTGTTTCCCAGGGTGAAGGCTGCGGGATCGGCTTCCCATCAATGTACATGTTGTCGCTCCCGTTCTGGTGCCAGAAGAAATGCCGGTAATCGTTGCTCACATGAAAGAAAAAGTTCCAACCGAAATTCCCCTCTGCGCAGGTGAATTCCCGGCCGTCGAGGTTTACGACGGGGCGCCCTTTTTTATCGTATGCCTGTATGTAAAAATGTCCCGAACTGTCCAGTTTTACGAGATGTACGGAAGCGTATTTTTTCATCAACTGCTCATTGAGATACACACTGCCGTCGGTTAGCCCCAGCATATATCGCCCGCTGGCGGCGCACGACAGGGTTGTCAGCCCCTGGTCGGCCGGTATTTCAAAAACAGGCGCTCCTTTGCGGCCTACGAATTTGCCGCCGTTTTTTTCATAGTAATACATGTCGCTATACGGTACCAATTCGATAGAATCGAGCGGTCCGTATATCTGTCCGTTGTCGTACAGGTAACGATTGTTTGCAGGTTCCTCCGCTTTCTGGAACTTGAAAAGCACGCCGAAAGCACCCATACTTCGCCGCACGCCTTTTACATTTTGCAGGGGGCCGATGTGTTCCTTGTTTGCCTGCACGTATTCCTTGCCGTCTTTCCAGTACAGCATGGTGAAATTTCCGAATTTGTCGATGCCCGGCACCCAGTAGGAGTCGATCGGGCCTTGTTTCTCTCCGTCCACCAGATAAGTGACCTGCTTTTTTTCATCCATCGTCTGCAGCATGAAAAAAGCATGATTCCCTGCCGCATCGTTAAATGCAATCCCGCAATTTTCGCAGAGCAATTCGCCGTTCAGATACGCGGTGGTCGAGCCGTTTTGCATATTGATATCCTTTTGCAGGATAAAGTTTCCGGCCTTGTCAATCCTCCCCGCCCTGAAACCCAAACCTGCGGGTTCCTGAAAACGGTTCACACTGTCGATATAGAAATACAACAGTTTTTTTGCGGGATCGGCATGTTTTACCATAAAATGTGACCCGACCGCGCTTATATCGAGCACTTTTGTGAACGGGCCGTGTGACCGGCCATTGACGCGCAGATAATACTGCCCGTCCTTTTCTTCCGGAAGAAAAAGCATGCCATTGTATTCCAGTTGGGGCTCGAAGCCCAGTTTTTTTGTGAACAAACCGATATCCTGACCGTCGTGAAAAACGCGGTATCCGTTTCGCTCTTCTACAAAAAACATGCACTGATCGGATACGAGGTCGTCGGATATGAACATACCGTCAGACGAAACAGTCCGTACAAATGGCAACTCGTCGCGGGAAGGAGCGGTATAGAGGAGTTTTCGTTCGACTTTTTGGCCCTCAATCCGGCCCCAAAAATGAAAAAGCCCCAATACGATCAGGGCAAGTCTTGCATATTGCATGGTTTGTCAGGTTGATGTTTACGATCCGTACAAATATGATTTGATTTGTTTTTTCCACATTGCGTAGCCGAGGCCGTTGAGGTGAAGGCCGTCGCTGCTGAATTGCGGTGAAAGGTCACCGCTCGCATCGGTCAGCTGGTTGTAGAGGTCTACATACGGCAACGCGAACTCCTTCGCAATGCGGGCGATCTCGCCATTCAGGGCCTGAATATCGGCATTGCCGGTGCTCAGCGCGCGTTGTTTTTTATTCACCGGCAATACACTCAGCAGGAATAATTGGCCGTCCGGCCTCGCCTGTCTGATCTTCTGCACGATCTCGCGGTATGGACCTGCAATTTCTGCCGGCGTTTTTCCCCATAACAGATCGTTGACCCCAATTTCGAGAAATACCTTTTCCGGCCGGTGGCGCAGCACTTCGTCGAGGCGGTCCAGCACGCCCTGCACATGGTCGCCGCTGATGCCCCGGTTGAGTACCGGCGAGAGGTCGGCGAACATTTCCTGCCATTCACACAGCCCTATCTGGCTGTCGCCCAAAAAAACAATGGCGCCCGGCCGGTCCGGCATGCGCTCGAACAGCGTCTTTCGGTGTTCGTACATGCCCGAATCGCCATATTGGAGGCGGTACAGCGCATACTGCCACCCGCCGAGCCGGTTCACGGCGTAGGCCGCAGCAGCGGCCATCAGGATCAGCAACAACCAGGAAAGAATAAGCAGGCGTTTCATACTTGTCATTTTCGGTCGAACAAGGCCGTCCACCGCCGGCTCAGGGACTCGAAAGCCTTGCCGGCCAGTAGCGCAAGCACCGGGAAAGGTAACAAGAATGGCCATTTTGCAGGAATATGAAAGCGATCGAGCAAGCACAGGTACGCCGTTAATACAAGCACGTGTATCAGGTACAATGAATAGGAAAAGCCGCCGATCCAGCGGAAAAAGCGCTCAAGCAAGGGGGTATAATGCCGGCCAAGCCCATACAGAAAAAAGCAAATAGCCGCATATCCGGCCAGTGCAGGCGGGTCGTTGAAAATGCGGCCGGCATCACCCATTTTTAACAACATCAACACCATCAGAGCCGTGAACAGCGCCCCGGCCGGCAAACCCAGCCACCACCGTTTTTTGCTCCATTCTTTGATGGCTGCTGTGTGTGTTTTATACCACCCCGCCAGCGCCATCCCGAGGGCAAATTCCCATAAAAACTGGAGAAAAAAACTGTTCCAGGTGCGTAAATGGCCCTTTTCAAGGAAAAACACCAGCCACCACCAGACGAGGGAACCCGCTGTGGCAAAGACCAGCATCACGCCGTCTCCGGCTCGCCGCTGTATGTACAGGAGCAGGGGATAAGCCAGATACAGCCCTGCGATCGCGCTGATGAACCAGAAATGCCCGCCGAAACTTTCAATATATTGTTCGGAAAACATCTGATAAAGACTGACCCCGGCCAGCCAGGCATGCAGGCCGTCGGGAAATAAATGGAATCCGGCTGCGGCAAACCAGCTGATGCAGAGCGCCAGTACGTAAGGCAGCCACACTTTCATCAGGCGTTTTCTAAAAAAAATGCCCGGCCGGAATGCCCTTTCGGAAAGGCTGAACCCGAAGCCCGACAACAGAAAAAACAGGTGCACGCCGGTGCCGCCGAAAGCAATGGCCTGTGCCCATAACGGCGGCAATGCGACGCGTTGCAAGCCATGATAACACACAATGGTGAAAATGGAATAGCCCCTGGCAAAGTCGATCCATTCGATTCTTTCCCGCATAACCCGGCGTTCGCGTTGAAGATGGGTTACTTTTCCAGCACTTCATCCACCGAGATCATCTTTTTGTGTTCGGTGGGCCGGAAATTTTTATCCGGGTCTGCCATTTTAAACAAGCCCGTAAACTGCCGCCAGATAAACAGCGGAACCAGCCAAATGGCCTTCCAGACAGGCGGCGGCGCTTTTTCGAGACGCAGACACCACAGGATGTTGAAGATAAAGATCAGCATGGCCGCAACGACCGCTTCCGAACCGTGCGGAGAAATGGCGATACCGAGGATGCCCACGACGGCTCCGAGCCCGACCAGCATGAACATCGGCAGGGCGAAGGTGACCAGACCGAAATAAAGTTGGTTGAAACTGGGCTTTGTCAGCCCTTTCCAGATCAGGTCCACTGCATTGGGAACGTTCTGGAAATATGAATACAGCCAGCGGCTGCGCTGTATTTCTACGGCTTTTCCGCTATCCACTTTTTCGTCGTACACGATCGCCTTTCGTGCATATGCGATCTTTTTATCGCGCCGAAGGACAAAATTCTGAAGGATCTTGTCTTCCTGAAGCATTTTTTTACCCAGGTGTTGGCCCTCGGCTATCTCCGGACTGTGCAGGTATTCCAGATAAAGTTCGGCCTCGGTAGCCATGCCCGAGCCGCTGATCACAGCCGAGCAACCCAGCAAATGCGGCACGTAGCGCTCTGTATAATTTTTGTAGTGTTCGCCCAGACTGTCCAGTGCCGCGTAAGAGGAGTTGAGGTTTTTCGCCCGCCGCTGCCCCTGAATACAGCGATAATCGGCATTGGCGTATTTGTTGATCTCCTGCAGAAATTCCGGATGGGCAAGGTTATCGGCATCGAACACAACAATGTAATCGTGCGGATGCCTAAAGTGTTGTGTGGCGTAAATGATGCTTTTGATCTTGAGTCGAAGCGGCGTTTCCGGCCGGAGCACGACGACCCGGTCGTCATAACCGCCAAAATCCGGCGCCAGACAATCGTCTGCCACCAGGTAGATCGTAAAATTGCTGTGTGTTTGGCGGAGCAGCGATTCTACCAGCGCCCGGGCGATATCGATGTTCCGGTATGCCGTGATCACACAGGCAAAATCGAAACTGCGCACCGGGAAGTAACGCTTGCCGAGTCTTTCTTTCCCGAATATTCGCGCGGCCAGCGCCGTAATAAAGGGGAAGGTCAGTTCTGCGACGAACAACTCGGCAACGATCACGTAAAAGGTATGCAGAACCTCCCTCATGTAGAATGCTGGTTAAAAATGTAACTGCCGCGGGCTTCACCGGGTGGCAAATCGGTGCGTTTGCGCTGCATTTCGAAGGCGTTGTTTTGGCCTGGAAAAATATTCCAGAAAACACCCAGCAAAAAAGCATCCAAATTTGAGCGTTCGCCGCGGAAAAGGTACAACAAGCTGTTTTTGGGTACTGTGATCAGCATCAGGAAAATGATAAAAACGGCTAAGCGCCAGCCGTTGTAATTGCGGCGCATGAACAAAATCCTGTTGCGGTGGAGATAATAGGTCTTCAGAGCGCCGAGTTTGCCGGTGGCAAGGCTTTCCTTGTGGATGACGCGCGCGCGGGGTTCTACCCAAACGGAATATCCGGCGCGGCGCATCTGCGCGCACCAGTCGAGTTCTTCATAATACAGAAAAAAGGCTTCGCTCATCGGGCCTACGCGGTCGATCATTTCCCGCGACACCATCATGGCCGCGCCATGCGCATACGCCGTTTCCCCGGGTACAGCGTATTGCCCTTCGTCTGTTTCACCGTGGCCGGACACGCGGTTGCGCCCCGTCAGCGGATGCACGCGGGTCATGCCAGCGTACTGGATGCGCGCGGGTTCTCCCACTGCTGCCGGGTAGCAGATCAGGGGACTCGCGGCGCCGAGCCCGGGAACCTGATCGAAAAGCGATACAAGCCGCTCAATGCAGCCTTCCGTGAGTTCCGCGTCGTTGTTGAGAAAAAACAAAAAATCGCCGGTGGCAAGGCTGAGGCCCAGGCGGTTGCCGCCTGCAAAGCCGAGGTTTTTTTCGCTTCGGATATATTTCAGCCCCGGAAAACGACGCCGAAAATCACCCCCGGCATCATATCGGCTGCCGTTGTCCACCACGATCACTTCCACACGGCCGTATTCCTGCGCCCGAATGCTGTCGAGCATTTCGCAGGTTGCTTCGGCCTGATTGTAGTTGACGCTGATGATGGAAACGAGCGGAGGGCGCATAATTTCGGATGGCGTTTAACATTCTCCTTGCTGAACGACAGCCCTGAAGGTTCTGAGGATGATGATCAGGTCCGTCCAGATGCTGTAGTTGCGCGCATATTCGATATCGAGATCGATACGCTCTTCGGCGCTCATATCCGGCTGGTCGCGTTTGCTCACCTGCCAAAGCCCGGTAATGCCGGCCGGTGCGAGAAAACGCGTGCTCCACTCGTCGCGGGTCAGCATTTCAGCCTCATACACGGGCAGCGGGCGGTTACCTACGAGCGACATTTCCCCGCGCAGCACGTTGATCAGTTGCGGCAATTCGTCGATACTGTATTTCCGGATAAAACGCCCTACGCGTGTGATCCGCGGATCATGTGCAAATTTGACAAAAACGGCGCTGTCTCCGGCCATTCCATATACGTTGAGATGCTGCAATTCCGCCAGGTAGCGGTCGGCATCCTGGTACATGGAGCGGAATTTTAAAAATTCGAACACCCGGTAATCGGCGCCTACACGCTTCGATTGATAAAAAACCGGCCCCTTCGATTCCATTGCGATCGCAATGGCCACCGGCAACCAGATAAACGAAGAAAGCAGGATGCCCGTCAGGGCGCCGGCGATATCGAACACCCGCTTCATGAACGGAATGCGGTACCTGAAGTCTTCCCGCTCCAGTTTTCCGGCCAATTCCAGCAATGTCGGCTTGTACTGGTTCAAAAAATCGAGCCTCGCTTCGAGGCGGTTCCACAACACCGGCATCGTGTAGCAATCATCGACGCCGTGTTGCAGCAGCACTGCCGCGTCGATATCTTCTCCTTCGCCGGCAAAGACGAGCAGGGGCACATAGCGGAGATCGGTGTGCGCCCGCAGGTACGCAGCCAGTTCAAGCCGGTTTTCTTCGAGCCATTGGTGCCGGCAAAAAACGGCGTACGGCAAATGGTAGGTAGAAAGATCGCAAACCCGCGCTTCCAGCCAGTTGAGGGCATCTTCAGCGGTATTCACGATATCGTAGTGATAGGTATGATCCCGGTAGGGGAACTCCCGGATATTCACATCGAAGCAGGGGTCAAATCCTATAAAAAGCAGTTCGCGGGTATCCAGGGAAGGCGCAGACAGGTAACGATCGGATTTCATAAATGACTGAAAAGTATTTGCCTGTCGACCCTGTGGGGAGTCGCCGGCTCAGAATAAAATAAGATTAACCGGCCAGTTGCAACAGCCGGTCCTGAAGTTCGGTAGGGCTGAACGGTTTCCGCAAATACGCGCGGGCGCCGAGTTGTTTGATCCTTTTTTCTTCCTCATCATCCTCTCTGCCGCTGATCACCACTACGGGGATATCGGCATAAAGGCCGCTGCAACGCAGGTTGTCGAGCAGTTCGGCGCCGTTCAGCGCCGGCATCGACATGTCGGTAACAATGACGTCGGGGAGTTGGCCCTTGCCAAGCCAGCTCATGGCGTCGAGGCCGTTCTTTGCGCCGACGACCTCAAACTGCCGGGACAAAAATGCGCCCATAAGATAGCGAAGACTATCGTGGTCTTCCACAATCAGGATTTTTCGTTTCATGACTCGAGACGGGTCGATTCGATGGATGATCGCATGAAAAGCCGGATAAAACACAATCCGGCTTTGGATCGGTCAAATCATTCGGTCATGAATTCGGAGAGCATAATTTGATGCTAAAAAAGGCGTGTGAAGGGCACCTGGCAGTGCCAGGCAACCGACGAACAATGCACTTTAGCGGCAAATTAGACTGCCTGAATCTGGAACTTGTGATTTGATCGTTCCTGTAGGGGAGAGAAGGCTATGGGGCGATTAAAAGCGGACATATGCGCATATACCTGCATAAGCAGTATGCGTATTTGGATTATTCTTGCCGCGCCATATACGGTCGGGCAAATGATCGTTCAGATGTCCGGCAATCGCCGGGCTTTGCAAGAGCGAAACAAACTTTACAAAGATGGTGCCGTCATATCTTAAAGGCGCAGGGGGTAGAGCGTTAATGTTTTTAACCATAAGTCATTGATTTATAATAATATAATTTCATAAGTGGCCTAAACAGATAATAGTCAGTCGCTTTTGCATAGTCATTGCCGGCCATGGGAAAACATACGTACTGCGTATCGGGTAAAAAAGAAGGGAAAATTGTCAGTCATGGCGAAATATTATTTTTCCATTACGCCGGCCGAAGTTGCGGTCTTCAGGACTTTCGGGCTTTATAAGTTTGTTGCGCTGGCTATTTTTGCCACCCGTTCGATATGAGTACTCAAAGCCTGATCGCCGTTTTTTGGGCAGGGTTGTGCCTGGTTGCCTATGCCTACATAGGGTATGGAATTGTGCTTTGGTTGCTCGTGCGGGTGAAGCGGGTCTTTTCAAAGCGGGATAACGCGAGTGCCGAAGCCTTTTTGCCAGATGTGGCATTCGTCGTGTGCGCCTATAATGAGGAAGACTGGATGGCGCAAAAGATCGCCAATTCACTGGCACTGGACTACCCGCCCGGGCACATCCGTTTTTTGTTCGTGACCGACGGTTCCGACGACCGGACGCCGGAGATCGTGCGGACGTACCCTTATCCGCCGCATACCAACTGGCTGTTGCTGCACGAACCCGAGCGCCGCGGCAAGATCGCCGCCTTTCAGCGCGCCATGCAATTCGCCGATACTCCTTTCGTGATCAGCACAGACGCCAATACGCTGGTGAATACCGATGCTGCCAGGAACCTCATGCGACACTTCGCCGATCCGGAGATCGGGGCGGTAGCCGGAGAAAAACGCATCAGGATGGGCGACAAGGCGGATGCCGGCAGTGCCGGAGAAGGTATTTACTGGAAATACGAAAGCCTGCTGAAGAAATGGGATGCCGAACTTTGGTCGGTCGTGGGGGCTGCCGGCGAGTTGTTCGCATTCAGAACAAAGGCCTACGAACCCGTGCCTAACGATACGATCGTGGAAGATTTCTACCTGACCATGCGCATCGCGCAAAAGGGATACCGCGTACAGTACGAGCCCGAAGCCTATGCCGTAGAAAATGCTTCGGCTTCCGTTGCCGAGGAGATGAAGCGAAAAATACGCATCGCGGCGGGCGGCCTGCAGGCCGTGGTCAGGCTGGCGCCGCTGCTGAATGTTTTCAGATACGGCGTGCTGAGTTTCCAGTATATCTCGCATCGGGTGTTGCGATGGACGGCAGCGCCGCTGTTGTTGCCGCTGTTGCTGGCGCTGAATGCCGTCCTGGCAGTTCGCGTAGGCGGGGTCTATCAGCTGATACTCTTGATGCAACTCGCCTTTTACGCCGCGGCCCTTGCGGGTTTTTTACTCGAACGCCGGAAAATGAAAATCAAGGCCTTCTTCGTGCCCTACTATTTTTGCCTGATGAATTATTCCATGTACGCCGGGTTCTTCCGGCTGATGCGCGGAAAACAATCGGTGCTTTGGGAAAGGGCAAGGCGCTCGTAACGCTGCGCGCTGCTACGGAAAAAGAATGTCTGCAGGGTTTCGTCTATTATTTTTTGCCGTTTGCCGGTGGTAAAATGATTTTTGAGACGGTAGACGGTGGACGGTGGACGGTAATAAAGGAATTAGGGCAGATCAGGAAATGGATACCTTTTTGTGCAGTAATCTGCGTCAGTATTAACACTGCCTACTGCAACTGCTACTGCTGCCAAGTACCAACTGCCTGCCGGGTACGGATTAAACACAAAACTTCGCGCTTCGACCATGAACAAAATCTTACTCCTGTCCTGTTTTTTGTTTTACTCTTTTGCCACTCTCCATGCCCAGATCACGGTTACCGGAACCGTGACAGATGAAAACAGCCAGCCGGTGCCCTTCGCCACCGTGACCCTGCTCGCAGCGCGCGATTCACAACTGGTGAAAGGCGCATTGAGCGATCAAAACGGCGCCTATTCGATCACAGGGCTTGAAGCGGGTGAATACCGGCTTTCGGCGACGATGCTGGGCTACGAGACCGCGTATTCAGAGCCGTTCACCGTTTTGCCGGACAGCAAAAGTGTCAGCGCCGACCTGAAACTTTACCCCGCCGATAACATGCTGAACGAGGCCGTAGTGGTGGCAAAGCGCCCGCTGTTCGAGCAAAAGGCCGACCGCCTTATCATGAACGTCGACAACAGCCCCGTGGCAGCGGGCGGCACGGCGCTGGAGATACTGCAAAAAATGCCGGGTGTGCTGGTCATCCAGGATCGCGTCACCCTCGCGGGCAACCAGGGCGTACAGATATGGATCGACGGGAAGCCCTCGCAGTACGCGGATATGAACGCCGTTTTGCGCGACATGCCCGGCGACCAGATCGACCGCATCGAACTGATCACGCAGCCGGGCGCCCGGTACGATGCGGCAGGCGGCGCGATCATCAACATCATACTGAAGCGCAATGCAAACCTGGGATTTACAGGCACGGCGGCGCTCACTGCCGGAGGCAGCGTATACGACCAGTCGGAAGTCGGCTCCGACGACCGCACGTACTACCGGCTGAACCCCTCACTGTCGCTCAACTACCGCAAAAACAAATGGAACCTGTTCGGCTCGTACAGTTACCTGCACCGAACCTATTTTTCCGTGATAAAAATCGAACGGTTCATCGCCGATGAAGTGTACCTGCAATCCAATTACGACCCTTCGTTCTGGGACATCCACCACTACCGCATGGGGGCCGACTTTTTTGCAACAAAAAAGACTACCGTCGGCGTTTTGTTCCGCGGTTTTTCGCGTACGGGCGAGAGTGAGGCCTTCAACCTGACCAATGTGTACAACCAGGACCAGAGCCAGCAGACGGGTTCTTTTATCACCCAAAACCTGACGACGAACGACAGAAGCAATTTTTTGGGCAACCTCAACCTGAAACACGAATTCGACGCCGAAACGGGCCATACCCTGAATGTCGATTTTGATTACAGCCGGTACGATATCAGCAGCGTCAGCCTGCTCAATATCTTTCAAAATACGCCCGGCAGCCCCGAATCGCGCTCGTCGCAGAACCTGAACCAGCCGATCGACTTTTACGTCGGTCAGGCAGATTACGTGCTCCCCCTGGATTCTACTTTCAAGGCGGAGACGGGTATCAAGTCGAGTTTCGCCACGATCGACAACGATCTGAAATTTCTGAGGGGCCAGACGATCGATCCCGACCAGTCCAATGCTTTTCTCTACAAGGAAAATATCAATGCGGCCTACATCAACCTGTCGAAAAAACTGGACCGTTTCGATTTCAACGCCGGCCTGCGTGCCGAGCAAACGGTCGTAACGGGCGAAACCATGGGAGAAAAAGTGCTCGACCGCAACTATCTGCAGTGGTTTCCCAGCGTCAGCGCGTTGTACCATTTCGACGAGCATTTCGGCCTGCAGGGCGCTTACAGCCGCCGGATCAACCGCCCGGGCTTCCAGCAGCAGAATCCCTTTGCCTTTTTTATCGATTCGCTCACCTACACACAAGGCAATCCGCAACTGCGGCCTGAGATCGGCAACAACGCCCAGATCACGCTCAGTTACGACAACCAGCCTTTTATCAGGATCTCCTACGGCAAAACATCGGACGTGATCATTGAAAATGCGCCGCGTCTGGAAGGCACCCGGACCTTCACCACCGCTGCCAACCTCGCCGAATATCAGCGCTGGGCATTCGAACTGAACTTCCCGATCAAATACAAAAAACTGATCGACGGCTTCGGTGGCAACCAGTTCATTTACAATTCCTATGATGCGGAATATCTGGAGCAGCGGTACAACAGGAGCAAATGGAACTGGCTGGCCTACGGTCAGATCAACGTGAATTTGCCCGCCGACTTCAAAATGGAGTTCGGGGGCTGGTACATGACCAGATTTCTCGAAGAGTTTTTCGAGATCAAGGCGCTCGGCGGCCTGAATTTCGGCATTTCCAAAACGTTCTGGGACAAACGCGGACGCCTGTCGCTGTCCGTCAACGACATCCTGTACACCCAGAATTCGAACGTGCGCATCGACTATGCCGACGTGCTGGTCAATTTCTTCCAGCGCCAGGATTCTCGCAACGCGCGCCTTACGTTCAGTTACCGGTTCGGCAATACGGAACTCAAAAATGCGCGGCGGCGCAGCACGGGTTCGGAGGATGAAAGTTCGAGGGTGAAGGTGGACTGATGCCTTTTATCCCTGCAGATGCGAGCGCAGCATCCAGGCCATTTTTTCGTGGCGTTCCATCAGCCCGGTAAGAAAATCGCTGGTGCCGAGGTCTTTGTATTCCTCTGCCGTTTTGGTGATGTCGGCCCTCAGCACGCGGACGATCGTTTCGTGATCGTCGAGCAATGTGCGAATGATGGCGTCGTGTTTTCCAAAATCGGCTTTTCCCTCCACCAGCCGGGTCAGCCCCTGGTAGTCGCTGAGGGTGGCTGCTGCAAAATGCCCCAGCATGCGCACGCGCTCGGCCACTTCGTCGATCACTTCGTCCAGCGCCTCGTATTGCTCTTCAAAAAAACGGTGCAGTTCGGAAAAATGGGGGCCGGTAATATTCCAGTGCGCATTGCGGGTTTTTACGTACAGCAAAAATTCGTCGGCCAGCAGCATGTTCAGCAAACTGGCTACTGACTTTCGATGATCGTCGGAGATGCCTATGTTGGTATTCATATAAAAACGGTCTTTAGTACTGTGAGTGTTGGATATGGCTTTCGTTCGGTGTGTCGCGACTTCCGTTCATTGCGCAACGGCTTTCGTTCAATCTGTAAGGACTTTCTCTCTTTTGGTAACGACTTTCGTCGGGTGTGTATTGACTTCCGCCCTTTGTGTAGTCGTTGCAAGGTTCATGGTCAAGACAAACGTCCTTTGTGTAATCACTGCAAGGTTCCTTGTCAAGACAAACACTCTTTGTGTAGTCACTGCCAGGTTCGTGGTCAAGACTACGAGGTTTGCAGAAACGATTACAGGATCGTTTAACCAAGTGTGTCCGAGGCTTGAAATCCTTTGAATTACCCTGTTTTTTTAACAAAAAACGAGCAGTACGGTTTTTGCTTACCGGCTTCTTGAAGCATCCATTGAAAATGCCCGAACCCGGGCGATTGCAACCGGATTGCGAAAAGGCCCGTCTAAGTATTTGCTTAGAATATTTCCAAATATTATGTGTTTCCGGGCATTGACAAAAGCATGACAGTGCCCGGAATCTGCGCCGATACTTTTGCCGTAGATTTTGAAAACACCACCTGAATAAACTGCCATGCTGGACGGCTATCACATACTTACGATCACGCACCGCGATGCCCCGCTCGAACTCATCGGGCAGGCGCTCGTCCCGTCTGGCGACGATGGCGAGGTTTTGCAGCGCCTGAAAGCGCACCTGGGCTGGAGCGAGTTGTTGTACCTGTCCACCTGCAACCGGGTGATGTATTTGTTTTACAGCCAACAGCCTGTTTCTGAAGAAACCGCATCAGAAGCGCTTCGGGTCATACGGCCCGATCTCGACGAAAACAGACTGCTTCAGCTGCGTTCGCGGATGCGCCTGCTGCACGGCGCCCAGGCGGTGCAGCACCTTTTTGAAGTCGCGGGTTCGCTGGACAGCCTGGTGGTCGGCGAGCGCGAGATCATCCGCCAGTTGCGCGAAGCATACGATCGAAGCCATGCCATGCGGCTGACGGGCGACCACCTGCGTCTGCTGATGCGTTTTACCATTGAAACGGCCAAGGAAATTTACAGCAACACCGGGATCGGTGAAAAAGCGCTCTCCGTTGTAGCGCTGGCTTTTGCAGAGATGCAAAAAGCGGGACTGCCCAAACATGCGCGCATTTTGCTGGTCGGCGCCGGGCAGACAAACACATTATTCGCCAAGTTTTTGAAAAAAGGCGGCTATCACCACGTGACGGTCTTTAACCGCAGCATTGAGAAAGCGCAAGCCGCGGCGCAATTGTTTTCCGCCGGCAATGCCCTGCCGCTCGATGCACTGGAACACTATACCGAAGGGTTCGACGCCCTGATCGTGTGCACCGGCGCGACGCAGGCGATCGTCACGCCCGAACTGTACCGGCGCCTGCTGGCGGGTGATGCCGCCCGCAAAATTGTGGTCGATCTTTCAGTGCCCAATAACGTCGACAAAGATATTCTGTCTGATTTCGCCGTCCGTTTCATTGAGGTGGAAGGGCTCCGGAATACAGCCCGCGAAAACCTGGCACACCGCGAGCGCGAAAAAGAAAAAGCGGAAGCAATCATTGCACAACGGATATACGATTACCGCGCGCTCTGGCACGAACGCCAGGTGGAACGCTCGCTCTCGCACATCCCCGACGAGGTCCGCGCTGTAAAAGATCGCGCCATCAACGAAGTGTTCGGAAAGGAATTCGCGGGACTCGATCCTTCGGCACAGGAACTGATGCTGAAAATGATGAATTACATGGAAAAGAAATGCGTGGCCATTCCGATGAAAGCGGCAAAAGCCATCGCTTTGCACGCGCAGCGTTCGCATCATTCGAAAGAAACCGCGCACCGCGCAAAAGGATAATTCCAGCCTCAGGCCTGATTTCCGAAGCGCTTTTGCAATTCCGTCAACTCGAAGGTTATGAAGCAGTTACGCCCCGACGGGCTGCTGTAGGGCACCGAGCAGGCAAACAACTGATCGATCAGATCCTGCATTTCCGGCACCGTCAGCGCCTGGCCGCGTTTGGCGGCCGCGCTACGCGCCATCGCGCGCGCCAGGTTGTCCTGGGTACCGAGCTCCAGTTCGAGGTTATCTTTATACTGCGACAGCACCTTTTCGAGCAGAGCTTCCTCCGAAACGCCGCTCAGGTCGGCCGGAGTGCCGTGTACAACGAAGGCATTCCCGCCGAATTCCGCGATATCGAATCCCAGTTTGTTCACTTCTTCGAGTATCTCCTTCAACAGCGCTGCATCAGCCGTGGCGAGTTCGATGTTTTTGGGAAACAGCATTTTTTGGGTGGCGATCGGCTGATTGCCCAGCGCCTCCAGATAACGCTCGTACAAAATACGTTCGCTCGCCGCCTGCTGGTCGATCAGCAGAAAACCCGATTTTATGTGGCTGACGATATATTGCCCGTGTATCTGATAGGGCTCCTTTTGTCCTTTGGAAAAACTGCCGCTTTCGTCGTCCAGTTGGGTATGGCCGGCACTGGGGCGCACTTCGAAATTGATTGTGGGCTCCGCTTCGCCGGGTTCTGAGCCCGATTTTTCTACGAGATCGAGGCCTTCATACAGACGCTGCCAGTGCCGGAGGTTGTCTTCATGTCTTTTTTCTCCTGCCGGCGAAGGGCGAAAATCGCCGACCGAAGGCGGCCGTTCGGGGCGCTGCGATAAAAACGGCGCTTTGGTCGGTACGGCCTGAAATGCCGGCTCCTGCTCAAAATCAAGCGTCGGCGTCACATTATGGCTGCCCAGGGCATGTCGTACCGTTACTTTCAGGTAGTTGTATACCAGTTTCTCGTCGTCGAACTTGATCTCCTGCTTCGTGGGGTGCACATTGATATCGATCCGCATGGGGTCGATGTCGAGGAAAAGTACGTAAAACGGGAACGTATCGGGTGGCAGCAGGTCTTCGTATGCCTGCACGACCGCATGGTGCAGGTAATTGCTTTTGATGAAGCGTTTGTTCACAAAGAACAACTGTTCCCCACGCGATTTTTTGAAAAAATCGGGCTTGCCGACCAGTCCGGTGATCTTGAGGATATCGGTTTCCTCCTGCACCGGCACCAGTTTTTTATTCACATGGTCGCCAAAGATCTTCACCACGCGCTGGCGCAGGTTGCCGGGTGGCAGGTGAAATATCTCCTGATCGTTGTGATGCAGCGAAAAAAACACATCGGGGTTGGCGATCGCAACCCGCTGGAATTCATCGAGCACATGCCGCATTTCCACCGGATCGCTTTTCAGGAAATTGCGCCGCGCCGGCACGTTGTAGAAAAGGTTCCGGACGGCGATACTGGTGCCCGCCGCACATTGGCAGGGCTCCTGCATCTTTACGGTGGAACTCTCTACGGTGATTCGGGTACCGAGTTCTTCATTCGCGCGACGGGTGCGCAACTCCACCTGTGCCACAGCGGCAATGGAAGCCAGTGCTTCGCCGCGAAAGCCCATGGTCCGGATCGCAAAAAGATCCTTCGATTCCCTGATCTTGGAAGTGGCGTGGCGCTCGAAACTCATCCGCGCGTCGGTTTCAGACATCCCGCAGCCGTTGTCGATGACCTGAACCAGCGCTTTGCCGGCCTCGCGCACCACGAGTTTTACCTGCGATGCGCCGGCATCGATGGCATTTTCCAACAACTCCTTTACCACAGAAGAGGGCCGCTGCACCACTTCACCGGCAGCGATCTGGTTCGCTACGTTTTCGGGTAGTAATTGAATGACATCCGTCATAAATATGATACGCATACCGGATAAATGCCGGTCAGATAGATATCAAAAGCGTCCTGGCACGGCATGCGTGAACACTGCAAAGATACCTCATTTTGTAAAAGACCATATGCAGGTGCCGGCATGTGCTTTTTTAAAAACATTCTGAAAAGGCGAAAAAAACGATCGCAGAGCGGGATTCTTCTCCGCTGTTTATATTTTTGCCCGACTTTTCTGCATCACTACAATTCGGACAACTTTTATGGAAAATATCCAAAACACACGCGGTAAAGGGTACTGTATTCTCTACATCTTCATGGCCTTGTTTTTCCTGACCGCGCTGCTGCTGATGTTGTACAACCGCAGCAGCATACTCGATTTCCCGAAATAAGCCGGGATTTCCACCTCGAACATATATGGTGCGGGCTTTTCCTGTGATCTTACACACGGGAAAAGCCCGCTCGTTTTTTGCCGGTACCTGCAGGACCGGTCACTTCATCGTACGATCACTTTTTCATAGTGTACCGACCCGCCGCCTCTTACCTGCAAAGTGTAGACGCCGGCCGGCAAACTGGCGAAACGGAATTCCTGTGCGGTCTTTCCGCTTCTGAAATCCAGTTCCCTGCTTTCCAGGGTTTTGCCCGTCATGTCAAGGAAATCCAGCGCGAGCATATCCTGCGGCGTGCCTTCGAGCGTCAGTGTAAAATACCCGTCACCCGGATTGGGGAACAAACGAATGTGCCTGATGCCTGCATGATCGTCCGTGCCGGTGAGCATATAGACCAGGGTATCGGACCCGCAAGGCCCCTGAGCGATCAGGGTGACCGGGTAATTGCCCGATTGGGAATAGACATGAACAGGGTTGACTTGCGTGCTGGTTGCCCCGTCGCCAAAATCCCACAGATAAGTATCAGCGGCGACGGACGCGTTGGTAAACGTGTATGTCCCGTTGTCGGCTACAAAGTCGAAGTCTGCAGTCGTAAACACCACACTGATCGTGTCGGAGGCGCCGATGCATCCCACTGCGTCGATGACCTGCACCGCGTAGATGCCGGGGGCGGCGGGAAACAACACGCCGGAATTTGCGAACGGGATGGGCGCTCCGTCCAGATACCATTGGTACGTCGGAGACGGCGCGTTCAGGGATGCAGACAAGGCGCAGTTCTGGTACAGGATCTCGATATTATCGATGGACGGGGTGGCGAGCAGGATATCTGTCAGATTCGGGCTCGCCGGGTTGTCGGGGGTCGTACCGGCCAGTGCAAAGCGGTTGACGGGGATCTCCACGATCAGCCGCAGCGAAACCGGCGTGGTGGTGTCGTTGACATATCCGTTGTAGATGATCTGGTTGTTGAATTCCTTGGGATTCAGCAGCAGCAAGGTCGGCCAACTGCCCGGATGCGCGGTCTCGCCGGCGGTCAGGAAGGCGCCCGCATCGCCGGGGTTCGCAACGTTGTTGTACAGCGTTTGAGCGCCGGGAATCGGTTCATACAAGGTGTCGAGCGCATTTCCCTGGCTGTCGAGCAAGAGCAGGACCGGATCGGGCAGTGAATCGGCAGCGCCGACGTACATCGTGCCGGCACAAAGCAGGTTTCCCGTCGCAGGGTGTATGTCGACGCCGCCCATGCGGCAAAATCCGTATTTGACTTTGTATTCCTGTTGAAACCGGTACTGCCAGATCAGTTGCCCCTGTTCATCCACCCGCATGACGACCAGGCGATTGGTCACGACAGATTCCGGATCGAACAAAAACCCGATCAAACTGTGCCCTGACAGCAGGTAAGTACCATCGCCGGCAGGTTTGATCTGCCGCGCTTCATCCACTCCGTAGTCGTATACCACGGGGTTCGACAATGGCATCAGCGAAACAGTATCCACCCGGGCAAAAAAATAGTCCCAGAAATTGACACCTTGACCCCGGATATCTCCAAATACCAGCAAGGTGCCGTCCGGGGAGAGGGTCAGGGATTTAGCGCGGGTATCCACCCCCATCAGCGGATATTTGACAAATGCTTTTTCATTGAGATCGCTGTCGACCTTTAGCAGCACGAGCTGATCGAGCGTATCGGCCGGAGAGATCACCTGCTCCATATAACCCGCAACGACGATGTCGCCGTCGGACAGTTCCACGGCATCGAACAAGTGAAGCGGGTATGGGAACGTGCTCTTGGGGAATTCCTTGATCACATTGCCGGAGCAATCGCTTTTATACAAAACGCCGGTCGTAACCCGGGTGGTGGTCGTGATAAAACTGCCGTCGGAAGTATAGGTCAGATCATGCACTACATCCTTTGCAAAGGGCAGCCCCATTTGAATAATGGTCTGTGCATCTATTTGTGAGCCCCCTGACAGGAGCGCTCCGAGAAAAAAGAAGGTAGCAAATCGCATAACAGGTGGAATTGGTGAAGGTGGAGTAAGTTTGGCAAAAGATAAGACGGCCGGGAATGGCCGGTCCTGTAAATCACGATTTGTGCAAATGTTTGCCAAAAGGAATGGCGTATGTAAGCCCTGCACTGAAGAGGTTGCGTCCATTGGAAAAAGGACTGCCGGAATATTTTCCGAAACCGACCTGACCATACAGGGTAAAGTTGTTGAAGGAGCCGTGCAGACTGAGTTGATGCGTCCGCAGGGGATAAGAAAAGCCCTCGCCTTTCGACACATTCCAGCAATATTTTAAACCGATACAACTGCGGTCGTCAGGTGTATAGCGAAAATCGAACTGAAAGTCGTACCCGCCTCCGCCGCTGCCATCGAAATCGTCGTCGAGGATATCGGGACCTACAAACGGGAAGAAAGCGATCTTGGTAATGACTTCCTCCACTTCATTTTCGGTCAGGGAGGAAAATTCCCCGCGTTCGCGAAATACCTGAAAGCCCAGGCCGATCAGCATTTCCAGTCGATCGTCCAGTGGAATGCGTGCGCCGATGTCGTGCCGGTGTCCAAATCCGTGAAGGCTGTAGGGTAAGAGGCTTACCGCGGAAGTGGACGCGGTATCCACCTGATAAGTACCCCAGAATCCGAAAATGCCGCCGCTGTAGTAAAAGTATTTGCGCATCAGCGAGAAGTGCCCCGAAAACTCGTAGGAGCGGTTTTTTTCCCCGTCGTAGTACACAATGCCTTTGTTGATGCGGCCTGAAAAGGCAACGCTGTTGATCTTTTCTCCCCGGTACACGGGTTTGGCCATGTAGCCATTGTTGCTTCCGAGATAGGCCGGGCCGTATTGCGGACTGCAACTGTACAACACGATCACTGAGAAAAACAGGTAAATCGGGCGGCAGATCAAGTTGGTTTTCATATGTCAGGCTGGTTTTGATGTGAAAAGTATACAACGTAATGCCGGAAGAAATATGTGGCTATTCAAAGCCGGCACTTACGGTAAAAATACAACCTGTTTACCTGGCATTCAAAAGTGCCACTTTATGAGCGTAAGTGCCTTCCGGACTTATTATATGGATCACCCAGACACCTGCTTCGTGTCCGCTCAGATCAACCCGAAGTATACCCTTGCCGGCATTTGTAAAAGGAATATCGGTTACAACGCGGCCATCGGTGCCGGCCAGCCGGCATACGGTATTGAGCGGAATGGATGATGCGGGAAACTGAATATAAAGCGGTCCGTCAGTTGGATTAGGGTATATCTTCAATGGCTTTTGCGCCTCGCCCGGCACATCGGTTGCCGTCACGATGCACGATCCGGGCACGAAATAGACTGGTTCGGAAATGACATCGCAGCCGCCGCCGGTGTATTTTACGTAGTAATACCCCTCGGTGACCGGGTTATAGGCCTGGGCGTAGGCTCCGGGTATTTCATCCTGATTGGCGTCCAGCCAGCGGTTTTGGCTGGGATAACTGGATACCAGCACATCGTTTACACAGCTGATCTCCGGTTTGTCGGGCAAGGTATCTGAAATATAAAAAAACTGGGACCAGGTCGCGGAATTGACCAGTTTCGTATGTACCATCAAATTCAACTGGTACGCCGGATTTGAAAAAGCACCGCCTGTCGAGTTGGCCGGCACAGTCACGGAACCAAGGAAATCATTTGCGCCGCACCAAAATCCGTCCGCGTCCCAGGCATTGATCGGGAAAACATTCATGGTAAGCAGGCCGTCCAGATTATACTCCGACGGCAGGGGAGCATCTTCGATCTCGATCGTTCGCGCGATATAATCGTTCAGATTGGTGAAGGCCAAAAACAAATCCGGTTTATTGTCATCGCAAAAAATCTTGTCGTCGTCCCACAAATCGGGGTGGTAATTGATGACCTCTATGGATTCGACAATCCTGAAGGGCGTTGCCGATTGCACGGTCAGGCTGATGGTATAATTGCCGACGTTCGGATATTCGACGGTAGGCGGAATTCGGGTTTCGGCAGTTTCGCCGTTGCCGAAGTCCCAGTGATAACTATCAAAAACATCGGGCGCCAGTACGTTGATAATTACTTCTGTACAGGCCGGTTTGTGTACGAGGAATAACGGTTGCGCGATTGCGCTGTTTACGACCGCCATGGCAGTCAGGAAGGTTGTCAGTTTCGGTCTCATGATGTAAAAGACTGGTTTGCGTGAACAATTGTTTTGACAAGGCAAAGGTGCCTGTGCACGCTGCGGTCAAAAAACCCCGAAACAGGTGAAATGCCGGAAATCACGGCTTGCGCCGAAAGCGGGGAGCGCGGGAAACAGGCGTCCTCACGGAAATCCGTGAGTTCCGTGATATTTTCAATTTCACGGTCTGGTTGAATGGCAATACCTGTGGAGCCGCGGAAATTTGTACAAAACGATGCACTACTTTAATCCTTGACCATCTGTCGAATGAAGGGCGCAAAACAGTTACTTGCCCTGGCGCTATTGCTGGCGCTTGGGGTTTTGCTGGTCAAATGGTTGTCCAGCACTTTCCGGATCGATCAACGTAAGCCCGGCGAACTGCCTGGACCGATCGTATATTATGAAGACACGACACCCGGCCATACGCTTGGCATCGGTGATGTGGCGCGTTTGCCCGATTCTCTTTTTGAAGAAAAATCTCCATGTTGCAGTTTCGGCAGACCCGGCGGAGTGATCTGGCTGCGGTTTTCCTACACCAACCGCGACACCGCGCACGAGCGTTTTCTGGTAGAGGTCGTCAACCCTTCCATTCCCAAGATCGAGTTCTTTCACCTGAACGGGCGGAACGAACTACAGCATTATTACCGCACCGGTACCACTACGGGAACGGAAAAGTTCAGTTTTTACGAGCGCCCCGACACCCACTCCCGCAACTTCCGCTTTCCCTTGGGGCTTGCCACGGGCAGTACGGCGCAGGTGTATCTGCGGCTGAGTTCCGGCACGCCGCTCTATCTGCGCGTATTGTTTTTCGAGGAGAGTTTCCGGCTGGGGCACCATCAGTGGGTGGTCGATATCCTGATGACGATCTTCTACGTGTTCAGCGCGCTCTTTCTGATCCTGACGGCCATCCTGATCGTCGCTTCGCGCGAACCTTTCCACTGGTATTATTTTTTATATGTGCTGTGCACCGCCTTGTTCATTCCAACGCACCTGGGGCTGGGCTTCGCCTATGTGTGGAAAGACTGGCCGGCCTTTCAGCACATTGCGCCCATGGCGCTCAACAACCTGCGCCTGATCTTCGGCATTCAGTTTTTCCGCCTGTTTTTCGATCTGCCGAATTCCGCCCCGCGATTCAACCGGTTTATCGACCTGAGCATCGGCATCTTTTTGGCCACCCTTCTTCTGCAAGGCCTTCCGCACTCCAGTTCAGGATGGGTGTTTTATCCCTTTTTCGTGTTCCTCATGCTGTTCAGCCTCGGCATGATCGCCTGGCTGATCCATAGACTGATTACCCGGCCATACCGTAACTTTTCATGGCTGCTGACGGTGATCGTGCTCAATTTTATCGGGGTGACTTCCACCTCTTTACAATATCTGGGGTACGGATCCGCTTTTTTCGACGTGGCCGACTGGCTGATGTACCGGTTCGGCATTGCGGATACATTTTTTCTCTCTCCCATGGTGATCGGCGCCTTTTTTCTGGAACAAATGCTGGTGTTCAATTTTGCCGTCAGGCGTTACCTCCACCTGATCGAAAAAAACCAAAAAACGCAGCTGCGCATTGCGAAAGCGCGGGAGGAAGGGCTGAACGCCCTGATCCTCGGCGTGGAGAACGAGCGGCGGCGGATCGCCCGCGACCTGCACGACGGCGTCTGCGTGCATCTGGCTGCCATAAATATGAAACTGGATACCCTTTGCGATGACAAGGACGTCGGGCCGGAGCTGGGAAAGAAAATGACAGGCATTGCCAATGAGATCGAACAGACTTACCGGGAAATACGCGGCATTTCGCACAACCTCATGTCGAAAGCCCTCGATAAAAAGGATCTGCAAACAGCGCTCGAAGAACTTTGCGGAAGAATACAGCAGGCCCGGCGCGGGTTGAAGGTGCATTTTTTTTCCAATTACCCGCTGCATCAGATAAGCGGCCTTGCCAGGATACACCTGTACAGGATCGTACAGGAGTTGCTCGCCAACGTGCTGAAACACGCCCAGGCCCGGCACGCGAACGTACAAATGATCGCCGACGGCAAACAGTTGTTGTTATCAATAGAAGACGACGGCACGGGTTTTGACTTCCGGCAACGTTCGGCCGACGGGATCGGCCTCTCCAATATTCGCACACGGGTAGAGGTGCTGCATGGAAAACTGCATATTGAATCGACGCCCGGAAAAGGCACTTTTGTCAGCATAGATATCCCGGAGGAAACATTGATGGAATAGCCGTCATTCGTCCCATAAGTCATTCTTTTTCAGCCACTCCGACACTTCGTAGCGGCTCGAAGCACCGGTTTTGGCGCGTATGTTCTTGATATGACTCTCCACTGTATCCTCGCTGATGAACAGATTGCCCGCCATCTCTTTGATGGCTTTCCCCTTCGCGTACGGCAGGGCGACCTCAAGTTCGCGGGGGGTCAGCGAGGCTTTCGCCATTTTGGCCGGGAGGATGTGGCGTATCACTTCGCCCAGGGTGGTTTGGTCGAGGAAATAGTCGCCCGCATGCACGGTGTGAATGCCGCGCAAGAGTTCTGCCTTGCTGATTTCCTTGGAGGCATATCCGCGTGCGCCGTTTTGCAGCGTCTCGCGGATGATGGCGATCTCGCAACTCACGCTGAGCATCAGAATACCCAGTTCGGGATATTCTTCAGAAAGCAGGCGGCTGATCTCGGCGCCGTCCTGCGAATTCCCCTTAAACGTGTAATCAAGCAGCAACACATCGGGCATTTCCTCCTTTATTTTTTCAAACACCTCCTCGCCGCTGCGCGCGCTCCAGATCACTTCCACTTCCCCTGCCGTGTTGTTAAACAGCGCACTCAGGCTTTCGAGGAAGAGCTCCTGATCGTCGGCAAGGGCAATGCGGATCATATCGGTAGGCATGGCGTGATCAATTTGGCCTTAGGAACGATCAAATGATAAGTTCCTGATGGAACAAAAAAAGCAGAAAACGACGACTTTTTTGCTGAAAAGTATCCCTGATTTTGGAGCGGTGACGGCAAAGGTCAATCTCTTCCCTCCCCTATTAACCTTTTTTAACCTTCCTTCAAGGGTGATTAACCTGTGTGCCTCTGCGGGGCCGGTACTTTTGCCCGTAAACGGCTACAAGTCCGGTAACGATTTGAAAATTAGGTTATGAAAACAAAATACGCCCTTCTTTTTGCTGCTCTTTTGCTTTTTCCATTGCTGTTACAAGCCCAAAAGGTCAATCTGCGCGGTACCGTGGTCGATACAGCATCCGCACCCCTGGCCGGCGGCACGGTGATGCTGCTTGCCGCGAGCGACAGCGCGTTGTTGGCTTTCACGCGCACCGGCGAGGCCGGAGATTTTACCTTTAAGAACCTGTCAGAAGGAGACTACCTGCTCAGATGCACCTATTTCGGCTATCAAAGTTTTCAGCAGCCGGTCCGGCTCGATGCCGGCAAGGGCCCCGTGACCGATCTCGGCACATTGCAAATGCAGCTCCGCTCCGAACTGTTGAGCGAAGTAGAGATCAAAGGCGAAGCCAACCCGGTGACGCTAAAACAGGACACCATCGAATTCAACGCAGGGTCTTTCAAGGTCAAGGAAAATGCGGTAGTGGAGGACCTCCTTAAAAAACTTCCCGGCGTGGAAGTGGAGCGCGACGGCACGGTGCGCGCGCAGGGTGAAGAAGTGAAAAACGTGATGGTGGATGGCAAAAAGTTCTTTGGAAACGACCCCAAGGTAGCGACCAAGAACCTGCCCGCCGACGCCGTGGATAAAGTGCAGGTGTTCGATAAAAAATCGGATCAGGCGGTGTTCAGCGGTGTCGACGACGGTCAGCGAGAAAAAACGATCAACCTCGAACTCAAGGAAGACAAGAAAAACGGCTGGTTCGGAAGGGCGGTGGCCGGCGCGGGCAGCGACCTCAACGCAGGCGGGTCGGACGGCGGCGACGAGCTCCGTTTTGAAGGAAACCTGAGCCTCAACCGCTTCAAGCCCGGGCAACAGATCTCGATCCTAGGCATGGGAAACAACGTCAATCAGGCCGGCTTTTCCATCGACGATTACCTGGCTTTTTCCGGCGCCATGCGGCAGATGATGGGCGGTGGCGGCGGACGGGTACAACTACAGTTCAACCAGGACGGCGATAACGATCTGCCGCTCGATTTCGGCGACAACCAGGGTTTTCTGCGCACCTGGGCCGGAGGTGTGAACTTCAACCAGGAATTCGGCAAAAAGGCGGACCTGAATTCCAGTTATATGTACAGCAATTCGGATAAGGAATACGGACGCACCAGTACGCGACAGTCTTTTCTGCCCGACGGTGATTTCAGTACCCTTAGCCAGTCTGCGGAGAACAACATCACCGACAACCATCGCCTGAACCTGACGTATGACCAGAAGATCGACTCGTTCAACTCGGTGCAATTCAATTCCGCTTTTACCTATTCTCAACGAGAGGCATTTTCCGGCTCAGGTTCGCAGACTTTCGGGGCCGGCCAGGTATTGCAGAATGAAGGCAATCGCACATATCAGTCGGATGCCAGCGGTACCAACTGGACCGGAAACTTGCTTTTCCGACATAAATTCGCCAGGAAAGGGCGCAATTTCAGCGCAAATGTCAATTTCGGTCTGAACAACAACGACTCCGAAAGCAGCAGCATTTCCGAAAACAAATTCTTCGACGACGGTGGACAGGCGGCCCGGGTGGATACTGTGGCGCAGGATCAACTTTTTGCAAACGATGTCGGGAACTGGGGCGCCAGGGGTACCTACACGGAACCACTCGGAAAAAGGCGCTATCTGGAGTTCAACTACGGCTATTTCCGCACCGAGAACCGGGCAGACAAAGATGTTTACAACGTGACGAACGGCGAACGATACTACGACGACCTGCTTTCCAATACCTACACCAACATTTTCGGGTATCACCGCGGCGGGGCGGGTTTTCGCATCAACCGGAAATTCTGGAACGGCAGCATCGGCATCGATGCGCAGTCGGCTACGCTGGAAGGTGAAGTGAATTCGGGCCAGGGCGCGGCGGTAAAACAGCAATTCGAACACTTCCTGCCGCGAATGGATTTTCAGTACCAGTTCGCGCCGAGCCGCAACCTGCGTTTCTTTTACAACACCGATATCAATGCCCCGAGCGTGCAGCAACTCCAGCCGGTGCCCGATGTGAGCGACCCGCTGAATATCATAGAAGGAAATCCCGAACTAAAACCTTCCTACGGGCATAATGTATCGCTGAACTTCATGTCGTTCAATCCTGAAAACATGCGCAGTTTTTTCAGCGGCGTGTTTTTTACCTACACGAAGGACCGCATCGTAAATGCCCAGAACGTGGATTCCAGTTTTGTGCGCCGCTACCGCCCGGTGAATGTGGATTCAGATTACCGGCTGAACGGAACCTTTGCATTCGGCCTGCCCTGGAAAAAGATCGAAAGCCGCTTCAACCTGCGCAGCGAGATCGGTTTCAACCGCGGCCAGAACTTCATCAACGACCGCGAAAACTTTACCGGCAGCCTGGCGCTTACACAATCGGTTTCCTGGGACTTCATGCCTGCAGAATGGTTCAACCTAAGCGCCGGCGCCGAACTGACCTGGAACCAGACACATTATTCGCTCGACAAGGCCTTCAATCAGGACTATCTGACACAATTGTACAACGCGGAATGCACGGTCGACCTGCCCCTGGACTTTTCAGTCGGCAGCGATCTGGATGTCAGGGTAAACGGCGGCCTGGGAGAAGGTTACAACCGCGCCGTGCCGATCTGGAATGCCTCGGTTTCCCGCTTTTTTATGAAAAACAAACGCCTGCAACTCACCATTGCAGTGCACGACCTGCTCAACCGCAACGTAAGCATCAACCGGGTGACCAACCTCAACTATGTGGAAGACGAACGGGTAGCGTCGCTCGGCCGCTACGGCATGTTGCGCCTCACCTACGCGCTCAATTCAATGGCCGGCGGCGGCAGGCCGGGATTCCGGTTTATTATGAGGAGGTAAACACAAGGGGGCTCCGCGACGCGGAGCCCCCTTGTGTTTATGATGTGTGCGTTATCCGATCAATCGCAGTCCTTCAAATTATCTTCCGGATTCCGGTCCACCAGCAGCGAAAACGGATCGATCCCCGCCTTGTCGGGTTTTTCCTCTACCACAAAAGTGAACTGCGCCGTGGGGGCCGTCATTTTGATGCGCTGCCGGTACAGTGTTTTTCCGTACTTTTTGCCGCTTTCGGGTTTGGCAAAAGCACCGATCTCGATATAATCGCTCAACGGAACTTCCGTCTCTTTGCCGAGGTCGTCGGCTTTCAGTTTTTTGCATTCCACCTCGATCGTCACTTCCCAGCGGTTGCCGCCAATATCTTTCACCGAGGCTTTTTTACACCTGTTTTCAAAAAGCGTGATGTCCTCGAAAAGGTCTTTCACAACATAATCGAGCGAATCGGGCGCTTGCTCGTAAAAGGCATCTATGGCATCAAGGCTGACCGGATAAGGCGGCGGTGCGTAGCGGTATCGCTCAAGGAATGACCGCAGCGCAGCATTTACCTTGTCTTCACCGATCATTTCCTTCAGGTAGTACATGGCGCCGCTGCCTTTGTTATAGTGCACGTAGCCCTGCCCTTCGCAACGGGCGAGCGGCAGCTCGCGCTGCGTTTCCCGGCCGCGGGCGCGCAGGTAACGGTCCATTTCATATTTCAGGAATTTGCGCATCTGGTCGCGGCCGTATTCGTGTTCCATCACCATAAGTGCGCTCCACTGGGCAAAAGTCTCGACGAGCATTTCGCCGCCCTGCATATTGGCCGCACATTCCTGGTGGCCCCAGTACTGGTGCCCGATCTCGTGCGCCGCCACATAGTACATCAGGTCGATATCGTCGTCTTCCGCCCTGAAATCCTGAATAAAACCCACCCCTTCTGAATAGGGCATGGTGCCGGGAAACGATTGCGCGAAATCGGAAAACCGCGGAAATTCGATGATGCGGCACTGCTTGTGGTAGTAGGGCCCGAAATGCTGCGTGTAGTATGCCAGCGAATTTTCCATGGCCTTCAGCATGCGCTCCACATTGAACTGGTGGCCCGGGTGGTAGTACACTTCGAGTTTGACACCGTTCCAGTCGCGGCGTGCTACTTCGTAGCGGGCGCTGAGGAAAGAATAGAAGTTGAAGGACGCGTGGTCGAGCCGGTAGCGGAAACAGCGGCGCCCGTTTTCTTCCCATTCCTGCACCAGTGAACCCGGGCCGATGGCGATCTGGTCGGGCGCCGTGCGTATGACGGTTTCCACGTTCACCCAGTCGCTGTTCAGCCCGATATAGGCATCCATGCGGTGCAGGGTGTCCTGGCGGTTGAGCGGGGGGCGCCGCGTTTTTTCGGGCAGGGAAAAATGCTCGCGCCGGTTCTTGTCGCTGAGTTCGTTCGATTCCTGGTATCCGAAAATCGGGATCACGTCGGTATTGTCAAAAAAGGTCCCGTTTTGTACGACCCTGCTCCAGGTTACTTCGTTTTCAAAACCTTTTGGCTCGAAATGCGTGGAAAAAGTCAGCAGCAGCGAATCGCCGGGCTGGAAAGCCGGCTGGAACCGGTACATCCGCCAGTGCAGGGCGGAGTCGTTGAGGATCATCGACAGGCGCTCGTTTTTCAACGCGAATGTGCCGTGGCCGGGGGTATTGACAAACAGCGTATCGATCGGTTTTCCCGAAATGTTGTGCACCATGAACTTTCCTTCCACGTGCAGCGTACGCGTTTCAGGGCGCAGGTCGATGTCGTATTTCACATCGTAGACGCGCGGTTGCGGGCGCCCCTCGTATTGCTTGTATTTCTGTTCGTAATCAACGAGGTGCTGCTCCCGTTTGCCGGAGTTGTCGTACCTGTTCAGCATCTGTGTGTTGTAGAAAGTCCAGGCTGCCGTTCCGGCAAACAGCGCAACCGCGCCGATGCCGAATGTCCGGTAGCCCTGCCATTCGCGACCGGCTATTTTGAGGCGGTTTTTCAAGCCGGTCTCTTTTCCGCGCGGCCACAACAGGAAAGCCGCCAGCGCCAGCAACGCGCAAAACAGCAACCAGTAAGAATGGAACCAGAACAACTCTTTACCGAAAGGCTGATACCCGTAAAAGTCGGATAAAATGTACGACGGAATCGCCGCGAATTCGAGCATGTTGGTTTCGATCTTTGCCGCCGACCAGGCGAAGCCGTTGACGATCAGCAAAATGATGACCAGGAAAAACCCGAGGTACATATTGGGGGAAAGCACCTGTACCAGAAACGCCAGCGCCAGCGTAAAAGCAAAACCGAGCATGTCGATCAGCAGCAATTCGCGGATGTACAGCCCGATGTTATGGTCCTGATAACCAAGGGCTTTTTGGGCAAGGATCGCCGCAATGATCACCAGTATCTGCAAGGTGAACATTACTCCCAGCACGGCCAGATATTTACCCAGCCATGCGGTCCAGTTGCGCGTGGGCAGGGCATCGGTGATCTCGCTGATCTGGTGATTGCGCTCTTTCCATATCACCATGCCGCTGAAATACACCATGATGATCAGGGTAAAGAGATAGAACGACCCGCGAATGAGATTGACCATCGTATAGGTAACGGGTAGTTCGTGGGTGCCGTAGCTGTCGTTGGCCTGGAACAGATTGGGCACGCAATTGAGCAATCCCAAAATCGCCAGCAGAATGAAGGCCGTGCTGCGAATGATCCCCAGCCACTCGGTCTTGAACTGGCTGAAAAGTTGGCTGAATGTGGTGGCGACGCCTTTCCCCGGCGTCACGCGGGGAATACCGCCCAGAGAGCGCACGCTGATACCGTCTCCAGCCGCTTCCACTTCCTTTTTGCGTTTTTTTCCGGGTTTTTTCTCTGAAAAATCAAAGCGGCGAAAACCCAGGAGCAATACGGCAACGCCGACCGCCGACCACAATACCCTATTGACCAGCAGTCCGCCGACCAGACCGAGCGCCTGGTGGTTTTTGTCGTCCACGGTCCAGTATTTGGTCATGATGCTGAATGCCCGGGCGCCAAAGGGGTCGAGCAAAACCGCCAGCGGTTCGTTGTCGAGGTTGCGCAACATATTGCCCGCCACGATATATCCCACGAGCAGCGCCGTGGCCGCCACAAAAGAATACAGGGTGGAGCGCGTATTGATGGCGACAGCATAAAGCACTCCGCCCACAAAAATGGCATTGGGCACGGCAAACACCAGAAATCCCATCAGGTGGCCGTTTATTTCGAAGGGCCCGAAGCGATTGGCCGGTATCCAGTCAAAAATACCGTTCATCCCGACACCCGCCCACATGCCCAGCGAGATACCCAGCATGGGGATCAGCGAAACCAGCAGCGCGCCCGAAAAGTGGCCGAAATAATACGCGGCCCTGCCTACGGGTTTGGAAAAAATGATCTGGCTAGTCTGCCGTTCGAAATCGCGGATCGCCGCAGAATTAAGGAACGCCGTTACGAGCAGGATACACAGGATCGAAAATACCGCGTACCAGTTTTGTGCAACGAAAGGAGCGTTTTTCCAGACATTGCCAAAACTGCCGCCTATGCTCACCTGATCGGAGATCGTGGCGAAAAAACACAGCAGGGCAATGATCAATGTAAATATCCATGGCATGGGAGAACGCAGCCATGACTTTATTTCAAAAGAAAAGAATGTCTTGAACATGGTGATGCAGATTTTGCGGTAAACCGGCCACGCCGGCACATGGGAATACCGTGATAAATACTTAGACTTCTTAGACTGCCTCGGCAGCCTCTACACCACCTATTTTTGCAAAAAACACGTCTTCCAGGTCTGCATCGGCGGGCCCGAACCCGTCGGCCGGATCCTGCTCGCTGTAAATATGGATGATCGGCTTGCCGGCCACCAGTTTACTTGAAATGACACGATAGCGGTTTTGGTAATCTTCCACTTCCGCCTTTGTAATGGCTTTTTCCCATATTTTCCCTTTCAATTGCGTCAGCGCTGTTTCCGGGTTGCCGGCATAAAGCACGGAACCCTGGTGGATGATCGCCATATTGGAGCACAATTCCTTTACATCCTCCACGATGTGCGTGGAAAGTATGACGATCACATTTTCACCGATCTCCGACAAAAGGTTGTAGAAGCGGTTGCGCTCGCCGGGGTCCAGTCCGGCGGTCGGCTCGTCGACGATGATCAGCTGCGGATCGCCCAGCAGCGCCTGTGCAATACCGAAACGCTGGCGCATACCGCCTGAATAGGAGGAAACCGCCTTTTTGCGGTGATCCCACAAGTTGACGCGCTGAAGCAGGGCATTCACCACCTCCTTTCGTTGTCCTGCTGGAATTCCCTTCAAAACGGCAAGGTGGTCGAGCATTTCCACTGCACTGATGCGGGGGTAAACCCCGAATTCCTGCGGCAGGTATCCGAGGGTGCGCCGCACGGCATCTTTATCTTTCAGCACATCGATATCGCCGAGGGTTGCGCTTCCCGAATCGGCTTCCTGCAGGGTCGCCAGGGTGCGCATCAGGGTGCTTTTTCCGGCGCCGTTGGGGCCCAGCAGGCCGTACATGCCGGTAGGGATATCGAGCGAAACGTCATCGAGGGCTTTCACCCCGTTTGAATAGGTTTTGGACAGGTTGCGGATCGTGAGTTGTATCATTTCGTTATTCGTTATTTTCCGGAAAGATAGTTCGGAAGCTGGTTACAGGCCCCAAAATTGACGCCTGCGAGGCCGTTCGGGTGACAAAAAATCGAGTAACGATGCGTTTGTCCGGATAAATAAACGGGAATACGGGTTTTTAGGAAAAAAGAAGCGCGTCGCCGGAATCGGATTCCGGCGACGCGCTTCAATCAGTTCGGGGAGTTTTGCCGACATAAACTCGGCATATGCCCGACAAGAACGAGTCCTAATACTTTACCACGCGTCGCACAAACCACCCGCTTTCCAGTTGCACGTTCAGGAAGTAAGTGCCGGCAGGCAATGCCCGCAGATCAACCGGGATCGAGAGTTGCCGGCTTTGGTGGGTCTGCATGAATATTTGCCTTTGCTGTGTGTCGACGAGCGCGAGGGTGATGTTTTCCGTTCTTTCCAGTTCAAGTGTAAAATATACCAGGCCGCCGCTGGGGTTGGGCGCCAGTGTGCATTGCCGTACTACGGATGGCAGGTTCACGGAACTGATATCGACATAAACCTGCTCCGAGATCGCCTTGCATCCCAGGTCGTCGCTGATTTCAAGGGCGTAAAAGCCCGATTCCAATACGATCAACTGATCGTCGGTAGCGCCCGGGATCGGTTGCCCGTTCTGGTACCATTGTAACATGAAGCCCGTGGCGCCGGCAGCCTGAAGGGTATCGGCGGAGATGGAAAATGACGGCGGCGTCAGGGAAACCTCCTCTACAAAGAAGGTATCTGAAAATGGGGCGCACAGGCCGCCAATGATCTGTACGCGGTACATTCCGCCATTTGTGACCGTCAGCGTCTGCTGCTGCGCGCCGGGAATGGCGTCGCTGCCCGAATACCACTGATACGTATTGGCGCCCGAGGCCGGAGATGATGTAAGCACGAGCGACGCACCCGAACAAAAGGCCTCGGCGGGCGCTGTAATGACCGGAGCAGGAGGATCGGGCATCGAATTGGTCATTTCAACCGTATCGATGCGCGCACATCCGTTGGCATCCGTCACTGTGACGGAATAGAGGCCGGCTTCCAGGTAAACGATCATGTCGCTGTTCACCTGCTGGTTCGACCATTCGTATGACAAAGGCTGCGCGCCGCCGCTCGTTTGCGCCTCGATGATGCCCGCATAAGTCCCGGTGCATATGTTTTGTTGCGTGACCGCCGCTGACATCTGGAAATCCGAGCATAATTCCGTGATCCGCTGGATCTTTCCGTCGTCGAGCAATGCCACGTAGAGTTCGCCGTCGCGGTCTTCTCCGAAACCGCTGTATTCGAACGGACTCAGATTGGCCAGCAGGCTCGTAGTAAAGTTCCCATCGGCATTGTGGCGCGAATACCACCAGCGACCGCTACAGTAATCGGCAAAAAGGTAACAACCGTAGAGATCGGCATATTTCGCGCCCCGGTAAATGAATCCGCCGGTGACCGAACATCCGTTGGCGTTGCTGTGCTGGTAGTCGAATATGGGTGAAACATAACTTTCCATACTCTGACAACCATTGGTGTTGTAGGGGTGGGTGCCTTCATAACAGCGCCAGCCGTAGTTGAGCCCGGGTGTGGCGGCAGGTTCGAAGTCGATCTCTTCATATTGCCCCTGCCCCACGTCGCCGACCCACAGATCGCCGGTGAGCCTGTCGAATGAAAAACGCCAGGGATTGCGCCAGCCCAGCGACCATATTTCAGGCAGATAACTGGCATCGTTCACGAAAGGATTATCGGCAGGAACGGTGTACAATTCCGACGGACTGCTGTTGCTCACATCGATGCGGAGTATTTTTCCGAGCAGGGTGCTTTTTTTCTGTCCGTTTCCTTGCGGGTCGCCACCCGAGCCTCCGTCGCCCAGCCCGGCATACAGGTATCCGTCGGGGCCGAATTTGAGGCAGCCGCCATTGTGATTGGCATACGGCTGATCCACCGTCATCAGGATGAGTTCGCTGTCCGGGTCTGCCTTGTTGGGGTCGAGCGTATCGCGAGAAAACCGCGAAATGCGGGTATCGCCGTTGGTTTCGCGGGTATAATTGACGTAGAAATAGCCTTTTTCAGCGTAATCGGGGGGAAATGCGAGGCCCAGCAGGCCTTGCTCGTTTCCGTTGGAACGCACGCGCGCGTCGATATCGAGGAATGGGCCGGGTATTTTATTGCCCAGACTGTCGAGTATCCAGATATATCCGCGTTGCTCCACAATGAACAGTCGACTGTCGTTGCAATGCGCGATATCTACCGGGCGGGTAAAGTCCGTAGCGTAGTCTTCCAGTTTAATTTTGGGTTGTGAAAAAAGCGAAACGGCATAAAGGCTTGAAAAGCAGATAAGAAAGATTGTTTTTTTCATAGTCATGGCGGAATGTTTGTCGGCCGGAAGTTAGCCAGGAAGCGTTCTGCAGGGCAACATATTTCGGCAGCCTGTCATATTTTAGCGGAATGACTGCCTGTTTGGGCATTTCCGGGTCGTATTGCCCGGCACTTCTTAAAGTTTTCTCAAATCTTTTACCATCCTGTGAGCATATCACAATATTTCCCGTTCTAGATGGTTTTATTTTCGCCCGTCTAAAAATTAACACATATGTCCTCTGCTTCGGCACATAATATGAAACGAATCCTGCTTTTTTCATTTATCATTTTTGCCATCGGCTCCCTTTCCGCCCAGTGTGTTTCAGGCGACTGTAAAAATGGCATCGGCACCTACTTATATCCCTCCGGCGCCCGCTACACCGGTCATTTCAAAGATGGAGAAATACACGGCGTCGGCGTTTGTTACTACACCGACGGTAGTAAATATCAGGGAGAATGGGTATATCGCTATCCGCAAGGCCGCGGCACCAAAACCTACTCGGACGGCACTATCCGCACCGGCCTCTGGAAAAAGGGCAAGCCGGTTGATGAACAGGGCAAAATTCTGGAAGAATACATCGCCCGCATAGAGGAAGAAAGCCAGGATGACGGCACCAATATACAATCAGGCTGCCTTTCCGGCAATTGCAAAAACGGCGAGGGCATCTTTGCCTATCCCGACGGCAGTAAATACGAAGGTCATTTTGTGAACGGCAAATTCGACGGCCAGGGCACGTTTCACTTTGCAAACGGCGATCAATACGTCGGTACTTTCAAGGAAAACTACCCCGACGGGCAAGGCACGCGTACCTACGCCAACGGACATGAAGAAACCGGCGAATGGGAACAGGGTGAATTTGTGGGCAGCAGCCTGATCGAAAGCGGCAAAGTCGGCTGCACGCAGGGTGACTGCGAAAATGGCAAGGGCACCTATATATATAAGGAAGGCTCCGCAAAATATGTCGGCGACTTCAAAAACGGCATGCCGCACGGCTATGGCATTTGCAACTATGCCAACGGCGACCGCTACCGCGGAGAATGGCTCGAAGGCGCTTTTGGAGGCAAAGGCACCCTGTTTCTGCACGACGGCACCGTGGTGAACGGTTACTGGCGCGGTGGAGAATACACCGGCAAGGAAGCCCCGGCCGATTATCAGCCGGCAGCGCCCGTAGTGACCGAAACACCCGTACAGCCGGTGATCGCCAACAACGCAAATACCAAGGTTTGGGCCGTAGTAGTGGGAGTCGCCTCTTACGATCATATGCCCGTGCTGCGCTATACCGACGACGATGCATACCGTTTCTACGCATTCCTGAAAAGCCTGGAAGGCGGCGCTTTGCCGGACGAACAGATCAGGATTCTTGTGGATGAAGACGCCTCGCGCGATAATGTGCTTGGCACCATCGACGAGATATTCGGGCAGGCAGGCCCCAATGACCTGGTGATCTTTTACTTTTCCGGACACGGATTGAACGGCTCTTTCCTGCCCATCGACTTCGACGGGTTCAACAACAAGATCACCCACGAAGAGATCGCAAAGGCATTCAACAAATGCAAGGCGAAGTTCAAACTTTGTCTGGCCGACGCCTGCCATTCGGGCAGCTTGTTTGCGATGCGCTCAGCCGATACCGATCCGATCCTTAGCCAATACTATCAGTCCCTGGCCAAATCGGTGTCCGGCACGGCGCTCATCATGTCGAGCAAAGCCGACGAGACCTCGCTCGAATCGGCCGGCCTGCGCCAGGGAGTGTTTAGCCACTTCCTGATCCGCGGCCTGAAAGGAGAAGCCGATAAAAACAAAGACAAGGTAGTGACGGTGGATGAGTTGTTCGATTTCATCGCCTCCAATGTCCGCGACTATACCGGCAACCGGCAAAGTCCGGTTATCAAAGGCTCCTACGATCCGAAAATGCCGGTAGCGATCGTCCGCTGATTCAGGTGCGGAAGTTGCGCAGATCCTTTTTTTCAAGATTGTAGATCAGGGCCAGATAAGTACCGAACAATACTACCCGGGTCAGCCAAAGCAATGCGGCAGGCCCGGGTAGTATTGTTTCCAGCCCCTGGTCCAGTGCATACAACCCGAATACCGCAACCACATACAGGGCCATGCGCGCCAGCGGATAAGGCACCGGGTGTATTTTCCGCCCCGTCATCCAGGTAGCCCAGCACATAAATGTGTAGCAGATCAACGTGACCCAGGCAGCGCCGACATATCCGAAATGGGGGATCCACCAAAGATTCAGTATGATCGTGATCGCAGCGCCGGCCAGCGAGATCCACGCCCCGAGCATGGTGCGGTCTTTCAGGCGGTACCAGATGGAGAAGTTGTAATAGACCCCCAACAGCAGGTTTGCCGTCAGCAAAATGGGTACTACTTTTAGTCCGCTGTGGTATTTTGTATCGATAAAATATTTGACGATATCGAGAAACAGCAGGATACCCAGCATGCCTACTGCCGCCGTAATGGTAAACCACTTGGTCACCTCTGCCTGGGTACGCATGGCATCCTGATCGCCGGCATGCCGGAAAAAGAACGGTTCGGCGGCATAGCGATACGACTGTGTAAACAATGTGATCAATGCCGCCAGTTTGTAATTGGCTCCGAAAATACCCACCTGGGCCAGATTTTCGGCAGTCGTGCCCGGTAGCAGGTATTTCAGCATGGAGCGACTGAACATTTCATCCACGATCCCCGCCATGGTCACAATAATCAGCGGGGCCGCATAGGCGGTCATCTTCAACCACAATTTTAAGTCGAATATGCGGCGGATGGCCCCCAACTGCGGGGCCAGCAACAGGAGCGTGAAAAGACTTGCCAGCACATTTGACAAAAAGATATACCCTACTCCGAGGCCCGGCGACCACACTGCGTGCACCCATCCCATATCATTTTTGGCTGCCCAGGGGCAGAACATCAGCCAGAACAGGTTCATGCTGACATTGATGGCGATATTGCTCAGGCGGACAAAAACGAATCGCCTCGGCCGCTGTTCCAGCCGCAGGCGGGCGTAAGGCAGTTCCGCCAGACTATCGAATGCCAGTATCAGGGCAAACCAGCGCACATACTCTGGGTGATCGGGGTAGTGTAATACATCGGCAATGGGCTGCGCGAATACAAGTAAAAGGGCTGTAATGATCGCCGTGGTAGTCAGCAACGAAAGCATACCCGTTGAATATGCTTTCTCGCGATCCTCTTTGGGCGTGCCAAAGCGGAAAAAGGCCGATTCCATCCGGTATGAAAAAATGACCATGAGGAATGCCGAGGTGGCGTACAGGTCGATGACGGCGCCGTATTCACTCGTAGAGCTCAGCACACGGGTGTAAAACGGCACCAGCAACATATTCAAAAGGCGCCCGACAATGCTGCTCAGGCCGTACATCGCCGTTTCACCCGCCAGTTTCTTAATTAGTGACATGCTTGCTGTTCTGTGCAGCAAATCTGGCGCTTGTACGCGAATTGTTGCTTATTTACGCTCAACATTTTTCAGGATTGCCTGCACGCATAAAAAGGAAGCCCCTGCGAATCGACTCGCAGGGGCTCCCTTTTTATCGGCAAACCGGCTTGTCACGCCATTTCCTGTACCACTTCCGTCACTTCGGGAACCATTCGCTTCAGCATGCCTTCAATGCCTGCCTTCAGGGTTACCGACGAGGACGGGCAGCCGCTGCACGAACCCTGCATGGTTACGAATACGCGGCCATTTTCATATGCTTTGAATTCGATGTTTCCTCCGTCCATTTCTACTGCCGGTTTTACATAGGTATCGATCAGTTCCTTTACTTTTTTCGCGATCTCGCCGTTTTCCCCACTGAACTGGCCGGCATTATTCTCCGCTTCCAGTTTTTCCATGTATGCCGCAAAACCTTCCTTGACGACCTCGCCACCCTTCTCCACATATTCCTTGACGAATTCTTTCAACCGCAACATGATGTCCGACCATTCGTAGTTGAACTCTTTCATGATCGTCACGTAATTGTTGTTGAAGTACACACTTTTCACGTAGGGAAGCTCCATCAGGCTGTTGGCCAGCGGGCTCCATTCTGCAGCCAGGTCTTTTTCCTTGAAATCGGCTATGCCGCGATACAGCATGCGATTGGTGACATACTTGAGCGCTTCGGGGTTAGGCGTTTGCTCCGTGTACAACATGACGGGGCTTTTTGCTATCGTATCCATGTAAGGAGATCTTGTTCTATGTTGAATAATGCGGGCAAAGGTAACAAGCTCGCGGCGGAAAGGTTTAGCCGCTGACCCTAATCTTGATCTGATAAAGTAGAACCAAATTGCTTACGCTTAAGGATGGGAAAATTGCATTCTTCCACATTAACGTTTATAACTCGAAAAAGACCGAACCGTCGTTCTGCTCCCATATCCTGACCGTCGGGTACCTGAAGAGGATATTGGAGAACAGGATATGGTAATCGTTGGCTTCAATATTAGGGGCATCTTCCGGATTCCGGTGCAACGCAGCCATGCGGTGAAAAACGGGTTCCGGTATATCGGCATCGTAGGCCAGCGCCTTAACCTGTATGTGCATGGGTGATTCGGCCAGTATTTGCAGATACTGTTCCAGTAATCTGGACAGGTAAAACTTGTCCTGTATCTGGCGCGGGTATATCCGTTTCATGCGAACATCTGCTCGGGGTAAGAGAGTCAGTTACTCAAAGCGATGGCGATGGTGGCCAGGCTGAGCCGGGTGCCGCGAACGTTTAAAATTTCCTGCCCGCACATTTCCAGGGTGGCTCCGGTCGTGAGCACGTCATCCACCAGCATGATATGTTTGCCTTCCAGCAAAGCCGTCTTTTTCAGGGAAAACACATTTCCGACATTTTCAAACCGGTCCATGCGCTTTTTCCGGGTTTGCGTGCCGGTGAAAACATTACGTGCCAGCGCATGGTATATAACAGGAATATCCATGGATTCCGCCAGCCCTATGGCGAACATAGCGCTTTGATTGTAGCCCCGCAGCCGTTCTTTTTTGGGATGCAGGGGAACCGGCACAATGGCATCCACGGCGCTAAACCCGGGGGCTGATCTCAGTTTCCGGCCAAAATCGCGGCCGATCTTGATCCCGATCTCGGGCTGATTGTGATACTTGAGTTGGTGCAGCGCCCGCTGAATGGGGTTTTTACGGGAAAAATAGTACATCGCCGCTGCGCTTTCGAGCGGCATCCTTCCCCAAAACCGTTCGGTGAATTCATTCTCCCGGTTGTGGTGCATGTCGGAGACCGAAATCTTCAGGCGGCAGCTCAGGCAAAAGCAGCCACCCGCTACAGGCAGATCGTCGCTGCAGGCCACACATAATTCCGGATAAAGCAGATGGAGGAAGCCGTCCCAGAGCTCCGGGACGGAAGGAAACACAGTCTTGAAGGTCATATTCAGGTTTTTTTATTCGGCTACATAGGTTTTCGTGTTCCAAAAGTACCCCCTGAGCGGTAAATATCAAATAGCAAATTTGTTAATGCCCGGTATTCTTCCATACACCATCGCCGCCTATGTGCCGCCGATTGATTTTTTTAAAATATTTTTTTGCAGTATAACAGAAGTCCTTATCTTTGCGCCCGCTTTTGACGAAAGGAGTGTT
>JACJYP010000001.1:480000-842567 GCA_020636045.1 Lewinellaceae bacterium
TTTATGTTGCCGTTGTACTCTTCTGCAAGTATCGGGTGCGATCATAGCCTGAAAACACCCCTGAACGCAGGTAGAAAGAGAACAAAAAGTTCATTGACAAGACTGGGAAGAAATGCAAAAAGAGGTAGAGAGAACGAAGTGAAGTAGAGGAAAATAAAAAAGAGTAATCGAGCCAGCAAAAGCAAGAGCAGCCTGATAATAGAGATGCTTGAAGACACTACCTGATCTTGGTTTTTTACAAGTCAAGTTCATGGTGAAGAGATGGAAGCAAATCAAGGGCGTATGGGGGATGCCTTGGCTCCCGGAGGCGACGAAGGACGTGGTAAGCTGCGATAAGCCACGGGGAGGTGCAAACTACCCGCGATCCGTGGATGTCCGAATGGGGAAACCTATCCCGATGAAGTCGGGATGAAACAAGTCGCAAACCCGCTGAACTGAAACATCTAAGTAGGCGGAGGAAAAGAAAACAAGTAGTGATTCCGTAAGTAGTGGCGAGCGAACGCGGAACAGGCCAAACCATACTGCGTGCAGTATGGGGTTGTAGGACTGCAACATGGACCGTATGTTTTTAGCAGAAACTTTTGGAAAAAAGTGCCACAGTGGGTGAAAGCCCCGTATGCGAAAAAAACATGCCACCTAGCAGTATCCTGAGTAGGGCGAGGCCGGTGAAACCTTGTCTGAATCTGCCAGCACCATCTGGCAAGCCTAAATACTACCGGGAGACCGATAGCGAACCAGTACCGTAAGGGAAAGGTGAAAAGAACCCTAAGAAAGGGAGTGAAAAGACTCTGAAACCATACGCCTACAAGCGGTCGGAGTCCGCCCGTACGGGCGGATGACGGCGTGCCTTTTGCATAATGAGCCTACGAGTTATTCCTCACTGGCAGCCTAAGTACTTCAGGTACGCAAGCACAGCGAAAGCGAGTCTTAACAGGGCGAACCATTGGTCAGTGGGGATAGACGCGAAACCGAGTGATCTATCCATGGGCAGGCTGAAGTTCCGATAATCTCGGAATGGAGGGCCGAACCGGTAAGGGTTGAAAACCTTTCGGATGACCTGTGGATAGGGGTGAAAGGCCAATCAAACTCGGAGATAGCTCGTACTCCCCGAAATGCATTTAGGTGCAGCGTCGGACGAATGTGTGTTGGAGGTAAAGCTACTGAAAAGGCTAGGGGGCTTCACCGCCTACCAACCCTTAACAAACTCTGAATGCCAATACACAGTACCGGCAGTGAGCCCCGGGGTGCGAAGGTCACGGGGCGAGAGGGGAACAACCCAGACTATCGGCTAAGGTCCCTAAATGTGATTAAGTTGCATGAAACGAGGTGGGAATGCACTGACAGCTAGGATGTTTGCTTGGAAGCAGCAATTCATTTAAAGAGTGCGTAACAGCTCACTAGTCGAGCGTTCCTGCGCGGAAAATAAACGGGCATCAAATCACATACCGAAGCCATAGATCCGCCATCAGGCGGGTGGTAGGGGAGCATTCTGTGGCATCGAAGCCGCGTCGTGAGGCGCGGTGGAGCAAACAGAAAAGCAAATGTAGGCATAAGTAACGATAAATGGCGTGGAAAACGTCATCGCCGTAAGACTAAGGGTTCCTTGATCTACGTTCATCGGATCAGGGTGAGCCGGGTCCTAAGGATAAGCCGAAAGGCGAGGCCGATGGAAAGTGGGTTAATATTCCTACGCCTGTGCATACTGCGATTGCGGGGACGAAGGGGTGGAGGCATCGCGCACTGACGGATTAGTGCGTTAAACCACGCCAAAGCGTGGGATAGTACCGCAAGGGCTTCGGCCCGCGCGGATAGTGTGCCAAGACCACTTCCAGGAAAAGCCGCTAAGCTTCAGGTATGTACAGCCCGTACCGTAAACCGACACAGGTAGTCGAGGAGAGCATCCTCAGGCGCTCGAGTGATTCGTGGCTAAGGAACTAGGCAAAATGGTCTCGTAACTTCGGGAGAAGAGACGCCCCGGCAGTGATGTCGGGGCCGCAGTGAAAAGGCCCAGGCGACTGTTTAGCAAAAACACAGGGCTCTGCTAAATCGAAAGATGATGTATAGGGCCTGACACCTGCCCGGTGCCGGAAGGTTAAGGAAGGGGCTTAGTGCGCAAGCGCGAAGGTCTTGACTGAAGCCCCGGTAAACGGCGGCCGTAACTATAACGGTCCTAAGGTAGCGAAATTCCTTGTCGGGTAAGTTCCGACCTGCACGAATGGTGTAACGATCTGGGCACTGTCTCAGCCACGAGCTCGGTGAAATTGAAGTATCGGTGAAGATGCCGATTACCCGCAACGGGACGGAAAGACCCCGTGAACCTTTACTACAGCTTTGCATTGGGCTTGACTATTCGATGCGTAGGATAGGTGGGAGGCTTTGAAGCGGTGATTCCGGTCATCGCTGAGCCGACGTTGAAATACCACCCTTTGACTAGTTGAGTCCTAACGGGTCCAAGACCCAGACAGTGCATGGTGGGTAGTTTGACTGGGGTGGTCACCTCCTAAAGTGTAACGGAGGTTTGCAAAGGTACCCTCAGCATGGTCGGTAATCATGCGTAGAGCGTATTAGTACAAGGGTGCTTGACTGAGAGGCCGACGGGCCGATCAGGGTCGAAAGACGGCTAAAGTGATCCGGTGGTTCCGCATGGAAGGGCCATCGCTCAAAGGATAAAAGGTACTCCGGGGATAACAGGCTGATCTCCCCCAAGAGCTCATATCGACGGGGAGGTTTGGCACCTCGATGTCGGCTCGTCGCATCCTGGGGCTGGAGAAGGTCCCAAGGGTTGGGCTGTTCGCCCATTAAAGCGGCACGTGAGCTGGGTTCAGAACGTCGCAAGACAGTTCGGTCCCTATCTGTTGTGGGCGCAGGAAGATTGAAGAGACCTGATACCAGTACGAGAGGACCGTGTTGGACGAACCGCTTGTGTATCTGTTGTGCCGCCAGGTGCAGCGCAGAGTAGCAATGTTCGGCAGGGATAAGCGCTGAAAGCATCTAAGCGCGAAGCCTACTCTGAGATGAATCTTCCATCCCGGCATAGCCGGGTAAGGGTCGCAGAAGACTACTGCGTTGATAGGCGGCAGGTGTACGTATGGCAACATACTCAGCCGAGCCGTACTAATTACCCGTGAGCTTCCTTTTTTTTATTTATCTGCCAGCATCTTTATGCGGCTGCTCGTTTTTTGCTCCGCTGAGATCGATTGGCTCCTTTTTTGATTCCTCGCATCTTTCACTTTCAGGATCAACACCTCTTGTTTCTTCCCTTTTCTTGTCTTTGTTTAAAAAAATACACCCAACCTGTCCGTTGGATAGCCGAAGTCATAAACGGCTCAAAGATATGTTGGTGCCTGTAGCGGCGGGGTCCACCTCTTACCATTCCGAACAGAGAAGTTAAGCCCGCCAGCGCTGATGGTACTGGGGTTGATGCCCCGGGAGAGTAGGTCGGTGCCAACTCAATACATCCAAGCCCTCGTTGCACAGCAGCGGGGGCTTCTTCTTTTTATATTATACACTATTTTGTAAATCGCACACGAGGATCCGCCAGTCCGTACATCACATCGGCGATCAGATTGCCGATAATGGTCAGCGTAGCTGCAAACATCATGATGGCAAACAACACAGGATAATCGCCTTTCATAAAGGCTTCCTGCGTTTTCATCCCCATGCCGGGGAACTGGAATAAAAACTCCACCACCAGCGAACCGGCAAATATGGTCGGAAAAAGGCTCGCAAATACCGAAATGATCGGGAACAACGCATTGCGAAACGCGTGACGCCAGTAGATTGCCTGTTCTCCCACGCCTTTGGCCCGGGCCGTTCTGATGAAATCCTGGCCGATTACTTCCAGCACCCCGCCACGCATTTGCAGCGCCAGCAGCGCGAGGGCATGAAGGCTAAGCGTCATGATCGGTAAGATGAATTTATCAAAGTTGTGCAGGCACCATTCACCATACGACAGGCCGCTACCCTGCCAGAATTCGAGAGAAATGCCTCCGATCAGGTATAAACCAAAGTCAGGAGTTGCAAAAAAAAGGATCAGCAAACTGCCCACCCAAAAGATAGGCATGGCATAAAGAAACAACAGCAAGCCCCGGGTAATCTTGTCGGCAGATCGCGCACGGCGTCGCGCCATCGCTACGCCCATCGGAACGGCAAGCAGATACGCGATCAGCAGTGCGAGGCTGTTGACGATCATGGTGGAGGCCATTGCGAATAACAAAGAATCCCATATCGGCTTATTGGTAAGCCGCGAAAGCCCCAGATCGCCGGTGAGAAAGCCGGTCAGCCATTTGTGATATTGATTATCGATGCCGTACCAGTAAAATGCGGGGCGGTACATGCGCCCTGGATCAGCCCCTGCGATCAATTGGGATACTGCCACCTGCAGGACGTCCGGCAAAGGGTTGGCAGGAAGCGTACGCAACAACGCGCAAACAGTATCCGATTTCTCACCTAGTACATCCAGCCGGTCGCAGGCAATCAAATCGGCAACAGCAAGGCGAATAGATGCCGCCTGCGTCAATGAGTCGGGTATTTTGTCGGTAAAAAGCCGAATCTTTCTAAGTGCCTGTTCGTAGCGATCCACCAGCGGCCAGTGGCCGGCCTGCGCGCAAAGGTCAAGTAGCCTGTCGCGGCGGCCATGCGGAAAAATGCGATACGCCGTGTCGGGAAAAGCGGCGGTCGTCAGCGCAAAATAAAAGGCCGGTTTGTCGAGCCCTGCATTTTTCGCCCGTGTATAGACGGCCCGTTCCTGATCTCTGAAATCGCGAAATGTGGCATCGCCGAGGTCCAGCACCGGGTCATGGGGCGCACACTTGCTCAACCCGAATATCACCGCGGAAGTAATAAACAGCGTGGGCAACGCAAGCAATATCCGGCGAATAAAATAAGACAACATTCAGCAACACTTATAAAAACGGATTGTACTCTTTCTCATGGCGGATCGTAGTGGTCGGGCCGTGTCCCGGGTACACCAGTGTGGCATCGGGTAAGGGGAACAGGCGTGTCCGGATACTATGCAGCAGTGTATCGAAGTCTCCTCCGGGCAGGTCTGTTCTGCCGATGCTTTCATAAAACAACACATCACCCGCGATCACAAAGGCATCTGCCGCGCAATAAAAAGAAATGCTGGCCGGCGAATGGCCGGGCGTCAGCATCACCTCCAGCCGGGTATTCCCAAAAGTAACGATGTCGCCGTCTTCAATAAAATGACCTGGTGCAGGAGGAGTATCCCTGAACGGAATACCGTACATCTGGCATATTTGCGGAAAGTGCTCCAGGAGGGGCAGCTCACCCCGGTGTATCTCGAGTTCAAGGCCCCAGTTGCGCGCTACAAAAGCGTTGCCGAACACATGATCGAGGTGGCAATGGGTATTGATCAGCCGTACCGGCCGAAGTCCTTTTTCCGAAACAAAGCGGCTCAGCAGCTCCTGCTCTTCTACAGAATAACACCCCGGGTCGAAAATGGCGCACTCCCCCGTGTCGTCATAAACAACAAGTGTGTTTTCGGCAAATGGATTGAGTTCGAATACCTCTACCTGGGTCATCCTGGCGGTTTTGTGTACTTACAAAGCAACAACGTTTCCGTCAAAATGAAAAATGCCTTTTTGCCGGAGGCGTTTTCCTTAAAAAACACAGACAAAAAGGCATTCTGGTCAATAGGAAAAGGGACTTATTTCACCAGTAATCGTTTTTCAGTCATCCCCTGCTTCGTATTGATCCGAAGGGTGTAAAGTCCTTTCTGCCAGTTGCCTATATCCAGACGAACAGGGTTTTCCGCTTTGGGATGGATGCTGTAAAGGGTTTGACCCAGGGTATTGATCGCCTCGACCTGTTCTATCTCAAGGTCGCCGGAAAACAGGGTGACGGCATTGGTCGCCGGGTTGGGTGTTGCGATGATCTGTTGTGCGAGTGCCGGATTGTTCGCACCGGTCGTTTGCTGCAACTTGATCCACACGGTATCCTGTTCAACCGGCACCGTAAGGTCTTTTATGTTGCCGTTTTCATCGATGGCCCTGAGCCCTTTTATCGGAATGGTCAATGGAACGATGTTATTGGAAGCTCTATCAATGACATCAACGATAATGATAAAATCAGTCGCAAAATTGATTTTGGCGATACGGCCGTAGCCGTTGACGCTCGATCCGTTTTTCCGCACAAACCCCAAATCCAGTTGCCGGCTGTCATAATTATCTTTTGACATAAACAGACAGTGGTTCGGAGAGCCCAACAAGTCATCGTCGTAATAAACATTCGGGTCGTGATTGATAAATTCCGGATATTTCAAAGCAAACGCCAATCCATACAGATCGAAAACAGGAGTGCCGGGGGTGGCCACAAGGACATCTGCGCTGATCTCCAACGGTGTGGCGTCACTCGGGTTTACATAGATCGTATCAACCGCAAACTTGAGTTTGATCTTGGGGGCGCCTGGCATCCAGGAGATGTCGTTTGTATCGATCGGCACATAGTGTTGCTCGATGGGATCGGCATCAAAATCAAGGATCTTTCCGTCGCCGTCGCAGTCCAGGTGTTTGTAATTCACACCTGTGGTTACCGATTCCTGCCAGTTGGGCGCAAACTGCGGCATCCAGGCGGAAGATGCGTTGGGGCGGGGCGCCCCGATCGTGCCGTAGCCGAGGCCCAGGTTCAGCAAGTCGTAAACATTGGCCTTTTTATCGCCGTTGGCATCACCGGGCATCACGTAATCAGTGCCATCCGGAAGGTTTTCAGAGGACATGTTATACGTATCGGTGATCAGCAATTTGGTGGCAGAAGAAATGCAGCCGTTCGTTTTCCAGGTGGTAAGATTGGTACGATAGATACCGCCGGAAGGATAAAAATGGGTCAGCGTATCCCAGGAAGATGTTTCCCAGATCGGGCTGCTATCGCCAAAATCAAGCAGGCAGGAAGCGTAATCGCCTGCAGACAGGTTGATAAACCTGAAGGTAAAACCATCATCCGGAGAGGCATCGACCAGCTCGATCTTCAGATCGGCATTGCAATTCCCGGTATTCACACTGCAATCGCCCGCCCACCAGCTTGACAGGCCTGAAGACATGGCCTCGCACTCGTTTCCATAAGCCACGCCGTCACAACCGCATACCGGAGCATAAATGGAAGGGCAGAACACCGTAGGATTGATCATGCAATTGTTCACACATCCCGGCTCGGCGAGGGTGATCTGCTGGCAACGAGTCGTGGTGCAAACGGCTCCGCTGACATTATCGATCACAGTGTACTGAGCGCATATCAGATAATTTCCGTTGCCGGGCAGTGTATACGAAAATGAGGGTGTTTCAGCGAGTATCTTATTCGTCTTACTGTCGTACCATTTAATCGAGGTAATATCGGCATTGCTATTCCCCAGCGGGTAGATCTTTCCGTACAACTTATTACCAATAGCCGTTACATATACTTCGTGATCGCACCAGTTGGGGTTTTGCTCACTCACCAGCACATTTTCGCAATAGTTCGCTTCACAACCAAACGCATCACTGACGGTCAGGCATACCTGATAAGATCCCTCTCCGGGAAAAGTATGCTGTACATTCTTGCCCTGAGCGGTGGCCCCGTCGCCAAACTTCCAGGTGCATATCTGTTTGGATGCGTCGTAAATATCCGCTTCAAAATTCAGGTTAAAAGCATTGATATTGCTGGTGGCACTGGTAAACTTGGCCTGGCAGGGCAGCGTATCGGAAACACAGCTGAGCCCCACCACCTCAATCCCTTCATAGGTACATCCGCCAGGCAGGGAAGCGGGCGTTGCACTGAAACTGATGGTCTGGCCGGCCACCAATCCGTTAGTACCGGCCACAGCCCTGAGCACATCGCCCTTATCAAGGTCAATGATCTTTGCTCCGCATCCTCCCGGTGAAGAAGACGCAATCCAGCCAACGCGCTCGCATTGGGCGCCCAATCCGTTCACGCCAAGCAGAAGCAGCAACACAACCGCTGTGTTCCACATTACAGGCCTGAAAAAAGAACGATCACTGTGCATAAAAAGTAGTCGTTATGTTCATAAGACGGGATGAAAGGCAATTTTGTTGGGTTATTTCACTATACAAAGATTCATTTTTTTTCGGGTATCCTCAAAGACATTTTACATAACTTGTCGGGAAAAATTATGTTTAACCATTAATGTACCAAATTGATTATCATTATATTAAAACCGTGTCTCTTTCCGGATTTATAAATAAAAATGAGCCGCAACAAACTTTTTTCCCTGCTGCAAACCTTCTCAAAATACGACCTGAACCGCTTCAGAAAGTTTCTGCTATCGCCATATTTCAACGATCATGAGGATCTGGTGCACCTTTTTGAAATCATCAATCACACTCTGAGGATCGACCCAGAGACGATCGATTCGCTGGAAAAAGAAGATGTATGGAAGCGGCTGTACCCCAAGCGGAAGTTTGACGATGCCCACCTCCGCCGCCTTTCATCCGAACTGCATCATCTCGCACTGCGCTTTCTGGTGGAAGAGGCGCGCAAACAGGATCCTTTGTCGGAGTCACTCGAACTACAGCGCATTTTGGAAAAACCGGAATTACAAAAGCATCTTACTGGTGTGGAGCGGCAGATCAGGAAGCAAATACAATCTTCACCCAGGCAATCTACCTGGTATTATCTGGCGCAATTTCAGATGAACTGGAATATTTATAACCGCGCATCGAAAGTTGTATCGACTTCTGATTTTATGAACAAACTGATTCCGGCCGACCAGTCGCTGGAGCATTTTTATATTGTTCAAAAACTGAAGTTCTACGTTGCCTGGCTGATATACCGTGGATTCCGCTCAACCAAACAGGAACTCGAAGTGATTCAGGGATTTTGGGAGTATATTCAACTACCGCAATTTCAATCCTTGCCTCTGGTTCGCATTTATCAAAATGTGATCCAGTGTCTGACCAAGCCGGATGAAGAGTATTATTTTAATGAACTTCTGAAAAACCTGGGAAAGTTTGAATCAAACCTGACCAAAGAGGATTTGAGAGAATGCTATTACATCGCCCAAAATTATTGCGCTTTTAAAGTTAATCAGGGAAAAACAGAATATTACCAGGTTTTTTTCGGCCTTTTTAAAAGCATTATTAAACTCGGAATACTGCTTGAGAATGGCCAGCTCTCTGAAGGTGTATTCAAAAATATGGTTACCATCAGTCTACGGGTTGGCGAATTTGACTGGGCGGAAGAGTTCATTAGCGAATATGTGGTATACCTTCCGACGGGCATTCGCGATAATGCCAGAACTTTCGTACTCGCCAACCTCTATTCCCACCAAAAACGCCATGAAAAGGTCATAGAATTGCTCCGCAACGTGGAGTATAGCGATGTCGTGTATTCGCTGGGATCGAAGCTGATCCTGCTGCGCACTTATTACGAACTGGGTGAATACCTGGCACTCGATTCGCTGATCGACAGCTTCCGCATATTTCTGCGCCGCAACAAGGTGATGTCGAAATCACTGAAACGCGAATACAACAGTTTTCTCAATTTTGTGAAAAAACTGACCACCCTCGATGTTGCCAACCCGACCGCGATCGATGCGTTTCACAGGCAGGTTATGGCCGTTTCGTCCTCTATGCCCAAAAAATGGCTGCTCGACAAGATTGAAGAACTACAGAAAAAATAAATGGCCGGGGCTTCTGCTCCTTCTTTTGCTATGGCAAGCCGGCGTCGGCGCACAAATCGCGATTGAATCGGACGTGTACGCCGGCGCCATCTGGCGCCACACGCCAAAACTGACGACTGAAACCGCCGGAATCCGATGGGGACAAGAACTAAGCGTGCGTTTCCAGACCGACGGCCGGCGCGACTGGCATCAGTGGCATCGTTATCCGGCATTCGGGGTATCACTGTTGCATATGCGCCTGGGAGAAGGCTCGCATGGCGATGCCTTTGCTCTGTTGCCTCAACTTTCCGTTCCGGTTTTCCGATGGGGAAGGTTTGCGGCTTTTTTCCGCCTGGGCACAGGCCTCGCCCGTGTCAGCGATCCTTACGACTATTTCAAAAACCCGGAACAAAATGCCATAGGCTCTCACTGGAACAACATCACCCAGTTCCGGCTCGGTGGAGAATTTCGATTCGACGACCACCTGCGGGTAAATGCGGGCGTGGCCCTGACCCATTTCTCCAACGGAGGCGCGGCACTGCCCAACTACGGCATCAATCTGCCTTCCGCATACACGGGGCTGGTTTGGTCGCCCCACCCCATTCGGGAAAGTGATTTTCTGCCGGCCGCCGGTTCGAAAAAAGTGGTACGGCACTTCGGAGCGATCGTACAGGCCGGGTTGGCGCGCATAGAATACGCCGTTTTCGACGGCCCGGGTTACCCCGTATGGTGCACATCCGTCGCGGGATATTACCGGTTCAACCGCGTCAACCGCGCGCTGCTGGGAATAGACCACGAATTCAACCGGGCCGTTTTTGAATACGGGCAACAAGCGGCGTTTTTTGAAAATGAAGCCGCGGCGCGCAAGGGCGCAACGCGACTGGCGCTTTTTGCCGCCGACGAATTCCTGTTCGGCAGTATCGGCGTTCAATTGCAGATGGGTTTTTACATCGGCGATGGCTTCAACCAACTCGTTTTTAAAAAACAATACAGCAAACTGAGCACGCGGTACTACTTCCCGGCAATGTTCAAAACACCACTGCAGGCATTTACAGGCATCACGCTCAAGGCGCATGCATTCACCGCAGAATATATTTCCGGTAATATCGGTCTGGCATTTTAAGCGAAAAACACCGTATTTTTGCATCCCCAAAGCCATTATCTGCCAACCCGATCCGCATGGCCACACCGCGTACCGTCGCATTTCATACCCTCGGCTGCAAGCTGAATTTTTCGGAGACCTCCGCGCTTTCGCGTTTGTTCGAAGGCAGCGGGTATCTGCCCGTGAAATTCGAAGAGGGCGCGGATATATACGTGCTGAATACCTGCTCGGTGACCGAGCAGGCGGACAAGGAATGCAAAAAGATCGTCCGCCAGGCGCTGCGCAAACAGCCTGACGCCTTTGTGGTTGTGACCGGTTGCTACGCCCAGTTGAAACCGGAAGAAATTGCAGATATCCCGGGGGTCGATCTGGTGCTCGGCGCAGGAGAAAAATTCCGTGTGCTCGACTACATCGACGACCTGAGCAAGGCCCAGGGAAAAGGGATGGTGCGGGCCGGCGAGGTACGCGAACTCAATACTTTCAACGCCTCCTTCTCTTTCGGCGACCGCACACGCTCATTCCTGAAGGTGCAGGACGGCTGCGACTACAAATGCTCTTTTTGCACCATTCCACTCGCCCGGGGCGCCAGCCGTTCCGATACCGTGGAAAGTGTGGTGGCCAATGCCCGCGAGATCGCCGCAATGAGCACGCGCGAGATCGTGCTCACAGGCGTAAACCTCGGCGATTTTGGCAATGGCACCGAAGTGATCGAAGGTGTGCGGCCCAAAAAAGAAGCGCTTTTTATCGATCTGATCCGCGAACTGGACCGGCTGGATGAAGTCGCGCGTTTTCGCATCAGCAGCATCGAACCCAACCTGCTGACGGACGAGATCATCGGCTTTGTAGCAGGCAGTCGGCGATTTATGCCGCACTTTCACGTGCCGCTGCAATCGGGAAATGACAAGCAACTGCGCGATATGCGCCGCCGCTACCGCCGCGATCTCTACGCCGAACGCGTAGCGACGATCAAACGGCTGATGCCCCAGGCCTGCATCGGATGCGATGTGATCGTCGGCTTTCCGGGCGAAACGGAGGCCGATTTTATGGAAACGTACCGGTTTTTGCAGGAACTCGACGTCTCGTATCTGCATGTTTTTACCTACTCCGAACGCGCCAATACACCCGCAGCGGAAATGCCGGGTATTGTGCCGCATGAAGAGCGGAAGCGCCGCAACCAGGCCCTGCGCGGACTGTCGGAGATGAAACGCCGCGCTTTTTACCGGCAACATGTGAATACGATCCGGCCCGTGTTGTTTGAGCAACACAAGGATCCTGCCCTGATGAGCGGGTTTACGGACAACTATGTAAAGGTAATCCTGCCTTTTGAAGCCGGTATGATCAATACGATCGCTCCTGTAATGATCAGCGATCTTGCGCCGGAAGCTGAAGCCTGCGCGGCCGAATTGCAACATGCATTCGCCGGTTAAAGCCGCCTCAGGTCATTCACAGGCAGTTCTCCCACATAAAATTTCAGGCAGTTATCACAAAGGCAGCGACCGTTGAACTGGCGTTCCAGCGTTTCCTTGGTGGCGGGGTGAAGGCGTGGAAACCGAAGCCAGCAGTCGCCGGGGTCGTAGTTGATGAACTTTTTTTTGCAGCGCGGGCATTCGTTGATAAAATCGTGTTCTTCCTGCACCCATGCCGAATCCACCCGCCCGCCGAGCGGCGGATTGAGTTTGGTCACCCTGACACGCAGCGCCTGCATATTCAAAAACTGGAATTTCATCCGTTTTACAATGTCAGCCGCGACTGTTTCCAGCAGTTTGCGCGGCTTTTCCATTTCAAGCCGGCAAATTTGGTAAACGGACTCGTAGTTCATCGTCAGGTCCACCTTGTCGTCCTTGACCGCCTTTTCCGTATTGATATTGACGACGATATCCACGACGTATTCACCGCCGGCCTTGGTTTCGCCGTCGTACACGCCATGATGAGCGTAAAAGCGCATGCCTTCCAGTGAGATCAGTGCCATAAGCGCATCTTTATGGTTTAGGAAAAGCAGCGGTTATTCCCCGAGCATTTCTTTGATGAGGTCGGATTGTTTTGAAAGTTCGGGGCATTGCCCGGTAGCAAGCGAGATCCGAAGCGAGTCGATCTCTGCCGTTTTCAGTTTGCCGAACTGTGCTACAATGGCCGCGTTGCAGTTTTTGGCCTTGTCGTAGACATCCTGGATCTGGCGCAGGTTCTGCTGGAACGACTCCTGCGCGTCCTTGTCCGTTGCGAGCGCTTCCGTTTGCTGGTTCAGTTCCACGAGTTTCCCTGTGCATTCGCAATATGCACGCGCCATTTTATCGAAACGCGATTCGGGCGCTTCATCGGCGCAAGCGCAAAAGAACAATAGCGGAATGGTAATTCGCAAAAGACGCATGTTCGGTTCTTTTATGTACAAAGGACATAAATTTCCGGAATTGTTGCCAGCAAATTGCATAAACGGAAACAAGAAACACGGTTTATACTTTCACCGTCTTCCATTTTCCGCGCCTGAACACCCACATCGCTGCCACTGCCATGCCTGATTCGGCGATCACAATGCTCCAGTACACCCCCGTCTGCCCCCAACCCATCTCCAGCGCCAGCAAGGCCGCCAGCGGCGTCTCCACGAGCCAGAAAAAGATAAAATTCAGGATCGTGGGCGTGCGCGTATCGCCCGCGCCATTGATGGCTTGTGAAAGGATCATGCCGTACCCGTAAAACACATACCCCACCGCCATGATCCGCAGCGCCATCGATCCTGCGCGCAGGGCTTCGGGCTCTACCGTGAACAGTTGGATAAAAAAGGAGGCGCCTAGCAGATAGACGATACTGACGAAAGCCATGAAAAGCATATTGAAATAGGCTGCGCGCCAGGCCGATTTTTCGGCGCGGTCGGGGTGCCCGGCGCCGAGATTTTGTCCGACCAGCGTAGCTGCAGCATTGGCCATACCCCAGGATGGCAGGATCGTGAACACGATGATCCGGATGGCGATGGTATAGCCCGCCGTTACTTCCTTGCTGATCTGCCCGAGGATCGAGATCATAAAGATCCAGCTGGCCGAAGCGATGAGGTATTGCCCCGTGCTGCCTGCGGCGAGACGAAGCAACCTGCCGATGGTGTTCCATTGCGGCTGCAGGTATTGCAGGCGTATTTTGACGATCTTTCCTACTTCGAACAGGTTCCAGAGCTGGTACATCACTCCGATCGAGCGACCGATGGTGGTGGCTATACCTGCTCCGAGAAGTCCCATTTCCGGAAAAGGGCCGATACCGAAAATGAGTAATGGGTCAAGGATGATGTTCACTCCATTGGAAATCCACAACGCGCGCATGGCTGTAGAGGCATCTCCCGCGCCCCTGAAAATGCCGTTGAGCATCCAAAGCAGCAGGATCGGCAAATTGGCCGTGAGCATCAGGCGGGTGAATTTTGTGCCGATGTCCGCCACGCTCTGATCGCGCGCCATCATGCGCAGGATGTCTTCCGCAAAAAAATAGCCGGGTATGGCGATCAACGCGGACATCACCAGCGCGATCACAATCACTTGCGCGCCGGCCCGGGCTGCCGCCTCGCGGTCGCCTTCGCCGATGCGCCGCGCCACCATCGCCGTAGCGGCGGCGCTCAGACCGATCGCGATAGAGTACACCAGTGTAAGTACCGACTCCGTGAGGCCGACGGTAGCCACCGCCTCGATGCCGATGCGCGCCACGAAAAAGGCGTCCACCACGGCAAAAAGCGATTCCATCGCCATCTCGAGGATCATCGGAATGGACAGCAGCACGATGGCGCGGTCGATACTGCCGGTGGTGAAGCTTTGTTCTTCGCCGTTGACCGCCTGTCGCAGTACCCGGCCGATGCGCTTCAGGCGGGTTTCAGTTGTTTTTGTTTCTGTCATGTATGGGAAAAGGATCGCGGAGTAAAGATACTATTAACCAAACAAAATGTTTTTATTTTTCTTTATTTCATCTTCAGATCGCGAATTCAGGAACCGCAGAAACGATGATCGCGCATGAATGGTTCCACCTCAATTCTTTTGAAGATGTCGGCGATTGCTTTTCAAATGCATATCGGTACTCACCAACCTTATCTTTGTATTTTTGTTTTCCGGAAAAGCAGGGTACTACCTACCTGCCCGGACATATTGACGAAGAATATCTTGCCAGCTGATATGAACATTTCCGATCTTCTACACCGCGCCCTCCGGTTCGAATGGCTAACCCCCGAAGAAGGCGTTTATTTGTTTGAAAACGCTTCCACTGCCGAGCTGATGTACGCCGGCAATGCCATGCGGCAGCACCATGTGCACGGCAATGTCGTCACCTGGATCATCGACCGCAATTCGAATACGACCAATGTCTGCATCGCGAACTGCAAATTCTGCAACTTTTACCGGCGGCCGGGCCACGAAGAATCGTACATCACCACGATTGAGGAATATAAACAGAAGATTGAAGAGACCTTTCGCTTCGGCGGCGAACAGTTATTACTACAGGGCGGCCACCACCCCGACCTCGGCCTGCAGTTTTATGTCGATCTTTTCCGGCAACTAAAATCGCTTTACCCCAACCTGAAACTGCACGCCCTCGGTCCTCCCGAGATCGCCCATATCGCCAAACTGGACGGCATGTCACACTACGACGTGCTGAAGGCGCTGAAAGAAGCCGGGCTTGACTCCCTGCCCGGCGCCGGCGCAGAGATTCTGAGCGACCGGGTGCGCCGTCTTATTTCCAAAGGCAAATGCGGCGGCGAGGAATGGCTCGATGTCATGCGCGCCGCCCACCGGCTGCGACTCACCACTTCGGCGACCATGATGTTCGGCCATATCGAAACCAACCTAGAGCGTATGGAGCATTTTGCCGCTATGCGGCAGGTGCAGTCTGAAAAACCGGCCGATGCAAAGGGATTTCTGGCGTTCATCCCCTGGCCCTTTCAGGACGAGGATACGATCCTCAAAAAAATAAAACGCGCGCGCAATGCCGTGAGCAGCGACGAGTATGTGCGCATGATCGCCATGAGCCGGATCATGCTGCCCAATATCGTCAATATCCAGGCCTCCTGGCTGACGGTGGGCAAACAGGTCGCACAAGTGTGCCTGCATGCAGGCGCCAATGATTTCGGCAGCATCATGATCGAGGAAAATGTGGTGTCGGCGGCCGGTGCGCGTTTCCGTTTTACGGCCGACGGCATCCAGCAAGCTATTCGGGAAGCGGGTTTCGAGCCCCGCTTACGCAACCAGCAGTACGAATTCAGAGAACTGCCGCGCGATATTCACCAGCAACAACTCGACCGCTCGGCGCTGGTCGTCGATTGAGAAAATTATTTTATACCCGAAAGGCGGTACCCCCCGGAGGATGTTTCTCCTGTAATTGCGGATACGTCGGCTTTCTGACGTTTTCACACGCTGAAGTATAGCGATCCGGCTGGTCGCACGTATTACTTTCGCCAGCAATAAAACATCCCATCCGTATGATACGTACAATCTTTACATCCGCCTTCTTCCTCTTTTTCACGGCCTTTCTCTACGGCCAGACGACTTATTACACCGTCAAATTTCCCGATGATTACACGGTTTACGGCTGCGGCGCCACTGCCGACACCGTATGGCCCGTGATCACGCAGTACGGTAACTGCAACTTCAATGTGGGAGTGTCGGTAAAGGATCAAAAGTTCTTTACCAACAGCACCGGAGGTTGCTACAAGATCCTGCGCACCTGGAAATTGCTCTACTGGTGCGACTACGACCCCAACTGGCCCGCGCCGTACACCATTTCCAACCCTACAAGCACCGATATCGGGCCGACCGTTACCGGCGATATGTACAACCACGGTTATCTGCAATACACGCAGATCATCAAGGTGGTGGATACCGATCCGCCCGTATTTCTCGACTGCCCGACGGATCAGGTCGTTTTTTGCGATTATACCAACAACGACCCTGCCCAGTATCACTCGGGCTGGACCGACTATTGTGAAGGACCTGTTGACCTCAGCGTAAAAGTGCAGGATGCCTGCTCGGGCACCGATATTATGCTTACCTATCGCCTGTTCCTCGATCTCGACAACAACGGCTCGATGGAAACATTCGTCAGCAGCAGCAGCCCCAATGCATGGCCCATCGTCAAAGACATTCAGGGCGATACCTTGTCGGCGCACATCGAATTCCCGCAGGGATTCGGCCTGCCGTACGGCACCCACAAAATTGAATGGATCGCGAATGATAATTGCGGCAACGAAACGATCTGTAAGTACTATTTCATCGTAAAAGACTGCAAAGCCCCGACCATTGTGTGCATGAACGGCCTGAGTGTCAACATCATGTCGACCGGCATGATCACGCTCTGGGACACCGACTTCATTCAGTACACTTTTGATAATTGCACGCCGACCGATCAGATCAAATTCGGCATCCGCAAACAGGGCGCCGGCACGGGCTTTCCGCAGAATAGCCACTCGGTGACTTTCGATTGCAGCGAACTCGGCAAGCAATACGTGGAAGTATGGGTAGAAGACGGCTACGGAAATGCCGATTTTTGCCTCACCTATGTCATCGTGCAGGACAACGCGGGTTCCTGCCCGCCGTCGTCGCCATTTAAAGGCGTGGTAGTTACCTACCAAAATGACGCGGTACCCGGCGTACAGATCGATCTGAAAAAAGGCTCGCAGCCGGTTGCAACCGCGCTTACCATTGATGACGGTTCCTACACATTTGGCAGCATGCCGGCCAGCTGCAACTACAAACTGATCCCGACATTCGACGGAGACGCCAAGGCAGGGGTGAATACGATGGATGCGTTGCTGATCTCCGGACAACTGGACAACATCATTGCACTGGGCACGCCATACCAACTGATGGCAGCCGACGTGGATAAATCGGGTGACATTTCCGTCGCCGATATCAACGATATTGTAAAAATGATCCTGGGCCTGCAGGATTATTTCCCGAAAAACACTTCCTGGCAGTTTGTGAATGGCGACTATGTGTTCCCCGATCCGCTCGATCCCTGGGCAAATTCAGTACCCGCTTCCTATACATTTTGCCTGACGGGAACCCTCGGTTTCAGCCCCGATTTCATTGCCGTCAAAACGGGCGACGTAAATGCTTCGGCCGATCTCGGCGATGTTAACAAAGCCGGCGACGACCGAACGGATATCAAGAGCACCGCCAAATTTTACACCACCGAGCAAGTTTTTGCGGCCGGTGACGAGGTGCGTGTAGAGGTGTTTACACCCGATCTCGGCAACATTGCAGCGTTCCAGTTTACCCTGCAATACGATCCGGCTGTTCTGGGCGCGGCAAGCATCGAGCCCGATCTCGTGCCGGTTTCCAATATCGCCACGCCTGCCGAAGCGCATGTCACCGCCAGCTGGCACAGCTCCGCTCTGCTCGACCCGAACGCACAGGCCAAAGGCGTACATGCCAGGGCATTCAGCCTTGTGTTCACGGCGCTGCAAGCCGGCACGTTGAGCGAAGTGCTCCACATGAATTCTTCCATCACGGAAGCGGAAGCCTACACGCGCCTGCTGGAAACCTATGAAGCTGAACTGATGTTCAAAAAAGGCACCACGAAGAAAAGCGCGGAATTTCTGGCAGTACGCCCGAACCCCGTAAGCGATCGCTTTACGGCAGCATACTACCTGCCGGAGGCCGGAGAGGTGTCGCTGACACTTTCCAACGCCCGCGGCCAGGTCGTGCAGACCCTGCAAACGCAAGGCCAGGAAGGATATCAGGAAACGGAAATCGAACTGGATCGCAGCATGGCGCCGGGCATGCTCTTCCTGCACCTCGAAGGCCCGGGCGGCACCGCCGTTCAGCGCATAATGGTGCAAAAATTCTGATCTTATTCTGTTTGAAATAAGGAAACGTCGCACGGGCAACAGTAGCTTGTGCGACGTTTTTTTATTCGAACAGGAAGATCTTCACATTCCACCAGTTTTGTTCAATGATGGAATCGTTTTTCCGGTAAAATGCGAGCGCCGGTTCATTCCAGTCCAGCACCTGCCACTTCACGAGACGACACCCTCTGCTGCGCCCTTCTTCGAGAACAGCATCAAACAACATTTGCCCGATCCCGTACCGGCGGTATGATTCGGTGATCACAAAATCATCGAGATAAAGCATTTTTCCTTTCCAGGAAGAATAGGACATGTAAAAGAGGGTCATGCCGACAATTTTGCCGTCCGCTTCCGCCACATGGCTTTCAAAAAGGCCCTTGCGAAAATCTTCGATGTACTCTTCCGGGGTGGTAAATACGGCTTCGGGTTCTTTTTCGTAAACGGCAAGTTCGTACATCAGGGCATGTACTGCCGGCAGATCGGATTCGGTAGCAGGCCGGATCGTAACAGATGGTCTTTGCATATTTTTTAAGCATTTACATTTTCGGAGTAACGCCGGGAAAAACGCTAAGATTCCATTTGCAGCCGGTTCAAAAAACTTTTCAGCAATTTCAGGCGTATTTTTGCGGCCGTTCGGGAACTGTTGGCCGTCTAAACTGTTTCCAGAATTTGTTTTCCGCACCCGCATGAAGCAACTCTCCTATCTCAATAAATTTTTCTGGAAATATCGCTGGCGCCTTCTCCTCGGCATCCTTTTCGTCGGCCTGGCCAACTGGTTCCGTGTATGGCAGCCGCAAGTGATCCGCGAAGCCCTTGATACGGTGGTGGATCAGGTGAAGTATTACAAGGAGCACGGCGGCATCGCCGCGCACCCGGAGGCGGTGAGCGAACTGAGCAGCAAAATTGCGTGGTTCGGCGCTGCCGTCATCGGCCTGGCGCTCATGATGGGCCTCTTTATGTTCTTTATGCGGCAGACCATCATTGTGATGAGCCGCCTGATCGAGTACGACCTGCGGAAGGAGGTTTTTGCTCATTACGAAAAACTGGACCTCGCATTTTACAAGCGCAACAGCACCGGCGACCTCATGTCGCGCATTTCGGAAGACGTGTCGAAAGTACGCATGTTCCTGGGTCCCACTATCCTTTACGGCCTTGACTTGAGTTTCCTGTTCGTACTCACCATTTCTTCCATGCTCCGTGTCAATGTGACGCTGACATTGTGGTCGCTGCTACCCTTACCCTTTCTGAGCGTTTCTATTTACTGGGTGAGCACGCTGATCAACCGCAGGAGCGAAAAAATACAGCAGCAACTCTCCGCGCTCACCAGTACCGCACAGGAAGTGTACAGCGGCATTCGGGTGGTGAAAAGTTACGTCCAGGAAAAAGCGATGGGGCGCTGGTTTGCCGATCAAAGCGAGGAATTTCGCCAAAAATCGCTCAAACTGATCCGTATCGATGCATTTTTCTTCCCATTGATGGCCCTCCTCATCGGTGTCAGTACCATTATTACTGTGTACGTGGGCGGGTTGTTGGTCGTGCAGGGAAAAGGCGTGACGGCGGGTAATATTGCAGAATTTGTGATCTACATCAATATGCTCACCTGGCCGGTCACCGCCATCGGCTGGATCGCTTCGCTGACGCAGCAAGCGGCGGCTTCGCAAAAACGGATCAATGAATTTTTAAAAACCGCACCTGCCATTACCGACCCGGGAGAAAACGGGCAGGCGCCTGCCGCATTGAAAGGTCATATTGTCTTTGACAAGGTTTCGTTCGTATATCCCGATACGGGCATTAAAGCGCTGACCAATATCTCTTTTGAAGTGCTTCCGGGCCAGAAAATGGCCATCATCGGGCGTACTGGAAGCGGGAAAACGACGATGGCTGACCTGCTCGTACGGATGTACGATGTAAGCGAGGGGCGTATTCTGATCGACGGCAAGGATATCCGCCAGCATCCGCTCGCCAACCTGCGCAGGCGCATCGGCTATGTGCCGCAGGATGTATTTCTTTTTTCCGATACCGTTTTTGGCAATATCGCCTTTGGAAAAGACGGCATCACCCGGGAAGAAGCGGAGTTTTACGCAAAAAGCGCTGCTGTGCACGACGACATCGCCGAGCTGCCGAAAGGATACGACACAGTGGTAGGCGAACGCGGCGTAACCCTTTCGGGCGGCCAAAAACAGCGGGTAAGCATTGCGCGGGCATTTGCCAAAGATCCCGATATCGTCGTGCTGGACGATTGCCTTTCTGCCGTTGATACCAACACGGAAAGCCGCATTCTCGGCTATCTTGAAACGGCGCTTGCCGAAAAAACGGCGATCATCATCACGCACCGCATCTATTCCATGCTCGAGTTTGACAAGATCATTGTATTGGACGACCACAGCATCGCGGAAATGGGCACCCACGACGAATTGATGGCCAAAGGAGGTTATTACGCAGAATTGTTTGAAAAGCAGTCGGCAGGCGAAATGACCGAGTAAAGATCGCATATCTTAGCAGCAGGTATTTTCTAAATTGTGTTCATACCGCAGCGTTATGTTGAAATCAATCATACCGGCCCTTTTTGCTGTTTTCTACCTTTCCTGCCATTCAAAACAGGGAAACACCAACGCCAATGCGGCGCCGGTAGCCGATACGCTCCGGTACGAGATGCGCAGTTTTGTAAAACACTACTGTGTCAACGACGAACAATGCGCTGATTTCAATATCATTTATCCCGATATCGCAACCAAAGACTCCAGCGCCGCAGAATGGATACGGCAGGCCCTGCAGGAGCGCATTCTGGCGGGCGTAGGCGCGGAATCCGGTCCTTCGCTGGAAACCTCGCTTGATTCTGCTGCCGCCCGGTTTATTGACGAATTCGTTCAACTCAAGCGCGATTTTCCACAGCAGGAAGCCGGCCATACCATGCAAATGACGGGCAGCGTACTTTTCAATACGCCCAAAGCGGTCACTTTCCGCCTCGACTTCAACTGGTACACCGGCGGCGCCCACCCCAATGCTGCCGTTGCCATCATCAGTTTTGATCGCGGCACCGGCAGGGAACTGCCGATCACAGCGCTGCTGACCGATACCAACGCCGTGCGCCCGATGCTGGAGGCTGCTTATAAAAAAGACAAAGGGCTGGACCCGACCGACGACATCACTCAGCTGCTTTATCCTGGTCTGGAACACCTGCCGATGCCGGTGAACGCCGGCATTGTGCCCGAAGGGATTATATTTGCATACAGCGACTACGAAGTGGCGCCGCATGCCGTGGGGCCAATGGAAACGATCCTGAGTTGGGAACAACTCGGAGCCCTGGCCGACCGGAAACGATGGGTGGCGCAAGGGCATTAATTCACCCGACCAACAAGTCCGATGCTATGACGACGCGTTTATTTCTCTCCACTCCGATCGGCTGGTTTGAGATCAGCGGCAGCGACCTGGGCGTCAGAACAATTCATCTGAAAGAAGGCCCGGCAGAAACGGAAACGCAGATCGACTTGTCCGAAAACCACCCCGTTGCAGTATGCAAGCGTCAGTTACAGGAGTATTTTGAAGGTAAACGCCGCGAATTCGATCTGAAAATAGACTGGAGCGGCAGGTCCGATTTTCATCAGCAGGTTTGGGCAGAATTACTGAAGATACCGTTTGGAAAAACGGCTTCCTATTCGGATATCGCCGAACGCGTCGGAAAGCCGGCGGCCGTACGGGCGGTGGGCCTGGCCAACCGGAATAACCCGTTGGCGATAGTTGTGCCCTGCCATCGGGTGATCGGGAAAGCGGGAGAACTGCGGGGATACTTTTACGGGCTCGATACCAAGATGCAGTTGTTGCGCCACGAAAATCCGCACCGGTTCGCCGAGCAGGGCGAGTTGTTCTGACATTACTGCCGCTTGAGCAGGGGCAGATTGGGACGCCTGAGCAGCGGCTGCCATTTTTCAACCGTCGCGGGCTTTATACCATTCTTTTCCGCATCCTGAATGGCTTTTTTGGCAGCCGAAGTATCTCCCTTTGCCAGCAAAGCGTCGACTTTCAACGTAACAGCATCCTTGTCTTCAGGTGCATATCTGACCGCTTTTTGGGAATAGTCAAGCGCCTTATCGTGCAGGCCCAGGCCTGCGCTGATCTTTGCCGCTTCCACCTGGGTTTTGGTGTCGCGCGGCTGTGTGCGCGCTTTTTTTTCAGCGTCGTCAAGGCGTTCGCGCATCACATTCATGGTGTCACGCGCTTCCTTGAACTTGTCCCTCAGCCAGGGTTCTTCGGTATCGCTCTTTTCACGGATTTGATTTAGGTCTTCCACTGCCTTGGCCGGATTGCCGCTTTTCAATGCAGCATCGGAGCGGATCTTTAGCAAATCGGTATTGGCGGATTGTTGGTCGGGCGCCGCCAGGTCGAGATCGTAGGTAGCCGCTGCATATTCTCCTTTTTGGTACAACAACGCTCCGCGTTTCAGGCGCGCTTCCTGGTTTTCCGGAAAAACGGTCAGTACCTGGTCGTAAGTGTCGATGGCTTTTTCAAACTGCTTGTTGTTCTTGTAATTCTCGGCAAGCGCCAGCATGGTGAGCATCCAGCTGGTATCGGCAGCAGAGGGAAGCGTTGCACCCGGCATCGGCGGCATCTCGTCGAGCAGGTTGGCCAGTACCGGCACACGCGCCTGATTGGCCAGAACGATGTACAGCAGATTGGTGACGGCTGCCGCATCGCGGCTTAGTTGCTGGCCTTCGTCGCGGGTCTTCAGCAGTTTGCTGAGCGTAGTATCGCCGGTCGTCTGCACTACGCCTTCATCGAGCAACTTGTAAAAAACATCCAGTTTGTATTCGCCCGCGCTGTTCTGATCGATCTTCCCCCACACGATCATCTGCACGCCGCAGGACCGCGCAATGTCCGCTGCTTCGGAAAAACTCGGGTAGTTCTGGTCGATGTTGTACACTTCGTTCACATCGGCATCAGCGTTCAGGTAGGATGTCCGGCTGATCAGTTTGTTCAGGCCGTCGACGATCTCGAACTCCGGTTCCGCGTTTTTCTCGCTGCCCGTTTTTTTGAAGGGCAGGATCATCACCCTGTACTGCGTTCCGCTGTCGTATTCCGGGCATCCGTCGGGTTCGCTGCGATGAAAAAACCGCCAGGCGAAGAATACGGCGATCAGGGTAACCAGGCCCCCTATGATATAATATCGCCACGCCTGTGACCGGGAAGGAGGTTTTTCGGTTTCCTGCAGGCTGAGTTTACCGGCTTCCAGGCGACCGACGATCTGGAGCACGCGATCGGTGATCTGGTTGGTGGCCAGGCGTGCTTCTTCACCCGATATCGTGCTTTTCAGCACTTGTGCCTTTACCTGATACAGGTCGGCCTGATTGACCCGGGCCGCCTGGGCGAGTTCCCCGTATTTGGGGTCGCTTTCCAGCAGTGCGATCAATTGTTCCAGCGCCTGTTCGATATTGCCTTCCCCTGTGCTTTTTTTGATTTGGGAAAGCGTTTGCTGCAGATCCATATTCAGTTTTTCAAGTTGGCAGCATCTTGCCGCCAATGGGCATCAAACGTCCATTCCGGCAAAAGAATTTTCTAAAGCAAAGTTAGCATTTGTTTAAAAACGACTGTTTTTCAACAAAATACAATTTAACACAACGTGAATTTTGGACAGGTTTCGGGATACATGTATTGCAAATCGAACCTTTACAGAGGGGAAAAGCACTTCGGTGTTTGTCCCTGATCACAAGACACCGGTGCAGAGCTGTAATATGTAGCGACAAACGTCCTTTGTGTTGTCGCTGCAAGGTTCATTGTCAAGACAAACGCCCTTTGTGTTGTCATTACAAGGTTCGTTGTCAAGACAAACGCCCTTTGTGTTGTCGTTACAAGGTTCGTTGTCAAGACAAACGTCCTTTGTGTTGTCATTACAGGGTTCATTGTCAAGACAAACGTCCTTTGTGTTGTCGCAGCAAGGTTCATTGTCAAGACAAATGCCCTTTGTGTTGTCGCAGCAAGGTTCATTGTCAGGACAAACGTCCTTTGTGCAACGCGTTCCGTTTGATGCGCAGCGGCTGGATAGAGCGCATTTCAGGCTTAAATAGTGCCGTTTTGCAAGATGCCCGGATCATCAGACTTTATTGAACAAGTCTCCCGGAGCATTTACAACACCGGACGCAGGGTCTTCCAGACCGTTTCGGCGAGTATCTTGTGGCCTTCCACATTCGGATGGATCCCGTCCCCCAGGTTCAGGGACGGATCGCCACCGACACCTTCCAGCAGAAACGGGATCAGCGCCGCGTCGTTCTTTTTGGCCAGCGCCGGAAATATCTTTCTGAAATCCTCTGCATAATCTCCCAGATTGGGCGGCGCCATCATGCCTGTGACTACGATCTTGCAGTCAGGGTATTTGGCTTTCACCTTGTCGATGATCAATTGGAGGTTTTTTCGCGTTTCGGCGAGCGGCAGCCCCCTTAGCGCGTCATTACCGCCAAGTTCGAGCACAAATACATCAACCGGTTGCTGCAATACCCAGTCGATCCGGCTGACGCCGTCGGCAGTCGTCTCCCCGCTCAGGCCGGCGTTGATGCAAGAATATGGAAGCCCGAGCGTGTCTATTTTTTGCTGGATCAGCGCGGTGAAACCCTGTTCCGGAGAAAGTTGATAGGCTGCAGTGAGGCTGTTGCCAAAAAAAAGGATGTTCTTTTTGACTCCTACAGCGACTGGAGCTTCCGCTGCCGTTTTTTTAGCGGCATTTGGGGCATCGTCCGAAGGCGTCTCATTACCGCAGGAAGCCAGCATGCCAAGCAGAAAGATCGCGGGAAATAAGTGTCTCATTATGTAAATACTTGTTTGTTTATCCCCTACAAACAACTGCTCCCGGGAGAAGGTTTTTGCAAAAAACAGGTGGCGCCGGCGCTCCGCGCACCGGAAACTGCGGATTTTTGATCATACGCCGGACGCCGCCTGGTTCCATGGTTCTGTTGTCAGAAATACTGCGAATACTGCGCAATATGCTGATATGACACCTGTAAAAACAATACGGATGCATCTCCGCCGAGGGTATTAACCGAGTTTAACCTATTGTGCAATTTTCATAAACCACATTAACACACAATTACTTTTAAAATAATGATATATAAATTAGTTAAATTTTATTATGACATTGTGTTAGAGAACTTTAATCCGCTCCTCCATTTCAAAAATGTCGAAGGAAGGGCGCGATAGCGCAAAAATCCGGACAAATTCTACCTTAGCGTCATGCGCCGTACACTGCCGACTTCAGAAGAATTCGTAAAGGGCATACGCGCGGGCGACCGCGTCGTGTTGGGGAAGGCTATTACCCTGGTAGAAAGCGCCCGATCGGAACACCATGCACTCGCGCAGGAGGTGATCGGTCACCTGCTCGCCAGAGGAGATCGGGCGGAATCGCTCCGCGTTGCAGTAACCGGCGCGCCGGGTGTCGGAAAAAGTACCCTGATCGAAGCGCTCGGCACACATATCACCCGGGAAGGGAAAAAAGTGGCGGTGCTGGCGATCGACCCGACCAGCAGCCTCAGCAAAGGCAGCATTCTCGGGGATAAAACGCGTATGGAAAGGCTTTCCAATAACGAAAATGCTTTCATCAGACCGTCTCCTTCGGGAAACTCCCTTGGCGGCGTAGCCCGAAAAACACGGGAAACCATCCTGCTGGTGGAAGCCGCGGGTTACGATACCGTCATCATCGAAACCGTGGGAGTGGGACAGTCGGAAATTGCGGCGCACAGCATGACCGATGTATTTATGCTGCTGCTTTTGCCCGGCGCCGGCGACGAATTGCAGGGGATCAAGCGCGGCATCGTGGAAATGGCAGACATTCTTGCCGTAAACAAAGCCGACGGGGACCGCACAAAACTGGCCGGGCAGGCCCGGGCATTTTACCATAACGCCACGCATCTGCTGCCACCCAAAGCCAACGGCTGGGCGCCCCGGGTGCTTACCTGCAGCGCAGAAACGGGAACAGGGATCGACAAACTCTGGGAAACGGTGCTCGCCTTTGAAACGCAGAGCCGCGTCAACGGCTATTTTTATGAAAACCGGAAACAACAGGCAGAATACTGGTTGCAGGAAGCCCTTCAGGCAGGACTGCAGTCGGCTCTTTTCGAACACGCCGGGGTACGAACTGCACTGGCAGCCCTTAAACCCGAGGTCCTGGCGGGCCGCCTCTCCCCTTTTGCCGCAGCCGAGCGCGTACTTGCCGTTTTTCTCAAAGATCAAAACGCCTGATCGCCGTTTTTCAGATATCTTCCGAAAAGCGAATTATTTTCTGTTGCCTTTTAAAATTTAACACTTACATATCGAATAAAAACCACATTTTTATGTCGCAAAAAATCTGACACGCCATTTTTTGAAATATACTACCCGATAATATCAAAATATATAACCCATGAACCTCCGCGCTACCCCCTTCATGCGGTTGTTCATACCATTCGCCATGGGCTTGCTTGCCGGCGGATGGTTGGATATCCCCCTCCCCGGTCTTGGCGCCGGCCTCGTAGCCGGCACACTGATCGCTGCGGTTTTGGCACTGCTGTCTTTTCCCTATCGCTACCGCTGGATTTTTGGCACCCTGCTCTTTTTATTGTTTTTTGGCGCGGGGTATTTCCGCATCGTCAGCCACAACGAATTGCGCAGCGCCGGACATTTTTCAAACAAACTGCCGCAGGCCCATTTTGTGTTCGGAACCGTTAGCGACGCTCCTTCTGCCGGAGGAGTCCGCCTGAAATTTCCCGTCCGGGTGGAAGCCGTCGGCACATCGCCCGACAGTCTTTCTTCCGCTACAGGCAGTCTGATGGTTTTTCTGAAAACCGGCCCTAGAACCGATTCCATACGCTACGGCGACAGGGTGATGTTCCGTGCTGCGTTGCGCCCTGCAGAAGGCCCGAAAAATCCGTATGCATTTGATTACAGCCGCTATCTTCATTTTCAAAACATTCATTTTCAGGCTTTTGTAAAGTCAGATTCGATCCGGCGACTGTCGCAGGGGCAGGGCCATTTCATTTGGCGAACGGCATTCCATTACCGCGAAAAACTACTGTCGCTCCTGAACGAACATTTTCCCACGCAGAACGAATATGCCGTGGCCTCGGCTTTACTGGTCGGGTACAAGGAGGAACTTTCCGATGAACTGCGCATGGCTTATGCGGAAACCGGTTCGATGCACGCATTGGCAGTGTCGGGCACGCATGTCGGTTTACTTTACGCGGGGTTGTTCTTTTTGCTCCGGCGGCTCCGGATGCGCGGTACATGGGGCCGGTTGCTGGAAAATGTCGTTCTGCTCGCAGCGATCTGGTCGTTTACTTTCCTGACGGGGGCAACGGCGTCGGTTTTGCGGGCTTCGGTCATGTTTTCCACATACCTGATCGGCAAGGCAATTTTCAGAAAAGCGTCCGTCTGGAATGTATTGCCCGCATCCGCATTCATTTTACTGCTATACAACCCCTATTTTTTATTCGATGCGGGGTTTCAACTGTCGTATGCCGCCGTGGCGGGCATGGTATTTTTTTATCCCCGGCTCTACCGCCTATCCCCCATGCTACCCAAATGGGCCGATTATGCCTGGCAGATCCTGCTTGTCGGTTTTTCCGCGCAACTGGGGACCCTTCCGCTCTCGCTTTTTTATTTCCACCAGTTCCCCGTCTATTTCTGGCTTGCAGGTTGGGTCGTGGTGTTTGGCGGCGCCGTATTCATGGCCGGCGGGGCTGCACTGATCTTGTGCGATCTGATGTTCCCGGTTGTGGCAAAGTGGCTTGGCATGGCGCTCTACTGGATGCTTTGGGGCATCAATCAACTGATCGTAGGCATTCAGCATCTTCCGGGTAGCGTGATCGGCGGCATCTGGATCGGCGCTGCCGCTGCGTTTTTCCTGTATGTGATCCTGCTCCTTTTGGGCGCTACGCTCGCATTCCGAAAAGCCCGGTACCTGATGGGTGCGCTGATGCTGACTGGATGCCTTGGTGTTGTACAAATCATGCGTGTACGTGCGCAGCTTTCACAAAAGCAAATTGCCATTTACAGCATCACCAATAGCCGGCTCATGGACTTTTTTGCCGGTGATCGCCTGTTCACGCTGGGGGGAGACTCTTTGACTGCCAAACAAATCGCTTTTTCAGCGCAGCCGAACAGATGGGCATCGGGAGCTCAAAGTATCGAAATGCTCGGACCGGATTCGCTGACGCGTTCCAATCTGATGTTCGACTCGCCTTTTGTTCAATTTTACGATAAAAAGATCGCCATCGTGGAAAGCGGGCAATTGATCAAACCGGGGCGCTTTCCCCCGGTCCCGGTTGATGTTGTAATACTGGCCAATAACCCGTGGGTGAGTATCGAAGAATGCCGCAGGCAGTTCCCCTTCAAAACGGTCGTATTTGACAATACCAATCACTGGAAGCAGGTCGCACGGTGGAAATCCGAATGTGCTGCTGAAGGCATTCCCTGTCACGATGTGCGCGAACAGGGAGCCTGGGTATCCAGATAAATGATGGCCGGCAAGGGCCTGAAATGTATTCCTTAACCTTAATCCACATCATCATGAAACACTTCTTCATCAACTATTTCCATTTCAGCCGGAAAGAGCGCATCGGCATCCTGTTTTTGACGATCATCTGCGCCGCCATTTTTGCATTTCCGTATTTGATGCGGCGTTTGCACAAACAGGAACCCGCTGATTTTTCCGCTTTCCGCTCAGATATCGACGCCTTTCGGCAAGCCGGCGGAAGTACTGCCGGAGGCAAAGTTGAATTATTCGAGTTCGATCCGAACGATGCCACTGAAAACGACCTGATCCGGCTGGGTTTGAGTGAAAAAGTAGCGCGCATCATCTGTAATTATCGCGACAAGGGCGGAAAATTCCGAAAACCGGAAGACCTGAAAAAAATATGGAGCCTGCCTGCCGAAGACTACGAACGGCTCAAGCCCTACATCCGGATCGGTGCGCCGGAGCATCGCGCTTTTGCGCTTGCTGAAAAGGAAACGGAACCCGAGTATTTTCCATTCGACCCCAACCTGGCCAGCGAGCAGGAATTCATCCGGCTGGGTCTGCCCGGAAGGACGATAAAAAGCATCCTGAATTACCGGAGCAAAGGCGGTCGTTTCCGGAATCCGGCCGATTTCCGGAAAATATATACGCTCGAAGAAAAAGACTACCTGCGGCTGGCGCCTTATATCGCGATCAATGCCGATCAGGCGCAGATAGCATCGAAACCGGTAAGTTATTCAGGTAATACGAATCCGAAAATCGAACGGAATGCGCCAAATTCTCAATTGGACATCAACCTGGCCACCGAAGAGATGTGGCGACGCCTGCCTGGGATCGGTGAAAAAAGGGCGCGGCAGGTCGTAAAATTCCGGAATGCTTTGGGCGGCTTTCTTTCCGTAGGGCAAATAAGTGAAATGTACGGCCTGCCCGATAGTGTATTTCAGCGCATACGGCCGTTGGTGGTCTTCCGAAATTCGGAAATCCGATACATCGATCTGAATACGGCAGACATTGCAGCCTTAAAATCACATCCCTACATCTCTGAAAAACAGGCAAGACTCATTGTGGCATATCGCGATCAACACGGGCCGTATACCGCAGTGGACGACCTGTCTAAAATCGCGGCCTTCAACGACCGGCATTGGCTGGAAAAGATAAAGCCCTATCTGACAGTCCGGTAAGCGATCACTTGCCGCCCAGCTGCGCCGCCTTGTCCAGATACGGCTTTCCCTTCTCGGGTTGGCCCATATCCTTGTAGGCCAGGCCGATATAATTGAGCAGGGTGACGTTCTCCGGGTCGTATTTCAGCGCTTCTTCCCATTGTTCGATGGCTGCGGGGAAATTCTTTTTCATGGCCATCACGGCACCGAGATTGCGCCGCGCGTCTACAAATCGCGGATCGGATTTGATCGATTGACGGTAGACTTCTTCCGCTTTATCCAGTTGATTGCGAAGAAAATAGATGAAACCCATGTTCGACAACACCTTCGGGTCGCCCGGGCGGTATTGCAGCGATTTCTGGTAATCATCAAATGCCTGGTCGTATTTTTTAAGGCGGAAATAGGCCAGGCCGCGGCTGCCGTATGCATCGTGGTATTTGGGGTACAACTCTATCGCCTTGCTGTAACGTTCAATCCCTTTCAGCACCCAGCTGGAATCAGTCACGGCGCCTGTTTTTTCATCGACGCCTTTTTTGGTCAGCTCCAGTGCCAGATGATAGTTGAGTTTGGCGCCTTTCGGTGATTTCTCTATGTCGGCCTTGTACAAGGCTTCGCTATCGAACCAGGCAGGATTTCGGGTTATGGTTTTCGCGGCATACAGTACCATGATCAATCCGGCGATTCCCCACAATACAGATCCTTTCCCCCCGGGGTTCCAGATGCTGTCAGTGTCTTTTACCTTCAATAATTTGCAAAGGAAATATGCCAGTATAAAAGCAAATCCGAGCGATGGCGCATATAACAGGCGCTCGCCGTAGGAGGTACCGATCGTGATCAACACATTGCTGAACAGCGAAAAAGTGATCAGATAGAACAAGATGGCAAACGAGAGAAAGTGTTTTTTGGGCAAATTGAATAAGGCCCATGCGAACATGCCTGCGTACACCAGAAAACCCAGCAGGGCCTTCCAGTCCCCAAAGGATACGGGAACCATCTGTTGATATCCCATATCGTGCACCAGGCTGAGTGGCAATACAAGCGTCCATAGATACCTGCCGCACATCATAAATGCCGATGCGAGGGTATCGGCGCGGCCGGCCTCCACCATGAAATTATCAAGAATGGAAAACGTCTCCTGGGCAGTCTGGGAAGCGATCACCTGATAGCGTGCCAGGAGAAAAATAGCGGCCGGGATAAGCATCAGGCCCGATATACGGGCAATACGGCCATCAGGCTGATCGCCGAAAAACCAAAGGGTCAGCGGAACGATCGCCAGAAAGGTGATGGCACTTTCCTTGGAAAAGATGCCGAGGCCATAGGAAATGACCGAAAGTACCAGCCAGGGGCTGCTGTCGCGTTCCAGATAACGCCATATGCCGTACAACGAGAGCGTGCAAAACATCAGCGACATGATCTCGTCAAGGCTTTTGATGTTTGCCACTACCTCCGTATGTACCGGGTGCGCTATAAACAGCAATACGGCAAGGGCCGTCAGCACAGGTGGATACTTGACCAGGATACGGCGCCAGGTGACCCAAAGCAGCCAGCCCGTAAATGCGTAGGCTAAAATGTTGACAAGGTGCCCGACGTAGGGATTATCAGGCGATAATTGCCACTGGATTGCAAAAACCGTCAGGGCAAGCGGGCGGTACAGCGACCCGGGGCTGTTCCAGGATCCGTAGCGATATTCTTTTGAAAAGATCAGTCCCAGGTTCTTCAGCCCGCCTTTGACGACCCAGTTTTCCTTGATGCTGGAAAAGTCGTCGAGGCAATAGCCATGCCCCAGCGTGTTGTAGTACAATACAAAGCCCAGAACAGCCGCTACTGCACCTACGACCCATGCGCCGGGAATCTGCCTGTGAGCAGGCGACGCAGGCTTTTTCGTTTCAGGTTGTTGTTTTTTTGATTGCTGTACAGGTGGCCTGGATTTGGCTGTTTTCCGCTTTGACATTTCTTTTCCGGATATCTTTAGGACGAAGGTAGCGAAAAACGAATTTTCACTCAGCCATACAACTCGTAGTGGATTTGCGTGCGGTCGTAGCCGAGCCGGACGATCAGGTTGGCAACGGCATCATCGATCATATTGCCCCATCCGCAGATGTAGAAATGAACATCGGGACGCACTTCTTTATATTGCTCCAGGTAGATCTGGTGCACGTATCCTTTATAACCCGGCCAGTCGGGCTGCCGCGATAATGCCACATCGTATTTGAAACCCGGCATACTTTTTTCGAGCGCCTCGAACTCGCTCCTGTACAGGATGCCCGCTTCTTCGCGCGTGCCGAAGATCAGGTGGATGTTCTTGTGCGGACGCCCGCTTTTTTGCAGATCGTGCAGCATACTGCGGAAAGGCGCCACACCCGTGCCGGTGCAAATAAACACAAGGTCCTTATCGATTGTGTCGGGGAGCACAAAGGCGCCGTCCGGACCTTTGAACCGGAGCGCCGATCCGGTGGAAATATCGTCGAAAAGGTATTTGGTCCCGATGCCGTCTTCCGAGCGGACGATGCAAAATTCGAGCACGTTGGATCCGTCGGGTGCATTGGCGATGGAGTAACTGCGCCATCGCTGCTGGCGTTTTTCCCCTACGGGCAGGTCCATGGTCACGAATTGCCCTGCCTTGAACTCAAACGTGCTGATTTCGGGCATTTCCAGCCAGAACTGCCGCACATTCGGAGCGATGGGTTCCAGTTTTGTGATGTATCCGTTGTACCAGGTGGTCGGCATCTATTTGTTTTGTCATGCATAACAACGAAGCGAACGGGCGGTTTAAAATAAGAACGTGTTCGGGATTTTATGCAAGAGACTTTCCTAACAAAAAAGGCCGACGGAGAAACATCCTCCGTCGGCCCTGATAATGGCAAATGTGTATTTACAGGATCACTTTTTGTCCTGCTTTGCAAAAACCTTTTTCATGAGATCAGAATTGCGCTGACCGACATCCGTACGGATGCCTTTTTCTTTCTTTTCTACTAAACTGAACATACCGCCAAGCGCTTTGGTGGTGACGTGGTCGTCGAGTTCGGGGTTGGTTTGCGTAACCAGCGGCAACTTATTATAGGCATTCACTGCGTTGCGCCAGTACTCGCGGGCGTTCACCTTATCGAGCGATTCCTGAATGACGGGTTTGAATTCGTCGTACAGGGCCTGGTAGGTCGTTTTTTCAAGATAACGTGTGGCAGCATCCTGATCGCCCATCAGGATATTCATGGCATCCTTGAAGGTCAGTTTTTTGATGGCCGATACAAAAATCGGTTTAGCACGGGTAGCCGCATCTTCGGCGGCGCGGTTCATGCGCTCCGTCAGGTCCGATTCCAGGTTGGTGAATCCGGGTACGGTCTTGAGTTTTCCGATCACTTTTTGCGCCTCTTCGGGCACGAGGATCTTGTACGGGCTTTTGAAATAGCCGTCTTTGGCGGAAAGAAAGTCTACTGCTTCGCCGATGCCGGCATTCAGCGCTTCTTTCAGACCGTTCCCCGCCTCTTCCTGCGTCAGGGCGCCGTCCTTGAGTCCGAGTTTTTTTTCCGCTTTTTTTATGAGGCCGTCCAGTTGGGCCTCTGCAAACTGTACGCTGAACAGGGTCAGCAGCAGAAGTAATGTTTTCTTCATTGTATTCATGTGTTTAGAATGTTCAGCCTTTAAAACGCAATACCATTTCAAAAGGCTACGGCCGGGTACCGGGATTAGGGATTTTTTAACAGCAGCCCGGTTTGTGGAAAAAGAGCACGCAAAGGTGAACACGTTGCCGTAATTGTTTTAACATTTCCGATATAAAAAACATAAATCGCTATCACGCGCCGAATCATATTGCGATCTTCAAAAGCAAAAATCTGCAAGCGACTCATTTTGTGGTAATTGTTTCAGAAAACATATTGTTTGATCAATTTATAAACAGTATAATAAATTATTATATAAAATATATTGAAAATAAAAAACTTACAGCTGGGGTTGGACGCAGTGTTCTTGTGTATAAGTTTCCGCTTTCTCCACGGCATTCCACAATCCGGCAGCATTGTACACACAGCCTGTCCGGCACTCGCTCCGGTATGTGGAGATCCACCTGTATCGCACACAGGCATTCACATTTTCAAAGGCCGTGAAAAGTCAAACACCCGGTTTTTCAACAATTTCGGTTCGGCATGTGGAAAACAGTACAATTCCATGATTTTAAAGACCTGTTTTCGTGGATAACATGTGCATGAAACGGGTAACTATTCTTAACGAAAGGCAGGTGCTTTTCAGTTACGCGGTTTTCCACAAACTAACAGTACTGATGATGGCCGCAGGCGAATGAAATTTATACTTATTAAAATCTATTAAGGGTAATAGAGATGGGGAAAAGTATTCGGACCGGAGGCCCTACTTTTGTTTTGTTTTTAAAACAGGGCAAGATTGATATATGGATTGGAAACTACGTTTTACAGATGAAGCACAAGTTGGCCTGGCAGTCAAGGCCTGGCTGATCACGGGGCTTGTCATGATCTTTATGCAAATTGTCATCGGCGGAGTTACCCGGCTGACGGGCAGCGGGTTGAGCATTACGCGCTGGGAGGTGGTGAAAGGAAGTGTTCCTCCCCTTAGCGAAGCAAAGTGGGAATCGGAATTCGAATTGTACAAACAGACTCCTCAATACCACAAGATCAACAAGGGTATGACGCTGGGAGAATTCAAGTTCATCTATTTCTGGGAATATTTTCACCGCCTGTGGGCCCGCCTGATGGGTTTGGTATTTCTTTTTCCTTTTTTATGGTTCGTATGGAAGGGAATGTTGTCGAGGCGTTTGTTGCCCCGCCTGATCGTGGTGGTGCTGCTGGCAGGGCTTGAGGGGTTTTTCGGTTGGATCATGGTGCATAGCGGCCTGATCAATCGCCCCTGGGTAAATGCATACAACCTTACGCTGCACCTGTGTATGGGGCTGCTCATTTTCGGATATCTGCTCTGGACCACCTTTATTGCATACCAACCCAATCCCGAACCAGTATCTAGAGGTCAGGAGATGCGTCGTTTTGCATGGGCAGTGGTTGCCGTTGCTTTTTTCCAGATTGCCCTGGGCGCGATGATGTCCGGATCCAAAGCCGGCCTGTTTTATCCCACCTGGCCCGACATGAAAGGAGAATACCTGCCGGCTGTTTTGCTCGACGGATCCGCCTGGCATTTGGAAAATTTTCTCAACTACGATACCAATCCGTTCATGCCGGCACTGATCCAGTTTTTGCACCGGAATACGGCATATATTCTGACTATTTTGGCGATGTATTTTGTCTGGCGTGCGCGCAAAACAGAAGCGCCTTTGCTGAGAAAAGGCAATGTGGCTTTGGTTGCCATGCTGTTGCTGCAAGTGCTGCTGGGTATTTTAACGCTGATCAACGGCAAATCCATGATACCGGTTACCCTGGGGGTGATGCACCAGGCCGGCGCGGTCATTTTGTTCGGCGTTCTGCTGTTTGTTACATACCAATGTTCCGGTAAGCGGCGTTTGGCAAGTAGCGTATCGGACCGGTAAGCAAACCGGCGAGGCCCTTATTTTTTGTAAAATGACCGAAAGTCCGTACTTTCAGGGACCGCAAATAAATTTCAGCGGCAACATACTCCAATTTTCACGCGAAGCCATTAGGTTTACCGCTTGGTGAGGCCGGTTGCGTTGACCGGTTTTTCCTATTTTTGCTCATCTATACCTGAATTCGGCGCATGGATATTCCTATAAAAGAAGAAAACAGTTTTCGTTTTATTGAATCAGGAGCGGGCAGCAGCGGCGAAACCCTGCTTCTCCTGCACGGTCTTTTCGGCGCACTCAGCAATTTCGAGGGTATCATCAAGCGGTTTTCCGGCCAGTACAACGTAGTTGTGCCGATCCTGCCGATCTACGAAATGCCGATCTTTCAGGTGTCCGTGATGGGGCTGGTCGACTTTGTTACAAAATTTGTCAATTACAGGGGATACGATAAAGTACACCTGCTTGGAAACTCACTGGGCGGGCACATCGCGCTTTTGTATGCGCTGGCGCATCCCGAGCATATTGCTTCGATCACCCTGACGGGGAGCTCGGGGCTTTTCGAAAGCGCATTCGGAACGGCTTTCCCAAAGCGGGGCGATTACGAATACATCAAAAAGAAAACGGAAGATACTTTTTACAGCCCTGAAGTGGCTTCAAAAGAACTGGTCGACGAAGTGTTTGGGATCGTCAACGACCGGAATAAAGCGATACGGGTCGTGGCAACCGCCAAATCGGCCGTGCGCCACAATCTCGGCGACAAACTGCACAAGATAAAAGCCCCCGCGCTCCTGATCTGGGGCAAGCAGGACAATGTGACTCCGGCATTCGTCGGGGAGAAGTTTCACGAACTGATCGAAAATTCCCGGTTGTTTTTCCTCGATGAATGCGGCCATGCGCCCATGATGGAAAAGCCCGATGAATTCAACACGATTCTGGAAAACTTCCTTCAGGAAGTGATTACGGAAAAAGTAGAAGCCTGAAACTACAATACCGAATATTCCACAAATGGAAGTTTGTCCGGGTAGTCTGTGGTGAAGTGCAACCCCCGGCTTTCCCGCCTGTGCGATGCAGCGCGGGTGATCAGGTATGCGATCGTGATCAGGTTGCGCAGTTCCATCAGTTGAGGGCTCACCGCAGTCGTTTTATACAGATCTTCCGTTTCCTGATAAAGAAGGTAGAGGCGATCGAGTGCGCGTTTCAGACGAATATTCGAACGCACAATGCCCACGTAATAGGACATGATGTCCTTCAACTCCTTCATACTCTGGGTTATAAGTACCATCTCATTGGGCGAGGTGGTGCCTTCTGCATTCCAGTCGGGAATGCCTTCCTGAAAATCCCAGTGTTCCATTTTTCCCTGTATGTCGCGATGAATACGGTCTGCGAAGACCATCGCCTCCAGCAATGAATTGGAGGCAAGGCGGTTGGCGCCGTGCAGACCGGTAGACGAGCACTCCCCTGCTGCATAAAGCCTGTGTATACTGCTGCTTCCAAATGCATCTACTTTGATGCCACCGCACATATAGTGGCAGGCGGGCACGACGGGGATCATGTCTTTCATAGGGTCGATACCGACGCTCAGGCATTTGTCGTATATGGTAGGAAAATGCGCGACAAAACCTTCTTTGTCGAGGTGACGGCAGTCGAGGTACATGCATTCCGTACCGCGTTTTTTCATTTCCGAGTCAATGGCGCGCGCGACGATGTCGCGCGGTGCAAGTGACAGGCGCGGGTCGTAGTGTTGCATAAACTCTTCACCTTCAGCCGTTTTGAGAATAGCGCCGAATCCCCGTACGGCTTCCGAAACCAGAAATGAAGGATTTTCACCGGCGGGGTTGTATAACGACGTCGGGTGAAACTGCATGAATTCCATATTTTCCACCCGGCCTTTGGCGCGGTAGGTCATGGCGACGCCGTCGCCGGTAGCGATCACCGGATTGGTGGTGGATTTGTACACCTGGCCGCCGCCGCCGGTGCACAGGATCGTGACGCGGGAAAGCAGGGTATCGATCTCGCCGTTTTCCTTGTTCAGCGCATAACATCCATAACATTCAATACCGGGGGTTACGCGGATGACCATCCTGCCCAGGTGATGTTGGGTGATCAGGTCGAGTGCAAAATAGTGCTCCAGTACTTTGATGTTGGGATATTTATCTGCCTCCTCCATCAGTGTACGTTGTATTTCCCAGCCGGTGAGGTCTTTGTAGTGGAGTATGCGGTGTTCCGAGTGGCCGCCTTCACGGGCGAGATCGTATTCCGGAGAATCTTTTTCCTTATCGAAACGCGCACCCCAGCCGATGATCTCGCGCACCCGCTCCGGGCCTTCTTCCACCACAATGCGCACGATATCCTCATTACAAAGCCCGTCGCCGGCATCGAGGGTATCGGCAATGTGTTTTTCAAAAGTATCGTGCGCCTCATCCCATACGGCAGCGACTCCCCCTTGTGCATAGCGGGTGTTGCTTTCGCCCTCTACGGTTTTGGTAAGGATCAGGATGTTTTTGTCGGGATATTGCCTTGCGGCTTTGATGGAGAAGGTCAGGCCGGCAATGCCGGAGCCCAGTACGAGGATATCGGTCTTGATACGTGCCATGAGCGATCAAATTCAGGCGGTCATAAGATTTGTACAAAAAAACAACAGCGGGGTGGCTTGGTTGATAGCCACCCCGCTGCAATATTCATCATTGGCCCCGAAGACCAGAAACATTTCTGTGTATCAGTTGATAAACATATAGGCTGCCGTAAGGGTAATGCCCCAGTTTCGAGGTTCTGAAAATGTGGAACCATCGGCCAAAAAACTCGTGAGGCTTTGCTGAAAACGTACATGCACGCCAATATTCCCGAGGTCGATGCCTGTACCAAAGTGAAATCCGAATTCTCCTTTGTTATATTGATCGTCCAGTACAGTAATGGACGTGCCGTCTACTTTGAAAGCGTCGCTGAGCAGGTAGGCAGCCTGGATACCCGCATGGGCATCGATAATCCCCATGAACTCAAAATCGAGTGATACCGGCAGTTCGATATAATTCAACCGGATCTTTCCTTCGGAGTCTTCGCCATTATCATCGGTCAACTTTAAAGAAGCCCCTTTCATATTGAACAACAGTTCCGGCCGGATAGATGCTTTGTGCGAAAGCGGAATTTTCATAAAAGCGCCTCCGACAACGCCTACCCTGCCGCCTTCTTTTTCCAGTTCCAGGTTATTGAAGCTGGCAAAATGCACACCTCCGGTAAGTCCCCATTTGAACTCTCCGAAATTGGATTGTGCCGGTAAAAAAGACACTGTGGCCATCATCAGCATGACAGATGCCACGAATTGGAGTGTTTTCATGATCCGTATGTTTTAACTGAATATTCAGGCGGGCCGTTAATTTTCGGAATCCTCATCCGCTTCTTCGGACGTCTCCTGCCCCTTTTTCGCAGATGACGAAGGGTGTCCGGTGAAGTGTTTGAGCATGATGATCTCCCGCTGGGTCAGTTCACGGAACGAACCGCGTGGAAGTTCTCTTTTCGTCAGACCGGCGAAATAAAAGCGGTCGAGTTTGAATATTTCGTAACCAAGCGATTCGAACAGGCGTCTGACGACGCGGTTGCGGCCGGAAGTGATCTCCAGTTCCACGATATCGCGCTCGGGATGGTCTTCGGAAAAACGGATCCAGTTGACTTCCATCAATCCGTCTTCCAGCTCCACGCCGCGCTGAATATGTTCCAGATCGGCCTGCGAAAGTGGCTTGCGAAGTCCTACGCGATACTGTTTTTGCACATGATGGCTGGGATGCGATAACTTTTGAGCCAGATCGCCATCGTTGGTGATGAGCAGCAGGCCGGTGGTATCGCGATCAAGGCGCCCGACGGGGTACAGACGTTCGGGGAAATGGGGATCGACAATATCGATCACGGTAGGTCTGCCACGATCGTCGTCAGTGGTAGTGATCACATTTTTAGGCTTGTTGAGCAGTATATAAACCTGGCGTTCCTGTATCTGGAGGGTTTTGCCCTCGCAGGTGACGACGTCTCCTTTTTGAACGCGATAGTAGGGTTCCGTTTTAACTTCACCATTCACAGTCACCTGACCCTGATCGATAAATTCAACGGCTTTTCTGCGCGACGAAACGCCACAGTGCGCCAGGTATTTGTTCAGTGGCATGCCTTCGCCACTGGGAAGATTGGGCTTGGGCTTGCGCTCGATAACGAACTCGTCTTTTTTGCGGAAAGGTTTTTTTCCAAAGGGCTTTTTACCAAAACCACCTCCTTTGTTGAAAGGACGGCGGTCGCCGCCCTGACCGCCCCTGTCCTGCCAGGGTTTTCGCTCTCCATCTCCCCCCCGGTCCTGGTAGCGCGGGCGATCGGAATTGTAGGGCTTTTTATATCCGCCACCTTCCTGATTGCGGTCTTGCCAGGGCTTGCGCTCTCCGTAATTCCGGTCCTGCCAGGGCCTGTTTTCCGATCTTTCATCCGGTTTTTTTGAGTCGTCATTGGGGCGGTAGAGTTTCGGTCGCTCTTTCAGCGAGAAACCCTGGTCCGGCTTTGTGATGCGCGGACGGCGTTTTTTTTCTTCCATTAGAGGCGGTAATTGTTGAGTTTAGCAGGTTTAAAACTCAAAGTTCCGGCTTTTCGACATTACTGACACTTTTGCCGGACTTTATTTTAGTTTTAAATAATGTTTTGAATGAAAACGACTGAAACGCAACGCAATTGCGATGCCAAACAACAATTTCAGGTTGTAATTGCAGCAAGTCATGCCGCAAAAAAGGACCCTGCCACGTTGAAACCGTGGCAGGGTCTGGTCGGGTGAGTCTGACCTTTTCATTAAGAACCGGACACTTTTTTTGCCCGTAATGCAGATTCAAACTGCTACACCAATCAGTTTGATTTCACCCATTTGATCATGGTTTGGGTGCCTTCCCTGGTCTGGATTTGCAGGAAGTAAATGCCTGCTGGCAGGTGTTCTACCATTATTTCCGCACTAAATTCGGCGGCTTTTATTTCCTGCACTACTCGTCCCTGCGGGGTGAATATTTGTCCGTACTCCACCTTAACGCCCTCGGTTTCCAGGCGAAAAGCAGTATGCACCGGGTTGGGTATCAGGCGTACGAGTGACGCAAGTTTTGGATCATAGGTGCCGACGATATTGCCGATCGTTACCGGCGCCAGCATGACCGAACATCCGTTTGCATCGATGATTGTCAGTGAATACAGCCCTTCGTTCAGACCGCTGAGGTCTTCGTCATTGGAGAAAAAAGCTCCGTTCCGGCGCCAGATAAAAGAGTAAGGCCCGGTTCCTCCAACGGGAGTAATATTGATGCTCCCTGTGCCCATATTGTTGGTATCGTTGACGATGCCATCCACCAATACGTCGGGTAACGGAAAGACCGTGACACTAAAGGAGCATTGAGCCGTATTCCCCATAGCATCCGTTACCTGGAAAACCTGTGTTGTTACCCCGTCGTTGAAAGGAGATCCGCTGGGCAGGCCGCTGATGAGCACTGGTTGAGCGCCATTCAGACTACAGTTGTCAGAAACAGCCGGCGTTGGGTAGGTCACAATATCCGCTCCGCAAAAACTGATGTTACCGGGACAGGAGATCGACGGCGCAATGCTGTCGGTAGCCATGATCATGATCGAGTCGATGGCAAAACACCCGTCGGCATCTGTTACACTGACCACGTAGGTTCCGATACCCAGGTTGGAGGTGGTCGCCGTAGTGTCTCCGTTGCTCCAGACATACGTAAATGGTAAAGCACCGTTTTCAAGTATTACCGTCGCTTGTCCGTCAGTGTCTGCCAGACAAACAACATCTACAGCAGTAATATTGGTTGTCAGCGAGCAGTTATAGGAATTTACAATAACGGTCTGTACAGAAGTGCAATCATTATCATCGGTAACTGTGACACTGTAACTGCCGGGGGCAAGACCGGTAATGGTAGCGCTTGTTTCGTCATTACTCCACAAGTAACTGTACGGTTCGGTACCGCCGGTCGGTTGTGCAGTAGCGGTTCCGTCATTTGCTCCCAGCCCGGTTTCTGCGGTAGCCGTTGCATTGGCCAGCAATACAGGAGGTTGGGTGATATTGACCGTGACGGAAGCCTGGCAGTTGTTGGCATCCGTGATCTCGACAGAATACATGCCCGGTGTCAGATCGATGATGTTTTGCGTCGTGTCGCCGTTTGACCAAAGGAATGCGACCGGCTGTGCTTCTCCGGTCAGCACGAGCGAGGCTGCGCCGTCGCCGGCTCCGTTACAACTGACGTTTGTCGATGATGCCGTAACGGACAAAGCGCAGTTGAAGCTGTTGACCGTGACAGTTTGAACGGCCGTGCAGTTGTTCATGTCCGTGACCGTGACGGTGTAATTACCGGGTGCCAGCCCGGTGATCGTTGCTGTAGTCTGTCCATTGTTCCACAGGAAAGTGTATGAAGCCGTTCCTCCACTCGGCGCCGAACTGGCCGTGCCGTCATTGGCGCCGGCGGCTGTTTCTGCCGTAGCAGTGGCATTTGCAGCGAGTACGGCCGGTTGCGTGATGGTGGCCGTAGCGGTGGCTGTGCAGTTTGCATTGTCGCTTATCGTAACCGTATAAGTGCCTGCCGAGAGCCCGTTGACGGTTGCCGTTGTAGCGCCCGTACTCCAGGCATAGGTATAATTTCCTGTACCGCCGCCCGGAGTAGCAGTAGCGGTTCCATTCGAACCGCCGTTGCAACTGACATTCGTACCGGAAGCAGAGGCGGTTACGGCCGGCGTCTGGTTGACGGTCGTGTTGGCGGTAGAAGTACAGCCCGTGTTATTGTTGGTGATCAGAAGAGAATATGTACCGGGAGCGTTCACAACAGGGGTGAGCGTATTGGCGCCCGAGACGATATTGCCATTGGCAGTAGACCATGCATAGGCAAAATTTGGACCCTGCGATGACCCCGATGCATTGATCTGGATCGTCAGATTATTGCAATTGAGATTGCCCGGCGTTGCAATACTGATCGTAGGCGGCGTAGTATTCTGATTTACCGTAGCAGTGGCCGTAGAGGTACATCCATTAGCGCCCGATGTGACGGTCAGTACATACTGTCCGGCCGTACCGACACTCGGATTCTGCTGGTTGGACGTATAGTTATTTGGCCCCGTCCAGGCATATGTGACATTCGGCCCTGCCGGGGAACTGCCGTTCAGTTGCACTGTCAGGTTGGTACAGGTGATCTGCCCGACGGTTGAGGCCATGGCACCGGGGGGCGTGATGTTTTGGCTGACTGCAGTAGTGTCGCTGGCGGTACATCCGTTAGAAGCAGTGACGGTGACCGTATAGATACCAGGCGCACTCACCATCGGGTTTTGCAGGGTTGAATTATAACTGTTGGGACCCGACCAGGCGTAGGTATTGCCGCTGCCAGGCGTTACACTGGCCGTTACCTGTACCGAAGTGACCAGGCAAGTCAGTTGACCGTTGGCGCTGGCTGTAACGGTGGGCGGCGTGTCGCCTTGTGTGACAGTAGCAGTCGCGGTATTGGTACAACTGTTTGCAGGGTTGGTGACCGTCACGGTGTATGTACCGGCAACGCTGACAGTCGGATTTTGCTGACTGGATGAAAAACCGCCCGGTCCTGCCCAGCTATAAGTAACCCCGGGTGTATTGGAACTTGCCTGCAGGGTAACGGAATTATTTGTACAAGTAAGCATTCCCCCGTTTGCGCTGACATCGGGCGGGTTAATGTTGCTGGTGACATTGGTAGATGCCGTTGCCGTGCAACCATTCACCGAATTGGTCACTTCGATCGTGTAAGTACCTGCCTGATTCACAACCGGCGTAAGCGTATTGGCGCCCGAAACAATATTGCCGTCGGGTGTCGTCCACTGATATGAGAAATTGGGGCCTGAACTGGAGCCTGCTCCATTGAGTGTGATTTGCGACTGGACGCAGGTAATGACACCGCCTGCTCCGGCGTTGGCATTTGGCGGGATCATATTTACCCCGATATTGAACAGCGTAACTTTTGTACAGCCGTTGTTATCGGTAACGGTCAGTGTATGCGATCCCGACGTGGAATATTGCACCGGATTTCCGGTGGCGCCATTCGACCATTCATAACTGTAAGGCGCCGTGCCTCCGGTGGCACTGGCAGTCACCGTCACCAGGGGTTGTGCGCAAGTAATGACGCCTCCTGGCGCAGCATTTGCATTCAAGACAGGTGGTTGCGAAATGGTGGCAAATGCGGTAGCTGTACCACTTCCCGACGAACCGGTGACTGTAACGGTGTAGTTCCCGGCACTCAGATTCATGGCTGTTTGGCTGGTCTGCCCATTGCTCCATAAATATGTGTACGGGCTGATGCCCCCGGTCGCTTCTACCGTTGCGCTCCCATTATTGCCGCCAAAACAAGAAACATTGGTGGTATTGGTAATTGTAGCCACCAGCGGCGGCGGCGCGCTGAAGTCAAAAGTTTGGGAAAATGCAACCGGAAAATCACCCGAATCGCTGCCATTGTTGTTGGTAAGATTGCCGATAAAGTAGAATTTGATGATGTTTCCTGCGGCATTGGCCGGTGAAGTCCAGTTGAAGTCCCAGGAAACGGGGCCGCCGCCGAAAAACTTGCCGTTTCGGTGCTCGATATATTCGCGTCCGCCCAAAAATTCCGTGCCCGTTTCGGCGTTAACTGATGCCAGGTTACCGGCATTTTGGTTGCTGCCATTTACGGCAACGAGCTGAAATCCGCCCTTTACAGGCGTACCCGCAGTTGGCGTGACCGTCAGTGTGATCGGATAGGTCGTATTGGGTTCGATCGTGGATGGCAGACCACTGATATCGACGACCCCGCCAAAACCTCCAGGGTTGCCGCCGCCATGGCAATTGTTGCAGTGCCCGTCGAACGGCGCACCGGTTCGGCCGTTTGGTGGATTTGCATTGTTGGCAAGCCAGACAAGCATACCAAGCAGTAGGCCCGTAACAGGAATAAGACGCGGGTAGCGGCGGAAAGCATTCATCGGATTTAGTTGTTTTAATCGTTAAAGTTACGATGCAGATTCAAACAAAGGTAGAGACACAAAATGTGAACGAAACTGCCTGATCTGTGCCAGAATTGATTGTTTTGGTCTAAACCGGAATATTTTCATGCTGAACCCGGAAAAAACCTTTCCGAATGGCTTTTGCATCAAATCGGTTTAATTTCGATTCTATTTGTGCTACCTTAGCAGGCCTTAAAGACTTACAGGACGATTAATATGGAGGAAGAAAAAAAACAGGAGTCGCCTTTTGAAGATCTGTTTGAAAAGGTGGAGCAACATGTGGAGACCCGATTGAAGTTTTACTCGCTGACGGCAACGGAAAAGATATCGAATCTGAGCGCTGCTTTTGCGGGTGCCATGGTGATCATCCTGTTTGTTTTGATCATTTTGTTCTTCCTCAGTATCGGTTTTGCAATCTGGATCGGCGATCTGATCCATCACAGGGCAGGTGGGTTTGGAATAGCAGCCTTGTTGTTTGTTCCCATCGGCATCGCCGCTTATCAATGGATACGTCCCTTTGTACGAGACAGGATCATTCAAACATTCCTAGATGAAGATGACAATGACACTGAAAAACAAGACAAAAGTTGACAACAGTGCCCGCTTGCAGGCGCGCAAAGCAGAACTTCAGCAGCAACTGGCCGTACAACGGGCTGAGCTAAAGGAGCAATGGCAAACCGTGCGAACAAAACTTGAACCGGCGCAACTGGCTTCCAGCTTTGTGCGCTCATTCCTTGGTCTGGAGAAGTCCGGTGCAGAAAACGAACGCGCTCCCTTTTATCAACCCCTGATGCTGGTTGCCGATTTGTTTGTCCGTGAACCTCGCACGCGATTGCTTGTTAAGTTCGCAGGTCCGCTATTACTGGAATACTGGCCGAAGATCAGGGAAAAAACAAAAGGCCTGAACCCAGGGAAGGCAGAAATGTATGCTTCGCTTCGCCGCAGGGTTTCCGGCCTTCGCAGCCAGATTCGCGGCGTGAAGTTGCGTGGATCTGAATCCGAAACACAGATATCGGAAAACTGATCACTTCCTGTTTTTCCGATGCCCCATATGGAAAAAAGCAAAACATTTGAGTTTCTGGTGGGCGGCGCTTTGCTGGGCGGCGCTTTTTACTATTTGTTTTACACTGAACGTGGCGAGCAATTCAGGGAGCGGATGGCCGAATTGGCCCTCGACAAACTGGATGAGTGGCTCGCGATCATGGAACAGGAACTGACAGAAGCAGAATACCGGGCAAAATCTGAAACCGGAGAAGCTGCGGCCGATGAGCCCGATGCCTGAATAAATATGTGTTTTTATAGGCCTGCCTATTTTTTCAGGATCAAAATCCCATTACTTTTGCCCGGCGAACTTTCGCTATTTTCCTTTAAAGGCACAAGGCAGGTATGTGCTTTGTCACTGCTTTCTTGTATTTGACCCTGGGGATCGATCATTAAAAATAAACACTTGGCAGGAGTAATCCATCCTGCCCGTTTTCCCGCAATTTATGCACCACAGACACATCAACAAAGTCGCTGTACTTGGCTCCGGTCTCATGGGTACAGGTATTGCCGCACATCTTGCCGGTTGTGGCCTTGAAGTACTCATGCTCGATTTGCCGACAACGGAGGGGAAGAATCGCAATAAAATCGCTGCGGACTCACTTCAGGCGGCCTTAAAAGCCAGGCCCGCTGCTTTTTATGATAACAAATTTGCATCCCGCATCACCGTTGGCAATTTTGACGACGACTTCTCTAAAATAAAGGACTGCGACTGGATCATCGAAGTAGTAGTCGAGCGCCTCGATATCAAAAAGCAGATATTTGAAAAAGTGGAGCAGTTTCGGACCAAAGGTTCACTGATAACTTCCAATACTTCGGGTATCCCCATCCACATGATGACCGAAGGCAGAAGCGAAGATTTTAGCAAGCATTTCTGCGGAACCCACTTTTTTAACCCGGTTCGCTACATGCGCCTGCTCGAGATCATCCCGACCGCCGACACCGATCCGGCCGTGGTTGACTTTTTTATGCAATTCGGCGATGTCTTTCTCGGCAAGCAAACAGTGCTTTGTAAAGACACGCCTGCTTTTATTGCCAACCGGGTAGGCGTGTATGCCATGGCAAAGATCTTTCAGCTGACCCACCAGTTGGGACTTGATATCGCTACTGTAGATATGTTGACGGGGCCGGCGATCGGCAGGCCCAAGACGGGCACCTTCCGCCTGGCTGATCTGGTAGGTATGGACACGGCAGTGCATGTGATCAATGGCATGCGGCAAAATTGCCCTGATGATGAACAGATCGCCGCATTCGAAATACCCAAATTCCTGAACTTCCTGACGGAGAACAAATACTTCGGAAATAAATCAGGTCAGGGATTTTATAAAAAAACCGGCGAGAAGGATGAAAAGGGTCGCCCGGCCATTCTTGCACTGAATCTGGAAACGCTGGAATACCAGCCCAGTAAAAAGGAAAAACTGCAGGTGCTCGATACGCTTAAACAAATCGATGAATTACCCAGGCGTATCAAAGCGGTGTTCAAGGCGGACGACAAAGGTGCGCAGTTGCTGCAGCAGTCTTTTCTGGGACTGTTCGCTTATGTCAGTAACCGGGTGCCCGAGATTTCAGACACGTTGTACGCCATTGACGATGCACTTCGCGCCGGATTTGCCTGGGATGCCGGTCCGTTTCAATATTGGGACATGGCCGGGGTAAAGGAAACGGTAGAACTTGCCGAAAGTCGCGGCGAAAAAATAGGCGCCTGGGTCAAGGAGATGCTGTCTTCCGGACATCAGTCTTTTTATAAAGTCGAACAGGGAGTAAGGAAGTACTACGACCCCAGGACCAAGGCATACCAACCGGTACCGGGTGGCGATGCATTCATACTGCTCGACAATTACCGGTCTGACAAACCGGTTTATTCAAATGCAGAATGCACCCTGCATGATATCGGTGATGGCGTGTTGTGCCTGGAATTCCATTCCAAAATGAACGCGATCGGTGAAGGCATCTTGCGTGGCATCAACGACAGCATACAGATCGCGGAAGAACAGGGATGGAAGGGTATGGTGATCGGCAACAATGCACAAAACTTTACAGTAGGCGCCAACCTGATGATGATCGCCATGATGGCTTATCAACAGGAATGGGACGAGTTGAACATGGCTGTTAACCTTTTTCAGCAAACCTCCATGCGGATACGCTATTCTGCGGTTCCGGTAGTGATGGCCACCCAGGGTTATGTATTTGGCGGAGGTTGTGAATTTTCCATGCATGCCGATGCTGTGATGGCTGCGGCTGAAAGTTATATCGGCCTGGTGGAAGTGGGAGTTGGTCTGTTGCCCGGCGGCGGCGGCACCAAGGAATTCGCCGTCCGCTTGTCCGACGAGATCAGCAAGGAAGGCGACGTGCAGATCCCGCGGTTGATCGATAAATTCAAATGTATCGCAACGGCCCAGGTGGCAACATCTGCCCATCAGGCATTTAACTACGGTTATTTGTTGCCGGAAAAAGACCACGTTGTGCACAACACAGCCCGAAACATCAGCGAGGCAAAAGCAAAAGTGCTGGAATTGTCCCATGACTACGTAATGCCGATTCCGCGGAAGGATGTGTATGTATTGGGGCGTACCGGTCTGGGCGCTTTGTACATCGCTGCACACTCTCTGCGCCTGGGACATTATGCATCGGAACACGATATCAAGATCGCTCAAAAAGTTGCATATGTACTTTGCGGGGGTGATCTCACCAGCCCGCAAACCGTTTCCGAGCAATATTTGTTAGATGTGGAGAGAGAAATGTTCCTGTCGCTTTGCGGCGAACAGAAAACCCTGGAACGCATCCAGTTTATGCTGGAAAACGGAAAGCCTTTGCGAAACTGATTTGTGCCTGAAAAGGTCTGAAAAATCATATAAATAAAAAATATCATGCAAGAAGCATATATCATTGCCGGATACCGTTCGGCCGTAGGCAAAGCCGGTAAAGGTGGTTTTAAATCGTACCGGCCCGATGATCTGGCCATTGATGTGATCAAACAGTTGCTGGCCCAGGTTCCCCAGCTCGACCCGAAAATGGTGGATGACTGTATCGTCGGGTGTGCCAACCCGGAAGGAGAACAGGGCCTTCAGATCGGGCGGCTGATCTCGGTTCGGGCGCTCGGCAAGGACGTGCCGGGTATGACCGTGAACCGCTATTGCGCGTCAGGTCTGGAGACCATTAGTATTGCGGTCGCTAAAATTCGCGCAGGCATGGGCGAGTGCTACATCGCCGGAGGTGCGGAAAGCATGTCCCTGATCCCGATGACGGGATACAAACTTGCGCCGAATTACAATATCGCGGCGAATACCCCCGACTATCTGGTAGGCATGGGACTTACTGCCGAGGCTGTGGCGGAGAAGTGGAAAATATCACGAGAAGATGCCGATGCTTTTTCTTTGCGTTCACATCAGCGCGCCGCCGCTGCTATTGATGCCGGTAAATTCAAAGATGAAATCGTGCCGGTAGAAGTGCCGGAAGTGTGGGTTGAAAACGACAAGCGAAAGGAATCGGTACACACCGTCGATACGGATGAAGGCGTCCGCCGCGATACTTCTCTGGATGGCTTATCAAAATTGCGGCCTGTATTTGCCAATGGAGGCGTCGTTACGGCAGGCAATTCCTCCCAGACTTCCGACGGCGCCGCTTTTGTACTCGTCATGTCTGAATCGATGATGAAATCGCTCGGCCTGCAGCCGGTGGCGCGCCTAGCCGCATGCGCCGTTGCGGGTGTTGAGCCGCTTTATATGGGGATAGGCCCCTGTGCTGCCATTCCGAAAGCATTGAAACAGGCAGGCATGAAACTCGACAATATCGAGGCCGTCGAACTCAACGAAGCATTTGCGGCACAGGCGCTGGCGGTGATCAGGGAAGCGGGGCTGAATCCCGAACTGGTCAATGTGAACGGCGGGGCGATCGCATTGGGACACCCGCTTGGCTGCACCGGTGCAAAACTCAGTGTCCAGTTGCTCAACGAAATGCGTCGAAGCAATCAAAAGTATGGGATGGTAACAGCGTGTGTAGGAGGAGGCCAGGGGATTGCCGGTATTTATGAGCGATTGAACTAAGGTATTATCACGTCAGAAAATAATTTTCGGGCTGACTTCGCAAGATGTGTCGAAGTCAGCCCGTTTGATTTTTCGGCATAGTAATTTTGCCGCAAAGCTAAATATGAAGATACCTGCACTGTTTTTTTTATTGGCCTTTTTGCCCCGGGTGAATGGCCAGGATTTTAAGTTGGAGAAACTACCTGAGTTTATCAACTCACAATTCGACGAGATCACACCGGTGCCGAACCGCGACGGGCAAACGCTTTTTTTTACAAGGGTCGGCTATCCGGAATTCGATCATACCTTATACATCGACAGTGTAGAACAATACGCAAGCCTGGGACCCGAGCGATACAGAAGCGTGCTGGCGGGTGTATATTCCCAAATGGCCGGCACCGACGTTTATAATACGGAACGCTCTCCATATAATCAGGATGTATGGATCGCTTCCGGAGATTCAGTCGGAATGTTTACCAAGGTATCACATCCCTCTTTTCCTCTTAACAATGCTCTTCCAAACAGTATCGTTACCATTACTCCCGATCCGAATGCTTACTATGTTGTCAATCAATTTGACCGAAGGGGGAATCTGGATCGCGGTTTTTCCATTATTCGCCGCACCAGCGACAGCATAGGCTGGAGTTTCCCCGAGCCGGTCGAGATACGCGATTATTATACTATTACTTCCGATGTGAGCCTGACCATGAGTTTTGACGGGCAAGTCCTGATCCTTTCCGCTACGCGATTTGATTCCAAGGATATGGATTTATATGTCTGCTTCAGAGAGGGGAATAACAAGTGGAGTGCACCTCAAAATCTTGGGATAACAGTTAATTCCGTCGGCAGGGAAACGACGCCTTTTCTTTCTGAAGACAATGTGACCTTGTTTTTTTCTTCGAATCGATCCGGCAACAGTGACATTTATATCTGCAGGCGCCTTGACGATACCTGGAAGAACTGGTCGGCGCCGTATCGCGCAGTCGAACCGATCAATTCCTTTGCCGACGACAGTCAGCCATATTTTAATATGACCTCCGGGTATCTGTACTTCAGTTCGAAGCGCGACGGTAACAGCGATATTTTCAGGGTTCAAATCGCACCGCCGCAACCCACGGAAATTGAAGTGATCGGGCGGGTGATCAACCGCAAGACAAAACAACCGATCCCGAATGCGCGGGTTAGATATGGTTCAGGAGACAGTGAAATGAGCACGATCAATACGCCCGACGGGCATTTCCGTTTGAAAATACCGAAGGGTGTGAAATTTGGATTTATACCAGAAAAGCCGGGCTTTACAGGTTCAGAGGATACACTCTTTTTCCGGCGCGACCACTATTATTTCAACGACCACTACCTCGACCTGCCGATGGACCCCCTGGAGGTAAATGCCAAGATTATGTTGCGGCCGATCTTCTTTCAACAGTCGAAGGCTGTCATATTGGAAAAATCATATCAGGAACTGGAATTCCTGGCGCAGACAATGAAGGAAAGTACCGGGCTTTTCATCAGGATCGAAGGCCACACCGACAACGTAGGAAAAGCCGAAGATCTGTTGCGGCTTTCTGAAGAACGGGCAGAAGCCATCAAGGAATTTCTTGTGAAGTCTGGCATTGCAGCAAAACGCATTGATACGAAAGGATACGGCCCAAAGTATCCTTTGAATGATAACAGTACAGACGAGTTGCGCGCACAAAACCGAAGGGTTGAATTTGTGATCACAAAAAACTGATCTGATAAACTGACACTGCGGAGTACGAGACAGACTGCTTACTATTTCAAGGTACCCAATATGCATCTTTACAGTACCAATAACCCCGGCGTACGCGTCACTTTTCAGGAGGCGCTTTTTAAAGGTTTGCCTGCGGATAAGGGTTTGTATATGCCCAGCGCGCTTCCGGTGCTTCCCGAAGATTTTATTCAGCGCCTGGAAAAATATTCATTTCAGGAGATCGCGTTCCGGATAGCAGAGCATCTGCTAATGGGAGAAATACCCGGGAATGCGCTGGAAGCGATCATTGAGCAAGCGGTCTCTTTCCCTGCGCCCCTGGTCGAACTTGACAGCAATACATTTATCCTGGAACTTTTCCACGGGCCATCCATGGCGTTCAAAGATTTTGGCGCGCGGTTTATGGCCCAGACAATGGCCTATTTCAATAAAGAAACGGATCGGGATCTTTATATTCTTGTGGCAACATCGGGTGATACGGGTGGCGCTGTCGCAGCGGGTTTTCACAACACCCCCGGCATACATGTGGTCATCCTCTACCCTTCCGGTAAAGTCAGCCCCTTGCAGGAAAAGCAGTTGACCACCCTTGGCGGAAATGTAGCGGCATTGGAAGTGATGGGCACTTTTGATGATTGTCAGGCCTTGGTGAAACAGGCGTTTCTGGATGAAGACCTAAACACAGCCATGCGCTTGAGCTCTGCCAATAGTATTAATATTGCAAGGCTCATCCCCCAGTCATTCTATTATTTTGAAGCGTGGAAACAACTCCCCTATTACGATCTACCGGTCGTGTTTTCTGTGCCTTCCGGCAATTTCGGGAACCTGACTGCCGGCCTTATGGCAAAAAAAATGGGGTTACCAGTAAGCCGTTTTCTCGCCGCAACGAATGCGAATAAGGTCGTTCCAGAATACCTGGAGACCGGAAAGTACAATCCCCGCCCGTCTGTAAGAACAATTTCAAATGCTATGGACGTAGGCGCGCCGTCCAATTTTGCAAGAATGCAGGATTTGTATGGTTCCACGTGGAACGCTATGCGTGCCGATATCGCGGGGTTTTCGTTTTCAGATGAACAGACACGAGATGCCATGCAGGCATTAGAAAAGAAAAACGGATACATGCTTGACCCTCACGGCGCGGTAGGATTTCTTGCCTTTAGAGAATATCAGAAACATGTTGAGCCCGTACAGGGTATAATTTTGGAAACGGCCCACCCGGCTAAATTCAGGGAAGATGTATCGCAAATATTCGGACATGAGATTGATTTGCCTCTGCGCCTTCTCGAACTTACAGACAAACAAAAGATATCGGTAGTGATCCCACCGGTGTATTCGGCCGTAAAAGATTGGTTGATGGAGTATTCAAAAGGACGATAAACCTGTGTTCCACGTGGAACACAAGCGGCCTTTTGATCTGCCGAAAGCGTATGTAATCTTTCTCGCTACATTCATCTCACCAGCAGGATGGCTTTTTATCTTTGTTGCTGAACAGAACAAGCCTTTAATTTTTATGAAACAGAAAATACGTATTGGTATGGTGGGTGGTGGAATAGGTGCATTTATCGGCGCCGTTCACCGCATGGCTGCGGCCCTGGATGGAGAAATTGAACTTGTTTGCGGCGCGTTTAGCAGCGATCCGGAGAAGTCAAAGAAGTCGGGCGCTGAATTGGGCCTCCCCCCTGAACGCTGTTACGGCACTTTTCAGGAAATGATAAAAAGTGAAAAACGCCTGCGTCCGGATAAAAGAATGCACGCGGTGAGTATTGTGACCCCCAACCACCTTCATTTTCCTCCCGCAAAAATGGCCTTGCAAAACGGCTTTCATGTTATATGCGACAAACCGCTTGCCTTTAATATGAAGGAGGCACTTGCTTTGGAAAAACTGGTAGAAGAAAGCGGGATGATCTTTGCGCTGACACATAATTACACAGGCTACCCGATGGTAAAACAGGCGCGACAAATGATCAAACACGGCGCTTTGGGCACCATCAGAAAAGTGATAGTAGAGTATCCACAGGGCTGGCTCAGCACCGACCTGGAAGCATCAGGACAAAAGCAGGCGGCATGGAGAACAGATCCTTCCCGGAGTGGCATCGCCGGTGCAATGGGGGATATCGGCACGCATGCGGAAAACCTGGCGGAGTATATCACTGGCTTGCAGATCACTGAAATTTGCGCTGATATCAGCATCTTCGTTCCGGGTAGAAAACTCGATGATGATGGCAATGTGCTTCTGCATTTTGGCAATGGCGCCAAAGGAATATTACATGCCAGCCAGATATGCGCAGGTGAGGAAAATAACCTGAATATCCGTGTGTATGGGGAAAATGGCGGTCTCGAGTGGCGGCAAATGGAGCCGAATACACTGCTTGTAAAGTGGCTCGACAAACCGGTACAAGTATACCGCACCGGCGGTGTTGGAGACTTATATCCGGAAGCACAGGCGCACACACGCATCCCGGCCGGACACCCTGAAGGCTATCTGGAGGCGTTCGCCAATATCTACAGAAACTTCGCAGTTTGCGTGCGTGCCCGGTTGGAAGGACGCGATCCCGACCCATTATATACCGATTTTCCCACGGTTAAGGATGGCGTTCGGGGCATGCGGTTTATCGAAAAAGTCATTGCCAGCGGAAAAAGCAAAAGTAAATGGGTACGTATGTAAGCCACTTTTTTCGCTCCTCATTCTCAATCTAAACCACCACCTTTGCCGCCATGCGGCTCTCCGTTATCATTGTCAATTACAACGTGCGCTACTTCCTCGAGCAGGCACTTTTGTCAGTCCGCAGGGCGATGCACGGTATTGACGGAGATGTGTGGGTCGTGGATAATAATTCCGTCGACGATTCGGTTCGCATGGTGCGGGAAAAGTTTCCGGAAGTGCGGCTTATCGTTAACCGGGATAATCCCGGATTTGCCATTGCCAACAATCAGGCGATCAGAGAGAGTAAAGGGGAATACGTATTATTACTCAATCCGGATACGCTGGTAGAAGAGGATACATTTCGGAAATGCCTGGCATTCATGGATGAGCACCCCGGTGCAGGGGCTTTGGGGGTGAAACTCATAGACGGGAGCGGGAAATACCTGCCGGAAAGCAAACGCGGCTTCCCTACCCCGTGGGTTGCGTTTTGTAAAACATTCGGCCTTTCTGCCATATTTCCTAAAAGCAAGGTTTTTAACCGGTACTATCTCGGGTTTCTCGACGAAAGTGAAACACACCGGATAGATGTACTGGTAGGTGCGTTTATGTTTATCCGGCGCAAGGCGCTCGATAAGGCCGGCTTGCTGGACGAAGCCTTTTTCATGTATGGTGAAGACATCGATCTGTCGTATCGCATTGTAAAGGCAGGATATCACAACTACTACTTTCCGGAAACCAAGATCATCCATTACAAAGGGGAAAGCACCAAAAAGGGGAGCCTGAATTACGTTCGCACCTTTTATCAGGCGATGATCATTTTTACCCGGAAGCATTTCAGCGGTCGGCGCGCCAGTTTATTTGTTCTGATGCTGCAGGCTGCTATCTGGCTTCGCGCCGGAATTACCCTGCTCAGAAATATTTGGCTAAAATTGCGCCAGCCGCTGCTGGATGCGGTCGCGATCTATATTGGGCTGGTATTTTTAAAAAACTTTTGGGCAAATTACTATTATAAGGATCCTACCTGGTTCAAAACCAATGTTTTATGGTTCAATTTTCCACTGTACATCCTGATCTGGCTGGGTACGGTATGGCTCAACGGAGGCTATGACCAGCGATACGACCTGCGGCGCCTGGTTCGGGGTTTGAGCATCGGCACCCTGATACTGGCAGCCGTGTACGGATTCCTCGACCTTGATTACCGGCCATCCAGGGCGCTCGTTTTGATGGGCGCCGTTTGGGCGGTTGTATCTACCGTAGGCATTCGCGTCATTGCACACTTCATGGAATTTCGCAATTTCCGGATCGGCCGCGACCGTGTCAAAAACATGGTAATTGTAGGCTCCGGGGAAGAAAGTGCGCGGGTCATGTCGCTGCTCAATCAGGCCGGTGTAATGAAAAACTTTATCGGAACGGTGTTGCCCTCCCCCGGCCCGGCAGGCATCACTCCGGGAGCAGATGCGAATATTCTGGGTGACGCGGCACAGTTGCACGAAATCGTTCGGATCTACAGGATCGACGAGCTGATCTTTTGTTCGAAGGACATGCTGGCACAGGATATCCTCAGCTGGATGACCCGGCTGGGCCCCTCGATCTCATACAAGATCGTTCCTGAAGAAAGCCTCAGCATTATCGGCAGCAGCAGTAAAGACGAACCGGGCGAATTATACACCATCAATATCCGCTACAACATCGCGCAACCGGGGCAACGGCGTAACAAACGGGTTTTCGACCTGCTGATGTGTCTCACGCTATTGATCGGTCTTCCTTTATGGTTGATCACTTCATCCCACCGGTGGACTTTACTTCGCAATGCCGGAGCAGTGCTGCTCGGACGCAAGACCTGGGTCGGATATGCACAACATGCCAGAGAAGGGGCGCTTCCGCCGCTCCCGCCAGGTGTTTTTTCTCATATTGACCGGCTTAAAGGGTTGAAAATCAATGAGAAAGCAAAAGAAAGGCTTGATTTTCTATATGCAAAAGACTGGAATGTATGGCGCGATCTGGAGATTATCACGGGCCAGTTATTGAGCATTTCCGGGTAAGGGTTATTTCTGAGCCTTACCGGCCAGCCAAATCGCAATGCCCAGGAAAATGATGTTGGGAATCCACATTCCGAGCATAATAGGAACGGTGCCGCTGGATGCAAATGAAACGGCGAATTTGGACAACAGAATAAATCCGGCGCCGATGCCGATGCCGACCGCCAGGTGAAGGCCCATGCCGCCGCGTACTTTGCGGCCGGCGATCGCAAGCCCGATGATGGTCAGGATGATATTGGTAAATGCATCCGCAGTGCGGCGGTGAAATTCAATTTCATATTGCCGGCTGTTGGAAAGCCCCCTGCTGCGGTCGCGGGCGATGGCATCGAGTAATTCCACCGTCGTCATTTCCTCATTCTGATTGTGATACCAGGTAAAATCTTCAGGCGCCAGGTTGATCGCGGTATCGAGCGGCGTATTGAACTTGCGGTAATCCTCGTGTAGTCCGTTAAAGTTGCGGATACTATAGCTGTTGAGCTGCCAGCGATTGGGTTCTCCTTTCCACGACGCATTGTCGGCTTCCAGGATGCTGACGATCCGGCTGCCGACAAACTTTTCCAGCCGTAGCCCACTTGCCGACTTGCTGTTTTTGTTATACCCCCTGATGAAAACCTTTGTGTCGGGAGCGACCAAAAAGTGTACGTTGGATGTTTTCCCTTTGTCCTGGCCGGTTGTCCACACATACGTACGCTCGAATAAAAGGCGTGATTTGTTGAATTCCGGGACGATAAAATGGTTCAGAAAAAAATGGAGCAGCGCAATAGCGCTACCTGCGATCAGATACGGCTGCAGGAGCCGCCTGAAACTGACACCGGCATTTAATATGGATAGTATTTCAGAGTTGAAAGCGAGGCGGGAGGTAAAAAAAACAACTGCGATCAGCGTATAGAGCGGCATCAACAAGCCCGCCATATGAAGGATGAATCCGCTGAAGTAATCGAAGACAATCTCGTACAGTGTGCAGGTTTTTTCAATAAATTGTTTTACTTTATCGCTGAAGTCGATCGCTACGGAAATGAGCGTACAGATCAGTAGAGAGAAAAAGAAGGTGGAAAAGTATTTCCGGATGATATAGTTGTCGAGGACCTTGAGCTTAAGCATATCAGAAACATTGATCGTCGCATTACGAACGTGGAAGGCCCAGTTTTAGCTGCTCGATGCGGCGGCTGTTGGCAGCGGTCACTGTGATCATAAAGCCGTTCCAGGTGATTTCCATGCCGCTTTTTGGAATATCACCCTTCAACTCGAGCACCAGACCGGCAAGGGTGTCGGCATTTCCCCTGGCTTCGTCAAAGGTACTGGAATCGAGCCCGACGATCCGGCAAACATCGCTCAGCAGCGTCTGGCCTTCGAAAATATAATTGTGGTCATCCAGTTTTCGATAGCGGACTTCGCTTTCTTCATCGAATTCGTCTCTGATCTCGCCGGTCACCTCTTCCAGCACATCCTCCAGGGTCACAATTCCCGACGAACCGCCGTATTCGTCTACTACAATAGCCATGTGTATCTTCTGCCGTTTGAAATCCTGTAGCAGTTCCGTTCCCCGCTTGCTTTCAGGAGCCAGCATCACGTTTGTACGGATCAGCGATTGCCATTCAAAATCATCAGATTTGGTAAGATGGGGCAGCATATCCTTGACGTACAAAATGCCCGTCACGTTATCGAGGTCTTCCTGATAAACGGGAAGCCTGGAAAAACCCGCTTCGCGAACGATGGACAACAGGTCGTGGAACCCAACCTTAAAATCGACGGCGACTACTTTTGAGCGGGGTTGCATGACCTGTTTCACGGTCACGTCTCCAAATTTGACGATGCTCTTGAGTAGCTCTATTTCCCGTTTTTCGCTGGCCAGCCCCGTCAGGATTTGATCGGCGCGGATATTATCAGGCGAATCAGCGCCATTCGTTGCCAGGTCGGATGAAGGCTTCTGAGCGGTACCAACCAAGGGTTTAAAAATCAGGTTCCAGAAAGTAATGAAGTAGGAAAGGCGTTTCAGAATGTTTACAGCCCATCCGGAAACGCGCTTGTATATCCGGATCTTTTGCAGCCCCCAAAAAACAATTCCCACTAAGGTGGCAAAGGCCAGTGCCGCAGCGAACCATGTAAAAAACTCCGGCAGCCCGAGTTGCTGCGACGTCTCGTACAAGTTTGTTCGTACGATCGGCGCTTTCAGCAACTGGGCTGCCGGATAGACGACCAGCATCAGTATTAACAACAGGCGGGCGAGCAAAAGAGACGCCATCGTCGGCCTGATCTCTCTGGCAAGGGCAACAGCACGTCGGGCTGTTCTTCCGTTTTCGTTGCGCAGCTGCTCGATTTCCTGTGGCGATACCGCCACCAAAGCACTTTCCGCAAGGAGTACGAGAAAATAAATCAGCAGCCCGAAGAAATACCATCCCATTGCCGTCGGGAGAAGTTAAACGATGCGGTATGTTTGAGTGTATCAGAACGGGAGGTCATCCCCCTCCGCAGCAGTGGCATCGACGGTGCTCGGTATGGATGACTCGTTGTTGTTACTGGTGGGTTCGGAAGCGGGGAACCTGCTATCCTGACCGGAACCTTCGCGTTTTTCGAGTATACGGTAGGAGTTGGCCACGATGTCGGTCACGTTGCGTTCGGCGCCATCCTGACCCGTGTATTTGCGGTAGGAAATTTTGCCTTCCACATACACCATCATGCCTTTTTTCAGATACTTTTCTGCGCGTTCAGCCTGGTCGCGCCAGACAACTACGTTGTGCCACTCGGTAAGTGTTTGCCAGTTACCGTCCTTGTCCTTGTAATTTTCGTTGGTAGCAACGGAGAAGCGGCCAACCGCCACCCCGTTTTCAAGATGGCGAATTTCGGGATCGCCGCCGAGGTTACCGATAAGGGTTACTTTGTTGATCATGGTTAACTCTTTTTAAAGTTAAACAAAATGTGGGTTTTAAATCAACCTTAAAGTTAGTGCTTTTTCCTGCAAATACCAATCAATAATGCGGGGTACGGCGATATTTTTTTCCAGTTCCGCGGCCGAAACGGGTGTACATTGTTCGAAGCGTTCAGATACCGGTACCGATGTGAAAAAACCGGCCGGACAACCCAGCTCGCAAAAAACGGCATTCACCAGGCGATGGGTCAGCGTTTGGCGATAGGGTTTTGATACGGAAAGCACCTGGCATCCGGCGGGTAAAGCGCCCGGAAAAAAGTGATCCAGCAGTTTTTTGACAACTTCCCGGTTGTCGGTCGGAAAGGTATCCGTTTCGAGCAGTGGAAATTCGTACAGATTTTTCCAGATGTCTTTTTCCGTTCTTTTTCTGACGAGTACCTGATTGCCGCTGCGCATGACGAAATACAGAAAGAATCGCTCTTTTTTTTCCTTGCTTTTTGACTTGCGCGGCAGTGATTCGATGCGGCCACCCAGATACGCTTCGCAATGCTGGCGCAAATTGCAGTTCGCACATTCGGGTTGTTGAGGCTTGCAATGCGTGGCGCCGAAATCCATGATGGCCTGGTTGAAATCACCGGGTCTTTCAGTATCCAGTACCGATTGAGCGAGGGTCGTAAATTCTTTTTTTGCGGCAGGGGTATCGACGGGCGTTTCCACCCCGAAGTATCGCGCCAGTACCCTGTAAACATTGCCGTCGACCACAGCGTGCGGCAGATTGAATGCAAAGGAGGCGATCGCAGCGGCAGTGTAATCACCCACCCCCTTCAAAGAGCGGATGGATTCAAAGTCATTCGGAAAAACACCGTCCCGTTCGTTTGCGATGTGTTTGGCTGTGGCGTGCATATTTCGCGCACGGGCATAATATCCGAGCCCCTGCCAGAGTTTCAGCACCTGGTCTTCGGGCGCGCGGGCGAGGTGTTCGATAGTAGGAAAATGTTCGACAAAGCGCCGGTAATACGGCAATCCCTGTTCCACCCTGGTCTGCTGTAGTATGATCTCGGAAAGCCAGATTTTGTAGGGATCTTTCTCCCCTTTCCAGGGAAGCGGGCGGTGGTGTTGGGCAAACCAGGCAAGTAACTGTTCCCGAAAAAGCAGTGTTTTATTTATCTGGCCGGGCTTCATTCGCCTGCCCCTGCATTTTCATGATTCTGCGTTGTGTTGCCGGAGGGGGCGCCATTGCCATTGAGGATGCCCATCGCGCCCATCGCGCGTTCGCTGGCAAGTTGCTCGGCGCTTTTTTTGTTAAAATCGTCGGCCGTTCCCAGTTTTTTGCCGTCGACGAACACTGCGACCTTGAACTTGTCGCGTTTTTCACTTTTGTATTTGGCCACTACTTTATACTCGATGGTACGGCCGTTTTTCTGGCACCATTCCAGCAACTGGCTTTTGTAGTTGTCGTCAAAGTGCTCCAGTTCGTGGATATCGAGGTAACGGCGCAGGATGCGCTTGATCACGTATTGCTTCGTTTTGTCGTAACCAACTTCAATGTACACGGCGCCGACGAGGGCCTCGAGGGCATTGCCGAGCATGGATTTTGACAGCCGGGTCTGGTTGTAGTTGGCGAGAAAGAGATCGAGCCCCATTTTGTCGGCGATCTCGTCCAGCGAATTGCGCTTTACGATCTTGGAGCGCATTTTTGTCAGAAAGCCTTCGTCGCTGTTGGGATATTTTTTGAAAAGATATTCGCCGACGATCGTACTCAGGACTGCATCACCCAAAAACTCGAGCCGTTCGTTGTTGGCAATGGCATAATCTCTGGACGAGAAAGTGCTTTTATGAAAAAACGCGAGTTTGAAAAGGGAAAGGTGGGCCGGGGTGAAGCCGATCAGGGCCCTTAACCGGCGCGCCAGTTCTTTATCGGGATGCAGATAGTAGTTATAGAGTCGTCGAATAAATCGCACAGTGTCAGAGTGGTTTGATTATTTACACCTGCCGGAAAATGACGGAAGCGTTGTGGCCGCCAAAGCCGAATGTATTACTCAATGCAGCCCTTATTTTTCGTTGCTGGGCCTCGCGGAAGGTCAGGTTGAGCGCGGGGTTGATGTCCGGGTCGTCGGTGAAATGGTTGATGGTCGGGGGGGCGAAGTCGTGGTTCATGGCCAGGATGCAGGCGATGGCTTCTATGGCGCCTGCTGCGCCAAGCAGGTGCCCGGTCATGCTTTTGGTAGACGAAATGTTCATTTTCGCAGCCTGACCGCCGAACACTTTTTCAATGGCTTTCAACTCGGCAATGTCACCCAGCGGGGTCGAAGTGCCGTGCGTATTGATGTAGTCGATATCTTCAGGATTCATGCCGGCGTCCTCCAACGCAAAATTCATGACGTTTATGACCCCCGCCCCTTCCGGATGTGGCGCCGTGATATGATAGGCGTCGGCGGTGGCCGCAGCTCCCACTACTTCGGCGTAGATACGCGCGCCGCGTTTGCGGGCGTGCTCGTATTCTTCCAGAATGAGGGCTCCGGCGCCTTCTCCTAACACAAACCCGTCGCGGTCCTTATCGTAAGGACGTGAGGCGGTCTCGAATTCGTCGTTGCGCTCGCTCAGGGCTTTCATGGAATTGAATCCGCCGACCGCCGTTTTGGTGATCGTGGCTTCCGATCCGCCCGTTACGACGATGTTGGCCTTTCCGAGGCGGATATAGTCGTACGCATTCATCAGGGCGTGCGATGAAGATGCACAGGCCGAAACCGTCGCGTAGTTGATCCCGCGAAAACCGTACTGGATGGATATCTGGCCGGCAGCGATGTCGGAGATCATTTTCGGTATCAGAAAAGGGTTGTGCTTAGGCGTGCCGTTGCCCAGCACATGCTCTTCTATCTCTTTCTCCAGCGTGGCCAGGCCGCCGATCCCGGAAGCCCAGATCACACCTACGCGGTCTTTGTCGATGACCTCGAGATCGAGCCCAGAGTTCTGCAAGGCATCGCCGGCCGAAACCATGGCAAACTGGGTAAAACGGTCGATGCGGCGCACTTCTCTGCGGTCGAGGTAGTCTTCCGCTACAAAGCCTTTGACTTCGCAGGCAAAACGTGTTTTAAAAAGGGTGGCGTCGAAAAGCGTGATCATATTAGCCCCGCTAACGCCCTGCTGTAAACCACTGAGGTACGTATCTATATTGTTACCAATGGGGGTAATGGCTCCAATGCCTGTTACGACGACTCGCTTCATATTGTTCTAATGGATATTTCTGATGTGTATCTCCTGTGGGAGGATGGCTGTGATAACGAGCAAAGGTAAAACTTCGACTTTAATACCCGTTACTGCTATATGAGGTATTTCAGGAATAATAAGCGATAATGACACAAACCGAAGGAATACCTTCGGAAAAAACTAAAAGGTTCGAAGCGTGCGCTTCGAACCTTTTAAGCAACAAAACCCGGGTATCAATCAGGTGCGTCTATATCAAGTATTTAGCTTGTATGGGCTTCGAGGTATTCAATTGCCTGACCGACAGTCTGAATTTTTTCTGCCTGGTCGTCAGGAATATTCACGTCGAACTCTTTTTCGAACTCCATAATGAGTTCTACCGTATCAAGAGAGTCGGCGCCGAGGTCCTGAATGAAGTTGGCATCATTGGTTACCTCTGTGTCTTCTACACCCAGTTTGTCAACGATGATCTTTTTAACTCGATCGGCTACATTTGCCATGTTTTTCTAAAACTTTAGTGAAAAAATTCAATTTTTCGAGGGGCAAAGAAACGGCTATCCCGACGTTTTAAAAAATTTTTGCCCCTGAATTTTTAACACTCGATCGCGCACTACTTATTTTAGATTTTGTATATATGACACTTACCTTGCTTTTTTTCATTCGCCCTGGCCAGATTAAATTTTGATAACATTTTACATATCCCGGGGTTTTTCTATTTGTGGCATAGTTTTTTACTTATAAGATTTTGGCTGATTGCACTACATTTGCAACGCCCTCTTATTGTAGTTTGTACACTAAAAATAATTTTGGGACCATGACTCTCGCAGAAGCTGCTACCTTGCTTGAAAAAAATAAACCTGCTATGCGCAAAGACGGTTCACAAAACACCAAGATCGTCGCAACCGTAGGCCCTGCCTGCAACACGTATGAAAAATTACTGGCACTGGTGAAAGCCGGCGTGGACGTATTCAGGCTCAATTTCAGCCATGGCAACCATGCCGACCACCTGAAAGTGATAGAACACGTTCAGAGTATCAATCACGAATACAATACCCACATCGGCCTCCTGGCCGATCTGCAGGGGCCGAAACTCCGCGTGGGCAAGATCCGCGACAATGCACTTCCGCTTTCCGAAGGCGATGTTATCACGATCGTCAACGATATCAATGCAGAAGGCACGAAAGACGCTATTTACATGTCTTACGATCAGTTTGCTGAAGACTGCAAAGTCGGTGAGCGCATCCTGATGGACGATGGCAAGCTGGTTTTTGAAGTGGTGTCGACCAACGATAAAGATACCGTAAAACTCAAATGCCAGCACGGCGGAGTATTGAGCAGTAACAAGGGTGTCAACCTGCCCGATACCAATGTCAACCTGCCGTCCATGACCGAAAAAGACCGGACAGACCTTGACTTTATCCTGACCCAACCCGTCAACTGGATCGCCCTGTCATTCGTCCGCAAGCCGGAGGACCTCACGGATCTGAAAAGGATACTCGACGAGCAGAGACACCCCGCCAAGGTGATGGCCAAGATCGAAAAACCCGAAGCGGTCAGGAATATTCGCGAGATCATCAAATCGGCCAACGGGATCATGATCGCACGGGGCGACCTCGGTGTGGAGATGCCGATTGAAAAACTCCCGACCACGCAAAAGGAGATCGTCGGCTTGTGCATGCAATACGCCCGCCCGGTGATCGTGGCCACCCAACTCATGGACAGCATGATCACCAACCCCTCTCCCACGCGTGCGGAAGTCACCGACGTAGCCAACGCCGTGCTCGACGGCACGGATGCCGTGATGCTGAGCGGTGAAACCTCGGTGGGAAAACACCCCGAACTGGTGGTGCAATACATGGGCAAGATCATCGCTGAAACGGAAAATCAGTACTGGCCCCAGATCAAGAGCAAGCGCCCGACGGCGGTGGACAAATCGAAACTGTTCTACTCCGACGTCGTCTGTTTCAACGCCTGCCGGGTAGCGGAAGAGATCGGTGCGAAAGGCATCATCGGAATGACGACATCGGGCTATACGGCCTTTAAAGTCAGCAGTTTCCGACCGAATGCCCGTATTTTTATCTTCAGCGACCACCTCAATATGCTCAATACCATGAACCTGATCTGGGGGGTACAGTGCTTCTACTATGACCGGTTCACTACGACCGACGAAACCATTCAGGACTGCACAGACATCCTCCGGGAAGGCGGGTTTGTCAATAGCGGCGATACCATCATCAACACGGGTTCAATGCCATTGTACAAGCGCTACCGGACCAATATGCTGAAGGTGACTTTGGTTGACTAAATGTAAAGTAGCATTAGCCGAAACAGAAACGCCGCCAGGGATCATCTTTCCCTGGCGGCGTTTCTGTTTCAGTTGGCACGGTTAATCACCCCAGCCCGGCTCGTCTTCAAGCACCTTGGGTTGTTTGCGCACGATCCCGAACTCCATCTCTTTCTGACAGGTGCCGCATATGCCGTAAAAATTGAGCGAATGATGGGTGATCTTGAAGTTCAGCAACTCCCCGACCATATCTTTGATCTGCTGGACACGCGGGTCGCAAAACTCCACCACCTTGCCGCAATTGGCGCAAATAACGTGGTCGTGCTGCTTGTAGCCGTACGACTTTTCATACTGCGCCAGATTTTTTCCGAACTGGTGTTTTTTCACCAGGTCACATGACACCAGCAACTCCAGTGTATTGTATACAGTGGCCCGGCTTACGCGGTAGTTCCTGTTTTTCATATGGATATAAAGCGCTTCGGCGTCAAAATGGTCGTTGCGTTTGTATATCTCTTCCAGGATGGCAAAACGTTCAGGGGTTTTGCGAAAGCCGTTTTTTTCCAGTTGTGCCGCGAAAATATTGAGCACCTGCTGGATCAGTTCCTGTTCGTTGCGTTGCGCTGTCATAACTGTCTGATATTTGAACAAAAATACCGCTTTGCGCACATAAAACAGCGGAACGCACCATAATGTTTGTTGCTGGCAGATGCAGGACAAAGCGTTTATCGCGCCAGTATTCGCTTCAGTGCAGCGAGGCTTTTCCGGTTCTCTTCGGAATAAAAAGACTGCATCAGATCCAGTTTTTCGCGCGTGCTGAGGTGCAGGCTCATCGATGCTTCATTTTGTTTGTGCACGGGCCGGTACAGGAATCGCACCACTTCCAGTTTGTTTTTGCCGAGCACATCGTCGAGCAGCGCGAGGGTATTGTCCTGGTCGAAGTCTTGCATGGCCGTCAGGCTGGCCGCAGCGCTGGCCGGGGTGATCAGGTTGTGCAGAATACCTTTAGAATCGCTCTTTACGATCGGATCGATCTTTTGCCAGCAGCGTATCTGTACGAATACCACGCCGCCGGTGTGTTCCAGGATCCAGTCGCGGAATGTATGCACGAAGCGGGCTGCCAGCGTGATGCCATAGTTGTCGCGAAATCCCGCGTCCATGGCCTCTACGGAAGGGTCGGTAGGCAGCCACACGTTGGGCAGGATGAGCGGATATGTACAATTCATGCGGAGCGCGCTGGTAAATGCCAGACTGTCGGCTTCCTGGCCCGCAAATAACTTACCGAAGTCGACTCCGTCAATCTCCATTTCAGATGCCAGGTGGCCGTGCTCTGGCGGCTTCATCAGGTACGAAACGCCTTGCGGGCTGATGAGCAGGCGGCGCGCATCGTTAAGCACGAACGGCGATACGACCATCATCGGCACCGTGGCATTTCGCTCCGGCTGCCGGTAGTCGGCCAGGCGTTTTGAAAAGAGACCGTGGCAGTTTTCGTTCAGTTGACTTTCAAAAAGATAGCCCCTGTCTTTCCGGTAAGTATAATTGCCCGAACGGAAGGATGATATGGGAAAAAAGAGGTCGTTGGAGATCACGGCAAAAGTAACCGGATTGAGCAGATCCTTGCTGATATCCTGCAGGAGCGTTGAATCGTAAACGGACAACGTTTCTCCATTATGATGTCGCAAATACACTTCACGTATGTATGCGGCGCCGAGCATGCCTCCCGAAGCGCCCGAGATCAGCGCCGTTTGACTCATCAGTTTTCCGTTGGTCGCGCGGTCGGCCTGCTGGAGCGTATGCAGGGTCCACAAAGACGAACGCATGCCGCCTCCGCTCACGCACATGAACACGATCTTGGGTCTGGGATTGCCGGCACGGCGGTTTTTCTCCAGCCAGTTGTCAAGGATGCGCAAAGTAGCGGCCTTGTCTTTTTGCTGGTTTTCGGCGCTGCATAGTTTTTGCATTGCCGGATAGGAATAAGCGGCGCGATTTTCCTCCCGGTAATCAAGTCCGTAGGCGCGGTTGCGGTAGTTGAACAGCCCGAATCCGGTTATGTAGTTTACGGCAAACAGCAGACAAACGAATACCAAAGGCCCCCAGCGCCTGAACCAGAAAGTGATGGCGCCAAACATCGACATGATAATACTGGCCAGGATAAAAACGGTGGCGCCGGTAGGTATTCGTACCCATTCGCTGTCCATAAAAATGCCCTGCGCCATCAGCGTGAGCAAAGCCACCACCTGCACAATGACGGCGTTCAGGTGATTTTGGCGAAACACTTTTGCCAGCATTTCCGGGTTGTAGTGCGCCACGCTGCGCACCAAACGCAGTCTGAAACGCTCGGTCAGATAAGTATCCACCCGCCAGCGGGTGGCACCTTCCCGGATCTCCCAAATGGTGGGAAGCCGGTATCCGGGAGCCAGTAGCCGCCCGCCCGGGCTCGGAATAAACGTACCCGGCCGTAGAAAAGAAGCGATGTCTTTATTGGTAAGGTACAGATACCCTACGAGCAATACGATCAGGGAAACAGAACCCAGGATAAATCCTGTGATATTCCAGAGCACTTCGGCGGTGTGCGTGAGTTCATCGTACCACTGAAAGCGCGTGGAGGCAATCAGAAAAGTGAGAAAAAATGCCAGGGGGATCAGGCTGTTATTCAGGCAAAACTTGGTGAACGGAGCGCTGAGAGTCGCCAGAAAAGGGAAACGGTTGGCAGCAAGCAGGTAGGTGGTGAGGTTCCAGATCATCACAAAAGCCCCGAAAGAGGCGCCGGTGATCAGGAAACTCAAAAAATTCACCTTTCCCAAATATTCAGGTGTCAGGATCAGATAATGCATCCCGAAAAAGCGCCCGACCATACCGGTCATCAGCAGCGCCAGAAATAACCACAGGCCGATCAATACGAGGTGGTTGCGGAAGTGCAGGGCAAGCAGTCGCAGCGGAAAAGAGTAATAGATCTGGCGAAAAGTGGTCATAAAAGGCTCCTTACGGGTACTTAACGCATACAATCGCCCGCGCAACTCCGCACGGGCGCATATTTGAAAAACGTTGTGATTCCGCTTATTGCAGCAGTACCCTTACCGTTTCGATCTTCCGGTCGCTCACCAGTTCCAGGATAAAGGTTTTGCCATCCAGTTCGAGTTGCGCACCCTGTTCGGGAATGGTTTGGGTAGTAGTGACCAGATAGCCCGAAAGGGTGTTGTACGTGCCTGTAGGTAAATCAAGGTCGGGATATTTTTCATTCAGGTACTCCACTTTCAGGCGCCCCGAAAAAAGAAATTCCCGCTCGCTCATCCGCACGTCAATGAACTCTTCCTGGTCGTGTTCGTCATCGATGTCGCCAAAAAGTTGTTCCAGCGCGTCTTCGAGCGTTACAAGACCGGCAAGGCTGCCGTATTCATCGACCACGCAGGCGATGTTTGTCCTGTTTTTGATAAATTTATTCAGCAGGTCATTCACCTGGATGGTTTCCGGGACAAAATTGATCGGCATCACCATGCTCCGGATGCTGTGCGGGTTGGTAAATAACTGCTGCACATGAACGTAACCCAATACGCGGTCGAGATCGCCGTCGGTCACGAGGATGCGCGAGAGACTGCTTTCTATGAACAATTGCCGCAGTTCATCCACAGGGGCCTGCACGTCGATGTGAACGATCTCCGGGCGCGGCGCCATGCAGTCGTGTGCGCGTACCTGTTTCAGGTGAAGCGCATTTTCCAGCAGCGCCATTTCCACCTCTTCTTCGCCGGGTGTGCCCGATACGTTTTGTTGCACCAGGTATTCAAGCAGGGCCGCATCGCCGCCGTCCGAGGTGTTTTTGTAAATATTTCGGAAGATCAGGTTTTTGAAAAGCAGGAGAAAAAAGAACAGGACCAGCACGACCAGTGCAGGGGCCACTACACCGGTACCGAACACGTAGGAAAGCGGGGGAATAAATACCAGCGCTGCCAGAGCGCCCAGAACCGCAAGCAACCAGATGGCCGGAAATGTCTGACTACCGATGCGCAACGCAGAGGTCCAGCTTAAAAATCGTTTTGAAGACGGTTCGTCCATGATGGCAGGTTTTTCAGACTTTAATATCGCAAATATCTCTTCCTGCACGTAAGAAATCAATAATCACAGGTATTATTTCAATACGTCGTCCAGTTGCTCCACCTTGATCCGGCCTTTTGGCACCGTGATCTTCCAATAGGAAAAATCCTGTTCGGCTTCCAGGCCGTAGCCGTAGATCACTTCTCCGGGCTTGGTCACTTTCACAAATTTTTCGGTGAAGACCTTGGCCGTTTTTTCGTCCCAGATCAACTCTTCCGTTTCGAGTTTTTCCTGTTCGGCAGTGGTAAGCACCACACTGTCGCGGGCAACGATCTGCCCTTTTTCCTGATAGCGCATCGCCTTTTTGGCCGTCAGCGTACTTTTAATGGAGAGATCGGGTTCCAAAAACTCGATCTTTACACTTTCGGGAAACTCCTGCCTCGGGTTTTCACGGTCGATGTAGTTGTACATCACGGGGCCGGTTACCCGCACCCGCACGATGGCGCTGTCCGAATAGAGGATCTCTACATCGCGGGCCGTTTCAACGGCTACGTCGTCCAGGGTGTACACCTGCCTCGTTTCTTTTTTCAGATCGCGGCAAGCGTATGCGATGCCGACGAGCGGGAAAATAAAAAAGGACCAATAGATCAGTCGCAACTTCATGAGATCAGACTTTTAAGTCCGAAACGAAATACCAGCAACAATGCTGCTACGATCAGCAGCAAGTATTGCACCGGCACGTGTACCCAGGCTACCAGATGCAGGCGGTCGAGAAAGTACATCAGCACGAATACGGAAGCGATCATGATCATCAGGCCGGATAATTTTCCAAAGCCGGGAATTTGCTCGAAGGAAACATTGCGGCGGATCAGCCCCAGCGTGAGTATCATGGAAAACAGCGGCAGCACCTGAGTGAGCAGATTGACATTGAAAATGCTGCCGCCCCGCTCGAATAAAAACAGGTAAACAGCCAGCGCCGCAGCGAAAATGCCGGGTACGCAGATCAGGTAAACGAGTGCGGAGTAAAGATATTTCCAGGGCGACAGGTGCCCTTCTCCTCTGCCAAAAATGCCGGCAAGCAATGCTGTGAAAGGAATGGCCAGAAAAAAAGCCAGGACGACGATCGGATTCTGGCTGAGGTAGTCGAAAAACTCGCGTAAGGTCATGCCGTTTGTTGTTTTTGCCTGCCTGTGGCAGGAAATTTGGTTTACCGGCAGCAAAAATAGACAACGTGTCGGAGCAAAAAGTGCGATATGCCGAAATATGCAAGCGCCACTACGTGCCGTTGCAGCTGCAACCCTGGTGGCTCGATGCCGTTTGCGGGCAGGAACACTGGGATGTTTGCCTGTCCAGCAACGGAAGCGGACAGGTCGTCGGCGCGCTGCCCTACTGTTGCAAAAAGTATTTTTTCGGGAAAACGATTGTCCAGCCGCCGCTGACCAGCTACGGAGGCCCCTGGTTTTTTATCGATCCTGAAAAACTGAAAAAACCGGGCTCAAGGTATCAACAGGAATACAAAGTACTGGAGGAATTGATCCGGCAACTGCCGCCTACCGTGTTCTACCGGCAGAATTTTCACCCCGACATAAAGAACTGGCTGCCTTTTTTCTGGGACGGATTTCGCGAAACCACGCGCTACACGTATCAGTTTGACCATCCTGGCGATCTTGAAAAGATCGAGACAGGTTTTAAAAACACCCTCCGGACCGACCTGAAAAAAGCGGGGCGGTCGGTCGAGGTACATCGGCAGGACGATGCCATAGATGCAGTGTTCCGGTTGCACGAACAGTCATTTCTCCGGCAAAACAAACGCCCGCCCTATACTCTGGAAGTCTGCCGCCGCCTGAACGCCGCTTTGTTGCAACGCGGTCAGGTTGCCTGCTGGCTGGCCCTCGATCGGCATAGCGGCGAACCGCATGCCGGCCTCTGCGTGGCATACGATACGCGGCGGGCGGGCATTCTGCTTACGGGTACCGACCCGGCCCATAAAAGCGCTTCCGCCATTTGGCTGTTGTTTTGGGAAGCGATCGTTTTTTGTCTGGAAAAGAATCTGAGCCTCGATTTCGAGGGGAGCATGGACCGGAACATCGAGCGTGGATTCCGGGCATTTGGCGCCGATCTGGTACCTTATCACAGCATCTGGAGGCCCGGCAACCGGGTGCTGGACATCGCCTACCGACTCATCAAACAATAACAGTATTTGTGCCGGAAATAAAAAATGCGCCTTTTCAGCGCATCATGGTCAGGAAAGTATTGGTAAACCAGTTGGAATCGGCTTTCACCAGCGCATCGAGGGTCTGGTTGGCTTTGCAGGAAAACTTGCGGATATCGCGCACCACTTCACAAAAGTGCGTCGATTCGGGACAGTTTTCCTCTACGCCGGCGATCTCGTCCAGCACCTTGAGCATGGGGTCGAGTTCGCGCCGCTTGCGGTTGATGATGATCTGGCGTACGACGGTCCACATGTCTTTTTCCGCGCAGAAATACTCTTTTCGCTCTCCGTTTCGGAGTTTTTTATGCACCAGACCCCAATCGACGAGTGCCCTTACGTTCATATTGGCGTTGCCGCGCGAAATATCCAGTTCCTCCATGATCTGGTCGGCAGTGAGCGGCTCGGGCGCAATGAGCAGCAGCGCATGTACCTGTGCCATTGTGCGGTTGATACCCCAATCGCTGGCCATTTTTCCCCAGGATTCGATAAACCGGGCTTTTGCTTCCTGAACTTTCATTGCTCCCATATGGCGATAGTGCTGGTTGTGATCGCGATTACACTACTAAATGCAAAACCTGCGTTTTTTGTTTTCAAAAGAAATTGAAAATTGTGATGCAGGGAAGATATCCGGCACAAAAAAGAAAGATCGCGCAAAGTTGGGGCATTGCACTTTTCGAACGCCTATTTTTGCACTTCACCCAAACGCAGCACGGCCATTTGGCAGACAAGTATTTATAACTCATGCAGAATTACATAGATATTCAGGCGTTGAATCAGCGGATACACGCCGAAAGTGCATTTGTCGAACAGATCCACGCAGAAACATCCAAAGTCATCGTCGGGCAGGAACACATGCTGGAGCGCCTGCTCATCGGGCTTCTTACCAAAGGCCATATTTTGCTGGAAGGCATGCCGGGGCTGGCCAAAACGATGGCGATTAAAACCCTCGCCCAATCGGTCGACGCCAAATTCAGCCGGATACAATTCACCCCCGACCTGCTCCCGGCCGATGTGATCGGCACGATGATCTACAACCCCGTAAAATCTGAATTTGCCGTGCGCAAGGGGCCGGTGTTTGCCAATTTTGTGCTGGCCGATGAAATCAACCGGGCGCCGGCAAAAGTGCAAAGTGCATTGCTGGAAGCCATGCAGGAGCGCCAGGTAACGATCGGCAGCGAAACTTTTTTTCTGGAAGAACCCTTCCTGGTGCTGGCCACCCAGAACCCGATCGAACAGGAAGGCACCTATCCCCTTCCCGAGGCGCAGGTCGACCGTTTTTTGCTGAAAGTGAAGATCGGATACCCCAGCAAAGAAGAAGAACGCGACATCATGCGCCGCAACATCAGCGGCGAACAACCCAAAGTGCATAAAGTCGTTTCACCTTCGGCGCTACTGCGCGCCCGTGAAGTGATGCACGGCATCTACATGGATGAAAAGATCGAACAGTACATCATCGATATCGTGTTTGCGACCAGGGCGCCTGCCGAATACGGCCTGAAGTCACTGGCTCCGCTGATCAGTTACGGGGCTTCGCCGCGTGCCAGCATTGCCATGGCCCTGGCAGCGCGCGCGCTGGCGTTTCTCCGCCGCAGGGGGTACGTCATTCCGGAAGATGTGCGCAATGTTTGCAGCGATGTGCTGCGGCACCGCATCGGCATGACATACGAAGCGGAAGCGGAGAACATAAGCCCTGAAGATATCATCGAAAAAGTGCTGCACACGATAGAAGTGCCCTGATAATGGATATTTGTCATCAAAAACCGTCATTTATGCTTGATTTGAGAACGAAGCGGCCATTCATATATACACTTTGGGAAGGAGTGCGGGTTTCTTTACTGCTGCTGATAATGCTGTCCGGCACTGCCCGGCTTAACGCCCAGAAAGACAGGCCCCCTGCCAAAACACCGCCCGCCAAAGTGCCGCCGGCCGGCGCGGCTGCTGTGCGCGATACGGCCATTGCGGGTTTGTTCGACAAACCCGCCAGTATCAAATGGGTAAAATACTTCAAGGGCAGGTTCGACGACGTTTCCGTGGTGGATATTTCTCTTGGTTTCGACGGCAAATTCTGCCGCGGCTATCTGAACTACGCCAAAAGCGGCGACCGGTTCAAACTCGACGGCACGCTCGATAAAAATGTGTTGGTCCTCACGGAACAGGACCAGTCGAAAACCCTCACCGGCACCATTAAAGGGGTGCTGGAAAATCGCCGCATCGAAGCGGAATGGACAAACTTTGACAATTCGGTCGGCAGTTTTCTGGAAGCCGACGAGCTGTCGCCGGGGCAAATGCCCAACTACAACTGCAACGAGAACAAATGGGCCTGCCGCTATATCACCCGCTACAACGGCGCTCGCGCCGATATGATCCTGATCAGGATGCACAATGGCGCGCTGTACGGCTATCTATGGGTAGAAGCAGACGGTAAAACCTACGACCTGCGCGGCGAAATGGACCGCGAAGGCAACTACGAGATAGAGGCCCTGCTCCCCAGCGGAAAAATGGCGGGCCTGCTGCAGGGAAGCCTGAAAAACCTGAAAAACACCGATTGCAACTGGGTGGGAAGCGGCGAAAAACGCATATTCAAATTCGTACAACGCAATACTTACCCCATGGGCTGCTACGATTATGCCGATTATTATTCCAGCTACGACGCGCTGTACCCGCGCACTCCCTGCACGGCCTGCAACACCTGGCTCGATCAGAAAGTAAATGACTGGCTGACTGCGTGCAAATCCTACCTCTCGGGAAAGAAAAAAAAGGAAGGCGCGGCAGGGCGCAATGCCTTGCGGGCCAGCTGCTGGGCCGAGATCGCCTGCCTGACCGAAAATATTCTCAGTGGCTACCTTACTTATTCAGAATCATGGAACGGGCAGGCACGGGGGCAGTCCTTCAATTTCGATCTGCGCAGCGGCAAGGAGATTGCGATCGCCGATCTGTTCAACAAAAGTTTCAACGTCAACGGCTGGCTTGACGATTTTGCCAAACGCGAATCGCCAAAACTGGCGCATTTCGCAGCCGACCCCGAATACCGGGAATGGCTGGCCAAACAGGGATTCCCGATGTTCACCATCCGCAGGGAAGGTCTGGAACTCAGTACGCTCTTCCACGACCGCTACGGCCGCCAAACCCTGCTCGTGCCCTACACCGAGATCAAGCCGTACATGAAAAGAGACAACCCGATTTCAGACCTCGTTAAATGATGGATACCGCCGAACTGATCAAGAAGGTTAGAAAGATTGAGATCAAAACCCGGAGGCTGAGCCGCAACCTGTTCACCGGCGGCTATCACAGTGCCTTCAAGGGCCGGGGAATGTCTTTCAGCGAGGTGCGCCAGTACCAGTTTGGCGATGACATCAGAGCAATCGACTGGAACGTAACCGCCCGCACCGGCGAACCCCACATCAAAATATTCGAAGAAGAACGCGAACTCACGGTAATGCTGCTGGTCGATGTAAGCGGCTCTTCCTTCTTCGGCAGTTCGGCCGCTTTCAAGCAGGAGGTGCTGACGGAGATCTGTGCATTATTGGCATTTTCGGCTGACAATAACAACGACAAGGTCGGTTTGCTGCTTTTTTCCGATGGGATCGAGTTGTTTATTTCACCGAAAAAGGGCCGCCAGCACATGCTGCGCATCATACGCGAATTGCTGAATGTGCAGCCTTCCGACCGCGGCACAGACCTTCCCGGAGCGCTGCAATATGCCCGCAATGTGCTGAAAAAGCGGAGCGTGTGTTTTGTCTTGTCCGACTTTTGGGCCGATCAGTACGAACAGGCGCTGAAAGTGCTTTCCCGCCGCCACGATTGTATCGGCATCCATTGCTGGGATGTGCGCGAGCGCAAATTGCCCGACATGGGCTTGCTGAAAGTACGAGATGCCGAACGCGGCGGCACCGCCTGGATCGATACGACCGATCCCGATCTGCGCCGCAGCTATCAGGAGCGCTTCGACGAGAACCGCACCGCCGCTGCTGCCGCATTCAGGCGGGCCGGGGCGGATTTTCTGAGCCTGCGTACCACCGATTCCTATGCTTCCGCCCTGCTGCAATTTTTTGAAAAAAGAGCGCGTATCGCGTCACATTGAATAAAGAACATGAGGTTTCCGTCCGGATTGTATTGCCTGCTTTTTCTGTTGTTGCTGGTCATGCCCGGCCTTGCAGGCGCACAGGTAGAGGCTTTTGCCGGACTTGACAGCAACTATGCAGAAACGGGGAACCCGTTCATAGTGCATTTGAAGGTGACGGGGGTGACGGCCACACCCGGTGCTATCGATTTTTCACTTTGGAACGACGTGGCGCCCGCAGAAAACCGGCTGCAGGAAACGGAATGGGTCTCGATGGGAAACATGACATACGGAAAGGATCTGACATTGGTGTTTTTCGATGCCGATACGTTGCGACTGCCGCCGTTGAATGTCAGGCTGGCGAACGGCGGCGTCACTGCGACCAACACACTGGAGCTGGTCGTCATGGCGACTCCCTCGCCCGACGACCTCAATGATATGGCCGATATCAAGGATATACGACGCGAAAAAGCGATCTGGCTCGATTACCTGCCCTGGGCCCTGGGCATTGCCGCGCTGGTAGCGTTGGTCATATTGGGCGCCTGGCTGATCGGCAGGGCGCAAAAGCAAAAATCGGTGTCCAGCAGGATCGTGGAGCGACCGCCGCACGAGCTTGCCCTGAAAAAACTGGAAGTGCTGGCGCAAAAGGAGTTGTGGCAAAAAGGACTGACGAAAGCTTATTGCGCCGAGATCACCTACATCCTGCGCGAATACCTGGAAAAGCGCTTCAATATACCTGCACTGGAAAGCACTTCCGGGGAAATTATCAATGCGCTGAAAAGCACTGATTTCCCCGAAAACAGCGTCGAAGGCCTGAAAGATGTGCTGGAGGAAGCCGATCTGGCCAAATTCGCCCGTTCCGTTCCGCCCGAATCCTTTTTTGGCGAGGCCTTTGAATTTTCAAAAAAACTGGTGAGCGATACCGCGCAAACAGCGCCTGAACCCGAATCACAATATCATACAGATCAATCAAAAATATAGATCCCTTATGCAGTTTTCCAACGAGCAGATCGAACAGATCATGCAGCAAACATTTGCCGGTCTTTCACTTTTTTACCGGGATACGAACCTGAGCGACGAACACCTGTCCGTATACAAACCGGGTATGATCCTTCGAGAGAACGGAATGACCGACGCCTCGTACCGGGGCGGCGGGATGATTACCAAACACCGCTTTTTGATCGCTTCGGCGCATGCAAAAAACGCCGCCATGTTCGAACACGGCACCAACTGGGGGCTGGTGATCCTGAAACCCGGGAGTTTCTTCAAGGTGCTCGACGTGTTCGAGTCGGGCGGCAAAACCCAGATCACCCTGCTGCACGTCCCCGATGAAGGCGTCGATCTGTTCGCACAGGCGAAGACCAATATCGAAGAAGACATCGTAGAAAAAACGAGGAAGAGCTTTCAGGAAAAACTGGCCGCACCTCCGGTGCCCGAACTGACTACTGAAGAATGGCTGGGCCGTACGCAACATCCGGTGGGGTTGCTCGCCGACGGGTCGCTGCAGTACAGCGCGGCTCCAAAGAACGGATAAGCGACTTTTTACAGGGCAAAACACTTTTGCAAGCGATTTGAACGCATGATACTGGCAGAACCCATATGGCTGTTGTTGTTCCTGCTGCCGCTATTCTTCGGCTTTCGCAGGCGCAACGCCCGTCCCGCAGAGATCAGCCTGCGCTTGCCCCAGGCATCGGGTCTGCAGGGCGACAGCACCTGGCGGAGTTATGCGAGACGTTGGCTGCCCGGTTTTCGCTGGCTGACGGTCGCCTTGCTGGTGATCGCAATGGCAAGGCCGCAGCACAAATGGGAACAGGAAAAGGTAAAAGCCGACGCGGTGGATATCGTGCTCGCCATGGACATCTCTCCATCGATGCTGAGCCGCGATTTCGATCCCGATCGCCTGGCCGTTGCCAAAAAAGTAGCGATCGACTTTGTCGACAAACGTCCCTACGACCGCATCGGACTGGTCGCTTTTTCGGCGGAAGCATTTACACAGTGCCCTCTTACGACCGACCGGCGGGTCGTGCAGTCGTTCATCAGAGAACTGGAAGTGGGGCGCCTGGAAGACGGTACGGCTATCGGCATGGGACTTGCCACGGCGGTGAACCGGCTGAAGGACAGCCCGTCCGTCAGTAAAGTGGTTATTTTGCTCACTGACGGGGAAAACAACGCCGGCTACATCCCGCCGATGAAGGCGGCGGAGATCGCCAAATCGCTCGGGGTGCGGGTGTACACGGTGGGCATCGGAACGGAAGGCATTGTTCTTTCGCCCACGCAGCGGCTTCCGGACGGCAACTACGCCTTCGCTCCGCGGCATTTGATGTTCGATACCGAATTGCTGCGCGAGATCGCCCGCGAAACGGACGGCAAGTTTTACCGGGCATATTCGGAGAGAGACCTCGAAGGCATTTACGAACAGATCGACCAACTGGAAAAAACGAAGATCGAGATCAGTATCGTCAGGCATACGACCGAATATTTCTACTGGTTTGTGGCAGCGGCAGCATTTCTGCTTATTCTGGAAATGTTGCTGCGCTGGGGCATGCTCAGGACGGTAACACCCTGATCTTTTATGCGCCGATATTTTTCAATCATACTCTGATAAAACATGTTCCATTACGAATATCCCGATCATTTTTATCTGCTGGGCGCCGTGCCGCTCCTGGCGCTGCTGTTGATCGCATATTTGTCGTGGCGGAAAAGCGCACTGAAGCAGTGGGGCGCTACGGAACGCGTGATGCCCGGTTTTTCGCGCCGTCGTTTCGGACTGAAAAACGCCCTGCTGGCGCTTGTTATGATCCTGCTGGCCATCACCTGGGCCAATCCGCAGCGCGGTGTGAAAAAACAAACATCCGTGCAGCGCGCCGCAGACGTATTTATCGCGCTCGATATTTCAAAAAGCATGTTGTGCGAAGACGTGGCGCCCGGCCGGCTGGAACTCGCAAAGGTTTTTGCGGAAAAACTCATCCGGGCGCTCGAAGGCGAGCGGATCGGGCTCATCTTTTTTGCCGGAAACGCCTTTCTCCAGATGCCGCTTTCGGTCGATTATTCGTTTACCCTGCAAAGCATACAAAGCGCCGCGCCGGATCTGATCACAGAGCAGGGAACGGCCCTGGCATCGGCAATCGAACTGGCCGACCAGTCTTTCGGGATCGAACCCGGCGGCGGTCGCGCCATTGTGATCATCAGCGACGGAGAAGACCACGGTGAAGATGCCCTGCGCGCGGCGGGAAAAGCGTACGACGACGGTGCAGTGGTATACGCCATCGGCGCCGGCACGCTGGGTGGCGGCCCGATCCCCGAAGGATTGCCCGGAATGGGGCAATACAAACGCGACGACGCGGGAGAAATCGTCCGCACCCGGCTGGACGAAACCCTGCTTAGAAAGATCGCGAATGAAGGGGGCGGACAGTCGTTCAACCTCGGCCAGGGCGACGCCGTCATTTCTGCGTTGCGGAGGGATGTGAATGCCCTGCAAAAACGGGAACTGGAGGTGCGCTCTTTCGCCGAATTCGAGAGTTGGTATCAGTGGTTTTTGTTGCCGGCCCTGCTGTTGTTGCTGCTCGAATGGACGATCCCTTACAGAAAAAGAAACGGTTGAGGACATGCAAATGAATCTTGAGTATTTCGGTAAAAAAAGTGCCGGTCTTTATGGGAAATGGCCGCATATGACCATATGGCCGATCTTATGCCTTGTGTTTATAGGTCCCGTCGCAGGGCTTTCGCAATCTGCTCATGAATCGTTGCGGCAGGGCGACCGTCAGTACGATCTCGAAAACTACAAGGCCGCAGAACGGTATTACCGCGATGCTGCCGACCGCCAGATGGGCGATGCCAAGGCTTTATACAATCTCGGAAACAGCTTTTATCAGCAGGGCAACTGGGATGATGCTGCCAAACGCTTCGAACAGGCGGCGCGCAATACCGACGACCCCGGCTTCAGGGCGGATGCTTTGCATAATTATGGCAATGCGCTGCTCAAACAGCGGAAGTACAAAGAGGCGGTTCAGGCGTATGAAAACAGCCTGCGCCTGCGCCCGGGCGATGCCGGGGCCAAGCAAAACCTGCAGATGGCAAAAAAGAAATTGAAGGAAGAGCAGCAAAAGCAACAACAGCAGCAACAACGCCCGCAAAACCAGGACAATACCTCTCAAGAGCAGCAACAGCAACAGCCGGAGGACCGGCAACAGCAATCACCGGGCGAAGAACAACAACAGGCACAACAAAATAACGCCGGCCAGGATCAGCAGCAACCATCGCCACAACCGGAGCAGCAGGAGCAACAGCAATACAGCGGAAATACGGACCGGGAAGAAGCCCGGCGCCTGCTTGAAACGGCGATCGGACCGGAGGACCGGAAGAACGCCAAAAAGTACCGGGAACAACGCCGGCAACCGATGCCGAGCGGCAAGGAAAAAGACTGGTGACGCGCTACGGTTGTTTGTATGTGCCGAACATGCGAATTTTGCAGTTGTTATAAAGTCCAAACCAATATTTGACATGAAAGAAAAAGGTATTCCCACAGTCGACCTTTCCAAATTCGCAAACGGTACTCCGGAGGAGAAAGAGGTGTTCGTTCGCGACCTCGGCAAGGCATTTCATGAGGTGGGTTTTGTAGCCGTGATCAACCACGGCATTCCCAAATCGCTGATCGACGGTTTCTACGCCGCATCCAAGGCTTTTTTCGCCCTTCCCGAAGCGATCAAAAAACAATACGAGATCGTGGGCATGGCCGGTCAGCGCGGCTACACATCGTTTGGAAAGGAGCACGCAAAACAGTCGCAGGTGGCCGACCTCAAGGAGTTTTTCCAGATCGGCCAGGAGGTGTCGGCCGATCATCCGCTCAAATCACAGTACCCCGACAATGTGCAGGTGAAGGAAACGCCGGAGATGTCGGATAAAGGGCGCGAACTGTACCTCGCTTTCGAAAAAGCGGGCGGACAGCTGTTGGAAGCGATTGCGCTGCACCTGAAACTCGACCGCGACTATTTCAACAACTACATCCGAAACGGCAATTCGATTCTGAGGAGCATCCACTATCCTCCTATCACGCACGAACCGGCCAGCGCCATTCGCGCCGAACAGCATGAAGACATCAATCTCATTACCCTGCTTGTGGGCGCGAGCGCGGGCGGCCTTCAATTGCTGAACTCCAAAAACGAATGGATGCCTATTTTGCCGGAAGCCGACGAGATTGTGATCAATGTAGGCGATATGTTGCAGCGGCTCACCAACAACTACCTGAAAAGCACCACACACCGTGTGGTGAACCCGCCGCGTGAAGAATGGCACCTGCCGCGCCTGAGCATCCCGTTTTTTCTGCACCCGGTGAGCGATATGCGCCTCGACTGCCTGCCTTTCTGTGTGACGGCCGACAATCCGCTGCACTACGAACCCATCAGCGCCGGAGAGTATCTCGACGAGCGGTTGCGTGAGATCGGTCTGAAGAACTGAAATTACATTTTCCGCTCCAGGATCATTTCAGCGCCTTCCTGGCCGACCAGAGTGCCGATGGCGACACCCATGCCGCTCAGCCGTACGGATACTACGACATTTTGGGAGGTGCGCTTGATGATCGGCTTTTTTTCGGGTCCCAGCCCCAGAATGCCCGACCACCAGGTATCCACTTCTGGCTTGTGGTCGGGACAAACGACCGTATGCAGCAATTGTACAAGCGCGCTGCGGATGATCTCGGTGGTGCCGAACTCGTCTGTTTTTTCCTCATCCTGCGCCAAATGGCGACCCCCGCCGATGAGGATGCGCCCGTCGATGTTGCGGAAATAAAAATACCCCCGGTCGTAGTGGAAGCAGCCTTCCAGTTTCAGGCCAGGGATCGGGCGCGTGACAAGTACCTGGTTGCGCGCAGGCGTGGTATCTGCATCGGCCAGCAGGCTTTTGGCGAAGCCATTGACGGCCACCAGGACACGGGGCACGCGGATGGTCCAGCCGTACTTGGTTTCCAGTTCCACACCGGTGGCGGAGTCTTCCAGCCTTTTTACCGCCAGCCCGTTGAATATCCTGACACCTGCACGTTCGGCTTTGGCCAGCAGTGTTGCCATCATTTTACCCGTATGAACCTGTCCTTCCGGCTGGTTGTGAATGAGGTGCCGCACACGCCGAAAACCGAAAGCCGGAATACGCTCATCCACAACTTTATATACTTCCCCCTGACCTACGATGCTACCGATCTTGCGGTTGAATTCGTGAATTTGTCCGGCACAGCGGAGAAAGGTATCTTCTTCGTCCTCTGTGAACATTTCGTAGCCGCCGAGTTGCTGGAATTCCAGGTTTTCTTCGCCGACCAGCGCGCGCAGCCGCTGCAAACCCCGCCAGCGTTTTTCCACCAGGGTCAATACATCGTCCTCCCCCATCCGTGCCATATCGTCCATCAGTTCCGTCATGGAGCCGAAGCAGGCGAACCCGGCGTTGCGGGTGCTGGCGCCGATGGGCAGGGGGCCGCGTTCGAGAATGGCCACCTGGAGTTTGGGATCGAGTTGTTTGAGGTGCAGGGCAGCGGCAAGGCCTACAATGCCGCTGCCGATCACGGCGACGTCGATGGGTTGGAAGAATGTTTCTCGTTCCCAGTAACTCAGGTTGTATTTTAACATGGCGGTTGGTTGAATGAATCGGGCTGATTTGGGTGTTTCTGAAAAATACCCTTTGGCCTGAAAAGAATTCTTTTGGAACCTGCTCTGCGTGTTTTTCGTGCAATAGCGCTGCTTATTCCACTTAAAAAGCCACTTGATCAGAACCCAAAATCATTTATTTTCAAATCCAAAAGTATTTTTTTGACACACCCGAATGAGTTTTGCTGTTATGATAGAAATATTGCGCCCTCCTGCTGTTCGTTCCAGGCTGCGCCGCCGGCTGGGGCGTTGGTTTTATCGCCAAAAAAGGTATCTGGAGTGGTACTTTGGGGATCGGAAATGGGCCGGAACGCTACAGGCCCCGCTCAACCACCTCGTGTTTGAGCATCAAAGCCCTCTGTTGCGGCGGCTGAAGGATGTGGACATGCAACTTCAGTACAACAAAGTGACCAACCTGCGTCTGGCAGCAGCAAATATAGACGGCCTGGTGATAATGCCGGGCGAGTGCTTTTCTTTTTGGCGTGCAGTCGGCAATCCTTCGGCGCGGCGCGGCTTTCTGGAAGGCCTGGTACTCGAAAACGGCAGGGTTGGCAAAGGTATCGGCGGCGGCCTGTGCCAGATGGGTAACCTGCTATACTGGATGGCCCTGCATACGCCGCTGACCGTGGTGGAGCGCTGGCGGCACAGCTACGACGTTTTTCCCGACGCGAATCGCGTGCTACCATTTGGGTCCGGTGCTACCCTCGCGTACAATTACATCGATCTTCAGCTGCGCAACGATACACAGCAGCCTTTTCAGATAAAAGTATGGCTCACGGAAACAGCGCTTCAAGGCGCCGTCAGGAGTTCCCGGCCCCCTGAAGAACGCTACGAAGTGTTCGAGCAGGACCACCTCATACGCCACGAACCCTGGGGCGGGTATTCGCGGCACAACAGGATCGCCCGCCGGGTTATTTCCGCCGATTCCGGCCTGCTGATTCGCGAAGAAACGGTAACCGAAAACCATGCGTTGATGATGTATCAGCCATTTCTCGGCGATCCCGGCACAGACGGTGGCGGAAGCTGACGTGAAAAGCCGCGCGCATTGTATTTTTGCGGGCATACGCGCGTAAAAGACATCAAACTGACAGAACCATGATCCAACGTATACAATCGGTTTTCCTGTTGCTGGCGGCGGCGGCGGGCTTCGGGCAATTCGCCATCCCGTATCTGAGCACGACCAGCGGCGATCCGGCTTCCTCACTCCCCGCACTGTCCGATCAGGTGCTCAATCCGATGGACAATCCCGGGCTGCTCGGGCTTTGTGCATTGAGCGGCATCGTATCCCTGATCGCTATTTTCATGTTCCGGAACCGGCCCTTGCAGGCGCGTCTGGGGGGCGGTGCTGCCGTCGCATCGCTGTTGCTGACCGTATTGGTCGTCTTCGTTGTTTTCCAGATACGGCAGCAAATGCCGGAAGGGGGTAATGCGCAATACGGCGCCGGCCTGGCGCTTCCCGTGGCCGGTATGATATTCGACTGGTTGGCCGTGCGCTTTATCCGCAAAGACGAAACACTGGTGCGTTCGATGGACCGGCTGCGCTGATCCAGATACTCTACAACGCAATTTTCAGCGCTTTTTCCAGCAAAATAAATTCCACGGGCGTTTCTCCCAGGAACTCGCCGTCCGCTTCGAGCAGGGTGGGCGCATCGCCGTGCCGGTGTTCTACCCGGATCGACCGGGCCTGAAATCCCTCTACTTTAGGGTGTTCCAGCAGACTGCCGTTGTAAAACCGCGGCGTTTGCAACAGCACATCCCATTTCGGGATGCTTCGGGCGAAGGTGAGCGCAAACAAACCGTCGTCGGGCACGGCCTGCGGCACGAATTGCATGCCGCCGCCCGAATAACGGCAGAGGCCGATATTGATCGTGTAAAAAAAGTCTTCCGCCACGCGCCCGTCGAAGTGGATGCGCGCTTTTCGCAGCCGGTATTGCATCAGGTATTGTGCTACAAGCAGCAGGTAATGCAGGCGGTTGCTGACGCGGTGTTCTGTGAGTTTTTGGCCGATAAAACCGTCGTAAGCCATGCCGGCGACATTGACGAAGTATCGCTGCTCCTGCCTGCCCCCTGAAATATATTTTGCCAGACCGATATCCTGATAGCGGAGCTCCGGCTGCAGCAGGCGTTCCAGCCGTTTTTGCGGGTCGGAGGGGATGCCGTATTGCCGGGCCCAGTCGTTGCCCGTACCGGATGGCAGCAGCGCGTAACATACCTCTGCGGACGGCGCGAACCGCTGCCCAATGATGCCGTTGACGATCTCGTGGTTGGTGCCGTCGCCGCCGATGCCCAGCAGATAGCGATGCCCGTTCAGGATAGCATCTTCGGCGAGACGGGAAGCGTGGCCCGGAGCGTTTGTGAATTGTACGGTATAGGAAAAGCCCAGCTCCTGCAATGTACGTTCGATCGCCGACCAGCGCCGACCGACGGCACCTGCGCCGGCGTTCGGGTTGGCGATGATATACCAAAAAGGGTTTTCCATTTACCGGAGACTTGAAAAGCGGACAAATGTAGCGAATAAGCCGCTCAGTAGAAACGCCAATAAGGCCACACCCTTGGGCTGTATTGGATGTGTCAAACCCACCCCTGGGTCTCCCATTACAGTCAAAAAAACATCGGAATATAACTTTGGCGAAGTTGTGTGCGATTAAAAATCAGTATACAGACGGCAAATTCCGGATGAATTGTAACGATTTTATAATGTGTTGTTTTCCAACGTTTAACACAGGCTTTTGAATCCCGTTTTGCCTGGGTTTTTTAACTTGTATAGCGATAGTATATAGGTGAAAATCAGATCAAAAAGTCTATTTTTGCAAAGTTTAACAAATTATATTTCACACAAGGCAGTCGTTGCAAAACACTTGTCCATATTTGGAAAATCCGATGAAAAATCTGTTCCTGCACCTGGCATTCCTTTTTCTTGCAATAACCTTGCACGCGCAATCCGGCCAGGTTTCCGTCATGCAGTCCGATGCGGGCGTCAAATTGAAGGTAAACGGAAATGACTTTATCATCAATGGCGTAAACTGGGACTATTATCCCATCGGCACCAATTATTCCTACACCCTGTGGAAACAGCCGGATGATATCATTCGGGCGGCGCTTGACGAAGAAATGTCCCTGCTGAAAAACATGGGCGTTAATGCGATACGCCAGTATACAGGCGTGCCTGCCAGGTGGATCACCTACATATACGAGCAGTACGGCATTTACACAGTACTGAACCATTCCTTCGGCCGCTATGGCCTGACGCTGGACGGCGCGTGGGTCGCGAATACGGAATACGCCGACCCGCGGGTGCGCGAACTACTGCTATCCGAGGTTCGGGAGATGACAGAAGGATACCGGAATACGCCGGGGCTTTTAGTATACCTGCTGGGCAATGAAAATAACTACGGCCTGTTCTGGGAAGGCGCCGAAACGGAAGATATTCCTGTAGAAGACCGGAAATCCACGATCCGGGCAGAAGCCATGTACCGGCTTTTTAACGAAGCCGCAGTGCAGATGAAAACCCTCGACAAATCGCACCCGGTCGCTATATGCAACGGCGATCTGTTGTTTCTGGATATCATCGCAAGGCAATGCCCCGACGTGGATATATTTGGTGTCAATATGTACCGCGGCGTTTCATTTGGTGACGCATTTGAGCGAGTGAAAAAAGAATACGGCAAACCTGTGATGTTTACCGAATTCGGCGCCGACGCCTTCAATGCCATTTCCAATAGCGAAGACCAGCAGTCGCAAGCGTATTACCTGGTGGGTAACTGGAAGGAAATATATGAAAACGCAGCAGGACTGGGCAAGGCGGGAAACTCCATCGGAGGCTTCACTTTCCAGTTCAGTGACGGCTGGTGGAAGTTTGGTCAGACCAGCAATCTGGATGTTCATGATAACAATGCTTCCTGGTCAAACGGGGGTTATCTCCGCGATTACGAGCCGGGAGAGAATAATATGAACGAAGAATGGTTTGGCATCTGCGCCAAAGGGCCCACCGATGAAAGAGGACTTTATCATCTGTATCCCCGCGCGGCATACTACGCCCTGAAAGAGGCTCATACCCTTAATCCGTATGACAGGGGGCAGACACCGGCAAGCATCCAGGCATACTTCGACGGGATTGTTTTGATGGATGCGGTTGTGAAGGCACGCGGCGACAAGGCCGCTTTGGAGGGTGAGCAGTCCGGCAAACTGCGACTCAGCCGCCTGAGCGCCGAATTCACCACCTTCAATACTGGCGGCAGTTTGATCAGCACACCCGACGAAGCAAATCCCGATGAGGAGGTGTATCCCAACCAGTTGGGATTCGATCACATGCAGTCCTTTTTCGTAGGCGTTGCCGGCAATCCGGCGCCGAACATGCGGGCCAATGTGGAATGCAACATTCTCGGCAATGTGGCGCAAAACCCCATCAACGAAATCTTTTACGAAAACCGGGGGCGGTCGGTGGTGAGCAGTACGGCCAACGGCCCGGTTGAACTGCGCGACGTCAATCGCATACAGATATACCGCGCGGATTTTAGCTGGAATCACAAGGACTTTGACCTGACGGGTTTTTACCGTACCGGACATTATCACTGGGGCTATGAAGGCGACTTCTTCGGTTTGTACCCGGAAGCAAATTACGGTCCCAACATTGACATCTACAATGGTCAGGCGCCTCTGGGCTTCGAGCTGGATGGAAAGCGAAAACTCAAAGGCCTGAGTGTTGCCATGGGCCCGGAATTGTGGTGGGGGGCCAACCCCGCCGTATTGGTAAAATACAGCAGAAAAGTAGCGGGTATCGACCTGACCGGCATTTTCCATGAAGACCTGGAACAGCGCGGCAACACCGAAAGCTCTTTTGCCGTACCCGTGCCCAAAACGCGCAGGGCAACCCTGCATGCGAAAACCAAACTGGGCAACCTTGGATTCGAATTAGGCGGGATCTGGGGCGGGCAACCCCTTGAAGGAAGGACTTTCCAGATTGCTGAAGAAGCAAACGGAGATTACACCATCTATCAGGATAAAATACAGGCAAAAGATACCTGGGGCGGCAAGTTCAAATTGACGTTTTCAAAAGGAAGGGTCAACTGGTACGCGCAAGCCGCTGCCATGGCGCTCGTGGCAAACGGGGGTGCCGACTACACCAAAACATTTACCGGCTGGCGCCTGAAGGACAGCGGCAGCGGCAATCAGTACAATTTCCTGAGCGGATTTACCTATGCCGCGGGCGATTTTCAAATTGCACCCAACTTCCTGTGGCAACGGCCGATAGAGGGGCCCATACCCGGCAATGTGCCGGCGCCCGGAAGACCGCGCAACATCCTGGACGATCCGTTTTCCGTAAGGGTAAACCGCGAGACGGTAGCCGGCGAAATCCTGATCACTTACGACCCCACACCCGCTACCTGGATGTATGACTGGGACAACGACAGAGCCGAAGACGCCCGATTTGCTGTAAGCACGGGTTTCGTGTTCCGCCACCTGCCTACCGTCCAGGACGCAGCCATCGGTATCCTGCCGGACGGTCGCACCACTTTTGCTTTTCCGGGCTCCGCCCCTGCGCACGACTTGTGGGAAGCGCATGCCCGCATCGTATCCAAACTGAATCCCGATCTCGGATTTATCGCCAACGTACTGGTCGGAAATGCGCAGCCCAACGGCGACGATACCAGAACGATCCAGCGCTTCGGCGTGGATTTGCGGATGGTGTACAAAAAGATCAAACTGGTATCCGCTGTAAAGTTCAACGACTGGGGGCCTTATGACTACCACCGGGATTTTAACCTCACCTTCCCGCAACAATTCCTGCTGGATCTTTCCACTTCGCTGGGGAAACCGCATTGGATCGATCTGCCGAACACAAAGATCGGCGTGCAGGGCATCTTCCGTACCCTCGATCGATATTCTCCGCGTTACTGCCCCACATATTTCATCAACGCGGCCGGCGAACTGGAGTGCGATCCCGACGCGCCGGGCTATGGCAACGGCAATGAATGGGAGATCCGGACCTACATACACATCAACATTTTTCAATGACAGGCAGGCTCGCTTAGTCGGACCGTATAGCCTCTGAAGGTACCCGACAAACCAACCCGACCAAATACTTGCTCAATCAATTAAAAGTCAAGAGATGAAGAAAAAATATATCTGCTCATTTGCGTGCCTCCTATCCGCCTGTATCGCGCTCTTCATCAGTTGCAAAAGAGAGCTGGATGAATTGGAGCCCGCCACCTACCCTACAACTCCGGATGTATTCATCGATGCATTCAGCCCAGGCCTGAACTACGCTGCTTTCGGCGGCTCGGATGTGCGGGCGTTCGATGTAGATACCGATGTGAAATACAAGGGAACCGCATCGATGCGGATCGCCGTTCCGGACTTTGGCGACCCTGCCGGAGCTTACGCCGGAGGCGTGTATTTTACCAATACCGGCCGCGACCTCTCGGGCTACAATGCCCTGACATTCTGGGCCAAGGCCTCCAAATCGGCCACGATCGACCTGATCGGATTTGGCAACGACCTCGGCGAGAATAAATACCAGGCGGCTATCGCGGGTCTTGAAGTGAATACCAACTGGAAAAAATACTATATCCCGATACCCGACGCCTCCAAACTTACCGCCGAGCGCGGCATGCTTTTTTACTCCGAAGGCCCGGAAGACGGGAAGGGTTATACCTTCTGGATCGACGAGGTGCGGTTCGAAAACCTGGGCACGATCGCGCATGCGCGCGCCGGGATCATGGACGGGGAAGATGTGACCGTAGAGGCCGAGACCGGAAATACCTACAATGTGGTGGGTTTTGCCTCGTTCAACCTGCCCGACGGCGTAGACCAAAGGGTGGAAGCGGCGCCCGCATATTTTGACTTCACTACTTCCGATGCTGCCGTTGCCAGCGTCAGTACTTCCGGACTGGTGAAAGTGATGGATGCCGGCACTACCGTCATCAACGCCAGCCTGGGGGGCGTGCCTGCACAGGGCTCCCTGACAATCGTATCGACGGGAGATCCCGTTTTGCCCCAAACGGCGGCGCCTGTGCCTACGGTACCGGCACAAGATGTGATCTCTGTCTTCAGCAACGTGTACAACAACGTTCCGGTAGATTTCTTCAACGGCTACTGGCAGTTCTCTACCGCACAAACCTTCGACGTACAGATCGACGGCGATGACGTAAAACGTTACACGCAACTCAATTTTGTGGGCATTCAGTTTACGGCGCCCGTGATCGACGCGACCGCCATGACCGATTTCCACATCGATATCTGGACGCCCGATCCGGTCAGTCCTTCTACGCAATTTAAGGTCCTGCTGGTAGATATCGGCGCGGACGGTTCCTTTGGCGGAAATGATGACTCGTCGCATGAAATAACGATCGGAGGCTCTATGCTGGCGACCGAAACCTGGATAAGTCTGGATATTCCCTTTTCCGATTTTCCGGGGCTGACTTCCCGCACACACCTGGCCCAGATCGTGCTTTCCGGTGATCTGCCCAATCTTTTTGTGGACAATATCTATTTCTACGACGACGGCGGAAGCAGCGGCCCGGACGGGCCTACAGTGGCTGCTCCGACACCCACGCAAAACCAGGCGGATGTCCTGTCAATTTTCAGCGATGCCTACTCGAACGTCGTCGGCACCGATTTTAACCCCAATTGGGGCCAGGCGACCGCTGTAACGCAGGAACTGATCGCCGGAAACAACACCCTGCGCTACGCCGGTCTCAACTATCAGGGCATTCAACTGGGAAGCAACCAGGATGTGTCCGGAATGGAGTTTTTGCACCTCGATTTCTGGACCAGCAACTCGACGGCACTCAATATTTACCTGATCAGCCCGGGGCCGCAGGAGACTGCATACGCACTTACCGTACCTACGACCGGTTGGTCGAGCATCGATATCCCACTTTCCGCCTTCGCAGGTGTGGATCTGGCGGATGTATTCCAGATGAAGTTTGACGGCGACGGCACCATCTATCTGGATAACATCTTCTTCTTCAAAAGCGGCGGAGGGGGAACGGAGCCCGTAGTGGCGGCCCCGACGCCGATGCTGCCTCCGGCGAACGTCATATCCCTCTTCAGCGATGCCTATGCAAACGTGCCGGTCGATACCTGGATAACCCCCTGGTCTTCCGCTACCCTGGAAGACGTAACAGTCGCCGGCGATGCCGTGAAAAAATATTCTGCGCTCGATTTTGCAGGCATTGAAACTATTGCCAGCCAGATCGACGCCAGCGGCATGACGCACTTCCACATCGATGTCTGGTCGGCCGACTTTACCTTTTTCGGTCTTAAACTGGTCGACTTCGGGGCCGACGGCGCATTTGGCGGAGGTGATGATGTAGAACATCAGTTGAATTACGATATGCCGGCGCAGGGTCAGTGGGTCAGTTACGATATTCCATTGAGCGACTTCACGGGCCTGACAACCCGGGCGCATGTCTCCCAGTACATTCTGGTCGGCCAGCCTACCGGCGCCAATACCGTATATGTGGACAATGTATATTTCCACAATTAAGGATGTGCGTTCAAAAACCGGCGCCTGTTCGTCCGGTATCATCATCATTTATTCATTGAACAATCCGGAAAAAAACACACCATGAAGTATTCTGATATAAAAAAACTGTCCGGCAGCATTTTATGCCTTGCTGCGATACTGGGCCTGTCAGGGTGTAAGGCAGATGAAGGCCAGACGCTCGAACAGCGCAACTGGCAGCTGGTCTGGAGTGATGAATTCGACGGGCCCGCCGGCGCATCTCCCGATCCGTCCAAATGGGCATTTGATATCGGCACCGGGGACAATGGCTGGGGGAATCAGGAACTGCAATACTATACGGACCGCCCCGAAAATGCAGCGCTGGACGGAGCGGGCTTTCTGGTGATCACCGCCAGGTCGGAGACTTTTGCGGGCGCGCCCTTCACGTCAGCCAGGATCAAAACCCAGGAATTGTTTTCACAAGCTTACGGGCGTTTTGAGGCACGGATAAAAACGCCCTACGGACCCGGCATCTGGCCGGCCTTCTGGCTGCTGGGGGCCGATATCGAAACGACCGGATGGCCCTTGTGCGGAGAGATCGATATTATGGAGTTGCGGGGCCAGGAGCCGAATATCATCAACGGGACCGTGCACGGCCCGGGATATTCGGGCGGAGCTGCCATCACCCAGAGTTTTGGCTTTACGGACAAGCGTTTCGATACGGATTATCACCTGTTTGCCGTGGAGTGGACCGAAAGTTCCATCGATTTTTTTGTCGACGATGTGCTCTATCAGCGCATTACCCCCGGCGATCTGACCGGCGAATGGGTGTATGATGCTCCGTTTTTCATCATTTTAAATGTAGCGGTGGGAGGCAATTATGTCGGATTCCCCGTCCCGCAAACGCCCTTTCCGCAAACCATGTCGGTGGACTATGTGAGGGTATATAGATAGGTCATAAGCCGATCGCCCGAACCCAGTACAGCAAGTTTCTTAGACCCTGATTGCCGTTCCCTGCGCCCATAATAGGTAGCGCCAGGCATTATACGTTTTCCCCGGAACACCGCCTGCACACCAAATTCTTTTGAAGCGATCAATCCCGGTTGGGGAGTGTCAGCCGCGCTTTTCGCCTTAAACGGCCCGGGCGCGTCATTGCCAACCGGAACTTAAGAAAACAACATGTCACATTACAGAACTGCATCCAAAGACAGGGTTCCCACGCTGCAAAAGGCCGCCTTTGGCGCCGGCCATTTAGTGAACAACCTTTTACCGGGCGCGCTGGGCGTTTTTTCCTTTTTTCTGCTTACGGCTTTTGGTATGGACCCGTTTCTGGCGGGCTTGCTGGGCGGGCTGCCGAGGATTTACGATGCCATTTCGGACCCGATCATGGGTTACATATCGGACAATACCAAATCGAGGTGGGGGCGCAGGAGGCCGTACATTTTTGCGGGCGCCATCCTGAGCGGCGTGCTGTTCGCAGTGTTGTGGCAACTGGATTCCGATAATTCCCAGGCGTATAACTTTTGGTATTTTTTAGTCTTTTCCCTGATCTATCTGACGGGAAATACCATTTTTTCCACGCCGCTCATCGGGCTGGGTTATGAAATGACATTCGATTACAACGAGCGGACCCGTCTGATGGGTTTTTCTCAGACCATCAGCCAATTTGCCTGGATGATCGTGCCCTGGTTTTGGGTACTTATTGCAAATCCGGACCTGTTCGATACACAGGCGGAGGGCGTTCGCACGCTTTCCATGTTTGTGGGAGCGGCTTGCTTGCTGCTGGGGATTTTGCCCGCTATTTTTTGCAAGGAAGTGGATCAGGCCAACCTGCAAAACAGGGACGAGATCACGTTAAAAAACCTTCTGAAGAATCTCAAGAGCCTGGTCAGGAATATGGTGCTGATCTCAAAGAACAAACCCTTTATGAAACTATGCGGCGCCACCTTTTTGGTGTTCAACGGGTTTCAGATGGTGGCTACGTTCAGTTATTTCATCATCGTATTCTATTTGTTTGGCGGTAAATACGATGCAGCCGGCAACTGGCCCGCCTGGTTCTCCACCATTAGCGCTTTTGCCACGGCTTTTTTGATCATTCCGGTGATCACCTGGATGTCCAACCGCTGGGGAAAGCGAAGGGCATTTATCATTTCCACGGCCATTTCGATCGTCGGTTACCTTATAAAGTGGTGGGGCTTCAACCCCGAAAACCCCTGGCTGATGTTTGTTCCCGTGCCTTTGATGGCATTCGGGATCGGCGGTCTTTTCACCCTGATGATGTCCATGACAGCCGACGTGTGCGACCTGGATGAACTCAACAACGGGATGCCCCGGAAAGAAGGAACATTTGGCGCGATCTACTGGTGGATGGTAAAACTGGGACAGGGACTTGCCCTGGTATTGGGTGGCCTGGTGCTTAAATCAGTGGGTTTTGATCAGAATGCAGCCGTTCAGACGAGTGACACCATCATTAAACTGAGGGTTGCGGATATCCTGATCCCTGCCATCACTGCCGCACTGGCGATCGTGGTGATGTGGCGCTACGACCTGACCGAAGAAAGGGCGCACGAGATCAAGGAAGAACTGGTAAGAAGAAGGGGCGAATTGTAATCTCTAAATACACGATACAAAATGTCATACAGAGCAGAGCGGTACCTGTCTTTGGCTAAAGTACAGCCCGAAAATTATCTCTCCGAAGTGCCCGTACAGGAATTCAGGAGTTTGTTTCTGGAGATCCTGCACAACGGCGTACACGGATTCTGTTTTAGCGCATACGAAGAAGGGCAGCAGCCGGGCGATATCGTGTCCGAGTCCCTGGTAAGGAGGCGCTTGCAGATACTAAAGTCCTGCGCAGGCTGGGTCCGGTCTTTTTCCTGTACGGAAGGCAATGAGTACATTCCAAAAACGGCCCGGGAATTCGGTATGAAAACGCTGGTCGGAGCCTGGCTCGGCAACGACCCTGAAAAGAACGAGCGCGAGATAGAAGGTTTGATCCGCCTGGCCGATGCTGGCCTTGTGGACATTGCCGCGGTGGGCAACGAAGTGCTGTACCGGAAGGACCTGCCGGAAGAGGAGCTATTGCAATTTATTTACCGGGTAAAGGAAGCCATTCCCGGAATTCCGGTGGGCTATGTGGATGCCTATTACGAATTCAGCCAGCGGCCGGCCATTACGAAGGCATGCGATGTGATACTGGCAAATTGCTACCCGTATTGGGAGGGTTGCCCGATCGAGGACTCGCTGGACTATCTGAAAAAGATGTTTCGCCAGGCGGCGCAGGCAGGCAACGGAAAAAAAGTAGTGATCACGGAAACGGGCTGGCCAAGCCATGGGGAGAGCCTGAAAGGAGCCGTTCCTTCAGAAAAAAATGCCCTGGAGTATTTTATCAATACGCACATGTGGGCGATCGACGAAGACATCGAAGTGTTCTATTTCTCTTCATTTGACGAATCCTGGAAAGTCGGCGCCGAAGGGGAAGTAGGCGCCTACTGGGGCATATGGGACAAAAATGAAAAACTGAAATTCCAGGACCTATGAACACTTTTGAAGCCCTGGATTTGTCACCGGCAAGAGCCATTTGTTATTCGGGATTTCGGGAAGGCCAGCGGCCCGGAGGCGTTTACCCTACGTACGACGAGGTAAAGGAGGACCTGTTGCTGCTGCAACAACACTGGAAATACCTTCGGCTGTACGATGTGGACCAGCACGGCGAAACCGTGCTGGAAATCATCAGCAAGGAAAAGCTGGATTTCAAGATCATGATGGGGGCATTTATCGAGGCGGAAATGAACAATTACGGCTGCCCGTGGGGCGGCGGCGTTTATTCCGGGGAGCAACTCGAGGCAAACAAAAACAGCAACGTTCAAAAGATCCGGAAACTCATCCAGCTCGCCCGCCGGTATCCCGACATCATTTTTTCACTTTCCGTAGGCAATGAGGCCTGCGTCGACTGGACGGACCACCTTGTACCCGCTGAGCAGGTGCTGGCCTATGTGGAGGAGGTGAAAAGAGCGGCAACACAGCCTGTTACCTTTTGCGAAAATTATGTCCCGTGGTTGCACCCGCTAAAACCCCTGGCAGCGGCCGTGGATTTTATTTCCATCCATACCTATCCCGTCTGGGAATACAAGAACATCCGTGAATCCCTGGAGTTTACAAAGGAGAACTATTATGCCGTTGCCGGTTTATACCCCGACCGGCCGGTTGTGATCACCGAAGCCGGATGGGCCACCCGCTCCAATGGCCGGGGGATCGACCCCGAAAATGTGAACGAAGCTTACCAAAAGATATACTACGAATCCCTGATGGCCTGGACAGAAAAGGAAAACATACTGACCTTTTTTTTCGAAGCCTTTGATGAACCCTGGAAAGGTTCCCCCGAACCGCTGGAACCGGAAAAGCACTGGGGCCTTTTCCGGGTTGACAGAACACCCAAGCAAGTGATAGAGCACCTTTATCAAACTTGCTGAAACAACCATCCATTACACTTTAAACTATTTTCACATGAGATTTTTTCCATTTCTATTTTTGATGTTTGTTGCTGTTGCATCCTATGCGCAGCCTGCAACGAGCGCTCCTACCCCGCCACCGAGAAATGCCACGGACGTGATTTCGATCTATGGAGATGCCTATACCAACATTTCCAGCGTCAACTATAACCCGAACTGGGGCCAGTCGGGCACGGTGAATACCGACTATGACCCGGGAACCGGCGATCTGGTGATGGCCTACACCAACTTTAATTATCAGGGAACCGGTTTTGAGGCCAACCCGCAAAATGCATCCGCAATGGAGTTTGTGCATATCGACATCTGGACCAGCACGGCCACTGTTGTCAATTTTTCGCCGATCGACAACAGCGGTATGGGGCCTTCGGAGGTGCTGGTCAGCGTGCCTCTGGTTTCCGGTGACTGGAGCAGCGTCGACCTGCCCAAAAGCGCCTTTACCGGCATGTCCTGGAACTCGGTGATCCAATTGAAATTTGACGGGCAGCAGGGCGTTACGCCTTCGGATATTTACCTTGACAACATCTATTTCTGGAAAAATCCTGTTGCACAAGGCATGGACGCCACCCTGAGTGATCTGCAGGTGGACGGGGCGACCGTTCCGGGATTTGTGTCGAGCGCCAATAACTATCAATATGGCGTGCCGGGCGGAGGCGCCATACCGCAGATCACGCTGGCCACCACCAACGACCCTGCGGCGTCTGTGACATCTATCACGCAGGCAACAGAAATACCCGGGGACGCGACCGTACTGGTAACGGCGGCAAATGGTACGACCATGCTGACCTATACCGTTTCCTTTTTTTACAACTCTCCGGCAGAAGGAGCGCCTGTGCCCACCAACATGAATGTGATTTCACTGTTTAGTGATGCGTATACCGATGTGAATGTGGATACCTGGAACACCAGCTGGAGCCAGGCGACTTACAAGGAAGACACCATTGCGGGCAATCCCACTAAAAAATACACCAATGTGGGCTTCAATGGCATAGAAACGCAGGCCGAGCCCATCAACGCATCGGGGATGACGTATTTGCACATGGATATCTGGACGCCCAACATGACGACGTTCAATATGAAACTGGTGAGTTTTCTGGGCGACGGCTTTGGCGGACCGAACGGGGATTCGGAAGCCAATCTGGATTTCACGCCTACTCTGGGGGAATGGAACCAACTCCACATACCGTTGGCAGATTTTACAAACGCGGGTCTGACAAGCCTTGACGATTTGAATCAATATATATTTACCAGCACGCCGTTCGGTTCGGGCATTTTGTTTCTGGACAATGTGTACTTTACCACGGAAATGGCGGTGGATGTGGACGATATTGAAAATGCAGGCGACCGGGTGTTGATATATCCCAATCCGGCTACTGCCGGAGCCAGTGTTTTTGTGTCGACTGAGGTCAGGAATGTGACGGTGTACAATCTAAGCGGACAATTGATCATGACCGCCAATACGCCAAATGTTCAGTTGCAAAACCTCGAAGCGGGTATCTACATCGTAAAAGTGCTTGATGCTAAAGGGAAACTGCACACTGAAAAACTGATTGTGGAATAAAGGAGGCACACAACTCTATTTGATTGTTCCTTACAAGAGCGTGTTCAAATTTTCATGCCTGGCGAAAGCATGATCTTTTGAACACGCTCTACATTGATAAAACATGTATTGCTGTTGAAAATATTATATGCATGTTGTGCTGTTTTGATCGGGTTTTCTGCGCTTTATGCCCAGAAAATCCCTGAAAAGGGTGTGCCGTGGATCGATAATTATACGATCGATCAATATAAAAGCCACGGAAAAATATGGGAAATATCTTCTGCCGGTAACGGGATCGTCTATATGGCTGGCGACGCGGGGTTATTGGAGTTTGACGGCATCACATGGAATCGCTTTAAGGGAAGCAAGGGTTATACGCGCTCCCTTTTGCTGGCCGGCGATTCGCTGATCTATACCGGTTCGGATCTGGATTTCGGGATTTGGAAAAAAAATAAATACCAGCAATTTGAATACACGTCGCTCTATCCGTTCCGCAAGGACCCCAATGAAGAGAACGAAGAATTCTGGCACGTGTACCGGGTAAGGGATAATATACTGTTCATATCGTTCAACAATATATATATATACAAAAACAAACAACTCACCAGGATCGCCGCTCCCACCCGCTTTTCGGGGTGTTTTCAGGACCATGAAAAAATATACCTGGCCGATGAAAAAAACGGCGTATACGTATTCAACGGGCTGTCGTTAAAATTGCTGTTTGCCTATCCCGGCAACTTGCCGATGCAGATCGCCGGGGTATATGAAAAATCGGGACAGCTGACGATCGTTACCAAAAACCGCGGACTGTTTTTATACGATTCGGGCGACTTGAAACCCTTGAGCAGCGGCGTGTCCCGTTATCTGCAAAAGGATCAGGTTTTTTGCTCCACGCTGATCAATAACAGCTATTACGCCTTCGGAACCATCCTCAACGGGCTGTACATAACCGACCTGGACGGCAACATCGTACAGCACATCAACAAACAAAAGGGGCTGCCGAACAATACGGTGCTGAGCATGCATTGCGCCGCCGACGGCTGGCTTTGGCTGGGGATGGATTACGGCATTTCCGCCATCCATTTATTCAACGACATCACCTATTTTTTCGATTACAAGGGAGAGTTCGGCACTGCATACGCAGCGCTGCTCAAAGACGGTGTTTTTTATTTGGGCACCAACCAGGGTTTGTATAAAGCGGAATGGCGGCACCTGAACAATAACGCGGACACGAAACCTTTTACGCTGATCAGCGGCTCGGAAGGGCAGGTTTGGGCCCTGAAGGATATCGACGGAACGATCTACTGCGGTCACGACAAGGGCCTGTTTGCGGTAAATGGGAATTCGTGCCGGCGCATACACGATGAGCCCGGCGTGTGGACCTTTCTGCCGTACAATGACGATTACCTGCTGACCGGAAATTACAACGGTGTTTCGGTCTTTAAAAAAGCGGGAAACGGCGTCGTGTTTTTAAAAAAACTCGACCTCATTCTGGGTTCGTGCAACCAATTGATCCGGGAAGGAAACAACGTGCTGTGGGTGAATATCCCCAATTTCGGGTTGATCCGTTTTGCGCTTAACAACGATCTTTTTCCCGAAAACCGGCAGATATTCCCCTCGTCACAGTTTGCCGGAAATGCCCTGAACCTCCTGACAGACGACAAGGGGATCGCACTTCTGACTGATGAGCGCCGCTATCGATTCGATCCGCAAAAGAAGCAATTTGACCTTCAGGGCGAAAACGCCTTGCCCGGCCGCGTGACGGGGCTTCTCGACGGCATATACCGGCCGGTGCGCATCGATACAAACTACCAGTTCTACCCCATTTACAATGGTTTCGCCCTGGGCAATACTTCGATCGCATCGCAACCAAACCACCAGGGCTGCACCTTGCTGATTAGAAAAATGGAGGCCTTCAATAACCAGGCCCGGCAATTGATCGCTCCGAATGCTTCCGTACCCTACCCGCTCAATAATCTCAGTTTTCAGTTCGTTGTTCCGCATAAAAACGGGGTTTCGTATCAATACCAGCTGCAAAACTATTCGGAAGAATGGAGCAAATGGACGACCGGCCACGTGCTTGATTTTTTGCATCTGGAAGAAGGCGACTACACCCTGAAACTCAGGGCCGGAATGGACGGAGCGGTCGTTTGTTCCACTGAGGTGTCCTTCAGCATTTCTCCGCCGTGGTACCGCAGCGGGCTGGCTTATCTGGCGTATGTATTGCTGGCTTTTTTGGTTTATTTCCTGATACGGGAATGGCAAAACTTCCGGTTAAGGGAGCAAAAAAGAAAGCTGCTGATAAAAGAGCAAAACTCATTGCAGGAGCAGGCGGAGCGATTCAAACAAGAAGCGCTGATCGACAAGCAGCAGCAACTGGAACATGAAAAAAGCCTGCTGAAACAGCAGGTGAAACAAAAAAATATCGAACTGGTAAAACAAGCCAGGGAAAACAGAAACAAAAACCGCATCCTGCACATCCTCAAGGAAAAAATAAACGAAGTGCAGCGCGATCCCGCCGCAGGAAAAATGCGGTGGGCTGAAATAAAGCGCTTGCTGGACATGTACCTGGAGACGGACGACAAAACCTTTGAGATACAGATAGATGAACTGCACCAGGAGATGTTCAAAAAACTGCGAGCGCAATTTCCCGATCTGTCGCTCTACGATCTGCGCCTGTGTGCCTACCTGAAAATCGGACTGAATTCCAAAGAGATATCGGAAATGCTGAAAGTATTGCCTTCCAGCATCAATGTGAGCCGTTCGCGCCTGCGCAAGAAGCTCAACCTGCAGCACGACGAAGACCTGTACGGATTCCTGAATCAAATATCCTGAAGGATTTTTTGATTATTTGCCAGGGCTAATAACAACCCTGCCGAGCTACCGAACGATCGTCACTGTGCCGGTGTACAACTCCGTCTCCCCGTCCTGAAAAGTCAGTTCCACCACGTATACATAAACCCCGGGCTGCATGTCGCGGTTGCGCCAGCGACCGTCCCAGCCCGCCGACGGATCGTTGGGCAAAAAATCCTTCGCTTCGAACAAATGCTCTCCCCAACGGTCGTAGATGGCCATGTAATTCACCCGTTTTACTTCCTTTCCGGCATACACGGTGAATATGCCGTTGTCCTGTCCTGCGCCCGGTTTTATGACGTTCGGCAGGTACACCCGCTTGCTTTTTTTCACGTTCACGATGACTGATGCCGTAGCCGTGCAGCCCCCTGCATCTTCTATCAGCAGCGTATAGGTAGTGCTTGTATTCGGAGTCGCCCAGGTGCTCAATGAATCGGGTGTGGAAAGCCCGTCCTGCGGCGACCAGATCATGAGCACGGGCGGGTTGCCGGTGGCGATACCGCTCAATAGGACGCTGTCACCCGGATAAACGGTCTGTTCTGGCCCCAGGTCCAGGCTTGGCATCAGCGGTAGAAAAATGGTATCGGCGCCGTCAAATACACAACCGTTCGCATCTGTAAGGGTAAATGTAAATACCCCTGCCGGCAGACCGCCGATCGATTGCGGCAGGCCGGCAAGCGGTACCGTCGGCTGATTATCCACCTGGATCGTGTAAACGCCTGCACCACCGGCCAAAGCATTGATGATCAACACGCCCGCACTACCCGGATGGCAATCTATATCCCCGGTCGCCCAGCCGGCATACAAGGGCGCCGGTTCCGAAATTTCCAGGTCTGCTGCATCGGCGCAACCTTCCGAATCGGTGGCGGTGACCGAATAGGCGCCCGGCGGCAATCCGGAAATAGACGGTGTGTTTTCATTGGTGTTCCAAAGCAGGTTGACCGGAGAAAACCCTCCCGAATAGGTTGCTGAAGCCGATCCGTCGGCTGCGCCGAAACAACTGACCCCAAATCCCGAATAATCTCCCGCCGTCGCGGCGACCTCCAACGGCGCCAGTTCAACCATTCCTGTGCCTTGCGTTTCGATCGGACAAAAATTGCCGTACACTTGAACGTTCTGGAGGAAATAGGTAGTCGTTTGGGCAGGCAACACCCACAGCACGGCCCCGTCGCCGAGTCCGGTATATGACTGCAACACCCCGGTAGACGCAAAAAGATCAAAATCGACAGCCAGTGCGTGTTGCAAACTCAATGATAACATCGCGCTGTCACCCGGGCAAATGCGGCTCGCGCCGCTCAATTCCAGTACAGGTATCGGCTGAACATCGATATTCACCTGCCCCCCCGCTGTTCCGGAGCAATATTTATCCTGCACGGATAGCAGCGTGAAAATTTCCGGTTGTTGCACGTTCGGCAGGGAAATATCATAGGTAAACTGACCGGTGTTTACGGGGTTCTGCAGCAATCCGTTCCGGGTATATGAAAACTGGAACGGCGGCGCACCGGTCAACGTGACCGGAAAATCGAACGCGCTCCCGCTGCAAAGCAGGGTGTCGCCCGAAATGGACGCCGTGGGCAGCCCGTGCACGTGTACAGGCAAAGGGAGCGATGTCGACAAACAGGGATCATCGTAATTCAGATCGCCTCCGGGAAGGGGGTTGCCCGCTATCGCGACAATAAAGTACGTTGAGTCGGGCTGTAGCAACGGAGAGTAGGCGAATTGAGGCGAAGTTGAGTGGAAAAGCACGCTTTGTGGCAGGCCTGCCGGGTCCGTGCACAAAACGTATTCGGCAGCGTCGAAAAGGTCCAGTACCTGACCGGCAGCGGCAGAAAACCCGATCGCCTCTCCCACACAAATGTCGATGGGCGTCAGGCCGATGTGCCCAGCATCGGTGATACACGGGCAATCGGGGACGATCTCCAGCGTATCCTGCCCGCATTGCCAGCCGTCCGACACATAAAAAGTGTACACATCCGGCAAATTGGCCGCTGCGCTCGTGAACAACCCGCCGGCCGGATCGAAGTTGCCGGCCAGTAGCGAACTGACCACGGCGGTGGACAGGTCGCCCTGCTGCACCGCAAAACTCACCATATAGTGGAGGTTATCCGGATCACAGGTGTATGCCGGGTTTACGATTTCAGGAACCGGGTGTACAATCACAGCGGCTTGCCCGGACACGGTTCCCGGGCAGTAGGCATCCGTCACAAAAACCGGCGTGACAACGCCGGAGCCCGCAGGAACAAGACTCAGCAAAAACGCATCGGTGAATGCGAGGATCGAGTCCTGTACGCCGCTTTCCAAAAAACCGAAGTGGTACGGCGCCTGTCCGGTGAAAAGCACATCCAGCATCACCGGCTGCCCGGGGCATACATCGTAATTGCCCGTAAGCGCGGCCGTTGGAGCGGCATTCCAGACCACGGGCGTACCCGGGCCGACGGCCAGGCAGGTATCCGTAAAATCCACTCCTCCGCCGGGCAGCATGTTGCCGGCAACGGGCGAGATCAGATATGTGACGCCGAATTGCATTTGCGCGGGGTCGAACCCGAAGTCCGGCGCATTTGAAGTGGCCAGTATATTCCCGGGTCCCGGCGCCGGACCGGAATGCAGCACGAAAACCAGGGCATCGGTGTTGTCGAGCAATTGGGCGGCGTTGTGTACGGCATGCGCCGTATCGCCCGGACATAATTTTATCGTATCGGGATCCATCGCGCCGGCATTGGTATAGCAGGGGCAGGATTCGAGGCCGGAAACGATAGAAACGCCGCAATTATTTACATCCGAAAGCGTAAACGAATACGGCTGGCCGGACTGTATCGGGTCGCCGGTAAACTGCGTGCCGTTCAGGCTGCCGCCCGTTCCGGAAATGGAATACGGCGCTGCGCCGCCTGTAATGCTGAATTGAACGGTATAACTGCTTGTCGGTAGATCGCATGCGTAATTCAGGTTTGCAATTTGCGGGATGTCGTTCACGCTGATCAGGGCCGAATCTCCGGCCGGACTGCCGCAATATTGATCGCTCACCTGGATCAGGTTGAGCACAGAAGATGCTGCGGGCGTAAGGCTTATATCGTATGAACCGGAGTTGATCCCCTGCACGCCGGGTTGTGCGACTCCGTTTATGGCATACGTAAAAGCAAAAGGCTGCGTACCGGTAAATGTCACCGGAATGATTGCCGTCAGACCGGTGCAGATCGTCGTGTCGGGGCCAAGCGTTGCTGCGGGCAGATTGTGAAAGATCACTGGCGTGCCGGGCGACGCACTGAGGCAATTGTCAGCCAGATCGATGCTGTCCGTTCCGACAACATCGCCGGCAACCGAAGAAATGTAATACACTGCGCCGGGCTGCATACCCGGAAGAAATACGAAGTCTGGAACGGAAGCCCAGGCCAGAATTTGTCCCAACGAATCGCCGGGAGCAGTATGCAGCACGAAAAGCAGGGCATCGTCGCCATCAAGCGCCTCTCCGCCCAAAAAGACGGCCGTAGCCGTATCGCCGATACAGGCGTGGAGGGTGTCGGCTGTGGCCATAACCCCGGCATCGGACACGCAAAAACAGATGCTCGGGCCGGCTACTTCGATCGTATCGCAACCGTTGCTATCGAAAAAAGCAAACTGGTACCCCAGCGACTGATGGATCGGGTCGCTGGTGAAATGCGTGCCCGTCAGGTTACCGGCGCCGGCTGTGAATGTGATGGGCGGCGTTGCGTTTTCAATATCGAATTCCACTACGTAGGTTTCATCTTCCGGAATGCACAGGATCATCAGGTTTGTGTCCTGCGGATGCCCCAGTATTGTGATCGTCGCATCTCCCGTGGCCGTGCCGATGCAGCCGGGGCTTTGCACGCTGACGAGGCTGTACACGGATGTGGAGTCGGTGTACACCGGAAGTAAATACGGGTTGTTTGACGTTTGGATGGGCGGCTGCAAAATGCTGTCAATGGCATATATCAGTTCGAATGGGCCGGCTCCGACAAGTTGCACAGGGAGCGTCGTGTCGGCCAGCCTGCAAAATGTTAGATCGCCGGCAAGCGTCGCCTCCGGGGGATCGATCAGTGTGACGTTTGCCTGATTGTTCGACACCGTTCCGGAACAGTTGTTATTGAAAATATTAACCAGTTGATAGGTCGTATTGACCGAGGGACTGACGTTGAGAATATAGGGATTGGTAGTGGTCGTGATTGCCGGTTGCAGGATGCCATTGGCCCGGTAAGTAAAAGTGTAGGGCCCGTTGCCCGTAAAGGAAACGGTAAGATCGGCGCCGATGCTGTCGCCGCAGGTGGTGCCGCCGCCGCTCAGCGTCGCCGTCAAAGGCGGATCGACGAACACGGTGACATAACTCAGCGGTACGATGAAACAGCCCGGCGAGGTGACGCTTACCAGGTTGACCGTAGTGGTGGAGTTGATGACAAGGGTGAAATCATAGGGGCTGGAAAGGGCGGTCACCGGCGGTTGCAGCACGGTATTGATCGAATAGGTGATCGTGTAAGGGCCATTGCAACCCGAAACATACACCTGAAAACTGACCGGACCGCCCGTACACAGAAGCGGAGGGGCGTTGGATACGATCACTGCGCCCGGCGGCAAGGGTGTTGTGTGCGTCGCCGTTGAGTCCGTTTCAGGACCCGATCTGCTGCGGTCCGGTGCGGCATTTAAAGACATAACAATGGACAGGCAAAATATTGCCGGGGCTGCGATAAACCGGAATCTGGGCATGGCGCCGGGAGTTGTGATCAAATGCGGATGAAAAATACGGGAATTGCCTCAAAAAACCCGGTAAAGGATCGCAAACGGGGCTGTTTTGGGTAAGAATGTTGATTTCAGGTGCATGAATGGCTTGCATCAATCCTCCCCCGCTGTCCGCGTTTTGTATTCCTGTCCGGTAAAGCTGTACTGTAAAATACTGCCCGTAGCAAGGCGCTGTACCATGCCGTTGTGCTCCAGCACTTTCCAGGAGGCCCGGTTTTCGGCGTGGCAGGTGGCCTGTACCTCGAGCAGGTTCAGGATATCGAAGCCGAATGGTAAAATCGCAGCGACGGCTTCTGTTGCGATGCCGGTATTCCAGAACGGCTCGCCGACCCAGTACCCCAGTTGTGCGCGGCGGCGGTCGTCGCTCAGGTGCAGGCTGATCTCGCCAATGAGTTCGTCGCGTTCTTTTAGCACGATAGCAAAAACATAGCGCGATCTGTTTTTGAAACCCTGCACGACGTAGCCGATCCTGAACACGGCATCCGGCTCCCCGTAAGGATGCGGTATGTTTAAAATGTAGTCGGCGATCTTTTTGTTATTGGCGTACCTGATCAGCAATGGTACATCATCGATCGAGATCTTTCTCAACCGCAGTCTGGCTGTATGTAGTTCGGGAAATGTGTCCATGGAAAAGGGCAAACAAAACGATTTCCTTTGTTGTTCCCGGCATCGTTCCGGACATAGAGATGCTTTTGCTACTTGTATTAATCCCCCAGCCATCCGTTATCGTGCAGCCAGTCCGTCAGTCTTGCCGGCCATGTCTTTATCGAAGCCAGTTTCGAGCGATTGCCCATGTTGAAGGCGTGGTTGCCCTGGGCGTACAGGTGCAGTTCTATCGGGACGCCGGCAGCGCGGTAAAGTCCTGCCAGTTTCAGCAGGGGTTCGGAACAGCATTCGTCGTCATTGGCGGCGAGCATGAACGCCGGTGGCGGCGCTGAAGACAAAGAGTCGGGCACCGCCAGCGGCCCCGGGTAGATCAATACCTGAAAATCGGGTCTGGCGCTCGTCCGCTCCACGGCATCCTCTGCTGTCGGATCGGCGGCGGCAGAGGATGAAAAAGAGGTCCAGGCCGCCAGTTCGCCGCCTGCGGAAAAACCCATAATGCCGATACGTGTGGAGTCGATCCCGAACTCGGCAGTCCGGCTGCGCACAACCCGCATGGCGCGCAAGCCGTCCTGCCGGGCATGCGCTTCGGTATATGGCGTGTTTTCCTCCCGGAACAGCCGGTACTTCAGGACGAAAGCGGCCACGCCGATGCTGTTGAGGTAGATTGCGGCATCCCGGCCTTCGGAATTGAACACCAGGGCACGGTGGCCGCCGCCGGGGCATATTACTACGGCTGTACCGTTGGTCTTGTCGGCCGGAGGCTGAAAAACGCTTAACGAAGGATGATGGATGTTTTTCACCCACCAGTCCCTGGCCTGTTCGGGCTCATCTTTGCGGTCTTCAAATCCCGGCGCGCCGTTTTCCCAAAGCGGGATGACGAGGCGGTCGCTCTGCGCGAACAATTCGCAGTTGCCAAACAGCAGCAATACCTGGATGAGCCGGAAGCAGATTGTGCGTATCATGTTATAAGGTTCGTTTTACATTTTCTCGCCTTTCACCAGCAACATCGCCTTTACGGACGCCTCTTTCAGGTGAATAAACCGGAGCCTGCTGTCGTCATTCATAAAATCACGCAGGTCCTGTTCGGTTTCAAACGAAATTACATGGATCTCGTAGGGCGCCTCGGATTCGCAGGAAATGAAGGTGTCTTTCTCCGGCCGGATGCGGTAGAGCATCCGGCCCCCGTATTTTTCCATCAGGGGGATTGCGAAATCTTCAAACGCCTGAAATATTTCCTCTTTCCCCTCTTTTACGAAGACCAATTGCGTGATATAGATCATCCGGACCTTGTTTTCCTTGATATGATGATGCGTCGAGGTTCCTTGTCAGGCTATCGAGGTTCCTTGTCAGTCCGTCAAGGTTCTTTGTCAAGCCATCAGGGTTCCTTGTCAAGCCGTCGAGGTTCCTTGTCAAGCCGTCGAGGTTCCTTGTCAGGCCGTCAGGGTTCCTTGTCAAGCCGTCAGGGTTCCTTGTCAGGTCGTCGAGGTTCTTTGTCAAGCCGTCAGGGTTCCTTGTCAGGCTGTCGAGGTTCCTTGTCAAGCCGTCCAGGCTTGTTCAGTTTTGGATGATGATATTTCCAAAGTTTTTTGAGTTCATCAGGCGCCTTTCCCTGCCCAGGTCTTTTTTATATCTGAACCGGTCGTCGTGCAACAGCTGTAATATTTCTGCTTCCGAATGCGCGGTGATCGTATCGTGCGGGGTTTCAATTCTCAGGTAGTGAATTTTGATATCTCTTGCCCTGATCTTTGCGCCCGACAGGAATGAGGTAAAAACCGATGTGATCACAAAAGAAGAATCGGCGGGCAGCACGAAGGTAGCGCTGTCGCCGATGATATTGACCCCGGACGGGTAATTGGCGATATGCAAGCGGTCTATCCGAGTGATCCCGGGCTTTGTTACGATACGCGCGTCGGTATTTGAAAAATTGCGGATACTGAGCACTTTAAATCCTTCGCAACCCGATAACGCCAGGAGTGGCAGAAAAAATAAGATACGCATGGAAGGGGATACGTTGACTCACCCTAAAACTTGAAATCCGTTTTCAACGCATTGAACAGTTTATCCGGTTCGGAATAAATTTCGTCAAAGATTTTGCTGTACCGGTCAATTGCTGTCCGGGCATCGCTTCCGCCGGTTTCATTCGGAACGCTCTTGACCATCGTTTCAAGCTCCACGTCTATCTGAAGCAGCCAGTTGTAAAATTGATTCAGCAAATTCTGGGTTTCATCCTCTGTAAACCACACCGAGCCGCCGATGATCCCTTTGACGGCCGACAGGTGTCCCCAACTGCTAAAATCGTATTCCCGGTACGTTTTTTCAAATTGTGCGTGTTCCCGGTATGCTTTATCGTAGGCGACATTCAATACTTTGAGCAGAAAGGTCCAGACTTCGTGCGACAGCTTTTCGAGAAAAATGATCTTTGACTGAATGATGAGTTTTTGCCGTTCTATTTCTTTTGCAACGATCAGGGACTGGCTGTAATCGTCATTCAATATGCTGAGCGGACTTGCCGCCTTTTTGGATCCTCCTTTTCCTTTGTCGGCACTTTTTTCTACCTCGTCAATCAGGTTCAAAAGTCTTTGGGTGATCGAGTTTTGAATGCCATAATTGTCCAGGCCGACTACGATCCGGTTTCTTTTATCGATCTGAAACTGATTGCTCAGGCCGTAGAAATGGTTTTTCAGATCGATCGCGACATTACCCGATTCCAGACAGGCGCCCAGTTCCGCGAAGGCCGATTCAGTTTCTCCAATCGCTATTTTTTCCCGGATAGATTTTAGTGTTTCTTTTAGAGACATCTGACGGATATTTTTTGATTCTGATATTGACAAGTGTGCATTCATGAAAACCTACCCCTGGCCAAGGCCCTTGCCACCTGCGAAAATACTGCCGTTCATACCATCGAGCCAATACTCCTTCCTCATTGCTCGTGGGTAGTATTGTACCACTTCCGGGCATCGAAATACTACTGTTTCACCGTATACACCTCGATCGCCCGTTCCTTTCCCTTCAGTTGCAAGGTGCCGAGTTTGTCGAATTCAAAATGGCCCTTCGCCATTTCGTAGGTATTGCCGCCCAGCAGGATATGGGTGTCGTATTCCTTGTTCAGTTGTTCCAGTCGTGAAGCGACATTCACCTCGTCGCCGATCACGGTGTATTCCATGCGCTCGGCGGAGCCGATGTTGCCTGCCACTACCACGCCGGTATTGATGCCGATGCGTGTGCTCAGGCGGCGGTTTTTGCCAAAGCTGCGAGTAGTGGAAATATTCCGGATCTCCAGGGCGGCCCGGATGGCGTGCACGGCGTGGTCGGGGTCGTCGAGCGGCACGTTGAACATGGCGAAAACCGCGTCGCCGATAAACTTGTTCACCACGCCCCGGTGCGCCTGAATGATCGCGACCATTTCGGAAAAGTATTCGTTCAGCATTTCGATGACCTCCTGAGGTGTCAGGTCTTCGGCGATGCCGGTGTAGTTGGCAATGTCCGTCACCAGTACTGTGCACTGCCGCACTTCGCCGGCTACGTTGACTTTTTTATTCAAAATAGCGTCGGCCACATCGCGGGTCACGTATTTGCCAAAGGTGTCGCGGATCAGTTCGCGTTCGTGCAGGCCGCGCACCATGCCGTTGAATTCCCGGGTCAGCACGCCGATCTCGTCTTCCGTAATAACGGCGGCCTGTGTGGAGAAGTCGCCGTCGCGCACCCTGTTGATCTCGCCGAGCAGGGCGTGTATCGGTTTGGTAAACGAGCGCGTGATGTACACCACGGCAAAGATCATCCCGATGAACACAATGATCCGGTCGGGCAGGATGGCCTCCAGGGGAGTCATGGCGGAAAACTGCGTGTAGGTTTCGCCGGCATGGGTGGCAATGAGTTCCAGTGTGACCAGCACCGAAGGAAAAAAGCCGAGGATGATGAACGTAACGAGCAGCGTCGGACCGATGCGCCGGTTTCCGGCGGGGTACACAAAGCCGAACTGCCCGAATGCTTTGGCTTTCAGGTCGAGCGTGAAATCATTGACGACGAACCAGGCTATGAACGCCGGCAACAGGGCATACACATAGAGGATGGACGGGATGGCAGTGAGCCACATCGACGCCGGTATTTTTTCCATGGCGATGTCGCCGGTATCCATCGGAGAAAAGTAGACCAGCAGGAGCATGATGCCGTAATAGCCGACACCGAGGCAAAATATCCAGACCGCCGAGTACCAGTTGAGGTTCCGGATGCGTTGCCGTGCCTGCGGCGTATCCATGCTGCGGTCGAAGGCCTGCGCGACGGGTCCATACAGCCACCGGGCGCCGAAAAAATTGACCACACCGAACAGCATTACGTGTACGGCTGCGAGGCCGAGGAACATCTCCAGGGTTTTGTGCGCCGGAAAGTACACCGCATCGAACACCACCACCAGAAGGCAGAGGCTTAGCATAGAGCGGTAGTACCGTTTTTTCATGGGCGCTTTTCCGGTTGAATGAGCAGGAGTGCTCAAAGTTACAACCACATTCCCGGTTTTTTGGCCGCTGAGTACGTAGCGGAAGGCGTCGGCGATGGATTCGAGGTATATCACGTCCGGCATACCATGGGTTCGGCAGACGGGTGCTTGTATGCCGTTTTTCAGAAATTCAGGGTTGGATGCAGGTAAATTTTTAGAAGGAACGGCGCACAGGAAGTACTAAACCAGACACAAATCACTGCAACAAACCTACTTCGATACGATCTAAAGGTCAATATCGTCTAAAATATCAGCATGCCCCTCCCTGCCTTTACTCCAGTGTCGCTTCAGCAGATAATACATGCCGACGCAAGTCAGCACCCCAAAAGGGATTGCGATGTATCCAAGCGCTTTGTTATTCATCTCGTTCAGGAAACCGGGGCTCCATATCTCTATGCCGACACCGAGTATGACCCCAAAAATAAAGGACCCCGCGTAGTAGCATACTATTCCCGCAATGGCATAAAGCCAGTTATGCTTGCCGTATTCTTCAGCAAGATCGTAAAAGTATTTTCCGATGAAGTAAATGAATATAAGTCCGAGCATGGCTTAAGGTGGTTATTGTTACGGAAGACGGGTTGTTGGTTTTATGTTTTACATATCCTGTGTTCTAGCTACGCTTGTACTTTTTGGGATGAGCGCAAAACGTAGCACAGGCTCAGCCATCCTCGCGAAATTTTATAACTTGAAAAAATATGGTCGCCTATATGAATTGGCCGGTTCTGTCGCTTTGTTGATAGGTGAAGGTTGTTAGCGACGGTGGTCTTCGTCAATAATATTTTCAATTCCCTGGATCAGGGCTTTTATTTTAGGCACAAGGGGTAAAATATTGTCATCCCGTATTTCCACAAAATCTTCGTAATCTGCCTGTTGCCTGATTGCGAAAAGTCTATTGAATAAAATACCGTCTTCGCGATCAATTTTTCCTGTTTTGACAAGTTCTTCTTTTGAATAACTCATGGCCGTTTGCCCTCTTTCTTAATAGCCTGATATATTGGAGTGACAGCCAAATCTTCCCATTCTTTTCTTGAATGTATGATCGGACTAATTACAGAGTTGTATTCGAGTTCCAAATCATACAGGCTATCCAGAATAAGGAATTTCAGGTCCTGAGTTAATGGCCGTTCCAATAATATTAAAAAATCCCAGTCTGAGTCATTTCTGGAATCTCCCCTCGCGCGTGAGCCAAACAATATTACCTCGGCTTTTGGGTCTATTTTTTTAACTTCTTGTTTTACAAGGCTTTCTATCCGCATGTTGCGATGGAAATTTGTTTGTTACTCAAAGATACAGGATTTCAATTCAAGGTTCAAGCGTTTGATTTATGGCAGCATGGGCTTGCCGTCGCGGCGTTGTGGGCTGGATTAAAGTAATGATTGCAGTTTAGTGAATATGCATTCCCTTCCCTGGTATTCTCGTCGTGCTTGTTTCTTTTGGACCAGGCACAAAACGCAGCATACAATCAGCCATTTGCTCAAAACTCCCTGACCGGAAGTGAAGTGCTGAATGCCGGTTATTATCTGTAGTTTCCACGAACGGCAATTGCCCTCGCCAAAAGTTTAATAGAACCGTCGGGGGCGGCCTGTAATTTTTTATGGAGCCTGTTTTTAATGCGCTCCTGCAAATCGTCGTCCAGAGAAGCCAGGTAACCCGGGGCCGGTCCTTGTCCGCCCAAAAAAGGGTTCCAGTAATCTTCAAAATCCCTGAAAACGGTATTGATATCTAAAAATGTTGTTTCGATATCCGTTAAACCGGATTGCCCGAATTGTTTCCTCAAATGGTCCGCGTTACAAATCGGAAAGCGGTTTCCTTCATCTAGTTTCGACGCATTCATGTCGATTTCGCCGGCGGCATCCCAGAACAGGCGTAAAAAATCCATTCTTCCTGCATAGTCCCACACATATGCTGCAATGGCGCCGTCTTTTTTCAGCACCCGCTGCATTTCCGACAATGCTGCGGACGGGTCGGGAAAAAAATTAAGCGCAAGGCCTGAAACAACGATGTCGAAAGTATGATCGGGCAGTGGGAGAGAAGACGCATTTCCCGTGAAAAAGTCGGCAGTAAAGGATTTTTTGGCCTTTGCTTTTTCAAGAAATTCGGGGGAGGGGTCAACACTGCACAAATATGCAGGCCTGTTGACTTGAAAGATGGCTTCACTCAAGGCGCCCGTTCCGCACCCAACATCAAGCCACGACAAGTTATCGGGGATATTTATCCAGTTGAGAAATACCGGAGCCATTAACCTGCTCCACCGCCCCATGAAATATTCATACGGGTCACCGCTATTCCATGCATCGGTATTGTTTTCCATATGAGGTCTTTTTATGTTGCAGGTTGGATCGCTGTCCCTGGCAGTTTGTATTGAGGGCGATCACCGCTCCTAAGATACACTCCCCCGCCCCAATCCCGCTGCCGCCGCCCAAAAAAATTCCCCATCTTCGCACGGTGTTGCTCCAGATCGATTTTTTGCAGTTCCAGCCCAGGCTGCGCCTCTCGCAGGCGGAGGGAAAGACTTTTGTGTTCGACCCCGTGCGGCGCAAAGACCTCGTGCTGACACCCGAAGAACTGTTGCGGCAACTGGTGCTGCTGTACCTGCTGGAACACAAAAAATACCCGGCCAATCGCATCCGGGTGGAGGTAGGCTTTACGATCAACGGTCTGCGACGGCGCTCCGACATTGTGGTGTACGACGCGGAGGTGAAGCCCTGGCTGCTGGTGGAGTGCAAGTCGCCGAAGGTGCGGCTCACGCAGGCCACCTTCGAGCAGGCGGCGCGCTACAACCTGGAAATGCGGGCGCCCTACCTCGTGGTCACCAACGGACCGGCTACGTACTGCTGCGAACTAGATTTCGAGGAGCAGCGCTTCCACTATTTGCAGGAACTGCCCGATCTGCTCAAGGCCTGATCTCTTCTGAGGGCGCGTTTTTCAGTTTTTTGTCGAGGAAACTGGTCATCAGTTTGTACAGGTGCAGACGGGCCTTTTTGTCGGGAATGCTGTGGTTGCGGTTGGGGTAGATCATGGTCTCGTACTGCTTGTTTTTGGCGATGAGCTGGTTCGCCATTTCGGCGCTTTGCTGAAAATGCACATTGTCGTCGGCCAGGCCGTGCACAAGCAGGTAATTTCCTTCCAACTGGTCGACGAAGTTGACCGGCGAGTTTTCCTCGTACCCGTCCGAATTTTCCTCGTTCGTCTGCATGTAACGCTCGGTGTAGATGCTGTCGTACCATTTCCAGTTGGTCACCGGCGCCACTGCGATGGCCGATTTGAACACGTCCTTGCCTTTCAGCAGGCAAAGGCTCGACATGTAGCCGCCGTAGCTCCAGCCGAAGATGCCGATCCGGTTTTTGTCGACAAAAGGCAGGTCGCCGAGGTATTTGGCGGCTTCGATCTGGTCCATGGTTTCGTAATGGCCCAGTTGTTTGTAGGTCATTTTTTTGAATTCCTCGCCACGGCCGCCGGTGCCGCGGTTGTCTACGCAGGCGACCACATATCCCTGTTGCGCCAGCATCTGGAACCACCAGTAATTGGCGCCTTTCCAGGCGTCGGTGACCTGCTGGTTGCCGGGGCCGCCGTACACGTACATGAGCACGGGGAGTTGCTGTCCCTGGTACTGGGCCCCTTCAGGCCGGATCATCCAGCCGTTGAGTTTTACGTTTTCGGAAGTGGTGAAATCAAAAAAGGACACGTTCGCAGCACCGTATTCCGCTTGTTTGGCAGCGAGGCTTTTGTTGTCTTCCAGTGCCCGCACCCTGCGCCCTTTTCGGTCCATCACGTCGTAGCGCGGCGGCGTATTGATCGAGGAATTGGTGTTCACGTAATAGTCGAAGGTGCTGCTGAACTGCGCGCTGTTCGTGCCGTCTTCCTTGCTGATCTTCTTCATGCCCTTGCCGTTCAGTTTCACCGAGTATAGCTCGCGCTTCAGGGGGCTTTCCTTCGCGCCCTGGAAATACACCAGGCCGTTTTTTTCATCCACACCGTAAAAATCGGTCAGCTCCCAGTCCCCTTTTGTCAACGCCGCTGTTTCCTTTCCCTGCATATCGTATTTGTACAGGTGGTTGAAGCCGCTTTTTTCGCTTTGCAGGATAAAGCCCGAGCCGTCGGCAAGGAAGGTCACATCGTGCAGATCGAGGTAGTACTTGTTCTTTTCTTCCAGCAGCATACTGCACTGGCCGGTATTGCTGTCTGCCAACAGCAGTTTCTGGTGGCTTTGGTGGCGGTTCATCCAGGTCAGGCAAAGCTGGTTGCCGGGCGTCCAGGCGATGCGTGGGAGGTAGTCGTCGAGGCGTCCGTCCGGGTCTTTTTCGCGGCCGGGTACATCCACTGCGATCGTTTTGGCCGTGGCGAGCGTGTATATATGCGCACTGACGATGGAGTTCTTCTCCCCTACTTTCGGGTATTTGAACGTGACGGGCTCGGGGTATTCGCCGCCGCGGTACATATCCATCGTGAATTCGGGCACTTCGCGTTCGTCGAAACGCAGGAAAGCAATGCGGGAGCCGTCGGGGCTCCACTCGAAAGCGCGTACCAGTTCGAATTCTTCCTCGTACACCCAGTCGGAGGCGCCGTTTATGATCTCGTTGACCTTGCCGTCGGTGCTCACGCGGGTGATCTTTCCCGATGCCAGGTCTTTGTAATAGAGGTCGTTTCCGGCCACAAACGCAATTTTGGAGCCGTCGGGGGAAAAGGTGGCATAGCGCTGTTTTTCTCCCTGATACAGCCGGGTGATCAGTCCGGATGCGGGATCGTACACGTAGTAGTCCGCTTTTTTGCTCCAGCGGTAAATGGATTCCGTATTGGTGCTCAGCAGGATCTTCGATTCGTCGGCGCTGAAGGCATAACCGTCAAATTTTCCTTTCCAGCCCTCATCGAAGCGGGATACGGCTGCCGCGTCGAATACAGTGCCTGCCAGTTCGCCCGTGCGCAGGTCGTATTGCAGGATCGCGTCGCCGGCGCGGCGCGTGTAGTGCACACCGTCGTTGCGGAAATTGAAACCCGGCACCCCTTTGGTATTCAGGTTGCCGTTCATCCAGATGTCTTCCAGGGTGATGCTGTTCTGTGAAAAGAGCAGACCGGGGAACAGGAGCAGGCAGAAACGGAGGAATAGTTGCATGGCGCGACGCATTTTTTAGGGTAAAAATAAGGCGCGCCGGGGTCGGGCGCGCCTGAATGCAGGTTTTTCGGATAAAAATATGACTTGCAGGCTTCAATTACCACTTTCCTCCAGGTCCCAGCTGATCCTTCTGGAAACGTACATCACCACCGCCAGGATGATGAACAGGCCGAGGCTGCCGATCAGCAAGGCATAATCCTGTTGTTGCAACACGACGAACAGGAAGCCGTACAAAACGGCGAGTGTGCCCGCCACGAGCAAGGCCATGCGGTTCGAGTCGAACAGCGAGCGGGTATACAGTGCCGTGAGCGCGATGGTCATGAAGGCGGAAATGGCGTAGGCGTTGTTGAAGCTGGTCTGCTCGGAAATGGATACCAGCAGGGTGTAGAACACCACCAATGCCAGCCCGATCAGCGCATACTGGAACGGATGTACCCGGCTTTTTTGCCGCATTTCGATAAAAAAGATCGTGAGGAAGGTCAGGGCGATGAACAGGATCGCGTATTTCACGGAGCGGGTAGACTTCTGATAGTTGTCGATCGGCAACAGGAAATCCACCCCGAATGCGCTGTCGCCGAAGTTGACCTGTTGCTCGTTGGTCCACTGCTGCGGGTAGTTGCGGTTGAGGTTCAGCACTTTCCAGTTTGCCTCGAACTTGTCGTTCGTTACATTTTTACTGCCCGGCAAAAACGCTCCGGTGAAACTCGGGTCGCCCCAGGGGGCTTGCATTTGTACTGTAGTTACCCTGCCCACGGGCGTGAAAAACAGCGATTTGGAACCCCTCAGCGAAAGGTCGATGCGGAAGGGATGGGCGTCGCCAGTGCTGCCGGCGCTCAGGTCGGGTTTGCAGGAGATGCCGCTGGCGACGATGCCGCTCACTGGTACGCCGGGGTCGAAGATCGTGTCGTGCCCGTGCCAGCGCAGCGTCACCTGGTCTTCCAGGCCGCGCAGGTCGGGGATGCCGAGCAACATCACGGCCTGATCCCATAGCACCGTAGCGTCGTTCGGGATCAATTTGTCCGTTGCCGGGCTTTTGAAGACGCCTTCCAGCGAAATGTGGCTGCTGTAGAGCACTACATCGAAGATGCCGCGGTGCCGTTTTTCAGGTGTCACCTGGCTGTTCACGGATAGCTCGTCGGGCAAAAAACATGCGTAATGCGTGCTGCGGCCGATCTCTTTGCCACTTTGGTCGTGCACCGGCCGCTCGTAGGGAATCACCAGAAAGGGACCGGCGATCGTCTGGCTTTGCCCCCATTTGCTGCTGACCTCGAAGATGGCTTCGGCCTGCCGGTTTTCCCTTTCTGAAATAAGCCCCTGGATCATGAAGGTGGGGATCAGCAGTACGAGCACCAGGAATGCGATCATGACGCCTTTAATGGTGGCGCCGTGGCGCTCCCAGAACGAGATTTCGGTATGAACGGGTGTTTCCATGTTTGTTGTTTTAAAAATTACTTTGAAATACAAAGTTATTTGATACAAATTCAAACATGCAAGTTTTTCTCAAAAAAACTTTTCAGGAAACCGCCCGGAGGCGCGTATTATCCGCCTGTTTCGAATCCCTGAAGAATGCCTTTTTCCAGCGGCGGCACCCCGCGCTGCATCCATGAGGGCATGGGGGCGCTCATCAGATAATGGTCGAAGAACTGCTGCATGCGTTTCTGGAAATCGATCCTGTTTTGCAGCTTGACCGGCCAGTGCGGCTCGTTGTTGTAATTGAGTAGCCAGCAGGGTTTGCCCAGGCGCCGCAGACCGGAGAAGAGTTCGATCCCCTGATACCAGGGCACCGCGCCGTCCTTGTCGTTGTGGAGGATCAGCAGTGGGGTGTGTACTTTATCAAGCGAGAAAAGCGGCGAGTTTTCCAGATAACGCAGGGGGTATTCCCACAAAGAGCCGCCGATGCGGCTTTGCTGCCGTTCGTATTGGAAAGCGCGGCTCATACCCGATTCCCAACGGATGCCGCCGTAGGCGGAGGTCATGTTCGCGACGGGCGCGCCCGCTTCCGCGCAGGCGAACATATCCGTGCGCGTGACGAGGTAGGCCGCCTGGTAGCCACCCCAGGAGTGCCCCTGCAGGCCGATGCGGCTTGCATCCACGAATCCCCGGTCGATCATGGCCGCCACACCGCTGACGATAGCGTCGTAGGCCGATTCGCCCGGATAACCCGTTTTGTAATGAATGTCCGGCGCGAAGATCAGATAGCCCCGGCTGGCGTAGACGGTCCAGTTGATCTGTGAGCGGTGGAAGCCGGGCGAGCGGTGCCGGTGCAGACCGTCGGAGACTTTCTCGTAAAAATTCACGATCATGGGATATTGTTTCGCGGGGTCGAAATCGTCGGGCTTCACGAGCAGGCCGCTGATCTTTTCACCCGTGAGCGAAGTCCATTGTACCGGCTCTATGCTGCCCCAGCGGTATTCTGCCTGTTGGGGGTTGGCGTCGGATATCTGTTGCGGTTGCCCGCCGGGCATTCCGGCGAGCATCAGGTCCGGAAAGGTGTTGTAATGCTCGCGGGTAAACAGCAGGCGGTCGGCATTCCGCGCTTTTTTAGGGCTTTTCGTGTATGCAAAATCGCCGCCGAGCCAGGGCCGCAATGTGCCGGAACGCGGCGACAGCCAGACATATCCTTCCGATTTGGTTTGCCGGTCGAACCGGTGCAGCAGCATTTCTTCTTCAGAATGGATGCTTTGCTGCTCAGGGTCGAGTTTCAGATAGCGGTACACCGTTTCGCCGGCCCGACCGGAAGTCATGCGCTCCGGCCTCTTTTTTCCGTCGGGGTCGAATTTCCAGATATCGTAGCGGTCGTACAGCAGGATGGCCGCATCGTCGTCGAGCCAGCCGGCCGTGCCATAAGCGCCGGGCAGGTCGGGCACATCGCGCTCGTCGTCGAAGAAATTCACCGTGCGGTTGTCCGTGAGCAGCACTGTAGCGGCCGTACGGGCATTCCAGGTATACCAGGCCGTGTCGGCGTCGCTCCACCAGGCGATATAGCGCGCGCCGGGCGAAAGATGGGGGCTGCAGCGCAGGGCGGTCGCCACCGTTCTTTTTTCTCCGGTGTTCAGGTCGACGGCTACGAGGTTCTTCTGCGCGCGGCCTTCCCAACTGATCGCCTGCGCGTAGGGCTCTTCCGTAAAACCCAATGCCAGATTGGCGTTGCGGGACTCCTGCATGCGCAATTCGGGCCATTCGGGGCCGTTCAGCGGTACAAAGCGCCCGTTTCGGATATGCCACACGACCGCATACGCGCGTTTTTTCTCCTGCTCCAGCCGCGCTTCCTGCTGCGTGTACAGCCGGTTGTCGGTCCAGGCCCATACCTCCACGTTCACGATCTCTTCCGGTAAAAGCGTGGTGTCGTTCAGCACGGGCGGCGGCGCCATGCCGAAGTACAGTTTCGTATCGTCGTCGGAAAAGCGCAGGCGCTCGTGTTCGCTCAGCCCCCAGCCAGCCGGCAAAAAATCGCTTTGGTTGCCGGCGATATTTTGCGCGGAATCCTGGCCGGCAGCCCAGTGCAGCAGTTGCCAGGGTTTGATGCGGGCTTTGGTGGTGTCGGTATCGGCAAGAAAAGCGGCCTGCGTGCCCGTTTGATTGAGGGAAAGTTGCTGGAAATGGCCTTTACCGCGGAAGAGCGGGCGTGGCCTGCCTGCCGCTTCCAGGTCGACGAGGTAGACGCCGGCTTTGTCAAAAAAGGTGTCCGCGGCAAAAGGCAGCGTGTCACCCGGGCCGGTGGTGCTGAGCAGCAGCCGTCCCATTTTCTCGGCGATCGCATACTCTTCCACAAATGCAATGGTGTCCATGATGCCGTTTTCCATGTTGCAGATTACCAGCCGGTATCCGTTTTCTTTGTTCTCTTTTTTGGCCTTTTTAGTGCTCTTTTTTTTCGCGGGCGGCGTTTTTGCCTTTGTGCTGTCGGGAGAAGCCGTTTCGGAGCTGTCCTTTTTCATTGCTTCCGGACCGCCGGGCTCGATCTGATAAAAAAGCCATCCCGACCATTTTTCCGGTACGGTGAACGATTTTAGATTCGGCATTTTTTTCAGGGCGCCCGTGGACAGGGTCAGTACGGCGAGGCTGTCTTTCGGCAACTGTTCATCCTTGACCTTCCTGCGACGCATGGCCTTGATCGTATCGAAGGGCGGGTTGATCCGGAACACCAGGCTGCGCGCATCTTCGGTAAACACGGCGTTCGCAGCGCGTGGGAATACCTGCGTTTTGCCGGTGCTTGCTTCCCGCACATACAGTACGGGGTCGCCTTCCGTCACGGGCGCCTGCGTCCAGGCGATCCAGTTGCCGTCGTCGGAAATGCGGGGCTGTTCGATCGATTTCCAACGCGACACGTCGTCGTGTTCGATGGGTTTTTTCTGTTGTGAAAATGCCCGGCCGGGCAACAGCATGGTTGCGAGCGCAACAAGTGCGGACAAATACTTCATACACGGAAAATTTCTGAAAAGCGGGAAATGGCGGCGACGGTTATTTTACCCCGTAACTACTTGAAACGGGCTCAAAATGATCGAGCCAATACGCCAGCAGCGCGCGCTGCTCATCGGATAAACGCGCTTCCGGATGCGCCCAGGTATAGGAGCGAAGTGGCATTTCTCCTTCCCTGACCACTTCGGCGGCGCTTTCGAGGGCGCCGTCGAGGTCGTGCGGATCCAGGATGCCGAGGGTAGAAAAGTTAAAATGCTCGCGGCCTTCGTTGATGTGGCCCTTGAGCCACCAGGACACGGGTGCTACCTGGCTGTACCAGGGATACTTCGTCTCGTAGGAGTGGCAATCATAACAGGCATCCCTGATCAGCGTAAGCACTTCTGCCGGCGGCCGGGCGGCGTAGGCAAAGTCCTGTTTCGGATCGGTTTCGGGAATACTTCTGTCGATGCGGATAAACTGGATCAGCACCAGCACGGCGAGCAAAATGAGCAGCAAGCGTTTGCGATTCATGGAATAAAGGTTTTTGTGACAAACGGCCGGACAAGGTAATGAGATGTATGCGAATGTGCGCGGCGCTTCCGCGTGTTTTGCAAGCAGGCTCATCAAACGCCGACATGTCAAATTGTGCTACTTTTGCGCCCCGGTCATGGCAAAAAAACAGATCATCTTACCCAACGTGCCCATTCACGGCATCGCCGACAGGGGCAAGGGCGTCGGGCGCACCGACGACGGCCTCACGGTATTCGCAACGGGCGCCGTGCCCGGCGACGTGGTGGACGTATTCGTGCAGAAAAAAAGACGCGGCCATGCAGAAGGACTGGTCGAGCGCATCGTCACCCCCTCTTCCGACCGGGTGACGCCGTTTTGCGAACACTTTTCGGTGTGCGGCGGCTGCAAATGGCAAAATCTCGACTACGAAGCGCAACTCCGCCACAAGCAACGGGTGGTGGAAGATGCCCTGCTCCGGATCGGAAAAATAGAGGTCGGGGAATTTCTGCCCATCCTCGGCGCGGATGAAACGACCTATTACCGCAACAAACTGGAATTCGGCTTTTCCAACAAGCGCTGGCTCCTGCCCGAGGAACTGAACGCCGGAGAAGCGCGCGACCTGAGCGGACTGGGTTTTCACAAGGCGGGTTTTTTCGATAAGGTGATCGATATCAACCACTGCTGGCTACAGGCCGACCCTTCCAATGCCCTGCGCAATACCTGCCGCGCGATCGCGCACGAGCAGGGGCTTTCGTTTTACGATCTCCGGCAGCATACCGGCTTTTTGCGCAACCTCATGGTGCGGCTCACCACCACCGGCGAACTGATGCTGTTGGTGAGTGTCGCCCGCGACGACCAGGCGGCCATCGAACGCTATCTCGATGCGATCCTGGCGGCGTTTCCACAGATCACGACGCTTGTCTACTGCATCAATACCAAACTGAACGATTCCATGTTCGACCTCGACATGGTGACGTACTCCGGAAAAGGGTACGTGGTGGAAATGCTGGGCGACCTGCAGTTCAAGATCGGCCCGAAATCGTTTTTCCAGACCAATACGCGGCAGGGAAAGCGCCTGTACGATGTGGCGGCGGATTTCGCAGGCCTGAGCGGCAACGAAAACCTGTACGACCTGTATACCGGCACCGGCAGCATCGCCCTTTACCTGGCGCGACAATGCCGGCAGGTGGTGGGCATCGAGGAAGTTCCGGAAGCCATCGCCGATGCGGAAGAGAACATGCGCCTGAACGGTATTTCAAACGCCACTTTTTACGCAGGCGATGTCAAAAAATTGCTGGACCCTGCCTTTACCGAACGGCACGGAAAACCCGACGTCGTGGTCACCGACCCGCCGCGGGCCGGCATGCATGAAAAAGCCGTGCGATTTTTGCTCGATCTGGAGGCGCCGCGCATCGTGTACGTGAGCTGTAACCCGGCCACGCAGGCGCGCGACCTGCAACTGCTCGCCGAGAAATACAGCGTGCCGAAGGCGCAGCCTGTGGACATGTTTCCCCATACGCACCACATCGAAAACGTAGCTTTGCTGGACCTAAAATGACGCACCGATATGTTTAGCGGGCTTAGCAGACTGATCCTGAAACTTTTCGGCTGGAAGATCACCGGGCATTACCCTGTGGAACTGGCCAAGGTCGTGATCGCCGTTGCGCCCCACACCTCCAACTGGGATTTCCCCATCGGGGTGCTGGTGAACAGCGCCGGAAAGTTCAGGGCCAATTACGTCGGCAAACACAGCATTTTTCGCTGGCCTTTCGGATACCTGTTCCGCTGGCTGGGCGGCATTCCGGTGGACCGCAGCAAAAGCCACAATTTTGTGGCGGCCACGGTAGAGGCATTTCAGCGCGAAGCGCGCCTGCACCTGGTGCTGGCGCCGGAAGGCACGCGCAAAAAAGTGGAGAAATTCAAAACCGGATTTTACCACATTGCCCGGACGGCCGGCGTGCCGATCTGCCTGTGCACGTTCAACTGGACAAAAAAAGAGGTCTTCTTCGATCCCGAACTATTTTATCCCGGCGACGACGAAAAGGCCGACCTGGAACATATCTGGAACTATTACAAGGACATCGCCGGGGCCAATCCGGGGCAGGGTATTTTTTAATAAAAAGGCATCATTGCAAGCATACAATGTCAGGAATAAAAGCATTTGCGCCGGCAACCGTCGGCAATATCGGCGTCGGTTTCGATATCATGGGCATGGCGCTGGAGCGGCCCGGCGACGAGGTGGTAGCGCGTAAAAGCGACACGAAAGGGCTGCGGATCACAAAAATTACCGGCCATCAGGGCAGGCTGCCCTATGAAGTAGAAAAAAATACGGCAGGTGTGGCGGTGCTGCAATTACTGGAGCATCTGGGAGAAACCGATCTTGGTATCGAACTGGACATACACAAAAAAATGCCCTTCGGCAGCGGCCTCGGCAGCAGTGCCGCCAGTGCGGTTGCGGCGGTGCTGGCGGTGAGCGAATTATTGCGTACCGGCATGAGCAAACGCGAATTGCTGCCTTTTGCCTGCGCAGGCGAACAGATGGCGACGGGTAGTTTTATCACCGATAATGTAGCACCCTCCCTGCTCGGCGGCATCGTGCTGATCCGCGACGGCGAATCGTACGACATCCACCGCCTGCACGTGCCGCGCGGCCTGTATGTAGCAGTGGCATACCCGCATATCGAAATACTGACGAAAAGCGCGCGTGCCCTGCTCAAATCCGATGTATCGATGGCGCAATATGTCCGCCAAAGCGCCAATGTGGGCGGATTCATCGTCGGGCTGTTCAACGGCGACATCGACCTGATCGGGCGCAGTCTGAAAGATGAGATCATCGAACCGCAGCGCGCAGGCCTGATCCCCGGGTTTTACGACGTGAAAGACGCCGCGCTCGCCGAAGGCGCGCTGGGTTGCAGCATTTCCGGCGCCGGGCCTTCCGTTTTTGCACTTTGCGCCAACAGCCTGGTCGCTGAAAATGCCGGCCGTGCGATGAAGCAGGCTTTTGCAAAACACGGTGTGGAAAGCGAGCTGTTCCTTTCGCCGGTCAACCAGGAAGGCGCGCGCATCTGCTGAAATCCCGAACACGTTCTTATTGCGCAGTCGCCAGTTTGAGGTTTTGATAGCGCTCTTCAGCCAGCAGTTTTTTCATGTTATTCACAGTGGTCACCGGACCGCTGTCGTTGGCGAGTTTAACGGTCCATCCGGGCAGCATACCGCCAGGGTCGGTGCTCAGGCAGTACTCTCCTTTCGTTTTTTGATCGCCCTGCGGTTGCAGGGTCCAGCTGACGACGGCCTTTTTTACCCGCACGATGCCCTGCTTTTCGGGAATATAGCCAGGGTCGGCCACGGAATGGAGGGTTACGATGCCGGTAGAAGCATCTTTTGTGATCCTGGTGTGCATGATCACGTCGCGATCGTCGAGGGGCCAGGGGAAATCATAGCGCGAGTAATAGTAGAACTCGGTGTCGCTGACGCGCTTCAACAATTTGGAATAGGCTACTTTGTAACCCCATTTCGGGTATTCCGCCACATTATTGAGCAGTTGTACAAGCGCGCTCGTAGAGCAGTCGAAAATGGTCACGAGTTTTACCTCATGCCCGTCGTCGGTCGTCCGCTTGTATATTTTCACACCGTCTTTTTCCTTGTGAAATGTCCAGTCTTTTTGTGCGCGGACCTGGAGCGAGAGGCAAAGGCTGAGCAGCAGGAGGGTAATAGCGAACGTCTTTTTCATGGTTGGGGCGTTTGAAAAGGGAAGGCGCGGCTTCAAATTTATGCCTTAAGTTCGCGCATTGTCAAGGCTGGGGCGAAAAATTTGCGATTTATTTGCTATCCAGGGCCGCTTAAACTTTCTTTTTTTATGAAAATGCGCCATCATCTCATCTTACTGCTCTTTTTTATCGTTGCCGTCAGCAGCGATTGCCAGAATGCCGCTTCCCTGAACATTATCCCGCAACCGGTCTCGGTGCGGGTGGAAGAAGGCGTGTTCACCCTGACCGCCGATACGCGCATCTACGTCCCCGAAAACCGGGCCGATTGGGAAACCGCTGCGCAGTATCTGATGATCGTGGCCGGGCAGGGCACGGGTTACCGGCTCAGCAGCCAGCCGATGAAGCGAACGTACCGGGAGCCGCGACCCAATTCCATATACTTTTTTGCCGACCCGGACATGGACGGCGATGAGGCGTATCAGTTAAAAGTGACCCCCAACAATGTCTTTATTCGCGCGAAAACCGCCGCAGGCGCCTTTTATGCGTTGCAGACACTGCGCCAGCTGTTTCCACCGGCGTTTAACGGGAAAGGAGGCTCGGCACCGGACAAATGGACGGCGCCTTGCTGCATAATTGACGATGCGCCCCGTTTCGGCTATCGGGGTTTGCATCTCGACGTCTGCCGGCATTTTTTTCCCGTTTCTTTTGTAAAAAAATACATCGACCTGCTGGCGGCACACAAGCTCAATACTTTTCACTGGCACCTCACCGACGATCAGGGCTGGCGCATCGAGATCAAAAAACATCCGAAACTGCAGACGGTGGCCGCCTGCCGCAACGAAACACTGATCGGCCATTATTCCGATCAGCCGCAACGCTTCGACGGCAAAAAATACTGCGGATACTATACACAGGAAGAAGTGAAGGAGGTCGTGGAATACGCGCGCAGGCGTTTCGTGACGATCATTCCGGAAATAGAAATGCCGGGGCATTCGCAAGCGGCCTTGTCGGCCTATCCGGAACTCGGCTGCACCGGCGGGCCATACTCGGCGGCCACGCTTTGGGGCATTTTCGACGATGTTTTTTGTGCCGGCAATGAAAAAACCTTCGAATTCATCGACGAGGTGCTGGAAGAGGTCTGTGCGCTGTTTCCCGGTCCTTATGTGCACGTCGGAGGCGACGAATGCCCCAAAACGCGCTGGGAAGCCTGCCCGAAATGCCAGCAGCGCATGAAAGCGGAAGGCCTGAAAAACGCGCATGAATTACAGAGTTATTTTATCCGCCGGGCGGAAGCCATGCTGGCCAAACGCGGGAAAAAACTCATCGGATGGGACGAAATTCTGGAAGGGGGCCTGGCGCCGACTGCCACTGTGATGAGCTGGCGCGGTACGGCGGGCGGCATCGCCGCGGCCAAAGAGCGGCACGACGTGATCATGACCCCGGGCTCGCACCTGTATTTCGATCATTATCAGAGCGACCCCGCGACCGAGCCGACCGCGATCGGCGGCCTGACAACCCTCGAAAAAGCCTATTCCTTCGAACCGGTGCCGGAATCGCTTAGTCCTGAAGAGGCCCGGCATATTCTGGGCGCCCAGGCGAACATGTGGACGGAATACATGGAAACGTCCGATTATGTGGAATACATGGCGTACCCGCGCGTATGCGCGCTGGCAGAGGTCGTGTGGACCCCCGCAGCGAAAAAGAACTGGCCTGATTTCGTCCGGCGCCTCAGGCATCACTTCGCCCGGCTCGACGCGATGGAAGTGCATTATGCAAAGAGTTATTTCGACGTGTCAGCGTCATTTGCCGGAGGGAAAGTCAGCCTGAGTGCGCTCGATCCCGATCTGACCATCCGCTACACTGTGAACGGCGACGAGCCCTCCCCCGCTTTTCCTGTTTATGACGGCCCGTTCCGGATACAAAAAAGCACCACGGTAAAGGCCGCAGTATTCGATGGTGAGAAGCAGATGGGGAAAACCTGCGCGGTGCACTATCTCATACACAAAGCCAGCGGCAAATCGTACACGATGCCGCGTATCCCCGATCAGTATACCGGGGGCGAGCAGTACGCCCTGACCAACGGCGTGACGGGCAACATCAAAACCTGGGGCAACTGGGTAGGACTGGTCAACCACGATATCGACCCTGTGATCGATTTGGGTGAGCCGACGGCGTTCGCACGCGTGAGTGCCCGTTTTGTCAACAGCAAGGTATCGTGGATATACCCGCCGCGCAGCATTGCGGTGTATGGATCCGGTGATGGCGCCGAATTCACATTGCTGGCCCGGCAGGAGCTCCCCGCCGATACCATGGACGGTATTTCGGTTGAACAGGTCGTTTTAAATACACCCGGCGCCAAGGTGCGGTACCTGAAGTTCATCGCCGAAACCTTCGGTGTGATCCCTGAAGGCGCAGCGGGAGCAGGCAACGGCGCCTGGCTGTTTATCGATGAAGTGGTAGTGGAATAAAAACGCGGTTTGGGAGTATGAAGAGTGATAATTCGTATTTTTCAGGGTTTTTGAATGACATCGCACACCTAAGTTACCTTCCTATGAATCAACATTTTCTTTTTCGGACGTTCCTGCTGCTGGCATGTTTTGCGTTGACCGGCAGCGCTGCCGCGCAGACCATTCCTCAAGACTCCTCTGTACAGGTATCTATCACGACGACAGACGGAAACGAGTATGTCGGGTACATCGTGGACCAAACACCGGAGCATATTTCCCTGAAAACCGAAACCCTGGGCACGATCAACATCCCCAAAAAGATCATAAAAACTGTGCAGACAGTGCGCAAAGAGCAAATCGTCGATGGTGAATACTGGTACGACAATCCTTACGGCACGCGGTATTTTTTCGGCCCGAACGGATATGGATTGCGCAAAGGCGAAGGGTATTATCAGAACGCCTGGATATTTTTCAACCAGTTTAGTTACGGCATCACGGACAACTTTACCATAGGGGCCGGTATCGTGCCGTTGTTCCTGTTTTCAGGAACATCTACTCCTGTCTGGATCACCCCGAAAATATCCGTGCCGCTCAGCAAAGACAAAATTAATCTCGGCGTCGGTGGTTTGTTCGCCGCAGTACTGGGAGAAGATGATGGCTCTTTTGGCGTGGCTTACGGCCAGTTGACCTTTGGCCCGCGCGACCGCAACCTGAACCTGGGGCTGGGATACGGATATGCCGGTGACGACTGGGCAAGTACGCCGACGGTGTCGGTCAGCGGAATGTACCGCACCTCCAAAAAACTGGCGCTGATGACCGAGAACTATATTTTTGATACGGGCGATGAAGACCTGTTTTATTTGCTCTCCTTCGGCATGCGCTTTATCGGACGCCGCACGGCCATCGATGCCGGGTTGTTTTTCCCGACCGCAGACGGCGATTTTTTCGCTGTACCCTGGCTGGGGTTGAATGTTGCACTTGGGAACCCTTCCAACGATTAATCCTCATTTGGAACGATAAAATAATAAATTCTCAATTTAGGCGGCCTAATTTGCCGCTAAAGTGCGTTGTTCGTCGGTTACGTAGCGCCGCTATGCGCCCTCCTCACGCCTTCATTAGCACCAAATTAGTCTCCCCGAAATCGGGAACCTATTATTTTATCGTTCCTTAATACCGAGAGGCTGCGGGTGTGGCGTACTTGCGTTACATTTACCCGAATTAATACGGAAAACGCTTAAAAACGTGGCAACACCCGCAACTTCAATACCCCGGCAAAACGGAATGCCTGAAAAGAACGACAAGCGCGTCATCACCGGCTGGGCTTTTTTCGACTGGGCCAACAGCGCCTATGCGCTTGTGATCACGGTCGCTATTTTTCCGGGCTATTTTCTGGAACTGACGGACGATGTGATCCATGTGTTTGGTATCCGCATGTCGGACAGCACACTTTATGCCTGGAGCATCGCGCTGGCATATCTCGTGATCGCTGTGCTGTCGCCCATACTGTCGGGCATTGCCGACTACGGCGGAAAAAAGAAGGCCTTTTTGCGCTTTTTTACGCTGATGGGCTCGCTGGCCTGTATTTCCCTGCTGTTTTTCACCAGCATGAATACGCTGTGGGTCGGGGTGACGGGTTTTATCCTGGCCACGATCGGCTTTGCCGGCGGCATCGTGTTTTACAACTCTTTTTTGCCGCTGATCGCAACGGAAGACCGCTACGATGACGTCAGCGCCAAAGGCTTCAGTTACGGCTTCATCGGCAGCGTGATCCTGCTGATCATCAACCTGATTGTCATCATGAATTACGGCTGGTTCGGTTTTCCCGACGGCCTGCGCGCCGTGCCTACGGCTTTTGTCATGGTCGGGTTGTGGTGGCTGGGCTTTGCCCAGATCCCGCTGCGTCGCTTGCCCGACGACGCGCCGCCGCAAAGCCGGGAAAACCTGCTCACGAAAGGTTACGAGGAACTGCGAAAAGTATGGCGGGTTGTGCGCGGCGATTCCAACACGCTTTCCTTTCTGTTCGCTTTTTTCTGCTACAATGCGGGCGTGCAGGCGGTGCTTTTCCTGGCATCCACATTTGCAGAAAAAGAACTTCATTTCGATACCACCAAACTCATTTTCCTGGTGCTGATCCTGCAGATCGTGGCCATCGGCGGCGCCTGGGGCTCGGCCAAATTGTCGGGCGCGAAAGGCAACAAGTTTTCGATCATGGTCATGCTGCTGATCTGGACGGGCATTTGCATCACCGGTTATTTTGTGCAAACGGGGCTCGATTTTTACCTGCTGGCCGTTGCGGTGGGTTTGGTGATGGGCGGCATACAGTCGCTTTCAAGGGCTACCTACGCCAAGCTGTTGCCCGAAAATACGCCCGATACGGCTTCCTATTTCAGTTTTTACGATGTCATGGACAAGGTGTCCACCGTGGCGGGCACGTTCGTTTTCGGCTTTGTGGAGCAACTCACCGGCGGCATGCGCAACAGCGTGATGTCGCTTGCGGTGTTCTTTGTGTTGAGTTTGGTAGTTTTGGCATTCGTAAGGATCCGGCGCATGATCGGCAACGGACCCGTGCCCGCTTGACATGAACTTTGTTAAACTCTTCGAGATACTCGATTACCAGCAGTTGCGTTTTCCGCAGCCTCAAGCCCTGGCAGGCCGGACGCGCGACGGCGACTGGCAGTCATGGAGTACCGAAGCCTTGCTGGCGATGCGCGATGCGCTCAGCGCGGGATTGCTTTCTCGCGGCTATCACAAAGGCGACCGCATCGGCGTTTTTGCGCACTGCGGCAGTCCGCAGTGGGTCGTTGCCGATGCCGCCATGCTGCAGATCGGGATCGTACCGGTGCCCATCCACCTCAGTTCGCGCCCGGACGAGATCGAACATATCATCCGCGATTCGGAGATGAAAGCGTGTTTTGTCAGCGATGATGATACCCTGGCGAAAATCAGCGCAGTACCCAATACGCCGGCCAAAATCTTCTCACTTGCTTCCGGAACGGCCGGGAATGCCGTGCCTTGGGACGCCCTGCTGAAAACACCCGACGAACACGAAAGGCAAAAGATCCGGTATTTCCGCGACAGCATCGGACCCGATGAACTGGCCACCCTGCTATACACATCGGGCACGACCGGCCAACCCAAAGGTGTCATGCTCACCCACGCAAATATTGTGAGTAACGTCAAATCCGTACTGGCGATCGTGCCCGTCGGGCCGGAAGTAATGGCCGTCAGTTTTCTGCCGCTCAGCCATATCTTCGAGCGCATGGTCGTGTACGTGTACCTGTCGGCGGGCACGCCGGTGTGGTTTGTGGACAAACTGGAGGACATGCCCGTCATCCTGCCTGAGGTGCGGCCGCACTTTTTTACGGCCGTTCCGCGCATTCTTGAGCGCATGTACGAACGCCTGCTCGATGAAAGGAAACATCTGGGTGCGTTGCGGCGCAGGATATTCGATTGGGCGATCCGGCTGGGAGAGCGTTATCCCTACTCCGGCGAGCGCGGCATGCCGCTGGATTATTTTTTCAAACGCGTGCTCGCCGATCTGCTCGTATTCAGGCACTGGCGCAAAAGAATGGGCGGGCGCATTCGCTATATCGCTGTGGGAGCGGCGGCATTGCAGCCGCGCCTGGGGCGCCTGTTCTCCGCGGCAGGCATCGATGTGCGGGAAGGCTACGGCCTGACGGAAACCAGCCCCGTGATCGCATTCAACCGCTTCGAGCCGGGAGGCGTGCATTTCGGCACGGTAGGCATCCCCGCTCCGGGGGTGGATGTGCGCATCGCCGCGCCCGACGAGCAGGGGGAGGGCGAAATCGAGGTGAAAGGCCCCAACGTGATGGCCGGCTACCTGAACCTGCCGGAAGAAACCGGCGCGCGTTTCACTGCCGACGGGTGGTTCCGGACAGGCGACCTCGGGAAAATGGAGTTCAAACGTTTCCTGCGCATCACCGGGCGAAAAAGCGAGGTGTTCAAAACGACTACTGGAAAATTTGTAGCGCCGGCTTTTGTCGAACAGCAACTGAACACATCGCCGTTTATCAGCCAAAGCATGGTGGTCGGGTTGAACAAGCCCTTTGTGGCTGCCCTGATCGTGCCCAATTTCACATACCTGGAATCCTGGTGCGTGGAAAATAACGTGCACTGGACCTCAGCGCCCTACATGGTGCTCAACCCCAAAGTGGAAAAATTGTACCGCCGGGAACTGGAACGCCTGAATGAAGAACGCCTCGGCTCCGTTGAAAAAATACGCGCATTCATGCTGCTGCCCGAGCCCTGGACGGCTGAAGCGGGACAACTCACGCCTACCCTGAAACTGCGCAGGGAAGTGATGGCCCGGCAATTCGAGGCCGAGATCGGGCAAATGTTCGATCTTTCAAAACACCGGATCCGTGAAGCCGACGGTGATGCCGCTCAATCCCCCTAAAATCAGAACTTCCTCGTCCGCACTTTCATCAGGGCGATAGCGTCTTCGCGCGATCTATACATGCCGTTGATGTTGACCAGGTGGTCGGCCAGGCTATGGTAGCGTTTGAACATCAGCATGGCCCATATCTGGTTATAGTCGACGCCTTCGAACACCAGCGCCTTGTTTTCGGCGTATTTATCGATGTTTTTTACAAAATCGCCGGGCATATCCGTCCAGTGCATGTGCGGCTTCAGGTGATGCCCGATGTGGTATCCGTCGTTGAAGCACTGCTTGTTGTATTTGTTGTTGATGCAGGTGATGCTGTTGCGGTAATTATTTTCGGGGGTAGCGGGGTCCACGAATGCGTGCTGCGCCCAGTTGCCGGCCATCATCAGAAAGCGGACGATCACGAGCGGCACGATAAATATCAGCACGGTCGTTTGCCAGTCGAGCCACAGCAGCAGCAGGCATACCGCGATAAAAGTGATCTCTCCCACTGCGGCTTTTCTGAGAAAAGAGCGTTTGTTTTTGACCCTGAAATAACGGATCAGGTCGATAATGCCGAGAATCAGGAAGCGGAAAAAATATTTCAGGAAATCAACAATGCTGTCGCGCTGATACGGCATGGTGGAACTGGTGTCGAGCGCCAGGTTATTCTCGGAATGGTGCATGCCGATGTGGTGGCTGAAATAGGTGTCGGGCGACTGGCCCATGAACGGGCACAAAGCCCAGGGTATCAGGCGATTGCCCCAGGTATATTCGCGTTTAAAAAAAACATTGTGGCCGGTATTGTGGAGCATCAGGATGAAAGGACCCATAAAATAGGCCTCCAGACCGATGAACAAGGCCGCCAGCGCCCACCACCACGCGCCTTCGACAAAAAACAGGGCTACCGACACGGGGATGACGGTGAAGGCAATTTTCAGACAAAGGAAAATAAACGGCAGGTCCCGTTTGTCGCGGATGAAACGAAGAAAAAACTGTTCGGTAGCATTCAATGGTCGGGCATGGTACACAGGGTCATTGACGGTGCTGAATGTTCGCATGGATAATGATTGGTATTACAAATAGGATTCGATTAAAGAGCCAGCGATTGCGTGGTTCTATGCTTCCACGGATGGAAGGTATTTCTCTTTTAATACGTTCATATGGTGCAATTGGTGGCCGATGATCACAAAAAACAGGGCCCTGGGCGTCACTTTCCAGCCGCTTGCCGTGCCAAGGAACGTCGATTGCTCATCGCTGCATTGCGCGAGCAGAAAAAGGGTGTTGTCGCGCACGGTTTTCCATTCTTTGAGCAGGTCCTTGATCGTCCTCGTCGACACGTCCACTTCTTCCATCCAGATGTCCTGATTGAAGCCGGGCAGGGCAATCCGGTCGCCGCGGATGAATGAGAGCACGCGATAGGCAAAAACGCGTTCGGAATCGATCAGGTGGACCAGCATTTGTTTGATCGTCCATTTGCCGGACTCATAGGCGTGATCGCCCATTTCTTCCGGCAGCGACAATAATAGCTGCTGGCTTTCCCGAAACGATTTTCTCAGCAGACTGCGCGCTGTGCCGCGCGGGGGCAGGAGTTTTAGGTAGGTTTCGTGGAAGGGGGCGTATTCGCCTTTTTTCGGACGTCTCATGGTAATTGAGTGTTTCAATTTTCAGCGACCGGAACGACAGGTTGCGCTGTCGTGCGTCAGCTCCGGGCCAGGCGGGTCATAAACCAGATCTCGAATGCCGTGTATACCACGTAGCACAACAGGAAGATGCCCACAAACCACTCGTTACCGGGCGCTGCCGTGCGTTGATATACAAACAGAAAAGCGACCGCCAGCACCATTTTCCCGAATACAGAGCCCGAGATCAGGTTGATGAACGCCACTTTTCTTTTGCTTTTGGCAGCACTGGCGCCGGCAAAGTACAATCCCGTGCAGACGAGGGTGAACAGCACAAGCGAAGAAACCGCAAATTTCCAGTGCTCCTGTGCCGGTTGTATGAAAAAATGGATACCGAAAAGCAGCAATGCCGTAACAAGCGTTACGAGCGACAACCACTTGAAAAAGGTATTTGAATCCATGATAAAAAATTGGGATACCGAGACGCGAATATCTCAATATCCCAATGTAAAACAGCGGTTAAGCCGGATGTATTTTGCCGCCCGCTGCCTTCAGTATTTTGTAAGTGCCTGATCCTGAGCGGAATCACTTGCGATGGCGGTCGTCGTACAGCAACTGGCGATAGAGGCTGTACAAGCTGCCGAGCATAAAAAATAGCGTCAGGAAAACGGCCCAGGTTGGGCGCTCCATATGTAGTTTGCTGTCGATCCAGCGGCCGATGAACACCCCCGCCAGGCAAGCGCCGAGCAATTGGAATGCCATTCCACTGTACCTGGCGACCGCTTTAATTGCGGACTTCCTCTTTTCCTCCGGCGACTTTGCCGGCTGTGGTCGCGGCATCGGTACTTGTCGTTTTGGTATCGAAGTTCTTCACGGCACCGTTGGCGGCGCCTACCTCCATTTTGCAGGAAACGTTGAACCGGGCGCCGCTTTGCACCAGCAGTTTGTTGGTACTGATCTCTCCATCCACTTCGGCGGTTTCGCGCACGTTCAAGAGCTCGGAAACGTGCAGATTTCCTTTGAAACGGCCTTCGATCACGGCGTTCTGACATTTGATCTCGCCTTCCACGGCGCCGGTCGGGCCGATGATCACTTTGGCTTGGCAGTTGAGCTTTCCCTTGATGGTGCCGTCTACGCGGAGGTCGCTGTCACAGCGGATCGACCCTTCCACTACCGTGCCTTTTGCCAATGCATTCAGTGCGTTTGATGGTGCAGATGGGGTCGTTTTTACTTCGTCAGTGTTTTTGTTGCTGCCAAACATATCTTTTTTCGGTTTAGAATTAAAGTGGGTAAACGGCGCAATGGCCTTTCGGATTATGAACGGCTTTGATTTTCACACGGAGAGCTTGGCAAAAATGAAAAAGATTTCCGTCGCATACAAGCGAACGGAAATCTTTTTCCAGAACGGGATATCCGGGTAAAAATCAGAAGTTCGGGCAGTACACACCGCGGCGTTCCGGGCCGCAGATCTTGTACACCAGCGAAAACTCGAACGAGCCGTTGCCGTTGGTGGCGGTGTTCAGGCTCGACGTGTTGATGTCGTAGCTGAAACCGATCGTAAACTGCTCGTAATCAAAGCGCGTGCTGATGATCAAAGCGTCCATCAGTTTGCCCTGGTCGAGTTTGTTCGATACGCGCGCCCAGGCGCCCAGTTGGAAAGCCTGGTTGAGGCGGCGGCTATTGCCGAGCAGGAACTTGAAAGAAGTACCGGCATTGACCTGGAACGAAGGACCTTGCAGGAAGGTCACGACGCCGGGTACGAGCCCCGTTTTCTTCGCGATCATGAATTCACCACCCGCGTGGAAGGTAAATTTGCTGTACAGGGGAATGTTCGCATTTTCGAACGACTGGTTGGCGCGGTTGAGGTGGCTGAAGGCGCCGCCGAAGTAGAAGTTGGCGTCTTCGCTGAATACGCTGAACCACAAGGCGCCCGCCGACAGATCGATGAACAGGAAATCCGTGTTATCGAGCGATTCAGGCGCTACAGTGGGATCGAACGAACCGTTGCCGTCGTTCTGGCTGGGCCATTGCAGATTGGCGCTGTTGATGCTGCGCTGGCTGACACCCAGGTCGGCGCCCAGCACGAGATAGTGCGCTTTTTTGCGATAGCCGCCCATTTTTTTGGCGTACGAGCCCGACAGGCGTGCCTGCAGGGTCGCAAATTCCGATGCGCCGGCTTTATCGCCCCAGAGCGTGCCGCCCAGGCCGAAATAGTCGTAACGACCTACCGGCAGCTTCTGATCGTAAGAAGCAGAGTAGGTATTGTAAGCGTTGTTCTTCAAAATGGAGGCCCACTGGTTGCGATAGTTCGCTACAATGCGGTGGTTGCAATTCATCACCCCCGTCATGGCGGGGTTGAGGTTGAGCGGGCTCATGTAGAACTGCGAGAAGTGTATGTCCTGGGCTTTAAGACTTACCGCCGACAAGGCCACTACACAAATGCTAAGAAGGAGTAAAGTAGTTTTTTTCATAGACAGACAGACCAAGAGTTTGGATGAAAACAGCGTACAATATTAGGCAGGGCGTCGTAAATCGCCCAAGTTTTTTTTGTTAAAGTCCGCGAAGGTAGGTTTTTCCAAGTTCGCGGCGAAACAATCAAAATATTTTGCCGGGGAAAGCCAAATATTTAACAGGTCTTTGCCCGGAATCTTTCGAACCGGCATACTGCACGTCTTTACCGCATGCCAGTTTTCAGGTCTTACAGAGGCTTGTTTTTCAAGGGTTATTGCGTGAAAGCGCGGAATATGGCTTCCAAACGCGCGTGAAAAGCGGCATATTTTGGCCTTAACGTTAAGGCCGTCGAGTTACAAGATGATTTGAACGCCCCGGTCGCTGCCTAACGGTTTGCATTTTTCATAAAATCTTTGGCAGGCTTACATCAACTGCTGTTTGAAATGGTTGAACTCATCCTCTGTCAAAACCCCGGAATCCATCATCTGCTTCAGCTTCAGCAGCTCGTCGGCGGCCGAAAAGTGTGCCTGTGGCGTGGGAGCATCCAGCAGTTTTTGCTCGGTTTCGGCATCCAGGATCGCCGACTTATTCGACATGCAAAAGCGCACGAAACTTTCCTGGCTTACAATGAGCCGGACGGGGGTTGGCAAAAACTCGTACGCGGTACGAAAAGCGGAGGCCTTCCGCTCTTCCCCGACGACATTGCCGAATGTGCGGAGGTTCAACATCGGCACTACCTTTTTGGCGATGATGGTCTTGACCTCGGGGAGCATGTGCTCCAATGTTATTTTACCCATCGCCTGGTCTTTCAGGTCGCGCAGTTCTTCCCCTTTCGCTGCCAGCCCCTGGCCGGCCTTTTGTTTGGCTTCCTTGAGGCGGTCCCCTGTTTCTTCGAGTTTCTCCGTTGCCTTCGCTTTGAGGTCCTTCAGATCGGCGTTCACATCACTGATCTTTTCCGCGGCCTTTTCTTTCGCCTCTTTGAGGCCCTCGTTCATTTCGGCCAGTTTTTCATTTGCCTTCTCCTTGATGCGCTTCAGGTTGGCATTCTGTTCGTCGAGTTTCTCTTTGGCTTTGTTTACGATGTTTTTAAACATTTCATTCGTTTTGGTTGGTTTATAAAAAACGATCGACAACCCTCCGGGGTGACAAGCAGGGTTGCCACTCGCATCGTTGGCGTTGTAAGATACGAGGGTGTGCCTGAAAAATACTTTTGGATTTGAAAATAGATGACTTTGGGTTCTGATCAAGTGACTTTTTGAGTGAAATAGCAGCGCTATTGCACGAAAAAAACACCCTAACAATTCGAAAAAAGCCTTCTGGAGAAAAAGCGGGCATCAAAGCCGCCGGCTGACGGCCGGCAGCATCCGGCTTTTCCATTCGGCGAAACTGCCGTCGATAATACGACGACGCGCTTCACCGACCAGCCACAGGAAAAAACCCAGATTTTGCAGAGAAGCCAGCTGCATGCCCAGTATTTCTTCGTTGACGAACAGGTGGCGCAGGTAGGCTTTCGAATGGGTGCGGCTGGTGGGTACTGTAGCTTCTGCGTCGATGGGACTGAAGTCGCTTTTCCATTTCTGGTTGCGAATGTTGATAATGCCTTCGCCGGTGTACAGCATGCCGTGGCGGGCGTTGCGGGTGGGCAGCACGCAATCGAACATATCGATCCCGAGCGCAATGCACTCGAGGATATTTTCGGGGGTGCCGACGCCCATGAGATAGCGGGGTTTGTCGGCGGGCAAAATGCCGGTCACCAGTTCCGTCATGGCGTACATTTCTTCGGCCGGCTCGCCGACGGAAAGGCCGCCGATGGCATTGCCCTCGCGCCCTTGCGCGGCGATCACCTCGGCCGAAATTTTGCGCAGTTCCGGAAAGGTGCTGCCCTGTACGATGGGAAAAAGGGTCTGCGCATATCCGTAGAGCGGTTCCGTTTGGTCGAAACGCCGGATACAGCGCTCCAGCCAGCGATGGGTGAGTTCCATCGACTTTTTGGCATATTCGAACTCGCATGGGAAGGGCGTGCACTCGTCGAAGGCCATGATGATGTCGGCGCCGATCGTGCGCTGAATATCCATCACGCCTTCCGGCGTAAAGGTGTGCCGGGAGCCGTCGATATGGCTTTGGAAAGTGACGCCCTCTTCCTTTATTTTTCTGCGGTGCGCCAGGGAATACACCTGAAAGCCGCCGCTGTCGGTCAGGACGGGTCCGTTCCAGCCGTTGAAGCGATGCAAACCGCCGGCCTGCTGTAACACTTCGAGCCCCGGGCGCAGGTAAAGATGATAGGTATTGCCGAGACAGATCTGTGCGTGAATGTCATTGACCAGTTCGTGCTGATGCACGGCTTTTACCGTGGCTGCCGTACCGACGGGCATGAAGATGGGCGTTTCGATGCGCCCGTGTTCCGTTTCGATCAGCCCTGCGCGGGCCCTGGAATTCGGATCGGTATGTTGGAGGGAAAACGTCATAGATAGGCGGATCGCTTCAGCCGGTCGCTTTTTTCCCGATCAGGCCAAGCCGCGATTGCTGTCGAGTTTTAACAATACGCCGATCATGAGGGTGAACCCGATCAGCGAGGAGCCACCGTAACTGAGGAACGGCAATGGAATGCCGATAATGGGGAAAAGCCCCATGGTCATACCAATGTTCACGATGAAATGTACGAACAGGATACCGGCGACCCCGTAAGCGTATATCCGTGAAAAATTGGATCGTTGCCGTTCGGCCAGCACCGTGATTCGGTACAGCAGCGCGGCGAACAGGCCGATCACGATCACGGCGCCCAGGAAGCCCTGTTCTTCGCCGACGGTGCAGAAAATGAAGTCGGTCGTTTGTTCCGGCACATAATTCAGGCGGGTCATATTCCCTTTCAGGGTGCCCTTGCCCCAGAATCCGCCGGAGCCGATAGCCATTTTCGAATGCAGCAGGTTGTAAGCCGAACCGCGCGCATCGGCGGCGGCTTCCGAAGGATTGAGCCACAACTTGATCCGCTGCTGCTGATAAGGTGCGAGCAGTTTATCGTTGGCGATACTCGCTGCGAAGACAAGTCCGCCGGCCATGACCAGGAAAAACAGCCGGGTGAGCATCTGGCCCTGTATGATGGAGTTTTTCTTCAGATAATTGGGCAAAAAGGCGGCGATAAGCAACAGCGCGTGCGGCACCAATACGAACAGATCCTGATCGGGAACTTTGTCGGGCATGAATCCTGCGGATTCGATCACCCAGGTAGCCATCGACGGCCAGGCGATCGTGAATGCGACCGTCGCTGCCAATGCGATCCACCAGGGACGCGTGCGCTCGCGAAAACGGGAGATCAGGTAGAAATTCAGGATCATAAAAAAGATCGCCACCACATAGGGCGGATTGGCGGCCAGACCGAGTATGACGCAAGCCGCCGATCCGAAACCGATCGTGTACCAGATCGGTGGCAGGCCTTCGCGGTACATTACGAGGGCGAACGAAAAGAAAATGAGCGCCGAGCCGGTATCTTTTTGTGCCAGGATGATGCCCGCCGGAAGCAAAAAAATGCCGAACGCGATCAGGCGGCTCCTCCATTCGCTGAGGTTGACTCCCGTCGAACTCAAATAACCCGCCATAGCCAGACAGGTGCCGAATTTCGCCAGCTCCGACGGCTGAAAGGAAAAGCCGCCGAACTGGTACCAGGCATAAGCGCCGTTCACCTCCCTGCCGAAGATCAGCGTGCCCGGCAGGAGCAGCAGCGATATGATATATATGATAAGGGCGTAGGTGCGCCAGAAGGCCCAATCCGTCATGATGATCACGAACAACAGGGCCAGGCAAACGACGATGAAGAACATTTGCTTGCCAGCATTATTGTTCAGGTCGAGAAAACTGAAAGCCGCCGTATTCGGTTCGTAGTTGACGGAATAGATCATGCCCCAGCCCGTCACCACCAGCGCGATATAGAGCCAGATGGTCACTTTGTCGAGCTCGCCGATCTGAAAAGCAGTTTGTCTGGAAGTAGCCATTATATTGTCGCCTTGCGGCGCCGGTATTCAAAAAACGGTTTGGGTCGATAGGTGCGGTTTTCGGCTCAAATGGCCTCTACAGGTTATTGCAAAAAATCGCGCGGGTGGATGTTGGCATCCTTGGCCGGATAGGCACCCGGATAATTTTCCAGCGTGGTTATAAACGCCATGGCGTCAAGTTTATTCCTGAAGGCGCCGACCCGCAGTTTGTAATAGGGTTTTTCCTGCGTCCATTCTGCGGGTACTTCCGGATGCGCGATACGGAAGCGGTTGCGCGCATCTTCCACTTGCTGCCGGTCGGTGGTGGCCATGATCTGTACCCGCCAGCCTTCTATATGCGGGTTGCTGCGCATATCGTTCGTCCATGCCCTGAACATCTGGCTGACGCGCGGGTCTTCGTTGAGCTGCACTTCTTGCGCGCGCGCGCCGGCAGCGTAGCATCCGAACAGCAACAACAGCATATATTTATACGCGGAAGGGTGAATGTTTCCAAATATTGCGTTCATAATCAGTCTCTTATTGCGCAACCATTTTTACTCCGATAATGCCGAGCGATGCGGAGCTGCCGATGCGGTCGGCGCCTGCGGCCAGCAGTTTTTCTGCTCCTTCCGTATCGCGGATGCCGCCGGCGGCCTTTATTTTTATTCCATCCGGCGCAAGCGCCCGCAGCAGCCGGACCATTTCGGCAGTGGCCGGATGACCGTGAAAGCCGGTGCCTGTTTTCAGCCATTCTGCCTTGACGCTGTCGGCGATCCGGCAGAGCCTGGCGATCTCAGCCTCATTCAGCAGGCCGCACTCCAGGATGAGTTTCAGTTCGCGCCCCCGCATGTGCGTGGCCCTTGCCACGGCTTCGATATCGCGTTCTACATGGCTCCAGTTGTCGCTTTTGACGGCGGCGATGTTGATCACGGCATCGATATCGTCGGCGCCTTCGTCGATGGCGCGTTTGATCTCTTCGCTTTTGGCAGGTATGGCGGAATAACCCATCGGAAAACCGACCACCGTCACGACGCGGACGGGGCTGTCGTCGCCCAGCGCCCTGCGTGCTTCACGCACGAATAGCGGAGGTATGCATACGCCTGCAAAGCCGTATTGTCGCGCCTCTTCGCAAAGGCGTCGGACATCAGCAGACGTTGTGTCGGGTTTCAGGGTCGTGTGTTCGATCAATTTAGCTAGTTCGGCCATCAATGAAGCTCCGGTTTTTCGCATTGGCACTCGCCGAGGCAGGCTCGGATTAAAAAAGCGCAGTGAAGTTAAGGCAAATTTGAAAAAAGAAGCCTTCCCGTATATTTCCGGACGGGAAGGCTTGATGCGCTTTCATGTGGTTCTTCCCGCAAATGTAATGTGGAATGCCGGGTTTCATAAACAGAGATTCTTTTTTTCGGGCCGTTTGCCGTGAAAAAATGCGGGATGTCATAATTGTGACGTTCGCCAAAAAACTAATTGTTTTAAAATGGCGGCGCTCCTCCCGATTATGCTTATTTTTGCCGCTCCGGCGAACCCTCTCCAACACCGCATTGTTTTCCGCAGAATGGCAAAATCAAAAACACCGGCAGCCGCCTCGAATGGCGAACCAGCCGCCGCGCATAAAATCCCGGCGCTTCTGCCGGCATCCGAGTATATCGAGGTCACGGGCGCCCGCGCGCACAACCTGAAAAACGTGGACGTTCGTATCCCGCGCAACCGCCTGGTGGTTGTGACCGGCGTGAGCGGGTCGGGCAAGAGTTCGCTGGCATTCGATACGATCTACGCGGAAGGGCAGCGCCGGTTCATGGAAACGCTGAGCAGCTACGCGCGCCAGTTCATCGGCGAAATGGAACGCCCCGACGTGGAGCAGATCACCGGCCTGAGCCCGGTCATCAGCATCGAACAAAAGACGACGGGGCGCAACCCGCGTTCCACCGTCGGTACGGTCACGGAGGTGTATGATTTTTTGCGCCTGCTGTTTGCCCGCGCCGGCGAGGCCTATTCATGGGTGACGGGCAAAAAAATGGTGAAATACACCGAAGAGCAGATCATCCAGAATATTCTGGAGCGCTTCGGCGGAAAAAAGATCGCCGTGCTGGCGCCGGTGGTGCGCTCCAGGAAAGGGCATTACCGCGAACTTTTCGAGCAGATCAGGAAACAGGGCTACACCAAGGTTCGGATCGACGGCCAGATCGTCGACGTGAGCCCGGGCATGCAGGTGGATCGTTACAAGATACACGATATCGAGATCGTGGTGGACCGGCTCAAGATCGGCGACGACCGCGGCGAACGGCTGGCAGAGAGCGTGCGCGTGGCCATGCGCCTCGGCGACGGCATGTTGCAGGTGCTGGACCTCGAGTCTGCGCCTCCTCCCACGAAAGAGGAAAGCTCGACGCTGCGCGCTGCGGAAGGTGACGACGCGGATATTTCGGGTGTGACAAGCGGCTTCGAGGGCGCTATTTTTTCACGCAGCCTGATGTGCCCCGAATCGGGCATATCGTACGAAGAACCTTCTCCCAATACCTTTTCTTTCAATTCCCCTTACGGCATGTGTCCGCATTGCAAGGGCCTCGGCGAGGTGCATGAAGTGGATATGGCGCGCGTGATCCCGGACGACAGCAAAAGCATCAATGAAACGGGTATTGTGCCGCTGGGTGATGTGCGGGAGAATATGATGTTCAAACAACTCCGCGAACTGGCGAAAAAATACAAGTTCACGTTCAGCACGCCCGTAAAGGACATCCCCGAAGAAGCCCTCAATACCTTGCTGTACGGCGGCGACGAAGACCTTAAGGTCGACCTCAACTGGGGCGGGGAAGAATGGAGTTACAACATCGCTTACGACGGCCTGGTCAATATGCTCAAGCGCTGGTACAGCGACACCACCAGCGAAAAGATCCGGCAATGGGCGGAAGATTTTATGACAGTCGCCCCTTGCCCCGAGTGCGGGGGCACGCGCCTGAAAAAAGAAAGCCGCTGGTTCCGGATCGGCAAGTACGATATCGCCGAACTGGCGAATATGGACCTCACGGAACTGTACGCCGCACTCGAAAACGTGGATGACGACATGAGCGAGCGCCAGCGCACCATCGCCAGGGATGTGCTGAAGGAAATTCGCTTCCGTCTCAAGTTTTTGCTGAAAGTCGGCCTTGATTACCTCGCGCTCAACCGCCCCGCCCGCACGCTCTCCGGCGGCGAAAGCCAGCGCATCCGCCTTGCGACCCAGATCGGTTCGCAACTCACCGGCATCACCTACATCCTCGACGAGCCCAGCATCGGCCTGCATCAGCGCGACAACCACCGGCTCATCGAAGCCCTCAAGAGCCTGCGCGATATCGGCAATACCGTGCTCGTAGTGGAGCACGACCGCGATATCATGCTCGAATCGGACTACCTCATCGATCTGGGGCCCGGCGCCGGCAAACACGGCGGCGAGATCGTGGACATCGGCACGCCCGATGATTTTTTGAAAAACCCGACCACCACCAGCGACTACCTGGCCGGCCGCGCTAAACTGGAAGTGCCCAAAGTGCGCCGGAAAGGCAACGGCAAAAGCCTTGAACTGAAAGGCTGCAGCGGCCACAACCTCAAGGATGTGGATCTGCAACTGCCGCTCGGTACTTTTATCTGCGTGACCGGCGTGAGCGGCTCCGGCAAGAGTTCACTGATCAACGAAACGCTCTACCCCATTCTGCAAAGCCATTTTTACAACAGCCTGAAACGGCCGCTGTCCTACAAGGAAGTCAAGGGCCTGGAGCACCTCGACAAGGTGATCGAGATCGACCAAAGCCCGATCGGCCGCACGCCGCGCAGCAACCCCGCTACCTACACCAATGTATTCGGCGACATCCGAAAACTATTCGCCGACACTCCCGAGGCAAAGATCCGCGGATACAACTCGGGGCGCTTTTCTTTCAACGTGAAAGGCGGCCGCTGCGACGTGTGCGAAGGGGCTGGCCTGCGCACGATCGAGATGAATTTCCTGCCCGACGTGCAGGTGCATTGCGAGCGCTGCCAGGGTCGCCGCTACAACCGCGAGACCCTCGAGATCCTGTACAAAGGCAAAAGCATCAGCGATGTGCTGGACATGACCATCAGCGAAGCGGCAGCGTTTTTTCAGCCCATACCATCCATTTACCGCAAGATCAAGACTTTGCAGGACGTCGGCCTCGGCTATATCACCCTCGGACAGCAAGCCACCACCCTCTCCGGCGGCGAAGCCCAGCGTGTGAAACTCTCCGAAGAGCTGGCAAAAAAAGACACCGGCCGCACCATTTATATCCTCGACGAGCCCACCACGGGCCTGCATTTCGAGGACATCCGACAATTGCTGGCCGTGCTCAACCGGCTTGTGGAAAAAGGCAATACCGTGGTGGTGATCGAGCACAACCTCGACGTCATCAAAATGGCGGACCACATCGTGGACATCGGCCCGGAAGGCGGCGCCCGGGGCGGCGCCATCGTATGCACGGGCACGCCGGAAGCAGTGAGCAAAGTGAAGGACAGCTGGACAGGGCAGTTTTTGAAGGGGGAGTTGGGCGATTGACCCGCTTATGTTATTTTTGTAGAAAAAAACAGGTATGAATTATAGCGATTATATAGAGACCAACCCGAAAGTAATGATGGGTAAACCGGTCATTAAAGGCACCCGTATCACCGTAGAACTCATCCTGGAAAAACTGTCCCGCAACGAAACCTACGAGTCTCTCCTGACGGAACACCCCCGTCTCAAGCACGAACATATCCTTGCCGCGCTCGCCTATGCCGCACAGGCGCTTAAAGGCGAAATGATCATTTCCACTCCTGCCATCGCATGAAATTCCTGGCGGATGAAGGGGTTGACAGGTCGCTCGTGATGATGATCCGGAAAGCCGGACACGACGTCAGTTATATTGCAGAAGACATCCAGAGCACTGATGATGAAGCAATACTGGAAATCGCCAACAGGGAGTACCGTATCCTGATCACCAGGGACAAGGACTTTGGAGAATTGGTGTATCGAATGAAGCGAATCCATAGCGGCATTCTATTAATCCGGGCAGAAGAACTTTCGTCTACAACCCGTTCCCAAATGGTTTCCGACTTTATTACAGAAAACAGCCGTTTACTGGAAGGTAATTTTATTGTCATACAAGCCGGTGCTGCACGGCTCAGAAAACTGGGATAAACCTTCATCTTTCAAAACCTGCGTATGTCCGAACTCGCCTTAAAACTGATACGTGAAAACATTGAAAAACACCGCCGGGGGGAGGATGCTACTTTCCTTGACCTCGGCAACTGCGGCATAACAGAGGTGCCGGAAGAGATTGGGGAGTGTGTGTGGGTGGAGAGGTTGACACTGAGCAAAGATTGGGTTGAATTTAAAGGAGATATAGGATGGATTAATAAAGTGAGCCAAAATCAACCCTAATATTAATCGATCGCTTAAATATTTGAATAGGGCTAGATCGTTAAAACATTTAGTTCTGAGTAATTTGATGTAGATTGAATATCTCACATTTATCGCCACTTTCTGATCAGAACTTGGAACAATAATATTGCCAAGGGAATCAAACAGAGATTTATCTCATATTTCATCGTTAACAAAAATTGAGCAATTAGAACTATGTTAACAGGTTTTAACTTAGTTAGCGCTAAAAAACTTAACTAACTGCAAAACATCTCCAAAGGCAAACAATATTTCTGATCTTGTTCCACTGTTAAACTTATATCGACGGTATTTAAGTTTTCTTAATACTCTGTTACAGATTTAAACCCTTTGATGAACTTGCAATTAATAAGGCATTATTAAACTGTGGAATTTATATACGAGTTTATCGCCACTTTCAGATATGAACGAATATGTATGTTAGGTTGTTTTAATACACAGAAGTAACTGATTTGTCACCATAAGCACTTTTTTAAAAATTAAAGCCTAACCTGCCGTAATTTCAATCAGAGTTATCCCCATTTGAGTCATTAAATCAACTTAAAAAGCTTGATATCTCTGGAACATTAGTTCTGATTTGCGCCAATATGTTTGAAATCATTGAATCGCTTTAAATTTCAAATACACAGATTTTAGATTTTGTCTCACGTTAAAAAATAATTAATACACATGGCATATTGATTTGTCACACCATATAGACTAGCCGATTTCTAAATCGATCAATGGAGAAATATTAGTTTTGGAAATACAAGTATTTCACAGACCTATCGCCTTTAATTCACCTTATTAAAAAAAAAATTCAGTTAATTGGCAGACATGGAAGAGCATGTAGATATTACATTGCAATTCTTGTCAAAGACTGCCCTCTCATCATCCCACCGTTGAATTCGCCCAGGAATCGCCCCAGGCCGTCCGAGATTACTTTGAGGAACTCGGTGACGACGGTCGCAAACTCAATGAAGTCAAAGTCATTTTTCTCGGCGAAGCCTCTGCCGGCAAAACCTCGCTGGTGAAACGGCTGCTTGGAGAGAATTTTGATAGCAAGGAAAGCCAAACACATGGCATTCGGATTCGCAAGGTGTCTTTCAAAATGGATGATGGCGACAGCGTTACCGCCCACCTCTGGGACTTCGGAGGGCAGGAAGTGATGCACGCCACCCACCAGTTTTTCCTCTCGCAACGCAGCGTCTATGTGCTGCTGCTCAACAGCCGCAACGACGACCAGGCCGAAAAATGGCTCAAACACGCCGCGAGTTTCGGCGGCCGCTCGCCCGTGCTGGTGGTGCTGAACAAGATCGACGAAAACCCCTCTTTCCAGGTTGACAATAAGCGACTGAAAGAAAAATACCCGCAAATCCGCGATTTTTTCCGCCTTTCTGCGAAGACCGACAAAGGCATGGGCGAATTCCGCGAAGCCTTGCGCCGTGAAATCGATCGCGCTGATACCCGCCGTACCCCTTTCCCAAAACACTGGCTGGCGGTGAAGGAGCATTTTTCCAATATGGAAGCCGACTATATCGAATCGGCGGAATACCAGCGTGTATGTGAGGAAAATGGTGTGACGCGACAATTCAGCCAGGATGTATTGCTTCAATTCCTGCACGACCTCGGCGTGGTCATCAATTTTCGCAACCTCAAAAACTTCGACACCCAAATCCTCAATCCGCTTTGGCTAACAAACGGCGTTTATCGTATTGTTAATTCCAAAATTGTAGCCGAGGATACCGGTGGACTTCTCTATGAAGATGATTTCGATGCAGTCATCAACGACCCGCGTTACAAAGAAGGAAATACAAGCGACCGGGTGTTCGAGTACCCCAAAAACAAACTCCAGTACATCGTGCGGGTGATGCAGGAGTTTGAACTTTGTTTCCAACTTGACCCGCGCACCTATGTCGTGCCGCAATTGTTGCCTGTGCAGGAGCCAGAGTTCAAGACGGAAGGCGCATTGTTACATTTCGTCATTCATTTTCCCGAATTCCTGCCTGACAGCATTTTCCCGCGGCTGATGGTGAAGTTGCACACATTCATCGAGCGCTCGCCGGGCAACCGGGATACTCCGGGCCAACTGACGATGTGGCGCACCGGAATGGTCCTGCACAAACCCAACATTTTCAAAGCTCTGGCACGGGTACGCTGGGACAAAGAGGACCAGAAAATTCTCGTTGATGTATGCGGCGAAGAACGGCGGCGCTTCCTGAGTTTTATTCGCGAAACGGTCAAAGAGATCGTTGATGATTTTACCAATCTGGAGTTCGACGAACTCGTGCCTATCCCCGAAAGCAAGGATACGGAGGAATACGATTACCTCGTAGAAGCCGAAAAAGCGGGAGAAAAAGAGGTTTTTGTCAAATCCCTAAAAAAGCGGGTATCTATTGCTGACCTGTTGGACGGCGTGGAAGAACCCGCTATGCGCGACGAGGTGGAGCAATTGCCCGTGAAGGCTTTTGTTTCATATGCGCACAAGGATCTGGAATACCTGAAAGAACTTAGGACTGCGCTTTCCCCGCTGATGCGCCTGCAAAAACTTCAGATTTGGGACGACCGCGATATCGATGCGGGCGACGAATGGGAAAAGGTCATCTTCCAGCAACTGGAGGAATCAGACATCGTATTGTGCCTGGTCAGCGCCGACTTTGTGGCATCTGACTTCTGTTATAAAGAGGAGTTCAGCAAGGCGCTGGAGGCGCATCGCAATGGTGAAAAAACCATCATTCCCGTCATGCTGCGCAAAACCGACTGGCAGGATTTGCCTTTGGCAGAAATTCAGGGCGCGCCGGGAGAGTGGATCACCTCGGCGCAAAATAAAGACGAAGCCTGGACAAAGGTATCTGAAGCGCTGCGCCCGGCGCTTGCCAGGGCCAAACAACGCAAAAAGGTATTGCTGGAAAAAAGACGAGGCCTGTAACGCCAATCTCTGGTTGGCCCGCCCCGTGAGTGAGCCAACCAGAGATTGGCGTTACATATCGTATGTCAGTTCCACCACATCCGTCTCGGGATGGCTCTGGCAGGTGAGGATGTATCCTGCTTTTACTTCTTCATCGTCGAGGGCGTAGCAGGCATCCATGTGTACTTTCCCGCTGATGATCTTTGCCATGCAGGTGGAGCAGGCGCCCGCGGTGCAGGAATAGGGCGGATCGAAACGCTCTTTTACCAGCACATCGAGGATGGTGGCGCCGGGCGGTACGGGCAGTTCGATGCGTTTGCCCTGCAGGTGCACGATCACGCGTTTTTCCCCTTCGCCGCCGATAGATGCCTGGAACTCACCGAGCGTGTGGTTGGGATTGACAAAATGCTCGGTGTGTACCTGTTTGGCCTGTATGCCGCGCCCGAGCAGGGTACTTTTTACTGTGTCGGTCATATTGCCGGGCCCGCAGATGAAGTAGACACAATCGTCTTCGGGGCCTTGGGGGAAGTTCTCGTCGAGGAATTCGCCGACCATTTTCGGGTTGATGCGGCCCGTTTTGCCTTTCCAGTTGAAGGTTGATTTTTTGAAAATGCTCATCAGGCCGCCGCTGCCGGAGGCTTTGGTCGGCTGGCTGATCACGTGCTCTACGTGCAGTTGTCCGGTATAGCGTTCGGAAAGGGCATCCAGTTCGTCGCGGAAGATGATCTCCGATTCGTTGCGGCTGCCGTAGAGCAGGAAAATGGCGCTCATCGGCTCGGATTCGAGCGTGGTTTTGAGGATCGACATCAGCGGGGTGATGCCGCTGCCGGCGCCGAACATATAATACGTGTGACGTTTGTCGGGGTCGGGTGCGCCGTGAAAACGGCCGTCCGGCGCGGCGATCTCGAGGGTATCGCCGACCTTCACGGAGTCGTGCAGGTAAGTGGACACCTGGCCGCCGCGCACTTTTTTTACCGTCACGGCCAGCCTTTTTTCAAGCGGGCTGGACGACATCGAATACGAGCGTCGCAACTCATGCCCGTCCAACTGGATGCGGACGGTAATATGCTGCCCTTCGCGGTATGCGAATGTTTCGCGCAGGGTTTCCGGTATATCAAATTCAAGCGTAACCGTATCGGAGGTTTCCGGCGTGACCCGGCTGATATTAAGCGCGTGAAAATCCATGTCTGCTTTTTATTGTCATCGTCATGCCCCGCGGGCGAAACCGGGGAGCGGCGGGCAAAGGTACATTGAAATGCAGAAGCGGCAGAGCGGGTATTACATTCCTCCCAGGCAAACGTATTTTACTTCCAGGAACTCTTCCAGCCCGTACTTCGAGCCTTCGCGGCCGATGCCGCTTTCCTTGACGCCGCCGAAAGGCGCTACGGTGGTGGCCACCAGCCCTGTATTGACCCCTACCATGCCGTATTCCAGTACTTCGGCTACGCGGAACACGCGTCCGATGTCGCGCCCGTAAAAATAGGCGGCCAGACCGTAGGGGGTGTCGTTGGCCATTTCGATGACCGCTTCTTCCGTTTCAAAGCGCGTAACCGGCGCTACCGGTCCGAATATCTCCTCGTGCATGATATTCATGCCGCGGTCCACTTCGGCGAGCACCGTAGGCTCGTAAAACGTGCCCTGCATGGCATGACCGCCGGTCAGCACGCGCGCGCCTTTCTGCGAGGCGTCGCCGACGAGGCGCGTGACTTTTTCCAGCGCTTCCCGGTTGATCAGCGGACCGATATTCACGCCCTGATCGGTGCCGGGGCCCACCTTTTGCTGCTGCACGGCAACGATGAATTTTTCCAGAAAAGCGTCGTACACGCCGCTTTGCACAAAAAGGCGGTTGGCGCACACGCAGGTTTGCCCCGCGTTGCGGTACTTGGAGGCAATGGCGCCTTCTACGGCGGCATCGAGATCGGCATCGTCGAATACGATGAAGGGCGCGTTGCCGCCGAGTTCGAGCGATATCTTTTTGACGGTGTCGGCGCACTGGCGCATGAGGAGTTTGCCGACCTCCGTGCTGCCGGTAAAGGAAAGTTTTCGCACGACGGGGCTGTCCGTCAGGGTATGGCCGATCGCGGCAGCATCCAGGCCGGTGACGAAATTCAGCACGCCCGGCGGGAACCCTGCGCGCAGCGCCAGTTCGGCCAGCGCGAGCGCCGAGAGCGGCGTTTCTTCAGAAGGTTTGCAGACCACCGTGCAGCCCGCAGCCAGCGCCGGCGCCACTTTGCGCGTGATCATGGCGTTGGGGAAATTCCAGGGCGTGATGGCCGCTACCACGCCTACGGGTTGTTTGCTTACCAGCAGGCGCACACCGGGCTGGTGGGGCGGTATGATGTCGCCGTAGGCGCGTTTGCCTTCTTCGGCAAACCACTCGATGAAAGATGCCCCGTATCGCACTTCCCCGCGCGCCTCGGCGAGGGGCTTGCCCTGTTCGAGGGTCATCAGCAGGCCGAGGTCGTCGGCGTGCTCGATGATGAGGTCGTTCCAGCGGCGCAGGATCTTTGCGCGCGAAGTGGCGGTTTTGGCGCGCCAGCCGGGCAGGGCGGCTTCTGCAGCGGCAATGGCCCTGCCGGTTTCGGCAGCGCTGCAGTCAGCCACCTCGGCGAGCACCTCGCCGGTGGCGGGATTGCTGACCGGGAAGCGCGATCCGGAATCGGCATCTACCCATTCGTTGTTGATAAAGGCGTGGCGTTGGAGCAGGGAAGCATCTTTCAGGAAGGACATGCGGGCGGAGATTTTTAAAAGGCCGGTTTTAACGGCGCGTATTTTTATAGACCGGCATCCGGGCCGGAGGCAGCAAAATTATCAATGTCGCAGGATTCCGGCTGAATCCGCGGTAAAATTGATGGCCGTAGCTGTTAAACCGTTTTGCTGCCGAAAAGTTATGAACCGGCACAACTTCACTGCCCTGCACAAAAAATGTCTACTTTTCGCGTCGAACAACCACCTGAATCGTGAGACATTATCTGTTTGCCGTTTTCCTGCTTTCCATTCGCGTATTGTTTGCCCAAAACGACTCTACCCTCCTGCTGGCCCCCGAACACCTCGGTTACGAGGACATTGCCACGCGCGACGCCGACCTGGAAAAATCGATGGTCGTTTCGGGAACGAGATCGCTGGAAGAGGTAGACCAGCTGCCTTTTACAGTGTGGGTGGTGACTGCGGAAGACATCCTGCGCAACGGCTTCGTGACGCTGGGTGACGTGCTGCGCGCAGCGCCGGGTGTGCGGGTGTCGCAACCCGGCAATGCGCTGGAAGGCGAAACTTTTTTGATGCGGGGTTTGTCGGGCAATAAGTACGTGAAAGTGCTGATCAACGACATGCCGGTAAAGCCCGGCACTGCGTTGGGCATGCCGATCGGCGCCCAGTTGCCCATTCGTCAGGCCGAGCGGATCGAAGTGATCTACGGCCCTGCTTCTTCGATCTACGGTACAGATGCCTGCGCAGGGGTGGTCAACATTATTCTCAAGGAAACGGAGCGTCCGATCTTCACGCAGGCGGACCTGGCATTTGGAAATCTGGGGTACAACAGCCTCGACCTGATGCTGGGCGGCAAACTGGGAAAAGACAAAAATGTATTTCGCTTCAGCCTGTACGGCAGCAACACGATCCGGGAACGAACGGATATTTTTTACGACCCCAACCTGTTCAACGTCAACCATTACCTTCCGTTCGGCCTGGATACCATGCTCTATCTCGACAACCGGAATTACCGGGCCAATCAGCCGCCCAGCGACAGCTTTCCCAAAGTAGCGGCCATCCCGCATGAAAGCCGCCTGCTGGGCATCAACCTCAACTGGCGCGGCGTTCACCTGACTTACAACCGCATGGCGCGATTCGATCATATGGCGCTGGGCATCAGCCCCCTGGCCGTTTCCTATGCCAACCCGTCGAACCGCCTTGCGGAATATATGGAGACCTATGCGCTTCGCTTTAGCCGGAAAAGGCCCAAGTGGGTCACGCACAATACCATTTCCGCCATTCGCTATCGCATCGACAATACCTCTACTACCACCTATGTGTTCGACAAACTGAGCGCCGCCACTTACCGCGCCATCGCCGCGAATTCGGGTATGCTCAGCGATTCGCAGCGGACAAATATCCTGCGCAACATCTATCGGGAACTGGCCTCCAATGAGCGATACACCGTGGGGAACGGAATAGATCTTCGTTTCGAGTCGCTGTTAAATGCCTCCCTGAGCAGCCGTATTTTTCTCGATGCAGGTGTGATGGTAAATACGAGTGCGGGGACGCCGGCGCTCAGCCACTACGAAATACCCATAGATATTCGCGTTGACGGCACGACATCACCCAATGTCGTGATGCCTTACGACCCCAGCCTGGGCAGCGACCTGGTGGGCAACTTGTTTGCGCAGCTCGTGTGGAAGGGAAAGCGCCTGTACGTGATCGGCTGCGGCTCGGTCAATTACTCCGTGAATTACGGATTCGTGCCCCTGCCGCGTATCGGCATGCAATACCGCCTGGACAGTACCTGGTCCGTTCGGGCAAACTATTCCACGGGTATTCGAAGGCCGTCCCTGTTCGCCCGCGGTAATACGTATTACATCATTGACCTCAACGATCCCATCATCAGTGTTTCGCCCAGCCGGGCCGACGCGACGGAAAAAATAAATGCCTGGGAAGCAGGGCTTCGATATTCAAACCGCAATGTACGGGCGGAGGGTATTTTCTTTTCAGAGAAAGTATATCGCATGCTGCGCCCCGGTGCATTCGATCAGGAACCCGGTATCGTAGCGCCCTGGCGGTACGGCTGGGACAACGCACCGGGGCTGTCCATGACGATGTGGGGCCTGCAGGGACTGGTCGGCATTACCAACCAGGAAGTCGATATCCGGGGGAGCCGGAAAAGGACCCGCATTACCGGGCGCACCGAACTCTTTATGCAGTATACCCGCGGGAAGGAATGGCTGGGCGAGGAGCGTCGGCTGATCGATGACGTGTTCAATGCGCCGCGCTGGCAGTTTCAGTTCCGCACATTTTTTACGGTGAACAAACTTGAAATGATGCTGGCCTCCAACCGGCAAACGTCGGTGCTGAGTAAAAGCATCATCTACCGCGACGATTACGAACGGAAAGTCGTGCAGGAACGCTACCCCGTGTTCCGCTCCTGGGACCTGATGCTCCGCCTGTACCTCAGCAACCACTTCCTGCTTTATTTTAACATGCAAAATGTTTTCAACAAGCATTATTCTGGCCTCGATGCGACCGGCACTCCGGACGATCTGCTGTTCAATCCGCAACAGGGAAGGCTGATCCGTTTCGGGATCAATTACAATATGAACTGAAAAAACTTAAGCGTTGGACGAGGCGACGAATTGCATGATCTCTTCCACGAAGTTGCGGTGATTGGCCAGTCGCGGCACCTTGTTCTGATTGCCGAACTTGCCGCGTGCACGCATCCAGCGGTGAAAGGTGCCGCGGGGCACCGTTTGCAGGTGCAGGCGCCGCAGGGCCATGCTTTTGAAGCGCTTGGCTTCGTAGTCCGAATTGATCTGTTGCAGCATGAGGTCGAGCACCTCGTTGAAGCGTTCGAGGTCGGAAGGTTCGCGTTCGAATTCCACGACCCATTCGTGCCCGCCTTTCCCCTGATCTCCGGAAAAATAGACCGGAGCAGCCGTATATTCCGACACTACGGCGTTGAGTTGCCGGCAGGCTTCGGCAAGCGCCTTGTCCGTGTCGCCTACCATGACCTCTTCGCCAAAGGCATTGATGAACTGCTTCGTGCGGCCGGTGATCCTGAAACAGTGCGGATTTTTACGGGTAAACATGATCGTATCGCCGGGCAGGTATCGCCACAGGCCGTTGTTCGAGGAGATCATGACGGCGTAATTTTTACCCACTTCCACATCGGCGAGCACCACGGTGGCAGGGTGATCTTTGTCCCACTCGTCGGCAGGCACGAATTCGTAATAAACGCCATTGTCGGCGAACAGGAGCATATCGTTTTTGCCCAGTTCGCATTGCGCGCCGAAATAACCCTCCGAGGCATTGTATATCTCCTGATAAACGAATGAATCGCTCGGCACCAGCGCCCTGAACGTTTCGCGGTAGGGCTCGAAACCGACGCCGCCGTGCATGTAGGCCTGCAGGTGCGGCCATACTTCCAGCATATTCGACTTGCCCGTTTTTTCGAGGATCAGCCGGAAGAGCACGATCACCCAGGTGGGCACACCGCCGAACATGACAATGTCGTCGCGGCGGCTGGTGCGTTCGGCGATATGATGTATTTTTTCTTCAAAATTGGACAACAACACCGTTTTAAAATCGGGGGTGTGGAATGCCCGTCCGATCACGGGCATATGGTGGGTCATCAGCGAACTGATGTCGCCGTATCGGGTTTTGGGATATTCGTTGAGAGACTGAAAACTGCCCGACATGACCAGGTTCTTGCGCCGGAAAACCTCCATATCGGGTTTGTTGTGGTATAAAAGGGTCAGGGAATCCCAGCTGCCTGCATAGTGGCAGCCGTACAGGTTGCTCATGGGCACCGGGATGTATTTGCTCTTGTCGCTGGTGGTGCCGCTGCTTTTGCTGTACCAGTTGACCTGACCCGGCCAGAGCACATCGCGCTCGCCGCGCATCATGCGGGTGATCTGGTCTTTTACACTTTCATAGTCGTGTGCCGGTACTCTTTGAGCGAATTCTTCGGCGTTGCGGATGCTTTTGAAATCGTATTCCCTGCCGAATTCCGTATTGCGGGCGGTATCGAGCAAGCGTTGCAGCCATCGCTCCTGCGGCTCTTCCGGTCGCTTCATATAGCGTTCTATACGACGCATACGAAGGCGCATGTACTGCCTGACAAGCTTGTTGACCAACCATTTCATAAGCTGCGGCTGTTAGTTCGTTCAGTTTTGCAGGGACAAAATTACGATTTCACTTACAGACCGGCTGAAAATAGACCTACAACGGCCTTGTTTGGGCCAATTCCGGGGTATTGGGCCGGTGCTGAAATCCGGGCGGCGAGGGGATGAGTTCTTTACATTTGCTCTTGTAAATTTATTTCATGGAATGCATCTCGCCAAACATAAAGACTTTGATTCTTTCTACGCAGCATTATTGCCCGAAGAAAAACGCATTTGCGGGCATTTAAGGGACCTGCTGTTATTGAATTTTCCCGAACTGAAAGAAAAATTCGGCTACGGCGTGCCTTACTATTGGCGCTTCAGCCGCATCTGTTTTCTTTATCCGGCCTCGTTCCCCTACAGCGGCATGGCATCCGGAGTGGCTTTTGGATTTACGCGTGGCCATTTGTTGTCCAATGAACAGGGATTGCTCGATCTCGGTACGCGCAAAGAAGTCGCATACGCGCGGCTGCTCCATGCGAAAGATATACGGGAAGATGCATTGCTGGAGATTATCCACGAAGCCGTATTGCTGGACGCCGAGATGGCGCGTAAAAAGTAGCGGTCAGTGCCCCAGATAGAGCATGGTATCGATCACCGGCCGGTAAGTCAGGGATATTTCGACCGGCAGGCTGCCGAAGGCTTCGTGGGGAAAATGCAGGCTGTCGTACCCGAATGCGACCAGCCAGTGCTTGCCCTCCGGCACGGATTCGAGGCAGCCGCGTGCATCGGCGCCTGTTTTAAATGAAGCATCGTAAAACTCGGCCCCCTTGTCGTAGCCGGGAAACGTATCGCTAAAGTATTTCAGATAGACGGTAGAGCCTGTCAGCGGGTAGTCGTGATGGGTGGTTTTGATGCAGATTTTAGTGGGAAGCGGCAGCGTTTCGGGGCCTTCAGGGCGGCACGCATACACGAATAAAAGCAGAACGAACAGGGCAAAGCGCATGACGATTGAATACGCGTTGAAAAAGCGCACTGACAAATAAACGCCGGATCGCGCAATTCAGTTGGCTAATCCCGTCAAAACGGGCGGATTTTTTACCTTTGCAACGCCAAATAAAGCCTCTCCGTCATTCAGTCTTTATCTGTTATTATTTATTAAATCCACCACAAATGGCAGCGTCTGCAAAGAAAACACCCTCGCAAAACGGTACCACCGCTCCCGCCTCCCCGATCTCGGGCAATCGCATCGTCACGCTCGACGAATTTATCATCCGCTCCGAAAAAGATTTCGACTACGCTACCGGCGAACTCACGGGATTGCTGCGCGACATCGGTGTGGCTGCCAAGATCGTCAACCGCGAGGTGAACAAGGCCGGTCTGGTCAACATCATCGGCGTGGCCGACAGCGGGGAGAACCAGAGCGGCGACATGCAGCAGAAACTCGATGTGTACGCCAATGAAAAGCTCATCGAATGCCTGAAAAATTCGGGTGAATGCTGCGCCGTTGCTTCCGAAGAAAACGACGATTATATCCAGATACCGCCGGTAGGCTCCAAAAAAAGCCATTACATCGTGATGTTCGACCCGCTCGACGGTTCTTCCAATATCGACGTAAACGTGTCGGTGGGTACCATTTTTGCCATTTACCGCCGCAAAAGCGACCCCTCCGGCCCGGCAACCAAAGAAGATTTTTTGCAGGCCGGTGTGAAACAGGTAGCCGCCGGCTACGTGCTTTACGGTACCTCCACGCTGCTGGTGTATACCACGGGTCGTGGCGTGAACGGCTTCACGCTCGACCCCTCGATCGGCGAGTTCTGCCTGAGCCACCGCAATATGAGGATTCCCGAAAACGGCTCCACCTATTCGGTAAACCAGGGCTACTACTCGAAATTCGACCTGGAAATGCGCCGTTACATCGACAACTGCTCCGATCAGAACTACGGACTCCGGTACATCGGCTCCATGGTCAGCGACATTCACCGGATCCTGATACAGGGCGGCATTTTCCTCTACCCCAGCACGCGCAAATACCCGAAAGGCAAACTCCGCCTGCTGTACGAATGCAACCCGCTGTCGATGATCGTAGAGCAAGCGGGCGGGAAAGCCATGAATACGCAACTGAAGCGCATTCTTGACGTGGTGCCCACCGAACTGCACCAGCGTTGCACCATCGCCATCGGCTCGCCGGCCATGGTGGATGAGTTGAAAGCGTTCATCGAGCGATATTCGGCGCTGCCCCTGTAATTTTTTCAGTCAAACCGCCTGCCTGTGACCCTTTCCGTTCTTTTTTCCCTGAATCTGATGATGCCGGCGCTCGGCATTTCCATTTCCAATATCAAACAAGCGTCGGGGCAGATATATCTGGGAATTTATGACAGCAAGGCGCGATTCCTGAAAGCCGAAAAGGCTTGTTTCAAAAAAATTATTCCTGTGACCGGGACCGGTACGATCGACGTCGATTGTACCGGCCTCGGGCCGGGCACCTATGCCGCAAGTTGTTTTCACGACCTGAACGGCAACGGAAAACTCGACACCAATTTTTTCGGCATCCCTACCGAGCCATACGGGTTTTCGAACAACGCGCGTCCAAAATTCCGGGCTCCCAGATGGGAGGAGGCGGTTTTCGAGCTCAAAGAAACAGGTAGCCGGATCAGCATTCGTCTTGAAAAATGGTAAATCCCCGTTCTTTTGGACGGCACTGTTTACATTTGCCTTTGCACAAAGACTTGTAGCGGTTGTGCCCCATCCAAAAACGTCAGGTGTCCGGTCGGATGCCTTTACTCCTTAGGTCCATGATCCAAGCGAAGAATATTGACAAATCTTTTGGCGAGCAACAGGTGTTGAAGGGGATCACGTTCACCTTTGAAGCCGGAAAGACCAACCTGATCATCGGCCGCTCCGGTGCGGGCAAAACCGTGCTGCTCAAGATACTCGTGGGGCTCCAGACGCCTACAGGCGGGGAAGTCTGGTACGACGACGTGAATTTCAGCCGGCTGGACAAGGCCGGCATGCGCGCCATCCGAATGAAGATCGGCATGTTGTTTCAGGGCTCGGCGCTGTTCGATTCGCTGACAGTAGAGCAGAATATCCGCTTTCCACTCGACATGTTCACCGACAAAACGCCCCAGCAAAAACTGGAGCGCGTCAACTACTGCCTGGAGCGCGTCAATCTTGCCGGCAACAACAGAAAATACCCCTCCGAACTGTCAGGAGGCATGCAGAAACGCGTAGGCATCGCCCGCGCCATTGTGCTGGAGCCGCAATACCTGTTTTGCGACGAACCCAATTCCGGGCTCGACCCCAAAACCTCGATCCTGATCGACGAACTGATCAGCGGCATTACCAAGGAAAATAACATCACCACAATCATCAATACCCACGATATGAACTCGGTGATGGAGATCGGTGAAAATATCTGCTTTCTGCACGAAGGCCGGCTTGAGTGGTCGGGCAGCCGCACCGAAGTACTCGACAGCGACAATGAAAACCTGCAGAGTTTCATCTTTGCCTCCCCGTTTTTGCAGCGCCTGCGCAAATCGGCCTTGAAAATGTAAGGCACGCGGCATCGAATCTTCCCATAGTCGCAGCCCGTCATAATTGTTTAAAAATGAACACATTGGCCTGGCGAACTTGTACGCTCCTTTGTCTGTGTTGCGCGACGGTGGTCCTGTTTTTCGCCTGCCGAAAGCCTCCCCGATCCACGTTGTTTGCCACCCTCGGACCTGCGGATACCGGTATCGATTTTTCCAATGACCTGCCCGACGAGGATGCTTCGGACGACATGAACATTGTCCACTATCTCTATTACTACAACGGCGGCGGCGTAGCGGCAGGCGATCTGAACAACGATGGCCTGCCCGATCTTTACTTCACAGCAAACCGGGGCGGCAACAAACTTTACATCAACAAAGGAGGCTTCAAATTTGAAGACGCCACAGAGCGCGCCGGCGCCGGCGGAACGGGTTCCTGGAAAACCGGCGTGTCGCTGGCAGATGTGAATGCCGACGGCTGGCTCGATATCTACATTTGCCAGGTGGGCCGTTACAAATCCTTCGAAGGAAAAAACCAGCTGCTGATCAACAACCGGGACGGCACGTTTACCGATAAAGCGGCCGAGTACGGCCTCGATCTTTCTGCCTTTTGCACCCAGGCCGTTTTTTTCGACTACGACCTCGACGGGGATCTCGACTGTTTCGTATTGTGCCACAGTGTGCATTCCCCGGAATCGTACAAGGACACGAGCATCTCCCGCCAGTACGACCGCCTGTCCAGCGATCGCCTGTTCCGGAATGATGGAGGTGTTTTCACCGACGTGACGGCCGCGTCGGGGCTGCACGACGGCAAATCGGGCTACGGACTCGGAGTAGTCGCAGGCGACGTCAACGGCGACGGTTACCCCGACCTTTACGTTTCCAACGACTTCCATGAAAACGACTTTTTGTACTACAACATAGAGGGAAAATACTTCCGCGAAGCGATCGCGGCAAGTACGGGGCACAGTTCCAACTTTTCGATGGGCTGCGAGCTCGCTGACGTCAACAATGATGCGCTGCCTGACGTCGTCACCCTCGACATGAAACCCGAAGATGAATTGACGCTCAAGGCCAGTCAGCCGGCCGATCAGTACCAGGTGTATGAATTCAAGCATTCATTCGGGTACCACTGGCAGTCGCCGCGCAATTGCCTGCAACTCAACCGAGGCCCTGCCCTGGCCGGCGATCCAATAGGGAACGTGGCCCTGTTTTCCGAAGTCGGGCAGCTGGCAGGTATCGACGCCACCGACTGGAGCTGGAGCCCCCTGCTGGCCGATTTTGATCTCGACGGCCGGAAGGACCTGTTTATCAGCAACGGCATCCCGCACCGGCCCAATGACAACGACTACCTGCGGTTCATTTCATCCAACGAAGTGCAGCGCAATGCCAGCGATCGGGCATTGATCGAAAAAATGCCATCCGGCGAAGTAAAAAACTACTGCTTCCGCAATGGACCGGACCTGCGTTTTCAGAATGTATCGGCGGCCTGGGGGCTCGACTGGAAAGGCTGTTCTAATGGGGCGGTATTCGCCGATCTGGACAACGACGGCGATCCGGATCTGGTGACCAATAACCTGAATGCTCCTGCAGGGGTTTTCCGAAACGATATTGCCGGCGCAGGGTTTCTGCGGATAAGACTGAAAGGTGCAGGCGCCAACACGTTCGGCATCGGTGCCCGTGTGCAGGTATTTGCAAAAAATGAGGTTCAATATTTTGAAAATCAACCGGTAAGGGGGTTTCAATCATGCATGGAGCCGGGGTTGTTACTTGTGGGTTTGGGCGACGCTCCTTCCGCGGATTCGATCAGGGTGATCTGGCCGGGCGGGGCATCGGAAACACTGAAAAACGTAGCGGCGCGCCAGACGCTTACATTCGACGCATTACATGCAACCGCCCGGGCTTCTGTGTTGATTGCTCCTGCCACAGAACGCCTGCCCCTGCTGGATACATGGGTATTTGGCCCGTCTGCGCCTCTTGCCGCCGACCTGGAACGGGAAAAACTCATGCCCTGGTCCGTGACCGCGCAGGGCCCTGAAGTTTACGTGACGGATCTCAATGGCGATGGCCTCGACGATATTTGCCGGTTCGATACCGCCTGGCTGGCTCGGCCCGACGGCCGTTTTTTGCCGGCCTCGCCACCGGCTTTGCCAAAGCAGTTTATGCCGCAGGCGCCTGCCTGCATCCGCATCGCCGACTACGACGGTGACGGTGATCAGGATGTGTTTATCGGTGCGCGGTGCGTACCCGGGGCTTATGGAGAAACGCCGCGTTCGTTTTTACTGCAAAACAACGGTCACGGCAACTATCTGGATGTGACGGATATGCTTCCCGGCGGCCATAATCAGGGCATGGTGACCGATGCACAGTGGGCGGATATGGACCGCGACGGCCGCCCGGATCTGGTCGTTTGCGGAGAATGGATGCCGCTGCTCGTTTTCCGAAATACACCGTCGGGCTTTAAAAAAACGGAGGTGCCGCATGCTACGGGCCTTTGGAACTGCCTGCATATTGCCGATTACGACGGCGACGGCGATCCGGATATTGCGGCGGGCAATCTCGGGCTGAACAGCAACCTGCGCGCCTCGGTATCGGAGCCGCTCGGGCTTTGGGTCAAGGATTTCGACGGAAACGGGAGCGTCGATCCTGTTTTGACGTACTACCGGCAGGAGCACAATTATGTTTTTGCTGATAAAGACGTGTTGGTCAACCAATTACCTGTTTTAAAAAAACGTTTTGTCGAATACCGGAAATATGCGGAGAGCGACTTTGACGCTGTTTTTCCACCGCAACTACGGGAAGGGACCTTGTCGCTGAAAGCCGAAACCCTCGCCTCTTGTATCGTTTTGAACGAAGGCAACGACCACTGGACGCTGCGTCCCTTGCCCTTGCAGGCGCAATTCAGTCCCGTCTTCGCGATCACTTCGGGCGATTTTGACGGCGACGGTCACGCCGACCTTTTGCTTGGCGGCAATTACTACGAAGTGCAGCCCGCGATCGGCCGTTTTGACGCTTCTTACGGTACGTTCCTGAGAGGTGACGGAACCGGACAATACCACCCGGTACCGCTTTCCGAATCGCCGTTCTGGTTGCCGGGACCCGTACGCAGCATCGAACGACTCAATGGGCCCGGCGGTCGAAAGCGCTTGATGGTGGCCAGAAACGACGGCAGTATACAGGTGTACGAATTGCCCGGACGGGCGGGCCGAAAAGTTCCTCAGTAGTTTTTTTCCAGTTCTTTCAGCGCCAGCCAGGCCATCAGCCCCATGCCGGTCTCTAAGGCCGATTCATCGATGTCGAAAGTATCGGTATGGATCGGTGATGTGATGCCGCGTTCGGGGTTGCCGGTGCCAAGGCGGTAAAAACACGCGGGCATGGCCTGCGAGAAATAGGCAAAATCCTCGGCCGTCATGCGGATGGGGAGGTCGACGACCTTATCGGCTCCCAGGAACTCGACAGCCCATTTTTTGGTGCGGCGGGTGAGTTCTTCGTGGTTGTACAGCACCGGATAACCCTTTACAATGTTGAATTCGCAGGCGCCGCCCATGCTCCTGACCAGGCTTTCAGCAATCTTTTTCATCCGCTCGTGCGCGTCGTCGCGCCAGCGCTCGTCCATCGTGCGGAAGGTGCCTTCCAGTTTTACCTCGTTGGGGATCACATTGGTGGCGCCGCCGCTGGAGTTGATCTTGCCAAATGTCAGCACCGTGGGAGTGGCCGGATCGCAGTACCGGCTGACGACCTGCTGGAGCGCGACGATCATTTGAGCGCTGATCGCTACCGGATCGATGCAATCGTGCGGCATGGCGCCGTGTCCGCCGCGGCCCTTCACCGTCACGTATATCTCGTCGGCGCTGGCCATGTAAATGCCCGGCTTCAGACCGATCATGCCGGCGCGCAGGGGCGGATGCACATGCTGGCCGAAAATGCTGGCCGGTCGCGGATTGTCAAGCACGCCTGCTTCGATCATAAGGCTTGCTCCTCCCGGAAGTTTTTCTTCGCCGGGCTGAAAAATGCACTTGATCGTGCCCTCGAAATGATCGCGCAGGCTGTGAAGGATGCGCGCCGTGCCGAGCAGCGAAGAAGTATGTACGTCGTGACCGCAGGCATGCATCACCCCTTCGTTTTGTGATCTGTAAGGCACCTGATTGGCTTCCTGTATCGGCAGGGCATCCATGTCGCCGCGCAGCGCCACCACGTTTTTTTTCGGGTTTTTTCCTTCGATCAAAGCCACCAGACCGGTACCTGCGATACCCTCTTGATGCGGGATACCGATTTCACTCAATTTGTCCGCAATAAACCGGCTGGTCTGCACCTCGTGGTACGACAGTTCGGGGTGCATATGCAGGTGACGGCGATGCGCTACCGTGTCGGCGTGATATTCCCGGGCGAGTTGCTGGATTTTTTCTTTCATGCACGATGGTGATGCCTGTTGTTTCCGGAGCAACAGAAGCGCCGCTCCGGGATGCCGGCTATTGCGACAGGTTTATGATTTATGTGTATGCCAGGCGGAGATGACAAATCGCAACAAAAATCCGATTTACACGGTGAATTTCAACTGATATAGAACAAAATCTCCGGATTTCGACGCTTAATTTGCCTGCGTGCCGCCCGCCCTGGTCCGGAAGGCCGGCAAATGAAATACTCTTCCCGCACCGCACAAAATCCCGCCTGCCCTTTTTGCGTTTTGTCGTAACTTCACGCCTTTGAAAACTGCCGCGATACTGATTTGAAACACTTCCTGCCACATTTCATCCAGGAGAACTACCGCCACGGGAAACTGGAAGGACGACTGCGCGCCTTTACGATGTTCGTCGACCTCAGCGGCTTTACCCGCCTGACGGAGAAGCTCATGCAGAAAGGTCCGGAAGGTGCCGAGGAGCTGTCCTATGCCCTCAATCATATCTTCCAGCCGACGGTCGCACTGGTGTACGAACAGGGCGGGTTCATTCCCAACTTTGCAGGCGACAGTTTTATCGCGATCTTTCCCTACAAAGAAGACAGCGCCACCCATGCCGAAATCTCGGGCATCGCGTTGCGTGTGGCCGAGACGGCACAATCCACGTTGCGCAGGTTTATCAGCGACCAGGAAGACCCGGTCATGGCGGAATACAATATCGGCATCAAGATCGGCATTTCCGAAGGCGATGTCAAGTGGGGCATTGTCGGCAGCAAGCGCAAAGGATATTACTTCATGGGCGAGGCGATAGAAGGCTGTTCGGACGCACAGGTGCGCGCCGAGAGCCTGCAGGCCGTAGCCGACGAACGTTTTCTGAAGTTCATTCGCCCGGAAATCATTGACAGCGAGTCGATCGGCGACGGTTTATCCCAGCTGCTGCTCGAGGGCATTAACCTTAGCGAATCGGCGCCGCACACGAATTCGGCGCCCAAACTTCCCAAGCCCGACCCGGTGGTCATGGAGGAGTTTTTCCCGAAAGAAGTTTTTGAAAACCCGGGTATCGGCGAGTTTCGCAATGTGGTGAGCGTGTTCCTTTCCTTTACAGGCGTCAACACCCACGAAGCACTCGACCATTTTTCCACCGTGGTGCTGGACCAGAGCGAGAACTTTGGCGGATACTTTAAAGAGATCGATTTTGGCGATAAAGGCGGCGTGATCTTCTGCATTTTCGGGGCGCCGGTGTCTTTTGAAAACAACCTGGACCGCGCCCTGGAGTTCATCACTGCCGTGCAGGACGATCTGCTGCACATGGAAAATATCACCGGCGCACGCTACCGGATCGGCATTACATCGGGTACTGCATTTACCGGCGTGATCGGCAGCGGCGAACGCTGCCAATACGCTGCAGTGGGTGCGCGGGTCAATCTCGGCGCAAGGCTGATGATGCAGGCGAAATGGGGCGAGGTGATGGCCGATGAAAATGTGCAGCGCAACCGCAACTTCAAGTTCTCCTTCAAGGGGGAAGGCAATTTCAAGGGTTTTGAAAAGAGCATTCCTACCTACGTGCTCAGCGGGCGGAACCTGGGCGGGCGCACGAGCTTTTCTGGCAATTATTTCGGCCGGCAAAGCGAATTGAAAACCCTGCTCGATTTTGCCATGCCCCTGCGGGAAAACCGCTTCGCAGGCGTGGCATTCGTATTTGGCGAAGCCGGCATTGGAAAAAGCCGCCTGAGTTACGAATTCCGGCGCAGCATGCGCGAGACGATGGCGGTGAGCTGGTTTACCTGCCAGAGCGACCAGATCCTGCGCAAGCCGTTCAACCCCTTCATTTATTTCCTCAAATATTATTTCGAGCAAAGTCCGGAGAACAGCCAGGAGCGCAACCGCGAGCTGTTTGAGAACAACTTTCTCGAACTGCAATACGAACTGACGGAAAACCGCCATCCCGAAGCCGATGCCGTGCGCCGGGAGATCGCCCGTACGCAAAGCGTGCTGGCGGCGATGGTGGGCATCCACTACACCAATTCCCTTTGGGACCAGCTCGATGCGCGCGGCCGCTACCAGAACGCGCTGTCGGCGATGGCCAACCTTTTTGTGGCGGAATCGCTGCTGCAGCCCGTCGTGATCGAACTGGAAGATGCGCACTGGTACGACGACATGAGCCGCGAATTCCTGCTCCAGTTCATTCGCAGGGCGCAGGGGTATCCGCTGTTTTTCCTGGTAACCAGCCGCTATGAGGACGACGGCTCGCGGTCCTTTATTTTCCGGCTCAATCTGCTGAAAGAACTGCAGATACCCAATACGGAAGTCGATCTCAATTTTTTGTCGCCCGAAGACCTGAAATCGTTCGCCGAAGCGCGCATGGGCGGCAAGCTGCACTCCGACCTGCTGGAACTGATCCAGCGGATGACGCAGGGCAATCCCTTTTACGTGGAGCAGATGGCCGACTATTTCCGTGAAGCGAACCTGCTGAAAACGACGGACGGCGTGGTGCAACTACAGCAGGCCGAGGACATTCAGATGTCCGACTCCGTGAAGCAGATCATGATGGCCCGCATCGACCGGCTCAGCGGACTGGTAAAAGAAACCGTCAAAGCGGCGGCGGTGATCGGCAGGGAATTCGAGCTGCCCGTACTGTCGGCCGTTATGGCCCGTCAGGAAGAATTTGCCCGTAAAAACGGCGACCTCGAGCTGGTGCTGCGCGAGCAGATACAAACCGCTGAAAAATGGCAGATATGGCACGCCATGAACGAATTGCGGTACATTTTCCGCCACTCGCTGTTGCGCGAGGCCGCCTACGACATGCAACTGCGCACCCGTCTGCGGGAGCTGCACCACCTCATCGCAGAAGCCATCGAACAGCTGTACCCGGGCTCGGAGGAGCGTTTTGTGGACCTTGCCTTCCATTACGAACAATCGGAAGACACCCAGAAGACAAACAAGTTTCTGGAAAAAGCGGCGCGTTATTCCCAGCGCAACTACCTGAACCGGCAGGCGCTCAAGTACTACGAAAAGATCATCGACAACCTGCTCAAAAACGCCAAAAAGAGCAAGAAGATCGTCAAGTTGCTGCTGCGCAAGGGCGCGGTGCACGAGCTGGTGGGCCAATGGGACGAGGCTGAGCAGGACTATCGCTCCGCGCTTGACAGCGCCAAAAAACTCAACGACTGGTACCTTATCGGCCGCAGCAACCGGCGCCTGGGGCAGCTGCTCATGCTGCGCGGCAATTACACGGAAGCCAAAAAACACCTCGACGTGGCCGTCACCTGCTTCGAACTGGCCAACGACCAGGTCGGCATTGCCAAAACCTACGGCAACCTGGGCACTTTCTTCTTCCGCCAGGGCAGTTACGATGCTGCGAAAAGCTGGTTTGCCAAAGCGATCGAGATCAACCGCTCGGTACAGCGCGACGCCGAAAACGCCGCGATCGTCGCCAACCTGGGCCTGATCTTCATGAACCAGGGTCACTACGACGAAGGCATTCGCTGGCTTGAAGAGCAGCTCGATATTGCCGAACGCGCCGGCGACAAGCAGGGGCTGACTACGCTATACACCAATCTCGGGATCATTTATCTTGAAAAAGGCGCGCTTGACTCGGCTTTGCTTTGCCTCGAAAAAGGGCTCGCCCTGTCGGAAGAACTGGGCAACAAGCTGTTCATGACCATTTGTATCGGCTCCATCGGTTCGGTGTGGGAGAAAAAGGGCGATTACACAAAAGCCATGGAGAATTTCGAGCGCGACCTTGTGCTTTGCCGGGAACTGGGCGACAAACAGGGCACCGCCATCGCCTGTGGCCTCATCGGCGACCTGCTATCCGTGATCGGCGAATTTGACCGGGCCATTGAGTATCTGGAGCAAAATCTCAATCTGTCGCGCGAACTGAATTATAAAAAAGGCATTGCCAAAGCGCTCAATACCCTCGGCGATACCTGGTTTTATAAAGGCGACTACAAACGCTCCATTTCCTATTACAACGAAGCCATCGAATATGCCCGGGATATGGGCAACAAACTGGTGCTCGGCTATTCGCTCATCGAAAAAGGGCTGGTGCATGTGTACGCCAATGAGCTGTCCACGGCGCGGCAATTGCTCGAAGAAGGCCGCGACATCGCCCTGGCGCTCGGCAATGCCGACCTGACCTTCGGCGCAAATATCCTTCGCGCACAGGTGATCCTCGTGGAAGGAAACCGGCCGGAAGCGCTTCGGCAACTGCAGCAATTGCTGGCGCTGGCACGCACCGAGCGCGAAGAGGCAGCCGTGCATTTCGAACTTCGCAAAGTTGCTGACAACCCAACCACGCACCATGTGCGCGCGCTCTCGCTGTACCAGAGCATGTACGCGCGCACGCCGCAATACATCTACAAGGTGCGTCTGGATGAGCTCGAGCAAGAGGCCGGTAGCAAATGAGTCCGGTCTACAGGTTTTCTTCTTCCCCCAGTTCAGGTATCTGCACGTCTTTGAAGCCGTTTTCCAGCAGATAGTCGCGCCATTTCTCCTGCCGGTCGGTTGTGCCGTGCACAAGCCACACCTTGCGGCAACGTTCCTTTTGATTGCTTAAAAAGTCGAGCATTTCTTTCCGGTCGCCGTGGGCGGAAAAGGAGTCCATGACTTCGATGTCGGCGAGTACCTGCTTGTTATGCCCCATGATATAAATACTGCGGGCGCCGTCGCGCAGGCGTCCGCCGGGCGTGCTGGGCGCACAATATCCCACGATCAGGAAGGTATTGCGCCGGTTCTCGATATTGTGCAACAGGTGGTGGCGGATGCGCCCGGCATTCATCATGCCCGATGCGGAAATGATGATGCAGGGCTTTTCAATACTGTTGAGTTTGATGCTTCCCTCGGAGTTGCGGATGTAGTACAGATCGTTGAATCCGAAAGGGTTTTCATTATCCACCATGTAGCGCTGCACTTCATCGTCGAAACACTCGGGGTGGTTTTCAAATACCTGCGTGGCGTTCACGGCGAGCGGACTATCGACAAAGACCGATACTTTGGGCAGACGCCCGGCGTGGTGCAGTTTGTCGAGCATATACACGATCTCCTGCGTACGTCCCACTGAAAAAGCCGGGATGATCAGCTTGCCTTTCTTCTCCACGCAGGTATGCTGCACGATTCTTATAAAGTGCTCTACTTCGTTTGGCGCGGCTTCGTGTTCGCGGTCTCCGTAGGTGCTTTCACAGATCAGGTAATCCAGCTCGGGCATGGGTTGCGGGTCTTCAAGGATCGGCCGGTTGGGCCTGCCGATGTCGCCTGTAAACCCGAAACGTATGGTTTCTCCGTTTTCCCTGATCTCCAGGGTAACGCTTGCGCTGCCGAGGATATGACCTGCGTCGCGGTACATTACGCGCACATCGGGGTGGATATGGAACCACTGATCGTAGTTATAACTGGCGAACTGCCGCATGGTCTGGCCGATATTCTCCACTGTATAGAGGGGCTTGCGCTCGGGTTCGTTGAAGCCTTTTTTCCTGTTGTGGTATTCGGCGTCGTTTTCCTGGATCTTGGCGCTGTCGAGCAGCATGATCGCACAGAGGTCGCGCGTAGCGTGGGTGCTGTATATTTTTCCCCGAAAGCCGTCCGCTACCAGTTTGGGAATGCGCCCCGAGTGATCGATATGGGCATGGCTGAGCACCAGGCAATCGATCTCTTCCGGGTTGAAGAGCCATTTTTCATTGAATCCCGTCATCGGATCGCCGTCTCCGGCCTGGCCGTCGTCATCGCCGCCGCCCTGGTAGAGGCCGCAATCGAGCAAGATCCTGAATCCGTTGTCCAGGGTGATCAGGTGAGCCGAGCCGGTAACCTCGCGTGCGGCGCCGCAAAATTTTATCTTCATGGTGTTACTGGTAAGGTGATTAAGGAGCGTAAATGCATCAAACTGCGGGAAAAATAGGGGGATTGAAGCGTATTCTCCCCAAAATGCGGGCTGAAAAATAAATTTTAAAACCGAAGCGGAAAGATCATACCCGCGTCATTTACTTTTGGGATTATGCTGCCCGCCGCACTGCACACCCATTTGGAAGCCCTGCTGAATACCCGCCTGGAAGCGGATCAATCGCTTGCCGGGGGCGATATCCATCGCGCTGCACGGATTTCTGCCGCCGATGGACAAGATTATTTCCTGAAATACAACCGCAATGCCGACAGAAAGGCGCAGGAAATGTTTCGTACGGAATCGCTGGGACTGGCCATGCTCGGGGCCGCCCGGGTGATTGCCATCCCGAAAATTTATGGGCATGGCATTGCAGGCGAGTTTGCTTTTCTCTTGCTCGAATACATAGCGCCGGGCCACCGGAGCCGCGCTTTTTGGGAACAATTCGGACAATCACTCGCTACGCTGCACGGCACGACCGCGGCGCAGTTCGGCCTCGCCCACGACAATTTTATCGGCTCACTGCCCCAATCGAACCGGCGGCGCGACAGCTGGCCGGAGTTTTACGCGGAAGAGCGGCTGTTGCCGCAAATGCGCATGGCGCGGGAGCAGGAACTGCTGAGTGCCTCCGATGCGCGGCTGCTGGACTCCCTGTGCAAAAAACTCTCCGACATCTGTCCGGATGAAGCACCTGCGCTCACCCACGGGGATCTGTGGAACGGCAATTTTTTATGCTTGGCAGACGGGAAACCAGTTCTGATCGATCCGGCGGCGTCATTCGCCCATCGCGAGATGGACCTGGCCATGAGCCGGCTGTTCGGCGGATTTGACGAGGCATTTTACCGGAGTTATGAAGCGAATTGGCCGCTGGAGCCCGGGTTTGAAGAACGCCTGGAGGTCCTGCAATTGTATTATTTGCTGGTGCATGTGAACCTGTTCGGCGGTTCCTATACCGATCAGGTACAGCGTATTTTGCGGCGCCGGGGGTAATTGGCATCTTTAAGTAAGGGGCGGAAGTAAAATATTTTCTTATCTAAAATAAACAAAAGCGCGCTTATTAAATACAGAATGTTTTAAATTGGCGACAAAAAATATTGAGTTATGGAACAGGCAGAAAAAACGATGATCGAAAACCTGCACAAAAACACAGGTAAAACACTCGAACAATGGATCGGGATCGTGAAGGAAAGCGGGCTGACCAAACATGGTGAAGTCATCAAATTCCTGAAGGAATCGCACGGATTTACCCACGGGTTCGCCAATCTTGTAGCCCACAAAGCCAAAGGTTCGGACGCGGGTTCGGCGGACAATCCCGACAACCTGATCGCCAAACAATACCAGGGAAAAGAAAACCTGAGGCCGATCTACGATCATTTGATCGGCAATATCCGCGCGTTAGGGGCGGATGTAGAGATCGCGCCGAAAAACGCCTATGTCAGCCTCCGGCGGAAAAAACAGTTCGCCCTCCTGCAACCCTCTACCAAAACAAGGCTGGATCTCGGCTTGAATATCAAAGACCAAAGTCCGGAGGGTAAACTGGAGGCTTCCGGGAGTTTCAACGCCATGTGCACACACCGGGTCAGGCTGGAACACATGGAAGACGCCGATGCTCAGGTGATGGTCTGGTTAAAAAAAGCCTACGATCAGGCGGGGTAAACGCAGTGGCAGTAAGCAGTTACAGTGGGCAGTAACAGTGTTGATATTGGTACGAATTACCGCACAAAAAAGGCTCCCTTTCCTGAATTACCCAAGTTCTACTATTACTGCCGACTGCCACTGCTACTGCCAACTTTTTCCTAGTGATCCTCAGGGCGCCCGATGATCTTTCCCTGCTGGTACGACTTTTTCAGTTCGCCCTCTTCCTTGATCTCTTCCTCCGTAGCGGGCGGAATATCCATTTGCGACAGGTCGGGCTGACCTGCATCTACCCAGGCGGTGTACCAGGCACTGCTGACGGCGTGGATCGCCGCCCGCATACGCCGCTCGATCATGCCCTGCAACTGCTCCTGATAGGCCACAGCATAATCGCGGCAGTGAACGAGTACCGGCGTGCCGTTGCGCATGTCGGGGCACATCTGGCGATCGGAGGGAAAACTCCGGTGCAACGCGCGTTCAAACGACAACACACTGTCGACCATGCTGTTGCTTTCCAGCACCGTCTGCCAGAAGAAATCGCCTGTTGCATCCAGGTATTCGGGTTTTCCGACAAAATAATCGTAGGATTCATCGGCAAAGAGTTCGGGGATACGGCTTTCCCAGAATCCGTGGATGCCGTGCTGTCCCGTCTTCTGGCCGTTGTAGTTGCTGGTGGTGTGCAGCGGTACGTGCGCGTCGCCGATATAATGGCCCATGTCCGCGCAGAGCCGCAGGATGCGTTTGGCGTCGCGCCTTTTAAAGGCCGCCGTGAGGTCGCGCTGCATTTTTTGCAGGTGCCAGGGCAAAATGCCGTGTTCCGAAAGGTGCTCTTCAAAAAAAGCCGCCGCCACCTTTTGCGATGTATTGCTGGCAAAGCCGTGCGCAGTCATAAAAGACGACAGCGAATCGGCGTCTATTTCGTTGCTGCCGGTGTAAAAACCCGGAAGCACCTGCCGGATAAAAAAGTTGCGGTAGGTCTTCGCGGCCGGATCGTTTTCCGCAGCATTGCGCAGCGCATGGTCGGCGCCGAAAAGCAGAAGGGTATCGCGGCCGGCCGTCACGGTGAAGACATCCGTGTAGCGTATCATGGCATCCACCCATTGCCGGGGCAGCCCATCGAATGGCGGCCTGCCGTATTGGTCGAGGTCGATATAGTGCCGGGGCGCTTCATTTTTGGTCGCGTAGCGCCGCATGTCGGGGTCCACCGCGTGATCGCTGATCCAGTCGATGTTGGGCTTGAAGAACAACATCATTTCAGGCGGCAGGGTGAGTACTGCCAGCCGGTTGATCCGCTTGTGCGCAAAAAAGCCCCAGGCAGGGGCGTGGCGGCACGGCGTTTCAGTAACGGGCTTCGTCAGTGCACTCCAGCAGAGCAACGGAACGGCAAAGAGCAGGATCAACGGTTTTTTCATGGTGATGCAGGTTGGAACAAATTCAGGTCTCCGGCATGGCATCTGCTACTTCCACAGACCAGGCTTCCGCTTTTTCGGCGAAAAGGGCTTTCGTTTTGGCCCAGGTTGTGCGAAACAGGTCGGACTGGCGATAGGCTTCGAGCGCGGCTTCGTCGTCCCAGATGCTCAGGGTAAACAGTACGTTCGGCTGTTCGGTGTGGCGCAACAACTCCATATGCCGGCAGCCGGGAAATGCCCTGATCCGGCTTTTGCTTTCCTCAAAGACGTCGCGCAGAAAGCGCCCGGTTTCCGCTTCGCGGAAAGTCATTTTTACGATGCGTTTTATCATGGTCGTCACACGTATGTCAGCGCGCGTACCGCCGTTTCCGGCGCCAGTTGAAAAACCAGCCGAACAGGCCGAGGAAGAGCAGCGGAACGGCAATGTTGATCAGGCGCCATTGCGTTTGCTCCTTGCGCGCCTTTACCGTATCGAGCAGGCGCAATTTCACCTCCTTTGCGCGGGCCTCGATCACGCCATTCGGATCAATCAGGTATTCGATGGCATTGAGCATCAGGTCTTTATTGGCGTAGGTGCTGCCTTCGAAGCGGTTGTAGCCGAGCGGGTACCATTCCTTGGCGCTCGGGTCCCTGACGAAATTGGCGGCAACGTCGCCATCGCTGATCACGATCATGCGGGTGGGTTCGCTTTCATTCCGGTAATTCACGTTCAACTGTTTCAGGCCCGCCAGCATTTCCTGCGACACGCGGTTTTCATAGTTGGAAGCGAACACCCCTTCCAGAAGCACGCCGACCGTTTGGTTGCCCTTGTTGAATTTGGCAGGATCGGGGTCGTAGCGCAGGAGATCGAAATTGAGGTCGATGGGACTGAATTGCAGGCGGCTGTATTTGCTGCTCGTCAGCAGAATGGTCTTATTCACCGCCGTTTTTGTGCGGATCGTATCGATCGACGAGCAGAAATGCAACTCTACCCGGTCGAGGTTCTTGACGATCGGATGGTTGCCGACCGGCATTACCGTCGGGAAATAATACCATTTGTAAAGTTCCAGTTGCTGCGAACCGCGCGAGCCCAGCGGTATACTCGACGATTCGAGGTCGAGCACAAGATCCGGCTGGATGCGTGCGCCGTATTTGAAGAGCATGTCTTCGATGTTCAGCGGATAGTCCGTCGGCAAAAAGCGGGGCGGGCTGCCGCGCAGGCTGTCGAGATCGGCGTTCAGGCGGTCGATCATCCAAAGGATGCGGCCGCCCTGCATGACGTACTGGTCGATCTTGAATTTATCCTGTTCGGAAAATGACGAGCGCGGCTTTGCCACGATGAGCAGGGCGCATTTCTGGGGGCTCAGCTGCACGAGCGAATCGAGCGTAATGCGGTCGGTGTCGTAGAATTGTTGCAGGCTGGCTTCCAGGTCGCCCGTTTGCAGTTCGTTGAGTTCGCCGTGGCCGCGGGTAAACAGGATGACCGGCCGCTGAGGAGTCAGTATTTTTTTGATCGCATTGGCGAGTTTGTATTCCAGCAGGGTCACCGAATTGTTGATGACCACTTCGGGGTTCAGGCTCGGCGACTCGTTTTCGAGCAGCTTGACCGGGATGCGGCGGCTCCCGTAGTAGACCACTGCCTCCGGGTAAATGATCTTTTGTGTGCTTTGTCCCTGCTCCGCTACGCGCAGGTTGATCGGAATGATGCCCTGCTCCGCAAGGGCTTTCCGGCGTTCGTTCACCTCCTCCAGGGTGCCTTGCGTGGGGTCTTCGAACTGATACTCCACGTAACCGCTTTCCGAGCGAAAATCGTCGAGCATTTCGCGGGTAGCCCTTTGCAGGCGTTTCAGGCCCGCGGGAAATTCTCCTTCCAGCAGCACCTCGATGTAGATGCGGTCTTTCAGCCCGTGCAGCATTTCGCGCGTCGGGCGGGTGAGCGTGAAGCGTTTTTCCTCCGTGAGGTCGAGGTGTGTGTAAAACGTATTGGCCAGGATATTGGCGAACAACAAAATGCCGCAAAAAAGACCGAACTGTAAGAGTGCCTGGTTTCGAGTTGAACGAGCCATAAGTTTTTTCCGGTGAACGTGCCGGGGAACAAAAGTAAGGCGTTCGGGCCTGACCACCTATACAGCTGAGCGCCGTCCCCTATTTTCGCACCGTGAAAAACGCTTCGGTTTACCTTTTTCTGTTGTTGCTGGCATTTGGCGGCGACCGCCTGATCGCCGCGCTGATGGGCAGGCAGGTCGGGGCAAGCGAGTTCCGGTATTCGCGCCTGTACCGGGGCGAGGCCGGCGCGGCGCTGCTGTTGGTAGGAAATTCGCGCGGATTGACTTTTTACCAGCCCGCCGTCGAAGCCGAAACCGGCAAAACCACCTTTAATCTGAGTTACAACGGTATGCCCGCCGACCTGGCAAACACGCTCCTGCAGGATTATCTGGAACGATACCCGCCACCCGAGAAAATACTGATAGAGATCACGCTGTGCGACCGGTCGAACGATGCCCTGATCGCCGGTTTTTTGCCTTATTCCACATATTCAGGCAGACTGGATTCTCTGATCGCGGCGCGCCAGCCCACGGCGTGGACGGCCGGAAAAGTGTCGCATTTGTACCGGTATAACAGCGAGATCTATCAACGCGCGCTGTATTACAGCCATCGCGCGGACACCGACTGGCTGCTCGACCGCGTCATTTCACAGCAGTTGTCAGAGGAAGCGGGCAGCCATCGCTACGACGTGCTGGAGCCGGCGCAGCACGATTATCTGCTGGCCCAATTGCGGGAAATGATCGCCGCGGCGCGCGGCGCAGGCTCGCAGGTGGAATTGCTGATCAATCCCTACTTCCCCGGATTCGCCGCACAGGTAGACCACCTCGACATGCTGAAACGCAACGTGGAAAGTGCGACGGGCCTGAAAGTGCGCGACTACCGCGATGCGCTTGCGGACCCCACTGCTTTCGGCGATCTGATGCATCCCAATAAAAAAGGCGCGGCTGAGTACATTGCTATTTTGGAAAAAGACGGTGTGCTTTCCCCGGCCGCTTCATATTGATGCCGGCTGATCTTCCGTTTTCGGCAACTGGTAAATACCCGGCAGGTTTCTTCCAAGGCCTTCGTAATCGAGCCCGTATCCCACGACGAACTGGTCTTCTATGTCGAAACCGACGTAGTCGACCGGCACCGAAAACTGGGCGGCTTCGGGTTTTCGCAGAAATGCCACTGTACAGATGGATGCGGGCGCGTGTTGTTCCAGTTGATCGAGGAAATAATGCAGGGTCCGGCCGGTATCCACGATGTCTTCCACAACAATGATGTGCCGGTCCTTGAGATCTTTTTCCAGCCCCATGACCGTCTGGATCGCTCCGGTGGATGCTGTGCCCCGGTAAGATGATAATTTGACAAAGCCGATCTCGCAATCTCCTTTGAATGCGCGGATCAGGTCGGAGGCAAATACGAAGGCCCCGCTCAGAATGCTGATAAACAGCGGATTTTGTTGCGAAAAACGCCCGGTAAGCGCTTCGCCCAATGCTTTTACGCGGGCCTGCACCGCTTCTTCTGTGATCAGCGGCACGAATTTCAGATCGTGTATCTGTATGCCGGGGCCTGAGTATGGGTCTGCTTGCATCGACGGAGATTTGACCCAAAAGTAGGGCTAAAGTTTGCAAAGACCCTTGCAGGGCGATTGCTTACATTTACGGCGTCATGGCACTTCTTCCCTATTATCAGCAGGAAATGACGGAAGCCGGCTGCGACGAAGCCGGCCGGGGTTGCCTGGCGGGGCCGGTGTTTGCGGCAGCCGTCGTTTTGCCGCGCGACTTCCACCATCCGCTCCTGAACGATTCGAAGCAACTGAGCGAACCCCGGCGCGCATTGCTGCGGGAGATCATCGAAGCGGAAGCGCTGTCATGGTCGGTGGCGCGTGTAGATGCCCCGGAGATCGATCGCATCAATATTCTCCAGTCCTCTTTTCTGGCCATGCACCGGGCGCTCGACGGGCTTTCGCGCTCTGCCGAATTTATCCTTGTAGATGGCAACCGGTTTTTGACATACGGAGAAATCCCGCATATGTGCGTCGTCAAAGGTGATGGAAAATACGCGGCCATCGCAGCGGCTTCCATCCTGGCCAAGACGCACCGCGATGCATTCATGCTTGACCTGCACGAAAAACACCATCATTACGGCTGGGATTCCAACAAAGGATATCCGACGGAAATGCACCGCGAAGCCATTCGCAGGCATGGTGTGACGCCTTACCACCGCCGTTCGTTCCAGTTGCTGCCGCAGGGCGAACAACTGGCCCTGTTTTAACCGTTTTCAACTGCCAGGCCAAGGCAATAAAACCGTTAAAACGGTTCAATTTTCTTCTTTTTTCGCAAATCCCACGATTGAAATCGCGGGTTGAAAATTTCGGGATGGTAAATAGTGAAAACGATATCAGAAATCGTCTTTACAGCCCCAGTAGATTTCTCAGAACGGCAATCCCACGGCGAGGTTGGGGTTGAAGTCGCGGGGCTGTAACTTCGACAGCCGGTTGGGTATCCAGAACTTGCCGTCATCGTCGGCGTAGGGGTTCCTGAGTTTCAGGCCCGCGTCGAAACGGATGATCAGGTAACTGAAATCGCCGCGAATGCCGAAACCGGTGCCGAGCGCGATGTTTTTATAGGAATCCCAGCGCAGCTGCGAACCCGGCCGGTCGGCGTCGTTTTTGAGGGTCCAGATGTTGCCGCCATCCACGAATATGGCGCCCTTGAACCAGGAAAAGATATCGAAGCGCAATTCGGCGTTGAACTCGAAGCGGAAATCACCCGCCTGGAAAAACGGCTGGCTGGTCAGCGGCGCTATATTGCCTTCCGCATCGCGGGGCACATAGCCGCCGGGGCCGATCTCGCGAATGCGCCAGGCGCGGATGCTGGCAGGCCCGCCCACGAAAAACTGCTTGACGTAGGGCACGGTCGGCGAATCGCCGAAAGGAATGGCCACCCCGGCGCCCATGCGCAGCACTCCCGTCAGGGTCTTCCGGAAATCGCGGGTGTACACGCCGTCCATATCCACGCGGAAAAATTGCGCGAAATCGAGGTCCGAGATCGTCCAGGTCTGCTTGCCGAAAGCCGCCGACCACAGGCGGTTGAGCGCCAGTTCTTCCAGGCCCGACAGATCAGTGTTGAGGTGGTAATACCAGCGCTCGCCAAAACGGTTGTTGGTGCCGGTATAGTAGTAGTTGAACGCGCGCAGGATGAAGCCGGTGAACAACTGTTTGTTAAAACTGCGCTGCAAAAACTCGTTTTGCCCGAAAATGGAGTCGAATCTGGAGCGGATGCGCGGCCGCAGGATATCGATCCCGACATGATCGAAGGAAAACTGGTGCTCCGCGACGCGCAGGTCGTAGCCGAACGAGGCGTTGAACAGGTTGTAGACGTAGAAGTCGATGAGGTCCAGGTGGTTGTAATTCAGCGACAGCCGCGCCTGGCCCTGGTTGCGCAGGTTGTGGTAAAAGGTGTTTTTTTCCTCGTCCTTATTCTTTTCAAAGCGGCCGTACAGTTTCCATAGCCCCAGGTAGTCGAAAAAGCGAGGGAAAACGATCTGGTTTTGCAACTTGAATTCCTGGGAAAAAATAAAGCGGTTGCGCGTTGCCACGTCGAACTCGATGTTGTACTGGGCGTTGCTTTGCAGGTTTTCCGCGCCCCTGAACAGGTTGCGGTTGCGGAAGGTCAGCGAAGTGGACACCCCCAGCAGGTTGCGCGCCACAGCGCTCGAACTCGTGGAGGAGTTGAGGTCGACATCGGCGCCCAGCGAGATGCGTTTGTTGGGCGTCACCAGCATTTCCACGTTGATGTTGTCGGAGTTGACGGTATCCTGTTTTGGTTTTACCGATACAAAACGGAAGACGCCGAGCGCATTCAGGTTGCGGATGGTGTTGTCAAAATCTTCCTGCCGGTACAGGGCGCCGGGCGTCAGTTCGATGGAGCGGTAAAGCCGGCCCGGTTTCACCCGAAACTGCGTATTGGCCGAGCGGAAGTTGATGCCGCCGATGACGGTATCGTTCCGGATCGCCATGATCTCGGGCCGCACGCTGGAAAACACTTCTATGTTCCCGATGTGGTAGGTTTTGTGGAACACCGAGTCGCCCGGCGTGAGCACTTCCACGGTCACATTGGTGCGGGTATTGGTGCTGTCGCCGGTGAATGACACGAAATTGGGGGTAAAATAGGCGTAGCCCCTGTTCTTCAGTTCGTTGGTGATGCGCAGTTTTTCCACATCGAACGCGTGCCCGTCGAGCGGGTCGCCGCGTTTCAGGGCGGACTTGCCCGCCGTCAGGTGCAAAATGCTGTCCACCGGGCCGTCGGGGCTGTAAAACCGCACCGTATCGATCGTAAACAAGGGACCGAGATTGACGGTGTATTTGACTTTTACCTGCGCCTCCCGCAGCAGGCTGTCCTTTGAAGCGTTGAAATAGATGTCATCGACGGGCGAAAAATGGTGGCTGCGGTCGATGAGTTCGTAACTGCAATCGGCGAGCAGGTAGCCGCGCTGCTGCATCTGGTTCTCGAAATTCTGCGCGGTCAGTTGTGTGAGGCGTTCGCTAAAGATCGCGGGCGGTTCCGCCACCTTTTCCATGATCCATTTGGAGAATTTGGTGGTCTTGTCGCGATGGCGGTAATAGAACCACAGACGCGTGGGCTGGCGAAACAACACCCAGGGCCGGCGGTTGGGTTGTTGCTTGAAAAGCGCGGCGAGTTCGTATTGCAGGGCGGTTTTCCGGGAATACTTCAGGCGTTTATCAGATTTTAACTCAACCGAATTTCGCACGAGCAGGCGTTCGCCTTTGCTCTGGTCGAGATGCTTCGTAACATTGCAGGCGCCGAGCAGGGAGGCAAGCAGCAACAGGAAGCAGAACCGGATGCCCGAAGGCGCCGATAGAAAGCCCCGGCGGCCCGAATGCCGCCTGAATAAAGCACACCCCTTTTTATCGCACCCTGTTCTGTTGTAAGTCATTGATTCCAGGTATCCAAATACTGACGGCCGCGAAAATAAAACATTGTGTTATCCAACAGCCAACTCAAACTGCTTACCGCGCTCCAGGTAAAAAAATACCGGCAAAAGTATCGAAAATTCACGCTGGAGGGCGATAAACTGGTCGCCGAGCTGCTCGCTCAGCAGCGCATCGGCGTGTCCGCTATTTTTGGTCTGGAACGCTGGGCGGCGGAAAACGCCGCGCTGCTGGAGCCGTTTTTGCAAATATTTAACCCCGTCAGCGAATCCGAACTCAAAAAAGCGTCGGCGCTGAGCACGCCGAACCGCGTGCTGGCCGTCGCCGGCATCCCCGAAGCGTCATTTTCGGACGATCTATTGCGCGGGCAGCGCTGTTTTTTTCTCGACGGCCTGCAGGACCCCGGCAACCTGGGCACCATCCTGCGCATTGCCGACTGGTTTGGCATGCCCGCGGTGTTCTGTTCGCCCGACTGCGTGGATGCCTACAGCCCCAAGGTCGTGCAGGCCAGCATGGGCGCTATTTTGCGCATCCCCGTGTTCGAGGCCGAACTCGCGACGCTGAAAACCCGGGTACCCGAACTGCCGCTGGCCGGCGCCGTGCTCGACGGGGAAGACGTGTTTGAAGCGGCGCTGCCGCCGAACGGCTTGCTCGCGATCGGCAACGAAGGCCGCGGCCTGCGCCCCGAAGCGGAAGCCCTGCTCGACCGCCGCCTGGCGATCCCGCGCGCACCCGGGGGCCGCGCCGAATCGCTCAACGCCGCCGTTGCCGCCGGCATCTTCGCCGCGGTGTGGCAGCAAAAGACCGGCGACTAAGGACTTTGGGCCAATGACTCAAATTAGTACAAATGTCCTATTTCATCACCCTTCCCCATGCCCGTATCTTTGCCATGTCAAAACACGCCAAAACGACGCCCAATAATATGGCGCCCATGAGTCTGGTCATATTTGAAGATAATCGCAATTTCAGGGAAAGTTTGCTCCAGTTCTTTCAGTACGTACCCGATATTGAAGTGGTGGGCGCCTTCCCGGATTGCAGTGAGTTGTCGGAAAACATTTCCAGGCTGCGACCCGATGTCATCCTGATGGATATCGATATGCCAGGCATGAACGGTATCGATGCCACACTCCAGGTGAAAGAGTTGTCGCCCAAAACACAGGTGGTCATGCTGACCGTCAGCGAAGAGGAAGAACGGATCTTCAACGCACTTCGCAACGGCGCTACCGGCTACCTGCTCAAAAAAACCGACCCCGAGGAAATCGCTGAAAGCGTTCGCTCCGTATATAAAGGAGGATCGCCGATGAGCCCCGCAATTGCCAGAAAAGTACTCCAATATTTCCGCCCCAGTGCCAATGAAAACAAAGCCCCGGAACCCTTAAACCCCGAAAAAACCATTGAAAACCACGACGCCCACTCCACCGGACTAACCCCTCGGGAACGCGAAATTCTCGAGGGGTTGGTGGACGGGTTGTCGTACAAAATGATCGCCAGCCGTTTTTACATCAGTCCCGATACCGTGAAAAATCACATTCAGGGCATTTACCGGAAACTGCATGTCAATTCGAAAGGCGAAGCCATCAGCCTGGCCCTGAAAACAGGCCTCGCCGGCAACAAAAACGCCCATTAATTCCTTAACATATCTCGAAAAACCCCTTAAATCCAAATCGCTCACCCGGAACGGGTCGTTGAGCCAAACCAAATGAACCCCGGTCCCCGATGCAATATCGCCCGGATTCCCAGAGAACCCCCATCCCGGGCCGTTACAAAACAAAAAACAGTGCTCCCGGCAAACCTACCTACCTCAACCTGACCACCCCGACTCGCACCCGTTCCGTTTTTTTCTTCTGCCGTGTGGCGTTTATCGCCCTCACGGCTTGTTTATTTTCAGGCCCTCCTTTAGCGATTGTCCCGTCCGGCCGTCGGCAAAATCAGCCGGCGCCGAGCGAATGCCGGCATGCGTCGGCACCAGCACGTTGAAATGCAGGTGCGGCGTGGAAGTAAAGCCGGTGTTGCCCGAAAGGCCGATCGGCTCGTTCGCCCTGACCCGGTCGCCTACTTCCACCAGACTGCCGTCCTTTTTCAGGTGTACATATTGTGTGAAAAACCCCGATCCGTGGTACAGCGTGATAAAGTTGGCGTAATCGCGCCAGGCGCGCTTCGGCCCGCCCAGCGAATAGCCCTCTATCACGCCCACCACTACCCCGTCGGCTGCAGCACACACGGTATCGCCGACAGCGAGGCTGAAATCGACGGCGTATCGCGAATACGCGCTGCGGTGTGAAAATTTGCCGCCATAACCCTGAATGACCCTGTACGTGCGTCCCGAAGGGAAGGGATAATGCAAAGGCGGGATATCGACGGCAGCAGCGGGGTCGCCGAAGATGGTGCTGATGCCGACTTTCGACGGCAAGGCCGGATCGGGCGCCAGGCCGCCCAGCGGGATCAGCAGCTCGCGCGCGGTTTCGGGCGGCAGCAGCAGTTCTTTGTGCGGCTCCAGCCGTGCGGCAAGCGCCGTATCGGAGGAGGACAGAAAAAACCGCAGGGGGCAGGCAAGCGGGTTGTCGAGGTGCAGGACGAGCGTATCGCCCGACAGCGAACGGGTCGTCCGGTGGGAGAATTGAAACAGTTTTTTTCTGGGCAGCGTGTCTTTCGCGCTGCAGGCCAGGAGCAGGGCGCAGATCACGATCAGGCCCGGTATCCGGAATTTTTGCACGGCAATTTCAACGGTTGGTGGTGAATGGGCGGTATGAGTTGTCGCGGTTTCTGAGAGGGCTCGTATTTTGTAACAAATTGGTTTACAATATGGCCGGCCTTATGGAAATCCCGATTTTGCGTCATTGGAGGCAGATGAGAGCACCCATGTTTGAGCCCCGACGAAGGAGGGGCGAGTTTGGGTGCGAACCTGCCGGAAATGACAAGCAAAATCGCTGGATTTCCATAAAGCCTTGACTTTTTTGGTACTTTTTGCGTCAAGGCAAAAAGTACGAAAGGTGCTCATGGTCAGAATGTTGCAGTAGTTTCGGATGTTAAAACCTCAAATTTTTCAAAGCTGAAGCATTCAAGATCACTCACGTCATTTGGCAAATTTATCCAAAACCCGCCACCCCGCACACTTTTGTCCCCGCCGGCGGCTCCTGTAATTCATACCTTTGCCGCATGAACACGTATCAGCAAAAACTCGACGCTTTCGGCCGCCTGCTCACCATCATGGACGAACTCCGGGAGCAGTGCCCCTGGGACCGCAAGCAAACGCTCGAATCGCTGCGCAACCTCACCATCGAAGAGACCTACGAACTCGCCGACGCCATCCTTGACGGCGACCTGAACGGCATCAAAGAGGAGATCGGCGACCTCATGCTGCACATGACTTTCTACGCGCGCATCGCCTCCGAACAGGGCGCTTTCGACATCGCCGACGCCCTGCACGCCATCTGCGACAAACTGGTGGCGCGGCATCCGCACATCTACGGCGACCTGCAGGTGAAAGACGAAGAGGAGGTGAAGCGGAACTGGGAGCAACTAAAACTCCGCGAAGGCAAAAAGTCGCTGCTGGCCGGTGTGCCCAACAGCCTGCCCGCCATGGTGAAGGCCTACCGGATGCAGGAAAAGACCAAACAGGTGGGTTTCGAATGGGAAAACAAAGAACAGGTGTGGGCGAAAGTAGAGGAAGAGATCGGCGAATTGCAGGACAACCTGCGCACCGGCGCGCCGCAAACGGCCGTCGAGGAGGAATTCGGCGATGTGCTGTTTGCCCTGGTCAACTACGCCCGCTTTATCGGCGTGGACCCCGAAACCGCGCTGGAACGCGTGAACCGCAAATTCAAAAGCCGCTTCGAATACATCGAGGCGCAGGCGCCCAAACCCCTGCGCGACATGACCCTCGCCGAGATGGACGCCCTGTGGAACGAGGCGAAAAGCAAGGAAGCCGTGGGTGAAAAGCCATAAGCCGTTAACCGCACGTCCTAATAGCCGGGCCCGGATATTGATCATACATAGGTTTCAACAGCATTACAAGCGATCACTGCCAGGCATTTCACTAACAACTCATGACTGTCGATTTACGACTTTGCATAAAATTTTATTTGGAATTGCCCTCCTCAGGCTTTGTTTGGTAAAACTTTTGTCGCTCAACCCTTTGCAGCTTCGAATGTAAGGCGTACTTTTGCGCTCGCTAAGGCCGGATGGATAGGCAAAAACTGCCGTTTGACCCGCTGAAATCCCGCTTTGGCGCCACCTTTTTTCAACACTTTTATCATTCAGAAAATGGCAGTCTATTACAACAAAGAAAAAGTAGCGGAGATCATCGCGCAGTATGGCGGCGACGCCAAGAACTCGGGCAACACCGAAGCCCAGATCGCCTTGCTGACCTACCGCATCGAAAGCCTTTCCGCTCACCTTCGCGCCAATAAGAAAGACCACTCCACGCGCCGCGCCCTGCTCACCATGGTAGGCCAGCGCAAGAGCCTGCTTTCCTACTACGCGAAAAAAGACATTTACAAGTACCGCGCACTCATTGAGAAACTCGGTCTTCGTAAGTAAAAGATCCCTCCGGCTGACTCCGAAATCGGGGCAGCCGGATTTTTGTTTTACCAAACCCCGACTGACCTCCGCTCGCCGAAAACCCTCGCCCGGCAAAGTATGCGGGCCATACGACAGGGAAAATTGACATAAGAATACGCGCAGCGCCCGGTTCAACGGTGCAGATACCGTTGCCGGACAATAAAGACGCTGCGCGGACCATTGATACGCAACTACTACGCTTTTATTCATCCCGCTCCGGCGATCCGGCCATTCACATTCAGCCGATCTCAGACGCGCAGGGCCCGGGAATGACGACTGGGAACGGGGATATTCTTCCCCCACACAAAGACGTGCGTAAGCAGCACACAGGGCTATATGCCGCTGCCGGTACCCACCTCTTTGTGTGATTTTTCGGTTTCCGGACGTTTTCCCACCTCCTGTCCGCGCCCCCGGCTGGCCAAAGGCCCAGATCATGCCGGCGCACAAATTCATTTTTATCATGGGAAAACAAATCCCGCTGAGCACATCCTTCAACCTGCCCGATGGGCGTGAAGTGGTGCTCGAAACCGGCAAACTGGCCACCCAGGCCGACGGTTCCGTACTCGTCCGCATGGGCGAAACCATGCTCCTTTGCACGGTCGTGAGCGCCAAAACCGCGAAAGAAGGGCAACCTTTCTTCCCGCTTTCGGTCGATTATCAGGAAAAATTCGCCGCCGCCGGGCGTATTCCCGGCAACTTCTTCCGCCGCGAGGGCAAACTCTCCGACTACGAAGTGCTCGTCAGCCGCCTCGTCGACCGGGCCCTGCGCCCGCTGTTCCCCGACGGCTACATGAACGAAACTCAGGTGATCATCAACCTCGTTTCCGCCGACAAGGACGTGATGCCCGACGCGCTGGCCGGCCTGGCCTGCTCGGCAGCGCTGGCCACCAGCGACATCCCCGTGGAAGGGCTGTTCTCCGAAGTGCGCGTGGCGCGCATCGACGGCAAATTCGTGATCAACCCCGGCCGCGCAGCGCTCGAAACCGCCGACATGGACTTCATCGTGGCGGCCACCAAGCACGACATCACCATGGTGGAAGGCGAAGCCGACGAATGTTCCGAAACCGACCTGGTTGCTGCGCTGAAAGTCGCCCACGAGGCCATCAAGGATCAGATCGCCGCGCAGGAGCGCCTCGCCGAAATGGTGGGCGAATCGGCGCTCGTGAAGCGCCCGCTCCCCGAGATCCCCGAAAACGAGGAACTGAAGGCGCGCATCGAAGCGCTGGTCAGCGACGACATCTACGCGCTGGCGCGCAGCGCATCGGACAAAACGACGCGCAAAAACCGCATCGAAGAGATCAAGGAAGCGGCCATGGAGAAGGTGACCGAAGAATTCGGCGAAGAGTTCATGGAAGAATGGGGCGCCGCAGCCAACCGCTATTTCGACAAATGCAAAAAACACGTCATCCGCGACGTGGTGCTCAGCGACGGCAAACGCCTCGACGGCCGCAAATCCGACGAAGTGCGTCCGATCTGGAGCGAGGTCAATTTCCTGCCCTCCGCCCACGGCTCGGCGGTGTTCAACCGCGGCGAAACGCAATCGCTCACTTCGCTGACCCTGGGCACCAAGCAGGACCAGATCCTGATCGACAACGCCCTCAAGAGCTACGACGACGATTTTATCCTGCACTACAGTTTCCCGCCCTTCTCGGTGGGTGAAGTGAAACCCATGCGCGGCCCCGGCCGCCGCGAGATCGGCCACGCCAACCTCGCCGGCCGCTCCATCCGCAAGGTCATGCCCGAAAGTTTCCCCTACACCGTGCGCCTCGTTTCCGACATCCTGGAATCCAACGGCTCCTCGTCGATGGCGACGGTATGCGCCGGCTCGCTGGCGCTGATGGACGGCGGCGTACCCATCAAGTCGGCCATCGCCGGCATCGCCATGGGCGCCATTGCCGACGACAAGGGCCGCATCGCCATCCTTTCCGACATCCTCGGCGACGAAGATGCGCTCGGCGACATGGACTTCAAGGTGACCGGCACCGACAATGGCATCACCGGCACGCAGATGGATATCAAGATCGACGGCATGCCGTACGAACTGCTGGAAAAAGCGCTGATGCAGGCCCGCGAAGGTCGCCTGCACATCCTTTCCCGCATGAACGACACCATCAACGCGGCGAATGAAGAACTCAAGCCGCACGCCCCGCGTGTGGTCGAGTTCCGCATCGACCGCGACTACATCGGCGCGGTGATCGGGCCGGGCGGCAAGATCATACAGGAGATGCAGCGCAACACCGGCACCACCATCAGCATCGACGAAGACGAAAAAGGCGGCATCGTGGCCATCTATGGCCCCGACAAGGCCTCGCTCGACGCGGCGTACGGCAAGATCCAGGACATCGTGTTCACCCCCGATGTGGGCGCCATCTACGACGGCGTGGTGGAAGAACTGGCCGAGTACGGCGCCTTTATCAAGTTCAAAGGCAAAACGGGCCTGATGCACGTGTCGGAGATCGACCACCACCGCGTGGAGAACGTCGGCGACGTGCTGAAAGTCGGCGACCCGATCCAGTTCAAGATCCTCGATGTGGACCCGCGTACCGGCAAGATGAAACTCTCGCGCCGGGCCATCACGCCCAAAGCAGACGGCACCATGCCCACCGACGAAGAAAACGCAGCCCGCGCCCAGCGCGGCGGCGGCGGTGGACGCGACAACGGCCGTGGCGGCGGTCGCGATGATCGCCGCGGCGGCGGACGCGACGACCGCAGGGGCGGTGGCGGAGATCGCCGCGGAGGCGGCGGTGGCGGCCGCGGCCGTTGATACAAGGCTAAAGGAATATTAAAAAGCCGCCCGGGGTGATCCCGGGCGGCTTTTTTTTGGCGGAGGTTTGACAGGAGATTATGCCTTCAAGTCCTTTCTGATCTTTCGTACAAATGAAAGGGAAACACCGGCAATACCTGCGATTTCCTCGTCGGAAAAACGGGCGGTTTTGAGCATACGCGCAACCGTATCATATTGCTGTCTTTCCATGCCCTTTTCAAGGCCTTTTTCAAGACCGGCGAGAAAAAGATCGTCCGTTTCAATGTCATAATGGATTGGCATGGCTTGAATCTCTTTTAACGAAATGGGGTGCAATTTAAAACGTGCAACTGGCGCTGATAGCGTTTCAAACGGGGAACCCGCCCGATTATTTTCATCAGATTCTTCAATATCAGCCGGATCACCTCATCGGGCCGGTCGGCGCCCGTTATAAAAATCGGGGCTGCGCCCCGAACCCCCTGCTCGATGCGGCCACAGCGCCTACCGGCGGCGCTCCGCTTGCCGCCTTGCCGGCCCTGCCGCCGCCCCTCGCATTTGCTCAAGGGAAAGCCGGTATGAGCCGGCCAACTGACTGCAGGGACAAAGCGAGGCGGAAGCCGAGGTATCGGTGCCGAAGCGACGGCGTGCTGTAGTTGCGATAGGCGACGCGGCAAAGCAGCGCGCCGGAGAAGTAACTGCCGCCGCGAAACACGCGAAGCGAGCCCGACTTTGGCCCTGCGGGATTCTCTGTTAAGCCCGTTCTTTTGCATTCCTGATAATAATCGCTTCCACCATACCAATCCTCGCACCACTCCCACACATTTCCGCTCATATCATACAGACCCAGTTCATTCGGCGCTTTCAGGCCGACCGGTTTGGTTTCGCCGTGGCTGTTACTTGCAAACCATCCCACTTCCTTGAGTTTGTCGCTGCCCGCGTAGCGATACGGACTTTTGTGCGGGCCGCCCCTTGCGGCGTATTCCCACTCCGCTTCGCTCGGCAGGCGGAAATGTTTGCCGGTAATCCCGTTCAGTTTTTTGATAAATATCTGCGCATCCTCCCAGGATACCTGCTCCACCGGTCTCTTTTTTCCTTTGAAAAACGAGGGGTTGTCACCCGTCACCGCCTCCCACAGTTCCTGGGTTACAGGATATCGGCCGAGCAAAAACCCGGGGACCCGCACCTCATGTCGGGGGAACTCATCATCAAAGGCATCCGGATCGGCCTTTTTGTCACTACCCATCAGGAAGGCGCCGCCATCGATGGGGATCATGGCGAAAGGCTCGGGCAAACCGGGTAGATCAACCCACATATAATGAGTACCGGCCATCATTTCTTCAAGTTTTCCAGCCGGTTAAGAATTGCAGCCTTGACCTCGGCAAAATCGTTCTCCCGCAGGATGGCATTGGTTTTTGCATTCATATCGGTCAACCAGTCCACCAACTCTCCAAAATTCCGGTTTATGTCCTTTGTAATATGGTAACGCCTGGATTGAGCCGGGGTAATATTTTTGGTGCGCTTCCGGATCAGGTTTTCCCATTTTTGCTCTTCCGATTCCCAATAACTGAAATACTGTTCCAGCATATCCGGGTCGTCGAATCGAATGGATTCAACCCTGACCGGCAGTATCCGGGTACTGAAAAGGTCTTTTTCAAACTTACAGTTCCGGGCGATTTCGTAGAGTTCAAACATGCAGTAGGGAGAACGCACATACTTGTCGCTGACAAAGACCACGATCAGGTCACCGCGCCCGATTTCAGACATAAAATCGCTGATCAGCTCGCCGTACCCTACATCCTTTTTATCGCGCCGAACGTCAAAGTCGTCCTTCAGGAGTGATCCGAAAAGGTCGTCTACTACCTTTTCACGGCTTTCACCTGTTTCTTCGCCGTCGCCCCAGGCATAGGAAAAGAATATGGCAGGCGATGATTTTTCTTTCATTTTTGGTCCGGCAGATAAATGTTCGCTGCCGAAAAAGTGAAGAAAGGCTTCCACCGGCACCGCACTTCCGTCCAACGCCCTGGTTTTCTGGCGATCGTCCGCTACATCGGCGGCGAGTGTTTCCCAGGCGACAAAAGGCCCTCCGGCAGCAGCGATTTCCGTTTTTGCATTTTTGCCCAGTTCCCTGAATGCTTCGCAGATCTCCTTTTGCAGGGAAAGCCCGGGCGCCGAATCGTCCGTTGCGACGGCCAGCGTATTTTCATCCTCCTTCACCACGCTGCATTTCACTTTTTCGGCATTGGTAAAGCAGATGGCGTCCTGCCAGTATTGTTTTCTCGAAAACGGTCCGTAGCGGCTCAGGAAATTGATCATCAGGTTGTCGGGCATGTAGGTCGAAAAACGAAACCTGAAGGCCGGGCTCACATCGTCCATAAATATATCGTACAGGCCGTTCTCGCCTTTTTTTGGAGCCCGCGGCAGGTATTGCGGCGACACCCACACACCCGGCGTGTCGCTGTCTTCAAAGATCAGTTCGAAGTTGCGCAACAGTTCGAGCAGCCGCAGGCGATCTTCCGGTTTGTGGTCAGGAAGCGTTTTTTGCAGCCAGGCCTCGTCTATGATCCCCTTTCTTCCGCGCAACGCGTTCTCTTTTTTATGGTCGCGCAGTTCGTCCCCGATCAGGCGGTACACTTCCGCGGTCAGCCAGTTCGGATCGATATAAATGACATCCCGCAGCCGGTCCTTGTCGAAATAGACGACCACTCCGCTCCGGCGCAGGAAGTCCAGCACCGAGTCTTCCGTGCCGGCAACGATGCGGCTTGTCTTGCAAATTTCGTCGAAACGAGGCCGCGGGATCACGGGCATTTCCGCGCGCAGGCGTTCGATGTCCGCGATGACCGACTCGTAGTTCCTGGGGAATTTCTCGCCCAAAAAAGGAATGGAGCTGTTCAGTTTTTGCGCCAGCAGCTCTTTTAATTCGGGCAGGCCGAAATCCTTTTTTGCGCTGAAATAGAGGCATTCAGCCTCGAACGGCGCTTCCTGGTATTCCGTTTTGATGCTGTCGCGTTTGCCGTCGCTGTGCGTATGCACCATCAGGATCGGGCTTTTTGGGCCGTATCGCCGGATGCTGTCCAGCCAGTATTCGCAGGAACGCCACTTGTCGTCCGGGTATTTCTTCCGGTGCGCTTCCACATTTTGCGGCGCCGTCCAGGCGAGGATGTACAGCGCATCGTCGGAAAGAAAAAACTGGTGCGTGGCGTAGAATATCTCCTGCCCGCCGAAATCCCAGACACCCGCATTCAGGGAGCCTGTTTCGATGCCGGGCAGGTCTCGCCGGGTCAGTTCGCCGAGGGTGACCCCGTGCGTGTAGGCTTCGTTTTCGTCGAATTTTTCTCCCTTGAGCCGTTTGAACATCGAGGTTTTTCCCACGCGGCCGTTGCCGACGATGATGATCTTTACGCGGTCGTTGACGATCTCGCCTTTTTCCAGGTTTAACTGGTAGTCGCGCACTTTTTCCCAGGAACTGGCAGACTCGTCTTCCGCGATGAGTTCTTTTGGCAATACCTTCAGCGGATTTCCGTGCAGGTAGAGCGCTTCCATGCTGTCAAACTCAACCAGATCCGGCAGATATTCCAGTTTGTTGTTCCGCAAATGCAGAATCTCCAGCGCCGTCAAGGGATCGATAAAACGCAGCGTTTCGATCTGATTGTCATTCAGGTACAGGTACTTGAGTGCATGGTAGGTGCCCTTCAATTGGAAGGAACTCAACTGGTTGCCGCTTGCGTCGAGCATCACCAGGGCCCGGCAGTGACCGATGGTCAGTTCGCGGAGTTTGTTTCTGCTGATATCCAGTTTCCGGAGCCACAGCAGGGAAGGCAGGTAGAAGTGCTCGAGCGCGCATTCGTTGAGGTCGAGCCATTCGAGCGCAAGGGTGTGGATGGTCGGCAATTCGAGCTGCCGCAAACCGGCGTTCTCGCTCAGGTCCAGAAAGCGCAGGGTGGACAGTTCCGCCGGAAAACGGAGTTCCGTCAGCGCGTTTTCGCTCAGGTTGAGCGCCTGCAGGTGGGTGGCATCCTTCAGGAAGGCGAGCTGCTTGTCGGTCAGTTCGTTGGAGCGCAGGTTCAGGCCGGTGACGTTGCCCTGCCCGTCCCGGGCAAAAGTGTTGCGGCTCCGGTATTTCATCAGTGCTTCCAGGTCGGGCTGTTCTTCGAGTTGGAAGCCGAGGTGTTTTTCAATGGCTTTTATTTGCATATTTCTACCGGGGATTACGTCCCGAAGGGCTATAATGAACAGATCGTCACTGCATTAGGCATGCAGGGTAAAATTAGGCGAAAATCTTTAATTCGCCGGCGGATGTGCGTCGCGATCCGCCCCCGGCCGGCCGCTCCGGCCCCGCTGTCCGGAAAAGATACCCGGGCAATATTTCCGGAGACGCCCCTGCCGAATTTTTACCCCGTCTAAATAAGCGGGCCCTGCACAGGTTTTCCGAACGAAAATGTCGCAAACGCGTTCGGAAAAGTAGTTTTGTTCCGCCAAAAACACCCGGGCGGCCCTTCAAAACCGGCGCGAAGTTCCTTTCTTTGCGAACTTTTACAACCCTTTCAGCCGACCGCCCCGACGGACCGTTTCTCTACAAACCCTTTCACTTTCTTCACTCATCCCTATGAGTTGGTTTACCAGATTCCTCTCCTCTTCCATCGGCCAGAAGGTCGTGATGTCGCTGACGGGCCTGTTCCTGATGCTGTTCCTCATCGTGCACCTGGTCGGCAACCTGCAACTGCTGAATGACGATGGCGGAGAAGCCTTCAACACCTACGCGTTTTTCATGACGCACAACCCGCTGATCAAGGTGGTCTCCTACACGCTGTACGCCTTCATCCTCTGGCACGCCGTGCAGGGCATCCGGCTCTGGCTCGGCAACCGCGCGGCCCGCGGCAACGAGCGCTACGCGGTGTCGCACACGCGTTCGACTGAACGTTCGGCGCGCAACATGGCCTGGCTGGGCATCGTGATCTTCGTGTTCATCCTGCTGCACATGTGGCAGTTCTGGCTTCAGATGAAAATGGGCGCCTTGCCGCCCGTGGAGGTGGCCGCCTACGACCACCCGGTGCAGAACCTGTACCTGCCCGTGGCCGAGGCGTTCAAAAACCCGTTTTACGTGGCTTTTTACACCATCAGCATGGTGGTGATCGCCTTTCACCTCTGGCACGGCTTCTGGTCGTCGTTCCAGACGCTGGGCATCAACCACCCGCGCTACACGTCGCTCATCAGGGGCATCGGATACCTCTATTCGATCGGCATTCCTGCGGGGTTCGCGCTGATCCCGCTGTGGTTCTATTTCGCGATGTAACACTCCGTTTAGCCGCCATTTTTTCGAACTTCATTCAGATCACATCAATATTTCCGGCACCGCCGGCTCTGCATTATGGCAAAGAAAACTGCCCACGACCCCGCGCTCGACTCCAGGACCCCGTCAGGCCCCATGGCCGAAAAATGGGAAGACTATAAAGGCCACGTGCCCCTCGTATCGCCCAACAACAAGCGCCGCATCGACGTCATCATCATCGGCTCGGGCCTCGCGGGCGCTTCCGCCGCCGCATCCCTGGGCGAACTGGGCTACAACGTCAAGGTGTTCACCTTCCACGACAGTCCGCGCCGCGCGCACTCCATCGCGGCGCAGGGCGGCATCAACGCCGCCAAAAACTACCGCAACGACGGCGACTCCGTGTATCGCCTTTTCTACGATACCATCAAGGGCGGCGACTACCGCGCCCGCGAAGGCAACGTACACCGCCTCGCGGAGGTGTCGGGCCACATCATCGACCAGTGCGTGGCGCAGGGCGTGCCCTTCGCCCGCGAATACGGCGGTCTGCTCGACAACCGCTCTTTCGGCGGCACGCAGGTGTCGCGCACCTTCTACGCCCGCGGGCAGACCGGCCAGCAGTTGCTGATCGGCGCCTACCAGGCGCTCAGCCGGCAGGTGCATCTCGGCAGCGTCAAAATGTACAACCGCCACGAAATGCTCGACGTCGTGGTGGTGGACGGCAAATGCCGCGGCATCATCGCGCGCAACCTGCTCACCGGCGAACTGGAACGCCACTCCGCGCACGCCGTGGTGCTCTGCACCGGCGGCTACGGCAACGTGTTCTACCTGAGCACCAACGCCATGATGAGCAATGCCACGGCGGCCTGGCGGGCGCACCGCCGCGGCGCCTACTTCGGCAACCCCTGCTACACGCAGATCCACCCGACCTGCATCCCCGTGTCGGGCGATTACCAGTCGAAACTGACGCTGATGTCGGAATCGCTGCGCAACGACGGCCGCGTATGGGTACCCAAATCGGCCGCCGACCGCCTCAAGGACCCGCGCCAGATCGCCGAGGCGGACCGCGACTACTACCTCGAGCGCCGCTACCCGGCATTCGGCAACCTCGTGCCGCGCGACATCGCCAGCCGCGCCGCCAAGGTCGCCTGCGACGAAGGCCTCGGCGTGGGCAAATCGGGGCTGGCGGTGTATCTCGATTTCGCCGACGCCATCAAACGCCTGGGCAAGGACACGGTAGAGGCGCGCTACGGCAACCTGTTCGAGATGTACGAAAAGATCACGGGTGACAACCCCTACGAAACGCCGATGCGCATTTACCCGGCGGTGCACTACACCATGGGCGGCCTTTGGGTCGACTACGAACTCATGACCACGGTGCCGGGGCTTTACGCGGCCGGCGAAGCCAACTTCAGCGACCACGGCGCCAACCGCCTCGGCGCCTCGGCGCTGATGCAGGGCCTCGCCGACGGCTATTTCGTGCTGCCCTACACCATCGGCTCCTACCTGTCCAACGAGATCCGCACGGGCGCGATCCCGACCGACACGCCCGAATTCGAGCAGGCAGAGAAAGAGGTGCGCGAGCGCATCGGGCAACTCCTGGGCCTCGGCGGCAAACAAAGCGTGGAAAGTTTTCACCGCCGCCTCGGCAAGATCATGTGGGACAAATGCGGTATGGCGCGCAACGCAAAAGGCCTGGAAGAAGCGATCGCGGAGATACAAAACCTGCGCAGGGAATTCTGGAGCGACGCCTTCGTGCCGGGCCGCAACGATGAATACAACCCAGAACTCGAAAAAGCATGGCGTGTGGCCGATTTTATGGAACTCGGCGAACTGATGTGTCGCGACGCGCTGCACCGCAACGAATCCTGCGGCGGCCACTTCCGGGAAGAATACCAGACCCCCGAAGGCGAGGCCCTGCGCGACGACGATAAATTCATGTACGTGGCGGCCTGGGAATGGAAAGGCGAGGATCAGGCGGCCGCGCTGCACAAGGAGGCGCTGGAATATGAAGAAGTGAAGGTGACGCAGCGCTCGTACAAATAAAAAACGTTATATGAGAACCGCAGAATAAGCACCTTTTTCACACTTCAAACCAAAATACCATGCATTTCCCAGGGTTCAGGCTGAAACGTTCGGCATTTACAACAACCGGTATGATCGCCGTGATCGCGATTGTCGTGTTTTCCTGCAAAAAATCGGACCCTGCGACGATGACCGACCCGGGAACAGGCAATCCTCCCGCAAGTATTTTCGATACGATTTTCGGGGCACATCAGGGGACTTGTTACTATTACCGCAAAACGTTTTCGACGGGTACAGAGCAGTTTGATACAATCCCCAACAGCACCCTGGAACTGACAAAACTGGATTCTATGTGGTATTCTATCAGCGGTTGCGCCACGTATGACTATGTAAAACATATCCACGAAGGCTGGTCGGCCACCGATACGGTCGTTGGGTATGAATATTTCCAGGGAGGCAACCACTGGACCCTGAAAATCGACCTGTTGCAACATACTATCCTGGCCGAGCACGTTTTTATACCCGGGACTTCTTCTCCCTATTACGAAAAGTACACCGGCAAATGGGATTTCTGATATGATGATAAAGCACTGCACCACACTTTTTCTGCTGTCCTGGCTAACAGGGATGTTGCCCGCCCAGGATCGCTTCGAATTGCAAAACCCATCCTTCGAACGCGGACGGGCGGAGTGTTGCACCGTTCCGGAAGGCTGGATGAACATGGGCTCCACCAAGGAAAGCCCGCCCGACGTTCAACCCGGCTCCTTTGGCGTGGATATGGAAGCGCAGGACGGCGAGCAGTACCTGGGGCTGGTGGTGCGCGACAACGACACCTGGGAAGGCATCGGGCAAAAACTGGACGGTTTTCTGAAAAAGGATTCCAGTTACACCTTCAGCCTGTACCTGAACCGCTCGAACATCTACAAATCCCTGTCGCGGCTGACCCTGAAAGAAGCCAATTTCAATTCCCCGACCATCCTGAAAATATGGGGGGTAAATGTGGAAACCCAGCAGGAAGAACTGCTGGCCGAGAGCAACGCAGTGAGCCATTCGCAGTGGACGCGCTACACTTTCACGCTGACGCCCCGCACCGGAGATTTTGACGAGATCGACCTGATGGCGTACTACGCGAAAGGATTTGAACGGAAAAACGGGAACCTGCTGGTCGACAATTGCTCTGCCATTGAAAAGATAAAACAGTAAACAAGCATCACTTTAAATATTCTTTTCTATGAAAAACACAGCAAAACACATGTTTATGCTCGCCGCGGCCTCCCTGCTGATCGCCGTATCGGGTTGCAAAAAGGACGACAACGGCGGCAATTCCGACGCCGATATTCAACCGGGCGTCGGCCTGAAAGAGATCAGGATCGGCGATACAGCCCAAAAAGCCTTCGACGTACTGGGCACGGTGACGGACTCGCATATTGAGATCAACGGCATATTTTTTCACTTTTTGCTGTATATCAACAAAGGCATCATCATCAATTTCGAGCCGACGGACAGTGAAACACTGGACCCGAACACCAAGATACTGGCGATCTCGCTGATCGATCCCTACAGCGGAAAAACCGACAGCAACATCGGCATCGGCAGCACACGCGCCGACGTGATCGCCGCTTACGGACAGCCCGATTCCATCGATACAGATGGCGAATCGTACGACATCGGCATCACTTTTCAATACGACAACGACATCGTTTCGACGATCACGATCATTAAATAAAACAGACAATTGCTATGCGTCTTACGCTCAAAATCTGGCGCCAGGGTGGCCAATACAAAGGCGAATTCGTTACGTACCAGTTACCGGACGTCAATCCCGACATGTCCTTCCTCGAAATGCTCGATGTGCTCAACGAACAGCTCATCCACCGGCGCGAGGAGCCCGTCGCTTTCGAGCACGACTGCCGGGAAGGCATCTGCGGCACCTGCTCGCTGGTGATCGACGGACGTCCGCACGGCCCGATGAAGGGCACGACCACCTGCCAGGTGCACATGCGCCACTACAGGGACGGCGATACCATCGTCATCGAACCTTTCCGTGCCCATGCATTTCCGGTGATCAAGGACCTGGTGGTGGACCGCTCGTCGTTCGACCGCATTATTCAGTCGGGCGGATACGTCAGCGTCAATACCGGCCAGGCACAGGATGCCAATGCCATTCCCATCGAAAAGGAACAGGCATCGCATGCCTTCGACGCAGCGGCCTGCATCGGCTGCGGCGCCTGTGTGGCAGCATGCCCCAACGCTTCCGCGATGCTGTTCACCTCGGCGAAGGTGAGCCACCTCGCACAGCTGCCGCAGGGTCAGGTAGAGCGCCAGAAACGCGTGCTGGCCATGATCGCGCAAATGGACAAGGAAGGTTTCGGCCAGTGCTCCAACGTAAAAGCATGTGAAGCCGAATGCCCGAAGGACATTTCCGTGGAGAATATTGCCCGCTTGAACCGCGAGTATCTCTCCGCCGTGTTCGCTTCGGACAAGGCAATGTCTTGAAACAGGAAATTGGAAATTGGAAACCAGAAATTGGAAATTCTAATTGGGATTTGAATAAAATTTCCAGTTTCCCTAATTTCTAATTTCTGGTCGGCACCCGCTTGAGCGTTGATTTTATGTAAATCACTCAAGTTGTACCAATTGATCGGTTCGTGGCGTTTGCCGTTAACGGAGGCGCCATAACTACATAACTACTTGTTGGAGGAGTTGGTAGCGCGGCGTTTACGCCTACCTTGTTGAGGTAAATAGTTGAATGCCAATATATCACGCTTTGACGGGTTGACCGAATGGTCCAGTTTCCCTAATTTCTAATGGCGGCGTAAACGCCGCGCTACCGGCACAACTTGAGATAAATAGTTGAATGCCAATATATCAACGCTTTGACGGGTGACGACCGGAAATTGAGAACTTAGAAACCAGAAATTCTAATTGGTATCTGAATAAAATTTCCAGTTTCCCTAATTTCCAATTTCAGTTTCAATTTCCAATTTCTCAATTTCCAATATCAATCCGACCGGCGCCGAGGAGGCCTGATCACGACCTGTGAGGGTGGCGGCGGTGGCGTAACGGGCGGCTTGGTCTCTTTTTTGAATGACTCGAATGCGTCGTCGTCACCTCCGCGGAAACTTTCGTGGCCGGGGTCGTCATCTACGGCAGGCGGCGCCGGAGGAGGAGTTGTGATCACCACGGGCTCCGGCGCACTTTCCGGCGGCGCCTGTCCGCCGAACAGCGTCTTGGCGGTCTCTTTCAGCCGCTCCATGAATTCCTGCGACGCAAATCCCGCAATAAATGCAATGCCGATATAGGGGAACATGCCGGGCAAGGTTTGCCAGCCGGCGCCGTCACCCTGCGCCAGCGCGCCTGAAAAGAAGCTGCTGACGAAGAAGGTGAACAGGCCGCAAAGCACGCCCGAAACGGGACGCAGGTAAAAGGGCAGTTCCAGATAAGCAGGGAAATACGACTGGTCGCGTGTGAATTCGAACACGCCGCGCAGGTTGCAGAGCACGCCGCCCAGACCGCCGGCAAGGGAAATGGCCCAAAGCACATATGCGATCATGCGAGTATCGGCGGGTGGCGTTTCCTCTTCAGGCGGTTCCGCAGTTTCTGCAGGCTCGGGTTCCGCAGGGCCGGTCATGGCTGCGCTGTCGGCGTCCGATGCGAGGGAGTCGGGCTCGGCAGCGACTACCGGTTGTTTTACGATCGGCTTCTCCACGGTTGTGACGGCCGCTTTTTTACCGCTTGTTTGTTGTTTGGCATCGGCAGCCGCTGCCAGAAGGATCACCTGATACAGCAGCAGGGAAAAGACGGTGGTCAGCACGAGGTTGTATATCACCAACCGGAAAGTGCGGGGCCGGCTGAGCTCGTCGGAAGCGTTGTAGTCGGACATGGCGTTTCATTTAGTTGATCCGGAGCGAGAAATCCGGCAAGTTAAACAGTATACTGACGACCAAATGTCGTTCAAAAATCCCGAAATCTCACCATTCTTCCAACATTCCTTCCTTCAGCGCATAGGCGGAGGTGTATATATCTTCCGTGCCCGCCTTGCGCAGCACAAAGCGAATGAGTACCAGCGCGATCACCACCATTTCCACGCGCTCTTCGGGCAGGCGGTCCATGGCGCGGCGTTCGGCCAGGGTGCTGTGCACCAGTTTTTCGTAAAGCGGGTAAAAATCGCGCACCGGAATATAGCCGTACAGCGCGGGCTTGGTCGCCGGATCGAGCAGGAACAGGTCGATGACGTCGAAGGTGCCGGAAGCGCCGATCAGCGTAGGGCACGGGTAGCGTTCCAGTGCCCGCCAAAGGTCAGCCAGGGCGCCATCCAGCCATGTTTCCGCCGCTTCGATCTCGTCGTTGGTGATGGGATCGTGCCGGTGAAACTGCCGCCACAGCACCGCCGCGCCGACGGGAAAACTTTGTTGCCAGTACACCTGTTCGCGGTCGGCAATGATAAACTCCACACTGCCGCCGCCGATGTCCATGATCAGTGCGCGGTGGCCGGGGAAAGGCACCGCCTTGCGCACGCCTTTGTGGATCAGCGCCGCTTCGCGGTCGCCGGGGATGGTCTCCGGTATTACACCCGTAATGACAGCCGCCTGTTTCAGAAAATCCGGCGCATTGTCGGCCGTGCGCAGTGCCGCCGTGCCAAAGGCCTTGATGCGGTCCGGCCGCAACCCCGCCGCATCGAGTTCGGCCTTGTACACACGCAGGGCATCAAGGCCGCGCCGGAACGCTGCGTCGCCGATATGTCCGATGCCTTCTTCGGCCAGTTTGACGTATATTTTGTTTTTGGCGAGTACCGACCAGTCGCCCTGCGCATTGCGCTCGGCGATCATCAAATGGAAGGTATTGGTGCCCAGATCGAGGACGGCAACTTTCATAGTGCTGGTTTTTCAAAATTTGCCTGTCCCGCTGACGGGCATGGCTTTTTCCGCCTCCAATTTCGCAAAATCGGGATTTCCATAAGGCCGATTTCCCTGCAACTCAATTTGTTACAAAATACGGGTCAAGTTAATTACTACCCCTAAAACATATACATCGTCTGGAAATAAAGGCTATGGGCATTCCAGGCCTTTTGCGCCGGCGCGGGGTCCCAGTCGCGGGGGTCGTACATATATCCGATAGAGCGTACATAGCGAACGGTAAGCCCGATATGCCGCGTCGCGAAGAAACTGGCGCCGATCAGAAAACTGAAGTCGTTCTTTTTCAGGTAATCGGGCACCACGACGTTGACGCCGCTGAGTTCGTCGTCGACCGAAGCGTTCATGAAGCGCGCGTAGGAAAGGCCGAGGTTCAGCGAAACCCGGTAGTAGTCCTCATCATTGCCGTCGCCCTCCACGAGCCAGTCCTTGTAATGCCACTGGAGCGGCACTTCGACGTAATTGAGCGTCAGTGAAAAATTGTAGGGATTGAACTGGTCGCGAACCAGTTCGCTCTGGCTGCCGCGTTGCACGAACAGGAACTCGATGCTGCCCTCCGTCTTGGGGGTAAGCCTGGCCGTGGTGCGCAGGCCCGCCTGAAAACCGAGTTTGTTGTAGCCGGCCGAGAGGTCGCCGTCGATCTGGGAAGCGGTCAGGCCGGCGATCAGGCCGGCGCGGAAACGCGGCTGGGCAGCGAGCAGGGCAGGCGCGAGGGCAGCGGCAAACAGGAGGATGGTCGTAAATGTGTTGATTCGCATAGTGGGAGATTTTGGATACTTTTGCGCGACTTGCGGCGAAGATAGAGGAATGTCCGGAGTGTTAAACTGCGAATAAAGCGAACGGTCAATATGCGCTACACCCAAACAACGCTGAAAAAACTCGAAGAGTTGTTCGACGAATTGAACTACGTGGTCCGGTATGAGAAAGGCAATTTCCAGAGCGGCTACTGCATCGTCGAAAACCGCCGCATTGCCGTGATCAATAAATTCTTCGACACGGAAGCGCGCATCAATTGCCTGCTCGACATACTCACAACACTTGAATACGACCCGGAAAGCCTGTCGGAAGCCTCCCGTGAACTCATTCAAAAAAGTCGCAAGCCCTAATATTTCAAATTGAAACTTACTTTTCTCGGTACCGGCACCTCACAGGGTGTACCCGTCATCGGGTGCGACTGTGAAGTATGCGCCTCTACCGATCCATATGACAACCGGCTGCGTTCTTCCGTACTGGTTTCGGCCGGCGACACCAATATCCTGGTCGACGCGGGCCCCGACCTGCGGCAGCAGATGCTGCGCGCCGGGGTCCGGCATCTCGACGGCATCCTGCTGACCCACGAACACAACGACCACGTGATCGGCCTCGACGATGTGCGGCCTTTCAACTTTTCCACCGGCCGCGCCATGACGGTCTACGCCCTGCCGCGTGTTGCCGAGCAGGTGCGCAAGCGCTTCGAGTACGTATTCGGCCACCCGATACCGGGCCTGCCGCGCATCGATCTGGTGACCATCGACAAGGACAGTCCCCTGCGCATCGGCAACATCGACGTTCAACCCGTAGAGGTCATGCACGGCCGCCTGCCCATCCTGGGCTATCGCTTCGGCGGCCTGACCTATCTGACGGATGTCAAGTCGATTCCCGAAACTGAATGGGGCAAGATCGCCGGCACCAAAAAACTGATCACCAGCGCCCTGCACCACCGCGAACACCCCGCACACATGAACCTGAATGAGGCGCTGGCTTTTGCCACCGAACTGGCCGCCGAACATACCTGGCTGACGCATATCAGCCACCACATGGGAAAAGTCGCCGATGTGGCGCCACAGTTGCCGCCGAATGTTTCACTGGCCCACGACGGGCTGGAAATTTCCTTCTAAACCGATATCGAAGATCACCATGAAGGCATCCTCCGTCAGCGAACCCGCCGTTTCCGGCCACCCTACCGGCCGTCGCTCCATGGCCTGGGCCGATCGCCTGCGCAACCTGGCCACCCTGCTGGTGATCGGCATTCACGTGTCGGGCTCGGTGGCGCAGGAATCCAGCGGTTTCGATACATTTTCCTGGTGGTCGGGCAATCTGTGGGATTCACTCGCGCGTCCGGCGGTGCCGCTGTTCGTGATGCTCAGCGGGTATTTGCTGCTAAGCAAAGACTACGAACTGGGCGATTTCCTGAAAAAAAGATTTTCGCGGGTGGTGATCCCGGCCCTGTTCTGGATGATCATCTACAGTTTTTACAATTACTTTTCGAAAGGCTCGCCGGCCACGGTTGCCGAAGCCATCCGGGGTATTGTGGAAAGGCCCGTGCATTACCACCTGTGGTTCATATACCTGATCATCGGCCTGTACATGGTCTACCCGATCCTGCGGCCCTGGGTGCGCAGCGCGCGCGAACATGATTTCTTCTATTTCTTCGCCTGCTGCGTCCTCGGCACCTGGGTGTACAAGATCCTCTGGGAATTTTTCGGCATCAGCATCGGCATCTATTTCGAATTGGTCTGCAACAACTGCGGCTATTTTGTGCTCGGATATTACCTCGGCCACAAGGCGGCGGCAGGCGAGGACGGGGCAGGAGTGCATATCCGGCCTTGGCGACTCGACAGGAAACAACTGGCAAGGCTCGGAGCAGGCCTCATCATCGCCGGCACCGCCATCACAGCCGTCGGCACCTACTGGGCGAGCAAAACCTTTGGCGGCAAGTTCCACCCCTATTTCTACGATTATCTGACCCCCAATTGCGCCATTGCCGCGGCAGGCTGGTTCCTGCTCGCGCAATACGCATTCGACCGGCCGCCCCTGCTCGACATCGAAAAACGGATGGCCGCCGCGAGTTTCGGCATTTATCTCGTGCATGTGCTTGTCATCGACTGGTGGTCGCAGGTGGGCTACTGGCAATCGAAAATATACCCGATCGCAGGCATCCCGATCATGATGTGTATGGTCATGTTCCTGTCGTACACGGTCATCGCCGTGCTGCAGGCCCTTCCGGGCGGGCAGCGCCTTTGCTAAACCCGTAAAATGGAATGCTCGCACAAGTCCGATACTGGTATCAGCTCGCTTACGCCGCCGTCTGGCTGGCGCTGGGGTTTGCCCGGGCAGCGCGCTATTTCCGTACCCGCGCCTTGCATGACCTGGCCCTGCCCCACCCCGAAGCACTGCATTCGGGGGAAAAAAGGCGACTGAAACACTATTTCTACGGCACTACCTACCTGGGCATCGTATTTTGCCTGTTGCACGGGCGGACACGCAGCAGGCAGGAACGGCATTTGTTTACCAACCTCGCAGCGCTGGCGTACTATTTCGACGATCTGGTGGACCTGTTTCGCGGGCAGGACGGCAGCGACATCCTGTGGCGCAACAACCCGGAAGCATACGGCGCGCTGGCCGATCAGCGGGGCCTGGCGTTGCACCTGCTGCACAATATTTACAGCGCTCTGCCGCCCGGCGACTTGCATGAATTTAAAGATTTTATGCACCGGGTATTTAATGTTGAAACGGCCGGGAGGCAGGTAAAAGGCAACATCAGCGACGCGGAATTGCAACATATCACTGCCGAAAAAGGCGGCTTTTCAGTGCTCTTGTTCCGGCGGGTGCTGGCATCGCCACTCCCGCAGCAGGAACGGGAAGCTCTCTATGACTTCGGCGCGCTGGTGCAGTTGTGCGACGACATCTTCGATCTCTGGCACGACCGGCAGGCGGGTACGGAAACGCTGGCGACCCGCTACGCTGCGCAATCAGCCACCGATGCGCTCATCCGCAGCTTCGAACGGCAGGTGCAGGCATTGGAAACATCGTTTGACGGCCTGCGGCAGCAAAAACTGGCAGGCGGACATGCCCTGGGAAGCGTGCATTTTCTCATTGCCATCACCAGGGTTTGTTTGCAGCATTATGCCGAATTGCAAAAAAAGCACGGAACTTTGCCGCTCGACGACCGCACAAGGATGGTCGTGGATATGGAACGGTGGCCCAATCGCCTGCGCGCCGCAAAGGCCCTGCTGATGAACAGACCGCTGCCGTCCGGCACAAATAACAAGTCATGAACAACTCGATAAATAAAGCCATTCGCGGGAGCATCGCTGTTAAGGAAGCGCTCCTGACCGACACGGCGTTTCAGGAGAAGATAGCGGCGACGGCGCAATGTATGATCGCGGCGTTCCGCGGCGGCGGGAAAGTCCTGTTTTGCGGCAACGGCGGCAGCGCGGCCGACGCCCAGCACCTGGCCGCCGAACTATCGGGCCGGTTTTACTTCGACCGGCCGCCCCTGTACGCGGAGGCGCTCCATGTGAACAGTTCCTTCCTGACTGCCGTAGCAAACGACTACGGCTACGATGAAACCTTTGCGCGCATGGCAGAGGCTGCAGGCCGCGCCGGCGATGTGCTGGTGGCGATCAGCACTTCCGGCAACTCGACGGGGATCATTAAGGCCGTTGAAGCCGGGAAAAAACGGGGCATGACGATCGTGGGATTTACCGGTGCAACGGGTGGCGCCATGGCCGAGCTGTGCGATCTGCTGCTGAACGTGCCCGCCACCGATACGCCGCGCATCCAGGAAGCGCATATCCTGATCGGGCATATCCTCTGCGAACTCGTTGAAAAGGAGATGTTCGGCGCAAAAACGGAATAGCGTCCTTTCAAAACCCTGCGCGAACGCCAAACCACAAGACCCTGGCCAGCGGATACGTATTTCGCCGGTCGACACCCGGCGTCAAGGGCACACGGACGGGAATACTACGCGACCCGTTGTCTGAAGTGCCGGTATCTGTAAGCCTCGCTTCCGGCTCGATGCCGCTGTAACCCGTAATGGTCAGCAGGTTTTGCGCGCCGGCCTGCAGGTACAAAGAGCGAATACCGCTTTTTTCGGGCAATTTGAACCGGTACCCCAGGGACAGGTTTTGCAGCCGCAGGAATGAGGCGTCTTCCATGATCCAGCTGCTGATCCGGTTCTGGCTTTTATTGCGCTCGTCGTAGTATTCCGTCACGACTTTGTTCCAGTGGCTGTTGCCGGAATTTATGTTTTCATAAAAAAGGCGCATTTCATTCGCCAGCGTATGCCCGGTAACGGCCCGCAGCATAAGGTTCAGGTCGAAGCGTTTCCAGGCGAAGCGCTGCCGGAAGCCGAATTCCCATTTCGGTACGCCAGTCCCGATCTTTGCCTGGTCGCGCTGAAACGAATTTATATCTATATCTGGGTTTTTATCGATGTTTTTAAAGATCAACTCCCCATTGCCGTCGAGTTCGCCGTCGGTAACAGGGCCCCAGAAGGTGCCGAGACCGGCGCCCGGGTAGATCAACTGGTATCGCGGGCAGCACAGCCCCGGACTGCCCGCGATACCCAGGTCGAAAGTATCCGGGCGGCCATAGGTTTCGATGACCGTGCTGAAACGAGACGCTGTTAATCCAAATTCCCAGGTAACATTCTGGTTTTGAACGCCTGTATAATTTAAGGATAACTCCACCCCTTTTCCGCTCAGTTCGGCGGCGTTTTGGTACTGTATTTCATTCAGGCTCGGCGGGCTCTTCACGATCTGTCGAACGATCAGGTCGCTGCTGGTGTATCGATAGAGATCCAGCGAACCCTGCAACCGGCCCCGCAACAGGGAAAAATCGAGTCCGTAAGACCATTCGCTGTGGCGCTCCCAGCCGAGTTCCGGATTTGCTGCCTGTGCCCAGTAGTAGCCGGGTACGTAACCTCCGTTGTAATAAAAGTCCGCGGTCGGCAAAAAGAGCACCTGAGAAAGCAAGCCTTCTGCCGGCAAACCGCCCGACACCCCCTTTCCCAACCGGATCTTCATTTGACCGATATGACGCCAGCCGAACAGCCGTGCCAGATCCGCACCGCCGCTGAAAAAGGGGAACGTACCCCAACGGGCATTTTTCCCAAGCATGGAGGAGCCCTCCCGCCGCGCGCCGGCATTCAGGAAAAAGGTACTGTCCCATTGCAGTTGCGCCCTCCCGAAAAACGCCGCCAGTCGGGCGCGGGCACGATAACCGGATACCGAAAAATCGCCGGATTGGACATTTGTAAAAGAACCGAAATTATTGTCTTCCAGCACGTCTGAGATCAGGTTGCCCGCATCGATCGCCCTGCCGTCGTTATCGGCCTGTTGCCAGCTGTAGCCGCCCAGCAATTGCACGCCGAGTTGTGAAAAGCGGAAATGGTATCGCAGGGTCGATTCGAGGATATCCTGCTGCGATACATCTTCCGTCTTTCGCCCGCGTCCGTTGCTGCCGATGCCCCTGAACTGGCTTTGCTTTCCGTTGTATTCGCTCGTATTTTCCCTGTTTTGTTCCTTCGCGAGCAGCAGCATCGCGTGCAATCCCGGCAGCAATTGCGCTTCGGCGCGCAGGTACCCGAGACCGTACACTTCCGTGCCGTCGTGCCGGTTCTGTTCTATGATGGAAACGGGGTTGAAGTAGTCAAAAAATATCTCCGACACATAGCCGCCGTACGGTTCGAATTGAGGATCGCCGCTGCGGACCGGCGACGAAGGATTTGCCGTCACGGCGTAGCGATACGCCTCCGGGTAGCCTATCTTTTTTTCCCGGCTGGCCAGGGTCAGCCCGCCGCTGAGGGTAACCCTGTCGCCCGGCAACTTTTGCGATACGGTCATGTTGCCGTTGTATTGCCGGAATCCGGTGTTCCGCAGGATGCCTTCCTGATTGCGGTAGTGAAAACTGACGCTGAAATCCGTACCCGCTCCGATGCCGCCGCTGAGCCCAAGATGGTGAGCCTGCCCGATCCCCTGACGCAGCACCTCGTCCTGCCAGTTTGTATTCACCGTTTCCAACGGCGACAAGTCGATGCCGCCCAGATCGAGAAAGGCCTGTTCACCGAGCACTTTGTACCGTTTGGCGGCCGATTCGAATGAAATCTGATTGCTGTAATATGCGCGCATTTCACCCGCCTGCGCGTGGCGTGTACTTATCAGCACCACACCGGCGGCCCCGCGCCCGCCGTAGATCGCCGTAGATGCGGCATCCCGCAGTATGTCGACCGACACAATTTCGTTAGGATCAATCGCCAGCGCATCCACGCCTGGAACGCCGTCGACCACATACAGCGGTTGAGTACGCCCGTTTATGGTATGAAGCCCGCGCATCCGCACATCGTACGGCTCGTTGGGGTTGCTGCCTGCGCGCGCGACCATGAGGCCGGGCACAAGTCCCTGCCATAGTTGATTCCAGTCGTATATTTGTCCGCGGTTGAATGTGCCGGCATCGAGATGAGATACGGCGCCGGTGGTAAAACGGAAACCCTGGCTTCCGTAGCCGATCATGACTTGTCGAGAGGAGTCCGCCGTTTGGGAAAAGCAGACAGCATATCCCAACGTGAGCAGGATGACCGGAAAAGTTTTGGTGCGCATGGAGTGGCGTTTTTGAAGTGAGGCCGGTCGTCGGAGTCTTTTTCCGGGAGAAAAATAGACAGATTTCGCGATCGTTGCTCCTTTTTGCCAAAAAAACACCGCAACAGGAAGCCTCACCTCCGCACGATCCTGCCTTCCGGCAGTTGCACTTCCATGCTCATTTCCGGGTCCAGTGTTCCTTCATAACAGGCCAGATTGATCAGCTCACCCGAGCTGCTGCCCCTCACCCCCAGGCAAATATTGCGGACCCTTTTGTCAAGGCGGTCCACTTCGAATGGGATGACGCCATCCTTTATAGGTAGTGTTTTTGAAAAGGTCGAGCCGTCAACCGTAATCTCCATATCCTGAATGCTTTTGGCCAGGTGGGGTGGTATGGTCAGTGCGATTTTTGATTTTTTCAAATTAATGACCGGCTTTTTAACGCCACCGATCTTATCACACTGTATCGTTTCCCTGATCTCGGTGCTGCCGGAACCGAGATCGATCTGCTTTTCCTGGCATTTGCAGTCGGTACTGGAAATACCCACATCGAGCGTCTGTGGATTGCCGGCGCCCAGCGTTTCCGCATTGATCTGCAGGCGCAACCCCGCTTTCCGCTTCGGATCATCGGCTGCATCGAAAGTCGTGTAGTGTTGCGAATTGACGGCGCGGCCGTTCACGATCAGTCCGCCAAATACGACCGGCTGGCTGAAGAGCAAGGTGAGATATTGGGTGGAATATACTTGCGGCGTCTGAGGCACGGGATCGGCACCCAGGGTAGTGATTCCCCTTGATTGCTGCACATGCTTGAAAATAAGCGTCCAGGGGTACTCCGCCAGCGAAACCGACCTGGCGCTATATCTCAGGTTGCCGTTCTGAAAAATAAAATCGTAGCGTGCATTCGGGTCGTACAGCGCAGTGCAGTATGGCCCCAATGGTACGAAAAACGAGGTATCCGACATCGGCAATACGCTAAAATATTCGCGTTCAAGGGCGTTTTTCTGCCAGATCAGTTGCCAGTATTCCACAGGTTGCAGCACCGTATCGACGGTCACATACACCCCGCAGGTCATGGTATCCTGCGCCTGAAAAACATACAGGTGGCACACGCTATCCTTCAGCGTGATGTTTTCCCAGTATTTAGATGCGCTGTTGCCGCGGTAATAGATCGAATGACGGGTGTAATCATCCGGCACCCTGGCCAGTCCGCCGAATACGCCCGGAATGATGCTTTTCAGCGGCACATTGAGGTTGGAGACCGTAAATTCTTCGGCAATACTGTCAGTGGGAGAATGCACGTATACGCTGACCCGATGCAACCCGTCGGCAGGCGTCGGCGGCCACGCCCAAAGGTTGCCGAAATTGTCGGAAAACAGCCACTGGGCCAGCACGACCCCGATCACCGCTACCAGCAGGGTCGCGGCGACACGCCCCCGGTTTTTTCGCGCGCCGAGGCCGCCCAGCATTTTGGCCAGGAAGTTTTTGGTCGCTTTGGCCTGGATATTGGCCGCTTCTTTCCATTTAGTCGCTCCTCCCACAGGTTCCGTCGTATTTACCTCAACCGGCACGGATATCACCTCGTCGCGATAGGACTTCTTGCCTTTTTCCCGCATGATGATATCCACCTTGAGATACAGTTTCTGGGGGCCCGTCTTCATCGGGATGACATCGAACACCCATTCGGTGTGCACGTCGGGGTCGACGAATTGCCGCGCGTGCCGGTTTTGCCGTTTGATGACAAAGGCATCGCTTTCGGAAGCGACCAGATCGACCTCCATATGGTCGCCGATGCGTTCGAGCGGGATCGTCTCCACGTGTCCGGCGCCGGCAAAGTTTTTTCGCAAGAGTTTTTCAGAAGTAGCGATGCGCACCCTGCATTCAATGACTTCCCCCAAACGCATTTCTTCGGGGATGTTGTGCAGGAGTTTGCCTTTCCGGACCGGTTTGGAAGGCTCGGGTTCCGCTTCATCGGGGGCGATCCCGTCCAGCAGGATGAGTACGCTGTTGCAGATCTGGCCGCGTTGTATTCCGGCTTCGGCTTCGGACACCGTGCCGCGTGCGACAGCCTGCTGCAGGCCGTAGAGCCTCGCCTGCAACGCGATCACGTCGTTCAATTTAGCCTTATCCTTCAGGGAGGTAAAGTACTCCACGAGGGCTGTCAGGGCTTCGGCTATCTCGTTTTTACCGATCAGGGCGCGTATATTCCTGACTGTTTCATTGGCTTTCGCGGTATTCATAAGGCGGTGGATTAAGGGTTCATTTTGTTCAGAATATTTGCAAAAGTATTTTATAAATCGGTAAAAACCAATAAATTATTTCCTCCCGGATAACCCCGCAACAAATTGCATGGAGGGTGACCGTATTCACCAAATCACTACAAAACCAATACTTACAAAAACCGGCACTTCAGCCCTGCATGAGTGTCTTCATCGCCACAACGGCCATTGCTCCCATCACCAGCACCACCAGCCAGCCGGCCAGCAGCCAGAACGACGAAGGGCGATAATCTCCGGTCAGCAAAGGTTTCCGCGCTGCCAGCAGCAAAGCGGCCAATGCCAGCGGCAGGATGAGGCCGTTCAATGCGCCCGCGATGATGAGTGCCTGCACGGGTTTGCCGAAGGCGGCAAACGCAAGGGTGGAAAAAAGGATAAAGCCGAGCAAAAGCGGCTTTTCATATTTCAGCAGGGCCGGAAACGAAGCGGTCAAAAATGAAACGGAGGTAAAGGAACAGCCCAGCACGGATGTCACCGCAGCCGACCACATCACCAGCCCGAAAAAACGATAGCCGGCTTCTCCGGCGACGGCAAAGATCGAGGCAGGCGGGTTGGCGGGGTCGATAGCGGCTCCGCCGGCTACAACCCCTATGGCAGCAAGGAATAACAGCCCCCGCATCAGGGTCGCGACACCGATGCCTGTAAAAGCGCTTTTGGTAGCCAGGGGAACATGGCTATTTCCTTTTATGCCGGCCGCCAGCAGGCGGTGCGCCCCGGCAAAAGAGATGTATCCGCCGACGGTGCCGCCGACGATGGTCAGGACAGCCAGCATATCGATTTTTTCGGGCCAAAATGTGTGTTTCAGGGCCTGCAACACGGGCGGGTGCGCGGAAAAGGCCACCCAGCCGGTCAGCAGGATCATCAAAAAACCAAGCGCGCGGGCCACCCTGTCCATTGTCTTGCCCGCCTCGCGACTCATAAACAACATTGCCGACAGCGCCCCGCTGATGCCTGCGCCCCATACCACCGGTACGCCTGCGAGCGCATCGAGGCCCAGCCCGGCGCCCGCCACATTGCCGATGTTGAAGGCCAGTCCGCCCAGCACGATCAGCACAGTCAGCACATGGCCCAGGCCGGGAAATACGGCCCCCGCCAGTTCGGGCGCCCGGCGCCCGGAGGCCACCACCACCCGCCAGATATTGACCTGGGCACCCAGGTCGAGCATAAGAGACAGGAGGATCACAAAACCGAAGCTGGTGCCGAGCGACACTGTAAACACGGTCGTTTGCGTCAAAAAGCCAGGTCCGATCGCCGATGTGGCCATCAGAAAAGCGGCGCCCAGTGTAGCGCTCGTCATGCCGGAGGCGGCGTCTGATATTTTCATGGTGCTTTTATCTCTATCCCGCGGTCAACGAAAGTCTGGTGGATCGCCCGGGCGAATTCGAGCGCATGGGCGCCGTCGCCGTGCAGGCAAAGCGTTTCGGCGACGAGCGCTACCGGATTGCCCTGCAGGCTCAGCACCTGCTGCTGTTCTACCATTTGCAGCGCCTGCCGGGCCGCCGCGACGGCATCTTCAATGAGCGCGCCGGCCTGGCTGCGCGGGGTGAGCGAGCCGTCGTCCTGATAACTGCGGTCGGCGAATACTTCGCTGGCCGTGCGCAACCCGATGGCTTTTGCGGCATCGATCAACGCGCTGCCGCTCAGGCCGTAAAGTATCAATCCGGTTCCTGCCTGCTGCACGGCGCGGGCAATGGCATCGGCCAGGCGGCGATCTTTTGCAGCCATATTGTACAGGGCCCCGTGGGGTTTTACGTGGTGCAGAACGCCGCCTTCCGCCCTCGCGATGGCTTCCAGTGCGCCGATCTGGTACAGGACAAGGCTGAACACCTCTTCCGGCGCCATATGGATCTCGCGCCGGCCAAAACCCTGCAGATCGTGGAAGCCGGGGTGGGCGCCGATCGCCACGTGGTATTTCAGGGCCAGGCGAACCGTATTGCGCATGATCTGCGGATCGCCTGCATGAAAGCCGCAGGCGATGTTGGCCGAACTGATGTACTGCATCAGCGCGGCGTCGTTGCCCATGGGCCAGCGGCCGAAACTTTCGCCCATGTCGCAATTGATGTCAACGGATCGCATACTCCTGCATTTTAAAACGAAGTGCAAGTTGCATTTTTCGCATGACTTTCTCCTGCTCCAGCCGCAAATGCTCCGCTTCTTCGATGCCGGTCTCCTGAAAAAACACTTTCCCGCCGGGTGCTATCTGCGCGAACAAGGGCAAATCTGCCGCTATGACCTGAGCGATCCGCGGATATCCGCCGGTCGTCTGCGCATCGGCCATCAATACAATGGGGTGACCGTCGGGCGGCACCTGGATCGTGCCGGGCAAAACGGCCGCAGAAAGCATCGCTACATTTTGGGCGGGAACAAAGTGGCCCTCCAGCCGCACGCCCATGCGGTCGCGGCGGCGGCCGACCGTAAACGGCGTTTCGAAAAAACGAAGTCGGGTATCGGCATCCCAGCGGTCCGACTCGGGGCCCGGCAGCACGCGGATCGTCGTTTCATCGTTTTTTACGGCCGGCCCCTCCCCTGCCCTCCAGGGGCTTGTCCATACGCCACTTAGGTCGTATTCCGCTGGCATTACGGCTTCCAGCATATCTCCGCTGCGCAGGCTTCGCCCTTCCAGTCCTCCGAATCCCGCGACCAGGCAGGTGCTGCGGCTGCCCAGCATCTCAGGGACGTTCCAGCCGCCGGAAGTCGCCAGATAACTGAAGTTGCCATCCTGTCGCGGTCTGATCTCCAGCAGGGCGCCCGCCGGCGCCAGTATCGTGCGTTGGCAGGGTTGCTCCACACCATTCAGCAACAAGCGCCCGCCGGCGCCGGCGTGCGCCAGACGACCTCCTTGCAGGAGCACCGCGCTGAAATGCCCGCCCGAATATTCAAGGCTTGCAGCATTAGCGGAATTGCCCGCAAGCATATTGGCGATCCGGTGGCTCGAAATATCGGCAGCCCCGCTGGCGGGCACTCCCGCCGCGCGCCATTGCGGGCGACCCGTATCCTGAACGGTCACCAGCCCGTTGTTATGTATAATCCTGATCTTCAAAATACCGGGACAAATCGTACGCGCATACCGGGTTGCAGGCGAACGGGCGGATCGCGAAAAGGGTCGAACAGGCGCAGGTCCGTGCGCCCGATCAGGTGCCAGCCGCCCGGCGATGTTTGTGGGTAGATCCCCGTTTGCCGGCCTGCAATGGCTATGCTGCCTGCGGGCACACGCTCGCGGGGCGTATTGCGCCGCGGCAATTCCAGGCGTTCCGGTAAAGGGCCGAGATAGGGGAACCCGGGCAAAAAGCCGTTCATGAAGACGGTGTAATCCGTTTTGCTGTGCAGCGCCACGACTTCCGCCGTCGTCATGCCGAGGCGCGCAGCCACATCTTCCAGGTCCGGGCCGTCGTAATGCACGGGCACCTCGACCTCCCCACCTGTGATCTTTGCCTGTGAGATGCCGACAGCGATCTTCTTTTCCCTTTCCTGTAAATATTCCGACACCGCGTCGACAGGATGCGGTTTGCCGGTCTTTTCCGGCTCGAACAACACACAAACGGAAGCGTAGGCAGGTGAAGCAGACACAAATCCCGGAAAAGGATCGGATAACAGATCGCGATACCATGCCATCACTTTTTCATGTGTGGTAAGGTCGATCGAATCGCCCAGCACGATCTCGATGGCTTTTTCGTTGATGATATTGATCTGAAACATTGGTCGCACAGGGTTCGACATAAAAAACAGCCGCCTTCGCAGCAAGATACACATCCCGGCGTAGTTTTGCTTTCACATTCAAATCAATGCCACATGCCGAACCTTGAGACCGATCGCCTGCTGATACGGCCTGCTGTTGCCGACGATTTCGAACTGGTTTTCCGGATGCAACAGGATCCGGAGGTGATGCGATATATCCGTCCGCCGGAAACCGACCCGGAGGTGGTGCGCGGCCGCATGGCGATGTGGCTTAAATACAACGAGCAGAACCCCGGACTGGGCGTTTTTATCTGCCTCTGGAAAGACACGGGCGAGCCCGCCGGCAACTGCGTGTTCCGGCATGTGGAATATTTGCCCGGCAACGACCTTGAGGTAGGTTACCTGATACTGCGGCCCTTTTGGGGGCAGGGACTGGCGACCGAGATCGTGGGAGCACTCGTGCGGTGCGCGTTTGAAGAAATGCAGGCGCCGAAACTACTCGCCTACGTCGACCCTGAAAACGCCGCCTCACAGCGCGTTTTGCAGAAAAACGGATTCCTTCTGGTGGGCAACAAACAGATCTACAACACCGAAAACTTCGAATTCGAACTGCTGGCGCAACCTACTCTCCCGTAATGGAGAGAAAATGGACCGTAAAACCTTTGTTCGGGTCGCTCGGCCGCTCGGGCTCGTACAGCACCTGGATCGTGTTGCTGCCGGGCCTGATCCAGCTGCGGTTCAGCGGCACGACGCGCTCCTCCACCTGCGGACTTTTGTTGGCGGGTATCCATACGGCATTCTGACCGTTGAACAGCACCAGCGCTTCGCGGTCGGAATCCACGCCCTGCACGCGCACAGTCATGTTGATCTTTGCCTGCTCGAACAAACTCTGTGGCAGGGTCATGTGGTATTCCCGCGATTTGATCTTGTTTTGGTAGTGCCCCAGTTCCACCACCAGATTTTGCCGCTCGGGTTTCGGCAGCGAATGATCCCAGCCGAACACCATCACGCTTCCGTCTTTGGAGCCTTCCGGGTAGTATTGCATATTTTGGTACACCCAAAGCAGGGCGCGCTCGTCGGTAAAAATATTTTCCAGGTAATAATCGGCCAGCAGCCAGCCGCGCGGGTTTTGTTCCACGGTGCGGACCAGATCCTCGAAAGAAGCGGCGCTGGGCCCTCCGTTGGGATTGGGCGGGTTCAGTTTATATTTTTTGCTGCCGGTATCATAATACGCCTGCCGGAACCACAGTACGTTTTCCCGCTGCAGGTAGTAGGAAACCGCCGTCGGCACCGTCGACATGATCACATCGCCTTTGTGGCGCTTGCCGTCCACGAAAGTACAGGCCTCTTTCCAGTCGGTGAACGACCAGCTGGCGACGCGGGAATCCACGATATAACCTTCCAGTTTGCGCGCCAGCGCCAGGTCTCCCACAGAACTCCAGCGCGTATTGATCAGTAACAGAATAAATGGCAGCGCAAGCAGGAATACGCCGGTCGCCTGAGACATCCCCGGCATTGCTTTCCGGTTCAGCCACTCCCAAACGGCATAAAAGAAAGCGGCGGCCGCGATCAGCAGATACGGATATGCGAAGATCAGATAGCGGCAAAGGAAGGGCTCCCGGTAAATAAAACTCAGCAGCATGAAGGGTACGGCGAAACTGCAAAGCATCCACCAGGCCGAACGGGCGCGCAGGCGGAAGGCAACAAAAAGCCCCAGCAATGCAGGCAGGTAAAGCCAGTGCAGGTCATAGCGGAGCAGGTTGTGGTAGCGGTCGAAGGCCTCCAGCGGGTTGGCCGACCATAACTCGCCCAGGCGGTTAAAATTGGGGAAGGCCCAGTCGGCGATGTTGGAAAGCAGGATGGGCTGCAGAAGATCCCTCAATAATCCACCCAACGGGGGAATCAGCACAATGAGCAGGAAAGGCAATAAAGCCCCGCCAAGCCAGAGATACTTTGTATTGCCTGTTTTTTCGGTGCCGTCCCACAGGGTCTTTACCCCCAGGCCCAACGTATATACGGCGACTGTAAAAATGAAGAAAAATGTGAGCTGGTGCGACAACAGCGACAGCAAGGCCACCACCGGCAACCACAACAGGTGTTTTACCGAAAACCCGTTCCGGCGCCAGAAATTTGCAGCGCCGGGTTCGGCTTTCTGCTCCGTAGCGGCCAGGAACACCAGCCCCAGCAGCAGGAAGAAAAAGGCCAGGATGGCGTAATTGCGGCTCACCCGCGACCAGAAGATCAGATAAAGCGAAAACGTAGCGCCCCCCGCCGCCAGCAGACCCACGTAGCGGTTGAACAGGCGCGTGCCCATCCGGTAAGTGAGATAGATCGTGCCGATTCCGAACAAAACACTTGGAAATCGCGCCCAGAACACTTCCGGGCCGAACATCGCAAAGCCGGGCAGCAGGCTCAGCGTAAAAAGGATACCGTTGTTGTCGTCGGTCAGCAGCGGCCCGTCGCCTTCCAGGAAATTTTTCGCCCGCATCACGTGCACGTATTCATCCATCCAGAGGCTAAGGTCCGGCAAATGCAGCACGCGGATCAGAAAGCCGGCGAGCAGCAGGATACCCAGCACGGGCAGGGAGTATTTGTGGATCAGCGCCTGCCAGTCGACGGCCGGAGCGGCAGGTTGCGCAGGTGGAGATGCCTGTTTGGCCGGGGCATTCTTTTTCCCGGAGGCGCGATGTTTTGATTTACTGGCCATGAGCGAGCAGGTGATGCCTTTTCTCGGTTCAGGGAAAAAGAAAAATGGTTACACGGCTTTTTGTTGGTTCAACTGGTTTGGCAGTGGCAGTATTGATCCCGGTACGAACTACTGTGCAAAAACGATTTCCATTTCCCGTTTTGCCCAGGCGGGGGTATTTCTGCCAACTGCTACTGGCGCCTGCTTACTGCTTCAAGCGCACACCACCAATCGGCCCTGATTTCCGGGGCAGGCAATTATCCGGATTTTTTTTGGAATTGACCAAATCAGGGTTGCAAAGAATTGATGGCAAATCCTTTGGCATCTTCGGTCGAACCTTCCGGCCGCTCATCCGTTTTCAGGCATTCAATGTTTACCTTTGCCCCGTGAGCAACCTCCAGCACCTTCTCGCCGCCTGGCGCAAGCACCCGGCGGTCAACAGGATCGTTCAGTCCCTCGAAAACCCGACGCCCGGCACCCGCATTCATCTCAGCGGACTGACGGGCGCGCAGGAATCCTTTGCCCTGGCGGCTACGGTGCTCGCGCAAAAGCCCGGAAACCGGGGATTTCATCTGCTGATCGCCAATTCAAAGGAGGAAGCCGCCTACCGGCACAACGACCTGGAAGGCATGCTTGGCGAACCGGCGCCTTTTTTCTTTCCCGACTCTTTCAAACGACCGGCTTTTTTCGACGACCTCAATTCCGTGCAGGTGTTGCAGCGAAGCGAAGCGATCAACAAGATCACGGGATCGTCGCCCGACAAAACGGGCGGCACGGTGATCGTCACGTATCCCGAGGCTTTATTTGAAAAAGTGGTAAAGCCGGAAGTGCTCGCACAGAGCCGCATCGAAATCAGGACCGGCGAACGGCTCGACGTCGATTTCGCCATTCAGGTGTTGGTGGAATACGGCTTCGGGCGCACCGATTTTGTGTACGAACCCGGCCAGTTCAGCATTCGCGGCGGCATCGTCGACCTGTTTTCCTACGGAAACGAAATGCCCTACCGCATCGAACTTTTCGACGACGAAGTGGAGAACATCCGCACCTTCGATCCGCTCACCCAGTTGTCGCTGCGCAAACTCAGTTCGGTGAGCATCGTGCCCAACCTGAACACCCGTTTCCGGCAGGATCAAAAGGTGTCACTCTTCCATATCCTGCCGGCCGACGCCGTGATCTGGATACGCGATTACCAGTTTTTGCTCGACCGCCTGCAGTATTGTTTCGAGCGGGCGGAACAGTTTGCTTCCAAGATCACCGCGCTCGACGAGGCCGAACTGCGGGATATCTTCCGCGACCGTGCATTTTTGTATCCCGGCGATGTGGCGGGCGAGATCGCGGAGCGGCCGCTGGTGTTTACGGAAAAGCAGCATATCAATGCCGGCCCCGTGTAGCGACTAACGCCCTTTGTGTAATCGCTGCAAGGAACGTGGTAATGACTAACGCCCTTTGTGTAATCGCTACAAGGAACGTTGTAACGACGAACGCCCTTTGTGTAATCGCTGCAAGGAACGTGGTAATATCTACCAGCCTACGGTAAACCTGCAACAGGCAAGCCGTCCACCGTTCGCCGTGGGCCGTCTACCGTTTGCCGTCTACCGTCCACCGTTTGCGGGTATTTCTTTCAACAATACTTCTGTATTACCGTTATTTTTGCCCTGAACCTGCAATTCATGTCCCAACCATCAACCGGCCGCCATCAACCGGCCGCCATAACGTTTCACTCAAAACCCCAGCCGAGTTTCAACAAGAATTTCGACCTGCTCATTCGCGCCATGCACGAGTGGAAAGCGGGCGGATACGAAGTATATATTTGCTCCGAAAACCCCAAGCAGTTCGACCGCCTGGCGGCCATTTTCCGGGAACTCAAGGCCGACGTCGCTTTTTTGCCCGTCGAAATTCCCATCCACGAAGGCTTCGTCGACGAAGACCTCAAGATCGCCTGCCTCACCGACCACCAGATATTCCAGCGCTACCACCAGTACAAGATCAGGCAGGGCTTTTCAAAAGAGCAGGCGCTGAATATCAGGCTCCTGCGCGAACTTCAGCCCGGCGATTACGTCACGCACATCGACCACGGCATCGGCATTTTCGCCGGCCTGCAAAAGATCGAGATCGGCGGGCAGGTGCAGGAAGCCGTGCGGCTGAATTACAAAAACAACGACATCCTGTACGTCAGCATCCACTCGCTGCACAAGATATCCAAATACATCGGGCAGGACGGCGCCGCGCCGCAACTGTCGAAGATCGGCTCCGATGCCTGGAAACAACTCAAGGCGCGTACCAAACGCAAGATCAAGGACATCGCGGCGGAACTCATCAAACTCTACGCCGCCCGCCGCGCAGCCAGGGGGCATGCCTTTCCACCAGACGGCTACCTTCAAAACGAACTCGAAGCCTCGTTCATCTACGAAGACACGCCCGACCAGTTCAAGGCGACGAACGACATAAAGGGGGATATGGAGAAAAGTTACCCGATGGATCGCCTGATCTGCGGCGACGTGGGCTTCGGCAAAACGGAAGTAGCCATCCGTGCGGCGTTCAAGGCCGTATGCGACGGCAAGCAGGTGGCGGTGCTCGTGCCCACGACCATCCTCGCCCTGCAGCACGGCAAAACCTTCGCCGAGCGCCTGTCCGAATTCCCCGTCACCGTGGAGTACCTCAACCGCTTTCGCACGGCAAAGCAGCGAAAAGAGATTCTCGAAAAGCTCAAGGCGGGCACGATCGACATCATCATCGGCACCCACGCGCTGTTGAGCAAAGACGTCGCTTTCAAGGACCTGGGCCTGCTGATCGTGGATGAAGAGCAAAAATTCGGCGTGGCCAGCAAGGAAAAACTGCGCACGCTCAAGGTGAATGTGGATACGCTCACCCTGACCGCTACGCCCATTCCCCGCACCCTGCAGTTCAGCCTCATGGCTGCCCGTGACCTTTCCGTGATCCGTACGCCGCCGCCAAACCGCCAGCCCATACAGACGGAGATTCGCGTTTTTGACGAAGACCTGATCCGCGAAGCGATCTATACCGAAGTCAATCGCAGCGGGCAGGTATTTTTTGTGCACAACCGCGTCAATGACCTGCCGCAGGTAGTAGAAACGCTCAAACGCATCTGTCCGGACGTCGATGTGGCCATGGCGCACGGCCAGATGGACGCCGAGCACCTCGAACAGGTGCTGGTGGATTTTATCAACCGCAAATTCGATGTGCTGGCCTGCACCAACATCATCGAAACCGGCCTCGATATTCCGAACGCCAACACCATCATCATCAACCGCGCCGACATCTTCGGCCTCAGCGACCTGCACCAGTTGCGCGGGCGCGTAGGGCGCTCCAACCAGAAGGCCTACTGCTACCTGCTCGCGCCGCCGATGAGCGTACTCACCCACGAGGCGCGCAAACGCCTGCGCACCATCGAGGAATTCAGCGAACTGGGCTCCGGCTTTGCCGTGGCCATGCGCGACCTCGATATCCGCGGCGCCGGCAACCTGCTCGGCGGCGAACAATCGGGCTTTATCGCCGATATCGGTTTCGAGACCTACCAGAAGATCCTCGACGAGGCCATTCAGGAACTCAAAGAGACCGATTTCAAGGATATTTTCAAGGAAGAAATTGCCCGGGGCGGCTCGTATGTACGCGATGTTACCATCGAAACGGACGTGGAAATGCTCATTCCCGATGAATACGTGAGCAATATCCAGGAGCGCCTGAACCTGTACACGGAACTGAATACGATCGAGTCCGAAGAAGACATCGAAAAATTCGCAAAACGCCTGGAAGACCGCTTCGGCAAGATACCCAAACAGGTCAACGCGCTTTTCGAGGCCCTGCGGCTGCAATGGACCTGCAAAAAACTGGGTTTCGAGCGCCTGATCCTGAAAGGCGGCAAACTGCGCTGCTACTTCATTGGCGACCCGCAATCTTCATTTTACGAAACCGAATTGTTCGGAAAGATCATGGCGTTCGTTCAGCAGAAAGGCCGGATCATGGGCCTTTCGATGAAACAGACCAACAAGGAACTCATCATGGTGCAGGACGAGATCCGCAGCCTCAAACAGGTAAAGGCAACGCTGGAACAGGTGGCGGGAGCCGTGGCGTAGCATGTAATGCAGGCGACCGAAGGCGCTAAACGGCCCGTTTTTTGCCTTTCCCGCGTTTTTTCGCATCTTTGTTTTTTACATTAATTTAACACGCATTCATCCGTGAGGTCGAGGCAGACACAAGCAACGGCGGTCATCACCGAACGCCCGCCGGTAAAAATTCAGACAGAACTGGACGCCCTGCGCGTGCAACTCAACAAGGAAATTCCCGCAAAACGCCTGGAACAAAACCTCCTGATCGCCACCTGGAACATCCGCGCCTTCGGCGACGTGACCCGCAAATGGGCGAGCGATGCGGATGACAGCCCCAAACGCGACCTGCACGCCGTGAGCTGCATTGCAGAAATACTGAGCCATTTTGATGTCGTCGCCCTTCAGGAAGTGAAAGGAAACATCCGCGCCCTGCGCGACGTCCTCCGCCTGCTGGGCAACCACTGGGGCCTGATCCTCACCGACGTGAACCGCGGCGCGGCGGGCAACGACGAGCGCATGGCCTTCCTTTTCGATACCCGCAGGGTGCAGTTGTCCGGCCTCGCCTGCGAACTGGTGGTGCCGCAGGAACAACTCGACAGTATTTCCCAGGACGCATTGCAGCGGCAATTTGCCCGCACGCCTTATGCCGTAGGGTTTCGCAGCGCCGGCACTACGTTCGTGCTGGTCACCCTGCATATTTTGTTCGGCTCGGGTATCGAAGAGCGCATTCCAGAACTCAAAGCCATCGCCCGCTGGATGTCGGACTGGGCAAAAGACATCAGCGACTACGAACAAAACCTGCTGGCGCTCGGCGATTTCAATATAGATGCGCGGGGCGATGCCCTGGCACAAACCTTCCTCTCCGAAGGCCTGCACATACCGCCGGCACTGGAATCCGTCACGCGATCCATATTTGACGAGACAAAATATTACGACCACATCGCGTGGTTCGACGGCTCGAACGGGCAACCGAAACTGTCGATGGAATTCGTCAGGGGCGGCAATTTTGATTTTGTGGGCAAGGTGCTGAAGGCGCGTAATCTGAGCCGTCTGCAATTGTCGTTCATGCTCTCCGATCACTATCCGCTTTGGGCGGAATTTGCCCTGCCCGTCACCTGAGCGCGGGAATTATTTTTTCATCAAAAAAAATGGTTACCGAAGAGCAGTTGCAGAAAAACAAGCATTTTTGCGCCATCCGAACCCGTATCCGTTATGTTTGTACACCACGTATTTTTCTGGATGGCCCCCGGCGCCAGCGACGCCGACCGTCAAAAACTGGCGGCCGGCATTCAAAGCCTGGCTGCGATCGAACAAATCAGGACAAGTCATCTCGGCATGCCGGCCGATACGCATCGCGAGGTGATCGACCGGTCCTACGATTTCTCCTGGCTGGCTATTTTCGACTCGCCCGAGGACGAAGAATTGTACCAGAAACATCCGATCCACCTGAAATTTGTGGACGAATGCTGGCAATTATGGCAAAAAGTCGTCGTTTACGACGCAATCGACCGTTAAAGCAATGCCTATCTTTGCCGGCCTTTCCATCTGAGACCCTTAATTAGACCGGCGCCCTCGCAGCAAGAGGGATTTTGCCGGTTGACAAAACCAGATCGCGATCATTTCATGCAATTAGACAGTTTTGAAGTCATAGGCGGCCAGCCGCTGAAAGGCGAACTGCACCCGCAGGGCGCCAAGAACGAAGCACTTCAGGTCATCAGCGCCGTGCTGCTCACCGACGATACCGTCACGATCAGCAATGTGCCGGACATCCTCGATGTGAACAAACTCATCGACCTCCTGCGCGGCCTCGGCGTCACCGTAGAGGCGCCGGAACCCGGCACCTTCCGGTTCTGCGCCGGCACGATCGATATCGATTACCTGCGTTCCGAGGCGTTTATGAAAGATGCCGGGCGGCTGCGCGGCTCCGTCATGCTCATCGGCCCGCTCCTCGCGCGCTACGGCCGCGCCACCCTGCCCAAGCCCGGCGGCGACAAGATCGGCCGGCGGCGCCTCGACACCCACTTTCTGGGTTTTCAGAAACTGGGCGCAGAATTTAAATACGACGATGAAAAAGATATCTACTATGTGGAGCAGCCCAAAGACGGCCTGCAGGGCAGTTACCTCCACATGGACGAGATCAGCGTGACCGGCACTGCCAACGTCGTGATGGCGGCCGTGCTTGCCAAAGGGAAAACGACCATTTACAACGCCGCATGCGAGCCTTATGTGCAGCAACTCTGCCGGATGCTGAACAGCATGGGCGCCCGCATCGAAGGACTGGGCTCCAACCTGCTGCACATCGAAGGCGTGGAACGCCTGGGCGCCGCCAAACACCGCTGCCTGCCCGACATGATCGAGATCGGCTCGTTCATCGGCCTGGCAGCCATGACGCAGTCGGATATTACGATCAAAAACGCCGGGGTTGAGCACCTCGGCATCATTCCGGATGTATTTGAACGGCTGGGCATCCGGATCGAGCGCAAAGGCGACGACCTTCACATCCCGGCGCAGGAGCACTACGAGATCCACACTTTTATCGACGGCTCCATCCTGACGGTGTACGATGCGCCCTGGCCGGGATTCACCCCCGACCTCATGTCTATCGTGCTGGTGACGGCCACGCAGGCGCGCGGAAGTGTGCTGGTGCACCAGAAAATGTTCGAAAGCCGCCTGTTCTTCGTCGACAAACTCATCGACATGGGCGCGCAGATCATCCTCTGCGACCCGCACCGCGCGACGGTGATCGGCCTCGACCGTCGTTATCCGCTGCGCGGCATCGAAATGACCTCGCCCGACATACGCGCCGGACAGGCATTGCTCATCGCAGCATTATCGGCAAAAGGGAAAAGCGTCATACACAATGTACACCAGATCGATCGCGGGTACCAGTTCATTGATCAGCGGCTGAACGCGATCGGAGCGCACATTACCAGGGTGTAGCAGTATGAACTAAAGATAAACAGAGCCGCCGCGATGCGCACTTAAGCGATCGCGGCGGCTTTTATTTTACTCTATCAGGAAGCGGGAAAATGCGATTATTCCACATAGAAAATGCCGCACCCGTCGACACAACCTACGCGCGCATCGGTTCCCCAGCCGAAGGTGACCGAAGTAGGTATCGGCGGGTTGCCCTGAGCCCCTCCCGAGACTGTACAAACCAGATTTGTATTGGCAGTGGTGGTAGGACTGAACGGAGTGGTGTTGAATTGATAGGTGGAGCCTTCCGCGAGGGGATAAACGGCCCGGTTTTGCGTAGTATTGGCATCTTGCGTCAGTTGGTAGTACTTAATAAAGGAGCCTGCTACGCCATAGGTTTGGTATCCGCAGCCAAACGAATAGGTCGCCGGCGAAGGATTTGCACTGCCGACAGCCAGCCTTCCGTTCCAGGTGCACCACGAATCGCACAGGTATTGGGAATAGGCAGAGCCGAAAGCGCCTTTCGGCTGGAATCGACGAAAAAGATAATACACCTCCAGACCTGTCGGCACCCAACCGAAATAACCTCCTTGATTCCACCCGTATTCAGCTGACTGAATCTTGTACAAACAACTGCTGCCTCCTCTGTCCTCTGGCTCTCCGGTCAGGCCTCCGCAGTTTATTTCGATCGAAACAGCACAGGATTGCGGCACATTCAGTTCAATCCATCCTTGCCCCAGGCTTACATTATAAGAGGCAAGAATCGCCCCACCGATCCCGTCTCTGAAACGTACGGTAGCATAGGGAAATGCACAACTGCCGCAATTCTGGGAGTCGAAGAGTCTGAAAATGAATTTACACGCTCCTGTATAATTGGGGTAAGTATTGGGACCTTCCGGACCCAAATCCGGCGTAACAATCTCTCCGCCTTCACCGGTAGTGAAATAATATCCTTCACCCCGGGATTGTGTCCCTGTCTCTATACTGGAGGCATTGGATATATCAATGGCATCGATAGGTGTTTCAGAATAATAAAGGTTTTCCGAAATTTTTGAGAATGGTTGCTGCTGAGCGGGCTCCATTGTAGGTGTATGCTCTTTATTGCAAGCAACGATGGAGATCAACAACCCGACTAAAACGAGCTTTTGGAACTGTTTCATAGTTGAAAGTTTGAGAAGTGAATGATGATGATGGATTAAAAGCTGCCTGAAAGAGACCTGGACGCCGTTTTTTAAGCGTCCAGTCAAAGATGCAGCCCATTCACACTGGCTTTCAACTACACTTTTTGGCGATTTTCCGCAAAAGGAAATCAGTTTTACCCTTTCAGGGCCCTGATCATCGCCTCTGCCTTGAGCAGGCATTCTTCGTATTCCTGCTCGGGTTCGGAGTCGTACACGATAGCCCCGCCCACCTGTACGGATATGTATTGCGAGGCGGCATTGTATAAAATGCTGCGGATCACGACGTTAAAATCGAAGTCGCCACCGGGGGTCATGTACCCCACCCCGCCCGAATACAGGCCCCGGCGGGTGTGTTCGTAACGCTCGATGAGTTCCATCGCCATTACTTTGGGCGCGCCGGTCATGCTGCCCGGCGGAAAAGCGCTGCGCAGGGCATCAATCGGATGGATGCCGGCGCGCAGCGTGCCGCGTACGGTGGAAATCATCTGGTGGACGGTACGGAAAGTGTAAATTCCGAACAATTCGTCGACCTGTACCGACCCCGGTTCACAATGCCGCGCCAGGTCGTTGCGCACGAGGTCGACGATCATGACGTTCTCGGCGCGGTCTTTCTGGCTGTTTTGAAGGTCCCGGCGGTTTGCCTCATCGGCAGCCGGCGAATCGCCGCGCCGCCGTGTGCCCTTGATCGGCTGGGAGATAAGCGTTTGCCCCGTTTTTTTCAAAAATCGCTCGGGGCTGGCGGAAAGCAGGTACCGGTCGCGCCAGCGCATGAAAGTGGCAAATGGCGACCTGCCAAATGCATTCAGCCGTTCGAATACAGCAAGCGGGTCCGGCAAGGCTTGTTCTGCATAAAACTCCTGGCAAAGGTTCATTTCATACACATCGCCTTCAGCAATATGCTGCCTGATGGCTTCTACTTTCCGGAGATATTCGGGTTTTGAAATACGCGGCAGGAGCGCAACAGATGCATGTGCCGGCGTTTTTTCAGGATTATCATGATCAAGCGGCTGGCGGCTGACGACATCAAAAATTTCATCCGGCGCCGGCCCTATGCTTTGTATCTCAAGTCGACCACTGCGGATACCGGCTACCACCGCTGGCCGGAAAAAGCCAATGTCGGGCAATCCGATCCCGTCGAAACGATGCGATTCGAGCCTCTCCACTTCATTTTTCAGATCGTAGCCGAAAAAACCGAAACACCAGTCGCCGTTCCATTCTTCTTCCAGATGACGATGCAGGGCTTCAAAAGCCTTTCCTGCGCCGGCTTCCAGTACGTCAATTGCCCCGGCCGCTACCAGGCATTCCCAGTTGTCGGCGACAGCACCCTGATCATTTTGGTCTACTGCTCCGTTGCTGTCGAGAAAAACGGCATAGGTATGCCCGGCAGCCCAATGGAGCAGCCGGCGCTTCCACAGGTCGATATTGTCGATGGAAAAAACGGCGGTCTGGCGCATTTGAAAATGTAAAACGATTTTTTGGCCGGCAATACGGCAATCATTGCTTTTCCACGATCAGCCCGGCGGGCCAATCCAGGGTGGCCGCTTCTTCCGGCGTCACTTTCCAAAGCAGGGCTTTTATTTTTAGCAAGGTGCTGTCCGCCTCACTTTGGCGAATACCGATGTCGAGCAGGCCGCGGTCGCCGTACACTTCCCGGAGCAGGTCGATCCCGAGTTTTTTTACTGCGTTCATCACATCCGGCATCAGGGCATAGTCGAAATCGAACGCAAACACATCCTGAATGATCTTTTCCTCGACCTCGGCGTGTCGCAGGGCCTCTGCCGCCGCTTCCCGGTACGCATTGATCAGTCCCGAGGTGCCCAGCAGGGTGCCTCCGAAATAACGCACCACAACGATTGCGACATCTGTCAGCCCGAAAGCGTCGATCTGCCCCAGGATCGGCCGGCCGGCCGTGCCGCCGGGTTCGCCGTCGTCATTGGCCCTGAACCGCGTGCCATCCGGCCCCAGGCGCCAGGCATAGCAGTGATGCCTGGCCTTGAAATGTTCCTTGCGCAGGGCTTCGAGATGCGCCAGGGCCTCTGCCTCTTCCCTCACCGGCCAGGCGTAGGCGATAAACTTGCTGCCCCGGTCTTTGAACTCACCGGTGCTGGGCGCCGCGATCGTGCGAAAGGCATCTGTCATTGTGACAAAGGTAGACAGCCTGAAAACACCGCCGTTTTAAAAAGGGATAATTTCTGCAGGTGCGCTGTTAGTATTGATACGCTCAAATGCAAGTGTTCAGAATTCCAATATGAACTTCCGTATTTTTCTTTTCAGGTAACGTTTAACTTGTTCCAGTTCTGCCGGATCGCTTTCTGAAGTGCGAATTGCCATTTGGAAAAGGTCGTTCAGGATCGCGTCCTCATCAATATAAAGTTCGGAGACATTTCTTTTCAGAAAGTCGAACAGGGCAACTACAGCCACTCTTTTATTACCGTTGAAAAAGGGGTGATTTTTAATGAGGCAGTAGAAGAGCCAGACTGCTTTGTTGACAACTCCTTTGTAAAGTTCTTTACCGTAGTATTCAGCGCGAATTTGAGCAAGAATACCTTCCAAAACCCCTGCGTACCTTGTCTCAAAAGGAGGAATATCCTCAGTGAATTCCGCCCGCATACTCCTAAGATTGGAGACAATCTGCTCAAAATCTTCTACTTCAGGATAGTTGACAGCCTTACTAGGTACCTTTTTTGTCATACTCTGCAAGCCTTTTTAATACCGGAGACATTTTCACGATTTCCTCCCTGGTGACGCCCTTGTAAAGTGTTTTACCCTCTTTAACAGACACAAATTTACCCGTCGCTGCATCGCGTTTCACATAAAGGCCTGTTTTGGAATTGATCTTAGCAGGCTGCTTTTTGATACCTTTTTTTCTTTCTGTTACACCGTTATTCCCAGCCATTTTTCTAAATTTTATTTACAAAGATAAACGAATTATGCCCGTTGTAAGTTGCTGAATGATATCTTTGGAGAAATATTAACCCGAAACCTCGTAACCCCCTATGCGAGAATCTTTCCTCCACTTCCTGTGGCGCTGGCGGCGCTTCGACGCACGCGATCTCGCCACTACGGAAGGCCTGCCCATCGACATCTCACACCCCGGAGAATGGAACATCCACGCCGGACCCGATTTTTTCAACGCCCGTCTGCGCATCGGCGACACCCGATGGGCCGGCAATGTGGAAATGCACCTGCGCGCATCGGAATGGCTGGCACACGGGCATTCCGGCGATCCTGCCTACGACAATGTGGTGCTGCACGTGGTGTGGGAAGAAGACACGCCTATACTGCGCGCCGGCGGCGAGCGCATTCCCTGTCTGACATTAAAGGATCGCACACCGTCCGGTCTGCTGGAAGCCTATCAGCGTCTGGAGCAGGAACGTTCCTGGGTGCCTTGCCAGCCATCTATCGGCAAGGCGCCGGAGATCGTACGGCTCAACTGGCTCGACCGGCTTGCTGTAGAGCGCCTCGAACAAAAAAACGCTGCCATTGAGGAGGCGTTGCGCGCCACCGGCAACCATTGGGAAGAGGCCTTTTACAGAAGTCTGGCGCGGACATTCGGACTCAAGGTAAACGCAGAGCCGTTCGAGGCACTGGCCCGTTCCCTGCCGCTGCTCACACTGGCAAGACATAAAAACGACCCCGCACAACTGGAAGCGCTTCTGTTCGGGCAGGCGGGCCTGCTCGATGAACCATGCGAGGAAGAATACCCGCAGATGCTGGCGCGGGAATACCGGTTTCTAAAGCACAAATACGGCCTTGCGTCGCTTCCCGCATCCCAGTGGAAGTTTTTGCGCCTGCGCCCGGCAAATTTCCCCACCATCCGGCTGGCACAATTCGCCGCCCTTGTGCACCGGTCTGCGCACCTGTTGTCCTGTGTGCTGGATGCCCGCAATATTCGGGAACTGGAACACCTTTTTTCAGCGACGCCCGGCGAATACTGGAGCACCCACTACCGCTTCGGGCACCCCTCGGCCCGGCGCGAAAAAGTACCGGGGCGCGATTTTATCCGCCTCCTGATCATCAATACGGTGGTCCCATTTCTCTTTCATTACGGGAAAGTAAAATCGCAGGAGCAATATCAAAAACGCGCCCTGGCGTTGCTCGAAGAATTGCCGGCAGAGCGCAACAGCATGATCGACAACTGGCAGGCAATGGGGATCAAGGCGAGGAATGCCGCCCATTCGCAAGCGCTGATCCAGCTGAAAACGATGTATTGCACGCCCCGCCGCTGCCTGGAATGCGCCATCGGTACAGCTTTGCTTAAGCAGGAAAATTCATAAGGCCGACAACCCGTCGAGGATCACATCACAGGCAAAAGCGATCTCGTGCTCATCGATGGTGAGCGGCGGCGCAATGCGCAAACTGCGGTCGTTGAATAAAAACCAGTCGCTCAGCACACCGTGCTCCAAACAATGGCGGATCACCTTTTGCACTTTTTCCGCATCGCCAAGGTCGACGGCAAACCAGAGCCCCGCGCGGCGCAGCTCCCGTATGGCAGGATGTCGCAGACGTTCGGCAAACATTGCCGCCTTTTCCTGCACCTTGCCGATAAGGCCTGATTCCAGCAGCACTTCGAGGGTGGCAAGGCCGGCCGCCGCGCTGACCGGATGGCCGCCAAAGGTAGTGATGTTGCCAAGCACGGGGTCGTGGGTCAGCGATTGCATGAGTCCGCGGCGGGCGACAAATGCGCCGAGCGGCATGCCGCCGCCAAAACCCTTGGCCAGCAGCAGGATATCGGGCACAATATCGTAGCGGGTAAAAGCGAATAAAAGGCCTGTGCGCCCCATGCCCGCCTGGATCTCATCGAGAATAAGCAAGGCACCCGTTTCATCGCAACGGCGGCGCAGCGCCTGCAGCCACTCCGGGCGCGGAGGGATCACCCCTGCCTCTCCCTGCACCGTTTCCACGATCACGGCGGCCGTGTGGCGATCGATCATGTCGGGCGCGCGGTCGTCATTGAAGTCGATATGCCGGATTCCGGGCAGCAGCGGATAAAATGCCTGTGTAAAAACGTCGGGCGACATCAGGCTGGCGGCGCCCTGCGTGGTGCCGTGATAAGCGTTGCGGCAGGCAACGATATTCGGCCGGCCGGTATGGCGCTTGGCCAGTTTCATGGCGCCCTCCGTCGCTTCCGTGCCGGAGTTGACGAAATAGACACTGTCGAGCCCGGGCAGTTGCCCGACAAGCAGGCTGGCATACTGCACCTGCGGCGCCAGCACGAACTCCCCGTACACGAGGGTGTGCCAGTAGCGCTCCGTCTGCGCCTGCACGGCAGCCTGCACTTTCGGATGGCGATGCCCCAATACGCTCGGCCCGATTCCTGCGATCAGGTCTAGGTATTTTTTCCCGTTGCGATCGTACAACCAGCAGCCTTCGGCATAATCGATCTCGAGCGCCAGCGGCGCGGGAGAAGTCTGGGCGACATGCCGGAAAAACAGTTGGCGTTGTGTCATCATAACAAGGTCGGTGCCGCCGTGACGCGCCGCTTACAACAGCATGCCGGCGATCGTAGCGGTCATAAAGCAGGCGATAGAGCCGCCGATCAGTGACCAGTAGCCCAGTTCTGTCAGCATTTTGCGCTGGTTGGGCGCCAGGGTGCCGATCCCGCCGATCTGAATACCGATGGAGGCGAAGTTGGAAAATCCGCACAGGGCGTACAGGGCGATAATGACAGATTTGGGGTGCAGGTCTACCGTCTTTTGTATTTCGCCCAGGGCGCCGTAGCCGACGAATTCGTTGATCATGGTTTTCATACCCAGCAGCTGGCCGATCAGCATACTGTCGTGCCAGGGGGTGCCCAACAGCCATGCCAGGGGGGCAAATATCAGCCCCAGCAGATAGGTAAACGTAAGGCCCTCGAAACGACCGCCGGTGGATGTTTGTATGTAAGCGTTAAGACCGGTCCACTGGCCTACGCTATGCTGCAGGATCCAGTTGAGCATAAAGACGAGGGAAGTAAATACGATCAGCATAGCGCCGACGTTGACTGCCAGGCGCAGGCCGTCGGTCGTGCCCGACGCAATGGCATCCAGCAGATTATCGCCGACGTGGGTATCGGTACGCGTCAGTTTTTCAAGATCCTGCTTTTCCGTTTCCGGAAACAGTATTTTGGCGCAAATGATCGCCGCCGGTGCAGACATAATGGATGCCGATAACAAATGGCGGGCGAAGTACAGTTGCTGTGCGGGGTCGTCCCCCCCCAGAAACCCGACATATGCAGCGAACACGCCCCCCGCGATCGTAGCCATCCCCCCGGTCATCAGACACATCATTTCCGAGCGCGACATATTGGCCAGGTAGGGCCTGACGATCAGCGGCGCTTCGGTCTGCCCGATAAACACATTCGCCGCGGCTGCGAGGCTTTCCGGTCCGCTCATGCCCATGCTGCGCGTGAGTACCCAGGCAATACCGTACACGATCTTTTGCAGGATGCCGAAATAAAAGAGGACGGCCGACAGCGCAGAATAGAACATCACGGTAGGCAATACCCGGAATGCGAAGATGTACCCGAAACCCTTATCGCCCGTCGCCAGGTCGCCGAACAGGAACTGGGCGCCGTTTTCCGACCACTGAATAATATACGTGAACACGCTGGCAAACTGATCGAACGCCCAGCTCACACCCGGCACCTTGAGTACCAGGATGGCAAATACGAGTTGAAGGCCGATCCCGCCCGATACCAAACGCCAGTTGATGGCCTTGCGGTTGCGACTGAGAAGAATGCAAATACCGATCAGGAAGGCCAGGCCCAGCAAGCCGCGCAATAGGTTAGTGATAAAATCCATGTTTTTTTGTGTCGGATTTCAAGGTAAAGGTGTTTCCAAGAACGTGTTCGGGATTTTTTGCAGGGCCCGAACACATTTTAAATCGCCGAAAAGTACGCAGTGCCGCTGGTTTGCAGAAATTTTAGCCGAAAGCCTATTTTCGCAGCGGCACAAACAGGGGCAACAGATCAAAACTTTTTTCAACTATGAAACCATTCGTGATAGGGATCAGCGGCGGCAGCGGCAGCGGAAAAACCAGCTTTATCCGCGCATTGAGCGATCGTTTTTCAAAAGCGGAGCTCTGTATCGTTTCGCAGGACGATTATTACCTGCCGCGGGAGCAGCAGCATCGGGACGAAAATGAAGAATACAATTTTGACCTGCCCAAATCATTCAACAAGAAGAAGTTCCGGGAAGATATCGGACATTTGATCGCCGGAGAAAGCATTACCATCGAAGAATACACTTTCAACAATCCAAAAGCCAAACCCCGCAGGATCACCTTCCATCCGGCGCCGGTGCTCGTGATCGAGGGCCTGTTCGTTTTGCATTTCAAAAAGATCGCTCCCCTGCTCGACCTGCGGGTATTTATCAATGCAAAAGAAAACCTCAAGATCATTCGCCGCATCATGCGCGATCAGGTGGAGCGCGGCTATCCGCTCGACGATGTGCTCTACAAGTACCAGCACCATGTGCTGCCTTCCTATGAACGCTACATCCAGCCGTACAAGGAAGAGGCAGATGTTATTGTGAACAATAACCGCGATTTCCAACGCGGCCTCGACGTGTTGAGCGGATTCATCCGAAGCAAACTGACAGAGCGTTCAAAAGGCCTGAAAAAGTAAGGCGCTTTCACCGGATGCGTGCTGTTTTATACCTTTGCGCATGGAACCTTCTTCCGGCGCCGAAAAGCGCCTCTACACCCCCGCCTTTCTCCTGCTTTGTATTTCACACGCACTTTTTGCCGCCAGTTTCAACATGATGCTGCCGGAATTGCCTTCGTATCTCAGCAACATGGGCGGCGGCGAATACAAGGGGCTGATCATCGCGCTTTTTACCATCACAGCCGGCGTTTCGAGGCCTTTCAGCGGCAAACTGACCGACACCGTGGGGCGGCTTCCCGTGATGTATGTGGGCACATTCGCCTGTGTGATCTGCGGCCTGCTGTACCCGCAACTGGCTTTTGTCGGCGGTTTTCTGACCCTGCGTTTCTTTCACGGATTTTCCACGGGTTTCAAGCCGACAGGCACTTCGGCGTATGTCGCCGATATCGTGCCGCCCGGTCGCATGGGTGAGGCCATGGGCATCTTGGGAATATGTTTCAGTCTGGGCACTTCGGCCTCCCCTCCCCTCGGCAGCTGGATGGTGCAGCATTATGGCGGCAACCCCAACCCGATGTTTTACGCGTCGGCTTTTGTAGCGGTATTATCGGTGCTGATCCTGACCAATCTGCCCGAAACACTGCCCGAAAAAAAGAAATTTCGACCGGCGCTGCTGAAAGTAACCCGCGACGATATTTTTGATCCCCTGGCCATACCTTCGGCAATCACCATGATCTTTTGTTATGTGGGTTACGGGGTGATCCTGACGCTGGTACCCGACCTCAGCGATGCGCTGGGGGTATCGAACCGGGGAACTTTTTTTACCCTGTTCACCCTTGCCAGCGTTTCTACCCGCTTCCTTGCGGGCAAAATGTCGGACCGGCTGGGCCGCGTACCTGTACTGAAAATTTCGGCATTGATCATCACGGCGTCTATGCTGGCATTTGCCCTCGCCGACTCACCCGCCATCATGTACCTCGCATCCGTGTTGTTCGGATTGGGCAATGGCGTTTTTGCCCCGGCGATCAACGCATGGACGATCGACCTGGGTCACCCACAACGGAAGGGACGTGCGCTGGCCACCATGTACATCGCACTGGAAATCGCGATCGGCGGCGGTGCGGCGCTTGCCGGGTGGTATTTCGCCAATGAAATGGGGCGAATGCCTGCGGTGTTTTATTTTGCGGCCATAATGAGTCTGGGGGGATTTTGCTATCTTACCTTCCGCGGAAAGTGAACCAGACGCACAACCTGTGTTATGAAAAGCACCAACAGAAGCCTCATGATCGCAGTGCTGGCCTGCCTTTCCATGGGATTCTTTGCCCGATCGCCGCAGTTTTTCGGCAGCCGGTCGTGGATCACGATGGTGTTCATGGTTTCTACCCTGGCCCTGAGCCTGTGGGGTTTCCGGATGGGTATGCGCGGCGTCAGGGAGCAACGCACGACGTGGTCCTGGCTGGCGCCGGGCATCAACGCGTTCATTTTTCTGGTGTTCGGGGCATTCGTCGTGCTGATCATGAAGCGGCTGGCCAGTTTTTGAAGGCCCCGTGTTTCATCGCGACCGGTACATACCCGTTCAGGCCTGCCTGCTTTTTCTGAAATAAAAACGGTAGGCCAGCCATCCCGCCAGCGCTACTACAAAACCGGCGCCCGCTTTTTCAGGATTTTTGACCAGATTGAACAGGATGAACCAAAGGCAAATGCCGACAAAAATGATCGGCGTGACCGGATACAGGGTAGTCCGGTAGCCGCGCGGCATGTCCGGCCGTTTTTTCCGGAAAACAAAAATGGAAGTGCCGACCAGCATCAGACCGATCCAGTCCATAAAGGTGACGTACTCGATGAGGTTCTGAAAAGTGCCCCAGAAAAACAGCAGGAATAGCGCCCACCCGCTCTGCACAAGTATGGCATTTACAGGCGTTTGCCACTTCGGGTGCACCTCCGCGAGTTTCTGAAAAAAGATACCGTCGCGGGCCATGGCGAAATAAATGCGGGGCGCTGTCATGCAATAAATGCCGGTGGTGCCGAAGGTGCTCACGGCGATCAGGAAGGCCATCAGCGGGCCAGCGAGGGGGAATTGACCGCCGAGCGTACCCATCGCATCGGCCGCAACGGTATCGGACGCTGCGATCTTGCCGACGGGCAGCAGGCGCATATAGGCGATGTTGGCCAACACGTATACCAGGGTGACGATGGCTGCGCCAAGCATCATGGCGCGCGGTACATTGCGCTGCGGATCGCGGGCTTCGCCGGCCACGTAGGATGCGTGCTGCCAGCCGCCGTAGCTCCAGAGGATACCCACGAATCCGATGGCGAAAGCGCTCCACAGATCCGTCGGCATGGGGGTATCGAACTCGCCGGGCTCCGGAGGCGCCAGGGCGCTTTTGCGTGCAAAAAACATTCCCGCACCGATGATCAGGGCAAGGCCCAGAAGTTTGGCGCCGGTAAAAATATTGGCGATCCATGCGCCCATTTTTACCCCGAAAAGATTGATCAGCGTCAGAAAAACGGTGATCGACACGGCAACGATGGTGACCAGGTGGCCGTCTCCCCCTGCACCGAACAGGTACAGCAAGTGCTCCGCGCAGACCACCGACAATGCCGCGATGCTCCCGGAAGTACTGATAAATAAAATGAACCAGCCGTACAAAAAGGCCAGCGTTTCGCCGTAGGCTTCCCGCAGATACACGTACAGGCCGCCGGCGCCGGGAAACATGCCGCCCATCTCCGCAAAAGTGAGGGCGCCGGTGAGCGCCACCAGGCCACCGAGTACCCACAGGCCGATCACATATTCGGGTTGGTGCACGGCGGCGGCGATCTGGCCGGGCGTCCGGAAGATACCGCTTCCCACGGTGCTGCCAACGGCGATCATAGTCAGGCTGTAGAGGGTGAGGGAGCGTCGAAGTTCTGCTGACATATGCTTAACGGTTTATTGAAATTACATGCGGGCTTCGATCGCGATCTGCGCTTTCCACTCTTTTCCCGGGTCGAGCGCGATCAGCCCGTCGCCGTTATTAAAAGCATCGACATTGCAACTCATCGGCTCCAGCGCGATGCTCTCCCGGTGTGGCGGGGTAAACACCTGAAAGTAAGGAAAACGCGTCGCAGAGGCCTTCACGGCAATCCGGCGTCCATCTGCTTCGAGTGTCATGCGGTATTGTCCGCCAGGTTTTTCTGTAGCAAAACAATTGTCCAGCGCTGTGCCGGCGACGGGATTTTTTTTCGAAAACGCGTTGTATTGTGTCCGCTCGCCCGTAGGGATCATGCGTTCATCGATCAATACCATTTTACACGCCGGCAGTTGCATGGCATGGAGATCGGCATGTTTTGCAAGCCGGAAATAGGGGTGCCAGCCGAAACCCAGGAGTATGGGTGCGTCGTGCAGGTTCCGGCAGGCTGTTTCGAGGGTGAACGAGCCGTCGTCGCGGATCAGGAACTCCACTTCCAGCCGGAACGGGAACGGGTAATAGGGGTGCCGGCCGTCGTAGTCGTAGCTGCACAGGATGCTCGCGTGATCTTTTGCCAGAAATACGTAATCCACCTCAAAGGCTTCATCGCGCACAAAGCCATGTATGGCATTGCCCGTTGCCGCATTGTTGATGGGAAATTCATAGTCTTTATTCTGCCAGCGATAACGCCCGCCGTTCAGGCGGTTCGGGAAAGGGAAGAGCAACACACTTTTGCCCCATTTGGCAGACCTCAGCTCTTCAGGGGTGGTGTACCCGTCCAGGATATTGATCCCTGAAAATACGATCTCCAGTACGTTGGCGCCACGCTCGGGCACAATGCTGAAGCGATTGCCGGATTGTTCATGCAGGAGTGTATAGCGGGTAAAGGGGCCGAAAGGTTCTTTTTTTAATTCGTACATGCGATAGATGTAGCATATGTGTGCGGATGTGCAAATGTGCTAAAAAACAACCGGCTCCCGCAAAAAAAGACGGGCCGCTCCCGGAGGAAGCGGCCCGTTATGTTGAGGCGGATCAGATGATCTGCCCGAATACTGTTAACGCTGGATCACAACGCGGCGAATAGCCGTTTCGCCGTCAACCGTCACGCGCAGGAAGTACGTGCCTTCGGCAAAACGCGACAGGTCCAGCAGCTGGCTGTAGTTGTTCACCTTGCCGGCATTGGTGCTTTGAAGCGCCTGGCCGAGCGTGTTCAGCACATCTACCCGAACATCGGCAGCAGTCGCCAGTTCCAGGTTCAGCAGCACAACACCCGTGCTGGGGTTCGGGCTGAGCTGGAGTGTTTTCACCGACACCGGATCTTTGGTCGGTGTCGTTACAGACACCGTTACCGAGATATCACTAACGCATCCGGTAATATCCGATACACTCGCCACATAGGTACCTGCTTCGAGGCCGGTGGGATCTTCGTCGTTGGACGTGTAGTTATTCGGACCAGTCCAGGTGACCGTGTACGCAGAAGGATCCTGCAGGAATTCATAGAAGCCTCCGGTCACTGTCAAATCGATCGCGCCATTGCTTCCCGGCGGGTCTACTACCTGTGTGAAAGTAGCGGTGCCGACCAGCGGTTGCAATGCCGGCAGGTAAATGACTGGGCTGGAAACACCGATAAAGAAGCAGGCGCCGGTGGTGTCCACATCTCCAAGACCAGGGCTCGATACGCCCGATGACGCATTGCCCACAACAACCGGGGTAAAGTACAGGATCACAGGTTGGGTAAGCGCCGGGTCGTCGTTAGGCAAACTTACAGAAAACGGCACCGGCGACACCGGAGTACTGCCGAGATACTGCGCGCCGAGCGATGGCGGCCAGACACCCGCCGATACGGGCACTGTCGTCACGGCCCAGCTGGCGCCGTTGAGCGCACCTGAATTCGGGATCGTATAGGAGCCCTGATTGAGCGTGAGGATGTCAAACACATCGCTGCCGAAACATACAAAGGAGTTATTGTCGAGGGTATAGGTACCCACTGCACCCTGGGCGCAGTCGATGTCGGGCAGGCGGGTAACTTCAATGCAAAACTGACCCATGGAAACACCGTTCGCATCGCTCCAGCCGTCTACCAGCAAGTGGTAGTCTATGCCGGATTCGGTAGTAATATCGAACCCTGCGCGGAAATCACCAAAACCGTCCGGATCGAGGTCGTCATTGCACTCGATGGAGACAAAACTGCCGCAATCACCCGTGTACAACGCCATCTGGGTATCGCCGTTATCAATATAATTGGCGCCGGCACTGCAGGGCACCGTTTCTACGTGGTATTTTCCGCCGTCGCCGGTGAAGGTAAACCACAAAGAACCGTCCGTGGAAGAAGTCGGGTCGTCGAGGAAACAGCCGGGTACCGGATCGTCCGCGCCGACCGTAGCGGTCGTGTTGTCGAACAGGCCGGTGGTCTGCGGTACGTTCGGTGTGCCGCCAAAGTACTGCGTAATATCAAGCGCCGCGCTGCATTCGTCTTCGTTGTAGGTGACGGCGGGCAGACCTACGTATTCCACCTGGTCTACATAGAAAGTGAAACTATTGTCGGCTGCGTAGAAGTCTATACCGCCTACATCGCCGGGATATGCCCAGCCGCGGGCCAGCTCGCCTGCTACGTATACTTTAGCGAGGTCATTGTCCAGATCGAAGATCATTTCCACGGGGAACCACTCGCCCTGCGGGTAGTTGAAAGAGCCCACTACAACCTGCTGGTTGTTGACCACTTCGATGGCTTCGCCTTCGCCGTTGGTGTAGAGGTAAAATTCGCCGTTGAATTGCTGGCCTGCCGTTTCCGAATTCTGGATATTAAAGTAGGCCGCGTTTCCGGCGCCTACGTACATCATCCACTTCAGGCTATAGCGGCCTGTGTTCTTATTGCCCAGCAGGAGCAACTGGTCGTCGCCACTGGCGCCGTCTTTTTTTACTTTCATCGACTTGGTGCCGTCGGAAGCTTGCTCGTCAGACACTTCAGCGCTGATCTGGCTGTCCTGCGCACCCGACCACGGCGACCAGTGCGCGGCCTGCGGGCTGATGTTGCCGAGGTTGTAGGATTCGATATTGTCGCAGATGATCATGTCCGGATTCATATCGCAAGGCACTGCACCGGCGGCTTCGTACATTTCCAGATCGTCCACTTTCCAGTAATATTCATACTGTCCCTGCCAGCGGAACTGTACCCATACGGTAGCTTGCCCGTCGGCTTCGGGAATGGCCATGTCGATATAACCCTGAAACAGCTGGATGGTGCTAACCTCTGCCTCAAGCGCGTCGAACTGCGGAACGTTATGGTAAGTGAAGTTCACCCCGTCGGTGCTGATACCGATGGTGCCGATATCCGAACCGGTGAACGTGCGGAAATAGGTGTAAAACTTCAGGTGTACATTCGATTTGCCGCTACAGTCGGCCGGGTTGCCCGTGCCGGTGAGGGTGACGTCGTGCGCAAATTCGCCGTTCGCATCAGAATCGAACCACATGTAGCCCGTAGAAGCGGTGGGGGCCATAAAGTCGCCCGGCTGCCAGTTGCCGGCAGCCAGTACATCCGTCCAGTCCCAGTTAATCGTACCGCCATTGGTGCCGCCGTGTTCCCAGTTGGTGAGCGCCGTGCCCTGATCGGAAAAAGTTTCGGTCCAGAATGCCTGGGCCGTAGCCGCCTGGAAACAGGCTGCCAGGAGCACCATAGACAGGATGCCCCTAAATGTGAAAGATTTAGTCATCGGAAATACGTTTGGTTAACAGTTTTATCATGAAAAGTCTTGACAAAAATCCAAAAAAGAAATTGTAACCGCCTGCTAGCGCCTTCCATTTTTTGATAATTGCCTGTATTGTACAATTAATGTATTCAGGATCAGTGTACTGGACAGATAAAAAAACACGGGCCGTCCCTGGTGAGAGAGACGGCCCGTGTCGATGTGGTTTTTGTAAGGCTTACATATTCAGATAATTCATCAGCGACTCGTAGCGCTCATGCAGGTCGTTGGAATGCTGGAACTCGCTGTATGTCTCCTTCACGGTGTATTCGTAGCGCTCGAGGGATGCGATCACACGCGCCAGCTCGTTGCTGTTCAGTTTCAGGGTCACCGTGATCTCTTCCGACTCGGGGGCAGACGTAACGAACGCACTGAGCACTTTCACATCTTCCTCTTCGATCACGCGGGCGATGACGGCCAGCGAGTAGTCGCGCCTGTGCATTTCCAGCACCAGCACCGCACCCTGTTCGGTAAAGGATGCCATGTTTGCAAAATACCGCAACAGGTCGTTCTGGGAGATCAGTCCCAGGTAGTTGTCTTCTTTATCGACCACGGGCACCACCGTCAGGCGGTTGTCGCCCATGACGCGCATGACCTCGAACGCGTGTTCGTTTTCACGCACGGCGAAGCGGCGCACGAGCGACAGATCGTAGGAAGCGATCGGGTCGTAGAGTTTATGGTTGAAAATATCTTCTTCGGAGAGCAGGCCTACCAGCTTGCCGTTTTCTACCACCGGAAGGTGTTTCACATGGTAGTCACTCAGCGAATGAAAGGCGTCGCGTCCCGTCTGTTCCACGGAAAGCGCCGGAATGTCGATTGCGATTAAAGATTGAGCAGTCATGATCTACGGTAGGGGTTGTGAATGGTTTTGTATGATCGGATTAGACGGCCAAGGCGGGTCTTTTGAGCATGTTTAAATCTCGGTGTCGGAGCGAGAGCGAGTAAATTTTATTTCAGGCAAGGCAAAATTTGCAGCCATAGCCGGAAGTTTATGGCGAAAATTTTAACGCAGGCTGAAAAAAAATTTGCCGCTCGCAGCCCGATGAGCGAGATTTAAACATACTCTTGAATAATTAGACGCATAAAAAGTGCCATCGGCACAAATATTGGTGAAAAAGTTTTGAAAAAAAACCCGAATCGACCGGATCGGCTAAGTTTGTGACTGAAAATGCCATGATCAGGTATATAACTGCGTTATTGACCCTTGGGTTCTGGATGTCCGGCTTCATCTCGTATGCGCCGCCGCCTCAAACCCCTGTTTACGAGGTTCGCGTGAACGAGTTTCATCCCCGTGACTCGGTGCTTTTCCGGGAAAAACGGGAGATCGCAAACCGGGAATCCACCCTGCCCGATAAAACACTCGCTATCGCAAGATCGTTCCTCGGCACGCCTTACGTGACCGGCACCCTGGAACAAAGCGGGACCGAGCGCGTGGTGGTCAACCTGCGCCAACTCGATTGCTGGACCCTTGTGGAATGCAGCCTCGCCCTTGCCCGCTCAAGCGATGAAGACCTGAGCGGGTACATGACCCAACTCCGGGATTTGCGCTACTGGGGCGGTACTGTGAACGGCTACGGTTCGCGCATCCACTATTTCACCGGCTGGCTGCTGCAGGCGGAAAAAAACGGCATCCTCAGCGACCTCACCCGCAGCCTCGGCGGCATCCCCTACCGAAAGCAGATACACTACATCACGGCACGGCCCGAAAAATACCCGAAGATCAAAAACCCCGAAACGCTGCGCGCCCTCAAGGCCGCGGAAAAGCGCATCAATGCCCACCAGTGGCACTTCATTCCCCAGCAACGCATCCGCGCCGTGGAAGATCAGTTGCGCGACGGCGACATCGTCCTGCTCTGCTCCGCAAAACGCGACCTCGATATTTCACACCAGGGCTTTGCCGTGCGGCAAAACGGCCGGGTACACCTGCTGCACGCCTCTTCCCTCTCCAAAAAGGTGATCATTTCAAAGCAGCCGCTCAGTCAGTACGTGCAGTCGCAACGCGGGCAAACGGGGATCATGGTGGCTCGCCTGGGTGAATAAAGCCCTGCAAAACACCAGGCCCGTCCGGGTTGCGCAACCGCTCTCTTCCAATAAAACCTGTACATTCGCCACAGGTCAAATCATCTGTTCCGCTATGTACCTTTCCCGGTTTTTACTGCATGCTTTGTTGGTCTCGTTTTTTATCACCATTACCGCCAGTGTGCTTGCCCAGACTACCTACCTCCACTGCGGTCGCCTGATCCCCATCAGCGGCGAGCCGCAAAGCACCGTCACGCTGGTGGTAGACGGCAACAAGATCGCACGCATTGAAAAAGGATATGTACAGCCTCCCAAAGGCGCCGCGCTGATCGATCTGAAGGACAAAACCGTTTTACCCGGCCTGATCGACTGCCATGTGCACCTGGAATCCGAACAAAGCAAGAGTTCCTATACGGAACGGTTCACCCTGAACGACGCCGACATCGCCTTCCGGGCTGCCGTGTACGCGCGCAGAACCCTGGAAGCGGGCTTTACTACCGTGCGCGACCTCGGCGGGCGCGGTGTGAACATCATGCTGCGCAACGCCATCAATCAGGGCTGGGCGACCGGACCGCGTATCCTGACGGCCGGGCATGTGATCAGCATCACAGGCGGTCACGGAGATGCCACCACTGGCGCCCGCTGGGACCTGTTCGACCCGCCTTTGGGCGCCGAGGATGGTATTGCCGACGGCCCCGATGCCTGCCGCACCGCCGTGCGCAATCAGGTGAAACGCGGCGCCGACCTTATCAAAGTGACCGCCACAGGAGGGGTGCTGAGCCTTGCGCGCGACGGCCGCCTCCCGCATTATGCGGAAGACGAACTCGAAACGATCGTGCGCACCGCGCGCGACCTCGGCGTGAATGTCGCGGCGCACGCGCACGGCGATGAAGGCATGCGCAGGGCCGTAGCAGCGGGCGTAGCGAGCATCGAGCACGGCACCTTCATGAGCGATACCACCATGGCTCTGATGAAAAAAATGGGCACCTGGTACGTCCCCACCCTGACGGCCGGTCAGGCGGTGACCGACAGCGCCCTGTACGCCCGCGGGTTCTTTCCGGAAGTGGTGCGGGTAAAAGCGATCGAGATCGGCCCGAAGATCGCGGAGACGCTGGGCAGGGCTTACCGCCAGGGTGTCAAAATCGCATTCGGTACCGATGCGGGTGTATTCCCCCACGGGAAAAATGCCCTGGAATTCAAATATATGGCCATGGCGGGTATGAAAAACACCGATATTTTACGCTCCGCCACGCTTGATGCCGCTACCCTGCTCCGCATGGATAATACGATCGGAACGATCGAACCGGGCAAACTGGCGGATCTTATCGCCACGGATGGCGATCCGCTGTCAGATATCGATGCCATGCAGCGCATCGTTTTCGTGATGAAAGACGGCAAGGTGGTGCGGAACGGGAAACTGGAAACTGGAAATTAGAAACTGGAAATTACGTCTGTTAGCTGCCACTGACCCATGTATCTGAGCAATCGCTTTTTCTGGCTTTTTGGAGGGATCATCGTCCTTTTTGCCCTGGCATATCCTTTCGGCTGGTTGTTTCCGCTGACGCTTACCGCATTTATCGCCGCCGTGGCGGTCCTGCTGACAGATATTTTCCTGCTGTACAGGAGGCGGCCGCAGATCAGTTGCCGGCGCGCGCTGAATCCGGTCTTTTCCCTCGGCGACCCCAACCCGGTCGAGTGGCACATGGAAAACCATGATAAGGTGTGGTTTCACATCACTGTTACCGACGAATTGCCGGTTCAGTTTCAGCGCCGCGATTTCGGGATACGGCTGCCGTTGCCGCCTTTTACCCCGCATACTGCTGTGCATGACCTTACGCCGCTGACGCGCGGCGTGTACGCTTTCGGTCAGATCAACGTATTTACAGCTACCCGGCTGGGGCTGGTGGAGCGCCGCCTTGTGTTCGGGCAGCCGGAAAATGTGACGGTTTATCCTTCCATCATCCAGATGAAGCGCTACGAGCTCTTCGCCCTGCGCCACATTGCCCGGGAGACAGGCATCAAAAAAATGCGCCGCATCGGCCATTCATACGAATTCGAGCAGATCAAAAACTACGTGCAGGGCGACGACTACCGCAGCATCAACTGGAAAGCGTCGAGCCGCCGTTCGGCGCTGATGGTCAACCAGTACGAAGACGAGCGCAGCCAGCAGGTGTATTGCATCATCGACAAGAGCCGGGCCATGAAAATGCCTTTCGAAGGGCTCAGCCTGATGGATTATGCCATCAATACCTCGCTGGCCATCAGCAATATTATTCTGAAAAAACAGGACAAGGCAGGCCTGCTGAGTTTTTCCGACGTGATCGGTTCCACGCTGAAAGCAGAGCGCGACACCAGCCAGCTCCGGCGCATCATGGAGGCCCTGTACCGCGAAAAAGAGCGCCCCGGGGAGTCCAACTACGAATTGCTGTACGAAGCGGTGCGGCGATTGATCGGCGTGCGCTCGCTGTTGCTGCTGTTCACCAATTTCGAGAGCATGTACGCGCTGGAGCGGGCGTTGCCGTCGCTACGTCGGCTCAACCGCTTTCACCTGCTGGTAGTGGTGTTCTTTGAAAACACCGAGATCAGAAGGCTCGCCCAGGAAGAAGTATTCAGGACGGCCGATATCTACCGCCAAACGCTGGCGCGGCAGTTTTTACTGGAAAAAAAGGAAATGGTGTACAAACTTCGTCAATACGGTATCCAGGCCGTGCTCACCAAACCCGAAGACCTGACCCTCCACACCATCAACAAATACCTGGAGTTGAAGTCGCGGGGACTGATCTGAAGGGCCAGGGGCTATTTTACACCGCAAGTTCCTGACCAGTCGGCATTGGCACATACAGATCGCCTTTCAGCACGTTGCGCGAGATCACGATCCGCTGCACTTCCGAGGTGCCTTCATAGATCTGCGTAATCTTTGCATCGCGCATCAGGCGCTCCACGTGGTACTCCTTCACGAAGCCGTAGCCGCCGTGTATCTGAACAGCTTCCACCGTATGGCGCATGGCCACTCCCGATGCGTACAGTTTCGCCATGGCTGCCGCCTGCGTGTAGTCCTGTCCGAGGTCTTTCAGCATCGCGGCGCGGTACACAAGCAGGCGCGCGGCTTCCACTTCGGTGGCCATATCGGCAATTTTAAACGCGATGGCCTGGTGCTGGCTGATCGGTTTGCCGAAGGCGCTGCGCTCCTTGGAGTAAGCCACTGAAAGTTCGTAGGCGCCGGCTGCGATTCCCAGGGCCTGCGATGCGATGCCGATGCGACCGCCTGAGAGCGTTTCCATAGCGAATCTGAAGCCGAAACCGTCTTCGCCGATGCGGTTTTCCTTGGGCACCTTCACATCGCTGTACATGATCGAGGTGGTATCCGAAGAGCGTATGCCCAGTTTGTCTTCCTTGGCGCCGATGCTCACGCCGGGCCAGTCGGCCTCTACGATCAGGCAATTGATGCCGTGGTGCCCCTTGTCTGCATCCGTTTGCGCCATTACAAGGTGTAATTTTGAGGTAGCGCCATTAGTGATCCAGTTCTTGGTGCCGCTCAGCAGGTAATGATCGCCCATGTCGACTGCCGTCGTGCGCTGGCTGGTAGCATCGGACCCGGCTTCCGGCTCGGAAAGGCAGAACGATCCGATCCATTCGCCGCTGGCGAGCCTGGGCAGGTATTTGCGTTTTTGTTCCTCGGTACCGTATTTCAGGATACCCCAGCAGACCAGCGAGTTGTTCACCGACATGATCACGGAGCAGGAATTATCAATTTTGCTGATCTCTTCCATCGCCAGCACATAAGAGAGCGTATCCATACCGCCGCCGCCGTATTCGGGCGGCACCATCATGCCGAGGAAGCCGAGTTCGGCCATTTTTTTTACTTGTTCGTGGGGGTAAATACCCTTGGAATCCCGCTCGATAACGCCGGGTTTCAGTTCGTTTTGGGCAAAATCGCGGGCCGCCTGTTGCACGGCCAGTTGCTCTTCGGTCAGGTTGAACATATTTTCTCTCGATTGCAGCGTTGATGGAATGACTACGGAAATTTGCTTGCTTCGCAATGCAATTCCGGCCGCGAAAATACGCCGAGTTCTTCAAAAGAAGGCCCTTGAACGGACAAGAAGTTATCCCGCCGGGTTCGCAATTCCAGAAGGACGTCATAAAACTTTATCTATTTCCTGTTTTTCGGTTGAATTCCAGTCCTTTGCAAAAACCTTGTTTTGCATGACGTCTATTCTTCAGCGATACGCTCATCTGCTCGTTCACTATTGCCTGGAAGTGAAACCAGGCGATAAAGTGTTCATTTCCACCACCATACTCGCGGAACCCCTGCTCAGGGAAGTTTTTCGCGAAGCATATGCCGCCGGCGCAGCCCTGGTGGAATACGATCTGATCTTTCGCGAACGCGAACGCTTGTACATGGAAAATGCGTCGGAAGATGCCCTGCGCACAGCGCCTACGCTGACGCAGATCGCCATGGACTCGTTCGATTGTTACCTGAACATCCGGGCGCCGTTCAACCTCCGCGAGCACGCGGGCGCCTCTGCCGAACGGGCAAAACTGCGCACGGAGACGCTGGCGCCGGCCAACAAGGCCTACTTCGCGCGCACTGCCGATCGCCGGCTGAAGCGCAACGTCTGCCAGTACCCCACCGACGCGGCCGCGCAGGAAGCCGGCATGGGACTGGAAGAGTACGAGCAATTCGTATTTGGCGCCTGCAAGTTATTTGCCGACGACCCGGTAGCGGCATGGCTGGAAGTGCGCGCCCGACAACAGTGCATTGTCGATCACCTCAACGGCTGCTCGACCGTGCGCTACCTCACTGAAGGCACCGACATCACTTTTTCCACGAGCGGGCGCATCTGGATGAATTCCGACGGGCAGACCAACATGCCTTCGGGCGAAGTGTACACCAGCCCGGTGGAGGACAGTGTAAACGGCACCATCCATTTTTCCTACCCCGGCATCTACCAGGGCAAGGAAGCGGAAGGGGTCACCCTCTGGGTGAAAGACGGCCTTGTAGAACGCTGGGAAGCGCGGCGGGGACAGGATTTTCTCGACTATATTTTCAGTCTGCCCGGCACCCGGCGCTTTGGAGAGGCCGCAGTCGGCACTAATTACGATATCAACCGCATGACCCGCAACATCCTGTTCGACGAAAAGATCGGCGGCACCGTGCACATGGCCATCGGGCAGAGTTATTTGCAAACCGGCGGCAAAAACGAATCATCAGTGCATTGGGACATGATCACAGACATGACCAAAGGCGGACAGATATTCGCCGACGGGGAAAAGATCTACGAAAACGGGAAATTCCTGCTCTGATCAGTACGGGCGCTTGTTGCCGAATCCGAGCAGAAAATTGAGCACGGCGATCAGGGAGCCGCCCTTGTCGACCGTGCCATCGAAGTTTTTGCCGAAGGTAAAATTGAACACCTGATTGGTGCCCACCTGGTAGCCGACGCTGAAGGCGACGCGGCTGGTGCTGCCTATCGCGTCGTTGTTCAGGGCGCTCCGCACGACGCCTTCCGCCGACAGGTCGAACCGGTCGCGGCGGTATACGAGGCGCCCGCCGGCATCCACATAGAGATTATCACCCGCTTCCGGAAGCCCGGAATCCGGATCGATGAACAACTGATCCTGAAAATTCATCAGGCGCGCGGTACCGATGAAATGTACGTCTCCTTTTGTCAGGTAGCCGAATGTCGTCCAGAAACTGAAGCGATCGAGCCCGCCGGCGCTGACGTTATTGTTGGGAAATTGCCAGGCCATACCGCCTGCCATGTCGAAAAAGAAACCGGTGCGTCGGAACGTAAGCGAGGAGATGGTGTCGCGCAGTTCCGCGAGCTGGTCCTGATAATCGGCGATCACTTTGTCGCGAAAGGCATTTTCCACCCTGTCGCGCGAAGCCATGAGGTTTTGCAGCAACTCGATATCAGGCTCGTCTTTCGTGGCTTCTTCCTTGATCAGTTTGTCGAGCGTGACGTAATTGGCGTCCTGTTGCAGCAGCAGTTCCGACGCATCATCAAACTCCTGTCGTAATTCGCCGATCTTGGCCAGCAGGAACTGTTTCTTTTGATGCATTTCCCCGAAAACCGTGTCGGCCTTGCCGGGCCACAGCGAAAATTTAAAACCCAGGCTTGCCCGCGTGCGCTCCTCGATGTCGTCGGGCGTTTGGGTGAGCACGCCCAGCGAAATAATGCTCGTCTGGCCGATGTTTTGCCCGACATGGCGGCCCGAGGAAAAGTTGTCGTAGTTAAATTTTTTGCCGCCAAACACCCAGCCGGGCGCAAAATTGACGGCATAGGTATTCGGAAATGCCGTAAACCCGGTGGTCGCATTGCGCAGCGAAGCAAAAAAGTCGGTCGGGCTGGTAGGTTCTTCCACCGTGATCGGCTCCGCATCCAGAAGGATGAACGCCGGCGAAGTGGGCACGTTCAGCAATTTGTAAGGAGCGTAATCGGACGCCGAGGAAGTCGACCGTTGTGCGAGGGCAGCCGTGGCAAACAACAATAAAAAGGCCGTGGGAAGTATAAACAGGCGCATGATCGGAGGTTTAGATGATTAAAATTTTAACCGTGTAAAACATGGCCGGGTCGCCTTCCGCCAGCTCATTTTCGACGGAGAATTCCTGATCGTGTTTACCGCCCTTTAATGTGATCCTGGCGCCTACTTTATTCGTATTAGGCTGAATATCAATAATATCGATCAGGCACCGGATCTCCTTGCCTTTCAGTTCCTTGTTCTTCCCGAGTGCTACATCTTCGATGGGAGGTACGCCACTGAGGAGCAACTGCGGACCCATCCTGACCTTGATCGTGCCGATCTGTGCAAAATCGAGCTGGATACTGATCGTAATCGGCGCTTCCGCATTACGGGCGAGATAAAAAGAGGAAACCGTAAGTTGTCCCATAGTAATTCATTTGGATTTTGATTTGAAACCCCAAAACTAACAATTGCGCTACATTTACCCAAAAAACACCCTTTCCATGCTTCGGCCCATATTGCTCGTACTGCTCCTCATTTCAACCGGTTTGCTTCAGGCGCAAAATACCTACACGCTGGCGTCGCCCGACGGCGCGCTGACCCTGCGTATTGAGGTCAAACCCGACCTGCAATGGCAGGTAAACCTGCGTGGGCGCCCCCTCACACAGCCCTCCCCCATCGCCATGAACGTAGCAGGGTACGGTACACTCGGTCTGCGCCCGGTGGTGCAAAAAACCGAAAAAAACAGCGTCGACCGCTCGGTAAGCGCCCAAGTCCGGCAAAAAAGCGCGGACGTGGAAGAACGCTACAACGAACTGATCCTGCACTGCCAGGGCAACTGGGCGATCGCTTTCCGCGCGTTCAATGAAGGCGTAGCATACCGCTTCATGACGCAGTTTGGCAGCAAAGTGTCTGTTCTGGACGAGACATTCGACTTTCAGCCGGCCCGTTGTACCCGCATCTTTTTCCCCGAAGAAGACGGCTTTTATTCGCACAACGAGCGCTTGTTCGAGCCGCGCGAGCCGGCCGCCCTGGCGGAAAACAGCCTGGCAAGCCTGCCCGTTCTGGTGGAAACGGAAGGCGGTACAAAGATCCTGCTGACCGAAACCGACCTGCAGGATTATCCGGGCCTGTGGGTCAGGGCTGCCGCCGGCAAAAATGGCCGCCTGAAAGGAGACTTTCCACGCTACCCGAAATTCAGCGTCGAACTGACCAACCGCGACGTGCAGCCCACCGACCGTGAGCCGTTCCTGGCCCTGGCAGACGGCACGCGCAACTTCCCCTGGCGCATGCTGCTGGTGGCGGAAAATGACGCGGATCTGCTGACCAACCAGATGCCCTGGCTCCTGGCCGAACCTTCCAGGATCGAAAATACCGCGTGGATACACCCGGGGAAAGTGGCCTGGGACTGGTGGAACAACCTGAACGTGTACGGCGTCGATTTCAAAGCGGGCATCAATACCGCCACGTATAAATATTATGTCGATTTCGCCGCCGAAAACGGCCTCCAGTATATCATTCTCGACGAAGGCTGGTGCGAAACGGGGCATGTCGACTGGATCACCGAAGGTCTGGATATGGACGCGCTTGCAGCCTATGCAAAGCAAAAAGGGGTCGGCCTTATTTTATGGGTCACCTGGGTCACCATCGACCGCCAGTTCGACCTGTTGCTTCCCAATTTGAAAAAATGGGACATCAAGGGCCTGAAGATCGATTTCATGCAGCGCGACGATCAGGAAATGATCAGGTTTTACTGGCGAATGGCCGAAAAATGCGCCGAAAACCGGCTGCTGGTCGACTACCACGGCGCGCACAAACCTGCCGGACTGCAACGGACCTGGCCCAACGTCATCAGTTTCGAAGGGGTGTACGGCCTCGAACAATCAAAATGGGACGACCGGAAAAAGATCGACCCCGAGCACAATGTCACCCTGCCCTTTACCCGCCAGGTGACGGGACCGATGGACTATACGCCGGGCGCCATGCTCAACTACCAAAAGTACGACTGGTCGCCCTCCTGGAGCCGCCCCGCTTCGCTCGGCACCCGCTGCCACGAACTCGCCAAATACATCGTATTCGAAAGTCCCCTGCAGATGCTCTCCGACAGTCCTTCCAACTATAAAAAGGAGCCGGAATGCCTGCAATTTTTGTCGGCAGTGCCGGCTGTGTGGAACCGGACGGTCGCCCTCGACGGGAAAGTCGGCGACTACGTAGCGGTGGCCAGACAGGCAGAAAACGGCCTCTGGTACATCGGGGCCATGACCGACTGGACGGCCCGGGCGCTCAAACTCAATACCGATTTTCTGCCGCCCGGAGACTACGAGATCGAGTGGTACCAGGACGGGCTGAACGCCGAGCGCTGCGCCCAGGATTTCAAACACGCCACGGGCCATATCAAAAGCGGCGATCCGCTGCAGGCCGCCATGGCGCCCGGCGGTGGTTTTGTCGCTATCCTCAGGAAGTTGTAACGCAACTTTGTGTTGACATTCCGGCACTTGCAGGCATCGTGCAAGGCGCTACCTTTGCCGCCATGACCTTCCAAGTTGTCTTTAACCTGTACCCTTTCAACGAGACCCTGTACCTGCCTTCCGCCAACATCGTCAGGTCCGACGAATCGGGCGAACTGACCTATGTGGTGCAACGCGCCACAGCAGCCACCATGCCTCCGTACAGCCTTGAAATGACGCCGCTGCTCCGGCAGTTGCTGGACATTGTAGAGTTATTGACCCCTAAAGCATTGGAAAGTAAATTCAAACCCTCGCGCGCGCGAACGGAAACGCCCCTGGCCCAACTATTGGCCAACAAAGACACCAAACCCGTGGTTGAACGCTTCATTTTCAGCCAGTTGGACCTGTTCCTTTCCGATCTCGTTCGCTACCGCCTGCCCCTTACCTTACACGCCGAACGAAAGACGCTGGCAAAAGACGTACAGGTCGCATATTCACAGGAAGCACTGGTGCCCCATTTGTTTTTCAAAAAAACGTCGGAAGGCATCGAATACCGCCTGCGGCTGGGTACGGAGCAGGAAGCATGGAGTTTGCAGGAACGCAACGTTGTGCCACTAACCAACACAGACCCCGCCTGGCTGCTGATCGATTATGTCTTGTTCAGGGCGCCCGGCATCAATGGCAACATGGTCAGGCCGTTCCGGCAAAAAGAAAGCGTGCACATCCCGCCCGACAAGGAGCGCGTTTATTTCAGACAGTTTATTGCAAAAAGCATCCGCCGCAGCCGCGTGGAGGCCGAAGGGTTTCGCGTAGACAAACAGGAAAATCTGCGCGCTACAAGGCTTGAGGTCGTGGAACACGTGCTGGAAGGCCGCTGGATGCTAAAGCCTGTATTTGAGTACGAAGGCGCCGAATTTTCTCCCGGCGACCGCCGCGACCGCGTCACTGCGCTCGACATTCCGGAGGACGGGCCGGGAGAAGTGTGTGTTCAACTGATCTGCCGGGATGCGGAAGCGGAGGCGGAAAAACTTCGCTTTTTATCTGAAATTGGCCTCCAGGACACGGGCGGTGGTACTTTCGGCACGGAAGAAGCCGGCCTTTCTGCTACCATTCTTTTTCTCACCCGGCACCTGGCGACCCTTGAAGCAGCAGGTTTTTCGATCGCGCCGCCACAGGTGGAAGGGAAAACATTGGCCCTGCTGGCGCACGAGATCGGCGTCCGTTCGGAAGCACAGGGCGACTGGTTCGACATCAAAGGAGAAGTGCAGGTCGGTACGTTTTCATTTCCTTTCAAAAAATTCGTGCCGTACCTGCGGCGCAACGACACGTATTTTCCACTGCCCGACGGCGCCTGGTTCCTGATCCCCGGCGAGTGGTTTGCCCGCTACGGCGAACTGGCGGGCGCCGTACAGGAACACCAGGATCAGTTGCGCCTTCCGAAGGCTCTATTCACCGTTTTGCAGGCCGCCGGGTCCGAAAGTGTGCCCGAAGCGGGGTTCCCCGATATCGATCCGGACAACGTAGCATTCAGTCCATCGGACCAACTCCGCGCTACGCTGCGCCCCTACCAGTTGCGGGGTGTAAAATGGCTGATCGGGCACTACCGGCACGGCTTCGGCGCCTGCCTGGCCGATGATATGGGGCTCGGAAAAACCCTGCAAACGATCGCCGTGCTGCTGCACGCGAAAGAAAACATGCAGGCCGAACGGCCGGCGGTACTGCCGTCAAGCGCTCAACTGGACCTGTTCGGCAGTTACCGGGAGGAGTTGAAGCCGCTCAACGCGCTGGTCATACTGCCTGCATCGCTGGTATTCAACTGGCAGCAGGAACTCACCAAATTTTCACCTACACTGTTTGTGTACGCGCATACCGGCGCCAAAAGGCTGCGAGACGCGCGGGCGCTGTCGGGCTACGACGTGGTGCTGACAACCTACCACACCGCGCGGCAGGACCTCGATCTGCTGGAAAAAATACCCTGGCATTTTATCGTACTCGACGAAAGCCAGCAGATCAAAAACCGGGATTCGGAGGTTTCAAAAGTGGTGCGCAGCCTGCAGGGCGAACATAAAATATCGCTTTCCGGCACGCCCATCGAGAACTCGCTCGCCGACTTGTGGACGCAGATGGAATTCATCAATCCCGATACCCTGGGCAGTTACAAGTCTTTCCGGGAGCAATTTCAGACGCCGATCGAAAAACAGGGCGACGAACAGGCCAGGGCGCGCCTGTTCGGCCGGGTAAAACCCTTTTTTATGCGCCGTACAAAAGAAGAAGTAGCGCCCGACCTGCCCCCCTTGTCACGGCAGGTTTTTTATACCGAAATGCCGGCAGCGCAACAAAAGCAGTACGAGCGCGTGAAATCGGCCGTGCGCAACGAGATCCTTTCGCTTTTCGACGATCCCAAAACGCGGTTTGCCGCCTTGCAGGCGCTTACCCGCCTGCGACAGATCGCCAACCACCCCGTACTCGCCGATCCGGCATACGAGGGCGACAGCGGAAAAACGGCAGATGTGCTGGCGCAGTGGGATGTGATCAGGCGTTCCGGCCACAAAGCCCTGTTTTTCAGTTCATTCGAACAGCATTTGCAGATATTCAGAAAAGCATTGGATGCCGGAAAACAGGAATTCGCCTGGCTGACCGGCGGCGTATCTGCGCCCGAGCGCGCACGTGCCGTATCGGAATTTCAGGAAAAACCATCGGTGCAGGCGTTCCTGATGACCCTTGGCGCAGGGGGCGTGGGGCTCAACCTCACCGCCGCCGACTACGTATTGTTGCTCGACCCCTGGTGGAACCCTGCGAAAGAAGAGCAGGCCATTGCACGGGCGCATCGCATCGGGCGCAAGCACCCCGTCACGGCCATCCGTTTTATCGCGCGGGATACCATCGAAGAAAAAATACTGCAATTGCAGGAGCGCAAGCGGGCCCTGGGGCGGGAGTTGTTTGCTCAAGGCGCCGATTTTCCCGCACTGGAACGGGAGGATGTGGAATTGCTGCTTGAATAGCACTCCAACGGCATCTTAGTCCCTATCCCGGCTGGAAACTTCCATTTTTTTCAAAGCCTGCCGGTCGATCTTGCCGGTATCGTTTTTCGGCAGTGCCGGCATGAAAAATATTTGTCGCGGCACCTTGAACCTGGCCAACCGGCCCTGGCAATGACCGATCAATACCGCCTCTTCGGCATTTTGCCCGGCTTTCAGGGTGACGAAAGCGCGCCCGACCTCTCCCCATTTTTCATCGGGAACGCCGATGACCGCTGCTTCCGAGACAGCGGGATGGGCGAGCAGCACGCGCTCTACCTCGGCGGGGTACACGTTTTCCGCTCCGGAAATGAACATGTTTTTGATGCGATCTACGATGTAGATATACCCTTCTTCGTCCATGCGCGCCATATCGCCGCTGTGAAACCAGCCTCCGCGCAAGGCAGCAGCGCTCGCCTCCGGGTTGCGCCAGTAGCCCGGCGTGACCATCGGCCCCTGCAACAACAGTTCTCCGGGCTGGTTGGTCGCAGCATCATTGCCCTGTTCGTCGGCAATGCGTATCCGCACGTAAAAATTGGGCCGGCCGATGCTCCCTTTTTTCCGGATCGCGTCGTCCTGGTGCAGCGAGGTCAGATTAGGCCCTACCTCGGTCATGCCGTATCCCTGGCGGACAAAGACGCCTTTTTCGTGCCAGCGCTCGATCAGCGGGATCGGCATGGGCTCTCCGCCGACGATCAGGTAGAGCATACTGGAAAGATCGACGCTGGAGAATGAAGGAATATCCGCCAACATTTTGAGCATGGTCGGCACACCCATAAAAATTGTGCAGCGCTCCTTTTCCAGCGCATCAAGCACGGCCTCCGGTTCGAATTTTTTGAAAATACACGTGAAGGCGCCGTGGTGCAGAAAAGGCGTGGTCAGCACATTCCAGCCGCCCGTATGGAAAGGCGGCATCACGTTCAGGGTTCTGCTTTCGGCATTGACGATCAGCGAGATCGCCGTGTTGATGCTGTTCCAGAACATCATGCCGTGTGTGTAGATCGCGCCTTTGGGAAAACCGGTGGTGCCGGAGGTGTAAAGAATAAATACCGGCTCGTCGTCGCGCAGGTCTGCAGCCGGGAAATATTCGTCGTCGGCTGTATCTACGGAAGGGTCGAGCAATGCGGCTAATTCTTCAAGAGGCCATCGATGGGGCGCTGCGGCACAGGCCGGGCTGTCGTCCAGCAGGCTCCGGAATTTGCTTTCGGTGACGATCAGGCGCGGTTCTGCATTTTGGAGCATGTAATCGAGTTCGGGACCGGCGAGGCGGTAGTTCAGGGGCACGAGGACAAACCCGAGTTTTTGCGCTGCCGCAAACAATACGAGGTATTCGAGGCAGTTTTCTGCCAGCACCGCTACCCGGTCGCCGCGCTGCACCTCAAAAGAGCGTTGCAGGTAGTGCGCCGCCCGGTTGCCCAGGCGGTGCAACTGCCCGTACCGGAGGGTGCGCCCGGTCTCGTATTCTTTGAGCGCAATTTTATCGGGACTGTACAGGGCCCATTTCGCTGACCAGTCTTTCATAGGTAAATGCACATTGTGTCATATCCTGAACGCCGCGCTTGCAAACGCCAGTCCGCCGCCGGAGCCGATAAAGAAACACAGGTCGCCAGCTTGCACCTGCCCTTTTTCCCAGGCCTCATTGAATGCCATCGGAATGCAAGCCGAACCGGTATAGCCAAAATGGTGCATGATCGTTGTGGCGCGGTCACGCGGCACATTTAGCCGGTCGAGTGTTTCAAAAATGCTGTTGATATTGATCTGTGTAATAAAATAATGTTTCACATCGGCAGGCGTTACACCGATCCGCTCGCACAGGGCAAGCGCCATATCGGCCCAGGTTTCCGGGTTCAGCGTTTTCGGGAAACGCTGAACGAATTGCAGTTGGTGTTCATGGCGCGCCAGCCCCTCTGCGGTAAGGGGCTTGTGCGTACCGCCGCCGTATATCCCCATCCAGCCGTGGTATTCGCCTTTTGTGCGCAGTTCGCTCGCCAGGAAACCGCGTTTTCCACTGTCACTTTCCGCGCGCAATACCACCGCTCCCGCGCCGTCGCCGAAAAGCGTCACCGTTTTTTTATCTTCCGGATTCAGGTACTTGCTCATGGCATAACCGCCCAGCACCAGCACGTGGCGATAGCGCTCGTCGGCACGAATATACTTTGCACCAACATCGAGTGCCGTGACAAAACCCGCGCAGGCGGTATTGATATCGAAGGTTCCCGCGTGCGTTGCACCGAGCCGGTACTGGAGCACCGCTGCCGTCGACGGCGAAATGAACTCAGGCGTATCGGTCGACAGAACGATCAGATCGATGTCGGCGCCGGAGATGCCGGCACGTTCCAGCGCTTGCCGCGCTGCGTGCTCGCACAAATCGGCAGTCGATTCATCGGGCGCACACCAGCGGCGTTCGTAGATCTGTACATTTTCCCGGAGCCAGCTGTCCACGTCCTCTCCCAGCGTTTCATTGAAATACTGATTGCTGATCTTCCGCTGCGGGGCATAGGCCGCGACCGAAGCAATAACGGCGTTGCGCATGTAGTAAAATTATAGAAGTGGCCGGCTTTACAGGACAGGCCGCTGCCTGTCAGGTGTGTAGTCCGGTTTCATTTTCATCGAACAGCAACCTTTCATGCCGGGACATCACTGCAACGGGAGTGCGGCGATGCCCCGGCCGAAGGTTATCGAATTTGCTTATTTCCTGCCCGGCAGGTTTACTTTAAATTCAACCGAATACAGAGGCTTGATGGCCGGCGACGCCACGAATTCGCGCACCTTCTGGTTCAGTATGTTGATCACCTGCGCCGAGATCGTATAGTTTTTGGCGAAGGTATAACCCGCTCCGAGGTCCAGGTTGAAGAAACCGCCCAGGGGGCCGTAGTTGAAGGAAGTACCCACACGGGCATTTTCCACCACCGGCGACCCGCCGTAAATCAGATCGGTGTTCGTCTTGGCAGCCACGTTGATGCCGGAGAAGAAGTCGTACTGGTCGACCCAACGGCCGAAAGCGGACACGAAGAAGTTGTTTTTGTTGTAATTCAGCCCCAGGCCGATCTTGTGGGTCGGCGTATTGATGGGCAGGTCGTTTTCGTTCACCTTGCCGTCGCGGTTACCGTCGTTTTTCGGGTCGCTTTCATCCAGATCGTACCCGAAATAGGAATAGTTCAAGGTACCGATAAGCCCCTGTGCCAGGCTGGCGTTCAGGCCGATATCAAATCCATAGGTGTTCACCTGGCCAAAATTCACATAAGTTAGAATGAGATCGGCGCCGCGCGACCCGTCGGGCAGGTCGACCACGGCCGTCAGGTTACCCAGGTCTTCATCGCCGCGTTTGACCGCGTAGCCGCGCACACGCGGGATCATGGGAGTAGCCGGGTTGTTGTCATGATCGAACAGTTCCCGGTCGGCAGCCACGTTGATGGCAGGACTGAGGAAGTTTTCCGATTTGTTGTAATAGGCGTTGGCATCGAGGAACAGGCGTTTGCCGATCTGGGCCTTGTACCCCATTTCCACGGTTTTGATCTTTTCCACCACCAACTTGTCGACCGTATACTCCCCTACTTTTTCATTGGTGACCACATCGAATTCGCGGATGGTGAAGCCCTGGCCGTTGCCCAGCAGCAAGCCGCCGAAAATATTGGCTTCGAGGTTCAGGATGGTCGGCGCTGCAATACCTTCTCCGTAAGTCAGGCGCAGCGCGCTGTTATCGGTAGTGTACACGAGGGCCGCTTTCGGGATGAAGTTGAAGCCGTAGAGATCGTGGTCGTCGGCACGAGCGGCCAGCACGGCGCGGAAATGGGTGCCGAACTTGCGCTCCAGTTGCAGGTAACCGCCGATCTGGCTGATGTCGATGGCGCCGTCCTTATCGAGCAGATAGGTGTTGTTGCTGTTCGCCACATCCCGCTGATATTGCACGCCTGCGATAAAGTCGAAGATATTGCCCACGGAATTATTGTATTGAATTTCCCCGTTCAGGCGGTGCGATTTATCCTGGAACAAAGCGCCGCGCGGAAGATCGAGCCCGGTGGTATCGGACAGGCGGAAATACTGGAATCCGATCGATTTTTCACGCGACACCGCTTCCGAAAAGCCGTTGTTTTTATACGACCAGTAATTGACTGTGCGGCGGTTCATGGCATACGTGGAGTCGGTGCTGCTCAAGGTATAATACGCGTTGGCAAAAAAGCGCGGCGACACATAGCGCGCCTGGAACCAGTGTACCTGCCAGTCGCGGATCTGGTTGCGGCCGGCATTGGTGTTGCCGATGTTGTTGCTGTTGCTGCCGCCGTATCCCGCGATGATCGTGGAACGGTCGTTCACGCTGTAATATACCTGTGCTTCGCCGCGCAGCGAATTGAAATCGCGGTCGAGCAGGTATTCCGGATACGCCGCTGCGCCGGCATATACCGTGTCGGTATAGTCGAATTCCGTGCCCTGGGTGTATTCGCCGCTGACCTTGAAGGCCCACTGGTCGCTGAGTTTCATGGCATGGCGAAAACGCCCGGTCAGCACGCTCTGGTTGCCCGCGCCGAGGGCGATGGTCGTTCCTTCAGAGTTGCGGGGATCTTTCGTAATCGTGTTGAGCAGGCCGTTGTGGGCGTTGGGGCCGTACAGCGCCGAAGATGGCCCGAGGATGACTTCGATGCGCTCGATGTCTTCTTTTACAGTTGTGCCCAGCGCACCCAGCGGCAGCCCTGTGGCGATCAGCGAAGAAAAGCGGTTGTCGTTGATCTGAAGATTCTTTGGATTGAAGGCGCTGTTGAATCCGCGGGCATTCACACCGATGCCGAGCACGCCGGAGCGCACGTAGTCGATGCCTTTCTGTCGGCCAAGCAGTTCGGCCACGTTGAAAGAAGGCAACTCGCTGATCGCCCTGGAATTGATAACCTGAATGGTCGCCGGTGCGTTGGTCAGTTTTTCGGCGCGCCGCGATGCGGACACCACGATCTCGCTGCCCTGAATGCCCGTCGCTTCCAGGGTGATATCGATATTCGTCGTCCCGCCCGGCGTGACTTCAACTTCGACGGTTGCCGTCTGATAACCGATATAGGAGACAAGCAAACGCTGTGTGCCGGACTCCATTGACAACGAGAAGCTGCCGTCGCCGGCAGCGATCGTACCGCCGGTCGCGCCGTCGATCACAATGGTAGCGCCGGCCAGGGCCTCGCCGGAAGCAGCGCCGGTAACTTTCCCGGACACCACGCCGCGCTGTGCGAAAGTGCATATCGCCAGCAGCGAAAAAAACAGGGTGGTAACAATCTTTTTCATATGTGCAGCTGTAAATGAATGATAGAATGAGCAAAATTGGTGACGATCGATTCCGTTTTTTGAAGGGTATAGGAATGGCTTGCCAAATGCGGGGCATTTGACCGGAAACAGGTCTGCCGGGTGCAGCGGATTATTGATCCAGAAATGCGCGGATAGCCTGGTTGGTCATGGCCGCCTGCTCCCATTGTACGAAATGGCCGCAGCGCGGGATCATTTGTAGCCGGCTACCCGGAATACCGGATTGGGCTAATTGGGCGATTTGTTGTGTATTTTGGTCTTTATGCAGGTATGGATTGGGGATCAATGCGTCGTTCTCGCCGAACAGGATCAGCACAGGCAGATCGATCTGTCCCAGGCGTCCGAACACCGGTTCGTCGAGCATACCTGCCACGCATTGCGGCAGCATGCGGCACCACGCGTCGAATTCCACCGTTTCGCGCAGGAACATGCGGTCTTCGTACATGAACTCCGCATCGTCGGGCCACTCGAAAAAGTTGATGATGAAATTGCGGCGGATCTGCTCCGGCGGCGTGTTTTTGATGACTTCCGGCGTATACACGGCCTTCAGCCACGTTTTTTCAGCCTCGCTGAAAGTCTCAATGCCGGCCGGTGCGATCAGCACGAGCCGGCTGATACGCGGGTCGTCCTGCAGGGCCAGGGTAATGGCTACCTGCCCGCCCATCGAATGGCCGACCAGCACTACATTTTGCAGGTCCAATGCTTCGCAAAATGCCTGCAAATGCGAAGCAAAAAAAGACATGCCGAATGCATAATCGCCTTTGCCCGACTTGCCGTAGCCGGGCAGGTCGAGGGCGATGCAGCGGTATTGCCCGCTCAGCGAATCCAGGTTCTTTTGCCAGGCCTTGAGGTAGGTCCCCAGGCCGTGTACGAACAACAGAGTGTAGGCCCCCTGCCCGCGATCCACATAGGCGATCTCTACCCCGTCGGGAAGGGCGATCTTCTTCGTGTCGGCCGGATAAGCGATCTCTTGCATGCTTTTGACGGGCGTTTCCTGCTGGGCAGTCGTGCCTGTAGCCAGCAAGGCGAAAATGATGATGAATATGGTTTGTCGAACGGTCATGGATGGCCTCAAGTGTTTGTTTACTGCTCTGTTTTGATATGTACGCTTTCAACGGTGGCGGCATTGCGGTTTCGGGCAGCCAGCGCATGCACCGCCAGCCCCACGACCACAGAACCGACGATCGCCAGCGCCGCCGCCACGGCGGGGTTGCGCACCGTGCCGGACGTGTAGTACGTGAGACCGCCGTAGTACACGGAAAAATGTATCACGACTGCCGCTACCGAGGCCGCAATTGGTGCCGGTTTCGGCGTGTTTTTCAGAAAAATGCCAAACAAAACGGGCACGAACGCTGCCGAGAAAAACGCGTATACGCCGTTTTGCGCCAGAATGCCTACGCTCAGGTTCGGATGTAACAATTGGTCGTAACTCCACAAAGCAGACACGACTGCCAGTGCGACGATCACTATTTTATTGATCGTTGCGAGTCTTTTCGCGCGCTGTTCGCCTTCTCCAAGCCGCTGCCCGGCAAGCGGATCGATGAGATCGGCGGTGATGGTGGTGGAAACCGACTGGATCAGCCCTTCCAATGTGGACAAGCCCGCCGATAACAGGCCCAGGATCACCAGCAAACCCATGCCCACCGGGAACACCGCCACGACATAGGCAGGAACGATACCGTCCATTTTCAGGGCGTGCCCGTCGACGCTCAGGTCGGGGAATTGCAGGCGGGCAAAGAAACCCACGAACAAAACCGCAAAGAAGATCGACTCCGCTACGATTCCAACTAAAAGGTACCGGTTGACGTCGCGTTCGTCGCGCAACAGCATGGCGCGCGTCACGATATGCGGCTGGCAGACGATGGCGATGCCTACTACAAAATTGCAGAAGAGCACCTCGAACCAGTCGCGAAAGAGCAGGCTTTTGGGATTCACCGGCTGCGTGAGCGCCGGATCGATGGCCGCAAGTTTGTTCCAGAACCCCGAAAACCCTTCGCTGAAATGCCCCCAGCCCGAGCCGAGCAGCACGACGGCCACGACGAGCATCAGCGATGCCTGAATGGTATTGGTGTACACCAGCGAATTGGCGCCGCCGAACAACATGTAGCCGAAGACAAATATGACGAGGCCCAACAGCACCGGCAACTCACCGGCGCCCAGGGCCGGGGCGATCACCTTGGTGAGCCCGACGCAGATCAGGACGATAAAGGTGATGAGCAGAAGGGATAATACGGCAAACCACAGGGCAAAGCCGCGGCTGTCGTAGCGCTTGCCCATCCACTGCGACAGGGTCAGCGCCTTTACGGAACTGCCGTAGCGGCGAAAACTCCGCGTCAGCACGATCAGCGAACCCATCAGCGCAATGGGCAACACGATGCCCATCGCGACAAATGCGCTCCAGCCATAGAGCGCAACGAAGCCGGGGTTAATAATAAAGGTGGCCGCACTGGTCACCCCTGCCGCCAGCGACAAGCCGACCACCACCGGCGAGTAGCCCTGGCTCCCCACTGCATAATCGGCAAAAGAACGCGTACGACGCGCAGCCCGCACCACAAAAAACAGCAACACCGCAGCATATGCTGCCAGTAAAGTGGCGGTCGCCCATGTCCAGTCGGTCGTTTGCATCTTCTTAAATCCGGCCGGTTGCCGGAGCTTGATTTTTGGCTAAAGTAGAGCGCCGGCATGCATCAGCGCGCCGGTTTCATCAAATTTCGGACAGGCGAATGGAAGTTTTTCAGGCTGGACTTTTAGCCGATCAGAAAGCGGCGTTTGGCCCTTTTTCCAAAATTTATTTTCAAAAACAAAAAACAACCTATTGAAAATCAACCATTTCCCGAATTGGCAAAAATTGATTTTTTTGAAATGATATTTTGAAAAACCCCGGTTGACCGAACATTGCAAGCCAATCGGTCAATACGGTCGACCCGGGTGGCGCCGGCCGTACTTTTGCCCTGCCCGCAGGGAAAGGCGCTGCGGGATGTTCATTCAAAATCATAACTCTTTCATGTTGACACTTCAGGACAAAGTAGCCATCGTCACCGGCGGCGCGAGCGGCATCGGCCGGGCTACGGTATTGCGGTTTCTGCGCGACGGCGCGCGGGTAGCCATTTGGGATATTCAGGCGGAACGCGGGCAGGCGCTCGAAGCGGAATGCCTGAAAGCGGGCGGGCAGGCCCGGTTTATTGCGGTAAACACCGCTTCCCTTGAAGCGACAGAGACAGCAGCCCGGGAAACACAGGAAGCCTTCGGCAAGATCGATATTCTGGTAAACAACGCGGGCATCACCCGCGACGCAACGCTGAAGAAAATGACGCCGGAGCAATGGGAGCAGGTGATCTCCGTAAACCTGACCGGTGTATTCAATTGCACAAAAGCCGTTTATCCCTATCTGGAGGCAGGCGGCTGGGGCAGGATCATTTCCGCCGCTTCGGTTGTCGGGCTGTACGGCAATTTCGGCCAGACCAACTACGCGGCCACCAAGGCCGGCGTGATCGCCATGACCAAAGTATGGGCCCGGGAATTCGGGCGAAAAGGCATCACGGCAAACGCCGTGGCGCCGGGTTTTATCCACACCGAAATGATGGACAGTCTGCCTGAAAAAGTGTTGCAGATGATGCAGGAAAAGGCGCCAGCAGGCCGGCTCGGCACGCCGGATGAAGTCGCCGCCGTATACGCGTTTCTGGCTTCCGACGACGCGGCCTTCATCAACGGCGCCACGATCAGCGTCGACGGTGGCCTGACCCTGTAAGCGTACAGCGAGTTGCCGGCCGGTGCCAAATCCTTTTTGCCTTCCCTATCTTTGGGCGCAACCATGCGAAGCAAACTGCTCAAGTTCACGGATTTTGCCCGGACATTGCTCCCCCACGAGACGGCATATTTGTTGTCCGTACAGCAATTCGACGACAAAGTCAAACTGGCTATTCTGGAACAGGCAGACTGGAACTGCCGGCACCCCGAGCGTTTTGTGCCCTTCGACGAGCAGATCGACAAACGCAAGTATTCCAACCTGAAACAGTGGATCGGCGAGCGCCTGAACGCTGTGGACGTCGATACCGAATATGAGTGGTTGCTGGAAGCCGAAAAACAGATCGAGACCGACCGCATCGCTCCGGACATGGAAGAACGCGTGTCGGCGGTCCTGCGCGAGTGCCGTCCGCATTCGTATCATTTCGTCAAATGTTATGAACTGGCGCAGTTGTTCCGCCACTTTCTGCTGATCCGCATGCGGCATCCCGAACACCGGGAAGTGGAGGAATTCCTCACCCGCTACCATGTTGCGTACGAACAGGCGCGCGCCGTGCGCGAGCAACTGCACCGCGCCACCCTCGATATCGTTCAGCAATATTCGCGGCATTCAGGTGAGAGCATGCATTGGGAACCCTGGCTCACCAGTGTATTTTACGACGAAACCCTCGACGGCTGGAATCGCTACATGGCGCTCGTGCGGCTGACTTTTTTGTACTACAATTACCGCCAGTTCGAGCCGCTGCGCGAGAAATACGACTATCTCGCTACCTTGTTCAGCCGCGGCATTTATTATTCCAAACGCCTGCTGATCAACTATTACGGCAACCGGCTGCTGTTGCACACGCGCTTCCATGAATACGACGAAGCGGAATACTACGGCTACCTGTCCATCCGCGTCAAAACGACCGACTACATCCACTACGCCAACAACCTGTGTGCGGTACTGCTTCGCCGGAAAAAATACCGCGAGGCCCTTGCGGTGATGAAGGCGGCGCTGCCGGAAAGCCGCAGCACGCACAGTTTTCACAACAAGATCGGATTTGTGGCCCACTACCTGCGTTGCCTGCATCATACCGGCCAGCACCGCGCTGCCGAAAACTACGCGGACACTTATTTGCGCGCCTATCGCAAGGAAATATTCGAACACAGGTGGCACGCCTTTTTCGGGGCTTACCTGGAGGCCCTGCTGGCGCAAAAAAACTACGGCAAGATCCTGCGGCTCGCCGACAAATACCAGTTACTGGAACGCGACGCCGAATTCGCGGAAAAATCGGCATATCTGCCGATCATCCCCTGGTATTGCGCCGTGGCAGCGCATAAAAAGCAGCGCGGACCGGCGAAGCAGGTGCAGGAATTGCTGATACGCCCCCTGCCTCATCTGAAGCAGGCGCCTGACAAAGCCGATCAGTTGGAGGAACTTATCGCCGAGATCGAAGTACACGTGCCCGAACTGGCCGTTACGCTTCGCAAGCACTTTCCCGGATAGGTAATTTTGTAAAAAAAGAGCCGCCCGGGGCATCCCGAACTGCTCTCCAATTTCATATTTCCAGTTTCTTAATTTCCCAATCCTATCGCGCAAATGCAACGGCGCGCTTTTCCCGGATCACCGTCACGCGGATCTGGCCGGGATACTGCATTTCATCCTGAATCTTTTGGGAGATCATGAATGAAAGATCGTCGGCATACTGATCCGTCACCTTGTCGGCTTCGACGATGACGCGCAGTTCGCGGCCGGCCTGCATGGCAAAAGCCTTGGCCACGCCTTCGTAACTCATGGCGAGGTCTTCGAGTTCGCCGATGCGCTTGAGGTAATTCTCGAGGATCTCGCGGCGGGCGCCTGGGCGGGCGCCTGAGATGGCGTCGCATGCCTGGATGATGGGTGAAATGATGTTGTTCATCTCGATCTCGTCGTGGTGGGCGCCCACGGCGTTGATGATGACCGGGTGTTCGCCGTACTGTTCGCACATTTTCATGCCGACCAGGGCGTGGGAAAGTTCGGTCTCTTCTTCCGCCACTTTGCCGATGTCGTGCAGCAGTCCGGCGCGTTTGGCCATTTTGATCTGCTTGGGATTGAGGCCGAGTTCGGAGGCCATGATCGAACACAGTTCGGCGGTCTCGATGGAGTGCTTGAGCAGATTCTGGCCGTAGGAGGAGCGGAAGCGCATACGTCCCACCATGCGCACCAGCGCGGCGTTGAGGCCGTGGATACCGAGTTCGATCACGGTCCGTTCGCCGATCTCGATAATCTGTTCTTCGAGTTGTTTGCTCACTTTGGCCACCACTTCCTCGATGCGCTGCGGGTGGATGCGGCCGTCGGCGACCAGGCGCTGGAGCGACAGGCGCGCCACTTCGCGGCGGATGGGATCGAAGGAGGAGATGACGATGGCCTCCGGCGTATCGTCGACGATGATCTCGACGCCCGTAGCGGATTCCAGCGCACGGATGTTGCGCCCTTCGCGGCCGATGATCTGGCCTTTCATGTCGTCGTTTTCCAGATTGAAGACCGACACGGTATTTTCGATCGTGAACTCCGCGGCCATGCGCTGGATGGTCTGGATCACGATCTTTTTGGCTTCCTTCGAAGCGTTGAGTTTCGCCTGGTTGACGGCATCTTTTACGATGGCCATCACTTCGGATTCGCTTTTGGCGCGTACGGCTTCAAGCAACTGGTCTTTCGCATCCTGCTGGGAAAGTTTGGCGATATTTTCGAGGGCCTTGATACGTTCTTCATTCGCCGCATCGAGTTCCTCCTTTTTCTTCGCCACGATCTTCTGTTGCTTTTCGAGGCTTTCCCGCAAGGTGCTGAGTTCCATCTCGCGGTTTTCCAGTTCCGACTTTCGGTTGTTGATCTCGTCCACTTTTCCCTGAAAGGCATCCTGTTCGGTCTTGAGGTCCTTCTGCTTCGACACCACCTCCATTTCCATTTCCTTCAATTTCAGTTGGTGCTGCGTTTTCTCCGTTTCCAGTTCCTGGCGCATCTGTGCATAGCGCTCTTTGGCTTCCTGTATTTTTTGCTGCTTGATGCGTTCATTCTCCGATTCGGCTTTGGACACGATCTTTTCGGCTTTCAGAACGGCCTCATCTTCAACGCGTTTCGCTGTCAGGCGGGCTTCCTTGATCGCCAGATCAGCCTGGCGATTGCTTTCTTCAACTTGCTTTTTATTGGATTGGGAAGCAAAAAGATAAGCGGCTACACCCCCTATGACCAGTCCTATGATGGCTCCTATTACGATTTCCATAAAACATTGTCAATTAAGTGGTTAACTTATGTATGAACACACTGCCCGCTGTCCGGGCAGCGCCTGGTTTTATTTTGACGGCCAGGCAAGCGGCATTCTCCCCGTTCGCAGGGAACAAGGACGGCAGGTGACAGGAAATCGAACGGAAAATCAGACCGTATGCATCTGCTGTTGTGCAGATGCGGTTTCGGGCAGGCGGGTGGCGCGATGCAATTCCACGGCGTAGGTCAGCAATGACAAGGCGAGACAGTCCTGGGTATCTTTCGACGGTTGGGCGGCTTTGAAGGCCGCTGTTTTATCGTTGATCTCTCTGGTAAGCCGGTGTATCAGCGCCTCATCTGCCGCGTTGATCTTCAGCAGATACGGTCGGCCGGCTATCAGGACGGTGACCTGTATGATATGGTTCGGTTGCTGCTCGTTAGCCATGATTTGCGCACGTTTGGGATGAAAAGATTACTTGAAAAAGGTAATAATAAAGCCCAAATTTCTGTCATTTCAAAAACCGGGCCCTTTTTCAGGCGCTTCATCCCTTCCGCTCCGCAATTCCGTTCGTCCGGACCCCTGCGTAAAAAAGCGCGCATTTGTCGAAACTGATATGCCACGACATCGCACGTTCCCTCGCCGCTACCGGATCGTTGCTTTTAATCTTGTTTCAAATGCCTGCTGCAACTGCTGCATCAGGTGATCGATTTCTTTGTCCTGTAAGGTCTTTTCAGGGTCTTCAAATGTAAAACTCACGGCATAGGACTTCTTGCCCGCGCCGAGTTTCTGTTCGTCTTCGAAGACATCGAACAAATTGATGTCTTTCAACATTTTTTTGGCCGTCTTGCTGGCCAGTTGCCGTATGTCGCCGAAACTCACGGTCTGGTCGAGCACAAGCGCCAGGTCGCGGCGCACGCTGGGGTATTTGTTCAGTTCGGCGAAGCGAATATTGTTCACCCCTTGCGCTTTTATCACGTTGTCAAAGTGAATATCGGCATAAAAAACGGCGTTACGGATATCCATCTTCTTCAGGATAGCCGGCAGCACGGCGCCGAAGGTCGCGAGCTCCTGCGGCCCGCGGTGGTATCGCAGGGCGTACTGGAATGGCGCTTCGGGCTCGGATATCACCGTTTCCTGATAACCGTTCAGGCCCAGCCGGGCAAAAAGCGTATTCACGTAAGCCTTGATCGTATAGAAATCAGCCTGCGCTTTTCCGGTCGGTTGCCAGCTCTCGCCGGTAAGGGCGCCGGTAACGAATATGCTCAGTCGTGCGGTTTCGGAAAATGATTCCACCGCCACTGTGCTGCCGTTTTCCTGCTGTTTCCGGCGGTAGGTTTTTCCGAATTCAAACAAACGCAGGTCTGGATGCTGGCGGTTCTGGTTGCGCTGGATCGCCTCCAGACCGCTGAACAGCATGCTCGGCCGCATGCAATCGAGCCCCTGGTTGGCTGAATTGTGAATATATACCAGTGCATTTTCTTCGAGGGGCAGCAATGCATCGGGGCCGCGATAATACGCCGAGTTGGAAAGCGACATGCCCATGCATTCGTTGAAGCCGTTTGCTGCAAGCAGATCGCCCGCAAAATTGCGCAGCGAATCGGGGTTGGGCCGCTCCTGTATCTCCATGCTCGAGCGAATCTGTCCGGGAATGGGTACCTCGTCCAAACCGTACAGGCGCAGCACTTCTTCCACCACATCCGCTTCACGGGTCACATCCGGCTTGTCCGTCGGCACGACGGCGGTAAATCCAGCATCCGTGCGATCCTCCCTGCCGATCTCAAGCGCATCGAGGATGCGATCGACGGTATCGCGGGAAAGCTCCTCGCCAATGAGGGCATTCACCCGCTTGTACGCCACGGGCACTTTTGCCGGCAAAACGGGCTGCGGGTAAATATCCGTCACCGCCGAGTCGACAGCGCCGTTCGCCAGTTCGGCGAGCAGCGCGGCGGCGCGCTCCAGGGCGCGCAGGCAGCCGTTCGGGTCGACGCCTTTTTCGAACGACCATGCGGCATCGGTGCGCAGACCATGCTTTAGCATGCTGCGGCGGATCCATTTGGGATTGAAATAGGCGCTTTCCAGGAAAATATCGGTCGTGCTGTCGGTGACTCCGCTATTGGCGCCGCCAAACACACCTCCAATGCACATGGGCGTCGAATCGCCGTCGCAGATCATCAGGTCTTCTGCGAAGAGTTTGCGCTGCTGTTCGTCGAGCGTCGTGAAAGACGTTCCTGCGGGTAGTGTTTTCACAACAATCCGGCCACCCTTCACTTTGGCGAGGTCGTAAGCGTGCAGCGGTTGCCCGAGTTCGAGGCGCACATAATTGGTAATGTCCACTACATTGTTGATCGGGCGCTGCCCCACGGCCAGCAGCCTGTTTTTCAGCCAGTCGGGGCTTTCGCCAATACGCAGGTTGCGAATAACGATCCCGGTAAAGCGCGGGCAGGCATCTGTATTTTCTACTGTGACAGGATAAGGAGTTCCGCCATCGGGCAAGGCCTGCGTTTTGGGCGCCCTGAGCATTATTTCCCGCTGCTCATGCACGCGCAGCCAGGCAGCCAGGTCGCGTGCCACCCCGTGGTGATGCGTGGCGTCGGCGCGATTAGGGGTCAGCCCGATCTCGATCACGGTATCGGAATCCTGATCCAGGTAATGCGCGGCGGTGATACCCAGGCTCGTTTCTTCGGGCAGCACCATAATACCGGAATGGTCGTGGCCGATGCCAAGTTCGTCCTGTGCACAGATCATTCCCTGCGAGGGCACGCCTTTTACCTTGCGCTCGCCGATGGTGAATAACTGACCGTCTTTACTGAAAACGTTGGCTCCGGGCAGGGCTACAAATACCTTCTGGCCTGCGGCCACATTGGGAGCACCGCAGACGATGGAGCGTATCACGCCGTCGCCGACATCGACTTTGGTGGCTGAAAGATGGTCCGTTTCGGGTATACGTTCGCACTCCAGCACCTTTCCGGTCAGCACTTTGTCAAGATCGACCGGTGAGGGCTTCACGTCTTCCCATCCTTCCACTTCCAGTCCCAGCGATGTCAGTATTTCGGCGATTTCAGAGCTTGATTTATCTAAGTCGAGAAAATCTCGAAGCCAATTCAGCGAAACCTTCATTATTCCTCAAAACATTATCGGCGCTTGCGCGCGCGGGGTTGCATTGGGCTCGGGGTATATCAATCTGGGCAAAAGTAGCGAGATTCCCGAATAATGGAGGTAAGAGGATGTAAAATATTGTGGCAGTATGCAGTAGCAGCCGGCAGTGGCCCCGCAGTCGTATGAAACATACCCGGACAGGATGGCGTCACGATCCAAAAGCGGCTCTATGCCGGCGTTTTATTTTTTTATAAACATCAAAACGCCGGAAAGTCAGCCACTGCCTAATGCTACGGTCAACCGCTACTTGGGGTACCCCGAAAGGATCCAGCAGTTGATGCTGTCGCGTTCGGCCTGGGACATGCCACCGCCCTCAGGCATGTCTTTTTTGATCACGACGCGTTCGAGCACGAGCCCGTTATCCAGCACCGATTTGATGCCTTCGTAAGTGCTGTAGTCATGCGGGCCGGGACCCAGTCCGCCGTGACAACTCAGGCAATTGCGGTCGATGATCCCTTTGATATTGGCAGTGTAGGAGAAACTCACGCCTGAAATATTACAGGGCGGGCCGTCCTGACCACCGTCATCTTTTTTACATCCCTGCCACAGGAGAACCGCGACCAGCAGCGTAAAAACAGGGTACAGCAAGCGTTTGGCAAATAGATTCATCGTCATTCGTGTTGATTTGGTGAATGACAAATGTCAGTATTACCCTTTTTCGCCGCAAAAAGGATCGCGCAGGCTGCCGGTACTGGCAAAAGATGTATTTGCCGAATTAGCGCCCCACCATGTCTTCCGGACGCACCCAGGCGTCGAACTCCTCAGCCGTGAGATACCCCAGCGCCAGGGCCGATTCCTTGAGGGTCAGGCCTTCCTTGTGCGCCTTTTGCGCGATCTCGGCGGACTTGTAATAACCGATCCTGGTATTCAGCGCCGTCACCAGCATCAGCGAGTTGCTCACGTGCTTGTCGATGTTCGCGCGGATCGGTTCGATGCCCACCGCGCATTTGTCGTTGAACGAAACGCATGCTTCGCCGATGAGGCGCGCCGAATGCAGGAAGTTGTAGATCATCATCGGCTTGAACACGTTGAGTTCAAAATGCCCGTTTGCGCCGCCGATGTTGATGGCTACGTCGTTGCCCATCACCTGGGCCGCCACCATCGTCAGCGCTTCGCATTGCGTGGGGTTCACCTTTCCCGGCATGATGCTGGAACCCGGCTCGTTGTCGGGGATGAACAGTTCGCCGATGCCCGAACGCGGGCCGGAGGAAAGCATTCGTATGTCGTTGGCGATCTTCATCAGGCTGACGGCGACGGTCTTCAGCGCGCCGTGGGCCTCCACGATGCCGTCGTGTGCAGCCAGGGCTTCAAATTTATTGGGCGCCGTCACGAATGGCAGGCCCGTCAGCGCCGCAATGTGGCGGGCGACGTTTTCTGCGTAATCCTTCGGCGTATTGATGCCCGTGCCGACCGCCGTGCCGCCAAGCGCGAGTTCCGACAGGTGCGGCAGGCTGTTGCGAATGGCGCGCAGCCCGTGATCGAGTTGGGCGACATAGCCCGAAAATTCCTGACCGACAGTCAGCGGCGTAGCATCCATAAAATGGGTGCGGCCGATCTTCACGACGTCCATGAATGCTTCGGATTTGGCCTTCAGCGTATCGCGCAGTTTTTCGAGGCCGGGGATGGTGACCTCCACGAGCATCTTGTAGGCCGCGATGTGCATGGCGGTCGGAAAGGTGTCGTTCGATGACTGCGACTTGTTCACATCGTCGTTGGGGTGCACGAATTTTTGCTCATCCGTCAGTTTTCCGCCATTCAGCACGTGGGCGCGATAGGCGATCACTTCATTGGCGTTCATGTTGCTCTGCGTACCCGAGCCGGTCTGCCACACCACGAGCGGAAACTGGTCGTCCAGTTCGCCGTTCAGGATCTCGTCGCACACGCGGGCGATGAGATCGCATTTTTCTTTTGGCAGCACACCCGCTTCGAAGTTGGTCAGTGCCGCCGCTTTTTTCAGATATGCGAATGCGCGTACGATCTCAATGGGCATGCGGTTGGTATCGCGGGCAATTTTAAAATTCTCGATCGAACGCTGCGTTTGAGCGCCCCAGTAGACATGGGCAGGCACCTGTACTTTGCCCATGGTGTCTTTTTCAATACGATAATCCATTATTGACGGTTGACGGTTGACGGTTGACGGTTGACGGTTGACGGTTGACGGTTGACGGTTGACGGTTGACCAGCAAGATTGTGAAAGATAATAAAATTTCGCAAAACCTGCAATACTCTTGCGAAAACCGATCATTGAACGGCCATTTAAAGGCCTAAGCCAAATAATTGCCTTTTGTATTATGCTTTTCAGCAGGCGCAAAGGTAAGGGCGAGGCAACGATGACGGAAAAGAAATGCAATATTTCAACCGATCCATTGAAAATACCTGTCACCGGTTCTTTCTGCTGTAACCGTGTATGTCGATGACGGGTCGCAATCGGAAATAAAAGTTCAAAAAAATATCTTCCGGCGGGAACTTTTTTCCAAACCCCTTGTGTTGTGCCCCAAAGTCGGCGAACTTTGTATGCCCGGCAAACTAAAACCAACCTATTAGATGGCTACCTTAACTACCATGGTAAACGAAACGGCACGAACGCATTACGACCGCATCTTCGAGCGCGAATTCTTCCCGCTCATGGACGCCGTCTATACGTTCGCCTATCGCCTGACCGGCGATGCAACGCAGGCGGAGGACCTGGTGCAGGAAGTGTACCTCAAGGCATGGCGTTTTCTGCAGCGTTATGAGGAAGGCACCAATGCCAAAGCCTGGTTGTTCAGGATTTGCCGCAACGCCTTCATCAACGAGTACCGGACGAAAAAAAGCCGTCCGTACAAGGTCGACTATGAAGACATCGTGGTCTATCACAACGAAGACGACCCGGTCGCTCCGCGTTACTTCGGCATGCATGAGGAGATGGGCAACAAGCTGATCGGCGATGAAGTCACGCTTGCCATCAATGCCTTGTCGCCGGCTTTCCGCACGGTCGTACTGCTTGACCTCGAAGATTTCACTTACGAAGAGATCGCCGCCATTCTCGAGATACCCATCGGCACCGTCCGTTCCCGCTTGCACCGAGCCCGCAACGTACTTGCCGAAAAACTCCGGGAATATGCCGAAGCACAGGGCTTCAATGTGCAGGACGACGAAGACAAGCAGGTGCGCGGCAATGCGGATCATGATTCCGACTGATAAAAAGGGTTTACCCGGAACGGCTTTTCGCCCGCGGTAAACCCTTTTTTAATGCCCCACCCCGTTTTCAGCCGTTCAACAATTCACCAATCGAAGTATTTCCACCCCGACAACCTGCCCCGTTTCGCACTTGCAAACAATCTTCTTCTTTTATGTTCATTACTAATTACTGCTAACAAACGTCATTAACATGTCAAGGTTCTTTCGCGGTTCAGCGCAAACCTGCGCTCCCGTCCAAATCGCTCTCACTGTGTCATCCATGTCATCCGCAAATTTCACCGGCCGGGCAGGCAATCCGTCGGTGTGTTGCGATATGTCATGTAGCACGATGATGGGTGATCCGGGCGGCAGCAAGGCCGGAGAAAACCCTCTGACACAAACTTTCACTACGATGAAAAGTCCTCGCAAGCAAAACAGCACCGCTGCCGGCACCGTCAGAACGGGCATTCCGTTTTCTGCCGATCTGGGCCAGGAAGACGCCCTCCCGCGGTTTCACAAGCAACTCGTCAACGATCAATCAGCACCCAGTGAAATCCCCCTACCTGAAGAAGAATCTTTCCGCGCATTCCTCAACAGCAGGCTTTCCAAACACAAGGCTCCTCAGGCTTTAAAAGAACGGATACGAAGTTCCATGGAATCCCACGACATGTGATATCCGTCCTGTCCTGCTTATTTTCCCTTTCCTTATTGAATAACGTCGCCGGAGAGTTTCGTCAGAATCGATCCGGCGATTTTTTTATGCCCGCCGCCGCGCATATTTCTTAATCCTAACTTCACATTCACTTAACGCGCGGCCAATGCCCCCGGGGTACTTTTGTGCCATCAAACAGCACGAGACCAATATCATGAATGTACGCCCGCGCCTGAGAATACCTGCTTCGCATACCCTGTTCGGTCGCTCTTTTCGCTTCGGTACTCTCCTCTTCTTTATGTTTCAGGCTTTTCCCGGAACGGGTCTATTCCATATGGCGCGGGATTTCAACAAACCATTACACGAATATACAATGATGCCGTGCGCACCCATACGGGTCGCGACGGCCGGCAACCTGCAGTTGACTATTTCACAAATGGCCATCATACCATGAAACGAGCACTCGATATTGTCATCCTCTCCGACATACACCTGGGCACATTTGGCTGTCATGCACGCGAGCTGCACAACTACCTGAAAAGCATTGAGCCCCGCACGCTTGTGCTCAACGGTGATATATTCGATATCTGGTATTTTAAAAAGAGCTATTTCCCACGGGAACACATGGAAGTGGTGCGGCGGCTGCTCAAAATGGCCGTCAATGGGACGAAGATCTACTATCTCACCGGCAACCATGACGATCTGTTGCGCAAATTCGGGGAAATTTCCCTCGGCATAATTCAATTGCGCAACAAACTGGTTTTCCAGATCGACGGAAAAACGCACTGGGTCTTTCACGGCGACGTATTCGATGCAAGTGTGCAGCGCGCGCGCTGGCTGGCCAAACTGGGCGGCGAAGGCTACGACCTGCTGATCCGCATCAACCGTTCGATCAACTGGATTCGCCGCCTGTTCGGTTTCGCCCCCGTGTCATTTGCCGCCAAAGTCAAAAAAGGCGTGAAAGGCGCCGTCAAATACATCAGCGATTTTGAAGAAACGGCCATTCAGATCGCATCCGAAAAGGCCTATGATTACGTCGTTTGCGGACATATACACAAGCCGCAGATACGACAGGTAACAGCGAACAACGGTCATACCGTCACCTATATGAACAGCGGCGACTGGGTGGAACACCTCACTGCCCTCGAATTTTCGAACGGGCAATGGTCACTCTACCATTACGATGAAACGGAATTCGATGTGGTCAGTCCGCGCCTGCAGGTAACCGAACACGAACCGCGGGTCTATTCCCTGAGGCGGGAAGAAATTCTGCCCGAAACAAACGGCATAGCCGCTTTCGAAGCGCTGTAACCCCGGCGCTGCTCAAAACCCGATTTGCAGGTGGTTTTCCACCTTTTTTATAACCGGAGTGGACAGGATATCAGGATATCAGATTTTAGCGCTCCGGTTTGTTTGACTTCATACGATAGTCGTCAATATAATGCAGTTTTTTTAAGGCATGAAAAGGCCGCGTGATGGACCATCACGCGGCGCTTTTTTATACTTATCTGTTCGGTTCGTGTTCAGTTCGCCCGTCTGCGCTCTTCTTCGGAGCCGGTGCTGCGCCTGCGCGCGGCTTTTACTTTCGAACTGCCGAATTTCTGGGAATAGGTCAGGCGGAATACCCGTTCGGAAAAACGGTAGTAGCCTTCGTATCTGAAACCCTGTTCCGGGTCGTCGACCACGCCTTTCCAATTGCCTGTAAAGAGCGCATCATTTACATTGAAGCGCAGGGTGCCATGCTCGCCCAGTTCCTTCTGGATGCCGATGTTCAGTTCGCCGAGCGGCCGGGATTTGAGTTTCCCGTAGGGGCCGCTGGAAAAATAGTAGCCCGATAGTTCGAAGGAGAAGTCTTTGGGCAACTGGAAATTTTGCGACAGGAAAGCGTACCAGCTCGCCTGCTCCAGTTTGATGGCCTGCCCCTCGCCTTTCTCCTTGTATTCCTGCCATTGGGCGGTAACACTCGTCTGCATTTCCCACCAGTTGGTGGGGCGCAGGGGGAACGAAAGCGTGGCCGCAGCGGTCTTGGCGTAATCGAAATTCAGGGCGCCGTTGACCTGACGGTTGTTGTCGGTATCCACATCGGGTTGCCACGACACGATGGCTTCGTCCTCGATGCTGTATTGCAGGGTCAGTTGCACGGCCTTCCAGCGGTAGTCGCCTTTCAGCGCATTGGTGATGGAGGGTTGCAGCGTCGGGTTGCCCGTTTCCACCGTTGTGGGGTCGTAAAAAATGAAATACGGCGCCAGTTGCCGGAAACTGGGGCGGTTGATCCGGCGGCTGTAAGAGAACTGGACGGTATTGTTTTTGTCGATCTGGTGCGACAGGAAGAGGCTCGGGAACAGGTTTCCGTATTTCCGGTCGACGATATCGGGCTCTTCTACGGAACCCAGGTTCGACCGGGTATATTCGTAGCGCAATCCGGCTTTCAGGTCGGTTTTGGCATTCAGTTTCAGCGTCACGGCCGAATAGGCGGCAGCGATATCCTCTTCCATGGAGTAGTCGGCTGAAAAGTCGGGATTGGGAATCCAGGTGTCCTGTACGAGGTCCTCCACGCGCACGTCATTGTCGAAACGGGTCATGGTAGCCTTCAATCCTGCTTCCAGATTGATATTTTCCCCGAACTTGCGATTGTAGTCCGCTTTAGTGGCAAGAATACCCATCGGCGTTTCCTTGCCGACCCGCAGTTTGGTTTCTTCCAGCAATTCGCCGTTTGCATCGAGATAGCGGTTGGTGTAGTTGCTGGGGTTTTCGAAATAGTAGTAGGCGTAGTCGACATCAAAATTGATGCGCTGATCGGTCGTAAACTTGTGCTCCAGGTTGAGGTTGCCCAGCAGGTGTTGCCCGTGGTTGATCTCGTCGTTGGGCACATCGATCCGTCCGGTCTCAATGCCGTCCACTTTCATGCGCACGTCGTTGCGCGCATCCATTTTCCAGTTGCGGTCCATCCAGCCCACCAGGCCGCCCAACACGGTTTTGGGGCTGAGCTGCACATCCATCCCCAGGCGGGCATTCTGCGTGTGCGTCCGGGTCGGATCGCGGTCGCTATCGCTACTGGTCTCGAATACCTGTCCGTCTTTGGTAAAGCTGCGGTAATTGGTAAACAATTGCGGGTTATTATCATAAGTCCACGAATAATCGCCGTAGACGTTCACCGCATTTTTACGGTAATTGAAATTGAGATTGGCGCCCAGTTTTTCCTTGAATCCGTAGCCGGCATATACGGAATAACCGCCGTTGAAGCCGTCGTCGGCATTTTTCTTCAGCACAATGTTGATGATACCTGCATTGCCTTCGGCATCGAAGTTAGCAGGCGGGGTGTGTATCAGTTCGATCCGCTCGATGTTGTCGGCGTTCATGCCTTCGAGCAACTGGATCAGCGCCTGCGCGGGCAGGCGGCTGATCTTGCCGTTGATCATGATCACCACCCCGTTTTTGCCGCTCATTCCGATGGTGTTGGCTCCGCGATTGACCAATACGCCGGGTGAGCGTTGCAGTACCTGCAGCGCGGTCGCGCCGGCAGAGGTCACGGAGTTGGCAACGTTCACCACCAGCCGGTCGATCTGCTGCTCGAAAAGGGGTCGTTTGGACACCACTTCTACCTGATCGATCATTGCCGCATCTTCTTCCAGGGCAATAGCGTCCATTTCTTTTTTGCGGTCCGCCTCTGCAAGTGTAAAAACGGGGCTGAAATGATCCGCGTATCCAAGCATTTCGACGCCAACGCGGTATTCTCCCGGGGCGATGTTTTCGAAGGCATAACTGCCGTCGGCTGCGCTGATCATCCCTTTTACCAGGGAAGAATCCGCGCCGTTCAGGAGCAGGACGGTAGCGGCTGGAAGATTTTGTCCGCCGGCATCGGTTACGCGGCCGCTGATGCGGGTTTGGGCTGTAAGCTGCTGAACGCAGGCACTGACAACCAGCAGCAGGCTGGCGATCGTTTTCATTTTCATCATTATCAATATCTGATTTTAAAGGTGTAATGAGAATACGAGTACACCGGCAATAGCAGTGTACTCGTATATGCAGAGAAAACCTCGCAAGAAATTGGCAGCATGGAGAAAAGACCGCCTCCGGGTCTGAAAAGTTGCATGAAGCGACTTTTTTCCTGAAACTGGAAACTGGAAACTGGAAATTAGAAACCAGAAACTAAAATACTGGAAGTCAATTTCTTAATTTCCAGTTTTCCAATTTTCCAATTTCCGGTTTCTACGGCGTATCGGCATCCTCGTCGCGTTTCAGGGAATAAGAAGCGGCGTATATTTTTTCGCCCTTCTCATTCATGACTTCTATTTTCCATTGCAGGGTATTGTCGTCGAGCCAACTGAGCCAACCCTTGGCATTCGCCTTGGAACCCGGCATTTTGCCGTCGATGTTCAGATTGCCGCTGCCGTCGATCTCAGCCTCTCCGTAGGCGGCGGTGGTCCATCCGTTGGAATAAAAAGCCGTATTGAACACGCCGATCTTGCCGGTGCCGATGTGCACAGAGAAGGTTCCTTCTTCAGTAGATCTGGAAACCGTGCCGTCCTCAGTTTTGTATTGAAATGCCGATCTGGTGCGGATACCGGCATCCGTTTTTTCATAGTGCTCGGTACCGCCGATCAGCGCCCAGCCGTTGCCGCCTTCTTCTTTGACAGATGCAGGATCTACCTCCCATTCACCGCACATGCGCTGCAAGGCGTACTTCTGGTGCATGTTGTGGAATGCCTTCGACGCCAGGGCCTCCATGCGCAGGATGCGCCACTGACCGTCTTTTTTCTCCAGCACCCGGGTTTCGGCACTACTGCCGCCATCCTGCTGAAAAGTGACATAGGCCATGTTGCCATTCACCTTGAACTGGTAATTTTCTTTCTTCTGGTCGGAATTCTCCACCGGCCATTCCTCTGTGAATTTTTTGAAATCGCGCGAGATCTGTTCCCAGCCCTGCCCGGTATACACAGAGGTTTTACCGCTAAAAGGCGTCGTCCAGGTAAAGTAGGTCATCGGGTCGTGGGCCACGCATTCTGCCCATTTGTCGAAGTTGCGCTGGTTGAACCAGTGGGATTCGTCTTCGATCACTTTTTTGACAGCCGTTTCTTCTTTTCCAAGTTCCTGCGCCTGCAGGTAGCCGGTCAGCACAAAAGGTGCACAAAGCAATAAGAGGTTGATTTTCATTGGTATATGATTTTGGTGAATAAAATCGAACAATATGGGGCAAAGGAGATCACATAGTGAAATACGCGCGAATACCCGTACCATGAACATGCCACAGTAAAGCGATAAGGAAGAGTAAAAAATGCGGGAGAAGCGCGGTCTGCTGCTGTAAAACTACCGGAAGGCGAGCCTGATTTCGGGCTACAAGTTAGTGTATTTCCCGAAACCTGCAAATAATAAGGCCGCCCGGCACCCCGGACGGCCTTACGACACAATATTATATAAAACCCGATCGGGCTTATTCGATCACGATCTTGCGCGTGGAGCGCCCTTCTTCCGTTGCCAGCCTGACGAAATATACGCCAGGCGTAACATCTTCCATATTCAGGGAAATGGTATTGTCACCGGAAACGACATCGGTGTGCAACGCATGTACGCGACGGCCGAGCGCATCGCTCACTTCAATTTCCAGCGCCTGCCGCTTTTCCGCTTTAAAAATGACCTGGAATACCCCATGTGCGGGATTCGGACGCAGTTGCCAGTTCGCCGACGGATCGTTTGGCGTCACCGTGCCCGTAGCGAGTTGTCCGGTCAGCAAAATATTGTCCAGCATCACCTTATCGCCTATACCGTCGGGGTCGAGTTCGGGGCTGATGCCCGTGTGCGACTGGAAACAGATCTCCACCTCGCTGCCCAGGTAATCATTGAGGGTGAGGTAGTGGGTGAACCAGGGATCGGAAGAGTGGCTCGCGGGCTTGTAGGTCACGCTCACCGACTCACCGTTCACCAGCACGCGCAGAGCGCTGAAATACGGGTAGTTGGTACCAAGGGTATTCAGGTATATTTTGGAGTAGGTTTGTTTCCGCATGAAGCGCAACTGTGCAACGGAGAGGTTGCTCAGATCGGCACAGAAGCACATTTTTGCCCTGAAGGCTTCATTGATATCCCACACGTTGTTCTGCCCCGGCACCTTCGCCTCGCCGCTTTGGTATGCTTTTACAATATCACCCCCGTGCGTCATGTAACCGTAGGCGCCGGTGTTGTTGGCTGCATCGGAAATAAAAGCCTGCGTTTCTCTTTCCGTTTCAAAAAAAACGGAGTCCAGCGTGGCAGCGCCCCCTTCAAAACTGAGCAGGCCCTGCACCGTCAGCGGGTAGGGGTTGAGTACCCTGAAGTCATTCAGCGTGTCATTGCCCTGCAAATAGTCGGGACCGTACTGCACCCAGGCGCTGACAAAGTGGGGGCCCTTGGCCGAGAAGTCGGACAGCAGGTCGAAGTTGTGTTTGAATGTTTCGCCCCTGTGCAAGGTTGTGGGCAACTGGATGGTTTCGCTCACGGCCGCACCGCCGTTGTCGCTGTAAAAAAGCGTGATCTCCTCCCCCGCTGCGATAGAATCGCAGCCATAGAAGCCGATCTCTACGGTAGGAGATTCTGTAGCCAGGAAACAGCTGGAGGCGGGTTTCGAGATATTGCGAAGTCCCATGTCTACATTTTGTTCCAGTATACTCTCCACGTCGATGATCAGGAGGTTGTTGCTGGGGTCGATGTCTGCGCCGAGCTCGCTGCGGCAGCGCAGCACGTAGGTACCGGGCGTTGCAAACACGTCAGTCGGCGTCTGGAAAGTGTATGTGATGGTATCGCCACCCGTTAGCGGGGCGCTGAGGATCAGGGTATCCCGTACTTCCGCGCCTCCATTGATCTGATAGGACAGCGGAATCTTGTCGCCGGCAGCAAGGTCGGACGTGCAGCCGTTGTAGCGGAATTGTACGGTGACGGATTCGCCGGTGCCGAGTCCGCAGGACTCGGGCGCCGGACTCAGGATTTTGAGCATGCGAATATCATAGCTCAGTTCCGCGACGCCAATGCCAACGGCATGCCAGGCCCGCGCCGTTTCCTGCACCGGTGTCGAGCAAATACCGTAAAGGTCTTCAGCGGCCTGCAGGGCGCCGAAGCGGGCGTCGTTATAAGTGGATAGCTGTGCGAGGTAGTACCGAAGGTTGCGAAAAGCGATGTTTGCCGCCATATCCAGCCCGATGCCTGCTACCGAGAAAGTATCGTTTTTGTCATTAGTTCCGTTGCCGCCTTCCGTCAACAGGTAAAACCAGTGGTTTTGCACGCCGCTGTTGGTGTGCACGCCGCCGTTGTCGGCCGAGCCGTTCGCCCAGTTCGTGCCCTTGTAGGTATCGGGATCGCCCTCTGCCTTCGGGTCGGCCATGTTGCGAAGGGGGCCGCCCGACACCACGAAGTCCTCTCCTACCAGCCAGTCGCTGTTATCCGGATCGGCCCAGAACTCGATGGCCGCACCGAAGATGTCGCTGAAAGATTCGTTGAGCGCGCCGCTTTCGTTCAGGTAGCGCAGGCGGGCGTTGTTGCCCGTGACGCCGTGGGTGAATTCGTGCCCTACAACATCGAGCGAGGTCAGGGCATTCCAGCTGCCGCCGCCGTCGCCGAAAAGCGCCCAGTCGCCCGTCCAGCGCGCGTTGCTCCAGCTATTATCGTAATGTACATAGCAGATCAGCGGCATCTTGTCGCCGTCGATGCCTTCATAGTTGTGATTCAGCAGGTAATAATCGAAAGTCATTTCGGCGCCCCAATGGGCGTCGGTGGCCGCCTCATCCTGCTCGTCATTCACGTTGTCCCAGAAATTGTCGTGGTCGATAAAATCCACCGCATCGTCGTAGTCGGTGCTTTCATTCATATCGTAGGTCTCGATGCCGCCGCCGCGGGTCGATTCCACCAGCCGGAACGTGTCGGCAGCCAGCGAATCGGTGATGATGCTACGCGTGCCGCTGTATTTCGTTTTCGCAGTGCCCGGCGTATTCTGGTCGTGCAGCATTTCCAGTTCCGCCTCTATCGTACCGGTGGCTGCGTTCACGTATATCTGTTTGCGCAGCAAAGGTTTTTCCGCGTAGACTTCCATGCGCCATACGGGAAGGAATGCGGCGGGATCGTGTGAAAAAGAAGGATCAGCGAGTACGAGTTCAGGTTGCGGGTAAAAACTGGCCTTCGGATCGCCCTTGATCCGGCGAAGCATGGCCTGCGCTTTGGGGCTTTCCCACATGTAGCGCTCGGCTTGCACATGATCCAATGCGCGTTGGGTCGCCTGCGCAGCGCTCAGCACGGCATTGGTTTCCGCATCGAGCCCGCGTACCAGTTTGCCATTCAGGGTAATGACGAAGCCGTTTTTTTCGTGGATCAGCAATTCGGCGCCGTCCACTTCCACGCCGTGGTGAAACTGTTGGTACCGGTAGTGGGTAAATCCGATATCGTCGGCATCGGTGCGGTACAACACGAGTTCATCCGCCTCTGAAAGGCCGAGATCGGACTTGTATTGACGCACAAGGTCGGCAGCAGTGATCTGCACGCCTTCGCGGATCACCAGCCAGTCGGGATTCCCGTTTTTGGCGAAAAATATTGTCTGCCTGACCGGCAGCGGATCGCCGGGACCACGGGGATCGGCAAATGTATTGCCGGCAGCAGCGAACCAAAGAGCAACAGCAAGGAGTAAGGTTTTCATCATAAAAAAATGAGCTGTGGATAAAAAAAGACCGGCAAAGATGCGATCTGCGCGGGCAGATCATTACCGGCATACGAATATCAAAAGTGTTTGTGTAGTTATCGGAAACGCCCCGTGCAGGGCGGTCAAATATAAGGGTTGCACATATAAGCGCGCATTCAGGCGGCCCACAGGCCCGCGATTACCCGCTTAAATCCGCCGCTTGGCTGATATTATACACTTCACTCCCCCGATCCTGCACTTCAGTCAGCTTTTGGTTGCCTGCCGCTTTCTTCATGAACATCTTTGTAACATCAAGCCAACCATGTTGTTCCATGCGCACTTTTTTGTTCCTGCTCCTGCTCCTTCCGGCCATTTTTTCTTCCGCACAAACCCGCCTCGAAGGCGATGTGCTGTCCACCCGCGGCGATACCCTGTTCGGCGCCAATATCTGGATCGTCGGCAGCTACGACGGTGCTACCAGCGATCTTCACGGCAGTTTTTCGTTTGAAACAGCTGCTAAAGGCGCGCAAACCCTGCTGATCACGTACCTCGGCTGCGATACCTTCCGGCAGGCGCTGTCGCTGAACGGTGGTTTGCTCGCGCTGCACCCGCGACTGAAAGAAAGCGCATCGGCGCTGCAGGAAGTGGTCATTTCGGCCGGTTCGTTCGAGGCAGCCAGCGACCGCCGCCGGGCCGTAGTGCTCCGGCCGGTCGATATCGCCCTGACAGCCAGCGCGACGGCCGATATCGCCGGTGCGATTGCGACCTTGCCCGGCACTACGCGCAACGGCGAATCGGGAAAAATACTGGTGCGCGGCGGCGCAGCTTACGAAACCCGCACCTTCATCGACGGCCTCTACGTCCAGAATCCGTACAACAGTTCCGTGCCAAACGTGCCGGCGCGAAACCGCTTTTCGCCTTTTCTGTTCAAGGGTACTCAGTTTTCCACCGGTGGCTATTCGGCAGAATACGGCCAGGCTTTGTCGTCGGCACTGATCCTCCATACCGAGGACCTAGCGCCATCGACGACGACGGGTTTGTCGCTGATGAGCGTGGGCGAAGGACTTTCCCACACACAACGCTGGGAGCGCAGTTCGCTGGCCGTTTCGGGGAGTTACACCAACCTGTCGCCCTATTTCCTGCTGGTGCCCCAGCAGATCGACTGGCTATCGGCGCCGCAGTCGGGCGGCGGCGAGATCATCTTCCGGCAACAGACCCGCGGCGACGGAATCTTCAAAACGTATGTCAGCGGTACGCGCTCCTGGATGGAAATGCGTTACCCCAGTTTCGACGACCCGCAGGAAACGCTGCCGCTGCGTCTGCGCGCCGGCAATCTGTATTCGAATATTTCCTATCGCGGTATTCTCGCTGGAAAATGGGCATTGTTCGCAGGTGGCGCCTATACCTACAATCGCGACCGGGTCGCGTCTTTTTTCGAGCACGATGAAAAACAGCAGTCGGGGCAATTCCGCTTTACCCTGGCGCGCGCTGCGGGGGAGCATGTGAAAGTAAAATTCGGTGCCGAGCAACTGCTCGGCCGTTTCGACGAATTTTACCGCGGCGAGGACAGCAGTGCCTACTCCACCCTTCGCGACGAGCGTTACACCGCCGGCTTTGCAGAAACGGACCTCTATTTTTCTTCAAAATTCGTGGCGCGTGTGGGCATACGGGGCGAATATTCCGCCCTACTGGACCGGGGAAACCTGGCGCCGCGGGTATCAGCGGCTTATATTCTCGGTAAAAACGAGCAGATCGCCTTTGCCGCGGGGCAGTTCTACCAAACCCCTGAATATCAATTGCTTCGCTACAATACCGACCTGCAATTCGAGCGCGCCACGCACTACATGATCAATTATCAGCGAATTCGCGATGGCTTCACATTTCGTGCAGAAGTGTACCACAAGCGGTATGCACAACTTGCCAAGACGCCGCCGGGCGGCGGACCGGCCAGCAGCAACGGCCGCGGCTATGCCAGCGGTTTAGACCTGTTTTTCCGCGACCTCAAAACGATCCGAAACGGCGATTACTGGATCTCCTATTCCTACCTGGATACCAAACGCGATTACCGCGATTTCCCCGGGTTGGCGACCCCGACATTTGCCGCCCGGCACAATGCGTCCATCGTGTACAAACAGTGGTTTCCGGGGCTGAACACCGCGTTCGGCGCTACTTACAGTTTTCAATCGCCGCGCCCTTACAACGACCCGAACCGGCCGGGATTCAACCAAATGCGCACGCCAGCGTACCACGACCTCAGCATCAACGCCAGTTACCTGACCAACCTGTGGGGAAACTTTACGATCCTCTATGTGTCGGCCACCAACCTGCCTGGCTTCGAGCAGGTGTACGGATACCAGTTTGGCGAAGAGGCGGGAGCCGACGGCACATTCCCTTCCCGCGCGATCACCCCGCCGGCGCGCCATTTTTTGTTCGTCGGGCTGTTCATCAATTTCGGCAAACGCTACCGCGCGTCGGAGACCACAAAAGAGGATCTGTAAACCTAAAATGCGTTTCACTCCCCGGATCCGACACTTCAGTCAGTTCTGTTTTTTCGCTGCGCCGCGCCCGGGCATCTTTGTACCATTCGATCCACAATTTGTTCATCATTAATACTTTACAATATGAAAAACATCTTTTTAGCGTTCATCCTCGCTGCATTTTCAGGTGCCGTTTCAGCCCAAAGCAACCAGTACACCGACGCCATGAACAAGGCCATCGCCCGGCTGGATACGGTCCGTACGCTTCCCGAATACCAGGAACTGGCCAATACTTTTTCGCGAATTGCCGCCGCCGAACCGAAGGAATGGCTGCCGTTGTATTACACTTCCTTTTGCCATCTCAACGCAGCATTTCCCCTTTACAGGGAAGAGGCCTCAAAGGCTTTGCAAACGCTCGACCTTGCCCAGGCCAGCCTTGACAAAGCCCTTGAATTGGCGCCGCAGGAATCGGAACTTTTCGTGTTGCAGGCCTATATTCTGATCGGCCGGTTGATGGAAAATCCCATGAGCAAGGGCGCGGAGATCACGCCAAAAGTGTTCGGGCATCTCGGCAAGGCCGCCGCGCTGAATCCCGACAACCCCCGCGCGCCTTTCCTGCAGGGCACGTACACCCTGAACATGCCCGAATTCTACGGCGGCGGTGCGGAAAAAGCCTTGCCGCATTTTGAAAAAGCCGCTGCTTTATTTGAAAAGGAAAAAGACCGCGGCATGCTGCCGCACTGGGGCAAAGAAGCCACCAACCACTACCTGCAACAGGTAAGCGACACCAAAAAGTGAGGCGAAAAGCACTTTCTGATCATTTTAAAAGAGTCATACCTTGCAAACGTCCGTCATTTATCGCGCGGGGGGCGCCCAAACGCCCCCTGCACAAGCACCCGAACCAGGCATGAAAAGCCCCGTCCTGAAATTTATACGTGATTTCCTCCTGATCGCCGCCATCGGCGGCGCAGCGATGCTGGTCGTTTTCGCCAGCCCCTTCGTACTGTACGAAAAAGGCGGCTGGCCCCTCGTCTGGAATTACTACTGGCGGGGAGGCGTGGGTACGGCGATCCTCTGGATGGGCAATGCCTACCTGAGCATCCTCCCCGACCGCTGGGTAAGTTGGGTAGAAGCGCCGATGCGCCGCCTGTTCTGGTCGGTACTGATCACGGTGGTGTTCACCTGCTTCGCCTGGGTATTCATCCTCGGTCTGCTTTTTTCCAATAAATACGGCTGGAATATTATGGCTTTCGTCAGAAACCTGGAATTTCAGGATTTCATCCCTACGCTGGCCATCACCTTCCTGATCTCGATCTTTATGCACGGCCGCGGATTCCTGCTGGGCTGGAAAGAAACCCTGATCGAGGCGGAACGCCTGAAAAAAGAGCAGATCGCCGCCCGCTACGAAGCCCTGAAAAACCAGGTGAACCCGCATTTTTTGTTCAACAGCCTCAATGTACTGACCAGTCTGGTGCACAAAGACGCCGACCAGGCGGAGCATTTCATCCGCCAGTTGTCGGTCGTGTATCGCTACATCCTCGAGAGCCGCGACAAGGAACTGGTACCGCTGGAAGAGGAGATGAACATCCTGCGCGCCTACCTGTTCCTGATGTCCATCCGTTTTGGCGCCAGCCTGCAGGCGGAAATCGACCTTCCGGAGCATAGCAAAGGACAGGTCGCGCCGCTGACGCTCCAGATCCTGGTGGAGAATGCGCTCAAACACAATGAAATATCAAAAGCCCGCCCCCTGACGATCCGCATTTTCAGGGAAAACGGCGCCATCGTCGTGCGCAACAACCTGCAATCGAAAAACACCTTGCCCGAATCGACGGGCGTCGGGCTTGCCAACATCCAGGCGCGGTACCGGGTGCTGTCGGGAAAAGAAGTGCTGATCTCCGACAACGACGGTTTTTTCACTGTCAAAGTGCCCATCCTCGCTGAAACAAACCTCCAAAACCCTCAGTAGATCATGCGTGTACTCATTATAGAAGACGAAGACCTCGCGGTATGGGGCCTGATCTCCAAATTGCAGCGGCTTGAACCCGCCGTGGAGATACTGGCTACGCTGGATACCGTGCAGACTGCCGTTGCCTGGTTTCGCGAAAACCCTGCGCCCGACCTGGCTTTTTTCGACATTCAACTGGCCGACGGGCTGAGTTTTGAAATATTCGAGCAGGTAACCGTGCCCTGCCCGATCATTTTCACCACTGCCTACGACGCCTATGCCCTGCGGGCATTCAAGGTGAACAGCGTTGATTACCTGCTCAAGCCCGTGGCGCAGGACGAACTGTCGCAGGCGCTTTCCAAACTCCGCCACCTGCGCGGCCCCGCCGCACTCGACGCCGGTACCCTGCAGCAAATGATGCAGATGCTGAAGCCGAAAGAATTCAAAAACCGCTTTATGGTCCGGGTCGGCGACCATCTCACTGCCATCGACGCAGCAGACGTCGATTTTTTCTTCGGAGAGAACAAGATCGTCTGGCTCCGGCACGCGAACGGCCGGAAATACCCGGTGGACTACACCCTGGAACAACTCGACGGCATGCTCGACCCGGAGCGCTTCTTCCGGGTCAACCGCCAATACATCGCGTCCATCGGTGTGATCCGCGACGTGGTGGCGTACTCCAACAGCCGGCTCAAGGTCAATTTGAAAGATCCGATGAACGAAGACCCTGTGTTGATCAGCCGGGAAAAAGTAGAAGCCTTCAAAACCTGGCTCGGGAAATGAGGGGGTATCATTCAAATCCCTGAAATTTGTCCCAAAACAGATTCTTCGTGAGCGAACCATCCATACCCCCAATGATCGAGGAAGAAGGCCGGCGCGTAGTCCGGTCTTTTCGCGCCTCGCGGATCATCGTGCCCGTCATCCTCGGCATTTGTGCCGTCGCATGGCTTTTTTACCGGCAGTTCGACCCCGAACAGTTTCGCGCGATCCGCTGGTCGGGATGGGCCTATGCCTGGATCGGCCTTTCCTTTTTGCTGCTGGCGCTACGACATCTGTTTTACACATTCCGGCTGCGTACGATCACGGGAAAGGTATTTTCATGGCGCAAGTGCGCCGAACTGATCGTCATGTGGGAGTTCAGTGCGGCGCTGACGCCCACCAGTAAAGGCGGCCCCTTTGTCATGCTTTTCGTGCTTACGCGCGAAAAACTGGCAGCCGGGCGGACGGCGGCGGCGGTTTTTTACACGATGGTGCTGGACTCCGGTTTTTTTATCATTACCCTGCCCATTCTGCTGCTGCTGTACGGCCCGCCGATGCTGTTCCCGGGCATGAAAAGCTTTGGAGATGTAGGCCTGGCCAGCGGCACTTTTTTCGTCACCTATAGCCTGATGCTGACCTATTGGTCCGTGCTTGTATTCTTCCTCCTGATCCGGCCGAAGTATGCCAAAAGCGCCCTGGAATGGCTTTCCCGGCGTCGCCTGCTGCAGAAATGGTCGCAGCGACTGCATGTGCTGGGCGATGAATTTGCCCTGGCGGCAACGGAGATCCGCCGGCAGAAATGGACCTATCACCTGCAGGTGATCATTGGTACGATCGGCGCCTGGACCTGCAAGTTTATCATGATCAACTGCCTGATCATCGCCGTGGTGCCGACCACGCCCATCGACGGATTCACGCAGGCATTTATCTACGCGCGCATGGTGGCGATGTTCATCATCATGGCTTTCAGCCCAACCCCCGGCGGCGCGGGCCTGGCAGAAGTGGCCCTCGTAGGTTTTATCACCGATTACGTCCCCAAAGGCATCGGTTTGATCGTGGCTCTACTGTGGCGTGGCATGGCCTATTACGGCTACTTGTTGCTGGGGGCCGTGGTGGTACCCGCCTGGATCGCCGGACATGTCAAAATCCCTCAACGGCAATCATAAATCGATATGGAACTCTACCTGCTATGCCTTTTTGCCTTTCTGGCCGGTTTTATCGACAGCATCGTCGGCGGTGGCGGGCTGGTACAGGTGCCCGCATTTTTTGTGCTCTACCCCACCCTGCCCGTGCCGAATGTGATCGGCTCCAACCGCATCGCCTCGGCGGTCGGCACCAGCGTTGCGGCGTGGAATTATGGCCGAAAAGTGCGTATTCCTTGGGAACCGGTATTGTATGCCGGTCTGAGCAGCGCTGTGTTCTCATACCTGGGCGCTACCGTGCAAAGTATGCTGCCCTCTTCCGTGCTGAAACCCATTATTCTGGCGTTGATCATCGCCATTGCCATTTATACATATCTAAAAAAAGACTTCGGTCAGCACGAACGACTCCGGATCGACGCGCAGCGCTTGCCGCTCTGGGCTGCCGGCATCGGCGCCCTGCTCGGCTTTTACAACGGCTTTGTAGGCCCCGGCACGGGCAGTCTGCTTATGTTCGGCTTCGTCAGCGTGATCGGGTATAATTTGCTGACGGCATCCGCCGTGTCGAAGGTGGTGAACGTGATCGCAGACGTCGCCTCGCTCGTATTTTTCATTACCCACAAATACGTGCTGTTTCATATCGCCCTGCCGATCATGGTATTCAACGTGGCCGGTTCGTATGTCGGCAGTCATATGGCTATGCTGCGCGGCAATGCGTTTATTCGTAAGGTGTTCCTCGTTGTAGTGGCCGGGATCGTGCTGCGCTTCGGTTGGGATGTGTTGCAATCGTTCGGAAAGTAAGAGTTTGTTCAAAATTCCATTGCTGCTTGTAGGCCAGCATGAAAGTTTGAACAAACTCTAAAACCGGGAAACTTCGACGAAAAAATCGCTCTGGTATGAATGATCCGGCGTTATCATAACCGACTGCTCCCTGTTTCGGGGAAAAAGCCGCTATTTTGCCCTTCATTTATAAAACTGCTTCCGTGAGAAAGATCACCGCCGACCGGATATACCCCGTTTCCTCCGAACCGCTCGAACAGGCGGTGCTCATAGCCGACGACAACGGCAGCATTCTGGCCATCGAGCCGCGCGAACGGCACGACCCCGCATCGCTGGAAACCTACCGCGGCGCACTGATTCCGGGTTTCGTCAATACGCATTGTCACCTGGAACTCTCGCACATGAAAGGGCTCGTGGATACCGGCACAGGCCTGATCCCCTTTATTACCAGTGTCGTCACCAAACGCAACCTGCCGGCAGAAGTGATCGCCGATGCGATCGTGCGCGCAGAACAGGAGATGCTGGACGGCGGTATCGTTGCCCTGGGCGACATCTCGAACACCGTCGATACGTTTGCTGTAAAAGCCGCAGGCAGAATGCGCTACTACACCTTTGTCGAACTGTTCGATTTTTTGCAGGAAGACGGCGCCGAAAAGGCCTTTACTGATTGGAAAGCAGTGTACGATCAATTGCACCCGGCGCCCGGCAGCAGGAGGTCGCTGGTGCCGCACGCGCCGTATTCGGTGAGCAAAACCCTTTTCCGGAAAATAAAGGATGCCGACCCGGAAAGCGGCATTACCGTCAGCATCCACAATCAGGAGACGCCGCCTGAAAGCGAATTGTTCGAACACGGGACCGGCGCCTTTTACGACTTCTACGGCGGTTTTCAGATCTCGCTGGCCGATTTCAAAGCGACGGGCAAACCCTCCATTTATTACGCCCTTGAAAACATGAACCCCGCCAACCGGACGCTTTTCGTGCACAACACCCTCTCCAGTGCCGACGATATTCGCGCGGCGCAGGCCTGGAGCAACCATTGCTACTGGGCCATTTGTCCGAATGCCAACCTCTACATCGAAAACCGGATGCCGAACCTGCAATTATTTCTGGATACCGACGCGCGCGTGACCTTCGGCACCGACAGCCTCACCTCCAACTGGCAACTGTCCATCCTGGAAGAAATAAAAACCGTTGCGCGGTACCAGAGTTATGTGCCTTTTGAAACGATGCTGCGCTGGGCTACGCTCAACGGCGCACAGGCGCTCGGTTTCGACGATACGCTCGGCAGCTTCGACGCCGGAAAAACGCCTGGCGTCCTGCTGCTGGAAGGGCTGTCGCCGGATGCTTCCAACCTGCAGGACACCAGGGTCAGGAGACTGCTCTGAATGTTATTCGCCCACCCGCACCATACGTTTTGTCCAAACGCCGAGCGGAGTGGTCAGTTCGTAGTAAAACACACCGTTTATTCCTTCGAGGGTGATCTGCTCTTCGCTGTACCCTGCCGGGTACGATTTGTCGAAACGCATGACCTCGCGCCCGCTGACATCCAGCACCCGCAACTGTGCTTCGCAGGGCCTGGGCAACACAAATCCGATCACCGTAGCACCCGTGAACGGGTTCGGGCGATTTTGAAGCAATTGAACCGGGGTATTGACCGATTCCTTGGTATCCGTCGATTGCTGGAACACCAGTTCTACCTGCGACTCATTCAGATCACTGTCATAAGCCAGTCCCGGCAAAACAGTATCGTCCTGCCCGATCGCCTCCTGCAGCGTAGCCCCGGAAGACAGGGCCTTGAATCGAAGCCCGAACAGCGTTGTGCCTTCGGAAAGTGGCGCCCCGGCCGGTGCGGACCATGCCATACGAATGATGCCGGCGTCCAGATCGAACAGGCCGAAGTGATCGTTATTGAGGGGAACTGCACCGGACGTCTCGATACTTTCAAAAGCAAGCAACTGCGGATCGAAGCGCAGCGCGAACTGGATGGCCGCCAGGTCGCCGAACTGGTCGGCGTGTATTTCCAGCAGTACTTCCTGCCCTGCCGTGAGCGCAGGGCTTTGTGCGCGCAGCATTAGTGGCGGGTTTCCGCTCAGGTTGGCCGGATCGGCAAAGGCGCTCACCAGGTCGCCGAGTTTGATACCGACAAAATCCTGCCCGCTCTGATCGCTGCTCACACCCGTCAGGTTAATTTGCTCCGGAAAATTCCACGGAGGCGATGATAACGCATAACCGGCGGGCACAAATCGCCAGGACGTGTTGAACAGATTATTGGCGCCCGGGTTGCCGAGCAACAACTGATTGACCAGTACGGCATCCAGTGCCGTGATCGTATTGCTTTTATTTACATCTGCGGCAACTTGTTTATACGGATCTGTGATGGGATTGATATTTGCGATATGTTGCTGGATGGCTACCGCGTCGGCTACACTCAAGCCGTTGGTCTTATTGATGTTTTTTACCGGTTTGATCGTGTAATTCCCGGATGCGAGCGGCACTACGATCTGGTAAGTTCCGTCCGCAGCGGAGAGGTCGCTCCCCGAACCTGCCCCACTCAGGTTGACAGTAGCGTTTTGCACGCCACTGACATCGTCATGCTCCCAGACGATGGTTCCGCTAAACGTAAGCGGGCACGATCCGTCCGCTACCGCTACATTTTCCGCGTCGCTTTCGCAATTGTAAAAATCCTTTACCCGCACGGAATAATTGCCGGCAGAAAGGCCCGTAAAGGTGGCAGAAGTAATATAATTGACACCGTCATCGATCGAATACATATATGGCCCGGTGCCATTTATCACACCCGAAATACTGATGGTGCCATCCATTGCCCCACCGCAGGATTCTGCCGAGGGGGTAGCGGTGAACCCGAGGTTGCACATCGAACAGGCATTCGCCCCTTCGGGACTGTAGAATCCCGTTCCGCAGGACAGGCATTCGGTCGCACCAGTGGTTCCGCTATAAGTATTGATACCGCAGGCCGTACATTCTGTCGCAGCATCTACATTGCTGTAATACCCCTCCGCACAGGCCGTACATTCCGAGGCACCAATGCTGCTGCTGAACGTACCGGCCAGGCAAGCCATGCATTCGGTTGCACCTTCCTGATTGTTGTAGTACCCCGCTGCGCAACCAATACATTCGGTTGCACCCGGGCTGTTGCTGTATTGACCGGCGGGGCATAATATGGCATTTTGCCCGTCGGGGCAGTACCTCCCCGCAGGACATATCTGACAGCCGACGATCACTTCTTCTCCGTTCCGTGTTTCTGTGACCTGGAAATAGCCCGGCTCGCAATTACAGGTATTCGCGTCAAAGTGCTCCAGACCGTTTACTGCCAGGGGACAGGCATCGCAAACGTCGCCCGTACCGTCCTCATCCGTATCTGCCTGATCTTCATTGGTATCGTTCGGGCAATTATCGCAAAGATCGGGATAGGTATCGCCGTCGCTGTTGGCGTTGTCTACATTGGCGGTGCCGGGGGTAATGCAGCTCAGTTTAAAATCGCTGTTATTCTGATCGCTATCGTTGCCGTCGGGAATGCGGGAAAGCCCCACTCCGGCAGTAGTATTGTTATCGGTCAGTCCTGTGCCCGAGCCTTCCACGGCGCCGGATACCGAGCCTTCATAACTCAGGGCATCCACGATGATCGAATTATTGAGCAAGAGCCGCATGGCATCCGGAGCGCCATTTTGAATGCGATCTGCCAGAGCACCGGTAAAGTTGAAGTCGCAGTTCGGCACGGTGGAGCCGTTCCCGCAAATGACAAAATAATCTCCGGGCGCCAGGTTCACATCGGGCAGATCGACGGTGGCATAAACCGCTCCACTGCTGCCATTGACCAGTTCAAGGGTATAGGCGTCGAGATTGACCGCAGATGCGCTGATATTTTTCAATTCCACGAATTCCATCTCATCGGCATCCACCTGATCGTAATCGACTTCGTTGATCACTATGGTAGCCGGATAGCACACGCCAATGCTGTTGAAAAAGGCATCGTATTGCCCTCCCCCGCCGGCATTGGCGTTGAACAGACGCAACTGATGCACCGCCTGGCCGCCTGTAGGGCTTTTCAGCGAACCGGAATATGTAGCGGAAGCACCGTCGTACAAGGCTGTGACGACCAGTTGATAGGTGTTGCCTGAAGTGAGCGTGATCTCCAGACTCAGCCCTTCATCGGTGAAACCGGTTCCCGTGTTGTGCGCGCCGGTCAGGTCGTTGTATTGGTAAAAACTGGTGCCACCGACAAAGTAGAACTCAAGCAGATTCTCGCCGGCGCTGTTCTGGAGGCCGAATCCTACCGTATTGCCGTTGTCGATATAGCCGTTGTCCATGGCAAGGGAAAATGCCGTGCCTGCGGGCCAGTCGGCGTCGAACGTGCGCACCGCATTGGCCTGGGCGCCGCTGTTGGCATACATGCCCCAGGCGCGTCCGGCGGTATTGATATCGCCGTCGCTGTTGCCATCGCCGTCGCCGTTGGTTGCGGAATTCCCGACAAAAAAGCCTGAAGATCCGGAGTTGGATGCCGGCGACAATTGCCAGGCGCCCATTCCGCTGCCGCCGTCGGAGCCGTTGGCCCAGGCGCTGTTATAGTCCGCATTACCGGCTGCATCGCCGGTGCAGAAGGGCTGGCTCACTGCCACTTGCGAGTTGAACGCCACAATACGCGAAATACCCGCGCATTGAAAAGCGCCCGCAGCATTTGTATTCACGGAAAAAGTAGAAAAATTGCCGTTGCGGTTCGGCGAGCCGGGCCTTTCCGGCGAAAAGTTAATAGCAGTGCCCGCAGCGGCGTATTGCACCGTACCGATCTCCGTTTCGCTGCCGGCGCTTTGGTCGTACACGAACATACGGAATGTCTCTCCGTTACCCAGCCCGTTTGCCGACGGCGCACCCAATGCTTCGATGATCATATCGTGCATGCCGTCCCATCGGAAGCCCTGCCCGATACGGCCGATTCCCACGACCTGCCCGGCGGCGTTTTTCACAGCCACTTCGTCGCCGATGGCGATCGGCGCGCCGTTGACGATCAGGTTGCCGGCATCTGCTGCGCAAATCGCGATAAAATGCGGGCAGCCTCCGGGTGTGGCGTCCATACCAAAATGGCTTGCGGGAGCGCCTGCGGGTTTTGGATACAGGCCCGTCACCGACCACCAGGAATAGTCGCGCGGCTGCGCCTTGATCAGGGCGCGGCTGTCGCCGAATGTCTGAGAGGTCTGGAACAAGTAACCGTCGGAATAATCTTTCAGGTATTTGTTGGTGAAAGGCGTATTGACGTACACAGCATGCTCTTTGTCATCGTCGTCGTTGAGGCCCAGCACCATACCGTCGCTGACGCCGCCGCTCAGACCGTCGCGGCGCATGGCGAACATATTGCCGCCGTGGTTATCGCCGTCGTACGGCGGATCCGTTGGCCAGGAGCCGCCCATGTTCTGAATATGATCGGAACTGCCTGTTGCCGTGGTTTCGCGCAGGGCCATCTGCCATTTGATATCTTCAGAGAGGCCGTACCAGTACCAGTCTTTCCAGAATACCACGGGGCGGCCTTCCGCAGCCATCAAAAAAGGATAACCCATATCTTCCTTGTCGGAAAAGACGGGATCGTGGTCGCTTTCCGTATGCAGTTCGAGACATGAACTCCCGTAGGGAATGGGGCAGCCCGACGAGGCGTTGACATAGCCCTCGCGGTCGGTATCGTGGCTTTCCAGCCAGGTCACCACATCGAAGCCGGTCATGGAAGAGCCCCATACCAGGCCCGCGCCGCCGAGGGTCTGATAAAGATCGGTGCTGCCTGAAGTATTGTTGAGGACCGATTTCAGCGCGCCGCGCAGCGGAAAGTCGAACAGCGAAATCTTGGCCGGTTTCGTACCGCTGTTCGGGCTGGTTTCCACGGCGTTGTGGTAGTTTGCGAGGTTGGAAAGACCGTAATCGAAGGATTCGCCGATGGCGAAGGGCTGGGTGCCGTTTTTGGTTTCCACCAGGAATTTGGCGACATACCAGGGATCGATATGTTTCACGGCGTCCAGCCGAAGTTCGTCGTAACCCACGTCGTTGACCAGCCAGCGGCCCCACATGATCAGCGAATCGCCCATCGAGCCGGAGATCGCAGGTGCGCCGAAAAACCAGCTGCCGGGCGTTCCGTCGGGGTTGGTCGGCGGATCGGAGTCCGCCTCGTTGAAATAACATACGTCTTCAAAGAAAATCGGATTGTGATAATCCGGATCCTGGTCGGGATGCTGGTTATTCGGGTGAAAATCTTCCGGCCCGCCCGTAATGCGGCCGCTGGGAGGTGTGAAGATCGTAAATCCGTTATTGCCGCCCACCTGATACATAGCCTGGCCGTCGGCGCCGCCGCGGTGGTTCAGCACGACGTCGGCCATGACCAGCAGTCCGTTGTTGTGCATGGCGGCGATCATGGCGTCCAGTTCGCCGCGACTGCCGTGGCGCGTACGCGTGGTGCCTTTGCTGAGGTACTCGCCAAGATCGAAGTAGTCGTACATGCCATAACCCATGTCCCACACACCGGCAAATGACTTGGTCGGCGGAGGCGTCCAGACGGTCCTGAACCCTGCTGCGGCTACTTCCGGCGCTACGGTCGCCAGTGTATCCCACCAGATGCCTCCGCTGGTCGTGTTGTTCACGTCGCCGGGATGGGTATTCCAGTAAAAACCTTGTAAAATGACATCCTGGCTATTCAGGAGGGGAGCAAAAAAGAAGGAATGCAGTACCAGGAGCAGCACTGCCGGGCGGGTAGCATGTTTTTTCACGAGACGAGGCGTTTGTTTGTAAAATAAGGAACGATCAAATAATATGTTCCTACGCGGATTAGGGCAGTGCAAATCTACTGATTTTGATCGATCAGCAAGCATCTGTTTCGTTTCCCGAAATCGTCATTTTACCTGCGCCAGGCGATTGTACCGGCTCTTGTACACACTGGGTGAATAACCAGTGTATTTTTTGAAGATCGTACGAAAGGTTTTGCTGTCGCTGTATCCGGTTTCCGCCATGATCGCACTCACGGGTATGGACGTTCCCTCCAGCATGCGCTTGGCCGCCTCGATGCGCACCCGCTGGATGTATTCGATCGGCGTATTTCCCGTGGCCTCCTTGAAGCGGCGGATAAAATTGCGGCGACTGAAAGCGAAGTGCGCGGCAAGGCCCTGTACCGTCAGGGGTTGCTGATAGTGTTGTTCGATATAGGCCTGCACTTCCGTCACCGGCTGGTCGGTATGGTTTTTTTGCTGCTGGAAAATGGCGAACCGCTTCTGTGATTGCCTGTCCAGATCGATCTGGAACACCTTGGAAGCCCACAGGGCGTATTCTTTCCCGCAAAATTTCTCCACCAGATACAAAATGAGGTTGAGGGAAGAATAGGCGCCGCCGCTGGCATAGATACCGCCATCGTCGGTGACAATGCGATCAGGCTGGAGGAGCACGCGCGGGAAGCACCGGCGAAACGCCGGCTCGAATGCCCAGTGCGTGGTGCAGCGGCGGCCGTCGAGCAAACCTGTTGCGGCGATCAGAAATGCGCCGGTACACATGCTGGCGAGTTCGGCACCCTCCTGCTCGTACTTCTTTTTCATCCAGGCGATCATAGGCGCATTTTCCCGCAGGGGCAGTTCCATGTCGCAGATAAAGCCTGGCACGATGATGATATCGAATGCGCCGGCATGCCTGAAATGCCGGTGCGCGTGCACGGCGAAAGCGCCGTCGTAAAGCAAGGTCCTTTTGCCGTAGCCAAGGATCTCTACTTCAAAAGCGGGCGCCTGCCCCGATTCCTCAAGAAACTGGTTGATCTGTGTGAACAGCAGGTAGGCGCTCACTACGGAAGCGGGCATCACCTCGCCCTTCGGCACCAGAAGCGCTATTTTTTTCATAATAAAACAATGGCACAAATACCCCCTGTTATTGGCAAATGTACACATTTCAAGCAAAGGCGTGCGGGCCTACTTTTGCCTTGCTATAAAGATTGGCTATGAAAACATCATTCGTGCTTATTGCCCTGCTATGGGGGCTTCTGCTTTCTCCTTACTCCAGCCAGCGGTGTACGGGGGTGCGGGGGGAAGGCCCCGCCGCTCCCGCCGCTGGTTTTGCCGCGCTGACCGGTCACTTTCACCGCCTGGTGGACAGCGGCGCCCTGGCAGGCACGGTAATGCTGGTTGCCCGTGGCGACCGGGCGTTTACCGATGCCTACGGCATGCAGGACATCGAACTGGAGCGCCCCATGCAAATGAATACGATCTTCCGCATCGCTTCCATGACAAAACCCATCGTCAGTGTGGCCGTCATGATGCTGGTGGAAGAAGGCAAACTGAGCCTCGACGACCCGCTGGAAAAATACCTGCCCGCTTTTTCCGCCTTGCAGGTGTATGACCCCGAAAAAGGACGGATACCGCTCCGGCGCTCCGTCACCGTGCGCGATTTGATGATGCACACCAGCGGGTTCAGTGCCGGTGATTTTGACAAAACACCCGTCGGCGCATTATACCGCGAGGCTTTTGAAACCGAGCCGACCTCGCTCGAATCGCTGGTCAATACGCTTGGCACCCTCCCGCTCGCGCATCAGCCGGGCGAGGGCTGGACCTACGGCCACAGCACCGATGTGCTGGCGCGCGTGGCGGAAATTGCCTCCGGCACGCCGATCCGGCAGCTGCTTCGCCAGCGCCTGTTCGAACCCCTGGGCATGGTAGATACCGATTTCGGCGTGCCTGCCGATAAAGCGAGCCGTTTTGCATCGCTCTACGGAGCAGGGCTTGCCCTTCGCCAGTCGGCAGCAGAAAGCCCCTATGTAAAGGGAGAAATATTCCCCCGCGGGAATGGCGGCTTGGTGTCCACCGCGCATGACTACGGCCGTTTTGCAAAAATGCTCGCCGCAGGCGGCATCTTCGACGGGCGCCGCTACCTCAGAGCGGAGACCCTGAATCTGATGATGCGCAACCATTTGCCGGAAAGCATGATCCCCCTGCGCGTCGGACCGATCTCAACGCCCGGTCAGGGCTTCGGCCTGGGGTTCGGAGTGCTGGTGGAAGACACGGAGTATGGAGGCCGGAAGGGAGATTGTTTTTGGCCGGGGGCTGCTTTCACGTACTTTTTTGTCCAGCCGGAGAGCGGCACGGTAGGTATTTTTCTTTGTCAAAACACAGACCTGAGCAAACTGCACTACCTGTACGAGTTTCACGGCCTTGCCGGCGAGGCGTTCGATCAGAACTGAATATTAAACGCGCTCTAGTGGTCAACCAATTTAGTAACTGGAAAATTGGGGTGATGATTTTTATATCTGGAGAGGCGTTTGGAGGGCGTAATGCGGTGTTCATTATAACCGACAAACAACGAAGTCAGGTATAAAAAGCATCCGCTAGTTTTTCAGGAACTAAGTTGGTTGACCACTAAAATAGTGAAAAACGGCCTGCGGGTTCCGGTCAATTCCCAAAGGCCGTTTTTTGCGAACCGGCTACCGGGGCATTTTCACGCTTACCCTGACAAGTACGCATGGGTTTTATACTAAGTAAGAGGAACAGTTTAGTTTTTGTGAAAATCCCCGGTGCCGTTTTTGCACGCCATTGCTGAAAGACGTCGCCTGTCATCGGCGCTTGTGTACCTTTGCCGCAAACAACCTGTACCTCACCATGCGCCGAATACTCCTGGCATTGACCATTGCTTCCGTTTTTTGCAACTGCGGAGAAACTCCAAAACCGAAAACAACCGCTCCCGATACGTCCCTGTCCGAACTGCTCGAACAGTATTACCGCGAACGCCTGGAATTGTTCCCGCTGGATGCGACGCTTCAGGGGCAGGAAGGGCTCAACGGAAAACTCCAGATCGACGTCAGCGACGGGTTTCGCAGCAGGCTGCGCGAATTTTATACAAAGACGGAAAAGGCACTCGGCCAATACGATCCTACGCAACTCGACGAAAACGATCGCATGAGCCTGGAGATCCTGAAATGGGAATGCGATATGGGTTTAAAAGGCCTGGAGTTTCCAGATAACTACATGTCCATCAATCAGTTCTGGAGCCTTCCGCTGACGCTGGGCCAATACGGCTCCGGCAGCGGCCCGCAGCCGTTCAAAACAGTGCAGGACTACGACAACTGGTTGCAGCGCATCGCCATTTTTCCCGCCTGGTGCGATTCCGCCATCGTCTATACCCGCCGCGGCATGGAACAGGGTTACGTATTGCCCAAATCCCTGATCGTCAAGATCATCCCGCAATTTCGCGACCTCGTGACCAAAGACCCGACGAAAAGCCTCTACTACGGCCCTATTCAACAGATGCCGGCTGATTTTTCAGCAGCCGACAAAACGCGCCTGACGGAAGCATATACGCAGATGATCACTGTCCAACTGGTGCCGTCGTTCCAAAAACTGGCCGATTTCTTCGAGCAGGAATACCTGCCGAAGGGCCGCGCGAGTTCGGGTATATCCGAGGTGCCGGGCGGCCGCGAGCGTTACAACTACCTGATCAAATACTGGACAACCACAGACCTCAGCGCCGACGAAATATTCGATCTCGGGCAACGGGAAGTCGCCCGAATCCGCGGTGAAATGGAACAGGTAAAATCAGAAGTGGGGTTCAAGGGCGACCTGCGCGCCTTTTTCGATTACGTCCGCAGCGATAAAAAATTCATGCCGTTCAAAAAGCCCGATGAAGTGATCGCCTGGTACGCTTCTATGGAGCCCCGCATGAAGCCTCAGCTGGAAAAAATGTTCGATCTGGTGCCGAAATCGACCTTCGAAGTGCGGCGCACGGAGGCTTTTCGCGAAGCCAGCGCCAGCGCGGAGTATACGCAGGGCACTCCAGACGGCAGCCGTCCGGGCATCTTCTACGTGCCTGTACCCGACGCCACGCAATACAATGTGGTGGGCGGCGAGTCGCTCTTCCTGCACGAGGCGATCCCCGGGCATCATTACCAGATATCATTGCAGCAGGAAAATACAGCCCTGCCTGCCTTTCGGCGATTCCTATGGTACGGCGCCTACGGCGAAGGCTGGGCGCTGTACACGGAAAGCCTGGGCAAAGAACTCGGCATGTACACCGATCCTTACCAGTATTTCGGCATGCTTAGCAGCGAAATGCACCGCGCTATCCGCCTGGTGGTAGACGTGGGCATGCACGCCAAAGGCTGGACGCGCGAGCAGGCCATCGAATTTTCAAAGGAAAATGAAGCGGAGCCGGAGGAAAGCATCGTTGCCGAGATCGAGCGATACATGGCGATCCCCGGTCAGGCGCTGTCGTACAAGGTCGGGCAACTGAAAATCCTCGAACTCAGGAAAAGGGCGCAGGAAAAACTCGGACCGAAATTCGACATCCGCGCCTTCCACAATCAGGTGCTCGATGCAGGATGCCTGCCCCTGAAGGTGCTGGAAGAAAAGATCGATCGCTGGATAAAAATGCAGCAGGAGAAATAAAGCAGATCAGAACACGTGGCGCTCCGCGTGGTAACTGGAGCGCACCAGCGGTCCGCTTTCCACGTACTTGAAGCCTTTTTCCATGCCGACCTCGCGGTACTCGGCAAACTGGTCGGGGTGCACGAATTCCGCTACTTCCAGGTGCATTTTGGTCGGTTGCAGGTACTGGCCGATGGTCAGGATATCGCAGCCGTGCGCCACCAGGTCGTCCATCGCCTGGAAGACTTCTTCTTTTGTTTCGCCCAGGCCGACCATGATGCCGGTTTTGGTGCGTTTTCCGTAGTCTTTTATGCGTTTGATCTGCTCGAGGCTGCGCTCGTATTTGGCCTGGGGCCGTACTTTCCGGTAAAGCCGCGGCACCGTTTCCATGTTGTGGCTCACTACTTCCTGGCCGGCAGAGATCATGCGTTCGAGGGCTTCCCAGTTGGCTTTGGTATCGGGGATCAGCGTTTCGATGGTCGTTTCGGGGCTGCGCTCCTTGACGGCGCGCACGGTCTGGTACCATATTTCCGCGCCACGGTCCTTGAGTTCGTCGCGATTAACCGAAGTGATCACGGCGTGTTTCACTTTCATCAGCCAGATGGCCTCGGCTACACGGCGGGGCTCATCTTCGTCGTATTCGTTGGGGCGGCCCGTTTTTACCGCACAGAAAGAGCAGGAGCGCGTGCACACATTCCCCAGGATCATAAAAGTGGCCGTGCCAGCGCCCCAGCATTCGCCCATATTCGGGCAGTTGCCGCTCTGGCAGATGGTGTGCAGACCGAAGTCGTCGACAATGCTGCGCACGTTGCGGTAGTTTTCCCCCATGGGCAACCGCACTTTCAGCCATTCCGGCCGCTTGGGCCGCGATCCGGTCGTATTTTCTGCGATGGGTAGTTCGAGCATATTGTTGAATCGCTGCGGAAGCGATCATTTTGATTTGCCGCGCATGGTTTCTACGGATTCTTCCACCAGTTTGCGAAGGATGCCCATGTCTACATCCTCCAGTTTTTTGATGTACAGGCAGGATTTGCCCGTTTTGTATTTGCCGAGTTGCGCCATCAATTCGTCGTAGCGCCTGAACCCGGCCATGATATAAAGCGTGAGATTTTGCTTTCGGGGAGAAAATCCCGCCAGAAACCAGTCGCCTTCCTGTCCGCTTGCGTATTTGTAGTGGTAACTGCCGAAACCGACGATGCTGCTGCCCCACATTTGCGGCGCTGCGCCGGTCACTTCCTGCATGAGTTTTAATATTTTAAAACTGTCGGCGCGCTTTTTTTCATCATCCACGGTGTTCAGGAAGGCTTCTACGCTCTGATCGTTCCTTTTTGTTTTCAATTCAGCCATAACTATAATTCTGCATTAGAAACCGGCAGTACATGATGAATACCAGTTCGTGGCGGCGGTATCGTCCGTAACAACAAGCGAGAGGCCATTCCGTTTTCGGGAACAGGAAAAAATCGATTTGCCGGTCTCGAACGGTACTACCGCCGTTTTCCCAGTTGCAAATTTATAAAGAAGTTGAAGAACAGTTGGCTGTTCTCTTCGGAAACGAGGATCGGCGCTTTCTTGGCGAAGGCATCGACCATCAAGCCGATCTCGAGGGCTTTCACAAATTCGTCGAAAGCGCCCCAGTCCATGTGCAGCGCAATGGAGGCATTTCCGCCGGGCAAAAAGGACATCTCGCTGAACCCGCGCGTAAAAGGAGAAGCGCCGAGGATGCGGGTGTTGTCCAGAAAAATGCTGGCGTTCTCTTCGGAGTATTTTTCGTGCGTCACCCTGCTTTCACCGGGGTTGTTGCCCACCCGGCGCAAGGCCAGGTAATAGGGCTTTACCAGCCCCAGAGAAGGCCCGAAGGCATAACTGATACCGATGGCGACGCCTTTTTGCCGGGCTTTTTCGGAATAATAGCGCTTTACGCCCCAGCCGCCGCGCAGCATGAACAGGTTGTTCTGCTTGCCGAACACGTAGGGACGGAATGAGCGGCTCACCGAGGGATCGGCGCTCTGCCGTTGCTCCTTCGGATGTTTCATCTCTCCGAGGCTGATATGGTAGTAGGTGGTCTTGTAGTACGTGCGCAAACGGCCGAACTCCAGCCCGGGGGCGAAGCCGCGATTGGTGGTGAGTTTGAAATTAAAAGACGTCTCCCGGTTGTAGATCACCCCTACACCGGTCACAGGCGGCTTCATTCCCTGCGACCATCCGCTGACGGACAGGCAGGCCATAAAAAAAAGGCAGGAGAGCGGTCGAAACATCACATCGGCAATTTGTTTCAAAAATAAGCATTTCCGGCATATCAACATCTAAAAACGGGCCACTGTTTTTCAATATATGCCGCCTCGCGACGGAAGGGCAATATTTTTGCAAAGTGAAAACGGCACCGGTCTGTGTCTGCAACGCCTCAGATTTTTTGTATCTATCTTTATATCAACTTATTATCTGCTTCAGTCTTCAAAATAAAAGATACGCCCGCCTTTTGCCACTGCCCAGCCGCGGCCACCCTTCGCATACACTCCGGTAAAGTCGATCCCGTCCGGCGCCTCCCGAACCTGCACCCAATCGGCTCCGCCGTTGTCCGTGCGCCAGAACAATCCATTGTCCCCGACCACGTATCCTTTATCGGCACTAACGAACCATAACGACCGGAAAGGCTTGTTTCGTCTGCCGGTGCTGCCGCCTTTGCGGATCGTCTGCCAGGATCGGCCACCATCGGTGGTTTTTAACAGGGTTCCGCCGGAACCGCAGATGTACCCGACCAGGGGGGTGGGGAACTGCACCGAACGGAAAAAATCGCCCTGCGGCGGCAGCCGCTGCCAGTTTTGTCCGCCATCGTCGGAGCGCAACACCCAGCCCAGCCCAACGGCGTGCACGGTAAGCGCATCGGAGCACCAGACACTTTCCAGGGCATTGGGCCATTCAAGGAAAGTATCCAGTTTCCAGAAAGCATCAGGACCGAAAACGTATAGCTGCCCTCCCTGGAAACTGCCGCCGCCGACCATTACGCCCTGGCGGTCATCCGGGAAAAAGCATGCGCGGTTCCATTGGTAGTTCACCCTGAAATCATACCAGTGACGACTGCCCGGCGGGCGGTGCAGCACCATATCCTGCCCACAAGCGTAGCCCTGCCCCGACGCGTCGAACATGACGTGTTCCATCTTTCGCTGCAGAATGGTATCGGTCAGCCAGCTCTGGCCCCCGTCGGCGGTAGACAGGATGAACCCCTCTTTCCAGGCAACGCCGCCGACTGCCACGCCGTTGAGGCTGTCGGACATCCAGATGGCGGAAATGTCGCCCGCGACAGGGCTGGCTATCTCCCTGAACAAGGGCAGGGACAGCTTCTCTTTGCGACAGGCGGCCAGCAGCAGTATGGCCAGGGCTGCGGCAACTCCGATACCTCGTTTTCGGATCATACGGAATGATAAAATACGAGCGCCAAGATAATTGTACGCCCATTGATTTGCCTGGCGACCGGCCGGCATTGCAAGAATTGTTCAAAAGATTTCCGAACGAAATATTTGGTCAAAAGCATCTGGAAATTTATCCGTCCAATGTAGTAATCCTTTCATTTTCAGGAAAAAACGCAGCAGTCTGTTCGGGAATCCCTTAACTTTGTAGCGCTGAACAGAATTTTCAAGTATGCCCATTGATCTGATCTTCGTCATTGTTTTCGGCTTCGGTTTCCGCCACGGCTACACGCAGGGCATTATCAGTACCGTGTTCAACGTGCTGGCCTACCTGTTCGGCATTACGCTGGCATTCAAGATCACGCCCGTCACGACCAATATCCTGGAGCGGATGTTCAATTCGAACAATCCATCGATGTTTTTACTGGGTTTTATCGTAAACGTAGGCTTGATCATGTTCATGCTGCGCGCCACCTCGCGGGCGTTCGAGACCGCTCTTACAGCGGTGTACCTCGGTTTTTTCAACCGCGTATTGGGCGGGGCGATCATGGCCGGGCTGTCGGTGCTGATATACAGCGTTCTGCTATGGTTCGCTGTCAAGGTGCAATTCATCAACGACGCCACCATCGCGCAGTCACGCACCTACCCTATTCTGAAAGACATTCCCGGCAAAGCCAAATCCATCGCCATCCGCTTCAAACCCATGGCCACCGAGATATGGGATTCCTCGATGCAGTGGATGGACGGCGTGGAGAAATTCGGACTGGAAAAGACTGAGAATCAGTCACAACTGTACGATGTGCCCGAGGGTGAAAATCCCGATATCGACCGGGAACCTCAGCAATCCGCCCCCTCACGCCAACCCATCACCGACGACGACGGCATCGAAGAATAAGACTCCATGAAGATCCTCCTGCTGGATAATTACGACTCATTTACGTACAACCTGTACGACTATCTGCTGCAGACGGGCGTGGCATGCGAGGTATGGCGCAACGATGCCCTCTCACTCCCTGCATTTGAAGCGGCCGGTTACGACGCTGTCGTTTTTTCGCCGGGCCCCAAACGCCCTTCCGATGCAGGGATCATGATGTCCCTGATCGAGCATTTCCACGACCGCCTCCCTATGCTGGGCATTTGTCTCGGGCACCAGGCATTGGGCGAATTTTTCGGCGCCCGGCTCGTAAAAGCGAGCATACCGATGCACGGCAAAACCACGGACGTACGGCACGAAGGGCATACTTTGTTTGCCGGCCTGCCGGCGTGTTTTACAGTCATGCGTTATCACTCGCTGATCCTCGACTCGCTCGGTCATACGCCGCTGGAATGTATTGCCCGAACGGATGCCGGCGAGATCATGGCCCTCGCGCACCGCCATCTGCCCCTCACCGGCGTACAATTTCATCCCGAATCCATTCTTACGCAACACGGCCTGCCTTTATTGAAAAACTGGGTGCGCAGCATTGCCACGACCGGCACTGTCGCCAACGACCGCCCCGTACCACAACTGATCGTATGAAAAACATCCGGTTGATCCTGTTCGCCCTGATCGCACTGGCATATCTGACAGCCAAAGCAATTGGCCATAAAACCCTGGTTTACATTACAAAACCTTTGCTGATGCCCGCCCTGGCACTTTGGCTGGCTTATGAAACGCGTGCCCGGGAGTCGCGTTTTTTGCGGTGGGCGATACTGGGGGGCCTTATGTTTGCGACCATCGGCGATATACTCCTGTTATCTACGGGCAAGACGAGCGGCGCTTTTTTCTTTTTGCTGGGCCTGGGCGCATTTCTTTTCACACACCTGTTCTATATCGGCGGGTTCTGGTCGGTTGCGGGCAGAGAGAAGGGATACCTGTTCAAATATCCGCTTTGGGCGCTTCCCTTCGTCGTATTCACTGCATGTCTTTTGTGGTGGTTATGGCCCGGAATTCCGGTAGGGATGAAACTGCCGGTGACAGTATACGCGATCGTCATATCTGCAATGGTGATGAGCATCGTCCATCTGAAAGGCCGCATTCCGGCCGCCGCGTTCCGCAACATGCTGGCCGGCGGGCTGCTGTTCATGCTTTCGGACAGCCTCATTGCCATGCACAAGTTCGGGCAGGATTTTTCCGGCTCCGGCTTTCTGGTCATGATAACGTATATCCTCGGTCAATTTCTGATCGTGAAAAGTGTGCGCGACATTCTTGTTGCCTAATCACTGCTTTCAACGACCGCTTCCAGGTTTTTTTTGTGCCGTCTCCAGACGTACACGCCGCCGGCTACGCTGATGACCAGGAGCAGGAAAGAGATGATCTCCGCCTGCGTCAGCTGCATGCCCAAAACATTGTGTACCACATTTACCCTGATCTTCTCGATAAGCGACCGCTCCACAGCGATCAGGGCCAGATAAATGAAAAACAGCATGCCCGGCACCTTGATCCGCTTGCGCAAAGCCCACAGGATGCCAAAAATGACGATCATCATCATGATCTCGTAAAACGGCGTCGGATATACGGGCTCGGAGAGTTGAAAGCAGTAATCCCAGCTACAGTTTTCCACCGCCACGCTGTGCACGGGGTCGGTATGGACGGTATTGAGCACGTGATGTGGGTAGCTGAACGACCACATCCAGTCGGGCAGAAAAGACATCCAGTCGGGCTTGGGCGCGTTGTTCACGATGCCCCAGTCGCCGTCGCCCGAGAGCTGGCAACCGATGCGCCCTACCCCGTATCCCGCCGTCAGGGCAGGCGCCACCGCATCGGCCGAGGGCAGGAACGGAATGTTGTGCTTGTACATATAACTGACCACAGCGATAAAACCCAACACAAGCCCGCCGAGAAAGGCGAGCCCGCCGCCGGAAGTCAGGGAGCCCACGGGATCTTCCAGAAAAGCCTGCCAGTTGTCGAACAGATCGAACACTTTCGCACCGACGATGCCCCCGATAGCAGCCCAAACCGTCATTTCGCTGATGCGGTCGTGCGGCCATACTTTCACCTCGCGCAGTTCGGGCGGGTCTTTGCGTTTGCGGTTGGCATCCCACCAGGTGAGAAAACCCAGCGCCGCAGCCCCGACGATACCTGCCAGCCAGTTTATTTTCGACGAAAGAATGACCGAGGCCGGATCGTGCCGGAATACCTCGTAATGCTGGTATGCATACACGCCTTTACCCAGCATCAGAAATCCCACCACTACGTTTGAAAGTATCTCTCCCATGGAAGCGGGTTTGCCTTCGGTAATGGTCATGAGGGACGGCTGGAAAAAGCCTTCTGCCGCCTTGCGCTTCAGTTCGTGGTAAAACACGATGGCGCTGGTCAGAAATGCGATGGCCAGAAAAAAGCCGAACGTCTTCAGAATGGACAATCCGTTGTCAGGTGCGGTACCGAACAGGGCGTGTGCAATGTATGAGAGGTCAGGATACATAGGTTACGGGTGTGTGCAAGCAAAGGGCAATGTGGGTAAGTATTTGAAAATCAAAAATTTGCAAAAACCGGGAGCAAAGATAAAAAAGGGATGCAGCGGAGCCCCTCATTTTTCCGCAGCTTTTATCCGATAAAGCGTCCATCCATCGGGAAGTTGCCGGAATTCGCTCAGTTGGCGCGTCTCGTTCGCACGTTCCCAGTTGATCATGGGGTTATGGCCTTCCCATTGCTGCCTGAGTCGCGGTTCGTTGAACAAAAAATAACTGCCATCGGAGAATGAGGGATATGCCCGTTCCCACAGGTTCAATATTTGCATGCCGGGCAAATAGGTTTTCAGCGCGACATCCAGATCAAAGGCGTACAGCGTGGCATCGGCAGGCAGGGCATCGCGCAGGGTTGTGGCGATGCTATTTTCCAGTCGGTTGCGCGCGACCACCGGCCTGAGTATCCAGACCGTAGCGATCAGTTGCACGCTCAGCGCAACAATGACAACGGCAAACGTGAGGCGTTTGAAAAAATAAAAACCGTAGGCAAACATGCGGTCCCAGGCGGGGAAAAGGATCAGCAGGAGCAACGTATAGGCAGGCAGGAGGTATCGAAGGTTCTGGTGCGGTATGCCGCCGAGAAAGACCAGATAGCAGACAAGGCACGCGACGATCATCTTTTTTGAGATCAGGTGCACATCGGTCCGCTTGAACAATAGCCAGAGCCCCGGCAACAGCAGGCAAAACCACGGATGCGCCAGGGGAAACAGCACGTACAGGATGTTCGGGAGGCCGTAATCGACCGTGCCGTTGGCGTTCGAAAAGACAGCCTTGAAATGGTTGGATAAAGACCAGTTTTCCAGAAGCGAATGTGACAGCACATTTTCCGCTCCGGCCGGTTTTAACAAAAAATGAGGCAACAGCGCCAAAAGGCCGGCAGCCAGAGTTGCGACAGCCATCCACCATTTCCGGTTTTGCAGCAAATAAAACAACAGCGTAGCGGCAAAAGCGGCCAGAAGCCCCGCCAGCGAAAAGCGCGTGCACACCGCCAGCCCGCACAGGACGGCAGCCACAACGGCCCGGCCGGGCCGGCCTGTTTCCAGCACGCGAAATCCCTGTTCGAGGGCTGCCAGCGCCAGCGCCAGGCCCAGTGCATCGGACATCATAGTCATGCCCGCCCGTACAAAGCATGGCGACAACATCAGGGTCAGGCCGGTAAACACCCAACGGCTTTGCGCGCGCGCGCCGGGAGAAAGCACTTGCAGGCAACGGTCGAAAAACAACAGCGCCAGTCCGGCCGAGATCCAGGAAATGCATTGCATGGCCGTACGCATGTCGAGGCCCGAGCGTGCCAGCAAGGCTCCTGCCAGGGGATAACCGACGGCAAACTCCGCATCGCCGGCGCTATGCGCCGAATAGGGTTGCCCGGCCATCAGGCCTGCATACACATGGCCAAGGCGGAGGTATTCATGCGCATCCTGCCCATACAAACCGTTGAAATCAAGCAGTCTGGACACGATCGCCAGGCCAAGAATAAAGAAAAGGGGAATAACCCCAAGGGGGTGATGTTTCGCAGTCATCCGAAAATTGTCTTGCGCAGCAAAAATGATCGTTCAGTGATCCGCGTGTTTTTGACCCCGCAAAATCTGAAAATCATTTCAACTGCAAAACCCGGATGACGGCCTGCAGGTTCGGAGAAATGTTACGGCCAGCCGAATTCCCGCTTTTTTGTCTGCTGCTGCCGGTTGTCGAGTGCGACCATTTTCACGGTCACGGCAGTGCCCTGCGCATCGATGTTCTTGGAATAGACCTTACCGTTCTGGTCGTAACTCAGGTAGAGATTGTCGGCGGCATAATCCGCAGCGCGGTGTTTTTTTAGTACATCCCAAACGGCGTATCCGCGCAGACGGGTGCCGAGACCCGTCTTTTCAGCGCTCATTTTTTGCTCGATCAGGCGTTGGCAGCCCTGCTGGCGGTCGTAGTATCTGACACGCAGTTGCCATTGCGAGCCCTGGCCGGAGATCAGCAGTCCGTGATGCTGCACGGCGCCGGCGGTAAAATGTATCTCATACGCCTGCTGGGCGCCGAGTTTGCTGCCGATACACAGCAACAGGACGAATAAAAAGCGTGTCTGTTTCATCGTTATTTTACAGGTTTTCAAATGGTTGGAGCAAACAGGGTGGGTGAACAAACCGGGGGGAGAGCGACAGGTTTTGGGGAGGCACTGCCGCTCTTTCCGGTTGGTTTACGGGATTAACAGGTTTTGGGGGTTATGCCCGGGTGACCGGTGTGGGAATGCAAGGCGGTCCGGGACTTTCGGGGCAGAAGGCGTTTCAGTGGATAATGGGTTTTTGGGGTTCAGGTTATGGAGTCGGGATTGGGGGTATACAGGGGGTTTTTGGGATTATCAGCCGTCGCTGTTTTGTTTGGTTTTCTGATTGAATAGTCGGCGCTGCGAAAAAATGGTCAATCGGGCTGCCGCAACAAATTCACTTGAATAGTCGGGAACCTCTGAAAAATGTCAATTGCAGATGTTTCGCAATGATCCGCGCCAGAAAAAGATCGTCCGGAGACAGATCCATTTTGAACGATTCATTTTCTTCAATCAGGGTACTTACGAAGCGATAACATACCTTTGCCAAAGGTTTTCGCTCCTCATACCAACATGACTAATTCCCTCCCTTCGTTACACAAACCCTGTTCAGGGTATACTGACGACGACCTCGTCAGTATGATCAAGGCCGGCGGCGGCCATTCGAGAAAGGCGTTCAATTGCCTTTATGAGTTGTATTTTGATATGGTGCGCATGTCTGTTAAATACCACCGGCTCGAAAAAAACCACATTCTGGATGCCTATACGCAGGCCCTCCTGAGTTTTCACACCAGCATACTGGCCGGCAAATGGGAAAGGCGAGGAACGCTGCGGGCGTTTTTTGCGATCATATTCCGGTTCAAGTGTATTGACACTATTCGCAGCAATCCGACTATTTCGTTGGATGCGGCGCTGGAAGAATATCTGCGCAAGGAAGCCGAAGACGGAGCAACGAATCCCGAAGAGATCATGATCGGCGACGAAGAGCACAGCATGGAAAACGACCGCGCAGAGATCAGAAAGCGCTGCCTGGAAGAAGCATCCGGAGAACTGCAACCAAGAGAAATGGAGATTTTGACCGACTACTTCGTCAATAATTACAAAGCGAAAGACCTGGCAGAAAAATACGGCTATAAAAACGCCGGAGTGGCCAAAACAACCGCCTACAACCTCAAAAACAAACTCAACCGGTCCATCAGGGAACTTTGCGAAAAGAAACCCGAATGCCGGATCATCTGCCCGTGAAAACCAACTTTTTTATCCCTATCCAAAACCCGCTCACATGGAACATGCACCTTACGAAACAATCGAACTGTATATCCGGAATCTCATGACTCCGGCCGACCGGAAGGCTTTCGAGACACAAGTTGCCGCCGATCCGGATCTGGCCGGAGAAGTCGCTTTTTATGAAGCCCTGCTGCTCCACCGCGACAAATCACTGGCCGCTGAATGGAAAGCAAAAGGAGAAAAGATGCTTGCCGGCGATACTCCTCCCCTGAAAGCGGCAACAGTCAACCGGTTCCGCATACAATGGGCCGCCGCCGCTTCGCTGATCCTGATGCTGACAGCCACCGGCATCTGGTACACCCAATTTTACAATCCTTACGGCTCTGTCGTCACCCAATACATGGAGCCCTATCGATACTCCGGCGACCTGGGCGTACAAATTCCCGGCACTGAAGACCGCGACTGGCAACGCGCGCTGGCGCTTTACCGCGAGCGATCTTACGAACAAGCGGCAATACTCGCAAACGGACTCGAAAACTCAAGACAATACGCCGACGACGCACGCCTATTGGGCGGCGTGATTCTGATAGAACAAAAACACCCCGAAAAAGCCCTCCAAAAACTCAGGGACGTGCGATCTCCCGTTTTGCGCCAAAAAGCGCAGTTCTATTCAGCCCTGGCATTCCTGCAAGATAAAAAACCGGAAAAAGCCCGCGCCATACTCACCGAAATCGCAAAAGACGGTTCCAGCCACTACCAGGATGAAGCGCGGGAGATCCTGCAGAAAATCGAGTAGAGAGCAGGCAGCCGCGCGAACCATTTCAGTTTCCAGATTCCAATTTCAAGTCACCGGTCATTACCCACTTGAGCGTTGATTTTATGTAAATAATTCAAGTTGGCCAATTGATCGGTTCGTGGCGTTTGAAATCAGAAAGGGAATAGATATGGACTGAGCATCAATAAAATGCCACGTCTATAATAGTTGAAGTAAATGCAATACCCTCCATATAAAACATTTTAATTATGAAATTTATACTATCTTTTTTGCTTATCATAATAAGCAAATCAGGTATTTGTCAGGAGGTCATTGAATACGCTCCGGACGCATTCGATCAGCTGGGGTTAAAGGTTAAAATCGTTAATAAAGTGACATGTGATAAGTGTGGTTGTGAGTTCGGCGATGAAAGAAAAAAGCAATGTGTCTTATATCAGGCGAAAGTAGATAGCCTATTATTTGTGCGTAAGTCGTTAGATACGATACCAGATATATCTACATCGATGGATGTTTTTTTATTAATGCCGTATATAGAAGATAAATTCAAAACGGGAGATGTTTACAATGTTATGGCGCACATGTCTTATTACGATTACTTGATTGTGAATAAAATATTTTGTAGAGATATCCATTTCTTGGAAGAGTCAGGTGATTATATTTCACTAAGCGGCCCGTGTTATAAAATGAATTTTTTTGATAAGTTATTTTCACAATTTGGTTTTAGGAAAAATAAAGAGTTTAAAATATTGAAAAAAGATGAAAACGTTTTTTGGGCAAAAATGCATCAATTGCATTGATATGCGTTTCGTTATGACCCGATACAAATATCTTTCGGCATTCTTTCCGTGGCACTAAACAGCTGACAACTTGAGCCATATAGATTAAAATTAATATTTTATAATGTTTGATTAAAAACCGTTTGCTAAATATAAACTCTTTGACGGGTGACGACCCAGTTTCCAATTTCCAATTCTCAAACCGGCCGGTATCTGAAGATCGCCAGCAGTAGCAGCAATACGCCGGCCAACAAAGCCAGCATCCCGGCCAGTTCGGAACAGGCGTGCGACGCACCGCGAAAATACAGATAGCAGCCTTCCGAAATATCCCGAACCGGATCGGCATTGCCGGTCAGCACGAATCCCGACCAGTAAAACGGTGCAGCCGATTTGCCGCTCTCGAGAAATTCGATCTTGGCGCGTTGCAGCGCGCGGTCCTTGCGCATGCCTTCGCGGATATGGCGCAAAAAAGACTGGCTCAGTTGATCCGTGGCTTCGTCATCGACCGACCACAGGGTCATGGCGGCACTGGGGCATCCGGCATCCAGAAAAGCGCGGGCCAGACTGAGCACCCCTTCTCCGCCCACTATTTTTCCCACACCCGTTTCGCAGGCGCTGAGCACGACGAGGTCGGCCTGCAGGCGCATCAGGGATATCTGCTGGGCAAAAAGCACGTTCGGCACTTCCTCCACCGGCAACTGGCTGGCCGCAGCGAGCAGTCCCGAGTGCAGGAGTGTGTCCGCCGTACCGGAAGTGAACGCCAGATAAGAGCGTTCCGGGGTCAGGTTGTCGGCGCGGCCGTGCCCGTAAAAGTGCAGTATGCGGCAACGGGGCGCCATTTCCAGGAAGCGGTCGCGTGTGGCGACCGTTCCACCTGCGTACTGTCCGTGAAATACCCGGCTCACCGAAGACACACACCCCTGACTGTATTCCACCCAGGGAAAGGTAAGTGAACGATAGGAGGGCGCCACACCGACATAACCGGCAACAGGTTTGCGCCAGGGCGCCTCCTCATTGCCGCGCAGCAGTACCGTTGCAGAAGCCGCAAAACGCACAGCCACTTCGCGGAACAGGTACGGCAATTGACGGAAACTGTTCTCTTTGGAGGTGTCTTTGGTTAGCAGCAGATCGAACGGGAAAGCCCCGAGAATACCGTCGGGTACGACGATCAGTTCTTTCAACGGCAGATCGCCAGCTAACTGGCCCAACAGGGTATCGTAAAGCATGCGCGCTTGCCAGACAAACTGGTCCCTGTATGTTCGATCGATATTTGCACGGTTTTTGGCGGCGTCTTCATCGCGCACGAAGGCAATAAATGCTTCCAGATCAGCAGCCGACAAACTGTTTTGCACAATGCGCACACCCTGCCGCCGGATGCCGATCTGGTACAATGCCCCACTCTCCGGGTTGTAAAAATACTCCACCAGCATGGCACTGTCGGAGGGAAGGAAATCCTGTATCGCTTTCAGCGTCGCAACCTCGTCCGAGGCATCCGCTGCAGCGGACGGCAGTTTTTTTCTGAGCGCTGCCCACTTTTCTTCCAGCCTGAATATCTTCTTTTTTTGTGCTTCGATAAGCTCTGGCGGGTCGCCATAAGCCTCCATCTCCACCAGATTGTTTTTTTGCTCTGCCAGTTCGGTGCGCAAAACGGTTTCTTCATCCAGCGTGGTGGCGTGGTCGCGGGACCGCTGAAGCGCCGCGTCGGCAGCCAGTTTCTGACGCAGGAGCAGCGCCCGGCTGCGCTCGGAAAACGCTACGATCCTGTCCGGCGACGCCCCGAACCGGCGGTATCGCTCGAACAGGATGGCAAAATACCGTTCGTGAAGCGCGCGGGTATATTCCAGCGAATACAGCACCGACGATTCGAAGCCATATGTGGCATTCAGCATATCGGCGCTCTGGAGGGCAAGGGCCGTCGTCGTGTCCGCGTATAGCAGTAATCCGTCTCCATTTCCCGCGAGGCGACTCTGCTCCCACAGGATATGGCTTTTCAGGTCGAGTGCCTCCAGGATCGTATTTTCCGGGTAAAAAGTGGCCGGATCGGGATTTTCATAGTCGTTTTCCGGGTAAAAATGCGGGAGCACAAGCGAGAGCGCATCGTTGCACATTTGTAGCAGATGTTTGTTTGCAGGATTGCGGTCGGCAGCGAGCCGGGCCCTGCGCAGGATCACTTTTGCCAGTTCGCGGTCTACAGGGTATTCATTTTCCCTGTAAAGGGCTTCCGCGATACGGAAATGACCGTCTGCGTCATCCAGGCGACCTTCCAATGCCGCTTTTTCGCCCAACACCATATAAGCCTCCGCCATGTCAGGATCGAATTCCAGGCTGTGCCGGGCCATCTCATCGGCCGCTTCGTATTCGCCCAATGCGAATTTTGATTCGGCCCAGTTAGCGTACAGCAAAGCCCTGACCTCTGCATTATTTCCTTCATTGTCAGAAGGATGTGAAAACGATGACGCCAGTCCCAGGTTGAATTGTATCCCGGCAGAATCCAGCAAGCCGGCATTCTTGAATGCCGTTCCCATATCTGTATATGCGTAAGTTACTCCCAGGTAATCCTCTTCGTTCCGGCATGAGTCCAGTGCAGTTTTTAAAAGAAAGATCGCTCTTTCATTGTCACCCAGACGCGTATAGATATTTGCCAACGGCTTGTATAAATGCTGACCTGAAAAACTCGATACCACCGCTACGCTTCCCTGTTCGTGTGCCGCACGGGCTGCTTCAAAATGCTGTAAAGCATTCCAGTACTCGCCCATCTGATTGTACATGTATCCGAGCCAGAAATGAATGATTCCGGCAACTTTGGGTATATGCGTCTTCGCGTATTCCAGATCGTGCAGCAACGAGTCGACAGCGCGGTCACTGTCATCGTATCGATTGATTGCATCGGCCATCAGCGTACGCGCTTTTACCCAAATGATCGCGCAGCCCGAATCCAGGGCAACTGCTGCGACCTGAAAAGCCGTGGTGTCGGCTTTGCCGTACTCCTGCCGGTTTAACTGATCGATGCTTACCTGAAGTTTCTCACGCAGCGACTCGCATGCCGTCCCAGACGGCGTTTCAGGCGCCCGGCAGGCTGCCAGAAAGAGTAAAAGCAAATAAAAGGCTACATTTTTCATTTGTATCGGTTTAAGCAAAGCTGCCAATAATGCCGCAAAGGCCCACACCTTTTTGCAAAAGTGTGGGCTTCGGGGTGCGGTGGTTTCAGGCAGGGGCGATTAGTTCGCTCGATAAGAAGTAAACAGTTGGCAGAGGCAGCGAGCAGTCACAGCGAAATTTGAAAAAAACTGGAAATGGAGGCCATTTCTATGCAGTAATTCGTACCAATATTAACACTACCACTGCTAACTGCCTCTGCCAAACTGTATACTGGGTTTCAGGGGCCGATGTCCGCTAAGGAACGCTTATTTACAATACTTCGTCTTGTTCCATATTTTGACAAAACGCCGGTGGAATCGTACGATGTCAAGTTGGAGATACACGAACGGGAAATGGTAATCCGCATGCTGACCGCTCAGCTTGTTCCAGCGGTACTTGTAACCCAGGCCCAGCGTCCACGCAGGCACGTCAATAAAATTTGACAGGTCGACTGATAACGCAAGTTCGTGTTCGAGCCGTTTTCCGAACCCGGAAGGCAGGGATTCCGGCTGGCCATTGAGTTTGGTCTTGTACACATATCCGGCACTGTAACCGCCCGAAGCACCCGCATAAAACCGCCGATGACCAATTTGGATCGGATGAAAGTAACGCAGCAACACCGGTGTGAGGTGAATATACCGCGCTTCATACTTTCCACCCGCTATTCCGGGATGCTCGAAAGAGCTGGCTCCCCATCCCGCTTCAATTTGCCAGAACAGACTCGGCGGTATTATTCCCGGGCTTGACAGGCTTCCTAGTGGCCGGTTGATCAACGGGAAACGGAGGGTCAGGTCGATCCCTCTGGTGCTGACCAGTGAATCGCTGCCGTATACATTGGTATGTCCTTTTATGCCGAGTACGCACCCGAACGGCACTTTTTTAGGGCGCCGGATGTGTACGACGGCGGGGTCCGTCCAGACCCTGTCATCAATCACACCGTTGCTGTTCTTCATCACGATCAGCGCCCGGGCAACGATGGTATCGCCTTCTTTGAGTTTGATCCCGTCCTGCGTTTTTACGACTACGTCGAAACTCGCCTTCGCAAAGTAACCTGCCGAGTCTGAACTAGATCTGACCAGGTTTACATGGCTGAACACAAAACGTAGTGTGGAACCACTCCAGCCCAGAACTTTGTAGGAAAACCTGTTTTCACCAGTACCGTTCGCATTGGGAAAATGCCGCGCGTCCGCCGTTACTTTCGGATTGATCTGTATCCGTGGATCGAAATCGATGCTCACTTCCAGGGTATCGACGCTCGATTCGGTCAGGTTTTCCATATGCACCGTGTACCTGAGTGTGCGTGCAGGCGCTTCATCATCAGGCGGCAGCTGCTGTGGTTTTACTTCCAGGCTGTTGGGGTCACGTGCTTCATTGATTGTGATCTGGGTACTGTTCAGATTGGTTTCTCCAAAAGCATACGGATTTTCCACCAACAGGCCTGAGTCGCCCCCGTATTTCCTGAGGCCCAGAAAGCCGAGAGGTTGAAGTTTGCTGACGGTCGTTTTATTACTGCTGCTGTTCAGATCGTATAGATCGGCGTCGATCTGCACGACTTGCAGGCTGTCGGCAAGGCTATCCCTTACCTCCAATACTACAAATATTGTCTGGCTATCCCCGCGGGGCAATTCGATCACCGGCCATTCGTACACCGTACCGGGCGGATGGGTTGCATCTCCGTAATCGTCGTAAAAAGTTGAATCTTCGAATACGGCCGGATTAGGCGGAAATACTGTGCCCCTGAAATCAAAAGCATCTGTTGGATACCTCAACCGTAAATTGCCTTTTTTAGAGTTTGTCAAATCCGGGTTTTTCAGAACCAATGCAAAAAATATCGAATCGCCTTTTCGGGCAGAGCGCCAGCCAACATGGATAGAATCCACCTGATTATTGCGAAGAACAAACGTATCAGGCACACTCGGGGATCCAGGAATCACCGTGGTGCTGCCGATCGTCAGTTCCCTGGCTGCATGCGGCGGGTTTCCCTGCGGGGTGTACTTTCCTTTGCGGTCTTTCGACGCGACTTTAAGCCCGGTTGAGCCGAAATACTTGTACACGGTATCAAGGCTACTGAACTGTCCATCGCTGAACATCGAAAAGTGAATCCACCCCGCCTTCAAACTATCCGCGGGGTGCAGAGGCGGCGGCGGTTTTAAGGTATCTTCATAAACCACTGTTTTAAACGGTTCATTGATAGCGTCAGGCTGAAAAAATTCCAGTTGGGCGTTCAGACAAGTTGCGATACCCAGCAGGATTGCCTGCAGGAGCAGATGCTTCTTCATAGTGAGAGGTATTATTAGAGAAGGAAAACACCTGGATAGTCGGATACCTGCAATTTTTGTCAATCGATTCCGTGTATTGCATTCTTCAGTACTGCCGAAGGTTTCGAATAAGCCCTTACTTACAATACTTCGTCTTGTTCCATACCCTGATAAAACGCCGGTGGAACCGTATGATGTCCAGTTGGAGGTACACGAACGGGAAATGGTAACTGGCATGCTGACCCGTCAGATCGTTCCAGCGATACTTGTAGCCCACACCCAGCGTCCATGCCGGCACATCGATGCGGTTCGACAGATCGATCGAAAGCGCCAGTTCGTGCTCCAGCCGGTTGCCGAAGCCCGAAGGCAGGGTCGCGGATTGTCCGTTCACCTTGCCGTCGTACACATACCCGGCGCTGTACCCGGCCGATACGCCCGTATAGAAAAAGTGAGATCCAGGGTAGATCGGGTGGTAATAGCGCAGCAGCAGCGGCGTCAGGTGGATGTACTTTGTTTCATACTCGCTGCCGTCAGCGGGCTGTCCGAAAGAACTGGTCCCCCAGCCCGCCTCCAACTGCCAGAATAACCGCGGCGCCCGCAGACTTGAACTCGACAGGCGTTCAAGATGGCGGTTGACAAGCGGAAAACGGAAGGTCAGGTCGATCCCCCGCGTACGGATCAGCGAATCACTGCTGAACAGATTGGTATGGGCTTTTATGCCGAGCACGCATCCGAACGGCACTTTTGCCGCGCGCCGGATATGCACGTAGGCAGGATCCGTTATGACCCGGTCGTCGACGGCGGCCTGCGAACTCTTCATCACGATCGTTGCCCGGGCAGCGATGGTATCGCCTTGCTTCAGTTCGATCCCGGCCCTGGTCTTTACTATTATATCAAAACTCGCCCTTGAATAGTATCCCGACGAATCGGAGCCCGTGCGCACGATGTGTACATTGTTGAAAAAAAGACGTACAGATGAGCCTGCGGTGTTCCAGGTCGTCGAACTGGTGAACCCGTTTTCGCCGCCCGTTGCAGGACCGGCATTTGGAAAGTTCAGGGATGTGGGCTGCACGGACTTATCGATATCTATCCTCGGGTCAAAATTCAGGATCACCTCCAGGGCACGCGCATTGACGTCGCTCAGATTCTCCACGTGCACCGTGTATTTGAGCGTATGGGCAGGCGCCGCTTCGGAAGGCGGCAACTGCTGCGGTTCCACTGCCAGGCTGTTCGGATCGCGCGCCGCATTGACCGCAACGACCGTGCGGTTCGTTTCGAGGAAAGAATACGGATTTTCAACCCTTGGCTCGGGGTCGGATTTGACGACCGCAAATATGACCGGGTCCGGCTGTGAACCGTCGTCTGTGACCGGGCCCGGCTGTGAATCATCGCCAGGTTGTGAACTGTCGTCAGAACTTATATTCGACAACTGGGCACTGATCTGCACCGTTTGCAGGCTGTCGGCCAGCCTGTCCTTCACACGCAATGCCACAAAGATCGTCTGGCTGTCGCGGCGCGGCAATTCTATGACGGGCCATTCATTTACCGTACCCGGCACATGCGTTTCATCGCCGTAATCCTGGTAAGAATTCATCTTGCCAAATACATCCGGATTCGGCGGAAACACCGTGTGCACGAAATCGAAGGCATCTGTAGGGTATCGCAGCTGCAGGCTTCCGCTCACCGGTATCTCCGGGTTCAGGTTTTTCAGCACGATGGCGAAATAATGCGTATCGCTCAATGCGGCAGCGCCCCATTCCGGGTGTATGGAGTCCGCCTGAAATGCGCGCAAAGAGAAAATATCCTGCACGCTGGGGTTGGGCGCGGTGGTTGTAGCGCTGACCGTCGTCTCCCTGGCCGCGTGCGGCGGATTGCCTTGTTTGGTGTATTTGCCTTTCCGGTCTTTCGAGGCCTGTTTCAGGCCCGTCGATCCGAAGTTTTTGACTACCGAATCGCGGCTGCTGAACTGACCGTCGATAAACATGGTAAAATGTATCCAGCCCGCTTTCAGGCTGTCTTCGGGAGTCGGGGTCAATGGCTCCGGATCCTGTAACCCGGGTTCGACGACAATGCGTTTATAAGGGTTGACAAATTCTTCTCCCTCGGGAGGAATAAAAACAGGTTCCTGGGCATACAGAATGGTGGCGGCACCCAACAGGATGGCCGGCAAGAGCAGATGCTTCTTCATAGTTGCAGGGATATTAACAGAAGTGGAAATCATTTGGATAGTCGGGCATATACGATTTTTGTCAATCGTAATCCGGTCAGTGTGTGCTCCAAACCTACCAAAAGTTCCGAAAAGTTTCCTTATTTGTGTAAAATGATCATGAAAAATCCCCGCGAACAGCGCGTTCGCAGGGATTTTGTATGCCGTTTTGGAAAAAATTCAAAAAATAATCGGGTCGACTGACATTCAGATCACCAGCAATTTCTTTGTTACGGTAGCGCCGTCCACCCTGACCTGATAAAAGTAATTTCCCGGCGGCAGGTCGCTGCGGCTGAACTGCACGCGGTGGGTCCCCGCAGGGTATTTGCCTTCCACGATGGTCTGCAATACCCTTCCGTTCATGTCGATCAGGTTGATCGTCACCCTGCCGCCATCAGTGGTAAACGTGAAGGTGGTCGACTGGTGGAACGGATTGGGATAGTTGGACGCCTCCACCAGCGGCTGCCTGACATTATGCGTCGAGGAAGCCTGGCTTTTGAAAATTGGCAGGATCGGATAACTCTCGTTCAGCACACTCTCGGGGTTAGGGATGCCGAACCAGTCCTGCAGGGCGCTGGCATACACCGACCGGAAATCGTGCTGCATCGGCAGATCGGCCGACGCAAAAGGATCGTCGGGTATCTGCGGATTGTCGCCGATGATGCCCGGGATCACGTTTTTGCCGAACACGAACAGGGGCGCTGCGGCGCCGTGGTCAGTACCCGTGCTGGCGTTGGAAGCGATGGTGCGGCCGAATTCCGAAAACGTCATGCCCGCTACGCGCTCGTCGACGCCCAGCAGTTTCAGGTCGTCCTGAAAAGCGCCGATGGCCTCCGACACCTGGCGCAGCAGGTTGGCATGCGTACCCGTAGCGTTGCCGGCGTCGCCGTCCACTTGCTCGCTGTGCGTATCGAAGCCGTCGAGGCTGACGATATAGACCGGCGTTTGCAGCCCTCCGCTGATGAGTTGTGCCACGATACGCAGCTGGTCGGCGAGGTAATTCTGTCCGAGCGGAGGATACTTCACCGACTGGTTGCTGCCGACATCTGCGGCATCTTTCACGGACTGGTAGTACACCTGCGCCTGCTGCGCCACCAGGCGCACGAATTCGAGTTCATGGCCGTAAGGCGTATCGGGGGCGGGCTCCACGATGTCGCTGACAAACTGGTAGTACGCCTGCGGGTTGGAGATCGCCATGCCCATCGGCACGGTATTGCCCATCAACGCGAGCGATACCACGGAGCCGATCTGAATGGCCAGGGGGTCGGGGAAGTCGTTATTGGGGTAGCCGTCGGGAAAACTCGGGTGCTGGTACTGGAGGTAGCGCCCGGCCCAGCCGGTTTCCAGCAGTTCGTCGGCATCCGAAGCCGACATCCAGATATCCGTCGAGCGGAAATGCGAGTAGTCCTGATTGGGATATCCCACGTTCTGCACGACCGAAACCAGCCCGTCGTTGTACATGTCGCGGAAATGCGTCATCACCGGGTGCAGGCCGTTGGCAATGGCGCCGTTCAGTTTCAGCACGTTGTTTTCGGGGATCAGCAGGTTGCTGCGCAGGTTCGACAGGTTGCCGTACTGGTCGAGGGGAATGAAGGTATTGAGCCCGTCGTTGCCGCCGATCAACTGGATCAGTACCAGCACGCGGTTGTCGGCATTGCCGCCTTCGGCAAGCGCTTTAAGAAAGGGAAGGCGCGGCATCGGGTTGATGGAAAAGCCCTTGAGCTGGAAGCCCGCCCATGCAGCAGCCGTGCCGCCGTATTTAAGGAAATGTCTTCTTTTCATTGTTGAATAATGGTCTGTGTCGCCATGACAATTTGACAAAACAAAACGCCCGTTCCGGGCCGTCGGCACGTCATATCAGCTGGTATTCCGCCAGGTTCATCATGTATTTATGCATGGATGCGAGGCGAAACTTTACGATCTCTTCAACCATCTGGTTGCCCGGATCGGACAGGTAGGTGATCCAGGCCGCTGTCCAGTAGCCGTCGTTGGCCTGGCCGGAGAGCAGGATGCTTTTCAGCAGCTGCTTTTTTGCCGCCGAAATGTCCATGGGAAGCAGTATCCGCAGGGTGTCATCGATCAGCTGGTTGGGATCCTCCGGGTGGTCGAATTGCTTGGCGAATTCGATGTGATCGATGGACAGATCGTCATTGTCAGTGGAAATTTTGAAAAAGGAGAGCACATCCGTGATGATGTTCCGGTTGCGCATGGTATCACTGTTGATCCACATGCGGTAGTAGCCCGGCGACTGCCGGAATGCCTGCCAGCCCGCCACGTTGGGCGGATCGCCGGGCAGCATCTGCAGGTTGCCGCTGCCGTAATTGATCAGGAGCCGCATCTGGAACTCGTCGTAGGGTGTAGAGCCCGGTATCTGCAAATTGTAGTTGCGCATTACCCCGACCACAAGGTCGAGTGGCGTTTTGATAAAACAGCCTTTGTTGTAGGCGTCGAAGAAATGCTCGCTGTTGAGCAGGGCTTCCATCACCGGTTTGATCTCGTAGTTGTTGTTGCGGAATATCTGCGCCAGCGGCTGAATAATGTCCGCTTCCACCGTTGCGTCGATCTTGTAGTACAAAAAGAAGCGGTATATCTTTCGGCAAATGAATTCGGCCACCTGCTGCTTCTGAAAGATCATGTCGAGCAAGGCATCGAGTTCCTGATGGCCGTCGGTGCTGCCCTGGATGACGGTGTTGTTGTAAAAAGACGAGAATACTTTAAAGCCCGTGTCGTGGGCATTTACATCGAAAAAGGTCGTGGCGTTCAGGAAATTGATGCGCCAGCCGGTGAGCACGCGCGCCGCCGCCACCACGTCGTCTTCGGTGTAGGTGCTGGCCGATTCCTTGCCAATGGTAAACAGTTCCTGCAACTCGCGCGCGTAGTTTTCGTCGGGCGCCGTCACGTTGTTCAGGAATCCGTTGAGGAAGATCAGCATGCAGGGATCGAGCGTAATGGCCTTTACGAAGTCCTTGAAATTGCCAAGGGCATTTTCCCGCAGCGTTTTATTGTACAGGTAGGAGGCACGGCCCCAGAGCGCCGTTTCGGTGCGTGTGGCGAAGTGGTTGTGCCAGAACAGCGTCATTTTCTCCTGGATGTTGGCGTCCGAACGGATCATGCGATCGAGCCACCACCCGCGCCACGACTCAATGCGATACACTTCGGCGTCAAGGTTGTACTGCGCGTTGATCCAGGTTTGGCCTGCCGGCACTGTCGGGTCCGTAAAATCCGGGCCGTTATAGTTATTGACCGGCGGGGCGGGCGCAGTCGTGGGCACATTGAGCACGTAGTCAACAGCCGCTTCGGCGCTGCCGAGCGCCACCAGTTGATCGATCTGTGCCTTGTTGGCGCCGAAAGTGGTGCGCCGCAACAGGTGCGCCGCATGTTCGGGGCCCCAGGGGCCGGTATAGGGTGTCAGGTCGCCGGAAAGGGTAAATTCGGTTTCCGGAAATTGGGCCGCGGTGAGGTCGGCCTGATCGGGAAAGACCTGCTCGACGCGTACCCCGCCGCCGGGCGGGATCAGTCGCTGCAAAAAATCTCTCCTGGCAGTGGAATGATTAGCCATTTTGCTTGGAAGATTGTTAGAGTGTGTTTAAAATTCGCTCATCGGGCTGCGAGCAGTAAATTTAAACACACTCTTAATGACAGGAAAAAGAGGAATGCAGGCGATCGGGGCGGTCTGTAGGGGGGGGTAAAAAATCCGCGGAAGGCGTTTTCGGGCAAAACAAAGTAAGAAGCTTTGGCGAGGCGTCCGCGTTATCAAGGCGTTAAATTGAAATTCGATAACAAATGTACCGGAATGGTTACAGGGGTGTCGGGTAAAAGCCTGGCGTTTCCGCCATTTTACTGCAAAGCAGGCAGGAAGAACTACCTTCGCCCCCGAAATCATCCGAACGATCACACATCATGAAAGAAGCATATATCATCGACGGCGTGCGCACGCCGGTAGGAAAATTCGGAGGTAGCTTGTCGCCGGTCCGCACCGACGACCTGGGCGCCCTGGTGCTGAAAGCGCTGGCCGAAAAACACCCCGGCATTCCCAAGGAAGCCTATGACGATGTGATCATGGGCTGTGCCAACCAGGCCGGCGAAGACAACCGCAATGTGGCGCGCATGTGTCTGTTGCTGGCGGGACTTCCCTGGTCGGTGCCGGGTGAAACGGTCAACCGCCTCTGCTCTTCGGGCATGTCGGCCGTCGTGCAGGCCGCCCGCGCGATCCGGTCAGGCGACGGCGATCTGTTCATGGCAGGCGGCGTGGAGCACATGACCCGCGGCCCCTGGGTCATTTCGAAGGCATCACAACCCTTCGGCCGCGATTCGGAAATGCACGACAGCAGCTTCGGCTGGCGGTTTGTCAACCCCAGAATGAAAGCCCTGTACGGCACCGAGGGCATGGGCGAAACCGCGGAAAACCTGGCGGCCATGTACCGCATCAGCCGCGACGACCAGGACGCATTCGCCTGGCGTTCGCAGCAAAAAGCAACCGGCGCACAGGTATCTGGGCGACTGGCGGATGAGATCGTAGCGGTAGAGATACCACGCCACAAGCGCGAATCGCTGATATTCGATACGGATGAATTCGTCAAGCCGGATACGACACCTGAAATACTCGCCAAGCTCCGTCCGGCTTTCAAAAAAGCGGAGGACGGCGGCACCGTCACGGCGGGCAACTCCTCGGGGTTGAACGACGGCGCGGCGGCCTTGCTGATCGCCTCGGAAGATGCCGTCGGCCGGTATTTTCTGAAGCCGCTGGCGCGCATCGTGAGTTCGGCGGTCGTTGGCGTGGAGCCGCGCATCATGGGCATCGGCCCCGTCGGCGCTTCGAAAAAGGCGCTGGCCAAAGCAGGTATTAGCTTCGACGATTTAGGCGTCATCGAACTCAACGAAGCCTTTGCCGCCCAGAGCCTGGCCTGCATGCGCGAACTGGGGCTTGCCGACGACGACCCGCGCGTCAACCCCAACGGCGGCGCCATTGCCATCGGCCACCCGCTGGGCATGTCGGGCGCGCGCATCCTGCACACCGCTGCCATCGAACTGCACAAGCGCGGGGAGCGCTACGCATTAGCGACCATGTGCGTGGGTGTGGGACAAGGATATGCCGTGGTGCTGGAAAAGGTATAGACGGCTTCAGCGCTCAAACCACGCATAAAGATCTTCCATTTTCAGTTGTTGCCGGGCCGCTGCATCCAGGTCGTATTCAATCTTGCCCGCGTGCATGTGCACGAGACGGTTGCCGTAGCGCAGTGAGTCGCGCAGGTTGTGTGTGATCAGCACGGTGGTCAGTTCCTGCGCCTGAACGATCTTTTCTGCCGTTTGCATCACCACTTCCGCGGATTTCGGGTCGAGTGCGGCGGTGGGTTCGTCAAGCAGCAAAATATCGGTGTGGTCCATGGCGCTCATTAACATGGTCAGCGCCTGCCTTTGGCCGCCCGACAAGGCGCCGATGGGCTGCTGGAGTTTATTTTCGAGGCCGAGGCCGAGACCCGCTATTTTTTCCCGGACTGTTTTTTTAAATGCATCGTCAATGCCGATCCGCAGGCGCTTGGGCTGCGTGCGCAGCGCCGCGAGCCGGAAATTGTCGAGGATGCTCAGTTCCGGCGCCGTGCCGCCCAGCGGATTCTGAAAAACGCGGGCCACCCAGCGGCTGCGCCGGTGCTCGGGCATGTCCGTCACGTCCTCTCCCTTGATCCTTACGCGGCCCCCACCCGGCAGCACCGCGCCTGAAATAACGTTCAGCAGCGTCGTTTTTCCCGAACCGTTGGAGCCCGTCAGCACGACGAAATCGCCCTTTGCGATCGTCAGATCGACATCCTTCAGCGCCGTCACTTCGTTGACCTCGCCGCGGTTGAACACTTTGGTGATATGGCTGAGTTCGATCATATGGCCTGGCGCCTGACCAGCCGCGGGATGCCCACGATGGCCATGACGGCGAGAGAGGTGATGAGTTTTATCATGCTGGGATCTACGCCGAGGGTGAGCGAGGTGGCCAGCACGATCTGGAAAAGGATGCAGCCCGCCACGATCACCAGCAGTTGCAGCCACACGCGCCGGAGGCCCAGCCACTGGATCAATGCGTCGCCGATCAGCACGGAGCCCAGGCCAACCAGCACGATGCCGATGCCCATGTTGATATCGGTAAAACGCTGGTACTGCGCTACAAGCGATCCGGTCAGGGCCGTCATGGCGTTGGCGATCGCAAGACCGATGATCTTCATGCGGTTGTTGTTGATTCCCAGGGCGCGGGTCATCGTTTCGCTGCTGCCCGTGGCGCGCATGGCGAGCCCGAAATCGGTGCGCAGCACGTATGCCAGTAATGCGCTCAGGACCACGACGATGAGCAGGCTGACGGAAAATTCATTCAGAATATCGTCCTCAAAAGGGCCCAGTGTGCTGAAAATGACGTTCTCCTGGTTCAGCGGAACGTTGGAACGGCCCAGCAGGTTCAGGTTGATCGAGTACAGCCCCGTCATCACCAGGATGCCGGAAAGCAGGGCGTCGATCTTCAGGCGCGTGTGCACGAGCCCTGTGAGCACGCCCGCTACCGATCCGGCGGCCATGGCGGCTGCGATGACGGCCGGCATGGGCCATTCGCGGAGCAGCAGGATCGCTGTAACCACCCCGCCGAGCGTATAACTGCCGTCGGTCGTGATGTCGGGTATGCGGAAGATCTTCATGGTGATAAAGATTCCCAGCCCCATTGCAGAAAGGCAAAGCCCCAGCGCCAGCGCGGTCAGGTAAAAGATCATTGCGTGACGGCCTCGTATTGCGCGGGCACTTCGATGCCGAAGCGTTTTGCAGATTCGGGGTTATAGACGTGTTTTCTGATCTTCACCATTTCCCAATGCAGCCCTTCCGTCGAGTTGTTTTTGAGAAACTGCACTGCCTGCTCACCCGCCTGGTATCCCCACTGGTAAATATCGGCGCCGTAAGCCGCCACCGCGCCGCGCGCCACCAGACCCGCTTCGCTGGTAAACACCGGCACATTGGCCTCGTTGCAGGCCTTGATGATGGTCTCGAAGGCGCCGAACACCGTGTTGTCGGGATTTGCAAAAAACGCGTCGATGTCCTCGTTGAGCAGCGCCGCAGTCACCAGTTGCGCATCGGCGGTCGCGTTCACGGGCCGGGCAACCAGTTGCACACCCAGGTTGTTTGCCAGGCTTTGCAGGCGCTGGAAAGCTTCTACCGACTGCGGTTCCGACTGGTTGAACAACAGGCCCACGCGCAAGATCTGACCTTTTGGTTTTACAAGACTAGAGATCAGTGAAAAAGAAGTGTCGATATACGACAGGTTGTCGGCAACGCCGAAAAGATTGGCCGGCGCCTTGCCGTCGGCATCCTCCACTTTCATCAGGGCCGGCGTGGGCGCCACCATCATGAAGATCGGGATCTCGGAAGTGTTTTTTAACGCCGTGATCGTCGACAGTGAGGGGTTCGTAGCGATGAGTGTCACTTTCTGTGTGGTAAAATAACGCACGATCTGGGTCAGGGTAGGAATATCTCCCTGGGCGTTGCGATAGATCAGTTTGATCGTTTTCTGTTCCTCTGAAAACCCGCCCTTCTTCAGGGCGTCGAGGAAGCCGGTTTTTGCCTGTTCGATGGTGCTGTCCTCGAAGGCGTCGACAAAGCCGACCGTGGGGACATCGCTTTTTTGCGTACAGGCAAACAGGAAGGCCATGAGCGCCAGCGCACATGCCCGGATCGTTTTTGTTCGGTTTTTCACACTTTATTATTTTATCGTTGCTGAAAATAATTGGGGAATTACCCGCAAGGATAAAAGTATGGCATCCCCGGGATTTGAGAAAAAAAGCGCCCCGAAATCGCGTCCCCAACAATCAGATTTCACGGCAGCGCAGGTGGCAATATTTAAAATGCTGCCGACTGCCGCTGCCACCTGCTACTGCTTCACAGTGCTCCCAGCAATTCCTGCGCTTGCCGGTAGTGTGCGTCATCGGGGGAAATACTGCCGAGGGTTTCCTTGCAACGCGCGATCTGGTTTTGCCGCAGCAAGACCAGGGCCTGCTGCCAGCGCGCCTCCGCAGCCCAGACATTCCGGCTGCCGGCGATCTGCCCGAATACCTCGCCTGCCTCCTGCCAGCGCTCCAGTCCGGCCAGGCATAGCCCGGAAAAGAACTGCGCTTCCGGGTCATCGGGCTTGTCAGCCAGATACGCCTGCAGGGCCTGTAGCGCGGCGGCATAATCTTTCCGGTTGAATGCCTGCTCGGCCGTTTTCAGGTGTTGCGTTCCGGCGTCGCCGCGCAGGGTGAACGAGGCTTCCGGTATTTGCTGATAGCGGGCATACAGCCTTTCGTGGGCCGGCGGACGCAGGAAAAGCCAGGCGACGAACAGCAGGGCCAGGCCCGCCGCTACCGCCCACCAGTGGCGCGGCATTGCCACGCGACGGGCGCGTGTCTGCTGCTGCGCTTCCGCCGGAAAATGCGCCTTCCCGAGTTGTTGCAGGGTATCGCGCAGCGCGGCGCCGGCCGATTCGCCGGCCCAGTGCCGCCGGAGTTGTTCGCGCGTTTCGCGCACGGCAGCCACGGCAGCGGCCACGTCGGCGTGCTGCTGTATCTCGGCTTCAAAGGCTTCCCGCGCTGCGGGCGGCAGCGTTCCGTCGAGGTAGTCTTCTATACGAATGTAAAGGTCTTCTTCCATGTGCTCGCGGTCATTTCAGGTGCACGAATTCAGGTGATGAACGTATCCATCCGGTCAGTTGGGCAATACACTCCGCCTTCTTTTTTCTGGCGTAGCCATAACTGACGCCCATTTGTTCGCTCACCTCCTCCATTGACAAACCTGTCCATGAAAGTTTCAGGAAAGCCCGGCACTTTTCCGAAAGGCGGTCGAAAAAACGGACGAACAAACGGTTGCGCGCTTCCTCCGTCAGGGTTTGGTCTGCAAGGGCGCCCGCATCCGTTGTATGCTTAAATCCGTCCGCTTCGGTAATTGTTACCTGCGCGCGCTGCCGGCGCTTGAGTTCGTTGAGCCACTTGCCCCGGCATACCAGGTACAGATAAGCCTCGAAGGGACAGCGCAGCACAAAACCCGGCTTGCGCGCCTGGTGCGCGATCGCCAGCAGGGCATCCTGAAAAACGTCGCAGGCATCGTCGGCGTTGCCGCTGTTGGCGCATACAAAGCGCTCGATCCGCGCGGCAAAGCGGCGGTAGATCTCGCCGATGACGGCGTTGTCGTTGTCGAGCAGCGCCCGGATTAGATAACTGTCCTGATGTTCGCTCATACCTGGCAGGCCATGTGTGTTACTGGCGAAGGTAACAGGGGCCGGCGATTTTTTAAATTTTTTACCGGACAGGGGTAACAAATTACACTCCCGCCTGATATGTGTTTGTCTGCCACCCGGCAACGGCAGGCGAATACATATTTTATAACCTTTAAAAATTGTTACGATGGCAACCGAAAAAAAGAATGAATCCGCCACCCCTGAAAACCAGGATGTCAACCCCGAAAAAAAGGCCGGCACACCCGAAGCGGCCAGAGCAAACGACAGCGACCAGCAGGCAAGACAGATCGCCGACCTGCAGTCCCTGACCAATTCGCTCATCGACACCGTGAAAAAAGTGCAGCAGCAACAGACGCGCGACCTGAGTTACTTCGACGCCCTGTCCGACATCAAATCCGCCACCAAGGCCCTGCTGATGTCGCAGCCGGCGCCGGCCCTCGCAGGTGCCGACGCACCTGTCGCTGCAAAAAAGGAAGGATGCTCCGATGCACGCGAATGTATCTCAAACGAATGCTGCCGCTACGACATCATGCTTTCGCAGATCAGGGTCACCTCGATGCAGAATGAGCCCGGCGACAGCAACCTCGGCGTCATGGAGATCCGCCTGTTCGCACACCTCAACGGCATCGGCGCAGTGGTGCCGGGCATGTTCTCCACCCTCACGCTCCACAAACCGATCGGCAATCCGGCGCTCTGGACCACCGTCAATGCCAAGGTGGCTTCCGTGACCGTGCCCCACAACTTCCACAAGGATTTTCTGGTCACCATCGACGCCGAGGAGGTGGAAAACACTCAACTTGAAAATGCATTGTACCAGCGCGACGAACATGGGTCGAACAACGGCACGCTTACGTTGACCTGCTGCTGCAAACCGCCCGTCATTACCATCGAGGTGCCCTTCACGGCAGGCGGCCTGGGCGCAGGCAACCGCGGCTCCATCGAAGTGCGGCTGACCGCCGTGAAAACGAGTAATTGATCACAGCAGGGTTTTCCCTGTGCAAGGCATCTGTTTATCTAGTTGAACGGGGCCGTCCTGCCAGTACTCACCGCTGGCTGTGGGCGGCCCCTTTTTTTGAGTTGGCAGTTGGCAGTGGCAGCTGCACTAAGCAGTTGAAGTAGGCAGTAATACCACGATTGCCGCAAAGCAAGACCGCCTCATTTCTCAGTGATGACCTTACGTCAGAACCCCTGCAAACTGCTACTGCCGCTGCCAACTGCCTCCTGCCAACTTTTTTGAAAAAGCGGGGTAACAGCTTCGCCGCGCGCCGGATATCTACATAAAGAATTGACACCTTTTAAATACTGAACACTATGAGAACCATTATTTTCACAATGCTCGTATGTCTTCTGAACGCCGGACTTACTTCTGCACAGGTTTTGCAGAAAGGCCAGGCCGTCTTCAGTTTCAACTGGCAGAACAGGGTGGCCGAAGTGATAGACGTGCGGAACAACAGCCTCGCCTGTACCGGCACCAACTGGGCGGCGCCCGCCTGTTCCAATACCGCCGCTATCACGCAGCCGTCCAACTGGTCGCTCTCCCGCATGGGCGCCATTTTCGGCATCGCCATCGACGACAAGGGGGATGTATTTTTCGCCTCTTCGCCCATCCTCGGCCCTGCCATAGTGAGCGATACGGGTATCATCTTCCGCGCCGACGGCGCCAACCTGAACACCGTTTCCGATTTTATCCTCAACACCAATACCTACGGTCCCGTCATCAAAACCAACACCATCCCCAACAACAAAAACGGGTTTGGCAACATCGCTTATGACCGCTGGTATCAGCAACTTTTCGCCACCAACCTGCTCGATGGAAAGATATACCGCATCAGCGGAGTGGGCAGCGCAAGCGGCACGGTGGAGAGCGTCTTCACGCCGCCGTTCAACACTTTCAACGGCGATATAAACAGCCCCGTAAAACCCGGCGAGCGCTGCTGGGGCATCGGCGTCAACCTCGACAACGACGGCGTGGTGCGCGTGTATTTTGCACGTGAAATGCCCTACCCTTCCCTGGGCGAAGTATGGTCGGTGGCACTCGACGGCGCCGGCGAATTCATCGCTTCCTCGGCGATCCTGGAATTTCAGGGGCCCAATGCGACGAAGATCACCGACCTGGCATTTGCTCCCGGCGACCGCATGCTGATTGCCGAACGGGAAGGGCCGCACAGTTCGGAAGTGTGGCAATACCACGGCACCCACCTGGCCTGGGCCCCCGAAAACCAGCACGTGACCGTCGGAAGCGGAAGCGGAAGGAACTGTGCGGGCGGAGTGGATTACGGCTACCGCCAGTCACCAAACGACATCATGTCACTGGGCGATTGTTCCCGCCTGATCTGGGCCAGCAGCAACGCCATCCGCCTCGACGTCCTGGCCGTCTACGGTATTTGCGCGGTCCCCTCCGACCCCTATACGGGTACGTACCTGCAAAACGCGATCATGGTGGATATGGACGGCGACACCATCAACCAGTCGAAAGGTGTGATGGGCGATGTGGAAATCTTTCGCGACGACTGCGGCCGCATCGATATTTGCGACTACCTGGATGTATCGGCTGAAAAAACCGACGATCCGAACGCCGGAGAATGTTGCTGGAAATTCAGCCTGACCAACGAATACCTCGACGACTACTTTACCGGCGTCCAGTTTTGCGGACTCGACGGCGTGCAGCTCAGTTATTCCGGCGTGATCCCGACCTGGGATGTGGTGCAACACGTGCCCACCAGCGTTACCGTCACTCCACACAACGGCAACATTCCGATCGATCATTTTCCCGATCTGTTGCAACTGTGCCTGAGCGGATACAGCAGCAGCCCGCAACGGGTCGTGGTCAAATGGCTCGGTCCCGATCCGCATCAGTCGGTCGTGTGTATGGACACGCTGGAATTCGACTGCGGCGGCAACGCCAACCCGCGCTGCGTACGCGCGGTGGAAGACTCGCTCGTCTGCAAAAACGGCCAGTACACGTACACCTTCAAGATCAAGAACAACGCGCCGTTCAACGTGCAGTCATTTGTCATTACACCGCTCGACCCCAATATCCAGGTGACGCCGGGGTTGGTCAACCTGACACCTCCCGGCATCGCGCCCAACACAACCTCGGGTTATTTCAGCGTCACGCTGACGGGTAGCGGGCTCATCCCTGGCCAGCCGTTCTGCTTCTACCTGACCGCGCACGACCAGCCCGTGCTCAACGGCAATTTCCCGCATGCCTGCTGCACCGATTCGGTGCTGGTCGACTGCCTGCCTATACCCAAATGCGATCCCTGCGACGGCGTCGCGATCAGCGCGGCACCGGTCGGTTCGCCCGATCCGGCCGGCGGATGCTGCCGCTCGCTGTCGATCACCAACAACTACCTGCCGGGTTATTTTACCGGCGTCCAGGTGAACGGCCTGGGAGGCGTACAGATCTCCTACGTATCGGGCTGGGCGATCCAGCCGCCGGTGACGCCGTCGTCGGTGACGTTCATTCCGCCCGGCGGTACGCTCGGCACGGCCACCTACAACGGCTTCGCCGATATCTGCCTGAACGGCTTTACGACGCCGACGCAACAGTTCGTGGTCAATCTCCTGGGACCGAACGGCGAGGTCATTTGTTCGGATACTTTCCTCACCGAATGTCCGCCGCCGCCGCCGCCTACCTGCGCCGTTGCAGTAAAAGACAGCCTGTGGTGCGAAGGCGGACAGGTCAAATACACCTTCTCGCTGATGAATGCCGTGGCGAACACCTTCGACATTTACTCATTCCAGCTCCTGTTGTCGGACCCCGCAGGTATACAGGTGTCACAGGATTACTTCATCCTGAGCACGCCGCTCCCGCCGGGCCTGATGGCGGGTCCCTTCACCATCGACCTTTGGGGCAGCAGCGTGCAGGCCGGAAATCCTTTCTGTTTTGCCATCGCCGCACACGACGGCATCTGGGGCGGCGACCCGGACGAATACCCGCGCACCTGTTGCATTGATTCGGTGAATGTGCACTGCCTGCCGATCCCGAATTGCGGCGGCCAGGACAGTTGTTGCATGCCCTCGGGTATCCAGATGCCTACGGGCCTGTCGCCCAACGGCGACAACCTGAACGATGTGTTCGTCGTGAAAGGCATCGAAAAGTGCAAGGAGGTATCGCTCACCGTGTACAACCGCTGGGGCAACGTCGTATTCCACCAGGATCAGTACGACAATACCTGGGGCGGCACCAACCAGAGCGGCAACGACCTGCCGCAAGGCACCTACTATATCCTCCTGACGCTGCACGACACCGGAAGCACCATGGCCGGCTATGTCGACCTCCGGCGCCTGTGAACGCAAGATATTAAAACCACCGGGCGACCCGGCGGCGCATTGCGGCTGCCGCCGGGCCCCCGTCCGGGTTTTCTCCACATCAAAAAAACTGAAACATCATGCGCACCCTGTTTCTCCTCTCCATAGGGCTCCTGACATGCCTGGCGCTGAGCGCCCAGCAGGACGCCATGTTTACCCGCTATATGTTCAACTCCATGTACCTGTTCAACAACCCCGCCTATTCCGGCAGCCACGGGTACTGGACCACCAACGCCCTCTATCGCACTCAGTGGGTCCGCTTCGACGGGGCCCCGCAAACCATTTACCTCGGCGCCGAAGGCACCATTGCCGGCGACCGCGCCGGCCTCGGGTTCTCGCTGTTCCACGACCGGATCGGCCTGGACCGCATCAGCGACTTTTCCGCCAACTACGCCTACCATATCCCCACGGGCGACGACGGCACTTTCTCCATCGGCATCAAAGCAGGCGCATTCTTTTACCGCTCGCTGCTTTCGCAGGCGGTGGTATGGGACCCGCTCGATCCGGTTTATGCCGGCGGCGATCAGAAAGGCATCGTTCCGCGGGCGGGGCTTGGGTTCTATTACTACACGCCGGATTTCTTTGCCGGCATTTCGGCGCCGACCCTCGTGGCCATCGACAAACGCAGCGATTTTAACCTGAACCTCGACCGCAGCGGCATCCTGCGCCGCCACTACTACCTGTATTCGGGTTATGTGTTCCGCCTCGACAACGGCATCGACCTCAAGCCCTCCGTGTTGCTGAAATACCAGCCACAGGCGCCCTTGCAGGCCGACCTGAATATGAATATCTGGTTCAAGGACCTGTTTTCCTGCGGTTTCTCCTATCGCACCAACGACGCCGTATCGGTGATGGTAGAGATCCCGCTCGGCAAAAAACTGTCGGTCGGCTACGCCTTCGACAACACCATTTCCAATCTCCAGCAAGTGAGCGCCGGCACGCACGAGATCATGCTGGGCTACAATTTCACCGACGAGGTGCAGTGGAAAGACCCGCGCCGCTTCTAAATCCTGCTACTATGAGAACACTGTTTTTTATCATCGCGATCTGTGCGCAGATCCCCTTGCTCACAGCACAACGTGCCCTGGAGAAGGGCAACAGGGCGTACGATAAACTCGAATACGCCAAAGCCATCGAGTGGTACCTGAAAGCCCTCGAAGACGGCGTCGTGCCCGAAGCCGCCGAACGGCTGGCGCATTGTTACCGCCTGACCAACCAGTATGCCAAGGCTTTGCGCTGGTATTCGCAAGTGGCGGGCGGCCAGCCTGCCGACCCCGACAGCAAACTGTATTACGCCCGGATGTTGCTGATCGCGGGCAAAAAAGATGAAGCCGACCGCTGGGCGCAGGCATTTCTGGCAGACAAACCCGGCGACCGCCGGGGCCTGGCGCTGCGGGAAGGGGTGCGGCAGATGGAGCAGTTTTACCGGCAGGAAGGTAAATACACGCTGGAAAAAGCGCCTTTCAACGCGCCCGACGCCTCCGATTTTGCGCCCGCATACTATCCGGGCGGGCTCGTGTTCACTTCCGACCGCGGCACCGGCGACAAGGAAAACCCCTGGACGGGAAGGGCGTTCAGCGGCCTGTTTTTCGCCAACGGCAGCCGTGCTGTGCCCCTGCGCGGCGAGGTCAACAGCCGGTACCACGACGGCGTAGCCTGTTTTACCGACAATGGGCGCAGCATGTATTTCACGCGCAGCAACCGGCACAAGGGCCGCGGCAACGAAGTGCAACTGTCGCTGGAATCCGCCGAACTCGACGGCAACAGCTGGCGGCTGGCGGCCTCGTTCCCTTATAACTCCAAGGATTTCAGCACGGGCCACCCGGCGATCAGCAAAGACGGCAATACCCTCGTGTTTAGCAGCGACCGCCCCGGCACTGCCGGCCGCATGGACCTTTTCGTCAGCAGGCGACAGGGCGGCGCCTGGAGTCAGCCGCAAAACCTCGGCAATACCATCAATACGCCGGGCAACGAGGTATTCCCTTTTCTGACCGACGAAGGGCATCTGGTATTCGCTTCCGACGGGCATCCCGGTATCGGCGGGCTCGATCTGTACATCGCGCGGTACCGGGACGGCGCCTGGCAGGCCCCGGAAAACCTGGGCTTTCCGATCAATTCTCCCGGCGACGACTTCAGCCTGGTAGCGCAGGGCGAACTCACGGAAGGATACTTTGCCAGCAACCGCGACAGCGACGACGGGCTCGACGACATTTATTTCTTCCGGCAATCAAAGCCGGCCAACGAACTCACGGTGCAGGTGGTGGACGAATTCACGCGTATTCCGCTGCCGGACGTAGCCGTGACCCTGCGCGACCTGAAAACGGGGGACGTACAGACGGGTCGCACCAATGCGCAGGGGCAGGTCGTATTTCCCATGTACGCGGAACGCAGCTACGAGGTCTCCGGCGAAAAGAACGGCATCGCCACCACGGTAAAGCAGGAACAGGTGGGCATGTTGTCGCCGGGGGAGGCCCGCTTCGTGGAACTGGAACACAACGACCCGCGCTTCACGCTGCGCGGCAAATGCCTGACCAGCAAGGAAAAGACGCCGGTGCCCGGCGTGAAGGTGCGGCTGACCAACCTGCGCACCATGAAAGTGGAAATAACGACGTCGGATGCCGAAGGGAATTTCAATTTTCAACTCGAACAAAACAGCGAGTACCAACTGGTCGGGGAAAAAGACGATTATTTCACTACGGTGGGCCGGACGAGCACCAAAGGCCTCAACCGCAGCAGGACCCTGTACGCCACGCTGTTCCTTTCCATCGACGTGATCCAGCTCGATATCATCAACCGCTTCGACGACAACGGCACAACGGTGATCAACCAGGACACCTTCCGGGCGATCTACTACTCGTTTGACAAGAGCGATATTTTACCGAAATCGGCCAAAGAACTCGACAAACTGGTTTCGCTGCTGAAGTGGAATCCGGGCCTCGAGATCGAGTTGCTGTCGCACACCGACTGCCGGGGCGATGACGATTACAACAAGGAACTCTCTCAAAGAAGGTCCGAGTCCGCCATGCTTTATCTCACGCAACACGGGATCGCCAGAAGGCGCATCATCCCGAAAGGGTACGGCGAAGAGCGCCTGACCAATGAATGCGACGACGGGGTGTATTGTACGGAAACGCAACATCAGCAAAACCGCCGGACGGAATTTGTGATCGTAAAAAAATAGGGGGCAAGGGGTAACAACTCTTCCGGACCGGGGATATACGGTTAAACAAAGCGTTCAAAACGGATGCTTTTTCAAACTAAAACACTCTCTGCCATGTCGAACAAAATGAAAGTTTTCGCATTTGCACTCCCCATCGCCCTTTTCCTGTTCAGCAGTTTCGATTGCCGGGTGCCCGAGCCGAAAGTTACCAGCGTGACCAAGTCGCAATGTCGCATGGCCTTCAGCGGAAAAAAGGGGGCCTATAAAAAGCAGGTGTTCCTTAACCTGACCCAGGCCAACGTCACACATTTCTCCGGCCAGCCGATCTACTATTATTTTTACAACAACGCCGGTAATGTCGTGGAATCTGCTTCCGCGATTGTGGGTTCCAATCCTCAGGTAGTGACGGTTACGCAACTTGCCGACGGTGTCACCTACGGTGTGAAGCCCAATACCATCAACTCTGCGCCGTACCAGCCGACGATGGATGCATATTTCACCGGGAATTTTAAATGCAAACTCAAAGCGCAACAGGCGGTGAAGGCCAATACGGTCAAGCAAAACTGAGCGCGCATATTTATCTCCCTAAGTCCAAAAAACTTATCTTGCGGCACGGTGCGACAATTCTCCTGCCTGACCGTGCCGCTATTCTTTATCCCCGCTTCCCCTCATCCGTTTTTCCCGTTCCGATTTGTGTCGCATGCGCCGGCAACATGCCATCGGCATATGTCCCTAGTCGCAAAAAGCGCAGGAGCCATCAACTAGATAAAACAGATCCTCAAAAATGAAAACGGTTTTATTGCTCTTTGTATGCATCTATCTTTCCACGATCCTGCAGGCGCAAACCGGAAGTCCGCAAGCATTCGCTGACTTCAGCACCGAGCGGCAAGCCGACGGCGCCATCCGGTTCGTCCCCAACTGTCCGCCCCTGCCCCCCGCCCCTGCCGGCGCTTCGAAGGCAGCATTTTACACGTACTTCTGGGAATTCGGCGACGGCGATTTCAGTTTTGAAAGCAGCCCGCTGCACCGCTACGGCAGCAACGGAACTTATCAGGCTTCCCTGGATGCCACCGCACATTACGACGATAACAAGAAACCCCCGAAAAGAGGGGTCCGCACCATGCTGGCCGACGCCGGCGGCACGGCGGCGACCCTTGCGCAGGTGTTCGAACATCCGCGGCAACGCATCGCCCTGAAGACCAACCGAAAACCACGGCCGGAGGAGGAACTGGTCTGCATCGTCAGTTACCGCAACAACAGCGCCTTCGCCACTGACGGCCGGCTGCACCTGTTTTTCAACGAGAAAAAATTTCCGGCCTCGCATTTTACATTTCAGGATGCGCGCACGCATTTCGGCGAAACACCGGATGCCGCCTATTCTGCCCTTGCGCTGCCAAAAACATACGACTGGGCCGCGCTTTTTGAGGGCATTGCGACGTCAGGCTGCGCGACAGGGCCCCGTATGCCGGCGCCCCCGTCGCCGCGCACGGAGATCATGCTGGAAAAAGCCCGGAAAGCCTACCGCGAGGAAAAGGTGTGGCGTTTCACACAATTGCAATCCGGCGAGTCGCGCAACATGTTCGCAACGCTGGGCGGCACGGCGTCCATGCTCAAAGACACGAGCGCTTTCATCCACCTGTACGGCCTGTTCGAGCCCTTCGACCCCGCCATCCCGGCGGATGAATTCACCCTCGAGATCGAGATCGTGAGTTCGCACGACCCCAACGCCATCGCCGTATCCGACACGCGGGTCAACTACCGGCGGCTGGGCAGCGAGCGGCTCGATTACAAAGTGCAGTTTCAAAACAACGGCGAAGGGCCCGCCCAAAAGGTGGAACTGACGATCACGGTGCCGGAAGGCCTGAACACGGCGCGCATGCGCCCGCTGTCGTGGTATCCCGAATGCCCGATCTGCCCGAAAGACGCGCCGCCCGCCGGCAGTTGCCTCGACACCGCCACACGCGCTAACGGGCTGGTATTCACCTTCCGCAACATCTACCTGCCCGGCAGCCGGCAGGAGGGCGTATCGGATTACGATTCCACACAGGGCTTCGTGCGCTACCGCCTCGAACCGGGCCGCGACATGCCCAAGCGCGCCTTTCGCAGCCGCGCGAAGATCGTGTTCGACAAAAATCCGCCGATCTACACCAACTTTTCAAAAACGCGCTTCAAACCCGGCATCTCGCCGGGCCTGAAAGCCGGCTATGCCTTCCGGCCGGATTCCTCCGGCAGCGGCTACCTGTTCATGGGCGCCAGCCTGTCGCCTTACAAATCCTGGAAAATATACCCGCAGGTGGAACTGCTCACCGGCCTGAAAGGGCGCACGGACCTGCCGGAAACCACCACCGAAGAACACCTCGGGCAACCCATCCCAGGCGTGGATTTTTACAAAGACACCGTGATCACCACGACCCGCTCGGGCAACCGCGGCTTTATCTCGGTAGAGATACCCGTATTGCTGCGCAAAAACTTTACGAAGTTCTTCGGCGCCGGCATCGGCGGCAGCGCCATACTGGCATTCCACAGCGGGACCGACTACGAAAAGCGGACCATCGACCTCGTACCGTATATCTACGAACCCATGCTGGAGCAATACGTAGCAGGCGACCCGATGCGCCTCGACGAATCCGAACAGGAACGCACCTCTTTTTCGGAAACGACCCTGCGCTATTCGGTGTTCGCCGACCTGACATTCGGCGCCGTGCGCGCGGGGCCCAACCTCGGCATCCGCGCCGGCGGTTTTCTACACGAAGGCTTTCAGCCGTTCGTCCAGATCTCATTTGAAGTGAAATTGTAAGATCAAATAAAAAAACCACACCCAATGAAAAAGATCAGATCATGGATGACAGCCTTGGGTATGCTCAGCCTGTCCGTCATTTATTTTTCGTTTTTCGATCCGCCTGCGGACCCTACGCTGGTGACAACCATCGATAACAACAACGTGGCAAGTTTCACCGTCAACGACCTCCCGACGGTCAGCGGCACCGGCTCGGGCCTGCGCATCTTCCTCAGCCATGGCGACGGCACCTATTTTATGGGCACGCCGGGCGAACTGGCAGGTCATTCGCACCACTATGCACATGCCGCAGGCGGGTACCTGCCCTTTGCAGAAGTCATCGCCTTCTATGACGACAATAAAAAACCGCCGAAAAGAACCGTACCGGATACAGTGCCCACATCGGGCACCGCTACTGCGCCTACATACACGCCGCCTGCCATGAGCAACAATATTCTGCTGCGAAAGACGTGCAGCATCGTGCCCGGCGATTCCATCACTTACATCATCACGTACGAGCATCCGGGAGATTGCAGCACTTCTTTGAACGGCACGATCCTGTTCAAATTCGACGACGCCGTCTTCGATTTCAGGCAGTCCGACCTGTTTGGAGAAAACGAACAGACATCTCCGGGCGCCGGGATCAGGGAATACACTTTTACAAACCTGGCCCCCGGCGAACAGCGCAGTTTTTTTGTACTGCTGGAAACAAAAGCAACGGTGGCTGTTGGAAGCAGCCTGTCGGCATTGACCAATGTGTCACTGGCATTCGGCCGCTCCGACGTACCCTCCGGTTGTTCCGATCTTACCTTTACGGACACCATCGCGGACGGCGCCGTGCTTTCCTCGCACGATCCCAACCATAAAACGGTGTATGAAAACGCCATTTGTCAGGATCAGGAAGTCACCTGGCGCATCGATTTTCAGAATGAAGGCGATGCCCCGGAAACCAACGTTGTGGTATCCGACTGGATCGACCCTTTGCTGGATTTCGACGCCGTACAGGTAACCGGGCATTCCCCGAACATTGGCTCCGTATCTGTAGTCAGAACAGATATCAACAACAGGGAGTATCGTTTTAAAATGAACGGGCTCAACCTGAAAGGCCTGGGACAAAGAGACGTGCGCGAGGACGAGACAAAAGGGTATTTTCTGCTGAAAACCTCGCTGAACAACAACGCCCGTTGCAACGCCGTGGCAAATTCCTCCAGGATCTTTTTCGGTTGCAATCCGCCGGTGTTCACGGAAACGGCGCTGGCGCCCATTCCCTGCGACAGCTTGTGCGGGCCCTGTACCACCCTGCTGGATACCATTTTGCCGGTGTCCATCAACCCCGGCAAAGAAGTGTTCGACCCGAGTATGCTCCCGCCGGCTATTCACAGCATGTTGAACAACGGCGCCTGGTATTTCAAATGGTACCCGGGCACGGGGCTGAGCGATCCCTTCACCCTGGTGCCCGTGGTAGACCAGGCATACAACAGGACCTACACGCTGGTGGCTTCCAGTGCCGACAGTTGCGAAAGGATCGTGGTGCGCGTGCCGCTGAAACCCGACCCGCCGCTTACCATGGACATCAACAAAGTCTGCCTGGCTTCATCGGGTTGGAGATTTGACGCTACTGCCCAGGGCGCGCAAAAGGAGGACCTCATCTGGAACGATTGCAGCACAAATATCAACCCGTTCACGATGCAATTGCCGAGCCCCCAGCGGGTGTACGTAGGGGTGTGGGACACCCTGACCGACCGCGTGGCGGAAGCATGGATCATTGATCCTTCCTGCGGCAGTTCCCCGGCTTGTCCGCCTGCCTGCATCTGGGCGGCGGTGGCCCTGATCGCCCTGTTCCTCTTTCTGGTATTTCCTTATATAAGGCGAAACCCCTAAACTTGCAGGCAGCTTCCCACCGAAAATGCCTTTCATGAAACGCCCGATCTCCCCGATCTTCCTTTTATTGTTGCTCTGCGCCGTCTGGTATCTGTACGCCTGTTCAGGCCAGGCGGCGCAAAGCAGCAGCGAGGACGAGACCATGCGGGGGAGCGATGCAGTCCCCTCCCACCCTGTCGACACCATCGCCACGGCGCAATGGACGCGCTTTTGCGACACGGCAATCGCGAAGGCCGAAGCCTGGTACGACCGCGACAGCCTGCTCCGCGCGGTGGCCGTGCTTGATTCGGCAATCCGGGTTTTGCACGAAGCCGGCCGCGCCGAATCGCTCGAAACGGCCGACCTGTGGGCCTGGGAAGGGTTTGCCTACCGCGAGATGGGACGCTATTCCGACGTGCTGGATGCTTACCGCGCGGCCATCCGCATTTACGAACGCCGGCATTTCAACCATCCCCGCGTGGCATACTGCTACAAAAACGCCGCGCAGGTGTACATCCGCCGGCAGAACTACGACCTCGCAAACCAGTTTCTGAAAGCGGGCATCCTCAGCGATTCCACCGGCGATCAGTTGCTCTCCATCTACGGCCAACTGGCCAACAACGCCTACTGGCAGGACAGTTTCGACCTGGCCCTGCGTTATTTCAACCTGGGGAAAAATGTGCCGGGTCAAAGGTATCATCGCGCCTCGCTGCAATCCATCGGCGCCCTGGTCATGATCGAAAAAGGCCGGTGGCGGCGTGCCGAGGAGCTCAACCGTCAGGCTTTGCAATACTACCGCAGCGACCCCGATGAGACGGAAAACCGCATCCGCTGCTACACCGCACTGGCCGAGATCGCCGCCAAAACGCAGCGCCCCGCCCTGGCGGTCTCGTACTACCGGGAAGCAGAAAAGGAAAGTCTGAACGGCCTGAAAGGCAAACACCGCGAAAAGGCAAAACTGTACACCGATTGGGGCGACTTTGAGCGCGCGCGCGGGCGCAACGGCGAAGCCCTGCAATTTTACCAGAAAGCCCTGATCCAGTCCTTCTCCGATTTCAACGAGGCCGATCCCGCGCAAAACCCCGCCATAGAAAACCCGCCGGTGGAACTATGGGCCATGGCGGCATCGGCGCGTAAAGCCGCCCTGCTGCTGGAAACGCCGGACACCGGCAAGCGCCGGTCCGCCGCCCGGTGCTTCGACCTGGCCCTTGCCGTGGCCGGACAGTTGCGCCGCACCTACGGCACCGACGAGGCCAAACTCTACCTCGCACAGCACAATTACAACCTACGCCGTGAGGCGGCCGTGAATCTCTGGGCGCTTTACCGGGAAACGCGGGAAACAGCCACCCTGGAACGCCTGTTCGACCTGTTCGAAAACAACCGCGCCAACACCCTGCGCGACGCCCTGCAACAGCAGCGCGCCCTGGCATTGGCTGCCATCCCCGACTCGCTGCTACAACGGGAAGAAAACCTGCGCCGCGACATCGCCGTGCTACGGGCGGAACTGCTCGAACAAGGCCGGTCGGCCGACGCCGGAGATCCGGCACAAGACTCTCCCCTGCAAACGGCGCTGTTCCAGGCGGAACGGCAATACGAGGACCTGATCGCCGGGCTGGACAAAAACCATCCGCGCTTCGGCGAATTCAACCGCGCAGACCAGACGGCCGGCTTGCAGGACATCCGCAAGGCCCTGCCCGATTCGACGGGCCTGTTCTCCTGGTTCGATGCCGGCGACCGCTACCTGTGCCTGGTGCTGCGCACAAACGACCTGCACGCGTACGAAGTGCCGCGCGACAGCGCCCTCGATGCGTCGCTGCTGCATTTTCAGTCCCTGCTGGCCGACAAAAATGCCCAGGAAAACGATCCCGCCGATTTTTTTGCAAACGCATATTACCTGAAACAGCGGCTCCTGCCCGACTCCGCCCTCGCCGGCCTGAACAGCCTGGCCATCGTGCCCGACGGCCGCCTTTCCTATTTGCCCTTCGACGCGCTGCTGAGTGCGCCGCACCGGGGCGCGTACGCTACGGCGCCCTATCTCCTGCGCCGCTTCCACCTGCGCTACGCCTGGTCAGCAACCCTGCTGGCGGCGGCGCCGTTGTCCGCCGGCCGCGGGCACGGATTCCTGCAGGTGGCGCCTTTCGTGGAAACTGCCCGCGACGGGCTGGTTCCCCTGCCCAACAGCCTATGGGAAAAACCCGAAAGCACCCATGCCGCTTTGCTCCACGGCGCCGACGCCACCGCCGCCCGCTTTCTGGACACGGCCGCCCGATTCGAGGTGTTGCACCTCTCCACCCACGCGCACGCGGGCCGGCGCTCCCAGCCTTCCATCGAATTTTTTGACCGCAGCGTTGCATTGCCCGAGATCTACGCCCAGCGCCTGCACGCCTCCCTGGTGCTGCTCAGCGCCTGCGAGACCGGCGCCGGCGAATTTGCCGAAGGCGAGGGCGTGCTCAGCCTCGCCAGGGCCTTTGCCTATGCGGGCGCCCAAAGCCTGATCGCCAGCCACTGGTCGGTCAACGACCGCTCCACGGCCGAACTGTTCGCCGCTTTCTACCGGCAACTGGAACAGGGCGCCGGCAAAAGCGAGGCGCTGCGGCAGGCCAAACTGCACATGCTTGCGCAGCCGGGGCCCGACGCCCGCAAGGCGCCGTTCTACTGGGCGGCCTTCGCCTTTTCCGGCAGCGACGGGCAGGTCGGGCAGACGGGCGGCAGCATGCCCTGGTGGGTATGGTTGTGGGTGGCAGGATTTCTGTTGGCGGGCGCGTGGGTAGCGTTGCGGCGGGATCGATGATTCAGCGCCACTCCTCCGCCGGCAGCGGCGTGCCGTTGCCGCCGTCGAACAGGAATTTCCAGGCGCCGTCGGCCTGCTTTTTCCAGATCGTGCAATAGGCGCCGTAATAGGTGGTATCCGCCGCGACGTATTTCCAGTAACCGAGCGTATAGCCCAGGTCGCCCGAAGCCGCGGCTTCGGCCTTGAACGGCTTCCAACTGATCGCTTTGGTATCGGGCTGGGCCTGCCACTGGGCGTTCAGCGCCGCCCTGCCGATCACCGGCAACTGACCTTCGTCGTATTTGACGACCAGGCTGTCGGCGTATTGCAGCAGCGCCGCGTGAAAGCCGTCTTTCACCGCTGCGGCGCACATGGCCACATCGGCGGCTTTCATGGCCTGCTCGGCTTGCTGGCGCAAACCGGCATCGGGAGCACTACAGGTGCAGTAGAGCAGGGTGAGGAGCGGGAGGAGGAGGTGGTGCTTTTGCATAGAGGGGGGGATGTGAGTTCGGGTGTTTCTGGTATCCTATTCGCAAAAAAACCGGTTTTTTTGCGAATAGGATCGCAAATTTCGGATGGGTGTATCACGATCTATCTCCGCGTAAATAACCGGAGGCTTACCCTTTACGCCCCAGCACGCCCTTTGTCAGTTCTTCGATCATAGCCGGTCGCCGCGGATATTTTTGTATCAGTTCGTTCGCCATCCGGCGGACCGGCTCGTGGCTGCCATCGATGTCCTGCATCACTTTTTTCATGTTTTTGGCCAGATTGTAATATTCCTTGCGGTTACTAGCCTGCTCCGCCTGTTTCTGAAGCGCGGGCAGGTACAGGGCCAGCATTTCTTTGGGATACCGGTGCGCCAGGTACGGGTGAATATTGTGCAGCAGGTCCAGACTGGGATCGGCCGGCATAAATTGCAACAGCCTTTCCCACTGCGCCTCCTGGATAAAAACGGGCGACAAATGAAAGAACAGCGACTGTTCCGGATCCTCCCAGGCAAATTGACGCGGACGCTTGCGGACCCCTTCAATGGTAGCCTGTATGTACGCTTCGATCACACCGGGCCATTCCTGTTCGGAATAGGTGTTTTTCCAGGCCTGGTAGTGTTCGACATTTACGCCCCGGTCGAACGCAAACTTTTTGGCGAAGTGCCGCTCCGCCTCCAGATCGTGTTCCTGGCGGGCGATATCGAGCAACACCAATTCCCAGCGGTGTACGATACCCGGGTGCGAGCGCTGCCGGGCGAGTTCAATGCCTTCCTGCAACAACTTTTTCGCCTCCCCGAATTGCCGCTCGTCGATAGCCCGTTGCACCGCGATGGCCCGCACATCGTCCATGTCCATATGCCCGGCAATCAGTTGCGCGGATTCCGCTTCCCGGCCGACAGTCGCCAGAAAGCGGATCTTCGAGGTCAGGAAAAATTCCTGTCTGAAACCGGTGTATTTCCCGGTATGCGTTTTGGCAAGTTTGTCCAGCAGCGACAGAAAGCGTTCCGGGTACGCATGCACGGCCAGCGATTCCGCAACAGATAGCAGTTCATAACCGAAATCGCCGTAATCGAACCAGTGCCTGTTTTGCAGCACGGCATCGATAAAATCCAGCATTTGCGTACGCAGCGGCGGCGCCAGCGTATCCAGTTGCGACAACTCGCGTAACACCGCGATGGCCCGGATCAGGATTTCCGATATATTTCCGGCGGAATCGTCGCAGCCTTCGAACACTGAGGCGAGTTCCTCCGCGACGACTTCGGCCACCTCGGCCGCCTGCCGGTAGTTTTTCCCGGCCAGGGCATCTTCCGCGTCACGCAGCACCTTGTACATCTCCCTCGACAGGCCGAACGTACTGCTGTAATCGATAAAACCGCGGTTGGAATAGCGCCGGATGATCTGCCGGATCATCGATCTGTACTTTCCCGTCACATCGAGCCCGGGCGCCTTGTCGGCAAAATACAGCAAAAAGCGGTCGCCGAAACGCTCGTCTTCCGCTTTCATTTTCCGGATAAAATCGCGCATCTCATCGGCGTCGACTTTCAGCAGCACTTCCTCGAAATGCGTTTTTCCCGTTTTTTTCCGCTGCTTTTTTGGCGCGGGCGAAGTGCCTTGCTGCCGCAGGGCGTACAACACCGCGACCACGTGCTTGCACACGCCGCCGTCATAAGGGCAGTCGCATTCCGCCTCCCGCACCCGGTCGCCCGACATCCGCAGCGACACCTCGTATTCGGCGCTGCCTTCCACCATTGCCAGCCATTCACCTTTGCCTGCCGGCTCCAGTGAAGTCACTGCGCCGGCTTCGAAGTAATCCTGCCCGCGCCGGAGTATCTTCTCGGGGATATTCGATTCGAAATTGTGGAGGGTGAATGACATTTACTTTTTACAAAAATGAGCAGGTGTGATCGGCTGATAGTGCAAATGTAATATGAGGGGATGTATTTCCAGTTGGTCGTTGCGATGCGGCTTACTATATTGCTTACATTCACATTGCGACGCTCTTTCCTTTTATAAACCCTACTTTTGATGAAAATCCAAGGGAGTTATGAAAAATGTGCCGCATTTGAGCAAGGAGGCCCGATTTTACGACATCGTTAAAAAGGGGGTTAGATTGCTGGCTGAACAACAGGAGTATAAACAAAGCAACCTTATCAATAAGTTGAAAACCCTGGATCTGGCCATTTCTTCCGCTTCCCTCAGCAATATTGTAAACGACAAGCCCGCAGGCCTGAAAGTGCTCAAAACGGCTGCAAACGGCTTACAAACCATCATTGAGAGGGAGCTCGGAATGGCGTATTCCAAAGAGCACAGGGAATTCAGGGCAAACGGTCTTTCCGACTGGGAGCCTTACATTATTCCGGAAGAGCCGCTAAAATTACCAGATGATTCAGGTTTAGTCATCCATGAAGACGGCAGAGTTTCGATCGGGTATAAGACTGAATTTATCGCAACCGCCCAAAAAGAAGTCATTGAGGTTGGCGTTCGCCTAAAAACATTTTCAGAATATTTCACGTCCAGGCGTGAAAACGAGTATAAAGATTATATCAGTACGCTCTTGAAAAAAGGGGTAAGTTTCAAAGCCTATTTACTTGACCCGGATTCTAACGAAGCACGCTTATATTTTGATGACCGTGCACGCGTACAGGAATCCGAGTCCGATGCCATTGCTGAAATGAAAAAAGCAATAGAAAAACTTATTCGCATTGCAAAAGAATTCGAACAAAACAGATACCCGGGATCCTTCGAAATTTATATCTACAAACATATTCCATACAATCATTTTCTGGTCGTCGACCGACAACTGGAAGGGGGGAAAATGATGGTGTCGCACTATTTGTACGCTACCCGGCGGGCAGAGTGTCCTGTATGGGAATTCCGGCGTTCGACACACCCGAAATTATATGAAATGTATCATCGCTCCCTCGTATCATTTGTCCAGCATGCAAAACGCTTGCCCTGATGCATTCCGAATCATTCTTTAAAGCGAAGATCGGATTCAATTCAAATGATAAATTTACGTAAATTTACATAAACGTTTGTATATCAATATTTTAAACTCAAAGCCTCGTTCTTGGGAATACCTTTGCCATGTTATTATCGATGAACTGGCTCGGTAATGTGATATCAGATGGGTTATGCGTCATTCCGGCACCCTCATCTCTTATGCACTTTAAACAAGAGCAGTACTTAAGGTAAGAGGGAATACTATCGCAATAGTTGCCCCGGTTTCAAAATTCAAAGATCTAAGAATTGTAAGGTTTGCCCGCTGTGTTGTCACGGCCGGGCCCTGTAAAACATACCTGTCTGGCACCTGCCGACCGCCTTTCATCGCATTTTTTCACTTAAAGCAACTACTATGAAAAATGCAATTAAAAAAGGCTGGCATGGAATCCTCCCGATGTTATTCTTCCTTTCACCCCTGTTCCTGCATCCACCTGGATATTCAGCCGCGTTGCCTCTGCAGGTGCTGACCTGCCCCCCTCCGGATGTTGTAGTTACTGACAAAACATCGGATTCAGTAACGTTTTCCTGGAGTACGTTCTCCGGTGCTACGTACAAGGCCTGGTATTACAGAAGTGAGGACAGTTTTACCAGTTCAGAGGTTACGACAGGAAGTTCGTCAATTACCTTTTCGGACCTCCCGCCAGGTACCTATGACTTTTATTTTGCTACCGTATGTGGTGAAGAAGTATCATCATACATCGTTGTAGATGACCTGATCATGTGATCATCCGAAGATGCAAATCAGGCGTCCCGGCAAACCGGGACGCCTTTTGTATTGGTCATTTCCACATCCCCATTTTATGTTTTCCTGTAATCGATCATTTTCTCCAGCAGCCATTCCCTGAAATACAATGGTTGTGTATCTTTTATATCGCTCAGTATCTGTTGAGCCGGCAAGTTTCTACGAATTATCGCTTTCAATATTTTAGAAAAATGCAAGGAAGCCGCTACTGCTTCAATTTTTCGCCGGTTATGGCGACTTAGATAGGCATCAAAAACGAGGCACTTATCCAGTACATCTGCGTCCTCCATTTCGTAATAGCTCTTAAGTGTCAGAGCCTTGGCGCGGATATTATCAAGCAGCGATTCAAAATTTTTCTTTCTCAGCGTTTTTAGCACCTGTAGGTACTGCCCTTTTTTAAAATGGATGGTTGCCTTTGCAAGCAATGTGGCGTCTTCCTGCAAGGATTCCGGCAAAAATTTTCCTTGCGTTTTTACAAAAAAATCAGCCCAATCGACATCGCCAAGGTTGCATGCTACACTTACGATATTATTGAATTGAGTTACAGACATACCATCCTCACGCAGAAAGGCGGCATATTGTACGCCTAGCTTATTCAATTCGTGTGTTTCAAGCCAGTAATTTTTCTGCCCATCCCTGATCCGTGCAGAAGCAAAGTTGGTGAGATAACTAAGCAGTCGGTGTATTTCAGAGGGATCAAGCATGGTGGCATGTTTTATCAGCATGGTTTTGCCCCGTTCAAAACTGTCCTCCTGCCCGTATGCCAGCAACCGATATACTTCAGAGTACAATAAAAGCAAGGGGTGGTCATGATTACCCGGAAGTTGCATTTCTGTAGATGCAGCCAGATTCATGCTTCCAACATCTATCGCAAGTACGTTTTTCCGGTTAGCCACTTCACAGGCAGTTTTGAGTTTGGCTATCGCATAGAATAGATCCAACGATTTCTCATATTGCCGAAGCGCCCGGCTGTCCGAATCCAGGCTATCATGAACCTGATGATAGTAGGCAAAATGATTGACTGCAACATGTTTCAGACAATCTGTCACACTTTTGACGGGGGAGGCGTCTTTTTTCTGTTGTAAAGCATGTAGTTGTTTTGAAAATTCGGCTTCCATTCCGTGTTCATACAAAACTGACAACCAAAGCGCTTCATGTTCAATGGAAGGCGCCGTTGCCTTTTGGAAAAGCAGGAAGGTTTTTAGCCACATATAAAGGTCTGACAAGGTATTCAGTATTTTCTTCCGCTTCTCTCCAATATCTTCCCGAAAAATTTTCCGGTAAGCGTAAGACATGTTCAGTCGCTTTTCGTCAGAAAAATCAGGGGCCGACTTCAGGATATAGGTAAATAATGAAAGAGCGGTCTGCTCATTGCCGTGCATGCGCTTCAGGTACCTGTGAAATGCGGAAATCTCTATTTCATCAAGGGTACGAAGTAAAACAAGAAATTTTAATTTGTGCATAAAAAGGCGCGAAAATGCGGGGAAAATATTCGAATACTACTGCAAGTGAATGTAAATTTCCGTATTCGGTTTGTCAAGTATACGTCAAAGCCATAAAACACTGTTTGTGTGTTACTTACAGTCTGATCATTCACTACTACAGCAGGAAGATTATACGCAATACATTAGTTTACTGAACAACCCTACCTCCAAAACCAAGATAAATACACGGTGAAACCTTAAGGATTTTCATTTGGATAGCGTGTAGCATCTGGCCATGTTTGTAGCATAAAAGCGGTATCAAGCTATACACTCAACCCCACACATAGAGGATATTCTTGATCTGCTGTAAATAGATAAAAGCATGGAGGGGTATCGCAAATATATGATAGACAGGTTCCAGGAACATTTGCAGCGGAATTTTAAAGAACATTGTGAACGACATGGAATCGTTCCGAATGAAAACCAGCTGCTTACTTTTCTGATCGATCAAAATCTGATCAGTACGACAAACATACAAAAATACACAGTGGTACAGGAGTTTGAAAAGATATACCCTGCGCGGAGCCATCAGAAGACACAAGCCGTCAATGCCCTTGCAAATTTATTTTCCATTTCGGAGCGGACGGTCTGGAGCATACTGAAACATATTAAACGAATTCATAAGAAATAAAATTAGTGGGGTATTTATAGGTTTTTAGTTAGCGATGTATTAAAAGTAGTGCTACGGGCTTTGATACTACCGGCAGCGGCCGGCAAGTCAGGGCTTTTTTGATTCTCTTTGTAGACCCATGTAAGGAACCGAAAGTAAGAACAGAGGGCCGTCAGAATGAATCCATTGACCGACCCCAGAAACCACCCCATTCGATCGCAAAAACAATATTTATAAAATGAGTCGAGCAGATACTCCTATTCGTATTGTCATCCTGACCCCAATTCGGGTAGAGTATGAATCTATCCGCAAACATATCCCCCAAATAAAACGGGAAGTGATCGAAGGAGTATTTTTTGAAACAGGGCTCTTCAGCGGCGCCAACCACGACTACGAAGTATTTATCCAGGAGACAGGTTCAAAAAATACGATCGTCGCCCTCGCAAGTGAAAAAGCCATCCGTTTGCTCAACCCTGCCATTATCATCCTAGTCGGGATCGCCGGTGGGGTCAAGGATGTGCAAATCGGTGATGTAGTCATCGGAACAAAAGCATATGGTTATGAATCCGGCAAAGAAGAGGAACAAGGCCCGAAATCCCGGCCGGAAGTGTTGTCTTACAGCAAAGAACTGATCGAAGCTGCGCGAGTAATCAGTCGCGATGACGAATGGCGTAAACGTATTGAAGATAGCGCGACGAGCGCCCGGGTGTTTTTTGGCCCCATTGCTTCCGGAGATAAAGTTATTGCCAGTACTGCAACTCCACTTTATCAATTTTTGAAACAGCATTATAACGATACCATTGCACTCGAAATGGAATCGATCGGGTTTGCACAGGCTGTGTCGCCCTATCGCCGTATACATGCACTCAATATCCGCGGCATTTCCGACTTGTTGGATCACAAGTCAGGGATTGACGAAAACAGCCGTCAATATATGGCTGCCAATCGGGCGGCTGCCTTTCTCTCTGAATTTTTATACCAACTGGATTGCTCACCCTTTCTCTTTACTGATATGGATGTCAAATCGATTGCAAAAGAACTCTATTCTTTATTTTTTCCCGCTGCATTTCAGGAAGTTGGCAAAGATTTCACTGATGCGATCAACGGCGATATTAGAGCCATATGGGAAAAGGTAAAGCCTTTTTTTATCAAAGACGACGCATTCGAGGCGCTGCGACAGGACCCTGAAGACAGCGCGGCTCAAGGAGTACTCGAAATGAAATTGCGTCGGGTATTGGAACAGGATGCCGATTTATTGAAATCAGTAGTCGATCTGGTATACGCAGCCAAGCAAACACAGCATTCAGGCGGAGCCGGGATGGAAACCTTGGATAGTAAGAATGTGGTGCAGGGCGGAGTGATTAATATGGATGGAGATTTTCGGATAGGAGATGATGTTATCAATCAGACGGTTAATAACAAAGGCGATATTGGTAAGATAACCAATATAGGTCCAATTGATGGCGACGTAAATATCTGGTAGGCATCTTGATTTCTTCTTAGAATCCAACCCTTAACTAATCATACCTATGAGCGAAGAAAAGAATATCCTCAACCAGAGTAAGGATGATCTAGAAGATCAAATTCTCAACAACGACAATCTTCCTTCGGAAGAACAGCCCCCCGAATTGGAGCAAGAAAAAGAAAGCAAGATAACTGATGCTTCCGATTCGGCGCAACTAATAACTGTACAGGGTAATGTTGACAGTCAGTTTAATATAACAAGCCTACACACGCTTAATCTAATTAATAGCAATAAAGACGACCCAACTAAAGATTATCCCACCGAACATATTAAGGAATGTGTTTATTATTCGGACCAAGAAGTCGATATTTATGCTCGGAAATTAGTACAGGAAAGGTTACTATTTATATATTCCTATTCGGAGGACGCAACTAACAGTGCCATTTCAGCTTTGCTCAATCGGCCAGAATTTAATAATTTGGATCGGCGTTTACTACCCAGAATACAGTTCGAAAGCTTTGAAGTTTCTTTTGATGAGCATGTCGGCCAAATTAACAAAAAAGAGTCTAAATCAGGTGCTGAAAAGTTAGACCAAGTTCATCAAATTCCGGAGGTTTATAAAACAGGCATTGAAGGTATATCCTCGCTTGATAATTTACTTTCACGAAATATTAATAAGGAACAACCATCTATTATAGTAGCGGAATCTGATTCCTATCTTTTTTTAGATTCCATTCTTAATTGTAGCGAAATTAATGAGGCTTCGAATCGACAACAATTGGCTAAAAAAGGTTTATACCTTATTGTCAAAGTAGACAAATCCAGATTAATTAAGTTTCTGCAAGATACGCCTACGTCCAAGAGTTTTCCGCAATGGTTGGTTTCTTCTTGGCGCTTCAAACTATATAATAAATTTGAAGCAATTGAGGCTCAAAAATACATATCAGGGATTGAGATACAATATAAGCACGGGTTATGGGATGAAGGAGCAACCGAGCAAACATTGAGCAAAGCAATTGAAGCGTACTTAGCCCGCGGCAAGTCCCGCTTTATCAGTGAATTCTACGATCGGCAAAATATCCTAGAAAATCCGGATTCCGAAGCAGCTCGAGCAGCAGATGAAAAGAAACGCCAACTCGCTCCGGAGGTTTTTCTATCTCGATCCAATAATCCAGTGGCATTTCATCTTGCTTTCGTAGGAGCTTGGTTTAAAAAAATGACTGTGACGGAGTTCGACAGCTTATGTTTCCATATATTCAATGACACCAGCAAAACTCATGAAATCGGCAGGAAGACAAAGCGGATAAAGAATGAAGATGGTAGCATTGAAACGTTGGATGAACCGGATACGCGTTCCTTGCTGGAAATCTGGAATGGCCGTGAAGACGAATTCCGTGCTGAAGCACACCTGATCACAGTCAAACCACAGGATAGCTCATACCGTTATGTTGAATTCGATGATCCCTTTTTATACGATAGCGTCCGAACATTTTTTGAAGAAAAATATGCATCATTTGCTGCAAAGAACTTTGACCTTATCTTCAGGGTGGCATTTTTTGAAGAAGATGCTTCGCCTAACCTAATTGAAAATTTAGCGGAGTTAAATGCCCAAATGGCCCGCCAGGAGCCTTCTAGAGCCCTCTCTAGGCTCACTGACATATCCTTTAATATACATCGGGCCGAAAAGAGGAGCGATCTTGAAGCGGAACAACAATGGCGGAATGCGAGCGACTTAAATGAAATATTTCAACTGCTGGAACAGAAAGGCGAATTTCAACGTCTTAAATATTTATTCTATCACCGAATTTACTTGTTAGTTTCCGAATTTTGGGTGGATAGCGAGCTTCGCGAAGTCAGCGAAAAATTCTTTGAATGGCTGCTACGCCAAGGAAGTTTTGAGCCTATGTATTTCCTCAGTAAGCAGCTGTGGGATACTCAAGATTTTAAACCCCTCTATTGGGTGCGCCAATTGATCGAACGCGGTGATGAGACTGCTAAAAACTCTGCATTCAGGCTTCTTGTCAATAAGTTATCGCAAGAAACATCAGGGTACCTTTGGGAATATATGAAAGAGTTGTACACTGGGTTGCCCGACACCAAACTGACTACTAGTCAATACTCGCGTTTCAATGAATATACATTGGCCTTTCTCATACACTTTGTTGCCAATACTGCCAATGAATCAAAACCTGCTACTGCCAAGGGCCTGCCTTTGTTGGCACCTCTTTTTTACAAAAATGGTGAAGAAAACGAGTATTGGAAAAAATTACTTTCTTGGCTTTTCCATCCAGGAATTGGAACAGCGATGGTCCGAGTCAACCGAGATTATCAATTCCAAAACCCCAACCAGCTTCGGGCATGGGTACTTGGTGAGTGGTTCTGGCTGATACATGGTTCGGAAGAGCCGCTTTCCGGTGATGCCGAGTGGGTTATCCATAATATGATAGACACCATGCCTCAGGTAACCAGCCTGAAAGACTACCGGCTTGTTCTGGAGCCGCTCCGGGAACAAGCACGGGACTATCGAGAGCGGCGCGAGGACCGACCGCGCACCTATGCCCTGCAGTATTTTATTCAGCTCTTGCGCGACTTGAATCCATTTGCTGGATAATCAACTGAAAAAGCTATTTTCAAACTTCACGATGCACTTTTAGAAAACAAATACAATGAGCCTTATCACCAATTTAGACGCTATCATTCGCCAAATTGCCAAACGGGAAGATTTGTCGCAAAGCGAAAATCTAATTATTCTGGATGCCAAAACAGGTGAAGCCCTTGACAAAATGCCGGGGTTATTGAGTTTTAGGCAAGTTAATCTCTACGCACTTTCTAATGTACAAACCGCCAATTGTGCGGGTCCGAATTACAAATTGGCAAGCGGTGTTTTGCTCGAAATTCCTTTTGCTGCTGGCGTTCCCACCGGGCGCGAGCAACAGGTAGCCCAAGCTATGCAGCAGCTGCGTGAGCAGGGACGCGAAGCGTCTATCGAATCCGCGCTCAATAACCGGATCAAGCAATGGATAGCCGATTTCATCCGAGACCATTCCGAGGGGAAGATGCTTGATTTGAGTGATGAATTACAATTCCATTTGAAAAAGAAAGCACTGGATGAATTGGGTCTGCACTTACGCCCTAACATATCGTTCAAACATGACGGCCAACTGGAGCCTCTGCTTTTACTTTCCGAATCAGCCTTCCCGGTACATGTAAAGGATTATGACGAAGCCCTGCTTGTCCGCTTTGAAGCAGAATTAGCTGTTTCCGACCCGATACGCGCAGTTGCACAATGGAAAAAGCCGGATGAGCTGGAGGAAATGGTAGTTATGCACATAAAAAAATATTGTCAGCACCACTTGACTTTAAATGAGTTTGCCGAATATTTCAAAACCACAATCAGAGATAGCATCCTACAGGAATTGAACAATCGCTTTGAACCCTTTGGTCGAAAATTCAATTTCTTAAACTTCAAAATTGAAAGCAATTTACCACTTAAACCAGATACTCGAATATTTCAATTCGAAGAAACGGTAAAGGAAAAAATTAAAGATTTTGGCAATGATATCACAGTGCAAAACAGAGTACTAATTGAAGTAGCTGATCTGGCCCGGTTCAGAGCTGCCAAGGAATCTATAAATCTTCAGCAATGGGTCCAGGATGTTGTTCAAGCAGCAGTAAAAAAACGGCTGATGGCATCAACTTACAAAAACCTGCTCTTGCAACAGGATAATTTTATCCAAGAGGTTCGGGAAATTATTCGTTTTGAAGCAGATAAAATTGGATTAAAAGTTACGGAACATATTGTGTTACCGGAGCTCAAAGAGCGCCGTTTGGTTACCGAGGGTTTTTTGGTAAATTATCAAAATTATCAATTTCATACTGGAGGTAGTAGCCCTATGCCCATTGCACTAAACATATTTGTGAAAGGGCGGCTCGACGAAAAAGGACTGATTGAACTCGATGACATTTACCTGGGAGAAAAGGCGGATGTTTTTAAATCGATAGAGGACGCTGTATTGAGTAAATTACGAGAGTTGATCATTCGGCGCACACCTGAAAAACTGTTTCTAAAATTTGAAGTGCCTGATAGCGAGGATACGAATTCGACTCAAGAATTTCTCAATTCGGAAATTAAGCAACTGCTTATTGAAGAGTTTAAGGCGAAAACCGAGACCTTGGTTATTTCAATTACACATGGCGAGAATGAAATAATCACTAAAGCCAAAGCGCTGCTCGGCAAAACAAATGGCTTCGAACACGTTCATAAGGCCCTGGGAGGAAATGGAGCAGAATTGACATATACGTTTCAATACCGGATTGCTCGCGTAAGAGACAATGGATGGCACCTGTTTTACCAAAACGTAGAATTCAGGACACCTGATGAGTTGGTTGAGGAAATAAACAATATTTTACCGGGACGTATCGATTCTGTATTCCAGAATCTAAGGTTCGAGGATAAAGTCTCCACAGGTTTGATTGCAGAGCAATACCGTCGTGAAGCTTTGAAAAAGGGTGCATTCGATTTTGTTGGGCAAATATTCGGCCTTGATCTTGTGCTGCTGAATCATCAAAGAAAAGCCTTTCAGGCCGAAATTGAGGAAGAAAAGATTTTTAATGAACGGAGTCTTTTGATCGGAAAAAACACAAGAGAATCTATGACAAAGGAGTTAGATAATCAATTTTCTGAACTTAATGATCTTAAACGTAACCTAAAAAAAGAAGAAGCCGAAGAAATGAGAGACGAGAAGGAAATTGCCAGACTGAAAAGGGAAATTGAATTGATCGAGAGAGAAATCAAAGGTAACAAATTTGATACTATACATAGCGCACGTGATAGCTTTCTTGGAACTGGAAGTTTAACCAATTTTGACAAACCTAAAATTGGCGATGATGCCGATCAAAAATCTGACGACTAGAATAACGTCATTCAAAACTATCAATAAATGTACATACTTGATATCGACCTCCGGAATACCTCTCCTCGGAGTATAGTCTTTACTTTTAGTTTCTGGGTCAAAAACTTCAGCCTGATTATCCTAATAAGCCTTGGTGGTGCTCTATTTTATACCTTTTGGCAACATAATTATCTCAGACCTCAAACAGAAATTATGGAAGATCCCGCTTCCTGGGCGATTACTTTTGCACTTGTCTTTATGCTGTTATGGGGAATATGGCAAGCGATATTGCTTGTCGCCAGACTGGAGATTGAAGCCTCCTGTACTGATTATCTGAGTAAAAAGACCTTAGAAGAGAGCAATAACCAATTGACACACGAACAAATTAGAAATTTGCTACCGGGCAATTTAAATAGTGCCGCTAACAGCTTGTTCCGGCATATTTGGATGTCGGCAAGAATTGATCAATTCGAATCGACAAGTGTTACTTTACAGCCTTGTAAAGAAACCATAATTTTACAACAACAAGCCATTTCTGATCTACAAAAAATGTCCTTGCATTTAGGTATCCTAGGCACCTTCGTGGGACTGGTTAAATCTTTCTTGGGGTTACATAATGATTCTTTCAATTTTCAGGATATAAAATTGGCTTTGGAATACGGATTTTCTACCAGTGTATTCGGTTTGTTTATTTCTCTTTTCCTCGGTGTGCTCATCTATCACATCGATTATCAACGTATGGCTTTTTTTGCCTTTCTGGAGAAGGTAAGTGATGAGTTTTTACACTTGGTCTGTCGTGCAAAAAATGAAGATCCTGTACTTGAACACAAATACAGCATGCTCAAGAACCATATTGAGCTCATGGCAGCTCGAACGGACGAACAGACAAAGTTCATCCGGGAAGGACTTGATAAACTTGCGGATACCCGGAAACAATTTGAAGGTATACTCGATAGTGTGGGCAAAAGAGAAGCGGCTTTTTTAGCCGAAATGAAGAGCGCTTATGATTTCTTTTCACCTGAAATGATCAGTAATAATCTGCATCAAAGCCTGAGCTCATCGGTAAAAAATATTACTGATGAGCTGCACACACACCTGCATGAAACGCTGGATAGATACACGGAGGTAAACAGCGGTTTGACCGCCATGCGCGACCATTTTATCGCTTTTGATGAACAAATCAGGAACAAAGCTGCATCTGACGCCGAATTGGTGGGTAAATTAAAAGCGGAAGTATTTGAATCGCTCAACCAGGTTGCCAAAGCGCAAAAAGAATTTGCAGAACAGTTCAATACAAAACGCGTGCAAACAGGTCTGGAAAAAAGTATTCGAGAAGCTGGAAATCAGGTTACCGCAGAGTATATCCGGGCTTTAGGTGAAATGTTGCCACATTTACAATCACTGAACGCAAATATTTCCGAATTCAACCGAAAAGCATATGCCGAAGTACGCCAACGAGATACTGTACAATTGCTACGCGGAGTTGGTCAGAATCTGAGTGAATTGTTTATGCGTATTATTCGCGCCTTTCTTAGCTTATTTTCAAAAGCTTAAAAACCAACACCATGTTTTCAGCTTTACATAAAGTAAAATCTACAGAAGACGGACCCTTGGGGCCAGGTAGCGACTTGCTAGCAGCGTTGCTCGGAACATTCGTGCTGCTTGCTGTTTCTGAAAAAGAAGGCCTGGGGGTTCGGTCATATCAGATGGACATGATTGAATCCATTAAACATGCCTATCAGGCAAGAGAAACGAAAGAAGCTGGAAGCCAGACCTATAAGCTATTTGGTGGCGAGCTTGGCAGAGACACGATCGTAATCCGAAATGAAGCAACATTACAACATTTTTATTTTGGCGGAAACATTTTGTTTAGATCAAGAGCAGACGCGATCAATGGGGCAAACGCCTTGGGGCTGATAAAAACTATTGGAGATACTATAAAGAAAAAAATCGACCATATTCGGGAAATACAAATACAGGGGCATGCTGATGCTATTTCAAATGATACATTTAATCTTGATTTAGCAGCCAGACGAGCCGCTACAATCTTTTGGATTCTAAAAAACAATTCGAAAATTGATCCTTATAAATATTTAATGTCAGCCACCTCCTTTGGGGAATATAAGCCTGTTCAACGAGGCGAAAATGAATGGAACAGAGAAAAAAACACGATGGCCAATAAAGATAAGGTTGATCAAGATCGAAATAGGCGCATTGAAATTGTCTTATTTTACAAGTCGGGAAAAAATGAACTGTAGGACTTTACCTGCCGATGATATTTACCTCCAATAATCTAGGCCCGACATGATTTAATAGATAAATATATAATCTATTAATAATATTTAATATCAAATCGAGACTTGCAATTATAGCCAAGTTAATTCATGAGTTAAGTTTTTAAATTAAATCATATTTTATCAGCTTGTTGTATAATGTTCGTCTACTGATTTTAAGGTCCTGAGCGGTTCGAGCCTTGTTATAATTATTTTTTGATAAAGATTTAAGTAACTCTTCCTTAGTTATACTCCTAACATCTTCAATAACAGCATTATTTTCAATAAAATCACTAAATGGGTGGGCATTATCCCTTATTTCTTTTGAAAAATCTTCAGTGTCCAAATAATAGTTTCCGGGTTGGCAAAAAATTATAGCGCGTTCTATTGCAGACTCTAGTTCTCTTATATTTCCGTACCATTTATATTTTTTCAACATTTTTATACAATCTTGTCGTATGTATCTAATGTCTTTATTCATTTGGCCACAATATTTTTTTAAGAAATATTCACATAACTCTTCTATTTCTTCCAGCCTTTCCCGTAGGGGAGGAATATTTATCTCAAGTGTCCTCAAACGATAATATAAATCCATTCTAAATTTATTTTTTTTAACTAATTCAATGAGCGATTCGTTTGATGTAGCTATCACTCTTAGATTAACTTGTATAGATTCCGTTTCTCCAATACGTTCAAAGAAACCCTCTTGGATTACACGTAAAATCTTAGATTGTAAATGCAATGGTAAGCTATTAATATCTTCAAGTATCAGTGTTCCGCCATTTGCAGCATAAATTTTACCAATAAACTCGCCATTTGCACCAGTAAACGCACCTTTTTTGTGGCCAAACAACTGAGATTCAAAAAGCGATTCCGGGATTTCGCTCAATGAAATTATCTTGCATGGATGTTGATAAAATTGAAGCCTAGAAACTAAGTACTTGGCTAAAAGACTTTTACCCGTCCCTGTTTCACCTGTAATTAAGATAGGTGATTTACTATTATCTAACCTCGGAGCTAAAAAATCGACGAACTCCTTTAAGGAATTCGTTCCTATGAGGTTATTAAATTCATTAAGACGCCCATATCGAAATTCGAAATTACTAAGGCTTTTGTTTATAGGAGTTTGTTTCATATAGAAGGAGTATGCAGCGTTAACATTATGTATATGCATAAGAGTGGCTATATCAATCGAGGGTAAAACCGATGCTAATAAGATTACTTTTTAGAAGTACATCCGCAGTTATAAAAATTACCCTTTTCAAATTTAACATCTGTTCTTCCACATAAATTTCTATATTCCTTATTCAAAAAATTCATATTCAATTGGGTCTCAATTCCCCAGGCCTTCTTTAAAAGAATCCATTTTTTATCACCATTTTCAAGCAAACTACCCAGAAGAGAGTTTAGTGTTTCACTAAATTTATCGCATCCTAAAGTAAGTACTAGTTCAAATAAATATTGTTTACAGACTTCATTAGATATTTTAGCAAGAAAAAGATGCAATATCTGTGCATATTCATAAGATTTTTCATGATTAATTTGTACTTGGCTTTTAGATATTGTACCCTGTTCTTTGCCTGAAGAACTGTCAGGTTTTTTATTTATGACGGATATTCGCTCAACCCCGCATAATGGACAAAATCCATCAGTTTGAACACTTTCAATGCAAAGATGGTATTTTTCATCTATAATGTTTGCTCTGGTAAGTTCATAATCCTTCTTTAAATATTTTTTTGTGTCAACAAAATAATGAATCCATTGGCATACTGGGCAAGAATCAATCAAAAAAGATTTTTGCAAATTATCAAAAATCAGATCAGATCTACAAATCTGACAAGATCGGTAACCATGTGGAATACATCCATATGTCAGATTATGAGGATAACACCAGTATATTTCGCTGGAGGTTCGACAATTATATATATTAGTGCAAAAGGTTCCCACTATATTCTTCTTATTCATAACAACCAGATTTTATTATATATTGACTTAAAGCATGTTTAAATTTCGAGCAGCAAAATTTAAACACATGCTCACGGTCAGCAGATACTGTGTTTGCATATTGGACATTGGGTCTCATCCAGAAGCGAGTCTCTCGAAACAATAAAGTTATTTCGATCGGAGCAGTGCTTGCAGGGTATAAGTTCTTTGTTGCACCTTGGGCATCTGTTCTCATCACCTTTCAAAGGGTATTGACAATTAAAACAAGTATATATTTGCCCAATTCTTTCGCTTAAGTGTTGGCTTGGATATGCACATATCCATTTGTTTTTTTCCTTGTTAAAGCTCAGGAAGTGTCCTTTCTCACGATCATTGTGGGGGCATTCGGGAAATATTTTTGCACTACATATAGGGCAATTGTTTTCAGCAGAAATACCAGACATTGCAAATACCTTTTCAAAGTATACATCCCCTTTGGGTATGCCAAAATAATATGGCCGGAGAGCATATGGAATTGTATAGGGCTTTGCTCTTTTTTCCTGACGGCACCTTATACAATATACTTCGTAGCGCTCTTCTTCGGAAACTAGTATACGGTCTTCAAATTGCAAGGTCCCATCAAGCGCCTCCTGATGACACTCTGAACAGAAGACTTCTCCACTTATTCTTCGCTGAAAGCCATGCCTTTTACAATGCCACCAGAAAGACTTAATTGATTGATAACAAGTCGGACATGTTGTAACTTCATGCAAAGTTCTTTCGCCCCCAACCCTTGCCAAGAGATTATTTTCAAAACAATTATCATTTCCACAACGATTTAGAATTGTTTTCTTACAGTGAGGACAGGTAGTAGCTGATCTTGGAACATTCGAAATGTTAAAATCACAACCTACATTACCACAATATGCCATTTCTAATTCTGGCATAATGAGGCTATTGATTTTACCCGCATATTCTTTATGAATATGGCAAAAAGACTTGGAAAATGGAACAGACTCGTAATCTTTATGAAACTCTCTTATGCCTCTAATATTTCCTGCCGGATGATTATGAGTTTCAAAATATATTACAAATTTTGAATCGTCTGAGAAAACACCATTACTATACCTACAGTGATTAAATACTGCTCTTATTTTTTTCTTAACATATTCTTCAATTTTACTACGATTAAATTCCCAAGGTGTCTTGTTAGGGTCGGGAATGCTGTAGAAAACTACTGATGTTGCATTTGGGTTGTTAACAGCATTAGAAAAAACATTTAAATGAACACTAGCAATTAGCTTGTCAAGTATGTTCTCATACCAAACCTCTGGAGGATTAATTAATTTAGTATTTTCATGAATAATATTACTAATAGTTGTTTTAAGGTCTTCCAACACCGGCGAATGCTCCATACTGTCTCCATTTTTGGAGTTTATGGCAAAGCCCTGCATTGAAAAATCATTAAACTTCATAAACTTGTCAACTATTGCCTTATTTATTTTATAGTCAATTTTTTTTAGGTCTGAGCCTTCGTAAAATTGGCTTAACACATCTTTGCTTCCAATACGATAAATACTAATCGATTCATGGCTATTATGTAAGTTAGTATTTCCTGTTTTTTGTGTTACATCATTTTGAAACCCTTCGATTACCTTCAACAGGCCTTTAATACAATCATCAATATGATGCTTTAGCATTGACATTTCTTCTTGAAATACAATAACACAATATTGCTTTAAAGTCACGAACAAACCACTATCCAATTCAAAGCTTGACAACATTGGCAATATACTATGCCATGTGGTTTTAATTTCGTTTTCCAAGTATTTGGTATAAGGTTTATTTAATAAGTTTTTATGAAATTCTTTCCAAAAGTTAATTGCCCTTATCTGAATATAATCTTCATGCTTATTAAATAGATTACTAATCAACCTTATAGATTTATCTTTAAGAAGGTTGATAATGATGTCTTCTCTAGACAATGAGATTTCTAAATCTGATAGTTTTCTAGAAAACTCTTTCAATCTTTGAATCTCGCTTATTAAAAAAAAAGGCTCGTTTTGTCGCACCTTATTTATACCCTCATCATTTTTGATTAACACCTGCTCCAATTCGCGTTTAAAGTTTTTAACCTTATCCATAATCATACGATCTATGCCATCTATTAATAAAGCACGTTTTAAACTACGCGCTAGATCATTCGTATATAGATTCTTGGATTTTGCATGAAGGGTAGAAGAACCAGGGCTATCTATATTTATATATTTTATAATTTCTGCCTTTTTATTATCGCATATTTTAACGATGATATCTCTCCATTCCGCTTTCAGCAATTCATCTGAAAAATATTTCTCCCAGAGACTATCAAAAGCAGTCTTTACTTCTTCACTTATTTTATCACTTTCTTTTATATTATTTATATCGACTTTGTTTACTTCTTCGTAAAATCTGTTAATTAAATAGTTTCTCAATTCGTCTCTTTCAGGAAGCTGTAACATACTGCCTGAGCAAGATGAAAAAACAAATTCTTTTTTAATTTTTTCCTTTTTGGTATAACGATTGACCTTATCATCGACTCCTTTTTCGTTATCAGCAGGTTCACGCTGATTAGCGAAAGTGCTTCGAGCGTCGTTTGTCAGATTGGTAACCGCCCTAAGGTAAACGACGTTACCTATGTATTGATAACATTCCTCAGGGCTTTTAAACCGGCTTGCAGTTCCTCCTTTCTCTCTGTCAAATAGAAATATCTTGGAGAAAGGTACAACTTTTCCTCTAGGTACCTTTACCAACTTGTCTGTCTGCGGGTAATACGATTCAAAAGAAATATCTTGGCTATAGAAGGCCTTCAATTCCTTTAATAATCCATATGTATTTGATTTAATCCTTTCACCAACGTCTACTTGCTCAAAGATACCAGGAAGTAATAAAAAAGCATTAGTTTCAACTTTTATCGGCTCAAGATTTTCAAATTTAGGTCGCTGAAGCAAATAAGCAATATCAACTAAAAGTCCACTCCCTGTACCTCCGGCAGTAGAAGATAATATACATACTTCAATCCAATCATCTAAATGGTATATCTTATGATCTATACTTTTTAATTCATTTAGTGTTTCATTGATTCTGTTTTCTATTGTCCTTTGGTTTTCTATATAAGACATTCTCCCTAATGGGCGCCATTGACCGGCACCTTCTGTTGCTTCCTTTAATGTTATTATATCTTTGGTTGTCTCAGGATACCATTCTAAATAACTCTTATTTTCAGCCGCATCAATATTCTGTAATTTTTCCTCAACAAGCAACCTGTCAAGTAGTACGAATTCGTCTAAATTTAGATCAACCCCCATATTATATCCTTTACTAGATCTGGGGTCTAAATCAAAGCCGAGAAATTTGACAGCAGAGGTGTCGTTATCAAATAATGATACGTTCCCAAAACATTGCTTAGCATAACGAAGTGCCGTACAGCCTGTACCACCTAAACCTATTACCAAGGTCCGCCTTTTTATATTGTTCGAATTCATTTTAAATTCCTTTATAAAAATTTAATAAGAATGCAAGTACACCAAATATTATTGAAATAGTCAATGTACGGCGTGCCGCTTTTTGGGAGTTATTTCTTATTGTAATAATATCCAATTCATCACTTGGGTTTAATTGATACACCCACTTCAGCAGAAAGCCTAACACAATCGTACCTGCAACCAGGCTACAACATAAGCCAAATAAAACTGAATGCCATAACTCTGCGATTTTAATAGCATAAACAGATCCAAAAAAAGCCGTAAAAGCCGTAAATAAAACCGATAAGCTTTTAATCATTTCACTATTAGAGACTAATTCACCAACCTTAGATTTCCAAAACTTCCAAGATACCAGCCCCAAAACCGTCAGCAATGCAAGAATTATTTTAATTTTATTGTCAAGATCTTCTGTTTCTTTAATTTCGGTATTTCTTGCTTTACCATTCACCTTATACTCAGCGTTATACATCTCATTTAATATGATACTCTTTTCTACTCTGAAGTAAACGGATTTAACAAAGTTGTTGTCTTTACCAAGAAAAGATATTTTAATAGAATCATTACTGTTTGATAATATATCCAAGCCAATTGTCTCGCCATTATGTATTAATGATATATCTGTTACATCTGCAGTATTAATGTTGTTTAGGATACCTTGTTTGCTTATTTCGACACGTAGATTATCACTATCAAGGCCTAGTATCATCCATTTATTAATAAGTGCAAATCTTACAATAACGGAATCCTGTAAATCATCTTCTTGTAAAAGAATAGGAATGCTATCTTTCCACTCTGTCGAGTTCCCTGTTTTAATTATATAGGCAATAATAAAAGATCTGTCTTTTAGATATTCATCCTTATTGGCTTTGTTTATTATAAAATCAGGAAATTCGATTTCAGCAGTAGTTTCGGCGCCTGGAGGTATTGTAATAGAGGTTTTTCCTCTCTCAAATGTGAGCGCCCCACCAGATAATCTCTTTTTTTGGTTCTTATTAATAAGGCCTGTGATTTCAACTTTAGATATATACACAGAATCACAGCTCGGGTTTTCTAATTTAACGGTCGCTCCGAACTTTCCTGGATATACATTGAACTTTGCAGCACCTATTTTTATATTTTTTGCAACCTCGTTTTTAAGAGTTTGAACTACCTCATCCAGGCTCCCATAGTTTTTTACAATTTCCCTTCCAGCAAAACTCCCGCCTAGTAGTGTATTGATATCTAAAGCATCGACGCCCAAGCGCGTAATATCTAAATTTGTATCTCCATGAATTAATATAGGTATAAAGTTATTTCTAATACACGCGTCTTCTAGCTCTCGAGCAAGCCCAGGTAGCCTGTTTTCATGATCTCTCACAAGTATAGTTTTATTTTTACCTGAAGGATCATAAATAAAATCCGAGAAAACGATTAAAAAATTATTTGATCTTTTTTCCCGATTTCTTGTTTGTGAAACTAATCTGATTGCATGATCAAGAAGTGCAATATAATTATTATCTTCCTTATATCTTATCAGTTGATTCGGGTTACTTTTCCAAGCTTCAATTTGTTTCTCGACCTGACTGATGCTGGTTTCATTAGCCGTAAATTGCCCCCCGGAAATTTCACTAAATGAAACAGGTGATTGTACAAATTTATATAGCCTTATATTATCGCCTTCCTTTATGATATCTTTATTTGTCAATATACGCTTCAAGAATTCCAGGATAAATTGAATTCCCGTCTGATCACCGTTTGCCAGCTTCCGTTCCATACTAGCAGATACATCAAAATAAATCAATACCTCTTTACTACAATCATTAGTATTAGGTATTTGCCCCATTAAACCGTTTACAGTCAAAAAAAGGAATATCGGAACGCAACAAGAAACACATTTGATCTTCATAGTAATCAGAAAAATTTTAAAATACTTTACCAATTATTGTGCCGATAACAAAATATAGTTTGTTTCATCTTAAGCAATTCTTAATCAATAGAGTATGAGTTAAATATAATATCACCACTACCACGATCTGCTTTATAAAATTTTATGTTGTAAACTTTTTTCCTATTTTGTATACACATTTTACATTTTACCTTGCTTGGTACGCGGGTGTACATATAGCTATACTATAGAACTTATTCTACGTGGGCTGGAAAGTCTTGGCCAAAAGCGCGATGAGCATTGCCAAGGCATTTTATATTCAGCAATTCACTCCTAAGATCAGTTCATATATTGTTCAGTCAAGCCCTTCAGCAGCGCTCCGGCTCTCAAAATCTGCAAAACTCAGTAGAACACAGTGCGAGATATTATTTAGGGTATCAGTGCCTTTGTAATGTGCACCCGAACAGGCGATATAAACCCTGGTTGTCTTCGATGGTATCCACCCTTTTTTTAACCTAAAGTATAACTTGCCTCAACTTATAGACAACAATAATAGATGAAGGTGAAAAGGATTATGTGTGTTGCGCACACCAATAATCACTTCTCTATATTACTTTCAAATAAGTCATTTCGCAAGCCTTACACCTCCGCAAAGTCTGATCCCAATCAGCTGCATTAAATCGCCCTTCGATCTTTTCAAAAATATCCAGCCCGCGGCCGAGAGTAATCTTCCATCCATTGTCAGCACTTATGAATCGATCATGGATGTCCTGCATTATGTAGGTGAATTGAATGCCCAAATCTTTCACACTTTCTTGTAACTCTTCAAAGCTCGCAATAGAGACTGCCTGAAACTCCGGCGAATACCAGGAAATCACTTCGAGATGGATTTCTTCCTCCGGGTCTTTGTTATTGGCCAGCATAAGACAAAATTCCAAAAGATTCTTGAACTGGTAGGGTAAACGAATATAAGGATCCTGTATAATAATCCGCGTAGCATCTTTCAAATAATCAGCAAATAGTTTTTTGTAGGAAACGCCCGTTTGGTTGTCATAAAGAATAGTTTGGTGGGGCGATAAATTAAGAGCCATATCTACTTTCCTTACCACAGTATCTTCTTCCTCAGTTATCCGATCCGCTTTTGCGGTCGCAAGGTTCAACTTTTCGAGTGTTTCCGGTGCGCAAGTCTGACCAGTTGATTTGAGTACATAAGTAAATTCCACCGGCTCATTCCGAAAAGTTTCGTCGATGATATACAACTGATCTTTTACCCGCATCCGGCCCTCGATAGCAAAGTTTAGTAACTCAACTACTTCAACCTCATTCATTTCCCGGTTGGGATAAAGGAGTTTTGCCATACCAGAAAAAGATTTCCGAATTGCTGTTTTGTCGCGGGTAGACAGCGATCCATGCAGGTCCACATACTTATCCAGAATACCGCTGTAATCTGCTTTCCGCAATTCGCGCAAGATCTCTGCCAGATAGTCCACGATAAAACCGTAGTCCTGAGAAAACACTTCGTTTTTTAGAATACGTACCTCCCATCCAGGTATATACATGTGCATACGGTCGAGGAAAGCACCTTTAATATAAGCGTCGGGGATGGACTCAAACAGGTGGGTGTTTTTGAGCATGTATGGCACTGTATGTTTGGTATTACCTACGAACACCATAGAGGCTGTGGCCTGGTAGGTTTCCTTGCCTCGGTTGAAGGATTGATTAGCCATATAGTTTTGCAGGATTTTCACCAGGTCGCCGTCGGTACGTTTAGAACCTTTTTCCTGCTCGAATTCATCCAACGCCACGACGTCCCAATAACCGACAAGTCCAATTTTATCACCGGAGTTGTTGACAAACAGGCGCGCCTTGGACACATCGCCGCCGGAAACCAGAACACCATGCGGTGACAACTCAGAAAAAATATGTGATTTACCTGTGCCTTTCGGGCCGAGTTCGATGAAGTTGTAATTATTCTCCACATGCGGGATCAATCGTGAAATCTGGATGAATTTTCCGCGCCGGTTGAAATATTCCGGATTCAGTCCAATACTATGCATCAACAGATCAAGCCACTCATCAATGCTATAATATTGGCGGTTGTCTATATACTCTTCGAGTCGAATATTAGAGACCTGAATGGGCTTGATATCCATGATAAGCCAACGTACTTTTGCATCGGCTGCATGTGAATAGCCTAATTCCATAATACACCACACGCCGCCACCGCTTAGGAGCTTCTGGTTATCCTTCACCATGGCATCGGCTATAGGCACATTCCGGAGACCAAGATTGGCAAATTCCGCTTCATAAATATTGTCCTTGTCGTTGAGCGAAACGTTGATTTTATCAATGATTTTAAACCGACCGTTCTCCCGGATTTTGGCTTTTACGATTTCCGCCTCGCTGCGGTGGACATAGTTATTCGTGATGATCCCCTTAACTTTTTCAATGCCATCGGCAATGATGGCTTCATCATCGATTGCGCAGTATTGACCCAGCAAATATTCCAATACATAGGTTGGGACTACAGCATTCCCTTTTACCCGGTAAGTCAGGTCTTTGCGTACCACCTTGCCTTCAAAATGGGCCAATGTTTTTTCTTTCAAATCCATGTTAAAAATCGGTTTGGATGAGTGTGTTGTTCTGCACGAGTTCTT
>JACJYP010000010.1 GCA_020636045.1 Lewinellaceae bacterium
TGGCACACTTCGCGCACCATGCGGCTGGGCATCTGGGCATTGGCGTATACATCCTTCAGGTCTTTGAAACGTTCGGCCTGTAGCGCGCGGGCCTGCAACACCCGTTCGCGGATGTCGGCGCTGGTCAACTTGGGTCGTTCGGCGTTGGTGAGTTCTTCGATCTTCACCGGCGTCACTTCCACATGCAGGTCGATTCGATCGAGCAAAGGACCGGAAATCTTTGATACATAGCGTTTTACGACGCCGGGGCCGCACACGCAATCTTTTTCGGGATGGTTGTAGTAGCCGCAGGGGCAGGGGTTCATACTGGCGACCAACATAAAACTTGCGGGGTAGTCGACCGTCACCTTAGCCCGGCTGATGGTGACGCGGCGCTCTTCCATCGGCTGGCGCATCACTTCCAGCACCTGCCGCTTGAATTCGGGCAACTCGTCGAGGAACAGCACGCCGTTGTGCGCGAGGCTGATCTCGCCGGGCATGGGCTCGGAGCCGCCGCCCACCAGCGCCACGTCGCTGATGGTGTGGTGCGGGGCGCGAAAAGGGCGCATGGTCACCAGCGAAGCGCGGTCGGGCAGCACACCCGCAACGGAATGTATTTTGGTGGTATCCAGCGCTTCGTACAGGGTCAGCGGCGGCAGGATGGTCGGCAGGCGGCGTGCGAGCATGGTTTTGCCGGCGCCGGGCGGGCCGATCAGGATCACGTTGTGGCCGCCCGCCGCCGCGAGTTCGAGCGCGCGTTTGATGTTCTCCTGCCCCTTCACATCGGCGAAATCGACGTCGTAGATGCCGGAGTTGTTCGAAAACTCCTCGCGGGTATCGACAACCAAGGGTTTGAGATCGGATTCGCCGCCCAGCACTTCGATGGCTTCGCGCAGGGTTTTTACGCCGTAAATCCCGACGTCGTTCACAATGGCGGCCTCGCGGGCGTTGGCTTCGGGCAGGATAAACCCTTTGAAATGTTCCCTGCGCGCCTGAATGGCAATGGGCAGGGCGCCTTTGATGGGCCGGAGCGAACCGTCGAGCGAGAGTTCGCCCATGATGAAAAAGCGGTCGAGGCCTTCCGGCGCGATCACGCCGGAGCCCGCCAGCATACCGATGGCGATGGGCAGGTCGAACGCGGAACCTTCCTTGCGGATATCCGCAGGGGCGAGGTTGATGATCGTCTTGAGTCGCGGGAGGCGGATGCCGGAGTTCTTGACGGCGGCTTCGATGCGGGGCAGGCTTTCGCGCACGGCGCTGTCGGGCAGGCCGACGATGAAAACGCCCGGTTTGTCGGTATTTCCCACCGCACCGCCGGTATTGATCTCGACAGTGATCGTCTGGGCATCGACGCCATGCACCGAGCCGGCGTAGGTTTTTACGAGCATATTGAATGAAGCGTAATGATGAAGGTTTCAGCGTGGTGTTACAGCGCTTAAAGATAGCGATTTTATGATATGAGCGCAATCTTTTTTAGCGCGTGCACGGACTCGTTTACCCGAACCTTGAGGCATAGACAGCAGCAGGCGCTTATACCGGCGCGATTCCGCTCAGCACCAATCTGAAACCGACGCCCGACACTGCGCGTTCGGGCGCGCTGCCCCGGTACCGGATCCTGCAACGCCGGGCATCGTGATAAAAATTGCCGCCCCGCGCCGCGCGAAGGGCATACTTGACAAACCGGTCCGGGCCTGCCGGGTCCGTAACGATGCCATGCTCCAGACACTGTTGGAAATACAATTCATCAAAGCGGTCAAGGCATCGTTCGCATACATTGCCGCTGAGGTCGTACAAACCCAGCGCATTCGGCTTTTTTTCCTGCACCGGCCTGGTTTCCCCGTTGCTGTTTGCTTCATACCAGCCCACGGCATCGAGGTCGTCGCTTCCGGCGTACACAAAATCTTCACCTGCAGCGCCGCCGCGCGCAGCGAATTCCCACTCCGCCTCCGTGGGCAGGCGATAGGTCATGTTTTCGGGTCGCGCGCCTGCGCTCAGGCGGTTGAGTTCCGGCAAAAAGATGTTGGTAATATCGTCCCACGATACGTTTTCGACCGGCCGCTGATCGCCGGGAAATGCCTGGGGATTGCCCTGCTGCCCGGCTACGGCTTTCCATAATCGCTGCGTGACGGGAGTCCGGCCGATAAAAAACGCAGAAACCCGCACCCTGTGCAGCGGCTTTTCCCAATTGTGCGCGTCTTCGTTCGTTTCGCCCATATCGAATGCGCCGCCTTCGACGTGGATCATGCCAAAAGAAATGTCTGTTGGCAAATGTTGGAGAAACACGGAGTCCTGCATATTCGGAAGCGCCATTATCAGCGCTCGAAATTATTGAAAATCGCCGGGTTTCGGTGGGTATTTTGCAAAGAAGAAAGCAATCGCCGGCGGCAAGGCATTCTCTCACTCAAGTTATGGCCAATTGATCAGTGGGCAGCGTTTGCAATCGGCGGGACGCCATAAGTGTACGAAATGTCAAGCGGTGCCGGTGCCGTCCGGGTCAAGGCCATTTATGGCCGTAACGCGTAACAGTCGGCCATAAATGACCTCCAACAAGGCGGCGTAAACGCTGCGTTACCAACCCGGGTTACAACTTGTGTTTTTCCAATACACCGGAAAAGTCTGTCATAAAATATAAGCCAAACCAATGTTATTCAAACCTTCATCGACGCAGGCTATATCTTTACCCCATGAACCTGCAACAACTGGAATACATACTGGCCGTAGATGCGCAACGCCATTTCGCCAAAGCCGCGGAGCAGTGCCACGTCACGCAGCCGACGCTCAGCATGATGATCCAAAAACTGGAAGATGAAGTCGGGGTGAAAATTTTCGACCGCAGCCGCCAGCCGGTGGTGCCCACGCAGGCCGGGGAAAAACTGATCGAGCAGGCGCGCGTGGTGCTGCGCGAAACGGAGCGCTTCCGCGAAATCGCCAGAGAAGAGGACGAAAGCCTGGTCGGGGAACTCCGGATCGGCATTATCCCTACCCTGTCGCCCTACCTGCTGCCGCTTTTTCTCCAGTCGTTCATGCAACAGTACCCCGGCATCCGGCTGAAGATCAACGAACGCACCACATCCGTGCTGGTCGAATCGCTGCACAAAGGCCTGCTCGACGCAGCCATTCTTGTAACCCCGCTCAACGACGGCAGCCTGAAGGAAGATCCGCTTTTTTACGAAGCGTTCGTCGTGTACTCGGGGCACGACTATCACAAAGAATACCTGTTGCCGGAAGACATCGACCCCAACCAGTTGTGGCTGCTGGAGGAGGGTCATTGTTTTCGCTCCCAGATCATGAATATCTGCGAACTGCGGAAAAAAGACCACCTCTCGGTAGAATACGAAGCCGGCAGCCTCGAAACGCTCAAACAACTGGTAGACGCCCAAAACGGCATCACCATCCTGCCCGAACTGGCCACCCGCTACCTGACCGACGCACAACGGCACAAAGTCAAGCGCTTCGCGGCGCCCGAGCCCGTCCGGGAGGTCAGCCTGGTCACGCATCGCCACCTCGTGAAACAACGATTGCTGGAGGCACTCAAGACCGAGATACTGAAACACCTGCCGGAAGACACGGTGCACCTGCAGGCGCGCACACGCGTGCCGATCGCATCAGCAGCCGTGTAAATCCGTTTTCACAACCGGCTGTAATTCGGCGACTCCTTCGTGATCGCCACGTTGTGCGGATGACTTTCGATCATGCCCGCGTTGGTGATCCTGACGAATTGCGCTTTTTCCTGCAGATCGCTGATGGTGCGCGCACCGCAGTAGCCCATCCCGGCCCGCAGGCCGCCGACGTACTGGTTCATCACCTCTGCAACGCTGCCCTTGAACGGCACGCGCCCTTCGATGCCTTCCGGCACCAGTTTTTTGATATCGTCTTCCACATCCTGGAAATAGCGGTCCTTGGACCCCTGCTGCATGGCGCCGAGACTGCCCATGCCGCGATAGGTTTTGAACTTCCGGCCATCGAAAATGATCGTCTCCCCCGGCGCTTCCTCCACCCCGGCAAACAGGGAGCCGGCCATGATCGCGCTGGCGCCGGCCGACAAGGCCTTTACAATATCGCCGGTATACCGCACGCCGCCGTCGCCGATGACCGGCACGCCGGAGCCTTTGATCGCCTGGGAAGCATTGTGAATGGCGGACAACTGGGCCACGCCTACTCCAGCCACGATGCGCGTGGTGCATATGCTGCCGGGCCCGACGCCTACTTTCACACCGTCGACGCCGGCATCCACGAGCGCCCGGGCGCCGTCGCCGGTGGCTACGTTGCCGCCGACCACCTGAAGGTCGGGGAAAGTGTTTTTCAGGTTGCGTACGGATTCCAGTACGCCATGGGAATGTCCGTGCGCAGTATCGACCGTTACGACATCGACACCGGCCTTGACGAGCGCGCTCACCCGCTCGAGCATATCGGCTGTCACCCCTACGGCAGCCCCTACCACGAGGCGGCCAAGCGCATCCTTGCAGGCGTTGGGAAAATTCACGCCCTTCATAATGTCCTTGTAAGTGATGAGGCCGACGAGGCGGAACTGGTCGTCTACCACGGGCAACTTCTCGATCTTCCGCTGCTGGAGTATCTGACGGGCTTCAATGAGGGTGGTACCCTGCGGCGCCGTGACGAGATGGCGTCTGGTCATCAGTTCGCGCACCAGGCGGGTATGGTCGGTCTCGAAACGCAGGTCGCGGTTGGTGAGAATGCCCACGAGTTTGTTGCGCTTGTCGGTGATCGGGATGCCTCCGATGCTGTAATGGCGCATGAGGTCGAGCGCATGGCGCACGGTAGCGTCGGGATGCAGCGTAACGGGGTCGATGATCATGCCTGCCTCGGAGCGCTTGACGGCGCGCACCTGGTCGGCCTGTTCGTCGATCGTCATGTTTTTGTGGATGATGCCGATGCCGCCCTGCCGGGCGATGGCGATCGCCAGCGACTTGTCGGTCACGGTATCCATTGCCGCCGAGGAAATGGGCACGTTGAGGCGCAGGCCGCGTGTAAACTGGGATGAAATATCTACTTCTCTGGGAAGGACTTCGCTGAAAGCGGGGACGAGCAGAACGTCGTCGAAGGTAAGTGATTCGCCGAGGAATTTCGGCGCTGCATTGTTCGTTTCCATGTGCAAAGGTCGGAAGCGGCGGCAAAATTCACAGGCACCATGCTACATTTTTTTTCGAACAACTGGTTACGGCGCCTTAAACGGGCATTTTTCCGTCAAAAATGGGCCCGCCGGACTTGATCTCTGGTCACTGTTCACATCGTCGGCGGGTTGTAATCATCTTCGTCGAAGAACACGTTGACTTGCTGAACGCCGGGCGCCCGGCGGATCTCCTGCACCATTTCTTCCGTCTTGCGCGCATCTCTGAGCGTAATGTGGTAGTTGCTCTCCGTGAGATCGTCGAGCCCCACGTTTTTCAGGCTCACGAGTTTCAAACTCCGGCAAAAACGCGCCAGTGGCTGCGAAACGTCGCGCTGCTCCGCGGCATGGTATATGATCTGCACCAGAAAATGCCGGCGGCGCGGGGCGCCGAAATGGGTAAAGGTGAGCACCACCACCACCAGACCGGCCATCAGGGTGCCGGTCACGGCCACGGCATTGAGCCCGACGCCGCAGGCCATACCCAGGGCCAGGGCCAGAAAGATGAACACCAGGTCCATGGTATCGCGGATCGCCGTGCGGAATCGTATGATCGACATGGCGCCCACCAGCCCGAAAGCGCGGGCGATGTTGTTGCCGATCACCATGATCACGATGGCCGAGATAATGCTCAGCAGCACCAGCGAGTTGACAAAAGTGATGGAATAGGACGGCCCGCGATAGGTCAGGCGGTATATCATGGAAAGCAGCAGGCCGCACACCAGCGCTACCAGCAGATTGGCCAGCACATCGGCGGAAGAAGTAGGAAAAACGGCCAGGTTTTGATATTCTTCAAACATTGTCGATCAATTCTTTAACGTAGGTTCTGGATAGGTTTTTCTTTATTTTTTCGGATACCTCCCGGGATCGTTCAAATAAGTGTGTCCATAGTTATTTGGACTATCCCGCCTTGCAATGATTACACAAAGAGTGTTTGTCTTGACAAGGAACCTTGCAGCGATTACACAATAGGGCGTTTGCAGCACCAAGGCGTTTGTCTTGACAACGAATGCAACGATTACACAAAGGAATGACAAGGAACGGCCCGACTACGAAAGGGGCGTTTGTCTTGACAAAGAACCTTGCAGCGATTACACAAAGGGTGTTCGTCTTGACAAGGAACCTTGCAGCGATTACACAAAGAGCGTTTGTCGCTACACATTACTCCTTTGCGCCTGTGTCTTGTGCTCAGGTATAGACACCGTAGTGCTTTTTCCGTCTGTAAAGGTTTGATTTGCAATACATGTATCGCAAAACCTATCCAAAATTCACGTTTCTTTACTATTCGGAGCCCTGTCGCACGGATGCGGCATGCGCCCAAAAGTTGTTTTTTGCAAAAGCGTCGTTGTAGCGGTTGGGGTTGATAAAGCGGTTGGCGTTGATCGCCCCGACGTACTTCGAAGCTGGTTCTTTGCGCAACTGAAAGTCTTCCAGCAGGGGTTTGAGCCATGCGGGGCAATAACGATTGAACTTGATTTCCAGAATAAAATACCCCGGAAAGGCAAAGCATGTATCCGTTTCTTCAAACAGCGCGTCTACCTGCGGGTATGCTACGCTGCGCAGGTGCAGGTCGAAGGTCAGGCGGAAGTCATTTTCCGGATCGAACGTACGGCCGACGTAGGGTTCCCGCTCGTAGATGACGTTGATCACCGGGCGCATGTTCCGGCTCAGTATCTGGTAAAAAAAGCGGCGGGCATTGTCGGGGTGGCTGATCCTGTCGCCAAATGCCTCGATCGATTCGCCCCTGAACAGCCGTTGCACGATCCCGAAAGTGGTCAGCGAGCGATTTTTCAGGATCGGATGCTCGTACTTTCGCTTGATCTCCATGAACACTTCGCTATCCGGCCCGCCCAGGTTATAGCCCCGCAACCGCACCTTCATCCGGTGGGCGACCCCTTCCAGTTTGGTGTGGTACATTTCAAACCCCGGCGTATCGAAGTAAATACTGCGCACCGTGTAATGCCCTTCCGTCTGCCGCGCAGCGTACGGATCGGAATACAAAAACGGCAGCACCGCCTGGCGGAGCGCCAGGTGCTGTTCGATCGGAACGAGGTATTTATATTCGTAACGCACGCTTGCTACCAGTTGAATTTTAAGATCCGGCGCAGGTATTCGCGCTGGTTGATATGTCCAAAATCGAGCCTGCACATCGCCGAAATGCCTGTACTGACCTGCGCACTCATACTATCGGCTTGCAGGAGCGCCGTCAGCGTGGATACCTGCTGGCTGCCCATGACTTCCACTTTTGTGCCCGTTTCGAGCAGTTGTGCCCGGTATGAGTGCAGGGTTTGTACGTCCGTGACGGTGATCTGTTTCAAAGAATCGAGATAGGGCAGGTATTCGATCTTTACGGGGATGTGCACGATGTACGCGTCGCACTGCTGCAGGATCAGTTGCTCTTCGGGAAGTGTTGCCGGCGCGATCCTGCCGGAAAACGGGGCCCTGATCACAAATGCCAGTCCCTTTTGCCGCAGGATCGCCAGGCGTTTTTTCAGGCCCAGCAACTGCGCCCTGGTCACGCCGACCTGCTCGTTTTTGACGCCGGTGCCTACGTTTTCCAGGTATTTCCGCGCGATCTCAACCTGTATCCGGGCCAGTTCGTACGCATTTTCCACTTCCTGAAATTCAGTCAGCGCGATCAGGCCCTGTTCCCATAAAGGTTTTTTCAGTTGATACTGCTGTTCGCGCAGGTTCAGGTCCTGCTCGGCAAAATGCAGGCGGTTTTCCGCTTCCTGAACGATCGGAGGCTTTTCGCCCGTCACATCGGACTGCAGTTGCGCTTCGTACAATGCGATCTGGGCCTCCAGGCTCTGAATGTCTTCATTTTGTTGTATCGAATACATGCGCACGACCGTATCCCCGGCGGCGATAAAGCGGTCGGCCGGAAGGTCGAATTGCAACCCGGAAAAATCGCCCTGATCAAACTGGTACGCGTCGATCTGACGGGTGCTGCCGAGGCGATGATCACGGATAATAGAACTGATGCGGCCCGTCTGGTCCATGACCAGACGCCACTCCCGAACCGGAAAAACACGTCCGATGCTTTCCGCTCCGTAGGGTATGTCTAATGGAACATAAAGTGCCGCGATAAACACGGCAAGTATGATTAACCCGCCGATCAGCCTTTTCACGAATCTACAACAGTCAATTAATAAAGCATTCCGGGAGTTTCTTCCGATCCGTTTTAAGATCGGCATAAACAGCCCGGATTGCTTCAAAGGTTAGGAAAGGATTTGTGAGGAATCGATAGAAATATTGCTAAGACCGCAAAAAATCGAGCCAAAAACGCACCATAAGGCTCCGGTCTTGGCAATTTCCCATTATTCTGTTTTGATCAATTTGACGGTTTTTTGAAAATGTCCCGCCCGGTAAACGCCGGGCACAAAATTCTTTCTGCCGGCAATTGTAGCAAAAAGCAAGGCGGGAAAAAGCGTTTTTTCATATTGTTTATTGAATGTGGCCTGATGAGGGGATATGGTCACCGCTGGATATATAGCAGCCTTACACCCCCCTGTCCCGCGCTCAGAAAATAGACGCCGTCGGCAAGGCTCCCGACATCCAGTACGCTTTGCCTCGCATTGCCAAAATCTTCGGCATACACCTGCCTGCCCTGCATATCGGATATACGCAGCACGCCTATCGGGGCTTCGGCAGTAATGCGTATCATTTCATTGGCTGGGTTGGGATGAATGTCGAACGTAGCATCCGGCCCCGGCTCCTGCGCGCTGGATGTAAGCGAATTGGGGGCGTTAAAAGTGCGGGGCATAAAAGTAAAATCGCCGGTGCCGTTCGGATAGCGGCCGTAGGTCGTATCGGTTTTCTGCTGCCCGTAACTCAGGCTGTCGAGCACCGTACCGGCGCCGTTGGAAAGCATGAGAAATTCACCACCAGCATTCAGCCTGAAATTGGCGTGATACGCCCCCTGCGACTGATCCTCGTCGAGCCAGACGATCAGAAATCCCTTTGCCGGGATCGATACGCCGGTCGGGAACGACCATTTGTCCGGGTTATTCGGGTTGTCGCTGAGGTATATGCCCGTGAGACTGATCGGCGCATTGCTGTTGTTGTACAACTCGAGCCAGTCGTCGTATTGCCCGGCCTCGTCCTTTTCCCCGGCGACATTGTCCGCCAGGAATTCGTTGATCACGAGATCGCCGATATTGGGCAGCGGCGGCAAGGTAGGCGTCTGATAGAATTCGTGTTCGGCGCGTTCCGGGGAAAACATGCCCGCCCCTGCATTTTCAGCGTAAACGTAGTACTGTCCTTTGATGTCGCCCACGGGGAAAGAAGCGCCGTAAACGCCGTCGCCCGCCGCGCCGTCCTGATGCTGGCCGTCGTCGAACATGGATATTTTTTTGAACACATCAGATGAATCGTAGCGCCAGCCGAGCGTCACGGCCGACGCATTTTGCACCTGCGCATTCACCCAGACGGCGCCGGTGGTGGTCGCGCTGACATTCGAGATCGACGGAGGTGTGGGGGTCAGCAGGGGATGGGTCGTGAGATAGTTGTAGCGATCATCCATGAGGTTGCTCAGTCCCGGCACGTCGCCGAAAGCGAAAAAACTGAATATGATCTGGTCCACGTTGTTGTGGAAGTCGTCGTATGTGTAAAACTTGTTCTGATCGGTCAGCACATCGGCGTCGATGAGCCCCTGCAACTGGATGGCGCGATCGCGATAGGCGTCGGTAGCGATGTTTTCCTGCAACATGGTGCGCATATGCGCCAGGTACATCCTTTTATAGGTCGGATTGGCCAGCAGGTTTTTGATCAGCGGCCGAAAGAAGTTATCCGATTGCGCCAAAGGGTCCAGCACCTTCAGTTCGGGTATAGAGAGCAGATCGCTGCCGTCGAGGTTCGGAAAGGCTGCGAAACTCATATTCAGATCCCAGATAATGGGCAGCCAGCGGTCATTTTTGTCCCAGTACAGGTAGTAGTTCTGCGCGTACACGCCCGTATAGGAATCGAGGTTGACGAAAACGTTGTTGAACGCCAGCATCCACAGGGCGCGGTCTACGTCAAGGATCTTATGGATGTTGGCCGGGTGGTTTGTGATGCTGTCCATCAGGGCGAGCAGCTCGTACCAGCCGTAATCCGAACGCAATTCGTACTTGTCGTAATAGAAGGCGCTGTCGGCGCTGCTGTATACCAGGTCGGAGCGGTTGATCCCCGAACCGGGGCCCTGCAGATCGGCGGGGTTGCATTTGAAAAAGGGGTTGTCGCCGTCGGTGTGAAGGTTGTTGCGCAGAAAGCGTTTGTTGATGCTTTCCGTGTTGATGTATACACCCCAGTACACGCCGTTCATCCATATTCTGGCAAAATTAGCGCGGGGCTCGTCCATATACTGATGCAATATTTCGTAGGAAATGATCTCGCGCACGAACGTCGGATCGGCGAAAGCATTGGTCAGTTTTACGTCGTCGATGCCGTGGTAGTTCTGGTCTTTGCGCACCAGATCGAGTTCCAGGCTAAGCGGGTTTTTGAGAAAATCTTTGTCGTAGGAACTGTTTCCCTTATACTTGACACCCACGCTGTCGAACACCTCGCCGTTGATCTCGACGGAAGGCACCAGCAGAAAAGCCTGCTCGTCGACATTTTTCAGCGAGTCGAGCGCCGCATCCCAGTTTTGCTGGTAAAAAGTGATCTTTATGTCCTGGATGGTATTGACATCGTAAAAATCCTGGGCCCGGGCCGCGGTCGCTGCTGCGAAGGCCAGGGAAATGATTAAAATTCGATTCGTCATAAGTGAAAAAACGTTGAGATCGCCGGAGCATGCCCCGATCGGTTTTGCAACAAAAATACGGGATTTCCGGACCCTTCGCCGGCAGGGGTTTACAATAACTTTACGCTGCGAACCTACCACTTTACGGAGCAGTGTGAAAAACTTTATCGCGCATTCGCTAAAATTTGCCCGGAAATCTTGGAAAGCGCTTTATTTGCCGCATGCTCTCTGTTTATTCCGACACCTACTATATGAAACAGGCGCTCGCCGAGGCCCAAAAAGCCTACGAAGCCGACGAGGTGCCGGTGGGCGCCGTGATCGTGTGCGACAACCGCATCATCGCCCGCGCACACAACCAGACGGAGCAACTGACGGACGTGACGGCGCATGCCGAGATACTGGCCCTGACTGCTGCGTCGGGGCATCTGGGCAGTAAATACCTTCAGACGTGCTCCATTTTCGTGACGCTGGAGCCCTGCGTGATGTGTGCGGGCGCGCTCGCCTGGTCGCAGATCGGGCGGGTCGTCTACGGCGCCACCGACGAAAAGCGCGGATTCATGCTGTTCGGCGGCAAAACGCTGCTGCACCCCAAAACCCGCCTGGAAATGGGCATTATGGAACAGGAGTGCAGCACCCTGCTGCAAACTTTTTTCCGGAAAAAGCGGGTGTAAGGCAGGGTCGGTTTGGCATCTTTAAAACCAAGCTGGCAGTAGCAGTAGGCAGTGGCAGGGTCCATATTAGTACGAATTGCGGCGCCATATTCACATTGCCCGGTACCTCATTTATGTTAAAGTCCTGCGCACATATCTTTCCGATGTCCGGAATTCCGATCTTTATTTGACACGACTTAACCATTTTCTAATCCAGACTTAGGCACGACTTTATTTCAACTCCTCTACATTTGCAGCCGAACTACTGCCGACCACACCGGAAATGGGCATATCGATCAATATCAACGAAAAGGTTTTTAAACAAATACACGGCAACAGCCTGGTATACAACGCCTGCTGGGAAGACCCGCGCTGCGACCGCAACTTGTTGAGCATCAACGATAAAAGCCGCATCGTGATGCTGACCAGCGCCGGCTGCAACGCCCTGGACTACCTGCTCGACGACCCGGCCGAAGTCCATTGTGTCGACATCAATCCCCGCCAGAACGCGCTGCTACATTTGAAGACCTCGTTGCTGGAAGCGGGAGACCATTCGGACCTGTTCGATTTCTTCGGCAAAGGTGTGTCGCAACAGGCTGCCGATATTTTCCAGGAGCGACTGCGCATGAATATGCCTGAGGAATACTCCGTCCTTTACTGGGAGCGCAACATGGGCTTTTTCAACGGGAAAGGGCTGCGCAAATCCTTTTACTGGCACGGCAGCAGCGGCACGGTCGCCTGGATCATCCGGCAGTGGATCATGAGCAGGCCCGAAGCCGCGCGGCTGACCTATAAACTTTTCGAATCCAAAACCATAGCGGAACAGGAACACTGGTACGACCGGCTCGAACCGCTCTTCCTCAACCGCTTTGTGCAGTGGCTGGTGCGGCAACACCTGATCCAGAGCATGCTGGGCGTACCCAAAAGCCAGCAATACCTCGCCGCTACGCTTTTCCCCGACGGCCTGGCCGGGTACATCCGCCAGTGCCTGCGGCACGTGTTCACCAGACTGCCGCTGACCGACAACTATTTCTGGAAACTGTACTTTTTCGGGCATTATACGCCTGAATGTTGCCCTAATTATCTGAAACCGGAACACTTCGGCGTGTTGCGCGAACGCTGCCGGCGTATCGATACCTACACGGGCACCCTCATCGATTTTCTGCGGAATAACCCGGGCTCCTACACGCATTTCATTCTGCTCGACCACCAGGACTGGCTCGCGGCGCGACGCCGCCCGGCACTGGACGAAGAGTGGAAACTGATCCTCGAAAATGCCGCGCCGGGCGCCCGCGTATTGTTCCGCACGGCAGCATTCCACCCCGACTTTTTGCCCGGTTTCGTGCAGCAAAACGTCCGCTTCGACTCCGCAGCTGCAGCGCGCTCCCAGGCCAGCGACCGCGTCGGCACCTATGCCGGCACCTGGGTTGGCGAAATCTGAGAAACCGTCTGAAAACCCCTATGTGTCATTCAACCTTACATTCCGAACGATGAGCGAACATCAGGCGGAATCGATGCGCCATTATTACCGCATCCACGCCGGCATATACGACGCGACGCGCTGGACCTTTTTGTTCGGGAGAAAGGCGATCCTGAAAAAACTGCCGTATGAGCGCGAAGTGCAGCAAACCCTGCTGGAAGTCGGCTGCGGCACCGGACATAACCTCTCCTTTCTGGCGCGGCGATATCCGAATTTTCAACTCATCGGCATGGATGTGTCAGCCGATATGCTTGCCCAGGCCGCCAAACGGCTGACGCGCTACTCCAGACGCACACGCCTGCTTGAAAAAGCATATGGAACACAGCCTTGTGCGCTGGCACCCGATGCGATCCTTTTTTCCTATGCCCTGACAATGTTCAACCCCGGCTGGGAAGCTGCCATCGAATGCGCCTGGAATGATCTGCCGCCCGGCGGCCGTATCGCCGTCGTCGATTTCCACGACAGTCCCAGCCGCCTTTTTCGCTGGTGGATGAGCAAAAACCACGTCCGCATGGAAGGTCACCTGCTGCCGGCATTGCAATCGCGGTTCCGGACCGAATTCCTCGGCATTCGCCCGGCATGGCTGGGTTTGTGGCGCTACATTATGTTTATCGGCGTCAAAGAGGGCAATTAGCGGCGTGTATTTGAAGCGCATTTTTCCGGGATTTGAATGCCTGTCGTTCCCCCGGGATAAATGGTACCTTTACCCGTCATTCGGTAAACGGTCATGCGCATTTTTTCCAGAAATCGCCTTTTTCGGAGCCCCCAGCGATGGTTATCAGAGGCATGGATAGCGCCGGCGGCGGCAGTTTTAGCCCTGCTGGCATCTGTCGCGCACGGGCTGGCCCAGCAACCGGTGTACCGTTTCGAACAACTGCCCTCCGAGATCGGCCTGACGCACGGTTCGATCAACTGCATCGAGCAGGACAGCCGCGGCATCCTCTGGATGGGCACCTGGTCGGGGCTGGTGAGTTACGACGGGTATAAAGTGCGCATTTTCCAGCAGGAATCGGGCAATTCGAACGGGCTTCAGAGCGACCAGGTGACGACGCTGCTTGAAGACAACAAGGGCCGCATCTGGGTCGGCACCATCAACGCCGGTTTCCACCTGTTTGACCGCGAAAAAGAACAATTCATCAATTATCGCTCAAAAGCGGACGACGACAACTCGCTGTCCGACAATGATGTATGGAGTCTTTTTGCCGACAGCAAAGGTTATATCTGGATCGGCACCAAAAAAGTCCTGAACCGCTACGACCCCGAAACCGGGCGCTTTCTGCGCATCACGATCCCCGCCAAAAGAACGGAACGCACCCCCACGGACTACATTTACTCCATCTGCGAAACCCGCGACGGCTCTATCTGGGCGGCCACAGCGCGCGGGCTGGTCAGGCTCATCTTCCGCGGAGAAACGGCTTACGAACTCCGCCACTACGACCTCGACCCGGCCGCCAGAGATGCTGCGCTCGACAACTTCACATACCGGGTGCGGCCGGCGCTGAACGAGGCGCAAACGCTCTGGATCGGCACCAAAGCGGGCCTGAAGAAGGTAAATTTCAGCGCAAGCGACCCCGATCAGATGCACATCGCTGCCACGTTCCGCGCCGAAACGGGCGGCACACCCGGCCTGAGCAACAATATCGTTCCCGATTTTCTGGAACTGCCAGACGGCAATTTGTGGATCGCCACTTTCCACGGCCTCGACCTGCTGGATACGAGAAACAACCAGTTCTCCCATTTCTTCGCGCAGCGCGGCGAGCCGTTTTGCCTGAGCAACAACCTGATCCGCGCGCTGTTCCAGGATCGCAGCGGCATCCTCTGGATCGGCACGGACGGCGGGGTCAACAAACTGAACCTGCGGCACAAACCTTTCCGCATCATCCGTTTCGACCAGCCGGGCGTCGTGACCAACAGCATCGCTACCGACATCTGCAACGGAGGTCAGCCCGGCAATCTCTGGGTAAGCGTAAACGGGGGCCTGAACTCGGTATCGGGCAGTCAGGTGCGGCACTACACGCTGGTGCCCGAACGACTGCGCGATTTTGCGAATTTCATCACGGCCGTGTGGCGCGATGCCGAGGGCTGGCTTTGGGTGGCCACGCAGGGCGCAGGCGTATTGCGGGTGCGCGAAACGGACGTGCCGGCAGGCGGCGGGCGGCTCTCGAATCTGGAGCAATTTTGCAAGAACAGCCCCACACCGCGCATCAACGACGATTACGTGATGAGCCTGTTCGATTCGGGCAGCCGGCGCTTATGGATGGGCCTTTGGGACGGCGGCATCGAGTTGTACGACCGCAACACCGGGCAGATCACGCATTTACAGGCAGCCGGACAATACAACCTGACCGCATTTCCCAATGTCGCCTTGCTGGAAAAAACAGAGCAGGGGCGTCCGGTGCTATTCATCGGCACCCGCGGCAACGGTTTGTTGAAATGCACGTTTGATCCGGCCAGCCAGTCGCTCCAGGTAGCGCAGCACTACCGGTTTTCGGCCGGCCGGAAAGGCAGCCTGAGCAACGACAAGGTAAATGCGCTGTTCACCGACAGCCGGCAGCGGCTTTGGGTGTGCACCTCCGGCGGCCTGAACCTGCTTGAAGCCGACGGGCAATCTTTCCGGATATTCACGCAGGCCCACGGGCTGCCGAGCAACATCATTCAATCGATACTCGAGGATGGCGAGGGGAAATTGTGGGTAAGCACCCAAAACGGAATTGCGAGCCTGCAATTACTGGACGAGGACGTCAGGATACAGGCATACGATGTGTTCGACGGCTTGCAGGACAATTTTTTCTCCAATCACTGCGCTGCGCGCCTGCCCTCGGGGCAATTGTGCTTCGGCGGCGCCAACGGGATCAGCCTGTTCAACCCTTCCAACATCAGGCCCGACAGCATCCCTCCGCTCACGCGCATCTCCGACTTTTTGCTGTTCAACCGCTCGGTACCGATCGGGCCCTGGGAAAACGGCCGGGTGATTCTGGAAAAAAGCATATCGGAAACGAAAGAGATCACCCTGGACTACCTGCAAAATGTACTGTCCTTCGAGTTCGTGGGGCTGCATTTCGCGGAGCCCAAAAAGAACCTTTTTGCATACAAACTCGAGGGCTTCGACGAAAAATGGGTGTACACGGACGCCGAGAAGCGCTTTGCCCACTATACCAACCTCCCCTACCGCGACTTTACTTTTTGGGTAAAATCTGCGAATGGCGACGGTGTGTGGAGCGCGCCCGTCTCCCTGCGCATCCGGATGCTGCCGCCGTTCTGGCTGAGCAAATGGGCCTATTTGCTGTATGCCCTGCTGGCAGCAGGGTTGCTGTATGCAGGCTGGAAAATAACGCACATGCGGGCGGAATTCAGGGCCAAACTCGCGCTGGAGCGCATGGAGCGGGAAAAATCGGAAGAGTTGAACCAGATGAAGATCCAGTTCTTCACAAATATCAGCCACGAATTGCGCACCCCGCTCACCCTCATCATCAGTCCGCTCGAACAGGTGCTGCGCGAAAAAGCCACCGATCGGCCCCTGGTAGCCCTGCTCACGCGCATGTACCAGAACGCCGGGCGGTTGCTCACGATGATCAATCAGTTGCTGGATTTCCGGAAAAGCGAAGCGGGCTTGCTGCGCATCCGCGCGGAACGCACCGACCTCTGCCACTTTATCGGCGAGATCATGCTTTCTTTTAAAACCCTGGCCGACCAGCACGACATTCAGTTGACTTGCGATACCCGCCGCCAGGGCCTGGAACTCTGGCTCGACCGCGACCAGATGGAAAAAGTGTTTTTCAACCTGCTTTCCAACGCCATCAAGTTCACCCCCGACGGAGGCGCCGTCCAAATTTCGATCGACACGGATGAATCCGGCGAAACCGCCCATGTGCGTGTTGCCGACAGCGGTCCCGGTATCCCCCGGGAACATCTGGAGCGCATTTTCGACCCTTTCCACCAGGGCGAACACCAACCCCGACAGGGAGTATTCGGAGGAACGGGCATCGGGCTGTCGCTGGTAAAAAGTATCGTGGAACAACACGGTGGCAGCATCCGCGCCGAAAGCCATGCAGGACAAGGCGCCGTTTTTGCCATTTCCCTGCCGCTCGGCAATGCCCATCTGAAACCCGAAGAAATGGTCACGTACGGCGCCGGAACGGTATCCGCCGAGCGGTTCGTTTTGCCTGCAGGCGGAGAAAACACTGCCGGTGAGGCGGTTGTGGATGCAGCGCCTGCTACAGACGGCAAACGCCGCCACCTGCTGATCGTGGAAGACAACGCCGATATCAGGGCTTACCTGAAAGAGAACCTGCAGGCGACTTACGACATTACGGAGGCCGCCGACGGGCAGGATGCGCTTGAAAAGATCGGTAACCTCTCGCCCGATCTGGTGCTGAGCGACGTGGCCATGCCGCGCATGGACGGCATCGAACTTTGCCGCCGCCTCAAAAGCGACCTGCCGACCAGCCATATTCCTGTGGTCTTGCTTACGGCGCGCACCTCGCTGGTGTACAAGATAGACGGGCTCGAGACCGGCGCGGACGACTACATCACCAAGCCGTTCAGCATGCAGTTGCTCGCCATTCGCATCCGGAACCTGATCCAGATACGCGAAAACCTGCGCCTGAAATTCGGAAAATCGTTCGACCTGTCCCCTTCAGCCGTGACCGTCAATTCGCTGGACGAAGATTTCCTGCAGCGCGTGCTCGATGCCGTGGAACAGCACATGGACGAGAGCGAATTCTCCATCGACGACCTGGCGCGCAGCCTCGCCATGAGCCGGATACAACTGTACCGGAAACTGAAGGCGCTGACGGGGGAAACGCCCAACAGCCTTCTGCGCAACATTCGCCTGAAACGGGCTGCACAATTGCTCGCCACCCACCAGTTCAACGTATCAGAAGTCGCCTATAAAGTAGGGTTTACTGACCTGAAATACTTCCGCGAGCGGTTCCGCGAGCAGTTCGGGGTGAATCCGGGCGAGTATGAGGGTAACTAAGGCGTGCCGGCGATCACCAGCGGCTTCGCCGAAGCCCTTCCGTTGTTCGTTTCGATCTTTATCCAGTACAGGCCGGCCGGCAAATGCAATGGCAATGGTAGGGTCGTGATATTGCCCGGATACGGCATCCCTTCGTAGAGTGTGTGCAACAGGCGGCCTTCCATATCGAGCAAAGAAGCAGCGATCAACGACGCCGGTTCTTCGATCGCCAGTGTAAGTTCGGCGCCTGCGGCAGCGGGGTTCGGGAAATACTGAAATACAGGCGCCTCGTTCAGTTCATCCGCAGTGAGCGGCAGGTCGTCGATGTAAAAGGCGACATCCCACAATACATCGGGGAGCGGCAGCGACAAGGTGCCGTCGGTGACGGCAACGGCTTCGCTGGAAAGCAGCGCGCCGCTCAGGCAATCGAACAGGCGGGCAGTGAACATGCCGTTCTCCACGTCCGGCACATGCAACACGGCGCCGGAGGCGGAGGCGGGAATTCCGTTGGTATTTACATAAACGTGATTGTAGCGGTTGTGCAACAGCCAGCCGGCCATTTTTCGATTGTCCGGCGATTTCAGCACGTAGGCATCCATCGCCGAGCCGAGGCCTTCGAAAGTGTATTGCAGGATGCTGATCCAGTCCGTACCGGTATTGTCGACTTTGATCGTGTGTTGCCCCGCCGGCATGTCGATCTGGTACACCTGGTTGATCTGCGCGTTTTGTTCCAGTTTTTTCACGCCGTCGAGCCAGATGGCGATCTTGGGAGACTGCCCCGTTTGCCCGCCGGTTGTCACGCGAAATTTGCCTCCTGCGGGGTTAGTGATATGAAAAACGGGCGGACGCCGGTATTGTGTGTTCCATTGAGCACCGTATAGAAACTCGCTCAGCGCGCCCAGAGCCGGCGTAACAGCGCCGCCGGCATCTATGGTGAACGAAGTATCGGCAAGCGCCGCCCAGCCGAGGCTGGGGCTCAGGACGAGGTCGGCCGGAACGCCGCTGACCGACGCGGATGCCGGCATCAGGTTTTGCTGATCGAACGGGATCTGCTGCACCACGGAAGCCACTGGAGCGAAGTGGTAATAAAGATTTTGAGGCGCTACGTAGTTGTCCCACCACCAGGTGGCACCGGCGCCCATGCCGCCAGAAAACAGGGAACCCCACAGTGAATTGTGCAGGTATATCCCGTTGGGGTCGAGGGAGGGAAGCCCTGACCCCGAGGTGATCAGTCCGAATTCGCCGGTGATGGTTGGTTTTCCGAAATCGTCGAGGTGCTTGCGGACGTGGTTGGAAAGCACGCGTTCGAGGTTTGGCGATTCAACATACACATGGGTCTGGGTAAATGCGATCAGCGGGTGATTCCAGACTTGCGGATCGTAGAACGACTGGGCATAACTGGTGCTCACCAGGTGTTTGTTGGGATCGATATCTGTCAGAAAAGCGGCCATCTCGTCGTGCCAGGCCGCTACATTCGCCTTGTTTCCTTCAAACTGGTCGGTCCAGTCAACTTCGTTGAACAGTTCCCAGGCCATGATGCTGCGCGAATACCCCCATCTCGCCACGACGTAACGGAAGCGGTTTTTGGTGAGGTCTTTTGCCGTTGAATTGGTAAAAAAATCCCAGGTATTGGAGCATGGGCCGCCGTTTGCGGCATTGTACGGACTCTCGAACCAGTTGGGATTTACGAAGTTCGACACCTGCCCGTGGTGTTGCAGGCAGTACATCACATAGATGCCTTTTTCCGCGCAGTGATCGAACAACCAGTCGGTGTAAAAAGCCGACTGCTGTTTGTACCTGCGCAGGCCCGCATAGCCGCTCACGTTGTTTTTCCATTCCAGCCCGAGCCCCCAGTGGCATTGCCAGATCCTGAAAAAATTGCCGCCGTTATCCGACAAATCGCCGAGCCAGTTCTTGTAATCCACATATGCATTGCCGTTGTACCAGCCGATATTTTCCCCAACAGGAATGAACTGCCCGCCATCGTCGAACCGCAGATAGTTGGTCTGGCCGCTCCGCACGAAACCCTTGTTTCCGCCGGCAGGGGCCGCGGCTGTGAAGGTTTGTTCGGGAAATGAGCCCGTGCCCGATGCATTGGAACAGGAAAGGGCGTATTTCCAGGCGCCGGGCTGATCGGGAGAAAAGCGGACTTTGAAGCGCCCGGACCCGAGTGGGCTGATGCTGCCCGTCTGATCGCTGGTCAGCGTATATTCCTGCATAAAAAATCCGTCGACCTCCGTCGCGCTGCCGTCAGGCGCTGTGAAGGTGCAGACGACGCGTATTTCGTCGTAGTCGTAGGGATTTACCCACGACGCCGTTATGTCGAGGCTGAGTTCGAATTTACCCCATTGCTCCACCGTTGTGGCGAGCGGGGTGGCCGCATTGATCACGGGCGCCTGGGCAAAAGCCGTCTGTTGCTTCATCAGGAGGGCAAAGGTGCAAAATGCCGCGCAGTAGAGTTTTTTCATAGGAACGGTAAAGTTGCGGCAGGCTAAGCATAAAAGGAGTTGTGCCAGGCTGACACAACCCCTTGTTATACTCCTACTCGTATGAAGTGTTCGCTATCAAAGCCGGAAATATTGACCGGGCAGACCCAAGGTCCTGATCTGCCGTTGAAATGATATTTCGAAAAGCCGGACCACCTGCGATCATTATTCCTGCAAAGTTCGGACCTGCAAAATAGGGACAAGGGGGACAAAACGATCAAACACAAGGGGCTTTTTGTTCGATCCGATTCATTTGTTGGCAAAAACACTTGTCTGTAAAATTTACCCCTCCTATTTGAACGGTTTACCCCCTGGAAATTGCGAATTCCGGATCAACCTTTGGCGAAAGGTTGCCCTTGGCGACCATTCACTAAAAACAATCTATCCGTTATGAAGCAATTTTACCCTCTACAATTGGGGAAGCGGTGGTTCGCCATGGCACTTGCGCTGTGCAGCGCCGCCGTCCTTTCCGCGCAGATGCTCGATATCAGGGGTATCGTGACCGACGAGGCCGGTGAGCCGCTGGTAGGTGTGACCATCCGCGTGGTGAATACCACCGACCGCGGCACATCCACCGACGCCTACGGCGCGTACAGCATACAGGCGATGACCGGCGAGCGCCTGCAATTCGTGTACACCGGGCATAAAGACCAGCTCCAGACCGTGCCGGCCGACGGCGCGCGGGTGGATGTGATCATGGTCGCGAATGCCATCCTCAGCGAGGTGGTGGTGGTGGGCTACGGCACACAGAAGCGAAGCGACCTGACCGGCTCCGTCGCTTCCGTTTCAGAAGAGCAACTCCGGGCATCGGTCGTGACCAACATCGACCAGGCCCTGCAGGGGCGCGTAGCGGGGGTGCAGGTGACCCAGAATTCGGGGCAGCCCGGCGGTGCGGTATCGATCCGGATCAGGGGCGCGAGTTCCATCACGGGATCGAGCGAACCGCTGTACGTGATCGACGGCATCCCCATCCAGGGCGACGGCATTACGGTAGCCGGCTTCGACTGGGCCGGCGGCGCCAACGGCCAGAACCGCGTCAACCCGCTCTCCACGATCAACCCGAACGACATCGTCAGCATAGAAGTGCTCAAAGACGCTTCCGCGTCGGCGATCTACGGCTCCCGCGCCGCCAACGGCGTGGTGCTCGTCACCACCAAACGCGGCAAAAAAGGGGAAAGCAAAATTTCGTACAACGGGTTTTACGGCATCCAGTCGCTGCCCAACAGCCTCGAAATGATGACGCTGCCGCAGTACGCCGATTACCAGTTGCAGATTTCCGACGACCTCGGCCTGCAGCCGAACCTGCACTACCTGGATCCCAGCATTTTGGGCGCCGGCACCGACTGGCAGGATGAAATTTTCCAGACGGCCGGTATGCACAGCCACCAGTTATCCGTTTCCGGCGGCACCAACAAGACCAACTACGCGGTATCGGGCGGCTATTTCCAGCAGGACGGCATCATCATCGGCTCGGATTTCAACCGCTACACTGCGCGTGTGAGCCTGGACAATGAAGTGAAGGACTGGTTCAAGATCGGCGGCTCGCTCGCATACGCGAAAACCGAGGAAAAGATCACCCTCAACGACGGCGGAGACGGCGTGATCATGCAGGCATTGCTCAGCCAACCCGATATCGCCGTGCGCGATCTCAACGGCAACTATGCAGGCCCGGAAGCCATGTTCACCGCCGCAACTTACAACCCGGTAGCCGCTGCCCTGCAACGCAACAACACCTTCGGGCGGCAGCGCCTGATCGGCAGCGTATTCGGCGACGTCACGCTTTTCAAGGGCATGACCTTCCGCTCTGAGATCGGCTTCGACGACAACCACGGACTCAACCGGGCATTCCACCCCACTTACCGCTGGGGGGTGCTGGTCAACACCGAAAACCAGTTGCGCCAGCGCGAGGAGAGCAGTTTTTTCTGGATTTGGAAAAACTACCTGACCTGGAACGTGCTGTCGAATGAAAAACACGACCTCACTGCCATGATCGGCCAGGAAGCGCAAAAATCAGCCTGGGAAGGCTCTCAGGTGACAAAAAAGAATTTCTCCAGCAATGACATTACCATCCTGAGCGAAGGGGAAGACGTCACTTCGCGCACATCCGGCTGGAAAGACGCGGCGAGCATCGCATCCTACTTCGGGCGTTTCAACTATAGCCTGATGGACCGCTACCTGTTCACCTTCACCATGCGCGCCGACGGCTCGTCGCGTTTCGGGCCTGAAAATCGCTGGGGCTATTTCCCGTCCGCCGCCTTTGCCTGGCGGGTCGGCAATGAGCAATTCATGCGCGGGCTGAATACCGACCTGAAACTGCGCTTTGGTTACGGCGAAGTGGGCAACCAGGCCATCCGGACCTATGCCTACGGCTCGTCGATCCTGGCGCTCAACTCTCCCTTCGGCACCGCCTACCGCCAGGAAAAGATCGCCAACCCCAAACTGAAATGGGAAACCAGCAAGCAATTCAATTTCGGCATCGACCTGGGTCTTTTCAAAGGCCGCGTGGACCTTTCGCTCGATATTTACAACAAGCAGACGGCCGACATGCTGCTGCAACTCTCCGTGCCCAGTTATCTCGGCGGCACCGATTACCAGGACATTCAGGCGCCTTTTGCCAATGTAGGTAAAATGGAGAACAAGGGCTTCGACCTTTCGCTTCATACATTCAACATCCAGGGCCGCAATTTTACCTGGAACACCAACCTGACCTTTTCGCGCAACAAGAACAGGATCAAGGAACTGGACATTGCCACACGCATTTACTACCGCAATTTGTACTGGTACAGCGAATTCCAGACGGCGACCAGGACCAGCGTCGGCGAGCCGCTCGGCCTGTTCTACGGATACCAGATGGAAGGCATTTTTACCGACGAGCAGGATATCCTGAACCACGCCGTACAGATTCCCGACCCTGCCAACGATGGCAAAAACCTCGTGGACAAGCGTACGGGAGTCTGGATCGGCGATGTCAAGTTCAAGGATCTGAACGGCGACGGCGTGATCAACACGCAGGACCAGACGATCATCGGCAACCCCAACCCCGATTTCACTTTTGGTCTGAGCAATGACTTTACGCTCGGCAACTTCGACCTGACCGTTTACCTCACAGGCTCCTACGGCGCGGATATTCTGAACTACTCGCGCGTGCAGATCGAGGGCATGACCAACGTGTATGCCAATCAGGCGGCTACCGTGTTCAATCGCGCGCGTTACGGCCTTGTCGACCCGAACGGCTCTGATCTCGACCCGTCCAACGTATTCCTCGCGAACCCGGGTACGGATATTCCGCGGCCGACAACAACCGACAACAACCGCAACACCCGCATGTCCGATCGCTTTATTGAAGACGGCTCTTACCTGCGGCTGCAAAATATCCGGCTCGGATACACTTTCCCGACAGATATGAGCAAACGCCTGCGGATCGAGCGGCTACGGCTCTATGTGAACGCCCAAAACGTTAAAACCTTTACCAAGTACACCGGCTACGATCCCGAGATCGGCGCGTTCAACCAGGACCCGCTCCTGCAAAACGTGGACATGGGGCGCTACCCGACCCCGCGATTGTACACGTTCGGACTGGACGTCGATTTCTGAAAACGGATCGAATGCCGACAAACTCACTCAATTCAAAATTCAGTAGCAATGAAACATAAGATCAAACATCTCTCCGCGCTGCTCCTGGTGCTCCTGCTGAGCGCATGCAGCAAAGGATTTCTGGATATCGAGCCGCAGGACAGGCTCACGATCGACAACTTTTACAACAACGAAAACGAGATCAGGGCCGCGACGGCTTCCCTCTACGGGTTTCCCTGGTTCGATTTCAACGATAAATTCTACTGGCTGGTGGGCGATTGCATGTCAGGAAACATGTACTATACCTACGATCAGGAAGGCCAGTTCTTTTATTTTTCCTTTACGGAGGGCAACGCCCACCTTTCCGCTGGCTGGAAAGGACTTTTCCGCGTGATCTCCTACGCCAACTCCATCATCAACGACATGCCCCGCGCCGCGGGCGGCAAGGTATCGCAGGACGTGATCGACCGGGCGCTCGGCGAAGCCCGCTTCGTGCGCGGCCTGTGTTATTTCATGCTGGGTGAATTGTGGGAAGAAGTGCCGATCGTGGAAAATTCGACGGAACTGGTGTCCAGCAACAACCTCTTTTTGCCCAAAAACACCCGCTCCAGCATCATGGAATTTGCGCGCCGCGATTTTGTATTTGCCGCGGACAATCTTCCCGCCGCCGACGTGCCGGGGCGTATCACCCAATGGGCGGCCAAAGGCATGCTCGCCAAACTGCACCTCACCCTGGCGCAGAACCTCGGCGACGCCAATTCGGCCGATAACTTTAGCAAAGCACGGCAATACGCGGCTGATGTGATCGACAACAGCGGTATGTCGCTGATGCCCAATTACGCCGACCTGTTCAAAATTGAAAACAACAACAACGCCGAGTCCATGTTCGCCCTGCAGTGGATGGAAGGCGCCTATGCTTTCGGCAACAGCCGTCAGGCCAACTGGGCGCGCAGCAGCCAGCTCACCGGCAACAGCGAGTGCTGGGGCGGTGGCAAAAGCGCCTCTTATGATTTCGTGCAGTCGGTAGAACCGGGCGACAAGCGGCAGTCCAGCATTTTCATGAGCAACGGCGATCACTACCCGGATATCCGTAGCAGCGACGGTGGCTATACTTACAAGATCGTGAATCGCGACCCTGCCGACCCCAACATCGTGCTGGAAGGCGCGGCGCCCGTACTCAACAATGCCAAAAAATACATCGTGGGCAGCGCCGACGATACCGGCGGGAAAGTATCGACCGGCCAGGCTACGGCGATCAACCAGTACATGCTGCGCCTCGCCGATATCTACCTCATTTACGCAGAAGCAGCGCTGGGCTCCGGCAGCAGCAGCGCCGACGGCAAGGCTTTGGAATACCTCAACGCCATTCGCCAGCGGGCGGGCCTGCCGGCAAAAACGGAATTCACTTTTGCCGACATCCTGCGCGAGCGCCGCGTGGAATTCGGCTTTGAAAGCAACTTCTGGTTTGATATCAAACGCTTTTACTACCGCGATCCGATGGCTGCGCTCGACTGGCTCAACGCGCAGCAACGCGAATACACCTACGTGCGGATCGTCACGCCTAACGCGCCCGACGAAAATACCGTGGCCGGCTACGACCTCATACCACCTGCCAGCCCGATCAATATCACGGCTGCCGATATGAAACTGCCCATTCCGGCAGCGGACGTAGTGGCCAACCCGATGCTGGCGCCCGACGAACCCGCCGTCGATTATCCGTTCTGACGGAAGCCGGCGACATTCCTTTTACCATCAAATGCTGAAATAATGAAATCTTTGATGAAATACCTGGCATTCCTGATCATACCCTCCGTGGTCATCGGCGTGCTATCCTGCAAAAAAGATGACAGCACGGCCTCCGACGGCGAGCCGGTCGTCTACTACATCCGCTCCACCGATCCCGGCAAATCCGACTCGCTCATTGTGGGCAGTTTCATGGGCAGCCTGATCGCTATCGTGGGCGACAACCTGGGCAACACCCGCGAACTCTGGTTCAACGACCAGCAGGCGACCCTCAACCCCACTTACATTACCGACAAAACCATTCTGGTGAGTGTGCCCAGCACGGTGCCGACGGTGGTGACCAACAAAATGCGCTTTGTATTTGCCGACGGCACCGAAATGCTGTACGATTTTAGCGTCAATGTTCCCGAGCCGTTGCTGGGCAGCATCAAATGCGAGTACGTACCAGACGGCGGCACGGTGGTGCTCGAAGGCGATTTTTTCTTCGATCCCATCAAAGTGGTCTTCCCCGGCGACCTGGAAGCGCAGGTGGTATCGCTGGAAAAGACAAAACTGGAGGTCACTGTACCGGCCGGGGCTACATCGGGGCCGATCTCTGTGCAGACCAATTTTGGCAAATCAATTTCCGGCTTCCGCTTCCGCGACGACCGCAACATCCTGCTCGACTACGACACCAAAATTCACGAAACCTGGACGGCGCCCATCGCCAACAGCGGCGACAACCCCTTACCGTCGCCCTGCGATGCCAACTACGCATTTTTCAAACACGCGGCCGACGGCGCGTGGCTGTGGACCAACGAACTGACCATGCAGTACTGGGCGCCCCGCGGTCGCGGCAACATTCCCGTGGCAACCGGCAATATCGATGACCTGGTGTTCAAATTCGAGTGCAATGTGCCCGAAGAATGGCGCGACGTACGCATGGAGATCTTTTTCGGTCCATACGCCGAGGATCACGGCCGCGACGTGCAGGGCACCGTATTCGCACGCTGGAAGCCCTGGAAGAACGGCCCGTACACCACCGACGGCTGGATCACCGTATCCATCCCGATGAGCGAATTCAAATATTACAAAGATGATCCGGACGATGACAATGGCACCCGCAAGATCGACAACCTGTCGTCGCTGACCAATGTGACCATGATGTTGTTCGGCCCTGCTGACGGCACCAACCCGGTTTACGTCGCCATCGACAATGTGCGCATCGTTCCTAAATAATTCAAAACTGCGAAAATCATGTCTAACATATTCAAAATAAAGCCGCTCCTGCTCCTGTTCGGTCTGCTCGGCATCGCTTTTTTCATCGATGCCTGCAAAAAAGACGACGACACGAGCGACCTGATCCAACTCAACAGTTTCGGCCCTTCACCGGTATTGAGGGGCGGGGAACTGCGGTTCATCGGAGCCAACCTCGACAGGGTGACGGCCATCGTTCTTTCCGATAATGTAGAGGTTACGGCTTTCAATACGAAAAGCCCCGGCCTGCTGGTGATCACGGTGCCCGATGCGACGGTGAACGGCAAGATCACGCTCAAAACCCCGCAGGGCGATATCGTGACCAAAACGGAACTCAGGATCTCCGAGCCGATCGCGATCACTTCGTTCAGTCCCGCCGAAGCACGGCCCGGCGACGTGGTCACCATCGAAGGCACTTATCTCAACCTCGTCAAGGAGGTCATTTTCAGCAATAAAAAATCGGTTGCCGACACCTCGTTCGTCAGTCAGGAACAGGGAAAACTGGAAGTCAGGGTCCCTGAAGATGCGCAAACCGGCCCGATTGTCGTGTCCAACGGCCTTGCCGACCCCATCCTGGTGTCCTCCGAAACGGATCTGACCGTCACGCTTCCCCAAGTAACGGCAATTTCACCCAAACCGGTAAAAGCCGGGACGGCGCTGACCATTGAAGGCACCGATCTCGATCTCACCAGGGAAGTGGTGTTTAGCGGCGGTAGCAAGGTGACCACCTTTACCAGCATCGAACCGGGCAAGATCGTGCTCGACGTGCCGGCCGATGCAAAGGACGGGCCGGTCAAACTGATCGTCGCTTCCCTGCTGGAAGTAAGCTCTACTCCGGAAGTGGAGATGAAAGTGCCGACCATTACTTCCATGACGCCCAATCCGGCGAAAAACGGCACGGACATCGTCGTGAAAGGCACCGATCTGGACCTGGTGACCAAAGTGACTTTCGGCGGCGGAAAAAGTGGTACGCTGACCGGCGGTACGGACACCGAGATCACCGTCGGCGTGCCCATCGACGCGACGGAAGATGTGGTGATCTTCGGCACGGCTGCCGATAAATCCGTGGCTTCAACGGGGGTACTATCACTGGTAGCACCAACGATTTCCTCTATTGCACCGACGGACGTACAATTCAACAACGACATTACCATCAGCGGCACCGATCTCGATCTCGTCGCAACAGTGCGCTTCAGCGGCAATACGGAAGTGAGCGTTTCCGGCGCTACGGCAACGGAAGTGGTGGTCACCGTGCCGGTCGGCACCGCTTCGGGCAACATCACGATCGTCACGACCAACGGCACGGAAGTCAGTTCGGCACAGGCGCTGAACATCCTGCCCAGCACATCGGCTACGATCACCGACATGCCGACCCAGGCGCAGCCGGGCGAGATGATCAACATTGTGGGCGAAAACCTCGACGAGATCACGGAGGTGATCTTTCCGATCAATATCTCCGCGACCATGTTCGGCATCAAAACGGAAAGCCTGATCCAGGTGGTGGTGCCGATGGACGTCAAAACGGGAATGGGGACGCTCAAACTTATCACGGCCAACAACGAGGTCATCGAATCGCCGACGATCAATATCGTTGGCGTGGACCCGGTCGTGGACCCCAGCCTCGTATTTTTCAACTTTGACAACCTCGGCCTATGGTGGGGCGATACCGGCGGTCCGGAAAACGATCCGGCATTCAGCCTCGACGGCTCCAGCTATTATCGCGTCAACAAGGATTGCAACGGCTGGACGGGCTTTTTCTGGCGCAACGGCCAGGACAACTTCCCGGGGCCGACCATCGGCACCGACGTCGCAAATTATGTCCTGAAATTTGACATCAACGTGCTGGAGCCGATCACGGGCGGTGAGTTCGCCTGGCGCCTGAAGGGCTCCTCTGGCGACTTCTGGCACTACTGGAAACCCTGGGAAACGAGCGGACCGTACCAGACAAACGGCTGGGTCACCATTACCATCCCGCTGACCGCGTTTTACGACGGCGCCAACCAGATCAGCGATCTGTCGACGATCACGGAGGATTTCGGCGTTGCCTTCAACAACGGGACTTCACTTGTGAACGCCTGCATGGACAACGTGCGTTTCGAACATCTTTGACGCCTTCGGGACAACTGTCTCTTCCGGGCCGTCCGGCACTTTTTACATTGCCGGACGGCCTACATTTCAATTCAATTTGCCATGACTCTCATAAAAGCGCAGCGGCTTTTATGCCTTCTTCTGTTGTCGATTCCGGCGCTGCCGGCACTAAACGCACAAAATGCGGCCGCTCCTTCCGACCCGGAAGCCACCCGGCGCACCCGGGCACTGTTCGCCAACCTGCGCAGCCTTTCAAATGAACACACCCTGTTCGGCCATCAGGACGACCTGGCTTACGGTGTCTACTGGCAGCGGGAAGACGGCCGCTCCGACGTGCAGGAAACCTGCGGCGCCTACCCGGCGGTATTCGGCTGGGAACTCGGTAGAAAATTCGGAAGAGGCAAATGGAACATCGACTCCGTGAATTACGATGCCATGCGCCGCTGGATGCGCCAGGTGTACGACATGGGCGGCGTCAACACCATCGGATGGCACCTTGATAACCTCAGCACCGGCGGCACGGCGTGGGATACCAGCACCACGGTGCGCGATATTCTGCCCGGGGCGCCGCTCCATCACCTGCTGGTAGAACAACTTGACATGCTGGCCGATTACCTCAAAAGCCTGAGGTCGCGGGGCATTTTTTCGCACTACATCCCCGTTATCCTGCGCCCCTGGCACGAACATACGGGCAGCTGGTTCTGGTGGGGCGCCCGCAGTTGCACGCCGGAAGAATATGTCCGGCTGTGGCGTTTTACCGTCGACTACCTGCGCAATGAGAAAGGGCTGCATCATATCCTGTACGCTTATTCGCCCGATGTGTTCGAAGATGAATCGCACTACATGCGCAATTACCCCGGCGATGAATATGTGGACATTCTCGGACTCGACTATTACTACCGGTCTTACAACCTGGAGCAAATCAAGATCGACCTTCCGGCAAAACTCCGGATCGTCGCCGATCTCGCCGAACAACACGGGAAAGTCGCTGCTTTTACGGAAACAGGCTTTGAAACCATCCCCGACAAAAACTGGTGGACACAAATGCTGCTGCGACAACTACAAAGTGCAGCACGCGACAAGAGCATCGGGATCGCCTATGTACTGGTGTGGCGCAACGCGTACCACCGCTCGAAATCGGACCATTACTACGCCCCTTTTCCGGGTCAGGTCAGCGCTGGTGACTTCATCCAGTTCAGCCGCGATGAACGTATCATTTTGCAGGATCGGCTTCCCAAACTCTACAAGCGCCCCAAAAACGGCAGCGGACTGAAAGTTGCAGGGGCCTCTTTGTCGCAGAACAAATAACTGTGCCCGGCACCCGGGAAAATGACAATCTTGTCTTGCGGTCAACCGCCGGCCGGCATTTACCGTTTTCAGGAAATGAAATTCATACTCAGGCACGCCACCGCAATCGCGGGGTGTTTTTTTCTGCATTTCACTCTTTTATGTGCGCAGCCGTCGCCGAATGTGATCCTCATCCTGACAGACGATCAGGGCTGGGGCGATCTGCACTGCCACGGCAACGACAGCATTTTTACGCCGAACCTCGACCGGCTGGCCGCAGAAAGTGTAGAGTTCGACCGGTTTTACGTGAGCCCTGTGGGCGCGCAAACGCGGGCGAGCCTGCTGACCGGGCGCTATGCCCTGCGCAGCGGCGTCAGTTGGATAGCGCGACGGCAGGAGGTGATGCGCAGCGAAGCGCTGACCATGGCGGAGGTTTTCCGGGATGCCGGATACCGAACGGCGATGTTCGGCAAATGGCACAACGGCGCGCAATACCCGAATGATCCGAAGGGACAGGGATTCGACGAGTTTCTGGGGTTTTACGGCGGGCACCTGAACAATTATTTCAACCCAATGCTGCTGTACAACGGCCGCGAAGTGCGCCCGCAGGGCTTTATTACGGACATCCTGACCGACTCCGCCATTCAGTACATCGCACGCGCCGGCGAGCAGCCGTTTTTTTGCTACCTGGCCTACAATGCGCCGCACAGCCCTTTCCAGTGCCCCGACGTTTATTTTGACAAATACAAGCGGCGCGGGCTGAGCGACAAAAACGCCGCGGTGTACGGCATGATCGAAAACGCAGACGACAACATCGGCAGGCTGCTGCATGCGCTCGACAGCCTGGGCATCCGCGACCGGACTTACGTGGTTTTCCTGAGCGATAACGGCCCGAATGGCGAACGCTACAACGGCGGCATGCGCGGAAAAAAAGCATCCGTTTACGAAGGCGGCATACGGGCATCCTGCATTATCCACCGCCGCAACTACCTCTCGCCGCGACACATGCCCCACCCCGCCGCGCACATCGACCTGCTGCCGACGCTGACCGGTCTGTGCGAAATTTCCCTGCCCAAAAGCCTTGTCTGCGACGGCCTCAATTTGTCGCGCGTGATGCAAGGCGCGCCCGACTTCACGGAAAACAGGGCGATTTTTTCTCAGTTTTCGGAGGAAAAAGTGCGGCCTTTTCCGGGAGCGCTACGTCTTGGCAGGTACACGCTGGTGCTCGATGAGCGAGGTAAGGCCCAGTTATTCGATCTGGCCGATGATCCGGTTCAGGAAAAAGACCTGTCTGATAGCCTGACAGAAAAAACACGGGATCTGAAAAACCGCTATCTCCAATGGTACGGCGATGTAACGCGGTCGGGTACGGCGCCTCCGCCCGTACCGGTCGGCTGGAAAGAAAGCCCGAGGGTAATACTGGAAGCTTCGGATGCCATCCTGAACGGCGCCCTGCGATACAGCAGCGGCAGGGGATGGACGGACGACTGGCTGGAAGGATGGAGCGGTGCGCGGGATACGGCAGCCTGGGTTTTAGAGGTCCATGAAACGGGGGTATTTTCCATCGGGCTGCTGTATAACTGCGACGGCTATTTTGCAGATAGGGAACTGATGCTATCATCGGATGACGGCAATATTTTGCCCTTCAGGATAGCCGAGCCATTTATGAGCGAAGAAATAACAACGCAGGACCGGGTGCCGCGCAGCGAGTCGGCGGAAAAAGTGTGGAAGAACACATTAATCGGGCAGATAAGCCTGCAAAAAGGCATGCACACACTGCGTCTTTATCTTCCGGATCAGGCCGCGGGAACCTTTCAGGTAAAAGGGTTGGTTATCAGCAAACTATGAGACCGGCGCAAAAAATTAACATTCAATAAGGGGTGAATTGATTTTAAATAAATAAACATTCACTTATTTTTGTGCCTGAAATGCGCAAAAGAGACGAGCATAAGATCAGCCTGGTCCATCAAAAAGCCCTCGAATTGATCGTACACGAGGGTTTGAACGGTTTTTCCATGCAAAAACTGGCCAAGGCTGCCGGGGTATCGCCGGCTACGCTCTATATCTATTACAAGGACAAAAACGATCTGATCCTGCAACTGGGCATCGAGGAAGGAAGGCGCATGTCGGTCGCTACGCTGAAAGATTTTGATCCCGATATGTCCTTCGAAGAAGGCATGCGGATTCAATGGCGTAACAGGGCCGAGTTTTGGCTGTCCAACCCCGACTCCATACAGTGTTTCGATCACCTGCGGCACTCCCCTTTTCGCGACCAGATTTATAACTCGGTCGTCAGTGAATTATCGGAACCGCTGGGGCGTTTTACAAAAAATGCAGTAAAAAAGGGCGAACTAAAACCCATGCCGCTCGAAGTGTTCTGGTCGATCGCATACGCCCCCCTGATCAACCTCATCAAATTCCACCAGGAAGGCAGAAGTGTGGGCAACCGCCCCTTCAGCATTTCCCGGGAGATCATGGACCAAACGCTCGAACTGGTGCTGAAAGCCCTGAAACCGTAATCTTTTTAATCCTTTTGCAATGAAGCGATTTAAACATATCATGCCGGCCATAATGCAAGTCATTGGCCATGAATACTTCGCCTGTTTTTCGTTCCGTACTTAGCCCGGTACGCAACTCAATATGAGTCTCGTCTTCAGAACCAGGCACTTACATTACGGCTCGCCGGACAAGTTTAAATCACTTCAATGACATTTAATTGATGATTACCATGACTGCGACCACTGAAATTCTGGTGTTCAAAACCGATATCGGCAGCCCGGAGGCGGGCAAGCGCCTGGAGCCTTTTTTGGCGGCCCTGCCGGCCGTGCTGCGCTGGACGGTCGATTGCGACGACGTGGACTGTGTGTTGCGGGTGGAAGTATCGGAACGGTTGGATCCCAAACGCATCATAGAACAGGTCGCAGCAGCCGGCTTCTCCTGTGAAGAACTCACCTGAGTATTCCGATCTTTTCTACTCCAATACGAATGCAGAAAAAACGAAAGCGCGCCGAAGAAGCGCGCCTGGAGTCATCCTGCGCTTCATTTTTACCGAAAAAACAAACACATTAATTACCCAATGGCAGAAAAATCTGTTTTCACCCCCTACCAAAAAACCGTGGTCGCCCTGCTGGCGATCACCCAATTTACAGTCGTGCTCGACTTCATGGTCATGGCGCCGCTGGGCGACATCCTGATCAAGTCGATGGACCTCAGCCCGGCACAATTTGGCCTGGCAGTTTCCTCGTATGCTTTCAGCGCCGGTCTTTCCGGGTTTATGGCGGCGGGATTTGCCGACAAATACGACCGGAAAAGCCTGTTGCTTTTTTTCTACACGGGCTTTATCGCCGGCACCCTGTTTTGCGGCCTAGCCCCGAATTACCCGACATTGATCGCCGCGCGTATCATCACGGGCATTTTCGGCGGCGTGATCGGGTCCATCTCCCTGGCGATCGTCACCGACCTGTTCGACCTGTCGCTACGCGGGCGGGTCATGGGATTCATACAAATGGGTTTCGGCGCCAGTCAGGTGCTGGGCATTCCAATCGGCCTGTACTTCGCCAACCTGTGGGGCTGGCATGCGCCTTTCCTGATGATCGTCGGACTCGGGCTCATCATGGCCGCGCTGATTTTTAACAAATTACAACCGGTGCGCGAGCACCTGGGCAAGGACACCGGACGCAATGCGTTGCAACACCTGCGACACACCTTTGCTATTGCCGACTACCGCTACGCATTTTCCGCAACGGCCCTGCTGAGCATCGGCGGGTTCCTGCTCATGCCCTTCAGTTCGGCATTTCTGGTCAACAATACCGGCATCACGCACGAGCAGTTGCCGCTGGTGTTCATGATCACCGGCGTATTTTCCCTGCTGGCGATGCCGGCAGTAGGCAGGCTGGCGGACAAAGTTGACAAATTCACGCTTTTCGCGGTCGGCTCGGTCTGGGCAGTCATTTTTATGATCATCTACACACACATGACGATCTCGCCGATGTGGTACGTCGTAGCGATCAACATCCTGCTTTTTGCCGGGATCATGTCGCGCATGGTGCCGAGCATGGCGATCATGACGGCGGTGCCTTCCATGCCCGACCGCGGCGCGTTCATGAGTATCAACTCTTCGCTCCAGCAGATCGCCGGCGGCATTGCTTCCGCCTTTGCAGGCGTAATAGTGGTGCAACACACCAAAAACAGCCCGCTGGAACACTACGACACCCTCGGTTTCATCGGCGCCAGCATCGTGTTGCTGTGCGTAGTATTGATGTGGCAGGTAAACAAGCGGAGCGTGAAAAAAGTGGAAAAAGCCCCGCAGGTCGTCGCGCTGGAATCGTGAAAACAGTACCGGTGGCAGCAGCAGTAGGCAGTGGCAGTGTCCAACTACGAATTACTGCCACTGCCTACTTCATAACATCAGAACCAATCTTCCTGGCAATCACACCGCCTGTGCAAGATCAGCATGGGCCATTTCCCACCCGATCAGGGCCCGTTTGCGCGTTTCTCCCCAGCGGTAGTTGCCTACGCCACCGGTTTTGCGGATCACGCGGTGGCAGGGGATGAGGTATCCGACAGGATTCTGGCCGATGGCCGTGCCGACTGCGCGCTGAGCGCCCGGCCTGCCGATGCTGCGCGCGATGTGTTCGTATGTGCTCACCGATCCGCTCGGGATATTCAGCAGGGCCTCCCACACTTTCAACTGAAACTGCGTGCCTTGCAGCAGGAGAGTGAGTTTACTCTCCCCGTTGGGATGTTCGGGGAAAACGCGTTCTATCCAGGTCCGGGTGAATAAGTGATCTTCCTTTATGTCCGCAAAGGCCCATTTCTGTTCGAAACGGCCGAGTTCGACTTGCGGCGAAACGTCATCTGTAAAAGAAAGGGCGCAAATGCCCCGCTCCGTAGCGGCGATGAAACACTCGCCGAACGGCGTCTGATGGAAGCCGTATCGTATTTGCAAACCATGCCCGCCGCTCCGGAATTCTTCCGGCGTGACCCCTTCTATATTGACAAACAGGTCATAAACCCTCGACTGCGCCGACAACCCGGCCGCATCGGCGGCATCCTGCACGCTGGAAAAATGTTGCATGCGGTTCCGCAGGAAATCAAGGGTCAGGTACTGGGTGAACTTCTTGGGACTCACGCCGGCCCATTCGGTGAAGATGCGCTGAAAATGCTCGGGGGAAAGGTGTACCTGCGCGGCGACTTCTTTCAGGGAAGGCTGGTCGCGAAAATGCTGCTCCAGATATTCGATGGCATCGGCTACGCGCCGGTAGTTCTGACTTTCAGTTGTCATGATTTTTTTTGACAAAATTGGGGGTAATCGGCTGCGATGGCAACCCGAATCTTGCGAAGTTTCCCTTGCTTCAAGGTTTTGAAAAAACCGGATCAAAACTATCAAAAAACGCGCAAAAAAGCCTTGAAAATGCATATTTCTTTCGGAACTTGTCGCAACTGTAACAAACGTTTTTCATCCTTATGCATATCGATACGCCTTTCGTGAAAAAGGCCCGCCGGGCGGCTTGCTTTTTACTCCTGCTCACCGCTTTCCACGCGCGGGCCGACATACGACTTCCCTCCATTTTTGGCAGCCACATGGTATTGCAGCAGAATACGGAGATCCGTTTCTGGGGCTGGGCGGCGCCGGAAGACAAACTTGTGATTTTATGTTCCTGGTTGCCGGGGCGCGAATTCAAAGCCGGCGCTGATCGCAGTTCCCTGCAATGGTCGGTTTTACTGCCGACGCCGGAGGCTTCCTACGAGCCGCACTACATCACCATCAAGGGCGGCTGGGCAGACATTGTGCTCGATGACATTCTTTTTGGCGAAGTATGGGTCTGCTCCGGCCAGTCGAACATGGAATGGCGGCCTTCGTGGGGCAATCTCGATATTACCGAAGCCCAGTACGAAGCCGCCAATGATTCTTCGCTGCGCCTGTTTACCGTACCGCGCATGTCGGTACCCGAGTCGGCGAACGACTGCCGGGGCGCCTGGAGTCGAAGCACCCGCGAAGAGATGCGGCAGTTCAGCGCCGTGGCCTACTTTTTCGGGCGCGAGTTGCGCGACCGGCTCGGCATACCGATCGGGCTGATCAATACCAGTTGGGGCGGCACGCCCATCGAAGCGTGGATGCATGAGCAGGATTTCGAGACCGGCGCATTCGCCACAGCCATTACCGAGCACCACCCGATCTGGAACTACGGTCGCCCCGGCTCGCTCTGGAACGGCATGATCGCTCCGCTTATCTCATTGAAGATCAAAGGCTTTCTCTGGTATCAGGGAGAAACAAACACCTACAATCCCGGGCTGTACGCCGATATGCTGCAACAACTCGCTGCCGACTGGCGCGCGGATTTCGGAGACTCTGAACTGGCATTTTACTACGTTCAGATCGCTCCCTGGCGCTACGGCACGCCCCGCGAGGGAGCGGAACTGCGCGACCGGCAACGCCGCGCACTCGACCTGATCCCTCATTCGGGCATGGCAGTCACCAGCGACATCGGCAATATAGAAGACATACACCCGGGCAATAAAACGGATGTGGGCAAACGCCTCGCGGCCTGGGCGCTGAAAAACGATTACGGCATGACGGATATCGTCTGCTCGGGCCCTTTGTACAGGGGAATGAGCATAGAAGGCAATAAGGCCCGCGTACATTTCGATTATGCAAAGGGCGGTCTGCAGGCGCACGGCGAACGCATTTGCTGCTTCGAGATCGCCGGAACCGACCGGCATTTTTACCCAGCAACGGCCGTCATAGAAGGCGAAAGCGCTTTGGTGTTTTCTCCGGAAGTGCCGGCGCCGGCAGCCGTTCGCTTCGCTTTTGGGAATATTTCCGAGCCGAATTTATTTAATGCAGAAGGCTTACCCGCCTCCTGCTTCCGCACCGACGACTGGCCGGCGGTATGGCGCAACGCGGATTTCAAGGTCCTGAAAATACTCGACAACGGCGATGCCCTGCTGAGCATCAGTTGCTCCGATCCGGCTTCGCGCATCCGCTATACCCTCGACGGCAGCGAGCCCGACACCGAAAACGGACAATGGGCAGTACCCGGCACTCCCATGCAAGTATCACCCGGAAAAGTATTGACAACCAGGGTGTTCGACGCACAAATGGCGCCCGCAGATCGGACCGATCAATTTGCGCTGCAGCTACACCTCGCTTCCGGAAAAACCGTGGTCCCCTCGCCGGAACCCTCTGCGAAACATCCCGGCAGTGCGGGCACGAAAAGCCTGAGCGACGGTCTGCTCGGCACGACCAGTCCATGGGATATGGCCTGGCAGGGTTACGAAGGCGATGACGCAACCTGGACGATCGACCTGGGAAAAGTGCAGCGGATCGGGCGCATCCGGGCGGGCTTTTTACGCGCCACCGCCCAATGGATATTTCCACCCCTGTCCCTGCGCGTATCCGTTTCAGATGATGGCAAGGTATTTACCCCGGCAGGCGAGTGGTCGGAGCCGCCGGTTACGCGCCATTTAAGTACAGATGTCAAAAGACCCAGCCTCGAAATCGGAAAAAAGGCGCGTTACATTCGCATGGAAGCAAAAAATATTGGCCTTTGTCCTGAATGGCACCAGGGCAAAGGCCAAAAAGCGTGGATGTACGTCGATGAAATTACCGTGGAATAGGCGCGGTGCATTCAGCGCCGGAAAGAATCTCCGGCGGTATATCAGCCTTTGACCACCTGCTTTATCCAGGTATGGTCGCCAAGGCGAAAACGCACGGTATAAGTCCCGTCCGGAAAACCGCTCAGGTCAACCTTGACGGTTTTGGAGCCTGCTGGGATTTCGCGGTTGACCAGCACGTCGGCTGTCGGGGTCAACACCTGAAGGGTAATGGCCTGGCGCAGCCCCTTTCCAAAGCCGATATGCGCCATATTGTCTGTTGTAGCGGGTGCGACGGAAAAAGCGGGTTCGGAAGACACAGGGGTTTCGTCGGAAACAGTCGGGTAGTAGGACAACGTGCCGTCGAGAACGGCGAGATCGTGTTGTGCGTGCAGGGTTTGCAACAATGCTGCTGCGAGCAGGGAAAAGAGGAACGTTTTCATAGCCGTAAAAGATTAATGATCAGTAAGTGATTGGTACTGAATAAGAAAACATTCCCGGCAGAAGGTTGCGCAGCGGACAGAAAATTAACACGCTGTTCCGACGAACGGCCAGTTTTAACGGTCGAACGGAGCGGAAATAACGGATTGCAGTGGTCGTCGATCGTAATTCCCGGCAGTTGGAAGCAGTAAATTATTGTGACCGGCACAGGCCATTGATGTACCAGGGACGACACCCTTGATATTTATATTTAACTCAAGTTGTGACCTGTTTAACGGCTTGGAGAGAAAACCGAAAGATCGTGCATGGAAGTTGTTGGCGGGACGCCAACAACGGCAAAGAAGCCGTTTTCTGTAACGAAATGCCGCTGTTGGCGTCCCGCCAACAGCAAACGCAACGAACCGATCAATTGGTCACAACTTGAGTTATTTAGATACTCCTGCAGCAGCCGGCTTAGACGACCTTTTTAATCTACATTTTCCTCGAGTTCACATAAAAGTTCTCGTCGATCTTCAGGTCTTTTCTTTTGGAGAGTTTGCAGGCACTGCTTTTCCACTCTGTGGTTGGATAGATAAACTCGTATTTACCCTTATGTAACACAACTTTCACGGGCATATCAAACCCATCCACGCAGTTGGTCCAGCGGTATTCGAGTTTGTTTTTTGAAATGCGGTATTCCAGCACCGGTATGTCCGTAGTAAGCAGGTACTGGTCGAACACCTTTTGCAGGGGTTTGCCTGATTCGCGGATCATATAGGCCTCGATCTGGGCGCCGTCTACTGTCTGGTGGTAAAACTCACGGTTCAGCCCACGCAGGATGTCGCGCCATTTCACGTCGTCGTCCACGATCTGGCGAATGGTGTGCAGCATATTGCCGCCTTTGTAGTACATATCGATCGAGCCCTCCGAATTGACGCCGTAAATACCCGTGATCGGCGACCTGTTTTCGATCAGTTTCCGGCAGCCCCTGATGTAAGCTGCCCCCGCTTCCTTGCCATAGTAGTATTCGGTGTACAGTCCTTCGCTGTAATTGGTGAAACTCTCGTGTATCCACATGTCGGCGATGTCGCGATACGTAATATTATTGGCAAACCATTCGTGTCCCGATTCGTGAACGATAATAAAGTCCCACTTCAGGCCCCAGCCGGTATCCGAAAGATCGGTGCCGCGATAGCCATTGCGGTAGCCGTTGCCGTAGGTGATCGAACTCTGATGCTCCATGCCGAGGTAAGGCACCTCCACCAGTTTGTAGCCGTCTTCGTAAAAAGGATACGGGCCGAACCAGTACTCGAATGCCTTTAGCATTTTTTTCACCTGTGCGAACTGCACTTTTGCTTTTTCCAGATTCTTCGGCAACACGTAATAATCTAGGTCCAGAATACCCTTTTCTCCTGAAAATGTATCGGTAAAATGTGTGTAGCCGCCAATGTTGAGGTTGATGCCGTAGTTGTTGATGGGGTTTGACACGAACCACTCGAAGCTGCGGGTGCCGTCGGGATTTTCCGTCGTGCGCCGCAAACGGCCGTTGGAAACATCCATCAGCCCTTTCGGAACAGTCACGATGACGGTCTGCGAATCGGGTTCGTCGTACATGTGGTCTTTGCAGGGCCACCACACGCTGGCGCCCAGGCCCTGGCAGGAAGTGGCGATGAACGGCTTTCCGCTGCCGTCATCCGACCAACTGAAGCCGCCATCCCAGGGGGCATGTCTGGCTTCACGCGGCATGCCTTCGTACCAGACGGTCACAGAAGCGCGCATCCCCGATCGCTGGGGTTTTTGCAGCGACACCAGATAGGCGTTGCGGCCGATCTTTTCGAATGGCAGCGTATCGCCGTCCTGCTCTACCCGGGTGATGCGCAGCGGCGGTTGCAGGTCGACCTGCATGCGTTTGCCCGGTTCCAGCACTCTATAATGGATTTCGTTGCTGCCGGAAATGCTTTTTTTATCGGGAAAAACCTGCACATCGAGGCGATAATAGCACAGGTCCCACCAGGCCCTTTCGGGCGTGATGCTGCCGCGCAGGGTGTCGTCGTGGTTGAAAACCTGAATTTGCGCGCCGGCGCTGGTACAAACAAACAAGGCCGCAAAAAGCAATACAGAACGAAACTGGAACATAGATTCGGTAAAAGATGAAAGATCGGGAGGCGAAGGTAGGGCAGCCGGGCGGCATGGAACAGTATAAAATCGACGGAATGCGTCCATTCTGCCCCCTGCAAATGAGCAAAATCACCCCCCGACGCCACGCGCCCGGTGCATAGATTTGCCGTGTTTTAAAAAACAGCATATGAATACACCCGAAATTTTCAAGCAGCGACTGTCGGATCTAACGACTGAACACGAGCAGCTGATCGGTCGCGAAAACCGGCCGCAACGACCCGGCAACGGCATTTACGAGCGCTGGCAACACCCGGTTCTGACCCCTGCGCACGCCCCCCTGTTCTGGCGCTATGACCTCGATCCCGCCACCAACCCCTTTCTCATGGAGCGCCTCGGCATCAACGCCACTTTCAATTCAGGGGCGATCCTCTGGCAGGGGAAATACCTGATGGTGGTGCGGGTAGAAGGCAATGACCGCAAGTCGTTTTTCGCCATTGCGGAAAGCGCCACCGGTGTCGACGGATTTCGCTTTTGGGACTATCCCATCCGACTGCCGGAAAACGACGATCCCGATACCAATGTGTACGACATGCGCCTCACACAACACGAAGACGGGTGGATTTACGGGCTTTTTTGCACCGAACGCAAGGACACCGCCCTGCCACACGATACTACGGCCGCAACGGCCAAATGCGGGATCGCACGCAGCAGGGACATGATGCACTGGGAGCGCCTGCCAGACCTCATCTCCCACGCCGGACAGCAGCGCAACGTAGTGCTGCACCCCGAATTCGTTGATGGTAAATACGCGCTTTACACCCGGCCGCAGGACGGCTTCATCGAAGTCGGCAGCGGCGGCGGTATCGGCTGGGGCCTTTGTGACAGCATGGAAAAGGCCGAAGTGCTGCGTGAGACGATCATCGACGGCAAAATTTACCACACCATCAAGGAAGTAAAAAACGGGCAGGGGCCTCCACCACTGAAGACGGAAGCGGGCTGGCTGCACCTCGCTCACGGAGTCCGCAATACCGCTGCCGGACTGCGTTACGTGCTGTATTTGTTTGTGACCGACCTGCGCGAACCCTGGCGCGTCATCCATGCGCCGGGCGGTCATATCATCGCGCCGGAAGGAGAAGAGCGAGTAGGCGACGTCTCCAACGTGGTGTTTTCCAACGGCTGGATCCGCAACGAGCGCGACGAGGTGTTCATTTACTACGGCTCCTCGGACACGCGCATGCATGTGGCGACTACGACCGTCGCGCAATTGATCGATTACGCAAAAAACACGCCGCCCGACGGCCTGCGTTCGGCAGCGAGCGTGGCAGCACGCTGCGCGCTGATCGACCGCAACCTGGCGCTCAAAAACGGGTGATCATGAAAAAAGAAAACGGAAAGGCAGATCCGCCGGGCATTTCCGGTGAACTGGAGCATCTGCACAGTGCAGCGCAACAAAGCCTCCGCGACATCCTTGAGTGGTGGGAAACGCGCATGACCGACCGGCAAAACGGCGGCTATTACGGCCGTATCGACGGCCACGGCAGGCTGCACCCGGAAGCCGACAAAGGCGTGATCCTGAACGCCCGCATCTTGTGGACGTTCAGTGCAGCGGCCCGGTACAACGGTACAGCACGGTACCACGAAAACGCCGAACGGGCTTTTCGTTATTTTTCACAGTATTTCCACGACGAACAGGAAGGGGGCATCTACTGGATGCTCGACTACCAGGGAAAGCCCGTACAAACAAAAAAACAGGTATATGCGCAGGCATTTGCCATTTACGCCCTGTCGGAATACTACCTGCTCACCCGTGATCCGGCAGCGCTGGAACGCGCGCAGGAAATTTTCTGGCTACTGGAACAATACAGCCTCGACCGAGAGCGGGGCGGATATTTCGAGGCCTTTTCGCGCGACTGGCAGCCACTGAGCGACCTGCGCCTTTCAGAAAAAGACGCCAACGAAGCCAAAACGATGAATACCCACCTGCACGTCCTGGAAGCCTATACGGCCCTTTTCCGCGCTACCCGGCAGGCGGAGGTCGGCGCCGCATTAAAGGGCTTGATCTGGTTGTTTTTGGAAAAATTTGTCGACCCGGACACGGCGCACCTGCGCCTTTTCTTCGACGAACACTGGGCCCTGAAATCCGATCATATTTCCTTCGGGCACGACATCGAGGCCGCGTGGTTGCTCTGCGATGCCGCCGATGCGCTCGGCGATGCGTCATTGTCGAAACGTACTGGCGAACTGGCGGTGCGCATCGCCGCCGCTACCCTCCGCGAAGGCATCGACCCTGCAGACGGCGGCCTGTGGAACGAAGCCGCTCCCCCGGCCGTCATCGACCGGAACAAGGACTGGTGGCCACAGGCGGAAGCCGTCGTCGGGTTCCTGTATGCGTGGAAATTATCAGGTAATGATGTATTTGCCGCTGCGGCTATCCGCTCCTGGCAATTCATCGAAACATATCTGGTCGACCGGGCGCAGGGCGAATGGTTCTGGGCCCTGCGTGCCGACGGGCAACCCGACCGGGGCAACGACAAGGCCGGCCCCTGGAAATGCCCTTACCACAATGGCCGGGCATGTATGATGGTCGGGCAGTTGCTGGCGCCGTGAAGATCAGTGTGGCAGGCGCTCGCGCAAAAAGCCGTAAGTCCAGGTACCTGCGATGGCGCTCAGGATCGCCACGATGATGACCGTCGCGCCGGTACCTACCTGGGCGAACAGTGGACCGGGGCAAGCGCCCGTCATGGCCCATCCAAGGCCGAACAACAGGCCGCCGATCACATTGCCCTTGGTGAATTTTTTCTGCTGAAAATCAATCTGTTCGCCGAAGATCGTTTTTACCTTGAAACGCTTGATAAGCCAGACGGACAAGGCGCCGACCATTACGGCCGTACCGATCACGCCGTACATGTGAAAGGACTGCAAGCGGAACATTTCCTGGATGCGGAACCAGGAAATTACTTCGGCCTTCACGAGCGTAATGCCGAAGAATATTCCTACAGCTGCATACTTGAGGTTGTACCACCAGGGGTGGCTGATCTGCGAGTCGTTGATGCACATGGCATCCAGCGAGCGTACTTCAAAATCGGTATTAACTTCCGGCGTTGTGGCCGGCGCTGAGGCCTCTATTGTATTTTCCATGATCGCGAAAAATGCGGTTTAGAGGGAAAGGATGTGTGGAAGGATCAGGTTGGCCATGATAAAGCCGCCGGCCATAAATGACATCGTGGCGATCAGCGAGGGCAACTGCAGGTTGGACAGGCCCATGATGGCGTGCCCGGAGGTGCATCCGCCCGCGTAGCGCGTGCCGAAGCCCACCAGAAAACCGCCGACCACGATCAGGATAAAACTGCGCGGCGTCAGCAGGTATTTCCAGTCAAACAGGTCGGCCGGCACCATGCTTTGGTAGTCTGCCACGCCGTATGAAGCCAGTTCGTCGGCCAGCGCGGGCGCTACCTGCACGGGGTTTGGATCGGCAAGCCAGGCTGTTGCGATGACTGCACCGAGCACGATCCCGCCCACGAAAAACATGTTCCAGGCTTCCTTCTTCCAGTCGTATTTGAAAAATTTGATGTTGGCCGGGAAACACGACGCGCAGATGTGGCGCAGGCTCGACGAAATACCGAAATGCCTGTTGCCCAGCAGCAACAGCGCGGGCACGGTCAACCCGGCAATAACTCCGGCCACATACCAGGGCCAGGGTTGCTTCAAAATCTCGATCATCTTTGAAAACAGTTTTTGTTCGCAGCGGGATATGAGTTTTCCCGCTCTGGTTTAAAAGCGACACAAAAATGCAGGCACGGCGCGCCTGAACTTGGTGACATTTGTCACATAAGGGGATTTTTTTGAGTGTGCGGGATTGGGTTATTCACCAGGCAAACTTATATCACGCATTAGACCCTTGTAAGAAAGCAGTTTTGACCACTCCTAAATATTGGAATGGTTGCATCTACCCGTTCTCAAAACCTATAATTCAAAATAAGATCATACTGCAGCATATCCACCTTGTTGATCACAAACTTGTCATTGCCGTAGGTCCCGCCCATCCGGCCCTTGTACACGAGCAGGACATGCGCCTGCAGGCCTTTTAGCCAGCCGCTCAGGGTGTAGCGCAGGTCCAGGTTCAATTGGCGGTACGAGGGAAAGGCATATTTATTCAGCGTAAAGTCCGTCAGTTCGGGCAGGTAAAAATGTCCGTATGTTATTTCGGACCTGAACTTGCCACCACGGGGTTGCCAGCCCAGCTGCAGCGTGGCGGCGTGTGAGTTGCCGCTGCCTTCCATGCGTTCGCGGGGCATAAAGGTGAAGAACGGGTCGCGTCCCCACTCCCGCGGGGCGAGGTAGCGCCCTTCCGAAGTGATGTGCGTGTATGCCGCAGCTGCCTGCCAGGCGCCGCGTTTCCAGCCTATTTCCGCAGAAAAGGCGTGGCTGTGACCGTCTTTTTTAAAATAGGCGAGTGCGGGGTCGGCGTTGCCGCCGTCGGCAAGCGCATCCTGCCGAAGGGCTTGCAGACCTAACTGCAGTCGGTGCCCGTTGCGCAGGGGAATGCTATGCTCCACCTGCAGGAACACGGTATTGAATACGCGATCCACCACCTGTTCCCACAATTGCAGTTTTGTGCGCCGGCCCGGGTTCCAGCGCATCCCCAGCATTCCGATACCGCTGCTTGACACATGCCCGGCGTAGCCGGCGGGCGTGCCATCGGCATTCAGCCCCCGCGGGTACAGGCCGAAGGATTCCTCCACTTTTACCCAGCGAAAGGTGCTGCGCGGCGCCATGTGCCACAGCCAGCCGCCTTCGAGCGACAAGCGTTTTCCGGGCCGGGCCTCCAGCCACAGCCCTTCTTCGGCGCTGGGGTTCATGCGGCCGTCCTGCTTGTTGATGAACGGCGTTTGCAGGGCCTGGCGCCCCAGTGTGGCCTTGAGATTTTTCCTTTCGTAGCGCAGCCACAGCGCTTCAAGTCGGCGCAGGTCGCGGCGGTTTTCCGGCTCCTGCAGGTCGAACAGTCCGATCTCGTAGCGATTGGCCGCGCCGGTACTGCTGTCGCGGGCTGCCAGATCGGAAGAAGCGAGGTTGAAGGCGAAAGATGCTTCGGCGCCGATACTGAAGCCGTGCAGCGAAGCCGTCTGGAAAGAAAAGGCGCCGCCCGCCGCCCAGGCGTAATAATCGCTCAGTTGCCGGGCATTGTCGGTGGCCATGAAAAAACTGCGAAAATGGCCGCCGAAAGAGCCTTTCTTGAAGGCCTCTGACAAATTGCGGGCGGGCAGGGTGTCTGCCTGTTGCGCCGTTAAACGCGATGGCAGCGCTGCGAGCAAGCCCGCCGTCGCTGCCATTCGTAAAGCATAGGATATGGATAACTCCATGAATATATTTCTTGTGCGGATTACCACTCGCCGATGCCACCCATCAGGTTGCGCACATCGAAGCCCAGTTTGTGCATCGTTTTGCAGGCTTGCAGGCTGCGGTTGCCGCTGCGGCAAAACACAAAGTACGTTTTTGATTTGTCAAGCCCGGCCACTTTTGTTTTGAAGGCAGGAGACATGTAGTCGATGTTAACGGAGCGTGCGATGGTACCCGATTTGAATTCTGCGGGCGTGCGTACGTCGAGCAGTACCGCGCCGGGAGTATTGTTGAATTCCTGGCGGAACAGCCGGCCGGGCATGTTGTCGAGCCGGGGACCTGTGGCGCCGTCTTCCTGGAGGGTTTCGGTATGATCGGCATTTCCGATCAGGTTTTTAAAGAAATTGAAAGCCATAGCGATATGAGATGATCCCGGGAAAGCAGGGCCGATTGTTTGCATGCGCATTCAACCGGCCTGCCCAATCCCTGGAATGGTTGGAATATGAATTCGGATGAAACAGTGCTTATGCGGTCGTGCTGATGGAGTCGACTATTTCGAACGCACCGGTGTCTTTGATGGCTTTGTAGCCGCCTCTCACTTCCACCACCTTGTCGTACCCGCGGGCGCGCAGGATGGAGGTAAAGATCATGGAGCGGTAGCCGCCTGCACAGTGCACATAGGCCGCCTGGTCTTTCGGCACCTGCAGCATCGAATCGTTGATGAAATCAAGCGGTGCGTTTTCAGCGTTGCTCACGTGACCGGCGTCGTATTCGCTCTTCCGGCGCACATCGACCACCATCGCATTCGGGTCTTTCTTCACGATCTCCGCCAGTTCGGCAGCCTCGATCGAGTGGATGGAATCGACTTCCATGCCGGCGTTTTTCCAGGCCTCGAATCCCCCTGCGAGGAAGCCCAGGCAGTTGTCATAGCCCACCCGCGCCAGACGGGTCACTACTTCTTCTTCGCGACCGGGATCGGCAACGATCAACAGTTCCTGCTTGACATCGGGAATCAGCGCGCCCACCCAGGGGGCAAAGGTGCCGTCGATGCCAATGTTGATGGAGTTGGGCACGAAGCCCTGACCAAACACCTGCGGGTCGCGGGTATCAAGCACCAGAGCGCCCGTTTCGTTGGCGGCCACTTCAAATTCGCGGGGCGGCAGCGCATGCGTGCCGCGCTCGAGCACTTCGTCAATGCTGTCGTAGCCGCCTTTGTTCATGGCCACGTTCATCGGGAAATATGCGGGCGGCGGCAGCAGGCCGGCAGTCACCTCTTCCACGAATTCTTCTTTCGTCATGTCGGCGCGCAGCGCGTAGTTGGTCTGCTTCTGATGGCCGAGCGTGTCGGAAGTCTCTTTCGACATATTCTTTCCACAGGCAGAGCCGGCGCCGTGTGCCGGGTAAACGACTACATCATCGGGCAGGGTCATTACCTTGTTGCGCAGCGAGTCGTAGAGCGTTGCCGCCAGTTCTTCCTGCGTCATGTGAGCGGCTTTTTGCGCCAGATCGGGGCGGCCGACATCACCGATAAACAACGTATCACCGGAGAACAGCGCTTTTTCCTTGCCGTTTTCGTCGATCAGGAGGAAGCATGCGCTTTCCATAGTATGGCCCGGCGTATGCAGTACGCGGAACGAGATCTTGCCCACTTTAAATGTTTCACCGTCTTTCGCAATATGCGCGTCGAAGGAAGGGTTTGCCATAGGGCCGTACACGATCGGCGCGCCGGTTTTTTTGCTGAGGTCCAGGTGACCACTCACAAAGTCTGCATGGAAGTGCGTCTCGAAGACGTATTTGATCTTCGCACCGCTCTTTTGTGCGCGTTCAATGTAGGGAGTTACTTCACGCAGCGGGTCGATCACCACCGCTTCACCTTCACTTTCGATATAGTATGCGCCTTGTGCCAGGCAGCCGGTATAGATTTGTTCGATTTTCATGTGAAAAAGATCTTTAAGATTTTAGTATTGATCAGATGATACAAAGGTCGGGGTATCGGTACGCGCCTAACGGTGACATGTGTTACAATGGCCGGTCAGGCGTGAAAAAAAACTTCTTTTGTGATGATGTAAATGCCCATTATCAGTACAAACCAGCCGAAAGCGGGCTTCAGTTTATCGCCGCTGATACGCCGCGACAGGGCCGTGCCTACAAATATACCGGCTACGGCGAACAATGAAAACATCAGCAGAAAATGCCATTCGATCACCTGGTTGCCGATGTCGCCGAGAAAACCGATCAGTGATTTGGCGGCGATAATGAGCAGCGATGTACCCACTGCTTCTTTCATCGGCAGACCCGCCAGCAGCACCAGCGCCGGGATGATGAGGAAGCCGCCGCCTGCGCCGACGAGCCCTGTGAGCGCGCCCACGACGATGCCTTCGGCAAATATGAGGGGATAGTTATACTTTTTCTCCCGTGTCGCATCACCGTTGCCGCTCCGCTTGTCGCGGATCATGGAGACGGAGGCCGCCACCATGAGCAGGGCGAACAGGAGCATGACGAACAGGTCTTTCGACACCGTGAACGAACCGATGTTGAATACCGTCTCCGGAATAACGGGAACGATAAATTTTCGGGTGGCGTATACGGTCACGATGCTGGGCAGGCCGAATATCAGGGCCGTTTTATAGTCCAGCAGGCCTTTTTTCCCGTAGTTGAACGAGCCCACCAAAGCGGTGAGGCCTACGATAAAAAGCGAGTATGCGGTGGATAGAACGGGGCTGACGCCCATGACGTATACGAGTACCGGTACGGTCAGTATAGAACCGCCTCCGCCGATCAGGCCGAGGGAAACGCCGATCATAACGGAGAGCAGATAGCCAAGAATTTCCATAAGTGATGTTCCAAATAATTGAGGCCACAAAGTTGGGGCGTGTGGCAGCCGGAACTCTGTAACACTTGCTACACAAGCTCGATTTTTCCGCGAAACAGCCGTACCGCGCCCTCGTTCTCAAGTTTTTTCAGCACCCGCGACACCGCTTCGCGGGGGCTGCCGATCTCGCCGGCGATCTCCTGGTGCGTGACCGAAAGCAACCGCGTGTCGAACAGGCGCGCTTTTTCCTCGAGCAGGTCAAGGATGCGGTCGTCCAGTTTTTTGAAATTGACCTTCGTCACCACCTGGAGCAGTTCTTCGAAGCGGCTCTGATACAATTTGAAAATATACTCCGCCCAGCCTGGATGCTCGCGGATCAGTGCCGCCGCGCGCTCCGGCCGGATAAACACGATCTCCGTTTCATCGACCGTGATGGCCTTTACCTTCGAGGTCGAGCTGTTCATTGCGCCCAGGATCGACATCACGCAGCTGTCGCCGGGCTCCAGGTAATACAGCAATATCTCATTGCCGTCATCGTCTTCGCCGACCACCTTCACGTGGCCGCGCAGCACGATGGGAATGTTGCGGATATAGGTGTGAAAATTGAGGATGACCTGCCCGGCGGGCAAAACGGAAGTACCGCTTTCAGCGGCCAACTGGCGCAGCAGGGAGGCGTCGGCTAACTTTTTCGATTCCATGGATGTTGTTCTGACGGGAACAAACGGGTTTCTATATTGAAGGGCGGAAGTTACGAACTAAACAGCGCCCGGGTCGATTTGATCACGACGCAGTGCCCGGAGACGAATTGTCGAGGGCTGTTTAGCACTCAAAAAGCCGGTTTTTTTGCAAAAAATCGCATTTTCACTATTAGATCAGGCATTTTTGTATTAAATTGTTACGCGTGGAGAAAGGCACCGCAGTAAATCCTGTACGGGCGCCTTTCGGCAAATGACAACTCAACCATCATCATAAAACAAATACACATGCATCGATCAGGAACCGGCATCTGGCTCGATTTCAAGGATGCCTATATCGTCAATATCAGCGAAGGAAAACAAACCGGTATGCAGCACCTGCGTTCGGGTGTTGAGCATAAAGCAGTAAAAGGCGGCACCCGCTCCAAAACACCCTGGGGGCCGCAATATTCGCCTTCCGACAAAAGTGTGCTGGAAAAAGAGATGCGCGACGAGCAGCGCTACTTCGAGGAGATCATCAGGGCTATTCCCGATGACACGGAAGCGCTGGTGATCTTCGGCCCCGCAGAGGCCAAGATCGGTCTGAAAAAGGCTATTGAAGACATCAAGCACTTTTCCCCGACCTTTTACGGCGCGCTGTCGGCCGACTACATGACGCAAAACCAGATTGCCGCGCTGTTCCGCGATTTTTTCGCGAACCCGGAGCAGTATGCAGGCAGGGAGGAGTAAGCTTTGAATACCGCCCTCTACGAACAGGGTTGATCGGTTATGTTGAAAAACAAGTTGGCAGTAGCAGTTGGTAGTGGCAGGGCACGAAATACTGCCAACTGCCACTGCTACTGCATACTTTACAATAGTTTCGCCCTACAAAGTCGGCGGTATTCTGAACAGTAGAAAAACGACTCCTGCCAGCAGCACGAGGCCGAATCCCACCAGCACCGGTTTCCGGACACCCGGCATGCCGCGCACCAGGCTGACCGCCAGTTTGAACAGCGAATTGGAAAGGACGGCCAGGAGGATGATATTTCCTGCAACGGCGACGTTATCAGGCCGGCCCGACGCCCATTTGGCGGTGTTGATGGTGATCGCATCGATGTCGGCGATGCCCGCCATCGCGCCGGAGAGATACGCGAAAGTTTCGCCGAGCCACTGCCGCGACCCGTACATCAGCAGGGCGACCGCTATATACAATACTGCAAAGAAGAGGGCATTTTTGATGTCGAGCGGGTTGTTGGCCGCCAGATCGGGCGCATCCGACTCTCTGGTCGGCTCGCGCATGACCTGGTACGAAGGCACCAGACTGCCCAGCAGCATGAACAGCAGGGGCAAGAGCAGGGATTTCGCTACCGGAAAAGCAAAGAGGCTGGTCACCATGAATACGCGAACGAACATGACCGAAGAGGCCAGCACGATGCCCGCGCCGTAGGCGCCGGACAATTCGGGTTTTTCACGGCTGCGTACGGAAAATACCCAGGCGATCATGGTCGACGAAAACAGGCCGCCCACAAACGCCGTCAGCAAAATGCCTTTTTGCTTGCTGCTGATTTTCAGCAGGATGTAGCCGATAAAATTGATGGTGAGCACCAGCATCACAATCCAGCCGATATCGCGGGCATTCAGGATGCCTTCCGGCCCGAAAGGTTTGTCGGGCAGCAGCGGCATGACCAGCAAGGCAAGCACGATGAATTTGATAAAGGCAAACAACTCGGCGACCGTGATCTGCTCCGCAAAGCGGTGCAGTTGCGCTTTCAGGGAAAGCACTACCGTGACGATCACTACGATGGACAGCGATTCGCGTATGTATCCTTCTGCGATCAGCGCGCCCAGGATGAAGGTAAGCAGCAGCGCCAGTTCGGTCGTCAGGCCCGAATTGCCTTGTCGCGCCTGAACGTAATAGGCCACTGCGACCAGGGTAAAAAACCCGGCAAACGCCGCAAGCAGGATCGGCAGACCGATATTTCCCGCCAGATGGCCGGCGCCATAGCCAAAAATGGATACCAGCGTGAAGGTGCGGATGCCGCCCAGGTGGCTCATGTCCGCATGGGTGTTGAACTCGCGCTCCAGCCCGATGATGAGCCCCACCCCCGTGGCCACCAAAAGGTCCGTCAAAAAAGGCGTCAGTATGTCGTTCAGCGATGAAAACCAATCCATAAAGCGGTCAAATGTACTGATCTCGTGGCATTTCCGGATATCCTGTGATCAGCGGGCAGGTTGACAAATATCACTGTCCCCGGCAAGAAAACTTACCCGGTTCTGTGATTATGATCGGGCAGCCATTGTCCCCGCAAGGATAATTTTGCAGGCGAAATCATGAGAAAAAAGCGCATCATAATCGTCGCAGCCATTCTGCTGGCGGCCCTGCTGATTGCAGGGGCCGTACTGCTATGGAGAAAAGCGCCTGCCGAAAAGGATTCATACACCACTGCAGAACCCGTCGGCGCCGTAGCAGTTCCAGAACCGCCGTTACAGCGCATTCCGGTCGATGCCGATATTCCGGTGGCTGCTTTTTTCCGATATATCGACGGGCTGGTAGCCCGATACGATACCCTGACGCCATATCCCCTGAGCGAGCACCTGATCGTACGCGCTAATGCCTGGATCATCGATACGCTGGAAAGCACCGATTATTACCGGCGCATGGCGCGCGGGCTGTTCGTCGCCGACCAGCGAAAAGAGGTCGTGCTCAAAAAGGGCGACACGCTCCTGTTGCCAGGCCGGCGTACCGCCGACAGCATCCTCGCCGCGATCCGCAATACGCTGGTGGATGTCAACATTCCGGCCTTCCGGCTGCGCATCATGCAGGGAGACAGCGTGTTGTATTCATTTCCGGTGCGGGTCGGAAAAGACCGCAGCCGCTTTCTCGTTATGGCCGGCGGCATGGTCGACCTGCGTACCCGCACGGGCTCGGGCGAGATCATCCGCATCAGCCGCGACCCCGCTTTTTACGATCCCGTGACCGGCAAGCCGTTTCAGTACACCCGCAGAGACGACGGAAAAATCACGAGAATGCCCCTGATCCCCTGGATAGAGCCTTCACTGGACGGCATGCGCTACGGGCAACTCATCCATCCCACGACCAACCCGGTTACACTGGGAAAAGCCGCTTCGAACGGCTGTATTGGCGTCCGGGAAGCCGATGCCTGGCGTATTTACTACCACGCCCCCGTCGGCACAAAAGTCAAGGTGCGATACGACCTCACGGAAATCGGCCCGCAGGGGGATACCCTTCGTTTTCCGGACGTCTATCATTACCGCGAAAAGGGCAGGCTTCCAAAGCAGTACGCTTCCCTGGGACTCCCCTTCAGCGGATTGGTTAATCGCTGCTGGTGCTTGCCGTAAAAAACTGATTATCAGCCAAAAGCCCGATGGTTGCCAATCGATCGTTGCCGGCAAATTTCCAGGTCCACGACTTCCAATAGATCAACCCTCACTTTCCGGTTCCGCACAGTTCATTGCATTCCTGCAACACCCCCGGAATGCGGGTGGCGCTGACACGGGCGCGGCGGAGTGCGTCTTCGCGGCTGAGCAGTTCCCTGCAAAGCACCAGGCCCTGTTTCAGCAATAATTCCTTCTCACGACCGCTGAGGGTGGTCAGGCAGGTCAGCGGATACAATTTTTCCCGGTCGATCATATCCTTCAGGCTGTCCCTGGCGGGATAGTCCCAACTCACGAGCCGCATGCCTGCGCAAGTGCCGTAACGGAGTGCATCGTCGCTGAACCGCGTATTGGTGACGATCCAGCCTTCGAAACGCGGGTCTTCGCCCCGTCCTTCCATACCCGCTTCGATGTCCCGGAAACGGGCGTGGACATACAGCGATATTTTGACATCGCAAATAAACCCTGACTGGTTGTGGTACTTGCATTCCACCAGAATTTTCTCCTGATGCCGGACAGCCTTTACATCCACTTCATGGCTGACACAACGGCCTTCCAGGAATACGCCTACCTGCGTCCGGAATCCTGTATGGGAGATCAGGGCGCCGACAAAGTGCTCGAAGGGATAACCGGAGGGCCCCAGTTCCATGATCGCTTTTTTCAGTTTGTAACGCGCCGCCAGGTGCGAGGAATGCCCGTGCAGCAATTGAAAGGCCCTGGCATAGATATCGCTTGTGCTCATGCCCGGATAGACCTCTCTTTCTATTTCCGCTTCAATGTCGCGGATCAGGTCGGCAGGCGCCCCCGCCCGCCGCAGCGATCTGCGCAGCTTTCGCGGAGCGTAATAGGCCCGGGCGCCCGATGCTTTTGTAATGCGAATGTTTTTCACGGTCCGGAAAGAATAATAGCACAATGGTAAGCATCCGGCAGGATATGGGATCGCAGTATTCCCGTAAAAATCGCCGGGAATGAATACCGTAAGGTACATTTGCTTTGCAATAATTCCTATCGCCATGCGCCAGATACCCGGCATTTACCTTCGCCAGTTATTCCTGTTGCTCCTGATCGGGGCCATTTTCGGAATACTGTTCTGGAACCTGCGCTTTTTTCTCCCGGCGCTGCTGGGCGCCTACACCCTGTACGTACTGTTGCGCGGCGTGATGTTTTTCTTGACCGGTCGCTGGCAATGGCCCCGCAAACTGGCTGCTGCTGTGCTGATGCTGGTGTCTTTTGTCGCCATTTTGCTGCCGGTCAACTGGGTGTTCGGCATGTTGCGCGACCGCGTGGGCTCCCTGTTTCAGAATTCCGATTCATTGCTGCAAAATGCCGAGCGCATCATCCGCGGGGTGGAGGAACGCTACGGCATTTCCCTGCTGACGCCCGATAACATGCGGAATTTCAGCGAATGGGGCGCAACGCAGTTGCAGGGGATCGTCGGCGCCACCTTCAGCGGTCTGGGCATCCTGGTCATTGCCTATGTGATCCTGTGGTTTATGCTGGCGGAAGCGAAAAATATGGAACACTCCTTTTTCGACTGGCTGCCGCTCAAGGAAGAAAACGTGGAGTACGTGCGGGTACACCTCAATAATATGGTGTACGCCAACGCACTGGGTATTCCGCTCATGGGGCTCGTGCAGGGGCTGGCCGGTCTGCTGATCTACTGGCTGGCCGGCGTCCGGGACCCCTGGCTGTGGTTTGCCGTGACGTTCTTTGCCGGCATGATGCCGATCTTCGGGGTGGCGCTCGCCTATGTACCCTTGTCGCTGATCCTGCTCGCGGAAGGGCAGGATGCCACGGCTCTGCTGATCTTCCTGTACGGCTTCATCGTGGTCGGCTCCGTGGACAACCTGGCACGCATGTGGCTGCTCAAAAAGATCGGGCATACCCACCCGCTCATCACACTGTTCGGCGTGATCGTGGGCCTGAAACTGTTCGGATTTATCGGATTTATTTTCGGACCGATCCTGATCTCCCTGTTTATTTTACTTTTGAAAATCTATCAGAAAGAGTTCGACAGGCCGGCAGCAACGACGCAGGAGACTTAATCGAAGTCGGAAAAGCGATGAAAACGCTCCGTGCAGGCCCTTTCCAGGGCTTCCCGGTCATCCGGATGGGCGATCTCGATCAGCGCCCTGGCGCGCTGTCGCAGGTTTTTGCCAAACAAATACGCGACGCCGTACTCCGTCACCACATAGTGGACATGCGCGCGCGTGGTCACCACTCCCGCTCCGGGTTTTAGCATAGGCACGATGCGCGGCACACCTTTCGCCGTGCGCGAAGTGATGGCGATGATCGGCTTGCCGCCTTCAGAAAGTGCTGCTCCCCGCATGAAGTCCATCTGGCCGCCCACCCCTGAATATTGTAACGTGCCGATGGAATCGGCGCATACCTGACCTGTCAGGTCGACTTCAATGGCGCTGTTGATGGCGACCACGCGCGCGTTGCGGCGTATGATATAGGGTTCGTTGACGTAGTCGATATCGAGAAAAACAAAGGAAGGATTGTCGTCCACATAATCGTAGAGGCGCCGGCTGCCGAGGGCGAATGAGGTCACCGTTTTGTTCGGGTGCACGCTTTTATAGCGGTTATTGACGACTTCCTTCTCCACGAGGTCGATGATCCCGTCGGAAAACATTTCCGTGTGTACACCCAGATCGCGGTGACCGTGCAGGTTTTTCAGCACCGCATCGGGGATCGAGCCGATGCCCAGTTGCAGGGTGCTGCGGTCATCGATCAATTCGGCGATCCGCCGGCCGATCTCGTGTTCGGCTGCTCCCAGTCCGGCATCGAAATGCACTTCGTGCAGCGGCTCTTCGTGGTGGACCATCGCGTAAAAATGGCGCACGTGGATCAGGCCGTCGCCGTGCGTTCGCGGCACCTGCGGATTTACCTGCGCGATGACGTAGCGGGCGGTATTGACGGCAGTGCGGGCAATGTCCACTGAAGTGCCCAGGGAGCAGAATCCGTGCCGGTCGGGCTCGGATACCTGCACCAGCGCCACATCGAGCGGCAGGATATTCCTTTTGAACAATTCGGGGATCTCGCTCAGAAAGACCGGCACATAATCGGCCCGGCCATCGGCGACGGCTTTCCGGATGCTTCCCGATACGAACAGGGAATTGAAGTGAAAATGTCCCTGGTATTCGGGTTTGTCAATCTCCAGATCGCCATAGACGCTGATGGAGACGATCTCCACATCCCGCAGGCGCGGCGCCTGTGCAGCCAGTTGTTGCAGCAGATAGATCGGAGTACAGGCGCTGCCGTGCAGGAACACGCGATAGCCCGGTTGAATGATCCGTAACGCCTCTTCGGCACTGACGTATGACATAAAACAGCAGATAGGAGATCGTAAAGATACGCCCCAAGAAAGGCATTTGTCAGATACATGTAAAAATGATAAATATCAGTGCCCGCTTCACCGAATATCATTGCCATTCATACACCAACAACAGAGCTTTGCTTCGTTAGACGAACGAGCATAAACACACAAGTAAAACCGATCATCATGGGAACAATCCAATCCTCCGCCACACTACCGCCCCTCGTCTCCACCACAGCCATCACCACCGTTGAGTCGCTTGAAAAAAAAATTGAGCGCGTCGGTGCCGATCTGCGATTTTATCACCAGTTACTTGGCTGGTGCCTGCTCGGCTGCCGCGAAGACAAGCGCCGCGTCATCGAGCAAATGAGAGAAGAAGCCAACGCCTTGCGCGACCGGGAATGGCCGTCGCTGTCGGAAAAACTGAGCAGGCTGAAGGTAAAAACAGGGAACGGCACCGCGCCTTCGCGCTGGTACGGCTCCCTGCTGGAAACGCAGCATCACCTGCACCGTCTCGACGACGCGCTGAATACCCTGAAAGAAAAAGTACAGGGCGGCTTCGGCGAGTTCGTGCATATCAGCATCTGGTAAGCGGCCTATTCGGCCTTGAGCGCCTCCGACAGGCTCGCCCGCCACACCTGCCAGACCTTCAGACCGATCGTCCCGGTCATCACCAGCAGTACGCTGCACGCAGCGAAAACCATCACCCCGAGTCCGACGCCGGCGTGTATTTTATAGATGCTGTTCATCATGGCCAGCGCAAAGATGCGGCCGCCGAGGCAACCGGCGATCGTCGCGCCCAGCATCACGTACAGGTGGTTGCGGTTGAGGTGGTAGGCGATATCCATGGAGGAAGCGCCCAACACGCGCCGCATGGCGAGCCCGCGCCACTGCTTTATGGCGTTGAGCGATACGATGGAAAAAAGCCCGCTGATGGTCAGCAGCAGGATGACGATGGAAAAAACAAGCATGGTCATGGCGATATTGCGCGACACCTCGAGGGTTTCACGCAATACTTCGCTTTGATAAAATCCAGAAAACGGCTTGTACGGAAATATCTTTTTCCATTCGGATTCCATAAAAGCGAATACTTCCGACAGGTCCTCCGGGCGGGTTTTTACCATGCAGGCGGAAAACAGGCGCTCCGGCACACGGCGCAACATGACCGGCGCAGGCGCATCGAAGGGGCTGTCCGCCATAAAATCCCTGACCACTCCCGCGATGCGGAATGACATGGTATCGAAGCGGATAAATTTTCCGATGACCTCGCCGCCGCCGGCAACCTCCCTGACAAAAGTCTGGTTGACCAGCACTTCTTTGCCGGGCTCCGTTTCCATTTCTGCGGGAAAGGTTTCGCCTGCATACAATTCCATGCCCATAACGGACATAAAGTCCTTGCCGACGTCGAACCAGGCCGTTTCCGCATTTTCCCCTTCAAAACTGATCTCCGCGCGCCGGTAGCCAAAGCCCGGCACGTGCCGCGTGCCCGCCGTAGCCACTACCTTCGGATTCCGCTCCAGTATCTGCTGGAAGCGTTTGAGGTCGGCAATGCTGTCCGCCTGAAAACCGAGCAGATTTTTGCGGTTATACCCCAGATCGGCGGTCTCCTGCATCCGGGCATTGTAGGCAAAACTAAACCCCACGACCACTGCAGCGAGCGCAATGGCGACCTGCAAGCCCATCATCAAACGCGAGAACAGGCTGGCGCCTCCGAAGCGCAAGGTGCCCCGAAAGATGCTGGAAGGATTGAAGCGCGTGATGAAAAACGCAGGGTACGCGCCCGCCAAAAGGGTCGTGAACAGAAGCGTCGACACGATGAAAAGCATCAGGCGGGGATCGCTGTATCGAATATCGAGTTCCAGGTGTTCCCAGGTACTGCTGTACCACTCGGCCATCGGAAAAGCGATGATCATGCCGGTGGCAACAGCGGCTGCACAAACGACCAGCGCTTCCGACAACAACTGGCGCATCAGTTGGAATTGCGTACCGCCCATCGCCTTGCGAACACCCATTTCCCGCAGGCGGCGGTTGCCGATGCTGATGGTAGTATTGGCAAAGTTGAGGCAGGCAGTCAGGAGCAGCATGATGGCCAGGGTGATATTCCCCCACACCGCCGAGGGCGGCAGCCCGTCCATCAGGTTGTTCCACCTGATCTCGCGGCCGTGCAGCGCCATCACGGGCAGGGCTTCGAGGCGATAGCGCTCGGCCTGCCAGTTGGAGTTGCCCTGGTTTTGCGGCGCCACGTATTGCGCGAGCGCTGCTTCTACCGCCGGCGCATCGGAAGGGTCGCGCAGGCGCACGAAAGCCGCATCGACAAACCATTTCCACGAGTCGTAGCGCACCGGCTGGTCGCCGTCGTACTGGTTATCGAGTTCCGTCAGAAAATCCATGCGGATACTCGAATTTTTGGGGCAGTCGCGAAATACGCCGCTGACGGTCAGCGTCATGCGCTGTTCGGTATCGGCGTACAGGGTCAGGGATTTACCCACAGGGTCTTCCTTTCCGAAATATTTCCCGGCCATTTTTTCGCTGATCAGCAGGGCATTGCGGTCCGACAGGCGGGCCTGGCCTTTTTCCAGGGGAAAGTAGAATACCTTCAGAAAATTTGCATCGACAAAATGCACTTGCTCGTTGAACACGCTCTCCCCGTATTTCATCACCACCCGGCGCGAATCGATGCGGGTGGCCGCTTCCACGCCTGCAATGTCGGCCGCCGCAGCCGGCGGCAGCGTGGCCGGGCATACGCCGTGCAGAACGTGGTTGGAGGCTTTGTACGTTTCTATGCGAAAAATGCGCTCCTTGTCGGGGTGCCAATTGTCGAAACTGTGCGCAAAACGGTAGTTGGTGAAAGAGAGGATGCAAAAGGCCAGCGCAATTCCCAGGCCGAGGACATTGATGAGCAGGTAGCGGATGTTCCGCCGGAAACTGCGCATCGCGATCGTCAGGTAATTTTGTAACATAGCCGAATATTTTATCCCTGACGCCTGTGAAATGATGATTCCGCAAGCCTCAGTTCTCGTTATTCGTATTTCGCAGGTCTCACTCGTCGCGCAGGGCCTGCACCGGATTTGCCAGGGCGGCGCGCGCACTGATCGTACCGACCGTGGCAAATGCGGCCGCAGCAGCGCACAAGCCAGCTACGGCGAACACCCACACCTGGATATCGATCCGGTAAGCAAAATCCTCCAGCCATTGCTGCATCAGGTACCAGGCCGGCGGGGTGGCGATGACGACGGCCAGCGCGACCAACACCAAATACTCCTGGCTGAGCAGCAGCACTACGGATGACACGGATGCTCCGAGCACCTTCCGCACGCCCACTTCCTTGCTGCGTTGCTGAATAATAAATGACGACAGGGCCAGCAGCCCCATACAAGCGATCAGGATGGCCAGCAGGGTGGCGGCCAGCAGGCTCTGACCCAGCCTTTCTTCCGCGGCGTACATGGCGGCAAAGCGATCGTCGAGGAAAGCATAGTCGAACGGACGATCGGCAATTTGCTGCTTCCAGAGATCCGATATGGCGGCCAGGGTTTCCTGACGGGCGGCTGTGCGCAGGCGCACCAGCAGCACGGAATTGGCTTCCGAAATCTGGATGCATATAGGCTCGATGGGCCGGTGCAGCGTATTTTGATGAAAATCCCTGACCACGCCGGCTACCCGGCCGATTTCCGTTTCAGGCAACCCGTTGCGTATCACCTGCAGGGCCAGGGGATCCCCTTTCCAGCCCACTTTTTTCAAAAATGCCTCGTTGACGACGTACGCACGCCCGGTAGCCGCCTGTTCCGGTCCGGGAGGAGCGCCTGCCAAAAAAGGCAGGTCCAGGGTTTCAAACAAGTTGGCGTCGGCCCGGATGATGTTCATCGGAAAGTTCTCCCATTTGCCGGCATCCGGCCAACGTACCATTACGCCATTCACAATAGTGATCGCATCGATGGTGTGGCTGCTTCCGCTGACGGCTTCCACACCCGGTATCCGGCTGATCTCCGCTTTTAGGGCCGGATATTTGAAATAATTGGCGTCCCCCATCTCTACCTGGATCACCTGGGAAGGATCGTAGCCCATGTCCGCGTGGCGCAAAAACCACAACTGCCGGTAACAGATCAGCATGCCGGCGATCAGCATGACAGAGAGGCTGAACTGCGCGACCACAAGGCCGCGCACGAAAGGCTGTCGCACGGAACCCGAGCGGCTGTGCCGTTGAAAGGCTTTTGCCGCTGAAAACTGCGACAGGCGCAGCGCCGGGAATATGCCCGATACGATGCCGAGCGCCAGCACGAGCATACCCAGCCCCGCGATGTAAGACGCATCGATGCGCCATGCCGGCGCGCGGTCGATCAGCCTGCCGAAAACCGGCTCCAGAAGCGGGATCAGCAGGAGCGACAAGGCCCCCGCCAGGCACGCGAGCAGTAGCGATTCTCCCATGAACTGGCGGATGAGGTCGAAGCGGGAAGCGCCGATGGTTTTGCGCACGGCTACTTCTTTCATGCGGCGGTTTGCCAGCGCGAAGGATAGATTTGTGAAATTGATGCCGGCGATCAGCAGGATCAGCAGCGCGATCAGCCCCAGCACGTACAGGTATTTCCGGTCAGATTTTTCAAAGTTGTTGTAGTCGTATTCGAGGTTCATCGAGCCGAGATGGATATCCGGCATTGCCTGCAGATCAAGAGCGATCATTTGCGAATTCGGCATTTCACCCTTCAGCAGGCCGGAAAATGTTGTCGCCACCTGCGCCGGAGGCGGCGCCTGTGCGCGCAGGCGCAGGTAAGTATTGACCACTACGCCGTGCCAGCGCGCATTCGGGTCCATCGATTCGAACTGGCGCTCATCGAGCGGAATGATTGCGTCGCACTGCAGGTGCGAAGGCGACGCCGTCCGCTCAAATACGCCTGCGATGGTGTAAAACACCGTAGTATCCTTCCCCGATTGTCTTGAATACCTGTGTTCGAGGGTCCGTCCGAGCGAGTTTCCGCCATCGAATAATTGTCGATTGAGTGCTTCGGAGATCAGAATATTGTTCGAATGCCCGAATACTTTTGCAGGTTCGCCGTAGCGCAGCGGCAGCTCGAAAAAACTGAAAAAGGAACTGTCTACGGCAAGGCATTTTTCAACACCGGCACTGCGGCCTTCCGAACGGCACAAAAAGTCTTCTTCCCAGGTCAAAACCCGCAAATACGCTTCCACGTCGGGGTTGTTGTGCTGCAGGAACGGCCCCATAGGCGCTGCCGACAAGGCCGTGGCCCGCTCCGGGGAGTTGGGGTATTTGAAAGTTGTGACCAGACGGTAACTGCGATCGGCGCGGGGGTTCGAACGGTCGTACGCCCATTCATAGCGCAGGAACAGCGCGATCAGGCCGCAAACGGCCAGGCCCAGGGCCAGACCGGTCAGGTTGACAAGCGATATGACCGGATATTTAACGAAATGCCGGAGCGTTGCCCCAAATTTGCCTGGTACCATGATGCGCAAGTTGTTTGATAAGCATTTGATACGGACTGTGATACGGTTCAGCCGCCTATTCAGTGCGCAGGCTTTTCACGGGGTTTGACAAAGCGGCTTTGATGCTCTGAAAACTGACGGTCAGGAACGCCACCAGTATGGCAGCGAGGCCCGAGGCGATGAATATCCAGATCTGAAGGTCGACGTGGTAAGCGAAGTCTTGCAACCAGTAGTTCATGGCATACCATGCAGCCGGCACGGCAACGACGATCGCCAGGAGTACGAGTTTGAGAAAATCGCGCGTCAGCAACGCCGTGATGCCGGTCACTGATGCTCCCAGCACTTTTCTGATACCGATCTCTTTGGTGCGCTGTTCCGTGGTATATGCCGCCAGCCCGAACAGCCCGAGGCAGGAGACCAGAATGGACAACAGGCCAAAGATCGCGGCGATGGCGCCTACGCGGCGCTCGGCGTCGTACATGGAGGCGAAGGAATCGTCGAGAAAGTGATAGTTGAATGGCTGTTGACCTGTGGACAACTGGTTCCAGTCGCGCTCCAGCGCGCTGATCACGGACGCCGTTTCGGAACCTTTGTAGCGGAGGCTCAGCAAGCCGCGCGAACGGCCGAGTTGCAGACATAGTGCACTGATCCGGTCGCGCAGACTGGCCCAGTGAAAATCCTTTACGACCCCGATCACCTCCAGTTCGACGAAGTCTTCCGCCTTGGGGGCGCCCTGAATATTCTTGTCTATCGTATACACTTTTTTCCCGATCGGGTCGTCGTAGCCCATGATCCTGGCCGCTGTTTCATTGATGATCACGGCGCTGCTGTCCGTCACACGTGCCGGGTCGAAGGCACGCCCTTTCACGATCTCCATACCCAGGGTATTGAGATAGTCGTTGTCGACCCGCCAGCGCTGTAGCGAGATCGCATTTTCCGCATCCAGGGAGCGAATTTTGGAGAAACTCTGGTCGCTGCGATTGGATGGTACCGGCAGATAACCGGAAACCGTGGCGCTTGCTACCGCGGGGTGTTGCAATATTTTTTCCTTGAGCAAATAGACATTGTCGCCCAGGGCATAGGCATCTTCCACGATGAGCACCTGGTTTTTGTCGAAACCCAGTTTTTTATTTTGAATATAACTCAACTGCCTGAAAACCATCACCGTAGCGATGATCAGTACGACCGAGATTGCAAACTGGAACACCACCAGGACGTTGCGAAAACTGCCGCCTCTGGCAACCCCGGCCACCTCGCCTTTCAGCACACGGATCGATTCGAACGAAGAAAGGAAAAATGCCGGGTAACTACCGGCGAGCAGCCCAACCATGCCAACACCGGCCGCCAGCAAAGCCCAGAACACCGGACTGGCCCAGGGGATGGACAGGTCGCGGCCGGTGAGGTCGCGGTACCAGGGCATGGCAATGGCAGCAATCGCGACAGCCAGCAATACGGCAAAAGCGGCGATCAGGGTAGATTCGCTGAGGAACTGGCTGATCAGGGAACGGCGGTTGCCGCCGAGCGCCTTGCGCACACCTACCTCGCGGGCGCGGCCCGCCGAGCGTGCCGTAGCCAGGTTCATAAAATTGATGCAGGCGATCAGCAGGATAAAGGCGGCAATGGCGCTGAAAATGCGCACATATCCGATGCTTCCGTTCGGCGACAGTTCGGCCGTCAGGTCGGAATGCAGGTGGATATCCGTCAGGTTTTGAAGGTAGTAGTGCGCGTATTGCCCCGTTTTCTCCAGATCTTCCACGGAGGAACCGATCAGGGCCTGCGCCGTTTCATTGACCTTGCGACGGGCGATCGTTTCAAATTTTTTGCTGAATGCCGCCAGGTCGGTGCCTTTTCTTAGCAGCAGATAGGTTTGGAAGTTGTTGTTCGATGCCCAGTAGGGCGGATCGTTTTTCACTTCGTCATCGCCGTTCAGCGATAGCAGCAGATCAGCCCTGAAATGTGAATTAACAGGCATGTCTTCGTACACCGCCGTGACCTGCCAGCGGCCCTCGTTTTCGAGGATCAATGTACGCCCAAGCGCCAGTTGCGGCGATGAAAAATACCGCTCCGCGCGGCTGCGCGACAAGGCCAGGGTCTTGGGCCGGGTCAGGCAAGTACGCGCATCGCCTTCCAGCACTTTCAGGGGGAACACTTCAAAAAAGGTGCTGTCGGTGTTCAGCACGTGGTCCTCGCGGATGTTCTGTTGCGACTCGCCTTCCCGCTTTACAAGGTATGTGCCCCTGTCGCGAAAACGGCACCACGACTGCAATTCCGGTAATTCCTTTTGCACATCGGGGCCCAGCACCGAGCTCACGACTGCCAGTTCGAAATGGTGGCCGCCAAAGTTGATGTCGGCCACAGGCCGTACGATGCGTTCCGCCTGCGGATTCCAGTGGTCGTAGCTCGTCTCATGCGCTACGTACAGCATGATGAGCAGGCAGGCTGCCACGCCGAGCGACAGGCCGAAAATATTGAGAAAAGAATACAGCGTGTTCTTTCGGATGTTCCGAAGGGCTATTTTCAAATAATTCTGGATCATCGCTTCGTCGGTTGTGTGTGATCGTTCTGCGGCCGGTTAACGGGAGCGCATCAGGGTTGCATATCCTCCGCGCGTTCCATCAGGGTTGTCCGGTCGCCTTTGGAAGTATGGCGTATCAGGTACCATTGCCGGTCGTTGAGCCGGGTCCAGGTCATGGCGTCTTCTTTGTCGCCGACTGGATCGAAGCGGATGTCCTTTTCGCCGATCCAGGTGACGATCCATTCGCGCGATACGCCGTAGTAGTAGCGCCCGTCGACCCAACTGAACACCAGCGATGTGACATTCCCCTTTCCGTTTTCGGAAATGACTTCCAGCATCTGGTCGTTGTGGAACAAAAAGGTCTGCCGGATCAGATTGCCGGACGCCTCTCCCTGCCAGGAACCGGCCAGCCAACGCAATTTCTGAATATCGGCGCTTGCATACGGCTTGTAATATTGATTCTCGGCACAGGGGTTTTCATCTGCAAACGGCGACTCCGTCTGACAGTTGGCGAGGGAAAAGGAGCATAACAACAGGAAGAAAATCGAGCGCATGGTCGGATCTTTTTGTGTAACAAGGTTGTCGCTCAATATGAGGCAATTCCATTGCCAAGATCACATTTTATTGATAGTCAATTCTTTATTAAATATTTTTTCAAATAAAAATGCCCGAAAGCGGACGGAGATGTTCGCTTTCGGACACTTGAGACAACTGTATAAATATCGTTCATTCCAGGCTGAATAGCCATTCCGGCAGTTCGCTACTGCAGATGATGCTCCGGGCATGAACGGAAAGGCCGCTTTCGCATATCTCAGTCGCTCCGCAAGGCGCGCACGGGGTTCGCCAGCGCGGCCTTGAAAGCCTGAAATCCGACCGTCAGCAGGCTGACCAGCAGTGCCGCCGCGCCCGCCAGGGCAAACATCCACCACTCCATGTCGATGCGGTAGGCAAAATCCTCCAGCCAGTGCTCCATGATCCACCAGGCGAGGGGCGAGGCAATCAATACCGCGAGCACGACCAGTTTCAGAAAATCGCGCGCCAGCAGGCCCGTCAGGCCCGTCACCGAGGCGCCCATGACCTTGCGAATGCCAATCTCTTTGGTGCGCTGCTCCGCGCTGAAGGTCGCCAGGCCCAGGAGCCCGAGACAGGAGATCAGGATGGCGATCAGGGTAAAGGCGCTGATGATACCGGACAGCGTCTTTTCCGCGCGGTACATCTTGCCGATATCCTCGTCCAGAAAGGAATATTCGAAAGGGTTGTTGCCGGCCGTCTCTTTCCACAGCGCGGAAGCCTTGTTCAGAAAGGCGGTGTAATCCTTCGTATCTACGTCTGCCACCACATGCGCAAGCCGCCGCGGCAGGTCGGGCATCACCATGTATGGCAGCAGTTTGTTGCTGAGGTTCTGAAAATGAAAGTCCTGCATCACGCCGATCACCGTGAATTCGAAATTCATTTCCATAAAATTCGAGCGCAGGACCGTTCCGGGCGCCTGCTCGAGCGGAATGCCCAATTGCCGTAGCGCCGTCTCGTTGAGCACCACCCTTGCCTCGAATTCGCTGGCGGACGTATCGGCCATGGTATAAAAACGGCCGGCCAGCATATTGATCTTCAGGGTATTCAGATAATGCTCGTCCGTATTGGTGTACATCAGGTCGATGGACTTGCTCATATCGGCTCCATCGCGGTACACAGGCAGGTCGTTGTATGTCATCTGGCCCGGGCAGACCAGCATGGCCGATGCGGACCTGACTTCCGGGAAACGCATCAATTCATCGCGGAATGCTTCCACATGTTTCCTGCCTTCGGTCGTGCGGAAAGGGAATACGATCTTCTGGTTTTTTTCAAAACCGAGGTCCATTTCGAGCATATATTTCAACTGCGAATGCACGACGAGCGCCCCGATGATCAGGATGGCAGAAACGACGAACTGCCCCACTACGAGCCCTTTGCGCAGCCAGGCGCCTTTTTGGCCGCCTTTTATTGCGCTCAGTCCCCTGATCACACTGATCGGCTGGAAAGAAGACAGGAAAAAAGCGGGGTAACTGCCGGCGGCCAGACCGGTCAGCAACACCAGACCGGCGATCATCGCCCAGGTAGCGCCTGCATTCAAAAAATGCAGGGCGACGTCGGCGTGGGTGATGCTGTTGAGCCAGGGCAACAGCAGGCGGATCAGCGGAATGGCGAGCAGCACGGCCATCCCCGCCAGCAGCATGCTCTCGCTCAAAAACTGCCCGATGAGCGACCACCGGCCGGCGCCCACCGATTTGCGCACGCCGACCTCCTGCGCGCGTCGGGTGTAACGCGCAGTGCTCAGGTTCATAAAATTGATGCAGGCGACCAGTTGGATGAACCCCGCAATGATCAGCAGGATATTTAGAAAGCGGTTGCTGGTGCCGGGTTCTATCTCCGCGACAAAGTTCGCATCCGTGTGAATGGCCTCCACCGGCTGCAAATGCAGCGTTTTTTTCATGCTCAGTTGTCTGAGTTGGTCGGCGCCGTGGCGCTCCAGAAATGCCGGCAACTTGGCTTCCAGCGCCCGAGGGTCGGCGCCCTGCCCGAGTTTCAGATAACTGTAAATAAAGTTGTTGCCCGCCCAGGAATCGCTGGTGCGCACGTATTCGCCGATCCCGCCCGCGTTCATCGACATGAAAAAGGCGGGCATCAGGTGGCTTTTCCCCAGTTCATCGTCGTACACCCCGGTGATCCGGAATTGCTCCTCGCCGGTATTGCCGCCGATCCGCACCGTTTTGTCGAGTACGTCGACGGTATTGAACAGTTTGAGCGCCAGTTTTTCGGAAAGCACGACCGAATATGGCATATCCAGGGCATGCTCGGGGTCGCCGGTGAGAAAGTGGTAGTCGAACAGGCGAAAAAAGGTGCTGTCGGCGTAGTATCCCTTTTTTTCGGGGATCACGCGGTCGCCGACGCGAAACAGGTTTTGCTCCACACCCGGCGGGCTGCAGATGCGCGCGGCGAGTTCCACTTCCGGAAAATCGGCCTGCATGGCCGGCGCGATGGGCGGCGAACTGGTGGCCATCGGTTTGATGTCGTTGCCGCCGGGCAGGTCGAGTTCGGTGGTGATGCGATACAGGCGCTCGCCGACGCGGTGATGCTTGTCGTAACTGCGCTGGTCCTGTACATAGAGCAGGATATACAGACAACAGGCCGTGCCGGTGGTCAGACCGAGCAGATTGATCGCAGAAAAGATCTTGTGGCGGCGCAGGTTGCGCCAGGCAACTTTGATGTGGGTATAGATCATGGTTGCGGGTGTGGGCTGGTTAGGAAGATGGGCGTTTGTGTCCGGTTATACCGGTTCGCCCAGCATCATTTTCCGCTGGATCGCCAGTTCCCCTTTTTTCACAAACGTGATGGGCACAAAATCGTCGGTCGGCGTGCCGATGTAGTACAGCGTCCAGTCCTGATCGTAATTGGACAACATCTGCCGGATGCACTCCGCACGATCGATGACAGGAATTCCGCATTCTTCCCAGTAGAAAAGTTCTACGCGATAATGCAGTTGCTGTTTCTGGCCGTTGATCGTCACTTCGATCTCGATATCCTGTTTGCCGGGAAGCGGCGGAATGGGTACTGCGATGTAAGCCATAGGAGAAAGTTTTTGCCGGCAATATCTACCGCAGTTCGCGTGCCATTTTTATAAACCACTGTTTTTCATTGTTTTAAAATAATATTTCAGGATTTGACAAGTACGATTCTGAACATTGTTGTACGAAACTGGACACCGCTTTTTTACCGTGTTATCAGATGTCCGCGCATACACCCGATACGAAAGTTGCGTTACACAATGGCCCTGCAGGACATCTTTCATGCCTTTATTTCCCTGCCGCCAGCGTGTAATTGCCTATTTTTCCGGCACAATTGACCGATCCTTACCGATGCTCATCCGTTCTCTCCCGATCCTTTTATTCACCGCAGGGCTAAGCGGCATGCTCAAGGGCCAGCCGGCCACAGATGCAGGCGATCGGCTGGAAACCGCATTTTCCCTCGCCCAGCGATTCCTGACAACCCATCCCGACTCCGCCGCCATCTATGCGGCCTCGGCGGTACAACTCGCAAGGGAGGCAGGCAATGCGCGCCGCGGTGCCGACGCAGCCCTGCTGGCGGGCGATATCGCTGCACGCGCCGGCCGCGCGAAGGAAGCCCTGGCGTACTACGGGAAAGCCTGGGAGTCGGCCGGATCGATCACCTACACGGATGCGATGTCGCGGGCCGTGGATCAACTCGTGAGCATCAACGCCGCACAGGGTGATTTTAAAGCGGCTTATGAATGGAGTCTCGAGCAAGAGCAACTGGCGAAGGATATCCGGCGGCGCATTGAAGAAGAGCAAAACACCCGCCAACAGGCGGCTTTGGAGGCGCTGGAAGCACAAAAAAGCCGGGAGCAGCGCATCTTGCTCTGGGCGCTGGCAGCCCTGCTGGGCGTGATGATGATCTTTTATTACAACCGGCAACGCGCCAACCGGCGCACGCGGGGCGAACTCGCCGAGAAAAATGCCATGATCGAGGAAAAACGACGCAGGAGCGAGCAGTTGTTGCTCAACATCCTGCCGAGCGCCGTGGCGGCCGAACTCACCGTGCGCAACAAGGTGGCCGCGCGGCGTTACGATAATGCAACGGTGATGTTCATCGACTTCGTCGGTTTCACCTCGGTGGCCGAGCGATTCGAGCCGGAAGTGCTGATCGCCGAACTCGACTACTGTTTTTCCCGCTTCGACGAGATGATCGGCCGCAACCGCATCGAAAAGATCAAAACCGTGGGCGACGCCTATATCTGCGCCAGCGGACTGAGCGACCGCAACGAACGCCCCGACGACATGATACTTCTGGCGCTGCGGATACAGGATTTTCTGCGGCAGCACAAAGCCGATGGTGAGCATTCCGAGCGCCCAAGGTTCGATGCCCGCATCGGCATACACTTCGGGCCGGTGGTGGCAGGAGTGGTAGGCACCAAAAAATTCGCCTACGACATCTGGGGCGACACCGTGAACACGGCCGCCCGTATGGAAGAAGCCTGTGAGCCCGGCATGGTAAATGTCAGCGGCGCCGTACACGAGGCGGCAAAAGGGGCGTTCAACTGGCAGTACCGGGGGAAGATCGCCACGAAAAACAAAACCGAACTGGATATGTATTTTGTATCGGAAAAAACCTGAGCGCAACGCTCCGTTTTTAACAGGGTCGATTGGTTCAGTCAACAGTTGGCAGAGGCAGTTAACAGTAATAACGGAATTTGAACCAACAGGAAATGGAGATCATTTTTGCGAAGTAATTTGCAGCAATATTAACCCTGCCACTGCCTACTGCTACTGCTAACCTTTATAATTTTCTTTACTTTTGACCGCACAACACCCATGCCATGAAAACCATTTTCCCGCTGACTTTGATCGCCATTCTGCTTGGACTCGCGCCCCTGCGCGCGCAGGAACTGCTCGGGATCGACATATCACAACGCTGCATCTACACGGGCGAGGCAATGGACGAGGAATTGTACCGCTTTCCCAGGGATGAGCGGGTGGACAAGTGGATCAGGGACATCGCGGAAGCCTCGGGCGCACCTCTTGATTTCGAAGTCGTGCAGACCAACGTGGAAAACATCAGCGCCGTGCTCGACGGAGAAAAACGCTACCTGCTGTACAGCCTCGATTTTATCGAAAAAAGCAACGAGATGCTCGCCGTGGCAGCCCTGGCGCATGAGATCGGCCACCATGCCTGCGGACATACCTTCGACGAAACGCGCCGCACTGCGGAAGAGCTGGAGGCGGAGCAGTTTGCCGGGTACGTGTTGTCGAAGATAGGATACGACAAGCAGAGAATGGATATGCTGATCAAACTGGCGCCCTCCGCGTACGACATTCCGCGGCAGGAACGAAGAACCGCACTGCTGGAAGGATTTGACAAAGCCGAACGGGCGCTAAAGATCGCCTCCTTGCCCTTCGACAATGACCCAGCATTGCAGGCGCTGACCCTGCCGGGTTTTCCCTGGCCGCCGCCCTCCTGCCATACCCGCTTTGAATTGCCTGAAAAAACCGGCGCCGCATTCAAGACACTGGGCGATGCCGATGTCCGCCTGCGCCGCGCGCTCGATGCAAAAGGATACAGCCAGCGCAGTTATTTTTCAGTGCCCGACGGCTTCGCTCTGGTCACGCAACTGGAACAATACAACGGCGAGGACGGCGCAGTGCGGAACGACCGCACGCGCTGGCTCGACTACCCCAAAAAAGAGAATTTCGACGGGGTCATGGACTACCTGAAATCGCTCGTGATGCCGCAGAAAGGTTACTTCCGCCTGTTTGTATTTGTGGTGACCGACCGGGGCTTCGGCGGCAGCGCGCAGCGGGTGTCGAAAGCAGAAGCGACGGCCTGGCTCAGCCAGGGGTTCAACAAACTGCCGGCCAGCCTGGCTGCCGCAAACTGGTCGACCGGCTACGGCATCACGGCCCTGGTGTACGAGTTCGAAGTACCTGAAAGCAACCGCAAGCCGAAACAACAATGCCCGACGCCGCACATCGACGCGCAGACGCACCTGAAAAAGTCGGGCATCGCCGCCGGGCTGGGGTTGTAGCGTCCGTAGAACCACATTTTTCATTCATCTGCCATATCTGTTTGATCGTATGCTCGTCCTGCTCGCCGACACCCGGAAAAAACTGCTCTGGCTCTGGCTGGGATTCACGGCCTTTATCATGCTGCTGTTTTTCCTGCAAACCCTGGCCGGAAAATACGAAGACATCGAGTCGAAAGCCTGGGGATGGGTGTTCGTCCATCTGCTGCCGGCCCTGCTGCTGCTGTTCGCCGCCGTACTATTGAATAAAAACCCGTCGAAAGTGCTGCTGCGCGCCACGTTCCGGGCCGTTTATTTCGGCGCGCTGGCCTATCTGCTGTGGCTGATGCTCACCCTGCTGGCGCTGCCTGTAGCCACTACGCACTGGAGCATCGAGGAGTACCTGCATAAGTCCTACGCCTGGCTGCTGCCCTTCCAGGCCGTTTTGCTGCTCGCCTTCGGATTGCTGTACTTCCGCAAGGCGCCGATCTTTCAGCCGAACCCCGCTATCATGCAGCAATACGTGTCAAAAAAAGCAGAATTCGCACAGCGCAGCGGCAACGCCTTGCAGGAGCGCATATTCAAAACACTGGCTTCAGAGGAGGGGCTGGGCGCCGCCCTGGAACAACTCCGCACACACCTGAAAGGCGATGAAAACGCCGTGATCATGCTCCAGAACCAGTACGCCGAGTGGCAGAAACAACGCGACCTCAACCTTCTGCCGCCCGACACCCTTCAACGCGAACTGAACCGGATGACCATGGCGGCAGCAGGCTATGTTGAAAAGTTATAATGTGCTAATGTGCTAATGTGCTAATGTGCTAATGTACAGGCTGTTGCCGGAAAATTGTTTTACCTGTTAATAAACCCTTTCATGATCATGAAAAACGTATTGCTTTTTTGCTTTCTGGTTTACCTCTCGCCCTTGCAGGCCCAGGAACCGATGCTGGTCGAGCACGGCTGCAATTTCGCCGCCGCCGATAACGAAGCCGAATATTATACCTACGACCCTTCGGCGGAAGCGGAGCAGATCGTGGAACGTATCATGCAGATGAGCGTGCTGCCGCAAAATTTTATCATCAAATCGGCCGACTGCAAAAACGCGCTCGCCACCACGCAGGGCAAACAGCGCTACATTCTTTACAGCACGGCCTTTCTGGAAAATTTTAAAAAAGAAGCCAATACCAAATGGGCCGCTTATTGTGTGCTGGCGCACGAGATCGGGCACCATCTCAGCAACCACGACCTCGAGCAAACGGATGCCTCGCTGCGCAAACGCTACGAACTCGAAGCAGACAAATTCGCCGGCGGCGTCCTGTACCGCCTCGGCGCCACACTCGAAGAAGCGCAGGCCGGCATCCGGACCTTCGCGCTGGAAGGCGCCTCGCAGACCCATCCGCCAAAACGCGCTCGCCTGGAGGCCGTGGCCGTGGGCTGGAAGCAAGCGGAAGAACTCGCCGCTGAAGCAGACAATGCCATCGGCTCAGCAGCGCCCGATTCAAAGGAGAAAAAACTGTATCAGCAGGCGTTAGAGGAAAAAAACAATTCCAAAGCCCTCGAGTTGCTCGATGAGGCCATCGCGCTCAATGAAGGCTTTGCCGATGCGTACCTGGAGCGCGGACGTCGGCGGATCGACTGGCTGAGGGAAGAACCCGAGGAAGAAGATGAGGATTATGAGGAGCCCGAATTCTCAGAAACCGATATACTCGAGGACCTCGATGCCTACCTTTCCATGCGCCCCAAAGATTCAAAGGCCCACGTATTGCGCGGCGATATGTACAGGTTTTTAAGAGAACACGACAAAGCCCTCGACGAATACAACCTCGCCATTCGTCTGGATGGAGGAAATGCGGAAGCGTATTTGTCACGTGCTATATACCATATGGGCCGACGCATGACCACAACCAACAGCGTCGAACTTGCAGAAAAAGACTTCGCCAAAGCGGTCGAACTGGCCCCCGGCAACCCGGAAGTCTGGTTTCACAAGGGCTATTTCAGGTTCTCCGGCGGAGAATACGAAGCGGCGATCGCCGATTTCAACAAAACCCTGGAACTCGCTCCTGCCGAATACGACGCCCTCGATTTGCGCGCTACTTCGTTTTACTTTCTGAAGCGGTACGGCGAATCGCTGAGCGACTTCAACCGCATGCAGGCCCTCAACCCTAAAAAATTCAATGATGAGTTCACCAGAGGGATCTGTTACCAGCACGTCGGCAAGCACCGCGAAGCCATTGCCGATTTCGACCTGGTCATTGAAAAATCCATTTCCGGAGGAGATGCTTATATCCACAGGGGCGTATCGAAAAGGGTGCTGGGACAAAAAGAGGCGGCATACGAGGATTATCTGCAGGGGCTTGAAAATGACTTTTCTGTGGATGTATATGTGGCTAAAAATATCACGCTGATCGGCTGCCTGCTATGCGAGACGGGCCTGGCAGATGAAGGCCTGGACTGGCTCAATTCCGTACTGGCGGAATACCCCAACCAGGAAGATGCACTGGCTTGTAAACAGAAAGTGGAATTAAAAACAGGTAAAAAGGCAAACCCAGGCCATGCGCCGAAGTATTACCTGTACCTGAAAAATTACGTTCAGGCGATCGATCAACAAAAAAAATACTTTAGCAACAGCAGCGACGCTTATCTCAAGTTGTGCCGCAGCGCGCTTTTTGCCGGCGCTTATAAAAAATCCATCGAAGCGGGGCTCGAGGCGCTGAAAAAAGACCCGGGAAATACAATGGCAGAAGCGTACCTGGCGCCGGCTTACCTGCTCCACAACGAATACGCAAAGGCGGAAACCCTTTACAAAAAATGGAAAGGGAAAAAATTCAAAGCCGCCGATGCCGAAACGGCCAACGCCTTGTTTCTGAAAGATATCGCCGAACTCGAAGCGTCAGGCTTCAGCCACCCGGATTTCAAAAAAGTGAAGACTCTGCTGAAATAGACCTGCAATATTCTCCGCTCTTTCCTGTTCGCTCATTTTTTTGCCGATACTGCTACCTTGCGGTCTGTAAATGCAGTGCGCTATGAAACTGATTGTATCTATCCTGTTCGCCGCTTTCGCCATCGAGGTCATCCGCAAAACGGCGGAGACCAGGCGATTAATTCCCGAATGGGATAAGGTGTTTTCAAAAATATGGCTCGGCTCGATCATCTTTTTTGGCCTGGCACAGTTGCCCTTCCTGAAATTCCTTGGCGACTGGTACGGAGAAATCATCTACATAGCGCTGCTGGTCACCATTTACCTGCTGCGCGAGCATCGCTCTGCACGCCTGTTGGCGGTAGCGCTGCTGCCGCTCGGCGTGGTGGTGGTGGTCAATCATCTCGTTCGGTTCATCGCCCCTTCGTTTTACGCCGATCTAAAAGCGTTTTTTGAAAGTTCCGCGGCCTTCGCAGGCCTTTGGATGTACGGTTTCGGTATCTACGCGACCATTCAGAACAACAGGGATCGCAAGCAACGCCTCCGGGAAGAGGAAAAGATCAGGCAGGAAGCCGCCAAAAAGGCGGAACTGGAACACCTTGTCGTGGAGCGCACCACCGAACTGACCAGCCAGAAAGAAACGCTCGAAAAAGCCCTCGCGGAACTCAAAGCCGCCCAGGCGCAACTGGTCCATTCCGAAAAAATGGCCTCGCTCGGCGAACTGACCGCCGGCATCGCCCACGAGATACAGAACCCGCTGAACTTCGTCAATAATTTCTCCGAACTCAGCGTGGAACTCGCCGCCGAGTTGCAGGAGGCCCTCGGCAGCGAGGCTATCGACCGCGACCTCGTGGCCGAACTAGTGGAAGACCTGATCAAGAATCAGGAAAAGATCAACTACCACGGCAAACGCGCCTCCAACATCGTGACCGGCATGCTCCAGCACGCCCGCACCAGCACGGGGAAAAAGGAACCGACCGATCTCAACGCCCTCGCCGACGAGTACCTGCGCCTTTCATATCACGGGCTACGGGCCAAAGACAAAAGTTTCAACGCCAAAATGGTCGCAGAATTCGACCCGGCGGTCGGCACAATCGAGGTGGTGGCACAGGACCTGGGACGCGTACTGCTCAACCTGATCAACAACGCCTTCTACGCCGTATGGAAAAAACGCGAGCAGGCGCCGGCGGACTACGATCCCACCGTCACGGTCATCTCGCGCCGCCTGAAACCGGGCACCGTGGAGATCCGCATCAAGGACAACGGCACCGGCATCCCCGACAGCCTGCGCAGCAAGATCTTCCAGCCGTTTTTTACCACCAAACCGACCGGACAGGGTACGGGGCTGGGCCTGTCGCTGGCCTACGACATCGTAACGAAAGGGCACGGTGGAAAAATGAAAGTGGAAAGCAAAGAGGGCGAAGGAACGGAAATGGTCATCACGCTGCCGGGATAAACGGTGCATCTTTCTGCCTTTTCATGCCCGATTAAGCCATTTTTCAGGGATATTTGCCCGTAATCCCGCCCCACACGGCCTTTTTTGTTTTTCCAAAAACATACGCCATGATCACACGGATACTGCTCTGCATTTTCCTGTTCTTCGATGCCATCGTCCTTTTCGCGCAGACCGGACGGCCGAATATCGTGTTCATCATGACCGACGACCACGCCCGCCGCGCCGTGAGCATCTACGATACGACACTGACCCGCACGCCGAACATCGACCGCATCGGCAGGGAGGGCATGGTTTTCCGCAATGCCTTTGTCACCAATTCGCTCTGCGGCCCCAGCCGCGCGGTGCTGCTCACCGGCAAATACAGCCACATCAACGGCTTCCGCGACAACCGCAGCCGCTTCGACCCCTCACAACAGACATTTCCCAAGATCCTGCGCGCCAACGGCTACTACACTGCCATGGTCGGAAAGTGGCACCTCGTCAGCGAGCCTGTCGGCTTCGATTACTGGAACGTCCTGATCGATCAGGGCGATTACTACAACCCGGACCTGATCGAAATGGGCGACACGACGCGACACGAAGGTTACGCCACCAGCATCATCACCGATATCGCCATCGAAACGCTGGAAAAACGCCGGCCCAAAGACAAGCCGTTTTGCATATTCGTGCATCAGAAAGCGCCGCACCGCAACTGGATGCCCGATACCACCCACTTCGGCATGTTTGACGACCGTGACATCCCGATGCCGGCCACCTATTTCGACGATTACAAAGGCCGGTCGCTCGCTGCAAGCGGGCAGGACATGGAGATCGACAATATGTGGCTCAACTACGACCTGAAACTGATCCTGAGAAACAAAAGCGACGAAACCGGCACCGGAGGCAAAAAGACCACCGACAATCCGCTGGACATAGAAATGCACCTGAAGCGCATGAATGCCATGCAGCGCAAAGCCTGGGAAGACTACTACCAGCCCGTCAGCGACGCATTTTACCGGGAAAAACCGGAAGGAAAGGCACTTTCAATGTGGAAATACCAGCGCTACATCAAGGATTACCTGCGCTGTATCGCCTCCGTGGACGACAACGTCGGCCGCCTGCTGGCCTATCTGGAAAAAGAGAACCTGCTCGACAACACCATCATAGTTTACACCTCTGATCAGGGGTTTTTCACCGGAGAACACGGCTGGTACGACAAGCGCTTCATGTACGAGCCATCAATGAGTATTCCGCTGGTGATCCGCTACCCGCCGGCCATCAAAGCCGGCACTTCGAGCGAAGCCCTGGCGCTGAACCTCGATTTTGCCCCTACCCTGCTCGACCTGGCCGGCCTGACGCCCCCGGCCGATATGCAGGGCGCCTCACTGCGCCCCCTTTTTGCTAACGGCAGCGCCAAAGGCTGGCGCCGTTCCATGTATTACCATTATTATGAGTATCCCTATGGGTGGCACTATGTGAAAAAACACTACGGCGTGCGTACGGACCGTTACAAACTGATCCATTTTTACAATGACAACGACGAATGGGAACTCTACGACCTGAAAAACGACCCCGGCGAAATGCACAACCTGTACGGGGATAAAAAACACACACGCGAGGTAAAAAAACTGAAAAAGGAACTGAAGCGCCTGCGCGCGCAATACCGCGATCATGAACCGGCCGACAGGCCCTGACACCACTGCCAACAAACTGAACATATGAAAATACTAGTCGTCGACGATGAGCAGGACATCCGGGACCTGTTCGTGCAGCGTTTCCGCCGCGAGATCAGGGCCGGAGATTTTTCCTTCGCCTTTTGCTATTCGGGAGAAGAAGCGCTGTCATACCTACGGGAACATCCTTCTGAGGCGGTGCTCATTCTTTCTGATATCAACATGCCGGGTATGAGCGGCCTCGAACTGCTGCGCAGCATCCGCGAGCAATCGCCCGCGCCGCCGCCGTTCATCATGATGATCACCGCCTACGGCGATCAGGAAAAATACGACGAGGCCATGCGCCTCGGCGCCGACGACTTCCTGAATAAACCGCTTGATTTTGCCGCCTTAAAACAAAAACTGACCGCATTGCCATGAACGCCACTTATCGCATATTGGTGGTGGACGACGAAGACGACGTAGAACAACTCATCCGCCAGAAATTCCGCCGCCAGGTCCGCGAAGGAGAATACGAATTCGTGTTCGCCAAAAACGGCGTCGATGCCCTGACCAGACTCAAAGAACACGCCGATATCGACATCGTTTTCAGCGATATCAACATGCCCGAAATGGACGGCCTGACGTTGCTGGAAAAGATCACGGAGCGCAGTCCTCTGCTCAAAACGGTGATCATTTCCGCGTATGGCGACATGCAAAACATCCGTACCGCCATGAACCGCGGCGCCTTTGATTTTATCTGCAAGCCGTTCGATTTCGAGGATTTCGAGCGCACACTGAAAAAAACGCTCGCTTTCGCTACCCAGATCAGGGAAACCCTCGGCGCCATCCGCGAGAACAACATCCTGAAAATGTACGTGGACAACAGCGTGCTGCAATTCATGAACAGCCAGGAGTACGAGCGGTCGCTGCTGGCCAGCGAAACTGTGGACGCGACCATCGCCTTCGTCGATATTTGCGGCTTCACCTCGATCTCCGAGCGCGAGCCGCCCGACCTCGTCGTGCGCCTGCTCAACAAATATTTCGATATCATCGTGGAAGCGATCATCGCGGAAGGCGGCTACGTCGACAAGTTCATGGGCGACGCCGTACTCGCGGTATTCCGCGACCAGGACCACCTTCCGCGCGCCCTGCGCGCCGCGCTGGCCGTCAATACCCGCATTCAGGCGATTGAGGATACGCTTTCGGACGGTCAGCCCTTTCTGCCGCGGGTTTCCATCGGCATCAATGCCGGCGATGTAATTTCCGGCAACGTGGGCGCGGCTGCCTTGCGGCGTTTCGACTTCACCGTAATCGGCGATGTGGTCAACACGGCCCAGCGCCTGCAATCGGCTGCAAGACCCGGCCAGATACTGGTCAATGAAGAAACGCAAAAGAAAGCCGGCGGGAAGTTCCGCTTCCAAAAGATCGGCGACGTGGCGATGAAAAACAAAGCCCGGCCGGTCACGGTATACGAATTGCTGGAGTGAGCGCGATCCTGCTTACCTGATCTTGCCCGTCAGAAAGTCGAGCAGCGCTTCCACGCGTTCTACATTTTCGATCAACACCTTGTCGCCTTCCTTCCCCAGTTCGTCGAGCATCTCGCGGATGGTGATGTCGTCGCCCAGCCGCAACTGCCCCGAGTAGATCAGTTCGGCGATGGCATTGGTGATAAAGCCCTTGCTGATATTGGATTGCGCGTGCGGAATGACGGACACCAGGACGTCAAGGTCCTGCACATCGGGCACCATTTTTACTTTCCGGCTGATGGCGCAGATCATGGCGGGGTCGGAAGTGCCCTTGAACTCGCCGATCAGGTCGGGCCAGAGGACCAGTTTCGCAGCGATCTTCCGGGCGATGTGTATTTTCATCCGCAGTTCCGAGAGCACGCTTTTCATGGAGTTGGTTTCGGCAAATTCCTGCGACAGGCGATCGATCTCTTCGCGTGTTTCGGCTCTCGAAGGCTGGCCGCTGAACATAGCCGAATCCAGTTGACTGAGCGCGTTGATGACCTCCAGCAAGGTGAGGGTCACCGAGTTGAATTCGGTCGAGTAATCTTTATTGGAAATCTCCCCACGCCGCTTTTCCAATTCCAGTTTTCGAAAACGTGCGGAAGTGAGGTAGATCTCAGTGGTCATTTTTGTATCGGCGCCTTCGATAAATTGAATGAGTGCCTGGAGCACATGATCGACCTGCCCTGCAGCGATCAGTTTTTTCAATTCTGCGAAGTCAACAAAAGGGGCTTCTTGCTTCATACGGCGTACCAAGGCGTTTATGAGTAAAAACCGGATTATGGGGCGATTGAATGGGGTGTATCCCAGTGAATTGCGCTGCAAATAACGTAAATTTTACATGTACGTAAAAGAGCACTTCATTTCCCGTTGTTGTACAGGCAAAAAAATAGAAATGCCGAAAACAGGCATTTCTATTTCATAAAAAATTGATTGTCAATAACCGGTGTGACAATGAGGCAGTATCCTGACACCACTTTTTCAGGCTCACTCGCTCCTGAGCGAGCGTACCGGATTCGCCAGGGCAGCACGAACGCTTTGCACACCTACGGTCAGCAGGGCCACGGCGGCACTCAGCAGCAACGAGCCCCCCATGATCTCTATCCCAAATGAGGCGCGGTAGGCGTAATCTGCCAGCCAGGCGTTCATGGCCCACCAGGCAATGGGAGCGGCTACCAGGAAGGCGATGAGCAGCAGCCGCACGTATTCCCGGCCGAAGATCCACAAAACATTGGGCACCGAAGCTCCGAGGGTTTTGCGAATGCCGATCTCCTTGGTTTTGCGCGCCACCATGAATGCAGAAAGGCCGTACAGGCCCAGACATCCGATAAAGATGGCGATGAGGGCGAAAGTGCTCGTCAGCCGGAAAAAGATGTCTTCTTTTTGCAAAATGCGGCCCAGGCGTTCTTCCATGAACATCTGCTCGTAGTAGTGTTCAGGGTATGTGTTTTCCCACACTTTTTTTACCTGAGCCAGCACCGGCGCCGGGTTGCCGGACTCCAGTTCGATGGCGCAACTTTCGTAGGACGCGGCGTTCGAGCAGATCACAATGGCCGAGATTGGTTGCGACATCGTCCAGTTATGAAAATCGTGCACCACGCCGACCACAGGCGCCGTCACCTCATCTATGGTGATATTTTTGTGCAGCACCTCTTCCGGCGAAGCCAGGTTCAGTTTTTTTACAAACGTCTCATTTACAATAAATTCACGCGCCGTGTCGCTGGGCTGGAGGTTCCGGCCCGCCACGAGTTGCAGACCGAAAGTGGCCAGGTACCGGTCGTCGGCAGGTTTGCTGTTCACGATCCAGGCTTCTTCTTCGGGGCGCGTGTCATAGCGAACCCCCGTCTGGTTGTTCGAGCCGGAAGCCGGCGGCTGGAAACACAGCGAAGTATTTTTCACGCCGGCGATCGAGGCGATCTGCTGCCGCATGGTATTCATGCGCGCCTGGTCGTGCAGGGGCACCGGCACGGTCAGCACGGCGCCCGGGCGGAATCCCCAGTCGGCACTTTGCGCGTATTGCATTTGCGCCGTCACCACTGCCGCGCCGATGATGAGTATCTGGGAAATGGCGAACTGCGCGGTCACCAGCACACGGCGCAGCGACAAACTGCCTTTTTGCCGCGCATGCACGACGCCTTTCAGAGAGTCGACCGGTTGAAAACGCGCCTGCACGACGCCCGGATAGGCGCCGGCCAGGAAGATCAGCAGCGTGGCCAGCAGGATCAGAAAAAGCACCAGCGGGAACAAAGCGCCGCCGCCCATGCGGATCGTCGATTCCATGAGGGCATTCATGCGCGGCAGCCCGATTGCGGCCATGCCCGTGCCCGCCAGCACGCCGGCAACGACGATCAGGCCCGTTTCGAACATAAATTGCCAGAACAGTTGCTTGCGCGTACTGCCGAGCGATTTGCGCACGCCTACTTCCCGCGCGCGGCCGAGAGCCTGGGCGGTAGCCATGTTGATAAAATTTACGCAGGCGGTGATCAGCAAAAACAGTCCGATCAGCCCCATCGCCCACAAAAAATGCTTTTCCACCCCTTCGCCGTAGTCGCCGTTGAAATGCAGGGCCGTCAGGGGCAAGGTTTTGAACATGAACAGGTCGGCGCGATCCGGATGCTGATATTTTTTCTGGAATTCGGGCATGGCGGCGTTGAGTTCGTCGATCGAATGGCCCGGTTGCATCAGCACAAAGCAATAGGTATCGCTGTTGACGCCGCCCCAGTTGTCGAGCGCGCCCGAAGCGGGCGGGTAAGTCTTCCGGGTGATCCACGATGCGAGGATCTCGTCGTGATAGTCCGTGTTGTCGGGCAGGTCTTTGAGGATGCCCGCTACGCGAAACTCCATTTTGTTGTCGAGCCGGAAACTTTTCCCGATCGGGTCGGCGTCGCCGTAGTATTTGCGCGCCAGGCGCTCGGTGATCAGGGCGGTATTCGGCTCGCGCAACGCCTCGGCGCTGCCCGTTTTCAGCGGGATGTCGAGGATATCGAACAGTTCAGGCTCTGCGAAAGCAAATACATCCTGTTCCTTGTATTTATCCGGGATATTGGAGGCCGTCGGCACGCTGATGATCGCCTGATCGTTCCCGGCGCGCATGGCTGTCTTTTCAAGGAAAGAATACTCCTCCCGCAGCGCCTTTGCCATCGGGTTTGGCACCCCCGACAGCGGCATGATGGCCTCCAGATTGACGTCGGTGACCACTCGTCCGATCCGGTCGCGTTTTTCGTGATAGGTATCATAACTCAGGTGATGCCTGAGCAACAGAAAGATGAGTACGCTGCACGCCACGCTCAAGCCGAGGCCGAGTACGTTGAGCAGGGTGTACACCCGGTGGTTGCGAAGGTTGCGAACGGCGATTTTGAAATAGTTTTGCAGCAGCATATCCGGATCGAGGGTGAGTGAAAAAATTTGAAAAGGTTAAAGAGGTCATTCGTTGCGCAGGGAATGAACGGGGTTGGCCAGCGCAGCGCGTATGCTTTGATATCCCACGGTCAGCAGGGCCACCGCCAGGGCCAGCATACCGGCGAGCGCGAATACCCACCACTGCAATTCGATGCGGTAGGCAAAACCCTCCAGCCACATACCCGCTGCCTGGTAGGCAACAGGCGCCGCGATGAACATGGCGATCAGCACCAGTCTGACGTAATCCCTGGCGAGCAATGCGGCGATGCCCGCGGTGCTGGCGCCCAGCACTTTTCGAATGCCGATCTCTTTCGTGCGCCGCGCCACCGTATGAAGCACCAGCCCCAGCAAGCCCATGCAGGACAGGAGAATGGCGATCATAGCCGCCAGCATCGCTATTTTTGCCAGCCGTTTTTCTTCCGCGTACTGGCGGTCGAAGTCCTCGCTTTCAAAATAGTATTCAAAAGGATCGAGCGGAAAATGGCCGGCGAACATCTGTTGCAGACGGCCGATCTTTTCAGGCAATCCGGCAGCATCGAGCCGCAGGGAAATGAGGTGGGTGTTTTGTGCGGGCAAAAAGATCATCGGCTCGATGGCCTGTTGCAGGCCGCGGTGGTGATAATCGCCGATCACCCCTTTTATTTTCATCGACTGGTCGTGCCAGCGCAGGGTCTGTCCTGCCGCATTGGCCGGGTCGTTGTAGCCCAGCATGATCGCAGCCGTTTCGTTGAGCATCAAAACACCGCTCTGGTCCCAGCCGAGGCGCGCGTCATTTTCGCTAAAGTTTTCTCCCGCCTTTATTTTCAAGGCATAGGTCGGTTGATAGCGATGATCCACGATCGCGATCACAACCTCCTTTTCGGATGCTTCCGGGGTAGAATATTCGGTGGAAAAACCCGAAGTGCTGAAGTTTTGACGGAAGGTCTCCCCGGGCAAACTGCCCGTAAAGCAAAAACCTTCTATCCAGGCCTGGTTTTCCAGATTCGAGCGAAAAGCGTTCAGACGCTCGTCGGCGCCTTCGTATCTGGCTTCCGGACCGCGGATCACCAGCAGTCGTTCGATGTTCATGCCCAGGTCGCGGTGACGCATGTAGCGCAGTTGCTGGCTGAATACCAGTGTGCCGGCAATAAAAGCAATAGAAATAGCAAACTGCGCCACGATCAGGGCATTGCGCAGCCGCACTCCGCCGACCCTTACCTGTTCATGTTGCCGAAGGGCCTGCGCGGGCCGGAAACCGGAAAGCAGCCAGGCCACGTAAGCGCCGGAAAAAAGGGTACCTGCCAGCAAAACCGCGCCGAAGATCAGCGCGCCGTTTCCCGATAGCAGGGAAAAGGGACGCAGCGTTTTACCCGTCCATTCGGACACCAGCGGCAGCAGGGCCGCCGTGGTCACAGCGGAAATGGTGCACGCGAGCAAGGTTAGCACAAAAGATTCCGTGAGGTATTGCCCGGCTACCTGGGCCCGCGTAGCGCCTACGGTGCGGCGGATGCCGACATTTTGCGCCTGCTGAAGGCCCTGCGCCGTAGCCAGGTTGATGTAGTTGATCCAAGCGATGAGCAGGATCAGCAGCGACACCGCCGCCAGCGCCAGCAACAGCCCCCGGTTACCAAAAGTCGGATAAGGATCGGCGATCCCTTTGCCGAGATGTACTTCGGAAAGCGGTTGAAACCGCGCCTCCAGGTCATTGCCGGGAAATGCTTCCTGCAGCGTTCCGTTCACTTTGCCTTCCAGCGCAGCAAGATCGCCGGACCGGAGTTCCACGAATGTCTGGTAAGACGCGGATGTCCAGGTATCCGGGTCCACCCATTCGTTGCCGTTCCGGTTGGCGGGGTTGGCGAGCGTAACCAGGGAAAAAAGCATGTCAAGGCGATAATCCGTTTCCTCCGGCATATCCCGAAACACACCGGTGACGGTGTATGGCGTCGAACCGAACTGATTATCGAGCACCAGCGTTTTCCCAACGGGCGGCGTGTCACCAAAATATTTGCGTGCGTACGATTCTGAAATGGCCACCTGCTGCGGCACGTCCAGCATCGGCGTTCCGGCCACTGCCGGGTGGGAAAACATGCGAAAAAAATCCGCATCTGCGTACGCCATCGCATCTTCCCGGAACACCTTGCGCACCGAACCCTCCTCGCAAGTGACCGTCCCCGACCCGTTGCCGTTGGTCCGCACGTAGGAACGCAATTCGGGGAAACGGCTTTTCAGCCAGGGCCCTAGCGCAGGCGGCGTGTAATCGGTGGCCTGGCCGTCGGAGCCGAGCACCAGCACGCGGTACAGATCGGGCAATTTTGTATGAAAACGATTGAACCGCCATTCCGACGCAATGTAGGTCCACAATAACAGCGAGGCCGTGATGCCCAGTGCCAGTCCCGCGACATGGAACAGGGAAAAAGTCCTGTTCCTGAGCAAGTGGCGGAAGGAAAGTTTCAGGTACGTAGCGAGCATACAGAGAGGAATTTCCTGTAAAAGTGCCAAGGCACATGCCAAAAGTATAAAATTCTGAAAATCAACCGCCTACACAAAACGCGCTTGTTCGTTTTCGGACAGTTTTGCGCGTATGCGGACGCTGGAAACCGTTAGTCTCAACATTCGGGACCGGCACAGGGTGAAACTGCCTGCCCGCATATTTAGATTTGCGATCGTATCCCGCAAAACAATGTTGCAGTAACCGTTGGCAGTGGCAGCATTGATATTGGTATGGACCACTGCACAAAAATGGCCGCCATTTTCGGCTTTGCTCAAATTCAGGTATTCCTGCTGCTGCCAATCGACCATATCGCGAACCATCCCTGCCATCCATCGAATACCCGTTATGAAACATTACGACTTCATCGTTGTCGGCGCCGGCATTTTCGGCGTGACCGCCGCACTGGCGCTCCGGCAAAGGAAATACATGGTCGGCCTGCTCAACCCCGGTGACATCCCCCACCCCCTGGCGGCCTCCACCGATATCAGCAAGGCCGTGCGCATGGAATACGGCGCCGATCTCGAATATATGGACATGGTGGAAGAAGCCATCGATGGCTGGCAAGCCTGGAACGAGCAGTTTGGCGATACTCTGTACCATGAAGCGGGGTTTCTGATGCTGTGCAAGCACGAAGCGGACCGGCAGACATTCGAATGGAGCAGTTACCGGAACCTGATCCGCAAAGGATACCGGCCCGAACACCTCGACGACGCGGCCATCCGGCAACGCTTTCCGGCATTTGCATCCGGAGCGTACAGGGAGGCGTTTTTCAACCCCAGGGCCGGTTTTGCAGAGTCGGGGCGCGTCGTACGAACCCTGCTCGCTTATGCAGCGGAGCTTGGTGTGGACGTACATCCGCGCCATACCGCTTCCCGTTTTGAATGTACAGGCGGGCGATTAACCGCAGTGCATACGCTGGAAGGCGGGCGCTTCGACACCGGGCAGGCCGTGGTGTGCGCCGGAGCCTACACACCTTATTTGTTGCCTGAGTTGAAGCCGTTTATGAAAAGTACCGGCCATCCCGTTTTTCACATAAAACCTCGCCGCCCCGATCTGTTTACCATACCGAATCTGCCGGTTTTTGCGGCCGATATTTCGAATACGGGCTGGTACGGTTTCCCCCTGCACCCGCGGGAAGGGGTGGTCAAGATCGCCAACCACGGCATCGGCCTGGAAATCGATCCCGACCATGACGAGCGGGTGGTGACGGCGGCCGACATGCGCGCATTCAGGGAATTTCTGCGGGAAAACATGCCGGCACTGGCGGAAGACCCGGTTGTATTTACCCGGCGCTGCCTGTACAGCGATACCCTCGACGGCCATTTCTGGATCGACCGGCACCCGGAAATCACCGGACTGACGGTGGCCGCAGGCGGCAGCGGCCATGCCCTGAAAATGGCGCCCGCCCTCGGCGATATGATCGCAACGGTAGCGGAAGGCGGCGATCACCGATGGGCGGCGCGGCATCGCTGGCGGGTGTTGAAGCCGGAAACCAGGCAGGTCGAAGAAGCGCGTTACAAGAAATATTGATCTTGTCGGAATATTGAATATCCGTCGCGCCACACCGGGTTTTCCCGATGGCTTGAGCACCCTTGATCGAAAAAACACAAAGGCGTGATCAGGCGGTTTTATTTTTCCCAAAACGCAATCGTTATGAACCAGATCCGCTTTTCCTTCCTGCTGCCGGCACTGCTGTCCGGAATATTTGCCTGCACTTTACAGGCGCAAACTACCAAACCTGAAACGGCGCTGATCCCCCGCCGCAGCTTGTTCCTGTTCGACAAAAGCATCGGCAATGTGCAGATGAGCCCCGACGGGCAGTGGGTGGCTTTCCAGAAAGGTGTAGGCGCCGGCACATCGATTGTCGTACAGCCTGCCGAAGCAACGGGCAAAGAAAAGCGCATTGAGATCGCCGGACCTTCCCACGGCACATGGGCCTGGACGCAGGACAACGCACTGCTTTACCTTGACCGGGTAGGTGAAACCTGGGCATTAATGCAACGGAAGCCGCAGTCTCAGGAAGCGCGCGATCTCACGCCTTTCGAATTCAGATCGGCCAGAATACTGGCGAGCAGCCCCGACCGGCCCGATGAAATCGCCATCGGTTTTCAGTCCGGCGGGCCGGAACACGACGGCATTTTCATCCTTTCCCTGAAGGAAAAAACCGCCGGTAAGATCGCCGACTGGGAAGATTGCAGCAATCTGTATTTCGACAACGCGCTTCGCCTGCGCGCCGCCACGCGCCCGAACGAAAACATGGCCCACACCCTGCTGCGCCGCAGCGACGACGGGAAATGGATTCCGGTCGCCGACTACACCTGGAGCCTCAACAGAATATCCCTGACGCCCGAAGGGGTGGTCAGCGTCAGCGCCGACGGCAATACCCTGTGGTTCACCGATTCCGAAGGAGAAGACAAGGCCGTGCTGAAACGCTGCGACCTGCGCAACGGCAACGTAAAAAAAGTACTCGAATCGCCCCGCGCCGACCTGTACTGGCTGGCAGCAGCGATCCACCCGCGCAGCGGCGAGCCGCAGGCACTGGCGTCCTGGTTCGGCGAAATCCAGCGCTTTTACCTCGATAAATCCTTGAAAAAAGACTTTGACTGGCTGAACAAGCAGCACAACGGCGACGTAAGCCTTATGGCGCGCAGCAATGACGATTCCCGCTGGCTGATCCGCTACCTCAACGGAGCGCCGACGGAACATTTTATCTACCTCCGTCCCGAACAAAAACTCGTTCCCTTGTTCAGCGATTTCCCGCAGGGCGATCACCTGGAATGGGCAACCCGGCACCCTTTCCCGGTAAAAGCCCGCGACGGCCTGCAACTGCCCTGCCACTATTATCTGCCCGCCGGCTCTGACAGTAACGGCGACGGCCTGCCCGACCGGCCGCTTCCCACGGTTTTGTACGTACACGGCGGCCCCTGGGTGGGCAATATGCAAAACAACTGGTACATCACCCGGCAACTGCAACTGCTCGCCAACCGCGGCTACGCGGTCGTGTGGGCGGAATTCCGCGGCGTCGCGTCATTTGGGAAAAAGTTTATCGACGCCGGCAACCTGGAATGGGGCGGCAAGATGCATACCGACCTGCTCGACATCGCAAAAGCGGCTACCGACAAAGGCATCGCCGCGCCCGGAAAAACGGCGATCTGGGGATGGTCGTACGGCGGCTACGCCACGGCGACGGCGCTGGCTTTCGCGCCCGAGGCTTTTGTCTGCGGCATCTCCATGTATGGCGTGTACGACCTGGAAAGTTTTTGCAAATTGCCTTTCGCCGACAGCGACATATGGCGCACTCGTACCGGGAACGTGCACACTGCAGAAGGCGTAGCCCTGCTGCGCAAACACTCTCCCGTTCACTACGTGAAAAACATCACAAAACCGTACCTGCTCACGCACGGCGGCCGCGACGAGCGCACGCCGTTGAGCCAGACCGATTCGCTGGCGGCGGGCCTGCGGGCGGGCGGAAAACAATTCTCCTATTTTTACTATCCGGAAGAACCGCACGACTACCGCCAGCCCGAGTCCTGGCAATCATTCTGGGCGGTGGCTGAAGAATTCCTGCAACGTTATCTGGGCGGAGCGGCCGAGCCGGCTACCGACGAACTGGAACGGGCCGATCTGGTATTACAGGACAATTATTTGCAACTGAACACCCTGAAAAACTACCGGGCGCCCGATGAAGACTGGCACACTGTTCGGATGCTCAACAACGACCTGGAAAATGCGATGCGGCGTGCCGACCTGCAAGGCGTTGCCGACCTGTATGCCGACGACGCGCAACTGATCGCCGGGAAAGGATACGTCACCACCGGCCGCGAAGCCATCGACCGTTACTGGAATTCCATCCGGAATCCGATGGACTGGAACCTCGATGTCATCACTGTGGGCCGCACGAAAGAGCAGATCTTTGAGCATCCTTACTGGAAAGCCCTGAAAAACAAGCCCCCGCTCCCGGAATCCTACCCTTCAGAGGCGCTGTATCAATTGGGCAAATCGACCCTGACATATCGCCGCAACGATACGGACGAACCGCACAGCAGCGTGGTAGATTTTTTCCTGGTCTGGGCGCCCGATACGGATGGCAACTGGAAAGTAGCGGTCGATTCGTACGTGCGGCACGAAGGGTGACAGGGCATTTCAGACCGGTTTTTCCATGATGGCAAATACCAGCGGCTCGGTGGGTTCTCCGAACTTCATCGGCGCGTCGAAAGGTTCCGTGTCACCGGTGAGCGCATAACCGCGGCGTTCGTACCAGGCGATCAGTTGGTAGCGTTTGGAAAGCACGCGGAAATAGACCGAACGGCAGCCTGTGTTGCGCGCATGATCCTCCGCTGCCCCCAGCAGTTGTTTGCCCAATCCCGCAGCCTGCAGCGCCGGATCTACCGACAACATGCCCAGATAAAGGCGGCCGGCGCGTTTTTCCAGAAAAACACAGCCAGTCAACGCCTCCGATTCCGAATTCGCTTTCAAGATCACGGCATGTTCCCTTTGCATCAATGCGAAAAGGTCATCTGCGTCGGTGCGCAAGTCTCCCATGAGAAAATCGGCCTCGGTGGTCCAGCCCTGGCGGGAAACCTCGCCCCGATACGCGCGGTTGATGAGCGTCAGCAGTTCGGGAATGTCGTCGGCAGTAGCAGGGGAGATACGGGTCATTGTTTTTATCTGGTTGCAGATCAATCGGCAAGGTACAATTATCACCGGGTCAACCGGGTCTCATTTTCCGGGCGGAATTGAGTAACCATATGCCGATGACAAGACGGAACACCGGCTGGTAAAAACGGTTGTTGACCTCAACAATATGATCTACCCACGACAGTTCCCAAAAAGCATTGAAAAATGCAAGCAAAGTAAATGCCGACCAGGCCAAAAATCCCGCGCCGAGCCAGCGGCTGGTTCCTTTATCGCCAATCAGGCACAAACCGTAGCACAGATTGCCAAGGGCAAATGCGAGGATGAATAGCAGGAACATGGGCGTCAGCACCATTCCAATATGATCCAGGTCGTACCGGATCATTTGTTGGAGCGCCGGATCGGTCGTTTGCAGGTATTGTGCACGCAGGGGGTTGAGATTCCCCAGCACCGTCAGCATACGGGCGATCTCGGTGATCCCGAACACGGAAAAGAACAGCGCGCCCAAAGCGATCAGGCCGCTGCTTTCTCTGTACTTCAGCACGGCAATGCCATACATGGACACGAGCACGAGCAGGCAGTGCACAACCACCGTCCAACGCAATGCCAGGTACAGCGGATCGCGATAGAGCAGCAGGCGTGCATCAAAATCGGGCGCCTGAATATCGATGAAATGAATGGCCAGTGTACTGAATACCGTGAGCAGGGCGGCCAGGCCTGCTGCGGTCACGAATCTTTTATTTGCCGGCATGTTCTGCGATCTTTCCGATAAATATCCGCAACTCCGTCTGAACAGGGTCCACTTTCAGATCAGGGAGCAGGCAGGAGACCCCAACAGCGCAAACAATTGCATTCAGTTTCTTATTCACTTTTCAAACTCTCCGCCGGGTTCGCGACGGCAGCCCTGTACGACTGAAACCCTACCGTAAGCAGCGCCACCCCAATGGAAGCAAGGCCGGCGAGCGCAAACACCCACCACTGAACATCGATCCGGAATGCAAAGTCGCGCAGCCACATTGCCATCACCCAATAGGCCAGCGGCGTCGCAACGGCAATGGCGATCAGCACCAACAGGATGAATTCTTTTGACAACAAGCCGGTGATGGAAAAGATAGAAGCGCCCAGTACTTTGCGGATGCCGATCTCCTTTGTGCGGTTTACCGCCGCCAAGGCAGCCAGACCGAAAAGACCAAGGCAGGCGAGCAGGATCGCCAGGGCGCCGGCATACCCGACGATGCGGCTCCAGCGCGCTTCGGAGATGTAGAAATTCGACAGGTTTTCGTCGAGGAAAGCGTATTGGAATGGAAGTTCGGGCGACAGATCTTTCCAGGCGGTTTCTGCGGCGGCGATGCCCTCGGCGATCCTGCCCGCCTGCAGGCGCACGAAGATCTGGTACGGCGCGTAATCGCTGAACATATGGAACATCATCGGCTGCACCTGGCCGTGCATCGACAGGTAATTGAAATCGCGCACCACCCCGATCACGACCGGGTCGTTGCCGCTGTCGCCGCGGAATCCGCGAAGCGGCTGCCCGACGGCATTGTCGAGGGTCCAGCCGAAGTCGCGCATCATCGATTCGTTGATAACGATGGCATTTAGCGTATCCGTCGAATAGGCATAGTCGAAATTGCGCCCCGCCAGCAGTTCCATCCCGAGCACCGGAATGTAATCGGGGTCGACAAAATACTCGTACACCTCTTTGGGCTCGCCGTTGTAACTGAAGCCGTTCTGGTTCCAGCCGGTGCCGGCGCCCAGGCTCAGTTCGGACGCTGCAATGCCTGCGATGCCCGGTTGACCCGCAACCGCCGCGCGGAAGCGGGGGTACAATTGCTTGGCGTCCGTGTCTTCCGCATTGACGATCATCACGTTCGCCTTGTTGAAGCCGGGGTCGCGGGTCAGCAGATATTGCAGTTGCCGCACCATCACCAGCGTGCAGGCGATGAGGCCTACGGATAAAATGAATTGTACCGACACCAGGCTTTTCGTAAAAATATTGGCGCCCGCTACCCGGAATTTACTCCTGAGCACCTCGAGCGGCCTGAAACCCGATAGCACCAGCGCGGGATAGGCGCCGGCCAGAAGCCCTGCCAGCAGCGTCAGGGCGGGAAACATCCAGCCCAGTTCCGGGTATTGCGAAAGATCAAAGTGCAACTGCTTGTCCGTCAGTTCATTCAATGCGGGAAGAAGCAAATATGCCAGGCCGATGGCCAGGATCATGGATATGGCGCTCAGCAGCAGGGATTCGGCCAGGAATTGCCCCACCAACTGGCGGCGAAAAGCGCCGATGACCTTGCGCACGCCGATCTCTCTGGCGCGGCCGGCCGAACGGCCGATGGCCAGGGTCGTGAAATTGATGCAGGCAATGAGCAGTACCAGACCGCCCAGCCCGAGCAGGATCCAGCCGTAGCGGGGATTGAACGCAGGGGCGCCGCCGGCAAACACACCCGGTTCGGTGTGCATGCTTTTCAGGGATTGCAGGCGGTACGACATGGGCGGCCCTTCCCCTTTCCAGCGCCCTTCGTTGCGCATATTGGCCTCCTGATCAGGGTAGTATTTGTTCCAGAACTGCTGCAAACGCGCCGAATCGCCCGACAGGCCCGACCCCGGGCGCAGGGCAACAAACGTCTGATAACTCGAGCGGTTCCAGTTTCCCTCATTGCGCTTGCCCCATTTGGTAGCGGCGTGGCGGGCGTAACTGCACAGAATGCCAAAGCGTATGGACGAATTGGAAGGCAGGTTTTGCGCCACGCCGGTCACCAGAAAAGGCTCGAAATCGTCCATCACCTTGATATCCAGTGTTTTGCCGGTCGGGTTTTCCTCTCCGAACAATTGCTGCGCCATGTGCTCCGTGAGCACGACGCTGTTCAGTTCGGATAAGGCCGTGCCGGAGTTGCCATAGCGCAGCGGGAAGGTAAACACCTCGAAAATTTGCGGATCGGCGTACAGGACCGGCAGTTTGGCGGTCTGCCGCGGCGAGCGCACAAACTGGTCGCCCCAGTCGCAAAAACGCACGTAATGCGTTACGTCGGGCAGATCGGCCTGCATCGCCGGCCCCAGGGGCATGGGCATATACGCGTCGTCATGCGCAGGGTCGCCGTTGGCCGATCTTGAATGCTGCAACACCCGGTAGACGTGGTCCTTGTTTGCATGAAAACGATCGAACGAAAACTCGTCGTTCACGTGCAGCAACAGCAAGGCGAAACACGCCATGCCCGCCGACAAACCGGCGATGTTGATCAGGGTGATCCCTTTTGTTTTCCACAGGTTGCGGAAGGCGATGCGCAGGTAGTTTTGTATCATAACGATCAACGATCAACGGTGGACGGTAGACGGTGGACGGCTTACGGTGGACGGCTTGCCCGCCGGAGGTATACCGCAGGCGGGATGGTTTGCCTTCGGTATATCTTTGCCGATTATTCGCTGCGCAGGGCCTTTACGGGGTTGGCCAGTGCGGCCCTGAGCGCCTGAAAACTGATGGTGATGAACGCGATCAGCACGGCCAGCAGGACGGTGAACACGAACACCTGCCAACCGATATCGATCCGGTACACAAAATCGTCGAGCCAGCGGCGCATGCTCCACCACGCCGCGGGGGCGGCGATCAAAAAAGCGACCACCACCAGCAGCAAAAAGTCCCTGCTCAGCAGCCCGACCACGGAGCCGACGGATGCGCCCAGCACTTTCCGGATGCCGATCTCTTTCGTTTTCTGGATCGCCATCAGCGATGCCAGTCCGAACAGCCCCAGGCAGGAGATCAGGATCGCCAGCAGCGCAAAGCCCTTGCAGATCATGGAAAAGCGGTTCTCGTCGCGGTAAAACTCGGCGATCGTTTCATCGTAGTAGCGTCCGTCGAATACCTGTTCGGGAAATACCTCATCGAACACCTGCCTGATCTTTTTCGTCGTTCCCGCCATATCCTGCGGGCGTATTTTGATGCCCACCACGTTGTAATACTCTCTGCGCGAGCACAGGGTCAGGGCTTCCATCTCTTCGTGCACGGAGTGGGAGTGAAAATCTTCCACCACGCCGACGACCGGCAGCATCTTCCGGCCGAGCCGGAGTTCTTTTCCAACCACCTCCGCGGGGTCGTTGATGCCGAGTTTGCGCAGCATGGTCTCATTCACCACGGCTTCTTTCAGGGTGTCGCTGGGACTCAAAAAACGCCCGGCGACCATGCGCAATCCGTAGGTGTCGAAATATTCGGGGTCGCAGAATTTCAGGGAAGTATGCACGGGCGCATCTTCGCTGCCGCGGCCCATCGCAAAATTGCTGCTCCATGTATTTCCGGATGAAGGCTGGTCGCTGGCAAAAGATACGGACTCCACGCCGGGAACCTGCATCAGCCGCTGCCGGTAAGTATCGAAACGCACCGCGCTGATGCTGTCGGAAGCGACGGTATTATTGTACACCAGATTGGGCGTAAATCCGAGGTCCTTGTTCCGGATGTAATCGAGTTGACTGATCGTCACCATGGTGCCGATCAGCAGGGCCTGCGCGATGGCAAATTGCAATACCACCAGCGACTTGCGCAGCGACACGCCGCCGACCGAGCGGTTGGTAATGCGATTTTTCAACGCTTCTACGGGGTTAAAACCCGCGAGCACGAGGGCGGGGTAAAGTCCGGAAAACAGGCTGACCAGCAGCACCGTCAGCAGCAGGAAGAGCCAGACCACGGGGTTGGAGAAAAACGGCAGAGCGTCCGGCACATCGGACACATATTTCAACAGGGGAGACAGCAAAAAGGCCATAATAGCGCCCGCAGCCACCGACAACACCACGATCAGCGAGGTCTCGGCCATGAATTGCCGCGTCAGTTGGCCGCGGCTGCCGCCCAGCGATTTGCGCACACCGACTTCCCTGGAACGCCGTGCTGCCAGGGCCGTGGCCAGGTTGATAAAGTTGAAGCAGGCCATTACCAGCACCAGCAGACCGATCATGGAAAGTATCCAGAGGCGGCTTTTTTCAACGGAATGCGTGCCGGTGCTACCCAGATCGCTGTCGTAGTGCACCTCGGAAAGCCTTTGCATGCTGTGCCATTTGCTTTCGCCGGGTTTGTTATTGTGGTATTCTTCTTTACCGACCGTAGCGAGTGCGGCAGCGGCAGCGTCGAACTGTCCTGCATCGTGCAGCAAGGCGTAAGCCTGGTTGTTGGTGCTGGTGCTGCCCCATTCCTTGCTGTAAAAATACTGATCGGGGTTTTGCACCAGGGTCTTATACGACACGATCACGTGAAAGGGGAAGTCGCTGTTGTCGGGCGCATTTTCCACGACCCCGCGCACGGTCAGCAGCAGGGCGTTGTCCATCATCACGGTTTTGCCCATGGCCGCCTGCCAGGTATCGAAGCATTTTTCGGCTGTGCGCCGGTTCAGCACGACCGAATTGGGCTCTGAGAGCGCCGTTTCCGGGTCGCCTACCAGCCAGGGCCAGTCGAATATTTTGAAAAAGGAAGCTTCGGTGAATATGCCGAGTTCGCGATCTTCATCGGTATTGAACTTGCGGTCGCTCAGCCGTCCCGACGCATCGCTCACGGTGATGGTGGGCCACGTTTCGTGCAGGCGGGCAAATGCCTCGAACTGCGGCACGGATTCCTGCATGGCATCCATCGCGGGGATCGGAATGCCGCAGGTCTTCGATTCGCCGGTGTTCGGGTTTTTGCTGGCCGTATAGATCCGGACGATGCGATCGCCTTTGCTGTGGTAGCCATTGAAACTCAGTTCGTAATGCACCAGGCGGAAGATCAGCAAACTCGCGGCGATGCTCACCGCCAGTCCGGCGATGTTGATGGCGGCGTACAGTTTGTTCTTTGAAAGATTGCGCAGGGCAAGTTTGAAATGAATACCGAACATAGGACAATTGTTTTCTGAAAAGCGGACCGGCCGGGCATCGGCGCAAGATCGGACACGGCCGCTTTGCATTACGGTTCAAGATATATGCCCTTTTGAAAGTATCTTGTAAATCAATTATTTAGAATAAAAAAACGCTGTTCTGCCGTTCAGATTCGGACAGCGCTGTTCATTTTCGAACGGATTACCCCTTAATTTTACTGGGCATGAGAGACAGCCGAATTTTTGAGACAGTCCATATTTTTGACAAATCGGGTTACAATAAAACCGGCCTTATGGAAATCCCGCATTTCTCAACATTGAAAAATGCGGGAAGACCTATATCGGGTGTAACAAAAATGCAGCAACTGTTTTACCAAACATCATCTCACTTCCAAACGATCGACACAAATTACTCCGATGAAAAACAAGCCGTTCCTCCTTTTCCTGTGCCTGCTTTGCGCAGCGGTCGCTCCGGCGCAGCCCGGCAGCAAAACCAAAACCGTGTACATCGACCCCGATATGCCGCCGAACCCGCCCGAAAAACCGGGCTATCTGCTGGTCGCCTGGGATGAATTCGACGCACCGCAGATCGATACGACGCGCTGGAGCCGCTCGGGCGACATCGATCCGGACAACTGCCCTTCGCGTTGTTTCGACGCAGCCGATCCCGGCAATGTGGTGCTGGAAAACGGGGTCTGCCGCCTGCTTGTCACGCCCTCTGCATCGGGCCCCTGCGATGTCAGCACAGCCGAGATCAAGTCGTTCCGCTTCCAGGCCGGGGGATTCCGCAGCTGGCACATAGAGCCCGGTTCTTATCTGGAGATCCGCGCCAAACTGGCGCACGGCGGCCGGGTAGGATGCGCCGGATGGCTGTACACGCAATGGGTCGAGGGTAATATTTACCGCGAGATCGATATCTGGGAAACCTCCCACGACGACGATACGCGTTTTCAGATCAACCGGCACTTCGGCGCACCCGGCGCCGGCGATCCGTTCCGCGTGCATGTGCGCGACCGGGAAGGCAATAAAGTGCATCTGTCCGAACACTTTCTCACTTTCGGCGTGCAATGGGAAGCCAACAACGTCGGGTTTTACCTGAACGGGAAATTCGTCGCCGAGTATTGTTGCTTCGACCCCGGCCAACAATTCAACTGGCCGCTGTCGCTGCTGCTGGGAGCAGGGCGACCCTCGTTGGCGGACGAATGTCCCGTCATAGCCGAGCTGCCGCAGGCGATGGAAATCGACTATGTGCGCTACTACCGGCCTGCGGACCGGCACCCGCTCAGGCTGGTCAAAGTGACCGACACCGTGGCGATCGACGCGCAAAGCCAAACCTTCGCCTGCTGCCCGCAGGTGTGGGTGAATTACATGCCCGGCGTGGTCTACGAAGCCCTTAGCCCCGCCGCCAGCTTCGACGAGTGGCCGCATGTGCTGGACAATCAGGCCTGGGGTTTCACGCCGCTGCCCGGCCTGCCGCTCAACGCCGTTTACCCGCTCGATATCGTCGCCCGTTTTCCGCCGCCACATGCGTATACCGACACCCTGCATTCCTCATTTTACCTAAGTGACGGACATTCCTTGTCGTTCGATACGCCCGACTACCTGGCGCCCGATCCGGTGCCGCCCGTCAAGATATATCCCACCCTGCTGCGCAGCGGCGAATCGCTCCGCATCGAGAGTCCTTATTTTTACAACCGGCTGCAGATCGTCGGCGCCGACGGGCGCGTGGTACTCACCGAACCCGTCGTCCGGGAGATCACTCGTGTAGATATGCCGGCCGGGCTGTCGCCGGGCGTGTATTTTGTGAAAATGCTGGGCGACTGCGGGTTGTGGTCGGGGCGTATCGTGCTGCGGTGAGTGGGAGAATTAATATTTTCGTTCTTTTGTTTAAACAACTCAGGTTGTGACGACAGATCGGTTCGTGGCATATGCCGTTAACATAAGCACCATAACTATACGGGAGTTGGTAGCACGGCGTTTACGCCGCCCGGGTCAAGGCCATTTATGGCCGTAACGCGAAACAGTCGGCCATAAATGACCTCCAACAAGGCGGCGTAAACGCCGCGCTACCCCCGAACCATCCTAGGGTCGATTGGTTCTAACGATAAGAAGAAAGCAGTTGGCAGTTGCAGTTAGCAGTCATAGCGGAATTTGGGCAAAATAGGAGATGAAGGCCATTTTTGCGCAGCAATTCGTACCGATATGAACACTGCTACTGCCAACTGTAACTGCCAACTTGATGTTCAAGATGCCAAACCGTAGAACCAATCGCCCCTGGAACCATCCGGCAGGTCATAACTTTGATTAACACTAAACCCAATTTGATCAAGATGCAAAAAATAATCATGAGCGCACTGCTGCTGGCAGCCTGCCTGAGCGCCTCCGCCCAACGCGAAAGCCTCGCCTCCAGCATGCCTTTTTTTGAAAAAAAAGCCGTGGAATACCAGCACTGGCTCGATGCGAAAGGTTTCGGCCAGGTTTTGCAGGTAGAGCAGGTCAGGCTGAAAATTGACCGCAACCGGAACCTGGATTCCACGGAACTGGAACTGTTCCTCCTGTTGAGATCGACGGACGTCGATACCGCCATCGCAAAATGGAACCGGCTGAAAAAGGATTTCGATACCGATGCCGACTCACTGGAGGCGATGTTGTACCGCGCATTCATCCACATCATGGAGATCCCGGATGCTCAGGGCAACATACAGATCTATGTGCGGAACCGATCCGCTTCCTACATCAAAGACACCCACATCTGGATCTGGCTGGAAAACGGGCGCATCGCCACGCAAAAAAAAGTAGCGACGATGAGGGCCAAGTCGTTCGAGATCAGCGTGCCCTACCCCGTGAAGAAAACCGGCAAAAGCGCATCTTCCAAAATATCCGCCGCCAGGCGCCGCAGCGCCGACGAGGTGTTCGACCTGATCCTGAAACACGTAAAAACCTCGATGCTCGAACATGCGCGCTACCGCAGCGAACTCAGCGACCGGAAACCGCATATTGAAAGCGATTCGTCGAGGACGGCCACCATGCTGAAATTTACGGTGGCCGATCTGGGCAAGGAAGTGCTGAGCGACCAAAACCGTTATTTTTGGGAATCCTGGGTGGGCATCAACACCATTGCGATGGAGCGGCTTTCGTTCCAGTTCGAATACGTCCCCGCTGCCGACGGGGGCTACTCGCTGAAATGCATCATCGACGGGAAGTTCGGCTCCGGCGTGTTCAAACCGCGCACTTCCGGGTATATGAACATGGAGCCCGATTTCGACGATTTCTTCGAAAAATACAAAAACGATTTTCGCCTCCGTATAAAAACCCTGCTGCAGAAAAAGCCATGAGAAATAAAAAAGAATTGCGCGACCTCGTCGCCGACGGGCAACTGACCGATGCGGTGGCCGATGCAGTAGCGTACGCCGAAGCGGCAGCGGATGACGAGACCCTCAACGGGCTCTTTTCCCTGCAAAGCGACCTTGCCAAACACCGCGATTTCTGGAACACGGGGCAAATCTCATTTGAGGAATTTGCGCGGGCCCAGGCGCGCATCACTTCCGCCCTGGTGGGCCGGATCGATGAATTGCCGGAAACCCCTACCCGCAAGGCCACCCGGCAGCGGATCCGGGAGGACCGGTTCAAATGGCTGGTTTTTTACCTGTTCCTGCTCGCCAAGTTGCTGGTGCTCGCATGGGCGGTATTTATGTGGCAGACGGAAGGTTTCCAGAATGCGGAGGCCTTTAGTTTGTTCAACGCATTGCTGCCGGGCCTGATCATCAATGCATCCATCATGTTTCGCAGCCTGTTCCGGACCAGTATCGAAAGTTCGGCGCCCCGGCGCTTTGTTTCTCCGCGTTTTCGCACCCTGGTCTGGCTGGCATTTATGGCATATTTTGTCGTGCAGGCCTTTCTGATCGTGCAGAAAGTAAAGGGCAACCTGAGTTTTGAACTGGCGAGCCTCGCCTTTGCGGCCGTGGAAACGGCGCTCGGGCAGTTTATGAGTGAAGTCGTGGAAGGCATCTTCAAAAAAGAAAAATGATACAAAATGACTATTCGCATATTGTGTACCAGGCAGCGCATGTATTTTCCCGTCAGGGAATGCCTGTTGATAGACTGGAATCATTCCTCAATGATACATGAGTCATCCCGAATTTTGAGATGATCTATATTTTGTAACAAATTGGTTTACAATAAATTCGGCCTTATGGAAATCCCGATTTTGCGAAATCGGAGGCGGATTAAGCAAAACCCTGTCCGAGTCCCGACGCAGGAGGGGCGAGTTTGGTTTTGCGCCGCCGTAGATTTCAGGCAAAATCGCTGGATTTCCATAAAGCCTTGACTTTTTTGGTCCTTTTTGCGTCAAGGCAAAAAGGACGAAAGGTGCTCATTGTCAGAATGTTGCTGTTATTCCGGATGAATCAAGTTTCAATTTTGTCACATATGTACTATAACCAGGAATTCCCTAAAGGGAATGAACTTTGGGGTACGATACATGGATAGTCATTAAATACAATATCATTCGTGTGGCTTCGGCGGCACGACATCTGAATACCTCCGAACCATGAAACAATTTTCAATCCTTTGTTTGCTTCTGCTCCTGCAAGCGGCCCCGGGCGCTGCACAATCCCCTGCACGCAAGGGCAAGGATTACGCCGTGTTCTTTTACGTCACCCGTTTCCAGCCCGGCTGGCAGGGCCTGCCCGATACGAAAACCGAGGCAGCGGAACTCAAGACCGAACTCGAAAGCAACTACGGTTTCGAAGGCAAACTCGTGGAAAACCCCACCAGAAAACAGATATACGACGAGATCGCCGCCTGGAACGAACGCCTTGATTCCAACGATCAGGTGTTGTTCTTTTTTTCCATGCACGGCTACTACGATCCGGGCAGCGAACTGGGCTACCTCATCGCCGCCGACGGCCTGTATCGCGACGCCTACTTCAGGACCTGGCTCGATTACAACAGCCTGCGGCCCTATTTTGCCAAATGCAGGGCCAAACACATACTTGTCGCGCTCGACGCCTGTTACTCGGGCTCCTTCGGCAATATTGAAAAAGCGCCCGACTATCCTGTTTACGACGATGAAGAGGATTGCCAGACCCTGATCGCGGCAACATTCAAATACAAAGCGCGGCAGTACATCTGCGCCGGAAACAGAGACGCCAAAACACCTGGCCAATCTCTGTTCGCCGCCAAATTCCTCGAAGCGCTGCGCAAGGGCAATAGTAAAGGGAACAATATCATCCACTTCGATGACCTGACCTATTCTCTTGGGAAAGTGCGCGACCCCGAACCCGTGCACGGCGCCTTCGCAGGCCATGCCCCCGGCGCAGAGTTTATTTTTGTACGTAAGAATGCCTGTGCGCCGGCCATTGCTTCTCTTGTTGATCGCGATGGCGACGGCGTACCCGACGCCGAGGACAATTGTCCCGATGAATATGGCCTCAAAGACAAAATGGGATGCCCTGAAAAGGGGGCGGCCAGCTCAATTGCCGATGCAGATTATGACGGGGTACCCGATATAAAAGACGACTGCCCCAATGAATTCGGCACCGCCAAAGCCAACGGCTGCCCCGATCGCGACAACGATGGCGTGCCCGACAAAAGCGACAGTTGTCCGGATGTATCCGGAACGGCAAAGGCCAACGGCTGCCCCGATCGCGACAATGACGGCGTGCCCGACAAAAGCGATAAATGCCCGGACAGTGCCGGCGAACTGCAATGGCAGGGTTGCCCCGACACGGATGGAGACGGCTTGCCCGACCATAAGGATAAATGCCCCGATCAGCACGGTCCCGCAGAGAACAAAGGCTGCCCTTTACCCGATCAGGATGGTGACGGCATACCGGACAAGTCTGACAAATGCCCTGATCAGGCTGGCAAGGCCAATCGGGAAGGCTGTCCGGAACTGGCGGAAATCCTGTCGACTGATTATTTTGGCTTGACCCTCGTAAAAGGCGGCACTTTCACCATGGGCTGTACCAAAGAGCAGAAGGATTGCGAAAAGAATGAAAAGCCCGCTCACGAGGTCACACTCTCCGATTTTTACATCGGCAAATACGAAGTGACGCAGCGACAATGGAATTATGTAATGGGTAAAAATCCTTCCCGTTTCAAAAATTGCGATGACTGTCCGGTAGAGAAAGTAAGTTGGGACGACGTACAGGATTTTTTGAAAAGGCTGAATGCAGGGCTTCCGGCCGATCAACAACCTTATCGCCTGCCAACAGAGGCGGAATGGGAATACGCCGCACGGGAAGGTGGCAAAGCCGTACTGTTTGGCAACGGGAAAAATATCATCGATCCCAACGAGATCAACTTTTATGCGACCCCATCGCTTAAAACGTCGTATTCCATAGCCGGAACGTTCCGGCAAAAGTCGGTCCCGGTTGGCAGCCTTAACAGCCCCAACGCGTTGGGCTTGCATGACATGAGCGGCAATGTCAGTGAATGGTGTAGTGATTTGTTCGATCCGGGTTATTATAAAAAAAGTCCTTCCGACAACCCCACCGGTCCTGATTCAAAATCCTATCGTGTCGTTCGCGATTTAGGAACCTTTTATGTCGTTCGCGGCGGGTCATGGTCAAGCCCCCCGGAAACGTGCCGTGTGGCAGCTCGCGAAAGTCTTGGCGCCGACAGCCCCGATACCGGCTTCCGCCTCGCCAGATCGAAATAATACTCCCCACGAGTACTAAACCATGCCATTATGAAAACGATATGTTCATTTCTGCTATTCATCGCTGCGCTTCAGGTGTGTACCGCCCAGCCCCCTGCCCGCAACGGCAGGGACTACGCCGTGTTCTTCTATGTCACCGATTTCCAGCCGGGCTGGGCGCCGCTGCCGGAAACGGCGCTCGAGGCGGAGGTTCTGAAAACAGAACTGGAAACCGGTTTCGATTTCAGCTGTGAAATGGTTGCAAACCCTACCAAACAGCAAATACGGCAAAAAATACGCGAATACAACATGACCCTGACGGCCGACGATCAGGTGTTGTATTACTTTTCCATGCACGGAGTGTACGTCGCTGCCAGCGACCGGGGTTATCTGGTGGGCTTTGACGGACAATTCAAAGACATTTACGGGGACAGCTGGTTGAGTTACGACGAACTGCGCAATGACCTCGCCCCCTGTAAAGCCATGCACATCCTCCTGGCGCTGGATGCCTGCCATTCAGGCTCGTTTGGTATCCGCAACAAAAGCGGCCCGGCCGCCCCTGCATACGATCAGGAAAAAGATTGTGCAACCAGGGTTGAAAAAACGATGCGGTTTCGCGGCCGGCAGTACTGTACCTCCGGGAACAAAGACGCGAAAACTCCGGCCAGATCCTTGTTTGCGCAGCGATTCACGGAAGCCTTGCGAAAAGGTGGGGATGGTTTGATCCTGCGATTCGATGACCTGGAGTACTGGCTGGGCAAAGTGGAAAGCCCCAAACCGGAAAGCGGGACTTTTGTAGGGCACGAACCGGGCGGCGATTTTGTATTCGTACGCAAAAACGCCTGCGCGCTGTCAGCCGCATTGCCCGACCGCGACGGCGACGGCGTGCCCGATGCCGAAGACAAGTGCCCCGATGAATACGGCACCAAAGCCAAAATGGGTTGTCCCGAAAAGGGAGACGCCGGCCCTGTTGCCGACGCCGATTTCGACGGCATCCCCGATGAACGCGACGGCTGCCCGACCGAATTCGGCACCGCCAGGGCCAACGGCTGCCCCGATCGCGACAACGACGGCGTGCCCGACAAAAGCGACAAATGTCCCGACAGTGCCGGCGAACCGCAGTGGCAGGGCTGCCCCGATACGGACCGCGACGGCATTCCCGACCATGAAGACCAGTGCCCCGACCAGCGCGGCCCCGCCGCAGCAAATGGCTGCCCGCCGCCCGACCGCGACCGTGACGGCGTGCCCGACAAGGCCGATAAATGCCCTGACGAGGCTGGTGAAACTTATCTTGAAGGTTGCCCGGACACGACCAATGCCGACCCATATCGCCTGATACCCGTGAAAGGAGGCGCCTTCACTATGGGCTGCACCGGCGAACAAAAAGACTGCAACGACGATGAAAAACCGGCTCACCAGGTTACGCTTTCCGATTTTTATATCGGCAAATACGAAGTCACCCAGAAACAATGGCAAAATGTAATGAGCAGCAATCCCTCCCAATTCAAAAACTGCGACGAATGCCCTGTTGAGAATGTAAGCTGGAACGATGTGCAGGCATTTTTGAAAAAACTGAACGCCGGGGTTCCAGCAGGCCAAAACCCATATCGCCTGCCGACGGAAGCGGAATGGGAATATGCCGCGCGGGGCGGCGGCGGGACAGCGTTATTTGGCAACGGGAAAAATGTGGCCGATCCGAATGAAATGAACTTCGATGCGAGCGCCTCGCATCGAACATCTTATTCAATAGCAGGTCAATTCCGGCAAAAAACGGTTCCGGTGGGCAGCCTAAACAGCCCCAATGCACTGGGGCTTCACGATATGAGCGGTAATGTATGGGAATGGTGCAGCGACTGGTTCGACACTTACTCCTCCGGCGCGCAAACCAATCCCGCCGGCCCTTCCACAGGCTCCGGCCGTATCATTCGGGGCGGGGCCTGGAATTTCTACCCGGAATATTGCCGCGTTGCGGACCGTTACCTTTTTACGCCCGGCTACCGCGTCAACGCAATCGGCTTCCGCCTCGCCAGATCGAAATAAAACACCCCACTCGTGATAAGCTGCGCCTTATGAAAAAGATATATCCCTTTCTGCTCTTCATCGCTGCGCTTCAGGTGTGCGCCGCCCAGCCCCCTGCCCGCAGCGGTAAGGACTACGCCGTGTTCTTCTATGTCACCGATTTCCAGCCGGGCCTGCAAGACCTGCCCGACACCAAACCGGAAGCCCTTGCACTGGCAAAAGAACTGAGCGAGCACTACGGCTTTTTCTGCACCCAGGTGGCCGAATGCAGCAAATCGAAGATACAGGACGAACTGAAAGCCTGGAACAAACGCCTCGGCCCCGACGATCAGGTGTTGTTCTTTTTCTCCATGCACGGCTACTACGACCCTTACAGCGATCGCGGCTACCTGATCCCCGCCGACGGCAAGGCCGACGACCAGCACAACTATTTTACTACCTGGCTGAGTTACGACGACCTGCGCACCTACCTGGCGCCCTGCAAGGCCGGGCATATCCTCGTGGCGCTGGATGCCTGTTACTCCGGCTCCTTCGGTATCCGGAGCAATCGCAAGCCCGACGAACCGGCGTACGAGCAGGAAGAGATGGATTGCGCAGCAAAATTGCGGCAGATGATGCAATACAATGGCAGGCAATTCATCACCGCCGGAAAGAAAGACGAGTCGGTGCCGGGCAAGTCGGCCTTTACGGCGGAGATACTCAAAACCCTGCGCACCGGCTACAACGAATACGGAATGATCCTGATCGACGACCTGGCGTACCGGCTGCACAAACTCAAAAGCCCGGAGCCCGAAGACGGCAGCTTCGTGGGCCATCAGGCGGGCGGCGATTTTGTATTCGTACGCAAAAACGCCTGCGCGCCGATGGTCGCATCACTCGACCGTGACGGTGACGGGGTACCGGACGCCGAAGACAAGTGCCCTGACGAATACGGCCCCAAAGCCAAAATGGGTTGCCCGGAAAAAGGCGCCGTCAATCCCACTGCCGACGCCGATTACGACGGCATTCCCGATGTACGCGACGGGTGCCCGACCGAATTCGGCACCGCCAAAGCCAACGGCTGCCCCGATCGCGACAACGATGGCGTACCCGACAAAAGCGACAAATGTCCCGACGATGCCGGCGAACCGCACTGGCAAGGCTGCCCCGATACGGATGGCGATAGCATTCCCGACCACGAGGACCAGTGCCCCGGCCAGCGCGGCCTCGCCGCAGACAAGGGCTGCCCGCCACCCGACCGTGACAACGACGGCGTGCCGGACAAAAGCGATAAATGCCCTGACGAGGCCGGCAAGGCCTATCTCGAAGGATGCCCGGAAAAAGACCCCTACGATCTTGTGCTGGTAACAGGCGGTACCTTCACTATGGGTTGCACAAGCGAGCAAAAAGACTGCGACGACGACGAAAAACCGGCCCACCAGGTTACGCTTTCCGATTTTTATATCGGCAAATACGAAGTAACGCAACGGCAATGGCAACAGGTGATGGGCGGCAATCCCTCTGGTTTCATAGACTGCGACGATTGCCCGGTCGAGTACGTGAGTTGGGACGACGTGCAGGCCTTTTTGAAAAAACTGAACGCCGGACTTCCGGCAGGCCAAAAACCGTATCGCCTGCCGACAGAAGCGGAATGGGAGTACGCCGCGCGGGGTGGCGGTAAAGCAGTGCTGTTTGGCAACGGGAAAAACGTAGCCGATCCGAAAGAGATCAATTTTAATGCAAGTGATTCCTACAAAACGTCTTATTCCGTAGCAGGCGATTACCGGCAAAAAACCGTTCCCGTGGGCAGCCTCGACAGCCCAAATGCCCTGGGCCTGTACGATATGAGCGGCAATGTATCGGAATGGTGCTCCGACTGGTATGATTCCGGTTATTACAGGAACAGCCCGTCAAACAATCCAACCGGCCCTGCATCCGGCTCCCACCGCGTGCTGCGCGGCGGGTCGTGGTACGACGTCGCTCACGGCGCCCGTGTGGCCGTGCGCCACGACTACAGACCCGTCGTCCGCCTCAGCAACGTCGGCATCCGCCTTGCCAGGACACGTTAATTTTTAGGTTTTTTTTACCTTTTTACTTTTTGAAAAGAGGGATGGATTAAGTGACCGCCCCTCTTTTTGTATATATAGGTTCAGTACAGGTAAAAAACATGCCCTATATATATGGGATATATAGTAGTACAGCGTAAGCTCCTCACCATTTTTTGTATATATCGGAACACAGGCCCGTATATATAGGGACGGGGCCATCAAATAAAAACGACTGTACACTTCATCCTGCAAGGGATTGCCAGGCGCAGCCGGTGAACATGTATTCGTTCTGCTCGGGAATAACAGAGAGGTTTGTTGTCAAACCGGCAAGGTTCCTTGTCAGGCCGTCAAGGTTCTTTGTCAGGCCAGCGAGGTTCCTTGTCAGGCCGTCGAGGTTCCTTGCCAAGCCGTCGAGGTTCCTTGTCAAGCCGTCGAGGTTCTTTGTCAGGTCGTCGAGGTTCCTCGTCAAGACGTCAGGGTTTGTTGTCAAGCCGTCAAGGTTTGTTGTCGGAACGGCAAGTCGTTATATCCTTGTGGGAGAATCATGGCGCCTTATGTGTCAAGACGTCGAGGGTTCTTGTCGCGGCCGTCAGAGAGTTGCGCTGCTGCGCAGCGCTTGCGTCAGTGGATGTTTCGTGTTATCAACAACGGCAAGACATGCTGGATTGTTGATCAGGCATCCTTAAATGTTGGAGCAACATTTCCTGGCCCCCTTCGGGGGCAGGGGATGAACACCCGCGACAAAATCTCGCACATTCGCATGTCACATCCAGCGACGCTATAAGTTGCTGGTTTTGGGCATCGCGCTTCGCGTGTTCATCCCCCGGCCCCTTCAGGAGGCTGCGCTGCGCGTGCAGCGCTTGCGTGAGTGGGTGTTTGCGTGTATATCGACAACGACACAAGACAACATCAAAAGTATTGTTGATCAGGCAATTACATAAATGTTGCTGCGCAACATTTCCTTTCCCCTTCGGGGGGGGGCAGGGGGATGAACACCCCCGACGAAATCTTGCACATTCGCACCTCATATCTTTCCGACGAAGCTACCGAGTATAAGTTGCTGGAACGAGGCATCTCGCTTCGCGTGTTCATCCCCCTGGCCCCCTTCAAAGGGGGAGGCTGCGCTGCTGCGCAGCGCCTGGTTTGTCCTGAAACAGGTTTACACGATTGGCAAACCAAAAACAGGACAAAGCATTTGCCTTTTTGTGCGGCACGCCCGCAATGGGCAAGCCCCCTTCTTCCAGAAGGTAAAAGGTAAAAATTTAAAAATTAATAAGTCCTGGCAAGGCGGAAGCCGACGCGGTTGCTGCGGAAGTCGGGTCTGACGGCGTTGCCGCGCACGGCCACACGGGCGAGTGAGCGTCGACGGACCCACGACCCGCCGCGGAGCACGCGGAAGGAGCCAGATGCAGGGGCCGGCAGGGTTGTTTGAAGGGCTGTTCTTGTAATAATCGGAATCATACCAGTCGGAACACCATTCCCAAACATTACCGCTCATATCATACAGGACCCAAACTATTGGGCTTGAAGGCTCCCCACCGGGGCTGTTGTGGCATATCCGTCTTTATTGCCATCGCAATTGGCATAACGGGTCAGGTTGTTTTCATCGGAAGTGCCCGACCACTTGGTGCGGGCATTGCTACCGCCGCCCGCCGCGTATTCCCATTCCGCTTCTGTCGGCAGGCGATAGGCCTGCCCCGTTTTTTTGCTCAGCCAATCGCAGTAAGCGACCGCGTCGTTCCAACTGACGTGTATCACCGGGTGGTTGTATTCACCGGAAGGACGCAAATTACCTCGGGTGTCGTATTTCCAGTTCACGCCGTTTTGTTCTTTCCAGGTATCGGTATAGACCCAACTGGTACCTGCTTTCTCCGCATCCGTCCGATACCCCGTGGCATCTATAAATGCCTTGAACTCCGCCACCGTCACTTCATACTTGGAGAGGTAAAAATCGGAAACGGTGACGCTGTGCACGGGTTTTTCATTGCCACCGCCGTCGTCGCTGCCCATCTGGAAGGCGCCGCCGCGTATCAGCACCATATTACCGGTATCTTCAAGGGCTTTTACTTTGGCGTCCGCCTCGCTGCGGTGCAGGCCGTCGGGGTAGTCGGCGAGGTATTTTTTGTAACCTTCGAGGGTATTTTTTTCGGTAGCGACGGACCACGCCGTGTCGTCGCGGCTACGGGCGCCTGCTGCTTCCAGCCTGCGCAGGGCCTGGTTGGCGAGTTCCTTGAACTCTCCTTGCGGGAATCGGCGCAGGTAGTCGAGATAAGCGGCTTCGGTATCCTGCTCTTTGGCCGTTTTCCAGGCAGCGAGGTCGCGCGCCATGTCGTTGCCTTTCGGCGCTTCGGGCGGACAGCCGTTTGGCTGGCTGCCCCAGGTGTCGGGGCACTGGTCGCGGGCGTCGGCCACGCCGTCGCCGTCGCGGTCGGGCGCCCGGTCGCAGGCGTTTTTCCGCACAAAAACAAACTCGGCGCCGGGGTCGTGGCCGGCGAAGGAGCCGTGCACCGGCTCGGGGTTGCGCACTTTCCCGAGGGCATAGGTCAGGTCGTCGAAATGGAGGATGCCGCCCCCGTTGTGCCGGCGCAGGGTTTCGAGGAATTTGGCGGCGAACAGCGATTTGCCGGGCGTTTTGGAGTGCCTGTTTCCGGCGCAGATGTACTGCCGCGCGGTGTATTTGAACGAGGCCGCGATCAGCGTCTCGCAATCCTGCTCTTCGTCGTAGGCGGGCAGGTCGGGCGCCTTTTCGATGACGCCGAAAGAGCCCGAGTAACAGGCATCGAGCGCGACGAGCACGTGTTTGGCCTTGCATTTGGCAAAATACGGCCGCAGGCTGTTGTAATCGAGCCAGGTCCTGAAGTATTCGTCGCGATAGAGGCCGTCGGCGGCGATGAGATAGCCCAGTTCGCTGCCCGGATCGTAGTAGCCGTGCATGGAAAAAAAGAACAGCACCTGATCATCGGGGCCGAGGCGTTTGTTCCAGGCGGCGATCTCGTCGAATATCTGCTTGCGCGTGGGGTTCTCCACGAGTTTGCCCTCGAAGCCGTAGTTGCTTTCGAGTTCGGCCTTGAGTTCTTCCGCCTCGGTTTTGGTATCGGGCAGGCCCTGCCAGCCGGGCTGGAAACTGGTGACGTAAAAGAACACGGCGTAGTCTCTGCCGCTGCGTGTCTGGGTCGGTGTGGAGGCGGCGCCCGCGATCAGGAGGGGTAGCAGGATATGGGGTAGGGTTCCCCCAAATTTTTTTCATATGGGGAAATGGTTGTTCGTGGCGGGCTGTTGGCGGGACACCAACAAATTTTAATTACGGCCTTTGCCGTTGTTGGTGTCCCGCCAACGACCTCCATGCAATCTTTCGGAGAAACAGGCAGGTTATAACCTGATTAATATATTTGAATATCAAATTTTATTAACTGTCTATCCGCATTTTACACCATAGGCAGCACACGCATATTCCCGTCAGGGAATGCCTGTTTATAGACAGAAATCATTCACCAATTATATGAACCCCGTCAGGGGTTTCCCGGCTTTTTCAAGGTAAATGTCAAAGGAAACCCCTGCCGGGGTTCATACGAGATGATTACATATATGCTATAAACAGGGATTCCCTAAAGGGAATGAATATTGAGGTGCAATATGCGGATAGCCATTGTTTACTCTTTACACAAACACCTGATTAACAGACATTTGCAATGCGAAAACGCTTTGACGGGTGGCGACCGAAAACTGGAAATGATGCGAATCAGGTATTATCAACCCGCGATTTCAATCGCAGGAAAATCGAACATATTCGTTTCCAACGGTTTCAACCGTTTTTTGTGCCTTTCAAAGACCTGAAAACCGTTAAAACGGTTGAATACCTTATCCCGCTACCTTTTCCCGCGATTGAAATCACGGGCTGAATTACCTCACCCTCAACACTCGACTCATAATCATTTCAATCCCTCCAATTTCCAGTCTCTTCAATTTCTAATTTCCTGTTTCCAGTTTCTAATTACGGCCATGAATGGCCTTGACCAGGGCGGCGTAAACGCCGCGCTACCGGCACAACTTGAAATAAATATTTGAACGTCAATGTTTTATTGTCTATGCAAACAGATGATTAAGAACTGTTTGTCGAATATCAACGCTTTGACGGGCGACGACACAGTTTCACAATTTCCAGTCTCTTCAATTTCCAATTTCCAATTCCCCCAATTTCTAATTTCCAGTTTCCAGTTTCACCCCCCGTTACTCTTTTCGCAACTTCTCTACCGGGTTCATCAGCGCGGCGCGCACCGTTTGCCAGCCGACGGTCAGCAGTGCCAGGGCGAGCAGGGCGCCGATGCAGGCCAGCAGGATGCCGGCGCCTACGGAAATGCGGTAGGCGAAGGTTTGCAGCGTCAGGTTGGCGAGAAAGTAGCCGACGGGCACAGCGATCAGGATGGCGATGCCGAGCATGACGAGGTAGTGGCGCGACAGCAGCAGCGCCAGTTCGGTCACCGAGGCGCCGATCACCTTGCGGATGCTGATCTCCTTGGCGCGCATTTCCACGCTGAAGGTCACGATGCCGAGCAGGCCCATGCAGGCGATGGAGATGGCCAACAGGGCAAAAAAGGCGAGCATGCCTGCAAAGCGCCGCATTTCGGCGTAGCAATCGGCCACGCGCTCGTCGAGGAACGCGTATTCGAGGGGATGGTTGGGCGAGAATTTCTTCCAGACGCCTTCGATAGCCGCCAGGGCCGCGGTGGGATCGCCCGCGCGCAGGCGCACGTTGAGTTGTGTGAAATACTGCGGATCGTACAGCAGCAGCAGGGGGCCGATGTCGTAGGTCAGGGGCCGGAAATGGAAGTTTTTCAGCACGCCCAGCACCGCCACGCTGGTCGTATCGTCGAGCCAGAGTTGCTGGCCGATCGCGTCTTTGGCGGAGCCGAACCGAAAGGTCTCGAGGGCCTTTTCGTTGAGGATGACAAATTGTTGCCGCGTTTCGCTCAGGTCGGCCGGGAAGTTCTCGCCTTCCAGCAGCGTCAGATCGAGGTTGGGGATAAAATTCCGGTCCACGAAAAAGTTGCGCATTTCCATGGGCTCGTCTTCGCGGTTGCGGCGCACGTCCACCGACCAGTCTTCCCAGGTGCCGATGGTGTGCGAGGCCGCCGAAATGCGCTGCACGCGGTGGTCGCGCGCGAGTTCGTCGGACAGGGCCTTGTAGTCGACGCCGGCGAGGTTGATGTTGACGATATTCTCCCTGTCGAAGCCGTAACTGGCCCGGGTGATGTATTCGAGTTGGCGCCACATGGTGGTCACCACGATCAGGAAGATCATGGAAATGGCGAATTGCGTCACGATCAGCGCCTTGCGCAGGCTAAGCCGGGAGAATACGCGGGCCCGCGATACATCGCGCAGCACGGCGTCGGGGCGGAATTTCGACAGGTACAGCGCGGGCGCCCAGCCGGCGGCCAGCCCCACGACGAGCGTAAAGGCGATAAACAGCAGGTAGGTTTTCCAGTCTTCCGAAAACGGACTGTACAAGGCGTCGCCGCCTTCGGGCAGAAAGCCTTCGAGCAGGCGGAGCAGCGGGAGCCGCAGCAGCCAGGCCAGCGCGAGGGCCAGGACGGCGGTCACCAGCGCTTCCGACAGGAACTGGCGGATCAGTTCGCCGCGCCGCGCGCCCATCACTTTCCTGACGCCGACCTCCTTCGCACGCACGAGCGCGCGGGCGATGCTCAGGTTGGCGTAGTTGAGGCAGGGAAAAATGGTGAGCAGCAGCACAAAGCCCATCAGGCCCCAGATCACAAAAATCGGCATGGAATGCTCGATGGTCTGGCTCAGCATCTCCTCGGCGGGGGTGATGGCCGCCAGCGCCTGGGCGTGAAAGCGATAGCCGGCGTCGCGGGTTTCCAGGGTCATGCCCTGGTAACGCGTGTCGCCGAGTTCGGCCAGCACCGCGTCGAGTTCGGCCTTCGTCTTGCCGGGGCGCAGCAGCAAGTAATTATAAGTGGCGTAGTAGTTTCTCCAGTTGTCGGACACCCTGCGCTCCGTTTCCTGTGGCGTCAGCAGTTTTTCCCGCGAAGCCATCGTGGAGGACGACACCAGCGCTTCAAAATCGAGGTGTGTCTTTTCTTCCGTTTCCCGGAAAACACCCGTCACGCTGAACTGTCCGTAGCGGCCGATCTGAATGGTTTTTCCGACAGGGTTTTGATCTCCGAAAAAGCGTTTGGCCGTTTTTGCGGCCAGCACGATGGAATAGGGCTCGGTCAGCACATCCGCCTCGTTGCCCACATGCAGGTGAAAGCCGAAGACCCGGAAAAAGGCGGGATCGGCGTAATAGGTGCGCAAGGGCAGCACAAGCCCTTCCGTTTCGGCATCCCCGCCCGGCCCTTGGCTCAGTTGCGTCAAAGTTTCCGCCAGGGCGAAGTCTTCCTTTATCGCGGTACCCAGGGGATAAGGCGTGGAAGCGTATTTTTCCGAGCCGCCGTTTTTGCGCAGGGCCTCCGTGATGATGCGGTACGTGCGTTCGGGCGCGGGATGGAAGCGGTCGTAGCCGTACTGGTTGCGGACGACGGTGATGATGATGAGCGAAACGCTCATGCTCAGCGCGAGCCCCAGGATGTTGAGGAAAGAGAAGAACTTGTGCTTGCGCAAATTGCGCAGCGCAACTTTCATGTTGTATTTGATCATAGCCCAGACTGTACGAGCGTGTTCAAATTTTCATGCCGGGATGAAAATTTGAACACGCTCAATGTGACACATGTAAAACATAGCCGCCACAGTCGTGCCTAAAATACAAACTTCTGCCTGTCAATAATTTACAAAGAAGTCCTTTTGAAAAAAATGTACGATACCGAACATTGTTGTTCGATTGTGCACAGGTAGTCTGGTAGCGCGGCGTTTACGCCGCCTTGTTGGAGGTCATTTATGGCCGACTGTCGCGTTACGGCCATAAATGGCCTTGACCCGGACGAATGATTTACTTCCTGAAAAACCTGATCTCCACGCGACGGTTGAGTTGCCGGTTGAGTTGCGGGTCGTCGGACATCATCTTCTGGCCGATGGGGCGGTTCGAACCGAATCCTTTTGAATCGAGGCGTGCCGCAGGGATTCCCTGTGAAATGAGGTAATCGCGCACATTCCGGGCCCGCTGCTCCGAAAGGCCCGTTTCATTGCCTTCGCTGGCGCTGTCGGTGTGCCCTTCGATGCTGGCGTACAGGCTTTTATCCTTTTTCATGATCTCGATGGTCTCCTCCAGGGTCTCTTCGGAGGTCACGAACCAGTCGTTGCGGGAAATACCAAAATAAATGGCTTTGTCAGGCGGCGGCAGATCGGGACAGCCTTTCATGGCCACTTTGCCGGGCACGTCGGGGCAGCCGTCGTCGGGGTCCGGCACGCCGTCCTTGTCGGTATCGGGGCAGCCGCCGAAGGCGACCGGGCCTGCCTGATCGGGGCAGCGGTCTTCGGAGTCGGCGATGCCGTCTCCATCCTGATCGCTGGCCGGGCAGCCGTAGTTGCTGACGGGGCCGGGCTCGTCGGGGCAGTCGTCGTTGATATCGGCGACGCCGTCGCCGTCCTTGTCCGGGCAGCCGGACAGTTCCACCGTGCCGGGCTCGTCGGGACAGGAGTCGCTCTTGTCGGCCACGCCGTCTTTATCGCGGTCGGGGCAGCCCTTCAGGTCGCGGGGGCCCGGTTCGGTCGGGCAATCGTCCTTCAGGTCGGGCGTGCCGTCCTTGTCGATGTCGGACGCCAGTTCCTTTGCATTTCTTTTTTCTTCCGCTTTCCGTTCTTTTTCAGCCTCCCGTTCTGCCCGCGCGGCTTCTTTTTGAGCCTTTTCTTCCTCCTTGCGCAGGCGTTCTTCTTCTTTTGCGAGCACATTGACCCGCTTTTGTTTGTTTTTCCCGAAGGGATAGGTCACGCCGATCTGCGCGGTGAAATACCAGTCTTTTTTGTCGGGGTTTCCGGCCAGGCTGATGCCGTCTACATAGTCGGAAAAGGTTGGCCGAAGCATCCCTTCCAGTTTAAAAGTGCTGTGGTCTTTGAGTTTGAAGCGCACGCCGACACCCATCGGGACCACTACGTTCAGTTTTTTGAGTTTTGCTTTTTTATCGAGATCGGAAAGCTCCGGGTTGATCTCCTCGTTTCCATTTGCGTCGTTCCAGTCGACTTCGGGATTGGTGAATCCCCAGCCGACGCCGATCATCAGGTAGGGCGAAAAAGCGTTGCGGGCGCGCATGAACTTGCCTTTGGAGGGATACATGCCCAGGGGGTAAAATTCGCTGAGCATGGTGCCTTCAATCAGCGGACTTTTGAACGCGATCCCGCGGCGGATACGCCATTCGGGTTCGGCGAAATTGCGGTCGTCGCCCGCCAACTGGCCCGCCAGCAGGTTGAAGCGCAGGGTAAGGTGGTTGCTCAGGTTGCGGCGCAGGCTGACGGAGGCGGAATATTTGATCTCTCTGAAGCCCGCGTTGACTTTCAACGCATCGAGATCGCCCTGATAGGAAGTAATACCGAGTGCACAATCAAAATCCCACTTGAATGGCACCTGGCAGAATGCCCAAGCAGGGATACTCCAGAGGAGTACGAATATGAAGATCCTTTTCATTACAGTTTGAGTATTAAAACGGAGGGAAGCGCCAGACTTACTATTTGGCAGTGCAATGCTACGGTAAGCTCAGCGGTTTTTGGAAATAACCACTAAGTCAAAAAGTTTGCCATCTTGCGGAAACGCTCAGGCAGGCGGGCGATAATTTTTGCTTCTTTCTACAAATACAGGGCGAAAAGGCGCGAATTACAGTCGGCAGAGGCAGTTTGCAGTGGCAGTCGGCAGTAGCAGTCGGCAGGGATAGGAAAGTGCGGGGAAAATGTATACAAGTGATGTTAGCCGGTGATCAACGCCAAACAAAGCGCCGCTTCGCAGGCGCCAGTCTGAAGGTGTGAATGCTGATCTCTACAAAGTGCAAATGGCTACTGCCCACTGCCCCTGCAAACTGCTACTGCTTCTTCACCAGTTCCTCCCGCTCTACCCTGCCGTCGGAGAGGTGCAGGATGCGCTGGCCGTAGCGGGCGTTTGCTTCGGAGTGGGTCACCTGGATGATCGTCACCCCGTCTTCTTCGTTCAGTTTTTGGAAGATCTCCATGATCTCTTTTGCCTGGGGGCTTTGCAGGTTGCCGGTAGGCTCGTCGGCGAGGATGAGTTTGGGGCGGCCGATGAGGGCCCGCGCGACGCCCACCAGTTGTTGCTGGCCGCCTGATAACTGGCTGGGAAACAGGTCCTTTTTGGCGACGATATTGAAGCGGTCGAGCACATCGGCGATGCGGCTTTTGCGCTCGGCGGAGGGTACTTTTTTATACAACAAGGGGGTTTCCAGGTTTTCGTACACCGTCAGGTCGTCGATCAGGTGATAGGCCTGAAATACGAAGCCGATGTATTGCTGGTACAGTTCGGTGCGCCGGCGCTCTTTGAATTTGTGCACCGCTTCGCCGAGGAACCAGTATTCGCCCTCGGTCGCTTCGTCCAGCATGCCCATGATGTGCAGCAGGGTACTTTTCCCGGAGCCGGAGGGGCCCATGATGCTGACAAATTCGCCCTCCGCCACGTGGGCGTTCACATAGCGGAGCACATAGGTCTTGAGGGCGCCGTTCTGGTAGAAACGTTCGATATTTTTTAGTTCGAGCATAAAGCGATGGACTTGTCGGTATTGTGAATGAGGTGCCGGCCGGGGCGCAGCGATCAGAACGGCGCCCGCAATTGCGGTTGCGTCAGTTTTCGCCACAACAGCGCCAGCAAAAGCAATAGCAGTTCCATATGACGTGTGTTTTTGTGTTCGAAAAGCAGCCTCCGCGACCCGCCGGCTTTGTCTGGATAAAAGGCTGAGTCAGTGAATAGCTTAATTTGTTTGCCCACGGACCGGGCGGCTGCTTTTTCGAGCGGTGTTTTTGTTTTCAGTTGTTGCCCCGGGATATATCACACGTGGAAATTTTCCGTGACCACTTTGCCGTCGAACAGGTTGACGATGCGGTGCGCAAAGCCGGCGTCGTGCGGCGAGTGGGTTACCATGATGATCGTGGTGCCCCCCTGGTTGAGCTGGGTGAGCAGGTTCATCACTTCCAGGCCGTTGGTAGAGTCGAGGTTACCCGTCGGCTCGTCGGCCAGGATCACTTTGGGGTTGGCCACCACGGCCCGCGCGATGGCGACGCGCTGCTGCTGACCGCCGGAGAGTTGCTGCGGAAAGTGGTTGCGGCGGTGCATGATGTTCATGCGCTCGAGTTGCGCTTCCACTTTTTTCTTGCGTTCGCCGGCCGGCGTTTTCAGGTACAGCAGCGGCAGTTCCACATTTTCGTACACCGTGAGTTCGTCGATCAGGTTGAAGGACTGGAACACGAAGCCGATGTTGCCCTTGCGCAGGTTGGCGCGTGTGCGCTCGCCCATTTTCGCGACTTCCGTCCCGAAGAAGTGGTATTCGCCTTCGGAAGGGTTGTCCAGCAGACCGAGGATGTTGAGCAGGGTGGATTTCCCACAGCCGGAAGGGCCCATGATCGCCACGAATTCGCCGGGCTGTATCTCCATGTTGATGCCGTTCAGGGCGGTGGTTTCCACTTCGTCGGTGGTGAATATCTTGTGCAGATTATGCGTCTTGATCATGGTGCAATGTTTGAAATATGTCTTTTTGAAATCGTCTTGTTTGGTTATTGCAGGTTGAGTACGTCCTTGTCGCCGAAGTTTTCGTACGAACTCGTCACCACCATCTCGCCGGGTTCGAGGCCGCTCAGCACTTCGTAATACTGCGGGTTTTTCCGGCCCAGCGAGATGTCGCGTTTTTCGGCGCGCGAACCCGAACTGTTGAGCACGTACACCCAGTTGCCGCCGGTATCGCTGAAAAAGCCGCCCGTGGGCAACAGCACCGCTTCCGCGGGTTTGCCGAGTTGCAGGCGCACGGGCACTGACTGGCCGCGGCGGATGCCGTCGGGGATGTTCTTTTCAAAGGTCATGTCCACCTCGAAGCGGCCGCTGCGCACCTCGGGATACACTTTTGAAACCACCAGTTTGTTCGTACTTCCGTTGAAGTCGAAGGAGCCTTCCAGCCCGGGAAAAATGCGGGAGATGTAGTGCTCGTCGACTTCCACGCGCATTTTGAAGCCGTTCAGATCGTCGATCTGGCCGATGTTCTGTCCGGCGGTGATGCTGGCCCCGATCTCCACGTCGACCCGCGACAGCAGGCCCGACACCGGCGCGCGCACCGACAGGTTTTCGAGGTTTTGTTTCATCATCTGCAGGTTGAGGCGCGTGCGTTCGAGTGTGCCTTCGAGTTGTTTGATCTGCGTAATGCTGTTTTCCTCCTGAAATTTCTGGTTCTCGATCTCGATCTCGCGCTGTTCGCGGAGGCGTTCGTAGGCAATTTTCGTGCGGGTGAATTCCTGCTCGCTGATCACGTGGTCGGCGAAGAGCTTGGCGTTCCGCTCGTGGTCGTCTTTCGCCTGCCGGATCTGGTAATCCAGTTCCGACAAGGTCTTTTTAAGGGCGAATTTGTCCTGCCGCAGGCGCAGGCGTGTGTTTTCCAGGTTGTTGATCAGGTCGTACATCTCGGTTTCGCGGTTGACGAAATCGAGCATGAGGCGCTGGTTTTCGAGTTTCAGGATCAGATCGCCTTTTTTGACCGTGGCGCCGCCGTCGAGCAGTTTTTGCGCAACGTAGCCGCCCTCGATAGCATCCAGTTGGTACGTTTTCAGCGGCTGCACGACGCCGGTCACGACGATGAACTCGTCGAACACACCGCGCTCTACTTTCGAGATCGTGATCTTGTCGCGGTCGACGTTCAGGCTGCTATGCCGCCCCGAAAACACCAGGCTGTACACCGAAAAAGCCACAAACGCGAGGATGGCGACACCCGTTGCGATGCGCTGTACCGTCCATTTTTTCTTTTGAATGGGTCTGTCCATTGTATTCCGAGTCAATTACACGGCTTAAATAACTTCCTGAAGGAGCCGTCGTGCTGCAAGGCGCGCCGGTTGATTCCGTTCTGCGCGATGCCCTTGCGACCCTTCTACAGAAGCAAGCTCGTGCCAAATTTATAAATACCTGAAAATCAGATTTTTCGCCCTAAAGTTAGAACATCCCTTTCGTTCGTATGCGCACACAGGTGTCCGAAAACGAACACCACCTCAAAAAAAATTGCTTGATTTGCAGACCCTTAGCGGCGGGCACTGTCTTTGCGGCTGATGCCGGGTAAAAGGCACAACTGTTGCCTTGCGATTGATCGCTTGTACCTACGACGGCGTACACCATGGAAATGAAACAATCCAATATCCTCATTGTGGACGACAATCCCGGCGTGCTGAGCGCGGGCAAGTTGTTCCTCAAACGCCATTTTGCGGAAGTGGACACCACGCGCGACCCCACCGAGATCCCGCAACTGCTCAGGGGAAAGCGCTACGACGTGATCCTGCTCGACATGAATTTCGGAAGGAACAACAAAAACACGGGCCAGGAAGGCTTCCAGTGGCTGGAAAAGATCCTCGAGATCGACCCTTCCGCCGTGGTGGTGCTCATTACTGCCTACGGCGATGTGGAACTGGCCGTGCGGGCCATCAAAAACGGCGCGACCGATTTTGTGCTGAAGCCCTGGGACAACGACAAACTGCTCGCCACGCTCCATTCCGCGCTGAAACTGAGGAGCAGCCAGGACGAAGCCGACCAACTGAAATCAAAACAGGTGGGCCGCAACATCGCCGACGCGCGCGACATGCCGGAGATCATTTTCCGCAGCCAGGCCATGGAGCAGGTGTTCGACACCGTGCAGCGCGTGGCGGGCACCGACGCCAACGTCCTGCTCCTCGGCGAAAACGGCACCGGGAAAGACCTGGTCGCGCAGGCCATCCACGCGCAATCGGACCGCGCACAGGAAAACTTCGTCAAGGTCGACCTGGGCGCGTTGACGGAAAGCTTGTTCGAGAGCGAACTTTTCGGGCACATCAAGGGCGCCTTCACCGACGCCCGCGAAGACCGGCCCGGCCGCTTCGAAGCCGCCGACGGCGGCACCATTTTCCTCGACGAGATCGGCAACCTGTCGCTGGGCCAGCAGGCCAAACTACTCACCGTGCTGCAAAACCGCACCGTCACGCGCGTGGGCAGCAACCGCGTGCGGCCTGTCAACGTGCGCGTGATCGCCGCGACGAACCAGAACCTCTACGAGGCCGTAAACAACCGCCATTTCCGCCAGGACCTGCTGTACCGGATCAACACCATCGAGATCAACCTGCCGCCATTGCGCGAGCGCACCGACGACATCGAGCCCCTGGCCATGCGCTTCCTGAAACAATTCGCACAGAAATACGACCGCCCGGCCACGGGCCTCAGCGCAGCCCTGATGAAGGAACTGCTCCGCTACCCCTGGCCGGGCAATGTACGCGAACTCCAGCACGCCGTGGAGCGTGCGGTCATCATGTCGAAAGGGGAAAAGTTGCAGCCGGAAGACTTCTTTTTCCGCCAGCCCGGCGCGGACGAGCAATCGGGCGATTTCCCGACGATGAACCTCGACGAAATGGAAAAACAGCTCATCATGAAGGCCCTGCAGAAGTACCACGGCAATATCACGGAAGCGGCGCAGGAACTGGGCCTCACCCGCGCATCGCTGTACCGGCGCCTGGAGAAATACAACCTGTAACGCATGACGCTTTTTCGCTCATTTCCCGCCGTACTCGCCTGGCGCATCGCGCTGCTTACAGGCGTGATCGCCGCTGCCGCCTGGTCGGTGGCGCAGGAAAAATACTGGCTGACCCTGCTCCTGGCGGGCGCTGCGCTGTACGCCGCCGTGAGCCTGCACCGCTACGTCAACGACACCAACCGGCGGCTCGCCCGTTTTTTCGAGAGCGTGCGCTATTCCGATTTTGCCATCCGTTTTTCTTCGGCGCGGGAAAAAGGCGATTCGTTCACGGAAGTCAACCGCCAGTTCAACGAAGTGCTGGAAGCCTTCCGGCAGACGCGCGCGGAAAAAGAGGCCAACCTCCTGTTCCTCAATACGATCGTCCAGCACCTCAGCACAGGCCTGCTGGCATTCGACGCACAAATGAACGTGCTGGTGTCCAACAACGCCGCCTTCCAGTTGCTGGGCGTCTATCGCCTGCACCACCTCAACGACCTGCCCGAACACCACGGCCCGCTGATCCGCTTCACCCGCGACCTGGATACGCGCGGGAAAGTGCTGTACCAGCCCGAAACCGGGCGCCAGTTGTCGGTGCGGGGTGTATTCCTCAACCTGCAGGGCCGCGCCGTGCGGCTGCTCACCATTCAGAACATTTATCCCGAACTGCAGCGCAAGGAGATCGACGCCTGGCGCAACCTCACCCGCGTGCTGCGCCACGAGATCATGAACTCCGTCACACCCATCGTGTCGCTGGTGGAGACCGCGCAGGACATCGTGCGCTACGACCTCGAGCAGAATGTCGTCACGGCCGACCTTGCGGAAGCGCTGGAAGTGGTGGCTGCGCGCAGTTTGGGCCTCGTCAACTTCGTGGAAGCCTATCGCTCCTTTACTTCGATCCCGCAGCCGAAACTGGAAAACCTGTCCGCCCGCAAAATGATCGAGCGGGTGCTGTCGCTGACAAAAGCGGAGCATAAAGAAATGGGAATCAAGGTAGAAGCCGGCATCGAGCCGGAAGACCTGCAATTGCTCGCCGATCCGGCGCAGATCGAGATGGTGCTGATCAATCTGCTGAAAAATGCCCGCGAAGCCATCGCCGGCGACGATCAGCCGCCTGCCGAACAGCGCATCGCCCTGCGCGCCAGCGCCGATGCCAGGGGAAGGCCTTTCATCGAGGTGGAAGACAACGGCCCCGGCATCCCGCCCGAATTGCTGGAAGATATCTTCATTCCCTTCTTCACTTCGAAAGAGACCGGTACCGGAGTGGGGCTCAGTATTTCCAAGCAGATCATGCAGCTGCACGGCGGCGATATCCGCGTGAGCGCCAGCCCCGGGGAAGGCACGCGTTTCGTGCTGGAGTTTTAAAAGAACTACATTTTTCACAACTCTCTGATAATCAGCATCATTTTATCCCTTCCATTTTTTCATAAAATTTTATTTGGGCGATATTTTTACTGATTATCAATGTTTTACAAAAATATATCGGGAAAATTTTTAGCGGATGCTTGCACAGTACGCCGCCTCGTTCTACCTTTGCGGGCCTTTTGAAAAAAAGGTGAGGACAGGGCCCTGAAAAAAGGCCGCCGGACTGCCGCCAAAAGCGTTTTCCCGCCGGATTTCAGGTTCCCGAACTTTTAAACCATTCAGCAATCCCAACCCTAGGTTGGGGATACAGTTTAACAATACTTTTTTGAAATAATGGATACGCTGAGCTACCGGACCAAATCGGTCAGTGCGGAAAATGCAGAGCGCAAGTGGTACATCGTCGACGCCGAGAACCAGGTGACCGGCCGCATGTGCGCGCACATTGCCTCCATCCTGCGCGGCAAAAACAAACCGAGCTACACTCCCCATGCCGACACCGGCGACTACGTGATCGTGATCAACGCCTCCAAAGTGCGTTTCACCGGCCACAAGTGGGAGCAAAAAGAATACAAAAACTACTCGCTGTACCCGGGCGGTCTGAAGATCACCCTGGCGGAAGAGATGCTGGCCAAATTTCCGGAGCGCATCATCGAGCGCGCCGTGAAAGGCATGCTGCCCAAAAACAAACTGGGCCGCGCCATGGTGAAAAAAATGTTCGTCTACGCCGGCGCCGAGCATCCGCACGCGGGCCAGAAACCCGAACCCATTACATTCTGAATGCTGGCCTGGTAACAGGCACATCCGCATTTCAGGCAACACATTCATTCTGAAAATACACATCCAGGCAACATGGAAATGATAAATGCCATAGGGCGCCGGAAAACCGCAGTAGCCCGCGTCTACCTGATGAAAGGAGAAGGCAAGGTGACCGTAAACGGTAAAGACTACCGCGAGTATTTCCCGCACGTCCACGTTCAGCACAACGTCGTGGACCCTTTCGCCGTCGTCGGTGCTGAAAACATCTACGACCTCAAGATCAACGTTCGCGGAGGCGGCTACAAAGGCCAGGCCGAAGCGATCCGCATGGGCGTCAGCCGCGCGCTGGTGAAACTCAACGAAGAGTTCCGCAAGCCGCTGAAAGCCAAGAAGTACCTCACGCGCGACAGCCGTGCCGTCGAGCGCAAGAAATACGGTAAACCGAAAGCACGCAAGCGCTTCCAGTTCTCCAAACGCTAATGGAAACCGGATACCGGGATCGATTTTTTCCGATCTCCGTTGCCCGATCTCAATTTTCAAAAATTAAAAACCGCTTTTGAACAATGCAAAAGCCCACATATAAAGAATTGCTCGACGCCGGCTGCCACTTCGGCCACCTGCGCAAAAAGTGGAACCCGAAAATGACGCCCTATATCTTCATGGAGCACAAGGGTATCCACATCATCGACCTCAACCGCACCGCCGAATGCCTCGAACGCGCGGCAGCCGCCATGAAAGCCATGGCGAAAAGCGGCAAGAAGATCATGTTCGTCGCTACCAAGAAGCAGGCGCGCGATATCGTGCAGATGGCTGCCGAAAGCGTCGGCATGCCCTTCGTGACCGACCGCTGGCTGGGCGGCATGATGACCAACTTCATGACCATCCGCAAATCGGTGAAAAAGATGCAGGGCATCGAGCGCATGCTGGCCGATGCTTCGCTCACCAGCATCACCAAAAAAGAGCGCCTGACGCTGAGCCGCGAGCACGCCAAAATGTCGAAACAACTCGGCGGTATCGAGCAACTGAACCGTTTGCCTTCCGCGGTGTTTATTGTCGACATCCACCACGAACACCTCGCACTGGCCGAAGCGCGCAAACTGCACGTGAAAACCTTCGGCATGGTGGACACCAACTCCGACCCCACCCTGGTCGACTTCCCGATTCCCAGCAACGACGACGCTTCCAAAGCCATCGCGTTCATCACCAACTACCTCGCGAATGCCATTCGCGAAGGCCTGGAAGAGCGCAAGGCGATCAAGAGCGAGGAGAAGGAAGGCGCCGACGCCTGATACCCGGAGTGACTAACCACTTAAAATCGATCATCAAACTCAACATTCAATTGAAATAATGGAAATGGTAAAAGTTTCGGTTGCCGATATTCAAAAGCTCCGCGAGATCACCGGAGCCGGTATGATGGATTGCAAAAAAGCCCTGGAAGAAGCCGGCGGCGATTTTGAAGGTGCACAGGACTGGCTGCGCAAAAAAGGCATCGCCAAAGCCGCCAAGCGCGAAGACCGCGAAGCAAAAGAAGGCGTGGTGATCGCTATCGCAAACGCCGACCAGACGCGCGGCGTGATCGTAGCGCTGAACTGCGAAACGGATTTCGTGGCCCGCAACGACAACTTCGTCGAACTGACCGGCAAAATGGCGGACCTTGCCCTGAGCAACTTCCCCGACAGCCTGGAAGCGCTGCTGAGCCTGCCTTTCGAAGGCTCGGTGAGCATCGCCGAAAAAGTAGGCGAGCAAAACGGCGTGATCGGTGAAAAGATCGAACTCAGCCGCTACGAGCGCATCGAAGGCGCACAGGTACTGACCTACAACCACTCCAACAACAAGCGTTCGGTGCTGGTGGCCCTCAACAAGGCCGGCCACGACGATGCAGGCCGCAACGTGGCCATGCAGATCGCTGCCATGAGCCCGGTATCGGTGGGCAAAGACGACGTCGATCCGAAGATCATCGAAAAAGAGATCGAGATCGGCAAGGAACTCGCCCGCAACGAAGGCAAGCCGGAAGACATGCTCGAAAAGATATCCCTCGGCCGCCTCAACAAGTTTTTCCAGGAGAGCACCCTGCTCAGCCAGAAATACGTAAAAGGCGCCGGCGAAACGGTAGAACAATACCTCAGCGGTCTCGAAAAAGGCCTTACGGTAACAGGCTTCAAGCACGTCGCGCTGTAAGTTTTACGTTTCCGCACCACTGCGATATATCCCGGATCACTCCTCGGCGAGTGATCCGGGATTTTTTTTGCCCCTGCTTCCAATCATCGCTTCGCATGACTTGCGTCATCACTCCGCCGAAGCGCCGGGCCGACCTTTGTCGCATTGTTTAAAACAAATGCCTGGAATATGAAATTCGAATTCAACCTCTCGATGACCGAGATCATCGTTTCCTACCTGCTGATGATGGCCGTTATCTTTATCGGCATTTTTTCCGGACAATCGTGGTTTTGCTTCTTCGCCCTGCCGCTGTTCCTGCGCGGCCTGATGGGCTGGTGTCCGCTGAAGACTTTTCTGAATCGCAGCCACGCCGCCGTCTGAATAACCGCCTCAGCAACGACTTTCTAAAATCCCGGTTTTTTTCTTCGGAAAAAGTCGGGATTTTTCTTTTGCTGCAAATACGCCGGTGCTTCCCGGCGAAGCCGGCCCCCCGGTGATGACGCGTTTTTTTTCATCTTTGCGCCGCAATGCCGACACCCGGGGTTGCGCATCGTTTCCTGATCAAACACATCCACCACACGTATGAAATCGCACAAATTCCGCCCGGAAAGCCTCATGATGTCGTATGGCTACAAGCCCGAACTGTCGGAAGGCGCCATCAAATGCCCCATTTTCCAGACCTCCACTTTCGTTTTTAAAAATGCGGAGGAAGGGAAAGCGTACTTCGAACTGGCTTACGGCCTGCGCGCGCCCTACGAGGCCGAAGAGATCGGCCTGATCTACAGCCGCATCAACAACCCCGACCTGGAGATACTGGAAGGCCGCATCTCGCTGTGGGAAGAAGCGGGCGACTGTGCGGTATTCGAAAGCGGCATGAGCGCCATCACCACGGTCCTGCTCGAATTCCTGAAACCCGGCGACCTGGTGTTGTGCAGCAGCCCTGTGTACGGCGGCACGGACCATTTCATCAAACATTTCCTGCCCAAGTTCGGCATTCATTACCTCGAATTCAAGCCCGGCGAGTCGTACGATGATATCGTGGAAATGGTGGAAAAAGCCGGCCTCGGCAGCCGCCTGGCCATGGTGTACGTGGAAACGCCCGCCAACCCGACCAATGCCCTGATCGACCTGGAGTGCGTCAGCAAGGTCGCCCAGCACTTCTCAAGCCCCGATAAAAAAGTGTACGTAGCGGTCGACAACACCTACATGGGTCCCTTGTGGCAGCAGCCCCTGCGCTGGGGCGCCGATTTTTCGCTCTATTCCGCCACCAAATACCTCGGCGGCCACAGCGATGTGATCGCAGGCGCCTGCGTGGGCTCCAAAGAACTCATCGGCAGGGTAAAGACGCTGCGCACTTTTCTCGGCAACATGGCGGGCCCCTGGACGGGCTGGCTGCTGCTGCGCAGCCTCGAAACACTGAAGATCCGCATGGAGCAACAGGCGCGCAACGCCCAGAAAGTAGCCGAATACCTGCAGCAGCACGCGAAAGTTGAAAAAGTGTACTACCTCGGCCTGCTTACCCCCGACGACGGCCGGGAGTACGAGACCTACAAGAAACAGTACGGTTCTCCCGGCGCCATGCTGTCCTTCGATATCCGGGGCGGCGAAGCCGAGGCGTTCCGTTTTCTCAACAGTCTGCGTATGATCCACCTTGCTGTGAGCCTCGGCAGCACCGAATCGCTGGCCGAGCATCCGGCCACCATGACGCACGCCGGCGTACATCCGAAACACAAACGCGAACTCGGTATCAGTGAAAAAATGATCCGCCTGTCGGTTGGCGTGGAGCACTACCGCGATATTATTTTCGATATCGAACAGGCGCTGGAGAAGGTGTAAAAAAGCAAAGAACGGCTCCGGGATAATCATCTTTTTCTCCCGTAACCGGTAACAAATCACATCACTGAACTGATCTTCTGAGGACTGGCGGCATCGCCACTCATTATATGATAAACCTGCATGCGTTTGTGCAGCAAGGCTGCTTTTCCCTGTAAAAATATTGCCGTTGCAATGTCACAAGCAGCACATTAACTTTGATGCCTGAAACAAACACGACACCACTATTTAAACCACTACTCAAAGATCACTTACATGAAAAAAGCACTCCTTTTACCCACCCTCTTCGCCGCTGCAAGCGGTTTTCTTTTTGCACAACCGTTGCTCAGCCCGTCCGATCTGTACAGCATCGGTGACGTCATTTTCCTCCAGGATGCCGATACCGCCGGCGTCAACCCCGGCAATGGCGGAGCCAACCTCACCTGGGACTTTTCAAATCTGCAGCCGCTGAATGGTATGGATGCTGTGAAGTACACATATCTGGCGCCTGCCAGTACCCCGTATTCCAGCACCTTTCCCGGAGCCAATCTTGCCGTCAAGATCGATTTTGACACGATCATGTACGGTTACGCGATCAAGGAACCCAACCAGTACACTTTCCTGGGCATCAAAAACGCTTTTCTCGTGCAGTATTACACCAACCCGGACGTCCAGTTGAAGCCTCTTTCGTACAACGGTTCCTTCCAGGAGGACTTTGCAAACTACACGGATTCCGGCTCCGGCGTCATTTTTTACGCCGAGGGCTCCCGCACCACAACCTACGACGGCTACGGAACGCTTATCACGCCCAGCGGTACCTTTCCGAATGCGATTCGTATAAAAGCGGTGTCCTCACAGGTAGATTCCGCGGAATTTGACGACGTAAAGATCATCAACAACACGGACATCACCACTTACGACTGGTTTGTGCCGAACCAGCCCGGCGTCGCGCTGACGGTGTATTATACGCACACGATCTCGTCGACTTTCTTCCCCGGGTTTCCGCCCTTCGTTACCGACTTTGGGGTGGTCAAATCAGTCAATTACACCTCGGACTTCACCACCGGCGTAAACGATCAGCGCGATCGACTGGCCGGCATACAGGTACAGATATCGGGCGCCAACCCGGTAAGTGATCTGCTGTCGCTACAGATCACGGCCGACGCAGGGCGCGATGACCTGCAGATGCTGATCGCCGATGCCGGCGGACGCGTGCTGGAATCCCGCGTACTGCCAATATCTGGCGGACAGAACCGTATCGATCTGCCCGTATCGCATTTTCAGAGCGGCACATACGTCATCACCCTGACGGACGGAAGGGGTATTCAGACGCTTCGCTGGATCAAGATCTGAATACATCCCACAGATTCAGTGTCCCTCTCGGAGGACCCGGAAATTGAGAAGTTGGGTCGTCGCCCGTCAAAGAGTTGATAATTGGCAAGCGGTTCTCAATCAGCCACTTGTGTAGGCAATGAAATATTGACATTCAAATATTTATCTCAAGTTGTGTGAATCCCTTCAAAGGCATGAAAACCGTTAAAACGGTTGACAATGCTATAACTCCCCATACGGTTATGGCGCCCCCGTTAACGGAAAACGCCGCAAACCGATCAATTGGTACAACTTGAGTTATTTACATAAAATCAACGCTTGAGCGGTTTCCAATTTCTTAATTTCCAGTTTCCAGGTCCTCCGGGGCGGCCACATTTTTATAAATGCAACACAAAACCCCTCAAATAGCCATATCTGTCGCGAAATATCAGCGTCAGAAAGCGTCCTCAAATGGCCCTGGTCGTACTTTTGCAGTGAATGAAGCAAGTATTCGGCCTTTTCCTCGTCTGCGCTATCCTGGGGCAGGCATCGGTGCGCAGCCTTTGGGTGCTGGACTACCAGTGGAACCGCGCCATGTACATTGCCCGCTGCGAAAACCGCGACCAGCCCGACCTGCACTGCGATGGGAAATGCTACCTCAAAAAACAAATGACCGTCCAGAAGCAGGCCCGCGAGCAGGAACCCCGCCTGCCCGAAAGTTTTCACCAGTTGAAAGACATTCAACTTTTTTTTGAAGAAATAAACACCTGGCAGCGCCGGTATGCTCTTGCCGGCGACCGGCAGGATTTTCCGGAATACCGGGCCGAATGCCTGCCTTCCCATACCCTGCGCATCTTCAAGCCGCCTGCCCGCCGTACCTGATTTTTTACGGGAAAGCCATGATTTCTCCGGCTATACGGCCGGAAAAGTGGCTGTATCCGTGTCAACCGGCTGTTCGGAGCGAACGCTCCCGATAGTCGCATCATTCAGGTTTTTCACAAACTATTCTTGTCATGAGGACACTGTTCGTAGCAGTGGCGCTGCTGTCGTTTGCGACGGCCGCGTCAGCCTGCGATGTTTGCGGGTGTTCGGCGGGCGGGCAATACACCGGCATTTTGCCGCAATTTCACCGGCACTTTCTGGGTCTGCGCTGGTCGGAACAATCGTTCCTGTCGGCACATACGCGTAGTGCCGCGCGTGCCGGCCGCTTCGATTCCGAAGAATCCTTCCGCAGCATCGACATAATCGGCCGCATCTATCTGCGGCCGCGCCTGCAACTGCTCACCCTGGCGCCTTACTGCGACTTCCGGCGCATGGACCTTGAAACGGGTGAAGAAACCCGCACCAGCGGACTGGGCGATATTTCGGTCATGGCAGCCTACGTGCTGCTGGACACCGGCGACAGCCTGCGCCGCCATTGGCGGCACACCCTTACCCTCGGCGGCGGCGTAAAACTGCCCACCGGACAGCACCGGCTCACCGACGCGGAAGGGCAATTGCTGCACCCGAACCTGCAGCCGGGCTCCGGCACGACCGATTTCCTGCTTACCGCCACCTACACCCTGCGCTACGGCGCCTGGGGCCTCAGCGGCGAAGCGGCCGGAAAGATCAACACCGCCAACCGGGAGCGCGAATACCGCTTCGGCAACCGCATCAGCGGCGCTGCCAGGGTATTTTACTGGAAAAATGCGGGCAAGTTCGCATTGCTGCCGGGCGCCGGCGTGGCTGTCGACGCCTCGCAGGCCAACAGCGGCGATCCCGATTATACGGAAGGTACCGGCGGAACGGCGTTGTACGGAACCGCAGGCCTGGACGTGTATGCGGGGCGTTTTGCCGCAGGCATCAATTACCAGCATCCCCTCGCCGGCCAACTCGGCGGCGGGAAAATCGAAAACCGGGCGCGCTGGACGCTCAGCGTTAACTATATTTTCTAATTCAAATAGAATACCAACACAATGAAAATCAAACATTTGCTCTTGCTGTTCACCCTTTCTGCCGCCATGATCAGTATTAACGCCTGCAAGTCGGAAGACGACGACCACGGCGACGACCACAATGATCCCGTGCTGACCATTACCAGCCCGACGGAGAACGAATCGTTCCTGGGGGAAGTCCACATCGAACTGACCGTTACCGACGAAAGCCTGCACTCCCTGTCCATCAAAGTCACGAAGGATTCCGACGGCAGCGTCGTTTATGAAGATTCGCCCACCGTGCACGATGAAACGGACTATGACTACCACGAGCACTTCACACCGGCGGGCCTCAGCGGGCTCACGGACATGACGCTGACTGTTGTGGTGGAAGACCACAGCGCACATGTGGTCACTAAGACTGTAAAATTCACGGCACAATAATTAAAAAAGTCGTCCGACCAAGGTGCCACACCTCCGCGGTGTGGCACTTTTTTTTGACCTTTGCAGCCGCGAAAAGTACCTGGTGCCATTTCACCCGAAAACAAGTTTCATTTCATGAGCGATCTCAAATACAAAAGGCTCCTGCTCAAACTCTCCGGCGAGAGTCTGATGGGCAGCCAAAAATTCGGCATAGCCGCCAACATGCTCCAGCATTACGCCCATCAGATCAGGGAACTGCACGATATGGGCGCCGAAATCGCCGTCGTCATCGGCGGCGGCAACATCTTTCGCGGCATTCAGGCGGAAGGCTCGGGCATCGAAACGGTGACCGGCGACTACATGGGCATGCTGGCCACCGTGATCAACGGCCTTGCGCTGCAAAGTGCGCTCGAGAGCATCGGCGTGCAGACGCGGCTGATGACGGCCCTGAAAATGGAAAACGTGGCGGAGCCATACATCCGCCGCCGCGCCATCCGCCACCTGGAAAAAGGCCGCATCGTCATCTGCGCGGCAGGCACCGGCAATCCCTATTTCACCACCGACAGCGCCGCTGCGCTACGCGCCAATGAGATCGGCGCTGACGTCATCCTGAAAGGCACACGCGTCGACGGCATCTACACCGCCGACCCGGAAAAGGACCCGCTGGCGGTGCGCTTCGACAAGATCACCTTTACCAAAGTGATCAGCCTGGGCCTGGAAGTGATGGACATGACCGCCTTCACGCTCTGCCAGGAGAACAACATGCCGATCATCGTTTTCGATATCAACCGCCCCGACAATCTGCGCCGCATCGTGCTCGGCGAAGAGGTGGGTACGCTGGTGGAGGGCTAGGCGCAATTGGAAACTGGAAATTGGAAACTGGAAATTGGGTCGTCCCCGCTTGAGCGTTGATTATGCGTAAAGTATGCAAGTTGTACCGATTGATTGGTTCGTGGCATTTGCCGTTAACAGAGGCACCATAACTATACGGGGAGTTGGTAGCGCGGCGTTTACGCCGCCTTGTTGGAGATCATTTATGGCCGACTGCCATGCATTACGGCCATAAATGGCCTTGACCGGGGCGGCGTAAACGCCGCGCTACCGGTACAACTTGAGATAGATAGTTGAACATCAATATTTTACTATCTGTACAAATCGCTGATCAAGAACCGTTTGCCAAATATCAACGCTTGGAAGGGTGACGACCGGAAATTGGAAACTGGAAATTGGAAACTAGCCATTCTCCAGTGACGTGTTTTATCCCGCGATAGTTAATTGCGGGTTGAAAAATGCTGCCGGCAGGGTGAAATATTAAACGGACAACATAACCGCGATGACGAACATCATTTCCTATAATGTCAACGGGATCCGCTCGGCCATTTCCAAAAGTTTCTGGGAATGGCTGCAAGAGGAGCAGCCCGACATCATCTGCCTGCAGGAAACCAAGGCGCAGCCATCCGACGTGCCGATACTCGAACTCGAAGCCATGGGATACCGGCATTTCTGGCATTCGGCGGAGAAAAAAGGGTACAGCGGCGTCGCTACTTTTTCGAAGATGGAACCGAAACACGTCGCAACGGGCTGCGGCATCGGGCGCTACGACCGCGAGGGCCGCATCCTGCGCACCGACTATGGCGACTGGACCCTGCTCAACTGCTATTTTCCCTCCGGCACCACCGGCGAAGAGCGGCAGGCGTTTAAAATGGAATTCCTCGATGATTTTTACAAGTGGATTGCCGAACTGAAAAAAGAGCGCCCTCGCCTGATCGTGGTCGGCGATTACAACATCGCACACGAGGAGATCGACATCCATGACCCGAAAAGCAACAAAAAAAGCAGCGGTTTTCTGCCCGAAGAGCGCGCCTGGATGACAAAATGGTTTGACAGCGGCTTCACCGATGCTTTTCGCTACAAAAACCCCGAAATGGTGGAGTACAGCTGGTGGAGTTTTCGCGCCGGCGCCCGGAGCAGGAACAAAGGCTGGCGGATCGATTACCAGTCCGTCACCGATAACATGAAGGAAAAAATTGCGGAAGCGCGCCAACTCACGAACGTCGTGCACTCCGACCACTGCCCGGTGCAAATGCACATCGACCTGTAACGGCGGTCTTAAGCCATTCCTTTACAGCGGTTTACGGCAGCGAAAACATTCTCATGCACGCATATCCGGGCATTGAAAACACACCGGGTGTTTCATTCTGAAAAGGCGTGAAACACTGAACACACGTATCGTTGTGGCAAGGATTCCCCAAAATCTGTTCCGCAGTTACCTTAAATAACTACCTTTGCCCGACTTTTCCCAACCGTAATAGTCTCACATTCCTGCCCAACATTTCGGCATGAAAGTCACTGCCGCCCAACTCGCACAACTGCTCGAAGGCTCGCTCGAAGGCGATCCGAACGCTACCGTCAGCCGCCCGGCCCGCATCGAAGAAGCGAAGGAGGGCGATTTTGCCTTTCTGGACAACGCCCGGTACGAATCCTACGCCTATACGACCAAGGCTTCCATCCTGCTCGTGCACCGGTCATTCAAACCGGCGCAGCCGGTATCGCCCACGCTCATCCGCGTCGACGACGTGCGCAGCAGCCTTGCCTTGTTGCTGCAGAAGTTCGACGAGGGCAACCACAAAAACGGCAATGAACCGTCGGGCGCCGGGTCCATCCACAAAAGCGCTACTATCGGCGTGGGAACGCAGATCGGCGTGTATTCGGTGATCGAAGAAGGCGCCGAGATCGGGAACAACTGCATCATCTACCCGCAGGTGTTTATCGGGCGCAACGCGCGCATCGGCGACAACTGCCGCATTTATCCGGGCGTGCGCATCCATTTCGACTGCGCGATCGGCGACAACTGCACCCTGCACGCCAACGCCGTGATCGGCGCCGACGGCTTCGGCTTCGCCCCGCAGGAAGACAAAACCTGGAAAAAAGTGCCGCATGTCGGCAACGTCGTCCTCGAAAATGACGTGGAAGTAGGGGCCTGCACCTGCATCGACCGCGCCGCCATCGGCAGCACGGTGATCCGCCGCGGCGCCAAACTCGACAATCTCATCCACATCGCCCACAACGCGGAAGTCGGCCAAAACACGGCCCTCGCCGCACAGGTGGGCGTGGCCGGCAGCACCCGCATCGGCGACAACTGCCAGATCGGCGGGCAGGTCGGCTTCGCGGGCCACCTGAGCATCGCAGACGGCACGCGCATCCAGGCGCAAAGCGGCCTGGGCTCCTCCGTGGAAAAACCCAACACCGCCCTGTTCGGCAGCCCCGCCATCGGGTACAAGGATTTTATCCGCTCGCACGTGGTGTTCAAACAACTGCCCGACCTGCAAAAGAAAGTACTCGAACTGGAGAAAAAACTGAAGGAACTGGAAGGGAGGGATCAGTAGCAGTAGGCAGTAGCAGTAGCAGTAAGCTGTGGCACTTGGCAGTACAATGCCAGCGTCGATATTGATGCGTATTTATGTGTGCTTTGGATAGGTTTTTCTTCATTTTTTCAGATGTCTCACTTCGTTCAACATTGACATGATTGATCAATCTTCCTAAACCCTTGTTATATCACTGCCAACTGCCACTGCTTACTGCCACTGCCTACTGCCACTGAACTTCGTATCCGTTCATCCACATCATGCAACATACCGACGTCAATACCCTTGGTGAATTCGGCCTGATCGATCACCTGACCAAAGAATTTGCCATCGTACAGCCTTCCACCGTAAAAGGCGTGGGCGACGATGCCGCCGTCATCGACAACGGAGCGCTGTGCACCGTCGTCAGCACCGACATGCTGGTTGAAGGCATCCATTTCGACCTGTCCTATGTGCCGCTGCGGCACCTGGGATACAAGGCGGTGGTGGTGAACCTCTCGGACATCTACGCTATGAACGCCTTCCCGAAGCAGGTCACCGTATCCATCGCTATTTCCAACCGCTACTCCGTAGAGGCGCTCGACGAACTGTACGCAGGCATCCGCGCGGCCTGCGAGGCCTACCAGGTGGACCTCGTCGGCGGCGACACGGCCTCTTCTCCCAAAGGCATGACCATCAGCGTGACGGCCATCGGGCAGGCGGAAAAAGATAAAATCGTGTACCGCAGCGGCGCCCGCCCGGGCGACCTGATCTGCATCACCGGCGACCTCGGGGCCGCATACCTGGGTCTACAATTGCTGGAAAGGGAAAAACGCATCTGGCTCGAAAACCCCGATGTGCAGCCCGACCTGGAAAACCAGAAATATGCCGTGGGCCGTCAACTCAAGCCCGAAGCGCGGCGCGACATGATCGAGGCCTTCCGCAAGAATAGCCTGCTGCCTACCTCCATGATCGATATTTCCGACGGCCTCGCCTCGGAACTCTTTCACCTCTGCAAACAAAGCGGCACCGGCGCCCTGATCGAGGAGAGCGGCGTGCCGATACACCCCGAATCGGAAATGCTGGCGCTCAAATTCAAACTCGACCCGATCACCTGCGCGCTGAACGGCGGGGAAGACTACGAACTCCTGTTCACGATCGATCCGCAGGATGTGGAAAAGGTCAAATACCTGCCGGAGATATACATCGCGGGCGAAATGCTGGAAGCCACAGCGGGCATCAAACTCAACACAAAAGGCGGCAACCTGCACACACTGAAAGCGCAGGGCTGGGTGCACTTCTGAGGTCCGGGCTTTCCCTGCTTATTTCGCCAGTACCTTCCCTTCGCGGATCATCTCGATGTGGTGGTGCAGCACTTCGCTGACTTCGTTGCGCTTGCCGAGGATGGAATACGCCGTGCATTGATCCTCGTCGATCCTGGGCAGGTTGCTCCGCAGAATATCGGCTTCGTCGAGGTAATCGTCCCAGATCTGCTGGCCGTTGGAAAGGCTTTGTTTGGCGCATAGCCCTGCCGTCATCAGCAGCAGGATGCGCGACCGCACCTCTTTCACCGTTTCAAGATCGCGCAGGGACAAAATGCTCTGGTAGGCCTCGTGGAAAAGCCTTTTTGCCTTTTCCATATCGTCGACGGCGTACGCCTGGGCGAGGGTCGTCGTGCTGTAATAGTAAGCCGGATCCTTCAGGTGCACCACTTCAAGCCATTCCTTCACCTCTTTGTGCCAGTTGTTCTTCCGCTCCAGCATGGCAATGTTGGCGCGCAGCAGAGTGGCGCGGCTCTGGAGCCTCAGGTGATAGCGCTTCAGGTGCCCGTCCTGCTGCTCCATTTCCAGCAGGCGCTCCTGCACCTCCGTGATATACTGGATCGCCCTGCCGTAATCGTTTTTCAGAATATAGGATTCGGCCGTAACGATCCTGGTCAGGAAGTCGCGATACTGCAGGTCCAGGCCGTTTGCTTTTTCGAAATAGGCGATGGCCTGGTCCTGGTTGCCCTGGTTCGATTCGATGAGGCCGAGATAGTAACTGGCATTGGCGATCCGCCGGTCGTAGGACGTGGAATCTTCGTCGGGTTCGGGCTGTTTGGCGCTCGTGACCTTCAGCAGGGCCTCCTTGGCAAGCTCCGGCTGGTTGGAGTAGTGCGCCGCGATGCCCCTGATATACGGTATGCGCGCGCTGAATTCGTGCTTTTCCTCTTCCAGCGGCTCCAGATCGGTCTTGAACTGGAGAAACTCGCGCGCAAATTCCCGGAGCGCTTCCGCGTTGATCCTGAAATCGTGCCTGCTGATATGGGCCAGGCGGATAGCGGTCTCCTCCAGCCGTCGCCGCATGTTTTGAATGCGCACCTGGAAACTCCGGTAAAACTGTTCGAGCGGCTTCACCTGGTTCAGCACCCGCTCCATCTCTTTTTCCGAAGCCTGCCGTTTCTTTCGTTCCTCTTCCTCCGCGTTCAGGCGGCTCTCCAGCGTCTGGTGCACTACTTCCATAATGTTCGACACCTTTTCCGCAGCATTGTCGTCGCGCTTGCCTTCTCTCCGCTGCTGCACAACACTTGCGTATATCTGGTAGGTGACCAGCAGGCCGAGCAGGGAACCCAGAATGGTGATCAGAAAATTATCGCGCTCCTCCCGCTGCCGCATTAGGTCCAGGGTTTGATCATTGCGGAATTCCAGTTTTTCCACCCTGTTGTCCAGTGCCTCGTGATTTTTATTGAGGGTATCAATTCGCGGATCCGGGTCCTGCGCAAAAAGTCGGGCCGTAAAGAAGATGCTGACAAAAAGGAAGGCCAGGGGCTTTGCCCCTATATTGGTAAACATTATTTTCATGGCTTTTTATTTACCATAAAATTGAATACAAAGAATATTGTTTTGCATTATTTAATTGACCAATAAATATATTTCATAGACCAAACTAATTACGGTAGACGGTGGACGGTGGACGGTTTACGGTTTACGGTAGACGGATTACGGCAGGCGGCTATTGAGATGGTAGATATATGCTGACAAGGTTTGTTGTAATGACTTTACAGGGGATGGAAGTCGTTACCGTCGGAACGTTTATGAGTTTGCACAGAGCGTAAGTCGCTACCATCGGAACGGTAATGAGTTCGCACAGAGCGTAAGTCGTTACAATCAGAACAGTAATGAGTTCGCACGGGACGTAAGTCATTACCATCGGAACGGTAATGAGTTTGCACAGAGCGTAAGTCGTTACAATCAGAACAGTAATGAGTTCGTACGGGACGTAAGTCATTACCGTCGGAACGGTAATGAGTTCGCACGGGGCGTAAGTCGGCAATATGCAGTAGCTAATGACACCAGTGGTTTTGATTTTCTCTGTCGCCTGCGGGTCTTCGAAAATGCATGACGTAGCAAGCCGCGATCTGCGCTGCAAAGCAGTGCTGCTTCCCCATTTTAAGCAGGATTGATTGATCCCATTGATAAGAGGCAAGCAGTTGACATAGACCGTTGGCAGTGGCTGTTTTTGAAACAAATTGACTAAAAGGAAGGCACTCCGTAGGAGCCGACGGTTTATAGGATTTGCGATCTCCATATTATTCCGCTCTGTAGGAGCCGGCCATACTCGGGCGTAACGGCCGGCTCCTACGGAGTGGCAATCCTTTCAAGACATTCTTTCTATAAACCGCCGGCCCCTACGGGGCGATTTTAGGTTGAACGGGTCTTTTGCAGCCCCCCCATTCAAAGCAGGGTCGATTGGTTCTACCGTTTGGCATCTTGAAAATCAAGTTAGCAGTAGCAGTAGCAGTAATAGCAGAATTTGGATAAAACAGGAAATAGAAACCTTTTTTGCACGGTTATTCGCACCAATATTGACACGGCTACTGCCAACTGCCTCTGCCAACTGTTTACTTCTGATCGTTAGAGCCAATCGGCCCTGCCTTCAAGGGGGAATGAAATATTGCTGCGCGACATTTGGCACTACAACACTGTAAATCAATTTTTTGCGCCAATCGTTTTAGTATCCTTGTTGGCATCGGCGCCCATCTAAGGTTTTTTACGACTGGATGACGTCGCAGCGCAGACAAACAAATACCTTGTTGACATTCCGCAAGGGAACAGTATATTAGCGGAGCAAACAAAAAATGCGCTGCCCGGCCGGGCAGCCGTGATCAAACCATCGCACCCAATGCCGGTATTCCAACTCATCTACCGATCGAGGGCCAACCGATACTTTACCGACGACGATCTCATTGAATTGCTGAAGCAGTGCCGCAGCAACAACGCCGAACAAAACATCACGGGGCTGTTGCTGTACGGCCACGGCAGTTTTATCCAGTTGCTGGAGGGCGACGAAGCGGCCGTCAGGGATCTGTACCACCACCGCATATCGCAGGATGCACGGCACCGGGAACTCGCAGTGCTGCACAGGACTTTCGCGCCAAAAAGGCTGTTCAAGGACTGGTCCATGGCATTCAGGCCGATGGACGCTGCGCGTATCCGCAGCGTCAGCGGCTACACCGACCCCGCGCAGCCTGCACAAAAGAACAGGGACCTGCTGGCGCCGCTGCGCCTGCTTGAACTCATGCAGGGGTTCGCCGCGGACATGCGGAAACGCTGATCAACCGACGCTCATGCCGGCCTGCCAGCCGCTTTCGGGGCTGACAAAACCGAGTTTACCCTCCGCGTCTTCGGCGAGCAGGATCATGCCCTGCGACTCGGTGCCCATCATGACGCGGGGCGCGAGGTTGGCGAGCACCACGACCTCTTTGCCCACCACTTCTTCCGGGCTGAAATGCTCGGCGATGCCGGAAAGGATGGTCCGCGTCTCGAAGCCGAGGTCGACGCTCAGTTTCAGCAGTTTTTTCGATTTGGCCACCTTTTCCGCACTCAGGATGGTGCCCGTGCGGATATCGATCTTCGCAAAATCGTCGAACTGGATCGTGTCTTTCACCGGCGTAAAGTTGACGGTCGCGCCTTCATCCGACGCCTGCGCCTGCTCGGTGGCCTTGAGTTTGTCGATCTGCGCCTGTATCACTTCGTCGGGGATGCGGCTGAACAGGTGCGCCGGCGCGCCCAGCGTATGCCGGGGCTGCACCACGGGGTTGCCTTCCACAAGTTCGTTGAGCATATCCAGCAGGTCGCCGGCTTCCTCTAACGCAGGCAGATTGAGCATGCTGCGCAGTCTGGCGGCGGAAAACGGCAGGAAGGGCCGCAGGGCGACGGAGAGCACCGCCACGTACTGCACGGCGAGGTTCATCACCACCTTCACCGTTTCCGGGTCGTCTTTCACCGTTTTCCAGGGCTCGTTGAATTGCAGCAGCGCGTTGCCTGCGCCCGATATTTCCATAGCGAGTTGCAATGCTTCGCGGAAATTGAAGCGCTCGACCTGGGCGCCCATTTCGTTGAGTTTCGCGTGCAGCAGCGCCAGTTCTTCGTTGTACTGCCCGGCCTTGTCGGCCTCCCAACCGCTTTTGAAGGCCCGCTCGGTGTCCACGACGGGCACCAGACCGTCGTAGTATTTATGCGTGAGCACCATGACGCGGTTGACAAAATTGGCGAGGTTGTTCACGAGTTCGTTGTTGTTCGTCTCCTGGAAACCTTTCCAGGTGAACTCGCTGTCGGCCTGCTCGGGCATCTTTTTGACCATGTTGTACCGCAGCACGTCTTCCTGTCCCGCGAATTCGGCGCAATACTCGTGCACCCACACGGCCCAGTTTTTCGAAGTCGACAGTTTGCGCCCTTCGAGGTTGAGGAACTGGTTGGCGGGCACATTTACCGGCAGGATGAAACCGCCGTGCGCCTTCAGGATAGCCGGAAAGATGAGGCAGTGGAATACGATGTTGTCTTTGCCGATGAAGTGGATCAGCGCCGTATCCTCGTCTTTCCAGTACGGCTCCCAGTTTTTGTTGTGGTCGATGGCCCACTGCTTGGTCGCGGAAATGTACCCGATCGGCGCATCCAGCCATACGTACAGTTTTTTGCCTTCCGAGCCGGGGATCTCCGGCGGTACATCCACGCCCCAGTCGAGGTCGCGCGTCATGGCGCGCGGCTGCAGCCCCTGGTCGAGCCAGGAGTTGCACTGTCCGAGTACGTGGTTTTTCCAGGCTGCCGGGTCGTGCAGCGTTTTTCCGTCCACTTTGCCGGTGTTGATCCATTCGCGCAGCCAGTTCTCGTGTTTGTCGAGCCGCAGGAACCAGTGTTTGGTGGGGCGCTTTACCGGCGCCGAGCCGCTGAGCATGGACCGGGGTTCGATCAGGTCGTTGGGGCTGAGCGTGGAGCCGCAGCGCTCGCACTGGTCGCCGTAGGCATCGGGGTTGGCACAGACGGGGCAGGTGCCCACGATGTAGCGGTCGGCGAGGAATTGTCCGACCGTCTCGTCGTAGTACTGCTCGGTCGTCTCTTCCACGAACTCGCCGTTGGCATTGAGCGTGCGGAAAAAATCCTGCGAGGTCTGGTGGTGGATGAGCGCCGAGGTGCGGTGGTATATGTCGAACGAGATCCCGATCTTTTCAAAGGTATCCTTCAGCATTTCGTGGTACTTGTCGACGATCGCGCGCGGCGTGGTGCCTTCCTTGCGCGCCTTCACGGTGATCGCGGCGCCGTGCTCGTCAGAGCCGCATACAAAAACCACTTCCCGGCCCATCAGCCTTAGATAGCGCACATAGATGTCAGAGGGCAGGTAGGCGCCGGCCAGGTGGCCGATGTGCAGGGGGCCGTTTGCGTAGGGAAGAGCGGCGGTGACCAGGTAGCGTTTTTTCATTGTGTTGCCGGTGGCGGATTGAGTATGTTTTTGGAAAGGTTTAATCTGTTTTATCAGGAACTAGACGATACAACCTGAATATCCTGGCATCGTGCTGTACCGTACTTTTTTCTTGATAAAAAAGTACCAAAAAATCAAGGCTTTATGCAAATCCTACGATTTTATCTCGATCTGCGGCGGCGCAAAACCAAACTCGCCCCTCCTTCGTCGGGGCTCAGACAGGGTTTTGCTTACCCCGCCTTCGACCTCATAAAATCGGGATTTGCATAAGGCCGGTTCTTGTCGAACTCCTATGGATATTTTTCCTGCCATTATTGGCGCCCCACCAACAATAGCATCAGTGAGTCCAGTTGCCGGCACAGCCAATTATGATCAATTTCCAATTTCCCGATTTCCAATCAAAATATGCCGGGCGCAAAAGTACAGCGACGGGAACAGAAAACGCCCCCGGAAAAGGACTGAAAGCAAAAGAAAGGGCGACGGCATCAGATAAGTTCCCGCACGGCGACGACCTCGATGTCCATAGCGACGCGTTCGAACCACTTCAGCGGCGCCTGCGTTTTGTCGCCGGTCTGCGTGTCGCATTTGAAGAACAGATAATAAAACTGGAGGCAATACCCCATGCGGTCGAGGAGCAGGTCGAGCGACTTCGCCTCCCCTTCCGGCCAGGAGTCGTGTCTGCCCGCGAGCCAGGCGTAGTAGGCATCGTCGTGCGTCTCGATCACGTCCAGCACGACCGGGTCGCTCGTGTACGATTCCATAAAGCGCCGGGCCAGCAGGCCGTGGTGTTTTTGCCAGTCGCGGGGCCGCGAGCGGTCTTCGGCAAACTTGAAGGTATCGTGCGCCAGGGCGACGAGGCGGAGTTGAGCGCGTTGTTCGTCCGCCAGACCGGGTATCAGGTCGATATTATCCATGACTTCCCGGACGTGCAGGGCAACTTTGCCTTCCGGGTGTCCGAAGCGGGGTTCGCCCCACAGCAGGCCGCAGCGGAACGCTTCCGTCGCGATCAGCCGCCGTTCCAGAGGGGTCTCCGGTTGCAACAATCGCTCAATCCCGTTCGGGTCATCTAATAAACGCTTCGGCACAGACATTGGTCGGTCGAAAATTGAAGTTGGTCGTGCAAAGGTCGCAATCAAATCATACAAAGAAAATTTTACCGTTCTGTAACGGACGTTTCCTGCGACGAACCCGGCAATTTTATAAATCCGGGCGATTGGTTAACGCGACGTTAAAGTAATAAAATCGAGCAGCAATCCCGTTTCAACTGCGTTTTCACAGAGTTTCGTGCAAATAAAGTTAGAGCAAACATAAAACCATTCATTCGAGCAACTATGAATAAATTCTGGTCAACGATTCTTGCCGGCGCCGTAGGCGGTCTAGTGACGTTTGGCGCAGCAAAAGTTCTTGAAAAGCCCCAGGTCACCACCGCCGCGACCGCTCCGGTGGCGCGCCAGGTGAACTACGGTTCCGCACCCGTGCCTTTTGATTTCACCAAAGCAGCCGAGCGCTCCATGTCTGCGGTCGTGCATATCAAGGCTTCCGAAAGCCAGCAACTCGCCCGGCAGCGGCAGCAACAGCAGCGCTACTCCGATCCTTTCGAATACTTTTTCGGCCGGAGTTTCGGCTACCAGCCTCAGCCCCGTTCGGGTACCGGATCGGGCGTGATCTATACTTCCGACGGCTATATTCTGACCAATAACCACGTCGTCGACTTCGCCGATGAGTTCGAAGTGACGCTGCACGACAACCGCGAATACAAGGCGCGGCTCGTCGGCCGCGACGACAACACCGACATGGCGGTGATCAAGATCGATGCCAAAGACCTTCCCGCCATCGAACTGGGCAACTCGGACGATGTAAAAGTGGGCGAATGGGTACTGGCCGTGGGCAATCCTTTTGACCTGACATCTACCGTCACCGCAGGCATCGTCAGCGCCAAAGCCCGCGACATCAACATCATCAAGAGCGGCAAGGCCATCGAGTCGTTCATTCAGACCGACGCGGCGGTGAACCCCGGCAACTCCGGCGGCGCGCTCGTCGACGTCAACGGCCGGCTGATCGGCATCAACTCCGCGATCGCCACCCCGACGGGTGTTTTTGCGGGTTACTCGTTCGCCATTCCGGTCAACCTCGTGAAGCGCATCGCCGACGACCTGATCAATTACGGCGAATACCGCCGTCCCTATCTCGGCGTTGATATTGCCCCGATGGATTCCTACCTCGCTGAACAAATGGGCGTCAACTATGTGCCGGGCGTGGCCGTGGTAAAGGTTTATCCCGACGGTTCCGCTGAAAAGTACGGCATCAAGATCAAAGACATCGTCACGAAAATAAATGGCAGAAACGTGACAAACACATCGGAACTGATCGAGCAGGTCAGTCGTTCTAAACTTGGTGAAACGGTCACGCTGACCGTGATGCGCGAAGGAAAAGAAAAAGACATTCCGGTGCGCCTTCAGACGCGCACGCAGTAAAAGATATAAAGTAAAAGTTGGTTTTTCGTTTTGTTTTGATGTGTCTGCTCCGCGTAATGCGGGGCAGACTTTTTTATGTCCCGGCGGTGCCGTTTCCCGGAAAATTCGTTCATTTGCACCTGGAATTTATCCAAAAAGCCTCCCTTCCTGTGTACTTTCCTGCATCCACATTTTCAAACACTCCCTGAGCGGCTGTTTGGATTCATCTCAATGGGCTAAAAATGGCTTTTTTGCCGCCATGCTTCCCCGGTTTTGCCAATCGCATTGCTATGCATTCGGGAACCGGATGGTATGTCTGCAAAAGGCTGCTTTTGCGCTCCGTCGGACAAATTCAAACACCCGTTGAACCTGCTCCCGTCATTTGCGCACAATCTGATCGGCGCCGGGCGGGCAGCAACAGGGATCAATTGCTGATATTATGAAAAGAACCCTCCTGATGGCCGTCCTTTTTATCCTGCTTGGCGGCGGCGCGTGGTACGTCATAAGCGTCAAAAACGCGGAATCCGGCAGCCGCAACTCCTGGGACATGGAGTTTGCCGTGCCCAATACGGAAGATATTTACAAAATATTCATTGCGGGCCGCAACGGGCAGACCGCGACCCTCGAACGCAAAGAGGAGTACTGGATGTACAACGGAAAATACCGCGCCCGCCCGAGCGCCGTCAGCACCCTGCTGGAAACCATCGCCAAGATCAACGTGCGCTACATTCCGCCCCAGGCCACGGAGAAACACATGATCAAAAGCCTGGCGGCCGAAGGCATCAAGGTGGAGATATACGACAAAGCGGGCAAGGTCATGAAAAGTTACTACGTCGGCGGCGTCACCAACGACGAACTCGGCACATACGTGATGATGGAAAACGCCGAACGCCCCTACGTGGCGCACATCCCTTCCTTTGTCGGGCAACTGCGCGTGCGCTACCTGCTGGGCGACGACAACTGGAAAGACCGCACCGTTTTTTCCGAAAAACCCGAATCGATCCAGTCCATCACGGTCGAATACCCGAAGATGAAAAGCGAGTCGTTCAGGCTGGAAAAGGTCGACGAGGCTTCCTACGCCGTCGTGCCCTATTTCAGCACCACGCCGCGGATCAATACACCGGTCAGAAAAGGCGTGCCGGAAGCCTACCTGCTGCAATACGAACAGCTCGGCGCCGAAAGTTTCGAGACCCGGAATCCCGACCGGGATTCGGTCATGAGCCTGGTGCCATTTGCCATCGTGACCGTCAAAAAAACCGACAGCACGGAAAAAGTGGTGCGTTTCTGGCCCGCGATCACCCTCGAAACCCGCGAGGGGCGCAACTACATCGACCGCTTTTACGCCGACGTAGACCGGCAGGACTTCATGCTGGTGCAGGACCGCGTGTTTGGCCCGATCTTCCGGGGCTACCGGTACTTTTATGAAGGCGCGCAGCGGGTGAAGAATTGAGGAGGGCGCTGCGTTTATACCATTGCGCCGATAGTGTGATTATGTATATATTTACGTGGGCTGGTTGGGGGATTGTGTGGCGGGAAGGGGATTTGCGTGACTTGTTTAATTGTTGGGAAATATGTGCACTTTTGATTACGGATTTGCAATCAAAAGTGCAACAGTACGATAGCTATGCATATTAAGAAAAAGGCATGAATATTCTTAGAGGTTGGATAGGAGAAAAAAAAGCCACTTTTTTCTTGTGGCTATCGCTACGCAAAAAATCGTATCATAAATTTCATGATGTTATCTTACCTTCTAAAAATGGAACAACTCAAATAGACCACTTAATTATTTCAGCATATGGATTATTCATTGTAGAAACAAAGAATAAAAAAGGCTGGATTTTTGGATCTGAGAAAGAACCTAGCTGGACACAATCAATTTACGGAAGTAAGTATTCATTTCAAAACCCACTCAGACAAGTTTTTAGACAAAAAAAGGTCCTGTCTGAATTCCTGAATATAGATGAATCCAATATATACACTGTGGTCTGTTTCGTCGGAGATTGTAAATTCAAAACTAAATTACCTGATAACGTTATTAACTCGGGCATAGGTAGATATATAAAACGGTTTCGAAATCAGATACTCTTAACTGAAGATGTCAATCTAATAGTCCAAGTAATAGAGAAGCATGTGTCTGAATCCTCACTTTCTAAAAGAGATCATATACGGTCTTTACGAAAACGACATTCTTCAAATACTATTTGTCCAATATGTGGTTCGAGCCTAATAGTAAGGACGGCAAAAAGGGCTCTAATATCGGCACGAAGTTTTTAGGGTGTGAAAATTATCCAAAATGTCGATTTACAAAAAACATATGATGGCCGCTATAAAATCCTGGATCAACACGTATATTTGAATCCTGGCACATTAAACCGGGGATTTATTTACGATACATCCGGCGTCGCAGATGATCACGAGCGCAAGGTGCAATGTGACAATACGTAGAAACGAGGATTTGTCCTCATGGCTTGTTCAACAACTACGGCGCTACGGCAGTTGTCAGCGACTTTAAATATCAATAAAAATGAATATAAAAGAGCACGTAGAAGGCAATGCCATTTTATATGTCCTTGGTATGCTTGTTACTGGTTTCCTTGGTGGAACAAGCGCTTCAGGATGGATGCAAAAAAATCAGGTAGCGGCATTAGAATCTACAATTAAATTTAAAGATACACAAATAAAAGCCTGTGAAACAAAGGCGATTGAGAACGCTGTTGATTGTTTCAAAAAGTATCAGAAAAAGATACATATAATGAATACGGCAACCAGAGGAGAGACGATTGTAGCAAAAATTAAATGGTATCTAAACGAAGTTCAGAATTTTCATTCCGAAGGTGTTTTTGTAATGCTGGAGAGCCTTGAAAATGTTAAGGAAGAAGCAAGTAAAGTACCCGATTTGCTAATTGTTCATAGGCATGCTTTTCAAGAAAAAAAGGATGACCTTTTATTTCAAGCAATTGCTATTTACAAAGCAAAAAATGACAAAATCAATATTTTGATCTTCAGTGAATCTTTTTTGAACAAAGACACCTTAGCGATCTTTGAGAACAAACTGGACTCGGCTAAACTAAGAAGCAATGTAAAAACTATTGGTGTTAACTATCGAAAATCACCCGATCGTTCAGGACAAATAATTAGAAACCTGGTATTATCCATGATGAAGGAATAATAATTTGCTGCGAACAAGGATGCGCTTTCCATCCTCCCCACAGCAGGTTGCAATTGCAAAGTACGAGGGGATTGAGTAGCAAGCCAAACGTTTATAAACAAACCGGAAATGAAAATCACAGACGAACATAACGAACGAATCGCAAAAATGACCTTTGCTTCGGTTTATCCGCACTACCTGGCAAAAGTGGAAAAGAAAGACAGAACGAGACAGGAACTGCATCAGGTGATCACGTGGCTGACCGGTTTTGATGACATGAAAATACAGAACCTCATTGATGAAAAGGCAACATTTGAAACCTTTTTCCGGGATGCACGACTGAATCCGAATGCCCATCTTATCAAAGGAGTCATATGCGGTTACAGGATCGAGGAGATTGATAATCCATTGACACAAAAGGTAAGATATTTAGACAAACTGATAGATGAACTGGCGAAAGGAAGAAAAATGGAGAAGATATTGCGTGAAGACGGATCGGGTGCCAAATGATTTCAAGTTTTGCAACAACTATAAAATCTAAAAAAATGTCATAATGAAAAAGATCATTAAAAGAACAATTGCCGGCACGCTGCTTTTTACAGTTGTGGGGATCGCGGGGTTGATAACCCTGATTTTTTATCCTCAGTCCTTGTTTGCAAATAAATTCGAACACAATCAATTTGTGGTTTATTACGACAAAGACTACAATATTGAAAAAGAAGCATTCCAGTCTATTCTGGACAACGCCTATCAACTTGTTGAAAAGAGTGAACTGCACAATCCGGATTTCAGGTTCAGGTTATTTTTGGCGCATGATAATATCTATAATAAAATCGAGGGCCTCCAGGGCGGTGATGTGCTTGCCAGGGCGACTGCATGGAATATTGTATTTAAACAGGATATCGATATTGTAAACAACCGGATGTACACCGAACGGAGCACAGTCGATCTGACAGAACTAATCGTACATGAAATGGTCCATGTCCTCCAGGCAGACCGATATGGTCTTTTCAATTTTAGCCCGCTGAAACATCCGCCTATATGGAAACTGGAAGGATACCCGGAATATATTGCCCGCAGGAAGCGTCTGAGTAGTGATTTCTACGATTTGCGCAAAGAGATGCAACGGTTTGTCTCGGCTAACGAAAATTCCAAACGAGAAACCTTCGAAGCAGTGGAAGGCCACTTTATGCCAACGTATTATTTTAAAGGCCGGATCATGACGGAATACCTAATGAACATCAAGGGAATGACCTATGATGAAATCCTGAAAGACCAAAGAACGGAGGAGGAGGTTTTTGACGAAATGGTAGAATGGATGAATGAAGCCGGGGAAAAAGAGTAGATGTTCCAGGACAAAACAACCCTGTCGCTGGAATACGCGCTTCCTCTTCCGCCCGGCAAAAGCAAATGTTTGCTTTTCATAACTTTACAGGATGAAGAAACTTGAAAGCATAAAGGAATTTTACCAGACCCGCCATAAATGGATACCCGATGAAATAAGAAACAATTTCGGGCATTTCAATCTGTTTCCCCTTGAGTACCCGGCCATAGGGAAAGGGGCGAAGCCACTGGAATACGGCAGGCGGGAATGGTATAATATTGTTTTGGTGTATGGCGGCGGCGGCTTGTAGTGTTCGGGGAATGAATACCCGGTTAAAAAACACGCGGTAGCTTTTACCAACCCTCATACGCCCTTTGGCTGGGAGGAACGGAATAAAATCACAAAGGGATATTTCTGCATCTTCAACGACCAGTTTTTAAACAAGGATAAACGAATTGTCAATTTCCCTCCCTTTCAAACCACGACAACTCCTTTCTGCGAACTGACCAAAGATGAAGCAAATACTGTAGAGTCTCTGTTCTCAAGGATGTTCAGAGAAATTCAATCGGACTATCTTTACAAATATGATGTTGCAAAGTTACTGGTTGAAGAAATCCTGCATGTCGCGATGAAATCTGCAAATTTTGAAGCCATTAACCGGTTCGGGCAATCTGCGTCCGAACGAATCACCATTCAGTTTTTGGAATTATTAGAACGCCAGTTTCCCATAGAAGCAACTTCGCAGACCTTACACCTGTTGTCCGCTTCTGATTTTGCCGACCAGTTAAATATACACGTCAACCATCTGAACAAGTCGGTAAAGGAAGTGACGGAAAAAAACACTACACAAATTATTATCGAGCGAATAATTCAGGAAGCCAAAACGCTGATCAGGCTCACCAACTGGAATATTTCAGAGATCGCTTTCTCATTGGGATTTAAAGAACCCACCCATTTTAACAACTATTTCAAGAAAGCGACAGGGCAAACGCCTACCCAGTACAGAAATATTTGATTCTTGTAACTATTGATTTGAAACCTGTTAGCCCGATAGCGAACAGACAATCTATATTTGTACATTAAAGTGCAAGGCGCATGAAAAATAAAAAAGATGTAATCGTACTCACCGGAGCAGGTCAGATCGGAATGGCCATCGCAAGAAGGGTGGCATACGGAAATAAAGTTATTGTTGCTGACTGGAAAATTGAAAATGCCGGCAACATTGCCAGGATCATGACCGAAGCGGGTTTTGATGTCGTGCCTTTCAAGGTGGATATTTCGGATAAAGGCTCCGTTTTGAAATTAATCGACGCCGCCCAAAGGGAAGGTGACCTTTCTATGTTCATCAATGCGGCCGGTGTGTCACCAAGTCAGGCGCCCGTCGAACAGATATTAAAAGTGGATTTATACGGTACTGCCCTGCTTTTGGAGGAATTTGGTAAAGTGATCAGGGAAGGCGGGACCGCGGTTACTATTTCCAGCCAGTCCGGCCACAGAATGCCGGCTCTAACCCCTGAAGAAGATCGACTTTTAGCCACAACGCCGACAGAGGAATTGCTGGATTTAGAAATACTGCAGCCCAAAAACATCAAAGATACGCTGCACGCTTACCAAATGGCAAAACGCTGCAATGTCAAACGGGTAATGGCGGAAGCGGTAAAATGGGGAGAAAAAGGCGCAAGGGTCAATTCCATTTCGCCCGGTATTATTATTACTCCCCTGGCCCTGGATGAGATCAACGGGCCAAGGGGCGACTTTTACAAAAATATGTTTGCAAAATGTCCTGCCGGCCGGCCGGGCATTGCAGATGAAGTTGCCAATGTGGCTGAATTGTTATTGTCGGAAAAAGGCGCCTTCATCACGGGCGCCGATTTTCTGATCGACGGCGGAGCGACCGCTTCTTATTTCTACGGACCGCTTCAGCCTGAGAATAATTGATCGTGTGTTTATATCTTGCTCATCTGATTCCGAGCAGTATGTTTTATTTTTAAATTCTCGCCCCTAACTCCCAGAGCGTGTAGGGGGTACATGCCTGATGGGGTATTTCGCTCCTTATAGTATCATGTTCCTTCTGTAGAACCTGGCCGGCTCCCATGAAGTGGTGGCACCGGCCTTAAACCATTGTCCCGATCTTGTCGGGCGCCATAATTTTGTGTATATTTACACAATCTGTTTTTGGTTTGTGTGTCGGGAGGGAAGGCTGATTCGAGGTACGTTATGAATATTACTCGGAGCCCTTTTTGGGCTTTTGCATTACTCAGGTATTTTTGAAATGGCTTCTAATCGTCGTCAGGAAAAATAACAAATCATGAAAAGAAACCTGCTCGCTATTTTGCTGATATTTCCGTTAGTTGTAAAAGGACAACTAAAGATTGAAGGAATATATCCAAAACATCAGTATTACTCAGGCCAGGTGTCATTGCTGCTGGCAGGTGATTCATCTGTAAGTACTACTGGTTACACTTCATTTCAGGTATTGAGTAGCAATGGCGATACAATTACAAAAGAGACAGGGCCTAGTTACTTTTTACCGCAAAATGAAGTCAGAACCTATACACTTGAGTTGAATGAAGGGGTCTCAAATTTACCTGAAAACTTATGCGGGACCCTGTACTTAAAATTTCCGCACTGGTCAATAGACTTCTGCCTGAACAATACGATTCAGGATGGCGCTGGCGGGACTGTCGATTGCAATAAAATAGAAATCACTGACATAGTATATTCAGGTGAACACTGGGATTATATGGTATCGGTAATTCTTACCAGTAACGATTCGACAGGCACCGGGGTTACCGGTTATACATCAATGCAACTCTTTAATGAAGAAGGAGATAGTTTGACGTATAAAACCGGTCCAATCCATATTTTGCCTATGTTTACAACAGATACAATTGTCTACAATCTTAAGTTAATTAATGAAAGTCTTAACGACCCAATTAACCTGGAATCCAGTTGTTTTGAACTCCGATTAGAAAACCCGGATTGTTCGATAAACTATTGTTCTATTATTTCAAACACTTTAGAAGCAGATGATACAAAATTCAGGATATTCCCGAATCCGACCAGTGATGAACTTCGTATAGAAGGAATTACCCCAAGGGCAGTTGAGGTGTTGGGCTCAAAAGGTGGAACGTTGATAAGCGAATTGAATAATACAGACAGGCTTGATGTTTCAAGTCTTCCAAATGGCGTTTATATTGTAAGGATCTATACTGATAGAAAAATTTTCAACAAACAATTAATTAAAATATAGCCCCGAAAGCAATTTATACATGGCCATACTTGCCAAGCCGCCATACTTTCAGACACATTTAATGTTAAGCCAATATGCAGAATCGAATAAAAGCAGTTGTCAGTAATTTGCTGATATGGGCCCTTCCATTTTTAAACTCTATGTACGGGCAGGAAACAGAATGTTATCGCTACTATAACTTCGATCAATTCCTGGCGAGCCAAACAGTCAACCCTGAATTATTCAGGAAAGAATTTTCAGATAATCTGAAATACATGGCGATATGCCGGGAAAACAATCTGGAGGGCGATCTGGAATTTCTCGTCTTCCATCACGGCGATGGCGAATTTGAGATCATTCAAAAGAAAAGGGCGTATAAGTATTTCGAAGATGCCGTAAACTATGCTTTCGGGAAAGCGAAAGCACATCTAAAAACAGGAATAGAGGAAAAATTTATCGCGACGATACGAATAAGATTTGACATAGAGCCGCTCGAAGAAAGTCAGGCGTTTGAATATGATTTTATTCGGACCGCATCAAAAGTGCAGGTCAAAACCATCAAAAGCCACGATTAAAAGATGTGGCCATAGCATACACAAGTATTCTGTGTCAGCAAAAGCCGGATACGTCACAGGTATAAGCCCCGCGGATAAACATAAATATAAATGAACATCAAGCAACTTATAACGTATTTCGAAACATTCCTTCCCTTGGAGGAACGCGAAATATCCTTTTTGGAAAACGTGTTCAAAGAAAGAAAAGTCAGAAGGAGGCAATTCATACTCCAGGAGGGAGAGGTGTGTAAGTTTAATTCTTTTGTCGTCGAAGGTTGCTTTAGAATGTTCATGGTGGACGACCACGGCAAAGAACACAATTTGCAATTTGCAGTAGAAAACTGGTGGATTGGAGACATCGGCAGTTTTCATTCCGAACAGCCCGGCAAACTGAATATTGAGGCAATTGAAAATTCGGTTATCCTTCAAATAAAAAAAGAAGACCAACTAAAGTTGTTTGTAGACTTTCCCAAGTTTAACAGGATATTCAGGGTAATTACAGAGAATGCGCTGATCAGTTTTCAAAGAAGGGTGCTGCAAAATATAAGTTCAACCGCTGAAGAAAGATATCTGGACTTTATTGAACGATATCCGTATTTCTTCAATCGCATATCAAATGTACAGATTGCTTCCTTCCTCGGGGTAACGCCTGAATTTCTCAGTACTATCAGAAAAAGAATTGCCGGATATTAGAAACCGCCTGAAAAACCCTCATGTTTCCACCTCACAATAGGTTTTCAGGCGGTTTCTTAAGCTACATTAAGGTCCTTTCTTAATCTACCTTATGGGCATAAGGTTCTGAGGCGCCCCATCTTTGTGATGTATTAATCATCAAATCATTTCAGGATGAAACGGTTATTATTAATTGTACCAGTCATATTTATTATGGCTTCCTGCGATCAAAACCAGCAACAATCACAAAACAAAGATGTCATGCAAAAATCAGAAAAAGAAAAGATTAAGAGCCTCCTGGGTGTGTACAAAACGTCACTCAATACTTCGGATGCAAAACTTGCACAAAGCCTCTATGCCAAAGATGGAATTTTCATGCCGGCAGGGGCTCCATCGGCCGTTGGGTCAGAGGACATTCTGAAATCCTATGAATTCATTTTTTCTCAGATCCAGTTAAACATTGAATTCTTCATTGACGAGATCGTGGTGGAAGAGGCCTTTGCGTTTGCGACAACCAGCTCGAAGGGAACAACCCTGATACATGCAAACGGCGAAACGGTTCCCGAGGAGAACAGAGAGTTGTTCGTCTTTGAAAAGGTAAATGACGATTGGAAAATTGCCCGGTATATGTTCAATAAAACCAAATGATTTTCCGCAGATAGATCAGAAGTAAACAGTAGGCAGTGGCAGTTGGCAGTAACAGGCAGAATTTGGGCAAAACAGGAAATGGAGACCATTTTTGCCATCAACACTGCCACTGCCCGCTGCCAAGGCGCAGGATCGGATTGTGAAAAGGCCGATCCTTTCCAAAAGAGCAAGCCCTTCCCTACTCCTCCCGCAAAAACGCCGGCACCCGTACGGCGCGCTGTGCGGGCAGCAGGGCGGCCAGCAGGCCGATGCCGATCACGGTAATGACGACCGGGATAAAATCGCCGACGCGCATGGCGATAGGGTAGCTCTCCACCAGAAAGCCCTGCGGGATGGTAATGATGCCGTATGTTTTTTGGATGGCGTACAGGGCGATGGCCAGCACAAAGCCGATGGCCATGCCGAGCAGTGTGAGCAGCAGGCCTTCCAGCAGAAAGATGCGGTGCACGATCCGGTCGGTCGCGCCCATGCTCTTCAGGATAGAGATGTCTTTTTGTTTGTCCAGCACGATCATCCACAGCGCGCCGATGGTATTGAAAGCCATGAGCACCAGCATGAGGCTCGTGATGGCGAACCCCATCCATTTTTCGAGTTGCATGACTTTGAAAAAAGCCTCGTTCTGTTCATAGGCATCGCGCACGGCCATGCCCTCCCCCATGAGTGCTTTTACCTGCTTCTTTACACCGCCGATATCGACCCCGGGACGGCACCTGATCTCCAGCGCCGACACCGTTTGGGCTGGAACGGCGAGTATCTCCCGCATAAATGCGAGGTTGGTCAGGATATACTGGTTGTCAAAGTCCTGCTGAATGGCAAAAGTGCCCGTCGGAAAAAGATAGCGCGTCTTGAAGGGCTTGTCGAGCACGCCCCTGGCATCGTCCGTCGGCATATAGACCGTCATCGCCTCCACGGCATTTTCGACGTTAATGGAGAGTTTGTTGCGCATACCGGCGCCCAGCACGGCGCAGTTCCGGTTGTCGATGTTCAGCAGGTACCGGCCCTCCCGGATCGTGGAATCGATATCGTTCACGCGTGCAAAATTCGCGTCGACCCCTTTGAGCACGCCGAAATCCTGCGAGCCTTCGTACTCGAAAAAAGCGATCTCTTCGAGGGTCTCGCTCACCAGCAGCACGCCCGGCAAGGCCCGCAGGCGGCTCAGCACCAGGCTATCGGCCTCGAAGGTTTTGCCCTTGGCGGGCGTCACTTTAATAGGCGGGTTGAAATGACCGAACAAACCCGACAGCAGGTCCTCGAAGCCGTTGAACACCGACAATACCAGCAACAGCGCCGCCGTACCGACGGCGATGCCGAACACCGAAATGCCGGTGATGATGTTGATGGCGTTGGTACTGCGTTTGGCAAACAGGTAACGCCGTGCGACGAGCAGGGAAAAATTCAAAAGCGATTGCGTTTGTCAGCTTGTAAAAGCAAGACCGGCGTATCAATAAGCGCGCCGGCCCTGCTTGATCGTCCTTATTACAATATTGTTGCCTTGGCGGCATCCAGCATGGTACGCGTTTCTTCCAGGGTGTCGGCCTGTGCGTACACACGCAACACGGGTTCCGTACCGGAAGCGCGGATCATGATCCATTTTTCACCGCCTACGATGAACTTCCAGCCGTCGAGGTCATCCACCTTTTCGATCTTGTACGGACCGAAAGACTTGTAGCTGCGGTTGTTGCAGGCAGCGATCACCGCCTGTTTTTGCGCTTCGGTGATGTGCAGGTCGTCGCGGTCGAATGCAAAAGCGCCGACTTCTTTGTACACTTCTTCCACCAGCCCCTTCACCGTTTTGCCCGTTACGGCCATGAATTCCAGCACCAGCAGCCCCATCCAGATGCCATCGCGCTCGGGAATATGCCCCTTTACGGCCAGTCCGCCCGATTCCTCGCCGCCCACCAGCACGTCTTCGCGGGTCATGATCTCGGCAATGTACTTGAAACCAACCTTTGTGATCTCGTAGGGCAGGCCGAATTTCTCGGCCATCTTTTTCATTTTATCGGTCACGGAAAAGGTGAATACTACTTTTCCCCGCATGTTTTTGTATTTGTAGAGGTACAGCAGCAGGATCAGCAGCAGGTGGTGGCTGTCTACAAAATTGCCGTCCTCGTCGTACATCCCGATCCGGTCGGCGTCGCCGTCATTGGCCAGGCCGGCTGTGATCTTCGGGTTTTTGCGGATGAGATCGCTCAGGCCGGTCAGGTTGCGGTGGATCGGCTCGGGTGCTTGTCCGTGCATACCGGGGTTGTAGTCGCAGCGCATGAAAACCGAGCGTGGAAGCAATTTGCGCACGGCGCGCTGACCGGCGCCGTACATGGCATCGTAGGCAAGTTTGCCGGCATTTTGCTTGATGGATTTGAGATCGAAGTTTTTCCGCACATGGCGCAGGTAAATACCTTCCAGGGCGGCATCCACGAACAGTTTTTTCTGCACCAGATCGTTGATGCTGGGCAGTTGATCGAGGGTACAGGCATCAGGGATGAGCGCTTCCACGGCCGCGATATCGGAGGGGATCATGGGCCCGCCGTAGGCCGCTTTTAGTTTATAGCCGTTGTAGGTCGGCGGGTTGTGGCTGGCTGTGATCACCACGCCCAGGTCGGCCTTGAGTTTCACGACGCCGAGGCTCACCATCGGGGTGCTCACAAAATCGGACGCGACATGGCACTTGATCCCGTAGGCGCCGAGCACCCTGGCCGTGGTAGATACAAACAACAACCCACCGAAGCGGCAGTCATGGCCGATCACGGCTTTTTTCATTTTGTGTTGTTTCATAAACCGCGCCGTTGCTTCCGCTACGCGTTTTACGTTCTCTACGGTATAGTCGTCGGCGATGATCGCACGCCAGCCATCGGTACCAAACTTGATAGGAGTTGCCATTCGCATTGTTTATTTTGAAGATTGAGCGATGAATATAAGGGTACGGGCAAAATTATTTGTTCAAGGCGTACTTTTGAGCCCTATTTACAAAAATCTGCACTTGAAATTGTCCGATACATACCGCCACAAGGGGTTGCGCAAGCGCATGGTGGATGCTTTGCGCCGCAGGGGGATCGAAGATGAAGCCGTGCTGGCGGCCATGGCTGCCGTGCCGAGGCACTATTTTCTGGACAAAGCGTTCGAGGAACATGCCTACGAGGACAAGCCCTTTCCGATCGGCAACCAGCAGACGATCTCGCAACCTTTTACAGTGGCATATCAAACCAGTCTGCTCGATGTGAAGCGCCGCGACAAGGTGCTCGAGATCGGCACCGGCTCGGGCTATCAGGCTGCTATACTTGCGGTATTGGGCGCAAAAGTGTACACCGTGGAGCGACAGGAATCACTGTATCAACGCGCCAGGGACCTGCTGGCGCAACTGGGCTTTACGGGTATCCGCTGCCTTTTTCGCGACGGATCGAAAGGTCTTCCCGAGTTTGCGCCTTTTGACAAGATACTGGTCACAGCCGGCGCGCCGGTTGTGCCGGAGCCGCTGAAAGAGCAACTGGCCGTCGGCGGCATGCTGGTGATCCCAGTCGGTGAAGAAGTACAACACATGTACAAGATCACCCGGCTGTCAGAAACCGAATTCGAAGAACAGACCTTCGACGCTTTCCGCTTTGTCCCTTTTCTGAGCGGGATCAAACATAAATAACGGCTGACGGTTGACGGCCAACGGTAGACGGCAGACGGTGGACGGTTTACGGCCAACGGTAGATGGTGGATAAAAACCGCTTTAGAGGGGCCGGTCTGAGCGGGATAAGTAGGACGGAAAGAGGCATCCCCTTCATGTTGCTGAATCGATGAAGACCGGCAAAGCACTTCTTTTCACCTCACCATGAAACGCAGACATGACTCACTCTGTCCGTTTTCCGTCTACCGTCTACCGTCAGCCGTCCACCGTCTGTCGTTGGCCGTATAAAAAAAGCCTCTCCGGCATTTGCGCCGGGAGGCTCCGAAAACAATAAACAGCAGGATAGAATTTTTTTACGGTACGCAGGACGGTGTACGGTAGACGGCTGACGGTAGACGATTGAAGGCATGTGCCTTCAAATCATATCGCCAATACATACGCCCCTCGTGTGGTATGTTACATCAGATATTGCTGATCTTCCGGACGACTTTATAAAGCCTGGTCGTTTCGTTCACTTCTTCTTCGAAGGGATCGTTGTCGAAGTAATTGGCCGAGATCAGTTTAAGCCGGGTGATCCGGCCGCGGTTGTTGAATATTTTCTGCACGTATTTCACCCACACACTGCCATTACTGCGCACGGCATAGATTTCGTTGTCGCGAATGTCGTTCAGATTTTCCACGGATTTGCAGACGACGATATCGCCGTGCCGGATCACCGGATCCATCGAGTTACCATCGATCTGGAAAGCGACCAGGCCGGTACCGCTGACGCCGGGGATGGAGAAGTAGGTATTGTCCTCACGGCTTTCATCGCCGAGCGTGCTGCCCGCAAAAGCGCGGATGGTGGTGTACAGGATATTGCCGCCACCGGTGAGGCCCACCTTGTCGTTGAGAAAAGCGTCGCCCGGCGCTTCGAAGCCGAACGGGTTGCCGATACCGTGCAACAGCCATGCTTCGTTGATATCGTAAGCGCGGCAAAACGACTGCGCCTGCCCGTAATCGATCACGCGCTTGCTGCCGGGATTGAGAAAGGCGCGCACGATGTGCCCGTATGCCTTGTTGCCCAGCACTTTTTCGGCAACATCTCCCACACCTTTGCCGCTGCGGTCATTTTTTACAATGGCCCCGCGTTCTTCAAGTAACTTGAAGGCGTGCATAAAGCGTTTGTTCAATTCAATACGATCTTCCTTAATCATAACGCGTGATTTTTGCGAAGTTGGTGAATGGCGATACGGCGTCTTTCTTTATTTGACGTTGCAAACTTAAAACAAAGAGTTTTTAAAAACAAAAAATGTCAAAGATTTTTTTGCCGATTTTTTTGCCGCAAATAAAACACACCATACTTCAGGCTGACAATCAGCCGTTTGTAAAAGATCATTTTCTGCAGCCAAGATAAAACAAAGCCGGAAAAATGATGCGCCCGCTCCGGCGGTCAAAGATGTTGTTTGATAAAGTTTTGTACTTTTGTAGGAAGAACATTGCCCTGTAACGACGCATTCGGCACGAATTTTCGGGCATTTGTTTCACCATCGCCTCAAACCTTTCTAACCCGTCAAGCATCGAACAATGGGAATAGTAGTTTCACTTCTCAACCATAAAGGCGGCGTCGGCAAAACGACCAGCGCTATTAATATAGGCGCGGGCCTGGTGGAACTCGGCAAACGGGTTCTGCTGATCGACCTCGACCCGCAGGCCAACCTGACCATTTCCCTGGGCATTCCGCGGCAGCGATCGACCATCTACGAGGCGCTGCGCGGCGAAAGCGAACTGGTGGCCTACACGCACAAGCCCAACCTCGATATCGTCACTTCGTCGCTCGATCTCTCGGGCGCCGAAATGGAACTCATCAACGAGGCCGGCCGCGAGTTTATCCTGCGCGAACTGCTGGGCCAGGTCGTCGACGATTACGATTACATCCTGATCGACTGTCCGCCCTCGCTGGGCCTGCTGACGCTGAATGCGCTGACCAGCAGCCGCTATGTGCTGATCCCGCTGCAAACCGAATTTCTGGCGGTGCAGGGGCTTGCCAAGATCAAGCAGGTGATCGACAAGGTCAGGTTCAGGCTCAACAAGCAGGTGGAAATGGCCGGTGTGATCGCTACCATGTACGACAGCCGCCGCGTGCTCAACCGCGACGTGGTGGACACCATACACAAGTATTTCGGCGACAAGGTGTTCAATACCTACGTGCGCGACAACGTGGCCCTGGCGGAAGCGCCGGCGCAGCGCAAGGATATTTTTGAATACAGCCCCAAATCGTCGGGCGCGCAGGATTACCTGGACCTGAGCCGCGAATTTCTGGACCGTGTGGAGAACGGCATGAGCGCCGCCGCGCCCACCCAACGCGAACAAGAAGCCTGAAAAGTGTGACCCTATGAGCAAGAAGAAATTTTCAGAAGGTCTCGACGACCTGTTCAAAGATACCCATGCAGGCGGCGACCTGTTCGGGGGCGACACCGTAGCGGCCCGGCCGCCGGAGCGGAAGTCGGCGCATAAAAACTTCATGACCGACCTGGACGCCCTGCTGCAGGATGCCCTGGACGAAAGCCTCGAACGCTTCGAATCGGGTCGGCAGGATGCAGACAGGCCCAGTGGCAAATCAAAATCGGGCGGCGCCTCGGCGAGACCGGCGGCAGGGGGGCTTGATGCGCTCATCCGCCAGACCATCGACGTGCAGGAACTGACGACCGATGAACAAACCGGTAAAAAACGCCTCACCGTAGCCGTTGACAAAAGCAAACTGGAGAAACTGAAAGCCATCGCCCGGCTCGAAAACTCCTATATGAAAGACCTGCTCATCGAACTCATCGACGGATACATAGAAGAATACACCAAAGAAAAAGGGATCGATCTCTAACTTTTATCGTGAGTCGCGCCTCATGACGCGCCTATGGATGCCTACCGCGATTTTCGCCTTTTTTACAACCAGAATATCCACCCCGAGTTGCTGCACATGGAACAGCGGCGGCGGCGGCTGATTCGCCTGCTCGGTCTGTCGGCGCTCATGATAGCAGGGGTGGTGGCCGTTCAGTTGTTCATGGGCATTTTCCTGCTCAGCCTGCTGCTTGCGATCCCGGTGGCCATGTGGGTGTCCTACCTCGGTTTCCGCATCCGCGTGTTTTTTCAGGAATTCAAACCCCGCGTCGTCGGGCTGCTGCTCGATTTCATCGACAACGACGTAAATTTTACATTTGAAGGCTACGACTCCAAAGGTTCGATCTCTAAAAACGATTTTTTGGAGAGCCGCATCTTCACCACGGCCGACGATTACGCCGGTGAGGATATGATCAGGGGGCAGGTGCGTGAAACGCCGTTCGAACTTTGCGAACTGCGCGTGCGCGAGTTTTCTCCCGCCCGCAACAAACTCGACTACGTATTCCGGGGCATTTTTCTCATCGGCGACTACAAACGCTGGGACCTGCACGGCGGCGTGCTGGTGCTGCCTGACGCCTACCGCAAATACCTCAGCCGCAGCGAGCGGGCCTTTCACTATGAAGGCGGCCGCCGCGTGCGCGACAACCTGCTGCCCGAGTTCGAGGCTTTTTTCGATACCTACGCCACCTCCGATATTCGTGTGCAGGACGTGATCTCGACCGACCTGCAGCACGTCATCCTCGATTTCCGGCGGCGCTTTCAGGAGAAGAACCGGCAAAAGGAGATCTATTTTTCCATCATCGGCGACAAGATATACCTGGCGCTCACCCAGGACAAGGACCTGCTCGAACCATCGCTGTTTGCCAACAATGCCAATTTCGAAACGGTCGTGGAGTTTTACAACGACCTGCGTCTATTGTTGCAGGTGGTGCTGGATGTGGATGCCATGAACTGAGCCTTTTTCATTTTAAGTTATTGCTAATTCGGCCTTTTGCTTACCTGCGCGTCGCGCATTGCGGGAACTTTTGCCTTTTCGATCACCGCAATACAGCAAACATGACCGCTACCGAACTTTTTTCCCTTGAAAACAAAACCGCCGTCGTGACCGGCGCCACCGGCCTGATCGGCAGCCGGCATTGCCGGGCCCTTGCCGAAGCCGGCGCACAGGTCGTGGTCGCCGACCTCGCCCCGGCGCAATGCGAGGCGTTGCAAAAAACGCTGCCGGGTGGACCGCATTTATCCCTTCCGACGGACGTCACCGACCCGGGATCGCTTCAAGATGCCCGGGAGATCATCCTCCGGTCATTTGGGAGCATCGACGTGCTGGTGAACAATGCCGCCATCAACGACATGTTCGAACATCCGGCCCTGGCTGCCTGGTCGCCTGGAAAAGCGGGAAATAAAAGGAGAAGCAGCGAGCGCTGCCAGTACATTTTGAACAGCCGGCGCCCCGGCGTTCGTTTTTCGTTTCGCATGAGAAAGTCGGTTTTGTGCCGGAATTCCCCGTAAAAAACGAAACGCGGTGTTACCCCAGAATAAACTTAAAATCAAGTATTTGTGAAAAACTCAGGGGTTTTCGTACCATTTGTCCTCGAAAGTATCTGCAGGCAGGTCGGGGCCTTTGTACCGCAATGCGATCACCACCTGCCAGATGACTAAAACGGGTACGGCGGCAAAGGAGATCGCTGCGGCGACGGGGTGGAGTTTGGAGAGCACCACGAGCCCCAACAGGATGGCGAAGATGAGCGGTATAGAATGCTCCAGTTTCATATCTCGGCAGTTTTTACCGGCCGGCACCTAACGGAACGTCATCCTGATCCCGGCAAAACCGCGCAGGCCCTGCACCGGTGCGTAATTGTACGATGGGTCGAAGCTGTATCCGTTCGGATTGTCGGCGGGGTCGTCCGCACGCTTGTCAAACGGATCGTGTGCCCTAAGGATAACGTCTTCCCGGGGATAGAAGTTGAAAAGATTTTTCACGCCGGCATATATCTCCATCGCCGCGGGGGTGCGGAAGCCCGGTTTCCAGGTTATCTGAATGTTGTGAATGCTGTACCACGGCGACTCCGCCGGGCGGTAGTCGTTGGGAAATACCGGCAGCCGCATCGGACTGGTCAGATGGCCGTTGTAGTCGATGGTCAGGCGCCGGCGCGCGACGGGACAGGAAAGCGACCAGTTGCCCGTAAAGCGCGGCGTGTGAACCTGCCACTCGCGCCGGTCGCCTTCCACGATGCGTACATCCATCAGTGTAAAACCCATGACCGCCTTCAGGCCGTTGATAAAATTCCAGTCGGAATTGAGCGAAAAACCCATGTTTTCCGCGTACCCGTTCAGGTTTTGGTAAATGATCTTCTCCGGGTCCGTGTCGTAGTCCGCGACGATCTTGTTGAAAAAATGGGTGTAAAAAGCCGTTGCGTCGATGTTGATAAACCCGAATGCTGCGTGCTGGAAGCGGGTGTAGTTCAGATTAAAATTCCAGGTGCGCTCGGGCGCCAGCGCTTCCGCGAATACGACTTCCCGGCCGCCGGTGAGCGCCGCGTGGTCTTCGCTGAACACATTGACCACCCGGAATCCGCTGCCCGCCGAGAGGCGCAGGGTATTTACATCATCGGGGTTGTATTTCAGATTGAGGCGCGGCGAAAGGATGTGGCCATGCCGCCCGTCGTAGTCCCAGCGGAGGCCGGAAAGCAATTTCCATCGCTTGTTAAAGGTCCATTCGTCCTGCACGAACGTTCCCGGCAGCCAACTGCACTGCGGCGCATTCTCCAGCCCGCTCGCCTGGGCAGTCACCGGCGTATTGTCGTCGTAGTAGGAATACCGCACGCCTGTGCCGAAAAGCAGGTCGTGGCGCTCTCCGGCATGGCGTTCCCAGGTCAGTTGCCCGAACCCGATGCGCTGATCGGCCAGGTAAGGCACGTCGCCGTAATAACTGTCCTGTTTGTGGCGGTTGTACGAAAAACTGAACAGGACCTTCTCTTTTTCAATGGGCAACTGGTAATTGCCGATCACTTCATAACGATTGGTGAGAATGCTTTCGCCGTAAATACTGTCGGTGCCGCGCCAGCGCGGGGTCCAGTTCATTTCGCCGCCGTGGCGATCTTCCCACAGGTAGCGAAAGGCAACAGAAGCGATGCGGTTGTCTTTCCGGTCGAAATGCCATTTGTTAAAAACGGAAAAGCGTTTTTGCAGGGTCACGTCGGTAAAATGATCGTCGTTGATGTCCCAGCGTTTGGTAAAATGAAAATAGTTGGCACTCAGCAGGGTTTGGGCTTTGCCCAGGGCGAGCGATCCCGCGGCATCGGCATTGTATTCGCCGTAGCTCGTGCCGTTCAGATCGAGGTGTAGTTCCGGTTTCTCCGAGGGGTCTTTGGTGATGACATTGATCAGCCCGCCCATTGCTTCGGAACCATAGAGCGATGCCGCTGGCCCTTTTACCACCTCCATGCGCTGTACCACGCTGTTGGGAATACCGCTGAGCCCGTACACGGTGGAAAGTCCGCTCACGATGGGCATGCCGTCGATCAGCACCATGGTGTAGGGCCCTTCCATGCCGTTGATGTGGATGTCACCGGTATTGCACACGTTGCATTGCAACTGCGGCCGCACGCCGTTCACCATTTGCACGGCATCGAAGAGGCTGGGGGTCGGGTTGCGCAGAAAAAACTTGGGAGAATACACCTCAACGGGCACCGGACTGTCCGATTTGCGCATTTCTTTCATCGTACCGGTGATCACCACGGCCTCAATGTCGCTTTCCAGCGGTTCGAGATTGACGATCGCCTCTATGCCGCGCTTCAGTACAACCTGCTTCCGGGCGTACCCGACCAGCGTTACTTCCGCCGTCGCTTCTTCCCACCCGGCCGGCAAAAAAAGGGTGAAGGCACCGGTAGAATCGGCGAGCGAGCCGGATGGCGGATCGGCAACCCGGATGGTGGCGAACGGCAGGGGCATTCCGCTTTGCCGGTCCAGTACGCGTCCGCTGAACACCCCGCTTTGGGCCGCTGCTCCAAATGAAGTAAGAAGAAGAAAAAAGACAGGAAGAATATTTCGCATTATGTAATTATATTTTTAGTCTAATCTAAAAATTATACAAATGTATACCAAAATGCCTTTTATACCAAACACAAGGGCATAAAAAAATTCCCCGGTCCTGCTTCGAAGACCGGGGAACAAGGAGTCAGGTGTGTAAAAAGAGCCTACATCAACATGCCGTCGACGGGCTGAATGGCCGGCGGCACTTCCTTTTCACGCAACATTTCTTTCAGGTCGATCTCGATGGTCCGGCTGATCGAGAAGATCGGAACATCGTTGTAGGTGCCCTCAAAGGGGTTTTCGCTGTAATCGCCGATCATTTCCATGAGTATGAATACCCAGGTGACGATCGCGTTGAAAGGGACCACGCACCACATCAGGTTCGGATCATTGGATTCGATCTCGTGTACGAGGGAAAGCGGCAACAGGATCGAAACGATTTTCGTGAACAGCAAGGGGATCGTAGCATATTGCCTCGGGAAGGGAAAGTTCTTGATGCGCTCCGACTTTCCCTGCTCGTCGTACATGGCGGAAACAAAACGCTGTAACTCCAGGTGCCGGAAGTCATCGATCAGTCCCGCCTCGCGCAACTGCTGCAGGTCCTTTGTCTGCATGGCCAGCACCTGCGTGGCCCGGTTGCTTACCCCTTCCAGTTGGGCCATCTCCTCCTTGCTCAGAAAGACGCAGATCTCCTGCTCCAGCATGCTGTTGAACTCCGGTGTATTGAAGTTGGGAAAGTAGTTGTTGATCATTTCCTCCTTGTGTTCCCAGGTGCGGGGGGTGCGCAACTGAAACCGCAGGCAGGTGATCCATGCCAGATGGCGGAAGATCAGTCGCCGGTGGATAGCGTGCAATTCGGCGTAGCTGTGCCTTTCCGATGCATGCAAATTGCCGACAAACCCCAGTACGGCGGCGGCAAAGGAGCGCGATCCGTTCACGATGGCTCCCCATATCTTGCGCGCCTCCCAAAGGCGGTCGTAGGATACATTGTTCTTGAAGCCCAGGTAAAAAGCGAGGGCGGTGCCGACCAGAGCCACGGGTTGCCAGGGCACGTAAAACCAGTCGTGACCGATGATCTCGTGCAGTACATAGGCGATCAGGCCCGTGGCCGCGCCGAAATAAAGTCCTTTTCGCGACCACTTGATGGTCGTCCAGTAATTGTAGCGTCTTTCTGTGTACATATGATAATGTTAGGAGAAACAGGAGCGCAATTAATTGGTAATCTGTGTTTTAAACTTTGATTTCAACCCTTAAAGATCCCGCCAGGCAAGCCTTCCAGCAGGTTCAGCCGTTGATTTTTTAAAACCCGAGAACAGCAGGAATATGAAGATTGTTGGCCATCAGAACCGTCAATCATAAAATTAAGAGCGCCATCGCATAGCGAAGAAAGAACAAAAACTGCGAATACCGCAGGTGCGATCTCCGAAGAATAAAAAAGCGCCCGGGAAACGGATGCTCCCGGGCGCCGGTTTGTTCGGTCCCTATTTCAGGATACGCCTTTACTGGATCTTTACCGGAAAGGTGACGTCGAAATCCGTTTCGCCACCCGGGCTGGCGGTATTCGCCTTGTCGGTGGGTTCGTGGTGCAATTTGATGTTCAGCGTGCCGGTGGAAGCCGATCCGGTCGTCCACAAGGTTTCCAGGTTGAACGGCGCGCCGTTGTCATCGGTATCGTCGGAAGCAATGCTGACATCGGCGCCTGTCGGCGTCAGCACAAACAGGTGATCGACGTTTTCCGCCTCAATCTCTTCCGTGATATTATCCGTTGGCGTCTTGCTTTCGTCGTACACGTGCAGGTGGCACATAATGTTGTCCGTCATGGCGGGCAGGGTGATCTCGTCGATCACCGGCGCTGTGCCGCCGGGGCCATCGAGGTCGCGCCAGTAGAACTTCATGTCCATGCCGGGGCCGGTCAGGTGCACTTCGACGGTCGTGATGTTCTCCTGCTCGGTAGTAGTGTCGTCATCCTTGCAGGCCTGGAAGGTCAGGCTGGTGAACAGCATGGCAAGAGCGACGGGGCGTATGAAAAATGTGGTACGTATCATGTTGAAAATATTTTGAGTTGAAAAACTTTTTTGAACATCTGACAATCACGGCATTTCAGCCGCCAAAAGCCATTTTTGCCCGCAGGCCGACATTCAGGCCCGGTTCGTCGGCATAAAAGCGGAAAAAATTCAGGTATTCCCGGTAGCGGATGTTACCGAGGTTCTGAACGGAAAGGCCGATCTCAAGCGAACGCCCCGAGGTGCCCAGCCGGAACGTATGACCCGCATCGAGACCGATGGTCGTAAATGCCGGGGGCGCATCTTTCAGCAACCCTTCGTCGGGGATGCGCGTTTGCCGCAGGGCCGTTGCCGCCATCAGACGCACAAAAGTGCCGTCATTTGCTTGACCGCCAAGGCTCCATTTCAGCCCGTACTGAATGCGGTCGACCGGCATCAGCGGTAGCCAGTCCTGCCCGTCGTTCGCCGGTGTTTCGAGCGAATCGGCCAGCAGGCGGTAGCCGCGCAGTAGGGAGATGCGCGCTTCCAGCGACCAGTTTTTGGCAAAGGGCAGCGAAGCGTTGCCGTCCAGTCCCTGCAAAACCGCGTCCGACTGGGCGTAGAAGTATGCCGGAAAAGCACCCCGCACCGTCAGTATGAAGGTATTTTGGGGGTCCAGGTAAATAAAATCCCTGATGCGGTTGTGGTACAGCGTCAGCATTACGTCCAGCCGTTCTTTTTGCAGGGAAATGCTGAGGCTGGTGTTCAGGGCTTTTTCCGGGCTCAGGTCGGGCCGCCCCTGTTCGTAAGTGCCGGCGCCGTGGTGCACGCCGCGGGCGAAGAGTTCGTTGACGTGCGGCGGCCGCCAGGCGTACCCTGAATTCAGGGTAGCGGACAGGTACTTCCGGAAGTGGTAGATGACACCCGCCGTCGCGGAAATGCTCCCGAAATGCACCAGGGTATCGATGTTCGACAGCGATCCGGAGGTAGTGGCGCTGGTGCGCCGGTAGTCGTATCGCACTCCGAACTCAAACTCCCAGGGGTTGGGGAAACGCCGCCAGCGCTCCATGGCCCACAGCGACGCACCGGCGGTCCGGTAATCGGGGATCAGCCCACCCAGCCCGACGAAATTCGTCTGTTGAATCCCCTGAATGCCTGCGCCGCCCTGCCAGTGCCCGATGGGCATATGCTCTGCAGAAAGGTCGATCGTGTTGGTCCATAAGCGAAATGACAACTGCGGCTTGTCGGCGGCGGTGCCGGAGCTGCGCACCACGTCGTACTCGCGGCGATGGTTGAACTGAAAGGCGTATTGACCGCTCCATTTCCATTTGTCGGAGAGCCGCTGCGTCACCTTGTATTTCGCCGTCATGTGTCCGACCTGCTGGTAGGGCCGTTCGATGCCGTAAGTAAAAGCATCGTCATTGTTGAGCGGCACCGGGCTATCGATGGCCAGTTGCAGGTCGGTCAGGTTGCCGATATGCGACGCCCGCAGGATACCCAGTCGCTGATTGAAGGTGCTGAGGACGGCCTCGTGCGTCCAGCGCTCTTTTCCCCAGCCTGCCATCGCCGACAGGTCGAATTCCGCAGCGCCGGTGTTTCCCAGGTAATAGTCCGGCGTGCGCAGATTGCCACTTTTCTTTGCCGTACCCTGCAGCCTGAACGCTGCCGTGCTGCTCGGCAAATGCCAGTCGAGCGCGCCGGAAGCCACCAGCCCCAGCCCGTTGGAAAATCCGCCCATCGCTACCCAGCCACCCATGCCGTCCTCCTCGCGCAGGGGCGCAGGTTCGAGGACCACAGCGCCGGCCAGCGCACCGGTGCCGTAGCGCACGCCGGCGGCGCCTTTGACGACAGAAATTTTACCCGCGGAAAAAGGGTCGATCTCCGGGGCGTGTTCGCTGCCCCATTGCTGGCCTTCGAGCGTAAGCCCGTTGGCTACAATGGCGATGCGGTTGCTGTGAAGCCCCTGAATAACAGGTTTGGAAATGGTCAGGCCTGTGTTCAGCGTGGTCACGCCGGGCAACCGCCGGAGCGTTTCGCCGAGGTTGATCCCGCGGGACGCCGCCAGGTCAATTTCGTCGACCTGTTGCTCCGGTTGTGCAGGCGCAGGCGCGATGGCTTTTTCGCGGATCACGACTTCTTTCAACACGGCGTTGTGGATCAGCCGGAAGTCCATCTCGGTATTTTCTTTCAGGCGGACAACCTGGGTGAAATGGTCGCATTCCACGTGGCTGATCTCCACGGTGTAAGGGGTGTTCTCACAAAGATCTGCTACGACAAAATAGCCTTTTTCATCTGAAATGGCGCCTTTTTCTGCCTCTGGAACCGATACGGAAGCGTAGGCCAGCGGCTCTCCCGTACCGGCCTCTACAATATGGCCGCGCAGGGCGATATGGCAATCCTGAGCCGATAGGCCGAGCGCACATGACAGACAAAAGCCAAGCATCGCGGCTTTGCTGTTGAGCATAATAGCATATTTGAAATGTGGAAAAATGCGCACCCGCGCAGCGTCAAGCCATGCGTTTACCAACAACATGTCCCTATCGGGGGTGCGTCATAAAACATTGTACCGGTATAAAAGTACCGGAACGGGCGCATGTACGCCTCAGATCACGGGAGGGCCGCGTCGGAAGATGCTGTCGCAGGCCGTTTTGGCATCGGTCGGTGGCTGATAAAAAACCGGCGGAATGGAATCCGGCAGTTTCAGCGGCGCTACGACAAGGGCATTGATGGTAAGTAGTTCGGGTACGCAAAGTACAAAGGCGCACATCGAACAATCGTCGGGGATATAACGCTCGTCGTGCAGGTGCGTACCGGGGTTCGCATGCGTGGCCGTGCAGGCAGGCCGGTCGTGGTGGTGCCGGAAAAACTCGTGCACACTTTTCAGCGACCAGGTCAGCGAAAAGAGTACGGCGAGCAAAAAGGCGCCGGTCCGGCGATATGTTGAGTTTTGTTGCACGTGCCTGCGTACTTGGAAAGGCGAAGTTAAACGTTTCGCGATAAAGAACGGTTATTCGACAGCGTCCGGTCCATTATGGACAAAAAACGAAGCCCGGTCGTGGGTGGCCGGGCTTCCGGCCGGATTGGCCGAAATAAGCAGGAGTGATCCCGCAGTATATTTTATTCTTCAAGAGCGCCACGCGTACTCATTTTCTCTTTATGGCGCAGGAGTTGGCGTTTGAGGGTCACTACCGAGGCATTTATGGCGGATTCAAAAGTCCTTCCCGTTTTTTTGTCCATCATCCAGCCGCCCGGTACATGGAGTTTGATTTCGGTGATCTTTTCGCGTACTCTGCCCCCCGTATCCTGCAGTTTCAAATGCACTTCCGCATCAATACTACGGTCGAAATAGCGGGTCAGTCGGTTGATCTTTTTCTCGATGTACGTTACTAACTTCTCGTCGGCGTGAAAATGCACAGCCTTCACACTGATGTTCATCATACTCAACACTATTTTTAATGGTGAATAATTTGGCTAAAAGCTTTGCGGGGTGTTTGATAAAGATTTATCGGCAGCGGACCGGGAAGCAAATTTTTTCGATGAAAACCATCATATTCCACCGATCGCTCTGTATAAATCTTTATCAAACACAGGAGTATAAAAACGCGGCAACGTGCCGGCTGACGTTGAATGACGTTCTCGAAAAGAACCGGCTTGCGCCGATTTTTAATCATGGTCCCGACTGACGTTGCCGCGAGGAGTTCCTGATAAGGCTTTCGCCCGGCCGCAACCGGCCGGACGGAACAAAGCTCAACTACTCACAAGAGAAAGAACGTTCGCACTATTTTCTTTGACAACCCAATGATAGATATTCCCTTCAAATCGCGCAAACTTTTTCCTAATTTTTTTTAGTTCTTCCGTCTAATATCCAGTTCATTATTATGCGTAACCATGTTTTTGCCAAACAATAAGGCATGAAATCTGATTGTTACGAAAGTATCCGATTTTTTTAACGGTACGTATTTCCCAATAAACGGCCGGAAATGACGACTTTTACTAAAAATTGTCCCGACAGTATGCACACCGCTACAAACCGCACTTCCGCCCCACCCCAAAGCGAAGAAATCAGGCGCATTTTTAATTTGCAACAACAGCATCAGCACATTGTTGCGCGCAGTACCGCCGGCGAACGGATCGCAAAACTCAAGCGACTGCATGCCGCCATGATGCGTTATCGCGACGAGATCAACAAGGCGGTATGGGAGGACCTGCGTAAAAGCCCGACCGAGTCCAGCATCTCCGAACTGGGCGTCGTAAACGGCGAGATCAGACACACGATCCGGCACCTGCGCGGCTGGATGCGCCCAAAACGCGTCGGCACGCCGCTGGCGCTGTTCGGCACCGCTTCAAGGATACACTACGAGCCCAAGGGGGTGTGTCTTGTGTTATCTCCCTGGAACTTCCCCTTCAATCTCTCGTTGTCACCGGTGGTATCGGCGGTCGCCGCGGGCAACTGCGTCATCCTGAAACCTTCCGAACACGCCCCGCACAGCGCGGCCCTCATGAGAAAGATCATCGGCGAATGTTTCCCGCCTGAAGAAGTGGCCATGTTCGAAGGCGACGCCGAAGTCGCGCAGGAATTGCTCAAACTGCCGTTCAACCACGTCTTCTTTACCGGGAGTCCGGAAGTGGGCAAGATCGTCATGCGCGAGGCTGCACAGCACCTGGCCTCCGTCACACTCGAACTGGGTGGTAAAAACCCCACCATCGTGGACGAAACGGCCGACCTGGACGAAGCGGCCGCCAAAATCGCCTGGCTCAAGGGGATGAACGGCGGACAGTCCTGCATCGCAGTGGATTACGTGCTGGTGCAGGAGCAGGTGCACGACCGGCTCGTGGGAAAGATCGCCCAACACCTCGGGAAATTCTACGGGGCCGACAGCGAGGCGCGGATGGCCTCGCCCGATCTGTGCCGCATGATCCATGAGCGGCATTTTCAGCGTGTGCAGGCACTGCTGCACGATGCACAGGAGCGCGGCGCCCAGGTTGCCTTCGGGGGCTTCAGCGATGCGGACACGCGCTACATCGAACCGACGGTGCTGACCCGTGTGCCCGACGAGGCGCGCATCTGGGGCGAAGAAACCTTCGGCCCTGTCATGCTCGTGCGCCCCTATCGCGACCTGAAAGAAGCCCTTGATTTCATCAACGCCAGGCCGCGGCCTTTGGCCATGTATATCTGGAGCGCGCACCGCGACCGCATCGCCCGCGTGCTCGCTGAAACCCGCAACGGCGACGTCACCGTCAACGACTGCGGCGCGCATTTTTACAACCCCGAACTGCCGTTCGGCGGGATCAATTACAGCGGCATCGGCAAAACGCACGGCAAGTTCGGATTCCTGGAATTCTGCAACGCCCGCGGGGTGCTGCGTCAAAACCGCATTTATGCGCTTACCACGCCCTTTTTACCGCCCTACCGGAAACACGGCGGCCTGGTAAAAACGCTGCTGGAAGGTGTGGTGAAATGGTTCTGAATGCGTAGCGGAAAACAAAAAAGCCCCGCCGGACTCCGGCGGGGCTTTTTTATGTCTTTGAAGCCCGAAGAGCCTCGGCATTAATAAAACCGGCTTCGGAAGTCGTCGATATCGACCGCATCTCTCATCGAGTTCATCAGGTTGACGCGGAACATCGAAGCGGCAGAAGAGGAAGCCTGACGGCGGAACATGGTCAGGTCGGCCGGCAATTGCTGCTCCAGTTTGTCGCTGACGGGCGATACGATGTACACGCCGCTGTTACCGACGATCGGCGCACTCACCGCGCCTTTCTCAAGCGAGAAGGCTGCGCCCACCACGCGCGGCTCGGAGCCGCCCTGCGCGATGGCCGTGCTGCGTGCGGTATCGACCGTAACACCCCAGGTGCTGGCAATACCGGCCAGGTCGCCGGCATTTTGCATCATCTTGCTTTTGATCACCTCCGCTTTTTTGCGGTTTTTCACTTTCTGGTCGGCCTCCGGCGTCGCTTTCAGCGTAGCGATCGTGGCAGCGCCTTTCGGCGTGATGCTTTTCAGGGCAGCCACCACGTATTTGCTGTCGAAATAGCCGCCTGCAGGGTCGCGGAACACAAACACCTGCTGGCTGACGGCGCCGGTTTTTGTTTTTTCATCGAAAGTCCAGCGCACGATGTCGCGGGCGTCGTCGCCACCCGGAAGCACGCCCACATTGTAGTCGTTGGCTTTCAGCGGCGCGCTCGGCAATACCTGAAGATTCTGCTGGGTAGCAGTAGATTCCAGTTCCTCGATGGTTTTGGCTTGCTGCACCAGGGCCACCGCGCGGTCTTTGACGGCCATTTGTGTGCTTTTGCTCGGCTCGATGCGCTGGGTCAGGAACACGACCTTCACACCCGTATGGTTGTTTTCAAACTTTTTGCCGGTCACCGTGACCAGCTGGAGCACCTGCGGGTTTTTCAGTTTGTAGTATTTGCCTTGCTCGGCCTTGTAAAAAACGAGGTTGGCCAGGTCGTTGCCTTCAGCCGTACGCGCTACCCAGCCCAGGTCGCCGCCCAGCGCGGCCGTTTTGGTATCCTGGCTGAAGCGGGCCGCCAGCGAATCGAAGCGCGCCTGTCCGCTGTTGAGCACATTGAGCAGGCTGTCGATCCGGCGCTCGTTGTCCGGCGAATTTTGCATGGCAATATGGCTGATGCGCACGGAGTCGGGCACCTGCTTGCGGTCGAGGATCTTGGCGATGCCCCAGGTGTTGCCGTCGAGATAAGGACCGACGACGGTGCCGAGCGGAAGTTTCAGCAGGGTATCCGCAATTACTGCGGGCAGTTCGCTTTTGATGCGGTAGCCGCCGTTGTAGGTGCCGTTTTTGGATATCACAAAAACGGAATCGTTCTCTGCGCTGTTCAGGCCATCCACCAGCGAAGCCACCGCGTCGTGCGCCGAAGCGCTGTCAGTAGCGGTAGGCACCACGTCGAAAGTGACGTAATCGATCACACGCGTTTCTTCTTTCTGATCGTACAGGTGCGGGTTTTCCTTGAGGAAAGCCTCGTAGTCGGCGTCGGTCACGGGCGCCTCGGCGTCGGTCACCTTGTCGTAGGGAATACGAACATAACTGAAGTCAAGGCGCTGGTTGTTCTCGCGGAAAACCATTTCAGCCTGCCATTTCGGCGCATAAAGGCCTTTGGTCACCATGGCAGTCATCTTTTCCTGCAGGCGTTCCTTGATGATCTCTTTTTCCTGCTCGGCCCAGGTAGCCAGAAATTCGGGCTGGAGGCCCTGGTTGTTGTCGATCGCATTTTTGACGTTGGCGAGGTAGTTGCGGTCGGGGCCGCCGCCTTCGCCCTGATAGCGCTGGATGATCAGCGGGCTCAGGTTGTCGCCGAATTCCAGATCGCGCAGTTCTTCGCGGTCCACGCCGAGGCCCAGGGCTTCTGCCTCCTGGGTGACGATGGAGCGTTCTACAAAATATTCCCAGGACTGCGTGCGAGCCTGGTAGGGTGTTTCCGAGCGGTTGTATATCAGCGCCTGATAAGTATCGAATTCGGAGCGTTTGATCTCCACGCCATTCACCTTTCCCAGCGTATTCACATCACCGGCGGCATAGTTGGATGTATTCTGCACAATATCCATCAGGATAAACCCACCCAGTGCCAGGGTCATGGCAACGATGAGAATCCACCCGTTCTTTCGGATCGTACCGATTAAAGCCATTTCGTTGTAATTATTTGATAATCAAATTTTTAAACACAAAAACTGGTCGCTCTAAAAAAAGCAGACGCAAAGGTAAATGTTCGGGGTGGAAAATTGTAAAAATTTTCAAAGGAGCTTTGCTTTAAAAGGCACATGGAGCCGTTCAGGATCGCTTCTGAATTCGGTCGCGGCGGGCCAAGGGCGCCCGGGTCTGCATAATCTTTTTCCAAGCTTGTGCGTTTTGCCATTTCAGGCCATTGTCTTTCGGGATAAATACCTGATTTTTACCTTGGAAAAGGATGCCGGTAAAAAAGAAAGGCTATGCGCAGGTCCGGCATGCAAAACTACCCGGCTATGACTAAAACTGGTTTATACATTTTCAGCCTCCGAATTATCTGCTTTGCCCTGATCGGAACCCCGCTGTTGCAGGCGCAGACGACTTCTCAAACTTCCTTCGGCAAAAACCGCGTACAATACAACCGGCAGATCGATGAGTGGATGCTCTACGAAACGTCCAATTTCGTGACTTACTGGTACGGCGACGCGCGCAACATCGCTCAGTCGGCGCTGCAAATGGCGGAATACGACTTCCCGTTCATCCAGCAACTGCTGGAACACCAGATGACCGAAAAGATCGAAATGCTGGTTTTCAGCGACCTCACCGACCTCAAGCAAAGCAATATCGGAGAAGACGAAATATTCCAGATCAGGGCCGGCGAAACCAAAGTAGTGGGCAACAAGGTGTTTGTGTATTTCGACGGCGATCACGCGCACCTGCGCAGGCAGATCAGGGAAGGCGTGTCGGGCGTGCTGCTCAATTCCATGCTGTTCGGCACCAACCTGCAGGAGATCGTACAGAATGCGGTGCTGCTCAACCTGCCCGGATGGTACACCAACGGACTCAATGCATACTGCGGCGAGTCCTGGAATACGGAATACGACGACCAGTTGCGCGACCTGATCCAGTCGGGCAAGTACAAAAACTTTGACAAACTCGCCAAGGACCACCCGCGGATCGCAGGTCACGCTTTCTGGAATTATATCGGGCTTCACTTCGGGCGCAGTACCGTCAGCAACCTGCTGTACCTCACGCGCATCAATCGCAGCATCGACGCGGGGTTCCTGTACGTACTGGGAAACGGCTATCGCCGTACCACCGACGCCATGCTCGATTACTATCGCAAGCGCTATCGCGACGAAGCCAAATGGACCAACAGCCCTGACAAATCGGCGGAGATCAGCATCAAAAACAAAAAGAAACTCCCGCTGTATCAACTAAAGGTCAGCCCCGACGGACGACGGATCGCCTGGGTCTGCAACGATATCGGTAAATGGCGGGTATGGACGCTTGACCTCGAGACGGGCAAGCGCAAAATGGTCATGAAAGGCGGCGTGCGCAACGCCCTGCAAACCACCGACTACAACTACCCGCAACTCGCCTGGAACCCGGACAATCAGCGCCTCGCCATCCTGTACGAACGGCGCGACATCCCCCGGATCGCCATGCTCGACCTGAGCAACGGCAAAAAAGAGATCAGCGACTTATCGCCCGAATACCAGCGCGTGTTCAGCATGGACTTTATCAGCCCGACCGATATCCTGTTGTCCGCCGCCGTCCGCGGTTATTCCGACCTGTTCATCTATCACACCATCACGCGGCAGACAGAGCGCCTGACGCAGGATTTCTGGGATGACCTCGACGCCTCCGTGACCACGCTCGACGGGCACAAAGGCATTTTATTTTCCAGCAACAGGCTTTCCGATACCCTGTCGGCCGAAAGACTGGACACCATGCTGCCCGTCGGGCGCTTCGACGTCTTTTTCTTCGATCTGGACACCAGAAGCCCCGAACTGGTCCGCATCACCGACACGCCGCTGTTCGACGAACGCCAGCCGATCGGGCTGGACAGCACGCATTTTGCCTATCTCAGCGATGAAAGCGGCATCGTCAACCGGCAGGCGGGCTATCTTGAGCCGTATTTCGCGTATCAGGAAGCCGTCATTTATCTGAAAGACGGAACGGAGGTAAAATCGCTGGATGCCGGCACCCCGGGCGAGTGGCCGCTCGATCGCATTCTCGTTTTCCTTGCCCCGTTCGATACTGTCATGCAGAACATCGATTCCGCCGAGGTGGACAGCGTGCGGTATTTCCCCGTTTACAAAAAACGCGCCCGCACCTGGAATCAGACGAATTCCTATCGCAACATTGCCAGCCAACACCTTTCTTTTCGTACCGGCCGCCTGCTGGAAGCGATGCACCACGACGGAAAAGTCCATTTTTATAAAGGGCAGATCTCACCCGAAACCCGTTCGCCGGCGTGGATCACCCGCCACCGCGAACTCAGTTACCGCGACGCGGGGCTTCCCATTCCTGCACAACCCGACATGGAAGACTCCTCTATGGTGCCTGACAAACCAGCGGTAGAGCGGGACCGGAATGCAACGATCCGCCCTGATACGACGATCAAGGTAGAGCCGGGCTGGCTGTTTCAGGTGCCCGATTACCTGAATGTCACGCCGCCAGTTGCACAACCCGACAAACAGGAGCTGCGCCCGCAAGATGAAGAAAAAGAACAGGAACCTGAAAATGAAGAGGATAGCGGCATCGTATTGATGCAAACAGCGCCGCGACGGCCCTTGAAACCTTCACGGCCGCTTGTTGAATTCGGGAAAAACAACTCGGTCATAAAATTTAGCCCCTCGCAGATCGTGCCCTACCGGCTGAAGTTTCGCACGGACTACATTTCGACGAGCATGGACAATAACCTGCTGTTCGAAGGGCTCGACAGCTACGCCGGCACCCCCGAATTCCAGACCCCGCCGCCCGGTATTCTGCTGAAAGCGAATTTTAAGGATCTGCTGGAAAACTACGTCATCGAGGCCGGATTTCGCTTGCCGACAACTTTCGACGGCGCGGAATACTACCTCTGGTTCGACGATAAAAAGCACCGGATCGACAAGCGCTACGCCCTGTACCGGAAGACTGTGGTAAACACCCTGAGCGAGCAATCGCCGGGTACGCCGCTCAATGAGCCGCCCCAACAGGTGCGCACCAATACCATTCTCGGGCAATTCGAACTTCGCTATCCGTTTGACGCATTTTTCAGCCTGCGCGGCACTGCCACCATACGCCAGGACAAGGCCGTATACCTCAGTACCAACCGCAACACCCTCGAACGTCCCGACGACGCCGAGCAACGCGCATCCCTGCGCCTCGCCGCCGTTTATGACAATACCGTCGATGTAGACCTGAACCTGCGAACCGGCTCGCGGGCCAAATTCTTTGTGGAAGTGGTAAAGCGCTTCGAGTTCAACACCCAGCCGAACTGGAGCCTGCGCCTGAACAAAGGCATCATGACAGTGGTCGGCCTCGATGCCCGGCACTACCAGCCGCTCGATCGCCGCTCGATACTGGCCGTGCGCTTTGCCGCCGCCACGACTTTCGGTTCTGAAAAGATCCTGTATTTCCTAGGCGGGGTTGACAACTGGATATTCCCCAAGTTCAACAACAACATACCGCTGCCGCAAAGCAACGACTTCGCATATCAGACCCTCGCTGCCAATCTGCGCGGCTTCGAGCAAAATATCCGCAACGGCAATTCCTTCGCCCTCGTCAACACCGAACTTCGCGTGCCGATCTTCAAATACTTTTCAAAAAAACCCGTCATGGGCAATTTCTGGCGGAACTTCCAGCTCATCGGATTTTTCGATGTCGGTACGGCCTGGCAGGGAAAAGATCCTTACGGCGGCGACAACCCCATCAATATCGTGTACCTGTACAACCCTCCGACGGTATCTGTGAAAGTCAATTATTTCCGGGACCCGCTGGTGGCTGGTTACGGTTTTGGCGCCCGGGCACTGATCTTCGGCATGTATATCAGGGCTGACTATGCCTGGGGTATTGAAACGCGCGTGGTGCAAAAGCCGATCTTCCATATCGCGCTGGGCACTGATTTTTGATCACGCGGGCACCAAAACCTGTTTTTTCTCGGCCACGGCTTCCGCCAGCCAGGTAAACTGCCGGAGAAACTGCCCGATGTTTTTTTCAAAGCCCGGGTCTGTCAGATCGCCGTGTTCGTCGAAGCGCTGCAACACCTGACCGACCGGCAGCATCTGCGGGACCGGAAAGCCGAAGATGGCCAACACCAGTTGCTGCATGGCCAGCGCGGCGCGGATACCGCCCATCATTCCGGTGGAAACGGAAACGACGCCGATGGCCTTTTGGGAAAACTCTCCTTCCTTCAGGTAATCCACAGCGTTTTTCAATGCGGATGTGTAACTGCCGTTGTATTCCGGCGACACAAAGATGTGCGCATCGGAACGGCGAACCTTTTCTGCGAAATCGGCTAACCCTGCAGGCGGGTTGGGGTGCCGGTGCAATACTTCTTCCATGACAGGAAAATCGTACGCCGCGAGGTCGAGCACCTCGGCAGTGTGTTCGCCTTTTTCATTGATCATTTTTTCAAGCGCCAACGCTACGCGGTGGGAATTGCGGTTGAGGCGGGTGCTGGACGACAGGATCGTGATATGCATAGGAACAAATAAGATGTTTATATTTTTAGTGTTATAAACTTTATTTTTTCAAAAAAGTTTACGGCTTCCCGACCAGTCTTATGACCTTTGCCGAACACTCTTTTACAATGGCAAAACGACCGAGCCTTTTCCTCGACCGCGACGGCGTGATCAATGTGCGCATTCCCGGCGACTACGTCCGGCACCCCGATCAGTTCATTCCCGCCGAAGGACTGGAAGAAGCCATGCCGATGCTATCCGCCGTTTTCGGCCGGATCTTCGTGGTCACCAACCAGGCAGGCATCGGCAAGGGCCTGATGACAGAAGACGATCTGGCGCTGGTGCATCAAAAAATGACCGGGATCATCGGGCGTTCGGGCGGGCGCATCGACCGGATATACCATTGCCCGCACGCCAGGGATGCGGGCTGCCGCTGCCGCAAGCCCGCTACCGGCATGGGCTGGAAGGCCCTGGCTGAATATCAGGAGATCGAATTCGGCGATGCCTGGATGGTGGGCGATTCGGTATCCGACATCGGGTTCGGCGCTTCGCTGGGCATGCGCACGGTGCTGATCGCCGGGAAAACGGAAGAGGCCGGCGGACTGGCCGGACTGAAAGTCGATTTCCGTTTCGACAATCTCCTTCAATTTGCCCGCTATATGGCTGGTTGTTAAAATATTAGCCCGAAAAAACACCCCGCTCCACATCGCCGTTTTGTATCCATACCCCGGTTGCAACAACCCTTTTCCTGAACACCGATCCGCATTTTCGGTACGAGCCGATCAGAAGTAGCGGCCTTTGCGCTGTGCATGCATGATGCTACAGCCGACAGGCTCCCTGAAAACCGCCTGCCTTCAGGTTCCCTTGCTTATCCTTTTTTCACTTTACTAAACACGACCGACATGACAAGATTCCTGTCAAGCCGGACAGCCCTTGTATTGGGTTGTCTGAGCGGCCTGCTATTTGCCGCAACGCCTGCCTTCGCGCAGTATTCCGACCCCATTCCAGCCGATCCCGCGGCTCCGCTGGACGATATTACCACACGTAGCGTTCTCAAAGAGCACAAAGTGTTGAAATACGCACCCATCCGGGAGGCCGACATTTTATGGGAAAAACGCCTCTGGCGGGTGATCGACACGCGCGAAAAAATGAACCTCCCCTTTATTGCACCCGAATCGCCGCTGTTTACGGCCCTGTCGGATGCCATCGGCAACGGCGACCTGACGGCGTACGCCGACGACGGATTCAGCATGCCCATGAAAAAGGACGATGCGATGCACCTGCTGAGCAGAACCGATACCGTTATTGTCCGGAATATGGAAACCGAGCAGGACGAGGTAAAAGTAGTTACCAATTCCATCAATTGGGAAAACGTGAAACGATTCAGGATCAAGGAATCCTGGTACTTCGACACCAATACGGGTACGCTGCGGGTGCGCATTCTCGGCATTGCTCCCCTGCTCAACGTGAACGATGAAAGCGGCAACTTCCGCTACGAACAGCCGCTGTTCTGGATACATTACCCGACCGCGCGGCCCTTGCTGGCGAGCCACAAAGCCATTATGCACGGCGGTAATTACGCTTCCACGATGAGTTGGGAAGATCTGTTCGAAATGCGCTATTTCGCTTCCCATATCCTGAAAGAAAACAACCTGCAGGACCTGCGTTTGCAGGACTATCTCGCGGGCGAGGACCTTCTGCTGGCCTCCGAACGGATCGAAGACGATCTGTTCAACCGTGAACACGACCTCTGGAGCTGGTAACAGAAAAGGGGCCTTGCAAAAAGAAAAAGGACAAGGATTGCCGGGACAAAAGCGTGGACCACATTAGTCCACAAGTTCTGTCACCTCTCCTTGTCCTTTTTTTCAACAAATACGCCTGACGATCAGGGGCGCGGCACCCTGCCTACTTTGCGGATGCGAACTTCCAGACGGTTGTTCTGCTGGTGCTCTTCATCCGAACACTCCACGCCTTCGGTACATCTGTTGCGCGGTTCAGACTCGCCTTTTCCGTATGCATTGATCCTGCCTTCGGGCGACACTCCTCTGAACACGAGATAGGTCTTGGCATTTTTTGCCCGCGCATCCGTCAGTTCCTGGTTGAGTTGCGTGTCGCCGCGCGTATCCGTATGGGCGATCAGGTCGATCTCCATTTCCGGGTAACGCTTCAACAGTTCGAGCAGCGCATCGAGATAACGTACAGCGCTCTGATTGAGCGTGGCCTTGTTGTATTCGTAAAAGATCTTGTCGAGTATGATGACCGAGCCCTCCTGAATGCCGTTGGCCAGCGGCATGGTGGCTTCGATACTGGCGCCGGGCGTCAGCGATTGCAAACGTATCTCGTTATAGGTCCGGTCGCCTTTTTTCACGTTCACGCGGAAGTTGTCTTCGCGGAATCCCTGCCGTTCCACATAAGCGATATACTCCCCTTCTTCCGGCAGGCAGGCGTCGAATTCGCCGTTCCAGTTCGTGCGTACCGTCTCTACGTGTCCGCTCATGCGGTGTACGAATTTGACCGTCGCATTCACGATCCGCGTGCCGAATTCGGTGGTGGCCACAATACCGCCGGCCCTGTTGCAGACAGGCGCTTCGGATAGTGCGAAGCGCAGGGTAAGTCCGTCCTCCGAATCAACCGTGATCAGGCGTTCTTTCGGGCTAAACCCGTCGAGGCTGACCACTACGAGATAGTTGTGGTAGCGGGTGAATTCTGTACGCGCCTTGCCCTCCACGTTACTGTACAGGTCGGCAGCGCCGAGGTCGTCGGCGCCGCGCCGCGTCAGTTGCAGGCTCAGCGCATTGGGTTTATCCTGAACGGGGAAAAGGTCGATGGTGTAAAAATCCTTGTTGCCGCTTACGAAGCCGTCTTCGGAAGGTTGCAGGATACGGATTGCCGCCCGCTGTAGCGGCGCGCCGGTTTTGGCATTGGTGACGATGATCTGGGCGGGGTTGACTTCCGGCTTGCTGATCCCGTCGAGGCCGCGCGGCGCTTCGAAGCGGTAAATGTCGTCTTTGCCTGATCCGCGGGCGCGGTTGCTAGTGAAAAAGCCGTTCTTCCCGGCATCGTCAATGATAAACGCCATGTCGTCGGCATCGGAGTTGATCTGATCGCCGAGGTTGACCACTTCTTCCGGGTTGTTCAGCGGATTGTTGACATAATAAATGTCGAGTCCGCCAAGTGTCAGGGGGCGGCCGTTGGAGGTAAAGAACAGCGATCCCGACTGGCTGATATAGGGAAATATTTCCTGTTTGTCGGTATTGATCACGGGGCCGAGATTGACCGGGGCGCCCCATCCGGAACTGCTTCGTTCTACGTAGTAAATGTCATAACCGCCATAGCCACCCGGCATATCGGAAGCGAAGAACAATTTGCTGCCGTCGGCGCTGAGGCTGGGGTGCATGCAGGAATAATCGTCGCTGTTGAACGGCAGTTCGGCCGGCCGGGTCCAATCGGGCCTGCCGTAGCGGGTTTCATAAATTTTCAGCGTCGACTTGCCGCTCTTGTTGGCTTTCACCACGCCGTCCTTGTTGTTGTTGCGGGTAATAAAAGCCACTTTGTTGTCTCGGCTGAAGCATACCGGCCCTTCGTGGTAACTCGATTTCTTCATTTCATTGAACTCGAACTTCTGCGGGAAGGACGGGTCGCCGTTGTAATCGAAAAACGCGTAGTACAGCTCGGAATACGTCTGGTTGGTTTTGGGGTCGCGGGGGCCGTTTTTTTCACGGCTGGACACGAACATGATCCCTTCCTTGTAATAGGCAGGTGCATAATCTGAGCCTTCCTGGTTGATCTCGTCGGCATTGATGATCCGGACGGGATAGCGCCGGTCGTCTTTTTCGCGAAAGCGATCTTTTGACTTGCTTTTCGACGATTGCTGGGCCGACAGGGTTGCGGCGCATGCCAGTAGTAGAAGGGGGAGAAGCAGGATTAATTTGCGAAACATACTCAATTGCAGTGGTTGGTTTACATGTTTACAAATGCGGTACCCTTATTGCCAGGGACGGCCCGGGTCCACTTTTTCCGTATCGTCGGGCGCCGGAGGATTGAACCACCAGCGCACCATGGCCTCTACGGAGCCGTTGTTGTACTTGCGCAGGCGCGTCAGACCGATGTCATAGGAAAGACAAAAGAAAAGGTTCTCGGTGGCCTGAATGCCCGCCAGTGCATCAACGCTTTCTCCTGTGCCGTTGGTATCTCCGCCGGTGCGATATGTGAGTCCGCCGTAGAATTTGTTCCTGAAAAGCGCACTTATATTGATGTCGGCATCGAAAGGTGAATTCGCGACATATTTCAGCAATACCTGCGGCGTGATGACCAGTTCTTCCGCCACGTCAAAAGTCAGACCGCCCATAGCATTCAGGTGCAGCACTTCCCGTGAAAGATTGCCGCCGTAATCGGCAAAATCTATGCTGTTATTGATCAGGCGCGGTGCGGCGGCGCCTGCATACCATTTGTATCCCGTGTAAAAAACCCCGAAACCGACATTCGCCACGATCTTGGATTTCGGCTCGGTCGGGATAGCGCCGTCGAATTTTTGCGAAGCGTTCAGCCGCGGGTCCGTCCAGTCCTGGTACAGGTGCCGAATGCTGGGCTGCACGCCTGCGCTCAGATACCCGCGCCGCAACGGTACGCGATAAGCATAATCAATATTAAAAGTAAGCGTACGCGTGATCCCGATCGTATTACGCGCCAGGTGCCCGCCAATGCCTACGCGGTTGCGCGCAGCGCGCTGATTATAGGAAATGATCTGCGTTTCCGGCGCGCCTTCCAGACCCATCCACTGGCTTCGGTAGATCGCCGTGATCGTCGGCGATTCAAAAGAGCCTGCATATGCGGGGTTGAAAGCCAGTTTGTTGAACATGAACTGGGTGTATTGCGGCTCCTGTTGTGCCTGCAAAGTGACATACAGGCAACAGCATATGATCGGGAGGTAAATTTTTTGCATATCGGTGCGCTTTGGCGGTGAGCGGGTTAAGAAGTGCCTAAATGTCCGGCGCAGGAGCGCGTCCCCTGCGCCGGACGGTTGATTATCGTTGGATTTGAAGGAATCCCTTGCGCGGCTTTGTATCCTGATTGAATTTTACGACATAGAAATAGGTGCCGGCGGGCAACTCCTGCCCGTTGTAGGTTCCTTTCCAGTCGTTGTTGTAAGGCTTGGCGTGGAACACGACATCTCCGTATTGATTGAAGATCGTCACCTCGTTGTCGATGCCGCCGTCGCCTTCCAGACATGGTACAAAGAACTCGTCGTTGACATTGTCATCGTTCGGTGTGATGAGGTTGAAAATCTCACAGCCCCCCACCTCACCAACCAGCAGCGTCACTACCGCCGTACTGCATGCGGGCTCCGGACAAACCAGGTTGCATATCTTGTAGATCATGACGTCTTCGCCTGAAAATGTCACATTCGGCTGGTAACTGTAAACGCCTTCGCTGATCTGGGTGAAATTGCCGAAATCGGGTTCGTCGTCGATGCTCACATCGAATTGTTGAGGCAGAATATCGTTCAGCAGCACGCTGAAGTCGATCTTCTCGCCGAATTGCACTTCAAACGTATCGGGAACGGCCGTTGGAAAGAGATCGTAAACGATCACGACGGTATCGCGGGATTTGTCGCCGCAGAATCCGTTATTCGTTTCCCAGTACACCCTGTTGATGCCCCGTTTCAGGTTGCAAACGGTCGTGTTCGGACTGTTCGGACTGGCAAAAACGAGGGTCGGGTCATTGATGCTGTGCCAGCGGCCAAATTCTCCCGTCGGCGGTTGCGCAGCGGTAAGATCGGTGCAGGAGTCGTTGCGGCAAAGCACCTGGTCGGCGCCTGCATTGGCGATGGCGCCGAAATTGCGCACCGTCACGGTAGCCGTAGAGATTCCGCAGGCTCCGTTGTCGAGATTCCAGAAATAGAACAACGTGTTGCCGGGTGACAGACTATCGGCGATCGTGCCGGGCTCCAGCGGATCGACGATATGAAAACCCAGATCAATCTGTCCCGGCGGCTGTGTCCAGTAGCCGTTGACGGTAGTACCCTGTATGGCGTTCAGTTCTATGGATTCGGCAAAACAGGTATCGATCATGGATACGGTTACCATTGCCTGTTCGGGGGCAAACGCGAGTATACTCACCGTATCGCTGCTGTAATTTTTGCAACCGCCATTCGACAGGGTCCAGGCAAACTGGTACGTGTTGCCCGCAGAAAGCCCCGTGACCAGGGTCGTATCGTTGTTCGGGTTGACGATGGTGACCGGCGGCGTGCCGATCTGTGTCCATTTACCGGTGGAGCCGCCCGGTAACTGCGCAGCGGTGAGGGTGAGCGGCTGCGCGGCGCAGGCCGGCCCCTCTGTACCGATAAATGCCGTGCTGGCAGGGATCGTATCGAAATTGACCGTCACCAGATTGGACGCAAAAGAGCTGCACCCGTTTTTCGTGGCAACGACATAAAACTGGTTGGGGCCCGGCGGATAGGGGCTCAGGTTGGAAGTCTGGAAGGTGATCGGGAATCCCGGCCCGCCGATCGGGGCCATGGTCAGTCCGTAGTACCAGGTGTACATGGCGCCCGTGTCCGCCGAACCCGGGAATACCTGCAGCGTCAGGGTCGCGCCGGGTTGTTCCAGGCAGACCGCCGAGGCAGGCAGCAGGTTAGGCTGTTTGGGCCGTTTTTTCACCTGCACGTTGATCCCTTCGCCCTGGTCGGAGGCGCAGCCGTTCACAATGATGTACACATTGTAATTGCCCGCCTGCGACATGGTGACATTTGGAATGACGGGGTTACGCACGCTGGCAGTCCAACCTGCCGGCCCTGTCCAGATATAAGAAGCGCCCGGCACCAGTTGGGTGCTCAGTTTTAAGGTGTCGCCCTCGCAAACCGGCGAGTTGGAAGTGGGTACCGGTGTCGGTGGAATGGGGTAAACCGTAAGAAAGACCGGTGCGGAGGTATCTGAAATACAGCCGGCCACTCCTGCGATCGCCATATAGTTGGCCATGTCGCTTACCTGTGCGTTGCTGATCGTCAGGAAAGGTTGTGTTGTGGCCACAATATTGCCGTTGGAGACCAGCCAGGTGTAGATCGTGCCGGTGGGGGGGTATTTGTCGGAATTGGAAATAGAGATCGTTACATCGGCGCCTGCGCAGACCGTCGGTATTGGAGGAGTGGATGCCAGTATCGGTGTTACGGGCGGGTCCTGTATGTTGATCACCGTGGATTTCGGCGCTGACATGCAGCCATATATATCGGTCACTTTGAGCACGTACGTGCCGTTTTGTGTGGCATTTACGTTCGGGATCACCGGCATCGAGTCGGGGCTTGAGAAATTCATGGGTCCTGTCCACGAATATGTCACCGGGCCGTTTTGGGTGACAACGACGGCCTGCAGCGTGGCAGCAGAGCCGTCTGCACAAACGGGAGCATTGTTGGTCACTGATGTGATCACAGGGGGCGTTGCCACAACCACGTCGACAAATGTGGAATCGGCGCAGCCGAAACTGGTTTTCCCCACCACTTTGTATGTGCCGGCCACAGCAGGCGTAACGGCAGGATTTTGCTCGAACCGCACGAAGTTATTGGGCCCCGTCCAGCACCAGTTCGGTAAAGGCACGTCGGAAGTGGCAGAAAGTTGCAGCGTAGCACCCTGGCAAACCGGCGTATTGGCGCTGCCGGCCACATCGGGATATGCCTGCACCTGAACGGCCGCCGGAGCCGACCAGTCGGAATAACAGCCCTGCTTCACGATGCGCACCCGCCACGAGCCGGAATCGGCGAGCATTACGTTGTTGAGTACCAGTGAATTATTGGCCGTGGAGATCGTGCTGAGCGAAGGGGATTGCCAGAGAAAGGAATCTACCCCAGGTTGGAAAGTAGCGATCAAGGTGACGGTGGCGCCCTCGCAAACTTGCGTCGCGCCTGCCAGTTGCGGGGTGGCCGGCTTGTCACGCACATCCACGACGACATTCACCGGGTCGGACGAGCAACCGTTTTGTTTGATGATAAGGGTGTAAGTGCCTTCGTGAATACTCGTCACGGCACAAGTTGTCACCAGTGGGTACTGTGAGGTATCCATAAATCCACCCGGCCCCGTCCACATATATTTGATGCCAGGCCCCTGCACCGGCGTGCCGAGTGAGATCGGCACACATTCACATGGGTTGAGAAAGGTCTGGTCTACCGTCGCCACAGGTTTCGGGTAAACGGTCACCGTCAGCAGGTTGGAATTTACCGAAGTACATCCGTCGGCCAGCACTTTTACAAAATAGCGATAAACTCCTACGGGCGGCTGTACGATATTGAAGATCGGCGTCGAAGTGGTGCCGAGCAACACCGGCGCAGGCAGGGAATCGGCATACCACTGGTACGATACGTTTTGCCCCGAATAGGTCGGCGTAGCCAGCACGACGTTGTTGCCGGCACAAAAAGACGTTCCGTTTGCAGAGATCACGGGTTGCGTCGGCAGATTCACCAGATCGACGGTCACACAACCCGTCGCCGTACAGGCGGTCAGGCCGGTAACGGTGACGCAGTAAGTGCCTTCGTTGGAGAGTTGTGCCGGCGAGATCATGGGATTCTGGACGGTCGACATATAGCCGTTGGGCCCGCTCCATTTATAGGTATAACTCGCGTCGTTGCCCGGCGGGTCGACAAACAGTTTCAGGGTGCCGCCTTCGCAAACAGGTGTGTACGTCGGCGTCAGAATGGACGTAGCGACCCCTACAAGCGCCGTGCAGGTCGACGAATTGCCGGAGGTGTCCGTCACCGTCATCACCACATTAAAGGAACTGCCCGCCTGGTTACAGTTGAACATCGTCTGCGACAACTGATATGTCAGGTTCGTTCCCGAGCAGTTATCGACGCTGCCGTTGTCGATCTCGGAAGGCTGCAGCACATAGGGTTGCGTGCCCGAAGGATTGGTAAAGATGGTCAGCGATTTGCATTGCGCCGAAGGCGCCACCGTGTCCAATACTGTGATGGTGTACGAAGCCATGCCCTCCAGGCCGTTGATGTCCTGCACAAGGTATTTTACGTTGTAAGTGCCCGGGCCTAGAATTTCGCTGGTCTGGCCGCCGTTGAGCGAGCCCGATTTTACCAGCTGTCCCATGCTGTTTCGTATCTCGTAGGTCACTACGGCGTAACTGTATTCCAGGATCGCTTGCAGGCGACTCACGCCATCCGTCATGTCGGGCAACAGCGCAGTACAGGGATCGATAAAATCGGTAAAATTCCCGGCATCGTCGTTTGCCACGGCAGTAAAGGTAGCCGCCCCGTCGGCTGCCCAGGCGTTGATCTGATTGGCCGTTACCGTAATTGACGTTTCGTGAAACTGGATACATTCTTCAGCAGTCAAACCGGAGGTAGTCGCGGGGATAACAAGGGCGCTGTTTTCATCATAAATACTGAAAAACTCGCCCATCAGCGAATTGTCGTTGTCACCTTTGTGTCTGATACGGAGGGTGCCACCGGAAATGGCGTTCGGAATAAGATTTGATAGGTTCAGGATAATATCTTTCGGGATCAACCCCGCATTCGGATCGTTTTCGAACTGGATGGGCAAAAGCCCCGACTGCTGGTTGATATTTCCCGAAACGTCGCAATTGTCCGTAATGGCGGGGAAGGGCAACAGCACCGTTGCTTCGCAGTTATTTATACCCGTGTAAGCCGTAAAAGATGCGGGCGGTGTGACGGAAGGCGGTTCCACATCATCCACGACCAGTGTCGTCGATGCCGTGGACGAATTGCCGGCACAATCGGTAGCGGTGTATACCACCGTGTGCATCCCTACGTCCAGGAAAAAAGGATCGGAGGGCGGATAGGTGCCGGTGGTATCGCCATCCAGCGTATAGGTCAGAGTGATGGGCACCTGCTGATTGGTCACGGTATAGGTCAATTCGACGCGCACACGGCTGCCTACACAGGTGGCGAGGGCATTGATGGCGCCACTACCTGTGCCCGCAGGAGCAAGGGTCAGGGTTAGTTGGCCGTCGGTGAGCCATGCATTCAACAGGCTGGCAGCGATATTGAGGGTGGTGACACTGTTACCGCACTGAAAAGGGGTATTCACCGTCTGCCCGATCTGGAAATTGTTTTCTCCATAAATGCGAAGGTATTCCTCCATCCCTTCTGCATCTGCCACATCGAGATAGACCGTCAGCACGGCATTTCCGAGCACAGGTGAGCCGGGCGGGATATTCGGCGCCGGCCACTGAAACACAATGGTGTCGACAGGGGTAGTGCCGTTCGGTCCGCCGGAGGTATTTTGCAGGAGCGCCGTGTCCTTCAGTGCCACCAGGCTTTTTAACGACGTACATTCATCATAGAGGGAAACAGGCGCAGGAATGGCAACTTCCGCGCCGCAGAAACCCTGATCGGAAGGGAAATTCACCGACGCGGAGGTCACGATTACCGGTCCTGTATTGTCCTGAATATTAATGTGCTGCGTGTAAGCCTTTGTGTTTCCACAATTGTCGCTTGCCGTCCAGGTACGGACGAGGATGTAGTTGGTCCAGTGAGCGCAACCCATGGTGTCGGGGTCGCGGATTTCGCTTTCACTCAACACGATTGTCACGTCTTCGTCGCAGTTGTCGTCTGCATCGAATATCGAAGGATCGGGCGGATCGGGAATGGCGTCGCATTCGACTGTCACATCGGCAGGTATGTTCGACAGTACCGGCGCCACAGTATCCTGTACATGGATCAACTGCTCGATCACGCTGGTATTTCCGCACACATCTTCGGCCTGCCAGAACCGTGTAAGGGTGTAAGAGTCGTCGCAAGGCCCCGCTGTGACGGTTTCATTGATAAAAACCGGCACGTCCGTGGCGCCCGAACAGGCATCCACCGGCGAGGGCGGCGGCAGTACGGGCTGCACTTCGCATACGATCGTCGTGTCGATCAGGCCTCCCGGCATGGGTCCCAGATTATCGATCACCCTGATCACCTGGGTAGTGGTGCTGGTATTGCCGCATTCATCGGTTGCCGTAAAAGTCCGTATGATGTCGTAACTGTAATGCCCGCAATTGGCGGGGTCGGGATCCTGCATGGAAACGACCTGTGTCGTAATGCCTGTCACCTGGCTGCAATTGTCCGCGGCATCGATATCAACCCCCATCACGGCATCGGGCGGCAACATGAAGGTATCGCAGCGCATGGTATCCGGCGGCGGCACCAGGGTAAACAGCGGGCCTTGCGTGTCGCGCACCAGCACCGTTTGCGTGGCCGTGCCGGTATTACCGCAGTCATCCGTTGCCGACCAGGTCACATGCATCGTGTAGGAGCCGGGGCAGAGTGTATCGGAAGTCGTAAACGTATAATCGACCACCATGCTGGAATCGCAGTTGTCCGTGATAAAGCCGGCGGGCATGACCGGCACGGGATTCGGACAGGAAAGCGTGACCGTATCCGGGAAACCCGAGATCACGGGCATTTCATTGTCCTGGATCTGAAAACGCAGGGTCAGGGAGCCGATATTTCCACAATCGTCGGTAGCCCGAAACGTCACGTCGGCGTACCAGTTGCAATTAAAGGCCTGCACCGGCGGGTAGGGGCCGCTGCCGAACGAGCCGTTCCCGCTCTGTCCGTCGGAAGTGGTATAGGAAAAATCCGTCCAGGTGGTAGAAGAGCAATCGTCTGAAACAGACGCGTTGCCGTGCAGGTTGATCCACGCCTGCAAACTCGCATCGTCGTCGCCGCTGCCGCATTGTTCTACGGTATTGCTGCCGTTAAGCACGGGCGGAAGGGTATCGATGGCGCCAAACATCGCCTGTCCGGCAACAGCCTGGTTTCCGCAGGCATCTGTGACGAAGAAATTCACAAGAACCGTACCTCTCACCTTGCCATACCACTGGCTGCCGACGAGTTGCGAGTCGCACCCATTGGCGTAGGACGCCAGGAAAGCCGCCACTACCTGCGCCGAATCGCTCGGCGTGCCGTTCATCTGCATGGTGTAGGTCAGGAATGAATCCTGCGAGCAGGAGTCGTGCGCTTCCAGAAAAGCGTGCGCGCTGATCCACTCGCCGAGTTTGGTCAGATGATCGCCGCCGGGCGAACAATAAGCCACCGTATCCATCGGCGCCACCGGGATCACGGGAGGTTTGTTGTCGGAAGTGGTGAACACAGCCGTGGCTGTCGTAAATAAATTGCAGTTATCGGTCGCCCGGAACGTCACTGTAAGCGGCACGGCGCAGCCGGGAGGAAAAGCGGCCGGGCCGTTGTTCGTATAGGACTTGATGCCCGATACGTCATTGGCGCTGAAGATCGACATCTGCTGCGCCAGCCAGGCCGGATAGGCGCTGGCCAGTTGTTCGCAGGGCGCTGATCCGTTTTGCGGCGGTATCGCGATCACCGGCGGCAGGATGTCGGCGCTGATCGTGATCGTCTGGGTGAAAACGGACGTATTGTTGAAAGTATCTTTAGCCGTCCAGGTCCTTGTAAATACCCCGGCCGCGCAGGTGTCGGGCGGCGTGGATTGCACATAGGTCACGGTGACGGGCGTACAGTCGGTAGCCGTGATATTCGGTGGCAGGGGCACCTGCACGATAGAGCCGTAACTGGCCGTCGGCGGCGTGCCCATCAGATCGAACACCGGTGGCGTCGCATCCACGAAGGAGACCGTGAACATAAATGTATGCATATGCCCCTGATCATCTTTCACCAGCCAGGGCACCACGATATTCAGGGTGGGCGCCGTCCACAAGTCGTCGTATTCCCACATGACCATGGAGGTGTCCAGCATGGACATGGTGATATTCGCGCCAACAGTAGATGTTACGGTGGGTAGGGCAAGGCTGTCGGCCATGGATGCGGAGCACGTCGGGCCGACATTGATGGTCGTCTGGGCAGGCGGGGTGAAGTTGAAAAAACCTGGCTGGGCGATGAGGCCGAGAAAAGGGAATATGGAGAAGCAGAACACCAGTAGGGCCGGCACTGCCAAAAAGTGTCTGTGTAACCGGTTTGTCATACGGACGTGTTTCATCTCGGACGACCGAAGGAGGCCGCCGGGGGTGTCAAGAGAATATGTTCTTTCGCTGAAGATTAAACGGATTACGTTCGATTAAAGTCGGCTTTGGCCGAAAAGCGGGAGGTATCGATCGGATGATTATTTTTCGTCGGAAAACTTCTTGTCCGGTACGTTTTCGTTGAGGAACTGATTGATCTTGTCGATGTCGAAATTGCGTTCTATTTGCCCCAATTCGTTCACCTGAATGTCCATTTCATTCAATTTAGAGGGCTTTTTGGGAACTTGTTCGGGCGGTTTTGCTTTGTTTTTTTTGGCCATTATATTGAAGTTTTGAGTAAAAGGAATCACCGGGCGCCGACATTCAGGAGCCGACGGCACTGGAAAGCAATTTTTCTCCCTGCTGCACCAGCAGATCGAGCCGGCCCGCAAATTCATCCCTGCCAAGCGCTACGGCCATGTCAAATACCGCCGGGCCCTGCATGGTGCCGGCAAGCGCAAGACGCAGCAGCGGCAACACATCGCCGGGTTTCAGGCCCTTCTCCTGGATGAACGTTTTAACAGCCTGCTCCAGCGAAGCACTTTCGTACGGCATTGCCTCAGCAACCAGCGTTTTCAATTCCCGAACCACCTGCGCGGTACCGTCTTGCCACTTTTTCTGCAACATATCGAGGTCATAATCAAGTACGGGTTCGAACAGGTAGTACCCTTTTTCGACAAAATCGGGCAAAAAAGTCACGCGTTCTTTCATCAGGCCGGCCACCGTAGCCAGGTAGGCATCGCTGACGCGATAGCCTTTTTCGTCGGCCAGCGGGCGGATGTGGCTGGCGAGTATATCGTTTTCAGCGGCCTGTATGTATTTCTGGTTGAACCACTTCGCTTTTTCGTAATCGAAGCGGGCGCCGCCTTTGCTGATATGCTCCACGGAAAAGGCATCGATCAGTTCGTCCAGATTGAACAGTTCGCGATCGTCGCCAGGGTGCCAGCCGAGCAGCGCCAGAAAGTTGAGCACCGCCTCCGGCAAGAATCCCGTTTCCCGGAAACCCGTAAAACTGTCGTCGGCAGTTTCGCCTTCCCAGCTCAGCGGAAATACCGGCATACCGAATTTGGCGCCGTCGCGTTTGCTCAGTTTGCCGTTTCCGACCGGCTTGAGGATCAGGGGCAGGTGCGCGAACTGCGGCATGGTATCTTCCCATCCAAATCCCCTGTACAGGAGCACATGATGCGCCGTACTGGGCAGCCATTCTTCGCCGCGGATCACATGGCTGATCTGCATCAGGTGATCGTCGACGATATTGGCGAGGTGGTAAGTGGGCATACCGTCCGCTTTCAGCAGCACCTTGTCGTCGAGTTCGCTGCTCTGGAAACGCACATCGCCGCGAATGAGGTCGCGGATATGGATTTCCTGGTCGGGTTCCACTTTCAGCCGGATAACATACGGCGCTCCGGAGTTCAGGCGCGCGTGCACTTCGTCCTGTGGCAGGACAAGGCTGTTGCTCAGGCCGTTACGCGTTGCAAAATGATAGGTAAAATTGTCCGTTTCCTGCCGGCGTTGCTCCAGTTCCTCGGGCGTATCGAAGGCATAGTAGGCGTGGCCGCGCTCCACCAGTTCGAGCGCATATTTGTGATAAATGTCCTTCCGGTCGCTCTGGCGGTACGGGCCGAATGTGCCACCGAAATCCCCTACCCCTTCATCGGGCGTCAGGCCCAGCCATTTCAGGGATTCTATGATATACGCTTCAGCGCCCGGCACATAACGATTCTGGTCCGTGTCTTCGATGCGCAGGATAAATGTACCGCCCTGTTGCTTTGCAAACAGGTAGTTGTACAAAGCCGTCCGCACGCCGCCGATATGCAGCGCGCCGGTCGGAGAAGGAGCAAAACGAACACGAACAGACATAGCGAAAAAAAGGCGCGTGGACCGAATCTGATTCTGGTTCAGTCGACGCGCATTATTAACAGCAAAAGTAGCGGTTTTATCTTATTGGTTGGCCATTCCCGACCTTCTTTTGACGGGTAGCGATAAAATCTGTCCAATTCAGTCAATACATTGCACCCATGTTTTTTGCCAAAACACCGCGGTTGATCCAGGCGCTCATGCCCGCCTACACCTGGCGCATGCCCGACGAAGAGCCGGTGATGTACCTGACTTTCGATGACGGCCCTATCCCCGAACTCACGCCCTGGGTGCTCGACACCCTGCAATCCTGCGGTGCAAAAGCGACTTTTTTTTGCGTGGGTGACAACGTCCGCAAGCATCCCGGCATCTACAAACGTATCCTCGAAGAAGGACATTCGGTGGGCAATCACACGTACAATCACCTCAGCGGCTGGAAAACGGAAGACGTGAAATACCTGAACAACGTGCGGCAATGCGCCCGCATGGTCAAAAGCGATCTTTTCCGCCCTCCCTATGGCCGCCTGATGCCGCGACAGCGCGATGTGCTGAGAAAACACTACCGAATCATCATGTGGGATGTGCTGAGCGGCGACTACGACGCGAACATTTCACCGGAACAGTGCCTGCAAAATGTGATCGACCATGCACAGGCAGGCTCCATTGTCGTGATGCACGACAGCCTGAAAGCAGAACGCAACCTGCGTCACGCGCTGCCGGCCATTCTCCGGCATTTCGGGGCTTCGGGTTACCGATTTGCGCGGCTTGAATAAAGCGGTGCTCAGCGATCGCCGGCAACCATGTCGAGTATGGCTTTCCGGATCTTTTCACGGCGGCTCCAGAGGATGAAATGATCGCCGTCGGGCATGATTTCCACAGAAAGGCCGGTCGCATGCACGAGCATTTTCATGGCAAAATCAGCATTTCCGACCGGCACCAGGCTGTCGTCCTGCGCATGGATCACGGCAACAGGGCAACGAATACCTTCCCACAAGGGCAGCATTTTCCGCAATTCTCCTTCTAGGGCCCTGATCTCGTAATTGCTCGCCCAGAAACTCTTGGGGATCAACCACTTCAAGGGCGGCGGATCGATGGCCGACTGCCAGAACGGGTGTTCTTCCAGGTCCGGATCGATGGATGCGGCCACCAGGATGAGCCCTGCCGTCTGCCCGGGGTAGTCCATCGCGAATCGCGCGATCACGGGTCCGCCGAGCGAATGCCCGACAAGAAATACTTTGCGCCCCGGCGCCATCTGTGCAACGACCGCCTGCACTGCCGCCGCCTGGACTTCGACAGATGGTTCGGGCCTGCCGAAACCCTGCGTATATCCGAAACCCGGTCGGTCGATGCTCAGCATATTGACCCGGGCGCTCAACAGCGTATCGGCCAGGTAATCGAGATAGGCATCGGAAGCGCCCGGCGATCCGTGCACCATCACCACCCAGGGCAGGCTGTCGGCGGCACTCACGCTGACGGCGTGTATCAGGCGTCCGTCCCGGTCCGGGATATCGCAAAAGCGGGGCGTCAGGGTCTGCCCCTGTTCACGCAGTTTCTTCACCCATTCGCGGTCGGGCGTGCGCATGGCAAGACAGCCCGCCTGCACGGCGATGAACCACACGCCCATGAAGACGACCAGAAAATAAAAAAGACGCCGGAAGAAAACGCGCCAGCGCAGGGAAAACCTTCCTGTTTTTCGTTGATTGAGGGCAGGAAACATATCATTGAATACCCGATGGTATTTTTATTCAAAGCAACGAAGTAATTGCCGGAAATAAAAGCAGGCCTGCCGCCCAAAAGCGACAAGCCCGTCAGTTTTTTTAATACGCGCCCGTCAGTCGCGGGTCAAGTGGTTCAAGCAAACAGTTGGCAGTAGCAGTAGCAGTAGCAGTAAAATTTAGACAAAGCATGAAACGGAATCGTTTTTTGCGCAGCAACTTCGCACCAATATCAATACTGCCGCTGCCTACTGCTACTGCCAAACTGGTTTCCAAATGCTAAACTACAGAACCAATCATGCCTTGCGTCAATCGCGGCTGCCCAGCAGTGCCCAGAGCAGGTACAACAGTTGTACCAGGGCTGCCAGGGCTGCGGAAACGTAAGTCATGGCCGCCCAGGTCAGGGCATCTTTGGCGCCGGCGTACTCCTGTCCGCGTGCAAAGCCGCTGCTGTCGAGCCATGCAAGCGCGCGGCGGCTGGCGTCGAATTCGACCGGCAGCGTGATCAGGCTGAACAGGGTCGTGATGCCGAAGGCCGCGATGGCGATCACCAGCACGATCGGGCTCTTGAACAGCGCGACAAAAGCGAAGCCGAACATGAACATGTACTGCTGGATGTTGGCAGCAATGGTTACGACCGGCACCAGCGAAGAACGCATTTGCAGGAAACTGTACGCCGTAGCGTGCTGCACAGCGTGTCCGCATTCGTGGGCCGCCACGGCGGCGGCGGCAACGCTGCGGCCGTTGTATACGTCGTTGCTGAGGTTGACGGTTTTATCCTGCGGATTGTAGTGGTCGGTCAGTTGTCCGTCCACCTGTGTGATCCGCACATCGTTGATGCCGTAGTGGCGCAGCATGGTAGCGGCCACTTCGGCGCCGTTCATGCCGTTGGTCAGGGGCACCTGACTGTATTTTTTGAATTTGCTTTTGAGAACGTTGCTCAGGATCATCCCGATGACCATGAACACAACGCTGATAATGATCAGACCCATAGTGAATCGTTGAATTAATAATACGCTTTAAACGCGGAAACCGGGTAAAAATAACAAGTTCTCGATTAACCGGCCGCGAAATTCGAAGATCGCTGATAAAAACAGGGCGAACGAAAAAAGGTTTGCCGGCTTTTGAAGACTTGCTCCCGTTCCGTTCAGATCGTTTTGAAACCCGTGTATTTGTGCAACACTTTGGGTATGTGAATGCCCTCCGGCGTCTGATTGTTCTCCAGAATGGCCGCCACGATGCGTGCCAGCGCCAATGCCGAGCCGTTTAAGGTATGCGCCAGTTCGATCTTGCCGTTTTCGTCGCGGAAGCGCAATTTCATGCGGTTGCTCTGGAACGTTTCGAAATTGGACACCGAACTCACCTCGAGCCAGCGCTCCTGCGCAGCCGACCACACCTCGAAATCGAATGTTTTGGCGGCGGCAAAACCCATATCGCCGCCGCAGAGCAGCAGGATGCGGTAAGGCAGTTCGAGTTTTTTCATGAGTTTTTCCACGTGGCGCACCATGCCCTGCAGACTCTTGTACGAGTTGTCCGGATGCTCGATCTGTACGATCTCCACCTTGTCGAACTGATGCACGCGGTTCAGGCCGCGCACGTGCGCGCCCCAGGCGCCCGCCTCGCGGCGAAAACAGGGGGTGTAGGCCGTCATGCGCAGCGGCAGCTCTTTTACCGGTACGATCTCGTCGCGCAGGATATTGGTCACCGGCACTTCGGCGGTAGGGATCAGGTAGAGGTTGTCGAGGTCACATTTATACATCTGCGCCTCTTTATCGGGCAACTGGCCTGTGCCGCGCGCGGTATCTTCATTCACCAGATGCGGCGGCAATATCTCTTCGTAGCCGGCCTTGACCGCTTCGTCGAGGAAAAACTGGATCAGCGCCCGTTGCAGGCGCGCGCCCTTGCCGCGGTACACGGGGAAGCCCGATCCGGTGAGTTTTACGCCCAGTTCGAAGTCGAAGAGGTTGTATTTTTTGGCGAGGTCCCAGTGCGGCAGCGCGCCTTCGTGCAGACTGGGGAAGGGTTGCTTCCAGTCTTTGGCGACGCGGTTGTCATCGGCCGTTTTGCCTTTGGGTACGCTCCTGTGGGGGCAATTGGGCACCGAATACAGCAGTTCGTCGAGCTGGGCGACGATGGCGCCGAGTTGTTCTTCTAAGGCTTTGCTTTGCGTTTTCAGGGTAGTCACCTGTGCTTTCATCGCCTCTGCCTCGTCTTTTTTGCCCTGGCCCATGAGTTGGCCGATCGATTTGGCCATGCGGTTGCTTTCGGCCAGCGTGTCGTCCAGTTCCTTTTGCGTTTTACGGCGGTCGTCATCGACTTCGATGATCCGGTCGATCACGTTGAGTTGCTTTCCCGTCCAGCCCCGCTTGCGCAGGCCGTTGAGGATCCGTTGTTTTTCCTCGCGTATTACTTTTACCTGTAACATGAAAAATGATCGTGTTGTCTTTTGTTTGGCGTGTAAATGGATTTCAGGGTGTGTCTGAACAATAACCCTATTGGTGTCAATATTTCAACTTGCCGACATTAACAGACTGATAACGCAACATTTGGCGCGCGAAGTCGTTAAAAGGACAAGATTTGCGGAAAAGATATGTGGCAATTGCAAAAATGTGGCGCAAGATAGAGCGAATTTCAAAATAGGCTTATCTTTGCCCCGTTACAATTCTTCTTGCGGCTCTCGCCGGCGTCCGAGGAACTCTTCATCTCTACCCAGGTTTCCCTCTTCATTCCGATTAGATATTTTGTTTGAGCAGAGGCGATTGGGAGCTTACAGACGCGAACGGTTAGCCAACACTTTATTGTATCCCTTCAGTACCACGTTGATTGTCTGAAAATCAAACCTCCCGGGGACGGTCCGATTCGTTGGTCCGGCCCGCTATCAGGATCAGATTACTTGTCAAATCATTTCAACTACGCTTAAACACCCTGCCGCGGCGGGTATTACCTGATCGCCGCTCCGATGCATTCCAAGGCATCATTCACAAAAAATTACTTTTCCCTATCCTGCCATGTACGACATTACTCAGCTGTCCGACAAGCTGGTACCCGAATTAAAAGAGATTGCCCAGCAACTGGGCCTTAAAGGGTACAACAGACTCACCAAACAGGACCTCATTTACAAGATCCTCGACGAACAGGCGTCTGCCGAAAAAAATAACAACGGCAAAGAAGTGCCTGTTGTCGAAGAACCCAACCCCCAAACCGGCCGCCGGCCGCGCAAGGTTACCAAAACGGAAAAACCCAAGCCCGCAGCCCCTAAAACGGCTGCACCTGCCGCCGAAAAGCCGGCCGGTACGGCTACGCAGCAAACTCCGGCACAGGAACAACGCCGCCCCGACAACCGCAACCAGCCCTCGTACCGCGATCGCAACCAGGATCAGCGCCGCGACGCATCCGGCCGCAACCAGCAGGACCAGCAGCGCCGTCCGGAAAACCGCGAGTTCAGGCGCCGCGAGTGGGACGACCGGCGCGACCGCAACGATCGCAACGGCCGGCGCGACCGCTGGGACGACCGGCGCGACCGCGACCGGAACCGCGATCAACGCCCCGGCAATCCCGCTTTGGTGGACCCCGAAGCAGCCAAACTCAACGCTGCCGAAGAGGAATTCGTGACGCCACCCGTTGCCGAAGACGATGAAGATATGAATGTAACAAAACAAACGGCTGCCGAAGCGCACCCGGCACAACAGCGCCAGGAAGCGGAGCCCGCCGAAGTGATGCCCGTAATCCCGAAGGAGAAGTTCGACGTAGAACTCGACGGCATCATCGAAGGGTTAGGCACGCTGGAAATGATGCCCGACGGCTATGGTTTCCTGCGCTCGCCGGACTACAACTACCAGACGAGCCCCGACGACATTTATGTGTCGCCTTCGCAGATCAAACTGTTCGGCCTGCGCACCGGCGATACCGTGCGCGGCGCCATCCGCCCGCCGAAAGAAGGCGAAAAATACTTCGCCCTGCTGCGTGTGAGCAAGATCAACGGCCTGGATCCCAAGGATGTACGCGACCGCGTGCCCTTCGACTACCTCACGCCGCTGTTCCCCACTTCCAAGTTCAACCTGCTGTCCAGTTCGACCGGCCGCGATTTCGGCAACCGGATCATCGAACTGTTCACGCCCATCGGCAAGGGGCAACGCGGCCTGATCGTCGCGCAACCCAAAACGGGTAAAACCTTCCTGCTGAAAGATATCGCCAACGCGATCACCAAAAACCACCCGGAATGCTACGTGATCATCCTGCTGATCGACGAGCGGCCGGAGGAGGTGACCGATATGCGCCGCAGCGTGAAAGCAGAAGTGGTGGCGTCTACGTTCGACGAAGCCGCCGACAACCACGTACGCCTCGCCAATATCGTACTCGAAAAAGCCAAGCGTATGGTCGAATGCGGCCACCACGTGGTCATCCTGCTCGACTCCATCACGCGTATGGCGCGCGCCTACAACACCGTAGCGCCCGCCAGCGGCAAGGTGCTGTCGGGTGGTGTGGAAGCCACGGCCCTGCAGAAGCCCAAAAAGTTCTTCGGCGCCGCGCGCGCGATCGAGAACGGCGGTTCGCTGACCATCCTCGCTACCGCGCTCATCGATACCGGTTCGAAAATGGACCAGGTGATCTTCGAGGAATTCAAAGGTACCGGCAACATGGAACTGCAACTCGACCGCAACCTTGCCAACCGCCGTCTGTACCCGTCCATCGACCTGACCAAATCGAGCACGCGCCGCGAGGAATTGCTGCTCGACAAGGACACGCTGCAACGCATGTTCATCCTGCGCAACCACCTGGCCGACATGAAGCCGGAAGAAGCGATGGAGTTCATGAAAAAGCAAATGATGCACTCCAGCAGCAACGAAGAGTTCCTGGAGTCGATGAACAGGTAACCCGTAACACCAACCTCTGGTTGGGACACCGGCACACACTGGAACACCGCAATAAAATTATCAAGCCCGCTGCGCAAATGAACGCGCAGCGGGCTTCATTTTCCCCGCCTGAGCAACGCATGTCAGGATATATCCGCCCAGGTTTCCTGCCGAACGGCCTCCAGCGCCTCCTCGTCCACCTGAAAACCATCCGGATCGCTGCGGACGCCGCAATCTACCAGTGCCTGATAACCGCTTTCCCATTGCCATTTGCAGAGAAAAGGATTGTACGCGCACTCGTCCGCGAAATACCAGCTGCCGTCGCTGCGCGGAAGCGGAAGCCGGGCATCCACGCACATATACCTGAACTCGCAGGAACGGCACACATCAATCTTGTCTTTTGAGACATTCCAGTATTTCTGAAAATGCTCGCCCTCTACGATCCGGACGATATCTCCGGCATCGTTCAGGTGATGGATATTGCCGTGCGTTTCCGGGTCTTCCGGACTGCTGCGTATCCCGCCGTCCGGGCCGATGTATATCTTTTTGTGGAAATACGGATTGTGGTTCCTGGACTCGACAAAGAGTTGAAGATTTACAAAAAAGGTATCGGGCGACTTAAAGGAAGCGAGGCCGGGAAATGCCTTTTTTGTCACGGCGACGGGTATCTGGTTCCTTATAAAAAACTGCTCTCGCCTGCCGTTGTACACGCAAAGCGAGGATATGAACGGGAATTTATGGACGAGCGACTTTAACTGCCCGGTCCTCGCCTGAGGCACCTTGTTCAGGTGCAGTTCAAGGGTCGGGATCGTTCTGAATTCCGCCGTTGAGAGGTACCGGTCCAGTTCGTCGGGTGAAACCGGATCGTGTAAAATGATCAGAAAATAGCGGCAACCCGCTTCCAGCAGCAGGTTGAGCGGCTCGAGCGCAGAAAGGTCATTTCCCTCGATGATGGCATTTTCAAGAAAAAAGGGCGCTTCGTACGACATTGAAATATCCGCAAACCGGTCCAGCAAGCCCGCAGGCCAGAAGTAGACATACTCCCGCTCAATCAGGAATTGCAACAGCGCAGGGTCCATGTGCGCGCGAACGTAACTTTCGCTTTTCCCGATAAAAGTGTGGAGATCGGCGGCATATCTGTTGCTGACAAGCGCGTAATCCTGGCGGCGGGTGTCATAAATAGCACTCTGCAGGCTGCCGGGTACTACAAAACAATCCTTTGAGAATCCAAGTGCTCTTTCCATGACATATTGAGAAGATGGGTGCCGCAGGGATGCACAGGTTTGAAGTACTTGATCTGAATGTACACCGACCGGTACATCGGATCCATGATCTTCACAAATGCCCGTTTTCGCGGCCAGGGCTTGTATTCGAGATAGTTGAAGTAAAAAGGGAACCGCTCCCTGTCAAAGTCCGGAAAGATCCTGCGGTTCCACCCGCCGTCGTCTCTAAAGGTTCCGGCGCCCGTTGTTTTGTTCGGATCCATAAAAATATTCCGCTATTCGTTTTTCAAGTTGATAGTTGCAGGTGTCGGAAAGCCCTCCGAACTGCCCGACGGGGTTGACTTCCAGGAAATAGTATTTTTCGTCCTTGTCGACGATCAGGTCGATGCTGCCGGTCGACAACTCCAGGCGATCCATCAGTTGTTGCAGGTTTTGTTCTACCTGCGCCGGCAGTTGAAACGGCACGTTGCGGTTGGGGTGTTCCCGGTCGTACTGTCGGTAGTCGGTTTGTGTTTTTTGATTTTGCTGGGAAATGATGGCCATCGAATAGAACCGGCCCCTCAGGTAGAACGACCGGACTTCCAGGAGTTTTTCGATTTCTTTCTGGAACAGGGTGACGGCCAGCGCGGGGCTGCTCGATTCAATATCGGCCCGGCTGACTTTGGTCGTATAGCCGGTAATATTGACGCCCAACTGTAAAGAATCGGAAGAAAAGGTGTCGCTGATACCCTTTGAAATGAGCGAGCCTTCCTGTTCGAGCAATGCTGCTATTTGCGGCAGGTTTTCCGACAGGTAGGTCGGAGGGATCAGCAGCCCGCATTCGGCCGCCATTTTCAGCGTCGTGAGTTTGTTCACCCGGTGCAGGCGATATTCGCCGATATGCGCAACGCCGGATTCAAGCATGATGGCCACGAATTCATTCAGGTCCAGCGCATCCTGCCGGATGTGGTTCCGAAGGTCGGTCTGTATCTTTTGGTCGTTCGATTTCGGCACTTTGAGATTGAACAGGAAAAAACCGCGCCGGTAGAAAAAGCCGGTGATGTCGCCGGAGTGAAGGAGGTGCCGGTGCAGGCGGATCGTAAATGCAAGGTCACCTTTTTCGCTTATGGAAAACCGGTCGAGCTGTATCCGGTCCTCTTCGTTGATGCGCAGGTACGGCAAACGGTAAAACGCGAGCCAATCCATCACTTCGTTGGTCGTGATATCGCCTTCTTCGGACAGGATCAGGATCATCTGCCGAACATTTTGATCAGTGTTTCGGCCGGAGCGGACTCCGTACGGGGTCTTCTCGACAGATAGTGCTCGTAGGGATCGAGGCACAACCGCTCGCGGGTGGCGTTTAGTTGTTTCGCCCGAAAGGGTTCGAAAACCGGCCAGAAATACTCCTTTTCGTCGCGGGGACTCCTGTCATACCAGTAGCCCGTGACGGAATAATATTGCCGGTTCAGAAAAACGGGCATGGTCATATCATATTTCAGCATATTATGCTCGTCGATATACAGCGCCAGGCCCGAGCCCACGGCGATACGGTCGATCTGATAGGCAAGCCCGTCCACATCGAAATACTCGCATTTGTGCACCTGATCGATGATATAGGGCATGAACCAGCCGAGATTTTCCGCATTCATGTGCAGAAAAAGCAGTTCCAGCACGTCCGTGCCGTCCGAACCGACCTCGCTGTAGCCCGGCAGGTGTCCGAGCGCGGCAACCATTTTCTTCAACCGTTCGGCATTTACGCTGTCCTGATAAGCGGTCAGGGCAGTTGAAAGATCGCTGTCGTCATCCCGGCCGAGTTGATCGTTTTCTTCCATTTCTTTCAATTCGGCGATCAAGGGTTGGTTGAGCCCCTGCTGGTACTGCCCGATCAGCAGCGCAATGGTATCGCCCGAAATCCAGTTCTCCTTATCGACTTTATCGCGGCTGCTCCATTTGAGGAACTGCCGGTACCCTGCCTGGCTCAGGCCGTGCCCGAAGGCTTGCAAAATGAGCGCTCTGGCAATGGTCAGGCTGTCGGCCAGTACGGCCTTGTCTGCGGCCATCAGCATATCGTTGACTGCGGCGGCGCCCGTAGCAAAAGCCCGCTTGTAATAGATCAGGGCGCTGTCAGGCTTGCCCTGCGCGCTGTACCGGTACGCGATAAATTTATTTTGCTGGTAAATACTTCCGCAGGACGGGGTCTGTGAGACACCCCGATAGCCGGAAAACAGGATCGCAATCAGGAAAAGGAATCGGAGCATAACAATTGCCGGCTTCAGATAAAAGCGCAAAAGCACCCCATTCAGGAAGCCTGTACGGGGTGCTTTCGACGCAATAGTCGATTGAAAAGTCATCAGACCGGCTGGAACGTTTTATCGGTACCGCCGTAGTCGACGTACTGATCCGTTTCGTTCAGTTCATTCTTGCCATACTTGTAGTCCTTGTAGTCCGTGCCGGTAGTCTGGGAAGTCCATGTCGTGTTTTTCACGCCTCCGCATATCTTGTTGAGTTGCGACACCTGGTGGGCGCTGAATGCGGGAAAAAGATCTTTTTGTGCCATTGTAATGAATTTATGTGTGTTGCTGGATGGAGATTTCCCCTGAAAACGGGTTTTATACCTCTTCCGATCGTTTCTCAGAAGAGATGCGCGGCAAAAATGGGCAGGCTCACTGCCAAAATCTGGCAGTGGGGAAAAAGATTTGATCGGGATGGAAAAAGATAGAGGGTTTGCTTTGTCGGAGCCAACGGTCAGATTTAGTTGTGGCTACTCCTGTTTTACCGTGGGAATGATCTCCCATTTCACACGAAGGACTTTGTATTCTTCGGTTGAATTTGTCCTGATGGTAATCGTTTTTCGATATTTCCCGTAGCCCCTGGTATCAAAGGCATAGACAACAACACCTTCCTCACCGGGCGCGTACGCCATCTTGTTGTCTTTGTTGGAGGCAACATCACAACCGCATGCAGTCTTCGGAACAGCAAGAAATCGAAGCGTATCCGCTCCTGTATTCCTGAACTTCAGGTATTGCTTTACTCGCGGATCGTAGTGGATCTCACCGAAATCAAATGTGTCCTTTTCAAATTCTATATTTTGGGAAAATCCGTTCAAATGAAGCGTCAACAGAACGGCTACAAATAGAGATTGGAATATGTAGCGTGCCCTTATGTTGATGTAGTTTCTCATTATTATGAGTGCGTTTGTCGGTTGGCTATAACGCCCGGCCCTGCGTATGTGCCGCCGTGCGTGGGCTTTGAGTGCCGGCTTTTGAGGCATTTTCGTAAAGCCTTTTATCGCATTCGGGCTAATATCTCTTTACCTGAATCAAAATATTCTGAAATAATCCTTTCATATACTTTATCGCCATTTTCACCATTCGTGAAGACGATTATCCCCTTTTTCGCCTGTGGCAAAAGGATAATGACTGTGTTTTGTCCCCGATTTCTTCCTGTATGCGTCAAAGCATATCCGCCTTTGGTTAAATTTCTGATTACATTCCAGCCCAGGCCAAACGTTCTGCTGCCGGTTGGCCGTGCTTGTGTTTTAATCATCTCCTCCTGAATTTCGCCCGAAAGGTATTCTCCCTTCAGGATCGCTGCCCCAAATTTCCCGTAATCTTCGGGGGTGGAAAGCACTAAATTTGAAGCATTTGCGGAATACCACTTCTCTTTTTCGTACAAAGTGCCATCGGCACTATACCTCTCGGCATAGCGGGTAGTATCCATATTGCTATCCCAATAAAACCGGGTATCTTTCATACCAAGGGGAGTGAACAAAATTGAATCTACCAGTTTTTCTATCGGAACATGGAATTTGTTTTCCAATGCTTTGCGCAGGTACTCGAACCCTTCACCGGAATATTTCCATTGAGTGCCGGGCTCAAATGCAAAGGACAATTTTCCATTGGGTTCATGTCCTCTCCAGTTTGGCAAGCCCGATTGATGGCTAAGTATGTGTCTTGTGGTCAGTTTTTTATTAAAGGTATCATTCGCAACGTCAGGGTCAGTCCAATAATGACAAAGAGGTTCATCAAGTTGCCATTGTCCGGCGCCCACTAATTTTAAAGTGGTCGTAGATATTAAAGGCTTGGTCAGGGAAGCCAGGTTAAAAAGTGTATTGAGTGGCGCAGGAGAATGATATTCGATATTTCCAAACATTTTGACCTGCTGAATTTTGGCGTTTTCAATCATGCATACACCCACTGTTGGCACGTTCGCATTCTTCATCCATGTCAACACCGGTTCGTTTTTTAAGATCTGTGCGTGTTTTGGCGAGCATGAAAACACCGTAAACGCCAGAAAGTATAAGCACCAGTTTGCAACAGTATGCACAAATTTTATCAATTCCCTTCTCAATCTTTTATTTATTTTGATTCAAAAACGAAAGACAGGAGAGATGAATAAGGGTTGCTTTTTTGTGCCTGCCGCTAACGGCTTGGGTATTGCCGAAAGTGGGGAGTTCTTTTCCTTCTGGTCACAGTTTCCACCTTGCCGGTATTCGTCACTTATTTAAGTTCTGATAGAATCAGTTTCTTCTGTTTAAATGTGTTCATCAATGCCTTTTGCCGGACTTCCGGGTTAGTACTATGGATCAGGTCAAAATATTCAACAGGTACAACCTGCCATGATAAACCGTACTTGTCCTTGCACCAGCCACAAACGCCTTCCTCACCGCCATCGGTTGTAAGTGCAGTCCAATAATAATCAACTTCGTCCTGGTCTTTACAATTTATAACGAGCGATATAGCTTCATTGAATTTAAACATTGGTCCCGCGGCAAGGATGGAAAATTCTACTCCAGCAAGTTCCATTACAGCCGTTTCAAAACTGCCAACATTATCGGTGCCGTCACCGGTTGGCATATTTTTAAATAACCGATAGTCTTTCAGTTTGCCGTCCTTAAAGATTGAAAGATAGTAGTCTACTACCGCCTTTGCATCCTTTTCAACCCAAAGGCAAGGTGTGATTTTTTGATTGTTCATTATTGTTGGTTTTTATTTTTTTGTTCTGTGATT
>JACJYP010000011.1 GCA_020636045.1 Lewinellaceae bacterium
GGCCCGAAAAGTGTCTTTTCAGTCTGTTTTTCACCTTTTTTCACTTACATAGTCACCGCTATGCGCTTGAAAAAACGCGCAAAACAGACTGAAAATCCATCCTTTCTGTCTCCTGCAAAAAATCCCCAACACGTTCTTAATGTTTAATGGTTACAAAAAGATATCATGATGAAACAAACGTTTGTCTTGCTGGCGCTGTGCCTTGCAGCGGCTTGCGACTTGACGGGGCAAGCCCTGAATGGCACATGCGGTACGACAATAGAAGACCAGATGCAATACACCGAGCGCCTGATGGACAACCTGGCGCGCGCGGAAAGCGGTCAGGTTTCTGAACGAGGCGCCGTTCAGTATGTTCCGGTACATTTTCATATCGTTGGCGACGCCAGCGGCAACGGGAAGCACAAGGAAAATCAGATACTCGACCAGTTGTGCGACATGAATGAGGCCTATGCTCCTATGGACATTCGTTTCTTCCTCAGCCCGCACCCGACTTATGGCCTGTTCGATTATACCATCAATAATGACAATGTGTATGTCGGGCAGTCAAATACCTTTTTGATGGCAAACCGCCGCCACACGGGCGCGCTGAATATTTTTATCGTCAACCAGGCTTTCACAGGCAATAACGTCCTGGCCTACTATTCGCCGGGCAACGACTGGGTGGTGAGCCGGAAGGATCAGGTAAACGGAACCGGTAACGGTACGGTTCCCCACGAGGTAGGGCATTTTTTCAGCCTGCGTCATACTTTCTACGGGTATGAAGACAATCCTTTCAACCCCAACTCTTCCGGATGGCCGGTAGCGCCCATCATTGCGCCCTATCACCCCGGTCCCAACATAGACATCCTTACCGAGCGGCAGAACGGCTCCAACTGCGCCAATTCCGCCGACCTGATCTGCGATACGCCACCCGATTACAACTTCGGTTCGCTGCAGTCTGGTTGCAATCCTTACAACGGAGGCGCAAAGGACCCGCTGGGAACACTGGTTGACCCGATGGAGAACAACTACATGAGTTATTTCTTCAATTGCGGAAGTAGCTATCAGTTCACGCCGATGCAACAGGCCGCCGTTTTGGCCGATCTGGCATCTCCGTTCCGCAATTATCTCGATAATGTCTTTTCGCCGATCGCCACCTCCATCACGACGCCACCTGATCTGCTGCAGGGGCCGGTGGATGCCGATACCACCGACTACTACGACCAGGTGTTGCTCAACTGGCATTCGGTGGCCGGCGCCAATCGTTATCTGCTGGAGATCGACTTAAACGGGTTTTACAACTCTCCGCTGCGTCAGGCATTCATCATGACCGACACTGCCAAGTTGTTCAACAATCTGTCACCCAACAAAAAATATTTCTGGCGCGTACGGCCTTTCAACGAATACGTGACCTGCCCCGAATCGCGTGAGAAGACGTTCCGCACTTCGCTGACATCTTCTACTCACGATATCAGCGAACTGGAAGGCTGGCAACTGGCACCGAATCCGACCAGGGGTACGGAATCCGTACAGTTGTTCATCAGCGCCAGCGAATCGTTTGAGGCCGTGGTTCAGGTATTGGATCTTACGGGCCGCATCGTACGGACGATGGACAGCCAAACGGTCAATGCGGGCGAAAATGTTCTGGAACTTCCGCTCTACGGACTTTCTGAAGGCCTGTACATGGTGATGCTGCAAAGCAGTCGCGGTGTCGCAAGCCGTAAACTGACGATCACACGGTAAGTTAAGAAGACCGGGTGTGATCGCTCCGATCCCGGGTATTGCGCCATTTGCGTGACGTTCACGCAAATGGCGTTTTTTTATGTGTCTTATGGAAGATCAATCTCTTGCAGAGAGCAGTAAAAACACCCAACCTGCTATAAAACTCAGTCCTCCGAGCGGCGTGACGGGGCCGACCCAGGCGACAGAAAAAGGGATCAGATCGCGGCATGCCAACAGGTACAAAGAACCTGAAAAGCATATGATGCCGAAGAGGAAAAACATCCCGGCGCGGGGCAGGCGGCGATTTCCCGGACTAGCCTGCATCAAGACGGCCACCAAAGCCAGGGCCAGGGTGTGGTAAAACTGGTATTGCACGCCTTTTTCATAAATGGCAAGCAAATGTGCGGAATCCAGTTGCCGGGCTTCGAAAATCCCTTTCAGCGTATGTGCTCCGAAAGCGCCCGTAATAACCGCCAGTGCTCCGCAAAGCGCCGCGATCCTGAGCATTTGCCTGTAAGTGATCTGCATATCAATTTTTTCTGCAAACCAACACAATTGCGGGCCTTCGGGGCAATATCTTTTTTAAAATTTACAAAAATTCGACTATTTCGCCCCAAAAAGGAATCCCGATGGAACACTCGCTCAGCCCCCGGAGCCGCATTGCCGCTATAGTATTGCTGATCGCCGCGCTTGTCCTGGCCGTGCTTTTTTTTGTACGTAGCCCTGCCGGACCGTACCATGCACTGCCGTCACAATCAGCAGTTGTACTCGAATACAACGCCTATCGTAAATGTATGGCGATGAAAACAGCCGGCGCAGGCAGTTTTTGGCAAATTTCTCTTTTCCGAAATGTCCTCAATGACGTAGCGATAGCAGAAAAACTGTTTGGCGACAATTCGCAGGTGAAGCAAGCTTTCGACGGCGGAAAATTGCTCGCCGGCTTTACCTTGAACCGCGCAGACAGCTTGCATGGCTTGTTTATCCTCGAATGTACAGACGACATTTCCATGCCCGGTTTGTTGACCGATAATGCGGCGATCAGCCGGGTTTTCCCTTCGGTTTACCACGGGCGGTCCATCAATACGATCATCACTACCGATAAGGAGTCTTTTGTAGTAACTTCTGTAGGGAAGTTGCTCCTGTTTTCCCGGTTCTCTTACCTGATTGAAGATGCGCTAAGCCAGTTAAGCGGCTCGAGTTCCTGGTGGGCAAACAGGAGTTTTACTAACATGCCGGATCAGGACAATGCTTTACTGCACGCCTATTTAAGACCCGAAATGATGGCTTCGCGCCTGGGGGGCGAACTGGCAAAACGCTGGAGCCTGCTGCCTGATCTGGTCCTGCGCAATGTCGAATGGGTCGGCCTGTCCTGGAACGGCACTTCCTGTCGCGCTTCCGTCGAAGCAAAAGGCTTCCTGAGCGAGGGGCCTTCCTGGGGTAAACCGGCCGGCAATAGCGCCTTTTTCGATATTTTACCCGACAACACGGCTTTTGCGGCAAGGGCTTCATTCGGAAGCGCAGCCTCTTTTTTCGACAAACTTGCCGACGCCGCTCAGCCGGATTTTGAGCGATTTGTACTGCCCTGGATGGGGCACGAAACGGCCTGGGTGGTGACGGAGCCGTTTTCTACGGGTATGCGCGACGACCAGTTTATCGTGTGTGCCGTGCAGGATGGCGCCCTTGCGTTGCAAGGCCTGCGTGATTATGCACGCGAGCGCGGAGCAGCGGGGCATGCAGACTACCAGACATTCGAAGTGTTCGAGTTTGCCAATCCGGCATTGCTGGCGCCTTTGACCGGTCCGGCTCAGGGCTTCCGAAATCCCTGCTGCGCCATGATCGGTGACTATGTCGTTTTTGCTGCTACACGGGCCGCGCTGGAGCTCTGGATCGATAAATACATCGTCAGCCAGACGCTGTCACACGATGCCGGTTTTTTACAATTGCAGCAACAACTGCCGGGCAAAAACAGCGAAACAAATCTCTTGATCAATACAGAATACCTGCCGCTGTTGGTTCGCCAGTTGTTTGAAAATGCCGGCGCGGTCGTTGAACCGGGCGATCTTCAGGCTTTTACGGGTCTCGGTTATGTGGGTTTGGACATTCGTCCGTCAGGATCAGATTTGCTGGATGTGGCCGTCGCCATGCAGCCACGTGCACAGGTAGCCGAATCGACGAGTATTCTCTGGAAAACGCCGCTGGCAGAAATGGCTGAAACACAGCCATATATTATTGAAGATGCCGGTGCAGACGGAACGCCTGCTATCCTGATCGAGGATGCGCGCCATGACCTGTACCGGCTTGATGCCGGAGGGACTATCAGGTGGCGGCGACAACTGGGCAAACCAATATTATCGGCCGTACGGGGCATCGACTTTTTGAACAACGGCACCACCTGCTATATTTTCAATACTTCCGATCACATCTGGTTGCTGGATGACGAAGGGCGGGATGTAGAAGGTTTTCCGCTCCAGTTGCTTTCCCCTGCGATCAACGGCGTTACGGTCGTGGATTTTGACGGTAACCATAAATACAGTTATTTCATCGCATGTGCGAATGGCAATGTGTATGGATACGACCATTTCGGGCGGCCATTGCCGGGCTGGAACCCGCAGAGCGGGGCAGGGCAGGTGGTGCATCCGGTATTGCATTTTAGCCATTCGAACAAGGATTATCTGGCCGTGCTTAGCAAAACGGGGCGGCTGGCCGTGTATGCGAGAAGCGGAGAGGAGCGGTTCCCTGCTGTGCAACTGGAAGGCTCCGGCTTCGGTCCACTACAAACAGATGCAGCCGCAAGGTCGCCGAGGATCGTCTGCTGCAACAGCGCCGGAAAGGTCTTTGTCTGCAATGTTGAGGGCAATGTGTTCTCCTTCCAACAAGGCAGACACGGACAGGGATATGCGCATTTGGCCTATACAGCATTGGGCGCAGAAGAGGCATTCGATTACGTAATGCTTCAGGGAGATAAATTGTCCGCCCGCGGGTACGTAAACGGTTCCCTGAAACCACTTTTTTCATTGCAAATGCCCGTTCCTCAGGATACGGTATTTGCCCTTTTGGGCGGGCGGGCAGGAAGCCTGAACAGAGAGAAGCGGCAAATATTTCTGACCGACGGCACGGGCTCGATCATGCCTGGCTTCCCCTTGGCCGGGACGACTTCCTTCGTACTCAGCCAGGCGTTTCGAAAGAATGGAGGAACCGTGTTGATCGTCGGAGACGGGAACAACGTTTATGCGTATAAGATACCTTGAGCAATAAAAATTCTGAGAAAGCCGATCCGGCATAAATAATTTGCCGGTTTTTGTCATTTGCAGGGTGACTGATTACTTTCGTCTTTATTTTACCAAATCAGTTCCCCGCTTATGAAAAGTTTATTTACCCTGTTTCTTGGTTGTTTCTTTTGTGCTGTAACGGTCCGGGCTCAGCTTCCGCCAGGCACTACTGCGCCCAATTTTACAGTGACGGACCTCGACGGAAACTCGTATACCCTCTACGACCTGCTCGACCAGGGAAAAACGGTTTATCTCGATTTTTTCGCCACCTGGTGCGGGCCTTGCTGGAATTATCACAACAGCCACGCATTCAAGGATATGTGGGAGACTTATGGCCCGCCAGGCACCAATGAGGTCATGGTTTTTTCCATTGAAGGAGATGCTTCTACAAACAATAATTGTCTGTACGGCCCTGCCGGTTGCGTAGGCGGTACCCAGGGGGATTGGGTGACGGATACGCCGTATCCGATCGTGGAAAGCCCTTCCGTGCGAGCTATGTACGGGGTTTCCTACTACCCAACGATCTACATGATATGCCCCGCCAACAAAAAAGTATACGAGACCGGCCAACTTAACATGAACGGCCTGTGGAACTTCCGCAACAATGTTTGCCCGCCGCTAAGTGTCAACATGGAGGTGCAATACGTGCAAAATGTCAATTGCTACGGATCAAGTACCGGCGCGATCGATATTACGGCCAGCAGCGGGAATCCGCCTTATACTTACAACTGGTCGAATGGCGCCACCTCGGAAGACCTGTTCAATGTTCCGGCCGGTACATACTCTTGTACGGTTACTTCCAGCAACGGCTGGACCGGTGAGACAGGGCCGATCGTTGTGGAAGGCCCTGCGGAACCGATCTCCATTTCGGTGAGCGAACAAACTCCCGTAGGCTGCAACGGTTTGTTGGGCAGTATCACGGTAGAGGCAAGCGGAGGCTGGTGGGGGAATTACAATTATGCCTGGAACAACGGCCAGCAGGGGCCATCTGCGTACGGGCTGAACCAGGGTGTCTATATCGTCACGGCGACCGATATCAGCGGATGTACAAAAACGCTGCCGGTGACCATGTCACCGCCGGTTTACCCTGTTGCTGCCATTGCAGCGCCTCCCCAGATCACCTGCGGCCAACCTACGATACAACTCAATGCAGGCAACTCGAGTTCAGGTCCCGAATACACCTTCCAGTGGTATGTCAGCAACGGTGGCAATATCGTTTCCGGAGGAAATTCCCTGACTCCGGTGATCGATGCTGCAGGAGGATATTCTTTGCAGGTTGTCAATGTCGCCACTACCTGCGCCGCTTTTTCAACCGTGCAGGTAACGGGCAACACTACTGCTCCCGATGCGGACGCCGGTGACGCCGGTTTTGTCTCCTGTGTCGAACCTTCAACGGTTCTCGAAGGAAGCGGGTCGTCGGGGCCGGGTTTTTCCTATCAATGGCTGGCAGCCAATGGTGGAGTGATACAATCCGGAGGAAATACCCTGACGCCCACGGTCGGCGCCGCAGGTGATTATACCCTTGTTGTCACAAATGCAGCAAACGGCTGTACAAAATCTTCGACCACTTCTGTTTCCGGACAAAATACGCCACCTGTCGTGGCGGTATCAGATGATACCCTTACTTGTTCGATCGTCAGTACGACGCTGGAACTCACGACCGATGCCGGCAATCCTGTTTTTTCATGGAGCGGGCCGAACGGATACAATTCCAGCGAACAGAGTCCCGTCGTCGGTATTTCAGGCACTTATTCTGTCATTGTATCCGATACAGTCACGGGTTGCAGCAATACGGCCAGCGCCCAGGTCACCAGCAACACCATTCCACCGGGGGCTTCAGCATTCGGCGGGGCACTCACCTGCATCGTCGACAGTGTTGCAATAAACGGCGCTTCACCGGTGGACGGGGTATCATATGCCTGGAGCGGTCCGGGTGGCTTCGCTTCCGGTCTTCAAAATCCGACGGTAGGAGATGCCGGGCAATATTCCCTTGTTGTGACCAACCCGCTTAACGGATGTACTTCAGCTGCAAGTGCTATGGTCTTGCTGAACAATACACCGCCTGCAGCATCTGCGCAAGTGTCCGGAAACCTGAATTGTAATGCATCCCAGATACAAATTGACGGTACCGGTTCCGCTCAGGGGGCAGGCATCACTTATCTCTGGACCACCCCGGACGGAAATATTGTATCCGGAAATAACACATTGACACCCACTGTTGATGCGCCCGGCACGTACGAGTTGCAGGTGAGCAACCAGAACACAGGCTGTACGGCTGTAGTGGAGGCCAGCGTGCTTCAAAGCCCCGAAGTCACGGCTTCTGCCGATCTTGTTGAAAATGTGAGTTGTAACGGCGGCTCCAACGGCTCGGCGGCGGCGATAGCGGGAGGAGGAAACGGCGCCTATACCTATATCTGGAGCAACGGCGGCAGCACGTCTGCCATTTCGAATCTGGCGGCGGGTACGTATCAGGTGACGGTATCTGACGGCGAGAACTGTTCGGCAGTGGCATCGGTTGTGGTATCACAAGCTCCTGTACTCACTGCAAATGCCTCGGCGACACCACAAAGCGCCAACGGTGTGGACGACGGCACGGCGACTGCCGCGCCCGGAGGCGGCAGCCCTGGCTATACCTATTTGTGGAGCAACGGAAGCACAGCGCCTATGATCGCCGGACTTGCACCCGGAAACTACACGGTCACTGTTACGGATGCGAACGGCTGTACAGCAGTGCAAACGGTTACCGTAAATGCCTTTAACTGCGCATTGTCTGCATCCATTTCAGGAACAAACGTGAGTTGTTTTGGCGCAAATGACGGATCTGCTTCGGTGGCGCTTCAGGGAAGCGCCGATCCGGTAAGTTATAACTGGAGCAACGGCGCGACAACACAGGCTGTTTCAGACCTGTCGCCCGGCCTTTACACTGTAGAGATTTTGGATGGTAACGGATGCCCGGCATCCCTGAATTATACGGTCTCCGAGCCCAATCTCTTGCAGGCCAACGCCAGCGCTACACCCGAAACCGCTGCCGGCGCCAACGACGGCACGGCAGCGGCGATACCGACCGGCGGTGCGGGCGCCTTTACTTATTTGTGGAGTACGGGAGCTGCCACACCGGAACTGGAAAACCTGCCGCCCGGCAGTTATACGCTCACGGTAACAGACCAAAACGCTTGCACGGCGGTGCAGACGGTGGTGGTGAACGCCTTTAACTGTGCCATCGATATGCAGCAAAATATCGCAGGCGTAAGTTGTGCAGGCGCTGCCGACGGGTCGATTGCGCTGGTACCTGCCGGTGGCGAAGCGCCGTTCGAATATATCTGGAGCAATGGTGAAACCACGGCTACCATTTCGGCTCTGCCCGGAGGAAATTATACCGTTTCCGTCAGCGATGCGAACGGCTGCCTGTTGGTGATCGATTTGCCGGTGCCTGAGCCTGATCCCTATTCTGCATGGGAGTTTACCACGACGGAGCCGGATTGTCCCAACGAGGCGACCGGCGCCGCTACCGCTGAAATTTCCGGCGGTACGATGCCTTACACGTTTTTGTGGAGCAACGGGCAGGAAACAAATACTGCCGTTAATCTGACGGCCGGCAACTATGGCGTTACCGTCACCGATGCCAACGGCTGCCAGTCCGGCACAACGGTTTCTGTTTCTTCCTCTGATAACCAGCCGCCACAGATCGCTCTTCAGAATGCCGAACTGCCGTTAAACTCATCCGGGATTGCAACGGTAACGCTCAGTGCATTGTCAGCACAACTCTCCGACAACTGCGGGATCGCAACAACCAGCATCCTTCCAAACAGTTTTGATTGCTCGCAACTCGGCGAACACGAGGTGCTGGTCACGGTTACGGATCTGTCGGGGTTGATCTCTACGGCCAAGGCTACCGTAACGGTTGTTGACAACACGGCGCCTGTGCTGACCTGCCCGGACAACATGATCCGGTGTGCTGAAGACAATGTGGTCGAATTCGATAATCCGGTCGCTGTCGATAACTGTATCGGCGGCGGCGCCTGGGAACTTGTCGCCGGCCTGGAAAGCGGCTCCGAATTTCCGACGGGTATTACCACACAGTCATATACATTCACGGACGCCAGCGGCAATCAGGGGCAGTGCAGTTTTCAGATCGCTGTTGCGGAACCGGTCATCGCAAATGTCGTTTCGGTGCTTGGCGACGTAAACAATCAGGGATTGGCTGCCATCGACATTGATGTAAGCGGCGGCAACGCGCCTTACACATTCGAATGGACAAAAGACGGTCAGGTTGTCGGCGATTCGGAAGATTTGGACGGTATTTCCGAAGGAATATACACAGTTGTCATCACGGATGCCAACGGATGCGTTGAAAAACTGGAAGATATCCAGGTTGGGAATACAGTCGCCATACAGGAACCCGCCTGGTTGGAGGGACTTACTATTCACCCCAATCCGGCAAACCAATACGTCCGGATCGTTTTTGCTCAAACAACACCCGATCTGATGGTCGAAGTGATCAATGCGGAAGGCAGGGTAGTGCTGCGGAACGGGTCTCAAAACCAGGCAAGCATTGTGCTGAATTGCGCGAATCTGCCCGAAGGTTTGTATATCCTCCGTTTCCTTTCAGACGGCGAGACGGGTATTCGAAAACTCATGGTCGCACACTAAACATTTTAAGTGCGATCAATAAAAAGGGCCGGCAGGAAAATCCCCTGCCGGCCCTGCTATTTTTCATGGTCTGAAATTATCGCACTACGGTCACGTCACCCGAATACACTTCGGTGCTTCCGTCAATAAATTCGACTTCTACTACGTATACGTATACGCCGGGATTTACCTCTTTGCCCTTGGCATGGCCGTTCCATCCGTATTGCGGAATATTTGGATCGAAATTGGTGTTTTCAAACAACATCTCCCCCCAGCGATCATAGATCTGCATCGTACGTATGTTGCTCACTTCCGGTCCTGCAAACACGGTAAAGGCATCGTTTGCTTCTTCTGATGAAGGCTTGATGATATTCGGGAAAAACACACGTTTGTTCCTGACTACGGCGATCCTGATGTCGTCGCTGGCCACACAGCCGGATGTATCGATCAGTCGAATGGTATAAGTCTGCGACTCCGGTGGTTTCGCATAGGTTGTCAACGAGTCCGGCGTAAGCAGGTAATCCGTCGGAGACCAAAGCAGTGAGTCCAGTGCAAATGCGTTATGCACGGCAGTGATGATGGTACTGTCACCAAAGTTGACGGTGATATCGGGGCCGAGGTTGACATTGAATGGCAACGGCGCAGGCAATTCGACGTCCGTTTCGGTGACACAGCCGTTGAGGTCGGTGATCTCGAGCGTATAGTCGCCCGCCGTTAGTTGGCCAAACAGAACCGGGAAGGTATCGATGACCTGTGATGTTTGTCCGTTGATTCCCAATGTGTATGGCTCGGGGCCGCCCTGTACGGAGATCAGTTCAATGGCGCCATCCCGCGCTCCGAAGCATTTGGGAGCGGTCAATTCCAGTTCGATCACCAGTTCCGGTGGCGCTGTAAGCGTAAATGAGTCGATAAAGACACACCCTGCCAAATCGGTGAGTGTCACGGTGTAAGTGCCGGGGTCGAGGTTGCTCAGTTGAAGACCGCTCAGGCCGTTGTCCCAACTAACATTCACAGGTGGCGTGCCGCCGGTCAGGGTCAGATCGATGGACCCATCCTCTCCATTCGGACAACTGACACCGAAGCCGTTGTAATCGGACAACACCGCCGTTGCGCCCGGGTCCGAAACATTTACCGTTGCGCCGGCACCCGGCACTGGCGGGCACATATTACCGGTTGCCGTCAGTGCGCTGATCGTGTATGTAGTGGTTGCGGAGGGCGTAACATCGAAAGTAGCGCCGCTTTGCACTCCGGTCAGTTGTATCGGGGCCGGACCGCCAGTAATCGTAACGTCGTATGGACTGCCGCCGCTCAGGATCAGTCCCAGGGTGGCGGTACCGCCCGCACAGATGGTGGCATCACCGATCAGCGAACCGCTTGGCGATGGCGTGATCGTCACGGTCGCCTGTCCGTTCACCGTACCCGAACAGTACTTATCCGTCACGGAAACCAGCGTAAAGGTCTGGTTCTGTTGTACGTTGGTCGTAGTGATCGTGAACGTAAGCCCCGGGGAAGTAATGGGAGCCTGCGGCACGTTATTGATCGTGTAGACAAAAGTAAAAGGAGGCGCGCCGGTAAAGACGATCTTGAATGCAGCATTCCCACCTGCGCAGAAAGTAGTATCGCCGGCGAGCACGGCCGTCGGGGGATTCCTGAATATGACCGGAATGCCGGGAGAAATGGAAAGGCAGGGATCCAGGGTATCCACGGCGCCGGTTCCGTTGTTATTCCCGGCCATTGCAGCTATGAAGTAAGTGGTGCCGGCAGTCATGCCGGCCTGGAATCCGAAAGACGGAGTATTGGAAGTGGCAATGATCCCAAGTGGTAATTGTGTCGGATCCTGATACAGGATATATTGAAGCACATCGTCCGATTCCAGAGACTGGTCGCCGTTCGCCATGACGGATACCAAACCGTCGGGCAGGCATCCGTTCGCCGTAACAGCGGTAAGGGTTCCGGCATCGGTATCGCACAGGCAGTCGGCTTCACCGGCCACGGTCTGGCTGCAGCCGTTCGGGTCGGTTACCGTTACATTGAACGGAAGCAACGCAGAGATCGGGTTGGAGGTAAAGGTGGAATCGCTGAATACACCTGTTACACCGCTCACTGTGTAAACACTGTTGGGAGCAGCGCCATTGCTGACCTCAAATTGCAGCACATAGGTTTGGGCCGCCAGGTCGCAGATCGTCTGAACGTTCAGCACTTGCAAGGTGTTAACGGCAACTGTAGCGCTGCCGCTCACAGTGCCGCCACAGTTGCCGGCGCCGGCCACACTCACCAGATTGTATGTAGCAGATGTTGCGGGTGTCACGACCAGCGTGTACGGGTTTTGTGAAGTCGTGATCTGCTGGGGAGCGCCATTTTCCGTGTATTCAAACGTGTAGGGCCCGTCACCGGCGAATTGAACCGTCAGGCTGGCAGAATCTCCGGGGCAGATCACTGCCATGCCGGACAGGTCTGCTGTTACCTGCGGCCTCCATGTGACTGCCGGGCCGATCGCAATTGACAGGCACATATCATTCAGATCGACCGTGTTGCCGAGGTTGTCTCCTGCAATGGCAACCACAAAATAAGTTGTACCCGGCATCATGGTGCCAGGCATAAAGCCAAAGTCCGGGGTGTCGTTGGTGGCGAGGATCGTCCAGGTTGCCGGATCGGTCGTGGTCACCAGAACGTAGATCAGGGTATCGTTCGCATCGAGTACGGTGCCGGTAGCGAGCCCGAGGTTCACTGCCTGATCGGCACAGAGCGTCAGCGCTGTCTGATCGAGTGTGCCTGCCATTGTTACGCACGAGCATATCACGGTGCCACTGGTGGAATCCTGGCCGCAATTCTGCACGTCGCTCAAATAGAACAAATACGGATCGCCGGAAGGGATCGGAGCGCTCAAAAACTGGGCGCCGGTAACCGTCCCGGGCTGGCCGTTAACTGTAAACGGGGCAACGCCATTTAGAATATCAAATGAAACCGTGTAGGTCTGCGTAGCGGAATCGCACTGGGTTTGCACATTAGTGATGGAAGGCACGCCGTAAACGCTGATGTTGACGGCGCCCAACACCGTCCCCATCGAACAGTACAGGTCGCTGACACTGTCCATCTGGATCACGGTATTCTGGTTATAACTGCTGGTCCAGGAATAGGTGTTGCTGTTAATTCCGGAAACAGGCGTTTGTGGGGTACCGAATATGGAGGTATTAAAAGAGAACGGGGGCGTTCCAGTGAAATTGACGGTAAGGGTCACCAGTTGATTCTGGCAAATACTGGTATCGAATGAAACGAGTTCCGCTTGCGGAAGCGCCTGGAAAACGACCGGCGTGCCGGTCGCGACGGACAGGCATGGATCGGTCAGGTCGATCTGGCCCGTACCGCTGGGATTTCCCGCTACGGCAGAGATGTAATACACGACATTGGTCATCATGCCGGGTTGAAATGCGAAATTCGGCGTCGTGTTCCAGCCCCAGATCGTGCCTACCGGTTCGCCCGGATTGGAATGCAGGATATAAAGCAGAACATCATTGGTGTCGAGCACACTGCCGCTGGCCGTAAAGGCCATTGCCGTGTCCGAGACGCAGAAATTCAGTTGTGTCTGGTCCATAGTGCCGGCGTCTGTGGTGCAAACGCAGGTAGAATTACCGGATATAGTCGTTTGTCCGCAGCCAAGGGCATCTGCTATGTCGACCATATAGGAACTGCTGGTGGGGATCGGAACGCTGGTGAATATATTCCCGCTGAACGAGCCGCCAACGCCGCTGACATTGAAAGGCGGAACCCCGGTCACCGTAAAACTCAGCGTGTAGGTCATTGTATTAAAATCGCAGAGCGTGCTCAGGTTAGATATCTGCGGAGGCGTATTCACAACAATATTGGCCGTGTCGGCCATTGCCGACGAGCACCTGCTGTCACTCACTGCTACCAGGGTAAGCACGGTGCTGGCTACCGGCTGGATGGCGATGTTGTAGGTCGAGTTCGGAATGTTATTGACGGTGGGCTGTTGCACGCCATTGAGCGCCCAGGTGAGCGAGAACGGCGCCACGCCGGTCAGCGTAACCGGAACAACGGCTTGCCCGCCCGCACAAATGGTATCTCCCGCTCCCAGATTTGCCGTAGGCAATGCATAAAAGGTGACAGGGGTACCCTGTGCTATAGACAGGCAGAGGTCGTTGAGATCGACAAGTCCGCTACCATTGTTGTTACCGGCAATGGCCGAAATGTAATAGGTTACCCCGGCCATCATGCCCGGCTGGAAGCCGAAGGAGGGCGCATCGCTCCAGGCAAGTATGGTGCCGATCGGAATGGCGGGATTGGTGTGCAGGATAAACCGCAGGATATCGTCGCCATCGTTTACGAAATTATTGTTGTAAATGGCCGTGATCGTATCTCCTACGCAGGCGGTCAGTGCGGTCAGGTTCATCGTACCTGCCTCCGTGGTACAGTTGCAGGTGGATGGCCCCATTACCGTAACATCCCCGCAATCATTGGCGTCGTGGAATGTAAAACTGTAATCCGTGCCGATGGGAATGGGATTGCTGGTAAATTGCGAACCATTGAACATGCCGCTTCCCGAAATCAGGGTCAGGGGCAGGGTGGCGCCCAGCACATCGAACTGCACCGTGTAAGTGCCTGCGGCCAGATTGCAGTTCTGATCCAGATTTGCATAGGTAGGAGGATAGTTGATCGTGATGGTTGCCGTGCCCTGCGGAGTGCCTACGCAACCCGGCGATTCGACGCTGATCAGTTCATATGTAGTGGTGGTGGTGGTATTTACCGGAATGATAAAGGGGTCGTCAAACGTGGTATCGGGCGCCTGTGCAACGCCATCGATCGTATAAATAATGGTGAACGGGCCGGTTCCGGTAAAATCAACCATAACGGTCGTATTGGCCGAATCGCAGAAAGACTGGTCACCCGTCAAGATGGCGGTGGGAGGTGTGAAAACGAATACGACCGCCTGTCCCGATACGTTGCCATCACAGTTGCCGTTGCTCACGCTCGCCAGTTTGTAGACCGTGCCGATATTCGGCTTTACGTTGAAAGTATATGGATTCGAGGAAGTGGTGATCGGTGGCTGTGGTACGTTATTGGCCAGATAGGTAAAAGTGTAGGGTCCCGCTCCGAGAAATGAAACGGTAATACTGATGCTGTCACCGCCCAGGCATATCTGCCCGCCACCCGATATGGTGGCCGATACGGTGGGTGCGAGGTTCACGGTGGCCATGCCCGAGAAGGTGCCCGTGCATCCGTTCGAACTCACACTTTTGAGCGTATATGCTGTGGTCGAGCCCGGTGACACCTGTAAAATATAAGGATCGTTGCTTGTGGTGATCGTATCCGCATTTATGCCGTTGGCGGCATAAATAAACGTAAACGGCCCCGTTCCGGTGAAATCGACGATCAGACTGGCCGTATCGCCGGGGCAAATAGTCGTATCGCCGCTGATCATTGCGCTCGGCGGTGTCCCGACGGTTATTGTGAAAGTCCCGCTTGCCTGTCCGGTACACCCGCCGCCGCTGACGGATACCAGGGTGTAGGTGCTGGTCGTATTCGGTGAAACCGTGATCGTATATGTGCTTTGCGAGGTGGTAATGGAAGGCTGGTTGACATTGTTGACGGCGTACACGAACGTGTAAGGCGATGGCCCCGATAAATTGATGACGAGGTCGACCGGTTGCGCGCTGCAAATGGTGGAATCGCCGCTGACAAGGGTTGCGGTCGGACTGGGATTTACTGTAACGATGGCTGTTCCCTGTGCAATGCCCACACAGCCGTTTGCCGAAACGTCCGTCAGTTCATACGTTGTCGTGGCAGAGGGCGCCACGACAAAAACAAAGGGGTTGTTGGATGTGGTGATAGGCCCCTGGGGAATCCCGTCGGCCGTGTAGTCGAATGTGAACGGTCCGGTTCCCCCAAAAGTGATGGTCAGGGGTGTGCCTTGTCCCGCACACACGTTTCCGCCGCCGGTGAGCGTACCGGTAGGCGCCTGGGCAACGGTGACGGTTTGTGCACCGCTCACCATTCCGGTGCAACCGTTGCTGCTCACACTGAACAACGTATAGTTGTAAACGCCTGGCATGCCGGGACTGGCTGTGATCGTGTAATTCGGCCCCGGTGTCGTAATGGAGGGCTGGTTGATGCCGTTGATCCGGTAAATAAAAGTAAAGGGCCCGGTACCCGTAAATTCTATTTCAATATCCGCAGTTTCTCCAGTGCAGATATTGGCGTTCCCGGAGGTGATCGTCGCAGTCGGCGCCGGGGTAACGGTGATATTGGCGCTTCCGGTTCCTGCTCCGGTGCAGCCGTTGGAAGTCACCTCCACCAAACTTACCGTGCCACTGTTGGTGAGGGGAACATTCAATATATATGGGTTATTGCTGGTATTAATGGGCGCCTGGTTCATCCCGTCGATGGCATACACGAATGTGTAGGGAGGGGTACCGCCCGTAAAGGTGACCGAAAACGTGGCATTGGCGCCGGAACAGATCGTTGGGCTGCCCGATAGTGCCAGATTGCCACTCGGAGTTGGAGATACAGTGACGTTGAATATCTGGGGAGGACCGGCACAACCGTCAGCAGTGGCGGTGACGGTGACGGTGGCTGTAACGGGAACAGGGATAGGCGGTACCGCTACGTTGATGTCGCCGGTACCATTGATGCTGCCGCCGGGAAGGGGTACGCTGGCCACCCAGTTGTAAGTTGAATTTGGGTTGTTGCCGCTGAAATTCACTGCAAGATTGCCGCCCGCGCATGCTGTAATATTGCCGGGGTTGTTGACGGTAGGCAACGGGTTGACCGTGATAGTGAACATGGCCGGCATGCCGTCGCAACCGCCGGAAGAAGGTGTGACGGTAATATTCGCCACCTGCTGGGTCATGATCGACGTCGGAGGATTAAAGGAAATATTACCTGTTCCGCTGGCTGCGAGTCCGATGGAGGGGTTGTCGTTCGTCCAGGAATAGGTAATGGGTGGATTTCCAGAGCCTGTAAAATTGACGGATACTCCCTGTCCGGCACATACTGTTACGTCATTTGGCTGGTTGACGGTAGGGCCCATCGCTCCGGTTACGGTGACCACATCAAACCAATATGTTTCCGTTGTGGCCTTGTTTGCCGCCCGGACGCGTATCCGCACGGTGTTGCCTACGAGCCCCCCGACTGCTGCGATCCCCGAACCTGGGCCACATACATAAGTAAATGTAACAAAGGGACCGCCGTCGAGGCTGTACTCGAACAGCATCTGGTCGTGGCCGTTGTCGATGTTGACGTTGCCGGAACACCCGAAATACGGGCCGCCGGGTTCGCACTCCATTATGCCGGTAAAACCGTATGATGCCGACAGCGATACCGAGCAGGCGCTGCTGATGTCTATTTCATCAGTCAGCCATTCATTGCCATTACCTCCTCCCGATGCGCAACAGGGCGCTCCTTCCATATCGATGACCTCAAATCGCCCGTTCTGCACACCGGCGAAGGATTGGGGCGTGCCGTCGCAGTCGGTAAAGTTTTGGGTCCATCCCTGATTGGCGCCGTTAAAATCCTCCTGCCAGATAATCTGTGAAAAAGAGGTATTCGACCACAACAAACAGGTTAACAACAACAGAAATTGATCTGAACGGATTGACATGATATTAGCGGAAATTTCCTATCGGATTGGAATGGATGAACAAATAATCAGGGGGCTGAATTTCGGGCGGCTAAGGTATGGCAAAAAGCCCCATCTGCTTAATACCATAACAGTTAAGGGATATTGCTTAGCAAAAAATTTACACACGACCGGCTATCGTTTTGGCCGCCCGGGTGTTTACTTACCTTTGCCGCCAGTTATTTCAGCAAAATGCTTACCGAAATTCTTCAAACGCTGTCCGCCACAGGGACTACCCTCGTTGCCGTATCCAAGACCCACCCGCCGGAGCGGATCATGGAATTGTACCGGCAGGGGCAGCGCATTTTCGGCGAAAATCGCGTACAGGAGATGCTCGAAAAACAGGCGGCGCTGCCTAACGATATCGAATGGCACCTTATTGGCCATTTGCAGACAAACAAGGTGAAATACATTGCGCCCTTTATACAGATGATCCAGTCGGTTGACAGCCTGCGATTGCTGCTGGAAATTGATAAACAGGCTGCAAAAAACGAACGGGTGATCGATTGCCTGCTCCAGTTCCATATTGCAGAGGAGGAGACCAAATTCGGGCTTGATGAATCGGAGGCACGGGAATTGCTGTCCGATCCGGCATTTACCCAAATGAAACACGTGCGCATATGCGGGGTCATGGGAATGGCTACCTTTACCGACGATCGCGATGCGGTCAGACGCGAATTCAGGCATCTGCACAGCATTTTCAATCATATAAAACGCGATTTTTTCCCGAATGCTCCATTTTTTAAAGAGATTTCCATGGGTATGTCGGGCGACTGGCAAGCGGCGGTAGAGGAGGGGAGCACCATGGTCCGTATCGGCAGCCTGATCTTCGGTGATCGCAACTGACGGCTGAGCAATCAAAAAAGTAAAACCATCTTTTCAGCATAATTTACCCAATCTATATTCACACAAACCACGCATGAATCGTATTCTACCGGTATTCGCCTTTATTCTCACTCTCCCCGGTTTTTCATTTTCACAGGTCATCGCGATCAGCGAGGCGCGGGCACTGCCGGCCGGATCGACGGCCACGGTGCGCGGGATCGTCACCAGTGGCGACGAGTTGGGCAAGATCCGCTATCTGCAGGACGGCACGGCCGGGATCGCGGCGTTCCCCGGCAACGGATCGGCCCCCGGATTCGATACGACCGTTCAACCGGGCGACAGCATCGAGGTGACGGGCACGCTTGTGCTCTTTCACGGACTTCTGGAGATCAGCCCGATTACAAACTGGCAGGTGATCAGTTCGGGTAACCCGCTCCCTGCGCCGAAATCCGTTGCACTCGCCGACATATCGGATGCATTGGAGGGGCAACTCATCAGTGTCGATTGCGTGCATTTCGATGCTTCCGGAGGAGTATTCTCTACTTCAGGCATTTATGGCATTGTCGATGGCGAAGGCAGCGCAGCCGAGATATACATTCGCTCGGGCCATCCTTTACAAAACACCGCCATTCCCGGCAGTACGATCCATCTCACTGCCATCGTTTCGGAATATGACGACTTTCAGTTGCTGCCGAGGTCTGCTTCCGATCTGACGCCTGCGCCCTGCTTTTATTTCACCCTGCGCCCCGACCAGTCGGGTATCGAGACCGATGGCTTTACCGTGAGTTGGGCGACCAACCAAACCGCCTCGGCCAAATTGCGATACGGCACTACACCCGTGCCCTCCGGCGAGATCAACCTATCGACGCCTGCTCTTTCCCAATCCTATCACTTGTCAGGGCTTCAGCCCGGCACCATTTACTGGATACAGGTGGAGGCTACCCAAAACAATGAAGTGATCCTCTCGGAAACCGTACCCTTCGCCACCCGTTCCCTTTCTTCGGGTCAGATAGAAGTGTACTTTAATCACCCGATCGACGAATCATCGGCAAACGGTCTGACACCTGCGGGCGACAGTTTTGATGAGTCGCTGAATGCGATCCTGACACACATCGCTGCAGCGCAGCAGACGATAGATGTGTCGATGTACAACAACAACCGGATAGACATCACTAATGCGTTGAAGCAGGCCTATGCGAACGGCGTGCGGGTGCGGTACGTTGCTGCGATCGACGGCAGCAGTCCCGCCCTGAGCCCGGCTCCTGCTTTTCCGGTCATCTACGGCAACAACTCTGCGCTGATGCACAACAAATTTATGGTGATCGATGCTGACATGACCGATAAGTGCTGGGTGATGAGCGGCTCGATGAACTGGACGACCGGCAATATGACGGACGACTTTAACAATATGCTGTTTATTCAGGATCAGTCGCTTGCGCGCGCATACGAACTCGAGTTCGAAGAGATGTGGGGCGGTAGCGGCGATATGCCGGATGCTGCGAACAGCCGTTTCGGCGCAGCCAAAAAAGACAATACCCCGCACCGTTTTATTATCGGAAATATTCCCGTTGAATCGTGGTTTTCTCCTTCCGATAAAGTGACGGGCCATATTACAAATGCCATTGAAACCGCAGATTCCGAAGCCCTGTTTGCGCTGCTTACCTTTACCAAAGACGAGCAGGCCAACGCGCTGATCGACGCAAACCTTGCGGGCGTACAGGTGCGGGGCATGATCGAAAATACCGGCGACCAGGGCACGGAATTCAATTACCTGATCTCGCAGGGCGTCAATGTACAGCACCACAGCGTTTCCGGTATCCTGCACCACAAGTACGGTGTGATCGATGCGGATGCGCCGACCTCGGAACCCGTGGTTGTCACGGGTTCGCACAACTGGACCTTTTCTGCTGAAACCGCCAATGATGAAAACACCCTGCTCATCTACGATGCGGACATAGCGCGATTGTACAAAGCTGAATTCGAACGCCGGTGGGTAGAGAATACGACCGCTGTGAAAAATGCGATTACATCTGCGGTCCGGCTGTCGCCGAACCCGGCCAGCGATATCCTTCTGATCGACGGGGCGGATCGCGGGTCGGTGAGCGTGCGCGATTCCTCCGGCAGAGAGTGGCTTTACGAGATACTGCACAGCAACGGCCGTACCCGCCTGGATATCAGTACGCTTCCATCGGGCCATTATTTTGCCGTCATCAGAATGAAAAATGGCGTCGCCTCCTTTCCATTTCAGAAAATTCAGCATTGAACAGGGTGGCGCCGCTCATCCCGTTGGGACCGATGGCGTGCTGCTCGGCGCCTGGACGGATATCAGCGCCTGCCGCAAAGTGCTGGATATCGGAACCGGGACGGGCGTCGTAGCGCTGATGCTGGCGCAACGGCTGTCCGATCGTCCTGAAAATGAGGCATTTGCTATTACGGCCGTTGAATTACACGGGCCTTCAGCGGAATGTGCGCGTGGTAACTTTGCGCGCGCGCCCTGGTGCGACCAGCTGATACTGGTGGAAAGCGCCATACAGGAATTCGCCGTGCCGGAAGCCGGCCAATTTGACCTGATCGTCAGCAATCCGCCGTATTTCTCGGGACAAATGAGGGCCCGTGATCCGGTGCGCCGGCATGGAAGGCATGACGATACCCTGACGCATGAAGCATTGCTCGATTGCGCCGTCCGTTTAATGAAACCGGACGGACGATTTTGCGTGATCCTGCCACCGGAACAAGGCCGGAAACTCTGCGAAGCGGCTATACAGAAAGGGCTGTTTTGCAATAAAGAAACGGAGGTATATGCCAGACATGGAAAACCGGTGGAACGCCTGTTGTTGCGCTTTGAAAATATTCCACTCCCTTTTGAAAGGAACAAACTGGTGCTGATGGACGGAGAGGGTGCGCGCAGCGCTGATTTTCAGGTGCTGGTAAGCAATTTTTACCTGAAATAAAAAGGAGAGACGCCATCGGGCATCTCTCCGGTTTGCCGTGATACGGCACATGTCATAATTTATTGGCAGGGCAATATTATTGCATGGATATTTTATGCTCTTCAATGATCTGAATTGCACGATTTAGAATCGTGGTATCTTCCAGATGTACAATGCCGCCTCCCGGACCGGGTTCAAGGTGCCACTCCACGATTTGGCCTTCTTCGTAATTATGAGCGCCAAAATAGTTGCGTACGGTTTGCTCGTCAATTTTGAGTTCTTCAGCGATGCGGTGGATACTACCCGTAGGCAGGGAGTGCTTGATGCGGCGCAACTCCTCGAAGGTGATATTCATATGCCTCAGTTTTAGTGAAAAATAAGATTGGAAAGGCCCGGTGGGCTTTGCCCCAAAAAATTTCCCTAAGGTATGTGATTCAAAAAGGAATATGCAAATGAAGCCCTGAAAAATTTTTATCCGGTGGCAAAAGGTAAAAAACGCACGTAACCGATCGGTATTTGCGGGTCGACACTTTGCACATTCCTGTTTATTTTGCCCCGAAATCGGGGATAATGCCCTCGGAAACGTGCTATCTTTGTCCGTCCTAATTATTCTTGCAACTTCCTGAAAAGCAATTTCTTTTCCGTCGCTGATGTACCTTCATATCGTTTCGTTTGACATCCCGTATCCGGCTAACTACGGAGGAGTGATCCTGATCTTCAATCAGATCAAGGCTTTGCACGAACTGGGGGTCAAAGTCATTTTACACTGCTTTCAGTATGGCGAACGCGTACCCCAGCCCGAACTGGCGAAATATTGCCATGAAGTGTATTACTACAAGAGAAGCCGTTCCCTCGTATATCAACTGAGTTTCCTGCCGTTCATCATGCGCAGCCGCCAAAGCGGCACGCTGATCAAGCGCCTGCGCAAAGACAATCACCCGATCCTTTTCGAAGGCATGCACACCGCCTCTTATGTTTGGCACAAACGGCTGCGCGGACGTCAGAAACTCGTGCGTATGCACAACGTGGAATGGCAATACTACGAAAGCCTGTCGCGCTTGACCCCGCCTACAGAGGTGTTTGAAAAGACTTTTTATTTTATTGAAAGTATAAAACTGCAACGCATCGAACCGAAGGTGGTGCTGCATGCAGACGAGATCATTACGATATCGACTACCGATGCCGCCTATTACCGGGACATGAAGGCCAATACGCACTATATCCCGGCCTTTCACCCGAACGCCGCTGTGGAAAGCCTGTCGGGCAGGGGTGAGTATGTGTTGTTTCACGGCAAATTGAGCGTTCCCGACAACGAAAGGGCCGCGATCTGGCTGATCGAGCAGGTGTTTTCAAAAATAGACGTTCCCTTCGTGATCGCGGGCATGTCGCCCTCGGTGCGCCTGCGCGATATGGTACAGCGCTACGAACATGTCAGCCTGGTCGAAAATCCGGGTGACGTGGAAATGAACAGCCTGATCGCGAAAGCGCAGATCAACCTGCTGGTATCCTTCCAGTCGTCCGGCATAAAATTGAAACTGATCAACGCGCTTTTCCGCGGACGGTTTTGCATCGTGAATGATCTGATGGTCGGCGGTACGGGCCTGGCCGGTCTGTGCTATGTGCGCAATTCGCCCGCAGCGATCAGCCAGACCATCGAGGCTTTGATCAACGCACCGTTCGAAGCCAGCAAAATCGAGGAAAGGCGCAAGGTGCTTGAGAAGGAATTCTCCAATATTGAAAATGCCAGGAAACTGATCGAAGTCATCAAATTCGATTCCTGACGGGGTTTCAAAAATAATTGAAAAATTTGAACAATGACCCCCTGCCGGGGTTTGTTGTTGGAATCAACGTTTGAACGATGCGCGGAACAGCACAACTCGATATTCTGCTTCAGAACAAAGACCTCAGTGCCGATCACCTTCATATCGCCCGTAAAGTCGCCGACGGACAGCGCATCGACTTCGAAGAGGGCGTTTTTTTATTCGAACACGGCGACCTTTCCTACCTCGGGGCTTTGGCCAATTTCATCCGCGAACAAAAGAACGGCGATAACACCTACTTCAACCGAAACTTTCACATCGAACCGACCAATCTGTGCGTGTACGATTGCAAGTTCTGCTCGTATTCCCGGCTGATCAAACAGCGTAGCGACGAATCCGCCTGGGCGTATTCGATGGACGAGATGTTTGATATCGTGCGGAAATACGACGGTCAACCCGTGACGGAAGTTCACATCGTAGGCGGCGTGCTGCCGCAATACGACCTGCCTTTTTATGTCGACTTTTTCAGGCGTATCAAAGCGCACAGACCGGAAATGCATATCAAGGCATTGACTCCCGTGGAGTATCACTATATCTTTAAAAAAGCAAAAGTGACGTATGAGGAGGGCATGCAAATGATAAAGGATGCCGGTGTGGACAGTATGCCCGGTGGCGGCGCCGAAATATTTCATCCGGAGATCCGCGAGCAGATCGCGGCCGACAAATGCGATGCGGACCAGTGGCTGCGCATCCACGAGATCTGGCACCAACTCGGCATGCGCTCGAACGCCACGATGTTGTACGGCCACATCGAAAAATGGCATCACCGCATCGATCATCTCGAACGCCTGCGGCAGTTGCAGGATAAAACGGCTGGTTTCCAAACCTTTATTCCGCTGAAATTTCGCAACCAGGACAATCAGATGAGCCATGTACCGGAAAGCACTACGGTGGAAGACCTGCGGAATTATGCCGTCAGCCGGATTTACCTCGACAATTTCGATCACATCAAGGCCTACTGGCCCATGATCGGCAGGCAGGTGGCGCAAATGTCGCTGTCGTTCGGCGTCGACGATATCGACGGCACGATCGACGATACCACCAAAATATATTCCATGGCGGGCTCCGAAGAGCAGCATCCGGCTCTGAGTACCCGCGAACTGGTCGACCTGATCCGCCGCGTCGGGCGCAGGGCGATCGAGCGCGATACGTTGTACAATATTCTTGAGGATTATTCGGACAAGGTTTTTGAAGACGACAAACAGTGGCGAGGTTATTACGCCCTGCCGGTCGTGGAAAACGCCGGATCGTGATGTGGGTGCCGCTGTGAATGATTTTTGACAAAGAGCAACATGACTAAAAAAACGCTTTATATCCTGCGCCACGGCGAAACGGAATACAACCGACTGGGGATCGTGCAGGGCAGCGGAGTGGATACCGAACTGAACGATATCGGCCACAAACAGGCAGAGGCATTTTTCGAAGCCCACAAAAACATCGATTTTCAACTGGTTGTCACCTCCAAACTGATCAGAACCCATCAAACGGTCCGGCATTTTCTCGACCGGAACATCCCCTGGATACAGACTCCGGATATCAATGAGATCAGTTGGGGCGCGCATGAGGGGAAGCCTTCGACACCCGAGCGTATTGCGATCTACCGCCGGATGATCGGCGAATGGAAATCAGGAAACCTCGATGCGTCGCTGCCGGAAGGGGAAACCGCGCGTCAACTGCGCGAGCGTGTAGGGCGTTTTATCGAATGGGTCCGCGTGCGCGAAGAACAGCGCATTCTGGTGGCGACCCATGGCCGGACGCTGCGTTGCCTCGTCACCATGCTCAAAGGACTCGATCCCGCCCAAATGGAACAGGTCTCTCACGCTAACACGGGACTATACCTGATCCACCTGCACGAAGGAAACTGGATATTCGAACTTGAGAATGATATCCGCCACCTGGAAGATCTCCGCCAGGCGATATAACATGCATCATACCTGACACCCCGATTGCCAGCCACAGCACATCTGCATTTATGCGTCTATCTGCCGTTAGTTATCTGAATACCAAGCCGTTTATTTACGGCCTTTTCCGCAGCGATCTGGCGGAGATGATCGATCTGAGCCTCGATATTCCATCCGTATGCGCACAAAAACTGCTGGATCAGCGCGCCGATATCGTGCTGACACCGGTAGCCGTCATACCCGAATTGCCCGAAGCATACCTTGTATCCGATTTTTGTATCGGCTCCGTCGGGCCTGTCAAAACGGTATGCCTGTATTCGGAAAAACCTCTGGAGGAAATTGAAGAAATCTATCTCGACTTTCACTCCCGCACCTCGGTGGAACTGACGAAGATCCTGTGCGAACGTTACTGGAAACTGAATCCCAGACTGATTCCTGCCGGACCGGGCTACGAACAGGAGATCGGCGGCGGCAAGGCAGGCCTTATTATTGGCGACCGCAGCATCGGCATGGACAAAAAATTCCCCTATGTCTATGACCTCGGCGAAGCCTGGACGGATTGGACGGGGCTTCCCTTCGTTTTTGCCGCCTGGATTAGCATCAAGCCGCTCCCACCCGAGATCATAAGTCGCTTCAACAAAGCCCTGCAATTCGGGCTGGACCACATCCCCGAACTGACCAAAATATTGCCGGCAATGCCTGATTTTGATGTGGAGCGGTACTTCCGGGAAAACATCAGTTACGAACTGGGCGATGCGAAATGGGAAGCGCTCAACCGCTTCCTCGGGATAGTTGCAGGTGAAAACGGATACCAGCTCCGGCGAACGGCCGCAGCGGCAGCCCTTTGACTTCTAACGGAGGAACTTTCCGCGGATTTCCTGCTCGCCAACGGCCGCGGATTTCACCTAAACCGCTACTTTTGCGGCGCCAATCACGCCCTGCGTGACCCATCGTCAATCATTTTTCTATAAAAATACCAAATACAATCATGGCAAAAAAAAGAATCGCCATCAACGGCTTTGGCCGCATCGGCCGTCTGACATTCCGCAATCTGCTGAAAAAGAGCGATGTAGAAGTAGTCGCAATCAACGACCTTACTGATAATCACACCCTGGCACACCTGCTGAAATACGATACCATGCACGGTCGCTTCGAAGGCACCGTTTCCTCCGACGACGAAAATCTCTATGTCAACGGCGTAAAGATCCTCGGTTCCGCCATCCGTAACCCGGCCGAGTGCCCCTGGAAAGAACTGGGCGTCGATGTCGTGCTCGAATGCACCGGCATTTTCCTCGACAAAGAGAAAGCCGGCCTTCACCTCCAGGCCGGCGCAAAGCGCGTTGTTCTGTCCGCACCCCCCAAAGGTGATGACGTGCCCACTTTCGTGATCGGCGCCAACCACCAGGATATCAAAGACTCCGACCTGGTCATTTCCAACGCATCCTGCACGACCAACTGCCTGGTGCCGATGATCATGGTGCTCGACAAGGCTTTCGGCGTTGAGCAGTTTTTCATGAACACCATCCACGCCTATACGTCCGACCAGAACCTGCAGGACGGTCCGCACCGCGACCTGCGCCGTGCCCGTGCTGCCGCACAGAACATCGTACCGACGAGCACCGGCGCCGCCAAAGCCGTTACGCTTGTAGCGCCGCACCTCAAAGGCAAGATCGCCGCGCACTCGATGCGCGTTCCCGTTGCCACGGGTTCTGTCACCGACGTGGTAGCCACGCTTAAAGGCCCGCACAGCGTAGAAGAAGTAAATGCCGCTTTCAAAGCCGCAGCGGACAGCCACCTGAAAGGCATCCTTGAGTACAACACCGACGAGATCGTGTCGGGCGATATTGTACGCAACACGCATTCCTGCATCTTCGACGCACCCCTGACCCAGGCGAACGGCAATACCGTGCGCATTGTGGGCTGGTACGACAATGAAGCGGGCTACTCGGCGCGCCTGGCCGATCTGGCGGCAATGATCTGATCACAAGACATAATGATCGCGGGGGATTTGCAGGGTTGCAAATCCCTCTTTTCAAGTACCTCGTTTCTACAAAACGCCATTTCCATGGATATCAATTTCAAGGATAAAAAAGCCCTTGTGCGGGTCGATTTCAACGTTCCGCTTGATAAAGAATACAAGATCACCGACGATACCCGTATCCGGGAAGCGGTGCCCACCATCCGTTATATTCTGGATCAGGGCGGCGCTGCCATCCTGATGTCGCATCTGGGAAGGCCGCTGTCCAAACTGAATGAAGACGGCACGGTCAACAGGGAAAAATTCACCCTGAAGCACCTGGTATCACATCTGCGCAGAAAACTGAAGGCAAGGGTACATTTTGCAGATGACTGTGTCGGTAAATCTGCCGTCAAGAAGGCGGCGGCGCTCAAACCGGGCGAGGTACTGTTGCTGGAAAACACGCGGTTTTATCCCGAAGAGGAAAAGGGCGATGCAGAATTTGCCGGCAAACTTGCTGCTCTGGGCGATATATACGTCAACGACGCGTTCGGCACCGCGCATCGCGCGCATGCCAGCACCACGATCGTGGCCAACTACTTCGACAAGCAGCACAAAACCTTCGGCTTTCTGATGGAGCGCGAGATCGGCAATGCTTCCCGCGCCATGAAAAACCCGGAGAAGCCGGTAACCTGTGTGACCGGCGGCTCAAAAGTGAGCGACAAGATCCTGCTGCTGGAAAAATTCCTCGACTATGCCGACAACATCCTGATCGGCGGCGCCATGGCCTACACATTCATGATGGCGAAAAGAGGGCAGGTGGGCAACTCGCTGGTGGAGGCCGACAAGATCAAGATCGCGAAGGAATTTTTGAAAAAAGCGAAAGCGGCGGGAGTAAAAGTGTTGCTTCCGCGCGATTCTGTTTGCGGTGATAAATTTGCCGCCGACGCTTCGGTGCAGGTTTTTCCCAGTAATGCCATACCCGATGGCTGGATGGGGCTCGATATCGGCCCTTCAGCGGCAAAAGCATTTGCCAGGACCATCCGTGCCAGCAAAACGGTGATCTGGAACGGCCCGATGGGCGTGTTCGAAATGCCCGCGTTTGCCGAAGGCACCAAGGTCGTAGCCAAAGCCTGCGCCTCGGCTACCCGGAAAGGCGCATTTACAATGGTGGGCGGCGGAGACTCCGTTGCTGCGGTGAATCAACTCAAACTCGCCAAAAAAGTGAGTTTTGTGAGTACAGGCGGTGGCGCTATGCTCGAGTTTCTCGAAGGCAAGGAATTGCCGGGGATCAAGGCGATCACCGGATAGGTAATCGCAATATTGTATCAGCAAAACGGGGCCGTGATCCAATCACGGCCCCGTTTTTTTATCTATTTCTTCTTCTTTTTGCCACTTTTGGGCGGCGGGGCGCTGGTGCGGCTTGCGGGCTTGCTCGTCTCGGGACTGACATCAGCCAGCCTGTTCGGATCGCTTGCGGGGGTATTCCTGTACCAAAGGAACAGGGCGCCCAGGAAGATGAGCAGTAGCAAACCGGACGCGATCATGGAGATCGTTTCGCCCAGATAGTAGGAACGCGGCTCGAAACGCATTTCCAGTTTCATATTCTGTCCGGCGGGCAAGCGCATGGCGCGCAGCAAATAATCGGCTTTGATAAAATCTGCGGCCGGTTCGCCGTTGATAAAACATTTCCAGCCGAGATCGGGCGGGTAGTACATTTCGGAGAACAGGGCAAGTTGATCGCTGGCAGCCGAATAAGTATATTCCATTTTATCCGGATGGTAGTTGCTCAGCACGATGCTTGCGTTGCTGTCGGGTTGTATGTTCAATCCCTGCAAGGCGGAAGCATAGGATTGCTGGATGACGGCGGTGTCTCTGAAATTTAGTCTTCCCAGTGCCTCGAATTCTTCATCGGCATTGGCGACGGTCCTGAATCCGCTGACAAACCACGCATTGCCCAAAGCCCCGGGATTCGGCACCACTTCGCCCGAAGGTTTGATCACGTATTTCACGTTGAACATGCCCGCCATTTTCAAAATTCCCGGCAGATATCGCTCGTCTTCGGGGTAAACGTCGCCAAAATACCTGTCTACCATGTCCTGGTATCGCTGCAATTTGGCCGCATGGTAACCGCTGAGGCTTTTGTGAAAATAGGAAGCGGTTGCGTTGGTCGTCATTTTCCCACGGCTATAATCGAGCACCCGGTAGAGCAGGTCTTTGTCCTGTTTGATCTGCAGATCGTAGGGTTGTGCTGCCGGCGCAGCCGTTGCTTCTTTCTTTACTTCGTAATTATCGCTGGAAAGCGTGCGATTGCACACCAGCCAATGATCGACCAGCGCCAGCAAGGCGACCAGAATGACCATCAGCCCTGCTTTGAGGCTTCCTTTCAGGTAAAACCACATCAATGCTGCGGCAGCAAGGATAAAACCGATAGAGCGGAAGGCATCGCTGCGCACAAGAGAAGCCCGGTCGCTTTTCAGGGCTGCCAGCAGATCGGGCGCCTGTTGCAGCATTTCGTCGCGCGGACCGCCGCCAGGAGCGAATGCGATGGCCAGCAGGCACCAGAAAACGCTAAAACCTGCCGAGATCATAAGCGCGCGTTTTTTCCGGTCTACGGCGATATCCGGATCCGCCAGTTTTTGAAGACCCATTGCTGCCAGCACCGCAAAACAGAGTTGCCCGATGCCCAGTGCCATCGATACCGCGCGGAACTTGCTGAACATGGGCATATAATCGTACAGGATATCGTTCAGGAAAAAGTTTTTCCCCCAGGCGAGCGAGACCATAAACATGCCGCCGCCGGCCAGCCACCATTTGAGGCTTCCTGGCACCAGGAAAAGGCCCATCACAAACAAAAAGCAAACGATCGCGCCGTAATATATGGCCGTCCCTACGAATGGCTGGTTGCCTGTGTACATCAGGACTGCTGTCTGCTGATCGGCCTGTTGGGGGGGCAGTTGCTGGCTGTATTTACGGATAAAAGTCTTGTACAGTTCGGTGTTTTTATATGACTCATTGGCGCCGCCGCCTGCAAAATGCGGCACGATCAGCGTAAAAGACTCCGCGATGCCGTAGCTCCAGCCGAACAGGTAGTCTTTATCAAGTCCGTCACCCTTGTCGCTTTTGCTGCTGAGTTCCGATTTGCCGCGTATGGTTTCCTTGCTGTATTCATACGTCGGCCAAATGCGGGAAAGGTTGCAGGCGAAGCCGATCAGGATCGCCAGGCCACAGGCAACAAGCCCACGCCCCCAGGCCATAAAGGCTTTATGGCGGAAGGCGTCGATAAATTGTACGAGGAAATAAATGCCCGAGATCAGCAGGGTGTAATAGGTGATCTGTACGTGGTTGGCGTACAACTGCATGGCGAGAAACAGGGCGGTAAGGCTTCCGCCGAGCAGCAGTCGCCCGTTGAAGGCAAGATACACGCCCGCCAGTACCCCCGGCGCCAGGGCAAGGGCGGCCATTTTGGTGGAGTGCCCTGCCTCAAGTATGTCTACATTGTATGATGTGATGCCAAACGCCAGCGCGCCAAAGATCGCTACGCGCCAGTCGGCTTTCATCACGCTCAAAAACAGATACATGCAAAGCATGGCAACAAACACCTGCGCCCAGGCAGATGTATAATCAGACCACAGAAACAGGCTTTTGTAAACCGGCTGGGTCAGGTTGCCCTTTACAGGAGAATATATCTGGTAGGCCGGCATGCCCCCAAATGCACTGTTGGTCCATAGCGGCGCCTGCCCGTCCTTCTCCATAAACTCGTGTATCTCCGTTTGCATGCCACGCGCCTTGTCATTATCCGATTGGCGGAGCACCTTGCCGTTGAAAGCGTTCGGGGCAAAGTATACGGCTGCGACAAGCATCAAAACACCCACAGCGATCAGGTGAGGGATGATTTTTTTAAAATCCATGGATCGAAGTCTTTGTCAGGTATAAGGCGGGCAGAAACCCACCCGATTGTTTTATAGTTCGGCAGAATTTGGAACGGGATGAATTTCACTGTTGTAAAGGTTAAACAATGTGAATTTCAACCGCGCCGCTAAGGTATAGAAATGTTTGTGCTGCAAAAATCAGTTGAGATTTTGGGAAAGCCGGCGCAGTACGTCTCCCGGAATTTCGTGGCCGCCTTCGAATGACTGCTCACCGAAATCCACACCGTTCTTGTCCTCGATCTGCTGGAGGGTTGAAAGGCGATCGGGTGTCAGGAAAGGGTCGCTGGTGCCGTAAAGCAAATACAGGTTCTTGTCTCTCAGATAATTGTGGTGCTCGGCATAATCCAGGTCTTCAGGAGGCAGGCCGGCCCACAATACCATATCGTGAAAATGCGGATGGTTGCGCAGTGCCCAGCGGCACACCGTTGCGGTGCCCTGTGAAAAGCCGAGCAGGATGATCCGAACGTCGTAGGAAAGTTGCTCGATCAGATGGCTGTACAGCGTTTGTAAAAAGTACGAGTAGTCAGCGATCTCGTCTTCGCGGTGATGCCGCGTCATCCAGGTGGCGGCCACCGCGCCGTCGAACCCTTTTTTGTAAAAGTGGTTCATCCCCTCCGGGGCTACGATCAGATTTTGACCGTTGTCGAGTTCCCTGAAATTTTCCAGAAATTCTGATGCCAGTTGCGCATAGCCGTGGCACACGATCCAAAGTTGGCGAATGTTTTTTCCGGGTGTTCCCAACTGACAAAAATGAGCCGTGCGGGATACGGTGAGCTTTTGGTATTGCATGTTCGTACGGTAAGGGAGCGGGACTGCAAGGTATAAAAATCAGCGCCTTTTCGACAAAACGTATTTTACCGGACTCCCGGATGCCCGACGATGCGTTACTTTTGCTTTACCCTCCCTTACTAAACTGCGTACCTATGCGTATTTCCCGCCTGACCGCACCGTTTCTGGCGCTGTTCCTTCTTTATTCTTTTCAGGGCTGGTGTTGCGGTTACAGTTTTGTCGGCGACTGTTCCAGCAGCATATTTTTGAGCATTAACGGCACAGTAGACAGTTTTGTGGTGGCGCCCTGCCCCGGGTTGCTGGCATTCGACGGGTTTTCAATCGGTAATATTCAGTCGCTTTCCATCACCCGCGCAAAGGCCGTTACCTGGGAAAGTTGCCAGAACAATGTGTCCGGTATGGCTTTGTATTACAGGGTGTACGAACAAGGCCAGCAGGGTGGGGCATGGAGCCATTTCGATCTGCAGGAAGATTACAACACGCTGGTCGGCCCGTACACGACCCGATACCGGAGCGGCGAGGCGATGAGCGATCTTACAAGCGGACTCGCGACGGGAAAAACCTACGTGCTGGAGATCTATTTCCAGGCGGAAGTGGATACTGTCGGCGATGATTTTATTCCGGAAATAACCATTTTACAGGACAATAACGGCCAGAATTACCACTTTACTTTCCAGTATGGCGGTGCGTCGGCGCCGCCCTTTGCCATTGCTGCCACACGGGAAGTGGATGTCAGATGTCAGGGCGACAGCACCGGAGTGGCCGGTGTTACAGTCTACGGCGATGCGTCGGGGTTGTTTTACCAGTGGTCGACCGGCGGCAACAACTTTCCCATTCTGGGCAATATACCGGCAGGTGACTACAGCGTTACAGTGAGCGACGGCACATTCACAGACTCACTTGATTTTTCGATCGATGAACCCGATCCACTGACGATCTCATTCCCTTCCGTAACCGGCCCGGGCTGCGGGGGCACGGCGGGTGTAGTCAGTTCAGCCGTTTCTGGAGGCACCCTGCCATACTTTTATTTATGGGATGACGGCCAGCAAGCGGATACCGCCTATTTTTCATTGCCGGGCTCTTACCTGCTCGTTGTTACAGACGCCAATCAATGTACCGTTACGGCAACAGCGACTATTCCGGCGGCTCCCGTTGAAGTGCTCAACCTGGCGACGGAAGCTTGTCGTGCTGACGGGTTCTCCATCGGCGGACAACAGTTTTTTGATTCCGGAACCTATGATTTCGATATTTCGGGCACCGGCGGCGATTGTGATACCCTCGTACACCTCGCACTGACGATCATTGACCCCGAAACGGTATTGGCAGTGTTGCCCGATTCGGCCCTGATCACCTGTGTGCAACCGCAACTTGCATTATGCGCGCTTGCGCAGCCTAATGCACAATACGCCTGGAAGAAAAACGGAGTGCTGCTGGCAAACCTGCCTTGCGTGACCGCAGGTGTACAAGGGAACTACATAATTACTGTTTCGGTAGCTGGCGACGACATTTTGTGTTCGCTCAGCCACAGCACCTGGGTAGAGGCGCACCTGACGGGCGAAACATATACGACCGGGGGCACCATAGAATACATCGCGGAATGTTATGACCCGGACACCCTTCTTATTCAGATTTATGCAAATACTGATGCCGTGGATCCGGTTTATATCTGGACCTATGATGGAGCGCCGGTGTCGTCAACAGGTTTCTGCACGCTGGTTTTGACCGATTTTAACTTCCCTTCCACCGGCTTGCCTGAAGTACAGATCATTGACGCGTACGGATGTGAGGCAATACATGAAGGAGATTCGATTGTATGGATTATGCCTCCGCAACCGCCTGTTTATATGTATAGTATGTATACGAACTTTTGCACCGGACTGGTAAGCGGTTCTGTTATTATTTCGGGAGATCAGGGACCATATGTTATACAACTGGCCGATTCCATTGCCATTGCCGACACCGTTTCGTATGAAATGTTACCCGGCAATTACCCGCTGGTCGTTACCGATGCAAACGGGTGTACCAACGAATGGAGTTTGTTGCTGGAATCTCCGGTGACAATATATCAGGACTACGATCCCTGGTGTTCCGGGGTGGTGTTGAACGCCGTAACCCCCACTGGTTCCACACCCGGAAATTACCAGATACTGTGGAGCAACGGCATGAATACTTCCGCGATCTGCGATGTAACGGGAGGAACCTACTGTGTGACAGCGACCGATATAAGCACCGGTTGCGCGGTCGATACCTGTTTGAGTATTCCGGTGAGCATTACAGACCTGCCGGGTAATTCGACCCTGCTGATCGCTCCGAACCCGGCTTTGGCAGGGCAACGGGTTGATATGCTTGTGCCTGGGCGCCTGATTGGACCCGACGTGAAGGTAGAACTCTTTGATTTACAGGGAAAATCATATGGCAAAATGGATGTGATGGAAAATAGTGGAATAATGCATGTGCAGATGCCGGAGCAGCTCATACCCGGGATTTTTATGATCTGCATACGCGAAAACAATCGACCGACGTTAATGGGTAAAGTATTGATCAGGTGAGCAAATAATGTCAATCACCGTGATCCATGCACTGGCATTTTAGGTTTTTACTACTTTTGCACGAGTTTTTAAAAACAAAACAATCATTCTATCACTCTCAAAAATTTTCAAAGCATGAGCAAAAAACTGTTTCTCCTCCCGGCACTCCTGCTTGGCGCTTTCATGATGTTCACCCCCGCTTGTAGCGATGAGGACCTCTGCAAAGACGTCGACTGCGGTGCGAACGGTACCTGCTTCGATGGCGATTGTGTATGCGACGTTGGTTACGAGATCGGCGCAAGCGGTCTTTGTGATACCGAATCGCGCGTGAAATTCTATGGCAACTACAACGTAACCGAAACCTGCGACACTGGCAACGGCTCTTATGCCAGCGCTATCTCGGCCGGCACGAGCATTGACGAGATCAATATTTCCAACTTCGGCGACTCCGGCTTCAATGTAACTGCCAAAGTAGACGGTGACGAATTCTCCGTTTCCGGCGTTAATCTCCCGAACGGTGTTACGGTAAGTGCTACCGGTTCGATCTCCGGCAACACGATTACCCTGAGTTACTCGGGTTCCGGCGCAGTGAGCTTCACTTGCACGGCCACGATGACCAAGTAAAAATTCCCTTACGGAAAATAAAAACGGGCAGTCTTCCTCTGGAAGCTGCCCGTTTCTTTTTTATGGCAATGGATCGCTTGGCGATGATTACTTACCGCCGCCGCCACTGCTTTTCTGCCACTTGCTCTTGGAGGGAGACTCGGCCGGCTTGGCGCCATCAGGTTGAGCGGGCGTCCATTTTTCCTTGGAAGGCTGCTGTGTAGCATTGCCGTCCTGCGACCATTTGTCTTTCGACGGAGTGGAGGAAGGCTTGGTGGGCTGGGGGAGCGGGTCCACTTTCGGACCTTTCGTGCTGCTTTTCTTGGTAGAAGAGGACTTTTTACCGGTCTTGGCTGCTTCCGCTTCCCGCTGCGCTACGATCTCGTCGAAGCGACGCTGGGCTTCCATGTTCACTTTATCGGTGCATTCCTGTTCTTTTTGCATGCGGAACTCATCCAGTTTCATTTGAGCCTGCTGCTGGATCTCCGCTTTTTGTTGTTCAAGCGTTTTGCCGCCGTCAAAGGCGGTAACGACTACGAAGCCGGCAATAACAACGGCTCCGAACAGAATCAATTTTTTATTCATCGTTGCTGATTTTTTCATTGAAGAGTTGAATGTGAGATGTTCTCTGGGTTTGAAAGGGCATCAGGGATTATTGCTGATCCGCTGCAGCCGCTTCCATGTCGAGTTCGTGTACACGCTCCTGTACGCGGGTCTCGAATTCGGCGTCGCATTGGGCGTTCGCTGCGTTTTCTACGTCGGCGCGACCGGCATCTACAATTTTTTGAACTTCAGCGTCGAACTGCTCCTGTGTGAGCAGTTTTTCACCGCAGGATGACATGCAAAACATCAGTGCAGCCCCGGCGAGCATTCCCAAAACAGTTTTTTTCATGTTAAGAATCGTTTTGTTGGTTAAAAGATAACAGTGCAAAAGTAGAGCGATGTGTGGAAAGGGCGCATTAAAAACGGCCAAAAATTGTGAATTGCGGCATCTTGCGCAAAAATGAAAGGGCCGGTTTTCACAATCTGCTCTAAGTTAAAATAACGGTAATTTTTCTCTATCATTGTTTCGACAAAAACACAGAATGCCAAACCGTATGATGATGCTTTGCTACGCCAGGATTACACAAAAGTCACGCACTTTTATGCAATATTTATACGGAGCCGCGTTGGTGCTGGCCTGTTTTTGCCCCTTGGGAATATCGGCACAGGTGGACGAAAACGCCACAACAGAGCTACTGGAGAACTTTTTTCGGGACAACGAGCAGGCGACCGAGTCCGACGCGCAGCAATTTCTGGAAAATCTGGAGATCTATCGCAACCGGCCGCTCGACCTGAACCGGGCCGGCCGCGACGAACTCCTGGGCCTTCATCTGCTGAATGAATTACAGGTAGAAAATTTCCTGACCTACCGCGACCAGTTCGGCCCGCTGCTGAATGAATACGAACTACAGGCTGTGCCGGGATGGTCGCTGAGCGATATCCGCACGATGTTGCAGTTTTCAAAAGTTTCGACCGGCCTTGATACCCGTAATGTCAGCATTCTCAGGGGATTTTACGAGGGAAGCAATGAACTGTTGCTTCGATGGGGACGGCCCGATCCCCCGAATTACACCACTAGCGTGGAGGGCGAGCCAAACAGCTGGGCTTTCCGCTACCGGCACACGTTCGACAACCGCCTGCGATTGGGCTTTACGGCGGAAAATGACCCGGGCGAAGCCCTTTTTTCCGGAAGTAACAAACACGGATTCGACTTTTACAGCGCGCATCTGTACGCCCGCGACCTCGGAGGAACGGTACACACGATCGCGCTCGGCGATTATTCCGCCCGCTTCGGGCAGGGGCTGCTCCTGCAAACCGGCTTTGCGCCCGGCAAATCGGCCGAAACGGTATCGGTGCTGCGGGGCGGCAGGAAAATAAACGCCTATTCGGCTTTCGGTGAGTCCTTCTTTTTCAGGGGGGCGGCTGCGGAATTCAGGTTTGGAAAGCACTTCGAACTCACGGCGCTTTACTCGAACCGCCTTCGCGACGGAAACGTCGTAACGCCCGATTCGGTCGACATGGAGTTTGCAGAGATCGTATTTTCGTCCTTACAAACCTCCGGCTATCACCGGACCCAGTCCGAAATTGCCGATGAAAAGGCCCTGCGCGAGCAGGTAGGAGGGGTTTCGGCCAGTTTTATCTGGAAAAGCGGTCACTTCACCGCCAATGGCCTGTATCTTCATTATGACAAACCCTGGAACCCCGCTCCGGCGCCATACCGGCAATTTGTATTTCGCGGAAATGAACTGAGCGGCGTCAGCATCGACTACGAATGGCGCCGCCGAAACTGGATCTTTAATGGCGAAACGGCAAGAAGCGATAACGGCGCAGTGGCCAGTCTGAATGCGCTGCTTTTTTCTCCCGACCGGCATGTTACCTTGACCGCATTACACCGATCCTTTCCCAAAGACTATCAATCCATTTATGCTTCTCCATTTGCCGAAACCTCCGGCGCGGCCAACGAGCAGGGGATGTATCTGGGTGCGGATATCAGATACATCAGACGCTGGCAGATAAACGCCTATGCAGATATTTGGCGGCATCCCTGGCTGCGTTTTGGCGTAGGTGCGCCTTCACGCGGGCGCGAGTACCTGCTCAGGGTATTATGGACGAAAAGCAAGGCCTTCTCGGCATATGTATTGTGGCAACGGGAGATCAAGGAGCGCGACAGCGATGTAGAGGGGCTTGCCGGTCTGCTGGAAAACCAGCGGGATCGACTGCGTTTTCATGCAAACTGCCGGGTAAGTGCCGGTCTGGAATTCCGCAGCCGGATCGAATGGACATTTTATGAAGTGGCGGGACTGAACAGCAGGGGGTATATCGCTTATCAGGAAGCCGTTGTAAGACCGCTCGGATCGAAGGTTTCCGGCGTATTTCGCTACGCTATATTTGATACCGAAAATTTTGATACCCGCGTGTTTGCTTTCGAAAACGATCTGTTTTCTTCTATTTCCATACCGGCCTTTTCCGGTCGGGGCACGCGCTTTTATCTCAACCTGCAGTGGCGGGTCAGCCGCTGGCTCCGCCTGGAGGGGCGTTATGAGCAAACCGATCAGGTGCGGGCCGTCACGACGAGCGGGCAGACGGGCCGGGAGCGCTACTGGAAGTTGCAGGCCCGGTTCCGGTTTTAGGTTGTGTCGGAAAAATACTGTGGGAATGGTTGGGGAGTCAGTTTACCGCTTCTACGCCGACGATCTCCGGGATCTTGCCTTTGATGGCTTCCTGAATACCGGCGCGCAGGGTCATCGCCGACATGGAGCAGGATTCGCACATGCCCTTCCAGCGGATCTTTACATGCATATCATCGGTGACGTCAACCAACTCCACGTCCCCGCCGTCAATATTGAGATGGGGCCGTACAGTGTCCAATGCGTCCTCGATCCGGTCGAGCAATTGCTGCTTATCGTTCATTCTCCGAAATTTCATGCAAATGTAACACGAAATCGCCTTTTTTGCTCACCGGCATCTTTACTGCTTTAACTTTTCCTGGTACTTCTGTCTGAACTTCTTCACTTTCGGCGCGATCACGATCGAACAGTATGGCTGAGCAGGATTATCCTTGTAGTAGTTCTGGTGATAATCCTCGGCTTTGTAAAACGCATCGAACGCGGTGATCTCCGTCACGACAGGGGCTTCCCATATGTCCGCTGCCGCGGCTTTAACCTCCTCTGCAACAGACTTTTGCTCCGGCGAATGGTAGAAAATGGCAGAGCGGTATTGTGTGCCGACATCGTTACCCTGCCTGTTGAGGGTAGTCGGGTCGTGCACGGTGAAAAATATTTCCACTATTTCCCGGAATGAAATGACTGCGGGATCATAAGTGATCTGGATCACTTCGGCATGGCCGGTGGTGCCGTTGCACACTTCGCGGTATCCCGGGTTTCGCACATGGCCGCCGGAATAGCCGCTTTCGACCTTGCTTACCCCTTTGAGGTCCTGGAAAAAGGCCTCTATACACCAGAAACAGCCGCCGCCGAGGGTGGCAAGTTCGAGATCGTTGGAAGGATTGACAGTATTGCTGTCCCGGGCTGCAACTGTATTGGTCATGGTAGAATCCGTTTTAGAAGTAAGGGTTTGTGCCGGGAGCGACCCGGCAATCAGGTACGCCAGAGCGGTCAGGTATAATTTCATAACGCCAAAGAGGTATTCGACAGTCAAACGGCGGATGTTTGCCTTTGGTTTTGTCTTGGGCTTGCATCTGACTAAAGTGTCGTCGCCAAAACATTTGGGAACCTGGCGCCGCTTGATTCCCGACCGGCATAATCTAACGGAAAAGCGTCACGTCACCACTCAGGAGTGTGCTCCGCCCGTTTGCAAATTCAAATTCTGCGTACCAGACATAAACACCGGATTGTGCCGGTTTCCCGTTAATTGTACCGTCCCACCCGTGTGGATCTCCAGGTATAAATCCGGGTACTTCAAATACCATTGAACCCCAGCGATCAAAAATCCTGAATTTTCTGACTTCCACAACCTGCGCAGCAGTACCGATATTGAATTCAAAATACTGGTTGCCGGGTTGTCCTTCAGGAGCAAAACTGTTAGGGGCATAAATTGCACTGGTTTGTAACACTTCAATAAAAAGAGTTGCCGACCGGGAACACCCATTCGGATCGGTGAGTATTACGCTTACTTCACCTGATTCCTGAAGTTTAAGCCCGGGAAAGTTACAATCCGTACAGGGATTTCCGATTGTGGCCGGCGGAAAGGTCCAATCGATTTCTGACCATTGCTGTACGGGCAAATCGGTTTGAGGGCGCGGTGCTATCAACTCATTAGTTTCTACAAGCAAGTCAGGCCCAAGGCTGAGCATCCAGGCGGGCTGGTTCATTGCATAAACGGTGGCTTCTGCGATTGTCGTGCAGCCATTCTGAGCCGTAGCAACAACCACATAAACGCCAGTATCTGTAGTCGTAGTAGTGGCAGATGTGCTGATAAAGGCGTCAGGACCCGTCCATAAGACCGAGCAATCAGCCGGACTGAACAATGCCTCCAGTTTCGCCGAATCGCTACGGCAGGTAAGATTGCCCGCTATTGCAACGACTTCCGGAGCGGACGTATCGGCTTCTGCCACGGCAACAGCGGAAGCAGAACAACCATTCGGCAGGGTGACGGTAAGCAAGTATTCCCCCGCATTGGAAACCTGCGGATTGGACTGAGTCGAGGTGAAGTTCATCGGGCCGGTCCACTGCCAAATGCCACCGGGCGGGTTTACTGATGCCAGAAGCGTAACAAATGGCTCAATACAGGTAATGGTACCACCGGTAGTTGTTATCAGCGGAAAATCAGCGTCATTTGCCACTATTGAAACAGCAGATGCGGTGCACCCGTTTGGCGCTGTTGCGACCACATTATAACTCCCGGGTAAGGTGACTGACGGATTTGGTTGTGTGGATGTAAAGTTTTGGGGGCCAGTCCAGAACAGGGTGCTCGTGCCAGGCTGGACAATAAGGTTCATCTGAACTTCGGGCATATCGCAGGTGATCGTAGCACCGCCGACGTTTAGCAATGGAGCGACCGTATCGATCGCTACCTGGACGGCGGAAACTGCGCTGCAGCCATTTGCAGCAGTAACAGTAGCCACATACGAGCCCGGTGCGTCCACAGTTACCGAGGGTAGTACAGAATTAAAATTCTGGGGCCCCTGCCACTGAAAGATGCCTCCCTGCGGTACCGGAGTGGCGACAATTTCTACGGTGGGTTGACCGCAGGTTATCATGCCTGCGGATAACCCGAATACAGGTGGCATCGTATCTGTCAGAACATATACAGTATCGGAAGCTATACATCCAGCCGAAGTAGTGGCGGTCAATATATATGTGCCGGGCACGTCAACGACAGGATCGGAGAGCCCGGAAGAGAAGTTTTGCGGTCCGGACCAAAGCAGCACGGATGCCGGTGTTGCATTTCCGCTGAGTGAAACGGCAGGGTGTGTACAAGTGATGGTATCGCCTGTTGCATTAACAACAGGGCTATCAATATCTGCCTCGACTACGGCTGTAGCCAATGATGTGCAACCATTTTCACCGGTTGCTACGATTTGATATACACCCTCGGCGTTTACTACAGGGGTTAAAACTGTGGAAGAAAAGTTTTGAGGTCCGTTCCATAAAACTGTGGTATTAGAGGGGAAAACACTGGCCGACATGGTGAGTGTGTTTTGTGCACAGGTAATCAGCCCCCCGCCGGCTGTGACCAGCGGCGCCATCGTATCAACCGGCACCAGCACATCGGCTGTTGCAGTGCAACCGTTCGTAGCGGTAGATTGCAACATATAAACGCCGGCAAGCGTCACTTGGGGCGACGGAGAGCTGGAAGTAAAGTTTTGTGGTCCGGTCCAGAGCAGTTGCACATCGGAAGGGATCGAATTTACTGAAAGGCTGACCACATTATTAATACATGTGATCGTGTCTCCTCCAACGGTAATTAGCGGTGCTGTTGTATCTGCCGCAATTTGTGTTTCGGCGATCGTGGTGCATCCATTTTGGGCCGTAGCAATTACGGTATAATTACCAGTGGTCCCGGTCATTGGATCAGGTAATGTTGAAGAGAAATTTTGAGGGCCCGACCAGAGTAAAGTTACATCAGTAGGCATCACTTGTGCATAAAGACCGACCACCGGCTCCGCACATGTTATGTTGCTTCCCGTAACGAATACCTGTGGTGGAATTGTGTCAGCGGCGACATACAGAGCACCCTGTGTTGTGCAGCCATTTGGAGCGGTAACAGTTGTTGAGTAAAATCCGGGGATCGTAGTTGCGGTTGCACTGCTATCTGAAGAGAAGTTTTGGGGGCCCGACCAAAGAATGTCTGAGGTAGCCGGCTGAAATACAGCGGCGATCGTCACTGACGGCGCTACGCATGAAATAGTATCGCCCGAAAGAAACAGGGTGGGCGCAACGGTGTCTGCCGTGACCACCGTCGATTCGGTTGCCACGCATCCGTTCGCGGTCATTACTGTCAGAAGATACTGTCCAGGCACGGAAACCTGCGGATTGGAAATATTTGAAGTAAAACCTTGCGGACCGGACCACTGAAGATCGGAACCGGTCGGTGACACCGATGCAGACAGGGTTATCATGGGTATTGCACAACTGATTGTCCCTCCTGCGAGGTTGATCTGAGGTATGGATGCGTCGGCAATCACCTCTGCGTCCGCAGTGGTCGTGCATCCGTTGGGAGCGGTCACCGTCACCGTGTAAATACCGGACATTATTACGACCGGATCAGGTTGTGAAGAAGTATATCCGGAGGGGCCGTTCCAAAGAACGGAACTACCCGCAGGGGTGAAAACAAGACTCAGGATAGCCTGGTTAACAGTGCAGGTAATGGTGTCGCCGCCGGCTATTACATCGGGCGGCAACGTGTCTGAAAACACCTGTGCCGTGGCGATGTTTGTACAGCCGTTCGTGCCGGTTACCGTCAGGTAATATGTGCCGGCAATATTGATGGCCGGATTGAGCATTGTGGAAAAAAAGCTCTGGGGCCCCGTCCATACGGGCGTGCTCCCTGGCGGAAATACCAATGCCCCGAGGTTAAGCGTGTCCTGCACGCATGTGAGCGTGCCTCCGGATACGGTTACCTGTGGTTGGAGGGTGTCGGCAAGAAGAACAACATCAGCGAAGGCTGAACATCCGTTTCCGGACGTGACGACAACCTCATAGTTTCCGGGTATGGCCACTACCGGACTGGCCTGGCTGGAAGTATATCCCAATGGCCCTGACCACAAAACAATGGCATCCGTTGGGAAAAAAGCGGCAGTAAGTTGTCCACTTGGCGAAGCACAGTTTATTGTATCGCCTGCTGCAGTCAGTACGGGTGTGATCGTATCGATCGATACTAGCAGCGTGTCGTATGAAATACATCCGTTCGGGGCAATGCCGGTGACATAGTATGTTCCCGGGACATTTACCGTTACCGTTTGTTGACTGCCCGGGTTAATCTGAGGCCCGGTCCATAAAAAACCGGTGCCGGCGATGTCTGCTTGTACAGAAAGCACGGCACTGGGAACCGAGCAAGTGAGCGTATCATCCCCGCTGGTGGTCAGTACTGGTGATGCGAAATCAGAACTTACCGAGACCGAGTCTTGTCGGACACACCCGTTTGGTGCGGTCAAGGTAACCGTATAGACGCCGGCAAGTGTAACTTCCGGATCCGGGAGATTTGAAACAAAGCCACCCGGGCCGTTCCAGGCATAGCTTACTCCGGGTGTGTTGGAAACTGCGGTTATTTTTCCGACTGTGTTTGCACAAGTAAGACTGTCCCCGGTTACAGTCAGATCGGGAAATTGCTGGCTGGCGGGTACGGTAACGAGCGCCGTATCGGCACAAAGAATGCCTGCAAAAAAACGTTGGACGATAAGACGGTATAACCCGGGGCTCGTTACCGGGAGCATGGTTGCATTCGACAATACCAATCCATTGGCATTTTGCCAGGTGTAAAAACTGCCGGGACTGGACCCGCTGCCATCGAGTATGATGGTATCCTGCGTACAATCAAGCGTATCCGGCAGTGCTATAATTGCCTCGGTTTTTACAACCAGAATGGTAAAATTGATCGTACTGTCGCACCCGTTGGCCGCAGATACGACCTCCTGGTATTGGCCGTTATTACAATATGATCCGTTGCCAACAGGTGCACATTCTCCTTCACAGAGTGGGATAACCCCGAGGTTTTTTACTATCGGGGGCGGCACAAACAATTGCTGTTTTACTGTACTGTCACAACCGATCGATGTGGTATAGGTATACGACAACAACTGGCTGGATGTATAGAGATTACCATCAAGCCATTCAAATTCTTCTCCGGCACAGATCGTGACATTTGGCAGTAATGTAGGGGGAATCGGCGCAACTGTTACGGGAAGGCAGGCGTTGGGGCCTTGCGAACACGGATTTATTCCGTTGACGCATAACTGGCCGCTCTGATTTCCCCAGGTAACGGTAACCGTGGTACCCTCCTGATGATCAAGAAAAACAGGGGAAGGAGAACCATTGATCAAAGTGCCGGCAGGCGCCGTCCATCGGTACATACATGCTCCATATACCGGCGGGATTGAATATTCTACTACAGCTCCCGGGCATACCTGGGTAGGGCCGCTGGGTATTTCAGGCGCGGCAACATTTGGGGCCTGTGCGCTGCCACTTAATACGGTTACTGTAAATGCACATGATGCAGGGCCGTTGTTATCAAAAACCAGAAAATAGGGACAGCCGGGAACCAATGGCTCGAGGTTTGAAAAAAAATAGGAATTACCCGTAAACATGGCGGTATTGCAATCTGATACCAGGTCGAACGTCTGACAATCTTCAGTTCGGTATATCCCCATTTCAATACTGTTTCCCAATGTGCAAGCGCCTACATCCACCTGTATGCTCAGGTCGGTTGTTCCCGCTACGAACCCCATGTACCCCATACTGTGAACGACCTGCGTGCAATAACCCGGAATAATTTGTCCCTGAACGGTTTGCGTAGTCGTAGAAGTATAGCCATCCAAATTGCATAAAATACAGGATTGGCTACAGGTTTTTGCAAGCGGAGGATTCGGGATCGCGCATGCCGGCGGCAACTGGGAGAAAGCCCCGGGAATGCATGAAAATATAATTAATAGTGTTGATATTGTCTTCATTCGGATGGATTTAATTTTGAAACCACAATTATATGCAAAAGAATATCTTTTCCCATGGCCCGCCATCTTTGACAAATGCAGGTGAATTATTCAATTACCGCTGAAATATGACCTTTTTAAAGCCTTTCAAAGGCCCGGCGGGTGTCAAAAGGTACGTAACCTTGCATACTCAAATTTTACAGTACAAAACTACCTGCCATGTCCAAGACATTTTTATTCGTGCTTGCTGCCTCCTTCGCAACTTTTGTTTTTTCCTGCGGAAAAGAAGACGGCAAGCAGGAGCCTGCACCGCTCCCCATGTATGGGGCCGACGCCAACCCGACCGGTGATTCGATCGGGGGTGGGAACGGATACAGCAAGATCGTTCAGTCGGGCGATGTTACCGTACACAATCTCGACGAACTGCTCACGGCGTTTGCCAGCGCCAAATCCGGCGATGTGATCTATGTGGCCGACGGCGCTGCTATCGACCTCGGCACAGCCACCAATATCGAGATACCGGCAGGCATCACCCTGGCCGGCAACAGAGGGCTCAACGGCGCCCCGGGGCCCCTGCTTTTTTCCAATACTACGCCTCCCTCAAGCATCCTGTTTCTGGTTGAAGACGACGTTCGCATCACCGGGCTACGGTTCAAGGGCCCCGACGATGATTTTCCCAATATCGACTATAATGTCCGGCCCGAATCGGGGGTTTTATGCCTGGCGGTAGAAGGCAACCATGTAGAAGTGGAGAACTGCGAGATATCGAACTACAGCCGTGGCGGCGTGGAGATATATCCCCGTGGAAAAAATGTGCATGTGCATCACTGCCATCTGCACGATATTCACTCGTATCCGGTGGTGGTGCTCAACAAATCGGAACCGCCGGTGCTCGTTGAAGCATGCCGGATAAACTGGATCTGGCACGCCACCGCCGGAAGCGGCGCGCCGGGCACGGGCTATGAGGCCCGTTACAACCTGATCATTAGGGAAGCGGCGCCGGATTCATGGCAACCATACAACGGTCAGCACGCGATCGATATGCACGACTACCTGCAGATCCTTCAGGAACGCGGGCACCATGTCGCCGGCGACTTTATGCGCATCCACCACAACACGTTTGTCAGCAATGCCCCCAACGATCCTTCGGTGGCGACTTCATACGACGCTGCCGTTCGGGGCGTGCCGCGCGAACTGGCGGAATTTCACCACAATATTTTCCTGCACAGCGATCCCGCGCAGGCGATCTTCCAACTCGACGGCAATGTATGGGTGTACGACAACCTCTACGGATCCGATCAGGTGCATATCCCGATCGCCCTGCAAACGACGCCTCAGATCCTGTTCGTGAATCCTCCTCCGCAGGCGGAAGCGATCCCCGCGATCGGCGGAACGATCAACCTGAATATTCAGGTAAACATGTTTGATACGCTGCAACTCAAGCAGGTGATCGTGGCGCTGAACGGCGATACCCTGTACAATGCCGACAAAGCGCCCGCTTCGGGCGATGTAATGATCAATACATCCGCGCTGAACACCTCGCTTCCTTTCCAGGAACTGACCGTAACGGCGGTGGACAGCCGCGGTGTCGTAGGCCGCCATTCGACGGTGTTTACGCCGCAGTAATTTAACACGTGAGTTTTGGGTTTTCGGATTCTCTTCAAATAAGTGTGTCCATAGTTATTTGAACTATCCCCCCTTGCAGCGATTACACAAGGGGTGTTTGTCTTGACAAGGAACCTTGCAGCGATTACACAAAGGACGTTTGTCTTGACAAGGAACCTTGCAGCGACTACACAAAGGGCGTTTGTCTTGACAAGGAACCTTGCAGCGATTACACAAAGGACGTTTGTCTTGACAAGGAACCTTGCAGCGACTACACAAAGGACGTTTGTCTTGACAAGGAACCTTGTAGCGATTACACAAAGGGCGTTTGTCTTGACAAGGAACCTTGCTAACCGGTTAGGTATCACAATAAAAAATCCCCGGGCTTCTATGAGAAACCCGGGGATTGTATTTTGAGGCGCCAGCCTTGCTTATTTGCTGCGGGCGCGTTTGATCACGATGTTGTAAAACGCCTTGCAGATATACTTGATATCCGTCCAGAGCGGATTTTTTTCATAAGCGTTGAGGTATCGCGCTTCCGATGCAACGATCTCTTCGAGCGTCTTGGGCATGTCCGCGTAGAACGGCGGCACCAGCCCGGGCTTGAATTTCGTGCGGTACTGCTGGAATTCTTTCGGATAGAGGCCGAGGTAATGGCGGCTGAGCGGGCGTACGCCGAACAATTTCAGATCGCCGCGCATAAAGTTCAGGATCATGGGCAGTTCGTCCAGCCAGAATTTCCGCAGGAAACGTCCGAGAGTATTCACACGCGGGTCTTCCTTGATCTTTCCACCTGCCTGAAGGCCGTTGAACTCATACACATACTGCTGAAGGTATTCGGAATAGGGATACATCGTGCGGAACTTGCAGACCTTGATGAGTTTGCCGTTTTTTCCGACCCGTTTCAGGCGGATCAGCGGACCGTACGACGCTTCCGTGTTGTAATCCGGTTCGCCGGTTTTTTCGGCGACGAAATACATGCGGCCATTCGCGTTGAAACTTTTCAGCAAACGGAACCCGCAGGAATACAGGCGACCGTAAGTTTCCATTTCGGAAAGTACCCGGTTGCGGCCGTTGGTGAGCAGAAAGTAAGCGTGTTTAATTTGTGGAAGTTTAGGCCATACGCGTTTTACCCAAAAGTCGAAGAAATAATAAATATGGTTGAAAGGCCAGGCAAATTTTGCCATCAGGCGTTCTTTTCTTTGTTGGCAGGTCTCGACACATCCGATGACATAGCCCCCCGGTCTTAAATATTCGTTGGCCGACTCGAGGAATTTGTTGATGTAACGGATGTCATTGAGCCGTTTGATGTTGATAATGCTCCCGATACCGGCCTCGTCGAAACCCCGCCAGGAAATGACATTGATGAGATTGAGCGGCGAGGAAGTGTTGAGGATGACAGTGTCCCAAAGGTCATCGAGATCCACCCATTCGTGGATGAAGTCGATGGCCGCATCGGGGATCTCGTCGCTAAGCGCCCGGCGGTAAAGGTTGGGTAGTGTTTGTTTTGGTTCGTACATCTGCCGATGTTTTAACTGTCCCATTAGTTAATTCAGGTATTTTAAATGATCATAACAGCGGAGCGGCTGTCATGCCAAACCAGTGTGGGGGAAGTTTATACGGCATGAAACTCCTGTGCGAAGGGGGCGAGACATGGAAATGCCGAGCCAAAAGCATTTCCGGGTATTATTGTAATCGGCTTTTATTAAGAAACAAAACTGCTGTTTCTACTTGTACAGGTTCAAAAATTATGCCGAGTGGCGGGATGGATAATAAATTACCTCAATTTGATTATCAGGAATTTAGCGATATTTTTAATGCTTTGAATGTTCTTCTCCCGGACCCACAAAAAATAATCGTCTGTCCATCTCTGCGGGTGGAAGTTAAACATTACGGTATCCGGTAATTTATTTTTATTAATAATATCAATGATGTCGAAGGTGCTGTGTAAAGATAATCCAAAATGGTTTTCAACCTTGTCCCGAACGCTCACTTTATGGCCGTCCCAACGCCTGCCCGTGTCGGTCAGATAGTATATTTTTTTAAAATCGAGGTCGAAATACGGCTCGCCGACGATGCCGTATTTTTTATAGTCGTAATGTTTCCATACATCCTTGTTGTCGTACTTCGATTTGGGACTGCCGTGCATGCAGATCGAAGTGACGGGCACCACGCCACGCAGTTTTTCAAGGTGTTCCTCGAATAACCGGATCGCCTGGTGCGGGTCGCCGTTCGCGAAGTCCATATCCTCGTAGTGGTATCCTACTTCATGCCCCATTTGATGGATATCGCGGATCACGCCCTCGTCAAAACTCTCGGGCACCATGCGGAAATAGTACGTGCCTTTCACACCGTGCTCGTGCTGTATCCTGGCAAACTCGAGGGAATGCAATTTGCGGTCATCCACGTCGTGTCGCAGCATGACAGTGCGCCCGGCCGGTTTTTGCAGATATTCTGAAAAGGTCGAAAAGGTGTATCCCGCGGCTTTCAGGCTCTCTAGCAGACACCTGTAAGCCGCCACGGTAAAGTCGCGCATTGTTCGTTGCTGTTTGTCGGGAGGTTCTCAGTTTTGGGTTTGCAATTGCTTTGCCTCGTACATTTTCTTATTCCACTCGTACACCACGCGCAGTCCGTCCTGCATGAGCACTTTCGGCTGGTAGCCGAGCCGGGTTTTGATCTTTGAAATATCGGCCTTGGAATGTTTTACATCGCCGGGCCGCTCCGGGCCATGGTTGGCCTGTATGTTTTTCCCTGTGATGTCGCGCAGCATTTGCACCATCTCGTTGAGCGATACCTGATCGCCGCAGGCGACATTGTACACCTGATCGAGCGCGTCGGCCGAGTCGGTGAAAAGTGCCAGGTCGTTGGCATGCAGCACATTTTCCACGAAGGTAAAATCGCGGCTGGTAGTACCGTCACCGTTGATCAACGGCTGGATATCCTCGATGAAAGCCCGGCAGAACAGTGGAATGACCGCCGCGTAGGGGTTGTCGGGATTTTGTTTTGGTCCGAAAATGTTGAAATAGCGCAGGCCGACAAAATGCAGTCCGTAGGTGCGACAGAATACCTGCGCATAGTGCTCGGCAGCCAGTTTGCTTACGGCATAGGGCGATAGCGGGTTGCCGATCTTGTCTTCCACCTTGGGCAGCGCAGGGCTGTCGCCGTAGGTGCTCGAAGAAAAGGCCAGTACGACCCGGTCGGCGCCGGCTTCCTTGGCGGCATGCAGCACGTTGACCGTTCCGCCGACGTTCACTTCGTTGGTGCGCATCGGGTTCTGGATCGAGCGCGGCACGGAGCCCAGCGCTGCCTGGTGCGTGACTTTGTGTATGCCCTTCATGGCTTTTACGCAGGTGTCATAATCGCAGATATCGCCCTTGATGAACTCGAATTTCGGATGGAATTCAAATTCTGCAATGTTTTCGTACAGGCCGTTGGACAGGTCGTCGAGTACCCTGACCAGACCGATCCTGTTGTCATCCAGAAAACGTTCGACGAGGTTGGAGCCGATAAAGCCGGCGCCTCCGGTAATCAATAAATTGTATTTCATGTTTCTCCGTTCTCTATTTGGTTTAAAGCGTTGTTGACAGTTAAAACCTTGATTTTTTCTTCAGCGCATTTTTGCACTACAGCCTCGAAATATGTGGGGGTGCATCCCCATTCAGTCGGGTCATCCTGCACGTCGTGTGTATAAAAGATCAGCCAGCCGTTGTTTTGCTTTACCTCGCGGATCTTTTGAAAAATGTAATCGAGCGGATGCCGCTTTTCGTACAGTTTTACGGTTTTCAGGTTCAGTACATCCGCGTGTTCATTGTTGATCCCTTCTTCAATCCCCCGGGCACTTTTGAAACGCTCTCCGATAAACCTTTTGATCGGCTGCGTCTGGGAGCCGAAGGGGTACGAAAAATTATGAAGGGTGAGATTTGGAATGATCTTTTTGATTTCCTCCTGGTTTTTTTCAATATCGGCTTTGCCATCGAGAAAAGGCACCTTGTACAATTCGGTGTGCCCGTAGGTGTGACATCCGATCTCGTTGTGCGCTGCGATGGAATCCTTGAGGTGCTGTTCGGTGAACCGGGTGGAGGGGTCTTCCCCGCCCATCAGCGAAAGAGAAATATAAAAGGTGCCGCTAACGCTGTATTTTTTCAGAATTCGACCACCGTTTACAAACGCCGAGATAGGGGCATCATCGAAAGTAAAGGATACGATGGGCTCCCGCAACTGGATGTCAATATTCCTCGAAAAACTGATATTGGCCCACTTTCTCCTAATATACTTTATATACCTTTTCATCATGGCTTGTATGCTGGATGGACGATTGTACGTAAGGTTTGATTTTGCCAATCAGGTCTTTTGTGAACTTTTGGGCCCCGTCGATATTCAGGTGTTCCGGGTCGACGTACAGTTCGGGGTGCGTGATGTAACTGGTGTCGCTGGAATAGACGAACAGGGGGAATCCGAATGCTTCGGATGTTTTTTTCAGGTAGTCGATGGCCGATGAGGAAGCGATGCTTCTGCCGTAATTGGGTGATACGACAAAATATAGTTGCACGCCGCGTTCCCTGAATTTGCTCACCACCACGTCGAACTGCGCTTTTGCTTCCGGGTTCAGCGGCACTTTAGGCGGTTCCTGTTCGAGCGGCTTGTCCAACAGATAGTCCATCGTGCCGGGCCTCGGCTTCCATCCCTTGTCGCTGGTTTTTCCGTCGAGTCCGCCAATGAAGTACGGCCTGATCAGGTAATAATAACTCGAGTTGTAGGCATAAAGCCTCGACTGCAACAGCAGCCACTCGAATTTTGATATCTTGTTCAGCACGGGCCTGATCTCCGGATGTGTGTTGTAAAACGGCCGTAAAAAGCCCGCGTGTTCGTAGGCCGGCACTCCCTCCAGATCATTGTCATCGATGTTCAGGATCACGACTTTGGGGGTGTAGCGCGCCAGAATGCCCTCCTGCACCGCCCGGAAAAAAGGCATGCCCTGGCCTCCGCGCCCGGCGTTCCAGCAACTCATGCCGAGTGAGTCTTCGATGATCCGCGGAACGTAGTTGATCTCACCGCGCGAGCTGCCGATCACTACCACATCTTCCGTGCATTCCTCCAGCGTATATTTTGCCTTCTGGTACCGTCCGTCCGGCGCATGGTCGCGCAGGTAGTCGAGCAGCAGGCCGCCCAATCGGTCAAGCCCAGCAAACAGGGCAAGCACCAGCATAATATTTATGGCAAGTTGTTTCATTGATCCGTCGAGGCTGGTTAGAATTGAAAATAAATGAACTGGCTTCCGTCGAAAACGCCGAGGCTTACGATGTAGATCAGCATGATGACGATGGTGGCGAAGCGCACGTATACTACCTGATGATTGAGCAGACTGAAGTCCGGATAGTATTCATTTATGTAATCTACCGTCAGCAGCATGAGAATTGCCATGATCGAAAAGGCGAAGATGCCCAGATCGCCGGTATACAGGCTGCCGCCGGGATGTGTGAGGATGGTCGTGACGATGTGCATCGCCTCGTGCAGACTCGCCGCCCTGAAAAATATCCAGGCAAAGCAGGTCAGCGCAAATACCAGCACTACCTGCAGCACTTTGGGCAGTTTCAGCCAGCCGATCTTTGCAAACTCCCTTTCCAGTATCTGGTAACTGCCGTGTATGCCCCCCCAGATCACGAATGTCCAGTTAGCGCCGTGCCACAGCCCGCTGACCACGAATGTGGTAAACAGGTTGAAATAATTGCGCGAAGGCGATACCCGGTTGCCGCCCAGCGGTATGTACAGGTAATCCTTGAACCAGGTGGAAAGCGATATGTGCCAGCGGCCCCAGAATTCGCGGAATGATCCGGAGAAATAGGGACGCCGGAAATTTTCCATCAGGTCGAAACCGAACAGGCGCGCGCACCCGAGCGCGATCAGCGAATAACCGCCGAAATCGCAGTATATCTGAAATGCGAAAAAGATGGTGGCGACGATAAAGGACAAACCTGTATGCATGTCCACGTTGCCGTACACGGCCTGCACATACAGCGCCAGCCGGTCGGCCACCACAACTTTCATAAAAAAGCCCCAGAGCATGATCTTGAGCCCGGCGGCGACCATATCGTAACTAAAGCGCTTCTTCGTCAGAAACTGAGGCAACAGGTGCGAAGCGCGCTCGATCGGCCCGGCCACCAGTTGCGGGAAAAAACTCACAAACGCGAGAAAAGCGATCAGGTCTTTGGTCGGGGTCAGTTTGCCGCGATAGATATCGATGGCATAGCTCATCGACTGGAAGGTGTAAAAACTGATGCCGACCGGCAATATGATATTCAGGGTATTGAGGTCGGTTTTTTGCCCGAAAAAAGAAAACGCCTCTACAAAGCTCTCCGCAAAAAAGTTGTAGTATTTAAAAAATCCCAGCAAACCGAGGTTGACCCCCATGCTGATCAGGAACAACATCTTCCGCTTCTTTTCATCCTGTTGCTTGTACAAAGCTGAGCCCACAAAAAAATCGAGCCCCGAACTAAATGCCAGCAGGGAAAGGAAACGCCAGTCCCACCATCCGTAGAACACATAACTGGACGCCAGCAGCAACAGGTTCTGGTATTTCAGATCCTTGCCGTTGATCATCCAGAACAGGCAGAAGACGATCGGCAGAAAAAAGGCAAAGTCTATTGAATTGAATAACATAGTTTACGCTGACGAATTGATGTCGTGTATGCTTTGCAGATGCTGCCACATGGCCGGCATTTGGTAAAAAAACCTTTTTTAATCGTTTAACACGCGGACTATCAGTTACTTAGCCGCGCTGAATTCGGCGGCGGTGTTATTGTTGATATAGCGATTGACGATGAAATCGTACAGAAAATTCGTGACGTTTACCTTGCTGGCCAGCAGTTCCTCGCGGCGCTGGTGAAACAACTCCCGGTCCTGGCCCAGTATCTCGTCGATCAGCGCAAACACTTTTGCAGAATCGCTGGTATTGAACACCAGCCCGTACTTCTCCTGATCCTTGCAGTAACTCCGCTCAATGGTATTGATGTAAATACTCGGCGTGCCCAGCACCCCCGCTTCGGAGGCAATGGTGGCGCCTTCGCTGACGACGATGGATGCAAAACTCAGGGCATGGTGCAGTTTTTCCGGTGCGATGCGGATCTGGAAAGGTTTCAGTTCCGACGACAACTCGCGCTCGGAAGTGATGAATACCCGCATGTGCTCCGAAAGTTTTCTGACCACCTTCACTTTGTCTTCATTGCTCAGCCCCTTGTGCCCGGCGTCGTGCGTGGCATTCCAGGATACCAGGCGAACGATCGCATATTTTTCTCCTTTGTTCAGGCCCAGCCACCCATAAGCCCGCGGATCGGGAGTAAAGTAGTCGGGGTGCAGGTATGCGATCTCGTGGTACCCTTCATACCGGATCTGTTTCGGTCCCAGTTCTTCGGGCAATACCTTCGGCGTCAGGATGATATCGGTAAACGGCCGGTACAGGACGATCTGCTCCATATTGCCAGAATCCTCCAGCGACAGGTGTTTTTTGCCCAGCAGGAATGCGGCATGAGCGGCATAAATGGAACCGTGGCTGATGAAGAGGTCCGGCTTAAACCGCAGGCCGGTCAGGAACATCTGAATGTCGAATTTCAGCAGCCCCCAGATCTTGCCGTAAAGGCTTTTGTAGTGCTTGCCAAAACTTTTGTATTTGAAACCTTCCGCGCGGATCAGTTCCAGTTCGAATTCTTTCTCCCGTGCAGTGAACAGCACTTCGGAACCTTCCCGGATGAACCGGTGTGCAAGGTGCTTGAAAAGGTGCAAGTGCCCGGGATGCCCTATATCGATCAGTATGCGCATTATTTGATGCTTTGATAAACTTTCAAACCAATTTTGCCAACCCGGTACAACGACTTGTTGACCACCATTTCATACCGGCCGAAGGAAACTTCTTCGCCCCCGAACCGCGCCTTGAATTCGCGGACCCCGTAATCCTGGTCGGGCCGCCCGGCGCCCATGAAGTCAAAATGATCAAAACCGTTCTGCACTCCGTATTCGATGGGCGCCCATGTTGCCAGCACGCTGGGGTGCAAACCCTGTGCCAAGCCATCCTCCCCGCATACGTACCATTCGTAAATTACTTTATTGGCATGGACCGGACATACAATGCCGCCGATCACCCGCGATTCCTGGCGGATGACGAAAAATTTGCCCAGTCCCGATTTCCAGAATTTCAGGAATAACTCGGGCGTCGGCAGCGGCTTCCGCACTTTCTCACGGTACAGTTTTTCAAGGATATGGTAAAATGCCATGACCTCCGCTTCGCTGTTCGCTTCGCCAATTTCAGCGCCCTGCTTGACACTCGATTTGATCTGCCTCATCCGGCTGCTGCTCATCCTTTTTTTCACCGCCACTTCTTCGTCTGTTGTTACCAGGTAGTTCAGGTGGGGTTTGTATGCAAGTCCGCATGATTCGAACACGTCGCGCAGATCGGAAGTGTCGAAGAAGTTGCGGAACTCGATGTAAATGGAACGCCCCTGCGCAAAAGCGATCAGTTCGGAAACAAGGCGTTTGGCGATTTCTTTTTTATCTGCTCCGCCATTATCACTGATCAGCGGTCCGCCCCAAACGATCATCCTGCGGGAAAACCACGATTTCAGTCCCGAGCCGTTTGTTTGCACCACCGCCAGAAGAGAACCGAGCAGCTCATCGGAATCGGATAGCGCGAGGAACAGCGCCGGGCGGTACTCCTGGAGGCCGTCGCTGAAGCCGAAAAACTCGGGACTCTGGAAAAAATTACCCTGCGGATGCCCCTGGATAAATGCGGCAAAGCGCCCTGCCAATGGCGTTTCCGCAAGTTGTTGCTGCGATATGTAGTGTTGTATTTTCATCGTTGTTTTTTGTTTTGTTTATATGTGTTTAACCACCGGTTTGCCTGCGTATGGCCTGTTCATAAAACCGTGGTCCTGTTTTTTCCCGTTCCGGGTTTTAAAAAAGGCCCAGACCCCGCTTGCTTTCACGGCCAGTTCGTCCAGGTTTTTGGTGTCGTTGACACTCAGTCTTTTCAGGCGGAAGAGATCGGAATCGATCGTGTTGAAGCCGAAATCAACCGTAATGCCGCTCCGGTACCCCGCCTCTTTCGCCAGTTCGATATCCCGGTCGCAGTAATCGCCGTTCGGATAGGCGATAGAGGATATCTCCAGATCGAGCAGGCGTTCCAGTATTTTCTTAGCGGTGACGATCTCTTCATGCGCTTCGTCGTCATCGCACTGCGGAAGAATGGGGTGAAATATCGTGTGTGCCTGCAGGTCGATCACGCCCTTCAGGTCATTGATCTGCTCGAGCGACATCGCTTGCGGGGCGTCGAATTCGCGGTTGACCCGGAAGCCGCTTTCAGCAAGTAGCCTGAGTTTTTCGCGGTTTGGCATGCGCTTCAGCGCCGACTTCCCGATCCCGGGATGCGGCCACGTAAACCAGTAATGCCGGTTGGTATTGATAATGCCCGCGCATAGAAAAATGGTGACGGGGATGTTAAGCCGCTCTACGACAGGCTTGATCGCATGGTTCCCAATGTGACCGTCGTCGAACGTCAGGATCATCGCTTTTTCGGGAATGGCGCCGGCGTCGCGACGCAGACAGGCCTGCACGAATCGATCGAGACTGATGATATTGTAACGGCTGGAGAGATAATCGAATGTCTTCTCGGCCGTCGCACGATCGATATCGTGAAACAGCAGGATCGTCACCTTGCGACGTTGCCAGATTTCCCGGAACAGCAGCGGCAATCCCGAGTACCTGAGTATTTTAAATAGCAAGCGTTTCATTTCAGCATCCCGGGGTTAATCGATAAAAGTGTTGAACCAGCGCTCCATATGGATCCATTTCCATATCTCCTTGCCGAAATTGCCGTTCCTGGCCAGGTGCTTTTTGTAAAGTTCCTGCACCTTTTTCACATCCACCAATCCCCTTGATGCAAAGGAGTCGGAATGTATGATACCATTGATATACTTCTGGAACATGGGTGTCCGGAACCATTCGTCGTGCGGCGTGCCGAAACCGATCTTGTCCTTGCGGGTGCGTATTTTTTCAGGCAGACGCCCTTTCATGGCTTCGCGCAGGATGTATTTGGTCATGCCCTCATTGATGATCATGTCGTCGCCAAGCGACAAAGTGCGCTCCACGAGGTTGTGGTCGAGAAATGGCACCCGCGCTTCCAGTGAAAACCACATCGAGTTGCGGTCTTCCCACTTCAGGAGGTGTTCCAGTTTGTATTCGAAATGGTTGATGAGCGCATCCTGCATCGACAGCGAGCCGTAAAGTTCGCCGGCGATGGTCGTATTCTCGCCTGCGAAGGCCCGGTAGAATTCGGGATCAACGTACCCGTTCTGCATGGCCCTTGCACGGGAGCGCAGTGCGGTGGGCAACATAAACAGGATGAAACTCAGCACGCCCAGAAATGCCGTGTGTTTGTAATAATAGTGCGTCATTTCCGAGGCGAGTTTTCCCGTTCGCCCTTTCCGGAGCAGATTTTTAAAGTGGAAACCGAAGAAATAATGGTATCCCGCCAGCATTTCATCGGCGCCCTGCCCGTCGAGGGTGACCGTCACGTGGTCCTTGGCCAGTTTCATCACCTTGTACTGCGCGTAGGGGCCCGTGCCCGCCACAGGTTCTGCATGCGCCCGCACGATGGAATCGATATCTTCCATCAGGGTATGCTGGTTGGGCTGGCAGAAATGCATGTGGTCGAGTTCGTCCTTGTACAGGAGGATGTATTTCGATTCGTCGCCGAATTTGTCCTCTCCGTACACGGCAGAGAAGGTGTGCAGATCCTTTTTGTCGAAGTCCTGCAACAGGATCGATACAATACTGGAGGAATCGAGACCGCCACTCAGGCAGACCCCTACCGGCACATCACTGCGCAGTCGCAGGTCTATGGATTCGGTAAATTTGGCCCTGAATTCCTCTGCGCTGAGGAAGGGCTCCTTCAATTCGTTGCGCAGATCGTACCATTTCCGGAACGTGAGTGCTTCCGTGGCTTTTCTGCTGTTCAGATCGATGGTAAGCGAGTACCCGTGGTTCAGTTTTTTTACTTCGGAAAAAAAGGTTTCTTCCGACTGGTCGGTCCTGTTGAATACCAGAAAGTCGAACAAGGCGGCCTGATCGGGCTGCGGCTTTCTGCCTAATACGGAAAGCAGGCAGGGGATTTCAGAGGCGAAGAGCAAGCGATCCTCTTCCAGCACGTAATACAATGGCTTGATGCCATAGCGGTCGCGGGAAATGAACACTTTTTTCTCTTCTCGATCGTAGATGGCGCAGGCCCACATACCGTTGAGTTTGTGTTGCATGCCCTCCCCCCATTCCTGATAGGCTGTAAGCAAAACTTCGGTATCGGTCTTGGTCTTGAATGTTCGGCCCAGTTTTTTCAATTCCTCCCGCAATTCAACGTAGTTGAATATTTCTCCATTGAAGATCATGACATACCGCCCGTCGTGCGAAAACATAGGTTGATGCCCGTCCATGCTCAGATCGATGATGCTGAGCCTGACGAACCCGAAGCCAAGTCTGTCTTCGATAAAGGTGCCGTCGTCGTTTGGGCCACGGTGCTTCATGGCCGTCATCATGTCCTTCAGTTGCTTTTCCTCGACCGCAGCCCTGTTAAAATGTATAATTCCAGAAATACCGCACATAGTGATCAGTTCAGTTTTTCAATAGGTTGTAGAGAATTCTTCAACTCCGGATTTAGTGTACTTTTATAAATAGAAATGATGCGCTGTGCAATACTGCCGGCATCGAGTCCGAGTGTTTCGATCTGTTTCCTGCCTTCCGTACGGCCGGTCGTTCCGGCAAATTTGAGCGCCAGTTTTAGTTTCGCTGCGAAATCTTCCGGTTTGAAAGAGGGTGATACATAACACCCGGGCACTTTTCCGATTACATGGGCTGCATCGCCGACATTTGTTGCAACAACCGGGCAATTACAGGCCATCGCTTCCTTTACCACATTCGGCGAGCCTTCGGAAAAGGAGCACAGGACAAAGACGTCGGCAGAGTTCAGGTATTTCACAACGAGGTCATGCGACACTTTGTAGCGGACCAGCAACTCCGTATCTGGCAGATTCAGGATATCGAGGGCGTTCTCCACCAGCGACACGTTTTTATTGGTATTGGACGGATCGCCGAGGAAAAGCACATATTTAATGTTGGGATCCAGGCCCAATTCTTCGCGGTAGCCTTTCGGGTTTATTTTAAACTGTTCGAGTCGCACGCCGTTCGGAACCAGGTAAACGTTCTTTTTCCTTTCGATGGCCTCCATCATGGACGGCGACTTGCAAATGACGGCCTGTACGAAGGGCTGCACCGCCTTGCCCAGCCAGGTGAGCAGCCAACTTTTGAAATCTCTTTTGCCTTGTGCGAGGTGCGCGCCGAATACATCGTCGCCCATATAGGACAATACGACCGGTATTTTCCCGGAAGCCAGTACTGCCACCCAGCCGCACAGCGAATAGTGGGCGTGGATCACATCGGCCGGATTTTCACGAAGGTGTTTCTTCAGGGGGCCCGCATTTTTCAGGTAATTCATCATACCCTTGCCCTTGATGAGGAAGTAGGTAACCTCCACGCCCTCTCTTTCCAGCGAATCACCCTGAGACTTGATAAACGGCGCAACATCGTAATACGCGTTGTTGCCGCTGACGACGAATAATATTTTCATGAATGGATCAATGCTTGAGAAGGGTTCAGGATACCGATAAAATGTTCCAGGCGAAGCAAATAGGAGTGATGCCGGTTGAAATCACCCGCTTCGAACACCCAGGCGCCGTTCTGCCGCCGGTATCTGCCGGGAACGCCGTCTACCAGCATCTGATAGGGGTCGGACTGCCCGAACGTGCATTGCAATTCATTGACGAGGTAGCGGCCGTCGGCCGATTCGAAAATATCGACCGATTGGGAGAGAAAGCCGCGCTTGTCGGTCACCTCCTCTACAAAATCGAGCATATTGAGGGGCGGGTTTTCATATCCTTTGACCAGGCTTCCGCTGGCTTTTTCACCTTTCACCATTTTTTTATGGGCAAAAAATGAATCGCCGATGCGGACGCAACGCCATTCGTAGTCATGCGGTATGAACTCCTGAAAAATGACGTAGTCTTTCTGCACTTCCGAGCGCTGCACCTTGTATTCTGCCAGTTTGGATTTGAGTTCGCCGGGATGCATCAGTTTCCTGAGCACTCTTTTGACCAATCCTTTCTTTTTCAGGTTCGGACCGACGCTTCTGGAAGGCCCCCTGCCCGAAAAGGTGTTTTTTACGTAGTCGATCGCTTCCCCTTTCGATTTGAGGATGCTGATGCCACGTCCCGAAGCGCCGACATTGGTTTTTCCAACCACGGGATATGTAGTTTGCCCGAGGAAATCCAGGGCCTCTTTTTCCAGATAGAAAACCCTGGTAACAGGATGCGGTACCTTGTTGGCTGCGAGCCAGTAAGACAGGTATTTTTTGTTTTCGTAAACCTGGATCTCTTCGAAAGATGGATATACGGGGATTTCCAGGATCGTGTACAGGATATGCACCCGTTCATCGTACATGGTCTTGTACGCGTTGGTGATGCCCGGAGGCATGGCCAGCAGGCCGTCGAAATGGCCCCCTTCAATCCGCTCCAGCCAATCGGCGTGGTCGATATCGATGGACTCCCATTCCACCCTGTCGCTGCATTCTTCACATGCAAGTTCCCACTTTTTGTAATCGGGGTCGATATCGGTTTTTAAAATAGCAAGTCTGATTTTTTTCATACTCATCGGAATCAGGAGGATTGATGTTTCGTTTTCTCATGTCAGGGGATTAAGGATTAAAAAAGAAGGTCAGAATAGCCGCTTGACGCCCGTCTGGGCCCATTGTTTCGCCTGTTGCAGGCGTGGCTTGATCTTTCCTCTGTATATTTTTATGAATTTGGGATTCGCACGGGCCGTCGTTTCAAGTTTTGATTTCAGTACGAACGGCACATTGCCATACCCGGATACAAAGATCTTATACAGGGGCAAGTCCACATTGGTCATGCCGTATTTGTACGATTCGCCACCCTTCCCGAAGTCGATCTTGGAGATGCCCTGTTCAAGCATCCACTCGCCTATAAAATACATGATGGCTTTTCCGGGGCTGTATTTGCTGAATTCCGGGTCGTAGGCCTGCGAATGCCCCACTAGGTCGTTGCCCTGGCGCAGCGCCATATTGAATGCAATCCTTTCTTCACCCACCCGGACCGAAAAGCGGCATAACAACCCTTCCTTTGCCCATGCCTCCAGACATCCTTTTTGAAAGCGGCGCATTTCGGGATCGCTGTACTTCGACGGGGTGGGGGTGTCTTCCCAGCGCTTCACGTGGCAGTCGCAAAACTGCTCGTTCCATTTGTCGAGTTCCTCCGCATCGCTGAACGCTTCGAACACGGCCGATTGTTGTTTTTTGAGGCGGTTCACGTAATAGCGCAGGTTTTTGACCTTGTTGAAACGCTGCATCACCTCTTCAGGCGTTTCGCAGTCCAGCGCCGGACATACCGAATGGTTGGAAACTTCCCAAAACAACCCGCTTTTTTTCCCTTCGCTGATAAAAGCATCCATGTAGCCGGCCCATGAAGGCTGGTAGTTCAGCACCAGCGACAGATCGTTTTTTTTCACCTCCTTCATCAACCCGCGAAAAAATCCCGTGAGTTCGGCCTGGGTACAATCGCTGTGCAGGGTGAAAAAATTATGGTCGGACTTGATCTCGCTCAGGAAATCGATCGTGCCGTTATCCCGTCTGAAGAAGGTGGCGCCGATCAGCTGCTCACCCCGCATGCACTGGTATATGACCAGATCATTGGGGTAGAGATCGGCCAGAAACCTGATGTAGGTGGGCGACTGGAATGGAGACCTATGCGTGCTTTGATGCCACAATTCGGAATAACTACCCCAGAACTTTTCGTCCGGATAGGAAAAACTGATTGATGTAACCATCGCATTGGGAATTTTCAGAGATTAATAGATAGCCACGATCATGCCAATCAGAACAGATCGAAGGGCATAAATGTGAAAAAGAGCGCTTTTACACGTTGACCGGCAGGCCATATTTTAAGCCGGTAAAACTGCCGGAGCGCCGGATTTCGTTTTACCTGCTCTCTTTTGAATTTACTGATTTTCGCGTTGAGGATAAACGGGACGTTCGTGCGTGCGGAGATAAATGACTTGCCAAGTGGATATACTTTATTGGCATATGTAAATTTATACTCCTCTGCACCTTCCCCAAAATCGAGCCGCGACATGCCCTGCCCTTTCATCCAGTGTATGATCTTGTAGGTCAGCACTTTTCCGGGGCTGATCTTGAAATATTCCGGGTCGTAGGAGGTGGAGTGGTGAATGAGGGCATCGCCCTCGCGCAAGCCGATGACAAACGCGATCCGTTGCCCGTCCTTTTTTATAGAAAAACGAACCAGAATTTTATCGCCGATCCAGGCCCGCAGGCTGTCGAGCAGCACTGCCCGCTCTTCCTGGAATACGAATTTGGAAGGGCTTGGGGTGCCTTTCCAGCGCTCGATATGGAATCTGCAGTAACCGTCTACCCAGTTTTCGATGTCTTCCTCATCTTCGAACACCTCGAAAACCGCCTTTTGCACTTCCAGCAATTTATGCGTTTTGGCCCGGTGCTCTTTCGATTTTTCTATTTCCTCCGGCAAACTTTCAGGCGACCCGGCTTCCAGCATCGCACAGATGGAGTGGTTGGTATGCAGGCAAAACAGGCCGCTTTGCCGACTGGCTTTGGTAAAAATGTCGTGATAAGGCGCCCAATACGGCAGGTTGTTGAGTAGCAATGACCATTTTCGCGTTTTCACTTCGGCAAACAGCGAATTGAAAAACACGGAAATGTCGCTGTTGCTGCAATCGCGGTGGAAAGAAAAAAAGTTGTGGTCGGAACGGACGTCGCTCAACAGTTTAAGCACATTGCCCGACTTCCTGAAAAACACGGCTCCTTTCAGTTGCTGCGGAGCAGCCCAGCCGGCAAACACGATCAGCATGTCGCGATGCGTACTTGCCAGCGAGCGAATATAATTTGGCGATTTGAAAGCGTTGGGATACATGCTGTTATCCCAAAGTGCCTGATATGCTTCCCAAAAAACTTCATCCGGGAACGATTCAAGGATGATGGTGAACATTTTTAACTGGTTTGTACACCTGCAAAGCCAGGCAAGCGAATGAAAAATCGTTTCAATAAGATTGTCAGCGTGCCGGCTGTTGCTGCCCGATCTTTTCGGACATGCTCCAACCGGAAGCAATCGAGTAGATCTTCACCCATTCATCCATACGTTCCAGATGGGGGATTTCTGAAAGTGAAGTATTGATCCTGTCACTGAGAAAGGCGGGGAGGCTGCCGTCGAGTACGTTGGCGGCTATTTGGGGATGAAATTTACTGAAAAAACTGCTGACCGAATTATCGTCTATGTCCTTGTAAAACAGGTATCGGTGTGCTAAAACCTTGCCAAGTAAAAAGGGCAGGCGCCAGGATTCCGTGACATCGGCCGGGCTGTATCCCTTGTTGGTATTCATGTGGTACAACGAGGGGTCGGACCGCCTGATGAAGGTAGCGTAAAACTGCTGTCCTTTCATCCGTTTGCTCTTTGTTTTTTCAAACAGCCTGGAATGCACCCCCGACCAGATCGTCCGGTTCAGTTGCCGGAAAAAATGAAGGTTGAGGTACGGCGTCCGGTTGTTGAGAAAGTGGCTTTGCATCACCAGTTCCGGGCCGAAATATTTGCGGAAAATCTCGTTAAAAACGAAGTAATAGAATTTATGGTTGGCTTCCCAACCCTTCATTCTGGCGATGTATGCATCGATATCGGCGATCAATGCTTCCGTTTCTTCACGAAAAAAAGTGCCATCCCAGGTGGCCGATGCTTTTATCAGGTGGTCTTTCCAGGAATCGTCGCCTGCAGAAAATATGCGGATCAGCGACTCGCTCATCATCACGCCCGGCAGGTGCAGGGCTCTGAACAGTTCGCTGCCAAAATTTCCGGTCAGGATATATTCGGTCTTTTCCGCCAGTTGCCGGGCGGCGTGCAGGTAATGCGGCCGGCCGAAGTTTCCGTTGAAGCCCGTTTTTTGCATAAACGCCCATCCCGATTCCAGGGAACTGGCATCCACGTATTTTTCGTCGAGCAGGACGGGGGTGTACGGGATGCCCAGGGCTTTTGCCTGGCGGGCAGGCAGGGTCACGTCGCTCGAATCCGGCCTTCCGAAACTATAGGCAAAGAAATCCCTGTGATCATGCCGGGCGGCCGCTACCAGCGTCCTTCCGTCAAAACCGCCGGTGAGTGAGATGCCGAAGTTTTTTTCCGGAAAAAAGAGCCGGCATTCTTCCTGAAACAGATCCGCCAGGGTGGGCAGGCTATCGCGCGAGGTGTCTTCGGGAGCGGAAAAATAATCGCTCACCTCGAAGCCGCCATCCACAGCAACCTTGTCCGATGACAGATGCAGGTAGCGGTGCGATTCGAGCAAACGGATATGCTCCCACCAGGTGGAACCGAAAAAGGGATAATTGAACAGCAAGCGTTCTAGCAGATTCCGCTTGTCGGGGGCGCCGGCATCTGTGCGCTCCGCCAAAGTAAAAGCATCGGAACAAAATACAGTCCGCTCCCGGTCCTGCCGGTAGTACACCGGAAATACTGCGCCGAAGGACTGGCCCGCCAGGAGCGCATCTTCCGTCATGTAGAACCAGTTATAATGCCCTTTGGCTACATTGTAAAGCGCTTCCAGGTCGATTTTTCCCGGTTCGGTTACGATGGTTTTGCCGTTTAACGTGCCCGGCGCATAAACGGGATCTCCCAGCAACAGCAGTTTTCCGCCGGATACTTCCAGCGTGATCAGGCGTTGTTTGCCGGTCTGAATGTAAAGCGTGTTTTGATCCGGATTTGCCGGGAGCGTATCTACATCGGTTATGATGGAAGTCCTGATACCGCCGGTTCCGGAGATGTTGACATCTGCGTAGAAAAACATCAGCGTTGCAAGACTTTATTTTTGAGATCGTTGAGTGCGGAAATGGCAGCATACGGCTGACGGCCATAATGGGCTGCGATCTTGAAATGAAACTTCTGCCGGTTAACCCAGGGGCCGTTCTCGAAATCGGCAGCGATCCGCGGTATGCGGTCCGGCTTGTCCCGTTCGTTGAGCATTTTCCCCGATGTGGTGGCCCAATAACCCGCTTCCTTTGCTATTACATGGGTGGCCAGGTTGTTGTCGCCATGCGGCCAGCACAAAAAGTGTACTGGTTTTCCGAGTTTTTCCTCTATGATCTGTCTGGAGTCAACGATTTCGTATTCCAGGCGTGCCCTGAACTCCATTTCAGGCTCTATTCCCTTGATCATTTCCTGTTCGTATGAGGCGCCGAGTTCGGCGGCTTCCTGCTCGTATGTGGGGCGTTGTTCGGCGTCAGTCAGATCGTATTTTTTTGCCAACGAACGGGCTGCTTCCATGAATGCCGGATTGACCTGATGCTTTTTTACCACGACTGCGGAACTCTCTTCAAAAAGTGGAGTGCCCAATGGCAGGCGCTTCTCAAACCGGGAGTCACTCATGTAGGTAGCGCGGATCCCGGGATTTGCGTTCAGGATAGGATGGAGGCCTTTGAAGCCGCCGTAATAATAGCCCCGCACACGCGGACCCGATACGTATTTTGCGTGGGTCATGGTGTGTGACTGTATGTCGACGACTCCCGACTCCTGCATGCGTTTCAGTTCATCCCAGGAAAGATAACCGAGGGCTTCCAGATCGGATTCCTTGCAGGTCCCGTTCCACACATCTTCAAGGGTAGGCCTCACGACCGACCGCGGTTCAATGCATTCCGGCGAAACGAAGATCGTAAAACGCATGCCGTATTTTTTGGCTACCGGATAGGCATACACCCAGTTGTCGAGCAGGCCGTCGTCGAAAGTCAGGCACACTTCATTGCCCTTGGCGGCTTTTTCCCCTCTTCTGATCCGCAACCACTCGTCCATGAAGATCGCATTCAGGTTGCGGTCTTTCAGGTAGGCCATCTGTTGCTCGAAATTGTCGAGCCGAAGTGTCAGGAAGCGCAAAACCCAGTCGTTGAACAGACCCGGTGCGACTGAATGATAGTAAAAAACAGGTGGACTAGTTTTTTTCATAGATGCTCTCAATTTGGCTTACGTGGTGTTCGATGCTGCACTGCTGCTCTACGGAAGAACTGACATCGAGTGCTTCCTGTGCCAACCGGGGGAAGTCGTCGAGCAAAGGCAGGAATTTTTTTTCCAGGGTATCGTAGTGTTTCGGGTCGCCGAGAATAAAGGAAGATTTACTGCCGTAAATTTCTTCGAACACAGGCACGTTGCTGGTGAGCGTGGGCAACCCGGTCAGCAGGGCTTCGGCAATAACGTTGCCAAAAGACTCATACGCACTTAAAAAAATGAATAAGTCGATCGACGCATAGAAGGCCGCAATGTCCTTGATAAACCCGTGGAATACGATCCTGTCAGCATAGGGACTGGCAGCTGCCTGACGCTCGAGGGTGGCCCGAAGGCTGCCGTCGCCGGCGATGTGCAGCTCTACATGCGGGCATTTTGCTGCCGCCTGCTCGAACAGACGGATCACCAGATGCACGTTTTTGCCTTTGGCAAGGCGCCCGGCATATCCGATCCGGCGCAAGTCCTTGCGCAAAGTCCGTTTGCCGGTGTAGCGGCCTACGTTCATCCCGTTGTAGATCACGGCCGGGGTAACAGGCATGACCTTATCGTGAAAAATACCTGCGCTGTACCGGGAATTTGCAATGAATTCCACACGGGCGCCTTTCATCAGCATGCGCGCTGCGCGCCAGGTTGTTTTCAAATAAAATTCCTGCAAAGGCGTGCGCCAGTAAATCGTGCCATGGATGTGATAAACGATGGTTTTTACGCCCGCCAGAAGGGTCAGGAGCAGGATCAGCGGGCCGCCGTTTTGCAGGTGAAAAATATCATTCCTGTACTTGCGGCAGTACCTGAAGTATGAAAGGTAAGGCGTGATCCTGCCGTCGGGGCCCGATTGCACCTCGATGAGCGACTCGTCAAATATCTGATGGCCGGCAGGCCGGATGCCATAAACATAGAGTTTACGGATGTCTGAGAGGTGCTCGCTGTAATATTTGACCCCCAGTTCCATCCCTCCCGGACCGATCTGCCAAAGTGTATAGTGTACTGGTTTTCTGTTCATTCTTCATGTCTGGATTTTTCATAAAGCAAAGCGCCCGAGCAAAAGAACAAGGCGAATATCAGACCGCCCTGTACCGTCTGGTAGTAGGAGAAAAATTGCTGGGAGGACGAATGCAACATGAACCAGGCCGGGAAAAAGATGCAGAAGTATCGCAACGCGCCTTTATAGCTGTGTTCCGGAGGCAGGTCGAGGCTTCTGGCAAACATCTTGAACATGAAATAAAGGAAGAAGAAATGCAGCAGCGCGTAGCCGATGATCCCGGAGTGCAGCAGGATATTCTGATTGCCCACGTGAAAATCGTCGGCGTGCATAAACTCATTCGAAAATCCGAATCCGGTCAGCGGTGACTCCTCAAATTTCTTCATCACCCTGGGGCCGCGGGTATTCAGGCGGATCAGGGTGCCGCCGGCCGACATGTCGCCTTCCGCCAGTTTTTCGAGGGTCAGCAGCCTCCTCACCGCGTTTTCGATCTGTATGCCGATCACCGGCAGCGATTGGGCTCCGAAAAGAAAAATGAGCCCGATCAACATTATAGACATGATCCGGTTGAAACTCATTTTGAGCACGAACAACATGGACATGATCGTGGCGAACGAAAAACAGATCACCCAACCCCGCGTGGCTGAAAGGAAAACCGATGCAAAATTGGCCAGCACGACGGCGAAACAATACCAGCTCTTGAAGTACTTGCCCGGGCGCAGGGCCAGGAACAGCAGAGCGCCGAATGTCGTGATGAGCAGGATACTTTCGTTGTAGAGGCCACGGTAGGTTTTTTCTTTCGTGACCTTGATCGCAAACTTCGCTTTCGCCTGCACGCCGAAATTTTGCATCGGCGAGTGCGAGGTCGTAATCGTGAAAATTTGTGCCCCCAGTGCCACGATGGCCACCGGGAAAAGGTACAGAAAGACGTCGCGGTATTGCTCTACCCGGGTAAACAGCCGTGGCAGCGAGTAGAACAAAAAAAGCGGCACCATCCATTTGATCAGCCGGAACTGAACGTTCAGCTCGAAAGACACCCCGATCGCATAACCCTGCACCAGCAGGAAGATGAGGTATATCAGCAGAATGATCAGGATATCCTGGTAGAATGGCTTGTACGTCTTGGGCAGTTTGGCGGCCTTGACGAAGCCGAGAATGATGTAGATCTGCCCGACTTCTACGCCCGGCAAGCCCGGAATGGCTTCCAGCATGGCAGAATACATGCCGAAAAAGCCGAAAAAGCCATCGGACAACACCAGAAAATAGGCGAGCCAAAAGCCCTCGTCCTTGCTTCGGAAGTAGGCGACCAATACGGATATCCACACCACCGGAGCAACGAACTTCGGTGCGAAGTAATTTACCCCGAGCGAAAACAGGACAAGCGCCAGAAACTGCACAACCTTCTTAAAATCAGAGGTTTCCGCAACTTCTGCGTTTGTAATCGGTTCGGATGTAACGTAGGCGTCCTTATCGGATGCCGAGGGTGTGAGATATGAATTCAGCATTATTCTTGATGGAATATTTCTCTTCCATGATTTTTCTCATCCATTGCACTTTTTCCACGCGTTTGCTCTCGTTTTCCAGGTAATAACGCGTGACTTCCGGGGCTTCTTCAAAGTTTTTCAGAGCGGGCACGTCGGCATCGCCGAAGATCTCCACTACGTTTTGCTGCCACTCCATGACCGGCAATGCACCCGAACACAAGGCTTCCACAAAGCGCCAGTGGATGGCGTTCAACAGGCCCGGATTGGCATCTACCGGAGCGATCTTGGTCGCATTGTACATGTCGTTGAGCCGCTCCACCGTGATATGTGCTCCTCCTGCTCTCGGCTTGTAGCGCTTCTCCAGTTCCGGGTATTGACCAAACCACCGGGGCCAGGAGTCATCACCGTGTATTTGCAGGTCAAATTCGGTAAAACAGCTCAGAAACTTCGCTTTTTTCATCCCCCAACTGGTCTTGTAGCACATGCCTACATATAACACCTCCGATTTCAGTTCATTGTATTGCTCCGGCGAAAGTTCCTTCTCAAAATGCTGGTGCGTAGGCAGGCTGGGGTAGAGGTAATGGATATTTTTGATACCCAGTTTTTTCATTGCATCCACCCAGAAAGAGTCGTAGGTGTAAATAGCATCCGCTTCGAACAGGATCGGCAGAAAATGCCGGTTCGACGGCGTGTAGTAAGGGCAATCGCCCAGAAAAAACGCCACCTTCGATCCGTTTTTCTTGAAATGACGGATCGTGTCGGGCAGCATGAGTTCGCTGTTGTAGATAAAGATAAGATCGGGTTTCAGGCGGTCGTACTCCTGCAGGTAGAATTTGTTGATCTGCTCGAAGTAATACGACTCCCATTTCAGCCGCCACTTGTCGGGCAGCCTGAACGCCTGCGTATTGATCTTGTCCTGCCAGCCCTTTACCAGGTGATGGTAATCGATCGTATGGACCTCGCCACCCATGTGGGCGAAGGTTTCCTTGAAAGAATGGTGGAACCCGTACCGCTTGGGTACCATAAGTAAAACTTTCATCATGTATGTTTTTGACGGGCGGTTATAGGGTGATCACATTTGGGAAAAAACCTTTCTGACGGCTTCTGCTACGATCTCGCGTTCACCCTGCGTGAGGCTGGGGTAGATCGGCAGACGCAGGAGCTGGTTGAAAAACTGCATAGATCCGGGGAAATCTTCGTCGGTTCCCAGGTCTTTATAGTAGCGGTTGCGATGCAGGGGCGTATAATGCACATTGCACATCACGCCTTCCGCACGCAGCGCGTCCATGATCCAGTATTTCTTCTCTGCGGGCACCAGGATGCCGAAAAGATGCCAGTTTGAGTCGGCGCCTTCTGTAACGCGCAGAAAATCAAGCCCTTCGATGCCGGTCAATTCGGACAGGTAGAATTCGGCGATCTCCTTCCTGATCGCGTTCATGGCATTGAGCCTGGCCAACTGCGTGACGCCCATGGCGCCGTTGATATTGGACTGCACATAGCTGTTCCCCTTGTTCACATATTCGTAGTAGCCGCGGGTCACATTGTCCGTGAGAAATGAATATTTATCCGTGCCTTTTTCGCGCATCACCTTGATCAGATCGCCCAGCGTATCGTCATTGGTGACGATGGCGCCGCCTTCACCGGTCGTCATGTTTTTGGTGCCGTGGAACGAGAAAGTGCTCACGTCGGCCTGGTTGCCGGTGTAGAGGCCTTTGTATTTGGAGCCGATGGACTGGGCAGAATCCTGCACTACGTACAGACCGTATTTGCGCGCCAGCGCGTTGATCTCGTCCATCTCGGCGGGGTTTCCGGCGTAATCGACCGGGCAGATAGCCACCGTTTTTTCCGTGATGTACGATTCGAGTTTCTGAACGTCGAGGTTGCCGTTGTCGGGCCGTACGTCCGCCAGTACGATCTTCATGTTGTTGAGGATCGGTCCCAGCGCCGTGCTGGTATAAGTAAAGTTCGGTACGATCACTTCGCTGCCCGCCGGAAAATCCTTGATCATAAACGCCAGGTCGAGGGCTGTGGTGCAGGAATTGAGGAACAACACATGTTTAACACCCAGGTATGCGGATAACTGCTTTTCAAATTCACGGCAAGCCGGGCCGTCGCCGCTGACAAAAGTAGAGCGAATGGCTTCCGTGACCGCCTGGATATCTTCCTCGGTGATCATCGGCTTGTGGATGAGGACGGGTTCGGACGACAGGGGCTTACCGCCATTTATTGCGAGTGGAGCACTTTGCATTGTTGTCATCAGGTTCAAGTATTAAATGATTGAATGATATTAGTTTATGATCAATGATTTTCTTCGTACCAGCGGATGGCCTGCGCCACGCCTTCCCGGAACGGGATGGATGGCTTCCAGCCCAGTAATTGTTCTCCTTTGGTGCCGTCCACGGTTTTGTAGGCCGCGCCGTCGGGTTTGCTGGGGTCCAGTTTGATCTCGCCCTGGTAGCCGCTGATCTCTTTGATGAGTTCGCACATCTCGATCACCGAAATACCCTGTCCGATCCCGATGTTCACAAAATCCTCGGTTGCCGGCATTTCGATGCTCCGGATCATGGATTCGGCGCCGTCGTCGACGTGCATCCATTCGCGCACGGGTTTGCCCGACCCCCAGACGTTTACGAACGGCTGGTTTTTCCGTTTGGCTTCCACGAATTTCATGATCAGGGCGCCCAGCGCATGCGAGCGTTCCTCTTCGAAATGATCTTCGGGGCCGTACATATTCGAAAGAACGATATTGATCACATCGAGTCCGTATTGCCGGTGACTGGCCCAAGAACCCACCCAAAACGCTTTCCGCACAAAACCGTATACCAGCACGGATTCGTGCATCGGGCCGTCCCAGATCTCCTCTTCCTTAAAAAGCGTCGCTTTTGCCGGATAGACGCAGTTGGAGATGGGATTCACGATGCGCCGGACACCCGCTTCCCTGCATGCCTTCAGAATATTGACGTTCATCAGCAGGTTGTTCTCGAACAGATCGACCGGATATTTATAGCCAAATTGTATGCCACCTACGAAGGATGCGCAGTTTAGCAGTATCTCCGGCTGCTCTTTTTGAAAAAAATCGATGGTTTGCTGGTAATCGCGGAGGTCCACACCCATGCTGAGCGATGTACGGATCGGCTCGTGGCCCTGTTCCCGCAGTTTTTTTACAACCCTTTTCCCTAAAAAGCCGGTTGCACCGGTTACAAGTATTTTCATTCCTTTTAATTCGTTGGTTTTATTTGTTAAGTGTGTCTTTTACGTTCAGCGGGAGGCAGAATTAATATTTTATTAATCGCTCAGCGGTTCCTGCCCAGCAATTTCAAGGTTTGGGGCACGATGTAAGTGCGTACAAAACCGATCTCCTCGGTACGGGCCAGCCAGTGGAGTCCGATGTAAAACCCCATAGCCGCCGTCAGGACGAGGATGACAGAAGGCAATGTATTCACGGCCAATATGTTTTGGAGGAAAAACACGGCAGCGCCGGTAGCGGCGCTGAAAACAAAGCTCAGGAATACGTCCCTCAATTGTTCGGATAAAGCGTATTTCAGCAGTTTGTCGGAGTAGTAGGTATTGATGAACAATGCCACGTATGTTGATATGACTTGTCCAATAATCAGACCATAAACGCCAAACTGGATGCCAATAATGATGGCGATCGCTGTAATGATCTTTTTTATGATCTCCAGCCGGAGGCTGAGGTCCGTACGGCCGAGTACGAGCAACATATCCAGATTGATCGCATTTACATGATACACGGCGCCTGCCACGCACAGCAATTGCAGGAATAATGTTGCCGGCAGCCACTTTTCTCCGGCGAACGTCGTCAGGATAGGTTCTGCCAATACCCCCATCAGCACCATCACCGGCATAATAATGAAAGAACTCATCACGATCATGCGCCTGTAACCCTGTTTCAGCGCTTTGTGATCGTCTCTCAATTTTGCCAGGATCGGGTAACTCAATTTTTGTAGTGTTTGCGACAGATTATTTACGGCCATATTACAAAAATTGTTGGCTTGTGTGTACAGCCCCAATATAGCGGCCGAATAGAATTTACCCATCAGCAATTGCACCAGGTGCCGGAAAAATTTGTCGATCAGCGCCTCTGCAAGGATCACCGACCCGAAGCCGAAAAGTTTCCTGAACGACTGCATGCTGAATTGCCAGGCAATCTTCCAGGGATTCAGATACCAGAACAATACAGTAATACAGACATCCATCACACCGATCCGCGCTACGAGGCTCCACACTCCCCAGCCATAGTAAGCCATGACCAGCGCAAATGTTCCCGAAACAAGCACTGCCGAAAACCGGACCAGGGTCTGGGTGCGAAAATCGACCCGGTGCAACAGTACCGTGTGCTGCACATACGACAGTGCGCGGACGATCAGGTTCAACCCCATGATCCTGACAATGGCAGTGAGCGCCGGTTGATTAAAAAAAGCCGAAATGGCGGGGGCCGACCAGTACAGCAGTGCGTAAAAAGCAACTGCCATGACCAGATTAAAATAAAAAGCGGTTGCTTTGTCTACTTCCGTGATCGTCTTTTCCCGGATAAGGGCATAGCCAAGCCCGCTTTCGATAAAACTGGAGGAGATCTCAAAAAATACCAGAATCATCGCTACCAGACCGAAATCGGCGGGCGTAAGCATCCGGGCCAGAAAAATGGTGATCAGAAAATTGGCTACACTGCCACCCATTTTGTCGGCCAGCACCCAGAAAAATGCTTTTAACGATTTGTCTTTCAGTGATTCAGACATTGCTGACAACCGGGTGTTCGACCAAAACGGGCAGTTTGTATTCTCTGAGTGTGGATAGCACCTTCAGGTTTACCTTTTTCAGGATGCCGCCGAATGTTTTTGCAAACATGAAATAGCGGTACGCCAGGCCGTAAATCCCCCTGTTGTCGCCAAGGGCGGCCATTTTCAGAAATTCCATCGCCTTGTCGGTCTCACCCAGCATGTAATAATCCGTTGCTGCTGAAAATTGCCACCAGGCGGCTTCCAGGGGACTGAATACCTGCTGCGAACGTTCGAGCAGCACCAGGCGTGCCTTTACTTTTTTCTCGGTTGCGCTGCTGGCAGAGCCTTCCGTAGGAAAAGTGACTGCCACGATATCGTCGTGCTGGGCGAAAGTCTCAAGCCGCGCCAGCCGGCTGCTCAGTTCTATGTCTTCCAGTGGAGCGGCCGCCTGATCGAATCCGCCGACCTTTTCCAGCAGGTCTTTCCGGATCATCCACCGCGAGGGAAAGCCGGAGCAGGTGGCCTTCAACTCCAGTTTGTACTCGCTGAGGACCTCGCCTGTGTCGCGGTCTTTCGACTGAAATCCCGAAACGAGAAAACCGTTGTTCGATTTTAACATGGCCTTGAGTTGCGACCCGAACCGGTGCGGAAGGCTGATGTCATCGTCGTCGAGAAACGCAATGTATTGTCCCTTTGCCATTTCAATCCCGTAATTCCGGGCGCTGCTGACGCCTTTTTGCGGATTCAGGAAATATCGGATGCGCGGATCTTTTTCTGCATAGGCCTTTGCCACCTCAGCGGTGTTATCGGCCGACTGATCGTCCACGATGATCAACTCCCAGTTCGGGTAATCCTGTGCGAGTGTGCTTTCGATCGCGTCCTTCAAAAAAGCGGCCCGGTTGTATGTAGGCACTACGCATGATACCAATTCCGTCATAATAGATGCGTTTCAATTTAGTTTACGTTGGTAGATTTCTTTAAAAACTTTTGGAGGACGATCTCTTTGATCTCGAGAAAAGGCTTGATCCTGAACTGATTGGAGACGAGCAACACGAAGGCAAAGCCCAGGATGCCCTGAATAAGCAACGCGAAGAGGGGAGGGAAGGGCAGCGCATTGCCCACGATGAAAAGGAAAAATCCGAGCGAGGCGGCAAAAACAATGGAGGGCAGTATGTCAGCGATCTGCTCGCGCAGGGGATACGCGATCAGGCGGCCTGAACTGGAGGCGGTGACGAGGTAGTCCAGTATCCATGTAAAGATCAGGCAAACGATCATGGCTTTTATGCCCCACAGCAGACCGATTGCAATGGCCGGCAGCGCGATCAGTTTGGTCAGCACCTCCAGCCTGAAATGTGCGCCCGAATGACCTTTGATCACCAGAATGTTCAGGTTGATATAGTGCAGGGGGTAAAAAATACCCGCAATGCTGAGCAGCCGCAAATAGGGGATCGCTTCCGCCCATTTCGGGCCGATCAGTCCGAGAATGAAGTGGTCGGCGGTGGCAGAAAGCCCGAACATGAGCGTGGCCGTGAGATATGTGGTCGTTTGTACCAGTCGCCGGTAGGCATTTTTCAGCCGCGCATCGTCGTCCTTGATCTCTGCCAGGGCGGGAAAACTGACCGACTGAATGACATTGTGCAAGGTGCGCGAGAACATATCCTTGTACCCGTTTGCGCGGGTGTAAAGGCCCAGGTCGCGGGCGCTGAAAAATTTGCCGATGATGATGTAATAGATATTGTTGTACGATTCCAGAAAGAGGCGCGAGGCCAGCAATTTGGACCCAAATGCAAATATTTCCCGAAACGATTCGGTACTAAAGTGCAAACCCCACCTGGGTTTTGTGAAAATGAACACCAGCACTGTCGTCAGCAGGCTTTGTGTAATATTTCTCCACACCAGGCTCCATACCCCGTAGCCCTTGAACGCAAGCACGATGGCCACGGTGCCCGACAGGATATTCGAGATCACGGAAATGGTCGCCAGCGACTTGAAATCGAGGTTTTTCGTCAGGGGCACGCGCGCCACCATGCCGAAGGCATTGATGATGATCACCGTACCCATCACGGCGATGATCGGGATCAGCTGGGGTTCGTTGAAAAACCAGCTGATGCCCGGGGCCGAAACATAGAGAAGCCCGTAAAAAAAGATGCCGGTGAATACATTGACCAGAAAAACGGTCGAGTAGTCGGCGGCAGTGGGTTCCTTTTTGCGGATCAGGGCTTCGCTGAAGCCCGCCACCACGAACGTATCGGCGATCTCGAAAAATATAGCCAGCATTCCGATCAGGCCGTATTCACTTGGCGACAGCAGCCTTGCCAGAATGATCCCGAAAATGAATTGGGAAATCTGGTTGGCAAAACGATCGATAAATGCCCACGACAGCCCACGGATGGTGCGTTGTTTCAAAGACATGACTCTGGACCTTCAGGCCTCCTTGTATGTGTTTGTTACCTGGTTGAAAAAGAGGGGGAAGATGTGCGTCAGTCTTCGCTGTAATACGAAGAATAATAGCCGCTTCCATAGCCCCGCTTGTTCAGTTTGACACCGTTCAATACAATAAAAGGCCGCGGGAGTTTGTCTTTCTGAATAATGTCGTTGATGATCTGGAACTCTGCCTTTTTCGTGTAACCGGAGCGTGCGACGAACATGGTGGCATCCGCCATTTCTTTCATCTGCAGGGCATCGGCCACCACGCCAACGGGCGGTGTGTCGAGGATGATAAAGTCGTACTTTTCTTTCAACACCTTGAGCAGGTCCCTGAGTTTGGGTGAAAGCAGCAGTTCGCTCGGGTTCGGCGGTTTGGCGCCGCACTGGATCACGTCAAAATTGAGGTGCAGTCCGGTGTTTTGAATGATCATGTCGAGCGTGACATCCGGATCGACAAGGTAGTTGACGATACCGTCGTCCGTATCTTCGAGGCTTTCGAATTCCTGGCTGGGTTTGCGCAGGTCCAGTTCTAGCAGCAACACTTTTTTGCCGGCCAGTGCCTGCGTGACCCCCAGATTCAGGGCAATAAAGGATTTGCCCTCTCCCGGTACCCCTGAAGTGACCAGCAGCGTTTTCAATCGCTCGCCCGGCATGATGTAGGCCAGGTTGGCCCGCAGCAGTCGGAACATTTCAGCAGCAGCCGAGTTGCTGTTTTCCTTGACTACCAGACGCGATTTTTTTCTGCTCGCTGCCAGTATACCTGCGATCGTGGCCGGTGTGAGGCGCTGCACGTCTTCTTCTGTCATCACCTTGTCGTTCAGGCTCTCTACCATGAATATGATGCCGGTAGGCAATGCAAGACCGAGAAACAGTGCGATGAGCAATACTTGCGCCGCCTTGGGACTCACGGGATCGGAGGCCTCGGCCGGTTCGATCACACGACCGGTAGCCGTCGTACTGGCCAGCGAGATGGCCGACTGCTCGCGTTTCTGGAGCAGGTAGACGTAGATATTTTCCGTCAGGTTTTTCTGGCGCTCTTTGTCGAGCAATTCACGTTCCCGGGTAGGAAGGCTTTGCATGCGATTCTCGATGCCGGTGCTCAGTTCCCGTTTGGCGTTTCTGCTGATCTGAATGTCAGCCTTGATGGACCTTACGTTGGCGATGATGGTCTGTCGCAGGTTTCTGATCTGCTTTTCGATCAGAATAAGGTCGGGGTGGGAGGGGCCTTTTATATTTCTTTCGCGCTCGCGCTGTCGCAGCAGGTCGTTAAAATTGGTGATCTGGCTGGTCAGCGTCAGGTTATTGATGTTGATATTGGTGGGTACGAACTCAAAACTTTCGCTGTTGCGTTGCAGGAAGTCCTCGATGCTGTTGAGGATCTCCAACTGTACGTCGGTGCCGGCGATCTCTTTGTTGTAGTCCGCCATTTCCTTCATCAGCATACTGCCTTCCACACTCAATTCGGCAATGTTGAAACGGCGTTTGTACGATTCTACATTTTGCTCGGCTTCCGCCAGTTCCCGCGAGATGAGGTTGATCCGTTCGTTGAGCAGGCTCAGACTGTTTTCGTATACGGAGTTCTTTTCATCTATAGATTGCTGGTTGTAAAGCGTGATCAGTTCGGTCAGCACGGATTCCGCACGTGTGGGAACGACGTCCTTAAAAGTAAGGGTCAGCGTACTTGATTGTTCTCCCACAGCGCTTACTTCCAGCCCGTCCACCAGTTCTTTCGCTTTTTCCTTTGAAGGAATGATGACAAGCCCCATTTTCTCCGGCGCTTCTTTCGACCGGTTGAATGAAAGGGTCAGTTTCCCGGCCGGAATGCGGAGTTCCTTGCCGAATTCGCCCTGGTATTCGCGTTTGTCCGCTTCGAGCAGGTAACCGCCTTTGTTGTTGAAGTTGAGTTTGGCCTCCAGCACTTCGTTGTCGCTGTTGGGTTTCCAGTCCACCACCCGCACCGGCGATTCGTCGTAGAGGTCGGTCTTTTTCATGAATTCCAGCTTCAGGTAAGTGTACTGGAGTTCAAGATTTTGTACCACACTCTCCATAAGCGGCGTGGATCTCAGGATCAGCACCTCGTTTTCGAGGCTCTTCTTTTTCTTGCCAAGAATACCGAGTTCGTCAAAGATGGCTTCTTCCACCAGTTGCCCCGATTTCTCTTCATCTTTGATGAGCAGCATGGACGTTGCTTCGTATTTCTTGGGTGTAATACGAAGATACATGACGGCAAGCCCGACGGCGATCGGAAATATGATGAGGTACAGGTACCAGTACTTGCGCACCTTTCCCAGCATTTGTTTAAAGTCTATACGATCTTCTTTCACGGATCAGGATTGATTAAGTGAAGTGTTTTGCTTAAAAAATTCAACAAATGGCTCTATCCGGCAGTCGCCGGGATAGCAGCCTTCACAGACTGGCTTTAGTTTATCTCACGGAAAGTCCGAGTACGAAAGTGGCCAGCGTTACGAGGGGAAAGAATATCGGGGAGTATCTGGAAAGGAAGTCGCCCTGTGTTGCATATTGCTTTGCTTTCAGGGGTTCTACGTAAACAATGTCGTTGGGTTTGAGGTAAAATACCGGGGATTTGAACAGCGTGGTATCCTGGGTATTGACGCGAACAAACTCACGCTGATGGTTGCGTTCGCGCATGACCATCACAGAATTCCGCCGTGCGTAAGGCGTGAAATCGCCGGCCATACCGATCGCTTCCAGTATGTTCAGCTGTTCGTTGGGGATGATGTAGGCATTTGGCCTTGCAACTTCCCCGATCAGGGTAACGCGAAAATTCAGGAACCGGACCTGTACCGTTGCATCCGGAAAAAAGGCGATCAACTTTGTGGATATCTCCTGCCGGAGTTCCATCACTGTTTTGCCTGCTGCCTGTACTTCGCCGATAAAGGGGAGGTAAACTTTACCGCTTTCATCTACGCGGTAGCCTTCCTGCTGCCCCAGCGCTCTTTCGCCGGAAGACCCTTCCGAGCCCTGTTTTTGCAGCTGAAATGCGGTGACGGTTTCGGGGTTTCTGCTCGACACCTGAATGCTCAGAATGTCGTCTGTCTGGATTTTCAGGGCCGGGGCGTTATTGATCGCTGCGATCCTGTTTTGTACGTCCTGCAACATGAGCATTTCCGAATGCTTGACACTGCCGCAGCTGGTGAGTGCCCCAATGGTGAGGGCACTCAGAATTACCTTCAGAAGGTATTTCTGATTCATAATGATTATTGATTTTTTCGGAACTGGGATAGTTTCCTCAATAGTTAGAAATGATTGTTCTGAAATTCGTGGGTCAGGGAGACCTTTTTTAACATGGCGAGTTGCTGCGGATTATGCAAGTCCGAACCCACGAATTCATACCATCCCTGGTCTAGCAATTTGCGTGCCCTTTTTGTAATTTCCCTTCCTTCATGGCCGGCAAGTGACAAAGCATTCAGTTGAAACAGGCAACCTGCTTCTTTGAGTCCCTCGATCGTTTTGAAGTTTTCGAAATAGTAGTGATAGCGCTCGGGATGCGCCAGTACGGGGCGATAGCCTTCTACCTGCAGGTTGAAGAGCGTTTTTTGCAGTGATTTCAGAATGTTCACGTTGTGGTGCGATAATTCGACCAGCACGTAATTTTCTTTGAGGGTGAGCAGCGGACCCGATTTAAGGTGTTTTTCGAATTCTTCATCGAGCATGTACTCCGCAGCCATGCCGAGTTCGATCCTGATGCCTTCCTTGATCACAACTCTTTTGAAGCGGTCGAATGCCTTTGCAAGATTTTTCGGGCCGTTCTCGTACATCGCCTTGATATGCGGCGTGGCGATCAGTTTTCGATAGCCCAGATCCTGCAGGCCGCGAATCATTTCCAGCCCTTCACGGTCCGACTGGGCGCCGTCGTCGACGCCGGGCAGCCAGTGGGCATGCATATCCACCTCAAGGTGTTCCCCGATCTTGACACTCGATCCGGAGAAGTATGGAAAAAACAGATTTTTCAAGAATTGAGCAGGCCCTGAAGGTGAAGCAGGTGGTTGTTGATGTGCGTAAAGGGTATTTTTCATCGTTGGGATGTTTGGTTAAGGTGGTTATTAGTGATTACAGATATAGACCGTTGCGGCCGGGTATGCCAAATTACGAAAATTTGACCGAACCGGAAAACATCCGCGTCCGGTCAAATGGTTTTTTACAGACACATTCAGATCAGTTCAACCATTTCTTCCCGTTCGAAGGGGTGCGGGCTGGTCGGCAGGAAGGCCAGCGGGTGGCTGTTTTCCTGAACACCGGCCGGCTGCATATTGCGAATGTTGTATGTCATTTCGACGGCGTTGCTGGCCTCGTCGAGCCCGAATCCGCCTCCCGACATAATGTCTGCATAACTTTCCGTATGCAGATCGGTGAATCCGCCGCTGAATTCAATCTCTTCCCCATTGACGGTGAATGAGCGGTAAGTGCGTTCTCCTTTTTGTTTTACTTCCTGCGGAATGGTATCGTAGTTGATGCTCAAAAACCACCTGACGCGCGCTTTTTTGAGTTGCAGGTAGCCTGCTGCGCGGTCGTGTGTATGCAGGTGGACGACGTTTTCTTCCACATCGCCGAATAGCCAGTTAAGCACATCGAAGAAGTGTATGCCGATATTGGTAGCGATCCCGCCCGACTTTTCCTTACTGCCTTTCCAGCTGGTGTAGTACCAGTTGCCGCGTGAGGTGATATAACTTACGTCGACGTCGAAAATTTCGTTTTCGCCGGCGCTTTCCACCTGCTTTTTCAGAGCGAGCATGGCGGGGTGCAGGCGCAGTTGCAGGATGGTGTAGACCTTTTTTCCGCATTCGTGCTCTATATCCTTGAGGGCATCGATGTTCCAGGGATTGAGGACGAGGGGTTTTTCACATATCACGTGTGCGCCTATACGCAGCCCGAAACGAATGTGCGCATCGTGCAGGTAATTGGGCGAGCAAACGGTCACGTAGTCGATTTTCAGACCTTCCCGCATCAGTTTGTTGACATGCCTGTCAAAACGTTCGAATTCTGTAAAGAACGCTGCCTCCGGGAAAAAGCGATCGATCACACCGACATTGTCGTTTTTGTCAAGTGCTGCGACCAGGCGATTGCCGGTATCCTGAATGGCTTTCATGTGGCGGGGAGCAATATAACCGGCCGCGCCCAAGAGTACGAAGTTTTTCATTTGTAAATTGAGTGTTCGTTCTGTGTTGTTAATATTACCCATGTCAAAGATACGGCGTCGCCGAGAATTAGTTGCTACGGAATTGCGGATGGCATGCTTACAAATTTTATTTACAGCGCTTTACACATAAAATAAAATTTGCAATAAAATGTGGATTGGTTGATTAAAATTCTCTGGGATCTGTACGGCGCCTTCAGGTTTTGTCAGAGGCTTTTGTCCTGATAAAACGCTACCGGCGCGATTGGCGGAGCACAAACCGAACGCAGCAAAAAACGCCGGAACGGCAAAAATTCCCGAGAGGCTCGTTGATGAACAGGGTACGTATAAATTGCATGATCCGGCCTGCAATCCTTCGTTCCAGATAAAATCCGGAATGCTGCCGGAGCACGAAAAACGGGCGACAAAGTTCGCTTATCTGCGCAGAACGGCAAAGGATTCGGGCGCTCTGATTTTAGCCTCTCTTCATTTGGTACGCGCTTTCATCATAGGCGGTTTGGCAAATTCCGTTCCAAAACCCATCCCGTACACCGGAAAAAAACTTCATACATAGCAGTGTTTTTTGAGATTATTATGCAGAGGCTTTCATTGCCGGAAAAAAATGAAAACTTTGCGAAAAACATTTTCATGGATCGTAATACATACATAGGTCTCGCCGCTGCTGCTGCAACCCTGCTGTTTATCTTCCTGGGGCAAAGTGAGGCGCCTTCCGGTACGCAATCAGACACTGCCCAACACCGGCAACAATTCACCGCAGTCAAGGGTACACCGTTGATCGACGGCCGGTCGGACGATGAAGTCTGGCGAAGTGCAAAATGGCTTCCGCTCGACCAGGTATGGATCGGTGAAAACCTGTCTCCCGCCGATTTTTCGGGCCGGTACAAACTTGCCTGGGACGAAAACAACCTTTACGTACTTGCCGAGATCATCGATGATTCTTTGTACGACGGGCATCCCGACGGCCTCGACCACTATTGGGATGACGATTGCCTGGAAATATTTATCGATGAAGACGCTTCCGGCGGCAACCACCAGTACAGTTACAATGCTTTCGCCTATCACATCGCCCTGGACGGGAAAGTGGTGGACATCGCCCCGGATAGCAGTTTTGTCTACCTGAATGATCACTGCGTCACCCGGCGCACAACAAATGGCCCCCTCAGTACCTGGGAAGTTGCCATGCGCATTTATGACGGCAACCATTTTGATATCCACGCAGAGAATATTCCCAAATCACTTTCAGCGGGTAAACAAATGGGCTTCGCTTTGGCGTATTGCGACAACGACCGTTCGCCCGAACGCGAACATTTTATCGGGAGCGTAGTGGTGGAAGGAGAAGACAAGAACCGGGGCTGGATCGACGCCGGGATTTTTGGGCTGCTTGAGTTGGAAGATCAGTAAAATTTACTGCCATGTTGACGCTTCTCCTGAGTATCGCCTTATTGCTGGCACTGATCATCTTTTTGCGGCTCAATGCATTCATTTCGCTGATTATCAGCGCGGTGTTTGCCGGCCTTGCAAGCGGAATGGGACCCGAAAAACTGCTCGGTTCTCTGCAGAGCGGCATCGGGGGCACCCTGGGCGGGCTGGTGCTCATTCTGGCATTGGGTATCGTGCTGGGCAGCCTGCTGGCTGAAACTGGCGCGGTATCGGTAATTTCAAAGCGCCTTATTGAGGTGTTCGGCGAGCGAAATGCTGGGCTGGCATTGTGTGTGACCGGCTTTGTCGTCGGCATTGCGATGTTCTACAATGCCGGATTTGTGGTACTGGCGCCACTGGTGTATATGGTAGCGGCATCGTCGGGACAGTCGCTGGTGGCGCTGGCGATCGCGATGGCCGCCCCGCTGTCGGTCACGCACGGATTTCTGCCGCCGCACCCCGGAGCAACCGCGGTGGCCAATGTTTTCGGAGCCGACCTGGGCAAAACGCTTTTACTGGGAATGGCAGCGGCGATACCTGCGGTGTTCCTTGCCGGCATCGTATTCCCCAGATGGCTGCGCCATATCCCTGCAAACCCGCCAAAAGGTTTGTTTCCCGATACCGAGAACATACCGGCAGTATTGCCGGGATTTTATAAAAGTTTGCTGCTCGGGATCGCGCCGGTATTGCTTATGGCATCGGCAACAATTGCAGTGTTTTTACTGCCACCCGAAAGTGCCGGTTTAACCTGGATACGCTTTATCGGCGATCCGGGAATGGCCATGCTGCTCACCGTGCTGGCGGCTCTATTTCTTTTCGGCCGTCATACACTGGCGCCGCACAGGCCGGCCGGTGTCCAGGAATTACTCGAGAAGGCTTCCGGTTCTCTGGGTGCCGCGGCATCGCTTTTGCTCGTGATCGCGGCCGGTGGCGCTTACAAGCAGGTACTGGTGGATAGCGGGATCGGAAATGAGATCGCGAAAAGCGCTTCCGGACTTGCTGCGTCGCCTTTGCTGATCGGCTGGGCCATCGCCACCCTGTTGCGGATCGCAGTAGGCTCCGCAACGGTAGCCGGCATAACCGCTGCAGGGATCGCCAAGCCCATCGTAGCAGGAGGGGCGGTCTCTCCGGAACTCATGACCCTGGCTATCGGGGCAGGCAGCCTGATGTGTTCGCATGTGAATGATACGGGATTCTGGATGTTCAAGGAGTGGTTCGGGCTCAGTCTGCGCGACACATTTCGCAGCTGGACACTGATGGAGACGATCGTTGGCGTCGTGGGCCTGGCGGCAGTGTTGCTGCTGGACTTGCTGTAGATCGGAAGCCGGTTTTACAATCAAACATGATCATAGGTATTGACATAGGCACCACCAATGTGAAAGCCGTAACGGTCGACGATGATATGTCGGTCCTGATCACAGCGGAACGGCAAAATCATTTGCTTTCTCCCTATCCGGGCTGGAGCGAACACGAGCCGGAAGCGGTGTTGGAAAATGTTGTTTCCGTTCTGAAAGATGTACTGAAGCGGCCTGATCGTGAATCGCCGATACAGGCGGTTGTCTTTTCGTCCGCCATGCACGGCTGGCTGGCGGTGGATGAAAATGGAAATGCCCTTACGAATATATGGCTGTGGTCCGATCTGCGGTCGGACCGATATGCACGCGATTTGCGAAGGGATCAGAAAGCGCCGCTCATCTACCGTAAAACCGGCGTTCCGATCCATGCCATGTCTCCCTTGTGCAAGACGCTCTGGTGCCGCAGTGAAAGACCTGATATTTTTAGCGCCACATATAAGATACTGGGAATCAAAGAGTATGTATGGCTCCGCTTGACCGGGGAGTATTGTTCCGATCTTTCGCTGGCTTCCGCAACGGGTTTGATGGATATCGGGCAAAACGTTTGGGCCTCTGAAGCCCTCGGTGCGGCCGGCATCGCTGAGGACCGCCTGCCGGCCCTGGTCTCGCCCGGTTATATCAAAAAGTTGCCGGAGCACTATGCCGAAAAGTTTGGCCTTCCCGTCGGGTTGCCGCTTATGATCGGCGCCAGCGACGGCGCCCTGGCCAATCTCGGATCGGGTGCTACAGAAACAGGGCATGCTGCACTGACGATCGGCACCAGTGCCGCCATTCGGATCATGACAAATACGCCATTACTGGACGGGCAGATGCGCACATTTTGCTACCGGCTTGACGAAAAACGTTGCATCGCCGGAGGGGCTAGCAACAATGGCACCAACGCCCTCGAATGGCTCAGGACGGGCTTGTTCCATTCGCGAGAGCAGCCCGACACTTTTACACATCCTGCGGCGGAGGTGCTACCTGGAGCGGAGGGGCTTACTTTTTTGCCTTATCTGCAAGGCGAACGGGCGCCGATATATGACGCAGACGCGCGCGGTACGCTACATGGACTGGCCCACGAGCATGGACAGACGCATATCATTCGGGCAGTCATGGAAGGGATTCTCTACAACATGAAATACATTGCCGGGGCTTTGGAGGCGCATTTCCCGATCGATACCCTGCACGCCGGAGGCGGTTTTTCCCAAAACGCGTTCTGGGTGCAAATGCTTGCCGATATTTTCCAAAAGCCTATATGGGTTGGAGATACAAACCTGGATGCTTCGCTGAAAGGCGCGATATTTTTTGCCCGCGAAGTTCTGGGCTTGCCCAAACTTCAGGACGATAACAAGGGTAAATACATACAGCCTCGTCCCGGGTATAATGATGCTTACCGAGAGGGCTACGATCGATTCTCGCAACTGGCGGGCCGGCTGCATGAATGAGCCCGACTTTGCTACCTTTGCCCGACAAATCGAACACATGCAATTACTTGACGGCAAACTGCTTTCTGAAAATATTAAATCCGAACTGGCAGCAGAAGTAGATCTTTTGCGGGAGCGAAAGGGGAAAATCCCGCACCTGGCGGCTGTTCTGGTCGGCGAGAACCCCGCCAGCCAGGTATACGTGAATTCCAAGATCAGGTCCTGCGAACAGATCGGGTTCAAAAGCACCCTGATCAGACGTCCCGAGGATACTTCCGAGCCCGAAGTGCTGGATATTATTCAAAGTTTGAACGAAGACCCCGACATAGACGGATTTATCGTGCAATTGCCCTTGCCGAAGCATATCAACGAGGAAAAAGTTACCCTGGCCATTGACCACAGAAAAGACGTGGATGGCTTTCATCCCGTCAATTTCGGCCGCATGGCGCAGGGGCTGCCCGCTTTCCTGCCGGCTACGCCATACGGGATCGTTGAAATGATGCGCCGCTATAATATTGAGACTTCGGGGAAACATTGCGTGGTGGTAGGCCGTAGTAACATTGTCGGTACGCCGATCAGTATCTTGCTTTCCAGAAAAGGTTACCCGGGCGATTGTACCGTCACGCTGACACACTCTCGTACGAAAGACTTGCCTGCCGAAGTTCGCCGCGCCGATATTGTGGTTGCCGCCATCGGTATTCCTCAGTTTGTAAAAGCGGACTGGGTAAAAGAGGGCGCTGTTGTGATCGATGTCGGCATCAACCGCATCCCGGATGCCAGCAAAAAATCAGGCGCCCGCCTGGTCGGAGATGTGGATTTCGATGCAGTGGCGCCAAAATGCAGTTATATCACCCCGGTGCCCGGAGGCGTCGGCCTGATGACCGTAACGGCTCTGCTGATGAATACGCTGAAAGCGTGTAAAAAGGAGATTTATCAATGATCTTTTGCGGCTAACGGCCCAAAACGGCTTTTTCAACCGCCATTTTGTACATGCGCCCTACCGGCACAAGGGTTGTGCCGATTTCCAGCCCGTCGGGGGTATGTGCTGTGATCTTGTCCTTCGCCACGATAAAAGAACGGTGAACGCGCAGGAAATCCTCCTTGGGCAGTATCGATTCAAAATGCATCATGGTTTCCTTGGTCGTGACCTTGCCTTGCCGGGTGACAACGCGCACATAGTCTTTCATACTCTCCAGGTACAAAATATCTGCAAGTTGTATTTTTATATGCTTGCGGTCGGCACGAACGAACAAGTGCGTCGCTTCGGACTCTGTTCGCTGTAAAATTCCCGGCCGGCTACCCGTCGACTTTCCCGTACGCTTGTGAAATTTATCGATCGCCGATAAAAAACGGGCAAATGAAACGGGTTTCAACAGGTAATCGGTTACGTCGAGATCGAATCCTTCCAGCGCAAACTCGCGATATGCCGTCGTGAGGATCACTTCCGGTTTGTGATGCAATGAGCGCATGAACTCCAGCCCCGTCAGCCCGGGCATCTGAATATCGAGAAACAGCAGATCGACGGGCGTTTGCTGAAGCGCCTGAAAAGCCTCTACCGGGTCGGTATATTTTCCGGCTACGGCAAAACCTTCCAGTCTCAGCAGGTAGGTTTCGATGATCTCTATCGCGATCGGTTCGTCGTCGATGATAAAACAGGAATATGACATAGGCGATCGGGTATGAAGGTCGGGCTATGATAATTGAAGTTCAAGCGCGATCGAGTACTTTCCTTCGGCTTCTGTTTTTTGCAGCTTGTGCCGGCCCGGATACAACAACTCAAGTCGTTTCTCTACATTTCGCAAGCCGATACCCCGGTTGCCGTTTTCACTTTCAGGTTTTTTGCCTTTGCTGTTCTCCACTTGAAAAGCGAGCAGATTGGACCTTACGGTCAGACTGATCGATACATACACTTTTTGGCCGCTGGTGCGGGAGGCGCCGTGTTTGAATGCGTTTTCAACAAAAGGCAGCAATAACAAAGGCGCGATCATGGCTTCGTCCTGCCCGATTTCGTGCTCGAAATTGAGTGCCAGTTGTTTTCCGAAACGGAGTCTTTCGAGTTCGATGTAATGAGCGATGAGGTCTATTTCCTTTTGTACGGGAATGTACGCTGCATTGCATTCGTAAAGGATAAAATCGAGCAAACCGCTGAGTTTCAGAATGCTTTCCGGCGTTTGGGGCGAATTTTTTAATGCCAGCCCGTAAAGGTTGTTCAGGGTATTGAACAGAAAATGAGGATGTATCTGCGCCTGCAGGAACTGCAGTTCTGCGTCCCGTTTTTCCAGGTGGAGCCGTGTCGCCAGACGATCCTTTTTATCCCAGTCCCATATGATTTTCAGACAAACACCCAACGCAATGACGGCGTAGTCCCTGAAGAGATTTTTGGTGGTTTTGGACGCCGGCAAATGCAGCATTTCTCCACTTTCAAACCACCAGTACCACTGCGACCATTGTATCCTCAGAACCAGGACGACCAGCAGGACGACGATACAGGCCATCCAGAAGGCTCTTTTCTTTCCTTTCCATAATAACCTCGGCACCAGCAGGTAAGAAATAAAGTAAAATGGCAATGCGATGACCGGCAGGAAAAAAAGGTTCATGACAAACAATTCCCTGCTATCGTGATAGTGCGGCAGGTTCACGACGAACTCGATCAGCAGGTAGAGCGACCATAGCAGCAGGTGGAAGAGTATGCGTTTGACCATTTTGTCATCAAATATACTGCAAAGCCAGGCGGGCATCCCGTTTGTCGCCGAACGGTACAACTTGCCGGGGTTTCGACGCATTTCCGGCGACAAAAGGTTTCCATACCCTGCGCAGCGCTGACCGGCGTCGGAAAGTATTACTCAGTCAACATTTCCCTTGCTGGTATATACTAATGTGACAATTTGCCCAAAAATTTTACAATTATGAAAACGAAAAGAATTCTTGCCGCCTGCGCCGGCATTTTGTTGTTGCTTCAGTTTTTTCCGATCGATAAAGACAGCCCGGTAGCGGTCTCCTCGCTCGGGCTGGAGGCATTGTACAACCCACCGGAACAGGTCATGAAACTGCTCAGAAACGCCTGTTACGATTGCCATTCGAATGATACGGACTACCCCTGGTACGCACGCATCCAACCGGTAGGCTGGTGGATACAGGATCATGTTGAAGAGGGTAGGGAGCGGTTCAATTTCTCCACCTTTGCCACCTTCAGCGACGAGGACCGTGCCGAGGTCCTGAAGTATTGTGGAAAGGCCATACTAAATGATAGGATGCCGCTGAAAAGTTACCAGTGGGGGCATCCGGAAGCCAGGCTTGGCGACCACGAAAAAGAACTTCTGGTGGACTGGCTAAAGCGGGCCAGCATAGGAAGCACGGCGCAAAGGTTTGTGGCACACCCGGAGCCCGATCCCTGCGGCGAAAGCGACGAAGATCCCGATTGTTGCTTCGCAGGTATGCCCGACAGCGTGGGTTCGGATATGTACATCGCCTCAAAAGACGAACCCGGCGACCGGCTTCGGATCAATGGCCGCGTGCTCAAAGCGGACGGGAAAACTGCATACCCCGGCGTCCTGATATACGCCTATCACACCGATGCCGCCGGCATTTATCCCAAGAAAGGCAACGAAACCGGCATTCGAAAATGGCACGGCTATCTGCACGGCTGGTGTCGCACCGATGCCGACGGTCGGTATTCGATCAACAGCATCCGGCCGGGTCTGTACCCCAACCGTCGTACGCCGGCACATATTCACCTGGTCGTCAAAAAACCGGATGGCAGCCAGCCGTTTTACATCACCGATATCGTTTTTGCCGACGACAAACTGGTAGACGGCGCTTACAAAGCCCGGGAAAATCGCATGCCGGGCGGCAGCGGGATCATCAATGTACAGAAATCAGCCGAAGGCTGGAAAGGAAAGCGTATGATAACGCTAAAATAAAAAAACGGCCTCCGGGAAACCGGAGGCCGCAAGTCTGTTTGCGTTTGCAATATCTTCTTACTTCAGGTTGAATGCGCCGGTACCGACGAGGTAGCCTTTGTTGTAAATCTCAACCGTGTACTTGCCTTTGGCAAAGTTCTGGCCAGGCTGCCATGCGCCGCAGACGTTGGTTTCGCCGTTGTCGTAGTTGCAGGTAGCGGTAGTCGTGAAGCGAACTTCAGATTCAGCTTCTTTGTCCATCGCCACACCGGAGCCGAGGCTTTCGATGGCAAGCGGAGCGCCGGTGGGGTCAACCACGCGAATCTGGAACGTTTCTTCACCGGCAGCCACAACTTTGTTGGGCTCAGTAGTAAAGCAAATGTTCAGTTTGTCCACTTTGCTGGCGCGGGATTTGCTTTTTTCCTTGCCGTTGCTGCGTACGTCAACTGCTTTCACCGTTACGTTTTTCACGCGAATAGCGGAGGCGACGTCCACTTTTTTGCTCAGTTGAGCGCGTTCGGTTTCCAGTTGCGTTTTTTCCGAGATCAGCGCGGCTTTTGCAGTAGATTCTTCCTGCAATTGCGTTTGCGTCTGGGTGAGCGAGGTCGACAGTTCCTGGTTCTGGTTGGTCAGCTGTGTGTTGCTTTCCGTCAGGACGCCTACCTGCTGTTTCAGGTCGTCGATTTCAGCCAGGTACTGATTTTTCTGGCGCTCGAAGCTGTTCATGGCAGCGCGGTAGTCCTTGTTTTTGCGGATCAGGCCAGCGATCTCGTTCTTCTGAGATTCCAGTTGCTGAAGTTGCTCGTTGATTTTCGCATCCAGCTCGGCGTTGATGCCTTTTTGCTGTTCGAGTTGCGTAACCGCATCATTGTATTTGGTCTCCAGCTCGGTCATTGCCTCTTTCTGCTGGGTCAGCTCCATCGTAGTAGCATCCAACTGCTTGCTGGTGTTGATTTTGCTTACCAATAGGAATACGCACAGACCGAGAAGTGCGGCGATGGCAACGCCCATGATCGTGGTAATACGCTTCTGGTTGTTGTCTTCGTTGCCGTAGTTCGGGGTGGTCGGCTGATTGAAATTGGTGGGTGTGCTCATGCTAAATTGTGATGAAAAGGTTTAACGTTAAAAGATGAAGTCAAAATTTCCATCATAGGCATTGATTGCGGAAGCAGTTGGTGTTGTTGTTTTTGATACGGTTTCAAAAAGTAAAGTCACGGCCATAAACCGTATTTCGTCGATCTTTATTGCGCTTTGATCGTATACAATTTTGAAGTTTTTTTTTGCGATTTTCCATAATTAATTGATTATCAATGTTAAAATTATGTTATAGCAATCAAAATTTTTTTTGACATCTCTCCTAACTTTCGACGAACGAAGCTGAAACCGTACCTTTGTCCTGCGGATGAATTCTGCTTTTTTGCTTACTTTCAGAACCTGTTTGTACCATGTCACTGCTCGATACTTTCGATCTATACAATATTCTGTTTCTCGATATCGAAACGGTGCCTGGCGTTGCCGATTTCGAAGAAATGAGCGAGGAAATGCAGGAACTGTGGGCGATCAAGTGCCGTAATATCTTTCGCAAGGGCGAAGACGAACTTGAATTTGACGAGATCGCGGGCGCTTTTGGAGACCGCGCCGGTATTTATGCCGAGTTTGGCAAGATCGTATGTGTTTCTGTAGGCTTCCTGAGCCGCCAGCCGGACAGCCCCGAGCCGCTGCTGCGGTTGAAGTCCTTTACCAACCATATGGAGGCGGGGCTGCTCGATGATTTTTGCGAACTGCTCAACAAGCACTTCAGCAATCCCGACAAATTTGCCATTTGCGGGCATAATATAAAGGAGTTCGACATTCCGTATATCTGCCGCCGGATGCTGCTCAACCAGCTCCCTTTTCCACGTATGCTCGATATTGCAGGCAAAAAGCCATGGGAAACCAAACACCTGATCGACACCATGGACCTGTGGAAATTCGGCGATATAAAAAACTACACATCCCTGCGCCTGTTGGCAGCCATATTTGGCTTCCCCTCGCCGAAAGACGACATCGACGGTGGCGATGTGGCGTCCGTGTATTGGGAAGAGCGCGATCTGGACAGAATCGCCTCGTATTGTGAAAAGGATGTGCTGGCTACCGTACAGCTCTTTCTGAAAATGAAACGGCTGCCCTTGCTGCAACCCGCGCAAGTCGTCGTCGTCAGATAATCAAACAACATGATGAGAAAACATTTGGTCGCTCCGTCCGTACTGGCTGCCGATTTCAGACGGCTTGCGGAGGAAATCGAAATGGTGAATACCAGCGAAGCGGATTGGTTTCACCTGGACGTAATGGACGGTCGTTTTGTGCCGAACATCACTTTTGGCATGTTTGTCATAGAAGCCATCGCAAAACTGGCGAAAAAGCCGCTCGACGTTCACCTGATGATCGTGGAACCCGAAAAATACATTGAGGCCTTCCGTAAAGCAGGCGCGGATGTCATCACTGTACATTACGAAACCTGCCCCCACCTGCATCGCACCGTGCACCAGATCAAAGAATGCGGCGCGAAGGCCGGAGTGGCGCTGAACCCGCACACCCCCGTGCATCTGCTTGAAGACATCATTGAAGACCTCGATCTGGTGCTGATCATGTCGGTCAACCCGGGTTTCGGCGGGCAGAAGTTCATATACAACACCCTGCCGAAAGTGAAGAAGTTGCGGGAAATGATCGATACGCGAAACGCCGACGCCCTGATCGAGATCGACGGCGGCGTGGGCCTGCAAAATGCAGAATCCCTGCTTCAGGCAGGCGCCAATGTTCTCGTAGCCGGCAGCAGCGTTTTCGGCGCCGACGACCCGCATGCAACGATTCAGGCCCTTAAAGCGTTTCAACCAGTGTTCGACTTTTGACGATGTCAATCGGGCGCCCTGTTTTCAGGCTCCGACGCCGGCAATTAAGCGCGTTGCTGTATTTTAATATTCGTCCCATTCGTGAAAAAAATTGACAAACTGCTGATCACCAGTTTTATCGGGCCCTTTGTCGTGTCGTTCGGCATAGCGCTGTTCGTGCTGATCATGCAGTTTTTATGGCTATATATCGATGAGATCGCCGGAAAGGGGGTGAGCATTTTCATCATGATGGAACTGATCGGCTACCTTTCTATTTCCACGTTCCCCCTGGCGCTGCCCATTGCGATCCTGATCGCTTCTGTGATGGTGATGGGCAACCTGGCCGAACGCTACGAGTTGTCGAGTATGAAATCTGCAGGCGTTCCGCTGATCCGGATCATGCGCGGCCTGATCATCAGCGCCGCGGCCATCGGCTTCTTTTCCTATCTCTGCTCCGATTTTATCATCCCTATCGCCAACCTCGAGTTTAAAACGCGCCTGACTGATATCCGCAGGCAAAAACCCGCCCTGGCACTTGAAAAAGGCATCTTCAACGAAGATTTTCGCCAATTTGTGATCCGCATCGGCGATAAGGAAAGCGATGGAGAGACCATCAGCAATGTCATGATCGAGGACCAGACCAATGCCGGCAGGGTCAAATTCAACAAGATCATGGCCGATAGCGGCCAGATGTTCACCACCGAGAACCGCAGGTTTTTTGTGATGAACCTCTTCAACGGCACGCAGTACCAGGAGCCCGGCACCGTCGGGGACCGAAAGAACGACAAATATCCTTTTATCCGCACCAATTTCGGTTCCTGGACAAAAGTCTGGGACATGAAAGAGTTTGAAATGGTCAGTTCGGATAAAGACCGCTTTGCCGGCAATCGCTCGTTCCTGAGCATGAACCAGTTGCGCGCCAATATCGATTCGCTGCAACAGGTGATGGAAAGCGGAAAACAGGCCATCGCCGATGACCTTTTGCTCAATCTGAAGCGCCAACCCGTAAAACCCCGCGCACCGACGATCAACCGGGATTCGCTGGAAAGGGTCCGGCAGATCCGACAGCAGGCCGAAGCGAAAGCCAAAGGCATCAAAAGCGCAGTGCTGCGTAAGCAGGAAATGGAAGCGGCCAATGCCAAACCCGTTCGTAAACTTCAGGTGGAACAGGCGCCGCTGAACAAACCGCTCGGCGAATACGGATCTTTTCTGGAGACCTTCCCTCAGGCCGACCGCGCAAAACTGATGAAAGACGGCTTTTTGAGGGCGCGCAGTGGTATTTCATCTGTGGAAACCCGCAAGGCGCAAATTGAGAACCGGCGAACAGAATATGTCAAAACGGGTTACGAACTGTATATCAAATACAGTTTTGCGCTTGTGTGCTTTATCTTCCTGTTCATTGGCGCTCCCATGGGAGCGATCATTCGAAAAGGCGGTTTTGGGTACCCGATCCTGGTGTCCATTATATTTTTCGTCACGTTTATCATGCTCACCATTATGTGCAGGAAACTGGCGGAGAGTTATATCATGACGCCGTTTTGGGCGGCCATGGTGCCCTGTCTCACGTTGATACCGGTCGGCGCATTTCTGACGCGCAAAGCAATGAATGATTCGCAGATGTTCAGCACCGACAGACTGGACCGTTTTCTGCGCCGCATGCGCGAGCGCTTTAACAAGCAAAAAGCCGCCGAACCAGCATGAAGAATATCTGGGAAAATCCCTGGTTTACGATTCCGGTCCTGGTGTTTTTCAACGCCGGACTGTTGCTGGCGTTCTTCGTGCCCTACGGCGATGAAATACTGTATCTGAACGGCTTGCGGCATGAGCCTTTCAACACCGCTTTTCGCCTGATCACGAAGTTGGGCGAGGTATATGCATTCCTGATCGCCGGGGTGGCGCTGTTGTTCTGGCGTTTTCGTTTTGCGTTGCTGATCGCGATCACAGGGTTGATCATTCTTCCGACTACCTATATTTTCAAGGAGCATTTCAGCGCCGACCGGCCGATCACCTTTTTTCAGGAAAAAGGGATGCGGCAATCTGTGGTGACGGTGCCGGGCGTTGACCTCAATACCGGCCAGACTAGTTTTCCTTCAGGACACACCACCGCGGCATTCGGCCTGTACAGCATTCTGGCGCTGATCGCCGGTTCCCGGCGGCTGCGCTGGGGAATCGTATTTGCAGGACTCGCCATTCTGGTCGCGGTGTCGCGTGTTTTTCTGGTGCAGCATTTTTTAGCCGACATCATGGCCGGCGCGACATTAGGGCTGCTGATCGGCTCGCTGGTTTGGCGGCTCAACGAAATGCCCTTTTTCAGGCAATCCGGCATGCTTGACAAGCGCATTGCCATCGGCGCTGTTGAACGGAAAACGGTTGTTCGTGAATAATTGGCCGTTTCAGGTTTTTGTTTTCCGCTCGATAAACGCGACGATCTGTTCCCGGTCATCCGGATGAAACGGCGTCCAGTGCCCGTATTTCCCGAACCAGGTGGCCTGGCGTTTGGCGTAATTGCGCGTGTGCTGCTTGATCTTCTCAATGGCAGTGTTACGATCCGTTTTGCCGTCGAAATAGTCGAATAACTCTTCATACCCTACAGTCTGCAATGCCGGGCGATGGCGAAACGGGATCAGCGCCCTGGCTTCTTCTTCCAAACCGGCCGATATCATAAGATCAACCCGTTGCTCGATGCGATCATACAATTCGGCCCGTGGCAGGTCCAGCAGTATATAAATGCAGCGAAAATTTCGCCTTGCCTTGTCACCGCCGAGAAAACCTGAATAGGGCGCTCCGCTTTCGTAACACACTTCCAGGGCGCGCCGGAGCCGAGCCGGATTTTGGCGATCCACTATCTTTAAATATTCGGGGTCGAGTAGCGCCAATTCATTTTGCAGCCATGCCAGTCCACCCGAGCGCTCGCCCGATTCTACCCGGTGTTTGGTTTCCTTCGATATTTCAGGAAAGGTGTCGAGGCCTTCGCACACGGCGCGCAGGAACAAGCCTGACCCGCCGACAAGGATCGCTATTTCCCGGTTTTTAAAGATATCGTCGAGCAGGATCAGCGCTTCGCGCTCGAAATCGCCTACACTGAAATCATCGCTTACGCTGAGCGAATCGATAAAGTGGTGTTGTGCGGCAGCGAGTTCCTCCGGTTCGGGCTTGGCCGTCCCGATCGACATTTCCCGGTAAAACTGCCTGCTGTCGGCCGATAATATCCCGGTATCAAAATACCGGGCCAGTTGGATGGCCAGGGTGGTTTTACCGGTCGCCGTAGCGCCGCCAATGACGATAAGGAATTTCATTTTGAACCTTTCAACCGGGCAAATATGCGTCAAAACGCGGGTCGACTCACCCGAAACTGCGATCAAATAGTATCCGGAACGTGGATTCTGTCATTTATTTGCGGCATGAAATTCAGTTTGAGGCATCAAAGTACAGGAAAACTATATCCGTATATCGCGCAGCTCAGCTACGCCATGTACTACGCGATGTTTCGTAAAATTTACATATTCAACCGCTTGGGAGTGCCGACCGATCAGCCTGTGTTGCTGGCGGCCAATCACCCGACTGCTTTTGTCGATCCATGTCTCCTGTGTTCCTACCTCGATCCGCCTATATATAATATGACGCGGGGCGATGTATTCCGAAAGCCTCTTTTCCGGAAACTGATGGAAAGTATCAACATGTTTCCTGTGTACCGGGTGCGTGACGGATACGGCCAACGCGACCGCAACGATGAAGTATTTGAATATTGCATCGGCAAGTTGAAGGAACAACGCGTAGTGACGATCTACGTGGAAGGTGAACATCATCTCGAAAAACGCGTGTGGCCATGCCAGAAAGGCATTGCGCGAATCGCATTTGCCGCATTTGAACGGCATCGCCTTGAAAATTTACAGGTCATCCCCGCGGGATGCAATTATGTGGCCGGCGATCGCCCCCGCGATGAAGTGATGATCAATATCGGCCTGCCGATCTTTGTCAGGGATTATTGGGATTTTTATCAGGAAAATCCGACCGGCGCCATCCAGCGACTATGCGCTGATATCGAGCAGGCGCTGCGGAGCATTTGCTACCATGTGCAATCCGAAGATGACGATCTGCTGGCGGAGCATTTGCTCGAACTGGACCGGAATACACATAGTGATGCTTCATTTCCGGTAGTCAGGCATGACGGAGTGCGTTTTTTTAGAGAAAAAGCGCTGCTCGACCGGCTTAATCTGCTGAGTGAGTACGATAAAGAACACCTTGAAGGACAAATTTCGCAATATTACCAGGCGTTGCATGAAGCGGGGCTGAATGACGACATTTTGATGAGTCGCCGTCTGGTAGGGCCATTTAGGTGGCTCTTTTTACTGGCCGGATTGATCCCTTTTCTGGTGGGATACATCAGCAGCCAGCCACTGGCGGTATTCTCCCGGCGTATTGCAGATAAAAAAGTCAAAAAGCGCGAATTCTACACCAGTGTCATGATGGGCGCCGGATTTATCGCAGGCATCGTTTATTACCTGCTGCTGTTCCTCATTATGCTCCTTATCGGAAACCCCTTCTGGATCGCGCTCGGACTCTTGTTGCCGTTCCTGGGCTGGTTTTCGCAATTCTACCGGGAAAAATGGGAGGAGGTTGTACACGCCATAAAGGCCCTGCGACATCCGTTACGGGGAGATCTGTTACATGTGCGCGCGGCGATCATGGAGCATGCAATCATAAAAAATGAACCGGCGGCTACCGAACTTGCAGCGATCAAAAAATAATACTATTCCTCGTCCCGAAGGATGAGGAACCCGGGATCGAAGGGCTGGAATTGCTCTTTGAGCGTATCAGTGAATGCGTCGCCGTATTTCAGTAAATAAGGAATGAAATTGTCGAAGCGTTCCTGCAAACCTTCTCCGGGGAACAACTTTTCTTTCAGTGAGCGGATCTGATTCACCGAAACTTCGTGTTTTTGTTTCTCTGCCCGGATCAGGCGGTTCTGCCAGTGCTCCATTCCTCCGACCGCTTTTACTTCTTCCGCCCGCACCGCCTTCTCAAGGGTAGGGTCGATCACGGCTGCTCTGGCGGTGAGCTGGTCGTATATACGGTGCAAAGCCTCGATTTCCGGCCCCAGGTCCACATCGGCCTCTGCCTGCTGTTCCACGTATTGGCGGACCAGGCTGTCCGGATGTTCAAATATCTGTTCCAGGTCAAGGCCGAATTTTTGCCATTTTTTCACGGCATCGCGATCCATCCAAAGCACTGAATGCCTGCGCACCAGCATCGGGAATGGAATCCCGAAATGTTCAAACAAGGTTTTGCGCTCCAGCCAATAGGCGAGTTCGCCGCCACCGCCGACATACGCGAGGTTTGGCAATATCGTTTCCTGAAACAGTGGGCGCAGGATCACGTTCGGGCTGAAACGTTCAGGATATCGCTCCAGTTCTTCGATTATTTCGGCTTCCGAAAATGAAAGATCGGTATTCAGTACGGTGTACCTGTCATTTTCTCTGACAATCCGTTCGCGCGCACCCGGCTGCATATAAAACAGGTTGATCTCTCGCGGCGATGCCTGCGTTTTAAACCCCAGATCATTTAGTCGGCCGATCGTTTTATTAACGACCCCGTATGAGATTTCTTCGAGCAACTCCGCCTTCATAACGGGTACAAAGTGCCGCTTGAATCGACGGTCGTTCATGTTCAGCACGACCAGGCCGTATTTTCCGAACAGGTCGTGCAACATGGCCTGCGTGGCGCCTGCGATCGTATCCCTCTTCGTGTAGGCTTTTTCAATCCTGCTGAAAAGATGTGCGGCAGCCTCGCTGTCACCGAGTATTTCTTTCACTTTAGCCAATACGGGGCCCAGGCTGCCGGTCGACATACTTCCTACCGGTCCCTGTGCATCGGTCTCCCAGACGAGGTCATTGTTGAAAAGGTGGATGGAGTTGAGTTCTTCCAGGTCGTGGTCTTCACTCCCCAATACGAAAATCGGTACGATCCGCTTGTTTTCCTGTAAGGCCTGCACCGCCTCCGCCAGATTGATCGTTGTCATGGCCTTATACAAAAAATAAAGCGGCCCGAGGAAGAGGTTGGGCTGGTGTGCGGTGGTGACGGTGAACGTATCGTCCGTAAGCAGATCTTCGATGGCCTGTGCTACAGGCGCATGTTCCGGCAAGCCGGTGTATTGTTCCCGCAGTACTTCGACGAGATCGCTGCGCGGGATTTCCTGCTTCGCTTTTTCCCTGATGACGGCTTCAAAGGCACTCAGTTTGGGTTCATGTCGGTAAAATGGTTTTAACAGCGGGTCGCCGGTCGCATAGGCGATATCTGTTTTGGCAAGTTGGGGGACCTGTTCGAATGGTATAATTGTTTTCAGCATTTTCTGTAGTCTGTGGACGTACGAGGCAGGGTAACAAGATTAACCCGTGAATGTTGCGCGAAAAAGGATCAGCGTAATAAAGTCACATCCCCCCATACTGATTCCCTGCGCTCGTCGCAGAGTATTTCAAAGCGGTAAACGTACACGTCCGAAGGCCCGGGCTTGCCATCGATCGTTCCATCCCAAAATACATTTCCGCTGTTCTCATATACTTTCTCCCCCCAGCGGTCGTAAATCCTGAGACTTCCGATCACTTCAATCCCTTCATAGGGAACGATCCTGAACACATCGTTCACGCCGTCGCCGTTAGGCGTGAAGGCATTCGGTATGAGCAATCGTTTCGGATCGCAGGGAGGCACAACGACGATCCGGTATGTGATCAGGCCTTCACATCCGTGCTCATCCGTCACCAGCAAAAAATACTCGGGTTGTGTGCTGTCCGCTTCGATCGTCAGGTTCTGACAGCCGGGGCATAACGGATCGGAAGGCGACCACATATATTGTGTAAATCCCGGCGGTCCGTTCAAAACAAGTATCTCTCCCGGAAGTGCAAGGATCGAATCGGGGTCGCTGACAGCCGGCAAAGGGAAAGCCGAAACCAGCACGCAATGTGTGCTGTCGCAGCCATTGGATGCGGCAAAATTCCTGCAGACCGTTCCGCTTTGAGTGAATAGTGTGTCGTATACAAACAAGGTATCGCCGGCACAAAAAGCAAGCGTTTCTTCCGTCATCGGACTGGGCAGGACCTCCAGATGCTGTATGAGCAGACTGTCACAGCCGGCCTGGTTTTGCAGCGCCCTGACATAGTCGCCCGGCACATCGGTCAGGTTGCCCAATATATCGACAGGCTCGCCTTGGCAGGTGATGATGTCCGGGAGTTTCAGCGTATCGGGCTGATTTACATTTATCGTAGCATTCAATATTTCTGTGCAACCATTTGACAATGTGATGGTTACAAAATAACTGGCAGTTTGGGCCGGCATGACGGTTTGTTGTTGGGAATTTGGCGTTGTTATGCCTGCCCCCGACCATTCATACGAGGCGCCGGACGGAAAAGCGATCAGTGTGGCCGTTTCGCCTTTGCACAACCCGGAAGAGTCATACGCGATCATGTAATTCGCGCCGAAACGCAAACTGAAGGTATGATCGACGTTACATCCCGCGCCGGATGCTTCAAGCGTCAAAGTAACCAAAGCCCCCGCTGGAGTGCCTGATGGCGGTATATAGGTCGTGGTGGCGCAAGTGTCGCATAAAATATCGACAGACGGCAGCCATTGATAGGAATAATCCTGTTGTTGGGGTATCCCTATTTCAGCACTCTGTATCTGACAGAATTCAAGCGTATCGTGCGTGATCGAAATGCTGTTCAAGGGGATCGCCTGTTCTGCACAGATGCAGTTTTCTTCGGCGGGAAGCACGATCAACAGCCTGCAATACCACTCCGGATCAAGGTCCAATAATGATAAAATGGTCGTAGAGTCGCCCGGTTGCAAAGGCTGTGTAACGCTTACGGTTTGCAGCAGCGAATCGCCGGCGTTATGGATGCCATTCCCGTCAAGGTCGATCCAGATCTGCGCGGCAAGGCCATTTATCGGAATGCTTCCAATGTTTTCGACGCTTGTTTCCAGCGATAGTATATCGCCGATTGCGCTGCCCGATACACTGTTCAGCCCAATTTCCGGATGCTCCGGTTGTACATCAATGAAATCCTCTCCGGTGGAAATAAAGACTTCGCAGGGAGAGCCTGTGCTTTCACAAAATGCTTCTGTACGGACGCGTGTCTGCACCCGAATTACCTGGTCTGTACATCCTGCTGCCCCGTACATCACACCGAATTCGAAACGGATCAGGGTGCCGGGGCTGAGCCCGGGTGATATCGGTATTTTTAATTCCTGACCTTCCTGAACGGGCGGCCCGGGCGCTGCATTTTGCAACGCCGCATACGAACCTGCCTGGTATGAAAATCCCGGAGGCAGCGTCACATAAATACTGTCATCACCGGCAGGAACCCCCAGCAGCGTGACCTGTACGGCGTACCTGCCGTTTCCGCCGCAAAATGCCGTTGGGTCTCCAACGGGCTCTATGTTTACCTGAGTTCCGTACGGAGGGTTCAGGCCGTCGATCATCAGCGGATTGCCCGGTTTGTTGAGGGTGTTTGTCGGCTTGCCGCAGGCGTCTTTGCCGCCCGTCCCGAACACCGCCTGGGTATTGGATACAAAACCGCAGGATGCAAGGGTTTTGAATCGCAGGAGGACTGCATTGTAAGGCGCCGAATCGATTCCCGGCAGACCCTGTGTTGCTACGGCCGGCAACAGATCGCCGATATTCCAGAGATAAAAATTGCCAGGCAAGACATCTGGATCGCCGGTCGGTATAAACGGTGCGCCCCCCGGATATGATATTTCACAGGTGCCCGGGATAAGTTGCAGGCCGGCGGGTAATGAGACTGAAGCAACCGGATCAATGGCGACCCCTTTGTTGGCATTGTAAATTTCAAATTCGAAAACACCGGAACTGTCGCACAGGGGCAGGATGGCCGGGTTTTGCAGGATATCCAGTTCCAGTTCCGGCCTTTGCAACCTCAGTTCGATGAAAAATGTATCGCTGAAGCATACACTTTCCGATAATTCAGCCGGAACGGCACAATCCCAGCCGTAAATGATCATCAGGGTGTCCGATTGGCAGGCGAGGTTTTTACCGCGCAGCCGGTAATTGTTTTGCGTATTGCCATTCACCTTGCCGGACAGAAAGATGCCGTTTTGCGCTGCGATTGCCTGGTTTTGCGGGAGCGCAAACAACTGAAAATTATCGGCGGCGCCACTCAGGGATTGAACACTAACCCAGGTGATCGCTGCCGGCGGGATAGCCCCGTTTTTCAGGGAGAACTCAAAACTGAAATCGGATGATGCTGAAAGAACGATCGTGTCGGAGGTAACAAGTTTAAGAGCAGGCGTATTCGGGTAAAACCCAATGGCATTTACAACAGAATCCTTTGTAACCGGCGAACTGCCGTTGAAGCCGTTCAGGTATTGCAGGGTGAATCGCTGGCGTGAAGAGTCGGGTTTGTTGAACAGGCAATTCGGCTGAAAAAGGATACTGCTGCGCAATGTGAACCCCTCATCGACCCATTCCGTAAATGCCGGATTGAAATCGACGGCGACATTCGAGGTGTTTTGCACAAACGGAAGGGCGACATTGGCAAGCATCGGCACACTATCCTGCAGCACCAGATAATCCAGTTTGGCAGAAGAAACGTTCAGCCCTCCCGGCACTGTGTGAGTATACTCAGATATCTGTGCCAGCGGTCTTATCTCATAAGGGAACATGTTTTCCCGGGCGATGCGCAGCGAAAAGCGGAACTTTTTTACTTCAACAGAGGGCTCGCAGGGCCTGATATTGAACGTATGGGGTGTTTTGGTGGTCCTGAAACCCGAGTACTGCAAAGATCGGTGAGGCTGTTCGTCGTAGGCGTAACGCTTCCCGCCGGCACTGAGCGCCGTGCGAAAGCCGACCAGCGGCGGGTCGGGCTGATTGCTCGATTGCGGCCGGAAATTCAGGTCTATCCTGAAATCGGTATACACAAAGATCGAATCGCCGAAATCGAGCGTTCCTTTGGGCAGGCACCCGTCGTCGAACAGATCCTGCAAAGAGAATTCGAAACGAAACCTTTGGGTAGAGATATCGTCGACGGCAACCGGAGGGTATGTATTGACCTGATTGACGGTAAAATAGCCCTTGTCAATTATACTCTTCAGATCGTCTATCCGGCAACCGGCCTCCGAACCATCGGCGTACCGGATGTGAATGCTATCGCCGATATACCTGAAATTCTGGGAGTTGGAGAATGTATTCCTGGCGCCGGCAGTGAGAAACTGGTCATTCCCCTGCGTCAGCATATCGCTGCCCACCACCTCGTGCCAGATGGTTCGGCCGAACTTTACCAGCGCACCCCCCGAATCAACAGCTCCGCCATACATCACCCGCAGGGTGTCACCCGGTAAAAAACGGTCGCGGCGCACCAGCGCAGCACTTGCCGGCGGGGCGCCGGGACTATCCGCTCGCCGGTTGTCATCATCGTCCTGATAGCCGAGGTTTAATCGGTATACGTCGAACCAGGCTGTTAACCCCGGCAACGGGAAAATAATATCGATAATGGTGGTGTCTCCATTGCCGTCATCGGGTTCCGGCGGACTACAACTCTGCAAAATGGCGACCCGCATGCTGTCGCATTCGCCGATGGCGCATTCAAATGGCGTATCGAGTTCAGGCGCCCACCACGATTTGCTTGCGATCGGCAGAAAACAGGACACCGGACAGTCACCTGTATAGACGATCACGGTGCCGTCGTCGGGCTGCTCGGGCTCCTGGCAGACAATATTGGTATCGCAGGTGTATCGCAGGCAGAAATCCATTTCCAGAGAGTCGCCCGGCAAGGGCAGGGCCCAGCCAAAATGTATGTTATATCCTCCATCGGGAAGGGAGGTTACGGAATCGAAAGAAGTATTCACCCCTCCCAATGTCGCCAGGCAAGTCGTATCGAGCGACAGTCCGAGCGGCAGTTCCAGTTCGAGGTGCAAAAAGCCGTCGTTACCCAGCAGGTGTTTTGACGAAACCTCGTACTGAAAAGGGTAACTGGTACCGCTGACCAGGCAGGTTCCGACTTGCGTTCCGATCGCTGCGCTGAGATGATAACGATCGTCCGGGACGATCAGCAGGGTGTCGGAAACAAATCCGTTTTCAGGACAATCCTTTTGATAAAAATATTCTACGCCGTACAAGGGCAGCGCTTGCCGACAGGGATCGGTGCAGGAATAGGAGTCGAACAGCAACAGGATCGAATCACCCGTGCCGATCGCGGGTACGACCACGGCGGCATCCTTGTAGACAGAAAGGCCGCAAACGGTCAGCACGCCGTTCGCCGAAAGTACGGGTGACAAGGATGTAGAGGCGCCATTGTGAACCATACTGAAGGAGCCGATCCCGATCCCGAAGTTCGACATGCTGTCAAGCGTCTGGAAGCGGACGTAGACGTCCGTCGCCTCTGCATGACCCTCGTTTACGATTTTTATCCCGGTGATGGCAGGGGTGTTGCCGCAGTTGTCGGTCGGAGGCGCCCATACCGGGCTGAACGTCAGCATGGGTATTTTGGTCGATGTATTGATATGTACGGTGACCGCTGCGCTGTCGAAACGGCAAACCTCATTGCCGCAACCCCATCCGACGATGATGTTTGATACGTTGATGTAAGGAGGTATGCCGCAATCCTCCACGACGATCTGTTCGTTAAAACACGCCTTTTCGTCCATTTCCAGCCAGTTGTCTCCATCGCCGAAGGCGCTGAAAAAACTGCCGGAAAAATCAGCCTGGAGGCTCGTGGGCGTATGGTTTTGGTTCGCGGCGCCCGCCACGGTGATTTGCAAACCGGGCTGGTGCTGATCGGTCATCCTCAGATTGCCGATCTTGCCGAGACGGGTGTTCTTGACGCATATCTCCCGGTACAGGGTATCGCCTTTCTCGCCACTCAAAATAACAGGGTCGACACTGTCGATCAGCAGCAGACCTGTTTCCACCGTGAACGGCGAAGTGGTGACCGCAGCGGTTCCACCTGGAGAACTCACCTGCAACCCGGCAATAAACAACTGCCCTGCATCCAGGAGATCGGCGGCCATGCAATCGGCGTGTATCAGCACCTTTATTGTCAATGACGCGTTTCCCTGTATGGAAGGTATTGCAAACGCCGGCATGTGCAGATCATCGATGTTAAACTCGGTGGCGCCATCAACGCTGCCGGCAATGTAAATGATCCCTTCCGGAAGTGTCATTGTGAATTTGACATCAGTTGCAGGAATCGCACCGTTGTTGAATACCGTAACGGTAAAGGTATCCGCACTGCAAACAAACAGCGAATCGGGATGCTGGTAACCAATCGTCAGATTCTGGGCCGAAGCGCCCCGGATACCGAGGATCAGGAACAGGAGTGTAAAAGTTGTTTTTGCAAATGGCATGTACTGTGTTGGGTATAGATGTCAGGATTTTGTTTTATCTGTCAGGTTTATATTACATAAAGAGGCATTGGACCCGTTGATAATATGCAATGTAAAATTATGATCTTCATCAGAAAAATGGGTTCCGGTCGGCGGGATAATGATCCGGATGATATTCGAAGACAAAACGGCAGCATATCCAAAACAATCGCTGTAAAAAGCGCGCTGACGGCCCTTTTGCTACCTTTGCGGCCTGTTTATTATTCACATGGCCATTTTCCGAAAAATATGGGCGGCTTATGCCGCCATTCTGTTTCTGGTGCTGATGACACTGAGCCTGCCGGTCATTCTGCTGAACATGATCGTCGCGCCCGGCATACCTGCCCTGAGACACAATATTTGGTATTTACACCATTTTTTTACCCCCTTGTTCCTTACCCTTGTCGGTGTTCGCCTGCGCATAGAAGGGCGTGAAAAACTTGACAAAAAGCAATCGTATGTGATTGTCGGCAATCACCGCTCTTCACTCGATTTTATTGTGCACGCCCATGCTTTCCCTGGTGTATTTCGCTTTCTGGCCAAGCAGGAATTGCAAAAAATACCGGTATTCGGGTGGGTGGTCAAAAAGATGTGCCTGAACGTAGACCGCAGGAGCGCCATGAGTCGTGCGCGAAGCGTGGTTGCACTAAAACAGCAACTCGCAGAAGGCTGGAGTATTTTTATTTACCCGGAAGGCAGCCGCAACAAATCGGATGATATGCTGGGACCTTTTTATGACGGCGCATTCCGGATCGCCATCCAAACCGGGGCGCCACTAGTGATAGAAACCATCCTGAATATGTATGAAATAGCCGAAGGCTATGACCTCAGCCCTGGCGTTGTGCGGATCGTGTGGGACGGACCCATTTCGACCGCGGGCATGACTGCCGCGGATATTCCTACGTTGAAATCGGAAGTGGAACAAAAAATGCGCGAGCGGATAACGGCCTACATGAACAGCCGGGGCTGAACGCTATTATGTACAACCATCATTACCGGGTTTTACGATCCAAACACTCGAACATAACATGAATTACAAAGACAACATCCTTGAAACCATTGGGGATACCCCCCTGATCCGCCTGAACCGGATCGCTTCCGATATACCGGCACTCGTACTGGCAAAAGTAGAAACGTTCAACCCCGGGCACAGCATCAAAGACCGCATGGCGCTCAAAATGATTGACGATGCGGAAGCGCGCGGCGACCTGAAAAAAGGAGGCACTATCATCGAATGCACCTCCGGCAACACGGGTATGGGGCTTGCCCTCGTCGCCTGTGTGCGCGGTTATCGATGCATATTTACCACGACCGACAAGCAGAGCAAGGAAAAGATGGATATGCTGAAGGCGATGGGGGCTGAAGTGATCGTGTGCCCTACCAACGTGGAAGCAGAAGACCCGCGCTCATATTATGCGGTTGCCCGCCGGCTCAGTGAAGAGATTCCCAACTCGTTCTGGTGCAACCAATATGACAATCTTTCCAACCGTCAGGCGCATTACGAAAGCACCGGCCCGGAAATTTGGGAGCAAACGGACGGTAAAGTAACCCATCTGGTGGTAGGCGTCGGTACAGGCGGTACCGTAAGCGGCGTTGCGAAATATCTGAAAGAAAAGAATCCGGACATTCAGATATGGGGCGCCGATACCTATGGTTCGGTTTTCAAGAAATACCACGAAACCAAGATATTCGACCCCAAAGAGATCTATCCATACATTACGGAAGGGATCGGAGAGGATATTTTGCCTGCCAATGTTGAATTTGACCTGATCGACACCTTTGAAAAAGTCACCGACAAGGATGCGGCCATCTGGTCGCGGCGGCTGGCCCGGGAGGAGGGGTTGCTGCTCGGTTACTCTGCCGGCAGCGCTATGGGGGCCTTGTGGCAGTTGCGCGGCAAGTTAAAAAAGGAAGATGTGGTCGTTGTGATCTTTCACGACCACGGCAGCCGGTATGTGGGCAAAATATATAACGACGACTGGATGCGGGAGCGCGGATTCCTCGATGTCGAACTGAAAATAAGGGACCTGATCTCGCGTAAAAAAGACCACCGCTTTATCTCGATCAGCGCGGAGGAGTCTGTGCGACAGGCATTTAATCTGATGAAATCGTACGACATCAGCCAGTTGCCGGTCATGGATGGCGAGCGGGTCGTCGGCTCGATCACCGAAACCCAGGTGCTGCATTTCCTGCTGGAAAACCCGATCCAGAATTCAGAAAAGACCGTCCGGGATGTAATGGGCAAAGCCTTCCCGTCGGTAAACGACGACCTTCCGGTCAGTTACCTTAATCGCTATATCAATAAAGAAATACCTGCGGTGATCGTTACGGACCGGTCGGGCACCATGCACATCGTTACGCAGTACGACCTGATCCAGAACCTGTAAGCAAAACAGGCCATCCGGCTGGATTGTCGGATGGCCTGTTGACTGATTTCAAATCAGCGATCAATAGCGGTCGTAGTACCTGCCGTTGATCGATTCGCTGACGTAGCGTTCGCGGTTGGCGAACCTGATCTCGCCCGTTTTTTTCCGGATAAACTCTTCTTTGTCTTTGCCCGTCAGGTCGGGAAATATTTGCTTGACAGGACCCATGCCATATCCTCCGCCATACGAATCGTAGGGGTTGTACATGTATTCTTCTTCCCCCTCATCTTCCTGATTGACATAACTGAAGTCATTGGGCATGATCGCATAAGCGAGCCCCCAGTCTTTCATGTCCTTGCCCTTGATGTCGAAGAAAAAAAGCGTTGCGGGCTTGTTGTTCTGAACGGTTTTGTGTCGACTGATCAGTTGAATGGAATCAACGCTGCGGCGGCTGCGGTTGTCATCGACGATGATGAATGACCTCGCCAGCGCAACGGTGTCTGTAAACCAGCCGGCAAAGTCGCGCAGTTTTTTGGCCCGGGCCAGTTGGTTGAAAAACGTATAACGCGTTTTATCGTCTTCGCTGAAGGGCTTGAGTTTGCCGGGATCAACGGGGATATTGTTGCGCAGATAGATCTGATACGCCAGCATTTTGATGTTGTCATCTCCATATTTGATCCCGCGCTCCAGCAACGCCCGCACCGCTTTGTCCTTGTTTATAAAGGGCGCCAGCAACTCGAAGTTCCGTTCGACGATCATACTTATATCTTCGTTACCGTAACTGCTGTAATAGTCATACTGGCCATAGCCATTTTCTCCTTTTGACCGGTTTAGTTCTTCCTGGTATTGATTTTGGGAAAGGTACCACGCCGTTTCGCGGATAAGGGCAGGCTTGAGTTTGGCGTACACCTTGGGCTTGACCAGGCCCTTCCTGACCAATTGACTCAGCAGGTGGTAGATTTCGTTTTGGTTGCTCCGGATGTCGGCAAGGCGCAACAGTTCCGGGAAAAATTGCGCGGTCAATTCGATCGTATCTATCAATTCCGAGATCAATCCCCCGCGGTCATTGGCGATATAGACCGGGCGTTCCTGCCAGAGCTCGAACATCGTTTTGAACGCCGGTTTGGTTTTTATTCTGGCCAGTGCACTGATCGCCAGCGATTGGTAACGGGCAGAATCGACGCTTGACACGCAAAAGTTGCGCAGCCAATCGATGGCCTCCGGCGATCCGGTCTCCGCCACGGCAAAGATCAGGGTGCTGCGATCTGCAAACTTCAGTTTGTGAAACTCGGGATTTGCGATCGTTGAAGTCAGCAAGGGCAGGTCCTCTGCCTTATAATGTACGCTCCAGGGTTTTCGCAATTCGTTCAGGGCCGCTTTTCGCTGAAGGCTGTCTTCCGAATATATTTCACCCAGGAATGAAAGGTTGCGCTCACCAAATTTAATGGGCCCTGTGATACTGTCCGTAGGGGTGAAACTGCTAAATACGGAACGCGTAAACCCGCTTTCCGGCGTCTTCAGATTTACCGTTGCCAGCAGCGTATACATCCTTTTGTTGATCAGGACCACTTTTGCCTTGATGCCGCGTGTGCTGTTGGTGTCTTCCAGCAGGAATTCTCCGATCAGCATGCTGTCGCGCATATTCCAATGGCTTTCTTTTATGGCCATCTTTTTATTGCGCGTCAGACCTTTAACGACGTCCTGTTCAAATGAGTCGCGTGTAGGGACCAGGCCTCCCGAGAAATATTCTGTTGACCTGACGGAAACCTGCTCGCCAGTGTAAGGCGATCTGAGGATTTTCGAGCCGTTCTTGCTCCAGTCGTATGTATCTTCGTTATCGTACCTGTTGTACCGCTTGCGATTGGCTTCTTCAATGATCTTTCGCAGGTTCTCGATAAATTTCTGCCGGGGCTTTTCCTGTGCGGGATGTACAACCACCTTGAAGTTTAAAGTGGTATCGCTGCGCTCTTTCCAGCCTTCCGGATAACTGTTGGGGACGAAAGAAAATGATTCGAGGAAAGCTTTCGGGGCTCCCGGCGATTGTTTCCGGCATCCGATCAGATAGTAATGCGGACCATCGATGACGAGACGTGTATAAAACCAGGCACTGTCGCGATCCGAACGGAAAGAAATATCCTGCGAAGGATAGGGCGTTTCAGAGATCAGGTGCATGGCAGGCGGCTCCTTGGTAAACTGTTCCGCGATCTTTTCTCCAATGATGTTCAGTTCGAAAGTATCTTCCTCGATAAAGTTCCAGTCGTGATAATCGACCCTGTACAGAAAATAGGCGGCCTTGTCTTCCGGATCTACGGTAGCGGCCATAAAGTCATCGGCCTTTTTGTCATCCGTGGTATTTACCAGAAGGGTGGCCGGAAATGTGATCCTGAAACCGCCGTGTTCGGGCTGGAGCACGGTTGGCTGATGTTCTGCAGTTTTGACAGTTTCCAAAAACCGGATGCTGTTCATAAAACGATCCGCTTCCTCTCCCAAAGCGTAGTCGCCGTTTCCGCCGGTTGTGAACATGATCACTTCGAATGGTGTGACATATATCTTGTATCGCTGCACGTCTCCGCGGCGGGTGCGTGTAGTCACCTGGTGACCCGGGAACGGGGTTTCCAGCCGGGTACGGTCCTGGATTTTTCCGGGAATTTTCTCGTATAAAATGCTGTCCAGGCGCTCGGCAACATATTCGGGGCTTTGCCCCGTCCACCAGCCAAATGTTTTCAGACGGTACACAGCGTAAAACGCGCCGTTGTTCATGTCAGCGCACAGGTGTTGTTCGAAACCCTTATAACTGGCAGTCGGATAGAACCTCCCGGGCGCATCGGCCGACCAAAGCGAGTCTTTCGACCATTGCTTGTCGAAATGTACGGGGAAGCGCATTTTCTCGATGCTCTCTTTATCCTGGTTACCGTTGTTCGCTGTGAACTTGACCGCCCTGACCTGGTATCCTTTCTCCCGTAACAGCCAGATGACCCCGGTTTCACCGGGCAGGTGCGCAGCGCCCACAGCAGAGAAAAGCGATGTGCCCGACTGCAAAATGGAGTCGATCCTGTTTGCCATGATGATGTTGCGCTCATCGAGCATCCAGCGCTGGAAGTTTTTACCGGGGCTGGAGAGTTTGTTCAGAGAGTCCAGCAGACTGAGGTCCTGGTTGCGGTACGCTTCCTCCATCTTGGACGGATCGAAATAGCCACCACGGTAATAATTATTCGCCTTTTTGTCGTCATCGTCGGGGATCTGTGCGCGCATGGCTGCTTCGTAACTGCCTTCGAGGGTTTCCAGGCCGATCACTTCCTTGCCGAGTTTTTTGCCCGCCTGAAAAATGAACAGATCGAGATAGGTGTCTTCTTCGTATTCCTGCCGGTACATGTTGGACCGGTAAAGGAACTCGTTGGTCATCATCGGTTTGGATGACAGCATGGCCCCGAGCAGATCGTTGTCGGGCGACTCGAAGTTGAAGGACTCGTTGTACAGGTTCTGGTTGTAATTGCGGCCGCTGTAATATGCATAGGGGTTGCGCAGGGAAAGTACGTCGTCATCGTCGCCCGAAAGATCGTCCGTAAACTCTTGCCAGGCATCGTGATCCGTTTCCAAAGCCACCATGTCGACGTATTTCAACGCAGTGAAAAAACTGTCGCTCAGATTAAAGACCAGTTTTTCAGATACGTGCATCGTGCCGTAGAGATAGCCGGGCTTGGTGATGCCGTTTCCGGAAATTTCCCACAACAGGCCCGTCAGTTTTTCAGATTTGTTTTGGGCAGGTAGCACAACCACACGAAAGAGCAGTGCAAAAAGAAGGGCAATGCGGAGCATAATAGTATTGAAGATCAAAGTGAAAGTTTTGGGGTCTGCGCCTCAGAGAAAAAACGCGACCCGACCGTAAAGATGAAGCATCGGGTGATTATGGCGCTAAATGCGTTAAGAAAATTTTAAGAAATGAACGGACAACCGCAGGCCTTTGGTATGCTGTATATGTATGAGAATTTTAACATTTTTCAATTGTCGCGTCAAATCATGCCAATGTGTGCTTGTTTAAAGGCGTAATCTTTAAGGAAATGCCACCCGGCGGCCATCATGCGCCGGGTGGCATCGTTCCTGTATGTGCAGGGACCGCCTATCGCAACAGCGTGACGTCGCCTTTCAGTTTTTCCTCTACGCCATTTGCGTATCGAAGCACGATGTAATAGACATAAACATCGCTGGGAGCATCCTTGCCGTCTTTCTTTCCGTCCCAGCGCTGCATGCCGGGTGTGGCTTCGAATACTTTCTGTCCCCAGCGGTTAAAGACCATGAACTGGACGATCTCTGTATTGCTGCCGAAAAGCAGCGGCCCGAAAGTATCGTTTACCCCGTCGCCACCAGGCGTAAAGGCATTTGGCACCGCCAGGCAACGTTTGAATGTATAGGTCACAGGGCCTTTCTCAGCCGTACAGCCATTGTCGCTGGTAGCGATGACATTGAACTGGACTTCTCCTTCCATGGCGTTCGGTACGAATGTAACAGAATCGCCTTCAATGCCGGGTATTGCTACGCCATCCTGGGTCCAGGCCAGGACCGCCGATGCCGGTATTACGGCTGTTTTAAGGGTAATCGGCACACCGATACAGATGGAATCGGTAGGATCGGGCGTCGCCGATATGTTGCTCAATTCTACGCCTGGAACGATCGTTAGCCGCATAGAGTCGATGGCCGAGCAGTTGTTGCCGTATGACAGCATGGCGGTATAGGTGATGGTGCCTACTGTCGGTGGATTTACATTGTAATCCGGCCCGATGAAATTCCCGGGTGTCCAGGTCACGGTTCCCGGCGTACCGGTTGTCGTCGCCATCAGGGTAGTGCCTTCATTGAAACAAACGGTCTGGTCCGCTCCGGCGTCGATCGTTGCGGAGGCAACGGTAACATTTACACTGCCCTGGCTGGTGCATAACGCGCCCGTAGCAGTGACCGAATAAGTTGTCGAAGCGCCCGGCATAGCGGTGGGAGTGGCACTGATCGGGTTGTCCAGACCGGTCGCCGGCGACCACATGTAGGTGACGCCCGGTTCGGAAACGGTATTCAGTTGCAGGCTGCCACCCGGGCAAATGATCGGGTTGACGGGCAGGTTCAGCGTCGGATTGGGCAATACCACGATCTCCACGCTGGCGCCGGAAGGACAATCCGCATCGGGCGTTGTCACGGTATAGGTGGTGGTGACGTTGGGGGTTGCAGTCGGATTCGCGCAGGTAGTGCAACTCAGTGTGGGCGGCATGTCCTGCCATTCGAGTCCGGTGCCGGGCGGGTCGACCGTCACCATGATCTCGGCGGACTGGCCCGGACATATTTGCATAGGGGTCGCATCCACGGTCAGGGTAGGCGGCGTTGCCACCGGTACTTCTATCGAAGAAGTGTCTTTACAGCCCCGGTTGGTAATGATGCGCTCAAATGTATGCGTCGACGTGGCAGTAATAACCAGGTTCCAAAGGTCCAATGGCGTTTCCTGGCCGCTAAACGGCAGCCATTCGATCATGATATCGGGGAAATTGGCCGGCTCGTATGTCGGAGAGATCAGATAGACGGTATCACCAGGGCAATAAATGGCTTTGTCTTCCACCCGGATGATGCTTTGGTCAGGCAGTGAATCGACCCGGATACGGATGGAGTCGTACACCGTGCAATTGTTGATGCTGTACGTGGCTATGATCGTGGTCGATTCATCGGGGAATGCCTGCACGTTCGGACCGCTGGGGCTGCTGACGTAGAAACTGGGAGACCATTGCACCTGCGCGCCAGCCGGACTCGAATTCGCGGTCAGCGAGAGTGTATCACCCAGGCAGATTTCCTTGTATTCGTCACCCTCGATATTAACGTCGGCCGCAATTACATTGACGTTGACACTTTCCATCTGTGAACAGAAGCCGTTGGCACTGGTGGCCACGAGCGTATAGGTAGTGGTGACATCAGGCAATGCGACGGGGCCCGATATGGTATCGCTGTTCAGGCCTGCTGCCGGGCTCCATTGATAAATGGTGGTGCCGCTTATCGAATCGGCCAGTTGCACCGGGTAGTTTTGGCAAACCGTCGTGTCAAACGTGGTAAAAGTCGGGAAAAATAAGGTGTCCACCTGAATCGTGATCTGGTCGCTGACCGTACAACCGGCAATACTTACCGAAGCCGTGTAAGTGGTCGTTTGGGTGGGAGAAGCAATTGGCGTCGGGCTGCCAGGATCATCCAGACCCGTCGTCGGTGACCAGACGAGTCCCGTACTGTTTACATTGTTGATGGCCTGCAGCTGCACCGAATTGCCCAGACAGATGTTCGAATCGCTCAACGCCACCACGTCGATGTTGGGGTCGACAATGGTCACGTATACGGAATCCACATCCACACAGGAAGCGATCGTGCCGGTGACTTCCAGCCAGATATCCTGCGTTGGTGTGATGGTAGGGTTGGGGATGAACGGGTTGCTGACGGCCCCTGGCGGCGCCCAGAAATAATCAGTAGCGCCTTCTGCTTCCAGTTGCAGGGTAGCGCCCGCACACACGAACAGCGTGTCGCCCCCCTTTACATCGACAATCACGTTGTCGGCAATTTCAACTGTCAGGACTTTATACACCACCGTACCGCAACCGAAGTCATTCGACAGGGTGATCACGATGTTTTCCACACCTTCGATCAGGGTGTCTGCGAGCGGCACGATCGGAAAAGACAAGGAAGTTTGCCCCGGCTGGAAAGTGATCACATCGGGAATACTAAGCGTGTAGTCGGTTCCCAAAGTCGCAGTTCCCCCGATATTTACAATAAAACTGGTCGCTTCGTCAACGGGCTGGGAAAGCGATATCACGAGTTGATCCTGATTGCCAGAGCAATCTTCGATAAAGTACTTGATCCCGCTTGCAAATTGTACGGCGAGATCGGGTGTTCCACCCTGGATCTTTGATACGAACACACCGGAGTCGTAGTTGCCGTCGCCACGGTCTGAAATCGCCAGTTTCAAGTGGTAAGTGTTGCAGGGAATCACACTCGTCCGTGCCGTCAGGCTTTTTTTAATGCCGAATGAATCGGAAGTCAGGCCGTCATATTCGATGACGTCACTGAGGGTCTGCACGCCCTGATTGTTCCGGTAGTAGGGCCAGTTCACCAGGTTATTGACGCTGTTGATCTGAACGAATGTGTTCGAGTTGGGAAGTACGGCAATATTTTGAGCGCCACCCAGCCCGGGATCGCCCGTGATGCCGGGCCCGGAGACCAGGAACGCGAAGATGTCGTTGAAATTCGAGTTGACGAATTCGGGATATTCATCCGAGCCGAATACATACTCGAAACTCAGTTCGTTGGTAGCCACGAACACGTCAAGTTCCACCACGCAGGCATCGAACGAAGGCTGGCCGTTGCCCTGTTGCTGCGACAGGTAATCAAGGTCGTCGTCGCCTTCAAACCCTGCGTTAAATCCTGTAAAGCCCGCTATATTCGGTCCGATGCTTAACTGGGCATCGCCGGAAGTAAGGATCAGGCCCTTGTCGAGGCCGAGTGCGTTGTTGTCCGTCGGAAAACTGAAGGTCCCGTACGCGCCATCGGCACAATTAATACCCGTGATTGTTACAACCGTTGCCGGCGTGGCGACTGCATTAACGATATCGACCGGTTGAATGCCGGTATTGACCGTCATTTGTTCCTGCGGGGGGCAGGGAGTGCTGCTGCATTCCCAATACCCTTTCCAGCCTTCGAACTCATTTGTACCATCCGACTGGAAATTGACGGTAAGGCAGCCGCTGGTCGCCTGCACCTGAAAGCAAACGCCACCGCCGCCGTCCGGATCGTTGAAGTTGAATCCGTTGATGGTGGTAATCGGAGTTCCGTTGGCATTATTGCCGTCGTAAAACGACAGCGCGTCGCCGAAGCCGCCGTTTTCAATGTGATAATATTCCAAAGTGAAAGTAATACAGGCAGCAGGGGAATTGGGACAGATCACAAATGTGTGGTCCTCATCCGGACCGTAGTCACCATCAGCGCCGCCGCTGTCGTATAATACGCCTTCACAAAGGCTTGAGCCGCCCTGATCTACCGTTGAAGAAGGCGGTATTTTATCCACACACAACATGAATTCACCGGAGTTGGGGGTAGCCGTCAGCGAGTAATCCGAAACGCGAATGAAATAGGGAAGACCCGGTGTCAGGCCGATAACATCCAGAAACAGGGAGTTTTCACCTACATCGGCTTTGGCACAGAGCAATTCGGCCAGCCCGTCGAACATGCAATCCCCGCGGTAAACGGCAAACTCCGGATTTTGTATCGAGTTGCCCACGCCGGTCAGCGTGATGCGGAAATCGAACAAGGTGTCCGGACAGGTGAACATGAACCAGACATCGCGCTGGGCAACACCGCTGTTGAAACAACTGGGCGGGTTGTCGTTGCCGATATCGCTGGGCGTCGCTCCGACATTCGAAAAAATGTCGCCCGGACAAACGGGCGCGGGGCCGAGGTCGATCAGACCGGAGCAATCGTCATTGACCGGAGTCTGGGAATAAAGCGAGCAGGCCAAACCCAGCGCTGCCATGAGCATATAGAGTCTTTTCATCGTGTGTGTAATTGTCTGAATCTTGATTAATCAGGCGTTTTCCCGCCCGGCAATATACGCCGGGCACGAGCCAAAAATAGGGAGACCTTTGTGAACGCCAAATCGCTGCCGGGCTTTTGTGTCGCGATATGGCAGATGTGGGCCGGAAATCGGCAAATTATGCACTTATCTGGCGCATTTTTCGAGCATCCGGCGGGTATCTTCCAGGCTGTAAGGGGCGTTTTGGTTGCCCCAACTATTGTTGATGTAGTTCAGAATATTGGTGATCTGAATTTCCGTCAGGGTCGGCACGCCCGGCATTTGCTCAGTATAGGTCTGGCCATTGACCGAGATCGTGTCGGTGAGACCGTATTTCAGCACACAGGGCAGTTTTTCCCGGTGCAGGTGCAGGTAGTCGGCATTGCGCAGCGGCGGGATCAGTCCGCGCAGACCTTCCCCCTGGTCCATGTGGCAATTGGCACACGTATTTTTATACAGGCGTTCGCCTTCCCGGTAGGGGTTCGTTTGGCAGGACGCCAGAAAAAGGATGATTGGAAAAATGGCGGAATAAGAGCCCTTTTTGCGCATAAGTGCCTGTTTTTCAGTTCCTGGAGGCCGCTATTTCGGATATTGCTCTTCCAGCAGCACATCTATGTCCTCCATAAAGCGGCTAACATCCTCCGCATCCGTGCCATCGCAGAATGAGCGCACATGCCTGTTTTTGTCTACCAGGATCATCCTTCCCGAGTGATCGAAGCCGCCTGGTGCGTCGGGATCTTCGGTCGCGACGCTAAAATAATCGTCGGCAATCCCGTAGATCGCATCGTGATCGCCGGTCACCAGGTGCCATTTTTTTGTGTCGATGCCGAGTTTCAGGGCATGGCGTTTTAGTGCTGCGACAGTATCGTTGCGGGTGTCGATGGAGTGGGAGAGGAGCGCTACCCGGTCGTCGTCTTTGTACTTTTCATAGATACGCAATCCGTTCTTTTTCACCCTGGGACAAATGGTAGGGCAGTGGATGAAAAAGAAATCCACTACGTACACCTGCGACGCAAAGGTGGCATTCGTGACCATCTGGCTGTCCTGGTCGATAAATGCGAAGTCGGGCACCTGATGATAAACCGTATCGCCTGCAGGGGAGACGTCGCGGTTGCCAAGGATGGGCAACGTGCGTTTTTCAGGTTGCAGGAAAAATACGGCAAGAGCGATCAACGCCAACAGGATCAGGATAATACGTTTCATTCCGGCATTAGTTTTTTCCCTGTTTCCAGGGCGGTCCGGATATCGTTCCGGTTCTGTTCGATTTTTTGTTTTTGCTCTTTCAGATAGGCCACGGCTTCCGCCGAACTCGTTTCGGGTTCCTTGTATCCGGCCATCCACGACATCATATCGGCTTCGGCTTTTTCCATAGATGCCAGCGTCGTTACGAATTCATCATTCATTTCTTTGGTCATGGAGGCCCTGGTCATATAGTCCTTCATCTGGCGGGCAAGGCGGTTCATGTCCGCCAGGTCTTTCATGGCCTCGTCGTGTATCTGTTCTGCTTCTTTCGAAAGGGAAGCGGCCTCGCCGGTCAGCGCGGATGTGTTGGGCATTGTCGGTTCCAGTGCCATGCCGCAGACCGGGCATTTGCCCGCTTCCGCGTACGTTTTGCCGTGTTCGCAGTCCATGGGGCAGATGTACACGGCATTGGCGAGGTCCAGGTTTTCCGGCTTTTTATTCGGATGATGGCCACAGGATAAAAAGAGCGCAAGGCTCATAAAAGGCAGAAAGAAGTTTATTTTCATGGCAATTTCAGTTGAGAAATGTGGAATGCAAATGTATAGGTCTGCATACGCCGTGTGTAATGTAAGTCCTGCAATTTGACCTCGTTTAGAACGACTACAAATAGATTTACCGGATCAGGGTAATGTCGCCGGCGTATACTCTTGTCAATCCGTCGCGGAACAATACCTCGAAGTAGTAAACGTAAACGCCGGGTTGCATGGCTTTGCCCCTGTATTTGCCATCCCAGGCCGCATTTGTATCTTCCGGCATCACATGTTCCCTTGCAAATATCTCATTGCCCCATCGGTCGAAGATCCGCATTTGCAGGATCTCGGCGATCTGCGTATCGCCAAATAACTGGAACAGATCGGAAATGCCGTCATCGTCAGGTTTGAAGATGTTCGGAATATACACCCGCCTCACGACATGCACTTCAATACGCAGCGACGCCGTAACGGGGCATCCATTCTCTGAAATGGCTACCAACTGATAGGTGGTGGTTTGCAATGGCGTGGCTATCGGCTGCCAGCAAACCGGGCAGTCCAGCGTAGAATCGGGTGTCCAGTAAAAGGTGTCGACGACAAAATTGGCAATGGGACTTAGCAGTATTTCCTCACCCGATTCGATGGAGATCTCGGGATCGGCGAAGCCGATGTCAAGCGGAAAGGCGGGGAGTAATGTCACTTCTGTCGTTGCCACACATCCGATACTGTCCTGCACCACCAATTGATACGTGCCGGGAAATACATTGAAAAATGTCGGCTGGTCCTGGAATTGCACATTATCGATCGCATACAGATAAGGCGGCTGGCCGCCGCTGGTTTCTGCCGCGATCGTGCCGCTTTCTCCCGGGCAGAGCGGTGGAGTCGCCGTAGCGGTAATTTCCGGAGCGGGCAATACCGTTAATTGCAGTTCGACAATGCTGTCGCAGCCATTTGTTGTACTCAGTGTTTGCTGGTATGTGCCGCTGACAGAATACACCGAATCACCTACAGTAAAACTTGTTCCCATGCAAATCGCCTCATTCAGTTGGGTCATCGCCACGGGTATGACCGTCAAATTCAGCGTAACCGTACTGTCGCACCCGTTTGCTGAAATAAAGGTCTCCTGGTAAGTGCCCGATTGGTCGTATACACTGGCTCCCAGTGTAAATGTCTCTCCTTCACAAATACTCGCCTGTATTTCGCTGCCCAGTTCAGGCAGCACCGTCAATGCCAGTGTAACAACGCTGTCACATCCATTTGCCGCCGGAAATATCTCCTGGTAGGTGCCGCTTACGTTATATGTTGCGCTGCCAAGGGTATATGTCTCTCCGTCGCATATCACCGCCGACAGGTCGCTTTGAGACAACGGCAGCACCTGCAAATCGAGCGTCACGGTGCTGTCGCAACCGTTGGCCGCCGTGAATATTTCCTGATAAATGCCGCTTGTCGAGTACATGTTGTTCCCGAATGTATACGACATGCCTTCGCATATACTCTCGGCAATGCTGTTTTGTGCTACGGAAAGTACCGTCAGCGCAAGATTGACCGTGCTGTCGCAGCCCGCGACGCTGCTCAGTATTTCCTGGTAGTTGCCGCTGACTGTATAAGAGTTGCTACCAAGCATATAACTCGAGTCGCTGCAAATAGTCGCCGCAATATCGACCTCTACAGGCTGGTGGACGGTGAGATCGAGAAAAACGATGCTGTCGCAACCCTCAGGCGTGATCAGAAAATTCTGGTAACTTCCGGTTTGATTGTAATTCGAATTGCCAACCGGGTAGGAATCGCCTTCGCAGATCGACGCAGTGATATGATTTTCCAGGGGCGGCGTAACGGTGAGGTCTAAATTTACAATGCTGTCGCAGCCGGAAGGCGCTACCAGCAAAGCCTGATATTGGCCCGTAGAGGAGTAGGTGAAGTTGCCGACGTAGTAAGAAATGCCGCTGCAAATAGTGGCAGAGACGTTTTCCTCTACCGGCGGTAATACGGTCAGGTTGAGGTTGATAATGCTGTCGCAGCCGCCGGGCGACACCAGGATCGCCTGATACTGCCCCGTTGATGAATAGGTGAAATTGCCGACATAGTAAGAAATGCCGCTGCAGATCGTATCGGTAACATCCTGAACAATGGGCGCTACCGTCAAGTCGAGTACGATCATGCTGTCGCAGCAACCGCCAGTCGGTATGAATACCGTATCCCGTACGCTTTCCGTGTACTCGGTTCCAAAGAACGTGTAACTGCTTCCTGTACAGATGCTTACATCGAGCACGTTTGCTGTTGTTGAACATGGGCTGTATCTGGCGATGAATGCATCGCTGCTGCCCGCGGCATTCAGTTGCGATGTGCCGGTACCGATATCGAAGTCGACATTGGCTTCAAAATAGCCGGTCAGATAAATGTTATTGTTGTGTAGCAACAGGTGCAATCCAAAATCATTGCTGCCGCTCCCGATGGGGTAGGCCCAGGAATAATTACCCGCAGCATCATAGCGAGCTAAAAAAATATCCAGCCCACCTGCTGAATTCAGGGTTGCGGTGCCCGGCCCCGGGTCGAAATCTGCGGCGCCATTGAAATAACCCGTCACATAGATATACCCGCAATCATCGACACTGAGCGAATTGCCCTGATCCGTGGCGTTTCCGCCCATACGATCGGCCCAGATGAGGTTGCCATTTGGGTCGTATGTTGCGAGAAATGCGTCCAGCCCTCCTGCCGAAACGAGGTTGCTGACCCCGGGCCCCGGATCAAAATCCACCGTGCCGCTAAAGAAGCCGGTAAGGCAAATATTACCCGTCGCCGTAAAGTCCAGGTCTTCTCCGTTCTCAATTGCATTGCTGCCGGCAGTAATCGTCCAGAGGTGATTTCCCGCCGCGTCGTATTTTGAAAGGAAAAGATCATCGGAGCCGGCTGAAACGCGCACATCCATACCGGGGCCTGGATCGAAGTCTACCGAACTTCCAAATCCGCCTGTTATATACACATTCCCGGTCGCATCCAAACGTACTGCCTGCCCACTGTCGTCATCTGTTCCGCCAACCGCATTTATCCACGCCAGATTGCCTGTCGCGTCGAAGCGGGCTGTGTAAATATCACTTCCGCCATTGGAAGTGCGCATGGCCATACCGGGTCCCGGATCAAAATCAACTGTGTTCTGATAAAAACCGGTCAGGGCGATATTTCCCGCGGCATCGGTGTCGATATAATATCCGAAATCGCTTCCAATTCCGCCGAAACTGCGCGCCCACAACAAATTGCCGTTCCCGTCGAATGTGGCGAGGAAAACATCTTCCTGTCCATTGGAGACCAGATTGGTAACACCGGGACCCGGATCGAAGTCGATCGTTCCTGAAAAATGACCCGTCATGATGACCGTGCCGTTCGGCATGCCGGCGACGCTAAGGCCGACTTCGTTGAGAGCGCTTCCGAACGCATGCGCCCATATCAGTTGCCCTGTCGCGTCGTATTTTGCCAGGAAAATATCGCCGATACCATTGGAGACAAGATTCTGTACGCCTGGGCCCGGATCGAAATCGGCAGTGCCTACAAACCGGCCCGTTGCATACACTTCATCATTGTCATCCACGTACACCGATTGGCTGGCATCGGCAGCGGTGCCGCCCATCGCGATCGCCCATTGCAGGTTTTGAGCAGAAAGCGGGAAAAAAAACAGAAGACCCGGCAGGGATGCCAGTAAAAACAGGATATATCTCTTCATGAACGAGCCTGTATTGATGAGAACGGGAAACAGGACGAAAGGCGGGATGAATGTCGGGGCGCCATAGCAGGCAAGAGCAAAAATAAGCGAAATATACCGGAATCCCTTGCGCAAACTATTTCATTCGCCAAGCCCTTGCTTTTCCTAAATTTGCGCATCATCTGCCCGGCCGCCTTCCATTTTTTCATTGCTTAAACATCTTCCCTGATGCTGCTTGCCATTTCTCCGATTGACGGACGCTATGCCGACAAGACGAAGGAACTTGCTGATTATTTCAGCGAGTATGCCCTGATCCGTTATCGCGTATTTATTGAAATTCAATACTTTATCGCGCTTTGTCAGTACGGATTGCCACAATTGGAAAGTTTTGAGGAAGACAAAATAGATGACCTGAACGCCATTTTTGAGAACTTCAGCCTGGCCGATGCCGAACAGATCAAAGCCATAGAGCGCACCACCAATCACGACGTAAAAGCGGTCGAGTATTTTCTGAAAGAGCGTTTCGATGCCCTTGAACTCGGCGAACTGCGCGAATTCGTGCATTTCGGGCTCACTTCGCAGGATATCAACAACACAGCGGTGCCGTTGACCGTCAAGTACACGCTGGAAGAAGTGTACTATCCTTTGCTCGGCGAACTGCGCAACCGCCTCGAACAATTGGCGCAGGACTGGGCGCGCGTACCCATGCTGGCGCGCACGCACGGGCAACCGGCTTCGCCCACGCTGCTCGGCAAGGAGTTCGCCGTATTCGTCAGCCGCATCGATTTGCAACTCGCGTTGCTGCGGCAGGTGCCGCACCGGGCCAAATTCGGCGGCGCGACGGGCAATTTCAACGCTCATTTCGCCGCGTATCCCGACTACAACTGGCAGCAGTTCGGCGACGACTTCATCCGTGAGTTCCTGGGGCTGGAACGCTCGAGCCCTACCACACAGATTGAACACTACGACTGCATGGCCGCGCAATTCCAGGCCATATCGCGCATCAATACCATCCTGATCGATTTCTGCCGCGATGTATGGACCTATGTATCCATGGAGTATTTCCGCCAGAAAACGGTAAAAGACGAAATCGGCTCCTCCGCTATGCCACACAAGGTAAATCCCATCGATTTTGAAAATGCGGAAGGCAATCTGGGGCTTGCGAATGCCCTTTTTCAGCACCTGGCGGAGAAACTGCCTGTCAGCCGCCTGCAGCGCGACCTTACAGACTCTACGGTATTACGTAACATAGGCGTGCCGCTGGGGCACACGCTGATCGCGTTTAAATCCATTCTGAAAGGACTTGGCAAACTGCTCCTGAATGAAGGGCAATTGTACGACGATCTTGAAGACAACTGGATGGTAGTAGCGGAAGGAATTCAGGTAATTCTTCGCAGGGAAGGCTACCCGCAACCATACGAGGCGCTCAAGGCCCTGACCCGCGGCCGCGCCCTGGTGACCCGCGAGGTATTACACGAATTCATCGACGGACTGGAGGTGTCCGATGAAGTGAAGGAAGAACTGAAGGCTTTGACACCGCATAATTATGTTGGGGGGTGAGAATGTGCCTTTATAAAACACAAGGGATAGAGCGGTTCAGCTCCATCCCTTGTGTTTTATACTGATCCTGTTTTTCGTCACTGCTTCACCATCCGCACAGGCGCCCCCTGCCGTTCAGGGCTGCGCAATTGTGCAATATACACGCCCGGCGTCCAGTTGTCTCCGCAGGTTTCCAGCCCTTTTTCTGCATTTAGTGCCTTTGAATAGACAAGTTGCCCAAGCATATTGCGCACCTCCAGCACGGCGCCGGAAGTGCCGGGCCACTCGTATTGCAGTGTAAAACTGCTGTGAGAAGGGTTGGGCGATACAAAGATCGACGCTGCCGGATCGTATGGGCTGCTGGTGCCCGACACAAAACCCATCGGCTCGACGCGAAATACATCCACGCCGGCCTCTACAAGGTGACCCGGATCTGCATCGGTTGCGATAAACTGAATTCGTACATCATCAGACAGGGTTGCAAAATAATCCTTCAGATGAATGTCACCCGACGGCCTCCAGGTACTTTGCGACTGGGTTTCACTGAAAATAGTAGCGCTCATGCCGTTGCTCACGGCGCGTACTTCAAAATTGTCATTGGGCGGGGTGCCGGCGCCTCCGCTGTTGAAAAACCAGTACTGGAAAGAAACGACGGCATCTGTGTAATCCGAAAGGTCCATCTTCGGCGAAGTAAGGGTGACGGAGCCATTGTCGACATCATCTGCGCCGGCATCGATACCGTTATTGCCGGTCACATAGCACAGGTTGTTGTCGTCGAGCGGCGAATCAGCGGCAGGGTTGCTGAAGTTTCCGGCAAACTGCGTACCCACCGGATCGGCGCGTTCCCACAGTCCCGCAGTGGCAGTGGCCTGGCTTGTCCAGTTCAGGTCGCTGATAAAATCGTCGAAATAGCCGGGAGTCAGTTGGAACGTCTGAACGTCGGCGCCTGAAAAGGTGGAAGATTCGGGCAGATAGCCCCAGGTAGTGGCCGTGATCTTGTAATTGCCAGGATTCAAGCATGGGCGCTCGTACAGGCCGTTGGCATCTGTGTACAAGATTATGGTCTCGTTAGGGCCTTCCAGCACGATCGTGGCGTTTTCCAGCGGCGTATTGCTGTTTTTGTCCGTCACAGCACCGCTCACATCAAAGGTAGATAGCGGCTCAAGCGTTACCTCCAGTTCCGTTACCAGTGCGGTGGCGAGGCTGATGTCGATGGTTTGGCTGATATAACCCGCTTTGCTGATGGTGACCTTGAAATCGCCGGGCTCTATCTGGCCTGTTTTGAACACGCCGTCGAAGCGGCTCGTTGTATTGATCCAGGGGTTGCTGCTGTTCACTTCAATGCTGGCATCCATAAGCGGTTGGTCGTTGCAGCTGTTTTTTACCACGCCTTCCAGGTAGCAGGCCCGCACATATGTGGGCGTCATGACGAAAAGTTTGCCGTTGCCGCCGTTATCCGAAGGAATATTGGAAGCAACCACAGTGCCGGATGGCAAAAAGGGATACACTCCCCAGCACCCGTCGAACGACTGCCCCGAACCGGGCCAGGTATCGTACCATCCCGTGATCACGAGGTTGTCAGGGCGATGTGCGTCGGTGATCACCACGCCGTCGGTATACCACGATGTGATCGCCCAGTCGTTGAGCACGTGTGTATTATGTCCGATTGACCCCAGGCCGTTGTTGGGAGAACAGCGATCCAGTTCCTTGATATCCTGCGGATCGCTGATGTCGTAGGAAGTCACAAAGGAAGGTGCGTTCTTTTTCTCATCCGTTGTGAGTATATAATTGTGGTTGCTCAGCAACCAGGAGTTATGGGTAAAATTGCCGGGCGTGTGTACCGTTCCCAGCAGCTGGGGATTTGATTTATCACTCATATCCGTAATGGACAACAAACCGGTATTGATATGACATGCGTACAGCGTATCGTTCTCCGCATAGCCGTCATGCACATAGTTGAGCGCGCTGAAATTTCCGACGTAGACCGGATTGTAGGGATCTGTATTAAGATCGAATACTACTGCGCCGCCGTTAAAAAGTTGCGAGCCGGTTGGCGTGCCGCAGCCATATGCGTAAAGGAATCCCTTTTTTGTATCGATGTGAAGGGCATGGATCGAGTTAAGTTGTCCGGCAATGGCACCGTCGCCCGTGTAGTGTTTGTAAGTCACGTTCGAATCGGGCAGCATGCTCAGGTCCACGATCTGGATGCCCTGACCGCCTTCGGTCGTTACATAAGCATAATGATCGTATGTCTTGATCTCTTTCCACAAACTGTTGGGACCGGGTATCTGTTTGATCCTGACCGGATTATCGGGGTTGGTGACCTCTACGATGATCAGGCCTTTGGAACCGCCCACAAGGGCATACTCACGACCATTCTGTGCATAGCCGCAGATGTTGGCGAGTGTTTGGCCCGGAAACTCCATCGAAGCACGAAACTGGAGGTTGAAATCCTGGGCAAAAGCGTGTGTGGTGGTCAGCAGGAGCGCCGACCACAGCATGCGTGATAACACGTTTTTCATGAATTGGATAGCAGATTGAAAACTTAGCAAATAACACAGTCATTGTATCCGGAAATCGCCGGGAGGCTTCCGGACAGCGGGCACAAAAGTAGACAGCGCCCGGTTGGCCTTCGTCATCTCCTCGCCACAATAGCGACTGTGAGTCGGCTAATGCACGACATATGGCCTTTTTCGTCGCGGATTTCGATCTGCCAGACGTGCATTTGCCTGCCGATCCGTATCGGGCGGCAGGTGCCGGTCACCGATCCACCTTCCCCGACACTCTTCAGATGGTTGGCGTTGATCTCGACTCCGACGGCCGTCTGGCTCGCCAGGTCGTCGATGCACAGCGTGCTGGCAACACTGCCCAGGGTTTCGGCCAGCGCAACGCTGGCGCCGCCGTGTAAAATGCGATACGGTTGTACCGTATTTTTGTCGGCCGGCATGGTTGCGGATAAATAATCGTCCCCAACTTCTGTAAAAACGATACCCAAAGCCTCGGCCATGGTATCGTTATTCAGCGCGTTCAGCCCTTCAAGCGTCGCTTCCTGTTTCCAGATTTTAGACATGTTTCCCAAGTTGAGTAAGTAACCGGATCTATCCGTTTTCAGCGTCGTCATCGTCCATGACCGCCGGCGTTGAGCGTACGCCGTTCATTTTGTTGGCCCGGTAGGCAAACAGGCAGGCCGTCCAGAACGAATACAGCGAATATACAAGCGCGGGCTTGACCATCGCCTGATTGGCGAGCAAATTGTTGGCGATCAGGAATGCCAGTGTGGTGTTCTGCACGCCGCTTTCCATCGCGGCCGTGATCCTCGAACTATGCGGCAGGCCCATAAACTTCATGAAAAAGTAACCGAAAAAAAGGCAAAAGGCATTCTGGATCAGCGCAACCGGGGTGATCACGAGCAGATCGCTCCACTTCAGACCCGCCCCGCCGTGGCTCTCACCGGCAAACATCTTGATCGCGAACACGGTGCCCAGCAGGGCCAGCATGACGTATTTTGCCGGCTTGTTGATCTTGCTGGCAAAAACCGGAAAATTGTGCCTGACAAACAGGCCGATAGACGCCGGTATGATGGTGATGAAAAATATCTGGCTCACCGTATCCCAAAACGGAAGGTGCAGTTCAGTCTCCCGTCCCAGAAATACGCGAAGCCCGAGATTTACCACGACAGGAATGGAAAACAGTGTCAGGAAACTGTTTACGGCGGTCAGTGAGAGGGAAAGGGCTACGTTGCCGCGCCAGAGGTATGTCAGGAACCCCGACGTGGCTCCACCTGGGCTTGCCGCCAGGATGATGAACCCCACTTTGTACACATCTGGTATGGGTGCAAGCAGGCCGATCGCAAATGCAATAATGGGCAATCCGATCATCTGGGCGCCTAATGCCGTAAAAAACGCACGCGGGTGGCGCACGATCTGTACGAAATCGGCGGAATGAAGCGACAACCCAACGCCGAACATCACCAGGCCCAATACGGTACTGACGGTTAAATCAACAACTTCGGTGGCAGCCAAAGGGGAATGTTTTTAATGCCGCAAACTTAAGCGAAAACCTGACAACAGGGGACGGCTCAGAATTGAATAAAAACCTAATGTGGCGGCGACGCCACTTCAATGAAGTTAAAAGCGTAAAAAGTCAGGCACACCGGCGACCCGGATTGCTATCGTTCGCCGGTGTGCCATACATTATTATTCAACGATGATGATCTCTCCCGGCCCGATGCCGGTAGCAAACGATCCCACTTTCACACCACCCGGATTGTAGATCACGACTTCCCCCGCAGCGCTGAAGCCCTTCGGATCGGCACAATACAGATTGCCGTTGGAAGGGTGGCAGGCGAGGCCGTAGGCGGGCTGGCTGAACAATTCGCTTACGGCAAACTGGTTGGCTGCCCATACTTTGCCGTCACCGATATAATACAACTGATTTCCGGCCGGACTGGCGCAAAGGTCGTCGGCGTTGTTGGGAACGGTAAAACCCGACCCCGGTGGGTCGAACTTGTCGAGAAAACCGGGCTCCATCGCCGCGTCGAATGTGCCCTTACAGAGTACCCACGGATTGGCGCCGGTAAAATTGGCTTTTGCAAAACAACAAGGTGCTTTCCCGCCCACCGTTGTGCGCGAAGTCTCCGTTTCCGAGACGAGGTCGATCACGGAAATCGTGGAATCCACGTCAAAACCGCCGCTGTTTGCCACGAGCAGTGTATTCGCGTCTTTCAGGAACATCTTCTCAGGGCCCTTGCCGGTCGGAATGACCTTGACGATCTGATTGGTTTTCAGGTCAATTTTGGCAACACTGCCATCGATGCCATCCTTGCCCCATTGACTCACATATGCATAATCGTCGTCGATCGCTTGAAAAAAGCGCGGCTGTATCAGTCCGCCGATGGTATCCAGAAAGCGAAAGGTCGTCTGGTCGACTACTACCAACAGATTGACACCCGTCACGCAGATATAGCCTTTGCCGTTGTGAAATGCGAGCGATATTGCGAATTGCCCCAGCGTGCCGCCGTTTTCAATACCAAACACGTCCTGCACGGCTTCGCCGTTGTCGGGATTATACCAGGTAATGGTGCCGGTGCCGCCAAACGGACCTTCATTAACAACAAATACGCCTTTTGAATAGTCGTTCTGGGTAATGGGGGGATTGTCGCCCCCCAGATCGCAGGACGCGAAAAACAACACGCCTATGCCGAATAGGATAGCGGGGATAAATTGTCTGACTTTCATTTTTGAATGTTTAAAAGTTTGAAAATGAAAGGCATACAGGAGGAAAGGTAGACAGCAAATGGAGGCAGGGGCAAGAGAACTGCCCCGGCGATAGCCTGCCACATACAGCCAACCGGCTTTCTTCCCGAAGCCCGGCGGTGGATGAATGGCACTGGCAGGTCTTCTGGCTCGTTTCGGCAAAAGCGCCTTCCCATACGGCATTGCCGGACAGTGGCATGTTTGCTTTTGCTGCGACCGCACAGGGCGGTCGGAAACTCACAGCAGCGGGGACTGCCCCGGAATTTCACCGGTGTTCCCTCTTCAGGATGTATTCAAATCACACCCCTTGATCCTCCTGAAAAACAGGAGAAACCAATGCCGCTGCAAAGATAGTGAACAGGAAGAAAACGGGCAGGTCAGGATTTCAGCGCTGCCTCGCGTGCCTGGATGAAATGCCGCTGGGCATGCATCAGCATGTATTCGAGCAGGTCACCCAGCATGAAACGGAAACCCGGCCAGCGAAAATGTTTTACGGTTGTCCTGTTGAGATCCACCGCACGCGCCTGCTGCACAAGCCGGAGCAGCATTTCGCAGTTAATAAGAAAGGCCTTCACTTCGTGGTCGCGCACCTGCAGACGTCTGGGGTCGATCTTTTTGGGGCTTTTTTTGCGCGTACGCCCCAAATTGTTGGGATCGGCAGCCTTGATAGCCATGCGCCCGACCCAGTTCTGGCGCCGGAATTCGCCGGGTATCCAGTGTCGCGCCTTGGATTTGTGGATGGCGAGTTCGATCCGGGGCAGGAAATAATCGAAATGGGCATTGAGATGTGCAAAACACTCCAGTGCATTCCAGCGCTCCGGCTGTGGCCTGCTGCCCAGGGCCTCTGCGGGAAGCGGGGCAAGTTGGCTGCGGGTCTCTTCCAGCAGTTGTCGTATTTCGGATTCCAGCCGGTCCAGCAGGGCGGTCTGCGTCATATGAAGGTGTTCGCGTTATAACAGGGGCGCAAAGGTAACAGCGCTTTCCAAAGTGGCGCATAAAATTTTAGGCAAATTGAGCGACATTTGCAGCGCAATTCGCCTCTGTTGCCGGCCGGCAGCAGAGGCGAATTGCGGAGTATTAAGAATAATATGAAGACCAGAACTTTTCGAAAAGATAAAATAAACGTCGTGACGCTGGGTTGCTCTAAAAACCTGGTGGACAGCGAAAACCTCATCACGCAACTGCGTGGCAATGATTACAGCGTCACGCACGACGACCCCGGGCCCGATGCCAATATCGTGATCGTGAACACCTGCGGCTTTATCGACGTGGCTAAACAGGAGAGCATCGACACCATCGTGGAATATGCCGGCATCAAAAAATCGGGCGGTATTGATAAATTATACGTCACCGGTTGCCTCTCGCAGCGCTACAAAGACGAACTCGAAGTCGAAATACCTGAAGTCGACGCATATTTCGGCACCCTGGAGATGCCCGCGCTACTCGCCCGCCTGGAAGCCGACTACAAACACGAATTGCTGGGCGAGCGGCAGATCACTACGCTCCCGCATTACGCTTACCTGAAAATATCCGAAGGCTGTAACCGCACCTGTTCTTTCTGCGCTATCCCGCTCATGCGCGGCAAACACATCAGCCGCCCGGTAGAAGAACTCGTTGCCGAAGCCCGTAACCTCGCGCGCCGCGGCGTCAAAGAACTCCTGCTCATTGCGCAGGAACTCACGTATTACGGCCTCGATATTTACAAATCACGCGAATTGCCACGCCTCCTGCATGCCCTGGCCGATGTAGAAGGCATAGAATGGATCCGCCTGCACTATGCCTACCCGAGCAAATTTCCGCTGGAAATACTCGACGCCATGGCCGAACGGAAAGAGGTGTGCAATTACCTCGATATTCCACTGCAGCATGCTTCCGACCGGGTGCTTGACCTCATGCGCCGCCAGATCAACCGTGCGGAAACGGAGGAGTTATTGGATAAAATTCGCGAAAAAGTGCCCGGCGTTGCTCTGCGCACCACTTTCCTGGTCGGGCATCCGGGCGAGACGGAAGAAGATTTCGAGCAACTGCTCGATTTTGTCCGCGCACAATCGTTCGAACGCCTCGGCGTCTTCCAGTATTCCCACGAAGAGAATACCCGGGCTTATGAAATGGACGACGATGTGCCTGCCGAAGTGAAAGAAGAACGCGCGAACCGACTCATGGAAGTCCAGCAGGAAATTTCTTTTCAAAAGAACGAAGCAAAGATCGGGCGTGTGTTCAGAACCCTGTTCGACCGCAAGGAAGGGCAATACTTTGTTGGACGCACGGAAGCGGATTCCCCTGAAGTGGACAACGAAGTGCTGGTGCCGGCGAAAGGAAACTACCTCCGGATCGGCGATTTTGCCGACATCCGTATCACGGGCGCGGAGGCATTCGATCTGTACGGAGCATTGGCGTGAACTCAGTAGCGGCTCCAGAGAATGCTGGCCAGCAAGGCCGCCAATAAAATGCCGATCAGGATGGCCAGCGCCGTCAGGGTGCCCGCATTGCGGGTATTATCGGAAGGGCTAATCGTTGTAATCGCCGCTTCGTTCAGGATCTCCCTGGCCCGCGCAGAATCCAGCGGGCGCACATGCAGCCGTATAACAGATTGTAAATGAGGCAATACGCTCGAAGATGCCGTGTTGGCCAGAAAACAGTGAATGCCCTCGGCCCGCAGCCGCGCAGCCGCGACCTCCGCTTCCATCAAAGAAAAGAATTTGGCCACGACTTCCCCTTCCTCGGCCATACCCCGGAAGGCGTTTTCATCGAAGTCGAAATCGTCGAGAATATCTACGCGGCTCATCGTACTTCAAACATCCGACATTTCCCGGAATTCCCAAAATCTCACTACTTATGCCATCGCAAATCGGAAGGCGGTAGTCCCGCTTTCCCCTGCCAATTCAAAATATATGAAAAACATGTTCCTCCGCCCGATCGCCCTGCTACTGCTGGCCCCCTGTTGCCTTTTTTCACAGGAAAAGCCCAAGTGGGATGTCAGTAACCCGCCCGGCCTTAACTATTCCGATGTCTCTTTCACTACGTCCGAAGGCACCTGGATGAGCCTCGACATCAGCCCTGACGGCAAAACGATCGTATTCGACCTGCTGGGGGATATTTACACAATGCCCGTTAACGGCGGCGAAGCCCGCTGCTTGCGCGCCGGCATTCCCTGGGAGGTGCAGCCGCGTTTTTCTCCCGACGGAAAGAAAATTTTGTTTACCTCCGATGCGGGTGGCGGCGATAATATATGGGCCATGGATGCCGACGGCGCCCACGCCAAACAGGTGACCAAAGAGAACTTCCGTCTCCTGAACAATGGCGTCTGGCTCGACAACGACTATATCGTCGCGCGCAAACATTTTACCAGCACACGCTCGCTTGGGGCAGGCGAACTCTGGATGTACCACCTCAACGGCGGTGAGGGCCTGCAACTGACCAAACGCAAGAACGATCAGCAGGATGTGAACGAACCGAGTGTCAGCCCCGATGGCCGGTACATTTATTTCAGTGAGGATATGTACCCCGGAGGCGCATTTCAATACAACAAAAACCCTAATCAGCAGATATTTGCCATCCGTCGCTACGACCGCGAGGAAGGAAAAGTGGAAAATGTGACCGGTGGCTCCGGCGGCGCCTGCCGCCCCCAGGTGAGCCGCAACGGCAAATGGCTGGCCTTCGTTCGCCGGGATTATACCAAATCCGTATTGTGCATCCGCGAACTGGCGACCGGACTCGAATACCCGGTCTATGACGGTCTCGACAAAGACCAGCAGGAGGCATGGACTACTTTCGGTTGCTATCCCGGCTTTGCGTGGATGCCGGAAGACAAAGGCATTCTGATCTGGTCGGGCGGGCACATCAACCGGATCGAGATTTCACAGGAATGGCTGAACTTTGAAAAATCGACTCCTCCGAAGATATCCGTCATCCCGTTTACCTGCGCCGTCAATGCAAAACTGGGAGAAACGCTGCACTTTGAAAACAAGGTCTTTGAACCGGAATTTACGGTCAGAGCGATCCGGCAGGCGACCACAAGCCCCGACGGTAAAACCCTGGTTTTCAATGCTGCCGGACGGCTTTATAAAAAACAGTTGCCCGACGGGGTTCCCCAACTGCTGACCCAAAACGCAAAATACACAACGGATGTCGCACCGCCGGGCGATTATCTCGAATTCGAACCCGCATTCTCCCCGGACGGCCGGGAAATCGTCTATACAGTCTGGAGTGACGAGAAAAAAGGCGGTATCCGCAAGATCGATCTGCGGACGGGCAACCTGACGAACCTGACCCGGAAACCGGGCATTTACCGAACACCCGCCTTTTCATCAGACGGAAAGATGATCGCTTTCAGAAAGCAGGGCGGCGACGACGAACTCGGCCCCGGCATGACGGACAAGCCCGGCATCTACGTGATGGATGCCGGCGGCGCCAACGAACGTTTCGTCTCGGAAAGTGGTGAAAGCCCCCGGTTTTCTCCCGACGGCAAACATCTTTACGTCAATACGGGCGGCGCCTTGTTCGGGGCACTGGATAAATCTTTCAAATCGTTCGACCTGGCAGGACTTGACGAAAAAACGCTGGCGAAAAGCAAGTACGCACACTCATTTACGCCTTCTCCTGACGGCAAGTGGCTGGCATTCATCGAGTTGCACAAAACGTATGTTTGCGCTTTCCCGCAAACGGGCAAGACGATCGATCTCAGCGCCGATACCAAAGCGATCCCGGTTGCCAATGTCAGCCGCGATGCAGGCTATAACCTGCACTGGAGCGGCGATTCGAAAAAACTCCACTACACCCTGGGCGATGAATATTTCACGATCGACCTGAATGAGCGCTTTGCGTTTCTGCCCGGTGCGCCCGATAGCCTGCCCCCGCTCGATTCTACGGGCCTGAAGGTTGGCCTGGTGCTGCAGAGCGACGTGCCGAAAGGCCATGTTGTATTCGAAAATGCGCGCATCATCACCATGGAAGGCGATAAAGTGATCGAAAACGGGGTGCTCCGCGTGATCGACAACAAGATCGAATTTGTCGGCAGCCGCGAGGAGTTTGAATCGGCGCGGCGTTACAAGACCAGCGACCCGATCAAATATATCGACTGTGCCGGCAAGACGATCATGCCGGGTATCGTCGACGTACATGCGCACCCGGGCAATTTCCGCTTCGGGCTGAACCCGCAAAAGCAATGGGAGTACTACGCCCAACTCGCTTACGGCGTCACCACGCAGCATGACCCGTCCGTCAATTCTGAAATGGCCTTTTCAAACGCTGAAATGATCCGCTCGGGGCTTATGACAGGACCGCGGCTTTTCTCCACGGGCACCATTTTGTACGGCGCTGACGGCGATTTCAAGGCGCCGGTCAATTCTATCGACGATGCGCGGTCCGCTCTGCGCCGCACAAAGGCCTGGGGCGCCATTTCCGTAAAAAGTTACAACCAGCCGCGCCGGGAACAGCGCCAGCAGGTATTGGTGGCGGCAAGGGAACTGGGTATGATCGTAGTTCCCGAAGGCGGTTCCTTCTTTCATCATAACATGAACCAGATCGCGGATGGTCACACCGGGATCGAACACAATATTCCGGTTGCAACGCTTTACAACGATGTTGTCACGCTCTGGAGCAAGACGAAGGCGCACAACACCCCTACGCTGATCGTCAATTACGGAGGGCTTAACGGCGAATACGAATGGTACCAGGAAACGGAAATATGGAAGAAAAAGCCACTCCTGAACTTTACCCCCAAACACATCCTCGACGAACGCAGCCGGCATCGCACCATGGCGCCGATGGAAGAATACGAAAACGGGCATATCCTGGTCAGCCGCTCCTGCAAAAAACTGCAGGATGCCGGGGTGTATATCAATCTCGGAGCGCATGGACAACTCAACGGCCTCGGCGCGCACTGGGAGCTATGGATGCTTCAGCAGGGCGGCATGAGCAACATGCAGGCGCTCAGATGCGCGACGATCAACGGCGCGCAATATCTCGGCATGGAAAAGGAGATCGGTTCCATGACGCCCGGCAAACTCGCCGACCTCATCGTGCTGGACAAAAATCCGCTCGATGATATCCGCAATTCAGAAACCATCCGTTATGTGATGGTCAACGGCCGGCTGTTTGAAGCGGCATCGCTCGACGAGATCGGCAATTACGACAGAAAACGCAGTGAGTTCTGGTTCGAACAACCGGGCAGCCAGACGAGCGGCGATGCAGGAATGACCCATACCTGCCAAGAGGCGAAATGCGTCTGCGGCCATTAATTCCAACAAATATTCCCGATATGAAAAAACTGATCTTGCTTGCCTGCTTCGTCTCGAGTGTTGTAACAACGGCCTTTGCACAGCCGCGCGATTCCTTCGATCTGGATTTCGAGTTGTACAAACGCCAGAAGATCTGGGATGTAGGCGGCGGTGCATTCGGATATCAATATGATTTCAAGGATATGGACATGGCCTTGAATCTGGCCGGCCTGACCGGACATTTTCAGTATAGCGGCGGTTTTTCATTCAGTGCCCGTATGTCGGACAGCATCAGCCCCGCCGCCAATGAAGTCGCTTTTTTTCTCAATTTTTATTCGGCAAATAATTCTGTTGTAAATGGCACGGCAGCACTTTATCGCGATATCGTGGTGATGGATCGGGCCCTGTTCGATGTACTGAGGAAAAAACGCATGTTCAAGATATATCCCTACATCGGGCTCGGCGTGGGCTGGCAACGTTTACGCACTTATACCGGCCTGTCCAACAGCGGAAATCTCAGCCAGACGATCAATCAGAATGTGAGCATGCGGCAGTTTTCCAGTGTGTTCGTACCTGTCGAGGTAGGGATCAGCATTGAATTTGGTATCAAATTCAAACGATTCGACCTGTTTATCGCGCCGAGGGGCGGCTATGGCTACCGTATCTGGCAATCGGACTGGCTGCTGAACAACGACGTTCAAATCGATCTGCCGGAACCGGGACGGTGGGCGCCTTTTGCCGGCCTGGATTTCAGGATCAAAACGGATCCGCAGCGGTCCTGGTGTGGCAAGTGCCGCAAATGACTGCCTTACAGTTTAAGTGCAACCGACGCTACAAATCCCCTGCCGTCGGATGACCAGATACCCGGACCCGGGTAGAAGGTCGGGCGTTTGGTGAAATATTGTTTGTCCAGGAGGTTGTTCAGGCTGACCCGGACCACCATTTTTCCGAAACGGTAGGAAGCATTGAGATCGAGAATGCCGTAGGAAGGTACCAGCCCGACTGCGCCGTTCGCCGAAGGCGTCACGGTATTCAGCGGATCGGCGAACGATTCGCTGGTGTAACTGTACAACACGGATGTGCTGAGGCTTTTGTATTTGATATTCAGCCCGTTGCGGCTGATCCAGGGTGGCGTACTTTCCACCTTGTTGCCTGAAATGTCCACGTTTTCATCTCCGGCCCTTACGGATGCATCCTGATATGTTGCGTCCATCCAGGCCGTGGAACTGAAAATACTGGCGTGCACACGTGGACCGATATCAAAATTATACTCCGCGAACATTTCCACTCCGTTCGTTACGGAATTTCCGATGTTGGTACGGAGGATGAAAAATTCACCGCCTTCTTCCAGGGCCAAATTGCCCAGGCGGTGGTTGTATTGCAGCCGGAATGCGCTGATGTCCCAATTCAATGCCCCGGTGCGCCCCCGGTAGCCCAGTTCGAGGTTGTAACCGAACGCATCCTCGAGGTCCTTGTCGGCGCGCTCGAACGGTGAGGCGGGAACAATGTCCTTGAAAATAACGGGGCGATAGGCTTGCGAGAACCCGGCGTACAGATCGTGATGCTGCCCGAGCCGGTATTCCGTATTCAGGCCCAGCAGGGCAAAATGGTGTTCGATGGTGTTCGGTACGTCTTCCAAAGGATAATAACTGATGGTGCCGACCATATCCGATGCGCCGGATTCGAATCGAAAGCCGGGACTCAGGCTCCAGGCCGGCGTCAGTTGAAATTTGTTTTCGGCGAACACTGCAATGTTGCCGGTCTTGAAATGCAGGTCACGCCCCCAGCCGGCCTCCGATATATTGAGGTCGTAATCCGTACCGGTGCTGCCCACGCCCAGTTGCCGCCGGTGCAGATCGTTGTTGATGTACTGGACGCCCACGGCAAAATGCGAATGCCGGCCGTGCAGTGGGTAGGCGTGCATCAGGCGCATTTCCGTCGTGTAACTGTGATATTGATCGATATCCACCTGGCGGGGGGCGTATTGAAGCGTATTGGCATCGATGATGTCCGGAACATCGGCTGGTTTGTTGAACTGCACACTGCTGCGCTGGCCCAATATCGCAGACGCGGTCCACTTGAGGCTTGTCATGGCGCCGAGTTTCCAGCGCAGTGTCAGAGAAGGCACATATATCTCGGGGCTGTAATAATTTCGAGAGCGTGTGGATTGCCGCGGATCTACCAGGAACATGCTGTCGGTCAGCGGTCCCGGGATCTGGTAGCGGTATTTGGAGCGCAGCAAAGAAGCGTTCAGCGATACCTTGGGAGAAAAACGGTAATTCAGGATCAGTCCCTGGGCGTCATAGTCGGTTTTGCCGTTTTCGCGGTAACCGTCCGATGTCCGCTTGCTGTAATAGCCGTAGTATTCCAGTTTTCCCGTTTTGCCACCTGCCGCTACATAATTGCTCAGCAGGCCGAACGAACCGGCAGACATGCTGGCTTCCAGGCCGAATGCGTGGGTCGTATCCGGTCTTTTGGTCTCGTAATTCAGCATGCCGCCGAATTGCGCACCATATTGAAGCGCGCCGGTGCCCCTCACCAGTTCGATCCTGCCCACCGCTTCCATCGGCAGGCTGAAATGGCTGGCCGGGTATCCGTACATGTCTGTATTGGTGATGATGCCGTTCGTTCGAATATTGAATTCCCAGCCGCGATGCGGATCGAGGCCACGGGTGGAAATATTGACCTGGTTGCCGGAGCCGTCCATGTCGTAAACAAAAATACCCGGAACCTTGGCAAATATCTGCCGCGGCGTTTTTTCGGTGATATTGGCATCGAGGTATTGCAGGTTGATAACCTCGCTTTTTTTTCCGGCCCAGATGTAGGTATCCTTCAGTTCGGGTAACCTTTCGATGTTTTCACGTCTGAAAGAAACGGAGATTTCCTTCAGAACGATCGTATCGGTTTGGGCGGCTACGCTGCCCGAAATCGACACGGCCAGCAGGAAGGTGAATAGATCTTTGCGCATGGATATTGTTTGTTGAGTAGCGGCAAAACTCGCTTTTGCATCCATTCAACACCTTAGAAAACACTTAAAATTGTTATTCTTTTTCCCTGATATGACTGGAATTCGACATTTTTACGACCTTTGAAGCCTCTGGGTGCATTTTGTTAATCCTCTTTTACGCCTTCTTTTACATCGAAAAAACCGGTCCCGCCAAAATGTGCACGAATTTTGCTGTACGGCTGCCGACGATCATTTGAGTCAAGCGCTCCGCATAACCTCCCCAGGCCGATAAGGCCGCCAGGTGATTTCAGTTAAACATTGCTTTTCGGTTTGCAGGCCCCCGGCTGCGATCCGATCTCCCGATACTCCGGAGCACGTATGTCCTTCCGAAGGTGTCGTAAAGCAGTTGATCCCGGGATAATCACTTTGGCAAAAACATGCAGGATGTTTACTAAGACGGGTGTAGTTTGTTTCTTTTTGTTCTCTTTTATCCACCTATGCGCCCAGCGGGATACCCTGAGTATCAAATGCGAGTTGCTTAAGCCGCAGTGCAACTGGGACTACGGCGCCGGCGCCCGTTTCAGTTTTCTCGACTTTGAAGAAATGAACCGCGCACTGTCCAATGCGGGCCTGCCCGAACTGGAATCGCCTGTGCCTTGCGTGGCCCTGGCTGCGCGCTCATCTTTGATCTGGCGTGAATTGCAGTTGGAGGCCGCACTCGAATTCACCTCCGGTTCTTCCCAGAGGGATGCGCTGAACAACCGCCAGTCGGTGGTGTTTCGCGACTACGGTATCCGCACCCGCGCGATGCTTGATGTTTTTCCGCAAAATCGCTTTTCCAAAGTCTTCCCGTTTGCGGGCCTGGGCCTTAGTTATCAGGCCGTCCGTACAAAATCCGGGCTGATCAACAACAACGTACCGGGTTCGCCTGTCCAGGAAACCTTTGAACAGCGATTTACCTTGGCCCCCCTGGTCTGTGAATTAGGGCTCAGCCTCGAACAGGGCATCTCCGTGCGCAACAAGGACGTTTTTGTAGGCTTGCGTGGCGGATACGCTTTCCGTTTTATCAATAACAACTGGATCGAAAACGGACAAACGGAAGTAGCAAATCTGCCGAGGCCGGCGGCCAGCGCTCCATTTGTCGCCATGATGCTGCGCATCAAAACGGCGCCGGCCTGTGATCCTAAATCCCGGCTGCTCAAGCAATTGGGCAAATAGATAGAACCGTTTTAACAGGGAAGCCCGGCTACGATGGATCGCAGTCGGGCTTCTTAGTATTTTGTAAGCCGTTCCTATACAATGCTTTACAAATTCAGCAAAAAGCCGATCGTAAAATTGGCATCCCAGTCGAATACGAACTGCTTGCAGCCCGTCGCATCAGAAATGGCCTGATAAATATTTAACCCTGATTCCTGCTTGGCGCCGTCGGCCGTGTAGGAGCCCGGTGCTTTCAGGAGGGTATAGCGCTCTTTTCCGCTGCGCGATTGCTTGGCTAGTTCGTACGGCACGCCGCCGATGATGAAGCAGGTGCCCCGCAATTGGGACGGCACGCGCGTTGCCTTGTTCTTTACATCGGAGTAAACCGTGGCCGCCGGTGTATTATCCTGATAATACTTGGCGCCATATGATTCCAGGGCACCGCTGGGCAGCCAGGATATCTTGGTGTTGCCGGAGCCGATGTCCACCACGAATGCCTTGTTCTGATAAGCGGTCGGCAGGGCCGCGCGCAGTGCGTAACGCGCCTCCTGTTGCGGTGTCACCTCATTTACGAAGTAGCCCATCCCTTTCAATGCAGCGCTGATCTGCTGGGTTACAGCAGCCTTGGTTGCACCCGAACTGATCACAAAATGAATGTCTTTCGGTCCGACACCGTAGCTCACCATGTCGGCGATAAACCGGCGCAGGCCGCTTTTGATGTCTTCGTCGGTCGCCAGGTTTTCCTTGACGAGGCTGACGCCGAACTCGGCTTTCTCCAGTTTCCAGTTCTTTTGCCTGTCCACCCGGATGATGAATGAATTAAAACCGGTCGTGCCCAGTTCTACCACGCCCATCAGTTTGCCACCGGAAGGCACAGGCGGCGAATAACTGAACGGGGTAGGGGTGAAGGTGGATGATTTCCCCCAGGTACTGCTGGTGCCGGTATTGTTATCAGCACTTGAAGGCTGTGTCGATGTTTGTTCCGTGTTGGTGGCCGTACCTACGTCCGTGCTTCCGCCGCCGAGCTGCGGAAAGAAATACCGGATGCCGAAAAACAGCCCCGCGACGATGGCGAGCGTAATAAGCAATCGGGAAAAGGTGGTCAATCGTGCCATTGTAGATTTCTCCTGGTTTGGTGAATAGAAATGTTTCGATTTGTAGCGCTTTCTACAGGGAATTGCAGGCAAAGACGCGTCACAAAAATGGCACAATTAAAAGAAACAGGGGTGCAATTTTACAGATATTCGGCCGAATGGAGGAAAACATCGGCGTGTCGATTCCGCGCGTCCGATTTTCCATACTTTTGCAGCTGATTTCAACGCGATCAAAATGACGGCTACTACCCATAACATGCTCTCCCAGCGGGTGCTCAACCTGGCTGAATCTGAAACCCTCAAAATGGCCCGGATGGCCCGCGAGTTGCGCGCCCTCGGGCACGACGTGATCAGCCTGAGCCTCGGCGAACCCGACTTCGACACCCCCGACCACATCAAAGACGCCGCCTATCAGGCGCTGAAAGATGGCTACACCAAATATACCCCGGTATCGGGCCTGCCCGAACTGACCAAAGCGATCAGCGAAAAATTCAAACGCGACAATAACCTGGATTACCGCCCCGAGCAGATCGTTGTGAGCAACGGCGCCAAGCAAACGGTCTATAATCTGTGTCAGGCCCTGCTCGACCCGGGCGACGAGGTGATCCTGTTTGCGCCTTACTGGGTTTCTTACCTGGAGATCGTAAAATTGTCGGGCGGGGTGCCTGTGCCGGTATATGCAGGCGTGGATCGCGACTTCAAACCTTCGCCGGAACAACTGGCCGCAGCAATCACCGAACGCACGAAATTCGTGCTGTTCTCTTCGCCCTGCAACCCGACAGGTACCGTGTTCGACCGCGATGAATTACAGGCATATGCCGACGTCATTGCGCCGCACAACCACGTACTGATCGCAAGCGACGAGATATACGAATACATCAACTTTACCCACGAACATGTCAGTATCGGCAGTTTCCCGAATGTAAAGGACCGCACCATCACCATCAACGGATTTGCCAAAGGTTTCGCCATGACGGGCTGGCGGCTCGGGTACATGGGCGCGCCGAAATACATCGCCGATGCCTGTGCCAAAATACAGGGGCAAGTCACGAGCGGCGCCTCTTCGTTCGGGCAAAAGGCCGGCGCCGAGGCACTGAGCGGCGATCTCGGTCCGACCGAAGCCATGCGAGAAGCATTTCGCGAGCGTCGCGATATTGTATTGTCCATGCTGGAGGAGATTCCCGGCATCAAAGCCAATCACCCCGACGGCGCCTTTTATGTCTTCCCCGATATCAGCGCTTATTTCGGCAAAACCGACGGACATACGGTGATCCGCGACGCCGATGATTTCTGCGATTATGTCATGAGTAACGCCTATGTCGGACTGGTGTCCGGCGCTGCATTCGGCGATCCGAATTGTTTCCGGCTCAGTTATGCCGCCTCGGAAGCGCAACTTCGCGAAGCGATCCGCCGCATGAAGGACGTGCTGGGACGGCTGAAATAAACGCGATGCCGAAAAAACTGCCCTTTTCTTTGCCAAGTCGCGCGCAGGCGACGGAGCAGGCGGTAGCCACGCTGCTGCTGCTGGGGGCTGCCTTTTTCAACGGCTATCCCCTGGTGTTTTCGGATACCGGTACGTATATCACCTGCGGATTCGAATGGTTAGTACCGGTGGACCGCCCGATTTCCTACGGGCTCTTTTTGCGCGCGACAGGCCTTGGTTTTTCCCTGTGGCTGCCGGTGATCGTCCAGTGTTTTTTGCTGGCATGGCTGCTCCGGTTGCTCTGGTATTCGATTTTTCCGGGTAAAAAAGATACGGCGAGTTTGCCATTTTTGATGCTGACCGGATTTTTATGCGTGTTCAGCCCGGTAGCCTGGTACAGCGGCGAGCTCATGCCGGACGTGTTTTCTGCAATCCTGCTACTGATCGTGCCTGTTGTTTTTTTGCGGGAAAACCTGACGAGATGGAAATGGGTTGCGCTGGGAGCATTGTTCGTTTTTTGCACGGTAGCGCACTTTTCCAATTTGTTTACAGGTGTTTTTACCCTTCTGGCTATTGCATTGTTGCGCCGGTTCGGTGTACAGGCGTTGCAGGGTTTGCCGCGTTTCCGCAGAAAAACGCTGGTCATTGTGTTCTGGTGCCTGGCGGCTTACCTGACCATGCCCCTGATCAACGAAGCCTTCGATGGAGAATGGACGATGGGCAAAGGCAGTTATACCTTTCTGATCGGTCGCCTGCTCGACAACGGCGTGCTGCAACGCTACCTCGACGAAAACTGCGGCCACGCAAATTTTAGGCTCTGCCAGTATAAAGACTCTCTGCCCGTCAACAGCCGCCGTTTTCACTGGGACCCCGATAGTCCCCTGGCCAAAGAAGGCGGCTGGGGCGTGCCCGAACCGGAATACAAGGCGATCGTGTGGAATACTCTGACGACTCCGAAATACCTGGTTCTGCACATCTGGGAGAGCCTGCTTGCCACGCCATCGCAATTGCTGCAAAATTCAGTAGGCTCGGGCATGGAACTGAAATGGTACAGCAGCCCGGAGAGCCCTCCTTACCAGGCCGTTGCCAAATATTACCCGTACGAACTGAACGAATACCGCTTTTCCCGGCAATGCGGCAATATGTGGGGCCAGGGCCTCGACCTGGACTTTTACAGCACGCTTTTTTTCTGGGCTTTGCTACTGAGCGCCTTCCTGTTGCCGGTCCTGCTGTATCAGAATACCAGCCAGCCATTCTTGCCGCCGGCTTTGGAATGCGCATGTTACTTCCTCCTGTGCGCCATGCTGTCCAACGCATTTGTCACATCCAGCCTGGCCAGTGTGTGCGACCGTTTTCAGTCCCGGGTATCCTGGTTTTTACCATTTGCAGTAGGTATGATGTGCTGGTCGTACTGGCAAAACCGTATCAAAGCGCAAAAGGAAACGTAGTATCCACGACCCATTTCCCCTGAATATGGTTCAGCAGTGCAAGGGCCTTTACTTCAAAGCGGCGCTCGAATGTGCGCTCTTTGAAAAAAGCCCATATTTCCGGAAAATCTTCTTCCCTCAGATCTCGATGTGCGATCGTCATGTGCGGTCGGAGCGGCCGCCGATTGCGCGGGTCTGAAAATCCGAGATCGTGTTCGAGTTGTCGTATCAACTCTTGAAAAAGCAATGCCAAGGCCTCGTTTGCTACGGGTGAGATGTAGATGACGCGGGGCGGAAATGCTCCGAAATGCTTTAGATCAACCTGAAAAGGCGTTTGCGCGGCAGCCAGTTTGCGTAGTGATTCCTTCAGCGCGCCGAGTTTGCTGTCGGGCCAGGCGAACGGCGGCTGCAGGGTAAGGTGGGGTGGGCTTTTCAGCGCGTGCTGTACTCCCCAACGCTGTGCGATCTGCTGTTTGATCGCCGTGACTTCTCGCTGCAGCGCCTCGGGCGGCAGTATGGCAATGAAATAAAGTGGATCTTTCTTCACGTGAGCCGGCCGGCCGGTGGGGTGTAGAGCAGGGACGTATTTTCCCCGAAGTATTCCTTGAAGGCGAGGGAGAAAGTGCCCGGACTGGAAAAACCGACCATCTCTGCAATGGCCTGCGGGGTGCCAGCGCGTTTTTCCAGCAGCACTTTTGCCTTTTCGAGCCGCATTTCCCGCATGAGCTGGATCGGCTCCTTGCCTGTCAGCGCTTTCAGTTTTTTGACGTAATGCGTCTTGGTGAGCTGCATTTTTTTGGCGATATCGTCAGCCGTGTAGTCCGGATCGGCCATGTGCTGATCGATCATTTGCACGGAGCGGGCCAGGAAAGGATCGTCCAGTTGCTGTCGCGACTCTGAAAAATACAGGTGCAGAAAGCGGTTGAACTGCTCGTGTTTCGTTTTGCGTGCGTCGAGCAGGCGCTGTATGGTGGCATCAAATTCGTCGTCGATCACCGGCCGGGTAAACCAGGCTTCAGCGCCGGCGCGCAGGGCGTCAAGTTTCCCGTCGTTGCCAAATTTGTCGGTCAGCAGCACGACCGGAATATGGTTGGTGCGCTGTGAGAGTTTGATCTGCCGCGCGATCTCGATGCCGGTCTTGCCATTCAGGATCGAATCGCACACCACAAGGTCCGGAAGCAGGTCGTTGGCCATTTGAAGCCCTTCGCTCGGGCTGGAAGCCGTTTCGATCTGAAAACGGTCGGAAAGCAGCGACTTGAGGTACAATACCACCTGCCGGTTGGGTTCCACCAGCAGGGCGATCTGCTCGGGTTTGGGGCCGTGGTATACCTGGTATGGATCGGGCGCCGTGGCTTCGGCCAGTTCGGGAGCGCTGTCCGCGCCTATCGCCTCCGCAATACTGCGATCTTCCATTTCACGGCGCAGGTTGGTGCGCAGCATATCCCACTCCAGTTCTTTCTTTTCCAGCAATTTGCGCCATTTGTTCGTGTTGCGGAACAACGCGACGAGCAGGGCCGTAAAGACCAGAAAAAAAACAATGATCAGGATCAGCGCCGTAATACGGTCTATCTGCAAGTAGTCCGACCGGGTGGCCATTTCCTCCCTGCGCAAGGCCTGCAGGGAATCCAGTTTTTCCTGCATGTCCTGCATTTCGATCCGCCGTTTTCGCGCGACGATCGAATCCTGTGCCACGGTGAGTAATTGCTGGCAGGTGAGCGCCTGATCGGGCAAATCCCAGCGGCGGCATTCTCTCACCAGCGCGGCCAGCAGCCCCGCCTTTGACTCGGGGTTAGGGTCCTTGCGCGCATCCAGTTCGGCCTCCGCCAGAAAACGCGTGGCACTGCGGTCGTCCTGGTTGGCTTTGTAAATATTGGAAATGAGGCTGAGCGCCTTCGGAGACACAGGCACCTGATGCCGTTTCAGAATATCGCGATAGTGCTCCGCTTCCACCTGCGCTTGTTCGTAGTTGCCGGATTGCGACAATTGTGACAGCAGGGCCAGGCGGTTGTTGATCGTATCGACGATCGCTTTTTCCTGGCCATGCGACAGCCGTGCTCCGCACAGAAGCACCAGAAGAAGACTGATTTTGGCTAACCGGCGCATGGGACAACGCGTTTTCAGAGAAGCATTTATGTGCAAATGTAGGGTTTAGCGGGGCTGTTTGCCGAAATTTTCGAACGCTTTCTCCTAAAAACCTTGCATGTATGCACAGTCGTGTATTTTTACGTCCTGTTTAAGATAACTGTAACGCTTGTCTGGATTTTAACCTAAGGAAAGCAAAACCTTTGGCTGCCTGTACCATAAATATATACCATGTTTGACCTACGAGGACAACTCAGCCGAACCCGGGAAATTGTGCTCGGGATTGCCGGCGCCGCCACACTGATCGCGCTTTGGTGGCTGCTTGCGGAAATGCTCGCCGTGCCGGCGCTTGATTACCGCGCGCCCAACCTCGACGATCCGGCGCTGCAGGGGCTTAACCGCGATTCGCTGCTCCGGGCTGACAGCATACATTTTGCCAACGCCAGACAGGTGGGCAAGATCTACAAGATATTGCCTACGCCGTTACAAGTGGTGCAGGCATACCCAGAGCTCGCGAAAGAAGACAAACTGGCCAAACATACCTTCCATTCCGTCTGGCTTAACCTGAAAGGCTATTTTTGGGCGATCCTGCTGTCCCTGATCGTGGGCGGATTGATCGGTTTCATTCCCTTGTTTAACGGCTTGTTCGCCAAACCCGTAGACGCCCTGCGATATCTGCCGATCTCGGCGCTTACGGGCCTTTTTATGCTGTGGTTCGGTCTCGGCGACGGCATGAAGGTGGCCTTCCTGGCTTTCGGCATACTGGTCTACATGATCCCGGTGATCGTACAGCGCATCCGCGAAGTGGAAGACGTGCACCTGCACACCAGTTATACGCTCGGCGCCGGCAACTGGCAAACGATGCGCTCGGTGTATCTGCCGTCCGTATTTTCAAAATTTATCGAAGACCTGCGCGTACTGACTGCGATTTCATGGACCTATATCATCATCGCGGAGATATTGAACAATACCGGCGGCCTTGGCTCGCTGATCTACTGGCTGGCGCGGCGCGACAAAACGGACAAGGTATTTGCCGTGCTGTTGCTCATTATCGCGATCGGTATCCTTCAGGACCGCCTGTTCGTTTATCTGGACAAAAGACTATTTCCGCACAAGTACTATAAAACCCGCGCCGAGGGCCTGAAAGAGGTGCAAACGGGCATTTACATTGCGCTGGGCATTTTTGCCCTCGCCGTACTGCTGCCCCTGTTCGTGTCGATCCCGGGTGATCTGCTGTTGCAGGGCGCCGGACTCGTCGTACTGGCGGCCGTTGGCCTGATCCTGATGGGCGAACTGAAATTGCGGAAAAACCTGCAGCCGGTATGAGCGTTTGAAAAACCTCGCACCACCAACCTTTCGATACACTTGCCATGCTCCACATAAAAAATTCCGGTCTTCCCAATATCATCGAACTGCGAAATGTCACCCAGGTGTACGGCCACAGCAAGGCGCCGATCCTGGAGGATGTGAACTTCCTGGTGGAAGACAAACCCGCGCAGGGACAGTTTGTCGTCATTCTCGGTGCATCGGGTTGCGGTAAAAGCACCCTGCTGCGGTTCATTGCCGGTTTGCAAAAACCTACGTCCGGCGAGGTACTGTTGCGCGAAAAACCGGTCCGGGAGTCCGGCGTTCGGGCGGGCATGGTGTTTCAGCAGTATTCTTCGCTGCCCTGGCTGACGGTGCTCGAGAATGTAGCCTTGGGCCTCGATTTCCAGGGTGTGGATACCAAAGAGCGCAACCGCCGCGCCATGGAAATGATCGAACTCGTCGGACTGGGCGGTCACGAAGATAAATACGCCGTATACCCCACTTTGTCGGGCGGGCAGTTGCAGCGCGTGGCCATTGCCCGCAGCCTCATTGCAAGCCCGGAGATTCTGCTGATGGACGAACCCTTCGGCGCGCTCGATATCAATACCCGTCTGCAAATGCAGGATATGCTCGAAGATGTGTGGCTGAAATTCCAGCCGACCATTGTATTTGTTACCCACGACATCGAGGAAGCGGTGTATCTCGGCGACGATATCTATATCATGGCTGCCAACCCGGGGCGTTTCGTTCACCACATCAGTGTCGATCTTCCATTCAACCGCGACCGGGAGGTAAAGCACTCGACCAAATTCAACGAACTGGTGCGGCAGGTGGAAGATAAAATGATCGAGGTCTCGGAGATGAGCCGCAAGTGACCGGGATCATCGAAAGATTTGACCGAAATGCAACGCATGCTTGCATCCGGGCGTCATATCTTTGCGTTATATATCCGACTATGAAAAAATCACACATACTCGCCATCGGCATTGTCGCCGTTGCCATTGCCATCCTGATCTCGGCCAGCAAGGACGTAACGACATATTCGAATTTCGGTCAGGCCGCCCAAAGCGGAGAAAAGGTAAAACTCGTCGGCCAACTGGTGAAAGACCGCCCGGTTGAATACAATCCGGATAAAGACCCGAATTATCTCGGGTTTTACCTGAAAGACGAAGCCGGAGAAGTGCGCCACGTTGTGCTGCGGGCTACCAAGCCGCAGGATTTCGAACGCTCGGAATCGATCGTGCTGACCGGCGCCATGCAGGGCGAGACGTTCGAGGCTTCCGATATGCTGCTAAAATGTCCCTCCAAGTACAAGGACCAGGAGATATACGTGCGCTCGGAAAAGAAGGGATAGAACGTGTTCGGGCCCGGCATAAAAATCCCGAACACGTTCTAAAACCGGCTATCGCGCTATCAGGATTTTTCCACTCCAGACCTGCCGTTCGGCGCTCAGCACTTGTAGCAAGTATATTCCCGGCGCTAATTGTGTAACCGGTAAGGTCAACGGGCATGTACCGGAGACTGAAGAGCCTGTTCTGCCGTAAACATCATATAGTATAACTTGTACGGCCTTACTGCCAGCACAGTCGATCGATAGATTATCCGCGACGGGGTTGGGATATATACTGAACACCGCCGGATCGGCAGGCGATTCGGCCCCCACGGACCCATCGGGACTATAGAGAAATACCCTGTTCGATACTTTTTGACCGTTTTCCATGCCGCCGGCGGTAACAAACCGCGTAAGATCGATCTGTGCTGCGCCTCTAAGGTCCATAATGGCCGGCAGGGCATTGGTATTTTCATTCACAAGTGTTCCCGTTGCAGGCTGGTATAATTTCCTGCGCGCCAGCGCCGGCACCCCTCCGGAGCCGTTGTAGGCAATCCCGTTGTAGTTATACGTTACATCCGAACCTCCGATCCACACGGCTGTGCTGTTTTGTGTTGCTGCCGCCATCCGGTATCCTTTTGCATCGGCCGAACTGAAACCCGACCAGTTGATCTGCGCGGGATTGCCCGGATCGATGATGCCGATCCGGAAAAAGGAAGAAGCGGGAAAATTGATGCCCGCCGCCGCGCCGCCGCAGTAATAAATGGTGTCGCCGATGATGACGCCGGAAGCGCCGAATACCTTGTAATTGACATTGTTCGGCACATCGGTGCCGTCCAGCCACACATTTCCGGCAGGGTTGTATATCTGCACGTCGGGCACATTGGTGATATTGCTCCAGCCGGTGATGACGTAGATGAGGCTGTCTCTCCAGACGGCCTGTACATGATCGTCGATGGCTTTTGGCAACGGCGCGCCGTCGCTCAGCCAGGAATTAGACGCTGGATCGAAGCGATGTACTTTATCCGAAGAAGTTTCGCTGCCGTTTTGCGCCACATGATAGCCGCCGATCACGTATATCCTGTTTTTCACGGTACTGGCCGCTGCCGCAATTTTACCGCCTTCCGGATCGGGCACGGGCGGCAATGCTTCCCAGATGCCGTTCGACATATTCATGCGCCAGGCTTTCAGGTGTATGCCCGACCAGAGTTTACTGCTGTCGAGTCCGCAAAACGAATAGACATACGTAGCGCCATTTGCGATTGCAGCGGTCACGGCGTTGTTGCTCACCGGCTCCGGCATGGAAGGCAATTCCTCGTACAACGCCTGAGCCGGCAGGGTCAAAAAGGCAAGCAGAAACATCAATAACAAGCTCGTTTTCTTCATATACGGTTGGTTTTTCTTAAATGCCATCGGAAAATTTTCATGCCATTCGATGTGCCAAAATTATTCAATGCATATTTTGTCGGTTCATTTCTTAACAAAAACCACCCTTATGCGTCGATTTTCAATTGCCCTTTTTTGCATGATGCTGTTCCTGACGGCTGCCCGATCACAAACGAAACAAGACAGCCTCGACCTGAGAAAAGCCATGGATTCCTATCGCAACGCCAGCCTGAAACTGGATGTCGACAGCCTGTTACACAGTATTCCGCCGACCTTGTTCACCCTGATCAGTTACGAAGAACTAAAAAGTGTGCTTGCCGCGTCATTTAATAACGAAGTGTTGGAAATGAGCATCACGTCTTTGGATTACCGCTCGGTGATGCCGCTTGTCAGCATCGACAGTATGCTCTGCACCCTGGTTTCATACGACGCAAAGATTGTCATGAACCTGAAGGAAACCGATGATGAAGATGTTTACCCGCTCATGATCGATTATATGAAAAGAAAATACGGGGAAGACGGCGTAGTGATAGATCCCGACAACCCGGGCAAAATAACCATCGACAGTAACGGCAAAAAAATGTTTGCCCTGAAAGACGCGGACTGGGATTCCTGGAAATTTATGGAGGACAAGCGGGAAAGCGAAGAAGTGCAGGAACGGACCTTGATGAAAATGGTGATCCCAGAAGCCGTGCTGAACCACTTCGAGTGATCCGGCGATCTGCATTCAGGCCTGCCTGCCGGTCAGGCGCCGCCAAAGCCCCAGCGCCAGCCCGAGCATCATCATGATGGAACCGAGCCAGACGAAGTTGATGCCCGGAAATACGATGGCTTCCAGCACGATGTAATCGGAGCGGCTGACGTTTTCTGCAACTTCGAGCGGAATACGGCTCATGTCTTCATCTGCCTGCGCGACGGCAAGCGTGATCACGCCGGCCTGCGGGTCGATATTCTCGAACCTGAAATGCAGGCGCATTTCGGGGATTTCGTCTTTGAGGCTCATCGCCTGGTTGCCCCGGATGAGATAAACAGGCATCGCCTGCGTGGTTTGCCCGTCTGGCGCCAATACTTCCAGCCGCGCGCCGACAACGATGTCGCCTTCTTCCGGCTCATACCCCGGATGTTCGACTTTTGTTTCCGGACCCAGAAACCGGATCGTATATCCCTTGTATTTGAATTCCGTATCTTTTTTAACCGGAAAACTGGTGTACTTCAGGTCGTTTTCCAGGCGGAATATCTGCTCCATGGAAGCCTCGGAAAGGCGGATCTTCATTTGCAGCGGGTTGATAACGGCCGGCAGCGTAAACGCACCCTTGCCCATGCGCAGGTAGAACATGGGTTCGGCAGCATACGGCCGCACGCTGTCGAGGGAATACACCTTGAGGTTGAGCCCGAATGCCAGATCGCCCGCCTCGGCGTGATAGTCGGGGTGTGCGGGCTGTTTGCTCAGGTTTTCGACTACGATGTAGTGCTTTTTTGTGAAGATCGTATCGCCAACCACGGCCGAATAGGATTCGTAGCGAAGGCTGTCTTCCTGCTGTTTGGCGTATTCCGGGTCCGATTCCGCCTTGGGTAGCGCCGGCACCAGCGTGAAAATGTCGTGGCTCCAGTAGTGTTTGGTAGATGGATTATTCGCCACTACATTGCTGAACTGCCGGTCGTACATCACATTGGGCAGCAGGGTGAACGACTCGCCCGTGGGGTTGCCGTTCGCGTCGAGTTTGCGGAATTGCACGACGAAAGAGCGTGTTTGCCGCACGATCGTGTCGCGCAGGTAGGTAGCCTCATAGCCGCGGATCGGCATCGGAGCCTCCTTCATCAACAGCACATTTTTGTTCACGCCTTCATTCCCCATGCCTTCGATCAGCCCTTCCATTGCAAATGAATTGGAGGAAATCCATGACTTTCCAAGACCGGTGCTCAGCACGCCGAGGATCAGCACGCCGAAACCGAAGTGCGAAACGGCCGAAGCGCCGAGTTTCAGGTTGCCCTTCAGCACAGAGATCAGGTAATCGGTATTGGCAACCACCGCAAACATGCCCGAGAACAGCAGCGCGAACAGTTGCCAGGCGCGGACTTCGATCCATTGCGCATTCAGCACGGTCAGCACCGCAGCGCCGATGCCGGCGATCGCCATGTGTTTCAGAAAGGTCTTTGCGTACAAACCTTTCCAGTTGCGTTCGCTGTAACGCATAAACTGTCCGACGGCCGTGAGCAGGCCGATGAACACGGCGATCCACAACTGGTAGCGATTGTGGTGCTCCACAGGGTCAGTGAGTGTCAAGTCGGTGCCGAACAACTTGTTCACCACCGGTAACGAGGTGGCGCCCGTGATCAGAGCGGACGAAAACAGCAACACCAGCGAACCGATAAACATCCAGAATTCGCGCGCGGTGGTGCTTTCTTCGCCTTTCACGTCCGGGATCTCGCGGTAACGTTTGATCCACATCGCAAGGCCAAGCACTGCAAACACTGCAATGAGCAGGATCAGTTGAACGCTCAAGCCCATTTCAGTAAATGCATGAGCAGAGGTGTCGCCCAGAATGCCGCTCCTGGTCAGGTACGTGGAGTAGAGGATAAGAACGAATGAAAGCAGGTAAAACCCGTATGTGCTGCGAATGGAGTATCCTGTAGAGCGTGCCACCAGATTGGTATGGATGCCGGCGATCATGATCAGCCACGGTACCAGCGAAGTGTTCTCCACAGGGTCCCAGGCCCAGTAACCGGCAAAGGAAAGCGCTTCGTAGGCCCAGGCGCCGCCCATCAGGATGCCCGTGCCGAGGATGGCGCCCGAAAACAGGGCCCATTTGAGCGCAGGTTGCAACCATTCGCGGTGCTCGCGCAGCCAGAGACCGGCGATCGCGAAGCCGAACGGAACAATGGTGGATGCAAATCCCAGGAACAGTGTAGGCGGGTGTATGGTCATCCAGTAATTCTGGAGCAGGGGGTTCAGGCCGTTTCCTTTTACGAGGTTCAGGTAGTCCGCCTGAGCAAAAATAGGCGCATTCATGGTGTCGCGCAGCAGGTCGAAGGGGCTGGCGCCGAGCCTGAAATCGCCGAAATACAATCCGAGGATCATGGATGCGATCAGTGCTTCCGCCAGCGCCATCACGCTCAGTACCGGTGTTTCCCATTTTCCGCCGCGCAGGATCAACACGAGGCCCAGCACGATGTGCCAGAAACTCCACAGCAGAAAACTGCCTTGCTGCTCCTTCCAGAAGGCCGAGAATACGTACTGGATCGGCAGGTCATCGGATACGTTCGCCCAGGCGTATTGATATTCGTACATTTTTCCCGCCAGGATGTAAAACAAACTACCGATGATGCCCAGCACGGCAAGACCGTGCAGTACATAACCCAGCCGCCCGAGGTTGCGCCATCCTTCCGCCCCGGCAGTGTTCCTGCGTTGGGTCGCCAGATAAAAGGCAAATGCCGACATCAGGGCCGCCACAAAAGACAATACTGCAAACAGATGGCCGATCTGGCCGGGCAGAAGATGTTCGCCGATATATTCCATTACAGATTCGGTTATATGAGAAGCGATGGCAACGGGGCCGGCAAAAGTAACACCTGTACGGGAGATGCGTTTATGAAAGTGCCTGCTTTAGCGCGAAAAGCACATTATCAGGGTGTGTCAAACGTGTTTGCCGCCCGTCCAGCCTTCTTTGCCCAGAAATTGCTCGCCGCTTTCCCGGGCCGGCCATTCCAGCGGGGTGCCCATGCTGTCGTTCCAGCGGTTCAGGTAACCGAACAGGGCGATGACGCCCAGTATCTCCACGATCTCGCCGTCGTCCCAGTACCGGTGCAGGCGCTCCGAGATCGCCTCGTCAACCGCGTTCGGCACGGCCGAAGCCGCTGCGGCGAAGTCGAGCGCCGCTCGTTCTGCCTCCGAGAACGCCGGGTGACTTTGATACCGGCAGATATGCAGGAGTTTGTCGCCTTCGGCTCCGTAGCGCTCTGCGGCCCTGATCGTATGCGCCTGACAGTACTGGCAACCGGCGGTTTGGCTGGTCACGTATCCGATCAGTCGTTTGAGGTCGCTGGTGACGCGGCCCTTGTTTTCCATGACGGCCTTATTGAGCATGATGAACGCTTTGGCAATGGCCGGGCGCCGCTGCATGGTCAGCACGCTGTTGGGGCAAAAACCGAGCGTTTCATTGAAAAATGTCGCCAATGCTGCAACTTCGGGGTCGTGATCGGGCGGGAGTGGTGTAACTACAGGCATATGTAAAATTGATGAATGATGGATATTGTGAGAACTTTCGCAAAAGTAAGTGGTCCCAGGTGGTCCCAACCTCTGGTTGGAAAAGTGACTCCAACCTCTGGTTGGACAACTGGTTCCCCACTCCGCCCGTACAAGTATTCTCCAACCAGAGGTTGGAGCCACTTGAACATTTTTTAACAGCCGATTTGCCAACCAGATCTTGGCATTACTGATATGCAATTCACTACTGTTTCCAACCCCGGCGAGGTCCGTCAAATACTGGCGCTGCAGGAGCAGAACCTCGCCGCTGCCCTTACCCCCGACCTCATGCGCAAACAAGGCTTTCTCACCGTACGCCACGACCCGGATGTATTGCAACGCATGAACCTTGCAGCGCCGTCGGTGATCGCGAAGGAAGGAGAACAGGTCGTGGGGTACGCCCTGGTGATGCCGCGCGCGTTCGCGCCCGATGTGCCCATTTTGCAGCCCATGTTCGACATGCTCGAACAACTTTCTTGGCGCGGGCAACCGTTGCGCGAGCAATCGCGCTGGTTTGTGATGGGGCAGGTATGCATAGCGTCGGACTATCGCGGCCGGGGCGTGTTCGACGGACTGTATAAAGCGATGCGATCAGTGTGCCGCGAGCGCTATGATTTTACGGTCACAGAAGTGGCGGAACGCAACACACGCTCCATGCGCGCGCACGAACGCGTCGGCTTTAAAACCATGCACAGTTATACGGAAGCGCTTACCGGAGAGGCATGGCGGGTGATCGCGCTGGACTTTTGACCGGGCGTTATTCCTCGTTGTCGTAATACACCTTGTAGTACTTCTTGCCTTTATCTTCGTCGAACCCGCGTTCGATCAGATCGCGACGACCGTGCACATAAATGTGGAAGTTTTTGTCCAGTTTCAGCACACTTTTGAATACTTTGAAATCACGGCGCACGGCCTGACCGCTGATGTCAAATTTGTCTTCCAGCGGCACGGCGTAGGCCTTGGCATACTGGTCGCGGAAATCGCGAAAGGCTTCGCGCTGCGTTTCTTCGGGAAACAGGGATTCTGAAAAATCATCCATCTCGAAGTGCTCGTTCTCCTTGAAATAATCGCCCGAGCGGTTGAGCAGGTCGATGGTATCCGTACGGTCGAAGCCGAATTTTGCAGGCGCTTTCTGGGTGATGAATTCGCTGGACAGGCTGATATAGTGCCGGGTGTTGAAATAATTGTCTTCGATCGGCCGCAGGCGCAGGAAATCGTCTTTCCAGAAGGAGCGCTCGTCCTTTTTGCTCACGGTATCGAGCGCGCAGATGCGGTATCCTTCCGCTTCGTCCACATGAAAGATCAGCGCGGCTACTTCGGCTTTGCCGGTGGGGATGCCTTCGAGCACCTGCAAGGCGAATGCTTCCGCTGTGCGCTCCGTTTTCAGGTAGGGGTCTTTCGATTGTATTTTCCAGAGACCGATGGCGTTCACGGCTTCTCCCTGCAATTCGAGGTCCTCGAAATAGGCCATGAAAAATTCGCCGCCCCGGATTTTCGGGCTTTCGCAATGCTCGTATAGCAATTGGGCGAGTTTGCCCGCTTCTTCCGACAGCGCTTCGGGATCCTGAAAGATCGCCATACTGCTCTGGTAGACCGGGTGGTTGCTCACGTCTTCTTCATGATGAAAATAAAAGAACTCCTCCGATTTTTCGAAAGGTTTGAGAAAGGCGCCGAGCAGGAGTTCCTCCGCGAAATCGTTGAGCGGCGTGAGGGTTTGTTTGGGAATGACCACGCCTTCGTAGCGTGACTTGTTGCCGACCCAGGTGGCGGCAAAGCGGACAAATCGGGCTGCTGAATAGTCGAGCATCGGGGAAAATGGATATTGTGAAAGACCGGGCTTTTGCTTCACTACTTGTGCGTATCAATAGCCCGTGTGAAAGGTTCGTTTGCGACCGGCCGGTATCTTATGCTTACCTTGCGCCGCGCCGGCGGCAAAGGTAAACAACCGCAACAGCCCGTCTTCGCAAATCACGAAAGGAATTCAAAAAAGCGCGCACCCCGCGCAGTCTGTTCCGTTTACAAGGTGAAAATCGCGATCAATACCCGTTTTTTATTGCCCGGGCGCCTGGAAGGCTTCGGCTGGTACACCCATGAGATCGCCCGCCGCATGGCGCTCGCGCATCCGGAAGACGAGTTTTTATTTCTGTTCGACCGCCCTTACGATAAGCGGTTCATATATGCTGACAATGTCACGCCACTGGTGCTGTTCCCTCGGGCACGGCATGCAGCCGCATTCTACGCCTGGTTCGAATGGCGGGTGCCAAAGGCGCTGCGTGATTTCGGGGCAGACGTGTTTTTCTCCCCCGACGCAATGTGCAGTTTATCGGCAACGACGCCTACCGCGATGACCTGCCATGATCTGGTACCGCTGCATTATCCCCGGCAGATCCCTTTTCGCCACAGGTATTATCTGTTACATTATCTGCCGAAATTCCTGCGACGTGCCGACCGCATCATTACCGTGTCGGAATACGTACGCCAGGACATCGTGCGCAGCTGCGGCGTACCTTCTGAAAAGATCGTTGCCGTGTACAACGGCTGCCGGGAGGGCTTCTCTCCGCTCGACGACGCGGAAAAGCGGGTCGTCCGGAAAGAATTTGCCGACCGGCAAGAGTATTTTTTCTATTCGGGCGCGATCCATCCCCGCAAGAACATTCCGAGGCTGATCCGTGCATACGACCGTTTTCGTCAGAAAACCGGCGCGCCGGTAAAACTGCTGCTGGCCGGGCGCTTTGCCTGGAAGACTGGCGCCGTAAAAACCGCGCTGGAGCATTCTCCTTTCCGCGATGACATCCGCCTGCTGGGCTATGTAACCGACGAACACCTTGCCCTGCTGATGGCTTCTGCGCTGGCGCTGGTGTATGTCTCCACGAGCGAGGGGTTCGGTTTGCCGTTGCTCGAGGCCATGTACGCCGAAACGCCCGTGCTTTCCGCGAATGCGACCGCATTGCCCGAAGTAGCGGGGAATGCCGCCCTGCTCGTCGATCCCTACTCTGAAGCGGAGATCGCCGAGGGAATGGAGCGCCTGTGGGCAGATCGCACCTGTGCGGCGCATCTCATCGACGCCGGTCGCAGGCAACGGAAGCGCTTCAGTTGGGATCATGCTGCCGAACAGACCTATCAATTGTTAAAAGAAACCGCGGGAAAGTGAGGGTATTGCATTTGTTCGACGTGTATCTGCCGTCTACCCTGAGCTGGGTGGCGCGCCTGCTTCCGGCCCTAGAAGGAGCAGAGGTCTCCATCGGCGCACCCTGGATGGTGCGCAACCGGTTCTTCAATCCCGCATACCGGCACTACCCCTTTCCCCTGCAACGCTGGCTGGCGCCGGCGCCCCGCACGGAATTTGATTTTCCTCTGCGGCAAAAACTCCTGACCGGTATGCAACGGCGCTTGCCATTGTACCCCATGTGGCTGGAACGGCAATTGCAACGCGACCCGCCCGATCTGCTGCACGCGCATTTCGGGACCACTGCGTGCCTGTACATGGACATGGCCCGCCGCCTGAACAGGCCGCTGGCAGTCACCTTCTATGGCTTCGACTACGCCAAAGCGCCGCGCCTGCGCCCGGCATACATCGCATTGTACCGCCAATTATTTGCCGGCGCACAACGCGTGATCGCCGCCAGCGAAGCCGGTTGCCGCGCCCTGCAGAACATGGGTTGTCCCTCCGAAAAACTGGCGATCGTGCCGCCCGGCCCGCAATTGAATGCATTCCCCTTCAGCGAAAGAAAAAAAACTTCCGGACAACTCCGGCTTGTGCAGGTAGCCACCATCACCGCCAAAAAAGGCCACTTGACGGCGCTCGAGGCCTTTCGACAGGCCCTGCCCGATTGCCCGGGAATGGAGATGACGCTCGCAGGCGAACGGCAGGACAAAACCCTGGCCGCACGGCTGGAACGCTTTATCCGCTCGCATAACCTTGAAGACCACGTACATATGATCGATTTTGTCGAGCACCAGGCCATGTCCGGTTTTCTCAAAAACTTTGATGCATTCATTCATCCGAGTTGCCATACGCCCGACGGCGACCACGAAGCCACGCCCGTGGTGTTGCTGGAAGCCCAGGCGTCGGGACTGCCGGTGCTCTGCACCGATCATTTCGATCTGCCGGCGGAAGTGCTGCACGAACACACAGGCCTCGTGTCGCCCGAAGGCGATACCGCTGCCCTGGCCGGACATATCCGGCGCCTGTATCGCATGAACGAAGTGGACTTTGCGGCAATGAGCAAACGAGCGCGGCAGCATGTGGAAAACCATTTCAACGTGTTGCATTCCGCCGCGCGCCTCCGGGAGATTTACAGGGAAATGCTGTCATGAAATTCCTGATCGTCACGGCCTGGTATCATCCTTTTATCCATCCGCGCGCGCACCGCTGGACGGCACTGGCGGAGTACCTTGCGGCTACCGGCGACGAAGTACACATTCTTTGTGCGCGACAGCGCGGTTTCCCGCAGTTTGCAATCGTCAACGGCGTACACGTACACCGCAGCGGTTTCGATTCGCTGAAAGAAGTGGCATACTATCTGTCGGGCAGCAAATCCGGGCGGGGCAGGGTAGGCGCGGAGGTAAGAAGACCCGGCTTTGCGATGCGGCTGGCCAACTGGCTCTACAACAAGGTCTGGAAAAACGTTTTTTTCCCGGACGACGCCTGCCTGTGGTACTTTCCTGCGCGCCGGAGCATGATGCGCCTGCTGGAACAGGAGCCATTCGACGTGCTGCTCAGCGTTTCCCTGCCGTTTACGGGCCATCTGCTCGGTCTCGCCGCCAAAAGGCGGTATCCGGCCCTGCGCTGGATCGCCGATGTGGGCGACCCGTTCAGCATGCAAATAAAAGCGCCCAACAACAAACGGCTGTACGGAAGGCTCAACGCCCGCCTCGAAAAAGAAGTGCTGGAATCTGCCGATGCAGTAGCGGTGACCACGCCGGCCATGCTGCATGCTTTCCATCGGCAATTCGGCGATAAAGTCGTGGCGCATATGCAGGTAGTGCCGCCATTGCTGCACCCGGCGCCCGGGGCACAAGCACATGCTGCCGGGAATGCGGATGCGATCGGGATCGCCTATTTCGGCGCCCTGTACGCGCCGCTGCGCACCCCCGACGCCTTCCTGCGCCTGCTCGATCGAACGGTGCTGGCCAGTCCCACATTGGCAGCACGCCTTCAGGTCCATTTTTACGGTGAAATATTCCCCGAATTTTACGAAAAAATGCGCGCGCAGCCGCTGATCCGCCTGCACGGACTGCGCTCCCGCGAGGAAGCAAGGCAGGCGATGCGTGCGACGGACTTGCTGCTGAACATCGGCAACGCCAGCGAATTCCAGTTGCCCAGCAAGGCCGTCGATTACCTGGCGGCCGGCCGGCCTGTCGTTCACCTGTCGTATACTGATAACGATCCCTTCGTCGCGTTTTGGGGTGACCGGGAAGGATTGCTAGGCCTGCGCGTGGTCGACGGCGACATATCGGAGGCAGACTTCGTGCGTTGGCTCGACTGGCTGGCGCATCCGCCGGCTATGCCGGATGATACGGCGCTGATCGGGCAATTGCAACCTTATCTCGTGCCGGCCATCGCGGAGCGCTACCGTTCGCTGGCGTCCGGCTGAACGATCGCACCGATCAGGCTCAGGTATTGCGGCAAGATCACATCGTTTGAAAATTCGGCCAGTGCCTTGGCCCGGCTATGGCGTCCCATTTGCTCCCTTTCGACAGCCGGCATCCGGATAAAGCGCAGCATAGCCGCCGCCAGCGCTTCCGCGTCTTCCGGCGGTACGATCAGTCCGTTGCGCCCTTCTTCTACGGTGTCGCGGCAGCCGACGCTGTCGGTGGTGATCACCGGCTTTCCCATTGCCATGCCTTCGAGCAATACCCGCGGCATGCCTTCGCGGTAGGAAGGCAACACCACGATGCCTGCGGCGGCAATATGGGTTCGCACGTCGTCGCTCTGCCCCAGGTATTCGATGCTTTGTGCGTCGATCCAGCGCCGCAACTCGTCGCCGTCGATAGAAGCCGGGTTGCCGGCGTCGGTGCTGCCAAGCAGGCGGAAACGCGCCTCCGGCGCCGCGGCCCTGACGATCCGGGCGGCTTCTACGAATTCCCGGATGCCTTTGTCGCTCAACAAACGACCAATAAACAGAAACACCGGCCCGGGCGGCTGTCCGTCTTCAACAGGCGCAAAATGATCCGTATCCACGCCCGTCCCCCTGATGATCAGTGTTTTTTCAGAGGCCACGACCCGGTGCCTGAGAAATTCCGCCCGGTCGTCCCGGTTCAGGAACACCACTTTCCTGGCCAGGCGCAGAGCCAGGCCGTACATGCGAAACACCAGCCGCCGGAGCGACGACGGGGCAGCCGCCGAGGCCAGGTATCCCAGTCCCTCGATGGTGGCGACGGCAGGCACGCCCGCGCGCGCTGCCGCCAGGCAGCCGAAAATATTGGGCTTGACGGTGTAGAAGACGGCCAGCGAAGGTTTTTCCTTGCGCAATAGCTTTGCCAGTTCGATCAGCGCCGACAGGTTGCCGACAATGGAAAGCCCTTTCCTCGACAACTTTTTCAAGGGCACGAAACGCAGCCCCGCAATAGTGCTCAAATGCACTTCGTAGCCATCTGCCGGTGCCATGCAAATCACCTCGAACCCGCCTGCCACCAGGCGTTCGATCAATGCGCGCCTGAAATTCCACAGGTTCCACGCGGTATTCGCGACCAATACGATCTTACGAGTTATCATAAGTACCGCCAGACTGCCAGTAACTCCAACCTCTGGCAAAGTAACCCCAACCTCTGGTTGGTAAAGTGACTCCAACCTCTGGTTGGCAAACAACATTTGCGGCAAAAGTTCCCCGGATAATCGCACGAACTACCCCGGCAAACTTCCACACAAAAAAACAGGTCATCACCGGTAAAACCGGGATGACCTGTCAGTGTTTTCAAAATCGCCGGGAAAAACCCGGGGCGATCGTTTATGCCGTGGCCTGTATACGACCCCTGTTCGCATCAATACGAGATGCGGGGCCCGATACAAGGGCTTTTATTTGGTCTAAGGTGTATTTCTGCTTCACCAGATCATACACTTCGAGAGCCTGATCGCGGGTGATGGAAGGGAATTCATTCAAAAATTCGCTTACGCTCACCCCAATGCGCATAAAATCGTAGAAGGTCTCGATGCGTATACGGGTGCCGCTAAATACGGGGGCTCCATCCTGAATTTCGGGGTGAACGGTAATAGCGGTGAAATTTCTCATCCGGGCTGCTGTTTGTGTGTAAGAAAACGAATCAGACCGGGACTATACAAATCAACGGAATAAAAGAAAAGGATTAAAAACGATTACAGGGGCTAATGTAGGTAATCTTTTCAAAGACAAAAATTTTAAAGTGAATTTTTTCGTAAATCGTATCTACAGGTAAGTATCGCCGAATCGCTCCTTTACCGCTACTGTTAGCTGCTTGATCTCCTGCTCTTTGGACTTGGGGTAGACGAGCAGCACATCGCCTTCGTCGACGACGATGTAGTCGTTCAGGTCTTTCAGCACGACCAGTTTACCCTTCGGGCTCCGCACCAGGCAATTGTCTACATCGAGCGCCATGACGGTGTCGCTTTGCAACACGTTGCCGCGCCCGTCGTGCGGACATTCGAGGTGCAGGCTCGCCCAGGTGCCGAGGTCCGACCAGCCAAAATCGGCGGGCACGGTATACACGTTTTGCGCCTTTTCCATAATGGCGAAATCCACCGATATATTCGGCGTGCCGGGGTAGTGCTCGTCGATGAACGCCTGCTCGCCTGCGCCGTTATAATAGGCGTTGCCTTGTTGCAGAATTTGGAAAATATCGGGCGAAAGTTGTTCGTAAGCGGAAAGGATGGACCGCACCGACCAGATAAAGATGCCGGCGTTCCAGACATATTTCCCGGAGGCGATAAATTGTTGCGCCGTGGCCAGGTCGGGCTTTTCGGTGAACCGTTCTACCTTGAACAACCCGTCTTCCACCGCCTCCGACTTTTGAATATACCCGTATCCGGTATCGGGGCGCGTGGGCTGAATGCCCAGGGTCAGCAGGGCATCGTGAGCAGAAGCATAATCGAGCGCCTGTTGCATTTTTTCCAGAAACACCTGCTCTTTCAGCACGATATGGTCGGACGGCGCGATCACAAAATTGGCGTCCGGGTCGAGCGCCGCCAGTTTGAACGCGGTGTAGGCCACGCAGGGCGCCGTGTTGTTGCGGCTCGGTTCGCAGAGGATCTGGTTGTCGTCGATCTCCGGTATCTGCGACTTCACCAGGTCCTTGTAGGCAGCATTGGTGACGATGAAGATATGCGACGCCGGACAAAGCGGCAGGAAACGCTCGAAAGTCAGGCGCAACAGGCTTTTGCCGACACCCAGCATGTCGAGAAATTGTTTGGGGCGCGCCTCACGGCTGCCCGGCCAAAAGCGGCTGCCGACGCCGCCGGCCATGATCGCTACGTAGGTATGAGTATTCTTTGACACAGCAACTTTTGTGTTTTAATGTTATCTCTTTTTCCGTCCACCGTCCACCGTAAGCCGTCCACCGTAAGCCGTCCACCGTAAGCCGTCTACCGTCTACCGTCCCCGTCCCCCGTCTGTCGTAAGCCGTTCTTTCACCGATTCGTACACCCCGCGAATGCCTTCTTCCAGCCCGATCTTTGCTTTCCAGCCCAAGGCGTGCAGTTTGCCGACATCCATGAGTTTGCGCGGCGTGCCGTCGGGTTTGTCGAGGTCGTGTTCGATCGCGCCTTCGTAGCCGACGATCCGCTTTACGAGTTGCGCCAGTTCGAGGATGGAGATGTCTTCCCCGACCCCGACGTTGATAAATCCCGGCTCTTCGAAACGCTGCATCAGGAAACAGCAGGCATCCGCCAGATCGTCGACGTGCAGGAATTCACGGCGCTGCGACCCGGTTCCCCAGATCACCACCGACTCCGCTCCCGACAGGCGGGCTTCGTGAAACTTCCGGATCAGCCCCGGCAATACGTGGCTGTTCTGGGGGTGAAAGTTGTCGTTGGGGCCGTACAGGTTTGTCGGGATCACCGATATAAAATTGCATCCGTACTGCGCGCGGTAGGCGTCGCAGAGTTTGATGCCGGCGATCTTGGCGATGGCATAGGGTTCGTGCGTGGGTTCCAGCGGCCCCGTCATCAGATCGGATTCCTTCATGGGCTGGGGCGCCAGTTTGGGATAGATCGTGGAAGAACCCAGGAGCATCAGTTTTTTTACGCCGTGGAGCCGGGCCGCTTCGATGATATTGGCCTCGATCATCAGGTTGTCGTACAAAAACTCGGCCCGGTAGGTATTGTTGGCCAGGATACCGCCCACCCTGGCTGCGGCCAGGAACACCAGGTCGGGCTTTTCCTTTCTGAAAAACTCATGGGTTTCCTGTTGGTTGCGCAGGTCGAGTTGTGTGGAATCGGCAAGCGCAAAACGGTGATAACCCTGCCCCCTGAGTTTTTGCAACAACGCAGTGCCCACCATCCCGCGATGGCCGGCGACGTAGATTTTGTCTTCTTTATTCATGGTATGTTCCTCAGCGCACGCAGCTCCCCTTTTGTTTCATCAGGCCCGCGGGATAACTGCCCGAAAGGGAACTTCCCTGAGAAAAAAGCCGGAAACCGGTCCACCCGCCGTGGCGGGGCGGACCGGTTCCGAAGGAATGGCGTGCTGATGCCGCGAATTTGCGGCGGCGCTAAGGTAGCGCATGCCAATGATTTGAACCGCGCTTATTCGTACTGGTTGCGGATCGCGAAGCCGCCGTTTTTCAGGTACTCTTCCCGGCGGAATAGTTTGAGGTCGGACTGCACCATGTCGTGCACCAGTTCCGCCAGCGAGTGTTTGGGTTCCCAGCCGAGTTTTTCTTTCGCTTTGCTGGCATCGCCGATCAGCAGGTCCACTTCCGCTGGGCGGAAATAGCGCGGGTCGATGCTGATGACTTCCTGGCCGGGGTTGAGGTGTTCGGATCTGGAGGAAACCACGATGGCTTTTTCATTGATGCCTTCGCCCTGGAAGTCCAGTTCCACGCCGACTTCGCTGAATGCCATGCGGCAGAAATCGCGCACCGGTGTGGTGGTACCCGTGGCAATGACGAAGTCGTCGGGTTCCGGCTGCTGCAACATGCGCCACATCGCTTCCACGTAATCGCGGGCATGGCCCCAGTCGCGTTTGGCGTCGAGGTTGCCGAGCCACAGTTTGTCCTGAAGGCCGAGGGCGATCTTGGCCGCCGCGCGCGTGATCTTGCGTGTGACGAACGTTTCGCCGCGGATCGGGCTTTCGTGGTTGAACAGGATGCCGTTGCAGGCGTACATATTGTATGACTCGCGGTAGTTGATCGTGATCCAGTAGGCGTACAGTTTGGCGACGCCGTAGGGCGAGCGCGGGTAGAACGGTGTGGTCTCTTTTTGCGGCACTTCCTGCACCAGACCGTACAACTCGGAGGTAGATGCCTGGTAGAAGCGGGTCTTGTCGAGCATGCCCAGCAGGCGGATGGCTTCCAGCAGGCGCAGGGTGCCCACTGCGTCGGCATTGGCGGTGTATTCCGGCGTATCGAAACTCACCTGTACGTGGCTTTGCGCGCCGAGGTTGTAGATCTCGTCGGGCTGCACCTGCTGCACGATGCGGATCAGGTTGGTAGAGTCGGTCAGGTCGCCATAGTGCAACACGAAATGGCGGTTGTCGACATGCGGGTCCTGGTAAAGGTGGTCGATACGGTCGGTATTGAACAGCGAACTGCGGCGTTTGATGCCGTGTACTTCGTATCCTTTCTTGAGGAGCAGTTCGGCAAGGTAAGCGCCGTCCTGCCCGGTAATTCCTGTGATCAGTGCTTTTTTCATTAATGGATCTTTCTTTGGTCTTCTCGCAGAATGTTTTTTATGTAAACGTGAATAGTCCCCCTGCACTTGTCATATGCGGGAATGCTAACAGTGGCATCTGCCTGGAATCCCTTTTTTGGCGTTGCCAGGGCCACTGCCAGCCGTCGTTTGAAACGGACGCTTCGGAAAGACAAAAACCTTGCCTCTTAACGGCTTTGTGGTATTTTTTTTATCAAAATTTCCGCGATTCGTCGCCCAGATTGCCCATCCCATAAAGGCGGCACTGTGCCGCGTTTCCATTGCCCCGACAGGGCCTGTTCTATCTTTTTTTGGATTGCCGGCGGTTCGTGCCTGACCAGCAGTTCGTTGGTACCCATCGTTACCGTGACCGGTCGCTCGGTGGTGTCGCGCAGGGTCAGGCAGGGGATGCCCAGGAAAGTGGTTTCGTCCTGTATGCCGCCCGAATCGGTCATGATCAGCGCGGCGTTTTCCATCAGGTCGAGGAATTCAAGGTATCCCTGGGGCGGGAGGAGCAGGAGATTGTCCAGTGTTTCCAGCCGCTGCAGCCACCCCGAGCGCTGCATTCTGCCGCGGGTGCGGGGGTGCATGGGGAATACGGCGACGGTTTGGCGGCAAACACTTTCCAGCACCTGCCACATCCGCTCCTGACCGGCCGGTGTATCCACGTTGGAAGGCCGGTGCAAGGTGACGAGCACATAGTGCCGGGGGCGAAGGCCGAGCGCGGCAGCGCTTTTCGTGGCCCCGGCCTGTTCGCGGAAGCGCAGCAGGGTATCGATCATGCAGTTGCCGGTCAAAAACACCTGTTGTCCGCGTTTCCCCTGTGCCGTTTGCCGGGCCTGCAGGTTGTCCAGCGCCGCCTGCTCTGTAGCGAACAACAGATCGGAAGCGGCATCGGCCACGATGCGGTTGATCTCTTCCGGCATGCCGCGGTCGCCGCTGCGCAGCCCCGCTTCCACATGTGCCACGGGGATGCGCAACGCGGAAGCCGCCAGCGCACCCGCCATGGTAGAGCGCGTGTCGCCCACCACCATCACCAGATCGGGGCGTTTTTCGAGGAAAGCCTTTTCCAGCCCTGTCAGCATATGCGCCAGTTGCTGTCCCGGGTGTTCGCCGCTGATGCCGAGCCGCGTTTCGGGCGGCGGTATCTCGAGTTGCCGGAAAAAAACGCCGTCGAGACACTCATCGTAGTGCTGTCCCGTGTGGATAATATCGAGCCGCAATTCGGGAAAAGCCCGGAAGGCGTGTGTCAGCGCCGCGATCTTGACAAAATTAGGCCGCGCGCCGGCAATGGCAGTGATGTGCAAGGGTGTGGGTCGTGTTTGTATGTTTTATCGGGGAAGTATGTAACAGGGCGCCGGGGCATTGCTTCGCGACCTTTACCAGTACTGCCTGATCTTGGACAGCGGCTTCATGTACAGGGTGTAGAAGCGGGGATGCAGGCCGTTCACTGCCCAGGCGGCACGGTCCTCCCGGTTGGCCCGGATGCGGTTGCGCAGGCTGGCATTGCTGGCGCCGCCGGCCCGCATGCGCACCGTCACTTCGGGCAGGTAGCAGACCCGGATGCGGTGTTTGTACAAAAAACGGAGCATCAGTTCGTAGTCCGCGGAAAAGCGGAACCGGTCGTTGAACTGACCCAGGGTTTCATACACCGACTTGCGCACAAAAAAAGTAGGGTGGGGCGGCATCCAGCCGCGGAGGAAGTTTTCGCGCCGGAAGGAACCGGCTTTCCAGTGGCGCACCACATGTGCTGTATCGTTCGCCCGCACGTATTCCAGGTCGGCGTACAGTGCGTCTGCGTCGTTCCGCTGCATGGCTTCGACAACGCGGCCGATCACCTGCGGGTGGGTATAAAAGTCATCGGAATTGAGGATGCCCACGATCTCGCCGCTTGCCAGCCGTACGCCTTTGTTCATAGCGTCGTACAGCCCCCCGTCCGGTTCGCTGATCACTTTGCCGACCTGCGGAAATTCGGATACGATCCGCAGGGTATCGTCCGTAGAGCCGCCGTCGATGACGATATGTTCGATCTCCGGATGATCCTGCATCCGGATGCTTTCCAGCGTGTCGCGGATCGTGGCGGCGCTGTTAAAGGCAGGTGTGACGATGCTGACTTGCAAGGGCGATCTGTCCCGGTATTGCCGGGCATGTTAGATTCTGTTTCAGGTGCTGAGTCCCCTGCGGGTTTTATCAAGCCATGCTGTTGTGTTGTTTGTCTTTGATCGTGGATTGTGTGGTGTTTCGCGCGGTCATCTCTTTGTTATGAATCGGGGTGGTGATTCGTAAAAGATGAGACATCAGGCTTCGCGGTCATTCTTTTTTACGATTTGAGGTACTGGTTCGTAAAAAGAGTGACATGGAGCTTCGTGTGGTCATCCCCCCTGCCCCCCTTCAAAGGGGGAGGTAAAAACGGCGTTGCCGTTTTTTTAGGCGCTCATTTTTAGCGCTGCGTCGCAGCGCAAGTTCCCCCTTTGAAGGGGGGTAGGGGGGATGAACACGCGGGCTCGATGTCACACGCCTCACGATCAAAGACAAACAACAGATGGGTGAACACGCAGGGCTC
>JACJYP010000012.1 GCA_020636045.1 Lewinellaceae bacterium
CTTGACCCGGGCGACGTAAACGCCGCGCTACCGACACAACTTGAAATAAATAATTGAACATTAATATTTTATTATCCAGACAAATTGCTGATTAAGAACCGGTTGCCAAATATCAACGCTTTGACGGGTGGCGACTCGAATTTCAGTATCGCGCATAATCCGATTGGGGTATTACACGCATCTCAATCCGGGACTATTTTTGCTTTGCAAAAGCGGATTTTTCCATGTCATTTGTGATCATCCATGCCAGATATTCCGTTCGCAGATGTTTTCCGATGATCACCCGGTCGGGATTCAGCAAGTAAATTTCGGGGGTGCCGGGAAATGAATATTTGTCACGAATGTCGCTGACGCCCTCGTCGGTCACATTGATCCAGTCCATGTGGTATTCATTGATGAATGCCTTCCATTCGGCATCTTCGGTACCCAGCGCTACTGCATAAATCTCTACTCCCTTGTCTTTCCATTCGCGGTAAAACTCGACCAGTTTAGGCGTTTCCTTTTTGCAATGATCGCATCCGGCGTGGTAGAAAAAGAGCGCGATATAAGGGCTGCGGATATCATACAGCGCGCGTACGTTGCCCGAGGTGTCTTTCGCCTCGATGTTCTGCCCTTTTTGACCGGTCAGGCTTTGTTTTTTGTCCTCCGTCCTGAGTTGCCAGGCATATACCTGGACGGAGTCGGCCCAAAACGCGCGTTCCCGGGTCAGGTATTTGTCAACCATGTAGATATAGATCGCTTCGGGGTCCATGAACGGCCCCTCCGGCGCCTTGTAATCCTCTGCAAACCATTGTGCAAAAAATCGGTAGTACTCGGGCTTGTCGCCGACCCGGTCCATCAGCAGGTCGATAGAGCGGATCACTTCGCTTGTGACGGGTGGCGTCAGTTCGTCGAGATAAGTGATCAGGTTACTGAATATGACTTTTGTATGCAGCAGGCGCGTATCGTCGAAGTTGACCATGTCCCAGAAATGGTCGCGCAACAGCATCCGCTGCGCCTGGCGGTCGATGGAGCCGTCCGGCATGCGCGGCTCGTCGATCCGGGGAAGTTGCTCTGCCTGCCAGAGCGACGAAAACAGCGCGTCGGGGTATTGTTGGATCAGGCCGATCTGGAAGTTGTTGCGCGCCCGGAATATCTGCTGCTGCTGATCCAGCAATTGGGAATAGTCCTGGCCGTTTTCAGCGAGCATCTTTATCTGCGCCCCGAGGGCTTCGAAACTCGCCCGACATTCGAGGTCGAATTGCAGGCTTTTGTACAGCAACTCATTTTCAAGGCTTCCGGTGACCTTCATATTGCGCACCGGGTCGGAGGCAAGGGTCGCCATGTCGAAAACCTGGTCCCCGTCCAGCAGCAGTTGTATCTGCGTTTGATCGGGCAGGATGACGGTGTATTCCCCTGTTTCGAGGATTTCCAGCCGCGAAAAAGCAATACGGCCGCCGACTTCTACCTCGGTGGAATCGACCACTGACTGCTTGTTTTTGTAAACGTTGAACAGGTAAACACGGCCTTCTGAAATGCCGCTTACCTGCAATCGTATGTTCATTGCGCCGGCTGCATTTTGCGCATCGGCTGTATTTTTTGTGCTATAGATAAAAAATAAAGCGAGCAAAAGAATTGTCCGATTCGGGTATTTCATGACACAGGTGATTTTGATCAGTTTTAAATGCACTACAAAGGTCCCCCCGTATGGCTTGGGATGCTTGCACTATTGTTTCGATTATTAGGATTATTGTTCAAAAAAGGAGGCGCCCCGATTACCGGGGCACCTCCAGGACAAAATCACCCTGTGCGACTGCTCACTCCGGCAATTCGGAATGAGCAGTCTCCGGGATGCGAATAGTTACGAACAGCGAGACGGCCGCCGCGGCTGCGATATACCAGACAAAAGCCATATCATCGTGCTCCTTGTTGATGAGCCAGATGGCAAACATGGGAGCCGTGCCGCCGAAGATGGCGTAGGTAAGGTTGTAGCCTACACTGACGGCGCTGACGCGGATGTTGCCGGGAAACATTTCCGCGAGCGCAGCCGGCAACGGTCCGACGTACATTGCAAATAGCAGAGCCATCCCCAACTGCCCCAGCAGGATCAGATCCGTATTTTGATGGTGCATCAGCCAGATGAGGGGGTATGCCAGGACGACCATGCCTATTGCGGCGGCGATCATGACGGGTTTTCGCCTGAACTTGTCAGATAACCAGGCTGCAACCGGGCAGCAGATCATCATGACGATCATGCTGAGGGTGTTCAGGCGCAGCGCCATGGTCCGGGCTTCGTGTACGTATTCGACCAGCCAGGTGATGACAAACACAAAAATGATGTAGAAAGAAACCGCAGTGATGAGGTTTAGGCCGCTGGCCATCAGCACCGCGCGCCAACTTTTCCGGACCACCCTGAGCGGGTTTTCTGTTTTCTTTTCCGCAGGAAGTGTTTCCGGCATGTGCCGGCGGACCAGATAGCCGAAGGCGGCCACCACAATGCCGATCAAAAACGGGATGCGCCAGCCCCAGGCTGCAATTTGCGCGGGGTTCAGCGCATTGCTGAGGACGCCGCTCAGGAACGAGCCAAGCAGGATGCCTCCGAACGCTCCGAACATGGAGGCGCTCGAAAAAAGGCCCCGTTTTCCTTTCGGCGCGCTTTCCGATAAATACACAATGGAACTGGTGAACTCACCGCCGACGGACAGCCCCTGCAACATGCGCAGCAGCACAAGCATCACGGGCGCGAGGATGCCGATCTGGGCATATACAGGCATCAGGCCGATCGTGAAAGTAGGCAGCGCCATCAGGATCACAGAAAGATTCAGCGCGCGTTTCCGGCCGATGCGGTCGCCGATGTATCCGAAGAATGCACCGCCGATCGGACGCATCAGAAAGCCCGCAGCAAAAGCGCCGAACGAGGCGATCAGCGAAGTGACAGGGTCTTTGGAGGGGAAAAACAACCGGCCCAGTACGGGCGCGAAAAAACCGTACACGGCGAAGTCGTACCATTCCAGCACATTCCCGACGATCCCGGCAAACAGTATCATGTTGCGGTGCTTTTTGGCGCCCGCATGTTCTTGCACGTTTTCCATTTTGCTGGTGTTAAACAGGGTGTTTCAAATGAGCGTTTTGAAGATGTCCTGACTTTTCTGGGGTAAACAATTGCTATTCCATCAGAACACATTAATTGTTCTGTGTGCGTTGTTGTTTTCTTCCGGCTTTCCGGTTCCGCTTTACCGACTTTTTGGTTTTGTCGTATTGCAAAAACTGCGGGTCCTGTTCGATGATCTGTTCCACCGTATTTTCAAAAGGCGTCATTTTCCGGATATTCCGGTATTCCGATTCGTTTTCGATCGGATGGAGGTACGGCGTGATGTACATCACACGTTCCACGTAGTTTTTTACTTCCCTTTTGCTTTTGAAGAGGAACCCCAGCAGCGGAATTTTTCTCAGAAAGGGTATCCCGCCTTCTACGATATTGGTCTCTTCCATGATCAGGCCGCCGATGATGAGGGTCTGACCGTCAGATATGGTCACCTGGGTGGAAATTTCGTTTTCTTCGATCAGAAATTCTCCGGACGCCGAGAAGGGCAAAAATTCAGAGACCTTGCCCTGTATGTTCAGGCGTATCAGCGAGTCATGTGTCGGCACCGGCGTCACATTCAGTTGAATGCCGGCTTCGATATTTTGCAGGCTGGTCGTAATACCGTTGATGGTAGCCGTTTCCAGCACGATCGTGCGGCGGTCGATCAGGTTCAGGTTGGCGGCTTCTCCGCTCAGCACAGCGATGTGCGGGTTGGTCGTCACCTTGGCCCGGTCCTCATTGACCAGGGCGCGGATATTCAGGTGAAAGTTCGGCGATAACTTGGTCACCGCATTGTACAGGGTTGATAACTGTCCCGAACTGGCGCCCGGCGTGTAGGCAAGGTTGCTGAAATTGCCGGACCTGCCCTGGGTAATATCGATCCCCCAGTTGAAGTCGTGCTGATGAAAATATTCAACCAGCATGAATTCGATCGAGATCATCATTTGCGGTACATCCAGCATTTCGAGGTGTCTGACCGCCTGTTGTATATGCATGGAATCGCCTACCAGAATAAGCCGGTTGCCTTCCTTGTGCTCGTAGATGTTTACGTTGCTGTTGATCTGCTCAAACTTCTGCAATACGACATCAGAGATCAGGTTTTTGATCCGGTATTCGTGGACGACTCGTTGTGCGAACAGGGCGTTGCCGCAAAACAACAGCAGGGCAAAAACCAGGCTGCGTCGCAATTTTGATCGTATTTTTATGGATAGCATCATTGTTCGATCATTTAATCCTGTCATGGCTTTTATAACCACAGGTTGCGGGCGGCGGCTTGAAAGCATTTTTAAAATAGGGCAAGGAAGAAACCTGGAACCAGGCTTCCCCTCGCCCATCAATGATGCTGTCTTAAGCTGCGGTGTTACCCGGCATTATTTTTTGTCTCGCGAAAGGCGTTGTGCCGCCCCGGTTACTCTACGCTGACATGTTGTGCAAGATCGATCCGGTGCATATTCCCGTCGGGATCCCTGACCTCGGCTAGTATTCCATACGTTCCTACAGGCAGTTCCTCCGTGGAGATCGCGCCCTCGAACAGGTAGAAATTCAGGCTTTCCGATAACAGCGTTGCGTTGATGATCGAAGCAATGACCCCGCCATCTGTTTTGAGCAAAAAGTTGCCGGTATAACCCTGGCTATTGCTGTTGTACAGGTCCTGCACTTCCATCCGCACCGACAGGGTGTCGGCCTGGCCCGAAATAAAAGTGGTCTTGTTCAGGTTTACGGTGCCGATAGTCGGGCTCCCGGAGAGCGTGATGTTCAGTGAAGGCTGATCGTTTTCGCTCAGGTCGATCAGCGTGGTCGTCGGCTGGAAGCCCTGTTGCTGAACGCTGACCGTGACGTCATCCCATAACTCCGACAGTTGATAATAGCCGCTGTTGTCGGTCTGTGCCGTCAGCGTGGTGGGGAAGGACTGTTGGCCCTGCGACTGGCTCGGCGCGGTAAAAGTTGCGGACACCTGCACCCCGGCCAGCGGGGCGCCGTTGTTGTCGGTCACATAACCGTTGATCGATCCCCTCTCCGGAATAATGATGAGGTCTTTGCAGCTGACAGCGGAGATCGTTGTCACGACCAGGAGCAGCCGATAGATTGTATTTTTCATCGCGTTGGTTTCTTAATGTTCAATTATTGCGTTTCTCCTGCCGCTGCTGCCGTTTCAGGGCTTTGCGGTTCCTGCGCATCGATTTGTCCGTTTTATCGTACTTCAGGAATGCCGGATCCTGTTCGATGATCTTTTCGATGGTATTTTCGAAAGGCGTCATTTTCCGGATATTCTTGTACTCCGATTCATTCTCGATCGGATGGAGGTAAGGGGTGATGTACATGACCCGCTCTACGTAGTTTTTTACTTCCTTTTTCTTTTTGAACAACAGCCCGAGCAGCGGTATCTTCCGGAGGAAGGGCACGCCGCCGTCGAGGGTGTTGGTTTCTTCCTGCACCAGCCCGCCGATGATCAATGTTTGCCCGTCGTTCACCGTTACCTGTGTGGAAATGTTGTTCTCTTCGGTCAGGTATTCGCCGGCTTCAGAGAAGGGCAGGAATTCCGATACCTGGCCCTGCACAATAAGGTGGATCAGGGAGTCGTGCGTGGGTACGGGCGTTACGTTGAGCCGGATACCTGCTTCGATATTTTGCAGACTGGTGGTGACGCCGTTGATGGTAGCCGTTTCCAGCACGATCGTGCGGCGGTCGAGGATGTTCAAACTGGCCGGCTCGCCGCTCAGTACGACCAGGTGCGGGTTGGTCAGCACTTTTGCGCGGTCTTCATTGACCAGTGCCCGGATGTTGAGGTGGAAATTCGGCGACAGTTTTGTGACGGCATCGTACATGAGCGACAGTTCACCTGAAGTGGCGCCGGGTGTGTAATTGACCCCGCTGAAGTTTCCCGATGCGCCTTGGGTGATGTCAATGCCCCATTCGAAGTCGTGCTCGTGGAAATATTCCACCAGCATGAATTCGATGGTGACCATCATCTGCGGCACATCGAGCATTTCCAGTTCGCTGATGGCCTGTTCGATCTGCGTGGAGTCGCCGATCAGTACCAGGCGGTTGCCTTCCTTGTGCTCGAACACCTCAACATCCTTATTGATCTGTTCGAATTTTTGCAGGACGACATTCGAGATCAGGTTTTTCATTTTATACTCCTGCACCGTCCGCTGTGCGGACAGCGGGATTCCCGAGCCCAGCAGGGCTATCCAGATCAGGCAGCACCCGATCAAGTTTACATTTTTCATAATTAGCATCATTGAAATTGTAAAGCATCGTTTTTCGGGGTTTATCTGTCGGTGAGCAGGTATCTGACGTACCCGTCGCCGGGGTTATTGGTATCTCCGTTCTGTTGTTTGCTGATATTGCTTGCTTGCACGGCTGTCGTTTCCACATAACTGCCGCCGCCACCGCCGCCGAAACCCGGCTTGCCGGCGCCGCCGCCGGAATAGCCGCCGCCGCCGCCGCCGCTGACACCACCCGAACCGCCGCCGCCGAAGCCCCAGCCGCCATTTCTGCAGCCAGCCTGCGTGCCGCCGATGCCGCCCAGCGGCTCGCCGGAAAGATTGCGATCCTTCCAGCCGGCATTTCCGTAGTGCAGTTCGCCGAGCTGGTGTTCGCCATTGCCGTATGCGCCGCCGCCGCCGCCGGAAGTTTCCACGGACTTACCGCCGCCACCGGATGTGCCACCTTCCGCAATTTTGTCGGGGTGACTGTTGCCGTAACTATACTCGTCGGAATTGCCGGCCTGCCCGGGGTAGTATTTTATCTGGTCTCCCATTTTCTGCACGCCCGCACCTGCACCGGCGCCGGCCACCATTAATATCTGCCAGGCGCTACTTTGTCCCCTGGACATCAGGATGGCCGTGCCGCCGCCGCCGCCTGCGCCGAATTTGCCGTCAGGAAGCAGGTCGTATTTGGCCCATTGACCCCGTTTGCCGATGACCATGCGGATCGTGGCGCCCGGCGGGATCTCTCCTATGCCCGTACCGATCCGGTAAGTGGTGCTGATCGTGGCGCCCTCGCCTGCGTTCACCCGCTGGGTGCGCTGTTCGTTGAACCGGTCGATATACGTGTATTCGATCCAGCCGCCGTCGGCGCCTTTTAATTCCAGGATCAGTTGTCGTGCAGAATCACTTTCCGGTACAAGGAAATCGTGGTATTTCTCCTCATCGGGTAAAACTTGCTGGATCCCTCCAGTGAAGGTCAGAAAGGGTTGCGCTCTGGCGGTCAATGCAGCCAGCAGTGTGAGCGAAAACAGGTAAAGTTTCAGGATGCCTTTTTTGGACATGGCAGCATAATTTTTTTTGATGCTGCAAAGATGCCGGGGTAGGGGCGACAAATATTTGCACTATTGTTTCAAAAGGTTGGACTATTGTTCACAGTGCTCCGGTTGTGTGCTGTTTTGCTGTGAAAAGGCAGGATTCGCCCTGCTGCTCCATGTGGCAGGGCGTTCTTTATTAAGGGTAAATGATACCCAAGCCCTATCCATTACCATCCCGCTTTTATCCGGAGTTTTTCAGACAAGGCCTTTTTCACCCCTTCCCACTCCGGCTCGATGATGCTGAAATACGCGGAATTCCGGTGCGTTCCGTCGTCGCGGATCAGATCGTGGCGGAGTATCCCCTCGAAGCGGGCGCCGATTTTTTCGATGGCTTTTCTGGATCGGATATTGTTTTCGTCGGTGCGCAGCTGGACGCGCGTTGTGCCCAGGGTTTCAAAACAAAAAGACAAAAGCAGGAGCTTGCATTCCAGATTGACAGCCGTGCCCCAATGATCGGGATGCAGCCAGGTCCAGCCGATTTCCAGTTTCCGGTGCGCAGGCTGTAGCTCCAGCAGGCGCGTACTCCCGAGCACCCGATCGGTGGCCTTTTCAAATATAACAAACGGAAATTGCGCGCCTTTTTGTTTTTCCAGCAATCCGTCGTTTAACGCCGTGCGAAGACGCCCTTCATTGCTTCCGTCAAGGGTATAATGAGCCCATATTCTTTTGTCACTGGCTACTTGTGCCAGCGCATCGAAGTGCTCCGTTTTTAGCGGCACCAGCCGCACCAGGGTTCCGTTGAGTTCGGTCGAGTCGTGTATCCAGGTTGACATAGGCGATCGTTTCAGTCTTGTTTTAGCATCAGGCGCAGCTTCCCAGGCAAATGTATGATCGCCGGGGGTTCTTCCGAACCGGTATTTCGACTAAAATCTACCTCAGTGCAGTTGTAGGAATATCTGCTGTATGATCTTGTGTTATCTGGAAAATACGGGTAAACGTGCAAGGGCCGGTTTAAAAAGAGGAGCATAAAAACAAATCCCCGAGACAGTTACGATCTGTCGCGGGGATTTAGAGTTTGTTCAAATTTTCATGCTGAGGCGAAAGCGAGCAAATTTGAACAAACGCTTATTTTGGGAAAATACCCGGAGCATAAAATTCAACTATGGCCCACCGGTTGCAGATACGCCTTCATGGGCTGGCTGCCGAGCACCGCCAGCAAAATGGCGATCAGGCCGGACATGAGCAGAAACCCCGGGCGGTACTCCGGCGTCATGATGCCGATAATGAGGGTTATGAAAAATGCGATGGCGAAAGCCAGATAAGCGATCTGCCTGACTCTGCGCCAACGCAACAACAAGCCCAAGGCCAGCAGCGGACCGATGCCGGGCAATATTTTGAGGTGGCCGCTTTCTGCGGAAAACAGTGATTTGAACGTGTTGGGAATGACGGCGGTGATCAGAACGATCAGCAGCGCTGCCAAAATCGCGGTCTGCCGGGGTGTGAATAATTTATTCATGTCGGAAAATGCCTTTTGGCGATGTTCAAAAGTAAGGCCTTTTTCAAAATTAACAGTAGTTCCCCTACTTTTGCCGTCGTTTTTATGAACCAGTAAACCAGGTTTTATCTTCATCCAGATATGAAAAAACACAATTTCTCCGCCGGCCCGGCCATTCTCCCCGCATCCGTACTTAAAGAAGCCGGCAGGGCTGCCGCCAATTATCAGGGCATGGGACTCAGCCTGCTCGAGCTCTCTCACCGCGGCCCCGAGTTCACCGCCATCATCGAAGAAGCCAATGCCCTGATGCGCGAGATCATCGGCCTGCCCGAAGAATACCACGTGCTCTGGCTGACCGGCGGCGCCAGCACACAGTTTTACATGGTGCCCTTCAATGTGCTCAACGAAGATGAAACCGCCGCATATATTGAAACGGGCGTATGGGCGAACAAGGCGATCAAGGAAGCCCGATATTTCGGGAACGTAGAGATACTGGCTTCCTCCAAAGAGGAGAACTATACATATATCCCGAAAAAATTCAGGGTCCCGAAAAACACCAGGTACCTGCATATTACCAGCAACAACACCATCTACGGCACCCAACTGCACAAGTTCCCCAAATCGCCGGTGCCGCTGGTATGCGACATGTCGTCCGACTTTCTGAGCCGGCCTTTCGACCCTGCGCCGTTCGGCATTATCTACGCCGGCGCGCAGAAAAACCTCGGACCTGCCGGCGCCACGGTCGTGATCGTGCGCGACGATATGCTCGGTACGGTGCGGCGGCACCTGCCTTCCATGCTCGACTACCGGACTTTTGTAAAAGAGAATTCCCTGTACAACACGCCGCCGGTGTTCCCGATCTACGTGAGCATGCTGACCCTGCGCTGGATCAAAAAAAGTGGCGGATTGAAGGGGATGCAACGCCGCAACCGCGCAAAAGGCTCCATCCTGTACCAGGAGATCGACCGGAACCCGCTTTTCCGCGGCACGGTTGCCAAGGAAGACCGCTCGCTCATGAACGTTTGTTTTGTAATGGAAGACGCTTATGCCGGTCTGGAGAAGGATTTCCTCAAAGAAACGGAAGTAAACGGAATGGTCGGACTGAAAGGCCACCGCTCCGTCGGCGGTTTCCGCGCCAGCACATACAATGCCCTGCCCAAAGCGAGCGTTCAGGCTTTGGTGGACCTGATGCAGGACTTTGCCCGCCGCAAAGGATAAGAAACCGTCAGGCGATTGGCTTATGATTTACGACTTGCCCTTCCCATGCATAAAAACCTGACATATCGGCTTGTGATGAATTCCGCCGGGCTCGAATTGCCGGTGCAGGTGTCGCTCGAACGCCGGCGCGACACGCGGTTTGGCATTACGGGGAAGAAGGTCACGCTCCGCATGCCCGTCGGGGTGCCGCCCGAATACATCCAACAGCAGCTGGCGGAACTGCAGGTATGGGTCGACAAGACCCTGGAAGAACGCCCTGCGCTGAAGACGCCTTTCCTCCGGAAAACGTACCGGACGGGCGATATACTGGTGGTCGGCCGACGCAGGTACATGCTCGATGTGAACCTCGAAGCGCGCCAGACGCACACGGCGCAACTGGTGGGCGATACCATCAGCATACGCCTGGCGGCGCATAGCGCCGAAGCCCAACGCACCCGCAGCATTAAAACACTGCTCAGCAGGGTAGTGGCGGGCGATTTTTACCCGGAGATCCGCCGGCGCGTGCTCGACTGGAACGACCGGACATTTCGCCGCCACATCAAAAGCGTCAACCTGAAATACAACCACAGCAACTGGGGCAGTTGCTCGGCACATAGCAACGTCAACCTTTCCACAAGGCTCCTGTTTGCGCCGGACGATGTGCAGGATTACGTGATCCTGCACGAACTGGCGCACTTGGTGGAACTCAATCACTCCGATCGCTTCTGGTCGCTCGTCGAGCAGCACATGCCCGATTACCCCGAAAAGGAGCGCTGGCTGAAACAGAACCGTACTAAATGCGATTTCTGAAGCAGGAACTTCGCGGCATCATTTAAAAATAGACCATGTTTCCAGATATAACGACCCCCAAAGACATCAAAACGCTCATCGACGCTTTCTATACAAAAGTGAAGGCGGACGAAGTGATCGGGTATATTTTTAATGAAGTGGCGCAGGTCGACTGGGCGCATCACCTGCCTGTGATGTACGGTTTCTGGGAATTTCTGCTGCTTGACAACGCCAATGCCTACCGCGGAAACCCGATCCAGAAGCACGTTGACCTGCACGCGAAACACCCGCTCAAGGCCGAACACTTCGACCGCTGGGTGCTGTTGTTCCAGGAAACCGTAGACGAACTGTTCGACGGCGAAAAGGCGCGCGACGCTAAGTTCAGGGCCTTTGCCATCGCCGAAACCTGGAAACCCAAGTTCGACGGACCGTTTGCCGCGAAAACCTGAACATCTCCTCTTCTTGTTGTTTTAACCACTCATCGTGTCGTCATGACATCTTCTCGTGTCGGCTTGACACTTCACTGTATTGTCTTGACATCTTCTTGTGTCAGCCCGGCACTTCACTGTGTTGTTTAAACATCTTCTCGTGTCGGCTTGACACTTCGCCGTGTTGTTTAAACATCTTCTCGTGTCGGCTTGACACTTCGTCGTGTTGTCTTGACATCTTCTTGTGCCGGCTTGACACTTCGTTGTGTTGTCTTGACATCTTCCCGTGTCGGCATGGCACTTCGTTGTGTTGCTTTGACAACAAGCCCTGTTATTTACTTTCAGGAAGCCATGGGTTGCGCCTGCAACGCCCGGAATCCTTCCGGCGTGGCGCCCAGATACTTTTTAAAGAAACGGGTAAAATATGCGTAGTCCTCGAAGTGCAGAGACTCCGCGATCTGGCCGACCATGAGATCGGAATTGCTGAGCAGGCGTTTGGCTTCCAGCAATACGCGCTCGCGGATCATTTCGCCGGCGCTTTTTCCCAATACCTGATTGGTCAGCGCATTGAGGTGGTTGGGAGTGATGTACATCATTTCGGCGTATTCTCTGGGCAGGCGTTTTTCCCGAAAGTGCCGCTCGATCAGTTTTTCGAACTGACGGATCAATTCCAGATGATGTCTGGAGGCATTTTCCCGGAACGGGCTCGGTGCGGCGCGGGAGAGTTTGGCCAGGATGATCGTCAGCATGCCGCGCAGGATTTCCTGCGAAAACTCGCCGCCTTTATCAAACTCTTCCAGCATCTGACGGAATACCTGCGCGAGTTCGCCGCAGCAGGCCAGGTCGAGGGTGTTGACCGGTGAGCCGCTGATCGTGTTGAACAAGGGGAAATCCCTGACAAAGTGCGGGTTGTGATGCGCTGAAGTCAGGAAGGATTCATTGAAGTTGATCAGGAAACCGTCCGTTTTATCGTCGAATTCCCAGGTGTGAATCTGCCCGGGCGCCATATAGTACACCTCGTGGGGGCGCACGTCGAAACGCTGAAAATCGATCGAATGCCTGCCTCCGCCTTCGGTGAACAGGACGATCTGGTAAAAATTATGTCGGTGCGGGAATCTAATGTCACCGTGGTGGTCAAGAAAATGGCGCAGCCGCATGACGACGATCTCCGTCATGCAGCGGTCAGCGCCGAGCAGATTACAAATGCTGTATGTAGGCATCTTTTTCGCCATGCAGAGATCCTTTCCCGCAAAGTTGCGCCCCTGCAAGGCAAAGCGTTGGTGACAAAAGTCACACTACGCAAAAGTTTGAATTGATTTATGCCAGCCCTTTGAGGATCGCCGACCAGTACATCCGCGGCAGCACCTCGCGTTTGAGTTGATACATCGACCAGCGTTCTTTCGACTGGTCGAAGGGGAATGTTTCGGTCGGGGTGTTGGTATAGTCGAACTCTGCCAGCACCAGTTTGCCGTAGCCGGTCACGATCGGGCAGGACGAATAGCCGTTGTAAATGAACGAAGATTTGTGCCCCGCAACGGCGTCCAGAATGTTGTGGACCAGCACCGGAACCTGTTTGCGGATGGCAGCGCCGGTTTTTGAAGTCGGCAAGCCTGCCGAATCGCCCAATGAAAAGACGTTGGCATAACGAAGGTGCTGCATGGTGCCTTTGTCCACATCCACCCAGCCGGCAGCGCTGGCCAGCGGGCTTTTGCTGATAAAGTCGGGCGCGCTTTGCGGCGGCGTAACGTGGATCATATCGAAGGCAACTTCTTTGACCTCGCCTTTATTCTGCTCCCCGAAACCGACGAAGGTGGCCTTCCGGTTGGGCCCGTCGATCTCCGTCAGGTTGTACATGAAATGGAGTTTGATGTTCCCCCGTTTTACGACCTCGAGCAGCGTTTTTTCGTACTTGGGCACACCGAACAAACGACTGCCACCGCTCCAGTACTGGATATCCACTTTATCCAGCATACCGTGTTTGCGGAAATAGTCGGTGGCCAGATACATGATCTTGTGCGGCGCGCCGCCGCATTTGACCGGTGTGGAAGGATTGTGGAACAGCGCCGTGCCGCCTTTGAAGTTCCGGATGCACTCGAACGTGTAGGGCGCCGTATTGAAAGAGTAGTTGCTGCACACGTTGTTTTGTCCCAGCGTCTCGGGAAGGCCCTTGATGGCGTTCCAGTTCAACTGGATGCCGGCACAAACCACCAGAAAATCGTACGTAACGGCGCCGTTGTCCAGGTCTACGCGGTTTTCTTCGGGGGCAAAGCCGATGGCCCGCTGCTGTATCCAGGTCACACCCTTCGGCATCACGGACGCTTCGCTGCGCACCGTGTCATTGATATTGAAAGCGCCTCCGCCTACCAGCGTCCAGGCCGGCTGGTAGTAGTGCTTTTCAGCCGGATCGATGATGGCGATGTCCAGTTTGCGGTTTTTGCGGAGCAGTTGGGCTGCAAGCGATATACCGGCGTTGCCGCCGCCTACGATCACTATCTGATGGTGTTGCATGGTAGTTGGTAGAATGATGAATGAATGCTCTGCAAAAGAAATGCTTCAAAGCGCCAGACGATTTGCACTTTTCATGGTATGAACAGGACTTTTTATGTGAAATGCGGATACGGCAGCGGGCGAGCCTTACGACTGTACTTCTTCCAGCGCGCGTTTGGCAAGGTAGAAGTCGACCATTTCGTAGTCGCTTTTCAGTCGTGCATCGAGTTCGTCGAGCGTTTTCGGCGGCGGTACAATGGCCTTTTCGCCGGGTTTCCAGTCGAGTGGCAGGGCGCATTTGTGGCGATCGGCGGTTTGCAGGGCCACAAGCGCGCGTTTGATCTCTTCCATGTTGCGGCCGACGTTGAGCGGATAGTACATGATCAGCCTGATCTTGAATTCCGGATCGATAAAAAAGACGGCGCGTACGGCGGCCGTTTCGCTCTCGCCGGGCTGGAGCATGCCGTACAGTTTGGCGACCGACATATCGATATCCGCAATGATGGGGAATTCGAACAGAACGCCGGTTTTTTCACGCACGTTCTGCACCCAGGCCACATGGGCGTGTATGCTGTCGATGCTCAGACCGATCAGTTTGGCGCCGCGGCCGGCAAAAAAGTCTTTTTCTTTCGCAAATCCCGACATTTCGGTGGTGCACACCGGCGTAAAGTCGGCAGGGTGTGAGAACAACAAGGTCCAGAAGCCTTTTGCGTATTCTGAAAACCGGAGTTTGCCGGTGGTCGTCAGTGCCTCGAAATCGGGCGCTTTGTCGCCGATCCGGGGCATCGTATAGATTTGGGTATCTTCCATAGTGTTGAACTTTGTGGTGAATGATACTGCAAAGTTCGGACTGTGGAAGTGGTGATTAATTGACCGTTTGAAGGCGATGCCAGGACTTTTTACGGTGTCGGCTGAGGGAAACTAAAAAGCCCGGCCCGGGTGAGTCAAACCGGGTCGGGCTTTTTGAATAAACTGTTGTACTTAGTTGCGTCCGCGCCGTTGCTGGCGGCGTTCTTTCAGTTCCTGCAATCGCTTGAGCAGGCTTTCCCTGAATTCGCGCTCCGCTTTGGGCAGTTTGGCGATCTTGCGTGCCGGCAGCACTTTCCTGAGTTTTTGCACCAGTTCTTTCTCCAGATCGAACTCTTTCTGGCGCACTTCGAAGTATTTTTTGATGTAATCTTCCACTTCGGCGTCGCTCATGCCATCGATCTGGCCTTCCGGCCGGAGTTGTTTTTGCAGGCTTTCTTTTTCATCCACGTATTCGTTGAAGATCGGCCAGAAATTCTGCGCCTCTTCCGGAGTGAGGTTCAGCACGCGGGTATATACTTCCGCGCGGATGGCTTTGAGCCTTTCGGCGACGGTTTGCGACTGTGCCGTCGACAGGAATGCGGCGGCGGCCAGGATCGTCAGAAAAAAGCGTTTCATAATATGCTGCAATGGTCTGAGTATTGTGTGGGTGGTCTTAGAAGCGGTTTTCAGACGGTTTCTTAAAGCAGGCTTTCGAGTTCTTCGTCGGTCATTTCCTTCAGCAGGAGTTCCATTTCTTCCGCCGACATATTGTCCAGCAGGTCTCCTCCTTTTGGCGTCGTCTGCTGGTTGGGCGGGGCCGGGCTGCTTTCCACTTCGTGTTCTGTCGAAAGCGCTGCCAGTTGCTCCACTTCAAAATCGCGGATATTTTCCAAAACGTAGGATTCTATGATCTCTTCTTCCGTCAGTTGCCGGGCGACCGGCTGGGGTGCGGCAACAGGGGTGGGTTTGAAAAACCAGACGGCGGCCAGTATGAGCGCAAGAACGGCGGCTGCCGTCGCCATCCAGCGAATGCTGAACAGCCTGCTGTGCAGTCCTTTGCCACGGCTCACGGTCAACTCCTGCTGGCGCCTGGCGCCTGCCGCGTCGAGGCGGCTGAATACCGCCTCTTCCAGCGATTCGAAATACGAATCAGGAAGCCGGAAACCGTCGTTTTCGCGCCGGAGCTCCTGCAACTTCGGAGAAAGTCCTTCCAATTCCTTGTCCAATGATTCTTTTTTCATGTTTCAACAGGGTATCTGATCAGTGATCCTGTTCTTTAAATGCCGATTCAATTTTTTTCACCGCGTGGTGAAAAGAGGCTTTCAGGGCGCCCACGGAAGTGCCTAGCATAGCCGACATTTCTTCGTAGGGCAGTTCTTCGTAGTAACGAAGGTTGAAAACAATCCGTTGTTTTTCAGGCAGTAACGCAATGGCTTTCTGAAGCCTGATCTGCAGATCGTCGCCGTCGAACCACTCATCGGCCAGCAGGCGGTTGCCGAGCATATCGGCCGAATCGTCCAGCGATGCGGCACTGTGCCGGGCTTTCCCTTGCAAATGCGTGATGGCCTCGTTGGTGGCGATCCGGTACAGCCAGGTATACAGTTTCGACTTGCCCTCGAATTGCAGGATCCCTCTGTAAATTTTGATGAAGGTGTTTTGCAAAACGTCGTCCGCATCTTCGTGTATCAGCACGATCCGCCGGATATGCCAGTAGAGCCGCTCGCGGTACTGCTCCATCAGCAGCCGAAAACCGCGCTCGAACGTCCCTTCGGCGCGCAGCAGTTCCAGTATCTGTTCGTCAGAGGCGTTTTTTTTCGTCGCGATAGCCTGCAAACTGTCTTGTTTAATTGTTATGACGAAGTTAAGGGCGGATGGTTTAATGCGGGAAAAAAATAAAGCCGGGGCCTGTACGGCCGCCGGCTGAAATTTCGAGAACGCAGGATTGGGGAGTAGGGGAGTGCTGTTTCCCGATTTATTGTTCGGATGAAACATCGCGGTTCAGCAACCAGCTGGTACCGTACTTGTCGGCCAGCATCCCGAACACGGCTCCCCAGAACGTTTTTTCCAGGGGCATGTAGACCTGCCCTCCCGTGGAGAGTTTGTTGAAAACGGTCTCCTGATCGGCTGCATCGCTGAAGTCGAGGCTGAGGTGTACGTTATTTCCGACGGTAACCGGCTGATCGGGCATGGCATCGGAGGCCATGATAAGCACGCCTTCCGATTCGAGCACGGCATGCATGACCTTTTGTTTGTAGTCATCGGGGGCGTTTACGGGCGACTCGCCGAAACGCTGCATCGAAACGATCCGGCCGCCGAGGCAATCTTTGTAAAAGTTAAGTGCTTCCTCGCAGGTGCCCGGAAACGTGAGGTAAACGTTCAGTTTTTTCATTTGTAAATAGTATTTGTACGAAACTGTTTGAGTTTGCTGTCGGAAACCCGGTATGCAGATGCCTTCATCGAAACCTGAGGCTCCGGATGACATGCCGCTGCAAAGCGACGGTACGATCATGAATGAGGCGCTAAACCGCCACCGCTATGCGGCCTGCTGAAAGAGGTTCATTTGCCCGTTTTGGGCGACTGCATCGATCAGGCGGGCGTATTTGAGTTTGTTTTTGCTGTTGCTGCGCAGGGCGATCAGTTTGGCCAGTTCGAGCGTCAGGTAAAAGTCCTCGATCGGTTCGCCGGGGCGCGGGCGCTTTGCAAAATCGCGATAGGCCTGCGGGCGGCGGATGCCGTCGGCAAACTCATAGGCATCGCGCATCCAGCGGCGGGTCAGCATACCGTATTGGCGGATTGGAAGATTCAGAACGGCAAAGAGATTGGAAGCGGTAACCACCTTGGTGCCGTGCTTGCTTTCGAATACTTCGAGTTTCATAAAGTAACCCGTTTGATAACTGTTATTGTTTTAAATCGCAACAAAAATAAACAAGTTGTTTTTAAAAACAAATAATTGAATGTTGTTTTTTAATAAATTTTTTGTTTGAAAAAATATAACACTGACAATCAGTTTGTTACGTCGCTTTTCAGACAACGTGTTACGCTGAACGCAATTCCTGAAACACTATTCCGGTGTCTGGCCCGGCTACTGCAGCATTCAAGGTATCACAACGTCGATGCCGGGAAACAGCCCTTCCACGGCATCCATTCTCCTGATAACAATGCACAAGAAATCGCATAACCCGATCCACTGAACCGCTGCAACAATATGGGTATTCGGAAAAACCGGAAACCTTTACCTTCGCGCGTCGTTTTTACGATACCGACCGCACCACCTCGCGTTTTTCCCTAACCACTTCCGTACCGGCGGCCTGCCGGATGCCGCGTTCCGCACCGGTTTTGACCGAATGGCGGGCAGCAGCCACCGGCCGCGCGTTCTTTTTCCTTAGCGTTATGCGCTTCGGGGCGTACGCCGTATGTGTATGACCATGACAAATCGAAACTTCCACCGCGCGGCATGCGCCAAAAAAACATGTGACTGACATGGCCTTACTTCCCATTGGCATCGACGATATGGCCTTTTACGTGCCGAAACTTTACCTGGACATCCGGGCACTGGCCGAAAAACGCAATATCCCCTATGAAAAACTGTCTCAGGGGCTCGGACTGTATAAAATGGCGGTCTGCGACACACACGAGGATGCCGCTACCATGGCTGCCGAAGCGATCGCGGAACTCATCGAGCGAAACCACCTCGATCCCCGAAGCATCGGACGTATATATATGGGCACGGAAAGCGCGCTGGACATGGCCAAGCCGACGGGCACTTACGCGGTGGAGATGCTTCGCCAGCGCTTTTCGGATCGCTTTGGGCACGACTGTTTCAGGCAATGCGATGTGCTGGACATGACTTTTGCCTGTATCGGCGCCACTGATGCCCTGCAAAACACGCTCGACTGGCTGGCCGCCGATCGCGACCGGATCGGGATCGTGGTAGCCAGCGACATCGCCAAATACGAACTCGGCTCCAGCGGCGAATACACCCAGGGCGCCGGCGCCGTGGCCATGCTCCTGCGCTGGAACCCGCGACTGCTCGCCGTGCGCCGGCTCTTCGGCGTGGCCATGGAAAGCGTGCACGATTTCTACAAACCGCGCAGGGAGCGGTTCAGTGAAACGCCGGTGTTCGACGGGCAATACTCCAACCAGTGCTACTACGATCGCATGTCAGAAGCACTCGACGACTTCCGCCGGCGCGCAGTGGCGGGCGGACTTTTTGGCGACGACAAATACCGGGCGCTTTCCGAACGCTGGGCGCGGATGATCTTCCATCTGCCGTATGCTTTTCACGGGAAACGTATTTACGTGGAGCAATTTGTGGAAGAACGCAAGCGCAAAGGAACCTGGGCGCAGGATGCGGCTTCGCTCGAACTGACGGAGCCGTCCGCTAATGCATTTCCCGACCGCAAATCGTATGAAAAGGCAAAAGGCACTTTTTTGAAGGCGGTCAGCGAAACGGCGTTGTACCGGCGTTTTGTAGCCCAAAAACTGGAAAAGGCACAGCGGGCCAGCCAGGATACGGGCAACCTGTATACGGCATCCATTTTTCTGGCGCTGATGAGCGCGCTTGAATGCGACCGGGCCGACGGTGCGCGGCTGGCGGGGAAAAGGCTCGGTTTTATTGCATACGGAAGCGGCTCCAAAGCCAAAGTATTCGAGGCGGTGGTACAAAAAGGTTGGGAAGCCGTAGCGGTGCAATTCGGGGTTTTCCGCAAACTGAACGAACGCAAGGCCATTGACTACGACGAATACGAAGCCCTGCACACCGGCGCTCAGACACAACCCATTCACGCGGAAAACGGCCGTTGGGGCCTCGAAAGCATTGGCCGGGAAGGCAATTCACTGGGTGCGCGATACTACGCAGCATTCGGCCAATGACCCTTTTGTGGTATATCCGGTGGCGAAAATTGACCGTTCAGCGATATATTTTGCCCGTTAAATAATTTTTAAATCACATTGCCCCTGATAAACAATATATTTGGGAAAGCAAAGTTTTTATATGGTCTTCAGATGACCGCACTAACATCTCCCCAGACCAGTTTTTATTAATCACCCACCCGTTTATTCCATTTTATTCCCCAGAGTACGGCTTTCACCGCCGGTGTAAAGTCCTTGCTCTCTAATCATTACCAATCACCGATCAACTCCGCCCAGTACATGAATAACTATTTCAAGTTAATCGATCCGTATTTATACGGCCGTCTCAGCCCCGAGGAGCAGTTGGTTTTTGAAAGGCAGATCGCCAGAAACCCTGCATTGGCAAACGAACTTTCCGTTCGCTTCTCATTGGTGCGCGTATTGCTGGCCAATCCCGCTTATCCCTTTCACAGCGGGCTAAGGGCGCTGCAAGCGCGGAAGCAGGAGGGCAAGCGCCGGGCAAGCATGTTCGAGTGGTTCTGGCTGGCGTGTTCGGCAGCCGTTACCGCAGGCCTGATCATGGGATACCTGCTTCCCTGATCTGTTACACCTTAATATATTATCAGGTTTGGAAAAATGCACGGGCGTGGTGCCCGGCATTCATTCTTTCTCAAACACACCGTTGAGGAAGGTACCGCGCTTTACCCAGCCGATGCAGTTGCCCTCGAATTCGAAGGAACCAGCGATTGCAACGGTCCTGGGGTCGAAACGCGTCAGTGACATTTCTCCCGACACGGATTCGTAGGTTTCCGTCTTTCCGTCCTCGTATTTGATCTGTACGATGGATGCGAAGTGCTTCAGGGTAAGCGCTTCGGCATCGTATTCCATATCCAGCGGCAGGGAAGCGAGGTCGCTTTTCAGCAGCCCCCCGAGCAACAGGTATATCTTCTGTTTTTGCTCCATACTGTCCGTCCACACCAGGTTGATCTGGAGCGACACCGTATCGCCATCCCCGATCGCGTCGATCAGCTGCGTACATTTCTCCCACGATAATTCGGACGAGGTGGTCACTTCCTCTTTCATGATCGAGTCGTAGTATTTCCAGTACAGCAGATTGACCAGGCCCGAATTGGTTTTATGGTAGGGCAACACACGCACGCCCGGCCACAAGGATACGTCCTCGACGGTCATGGTGCATTTTGTGCAGGAGAGATCGAATATCTGGTTGGGAGCGCCCTTGACGATGGTCACCTGTGCAGAGGTGCCCGCCAGGCAAATGAGCATGGAGCAGATGAAGGCGGTGGTGTATTTCATTTGTCGGGGGACAAATGTAAAGCACCGGAAAGAGTTTCCGGCAGCGCTTGTCGAATAGATGCCGGAAAAGTAAGAAAGCAGGTTTCGGGGGCAGCCGGGTCTGAGTCCCGATAAAACAGGGAAATAACCCTTGCACCGCTACGTGATGTACCAACACAATGCTGTGGAGCAGGGCCATCCGAGCGCTTCCCAGAAGGGGGGTGAAAAACAGCCTCAACTTTTTTCAGAAAATTTTCACAGCTGCTTGGTTTTTCAGTAGCGGTATTCTTACCTTTGCGGGCGCTTTTGAAAAACAGGTCAAAATCATGTTCGGTTTTGATGCTTTCAGGGCTCAAAAATTGAAATTTAAATTCCTTTCAGGGTAATGAATCAAAAAATTCGCATTAAACTCCGGTCGTACGATTACAATCTCGTGGACAAGTCCACCGAGAAGATCGTAAAGACCGTTCGTGCGAGTGGCGCCGTTGTGACTGGCCCGATTCCGCTGCCTACCGAGAAAGAAATCTTCACGGTGCTGCGTTCGCCGCACGTGAACAAGAAAGCTCGCGAGCAGTTCCAGTTGCGCACCCACAAGCGCTTGATCGAAATCTACACACCGACACAGAAGACGGTGGACGCTCTCTCCAAGTTGGAACTGCCGAGCGGTGTTGACATACAGGTCAAGCTCACCTGATCGTACTCACAGGAATCAAGTCTGCGGTTTCCGGCGGCAATCAAAGTGTCCTGATCATTTCGGATAACTGATGCGGTCGAAAGCGGTTCCGGTAAACGGAAGATCGCTTTTCGCATATGCGCCCGCTGCGAACACCGTTTTGAAGAAAAATATATTCAACCAATCGTTCAACCATAAAATACATACGACACGTGAACGGTCTGATTGGCAAAAAAATCGGGATGACAAGTGTCTACGACAACCTCGGCAAGAACGTAGCCGTAACGATCGTGGAAGCAGGTCCCTGCGTGATCACGCAAGTGCGCACGGAAGAACACGACGGCTATTCAGCGCTGCAGTTGGCTTTCGGCGACCGCAAAGTAAAGAACACGCCCAAGGCTCTGATGGGCCATTTCAAAAAAGCCGGCCTTGAAGAGCCGATGCATCGCGTACAGGAGTTTCGCGACATGAACCTGGACAAAAACCTCGGCGACGAAGTAACGGTAGGCGATCTGTTTGCCGAAGGCGACAAGGTCGTGGTGACCGGTACTTCCAAAGGTAAAGGTTTCCAGGGGGTCGTCAAGCGCCACGGTTTCGGCGGTGTCATGCAGCAAACGCACGGCCAGCACAACCGCCTGCGCGCTCCGGGTTCGCTCGGTAACTCGTCCTTCGCGGCAAAAGTCATGAAGGGCATGCGTATGGCAGGCCACATGGGCAATGCACAGGTGCGCGTACGCCGCCTGCAAGTAGTAAAAGTGTTCCCTGAGCAGAATATCATCCTTATCAAGGGTGCTATTCCCGGCCACAAGGGCGCATATGTAACGATTGAAAAATAACTTTTGACCATATAATTTCTTCGGAAATGAAAATCTCGGTCTACAACATCAAAGGCGAAGCGACTGGCAGAACGGTAGAACTGCCCGAAGAGGTGTTCGGTATCGAACCCCACGAGCACAGTGTATGGCTCGACGTGAAGCGTTACCTCGCCGCACAACGCCAGGGTACCCACAAGTCGAAAGAGCGCAGCGAAATGAGCGGCTCTACCCGCAAATTGCACAAGCAAAAAGGTACCGGCGGCTCCCGTAAGGGCGATATCAACAACCCGCTGTATCGCGGCGGCGGCCGTGTATTCGGCCCGCGCCCCCGCACCTACAACATACAGGTCAACTCTAAAGTGCGCCGCCTCGCACGTCGCAGCGCACTGTCTGCCAAAGCAAAGGCCGACGGCATCATCGTGGTGGAGGATTTCTCCTTCGATGCACCGAAGACCCGGCAGTTTCAGGATATCCTGACCGCGCTGAAGGTGGCCGACAAAAAGCCGCTGACCGTGCTGAGCAGTTACGACAAGGCGCTGTACCTCTCCTGCCGTAACATTCCGAAAGCGGGCATCACCCCTGCGCAGGACCTCAACACGTACCAGATCATGAACGCCGGCGCCTTGGTGATCGCTGAAAGCGCTATCGAAAAAATTAAAGAAACCTGCGCTTAACCGCCCGGGCATCAAACATACACTAGTTATGGCCAAGCAAATTTTGATACGGCCCGTCATCACGGAAAAAGCGACCAAACTCGCCGACAAGCGCAATACGTACGCTTTCGTGGTGAACAAAGGGGCCAACAAGATCGAGATCCGCACCGCTGTAGAGAAGATGTTCAACGTGACCGTTGACAGCGTCAACACCGCAGTCATGCCGGGCAAGCCGAAATCGCGCAGCACCAAGACGGCGATCATCCGCGGCACCAAGTCTTCCTACAAAAAGGCTTATGTGACCCTCACGCCGGGCGAAACGATCGACCTCTTTGGCAGCGAAGAATAACTGACTGACATTCAACCACATCTAAATACTCGCAACTGAGTAGATATGGCACTTAAGAAATTCAATCCGATCACGCCGGGACAACGCTACCGGATCGCCGTTTCGAGAGAAGAACTCACGAAAGGCGCCAAGCCGGAGAAGTCCCTGCTCATGACCATCGGCAGCACGGGTGGCCGCAACAGCGACGGACGCCGTACCATGCGCTACCGCGGCGGCGGCCACAAGCGCCGCTACCGTATCGTTGACTTCCGGAGGGATAAAACGGGCGAGGCAACAGTGCAGTCGATCCAGTACGATCCGAACCGCAGCGCCTACCTCGCGCTCATCACCTTTGCCGACGGCGAAAAGTCGTACATCATCGCCCCGGAAGGCCTGGAAGTCGGCCAGACCGTACAATCGGGTCGCGGCGTGGCTCCGGAAACGGGCAACTGCATGTACCTGGCGGAAATTCCCTTGGGCGCCGTCATCCACAATATTGAAATGCACCCCGGCCAGGGTGGCGTACTGGTACGCAGCGCCGGCAACAGCGCCCTGATGATGGGTAAGGAAGACCGTTACGCCGTGGTGAAACTGCCTTCCGGCGAAACGCGCCGCATCCTGATGACCTGCCGCGCTACGATCGGCAGCGTCAGCAATCCCGACCACAGCCTGGAAGTCATGGGCAAGGCCGGTCGCATGCGCTGGAAAGGCTGGCGCCCGCGCAACCGCCCTGTAGCCATGAACCCCGTCGATCACCCGATGGGTGGTGGCGAGGGCCGCGCTTCGGGTGGACACCCGCGCAGCCGCAAGGGCCTGAAAGCAAAAGGCGCCAAAACGCGCAACCGCACCAAGGCCTCCAACGCACTGATCATCAGCCGCAAAAAAGGCTGATCATCGCCGATAAAAACTAACTCAGCACTCCGTAACTAAACAAAAGAGATGCCGCGTTCACTAAAAAAAGGCCCCTACGTCCACCATTCGCTGCTGGACAAGGTGCAAAAAGCAAAGCAAAGCAACCGCAAACAGGTGATCAAAACCTGGAGCCGCTCCTCGATGATCATCCCCGACATGGTGGGTGAAACCATCGCGGTACACAACGGCAAAACGTTTATCCCCGTGTTTGTCACCGAAAATATGGTAGGGCACAAGCTCGGCGAATTTTCACCGACCCGCAGCTTCCGTGGCCACGCCGGGAATAAAAAGTAATCATCTATAACAATGGAAGCAGTAGCTAAACTGAGAAACTGTCCGATGTCGCCGCGCAAAATGCGCCTGGTCGTGGACAACATTCGCGGTCGCAAGGTGGTAGATGCTCTGAGCATTCTGAAGTACACCAATAAAGAGGCAGCCATGTGGCTCGAAAAGCTCGTACTGTCGGCCGTGAACAACTGGGAACAGAAGTCCGATCAGGTGGGCGCCGCTGACGATTACGGCCTCTACATCAAAACCGCCTTCGTCGATCCGGGAAGTATCATTTACCGCTTCCTGCCGGCTCCGCAAGGCCGTGCCTACCGCGTGCGCAAGCGCCGCAACCACGTCACCATCGTCGTGGCCAACGCAGTAGCGCTCGAAGAAGAAACAACGGAAGCCACCGAGTAAAAACTGAACATCACCCGCCTGCCACGGCAGGCTCATATAGTCAATATAAATGGGTCAAAAAGCAAATCCGATTGGCAATCGCTTAGGCATCATCCGGGGCTGGGACTCCAACTGGTATGCCGACAAAGACTACGGTCTTAAAGTGGTGGAGGACGAAAAAATCCGCAACTACCTGCGCGCACGCCGCCCGAAAACGGCAACGGCCGACCCGCGCGACCGCAACAAGCCGGTACAGAACGGGATCAGCCGGATCGTGATCGAACGCACCATGCGCCGCGTGACCGTCACCATCCATACCAGCCGTCCCGGTATCATCATCGGCAAAGGCGGTAAGGAAGTGGACCTGATCAAGGAGGAACTCAAGGTGCTCACCGACAAAGAGGTGCAGATCAACATCTTCGAGATCCGCAAACCCGAACTCGACGCCAACATCGTCGGCGAACAGGTTGCCAAGCAGATCGAAGCGCGTATCAACTTCCGCCGCGCTGTAAAAGGCGCCATCCAGGGATCGATGCGCGCAGGTGCTGAAGGCATCAAGATCCGCGTCAGCGGTCGCCTCGGCGGCGCCGAGATTGCCCGTACGGAAGAATACAAGGAAGGGCGTACGCCACTGCACACGTTCCGCGCCGATATCGACTACGCATGGGTGGAGGCCCTCACCGTGTACGGAAAGATCGGCATCAAGGTGTGGCTGTTCAAGGGTGAAGTGCTGCAAAAGCGCGAACTGACTCCCTTCGCCGCAGCAGAAGGCACCGGTGGCGACCGTCGTGACGGAGATCGCCGCGACCGCCGCGACGGAGACCGCCGCGGAGGCCGTGATCGCCGCGGAGGCCGCGACCGCCGCTAAAACCGGCCAAATAATTAACGGCGCGTTTGGTTTAAACTTTTGAAAAATATTGCCATCCGCCGTACCTTTGCAGCCCCTTTCGTAAAAAGGGGCTTGCGAAAAACACAAAACACTGATTGACAGGCATTTAAATTGTAAATACGATGCTTCAGCCAAGACGTCAAAAATATCGCAAACAGCAGAAAGGCCGCAACCGCGGACTGGCTTATAAAGGGAGTTCCATCTCTTTCGGCTCTTTTGCGCTGAAAACCCTCGAATTCAGCCGCATTACCAGCCGTCAGATCGAATCTGCCCGTGTCGCCCTCACGCGTAACATGAAGCGCGAAGGCAAAGTGTGGATCCGCATTTTCCCGGACAAGCCGATCACCTCCAAACCCGCCGAAGTGCGTATGGGTAAGGGTAAAGGCGCGCTCGACCACTATGTGTGCGAAGTACAGCCGGGCCGCATTCTGTTCGAAATAGAAGGCGTGAGTGAGGAACTCGCTCACGAATCGCTGCGACTGGCTGCTCAGAAACTGCCCGTATTGTGCAAGGCCGTGACCCGGTACGACTACGAAGGCTAAAACACATTCACAGGAAGCCGTCGTGCGAAACGCCGGCCGACCACTATAAAAAATAAAAGCAATGGCAAAGGAGAAATTGGACGTTGTTTCCCTGTCCGACGATGATCTGCAAAGCCAACTGGCCAGCATGGAGAACGAATATCAGCAGATGAAATTCGACCATGCCGTAAAAGGGCTCGGCAACCCGATGGAACTGCGCGAACTGCGCCGCAACATCGCACGGGTCCGCACGGAAGGCCGCCGGCGCGAACTGGCAGCGATGTCGGAAGGAGATCTGGACATGCGTTCCAAATTGCGCGAACGCCGCCGTCGCCAGAAATAAATGCCTGATTCCGGGCCGGCAGGACGAATGATCCCGCCGATTCCGGTTCAACAATATCAACTGATTAAAACATTCACATCTTCATAGATGGAAGCAGTATCAAGAAATCTTCGTAAGCAGAAAACCGGCGTGGTGGTTTCCAATAAAATGGACAAAACCATCGCGGTCATGGTGGAACGCCGTCTGATGCACCCGCTTTACGGCAAGTTCGTAAAGCGTTCCAAAAAATTCTTCGCGCACGACGAGGAGAATACCTGCAATATCGGCGACGTCGTCCGTATCATGGAAACCCGCCCGCTCAGCAAAAACAAGCGCTGGCGCCTGGTCGAGATTATCGAAAGAGCAAAATAATATCATTTACCGGCAAACGGCATCCGGCCGGCGCGTAGCGGAACTCTCCGAAGCGCCTTTCGGTATCCGTCCACCGTCAACCGAAAAATAAAGTCATGATTCAGCAAGAGTCTCGTTTGAATGTGGCCGACAACTCAGGCGCCAAGGAAGTGCTCTGCATTCGTGTGCTGGGCCATACCCGCCAGCGCTATGCCGGCATCGGCGATACGATCGTGGTCACGGTGAAAGACGCCTCGCCCGGCGGTATCAAAAAAGGTACCGTTTCGAAGGCCGTCATCGTACGCACCCGCAAGGAGATCCGTCGCCGCGACGGCTCGTATATCCGGTTCGACGACAACGCCGTGGTATTGCTCAACGCCGCCGACGAGCCGAGGGGTACCCGCATTTTCGGCCCCGTTGCCCGCGAATTGCGCGACAATAACTACATGCGTATCGTGTCGCTGGCACCGGAAGTACTTTAATTTTTGAACTCAGTATCTGGCACATTTTTGCAATGGCTACTAAACATAAAGTAAAACGCTTCGCACCGAAACTCCACGTTCGCCGTGGCGACCAGGTCGTAGTGCTTGCCGGCGATGACAAAGGCAAGACCGGACAGGTGCTTCAGATATTTCCCGACAAAAACCGCGCAATCGTGGAAGGGGTGAACATCGTGAAAAAACACGTGAAAGCCACCCAGAACGATGAAGGCGGTATCCGGGAAATGGAAGCCACCATTCACCTCTCCAACCTCGCAGTGGTAGATCCGAAAACCGGAGAAGCCACCCGTGTTGGCCGCCGTGAAGAAAACGGCAAAAGTGTTCGCTATTCTAAAAAAACGGGAAACATCATTAAGTGATGAAATACGTACCGCGTCTTAAAGAAAAATACCAAAAGGAAGTAGTGCCTGCGCTCATGCAGCAGTTCGACTACTCCTCCGTCATGCAGGTGCCGCGCCTGTCCAAAATTTGCATCAACCAGGGCGTCGGTGAAGCCACCGGCGACAAAAAACTGGTGGAAAATGCTGCCAACGAACTGTCCGCGATCGCCGGACAAAAGGCAGTGACGACCAAAGCGCGCACCTCCGTGTCGAACTTCAAACTTCGCGAAGGGATGCCGATCGGCTCGCGGGTGACCCTGCGTGGCGAGCGCATGTACGAATTCCTCGATCGCCTGATCACCGTGGCCCTGCCGCGTGTGCGCGACTTCCGCGGTGTGAACGACAAGTCGTTCGACGGCCGCGGCAACTTCAGCCTTGGTGTTACCGAACAGATCATCTTCCCGGAGATCGACATCGATAAAGTGTCGAAGATCATGGGTATGGATATCACGTTCGTGACCTCTGCAAATACGGATGCGGAAGCGTTCGCCCTGCTGAAAGAGATCGGGATACCGTTCGTTAGGAAATAAGCAAGACTCTCATTCTCAATCTGATATAAGAGAAAATGGCAAAGAAATCGATCATAGCCCGCGAGAAAAAACGCCAGCGCATGGTGGCCAAATACGCCGAGGTCCGCAAAAAACTGAAGGAACTGGGCGAGTACGAAGCGTTGGACAAACTTCCGCGCAACTCCAACCCCATCCGCCTGCACAACCGCTGCCTGCTGACCGGTCGTCCGAAAGGCTATATGCGTAAATTCGGGATCTGCCGGGTGAAATTCCGCGAAATGGCCCTGTACGGCAAAATTCCGGGGATCACCAAGGCTTCCTGGTAAGCAGCAACCATTGTCGCCATATTATCCGCAGCGAAACGGGCGCCGGCCAATAACCGCACCCGCACGGACCACGGCGATACATCATTAAAAATGATCAATTTTTGATAAAATGCACGTTACTGACCCGATAGCAGACTATTTGACCCGCATCCGCAACGCGCAGATGGCTGGCCATCGCATCGTAGAAATCCCCTCGTCCAAGATCAAAAGGGCGATCACGGAGATTCTGTACGACCAGGGTTATATTCTCAAGTACGCGTTCGAGGATAAAACTGCCGAGAACAAGCAGGGCATCATCAAGATCGCCCTCAAGTACGACCCGTCTACCAAGAAGCCCATCATCCGGGAACTCGTGCGGGTGAGCCGCCCGGGCCTTCGCAGGTTTACAGGCGCTACGGCAATCCCGCGTGTGTTCAATGGTCTGGGTACCATGATCGTCTCTACTTCCAAAGGAGTGATGACAGATAAGAAAGCGCGCGAGATGAATGTGGGCGGAGAACTGCTTTGCTATATTTCCTGACCCTGCGAAAAACCATCATTCAGAACTTTAAGAACTCATTTGCGATATGTCACGCGTTGGTAAATTGCCGATTAGTCTTCCCGATAAAGTGGAAGTGACCGTAGCCTCCGATAACACGGTTATGGTGAAGGGCCCCAAAGGGACGCTTTCACAAAAAGTGGACGCCGATATCAAGGTACAGATCGAAGACGGTACCCTGACGGTTGTCCGGCCGACCGATCAGAAGCGCCACAAGGCCCTGCACGGCCTCTATCGCGCCCTGATCAACAATATGGTGGTCGGCGTAAGCGAAGGCTATGTGCGCGAAATGGAGGTAGTCGGCGTGGGTTTCCGTGTGGAAAACCAGGGCAACCTGCTGACCCTTACCATCGGCTATTCACACCCCGTCATGTTTTATATCCCCTCCGAGGTCAAAGTGACCACTGCAATGGAGAAAGGGGTGCCGCCGCTGATCCGCCTGGAAAGCACCGATAAAGAACTGCTGGGCCAGATATGCGCCAAGATCCGCTCCTTCCGCAAGCCGGAGCCTTACAAAGGCAAGGGTATCAGGTTCAAAGGAGAAAAAATCCGCCGCAAAGCAGGTAAAACTGCCGGCGCCAAGGCCTAATAAAAAATTGATTATCATGCTTTTCCGGTCGGAAATCGGAATCGCCTAAATTGATATACATCGATGAAACACACAAAAAAACAGAGCCGCCGGCGCATCCACTACCGGATCCGCAAGAAGGTGAACGGTACGGCCGAACGCCCGCGCCTCAGTGTTTTTCGCTCCAATAAATTGATCTACTGCCAACTGATCGATGACGTGAAGGGCGAGACCATCGCCGCTGCCGATTCCCGCGGAGTTGCCGGTAACAAAACGGAACAGGCTGCCGCAGTAGGCAAGTCGATTGCCGAAAAGGCCAAAGCCGCAGGTGTCGGATCCATCGTATTCGATCGCGGCGGTTACCTTTACCACGGTCGCGTCAAGGCTCTTGCCGACGGCGCCCGCGAAGGAGGTCTCACTTTCTAATTTGATTCGCAAACGCTCACTTTAGCACATCATATAAAATGGCTAGGCAAGACAGAGATAGAGATAATTCCCGCACTTCCGACGAGTCGGGTCTCAAAGAAAAACTCGTATCACTCAACCGCGTGGCAAAGGTGACCAAAGGCGGTCGTACCTTCAGTTTCGCTGCGGTGGTCGTAGTGGGTGACGGCAAAGGCCAGGTCGGGCAGGGGCTCGGCAAGGCGCGCGAGGTATCCGAAGCCATCGCAAAAGCGGTGAAAGATGCCGAGAAAAACCTGATCAAGGTGCCCGTACTCAACGGTACGATCCCCCACGAAGCCCACGGCAAATACGACGCCGGTCGCGTGCTCATCAAGCCGGCCGCTCACGGTACGGGTGTGATCGCAGGCGGCGCCATGCGCGCTGTGCTTGAAATGGCAGGTATTCACGACGTACTGGCCAAATCACAGGGTTCTTCCAACCCCCACAACGTGGTGAAAGCGACGCTGGCGGCACTCGCCAGCCTGCGCAGCCCGGTGGACGTGGCACGTCAGCGCGGCATCTCGCTGGAAAAACTCTTCAACGGCTAAGAATTACCGCCTCACGGACGGCGAATAAAACGCTCAACGAACAACGCACAACGACAATGAGCAAAGTAAAAATTACATTGATCAAAAGCCCGATCGACAAGACGAAGCGTCAGAAAGATACGCTGAAAGCACTGGGCTTTCGAAAAGTAAACCAGACGGTGGAACACAACGTCACTCCCCAGATCGAGGGAATGATCCGCGTCGTCAACCATCTCGTTCAGGTGGAAAACGCCTGACACGCTGTTAACTCATTGACATTCAACTCAAAACCTGTGGGGCATTGTCTCTTACAGGTTTTCATATCGAATACAACACGGCAATGGAACTCTCAAATCTTCGCCCGGCAAATGGTTCTGTAAAATCGCGCAAGCGCATCGGCCGCGGAACGGGCTCCGGTCGCGGCGGCACTTCCACACGCGGTCACAAAGGTGACAAGGCGCGCAGCGGCTCCAAGGAAAAGCGGCATTTTGAAGGCGGTCAGACGCCCATGCAGCGTCGCCTTCCGAAGCGCGGCTTCAAAAACATCAACCGGGTGGAATACATTCCGCTCAACCTGGGCAAACTGGAAAGCCTGGTACAGAAAACCGGCAATACCTCTATGGACATCGAAGCCTTTGTTGCGGCAGGCGTGGCCAAAGCCACCGACCGGATCAAGGTACTGGGCAACGGCAAACTGAGCTCCAAGGTGAACATCAAGGTACACGCTATCTCTGCCTCCGCCAAATCAGCCATCGAAGCAGCCGGCGGAAGCGTCGAACTCGTTTAAATATACTGCGTAAATGAAACTGTTTACGGTCATCAAGAATATCTGGAGCATTAAGGAACTCCGCCAGCGCATCCTGTTTACGCTTGCGTTGTTGCTGATCTACCGCATCGGTACGTTCGTGGTGCTCCCGGGCGTCGTTCCGGCCGCCCTCGAAAAGAGTGCGCAAAACCGCGGCGCCAACGACCTGCTCGGCCTGATCAACGTTTTCACGGGCGGAGCATTCGACAATGCCGCCATTTTTGCCCTGGGTGTGATGCCTTATATCACGGCGTCCATCATCGTTCAGCTGCTGGGATTTGCCGTTCCCTATTTCCAGCGCCTGCAATCGAAAGAGGGTGAAAGCGGCCGCAAGCGCCTCAACCAGATCACGCGTATCCTGACCGTTGCCATTACCCTGGTACAGGGTGGCGGCTACCTTCAACTGGTGCGCAGCATCCCCGGCGCCGTTTCTCCTGATATTTCGGACGGATTGTTCTGGTTCACCAATATCATCATCCTCACAGCCGGCACCATTTTCTGTATGTGGCTGGGTGAACGTATCACGGATAAAGGGGTGGGTAACGGTGTGTCGCTGATCATCCAGGCAGGCATTATCGCACGTTTGCCCCAGGCCTTTGTGTTCGAATTCCAGAAACTCTTCGGCGACAACAAGCCCTTGCTGTTCTTTGTCGAACTGGCTTTCTTCTTCATCATCGTGCTGGCAACTATCCTGGTGATACAGGGGGTCAGGCGTATCCCGATCCAGTTTGCCAAACGAATGGTTGGGCGGGCCGGCGGCGCCCTGCCCACGGCCGGCGCCCGCGATTACCTGCCGCTGAAAGTCAACTCTGCCGGCGTAATGCCGATCATCTTCGCCCAGGCGCTCATGTTCCTGCCGGCAACGGTGATCCAGTACGTTTCCGGTGGCGCCCAGCAGAATTCTGGCCGTATCCACATGTTCAATGACATTTACTCGCTGGGATACAACGTTGCGTTTTTCCTGCTGATCGTCATTTTTACCTATGTATATACGGCCCTGATGGTAAACCCCACCAACTACGCCGAATATCTCAAGCGCAGCAACGCGTTCATCCCGGGCGTAAAACCCGGCGAAGCAACGTCTAACTATATCGAGAACATCATGACGCTGATCACGCTGCCGGGCGCTGTTTTCCTCGGTCTGATCGGTATTCTGCCCTCCATTGCGGCAACGCTTGGAGTCAACCAGCAGTTCGCCCTGTTTTTCGGCGGCACCACCCTCCTGATCATGGTCGGTGTGGCCCTCGATACGCTTCAGGTGATTGAAAGTTACCTGCTGACACAGAAATACGATGGTCTCATCAAATCCGGCCGCATCCAGGGACGCGCTACTTCGGGCGTTCAGGTAGGCCAACCGCAGTAACATGACGGGATTTTTCTCGAGCGGAGCGGAAGACAAAAGAGTCTTCTATAAAACCGACGAAGAAGTCGAGCTGATGCGTCAGGCCAACCTGATCGTATCGAAAACGCTGGGCTACGTCGGTACCCTGCTCAGGCCCGGTATCACCGGCGCCGAAATTGACAAGGCGGCAGAAACGTTCGTGCGTGACCATAAGGGGCGCCCTGCGTTCAAAGGGTACCACGGTTTTCCGGCCACGCTCTGCGTATCGTACAACGACATTGTAGTGCATGGCATCCCCGGTAAACGAGCATTCAAGGAAACCGACATCGTTTCAGTGGATTGCGGGGTCGAACTGGAGGGGTTCTACGGCGATGCGGCGTTCACTTTTGCTTTTTCAAAAGTGGAAGAGCAGACAATGGAACTGCTCCGCGTGACCTATGCATCGCTGTATAAAGGGATCGAACAGGCAGTGCATGGCAAGCGGATGGGCGATATTTCCTTCGCGATCCAGGACTACTGCGAACGACAGCACTCCTACGGGATCGTGCGCGATCTGGTAGGCCACGGCATCGGCCGTTCGCTGCACGAGGATCCGGAAGTGCCCAACTACGGCCGGCGCGGCAAGGGTCCGTTGCTGATGGACGGGCTGGCGCTGGCGATCGAACCGATGGTCAATATGGGCGTCAGAGAAGTCTATCAGGACTCCGACGGCTGGACCATTCATACCCGCGACCGGAAGCCGAGCGCCCACTACGAACACTCCGTAGTGGTGCGAAAAGGCAAGGCAGATATCCTGTCAACCCATGAGTTTGTTTTCGACGCGGTAAAAAATAACGATTCTTTGCGGGAAGTTTCCCCAAAAAATTAGACCTTTGCACCCCGAAAATTGAAAAGCCTTTTTATGGCCAAAGACGATATTATCAAGCAAGACGGTGAAGTTACGGAGGCCCTCTCCAATGCGAATTTCAAGGTTCGCCTGGAGAACGGCCACATCATTCTGGCAACCATTTCCGGAAAAATGCGGATGAACTACATCCGGATTTTGCCGGGCGACAAGGTTTCCGTGGAGATGTCGCCGTACGACCTGACGCGCGGACGCATCATCTATCGCTACAAATAACCCTGACAACCAACTGGTTAGTTCGAATTTTTGTAAACCGAAATCATACGAATCCTCATGAAGGTCAGACCGTCTATCAAAAAACGTTCTGCTGATTGCAAGATCGTTCGCCGTAAAGGTAAACTGTACGTGATCAACAAGAAAAATCCCAAGTTCAAGCAACGCCAGGGATAATGTAACCGCCGTTCCGCAGCGGAAACTGCTGCAGCGGAGCGTCATAAAACCGACCGTTTAACAGCAACTTTTAACGATTATACAATATGGCACGTATTGCTGGTGTGGATTTGCCCCGGAATAAAAGAGGGCTTATCGGTCTGACTTACATCTATGGTATCGGCGTTTCCACGTCGAAAGCCATACTTGACAAAGCGGAGATTGACGAGAGCACCAAAGTCGAAGACTGGACCGATGATAACATCAAGGCCATCTCCCGGATCATTGCCGACGACTACAAAACCGAAGGCCAGCTCCGTTCGGAGGTGCAGATGAACATCAAACGCCTGATGGATATTGGTTGTTACCGTGGTTTGCGTCACCGCAAGGGCCTGCCCCTGCGTGGTCAGCGCACCCGTACCAATGCCCGTACGCGTAAAGGCAAGCGCAAAACGGTTGCCAACAAGAAAAAAGCAACGAAATAACATCAGTCTGGAGCGGGCGCTCCGGTACCGGATACCAGTCCGCTTTCATGCGGCCGGCATCTGCGGCGGCGTTCCGATCTTCATTCGTCAGATATCAAACAATATTACCAATGGCAAAAGGATCTGCAAAAAAGGCAGTCAAACGCAAAGTAAAGGTATCGCCGGAAGGCATTGTCTTTATCCAGGCCAGCTTCAACAATATCATCATTTCCATCACCAACAAGCAGGGTGAAGTGATATCCTGGGCGTCTGCCGGCAAAGCCGGTTTCCGGGGTTCCAAGAAAAACACGCCCTATGCTGCACAGGTGGCGGCCAACGATGCGGCCAAAACGGCTTTTGATGCCGGCATGCGCAGCGCCGAGGTATTCGTGAAAGGCCCGGGTTCCGGCCGTGAAGCAGCGATCCGCGCGATCGACCAATCCGGTATCAAGGTTATGGTGATCAACGACGTAACCCCGATGCCGCACAACGGCTGCCGCCCGCCCAAACGCCGCCGGGTGTAAGCAGCGCCATTTTTACATTTTTCATCGATTGATCCTATTCCAATCATATGGCTCGTTATACTGGACCAACTACCAAAAAAGCACGCACGTTCGGAGAACCGATCTTCGGATTCGACAAATATTTTGAGCGCCGCAAATACCCGCCCGGACAGCACGGCCTGTCGCGCAGGAAAAAGCAAAGTTCGAACTATTCGCAGCAATTGTCTGAAAAGCAGAAAGCCAAGTACACCTACGGGGTGCTGGAGCGTCAGTTCCGCAAGACTTTCAACAACGCTACGCGTCGCCACGGCGTTACCGGTGAGGTATTGCTCCAGTTGCTGGAAGCGCGCCTCGACAATACGGTGTATCGCCTCGGCATATCTCCGACCCGCCGCGGCGCCCGTCAGTTGGTAGGTCACCGCCACATCACGGTCAACGGCCAGATCGTCAACATCCCTTCTTACTCGCTGAAACCCGGTGACGTGATTGCGGTGCGCGGCAAGTCGAAAGGCATGGAAATGATCACCACACATATCGGCGCCAAAACGAGCAACGTGCGACAGTTCGGATGGCTGGAATGGAACCCCGATACCATGCAGGGCAAATTCCTCGCCTACCCACAGCGCGATCAGATACCGGAAAAGATCAACGAGCAGTTGATCGTCGAGTTGTACTCGAAATAAGAAATAAAGAGAAAAACGGTTGGCGCTCGAACTCGAACGCCAACCATTTTCGCGTTTAAGCGTTTCAATCCTCTGGTTTTCCTTTCCGCCCTCAAAATCATTGATTTCCCATCCATTTCAAATTTGGAGCGTTCCACAATATGAGTATTCTCAATTTCCAGAAGCCCGACAAGATCCTGCTGCAAAAAGCGACGGATTTCGAGGGCACCTTTGAGTTCAAGCCGCTCGAGCCGGGTTTCGGCCAGACGGTGGGCAACTCGCTTCGCCGTGTTCTTCTCTCATCCCTCGACGGCTACGCCATCAGCGCCGTGCGCATCGGTGGCGTCGATCACGAGTTCGCAACGATCCGCGGGGTAGTGGAAGACGTGGTGGATATCGTACTCAATTTGAAACAAGTGCGCCTGAAACCGGTTGTTCAGGACGAAAAAAATACCCTCGAGAAGATCTACCTGACCATCAGTGGCCGGGAAGAGTTTCGCGCCGGCATGATCGAAGAATTCAACAACGTGTTCAAGATCATGAACCCGGAACTCCTGATCTGCCGCATGGAGCCTTCCGTCAACCTCGAACTCGAACTGACGATCAGCAAAGGCCGCGGCTACCAGCCCGCCGATGACGGCGCGCCCAAAGATGCCGCAATCGGTGTTATCCCGATCGACGCGATCTACACGCCGATCAAAAACGTGGCCTACAAGGTGGAAAACACCCGTGTCGGCCAGCGCACTGACTACGAAAAACTGACCATCGACGTCAAAACCGACGGCACGATCCATCCTGAAGAGGCCATCCGCGAAGCAAGCCGTATCCTCATCCAGCACCTGATGCTGATCACCGACGACAATATCACGTTCGATACGCCGGCCAGCCGCGAGGAAAATGTGGTGGACGAACACATCCTCCACATGCGCAAACTGCTGAAAACCTCGCTGGAGGATCTCGACCTCAGCGTACGCGCCTACAACTGCCTCAAAGCGGCCAAGATCAATACCCTGGCCGAACTGGTGAAGTACGACACGCACGAACTCCTCAAATTCCGCAACTTCGGCAAGAAGTCGCTGGTGGAGATCGAGGAACTGCTGCAGGATAAAGGCCTTACCTTCGGCATGGACCTGGCCAAGTACAAACTCGACGAAGAATAATACCGAACTCCGCTCGGTACGATTCCGGCCGGACATTCACTAAATATCACAAACAAAGCGTGGTAACCGTCAGGAAGCGCTGTATGCTGCTCCGGTGCCACCACCTAAACAAACAGGTACCCGTACAATGAGACACGGAGATAAAATCAACAACCTCGGACGCACCGCGTCGCACCGCCGCGCCATGCTGGCTAACATGGCCATCGCCCTGATCGAGCACAAACGCATCACTACGACCCTTGCCAAGGCGAAAGCCCTGCGCAAATACGTGGAGCCGCTCGTGACCAAAGCGAAAAGCAATACGACCCACTCGCGTCGCGTGGTGTTCAGCTACCTCCAGAACAAAGACGCTGTGACAGAGCTGTTCGGCCCGATCGCCGACAAGATCGGAGAACGCCCGGGCGGCTACATGCGCGTGATCAAACTCGGCTTCCGCCGCGGTGATGGCGCTGAAACGGCCATGATCGAATTTGTGGATTTCAACGAGACCTACAACCCGAACGCGGGCAAAGTGCGTCAGGCGAAGAAAACACGCCGTGGCGGTCGCAGGTCTGCTGCCGCAGCACCTGCTGCTCCGGCGCCTGAAGCGCCTGCTGCCGAAACGGTCGCCGAAACCACCGAAGAAGTAGTGGCTGCTGCCGAAGAAACCGCTGCCGAGGCTGTTGAAGCCGCTGAGGAAGTGGTAGCCGAAGCGACGGAAGAAGTCGCCGATGCCGCTGAAGAAGCAGGCGAAGAGGGTTCCGAAGAAGAGAAAAAAGACGACGAAAAAGCCTGATCCTTCAACCGGATCTTGCAGATATGCGAAAGGCGACACCAAACGGTGTCGCCTTTTGTTTTTCCCATTCTCAGTCAGAGTGCAGGTAACGGAAGCACTTGGCAGGAATACCTGAATCTGGACAACCCGGGAAATTGTTCTTTCCAAAGAAATAGCCCGCGATAACAATCGCGGGCATTGGGTGCCTGGCAAACTTTAAGGGCCTGCCATATGAGTGCTCATTCGTCAACACATTAAAAAGGCGGAATCCGGGTAACAGACCCGAACTCCGCCGATCTCGCCTTACCGGTGTATCCGGTTCACCAGATTCTCCACCACGTAGCGCTTCATATTGGTCTGGAAATCCTCGACGCGGGTTTCGAGGCGCTTGACCATGACGCTCACTGCGATGCCGAGCACGATGGCCAGAATGGTAGTGAAAAATGCCGTGCCCATCGAGTCGATCAGAGCCTGGATGTCCGTAGTGCTGACGGTCGGGACTGCTGGCGCAGCGGCTGCGGTAGAACCTGTCGGCACAGCTGCTGCTACCGGCTGCACCTGGCCCATGTTCAGGATCGCCGCGGCCATACCGAGCACGGTGCCCAGGAAGCCCAGCGCGGGGATCAGCGTCTGGCAGGTGCTGATGAGCCAAAATTCCTTTTCAAGGCTTTTGCGCTGCATTTCGCTGACGGTCTCCACAATCGACAGCGTTTCGCCGGAAGAGTTTTCCGCGCGGAATTTTGTCGCCGCCTGTTTGATCAGGTCCGTGAGCATGCGGGGGCCGGTGCGGCGTTCGGTCTCGATAACTTCCAGTTTGATCCGGTTCACGTCTTCCGGGTACAGTACGTACTGCTCCGTTTCGGGCAGCAGTTTGGCCGTAAAGGCCGATTCTTCGTTTTGAATGCGTTTGTGCAGGGCGATGACGCCGAACAGACAGGTGAAAAAGCAGGCGAAAATAGTACCCTGGATGATGCCCGTGGGAAGTTTGCCACCCAGGGCGAAAAAGAAGGTTTCAAGGCCTGAGCCCACAGGAGCGCTGTGGTAACCCATCGCTACGATGGCTGCGATGAAAAATGCAATGCCGGTGCCGGCTGCGATCTGAAAATTTTTATTGGCAAACATGATATTTATGATTTACGGTGGACGGTTTACGGTTTACGATGGACGGCTTACGGTAGACGGTGGACGGCTTTCTTTTAGCCCCATTTGCCGGCTTTTCCGCCGGAGGGTTTGGAAGGAGCGGGTGTGCTTTGTTGTTGCGTTTTCGGTTCGGCGGATGCCGGGTCGTTTTCTTCCTTGACGGCCGGGAGTTTGGACTGGTAGTTCAGGTCGCCGCTGCTGATGCGGAGGTAGCCCGCGGGTATCCAGTCGCTGCCGGAGCCGCTGGTGGCGAAGCGCCCGAAAGTGTATGTTTTGGTCTGCTGACCTGACGGTATGAGTTTTCCGTACAGGCTGAACGGCTTGGCGCCGCCACTGCGCTGGCCTTTCTTGACACGCACCAGCACTTCGTAGGTGCCGGGCTGTATTTCGTTCTGATAGAAGTAGGTCAGCGACTTTTCGTACTGAAAATCATTGTTCTGGTACTTGCTGGCCCGCGTAGGCTTCCAGGTCCGGCTGCCCTGCCGCAGCATAAACTCCACAGATGCCTTGGATTGGTTGGCCTGCTGGAGCAGGATCACCACGGCGCCCTTTGTCTGTTTGAGCAGATCGACGGCCACCGGGTCCTGCGGGAGTGTCGGGGACGCCGGTGTATTGATGGTAGTCGTTTCCGGTTGCGGTTCGGAGCGTTGCGGTTGCGGCTTGGGCTCCGGCATTTCCGGCTGCACGGGCTGCGGCTTGCGCCACCAGCCGCCCGGTCCGGTTTTGACCGGTTCGGGTTTGGGCGACTCGGTTTTGCCGGTGGTGGCCGCAATGGGCTTCACGGGTTCCGGAGCGACGCCGGTCAGGCGCGTATTCAAAAAATTCAGGATGATGAATACGCCGAGTGCGCCGGTCAGGATATCGAGTGCCGATACAAAAAGCGGATTGAAACCTTTATTTGTCATGGCTTGTGATGTTCGTTGATGGAACGATGGGAATGGCTGCGCTTACGATTTGGCGCCGGTGAATGAAAACATGCGGGGCTGCCCCTGGTGTATCCCGATCTGTTTTTCAGAGATACGGACTGTTCGCGGCCCCGTTCCGGCTTCCAGTTTGGCGTTGCAGCGTTCGCAGCGCCCTGTGTCGGGCTGGTTGGGGTGGTGGCAATTCCAGCAACTGAGGACAGCCTCGGGCTGTGCGGCTTCGGTCACAGGCATTGCCGGCAATTTGAAATTGCAATGGCCGCAGCGCGTGGTAGAAGTGGGCGGCGCCGGCTGGCCGCAGTTTGGGCAATTCATGATAAGACGATTTATGATGTCGAAAGGAAAACGATGTGGCCGGGAAGCCGACCGGAAGAGTCAATATGCTTCGACCCTTCCGGTCGCGCGGGGTCACCAGCCGATGTAGTGCATGTACGACACGCCGATCAGGAAATTCCGGTTTTTCAGTCCGTCGACGTTGAGGTTTTTCAGTCCGTGCGTGTAGCGGAGGTCGAGGCTGATCTCGCCGTTTTCGAGCAGGAAGATCAGGCCGGCGCCGGCATTCAGGCTGAGGTCGAAGCCTTTGTAGTTGTCGTACCTGCCGGAGCCCATTTCGATGTTGTATTCCGAGCGGTCGGTGCTGGAATCCACGGCGCCGTCTTCTGCGGGAAATTCAACGGTGATCTCCTCGCGGCCTTTGCCGTTCAGCCCGAACGAAAGGGCGGGACCGAGCGCTACATAGGCGCCTACGCTGCCGCCGCCGAAGTTTTTCTCCACCATCACCGGAATGTCGATGTAATTGAGCGTTTCTTTCTGGCGGTAGTCGACCACCTGGTAATCGGCGGGATACCCGAAATCGGGGCCGTCCCAGTAGATGCTGCTTTCGCTGCTCAGGTTGACGCCGCGCTGGGTGAAGGCGATCTCCGGCTGCAGGGTGAAGCGGTTGCCCAGGTTGATCTCGGCGAAAGCCGCCATACTGATGCCGGGGCGCAATGCCGCATCGTAAACATCGTTGTATTCCCTGGTGAGTTTGTAGGTGGACAGGCTGATGCCCGGGCGGATCCCGATGCCGCTCAACTGAGCGTTGAGCATTTGCGATAACACGAGGCACAGCGGAAGCAAAAACAATTTTTTCATGACGTGAGCATTTTTTTCTGCAATGATTTTTGATTGTATTTGCTCCTTTGTGCGGCACGGGGCGTTTCGGTAACCACGGTCCCCGTTTTTTAGGAAAATGCTAACAAAATCACCCCGTTTTTGCCTTCAAACGTTAAGGAACCTTTACGATGACTGCCTTTTTACCATGATCCGAGTGATTTGCTGCCTGATCCTTTTTCCCGTGCTGCTGCCGGCCCAGACAGCTGCAACGGACAGCGTCGCCCGCCGGATCGAGCGCCTGTCGGCGACCCTCCGGTTTTCCCCGGGCATTGGCGATACGCTGGCCGTGATATCGAGCCGGCTGCATTTCCGGGCCGATACCATGATCATGGAGCACGAGATGAAGGATGAAGGGCGGGCGGTATATCGCACGCGAGTTTTCATTCCTGTGGACAAGATCGACGAGGTAAAAGTGAGCAGCCATGTTATACGGCCGGGTGCGCCCGAACGTTTGCACAGTTATGTCGTTTCGTCAAAAGATTATCACCGGGCATTTCGCTCGGAAACGATGGGGGCGCCGGCGCCGGAATACACGCATGTCGCCTCATTCAATACGCCACAGGATGAGGAATTGCCCAAACTCCGTCAACTCGCCGAACTGACGAAAAAATGGGTCGAACTCCAGAAGCACTGACACCACGCGCTACTTTTTATACATTTACCGCTCCTGCATGGTTACCTTTTTCACTTCGTTCGCACTAATGGCAAACAGTCCCGGGCCGGACTGGACCGACGAAGCCCTGCTGGCAGCCGTGCAAGGCGGCGGACAGGAGCGCGAAGCGGCGTTGCGGCATTTGTACCTGCTGCCGGGCCTGCGCGAGGCGGTTTTCCGCTTTGTGCTGGAAAACGGCGGCAACCGCAGCGATGCGCAGGACGTATTCCAGGAGGCATTGGTATTGTTCGATCGCAACCTGCGTGAAGGCCGGTTCGAGGGAAAAAGTACGCTGAAAACCTACTTTGTTGCCATCGCCAAATGGCACTGGGTGGGCTTGCGCAGGCAGCAGGGCCGGTATGTGGAATGGGAGCCCGCGCAATACGACGGCGCAGCGGAAAGCCCGGAAGTGGAAACGCTGCGGGCCGAGCATCGCGAACTGCTGGCAGAAGCCATGGGGCATATCGGCGAGCGTTGCCGCGAGTTGCTCCGGCTTTACCAACTGGATTATGCGATGGAGGAAATTGCCCGGAAAATGGGTTATTCGGGTGCGGACAGCGCAAAAAAGGAAGCCTATCGCTGTCGCACGAAATTGCGCGAACATCTGGAAAACCATCCTTCCTGGTCGGATTATTTGACAGAGAAGTAGCCTTACGACAAAAGAGTATATCAACCAGCGCCATGAGCCGCGACGAACGACTTTTCGACAAAATAGAAGCCTATCTGCGGGGCAAACTGCCTGCGGAAGAGGCCGCTGCTTTTGAAGCGGAGATGTCGGCCGATGCCGAACTGGCGCGGCAGGTGCGGGCTCAGCGTATGGAGTTGCAGGGCCTCGAATGGCTCGTCGAGAGGGACCTGCGGGCGAAGATGGATGCCTGGGAGCGCGAAGTAGAGCAGGCACCGGCGCCACTTCGCGTTTCATTTGTGCGGCGCTGGTGGGCGGCCGGCGCGGCGGCTGTGCTGGTGCTGGCATTGTTCGGCTGGTGGCTTTTGCAACCGCGGCAGACCGATATCGGCGGCCCGCAACCGATTGTCAGCACACCAGACTCCGCCACTTCGCCGCAGGATACCCCTGTAAAAAAGGTTCCGCAGCCACCCCGCAAGGCGCCGCAAAAACAGCCCGACCACATTGCTGAAAAATCCTCGCCGAAACCGCCCGTCGTGACAACGCCTCGGCCCGTTACGCCCGCCCCCGCAGCGACCGATTACCCGGCATTGGCGGCCACCTATTATCGCGATCAGGATTTTATGGATGCCTCCGCTGCCGCAACCGGCGAATCGCCCTTGTACGGGCAGGCGCTGGATCGTTTCAAGTCCGGCAACTATGCCGCTGCGGAAAAACTGCTGGCGCCGGTGATCAAACTGAATCCCAATGCCCTGAAAACGAAAGAGTTGCTCGCGCATTCGCTGTACAAGGGCGGTCGCTACGACGCGGCCCTGCCTTACCTGCGCGAACTGGCTGCCTCCAAAGACAAATCCGTTGCCGAACGTTCCGAATGGGCCATGGCACTGACCCTGCTGCACAGGATGCCTGGTCAAAAGCCCCTGCTGGATCGTGTGCTGGACAAGATCACTTCCCGGCCCGGCCATGCGTTCTACCGGCAGGCGGATGAGTTAAAACAGAAACTGAAATAGGGCTGCTCCCGGGCATCCGAAACCCGAAAAGAAAAACTGCTGCAATCTGTTTTTCAATATGATCTATACGTGTATCTTTGCAGCCGCTTAATGCGATGGGGGTTTAGGTAAGATCATAAAATGGCTAAGAAAGTCTTCGGTTCGAATCCGGTATCCTCCACTCATAGTTGAAGCATTCCGGCATACCAGCAGTGAAGGTCTGAAGCGAGTACAATTATTTGACATCTTGGGGGTTTAGCTCAGCTGGCTAGAGCGCTTGCATGGCATGCAAGAGGTCACCGGTTCGAATCCGGTATCCTCCACATTGATTATTAAGGGTTCTTGCGTGAGCATGAACCCTTTTTTGTTGGCCGTTTAAATATGGTTTAAACAGGAGCAATGTATTCTGTATACATACTTTACTCACTGACACTAGACCGATATTATATTGGCAATTGCGAGCATTTAGAACGCCGTATACAAGACCATAATACAGGCCATTCCGGGTATACACGGCGCGGGATTCCGTGGGAGTTGAAGTGGTCGAAGACATTCGTAAGCCGCAGGGAGGCGATGGCGGAAGAAAACCGGATCAAGAGAAAGAAGAGCCGAAAATACGTGGAGTATCTGATCAGTACGGCGGGCTAGCGCGTCCCGGCGCGACAGCCGGGAAGGTCACCGGTCTGATGAAGCCCGAAATCGTAGTCAGCCATAGTACCTGAATGTACAACCGGGTTGTGTGTTACAACGTATTCTTCCTATCTGTTTGCAATAGCCCTTTTTCCAAAATATGCCGATGTTCCGGATCATTGGGATCAAGGTGGTTATCCAAACCATCAAATATGATGTTTATGGTACAAAAGTACGCTTGACTGGTATAGCAACAAAGAATCACAACAGCGACATCACGGCTTCATCTATTACCTCGTTCTCAAAACCGTAAACCGTAAAAACCCGTCTACTGAGAGGACGCCCCGTCACTCACATCCCCACTTTCAAACCGATAAAATCATGCACCGGCGCCACGGCGTGCGGGCCTTTGCCGCTGATCGATTCCGGAAAAGCAGTCTCGAAGGGGTTGGCGGGATTGGGAAAGACAAAAAGCCTTGTCCACAAAGCGCCAGGAAGTGTTGTTCGGGATTGCATCATAAATATTCAGGAGCAGTTTTCGCAGTTCCACCAGGTCGAATGGCGTGATCGTTCCGGAACGGTTGGCATCTGCGGCGATGATCTTGTAAGGCGATCCGAGCAGTTCCAGTCCCAGAATATGCTTGCTGATCAGCACCAGATCGAACGTGTTGACGCCGTTCAGGTGATCGTCGTTTTTAAAGGGGGTGACGGTATAGGCATCTTCCGGCCCGACCAGAAAACTGTATTTTCCGTCCTTGTCGGTCACGGTCGTGGTGTTGTACTGCACATGTTCCGGTGTGGTGGCCTCCACCCGCACTTCCACGCCGGCAATTCCTTTGCCCGTTTCCGTTTGAATATTGCCCGTCACCATGGTCCTGGGCGGACAGTCCGGCACGGTCAGGTGCGTTTCAAAACTCTGGTTGGACGACAGGCGCGCCATGGCGCCGATATTGCGCAGATCGGCCTGCGGCGGCAGGGTGTATTCGAAGACATCCGACGTGCCGCCCGATATACCCTCGCCGATCGCCTTGAAGCGAATGGAGTAGAACGGCGAAGCGTTGGCGTTGCGCACTTCGTATTGCCGTCCGGACGGGGCCGTGTACACGCTATTGTCGGCGGGGTTTTTGGCCACGACGCCCTTGGGCAACTGGAATACCACGTACTTGAGCGGGTCCGGGCAGGTATTGACGATCCGCATCATGTACGTTTTGGGCGCGTTTTCATTTTGAACGATCCCCAGCACCTCGAAGCGCACGCAGGGCGTTTCTTTTACATCGCAGGGCTGCGATTGCCCGAAGCACGAAAGAGACGCAAGTGCCGCCAGGGCACAGGAAGAAAGCAGTTGTTTCATTTGATCAATTGTTTCAGACGGGTTTACAGAAGGAACAATGTCCCGAAACGGGAAGCACTGTTCGGTGTGTAAAAATAGCGATGTTTATCACAAAAATAACAGGCAGGCGCCGCGGGTGCCGGAAATATGAAGAACAGGCCTCCTACATTCAAGCCTGAATACGATATATTTACCCGCATCAAAAGTTGCATAATGATCCAGGAACGCAAAATCGGCCACCGAAACAGCTACGATGACGTACTCTACGTCTTCCTGATGGAGTACGAGCCCCTGGAAAAGGGGTATGCCATCCGGTTCAAATACCCCGATGAAACATCAAAGGAGCGACTGAACGCTTCCAAAATGCGAAAACTTGAGATCGAATACCAGATTTTTGAGGTGACCTGGGCCTTCGACAAGGAATACGGCAAAAAACTGACGGCTGTCGACGTAGAGATCTTCGAGCCGGAAAGCGAACCGGATCTGATTGCCCGGTTCAGACTGGTGGAGGCGGATATTTGATCGCGGGTGAGCGTTTGACTATTATTTGCAAGGAGATTTAAGGGCGATGTAAGATGTTTATATTCAGTGTTTTATAGATACTTGCGCATGTGTTTTTTTTGCCCGGTTCAATAAAATTTAATTTTGACTTCTTGACACGTATACATATATCCGGCTATATTGCGCGCTGAACCAAAATATTAAATGAAGATGAATAAGCCTAAGATTAAAATTCTCACCATGGACGGGGGAGGTATCCGCGGAATCCTTCCCTGCGCGATCCTCGCCGAGATTGAAAGACGCCTGAACAAGCCGATCGCCCACGCATTCGATCTTTGTTCGGGTACTTCCACGGGCGGTATCATTGCCTGCGGCCTCAATATCCCCCACCCGGAAAAGAAAGGCGAACCGAAATTCAGCGCTTCCGAATTCGGACAACTTTACGAAAAGGACGGCGCCAAAATATTCAAGAAACGCGGCGGTTTTTTTTCCGGCCTGACTTCCCTGTTCGAAGAATCGTTCGGACACTCGGGGCTGGAAGAGTTGCTGCAATTCTATTTCGGGGATTCGCAACTGAAGGAGACCATCAGCGAGGTACTGGTCACTTCCTACGATATCGAGCAGCGCAAGCCGTTCTACTTCCTGTCACGCCTGGCCAAGCAGGGCTCCGACGGCGAGAATTTCCGTTTGCGTGATATTGCCCGCTCCACATCGGCAGCGCCCACCTATTTCGAACCCAACCAGTTACCCTGGCTGGCCGAGCGCTATCTGGCCCTTGTCGACGGCGGCGTGTTTGCCAACAACCCTTCCATGCTGGCCTACACGGAAGCGATGGAATTACTCCGCCAGAAGGATATGGCGCCCGTTGCGCCCCCAGTTGCGATCGAGACCGGGCACGGCGAATTCGAATCATTCACCGGCGAGGTCAGCGTCGTGGAGCAGTCGGAATATTTCATGTTGTCCCTCGGTACCGGTCGCGTTACACGGCCTTATCCCTACAACAAGGCTAAATCATGGGGCCAGGCGCAATGGATACGCCCGATCATCGACATCCTCATGCAGGGCGTTTCCGAATCGGTAGACTACCAGATGCGCTACGTGCTGCCTCCCGACGCCAGCGGTACGCCTCAATACATCCGCATCAACCCGGAAATACCGGCAGAAAATGCCGAAATGTCGGATGTATCGGACAAAAACATCTCCGGCTTGCAGGAGGTGGCGGCAAAAGCGATCAAGGAACAGGATCAGGTGCTCGATCAGGTCTGTGAATTGATCTCCTGATCGCACAGATTCCGCGCCTCCGGCCGTTTAATTTACATCATGCGTATTCTCATTGCTGCCGATTCGTTCAAAGATGCGTTGCCGGCGCAGGAGGTTTGCCGGGCGATCGCTGCCGGCCTGCGGCGCCGGTCGCCGGCAATGCATCTGATCGAATTTCCGCTTGCCGATGGCGGCGAGGGCACTTTCGAGGTATTGTCGCATCATTTGGGACTGGAAAAAAAGCCGAAGCGGTGGATCCGTTGTTCCGTTCGCTTCGCGCGCCCTTCGGCTATGGCGCTGCCGAAGGGGTGGCCCTTGTGGAAATGGCAAAAGCGTCGGGTCTTCCGCTGCTCCGGCCGGATGAGCGCGATCCGCTGAAAACGACGACGTTCGGCACGGGCATGTTGCTCTCCGATGCCGTCGCAGCCGGGGCGCGACGCATTGTGCTGGCAATCGGCGGCAGCGCCACCAACGACGCAGGCATGGGCATGGCGGCAGCGCTGGGCTGGCAATTTCTCGACAAAGCAGGGAACGGACTATCGCCGGTGGGCGCCTCCCTGGAGGCCGTTGACCGGATCGTGCCGCCCGAAAATGGCGCCTTTCCGCCGACCGACCTGATCTGCGACGTCGACAACCCTTTGTTCGGGTCGCGTGGCGCAGCGCATGTGTACGGCCGGCAAAAAGGCGCCGATGACAATGCTGTCGAACGCCTCGACCGTGGCCTGCGCCATTTTTCTGCAAAAGTCGAGCAAGCGTTGGGCAAACCGGGTCTGTCGGAAACGCCCGGCGCAGGCGCGGCCGGCGGCCTGGGCTTCGGCGCAATGGCTTTTTTGAATGCCGGCTTACAGCGCGGCATCGAACTCGTGATGGACCTCACCCGTTTCGACGAAGCGCTTGCTGCGGCCGACCTGATCATTACGGGTGAAGGTATGATCGACGGCCAGACCCTGCACGGGAAACTGATCCACGGCGTTTGCCGCCGCGCAGCGCGGCGGCAAACGCCGGTGATCGCACTCTGCGGCCGCCTGGAAGCGACACCCGAACAAATACGGTCGATCGGCCTGAAAGCGGCGTACAGCATCAACGATGCGCCGGCGCCGCTGCCGGAACTGCTGGCGCGCACGGCAGCCAACCTCGAGCGCACTGCTGCTGCGATCCCACTTGAATAATGTGGGTTTGGGAATAGGGTTTACTGACTATTCGCATATTGTACCCCAGTCAGCGCACGCATATTCCCGTTAGGGAATCTCTTTTTATAGGCAGGATCCATTTCCTGTTTATAAACCCCGGTCGTCACCCGCCAAAAAATTGATATTTGGCAAACGGTTCTTAATCAGCGATTTGTTCGGGCAATAAAATATTGATATTCAACTGTCTATCTCAAGTTGTGTTGGTAGCGCGGCGTTTACGCCGCCCGGGTCGAGGCCATTTATGGCCGTAATGCGTGACATTCGGCCATAAATGACCTCCAACAAGGCGGCGTAAACGCCGCACTACCAACGCTCCGTATCGTTATGGTGTCCCGGTAACAGCAACCGCCACGAACTGATCAATTGCTGACAACTTGCGTTCTTTACATAAAATCAATGCTCAAGCGGGTGACGACCTAAACCCCCTTCAGAGGGTTTCCTTTGGCATTCACCTGAAAAAACAGGAAACCTCTGACGAGGTTGTGCGCGAGGTTTTCCTTGAAATCTATAAACGGGGATTCCCTACGGGAATGGACGTTGCAGCACAATATATGAAGCACCCAACCATCAAGGTTATTTCGTGAATTTTGGATAGAATTGATCGATCAGATCAATGTTGATGCAATATTCAATGGTATTCTGATGTCGATCCACCGAAGGTGTGAAAGACATCAGAAGAATATTAAAAAAATCTATTCATAATTCACTTAAATAAACATGCTTAGCACCCACACGCTGAGGAAGGCCGTCAGGCCCATCCAGAACGTGGCGCTGGAATAAACGCGCAGCGTGGCATTCACGGGCAACTGGCCGAAACGCGATACCACCCAGAAGTAGGAGTCGTTGGCGTGCGATACGCACATGGAGCCGCTGCCCATAGCCATGAGCGCCAGCAAATGGCCGGTATCGCTGCCCAGACCAAGGGCGGGCAGCAAGGGTGCCATGATACTCGCCGCGGTCATCACCGCCACCGTGGAAGATCCCTGTGCGGTTTTGAGGATGAAGGCCAGCAAAAAAGGCGCCCACAACCCCAGTCCGCTGCCGCTGAGCAGCGGGCCGTAGGCATGACCGGGGTCCAGCAGTTTGATCACGGCGCCAAAAGCGCCGCCGGCGGCTGTGATCGCCAGGATGGGTCCGCTCTTTTCAATGGCGCTGTCCAGCAGGGTGTTTACCAGTGTTTTATCCCATTTTTCGAACAGGAACAGGCTGATGATCAGGCCGCACAACAAAGCGAAGACGGGGTCTCCCATAAATTCGAGCCACGACAACAGGCCCGGCAAAACGTCTTTTGGCACAAAAACGGCCAGCGACTTCAGCGCGATCAGGGTGATGGGCACGGCAATCGGCAGGAACGACAGCAGGGGAGCGGGCAGCGCCGCCTCATTGTCGACGAAGGCATCGGGAGCGATATTTGCTTCCAGGGATTGCCATTCGGGGCGACTACTCTGGCGCCTGATCCAGAGCCAGGCGACGGCGATGGCCGGCATGGCGACAAGGGCTCCGCAAAGCATGGCGGCGCCGAGGTCTACCTGCAAAACACCTGCTGCCGCCGAAATGCCCGGGTGCGGTGGCGCCAGGCAGTGCACGCCGAAAAGTGTGACGGCGAGCCCTGCTACCAGCATTGCGTGCATACCTTTGGTTTGTCTGGAGAGCATGAGCACCAGGCCCGACAACACGACAAAGCCCGAATCGCAGAAGATCGGCAGGCCGACCAGATAGCCCACCAGTGCGACCGCCAGGGGCGTACGCGAGGCGCCCGTGCGGGCCACCAGAAAACGCGCGAGGCTCACGGTGGCATGGCTGCGGTCGAGCATGGCGCCCAATGCAGCGCCGAGCAGGATCAGCAGGCCGATCTTTTCCAGGGTGCCTCCGAATCCCGCCCGCAGGGCATCGAGCACGGCCGTGCCGCTGTGCCCGGCAGCCAGGCCGGTGACCAGGGCCACCAGCAGCAAAACAAAAAAGGTGTTGTAGCGAAACCGCGAGCAATACGATGGCAGCGATGCTGCCGAGGAGCAGGAGGGTAACATACATCATGGCGGTGAACGGCGGAAGTGGGGGCAAAACGCCCAAAAAAAGAGCCGTCTCACAAAGTTACTTGCGAGACGGCTCAGCATGGGAATCGGATTAGAAAAGATCAATACATCATCAGTTTGCGGCTGGCGGTACCGAATGGCGTTTCGAGCCGGCAGGTATACAGGCCCGGTTCGCGCAGGTCGGTCCGGTGCAGCACCACATGATTTTCGCCGGGGTCGAAGGTGCCGTGTTTGGCGTTTACTTCTTTCCCTTTGGCATCGAAAATGCGCAATACGACGCTTGCCATGGAAGGCAGGCGGAACCATAAAAGCGTCATTTCAATGAACGGATTCGGCGAATTTTGAAACAGTTCTACTCCCCCTTCGGCCTTTGTCAGGCCTCCTTGTACGTGAAATTGTGTAGCAATCATGAGATTAATAAATTCAGGCGGCTGGTTTTCTCATAGTACCCGCCCTGATGGTGAACCTTTGGCAGAAATACAGGATGAATCAAAACAGGGAGACAAAGCGGCTTTTAACAAAACCTGTGCCATTTGTCACTATGCGAATCGGGGCACGGTTTTTTTGCCGGAAATGTAAGGACGCTTACTTTTGATGCGTTACAAAACACCCGTCGTACATGACAACCGAACAATTGCTCAAAGATTACGCCGCCTACAACCTGTGGGCGAACCGCCGCATAGTGGAATGGCTGCGCCGGGCGCCGCAGGAATGGCTGTTGCAGGAAACACCGTCGAGTTTTCCCACGGTGTACCATACCGTCGTGCATATCTGGGGGGCTGAAAAGGTCTGGATCGAACGCCTGAACGAAGAGCCGCCTGTCGCTTTTCTGAGCGAGTATTTCGACGGCACTGCCGAGGAGGCATTCGAGGGATGGCTGGCGTGTTCCGCGCGCTTTTCGGAATTGCTGGCCGGGCAGGATGCCGCGTATTTTTCGGCGCGTGCCACATATCTGCGCTATGAAAAACGCTATTCGGAGATCCGCGCGCAGATGATCCTGCACTGCCTGCAGCACAGCACGTACCACCGCGGCCAACTGGTCACCATGGGCCGCGCGCTGGGTCTGAGCGACCCGCCGTCTACCGATTACATTGCTTTTGCGAGGCTGAATTCAGATTAAGTTTGGAGGCTTTAGAAGAAAACTCTGAAAAAGTGTAGATGAATTCGTCTGTTTTCGACGGGCAACAGAGAGCAGAATGCAGAATAAGGTATTCTCTGCCCTCATTTTATGGGTAATGGCTGGCTTTTTTTGCAAGTATAACCGGCGGAAAACGCATGAAAAGTGTGTTTTTAAGTTGGAAAATGTCCAATGACTTTTGCTTCCACATTCAAGCAATTGTTTAACACATTTCTCAACAAATCACACTTTCAAAATGAAAAAGTTACTACCCATCGGATTCCTGTGCGCGCTGTTTGCAGTTACCTTGGTGAACTGCCATAAACAGTCGAGCCAATCGAACGAATTGGATTTGCCCGCAGAAAACACCCGGGCCGCCGGCGACAGAACCGATGAAGAATTATCTCCGCCCGACTATTCAGAGTTAATTCCCGAATCCTCGGGGGGCACATGTTGCACTGCTCAATACTGCGGACACACCTCATTTGCGGCAACACTTTGCGGATACCCGAACCTATTGGCTCCGGGCTTTGTGATACACAGGATTTTCACGCCGGAAAATATACCCAACCCATACCTTGTGCGTTATCGCCTGATCATCGAAAAACTCCCGCCGCCGGCAAAACCCGGTTCAATCTCTGCCGGCCCCAAGGTTGTGTATGATGAAACACGCGCACAATTTGTCTCCAGTTGCGAAGAAAGGTTGATCGGTTTTGCTTTTACGCCCGACTGCTCGGCGAAGTACCGCCTGACCTTCCAAATGCGCTACTACCCGGGCGGCACAGGAGAACCGGTTGTGTGCTCCACCGTCACCGATAATGTTCTGATGTGTACAAGCACAGAATAAACGATCTCGACTCTGAATAAAGCGGCCGCCGGAGACATTCACCGGCGGTCGCTTTATTTTTTAATCGTCTTGACGCGGAAAAGGGGTGCAATTCATCGATATTTAGCCGTTTGCTTTAGACATTTGGCCAAAATAAAAGGGAATGACCGTTCTCCACTTTTCCGACACCCACCTGGGCTACCAGGCATTCGATACCGTCAACGACGCGGGCGTGAACACCCGCGAACAGGACCTGTACGACGCGTTCGAAAGGGTAGTGGAGCGCATCCTCGCCCGCAAGCCTGATGTGGTCGTCCACTCCGGCGATTTTTTTCACCGTCCCAGCCCCTCCAACCGGGCGCTCACATTCGGGCTCGAGCAATTGCGCCGCCTGGGCGATGCAGGCATTCCATTGGTCGTCATCGCCGGCAACCACGAAACACCCAAAACGATCTACAACAGCCCCATCCTGCGCGCCCTGCGCAGTCTAGACGGGGTGACGCCGATGTTCGGCAATCACCGGGAAACGGCCGCTTTCGGCGATCTGGTGATACACGGCGTGCCGCACATCAATGACCAGCGCCTGCTCCTGCAAGAACTGGAACGGCTGGAGCCCGTGGATGGAAAATTCAATATCCTGATGCTGCACACTTCGCTCGGCAAGCGCTACCTGATGGAGGAATACGGCGAACAGGTGTTCCCCGAAGCCTTCGAGGCCAAACTCGGAGCGTTTCAGTACATCGCGCTGGGGCACTGGCACAACTTCCAGCAGATCGGCCTGCATCCGAACGCCTGGTATTCGGGCAGCACCGAGCGCCTGAGCGATACGGAGATCGACGCCGAAAAAGGGTTTTTATGGCTTGATATCGGAAAAAAGAATGCCTGCAAGGTGTCGTTCGAGCCGATCGAAACGCGCCCCTGGCTAAAATTCGAACTCGACGACTGCCGACACAAAACGGTGGCCGAACTAACGGTGGAACTGGAGCAGTTCGTGCAGACGCAAGATGCGAAAAATGCGATTATCTCGCTGACCCTCAACGATATAAAACTGGAGCAAACACTCGAACTGGGCAACGTGCGGCTGCGCGCCCTGCTCGGCGACTGCTTCCAACTCATCGTGCGCCGCAACACCTACGGCGACCGCGCATTTGTAAAACAACTCGAGGCCAACCAGTTCGACCGCCTCGACCGCATTTTTGCCGAATACGTGCGCAGCAAATACCCCGACGACGAGGCCCTTGCAGCACAACTGGCAGAACGCGCCGACCATTATTTTCACGCAAACGATCCCTGAATACCACATAAACCGTCATGATCCTGCGATCCCTGCACCTCGAACACTACAAGCAGTACCGTCTGCTCGACCTGGAATTCCGGGAAGGGTTGGTCGGGATCGTGGGGAAAAACGGCGCCGGCAAATCCACCCTGTTCGAGGCGATCCTGTATTGCCTATTCGGCCGCGACGAAAGCAACAAGTCGCTGGTGCGCTCCTCGTTCGCCGACCCGAAGGCGAATGTCGTGCTGATTCTGGAGTTCAGCATCGGCGAAGTCGTTTATGCCGTTCGCCGCGAATTTCGCGGCAAAACGCTGACCACACACGCCGAATTTTTCAAAAATGACAAGCAGATCGCCAAAGGCATGTCGGCGGTCAACGAAGAGATCGCAAAGGTGCTGCACATGGAGCGCGATGCGTTCAAACGCTCGGTGTTTTCCGGACAAAAAGAACTCTCGGAACTCTCCGACACCAGCGGCGAAGCGCGCAAGCGCATGGTGCGCAAAATGCTCGGGCTCGACACCCTCGACGAGGTGCAAAAATCGGTGAACAGCGACCGGAATGCGCTCGACAATCAGGTGGTCGGTCAGCGGCAAAGCCTGATCGGTCCGGAGGAGATCGAACAACTCGAAAAAGAAGGAAAAGGGCTTCAAAAAGAACTCAAAAAAGTAGAGTCCGGCCTGAAAAAGGAAGAGGCCACTCTGGAGAAAATACAGGCCCGCTACCGGAAGGCGAAGGAACAGTTCGATCGCGAAGAGGATAAAATGCAACGCCACAACGCCCTGCAGGGCGAACTCGGCCAACTCCGCGAGCGCCTGGCGGGTCTTATTTCCCGGCAGGAACAACTGACCGGGAAAAAAGCGGAACTGCAGGAAAAAAGGAAGACGCTGGATGAAAAACGCGAACAGTTTGCCCAATATATTGCAGACAAGGCGACCCTGACAGGCATGGAAGATGCGCGTCAGCGCCGGCTCAATTTCGATACCTATACCGCAAAAATCGCCGAACACGAAGCCCTGATCAAAGAAAGCGGCGAAAAACTCGCCGCCCTTGGCAAACAACTGTCCGGCAAAGCGGCCGTGGAAAAGTCGCTTTCGGAAAAGCAGTCGGCAGTGGCAGCACTGGAATCCGACATCGAGGCCCGGCGCCGCGAACTGCGCGACACCGACGCCCGGATCGCAGCGCTCGGCGCGCGCATCCGCGAGCGCAGCGAAAAGATCGCCAGCCTGCAGGCCATCGGAAAGGAAGGTTCCTGCCCCACCTGCTTCCAGCCTTTGCTCGACAGTTACGACCGCGTGTTGCGGGACCTGAACGGCGAGATCGCCGCCCTGCAAAGCGAAGAACTGGAAGGCCTGCAACAGGAAAAAGAACGGATCACACAGGCGGGCCTTTCGCTAAAATCGCAACAGGAGGCGGCGCGACGCGAACAGGAACAACTACTGAAAGAACAGTCGCGCCTCGCCGAATTGTCGCGCCAGCATGCGACCGAGGCGGAGCACCTGAAGCATCTCGAAGGCCGCCGCACCCGCGACCTGCTGATCCTGCGCGAGATCGGCGAAGTCGATTTCGATGAACAGGCATACCAGGCCTTGAAGGCCGGGGTTGCCGAACTGGAAGCGCCGTTTCTCGATTTTTCAAAAGAAGACAACTACGTCGCCCGCGAATGGCCGGCCACCGAAAAGGACCTGGAAGCCACGGGCGAAGCCATCGCCCGCCTGCGGGAAACGATGGCCGGGCAGGAAAAAGCGATCGCCGGCCTGCATTATGATGCCGATGCTTACATCGCCGCCCGGCAGACCGTGTCGGACTTCAACGAAAACCTGGGCGCCCAAACCGCCGCCGTACGCGCTCTGGAAAAGGAAAAATTCGAACATGCCGCCCGGATCGCGCGGATCGAGGAGAAGGTCCGCGCCAACGAGCAGATACAGGCGCAGATCAGCGACAAACTACAGGAGCACGAACTGCTGGGCAAACTCTCCGCCCTGCTCGGACAATTCAAGACCGACATCCTCGAACGGGTAAGCCCGAGCATCTCCAAAGAAGCCAGCGACCTGTTCAGCCGCATCACCCGCGGCAAGTACGAAAGCATCCGCGTCGATGAAAACTTCGATTTCGCCATAGCCGACGGCGGCGTGTTCTACCCGATCGAGCGCTTTTCCGGCGGCGAGATCGACCTCGCCAATTTTTGCCTGCGCATCGCCATCACCAAAGCGATCATGGAACTCAGCGGCGCCGGGCAGGCCGTCGAATTCCTGGCCTTCGACGAGATATTCGGCAGCCAGGATGAAGAACGCCGCCATGAGATGATGCTGGCCCTGCATTTCCTGCAGGAGCAGTTCCGCCAGATCTACATCGTGTCGCACATCGAAAGCCTGAAAGATTACTTTCCGCACATTCTGGAAGTGCAGTACGGCGCGGACGGGAGTGCGGTGGTGTGGCGATAACTTGGGTTAATGTGGTAAAGTGTTAATGTGGAGAATGTGCTAATGTGATGAATATGAAAAATATCCTTTTTGTATGCGGGCGCCAACTCAGGTTCCTTCCCAAATCATGATATCCGGCCCGGCGTCGTCACCCGTCAGAGCGTTGATATTTTGCAAACGGTTCTTAATCAGTGATCTGTAAGGGCAATATAATATTGATGTTCAACTATTTATCTCAGGTTGTGCCGGTAGCGCGGCGTTTACGTCGCCCGGGTCAAGGCCATTCATGGCCGTAATGCGTGACAGTCGGCCATAAATGACCTCCAACAAGACGGCGTAAACGCCGCGCTACCAACGCTCCGTATGGTTATGCTGTCCCCGTTAGCAGCAAACATCACGAACCGATCAATTGCTTACAACTCGAGTGATTTACATAAAATCAACACTCAAGCGGGAGAAAACATTATCACATTCCTCACATTGGCACATTATTACCACATTATCACATTCCCCACATTAGCACATTATTACCGCATTAACCCATCGCATTTTCCAGATCCCCCACAATATCCCCGATATCCTCGATGCCAACCGAGACGCGGATCATGCCGTCGGTGATGCCGTTTTGTTCGCGGACATCTTTTGGTACGTTGAGGTGTGAGGAGGAGGCCGGGTGCAGGATGAGCGTATCCACGTCGCCGAGGGTGGGGGCGAGCGTGCAGAAGCGGATGCGGTTCATGCAGGAGAGGCCCGCTTCGAGGCCGCCTTTGAGTTCGAAACTGAGCATGCCGCCGAAGCCGCCGCGCATCTGGCGTTTCGCGAGCGCGTGGTCGGGATGGGAGGGCAGGCCTGGGTAGTTGACGCGCGCGACGGCGGGGTGGCCTTCCAGAAATTCAGCCAGGGCGAGGGCGTTGCTGCAATGGCGTTCCATGCGCAGCGCCAGGGTTTTCATGCCGTTGTGGGTGAGCCAGGCCTCGAAAGGGGAGCAGTTGCTGCCGGCGAGTTTCATGGCGCGCCAGACGTGTTTGCGCATCAGCGTTTTGTCGCGGCCAACGATCGCGCCGGCGGTGGAATTGCCGTGGCCGTTCAGGTATTTGGTAGTGGAATGAATGATGAAGTCGACGCCCGGTGCAAAGGGCTGTTGCAGCAGCGGGGTACAGAAGGTGTTGTCGATCGCACAAAATGCCTGGTGCCGGTGGGCGATGTCCGACAACACAGCGATGTCCACGCAGGCGAGGGTAGGGTTGGCCGGCGTTTCGCAGTACAGCATTTTTATATTGTTATGCTGCCGGAAGGCGTCCTCCACTTTTTGCGGGTCGCGCAGGTCGCAGAGCACCGTCTCGATGCCGAATTGGCCGAACACTGCCGTCAGCAGTTCCGTGGTGCCGCCGTAGAGGTTGCCCTGCGTGAGCACTTTGTCGCCGGCTTTCAAGACGCCGAGCAGCAGGGTGGAGATGGCCGACATGCCGCTGGAAGTCATGATCGCGTACGCTTCCATGTCCAGGCCGTGGGTTTCGAGTTCGGCGATCCTGGCGGCCACGGTATCCATCGTAGGGTTGGCGTAGCGGCTGTACACGTGTCCGCTTTCGATGTCGCGAAAGATTTCGATGCCCTGGTCGATGTTTTCGAAGGCGAAGGAGGACGTTGCGTAGATGGGTAGCACGTGCGGCGTCGTGGTACGGTTGTCGGGGCGTTCTTTTACGGTGAGGGAATTTATATGCATTTTTTATGTAGTTTTGTTGTTGCTGTGACCGAATAACATATGCAAAAGTATTGTCTGTGTGTGTTTCGCCGGCAAATAAATGCGACCTGGGACCGGCGGGCAGCAGCAAAAAGCCATCTAAGGAACGATCACCAAACCATTTGAAAACGATGCCTGAAGGATCTGACAACAACACCCTGGAGGGACTGGTATGCCAAAACCGGACCCGCGAGGCGATCGAGCAACTCAAAACGCTGATCGAACACGTGTACGACGAACACGTAAAAAGCCTGGTCGGCTTGCTGGGACGCTACTCCGCCGTCGATGAAGCGATGAACGAGGGTACCTCCCAGCGGGAAATGACCAACACCGAAACCAACCGCATCCGCTCGGCTTTCCTGAACATCCTCTCGGACGTCAGGGAAGAACTCCAGACGAAGATCAACTTCTTCAAACCCATTCCGCGCGCCGCCGAAGAGCGCGGGGCCCTGCGCGATTTCATCGAATCGGTGCTGTCGAGAAAATTTGACGATATCAAGGCTTTCACGGAAGGCAATTCCTTTATCTATTTCAGCGCGAAAGAGAAGCACTCGCTACAGGACGTCATGATCATGGTGTTCAAGAGCAACGACGTGGAAGATATCGTAAAAAACAGCCAACTCAAGCGGATTTCCCGGCTGAAACACCGCAACCTGATCCAGTTGCTCGACGTTAATTTCCAGACCTATCCCTTCTACCTGATCACGGAATTCGTGTACGGCGTCAACCTCAAGACAATTATGGCAACCACCGGCGCCTTTCCCCTGTACAATGCGAAGCGCCTGCTCATGATCATCGGCGACGTGATGAACTACCTGCGGCAGAAGCGCTTTGCCCATTCCGGTATCCGGCCTTCAAAGATCCTGATCGATCACGAACTGGAACCGGAAATATCGCCGTTCGACATTTTGCGCGACAACGAGGAAAAGCGCATGGCCAGTACCTTTCTGGAAGACAGTTACTATTTCGCACCGGAACGCCTGCATGGCATCCAGAGCGATTCCAGCGACGCTACCGACAAGGCGAACCAGTTTTGCCTGGCGGCGCTGGCGTATCATATGCTGACGGGGGAAAAGTTGTTCAAAGGCACCAACCTGTCGGAAACGCTGCTCGCCCGCTACCGGTTCTTCAACGACCTGGAAGTGCGCAAGGCCAAACTCGCGCATCCGCGCCTTCCGAAACGCTTGGCAGGCATCCTGAAGAGAATGTTGCAGGAACAGCCCTCCAAACGCTACGACGACCTGGCTTCCGCCCTGAATGCCATTTCACGGGTGCGGTCGACGCGCGACAAGAGTGAAGAACTGATGTTTACCAGTTACCGGCGATGCCTCGTGCATTCCGATAATTTTATCGAACAGTTTTACGACAACCTGTACGCCGATCCGGCATTTCAGGGGCACAAGCCGGAGAGCAGCGAGGAAAAAGCCTTGCAGTACCAAAATTTCCATGTGATCGTACACCTGCTGTTCGACGCATACAGCGCTTCCTCTTTTATGGAGCGCATGGCCCGCTTGTCGCCGGGAAAGACGAACGTGGCGGCGGAATACACCCTGATGGTAGAGGTGTTTATCAAAACTGTTTCCCAGTGCGATCCGCGCTGGCGCTACCGTTCCGACATAAAAGCGGCGTGGCACCAGTTGCGCGACCATATCGTTGAAACCCTCCGGGGGGCGGTGCCGATCACCGACCGGCCGGTGGACCCGCTGTCGCCTGCTCCCAGTGCGCCTGCTGCGCCGGAAACGGTTGTGGCGGAACAAACGCTTCCATCGGATGAAGAACCCGATCTGGAAGAAGACATGGAAGAGGACGACCCGGAAGATGCTTCCGACGAGGAGTTGGAAGATCTGGATGACGATGCTGCACTCAGCGATCCGGATGAAAAATGAGCCTTCCCGAATTTTTCAACCCGTGATTTTAATCGTGAGCAAACAACAGATTTCCGATTATTGAAAAAATCCGGAATGACGACCCATGCTATTTCAGCAACATCACCCGAAAGCCCAGTAATCCCTTTTTGATGGGTAGCATAATGGTGTCGCCGGGTTGTGTCAGCGGGAAATAAACCTGTTTTTTATAGCGGAACCGGTAGCCAATGCCGTGTTCGCGAACCGTCAGGAAATACCCTGAAGGTGACGGCTTTTCCCCTTTCAAAAGGCCGAAATTGGAAGCATAGTAAGGCCGCTCAGCGATAAATTCGAAGGACTGGTACGCAAAGGCGCTGGTGCTGCGGTTGAGCAGGCTGGCGGCCAGCGGCGCAAAAAGCGGACCCAGGATCAGGATGAACAAGGCTTCCGGCAAGTGCCGTTCCCAGGGGCTGAATCGCGCGCGGTAGCGCCACACCACCCCTGCGGCCAGCACAAATGCCAGCAGCAGAGAACGCACGATCAGCCATTGCACGTCGATCGTGTTCGAAAAAAACTGAAACTCGCGCACATACAAGCCCATAAGCACGATGAAAACCATCACACCCAGCAATGCGGACATCTTTTGACGCGGGCTGACGTTTGGCATGGCGGTAAATGATTTAACACAGGTAGTAGTCTGCCGGATGCTTCGCAATGAATAACAGAAGATCGCACGCCGGGGTTGTTGGCGTCATGCAACCGATCAATGGGTCACAACTTGAGTTGTTTACCCTAATCTTTCAACGGCGGCTTCCCATTCGCCGTATACTTTTTCCAGTTCCGCCTTCAGATCGCCGTACTTTTTCAGGGTTTCCTGCGAATCGGAACTGCCGTAAAAATCCGGATCGGCCATTTTTTCCTCATACTTACCGATTGCGGACTCAATCTCGCCGATGCGGCGTTCCGCCTTCTGAATGTCGCGCTGGAGCGTTTTTTTCTCTTCGGCGCCCAGTACGGGCACGCCGTTGTCGGCAACCCGCCCGCCGTCCGCAGGTTTTCCGGCCGTTCTCTTTTCCACGTCGCGCATATTGTCGAGGCGCCGTTTTTCGAGGAAATAATTGACGTCGCCGAGGTATTCGTACAAATGCCCGTCGCGGAATTCGATGGTGCGCGTGGTCAGGTCGCTGAGGAACTCGCGGTCGTGGCTCACCACGAGCAGGGTGCCCTTGAATTCGAGCAAAGCCTTTTTCAGCACGTCCTTGGAGAGCATGTCGAGGTGGTTGGTCGGCTCGTCGAGCAGCAGGAAATTGAACGGGCGCAGCAACATGCAGGCGAGTGCGAGGCGTGCCCGCTCGCCGCCGGAAAGCGCCGCCACTTTTTTGTCGACGTCCTGACCGCTGAACAGAAAGGCGCCGAGGATGCCGCGCAGTTTGGTGCGCATTTCTTCCGGCGAGTTGCGCTCCATGGTTTCCAGCAGGGTCAGTTTGGGGTCGAGCGTTTCGGCCTGGTTCTGTGCGTAATAGCCGATGCTGACGTTGTGCCCGAGCGTAGCCTTGCCCGAAGTGGCGGGCTCCTGGCCGATGAGTATTTTGGCAAGGGTGGTTTTGCCCTGGCCGTTCTGGCCGACAAAAGCCACGCGCTCGCCGCGCAGGATCTGTAGGTCGACGCGTTCCAGTACTTTTACTTCGCCGTAGCGCTTGCTGAGGTGTTCGGCTTTGGCGACCACCTCGCCGGAGCGCGGCGCATCGGGGAATCGAATGCGCATGGTGGAGGTGTCCACATCGTCGATCTCGATGCGCTCCATCTTGTCCAGTTGCTTTTGCATGGACTGCGCCATTTTGGTCTTGGTCGCCTTGGCCATGAAGCGGTTGATCGTGCGTTCGCGGTCGGCGATCACACGCTGCTGGTTCTCGTAGGCGTTTTGCATCTGCTCGCGACGTTCGGCGCTGAGTTCCACGTATTTGGAATAGGGCGCCTTGTAGTCGTGGATCTTGCCGAGCGAGATCTCCACCGTGCGGTTGGTCACGTTGTCGAGAAAACGCCGGTCGTGGCTGATGACGACCACCATGCCCTGGTAGCCGGCGATCCAGTCTTCCAGCCAGAGGATGCTTTCGATGTCGAGGTGGTTGGTCGGTTCGTCGAGCAGTAGCAGGTCGGGCCTGCGCAGCAGCATTTTGGCCAGTTCGATGCGCATTTGCCAGCCACCGCTGAACTCGTCGGTCAGTCGCTGCATATCCGATGCGCGGAAACCGAGTCCCGCCAGCACTTTTTCGGCGTCCGACTGGCTGGTGGCGCTGCCCATATGGTGCAGGTGTTCGGTCACGTCACTCATCCGTTCGATGAGTTTGTGATAGGCGTCCGATTCGTAGTCTTCGCGCGCGCCGAGTTCCTCCTGAATGTCGTGCAGTTCTTTTTCCAGGGCCAGTATTTCGGAAAATGCCGTCATGGTTTCGGCGATCACCGTTTTGCCCCTGGGCAGCAGCATGTCCTGATGCAGGTAGCCGAGGGTAAAATGGGCGGGTCGCACCACCTGTCCGTCGTGCGGCGACATCTCCCCGGCGATGATCTTCAGCAGGGTGGATTTGCCAGCGCCGTTGCGGCCGACGAGGCCCACGCGCTCGCCGGGTTTGAGCACGAAATTGACGTAGTCGAGCAGTACCCGGTCGCCGTATTTGATAAAGATGTTACTGAGGGTCAGCATAGCGGGCGCAAAGGTAAGTGAATTGGTGTTCTAAATGTGCCGGCTGCAACAAGATGTATATTCCAGCAGATGCTTTGCCATCCCCGCCGGGCGCATTACTTTGCCAGGAAAAAACACGATGCGAAGTATTTGTATATTGATCCTCGCGCTCGGATGGGGTGTTCCTGTATCTGCGCAGCAAAGCCCTGAAGCCCGAAGCAAAACGCCAAAGCGATGCGATAGAGTCAAAGGTCGTCGCCTGGCGGCGCGATTTTCACCAGCACCCCGAACTCAGCAACCGCGAATTCCGCACGGCCGAAAAAGTGGCGGCGCACCTGAAATCGCTGGGCATGGAAGTGCGCACAGGCGTGGCGCACACCGGCGTCGTCGGTATCCTGCGCGGCGGAAAACCCGGCCCGGTCGTCGGCCTGCGTGCCGATATGGACGCGCTGCCCGTGGTGGAGCGCGGCGACCTGCCCTTCAAATCGACGGCGACATCGACCTACAACGGCGCGGAAGTCGGGGTCATGCACGCCTGCGGGCACGACGCCCACGTAGCCGTCATGATGGGTGTGGCCGAAGTGCTGAGCGGCATGCAGGACCGCCTGGCCGGCACGGTCGTGTTTATTTTTCAGCCTGCAGAAGAAGGGCCGCCCGAAGGCGAGCAAGGCGGCGCCGAACTGATGATGAAAGAAGGCGTGCTCTACAACCCGAAAATAGAAGCGCTGTTCGGCATGCACATCAACTCGCAGACGGAAGTGGGCAAGATCAAGTACCGCGCCGGCGGCATGATGGCCGCGTCCGACTGGTTTTTTATCACCGTGCACGGCAAACAATCGCACGGCTCGCAACCCTGGAACGGCATCGACCCCATCGTGGTGTCGTCGCAGATCATCCAGGGGCTGCAAACCATCGTCAGCCGCCAGGTCGACCTCACCGAGCAGCCCGCGGTGGTGACGGTCGGCAAGATCGAAAGCGGCGTGCGCGCCAACATCATCCCCGAAAAAGCCGAAATGGTGGGCACCATCCGTACCCTCGACACCGCCATGCAACGGCAGATACACGAACGCCTGATCCGCACGGCCACCATGATCGCCGAAAGCGCCGGCGCGCGCGCGGAAGTGCGCATCGAAAACAAAACTCCCGTCACCTACAACGACCCGGCGCTCACGGCCCGCTCGCTGCCTTCCCTGCGCGAAGCGGCGGGTGAAGAAAATGTGATCGAGCAAAAACCCAGGACCGGCGCCGAAGACTTCGGCTTTTTCGCGCAAAAAGTGCCGGCCTTGTACTTTTATCTCGGGGGCATGCCGAAAGGCAAAAATCCCGACGAGGCAGCGGCGCACCACACGCCCGACTTTTATATCGACGAAAGCGGCCTGACGCTGGGCGTCCGGGCATTTTGTTATCTGGTGCTGGATTATCTGGAGGGGAAGTGAAATGATGCGGGTTTTGGAATTTCCTCCGGAATGATCACCCGGGTGCCATATACAGATCGTCTTTTTTCTTCTATTTTTGTCGCCAAACCCTTCTCCTTCAAAGCGAAACGTATATGTCACGCTCCGAACCGCTTCAAACCATTCGAAAGCAACTGAGAGAGCAGTTGGTGGAAGACCTCGCTGCTGCGCTGAAAAACCTGCAAGCGCTTTTGCCCGAACAATCGGAGAAATACCTGTTGGTCATTTCCCTGCTCGGCCGCCTCAACGATGCCAACAAGGCCCGCCTGCGCAACACCCTTTCCAACGACGATCTTCAGCGCGAATACGACCGCATCCGTGCCGACCTGCTCGACCTGGTGCAGGGGCTGGAGGAGGCCGACTTCGATGCTGCTACGGCACAGCCGGACGGAAAGCCGGCATCCCGGCAGGGCAGCGTGCTTTACCGCGTGCCACACCTGATGCCGCTGGAGAAGGAAACCCGTTGCGTGGTGCGCATCGCCCTCGACGAGGATGCCATCGTGGAGGATATTTCGATCGACGAGCATGTGCAGTTGAAATCGCTCTACCGGGTGTCCGATACCATGCAGGCGGAGATAGCGGACCCCTCCGGCGGACGCCTGTTCCGCATCCGCAGCACGAGCGAGCCGATACAGATCATTGATAAACAAGGCTATACGGAGTGGCGTTTTTATGTCACCCCGCATGTGGAAGGCATGCATCCGCTTGAGATCAAGGTTTCCATCATCGAAATGAAAGACGGGAGGCCCGGAAAAAAAGAACTTGTACTGGAAGAAACGGTGCAGGTCGTTACGGAAGAGGTCGCACCGGATGCCGCAGAAGCCGCGATGAAAACGGCCGACTACACGTTCCGGACCAGCGCTCCGCTGCACTATGCTTACGAAGTAACATCCGGGCGGACGCCGGCGCGGACCAACCCGGCGCTGCGCGCGTTGGTTTTTTTCCTTGCTTTTTTGGTGACGGGAGCGACGGCCACCTGGGCCTTTACGCCCGCGGATACCTGGGACTGGTGGATGACGCCCGACACGCCCAAGGCCCTGCAAACTTTTATCAAAAAACACCCCGAAAGCAAACACCGCGACAAGGCCGTGCGCAATCTCATCGAATTGGAAAACAAGGCCTTGGCGGCGATCTCGCAAGACCCGAACCCGGTAAATATCCGCGCTTTTCTGGTCGATTTTCCGCAAAGCCTGCGCCTGGAAGAACTGGGCCGGTTGGTGGATGCGCGGCAGGACCTCCGGCAGGAATTGCGGCCGGCCATACTGCAACAAATAGCAAAACGCAACCAAAATCCCGCCGCTCTGGTCCTGCGCCCTTCCTATAAGGATATAGACGGCGACGGCGACCTCGACCTCTTTGTCGGAGAAGGCTACGGCAAACTTATGTATTTTGAAAATCAGGGGACTGACAGCATGCCGGTATGGCAAATGCCCGACGACAGCATGTACCGGCGGAGCCAAATAAATCCCGATAAGGTAGTACCGCCGGCAAATCGCGACAGCACCGGTGCGACCCCTGCGCCGGGCACTTCTTCCTCAGGTCAGATGCAAAAAGAACCTGTGACAGGCGAAAAAAATGACCGGAAAATACCGTCGGACCTCGCAGGCAGGGAAAAAGAGCCGCCCGTGCCGGATCCCGGGAAAAAGGCTTTGAAGCCCGATATGGTGCGGGTAAAAGGCGGGACGTTCAAAATGGGTAGCGAGACCGGTGGTGACGACGAAAAACCCGTTCACGAAGTTGCGCTTTCCGATTTTTATATCGGCCGGTATGAAGTCACCTTTGAAGAGTACGATCGTTTTTGCGATGCCACCGGGCGGGGAAAACCGGAGGACGAGGACTGGGGGCGTGGTACACGCCCCGTCATCAATGTCTCCTGGTTCGATGCGGTGGCATATTGCAACTGGCTGAGCAAGCAGGAAGGATTTGAGCCTGCATACGCCATCTCGAATACTTCGGCGACCCTGCTCCCCGGGGCCAAAGGTTACCGCCTCCCCACTGAGGCCGAATGGGAGTATGCCGCGCGGGGCGGGAAAAAAAGCCGGGGTGAGGAGTATAGCGGAAGTAACGAGGTAGACGATGTGGCCTGGTATGATGGAAACTCGGGCGGAAAAACACATCCTGTCGGCGGAAAAAAAGAAAATGAACTGGGCATTTTCGATTTGAGCGGTAATGTAGAAGAGTGGTGCTACGATTGGTACGGCGATTATCCTTCCGGACGATCCGACAATCCCCATGGACCCAAAAACGGCTCGCTTCGCGTGCTCCGCGGCGGCGGTTACTTCTACGACGCGCAGTATTGCCGCGCCGCCTGTCGCTACAACCCTACGCCGTCGCATCGGGCCCGGGTCATCGGCTTCCGCCTCGCTATGTCCGCGCAGTGAAGGTGGCGCCCTTCACCGCAACAAGGTCACATCCCCTTCATCCCGGTAAGTCTTCTGCTCGCCGTACCGTTCGCCCGTCCATGTCAGGCGCCAGACGTACACGCCCGGCATGGCGATCTTGCCTTTGCTGCGGCCGTTCCAGCCTTTTTCAGGGTCGTCGGCGCTGAAAACGAGGTTGCCCCAGCGGTCGAAAACGTCCAGCCGAAAATCCAGCCAGGCGCAGGGCAGGAATACCTGCCAGAGGTCGTTGATGCCGTCGTCGTTGGGGGAAAAGATGTTGGGTGCGTAAAACGGGCATTCCCGGCAGGTGTAAAAATCGACTTGCAGGCTGTCGCTGAACGCGCAGGCGGCCGTTTGTCCGGACAGCGCGTAGGCGCCGGGCCCGGTCACGGAAAGCGTGGGGCCGGTGCTGCCGTCCTGCCATTGCCAGGCCGAAAGGCCCGAAGGGATCGTCAAGGTCAGCACATCGTCGTAGCAGATCACGGTGTCGGCGCCGAGATCGAAACCCTGCTCCACCCCGATGACGAGTGCCGCCGTGTCGCCGGGGCAACCGCCGGCGCCGGGGATGATGTACCGGTACGTGCCCGGTGCGTCGCGATCCGGATCGAAATAATCGCCGCCCGCAAGCGCCGGCGACCAGTAACCGCCGGGATCGCCGGCCGGCACATCGGGCAGGAAGACGGGGTCGCCGCCCGCGCAAAGCAGGGTGTCGCCGTCCATTCCGGCATCCGGCGGCGGATAGACGGGCAGATAGGCGTAGCGGATCGCCACTTCCCCGCATTCGGTGTACACGCGAAATTCGATGAGCCGCTCCCCGCGGACCGGCTTGGGCGACTGGTCGCTGTACTGTATCTGTCCGATCGCGGCGAGAAAATCGGCCGTCGGGGCGTTGCCGGCGTTGATGAGCGCGAGTTGCTGCGGATTGGCGAAAGCGAGGTCGATGGTGCCGGGCACAGGGCCGGGTTCCAGCATTTCACCGGCATTGGCGTACAAAATGCGGATCACGATCGAGTCGACCGGTTTGCCGGAGATCAGCAGGGCGTCGATGTCTGCGATGCTGCCTGTTGGAAAACACAGCGTATCGGCGAGAAAGTCGCCGTCAAAGGCGCCCGAGTTGTCGTCGCCGTCGAGGTCGAAATCGAACACGCTTTCCAGGCTCACGTTGTCGAGTCCGCCGAAGTCGTCGAGCGGGCGGTACTCCCCGCGGATGCGCAGCCCCGCAAGATCGGAGAGCACGGCCCTGAATTGCGCCTCGGTGGGCACGGGACCCGCGAGGGAATTGAGGTGCCAGCCGGCGCCCTCTTCGAGCAGGATGTCGTAATGCGTCCATTCCAGGCCGGGGTTGTAGGCATTGTCGAAGATCAGTTGCAGCCCCGCGCCGAACAGGATGACGTCGGGTTTGCCGCCGTAGATCTGCTGGTCGCTGGTGTCGCTCACGTACTGGTCGTAGCGCAGGTAGGTGCCGTAGGCATCGCACTTGTTGCCCAGAAACTTCTGCGGCGCCTGGAAGTACCAGGTGCCGCCGACCGACTGGTCGGTCACGCGAATGTGTCCGCCGGGATTGCCGCCGGTGGCGAGCCAGGCCGCCGTGGTGCTGGTCGCGTCGCCGAAGGTCGCCCAGGCTTCATTGTTCGTATCGAAAGTGGATATCTGCGCGCCCAACAATAGCGGCGCGAAGCAGAGCAGGCAAAAAAATAAACGCATAAGGAGTGTATATGAGTTTGTTCAAAATTCCATTGCTGACCTGCATGCGGCCAATTTTGTTTTATGCGGTGTTAGATTTTTCGTCATAGCGACCTGCTATGACTGCAAAATCTGCCTTGCCTAAAACAAAATTTGCTCGCTTTCGCCTCAGCATGAAAATTTGAACAAACTCTAAATGAGGCTCGAAAAGTAATGCCGCACAGTATTCCGAAATTACTTTTTGCCCTGTTTTCATTGACATTCGGCGGCGTAAAGGGTGTTTTTTATCGATTCTTTCAAAAAAATATGCACATCGAAAAAGCGGGTTATCAACAATTTGCGAATAAAACGGCGCAATGAATGTGGATTAAAATAATGGCATCTATGGATGGAATACCGAAATGCCATTCTATTTTTGCCGCAGCCCCACTCGTGCGGTTTATCCAAATGCCGCATCACAATCTTCCTTAATCTTACACACATACCGTGAAATCACACAGTAATTTGCTGCAGCAGTGGCTGCGGCGTTTAAAGCGGATCAGGGTTCGCAGCGTTTTGACAATCTCCGCTTTTCTTGCCCTTGCTGCATGTGTATTTGCCGCAACCCTGCATTTCTCCAGACATCGCCAGGCCGCCGCGCTGGCACTCGCCGCACCCACACTGGATGCGTTGCCCGTCATACCGGAAAATATGCGCTGGGGTTTTGCGATCGACGAATTCCACCTGTTTGAAACAACACTGAAATCCGGCGACGTGCTCGGCGAGATCCTGATGCGCGAAGGGCTGAGTTACCCAGAGGTGCACAGCATCGTCGAAAACTGCAAAGGCAAGTTCAATATCACTTCCATGCGGATGGGCAAATCGCTGAATTTCCTTTCCCGGGAGCAGGGGCAGCAGCCCGACTACATGGTGTACGAACCTTCTCCCTACGAATATATCGTTTTTCATCTGAAGGAACCCTACGAAGTAGAAGTGGTGAAACGCGATGTCGTCACAAAGATCGTGTCGGCGTCGGGCGTGCTCGAGACCAGTTTCTGGCAGGCCTTGATGGACAACGGCCTGAGCGACGAACTCGCCGACGGCATGATCGACGTGCTGGCCTCTTCGGTCGATTTTTACCACCAGAAGCAGGGCGACCGCTTCAAAGTGGTGTTCGAACAGCATTACGTGGAAGGAGAACCCGTTGGCACGGGAAAGATCATCGCCGCCCTGTATGAGCGCGACGACAAGGATTTTTACGCCTTCAACTTTGAAAAGCCGGGCGAGAAGTCGAATTATTTCGATTACGACGGCCACCCGGCGCGCAAGGCCTTCCTGAAGTCGCCGCTGAAATATTCGCGCATCAGCAGCCGCTACAACCTGCACCGCCTGCACCCCATCCTCGGCTATCACAAGGCGCACCTCGGCACCGACTACGCCGCGCCGCGCGGCACGCCCATCATGGCCGTCGCCGACGGGATTGTCGTGGAAGCCACCCGCAGGGGCGGGAACGGTATTTTTGTGAAACTGCGCCACGACGCGATCTATCAGACACAATATCTGCACATGAGCGGCATCGCCAAAGGCGTTCGCCCCGGTACGCGCGTCGTGCAGGGCCAGACGATCGGTTATGTCGGTTCCACCGGCCTTGCCACCGGCCCGCACGTGTGTTTCCGTTTCTGGAAAAACGGCCGCGAAGTGGACCACCTCCGCCTCAATCTCCCGCAACCCGAGCCCATCAAAGGCGAAGTGCTGGAAGCCTTCAATGTCGTGCGCGACAGCCTGATCCTGATGCTCGACAAAGTGCCGTACCGCCTGCACGCCGACATCGCCCGTCAGCAGGAAGTACCGGAAGACATACAGCGGGCGGAACCCTGACGATTCGTCGGCTACCCGTCATTTTTGAGAAAAGAACGGCCGTTCCCGTTAAAGGGGAGCGGCCGTTCTTTGTTTCTGAAAATACCGGCGCCCTTTTTTCGTTCTCGGGGCGTTCTTAATCCTTCGCCAATTCCGATTTTTCACAACAAACTGATTTCAAGCATGAAAAATGTATTTTCAATCCTGCTGGCCTTCACGCTGATCGCCTTTTTTGCCTGCAGCAAAGACGACGATAACGCCGGCAAGGTCACCCTGAACATCCGCCTGACCGACGGCCCCGGCGATTACCAGCAAGTCAACGTCGATATCCAGGAGATCCGGATCAAAACGACCAGCGACACCGCCCAATGGGTCACGTTGAACACCAACGCGGGCATTTACAACCTGCTGGACTTCCAGAACGGCGTGGATACCCTGCTTGCTACGGGCTTCATGTCGACCGATACCCTGAAAGAAGTGCGTTTTATCCTTGGAAACGACAATACCGTGATGGTGGACAGCGTGCTCTACGATATGGATACGCCGAGCGCACAGGAATCGGGGCTGAAAGTAAAGGTGAACAAACACCTGAACCTCGATATCAATACGCTGGTGCTGGATTTCGACGCCGAGCAGTCGGTACTCGAAACGGGCAACGGCGCTTACAAACTGAAGCCGGTGATCAAAGTGAAATAGAGACCGGTTTTACCAATGAAAATGCGAACGGGGTAAGGGCGTCATCGCCCTTACCCCGTTGCTTATGAGAGAAAGTATCTTATTAGTTCGCCCCGATCATTTCCTGTTCCTTCCCGTCCTTGAGCCGCAGGAAGGCATCGAGCCCGCAATCGAGAAAAGACTTGTAGACAGCGGGGTCGTGTCCGTTCTGGTAGTCTGTCGGTTTGTTGAGCAGCGTTTTGCCGTCGTTGTGCATAAGCACGTAGTAGGGTTGTGCGCTCACGTCGAAGTTGTTGACCTGGAAAGCGCTCCACTTGCTGCCGACCGTGCGCAGTTTTTCGCCCGTTTTCGGGTCGAGCAGGTAAGCGAAGGGGTTTTCGGGGAACAGGCGCACTTTTTCGTCGACATAGAGCGATACGACCACGTAGTTGTTGCGCAGGTGATCGATGATGCCCGGCAGCGGCCACACATTTTCTTCCATTTTGCGGCAGTTTACGCAACCGTGGCCGGTGAAATCCACAAACAGCGGTTTGTTCTGGCGCTTGGCCTCGGCCAGCGCTTCGTCGAAGTCGTGGTAGCAATCGAGGTCGTGCGGGCAACCGGGGCCATCGTGTTTATGTTGTTCACCTCCGTATTTGTAGCTGTAGTGCACCGGCGGCGCCAGGCCGCTCAGCAGCGAGAGGGATTGATAGTTGACCAGCCCCGAACCGACGTAAAATGCGAAGGCGAGCGAAGCCGTGCCGAGCGCGAGCCTGCCGGGGCCCGGGCGCCCTTTGTTGCCTTTCCAGGGGATGATGCCAAACTGGTAAAGCGCCAGCACCAGGGCGATCAGGAACCAGATCGCCATAAAGGTCTCGAAACGAAGGATACCCCATTGCTCCACCATGTCGGCGGTGCTGAGGAATTTGAACGCCAGCGCCAGTTCCACGAGGCCGAGCGTGATCTTCAGGTTGTCCATCCAGCCACCCGACTTGGGCAGGGTATTGAGCCAGCCGGGGAACATAGCGAACAGGCCGAAAGGCAAAGCGAGTCCCATGCCGAATCCGAACATGCCGATCGTGGGCTTCAGCGGAATAAACCCGAACAGCGAAGCGCCTGCGTTCGAACGCGCGGCCTCCACCAGCAGGGTGCCTACGATGGGGCCCGTGCAGGAAAACGATACCAGCACCAGGGTGAACGCCATGAAGAACGTGCCCACGAGGCCGCCTTTGTCGGCCATGCGGTCGCTTTTATTGACCCAGGAAGAGGGCAGGGTGATCTCGTAAAATCCGAAGAACGAAAAGGCAAACACCACGAGCAACACGAACACGGTGAGGTTGAAATACTTGTCCGTACTCATGTCGTTGAGCGCCGTGGGGCCGAGGATAGACGTAACGGCCGTGCCCAGCGCCAGAAAGATCAGCACGATGCTGGCCGAATAGATGAATGCGTTGCGCAGACCGGTTTTGCGGTTTTTGGAACGTTTCACGAAAAAACTCACCGTCATCGGGATCATCGGAAACACGCAGGGCGTCAGCAGGGCGATCAGGCCGCCGATAAAGCAGAACAGGAACAGCGACAAGAGCGAGGCGCCGTCGCTGCTGCCCGAACCCATATCGCCGCAGCTGCCGACGAATTTGGCTGCATTGATATCCGGGCGTTTGGAGTAGAAATATCCTTTGAAATTCGGATCGTCGGGCTTCGGCGACGTATTGGCAGGCGCATCCGTAGCGGTGGCGTCCGTTGCCATATCTTCGCCCGGTTCCTGCGCGTCGGGTTGCTCATTGGGCGCAACCGCTCCCTGGTCGCCGCCCGCGTCGGGTACCGGGGTCACGGGCGTTACCTGTTTGTCCTTATTGCCGGGAGCGCCTCCGCAGCCGTTCAGCGTGCCGATTTTGAATTCAAAGTCCACGTCGCGGGGCGGCAGGCACATTTCGTCGTTGCAGGTCATGTAGGTGATGTACCCGGCGATCGGTTCGCCTGGATTGCTGACCTCCACCCGCTGCGTGAGAATGGCCTTGTGCTTGAACTTCGTGAGGTTCATGTCGAACACCTTGTCGTGCACCTTGATGATCTCGCCGCTTTCCTTGGCCGTTCCCACCAGTTTGAAATGGTCCTTTTGGTCGAACGTGATCAGGGTCGCTACCGGACCTTCATCACTTTCGAGAAACTGGGAATAGGTGTACCAGCCGTCGTCGATCGCGCCGGTGAAGATCAGGTCGACCTGACAGTTGCCGGCATCTTTGACGGAGAAAGACCATTTCACGGGATTTTGACCGAAGGCAGTCATAACCAGGGCCATCAGCCCGGTGGTGAGGAACGCAGTGCGGAGGATTTTGCACGTCATATGTTCGGACAATGTTGTTTTAAAAAATAATTGAACCGTAGGGATAAACGCCGGCACAAACAAATTGATCTGCAAAGAAACGTCTTATTTGCTTGTCGCTGCCCCGGTAACGGGGTATTAAAAGAACTTTAACCGCATCAAATGTCCGCGGAAAGCCAAATATCAGACTTTGCGGCGATCACGATCCTGCGCGGGCTTCACCCGGCCGGGAGCATTTGCTGTGGATTTCCCGGATTTTACCGGTGGCGGTGGCGAAAATAGTGTAGCCCGCTCTTTGAATTTCGGGAAAGCGCATTACCTTTGCGCTCCAATTTTCGAATAGCATTACAATTTATATTCTGACAAGCGATGAAACGTACCTACCAACCGTCCCGGCGTGCACGCAAGAACAAGCATGGCTTCCGCGAGCGGATGTCTTCCAAGAACGGGCGCAAACTGATCGCGCGTCGCCGCAAGCGCGGCCGCTGGAAGTTGAGTGTCTCCGACGAAAAGCGCCTGAAATAAACTAGCCGGCGGCGGGTGTGTTCGATGACGCACCGCAGCGGTTTGATCTCACTTGATAAGACTTCCGGGGTTGCACAACCCCGGAAGTCTTATTTTTGTCGCCCACAGCATGTCAGGATTCACCCGACAGGAGCGATTGAAGAGCCGGAAGACGATCGGACGGCTCATGAAAGAGGGCCATACGTACATGGCCTATCCCCTGCGTGTGTCGTGGCTGGAGGGCTGCGACGATGCCGGCGGCACTCAGGTGGCCGTTTCCGTACCGAAACGCCATTTCAAAACGGCGGTTCAGCGCAACCGGCTGAAACGGCGCATCCGGGAGGCCTACCGCCTGCATAAAGAAGAATGGTACGCCCGACTTGGCGACCGCCCCGTTTCCCTGATGCTCATGTACATCGCCAAAGAAGAACTGCCCTATCGCGAGATCGAGGCCGGCATCGCAAAGATGATCCGGAAGTTTTCGGATTGATATTACCACGGCGGACCTGCCCGGCAAATTCTCTGCGCGACGCACTACCTTTATGCAAATTCCGGTGACATGATCTTTCCCGTTGGCGACGACAACGTCGAGGGCGGCCACCCGCCCGTGCTGAGTTATGGATTTCTGCTGTTGAACGTAGGCGTGTTCTTGTTTCAGAATTCGCTGCCCAAAGGTACGCAGGCGGCTTTTGTAGAGACCTGGGGCGCCATCCCCTACGAAATTGCGCAGGGGGTCGATCTGCAGACGCTGGTGACCAGTATTTTTCTGCACGGCAGCTGGCTGCATCTGCTCACCAACATGCTGTACCTGTGGATCTTCGCCGACAACATCGAAGCGGTGGTGGGCAGCGGGCGGTTTTTGATCTTTTACCTGTTCGGCGGGATGGTAGCGGGTCTGGCACAGGTGGTGTTCAACCCGCTCAGCGGCATGCCCTGCGTCGGCGCCAGCGGCGCCATCGCCGCCGTGATGGGCGCGTATGTGGTGATGTTTCCGGGCTCGCGGATCAAAATGCTGTTCATCCTGCTGCTCATCATCTTCTACATCCCCTCCTGGATATTTCTGGGGGTCTGGTTTCTGCAACAGACGCTGGCCGGTCTGGAAGTGCTGGGCATGAGCAGCAAGGATGCCGGCGGCATCGCCTGGTGGGCGCATATCGGCGGGTTTCTGTTCGGCCTGGCGATGGGTATCTATTTTCGAAGCCGGTACCATACGACGCGCATCCGATTGCATTGAAGAAATAAGACCCCGATCGCATTCCATTTTCCGGTTGAGCGCCCTTTTTTGCCGTTTCGGTAAAAAGCAAATCTCTTTTTATAAACCGACCGCCACTTTCTTCGTCATAAGCGCGCACTGTCGGCGACTTCCATGTGTTTTGTTAACAATATCATAGCCCTGTCGCCAAAACGGCGCCGGATTCGAAGAACCGGTATTTTTGTCGCGACGGCTATTCGCAACAGTCGCATGAAAAACTGCCGAACCCGACCACAACATCAACATCTCATTTCTTAAACTCAATTACATGTTGCGTAATCTCTCATCCCTGATCCTGCTCACGGCGCTTGTGCTGCCGGCCACCCTGTCAGCCCAGCGCTACTTCACACGCGATGCAAAAGTTTATTTCGACGCCACCTCCAAGGACTCCCCCGAGCGCATCGAGGCCACGGCAAAAAGCGGCACGATCGTGCTGGACGCTTCTTCCGGCAAACTCGAAGCCGCCGTACTGGTGAAAAACTTCCTGTTTGAACGGGCGCTGATGCAAGAACATTTCAACGAAAACTACCTGGAAAGCAGCAAGTACCCGAAGGCGATCTTCAAAGGCAAATTCGAAGACGCCTCCAAGGTCGATTTCAGCAAGGACGGCACTTATAACCCGACCCTGAGCGGCGAACTGACCCTGCACGGCAAGACCAAACAGGTGAAAGTACCGGCCAAGGTCCAGGTCAAAGGCGGCAAAGCCACGGCGTCCGCCAGTTTCACCGTCACCCTTTCCGATTTCGATATTTCGGTACCCTCTGTTGTGAGCGACAAACTGGCCAAAGAGGCCAAAATCTCGATTGACGCGGAACTGGAGCCAATGAAGAAGTAAGGCTAATTTCTGGTCTTATACATCAGCCATTCCGGCCATTATTGGGGCCGGAATGGCTTTTTTGTTTGGATCGGGGTCTGTGTGAAGCTCTGTGCAAGTAATCTCCCCGCCGCTTTTGACCCGGCGCACGCAATAGAGCTCCAAGGTGGGCCAGTTAAAACGAATGTCGCGCAGGTGCATCTCGGGGAGTGTTCGACTTTTAATAGCATCCAGAACAATAAGAGCGATCTACATACCTTCCCCGCCGCGCCGTGGTCTTTTGACCCGGCGCACGCAGCGTGGGAAGCCAGGGAGTCCGCCTGTAGATATGTTTCGGCAATGAAAAATTGTGCTGTACGTTTGCACTGGATGACAGTATCAGGTGCGACGAAAGAAATGTTGGCCGAACACCTTGAAGTAACAGAAACTACTGTCGCAAGGTGGACGAATAACAAGTCTCAACCTGATTTGCCGAGCATCACTGAATTTTAGGTTTTGAGCCTTGTAATCTGCTGGAAAAAGGGAATGAGATAGACGGGAAAGAGTGATGTTCGGGCCCGATGGAAAGGACAATATCCATTGAACAGGCAACCAAAAGGCAAAAAAAATTGTCAGGTATAAACCAAAGATTGAAAAGGCTTAGCCTTTTTTATCCTAGGAGGCAACTTAAGCCTACTTTTGTGATAAAAAAGGGGGCTTCCCGCCCCGCGAGAAACCCCAAACCACATTTTTTCATGGCAAATTGCATGTAACTGCGAATGTGGCCGTTCAATTTTCAAGGCGCATTAGCGGCCCCGAATGATCCGGACGATCATCCTTACCGTAGTCGTCCGAATGATTCTAACTGTTCTCATAATGAGAAATTTAGAATTTTGTGACCCGCAAACTTATACATGGTGTTGCGGGATAACCCGAACGGGAGGCGCTGTCACGCCTTCCGTTTTTATTTAAGCATTTTGATGGTTAGGTATTGACATTTCAAAAAATCGCGTTACTTTTGTAACACAAAAGAGGAATGCCCAATCCACTTTGGCAAAGGCCAGTGGTTGAGTTAACTTCCTACTTTTTTGATTAAAAAACATCTTTTCTTAAAGAGTCGCCACACTTGTTTGTATGGCGACTCTTTTTCATGGTGCAGCAAAGTTAAAGGAATATTTCTCGAATTTCTAAGCCCATTCTAAGGGACTGCGCCATAAAAATGCTATTTTGGCCGAAATTAAAAATAAATTGTTGATTATTAGGCGATTGCGTAATTGTCAGTAATTTTCCACAAAGTGTTGATAACTTTCGGAAAATACTAAAAATCAATTATTTGTATAAAAAAGGCGGTACCCACATCTGATGTGACTACCGCCTTTTTGTTTATAATATCTGCATAAAACCTATATACGCCATCTGTAAAAAATCAAAGAACACCTCTCTTTTGACAAGATTGGCTACTGATTGAGCAGTATTTGTAGAAGATGCTAGTTCGTACCTTTGCCACTTTCAGCGCCCGAGGGCGCAACAAAGGCCCGGCAGGATTAAGGAACTGTTTGGTGGTGGTCAGAATCTGCTGGAAAAGGGAAACGAAATAGACGGGAAAGAGTGAAGGCCGGGCCGGTCGGGCCAATGTCACAAATAGTTCACCTTCAAAAAGTAGCAATATGGCACTAAGGGTAGTATCACCTGCGATCGCAAAAAAGTTGAAAGATGCAAATTTCGAACCCCCAAAGCTTGAAATTGGACAAATTTGGTATAGTGAAACTGGCAATATTTATATTATAAATCACCGCGATGAGCCTTTGATTTTATCTGAAAAATCCACTACCCATCCATTACGTAAACCAATCGTTGAAACAGACTTGATTTTTGCTCCAAACAGTTTCGATATTCAAGAGAAAATGCCCGGATGGACTTGTGGATTAGATAGAGATAGTGGGGATTCCATTTGTTACTGTTATGACGAAAATCAAGGAATTACAAGAAGGTATGCAGGTAAGAACCAAACATTAGCATTTGCGGAAGCATGGTTGCAAGAACAAATATTAAGCGAAATCGATTCTGATCTTAAATAGGGCAATAACACAGCAGGGCATTGATCACTAAAACAAAAGTGCAAGCCCATGAAAAAGGTAAAGAAATGGCTTGCCCGTTCTTGCAAGTCTTACATAAACCCACCCACACCGTTCTTTCAGATTTCAAAACCTGAAAGCCAAATCTTGCAAGTCTCCGCCTTGCTCAGCCCGGCAGGGCTGCACAGCGGTACGCCGGGAAAACCGCAGGCAATCGACAAAAGTAAAGTAGGGGAGGATATAAGCCCCTGCGATGTTCCCTGAAGTGAGTTCACAAAGGACAGTTGTCGCTGCAACGTTCCTTGCATCGATTACACACAGGACGTAACTCATTACACAAGGAGCGTAAGTCATTACACACAGGACGTAACTCATTACACACAGGGCGTAACTCATTACACAAAGAGCGTAACTCGTTACACAAAGGGCGTAACTCGTTACACAAGGAGCGTAAGTCGTTACACACAGGACGTAAGTCATTACACACAAGACGTAACTCGTTACACAAGGAACGTAACTCGCTACACAAAGAGCAGGAATACTTGAGGTGATCGCATTCGGTGCGACGAAAACCGGCAACATTCCGGCAACGGGACCAAAACAAAAAAACGCGGCCCCACTTAGGAACCGCGTTTTGGTAGCGCGAGGGAGACTTGAACTCCCGACCTTATGATTATGAATCATACGCTCTAACCGGCTGAGCTATCGCGCCATGCAAAAGATTAAAGACGTTTTACCCTGTCCGGCCTTCCCGATAAAGATCGGGACGCTCTAACCGGCTGAGCTATCGCGCCTTTTGCAAAAGCGGGTGCAAAGGTAAGTTTCCGCTTTTATTTTGACAAGTGCGCCCGCAAATAACTTTGCCGGGAAATAATAGCCCGTATTAAAAACAAAAAGTTTATGTTTGCTGCAACAAAACTTTTTGAATGACACGGCGTACATCCAATTCAGATTCGGGCGGTTTTTTGTTCAAAACAGGCTTGTTCGCCTTGCTGGCAGGCGCGGCATTCTGGCTGTTCAACCAGTTCGGCGGCAACAAATCCGGGCAGACGCCCGAACCGGCGGCAACGGAAGTCTCCGCTCCTGACGGCCGCGACACTCCGATGTCTTCGCAGGTACCGGAAGAGATACTGCCCGCCTCCACGACCGGAGAGATCGTCCGCCACCGCTACTACGTGCTGTCGTACGACGAAGACTACGAGCAGGCGGAGTGGGTGGCCTACGAGATCACCCGCGAGCGCCTGAACGAGAACTGGGCGGAGCGCCCCAACACCTTTCGCCCGGACCCCGATGTGCGCACGGAAAGCGCCACCCCGCGCGATTACAGCGGCAGCGGCTACGACAAAGGGCACCTTTGCCCCGCCGCAGATATGGCCTTCGATGAAAAAGCCATCGACGAGACCTTTTACATGAGCAATATGAGTCCGCAACTGCGGGCCTTCAACGGAGGCATTTGGCGCGAACTGGAAGAGTGCACCCGCGACTGGGCGCGCAAATACAAACGCCTGTACGTGGCCACCGGGCCGGTGCTCGACGGTAAGTCGCTGGGGCAGATCGGCTTTAGCAAGGTGACGGTACCGGCGGCGTATTACAAAGTGCTGTACGCCCCCGATCAGCACAAGGCGATCGGTTTCCTGATGCCCAATCAAATGAGCGCACAATCGATCATGGAATATGCGCGTTCCATCGATCAGGTGGAAGAAGCCACCGGGCTGGATTTTTTTCCCCGCCTGCTGAACGGCCTGAACGAAGAACTGGAGGCGTCGCTGGACCGCGACGCCTGGCCCATCGACCGGCGGCGTTACGAGAAGCGGCTGGATGAGTGGAACAGGCGCTAAAAGACTTCGGTTTTTTGGCCGAACTTTGCCGCTTCTGTTGATAACCGACATACCTGCATGACGCAAACGACACCTTCCGCATACATCCGAAACGGCGCCGGACGCCTGTTACGACCCATTTTTGCCGGCATTTTGATGCTGCTTTTTGTGCTGAGCGGCTGTGAGGAGCACACGCCCGTGCCGAAGCCGCGGGGATATCCGCGCGTCATTTACCCGGAAAAAGCATACAAACCTTTCGACGCCTCGTACTGCCGGTTCACATTCGATATGCCCGCATACGCGGAAGTGGTAAAGGATACCGCTTATTTCGATGAAAAACCCAAAGACGAGTGCTGGTTCAACCTGGCGGTGCCGCAACTCAACGCTTCGATCTATTGCAGTTATTACCCGGTCCGCAACCGCGGCGACTTCGACGAACTGGTTTCCGATGCTTTTACCATGACGAACAAGCACAACGTCAAGGCCAGTTACATTGACGAAAAGACGGTGCGCCGCCCCGAGGATCGCGTTTACGGCGTGGTATTCGAAGTGGAAGGCGCCGCAGCGTCGTCGTATCAGTTTTTTCTGACGGACTCTACGCAGCATTTCTTCCGCGGGGCCCTGTATTTCAATACGCGCACGCGGCCCGACTCCCTGGCGCCCGTCATTGCTTTTATGAAAAAGGACCTGGACCGGATCGTCGGCACCCTGAAGTGGCAGTAAAAGGCTATTCGAAATGTAACACGACCCGGTCGCTTACGGCGTAGCCGATGCAGGTATTTACCGTCTGACCCGGCCCGGTCCGGGTTGTTGCCTCCGCAAAATCAAGGTCTACCAAACCCTCTTTGCAGGTCGCCAGGCAGGACAGGCAAATGCCGCTCTTGCACGAATAGGGCAGGGCGATGCCTTGTCGCAACGCGGCATTCAGGATCGTTTCTCCTTCGTAGGTCCTGAATTCGATGCGCTCGTCCCTGCTTTCCGCGATCACGGTATGCTGATGCGTCATATCCAGTTTGCGCTGCGGGAGTTGAAGATCGGGGGTGAACGTTTCCTTGTAGATGGCCGAGTCGGGAAAATCCAGTACCCGAAGGGTCATCTCCGCCATGCGCATCAGGGCTTTTGGCGCGCAGAGGTAAAAAAGCGTATCGTTCAGGGTTGCGGCGCCGATCTTCCCCCCGAAGTGGCGGACCAGCAATTCCTCAAGCAGGCGATTGCTCAAATGGCGGTTCAGGGAATGTGCCGCGTCTTTTTCACGGCTAAAAAAATAGGTGCATTCGAATTGCTGCGGAAATTCCCGCATCCAGGTATCCAGTTGCGACTTGAAGATCGTGCCCCGGCTGTCGCGGTTGGCGTAGTACAACACGATTCGCGGCGTTCCCTTATTTTCCGAAAAAAGCAGCTGTTTCAGGTGGCTCATGACCGGCGTGATGCCGCTGCCCGCCGCGATGTAAAAAATGGCGCCGGGCAGACGCGAAGGCAGGACGAAGCGGCCGTGGGCTTCGGTGGTGCTCAGCAGGTCGCCGGGCTTGGCGTGTGACAGCAGGAAATTGGAAAATTCGCCGTTGACGACCCGCCTGACTGTGATCGCCGGCAGGGCGTCCACGCCGGGGCAGGAACTGAAAGAATAGGCCCTTCTTTTTTCACCGCTCCGGGTATCGAAGATGATGGAGAGATATTGCCCCGGCAGGTAGTCAAACGGCGCATGGTCAGCCGCCTGCAGCGTAAAAGTGGCGGTATCCGGCGTTTCCCACACCTTTCCGACGATCCTGAACTGGCGTTTTTGGTCCATGTCAACCCGGCCGGGCAAGTTTTTCAAGTTTGCGCAGGTAAGGGTGAAAATGCACTTCCACGGAATGGCGCGGATGTTTGAGGAAGTCCTGTCCGGTCGCCCGTGCTTCCGCTTCCGCCAGTTGTGACAGATTGTCCGGCAGATTGAATGATCCGGCGATGTATCGGGCAACAAGCCGCGCCTGTGCTTCCGACAGCGGCCATACGCTTCCCTGCGGCTGCACCAGCCCGATGAAAAACAGGGATCTGTGTTCGGGGTGAAATACTTTCAGGTACAGCGGAATGCTCGTGGCGTCTTCCCAGTCGAGGAACGAGCGGTCGAAAAACGGGAACCGTATTTTGTAACCCGTAGCGGCGATGATGGTGTCGTATTCGGCGCGGCTGCCGTCGGTAAACACGACGGTTTTGCCTTCTATGCGTTCGATACCCGGGCGCGGATGCACTTTGCCGTGGCGTATTTTTTCCAGCATTTCCGAATTGACGGTCGGGTGGGAGCGCGTGGGCGGAAAATCGGGTTCGGGCAGTCCGTAGTAGCGGTAACGGCCCACCTGCATGCGGACGCTGAGTTTGTGCAGGACATCCTGGATGCTACGTGGCAGCCACAACATGCCGGCGGCGAAGGTATCGGTCGGTTTGCCGAGGAAAAACTTGGGTATGATGTACTGCGGGGAACGCACGCTGAGGTCCACCCGTTCCGCCACCCGGCTGCATTCCACGGCGCAGTCGCAGCCGCTGTTGCCGGCGCCCACGACGAGCACGCGTTTGCCGGCAAAAGAGCTGTTGTTTTTAAATCCGTGCGAATGGAGGTATTCGCCTGCAAAATCGTTTTTCCACGACGGGTGCCGCGGCACAGCGTGGTGGCCGTTGGCGACGAGCAGGTAATCGAACGTTTCCGTACTGCCATCTGCAAGCGTCAGCGCCCAGCGTCCGTCATCCGTTTTTTGGGCCTGCGACACCTCCACATTGAAGCGGATATAGCGCACCAGGTCAAATTTTTTGGCATACGCCTGAAAATAGGCCAGGACCTCCCGGTGGCTCGGATAATCGGGATAATCTTCGGGCATCGGAAAATCGCTGTACCGCGACAGCCATTTGCTGCTGATGATATGTGTCGTTTCGCATACGCTGCTGTGTCCTTCCGCAGCCGTGTAGACCCAGTTGCCGCCGATCTGATCGTTTTTTTCAAAACAAACCAGATCAGTGAGACCCTGTTCTGTTAATGCTTTGATGGCCGCCAGGCCAGAGCAACCTGCGCCGATGATCGCAATCCTTTTGTTCTTTCTGGTTTGAGCCATTGCCAATACAGTGAAGGGCCAAGATCGCTTTTTATGGTAAAAAACGCGCTATAATGGCGCCGTTCAGCCATTTTCTCTTTTCGGGACGGGGTCGTGCATAGGGTGCGTGCTCCAGGGGTGGCAGCGCAGGATACGCCTGACGGCCAGGTAGGTACCCTTGAAGATACCCCATTCTTCGATCGCCTCAATGGCGTAATGCGAGCAGGTGGGGCGGTAGCGGCATTTGCTCGCACCCAGCATTGGCGACAGCGTGTACTGGTAGAGGCGGATGGGCAGGATGAGCAGTTGTTTGAATATCCACATGCCGGACGGGTTAAACGGACGAAACAGGCCTTTACATCGTAAACTTATATCCCACACCCCTGATCGAATGGAAAAAGACGGGGTTTTTGGGGTCTTTTTCGAAGTATTTGCGGAAGGCCAGTATAAAGTTGTCGATGGTGCGGGTGCTGGGAAACACGTCGTAACCCCATACCGCCTGCAGGATCTGGTTGCGGCTGACCACTTCGTTCTTGCGCTCGACGAGCAGTTTGAGCAGCATGGCTTCTTTTTTTGTCAGCATCTGCTGTTCGCCGCGAAAGGTCGTGGCCTCGAAGGTCTCGAAATTCACCTTGTTGTTGCCGAATTCGAACATCTCCAGTGCCTCTCCTTTTACCCGCTGGCTCCTGCGCACGAGTTTGCTGACGCGCAGCAGCAATTCTTCGAGGTTGAAGGGTTTGGTCAGGTAGTCGTCGGCGCCCTTTTTCAGGCCCGCCACGCGGTCCTGCGCCATGTCTTTTGCCGTCAGGATCAGGATGGGCGTCTCCGTATTGCTCAGGCGCACCTGCTCGGTGATCGAAAATCCGTCCACATCGGGCAGCATGACGTCGAGCAGCAGCAGGTCGAAATGTTGCCCGCCGATGTATTCAAGGGCTTTTTTTCCGTTGCCGGTGGCCACCACCTCGTAGCCCTCCAGTTCGAGGTTCAGTTTGACCGCTTCGCGGATCGCTTCTTCGTCTTCTACCAGGAGAATACGCATGGGAAAGGGTTGAAAATGTCTGTGCTTGAAAAAGGCAATAAAACAACAAGTGCCGTTGCATTTGGTTTTCCCCGTGAACGGCACTTGCTTTTATACTCAATCCATCCCCAGATCGATATCCACCTTTTCGTTCCAGGGCAGGCCGTCCGCGTTCAGGCGCTCCATGAACGGGTCGGGGTTGAACTCTTCCACGTTGAACACGCCTTTACCCGACCATTTGCCTTCCAGGATCATGCGCGCGCCGATCATGGCCGGTACACCGGTGGTGTAACTCACGCCCTGGGTGCCCGTTTCCTGATAGGCGGCCTGGTGGCTACAGTTGTTCCAAACGTAGTAGGTGCGTTTTTTGCCGTCTTTGATCCCCTTGATACGGCAGCCGATGCTGGTGAAACCGGTGTAGTTGGAGCCGAGTTCTTCCGGCGCCGGCAACACGGCCTTCAGGAACTGAAGCGGCACGATATCGACGCCTTTGTAGCGCACCGGCTCGATGCCGGCCATGCCGATGTTCTGGATGACGCGCAGGTGCGTGAGGTATTCTTCGCTGAAGGTCATCCAGAAGCGCGCGCGTTTGAGGCTGGGGAAGTTCTTGACCAGGCTTTCCAGTTCTTCATGGTAGATCAGATAAGAACGCTTCGGGCCGATCTCCGGGTAGTCGATGTCTTTCCAGATCTCGTGCGGTTCGGTTTCGACCCACTTGCCGTTTTGCCAGTATTTCCCCTTCTGCGTCACCTCCCGGATATTGATCTCGGGGTTGAAGTTGGTGGCGAATGCCTTGCCGTGGCTGCCTGCATTGGCGTCCACAATATCGAGTTCATGTATCTCGTCGAAGTAGTGTTTTGCGGCGTAGGCGGTGAACACGCTCGTGACACCGGGGTCGAAGCCGCAGCCCAGCAATGCAAGGATGCCTTTCTTTTTGAAGCGATCCTGGTACGCCCATTGCCAGGAGTATTCGAATTTGGCGACGTCTTTGGGTTCGTAATTGGCCGTATCCATATAGTGGGTGCCTGTAACCAGGCAGGCGTCCATGATGGGCAGATCCTGGTAGGGGAGCGCCACATTGATCACGAGGTCGGGCCGGTAACTCTGGATCAGGGCTACCGTCTGGGATACGACGTCGGCATCGAGTTTGGCGGTTTTGATCTTTTTGCCGCCGTATGCCTCATGGATGGCTTTGGCGATGGCGTCGCATTTCTTCCTGGTGCGGCTGGCGAGGATGATCTCTCCGAAAATATCGCGGTGCTGAGCGCATTTGTAGGCGACTACCCGGCCTACGCCGCCGGCACCGATGATGAGCACTTTGTTTGGCATTAATTTGGAAATTTGAAACTGGAAACTTTGGATGTGTCGCGGGCAAAAATAGGCAAAAGCCTTGTTTTCGGACCCAATGATCAAAATCAAACGGGATGCGGAACCAATGCTGAATACCCTCGATGTCGGCAACAAATAAAAATGTATCGGAAGGAATCGGTATTTTTGCTTGTCCAACACAGTCTAAACCGCTTTACAGCGATCATGCACTCACGGTCATTACCCGTATTTCGCAACATCTCTTTCAATCCCAACCATATCGAGGAATATATCCCGATGCAGGCCATGCATCCTATGGTGTTCGACAAGTTTTGCGAAGACGGCTGGTGTTATTGGGCCGACCTGATCTTTCGGCGCAATTTCTGGGAATGGCGGGGGCAGCCTTGCCGGGTGATCCTGCTGCGCATAAGGCTGAAGGACTTTACGTTCAGCAAGAGCCAGCGCAAATGCCTGCGCCGCAACGAAGACCTGCGCATCGAACGGAAATCCATCCACATCTCGTCGGCGCACGAAGAATTGTTCGAACGCCACGCGCGGCGGTTTGCCTACAACCGCCCGATGAGCATCTACGGTTTTTTCAGTTTTTTCAGCAGCATCATGCCTTGTTTCGGGGTCCAGTTCGAGGTGTACAGGCGCAATAAAATGCTGGCTACGAGTTATTTCCACATGGGGCGCAACAGCATGGCCGGCAACTATTGCATCCATGAGCCGGCCGAAGCGCAACGCAGCCTCGGCACGTTTACCATGCTGAAAGAGATCGAGTTCGCTATCGAATCGGGCCGGGAGTTTTACTACCCGGGTTTTGTGTACGACCTGCCGAGCGAATTCGATTACAAACTGAATTTCAATAACCTGGAATATTTCGACTGGTGGGGCAACTGGTATCCGCTCAGCCGCCTCCCCGTGCGCGACTGGCGGGAAGACTGGAGCCTGAAACCGGAGGAAAATAATTAAATCGGCCCCTTCCTGCCAACCAAATTGCACTCCAGCGCTGTCTTCGGGAAAAAGTTGATCTATGAAACACATCCGCTCTTCCCTGTTGCTCGCCATCCCCGTGGCCCTGTTTGTTTTTTCATGCCGAAAGGAAAACCCGCCCGGGCCAACCGGACCGACAGGCCCGCCGGCCGCTGGTCTTATCCGTTTCGACAGCATGGCCGTCGGCCAGATCAGTAAATACATCGGACTGACCGGCGAAGACTATTACACCTCCAACAACGACAACTACCAATATGTCGACGATACGCTTGTGCTTGAGATCGTCGCCCAGGATGCCAACGGTTTCCTGGTGGCTGAGTCGTTGCATTACGTCGGCGATGTATACCCCTGGATCGGCGAACATCCCGACAGCGTTTATCACTATTACCTCGAGGTGAAAGACGATACCCTGAAGGCGAAAAAAGTGCCGAGTCCATCCCAGTGGCCGTATCCCGACTCGCGCATATTTTCCTTCCGGACCGCTATGAACGACGGCGGGTTGCCACTTGCCCAGATCACTTCTCCCAAAGTCGACATCCTCGGCTGGAAAACGAGCCTGGGTTACTGCGAATGCCGGCGGGAGGCTTACACCGAAGATTATACCCTGTTCGGCGTCGATTACCCGCCGCTGAATGTGATCGTCGACAATTCGGCGATGGCATTTGACGGCAACGGTGAAACGTACGTTTACTCAAAAGAAACAGGGGTTGTTCGCTTTTCCACGTACGGCTGGTGGACCCAGTCGGGCTACGGCTGGGATCTGCTGCCCTGATATGGACGCCGTTCAGACCCGAGGCAACTCTAATAATAAGCCGTAAATAGTTGGCAGTGGCAGTTGGCAGTAATAGCGGAATTTGGTTAAAACAGGAAACGGAAATCGTTTCTGGGCAGTAATTTTTACCAATATCAACGCTGCTCCTGCCAACTGCCACTGCCAACTAATCGCTCCTGATTCAGACTGCATACCTCCGCAGCACTTCGATCGCACGGCCGATCATGTCGCTGTCGACATCCAGGTGGGTGACGAAGCGCATGGTCTGCGGCCCGAAGGCGGATGCCTTGATGTGATGCCTGCCCAGGTATTCAAGAAAGCCGGCCGGTGTATGCGGCGCGACCAGATCGAAGATCACGATGTTCGTCTGCACCGGCCGGATCCGTGTCGCGTACGGCAATGCCGAAAGCGCATCTGCCAGAGCCCTGGCGTGGCGGTGGTCGTCGCGCAGGCGCTCCACATGGTGGTCGAGTGCATAAATACCCGCAGCCGCCAGATAACCCGCCTGCCGCATACCGCCGCCCATGACTTTTCTTATCCGCCTGGCTTCCTTGATAAAGGCCTCGCCGCCGATGAGAACGGAACCGACCGGCGCGCCCAGCCCCTTTGACAGGCAGAGGGAAATGCTGTGCGTTTCGGCGCCGATCGCTGCAGGGGTATCGCCCGTTTCCACGAGTGCATTGAACACGCGCGCGCCGTCGAGGTGCAGGGCTAGTGTGTGATTATTGCAAACGGCCCGGATCGCGCGAATGCGCTCGAGCGAATAAATACTTCCACCTCCCTTGTTACAGGTGTTTTCGATCACCACCAGGCTGCTTTTTGGCAGCCAGTCGTACCGGGGCTTGATCGCCGCTTCCACCATGCCGGCGTCGAGGATGCCGTTTTCTCCTTTCAGCAAATTCACTGCAATACCCGAATGAAAGGCGTAGCCGCCCACCTCATACTGGTAGATATGGCTCATTTCGTCGCAGATGACCTCGTCGAGCGGGCGGGTGTGCACTTTCAGGGCGATCTGGTTGGCCATGGTGCCCGAGGGGCAAAACAGCGCGGCTTCGTGTCCGAACAGGGCGGCGCATTTTTCCTCCAGGGCATTAACGGAGGGGTCTTCCCGAAATACGTCGTCGCCCACTTCCGCGGCCCACATGGCTTCGAGCATGCCCGCGGTGGGCCTGGTGATGGTATCCGATAAGAGGTTGATGGTCTGTGTCATGTTGTAGATCGCCCGCCATAGCCCCGGCGAAGGCGAGTCAAAAATAGAGATTCGATCGGGAAGCCTGCGAATATTCTTGCCGGCCGGCCGGGCGCCGGACAGCGAAAAACGGTCAAAGCATATCAATTTGACGCAGAAGTGTAATACTTTTGGATTTTCGGAGCCCCTCGTCCAATAAGGATGCGGCCATGTAACTGAACAGGACGACCATGGAACCAACCCTGCCTCCTGCCCTTCGGGAAGAGATCGGGCAAGCATTCGAACGGATTTGTGACCTGCCCTTCCCCATTTACGCCAGCGATAAAGACGGCGTATTCCTGTTTGCCAACGAGCAGGCAGTCGAATTTTTTGGCCTCGATCCCGGGGTAAATCTCACTGATTACAAGGTCGGTACTTTTTACGAAGACCCGAAAGAGCGGGAATATATCCTGCGTCAGTTGCAGCAGGTGTCTCCCGGCGCCTGGCGCAGCGATCTGACGGTCCGCCTCAAAATTCACGATGCCCTCCAAAAGATACGCTTCGTGTCGCGGCCTTATTTCGATGAAGAGGGTCAACTGGCGGGGCTGTTGTGTATTGCCAGCAGCATGAGCGAGATCGAGTGGTTTGCTGAATTTGAGGAAATGATCCAGGCGGGATTTTTCGAGGTCAATAAATCACTGATCATCACGGATTGCAACCGCACTTTCTCTGAAATGCTGGGCTACGGCACGCCGGCGGAGTTGAAGGGCAAATCCCTGCGCGAAATTTCCTGGGAGCCGGAAAAAGCGTCCGAGTTGCTGCGCAATATCATCGACCACCCGCACCTCGAACACCTGCGTTTCAAATTGCTGCGCCGCGACGGCGCCATGGTGATCGTCAAAATGAACTGCATCGGTGTGGCCGACGAAACGGGCAGCGTCGCCCGGATCAAAGGCACCGTCAGCGACATCACCTTCGAGATCATCCAGAACGACCTGCCGGCAGGGCTGTTCCTGGTGAGCACCAACGCGCAGGGGGAGGAGATCATCTCCCGCGCCAGCACAAAGTTTGCGCAGATACACGGCTACCAGTCGATGAACGACATTCTGACCCTGCCCATCAGCAGTTTTCACAGCAACCCTGCGAGTTACAGCGCATTTAAAGCAGAACTGGACAAGGCTGCCCAAAACAACCAGCCCCTGCTCGATTATTTCATGGAAATACAGGACAAGCAGGGCAAGCGGCGCAATGTGGTCGTCAACGTCTGTTACGCCGCCGACGGGAGAAAGGACCTGCGCGTGGGCGCCGTATACGACGTGACCGATCACCTGCGCGGCCACATGCGCACCCTGGAAACGGACTTCAGTTCGGTGCTGCATACGTACATTGCCACCATCAACGGCCTGCGCGATACGCTGTATATGCTGATGAAAGCGCACGGCCAGGATGTGCAGAAAGATGAAATGCACATCGACCGTGACCGGGCGGCGGCGGAGACATCCAGCCACAAAAAACGCCTGGAAGACCAGCTTGCCGAATTGCGGAATATCGCCGAAGAACGCGGACTGGCGATGTCCGTTTTCGACAGGCTTCAGCAGTTGCTGATGCTGTTGTCGAAGGAGGGCGGCTCGGGAAAGGAAAAGGACAACGCCGCCATCATACGACGCATCCTTATCAAATTCAGGAAAAATCTGGAAGAACTGAAGCATCAGAACCTGCCGCGGGAACTCGTGCGGGGCCTGCGCTCCGAGGTGGATGAAATGCTGCGCCTTACGAGCATGATCTCGCTGTCCATTTCCCTCGACGAACTCAACGAGCGGATCATGGACTTCAACTTCTTCCGCGACTACCTGCGCCGGGGCGATATGGTACAGCACGATATGAAGCGTCAAAACCTGGTTTCTATTCTGGGGGATGTCGTGAATTATGTGGCGGAGTTCGCCTCCGTCAACAGGGTCAGCGTTAACCAGCACTACAATGTACGGGACCAGGTATACGTAAATTGCCATAAGACCTCGCTCAACCGCGCCTTGCACAACCTGCTGCACAACGCCATCAAATACAGCTGGAGCAAGGGCGCCGACCGACAAGCCTGGATCGATATCCGCATGGAAAAAAAGCCGAATTATGTAGAGATCAGCATCGAAAACTGGGGGGTGCCGATCCGGAAAGAAGAACTGGAAAACGGACGGATCTTTCTGTTCGGCACCCGGGGCCGGGAATCCGACGATCGCGATCGCTCCGGCACCGGCATCGGGCTCTACGATGCTACCGATATCATCAGCAAGCATGGCGGCAGCCTGCGCATTACATCCGAACCAACCTTTGGCAACCTGCCGGAAGTATACACCAATCCATTTATTACCAGGGCTATTGTAACCTTGCCAACCACGACCTGAAAATGATTAAATTACTCTGGATAGACGACAATCTGGACCACGACCTCACGGAGAAACGCATGGCGTTGTATATGGAAGATGATATAGATCCGCATTTCGCCCGCGATGCGACCGAAGCCTACTACCGCCTGCGCGAAGACGCGTTTGATGTGGTCATTGTAGACCTTCGCCTGCCGCCGGGGCCCGACGATATGTGGAACGAACACCGGGACAATGGCGTTCAGAAGTACGGCCATGTGCTGCTGTCGATCGTAAAAGGGGAAATGAACGGTCATTTTCAACACCTCCACGCTACGCGCTTTGGTGTTTTTACCATCGAAGCAGTAGAAGAGAACCCCGGGTTGTTTTTGCCGCCCATCAACCTGCCGGAGGCTAACTTCAAGATGAAAACCCACGCATACTACGAGGATGCCTTTCTGGATTTTATCCGCAATCTCAACGGATCATGACATCCCTGCTACTTTTTTTTGACACGGATGAACTCCTTGGCGACGAATGGCTGGCATCAGCCATCGGCATCGCCATCACCTATGTGGTCTTCATCATGGGCGTGCCGGCACTGATCTTCCAGACGTTCATTCCCGATGCCCTGCGCAATATGTATAACGAGCGCGTCGGCGGGAGGTGGCCATATTTCTTCATTGGACAAATATTCCTCATCCTTTTTCTGTTTATTGAAAGCAATCGCTGGGTACACAACCATGGAGCCACTTCTTCCGAGGATTTAGCGATGAATTTGTTCTACCTAACCCTCTTCGTGATCGCGATTATCCTTTTCAGCGGCATCGTTTACCTGCATAAAAAATTCAAATCTTCGCAAAATATAGAGCAACAGCTGTCCAAAAAGATCGTCGACGACGCACTCAAATATTACAGGCAGCATCAAAACCTGAATAAAAAGGACCTCGAGGACCTGGGAATCCTGGCGAAGGAATTGCCTGCAGGCCGTAAAAAGAACATTTTCCTGGAAGAGTGCGAGCGCCTGACCGAATACCTGCTCGACCAGCCTCCGAAAGAAAGGGATGACAAACTGATCGGCGTGATCCTTGATGAGGTCGTGTGCCTGAGCGTAACGTACGACTCCGGACGGATCAATAACGAGAACATGCGCAAGGCGCTCGATATCCTGATCCTTTCCTACAGCAAGATCCGCAGGAACGGTGATGCACGGGGCAATGCCATGTCTTCATACCTCAACACCACGATCGGCAATTGCATGAAAGAGATCGGAATCATCGCCATGCTGAAAAACGACCTGCTTCCGGTGATGGATGCCATTGAGAAACTCTCTTCTATCGAAGGCACTTCCCGCGAAATGTTTACCCTGGGCAACGAAGCGCTGCTGCAAGGGCACGTACAGACTGCCGTGGCAGCCACTAAAAAACTTGGGGGGAAGGTGAAGCAGAATCTGTCGACCGGCGACCTGCTGCGCTACAACGAAAAACGCACGCTGTTTTTCTGGCTGGGGCTGGTCGCCAATATCTATATGAAAAAGGGGGCTGCCAGGCAGTTTGCAAAAAGGCAGATGAATTTCTTTATCGAGCACTTTAGCGGCAGACCGGCCGATATGCAAACCATTTTCGGGGAAGCGAAGGTCCATTTTTACCATCAGGCAGACTTCGCTACCACCGATGCAGTGGAAAAAATGGAGAAGGCGATCAGGGCAGAATTGCGATGATCCGCAATTGCTATCCCGATCGCCCTCTCTTATCAAATTAGAACCCATCTCAAAACTACCTGCCGGGCTGAAACAGCGTCTGAAGGCCGAATACTGCCTCAATTTTTTTTACCATAACGCCATTATGCCTGCAAAAAATCGACTTGTCTTCATCCTTCAGCCATCCGTTTCAGCACCAGCGCCAGTTTTGAGATGGGTTCTGGTCTGCTACTTGCGAAATCCTTACTTCTTTTTCGACTGCTGCTTCGCCTTTTCCGCCTGAATGCGCTGCTGCTCTTTCATGGCCTGTTCCAGCCGTTCGCGGAAGCCGCCCGTTTTCCGGGGTTTGTTTTTGTTGGCCTCCAGTTCCGCCTTGATCTTTTCGTTGTCGATCAGGAACTGTTTGGTCACCACCGTCTGCCCGATGTTGAGGATGTTGCTGAAACACAGGTACAACGTCAGACCCGAAGCGAAGGAGTTGAAGAAGAACATGAACATCACCGGCATGGCGTACTGCATGTATTTCATGATCTTCATCTGGTCGTTCTGCATGGCAGTGGCGTCCATTTGCTTCATGGAATAATTGGTGTACCAGAGCGTGGTGACCACCCAGATCAGGGTGAACAGGCTGAGGTGGCTGCCCGCGCCGAACGGCAATTCAAAAGGCAGCCTCATGATGCTGTCATAACTCGAAAGGTCGGTGGCCCACAGGAAACTGGCCTGCCGGAATTCGATGGATGCCGGGAAAAACCGGTACAGAGCAAACCAGATCGGCATTTGCAGCACTACCGGCAGGCACCCGCCGAGCGGATTTACGCGGTACTCGCTGTACATTTTCATGGTTTCCATCGACATCGCCTGCTGGTCGTCGCCGTGCTTTTTCTTCAGCGCTTCCAGGCGCGGCTTGAGCGCCGCCATTTTGGACTGGCTGAGCACCATGCGGTAGGTGAGGGGGTATAACAGCAGTTTTACCAGCAGCGTCAGCACCAGGATCACGATGCCCTGGCTGCCGATGAACCGCGACAGGAAATCAAAAATGGGGTGAACCACCCAGCGGTTGATGGCGCCGAAAACGCTGGCGCCGAAGGGAATGATATCTTCCAATGACACGCCGAAAGCGCGCAGGCGTTCAAACTCGTTGGGACCCGCATAGATCGTCATGCTGGCCGTACCGTTGTTCAGGGGCACCAGCGCGTTGCTTTTTAGCAGTTTCAGGTCGGGGTTGTCGTCTTTGAACATCTGCGTTTCGCCGACAAAATCGCGGAATGCGAAGTTGTTGGCCATGATCGAGGTGTTGAAAAACTGGCTGCTGTGCGCGAACCAGCTCACCGGCTTTTCGCCGAGGCTTTCCACGTCGTTGTCGCGGCAGTTGCAATAATCGGCCGATTCGTCGGCGGCCTTGAAATACACCGACGACATGCTGCGCTCGTACTGCTGGTTTTTTTCCAGTTTGTCGAGGTAATTGGTCCAGTTCAGCCGCATGGCCTGTTCTGCCAGCACATTATTGAGTCCCTGGCCGCCTACCTGATAGTCGATGCGGTAGTTGTCGGGGCTGAGCGTGTACACCTGTTCCAGGTAGCGCCCCTCGCCGGCGTCGGCGCGGAAAGTGACGGTGTTGCCGCTTTTACTTCCCTTAAAGTAGAGATCGCTGGTCAGTACCTTCCCGGCGCCATTTACATTCAGTTCGTACTCGAAGCGGTTTTTGCTGTCTTCCAGCAGCCGCACCGGACTTTTCAGGTCGTTCCCCGCCGTGTCGGTGTTGACTTTTTCAAAATTCTTGAGAAACACCTCCTTGATACGGCCGCCCTTGCTGTTGAACGTAACCCTCACCAGCTCGTTTTCCAGCACATAAAACTGTTCCTGACCTTTTGCCGAAGGCGCAAACGGGCCGAAACGTGCGGCAAGCAGGACATCCTGGTCGGGACCTTGCTGCTGTGTTGAAGTATCGGCGGGTGTTCCGGACGGCGTGGCGGCAACGGCATTGCCGTTCGACTGCGTTTGATTGCTATCCGTCGTTTGGGTCGTATTGGCGCTCTGCTGCTCCTGGGCGGGTTGGGTTGGCGCTGAATATTGCATCCACAGGTACAGGAGCAGAAAAATGAGCCCCATACCGATAAATGTGCTTATCTGACTTTGTTTATCTTCCATAAATATTTCCCTTCTGCTGTCCTCCCTTCCACAATGGCAGGGCCGGTTGAGGGGTAAAGCGCCGCAAAAGTATGTCAAAACCCGTCATCGTCATACGAAAGGTCGAAGATTCTCCCGATTGGGTCGACCGGGAACTGCTTACAGCCTATATAAGAACGGAGTACCGGGGAGAAAACGATGCCGTTTTACATATAGGCTGCGCGCTTCCGCCGATGCTCCTCCGCCGGCTTTCCAATAATCGAATAAGGACACTGGCGGTGCTGACTGCCTGGAATCCTGCTTCGGTGCTCTTGCCCGAAAAAGAGAACCGGTTGCGCACCCGTGCACTGAAAGAAGACCTTTCGCTTGTATGCACAACCTTTTGGCGCGGATTCAACGTCGATCCCGGCGGGCGCTGGCCTGCCGAAGAGAGTTTTTGGGCATTCGGGATCGATGCCGCCCGTGCCGTGGCGCTGGGTCGGAGATACGGCCAAAATGCGCTGGTCTGGTGGGAACCCGGCGCCACGCCCGCCCTTTGGTGGCTTTGAAGAATGACGGGAACGATCTCTATCTTTGCCGCTGCAAAAACCCATCGCTCACCCATCATACAAACCCGGTAAGTGGATTTAAAAAAGATACCCTCGCCCTGTTTTGTGCTCGAAGAGGCGCGGCTGCGCAAAAACCTGGAACTTATCGCCGGCGTACAGCGCGAAGCGGGCGTGCAGATCATCCTCGCTTTCAAAGGCTTCGCCATGTGGAGCGCTTTTCCCATCGTGCGCGAATACGTGAACGGCGCTACGGCTTCCTCGCTCCACGAGGCGCGGCTGTGTTATGAAGAAATGAAAACGCTGTCGCATACCTACGCGGTAGCATACCTTCCCCGCGAATTCGGCAGGATCATGTCGTACTCCAGCCATATCACCTTCAATTCCATCGGGCAGTACCGGCGTTTCAAAAAGCGGCTGGAAAAAGCAGAGCGGCATATCAGCCCGGGCATCCGCGTCAACCCGGGATGGTCGCCGGTCGGAACGGCGCTGTACAACCCGGCCGCTCCGGGCTCCCGCCTCGGCGAGCCGGCAGAGAATTTCAGGGGGACATTGCCGGAGGGCATCGAGGGTCTGCATTTTCATACGCTTTGCGAGAGCAGCAGTTACGACCTGGAAACGACCCTCGGCCATTTCGAAGCACAGTTCGGCGCGTTTTTGCCATCGCTGAAATGGGTGAATTTCGGCGGCGGGCACCTGATGACCCGCGAAGGATACGACGTGCAACACCTGATCGGCGTGTTAAAATCTTTCAAAAGCCGCTACCCGCAGCTGCAGGTGATCCTGGAGCCCGGCAGCGCTTTCGCCTGGGATACGGGCGTGTTGGTCGCTACGGTACTCGATATTGTGCGGAACAAAGGCGTGAAAACGGCCATCCTCGATGCCTCGTTCACTGCGCACATGCCCGATACACTGGAAATGCCCTACCGGCCGCGCGTGCGCGATGCCCGGTCGGAAATCAGTTCGACAGACCGTTATTGTTACCGCCTCGGCGGGGTGAGTTGCCTCAGCGGCGACTTTATGGAGGAATATGCTTTCGACAAACCGCTGAAAGCAGGGCAGAAGATCGTATTCGAAGACATGATCCACTACACCATGGTGAAAACCACCACATTCAACGGCGTAACACATCCTTCCATCGCGATCCTGCGCCCGAACGGCGATCTGGATGTGGTCCGGAAATTCGGTTACCGGGACTACAAACGCCGGCTTTCCTGACGATTTCCGAGGAATGCCATAATGCTGTAAAAAATTGGGATAAAGTTTAAACCCTTTAATTAGAATTGGTCTACATAAATATATCTTTGCGCCGGCTCATCAAAGGCCGCAAAAAGATATGAGACACTTACTGTCCCTTGCACTGACCCTCGCCCTCTTGCATCCCCTGGCAGCACAGGAAACCTCCCTTCTTCCCGACGACAGTATCCCGACCCTGCGCGAACGGGTACTCGATCAACTCGGCCGCATCAAACTCGAAGTATACGGCACGATCAACTACCAGCATTACGACTGGCAGACCTTTCCCGGAAAACGCAGCACCATCGATCTGGAGCGTTTCGTGCTGGAACCTTCCTACCGCCTGTCGCCGCGGCTGCAACTGCGCGCAGAGATCGAATTCGAGCACGGCGGCACCGGCGCCACGGTAGAGTTCGACCGTTTTGAAGAGTTCGGCGAATTCGAATACGAAATTGAAAAGGGCGGCGAGATACTGCTGGAACAACTGAACCTCGACTGGCATTTCCGCGACTGGCTCAACCTGAAAGTCGGCCATTTTGAAGTGCCCATCGGCCTGATGCCTTTCCGCGACGAGCCGACGGACTATTTCACCGTAACGGTATCTGAAATGGAGACGAGCCTGCTTCCGGTCAACTGGAACGAGAACGGCATTTCCTTTTACGGGCTGCTGGGAAAACAAAAAAAGTGGTACTACAATTTGTCGGTGATCAACGGCCTTGACAACAGCGCGTTTTCGTCGGCAGGCTGGGTGCAGCGCGGTTCGCAAAAGCGTTTTGAAATGGCCAATGCCGAAAATATGGCGCTGGTGGCTAGATTCGATTACGTGGGCGGCAAGGAAAACCGCATCGGTGTGTCGGGTTTTATCGGCAACAGCAGCGGCAACCGTCCCAAACCCGATCTCAATGTGCCCGCCTGGGTGGGAATCGCCGACGTGCATTTCGTATGGGAAATGGAGCCTTTCGAGATCGCCGGCATGGCCATGTACGGCACCCTGAGCAACTCCGAGGCCGTGAGCAATGCCAACCGCAACCTCTCCAACAATCTCAACGTAAAACGCACGCCCGTGGCTGCCGCGGCTATCGGCACTTTTCTGGAAGCGGGTATCGAGGTGTTCGACCTCGTGACCAGGCGCACCGGAAGGCATCCCGACTCCGAACTCTACCTGTTCGGCCGTTACGACTACTACGACTCGATGTACAAAACTGAAGGGGAGGTGTTCAACAACCCCCGCTGGGAAAGGCATACCTGGACCGTCGGGGCCAACTACGACCTGAACCCCTACGTACGCCTCAAAATGCAGTATTCCGTTCGAAAACTGGGAATCCCGACCGATAATCTGGAGCGCACGTTCGGCGCAGGCCTGGGTTTTTACCTGCGTTGATGTTGCCCGTTCCCGCCATATACTATTCACAAACACACACGATTACGCTATGAAAAAGTATTTCTTCCTTTTGATCCTGCTCACCGGCCTGGTGCCGCAATCATGCGAAAAAAGCACCGTCGATCCGGGCGATACCACCGACTATTCCGAAGTGCTGATCGCTATTACCGACCAGGTGATCATTCCTACCTATACCGACCTGTACGACCGCTCGCAGGCGCTGGTGAATACGCTGGACGCCCTGCTTGCCAACCAGACCATAGCCAACCTCGAATCTGCCAGACAGGCCTGGCGCGATGCCCGTATCCCCTGGGAGCAGTCGGAGGGGTTTCTGTACGGCCCGGTAGAGACCCTCGGTCTGGACCCCTCTATCGATTCCTGGCCGGTAAACCAGGCCGATCTGGATGCGGTGCTGAACAGCAGCGATGTGCTCACCAAATCGTACCTGGACGGCCAGGAAGGCACGCTGAAAGGTTTTCATACCCTTGAGTACCTGCTGTTCGGGCCCAACGGCAACAAGCAGGTGGGCGACTTTACGCCCCGCCAGTTTGAATATCTGGTCGCCTGCGCGCAAAGCCTGCAAGGCGCCTGCGAAGCCCTGCGCGACAACTGGACGGGCGGCCAGGTCAATTTCGGACAGGTGTTCAGGACCGCCGGACAGAATAGCAACGTCGTGTATCCTTCCCAGAAATCGGCCCTGCAGGAGATCGTGAACGGGCTGATCACCATTGCCGACGAAGTGGCCAACGGCAAGATCAACGAACCCTTCTCGCAGGAAGACCTCACGCTCGAAGAATCGCGCTTCAGCGCCAACTCGAAAGCCGACTTTGCCGATAATATCCGCAGCATCCGCAACATATACCTGGGCGACTATCCCGCCGCCGAAGACAAGGGTCTTTACCTGGTGATCGAAGCCAAAAACCCGGCGCTGGATACGAAAGTCCGCCAGCAGATCGACGAGGCGATTCAGGCCATCGAAGCGATCGAAGGGACTTTTACCACCGCGATCTTCAATTCGAAAACCTCCGTTCAGAACGCGCAAAACAAGGTCAGAAACCTGCAGGAAACGCTTCAGAATGAAGTGTATCCTGTCATTGACCAACTGTAAACGACTGTTCCCGCAGGAGCCATCCGAGTTTTTCAGCCCGCGATTTCAATCGCGGAGTTTGCGGAAAAAGAAGAAAATTGAACCGTTTTAACGGTTTTATTGTCTTGGCCCGGCAGTTGAAAACGGTTAAAACCGTTGAATATCAGCCTGTTTTGTTTGCCCACGATTGAAATCGTGGGTTGAGACAACATAATTTCCGCTTATTGATGTAATTCGGAATGGCTCATTTATCCTCATAAAATGATCGACCATAGCAATATGAGATCAAACTTTTTTCCACAAGTAAGCGGCCGGCAAAAGGCCGCGGCCGCCTTTTTTGCGCTGCTCCTTTTTTCGCCTGCCTGCAAAGACAACAACGATATACCCGTCGTCGACGAACAGGCGTATTATGCCGGCGGCGAAACCACCGTCTTCGGAGAATACTCCCAGGTTTTCCAGCAGCCGGCTAGCAACCTGAGCAGCCAGGAGGTCGCCGATCATTTCAAGGCCGACGCCAATTTCGAGGCGATCTTCGTGACGGCGCCCGCTACCATTCAGGGAGGGCTGGGGCCTTTGTTCAACCAGAACTCCTGCGCGAGTTGCCATATCCGCAACGGAAGGGCCAATTTTCCGGACCTGCCGAACGACCAGGGCGGATTGCTGTTCCGCCTGAGCCTGCCCGGCACGGGCAGCTTCGGCGAACCGCTCGATATACCGGGCTTTGGCGGACAATTGCAAACAAAAGCCGTTTTCGGTATTCAGGCAGAAGGCAAGGTCGACGTGCAGTTTACGGACGAAGTGCTTCAGTTTCTGGACGGCGAAACGGCCGTATTGCACAAGCCTGTGTATATTCTCACCGATCCTTACACGACTTTTCCCACGGAAGGCCTGATGTCGCCGCGTATTGCGCCACCCGTTTTCGGGTTGGGGCTGCTGGAAGCGATCCCCGAGTCTGCCATCCAGATGCATGCCGATGAAAATGACGCCGACGGCGACGGCATCTCCGGGAAGCCGAATTACGTCTGGGATGCTGTCGCGCAACAGGTCGCGCTCGGTCGTTTTGGATGGAAAGCCGGCCAGCCGACGCTGCTTCAGCAATCTGCGGCGGCGTACAACGGGGATATGGGCGTGACGACGACCCTCTTTCCTTCGGAAAACTGTACCGGCCAGCCGCAATGCGACAACCTGACCGACGACCCGGAAGTAGACCTGGAAACATTGAAAAGCACGGCCTTCTACACGCAATCACTGGCAGTGCCGGCTCCGCGTCGCCTCGACGACCCGGCAGTGCAGCGCGGAAAAATGTTGTTCTCCGACCTGCAATGCGCCGCCTGTCACGTGCCGTCCTTCACGACCGGCGCCCATCCGGAATACGGGTTTTTATCGAATCAGAAAATATACCCGTACACCGATCTGCTGCTGCACGATATGGGAGAAGGCCTGGCTGACCATCGCGGAGAGTTCAAAGCCGACGGCCGCGAATGGCGCACGCCGCCGCTCTGGGGCATCGGGCTGACGCAGACGGTGAGCGGCCACACGCGCTTTTTGCACGACGGCCGCGCGCGCAATCTGATGGAAGCGATCCTTTGGCACGGCGGCGAAGCCGAACAGGCGCGTCAGCGGGTGCTGAAACTTTCGGCGGCCGACCGCGCATCGCTCCTGGCGTTTTTGCAGTCGCTGTAGGCGCCTGTTTTTCAATGGATAAATGCGAAAAGGCTATCCTCGTCAATGGGGATAGCCTTTTCAGTTGCCTGATGCCGGACGTTTCAGCCTACGAATATCAGGTACATCAGCACCATGAGCAATACGGTTGCGATGGCCAGGATGGCCAGGAATTTGCGGTTGTCTTCCTTGTCCTGTTTTACAAACCGCTGTTTTTTCGACGATTTAATTTTGTTACTCATAACCCGTTGATTTTTATGAACACGGATGCTGTGATCCCGTAAAATGAATGATGGTGATTTGATTTTGCGAGCCCGAAATATACGGAAGCACTGCGGGCTGTAAAATCATCCGGCCCCAACTTTTTCTATGTCAATCCTTTTTCCCTGAAAACCCGGTTGAGCCATCGCAGCATGGAGAACAAGGCCAGCGCCGCCAGCATCAGGATGATAAAATTGACCCAGAAAAAATTGGCTTTGTTGTCGTAGCGGTCCCACATCGTAGCCAGTATGCCGCTGAGTTTGTTGCCCAGCGATGTGGACAACTGCCAGCCGCCCATCATAAGCCCCGTGATATGCCGCGGCGCCATTTTCGATACCATACTGAGCCCCATGGGACTGAGAAACAACTCGCCTACCGTGATCACGCCGTAGGTGGCGACGAGCCACCAGGCCGAGGCTTTTTCCATGCCGTTGTGGCAGGCGTATACCGCCGCCACCGTCACCAGCGTCGAGAGGCCCGAGATGACCAGCCCCCAGCCGATCTTGGCGGGCGTGGTCGGTTCTTTGCCCCGTTTTCGCAATCGATAGAAGAATGCGATCACCAGCGGCGTCAGGATCACTACAAAGAGCGGGTTGACCGACTGGTAGAGTTCGGTGGATACCAGCGATGCCGTGCCATTTTCCGGCGGCCGCTCTTCTGCGGGTATGTTGATAAAATAGGGGTCGAACGTATTGATCTTCACGGGAGCGCCTTCTGCATCGCGGACGGTGCGGAATTGCGCGTCGTACTGTGGGTGCAGGGTATCTTTCATGGAAACGATCTGCGCCATCCTGATCGACTCCATAGGGGGCTGCGACCAGGCCGGGAGTTCGCGGTCGGTGTAAAATTCTGCCCAGGTGGTGAGCGCCGTGCCGTTCTGCTTGAATACCGCCCAGAATACGATCACCACCGCATAGATGGACAACAACACCTTGATCCGGGGCTTGTCTTCTGCGGAAGCGCTGCGCAGTACCCACAGGTAAAATGCGATGACCGGAAGGCTGCCGAAAAGGAAAGCATCCGTCGAGTCGGAACCGAAGATATTGCCCGGGATCATCCAGCCCGCCAGACCGGTGACCAACGCCGGCAGCAATACCGACGACAACATGCGCCCCACGCCGGCTTCACCTGCGACCGGCGCTTTCTGAATGTCGGCGTGTGCATAGTGCTTCATGCCGATCAGGAACGCGACCACGCCGATGAACATACCGACCCCGGCAGCGGCGAAGGCTGCTCCCCAGCCGATGTTGTGCCGCAGCCATGCCGCAAAAAAATTGCAGATGAAGGCGCCGATATTGATGCCCATGTAAAAGATGTTGTACCCTGTATCTTTCAGCGTTTTGTACTTGTCCTCGTTATAAAGGTTGCCGAGCAACACGGAAATGTTGGGCTTGAAAAAACCGTTGCCCACGATGATCACGCCCAGTGCGGCGTAAAAGGATACCAGGTTGTTCGGGATGGCCAGCATAAGGTAACCGATCCCCATCAGCACACCCCCCAGGATGATCGCCCTGCGATAGCCGAGCACCTTGTCGGCCAGCAGGCCCCCGATAAACGGCGTGACGTACACCAGCGCGATAAAAGTGCCGTAGATGTCAGAGCCCTGCGTGCGGGTCATCGCCAGGCCGCCATGCTGTGAATCCGTCACGTACAGGAGGAAAATGCCGATCATCAGGTAGTAGCCGAAGCGTTCCCACATTTCGGTGAAAAAGAGAAAGGGTAGTCCCGATGGGTGTTTTTTAAACATGGTCTTGTGTTTTGTTGGCAAAGCGAAGCCGCAGCCCGGTACTTATCTGCTGATAAAACCAGTCTCTTCCTTCCGGGTGGCCCGGTGGCAAATGTAATTTCAAATTTAGGTTTTGCAAGTTTTGTCCCGAATCAAAAGGAACTGCCGGACAGGATAATATCTTTGCCTTCCTTTTCAGGATCAAAACTTATGGAACACCAAACGCAAGGTATGGAGAAGAAAATTTTACTTGTTTTTATATGTATGACGGTCTGGCTGTCAGCGGGATGGGCCCAGCAGCCGAAAGAAACTGCCGGCGATTCCACAAGCGTGGAAGGGCCGGCGCTGGTGCCGCCGGCCGGCGCCGTGTCCGACAGCATACTCGTTACGATCATTCTCAAGCACCAGCAGGACAAAAACCTGCCCGAGATACGCCGCATCCTTGAATCACAGGGTTTCTGGGATGTTTTCCCGCCGCAGGACGCACGCGTCGTGTCGTGGACCATCGCGATGGGACTGGGGCATGTGGTGCTGCTCAAGATCCCGGCGGGCGCGGAACGCCGGCTCAACCTCTCCATTGAAAATGCCGCCTGGGGCGCATTCGAGACCGAGATATATCTCACATACGACTACAAACCGCTCTGGGACGATTACATCCAGCGGCGCGAAGAAGCGAGGCAGGACCGGAATTAACGCCCGAAAATTACGCAGACAGGTCAGAAATCCTCGAAATACACCCGTGCATTCCGGCCGTTTCCGCGTTGTACGGAGGTGGCGTCGTTGTAGTTGTCGTCGAGGTATTCGCTCGGGCCGCGGGAGTATAGCACGCGTTCCCAGCGCGGATTGTTGATCTCGCCGCGCGCGTTGGAATGCAGCATGATATAATCCTCGCCGGCCAGACTCGGGTTGTAAAACAGGAATTTCACGTTGTTCTGCTTGGTCTTGGGAAAATTGTAGTACACCCATATTTCGTATGGCGGCGCTCCGGGGTCGTCTTCCACATGAATAAGGTCGTCCGGCTTGCCAAAGCGCATGAAGGTGCGGCCGCGATCGGTCTCGAAACCATAGCGAAAACCGCTCTGAAATTTCTTGTGCGCGGCGTCGGCCACCCGGATGAAATTGCGGTAAGCCTGCTCGGGGTTATTGGCGTCTTCCCGCACAAAATGGCGGAACAGATAAAAGCGCATGGGCTTCAGGTCTTCGCCCTGAAGGATATTTTTCAGCGTTTCAGACTCTTCACCGACGGCGAGGGCCGACAAGGCGCGCAAGCCGTAGCGCAGGGCCTCTTCGTCGAGTTTGTCGACAAACTGGCGCGCCAATACTTCGTCAGAGAGTTCTTCTTCCGACACATGCAGGAAGGGATTGCTCCGCTGAAAGGTGGTGGTGCGTTTGAGCAGCAGTTCGTTGGCGGCATTTCGGCATTCCACGGTGAGTGAATAGTTGCCGCTTTCGAGTTTGCCGATATCCATTTGCACGAGTATGGCATCGATGGCTGTCGGTTTTTTCTTTTGCGTGCCTACCGAAATGAGATTCCTGATCCCGTTGCCCTTTTCCTGTTCTATGTAATAGCGCACCAGGTAGGTGTCATCGGTGATCGCCTTGTCGGAGTGGTATATCTCCGTGTAGAACGCCAGCATCACGGCGCCTGCTTCGTAAAAATTGAAGGGCAGGGGCTCGAGGTAAAAGCCGTTTTTGCTGAAAGGGCTGTCCGACTGGTCGGGCCGGAATCCGCGCAGCAACTGCACATCGGCCAGGTACATCCGGTCGCTGATGTCTACGATCAGCGGAGCGGTGTAAGTGTCCTTGTTTTCCGGATCGTTGATGTCCTGAAAACTGATCTCCAGCGTGTACTGCCCGTTGGCAAGGGCAAAACGCTTTGCATCCAGCAGGTTTTCGGGCCATTCCACGACCGGGCTGAGCAGCACGTATTTTTCATAATTGACCACCCGCTCGCCGTCTTTGATGAGGATCAGCGTTTCCACGCCCGCCTGCAGGTACGTACTGTCGACGGATTTGTAGTTGACGCTGGCCGCAGCGATCTCGATATTGATCTCCAGGTAGGGCTTCGCCGGTGTTGCATACACCGCAAAAGAAACGCCGGTGTCGAGCGCCAGGGCTGCAAAAGGCAGCAGCGCGGCGATGACGGCGCATGATATGAGTTTCGTTTTCATAGCAGCAGAATTGAAAAGATGAAGGATGAGAAACCGTCTGAAAACCTCTTACGGTTGTAAAACCGCATCATTTGGAGGCATACGACGTTTATTTTTTCGTCAATAGGACAGGGCTATTCCCTCAAAAATAAACTTTGTCTGCCTCCAAAGCATACACCTTTCCATCTCGCAATAGGTTTTCAGACGGTTTCTGAGAAACCGTTTAACCCAAACAGCCTCTGACACTTGTCAAAAGTCAGGATTCCGGAGGAATGCCGTTGAACAATTTTTCGGAAAAGTCAGGATTCAGAGTTGCCTGGATCAAGCCTTTTCGTACAAATTTCGCCGGTTTTTACTTTATTTCCCAAACAATAGATACAACAGCATGAAAAGCAGCAACGCCAGCAAATAGGGCACCCATATCCGGCCGTTGATGCGGAACAGTTTTCTACGGCCTTTCTCCCCCGCTACCGCGACGGTCTCTTCCCTGCCTGTTTTTTGCCGGTCGATGTACGTTACATAAATGAAGCAAAAGAAGTTGACACCCAGCGTCAACATCAGGAAGACGTAGGCGAGGTTCATCGAATCGGTGGCCGGCGATATCTGGACGAGGTTGATAGAATAGGCCACGGTGGCGAGGAAAGAAGTGATGATCAGTTCGCCCACCTCTTCGAAACTGGCCTTGTGGAAGAACAGCATGAATATGGGCAGCGCGCTGAACATCAGGAAAGGCATGATGATCAGGATGATCGCCCCCCAGGGCTCGCGATTCACCTTCAGGTGGACGTTGAGGTTCTTGTATTTTTCCAGGTATTTGGCTTTGTCGGTGGAGTCGAACGTCACCTTGTCCAGCGAACCCAGGGCGTTGTTGAGCTGGTTATCGAGCGTCACGAAGTATTTCTCCGTATCCCAGTCGTTCAACTGGAACTCTTCGATCTTGTCGTTGATCTGCAGGCGGCTGTAATCGAAACTGATTTTGATCTTGTCGCTCGAACTGAGCGCTGTGATGGGTATCCTCAACTCATGCCGGTCGAAGGGAAAGTTGAATGATTTGAATTTCCCCAGGAATTTTCCGCTGATCCGGTAAATGCGCACGACGTAGTTGCTGTCGCGCTCCTCGGCGATGAGGTAGCGGTTCGCTTCTTCCGAACTGATGTTGGAAAAATCCACATATCCTTCTTTCTGAATGTATTGCGAATCCGCGATCACCCAGTACAGGAGGTTGCAGTCGAAGGTGTTCTTCCGCACGTCGATGTCGTTGATGTCGATCACATCAATGCCGACCCGCAGGTTGGGGATCGGATTTCCTGAGGTGTTGATCTGCGTCGGAAAACTGCGCGTTTTCCCGCCGTGCACGCGGTTGAAAGTCGGCTCTTTTTTCAGGATCAGGGTGCTGTCGAATTCGTAGAGTTCGTTGAGGATCGTGATCTTGCGGTCCGTCAGTTTTTTGAAATACTGCACGAACTCCCGGCGGGTGCTGTTGCCGGCTAGCAGAGCGATCTCGAATATGTTCATGGCATCGAAACAGCGGCGCAGGTTGTTGTCGGCGCCTTTCGTCCGGAAAAACTTTTTCGGGAAACGTTCCTCAATGTCCTCCTTGTGCTTGTACACTTCTTCGGGCAGGGCGTCTTCCGTGCTTTCGTAACGGATGATGGTGTGTTGTTTTTCGCTTGTCAGGTCCTCGAGTTCCTGCTCGTTCAGGTTGGTGAAGTTTTGAATGCCGATGATCGTTTTCGGGCTGATCTCGCCTTTAGGAGCCTGCTGCAGGGCCCGGATCACGAAATTGCCGTAGGCGCTGTGCAGGTTGACGAGGATGACCTTTTCGCGGGTGGCCGCGAGGATATTGCGCAGGCGCCTGACGACGCGCGCCGAATCCGCTTTGGGCACCAGGTTGTTGCGCAGGTCGGCCTGCCGGAATTCGCTGAGCAGGGTATCGCAGGGCAGGCCGTATCGCCGGATCACTTTTTCAAACTCGTTGTGCAGCAGGTAGTCCTTTTCGGTGATCAGGCCGACGGAAGGCGCTTTCAGTACGGATCTGATAAACTGGATCAGGTAAAACGGCTGCGGGTCGTTGGGCTCCAGAAAAATGGCGTTGTTGCCAAAATCGAGGCTGTTGTAATCGGCACTCAGCGAAATTACGGGGATCCGGTCCCGGACGATGTCTTTTGCATGACTGATATGCCTGCCCCAGGTATTGTCGATCACCAGCGCGATGTTGGTATCGGCAGCGATGGCGTTGTAGATCTGCTGGATCGTATCTTCCCGGTAGTCGCACTGAAAACTGACGAGGCGGTATTCCACCGGATAGGGGCGGGGTTCGGTGACGGCGTTTATGTGCTTCAGGTAGTCTTCAACGGCGATGATGTGCAGCGAATCGGAGTAGTTGTTTTTCCGTGCCTTGGTCGTGTCGCTGTAATTGAACCCTACATAGGCGACATATTTCACCGGCCGCGACGACAGCGTGCTTCGCTCGCAGGCGATCCAGCCAGCCAGGACGATGGCAAGTAAACCGAGTATGATTTTTTGCATGGCGGGTGATGATCTGTTTTCAAAAGCGAAAATAAGCGCTTATTTCCGCAACACAGGCAGTATGACCCCCGAAGCGCCGACAGGCATGTGATATACCCGGATCGTGGCGGGTACAAAATCCTGGTCGCTTGCTTCGTAAATATTGATAAACTGCTGCGGATTCCGGTCGGCGAGCGGAAACCAGCTGCTCTGCACCTGCACCATGATCTTGTGGCCCGGCAGGAAGGTGTGCGCCACGTCGGGCAGGTCGAAATTGACCTGCGACATCGTGCCGGGCACGAAGGGCTCCGGTTTTTCAAAACTGTTGCGGTAGCGCCCCCGCATGATCTCGCCCCGCACGAGCATCTGGTAGCCGCCGAGGGGTACGCCGTTCTTTTCTCCCGACATCGTGTCAGGGAACACGTCGATCAGTTTGACCACGAAGTCGGCATCGGAACTGCTGACGCTGACCCACAGATCGGCCTGCACGGTGCCGGTTACGGTGACGGCCTGTTGCAACACGTCGGTCTGGTAACTCAGCACGTCGGTGCGCCGTGAAGCGAAGCGCTGGTCGTCGCACATGTATTCCCGCGTGCGTTTCAGGTGCACGTCTTCGGTGTAGGGCACCGGTTTCGAGGGGTCGCTGACGTACGAGTCCATTTGCTGGTCGGGCACCTGGCTGCTGCCGGTAGCGGGTGGTCTTACGGACAAGCCGCCGCCTTCCTGGAAGTAGAATTTCACCTGGCGGGCGTATTTCGGCGGCCATTGCTCGTAGCGCGTCCATTCATTGCTGCCGGTCTCGAAAATGCTGGCATCCGGCAATTCCATTTTGCCGTTGTCTTTCAGGTAGTATTCGAAAAAGGGGAATTCGATTTCCTTTTGGAAATACTCGCTCGTTTTTTGCCCGAAGGTCACATTGCCGAGGCTTTCGCCGGTAGTGCGCGCCCAGCCGCCGTGCGACCAGGGACCCATTACCAGCCTGTTGCTCATCGAGTCGGGATTTTGCTTTTCAATGGCTTCATATACCCGCCAGGCGCCGAAACAGTCCTCGGCGTCGAACAATCCGCCTACCGTGAGCACGGCCGGCATCAGATTTCTCAGGTGCGGCCGCGGGTTGCGCGCTTTCCACCAGGCGTCGTAGTCGGGATGCTGCATCAGATCGTTCCAGAACGGTATGCCTTTCATGCCATAGCGCTCCGCGTAATTGCGCAACGCGCCTGCGCGCAGGAAAAACGCGTAGTTGTCGGGCGTTTTCCAGTCGCTGAAGCCGGAACTGCGCTCTGTCGTGGGCTCGGGGCGCGGCTTGCCGAATCCCGAGTAAAAACTGAAGGCGTCCATCAACATGAATGCGCCGTTGTGGTGAAAATCGTCGCCGACAAACCAGTCGGTAACCGGGGCTTGGGGCGACACGGCTTTGATGGCCGGATGACCGGCCAGGATCGCCATGGTCGAATAAAACCCGGGGTAGGAGATGCCGTAAACGCCCACGCGGCCATTGTTGCCCGCGGCATTTTTGATCAGCCAATCCACCGTATCGTAGGTGTCGCTGGCTTCGTCGATGTCCTGCGGCCCCGATTTGTCGGGATTGAAGGGGCGCACATCCACAAAATCGCCTTCGCTCATGTAGCGCCCGCGTACATCCTGTAAAACAAAAATATAGCCGGCGCGGACCAGGTGCATATTTTCAAAACGCGTGACGAAGGCCTTTTCGCCGTACGGAGCGCAGGAATAGGGCGTGCGTTTTAGCAGGATGGGGTATCGGCGCCGGTTGTCTTTGGGAGTATAGATGGAAGTGAACAGTTTCCTGCCGTCGCGCATGGGGATCATGACCTCGCGCTTCGTGAAATTTTTCCGGATAAAAGCGGAATCGGCAGCAGGTGTTTGCCCAATACAGGCGCCGCAAATGAAGAAACAGAGGAATATGATGGAAAAGAAATGTTTCATAGGTCAAAAAGTCAGGACTGTTATTTTTAACGCGCAAATTCCAAAAATTTTAAACCCCGGCCATGGTTTTTCGTTAGGTCTTGAAGCCAATATTTCAAAAAACACCCTGTGCATCGGCCTGGCAAGGCCTGAAAACAACCCGATACATGGATTTTTCCTCCGACTTTTTCTACGCACTCTTATATTCCCTGATCGCTGTCGCCGGCGGGCTCATCGCGGGCTGGCTGCTCGAGCGCTTTCTGTTGCGCCGGTTGTCAAAAAACTTCGAGATATTTCGCTCGCTGAACGGCGCAGGCGTGTTTATGGGCCTGCTGTTCGGCCTGCGCTTTGCCCTGCGTTATCACGATCTGCCCGATTCCTGGCACCAGCCGATCTCCGATACCTGGCGCGCCATCTACATACTCGGCGTTACATTTTACCTGGCCAGACTGGTCGGTAATTTTATCGCGGTCAAGATGTCCGATCTGAACGGACTGGTGCCGACAGCCACGCTGCTGCAGAACGTAGCGCGCGGGGTGGTGTATATCAGCGGTCTGATGGTGCTGCTGCAAACGCTCGGCATCTCTATCGCGCCGGCCCTGACGGCACTGGGCGTAGGTGGTCTGGCCGTCGCGCTGGCTTTGCAGGGCACGCTGGGCAATCTGTTTTCGGGCATTCAGATCATCGCTTCCCGCAAGATACAACCCGGGCATTTTATCCGCCTGGAAAGCGGGGAAGAAGGCTATGTGACGGACATTACCTGGCGCAATACAACGATCCGGGCGCTGTCGAATCAGACGATCATCCTGCCCAATTCCAAACTCGCCGAATCGACCGTCACCAATACCTGGATACCCGATCCTGCCATTTCCGTGCTCGTACCGGTCGGTATTCACTATGACAGCGACCTCGAACATGTGGAGCGCGTTGCACTGGAAGTGGCGAATGCCATACAAAGTTCGCACCCCTGCGCCCTGCACGAACACGAACCTACACTCCGGTATTTCGAATTTGCCGACTCCAGCATCAATTTCAAAGTTGCTCTGCGAGCCGTGGAGTTTTCCGAGCAGTTTGCGCTGCGCCACGATTTTATCAAAGCCCTGCACGCCCGTTTCAAAAAAGAAGGCATTACGATCCCGTATCCGATCCGCACACTCGAATTTGAGAAATCGTCGCCGCTGTCCCTGCGCAACAGCGAAAAAGCGCAGCAGAACGGCGGGTAGATGCGCCTTTTTGGTCGAATAATTCCCGGCGTACATCGGAGCGAGGAACCGTTTCGTTGAGGCGTGTAATGTTTGTTCCTGTGTTAAGTTGCTATTTATCAGCAATTTAATACGCAATATTTGCAGTCTTCTACTGCCTGCTGCCACTGCAACCTCTTTCCTGAACACGTAGTCTTATTGGGTCGAGTTTCACCTGTATAACTGTCCGACCCGATATGAAAAAGTATTTTTTGTCAAGTCTTTTCTGCCTGTTGTTCCTGAGTGCAGGACCGCTTTCCGCCATGCCCCGGACGGACCACGACCCTGAAGTGAAAGTAGTCGTAAGCCCAAAAAAGATCTGGCTGCTGACGGATGAGTTTTCCGTAAAAAACCTGACCGTGCAGGTACTGGATGCCCGTGGCAAGGTGGTCATGGAGAAACGGTTCTCTTCCAAAATGACCGACTGGTCGCTGCGCATCGACGCCTTGCCGGAAGGCCGCTATGAAGTCATGCTGGACGATAAAAAAGCGACAGAATTCGAGCGATAGGCGGCTGTCGTTGCAGCCTGCACGTACGCCCCGGCGATTCCCTTTGAATTGAAGACCGCGAATTGGCGAAAATTCCCGTTTTTCGCCGGGTGAATCCTTTCGATCAAATTTTCAATGAAGATTGTGTCGGCGGCATGGCCGCCCGTTTGCCCGACACTTCCGTCGACCTGGTGATCACCGATCCACCATTCGGCATCGAATTTCAGGCAAAGAAAGCCAATTACAACCGCAAGGGAAGCCGGGTGCTCGAAGGTTACAACGAAGTGAAGGGCGCCGATTACCTCTCCTTCACCCGCGCCTGGCTGGCGGAGGTGCGCCGCGTGCTGAAGCCCGAGGGCAGTTTGTATATCTTTTCCGGCTGGAATTACCTGAAAGACCTGCTGATCGCCCTCGAAGAACACGAGTTCACACTGGTGAACCACCTCGTCTGGAAATACCAGTTCGGCCTCGTCACCACCCGCAAATACGTCACTTCACACTACCACATCCTGTTTGCCGGCATCGACGAAAAAAAGCGCAGGTTCTACCCCTACGCCCGTTTCGACAAGGAAGCGCGCCATCCGGACGGCGGCAGCGCGCATTACAAGGACAAGGAAGACGTGTGGGCCATTCCCCGTGAATACTGGACCGGCGATGTAAAAACGCCCACCAAACTGCCGGCCGAGATCATCCGGAAAATACTGGCGTACAGCAGTCGCCCCGGCGACGTCGTGCTCGATCCTTTTCTTGGTTCGGGACAGGTGGCGGTGGTCAGCCAACTCGAAAAACGCCGGTACGTCGGCTTCGAGATCGTGCCGGAATACTTTGATTTTGCCAAAAAAAGACTGGAAAGCGGCACGTATCGCCTGAAAGCGAAGGAGTGAATTGCGCGACCGGGACCATACCCTTTTGAGCGCGTCGACGGTTTGTTTCAAAACAAAAACCGTAGTCCTTGCGTGACTGATCATGCGCTCCAATCTGCCATTCGACCGGCTAAACTGTCTGGGATTATTCTGTACACACGCTCAATATCCTTCGATTATATACTTGTTACAATTTGCGCACTGAACGGAAGTTGTTGCCACGTTCCTTGCAGCGATTACACAAAGGGCGTTCGTCGTTGCAACGTTCCTTGTAACGATTACACAAAGGGCGTTAGTCGTTGCAACGTTCCTTGTAGCGATTACACAAAGGACGTTAGTCGTTAACCTTGCGTTCGTTTGTTAACGATTACGATTACAAAAGGGCGTTAGTCGTTACCACGTTCGCGCAACGCGTTCGTCGCTGCAACGATTACGATTACACAAAGGGCGTTCGTCGTTGCAACGTTCCTTGTAGCGATTACACAAAGGGCGTTCGTCGCTGCAACGTTCCTTGTAGCGATTACACAAAGGGCGTTAGTCGTTAACGCGTTCCTTGTAGCGATTACATAAACGGAACGGGAAGTTGGTAGCGCGGCGTTTACGCCGCCGGGTCAAGGCCATTTATGGCCGTAACACGCGACAGTCGGCCATAAATGACCTCCAACAAGGCGGCGTAAACGCCGCGCTACCAGTTGCGCCCGCATCAAACAAACCTGTTCAGGATATTTCCGCCGCGCCTGTGTCTTTTGACCAGGCGCAAGCAAACACCCGGCACGGCGAAATGCCTGGGTAATGAATCCGGTCTATAAACGGGAATTCCCTGACGGGAATAGTTGGTAGCGCGGCGTTTACGCCGCCCGGGTCAAGGCCATTTATGGCCGTAACACGCGACAGTCGGCCATAAATGACCTCCAACAAGGCGGCGTAAACGCCGCGCTACCAGTTGCGCCTGCATCAAACAAACCTGTTCAGGATATTTTCGAACAATTCCTGCTTCCCGCTGCGCACTGCAGGCGCTTCCTGTGTGGCGGCAATGCCCGCCAGCGCTTTCAGGTCGAGTTTGCCCGCTTCGAACGCCTGTCCGTCGCCGCTGTCGAATGAAGCGTAGCGCTCGCGGCGCAGACGCCGGTATTCCGAACTGTTGAGGATCGCATCTGCGGCCAGCAATGCCCTTGCGAAGGTGTCGATGCCGCCGATGTGGGCGTAAAAGAGGTCCTCAGGATCGGTGGAATTGCGGCGCGTTTTGGCATCGAAATTCACGCCGCCACCCTGCAGGCCGCCGTTTTCAAGAATGACCAGCATGGCTTCGGTGATCTCGTACACGTTGTTGGGGAACTGGTCGGTGTCCCAGCCGTTCTGGTAATCGCCGCGGTTGGCATCGATGCTGCCCAGCATACCGGCATTGGCGGCTACCTGCAGTTCGTGCTGGAAACTGTGCAGCGCGAGGGTAGCGTGGTTGACTTCCACGTTCAGTTTGAAATCCTCGTCGAGGCCGTATTCCCGCAGGAAGCCGACCACGGTGGCGGAATCAAAATCATACTGGTGTTTGCTGGGCTCCATGGGCTTGGGCTCGATGAAGAAAGTACCCTTGAAGCCCTGACTGCGGGCATAGTCTTTTGCCAGATGCAGGAAGCGCGCCATATGATCCAGTTCGCGCTTCATGTCGGTGTTCAGCAGCGACTGGTAGCCTTCCCGGCCACCCCAGAACACGTAGTTCTCGCCGCCGAGTTGCATGGTGAGATCGAGCGCCATCTTTACCTGTGCGCCGGCGTGTGCCACTACAGCAAAATCGGGGTTGGTGGCGGCGCCGTTCATGTAGCGCGGATGGCTGAACAGGTTGGCGGTGCCCCACAGCAGTTTTACGTCCGAGGCTTTCATCTTTTCCCCGGCGTATGCGCCGATCGCCTGCAGGCGTTTTTCATTTTCGGCCAGCGTATCTCCTTCGGCGATCAGGTCGAAATCGTGGAAGCAGTAGTACGGCAGTCCCAGTTTGGTGATCAGTTCGAAAGCGGCGTCCATTTTATCGCGGGCCTGCCCGACCGGGTCCTGCGATGTCAGCCAGGGAAAGTTCTTGGTGGCGGCGCCGAAGGGGTCGCCGCCCGTGCCGCAGAAGCTGTGCCAGTAGGCGACGGCGAATTTGAAGTGTTCCCGCATGGTTTTGCCGGCCACGACCTTGTGCTCGTCGTAGTAGCGGTACGCCATCGGATTGTCGGATGCGGGGCCTTCGTATTTGATCTGCTGAACGCCGGGGAAGTATTCCCGTTCGCCCGTGGTGAGTTGTATCGGCTGAAGATTTGCCATTCCAGGTGCTTGATATTTGATGGATAAACGGTTGATTTACTGCGAGATGGTTTTTTCGAGGTGCTCCGCCCAATGCTCGTAGGCTTCCCGGTACATATCGCGGTCCTTTTCCGGCTCGAATACTTCCAGACAGCGCAGGGCGCTCAGGCCTTCGCGGACGTCGGACCAATACCCGATGCCGGCACCTGCGGCGATCGCGGCGCCGACGGCGCCCGTGGTCGCCATGATCTCGATGCGGCAACCCAGCAGGTTGGCAATGGTCGCGGAGAATATTTTCGACTGGAAAAGGTTGTCGTTGCCGGCGCGCACCAGCGAAGTTTCGAGGCCCAGGTCCTTCAGGCCCTGTACGCCGTATATGAAGGAAAAAGCGATGCCTTCGAGGGACGCGCGGTAGAGGTGCGCCTGCCGGTGGCGGTTGAAATGCAGGTTGAGGATGGAGGCGCCGGTGTTCCGGTTGCCGAACATCCGTTCGGCGCCGTTGCCGAACGGCAAAATGCGAAGCCCGTCGGCGCCGACGGGTGCGGTAGCGGCGATCTGTTCCATATCGCCGTAGGAGATGTCGCCGTTTGCCACCTGTTTGCGCATCCAGCCGTACAGGATGCCCGATCCGTTGATGCAAAGCAATACGCCGACCCTGGGCTGCTCTGGCCGGTGGTTCACATGTGCAAAACTGTTCACCCGCTGGAGCGGATCGCCGGCGAGCCGGTCCGTGACGCCGTACACGACGCCGGAGGTGCCGCCGGTGGCGGCCACTTCGCCGGGGTTCAGGGCGCCGAGCGACAGGGCGTTGTTCGGCTGGTCGCCGGCGCGGTATGCGACGGGCACGCCGGCTTTCAGGCCGAGTTCTGCGGCGGCGGCCGTGCCGAGCCGCCCCTGCAGCCCGAACGTGGGTGCAACCGGCGGCGCCAGCGCGCGGTCGATGCCGTAATGATCCAGCAGTCTTGTGGAAACGTCGTTGGCGGCAAAATCCCAGAGGATGCCCTCAGAAAGCCCCGAAACCGTGGTCATCGCTTCGCCTGTGAGCCGGTAGGCGATGTAGTCACCCGGCAGCATGAAGTATTTGATCTGTTCGTACAGCGCTGGCTCGTTGTCTTTTACCCACTTGAGTTTCGATGCGGTAAAATTGCCGGGGCTGTTCAGATAGTGCTGAAGGCAATAGTCGGGGCCGATCTCCCGGAACGCCTGTTCGCCGATGTCGACGGCCCGGCTGTCGCACCAGATGATCGCGGGCCGGATGGCTTTGCCGTCTTTGTCGACCGTGACGAGGCCGTGCATCTGGTATCCGATGCCGATGGCGCCGAGATCAGCGGCGTTAACGCCGCTTTTTTCCAGCAGTTTTTTTGTGACAATACACAGGTTTTGCCACCATACTTCCGGCAACTGTTCGGCCCAGCCGCTTTGCAGCGACAGCATTTCCATTTCCGTTTCGGGGTGCGATGCCGTGGCGACGACCTCACCCGTCTCTGCATCAACCAGAGCCGCTTTCAGGGAAGAAGAACCGATATCGTAACCAAGGAGATACATCAGGACGTCTGCGTGCGTGGCATGTCGCAAGGTAGGTCAGGCGGCATCTCCGTGCAACCACGCCAGGGTGTTTTTGTAGAAAATCTTCTCCACGGTCGATTCCGGCAGGCCCATTTGTTCGATAAAGGCGCCGATCTCCAGGTCGCCGAGCGGAAAGGGGTAATCGGTGCCGAGGCATACCTTGTCGTCGCCGATGACGTCGAGGATGTATTGCAGCAACTGCGGATCGTGCGTCGCGGAATCGACCCAGAACCGGCCCAGGTAGTCGCGCGGCGGCACGGGGTTGTCGACCGCCACGAGGTCGGGCCGGCAGTTGTAGCCATGCTGCACGCGGCCCACGGTGGGGATAAACGAGCCGCCGGCATGCGCGAAGCAAAAACGCAGCGCGGGCAGGCGTTCCATGACGCCGCTAAAGATCAGCGAACAGATGGCGCGGCTGGTCTCGGCGGGCATGCCTACGAGCCAGGGCAGCCAGTATTTGCGCATCTGCGCCTCGCCCATCATTTCCCAGGGGTGTACGAACACCGCCATGTCGAGCGCCTGGCAGACTTCGAAGATCGGGAAGAACTGCGCTTCACCGAGGTTCTGCTGATTCACGTTGGAGCCGATCTGCACGCCGGGGAAATCGAGGCTTTTCAGGCGCTCCAGTTCCCGGATCGCCAGACCGGTATCCTGCATGGGGATGGTGCCGAGCGCGACGTAGTGCTCGGGAAAATCATCCACAATGCCCGCCAGGTGGTCGTTGAGGTACATGGACAAATCGAGGCAATCGGTGGGTTTGGCCCAGTAGGAAAACATCACCGGGATAGTGCACACCACCTGCACGGGCGTGCGGAAACGCGCGTATTCGGGGATGCGGATCGCGGGATCCCAGCAGTTTTGTTCGATCTCGCGGAAAAAAACGCCGCCTTTCATCATGCGGGCGTAGCCGGGCCGGTGGTGTTCGAGGTGGATAAAATCTCCATATCCGAATTTATCCGCGAAGTTGGGCAGGCGTTCCGGCAGGATATGGGTGTGCATGTCTATTTTGTGCATGGCCTTGCATGGTTTTCGTTTGCGGGGCGCTGCAAAGGTTGGAATTTGAAACTGGAAACCGGAAACTGGAAACTGGAAATTTGAAACCGGAAATTTGAAACCGGGGGCTGTGGGGTGACCTGTTCGGTGTCTTGTGTTCTTTAGGCCGGGGGGCTTGATAATTTGACCGATACTTGTGTATCTTTGGCAAATAGTATTGTAATTCGGTTCGTTACACCCGATATTTTAGCAAGCGTTTTTATTGTTTTATTCCCTTGCCCTTCCTGTTTTCCCGGCTGATCGCTCCGACTAAATTAGCGTTTCGGGATTTGTATTAACTTATTGTATTTACGCTAAAGCACACATATTGTGCACATTAACTGCCATGAAAAACGCACTATTCTTCCTCTTTTTATCCTTCATATTGTTGCAATGCAAAAAAGACAGCGGGCAGGACAGCATACCGGACCCGCCCGTACATGTCCCGGTGCTTCCGCTCGGCCAGGCCGGCGTCCTGAAAAACGGGGTTGCCTGGGAGGTGCCGTTCGATGCCTGGTATCATGCCGATACTCACGAGAGATGCCAGTTGAGAGCAAAAATTCTGTACCCGAACCTGATAAGCGAATCGTTATTTTTAGAGGATATCCCCTGTAAAGAAGGAGTTTACCCAGTAGAATATTATACATCATCTAACTTTCGTAATTACATCCCTGATGTGTTTTTTACCATGATCAGCGAGTTCGATCAGCCGATTGGAGATTTCAAGATCGACACTATGCGCAACGATCATTACGTGGAAGTGCTCCGCTACGATTCGGTGGCGCACACGATCGAAGGCCGCTTTCAGATGTTTTTGAAAAAGCGGCAGATGACCCTGCAGTGGCCCGGCGTTCCGGACAGTATCTACTTTACTGAAGGGAAGTTCCACCTGCAACTGGAGGATCCCTGAAACTGGAAATTGAGGAATTGGAAATTAAAAAATCTGACTATCTGCATATTGTACCCCGGGCAGTAAACGCATATTCCCGTTAGGGAATGCCTGTTTATAGCATACATGTAATCATCTTGTATGCAACCCCGTCAGGGGTTCCCTGGCTTTTTTAAGGTGAATATCAAAGGAAACCCCTGACGGGGTTCATAATAATCGGGGAATGATCCCCTATAAACAGGGATTCCCTAACGGGAATGAACATCGGGGTGCAAAATGCGGATAGTCAGTTTTTGTTATTCACACAAATCGCTGATTTTTTGCCGTGCCGGGTGTTTTCACCCGGCGCAAACGCAAACTGGAAATTGAGGAATTGGAAACTGGAAATTAGAAACTACACAAGGATTAATTTCCAGTTTCCGCCATGTGTCGCCGCCTATCCTAAGCCGCTAAACGGTCTGTTTCAACCCGCGATTTCAATCGCGGGAAAACCGAATATGCTCATTTACAACGGTTTTAACCGTTTTTTGTATACGGCGGCATGATGCTGAAAACCGTTAAAACGGTTAGAAATGTTATAGATGGTTCCTCGCTTCCACGATTGAAATCGTGGGTTGAAAGATTCTTTCCTGCTGCTGGTGAAGACGCCATAAACGTACGGAAATTTGGTAACGCGGCGTTTACGCCGCCCGGGTCATGGCCATTTATGGCCAACACACGCGACAGTCGGCCATAAATGACCTCCAACAAGGCGGCGTAAACGCCGCGCTACCGGCACAAGTTGCGATAAATAGTTGAACATCAATATTCTGCTATTTGCACAAGTTGCGGATTAACAACCTTTTGTCAAATGTCAGCGCTTTAACGGGTGACGACCCAATTTCCAATTTCTAATTTCCAACTTCCAATTTCCCCGAAGCGACGCCGTTTGTCGCCCGAAGGCGCCAGAAATACACCCCTTGCGGCAGATGTTTCAGCGAGACCGGCACCAGTTCGTGTGCCGCGGCCGTCCAGTTTTTGGAAAATACCCGCTTGCCGTCGGCGGCAAACAATTCGAGTGTCACAGGCCCGGTGATGTTTTTCAGATCGAATACCGCCTGCCCGCGCGCGGGGTTCGGGAATACGGCTGCTGTCAGCGCAAGGGGCTCCGCAACAGAGACCGGCGACCAGGCAATCGCGGCATTCACGGCCGCCAACGCATCCACCCTTCCCCAGCCGTAGGCGTGATTAGGGCGGTCGGTACCGAGCGTGGGCGGGCAATCCGTCGTGTCGGCGAAATACACAGCGGTCTGTTCGATCATGTCCTCGATGGTCTCCACTTCTCCGGTGAGTTCGGGTTTGGCGGAAAGCATGAGTGCGACGAGGCCGACGACGTGCGGACCGGCCATGCTCGTGCCCCAGAAATGTTCGTAGCCGCCGTTCGGCACGCTGGAGCGCACGAAAGAACCCGGCGCCACCACGTTGGGTTTGGTGCGCAGGCTGCCGTCGATCATCACGGGGCCGCGGCTGCTGTAGCCGGCCACGGTGTCGTTGCTTTCGATGGCGCCGACGCTGAAACTTTCCCGGAAAAAGGCGGGTGGGTCATTGGTGGTGCCGCAGGTGCCGTTGTTGCCGGCGTTGCCATTGCTGACCACGACCACGATGCCGGCCGCTTTCATGTTGATGACGGCGGTGAGCAGCAGCGAATCGATACTGAGGTCGTTGCAGCCCTCGAAGGTGGCGCAGTACCAGGAGTTGTTGATCACGTCGGGTGATTTGGAGGGGTCGGGGTTTTCACCGTTGAGGTCGGTGGGGGCCAGGAACCACCCGAAACATTCGAGGTAGGAGGAGGGCTTGCCCCAGTTGCGTTCCATGTTGCGGCACCCGATCCATTTGGCGCCCGGCGCCACGCCGATCTGGTTGCCCATGCCGTCGTCGCCGGTCATGGTGCCCATGGTGTGCGTGCCGTGTTTGCTGTCGTCGCAGGGCACGGGGGAGTCGAGGCCGCAGGGGTTGTTGAAAGGATTGGCGGTGGTGTCGCCGTTCAGCGGATTGAGTTCGTGGATGGCGTCGTGCCAGTTGTAGGTATGGCTGGTAGTGGCCGAGTCGCCCGTCCAGCCGCGGTAACTGTTCTTCAGCGCGGGGTGCCACCACTCGTAGCCGGTATCGGAGCCGCCGACCGTGACGCCCTGCCCGGTGTAGCCGAGCGCCCAGACGTCGGGAGCGTTGATCTTTGCGATGCCCCATTCCACCGTATTGCGTTCCGCGGACATGTGCTCTTCCGCCTTGAAAGGACCGGGGAAGCGCACCCAGGGGTCGGCGCCGAGCCATTTTACCTCCCCGAGTTCCGCCAGCGCGCGGGTCAGCGCAGCGTCCGCATGCTCCACGGACATGGCATTCACGAGGAGCAGGCGGTTGGCGGAAGCCTGCCGTTCGCGTACGATGCGCGTGGCGCGGGCCTGCGCGCGTTCGGCGAGGGATTCCAGGGACTGGTATACGAACCGCGCTTTTTCCGCTTTGCCGTGTATGCGCCGCGCCGCGCTCAGGTCGGCCTGTTCACGGAATACGACGATCAGGTCGGGCTTTTCGCCTTTGTCGAGCGCAATGAGAATATCGGGAGAAACTTTGGAGCGCCAGGCTTTATCGGACTGGCTGTGAAGGGGTATGGCAAGGAACAGCAAGGCCGCGAAGGGCCACATCAACTTTTTCATCAAATAACAGAGCGATTATGAAGCGCCGGGGATGTCCGGACGTTGCTTTTATAACGATGTAAAAGTAAGCCGGTTCGGCAAACCCGCCCTGCCAGAATCAGCAAACGACTATCTTTGCCGGAAAAAAGGGAAAACGGTGATCCCATGCCGGTTTTCCGTTGTTATTATCTCTGTATGAAAATTGCTATCGGCTGCGACCACGCAGGCTTCCCTTACAAAGACGGCATCGTTGCCATGCTGCAAACGCAGGGGCACATGGTGCTTGACTTCGGCACCAACTCCCTCGATTCGGTGGACTACCCCGATTTTGCCCACGAAGTGGCCAAGGCGGTGGAGTCGGGCAGCGCCGACCGCGGCGTGCTGCTCTGCGGCAGTGGCAACGGCGTTGCGATCACGGCCAACAAACACCAGGGCATCCGCTGCGCCTTGTGCTGGACGGAAGAGATCGCCGCCCTGGCGCGTCAGCACAACGATGCCAACATCATCGCCCTGCCGGCGCGCTACGTGCAGGAAATACTGGCGCAGGCGATGGTGCGCATTTTTCTCAGCACCGATTTCGAAGGCGGCCGCCACGGGCGGCGGGTGGATAAAATCGCCTGTGCCTGAGTGTTAGCGTGTGTTTAAAATTCGCTCATCGGGCTGCGAACAGCAAATTTTGTTTCAGACTGCGTTAAAATTTTCGCTATAGGCTCCCGGCTATAGCTGCAAATTTTGCCTTGTCTGAAACAAAATTTGCTTGCTCTCGCTCCGACACCGAAATTTAAACACACTCTCTTAACTTTTGAACAACATTTTCTCATTTCGGCAAGCAAACCCGAATCCGGATATTTGCGCCCTCCTAAAGCAGACGGCCACGCACGCCACACGACGGTTGACCAAAAACCGCGTAAGCGGCCGGCCTGCATTTCAAACATCCAATCAAAAAGTATGAAACTGCGTTTTGCCATTTTACTGCTGCTCCTGCCATCTTTCGCGATCTGGGCGCAGCGCGATTCCACCGTCACCCGGCGCTCTCCTCATGAGAAGTACATGAGCGCCTACGGCATTCCGGACCCGACGCCTTTTGCAAAAGGCATCACGGCAGCCGATCTGAAAGCGCTGCTCGACGTGCTGGCATCCGCCGAGATGCAGGGCCGCGAGACGGGCGAACCGGGACAGCGCAAGGCAGCCGATTTTATCGCCTCCCAGTTCAGCGCCCTGGGGCTGCCGGAAGTCGGCGACCGCAACAGTTATTTTCAGCAGATCAGCCTGCAAAACAACCGCTGGAACGATATCGGCCTGAAAGTCGGCGACCAGGAATTCAAAAATCGCTCGGATTTTTACGTTTTCCCCGCCTACAACCAGAATGCTCCGAAACTGGAACTGAAAGAAGTCGTGTTCGTGGGGTACGGCATCGACGACCCGAAGTACAGCGACTACGGCAACGTGGATGTGAAGGGCAAGGCAGTGGTCTTTTACGACGGCGAGCCGATGGATAACAACGGAAAATCCCTGATCACAGGCTCCGAATTCCGCTCTTCCTGGTCGCTGGACTGGAAAAGCAAAGTCCGGCTCGCCCGCGAAAAGGGCGCCACGATGGCTTTTATCGTTGACCCGAATATTGAAGCAAATCAGAGGGAAAACCGCCAGTTGATCTCCACCCGGGGCTGGAAGCCGAAAGCCACGCTGGGCAACCGGCAGCCGGAAGAATTTATCAATAACATGTTCATTTCGCCCGCCGTCGCGGCGGCCATTCTCGGGAAAAAGGCCGACAAGGCCGAAGATGCGATATCGGCGCTGCGCAGCGGCAAGACCTTCAAGCCGGTGAAGGTGAAGGCCAAATTAGAGGTGCGCATGGACAAGGAAACGCGTTATCTGGAAGGATCGAACGTGATCGGCTTTATCGAGGGCACCGACCCGCGGCTGAAAAATGAATACGTGTTCGTCACCGCCCACTACGACCACCTGGGCATGTCGGACAGCACGGTGATCTACTACGGCGCCGACGACAATGCCTCCGGCACTTCCGGTGTGATCGAGATCGCGCGCGCATTTGCGGAAGCAAAAAAACAGGGCATCGGCCCCAAGCGCAGCGTGGTGTGCATGCTGGTCAGCGGCGAGGAAAAAGGCCTGCTGGGCTCGCGTTTCTACGTGGATTTTCCGATGTTTCCGCTGGACCGCACGATCGTGGATGTCAACATCGACATGATCGGCCGCATCGACAATGCGCATATCGACAACCCGAACTACATATATGTGATCGGCTCCGACCGCATCAGCCCGACCCTGCACGAGATCAACGAGACGGCCAACAAGCAATACACCCAACTCGATCTCGATTACAAGTACAACGCACCAGACGACCCGAACCACTTTTACGAGCGCAGCGACCACTACAACTTTGCCGAGCAGGGCATTCCGGCGATCTTCTATTTCAACGGAACGCACGAAGATTACCACAAGCCGACCGACACGCCCGACAAGATCAATTTCGATGCGATGGCCAAACGCGCACAACTGGCGTTTTACACGGCCTGGGATATTGCCAACCGCTCCACGCGGCTGACGGTAAATGTGCCTACGTCCGGGAAAAAGCCGAGGAAGAATTGAGGTTTTTTTAGAAGTAACTACTTGAAAAAAACGCCTCGCGGGTTATCTTGCGAGGCGTTTTTTTTATGGGAAGGCTCCATGCTTATAAAAAACGTGCTATTCAGTTTCCAGACTGTGCTGCTTACTTCAACTGACTACCTGCATATTGCACCCTAGAGGCATTGACTATTCCCGGAGGGAATGCCTGTTTATAGAACGATGTCATTTTTTGGTACCAACCCCGGTGCCAATTCTTATTTTTATCTTTGATCGTATAACTTCAACTGGACAAATGTATGCCCATTGTGTTTGGGCGGTGAAACGCCGGGAGCCCCTCATTCCAGCCGGGCACCGGGAAGAAATCCATCGGTATATTACGGAGGTCGTCAAACGCCGCGGTCAAAAATTGATCGCAATATACTGGCGATCATGTGCACATGCTTCGGCTTTCGCCCGAATATAGCTCAGATGTAGTACGAGACGTAAAACGCGAAACCACATTTCCGGAAAAAATGGCAGGAGGGATTCGGCTGCTTGTTCGCATGCCGATTTGGATAATATGCGGATACATTTTCAATCAGGATCATAGCAACCGCACTTTTGAAGAAGAATACCGGTTGTTTATGAAAAAATACGGGGTTGATTTTGAAGAAAATATTTAGTTCTTACTACAAATTGAAAATATCTTAACATGACTTCAATCCCAGCCATGAGAAAAGGCAAAATCCCGGGGCTACTCCTGCTGCTGGCAGCCATTTTTCTTACCTGTGGAAAGCCAAAGGAAGAACCAGTCGAATCGGGGATTGTCCAGATCAGGGGGAAAGCAGATTGGACAGAGAACGGCGAGGATTTACCTTTTCAGGCGCATTCGTTTGCATTGCGAGTGGATAAAAATGTGGATGAGGGTTCTTTTTCGCTTACGCTCACTGTTCGTAATCAATATGGTATTCTGCTTCAAAGTTTGAATTTTGCAGATATTCCCTTTAATAAAGGCAGCTATGTTTTGGTAAAGGATATTATAACCTTTGATGGCCTTAGCAATGCCTTTTTTGGATACCGGGAAGCCGATCTGATCCTCAAGGCATATTACGTCGTTGAACAAGATAGTACGAATTTTTTCAGTGTCGATTCGCTTGATGCCGAGACCGGCAAGGTCAGCGGCAGGTTTTCTGTAACGATGTCGCATTTCCAGGCGCCCACGCCTGCATATCCGGATACGTTGTATATCCGCGACGGGTGGTATGAAGCCACGGTGAATTACCGGTAACACATGGCATCTGCCGATCGCGTATTCTTCGGGCCGGTTCCAAAATGTTCTGTAAGAATGCCGGTTACTTTCCCAATTTCCCCCGCCATTCCTGAATAGCGGCGCGGATCGCCTCCTGCCTGTTTTCGGGGTCCGGGTGCGTGCTCTGGAATTCCGGCGTGCGGTTTGGGCCGGCGGCCTGTTTCAGCACTTCCATGACCTGAATGAGGGATTCGGGTTCGAAGCCGGCTTCCAGCATAAAGCGGACGCCCAGGTAATCGCTCTGCAACTCCTGTTCGCGGCCGTATTTGAGTTGCAGCATATTGGCCACCATTTGCGCCATATACCCCGAATTGGGGTTGGAAGGATCGTAGGTGGCCATGGTTACGGCGCCGGTGATGCCCTGCGCCAGTTCCATTTGCGCCAGTTTTTCAGCGCTGTGCCTCGCTACGACGTGGCCCACTTCGTGCCCAAGCACCCCCGCCAGCATATCCTTGCTGAGGGTCTGCCCGTCGGTACTAAGGCGGTAAAGCAATGCTTCGGTGATGAATACCTGTCCGCCCGGCAGGGCAAATGCGTTGATCGTCTGCCGGTCGGCGAGCAGGTGAAAGTCGTACTGATAGGGCGTTTTGGCGGCAGCCGAATTTTGTACGATGCGCTGGCCGATCTGCTTCACGATGGCCGAAGCATCGCGGTCGCTGCTCAGGCCGCCGAACTCCTGCGCCATCTGGGGCGCGCTTTGCAGGCCCATGGCGATCTCCTGCTGGGGCGATATGGAAATGTGCTGCGTTTCTCCGGTGATCTCGTTGTGCGAACTGCTGCCGTAGTATTTGCACAGCGCAAAGCCCGCCATGACCACTGCGATGAGAAAGGTGGGAGGAATGCGGAACCCGCCGCCTTGACGTTGACCGTACATAGGTTTTCTTGTTTTGTGATGATCGGAAAACGGGCACGATCCGCTTAGAAATCGTCTGAGAACTCCTTGCGGATGTAAAGACGCATCATTTAGCGGCATACGACGTTTATTTTTTCGTCAATAGGTCAGGGCTATTCCCTCAAAAATAAACTTTGTCTGCCACCAAAGCATATGCCTTTCCATCTCGCAATAGGTTCTCAGACGATTTCTTGCGCGGGAAATCGCAGCGGCCCGGCTAATTCGTCAGAGTTAGCGGCGCTAAAATAAACGTTTTGGGTAAAAAACGGATGGGTTCAATTGAACAGGTCGCGCATATCCTCGTCGTCCTCGTCTTTCAGGTTGCCCGTGATAAAATCCCTGAACACCCAGCGGGTCTGCACCAGGTCCTTGTTGAGCACTTCGAGTTCGGCGAGCCCGTTCAACACCAGTTCCATGTAGGCGTACATTTCCGCCTTGTCGCCGCCGGCGCTTTCGGCTACTTTGCCGAGGCCGGCCACCTGGTCGAGGGCCTTGTAGAATTCCTTGTCGGACAAGTCGGTGAGCAGGTCGACGGTATTGCCCGCCGCAAACCATGCCCTGACAACGCCGTAGGGGTCGCGCTCCTGCCCGCGTTTCAGTTTGGCCGGGTTGGGATAATGCTCGAGGAACACCTTTTTTACCGCTTCGCCGATGATGTGCAGCGCCACCGCGTAGGGGCCTTCCTGCTCTCCTTCGTACACCATTTCCACCTTTCCCGTCAGTGCCGGGATGATGCCCCAGAAGTCGGTGAGGCGGGCCGTGGTTTTTTTCTCGCCGTTGCGCAGCATGCGGCGCTCGGCGGTGGAGTACAGGTTTTCGTATGCAGAGATGGTCAGGCGGGCGCTGACGCCGCTTTTTTTGTCCACGTATTCGCTTTCGCGTGCCGAAAAAGCGATCTCTTCGATCAGGTTTTTCAGCAGTTCGGGAATGCGGATGCGCTCGCGCTGCTCGTCGGTGATGCGCGATTCCTGCTCGGTAATGCGCCGTCCGATGTCGATGGTAGTGGGGTAGTGGGTGGTAATCTGGCTTTCGATGCGGTCTTTCAGCGGGGTGATGATGCTGCCGCGGTTGGTGTAGTCTTCCGGGTTGGCGGTGAACACGAATTCCACGTCGAGCGGGAGGCGGAGTTTGAAGCCCCTGATCTGCATGTCGCCTTCCTGCAGCACGTTGAACAGCGATACCTGTATGCGCGCCTGGAGGTCGGGCAGTTCGTTGATCACGAACAGGCAGCGGTGCGAGCGGGGGATCAGTCCGAAGTGGATGACGCGCTCATCGGAATAAGGCAGGCGCAGGTTGGCAGCCTTGATGGGATCCACGTCGCCCACGAGGTCGGCGATGCTCACGTCGGGCGTGGCGAGTTTCTCCACGTAGCGCTCGTCGCGGTGCATCCAGGCCACAGGCGTGTCGTCGCCTTTTTCAGCGATCAGGTCTTTGGCGAAGCGGCTGATCGGCGCCAGGGGGTCGTCGTTGAGTTCGCTGCCCGCCACTACGGGTACGTATTCGTCGAGCAGGTTGATGAGCATGCGGGCGATCCGCGTTTTGGCCTGGCCGCGCAGACCGAGCAGCAGGATGTTGTGGCGGCTCAGCACGGCGCGCTCCACGTCGGGCAGTACCGTGTCGTCGAAGCCGAAAATGCCGGGGAAAATGGTGTCCTTGCTGCGGATCTTTTCGATCAGGTTTGCGCGGAGTTCTTCTTTGACGCTGCGCGGCTGATAGCCGCTTTTCTTCAATTCACCGAGGCTGCGGATCTGCTGGATGTTTTTCATGGGGGCAAAACGTTGCGGGGGCTTTTTTGTTTGCGGCAGGCCTCAACTTTCGGTATTTGCCTTTGCCTGCTTTTCCAGCCGCTCGTCGCGCAGCACGGCGATACCCGCGTTCAGTTCGAAGCCGATGAGCAGGATCATACAGTTGAGTTGCATCCACACCATTAGCACGATGAGGGTGCCGATAGAGCCGTAGAGTTTGTTGTAATTGCCAAAATTGTCGACGTAGAATGAAAAGCCCCAGGAGGTCAGCACGGAGAGTGCGGTAGCGAGCAGGGCGCCGGGGTTGAAGAAGGGGATCGGCCGGCGGGTGGAGGAGCCGAAGCGGTAGATGGTGGAAAAAGATGCGTAGAACAGCAACAGCACGACCACCCAACGGAAAGCGAACACGGCGAATTTTGTGAAGATATCCACTTTGATATACTGAAATACAAAACTCAGGATGGTGTTGCCGAGGATGACGAGGATAACGGAAGCCACCAGCACGAAACTCACCAGAAACGTCAACTGGATGGCGATCAGGCGTTTCTGGAATGCCGTGCGTTTCTTGAAAGTCGTTTTGTAGTTTTTTTCCAGTCCGCGCATCATGGACAGCATGCCGTTGGAGGCGAACCAGATCGAGAGGATAAAACCGAAGGAGAGCAGGCCGCTGCGCGGCTTGGTGGCAATGTCCTCGATGGTCCTGAACAACATATTGCCCGCGTTGCCCGGCATGATCTCCTGAATGCTGTTGCGCAGCACGTCGTCGAAGTTGTCGTAGAGAGGCGTGTAGGCGAGCAGGGTGAAGAGGACGATGATGGCCGGGAAGATCGCCATGAAAAAACTGAAGGCCATGCTGTTGGCGCGGGTCACGATGGCGTCTTCCTGCGTCTCCTTTTCGATAAAGACCAGCAGGTTGTACAGCGGAATGCGCTTCAGGCCCGGCAACGAATGCGTTTTCGCCCATTGCACGATCCGTTCCAGGACGGGGTGCTCTGCAAAATAGCGCTCTACGCGTTCGATGAGGGCAATCTTTTTCAACGATCGGCGGGTGTTTGAAAATGCGGCCTCAGTTTTTCGAGGAGATATTCGGGGGCATGCACGACTTTCTTCGACGTCGCGTCAAAAAAGCAAAGCCGCACGCGCCCGGCGTTCACGAGTTTTTTCTTTTCATTGAATATTTCCACGTGAAAGGTGATGTGCTCGTCGGGCAGGGTGCGCAGTTCGGAGCGCAGCGTCAGCAATTCATCGTAGTACGCCGGCCGCACAAAGCGCATTTCCAGACTGACCACGGGCAGCCAGATTCCGTGCACGTCTTCCAGTTCCTTGTAACTCAGGCCCAGCGAGCGGATCATTTCCACGCGGCCTACCTCGAAATACTCGGCGTAGTTCCCGTAGTACAGGTAGCCCATCTTGTCGGTTTCGCCGTATCGGACGCGGATCTGGATTTCGTGTGTGTACATGGGAATACTGGAAACTGGAAATTAGAAACTGGAAATTAGAAATTTGAAACTGGGGCTGGAAATGTGAAACTGATTTATTTGATGGGCAATGATTTGATGTGCTGGTTGAGACGCCGGTGGAGTTCGTCAAGTTTTTGGCAAAGTAAAACGTATATTTCAGACGACAGCAAACTGCGCTGGAAGGCTTTTAATGCCCATGTTTTTGTTTCGCTGAGCGAGCCCCGGGCCATATAGGTAAAAGTTGCGTTTGTCCTTGTAATGAAAGCGACCGTATCCTTCTGCGATGTTGGCTGCGGTGGAATCGGCGGCATCGGCAAACTGACCGCCCGAATGGAATTTGACGAACGAATTCCACTCAGCCACATTGTTCCAGACCAGTTCGCCGACATCCATGGCCAACTGGTAAATATCAAGGTCTTCCAGCGGGATATATCTCTTTTCCTCCATCTTCAGGTTTTATGGTAAAAAGTTACGTTTCTGTATTCATCGCTATCCAAACATACACAAAACATCCCCAATCCAATTTCCAGTTTCCAGTTTCCAGTTTCTAATTTCCAATTTCAAACCTCCTCCCTTTCGATCGGGCAGGTCATGCAGTGACTGCCGCCCCGCGCCCGCGATAATTCATTTGACGGGATCGTGATGATCGTATTTTCCACCTTGTCGGGCGTGATCTTTCCGTTTTCGATGTCGCGCAGGAGTTTAGCGGCGCCGACCACCTTGTAGCCGAAGTCCTTGAATGCGCGTTCGGTCACGGGGTTGCGGTCGTAGGTGATGGCCACGCCGGGCTTGAGCGCCACGAGGTTGCAGCCGTCGGTCCATTGCTCGCGTTCCTGGTAGGGGCTTTCACCGCGACCCGCCCAGATGAATTCCATTTCCGGATTGACTTCCGCCAGCAGGAAGTCGCGCAGGCTGGGGTATTCGATGGTTTCTCCGTTGGAGCGGTGCACATCCACATAGGAGCCGAGGCCTTCCTTTACAATAGGGAAATAGCCGACCATATGGTTGTGGTTGATCTGCGTAAACACCGTATCAATGTGCATATAGGTGCGCTCGGCGGGGATGTTCACCTGCACCACGTTTTTGATGATGCCGCGGTCGAACAGGTAGTTCTTGATCATCTGGAATGCGTACTCGTTGGTGCGCTCGGAGCAGCCGATCAGCAGATAATCCTTGTTGAGCACCATCACGTCGCCGCCTTCCACGCTGATGGTCTCGCCTTTTTTGTTTGGCGGAAATTTGTCGACACGGTTGAGGTTGATCGTTTTGCCGTCCGCTTTGAGGCGGCGGAACACAGGGTGGCTGCTGAAGATGAGGCGGGTCAGGAAATTCTCCCGGAAACGCGCCGTTTTGTTGGCTTTGGTGATGATCACGTAATCCTTGACCGTCACGGCGATATCGCGGGTGAAAAGCAGGTTGGGGATCGGGTCGAACAGGATGCGGTCCTCCGGTTCGAGGTAGCCGGTGATCAGCGTATCGGCCAGTTGCTCTGGCGACAGGCCGGCGAGGCGCGGGATGAACGAGTAGGGGAGTTCTTCGAAATCGGTGATCTTGTTGATCACCTCGTACTTGCTTTCTTCATCGCGGGTGCTTTCCGCCAGCAGGTCGCGGATTTCCAGAACGTTTTCCTTACCCAGAAAGGCTTTTAACACGGCGATGAAGATGTCGTGTTCATCCTGCATGTTGGGCAGGTGGACGATGTCGTCGAACAGCAGTTCGCCGGCGCGTTTGGGTGTGATGCGTGCGATGCCCTCGTCGGGCCGGTGCACGATGACCTTTTTCAGTTTTCCAATTTCCGAATCTACGTAAATGCGACTGTTCGCGTCCATAAAAAGTGGCAGGATTGATTTTATTAATGGTTGGGCAGAAGCGCGGCAAAAGTAGGACGAAAAATGAATTATTAGTGATGGAGGGTTTCTCTCAGCGACCAATCGATACCGACAAGCTTTATGTGTAACCAAATTGAAAAGCCATTGTAAACTTAACATTAGCAGTGTAAACTCTGCGTTAATTTCGCCGCACAACCGTTTTTATTCACTAAATCCGTATTTATGAAGCACTTAACCACCCTGCTGATGACGCTATGCGTTATCGGCGTGTCATCCCTTAGCGGTCAGGTGACGACTGCGACGCTCTTCGGGCTGATCACAGATGCGAATGGAGATGGCCTTCCTGGTGTTACGGTCGTAGCGACACACACACCATCGGGAACAGGCTATGCTGTTACTACCCGTCCAGACGGGCGTTATGCGCTGCCCAACCTGCGTGTTGGCGGTCCCTATGAGATCAAAACGGCCTATACAGGTTTTCAGGGACAGGAACTAACCATACCGGTACTTCGGCTTGGTGAAAAGTACGAACAGAACTTTCAACTGGCTGAATCGGCTGCTCAGCTTGGCCAGGTTGAGATCGTGTCGCAAAGCAACAGCCGCGCTAACGGCGCGGGTGGGAGTGTGAGCAGTGAACAGCTACGCACCTTGCCTACCATCACAAGGTCCAGCGCCGATTTCACCAGGCTGATTCCCATGTCGGCCGAGGGAGGCAGTTTCGGCGGTCGCAACGATCAGTTCAACAACTATTCGCTGGACGGCACGATCTTCAACAATCCCTTCGGTCTGGACGCAGCCACGCCGGGTGGTCAGGCCGACGCGCAACCGATCTCGCTTGATGCTATCGACCAGATCAATGTGGCGATCGCGCCTTTCGATATCACACAGGCAGGCTTTACCGGCGCTGCTATCAATGCCGTTACGAAATCCGGGACCAATCGATTTTCGGGAACTGTATTCGCTTTTTACAGGAATAAAGACATGATCGGCACAAAAGTGCGCGGACAAGAGGTTTTCAGAGGAGATTTGAGACAACTGCAAACAGGGTTCAGCATCGGTGGACCGATCATAAAGGACAAACTCTTCTTTTTCGCCAATCTGGAAGTAGAGCGCCGTTCCGACCTCGGCTCCAATTTCGTCGCCAACCGTGGCACCGGCGCCAGTAATGAGTCACGGGTGCTGGCTTCTGACCTCGAACTCGTGTCTGATTTGTTGGAACAACGCTATGGTTACGAAACCGGGCCCTATGAAAACTACAAACACAATACTGACAATCAGAAAGGACTGCTTAAGATCGATTGGAACATCAATTCCATCCACAAACTGACCGTAACAGGAAATTTTCTGGATGCATTCCGTGAAAAGCCGGCTCACCCATCTGCTATCGGACGCCGCGGTCCGGATGCAACCACACTGCAATTCTACAATTCAGGCTATCGAATCAACAACAAGTTATATTCCGGTATTGCAGAATTGAAATCCATCTTCGGAAACCAGTTTGCCAACAAATTCCAGATTGGATTTTCGGCATTCCGCGATTCCCGCGATCCTTTTTCTGCTCCATTCCCTGTATTGAACATTGCCCAGGACGGCGATCGTTATATCATCGCGGGGCACGAGCCGTTTTCAATCAACAACAGGCTCGACCAAAACGTGTACCAGGTAAACAATAACTTCAATATTTACACGGGAAATCACACTTTTACGCTGGGTGTCAGCCTGGAACGCTTTGATTTTGACAATTCGTTTAATCTGACCGGCTATGGCTTGCGTGTGTTCGATATCCCCGGGGTAGATATCGATACCTTCGCACAATGGATCAATTCCGGTGCATTCGACGGAGAAGTTCAGGCCGCAAAAGACGCTTTTGCGGACAACAACGCCAATAATACCTGGGCACTTGCAGAAACCAACCTTGGCCAATTCGCCATGTATGCCCAGGATGAATGGGCTGTCAGCCGCAAATTCAGTCTGACTGTTGGACTTCGCATGGACAAGCCAATGTATTTCGATACAAAAACAAAGATTGAAGAGAATATTGCCAGGAAAGGAGGGCTGCTTGCAGACGGCGGCACTTATGCACCGGACATCGAATATTACGACGAGGATGGTAATCCCGTGATGTTTGACCACACCGTACTGCCGAAAAAGACGCCGTTGATCTCACCACGTATAGGTTTTAACTACAACATTGCAGGCGACAGGTCCAGGATTCTTCGCGGCGGATCAGGTTTGTTCACAGGCAGGTTTCCATTTGTTTGGATCGGTAACCAGGTTGCCAATCCCGACTTTTTCTTCTATTGTGTCACTGATCCGGATTTCAAATTCCCGCAGGTTTGGCGAACAAATATTGGCTACGACCACAAACTGGGAAGCGGCTGGACCGGTACGGTCGATCTGCTGTACACTAAAACCATCAATGATATGATGGTACGGAATTACGGCCTGAAAAAGCCGAGCGGGCGTCTGAATGGCCCCGACGACCGCCCAATCTATCTGCCGGGCGATCGTGCTATGATATTTGGCGGCGCTACCAATGCGTACGTTTTCACTAATGTCAGCAAAGGCTACGAATTCAATGCTTCATTCCAGTTTACCAAAAACTGGCCGGACGGTTCGTCACTGATGGTCGGATATAATTATCTGGATGCAAAAGATGCAGCCTCAATCGATGCAGAGATATCTTCAGACGCATACGACAGAAATCCCGCTAATATCCAGCACACCAACACTCCCGAACTTGCTCCGTCCCTCTATGGGAATAAACACCGCTTCGTAGGCGCTTTCAGCAAACGTTTCAGGTATGGCAGTTTCGGCACAACAATCTCCCTGTTCAGCGAATATGTAAAAGGAGGGCGATACAGTTACACCTATGCAGGCGATCTTAACAACGACGGTTCCGGCCTGAATGACCTGCTGTACATTCCTACTGATGCAGAGATCGGGCAAATGAATTTCACCGGCGATGCTGAAGCACAGGATTTGCAGCGTCAGGGGTTGAGGTGGTATATCGCGCAAGACGAATACCTCCGTACACATAGAGGACAGTATGCTGAAAAATACGGATCGCTTAGTCCCTGGTATAGCCGCTGGGATATGCGTATCTTACAGGATTATTTCCTGCCCAACAAACATGTGGTGCAACTCAGTATCGATATCCTTAATGTGGGGAATCTGCTGAATTCCGACTGGGGGGTACGCGAGTACTCTACGTACACGGGTCTTGTGCAGCCATTAGCAGTGTCAGTGACCGGCAGCGAACCGACGTACACTTTCGATACGACACCACGTACAACCTTTTTCAACGATTTCAGTCTGGCTTCGCGCTGGCAGTTGCAACTGGGACTACGTTATTCATTTTGACCGGAATAAATAAGAGTATATCAGGGCCGGAGCATTCGTGCTTCCGGCCTTTTTGTATTTTAATGAAAAATTGCCTTGGCGTCTTGCAAACGTCCATTCCTTCTCTACCTTTGCGCGGCCGGATATTTAACGGTTCGTTAACCTTTCGGTGGCAATACATCAGTTTAGAGCCCATCTAAATAGCCGACTTTCTTAACACGACGCTTTGCGGATTTTGGGCTGTTGGTAATTTTGCGCAGACATTGATATGACAATTGTCATTGTTTGTCTAATTCTACCAGGCATTCGAAAAATACAACTATACACAATCGATATGTTGCTGAAACGCATTTGTTGGGTTTTTACGCTCCTCTTTGCTGCATCCCAATTTGTCCTCGCAGCGCCCACTGTAGAAGAAGGTAAGGCCCTGTTCGTCGCCAACTGCGCCTCCTGTCACAACAAGAACATGAAAGACAACCTCACCGGCCCGGCACTGGGCGGTGTGGAGGATCGCTGGGCCGACTACCCGCGTCAGGACCTGTACAGCTGGATCCGCAACTCGCAGGCGCTTGTCGCTTCCGGCCACCCGCGCGCTACTGAATTGTGGTCGAAGTGGAAGCCGGTACTGATGAACAACTTCCCTGGCCTCACCGACGATCAGATCGAAAGCCTGCTGCTTTACATCAATGCAGCGGCGGCTCCACCCCCTCCGCCCCCACCGGGCACACCGGAGGCTTCCGAAACCGCGGGAGGAGAAACGCCGTGGATGTTTATCGGGCTGACCGTCATTCTCGGCCTGCTGGCCTTTGCGCTCATGCGCATCATCAACAACCTCAGCAACATCACCCGCGTGCAGGCCGGCCAGGCGCCGCTCCAGAAAACGCTGGTGCAAACGCTGACCAGCAAGGGCGCCATCGCTTTCATGGTATTCGCCGTTACGCTGATCTTCGGCTACAAAACGGTTGACAACGCTACCAAAATGGGGCGCGAGCAAGGTTACGAACCCGATCAGCCCATTGCATTCAGCCACAAACTGCACGCAGGTACCAACAAGATCGATTGTCAGTACTGCCACGATTCGGCGCGCCGCTCCAAGCATTCGTCGATCCCCGGCACGAATACCTGCATGAACTGCCACTCGGCGGTGAAAAAAGGTTCCAAGACCGGCACCTCCGAGATCACCAAGATCTACGCATCCATCGGCTTCGACCCGCTTCAGAACAAATACATCCCCGACTACGAGAACTGGAGCGACAAGCAGATCGAAGACCTTTATAAAAAATGGATCGGCCAGGAATATATGTCGGAGAACAGCCTGACAGCGATGGACGACAACGGCCGCCAGACTGTGGAAAACCAGTGGGAAGGCGTCGTAAAAGCGCTGAAGAACGACCTGAACGGCAAAATTCAAGGCCCGATCGAGTGGACGCGCGTGCACAATCTGCCCGACCACGTGTATTTCAACCACTCACAGCACGTCGCCGTCGGCGAGATCGCCTGTCAGAAATGCCACGGTCCGGTTGAAGAAATGGAAGTGGTTTACCAGTACTCTACCCTCGGTATGGGTTGGTGCATCAACTGCCACCGCGAAACGGAAGTGCAGTTTGCCGATAACCCTTACTACGATCAATACGAGCGCTATCACAACGAACTGAAAAGCGGCAAACGCGATAAGGTTACAGTGGAAGACATCGGCGGTCTGGAATGCCAGAAATGCCACTATTGAAATGTGCTAATACGGACAATGAGTTAATGTGCCAATGGCATAAAAGATCGATTGAAGATTAACACATTGTCCTCATTAGCACATTACCCACATTAAACCCATTAGCATATTAACCCCATTAGCACATTACCACATTAGCAGCACATTACCACATTGAAAAATATGCACCACGACAACGGTATTTGGGTCAGCACTGAAGATTTGATGCGGGAAGATTCCTTTCTGCAGTCGGCTGAAAAAGAACTTTCGCTGGAGAACGTCGACCAGAACGGCGACAGGTGGGAAACCAACCGCCGCGACTTTCTGAAATTGCTGGGTTTCGGCCTCGGCGCAGCTACCATCGCCGCGTCCTGCGAAATTCCGGTAAAAAAGGCCATTCCCTACGTAACGAAACCCGACGACATCGTCCCGGGTGTTGCCAACTACTTCGCTTCAACCATCGTCAACGGCGGTGATTATTGCGCAGTACTGGTAAAAACCCGCGAAGGGCGGCCGATCAAGATCGAAGGCAACACCCTGAGCAGCGTGACAAAAGGCGGCACCAGCGCCCGCGCGCAGGCATCCGTCCTCAGCCTCTATGACAACCGCCGGATCCAGCATGCCGGTACCGTTAAGGACGGCGCCGTTACCAAAAAGGAATGGAACGTGCTCGACCGCGAGGTGCGTGCAAAACTGGCATCGGGCGGCAATGTGCGCGTGATCACGAATACGATCATCAGCCCGACCGCGAAAAAGGCCCTGGCCGAATTCACCGCCAAATACCCCGGCGCCCGCGTCGTGACCTACGACCCGGTGTCGAATGCAGCCATGCTGGCGGCCAACGAGCAGTGTTTCAGCGCCCGCGTGATCCCGAATTTCCGCTTCGAACAGGCGGATGTGATCGCTTCGTTCGGCGCCGATTTTCTGGGCACCTGGATCAGCCCGGTCGAATACGCCCGCGGATACGCTGAAAACCGCCGCTTCCGCGGTGCAAAAGGTGCGAAAATGTCGCGCCACTACCAGGTCGAAAGCCACATGTCGCTGACCGGCTCCAATGCCGACAACCGCATTCTGATCAAACCCAGCGAGCAGGGAGCAGCCATTATTGCCCTCTACAACGAATTGTCGGGCAACAGCGGCGGCCCCAAACTCGGCGACGCGAAGGCCGCTGCCGCCATCAAAAAAATGGCGCAGGACCTGATGAACGCCAAAGGGAAATCGCTCGTCGTATCCGGCTCCAACAACGTGATGGAGCAGATTTACGTCAACAAGATCAACGATCTGCTGGGTAATATCAATACCACGGTCGATTTCAACGGCGTCTCCTACCAGCGCCAGGGCGACGAGCGCGAAATGATGCGCCTGGTGGATGAAATGAACGCCGGACAGGTGGCAGTTGCCATCGTCTGGGGCGCCAACCCCGCTTACGAACTGCCCAATGCAGCGCGTTTTGCCGAGGCCTTTGGTAAGGTGGGCATGCGCATCTCTTTCTCCGGCGTGCTCGACGAAACGACGGCGCTGTGCACACATGCGGCGCCGGCGAACCATGCGCTCGAATCATGGGGCGACGCAGAACCGAAATCGGGCCATTTCAGCCTTATCCAGCCTACGATCGCGCCGCTGTTCGCCACGCGTCAGGCCGAGCATACCCTGCTCGAATGGGCAGAAAGCCCCAACCTCAACCGCTCTGCCGAGCAACCTTACTACGAATACCTGAAAAGTAACTGGGAAACGGACCTTTTCGGCCGCCAGACTAAATATGCCACCAAACAGGCATTCTGGGACATGAGCCTGCACGACGGCGTGCTGGAGATGCCCGAATCGGGCCTGAATGCGGTGATGAACGAGGTATCGCTCAACCCGGATTCCGTAACAAAGCCTTCCGGCAGCGAACTTGAGATCGCCTTCTACGAAACCGTCAACATCGGCGGCGGACAATACGCCCACAACCCCTGGCTGCAGGAAATGCCCGACCCCGTCACGCGCACGGTTTGGGGCAACTACCTGAACATCCCGGTAGAGTGGGACGGCGTCAACCACATCAACGGCTGGAAAGGCCTCAACGACGGCGACAACGTCGAAGTTGAGATCAACGGTAAAAAAATGACCTGCACGGTCGTGCGCACCTTCGGTCTGGCGCCCGGCACGGTTGCCATCGCCCTCGGCGGCGGCCGCACATCCGGCGGCTGCGGCGCAGGATACGGCGTCAACATCAATGACTGGCTGCCTGTGACGGGCGGAATGGTACAATACCACGCCGCCGGTGTGAGTGTATCCGGCAAAGTGGGCGTAGACAAACATTTCGCCTGCGTACAGTACCACCACACCATGGGTGTGCAGGCATCCGGCGATGAAGAAGGCAAGGTGATCAATGCCGACGAAAAAACGCTTGGCTGGAAAGGCTTCCAGGGCGCACTGACCGACCGCTCGGTCATTTTCCACGCACACGTAGATGAGCTGGAAAAATTTGCCGAAGAGATGGAAGAATTCCACGAGGAGTCCGCCCATCTGAACGTACAGACCCTGTACCCGGATCAAAGCGATTACTTCGGTACGGGTATGAAATGGGGCATGCACGTCGATATGAATGCCTGCGTCGGCTGCGGCGCCTGCCAGGTGGCCTGCGTGAGCGAAAACAATGTACCCATGGTGGGCAAAGGTGAAGTGCACCGCCACCACGAGATGACCTGGCTGCGCATCGACCGCTACTTCTACGGCGATTTCGAAAACCCGAAAGTGGTGTACCAGCCGATGATGTGCCAGCACTGCGACAATGCTCCCTGCGAAAACGTGTGTCCGGTAGCCGCTACCAACCACTCCATGGAAGGCATCAACCAGATGGCCTATAACCGTTGCATCGGCACCCGCTACTGCGCCAATAACTGCCCGTACAAAGTCCGCCGCTTCAACTGGCTCGACTACACGACGGCAGATACATGGCCGGCCAACGAAGAGCGCGTGTTGCACGCGGAGGGAGATGATATGCCGTTCTACGCCGACAACCTCGTGCGTATGGTACTGAACCCCGACGTTACGATCCGCTCGCGCGGGGTGATCGAGAAGTGCTCCTTCTGCATCCAGCGCATTCAGGAAGGCAAACTCACTGCCAAGCGTGAGAACCGCGAGATCATGGACAACGATATCCGCACGGCCTGCCAGACGGCCTGCCCGACCGGAGCGATCGTGTTCGGCAATCTCAACAACCCGGACAGCGAGGTCAGCAAAATGACCAAACAGGCCGGCGCGGTGGCGTACAAGGTACTCGAAGAGATCAACGTGCGCCCGGCCGTGAATTACTCGGCCAAGATCACGAACAGCAACGAAGAACTTTATTCTTAATTGATATAAACTTTTTGAGCTATTATGTCTCAACCAGTTGCGCCGGTCAGGCACATTTTAATTGAAGGAAACAAATCCTACCACAATATCACGGAGGATTTGTGTACTCCCACAGAAAAGGCTCCTTCGCGGGAATGGATCATCGCATTCTCGATCGCATCGGCCTTGTTAGGGCTGTATATATTTGCCATCATCTGGACGGTATGGAAAGGGATCGGCTCCTGGAACCTGAACCGCACCATCAACTGGGGCTGGGACATCACCAACTTCGTGTGGTGGATCGGTATCGGTCACGCCGGTACGCTCATCTCCGCCATCCTGCTGCTGTTCCGGCAGCGCTGGCGTACGGGGGTGAACCGCGCTGCGGAGGCCATGACGATCTTCGCTGTGATCTGCGCCGGGCAGTTCCCCATTTTCCACATGGGGCGCGTCTGGCTCGCGTTTTTCATCTTTCCATTCCCCAATACGCGCGGACCGCTGTGGGTGAATTTTAACTCGCCGTTGCTCTGGGACGTATTCGCCATCTCGACGTACTTCTCCGTATCGCTCCTGTTCTGGTACACCGGTCTGGTACCCGACCTCGCTACGGTGCGCGACCGCGCTTCCGGCCTCCGGCGTAAAATGTACGAGATATTCTCTTTCGGCTGGACGGGCAGCGCCAAACACTGGCAACGCCACGAAGCGCTGTCGCTGGTACTGGCAGGCATTTCCACGCCGCTGGTACTTTCGGTACACACCATCGTATCCTTCGACTTCGCCACTTCCGTGGTGCCGGGCTGGCACACCACGATCTTCCCGCCCTACTTCGTGGCGGGCGCCATCTTCTCGGGTTTTGCCATGGTACAGACGCTGATGGTGATCACCCGGAAAGTGCTGAAACTGGAACAGTATATCACGATCAATCACATCGAATCGATGAACAAGGTGATCGTGCTGACGGGCACCATTGTGGGTGTCGCGTATCTGACCGAGTTGTTCATTTCCTGGTATTCGGGTTATATCTACGAGCAATTTGCCTTCTACAACCGCGTATTCGGTATTTACTGGTGGTCGTATTTCGGCATGATGTTCTGCAACGTGGTGAGCCCGCAGCTCTTCTGGTCGCGCAAGATCCGCCGCAGCATCTGGTGGACCTTCTTCCTTTCCATCATCGTCAACATCGGCATGTGGTTCGAGCGTTTTGTGATCATTGCCACCACGCTGGCCCGCGACTTTTTGCCTTCATCCTGGAGTTACTACAGCCCGACCTGGGTAGAGATCTCCATTTTCGCAGGCACCATCGGTCTTTTCTTCGTGCTCTACATGATCTTCACCCGCGTGGCGCCGGTAGTGGCCATCGCCGAGATCAAGGCCATCCTGAAAGTGGCAGGCGACCAGTACATCGGTCCGAACGCCAGCCAAGGGCATGCGCACAAGCAGGACGAGGCGACTAAGAAAGAAGCCTGATAAACACCCCGATCCACTCAATAAAATATCTAAACCTGGTAAAATAAATGGCTGCTGAAAGTAAAAAGGTCCTGTACGGACTTTACAACGACGAAGAAGATCTGAAAGGCGCGATCAAAACTGCCAATGCAGCGCACCTGAATATCATGGATGTCTTCACGCCATTCCCGGTGCACGGCCTGGATCCGATCCTGGGTCTGAAAGAAAGCCGGCTGCATATCCTGGGCTTCATCTACGGGGCCACGGGGGCGCTGTTCGGCTTCCTCGCCATGACCTGGATCTTTACGACCGACTGGCCGATCCTGTTTGGCGGCAAGCCTTACTGGTCGGTGCCGGCGTTCATCCCCATCACGTTTGAAATGACGGTGTTGTTTTCCGCATGGGGCATGACCATTACGTTCTACACGATCTGCGGGATGTGGCCGGGTGTGAAAGCCAAAACGCTCGACAACCGGATCACGGACGACAAGTTCTGCATTGCATTCGATGTGACGGACGCACCCGACAGCGATGTGAAAAACCTGCAAGGCTTTTTTACCAATACAGGGGCCTCCGAAGTGAACGTAAAGGCGCTTTGATCTGTCGCCACAATTGATAAAACTCCTGAAAACGAACTACTTACAACGACTAACGATCAAAAAAATATGAAATACGCAATTGGTGCGATTCTCGGTGTTGCTTTGTTCGCCTGGGCGTTTTCGCTTTGCTCGCCTGCCGGAAAGAATAAAACCGGCCACGAGTACATGCCGGATATGTACCACCCCCTCGGGTATGAAGCCAACCTGTACAGCGCTTATTACTGGAACCACTGGGACGACGAGAGCACATTCAGCAAGGCCCAACTCTCCCAACCACATGACAAGGTGAGGGGTACGATACCACGTGGTTACACGGCCGCATATTACGGCGAGGACGTAGGCTATGTGCGCGGTAAAAATGCCGACAACGCCATTGCTGCGCCGATCAACGGACAGGCTCCTTTCTACTATGAAAATACGGAAGACGAGCGCCTGCGCTGCGAAGCGGAAATGATCAATAATCCTTTCCCGATCACCAAGGAAGGGCTCGACCGCGCAAAAGGACTGTACAACATTTACTGCGGGATCTGCCACGGAGAAAAAGGAGACGGGCAGGGCTGGCTCGTCAGCATGCCCGACACGAAATATCCGGCACAGCCGAAAAACCTGATCGGCGACGATATGATCGCTGCTGGAAACGGCCGCCTCTATTTCGCGATCATGTACGGCAAAAACGTGATGGGCGCCTACACCGACAAACTGTCGTTCGAAGAACGCTGGCAGGTGATCCACTACATCCGCTCCCTGCAGGCCAAATCGAAAAGCCTGGAGTACAGCGAAACCGCCAATACCCTGAGCAACGTGGAAAAACCGGCAAAAGGCGCCGCAAGCGGCCCTGCGCGGGTTGTCGCTGCGCCGGCACAGTAAAACTGCATCAACCCCTGATTAAACCGGTCATTGTAAAAAAACATTATTGGGCCCTGCCCATACTTGCGATATGAATCTGACCAATACGCAATTTGTATTTGAAGGCAAAACCAAACGCGTGCTCATCGGCGGAATGGTGCTGGGAGTACTCTGCCTTGTCCTCACCGCGCTCAACGATGACGAATATCATACGCGCTTCTGGACGAACTTTCTCCACAACTCGGTGTATTTCACCGCGATCGCCTTCATGGCCATGTTTTTCCTTGCCGCACAGATCACCGCCTTTGCCGGCTGGATGACTGCCATCAAGCGGATCTGGGAAAGTATGGGCCAGTTTATGCTGGTAGGTCTGGTCCTCATCGGCATCGTTGCGATCGGGGTATGGGGGCATCTCCATCACCTGTATCACTGGAACGATCCGAACCTGAACATCAGCGATCCGTCGGCGCCGCATTACGACCGCATCATTGCGGGAAAATCGGGCTTCCTGAACCCTGTGTTTTTTACCATCGCATCGATCGGCTTCCTTGCGATCTGGTACTTCTGGTCGTATAAGATGCGCCAGACCTCTATCGCGCAGGATACGATGGAAACGGCTTCGCGCGATTACTACAAGACCGAGCGCAAATGGGCTGCGTCGTTCCTGCCGATCGGCGGCTTTCTCAGCGCCGTATTCTTCTGGCAGGTGCTGATGTCGGTCGACCCGCACTGGTACAGCACCATGTTCGCCTGGTATGCCACAGCATCTGCTTGGCTGGGTTCGCTGGCGCTCACCGTCATGATCATCATCTACCTGAAATCGCGCGGATATCTGGATTTCGTTACCCACGATCACCTGCACGACGTAGGCAAATACGTTTTCGGCATCAGCGTCTTCTGGACCTACCTGTGGTTCGACCAGTTCATGCTGATCTGGTATGCAAACAACGGAGAAGAAACGATCTACTTCAAGGAGCGCATGAATCACTATCCTGTGCTGTTCTGGGGCAACCTGCTCATGAACTTCGTGGCGCCGTTCCTCATCCTGATGCGCAACGACACAAAGCGCAAGTTCGGCACCATGTTCTTTGTGGCTCTGATCGTCTTTTTCGGACACTGGTGGGATTATTTCTACATGATCAAGCCCGGTGCGCGCATCGCCGCCCATGAAGCGAAAGAACTCGCCGAGGGCGGGCATCACAATACCGGCCTCTCGGCGCCTGCTTCCGATGCGCTTGCGGTCAAAACCGTACTGAGCAACGTAAAAGGCGAACAGCATGAGAGTGGCGAACAACAACCCGCGGCTGCCGAATCGCATGGCGAGGCCAACCAGCCGGTGCCGAACGACGAAAACATGCACGACGCCGAGGCTTCGGAAGATGGGGCGCATGGAGCAAGTGCTGACGACCACGGCGCTGCGGCGCCTGCCGACGAGCACGGCACGGAAGAAGCGGATCACGGTGGACATGGCGAAGATGCGCACGGCGCTGCCGCGCATGCAGCCGAACCTTCCGGATTCCGCCTCGGATTTACCGTCCCGGGCCTGGAAGAACTGGGCGTGATGATCGGGTTCCTGAGTTTATTCCTCTTCTTTTTCTTTACGCAGCTGGAACGCGCTTCGCTTATTCCGCTGAAGGATCCGTACCTCGAAGAAAGCCTGCACCACGAAACAGGCGCCAATATCGAAGGCGAAGGCGGTGGCCACGACCATCACTGATGCCTATTTAGATTGGTTCTATTCAAATTGATCTACCCCCGGAAGCACCGAACAAACTTTTTACCTTTGGGTTAAAGCAAATAACATTCAATGACAGCGTTAATCATACTTCTCTGCGTCCTGCTGATCTCGATCGTACTGGTACAGATCGGTAAAGTCACCGAGCTGACCGCTCAGATCAAAGGTGAGAGCGAGGTTCTGCGTGACAACAGCAAATGGAACGGCTGGTTGTCCCTGGCTTTTATGGTGGTGTTCCTGGGCGGCGTTTTTGTTTCCGCCTATGCCTACAAGAACGAAATGATGGGTTACGGCCCGCATGAAGCGGCATCTGCACATGGAACGGTGCTGGACGACATGTTCCACATCACCCTGGTGCTGACCGGCATCGTGTTCGTGATCTGCCACATCGCGCTCTTCTGGTTTGCCTACAAATATCGCTGGCAGGAAAATCGCAAGGCGCAGTTCATTGCGCACGACAACCGCCTCGAACTGATCTGGACCGCCGTACCGGCAGTCGTGATGACCATCCTCGTGGTGCGCGGCCTCAACGCATGGAATACGGTGATGGCCGACGTAAATCCCGATGAAGACTATATCGAGATCGAAGCCACCGGGCAGCAGTTCAACTGGATCATTCGCTATCCGGGACCCGATGGAAAACTCGGCACCCGCAATTACAAACTGACTACGGCCAACAATCAGCTCGGCATGGACTTCACCGATCCCAAAACCTGGGACGACGTGATCCCCGGCCAGGAAATATTGCTGCCGGTCGGCAAAAAAGTGCGTGTGCGCATCACGGCAAAGGACGTGCTGCACAACTTCTATCTCCCGCATTTCCGGGTGAAAATGGACGCTGTGCCCGGCCTTCCCACGTATTTCATCTTTACCCCCGTCAAAACGACGACGGAATACCGCAACGAACTGCGGAAATACGAAGATTACAACCTTCCCTACGATAAAACGGACCCGACCGGGCCGAAGCGCTGGGAAAAATTCGAATACGAACTCGCCTGCGCCGAACTGTGCGGCAAGGGCCACTATTCCATGAAACGCATCCTGCGCGTGGTATCGCAGGAGGAGTTCGACGAGTGGTACAAGCAGCAGGAATCGTTCTACCTGACCCAGATCCGCGGAAAGGAAGACGATCCGAACAAGGATAAAGTGCTCGACATCGAGGTGCGCCAGCGCGCCCAGGAATTCAGCGCGAATGTGAAAACCGCCGTTGAAGCCACCGATGCCGCCGAAAAAACGCTGGTGCTCAACCACGTCAATTTCGAGACGGGTTCGGCAACCCTTACGGCCAACAGCCGCTACGAACTGGATAACCTGGTGACGGCACTGAACGCATACCCGGGCATCGTGATCGAAGTGGCCGGCCACACCGACAATACCGGCGATCCCGCTCAAAACCTCAGCCTTTCGGCAGCGCGCGCGGCATCGGTAGCCCGCTATCTGACGGACCGCGGCATTTCCGAAAGCCGCCTGCGGGTACGCGGATACGGCGATACCAAACCCCTCGCACCAAACGATTCTGATGAGAACAGGGCGAAAAACAGGCGTACGGAATTTACGATCCTGAACGCTGTTAATCCGTCCTGAGCATATATACATACCCCGTAAAACCTTCAAGAAACATTACCTGGACCCTGGTTGGAAGTCACCCAGTTTTAAATCGTTAAATTATCAGGCTATATGGCTCAAGTTGTAACAGCCGCCGAGACCCTCGAGGATAAACTCACACAAGAGTTGGGTTATGATGATCATTTTCACGAGCATCATCACGGCGACAAATACCAATCAAACTTTCTGACGACGTACATCTTCAGTACCGACCACAAGATCATCGGCCGTCAGTTCCTGATCACCGGTATTTTCTGGGCTTTCGTCGGGGCTGCCATGTCCATCGTGTTCCGTCTGCAACTCGGTTTTCCCGAAGCGGATCTGGCTTGGCTGAAACCCCTTCTGGGTAAATGGATACAGGTGAATGACGCCGGGATCGGTAAACTCGATCCCGAGTTCTACTACTCGCTGGTGACGATGCACGGTACCATCCTCGTGTTTTTCGTGCTTACGGCCGGTCTGAGCGGTACGTTCTCGAACATCCTCATTCCGCTGCAGGTGGGCGCCCGCGATATGGCTTCGCCTCTGCTGAATGCGTTTTCCTACTGGTTCTTCTTCCTGGCGGGCGTGGTCATGCTGCTCTCGCTGTTCCTGAGCACAGGGCCGTTCTCGGGGGGCTGGACCGCCTATCCACCGCTTAGTGCGCTCGGGCAGGCGTCCGACGGCTCCAAGGCCGGTATGACGATGTGGATCGTGTCGATGTCACTGTTCGTGGTGTCGGCGCTGCTGGGAGGTATCAACTACATTACCACGGTACTCAACCTGCGCACCAAGGGTATGAACATGTGGCGCATGCCGCTGACTATCTGGGCGTTTTTCATCACGGCCATCCTCGGCGTGTTGTCATTCCCCGTACTCTTCTCGGGTCTGTTGCTGCTGATATTCGACCGCAGCATGGGTACTTCGTTCTATCTGAGCGAGATCGTCGTAGGCGGTCAGATCCTCGACCGCATCGGCGGCAGCCCGATCCTGTACCAGCACCTGTTCTGGTTCCTCGGGCACCCCGAAGTGTACATCATCATTCTGCCGGCCATGGGCATCGTTTCAGAAGTGCTGTCGGTACATTCCCGCAAACCCATTTTCGGCTATCGCGCGATGGTGTACTCCATTCTGGCGATCGCCTTCCTGTCGTTCATTGTATGGGCGCACCACATGTTCATGTCGGGGGTCAACCCCTTCATCAGCAACTTCTTCGTGGTGTTCACCCTCATCATAGCCGTGCCGTCGGCCATCAAGGTATTCAACTGGATATCGACGGTGTACGGCTCCAATTTCAGGTTTAATTCGGCGAGTCTGTTCGCGCTGGGCTTCGTATCGATGTTTATATCGGGCGGTCTGACCGGCATCTTCCTGGGTAACTCTGCGATCGATATCCAACTGCACGATACATACTTCGTAGTGGCGCACTTCCACATCGTAATGGGTATCGCGGCCTTCTTCGGCATGTTTGCCGGTATCTATCACTGGTTCCCGAAGATGTTCGGCCGTTTCATGAACGAAACGCTCGGCAAGATACACTTCTGGGGCACGCTTGTCGGCGCCTATGCGATCTTCTGGCCCATGCACTATACCGGCATGGCCGGCGTGCCGCGCCGTTACTACAGCATCGAGAACTTCGATTCATTCCGCCATTTTGTGGACCTGAATCAGTTCATTACCATTGCTGCTATCGTGGTGTTCTTCCTGCAGGTACTTTTTATCATCAACTTCTTCTACTCCGTTTTCAGTGGCCGCAAGTTGACGACGAAAAACCCCTGGGGCGCCAACACCCTGGAATGGACGACGCCGATCCAGCCGGGCCACGGCAACTGGCCCGACAAGATCCCGGCAGTTCAGCGCTGGCCGTATGACTACGGTAAGGACGGTGAGGAATATATGCCGCAGTACGTGCCGCTGCGCGACGGAGAGCACGATCACGGGCATTGATATTGCCGGTGATGTTGAATCAGTGAATTGCAAACTTTTGACAACTTATACGTAGCCGACGGCAATGGGCCGGGGCTTGCCAAAATACATGGAGCGCAACACGGCAAAGCAGATCACGATTTTTGAAGGCTTGACGCAGGCAATTACCGATTTCGGGTTGCTCGTCAAGTTCAAGTTGAGTTTGTTAGTTCTTTTTTCTGCGGTGATGTCCTACGCGATCGTATGCGCGGGGAATGTGGACTGGACGACACTGGCACTGCTGACAGTCGGCGGGTTCATGGTCACGGGTGCTGCCAATGCACTCAACCAGGTACTCGAACGCGACTACGACCGTCTGATGGCGCGCACGGCAAACCGTCCGGTCGCTACCGGGCGGATAAGTGTGTCGAAAGCGGTGTTGTGGGCAGGACTGATGGCGCTGACGGGGATCACGATGCTGGCGTTTTTCAACCCGCTGGCGTGCTTCCTCGGCACCTTGTCGCTGATCAGTTACGCCTTTGTGTACACCCCCCTGAAACGCTCGACGCCGCTGTCGGTCGTGGTGGGCGCCATTCCCGGCGCTTTGCCGCTGATCATCGGCTGCGTGGTGTTTGAAGGGCGGATCTCACAGACGGCGCTGATGCTGTTCTCGCTACAGTTCCTCTGGCAGTTTCCGCACTTCTGGGCGGTGGCCTGGCTGGCGGACGAAGATTACAAGAAGGCGGGTTTTTACCTGCTGCCTTCTAAAAACGGCATCAAGGACCCGACAACAGGCTTTTTGTCCTTTGTTTTCTGCCTGCTGATGATCGGAAATGCCGTTGTGGGATATGCATACGGGCTGGTGGGTCTGGCAGCGACACTTTTCCTGGTCCTGCTGAATGCCTGGTGGGCCCGGTATTGCTGGCAGTTGTACAAAACCTGTTCGCGGGAAGCCGCGCGCAGACAAATGTTCATGTCGTTCCTGCACCTGCCGCTTTCGCTGCTGGTGCTGCTGATTGATAAATTAATTATTTGACCGGGTGAAATGCGATGTAGTCGATCGCATCGCATTTCACTCATGAAATTCAACCATAAAATGGGTGCAGTTTCTTCACCTGAATTCAGCCGGAACAAGATCCATCCGCACAAGTTTGCGCTGTGGGTGGGGATCGCCAGCATCATGATGATGTTCGGCGCCTTCACGAGCGCTTACGTAGTGCGCCGTTCGGCGGGTAACTGGCTGGAGTTCAAACTTCCCGATATTTTCTTTTTTAACACGGTGGTGATCATATTGAGCAGCGTCACGCTGCATTATGCCTACCGCTCGTTTAAAAAAGGCAATGAAAAACTTTTCAAGGCGCTGTTGCTGACCACTTTCGTACTAGGCATCTCTTTTGTGATCCTGCAGTACAAAGGCTGGGAAGCGCTGAACACCATCGGCGCCACGTTCACGATCAATCCTTCGAGTTCGTTCATTTACGTGATCTCCGGGTTGCACGCCGCGCATGTGCTGGGCGGTGTGGCCGCCCTGCTGGTAGCGCTGGCGCACGCGTTCATACTGCCCTTCAAGCCGACCGTACGGCGCCGGCAGCGCCTCGAACTGGTGGTGCAATACTGGCACTTTGTCGACGTGCTCTGGGTGTACCTGATCATGTTCTTCATGGTCCAGTCCTGAAAACCGATAAAACGAAAAACACTGTAATACCATTAATTGACAGTATATCATGGCAGAAACATCTGTTGCACACGCACACGAAACACATGGCCAGGGGGATGATCCCCAACTGTGGGAAGGCGCGAAAGAGCCGTTTAAAGCGAGTTACGGCAAATTGATGATGTGGTACTTTCTGGTGTCCGACGCCTTTACGTTCGCCGGATTCCTGATCGCTTACGGAGCGCTCCGGTTCAGCATGCCGACCTGGCCCGAGCCTGATTTTGTGTTCGCTTCCTTTCCTTTTGTAAAAGCGCACTGGCCGCTGGTCTTCGTGACCTTCATGACCTTTGTGCTGATTTTCAGTTCCGTCACCATGGTGCGGGCGGTACAGGAAGGGCACCGCGAAAACCAACGCGGTGTGGTCTTCTGGATGTTCCTGACCATCCTGGGTGGCGCCACCTTCCTTGGCAGCCAGGCCTACGAATGGACGACCCTGATCGCTGCGGAAAACATGACGGTCAAGCAAAACCCGTTCGGCCGCCATATTGCCGACGGCATTTTCCTGAATGAAGATGGCACCGAGGCCAAAAAGCCCGATGGCACGCCCGATACTTTCCATAAAGGCGAGTCGTATCTGCTGCACATGCACCCGGTTCGACAGTCCGACGGCACCATGAAAGACGAATTCATCCAGCGGAAGATGAAATACACCACCGGCGCATATGCCGGCCAGACGGGTATACAGGAGTTAGGCCCCAAGGCTTTCGGCGCGCTCTTCTTCTTCATCACCGGCTTCCACGGCTTCCACGTATTCTCCGGGGTGCTGTTCCTGTCCATCATCATGATCAACGCCGCCAGCGGACTTTATGCCGCCCGTAAGAACGGCTACGAGATGGTGGAAAAGATCGGCCTCTACTGGCACTTTGTGGATCTGGTGTGGGTGTTCGTGTTCCTGGTATTCTATCTCCTCTAAAACGACCCTGCTTTCGATAACTATTTCGCCGGCAACGGCGATCGTTCAAAATAACATTCAACTGTTCAAAAAATGGCTGGACATCAAACATACGAAGAACAAAAAGCGCTGGTGTTTCGCGGGCTGATGATACTCGGCGCCGTGACGATCGTGGAAGTGGTCATTGCGCTTTTTGCCAAAGGACATATTATTCCCAGCATCAGATTCACCGAAGGTTTCGGTCACTACCTGTATATGTTGCTGATGATCGGATTCTCCCTGTTCAAGGCCTATTTCATCGTGTTTTATTTCATGCACATGGCCTATGAAGTGCGGGGGCTGGTGCTGAGCGTACTGCTGCCCACCACGCTCCTGATCTGGGCGATCATTGCTTTTTTCCAGGAAGGCAGTTCCTGGGGTGCGCGTCGCGAGCTCATCAAAGAGAAAAACGAAGAAGTGGCCAAGCCGATGCCGGCAGGCAAGCCGCAGGGCTACCTGCTGCCGGGTGTGATGAAAGGTTGACCGCGCCGGAGTGCCGGAATCATGTGTGCAGAAGACGGCATGTTTTCTGCTGCTTTGTCCGGACTTTACGCTTGCAATTCACAACGAAAAACAAATCAGGTGGGGCAACAAAACCTCGCCTTTTTTGTTGTATATCAGTTTGTTAGCATGGTTGATTCTATATGGATGGCCTTGCTGTGACAATGAAACGCCGGCTTAGGTTTTATACAGCCGGACCATCTTTCAAATCATGGAAAATACGGAAAACAAACCCTCGACGGCCCGCAAGATCTATATCGCCGCCGCGCTGTTCCTGATCCTCGTCGTGCTTCCCGGCGTTTCGTGGATCTACCTTCGCGATGGCCTCAACTGGCGGAAAGATGCCGTCGCCGAACTGGGCTCTTACGGGCAGATACGCCCCGCCTACATCATCTGGCAGGATCATACCAAAGAGGACCTGCTGAAAAGCAAGGTTGTGGTGGTGCACAATTTTGGTGAAGACCCCGATCTCACCGACGCCAATCGCAAGATACTGGACACGGGAGAGCGCTTGTACAAGCAGTTTAGCCAAAACCCCGACTTCCGGCTGGCCATGATCTCGAAAGGTGGCACCGCAGAATTCCGTTCCTACGCGCAAACCCTCCCGAGCGCCGACTATGCCACCTGGGTGTGGACGGGCGGGCTCGGCTCCTGGCGCACCATCCTCGACAACGGTTTCGAGGCGTATTGCCTGAAGGAAAACATCAGTCCGTATAAAGAATACTACGCCCTTGCCGATACGGCGGGCGCGATCCGTCGCTATTACGACGCTACGGACGACCGTCAAATCGAACGCATGGTGCAGCACATTGCCATTTTGCTGCCGGTAAAATAAGTATCGCCCAATGTCTACAGTTCAGGCAAACATCCAACTGGAAAAGAAACTCAATACGGCGGCCTATGTCGTATCGGCAGTCGTATTGCTGCTGGTAGGGCTCATGCGTCGCTACAAGATCGATGTCGGCATCGACTTCAGTTTTCTGCCGCCCGTACACGCTTCCCTCAATGCGCTCACGGCAGTCATTCTGCTGTTTGCGTTTTACTACATTAAAAACAAACAGATCGAGAAACACCGCCGTTCGATCTATGCCGCGATGCTGTGTTCCGCGCTGTTCCTGATCTCGTATGTGTTGTACCATTTCACCACGCCGGAGACGAAATATGGCGGCGAAGGGCTCATGCGTACCGTGTATTTCTTCCTGCTCATCACCCACGTGGTGCTGGCGGGTTTGATCCTGCCCTTTATCCTGCTTACCTTTACACGGGCTTACACGGGCCAATACGAGCGGCATAAAAAAATGGCGCGCTGGGTATTTCCGCTATGGCTGTACGTGGCGCTCACCGGTCCGATCTGCTACCTCATGCTACGCCCCTATTACCCGTTATAAATCATACAGTTATGAAAAACGGAATTTATCGCACGGTCAAAATATTCGCGCTGCTGTTCCTGCTGTCCGGCAGTGCTTCGCCCGTTGCGGCGCAGTGCCCCATGTGCCGCATGTCGGCAGAGTCGAACCTGAAGAACGGCGGTACCGACGGAAGGGGCCTGAATGCGGGAATCCTGTATATGTTGTCCATGCCCTATCTCATTGCGGCGGGCATTGGATTCTGGTGGTGGCGCAACCGCAAAAACGAAGGGCGCGACGAGCAGGAGTTTTCAGAAGATGATTTTGCGCACTATAACTGATTGTCAGGCAGTGTGTTGAATGTTATCGGAAATGTAAATGCGCGGCTTGTTTCTGTCAATTGACATAGCAGGCTTATTTTCGCCCCGACAACGTTCACTCGAAAACTGTTTTTCATGAAAAAAAGACTGATCTTCCTGTTTGCTTGTGCAGCAATGCTCGCAAGCCCTGTCTTCCTGAATGCATCCGCCGCTGTGGCGCCGCAGGAAATGCGCGCCGGCTTTATGGAAAAAATCAATGCCGATCCGGAAGCCTTCCTGGCGCAGGACAAAAAAATGGCCAAACGCCTGAACCGCATTGCAAAACGCGTAGAGCGCAAGATGGCCCGTAAGGCAAAAAGAGGCGAGCAGGTCGATTTCAGCGACCCCGTGGATCAGTGGTTGTGGTTCGGCGTGTTCGGTCTGGGCATTGCTATTCTGCTTTCTTTCTTCGCGCTGGGCGTGGGCGGTCTGATCGCTTTCCTCGCCATTGTCTGCCTGGTGATCTGGGTGATCAAGCGCGGTTCTGTCTGAACGGACGATCTTCAAAAATAAAAAGAGGGCCGGCGCGTGTCACGCGCCGGCCCTCTTTGTGATGATTACGGCTCTTCGTTAGTTGATCGTGTAACGGGCGCTAAACGCACCGTAGCCGCCGGCAAAGCCGTTGCCATAGCCATTCACGAAGAACACGGGCAGCCAGTCTACCGACAGGTTGACCGGCGCATTGGCGAACTTGTAGTCCAGACCGATGGCGCCGAGCACACCAATACTGGTTTTGCCGTCTTCGGTATCCGGGAATCCGTCTTTGTAGTTCCAGAAGAAGACTGAAGCACCGCCGCCTACGTACCAGTTCAGGCCGTCTACGCCGCTGATGGGCAAGTGGTGTTCGTAAAGCGCACCGAAGTTGACCCAGCGGTAGTAGCGGTACGAACGGAAACCCAGAAAGGCCTCGATGGCGCCGGGCTCGCTGATAAACTGTTTATAGGAAATGGATGCCGGGTAACCCAGGCGAAGACCGATGGCGGAGTTGTACTCCTGTGCTTTGGCGCTGAAACCGAAACCCAGGGCGAAGAGGAAAATGAGGAACAAATGTTTTGTTTGCATGTTGATTGTGTGTTTGATTTTAATTGTTTTCTGAGGCGAAAATAAGCATCTTTAAACAATTGCTATCAGCCAAAAAAAATCGGCCGACAGGTCTAATTTTTGGCTCGCTATTCAAAAATTCCCAACTTCGTGCCTCATTCGGAAAAACATATGAAAATCGCCGTCTTTCCCGGCTCCTTCGATCCCATTACGATCGGTCATGTGGACCTGATCAAACGGGCGCAGCCTCTGTTCGACCGGATCATCGTTGCTGTCGGGGTGAATTCCACGAAGAAAACCCTTTTCTCACTCGAACAGCGTCTGGAGTGGCTGCATCAGGTGTTCACCGAATATCCGGGGATCGGGGTCGATCATTTTGAGAACCTGACCGCGCACTACTGCCAGCGTATCGGCGCGCATTACCTGCTGCGCGGCCTTCGCAACGGCTCCGATTTCGACTACGAAAAAACCATTTCACAACTCAACCATATCGTCGGAAACGGCATCGAGACCCTCTTTCTGATCGCCCAACCCGAATATTCCCATATCAGCAGCACCATCGTTCGCGAGATCATCGTTGGCGGCGGCGACCCGACCCCTTTTATTCCTGAACAGATCAAAATCAGCCCAACCAGTATAACGACATGACAGACGCAATTTTTTCCGTTCCGCAGCCGGTCAACGAACCGGTCTGGAATTATGCCCCCGGCTCACCCGAAAAGGCCGCGCTGAAAGCCGCCCTGGCCGATGCCAAAAAGAAGAAGAAGGACGTGCCGATGTACATCGGTGGGGAGCAGGTGTTCACAAAAGACAAGGTGGCTATGCACCCGCCGCATGAATTGAAACATACCCTCGGCCATTATGCGAAAGGCAAAGCCGGCCATGTGAAGGCCGCCATAGAAGCGGCATTGAAAGCAAAACCGGCGTGGGAAGCCATGCCCTGGCAGGAGCGTGCGGCGATCTTCCTGCGCGCCGCCGACCTGCTCACCGGTCCCTACCGCGCCAGAATGAGCGCCGCCACCATGCTCTGCCAGAGTAAAAACGTGTTCCAGGCGGAAATCGACTGCATCTGCGAACTGGCAGACTTCTGGCGCTTCAATGTGCATTTCATGCAGGAGATATACAAGCAACAGCCCATGAGTGCGCGCAATACCTGGAACCGCACCGACTGGCGGCCGCTGGAGGGTTTTGTGTTCGCACTTACGCCCTTCAATTTCACGGCTATCGCGGGCAACCTGCCCACTGCGCCGGCGATGGTCGGCAACGTGACCGTGTGGAAGCCCGCCGAATCGCAGATCTATTCGGCTTCGCTTATCATGGAGATATTCGAAGAGGCGGGTTTGCCGCCCGGCGTTATCAACCTGATCTATGTGGACGGCCCCACCGCCGGTGAAGTGATCTTTAACCATTCCGATTTTGCCGGCATCCATTTTACGGGCAGCACGGGTGTGTTCCAGCGCATCTGGCGCATGATCGGCGAGAATATTGCCAAATACAAATCCTACCCGCGCATCGTCGGCGAAACGGGCGGCAAAGATTTTGTGATCGCCCACAGTTCCGCCGACCCGAAAGCCATCGCGACGGCGCTCAGCCGTGGCGCGTTCGAATTTCAGGGGCAAAAATGCTCCGCCGCTTCGCGGGCATATATTCCCAAGAGCCTGTGGAAAGAGGTCCGGTCGCATATGGTCGCCGATCTGAAAAGTATGAAAATGGGCAGCACGGAGGATTTCAGCAACTTCATCAACGCCGTGATCGACGAGAAGGCTTTCGACAAGATCAGCGCCTATATCGCCGAGGCCAAAAAGTCGGACAAGGTGAAGGTGGTCGCCGGCGGCGGTTACGACAAATCGAAAGGTTATTTCATCGAGCCCACGGTGCTGGAAGTGTCCGATCCGAAATACGTGACCATGTGTGAAGAAATTTTCGGACCGGTGCTGACGGTGTACGTGTATCCCGATAAAAAATACGAGCAGACCCTCGAACTGCTCGACGGCACCTCGCCATACGCGCTCACCGGCGCCGTGTTCGCCAACGATCGCGCGGCGGTCGAACTGGCCACGGCGAAACTCCGCCAGGCTGCCGGCAACTACTATATCAACGACAAACCCACCGGCGCTGTGGTCGGCCAGCAGCCTTTCGGCGGCGCGCGCGCCTCGGGCACCAACGACAAGGCGGGTTCCATGCTCAACATGTACCGCTGGCTGTCGCCGCGCACGATCAAGGAGAATTTTGTGCCGCCGACGGACTACCGCTACCCGTTCCTCGCAGAAGAATAAGCCGCATTGCTCAGCGGGCGGCTCGCAGTCGCCCGCTGAGCGCGCCTATTCTGGCAATTTGCATACCTTTCGCCTGCCATGCGGGTGTTCGTTACATCGATGCTGATCGGGCTGGTCGTCTTCAGGATGGCCGGCTATATCGCCCTGTCGCTCGTACAGATCGGCGCACAACACACAGCCGTGCTACGCGGCAAGACGCAACAAACCGGGCATGTGGTGTTCCGCTTTGCCACGCGCGATTTTTTCCGGAAAACGCATGGCGGTACACAGCGCGAGTTCTGGCACGACGGCCGCCTGTACGATGTAAAGCATATCGTGTCGCAGGGCGACAGCCTGCGGGTCGCTGCTGTCGCTGACGATTTTGAAAGCCACCTGCTGGCCGGGCTGGACGCCTTTTTTCACAGCGCCCGCCGGCATTCCGATGCCGGGGCGCCCGGACACTGGCTCGCCAAAATACTGGCGCAGCCGTATTTGCCGGCTGCTGCTCCCGGGCTTTTCTGCCAGGCGGCTGATTGCTGCCAGCAAGGTGTTTTCCCATTGTTTTTCATGCCTCCTTCAGTGGATCACGAGGTCACCTCGCCACCGCCCGAAGCCCGCCGCTGCGGCTGATACGGGCCCTGCATTTCATTTCTTAGATCAATATCCGCTCCGGCGCTCTGCTCCGGGGCCAAATGCTTTTTCCATGAAAAAGATAAGGCTGCTTGCCCTGCTGGCGGCCTGTTGCGTTGCGTGTTCCTTGCGCAGCCAGCAGGCGGACTCATCTTCAACGCGCGCGCTCGGCGAGGTGCTCGTGACGGGTGTCCGGGAAGAGTCGATGCGAAACAATACGCTGAATATCAGTGCGATCGATCGCCGTGATATTGAACGTTCCGGCGCGCAAACGCTGTGCAATGCGCTTGCGCGAATTCCCGGCGTCGCACGGCTCGGCACAGGCGTGGGTATCGCCAAACCCGTGGTCAGGGGAATGTACGGCAATCGCGTGCTGGTGCTGCTCAATTCGCTTAAATTCGACAACCAGCAATGGCAGGACGAATACGGCCTCGGCCTGCAGGACTACGGCGTGGGGCGTGTTGAACTGATCAAGGGCCCTGCCTCTATCCTCTATGGCTCGGAGGCCGTGGGCGGCGTCATCAATATCCTGGAAGAGCGCCCGGACCCGGCGCTGCGCCGCCAGGGCGATGCGGGCATCAGATTGTTTTCCAATACATTGGGCATCGGCGCCGACGCGGGTATGGCGGCAAACACCGCGCACGGATGGTGGCGCCTGCGCGCGGGCGCCGACAGCCACGCCGACTATAACGAGGGCGGCGGAGAACGGGTGCTCAACTCGCGCTTTGGCAACTACGCCCTGAAAGCGACGCTGGCCCGCGAAAACGGGCGCCATCACTGGCATTTCCATTTTGCTTCCTTGCTGTCCAATTTCGGCTTCATCCTCGGCGATACAACGATCCGGCTCGAGCGCGACGGCCGTTTCAGCCGCGGCCTTTCGGGGCCGCACCACACGGTGCTGCTCAACATGTTTTCCGTACAGCACAGCGTGTTCGGGGAGCGGTCGGTGCTGAAGATCAACGCCGGCCTGCAAAGTAATATCCGCCTCGAAGACGAAGGCGGCGGCTCTATCAGTCTGAACATGCACCTGAACTCGCTGCCTTACAACGTGCAGTGGATCCGCCCGCTCGACCGGCACAACGAACTGATCGTCAGCCACATCGGGGCACTGGAGAACAACACTAACTACGGCGGACGCATCACCGTGCCCGATGCGAACCTGATCGAAGAAGGACTGTCGGTGCTGCTGCGCCGGAAAACAGGGCGTCTCGTGCTGGAAGCCGGTGCAGGGCTGACCGACAAATTCATACAAACACTGGAAACGCGCAGTGTGAACACGCCCGACAAGGAACTGCGTCCTTTCAGCCGCAACCGGCTGACGGCAAATGCCTTGCTCGGGATGTCGTGGAATCCCGCTGCGACCTGGAACCTGAAGTCGACGCTGGCGACGGGATTCCGCGCGCCGAACCTCGCCGAACTATCGTCCGACGGGCTGCATGAGGGCATTTTCCGCTACGAAAAAGGAACGCCCGGGCTGAACAACGAACAAAATCTCAACCTGGATTTCGGGACCACTTATTCGGGTAAAGTCGTTACGGCAGGTATATCTGTGTTCGTCAACCGCTTTTTCGACTATATTTTTCTCGCACCGACGGGTAAGGACACGCTCGGTATTTTTCCGCTGTACCGCTACCGGCAGGACGATGCTCTGCTCTGGGGCGGCGAAGCATTTTGTACCCTCAAAACGAGTGTATGGCAATGGGCCAATACTTTCTCCTGCGTGCGCGGGGAGCGCGACACAGGCACGCCGCTGCCCTTTATTCCCGCACCCAGGTGGGTGACGCGGGTGTCGTGGACCGGCGCCGGTCCGGGCGTCTGGGCGTATGTAGAAGGCGAATATGCCGGCTCACAGGACCGCCCCGCCGAAGACGAAAGTCCTACAGACGCCTGGTTTTTGCTAAATGCCGGCTTTGGCTGCCGGGTGGGCAAAATGCTGTCGCTCAGCCTGACCGGCCGCAACCTGCTCGACCGCCGCTATTTCGACCACATTTCAAGGTTTAAAAATTACCCCGTGCCGTTCTACGACCAGGGCATTGACCTGGTGCTCTCGGCACGGCTGTATTTTTAGAAACAACTGACAATCAATTTTTTAACCTACATTTTCTTAAACATGAAACACTTTTTGAGCAAAAACTTCCTGCTTGGCGTCTTTGCTGCGCTGGCGATCGCTTTTTCCGGTTGTGAAAAAGACGAAGGCAAACTGCCCGACATCGCTTTTAAAACAGGTGCGGGCTACACCTCCGCCGATGCTACCCTGGCGCCCGGCGCTACGGTGCTCGTGGGCATCACGGCCGACAAAACCGAAGACAAGGACGTGCTGAAAACCTTCACCATGTCGGTCAGTTACGGCGGCGGTGCGGAGATCGATGCCTTTACCCAAACGCTGACGGGCGACGAGGGCGATCATTTTGAAACGGATATTCCGATCGCGCTGCGCAACGTGACGGGCACGGAAAAGTACACCTTCACTGTGGTCAACCGCGACGGTCTTACCAACAGTGTGTCGCTGACGGTGACGACGCAGTAGAGGGGACAGGGTAAAAAGAAAGCGGCGACACCATTCGAAAGGGTGTCGCCGCCGAGTTCTGAGTTTTACCTCACCCATTCTCTGTAAAACCCGGGTACAAAGTCATGCCGCCATCCACGAAGATCGTGGTGCCGTGGATGTAGTCGGACTCGTCGGACGCCAGCCAGACGGCCACGGCGCCTATGTCGGAGGTCTCGCCTACGCGCTTGTAGGGGATGAGTCCGAGCAGTTTTTGCTCCGCTTCGGGTGTTTCCCAGGCAGACCGGTTGATGGGCGTTTTGATGGCGCCCGGACCGATGCTGTTGACGCGGATCTTCATCGGGCCGTACTCCTGGGCCAGCGATTTCATCATGAGCATCACCCCGCCTTTGGAGGCGGCGTAGTTGACGTGGCCGGCCCAGGGAATGACTTCGTGCACCGACGACATGCAGATGATCTTGCCGAGGGCGACCGACACATCGGGCCGGGGGCCGCGGCGCAGAAATTCGCGGATGGCTTCGCGCGCGCAGAGAAATTGGCCGGTAAGGTTGACATCGAGCACGAACTGCCAGTCCCTGAGGCTCATTTCGTGGAAGGCGGCGTCGCGCTGCAGGCCGGCGTTGTTCACCAGGATGTCCACCGTGCCGAAGGTGGCAACGGTTTCGCGGAACATCTCCACGACCTGTTCTTCCTTGCTGACGTCGGCTTTTATAGCGATGGCGCTACCGCCGGCCTGTTTGATCTCGTCGACGACCTGTGCGGCCGCCTCGTCGCCGGAAACATAGTTGACGACCACATTGGCGCCGTCGCGGGCCATGGCGACGGCCACGGCGCGGCCGATGCCCGAGTTGGCGCCAGTGACGATGCAGGTCTGTTTTTTGAGGCGATTATTCGGTTGCTGATACATTTTTCAGAATGTGTAGATGAGTATTTGGTGGATGGTGTATTTGCACATGTGCAAAATTGTGATGTTGTAAAGGCTGATCGTGGCCAAACCCTCAGGATCAACAAAGATATTCGCTTCATGAAAGTTGCTGCCAAAGCAATAGCGCATGCCCGTCGGGGTCGCGTAAAAGGAACATGCGTGCGCTGCCGATCTTTACAGGCAGGTGCGATATTTTTGTAAATCCTTGTTCTTCAAGTTTTTGGATCATGCTTTCCAGTCGGTCTACTTCTATTTCCGTCTGATAATGCCAGAGGTCGACCGCCCGGCTGTCGGACGGATAGGTCCGCCCGCCCGGTGGAGCGATGTATCGCAGGAACTCTACTCCGAATCCTGTGTCGGCATGCAGGCCGTTGATATCGAGTCGCGCGCCGAACACCTGATTCAGGTGCTCCTGTTCGGTGCCGTAGTTTTCGGAATGGCCGCCGTGTGCCAGGCCCAGCCGGTCGCGATAAAAAGCCATGCTGCGTTCCGTATCAGAAATGCCGATGGCCGTGTGATCGATACCCAAGAACACGGTAGACGGCCGACGGTTTACGGTGGACGGTTTACGGTTTACGGCTGACGGTAGACGATTTACGGCTGACGGTTTACGGCTGACGGTATTTGATAGATCGTTTGCCGGAACTGTTTTTCGAGCGTTGTCCATGCCCGGTTGTTTGTTTTTCATATCTCCCTGCTCGTTGTCTGGTGCTATGATCGATTCCCCACCTTCGTTTACCCCGTCCCTCGTAAGCCGTTTACCGTCTACCGTAGGCCGTCCACCGTCCACCGTAGGCCGTCCACCGTTGTCTGGAGGGAACCAGATCAGTTCGAGGTTATGACCCTCGGGGTCGCGGAAATAGAAGGCTTTGATGCCCGCAGCGTTGGGAAGATAGTCGGGCAGGGTTTGCGGTGCGGTGCTGACATGTGTAACGCCGGCGCTCAGCAGTTTTTGATATGCGCTGTCCATGTCGGTGACGACGATGGCGAGATGCTGAAACCAGAGGTCATTGCTCCGGGTATCTGCAGGCATGCTGCGCGAAGGAACACCGTCGAAGTCCATCAACCGGATGGTTTCTGTGCCCAGTTGCAGGTCGACCATTTCAACAGATACACCTGCTTCTGATAATCCGAACAATGCTGCGACTTCAGGACCGCTCCATTTTTCCCTTTTTATTTCGCGAAAATCAAGCGTTTGGGTAAAAAATTCGACCTCCCTGTCCAGGTCTTCCACGGTGATGCTGACCCCCGTAACAGCGACCGCCTTTTGAGAAAAGACATGCGCGGGAGCGTCCAGCATCAATAGCGTGGTGAAGAAGATGAACACCTTGTTTAGGTTGGGTCTCAGAGCAGTGCCACCACCCATGCGCGGCTGCCCGGAAAAACGGAACCTGCGCATGGATGCGATGAGGCACAGATTAAAACGGATGTCGCGCAGCAGCGACAGGACCTGGCGCAGGCGCGCCGGAAAAATTGTTTTCATGGCTTGTGTTTCGTTGTTGTCGTTGTTGGTTTATTTGGAAAGCAGTTCGCCGATCCGGAGTGCGTTTGCCATAGCCGTCAGCGAAGGGTTGACGGCTCCCGACGACGGGAAAAAACTGGTATCTACGACATACAGGTTGTCGATGTCATGCGCCTTGCAATTCAGGTCGAGTACGGAGGTTTTCGGGTCTTCGCCAAAGCGGCAGGTGCCGTTCTGGTGGCTGACACCGCCAATGCCGAGTTTGAATCCGTAGTAATTCGTGGTGCCGCCGACTCCTTCTTCCTCTGCCACGCGGTCCATGATCCCGATCAGTTTTTCCCGCAGGCGGCGATAGGCTTCCAGGTTGTTTTGGGTGTAGTGCAGTTGAATATTTCCTTCCATGTCTGCCAGTACGCGGTTTTCGGACATCGGAAGGTCTTCGGCCGTGATGAAAAAGTCGACGATATGCCCGGCAAAATGTGCGGCGTCGCGGCCTTCCTTGCCCAGGTCATCGCCTACGGCGTCGGCGAGCAGGAGCGGATCGGCTTTGCCCATGTTTTGGATGGCGCCGAGTGGAAAAGGACTGTCCGAAGCGCCGTGGTAGAAGTCGGGGATCAGGATCGCCTTCTGAAAACTCGAGGGGTTGGGTTTGGCCGAATACGCCAGCACCACGCCGTTGTTGTGGATCATAAGGTTGCGGCCTACCTGTCCGCAGCTGTTAGCCAATCCGTCAGGGTGTTTTGTGTTTCCCGAACGAAGGAGCAGGGCAGCCGAGTTGATGGCCCCGCAGGCGACGACGATCGTGTCGGCGCGATAGGTTTCTTCCATGCCCTCGTATGCGACGCTTACGCTCGTCACACGGCGGCCGCTCTTGTCTGTATTGATCTTCAGGGCTTTGCGATTGCGCAGCATGCTGACATTCGGGTATTGCAGGGCAGCCTGAATGCCCACGACATGGCTGTCGCCCTTGGCGCCGGTGGGGTCGGGATATCCGTCGTACAATTCGATGTGCAGGCGGTCGCTTTGCCGGCCGTTGTGGTCCTGCGGCAAACGTATCGCCAGCGGGATCGGGGAAGGGTGGTACCCCTGGCGGCGGATCGCATCGCTCACCTCCGCCATGCGCGGTTCGAAAGGCAGGGCGGGGTAGGGATAGCCGTTGCCGGCCGGCGGTTCAGTGGGGTCGACACCGCGGGTGCCGTGTACGGCATAGAGACGTTCCGCCTCGTCATACCAGGGTGCGAAATCGCTGTATTTCAGCGGCCAGGCCGGCGATGTGCCGTCGAAATGCCTGCGGGCCTCGAAGTCGCTTTCGCGCAGGCGCAGCAGCGCGCCGCCGTACATTTTGGTGTTGCCTCCGACCCAGTAGTGGTGGTAGGGGGAAAAGGTGTTTCCCTCCTTGTCGCGCCACATTTCCGTGGTTTTGTAGCGCCCCTGCGCAACGGCCAGCGGGTCCCAGTTTTCTTTTTCCTTGGGCAAAAAATCGCCGCGCTCCAGGATGAGGATACGCTTGCCGGAAGGCGCCAGTTTATAAGCGAGGGTGCCCCCGCCGGCGCCGGTGCCGATAATGATAATATCGAAGTGTTGCATGATACGGTTGACGGTGAACGGCTTACGGTTCAGGGTTCTACTGCGTTTGCCGATAATGTCTTTAATTGATGCTGCAAAGGTGCGGGCGCCGGGCAGGGCAGGATGTTACGGAGGTAACAATGCAGAAAGTTTTGGGAGGACGGAGTGAAAAAGTTCGGTATGACTTGCCTGCAAGATCACTACTGATGAGAACGTGC
>JACJYP010000013.1 GCA_020636045.1 Lewinellaceae bacterium
TAATAAGGCCGAACTATAAATTCACGCGAAAAAGGTTGGTTTTCAATTGTTTGCAATACTTATAATTGAAAACCTAACTAAAAACTCACGTTAAAATAATACGGATCGACGATTGGCGCGCAGGCCTATCCGAACCAGATCGTGGTAAAGCCCTTCCGGTTCAGCAATTCGGCTTCGAGCGCGATGGCGCGGGGAAAAAGGATGTTGTTTTCCAGATGCAGGTGCAGGTGCAGGTCGGCGTCGAATTCCTTCAGCAAAGCGAGCCATGCCTTGCGGTCCGGCGTAGCGTTTTCGGGAATTTCGTAGTGGCCCGACTGGGTTCTGATCTCCTGCAGCAACTCCAGCGCACGGCTGTGCATACGCTCTACCTCGCCGATGGGGCTTTCCACACGCCCGAAGCGGGGCGCCACAAAAGCCCTGTTCTCGCGAAGTGCCGTTTCGAGGTCCACGATGTAGGGAAAGATCACTTCTTCTTCCAGATCGAGGTGCCGCGTGATGTCGTCCATCAGGTCCTGCGACAACATCCTGAGCCGGTGCGCGGCCCCCGGGCGGCCCGATTCGCCGGCTACCCGGATGCCGAGCCTCAACAATTCCGGCACCGTTTCACGGATATAGTTGTGGTGAGCGTGTACGATAAAATCTACGAGGAACCGGGTATCCCATTCCGCGTAGTTCCAGTGCGGATCCTGGTGCCCCGGATGGGTATTCAAATCATCCAGCGCCTGCTCGATCGCTTTCCGGTCGATGTGTTGCGACGTGCATACTTCGGGAATGGTCATGCTCCCGGCGCTGAAAAAATCGATGCCAAAATGTTCCAACACGCCTGCGGCGCGGTAATCGGATTTGACGATCTCTGAGATGGTATGGTTAGTTTTCATGGCGGCAAAATGATTATTGGACAAAGTACATCCATTAAACATTTTCATACAATGATTATTGCAGGCAACCGGCATGATAATGCTCAGTCGCTTGTTAAAACAGGCAGATCACAGGGTCAACTTTTCATCGTATTGAATATCAGACACTTCCAGTTTGAACCATACAAAGTCGCCGGCCTCCAGCAGCCAGCTCACTTCCGATCGCGTAGGCACGCGTACGCCGTCAAATGAGCGGTACGAATCCTGCATGTTGGCGATATGCCATTTTTCGAGTGTCGCACCGCCTTTCCGGTCGTAATACCGCATGGCATCAAAAGTCAGCAGATCGCCTTCCGGTGAAAAACGGAACACCCCGGATGCCTCTACGCCGCCGTAGTGCATCACGGCCTTTGCCGATAGCGAATCGACAGGCTCCCAGCGGATATAGTCGTTCAGGGCAGCGCCCGGAAACCAGCATGTTTCCGCCAGAAAACGCAGCATCGTGCCCTGGTCGGTGGCAGGGCCTTTTGCATCCGCCACGGGAAACAGCGACAACAGGCGGATCAGCATGTGGCCGCGGCCGTCCATGTATTTGTCGCGCCCGTCGAGTTGTACAAATGGCGCCGCCTGAACCTTTGCGATCCACAAAAAGCCGGGTTCGTCAACCCTGAAATATTGTTCCGCCTGCACGGGCATCCAGGCGCCGTCGGGCTCGGTGCGCATTTCGCCTTTCTGGAGCAGGTGCACGCGCTGCGGGATCTCTTTGCCGATGCAACCCGAACGCAACAGCCATTTTTGTACAGGCTCCGGGAGCGTAGCCACCATTTCCGTATCGATCACCTTTTTTACAGGCGGCCGGACAGGATAAAACACCTCCAGTTCGCTGCGGATCATGCTGTTGAACTGCCATTGTCCGAAAGAAATCACCACGCCGATCAGCACGATCAGGTTGGCAATGCTGCCGAATTTCGCGTCACGCCATTGCGAAAAGATCAGCACCTGCGACAGCAAAAGCGCCGCTGCGCCGGCCATCCACCACCCTTCTTTTTTCAGCAAAAAAAGCAATGCCGAGGCAACAAAGAGCAGGGCGGCGGCAAGCCACAACACCCCTGCCGGCCTGGAGATCTGGCCGCTGAGTTGTGCGACCGAAGCCAGTCCGAATGCTTTTACAAAGCCCATCAGGTGGATCAGGCCGTGCAGGAGAAGCAGCAGAAAAAAGAAAATGCGAAGCATGGGGTGAGTAAGTGTTTTGTAAATGTAATACCCGGTTTCCAATTTCTATTTTCCAATTTCCAGGTATTGCGGGAAGGCTTTGGCCCGTCGGGCCGCGCCTAACGCTCCCACAGCCAGCGATCGCCGCTCCGGCGCATCAGGACCCAAAGCCCGGCGCCGGCGATCAGGGAAAACGGAAAAGCCGCTGCCACTCCGAGGGGCGCGATGCCCAGCAGGAAGAGCATGCCGCCGATGCAGCCCAGGCGAAACAAAAGTCCTTTTGCCCACATCGAGAGGGCGATGAGCGCCTGTCCCGACGCAATGAACAACACCATGGGCGTGACGTGTTGTGCGAACCAGCCGCCGATAAAATCCCGGTAGAACGACACGGCGTAGGCGGAATAGTTGAGGTAGTCGGCCGGGTTGTACAAGGCCGTTTTGGTATTTATCCAGCTCGCCCAGGCGAACAACAGAAAATAGAGAAACCGCGCAAGCCGGGGATAGTAGCGGGCGGCGATCAGCAGCAGCAATGCCACCGCATTCGAAGCAGCGTAAGCGATCCAGAAGACTTGTTGCGACATGGTAAACCGGGTTTGTGTTTTGGTAAGCAGGTTTGCATTCCTTTCCGCGCAGGCATTGCAAAAGTGCCGCTGACCGGCCACTATGATGATGATACAGGTCAGCCCCCCGGTTGATCTTCACTTGAATGGTCGCCCTGCGCACAGGCATTAACAGAATTTTAAAAAACCGCCGCGCAACCGGGGGGTAGCGATTTGCCGTAATCACAGTGATCCTGACGTCGGATTCATCTTTCACGTACTAACATTCGATAAAAACATGCAGAACAACATTCTGAAACTTTGCCTGCTCCTGATAGCCTCTACGCTCGCTTTCCCTTTTTGTACGAAAAATAACACCGACCAGTCGGTAGACGACCTGGTCGACCAGACCCTTTACGAAGCGCAGGAGCGCGGCGGCATCGGTAAATACGGCTGCTACGAACTGGTTTTTCCCGTTACGCTCGAATTCCCCGACAGCACCACGCAGGAGGTGAATTCCTACGATGAAATGAAAGACGCCCTGCAGGCCTGGTTCCTCGCGAACGGCAGCTCCGGGCATCCGCATCATGGGCACGCCACGCCGCGCCCCACCATTGCATTCCCTTTCAGCGTCATTTCTCAGGACGGCGAGTTGATCACCGTCAACAACGAAACGGAGTTGCACGACCTGAAAGCAGCCTGCGGCGGTGGCACCTTCGGCCATCACGGGCACCACGGACACGGTCAGCATGGGCTGGCGTGCTTTGAAATACAGTTTCCCCTCACCATCCAGTTTCCCGACGGCACCACGGAGACCGTTGCCGACCAGCAAGCCCTGCACACCCTGCTGCACGACTGGAAAAACAGCAACCCCGCGCCGGGCGATCATCCGGAGATCGTATTCCCCATCAATGTCGTGATGAAGGACGACGGTACGGTGGTCACTGTCAACAGCAAGGACGAGTTGCACGACCTGAAAGAGAATTGTGACTGAGTTTCAGTCAAAAACTGGTGAATAGATTCGAGTTGAGTGGCCCCGGCACGGAATTCCCTGCCGGGGTTCTTTTTTTGGGAACCGCTTCGCCAAACTTCCTGAAATTGCAACGCAATGATGACATTTGTCCCGGCAAGCCGAATCCGTACTTTTTAAAACGAACGACCATGACTGGCATTCCGGACGATCTGAAAAAGCAACTCGAAGGAGACATTTACAGCGATGAACTTATGCGCCGCCTGTACGCGACGGACGCATCCATATTCCGGGAAATGCCGCTGGCCGTGGCTTATCCGAAGCATAAGGAGGACATCAAAACGCTGGTGCATTTCGCCCGGGAAAACGGCCTGTCGCTGATCCCCCGATCCGCCGGCACCTCGCTGGCAGGTCAGTGTGTCGGCAGCGGCATCGTGGTCGACATTTCACGGCACATGACAAAGGTGCTGGAGATCAACGCGGAAGAACGATGGGTGCGCCTGCAGCCGGGGGTGATCCGCGACGAACTGAACCATCTTTTGAAGCCTTACGGACTGTTTTTCGGGCCTAATACATCGACCGCCAACCGCTGCATGCTCGGCGGCATGGTGGGCAACAATTCCTGCGGCACTACTTCCATCGTCTACGGCTCTACGCGCGACCACGTGCTCGCGCTCGACGTGGTGCTTAGCGACGGCTTGGAAGCGCGGTTTTCAGCCCTGACCAACGCCGAACTGGAAAAGAAAAAAGGCCTGAATGGTCTGGAAGGCAATATCTACCGGCAGATAGCGGAGGCGCTGTCGCAGCCCGAAACCGCCGCCGGGATCAGGCGCGAATACCCCAAGCCCGGCATCCACCGCCGCAATACCGGCTATGCCGTCGACCTGATGCTCGACGCGCAACCCTTCAGCGATGCCGGCGATCCATTCAATTTTTGCCGCATGCTGAGCGGCTCGGAGGGCACCCTGGCGTTTACGACGGAGATCACGCTGCACGTCGATCCCCTGCCCGATCCGCACGACGTGGTGGTCTGCGGGCATTTCAGCAGCATGGGCGAGTGCCTGGAGGCCGTCGTGGCCGCCATGGCGCACCAGCCCACTGCCTGCGAACTGATGGACAAACTGGTGCTGGACTGCACCAAAGCCAACCGGGAACAATCGAAAAACCGCTTTTTCGTGGACGGCGACCCGGCGGCAGTGCTCATGATCGAATTCCGCGGAAAAAGCCGGGAAGAGGCCGAAAAAAAAGCCGCAGCCATGATCGACGATCTGAAAGGCCGCGGCTTCGGATATGCCTACCCCGTCGTAGCCGCTCCCGATTCCAAACGCGTGTGGGAGCTGCGCAATGCGGGCCTCGGCGTGCTGTCGAACATGCCCGGCGAGGCGAAGGGCGTCGCCTGCATCGAAGATACGGCCGTAGAACTCTCCGACCTGCCGGCGTATATCGCCGAATTCGAGACGCTGATGGCCGGATTCGGGCAAAAGTCCGTCTATTACGCCCACGCCGGCGCCGGTGAATTGCACCTGCGTCCCATTCTCAACCTGAAAAAGGAGCGCGACCGCGAACGCCTGCACACCATCAGCGAATCGGTGGCACGGCTGGTAAAAAAATACGGCGGCTCGCTCAGCGGCGAGCACGGCGATGGCCGTGTGCGGGCAGAATTCATCCCGCTGATGATCGGCGAAAAGAACTACGAACTGCTCCGGCAGATCAAACATACCTGGGACCCCCATGGCGTGTTCAACCCCGGCAAGATTGTAGATGCGCCGCCGATGAACACCTCGCTGCGCTACGAAGCCGGGCAGCAGGACCGGCAATTCGATACCGTACTGGAATTTCCCGACGGCATATTGCGCGCCGCGGAAAAATGCAACGGCTCCGGCGATTGCCGGAAACTGGATTTTGCGGGCGGCACCATGTGCCCGAGTTATCGCGCCACGCGGCAGGAGAAAGACACCACCCGCGCGCGCGCCAACGCCCTGCGCGAATTCCTGACCCGCGGCGAGCAGGCCAATCCTTTCGACCGCGAAGAGTTGTACGAGGTCATGGACCTCTGCCTGTCGTGCAAGGGTTGCAGTTCGGAATGCCCTTCCAACGTGGATATGTCGTCCATGAAAGCCGAATTTTTGCACCAGTATTATCGCAGCCACGGCATCCCCCTGCGGGCACGGGTATTTGCCAACATCGCGCAGATCAACCGGATCGGCGCCGCGATGCCCGGGCTGACCAATTTTTTCCTGCGAAACGGCCTCACGGGAAGCCTGATCAAAGGCATACTCGGCGTGGCCCCGCAACGCAGCCTGCCCCCGCTGCACCCAACCGGGCTGCGGCGCTGGTTCGAACGCGAAGGCCGGAACCTGCCCGTCGGCACGCCGGAAAAAGGCAAGGTGTATCTTTTCTGCGATGAGTTCACCGATCTCAATGATGCCCACATCGGCATCGCCGCCGTCAAACTGCTGAGCCGCCTCGGGTACCGCGTGGAAATGCCCGCACATCCGGAAAGCGGGCGCGCAGCCATTTCAAAAGGCCTGCTGCTGAAGGCGCGCGATCTGGCGGAGGCGAACGTCCGCATTTTCAAAGACCTGATCGGCGCCGACACGCCGCTCATCGGCATCGAGCCCTCCGCGATCCTTGGATTCCGCGACGAGTACCCGCGGCTGGTGCGCCCCCCCCTGCGCGAAGCCGCCGGCGCCCTGGCGCAACATGCGCTGATGATCGAGGAATTTCTGGCGCAGGAGATCAAAAAAGGCAATATCGGCGCCGAATTATTTACCAAAAAGCCTCAAAAGATACTCCTGCACGGGCACTGCCACCAAAAAGCACTGGCCGGCGCGGATGCTTCGGCATGGGTACTGAGCCTGCCCGAGCAGTACGAAGTGGAGATGATCCCTTCCGGGTGCTGCGGCATGGCCGGTTCTTTTGGCTACGAAAAGGAGCATTACGAAGTGAGTATGAACGTCGGCGAACTCGTCCTCTTCCCGGCACTGCGACAAGCGGCGTCCGAAGCCATTGTAGCGGCCCCGGGCACCAGCTGCCGCCACCAGATCCTTGACGGCACGGGCCGGGAAGCGATGCATCCGGTCCAGGTTCTGTTCGAGGCGTTGGCTTAGCGTACAATATTCCTGCAGAACGGCCGGGTAACGAGCCGTCCCGCCTACTTTTGCTTTCATGTTCCGCTCTCTGCCGCTCCCCTTCCTGTTGCTGGCGTTTTGCTGCGCTGCCCAGACGCCTGATTCGCTGCGTACGGATACCCTGCGCGCCGTGGAGATCAGCGCGGCGCGCATGAGCAGCAGTCCGAACGAAAGCGCGCTGGCGATCAGCGTGCTCGACCGCGATCGCCTTCACCTGGCACAAGCACAACTCAGTCTTTCGGAAAGCCTGGGCTCCGTGCCGGGCGTGTTCACCATGGGCGACGCCAATTTTTCGCAGGATATCCGGATCGCCATCCGCGGATTCGGCGCGCGGGCGGGATTCGGCATCAGAGGCATCAAACTGCTGCTCGACGGCATCCCGGAATCGGCGCCCGACGGACAGGCGCAGGTGGACAACATCGACCTGGCAGTCATCGATCGCCTGGAACTGTTGCGCGGAGCACCGGCCGGCCTTTGGGGCAACGCTTCCGGCGGACTGATCAGCCTGCACACCGACCCCGTGCCCGCACAACCCGGCCATGGCTTTGCAGAAGTGCGGCTCACCGGCGGCGCCTTCGGCTACCGGCAGGCGCATATAAAAGGAGGCCTGCGCAGGGGTAAGGTCGGCGCCATTGCATCGCTCACCCGCTACGATTTGGAAGGGTACAGGGAACATTCGGGCGTCGCAGGTACGCTCTTTAATTCGAAGATATCCTGGTCACCCGATTCGTCGGCACAATGGACTTTGCTGCTGAATGCCACCGACAGTCCGCACGCCGACGATGCAGGAGCCCTGAGCGCCGGACAGGCCGAGCAGGATCCCGCATCTGCGAACAGCACAAATGTCCGGTTCCGGGCTGGAGAGTCGCTGCGGCAGGGCCGCGCTGCGATCGTCTTTGTAAAATACTGGGGCGACACACAATCGTTGCGCCTGCGCGGGTACGCCGCCGGCCGCGATTTTGAAAACCGCCTGCCCTTCGAAAACGGCGGCCAGGTAGCGTTTCAGCGCTTTTTTGCGGGCGGCGGCGGGCAATATGAGTGGCATACGCGGAGGCTGCACCTGAGCGCGGGATTCGATGCCGACCGCCAGGCCGATGCGCGGCAGCGCTATCAAAACCTGGACGGGGTGCGCGGCATGCAAAGCCTCGATCAAACCGAAATTTTTGCGGGACTGGGCAGTTTCGTCGTTGCGGAATGGAAAGCCACGGCCCGCCTGAAACTTTCCGGAGGGCTGCGCTACGATGCGGTGCTGCTCCAGGTGCGCGATCATTTTTCTGCCGACGGCGACCAGTCAGGAAAAACATGGTACCGGCGGGGCAGTCCCTGGGCCGGGCTTTTTTTCCGGCTCTTGCCACGTATGCATATGTATGCGAACGCCGGCACGCGCTTCGAGACCCCTACCCTTTCCGAACTGTCGAACAACCCTGCCGGAACGGGCGGTTTTGCCTCCGGCCTGCTGCCACAGCGCACGACAGCCTTCGAAGCAGGTTTGCGCGGACAGGTCAACTCGTCAAAGGCCGGTCGTCTGGGTTGGGAGATCGCCTGCTTTCGCGCATACACGCGCGACGAACTCAGCCCCTACGAGTTGCCCGGTCAGCCCGGCCGTACCTACTACCGCAATGCAGGCGAGGTGTTGCGGCAGGGACTGGAAATATCACTCGACTGGCACCCGCTGGAGGGCCTCAGTCTGCTGATGCAATACACTTTTTCGGATTTTCGCTTTAAGCGTTTCACAACACCTGCGGGCGATGTATCCGGAAATCGCCTTCCCGTACTTCCGCGGCATCTGGGACAGGCCGAGTTGCGCTGGGAACGCCCCGAAGGGCTGTATTTTCTGACAACATTTCGCCTTACGGGCAATCTGTACGCCGATGATGCCAATGCCGTTCCTGTGGACAGCTGGGCCTTCCTGAAAGCGCGCGCTGGCTGGCGTCGCAGGTTTGGAAAAATATCGATCGACCTATTTACAGGAGCAGACAACCTCAGCGATGCGCGCTATTTCAACAATGTGCGTCCCAACGCCGGCGGCGGCAGGTATTTCGAGCCGGGCGCCGGAGTGGCGTGGCTGGCAGGTGTGCGATTCAGGAGCAGCTGGCAGTAGGCAGTTGGCAGTTGGCAGTAGCACTATCGGTACAGATCACGATTGGAAACGGCTGCGACTCCCTGTTTTGTCCAGACGCTGATATTACTGCCAACTGCCACTGCCAACTGCTTTTCAAGGGTAAAATCGGTCCTTAATTCATTTTAATTAACTTTTAATGCGGGTTTAATGCGGCGCGTGAAGTTCCACCCACAACTTTGCACCGTCAATCTCCTCCCCCGGGATGTTCGAATAAAGCCCCGTATCCGGCAAGACCCTCAGAAGGGAATATTCAAGGTCTTTCCGTTTTTACGAGCCCTCATCGAACGGACATCCACAGTTAGCCGAATCAGTGCAGCCCTCCTTTCATGGTACCCGCGCCCTGCGCGGCGCCAATGGTTTTATCATTCATTTTTTCATCTTACTATGAGTAACATCAAACGTATGAGGATCTACGGGATCCTCGCAACCCTGCTGCTGATCCTGAGTGCCGGATTTGGCTATGCATTCTGGAACAAATCGCTCGGCCTGAGCCGCGAAAACCAAAAGATCGCCGCCGAAATGCAGGCGCTCGAGCTTGAAAAGACCGGCCTGGTCATGCGCCTCGACAGCCTGACCGCCTCTTACAACAACCTGCGCACGGAAAACGAAGACCTGAAAGGCCGGGAAGCCAGCACGGTGGCCCTGATCGCCGAGAAAGACGCTGCGATCAAAAAGATCAAGTCGCAAAACCGCCGCAACCTGGAAAACCTGCGCAAGCAGGTAGCCGATCTCACCAGGATCAGGATCGAGTACGAGACCATCGTCAGCACCCTGCGCGCTGAAAACGACCAGTTGCGCGAAGAAAACCAGCGCCTGACAGGAGAAAACGAGCAACTGCGCGGTGAGAACACAAACCTCAGCGGCAAAATGGACAAACTCGCCAAACAACTGGAAGAGCAGATCCGCCAGACCCAAAGCGCGCGCTTCAAAGCCTCTTCCTTCCGCGTAGAGGTGGAGCGCCGCCACGACAAACTGACCGCCCGCGCCAAAAAAGCGCGGACCATGATCGTCAGTTTCGACCTGGCCGACGTGCCCGAACCCTACCAGGGCGCGCAAAAACTCTACCTGGCCGTCACCAACGACAAGGGTCATCCCATTGCCGCTGCCAATCCGATCAAAACGACCATTCAGGCGCCCACGGGCCCCGTATCGATCGTGGCACAGCAGGTAAAACAGGTAGCGCTGAACAACACCCAGCGCCTGAGTTTCACCTACAAGATCGACGAAAACCTGAAAGCCGGCAACTACGTGGTTGCCATCTACTGCGAAAGCGGTCTGCTCGGTGTCGCCAGCCTGCGGCTGGCATAAACCGGCAGCAAAACAAGCGGGGCCGCACTTCCGGGGAAGGGCCCGAAAGCGGCCCCGTTTCTTTTTAATTTTCTTTTAATGCCACTCTAATAGACGTTTAAGGCCATCACCAAAACCTTTGTGCCATCAATGCCGGAACAGTTCATGCTGCCGGCATTTTTTTAATCCTTACGCACATCTATTCCATTTCTCATGAACAGTCCTGAGGGCCTATCCTCCCCCATAGCGCAACCGAGCGGGCTGTATTTATTTCATCCTGAAATCTGCGTTGCCTATGTCAACTGCTACACCTGTTTTGTTCCTGATCTTCAACAGACCCGACCATACCCGCCGGGTATTCGAGCGGATACGCGAGGCGAAACCTTCGCAGCTGTTCATCAGCGCCGACGGCCCGCGCGAGCATGTCGCTTCCGACCCCGAAAACTGCCGCCTCGCCCGCCAGATCGCCGGACAGGTGGACTGGCCCTGCGAACTGAACCTGAATTTCAGCGATCGCAACCTCGGTTGCCGGCGCGCCGTACAAAGCGGCATCGACTGGTTTTTCGGACATGTGGAAGCGGGCATAATTCTGGAAGACGATTGCCTGCCGTCAGCTTCCTTTTTCACCTATTGCACGGATATGTTGCGCCACCACGCCGATGACGAGCGTGTGATGCATATTTCCGGAAGCAACCCGGCTACTGGTGCCTGCTGCAGGACCGGGTCGGATTACGTGTTCTCGCGTTTTTCCTTCATCTGGGGCTGGGCAACCTGGCGCCGCGCCTGGAAACAGTACAACGATACCTTTACCGGCCTCGAGGAATACCAGGCGGACATCACACGCATGTCGTCATTGCTCGTGCAGGATACCACGGCTTGCCGGTATTTGCTGGACAAATTTCAGCGCACCCGCGACGGCGAGATCGATACCTGGGATTACGGCTGGTTCTATACCATCCTGACGCGGGGCGGATGGTGCGCAACACCGACTGTGAATCTGATCGAGAACATCGGCTTCGACCACACGGCTACCCACACCAGTTTTTCCTTCAGAAAACCGGAGCGGGTGCAGGCTTCGCTGAGCGGCCCGATCCGGCACCCGGCAGGCATGGTACGCAGCGAAAGCATCGAACAGGCCTTTTTCAAAAATTCACAAAAGGGATACTGGGGACTGATGATGCGGCGCCTGGCGCCGGGGCTGTTCTTCAAAACCCGGGTACAGGTGTCGAAACCTGCCACCTATAAACCCGCATTACCCGCCTGGATGTATTTCCGGCAAAAGCCCGTGCAGAACTGGGGGTAATGGAAAAGCAATAATGAGTAGTGGATAATTGGATCAAAATTGTTAGCTCCTATGCCGGAGGCGGTGCATGTTGCGCCGCCTCCTTTTCCACAATATTGAACAACATTGCGCGCTTCAGCCGGGAGACGGCAATATTTATTCATGGAAAATACGAACCGGCTTAAAGAAGGCATCGGATACGGTCTCGTGCAGGTACTCGGCATAGGCGTCGGGATGGTCAGCACCGTATTCCTGTACGGCCACGTACTGGAAGCCTACGGGGTCGTACAGTTTTTCCTGAATACTGCGGCCCTGCTGTTCCCGCTGGCATCGGCAGGCGTATATGCGCTCAACTACCGCTATTTCCCGCTGCTGGAAAACGACCCGGCCGGTCGTCGCGGTTTTTTGCCGTTTTTGCTGTTGTGGGGCGCTGCCGGCACCTGTATTTTTACCCTTTTCGCCTGTATACTCCAAGAACCTTTATCGTCGCTGATCGGCTCGCCTGCCGGCGTCATCGCGCAGCACCTGTATGTACTGCCGCCATTGCTCCTGCTGATCGTGACCAACTATACGCTGGCGCATTATGCCGCCAATTTTGGCAAGGTGGCAGTACCGGCCATGCTGAACGACCTGCTCGTCAAACTGGTCGTGCCGGCGCTGTTGCTGCTGACCCTTTTTACCAGTCTCGGCATTCAGGCGGTGTTGTATGCGCTGCTCCTGTATTTTTTCACGGTATCGCTGATATTATGGTGGTATGCGGGCCGCGTCGGGCCATCCCGGCGTTTCCCGGGCAAAACCCTGTTTTCCGGAAATAAATTTCGGGAAATGGGAAAATACGCCGCCTACAACACCGTCACCGGGCTGGGAACGGCGATGCTGGGCCGCCTCGACCTGGTGATGCTGGGCCTGCTCATGCCGCCGAAAGCCGTGGGGGCCTATGCCATTGCCGTTACGATCGCCGGCGTACTGGAAATCCCGTTCAAGGCGCTGAGTTCCACGGTTGTCGCCATGATCTCCGGGTTGATGCACCGCGATGCATACCATGAACTGGGCCGCTTTTCGCAGCGATCGTCGCTCAGTATGCTGGCGCTCGTGGGGGGCATGGCCGGAGGCCTGTGGCTCTGCGCAAGTGATCTGTTCGCCCTGATGCCGGGGCGCGACATCCCCGAAGCAGCCCGCCACGCGCTGTTGCTGCTGCTGTTTGTCAAAATCGCGGAGGCGCTGATGGGTTTGAGCGGCTATGCGCTGATGTTGTCGAAGTTTTTCAGAAGCCATTTTCTGATCGTGGTCGTCCTGCTTTTCACCGGAGTATCGCTGCAACTGCTGCTGATCCCGCGTCTGGGGCTGACGGGAGCCGCGACCGCCACGGTGTTATCCTCGCTGCTTTTCCACGGACTCGCCACGGGAGTCCTGTACCTGAAAACGGGCGTGCAGCCCTTTCAGCGAAAAATGGCGGGGATCGCGGCAGTGTTATTGCTGTCCGCAGTCATCGTGAATATTGCCGTTCCGGGCGGATTGCCCCCGATCCCGGCGATGGTGTGCAAGGGAAGTCTGTTCCTCGGGTTGTATTCCGGCCTTATCTTTGCATTCGATCTGGCGCCCGAGTTGCTATCGATCGCGAGATCGAGGTTTTATGTGCTGCGAAAAAGGTTGATATTCAGATAAGAGACACGTTTTTAACGGATAAATAAAACGAAGGCTAATGAGTCAAGCCAAAGTATTGCTGATAGAAGATGAGCCGAAAGTAGCGGCATCGGTCAAAACCTGGCTGGAGGAGAACGATTTTACTGTCGAACTGGCCCCAGATGGCGCCGTCGGGCGACACATGGCGCAAAGCAAACGCTACGATATCGTGCTGCTCGATCTCAACCTGCCTTTTGTCAACGGCCTCGAAGTGTGCCGCTCTGTGCGCGCCGTGCATCCGCAGATGCCCATTATCCTGGTGACAGCATTGGGAAGTGTTGAGCAAAAACTCACAGGTTTTGACGCCGGCGCCGATGATTACGTAGTCAAGCCTTTCGATTTCAGGGAGTTGCTGGCGCGGATGCGCACCCTGCTCAAGCGCAACCAGAACGCCCCTGCCGGTTCCGAGGAAGGAGAAGTGTTACGTGTTGCCGACCTCGAACTGAATACCGGCTACAAAACCGTGCAGCGCAACGGCGTGCCGATCGCGCTGACCGCCCGGGAATTTGCCCTGCTCGAATACCTGGTACGCCGCAACGGCCGGGTCGCGTCGCGCCACGAGATCGTCGAATACGTGTGGGATGTAAATTTCGATACCGGCACCAACGTCGTGGAAGTGTACATCAATTTTCTGAGGAAAAAGATCGACCGGAATTTTGAACCCAAACTCATCCATACCAAACAAGGCATGGGTTATTTCCTGAAAGCGCAATAGTCCGGGGTTGCTTTATTAAAACCCTGGCTGATTGATCCATGAACATCCGCACCACGCTCACCCTCCGGTTCACGGCGATCGTCGCCACCATCCTGATCCTGTTTTCACTGGCCGTTTTTTTCCTGTCGGAAAATTACCGCAGGGAGGAATTCTATTCACGGCTCGAAAGCAGGGCGATCACCACCGCACGGCTGCTGGTAACGGTCAAGGAAGTGGACAAAAACCTGCTCCGCATCATCGACAAGAACTCGATCCACGCGCTGTTTCAGGAAAAAGTGCTGATCTTCGACGAGGCGGACAAACTGGTTTACAGCAGCCTCGACGACCTGGAAGTAGCCTATTCGCCGGAATTGCTGCGCGAGATCCGGGCAAAGCAAAAGATCGAATATATGCAAAACGACTTCGAGCACGTCGGCATCGTCTTCGATTCCGACCAGGGCGAATTTGTCGTTATTTCTTCCGCATTCGACCGCTATGGCCGCGCCAAACTGCAAAACCTGCGAAATGTGCTGTGGATGGGCCTCATCATCGGTATTCTCATCATCGTACTCACAGGCGCCGTCTTTGCCGGGCAAATGGTAAAACCCCTGGCGCGTATGAATGCGGAGGTATCGAGCATCAGCGTCGGCAACCTCAGTCGGCGCATCGACGAAGGCAACCAGCGCGACGAGATCGCGCAACTGGCGATGAACTTCAACGATATGTTGCGTCGCCTGGAAGCGGCATTCGAAATACAGCAGCAATTCGTCAGCAACGCCTCTCACGAATTGCGCACCCCCCTGGCGGCCATCACCAGTCAGTTGCAACTCATTCTCGACAAACAGCGCAGCCCCGAAGAATACCAGAAAGTGTTGCAATCGCTGCTCGACGATACCCGCACACTGGTGGAACTCACCAACGGCCTGCTGACGCTGGCACAATCGGGCATCGAAAAGCAACGCCTGCAGTTCAAGCCTGTCCGCATCGATGAAACGCTTTTTGCCGCTCAGACGGAACTCGCAACGGCGCACCCCGACTACCATTTCCAGATTGCCTACGATGCGCTGCCCGAAGACGAATCGCAACTCATCGTCGCCGGCAACGAGTACCTGATCAAAACCGCCTTTCTGAACCTGATGGACAACGCCTGCAAGTTTTCCAGCGACCACACAGTGGACATCCGCTTTTCTGCAAACGGCTCCACCATCGGGGTCAGTTTCAGCGACAAGGGCATCGGTATCCCGGTCGGTGAGCAGGAAATGATCTTCAACCCGTTTTTCCGGGCCAGCAACGCGCAAATGAAAGCGCGGGGATATGGCATCGGCCTTTCGCTGTGCCGCAGGATCGTGGAACTGCACGGCGGCAATATCCTGCTTAAATCCGCTCTAGAACAAGGCAGCCTCTTTACCGTGAAATTACCCCTGCGCAAAACGAAGGCATCCAAAGGTCTCCGCGGCAACTTTTTCTGAGATTTCAGCCTGCAAAATGGCTTTCTGATCCCACCAGGCACATTTTTGCCTTCATTTCCCCCTAACATTTCTAATACATTTTAAGGGACTTTTAATTGCCATTTAATGTGCGTCTTGGGGTATCCCCGCACCTTTGTACTGTCCTTTTCAACCGATTTATTTCACTCAGAGGTAATGCGAGCGGGCCGCTTTCGGGAAAGCCGGATCGGCCCGAGCATCCCTCTCCGGTGGCTCTGAAACAGTTTGAACATAAGCGGAAGGTTTTTCTCTTTTATGACCAAAGGCGTCTTCAAAGGAAGGCGCCTTTTTGCTTTTATAAGCCCCAATGCAGCCTCCATTTTAAAGCAATTTTAATCTGTCTTTAATGTGGCTTTTAGATTCGGGCGATTTGCGGCACGGGTTTTAAAGGTCCAATTCCTGATAATCTTAGGAATGATCAAATAACAAGTTCCCGATTTAGGCGGCCTAATTTGTCGCTAAAGTGCGTTGTTCGTCGGTTACGTAGCGCCGCTATGCGCCCTCCTCACGCCTTCTTTAGCACCAAATTAATCACCCCAAAATCATGACCTTATTATTTGATCATTCCCTATTCATTTCACTCATCCTCTCATGAACTCGATGCGAATTTCAATTCTACTTTGTCTGTGGCTGGCCCTGCAATGGCAGGCAGCAGCGGCAGTCGTTAATCCCCCCGTTTCCGGCAACCCGGCTTCTGCGATGGCCCTGTCCATCGACTCCTTACACCAGATCAATTGCCTCCGGACTTCCGGCTATCTTTCCGTGCTGGCGACCGGCGGCGTACCGGGCTACACTTATGCCTGGAGCAACGGCCATACAGGGCCCATTGCCGAAGACCTGCCCGAAGGCGAATACCAGATCACTGCAACCGACAGCGAAGGGAACACCACCGAACTGAATGTGGAGATCACGTCAGATCAGGTGTATCCATCCGCGTACGCCGGGGCAGACGCCAGCGTCAACTGCTCGAACACAACTTACACACTAAACGGCTCGGGTTCAGCAGGTCAGGATTTTCAATACCAGTGGGCGGCTTCAAATGGCGGCGCGATCCAATCGGGCGCCAATACCCTGAACCCCGTCATCCAGCATACCGGCACCTTCACGCTTTTTATTACCAATGTGGTGAACGGTTGCAGCAGTTCGGATGCCGTGTTGATCAATGCTTTACACACCGCGCCGGTAGTATCGGCTTCAGGCAATACGATCACCTGCATACAAAACACGGCCACCCTGAACGCCAGCTTCAATACAGCAAATACCGTATACGGCTGGACCGGCCCGAATGGCTTTAATTCCGCCCTGCTTTCGCCGGTCGTAAGCATACCGGGTTCATATATCATTACCGTTTCCGATACGCTGAGTAATTGCTCGACAGCCGTAGTGGCTGCCGTGCCTATCGATACGATCCGGCCGCTGGTTTCTGCCAGTGTAAGCGGCATCATCACCTGCGTTCAACCGCAGGTTACGCTCAATGGAGCAGGCATCCCTGCGAGTGTCAATTATCAGTGGGCAGGTCCGAACGGCTTCAATTCCACGCTTCAAAGCCCGCAAACCGGCTCGGCCGGCACTTATCTGCTGGTCGTCACCAATCCGCAGAACGGCTGTACCCGCTCGGTCAGCCAGTCCGTGAGCGCCAACACCACCCCGCCGACGGCCACGGCCACGGCAAGCGGAAGCATTTCCTGCGTGGTACTTGCAGTAACCGTTTCAGGAAGTTCGAACGCTCCGGGCGCCAGTTATTCGTGGACCGGTCCCGGCGGCTTCAGCGCTTTGACCCAGAATATTACTGCCAATACCCCGGGGACGTATACACTGACCGTAAAAAACCCCGTCAACGGATGCACCGCAGTCGCCACTGCCAGTGTGAATGCGAACACCACGGCGCCGGGCGCGAGCGCAACCGGCGGCCTGAAAACCTGCGCCAACCCGACGGTGACGCTGCATGCGACTTCCAATACCAATGGCGTCAATTATTACTGGAGCGGGCCCGGCAACTTCAGTTCCAACCAGGCCAGTCCGGTCGCCAGCCAGGCCGGCACCTATTTCGTCACGGTGACCAACCCCGCCAACGGATGTACCAGCATGGCGCAGGCGAACGTCACCCAGAATATTACGCCGCCCATGTCCTCGGCAGGTGGCGCCACCATCACCTGCACCACACCCAATCCCAAACTGATCGCCACTTCTTCGGTGCCGGGTTCTTCTTTTTTCTGGTCCGGTCCCAACGGATTTACCGCGAACATTGCCAACCCGGCCGTGACCATCGGCGGCTCATACAACGTCACCGTCACGAGCCCGGTGAACGGATGCACCAGTGCAGCGAATGCCTATGTCTATGAAAACAACATTCCGCCGTTCGTGTATGCCGGCGAAGATCGCTCGCTGAACTGCATTTTCTCGTCGATCATCATGAACCCCATCGGCACCACCTCGGGCAGTAACTTCACATATTTGTGGACCACTTTTGATGGAAACATCGTCAGCGGCGCCAACTCACTTTATGCGCGCGCGGATGCTGCCGGCACATACACGCTTACCGTCAAGAACAACCAGAACGGCTGCATGGCGATGGACAGCATGGACATAGTGCAGTCACCACCCGTCACGGCCGCTATTACCCAACTCATTCCGGCCAGTTGTTACGGCGATGCGAACGGCTCCGCCAAAGCGGTACCCGGCGGCGGGAACGGCTCTTATAGCTACAACTGGTCGAACGGCAAACAAACCGCCCTTGTGGCGGGGCTTGCCGCAGGTACGTACTCCGTGACAGTGACGGATAGCGAAAGTTGCTCTGCAACGGCTACGGCCGTAGTGACCCAACCCAACGAACTGCTGGCCAACGTCGTCGCCACGCCGCAAACCATGTACGGCCTGAACAACGGCACCGCGAATGCCATTCCTTCGGGCGGTACGCCGGGATATACCTTCAAATGGAGCAATGGAAAAACGACCCAGACGATCAACAACCTCGCTCCGGGACAATATATGGTTACGCTGACAGACAGCAAGGGCTGTTCGCTGGTGAAAACCGCTACCGTCAATGCCGTGAGCTGCAATCTTGCCGGCAGCCTCGCTACCACCCAGATCACTTGTGCCGGTGTAAACAACGGCAGCATTACCACCACTATCACCGGCGCCAACATGCCTGTGTCGTATTTGTGGTCGAACGGATCCGGCAACGGCAACCTGACAGGACTCGCTGCGGGAACTTACACCCTCACCGCCACAGACGCTGCGGGGTGTTCCACCGTGCTGAATACGCAGATCACCAGTCCGCAGGTCATGAGCGTGGCGATCGCCTCACAGGTCAACGTCATGTGCCAGGGAGCCCAAACCGGCGCCCTGACGCTCAATGTCACTGGCGGCACCACACCCTATCAATACGCCTGGTCGAATGGCAATCAGAGCGCTACGGCATCCAATCTCGGAGTCGGTGCGTACAGCTGTACCGTCAGCGATACCAAGGGCTGCACCAAAGTGCAAAACGCGCAGATCATTGCTACCGACAATCAGCCGCCGGTGCTCTCGCTGAAAAATGCTACGGTCGCCATCGATGCCAACGGCGCAGCCGTGCTCAATGCCGCGATGTTCGACAATGGCAGCGTAGATGCCGGTTGCGGCATCGCCAACTGGACGATCACGCCGCCCGCGTTTTACTGTGACCAGATCGGCACGCATGTGGTAACGCTGAAAGCAACCGACCAGAACGGCAACTCGGCGACTGGTACGGCCACTGTCGTCGTGAGCGACAATACGATGCCGACCCTGATCTGTCCGCTCAACCAGACCGTATCGGCCTGCGCTTCCGCCGTTCAGTTCGGCCAGCCGCAGATCATCGACAACTGTATCGCCGTCAATGCACCCATACAGATAACCGGCCTGCCCTCCGGCTCCATTTTCCCGGCTGGTACTACCATGCAAACCTTTTCCTATACCGATCCGGGTGGCAACACCTCTACCTGCAGTTTCAGCATTACGGTGACCGGCGGATTGTCGTTCGAATTGTTTTCCACGCCGGCCTCCTGCGCAGGCGTTTGCAATGGCACGGCAACGGTAACGGTGGCAGGCGGACAAGCCGCCACTTACCACTGGAGCAACGGCCAAAACGGATTTAAGGCCACAGGACTTTGCCCGGGGGCTTATTCGGTGACCGTTACGGACGCAGTAGGATGTTCCCTGACGCAGTCCATCACGATCGTTGCAGCGGCTACGCCGCCCATCAGCGTCAACGCAACCATCACACCGGTAGGTTGTGCAGGCGCCTGCGACGGCGCGGTGCAGCTCGATGTGACCGGCATCAATTTGCCCGTGAACGTATTGTGGAGCAATGGAGCGTCGGGCAATGCGCTGGACGGACTCTGCCCCGGCGACTACGCAGCCACCCTGACCGATGCGGCCGGATGTACGCAAACACAATTTGCACAGATCATCGTACAGGATATTCAGGCGCCGGTGCTGAATTGCCAGAACAATATCAGCACCGGCTTCTGCAATGCCACCGTCAGTTTTTCACCCCCGCAAATCACCGACAACTGCACGATCAACCTGCAACAATTACAGCTGATCTCGGGACTGCCTTCGGGATCGGTCTTCCCTATCGGCACCACCGTTCAAACCTACCGCTACACCGATAATGCCGGAAACACGGGGCAGTGCAGCTTCACCGTGACGGTACACGCTCCGGCGACCCTCAGCCTGGCCGCTACGAATGCCAGTTGCGCCGGACAGTGCGACGGGCTGGCGGCGATATCCGTCAGCGGAGGGCAGGGGCCGTTCAGCGTACAGTGGAGCAACGGCGCCAGCGGGATCAATGCCGGCAACCTTTGCGCCGGATTTTATTCTGCCACCATTACCGACGGCAGCGGTTGTCAGCAATTCCAGTCGGCAAACATCAATCAGCCGCAGGCGCTCGGCATCAATGTGAACCAGGTGGTCGATAACGGCAGCAGCGCCGGAACCGGAGGCATTATGGTCACAGTGGCCGGCGGCACGGCGCCCTACACATATTTCTGGACCCTCAATGGCCAGCCATTTGCGACGACGGAAGACCTCGGCGGACTGTATGCCGGCCAATACAGCCTTGTGGTGACCGATGCGAAAGGATGTACGACAGCCACGGCGCCGCTCACAGTGCAGGGGCTGGTCGGCGCAACAGAGCCAGGCGCCGATGCGGGCTGGTCGCTATACCCCAATCCCGCCACTTCAGAAGTATTTCTCGACCTGTCATCGCTGCCTTCGGGCGCACTGACGGTACAGGTATTCGACTTCTCCGGCCGCCTGCTGCACCAACAGGCGCTCGATACGGTCGGTTCGGAGCCGCTGCACGTCGATCTGGCTGGTATGCCCAACGGGTCATTGATATTCAGGGTCGTGCAGGCCCGCGGCATCAGCGTAAAAACCCTGATCCACCAGCAGTACTGATCGAAAAAAACAAAAAATACATACACGGCTAGTTACTTGGGGGCGCTTTTGCAACAAAAGCGACCCCTTTTTTTGTATATGACGGTGGGAATGCGAGCGATCGGATGTCACGCCCATAAACGGTAGCACAGGATCACGACGGCAATAAGGACAATGGCTGTGTAGATCGCCTTGTTATATTTTGCCAGCCAGTTGGGCAGATAAATATCAAAATTATCGCGCTCTGAATCGGAATATTTTCTGGCCCAGATCGTGACGGGACATATATTTTTGAATACCAGCAGGATCAAGCCTTCCAGGGCGATCAGGCCGAGACATATCCATACCCAGACATCGATCTTGTTGGCGATCACAGCATACAGTAGATAAAAAATGACCACGTTGTAAAAAAGCCAGATGGCAGTGTGGATGATCTTGATCAGGGTAAGGTTCGGGTGGTGCCGCATTTTACATTTATATTGAGCATTGGAGTTTAGCAGACTTGCAACGAAAGAAAATAAAGAAAGCGTAATATCTGCTTTATATTGGCTATTTCACCACTCAGGCAACCCCTTCATACGATTTCACGTGTCTTGCAATATGCGCCTTTTCTTTTTTGAAAACCGGAAGAAAATAAGGGGCGACAAACACGCAGGCAACATTTTGGTGAAAAATACCGTGTTTCCAGATAGCAACATGTTGAGCAAAACGGAACTGGAGGAAGTGATCCGGGGCTGCCGGCGGAGCGACCGCTACGCGCAGAACCGGTTATACCGGGCTTTTTTCGCCTGGGCAACCGCTATTTGCCAGCGGTATACCGGCCATGCAGAAGACGCGGGAGAGTGTGTGCAGGACGGCTTTTTCAAGGTGTTTACCAAAATTGACAAGTACACCGGTGAGCAGTCTTTCGAAGCATGGATCAAACGGGTGATGATCAACACCTGCATCGACCGGTACCGGCACGAACTAAAACGCCCGGATACCGTGGAACTGACGGAATACCACGACGAGGCCGTACTCCCGGAAATACTCGTCAATGCCGATGAAAACTACCTGCTGCAATTGATCCGGCAATTACCGCCGGCCTACCAGATCACTTTCAACCTGTACGCTGTGGAAGGCTATGAATACCGTGAGATCGCCGATATCCTGGGCGTTTCGATCGGTTCGGTCAAGTCAAACCTCTCAAAAGCCCGGTTGCGGCTGAAAACGATGCTACTAAACCTGCAAACCAAAGATGCCGATGCACGATAGAGACTTCGACAAATTGTTTTCGCACAAGTTCAGTCAACTGCCCGGTTCTCCGTATGAGGAAGGGAACTGGACGGCGTTGGCACATCGCCTCGACGCGCACGAGCGCCGGCGCAGGAGGCTGTGGCTACCGCTGCTTTTGCTACTCACGGGTTTGCTCGCATGTGGCAACCTGTTCTGGTGGCATCAGTGGTGCGAGGCAACGAACAGCAACAGGAAGCAAGAAAAACAGACCGTCGTCATGCAAACAGACACCGTCATCCACACTACTGTGGTGCATCTCTACGATACGGTCTATCGATACACCGCAGTGCCGGTACAAAGGTGGCAAGCAACTTCATTTTCATCTTCTGTTTCGGAGCGCCCCGGTGCGGCAACTTCAGTAGAAAACAATACCCCCCCCATCGCCTCCTCCGAGATTGATAAACAACAGGAGCAGGAACAGTTACAGAAACCCGGAAATACTTCACCCGCACAAACACAAAATGACGCAGTTGCTTCCCCAGGTCACACCATCGTCCGGCCCGTACCGGTCGATAGTATAGAAACATCAGTATCGACACCCGTGACAGGCGACAGCATGCCGGATCGGGCCGTTGTCGGGCCTACGCCCAGCATCGAGCCCGTCCGGCCGCCTGTTTTTTATATCGCAAGGCCCCGCATCGGACTTTCCGCGGGCTGGGCCTTCCCCAGCCTGCCGCACAAACGCTCCGGTTCGGCTTTTACTGCGGGGATCGCAGCCGATGTGGAGATCATGCGCAACCTGCGCCTCGGCGGAGAGATCGGCTTCATGCTCGGCAAAATAAAAGCCGACGAAGCCGACGCCCTCGAACATCTCGGCATCGCTATTCCGCACCCCGGCAATGATTTCAGGTTAAAATACTGGGAAACATACCAGTTGCCGGCATTTACATACGTTATGCAGCTGCGGTATCAAATTCCCCTTGCGGGCAAATGGTCGCCGTGGGTGGGAGCGGGCGCACAAGCGGTCACTTACCTGCCCTTCGACATCGAATACGAGTTTGAAAGCAATACAAACAACCTGGAGATACACGCCCCGGGGACCGAAGAAGCCAGGACCCGCTGGCAGGGAATGCGATTTATGCTGGGGGCCGGGTATTCGCTGAGTCCGCGGCTACGCCTCGGAGCAGAGGTATTTCTGCTGCAACATTTCCACGAAGAACCTGCATTGTTCGATCAGCAGTTCGGTTTGAAAACCGGCCTGTCGTATCATTTTTAATACTTAAAGATCATCTTCATTTCTAACTCATTATCCGGTTTGCACATGAAAATCAAACGCCTTTGGTGGCTACTGCCGCTGCTCCCCATCGCCTGCACGCGCGAGTATGTCGAAGACCTGCGCGGGGTGTGTTTCGAGCGCGATGTATTGCCCGTTTTTCAATCCAACTGCACCCAGAGCGGCTGCCACAACAGCCAGGACCGCGAAGCGGGCTACGACCTCACATCCTATGACAATATTGTTAGCCACGGTATCGTGCCGGGCGATTACAAGGCCAGTAAAATTTACAAGGTGCTGGTATTGCCCGGCGGCGACGAAGCCATGCCCCAAAGTCCGTATTCGCGGCTGAGCGACGAACAGATCACCAACATCGCACTCTGGATCGATGAGGGCGCTCCCAACTCTACCTGCAACGACAACACGGTATGCGATACCACCGACGTAAGTTTCAGTCAGTCCGTAATGCCCATTTTACAGACCTACTGCAACGGCTGCCACGGCGGCAGCAGCCCGCAGGGCGGTGTGAATTACAACAATTACAACGGCGTGAAAACCACGGCTACCAGCGGCAAACTGCTCGGCAGCGTCCAGCACTTGTCGGGCTACTCGCCCATGCCGCAAAACGCCAACAAACTTTCCGCCTGCAACATCGCCATCATCAAAGCCTGGGTGGATGCCGGAGCGCCCAATAATTGACTCCGGACGACCAACGATCCTTCATTTTCTGAAACCGACTGTCATGAAAAAGATATTCATCGCGGCATGGGCGACCTGTACGATCGCCTTCGGCGCCGCAGCACAATCCGGCGGCCTGCTGAGCCTGCTCGACGAGCAATACAGCCTCGACCGCGTCACCAATGCCTTCAAAAGCCCCCGCGTCATCAATACCCACAGCATGGAAATGCTGAGCCCCGGCACCATGGATTTTCGCATCCTGCACCGCTTCGGCGAAGTCAGCCAGGGCGCGTATCAGTTGTTCGGCCTCGACCAGGCTTCCATGCGGCTGGGCCTCGATTTCGGCATCACCTCCAACCTCAGCGCAGGCGTCGGGCGCAGCACCGCCAAAAAAGAGGTGGACGGCTTCCTGAAATACCGCATCCTGTGGCAATCGACGGGACGGCGCAATATCCCTGTCTCCGTCGTGTGGGTCAGCGGCATGACCGTCAACGGCCTGAGCGATCCGATCGGGATCGAAGGGGTGCCGGTCACTTTTTCGCGGCGCCTAGGCTACTACCACGAACTCATCATCGGCCGGAAATTCAACGAATGGTTTACCCTGCAGGTGTCGCCTACCTTGATCCACAACAACCTGGTCGCCAACCGGCTGGTACCCAACGAGTTGTATGCGGTGGGCATCGGCGGCCGGGCAAAATTCACCAAGCGCATCGCTTTTGTGTGGGACTATACCTACGTGATCAATCGATTTCCGGCCAATCTGAATTACAACCCGCTGTCCATCGGTTTCGATATCGAGACGGGCGGCCACGTATTTCAACTACACTTTTCGAACGCCGTAGGCATGAACGAACGCGCCTATATCAGCGACGCCAACAGCAACTGGCTAAAGGGCGAGATCCGCTTCGGCTTCAACCTCTCGCGGGTATTCCAACTGGTCAAAAGAAATATTTTTTAGTGCCTGTTATTTTTTCACCAAACACATTTTAATCATGAGACAGCAACATCTCATTGCCGTAGCAGCTGCTTTTGCGCTGTTTTTCACCCTGCCTGCGCACGCCCAAAAACTGTTCACCCGCGACGGCGTGGTCAGTTTCGACGCCACGGCGCCCGATTCCCCCGAAACCATCAAGGCCATCGCCAAGTCGGGCACCTGCGTGCTCGACAAAAGCAGCGGCGCCATAGAAATGGCGGTGCTGATCAAGGGATTCATTTTCGAGCGCGCCCTGATGCAGGAGCATTTCAACGAAAACTATCTGGAAAGCAGCAAGTATCCGAAGGCTGTGTTTTCCGGAAAACTGGATGACCCCGCCTCCGTCGACCTTGGCAAAGACGGCACCTACAATGCCAAGGTAAATGGCAAACTCACCATGCATGGCGTGACCAAGCCGTTGAACGCACCCGTTGCTTTCACGGTGAAAGGCGGGAAAGTAAGCGCCAGTACAAAGTTTTCCGTCGCCCTTTCCGATTTCAACATCAGCATTCCCTCGCTGGTGTCCGACAAAGTGAACAAAACGGCCAGTGTGAACATTGCCGCCAATCTGGCGCCGATGAAATAGCCTTTTTCCCGGCAAATCATTCAAACTACGAACACTAAAAACAACACAAACCGATGCGACATACAGATAAGATCATCTTTTCCGCTGCCGCCTTTTTGTCGGCCCTGCTGCTGTATACGGCGGCCTGCAAGCGCGACCCCGTTTACATCGGCGGCGTCGATCCCGATCCCGTAGATACGACCGGCGGTAACAACGGAACCGGCGGCAACGGGGGCAACCAAAACCTGCACCCCTGCGATCCGGATTCCGTGTATTTCAATACGCAGATCCTGCCGATCCTGACTTCCAATTGCGCCATGTCGGGCTGTCACGACGCCCAGTCGCACAAGGAAGGCATCGTCCTCGACAACTACGCCAATACCCGAAATACGGGCAAGATCAACCTCACCAATCCTGCCGGCAGCAAACTGTACAAAGTGCTGAACGACTCCGACCCGAACGATCGCATGCCGCCTGCGCCCATGTCCGCGCTGCCGCTGGATCAGCGCGCGCTGATCCTCAAATGGATACAGCAGGGTGCGCTCAACCTGAGTTGCGACGCCGATTGCGACACTGTCGACGTGCGCTTCAGCACGACCGTCATGCCGCTGATCGGCTACAACTGCCAGGGATGCCATAGCGGTACCAGTCCGTCGGGAGGGGTGGCGCTGACCAACTACACACAGGTAAAGGCATCGGCAAGCGATGGCACGCTCATGGGTTCTATCACGCACCAGTCGGGATATCAGCCCATGCCCTACCCTATCGGAAATGCAAAACTTTCCGATTGCAACATTCGCGCGGTGCAGATCTGGATCGACCAGGGTGCGCCGAACAACTGATATGATTCAGTAAAGATCCTTTTCCTGTACAACAGGGAGTTTTCATTTGTTTTTTGAGCTTGACAGGTCAGATGCAACATCTGGCCTGTTTTTTTAGCAGGCCACAGGGAGCGGGTTATATTTGTATGTCTTCATCCTATTCTGTACACTGCCTTCTTCTTTACTATGTCTTTTATCGACTCAAAAAATTTCGACGCCTTTGTCAGGGTCGTTGACCTGGCCTTCAAGTTAATTGGTATTGTTGTCACCGTTTATTTGTTCAGGCTCGGCAACGAGATCAAAAAGGAACAGGATCGCTTCAATATCGAGCAGAAAGGTTTCGACCGCGCCATCACCCTGCTCAAATCCTTTGTCAGCGAAAACCCCTCCGAGCGTTACTTGGCGATCAAGTATTCGGAAATGCTGAACCAGCGCGACAGTTTTCCCGACGAGGTCATCATTTACGTCAAAGACCTGCTGTCAAAAGATACGGTGAGTCAAAACATCGAAGCGGCGAATGAACTGTTGCAGGCTGTCAATCAAAAGGCTGAAGATCAGCAGGATAAGAAAACGCTGGAATTCCTGAACGACCAGTTAAGCGAGATCGATCCACGCGTGTATATTCACATCAGGGATGAAAGCATGCGGCACATTTTCAAGGACCTGATCACCCTGCTTGAAAAAGAGAATTTCACGATGCCCGGAGTACAGCGCGTAACCCATCAATACAGCAAGACCGAACTCCTGTATTTCAAAAAAACGGAGCGGGAAAAAGCGGAAGAGATCGCTGCCATCCTGCGCCAAAAAGCGCCGGCGGAGGCAGGTTTGTCCGATTTAAATACGCGCTACATCAGCGGCTATGAAAACTCGAACAAGATCAGGCCGTTCCACTTTGAGTTGTGGGTGAAGTGAGGGATTGGTAATAAGGCAGGATGGCGATAATAGAATTGGTAAGGCCCGCTATTCCGGATTTCACTCCTTCCCCGTCTCCAGCCGGTACCCCACCCCATGCACCGCCGCGATCCCGACCGAGGGGTCGGCCGACAGTTTTTTCCGCAGGCGGGAGACGAACATATCCACGCTGCGCCCCACCAGAACGCCTTCGTCAGCCCAGACCTCTTTGAGGATAAAATCCCGTTCGAGCACCTGATCGGGGTGGGTAACGAACAAGCGGAGCAGTTTTGTTTCCCGGAAAGTCAGTTGCTCGCGGGTACCGCCGCATTCCAGCATCTGTCCGTTCGCGTCGAGGCGCGAATGGCCGAACGGCAGCCATTCCTGTTCTGTCTCAGTGGCTGCTGCGGGCGGCATTTTTTTACGGTGTAGCAGCCAAAAGCCGCCAGCCAGACCGCCCAGGATCAACAGCAGAAGCCCGCTTTTGGCCGTCCATAAAGCCGGGCTTCCGTTGCCTTCGTCGAATGCGATCTCGATATAATGGCAGCCTTCGGGCATTGTGCGCCCGCCGCAGGGTACGGCGCCGTTTTGTAAATAATCCTGCTGATGATAGCCGAGATCAAGCGTGGCGTCGTAGCATTTGCGCACGGCCACCCGGTACGACTGCCGAACGCCGTACAGATCGAGCGAGGATTGCAAGAGGGGTGGCAGTTGTTCGTAATCGAAGGCCTGTGCCAGGTACACCCGCCATACGCCTTCGCCGACCGGCGCGACGGCCGGGATACGGCTCGTGCTGTCGCCCGAGGCGCGAAGCAAGCCGTCGGCCGTGCGGCGCAGGGCCAGGTTGATCCGGTCGGGTTGCTCCGGCGCGCCATTATCAGACGCTGCCCCTAATAGCCAGGCCATCAGGGGCAGTGTCAGCAGCAGGGGCAGGTATTTTGCAAAACGGATGGAAGGCATGCCCGAAAATAACGACCTTTTTCAACATCCGTTTATCACGAGGGTAAAAATTGACTTACCGCAGGCGCTCAGTTTGAAAAAATCTCCTTTTCCGGCGGGAGCCGCAAGCACATGCTTCCAGGTCTTTCCGCGGTCTTCGGAGCGGAAAATGCCGTTTTCACTGCAGGCAAACAGGTATTCGCCGACCTCCTCCAACGCATAAACGTCGCGCAGGGCTTCCGGTAAAGACTCACTCATGCGCTGCCAGCTTGCGCCGCCGTCGGTGGAAAGCATCAATTCGTTGATCTTTACGGGCTCGAATGTCCGGTCGCCCTGCAGGATAGCAACGAAGCCTTCCCGGATATGCCGGACGCTCAAACTCGGCTCATTGCTGTTGAGCGCCCAGTCCCAGTGTTCGCCGGCATCGGTAGAGCGCAGGATGCCGCGGGTAGTGCTGCCGACCAGCACACCGTTCGCCACGGCGAGGCTCGTCACCCTGGGTCCGTTATAGACTTGCAGCCAGGTATTTCCCTGATCGACCGATTTGAAAATGCCGCTCTCACATCCGACGAACAAGGCGCCGGCGCCGTTTTCCAGCACCGCATATACACTTTTGTCTTCCAGATTGTTGTGTACGGGCATCCAGATATCCGTGCCGGTCAGGTTTTGAAAAAAGCCCTGGTTGTAACACACCACATAGGGCCCGGCCTGTCCCGGAAAAATACCGGTGATATTATCGTTCATAAAAAACTCCCTTTGCCAGGCCGGCGCCGACAGCGCGGTATTGCTGCGGTACAAACCGCTGTAAGCCCCTAACAGGACTTCATCATCATCGGCCAAAACGGCATAGGCGTGCACGTCCGCGGGCAATCCGGTGCCGGCTCCCTGCCAGCTCAGGCCACCATCGACGGATTGCAAAACGACATCCGTTGCTTCCGGGACGGAAACCTGTTCCTCTATCTGATGGCCCCGGCAGCCGATGCTACCGGTGTGGTCCGGCGCCTGCTCAATGGCCATGAATGATCTGATAATGAGCGCGATGGCTAGAAAACTGATCTGCATAATGTTGTTGCGTTGGTGAAACAATGCGACAAAGATGCAGGCCAGTCGCTGCCGGGCCATTTTTTACCTGTAAAACGATGTAACAGAAATGTAAAAGCTTGTTTTGGGAGGGGGACGGGTCGGGTTTTGTAGTGCCGGGGGGTGCGACGGAAAACAAAAAAGGCCACCGATTGGTGACCTTTCGTGGGCGCAGAAGGATTCGAACCTCCGACCCCCTGCTTGTAAGGCAGGTGCTCTGAACCAGCTGAGCTATGCGCCCTCTATATTTTGCGTTGCACTGAGTGGAACTCTGCGCGTTTTCGCAGGAACTTCGCCCCGGTTGCCCGAAGCGGCTGCAAATGTACGCGTGGCGCATTCGGAAATCCAAGGATTATTTGAAAAAAATTTATCCCCGGTTTTTCGCGTTATCTTTGGCAGCCAAAACAAGACGTTACCATGAAATACGCCGCGCCTTTAAGCGCCATATTACTGCTAAGCCTCTCCTGCTGTACCAGCGAACCCGACCTTGCACCCGAAGCGGTCATCCAGCAATGGCAGGGCCATATCGATAAAAACCGGTTCGCCGATGCCGGCAAACTGAGCACCGACGAGGCGCTCCGGTATGTCAACGAGCTGGCACGCGTCAATGAAAAAGACACCCTGCCCTGGGAGAACAACGTACTGCTCAACCTGCGCTGCCAGATCGTCGGCGATTCGGCCTTTTGCACCTATCATTTTGAAGATGAGTGGGGTGAGCCTATTCCCGGACAGTTGGCGCTGCGCCGCGTAAAAGGGCACTGGCTGGTCAGCCGCACCTTCACCGACGATGCTCCGGCGGTCAACGACGGAGGCCCCGACGGCGATGCGCTGTTCCCGCAGGATACCATGAACGAAGTGCTGGAATAACCCGCGCCACTCTTCAACGAAACGATTCTGCCAGTACAAGGATTTCGGCGCCGCGTTCTACCTCGCCGGTGTCGATCATTTCCTTGGCGTACTGGTGCAGCGATTCCTTTACGCCTGCTTTTTGCAACAACGCCTGCACCCGCTCGTCAGTGGCCGCCAGGGCCATGGCCGTATCGGCATCGGGCAGTGCCGTCAGGCTGGCCAGCCGCCCGAGGTTATTGCCCGTCAGCACGGTGCTGTTGCGAATGCCGGGCGGCAGCGCGTCGAAACCGATGCCGACGGAGGTAACGACCTGAACGATCTCTTCCACCGCCGCTCCGCTCGCGCGTACGTAGTAAAAACGCCCCATGCGGCCCATCAGGTCGATCTTGTGCGGGTCGATGCGGCCGTTTTCATTGAGCACGTTTTCATCGATGTGCATCAGCACGATGTTGCAAATGATCAGGTTGCCCGCGCCGCCCTTGTCGCCGAGCGGCAGAATCCTGTCCACCTTGCATTCCATATGCACCGGGCTTTCCGCTACGCGGAAGGGCTTCACCCGCTCGGAAGGCAGGGGCGTAAACCCCGCTTTTTCGAATTCGCTGACCGAGGCCGGGTATTCGATGCTGGTGACCGCCATCTGCCGAACAATGCGGTGCGAAACGACGTTAATGACTACTTCGCCGGTGTCTTCCACGTTTTTCAGGGTATCCTTGGTGGTATTGTTGGAGACCCGCCGGTTGGAGGAAAAGATCAGGATAGGCGGGTTGCTGCTGAACGCATTGAAAAAACTGTACGGCGCGAGGTTGGGGATGCCGTCGGTGCTGATGGTGCTGGCGAACGCAATGGGCCGCGGCGCCACGGCGCCCAGGATATACTGATGCAGGTCTTTCGTCGCTATTTGTGTCGGGTCGATCTGTAACATGGAGCGTTGTTTTTGAGTAAAACCGGCTGAAAACGCCCCAAAAGTAGCACCTTGTCGCGCTTATCCGCCGATATTCGCATTTCGTTTAATTTAAGCACCGATAATACGTTTTTCGATGAACAATTCCACCCTCATGCGCATCGGGCTGCTCCTGCTGGCAGCAGTCTTCGTTTTCGCATGGTACCGCTACCGCCAGCCGCGGTTCAGGGCCGGCGAACAGGCGCCCGAACTCGAGATCACCCTGATCGACGGGCGAAAAGCGCACCTGTCTGACCTGCGCGGGCATTACACCTTGCTGCATTTCTGGGGCAGCTGGTGCGGTCCCTGCCGCGCCGAGAATCCCCAACTGGTCCGGATCTACCGGAAGTACCACCCCGACGGTTTCGAGATATTCAGCGTCGGCATCGAGCAGCGCGAAGCCGCCTGGCGCAGCGCCATTGAGAAAGACGGCCTGATATGGCCTTACCATGCCATGGAATCGCGTGATTTCGACGGCGGCGCCACCAGCCTTTTCAACGTCAAATCGATCCCCAGCACCTTCCTGCTCAACCCGGAAGGCGACATCATCGGCGTCAACCTGCTGCCGGAACAAATAGAACACCTGCTCGCCGAAAAACTGGCGGAACGCTGACAAATTGACACGCAAAAAGCCGGGGCATAATAATTGTGCATGCACCTGTGAAAATACGGCCTTGGAGGCGTGTTTTTGGCCGGCAATACTCCGAAAAGGTTTCTTTGTTTGATGCTTTTTCAGGGGAAAACAAATGGACCGGCCTTTCGGAGCAGCGTTGCGAACGGCTATGTCCCGGCACCCGGCCCTGCAACGCACACCTGATAACCCAAGCTTCATTTGATGAAAGAAACGCTCAAAAAAATATTCCACATGGCGGAAAAAGACAATAAGATACAGGAAGAAGAGGTATTGAACGAACAAACACCGGCAACTGAAACGGAAACCGAAATGGCCATTGAAGAAAACGGCGACTTCGAGGAACTGAAGCAACAACTGGAGGAAAGCCGCAACAAGTACCTCTACTTGTACTCCGACTTTGAAAATTTCAAACGCCATGCCGCCAAAGAGCGCATGGAACTCATTCAGACGGCCGGGCGTGACATCCTGTCAGCCCTGCTGCCGATACTCGACGATTTTGACAGGGCCGAAAAGAACGACGCCCTGACCGAAGGCACCTCGCTGATCCACCAGAAACTGGTCAACCTGCTCAAAAGCAAGGGATTGGTGGCGCTGGGAACGAAAGCGGGCGACGAATTCAACGCCGACCTGCACGAAGCCGTAGCCGAGGTGCCCGCACCCGACGACGCGATGAAAGGCAGGATCGTCGACATCCTCGAGCCGGGCTATACCCTGGCCGACCGCATCATCCGCTACGCGAAAGTGGTGGTGGGTAAATAATAGCACTGCGCGCAATGCAGGGGGCGGAATGCCGCTGCTGCGCGAACCATTGAAACAGGAACATGTCAAAAAGAGATTACTACGAGGTACTCGGCGTGAAAAAAGACGCTGCGGCCGACGACATAAAGAAGGCTTACCGGAAAAAAGCGCTCGAGTTCCACCCCGACCGCAACCCGGGCGATCAATCGGCGGAAGATAAATTCAAGGAAGCCGCCGAGGCCTATGACGTGCTCAGCGACGCCGACAAGCGCGCGCGCTACGACCGCTACGGCCATGCCGGCGTGGACAACAACGGCGCGGGCGGCGCGGGCGGATTCCAGGGCATGGATATGGACGATATCCTGCGCCACTTCGGATTCGACACCGACGATATCTTTTCCGAATTTTTCGGCGGCCGCGGACGGCGCAGCAGCGGCGGTCGCGCCCGCGGCGAGCGCGGTTCCAACCTGCGCATCAAGGTAAAAATGACCCTGGAAGAGATCGCCACGGGCGTTAACAAAAAGATCAAGGTGCGCAAGCAGGTGCCCTGCAACACCTGCGGCGGCAGCGGCGCCCGCGACAAAGGCTCCGTGGAGACCTGCGGCACCTGCCGCGGCTCGGGCATGGTCAACCGCGTCACGCAAACGCCGTTCGGCATGATGCAAACGGCCACCACCTGCCCCACCTGCAGCGGCTCCGGCCAGACCATCAAATCGCCCTGCAACGTATGCAAGGGCGACGGACGCGTATTCGGCGAAGAAACGATCGATGTGGACATCCCGGCAGGCGTACACGAGGGCATTCAGTTGTCCATGGCCGGCAAAGGCAACGCCGGCGCCCGCGCCGGCGCGTCCGGCGACCTCATCATCACCGTGGAAGAAGTGCCGCACGAGGAATTCACCCGCGAAGGCAATAACATCATATACGAACTCTTCGTCAACATATCCGACGCCGCGCTGGGCGCCAAGATCGAAGTGCCCACCCTCGAGGGCCGCGCGCGCATCACCGTGCCTGCCGGCACGCAATCGGGCAAGATATTCCGCCTGAAAGACAAGGGCTTGCCCGAGTTGCAGAGTTACCGCCGCGGCGACCAGTTGATCCACGTCAATGTATGGACGCCGAAAAAACTGAACGACGAGGAACGCCGCCTGCTGGAACAACTGCGCAACATGCCCAATTTCCAGCCGACACCGGGCAAGGAAGACAAGAGTTTCTTCGACCGGGTGAAGGACGTGTTCGGATAAACGGATGACGGCGCCGGAGCGGCATCTTTTTGCGCTGCCCGGCGCCGCCACAATTTCCCGCTCCACCGTTTGCAAATTCTGGGAACGGTATTACCTTTGCACCCGCTTTAATCAAAAATTGCTTTTTGGCCACGTGGCGGAATTGGTAGACGCGCTACTTTGAGGGGGTAGTGTCCTTACGGATGTGCTGGTTCGACTCCAGTCGTGGTCACCTTACTGGACTTTTCAGGATCGACTTCTGAAAAGTCCTTTTTTATTTCCCCTAACTCGTTGATGTTTATTTTTATGGCTACGCCTCCCAGCGCAGGAACATCATGTAATAATTGTAATTCACAAAACCTTCTCACCGACCACACTTCGCGAACCCAAAAAATTGACAACAATTTTGTAGTTAAAAATTTTTGACAATATCTTTGTGGTCAAATTTTTTTAACCACAAAACTGTTGTCAAAATGGGAAACGCTTGGGTAAACCCTAAAATCATTATCGGAAACACAGCTTTAGGGGAATATTATTTCCGACGTCCATTCATAGAAGAAAGTATCTGGGATGAAATTCAAAAGGGCAATCACGTCTTAATTGCAGCTCCACGCAGGGTGGGAAAATCCTCCGTGATGCAAGCGATGCTTGACCGCTCTCCAGTAGACACGCGCTGCATTTTCAAAAATATCCAAGGTATTAAGTCCGAGACTGAATATTATGAGCAGTTCTATAAACTGCTGGTGCAGTGTCTCGATCGCTTCGGCAAAGGCAAGACTTGGATTCAGGGTTTTTTGGGTAGCATCAGGATCGAAGAAATCACGATGGAAGGCGTGAAATTTGGCGACAAAAAGGAGATCAATTTTGCTGAAGCCATCAAAAGCCTACTTGCCGAAATCTCCAAAAATAAAATCCGGGTTGTATTACTCCTGGATGAACTGCCTGAAGTGCTCAACTCCCTGCACAGACAAAAACGCGATTCGGAGGCCAGTCATATTCTCAACCATCTTCGCGAGTTGCGTCAGAATCCCGGCATACGCGGTCACCTGAACTTAGTATTGGCTGGCTCGGTCGGAATCCAACATGTAGTAAAAGCTATCGAAGGCCGCATTGCCGATCTCAACGATTTCAATGCTGTGCCTTTCGAGCCGCTCAGCCTGGAAGAAGCCAAAAACTATGTTGCTTGGGCAACGGATGGTGCGACGGTGCAATACGATGCAGAACTTACGGAACACCTGCTCAATCACATCCGCCATTTCATTCCATATTTCATCAACCTGATGCTCGATGAAATCAACAAATTGGCGCGAAAAGATAATAATCCCGTTATCACGACCAACCAGATTGACGCAGCATTTGCCTTGATTGTCAAAAACAGCGATCACTTCAAGGAATGGAAAAACCGCTTGGGCGAGTACTTTCCCACCGAACAAGCCGCTTTCCTGAATAAATTGCTGATTTGCATTGCCCATGAAGACAGTATCAGCCAGCAACGCCTTTATGATTTGGCGGTGAAACATGGCTTGCAGGATACTTATATGGAACTCGTTCGCGGACTCGAACATGATGGTTATTTACTTGAACAAGGAAACGTGTATCGCTTCGTGTCGCCCTTTTTGCAAGCATTCTGGAAACTCGACAATCCAATCTATTCAGTATGAGCACATCAACTATTTCTCAGAAAAACGACCCCAGTTGGTTTATCGACCGGCTGACACTGTACCAGAATGCGAACAGCAGCCCGGAGGCGGTGAAGCGCAATTTCCTGATCCGCATCGCGGAATTTGATCTCATCGTCGCGGATTTGCGCAACAAGAAAAAAGGCGACCCGGTGCAGCATGAACTCATTCTGGGTCGTCGGGGCAGTGGAAAATCCACCCTGCTGCGACGCATCCAGATCGAGATAGACGAGCAGCCAGACCTGGCGGAAAAGTACATTGCCATCAATCTGGCCGAGGAACAAAACGCTATTTACCGTCTTTCCGATCTTTGGTTCGAGGTGCTGGAAGAACTCAGCATCCGTTTCAAAAAAAACCCAGACCTGCGCACCTTCGACAGTTTTGAGAACAATCAGGCTTACACACGCTACCTCTACGGGAAGATTCACCATCTCTTGCAGGAAGTTGGCAAACGGGCCGTACTGCTTTTGGACAATCTTGACCGCATTCTGGAAAATTTCAGCGACGACGCACACCTCCTGCGCGAAACCCTGCTCAACTACCCCGATATCCAGATCATAGGCGGCAGCACGCGCATGAACGAACACTTCTGGCGCTACGATCAGCCATTCTATGATTTCTTTCGTCGGCACCGCTTGGAAGGATTAAGTTTTGACGAAATACACCTGCTTCTTAACCACTGGGCTGTCGAGATGGATCTCCCCCTACTGCACGATTATGCCTTGCGCCACCGCGGGCGCATTGAGGCCATCCGAATCTTGACCGATGGCCTGCCTCGCGCACTGCAATATTTTATCCAGGTGCTGCTTCACGACTCCGATCTCTATGGATTCGATTATCTGAAAAAAGTGATGGACAAGGCAACCCCCCTGTACCAAGAACGACTCAACAACCTCACTGCCCCCCAGCGCAAGATTGTGCAGGAAATAGCTTTCATCTGGGAAGCCTCACCCACTAAAACACTAGTGGAAAAATGCCGCATGGAAAGCAAACTGATTGCTTCCTTTCTGAAACAACTGGATCACTTCGGCATCGTGGAAACCATACCGACCGGTAAGAAAAACCATCTCTACCGCCTCGCCGAGCGGTTTTTCAATATGTGGCTCATCGTCACGCAGGGGAATCCCGACCAAAAACGCCGGGCCAAATATCTCACATTGTTTCTGGAAGGTTGGTATGACGCGCAGGAACTCCGCGACTTGGCCCGGCAGCACCTCGGCGACTTGCAAAGCGGGAAACTGTCTTACGACAAGGCCATGGTCCTGAGCAAGGGCCTTTCGCAGTCCCGCTTTATTAGTGTGAAAGACCGGGATGCACTAATTAACTACACGCTCGAGCTCGACCCGGAGGGAGCCGGGGACTGCGAATTACCAAGGAAGTTTAGTGAGATTTCAGCGGAAGGAGAAATGTACTTTAGGCAAGGCCAATTCGGGAAAGCCCTAGATGTATTGAATGAGATCGAAAATGAAGAGGATGGAATCAAATTTAACCTACAGGGCCTCTGTTATTACGGTTTGCATAGATGGGAAGAGGCAGAAACTTATTTCTTAAACGCCAGAGAAAAAGGCCATGTGGGCGCGCTCTACAATCTGGCAGTTTTGTATGCTAATCAGGGCAAGTCGGCCGAAGCAGAAACCTGTTTTCTGCAAGCCATCGAAAAAGGGAGTGTGAGGGCGCGCTGTACAATCTGGCAAATTTATATGCCGATCAGGGCAAGTCGGCCCAAGCGGAAACCTATTTTCTGCAAGCCATCGAAAAAGGGAACTTGGACGCGCTGTACAATCTGGCAAATTTATATGCCGATCAAGGTAAGTCGGCCCAAGCGGAAACTTATTATTTGCAAGCCATCGAAAAAGGAGATGCAGGCGCGCTGAACAATCTGGCAATTTTATATGCCAATCAGGGCAAGTCGGCACAAGCGGAAACCTATTTTCTGCAAGCCATCGAAAAAGGGAACTTGGACGCGCTGTACAATCTGGCAAATTTATATGCCAATCAGGGTAAGTCGGCACAAGCGGAAACCTATTATCTCCAAGCCATCGAAAAAGGGAACTTGGACGCGCTGTACAATCTGGCAAATTTATATACCAATCAGGGTAAGTCGGCACAAGCGGAAACCTATTATCTCCAAGCCATCGAAAAAGGGAACTTGGACGCGCTAAACAATCTGGCAATTTTATATACCAATCAGGGCAAGTCGACCCAAGCGGAAACCTATTATCTCCAAGCCATCGAAAAAGGGAACTTGGGCGCGCTGAACAATCTGGCAGTTTTGTACTACAATCAAAACACCCAACCAGCAAAAGCCTTGCAATACATCAGGCAATATTGGAAAGAAACCAAAGACGAAAGTCTTCTGGGTAATTTGCTCATCATTGAAATCTGGAATGGCATATTTGAGGACTTGTCGAAAAAAACAGAACAGTTCCTCCAAGCCGTGAGCGACAAGAATTTGAGCGAGTTTTTGACCGACTTGCTCCATCAAAGACAAGTACAAACCGTACTAAACCTTTTCAAATCGGAGCAGTATGGCAAGTCGCTGCACGAGCGGTACGAACTGCTACACTACGCCACGCTGATTCTCGCAGGCCATACTGAGGACAATCTAATGCTGCGTATCCCACCGGAGGTGCTGCCCACGGTGCAAGATATTGTGGCGAAAGTGCAGGAGAAGCAGGCATTTTATGCCCGGGAAAACTGAATTCCGTTCGGAATGTGAACTACCATTCAATCTCGTGCTACGCGAATGGAACAACATACCAACAAACGAAAAGCAATATCTGCCAACTTGCAAACGCCTGCGCAACAGCGCTTGTCGCACTTTTTGATCAAAATATCCAATGGATGAAACGTATCGCTTTTGCCTGACGCGATATTATCCAGGTCTTTAATTCATACAAATTCGCCAAATCCTGATAAAGTTGGTTTGACAATTCTACGATGTGGGTCACTTCAAGGGCTTTTCAGACATCGCGCTGAAAAGCCTTTTTCTATCTTTTCAAAACGGTATTGCAGAAATCAACCGGCGGTTCGAGTTTTGTTCGCGCACCATGCCGGTCTGGACCTGGGCGAATAAAGGGCTGCAGAAAACAAAGAAAACGAAGAGGGAGAGATTGTTTTTCATAGTGCGTGTAGATTTTTGCGGGGTACTTTCGTCAATGCATGTCGAATACTCCTTCATGCTCTCACTTTACCGAATCGAGGGCGTCTTGCGCCCATTGAACACCATTCCTGTACTCCGATACGGTGGGATATGCCTCCGACAATTCTTTACAAAGCTGGTAACAATGCTGAAAGGACTCCGTTGCCTTTGGCTTATCTCCTTTTTTGTCCCGGTAAAAAATACCCGCTCTCAAGTATGCAATAGCAAGTTTGTATTTGAAGTCCCTGTTTTGAGGGGCTGCCTCATACAGATATTTTGACTGTTTTATATCCTGATCATAAAAATAATCGGCTTTATCTGCATTGCCCAGTGACATATGTATGTAGCCGAGCGCAGCACAGGTACTTGCCAGCCCCCCCCTGAACCCAATATTGGAAGGAACGGCCTCACATAGTTCCAGGTACAACCGGTTGCACTGTTCCTGGTAAATCAGGGCTGTGTCCCAGCGCCCCAGCTTCATGTACATCACACCAACGGTATTATAAGAATGTGCCAGGGTCCCTCTGAACTCCATATTTTGAGGATCGGTCTCGCATAATTCCCGATACAATTGATTGTATCGTCCGAAATAAGTCAATGACTGATCCAGATTGCCCAGCGATTGGTACGCAGAACCGATATTACCGGATGCTATAGCCAGGGATCTTTTGAAAAACACATTTTGCGGATAATCTTCCGATAACTCCTTCGCAATCTGATAGTTTAACTCATAAAAACGCAGGGCGGCATCCAATTGCCCGGTTTTCTCGTATAAATGCCCCAGTTTTGAATAGGAGACGGACAAGCCGTGTTTGAATGTAACGTTTTGAGAATTGGAAGCATACAGTTCTTTGAACAACTGATTGCATTGTTCAAAGACAGCGGCGGCCATATCCGGGTTGCCCAGCAATTGATATGCATCACCGAGCCTCTCATAAGAAGAAGCCAGCAGGCTTGTAATATCCACCTTTTGTGGATGAGCGTCGTGTAGCTCCCTGACCAGCTGATTGTATTGCCTGTAATAAGCCAATGCGCTATTAACATCATTCGATACTTGCAGATCCCCCAGCCGGAGGCAGGAAACGGCATAGGCGCTTTTGATATTCGCATCTTGAGGATTGTACTCGTACAGCTCTTTACTCAACTGATTGTCTCGTTCAAAAAATGACAGTGCCTTGTCCAAATCGCCCAATGCTTTATAGGCATTGCCAAGTTTGTCATTGGCAACGGAAAAAGTTCGCTTGTAAAAAGTATTGGAAGGGTTTTGTTCGTACATGTTCTCGTACAACCGGTAGTACCTGGTGCAGGCTTCAAGTGCCTCGGGAAGGTTGCCAGTGATCGTGTAAAGTTCGCCGATGGAGGCATAAGCATCGGCTTGCTGAAATTCACTTGATTGCGGGTGGGCTATCACAAGACGCCAGGTGCGTTTGGCTTTATCGTAGCGGTGTTGAGTTTCGTAAAACCGGGCGGCTTCTTGCAGGATTTCGAGGTTGGTGCTATCCAAGAGCAGCAGTTGGTCGTACAACGCTTCCGCCTTGTCAAATTCGAAGCTGAGAAGATAAGTCTGGGCTTGCAGTTTCAGGGCCTTGATGTCTTGCTGAATACCCGCTTCGTTGTCGGCCTGCTGTTGGGCTATTTCGGCTGCCGCGCCCGCTATGCGCCTGCGCTCCTGCAGGCGCCGGTCGGTGCGCCCGATGAGGTCCGCGCCTTCGAGTTTTTTCTTGCAGCCTTCGATATCGCCTGCCTCGAAAAGTTCAAGCGCTTCGCGGTACAAAGCATCCACGTCGTCGAAGTTGACGCGCGCGAACTGCTCGGCAAGGGCATCGAGCGATGCTTTCTGCCGCTCGTATTGCTCCTGCAAGGTCGTGAGCTGATCTTCATACTTGTCCTGCGTGATCTTCGCCTGCTGAATCTGGGCTTGCAGGGCTTTCTTTTCCTTGTTGAAACCCGCCCGCAGCGCCGCGTCCGACACGCCGTAATATTTCTTTTTGGCGGCATCGAGCACCCCCGCCTTTGCCAGGATGATGTCTTCGCCCAGGCGCTCGGTACTGCTCAGCTTGAGTATCTCGAGGTCTTTACCGTTGACGATCTCGTAGCCCGCCTTTTTGATCTCGGAGAAAAAGATCAGGTCGCCGGCTTTTTTGCCCTGAAATACCAGGCGGAAGTTGCCGTTATCGTCGGTTGTCGTCGGCACGGCATCGGAGAAACTGACCTGCACGCCGCCGACAGGCCGGCGGTTCGAGTTTTGTTCGCGCACGGTGCCGGTCTGGACCTGGGCGAACAAAGGGCTGCAGAAAATGCAAAACAGGAGGAGGGAGGTGTTTTTCATAATGGTATATTGGTATTAAACATGATACTTTCCAAAAATCGTCGCGGCTATTGGCGGTCCAGCATCAGCCGGACCGGTTCGCCAGGAATGACAGGTGTGGTGATCGACTTCGATGCAAAGCCTTGCCTGAAAATATCGAGGCGCTGGCTGCTGCGCTGGTGTTCGAAAGGAATGTCGAGCGTGAATGCGCCCGAAGCGTCGGTCAGGGCCGAGCAGCAGGCCATGGCAATTTTCACCCCTTCCAGGGGGTTGCCCGCATCGTCGGAAATAAAACCCGTGATCTTTGCCAGGTCATTATTCCGGCGAACAGGCAGCACGATCTTGTCGTTGTCGAGGGTGAAAGTGGTATCCACATCGGCAAAACCTTTTGCCTCGTAGCGCAGCCGCAGTTCCTCGCCTTTGAAGTTCGCGGGAATGCCTTCGAACAGGGCCTCGGAAGCCGCGCCGGCTGTTTTGGACTCTGATTTTGCGCCGTAAGTAAGCGTGAGTTCTCCGTTGGGATCGGGCAATTCGGCATTGGGCGTGCGGTTTTCCACGCGGACTTTGAGGCTGAGCGGCCGCTGCATTTCCTGCAGGCGATACCAGACAAAAGCCCCGGCAATCGCCAGTACGGGCACCAAAAAGTAGAGAAAAACCCGCAGGCGGCGACTCGTGTCGCTTTCGGTATTGATGGTACGATCGCCGATCTGCACATCTCCTCCCCCCGAAGTGATGGTGGAGCCGATGAGGACGTTCTTGCTGTTTACGATCGAAATGGCCTGTTCCATTTCTTTCCGCACCACCTCCTGCGCCCCCTGTTTTTCAATCTCACGGAGCAGATCGAGCAAACCGGCCCGGATCTGGTTCTGGGTCAGGTTGGCTTCGGCGTGGCTGACCAGGCCCAGGCGTATCTGCCGGCGGATATCTTCGAACCGCGCGGACTGTACAAGGGCTTCATTCAATCTGGGGCTGTTTTCAAGCAGGATCCGGAGTTTTCCCAAAGCCGCTTCCAGTTCGTCCTGCGCAATGAGGTTGCGGATCTCGTCAATAAATTGGTTCGTAGTCATGTTGTTATCTTAGTTGTTATATGTAAACATCATGGCATGGCTACCGGTGTTCACCGGCGTCATTTTTTCATTTGGCTTCCCTTTCCAATACATCACAGGAAGCGATCGCAGGCGCTGCTGCGCCGCTAAAAACCGGCAATCCGCATAGCTGCCGGTTGAGTTTCACGATGCGGCAAATGTCGCATGCCAAACGACAAAAGTAACTCTGTTAACTATTGCGGTCAATACCTGGTATAAAATAACCGGCAATCGGCATATGTTGCCCCGGGCAGCGCAAATATTCCCGTTGGGGAATTCCCGTTTATAGCATACAAGAAACAAGATCGTATGCAACCCCGCTCAGGGGTTAGAAATATAGAAACGACATTATACTAGAAACAGGCCGCAGAATCGCGCCGGAGACGAATAAGGGTTCACACGTTGTTGACGAAAGAACAAAGGCAACGGTTGTAAAAACACAAACGTGTGTCAAAAGAACAAAGACAACGGTTGAAAGAACACAAACACGTGTTAAAAGAACAAAGACAACGGATAAAAGAACACGAACGCGTGTCAAAAGAACAAGGGCAACGGTTGAAAGAACACAAACGTGTGTCAAAAGAACAAAGGCAACGGTTGAAAGAACACGAACGCGTGTTAAAAGAACAAGGACAACGGTTGAAAGAACACAAACGCGTGTTAAAAGAACAAAGACAACGGTTCAAAGAACACAAACGCGTGTCAGGTAACGCGGCGTTTACGCCGCCCGGGTCAAGGCCATTTATGGCCGTAACGCGCGACAGTCGGTCATAAATGACCTCCAACAAGGCGGCGTAAACGCCGCGCTACCACAAAGGAATCCCCTAAAGGGAATGAATATCGGGGTGCGTGCGGATTGCCATGTTTGTTATCTCCGCAAATCGCTGATTGACAAGCGGCTGTCGGCCCCAAAACGCTCATTTACCCAGGACTGAAAAGTTCGCAAAAACCGCCCGCATCAATAGCGATACACCGCATCGCCAAAATCGTAGTCGAGCAGGGCGTCGTCGAGCAGGGGCTCGGTGCCGAGCTGGTAGCCGTCCTTGAGGTCGTAACCCCAGAACTTGCCGACCGTCTGCCAGTAGGTGGCGGTGGCGCCGCCGCGGGTTTCCTTGATGATGGTATAAAACGGCTTGTCGAGTTGCCGTTCGATCATTTTGATGAGGACTTTCCCCTCTGTTTTGGAAAGGTTTTTCATCTGGTCTTTAAAATCCTCTTTCAGTTCCTTGTGTTCGTGCCGGACGTAGCGGCGGCGTTGCCGCTTGTTCATGTCGGCCGTTTCTTCCTGGATGTCCTCGTACAGTTCGATCGCTTTCAGCGCAAAGGGATACACCTTGCGCGCGGCCCTGACGTAGCGGTAGTATTGCTTTTGCTCGTCGCGGTCCTTGAACTTGCGGCGGGTGGCGATTTTGACAGGCCATAGCGACATCACAAAGGTGGTGTCGCCGTTTTCGACTTCCATTCTGGCCCAGGCGCCGCCGCGCGGTACGGTGTCGACGGCCGATTGACCTGCTGCGGACAGCACGGCAAACAGCGCCGGAAGCAAAAGAAGCCCGTATTTTTTCATGATATTCGATCAGTTTGGTGTTCGATCTTTTGAGTATTTTGTGTGCCGGACATACAAAACGACCGGAGTTGCGCTATGTTTCACCAGGCGTATGTTATGACGATTTGCGGTCTCAAATGTAACGCACCGGGAACGGAATTCGCCGCGAAGTAAATCCCGAAACATATATCCGCGCCATTTTTTAACGCAACCTTAGCGGTTTAGGACGCGTATTATACCTTTATCGTTATTTTATTTACATCGCTTCATCTTATGAAAAGTATCATGACACGAATGGCACTTGCAGTGCCCCTGCTCCTGTTGCTGCCTTCGCGCGCGCAATCCACCACCATCATCCCCTATCGCCACCTGGGTGAAACGGCCAGACACGCCGACGCCGTCGTACTTGCCACCGCGGAGTCATTGTTCGAGACGGCCGCCGGAACGGCTGTTTTTTACGATGCCCGCTTCAGGGTGGTATCGCGCGTACACGGCCCGGCGCCCGGCGCTGAAATGACGCTTCGCCGCTTGTCGCACCGCCACGGCGACCTGAGCGCCGAATTTGCTGGCGATTTTATTCCCGAAGAAGGAAAAACGTACCTGCTGTTCCTGAAAAACGCCGGCGATCACTGGCGACCGCTGGCGATGTGCTATTACGTTTTCGAATCAAAAACGATCGGCGACGAGGCCTTTCTGGTACCGCAGGACGAAAGTTTCAATTTCGCGGTCGTGCCGCGCCCCGACGGCACGGTGGCCGAACCGCTGGGGGTGTACAGGCAAGACAAACTGCTCGAAATACTGCGCCAATACGACAAGGGCATCGTGAACACCTGGGACGCCTCTTCCGCCCTGACGGGCCTGGAACCCGGCGATTTTCCGCGCGAACGCGCACTGCCCACGGGTTGCAGTTTTGATCTCGGCAGCGGACAGGCACGCTGGCAGGACGCTGCGATCAATGTTTATTACGACGACACCGACGAGCCGGCAGGATTTAGCGGTACGCTGGACAACGTACTGGCCGCAATGAACGGCAGTTATGTCGACATTGACCCGTTCAACAGCGGCCAGACGAGTTTTTCACCGGATTGCGGGGACGGTTCCATCGCAGGAAACGATTTCACGGCATTTCTGAATGGCCTGAACGGCACCCAGGCTACGCTGATCATGTTTGACGATCCGTGTAACCAGATTGCCGACCTCAGCTCATGCGAAGGTACGCTTGCCATTGGAGGCGGTTATACTTCTTCCAGTACTCATATGTACAAGGGGGATGTCTGGAAAAATGCCTTGTGGGGGTATGTTGTGGTCAACAACGGCGTACCGGCCTGTCTGACCGCTTCGGAATACGAGATCATGCTGACACACGAACTGACGCACACGTACCGAATGGCGCACCTGAATGCATCACTGTACCCGAATCAGAACATGAACCCTTCGTGCTGCAATACGATCAATACCAAGGATATGGAGTGTATGAATTACACCTACGATGCCAACCTGCCCGTAGAATTGATCGCTTTCGATGTACAGGTGGAGGACAACCGGCAGGTACTGCTGCACTGGAGCACCGCACAGGAAACGGACAATGCCTACTTTGCGCTGGAACGCTCCGCAGACGGCGTGCAGTTCGAATTGCTGAAAACGATACCCGGGCACAACTCGACGGATATCAGCCACTATGAATGGACGGACAAGCAGCCCCTGCCCGGGTTGAGTTATTACCGGCTGAACCAGATCGATACGGACGGTAAGATCAGCAGCCTGGGCGTCAGGGCGGTCAGGCTCGGCGCCGGCGACGAGTATGTACAGGTTTTTCCAAACCCGGCAGACGGCGATGCCCTGACGATCAAAACCGATCTGCCCGGCCGGTTCAACGGCACGCTCGAGGTCGTGGATATGGGTGGGCGCGTCGTGCTGCAGCGTGAATTGTCGCTCGACAGCGGCCTGCATACCCTCGTAGAGCCCATTCCGGACCTGTCGCCGGGCATTTACTGGCTCCGGCTGCGCGAAACGACGGGCACGCGCGTCGTGCGCTTTTTCAGGAACTGAATCATCGCTCTGCACATAAAAACCGCGCGACCTGAATTTCTGTACCGATTTGTCAGGCCGCGCGGTTTTTTATGATTACTTTTCGTAAAGTGGAATAACTTCCCGAAAGTTGCAGCGTAAAACCTCCCACTCCCATGTACGCCATCATACTTGGCTTTATTACGGCATTCACGCTGACCTATACCATCATCCCGGTGATTATCAGGGTAGCCCGTGAACGCCGCATCTACGACCGGCCCAACGAACGCAGTTCGCACCTGGAGCCCACCCCTTCGCTGGGAGGGATCGGCATTTTCGCCGGCACGATCTGCGCCGTCGTGCTGTGGACGCCCCTTGAGACCTTCGGCGTTCTGCAGTATATCCTCGCGGCGTTCGTGCTGATCTTTCTGATCGGCGTCATGGACGACCTGCTGCCGCTTTCACCCACCAAAAAATTTTCGGGGCAATTGCTGGTGGCCATTATCCTGGCGTACAAGGCGGATGTGCGCATCACCAGTTTTTACGGCCTTTTCGGCGTGTATCAATTGCCCGAACTCACGAGTTTCGTGCTGTCCATCGTCGTGATCATCACCATCATCAACTCGTTCAACCTCATCGACGGGATCGACGGGCTGGCGGGGTCCATCGGCCTGCTGGCATGCGTGAGTTGGGGCGCCTGGTTCCAGGCGGCCGATTCCGCGGCACTTGCCGTGGTGGCCTTTTCGCTCGCTGGCGCCATCGTGGCTTTTATGAAATACAATTTCACGCCGGCCAAGATATTCATGGGCGACACCGGCTCCATGCTGATCGGCACGGTTTGCGCCATCCTGGCCGTCAGTTTTATCGAACAGAACCACACGCCGCTCGCTGCGCATGTTTATCTGTTCGACGCGGCGCCCGCCATCGCGGTCGGCATCCTCATCCTGCCCTTGTACGACACCCTGCGGGTGTTTACCCAGCGCGTCATGAAAGGGCGCTCCCCTTTTTCACCCGATAAAACACATATCCACCACCTGCTGCTCGACCTCGGCATGAGCCACATGAAGGCGACCGCCGTCCTGCTGCTGATCAACCTGCTCTTTATCGTCGGTACGGTGTTGCTCAACCGGGCCGGCACCGCCCTGCTGCTTTGCCTTGAACTGGCGATCATGGCGCTGCTGACGTATTTCCTGCAGCGTATCCTGCAAAAGCGCAACCACGACGGCCGGCACCTGACCACCTGACCGCAGGTAATAAATCCTTGTGTACATTCGCAGCATGGATACCCGTGCGCAGCATCAGTCGGAAACAGCGAGGGCCTGGCGGCGCTTCCGGCGCAACCGGCCGGCCCTGGCAGGCGCCTGGTTTATCGCGCTGTCGCTGCTGGTTGCACTTTTGGGGTATGCCCTCGCTCCGGATCACAGTCCCGACGCCAACACACAAATACCGGAAATCGCCCTGCGCAACCCGGGTTTTCGCGCCGAAATGCTGGCCATTCGCCTCGGCCGCCGGCCGGAAAACCAAAGTTGGTGGTCATTTCTGCTGCACGGCCGCCCCGACGACCATCGCCTGATCGCCGTCGAACCCGGTAGCCTGCGCGCGTCAGGAGATTCCATCTATTTCAGTCGATTCGACCGGCCCGGCCGGGAGGAATCGATGCACCTGGCGAGGGTGTTTTATGCCGTTCGCGACAGCATATGGAAAGAGGCGGGAGCGTGGATGTTTCGCGATGGCGACGGCGTCGTGCAAAGGTTTTCAGCAGGCGCGTTGACAAAACGCTACCGCGAAGACCCTCCTCTGCAAAGCAGGCTTTTTCTCCTCGGCACCGACAAATACGGTCGTTGCATGTTCAGCCGCCTGTTGCTGGGTTTCCGGGTTTCGCTGCTGGTCGGATGCATCGCAGTGGCGATCTCGCTTACGATCGGCGTGGCCCTGGGCGCACTGGGCGGCTATTTCGGCGGCCGGCTCGACGATCTGATCATGCTCATCGTCAACACGGTGTGGTCCATCCCTACCCTGCTGCTGGTGTTTGCCATCGTGCTGGCCCTGGGTCGCGGCATCGGCATCATTTTTCTTGCGGTCGGCCTGACGATGTGGGTCGACGTGGCGCGCGTGGTGCGCGGGCAGGTGCTTTCGCTGCGCGAACTGCCTTTCGTCGAAGCGGCGCGCAGCATGGGATTCGGGTCGGGTCGCATTGTGCTGCGCCATATCCTGCCCAATCTGCTCGGGCCGGTCATGGTAGTTGCTGCCGGCAACTTCGCTACGGCCATCCTGATCGAGTCGGGATTGAGTTATCTTGGCTTCGGCGTTCAGCCGCCTGCGCCTTCCTGGGGTGGCATGCTCAATGAAAATTACGGATACGCCATCAGCGGGAAACCGTTCCTGGCCCTGGCGCCTGCAATGGCCATCGCCCTTACTGTACTGGCGTTCAACCTCGTGGGAAACGGCCTGCGCGATGCCCTCGATGTGAAAGGCATTAAAGGTTAAATTTTTCTCAAACTCCGTTTTATGCGCCATGTATTGGCCGATCGGGGGCATCTTTGTCTGATACATCACCAACCTTCCGCACTATGAAAAATAATCTACTACTTCTGCTGTCTGTGATCTTTTTCGCTGCCCCGCTTCGGGCGCAGACTCCGCTTCCCTCCGTGCAGGAGGTGTACCAGATCTTCAAAAACAAGTGCATCACCTGCCACGACCATGCATCTCCCGAAGCCGGACTCGACCTGGAGGGAACCGGCTCGACGGAACTGCTCCGCGCCATCAACGTAGCGCAAAAACTGGTGAACGTCGATCCGACCAACATTTTTGCCGGCAACAGCGGCCTCAAACGCGTGTATCCAGGGCGCCCCGACCGCAGTTTTTTGTTCCGCAAGATCAACAACGGGCTGGAATCCACCATTGCTGCGCTGCATGCCGAAGAAGGCGAATCCATGCCGCAGTCGCCTTCTACCCCGCTGACGAACCTGGAAAAGGAGATCATCCGGCAATGGATCCTTTTTGGCGCCAAGACGACAGGGGTTTCTTTTGACAAATCGGTCGTAGAGAGTTTTTACAATGTCGGCGGCCAGAAATCCTTCCCGGACGGCCCGCCTCCGCCGCCTGCTCCGGGCGAAGGCTTTCAGATCAAAATGGGACCTTTTTATCTGCCGCCCGACGGTGAACTTGAGTATTTTCAGAAATACGAACTCTCGCTGCCTGCCAACATCGAGGTCAACCGCATGGAAATGCTCATTTCAGGCTACTCCCACCACTTCATCGTGTATAATTTCGAGGGCACAGGCGCCAATGCCGTGCCGCACGGCCTGCGCCTCAATGCCAACCACGACCAGATCAACCTCGTGGCCGCCGTGCAGGAACAAACGGACCTGCACCTGCCGCAGGGAACCGCTTTCAGGTGGGAAAAAGATATCACCCTGGACCTCAATGCGCACTACATCAATTATTCGCTGCTGTTGCCGTATCAGTGCGAAGTATACGTCAACGTGTACACGCAACCCGTGGGAACGGCGCAACAGCAGATGTACGCCACATTGCTCGTCAATCCGTTTATCCCGATCCCGAACAACGGCAACCTGATCACCTATTCAAAACCGGAATTCCAGTTTGGCGCAGGCACCCTGTACGTGTGGGGGCTCATGGGGCATACTCACAAATACGGGCGCAGTTACAAGGTTTGGAAACGGCTGGCCAGCGGCCAGAAGGGCGAACTGATCTACGACGCTTCCTGTCCGCTCGGCATACCGGGATGCCCTACACAATTTTTTGATTATCAGCACATCCCGTTGCGGTACTGGGAACCACTGATGCCGATCAACTGGAATACAGGCATCATCCACGAGGCGTCCTGGGTCAATGAAGGACCGGAAAGCGTGGCGTTCGGACCGACTTCCGACGACGAAATGATGGTCCTGATCGCATTTTACACCCTGGCGCCGGTCACGGTTGATACAGAAGAACCCGCTGAAACGGCGCAACAGGTGCTGACTTCGCCGAACCCGACCAACGGGGCCATCCGAATCACGGTACCGGGTGTTGCAGAAGTGCGAAGGTTCGGTTTGTTCGACCTGACGGGCCGGCAACTGTTGAGCAGAAACGATATCCCCTCCAATGCGTTCGAACTCGATCTGGGCCTTTTGCCGAATGGCATTTACGTGTTCAATGCGGATGGCAGGACGGGAAAAATTGTGGTGGAGCACTGATGCAGGCGATGCTGCCAGTGTAAATATGGGCCATCCCGAATTTTTCAACCCGCGATTTTCAGTCGCTGGATTTGCGAAAAGAAGAAAATTGAACCGTTTTAACGGTTTTATTGGCTTGGCAGTCGGAAACGGTTAAACCCGTTGAATATCTGCTTGTTTTGTTTGCCCACTCCAGCACGCGCGCATATTCCCGTTAGGGAATGCCTGTTTATAGGCAGGCGCCATTGCCCATCAATAACCCCATCGGGGTTTCCTGTTAATATCAAAGGAAACCCCGATGGGGTTGCGTATGAGATTGTTCCTTGTATGCTATAAAGAGGGATTCCCTCCGGGAATGAGCCTTTGGGTACAATATGCGGATAGTCATTTTAAACATTCGGGATGGCTCTTTTTCGCGCTACTCGTCGCCGTAATACGCTGCCGCGCGTTTTTCCAGTTCGGACATCGGAAAAACATCTTTCAGCCGGTATTCGAACTGCACCTGCGCATTCTGGCCGAACGACTTGCGGTAATAGACCAGTCCGAGGCCTTTGGCGTACCATTCTTCGCCCCGCCCTTCTATTTCGAGCGCGCCCTCGCTTTCGTTGCCGATCACTTCGCGCAGACCGAAACGCACGCAGGGGTACTGCGCTCCCTGGAATTCAAAGGCCGGACCTTCCCCCAGAAAGACGCGATTGCGAATGATATAGATCGTTGTTGCAGAATCGAGCACAGGATGGTATTTCATGCGAAACAGAAACACCCCGCTTGAGTCGCGCACCCTGAACGGGAACACATCGGGGGCTTCTACAACGGCGGTCGTTTGTTGCTGCCGCTCCGTTTCCCAATCCGTTTCATACAGGAAATATTCATTCACCTGCGAGCCGCTCGAAACGATCTTCTCCCGCACGATCTGGCCGATCTGAAAACGCCTGTCGTAATAAGTGCCCGTGAGAAACAGGCCGCTGTCGAGTTTGAACGAGCGGTAGTACCAGTATTCCGGCGATGAGGAGTCGCCCCTGGCAAGGTCGTATTCATATACTTTGCCGCTGCGCAATTCATCCACCGGAAAGTAATAATCGCTGATATCACGCTTGCCGTCGTTGGAGCAAGCAAACGCGAAAAACAGACAAAAAGCCCCGACACCGAACAGAAAACGCATGAAAAAGCACGTATTTTTTGAAGCAAAGAACGGGAAGTTTGTCCAACCCGCTGGCAAAAGCCCTGCCAAATAGCCCGCCGGCGCCGCGCAATTCAGAGCATTTCCGCCGCCGCCGCCATCAAAAACTGGATGGGCATCAGCGCGTCGATCAGGATTTTTTGCCAGTCTTTCCGCATCGTGGCGCGCATCAGATAGCGCAGCCACCACGTGCTCAGCGCCAGCGAGGCGATCAGTGCCAGCGTATACGCCGGGGAGAATATCCGCAGGAAAGTGTTTACGACGTAGCATAGTGCTGCGGCGAGCAGCACGAGATCGATCAGGCGAAATGTTTTTTCAGGGCCGATGCGCGCCGCCAGGGTGGTGAAACCGCGCCTGCGGTCGTAGGCAAGGTCGCTGAGGTCGTAAGCCAGCGCCAGCGCGCCGATGAACAGGGCTCTCCCGATAAAAACGAAACTTCCGTCCCCCCAGGATTCCGGCGGCAGGGGAAGCCATACCGTGACCGTTGCCCAGGTGAGGCCGACCACGACCGGTTTGGCGACCGGCATCCCGCGCAGCCCCGCGCGACCCGGACGCTGCATGCCGTAGTAGAGCAACCACAACAACAAGGGTACGACCGAAAGCATCTGCCACGAAACGAGGTGGCGCGCCTCCACCGCCGGCCACAGGAAACACACCCCGCCGAAAAGTCCTGCCAACCAGGCGGCGCCTTTTATCCGTCTGTTGGGATGGGTGAAGCCATAGGCAAAGATGGTGCTGCCCAGCACGTACCCGTCAAGCCAGTCCGGCTGCAGGGGCATGCCGAGCAGCAGGCGGGTTTGCTGCAACATCGCCAGGGCGCAGATGCCGATCCAGCACAACCGGAAGATCCATTTCAGCGTGGTGATCAAATTGCCGTGAACTTACAAATACCTTCAAACTTGCCGGCCAAAAGCCTGCGTTCCTGTACTTTAACGCGGATATAACATCCGTTAGGAAAATTTTTTGCGTAAACAAGTGTTAAAATGCCCTGTTAAATGTTAGCCTCGATTTAAACCCGCGCGTCCCTTGCAACCGGCGCGCATACAACGGGCCCAAACAAAAAAATCATATAGCCATGAAACGCATTTTATTGCTTTCCCTCCTGACCCTCGTCTTTGCCGGCACAATGCAGGCACAGTATTTCGGGCGCAACAAACCGAGGTATCAAAAACTGGACTTCAAGGTTTCCCAAACCGACCACTTTGAGATATACGAGTATCTCGACAACCCCGACAAACTCAAAGAACTGGGCGCGGCGGCGGAGCTGTGGTATGCCATGCACCAGGCCGTTCTGCGCGACACCTTTACGGAAAAAAACCCTTTGCTGATCTACAACGATCACGCGGGGTTTCAGCAAACCAACGCCATTCAGGGCGGCATCAACGTGGGTACGGGTGGCGTCACGGAAGGCCTGCGCAACCGCGTCGTGTTCCCCATTGCCATGACCAACCAACAGACGAACCACGTGCTGGGGCACGAACTCGTGCACGCGTTCCAGTACCACATGATCATAAACGGCGATTCCACCAGCCTGCGCAACCTCGGCAACCTGCCTTTGTGGATGATCGAGGGCCTCGCGGAATATATGTCTATCGGCAGAATAGACGCCCATACAGCCCTCTGGATGCGCGATGCCGTACTCCAGGACGATCTGCCCACCCTCGACGACCTGAACAGTTACAAATATTTCCCGTACCGCTGGGGGCAGGCCTTCTGGGCCTATGTGACGGGCGTGTACGGAGATGAGGTGATCGCCGATTATTTCAGGAACACGGCAAAATACGGCCTCGACGCCGCCACCAAACTTACCCTCTTTACCACACCGGACTCATTATCAACGGCCTGGCACGCAGCATTGCGCAACCACTACGGCCGCTGGGTCGGCCTGGACGCCGATGCCATCGCCGTGCTGAATGCCGCCGACAGCGATAGAAAGTCGAAAGACAAAAAAGAGGCCCGCGAAAAACTGCTGCGCCGCCTCGGTAAAAGCCAGGACCTGCCCGGCCGGAAATTGTTCGACGACGACGCGGGCAGGATGACCATCTGTCCTGTGCTGAGCCCCAACGGCAAATACGTGATCTTTCTCTCCGAAAAAAACCTGTTCACCACCGACCTCTTCCTGGCAGAAGCCAAGTCGGGTAAAGTATTGAAAAAAGTGGCCAGTACGGCCTCGGACGGTCACATTGACCAGTTCAACTTTATCGAAAGCGCCGGCACCTGGAGTCCGAATGACAAGCAGTTTGCCTTCGACGTGTACGAGAAAGGGCGAAGCGTGCTGGTCATACAGGACGTATTCAAGGGCAAATCGGTCAAAAAGATCAGCATCCCGGGCGTACCTGCATTCAGCAATCCGGCCTGGAGCCCCGACGGCAAGACCATCGTGGTCAGCGGACTGGTGAACGGCCAGACCGACCTGTACGCCTATGACCTGAAATCGGGCAAGGTGAGGCAACTGACCAATGACAAGGCCTCCGAGATTTTGTCCACCTGGAGCGCCGACGGCAAAATGCTGGCCTACTCCACCGACCAGATCAGCCTCGAACGCGGACGCTCCAACGGCGAATGGACGATGAACCTCGCCGTGATGAACATGGAAACGGGCGAAACGGAGCAACTGGATTTCTTTCCCGGCGCCGACAATCTGAACCCGCAGTTCGACAAGGCCGGCAATATCTTTTTCCTGAGCAACCGCGACGGTTTCCGCAACATGTACCGGTACGATATGAGCACGAAAAAAGTGGAGCAGATGACCAAACTGGTAACCGGTATCACGGGCATTACGCCCTACGCACCGGCCATTACGGTAGCGGAGGACCGCGACCGGGTGCTTTACACGTACTATGAAAACGGCGCTTATAAAGTCTATCAGGCGCGCTTGCGCGATTTCACACCGGAAGAAGTGGACCCCAACAATGTAGACATGGTGCCCGCCTCGCTTCCGCCTTTCAAACCCGGCCAGCGCGATGTCATAAACACCAACCTCCGCCTGCTGGACAACAACACCCAGGCGTCCGAAGCCAGCACGACGCTGAAGCCTGTGAAGTATAAGCCCAAATTTTCGCTGGACTACATCGGCGGCAGCGCCGGCGTAGGGGTCGCAACGGGCAACAGCAGCTTCGGTACCGCCACAGGCCTCGCCGGCGGCGTCGATATGCTGTTCGGCGACGTGCTCGGCAACAACCAGATATACACCGGCCTGGCGCTAAACGGCGAGATCAGCGATATGGCAGGCCAGTTTTCCTTCATCAACCAGAAAAACAGGATCAACTGGGGCGTCAACCTGTCGCACATTCCCTACCGCTCGGGACAGTACTTTCAGGATCCCGACCTGCAACCGGAAGTAGAGACCACCCTGAACGGCGAACAGTATTTCGGCTACCAGGACGATATCATCATTCAGCGATTGTTCCAGGAGCGGGTCGGCGTATTCGCTTTTTACCCGCTGTCGGTGACCAAGCGTTTCGAAGTAGGCACGGCATACGAGTTCTACCACCAGCGCGTCGACCACTACGTCAATTACGTGGATGCGTCGGGATTTTTGCTCGGGCAGGACCGCGAACGCCTCGACGCGCCGGGCACCAATCACCTGATGAGCCTCAGTACCGCCTACGTGGGCGACAACTCTTATTTCGGGTTCACGGCGCCGCTGCAGGGCTGGCGTTACCGTATCGGCGTGGAACGCTATTTCGGCGCCTACGATTTCACCACCGTTTTGCTCGACGGCCGCCGCTACTTTTATGTGCGGCCGGTGACTTTTGCCGTCCGCGGCCTGGGTTACGGGCGCCTCGGCGGGAATGCCAACAATACCAATGAAGTGTATCCGCTGTTTGCAGGGGAGTCGTATTTCGTGCGCGGCTACACCTCCGACGTGCTGTATCAGGATGCGCCTGAACTGATCGATCAGATGGCGGGCAGCAAGATCGGCATCGCCAATTTTGAGGTGCGCCTTCCGTTCACCGGCCCCCGGCAACTGTCGCTCATTAAATCGGGGTTCCTGCTCAGCGACCTGAACCTGTTTTTCGATGCCGGTATCGGCTTTTTCACGGAAAACGACCTGAAGAAAAATCCCGTCGACGACGATCCCTTCGACGGACGCGATCCCATCCAGCACAAGCCGCTCTATTCACTCGGCGTCTCGCTGCGTATTAACCTGTTTGGCGTGCTGGTGCTGGAGCCTTACTACGCCCTGCCCCTTTCCGTGCCGAAAGAGCGGCGCAGCTGGACCTTCGGGTTCAACTTCGTACCGGGTTGGTAAGAGGCTGTTCAGGATTTTTTTGTGCGCGGCTTCGGCTTTGCCTTTGTGGCAGTCGGGGCCGCGCTCTTTTTCTCGACCTTTACTTTCGACTTCGGTACGTCGTCTCCTTCAAATATCATCACGCAAAGCGGCGGCAGTTTGAAGGTAATGGATTGCTCGTGTCCGTGCGAAGGCGTCTTCTTCGCCTTCAGGTCGCCATTCACTACCCCGCTTCCCCCGAATTGCTTGTCGTCGCTGTTGAGCACTTCTTTCCAGGTTCCGCCGTACGGCACCCCTACCGAATATTCATTGATGGCGTTGGTATTGAAATGGCAAACCACGAGCAATACCTTGTCGCCCGGCTCACCTTTTCGCAGGTAGGCCAGCACGCAGTTTTCGGTATCATCGCCGGATATCCATTCGTAACCGGCGGGTGAAAAAGCGTTGTACCACAGGGCTTTGCGGGAAACGTACAGGTCGTTGAGCGCCTTCACCCAGGTCTGCACGCCCTTGTGATAGTCGTATTGCAGCAACTGCCAGGCGACGCCGAGATCATGGCTCCACTCGGAGGTTTGCCCGAATTCGCCGCCCATAAACAGAATCTGCGAGCCCGGGTGTGTCCATTGATGGCCGAACAGCGCGCGCAGGTTGGCAAATTTCTGCCATTCGTCGCCGGGCATTTTATAGAGCAGGGAGGCCTTCATATGCACGACTTCGTCGTGGCTCAGTGGCAGCATGAATTTTTCGGAAAACGCATACACCATGGAGAAGGTGATCTCATTCTGGTGCCAGCGGCGGAAAATGGGCGGCCGTTTGAAATAATCGAGTGTGTCGTGCATCCAGCCCATCATCCATTTCTGCCCGAAGCCGAGTCCGCCCTCGACGGTGGGCTTGGTCACGGCGGGAAATGCCGTGCTCTCTTCCGCGATCGTTTCTACGCCGGGGTAAGTTTTGTACACGGCTTCGTTGAAATCCTTTAAAAAAGAGATGGCTTCCAGGTTCTCCCGGCCACCATAGATATTTGGTATCCACTCGCCTTCCTTTCGCGAATAATCGTGATAGAGCATGGACGCCACTGCGTCCACGCGCAGGCCGTCGACGTGGTAATATTCAAGCCAGAACAAGGCATTGGAGATCAGGAACGAACGCACTTCGTTGCGGCCGTAGTCGAACACATAACTGTTCCAGTCGGGGTGATAGCCGCGGCGCATGTCGCTGTACTCGTAAATGTGCGTCCCGTCGAACAGGTACAGGCCGTGTATGTCGCCGGGAAAGTGCGAGGGCACCCAATCAAGGATCACGCCGATGCCCTCCCGGTGGCAGGTGTCGATCAGATACATCAGGTCCTGCGGATCGCCCGAACGGCTGGTGGGGGCAAAATATCCCGTGACCTGATAGCCCCAGGAAGGGAAATAGGGATGTTCCATGACGGGCATAAACTCGATGTGAGTAAACCCCATTTCCTTGACGTAAGGCACCAGTTCGTCGGCCAGTTCGCGGTAATTGTACGAGCGGTTGCCGTCTTCCGGTATCTTCTTCCACGAGCCCGGGTGCACTTCGTAGACCGACCAGGGCTGAGGCTTGCCGGCGCGCTCTTTGCGGGCCTTCATCCACTTCTCGTCATTCCATTTGTACTCGAGGTCCCAGACCACCGAAGCGGTGCGTGGCGGCGTTTCCCATTTCAGGGCAAACGGATCGCCTTTGTCGAGCCCAAAGCCGTCGTGCGTTTTGATATGGTATTTATAGACCGTCCCTTTGTCGAGCCCGGAAATAAAGCCTTCCCAGATGCCGCTTTTGTCCCAGCGGGGCAGCAGTACGTGGGCATCGGGATTCCATTTGTTGAAATCGCCCGTCACGGACACGCGTTTGGCGTGCGGCGCCCACACCGAAAAGCAAACACCGCGTTCTCCGTCGACCTCCACAACATGGCTGCCCATCTTGTGATGCAACAAAAAATGCTTGCCGCCCTGGTACAGGGAAATATCGAAGTCGGTAAGCATGGAAAATGGCTTGACGGCCTGCGTATCCTGATTGCTTTTCATATCGGTGCTTTAGTTTGACGATCTAAGGTTTTCACTTTCAAGCAAATACCCTGAATTGGGTGAAAGATAGGGCAATGGTGCATGAAAAGGAAAAGAGCCCCCGGGAAAAAATCGCTTGGCACAGTTTTGGCAATACACGGAATGCACCTCCCATAGTATTCGTCCAAATCAACAGGCAATTTATGGATGCACCAACCTTACTCAGCACATTACAGCGTTTTCCGTTGCTGGCTTCGCTCTCACAGGCTGAGCTTCAGCGGCTTGCGCAACTGGCCGAGCTGAAAACCAAACCAAAACACTCTTTTATTTACCTGGCCGACGAACCGAGCGACCATGTGTGTTTTCTGGCAAGCGGCGCCGTGAAGATCGGCATTTATTCACCCGACGGACGGGAGATCATCAAAAGTATTCAGCATCCTTTCACCGTTTTTGGCGAATTGGGCCTCACCGGCGAACAACACCGTGCAGAATTTGCCTCCACCATGAACCACGATGTCACCTACTTCACGATCAAGGTGGATGATTTCAAACACATGATGCAGCAAAACTTCAGGCTCGCCCAGTCTGTCATGCTCTATCTCGGCGAACGCCTGAGAAAAGCGGAACGCCAGTGGGAATCGCTGATCCTGAAAGACGTGCGCACCCGCATCGTGGAGTTTCTGAAGGAGAGCGCCGGCGAACGCGGGCGCCAGGTCGGTTTTGAGACCCTGGTAAAACACGGCCTCACGCAGCAGGACATCGCCAACCTCGTCGGCGCCAGCCGGCAGACGGTCACGGCGATCCTCAACGAACTGCGCAAGTCCAACCTGATCCATTTCAACCGCAATTCCATCCTGATCCGCGACATGGAGAAGCTGAACTGAGGCGCCCCTCCGAATACCGATAAAAACACGGAAGCCCCCGCCGGAACAACACCGGCGGGGGCTTCGCGTATATATTATTTCGTATACCTCTGGCTTAGTGCTGGTGACCGCCCGGGCCGTGTACGTGCCCGTGCTCCAGTTCGGCGGCCTCGGCTTCCCGAACACCTTCCACGTGGCCGGTAAAGAAAAGGTCGACGCCCGCCATGGGATGGTTAAAATCGAGTTTCACCTTGTCGAGGCCTACCCACGCAACCATGCCGTTGAAGCGGTTGCCTTCCTGGTCGGTCAGCGGCAGCATATTGCCGACTTCCAGCAGGCCGTCCGGAATTTTCCCGTCGACTTCAAACATGCTTTTCGGCACTTCCACGAGCGCAGAATCGTCGTATTCACCATACGCATTGGCGGCTTTGATGCCAAATGCAAACTTGTCGCCGGTCTTCAGTCCTTCCAGGTTTTTCTCAAACTCCGGGATCATCATTCCGATCCCGTATATAAATGCAAGCGGTTCACCACCGTTGGTGGTCTCTACCAGCTGTCCTTCGGCCGTTCCTTCGGTCAGGGTGTAGTGCACGGACACTACTTTTTTTGCTTCAATATTCATTGATTTAGTATTGGTGAAACGCGAAGGTACGGCTAATCGATGGGGGTCAACGTGTTTCCAACTCTTTTTTATAGCGAAAATATCGCACAACAAACCTCCAGGCTTCCCGGTGGCGGGTGGGCAAAATCCCGAGGCGAAGTTGCGCGCGCGACAGGTCGAAAAGGATGCGCCAGTGCCGGTAATAGTCGCGGTATGCGCGCCACATGCCGAACGAAGGATCGTACACATGCGCCGGTTCGCCAAATACGCCGTTCAGTTCCATCACCTTGAATTGCCCCCGGCGCAGCGCTTCCAGGCTTTCGCATTTCAGGTCGAAACGCCCGTACAACACGCCGGGCAAAAAAGCGCACACCGGCTCGAATGCATCGAGCAGGGCCTGGTCGATCAGGTGATTGCCGTTCAGGAATTTGGTGCCGAGGCAATGGTTGCCGATGGGTTCCAGCAATACCGTTTCGTCCACGGCGGGCACCGTTTCCAGCATACCGGGGTCTTCGCGCTCGAAACGCTCCACCTGAAAACCCGACCGCGCATCTGCCTGCATCAGCGCGCGCACGGTGGAATGCCCGTCACCCCTGACGCTCAGAAATTCCTTGACGCACACAGAGGTGATGCCGAAGCGCTTTCCGTCGGGGAAGCGGTGATACAGCACGGTCATCTCCACGGGCAGGGTGAGAAATTCCTGAATGATAAAATCTACCGGATAACGACTGAGGTGGGCTTCCAGCGCTGCTGCATCTTCCACTTTTTTGACCAGAAAGCCGCGTTCGCCTATATCGGGCTTTGCAATAAGCGGGAAAGCGATGCCTTTCTCCTCAATTGCCGCGAGCGTTTGCCCGAACGGCTGTCCGCCCGGCGCCAGCAACGTTTTGGGCACCAGATGCTGCGGCACCTGCTTCAGAATGTCGAATTTCGACTCGCCCATGGCGCCTCCGAGCGGTATAGACGGGTTGACGTTGGAGAAGAACACCAGATGCCGGGACCGAGCGGCAAACCACAGCCAGAAACCGTATACGGGTACATTGGCCAGCCACCAGGGCAGGAACTCCCAAACGGTCCACTTTTTCAGCCAGTGTCGCATCATGTTACAATCAAGGTACGTTTTTCAAAAGTATGGTGCAAATCTCCGGTCTGCGCGCCGGCTGAATGATTACCTGCGTAACAGTATTCAAAATTCCATGGCATGCCAGTGTTCCGTGCGCAAATAATAAAGGACCATCGAGATCATGATCGCCCAGTACAGCACCTCCGACATCCATACCCACTGAAGGCCCAGTTGTGTGTAATTGGTGATAAAAAAGATGTAGCCGAGATAGACCATTACCGTAACGGCCTGCAACTTGAGGCCGAACCAGGTGGCGCCGGTGCCGGCAAGGGCATTCATAAAAACCACCCCCACCGTCGCCAGCGATATGATCAGCAGCAGCAGGTGAAAAACGGGTTGCGTTTCGCCGATCAGGCTCATGTCCGATTTGCCCAGCAGGGGGTACAGCAATTTTCCGGGGAAGAGCAGCACGGGCACGGCCACGATCATGGTCACCGCCCAGCAGAACTTTCCCGTTTTCCAGGCTGCCGAGAGCACTTCACCGTGCCTCCCCTGCCCGATCAGGTTGCTCACGAGGGTGTTGACGCCCGACGAGAAACCCCACATGGGAATGGAAAGCAGGAGGTATACCGTACGCGCCAGGTTGGAGATCGCCAGCGCGCGTGCGCCGTAATTTTCCACCATGCCGAAGAAAAACACCCAACTCCCCTGCCCTACCGCGGCGTTAGCCACCACCGGAAGGGCCAGGTTGAGTTGCTGACGCGTGAGCGGCCAGTCGAACCGGGGCCAGGTAAAGACCCGCATGGGCGCCGTTTTTTTGTCGAACAGCATATAGACCACAAACACAACGAATGCTACGCCCTCGGCGATGCTGCTCGCCAGTCCGGAGCCGCCGATGCCCATCGCCGGCAAGCCGAATTCGCCGAAGATCAGCGCGTAGTTGAGCACCAGGTTGACGATCGCAAGAATGATCGTATCGACGAGGATGATGCCGGGCCTTGCGATGCCACTGTACAGCGAGATCAGGGCGATGCCGCCGTAACTGAAAAACACCCCGAAGGCGCGGTAGTGGATGTATTCGAGCGATTTCAGGTAGATCTCGGGAGAATGATCGAGGAACAACTGGAAAAACCAGGGAGTGGCATATCGCATGAACAGCCACATCAGCAGGGCCAGCGCCCATTCGAAAATGAGCATGGTATGGAAGGCATGCCCGACGGCGCCGGGGCGCTGCTCACCCATCCGCCGGGCAATGATGATCTGTCCGCCGCGGGAAAAGGAATAGCCGATAGCGGCGATCGTGATGTAAAAAACGCCGGCAAACCCGATGGCCGCAAATTCTACCTCGCCTTTATGGTACAGCAAAACGGCATCGCTCAGCGCAATGACGTTTTGGGCAGCCGATCCGAGCATGATGGGGGCCGATATTTTCCAGATCTGGCGGTAGGTGATCTCGAGTTGCAATCCTGCTGCTGTTGGTTAACTGATGGTACGGCCTGAACAACCTGTTGCGGCTGTAAAGGCGGTTTCTCAAAAAAGGGAAAGGACCTGCCAGGGCTTTTGCGCGACAGAAACAACGCGAAAGTGCTGTTTTTCCCGAAAATCAGGATTAATAAATGCCAGGGATAGGTCGAAAAAATCGACAGTCATGGTTACGCGCCCGTGCGCCTGTATCTTTTTCCAGGCTTCGGTCATGTCCGGCGACCAGTACATATCGTCGAAAACGAATACCGTTCCGGGGTTTGCATGCGCCAGGCAAGTCTCGAAATACTGCAAAACCGGCCCCGGGCGGTGGTGGCCGTCGATAAATACAAGATCGGGAGCCTGCATTTCCTGCAACGCGACCGGCAAGGTTTCCCTGAACGGCCCTGTTTTCACTTCCACATGCCGGAGGCCGAGCAAACTGAAATTGACGCGGGCGAGATCGGCACATGCCGGCGCGCCTTCCAAGGTGATCATTTTCGCCGTCCGCGCCGCGGAGGCGATGTACATGGCACTCAGCCCCAGCGAGGTGCCCAATTCGAGGATTTTCCGCGGTGCGGCCCAGCACGTCAGCAGGAACAACAGGCGCCCTTGCGCAGGGCTGCTGGCCGCGCGATGCAATATTTCCCGCAACCGCAACCTGCTGGTCTCGGGCCGGGCATCTTCCTCACCGCCATAATCGACCAGTTCGATCGACGACTCGCTATCCCGCATCTGCTCCCGCAACCATTCCACATCGCGAAAAGCGTAATACCGCCGGGGATTTTCCAATACAGCCTCCGCAAGGGAAAATATATGCGGCGAATGGAGCCGGTAGCGGGTTTCCGCGCGCCAATAGAACTTCAGGTACTCGACAATGCGGTGCCAGACGACCTTAAAGGGCATTTTTTTAACGGTTTCTTATACAGTTCGGCGAAAATAGCGCCCTTCCGGTTAAAAAACATTTAAAGCGGGAATTCTGCGGAAATAGCCATACCGGGCGCCCGTTTTTATGTCATCATTCATGCAAACGATCAATCGACTGACAGATATGAAAAATGCCCGCTTTCTTTTCATCCCCGCACTTGCCCTGCTGAGCCACCTCGCCTTCGGCCAATCCTATAAAACGGCTGCCGGTATCCGCCTCGACAACGGCATCAATTTTACCTTGCAGCAGCACATCGCCAATGACTGGACGGTGGAGGGCATCCTGCATACGCCGCTGCGTTCCGAGGACATCGGCCTGACGGTACTGGCGGAAAAGCACCGCAAGATCCTGTTCCGCGGTGTCAATCTGTACGGTGGCGCCGGCGCACACTATTACTGGAAAAGCACCGCCAACCGCGTTGAAAACGGGGATGAGGTCAATAATGTATTCGGACTGTCGGCCATCGGCGGACTGGAAGTAAGCCTTGGCCGCCTCAACTTTTCATTCGACTGGAAACCCGAATTGCACCTCTCCGGCGATCAGGTACACCCTTTTGAATGGACCGGCGCTTCGGTATCCATGCGTTATATCATCGCCAAACGCGAGCGCAAAAAGATCAAGGACTGGGGCGTATGGGATGCTTTCGGCAAGAAGAAAAATTGATGAAACTGGAAACTGGAAACTGGAAACTGGAAACTGGAAACTGGAAACTGGAAACTGGAAACTGGAAACTGGAAATTTAAGATAATCAATATTGTGGGGCTTCCCGCCGGCCCGTTTTTCAATTAAAAAAGGGAGAAAAGCCATCAAAACACGCTTTTTCTCCCTTTTTCTTTTTAGAACGTGTTCGGGATTTTTTGCAGGAGACAGAAATCCCGAACACGTTCTTAATCCGACAGGTCCGTCAATTTTCCGATCTCTTCCTCCGTCATACGAAGGCGTTCCCTGCAAAAACGGATGAGTTCCGTCGCGCGCGCGATCTTTTCGGTCAGGGTATCGATACCGGCCGCTTCTTCCTGCAACTCACGCACGATCTGTTGCAGTTCGGCAAACGCCGATTCGTAGGTAGGCAAGTCCTGTTGCTTTTTCATAGTCGGTCGGGGTATTTTAGAGCGTGTTTAAATTTTCATCACTGGGCTACAAGCGGCAAATTTTACTTCATACAGCGTTAGATTTTTCGCCATAGCTTCCGGCTATGGCTGCAAAACCTGCCTCGTCTGAAACAAAATTATGCTCGCTTTCGCCTCAGCATGAAAATTTAAACACGCTCTCATTTTTCAAACCACACCTTTGCACGGTTGTCGGCATCTCCGTTATAATTGATGAAGATCTCTTCGCCGGCCGCGATGTCCTTGATGCAATAAAAATCGATGGTCTGCGCTTCGAAATCCATGCCGTACTCCGCGTTGGGTTCGTATGAATGGTTGTAAAGCGACCCGTATCCCAGGCAAAAGGCAAACCAGGCGCCTTCTTCGCCCCAATCGAAATAATAATCGTCCAGCACGGTTTTGCGCACATGTTCCAGTTGCGCGACGGGAAACAGCAGGATCGGACACACCTCGATCACTTCACCTTCCTCAATGTCGCGGGCAGCAAAAACGCCCTGGCCATGCACTTCCGAGGCTGCTACAAAAATAGGTCCCTGTTGTAAACTCATATCCGCCGATGGCTATGGTGTGTTGAATGAGATACGCGTTACCAGTCGCCGCCGGCGCCGCCACCGCCAAACGAGCCGCCGCCGAAGGAACCGCCACCACCGCCAAAGCCGCCGCCCCAGCCGCCGCTGTTTCCGCCGCCGCCCGTCCACCAGCCGCCGGGCGGGCCGCCGCGTCTGCGAAACCGCCGCCCGCCGTCTTCAGAATACCAGGTGCCGTCCGTTTTGGCGGCGCGCGCGATCAGGATGATGGCCACGATCACCGCAATGAAGATCAGCAGCAACACCCAGGCCGGAAACTCCTTCCCTTCTTCGCCTTCATTCCTGAACTCGCCCGACAACGCGCTGATGATATCATCGATGCCGGCTTCGATGCCTTCGGCGTATTGTTCCCGCTTGAAATAGGGGATCATTGTATTGCGGATGATACGCCCCGCCGTGATGTCGGGCAGCGCTCCTTCCACACCGTATCCGGTTGCGATAAAAGCGCCGCGGCCGGGCGGTTCGGTCTTCACCAGCAGCACCACGCCGTTGTTTTTGCTCTTTCTTCCGATGCCCCAGCGGTTGCCCAGTTCGAACGCGTACGATGATTTGTCGTAATCGCCGATGTCGGGGCGGATCATCACGACGATTTGCGTCGAAGTGGAATCGTAATAGCGGACCAGTTTGTATTCCAGCGCCTGCCGCTGTGCGGCCGACAGCCATCCGGCGTAGTCGTGCACATACACCGCAGGTTCCGGTTTTGGCGGAAACAGGTCGCTGTCGCGCTGCGCCTGCAACAGCAACGGCATTAGCAGCAGCGCCATGTATATTGTGGCAGGCAACAGCCTTCTGAACAACCGCTCAGCCGTAGATAATCTCATCGGAAAGTTCATTTTCGTCGTTGTCTTCGTCTACCGGGAAGTGGTGCCGCAATTGCTCGCCGATCTGCGCAATGACGCGGCAAATGCCTTCCACGCCTTCGTCACGCTGCAAATGATCGCGCAACAGCTGTTTTTCAGCATCCCAAAACTGAAACCCTACTTTTTCGTGTATGCCGGCATCGCCCCATATCGCGAACTGGTGCGATTTTTCAGCCAGGTAGATCAATACGCCGTTGCGCGCTTTGGTATTGAACATCCCGAACAGGTGGAATACCTCGGCCGCGCGTTCTACCGGATAGTCGCTCATGCAGAAATCTTCCACAAAGACGCGTATCTCCCCCGATGTGCGGCGTTCGGCCGCCCGGATGGCTTCGACAATATGGGATTCTTCTTCTTTCGTGAACAGCATAGATCGATGATTTGGGAGGACAAGTCGGCAGTATTGCAGTTTAGAACTTCACTTCGGGGGCGTTTTCAGCGCCTGCTGCCGCCTGGAAATAACCTTTAGGCGAGAAGCCGAAGATGCCGGTGATCAGGTTTGTCGGAAAGCGGCGTATGTATGAATTGTAGTCCTGCACGGCCTCGTTGAAATTCTTGCGCTCAACAGATATCCTGTTTTCCGTGCCTTCGAGTTGTTTCTGCAAATCGAGAAAATTCTGGTTGGCCTTCAGGTCCGGATAGTTTTCTGCCACGGCCAGCAAGCGCCCGAGGGCGCCGGTCAGCCCCTGTTGCGCCTGCTCGAAGCGCTGGATGGCTTCCGGCGTGAGGTTGTTGGCGTCGATTTTTACCTGGGTGGCCGAAGCGCGGGCAGAGATGACTTTCTCCAGGGTTTCCTGCTCGAAATTGGCATAGCCTTTCACGGTATTCACGAGGTTGGGGATCAGGTCGGCACGGCGCTGATACTGGTTTTCCACCTGCGACCATGCTTTTTTCACATTTTCGTCTTTGCCTACGGCAGAGTTGTAGGAGCCGCACATGCTGAACACCAGAACGGCCAGCAGCGCCAGCAGGATGATCGGGAGATATTTGCGAAAGTCCATCATAGTTTGAAAAGTTGATCCGGATATTGGTTTTGAATAATGATTGGGCGAAAATAGCGAATCGGCCGGTGACGCCGGTATTCTGCCATAAAAAAAGCCACAAACCCTCTGCCGGGTCTGTGGCCTTCAATAAAGTTCGCAAAAGAGGCTATTTTACAATGGTTATATCACCTTTGTACAGCAGCGTCCGTCCGTCAATCAGTTCGATCTCAGCATAATAGACAAACACTGCGGGGATCAGCAATTTACCCCTGAGCCGCCCGTTCCATCCATTCGCGGGGTCGTTGGGCAGGAAGTTTTGCTGAATAAATACCTGCTCGCCCCAGCGGTCGAAAATCTGGAACGACTTGATCAGCCGCACCTGATTGTTGTCGGCAAAAATATACACGACGTCATTTTCGCCGTCTTCATCCCAGGGAGAGAATGCGTTCGGAATGTAGATATGCGGTTCGTTGTCCACGCGTATGAGCACGCGGTCAGATGCCTCGCAGCCGTCGCCGCTGATCACCGTCACCTTGTATTCCGTCGGCTTGAACGGCTTGGCGGTCGGTGTGAGCAGGTCGGGTATGCTGTTGCTTTCAAATGTAAGGCCGATCAGCGGCGTCCAGATCACGGTATCGATCAGTGCAAGCGGATAACCCGGTGGCAAGACCGCCTCCAGTTGCAGGGAATCGCCGAGGTCAATGCTCAGTTGCGGCACGAGATTTACGGCAGGATCCGGCGCTTTCGGCACATTGAGCGTTTTATGGAATTCACAGCCGTTGGCATCCTGTATCCACAGATCGTAGGTTCCCGGCGATATTTTGGTAAAATCTAACTTCGAAAGGAAAGTTTGGCCGTTGTTGATCGAATAGAGATAGGGGCCGTAACCGCCGGTCACCTGCTCGAATGTGATCACACCGTCGTTGTCCTTGCACGAAGGCGGCGTCAGTTCTATAGTGAAGTCCGTGGGCACGTTCATCTCCAGGAACACCTCCACCAGATCGGTGTTGGTGCAGCCGGTGCCGAGGTTGGTCACCGTGAGCGTGTATACCCCTTGCTGGTTCACCACAGGGTTGAGGGAACTGGAGCCCGAAACGATCGATCCGCCCTGCGTAGACCACGCATAGGCGTAACTGCCGCCACTGGAGCCATCCCCTTGCAGTGTCACCTGGTTGACCGAGCAGGTCAGGGTGAACGGATCGCCTGCTTCTGCTTCAGGAAGTACAATATCGTCTGTCACGGCCACGGAAGCAGTATTCGTGCAACCGGTGGCATTGTTAAACACCGTCAACGTATAATTTCCTGTCGCACTCACAATTGCCTGAGTGGTATTCTGGCCGCTGATGATAGTGCCGCCCTGCGTCGTCCAGGCATACGTGATATTCGGACCTCCCTGTGACCCGCTGCCGTTGAGCGTCACCTGCAACTGGGTACAGGTGATCGTCGGCGGATTAGCGATCAACACTGCCGGCGGGTCGGTGTCCACCGCTACCTGTACTATATCGGTGGACGTGCATCCATTGTCGAGGTCTTGTACGGTCAGCGTGTACTCGCCGCCTGCGCCGATCGTCGGCGTCAGAGAGTTGCCGCCGTTGACGATCTGTCCGCCGTTTGCAGCGCTCCACAGGTAACTGAAATTACCCCCCGTTTGGCTCGAACCGGAACCGTCGAGTTGGAGCGAGGTCACCGCACAGGTAAGCAGACCGTTGGTGCCGGCATCGGCGACCGGGTTTTCGATATCCTGCCCCACTTCCACCGAGATCGACTGCGTACAGCCGTTGCCGGTGTCGGTCACCAGCAGCGTATAACTGCCCGGCTGATCGACAATGGGTAGCAGGTCGTTGGTCATATCCACATAATTACCGCCGCTGGTGGTCCAGGTATACGTCATATCAGTGCCGATACTGGAGCCGTTGGCATCCAGCGGTATCTGGTCGGTCGTACAGGTGAGGATCGCAGGCGGCAGGATCGCAGCCACCGGATCGACCTGGTCGGCGTTGATGGATACCTGGTCCGTACTCGTACAACCGTTTTGCAGGTTGGTCACCAGCAACGCATAATCGCCGGTAGCATCTACAAGTGGCGACAGCGTATTGCCGCCAGAAACGACGTTACCGCCATTGGAAGGCGTCCATTGGTAGCTGTAGTTGCCTGCCGAAGTTACCTCCCCTGCCAGGTTGAGCGAAAGAACAGTGCAGGTAAGCGTTTGCTGCTGGCCGGCATCGATCTGCGGCAGGGCCACGTCTTCGCTGACCTGAATAAAGGCGTCGGATTCGCAATCATTGGTCGTATTCGTAATCAGCAGCGTATAAGTACCCGGCTGGTCGATGATCGGGTTCAGGGTGCTGCCGCCACTGACGATATTACCGCCGTTGGAAGCCGTCCACTGATATGAAAACTCCGGTCCTGTGCTCGAGCCGTTGCCGTCGAGGGTAATATCTGTTATCGCACAGGTCAGGATTGCGGGATTGCTGATCGCGATCACAGGAATGTCGGCAGCCTGCGTGATCTGCACGCTGGAAGTCGACGTACAACCGTTCGTAGTGTTGGTTATCAACAAGTTATAAGTACCCGGCGCATCCACTGTGGGAGTCAGAATATCGGGCGAGGTCGTGAAACTACCCGTCGGACTTGTCCATTGATAGGCAAAATTGGCGCCCTGGCTTCCTGATGCCTGCAATGTGTAAATTTCCTCCTGGCAAGTCAACTGGAACGTCGGCCCTGCATCCGCCTGGGGCGGGGCAAAGTCTTCCGTCAGTGCCACGATATCCTCCATGGTACATCCGTTGGCAGTATTGGTCACCAAAAGGGTATATGTGCCGCCCTGGTCAACAACCGGATTGGGAGTGTTGCCTCCGGACATGATGCCGCTACCCGTCCAGGCGAAGGTATAATTCGCACCGGTCGGGTTGCCGGAACCGCCCAGTTGTTGCTGCGGGTTGAAGCAATTGAGCACGAGGTCCGGGCCCGCATCGGCAGGCGGATTCAAAATATCCTGATCCACCATCACCGATTGCTGCGTCGTACAGCCGTTGGTTGCATTGGTGATCATGAGGTTGTATGTGCCCGGTGCATCCACAACCGGCATAAGGGTGCTGTCGCCCGACTGAATACCCGGACCCGACCATACATAGGAGATGGCCGCGCCCGCGCTGGAGGCAGAGGCGTCGATCGTGATCTGTGAAACATTACAATTCAGGATAGCGGGCGCCACGATCTGCGCTACCGGCTCGTCGGCGTCCTCCAGGATCTGCACTTGTGCGACGGAGGTACAGCCGTTCGTCGTATTCGTTACCAGCAACTGGTAAGTACCGGGCTGGTCGACGCCGGGGTTTTGAATATTTGTAGGCGTAATAAAATTACCGTTTCCGGAGGCAGACCACTGGTAAGTAAAGTTCGGGCCTGTGCTGGAGCCGCTGCCATCGAGGGTCAGTGAGGGCTGCGAGCACAGCAGGGTCTGCGAAGTACCGGCATTTGCCGTTGGCAACGCCAGATCGTCGAGCACGTCTATCGTAAACGTAGAGGTGCAGCTATTATTCGTATTGGTGACCAACAGCGTGTACTGCCCGGAAGAGCCGACCGTCAGCATCGTGGTGCCCTGGCCACTTACGATCTGGCCATTGGACGTATTCCACTGGTATGAATAGTTAGGCCCGGAAGAGGAACCCGCGGCATTCAGGATCACTTGTGCACTGCTGCAGGTGATAATGCCCGATGAGGCTGCCACGGCCGTGGGCACGCTGGCATTGGTAGTCACATTGGTGGCTGCCGTGGCCGTACACCCGTTTATCGTGTTCGTAACGACCAGGGTATACATTCCCGAAGCGGTCACGGTCGGATTCAGGGTATTGCCACCCGTACCGATCGCTCCGCCGTTGGAAGCCGTCCATGAATAAGTAAAGTTCGGTCCTGCACTCGAACCCGTGCCATTGAGCTGAAGGTTCGGATTCGTGCAGGTGATCTGGCCGCCCGGCGCTACGACCGCTGTCGGCGGCGCCACGTCAAGGGATACATTGGTGGAAGCGGTATTCGTACAGCCGTTCGTGTTGTTGGTGACCACGAGATTATAGGTACCCGTCTGGTTGATCAGAGGGGTGAGCGAGCTGTCGCCGCTTACAATGTTGCCGCCGTTGGAAGCCGTCCAGAAGTAAGTATAGTTGGGACCGTTGGCAGAGCCGGAGCCATTCAGCTGCAGGCTGTCGACCACGCAGGTAAGGAATTGCGCCGGACCGGCATTTGCCACCGGCGGGGTGTAATCGCCTGTTACCTGGCCGGTAACGGAAGCTGTACAACCGTTATCCGTGTTGGTCACCACGAGCAGGTAGGAACCTGCCTGGTTGACAATCGGAGTAGGCGTATCATTACCGCTAACGATGTTACCGCCCCCCGAAGCCGTCCAGTTGTATGTAAAATTAGGCCCCTCGCTCGAGCCTGTGCCGTCGATGGTGATCGATGTCACGAAACAGGACAGCGGCTCTGGCACCGTGGCCATCGCGACAGGCGGCGTAAAATCGCCTGGTACGGCAGCTGATGTAGTGTTGGAACATCCGTTCACGTCGGTCACCGTCACGTTGTAAGTGCCGGGCGCCAGGCCACCCGGATTAGGCCCGGGGAAGCCGTTGTTCCAGTTATAGGTATAACCGGGAGTACCGCCAACGGCACTGAGTTCGATGCTGCCGCCTGAAGGATTGTAGCAATTGGCGCCTATGACCGAATCGACATTCGCCACCAGCGCAGGAGGCGATTCGATCACAAACTCCTGGGCATTCGTACAGCCGAAAAAGTCTGTCACGGTCACATTATAGGTGCCGGGTTGCAATCCCGTAGGATCGGGAATGATCGGAGGAATGGCCTGCGGACCATTCCAGGCATAAGTATATGGCCCTTGTCCACCTAAAACAGTGGTATTGATCGAACCATTGGAGTTATTGGAACATGTTGTATTGGTGACCAGACCCGTCATATTCAGGGTGGATTGAGTCACCAGCAATACCCCTTGACCGGAGCCTTCGCATCCGGCGGCATCTATGACACTGGTGATCTGGTATAGCCCTGGTTGGTCCACCACAAGGAAATACGGGTTATCGGTTATCCCGCTGACCGGCGACTGTTGATCGCCGTTCAGGGTGTAGTTCAGTTCAAAGGGCCCAGTACCCGTAAAGGTCACCTGGATCGTGGCAGATTGCCCCGGACACAACTGAGGAGCGGGAGGGATCAGTTTTGCCGTAGGCGGTGAAGTAACGGTGATGCGGGCGGTTGCCACGGAGGTTTTGCCGCAGGCATCCGTTACCGTTACCTGGAAATTGGTAGAGATCGCCACAAACTGCGTAGTACTCTGTTCGACGGTGCCGTTGTTCCAGTTGAAGGAATAGGGCGGAACACCGCCTTCGGGATTCACGCTGACGGTGCCCACACCGGGGCCGCAGATGATCGTCGAATCCGGGATAGCCATCAGGGGGTCCAGGTCGTTGATGATCAGTGTTACTTCGGGGTTTACGCAGGAGCATGGGCTCAGCAGGGTAATGGTAATGGTTTCGGCTCCTTCCGCCAACTGGTCCACGTAAATTGGTACCGTAATGTACAGTTTGTCCTGGCCCGGAGGAATGACGACCGTGGTCGGGATGGGCTGATAGTCAGCGCCGGGTGTTGCTGTTCCCGTGACCGTAAACTGCACGGGCAGGGGGGAACTCATATTGGCGCCGATGCGGTCGAATACCAGTTTTACGGTACCGCAACCTTCATACACTTCGTTTACGTCGGGCTGGTCATTGACGAGCCATTCCACCGAAGCGTTACCTCCGGCATCGAAGGAGCCGGCGCGCAGGAATACACCCGAATCGAAAATGCCGTCGCCTACGTCGCAGATCTTGAGCTTGATGTGGTAGGTTTCGCAGGGGATTACGTTTGCAACAGCAGTGAGTTTCCGGGTAAAACCGTCGAACTGCACTTCATTGACGGCTTGGCCCATGGAAGGTGTCTGGCCGCACAGGTTACCGCTGGAGGCTCCCTGGTTATTTACGTAAAGGCCGGAGTTGGTGATGTGGTTGATGTTATTGATCGCTACATACTGGCCCGGGCCGAGCGAGGCGATGTTGGCAGCGCCGCCGCTGAACGGTCCGGCGATGCCGGGACCCGAGATAAAGAATCCGAAGGCATCGTTGAATTGCGAGCCGACGTATTCACAGTATTCTTCCGAGGCAAATACGTAGTCGAACGTCAGGGGCGTCTGGGTCGGCGTGAAGTCGAACTCGATATTGGCGAGGTCGAACAGGCTGCCGCTTCCCGAGAGTTGCGACAAGTCGCCGTCGGGAGTAGAGTTGCCGAAACCCGCGCTGGCGTTGTCGGTGCCATTTGGGCCGACAGCCACCGAAGCGTCGCCGGTAGCCATGATCATCCCGCTGGCAAAGCCGATATTGGTCTGACCGTTGGAAAAGGTGCCGATCTGGCCGGGCTGACCGGAGTATGTGACGTTCGAAATATCGAAACAGTCGCCGCCGATCATTACCTCACGGACCAGTTGGTCGGCCGATCCGCCGGGGGTTACATCCAGCACAGCCAGCGCTTTGAGATATTCGTTGAGGTCTTTCTTTACGCAGGTCTCGCAAATGATGGAAACATAATGCCGGGGCGGGTTGGCAGCATCCCAGGTGCAGGGATAATCCAGACGGAAAGTCATGGTCTTGTCGCTGACCACGAACTTCAGCTGATGCACGGCGGCATCGTAGGAAAGTACTTTGGTATCCGCATTTTCAGCAGAAAGCGCCGGAATACAACCGTTCAGCGCCGGGTCGTCCGGAACGATGAGCGAAAACGTTTCGCCCACGATGAGGTTCTCAAATGTGAGTAGCTGACTGGCCGATCCGGCAGAGATAACATGGCGTTGAAGATGCCCGTCAACAACAATCGGTGAATCATTCGAAACCTGACCTGTAAGTACCAAAGGCACGGAGAGCATGGAAATGAACAGGCCAAAAAAACGACGGGGTGTAAATACGCGCATAGACTACAAGGGTTTGATCGTAAATGTGTGTAAGGTTTGGAAATCAAAGTCCATGGGAATCGTCGGTGGCAGCCGGCAAGGCCGCTGCGGAGTAAAGAAAGATTATTTTCGGGCACGCTTGGCCCAATTATACTTGGGTGAGATACAACAAGTGTTAAATATGCTGCACCGAACACGGACCCAAATTTTAAATTATCATTTGATTCGTCCTCGAAAGATTTGTCGAACCGGTATTTTTTACCGCCCAACCAGGATGTCGGGGAACTTTTCACGAGCGCAACAGGAAGAGGATTCCAAAGAAAAAACGAGGGTGGGGATTAGAAAACCGAAGATTCAGATATGTTCTGCGCCGCGAGGTACAAAGGCTTTTCAGCCGCTTTTCGACCCTGTGTCAAAATATGCACACGGTCAAAAACCTCGCAATAATAGAAAATTATTTTCTCCCGGAGCCCATGATTTTTATTATTAAGTAAGTTAAAAAGTGGTTTTTTAAAATTTTAAATCAACACCCGGCTTTTATTATAAATAAAATTTTCCCTAACGATACAAAATAACATGCGAGCAAAATATAATTTTTCGATCGCGGCATTTTTTTCAGCGATTCAGGCGGAGAAGGTTGTTTGCCAGCAAGCGACAACGTAAGTTTGCAGCGTTTTTTGCCCAACAGGCCTGCCCGACCCCGGAATGCTATCTTTTCACCCATTTGCACACTCAATGGACAGTGATCCGCTATTACACACGCGAAAAAAGAAAGCTCGTCGAACTGACCGAGCCGGATCCCGGCTGTTGGGTGCATCTTACCCCGCCCTTTGCGCCGGATGAACTGGAGGAATTTGCCCGCCGGTTCGAGTTCGACCACGTTTTCCTGACCGACTCGCTCGATCTTGACGAGCGCGCCCGCTACGAGCGCGACGAAGACGTGCGCTTTATCCTCGTGAACACACCGGTCAAAAACCAAAACGCACAGGAGGAGAACGAAGCCTACTTCATCACCGTGCCGATCGGCATCGTGCTGACCATCGAACACGTGATCACGATCTCCGCGTTCGAAACGCCGGTACTCGAAAAGTTCCTCGACAACAATGTGCGCAATTTCAACCCCGCCGACGAAAAACACTTCGTATTGCAGGTGCTCGAGCAAAACGTATATCACTTCCTCTCCTGCCTGAAAACGCTCAACCTGCGCCGCAACCGCATCGAGAAAGAGCTGATGCATTCGAGCCGGAATTCCGACCTGAAGCAGTTGCTGGCCATCGAAAAAAGCCTGGTGTATTTTGTCAATTCATTGAATGCCAATGAGCTGCTAAAACTCAAGATGAAGCGCACCGATTTTTTGCATATCAACGGCGACGAAGACATGACCGAGTTGTTCGAAGACATCATCATCGACAATTCGCAGGCGCTTTCCATGGCCAACGTGTACACCAACATCCTCAACGGCACCATGGACGCCTATTCGAGCATCATCTCGAACAACCTGAACCAGGTGATCCACCGCCTTACCATCATCACCGTGATCCTCATGGTGCCCACGCTCATTTCTTCCTTTTTCGGGATGAACATCGCCAACGGCCTGCCCGACAAGCCCTGGGCTTTCTACGGACTGGTGCTCTTCACCGGCCTGCTGACCGGCATGCTTTACTGGATCATGCAGCGCAGACGCATGTTTTAATACGGTAGACGGTTTACGGTGGACGGTTTACGGTAGACGGCTTACGGTACTTGGTTGGCGGGTTTGTCTACTGCGAGGGGTCGGCAGAGTTATTGACGTCGCCGAGTTTTACGCCTGTGAAATGAAAAGTATTAGGAACGGGGTCCGCCATATTGGGAATTACGATCATCTCCGGGAATGGCGGCTGAAACGGATCGGCGGGATCGGGGAAAACATAGTCCGTCGGCACAAAACGCCAGGACTTGCCGTTGGGCAGTGCCTGCGTGATACCCAGGATCAGTTTCCGAAGTTCCACGATATCGGCCGTCGTCACCTGGCCGTCCTGATTGGCGTCGGCAGCGATGATCGTGTATGGCGAATCGAAGGGTTTTATTCCGAGAATATGCTTCTGGATCAGCGCAAGGTCGTAGGTAGTAACGCCGTTGAGCGGATTGATGTCTTTGGAAGGTTTCATCTGCGTATGGTATCCCGGCCGTGAAATGCTCCCGAATTGCAGGTACATGCCGTTGACCGGCGTGATATACTGGTTGAGAATTGAGTCTCCAAGACAATTGCCGCCCTTTACTTCCGTCCACACACTGTTTATGCCCTGGCCGTCAGGCAGGAAGGCATATATTGAAAAAGCGGGATCGCAACCGCCTGACTGATCCGTTACTTCAACTGCTACGGTACAGGAACTGGTATTGCCTGCGGCGTCGCGCGCCCACGCCTCTACTTGCGTAGCACCCCATTCGTACGAAAGAAATACGAGAGTAGTATCACCTTCGGGAAAACCGCTGCCCGTACAGCGCTTGCGAATACCGGTCTGTATCGGTCCGGGCTCGTTGTCCGTGACCGAAACCACGAAATCGGAAGTCCAGACGGTGGTAAAACAGGGAATGGGCACAGGAACGATCAGCGAACTTTTACACTGTAATGCCGGCGGTATGGTATCCGTTTGGGCCGAAAGAATGGATATGGAAAATAATAATGCAAAGAAGGAGAGCACATATCTGTTCATGGGAAACCGGTTGTTTGATGACTGCTTAAAAATATATCCGTACGTGTAATTCTGCCCGCCATATTTCTACATCTGCCGTCAAGCCGACTAAATTGCAGCCACAAAACAATGAACCGTCTATCCCCCACCCACGCGATACCGCTCCTGTTTGCCGCTATCAAAATAGCGATCCATCTCGCCACGGTCGCCACTTTCGGCTTTCACCGCGACGAGTTCCTGTACCTGGCCCAGGGCCGGCATCCCGACTGGGGTTTCTGGTCCAACCCGCCTTTCACCGGCGCTATGGCCTGGTGCAGCCAGCAGTTACTCGGCGGCTCGCTTTGGGCAACGCGCCTGCCCTCCGTGCTTGCCATCGGAGCCCTGATGTGGCTCGTGCTGCGCATGGTAGCGGAACTGGGCGGCAGCGCACGCACGCAATTTCTTTGCGGCCTGGTGATGCTCATATCCCCGGCCTGGTTGCGCACCGGCACCATGCTGCAGCCCGTGCCGTTCGACATTTTTTTCTGGGCCCTGCTGTCATACGGGTTGCTTCGCTGGATCAATACCCGCGACCGGCGCTGGTGGTGGTTCATCGGCCTGGTGGCGGGCATCGCCTTTCTCAACAAATACACCATGGTCTTTTGGGCGGCGGCCATGCTGATCGCATTGCTCGTCAGTAAAGAGCGGAAAATGCTGATCGCCCGGCCGCTGTGGATGGCCGTAGCGCTGGCGCTGCTGATCGCGCTGCCCAACCTGCTCTGGCAATGGCATTATCACTTCCCGGTGGTGCACCACATGCAAGACCTGGCGCGCTACCAGCTGCAAAACGTGCAGCCCGTGAATTTTTTGCTGGACCAGTTGCTGATGAACGGCCCGGGATTCGTATGGTGGCTGGCCGGTCTACTGTTCCTGCTGTTTTCCGCATCCATGCGGCCATACCGCGTGTTTGCCTGGTTTTACCTGGCGTTGATGCTCATTTTTCTGATCCTGAGCGGCAAAAGTTATTACACCCTGGGCGCCTATCCCGTGCTGTTTTCTGCCGGCGCGGTGTGTTGGGAACGGCTGCTCCGGCGCCCCTGGCAACAATATCTGCTCGCGGGCGCTGTAGTGGCCAACGGACTGCCGCTGGTGCCGGTGGGCATACCACTCTACTCGGGTCAAAAAGCCGTCGACTATTACCACTGGCTCACCTACGATCTCGGCATAGAAGGCGCCGTGCGCTGGGAAGACGGCAACCTGCACGCATTGCCGCAGGACTTTGCCGATATGCTTGGCTGGGACGAACTGGCCGGACTCGCCGACCGGGCCATCGATGCGGCCGGAGGCGCCCCCTTTCTGCTTTACGGCGATAACTACGGCCAGGCCGGCGCGGTGGGGCACCTCTCAAAACGCCTTCCCGCAGGTGCGGAAGCGGTCAGTTTTTCCGACGCCTTCCGGCTCTGGGCGCCCGATCGTATCGATCCGGCGATCCAGACGCTTATTTATATCAACGACGGCGAAGCCCCCGGCAAGGATGTGCAAAACCTGTTTGCCGAGATACAACTGATCGGCCGTATTGAAAATCCGCTTGCCCGGGAACACGGCACAGGGGTTTGGCTGTGTCGGCAACCGCGCGGCGACTTCGCGGCTTTTTGGGCGGAAAGAGTACGGCAAGTGAAAGCAGTGCTGCGTTAGCGGATTCAGTTGCGCAATCCTGCATTGACAGCCTTTCGAATGCATTGCATTTTTTTCCACACCCGTTTGATCGCAACCCGGAGCGTCCGCTCTTTCTTTTTTTCTCTAAAATAAGCGCTTAAATATTGTCGAAACGCTAATCCGAGCCGAAGTCCCGGTAACCCTAAAAATTATCCACATGAGTTACCAACATTTCGAACATTAAGTTTTGATTTTTATACTATTTGATAATCAATTACTTGTAAAAGTTATCAACATTTTGTGGAAAACAATCTTTGATTGAGCCGCAGAAACCTGTACTTTCGCTACTGCTTCTGCGCGCAAGCGCCGGGCATTGCATACTCCGCCTTTCCCGAGTACGTCCCTTCTCTATTGCCAGATACTGCCGGCGCTGTTTTCACGTCATCCGGCAGGTGTTGCTTACCGGAATACACGCTCGAGACCGAGTTATTCCGGATAGGGAAGACCGCCGTCTGAACTTTGAAAAAAATCAAAACTTTCAATCCATACAACACCGAAGTATAATTATGACGCAAGCATCCAACGCGACCGAACCGATCCTGGCGGAGAATCCCGACCGGTTTGTCCTTTTCCCCATCAAGTATTCCACCATTTGGGAATGGTACAAGAAGTCTGTTGCTTCTTTCTGGACGGTGGAAGAAGTGGACCTGACTTCCGACCTGGCAGACTGGGATAAGAAACTGAATCAGGACGAACGCCACTTCATCAAACACGTGCTTGCATTTTTTGCCGCTTCCGACGGTATCGTCAATGAAAACCTCGTGCTCAACTTCATGCGCGAAGTGCAGATCCCGGAAGCGCGCTGCTTCTACGGCTTTCAGGTCGCGATCGAGAACATCCATTCCGAGATGTACTCGCTGCTGATCGACACCTATATTAAGGACCCCAAGGAAAAAGACTTTCTGTTCCACGCGCTGACCAACCTCGACTGTGTAAAGAAGAAAGGTACCTGGGCGCTCAGGTGGATCGACAATGCCCCCACTTTTGCCCACCGGCTGGTGGCCTTTGCTGCCGTGGAAGGCATCTTCTTTTCCGGCTCGTTCTGTTCCATTTTCTGGCTCAAAAAGCGCGGGCTCATGCCCGGTCTCACGTTTTCCAACGAACTGATCAGCCGCGACGAAGGCATGCACTGCGATTTCGCGTGCCTGCTCTACTCCATGCTGGAGAACAAACTCGATCCCAAGGAGATCGAGTCGATCATCACGGAAGCCGTGGTATTTGAGAAAGAATTCGTGGTGGACGCCCTCCCGGTGTCGCTGATCGGGATGAACGCCGACCTGATGACCCAGTACATCGAATTCGTGGCCGACCGCCTGCTCATCGCCCTGGGCAATGAAAAGGTGTACGGCACGGCCAACCCCTTCCCCTGGATGGATATGATCTCGATACAGGGCAAAACCAATTTCTTTGAAAAACGCGTGGGAGACTACCAGAAAGCCGGTGTGATGAGCAAGCGCGAGGAGCAGGTATTCACCACCGACGCCGACTTTTAAGCACACGCTTTAATCTTTGCGACCTTAACCATTTTAACTGATGACATTTGGTTTGTTCACAGCGGTAACGACGCTCTTCAAAACGCCCTTTCCGCACAAATTTCATCAACTATGATCCGCTTTTTTTTAACCTGTTTCGCATTCGCGACCATTCTCAACCTCGCTCAGGCGCAGATAGCCTGGACGGATCCTACCTTGGTAGATCCGAACCAGCCCGTCACGCTCTATGTCGACCTTGGCCAGACCATGTGTCCCAACATCGGCATCGGCAACCCGACGCCTAGTGTATACATCTGGACCTGGATGCCTTCGGAAAACCTGGCGTCGGGCGGCAACGGCCAGTGGGACAACTCCAACGAGGCTCATAAAATGACGGAGCAGGGTAACAACATCTGGTCTTTTACCTTCACGCCTTCGCTGGCTGGCTTCTACAACGTGACCCCGCAGCAGGCGATCAGCAGCGGCCTTGCTTTTCTACTGAAACGCGACAACGGCAACCAGGCCGGGGTGTGCAGCGGCGAAGCCAAAACGGAAGACATTATTTTGCCTTTGATGGCCGTATCGACGCAGGACCTGCAGGCGGCCGACGAACTTCAGGTAAGCCCCAATCCGGCCACCGACGTGCTGAATATTTCCGTGTCGGGGGCAGATGAAGAGCAACTGCATGTAGAACTACTCGACCTTTCGGGCCGCAGCGTGCTACGCCAGGCCTGGAACAAAGAGGCGTTGAACATCGCTGAACTGGCGGCCGGACAATACGTACTCCGCCTGATCGGTGAGAAAAAGATGTGGGTTCAGCGCATCGTTAAAGAATAAACGCCCGGTAAGCCCCTGAAGGCGCCGGCCCCAATATGATTCATTCATCCACCAAATTAACAACTTGATTATGGGTAAATTTGTGATTTCCACCCGCAAGAATGGCGAATTCCAGTTCAATCTGAAGGCCGACAACGGCCAGGTCATTCTCACCAGTGAAGGCTACACAGCAAAAAGCGGCTGCGAGAACGGCGTTGAATCCGTACGCAAAAACGGCGGCGACGCCAAACGCTTTGACCGCCTCACCGCCAAAAACGGTAAATTCTACTTCAACCTGAAAGCCGCCAACGGCCAGATCATCGGCACCAGCGAAATGTACGAATCCGAAGCAGGCCGCGACAACGGCATCGATTCGGTGATGCGCAACGCTCCGCGTGCCACGGTAGAAGACCAAACCGCTTAACCGACGACAAACAAACACTGGTTTGCCGGTGTGTGGTGCGCTCGTCGTACTGCGCACCGGCATTCATTGCCCGACCGACATCTCCGCGTTTTTCTCAGCGTTGCCGGTACTTCCGCCGAAAACATGTGAGGGAGCAAAACAGCCCCGACACCTAAAACCCTGCTTTTAATCCATCGACGATCAGACACGTTTCTTCCGGTCACCCGTTCCGGCTATCATTGCCGACGAGTATGCCAACAAAGAAAAAACACCCAAAATCCGCTCAACCCAGGTCCGGGAAACGCCCTTCAAAAACCGGCACAAGACCTGAAATCGAAACGTAAAATAAAGAAAACCAAAGCCTTACAATTATGATGCAAGTAATCAAACGCTCCGGACGCCGCGAAGAGGTCTCATTCGACAAGATCACTGCGCGGCTGCGCAAACTGACGTACAACCTCGACACCAACTACGTCAACCTGATCGAGGTATCGAAAAAGGTCATCATGGGCCTTTACGACGGCGTGACGACGGTGGAACTCGACAACCTGGCCGCCGAGACGGCCGCCACCATGGCCACCATCCACCCCGATTACGCCCTGCTGGCAGCCCGCATCGCGGTGACCAACCTGCACAAGGAGACGGAAAAGTCTTTCTCCAAAGTGATCGACAGCCTTTATCGCTACGTAGACCCCAAAACCGGCGAACGCGCCGGCCTCATCGGCGACGAGACCCACAAGATCGTGATGAAGCACAAGTCGAAACTCGACTCGGCCATCATCTACGACCGCGATTTTGAATTCGACTATTTCGGCTTCAAAACCCTGGAGCGTTCGTACCTCATGCGCATGAACGGCAACGTAGTGGAGCGTCCGCAGCACCTCTTTATGCGCGTCGCCGTCGGCATCCACGGCGAAGACATCGAAGCGGCGATCGAGACCTACAACCTCATGTCCGAGCGCTGGTTCATACACGCCACGCCGACGCTGTTCAACGCCGGCTCGCCGAAGCCGCAACTGTCCTCCTGCTTCCTGCTCAGCATGACGGAAGACAGCATCAAGGGCATTTTCGAGACGCTACAGCGCTGCGCGCTCATCAGTCAGTCGGCCGGCGGCATCGGCCTCAGCATCCACAACATACGCGCCACGGGCTCCTACATCAAGGGCACGGGCGGCACTTCCAACGGCATCATTCCCATGCTGCGCGTGTTCAACGACGCGGCTCGTTACGTGGATCAGGGCGGCGGCAAGCGCAAAGGCGCATTTGCCGTGTACATGGAACCCTGGCACGCCGATATTTTTGAATTCCTCGAACTGAAGAAAAACCACGGCAAGGAAGAGCTGCGCGCACGCGACCTGTTCTACGCCCTCTGGGTGCCCGACCTCTTTATGGAGCGCGTGAAAGACGACCAAGACTGGTCGCTGTTTTGCCCGAACGAAGCGCCGGGCCTGTTCGACGTGCACAGCGGCGAATTTGAAGCCTTGTATCACAAATACGAAGAAGAAGGCCGCGCGCGCAAGGTGGTGAAGGCCCGCGAACTGTGGAACGCCGTGCTGGAAAGCCAGACGGAAACCGGCACGCCGTACATCCTGTACAAGGACGCCGCCAACAAAAAAAGCAACCAGCAGAACCTCGGCACCATCCGCTCGTCGAACCTCTGCACCGAGATCATCGAATACACATCGCCCGACGAGGTGGCGGTGTGCAACCTCGCTTCGCTGGCGTTGCCCAAATTCGTAAAAGACGGGCAGTTCGATTTCGAGCGCCTTTACGAGATCACACGCGTCGTGACCCGCAACCTCAACAAGGTCATCGACATCAACTACTACCCCATCCCGGAGGCCCGCAACTCCAACATGCGCCACCGCCCGATCGGTCTGGGCGTGCAGGGCCTGGCAGACGCCTTTATCCTGATGGGATTGCCATTCGACAGCGACGGCGCCCGCCAACTCAACAAGGATATTTTCGAGACGATCTACTTTGCCGCCATGACCGAGAGCTGCAACCAGGCAGAGCAGCATGGCCCGTACGAATCGTTCCAGGGTTCGCCGCTCAGCAAAGGCGTTTTTCAGTTTGACATGTGGGGGGTGAATCCTTCCGGCCGCTGGGATTGGGATGGCCTGCGCAAACGCGTGCAAAAGGTCGGCGTACGCAACTCCCTGCTGCTCGCCCCGATGCCTACGGCCAGCACCAGCCAGATCCTCGGCAACAACGAATGTTTCGAGCCGTACACTTCCAACCTGTACACGCGCCGGACGCTGGCGGGCGAGCACATCGTGGTGAACAAACACCTCATGCGCGACCTCGTGCGCCTCGGCCTGTGGAATGAAGAAATGCGCGAAGCCATCATGGCCGCCAACGGCTCCATCCAGGGCATTGAGGATATCCCCGAGCACGTGCGCGATGTGTACAAAACCGCCTACGAGATCAGCCAGAAAGTGATCATCGACATGAGTGCAGACCGGGGCGCCTTCATCTGCCAGAGCCAGTCGCTCAACGTATTCATGGAGTCGCCGACTTTCGCCAAACTGTCGTCCATGCACTTCTACGCCTGGCAGAAAGGTCTGAAAACGGGCATGTACTACCTGCGTTCGAAGGCTGCTACCGACCCGATCAAGTTTACGCTCAGCAAAAAGCACCAGCAAAAGTTCGTGGCCAATGCGAAAGCCTCCGACCCGGTGGTGAGCGCCACGATACCGGCCAAGGACGATACTACAGCCGCGCCGGTGGAAATGTCGGTACCGGAGCCGATCACAACGGGCAAGGTCTGTAGTCTGGATGACCCGACCTGCGAGGCTTGTTCGGCCTGAACCTGACAATCAAGAATAAACGGTCGCCGGTGGTGGCGTAAAACGGTCGGGACGTTCCTGATTCCCTTCACTGAAACGCTTTTCCCACACTTGTTCCGGCCGGTTGCTGCCGTGCGGCCGTTTTTTAGAAGTTGTTTGAATCTTACGCGAGATTATCATAGACAGCGACAAACGGCTGCCCTGAAGTAGGGTGGCCGTTGCCGTTTCGGGTGACGGCGATCAGGCCGTTTCTCCAACTTTACAGGACGGTGCGTGTCGAAAAAGCCTCAATCATGCACGGTTATTATATTATTCAACACGGTTATCACAATACGCTTGCCCTGCATCATCCCCGGCGTTTCCTTTGTATCAGAGTTTTGGAAACAGCACAACTCACACTCTGTATCACGCCGAAAACAAGCCCGGAGATCCCATAAGACCTTATTTCTCCATTACCGGCTTTCCCCATATAACTCTAACCCGTGTAACACATGTCATTAAATCGTCTTGGACCAAGGGGTTCAAGGCGATTTTTTTTGTCCTAAACCGCATTCGGACACGCTTTATGCCCGTCCGGTCGAAAAGAAGTTTGCTCAAAGCCCGACATTTGCCATCTTTAGCGGGCGGCTCAAACAGGGACATATATTACATTCGCTGCTACTATTCGATTTTTCCTAATCCTTGCCAAATATTACTAAAACTACTGCCCTGCGGCTGCTTCCCGACGTGCGAAGCGGCCGTTCTTTTTTAAAAAAATAAAAAAATAGTGCTCCCCACCCAACCATCCCAACGGGCCCTGCGTGTATGTTCACGTCAAAACGGCCATCGCTCCCATTGCCGAACGCTCAAATGAACATCGACCCGCAGCTCCTGAAAGCAGCCCACAGGGGTGACCGCAAGGCGCAATACGCCCTGTACCGCGTTTGTTTTCCGGTACTGATGGCGGTATGTATGCGCTACCGGCGCGACGAGCAGGAGGCGGTATCGGCGCTCAACAACGGATTTCTGAAGATCATACAGAACCTGGACAAGTACCGGCGCGACGAGGTGCCGTTCGAGGCCTGGATCAGGCGTATTATGATCAATACCGCGATCGATGCGTTCAGAAGGGAAAAGAAATGGCGGGAACTGACCGTTTTTACCGACGAGATCGAACGCGCGCACCCGGAAGAACCGGTGGACTGGAACGAAGCGGAACAGCGCCTCTCGGTGCAACACATCGAAAATTTGCTCCGCAAACTTCCCCCGGTCACCCGGCAGGTGTTCAATCTTTTCGCCCTCGACGGGTTCAGTCACCGCGAGATCGGCGAAATGCTGGGCATGAGCGAGGGAACGTCCAAATGGCACGTCAATAATGCCCGGAAACAACTGCAAACCTGGATAAAAACCGAGCTAAACACGGCGGTCTGACGCAAGACGATTATGGAAAACATAGATGACTTCATGCGGCAAAAATTCGAGTCCGATCCCGCCTCCCCCGGGAATCGCTTCGAATTCCGTGAAGAATACTGGGAGCAGGCCAGCGCGCTGCTGGAGGCCGAAGAAGCCCGGCGTCGCAGGCGGCGGCGCTGGCTGTTCTGGTGGCTCTTTACGGGTCTGCTGGCCGGCATCGGCGGCTGGGCGCTGGTGCACTGGAATTCATCGCACACTGCCGATCAGGGGAGAAATGCCGGCGCTCCGGCGATGCACAATGAAAGGAAAACAGGTCCTTCCCATTCGGGAGGAAACTCAACCATACAGGGCGATCGCCCGGCGGACAGCGGGACAACGCTTCCAGGAGAAGCGAAATCGGAGGAAAACGGGCTCACTGCAAAAGGACTGGATGCTGCTTCCGGGAAGCCATTGCAACAGCAATCCGCCGCACACGGGGAAAAAGACATCCTGAAAAAAGGCGGGGTGCGGGCAAATCAACCTGCTGCCCCGTCGCTTCCTCCAAAGACACTCAACCCCGTCGGGCAGCCCCTGTCCGGAAATGTTCAAACACCCGCTTCTTCTGAAAAACCCGCTGTTCCCACCGGCACCGGATCGCCAAACGCAGCGCAGGAAGTAACCGGCACGCCGGAAAACAGGGACATGACTACGGCAGACCCCGAATCACCACCTTCTGCAGAGCGCCCGGCTGCGTGTAAATTGCTGCCGACGTTCCTGCATCCGGTCCTGCTTCCCGTGCGGGTAGCCGTCATGAGCCGCTATCCGACACAGGCGCAAATGATCAAACCTGTGCGCGACGGGCGCTTCAGTCTTCGGGCAGAGGCAGCCGCTGCGTTCATGCAGGCATCTCCCGACGGCGAGCGACTGGGCGCCGGCGCCGGCATCGCCCTGCAATACCGGCTGCACCGGAACTGGTCGCTTTCAGCCGGCGCTAACTGGCGCTTCGTTCCGGGCGACTGGGGCGACCCGGCGGACCCGAAGGTAAGCGAGCAATTGCACTACAGTTTTGGCTTCGTGGAAGACACCTGGATACTGGAACGGACGGGACTGCACAGCCTTGAATTTCCGCTGGCGATCCAATGGAGCCGAAAAACGCTTGCCGTGGAGGCGGGCGTGGCCCCCTCCCTGCTGCTGACGGTACAGGGACGCCTGACCAACACCCACTTCGAGTCCTTGCAGGATGAACCTTCTACCAAAACAAGCAGGATCAGTCTCGACAAAGCCCCTTACCGGAGTCTATATACTTCCGGTTTTGCCGGACTGGAATGGCGTGCGACACAGCATTTGGGCCTCGGCATCCGCGGATACTACCGGCCCGGAAGTCTGCTGAAAACCAGCGACCAGACCGCATCGGGCAGTCAGTGGTGGTTCGATCTCGGGCTGCGCTGGCATTTCAAACCCTTCAAGTAAACACACCATGAGAAAAACTGCCATCTTGCTTTTGCTTGCGGCTATATATGCGGGCGCCTGTAAAAAGGGCGTTCTTCCGCCCCCGGCCGAAAACGACCCCGTGTTTTCAGTCGATTTTGCACTCGACACCTTCAACCGGCACCTTACAGCCGGAGTAGGTGACATCTATCATTTTACAAGGCTGGAAAAAGGGGCCGACGATGTTTTCACCAGTTACAACGCCTTTACCGATGTCGATTGCCCCGACGGCGATTGTCCGGGGAGCCTGCGCTTTGAGTTCAGAAGCCTGTTTGCCACCGACACGACCTTCGGCGGAGGATTTTACCCCTACACCCGCCTCAACCCGACCGGCGGCAACGGGTTTGCCATCCATTTTTCGCTTGAGGATACGGAAAAATATGCCGTCTGGACCCTGAACTACGGCTCCGAAGTACTTCTGGAGAACAGCGATATTACGGAAGTCAATTTTATCACCACCGACCCCGAGCCGCAATCCGTCTTTCTGAGCGCCGTAAACGACGCCGGCAACTTAAGCCTTTACCAGCGCACCATCGACCCGGACGACAGCATCGGCTATCCGGCCGTCAAGGTGCTGGCGGTACCCGAACAGGGCGATTTCTTTTCCCTGTACGCGCAGGCGACCGGAGGACCGGGGTTCGAATATTTCTGGAGCAACGGTCAAAGCGATTCTGTCATTACTACGGACACTGTGGCGGGTTCTTATCAGGTCACGGTCACGAATTTTATGAACCGGACGGCCAGTGCCGGCTTTGAAGCGCTGTTAGGCAATGACACCCTTACAACACCAGGGTTCTCGTATACCGTTCAGCCGGTAAGCAACCCGCTCCAACTGGGCACGATAGCGATCCAGTGGGTGGATACGCAAGGCAGGATATGGCGCTCCGATCTGCAGGATCAGCCTGACGACGCCGTTTTTCAGGTGCTTGCTGCCGAGCCGTACGGCCCGAACGAAAACGGCGTGGACAACCGGAAGCTCCGGGTCGCCTTCAGTTGCCGTATGTTCGACGACACCGGCAATTTCTTTATGCTAACCGGCAGCGGCTTCACTGCCATGGCTGTGCCCGACCCATAAAAAAGCCTCCGAGTGCCGGCTGCGCGGCAAACGGAGGACCCAAAATGTAAAGAGAGCGGTTTTGTCAACCAAACGAACAAAGCATACCAACGGTCAGTTTTTCACGAGTTTTCCGGAGACAAGGCCATTGCCTGTTTCTATTTGCCATAGATACACGCCTGCTGCCGGGAAAGCGTACGACGGGATTTCCAGGGCATGCGTTCCGGCGTCCAGTCCCCGACGCGCCGACCAGCATTGCCTGCCAGCAAGGTCGCGCAGCGTGACCGACACCGTTTCGGGCATGTCAAGGCTCAACAGGATGCGGGCGTCCGACACGACGGGGTTGGGACTAACTATTGCATTCATGCCTCCCCCGGTGCCGGAGATTTGGCGCTCTTCCGTAAAGAAAAGTTGCAGTTGATCCACGTCTTCCGTTGCGGAATAGATCTCGGGGCGGATACGGCTTGTATTGAGGGAAATGGCATTCCTCGTACGCACAGGTGCAAGCGCGTGCAGGCGCAGCACGGCCAGCGGATCGCCGTTAGAAATACTGTATGGCAAAACGTCGTACCAGGTCATGTTCACGGCGCCCGCCTTTGGATACACCACCGCGGATCCGTCGGTATCGGGAAAAACGGGCGAATGTACCGACTCTATTTCCAGCACCTGCGAGTCGTACTGCAGGTCCATCTGCACGCCCAGCCAGTTGCCGGTTTCATTCAGCCTGAGCGGCAGATCGATCGTTTGTCCTGCTTCCAATTCGACATCGGGCATACTGAGCGCTACCTGCCGGCGATCGTCGGCGCCACCGGAGAATCCCGGGAAGGCGTCGCAGTTGGTGTCGCCCACCTTGATGCCGTAGTAATAGATCGTCGTATCCTGCTGAATGCCGTTCAGATCAATGGTTTCCACAATTGCCCCCTGGAAGGGATTCTGTGGTGTCGGGATGGGTATGCCTGCATCTATCAGGCGCCAGGAGGTATTGGTAGGGAATTCAGTGTATATCCCCTGTATCAGTCTTCGGGATGCTACCAGATCGAAGGTGGTGATGGAGTTGCTTTTACTGACATCTGCTGCAATGATGTGGTATGGCGTGTTCAGCGGCTCAAGGCCGAGGATATGCCTTTCTCCCTGAATGATATCAAACATGCTGACCCCATTCAGGTCATCGCCGTCTTTTTCCGGCGTGATGGAGTAGTTGCCGCCCGCAGGCAGCCCTTCGTAGAGCCAGCAGCCGTCGGCGGGATCGATATGGGGAACGATGGTATCGTTGGTCAGTACCACGGAAGGCATAGTTACCCCCGAAACAAGCGCACCGTTGCAGTGCATGTTTATACAAACTTTGAGGTTAACTGTTTGGGCATACAGGGTGTGCGCTGCAGACAATGCGAGCAAGCAGAGAACGGATATTTTTTTCATAACTTTCTTTTTGACGGGTTTGATAATGAGATCATTGAGCGATGATTAGCCTGCCGGAAGCGAGTAAGCGGCCTTTGCTTTCGATCCGGAAAAAATGCAGCCCTGCGGGCAAGCGGTTGCGACGGAAGCGGCAATCCGGCCCCGTAAACGATTCATCCCTTTCCAAAACACCCAGTGGATTGAAGATGCTGAGCCGCATGGGCATATCGGCCGGGATGTCGTTCAGATGGAACCGGATCTCTTCCGCAAACGGATTGGGATAGGCCTCCCATTCAATGCCGTTATCGGGCAGGTCTTTAACAATAGTGGTAAATGGCTGGCCTACAGTATGATAGGTTGTATTGGTGATCACGGGTTCGTTGTAATCGAAATAAATGGCCGCATGGTTTTCGATCACGCTGCCCAGGGGCAGGTCTGGGCGCTGCGACACGCTGAACATCACAAAACCGTGCGAGGCGGGTTCGTTGGTGGCGCTGTCGATCAGCAGGATATCGCTGAAGCGAAAAACCAGTTCGCCGAGATCGTTCACTTCAAACGTGTAAGGATGACTGGCCGGGCCGGGCCGCACGGAAGATGCGTCGAGCAACGGCGACAGGGTGTCGCGGATCACGACGAGGAACGCCGTGTCGTTGCCGGTGTTCTGAAAGCGGACCATGTATTCAAGTTCCTGGTTGCGCTCGATGTAATGCGCATCCTGCCAACCCTGCGGGAATCCGCGCTTGTCGTTGGGGTCGTACGAGGCGATCACCTCATCGCAGTGGACCGCCTGAAAAAGATCGCCTTCGTCGTTGGGAAATTGCAAAGAACTGGATGCCGCCACCCCGCCACAGGGCGATACGAGCGCCGATGGCGTGCTAAATCCCGGATGGCCGGGCCGCTGTTGCGTTTGCAGGAAATAAGGTCCGCCAACCGGATTCGGCACCACGACCAGCGTGTCTTCGCCGGCGTCTAGTTGCACATTGCCCTGCATGTACATGATCTGATCTTCCACGATGACATAATCGACCGCGCCCGTCATATTGCCCGCACCGGTATTGCGGATCGTGAAATGCACATCGCTGTCGCATTCGCCCGTTACTTCGAGGTGCGAACCATCCCACTGCGCGGACGCCGCCGGACAAATCGTATCGGGAAAAATATGCGCCTCTACACAAAGGAAATCACCGATCACTGCTTCGCAGTCGACTGACAGCGTAACGGAAAACTGGTCCAAAACACCCGGCGGCACATCGGGCAGGTCGAAAAAGAGCGTGTCGCCGCTTTGGGCCGTGAGCGGCACCGAACTGCTCTGATATTGCAGGTCGGGGCTTGAGAGCGCAAGCCGGACAAATACGTCAGTAGCCGTTGTGCTGCCGCTGTTGAAATATATGATCTTGAACGCGTTGCCGATGCAGCGACGCAGAAACGGCGTCGCAATCTCCACATACATTTGCGGACAGTCGGCCTGCGCCTGAATACCCAGCGGCGGCGCAGAAACGGTCTGATGGTCGCCGACGACCGGTACGGCGGGGACCGCGCAGGATTGCCAGAATTGCGGCGTTCCGTACATGGGAGTCGCTGAGAGCGAGAACTGGCCTTCCGAAACGGAGATCAGGAAACTGCCGTCGGGTGAAACGTTCCGGTAGAAGACTTCGCCTGCCGGGTTTTCCGCTTTTACGACAAAATAGTCGAGCGGACCTTCGCCGGCATCCTGAAGACAATCGCCGTTGTCGTCGCGAAAGATATTTCCCGAAATTTTGTTCGTGTAGACCTCGCCCTCCTCATTGGTAATGAGGAGATAGGCGGTACTACCGGACTGTATCCCCGGCCCGCCGGCGATGGCGAACTTGTTACTGGCCGTCCGTATGATCTGCAAGGGCGCGCCCAGTGTCTGCGGGTTCTGCAAAATGGGTTTTATCCAGTAATACTCGCCGAGTTCGTCCAGTTTCAGCAAAAACAGGTTTGACTGCGCGCCTGGTATGTACAAATTGTCGCCATCGTCGCGGACAAAACTTTTGATGAAATAAAGGGGATTAATGCTGTCGGTAGCCCAGGGAAATATCTGCTTGTAGAACAGTTCGTTCCCGTCAGCGTCCGTTTTCAGCAGGCTGATCTTTGTGGGGTCGATGCCGTAGGTATCGCCCAGCAGCACGAGGCTGCCGTCGGACAGGACCTCCAGATCGTAGGCGATCTGGGTGGCCGGTTTGTGATACCACTGCTGCCATACCAGATTGCCTGAGGCGTTTGCGCGAAGCAGGAAAAAGTCGCGATCGGTCCCGTTGAGGCCGGCCCCGCTGACAACTATGTCGCCGCCGGGCAGTTCCCGCAGGCTGGACACCTGTTCATTGAGCGCGGGGTCGCCGAGCATCTGCGACCACAATATCTGGCCGTTCGCATCGAATTTAACCAGCCGGACATTCTGGTTCAGGGTCGCGTCGCGGGTATCGCCGGCTGCCAGAAACTGGCCGTCGGAACTTAGGATGATGTCGCGCAAGCCGTTCGGCAGATAATTGTTGTCCACTACCGTCTGCCACACGATATCGCCGGCAGGGCTGATCTTCAGCACCAGGTTTTTCAGTTTGCCGGCATCCGGATAGTTTTCTGCCAGCACAACAAAGCCGCCGTCGGGCGCCGGGCAGGCGGCAATAGCGCCCGCTCCGCCAAGCGACAGCGGGTTGTCCCATTCGACAACACCAGTCGCGCTGACTTTTTGCATAAACATAGCGCCCGCAGGCGTGGTGTCGCCGGCCATGAAGAAGCCGCCGTCGGCAGTCTGGATCAGGGCGCTGCACGAGCCGAAACCGTATTGTTTGACAAAGCCCTGCCCCCGCAGCGCTGCTATGGAAAACAGCAGCAGGGTCGCAGTCAGCAGGTATTGGCGTAAAAGAGTCATGTTCATGATCATAGCATTTTAATTGCGAGATTAAGAAAGCATACTGGAGTTAAGTCGGGTTTGCATGTTGAAATGACCGAACGCCGCGGCATCTCCGACCATCCGGTGTTAGAGTTTGTTCAAAATTTTATCGATACAAAAGTGTAGCAAGTCCCGGCCACCGACAAGGACATTTTTTACAGTTTTTCAGATTGCTATCCACACCATTAACATCATAATTTTTTGTTTTTCAGCATTTTAAAATATTTATTTGCAGTACGTTTTCAGCAAAAACAAAATGGATAGTAGCCCGATATTGCAAATTTTACGCGCCTTGCCGCCGCATACCCTTCGCGCGCTCGGGAAATTCGTGCACGCGGCTTACCACGTGACCCATCAGGATGTGGTCCGTCTGTTCGATATCCTGCGCGAACAGCTGCCCGGGGCTCCTGATAAAGAAACACTTGCAAAGCTGCTCAATCCGAAAGGCGGCGTTACGCCCCGGCGGATATATCACCTGAACAATTACCTGCTGGAAGCCGTGGAGAAATTTCTCGCCCAGGAGATGTGGGAGCAGCGTCCGCACGACCAGCATCTGGCCACGGTGGAACATTTGCGGCGCCTTCAACTTCGGCGGGAAAGTGCCGGCATGCTCCGCTACGCGCGCAAGCGCCTCGAGGCCGACCCGCAGCGCGGCGCAGCTTACCATCGAAGCGAATACCTGTTACAACTCGAATCGTACTACCTGTCGCAGCAGGAAGGGCGCACCCGATCCGCCAACGTGCAGGAACTGACGGATACGGAAGACGTGGCCTTCATTTGCTCGAAACTGCGCACCGGCTGTTTGCTGCTCAGCCACCAGGCCGTCAGCAAGCGCAGTTACGATAAAGGGTTGCTGGATAACGTTCTGCAATTCCTCGACGGGCATCGCTACCTGGAAATACCGATCATAGCAGCGTACTATCACGGCTACTTCGCCCAGTCGGACCCCGACGCAGATTCGCATTTCAGGCGTCTGAAAATGCTGGTACAGGAGCATGCCGCAGCGTTTTCGCTGGCTGAAACACACGACCTGTACCTGATGGCCATCAATTTTTGCATCCGCCGCATCAACCGGGCCGACGAGCAATATTTTCGGGAAATATTCGACCTGTACCGCTCCGGCCTGCAGCACGGCGCCCTTCTGGAAGACGGCATTCTTTCGCGCTGGACCTACAACAACATCGCCCTGACTGCCATGCGGCTCCGCGAATTTGACTGGACAAAGCAGTTTCTGACCGATTTTATGCCCTTTCTGCCCGAAACGCACCGCGAAGGCGCCTACAATTTCAATATTGCGCGCTACTACTACGATACCGGCGACTACCGGCAAGCAATGCAGCACCTGCTGCGCATGGAATACGACGATGTGCTGCAAAACCTGGCGGCCAAAACGATCCTGTGCAAGATCTACTTCGAACTCGACGAGGTGGATGCGCTCGAAAATCAACTCGACAGCATCCAGATATACCTGCGCCGCAAGAAAGTGCTCGGCTATCACAAGGAAAACTATACGGCGATCGTACGCCTGATGCGCAAACTGCTGGCGACCGGCGGCAGCGCCCAGGCGGGCGCGAGGCTGCGCCGCGAGATCGAACAGGCGCCTGTGCTCACCGAACGGGAATGGATGCTCAGGCAGCTGGCGCCGGCAGGCAGAAGCGACAAAAACCGGGATTGACGCACCCTTTACCGGCCAAACAATAATAAAACACCGCAAGAGTTCTCTATTTTTGCGGCAACACCGCTGCGAGAATCCCGCCGCGACCAATGCCGCTGCCGCGCTTCACCGATCCGAATACCATTTATGCTCACTCCAGGCGACAAAGCCCCCGAATTTGCCCTTCGCGCCAGCGACAAGGAACTGGTCAAACTTTCCGGCCTGCGCGGGAAAAACGTCGTATTGCTGTTTTTTCCGTTCGCCTTCACAGGGGTGTGCACCAAAGAACTGCTTTACATGCGCGACAGCCTGACAGAATTCGAACAACTCAATGCACAGGTGCTGGCTATCTCGGTTGACAGCCCGTATGCCCTGGCCAAATGGAAAGACGAGCAGGGCTTCAATTTTCCGCTGCTCTCCGATTTCAACAAAACCGCCAGCAAAAAATACGATACGCTGTACAAGGAATTCGGCCTGGGGCTGAAAGGCGTTTCCAAACGCTCGGCTTTCGTGATCGATGGAGAGGGCATCATACGCTACGCCGAAGTGCTGGAAAATGCGGGCGAACTGCCCAACTTCGACACCGTCAAACAAATCCTGCAATCGCTCAATTAAATCAATATTATGCTGCCGGAATACGACATACTTGATTACGAAAAGCCTCTGTGGGAAGAAGACGAGGAGGTAGTAGTGGAGGAAGACATCGGCTCCGACATGCCGGCGCATATTATCGTCTACAACGACGATTATAATACCTTCGAATGGGTGATCGAGTGCTTTGTTGCCGTGCTCAGGCATACGTCGGAACAGGCCGAACAACTCGCGATGATCATCCATTTCAAAGGAAAAGCCACCGTAAAATCCGGCGTCAAAGAAGAACTCATCCCGCTTTGCGAAGCCCTGCTCGACCGCGGCCTGTCGGCAGAGGTCATCAGCGGGGAATAACTCATCGCGTTGACGACTCAACGTCAAAGCCCCGGTCCAAGATGCCTGTTTTCTGGCTAAGCGATCACGAACTCACTTTCCCCCACCCCAGTCTCGCCGAGCCCGGCGGGCTGCTCGCCGTGGGCGGCGATCTGAGCCCCGAACGGCTGGTGCTGGCATATCGCAACGGCATATTTCCCTGGTTCGAGGAAGACGGCCACTACTTCTGGTACGCGCCCGACCCGCGCTGGGTGCTGTTTCCCGAAGAACTGCGCATACAGAAAAGCATGCGCACGATCTTCAACAACCGGAAGTTTCGCTACAGCCTCGATACCGCGTTCGAAGCGGTGATCCGCGCATGCGCCGAGACGCCGCGTGAAGGGCAGGAAGGTTCCTGGATATCCCCTTCGTTCGTGGAAGGATACACCATGCTGCACAATCAGGGCATCGCCCACTCGGTGGAAGTCTGGCAGGAAGACCAACTGGTTGCCGGCCTCTATGGCCTGTCCCTCGGCAAGATATTTTATGGAGAAAGCATGTTCACCAGGGTCGCCAATGGATCGAAGGCGGGCTTCATTACCTTTGTAAAAGCCTTGCAGCAGGCAGGATTTCGCCTGATCGACTGTCAGCAACAGACCGCGCACCTGGAAAGTCTGGGCGCGCGCGGCATTCCGCGCGAACTCTTCATGGAGTATCTTGCAAACAATACCCTGGAGCGGAGCCTGATCGGCGCCTGGGCATTCGATGAGCAAAAAGGTATCCGCCTGGCCAATCCCGCTTCAAACGGCATATAAAGGCGCACAGGAACCTTTCTGGCTCATATCTGCCTGTTTCCTGCGTTAAAATGCTTTTTTCATCGGCGGTTTTATCAAACCCTTTTTAAATTGCACAATGTTATTTGTCGGCTTACGGTGGACGGCGGACGGTAGACGGTTGCTGATGATTAACGACTCATGACTTAAACAAACACTTTAATCTTTTTACGATGCGGAAATATTGGTTTCAAGCGCTTCTGCTCGGCGCATTTCTGGTCCCGATCTTGTCTTTTGAAAATGCCGATCCCGATGACCCCGGCCATGGCGCCGATTATCCGAAGGACTACTTCCAGCCTCCGGTGGCCGACAATGCCATACGCCTGAACGGCACTTTTGGCGAATTGCGGTCCAATCATTTTCATACGGGCATCGATATCGACAGCAAAACCGGCGGCGTGGGCCAGCCTGTGTTCTCGGCAGCCGACGGCTTCGTCGACCGCGTGAAAGTGCAGGCCGGCGGCTACGGCAACGTCGTATACATCAAACACCCGAACGGATATACCACCGTGTATGCGCACCTGTTGCGTTTTTCTCCCGAGATAGAGCGCTACGTAAAGGAAATACAATACAAACGGGAGCGATTTGAGGTCGATCTGCGCCCGCCCGACGGAGTTTACAAAGTAAAAAAGGGAGAAGAGATCGGCAAACTGGGCAATTCCGGAGGCTCCACGGGCCCGCACCTGCATTTCGAGATACGAAAATCATCGACCGGCAATGCGCTCAATCCCCTGCTGTTCGGGCTGCCGATCACCGACAAGGTTGCGCCCGATATCCGCGATATGAAGGTGTATTTCCTGAATGAAAAACGCGAGGTGCTGATGAGCAAGGCCTTCCCCCTGCAGCAACGCAGTGACGGCAGTATAGGCGTGTTCGGCGACACCGTCAGCCTGGGCGCATGGCGCGTGGGTTTCGGAGTGAAGGCCTACGACCGGCAGAGCGGCCATCGCAACGACAACGGCATTTTTGCGATCCGGATGTTTGCCGACGGACAACTGGCGTATCAGTGGCAGGTCGACGAGATCGATTTCGACGAGTCGCGTTATCTCAATGCACACGTGGACTACAGCGCCCGGCAGCGCTACGGCGCCTGGTTTCACCGGTGTTTCGTGCTGCCCGGCGACCGCATGAGCAATTATTCCCGCACCGAGACGCTGGGCGCCATATCGCTGTCGAAGGAAAAGCCCGTTAAAATAGACATGCAGATCACTGACGCCGCCGGCAACCGGAAAAACGTCACTTTCTGGGTAAAGCGCGACGAACCCATGGAAAGTTACGTCAGCACCCCTTACCAGTACGAATTGCCGTACGACGCGGAAAGCCACATTGATCTGGAGGACTTTACGATGACCATGCCGAAAGGCGCCTTGTACGAAACCCTGCTGTTCCAGTTCAAGACCACCCCCGACGACAGCGAAAGCGCCTACTCATCCACCTATCACCTGCACGACTCCCGCACACCGGTGCACCGTTATTTCGAGATCGGCATCAAGCCGCGAAACCTTCCGGCAGAACTGCGCAACAAGGCCATCATCGCCAAATGTCAGGGAAAACGCCCCGACAACTGCGGCGGCAGCTGGCGCGGCGATTTTCTTGTCACCAAAGTCCGCGAACTGGGCGATTACTGCGTAATGATCGACAATACGCCTCCGACCATCACGCCGGTCGTGTTCAGCGCCGATATGCGCAAGAAAAACACCATGTCGTTCCGCATCCGCGATAACCTGGATGTGAACGGCAGCGCCGACGGGCTTTCTTACCGGGGTACAGTGGACGGCAAATGGGTTTTGTTCGAATACGATCGCAAACGCGACCGCATTACGCACACTTTCGACGGCCGCATCGGCCGCGGGCAGCACCAGCTGCGTCTGGTGGTCAAAGACGACCGCGGCAACGAAGCCATTTTCGAGCGCAGCTTTACGCGGTAAGGATCAACTTTCCGGCACTTTTGAGGAAACACGCGGCCGATCGAGGTAGTCGCCGGCAGCCGGCGTTTTCAGCAGCTTGTGCAACTGCGCTTTTGCCCTGAACAGCTGCGCCTTGACCGTGCCCATCGGCAGGTCGAGGTGGCGTGCCATTTCTTCATAACCCATTTCTTCGAAATAGCGCAACTCAATAAGCCGCCGATAAGGCTCGCTGAGTCCGTTGAGCAATTCGTGGATCAGCGCGTGGCGCTGCTCGCGGATCATGACTTCCTCGGGCGTCGGGCCCGCCGTAAGGGGACCGCCGAAGTCGGGCGATGCCGGTGCGGTAGCGAACAGGCCGTCGAACCAGACGGAGGGCATGCGTTTTTTCCGGTTGTGATCGATGCAGTTGTTGAGCGCGATCCTGAACAACCAGGTGCTGAAAGCATGCGTCGGCGCGTAGGAAGAAAGGTTGAAAAACGCCTTTTCAAAGGCTTCCATGGTAAGGTCTTCTGCCTCGACGGGGTTTTTCACCCGCTGCAGCATGAACCTGTAGATGGTTTTTTGATAGCGACCGAGCAGTGCGGCATAGGCGAGTTGGTTGCCTGCAACGGCGGTCTGAACAAGATGATAGTCATCCTGCGCACGATTGTTGCGCGGGATGCGATGTCCGATTACTTCCATGTATGAGCGTGTCGATTATTGATTAAAAATAGTGGTACAAATGCTCCATAGTACGCTGCAAAGAGCGTGTCGTAAATCGGAACCTGGGAAAGTAAACGCTGTTCGCGCAGTTTAGGCAAGATTTTTCCGTAGAGGAAAAGCAGAGAAACACTGCGCAAAAGATAGCAAAAAGCAGCAGTTATCATGCCAAAGCCGGCGATCAGCAGCACCAGCAGCAGGAAATAATGCAAGGTATGCGACAAACTTAACACTGCCAGCGCCAGTTGATGCGCCGGGCGATATCGTTTGCCCGCATCGAGCTGGCGCCGCTTTTGCCTGAGCCAGCCCGGCCAGCTGCGTTCTCCGTCGGAATACATAAACGATTCCGGTTGCGGGCAGATCGCGGTGTTGCCGGCATGCGCGGTGGCATTCACCAGGAGGTCGTCGTCGCCCGAGGGACGGTGCAGGTGCCTGGAAAAGCCCCCGCTGCGATCGAACAGCGATTTTTTCCAGGCAAGGTTGCGTCCTACCCCCATATAAGGCCATCCGGAAAGCGCAAATGAAAAATACTGGATGGCCGTCTGCGCCGTTTCAAAACGCGCCCATCCGTTTAGCAGGCGTCCGCCCCACCTTACTTCTCGTCGCATGGGCGCATACCCGAGTGCGATCTCCGTTTCCGGGGTTTTCAGCAACGCCGCGGCCATGCAGGAGAGCCATTGTCCGGAAGCAGGCCGGCAATCGGCATCCGTAAAAAAAAGATGCTCGTAACGGGCGGCAGCAATTCCCTGCGCCAGCGCGTGTTTTTTTCCGGGAAACGTTTTTTCCGCGACCCGCAATACCCGAAGCCTGCTGTATTGCTGTTGCAATTGCTCCAGCACGGCAGCAGTGCCGTCCGTCGAGGCATCGTCGATTACGATCACTTCCCAGAGGCCGGAATACGCCTGTTCCAGAATATGCGGCAGATTGTCGCGCAGGTTGGCCGCTTCGTTTCGCGCACAAATAAGGACCGAGGCGCCTGCCTGCGGCGAGCCCGGAAGGCCGACCTTCTCCCGTGCGGGATCATAAAAAGCCAATCGCGCAAAAACACCCCACCAGTAAACCAACTGGACCGTTGTGGCAAGGATCAAAAGCCAAAGACAGGCTTGTAATATGAACTCGGCGTTTCCCAAAGTTTTCAAAAAAATACCGGCACAAATAAACCCAAACCCCGGCGCTTGAAAGCAAGGCGGCAGGAATCGTTGCGAGAATGACCAAGATAGCCGCGAAATTCCGCACATTTGCGCCGCACATTATGAAACGGATCATCGTCGCCATCGACGGTCTTTCGTCCTGCGGCAAAAGCACGCTGGCAAAAGGCCTGGCAAAATCACTCCATTACGCCTACCTCGACACCGGCGCCATGTATCGCGCGGTCACCTTGTACTTTCTCGACAACCAGGTGGATTACAACGATCCCGGCGCCGTAGAAGCGGCGCTCGGGCGCATCAGCATTCACTTCGAGCGGATCGACGGACAAAACCGCACCTTTCTCAACGACCGCGATGTGGAACACGACATCCGCGAAATGCGCGTCAGCGAACACGTCAGTCCCGTCTCGACGATCTCGGCGGTCCGACGCGCCATGGTGCGCCAGCAGCAGGCGATGGGCTCTCGCCGGGGCATCGTCGCCGACGGCCGCGACATCGGCACCGTCGTTTTTCCCGATGCCGAACTGAAAATATTCCTGATCGCCGACCTGGATGTGCGCACCAGCCGCCGGCACCTGGAACTGGCCGCCAAAGGCATCGACGCCGAATGGGATGACATCAAAAAAAACCTGGAAGAACGCGACCACATCGATTCCTCCCGTGCCGACAGCCCGCTTCGTCAGGCCGACGATGCAGTCGTGATCGACAATACCCTGCTTTCAGAAGAACAGCAACTGCAAAAAGCGCTGGCGCTCGCTACGGACAAGATTGAAGACGGCTTACGGTAAGACGGTGGACGGCTTACGGTAGACGGTGGACGGCTTGCCCCCAGAAGACTTGCCGGGGGCGGGGTAAATGGCTGACAAATAATCACTTGCGACTAACGAATTACGATTTCTTTCCATGAATTTCTGGCAAAAACCCGTCGAGACCCTGCGCGAACTCATGCAGCGCAAGGCGCCGCATCTGCGGCAGGTCCGGCATTTTGCTTCGGCGGCGCTGGAGCGGGAAGTGGACATCGACCTGTATCTGCCGCCTGATTACCATCTTTCCGGATCGCGTTATTACCCCCTGCTGATCGTCAACGACGGGCAGGACCTGCCGCGCATGCACTTTTCAAGTATACTGGAGCGGATGTTTTTCCGGAAGCAGATCCCGCCCCTGATCGTCGCCGGTGTGCACGCCTCGGCAGCGCGCATGCACGAATACGGCACCATGCGTCAGGCCGATTACAAGGGAAGGGGAGAAAGAGCACCCTTGTACGGCAATTTTATCCTGGAAGAATTGCTTCCGATGCTCCATCGCCGCTTCCGCATATCGGGCCTGCGCGAAGAAACGGCCTTCGCGGGCTTTTCCCTGGGCGGACTTTCGGCACTCGATATGGTCTGGACCTATCCGCAGATATTCGGCGCAGCCGGCGTTTTTTCCGGATCGCTGTGGTGGCGCTGGTCGCCTGTCGACCCCGCCGATCCGGATGCCGACCGCATCATGCACGACATTATCCGGACAACGGCAAATGTGGACAGCACGCAGCGCTTCTGGTTCCAGTGCGGCACGCTCGACGAAGACGAAGACCGCAACGGCAACGGCGTGATCGATTCGATCGACGATACGCTCGACCTGATCGCCGCGCTCAAAGACAAGGGCTTTCACGAAAAACACATACGATACCTGGAGATAGAAGGCGGGCTGCATACGCCCGATACCTGGGGCAAGGCCATGCCCGACTTCCTCCGCTGGTGGCTGGTGCCCGAGTGGGGCGACTGACATAAAAAACCCTGCCGGCACGCGCAGCATGCCAACAGGGCGAACAAAAACCTCAAGCTTGAGAAGTCAATTCATCGCTCCCTAGCGGAGCATATCGTCGTCGGAATGCATCACCAGCAGCGGCACGCCGGCTCCTACCAATGCCTTCCGTGTGATACTTTTATGTAGCAACCCTTCCCAGAAACTCCTGTGGTGGGTCACCAGTATCATCAGGTCTATCTTGTGAAACAACGCGTAATCGTTGAGTTGCTCCACCACATTATCTCCCATTACCCTTGTAAACAGGAAGGGAAATTCCGGATCGGAATGTTCGTAGTGTATTTCAAAAAGTTTGCGTTCCAGGTCGAGGCCTTTTTCATCGGCGGCGCCTACGTGTACAAAGTGAAGGCGCCCGCCGAAATGCTTGGCGAAGTTAACCGCCTGCTTGACACGCAGGGCGTCGAGCGAGTCGAAGTTGCTGGTGTACAAGACATTGTGAAAGCCTGCATAAGCGGCGTCATCCGGCACGAATAACACCGGGCAATGCGCCATTTGCGACACTTCCGTACTCACGGAGCCAAACAATTCGCGCGCCACCCCACCACGGCCGGTCGTGCCCATCACGATCAGGTCCGTATTGCGCGAACGCTCCTCGATCACGGCTTCCGGGAAGCCGTAATGCACGCTGAGGGAAATCTTTTGCGGAGACTGCTCCTCCGGATCTTTCGGCGCCGATGCCTTTTGCGCGGGCGATTCATACGCCACGCCGATACCCGCCAGGCTCTCCTTCACAAAAGCCTCCAACTCCGTATCGATGGTCTTTTTATAACCCGACAGGAAGCCGGATGCGGATGGAAGGCCACCTTCAAAAATGCTGTCAAGGGCGTAAATGATATCCAGCCTGGAGTCGAATTTTTCAGCCAGCTGCCAGGCGAATTGCAAAGCATTGCTCGCAGGTTTGCTCATATCAACCGGCACGGTGATCGTCCCCAGGCGATATATCTTGCTCTTCAGCAGGAGGCGGTTCTGAAAGATGGAGGTAATTTCCTCCACCGTCGGGACGCGCCCTTCGGATACCAGCTGACCGTCCAGCATGAGCGCCGGCATTGCCTGCACGCCGTTGAACTTTATTTTATTCGGCTCCGACACCTCCTCCACCTTGCTGTCGATCGGCAGATGCGATAGTGCAAGGTTCAGGTTGTCGCGCAGCAGCCGGGTATCGGCATCGCGGGCGCCAAATATCTTTATCGTGGTCATAGCGCGAATATTTTAATACGCGATCAGGATTCGGGTTCGTACACCATGTGCGGAAACTTGGGTTTTTCGTCGAGCATGTATTTCATCACGTCGAAGGGTGTTACGATCCCCACCAGTTCGCCGTCTTTCACCACCGGCAAGGCATGAAACCAGTTTTTGCAGAATACTTCCAGCGCCACGTTGATGCGATCGTCCGGTTCCAGTTTTGCCAAACCGGTAGTCATAATATCTTTCGCTTTCGCGCGCTTCAGGCGGCTTTCATTTTCAAAACGGTCGTCGTCGTACAGGGAAGCGCCGCCGAGAAAGTACATAAAATCGGTCTTGCTGATAATCCCTACGATATCGCGGAAATGGACGACCGGTATATGGTGAAATTTGTGCGAATCGAAAATCTCCTTTACCTGCGCCAGGTTTTCGTCGGGATTCACGGTCACCAGGGCGGTGTGGGGAGTCATGATCGTTGAGACAAGAGCAAATGTGTTCATAATGTGAGATTTTTGTTGCCGCAAAAAGCACGGCGTCTGTTAATGTTGGGACAAAGATGGGCCGAATGCCTGCCTCCCCGGAATGACCTGCGTTAAAGGCCACGCTGATTAAGATCAGTGACAAAAATCATTTGTGGTACTACTTTAGCTTATATGAAAAAGATACTCATCATTGAAGACAATGCCGATGTCAGGGAAAACCTCGCAGAGATACTGACATTGGGCGGCTATGAGGCCGTCACGGCCGAAAATGGCAAAGCCGGTGTAGAAAAAGCCCAGGCGGATACTCCGGACCTCATTCTCTGCGACATCATGATGCCCGAGCTCGACGGTTACGGCGTGCTGCACATCCTGAGCCGGCAGGCAAAAACGGCTGATGTGCCCTTTGTTTTCCTCACTGCAAAGGCTGAAAAGGAAGATTTCCGGAAAGGCATGTCGCTCGGCGCCGACGATTACATCACCAAACCTTTTGATGATGTGGCGTTGCTGGAAACAATAGAGGCGCGGTTGAAAAAAAGTGAGCGCCTGCGCGTAGCGTCATCGCATAATACCGGCTCGCTCGACCATTTTATCGACGAAGCAAGGGCACTTGAAGCCATCAAACACCTGTCGGACAACCGCGAAGTGCGGCATTACCGGAAAAAGGACATCATCTTCCGGGAAGGAGAAAACCCGCGCTGGCTTTTTTACGTGGAAAGCGGGAAAGTGAAGGTGTACAAAACCAGCGAAGACGGCCGCGAACTGATCGTCAAGGTTGCACAGACCGGCGATTTCCTGGGTTTTCTGGCCCTGTTCAAGGAAGATGCCTACCCCGAAAGCGCGGCAGCCCTGGAAGACTGCGCCATCAAACTGGTGCCCAAGTCCGATTTTGCCGCCCTCGTGTATGGCAACCGCGACGTCAACGCCCGTTTTATCAAAATGCTGGCCAGCTACGTGACCGACCGCGAACAACAGCTCATCGAACTCGCCTATAACTCTGTGCGCAAGCGCGTGGCCACCACACTCGTGCAGCTGTACGACCAGACGCAGACCAATATCAACCTCCTGCGTGAAGACCTCGCCTCACTGGCAGGAACGGCCAAGGAAACCCTGATCCGTACCCTCACTGATTTCAGGAACGAAGGGATGATCGATATCCACGACGGCATCATCGAGGTTAAACAGCCCGAGCGGCTGCGACACCTTCCCAACTGAGGCGCCGTATCTAATCTGCAACGTAATAAATATCCACTTCTCCGATGTGCTTGGCGGGAAACCGGCCTCCGAAGCGGCATGGAAAATCCGAAGCCACGAGTTCGTGTGTAGCTGCCGATATACATATCTGGCCGGGCTCGCACAGCCTCCCGATGCGCGAAGCGATGTTGACCGTCTCGCCCCAGATATCGTAGGCGATCTTGCTGTTGCCCACCACTCCTGCCACCAGCGGCCCGGTATGGATGCCGATCCGCATATCGAAAGGGTAGCCGAAACGCTGCAACTGGCGGTCGCGGTGCCGGTCTACAAAGCGCCGGATATCCAGCGCTGCAGCGATCATATCGTGCGCGTGTGAGGCTTTTGGCGTCGGCAGCCCGCCGGCGCACATGTACATATCGCCCACGGTCTTGATCTTCTCAAGACCGTGCCGGCGGATGATCTCGTCGAAGGCGCTGAAGTAGTAATCAATCTGTTCCACCAGATCGACCGCGCGCAGAGAGCGCACGAAGGAAGAAAACTCCACAAAATCGGTGAACATGACCGTAGCGGTCGGGTAACTCTTCGCCCGGGCATAGCCCGTCGATTTCAGTTCTTCCGCCGTTTCACGGGGGAGCAGGTTGCTGATGAGTGCGTCTGATTTCCGGTGTTCTTCCTGCAGGATGGCCTGTAGCTCCGTCTGGTATTTCAGGGAGCGGTCCATCAGATAATATACGATGCCGGTGGTAACGATAAAGTTCAGCTCGAAAAACAGGATACTCACGCCCATGTCCGGCAGGCGAACGGGGTCGGGCGAAAAATACTCGAATAGTCCGCAGGCGAATTGCAGGACGATGAACGCGGCAAAATAGTATCGTGCTGCACGCCATTCATTGAAGATCAATGCGCCGAGCGGCGCCAGGAATGCGACCAGCACGAAACCGCTCCCCGCCTGAAATCCGCCATGCAGGGCTTGTACGGCCGGCGGCAGCAGCAGCAGCAGTACAAACTGCAGGTGTTTGAAAAAGAAGTAATCGCCTGAATACAGCAGCCACGCCAGGCCGGCCACCGTCGCGCCGCAGTAACACAACGTGGGCCACCAGGGCAAGGCATAGCCCAACACTTCGTACGCCAGGTTGTAACATACGGCAGTTACCATGACCATGACCACCATCAGCAGGCCCAGTATTCTCTTGTAGGTGATCTCGGGGTCGGGATTATCAAAATGAAGGGTTCGATGCAGAAAATTTTTTAACTGCGGCGATAACATGCCGCTAAGATAATGGTCCGTTCGGGTGCAGCAATCAAAAAAACGGGTTCGGTGCATTCCGTTCCGCGTTCAGCCGAATATTCTTGGAAACGGGTGCCTGCCGCCCGTCTTTTGTACCATCGATCACCATTCATCTGATAAAAACCTGTCTTTATGTTCCAGACAAAAAGCATCTTTTTCACCGCATTATTCGCTGCCGCTACCCTGTTCGCCTGTAAAAAAAGCGACGATCTGTCCAGTCCCGGCGGAGGCCCCGCGCCTGCAGCCGGTCAGTGGAAAGTCACGTATTTCTTCGATAAAAAAGACGAGACCGGCAATTACAGCACCTATGTATTCGAGTTCGGATCGGACGGCAGCATGAGTGCCGGCAACGGCAGCCAAAGCTGGTCGGGCAGCTGGTCGTCCGGCTTCGATGACAGCGCCAACAAGTTCCTGATCAATTTCAGCGGCACGGTACCGAGCGCCCTGGCCGAACTGGAAGAAGACTGGCGCATCATTACGATGGACGACACTTTCATGCATTTCGAACACACCAGCGGCGGCAACGGTGATACCGATATTCTGAAATTCACAAAGTTGTAAGTAGCCAGATACGGCATGTTGGGAGCAAGCCGGTTTGCCAGCTGTGCAGCGGATGCTGCGCAGCGGTTTCCGGGATTGCCATCCCCCGCTTCATAAGTTGGGTTTCGGCAGGTTGGGTTTTCACCCGACCTGCTTTTTTATTAGAACCCATCTCAAAACTGGCGCTGGTGCTGAAACGGATGGCTGAAGGATGAAGACAAGTCAATTTTTTGCAGGCATAATGGCGTTATGGTAAAAAAAATTGAGGCAGTATTCGGCCTTCAGACGCTGTTTCAGCCCGGCAGGTAGTTTTGAGATGGGTTCTAGTCAGGGTTCAATAGCTTTGTGACAAAAGTTCGTCACCAAAGCAACCGCTCCCGCACATGACATTATACATCAAAAACATGGTTTGCCGCCGTTGCGTGCTTTCTGTGGAACAATTGCTCCAGGACCTCGGCTTGTCGCCGGCACGGGTTACGCTGGGAGAGGTAACGCTGGATACTGCACCCACGCCTGCGCAGGAACAGGCCTTGCGCGCCGGGCTGGAGGCGCTGGGCTTCGATCTGCTCGACGACCAGCGCCAGCGCGCGATCGAAAAAGTAAAGTCTCTGCTCATCGGGCAAGTCCAGTCGGGGGAGATTCCCGAACACTTCAGTCTCGTCGATTTTATCGGCAAGGCCATGCGCCGCGATTATTCTTCGGTCTCCAAATTGTTTTCCGAGGTAGAAGGCATCACAATGGAGCACTACTTTATCCTTCAAAAGATCGAAAAGGTGAAGGAATGGCTGGTGTACAACGAACACACCCTCTCCGAGATCGCCTTCCGACTCGGCTACAGCAGCGCCGCGTACCTGAGCAGCCAGTTCAAAAGGGTAACCGGCATGTCGCCCAGCGAATTTAAAAACAACTACCCGGGGCATCGCCGGGGCCTGGACAAAGTGCACAACCATTAAATCGCAACCATTTTCCAAAATACCATAAGGCAGGAAGGGTCCATCGTCCGGAACTTTGCACTATTAAATGTGGGGTCGAAGGGTTCCATTCACTTGAGGTATGCAGCTGGCAGTGGCAGTTGGCAGTAACAGTAGTTTATACGATTATGAACACTGCCACTGCCAACTCCCACTGCAAACCTGATTTTCAGGATGCCAAACGGCAGAACCCCTCGACCCTGCATCAAAAGGGAGCTGAAGCGCCTTCACCCTGCCATCTTTTCAATAAAAAATCCGCAATGGAACACCACGATCATCACCATAAAGCAACCCACGAAAAGGCACACGAGCACAAACACATGGAAGGCCACCATGAGCACAGCCATGGCGACCATGCCGGGCACGACCAGCATGCCGGCCACTCTGCCGAAGGTTTTCGCCGCAAATTCTGGCTCTCGCTGGCCCTCACCGTGCCCATCCTGCTGCTGTCCGATATGATCCAGCACTTTTTGGGATTCCATCTGGACTTTCCGGGCCGGAAATGGATATTGTTCGGGCTTTCCACCATATTATTTGTCTACGGCAACCAGCCATTTATGTCCGGCGCGGCAGCCGAATTGCGCCGGCGAAACCCCGGTATGATGACCCTGATCGCAATGGCAACTTCGGTAGCCTTCCTGTACAGCGTAGCCGTCACCTTCGGGCTGCCGGGCATGGATTTTTACTGGGAACTCGCCACGTTGATCGTCATTATGTTGCTCGGGCACTGGATCGAGATGAAAACCGTTTCGGGCGCCTCGCGTGCGCTGGAAATGCTGGCGAGCCTGATGCCCTCGGAAGCACACGTGCTGCAGGCCGACGGTTCGGTACACGACCACCCCGTACAACACCTGAAACCCGGCGACCTGGTGCTTGTAAAAGCCAATGAAAAGATCCCCGCCGACGGAAAAGTCACCGATGGTGAAAGCGAAGTAAACGAGGCGATGCTGACCGGTGAATCGAAACCCGTCGTCAAGGCGGCCGGCGATCGCGTGATCGCCGGAGCGTTGAACGGTGGCGGAGCGCTGAAAGTAGAGGTCAGCGGCGCGGGGCAGGACAGTTACCTGCAGAAGGTATTGCGCCTGGTGCAGGACGCGCAGGCAAGCAAGTCTAAAACCCAGAGCCTTGCCGACCGCGCCGCGCGCTGGCTGACTTTTCTCGCCCTCGGAGCAGGGATGATCACCCTCGCGTACTGGCTCTGGAGCGGACAAGCTTTCGCGTTTGCCCTCGAACGCATGGTGACAGTTATGATCATCGCCTGTCCGCACGCACTGGGACTGGCCATTCCACTGGTCGTGGCGATCTCCACTACCCTTTCGGCGCAGCACGGCCTGCTGATCCGCAACCGGACGGCCTTCGAGAACGCCCGGAAGATCACTGCGATCGTATTCGACAAGACCGGTACCCTCACGGAGGGCGCCTTCGGCGTAACGCGGGTGGCGCCTGTGACGGACCGTTTTACTGAAAAGGAAATCCTGCAACTTGCCGCCTCTTTGGAGCAAAACTCCGAACACCCGATCGCACAAGGGATTGTCGCTCATGCAAAGGAGCAAGGTGTGGAACTGCGCGAAGTGAGCGATTTTCAATCGCTGACAGCACAAGGTGTAAAGGGAAAAATCGCCGGGAAAGAAATTGCCGTGGTGAGCCCCAAATACCTGAAGGACAATCAACTGGAAATGCCCGGGGAAGCACAGGGTGAAAACACGGAAACGCTGGTTTTCGTCATCGCGGATAACCGACCCATCGGCTTCATCGCCCTGGCCGATCGGATAAGAAAAACTGCCGCCGAATCGGTTGCAGCCTTCCGGCGCGATGGCGTAAAGGTCGTAATGGCCACCGGCGACAACAAAAAAGTGGCCGAAAATGTACAGCAGGCCCTGCAACTGGATGAGATACACGCAGAAGTACTGCCGCATGAAAAAGTGGAGATCGTAAAAGCGCTACAGCAAGAGGGGCACTTCGTAGCCATGACCGGCGATGGCGTCAACGACGCTCCGGCCCTTGCAAAAGCAGATGTGGGGATTGCCGTGGGCTCGGGCACCGACGTGGCCGCCGAAACGGCCGACATCATCCTGGTGAACAGCAACCCGGCAGATATCCTCCGCCTGCTGCGTTTCGGGAAGGCAACCTACCGGAAAATGTTGCAAAACCTGTTCTGGGCAAGCGCTTACAACCTCGTCGCCATACCGCTGGCCGCAGGGATATTTTATCCCAAACTGATGATCTCGCCGGCATTTGGAGCCGTGCTCATGTCCGTCAGCACAGTGGTCGTGGCCCTGAATGCACAATTACTTCGGGGAAGTTTGAAGCCAGATCGTTGATAATGTATCCTTGCGTAACAATCATCACCGTGTAAAGACCTGCAGGGGCGCAATTTTGTAGTGAACCTTCACAAAACGGTTCTTGAAAGATCACTTTTAAACAAAATTGCAAGTCATGAAAAATAACGCATTGAAATTATTCGCCCTGCTGGTGCTGATGACCGGCTCCGTCTTTTCGGTAACAAGTTGCAGCAAAAACGAGGGCTTTGTCCGCCGCAACATGATGCAGGTAAATGCAGATGAAGGCTACACCGATATTAACCTCACTGCCTGCAACTACAACCTTGGCAATATGCCGGTCGAAAACCTCAGCGATGCGGAAAAGAACAGCCTGCTGTTCATGCGCGAAGAGGAAAAACTGGCGCGGGATGTGTACCTGAAGTTATTGGAAACCTGGCACCTCAACGTGTTTTCCAATATTTCGGCGAGCGAGCAAACGCACATGGACGCCGTGCTGATGCTGATCGAAAAGTACCAGTTGACCGACCCGGTCGGAAATAACGGCCCCGGCGTTTTCGTCAACGACAGCCTGCAGACGCTGTATAATGATCTGGTCGCACTGGGCAATTCCGGCATCGTGGAGGCGCTGCAAGTGGGAGCACTGGTAGAAGAAGTGGATATTGTGGACCTGAAATATGCCCTGGACAATATAGTAGACAACCAGGACATCACCATGGTGTACGAAAACCTGTACAAGGCATCCCGCAATCACCTGCGCGCTTTTGTCAGGAATCTGGAAAAAAGAGGCATAACCTATGTACCACAACGCCTGACGCAGGACGAATATGATGCTATCATCAACAGCGACTGGGAAACGGGTAATTGATATTGGAATTTGATAAGGCAAATCGCGAGTAGCCAGAGATAAGTTATCCGCGATTTGCATATGTAAATCATCACACCAAGCCGGGATACCGGCTCGTCACCCGTCAAAGGGTTGATATTTGGCAAACGGTTGTTACTCTGAAATTTTTATTGGGCGTTAAAATTCTGATTTTCAAATATTTAATTCAACTTATAGCAGGCTTGATGTCTCGGAAAGAATGCCGAAAGATCGTGCAGGAATGTTGTTGGCGGGACGCCAACAGCAAACGCAACGAACCGATCAATTGGTCACAACTTGAGTTTTTTACATAAAATCAACGCCCGAGTGGGCGACGACCGGATACCGAACGATGGAAAAACGTTCTTTCATCAAATCAGGCCACAATTCTTTAAACACCTGCTATACGCAACGATTCTTTTACCTTTGCAGCAGATTTATGACGATCCACCCGATCATAGGATGTTTTCTGTTATTCGTCTTTATGGCGAAAGGCACCGCAACTTTCAGCGAAGGCCACTCCGAACGGCCGGGACCTGAGATGTCGTGCTGCGTTGACGGGCAAACCCAATGCGGGCAACCGCTTTTTGCCGGCATTTCTGCTGATTTTCTCTTCAATTGCCCCTGCGATCACGATAAGGGCGGGCACCACTGCCCCGATTGCAATATCATCTGCCATACCAGCGCCGTTGTTGTGCCCGAATGGCAACAGGTATCGCTCACTCCACCCATTTCCAACCTGCAGAAACGGACCTTTTATTTCTCTGCACACTTGCCCGAAGCCGTATATCTTCCCATATGGCAACCGCCAAAGATCGGCGCCTGAAACAGGCGTAATACATCGGTTATATTTTCTGACACAAGTTTAGTACTCACTTTCCCGGCAAATGGCACGCAGCAGAGCGGGCATCTCGTTTGCCTGCTGCCTGCTGGTACCCTTGCAGCAATAATAGCCCTGTTAGTCAGATTCGCAACTGATGTATGAACTGCGTACGCCGCTATTCGACGCGGTCGACGGTTGCTGACGAATTTTTCCAATTAAATTGAGTTCTCTGACGAGATTATTGAATCGTTTTGATCAGCGGCTTTGATCCTGATCAAGGCACAAACGACACGAACACCCTTGTTTGCAATGCAGAACAGGGCTTTAAGAGGCTGTGTTATAAAAGATTAAAACAATCTTGTCAGATCATCTAAAAACAACCCGATATGAAAAAAATGTTTTTTGCAAGCTTGGTGCTTGCACTCACTTCTATTATGATCTTTAGCGCCTGCCAACACGGTAACGGCCCTGAAACGGAACCGAAAGGCGAAGTCGCCGTTCCCGGTACCCGGTATATATGCCCCATGAATTGCGAGCACGGCAAGACCTACGCTCATCCGGGGCAATGTCCGGTCTGCAATATGACACTCGAGCCCGTAAAGGCAGATGAAGCAGGAGAACAGGTGGAGTATTTCACCGAATTCAAGACAGATCCTGCACAGTTAGCCGCCGGCAAGCCGGGTTTGCTCTCTTTTACACCTAAAATCCGGGGAAATGAAAACGCGCCTGTTCCGCTCGACCTGGTGCATGAAAAAAAGATGCACCTTATTCTGGTTTCCGACGACCTTTCCCGGTTCGATCATGTGCATCCTGAATTTTCAGAGGCTGGCAGCTACGATATTCGCGTATTGGGGACAGGTGAAAACTTCAGTAATGGCCGCGGCCACAACGAAACGCGCTTCGAAACAGGCGGGAAATACTGGGCTTTTGCCGATTACAAACCCCTGGGCGGGCTGAACCGGGTAGACCGGATCGAACTGAACATCGCCGGCCCTTCGGTCAAACCGGTTGCTTACAGTCAGCAGAAACTGCACGCCGACATCGATGGCTATACCGTCAGCCTTGAGGGCGACCATTTTAGCAGCGGTCAACAACACATCCCGGTTTCCATCAAAAAGAATGGAAATGCCGTAGATCCCGCCGGTTTTGAAAATTACCTCGGTGAAAAAGCGCACCTCGTATTTATCGAAACGGCATCGAAGGCATTCGTGCATACCCACCCCTCGGCAAAAGACGGCCACCTGGAGATACACACGACTTTCCCCGCACCGGGTACCTACCGCGGCTGGCTGCAATTTCAGACGGACGGACAGGTGCATACGGCTGATTTTGTGATCCGCGTCGCGGCCGGCAGCGCCGGCGCGCACGACGACCATCACATGCACTGATTTGATCACCGGCGTATCTGCGCTCCGGCGCTGCTGCCATGAGTGCAGATACGCCCTCTTACCTGACAAAATGCTCAACGAGCTCATAAAATTTTCGCTTCGCAACCGCTTGTTCGTAGTAGCGGCGGCAGTCTTGTTGCTGCTGTGGGGAGGCTGGACCATCACCCGGCTTCCGGTAGATGTGCTGCCCGACCTCAATCGCCCGCGGGTGACCGTGTTCCTGGAAGCCGGCGGCATGTCGCCCGAAGAGGTGGAGGCGCAGGCAGTACTGCCGGTAGAAACGGCGCTGAACGGTGCACCCGGCGTGGAAGTCGTGCGCAGCAACGCCTCACGCGGGATCGGGCTGGTGTTCGTGGAATTCGGCTGGGATGTCGATGTGTTTCGCGCGCGGCAAGTCGTGGCGGAAAAACTCGCCACCTTGTCGCTGCCTGAAGACATCGTACCGGTAATGGGCCCGGTATCTTCGGTGATGGGGCAGATCATGCTGGTAGGCATTACTTCCGAGCCCGACAGCTCCGGCGGACGGCCGCCAAGTACTGCAGCAGATCTGCGCACCCTGGCAGATTTCACCATCCGGCGCCGCCTCCTGGCGATCAAAGGGGTGGCACAGGCCATCCCGATCGGCGGCGACCGCCTGCAATATCAGGTGCTCGTATCTTCCTCCAGGCTTAAACAATACGACCTGACACTTGAAGATATCGAACGGGCGCTTGCGACGGCCAACCTGAACACGACCGGCAGTTTTTTCAACAGGTACGGCTCAGAAGTGCTGATCTCCATACTGGGACGTTCCAATAATCTCGACGACCTGAAACGAACTGTTGTAGCCAACCGCGACGGCTCGCCCGTGCTCATGAGCCAGGTAGCTGATGTGCAATTCGGCGCAGCCGTCAAACGCGGCGATGCTGCCGTCAACGCGCGCGCTGCTGTTATCCTGACGGTGGAAAAGCAACCCGGCGCCAACACGGTAGCCCTCACAGAAGAGGTGGAGAAGGCTCTTGAAGAACTCAAGCCCTCGCTGCCGCCCGATGTCCGGATCAACCCCGGGGTTTTTCAGCAAAAAAACTTCATCGTTCACGCCCTTACAAATGTGGAGGAGGCTTTGCGCGACGGGTTCATCCTGGTGGTCATTGTGCTGTTCCTGTTCCTGCTGAATTTTCGCACGACCCTCATCACCCTGACTGCGATCCCGCTTTCATTGGTGATCACGGCGCTGATATTCAGGTGGTTCGGCATTTCCATCAATACCCTCACCCTGGGCGGTCTGGCGATCGCTATCGGCGAACTGGTAGACGACGCCATCGTAGATGTGGAAAACGTCTTTCGAAGGCTCCGGGAAAACAAGGAAAAAGAAAGCCCGCAGAGTCCCCTGCTGGTCATTTATGAAGCGTCGAGTGAAGTGCGTAATTCCATCGTGTATGCCACTATCATCGTCGTGCTGGTTTTCCTGCCGCTTTTCCAGTTGCAGGGTATCGAAGGGCGGATATTTGCACCGCTGGGCATTGCATACATCACTTCGATCCTGGCATCCCTGGTGGTATCGCTGACACTGACGCCGGTGCTTTGTTCCTACCTGCTGCCCCAGTCGACCCTAAATGAAGGTCGTGAATCCGGGTTGGTACGCTGGCTGAAAAAGCAGGACCTGAAACTGCTACGTGCAGGGATGGCCTACCCGCGTACGGTGATCGCGACGGCGGCAGCGCTGGTACTGGTCGCTGCAACAATGGTAACAAGATTCGGTACGGAATTCCTGCCGCCGTTCAACGAAGGCAGTTTCACTGTCAACCTCTACGCGCCGCCTGGCACTTCCCTGGAGGAAAGTAACAAGATCGGTACCGTAGCAGAACAACTCATCCTTCGCGTACCGGACGTGCAATACACAGCCCGCCGGACCGGCCGGGCCGAACTGGACGAGCACGTAGAACCGGTCAGCAATTCGGAGATTGATGTGGAACTGCACGACGACGCGCGCCCACGCAAGGAAGTGATAGCCGATATCCGTAGCCAGCTCAGCCGGCTGGCCGGCGTATCGGTCAGCATCGGACAACCCATCTCACACCGGCTCGACCACCTGCTCACCGGCGTAAAAGCCCAGATCGCCATCCGGATATTCGGAGAAGATCTGACCGAACTGCGCATACTCGCGGAAAAAGTCAGGGCCGTCGTGGCCGGAGTACCGGGTGCTGTAGATGTACAGGCAGAAAGGCAGGTACTGGTGCCGCAACTGACCATACGCCTCGACCGCGACGCCCTTCAGCGTTACGGCATGCAAACAGGCGAAGTGGCCCGCGACCTCGAAGTGCTGTATGCCGGGAAGGTGGTCAGCCAGATACTGGACGGTCAGAAAACGTTCGACCTCGTATTGCGCGCCGCTGCAGAGGACCGGGAAAATCTGGAAAATATCCGGAATACCCAGATACACACGCCCGACGGCGTGCTGATCCCTCTGGAAAGCATCGCACGCATAGAATATGAAAAAGGTATCAATACGGTGAGCCACGAGAACGGCCAGCGTCGCATCGTGGTATCGGCCAACATACAGGACCGCGACCTGGGCAACACGGTTGCCGAAATAAAACAGGCCGTTGCGGGGAAAGTAGAGATACCGCAGGGCTATTTTCTCGAATACGGCGGGCAGTTTGAGGCGCAAAAAGACGCCTCGCGCCTGATCGGCATCCTCAGCATATTCGCTCTGATGGGTATTTTTCTCGTATTGTATGCCCATTTCCGATCCTGGCGGATCGTCCTGCAGATCATGCTCAACATCCCGCTGGCGCTGGTCGGCTCCGTCGCGGCAATATGGCTCACCGGCGGCACCTTCTCGGTCGCTACTCTGGTGGGTCTGATCACGCTGACAGGCATAGCCTCCCGCAACGGGATCATGATGATCTCGCACTATTTGCATCTGATGGAACACGAAGGCGAGCAGTTCGACCGGCAAATGATCGTACGCGGATCGCTCGAACGGCTGGTGCCCGTGCTGATGACGGCGCTGGTGGCCGCGCTGGCCCTGATCCCTCTGACCCTGGATGCCGGGGCAGCGGGCAAGGAGATACTGTATCCGGTAGCGACGGTCATCCTCGGAGGCCTGTTGTCGTCTACCCTGCTTGACATGATTGTCACCCCCACCGTATTCTGGGTCTGGGGCGAACACGCTGTAAAGGAATATCTGGACAGAAAAAAACAAACAACATTGTGAAATGAAATTCCCGACCAAAGCATTCATATTATGCCTGATGTCGCAACAGGCCTTCGCACAGATCAGCATGAGCGAGGTTGTGGACGCCGCCCTTCGCAACCATCCGCTTGCAGCATCTGCGGCCTATGAAGTGCAGGCAAAACAATTCGCCGAAAAAGCGGCCGCCCGGCTTCCCAATCCGGAAGTGAACATAGAAAGTCCCACCGGTGATTTCTATACCGCAGGGGTTTCCCAATCATTTGAGTTCCCCACCGTATACAAGCGGCAAAAGCAGCTGGCAAGGGCGGAAACGGTGCTGGCACAAAACGGGCGAGCGATCAGCGAGAACGAGATACGGCTTTCTGTACGTACACTGTACCTGGAAACACAAATGGCGGAATATCGGGAGCAATTCCTGAGGGAGCGCGACAGCCTGTACCAGGCTATGGCAAACACTGCAGCCAGGCAGTTTGCCGCAGGAGAGATTGATTTCCTGCAAAAAACACTGGCAGAGCAAGAAGCAGGCACCATACGCCAGGAGTTACGATCGGCCGAACAAACGGCAGTCATGCTCAGGAACCAACTGACAGCCTTTGCGGGGTTAGCGGAGATCACAGCCCTTCTGCCGCTATCGGCCGATACCATCGCCATGCCGGCATCCGCTGATCCTGCCGCCAACCCGTCCGTTGCCTACGAGCAGCAGGCGGCCCAGGTGGCAATACAGCAAGTGCGCCTAGAAAAAAGCCGTGCGTTGCCCAATTTTTCGCTGGGATATTTCAACCAGTCCGCCCGAAACGCGCCGCTCGACTACCGTTTCCGGGCAACTGTAGGTATTCCCCTGTGGGCAGGCCAATACCGGGCCGGCATCGACGCTGCCAGGGCCGAAAGCCAGGCGGCGCTGGCGCGTGCGGAAGCGCAAAGCATGGCGGTTGCGCTCGCACTGGAACGCGCCCGAACCGACATGGCAACGACACGGGAGAAAATGCGCTACTACGAACGTGAAGCCGTTCCCCGAAGCCGCATGCTGATCTCCACCGCAACGCGGTTGCGCGATGCCGGAGAAACGGACTACTTCGATTTTCTGCGGACGCTCGCCGAAGCCTATGCCATCCGGCGCGACTACGCCGAACAGATAAATACGTATGAAACAGCCCGTATACAGGTCCTGTACCTTACAGGCAGATAAAATATTCATCGATAACCAGTTAAATACCGGGACAGGAATAAATGACAAAGTCAATGATTTTTGCCCCGGTACTTATTAAAAAAACAAACCGGCCATGAAACTGTCCGCTTTCTTATTCTCCTTGCCAGGCATTGTGATGTTCCTACTGTGCATTACGCCACACGCCGCCGCCCATGGCGACGAGATACCAACCGACCCCGGCGTCGCCAAAGACCACTTCACGGCCTACGGCCAGTCCGATCGTTATGAACTAACGCTTTATTACCCGGAGATCACAGCGGGCAAGGAAACGCATCTGGTACTGTTTATTGCCGATTACAAAAGCAATCGCCCCGTAGAAGGAGCAGAGCTGAAGATCGGCATCACCGGCGATCCGAAAATCAATTTTGAGGCCACTGCCTTGTCTCCGGGCGTTTACGAAATACATGGCATCTTTCCGGAAAACAAGGCGTATACGGTCACAGTAAAAATAAGCCACCCGAATGGCGCCGATTTGATCGGCATTGCCGGTGTGGAGGCCGGCAAGACATTGCATGCCGGCGAAACGCTACATGAGGCATCGCATGCGGAGGCCGGCCAGTGGTGGTGGTTTTTGGGCGGGTTGTTATCAGGCGCCCTGATCGTATGGTTTGTCGGCAGACGCAGGCGGCGGGTTGCCACCGCAGTATTGCTGCTCGCAAGTGCCTGGTTTTCAGCGCCTACCTGGAATCCTGCCTACGCGCACGGTGACGACGATCATGAACACAAAACCGGAAATGCCTATGGCAAAACGGTATACACGCCCAAGGAAACCCAGTTCCTGTTCGAGATCGTCACGCAACCTGTCGTTACGGGCGATTATCAACCGGCCACCACCATGTTCGGCACGATCATCCCGGCCTCGGGCGGTCTGGGGGTAGTAGTGGCGCCGCAAAACGGCCGCATCACGCGCCTCAACGCCGGCGTAGGACAGGTAGTGCGCGCCGGGCAGGCACTTGCAGTACTCGAGCAAAATATCAGTATGCCTGAAGGAGTCGGCGTGGCCGGCAGCAACGCCGCACTGGCAGTGCAGATCGAAACGGCGAAGGTGCGCGAAGCGGCGGCCGAACGCGAATACGCACGCCTGAAAAAGATCGAAGATATTGCTGCGGCAAAGGATGTGCTTGCAGCTGAAGCGGCGTGGCGGCAGGCGCGCTCGGAACGCCAGACCCTGGAACAAAAAGCCATCGGGGCAAATGCCGCAGCCAACAGGCGCACGGTTGTACTGACGGCGCCCATATCAGGTGTAGTGGGCGATTTCACACTCACCCCCGGCGCTGAAGTCATCGCCGGACAAACGCTGATCACTATTACCAACCTGAACAAGGTGTACGTGGAAGCGCAGGTATATGACCGGGACGTGCCTGTGGTGCACGACGGAAACAAGTTCATCGTCACCTGCTCTAACGACGATCACAAATCAGCGGAAGTGCGCCTCATATCGCCTGCCCAGACCATGAATCCGGGAAACCAGAGCCAGCGGGTATTATTTGAGATGGACAACCCCAAAGGCGAGTTCAAGATCGGCGAATTCGTAACGGTAAAAGCCCTGAACCGGCAAAGCAGCCGGCAGATCACGGTGCCCAATGCCGCTATCACGGAGATCAACGGCAAGCCGGCAATTTTCCTGAAAGAAAGCCCAGAGCAGTTCTCACTCAGTTATGTGCAAACGGGTGAAGACGACGGTACCCGCACCCTGATCCTGAAAGGCCTGGAAGAGGGCGGGAAAGTGGTGGTAAATGGCGCATACGAAGTAAAGATGATGTACCTAAACCAGTAATGCCGCCGCTCATTCGCCGACACGCCCGGCTTCGTCTTCGATGCCCGTCTGGCGTTTGCGCGATTTTACGTTCTGGTTGCCGAAGTTGTAACTCAGGCTGAGGCTCGCACGGCGGCTGTCCCAGCGCCCGCTGCCGTAAGCAAGCAGGCCGTTGAAATCGGAATAGCCGTCCCAGCCGGATTCGTAGAAAATATCGTTGACGCTCAGCCGCACGTTGAGGCGTTCCTCCATGAATTTACGCTGCAGGCCCAGGTTGAGGCTCCAGCTGGACTCGTACAGGAATACCCCGCCCCATACACCCGGACCGGAGTAGTAGCCGGACACTTCCGCCTTGAACCCGGCTGGCAGATCGAAGGTGTGCTGCTGGTAAATGCTGTAGGTAAACGCCTGCACGTCCACGATGGCGCCGTCGCCGTAATCCGCCTGATTGTCGAGACGCGATGCACTGGCATTGAAATAGGCGTTCCATTTTTCCATGATCTGCACAGGAGCGCTGATACTGAGATTGAAGATGGTCTGGTCTGCCAGGTTGGCCCAGGTAATGAATCCCGCACGCGGGTCGTCTTCATCCGGCGCGATCAGACGCGTGATCTGGTCGGTAGTGCGGCTGTACCCGATCTTGAAATTATACCGGTAAGCAAGGGTATAACCCAGTTCGAGGTTATTCACGATCTCCGGACGCAGAAAGGGGTTTCCTTTTTCGTAAGAGAGCTGGCTGATCTGGTTGTTGAAGGGGTTGAGCACGTTGTAATCGGGGCGGTTGATCCGGCGGCCGTAATTAAGTGCCAGGTTGTGTTTTTCAGCAAGCTGCCAACTCAGTCCGGCGCTGGGAAACCAGCTCAGGTAGTTGAGCACCACAGGCGGTTCCTGCAAGTCGGGCAGAAAGGCCTCCAGGTCGCCGGTGGCATCGGTTTTTTCGGCGCGCAGCCCTGCGGAGAATTGCCACTTTTTGCTCAGGGAACGGGCGTAGTTGAGGTAGCCGGCATAGACTTTTTCGTCGTATTTGAAGCGGTTGGAAAGCCGGTCGTTGCGCACGGAGGCACCGCCAATCTCGTCGAAAAACAAAAAAGTGTTGTCCGAAACGACCTTGCTCAGTTTCGAGCCGATGCCAAGGGTACCGCCCCAGAGTTCGTTTTCGAAGTCGACTTTGAATGTATAAATATCAATATCGGTCGGGGTCTTGAAACTATTGATGACCTCGGTCAGCAGCACCGATTCGCTGGCGTCGTAGTAGCGGTTGGGCTGCAGGCGCTTCGTGTCGTTCTGGAAATTGCCGTAATCGAGGTCGATATTGAGGCTGCGGCCTTTTCTGTTGTCATAGCGATAATTCAGGTTGTACGATTGCCGGTTGCGGTCGTGGTCGGCCATGCTGTTGGCCACCAGGATGCTGTCGATCATGGTAGGCGCATTCTCATTCGCGAGGGTGATACGGTTAAAAGATCTGTTGCTTGTCTCATTCAACCCTCCTTCTGCCAGGAAGCCGATCGTGTGATGGTTTCCCAGAAAAAAATCGGTGCCGAGGCGGTAATAGGCATTCTTCCACTCGTGGCGATGGCTGTTGATCTCGTCGAGCACCAGATTATTCTGATAACTCAGGAACAACATGTCGTTGAATCCCGCGCCGTCGGCCAGGCCCAGCGTTCCAAAAGTATTGAAACGTTTGTTGCGGTAGTTACCGCTGGCATTGACGTTGGCGCGGTGCTTTTTGCCCTGGCTGTAGGTCGTACTCAGCGTACCGTTGGCGCCGAGGTTCTTGTCTTTTTTCAGGCGGATGTCGATGATGCCCGCGTTGCCTTCCGCCTCGTATTTGGCGCCGGGGTTGGTGATGATCTCGATGCGGTCGATCTGCTCGGCGGGCAGGTTTTGCAGGTAATTGCTGAGGTCCTCGCCCGTGAGCGGCAGGCGTTTGCCATCCACGTACAGCAGCACGCCCGAGCGGCCGAGCACGCTGATATTGTCGTTGTTGTCCACCGTGACGCCGGGCGCCTTGCGCATTAGCGAGAGCGCGTCGTCGCCCGTGCTGTTGATGGTGCCGCTCACGTTGAAAACCGTGCGGTCGGCTTTGATCTCGATCATGGCGCGCGAAGCAGTGACAGTGGCTTCGGCGAGCGCCACGGCGCCCGGAGAAAACTTCAGCACACCCAGGTCGAGCGGCCGCCCGTCTTCCATGTGAATGCCCGAGCGTTGCAGGTCGTCGTAACCCAGGTAACTCGCCTTCAGGTAGTAATCGCCCGCTTTCAGGCCCTGTATATGGAAAACGCCCGCTTCGTCTGTGGTCTCTACTTTTTGCAGGCTGCTGTCGGCAGCGCTGAACAGGGCCACGTTGGCAAACACGATGGCTTCGCCTTCATTGTTTTGCAGCACACCGCGGAGGGCGGAATGCTGGGCATGAGCGGTCAGGGCGGTCAGAAGGAGCAGGAGCAAAAGAGAGGAGGTCTTTGTCATAAAAATACTTTCTACGGGATGATTCAGGCAGAAAGAGGGCAAAATAGACCTGTAGTTGCACGAAGGGCGTTTTTATTCGACCAACTCAGTCGGTGCACGGCCGGAAACCGGTCAAAATATGAGGTACGGAGATATGAAAAAAACAGGCGGCCGGGGGAGTGCTCCCCCGGCCGCCTGTGTGATGGCGACATCCACGAAGTCTATTTCTGAATAAATGCGCCGTCCAGCGTCTCGCTGTCAAAATCGCCCGTGGGCCGGCCGGTAGCATAATTGTACACAGCCGCTACAAACACGGTCTGGGCTGCAGAAGTAACCGTCACAACGATGAGTATGGCAACGAGCGTCACGACCAGGGCCAGCCAGAAATTGATGGACATGAGCAGGTAGCCGGCCAGGGCCGCCAGCAAAAAGCCGAGGAACTGGAAAGCGCCGAAACTGACCGTGGCCGCCAGGGATTCGCCCCATTTCTCTCTCATCAACCGGCCCGAACGCTTCACAGAATCGATAACGCCCTTGTTTTCGTACACCAGCACCGGCACCACGAAAAAAGTGAGCACCGACCAGGTAATACCGATGAGACCGGCGATGATCTTGCCCGGCTTGCCCGACTCCTGGAGCGCTTTCAGCAGCGTACCCACCGTGGCCGACAACAGTGCCCAGCCGAAGATCTTGTCGATGCGCGACAGCGAAAAGTTAATGCCGTCCATGACGTTGGTTTCCTCGTCGTTCAGCACCTTGATCGCGCAATGGATCAGCGCGGCGTTGAAAAATACGATGATGAAAAAGTTGATCAGGTAGTACAGAAAAGCCGTGCCGTATATGGCGATCTGGCCGTATTGTTCGTCGTGAAAAAGAGCCTCCACACGGTCGCCGCCGAAGTAACTGGCGCCGCCGAAAAAGGTGGACAGGACGAGCACGAGGGCCGTACCGGAAAACACCGGAAAAAGGAGCAGGCTTTTCTGGCGGCGGATGGTGGAAAGACTGAGCATGGCAAGGTCCCAGCCATTGCTCAAACGCGTGAAGAAGTTCATAATCAGGTTGTTTTAAGTGCAGGCATCGGTTTGCCGCACGGAAGTTATACAATTCCCCGCAATGTAGTGGTTTTATTCAATTGGCAACGGGGCGGTTTTCATAGCAGCGACCAATGCTCACCTTTACATACTTATACGCAAAACAACACAAAACGGCGAATAAAATTCCACACTTGATCTGAATACCCCCTGTTTATATTCAAAATACCCCCGCACATGCGGCGAAAGCCCGATACATTTGCCTTGCCGGAATACGCCGGACCGTACTGAAAACACCGCTGCCCTATGGAAATACAGACATATGCCGCATTATGCGCCGCAGCCTTGCTTTTGATGCCCGCCGCTGTGCTTTCCGCTCAAAACGGGCCCGGCATCTTCGAGGCATCCGCCGATGTAGGCCCCGTGCTGCATGCCGGAAAGACGGAATATGACGCAACGGCGCAAACCTACCGCCTCAGCGGCTCGGGCGCCAATATCTGGTTTGCGAAAGACGAATTTCACTACGCTTACAAAAAGGTGAGCGGCGACTGCATCGTGCAGGCCCGCGGGCGCCTGCTGGGCAAAGGCGTCGATCCGCACCGGAAATTCGGCTGGATGCTGCGCGCAGGGCTGGATACCAGCGCCGCCATGGTGAGCGCTACCGTGCACGGCGACGGCCTGACGGCCATCCAGTACCGGAAGCGGAGCGGTATGAACATCGAAGAAGTAAAGTCGCCGGTCAGGATGCCGGATGTGATACAACTGGAGCGCCGCGGCCGCAGTTTTCTGCTGTCGGTGGCGCGCTTCGGCGAGCCGTTCTGGACGGTGGAGGTTCCCGATTTCGACCTGCCCGAAACGCTCTATGCTGGGCTCTTCATCTGTTCGCACAACAAAGACGCAGTGGAAACGGCCGAGTTCGACAATGTGCGGGTCATCATTCCGGCGAAGCCGGATTTTCGCCCCTACCGCGACTACATCGGCAGCCATATCGAAGTGCTGGATGTGGCGACAGGCGCACGGAAGGTGCTGCATAGTGCCCCCAACTCGCTGCAGGCGCCCAACTGGACACCCGATGACAAGGCCCTGATCTACAACAGCGAGGGCCTGATCTACCGTTTCGATCTCGAAACAAACAAACCCGCACCCCTCAACACCGGCGCCATCAGGCAGAACAACAACGATCATGTGCTTTCCTTCGACGGGAAAATGCTGGGCCTGAGCAGTTCGAGCGGAGACCCGAAATACGGATCGATGATCTACGCCGTGCCTACGGAAGGAGGTGTGCCGGTACAGATCACACCGACAGGACCTTCGTACCTGCACGGATGGTCGCCCGACGGCAAATGGCTCAGCTATACGGCGCAGCGCGACGGCGACTACGATATTTACAAAATAAAATCGAAAGGCGGGCGCGAAGTCAGGCTGACCACATCGCCGGGGCTCGACGACGGCGCCGAATACAGCCCCGACGGCAAATACATCTATTTCAACTCGATGCGCAGCGGCAGCATGCAACTGTGGCGCATGAAAAGCAACGGCCGCGAACAGGAACAACTCACCGACGACGCATTCAACAACTGGTTCCCGCATGTGTCGCCCGACGGCAAATGGGTCTTGTTCCTTTCATACGCGCCGGACATCGCACCCGACGATCATCCCTTTTACAAACACGTGTACCTGCGCCTGATGCCGGCGCCGGAAAAAGGGAAGATCGGAAAGCCGAAGGTGGTGGCTTACATTTACGGCGGGCAGGGAAGCATCAACGTCCCTTCCTGGGCGCCGGATAGCCGGCGTGCGGCTTTTGTAAGCAATTCGGATTGAGCCGCGACCATTCACTTCAGCCTTCCAGTTTGTCATGAAAAAAACAATTCTGTTCCTCCCGATCCTCTTTCTCTGCGGCGTTTTCCACGCTGCCGGGCAAATTGCCGTTACCGGCTACAACCATGTGGCCCTGTCGGTCAAAGACATCGACGCCAGCGCGCGGTTTTACCGGGAAATACTGGGCCTGGAGCCCATCGCCGTGCCGGAAAACCTGAAAGCCATCCGCTCCTGGTTTCGCATCGCGCCGGGGCAGGAACTGCACCTGCTGGCCGGACGCAGTTTCCCTGTCACGAACAACGACCCCAATGCCGCGCATTTTTCCCTGACCATCCCCGACGCCGACCCCGTAGAGGCATTTTTGAAAGAAAAAGGGCTGCCCTACCTGCGGCAGCAGCGCTTCGACGGCGCCTGGCAGATATACATTTCCGACCCCGACGGCTACTTTATTGAATTGAACGAACCGAAGGTCGCCTGGGAGCCCCTGCTCAACGGAAAGGACCTCGCCGGCTGGGATACCTACCTCGGGCCGCAATTCCCGGAAAACGGAGAGGACCGGGCCGGCATGAAGCCCATCGGGTTGAACAAGGATCCCAGGCAGACCTTTTCGGTAGTGACCGAAGACGGCGCGCCGGCGCTGCGCATTTCGGGCGAACAGTTCGGCGGCATTTCCACGCAGCAGGAGTTCGAAAATTACCACCTGCAACTGCAATTCAAATGGGGGAAAATGAAGTGGCACCCGCGGAAAGACGCGAAAATGGACAGCGGCGTTCTGTACCACGCCAACGGAGAACACGGCGCGGACTGGGGCTTTTGGATGCAGTCGCAGGAATTCCAGATCCAGGAAGGCGATTGTGGCGACTACTGGGGCGTCGCGGGCGGCGTGTTCGATATAGCGGCTGTAAAAAGCGGCGACAGCGACTGGACCTACGACCCCGACGGCGAGATGCAAACCTTTCAGGACAAAACGCCTACGGGCCGCCATTGCGCGCGCTTGGAAAACCGCGAAAAACCCGCCGGCGAATGGAACACCATCGACCTGTTCTGTGTGGGCGATACCGCCGTGCATGTCGTCAACGGGAAGGTGGTGATGATCCTGCACCATTCCCGCCACCAGGGAGAGAATGGTCCCGAGCCGCTCACAAAAGGAAAAATACAGATCCAGTCGGAAGGCGCGGAGGTGTTCTACCGCAACATCCGCATCCGCAGCATCGACCGGATACCTGCCTGGGTTACCGGGCCCTGAAACTGGAAACTGGAAATTGGAAATTGGAAATTAGAAATTAGAAATTGGAAATCGGGAAACTGGATACTGCTAAACGCCAATACACAACTGCCATCTAAATGAAGCTTACTCCGCTCGACATCGCCATTATCCTGTCGTACCTCGCCGCTACGGTCGTCATAGGCCTGTTGCTGAAAAAGCGCGCCGAACAAAGCAAAAAAGACTACCTGCTGGGCGGCAACAGCCTACCCTGGTATATGCTCGGGCTTTCCAACGCCTCGGGCATGTTCGACATTTCCGGGACGATGTGGCTGGTCACGCTGCTTTTTGTGTACGGCCTTAAAAGCGCCTGGATCCCCTGGCTGTGGCCCGTTTTTAACCAGATCTTCCTCATGGTCTTTTTGTCGATGTGGCTGCGTCGTTCGAACGTGACCACGGGCGCCGAGTGGCTGACCACCCGCTTCAGCGGGCGCGGCGCCAGCATGTCGCACGGGGTGATCGTGGTGTTCGCCATCATCCTGGGGCTGGGCTACCTGGCCTACGGCTTTATCGGCATCGGCAAGTTCGTGGAGATATTCGTCCCCTGGGAGATGATCTCGGCGTACGTGCCCTTCGACATCCCCGCGGAATACGTGCCGCACTTTTACGGCATCTGCATCACGGCCTTCGCAGTGTTCTACACATTGCTGGGCGGCATGATGAGCATCGTCTGGGCCGATGTGATCCAGTATGCGCTGATGACCATTTCGGGCATTCTGATCGGCGTGATCGCCATGCAGGCGGTGGCGGAGCACGGCGTGGTGACGCCTGCCGGCTGGAGCACGCCGTTTTTCGGCAGCACCCTGAACCTCGACTGGAGCCATATCATCCCCGATGTGAACAAAAAGATCGAAAGCGACGGCTACAACCTGTTTTCCATCTTTTTTACCATGATGCTGATCAAGGGCGCGCTGGTGTCGCTGGCGGGCCCCGCGCCGACCTACGATATGCAGAAGATCCTGTCGTCGCGCTCGCCGCGCGAAGCCGCGCTGATGAGCGGTTCGGTGAGCCTGATCCTCATGCCCATCCGCTACTTCATGATCGCGGGTTTCGGAGTGCTGGGCCTGATCTTCTACGACCGCCTCGACCTGATCGTGGGCGGCAACATCGATTTCGAGCAGGTGCTGCCCTCGGCGATCAACGAATTTGTGCCCGTGGGTTTTCTCGGCCTGATCCTGGCAGGCCTGCTCGCAGCCTTCACATCGACCTTTTCCGGCACGCTCAACGCTACGCAGGCGTATATCGTAAACGATATTTACCTCAAATACGTCAACCCCGAGGCCTCGAACCGGCAGATCAAGTACATGAACTGGAGCGCCGGCGTGATCATGGTGCTTGTCAGCATGTTCATGGGCCTGTTCGCCCGCGATGTGAACGACCTGCTGCAATGGATCGTCTCGGGCCTGTACGGCTCGTATGTAGCGTCCAATGTGCTGAAATGGTACTGGTGGCGCTTCAACGGCAGCGGTTTTTTCTGGGGCATGGTGGGTGGCCTGCTGCCGGCCCTGTCGTTCCGCTTTATCTTTCCCGGCACGCTCGATCTGTACACTTTCCCGCTGATGCTTCTGCTGTCGGTGCTCGGCGCAGTGATCGGCACATACTCGGCGCCGCCCACGGACGAGGCCACGCTGAAATCGTTTTACCGGACGGTAAAGCCCTGGGGTTTCTGGAAGCCGATCCATGACAAGGTGGTGGCCGAAGATCCAGCATTCGAAGGGAACAAGGACTTCAAACGCGATATGTTCAACGTGGCGGTAGGCATCGTCTGGCAGACGGCGCTGGTCATTTTCCCGATCTATCTGGTGCTGTTGGACACAGTTCCGTTTCTGATCAGTCTGAGTATTGCCGTTATTTGCACCCTGATTTTGAAAAAAACATGGTTTGACAAACTTCCGAAAGACAACGCGGAAGCCACAGCCTGATCACCTGAATGTAATATGGAGCATCTTTTTCCCAAAGGCTTCGTCTGGGGCAGCGCCACCTCGGCCTACCAGATCGAAGGCGCCTGGAATGCCGACGGCAAGGGCCCGTCTATCTGGGACGTATTTTGTATGATCCCCGGCAAAGTGCACGGCGGCCACAGCGGCGCAACAGCCTGCGATCACTACCACCGCCTGGAAGAAGACGTGGCGCTCATGAAGCAACTCGGACTGAAAGCCTACCGCTTCTCCATCTCCTGGCCCCGCCTCATGCCTGCGGGTTCGGGCGCCGTCAATCCACAGGGCATCGCCTTTTACAACGCGCTGATCGACCGCCTGCTCGACGCCGGCATCGAACCCTGGGTCACGCTCTACCACTGGGATCTGCCCGTCGCCCTGGAATTCGGGAACGGCGGCTGGCTCGGCGAGGACATTTCCGACCATTTCGCCGCCTACGCCGATCTGTGTTTTCAGTATTTCGGCGACCGCGTGAAACACTGGATCACCATCAACGAGCCCTGGGTAGTGGCGATCCTGGGTTACGGCCTGGGCGTATTCGCCCCGGGGCGCGTGTCGAATGCCGCTCCTTATCTGGCGGGGCATCACCTGCTGAAAGCGCATGCCAAAGCCGTGCGGGTGTACCGCGACAAGTACCAGTCCGTGCAGAACGGCCGGATCGGCATCACCAACAACTGCGACTGGCGCGAGCCGCTGAGCGACACGCCGGAAGACCGGCAAGCCGCCGAACGCGCGCTGGAGTTTTTCCTCGCCTGGTTTGCCGACCCCATCTACAAGGGCGATTACCCGGAATGCATGCGCACGCGGCTGGGCGCGCGCCTGCCTTCCATCGGCGCAGAAGACCGCGCCCTGATCGAAGGCTCTTCCGATTTTTTCGGCCTCAACCACTACACCACCATGTACGCCGCCGCCTCGGGCGCCGCGCCGGGCAGCGTGTACGGCAACGGCGGCCTGTCGGAAGACCAGGACGTGGCGCTGAGCGTATCGCCCGAATGGCCGCTGACCGATATGCAATGGGCCGTGGTGCCCTGGGGTTGCCGCAAACTGCTGGAGTGGATCGCGCAGCGTTACAACAACCCGCCGATCTATATCACGGAAAACGGCTGTGCCTACCCCGACCAACCGAAAAACGGGCGCGTGCACGACCCTGCGCGGGTCGCCTTTTTCGAGGGCTACCTGCGCGAAATACACGGCGCGATCCAAAACGGCGTGGACCTGCGCGGCTATTTCATCTGGTCGCTGATGGACAACTTCGAATGGGCTTCGGGATACGACAAACAATTCGGCATCACTTACGTGGAGCCGGAGAGTTTGCGCCGCACCCCAAAAGATTCGGCCCTCTGGTACCGGGAAGTGATCCGGAACAACGGACTGTAACAGCCACTTGCCCGGGCCGCTTTAAAAATAGCGTGAAATATGAAACAAACGCAGCTCATCCTGCTCGCTTTGCTCTGGCCCCTGCTGCTTGCAGCGCAAACGGAAACCGCCATGCCGCGCATACGGGTGCAGGGCAACTGCTTCGTATCCGAAAAAGGCGACACGCTGGTATTCCGCGGCCTCAACTGCAGCGACCCCGACAAACTCGCCAAAGACGGCCACTGGGACAAGGCCTATTTTGAAGAGATCAAACGCTGGGGCGCCAACATCGTGCGTTTTCCCGTGCATCCGCCGGCCTGGCGCCGCCGCGGGCAGGAAGCCTACCTGCAATTGCTCGACCAAGGCGTGGCCTGGGCGAAAGAACTGGGCCTGTACGTCATCATCGACTGGCACAGCATCGGCAACCTGCGCTCGGAAATGTACCAGGCGCCCATCTACGAGACCACGCGCAAGGAAAGTTTCGAGTTCTGGCGCACCCTGGCGAAGCACTATAAAAACGAGCCCGCCGTCGCCTTTTTCGAACTGTTCAACGAACCCACGGTATTCAACGGCCAACTCGGCGCCTGCAGCTGGCCGCAGTGGAAAGAGATCGTCGAGGAAATGATCACCATCATCCGCGCGCACGATTGCCGGGCCATTCCGCTCGTCGCGGGCTTCAACTGGGCCTACGATCTCGGCCCCGTGGCCAACGATCCGATCGATGCGGAAGGCATCGCCTATGTGAGTCATCCCTATCCGCAAAAAAGAGCGCAGCCCTGGGAGCCGCAATGGACACGCGACTGGGGTTTCGTGGCGGAAAAACACCCCGTGGTGCTGACCGAGATCGGCTTCTGCGGACCCGAAGACCCCGGCGCGCACATCCCCGTGATCAGCGACGAGACATACGGGGAAGCCATCACGGCCTACTGCGCCGAAAAGGGCATCTCCTACATGGTGTGGGTGTTCGACCCGCAATGGGCGCCGCGCCTGATCTCCGGCTGGGATTTCAGCCCCACAAGACAGGGCGCATTTTTCAAAAAGGCCCTCCAGCGCCATTAAGTGGCCCCAAGCTCTGGTTGGGAAATGAGTGGATTAAACTCCCGTTGGAAAACACACGACCCAACCAGAGGTTTAGGGCCACTTGGAAGGCACAAAAAAACCTCCGGCACTTAGGTGCCGGAGGTTGAGAACTTTATCAATCAAATATCAGGTCGGGTTAAGCGACCTTGACATCTATTGCATTCATTCCTTTTCTGCCACGCTCGGTGTTGAAGGTGACTTTATCGCCTTCGCGGATGTTGTCGATCAATCCGCTGACGTGTACAAAAATTTCCTCCTTGGAGGAGTCGTCTACAACAAAACCAAATCCTTTGGTTTCATTGAAGAACTTTACGGTTCCACTATACATTGAAAAAAATTGAAAAATGTGATATGGCAATGTGCCGCCACAAAGGTAGGGGCGTAATTTATAAAAAATTGGTTTTCAACAACTTTAACAATAAGTTATAGATTTCAGACGCGTGAAAGGCCGGTTTTTTAGGCGAATCGGCGGCCGCTCCTTACTTTCAGACAAAAAACCATGCAATACCGGAATTTTGGCAAAACGGACCTGCGCATCAGCGAAACGGGCTTCGGAGCCTGGGCCATCGGCGGGCCTGCCATGGCGGGCAAGACGCCCATCGGCTGGGGCGAAGTGAATGACGGGCAGTCCGTCGAGGCGATCAACAAGGCCCTCGACCTGGGCGTCAACTTTTTCGATACCGCCGATTTTTACGGGCTGGGCCATTCCGAAGAACTGCTCGGCCGTACCCTGAGCGGCCGGAAAGACCTCGTCATCGCAACAAAGGTGGGCCACCGGCTCACGGAACAGCAGGAGATCCGGCAGGATTATTCAAAAGCATACATCCTGCAGGCATGCGAGGCCAGTCTTCGCCGCCTGCGGCGCGACAGCATCGATTTGTACCAGTTGCACGCTGCGCGCATGCCCGACCTGGAAAACGGGGAGTGCCTGGAAGCGATGGAACTGCTGAAGCAGCAAGGCAAGATCCGTTACTGGGGGCTTTCGCTCAATACCTTCGAGCCGGCGCCCGAGGCCGACTGGCTGATGGAACGCGGATTGGGCCACGGATTCCAGGTCGTACTCAACGTGGCCAACCAGCGCGGGCTGCCCGTGATCCGGCGTGCAGGGAAAAACGGCTTTGGCATCATCGCGCGCATGCCGCTGCAATTCGGCCTGCTCACGGGCAAGTTCGACAAATCAACGCGGTTTCCGGACAACGACCACCGCGCATTCCGCCTGCCGCCCGACTTGCTGGCCGACGCCCTCGATGCCCTGGAAGCGGCGTGGCCGCTCTGCGAGAAGTACGGAACGGACAAAACGGGGCTGGCCATGGGATTTATCCTGAGCCACCCGGAAGTATCCACCGTGATACCAGGCATCAAAACGGCGGCGCAGGCCGTGGAAAACACCCGCGCGCCGGTCACGCTGTCGCCGGAAGACCTCGACGCGCTTTGGCGCCTCTATAAGACGCGGCTGGAGGAACTGGTGAAGCGGATGCGGTAAAGACTCCACCCATGCATTGCCATAAAAACCGGGACGGTCGTCGTAACGCCGCCCCGGAGTATAATGGTCCGCAGCCGGGTTTCTATTTCAGAATGCTCTTTCCTGAATAATGCGATCTGCCCTGCCCGACTGGAATAACTGGACAGGGAGGCTTGTTTTGTTTCATTTCTGCTGCATCCACATTCCCCAACCAGAGCTTGGGGCCACTGCTGGAGATCATTCCCCAACCAGAGCTTAGGGCCACTTTGGAGATCACAAAAAACAATATGTGTTTTAACAGGGCACTGTTTAAAACATTTTAGTTTTTATTTGCCTTGTCAAAACTTGTAATACTATGAGAACGGAAAGGAAAAACGATTCCTTGGCCGGGTTAAGGCTGTATGCCCTGTCTCAAACCGAAGAAATACCCGTAATCCATGTGGACGGCGCGATCTGCGCCGGTTTCCCATCGCCTGCCGACGACTATCTAGAAACCCAGATCGATCTGAGAGCCGAACTGATCCGCAATCCCGACGCGACTTTTATCGTGCGGGTGCAGGGCAATTCGATGTCGCACGACGGCATCGACGACGGCGACGTGCTGATCGTCGACCGCTCGGTAAAACCCCGCAACGGAGCCGTGGCCGTGTGCTACCTGAACAACAATTTTACGGTGAAACGCCTCGAACAGCAGGGCGCGCGGATACGCCTGCTGGCCGCCAACCCCGCCTTTCCGCCCATCGAGATCGAGGAGAACGACGAACTGGTGATCTGGGGCGTGGTCACCTACGTCATCAAAAAGCCCTGACGCATGATCGCCCTGGTGGATGTCAACAATTTTTATGTGTCCTGCGAGCGCGTGTTCTGCCCCGCCCTGCGCGAGCAGCCGGTGGTCGTGCTGAGCAACAACGACGGCTGCGTGATCGCGCGTTCGGAAGAAGCCAAGGCCCTCGGCATCGGCATGGGGCAGCCCGTGTTCGAGATCAGGGACCTGATCCGCAGGCAAGGCGTGCACGTGTTTTCCTCCAACTACGCGCTCTACGGCGATATGTCGGGCCGGGTGATGAATACCCTGCGGCATTTCGCCCCGGCCCTGGAGGTGTACAGCGTGGACGAGTCCTTCCTCGATTTCAGGGGCATGGAGCATTTCGACCTGGCCGCCCGCGCCCGCGACATCCGGCAGACCGTACTGCGCTGGGTGGGCGTGCCCGTCTCCGTGGGCCTGGGGCCCACCAAGGTGCTGGCCAAGATCGCCAACCGCCTGGCCAAAAAAAGCGCGCAGGCGGAAGGATGCAGGATCCTGTCGGAGCGCTGGGACGCCGAACTGCGGGACATTGAAGTAGGCGATGTATGGGGCATTGGCGGCAAACACACGGCTTTTTTGCAGCGCTACGGCATCAAAACGGCCTACGACCTCACGCAGGCGAGCGACGCCTGGGTGCGCAAACACCTCAGCGTGGTCGGGCTGCGCATCAAAAAGGAACTGCAGGGGGAGCCCTGCCTCGATATCGAGACCGACCTGCCGGGCAAAAAGAACGTGGGCACCACCCGCACCTTCCGGCATCCGCTGCGCACCGAAGCCGAACTGGGCGAGGCGCTGGCCGACTTCGCGGCGCGCTGCGGCGAAAAACTGCGCAGGCAGCACAGCAGCGCCGCCATCCTGAGCGCCTATATCCAGACCAACGACATCGCCTGGATGGAGCCGCAGTATGCGCGCTCGTTCGCCGTGTCGTTCACCACGCCCACCAATAGCACCCTGCTCCTGGTGAAGGCCGCCCGGTTCGCCCTGGGCCGCATTTTCCGGGCGGGCTACCGCTACAAACGCGCCGGCGTGCTGCTGGGCGGCCTGCAACCCGCCGGCGCCGGCGGACAAACTGCCCTGTTCAATGCCACGGACCACCCGAAACATGCCCGCCTGATGGCGACGATGGATGCCCTGAACGCCCGCTACGGCCGCAACACCCTGCGCAGCGCCGCCCAGACCCCCGGCGGCAGCACCCGGCTCACACAGCAGCACCGGCTGTCACCGGGTTATACGACGAAATGGGGAGGTGTTGGGGGTGGGAGGATGAGGGCGGCTGTTTCTGCCGCGCAGCAAGGTGATGATAGCAGCAGTTGGCAGCGTCAGTATTGGAAACGTCCGCGTTCGCTCCGCACCGCTACTCCGCTTCGCAGTCGGTCGATCCCTCCCTCCCCGCTCGCTGCATTGCGACGCTCCGCTGTTGCTCAAGGGAAAGCCGGGATGAGGCGCCACCTCACTGCAGGGACAAAGCGAGGCGGAAGCCGAGGCCGCGGTACCGATACGACGGCGCGTCGCCGCCGCGACAGGCGACGCGGCAAAGCCGCGCGTCGTTGAAGTAACCGCCGCCGCGAAGCACGCGACGCGAGCCCCGGCCAGGGCCGTCTATCCAGGCCGAACCATTATTTGGCGCGCCTTTGTAGTTATTATGCCAGTCATCTTCACACCACTCCAATACATTTCCATTCATATCAAAATGTCCAACTGATTGGGTCGCTTCTGTCCGACGGGATGCGTCTCGTTTCCACTGTTTTCACCAAACCAGCCAACGTCTTTCAGGCGATCGCTGCCTGCATACTTATAGCCCTCCGCGTGGTATTTGCCACCCCGCGCTGCATATTCCCATTCGGCTTCCGTTGGAAGGCGGTACAAATGGCCTTGCGGACGCGTGGCATCCGTCAATTCGTTCAATCGCTTTATGAAACCCTGCGCATCATTCCATGATACCTGTTCTACCGGACGATCGTCATCCTTAAAATTAGAAGGATTTTTACACCGTCCATTACAGCTGCCTTCCACAATGCCTGCGTCACCGGATACTTTCCAATGTAAAAATCGGAGACGTTTACCCGGTGCTGCGGCTTTTCATCGGAAAAGGCTTCCCTATCGCTGCCAGGGCTACCCATCTCAAAAGCGCCGCCCTCGACGTAGATCATCCGGAATTCGCAGCCGTTGACTATTTCTTTATATGGGTCGGTCATGGTTCTGTTTTTGAGTGGTAAATGACATTTAAGGTTATAGTTTCTTCAATAAATCTTCTATCAAAAGAACCCTATCGCCGCGACAAGACGAGACGGAAGCCGATATTGTTGCTCCGAAAGTCGGGTGCATTATGGTTACGAAGGGCAACACGGCAATACCTCGTTGGAGCACTCCAACTGCCGCCCCGATTCACCCGGGACAAGCCCCGGTCAGGGCGGTCTATCCAGGCAGAGCCATCGCCCGGCGCCTCGTTATAGTTGCTATGCCAGTCATCTTCACACCACTCCCACATGTTTCCACTCATATCGAAAATACCTAACTGATTCGGGCGTTTCTGCCCGACAGGTTTGGTCTCGCTTCCGCTGTTTTCATTAAACCATCCTACGTCTTTTATACGATCACTGCCTGCGAACTTATAGTCTTCCACACAGTATTTTCCGCCTCGTGCTGCGTATTCCCATTCGGCTTCCGTCGGGAGGCGGTACAAATAACCTGCCGGACGTGTACCATTCGTCAACTCATTCAAGGTCTTGATAAATTGATGTACGTCATCCCATGACACCTGCCCAACCGGGCAGTTTTCCTCCTTAAACGCAGAAGGGCTATCACCGTCCATTATCGCAGTCCACAATGCTTGTGTCACCGGATACTTCCCAATGTAAAAATCAGGGACCATCACCTGATGCCGGGGCCTTTCGTCAAAATAGGCCTCACCGTTGTCGGGGCTACCCATCTCAAAAGCGCCGCCCTCGACGTAGATCATCCGGAATTCGCAGCCGTTGACTATTTCTTTATGTGGGTCGGTCATGGTTGTGTTTTTGAGTAGCAAATGACGTTTTACCTTAGAACAACTCACTGCAGGGACAAAGCGAGGCGGAAGCCAAGGCCCCGGTACCGATACGACGGTGTGTTGTAATCACGAAAGGCGACGCGACAAAGCCGCGCGGCGTAGAAGAAATTGCCACCTCGATACACGCGAAACGACCACTGACCAGGGTGGTCGACCCAAGGCGCCCCATTATTTGGTGCGCCGTTGTAGTTATCATGCCAGTCATCTTCACACCATTCCCATACATTTCCATTCATATCGAAGAGACCCAATTGGTTGGAAGTCTTCTGTCCGACGGGCTTGGTCTCCTTCCCACTGTTTTCATCAAACCAGCCAACGTCTTTCAGGCGGTCGCTGCCCGCATACTTATAGCCCTCCGCATGGTATTTGCCGCCCCGCGCTGTGTATTCCCATTCGGATTCGGTTGGAAGGCGGTATAAATGGCCTTGCGGACGCGTGGCATCCGTCAATTCGTTCAATCGTTTTATGAATCCCTGCGCATCATTCCATGATACCTGTTCTATCGGACGGTCATCTCCTTTAAAGACAGAAGGGTTTTCACCGTCCATTACAGCCTTCCACAACGCCTGTGTCACCGGGTATTTTCCAACGTAAAAATCGGAGACCTTTACCCGATGTCTGGGTTTCTCATAAGAATCTGCTTCCGTATCGTTGTCAGGGCTGCCCATCTCAAATGCGCCACCTGCGACGTAGATCATCCGGAACTCGCAGCCGTTGACTATTTCTTTGTGCGGGTCGGTCATGGTTGTGTCTTTGAGTGGTAAATGACGTTTTTGGATATGAGACCTTAGTATAACTCACTGCGGGGACAAAGCGAGGCGGAAGCCGATATTGTTATTCTCGTTAATTGGCGCATTGTAGTTGCGAATGGCAACACGGCAAAACAACACCGCATAGGTCCAGCTGCCACCGCGGTGCACGCGACGCAAGCCTCGGTCGGGATGGTCGATCCAGGCCGAGCCATCATTTGGTGCGTCGTTGTAGTTATTATGCCAGTCATCTTCACACCACTCAAATACATTTCCATTCATATCAAAAATGTCCAACTGATTGGGTCGCTTCTGTCCGACGGGATGCGTCTCGTTTCCACTGTTTTTATCAAACCAGCCAACGTCTTTCAGACGATCGCTGCCCGCATATTTATAACCCTCCGCGTGGTATTTGCCACCCCGCGCTGCATATTCCCACTCAGCCTCCGCCGGAAGGCGGTAAAAATAGCCTGTCAACTCATTCAACCGCGCGAGAAATCCCTGCACCTCATCCCAGGACACCCGCTCCACCGGGCGGTTATCGCCCTTAAACTCAGAGGGGTTTTCTCCGTCCATCACAGATTTCCACAACGCCTGTGTCACTGGATGCTTCCCAATATAAAAATCGGGAACCTTTACCTTATGCACAGGCCAACAATATCCGGGAAGATCACCGTACTCATCACCCATATCGAATTCGCCTCCTTCTACGTAGATCATATCAAAGGGCTGATCAAGATTGGCAAGTGCCTGAGAGAAATGCTCTTTAGACATGTATCCGGTTTTCAGGGTTTGGTAAAGATGTGCCCGTTTTTCATATCCTGCGCGATCTGCCGGAACACGTCCTTCATGTTCCAGGCCACTTCGGTTTCTACGGCAAAAAACAGCAGGTTTAGCCCCAGTTTGATCTTTGTTTTTACATCGGGCTCGGTATGGAAAGCGCGTACTTTCGGAAGCGCCGGGTCACCGGCAGGCAGTTTACGAGCAAACTCGTCGAGCCCCTTTTCGAGGGTTGAAAAAAGGGCGTCCCGCTTTTCCTGGTCGTCGTTCAGTTGTTGCAGAACGGATGCCTGATGCTCTCCGAGTTGTTTGAGAAAACCCGTATCGTCCGACACTTTGTCCAGTTTCTTTTCTATGCGGTCCAGTTGTTCTCCCAGTCTGCCGCGATCTCCCGGCTGGGCATATCCGTCGAGCACCTGCGGCACCGGAATGTCCGTTTCCAGTTCCGGGTGGAAATACTCCCTTTTATTTTCCTCGTATTTCAACAGGTGGTCGAAGTTGAGCCAGGTATGTTTATACGGCACTTCCCGGATGACCTGAAGGTTTTCAAAAGGGCGGTGCAGGTCGCGGAAAACACCGATCAGTTCCTGCAGGTAGCCGCGGCGTTGTTTTTCCGGCCCGGTCACTTCGATCTCGATGTGCTCGTCGGAGAATGCGCGACGCACAATGGCTTCGCAACGCCCGTTGCTCACCACGACACCGCTGCGCCAGCGCTTCTGGTCCACGATGTCGGCGTATCGCTCCACGATGAACTGGGCCATGAACAGATCGGGCGGGAAGTTGCCGTAATTGAAACGGAACCGCAAGCCCTGGTTTTCTTCCGGCCAGACGCCGGCCGGTTCGATGTCGGCAAACAGATCGGGCAATAAAAAAGTATCGGTCCGGCCGCGCACGGGGTAGCACAGTTTGAACTTCTGCATCAGGTCTACGAGGAAAGCATACTTCTCCGCCGGATAACGTTTGGGCGGCAGCAGTCGCTTCAGGTCGGCAAAACTGAATTCCCCGCGCCGCTTGTCTTTTACATCGGGGTCGTTGATGAGTTTGTACACGCCGTCCATGATCCACTGGGGATTGATGACGTGGGTATCGGCCAGCCGCGGATCGTCTACAAAACTGACCACCGTGCCGAGCGAAGCCAGTTGCTTGAGGTTGAGGCGCTGCTCGTCTTCGGGCAGGTTTTTGATGTGCTCGAGTTTGCGGTACGCTTCATAACTGATGTAATCCTCCTTCATGGTTTCCAGTTCGTTCTTCACGGTAAACCATTCCGGCCGCTGCCCGACGAACACCCCCGGCATCTCTTCCTCGTCGGAGACGATCCGGTGAATGGCGTTCTGCAGGTCGCGGATCGTGTCGAGCGCGATCACGCCTTTTTCGCGACTGTCGTACACTGCCGTCCGCACAAAACCTCTGATATTGGGATAAGCGCGCCGCAGCGCCTCGCGGTCGATGTCGTGCTCGTCGAGGTCGGTTTTGTTGATGACCACCAGCACAGGGGCGTCGTCGCCGATCTCGTGCACCAGTTGCAGCCAGTGGTTGAGGTCTTTGCGCTCGCGGCGCGCCACCGTCACCAGCACGTACAGGGTTCGCTCGGTAAAGAAAAACTGGTGGGTGCTGCGCATGAACCGCTGGCCGCCGAGGTCCCAGACGTTCAGGCGGACCGGTCCTTTTTCAGAAGGCGCATCCTCCATCCGGCTGCGCTTGATGCCGTGCGTCGTAGTGATATTGGCCTCCTTTCTGATCTTCTGAAAGCGCAGCATCTCGATCAGGTGCGTTTTGCCGTAGTTGCTGTCGCCGATGAACATCACCTTGGCTTCGAGTACGGGTTTTTTGTCTTCGTCCTTCAGCCATCTGAGGATGGAGACCTTGCCGAGCGCCACCACATCGGGCGGCGGCGATTCCAGCGGATTGTCTTCCAGTTCCAGGTCGGTCAGCCTTTCCATGCCCGGCGGCAGCGCAAAGTCTTTGATCCTGTTTTCCGCGAGGTACAGGCTTTCCAGTTTTCGCAGCCCAGCGTCTTCGGGGAAAGGGAATGTCGTGAGTTTGTTCTCGTTGAGGTTCAGCGCGCGCAGGTGTCCGGCGAGGCCCGGCAGGGCGAGTATTTGCTGCCACTTTTCGTCGTCGAGGCCGGTTCTGGCGAGGTTGAGCCCGATGATGTTGCCCGCTTTATCAAGGGCGTATTTCGGATGGTTTTCCTTGAAAGCCATGACGGCGCCCACCCGGTCGCCGCCGTCGCGGTCGGGAGCCGGATACAGTTTCTTTTGCCCGCTAATGGCTGCAATTTGCTCGATCAGGTCGGTCATGATTTTGGCAATTGAACGATACTGAGCAAATGTAATCTTTTTACAGTTTTACGGCTTTACGGTGGACGGTAAACGGTAGACGGTCTACGGCTTACGGTAGACGGCTTGCCCGCCGCAGGTTTGCGAAGGCTGGTAGACACTGCAACGTTCCTTGCAACGATGACACAAAGGATGTTAGTCATTACAACGTTCCTTGTAGCAAGTACACAAAGGACGTTTGTCGTTACAATGTTCCTTGTAGCGAGTACACAAAAGGCGTTAGTCGTTACAACGTTCATTGTAGCAAGTACACAAAGGACGTTTATCGTTACACCGTTCTTTGTAGCCATTACACAAAGGGCGTTAGTCGCTGCAACGTTCCTTGTAGCGAGTACACAAAGGACGTTTATCGTTACAACGTTCATTGTAGCGAGTTCACAAAGGACGTTAGTCGTTACAACGTTCTTTGTAGCCAGTACACAAAGGGCGTTAGTCGCTGCAACGTTCCTTGTAGCGAGTACACAAAGGGCGTTAGTCGCTGCACGGGGCCGGTTGGTGTTGCCTGGTTACTGCCAACTGCCAAATCGCCGGCTCCGGGTCTTTACCGTTTGCCGCCTGATGTGGGCAAAAAGGCGTTTTTTTGCGCAAAAAGACCATATATTTGTTAACAAACAAAATAATCAAAATTTATTTTGTTAATAATTTGTAAATATGGCAGCGCTGCCCGTATCTTTGTGCCTGTAGATTAGCAGTACGATATGTCGGTTTTTGTATGTATTCCCGGGCAAAACGCCCGACCCGTCTTTATTTATATGGTTATCCGGTACAACCTTTTTATAGTGTAGTTTCCTTTATTTTTTCTGAATTGGAAAGCGGTTTCTGAAGCGCCGTTCGATCCGGCCCGGGCACTGTGCTGCCCGCTGTCTGCGCCGCTTTTCCGGTACAAGTTTGACGTTTTTGACATCCGACGGAGCCCCGCTCCTTCGCGGACTGCCAGTGTACATTGTCTCACCCTATCCGTTCATTTTTAAATTTTATGCATCATGCGTTCCAAAAAAAGTAGTCGCGTATTTTTGAAAGCCATCCAGCGTCTGTCCGGACTGAAGTCCATCGACCCGGGGCTTGACCTTGGCAAGGACATGTCCGTTGCCGTATTCGAACAAAACATTCAGGCATTCGAGCAGATCCTGAGCAATTACAACACCATGCTCAGTGTGCTGGATGCACAGTTGCAACAGGTGCTGGCCGCCGAGAAATACCTGCTGGATTACACCGGTCGCTGGCTGCCGATGGTCGGCGGACACTTCGGCATGGATTCGGAAGAATACCAGAAAGCCGGCGGGGTGCGCAAAAGCCTGCGCAAACGCACGCGCCGCAACCGGGGCGTTGCCCTCCAGGTCGAACTGCCGATGGCGGCTTCGCAGCAAACGGCGTAATCATTCGCTCTGTTTTCGCACATCACATATGAGTCTTCCCGAATTTTTCAATATTGAAAAGTTCGGGATTTTAATATCCAGAGTGACTGCAACATTCTGACAACGGGCACCTTTCGTTCTTTTTGCCCCCGCCTTTGGCGGGATTTCGGCAAGCCTCTAACTTGACGCAAAAAGAACCAAAAAAGTCAAGGCTTTATGGAAATCCAGCGATTTTGCTTGAAATCTACGGCGGCGCAAAACCAAACTCGCCCCTCCTTCGTCGGGACTCGGACAGGGTTTTGCTTATCCCGCCTCCGATTTCGCAAAATCGGGATTTCCATAAGGCCGGTTTTCCTGTAACTCATATTTTTTAAGGAAGCAGGAAAGAGGAGTCCGATCAGGGCCCTGTTTGAAGATTCCGGCCGATATTGACACGGCGCGGACTGGTTAAAGTTCCGGGCATTTTGGGCCGGCAGTGCATGCGATCTGGTCCGGTATTCCTGTCAGGCAGGCCTGTTTTTGTTTCATTTCTGTTGCATCCGCATTCCCCAACCAGAGCTTGGGGCCACTATGCTAAAACCACTACTTTTGCGTTATCAATACTGACGCCGCATCGCGCCATTTGAAAACCGACACCCATTCCCATGCGCAATTTCTATAAGATCGCCAAAGAGAACCTGCACTACAACAGGTTTGAATTCAGGGAGACCGTCTGTCTGGAATATACCTGCCCGATCGATGCGGAACAGATCGGCATTTTTTCCCGCAACGATTACCTCGTGTACGTGCTGAGCGGCAAAAAAACGTACCGCACCGTAAACGGCGAGTGGACCCTGACGGAGGGGCAGGCGCTTTATCTGAAGAAAGGCGCGGAGATCGTCCACCAGTTTTTCGACGACGAATTCTGCATGCTGGGGTTTTTCCTGTCCGACGAACTGATCCGGGAAACTTATCAGGAAGTGAAAGGAAAAATAGCCGTGCCTTTTGCCCGCGATCCCGAACCCCTGAAGTTTACCGCCACCGAAGTGCAGCCGTCCAACTACCTGGAGGGCTTTTTCCATTCGATGCTCGCTTACTTCCGGGGCATCGACCGGCCGCCCGATCACATGCTGGCGCTCAAACTGAAGGAATTGCTGGTCACCCTGATGACCGCCGATCCGATGCTGGCAGCCTATTTCAACACGCTGTCTGAGACCGGCAGGGTGTCGCTGAGCGAGATCATGGAAAAGAACTTCTGCTATAACCTCAAGATCGAGGATTATGCGGAGTTGACCCACCGCAGCCTGTCCACCTTCAAGCGCGATTTTCAGCAACATTACAACGAATCGCCCGGGCGGTGGCTGCTGAAACGCCGCATCCACCACGCCGCCCATCTGATCGCACATACCGGCACGCCGCTCTCGCAGATCGCTTTCGACTGCGGCTTCGAAGACCTCTCGCACTTCAGCAGGGCCTTCAAAAAGATCATGGGCCACAGCCCCTCCGACTATAAAAAATCGCTGGCCGCCGCCCTGGAAACCGTCTGATCGCCCATGCTGGACCAATGGGTCAAGCAAATGAACTTTTTAGCCAAGCCGCCGGGCGTTTTCCGCCTTCATCTTTGCAGTACATTAAAGATGAAGATCAATGAAAACGCAATTCAGTCACCCGCAACACCTCGTCAGCGCCGCACTCGCCGGCCTTTACGGATTCCTTCCTTCGGGCATGCCCCTGTTCGGCTCGCTCGCCCAGCAATACCGCTCCGGAGCGACGCTCCCCTCCCCTGCCGCCGCTATCAGCCCCGAAACGCTGATGACCAAAGATGCCCTGGCGGAGATCGCCGCCGGTAACATCCCCGATCTGGGCAAACTTTGCCTCGACCTGCACGCCGCGATCGATCGCCCCGGCTCGTCCGGCTCCGCCCTGCAGTTCGTCCCGGTGCTGGACGCTATGGCCACCCTCAAGCCGGGCGCCATCAAGCGCCTGCTCGACCACCCCAAACGCAAGCACGTGCTGGTCGACAACAAACTGTTCAAGGCAGTGCTGATCCGTTGGGAACCCGGCCAGTTTTCGGGCATTCATGGCCACCCAAAAGGCGGCTGCGTGTTCAAAGTGCTGAAAGGAAAACTTCAGGAGAAGCGATACGGCGCCGGCATCCCGCACCAGCTGTTATCCACCGGCGAATTCTTCGGCGGCAGCATAGCGTACATCGACGACAGTCTGGCCTACCACGCCGTGGGCAATCCTTACGAGGCGCCGGCCATCAGTTTGCATGTGTATACGTACGGGAAGGGTTGAGACGGGGGCTTATTGGATCACAGGCTCCCTCTGCGTTGCGGGGGGAGTTCGTGTTTTTTATGGGGTATCGGCTGAATGGATGCTGATATTTGGGTAGTTTTATAGACTTTTGGAGCGTGGCACGAGCACTTCAACAACACTGTCCTCTTTGGATAAAATAATTAATCCTTAAGCCACGAGCATGTAAAACCATAAAAAGCCCGCAGCTGCAATTTTGCAGTTATTCACCATCCCCCTGATCACAAAAGCCAGATTGGTTTCTCAAGAAAAAATCCATTGCAGACAAGTATTTATCTACATCATCCGTTGTTGCACTATCGCCCTTTGTAGCGGATAGAATTTCCAATGGCGTCCAATAGTTGTGCCAATGCTCAACAAGAACCTTGTTGTTAAACTCACCCACATCTAAAGCGCCTTCTAATCCATATACGAGGGCAGTGTATTGAGTTTTCCCTTTTCGGTAATCTTCAATCATGCCGATCATATCATGCCAAAGTCTATTTTGATGTTCGTTGAATTGCATAGTGCAAATGGCCCGGAGTGTCCTTTCCATTTTTGGTGATTCAAAATACCACTGCCAGCAATCCTCTAATAGCAAACATTACCACCTCTTATTCTAAGCTCCGGCAAACACTTAACAAAAGTTTTGGAAATTATTCTATCTTAACAAACTCCCTCCTTTCGGCAATGAATAGTGTATCGTTTAACAAGATACGTTCATAGATATGATAAACAAGCAATTTTGTATCAGTCAGACTGTCTATCGCCCACAAGTGTTCAGCGGACAGGCCGGAAGGGTTTGCATTATCCGGATACAGATATAGGTTGGCAGTATATATCGAATCAATCATCCAGGTGCCCGAATCCGCATTAGTTATTTCGTCATTCAGACTAGTATATGTAAAGTTTTCGTAAAAGGTATAAGTGGAATTCAAATCCACGGAGTCTACAATTGCTCCCTGCGAATCATAGATATATGTTATTGGAGCATTCTCCTGCCATTGACCGATAAGAGGGTCAAGTTGACGATCTTCGGCAGGCCGGCAGGAATGTATAAACAGAAGTGGTACAATTAAGTAAAATGCTTTCATCGCGCTTGTCTTTATTTGTAAAAACTGACTTTTTATCCTTACAGCATCGAGCATGATCGGCAAGTTGATAATATGATGTATTCTTTGCGTTTTATACATAAGAAAAGGAATAAAATGCCCGCTTATGCACCCCAACTATTTGATTTATTCAAAAGTGCTTATCTGGATCGCCAGTTTTCCATTGCTTAAGTCTCCGAAAAAAGCATTTCCAACCGGGCTTCCGGTTCTGTGATACAACTTGCATTGGAACTCCGCTTCAACCGAATACGTGGTTATTCCAAGATGAATGCTTTTATCCACTTTTGTGATCGTGAAATGGCTGTCATCGCTTTGCAGACCATATCTGCCGGCAACTTCAATATAATTATATCCGCTTGCGCCGTACTTTTCTCTTAGATCATGGATCACAAAGAAACTTACATTAAAAGCGGTGCTGTCCGCTTGTTCACTTCCAAGGATCGCATACTTTCCAGGTACCAATAGTTGTTCGAGTTTTTCCTTAAGGTCAGGGTTGTTTTTTAAAATTGGGAATGCGATTGAAAGATTATCGGAATAGTTTTCCAATGGCGAATCATGATAAGCCATTATACTTATGGTATTCTCCTGCATTGAATGGGTTGAATCCGAGCCTTGTGTGACAAAAGTGCCTGTTCCTTCCGACGTAAAATACGAAAGTTGTTTTAGCGATACGTAGTATCCGTCCGATCCATCGGAATAGCAAACCTGATTCCCGTTTATGGATGCAGTGATATGGTTTAAAGAATTTATCGGACTGCATTCATACGTCACACTATCCAATATGCCAAAGTACCTTTCAATACTAAGGCCGGCAGGCCGTTCCTTTTTACAGGCTACCGAAATCAGGGCAATCAATAAAACAATGATATGTGTATATTTCATACTATGCTCGGTTTGAATTAAAGTAACAACCTAAATTCTTTCGATATTTTCGCTCTGTACGGTGTTTTTGCCGCGACAGTGCCTTTTGGCAAGCGCAAAGTGTAGTAGCAATAGTCTTCGTACGGAACTTCCAGACTTGTCATAGCAAGGTTATAAGCACCCCACCCTCCTGATCAATACACAAAAATACACTGGAAGATAGAAAACCCTTGCCCCTATATAAATCAGTTTTGGTAAAATAGATTTAATTCTTTTCGCAATTCTCTCGGGACGTCTCCCTGAAAAATGTCAAAATCAACAAATTCGGTCTCATAAATAAGCAATTGTTTTGCCAGGGGCGCCACTAAGGCAGATGTTCCGTTTAACGCTGAAAAACCATGTTTTCTTGAACGCCTGATGTAGTTAACACTCTCCTCTTTATTTGCTTTGACATTTAACTGAGTTTGCGCTTGCATATAATATGCCAAGCATAAATACAACTCGGCAAATGGCGCGAATATGGAGTTCGGATATCGCTCAGTTAATTCCAGGGCCTGATCAATATAGCGCGCATCATACCCTGTTTGATCAAACACGTATTTATATATAAAATGCGGATCAGGCAAGGTTAATAAATATTCATGCGCCAACTTATCCTCTCCCGAGTATTCTGAAAAATAAATTGTGACTGGATCAGAATATAATAAACATGGTTTATCTTTATTGTAAGAAGAGCAGTTTGCATAATATACCCTCACTTGTAAAGAATCCCTGGCAAGGATTTTAGGAGAGCATAAAAGTAAATTGGAGGTAATGGTGTCATTGGGTTCTAATTTTGAAAATCTTTCGTCCTTCAATTTATTTTTCAAGCAATCTATTTTGGACCATACCGAATCTGTTTTGGCTCTCATTTCCAATGACACTACGCCATATTGAATCCAGCCATTTCTAAAGTAGATTGGGCAAACCATGCCGGGTAACGACCCATTGTTTGTCAGACCAATCTTGAACTCCCACACTTCATCGGCCCTCAAAGTATCTTTCATAAAATGCAAAAAGGGCTTTATCCCGTCTTGTGCATATGAATGGCCGTTAAGAGCAAAGAAAACCATCAATAGCAATACCTTTTTCATTATACCTGTTTTTTATGAACATACAATAGCCTTAAGTCCTCGTTGCCGAGGTTATGAAATCTAAACGATAGATGCTTTTAAACCGGGAATAAACATAAACTGTCAATAAAAAAATCGTCACCGGTTGTATAAGACGCCACGGACACTTGCCGTTCATTTGCACTCCCGCCATTCCGGAAAATAAAAAAGGAGTTGCGCACATGCGCAACTCCTTCAAAAAAGTCGGGATGACAGGATTCGAACCTGCGACCACACGCCCCCCAGACGTGTACTCTACCGGACTGAGCTACATCCCGGATAATTGAAATCGGATACTGGAAATTTGAAATGTAGAAATTTGAAATTGACGATCCGGATCGG
>JACJYP010000014.1 GCA_020636045.1 Lewinellaceae bacterium
AAAGAATTCTTTTCAGGCCAAAGGGTATTGTTCAGGCACACCCTATGTGGTCAATGTGATGAATATGCCAATGTTTTCACAGGCGGCCGCAAAGGTACGAGGGCAGGGAGGATTTTTCTGCAGTGCGGGGATTATAAACCAGATTAACGGTTTTCGTCCACCCCCACCCCATCGACTCCGCCCCGACAGGGTTATGATCTTTTACTGCACGGTTATGATCCGGGCGCCCCGGGATGCAGAATCGCATTGCCATTCGTCTTACTTTGTTGTGGACTTTAAAACAAAACGAATCCTGCCCGTTCCATGAACAAACTGCTTCTTTTTACCTGCTTAATGCTATTGAGTGGCGCATGTGCGTCGTATGCGCAAACGGCCAATCCACCATTTCCCGTAGCCAATGCCTATTGGGAGATACAACTCGGCTGTTTTGAGCCGTTCGACCGCGACAGCTACACCTGCGGCGACAGCCTGATCGACGGGAAACACTACTCTGAATTGTACACGGATTTTCTTTTCGCCGGCAGTGGCAGTACCTTGTCGCGCGGCTGGCTGCGCCGCGACGGCGACAAGGTGTTGTTCCGCACTAAACCGGACACACCGGAATATCCGATTTACGACTTTGCACTCCAGGCAAACGATACTGCCACCCTGAAGCGCAATTTCTTCGATTTCAACAATACAATAATAGAACTGGACAGCCTGCTTTTCCGGGTATTGAAGGTCGATTCCGTGATGTTGCCTGGCGGCTGGCACAAGCGATGGACGGTCGATTGCCTGAATTATGACTATGACCTGCCCAATGAAACCTGGATCGCAGGGATGGGTAGCACATTCGGTCCTGTGGACCGCTTCCTTTGCGCTTTATCCGGAACTCCCGCCCGGGTGCGGTGCTTCTGGCGCGATGGGGAGATTATTTATACCCAGTTTCCACAAAATATTTGCGAGATAGAATTCCCGGCAGGGTGTCAGGTCATTACGGGCACTTCATTGCCTGGCAATGGCGCCGGCCATCTGTCCGCTTTTCCCAACCCCTTTTCAGACCGGTTGACACTTGAGGCCGATTTCGATGTGCCCGGCGATGCGTTGCTGAATTGTTTCGATGCGACCGGCCGGAAAAAACAAGTGACATGGAGCAGGGATGGCCAGCAGATTACTATTGATCGCGGCACATTACCGCCGGGTCTATACTTTTTCAGCATAACCACCCGGTATGGGCGAATGCTCAGTGCACATGCTATCGCCAAATGATCTATGGACAAACGATCTTATTCATTTATCATTCCGATGTTGTGTTGTGTCTTTTGCCTGTCAGCACAAATGCCTGATGATATTCCTGAAATAAGGCGATACCTGACGGCCGACACGATCGAAATCGAACTTTGGGAGCGCGGGATATACCTCCGAGGATGTATGTGTTACACATAAGGGCCGGCATTCCGGCCAGAGAGCGGATGGTTTGGAAAGTAGCGGCGAAGTAATTGGTAAAGGGCTTGTTTACATATTTGGAGAAATCCCTTGCATATGTGGCTTTGTTGGATTTCACTGCCACTCACTATAAATCGGGCCCTTTTATAACGTCCCTTTCAAGGTTGGTTCCCTTGATTTTAGCTCCGTAGAGATTTGCCCCATCAAGATTTGCCCCATCAAGGTTGGCCCCTTTGAGGTTAGCTCCATAGAGGTAAGCTCCTTTGAGGTTGGCTTCGTTTAAGTAGGTTCCTTTGAGGTTGGTTCCTTCAAGGTTGGCCCCTTCAAGGTAAGCTCCGTTTAGGTAGGCCCCTTTGAGGTTGGCTCCATAGAGGTTGACTCCTTCAAGGTTGGCCCCATTTAAATTGGCTCCTTCGAGATTGGCTCCTTCGAGATTGGCCCCGTAGAGATTGGCTCCATAGAGATTGGCTCCATAGAGATCTTGATGAACTAAAACTATTTCTCGAGGATACAGCCTGAGCATCAGCATCAGAATATCGGCAAATATGTTTTTTTCATTTTTCGGTATAAAGCTTTCAGTTTTAAGATGTGATTGAAATGCTTTCTGGCTACTAATGTCAATTTGGTGGAAATCTAATAACGAAGACATCAAAGAAAGAAATCCGTAATAGTTACCAATTATTTTATCCATCGCAGGAACCTCAGTGTCGTCGTGTTCGTGCTTGACCAGAAAATTCGATCTAAGTAGACCGGGGAAAAAACTTTTCAATTGTTTTTTAAGCGCTGCCTTATCTGTTTCTTTATCGTTGGCAGCGATTTCAAATAGGTAATCGGCAACCTCCTGTGTCAGCACCTTGCGTTCGAACAAAGGAGCAATGAGCGTGTACACTTCAACGTTCTTTCGTATGCGATAATCGCCTTCATCTTCTTCCAGCAGTCTGTTTCTACAAGTATCCCATATTTTCTCAGCTACGAGATATTCCTGAAGGGATTTGTGCAAAAACTCGTAAGCATAATAATCTTGGTCATCGCTGCGGCGTTTTTCATCTGTATCGCGCTGTACTTCCTGGAAATAAAAACTGACCAGCAGGTCTTTTACCAGATCTTTGAGTGGGACCTTTTCCTGTCCGATTTTTCGGGCCAGCCTTTCCATTTCATCTTTCAAAGGGCCCTTCTGCTCAAAATCGGACCGTCGTGCGTATTCGTGGTTCGCTGGTTTCTGAAAAATGTGTAAAGCGAGAGCCTGCAAAAACCTGCGCAGATCGGGAGCCGTCAGCTTTTTGAACTTCTCCAATTGCCCATCTTCTGGCGACCAGTCGCGACTTATCAGTTTATCGAACAAACTCCTGTATATCAACGCACTGTTGGCTTTGTCATCGATCTGCATCCCCGAAGCCGCGATCATTTGCAGGAGGATCGGCTGGTTGATGAGTTCGCGAATCTTTTTGTAGGCTGGATTTCGCACGTCGGCAATTTTGTGCAAATCAGCTTCTGTCAGAGAGCATCCATGCTGATAATGCTTGCGATATCTTTTCAACCATTCTTCCTGCTGTTTCAGTGTCATATCAGCGAGATGAACAACCAGGAATTCATCAAGAGAAAAATCCTCCGTTTTCAGATAATTGGTACGCGAACTCAGGATGACCTTGAATGAATTCGGGGCGCTGTTTTTTAACTGCTGCCGTAAAACGCGCACGAATTCATGGATTTGCGCAAGCGTGAGCCCCTGGCTCATGTACAGCTCATCAAGTCCATCAAGCAGCAAAAGGCTGTCCTTCAATAGATGTTCACTCTCTAGTTTCAGGTGTTTGCGCAAAACAGACAAGGGATCGCCGATCAGTTGTGCCGCCTGATCGATATCGCGCAGCCGCACCAGATAAAGGTTCTCAACCGTACCCGGATGTTCCCGCAACAACTGGTCGATCGTGCGTAGAAAGCACGAACTTTTACCCTGTCCGGGCTGCCCCAGCACGATCAGTAGGTCGTCTTTTTCGCCTTTCAGGTCGAAACTATGTGCACGATTGATCCAGTTCAATAAAAATGGATGCAGTGCAGTATGCTTTTTGTGCTTATAAAAGTTGTGACGCCCCTCTTTTACATCTGCTCTTGAAAAATCCTTACCCCGCTCCTTCATTTTTTCTGGTATACAATCTCCATGTAACCAGAAATTCGGCTCGATATACATTTCGGCCAGCGACACCCTTGGGTCGTTGAATGCAGGTTTGGAAAACAGGCGAAGCAGGTCGGCATGCCGCGCTTCTCGGGCTTCTGTTTGCTTGTAACTTTCCAGAAACGGGTTGTGAAAGAACTCGGTCAGTGAATTGTAATCACCCCTTTCCCACTCAAGCGCCAGTTCCCGGGCAAAATTGCCCGGGAATGCAGCAGATAAAGTTCTAGCATGAGTTTCGTTGAGCACGAGTGCCGTTTGCAGATATGTATAAAAGTCTGCTTTTGCATCTTTGATGATCGCTGACCGGTGCGGTTCTATGAAGAAATCAGGACCAATCGAATAGGCGGCTGCGCCAAGTTTACGGCTCATATTCTGGTAAAATGCCGTAGACAATACTCCTGCATTAATGATACTCCTGACGAGTCTTTCCTGTTCGGCACTGTCGGTCAGAACGGCCACACATGCTTTGTGAAGGGCTGAATATACTAAGCGATAAGCCTTGTGCTCATTGGATTTCGCATTGGAAAAACTTCCCAAAGCATTTAGCAAGGCCTCGCCTGCACTGCCGGCATCGCCGTCTACAGTGCTTACGATGGCTTTCTGGATGCCCGACCAGAAATGTTCTGCGTTAAAGGTGAGTTTGAATCTGTTGTCTTCTAAAGTAATTGTACCAGGTTCCTTGTCAGTAGCCATAAGGTTATATTTGTTTTCGCTGCAAAATAACAAGCAAATACAAATCTGCCAACAGGCTGATACTCGTAAACTCCAATGCTATAAAAAATGGCTATACTGCTATCAGATAGCGACATTCGACACGATCAGGATAAAACCCTGACTACGGCACCTTCGTGCTCTGCCAGTTCACCAGCAGCCACTTGCCTTTTTTCTTTCGGTAAACGGCCGTGTAGGCCAGCGGCAATTCAAGGTTTTTGCCGTTGAGTGTCACATTCACCTTGACGAGGCCGTTGGTGATGGCCGTTTTGCCGTAGCGGCGCACCAGCACATTCACGCGATCCATTTTGTGGTAAGCCAGTTTGCCGCCCGAGATAGCGGCGATATGCTGGTCCTTGCTTTCAGTCATCGTATTGGAATGGATGTACACCAGGTCGTCGTCGATCATGGCGCGCAAGGCGACGGTGTCGCCGGTCGTCATCAGGTGAAAACGTTGCAGTTCGGTGTCGAGCACCGACCGGTCAGCGGATGACTGGGCAGTTGACAGAAAGGGGAGCACCAGCAGGAACAGGATCGGGAAACGGCGTATTTTTTTCATGTGGCAAAGATATTGGCTTGGCGGCGAACGGGATGCCTCAAGAAAATGAATAAAAAATATGGTAGTTTAAATATTGACAATCAATCACATAGAGCCTCCTGATTTTTCCCTTAAAGAAAATTTAACAGGGCCCCTGTTGCGAATCCGGTCGAAAGTACCGGTTCTTTGCAGCCATGAAAATCAATTACGCAAACATAAATCCTTGTACGTTCGGCAATGCAGTTGCTTGCATGTGTTGTTGCGCACTCCGGCTTACCAGCCAGGGACAAGGACTCTCGCGTAATGACACGGCATGACGGTTTAAACTATAAAGATCGTCTCCACTGCGAAAGGACCTCCCGGGCTGCGTGCCCGGGAGGTCCTTTTTCTTTTTCCTCCCCGGCGTCGCCACCTTGCAGCCCTCTCCAGCGCGATTTTCACCAGACATTCATCCCGACCCGAGGTCGGAAACACCATTCACAAAATCCCAACAGGACTTGGGGTTACAAAATGAACGATCATGGCAAATCAAACACTGCATTTCGACACCCTGCAACTTCACGCCGGCCAGGAGCCCGATCCCGCTACCAACAGCCGCGCCGTACCCATCTACCAGACCAGTTCCTATGTGTTCAACGATTCCGAGCACGGCGCCAACCTGTTTGCCCTGAAGGAATTCGGCAACATCTACACCCGCATCATGAATCCCACGACCGACGTATTCGAGAAGCGCATCGCAGCACTCGAGGGCGGCGTGGCGGCGTTGGCCGTTGGTTCCGGGCAGGCGGCGCAGTTCATCGCGCTGAACAACATCCTGCAGGCGGGCGACAATTTTGTCAGCACCAGTTATCTCTACGGCGGCACATACAACCAGTTCAAGGTGGCCTTCAAACGCCTTGGTATCGAGGCGCGCTTCGCCGACGGCGACAAACCCGAAAGTTTTGAAGCCCTTATCGATGCCAATACAAAAGCGCTGTACCTCGAAACGATCGGCAATCCCGGCTTCAATATTCCCGATTTCGAAAGCATTGCGACGCTCGCCAAAAAATACGATCTGCCGCTGGTGGTAGACAACACCTTTGGTGCCGCGGGCTACCTGTTTCGCCCGCTCGATCACGGCGCGCACATCGTGGTGGCATCCGCGACGAAATGGATCGGTGGCCACGGCACCAGCATCGGCGGTGTGATCGTGGACGGCGGCAACTACAACTGGGGCAATGGAAAGTTCCCGCAATTTACCGAACCCAGTGAAGGCTACCACGGCCTCAAATTCTGGGATGTATTCGGCACGGACGGACCCTTCGGCAACATCGCCTTCATCATTCGCGCCCGGGTGGAAGGACTGCGAGATTTCGGCCCCGCGCTTAGTCCTTTTAACTCGTTCCTGCTGTTGCAGGGGCTTGAAACGCTGTCGTTGCGCGTTCAGCGCACGGTGGATAACGCCCTCGCGCTGGCCAAATATTTTGAGCAGCATCCCAAGATCGAGTGGGTGAATTACCCGGGACTTGAGTCCAGTCCGTACAAGTCGCTGGCAGACAAATACTTGCGCAACGGATACGGCGGCGTGCTCAGCATCGTGGTGAAGGGCACGAAGGAAAACGCCACGTCGGTAGTGGATAACCTCAAACTGGTCAGCCACCTCGCCAACGTAGGCGACGCCAAAACGCTGATCATACAGCCCGGCGCGACGACGCACCAGCAACTCAGCGACGCGGAACAACTCGCATCGGGCGTGGTCCCTACCCTGCTACGCATTTCTGCAGGCATCGAATACATCGACGATATCATCGCCGATTTCGAGCAGGCACTTGAAAAGATCGACACGGGCAAACCGGCACAGCTAAAAGTCGACGCATGACCGCGCCGGCGGTCAATCCCTTTTCCGGGCCGGTCGTTCAAACCTGCCGGCCCTCATTTCTTTTTTGATAAAAAACGATCTACATGGCCTTGCAGACTTTTAATATACAACCCGGTTTGCCCCTCGAACGCGGCGGGTTTCTCAAAACGCCAACCATTGCCTATCATACCTATGGCGACCCGAGTCTACCGGTCGTCTGGGTTTGTCACGCCCTTACAGCCAATTCGGACGTGTTCGACTGGTGGGCGGGTTTGTTCGGCCCTGAGACACCGTTCAACCCCGAGGCGTACCATATCGTCTGCGCAAATGTGCTGGGCTCCTGTTACGGCAGCACCGGGCCGCTTTCCGACAACCCCGAAACTGGAGAACCGTATTTTCATGATTTCCCTGTGCTCACCATCCGCGATCTTGTAGCGGCGCACGAGGCGTTACGAGAACATCTGGGCATCGAACGCATTCATCTCCTGATCGGCGGTTCGCTCGGCGGGCAGCAGGCGCTTGAATGGGCCGTACAGCGCCCCGATCTGTTCGATCATCTGGCCCTGATCGCTACCAACGCCCGGCATTCAGCCTGGGGAATTGCATTCAACGAGTCGCAGCGCATGGCCATTGAAGCCGACGGTACGTGGCGACGGCGATTTGCGGAAGCAGGCGATGCCGGCATGCGCGCGGCGCGCGCCACGGCGCTGATCTCCTACCGCCACTATGACACCTATGTTGCTTCGCAAACGGACCCCGAAGCGGTGCTGGAACACTACCGCGCACAGACCTATCAGCAATATCAGGGTGAAAAACTGTCGCGCCGGTTCAACGCATTCTCCTACTACCGGTTGTCGCAAGCCATGGACGCGCACCACATCGGGCGCGGCAGGCCAGGTCTGGAAGATGCATTGAACGGGATACAGGCGCGCACGCTGGTGATCGGCATCGATACGGATGTGCTTTTTCCGCTAAAGGAGCAGCAATTCCTGGCCCGGCATATCCCGAATGCCGAGTACAGGAAAATTCATTCGCCGTTCGGGCACGACGGTTTTTTGATCGAAACCGGAAAGATCGGGGCCCTGCTAACGGACTTTTTGGGCGCCCCCGCTGAAGTGAATCGCAAACAAAAAATCATGATCGACGCCTGAGCGGTATGCACAACCAAAGATTGAACATCGGACTGTTCGGGCTCGGCGTGGTTGGGAAAGGCCTGCTGGACGTGCTGCATGAAAGCGGCTTTTCGGATGCCGGCATACGCAGGATATGCGTAAAAGACCCGCTGAAACCGCGCGCTGTGCCCCGGGAATTGCTGACATACGATGCCGGCGACATTCTGGGCGATCCGGAGATCAACGTCGTGGTGGAAACGATCTCCGATCCGGATGCGGCATTTGAGATTGCCCGCGAATCGATGCGCCGGGGAAAACATGTCGTAACTGCCAATAAAAAAATGCTGGCTGCACACTTGCCGGAACTGCTCGAATGGCGCGACCGGAGCGACGTATCGCTGCTGTACGAAAGTGCAGCCTGCGGCAGCATTCCCATTGTGCGCACCATCGACGAGCATTTCGGTTCCGAGCCTGTGGAGGGCATCTCCGGCATTTTTAACGGCACTTCCAACTACATTTTGAGTAGGATGAGCCTCGAAGGACTGGATTTTGAAACGGCCTTGCGACAGGCGCAGGCATCGGGATTTGCAGAGGAAGACCCTTCCAGCGACATCGACGGACTCGATGCAAAATACAAACTCATTCTGCTCGCCGCGCATAGCCACGGTGTCGTGGCGAAACCGGACGAGTTGCTATACCTCGGTATCCGCCATATCGGAAAAGCCGACATGGATTTCGCGAGAGAGCGGGGGATGAAGATCAAACTGCTTCCGCAGTGCATTCGCAGCAGTCCCCATCGCCTGGCGATGTATGTGATGCCGGCCCTGGTGGGCGCCGACAGCCCGTTTTATCAGGTAGAAGACGAATACAACGGTGTACAACTCCAGGCAAACTTTTCGGGGCATCAGTTTTTTCGCGGCCGCGGAGCAGGAGCCTTCCCGACCGGCTCGGCCCTGCTGTCCGATTTGGGCGCCTTGCAGGGCGGCTATCGCTATGCGTACCGCAAACACCGACTGAACGGGCATACCTCGCTTGATGCATCCCGCCTGTTGAACGTGTATGTCCGCATGCCCGGGCGCCTGCACAGCGCATCATTGCCGTTCGAACAGGTAACTCATGAATCATTGCTGGAAGACGGCTCCCGCCGCATGTTGGGCACCATAAGCCTGGGAGCACTGCACCGGCAAAGCCGGCAGATGCTTCGTGAAGGCATATTTGCGATGCAACTGCCCGATTCTTTTGAAAAGTGACAGGCAGCCGACAGTTGGTATCTTTTTTGCTGCCAGACACAAAAGATGCTTTTCTTTGTGAAGTCATTTTTCAATCCACATTGCCATGAACCGATCCTTATCACTTGCACTGTCCCTTATATTCAGCGCGGCATTCTGTTCTGCGCAGGGATTCCAGAATTGCATTGAAGTGCTCAGTGCTGCTGGAAAAACCGCCACACAGGGCGGACTCACCTTCTCCTATACGGTCGGCGAACCGGTCATCACTACCATTTCGGGCAATTCACGTATCCTGACGCAGGGTTTTCACCAGCCCGAGTTGTGCCAGGTCGTATCGACGCACACGCCTGATCTGGCAGACTGGAACATCGAAGTGTTCCCCAATCCTACCGCCGACTTTCTGACCATCCGCTTCTCGGACGAAAAAGAACCGGCCCTGCGGGCTTCGGTGTACAACCTGCTGGGCGAACAAATGCTTGACGGCGCTTTGTTGTCACAACCCGGCGGCTCGGTGCTCGACTGTTCGCAATGGCAGCCCGGTGTTTACATCCTGCAATTGCAGGCGCCATCCTCTTCAGGTATGGCTACCGTTCGTTTTATCAGGCTCTGAAGCCTGACACCCGATCAGACCAAATCAGTAATCCACCTTCCGACTTTCGGCAATGGCCCTCCGGGCCGTGCTCAGTTGATCATTTCCAAAACTGATTTTCCATGAAACATCGTTTATCGTTGCTCTTTTTCCTTTTAGTCGCCAGTTTCCCGCTTTTTTCACAAAATGCCCCGCAAGGGTTTAATTATCAAAGCATTGTGCGGGATGCCAATGGCGATCAGTTGGTCAACCAGACCGTAACGCTGCTCTTTTCCATTCGCAGCGGCGCCCCGAACGGCCCGATCTCCTATTCTGAAAAACAGGTTGTATCGACCAATGATTTCGGTCTGGTCAACCTTGTGATCGGTCAGGGTGGAACGCCCCTGCAAGGCAACTTTGCCGCGATCAACTGGGGTGGCGGCGCCAAATATCTCACAGTTGCCCTGGAAACGTCGCCCAACGTTTTCGACGAACTCGGTTCATCGCAACTGATGAGTGTTCCGTATGCCCTGTACGCGCAAACGGCGGCCAATGGCGGCACCGGTGGCGACAACTGGGGAACGCAGACCGTGCAGACCGGCGCAGCCCTCTCGGGCAATGGAACCGGCGCCAACCCGCTGAATATTGCCCAGCAGGGCGCACAAACCGGACAGGTATTGAAATGGGACGGCACAAAATGGACCCCGCAGGACGATATCTCCGGCATGGGCAGCGGTGGCGGTACCGTCACACAGATCAATACGGGTAGCGGTATCACCGGCGGTCCTATCACAACGACCGGAACGATCGGGCTGAGCAATACAGGCGTACAGCCGGGCATCTACGGCAGCGCCACCGAAATTCCTGTGATCACGGTCGATTCGCAGGGTCGTATCACTGAAGTGTTCAAAACGGTCGTGCAACCCGGCACCGTTGGCATCACCGGCGGCCCTGGTATCGACGTGCAGCAAAACGGCTTCAATTTCGTGGTGAATAATACGGGAGATACGGACCCAAGCAATGATATTACTACAAGCAGTCAGGCCGGCGGCCAGATCAGCGGCACTTTCGACAACCTGCAAATTCAGGACGGCGCCATCACCGCTCCGAAACTCGCCAGCATGGGTGCTTCCGCAGGTCAGGTCCTGAAATGGAACGGTTCCGCATGGGTGCCTTCTGCCGATGCCGGCCTTACAAATATTAACCTGAACGCCGGCAACGGCATCTCCGTGACCGGCAGTTCACCCAATTTTACGATCGCAAATACCGGCGACCCCGATCCTTCCGACGACCTGACCAGCAGCAGCATCGCAAACGGCGATATAACGGGCCCCTTCTCCAACCTGCAACTCAAGGTAGGCGTGGTCGGAAACCAGGAACTCGCCGACAATGCAGTCGAGACTGCCAAACTGGCCAATCAATCGGTCACCGCTCCGAAACTTGATGACATGGGCGCTTCCGCAGGCCAGGTGCTGAAATGGAACGGTTCGATCTGGGAGCCCGCCAACGACAATGCCGGTTCGCTGAACGTACTTGCCGGGCCCGGCATCGACATTGTGTCCAACGGCTCTACGGTTACGGTCTTCAATACGGGCGATCTCGATCCTTTCGACGATGTGACCAGCACTTCGCAAGCCGGCGGCGACCTGCAGGGGCCTTTCTCCGACCTCCAGATCAGGCCGTTTATTATCACGAATGTGGAAATGGCCAATAACTCGATCGGTACTACGAACATCATCAACGGCTCAATCACCGGAAATAAACTCAATAACATGGGCGCCGGTGTGGGCCAGGTGCTTAAATGGAGCGGCTCCTCCTGGGCGCCGGCAAACGACAACACCGGCTCTGGCGGCGACAACTGGGGCTCACAGGTCGTGATCTCGAACGCCACCATGACCGGAAACGGCACGGCCGCCTCTCCTCTGGCTCTGGCGCAACAGGGCGCGACTCCAGGACAGGTGATGAAATGGAACGGCGCTGCATGGGCGCCTGCTGCCGATGGCGGCGACAACTGGGGTACACAGTCCGTACAAACGGGCGCTGCACTTACCGGCAATGGCACGGCCGGCACGCCGCTCAATCTTGCCCAGCAGGGCGCAACCAACGGCCAGGTGTTGAAATGGAACGGTTCCGCATGGTTTCCGGCAGCAGACGCCGGCGACAATTGGGGTTCGCAAACGGCATCCGTCGGCAGCGCGCTGACAGGCAACGGCACGGTTGGCAATCCGTTGAACATTGCCCAGCAAGGCGCCGCAAACGGACAGACGCTCAAATGGAACGGCTCCGCATGGGCGCCCGGCGATGACGAAGGCGACAATTGGGGCACACAAGCCGCATGGGTAGGCCCGACACTTACCGGAAACGGCACACTGGGCAGCCCGCTGAACCTAGACCAGCAAGGTGCAACAAACGGCCAGGTGCTCAAATGGGACGGAACCGGCTGGACACCCGGCAACGACCTCACTGGCGATGACTGGGGAGCGCAAACAGTTATTACGGCCCCCACAATTGCGGGCAACGGCACCCTGGCTTCACCGCTGGCGCTGGCACAACAGGGCGCTACGCCCGGCCAGGTACTTGAATGGAACGGTTCGGGCTGGGCGCCGGTCACCTTCACCGGCGATGACTGGGGTGGTCAGGCAGCTGTTACAGGCACGGCGATTTCGGGCGACGGCACTGTCGGTGCGCCACTCGAACTCGCATCGCAGGGCGCCGGCGTCGGACAAACGCTGAAATGGAACGGCGCTGCATGGGTACCGGGCAATGACGCCGTAGGAGGCACGGGCGATATATACAACGGCGGTACCGGCATCATCATCGGCGGCAGTTCGCCGAATTTCGTGATCAATAATACAGGTGACCTGGATAACACCAACGAAATTCAGACCCTGAGTTTTACAGGTACCGAATTGAGCCTCTCCAATGGAGGCGGCAGCGTTGATATACCTGAATACACCGCCGGAACCGGGATCAGCCTTACGGGTACTTCTCCCAATTTTGTGATCAACAACTCGGGCGACCTCAGCAATACCAATGAATTGCAGACGCTGAGTTTATCCGCAAATCAGCTGAGTCTGTCGAACGGTGGCGGCACGGTGAATCTCCCGTCCGGTAATGATTACAACGCCGGCACAGGAATTGATATCACGGGTTCTGCTCCGAACTTTACGATCAACAACTCGGGCGACCTCAGCAACACCAACGAGATACAAACTTTGAGCATTCTCGGCAGCGAACTCTCGCTTTCCAACGGCGGCGGCACGGTCATGCTTCCTGAAGGCGACAGCTATACCGCAGGCACGGGCATCAGCATTGGCGGCAGTTCGCCCAATTTTGTGATCAATAACACCGGCGACTTGGACAACGATCCTGCGAATGAGTTCCAGACACTCAGCATTTCGGGCAACGAGATCACCCTCTCCGACGGCGGCGGCACGGTAACCCTTCCTGCCGGAAACAACTATACTGCAGGCGCGGGCATCAGTATTACCGGCACGGCGCCCAACTTCGTGATCGAAAATACCGGCGATACCGACAACGATCCTGCGAATGAATTGCAGACACTCAGCCTGAATGGCACCTTGCTCGAAATTTCCGGCTCCGGCAGTTCGGTAGACCTGAATGATCTTGCTATCGATGGCAACTGGAAGCTCGACAACGACGATATCTACAACACCAATTCGCAAAACGTGCTGATCGGCACCAACGCCAGCACCAATGGCAAATTGCAGGTAGAAGCAGACGCCGGTATTGCGGGCTATTTCAACTCGGCTTCCGGGCCGGCACTGGTCACAGGAAACGGCAACGTCGGCATTCGCACGCTGACACCGGGCTTCCGCCTCGACGTCAACGGCGACGGCCGCTTCTTCTCTCAAGACGCCACGCCGCAACTCACCGTTGAACAAGGAAGCGGAGATCTGGCACGCATGGTGCTGAAAAACGGCGGTAGCGGCGGCTGGCAAATTGCCGGCAGCGGCGGCAATGCCGGCGTTTTTTCTATCGAATTCTCCAACGGTTCCACGATCTCTTCGGCGCCGGCATTTACTTCAAATGCCAATACGAACGTCGGTATCGGCGGCCTGAACAACGGCCCCTCCAGGCTGAAGATCCTGCAAAAAGACATTGGTTTGTCGCTTGAGAATACCGATAACGGCCGCAGCTGGGATTTTTGGGTGAGTGATGCCTCGGGTGATCTTGTGCTGTATAACAGCCAATTGGGTGCGGGTGTGCCGGCCGGTACTTTTTCGGCGGCCACGGGCATTTACCTGCCTTCCGACCGCCGTCTGAAAAAAGACATCGCTGCAATACCGGCAGGCGTGCTGAGCAAGATCATGATGCTTCAGCCGATGTCGTATCACTACTTTGTAGAAGAAGCCTCTTCGAAACGCTCGCTCGGATTTCTGGCGCAGGACGTGCAGGCTCTTTTCCCTGAACTGGTCGGGAAAAGCCCCTCGCGCAACGGGCAAGAACAATACCTGTCGCTGAACTATACCGGTTTCAGCGTGCTGGCTGTAAAAGCCATCCAGGAACAGCAGCAGGAGATCGAACAACTGAAGGAAGATAACAAAGCGCTTCGTCAGCGCCTGGACTCCATTGAAGCGCGTCTGCTGCGTCTGGAAAAATCGGACAAATAATCTGAATTGGACTGGTAATTGTTGTGAAATGAGCCACAGAGACGGACACGAATCGTTTCTGTGGCTCTGTATTTAGATACTCCCTCCCATGTTTCATACTATTGAGAAAACCCTGATGCGTCTGTCTGCCAGGCTGCGGTTGCTGCTTTCGCCCATTATGTGTTTGCCGCTCGCAGCCATGGCTTCGGAAATGCCGACGGATACGAGTTATATCCGTGATACCTTTTGTTCTACGCAGATTTTGCTGATCGGCAATCAATTGTTCGACCCCTCGCACCCGGACGATACGGTAATACTGCCCGGCGCCTCCTTCGATGGCAGCGACAGTGTACTGATCGTCGACCTGGAATTCAGACAGCCTGCATACAACAAACTTACCCTGAACCTTTGTGCCGGCGACACGATCTGGGTAAACGGCACGGCATATCACGACCACTTTTACCTCGGGCAAGAAACCGTGGAAGGGGGTGCGGCGAACGGATGCGACAGCATCATCGACATCGAACTTACTTTTTATCCCAACGTGCTCGAATACAACAGCACCATTTGTGAGGGTGATACCATTTACATAAACGGCACGGCATATCACGCCTTCCATTCGAGCGGAGAAGAGAGAATACCCGGCGGCGCTTCTATGGGATGCGACAGCATTATCCAGGTCGACCTTGAAGTGTTGACCCCGCCTTATTTTATTTTGAAAGATACGCTTTGCCCCGATGAAGTGCTGGTGATCAACGGACACCGGTACGACCGGAACAACCGCACCGGGCTGGAAATTCTTCCCGGAGCCGCTTCAACCGGTTGCGATTCGCTCCTATACCTCGAACTGGTATTCAGGCAATTATGGGTTTTTATCGGCGACGACCGGGAAGTGGTAAAAGGCGACTCGATTTGTCTGACACCGCAATTTGGTCTGGCGCCGTCAGCAATTACCTGGAATCCCCCCCTGCCCTGCCAGAATCCCGATTGCTCGACGGTTTGTACGCAGGTGCTATCCCCTGCTCTTTATCAGATAACAGTGACAGATACCAACGGGTGTCAGGTAAATGATGAAATCAGGATAAGTGTTTCCGACGACAACCGTGTCTTTGCGCCCAATGTGTTCAACCCGGATGCCGGCTGGCCCGATAATCGCTTTTTCCTGAGCGCAGACAACGGTGTAAGCATCATTCGGCACCTGATGATCGCAAATCGCTGGGGAGAGGTTGTATTTGATGTCTCCGGCCTTGCACCGGATGACCCGACATCGGGATGGGACGGCACCTGGAACGGCAAAACAGCCCAGGTAGGCGTTTATGCGTTTTGGGCGGAAATGGAAAGGCTTGACGGGAGCACCTTTACAAAAACCGGGACCGTGACATTGGTACGCTGAACAGTCAGATACGTTTGTATATCCTGCCCCTCAGCCAAACCCGTTTTACAAGGGGATAACCGTCCTGATCCGTATTTTTAAAGATCACGTCTATCTCTTTTGTTACGTCACCCGTGCGGTCGCTGGTGTCGAACACAACGGTGAGCTCTCCACTTTGGCCCTGGGCGATCGGTCCCCGGGTCCATTCAATAGCCATACACTGGCAGGCGCTGACAATCTCGATCTCCAGTGCCTGATCGCCGGTATTTACAAACTGATAATGCGCTTCGATCTCGTCGCCTTCCACCGTTCCGCTGAATTCCATCACTTCGTGCATGAAACGCACGTATGCATCAGCAGGGTTAGTCCACCCCTCGCCACCGGGGCGGACTGAATCGGTCAATATTTCTAATTTTTTAAAAAAAAATCGGGGCGCACGGACTGCTTTCCGCCGGGCGGTTGACCTTTGTTGCCCGACTCACGCTTCTCGACTTTTTCAATAACAATGCTGGTAGGGCCGGAAATGATCTTGAACTCGGTACGGCGGTTGACCTGATGCTGCTCTTCCGTGCATTCCACGCCGTTGGCGCATTCGTTCAACAACTGCTTCTCGCCATAACCTTTTGCAACAATGCGGTCAGGTGAAACGCCTTTTGCAACAATCCAGCTTCGGGCACTTTCGGCACGTTTCTGCGAGAGTTCTTCATTATACTGGTCATTACCCCGCGAGTCGGTATGCGACGACAACTCGATCTTCATGTCGGGATACTGTTCGAGCAGATCGGTCAGTGACTGAAGATCGGGCTCGGCGTCCGGGCGAATATCCCACTTGTTGAAGTCATAGTAGATATTACTCAGACGGATGGGCTCATTGATGCGGATCGTGTCGTATTCAGGCTCCCGGCGAAGCAGGCGGAGGGTCAGTTTTTTCTGAACGCTGGTGCTGCGCTTAACGCCTACGGTGTTAAATTCCAGGGTATCGGGCACGTAACCGTCGTGCGTGGCGATCACTTGATAAGATTTTTCCGGCAGCAGCGTAAAGTCAAAATTGTTTGCCGCAGCATTGGTCCGCTCGTCTACGCGGGCTGGGTCTTTCTCCGTTACATCGTAAATCTGTACCGTGCAACCTTTCAAAGGAGGATTTTCCTTCTCACCACGACGCCTGCGGCGGAAAGTGCTGGCGGTCAGATCCACTTTTATGCGTTCGATCTCCCAGGCGTAAATATCATCGCAGCAGGTTTTGCTTTTCAGATTGTTGGGGCCGGGGCGATTGCTGACCAGAAAGCCACTCATGCCGTCAGGCAGACGGGTGTAAAACTGATCGTCGACGCTGGAATTGACACCCAGGGGGAGCGGCTTCGGAGCGCTCCACACAGAACCGTTCCACTGGCTTTCAAAAACATCGAGGCCGCCGATATTCGGGTGGCCGTTACTGCTGAAATAGAGTTTCCCGTCCTGATAAAAAGGACTGGCCTCTTCGGCGTCGGTGTTGATCACTTCACCAAGGTTAACCGGTATGCCAAAAACGCCGTCAGTCTTTTTGGGAGCATAATAAATATCGAAGCCGCCTTTGCCGCCCGGCATGTTAGCGACGAAAAAAAGCACTTTTTCACCAAACAATTCGCCTTCGCAGGGGTGCTTGGCAACGTAATCGCCGTTGACGCCGACCACTTCATTGGCGGCGCCCCAGCCGTCGGAGCCCTTTGTAGAGTAATAGATCTTGCTCTCGGCGATCCCCTGGCCGCCTTCTATGAGCTGTACGCGGGTAAAGTACATCGTGCGGCCATCCGGCGATACGCTCACATTGCCCTGGTGCCAGTCTTCGCGGTTGATCTGCTGGCCGAGTGCAGTCGGTTCGCCGTATTCTGAGCCACCACTTTTCGCAGCGGTGTATACTTTTGAGTACCAGTCGCCTTCTTTGCCATCGACCACGATGACCTCCTTCGATTGGAGGGATGTGTAGTACAATTCGCCTCCGCTGTATGAGGGTGATGATTCCGTCTGGGGGCTGTTCGCTTTTTTGCCGAGATTGGCGACGATCAGGTTTTCAGGCTGTTTGGCTTTTTTACCGATCTCGCAGCCGGCTATCTCGCGTTTTGCCAGCGTGACCAGTCCGGGATCGGCGGCCGAATCGTTGATATACTGGTTGAACATATCGATGGCTTCGGCGTACTTGCCATTGTACTTCATGCTCATCGCGTACCAGTATTTCAGTTCGGTGAGCTCGTTTTTCCTGTCCCGCAGCACCAGGCGTCCGAATGCGCGTTCGGCTCTGGTATAGTCGCGCAGCTCGTATTCCAGTTTGGCAATTTTGATAGCGATCTCCCGGTCCTTGGTCTCGTCGTAGACTTTGTCGTATAATTCGAGCGCCTCGTAGGGGTTGCTGGCCGCTTCCGCCTCCTCGGCAGATTTGCGATTGGCATCGGGAGTAGATCGGTTGAGCGGTTGGGCATAAGCCACTGCAGCCGACAGCGTGCCAAGGGTGACGAGAAAAACAAGTCTTTTCATTTTATAGTATGATTAGATTGGCTGTTAAGGTGAGTGCGATGACCACAAGGGACATGGCAGCATGCAACATCGTTGCAGGGGCGATTTGTTTTCAGGTTAAAAGCGCGGGCAAAGCACCTTTGGTTTTATGATCGCCGGCTTGTAGATCCGGATGATGTAATTGGCCGCGAGTTCAAAGCCGCCGCGGTAGCTGCTGGCCGTATTCAGATCGGACGTGTTGATGTCGTAGGCAAGGCCCACGCGAAGGTCTTTGTATTTCATGCCCAGAATGGCCTGAACGGCATCGCGCAGGCGATAGCCAAGACCGAAATTGAAAGTAATGTCTTTCTGAGGATCGAACAGGTAGCCCATCATTCCCTGCAGCTGTATTTCGTCGGCGCCGCTCATGCTCTGGAACTGGAAGGCGGGATTGAGCGACCAGCGATCGTTGAGTTCGGCATTGAACTGACCATGTATGACGATCCGGCGGGGAATCTGTGCATTGCCGGCTGTGGGATTTGTGGGCACGGGACCACCGGGGTCGGACGAGCCGGCCAGGCTGTATTTCCCTTCATTGATATGAAACATCGAAAAGCCGATGTTCATATCCATTTGTTTGTTCAGTTTTGTCGTGAGTACGATGCCTGCATCGATGTCGGTATAACTGGCATCGTCCACCACATTGCCTTCTTTGCTAAGTCCGTTCTGATAGACGCCCTGGTCGTTGAAGCCGTCTTCATATTGGCGGTTATCGCCGAGTTTGCGGCTGCCTTTCCCATATTGACCGCCGATGGAGAGTACGGAATTGCCTTTTTTATCCAGTGCCAGATGGTAGGTGGCGCTGAGTTTCGGCGCGCTGTGCTTCAGCCCGATCTCGCCGGCCTTGTCGGTGAAAAACATAAGCCCCACGCCGATCCAGTCCTGCTTGCGAATGCCCCGGATGATGGGTGCATCGGCCCAAACGGATGGCGTCTTGTAACTGTCGGAACCGCTGAGCACGCTTGCCCACTGGCCGCGGTAAATCCCTCCAATACGCACGGTGCCTTCAAACTTGCCACTCATCGCAGGGTTGGTGGTAAGCGGAGACATGTAGAACTGGGTAAAGTGTATATCCTGGGCGGAAAGATTGCTGACGAGGAGTACAAGGGTAAAAAGAAAGAGTAGTTTTCTAACGTGCATATTATGATTGTTTAGCCAGTAAAAGGGATTTGTCAGATAACTTCGGCGCAAATTAGAGGAAAATTGGGAATCCAAGCCCAGCCTCCCCGGGTGAATTTGTTAAAAACGCGTTTTTGGTAGTTTACTGTCATTTGGGTAGATGCAGGGCATCCACAATCGATTGGTCGGGGATATCCAGCATACACCGGAAGTGTTTTTTCGGGCATTTTTCGAAGCCTATTTTTGAACAGGGCCGGCATGAAAGGCCCTTCACTTCCACAGACGTGTTTTTATCCGTGCCGGCTGGATAATACGGGTACATTCCGAACTCCGGCACGGTGTTTCCCCATACGGATACAATGGGTTTTCGAAACGCCGCCGCGATATGCATGAGCCCGGTATCGTGGGTCAGTACTACTGCCGATTGCCGCACGACGGAGGCAGATTGGTGCAGTGTCAGTCGCCCACAAAGGTTGACAACATTTGCGCCAACAATCGCCTTCGCGGTCGCTTCTTCCTGCTTTCCACCCAGCAATGCTACCGGTTGGTCCATTTTCCGACAAATTTCGGCAGCCTTTAGCGGCGGAAGCCGCTTGGTGGCATGTGTAGCACCAAGGACGAATGCCGTATAATTCCCGGCTGTCAGCAATTCCGAATGTTGCTGCAGATCGACCTCCTGATCGGGGGGGATGAAATAATCCAGTCCCTCACCGTCGTTGTCGACGCCAAGTTTCCGGACGGCCTGCATATACCTGTCTACAATGTGTACATGCGGCAGCAGGTTGATTCCGGTGTTGACCAGCAGCCATTTTTCAATATTCAATTTGTCGAATGTGCTGCCGGGCCAGCCGAGTGCCCGTTTGATCCGCAGGCTACGCAGGTTTTTGTGGAGGTCGATCAGCCGGTCATAACGCTCTTTTCCAAGCGCTGGCAACACCTCTCCCGGATCCTTTTGAAAGGAATATACCTTGTCAATATACGGGTTAGGCTCAAGGACCGGAGCATATTGTGCTTTAGTGAGATAGTGGATTTCTGCGCCGATCTGTTTCTTCAGGCATCGAATGACAGGAGTGGTGAGCACGATGTCGCCGATGGATGAAAAACGGAGGATGAGCACTTTCATGCGCTACTGAATTCTCCGCAAGCGGAAGTTTTTGACCGGCCGCAGCACCAAAGGCACTTTTTCCAGTTCAACGGAGTCGCTGTCGAGACCAAACCAGTTCTGGGGAGAAGCGGTGACCCCTTTCACACCCAGGTAGATGTTCATAATGATCTGTTCGATCACGGGCAGGTCGTTTTCGTGCGACAGGAATTCCTGTATGATCACAAACTTGAAATCGCCGGCAGGAAACTCATCCCGGCTGATGTGGTAGCGCGCGGCTATATTGACCTCGTCGTTTTCGATGAGGTCTTCCACCACTTTTTTGAGGAACAGATTCATCCGCTGCTCTACGCGGAACCCAAGCCGGAAGGTGATCTTGTACACATCGTCCGGGGCAAGGGTGTTTACCTTGTACTCCATCGTGTAGGGCTCGTCGGTAACCTCGATGTGGACAAACCAGTAAATATCCGCGCGTTTCGGCTGTGTCTGCAGAATAGAGTAAAGGATCTTTTCTTCGACTTTATTCGGCGATTTGGCGCTGCTGAGGAAGACCAGATTAGTCGCGTACTTGGGTTCGCTTTCGTCATTGCTAAGTGCGATCAGCTGGTCTATATAGTCGTTGATCTTGACGTTTTGTATAAATCGGTCTTTGATCTGCTTGGCCTTTACCCACACATACATGAGCGCAAGCAATACCGAAGCGATCACTACGGTGATGTAGCCCCCATCTTTGAATTTCAGTAAATTGGCCGTAAAAAACGCCCCTTCGAAGCAAATATACCAGGCGAGGAATATCCATATGAGCGCAGGCTTGACCCTGTTCATTACAAAGAAATTGGACAGCAGGATCGTGGACATAAGCATGGTGATCGTCACCGACAAGCCGTAGGCCGCTTCCATATACTGGCTTTCCTTGAAATTGATGGTCACGAATACACAACCTGCCCACAACAGCAAGTTGACGGCCGGCACGTACAATTGTCCTTTCAGATTGGAGGGGAAAATAACGGTGAGTTTGGGCAACAGGCCGAGCCGGATGGCTTCGCTCACGAGCGTAAAAGAGCCGGATATCATTGCCTGGCTGGCGATTACGGCGGCCATGGTGGCGATCGCGATGCCTATCGGCAAAAACCAGTGCGGCATCACGCCATAAAATGGATTGATTACTTCGTCGCCCGTCAGCGGAAGCGCCTGCCCTTCAAATTGCAGACACCAGGCGGCCTGTCCGAGATAATTGAGGACCAGGCACGTTTTGACAAATATCCAGCTGACCCGGATATTCTGTTTCCCGCAGTGCCCCAGATCGGCATAAAGGGCTTCCGCACCCGTTGTGCACAGGAAAACGGCGCCCATCAATACAAGCGCATGCTCGTGGTGAAGCAACAACTTAATTGCAAACAGCGGGCTCAGGGCCTGCAGCACCGAAAAGTGGCCGAATACCTGGACGGCGCCCAGAAAGCCCAGCATGGAAAACCAGATCAGCATGACGGGTCCGAAAAACCGGCCTACCGTGGCGGTCCCGAATTGCTGAAATATGAATAGTGCCGAGATGATTCCGATGGTGATCTGCACGGTCGGAATTTCCACATGATGAAGGCTTTCCACGGACTGAAGGCCTTCAATAGCAGATGAAACGGAGATCGGCGGCGTGATCATGCCCTCGGCCAGCACAGCGCAGCCCCCGATCATGGCGGGAAAAAGCAGCCAGCGGCGGCGGCGGCGGACAAGTGTGTAAAGCGAAAAAATACCACCCTCGCCGTTGTTGTCGGCCCTTAATACCAGGGTCACGTACTTGAATGAAGTCTGAATGGTCAGGGTCCAGAAAACCAGCGAAACGGCGCCGAGAATTGTTTCCCGTTCGACGATCCCGGTACCGGCAATGGCGCGCATCACATACAGGGGTGAAGTACCTATGTCACCGTATATAATTCCGAGGGTAATGATCAAACCGGCCATGGTAAGCCGGTGATGGTGTCCGTGATGCTCGCCGTTGGAGGACATTATCGGGTGGTTTTGTTTGCCGGATGAAGGGGTCACCGGCCGCTGTTGTATGTATTTTATTTATTGATTGGTCAGAACCAGGTACTCCCAGGGTTTCAGGTTCAGGGTCATTTCCCTTGTCACCTGCACTGTGCTGGCGCCGAAAAGGTTGGTGTATGCTCCCAGCATATCGCTGTCCAGGTCGAGCGTCGTTGTGCGGCTTTGTTTGCTCATATTGATCACTACGATAACCCGATTGCCATCTTTCCCGCGTGTAAATGCATACACGAACTCGTCGGCATTGGTCGGGATTTTCTCAAGTTCAGCTCCGTGCAACCCCGACCACAGCGCCTGATTATTGTGGCGAAGGTTGCAAAGTTTTTGGAAAAACTCCTTTTTGGCGAATTTTTTCCAGCGTATCGGGTCGCGATCGAAGAAATCGAGTTGCTGTGACAAGCCGTCTTCCTGGCCGTTATACAGCATGGGCATACCCTGCCAGGTAAACATCAAAACATTAAAGGCATCGGCTGAAGCGCCGTACAACTGGCTTTCCGTGCCATTGTGCGCGTTTTCATCGTGGTTTTGTGTGAAATACAACTGATAATACCATTTGGGGTAAAAATCATCGAGATAATCGAGCAAGGTGTCGAGCGAGTGCGCATTCTGCCGGCCTGCGCCAATATCCTTGGTGACGTCTTTCCACTTCCAGCCGTAATTGGCATTGAAACAGGACTTGAAATGCTGCGGTTCATCCTGCCATTCGGCCAGCATGAACGGTATTTTGACAGAATCGAGAGCAGGCCGCGCCTCTTCCCAGAAATCATTGGGTACCAAACCTGCCATATCTACCCTGAATCCGTCCACATCTCCCTGCTTCAACCAGTATTGCATTGCTTCGATCATCGCCTTCCGGGTTGCAGGATTACCGTAATCCAGATCGCAGACATCCGACCAGTCGGTAATGGGCTCGCCGCGTTCGTTGAGCGGCACCGTGAAATCGCCATTGTAGCGACTAAAGTATTCAGGGTGCGTTTCTTTCCATTTTGAATCCCAGGAAGTGTGATTGGGAACCCAATCGAGTATGACCTGCAACCCGAGTTCATGGGCCGAACCGACCAGGTTCTTGAAGTCGGCCATTGTGCCGTAGTCGGGGTTGATGGCGTAATAGTCTTTCACGGAATAAGGGCTGCCAAGGCGTCCTTTGCGTTTCAATACGCCGATCGGGTGGATGGGCATCAGCCACAGCACGTCGACGCCAAGTTCTTTAAGCCGTGGCAATTGTTTCCTGACCCCGGCAAAATTGCCCTCGCGGGAAAACTGGCGCACATTGCATTGGTAGAGAACGGCATTTTTTGCCCATTCCGGCTCGGCGGGCCGGTCGCGTTTAGGTGGCGGTGGCGTAGGAACTTCTGTTTGCACAGCTGGCTTCGGTTGATCCTCACAGGCTGCAAAGGCAACCAGGAGCATAAACAAGAACAGATTTCTCATAAGAATATTTGCATTGATGCCGGCCGTGACCTTAGTTGGCGGGCGGCGGGTTCCCCGATCCGACCACCCGGACCTGTATGCCGGTTACGTTCAGGCTGGTATTGCCCTTCCAGATCATCACAAAACCACGGTCCGTTACATGCCAGGTATTATTGATGTAGGGATCATTGCAGGAAAGATATATCTCGTTGGTGGCTTCGTCCCAGTTCCAGCGACCGGTATCTACGATCTTGTTCTTGATCAGCACATCGAAAGTCTGGTCTTCCCGGAATTGCAGCCATTTTGACTGATAATGTTGGTGCACGGTGGTGTCGCTGGGTTGATAAGCCATATTCAGGTGCCACCACCCCGAACCGAGGTATGCCCGCCGGCTGGCGGTAGCGCGGGGAAGTGAGTCGATCGGCACGGTCACCATACGTGGAGGAGTACCGATCTGAAGGGTCGGTGCGCCGTCGGGGTTTTCCCCGCGGATCACGTGAGACGCTTTCCAGTTATAGCCGCTTTCCTGCTCTGCCACAGGTGCTGCCGGCTCGGGTTCGGGTGTTTGTGGCGTTTTTTGGAAATTTTTACAGGTGATGTAGCCAAGAAAAATGACGAGTATCCCAAGCAGGATGTTGAGTTTCATATTAAAAATGATCAGGTATGTGAATACATGTTTGCGGTAATACGCGTCAGCAGATCGGTGTACGACAGGTTTTCAAAACCGGGGATTACCATATGCGCTTTGGAAAGATAGTCGGGATCGCCTACTCCGATCACAAAAAATCCTCCGGCCACGCCAGCCAGAACACCCAGATCTGAATCTTCAAAAATGAAACATTCAAAGGGTTCGAGGCCAAGCGCACGGGCTGCCAACAAGTAACATTCAGGATCAGGGATGGCTTTGCGGGTGCTGTTGCCATCAATAATGGCATCGAAATAGGCATCAAGGCGCGTTGTATTCAACACCTGGCGCGCGCTGCGCGAAGCAGAAGCAAGCGCTACTTTCAAGCCTGCTTCCCTGACCTGTCGCAGAAAAAGGATCGCCCCCGGTAGCACATCGCCGGGCTTCAGGTCGGAGATCATTTCAACATACCAGTTGTTTTTGACGTCCGACCAGTGTAGTTTTTCGGCTTCGGTCATGTAAATATTGCCCCATTCGAGCAATTGCTCCAGACTCGCCATTCTGCTCAGGCCGCGCAGTTTTTCATGCTGTTCCGGCGTGAAGTCAAACCCCAGTTGATTGCAAAGCCGTTTCCAGGCGACGTAATGGTACCTGGACGTGTCGACAATGACACCATCCAGGTTGAAGATGCAACCTTTTTTTTGCGCTGCGATACCTGTCATGCATGATTTCAATTCGCCGCGAAGTTACCGCAAATTCTATCTATAAGGGAATTAAACTACATTTGCCGCGTATTCTCCTCGTAATGGAAGATAAAAATCACGATGATTCTGCCAGTTCGCGGATCGACATGATCTCGCGAACCATTATCGCACTGGTTATAGGCATATTGATCGGCGCTATCATAGCCCAAACAGGCCTGGAAGCCCTTCAGGATGAGATCACTGTCATGATCCGCGGGTTTATCTGGCTGATCGTGATCCTGGGGCTTTTATCGTTTTGGGTAGTGCAGAACAAAGAGCGTATCCTCAGAAAACTTTTCGGGGTATCCGACACCGATTTTGGCGAGCTGAGCAAATCGGCGCAGGTGGTGCTGTTCAATGTGGTGGAAAAGGACTATCCGGAAGCAAAAAAGGGCTTGAACCGTTTGCTGAAAAGAGGCGCCGCTTTGTTTGCCTGGCTGAACTTCCGCCGTTGGATCGTCATCGTCTTTCAGTCGCTTTTCGTCGGATTGGGCGGCCTGCTCGGCACTGTGTTGTTGTACAATCAGAACAAACTGCTGGTGCAACAGAACCAGCTGCTCAACCAGCAAAACATCCGCCTGGACCAGCAAACCTACCTGCAGGAGGCGGAAAGGCGCAGTTCGCTGGTATTTCTGATGGGAAACATCCTCGATGGCGTCAATCAGGAACTCAAGGAAGATGTGGGCCGCAAGGGCGTGCGCGATGTTACGCCACAGTTGATCGGCCGCGTGATCGCGCTCAGCAATGCGCTCCGCCCCTACCGTTATCTCGGAAGCGACTCGCTGGTGGGTCGGGAACTCAGCCCCGAGCGTGGCTTTCTGCTGCTCTCGATCGTCAGCAGTGAAATTGATAAAAGCAGCCTCCAACAAATATACCGGTCTGCCGATTTTTCCTATGCCGACCTGAAAAACGCCGTGCTGTCCGGTGAATATTTGAAGGGCGTCAACCTGACAGGCGCCGATCTGGAGAACGCCCTGCTCGATGAAGCGGACCTTTCAGGCGCCAACTTAAGCGAGGCGGTGCTGCGCGGCGCCGTGATCGCACGCGCCAATTTGCAGGAAGCCAGATTGCGCGACGCCGACCTGTTCAAGACAAATTTTGAGTCGGCCGATCTTAGCAAAGCCAACCTGAGCGGCGCAAATTTGCGCGATGCATACCTGGCATCCGCCATTCTGCAACATGCACACCTGAACCGGGCCGATCTCTCAGGCGCCAACCTGAGCGGAGTGGAGGCGCTGACCGCCAACTTTGAACAAACCAATGCAGACAGTGCGCTGGTTTCGGAATTTGGCTGGCTCGACTCTATCCGCCTGCATACGGTTTCCGATTCTGTGGGTTCGAATGGCTTGTCCTCCAGATATTATATTGATTCCGTGCAGACTGCTTTCGGCTGGCAATATATGTTGTTGAAGAAAAAAGTCGAAGTGAAGGAATAAGGGCCTGCCTTATCCTTCACCGGGCAACCCTTCAAGCCCTTTTTTCCGTAAAAAAGTAATGGTGGTTTCAATATCATTGTGCAAAACCCTGTCCGATTCCAGGCGCGGCACGATGCCTCTGTATTCGCGACGCAGGGCTTCGATCACGGGTGAAGAGCGGTGCGGTAATCTGAATTCGAGCGCCTGCATCACCACCATGAATTCAATGGCCAGCAATCTTTCAAGATTGAGTACGATCCGGCGTGCTTTGGTGGCAGCATTGGCGGCCATACTCACATGATCCTCCTGCCCGTTGCAACTGATGATACTGTCCACCGATGCCGGAGTGGAATACCCCTTGTTTTGGCTGACAATTGCCGCAGCCGTGTATTGAGCGATCATCATACCCGAATGCAGGCCCGGATTGTCGGTCAGGAAAGCCGGCAATCCTCTTTGTCCGCCGATCAGTTGGTAAATGCGGCGTTCGGATATATTGCCCAGCTCGGAAAGCGCAATGCCGAGATAGTCGAGGGGCAGGGCAAGGGCCTGCGCGTGGAAATTACCGCCTGAAAGGATCAGGTCTTCTTCAGGAAAAATATTTGGATTGTCCGTAACCGAATTGATCTCTGTTTCGACTACCTGCTCGATGTGCGCCAGTGCATTGCGTGTGGCGCCATGAACCTGCGGCACACACCTGAACGCGTAGGGGTCCTGCACATCTTTCTTCTCGATGCCCGACAGTTCGCTGCCTTCCAACAAGGCCAGTATTGCCTTGGCCGTGCTTACCTGCCCGGCCTGCGGCCGTATCCGATGGATGTTGGCGTCGAGCGGCGAGTAGCGGCAGTTGAAGGCATCAAAGCCAATGGCAGCATTCAAATCGGCGAGCCGGGCCAGTCGCCGCGCTTCGAGCAGGCACCAGACAGCATAGGCAGAGGAAAACTGCGTGCCGTTGAGAAGGGCCAGCGCCTCTTTTGCCTTAAATGTAAGCGGTTGCAGATCGCGCAATTGTAGCAGTACATCTGCGCGCTGTCGCTTGCCCTCATGCCACATTTCACCAAGGCCGATCAAAGGCAGGCTCAGATGCGCCAGCGGCGCCAGATCGCCCGAGGCGCCGAGAGAGCCGAGTTCGAAAACGACAGGCGTCATGTCGGCATTGTAAAAATCGATAAGGCGCTCCACCACTTTTTCCCGAACGGCAGAATAGCCGTATGACAGACTCTGTATCTTCAGCAGCAGCATGATGCGCACAATTTCCGGCGGCACTTCATCGCCGGTGCCCGCCGCATGGCTGACCACCAGATTGTATTGCAGCTGTTCGATATCCCTGTCCGAAATACGAATGTTGCAGAGCGAACCGAAGCCCGTATTGATGCCGTAATATAATTCCTCTGTATGAGCGATCTTGCCATCCAGATAGGCCCTGCAATCGCGAATCCGTTGTTGTGATTCGGTAGAAAGTGACAGATTAAGTCCGTTCAGAACAATGTGCCGGATCGAGTCCAGGGTGATTTTTGAAGGGCTGATGTGGTGGAAGGAAATGTCGGGCATAGGTTGGCAACAAATCAATGATTTATTTTTGGCGCCGCAAAGGTATCGCTTCGCGTTAAATTCCATTAATGGCCGGTTAAACGAAGGTTAAGGTCGCGCTCGGGATTTGACAATCAGCCTGCAAAAACTGTTGATTCAGAAACGGTTAGTTTTTATTTGGTAAATAAAATTAAACCCTTTAAGCAACTTGAGCGGGGCGTGCTGCGTCAGAAATGCCGTCCTGCGACGCGAAAACCGCTAATTTTGGCCCCGTATCCGGAAGGTAAAAAGCCCGCGGATGACCACATTTTAAATCAACATTCAACCAATCATGACAAAGAAGATTCTATCGACTGCACTTTTTGCATTTCTCCTGACCGCTATGGCTACCGCACAACGCATCGCCTATGTGGATGTGACGGAGGTGCTGGAAAGTTTGCCTGACTACCAGAAAGCCCAGGAACAACTGGACAAAGTGGCCACCCAATGGCGCCAGGAGATTGCCCAGGAACAGGACAAGGTGAAAGGGCTGTACAGCAAATATCAGGCTGAACAGGTGTTGCTCAGCGAAGAGATGAAAAAACAACGCGAGGAAGAGATCATGAACAAAGAGAAAGAGGTGCGCGAGATGCAGCGCCAGAAATTCGGACCGGAAGGGGCTTTGTTCAAAAAGCGCGAAGAACTGGTAAAGCCAATTCAGGACAGGGTGTACGGCACCATTCAGAAATTCGCCGAAGACAAAGGTTATGAATTTGTCTTCGACAAAGGCAGCGCGTCGGGCATGCTGTATGCAGATAAGCGAAATGACAAGACGGAAGATATCAAAGCAATGCTGAAGAAAGGCTAATTTTGCGCCCGTTCGCCATCCACAGGCAAGGCGCCACTTTGCCGGCCTAAATGGCAAATACGACTTATCTTGCATTTAACAAACTGACTATGAAGAAAGTACATGTGCTGGCGGTCGCAATGCTGTGTTTATTGGCAACGGCAGTGAACGCTCAGAAATTCGGGTATTGCAACTCTAAAGACCTGCTTACCCAAATACCTGAAATAAAAGCGGCCGATAGCGACCTGCAGGCCTTTCAAACGCAACTGACGAAAAAAGGCCAGGAGCGCGTTAAGGCCCTGCAGGACAATGCTGCCGAGCTGGATCGCAAAAAAAACCAGGGCATCATTTCTCCTAAAGAATATGAGGAGCAAATGGGGAAACTGGAAGCAGAACAGGAAAGTATCGCTGCATACCAGGAAGAGGTGTATGACAAACTCGCCAAAAAGAGGGAAGAGTTGTACAAGCCCTTGCTGGACAAGATCAACAAGGCGATGGAAGACGTTGCCAAGGAAAACGGCTTTGATCTGGTGTTCGATTCCAGTACGAATATCCTGATATACGCGCACGAAACGCTCAACGTAACCCCGATGGTGAAAGCCAAACTGGGTATCAGTAACTAATACGTGCGTCTATGCACGGCAAATTTGACAAAATAGGATGGGTGGCCTTGCCGGCCGGCTCGTCCTATTTTGTTTTCCGGGTAACTGGTTATGAAAAAAGATCTTCCCATCGGCTTTTTCGACTCCGGAATCGGGGGGCTGACCGTTTTATATGAAGCGCTGCGCATGCTGCCGCATGAGCGCTATATATATTACGCCGACAGCGACCGCGCGCCCTATGGTACGCGCCCAAAGGACGAAGTCAGGACATTGGCCCTGCACGCAACCGATTTCATTGTAGATCAGGGTGTAAAAGCCCTCGTGATCGCCTGTAACACGGCGACAAGCGCAGCCATCGGCGATATGCGGCAGCGATACAAGGTGCCGGTCATCGGCATGGAACCGGCCGTTAAACCCGCTGTCACGCATACAGGAGATCCGAAACGGGTGCTGGTATTCGCAACCGAACTGACCTTAAAAGAAGCGAAATTCAGAGAACTGGTCGCGCGGGTGGATACACGCAAGCAAGTAGATTTCCTGCCGCTGCAGGAACTGGTGCTTTTTGCCGAGCGATTTGAATTCGACGAGCAGGTGATCCTGCCCTATCTGAAGATGAAATTGCAGGCGGTGAACCTGAACGAGTACAGTACAATCGTGCTCGGCTGCACGCACTTCATCTATTTCAAAAAGATCATGGAACAGGTGATACCGCCCGACGTCCGGATCATCGACGGCAATCGCGGCACTGTCCTCAACCTGAAAAACCGGTTGGGCGAATGCCTGAACGAAGGGCCGGGCGGTATCACGTATTTTCTGTCAGACCAACCCAAACCGGCTGCGTATTTTGAAAAATACCTGCGTTTGCTTGAGCCGGCATCTGCTAAAACTTAGGACAGAGGATATCTTCATTTTCATATTCGCCCAGGTAAGCAATGGATAATTCAAACGCGCCCTGGCGCTGGTTTGCCTGCAAAGCACGCAGGTTGAGGTCATAACTCAACCCGACCAGCACGTTATTGAATTCAATGCCCACCAGTCCGACTACAGCGTCGAGGCCCATGCCATCGTCATTGCGGACGGGGCGTGCCCAACCGCCGATATGCAGTGCCGTGCCTCCGTACTTGCCCATGGCAACCCGAAAATTGGTGCCGGCATTGATTTCCATATGCGGCCCCTGTTTGGCCACCAAAACGCGCGGCAACAGCGATACGCGATTGTCATTGGTAAGCGGAATGCTGGCGGCGAGTTGACCGGATATTTTCATATACAGTTTATCGCCCTCATTGCTGTTCTCGTAAAAAGAGATCTGCGGCTGGAGAAAATGATGCAGCGCCACACCGGCAAAAATATTACCCGAGCGGCCCACTTCTGCGGTATAATTCAGACCTACGTTGTAATCCGTGAAGGAGAAGTTGTTTTCGGGCAAATTTTCCCCTGTGGTCAGCACATAACCGGATGTGCCGTCGAATTCGTCGTGGAAATTCAGTGACTCATAGTTGACGTTCCGTTGGGTCAGGCCTCCCTGAATGCCCAGGGTCAAAAATTGCCGGTTTGAAGAACCCAGCGATTTGTGGTAGGCCATCGAAACGGCGATCTGCGTTGTGCTGAAGTCAACGATACTGACCCGGTCGGTAAAGAACATCAGCCCAAGTCCGAAAGCGTCTTCCTGTACGCGCTTTCCCGGAGCATCGAAACGAAGGTCGGCTGCCACCGCAAAAGTTTTGATAGGATTGTCGAGCACTTTGCGCCACTGGTCGCGGTAGATCATCCCCACACGATAACGCCCTTCCATGGCGCCGGTAAGCGCGGGGTTCAGCGTCAGCGGCGAAGCATAAAACTGGGTAAAATGTTTATCCTGGGAGATCGCTTGCGAAAAACACACACAAAGCAAGAAGCAACAAAGGAGAAGTTTATTCATAGGATCGGTAATAAGTTTGGGCAAAGGTAGCCGATTTGTAATGTCAGATAAAAAGTTCGTTGAGAATGCTGCCGCAAAACGCTATCTGAATTCAAAATCTGGTAAAAACTGGCAAGTTTAACACATCGCATCAAAAGCGCCCAAACTTGCATTGAACCCAAAACTTTCTACCTTTCGCCTTGATAATCATATAACTGGGCAACTTACTACAACACAATCACTGCACATGGAAACATCGAAACCCGCCCCTTTCAAACCCTACATTGCCCCGGAAAATACTTCGGTCAGGGAATTTACTTTGCGCGCCGTAATACTGGGAGCCATCTTCGGCATTCTCTTCGGTGCCGCTACGGTGTACATGGCGCTAAAGGCCGGACTGACGGTGTCGGCTTCCATTCCCATTGCCGTGCTGGCTATTTCTCTGGGTCAGCGGTTCTTCAAGACCTCGATCCTGGAAAATAACATCATACAAACAGCAGGCTCTGCAGGAGAGTCCATCGCTGCGGGGGTGGTCTTCACCCTGCCTGCCTTTTTGTTCCTGAGCGATGGTATCGGAAAAGGCTTTTTCAATTACTGGACGATCCTGATGCTGGCCATTTTTGGCGGCATCCTGGGGGTATTAATGATGATACCGCTCCGCCGTTCGCTGATCGTGAACGAACACGGCAACCTGCCCTATCCTGAAGGCACCGCTTGTGCGCAGGTGCTGATCGCGGGTGATAAAGGCGGCGATTTTGCCCAAATGGCCTATCGAGGGCTCGGTTTTGCTTTTGTGTACGCACTGTTACAAAAGATATTTCATGTGATCGCCGAGACGCCCACCTGGTTTGCGGCGGTAAAGAACAAGTATCTGCCTGCCGCAGCAGTCGGCGGAGAGATCACACCCGAATACCTCGGCGTCGGCTATATCATCGGCCCGAGGATCGCCGGCGTACTGGTTGCCGGCGGCGTACTGGCATGGCTGGGTCTGATCCCTTTGATTGCGACCCTGCTCGGCGAACACCAGGATATCATCGCAGCGCAACTGGGCAAATTGAACCTGCTGGACCCTGCGCAGGCGAACGCCCGCTACGGCTGGGACCCCGCTACGCAGGAATTTGGCAATCTTTCCGAAGCCGTTTACAGGGCCTATGTCAGACAGATCGGCGCCGGCGCGGTCGCCGGTGCAGGTTTTATTACACTTTTCAAAACCCTGCCCACCATTATTGCATCGTTCAAAGAGAGCATCGGCGATCTGCGTACGCGTGGAACGGGTGCTGCGGTCAGCCGTACCAACAATGACTTGTCGCTGAAAGTAGTAGGCATCGGCAGTCTGGCGCTGGTGTTGCTCATGGTGATCTTGCCCGGCGTGCCGGGTGATAGCATCGGCGGGAAGTTACTCCTGGGCCTCCTGGTGATCGTGTTCGGCTTTTTCTTCGTCACGGTATCGAGCCGTATCGTCGGCATTATCGGCAGCAGCAACAATCCGATTTCCGGTATGACCATTGCTACGATCATGGGCACGGCGCTGGTATTCATCGGTGTGGGCTGGACGGGCAAGGTGTTCGAACCGATGGCCCTCGTCGTTGGCGGTATGATCTGTATCGCCGCGGCCAATGCGGGCGCCACTTCGCAGGACCTAAAAACGGGATACATTGTAGGCGCGACGCCGCGTTATCAGCAGCTGGCGCTTTTTATCGGGGTTGTTGTCTCTTCGCTGGTCATCGGCATGACCGTGCTTTTCCTCGACACACCCACCAAACCCGGCATCGATCACGCAATCGGAAACGAATTCAATGCGCCGCAGGCTACCTTGATGGCCACGCTGATCAAAGGACTGTTGTCATTCAACCTCGACTGGCAGTTCGTACTCGTCGGTCTTTTCGTAGCGATCACACTTGAATTATGCAGTGTCAAATCACTGTCTTTCGCCGTTGGGCTGTATCTCCCGCTATCCACTACCCTGCCTATCTGGGTTGGCGGCGCCATCAGGGGCCTGACCAACTGGATGGCCGAGCGGAAAGGCGAAAAGCCTGAAGATGAAGACCTGGGCAAAGGAAGTTTGTTTGCCACCGGCCTGGTTGCCGGCGGCGCGCTGATGGGACTGCTGGCTGCGTTGTGGAGTGCCAAGGAGGCGGCCTATCCGGAAGGTCAGGGCTGGCTGCCCGTGCTCAATCTGGAAGAATCGATCAGGCATTCGATCGGAGATGTGAACTACGAATTGCTGGGGGTGGCATTTTTCGTTTCGCTCGCCTATATCCTGATCAGAGCAGCCCGCTCGAAGTAAGATTTAAGCAAAATGCTCAGGGTATTTACTAAACCGCAGTTTCCTGAAGGTCAGGAAACTGCGGTTTTCATGTCTGGTCTGCTTCAGGGCCTGACTACTGACAGTCGATGTCGACAATAAAGCAGTTTTCCGCTTCCCGTACTGAGTAATTGCCGGGGAGAAGTGTCGAAATATTCATTCCCAGGTCTTTTGCAAGCGCTTCAGGAATCGGGCAGGACTCAGGCATGGCAAATATGCCGTTCCTGAATTGCCGGCGGAACAGGTCGATACAGAGAAATTCGCGGAAGAACAGCAACCGGACCCTCGATGGATCGATATCGCAGCCGGAAACGAAGGCAACCGTGTGGCGACAATTTTTGGCAGGTGGCTGTTGCAGGAAAAGATCGCTTGAAAGTTTGCAGATACCGGTGCCACGGCAGTCCTGACTGGGCATGCCGAAAACGATATCGCAGCGGATCAATTGAGATTGTTGGCCGGAGAAGGCGGAAAGCAGAGATGATCCCGTTGTCAATGGAGAACGGAAACCGGTGGATGAGATGTTAGACATAGTTAATGAATTGAAACAACTACGTGAAATCGGTTAGATTAAAAATAAAATTAAAGGGAATGGGGTCAATAACAAAGAAAGCGGTCAGATATCGCCGGAAAAGGCAATAACTGTTCCAATATGTCTTCAGGAATAAAAAAATGAACCAAAAATGGTAGATCGGAAAACGGGTCGCCTTTTCGCAGCGCAACCCGCTCAAAGCCCTGCTTCCTGCATCAACGCATAGGCGGCATCCACTATGTCTTCCGCTTGCGGTTTGGAGTGATAATCTCCATCCTGACCATAAGCAGGACGGTGCGGCTGGGCATAAATGGTGATTGGTTTTGAATCAAGATAACGATAACCTCCTTGTTTTTCAAGTACCTGCTGCATCATATAGGCGGACGCGCCGCCTTCGAAGTCTTCATCCAGAAAAATCACCCTGTTGGTCTTTTTCAAACTTTCAACGCAAATGTTTGGCAAGTCAAATGGCAAAAGTGTTTGAATATCAACCAATTCTGCCGAAACTCCTGCGTCTTCCAATTTTTCGCAAGCCTCTTCAGCGACACGAACACACGCGCCATAGGTAATAATCGTAATATCCGTACCCGTTCTGAGTACTTCAGGCACACCCAGCGGCACGGTGAAAGTGCCTACGTTGTCGGGCAATTGTTCCTTGAAGCGATAGGCGTTCAGCACTTCAACGACGATAGCGGGGTCGTCGCCCTGCAAAAGTGTATTATACATGCCTGCCGCCTGCGTCATGTTACGCGGTACGCAGATATGCATGCCGCGCAGCGATCCCAGCATCATGCCCATCGGAGATCCGGAATGCCAGACGCCGACCAGCCGGTGACCGCGGGTGCGAATGATCGCCGGCGCTGCCTGCTGGTTGTTGGAGCGCCACCGCAGGGTGCAGAGGTCGTCGGACAAGGGAGAAAGCCCGTAAATCAGATAATCAAGGTATTGAATTTCCGCGATCGGGCGCAGCCCTCTCATCGCCATTCCGATCGCCTGGCCCATGATCGTCCATTCGCGTATGCCGGTGTCAAACACGCGCTCTTCCCCGTATTTTTGCTGCATACCGCGCAAGCCCTGGTTGACATCGCCGATTTTCCCCACGTCTTCTCCAAAAGCGAAGAGCTCGGGGTATTTTTCAAAATTTGCATCGAAACAGGCATTGAGTATCTCAAACCCGTCCTTCATGGGAGCGTCTTCACTATAAACAGGCGCCTGAACCGCTACTTTGAGCGGCGACCGGGGAGAATTGCTAAGCAGGTCATCGGAATAAATACGCGATCCTTCGTTGCGCTCGGCGTCGATGAATTTCTTGAGGTCGCGGGCCGCCGGATCATCTTTGCCGGGGAGTGAAAAATAAGCCTGGCGCGCGATCCTGAGCAGTTCGAAGCGCAAGGATTCGCGTTTTTGTTCGACTTCTTCAAGGCACTTTTTCAGGGTCTCTGATTGAGGATATGCCGTTGCAGCACTTTTTAGCAATGCAGTCAACTGACTGACCAGTCCCCCTACCCTGTCGTGATAAGCACGGTAAGCGCGCCGGGCCGCTTCACCGGCCTCCTGTTTTGCTTCCGCCTGTATCGTTTCTACTTCGTCAGCCGCTGCGATGCCGGATGCGACGATCCAGTCTGCCATGCGGCGGTTGCAATCATATGCCTCTTCGAAGGCGAGCCGCTCCGGGCTTTTATACCTGCGATGGTCTCCGGAAGTAGAATGCCCGAGTTGCTGGGTTACCTCCTGAATATGAAAAACTGCCGGGCGATGGGTCTTCCGCATTGCGCCGATCCCGTCCTGATACGCCTGGCACAAAGCCGGGTAATCCCATGCCTTGACCGTGTGCAGATCGACCCCGCTTTGATCGGCATCGCCGGCGCGAAATCCTTCCAATACTTCGGAAATACTCGCCTTGGTCGTCTGGTAGTCTTTGGGAACGCTGATCCCGTAACCGTCATCCCACACGCTCACTGCAAGCGGGATCTGCAGGACGCCGGCAGCGTTGATGCTTTCCCAGAAAGCGCCTTCGGAAGTAGATGCATCTCCGATGGTGACAAAAGCCACTTCGTTGCCTTTATCGGAAAGGTCGCCGCATAGTTGCGGTTGCTCCCGAAATTTTTTCGAGGCAAATGCCAATCCTACTCCACGGGCCATCTGTCCGGCCGTCGGAGAAATATCGGCACTGATGTTAAAACGATTTTTCAGATCGAGGAACTTGCCTTCATGATCGAGGAAAGGCGTGGCAAAATGGCAATTCATCTGCCGGCCACCGGAAAGTGGATCGCCATACGGATCGCCGTACAACTGGGCAAAGAATTCATCCAGCGTCATGAGCCCCAACGCCATCATCAAGGTCTGGTCGCGGTAGTACCCTGCCCGGTAGTCTCCTTTTTTCCACGCGCGTGCCATGGCTACCTGCGCGACTTCCTTGCCATCACCGATAATGCCAAAATTGGCTTTACCCATCAACACCTCTTTCCGTGCGATCACACTGGCTTCCCGGCTCAGACAACATATCCTAAAGTCTTTTAATACTTCATTCCGGTATTCCTTCGTCAAGAGCGCTTTATTCTTTTCAGATGATGGTAGCCGCGATTTGCGGCGCTGTGATTTAGTCTCGATCATATTTGGTCAGGAAAATTCGGCGCAAAGGTAAGCCAATTTTCGTGCTTTCACGCCTCCCACTCTTCCGGGCATGCTCTTTAAACAGTTGATTTTCAGGGAAAAGGTATTTGTTTTTGATAGATATTTTTGGCAAAAAGGCAGCTCCGGCACATTAAATTTTTGAGAACACATGATTGCCAAAGTTTTTTTTAGCCTAATTTTGCCACCCGAATCACCAAACACTCCAAAATTAAGTTCACAAAAACTGAGCTCGAATATGTCTAACGAACCGAAATTGAGGTATAGCGATGAAGAACTTCAAGAGTTTAAAGAACTCATTGACAATAAACTTGCCCAGGCCCAGGATGAGCTGAACAAGACCCAGCAGCAGATCGATGACCTTAACGAGAACGGCTTTAACCAGCAAGGAGGTGACTGGTATGACGATTCCACTGCACATACAGATCTTGAAATGCTTCAGCGCATGCTGACAAGGCAACAACGCCACGTTCAGGATCTCAAAAACGCCTTGCTTCGCATCCAGAACAAGACATACGGGATTTGCATCGTGACGGGCAACCTGATCGACAAAAACCGTTTGCGCCTGGTGCCGCATGCCACCAAAAGTGTGGACGGCAAAAATATCGCAAACTCGGGCAAGGAAATCCCTCTGGAGCCCCAAAGCGGCGATCCTTTCGTGTCTGAGGAAGACAGGCCTTCCGGGGGCAAACCCATCGGCGACAAAGTGCGGCTGCCGGGCAGCAAACGCCCTGCACGTGGCAACAACGACGACTGGGAGATCGACAATGAGACGATGGAGGACGCCGGGGGGTATAGCCATCGTAAGTTTGACGACGACGAAGAGTAGTTCTCTTCCACGATATTAAGAAAACCGGCTTTATCGAACATTCGATAAAGCCGGTTTCTTTTTTTATACCCGTGAAACGGGAACCTTGAGACTTGGCGGCAACAGCGGCTTTTCTTTGCCTTTATGTTTCCTGCCGTATTTTTCGAAGGCCCGGTTGATATCCTTCCAGCGGAGTTTTCCCCGCACACTGACCATAACAAATTCTTCAGGAGTGTGCACCAGCACCACGATCTTCCTGATCGCGTTGCCCCGCTCCCTGGCCAGCACCCTGACACGGGTTTTGCCGTCGCGGACGAACAGAATGTCCTCCAGATGCCGGCGTTTTGCTTTTCGTTCAAAGCGTTCCATATCGCGCTCGGTAACAGGGTTATTGCCGTCTTCAAAAACCAATACCCTGACCTTGTTCACCCGGCGCATGAGCACGCGTTCTTCTTTTTCGCCGACAAACCAGGAGGCAATATCGATGGCAACAGAAGGAACGGTTACCGCTATGCCGTCGTAGTCTTTGTATTTCCAGTACAGGCCGTAATCCTGGGCGCCGACAGGTCCGGCACATATGAGCAGGCAGAAGCCGGCAAAGATTGATTTCAACATGGTCATATCAGTTTTTGTCTTTTTTAACGCGTTCCAGTTGCTCGATCCCCTTGACATCCAGTGTCTTCGACAATTCGGAGATCTTGTCCAGATCAATCTTCCCGGTAAAACTGAGCATTACAAACTCATCCGGCGAGCCGACGAGCAGCAGCAGTTCCTCTATGATGTTGCCGCTGTCTTTGGTCCAGATGCGCACATTCTCGTTGCCGTCTCGTACCGTGAGCAGCTCTGAGTATTCGGATTGTGGCACCCGGCTGAGCGCATCTTTGTAAATGGCGATACCATCGCCAATGCTGTCGGCCGTCAGTACGCGAAGGCCTCCCAGGTCTTTGACGATTTCCCGAACCTTGTTCCAGTCTTCGTCGTCCGTTTCGATCTTGGAAACCAGTTGGAACATTTTTGGGGCGACATACACGACGGTGAAACGCTCGTCATCCATGTATTTTTCAAAAAACCGCGTAATGGCATCGTTCTGTGCCTGCGCGAAAAGGGCCGTCAGTAAAAATACCGGCACCAGCAGAAAATTCTTTTTCATAGCTCCTGATAATTAGGTGTTGATGGTGAGTTGTTGTTTGAGAAATAAAAAGCCCGACAGATCCCGGAATCATATTATCCGTCCGTATCGGTCCTGATCTTTGAAATCTTCTCGATACTTTCGAGATGTATTGCACCCTTCGCAGCTTCATCCCTACCCTTTTTTATTTTGGAAGAAACCAGCGCCAGGGCGGCTTTTATCTCTTCCATGGCTTTTTCAGCCTCAGGGTCAGGAGTATCGTCCTGCGCCGGACGATGATGCAGTCTGGTGTTACCGCTTTTTTTAACCTGATGATGTGGTTGCACATTTGCCTGCGCCACCTGTGGCAGTGGCGCTTCCTTCGAAACCGACGGCACCCGGGGTTCTTTCATTATTTTTTGTTCCGCCTTTTGTGCGACCATTTCCTGTGATACTGTCCCGCTCTCAGGCCAGGATTGCATCCACCACCAAATGCCGGCGGAAAGCAGCATCACTGCCGCAGCAGCGGCTACTCTGCCTGCCCACATGTATGGTGCCGGGCGCAGTGCAACTTTTTTAGCGGTGGCATTACTGCGCAGGGACTGCTCTTCCCGGAGGGCTCTGAACAGCGCGGCGGCAGCCAAATGGCGCTCTTCCACATCCGTAGAAGCAAAATACTCCTTCAGCATACGCTCTTCTTCGAGGGTCGTCTCCCCGTCCCAGTAGCGGTCGAGGAGTTTGTCAATATCTGAATACGCTTTCATGTCAGGATGGTATGGTGATATGATTCAGGGTTGCTGTCAGTTGTTCGCGGATCGATTTTCTCGCCCGGTGCAGGTTTACTTTCACCTGGTCGAGGCTGATCCCCAGCACTTCAGTGATCTCTTCGTAACTCAATTCTTCAATGTCGCGAAGGTGCATGACCAGCCTTTGTTTTTCAGGGAGATCCTGCATCATCCGTTTTACCTGCGACGCCAGATCGCTTGTTTCCGTGCGCTGCGCAGGACTCGCGCCATCTACCTGTCTTTCGCTCGCCCCATCGAGTGGTGCGGTGCGTCTGACCGACTGTGACCGCGCCTTGTCCAGCGAGCGATTGCGTGTCAGCGTCATGCACCATGCTTCCCAGTTCTGTACAGCGTCTGATTGCGGCTCCGGGGTTTTCCAGACCTTTTCCAGCACTTCCTGCACAACATCTTCCGCCTCCTGCACACTTCCTGTGATGCGCAGGGCAAACCGGTAAAGTTTGTGCCGGATCGGGAATATTTGTTCCTGAAAAAGGGCTTGATCCATCTGGTAACCAGCGTTTATAGTTGAAAGACGGGCTTACAAAGATTATGTTACAAACAGCAATAAAAAACTTTGACTAACAAAAAATCCCCCGGCATCGAGCTGATACCGGGGGATTGCTGTATGATTTTCCTGAAGATATCAGGAAGTGGGCGTTTCATCGGACGACTCTACAGCCTTGCCTCTCTTCTTCTTGGGGGGCGCCTCAAAGGCGATCACCAGGCCGTCCTTTTCATTGTTGAGCGAGGCGGCCAGTTGCGAACCTTCGCCCGGATTTTCAGAGAGAATAAATTCCGCAAGCGGATCCTCTATGTATTTCTGAATTGCCCTGTGCAGGGGACGCGCGCCGAATTGCGGGTCGTAGCCTTTATCTGCCACGAACTCTTTTGCTTCTTCCGTGAGCGTCAGGTTGAGTTTCATTGCGCTCAGGCGCTTCATCAGCCCTTCCAGTGCATTGTCGATGATCTTGAAGATCTCTTCACGGCCGAGGGCGTTGAACACGAGCACATCGTCGATCCTGTTCAAAAACTCCGGCGAGAAGGTGCGTTTCAGCGCGTTCTGGATAACCGCTTTGCTGTTCTCTTCTGCCGCTTCGAGACGGGCCTTGGTAGCAAATCCGACACCCTGTCCAAAATCTTTCAATTGGCGCACCCCGATATTCGAGGTCATGATGATCAGGGTGTTTTTGAAATCCACTTTGCGCCCTAATCCGTCGGTCAGTTGACCATCGTCGAGCACCTGCAGCAGGATATTGTAAACATCCGGGTGCGCTTTTTCGATCTCGTCGAGCAACACTACGGAATAAGGCTTCCTGCGTACCCGTTCGGTCAACTGGCCGCCTTCTTCGTACCCTACGTATCCCGGAGGTGCGCCGATGAGGCGACTGACGGAGAATTTTTCCATGTATTCCGACATGTCGATGCGTACGAGCGCATCTTCGGAGTCGAACAGGTAGCGCGCCAGCGCGCGGGCAAGCTCGGTTTTACCGACGCCCGTCGGGCCCAGGAAAATAAAGGAACCGACCGGCTTTTTAGGATCTTTAAGACCCACGCGATTGCGTTGGATCGCCTTGGATATCTTGAGCACCGATTCATCCTGCCCGATGACCATTTTTTTGATGTCGTCGGACATGTTGACCAGTTTTTTGCTTTCGCTCTGGCCTACTTTTCTGACCGGAATGCCCGTCATCATGGCGACTACTTCGGCAATGTCGTCTTCTTCGACCGGATAACGTTTGGTCTTGGTCTCGTCTTCCCACTCCACTTTTGCAAACTCCAGATTCCGGACGAGTTTGCTTTCCTGATCGCGCAGGTTGGCTGCCTCCTCGTATTGCTGGTTTTTAACGGCGCGGTTTTTTTCTTCTTTCAGATCTTCAATGCGCTTCTCAAGTTCTTCGATGTGCTTGGGCACCACAATATTCTTGAGGTGTACGCGCGCGCCTACTTCATCCAGCACGTCGATGGCCTTGTCAGGCAAAAAGCGATCGGTAATATAGCGGTCGCTGAGTCGCACGCACGCCTTTACCGCCTCTTCGGAGTAGGTCACGTTGTGAAACTCTTCGTATTTCGGCTGGATATTTTCCAGGATATGAATGGTATCTTCCTGGCTGGGCGGATCCACCATCACCTTCTGGAAACGGCGGTCGAGCGCGCCGTCCTTTTCAATATACTGGCGGTATTCATCGAGCGTAGAGGCGCCGATACATTGCAACTCACCACGTGCCAGCGCCGGCTTGAAGATATTGGAGGCGTCCAGAGAGCCTGTAGCACCCCCCGCACCTACAATAGTATGTATCTCGTCGATGAACAGGATAACATCGCGGCTTTTTTCCAGTTCGTTCATGATCGCCTTGATGCGCTCTTCGAACTGTCCGCGGTATTTGGTGCCGGCAACCAGCGCTGCGAGGTCAAGCATGACGATCCGCTTGTTGAAAAGCGTGCGGCTCACCTTCTTTTGCATGATGCGAAGTGCCAGGCCTTCCACAATGGCCGTTTTACCCACACCGGGCTCGCCGATGAGGATCGGATTGTTCTTTTTGCGGCGGCTCAGGATCTGGCTGACGCGCTCGATCTCCCGCTCGCGACCGATGATCGGGTCGAGTTTGCCTTCTTCCGCAAGTTTTGTGATATCACGCCCGAAATTGTCCAGCACAGGGGTTCTGCTTTTAGGCTGTCCTTTCTGCTGGCTCGATCGGTAGTTGCGTTCGTCTTCGTCTTCATATTCGCCGGATCCTTCGCTGGAGGCCTGCGAGAAAAGATTGGGAGGCGTCAGGTCCTGCTCCGAACGCACATATTCAAGTTCCTTTTTAAAGGTTTCGTAGTCCACGTCGTATTCGTTTAAGAGCTTGGTCGCGTAAGCATCCGGGTGTTTGAGGAGTGACAGCATCAGGTGCTCCGGGTAAATTTCCTCGCTCTTCATGAGTTTTGCTTCGAGGAAAGTTACTTTCAGCACGCGCTGCACTTGCGTCGTCACCTGGAACTCGCCGACATAAAGGTTTTCTGCGGGAGGATATGTGCTATATTTCGGGATAGAACCTTCCAGCCGCTTTTTCAATTCATGGACGTCCACCAGCAAGGCATCAAGCACCCTGACCGGCAGGCTGTCCCGCTCGGCGATGATGCCGAGCAGCAGATGTTCCGTGCCAATATAATCATGTCCGAGGCGGCGCGCTTCCTGTCCGCTTTGGTTAATGATCTGTTTGACAACGGGCGAGAATTTCTTATTCATTATGCTGTGTGATGATCGTTACAGGTTGAACAAGTCTGCTTCTCCGGAGTCCTAGCCGGGGGCGACTGTTCTTTTCCTGGGACAAGTTTAGACTATTTATGAGGTAAATATCAACCTTTGAGACCTACATTTAACAAATTTTTACGCGTTGAGTTTTTATGCCGACAAATGAGCGTTGGATCGGGAACAGCATTGCCGGAATTACCAAAGCAGGGAAAAAACAATGCCATCTGAAGTACGCCTGACGGTATGACAGACGTTATGAGGGAAGAAAAAGCCGCAAGAAATTTTGTATAAAAGAACCGGGCAATGGTTACATTTGCCTCTCCAAAGAAAATCATCATAATCATAATCAAAACTATTTTTCTGAAAATCAGGCTCTTATGAAATACAGGATCGATAAACAAGATCAGTATGCCGTGCTGACGCTCGATGAAGAAAATCTGAATTCCACCATTGCACCGGGCTTTAAAAGTGATCTGATCTTTTTTAATCAGGAAGGAATCAAGAATATGATCCTGGACCTTTCGAATGTCCAATTTGTCGATTCGAGCGGTTTAAGCGCCATTTTGACAGGCCACAGGCTCTGGAAAGACGGCGGTTCGTTTGTGATCGCCGGCCAATTACAGCCGATGGTGACCAAACTGATGGAAATTTCCAGACTGGACACGATCCTCACCCTCGTGCCGACATTGAGCGAAGCGGTCGACTACATCAAAATGGAAGAAGTGGAGCGTGAACTCCAGGGAGAAGATTGATCTGACCAACATTTGTTCTCAAAATACGAAAGCCACTTTCCGGGTCCGGAAAGTGGCTTTCTCTTGTTAGGGAAACGTCATGCAGCGTTCCGCGCGGCATTGATGATGCCGAACATGGCCCGCAACACCAGGTTCCGATAGGCGTCCGACTCTTCAGCCGACAGATCGTTTTGTCTGAGTTTTTGCAATGCATACTGCTGGATCACGATAAGCGGTCGCACGATCTCCTCCCGGAGTTCGATACTGATACGCGAATTGGGATTGTCAGACAGCAGCATTTTCTGACCGGAGATCGCTTCAAGTGCACGGTGGGTTGTTGAATATTCGTCAAACAGTATCTTCCAGAATGCGCCGTAATGCCCGTCCCTTGAAATGTAACGGGTAAGGGCAAAATTTGACTTCAGGAGCGACTGCATTGAATTTTCGACAAGCGTCCTGAAAAAAAGCGACTCCCGGTAAAGTTTTGAAGGCACCCTGAACCCATCGCCGCCAAATGCCGACAACGCGCTGCCCAGACCGAAATAGCCCGGCACATTTTGCTTCATCTGCGCCCAGGCGCCTACGAAAGGAATGGCCCTCAGGTCTTCAAACCGCATTTTCTGCCCGCCGCCCCGCTTGGTCGGCCGGCTGGCGATGTTGGTATCGCCATACCAGCGAAGGGGGGTCATGTTTTCAAGATACGGCACAAAATCGGGGTGATTCTTGAGCGACAGATATGATTTGTATGCCGCTTCGGCCATTTCATTCATCAGTGCGCGTTCATCGTCCGTGATCTCGCGTGTCGGGTCTGGAAACATATGATTCTCCAGACCGGCGGTCAGCAGGCGCTCAATATTGTAAACAGCCGATTCTCGAGTACCGTATGTGCTGCTGACCGTTTGCCCCTGTATCGTCACATGGATGGCCTTGTTCTCGATCTCTTTGCCATGAGCGGCATAAAAACTGGCGTTGTTTCCCCCGCCGCGGCCGGGCGGACCGCCGCGACCATCGAAGAATATGACGGTAACGCCGTATTCGCGGCTAATGCGCGTCAACTCCTCCTTGGCGCAGTAAATACTCCAGTTGGCCCGCAGGTAGCCGCCATCTTTGGTGCCATCGGAAAAGCCCAGCATGACGTGTTGAATATTGTTGCGGCCCTTCAGATGAGCGGCATAGTGCCGGTTGGTGTACAAACGCCGCATAACATCTCCACAGGTCGCCAGGTCCTCTACCGTCTCGAACAACGGTGCAATGTCCAGGTTTACGGCGCCCGTTTCCGGCGCACCGATCGTCAGACGCGCCAGGGCCAGTACTTCCGCGACATTCAAGGCAGTCTGGCAGTTGCTGATAATATAGCGGTGGCAGCCGGTTTCACCATTCATGCGCTGGATATCGGTGATCGCGCGAAATGCCCGCAGGGTTTCCTTTACAAACGGGTCGGAAAAATCATTTTCTTCGATCTTGTACGTCGCAGTCAGCAGCATATCGATCTTTTCGATCTCTTCGGCTTTTTCAAACGCATCCGCAGTAAATGAAGGATAATGTTCCCTCCAATGCTGAAGTATGGCTTCCCAGACAGAGTGGTGTTTGCGGCTGTCCTGGCGGATATCGAGACTGGCGAAATAAAAACCGAAAATCCGCACTTTCAGAATGAACTGGTCGAGCTGATCCATAAATTCCTGCAAATGCAGGCTGTCCGGGTCTTCCAGCATGGCTTCGCGGGCCAGGTAAAGATCGTCGAGCAGTTCGCTACAGGCCTGGTATCTTTTTTCTTCTTCCGGCTTGTACAGCGTGTTATATATCTTGCTTTCCGTGCGGGTGATATGATCCTCTACTCCCCGGAATGTGAGGCGCCGCCGCAATTGCCTGATATCGCGATAATAACACCGGAAAATGCCTTCCTTCAGCCTTTTTGCTACCAGCAGGGTTGTATCTGCCGTTACAAAAGGGTTGCCGTCACGGTCGCCTCCCGGCCAGAAGCCGAGCGCGACCAGGCCCGGGTTTTCGAAACCCCTCACATCTTCGCCCAGCGCGCGAAGCAACCGAAAGACAACATGTGGTATTGCGTGATAAAAAATATTTTCAAGGAACCAACCAAGACTGATGGCTTCGTCGTAAGGCGTTGGTTTTTCGCGGTTCACGAAGGCCGTTTTACCCAATTGGACGAGCAAGTGGCGAATTTGCTGCAAATCATGCGCGCGGATCTCATTGCCCAGGTCATTGATGATACCGAGGACTTTGCCCGGGTAAAACTGGGTGGGATGCGCCGTAAGCACCAACCGGAGGTTGAAGTCCCGGATTTTCTCCAGTAACTTCTCCCTTTCTTCCTGCGAATCCAGACGGGTAAGCAGATGCTTTGCCGATCCGGGACCGTCCATCTCGTGCGTCTGCAAAAACAGCGCGTCTTCCACCGAATCAAACAATACGACCTGTCGCTCGGCGTACTGGATGAAATAGAACAACTGGTTCAGTTTTTCATGCTCCGCAGATTTGTCTGCATATCCTTTCCAGAAACCGTCGATGATATCGAGCGGGCTTTTTCCTTCTTTAAGCCCTTCCTTGCAATGTGTATTGAAGAGTGCGAGTTTGGTCCCGGTATCTTCGATGCCCCGGAAGGGCAGGCTCAAAAATAAACTGTTGTACGTATGATAAAGTAATGCGGAAGGTGTGTCTACATTCATATTCTGCAATTGTTGTCAGAAAACATTCTTAGCATGAGATTTGCAAATCTAAAGGCAAACATCTCTAATAAACGAAGCGAAGAGCGCTATATCCGCATTTTTCATTGTCGAAATCACCGACAAATCCATAAACTTGCGGGGAACTTCACTGAGCCGATATATCGTTGTCGTCCATTATGCAGACCCAATCGTCTTATTTAGAAGATATTATCGACGATAGCGTGGAAATGCAGCCGCTGGATCCTGCCGTTTTTGATCAATATATGTCAGACGGCTGGCGCCTGCTCGGCCATTCTATCGTACGGCATAATTTTTCCGTTTGTCGCGGCAAAATGTGTCGTACCATCCCTTTGCGTATCCGCCTGGGTGACTTTCAGTTTTCAAAGAGCCAGCGGAAAATGCTGCGGAAAACCCAAAAGATGAATGTGAAGTACGGCCCTATCCGGATCAACCAGGCAAAAGCGCAATTGTTTACCATTCACGCAGCCGGCCGTTTCGATGAGCGCAGACCCGAGTCTATCACTTCGTTTCTCAACCTGAAATCGGACCGCGAACCGGTCACGGGCAAAGAGTTCTATATCACCGGCCCGGACGGCATGCCGCTGGCCTGTAGTTTTTTCCATCTCGGCGAAGAATCGGTTTCAGGTACGTATTGCTTTTACAATCCGAAAGCCAGCGGGTACAGTTTCGGCACGTATACCATGTTGCTCGAAATTGAAAAGGCGCAGGAACTGGGCAAGAAATACTATTACCACGGATATGTGTACGATGTTCCTTCTCAATTCGACTACAAGTTGAATTTCCACAACCTTGAAGCCATGGACTGGAAATCCGGCGCCTGGAATGCCATCGACCGAATACCGGTGCGGCGTTGGTCCGACTTTGTGGAACCTGATGATGAAAGCCCTCCCCCATCGAAATAAACACACAGGGGCGGATCGTTGCGATCCGCCCCTGTGTTATCATGGCTATTTCAGTCTGAAACTGGAGGCCCCCAGCAATCCTTTGTCGCAATAGATTGCAACGACGTAATTGCCGGACTTCAGCCTTTCATCAAATTTGTAGTGAAATGACAGGCGCTGCGTCTCTTCCAGCACAACGGCCTTTACCTGCTGCGCGATGATCTCGACCGGGCCGGTCGGGGCATACACCGTTGCCTTGACGGGATTGTCGCTCACGACCGGGTTGCCTTTTTCATCGGTAACGGCCATGTAAAGTTTTTGCGGGCCGCGATAGGGTTCGGGTACATCGGCCAGGTCGAAACTGACGTCGATCTCGCGTGTCCTGCGGGCTTTGGTGGTCAGTTTGTCCGTTTTGCGCGCCGTGGTCACCCTGAAAGACGTCGCCTTAAAACTTGCCGATTGCGTTTTTCTGATCTGCTCTTCCAGTTGTTTAGCGAGGTCCTGCACCTTGCCAGACAGTTCCGTATTGGCTCCTTTCAATTCTTCGTTCTCCCCTGTCAGCCGTTCATTCTCGGCCCTCAATTGCTCATTCTCGGTGCGCAGGGTTGTGATGATGGTCTCAAATTCAATCTTGGTTTTTTCGAGCTGGGCAACCTGCTCTCTGAGACCGGCAATATCTTTGGCTGTCGAAGACTTTATTTGCCGGATAAAGGTCTCTTTCTGCGCAATGATCTCTGCGCTGCTGTTCACACGCCCCTGAAGGTTTTCGTTCTCCGTGCGCAGCGTCGTATAAGCATTTGAAAGGCTGTCGAGTTCATGTTCGAGGTTGGTCTTTTCGAGTTCCAGCGTCTGTTTTTCCGCAAGGGCTTTGTTCCGTTCTTCCTGAAACCCCTTTGATTTCTGCCAGAAGACAAAACCCAGAATTGCTGAAAGTGCCAGTAAAACGGTAATGACGATACTGTATGTACGTGAATTACGGGTATCACTCATGAGTTATTGTTTTGAAAATGAAAGATCAATCGTTGGTAGTGCCCGTGAAACGTTCAGATGATGGGAATCTTGTAGGAAATATCACTTTTGATAACAATTGCTGCTGGCAAATGTAATTCGTACAATAGTGATTACCTACGATGATGATTCTTTTACGAATGATCGGAATATTTTACCTGTCGTATTAAATTCACCGCTTCTTATAAAATTCAATATGCTATGATACCAAGACTAGTGATATTGCTATTTGCCGCATGCCTTTTATCCTGCGGCCAACAACAGGCTAACGCGCAGTCAAAACTTGCACCGCAGGACTTTGAAAAGCACCTGAAAACGACTGCGGAAGTGCAACTGGTCGATGTGCGGACGCCTGCGGAATATGCCGACGGTCATTTGGCCGGCGCCCGGAACATCGATTATTACGACGACCATTTTACCTCCCTGATCGGGCAACTCGATAAAGACAAGCCGGTGATGGTGTACTGCGCCAAAGGCGGCAGAAGCGCATCTGCAGCCGAAAAATTCCACAACGCCGGCTTTAAAGACGTGCTCGATCTGGATGGTGGCATCATCGCATGGAAAGAAGCGGGAATGCCCGTAGTAAAGGATTGAGCGTCATATGGACAATACTTTTGCAATAGCCCTTTCCGTATTGCTGATCGCATTGGCGATCGGGGTGGCATTGACTTCCGTGGCGATCGGAAGGTTTCGGCAGGTTGGCCGGCCGTCAATTGAAAAATATTGGCTGCAGGCGCTGGAACGCATTCTGCAGGGGCTTGCTTTGTTATTGATTGTGGGAGTGATCTTCCATTGGCTAAACAACGGACAGGCGCGACAGGCGCGCTGGACTGAATTGCGCGCGAAAGCCATCGAAAAATACGACGCCCAGGCCGACTGGCAGATTCCCGACGCACAAACGCTCGAACTGGATCCGCACCGCACCCTGATCGAATACGGCCGGGACCTGATCGCGCATACGACCGACTATTTCGGCGAATACGGCCTGGTTAGACCCAACAGCATTAACCAACTCAATTGTCAGAATTGCCACCTGGAGGCCGGCGCAAAAGCATTCGGCAACAATTATGCTGCCGTGGTGTCTACCTATCCAAAAGTAAGAGCACGCTCAGGCCAGGTGGAAGATATTCGTTTTCGCATCAATGACTGCTTTATGCGCAGCCTGAACGGGCAGGCGCTCGATACCACCAGCCGGGAAATGAAGGCGATCGTGGCATACATCGAATGGCTGGGCAGTAATGTGCCGCCAAAGTTGTCGCCAAAAGGCGTCGGGCTGGTTAAAGTGCCATACCTCGACAGAGCAGCAGATCCTGCGCTTGGCGCGCAGGTATACAGCGGCAAATGTGCAAGTTGCCACGGCGCCGACGGGCAAGGATTGCCCATGCCGGGCACAGCGCGCGAATATCCGCCCTTGTGGGGCGAACACAGTTACAGCGAAGCGGCCGGCCTGTTCCGTTTGTCGCGTTTTGCCGGTTATGTGAAAGCGAACATGCCGTTTGGCAGCAACTATCACAACCCGCAGCTCAGCGATGAAGAAGCCTGGGATGTCGCCGCATATGTAAATTCACAGGCGCGGCCAAAACACCCCTTTCTCGACATTGACTGGCCCGATATTTCCAAAAAGCCGTTTGATCATCCCTTCGGGCCTTTTGCAGACACTTTTCCTGAAAAACAACACAAATACGGACCCTTCGGACCGATCGTTGCTTACTATCAGAAGTAAATATTAATGGAGAAATATTTTGAAGTATTCGTGAACGGATACAGGGGTTATGCCCGCTACCTGTGGCACGAAGTACTCCATCCGCACTGGGGAAATTACTTTTACTGGCTCATCGGCATTTCTGCCGTTGTCTATGTGCTTGAGTTGCTGTTTCCCTGGAGAAAGAACCAGCATGCGATCCGCAAGGATTTCTGGCTCGACATGTTTTATATGTTTTTCAATTTCTTTCTTTTCGGCCTGGTGGGCTACGCAGCCGTATCAGACGTCTTCGTGAACGCTTTTAATGACCTGCTGGCGTCTGTTCTCGGCATACGCAACCTCGTCGCGATCAACATAGCAGAACTGCCGCGCTGGTCGCAGCTGCTTACCTTGTTCATCGTCAGGGATTTTATCCAATGGAACACGCATCGACTGCTGCACAGGGTTCCCTGGCTGTGGAAGTTCCATAAGGTGCATCATTCGGTTGAGCAAATGGGTTTCGCCGCTCACCTCCGTTATCATTTCATGGAAACGATCGTGTACCGCAGCATTGAGTATATTCCGCTCGCAATGATCGGGTTCGGCATTCAGGATTTCATTCTCGTGCACCTCTTCACCCTGACGATCGGGCACCTTAATCACGCCAATATCTACCTGCCGCTCGGACCCTTGCAATATATATTCAACAGCCCGCAAATGCATATCTGGCACCACTCCAAAGAACTTCCCAGGGGCAGTTACGGCGTCAATTACGGATTGACGCTCAGTGTATGGGATTACCTCTTCAGAACCGTCTGGATGCCCAAAAACGGCCGGGATATCCCGCTGGGGTTTCCCGGTGTCGAGCAGTACCCCCACGGCTTTTTCAGTCAAATGTTCAGGCCGTTTAAAGAAAACGAATAAGTTATAAAGATTCCTTCAACTCGGATTTTCATGAAAAAAACACTTCGCATTTTCCTGATCCTTGCAATAATCGGCTGCTCCGTTTCTGCCCGGGCGCAAGATCAGCAGGTCCATAAAGTTGTATTCCAGTTGACCAACGGCGACTCGCTTGTCCACAAAGCCATGGTACGGCAGATCGGCCATATACTGGAAGCCGATGCCAATACAAAAATAGAAGTGGTGTGTCACAGCGCAGGCCTGCCTTTTCTGATCGCCGCGCAAAGCACACAGGCTGCCAAAGTCAAAGAACTAAGCGCGCAGGGCGTCACTTTTTTTGCATGTGAGAACACCATGCGCGACAAAAAAATACAGCGCAGCGACTTGTTGCCGGAAGCCGGCACCGTTCCTTCCGGAATGATGGAGATCATCATAAAACAGGAAGCGGGCTGGGCGTACATAAAGGCCGGTTTTTAATGGCTGCGGGGAGCATGCGTATCAGATAAGTCATACCTTTGCGCGCCTTGTCTGATCGAATAAAATCCTTAGAATGTCTACTGCAGCGCCGGCAAAAAAGCGACCGACCAACCCGAAAGTTCCTCAGGATATACTTGAAAAGGCTTTTCGCCTGATGGCCACATCGAAGGCCATGACTGATATTTACGAAGCCAATTTCAAGTTTGTCAGCAAATATGTCCACGCAACGTCGCGCGGGCATGAGGCTATTCAACTCGCTGCAGGCCTTCAACTCTTGCCCACCGACTACGCCTACCTGTACTATCGGGACGAAAGCATTCTGCTTGGTATGGGGCTTCGGCCTTACGAACTCATGCTGCAACTGATGGCCAAACGCGAAGATCCGTTTTCGGGCGGCCGCTCCTATTATTGCCATCCCAGCCTGCGCAGGCCCGACATGCCAAAAATTCCCCACCAGAGCAGCGCCACCGGGATGCAGGTCATCCCCGCCACGGGCTCCGCACTCGGTTTCTGGTACAAAGAACAAATGGAATTGCTGGACAGCGCGGAGCGCAAAAACCCGCCTGTCGTATTGTGCTCCCTGGGCGACGCGTCTGTGACGGAAGGAGAAGTGAGCGAAGCATTTCAGATGGCAGTACTCAAAAAACTGCCCATCCTTTATCTCGTACAGGACAACGGATGGGATATTTCCGCCAATGCTGCCGAAACCCGTGTGGCGAATGCTGCGGAATACGCCAAAGGTTTTCCGGGGCTGGAAGCCGTGAGCATCGACGGCACCGATTTTGAACTTTGCTGGAACACCGTAAAGGACCTGATCGGGAAAATACGCCGGGAGCGGCGGCCATTTCTTTTGCATGCAAAAGTGCCCTTACTCAATCACCATACCTCCGGTGTGCGAAAAGAATGGTACCGCGACGACCTGGCCGAACACGAACAGCGCGATCCATACCCGAAACTTCGCGCAACGATGCTGGAACGCGGTTTTACCGAAAAGCAACTGCGTTCCATCGAACGCGAAACGGCGAAATTCGTGGCGGATGATTTTGAGCAGGCCCGCAATGCCGAAGACCCGCGGCCGGAAGACCTGTATACACACGATTTTGCACCTACTTCCGTCGAAAAAGAAAGTGGCAAGAGGGCGCCCGAAGGCAGGGAAGCCAAAGTCATGGTCGACAGCGCCTTGTACGCGATCGAAGAACTCATGCGCAAACATCCTGAATGTCTGTTGTACGGGCAGGATGTGGGGCGCCGGCTCGGTGGCGTGTTCAGGGAAGCGGCGACGCTTGCAGAAAAATTTGGCGACCACCGGGTCTTCAACACCCCGATACAGGAGGCATTTATTATCGGAAGCACCGTTGGCATGAGCGCCGTCGGCCTCAAACCCATTGTGGAGGTTCAGTTTGCCGATTATATCTGGCCGGGACTCAATCAACTGTTTACCGAAGTCAGCAGGAGTTGTTATCTGACCAACGGCAAATGGCCGGTCAGTTGCATCATCCGTGTTCCGATCGGCGCATACGGCAGTGGAGGCCCTTATCACAGCAGCAGTGTAGAAAGTGTGGTAGCAAATATCCGGGGGATCAAAATTGCGTATCCAAGTACCGGGGCCGACCTGAAAGGATTGATCAAATCCGCGTATCTCGATCCGAATCCGGTCGTCATATTTGAACATAAGGGGCTGTACTGGTCAAAGGTTCGCGGCACCGAAAGTGCGCGCACGATCGATCCGGACGAAGATTACATATTGCCTTTCGGAATAGCCCGTCAGGCGCTGGCAGCACAACCCGATCGCATCGGGAAAGGCGAAACGATAGCGGTCGTGACGTACGGTATGGGCGTGCACTGGGCGCTCAATGCCGCCCGCATGCATTATCCCGGTCTTGTCGAGATCATCGACCTGCGCACACTCTGGCCGCTCGATGAAGCGGCCATGTACGAAGCGGCAAAACGCCACGGCAAAGTACTGGTCGTGACCGAAGAACCGGTCAGCAATACATTCGGACAAAGCCTGGCCGCACGCATCTCCGAACATTGTTTTCAATGGCTCGACGCGCCGGTCCGCACGATCGGTGCGGCCGATATGCCTGCCGTGCCGCTGAATTCCACCCTCGAACAGGAAATGATCCCTTCCATCGAAAAGGTCGCCGATGCCATGCGCACGCTTTTCGAGTGGTAATGTTCCATATTGTTTATTCTTACTTTTTCTGACCCGGTTCACCTCCTCTATCTCCATCCTTTATGTCAACGAGATTTACGATCGCGGCGATCATCGCCGTCGTGTTTCCTGCCCTGCTTGGCGCACAGTTTCCACAAGGCATGAGGGGGCAATTCAATGCCGCTCAGTTCAATATCGGGCGTTTTTACGGCAAGGTAGTCGACAAGGAAACCGGCAAAGGGCTCGGCTACGCTTCTGTTCAGTTGCTCGGCATGCGTTACGACAGCAGCAGCCGGTCGATGCAGGAAGCGATCCTGGCGGGTCAACTTTCGGAAGAAAACGGCGATTTCAGCCTGGAAGGCCTGCCGATACGGGGGCAGTTTACCCTGAAGATCAGTTTTATGGGGTACGCCTCGATCGAACAAAAGGTATCGTTCGATCTGAAAATGCCGCAAAACGACCGGCAAGGCGGCGGTATCGGCGCCATGGCAGGATCAGTGGACAAAGACCTTGGGAATATTGAACTGGACGCCTCATCGCGATTGCTACAGGAGGTGACGGTAAGCGGAGAGGCGTCCCAGGTGACGCTTGCGCTTGATAAAAAGATCTACCGCGTCGACAAGGACGGTGTAGCCGCGGGCGGTACGGCAGAGGATGCCCTGAAAAACGTCCCCTCCCTCAACGTTGACATCGACGGTAACCTCACACTGCGCAATGCCGCACCCCAACTTTTTGTAGATGGCCGCCCCACCCCGCTCACCCTCGACCAGATCCCTGCCGACGCCATCGAACAGGTAGAAGTGATCACCAACCCCTCCGCCAAATACGATGCTTCCGGAGGTAGCGCAGGTATTGTGAACATCGTATTGAAAAAGGAACGCCGGATCGGGTACAACGGTAGTGTTCGCAGCGGCGTGGATATGCGCGGCCGCGCAAACCTGGGAGCAGACGTAAATGCCCGTGAAGGAAAAGTCAATGCATTCCTGAGCGGGAACCTGAACCTGCGCAAGTCACTCTCGTCCGGCGGCACCGAACGCCAGAACCTGAGCGGGTCGCCGCTGACAAACATTTACCAGAACAATAATTCATTGTATAAAGGCTTCTTTGGTATGGGCCGTGGCGGTGTCGACTGGTTTTTTAACAACCGGAACACCCTTACCCTGAGCGGGATGATCATGCGTGGCAATTTCGATTCCGACGACGACCTGTCTATTTTAACCGACACGCTCCTGGGGGCGGACATCAGCAGCAGTCAGGCGATGCGGAATACCGGCACCTCGCGCCAGTTCAGAAATACAGGGCTCCAGGCTTTGTATAAATATTTATTCCCTAAAGAGGGAAAAGAATGGACCGCAGACATCAATTACAACAAGAGCAGATCCGAGAATGAAGGTCTGTTTCAGACCGTGTATGTCGATTCTCCCCTTATGACCCGGCAACGTCAGGACGGCGATAATTCAAATTCCTTCTTTACCGCGCAAACAGACTTCGAAAACCCGCTGAAGGCGGGTATGAAGATTGAACTCGGCGCCCGTGCGGCGGTCCGGAACTTTCAGAGCGAAAACAACAACTTCCAGTATGATTTTGCCTCCGAACAGTTCCAGCAGGTAACGGGGTTTGCTGATCGCTATAAATTCAATGACCAGGTTTATGCCGCATATGGTACGTTCAGTCATTCCTTTGCGAAATGGGGATACCAGGCGGGTTTGCGCGCCGAAAGTTCCTTGTACACCGGCACTTTGCTCGATAACGACTCTACTTTTACGAATGAATATCCGCTCAGCCTGTTCCCCAGCGTATTCCTGACGTACAAGATCAACGACAACGATAATATTCAACTGAGTTATACCCGCAGGATCAACCGCCCGAATTTTTTCCAGATCATCCCCTTCCCCGACTTTTCCGATTCCTTGCTGCTTTCCCGCGGCAATCCCGCGCTCAAACCCGAATTTACCAATGCCTTCGAAGTGTCGTACCAAAATATATTTACCGGCGGGCACAACCTGCTGGTTTCCGTTTACTATCGCCGCGCTACCGACCTGATCACCCGTTACCAGTTCTCCGAATACAACGATCAGTTACAGCGCAATACCATTGTTTCCAGTTTTGCGAATGCAAATTCCAGCTCCGCATACGGCACGGAACTGACCCTGAAAAACACTTTCTGGAAAAAAATAGAATTGACCACAAACCTCAATTTCTACAACTCCATTGTCGACGCACAAAACGTGGAAAGCGATCTGCGCAACGAACAGTTCACCTGGTTTGTCAAGGAAAATCTGAACATCAAACTACCCGAAAATTTCACCGTACAATTTTCGGGCTCCTATCAAAGCCGTACCGCCTATGCCCTGTCCAGCGGCAGCCGCTGGGGAGGATGGGGCGGCGGACCCTCAAGTTCTGCGCAAGGATACTCGCTTCCCGTATGGTACGTCGATTTTTCTGTTCGCAAAGACCTGTGGAACCGCAAGGCAAGTCTGACCCTGAACATTCAGGATATCTTCCGTTCGCGGAAAAACGGCTCCTACACCGAATCGGCTTTTTTCACGCAGGACACTTGGCGGCGGCGCGACCCGCAACTTGTAAGACTCAATTTTTCTTACCGTTTCGGCAAGTTCGACGTGTCGCTGTTCCGGCGCAAGAACAACCGGATCGAAACGGAAGGCATGGATGCCGGATTCTGAATTACCGCACCAGGGCGATCCGCACTTTGTGGCCGTCGGCTATGACGGAATAGATACCATGCGCCATGCCGGTAAGGTCGAGACTGGTTTCCCAATCGAATGCTCCCATATGTTTTTCGAGCACGACTTTTCCCGCTCGGTTGTACACCTGTATGTCAAATTCGTTTGATCTCGCGTTGAATTTTCGGCGAAGAATAAACAATCCGGTCCCGGGATTCGGAGAAACGTCCCAGGACCGGCCTGTTTGATCGGCAGGATCCACCGGGACAAACCCGAAGTTGCGGGAGATTTCTTCATCGCCTTCCATTGCGACCGGGCTTGAATAACTCTCTCCGTTCAAACCGAAACCTGGCGATAAGGCTCCGAAATCGATCGGAGGAAGCACATAAGCGCGGTATTCCCCTGATGGTATTGCCTTGAGTTCATAAAATCCCGCCGCATCGGCGGTAGCGGCCCCTGCCACTGCGTCGGTATTTATATCGAACAGGATCACGGCAGCGCCTTTTAATGGTCGCTCAGGGGGATCGAATATTCCATCGGCATTTTCATCGAGCCAGACGGATCCGTTCATTTTATTCGGCATCTGCAATTTGGGCGGAAACAATTGGGATGAAGGCACTACGGACTTGGGCATTTTGTCACCACTCCACAGCAGCCTGGCGGTCGCGTCGCCCCCCAACTCAAAAAATTCCATCCGGATGCTATAATGACGCCCTCCTTCCATCGCAAGCCTTGTGCTGTATTCCAGTTGTGGCTGTGGTATCCAGTGATCGATCACAAGGCTGTCATCGATCCATAGTCGCACGCCGTCATCCGTAATGGTATATAAGGTAAGCGTGTCCGAAAAAAACGGAACGATCTCACCTGTCCAGCGCACTGAAAATTTGTCTTTGGGAATATGCCCGGGTTCGGGTGTGCCATCCAGCCACTCAAAATTCACAACAGAATCGACCCTGCTAAGCAGCATCGTGCCTTCCACCCCGTTCAGATAATCGTCTATTTGAAAATATTCGCCATATAGCCCGTTACCTTCATCATAGCGATATATGTTGTAGATGGCCTTCAATGGAGTGCCAGACGTTTCCGGTGTGGTGAATGAGACTTCATGAAACGTTTCTCCGCTTTCCCAGCGGTCAAACACAAGGATGGAATCGTCGCTGAATATTATTTCAGGCACAGAAACGGTGCGGTGGAGCCCTGTCACGCTCAAAAACGAAAAAGGAGCAGTTCCGTTGATCCCGTCCGCGCTCACAGGAATGCCGGGAGGTTCCGTCAGCACCGTTATTTCCGTTTTTTGCGGATAAACATCTCTTTTTGTTGTCTTTGACAATCCGACACTATCAGTGGCAGTCAGGTAAATGCGGTACCAAACATTGTCATCGGGCTCTCCGTCTTGCAGTACATAGTAAAACCCCTCGGAAACGCCACTGAACGGCGTCAGTGCGGGGTGAATGTGGTCGTCGTGGTGAAAATCGATCTTCCAGGCAAGCCTGTCCGGCCCCAGGGCTCCCTCTTCCGCATCTTCTGCCGTGCCTGCAAAGGGGATCTCTTCGCCGGCCCGGTACAGGAAATCCGGATCCGGAAGTGTGATATAAGGTTCCGGCCGTTTGTTTGCCGTCACACGAAGCATCGCGCTTTTGGAGGTATCGCTTCCAAACGGATTTTTAACAATACAGCGATACAAAGCGCCGCTGTCCTGCAATTGAACGCCGTTGAAGGTCAGTTTTCCCGTAAGGGCGCCGGGGATATCTGCATCGTTTTTTTGCCAGCGGTAAGATAAGGGAGCATTGCCCAAAGCAAGTACCTGCAGGGAGAGCGTGTCGCCTTCGGAATAAAGGCCACTTTTGGGGTGACTGTACACATACGGCGCGTTACCGCCCACGTACACGACCCGCCATAGGCTGCCATCCGTGCTGGCGGTGTTGTCTTCCTCCGATCCGCCGCCAAGACCGGCGCGGGCCAGATAATAAAAATCGCCCTGCGGCGTGATCCGAATGGAAACCGGGCGTTTGGCGCCCGTCACCAAGTCCGGTTCCCGGATACCCGTTTCGGGATTAAGCACCGCAATGTAGCCCTTGCAATAATCTGCAAAAAAGAACTTCCCCGCGTACTGTGCCGGGAACCCGCCACCAGCAACGGGATAAAATGCTGCGCCGATGACAGAACATCCATTTGTATGATCGTAGGCAAAAAAGGGATCCTTATAATTCAACGGCACGGCCTGATTCGTCACATATCCTTCCAGGCGCGGATAACCGTAGTCGGCGCCTGGAAGTACATCGTTGATCTCTTCCCAATCGGTACCGCCCACGTCGCAGTTGAAAATACGGCCCGTTTCCGGTTGTACGCCCATGCTGAAAGGATTACGGAAACCGACGGCGTATATAGCCCGGTATTTGCCGGTGGCGGTAGTAAAAAAAGGGTTGTCGGCAGGAATGGAACCGTCGGGATTGAGCCTCAGTACCTTACCAAGGTCATTGTTCAGGTCGTATGCAGGATAAGAAAAGCCATTCTCGCCGGTAGAAATGTATAGTTTGCCGTCATTCCCGAAAAGCATGGCGCCGGCGTGATGCACGGAACCCAGTTTGGGATCGCAGTCGTAAATGACCTCTTCCGAACCCGGTATCGAGAAATTTCCGTCCGCCCTCACCCTGACCACGCGATTGTGCGAACCATCCGGTACCGTATGGTACAAATAGACATACGGCGAATCGGGGAATGCCGGGTGCAGTGTGATATGGCCAAGCCCGCGTTCGTTAAAATCGTCGACCGACAGGATGCAAAACGGGTCGGGCAACAGCGCCCCGTCCTGAACGATCCGCACCAATCCTTCTTTTTCTGTGATAAAAATGCGTCCGTCGGGCGATACGGCCATATCGGTGGGGTTCAGGCCATTAGCCAGCTCATACTGGATAAAACCGGGCGGTAATTGTGCGCTAGCAAAAGAACTCCAGCAAAGCAGCAACAAGGCGGGCAGGAGATGCCCGGGTTTTCTGTGTTTACCTGTCATAGGATCGAATTTTGATTTTTCTGCAGCGATGGAATCGGATAACCGGAGCCACCGGATACAGAAGAATGCGCGAAAATCGCCTCAAAAAAGAGAATAACAAAGCATTTGGGATATTTGACAGGTCGAATAAGGGCTAAACGGGCAGAAAACACCGGTCACTGGCCCCTACACAGAAAGTATGGATAATAAAAAACCTGCAAAAGAGGCCGGAGCCTTCCTTTGCAGGTCATTGATTGATGGGTCTTAAATCTTACCTCGAGTTTTTGGTTTCCAGAACGTCTTTTCTGAGCGTCTGGGCCAGGTCTTTCAGCGTTTGCATTGCTTTGCGCACGCGAGCGCCGGCAGCATTGTTTCCGGCATAAAATTTCGTTACGTCAGCTTCGGCTTCGGCAATGGTTTTTTTGATGTCTTCAAAAATTTTGCTCATACTTTGAAAGGTTTTAATAATCAAATAACCCGCAAATATACGCTTTATCACTCTTGCAAGCGTTTTTTTAATCAATAAGAAAAGAGACCGATCAAATAAACCCGGTCTGCTTTTACTCTGCAGCATCTTGTTATTTTTGCCCCCGAACAATCTAGAGACGTGAATTTTTTTGCCCGAATCCTTCGCCGCTGGTACCGCACGATTCCCCAAAACGAGGAAGGGAAACTGCTATGGGGTAAATACTTCAGGCGCTTGTTGCTGCGCCTGATCCTGTGGTTTCTGGGCCTCTCGGTCGGGATCACATTATTGTATAGTTTCATGCCTATTCCTTTTACACCATTAATGTTGCAGCGCTGCTGGGAACAATCCTGGGATTCGAAGAGGGAAGTCCGGCTCCTGCACGACTGGGTGTCATTTCATGAAATATCTCCACATTTGCAGTTGGCCGTAGTGTGTTCGGAAGACCAGGATTTTCTGGAGCACGAGGGGTTCGATTTCGAGGCGATTGAAAAGGCATACGTCTACAACAAAACACACAAGCGAAAGCGCGGCGCGAGCACCATCAGCCAGCAGACTGCAAAAAATATTTTTTTGTGGCCCAGCCGATCCTGGATGCGAAAAGGCCTGGAAGTGTATTTTACCTTCCTCATAGAAACGATCTGGAGCAAAAAACGGATCATGACAGCGTATCTGAACAGCATCGAATTCGGTGACGGGGTTTATGGCGCTGAAGCGGCCGCCCAGCACTATTTCAGAAAAAGCGCCAAAGACCTGAACCGTCAGGAATCCGCGCTGCTCGCTTCCGTGCTCCCCAATCCACTGGTGTACAAAGTGGAACGCCCCTCGGCCAAAGTGCGCGAAAAGCAACAATGGGTGCTTTCTCAAATGCGTATGTGGGGCGGGCGCATCGATTACGAAAATCCCAACACACCCAAAAAGAGCGGGCGCTAGCATCGCCGCGTCAAAAAACAAGTACATGGCAAAGAAAAAAAAGCCCGACCCCGTCCGCACTACCGAGCCCCGATTGGCAGAAAAGTCGCCGACAAGCGCTCCCGGATGGCTTGAGCGCAACTGGATCCCTGAATTGATCCTCGTTGCCGCAGCGATACTCGTATATATGTCTTCTCTCGACAACGGGTTTGTATTCTTTGACGATGACAAGGCCATCCTGTACAATAAAACCCTGCAAAACCCTTCGTTGAGCGGCTTCTTTTCGGGGCAAAACCTCGGGATGTACGCTCCGCTGAGCTGGATCGCTTACTGGCTCGGGCAGAACATTTCCGGACAGGAAGCCTGGGGGTATCACGCCCTCGGGTTGGTGTTGCATGCGCTGAATGCCGTGCTTGCTTTTATTTTCCTGTTCAGGCTGACCGGCCTGCGAAAAGCCGCCTTTTTTGCGGCGCTGCTGTTTGCCGTTCACCCGGTGCAGGTAGAAGCAGTAAGCTGGGCGGCAGCACTTAGTACGGTTTTGTTCTCTACTTTTTATTTGTCAGCCTTACTGGCCTATTTGAAATGGCGGCGCTCCCCCACCCCTTTATGGTTGGCGGCATCCCTGTTGTTTTTCGCAGCTGCCTGCCTTTCCAAATCGGCTGCGGTCACCGTGCCGCTGGTATTGGTTGCAGTTGATTTTTATTTGGACAAAAAACTGTTGCGGAAATTCTGGCTGAGTAAAATCCCATTCTTTTTATTGTCTTTTGTTTTTGGACTCTACACTTTCTCGACCCGCGCACAGGAAGGCCACGACATCGAGGCGACATCTGCTGTATTCAGCGCGTTCGACCGTTTTCTGATGGTCAGCCAGACCCTGCTCTTCTACCCCGTCAAATTGCTTTTGCCTTTAGGGTTCTCCGTATCGTATCCGTTTGTAAAAATGGAAGGCGTCTGGCCCTGGACATATTATGCCGCGCCGGTCGCACTGCTAATACTCGGCATTCTGATCTGGAAAAACTGGCGCAATCAGCCGGAATACCTGTTTGCCATTGCATTATACTTCCTTCCCCTGACGGTTATGTTGCCATTCCGCACGGTAGGCAGTTTTGAACTACGCTCTGATCGTTACGTATACCTGTCCTGTCTGGGCCTCTTTTTTCTTGCCGCCCTTTTGCTGGACAAGATCAAGCCGGCCGTCTCAAATACCATACTTGCAGCAGCAGCTGTAGTCCTCGGATTCCTCGCCTTCCGCCAAACAAGCGTATGGAAGGACGGGGTCGCGCTTTTCAAAAACTGTGCGGACAAAACGCCCGAGTCATCGCTTTGCCAATGCAACCTGGCATACAATCAATTGATCAGCCTTGATTTCGACGGCGCGATTTACCACTATTCCGAAGCCCTGAAATACGATCCGGGCACAATAGAAGCCTACAACGGGCGCGGGCAGGCGTATCTGCAGCAACGGCAAATCCCGCAGGCCCTCGAAGACTTCAACCAGGCGATCGCTGCGGGCATCGTCACGCCCAAATTGTACCTCAACAGGGGCAAATGCCTTGTCATGCTCAACCGCCCGCAGGAGGCGATCCCCGACCTGACAAGAAGCATAGAACTGGAGCCCAAATCCGCCGAAACCTTCTACTTCCGCGCAAATGCCCGCGACAAAACGGGAGACCTGAACGGCGCGCTGGAAGATTATAGCCAGGCGAACCGTCTGCGGCCCGGCTATGTGGAGGCGCTGGTCAATCGTGGTATCCTGATGTACGAGGCTGGGCGCTTCGAAGAAGCGGCAGCCGATTACACGGCAGCGCTGGGCGCTTCCACCGGGAACGTGCACCCTATGATCCTGGTCAACCGCGCCAATGCATACCTGCAAATTGCCGAGTATGCCAAGGCGCTGGAGGACGCTTCCCGTGCCATCGATCTCAATCCTCAGTATGGCAGGGCCTATCACACCCGCGGAGCAATCTACCTGAAGATGGGGCAACAGGGCAAAGCACAGGCAGACCTGGTGAAAGCACAGCAAATCCAGCCGAAATAGTCCTGAACGGTTTGTTAACCAAACTGCGAATGCGCGCTGCGGTCTTATTTTTGCGGCTCATTTTTATTCAAAAATCTGCGCAACGATACCACCAGCGTTACAAAACCGGCCCGATTGCCGGCTACACAGGTGCCTTGCGCTAAAAAACCCGACAATGTTCAGCTCGACTGTTATGAAAAAAATCTTACCCGCACTTTTGGTCTTTGTGTTTTTCGGTTCTGCTCTTCCGGCCCAATCATATGAATTCAAAAACGGGAACTGGTACAACGGTGAAGGCTTCAACAAAGGCACATGGTACGTTACGAACGGCGTATTCAGCAAAAAAGCGCCGGCCAGGATCGATTCGGTGATCGATCTCGAAGGCTACTGGGTCGTTCCACCTATGGGCGATGCCCATTGTTCCAGCGTCGCTGATAACCCTTCGGCCGCAAATACCCTCAAAATGTACCTTGAAGAAGGCACTTTTTATCTTCAGATCCTCTCCAATACGCTTGAAGGCCGTCAAAAGGCGCAGGAGTTGCTGAACAAGCCCAACACACCGGACGCCGTATTTGCAAACGGCGGCATCACCTGCACCCTCGGCTACCCATTTTCAAAATACGAAGCGCCGGCGCAGGGCATCCGCAACCCTCAGGCGATCGCGGAGCGGTACGATTTCATCCGGGAGCAGCGCACGATGCTGGGCGACGGCTACTGGTTTTTCGATAAAAAGGACGAAGTAAAAAAGAACTGGAATAAGGTCATGGAGCACAAGCCAGACCTCATTTCGATCTACCTGCTGGACAGCCAGAACGGCGGTGGCAAGGAAGGGAAAGGACTGGACCCCGACGTGGCAAAGGCAGTTGTGAAAAAGGCACACCGCTCCGGATTGCGGGTGTACGCGCATGTGGAAACTGCCGATGATCTGCGATTGGCGGTCAAGATCGGTGTGGACGGGATCGCCAACCTGCCCGGCTGCGACTGGGATGGCAGCGGTGACGTTAAAAAATTCGAACTGACCGATTCCGACCTGAAGCAACTGGCGAAAAAGAAGATCGCGGTTGCGACGCTCTTCGCCCACGGTCAAATGGCCGGTGGCCAGCAAAAAATAAAAGACTTCCACGCACAAACCCTGAAACGCCTGTTTGAAAAAGGGGTAAACGTGGTGCTGGGTTCTGACGATGTGCAACGCACCACCCGTGGCGAACTAAACTACTGGTATACATTGGGCTATATCGAATATCCGAAAGTCCTCAAAGTGCTGTGCGAAAACACTCCGCGCGCCATTTATCCCAAGCGGAAGATCGGACGCATCGATGACGGATACGAGGCCAGTTTCCTGGTGTTGAACGACAACCCCGTCAATAATATCCTGAAATTAAGGGTGGCGGCATTCAAAATGAAAAACGGAAAGTTCCTGAAATAAACACAGGGCCCCGGCTTGCCAGCCGGGGCTTCTTTTTTACATGGTCGATTGGTTATAATGATGCGAAGCAAACAGTAGGCAGAGGCTGTCAGCAGTCGTAACAGGATTTGGGCTAAAGGAAAAGGAGCGCATTTTACGCAGCAATTCGGACCAATGAACACTGCCACTGTCTACTGCTACTGCCAACTTGTTTTCAAGTTGCTAAACTGCAGAGCCAATCAACCCGGCCAATTGCTTTGCAAATTTCTGTTGTACGCAACATGAAAACCATTTTGGGGCGTTATGAAGCCCATACTTAACTAAACAAATACCGATTCATGCGATTTTTCAATTCCATTGCGGCATTACTGTTGTTCTTTCTTTCCTGCCAAATGGCCAATGCCCGGGTCCGGGAGGCCGACCAAAAAGTTGTCAGCGGCATCGTGCTGCTCAACAGCAAAACATCGCCCGACCCAAAAGGCATCCTGAACGCCCTGAAAAAAGACTGGAAATTGAACTTCGATTCGGCCAACGTGGCGGATAAGACCATCGTTTTTACAACATCCAGCGCAACGGTCATGATCGCTTTCCTCGATTATCCGGTCCCTCCGGCAGAGATCCGGACGGCAGCCGGTTTGTCCTGGTTGTGGCGGGGAGCGAATGAAGAAGCCCTGAAACACCAATCCCAAATGGTCGTGTCGGTGATCGGGACGACCGCAAAAGTGCTTGATCTGTATAAAATCTTTACCAAGGTGACGGCGTGCGTGCTGGAGCACTCCGAATCGTCGGGTTTTTACATGAGTGGGCAATATCTGTTGCTTTCCCGCGACTTTTACATCTCTGCTGCGCGTAACATGCGCGATCATCAGACCATTCCTTTGTACTGCTGGGTGTATTTCGGTATGATCGCAGAGAAAGACGTCGCGAGCGGCTACACCTACGGCATGCAGGAGTTCGGATGCAAGGAAATGGAGATCGCCGAGGCAAAACTAAAGGTACAGGAAGTGCACGCAGTGCTTTATGATGCCGCGATGACCATCCTGCAATACAATCTGAAACTGGAAGACGGAAAAGAATTTACCACACTGGAAGGCCAGAAATTGACGCCCGTGCTTTCAAAGGCAGCGTTTCAGGAAGGAGAAACCTTCAAATTTAAGTTCTGAATATTAGGGGGCGCATGGAGTATATTCATTCATGCGCCCGCTGCTTAATTCACAACGGTGACATTTCCGTGAAACTGTTGCCGTTTACCATCCAGGTACTCCACGATCGTGATCCACGGGTATACCCCCGGCTGCACGGGTTTGTTGCGCCACCGGCCGTTCCAGCCCATGATGGGGTCGTTGGGAGGAAAGTCGCTCCGCTCGAATACGACCCCGCCACCGCGGTTGTACACCTGCATTGAGATGATACGGGTGATCCCTTCCCCTGCAAAGAGGGTAAAATAGGCATCCTGATCGCTGCCGGGTTTGATGATGTTCGGAAAATAAACATTGGTCTTCTCGACATAAACGGTGATCTGATCCCTGGCGATGCACCCGTCCGACGTGCGTATTTCAATGGCAATGTCTGTCGTTTCAAGCAGATTGACGGTGTGTGCCAGCGTATCTACGTCAGAGAAAAGTGCCGGCGGGCGCCATTCAATGGCCTTGAGCGGCAATCCGTCGGGCACGACCTGCGCTTCCAGGGACACTTTTTCGCCCGCGACCACGGTATCCTTGTCCGAAAACAACTTTACCTGGAGTTCCTCTGGTTCAGGCACGACCACCTGAAACTCGCGGATACACCCCGAGGCGTCCCGCACATACAAGGTGTAGGCGCCCGGCCACAGCCGGTCGAAAACCCTGTTGGTGCTGAATGATTGTCCGTCGATAGAGTAGAAATAAGGCTTTTCACCTCCGAAAACCTGACTGACCCGGATGATCCCGTTTCGGAGGCCGTAGCATTGAACGGAGTGTACGTCCAGTTTAACACTGTCGACACAGGATGCCAGTATTTCGTTTTTCCCAATAATAAATAACAGGAGGACCGGCCATAGCCGGAGTAAGGGTGTGCTCATGGTAAGTGGCGGCTCGATTATATAAGATGGTTAGAGCGTTCGACGACCAGATTTGCTGCCCTAAAGATAACATAAATTTTATGTTCACTTCAAAAGACCGGCCAGCATCCGGTGAAAATGATGCACGCCGATCTCCTGCTGCGGGGAAAAACGACCGTGTTTGTAAAAGCGCGAGCGCGTGCCGATCTGCACCTGCTCTACAACCGCCTCGTCTTCGCGTTCCACCAGATCGAGATCGGCGCCGGCGCCTTTGCCCAGTTTTGCCTTCGCCCACACATATGCGCGGAAACTCACCTTGGTAAGATCGACGCGCAGCGGGCGGACGATATTCAACGACAAGCCCCAGGGATAAAAATTGAACATAATGTTCGGAAATAACCAGAAATAATACCCCGCAATAGCTTGCCCGTAGTCTTCGTGGCCCTCCGGCAGGTCAAACACCTCCTCGCCGCCTTTTGACACGCCTACCTGTACATTGCCCCATTCAAACACCTCGGTTCGATAGGCGCCCCAGTCGAGCACGCCGGCCAACGCTTTGTGTACAAAGGGGATATGAAATCCTTCCAGGTAATTATCGCAATACAATGCCCAGTTTGCCTGCACAAGATAATCGCGCGAACGCGACGCATCGTATCGGAATTGCTCGACCGGCAAGAAACTGACCTTGCGGTCCATATCAGCCAGCCAGGCTTCAGCCGGCATCGCCGGATCGAGTGAAGCAAAGGAAAATTGCCGCCATTGCATTACGGGTACATTGGCCAGGTTATCCGCCTCGCAGGGAAAATTCTCCATTCCCTCAGTAGCGGGCATGGCCGCGAAAGTTCCATCGGGCGAGAAGCGGCGGCCGTGGTACCCGCAAACGATGCCTTTTTCGATCTTGCAGGGATGCTCCACCAACACTTTCCCGCGATGCGTGCAAACATTGGAAAGACACCGGAGTTTGTCATCGCTATCGCGTAACAACAGTAACGGCTCGTCGATAAAGCCTTCCATAAATGTAAAAGGCATGGCATCCTGTGGCAGCCGGACGGTCTCTTCTGCCCCTGTCACCATTTGCCAGGAGCGAGCAAAAACCTGTTCCCGGCACGCCTCGAAGGCCGACTGCGCATGATAAAATTCGCCTGGCAGCGTATGTGCATTCCGGATATCGGGAGAGATATTGTACATGATCGTCAGTTTCGTCGTAAAAATAGGATTCCTTCAGATTCAGGTGTTACTCAAAAAAGAATTCCGGCGATAACTTTTACATTCGCCACACGGCCAATAATGCCGGAAATTCTATGAAGAAACACATTCAACGCCTGGGTAAAATCGCAGAAAAACAGCAAAGGCTCATCATCGGGCTGATGTCGGGCACCTCGCTCGATGGTCTGGATGTGGCTTTGTGCCGTTTCGAAGGCGCCGGCAGCCATACCCGGGTAGAAGTGCTTCATTTTGCCACGAAACCTTACGACGAAACCTTCCGCAACGAGATCAGGCGCGTTTTTGCAAAAACAGAGATCGATTTCCAGCACTTGGTGTTGCTCAATGTCATGGTCGCCGAACGCCACGGAGCGCTGGTGAACGAGTGCCTGAAAGAATGGGGCGTTCGACCTGATGAGGTGGACCTGCTGGCCAGCCACGGGCAAACGGTGTATCACGCTCCCCGGGTTTTTCACGGCTTGCCTCAATACCCCAACGCGACCCTGCAGATCGGCGACGGCGATCACCTTGCCCATTGTACCGGGCTGATCACGCTCAGCGATTTCAGGCAAAAACACATCGCTGCCGGTGGCGAAGGCGCGCCATTGGCTTTATACGGAGACTATTTTTTATTCTCGAAAGAAGGCGAACATCGGATACTGCTGAACATCGGGGGCATCGCCAATTTTACCTGGCTGCCCGGCGACGGCCGGCCGGATGAAGCCTTCGCCACTGATACCGGCCCCGGCAATACCCTGCTCGATGCTTTTGCGCAAGCCTTGTTCGGCGTGCCCTTCGATGAAGATGCCAGGCTTGCCTCAGCCGGCAAGGTCGACCTGGAATTGCTGGAAGCACTAAAAACGGAGCCTTTTTTCTCAAAACCCGTCCCCAAAACCATCGGACCGGAATTATTTTCTCCCCAGTGGGTAAAAGCAGCGATTGCCGAAGCCGGAAAACAGGAGCCCGCTCCGCAGGACCTGATGGCGACCCTGTCGCAACTGACTGCGGAAACGATCGTGGAATCCATTCGCCAAACCGTAAAAGGAACGGACCGGATGCCCCGCAAACTGTACCTGAGCGGCGGGGGCGCCCATAATCCGTTTATTGTGAGATACCTGAAGGAAGCGCTGACAGATTGGGAAGTGCTACCCATGTCTGCGCTGGGAATCGACGGCGACGCAAAAGAAGCCGTTCTGTTCGCTGCGCTGGCCAACGAAACCGTCGCAGGTGAGAACAACCCCGGCGCCAGACTCGGCGGCATCCCCTTTGTTGGCATGGGGAAAATATCGTTCCCGGATTGAGGAAAAGAAACAAGGCCCGGCCCTGTTATCCAATATTTTTTCATCGGAAAATCACTACTACCTATGCGCCTTTGCATCCCTGCCTTATTCGTATTGCTCGCCATGCTTTTTGCACATTGCCAATCGAAAAGCGACTTCGACAAGCCAGTAATTCAGATCGGCATCGTGGTCAGCGACCTCGACAGGTCCCTGAATTTTTACAAAAACGTGTTGGGCATGCAGGAGGTCGGCACCATCGATCTCGACGCCGATTTTGGCAAATCCTCGGGCCTGACGGGAGGAGCGCCGACCCAGGTACAGGTGCTTAAACTGGAAGACAACAAATACGCAACGGAATGGAAACTGATGAGTTTCGACAGCCTCTCCCCTGCCGCTAAACCCCTGCACATTCAGGACGGCATCGGAATGCGCTACGCAACCATATCGGTATCACACATGAAGCCCTTTCTCGACCGGCTGCGCCAAAACAACGTGCCGCTCCTGGGCGACTGCCCCGTCGAACTCGAGAAGGGCCGGTATTTTGTATTGTTCCAGGACCCCGACGGTATTTTTATCGAACTGATCGGCGACGAGTAGCGCCCGGTGCGCTAATTTCGCGGCATGGACCGACAAACTTTGATCGGGGAGATATTCAGGAAAAAATCCTTCCTCTGCATCGGCCTCGACCCGGAACCGGACAGACTGCCCGTACATCTGAAAGAAGCCGACGATCCGGTTTTTGAATTCAACAAACAGATCATCGACGCTACGCGCGATACCTGCGTAGCCTACAAGCCCAACCTTGCCTTCTATGAATCGTTGGGGCCGGGCGGCTGGCTTACCCTTGAAAAAACGGCGAAATATATCGGAAACGACCATCTGATCATTGCAGATGCCAAACGCGGCGACATCGGCAATACCAGCCGGAAGTACGCCGAAGCATTTTTCAAACATATGCCGTTCGACGCGATCACGATCGCGCCCTACATGGGCGAGGACAGCGTCACTCCTTTTCTTGAATTCGACGGCAAATGGGTAGTCTTGTTGGCCCTCACCTCCAACAAGGGGAGCGCAGATTTTCAGGGAGAAACGCTCGATTCTACGGGCGGGCCACTCTGGGAGCACGTCATGCGGCACGCCCAAAAATGGGGCACACGGGATAATCTGATGTTCGTCGTCGGCGCTACTCACCCCGAGGCGTTCCGCCGCGTAAGGGAAATTGCTCCCGTTCATTTTCTGCTGGTGCCCGGCGTCGGCGCCCAGGGAGGGGATCTCAACGCCATTTGCAGGCATGGCCTCAATCGCGACTGCGGCCTGCTGGTAAATGCCGCCAGGAGTATCATTTACGCTTCTCAGGGCCCTGACTTTGCCGACAAAGCGCGGGAAGAAGCGCTCAGTTTGCAAAGCAGCATGCAAGCGCTGTTAAAAGATATTCCGAAGTGAGCAACATGGTGCCGACAACGCATGAGCGTTATATGCGCCGCTGCTTCGATCTGGCGCTGCTGGGGGCCGGGAAGGTATCGCCCAACCCTATGGTGGGCGCGTTGCTGGAATACAAAGGCCGTATCATCGGAGAAGGCTGGCACCGGCAATTCGGAGGCCCGCATGCCGAGGTCAACTGTATCGATTCGGTCCGCGAAGATGACAGGGCCTTCATTCCCCACGCTACTTTATACTGCTCTCTGGAGCCCTGCTTTCACTACGGCAAAACCCCGCCCTGTGTCGACCTGATCCTCCGGGAAAAGATCGGAAACGTGGTGATCGCCAACCTGGATCCGAATCCGAAGGTGGCCGGACAAAGTGTCGAAAAACTGCGCGCTGCAGGGGTGGAAGTAATAGTCGACGTGCTGAAAGAACAAGGAGCGGAGTTAAACCGGTATTTTTTCAAGTGGATCCGCACCGGCCGGCCTTATGTAATACTAAAATGGGCGCAGACGGCCGACGGTTTTATCGGCAGGGAATCCGAACGCACACCCATTTCAGGCCCGGCAGCCATGCACCTTGTACACAAATGGAGGAGCGAAGTAGATGCCATTCTGGTTGGCACCAAAACGGCCCTCACAGACAATCCCAGGCTCGATATCCGGCATTATTTCGGGAAAACGCCGCTCCGGGCGGTGCTGGATATCGCAGGGAAAATACCGGCCGGCCATTTTTTGCTGGACGACTCGACCCCGACGCTGGTATTTGGTAAAACCAGGGCGGGCGATTTTAAGCATACACAGTTTACGGGCCATAAAAGCACCATCGACCCAGAAGAGATTGCAGAACAGATCGGGGCAAAGGGCTGTGCGATTTTACTGGTCGAAGGTGGCTCTGTATTACACGAACAATTCATCGGGCAAAACGCCTGGGATGAGATACGCATCCTGACCAATAAAAAAAGGCTCGGAACGGGCATATCCGCTCCGGGCCTTCCGCCGGGTGCCGCACTTTCAGAAAGCATGGCGATCGGCGACGATCTGGTGGAGGTGTTTCGGCGGGTTACAGTTTCCTGACATCCCCCGAACCACTCACATTTGAATTGACCGTCGGAGAGCCGGAATAGTAAATATCGCCGCTGCCAAGGATATTCGCTTTAAGTCTTTCGGACACATCGCAGGAAACCGAACCCGAGCCGGCAACCGTGGCATCCAGTTCCCGCGCTGTCATTTTTTTTGCGTCGATGTCACCGCTGCCCGCAATCTTTGCTTCCATTGCTTCGGTGCGTCCGCCGATCTCGAGGTCGCCGCTGCCGGCGATCACCGATCGCAAAGTGCCGAAGTCGCCGTCAGGCAGCAGGATGTTGCCAGAACCCGAAATATTCAGATTCATTTTTTCCGAGCGCAGGGGGGAGTTCACATGCACCGTCCCGCTCCCGGCCACTGAAAAGGCATCGAACGAAGGCGCACTGATCCTGACGACAAGGTCTTCAGTATGAGATACGCTTTCTTCGAAATAAATGCGCAGGGTTCCGTCCTCTACTTCCGTTTTGAGGATCGGCAGCAGGTTTTCCTGGGCGTCAATCTCTACCCGGTACTGATCGGAAACGGTGATCTCCGCATTGGCGGAGATCGAAAGGTCGACCGCGTGAAATCCGCTCACACTGCGCGATTCCGTTTTTACGGGCCCCTCCCCTTTTATACCCGGACCAAAATGACAGGAAAAACGTTTGCCGATGACGAACAGGCCCACCAGGAGCATAAAAGCCAGTAAATAACGCATTGGAATAGTGATTTTGTTTTGAAATGATGTTGCTGTTTTTTGGAACTTTAGGTGCAATTTTGCCCCGCAGTTCCGTTCGACACAAATCATTCCGACGAGGTTACACATTTTTCCTACAAATCATACTGTCATGCTCTGGCTGGCTTTATACCTGAACACGTTTTTCCAATTCCCGCTCATGCCCGCGCACGCAACGGGGGATGCTGAGCCGGTCGTCACCTGGCTCACCGAACAGGACCATGATTTCGGGGAAGTGGCTGCCAGAAGGCCCGTCAGTTTCACTTTTCGCTTCCGGAACGTTTCCCGCGACACTATATTGCTGCAAACGGTGCGCACCACCTGTGGTTGTACGGCTGCGCGCTACACGGAAGAACCACTTGCGCCCGACGCGGAGGGAGAGGTCAACATAGAATACGACGCACTGCAGGGCGGCGCATTCCGCAAAAAGATCCGTGTGTTTTTCGACCGCCAACGCAAACCTGAGATCCTCTGGATCGAAGGGGAAGTCGACCGGTAGATCAGATCGACCCGTTTTCCACCTCGAATATCTTGTAATCGCCGATAAAGGAAGAAACGATCTCCTCGAGACGCCCCCGCTGCGTATCCGTGATAAATATCTGTCCGAACTGGCGGCCGATGATCAGCGCGATCAGTTGGCGGACCCGCTGCTCGTCGAGTTTGTCAAATATATCGTCCAGCAAAAGGATGGGCGCCTGTTGCTTTTCCTGCCGCAGCAGTTCGTATTGCGCGAGCCGCAAGGCCAGCAGGAACGATTTCAATTGCCCCTGCGAGGCGAATTTTTTCACAGGCCTTTCATCGAGCAGCAATTGTAAATCATCGCGGTGTGGTCCCGCGCTGGTGCGTTGCAGCATACGGTCCTTTTCGATATTGGCGGCGAGCAAGGCGGATAGGGTCTTTTCGCTCATCGCCGATTCAAAAATAGCGTCGACCTGTTCCCGGTCGCCCGATATTTCCGAATAATACTGCTGGAACAGGGGGCGGAATCGCGCCGAGAACGCCTGTCTTTGCTCGAACAAGACCGCGGCAGGAGCGGGCATTTGACGGTCGATTGCCTCCAGCAGCGAAGCGTCGAAAGTTCTGTCTTCCGCAAATTTTTTCAGGAGTGCGTTTCGCTGCTTCAACAAAGCGTTGTAGATGAGTAAATTATGAAGATAATCGGGCGTGACCTGCGACAAGGTGCTGTCCAAAAAACGCCGCCGTTCTTCACTGCCATCCTGCACCAGGCTCAGATCGTCGGGAGCGATCATGACGACCGGGAACAATCCGATATAATCTATCAGGCGGGTAAAGGCAACGCCGTCGCGTTCGATCTCTTTTCGCTGTCCCGTGGCAAATTTCGAGGCGATCTTGTGGCGGCCTGCATCCGTTTCAAACACGCCTTCCAGCCGGAAAAACGAATCACCCTGCCGGATCAGGTTTTTATCGGACAACCCGGTATGGCTCTTGCACAGACATAAATAGTGAACGGCATCGAGCAGGTTCGTCTTACCCATGCCGTTCAGGCCGGTAAAACAATTCAGGCGGGGAGACAGGTCGAGCGACTGCTGTCCGTAATTTTTGAAATGGGTAAGTTTGATCGAGGAAAGATGCACGCCGCAAAGGTACGGATCAGGAGCCCGAAAAATCGTGGTGGGACTTGCCGGGTTTCAGGCCGATCTTCTTGCCTTCTTCCAGCATGCGTTTGAATGCGGGTTCGAATTCGTTCGGGATCTCGCCGTCGAGGATGGCCTCCCGCACCGCTGTTTTGATCACTCCGACATCGCGGGAAGGTTCGATGCCGAACGTGCTCATGATGATATCGCCGGTGATCGGCGGCTGCCACAGGCGCATCCGGTCGGCCTCGCTCACTTCCGACATGCGTTCTTTCAGGTATTCGTAGCCTTCCAGATAACGCGCCATTCTGCGGGGATTCTTCGTGGTGATGTCCGACTCGCACAGTTTCATCAGGTCTTCTATATCGGGGCCGGCGTCGAACAGCAGGCGCCTGACGGCGCTGTCGGTCACCTCGTCCTTGGTGAGGGAGATCGGCCGCAAATGCAGGCGCACCATTTTTTGCACGTATTCCATTTCTGCGCCCAGCGGAAGCCTCAGGTTCCGGAAAATGCGCGGCACCATTTTGGCGCCCAGCCACTCGTGGCCGTGGAAGGTCCACCCGTTTTCCTTGTCGAATTTTTTGGTGGCCGGCTTGGCGATATCGTGCAGCAGTGCCGACCAGCGCAGCCAGATGTTGTTGCTTCGGCGGCACAGGTTGTCCAGTACTTCCAGCGTGTGGTAAAAATTGTCCTTGTGCGCGCGGCCGTTGCGGTCTTCCACGCCCTGGAGGGCGGCGACTTCCGGCATAATGATCTGCAGCAGACCGCTGTCGAACAGAAGTTTGAACCCGACAGACGGCCTGGCGGTCAGCAGGATCTTCTCCAGTTCGGTCGTGATCCGCTCTTTCGAAATGATGTGGATGCGGTTGCGGTATTTGGAAATGCCTTTGAACGTGCCCGCCTCGATGGCAAATCCGAGCTGGTTGGCAAAACGGATGGTTCGCAACATACGCAGCGGGTCGTCGGAATACGTTTTCCCGGGTTCCAGTGGCGTTTTTAGTATCTTTTGCTCCAGATGGGCAAGCCCGTCGAACGGATCGACGATCTGACCGAAAGTGTCTTCGTTGAGGCTTACGGCCAGCGCATTGATCGTCAGGTCGCGGCGGTTCTGGTCGTCGGCAAGGGTCCCCTGTTCTACATCGGGCTTGCGGCTGTCATCGCGGTAACTTTCCCTGCGCGCGCCGACAAATTCGATTTCCATGCCTTCGTGACGGATCATGGCCGTGCCGAAGCGGCGAAACACAACGATCTTGGGCACGGGGTATAGTTTGCCGGCCACCGTCTCCGCCAGCCGGATGCCGTCGCCCACGCAGACGATATCGATGTCCTTGGTCGGGCGGCCCAGCAGGCGGTCGCGCACATAACCGCCGATCACATAGGCGGGCACGCCCATCTCCCGGGCGCAGCGGCCCACCAGCTCGAAAATCTTTCGTTCGTGGGGTTCTATTGAAAAGAGCATCGTTCAGTATTGTTATGCGACAAGTTCTGCACTTGTGTACACTTCTTCAATCTCGTCCAGTATGGAAAACAATATTTCCGGCTCCATTTCGGTCACCAATCGCGCGCGGTAGGGTTTGATGTTGGGCAGGTCCCTGAAATAGGGGGCGTAGTGTCGCCTCATTTCCAGCACGCCGAGTTTCAGGCCCTTCCAGGCCAGGCTGTCGGTCAGGTGCTGGCGGGCGGCCCGGACCCTTTCTGTGACATCGGGCGCCGGCAAAACCTCGCCGGTAGCAAAATAATGTTTGATCTCCCGGAATATCCAGGGATAGCCGATGCTGGCGCGCCCGATCATGATACCGTCCACACCGAACCGGTTCTTATATTCCAGCGCTTTTTGGGGGCTGTCTACGTCGCCGTTGCCAAAGATCGGGATATGCATGCGCGGATTTTCCTTTACCCTTGCGATCCAGGTCCAGTCCGCTTCGCCCTTGTACATCTGGCTGCGCGTGCGGCCGTGGATACTGAGCGCCTGAATGCCCACATCCTGCAGGCGTTCGGCCACTTCCATGATGTTGATGGTGGAATCGTCCCAGCCGAGGCGGGTTTTTACGGTAACGGGCCTTCCCGTGCTTTTCACCACGGCTTCCGTCAGTTTTACCATGAGCGGAATATCGCGCAAAAGGCCGGCGCCCGCCATCCGGCAGGCAACTTTTGCCACGGGGCAGCCGAAATTGATATCGATCACATCGGGATTTTTCGACTCGATGATCTCTGCGGCCTCGATCATGTTTTCCAGCTGTCCGCCGAAGTATTGTATGCCGATAGGCCGCTCGTAGTCGAATATTTCGAGTTTCTGAAAGGTGTTTTTTGCTTCGTGAACCAGGCCGTCGGCGCTGATAAACTCGGTGTACACCATATCTGCGCCCTGTTCCTTGCACAGTTTGCGGAACGGCGGATCGCTCACGTCCTCCATGGGCGCGAGGAGCAAGGGGAAGTCGCCGAGTTCAACATTTCCGATCTTGACCATCCGGGTTATTTTACCGCAAAAGTAAAGCTTCCGGGATTCACAAACCCCGGAAGCCCTGTAACGAGTTCCGTTTTAACGCAATTCTTTATCAGCGCAGCAGGGTGATGTCGCCGATCAGCGGGGGTTGCAGCGCGCCGTCGTCCCGTTGCCAGCGGATCACATACACGTACACATCGCTGGGTGCATCCTTTCCTTCGGAAGTACCGTCCCAGGTGGCTGCAGGGTCGGTGCTTTCATAGACTTTCTTGCCCCAGCGGTTGTAAATTTCCATGCTGAGCACGGTGGCCGTACCCTCCACCAGGTTCAGTCGGAAGAGATCGTTCACTCCGTCGCCGTTCGGTGTGAAAGCGTTGGGCATCGCTTTAAGCGGGTAAACCACTGTAAGCGTAAACTGTGCCTGTTCGCGGCAGCCGCTCGGTGCGGTGGCGATCAAAACATAAGTTACGTTGAAGGTAGTGTCCTCCTGCGAGGTCGGTATGATGCTGATCTCGTCCGTAGTTCCCAACGGTGTCTGTCCGTTTTGCAGCCACTGGAACTGAAAACCCGAGAGGTTTTGCGAAGGCGCCACGATGCCCTGCAGGTCGAAGGGATCGCCGAGGTTGATCCGGTTGGTATCGGGGTCCGTGACGATCTTCAGAGAAAAACCCTCTTTCACCGATACTTTGATCGCGTCTTCGAGGGTACAGCCGTCGCCGTATGAATAGACCAGGTCGTAAACGGTATCATCGGTCGGCGACACCTCCAGAATAGCCGTCGTATCTCCCGTCGACCACAGGTAACTCCCCGAGAGGGTTCCGTTTGCCGTGATCTTGGCCACGTCGCCCGTGCAGATCGTAATATCGTCGGGCAAAGTGAGCGTCGCATTGTAAACGATCACATTGACCGATTTGGTGATGGTGCAATTGCCGAGCGTGGCGGTCACCGTATAGTTGGTGGTTTGATCGGGAGTATCCGTCGGCGCCGCGCTGGTGGAACTAAAGCCCGGCGGGTTGGAGGTCCAGGAATAGACCGCACCGGGTGTATTTCCGCTGTTCAGCACGATGCTTTCACCCGGACACAATTCCTTGTCGTTCGGGAAAATGATCTGGGGCCCCACGCCGTCGATATTCACCGTCACCTGGTCCGTCAGCGTACAATTGTCACCATAGGTGTAAGTGACGGTATAGGTCGTTGTCTGGGCAGGCGTGACCTGGATGTTCTGCCCGCTTTGCCCGCTGCTCCACTGGTAAGTGCCGGGCAACGAACCCGAAGCGGTCAGCGTCGCGGTGAAATTCTGGCATATAGTCGTGTCGTTGCTCAACGTCAGTGTCGCGGAAGCAACCGTCACGCTGACCTGCCCCTGGTTCTGACAGCCGTTGTCTGCCTGGACGAAATAAGTGGCGTTCTGGGTCGGGGTGGCGACCGGCTGTGCTGCAGTGGTCGGCGTAAAGTTGGGGTCCGTAGAAGTCCAGTTGTACGTAGCCGTGGGATCGGCAGCCTGATTCAGGGTGATGGATTCTCCCAGACATAATTTGACGTCGGTCGGGAACTGAATGAGCGGCAGGGGCCGGATCGCGACCGTCGCCGAGGCGCTGGTCGGGCATCCCTGGTACTCGCCGGTGGCCGTATAGGTGGTCGTGACGAGTGGACTTGCGTTAGGCTCGTCGCATTCCGTGCAATCGAGGCCTTCGGCCGGCGACCACTTGATGTCATTTACCGTGAACGGGTAAATTACTTTCAGTTTCACACTTTTACCCGCGCAGATCATGGTATCGGACGGTACGATGCTGATCTGTGGCGGTTCCACGATCCTTACGATGGCTTTTGAAGAGTCAACACAGCCGCCATAACTCGTCACCCTGGTATATGTAGTCGTTTTGTCGGGCTGCACCACCATATTATACAAGGTGTCCGGTGTCAGTTGCCCCTGTGACGGCAACCATTTGAAACCGATGCCCGGAAAATTGACGGGCTCGAAAAGCGGCGAACTGAGCAGCACATCAACCCCTTTGCACACAGTCGTATCCATCGGAGCGATCGACAGGTCTGCCGGAAGGCTGTCCACGGTGACATATACTTCCCTGATGATCGTGCACCCGGGCGCCACCGTCGTGGCGGTATACAAGGTTCCGGTATCGGGGCTGGCCACCACATTCAATCCGTTGTTGGTGATCTGAAGATCGGTCAGGGGATTCCAGCTGATCGTCGCGCCCGGCGTCAGCGTAGCATTGATCGGCGCCGAACCGCCCTGGCAGATGCGCACCGTATCGCCGACGTCGAGATCGAGCGTCAGGTTCACGACCGACACCTCTACCGTCCGCATTTCCGTGCAGGCGGCATTGGTGGCCACCAGTTGGTACAGGGTTGTTTGCAGCGGCGTCGCCAGCGGGTTCGGGAGGGTGTCGTTGTCCAGGGTGCCGCCGTTTGGTGTCCAGGAATAATGCACCCCGTCTTCCAGGATGGTCGACCCCAGCAGCACGCTTTCGCCGACACAGATCGCCGTATCGCCCTGAATATCGAGGACCGGCTGCTGCACGACCGTGATCAGCACGCTGTCGATGGACACGAAGGGGCAGGAGTTATTGAACGCAATGATGAAATAGCGGGTCGTCAGCGCCGGCGTTACCGTGGGGCTCGGCGACGAGGATAAAAACCCGGGCGGCGCGGAAGTCCACTGGTAAAAAGTATTCGGAAAGGCGAAGCCCCCGAGGTTCACGGAGGCGCCCGCACAGATCGTTTTATCGTCGGTCAGGGTGTATTGCGGCTGCTGGCCGTCGATCACCGTGATCGTGATCGTATCGCTGTCCGAGCATTGCGCGCCCTGGCTGTTGGCGATGAACGTATAGGTGCCGGTGGGCAGTGCGACTACGTTCGGCGAAGGGCAATTGTAACAACTCAAACCGGCCGGGCCGGTCCAGGTGTATTGCACATCTGGATTTGCGTCCGGGTTCAGGGTAAACATGGCATTGTTGCAAACCGTAACATCGGGTCCCAACTGTATGGTACAGTCATTGTTACCCTGAGCCAGTACCATTGATAATAGAGATGAAAACAGCAATAAGAGAAGCGTAAAGTTGGCTTTCATTTAAATAGTATGTTTAATCGGCCGAAAAATTTGGGAAACCTTTGTCTTCATTGCGGCTATTCGGAAGCCGTCAAAAATGTTTCTGGAAACCTTCTGAAAATCATTTTCGGGGCGGAAATGGTTTTCAGACAGGCTCCGGGCCCAGTAGCATGAACTGTGCCGGAAAGGCGCTCGAATCCGACAAAGATGGACTAAACCGGTTCAGCCCCCGCTTTGAACGATCCGGACGTATAATTATCTGTTCCGGCACTTTCGCTACTTTTGCAGCCAAAAAACATTCGGACATTGAAGGTAAAAATTATCAATCATTCTTCCAATCCGCTGCCAAAGTACGAAACCGCGGGCAGTGCCGGGATGGATTTGCGCGCCAATATCGACGAACCCATGGTATTGTCTCCATTGGAGCGGACGCTCATTCCGACCGGTCTTTTCATCGAACTGCCGGACGGTTACGAAGCGCAGATCAGACCGCGCAGCGGGCTTGCTGCGAAGCGCGGCCTCACAATGCTCAATTCTCCCGGCACGATCGACAGCGATTACCGGGGCGAAATTAAATGTATTGTCGTAAATCTGTCCAATGAGGTGCAAACCATCGAACCCGGAGAACGCGTCGCCCAGATGGTGATCGCCCGCTACGAGCAGATAGAATGGCAGGAAGTCGAGGTACTGGAAGCCACCGGACGCGGCGCGGGAGGTTTTGGCAGTACCGGAAAAAAATAAATGAACCGAAAATAAAAGCAATATGAAGATCATAATCCCGATGGCAGGTCGGGGCACCCGTCTGCGCCCGCACACCCTGACCGTGCCCAAACCCCTGATACCGGTCGCCGGCAAACCCATTATCCAGCGCCTGGTCGAAAGCCTCGCAACGGCGTACGACGGGCCCATCGACGAGATCGCCTACATCGTCGGCGACTTCGGGTCCGAGGTGGAAAAAGAACTCGTCTCCATTGCCGAGGCCCTGGGCGCCAAAGGGCGCATTTACCACCAGGAAAAAGCGCTGGGGGTCGGCCATGCCATCCACTGCGCCGGCGACAGCCTCTCGGGACGCTGCATGATCGCGTTCGCCGATACCCTGTTCAAGGCAGATTTCAAATTCAACGCCGCCGAAGACGGTTTTATATGGGTGCAAAAAGTAAAGGACCCTTCTTCTTTCGGCGTCGTAAAACTGGATCACACCGGCGTCGTGTCGGAGTTCATCGAAAAACCCGCAAAACCCGTCTCCGATCTTGCTATCGTCGGGCTTTATTACCTGCGGGAAGGAGAAAAACTGCGCGATGCGCTCCAGCACATCATCAAACAGGAGATCCGGGAAAAAAATGAATACCAACTGACCACCGCGCTTGAACATTTGAAAAACAACGGCGTTCGGTTCCGGACCGGCGAGATCGAGGAATGGCTCGACTGCGGCAACAAGGAAGCCATCCTGCACTCCAACGAGCGCATGCTGGAGATACACCGCGACAACGGCCTGGTGGCAGGCAACGCCGTGGTGGAGAACAGCATCATCATCGAACCCTGCTATATCGGTGAAAACGCTGTGATCCGCAATGCCGTGGTGGGTCCCTACGTGAGCGTCGGGCATAATTCGACGGTCGAGAATACCGTTATTACGAACAGTATCATCCAGAACAAGTCGCAGATCAAAAATGCCGTGCTGGACAGTTCGATGGTGGGCAATTCCAGCCGCTACATCGGATCGAGGGACGAACTGAACCTGGGGGACTTTTCAAACTTTTCAAGGCGTTAGCGCCGGCAATCCGTTCATTTGCATGCACCAGATTTTCCGTAATATTTTGAAATATCATATCGCCATTTTTATATCGCTGTTCGCCGTTACCTGCGCGGCGCAGAACACCCTCGACGGCCGCGCCGTCACCATTCCGGAAGCGGAAGCCGACCGGCAAAGCGCCTTTGTGGCGGCGGAAAGCGAGCGCCTGCTCGGCCACTACGACAAGGCGATCGAACTCTTCAAAAAATTCACCTACGACAACCCCGATAACGCCGCGGCGTGGTACAATATGTCGCGCGCCTATTTCGCACAAAACGACCTCGGCAACGCCCTGGATGCGGTCGCCAAAGCCGTCGCGCTGGACTCCGAAAACGAATGGTACCGGATATTCCAGGCCGACATCTATGAAAAAAACGGTCGCGTGGCCGATGCCATCGGCATCTACGAATCCCTGAGCAAACAATTCCCGCAAACGCTCGAATTCCTCGACCACCTGGCGTATTTGCAGGTGCTGTCGGGCGATCCGCAGGCCGGTCTCCGCACCATCGACAAGATCGAGAAGACCTACGGCATCAAAGAGGAGACCTCGATGGAAAAACACCTGATCTATGTGGGCATGGGCGAAGACAAGAAGGCTGCGTCCGAACTCGAAAAACTGGCAAATGCCTACCCTGCCCGGCTGGAATTCCGCCATCGCCTGGCGCAGTTTTACGAGACCATCGGCGACGGCGACAACGCCCGGAAAGTGTACGAGGACATCCTGAAGATCGACCCGAACGATAAAGTGGCGCGGCTGGCCGCGGTGCAAAAGGGAAAAAACAGCAGCGACGCCGACTACATCGCTTCCCTGAAGCCCCTGTTCGCCGACCCGAAAATTTCGATCGATGCGAAAGTAAAAGAGGTACTACCCTATTTTCCGAAACTCGACGCCGGCGCCGATGCAGCCCTCACTGAAAACCTGCTCGAACTGGCGCAGGCCATGGAAATAGCACATTCCAGCGACCCGAAGGCGTGGAGCCTCTCCGGCGACCTGTTCTACCACGCCAACCGGCTGAGCGAAGCGCTGGAGCGGTACCAGAAATGTATCGCGCTGAATCCGACCGTATTTTCAGTCTGGGACAACACCCTCGACATCCTGCACGCGCAAAAACGCTGGGACGACATGCTGCGCATCGCCGAGCAGGCCATGGACGCATTTCCCAACCAGCCCGGCGGCTATTACTACTACGGCCTTGCCGCAATCGAAAAAGGAAAATACGACGATGCGATCGCACAACTCGAACAGGCGCTGCTGATGACCGGCAACAATCCCGTGATGAAGATCGACGTCACCGACCTCATCGGCCGCGCCCTCAGCGGCAAGAAAAACTACGCCGCAGCCACCGCGCGGTACGAAGCCCTGCTTGACAAAGGCGGCGACAAAAGCCCCGATTTTCTGGAACACTACGGCGACGCGCTGTTCAAAAAAGGCGAGCAGGGCAAGGCGGTGGAATTCTGGCAAAAGGCATATGCAATCCGCAAATCTCCGGCCCTGGAACAAAAGATCTCCAGCGGAAAACTGTAAGGTTTGGCCAGCGCTGCGCTGCAGCGCAGCCTCCCCCTTTGAAGGGGGTCAGGGGGATGAACGCGCGAAGCGAAATCATTCAAAACCAGCAACTTATACCCAGTAGAACCAACCGGAAAACGTAATACTCGTACGTGCAAAATCCCGTCGCGGGTGTTCATCCCCCCTGCCCCCCTTCGAAGGGGGAACGGAATGTTGCTGCGCAACATTTTGTGATACAGTGCTTTAGATCATCTTGCGGCGCCAATCGTCCTGGTTTTAGTTGCCGGTATTGGCGCCTTTCGTGATAGTTTTTACAAGTAGATAAAGGAATACGCTGTCCAGCGCTGCAACGCAGCGCACCCGTCAGGGGGAACACGCAAGCGAAATCATTCAAACCAGCAACTTACCCAGTAAACCAACCGGAAAACGTAATACTCGTACGTGCAAAATCCCGTCGCGGGTGTTCATCCCCCCTGCCCCCCTTCGAAGGGGGAACGGAATGTTGCTGCGCAACATTTTGTGATACAGTGCTTTAGATCATTTGCACGCCAATCGTCCTGTTTTGTTGCGGACTGGCGCCGTGATAGTTTTACAAGTGATAAAGGAAAGCTGTCAGCGCGCAACGAGCGCAACTCCCGAAGGGGCGGGGATGAACACGCGAAGCGAAATCATTCAAAACCAGCAACTTATACCCAGTAGAACCAACCGGAAAACGTAATACTCGTACGTGCAAAATCCCGTCGCGGGTGTTCATCCCCCCTGCCCCCCTTCGAAGGGGGAACGGAATGTTGCTGCGCAACATTTTGTGATACAGTGCTTTAGATCATCTTGCGGCGCCAATCGTCCTGGTTTTAGTTGCCGGGACTGGCGCCTTTCGTGATAGTTTTTACAAGTAGATAAAGGAATACGCTGTCCAGCGCTGCAACGCAGCGCAACCTCCCCCTTTGAAGGGGGTCAGGGGGATGAACACGCGAAGCGAAATCATTCAAAACCAGCAACTTATACCCGGTAGAACCACCCGAAAAAACATCAATCATCCAAATGTAAAACCTCCAATCCCCGGATCATAAAAGCGCGCCCCGCCTCCCGGCGGCTACACCACAAACCATCCTCACCAATACAAAGCGGCCCGGTAACCACAACGTTACCGGGCCGCTTTTTTAAAACCGTCTACCGTAAGCCGTCCACCGTCTTACCGGTTTTGGGTTTCAATCCCCGTCATAGTGGATAAGGTCTGGAAAGTGGGCACTCTCTGTTTTGACCGATGCGCTCAAGGCCGGTTTCAATCCCCGTCATAGTGGATAAGGTCTGGAAAGAGAACAGGTGGCTAACCTCTGCACCCGCCTGAAGCGTTTCAATCCCCGTCATAGTGGATAAGGTCTGGAAAGGGCATATCGAGAACCTCATCGGAGGTCAGGAACCGGTTTCAATCCCCGTCATAGTGGATAAGGTCTGGAAAGCGTTGCTCAACGGCGCGATGCCGTTTTCACCGATTTGTTTCAATCCCCGTCATAGTGGATAAGGTCTGGAAAGTAAAGAGGCCATTCAGGATAACCTTCCGCTGGGGTCGTGTTTCAATCCCCGTCATAGTGGATAAGGTCTGGAAAGGCTGCCTGATGGCGACGCTGCTACTATCGTTGATAAGTTTCAATCCCCGTCATAGTGGATAAGGTCTGGAAAGTTATTATTGACCAGGGGTACAGCTTTAACACTACCAGTTTCAATCCCCGTCATAGTGGATAAGGTCTGGAAAGTCGGTTACCAGCTTTCATCCAGCATGGCTGGCTAAGGTTTCAATCCCCGTCATAGTGGATAAGGTCTGGAAAGTGCTGAATCAGGCCAAATGTACTGATCCTCTGCGTGTTGGACCTAATTTTTCCCCGTAAATTTTGAGCCCGAAACGTTAAATAAAAGTTAAAAAAATTGCAAAATGTCGCGCAAATGACTTGTTTCTTCAGGTTTTCCGTAAAATTAAATCATTGAAAACAAGGCACTTACAAGCAAAATCGGGAAGTTTTTTCAGGAAAACGGGTTTCTGCACTTCTCCGCAAAAACGCACTTTTTCAGGATCAATTCAGCAGCGTCGAAGAAATTTGTAGTGTCTTGATCGTACATCTGGCTCGCAAAAGGAGCCGCAATCGTTACGCAACATGAACCAATCACATAATATGAAACCGGTCTTTCTTCCTCCGTTCGCATCTCTTCACCATCAATATATTCAAATATGGAAGTCTACTTGCAAAGTTTCGGCGCCCGGCTCCGGGTGAAAGACGGCCTTTTTGAAGTGATCGTCCCCGACCTCAGCGGCTCCAATCACCACGTCACGGAACAGTTCGCCGCCCACCAGGTACGAACCATCCTGATGCAAAGCGGCACCTCCGTCTCCTCCGACGCGCTGCTGCTGGCGCTCGAACACGGCGCCGATGTGCTGATCCTCGACGGCTTCGGCCACCCGGTCGGCCGGCTCTGGAGCAACCGCCCCAGCACCACGCTCAGCATCTGGAAAAACCAGCTCTCCCTCTCCCTCCACCCGCAGGCACTCGCCATCGCCAAGGACTGGGTGGAAGCCAAAATACGCGAAAGACATCGCTACCTCCGCAAACTGAAAGCCTACCGCAGCGGCGAAAAACTTGCCCTGATCGAAAAGGCGGAAGCCGGCATCGGCGAATTGCTGACACGGCTGCACGCACTGACGGTCGGCCCGGACAGGGAAAAAGCCGCCGCCGCGATCCGCGGCATCGAAGGGGCCGCAGGACGCCTCTATCACGACACCCTCGGCGCATTGTTGCCGGAAGATCAGCCATACAACGGCCGCAGCAAGCGCCCGGCCAAAGACCTCTTCAACGCATTTCTGAATTACGGCTACGGCATCCTGTACCGCATCGTGGAACGGGCGCTGCTGCTGGCGGGCATCCACCCCTATATCGGATTTATGCACTACGACGGCTACCAGCGCAAAAGCATGGTGTTCGACTTCGTGGAGCCCTTCCGCATCTGGGTGGAAAAAACGGTATTCCGGCTCTTTGCAGGCAAACAGACCTCTTCGAAACACTGCGCTCCGGCGCCCGGACAGCCCGAAGGGCTTTGGCTGAATGAAGACGGCAAACGCCTGCTCACAGATGCCCTGCAACAGCGTATGCGCCGCAAAAAGAAAGAGTCCGGCGGCCGGCGCTTTCCTCTGGAGCAATACCTGATGGAAGAAGCCCGGAAATTCGCCGCGCTCGTGCTGCAATGGACCCCGCATCCCCAACGAGCCGTCGCCTGAATACAGCGCCAGATCCCCTTTTTGCCGGCATATATCTGCCGGCACTCCAACTGACACTGCCATAAAAGCAATATGTACTACTGGGTCTCATACGACATCAGCCACCACCGCACGCGCCGCATGGCCGCGAAATGGTGCAAACAGGCCGGTCTGCTGCGGCTTCAGCGCTCGGTATTTGCCGGTCGCTCCGATGCCGGACACATACAGGAACTTGTACGACAATTCACGGACGTGCTGGCGCCCGACGACCGGTATTGCATCGTCCCGATCGACAAAACGGCCTGGAAAAACATGCTGCTGCTTGGAAATCAACCCGACAAACGCTCATTGGGCCGCCGCGCGCCCGTCCGGTATTTCTGAGTGGACACGGTCGCGCGCTCCCATCGTTTCACCATAAAAAGAGGAGATCATGTACACTTTTTCCGAACAAAAAAGCGAGCTCAATACCACCCAGGTCACTGCGCTGGGCAAGCGGTTTGAAAATCTGAGATCCGTAGCCGAACTCGCCGGCCTGCTCGGCACGACCGAGCCCTTGCTTTCCCGCCAAATGGCCCGGCCGGTGTACTACACCTTTTACATACCCAAACCCGGCGGACAGAAACGCCTGATCCAGCATCCCGCGCCTGCCCTAAAGATCGTTCAACAATCGCTCAACCGCTACCTGCAGGCCATGTACTACGGCGTCAAGCCCGACTGCGCCTACGGGTTTATCCTCTCGCCGAGCGACGAACTGCGGCCGCGCAATATCTACTCCAACGCGCTGGCACACCTCAAGGGCGAATGGTTTCTGCTGTTCGACCTGAAAGACTTCTTCCACACCGTCACGCTCACCCATTTGCGCGACCTGTTCCGCAATGTCCTGTTCTTCCCGCCCGAATTGTGCAACGCCCTGTGCCAACTCTGCGCGTATCAGGGGCGGCTGCCGATGGGCGCCCCGACATCGCCGGTACTGTCCAACCTGTGCTGCCTGTTTTTCGATTACCAGCTCGAACGCCTCGCCGCCGGAGCGCAGGCGGTGTACACCCGCTATGCCGACGACCTTACTTTTTCATTTCGCTCGGAGCCGCCGTCCGGCTTCGCCGACGAGGTGCGAATGGTAGTGCTGCGACACGGCTTCGCCGTCAATGAAAGCAAGGTGCGCCTGCAAAGCCGGCCCGAGCAGCCCGAGATCACCGGTCTGGTGCTCGGGAAAAATGCCTTGCCGGTGCCCGGCAAAAACTGGCTGAAAAGCCTGAAGCAGGAGATCAAAATATATACCTGGCTCATGAGCGAGGCCGTGCGGGAACGCGGGCTGTTCCACGCCTGGGTATTCGACCGGTTCCGGCGCTCGGTGCAAGGCCAGATCGAGTTTCTCGGCTTTATCCTCGGCAAAGACCATCGCGAATACCGGAAACTGGCCGGGAAAGTGCGGTGGGGATGAGATCAGGATGCCGGATGTGCAGCAGGTCTGGTGGTTACCGGCGTGGGGCTCATGGCGATGACCATTACTTCCAGGAGATCGTCGCCCAGCGAAAAGCCTTCGTACCAGACGTTTTGCAGGTTTTCCATGGCGGTCAGGCCGTTTTCCGAAAGGGAATAGGCCACTGCTGTTTCGAACATCTCCTTCTCTGCCGGCGAAAGCACATTGTCATGCTGAAAATGAGCCGCCCATTGCTCAAAGGCCCGGACCGGGTCCTTTGCAGACATTTGCCGGGTATACGTACCGCCCCTGAATTCGCAAATAATGGTGAAAAGATGCATGTTAGTTGCCTTTGTGTTTTTGGCTGTGGTGGTCGCCTTTCCAGCCTTTTTTCTTTTCCCAGTGTTTAACCTGTTTTTCGAGCTCCTGTTGTAGTTTTTTGTCTTCAGGGCTTTTGTTTGCCCTGGATTTTATCTGCTGCCAGGCCTCTTTTGCTTTCTGGTATTGCTCCTCCGCACTCTGTCGCGCTTTAGGGTTGGCGTGTTTTCCGTTTCTGCCCGATGACTTCTCCATTTTCATCCGGTTGTTTTCACCTTGCTGAAAAGAAGGATTGGAGAAGTAAAAAAGCAAGCCAAAGAAAAGTACCGCTGGCAGTAACTTTGCGATCTTGCCAGATTTGCTCTCGCGGCCTGGCAATGCCAACAATGAATTATCCATGTTCAGGTTTTGAGGATACGCTAGACAAATGTAATGGGAATTGAGTGGAATAAGGTGATTATTCGGATTTATAATTGTTGATAAAATCGATCAACTCCTGAACACGAGCATACAGAGTGAATTTAGAATTGGCAGAAGGGCAACGTTCCTGATTAAGATTGTAGTAGTATTTGCCGAAATACAAAATATATTTATTTGTATCTTGTAGATAGCGGTCGAGTAGAAAATAATGCCCCTGAACCGCCTCAGGCAATTTAGCAAAGGTTTCGATATTAGGGGCTGCTGGCAGACTACGTGCGTCAAACACGATAAAATTATATTTATCTGCAGGCTGAAATTTTGCTATCGCAAAATCAGGTTTAGTGAATGGCGTGCGATCAAAAAAATCCTCCATGTAAGCACTGTCGCCAGGTGACGGCGAGACAACAAGGATTCGGGCAGTGGATAGAGAAAGTGATTCCATATTATTTGATTGATAACTTTACAAACCCAAGTGGTTCTCCCGACGCTTGAAATCTTGTTGTTTTGGGAAATGGCAAATCTACCGGATGACGACGACGCAATGCCAGTACAAGTTTGTCATAAACTTCATCTGACAAATGTCGTTGCCAGCCACCCGTCATAAATTTCCAACCCGAGCCCCAACCTACACGAATCACACAGGAATTTTCATCACATTTTGCAATTTCATTCTTTTGCCGCTTGAGCGACTCACAATAATCACCCAGATCTACAGGATTACCTTCATCAATATCCCAGTATTTCAACTCCGCATCAACAAGACGTAAAGTATGCTGATTGATGATCTCAAACAATCGCCTGGGTTCCAGTTTTTTTACCATTTCGTAGTCAAAAAGTTTCTGTCGCCCGGGTGTTTTATCCACGTTCAAACGTGTTTCAGCGGTTTCACCCGCAGGAATTGCCTCAATCCATGTTTCTAATCTCCCATCGCGTCTCCAGTCATTACCTTTAAGATTCAGCACTTCTGTTTTTATAATAACTGTATCACTAAAATGCGCCTCTCCGACATGCAACAAGCGCATTAAATCCTTGTGAGGTGACGGGCCAAAGAATTTTTTTTCAAGGTTGCTCGCGTTGAACCGATTACGCCTATCATAGAGATTGTAAGTATTTTTCACAGCCCTGCCTCCGTCTGAATCAATAAAATATGTAAGCAAGGCTGTCCGTATCGCTCCTTTCAAGGATGATCCTGGAAGCAGGCCACATCCGTGTATTTGAGCACGAATGGTCTTGACCTTTTCAAAATTAATAGATTCAGAAAGAGGAATTTCCCTGCCAATATCAGTTGCCTTCAATCCGGGCCGTCGTTGTCGCAAGTACGGCAAGAGCTTCTCTCCCCGGTCAATCAAGTTGACCCAACGATTAATGTCTTCGGCAGTTGGTTCTTGGCCACCAGAAATAATAGATAGTACTTTTGCCTCGTCAAGTACTGCTATTGAATTGTCAAAGGGTACATAGTCGTACTCTGGCATCATCTCGCGGCCTGTACCGATATGAATTGGGGTAAGTGTGCTAAGTCTGATATCCATATTTTAACTGTTTCGTCGACGTTTTTTACTTTTTTCCATCTGATCAGCTAGCTTAGTCATTTCTGGTTCATGCTCATCGTATACAACTTTTAATAAAGATTCAATCATTCGCAATCCAAAATCTAATTCTCGCATTGTCGGAACTTCCATTTCATGGGCCGCATCATTCCCCATATTTTTTAATGTTTTCAAAGCATTAGTCGTATTGTAGCTAATAATACCAGCATGCGCTAGCTCATTAAGTTTTTTCTCGAGTCCTAAGTTTTTTCGCCTTTTCTTCTCTTTTTCTTCTAACTGAAATGAGTCAATAAACTTCTCCTTTACAATGCCTTCCACAATAATCCTCTGACAGATAGCACAAGGAAGTTTTTTTTCCTCGTTAAACAAGTCTATTGTCGTCTCATATATTTTCTTCAAATTTTCAGGCACTTGAGTGAAATCAATCTTTTTTCGGAAGACAAGCCCTCTTTTTGGATAAATTTCCTTATCATTTTCAATAAATGTGCCGTCATGCCAAAACTCACGGAAAGATCGTTTGCCACATTTACTGCAAGCTACGATCTGGAATATCCAATATTTAACAACCTGGTCAGCTTCAATTATATCTTCATCTTCAAAAAAAATTTCAAGTTCTTTGTCCTCCCACATATCTTTTCTGACGACCCTGTGTAATTGAGAGTTGTTACATTTAAGACAATATAATTTGAGAGCATTCCTATTTGCCATAACTACAAAGATTTGGAATTTAGAAATATACCTCTTCCATCTCTCCAAACTGGGTGCCCATTCATCGCTAAAGGTTTCAAATCGTGTAGTTTGCCAAGCATTGGCACTTCACCGATCTGGAAAACGGAACCTTCAACAAACATAGAAACAGTTTTTTTTCGCAGGGTTGTGTACTGGTCATCCTCCGGGCTGGCAACATA
>JACJYP010000015.1 GCA_020636045.1 Lewinellaceae bacterium
ATTCTGCTGGGTAGAACTGGAAGGCGTTCCGCCCGGGAACTGCCAGTTCCACGAAGTCGTATTCGGTGAAGACGCATTGGTAAACTGCACCGTCAGCGGACCGCAACCGACGGTCGGCGACGCGGTGAAGCCGGCGGTCGGCGGCGTCGCGATCACCACGGTTTGGGTGAAGGTAGCCGTCCCGCAGGGATTGGTGGTCGTCAGGGTAACCGTGTAGCTGCCGTCGTTGGCGTAGGTGTGCGTCGGATTGGCGAGGTTGCTGTTTGTGTTATCGCCAAAATCCCAGTTGTAGGAAACAACGTTTTGGGAAGTGTTATTAAACGTAACCATCAAGCCGTTCACCGTGCTGGCAAATCCAGCCGTCGGCTGTGCCATTACGTTGATGTAGTTGGTCAGAACGGTCGTATCCGTACCGGCGTTATTGCCTACGATCAGGGTTACGTTAAATACGCCGGCGTTGTTATAAACTACGGTCGGATTCTGCTCGGTGGACGAAGAAGGATTGCCACCCGGGAACAGCCAGTTGAATGTCAGCGGGTTGCCGGAGGATTGATTGGTAAACGAAACCGTCAGCGGGCCGCAGCCGCTGGTGGGTGCAGCCGTAAAATTGGCGGTCGGCGGTGTGCTTACGATCACCGTTTTTGTGATATTGGTAGAACCGCAGTCATTGGTCGAGGTCAGGATCACTGTATATACGCCGGGATCGTCGTACGTATGAACCGGGTTGGTTTCCGTGCTCGTGCTGCCGTCACCAAAATTCCATATGTAGGACGTAGCGCCGGAACTGTTGTTGGTAAATGTGGCCGTAAGTCCGTTGGTGGTAAAAGAGAAATTGGTGACGGGCGGACCATCTACATGAATATAGCCTGTTTTGACCGTTGTGCTGGAACCCGAAATGTTCGTAACCGTCAGAGAGACATCGTACGTGCCGGGAGTCTGATACACCACAAGAGGGTTGGCCAGGTTGGAGGTTTGGGGAAGCCCACCCGGGAAGGACCAGGAGTATGCAACAGCGTTGTTAGATGACAGATTGGTAAAGTTTACAGTGAAGGCGGCACAACCGCTGGTCGGCGATGCACTGAAATCGGCTGTCGGCGCCGTATTGACCACAAGCGTCTTTGTAGCAATGCCGCACTCATTGGTAACGGTCAGCATGACCACATAAATGCCTGCTTCTGTGTACACGTGAAAAGGATTTTCTTCCACACTGATCTCTCCATCACCGAAATCCCACAAGAAGTCGGTCCCGTTCATGGAGGTATTGTTGAAAGTAACGCTGGTGCCATCCACCGAATAGGTGAAACTGGCGGTAGGTTGCGGCTTGACCGTGATCGATTTTGTCGTGGACGCCGAACCACCCACACCCGTCACGGTCAGGGTGACGTTATAGGTTCCCGGCAGATTCCAGGTCACAACCGGGTTTGCCTGTACCGATCCCCCGGGCGAGCCGCTGGGGAAGATCCAGCTGCGGCTGTTCACGTTGCCTGAAGAAAGGTCGGTAAACTGTACTGACTGGCCCTGGCAGGCCGGATTCGGATCAAATTCAAAATCAGCGACCAATGGCGGCGGCGGCGGACCACAGGGAGAAAGACAGCCGCTATTGATCTTGGAGGTCATGTAAGCGTTGATGATGCTGGTGGAGTTCGAGCTCCAGGTCATACTGCCGACGTTGACCGGACTCATGATAAACGTTGTGCCTTGCGGGTCGTGCGGAGAATTGAAATTGTGCCCCAGTTCATGCGTGGTCAGCGAGCGAAGCAGGTTGCTGTTGGTCGTGTAATCCTGCAGGCAGTGATACTTGTTATTGGTACAAATTCCATTCAGATAAGCGATGCCGATCACGTTTCCCGTAAAGTTTCGGTTCGTCCAGAGTTCGCCGTTGTCAAACGGGACGCCGAAACCGCCGCCGTTGCCCCAGGCCCGGAAACTGTCCAGCAATGTACCCGGATTGAGTGATGCTGACCAGGGATCGGAGCCGGTCACAATAAACTGCGTGACAATATTGAATTCGATGTCGTTGTTGAAATTGCCGGTGTAATCACCCTGCACATCGTTCAGCACCCCGATGTTGTGGTTTTCAACTCCGCCGATCGAGCCGTACTTGTTGAACATGGAATTGTCCGATGCAATCGCGATCTCCAGTTGGTAGCAGGCCATCAGCATCTGCGCACCGGGGCTATCCACGTGGTCGTCCTCGTCGATCCAGTCTTCTGCCTTTTCCTGGAGTTCGATCAGGGCGCAGGTGCCTGCATTGGCATCCTTGATCACATCCTGCTCTTTGTACACCACAAAAAGATCGTGCGAGGCAGCCGGATCGAGATACCAGAGCGGTTCTATAAAATACCTTGTGCCGTCGGCGTACACATAGCCGTAGATAAAATCGGAATCAACCGTGAGGCGTACGTGACCGCCACCCTGTGTTTCGATGCCCTTAAACGCTTTGGTGATCGACGGCTTGCTGGTTTCTACCTTTCCACCCGGGGTGAGCACCTGCAGGGTGTAGTTCGGGCTGTAAATTTCGCTCGGACTGAGTTGTAAATTCCAGTGTTGGTCGCCCAATACAAGTGCAGGCTGGCTGAAATCCGGACTGCTTTGGATAAAGGCAAAAAGAGAGGCAGCATCGATTTGGTATACCTCGTAGTGCGTAAATTGCTTGTCAAGTGCGATGGATGAGGTTTTGTAGGGCGTGCCTGTAAAATTTTGTGCCCACATCGTACCGGCGATGGCGAACATCCCAAAAAACATCATGGCACGAAGCAACAGACGTAAACGCAGATTCATGAGTTGGATCAGTTTGACTTAGAGAAAAAAGTGATCTAAATAATTTCCACGCCTTCCTGTTGGCAGGAGACGGAGTTGAACAATGATTTTTTGCAAGGGGGAGATTGTCGTAACGGAGATTGGGTAAAAATCCTAAAAAGGCGCATTTTCAAGCTGCGAAAGTAGTGTGCCAAATAATAATTCGGCTGCTCCTAAATAAAAAAATGCTCATTTGGTCAAAAACATGACTATTTCAAATAATGTAGCACTTCGCACCGACTTGAGATAACAACGTTTGATCTTTCTCCAACGTTTCTGTAAAACTCCTTCAAAACGTTCCGCTTTTATACCTTTGCACACACTTTTTCAGGCACCCTTTATTTCAAACAATTGCTATGAATTTTCAAAAAATACTCTTCACGGCCACGCTTGTACTCGCAGTACTGATCGCACAACCTGTTGATGCACAAAGCGATAGCAATAACGGAGGCGACTTCAGGTCACGACTCTGGTACGGAGGTAATATCGGCCTCAACTTCTACGGCTACAATGGTGGTAATGTATTCCTTGTTGGCGTGGCCCCTATGGTCGGCTACAAGGTCGCGGAGCCGTTTTCCATCGGCCCGCGTGTTTCGCTGTTTTTCTCTTCAGTCAAACAGCCCGGCTTCAAAGCCGTCGGTCTGTTCGACGTAGATGCCGGCCTCTTTGCACGGCTCAGGGTGTTCCGGGGGCTTTTCTTCCAGGGTGAAGTGTCTAATCAATGGTATCAGGACCCCGTCTTTTACGTGAACGGAACGACTGATAAGGAATCCAACACACGTGTGAATACGCGCCTGGGCGCCGGATGGAACTGGAGCCAGGGAAGAGGCGCAGGCACAGAAATCGGCGTGTTCTACAATTTTGCCATTGCCAATGATACTGAAACCTACCTGAATCCCCTCGAGTATCGCTTCGGGTTCACCTGGAATTTTTAGGAGTCATTTCATCCGATCGACCGGACGGCCTATACGGCCTGTTCGATCGTTATTTTCAATACGATTTCTCTAACCAACTCACCACCAAATTTTTATGGCTAATCAGAAAATTATCGACCTGCTGGGAGACAAGGCCGGGTATTACCTGGAGCACGAGTGCCGCACCATCGACAAAAAGTCGCTGCACGCGCCGTCCAGGGATCATGTGGACAAGGTATGGCTGCAAAGCAACCGCAATCCCCAGACCTTGCGCAGCCTCCAGCAGATAATCGGCCGTGGCCGCCTCGCCAACACCGGGTATGTCAGTATCCTGCCCGTCGATCAGGGCATCGAACACAGCGCCGGGGCTTCTTTTGCACCCAATCCGATGTTCTTTGATCCCGAGAATATTGTCAAACTCGCCATCGAAGGCGGTTGCAATGCCGTGGCCAGCACGTATGGAGTGCTGGGCAGTGTGGCCCGGAAATACGCGCACAAGATTCCCTTCATCGTAAAGATCAACCACAACGAATTCCTGTCGTACCCCAACAAGTTCGACCAGATCATGTTCGGTACGGTCAAAAATGCCTGGGAGATGGGCGCCGTGGCGGTCGGCGCCACCATTTACTTCGGCTCTGAGGAAAGCGGGCGCCAGATCATCGAAGTGAGTCGCGCGTTTGAATTGGCGCACGAACTTGGCATGGCCACCATCCTCTGGTGCTACCTGCGCAACAGCGGATTCAAAAAGGACGGAACGGATTACCATGCCAGTGCCGACCTTACCGGACAGGCCAATCACCTCGGCGTCACGATCCAGGCGGATATCATTAAACAAAAACTGCCGACCAACAACGGCGGCTACAATGCCCTCCATTTTGGCAAAACGCACCCGAAGGTTTATTCCGAACTTACTTCCGACCACCCGATCGATCTGTGCCGCTATCAGGTAGCCAATTGCTACATGGGTCGCGCAGGCCTGATCAACTCGGGCGGCGAATCGAAAGGCGCTACCGACCTTCAGGAAGCGGTCATCACGGCCGTCGTGAACAAACGCGCCGGCGGCATGGGACTCATTTCAGGTCGCAAGGCTTTCCAGAAGCCGGTGAAAGAAGGCGTGGCATTGCTGAACGCCATCCAGGATGTATATCTCGACCGGTCGATCAAACTCGCCTGATCGGGCACTTAAACACATAAAGAATAATCGCCGCACACGGGAACTGCCCCGGTGCGGCGGTTTGTTTTCTGCAAACTTCTATTTTTGCCACTCCTTTGGGCGGGCGGCGCGAAAATCGCGTGACACGCCACTAACAACTGCACACATGTCCGACATACTTCAAAAGATTCAGGAAGCCGTAAGCCATTCCGTTACAGCACTATACGGAGAGCCGGTAGATGCTTCAAAAGTCCAGATAAGCCCTACTCCACCCGATTTTACGGGCGATTATTCCGTCGTCATTTTCCCTTTTGTAAAAATGGCCAAAAAGGCGCCGGACGTGGTCGCCGGAGAAGTGGGCAATCTTGTTCGTGAAAAAGTAAGCGAAATAAAAGGGTTCAATATCGTCAAGGGCTTTCTCAATCTGGAACTTGAGGATGCATGCTGGCGCAATTTTCTACAGGAAACGGTCGGCAATGCACACTACGGCCGCCGCCCTGCCAACGGCATCAAGGTGATGGTCGAGTATTCGTCGCCCAATACCAACAAACCGCTGCACCTCGGCCACATCCGTAATATCCTGCTGGGTTGGTCCTGCTCGAAAATTCTGGAAGCGACCGGCCATGAGATCGTAAGAAGCCAGATCGTCAACGACCGCGGCGTCGCCATTTGCAAGAGCATGCTTTCCTGGAAGAAGTTCGGCGAAGGGAAGACGCCGGAAAACAGCGGGGTCAAGGGAGACCATCTGGTCGGCGATTTTTACGTATTGTTTGAGAAAAAAACAAAGGAGGAATACGACGCCTGGCAGGAAACGGACGCGGCACGGCAGGTGTATGAGGCACAGCACAAGCCCACGCAAACGGAGGCAGTCTTTTTTAAGGAATTCAAAAACAAGTGGTTCAATGAATATTCCACTTTGGGCACGGAAGTGCGCGAAATGCTGCGCAAATGGGAAGCCAACGACCCGGAGACCATCGATCTGTGGAAAAAAATGAACGGCTGGGTGTATCAGGGCTTTGACCAGACATACAGCGACCTGGGAGTATCGTTCGACAAATTGTATTATGAAAGCAATACCTACCTGCTTGGCAAGGACATCGTGGAAGACGGCCTGAAAAAAGGCGTGCTGTTCAAAAAAGAGGACGGTTCGGTATGGATCGATCTGACAGATGCCGGATACGATCAAAAACTGGTGCTACGCGCCGACGGCACCTCCGTTTATATTACGCAAGACCTCGGCACCGCAAAAATGCGGTATGAAGATTTCGGCTGCGATCGGTTCGTTTATGTCGTGGCGGATGAGCAAAACTATCACTTTCAGGTACTGTTTGAGATACTGAAGCGCCTGGAAGAGCCGTATGCAAATGGGTTGTACCACCTTTCTTACGGGCTCGTAGAGCTCCCGGGCGGGCGTATGAAAACACGCGAAGGCACCGTGGTGGATGCCGACGATCTGATCACCGAGGTGATCCGGCTTGCGGAAGAGCAATCCAACGAACAGGGCGCGCTGGCTGAAGTGCCCGAAGAACAACGGAGCGAGAATCTGCGGAAGGTTGGCCTCGGCGCCCTGAAGTTCTTCATTACGAAGGTGCACCCGAAGAAAAAGATGATCTTCAACCCCGAAGAGTCGGTAGACCTGCAGGGGCAAACAGGGCCGTATATTCAGTATTCGTACGTCCGGATCAACGGCCTGATGCAGCGCATGGCGAAGGAAGGCATTGACCTCTCCATTGCAAACGCGTACGACCCGATCCAGCCGCAGGAAAAAGCGCTGCTGATCGCGCTGCATGAGTACCCCGCCGTGCTCCTGAGCGCTGCAGAGGCTTACGACCCTTCGCTGGTGGCCAATTTCTGCTATGACCTGGCAAAAAAATACCACAAGTTCTGGCACGACCTTTCCATCTTCAGCGCCGACCATGCGGCCGCAAAGGCGTTTCGCCTGCAACTGAGCAAATGTGTGGGTCAGGTACTGCAATCGGGCATGGACCTGCTGGGCGTCGATATGCCGGAGCGCATGTAGGGTTTACAAAAAGAAACGGAGCCCGAGCCCTCCCCCGACATCGAATGCCGTTTCGGGAACGATCGAGAGGCGCGGGGTGATCTGCACAAAGAGATCCAGCCGCGAAAATTCGTAGTTCAGCCCGAAATTGCCGCTGAAACCCACGACCGTGTCGCTGTCGTTTTCGCGTTTGCGTTTCCGGACACCCACAAAACCACCGGGGCCGTAGTAAAAATTGAACGGAGCACTTGCGCTCAGGCGATTGAACCACAAGCCGTGCACGTTGACAAAGAAGAAGTTCCGGTCGCCTTCGCTGATGTCCCAGGCAAACAAGATATCCGGGCGCATCCCGCCGGAACTATTCCTGAAATGAAGGTTCAGGCCGGTCGGATCGCCTACCTGGAAACCGATGCCGACATTCTGAGCCGTTGCCAATTGGGGCAAAAACCAGCAAGCCAACACCAGAGGAACGATTCTTAAGGAAAATGGATTCATATTAGCCTATTAAACGGCAAAGGTATACAACGCAAAATGCCTTCAAAACTTTCAATCAAAAAGCGCTGTTTGGATCAAACGCCTTTTCTTTGCGTCCCCATTTATCAGGAACGATAATATATGAATACGGAAAAAACTACCGACACTTCCGAACACCTGAATTTTCTGGAGGAGATCGTTGAAGCCGACCTCGCATCCGGAAAATATAAAAGTATTCTCACGCGCTTTCCGCCGGAGCCCAACGGCTATCTGCATATCGGCCATGCAAGCAGCATTTGCCTCAATTTCGACCTGGGGCTGAAATTCGGCGGCGCCACGAACCTGCGCTTCGACGATACCAATCCCGTCACCGAGGATACCGAGTACGTGGACAGTATCATTGCCGACGTGCGCTGGCTGGGCTTCGACCCCGCGCAGATCCTTTACACATCGGACTATTTTCCGCAACTGTACGAATGGGCCAAAGTGCTGATCGGGAAAGGCAAGGCATATGTAGACTTCTCCAGCGCTGAAGAGATCGCAGCCATGAAAGGCACGCCCACCGAACCCGGCAAAGAAAGCCCCTATCGCAATACGCCGCCGGAAGAAAACCTGGCGCTGTTTGAAAAAATGAAATCGGGCGAATTTCCCGACGGCCATTGCGTATTGCGTGCGAAGATCGATATGGCATCGCCCAATATGATCATGCGCGACCCCTTGCTTTACCGCATCAAGCACGCCCATCACCACCGGACCGGCGATACCTGGAGCATTTACCCCATGTACGACTGGGCGCACGGGCAAAGCGACAGCATCGAACATATCACGCATTCTATCTGCACCCTGGAATTTGCGCCACACCGCGAATTGTACGACTGGTGCATCGAACAACTGGGTATTTTCCCTTCGCGTCAGTATGAATTTGCACGGCGCAACCTTTCCTATGCCGTGACGAGCAAGCGCAAACTGAAATTACTGGTGGAAGAAGGCCACGTAAGCGGTTGGGACGACCCCCGCATGCCGACGATCTCCGGGTACCGCCGCCGCGGCTACACCCCGGAAAGCATTCGGGAATTTTGCCGCCGGATCGGTATCGGCAAACGCGAAAACGTCGCGGATATGTCGGTGCTTGAATTCTGCATCCGGGAAGACCTGAATAAACGCGCACTGCGCCGTTTTGCGGTGCTGCGCCCGCTCAAAGTGGTGATCACCAACTACCCGGAAGGACAGGAAGAATGGCTCCCGACGGAAAACAACCCGGAAGACCCGGATGCCGGCGTACGCAATCTGCCTTTCAGCCGTGAACTGTATATCGAGCAGGATGACTTCATGGAAAACCCGCCGCCAAAATACTTTCGACTTTCCCCGGGCGGCATGGTCAGGTTAAAATCGGCATTTATCATCCAGTGCGATGAAGTGATCAAGGATGACTCGGGCAATATTGCTGAACTGCACTGCCGGTATATTCCGGAAAGCCGTTCGGGGCAGGATACTTCGGGGCTTAAAGTAAAAGGCGTCATACACTGGCTGTCGGCTGCGCATTCTAAAACAGCGGAAGTGCGGCTGTACGACCGGCTGTTCCAGTTAGAGGACCCAACAGAAGAAAAAGATGTGGTAAAGGCCCTGAATCCCCATTCACTGGAGACCATCCCGGAAGCACGCATCGAGCCGGCTTTGGCTGATATTGAGCCCGGACGACATTTTCAGTTTACCCGGCTGGGGTATTTCTGTGTCGATCCTGACAGTAAAAGTGAGAAACCTGTATTCAACAGAACAGTTACCCTCAAGGATACCTGGGCAAAAGAAATGAAACACGGCTGACGCAAAATATGTCGTTCAGGTGTTAAAAACGGGTTGACAGGGCTTCAAAAGGCCCGTTCGCAGCAATAATTTGTTGACAACCGGCATGAAGGCGATCTTCATGCCGGTTATTTTTTACTAAACAAATTAAGCACGATGAAGCAATCACTTACCCGATTGCTCGCCCTGGCCTTGTGCCTGTCGGGTGGGCTCCTTTATTCTCAATCCGGTCAACCATTTTGGTCAGAAGACTTCACCAATAATATTCCGGCAAACTGGACCAATGTAGACGCATCGCCCGCCGGTGTTATCTGGGTCTGGTGTCAGGATAATGTTACCAATTGCGCCCCTGTATTCGTAGGAGAAGACCCTTTCAATGCTACCTCCGCCTCCTCGGGATTCGTACATGTGAATTCCGATGCTCCCGGACAACTTGCCCAGGATCACGTAAGCCGCCTCACCACACCTGCGATCGACTGTTCCGGCAAGGACAAAGTTTACCTACAGTTTGAATCGCATATCGGCACATTTGCCACCACGCCTGCCGCCAGCGCCCTGCTCCGCGTCAGTACGGATAACAACACCTGGAAGGATTATGTCATTTTCCCTGATCTGACCACTCAAAACTCATTTTCCGAGAATCCTGTGGTCAGTATCATTGATATTACCGACAAGGCGGCCAACCAATCCACCGTTTATTTGCAGTGGCAATGGATCGGCAATTATGAATACATGTGGGACCTCGATGACATCAGGTTGTTCGATGAAAACCCGACAGCAAAATTCGACCTCGCCATTTCCAATTTCTTTTACCCCGCATCGAGTTTTGCTACTCCTGCCTCGCAAATTTCCACCGATACATTCGGCTTTTTTGTAGTGGTAACCAACCGCGGCACGGATGCCATGACCAACGTGAAGGCAAAGGTGACCGTTGAGGACAACGATACCGGCGAAATACTTTTCTCCGACAGTACCAGTGCTGCCGTCCTGGATCCCGGCGTAACGGATACTGCGCTTGTGATGCCGAACAATTTTGCCCCCGAACTTCCTGAGGGCGCATATTTTATACGGTATACCATATCCGCAGATTCGGCGGACCTGCGTCCTTCCAACAATGAAGATGGAAGTCCTTTTGTGGTGACCAATACTGTTTTCTCAAAGGAAAATGTACCTCAAACCACGACAAGGACAGCCGATGACGTACCCTGGAGCGTCGGTAACTTTTATACCATGTCCGCGGGCGCCCTGGACCAGTACCGGGCAACGACCGCCGAGTTCACATACAGCACCGACTCGACCGAACTGCCGATTACAAATGTTATTGCGAGCATCAACCTTTATAAGATCAAAGACGATGTGGCGGAGGATTTCAGCGATTTCGACGTGAACGAATATCCCGGCAACAGCGTGGACTGGGTGGGTTTTGCAGATTATACCGCACCTCCCGACATGGTTGGAGGACTGCTTCAGCAAGTAGAATTATTTGATTTCAACACCCTTGAATCCGGTGTAATTCTGGAGCCGGGCGCGCGGTACTTCCTGATGACCGAATACCCGAACATCGCGCGGAAGACCAATCACGCCTTCAACCTCGACATTCTTTACTACAACGTGGTAAGCACGGTCACGTATTCCGACATGTGGTACCTGGGCGGATTTGGCGATGAATTCGCTGCGGTCCTGCGGATGTACATCAGCCTCGTCACCACCACCGATGACAAGCCGCTGCCGGATCGCGTGCTGAAATTATTCCCGAATCCGGTCGTCGATCAGGTCAATCTGGCGCTGGACTTTGACAATCCCACAGACGTGACGATCACCATTGCCGACATCAACGGCCGCGTGATCAGGCTGGAAGACCGCCAGGGTGTTACCAAAGAACAGGTGACCTATCAGTTGCCGGGCCTGAGCAGCGGCACTTATCTGGCGCGTATCGCCACCAAAGAAGGCACCAAAACGCTTCAGTTTGTGGTACAGCATTAAGTATATTGGTTAACAAGGTTTTTATCATGAATCTTCCCGGGCTTTCGCAATGAAAGTCCGGGTTTTTTATTTCCCCTCCATCACCCGCAGGATCGCGGCTGCCGCCTTTTCAGAGGCGCCGCCACCGCCCAGGCGCTCGCGCAGGCGCGCGTACTCCACTTCCATTTTACGCGCCTGTTCAGGATCGAGTATTTCGGAAAGCGCCTGCACGAGATTGGCAGGCGTCAGATCATGCTGGATCAGTTCACGCACCAGAGGGGCATCAACAATCAGGTTGACCAGCGAAATGTAACGAACGTTTACGAGGCGGCGGGCGATCATGTATGAAACCGGGTTGCCGGCGTAGCAGACCACTTGCGGCACGCCCAAAAGGGCCGTTTCAAGGGTCGATGTGCCCGATTTGACCAGCGCAGCGCGTGACCGGTCGAGCAGATCGTAAGTCCGGCCGCTCAGAACCTTTACTTTCGGAAAACCGTGTGTGAATGATTGATAAAATGATTCCGGAAGAGAAGTGGCGGCGGCCACCGTAAAATCATAATCATCAAAACTGCGTGTCGCCTCCAGCATCGCAGGGAGGATGCGCTGAACCTCCTGACGCCTGCTGCCCGGCAGCAAGGTGATGTGTTTGGGTCGCTCGAGAAGCGGCTTTGCGGCAGGCCGCTCCCCAATGGCATCCAGCAAGGGTTGCCCGACGAATTCGGCATCCAACCCATGCTCCCGATAGAAATTCTGCTCAAAAGGAAGGATAACCAGCATTTTGTCGACATCTCTCCTGATCGCGCGCACCCTGGAAGTGTGCCATGCCCATACTTGTGGCGAGATGTAATAAATGACACGAATACCCTGCTCTTTGGCCCATTTGGCGATCCTCAAATTGAAACCCGGGTAATCGATAAGTATTAGCGCATCGGGCCGATAATCAAGGATATCCCGCTTGCAAAAAGCGATATTGCCGAGTATGGTGCGCAGGTTTCGCAGTACCTCCACAAATCCCATGAATGCGAGATCGCGGTAATGTTTTACCAGATCGGCTCCTGCCGCCTGCATCAGATCTCCTCCCCAGGCACGGCATTCAACTTCGGGTCTTTTCTTTTTAAAAGCCCTGATCAGGTTGGAGCCGTGCAAATCTCCGGAGGCTTCTCCTGCAATAATATATAATTTCATACCGGCGGCAAAGGACGCATTTTGGGATAAAAAAGAAAAGCGGCAGTCGCAGGGGGCGACTACCGCTCGTAGGAATTATTGAAAAGAACGTAACAATAAAACAATTAACGTGCGATCACAAAAGGCTTCGTCACAGACTGGCCTTTAGCCGTTACGGTCAGCATGTAAGTGCCCATGGGCAGCGTACCGACGCGGAAAGGCAGATACTGTTCGCCGGAAACATTGGCGTAATTGCGATCGACCACTACTTTTCCGTAAGCATCAACGATGCGCACCTGGATGTCGCTGGCTTCAGCAAGGCGCAGTTTGATCGTTGCTTCGTCTACGACAGGATTCGGGAACATTTTCACCGACACCACATCGTTCACATTGTTGGTACCGACAAAAACGTTCGGGACGTCCGTTTGTTCAGCGTTGAGGATCTCGCCGGTTGCATTGTTGATCAGCATCGTGATCGCGTGCATTGCCGTTACATCATACGCATTCGGAACAACGTAGGTGTTTTCGTATGAGAAAACGGTGCCTTCCGGGTTGGTGGGAGGAGCGCTGTTGGCAGCACCGCCGAAACCGCCGACAATAGCGCGGGCAACGTGGTCGTACACCATCTGGGAGGCCGGGATCGTAGCCGGCAGGTTTTCGTAACCACCCATCGGACCAGCACCACCGCCTGAGTAAGCGTTTTTCTGTGCGTAATTTGCAGCAGTACCGGTTACGCCATCTTCCGTGAAAACGACAGCCACGCGGAAGTCACCGTTCATTTCCTGAAGGAACTTGAAGTAGCTGGAGACCGTCACCGTGCGGGTAGCATCGTCCCAGTCAACATTCTGATTGATCGATACAACAGGCTCCTGAGCCATGCGGTTGATAAAGTAGTCTTCGAATTCGATCGGATCTACATCGCCGAATGCGCGGTCCATCAGGCCGCCGGGATATCCGCCTACCTGGGCAGACACGGCCGCATCGTATGCACCTACCACCATCGGGTCGCCGTTGTGTACGGCTACACCGATAAAGTTGGGGTATTCAGCAGTCATGAAATCCATCATAACAGCGCCGCGCGGGCACCACTGGCACCAGGTACCGGTTGCTTCTTCACCTACTACCTTGCGGCCTTCCACCGGAGTCACACCTTCTACAGAAGCCATATCTTCGTTATCGGTGGGATCGTCATCGTCGCCAAGACCGTTGATATTCAGCGCTTTGGCTACAACTTCGTTCATGCCAGCCTCTACCGTGTAAGGCACCTGGAATTCATAGAATTCGTCGAAAGGTAGGTCCACCGTGATCGTTTCGGTTGTTGTGTTCGTACCGTTGGAAATTTCCAGATCGAACGATGTAACGGGTACGAAGCCGGAGTTACTTACAGTACCGGTGATGAACATTTCACCACCCGTCCAGAACTTGGCATAGTCGAAGTATGTGGGTACGACGTCGAGGTAGCGGCTGATGCCAACGCCACTGACGTTCGTTTTAACAACGTTATCTGCGATAACCAGTTTTACGTTGTCGATAGCCGCGCCATACAGCCAGCCGTTGTTGTCCGTGTATTTGAAACCAAAACGGACTTCGGCCATACCGGCATAGGCAGATACATCAACACCTGAGGGGCGTACCCAGAAAGTGCGGCCACGCATTTCTTTCAGGGAAGTCCAGGCGCCGCCGTTCACCGAGGCAACGATCTCGAGACCTTCGATGATTCCCTGATACGATAGTTTTGCGTAAAACATATCGTAAGTCAGGAAAAGCGTAGAGTCTGCATAAGCCGTCAGATCAAGGGTCGGCGTGATCAGAATATCGTTCGCCTTGTTGCAGTTACAGGCGTCGTCATTGGTTGCAACGATATTGCCGCTGCTGTTGTTTGGAATCGGGAAGGAAGAGGAGGAAAGGACAGCGTTGGTACCAATCTTCCAGCCGCCGTCGGAAGCATTCGTTTGTTGCGACCATCCGGCAGGAAACGTGGTTCCAGCGTCGAAGTTTTCTTCCCAAATTACCGTTTGGGCATTCATAGCGGTGGCAAAAACCACCATCGCTACTGCAAAGAGTAGTTTTTTCAACATAAGGCAGTAATTTAATTGAAATTTTGAATTTGTGGGTGCAAATCTACCTATCCATTTGTGTTCATCAGCTTTTTTAGATGAAAATATCTGAAACGGACAATTATAGCATCTACCGAAATATTTATATGTGTACGACACGGGAACTTCAAGGAGATGAATTTGTTTGAAGGGCGGTATTTTTGCCCCACATTCACACCTGAGCAACGATGATTTTTGAGCCTAAAGACGTATTTCGGAAACTGGAATTTGACAAGGTACTCGAGCTGCTGGAGAAGGAGGCGCTGACACCCATGGGGGCCGGAATATTGCAATGTGTACAACCGCATCAGGATTTCGAACGGATCGACCGGGAACTTCGCGAAGCGCGGGAATACAAATTGATACTGGAAAAAAACGACCGCTTTCCGCTGGAAGCGTTTCCTGACGTTCGGCCCGACCTGAAAATGCTGGCCAAAGAAGGCTATACTTTGCATACAGAAGCATTTCAGGCTGTTTTGCTGATTCTGCAACAGACGCGCGATGTGCTGAAATTCTTCACCATCGGCCCCAAAAAAGAGATATATCCGAAATTGTACGAGATCGCACGCACGCTGAGCCTCGACGACGGCCTGATCAAAGCCATCCAGGCAGTGTTCGACGACAAAGGAGACATCCGTCCCGATGCTTCACCTGAATTGGTTCGCATACGGCGCGAGACACAGCAAAAAGTGCGTGAACTTGACGTTCGTTTCCGGCAGATCATTCAGGAATACCGGACGAAGGGGTGGCTATCGGACACACCGGAAAGTTTTCGCAACCACCGCCGCGTGCTTTCCGTACCTGCCGAACACAAGCGGAAGATAAAGGGGATCATCCACGACGAATCGGATACCGGCAGAACCGCTTATATCGAGCCCGACGTGGTGACGGAAATAAACAACGACATATTCGACCTCGAACAGGAAGAACGGCGCGAAATATTCCGCATCCTGCGCGACCTCAGCAACACGATCAGACCCTACGGCCCCCAAATTGGCGATTACCTCGAAATGCTCGTCCGCTTCGATGTTATTCAGGCCAAGGCGCGTATCGCCATATCCATGCGGGCGAACATGCCTGTGTTACACGAAAAGCCGCAGATCGGCATCAAAAAAGGCTACCACCCCTTGCTGCTGCTGAAGAACAAGCCGCTCGGCCGGAAAACGATCCCCTTCGAACTTCGCCTCAATGCTGAAAACCACATTCTGATATTGTCCGGCCCCAATGCAGGCGGCAAGTCAGTGGCCATGAAATCAGTCGGTCTCCTGCAACTCATGGTGCAAAGCGGCTTGCTGGTACCGGTGCACGAGCTTAGCGAATTTGGCATTTTCGGCCAGATGTTCGCCGACATCGGAGACCAGCAGAGCCTCGACGACGACCTTTCCACCTATTCATCGCGCCTGCAGAATGCGCGGGCCTTTATACAAAAGGCTACCCCGCAAACCCTCGTGCTCATCGACGAGATGGGCAGCGGCACCGACCCGAAGCCGGGAGGCGCAATTGCGGAAGCGATCCTGCGGCAATTACATCGCAAAGGGGTTTATGCCGTCATCACTACGCACTATTCCAACCTGAAGGTCTTTGCCTTTCGCAATCCCGGCATTCTGAACGGGAATATGCATTTCGACAAGGATTCGCTCTCCCCTACCTATGAATTAAAAGTCGGCCGGCCGGGAAGCAGCTATGCATTTGAGATCGCCGAAAAAAGCGGTTTGCCAAAAGACATCATCGGCTATGCGCGCAACAAGACGGGCTCCGAAACGGCGGTAGACGACATTTTGATCGAATTGCAACGCGAAAAGCAGGAACTGGAGGAAAAACTCCAGTCTGTCACCGAGAAAGAGCAGGCGCTTGAAAAATTGATCAAGACCTACGACGCTATGCACCACGATGTGGAGGTGAAGCGCAAGCGGCTCAAACTCGATCAAAAGGAATTTGAACTGCGGCAAAGCGCAAATGTGAACAGGGAAGTTGACAAACTCATTCGCAAACTCAAGGAAGAGAAGAACCTGGAACGCGCACAGGAAATTTCTGCAAAACTCAGGCAGGAACGTACCGAAAAGGCCAAATTGGTAAACGAGGCCAATGAAGACGTGATCAGGCTGGAGGAACAAAAAACACCGGTATCGCCGGCGCGGCCGCTGGTTGCAGGCGATTTTGTCAGACTACGTTCGGGAGGCGCTACCGGCCGGATCGAAGAGGTAAAAGGGCAAAAGGCCATTATCTCTATGGGAGGCATTAAAGTAACGGCGCCGCTCCGCGACCTGGCCCCGGCAGCAGAACCCATCAAACAAACGGCTTATGTCACCTCCACCAACCTTCAGCACACCGCTGCATTCGATTCCAAGATCGATCTGCGGGGCATGAGCAAGGAAGAAGCGCTGCAGGTTTTGGAAAAATTCGTCGACGGCGCCTTGCTGGCCAATGCTTCCAGCCTGCATATCCTCCATGGCAAAGGCGACGGCATCCTGAGAAAAGTGGTGCGGCAAAAACTCCGGGAATACGGAGGAAACATCTCCAACGTCTACCACCCGGAGCAGGATGGCGGCGGAGAGGGCGTTACGATCGTAGACCTCGTGTAAGGTCGTGACCCATTAATAGTGGCTGCGGGTCCACCACATATTCGCCAGGTAAACTATCCCGGAAATCAGATGACAAAGGAACAGAAATGCAAGCCATTTGATCCGGGCATCAGGTCGGTTTGCGTTGTCAAAATACTGCTCCAAAACAAACATCGCCGATACAGTGAACAGCAAATACGACGCAATGTAGTTCTGAAAACGGAATGCCCAGGTGTAGTATTCATCACCCGTCTGTATGAAAGCAGCGCCGATCAGCAGTGCGGCAAAAAAACCGGCCCAGGCATACCAGAACAGCAATTTATGCCTCAAACTGCGCCAGTAGGCGATCGCAACGCCGAGCGGAAATGCTGCGCTCGCCAGCACGGACAAAGGGACATTCGATGCATACATGCGCCATACGCAAAACAGGCATATCTGAACACCGCTCGTCCTGCCTCGGTTGAAATCACGCACATACACGCTGGATTCCTGCAAAAACACCAGATAATATTCCAGGATCAGGCACAGGCCGAATATACCCAGCGCCAACAACTGCCACCAGGCCGCCCTGACAAACCCGTGCCTGCCAATCAGGAAAACCGGATAAACGGTCACAAAAACAAGCCCGTAAGCAGGTTTGGAGATCAGTAACAGCATTAGCCAGATCAGCATCTGCCACCACCACCCTGCTGCAGGTTGTTGCAACTGGCGAAAAGACTGCTTGAACAGCATCACGGCAAAGGGCCATGAAACCAGTACCGTGCCGTTCATCCAGTAGTTTGGCGAAGCCTGACCGATCAGATACTGGCCGCGCAGCCACCAATCGAACGTCGGGAGACTGGCCGTAAAGGCAAGTAGCAACGCCAGCCAACCACCAGTGCGCCGTATATTTCTTGCACCATGGAAATAATCATGAATAAATGACCGTGTAACCCACCACCTCGCCGTCATTGCGACCGATAACACCAAAGCCGAAGCCCCCATCAGCAAAACAAAATCGCATTGCCCCAGGGCAAAAACCCAGGTCAGCACATAAAACAATGCCGTGGGTGGCAACGCCACTCGACCGTCACAAACCTTGAGAATGGTCTGCACCTGCGCTGTAATGTCGAGCAGGACATGCCTCGAATACAGCATGACGTAGATGGCCAGCGTAAGTGCAAAAACAATACTACCTGACCATCCGATGGACCGGGCTACGCGGGAAATAAAACCCATGTAAGCGTATTTCGGCATTTACACGATTTGCCTTTCGCCTGATCAGGCAGGCGGTTGTTCCCACAATTCGATCTTGTTACCCTCCGGGTCGAGCAGCCAGGCAAACTTTCCGTATTCTTCTACCAGGGGTTCGCCGATCAGTTCTACGCCTTCCTCCTTTAACACAGATACCAGTGCTTCAAGATCATCAACCCGAAAATTGATCATAAAAGGGGAAGATGACGGGTCGAAATAGTCGGTGCCGCTCTTAAAAAAACTCAGCACCGAATAAGCCGCAGGGTGCGGGTCGCTGCTGAAGTTGAACTGGGCGCCCCAGGTTTCCACGTCGATGCCGAGGTGTTTGGCATACCAGGTACGCGTGTTTTCGAGGTCTTTGCATTTAAAAAAGATGCCGCCAAGGCCGATAACTCTTTTCATAGAGGTTCAGGTTTTGTCATGTGTACCGGCAAACGATCCGGACAGGTAATAAAGTTTGTCTTAGGTTTGCCGGGCCAAATATAAACCAATGCCAAATAAAAAACAATTTGTTTTTAAAATGAGATCATTTTTATCCATCATACTCCTGGCTTTGTGTTTGCAATCCTCATTCTGCCAGACATCACCCTATCAGGTAAAAGGCTCCGGGGAGATTTGGTGGTATGGTGGAGGATTTAGCGGCATCGGAATTTCACTGCTGCTGCGCAACAATGTACGTCCGCTAAACAGCGACCAGATACAAAGTCTTGATATTGAAAGCGTGCCGGCCTTCGACCGCTTTGCGACAAGGCATTTTTCAGCCACCGCACGGAAACACAGCAATATTTTATGGCTCTCCTCCCCTGCCCTGCCCATCCTGCTCATGGCTGACAGGAATATCAGGAAAGACGCATCGGCGATCGGTACCATTATGGGAGAAGTGCTATTCGTCAACACAGCCCTGACGCTGATGACAAAGGAAATAGTCCACCGGCCACGCCCTTTTATGTACAACCCCGACGTGCCGATGTCGGAAAAACTGAAGCGGGATGCCAGGCTTTCCTTTTTCTCGGGGCATACTTCCACCCTGGCTGCTTTTTCATTTGCAACAGCAAAAGTCTGGTCGGACTACCATCCCGATTCGCGCTGGCGGCCGGCAGTATGGGCTGGAGCGGTCACTCTGCCCGTTGCGGTCGGGTATCTCAGGATGCGCGGCGGAAAACATTTCCTATCTGATGTGGCCGTCGGTTTTGTATGCGGGGCTGCAACCGGCTGGCTGATCCCCCACTTTCACCGGCGCCGTTAACGAATTCAAAAGCCGCAAGTTCCCGAAAATCAACTTTTCTATCTTTGCCTGCCCTGATCCGAAACATTTTCAAACACACCGGAACACAACATGACGTCTCTTCCCACCCTGATCATCTCGTTTGCCATCGCCGGCGCCTTGCTTACCGTATGGACGGTTTGGCAAAAAAAGCACAAAAACGTACTGTGGACATTCCTGCAACACTTTTGCGGCGTATGGTTCATCTTTTCCGGGTTGGTAAAAGCAGTGGACCCGATCGGCACCGCCTATAAAATGGAGGATTATTTCGCCGCCTTCGAGCAAACCTTTGAAGGACTGAACAATATGTTCAGCGGCCTGGCGCCCTTGTTCCCCTGGCTGGCGAAATCGAGTGAGGGTTTCTCAATTGTGATGATTGCACTGGAGATCGCATTGGGCATTATGCTCATCGTGGGTTATACGAGAAAATGGACGGCGTGGCTGTTCTTCCTGCTGGTGTTCTTTTTTACGATCCTCACCGGATTCACCTACCTCACCGGCTTCGTGCCTTCCGACGCCAACTTCTTTGATTTTGCCAAATGGGGCCCCTACGTAAAAACCCAAATGCGGGTAACCGATTGCGGTTGTTTCGGCGATTTTATAAAACTGGACCCGAAAGTTTCTTTTTTCAAAGACCTCGGGCTGATGGTACCGGCCCTCATGTTTTTGCTCAGATCGAGAAACATGCACCAGTTGTGGACGGCGGGCCGCCGCAACACGATCGTTTTGTTCGGAACCCTGGCTTCGCTGCTACTGTGTGTGCGCAACACCTACTGGGACCTGCCCATGGTCGATTTCCGACCCTTCAAGGTAGGCTCCAACGTGCGCGAACGCAGAGAACTCGAAACCAACGCCAAAGTCGATATCCTGGGATGGGTGCTTGAAAACGACAGCCTGGGCAAAACGATCACCTACATGGAGCCCGAACCGAACGGCTACACCTATTTCAAGGAATACCCGAAAAATCAGGGCTGGCATGTAAAGGATCAGATACAAACAGATCTGTACATTGAGCAGGACGGCCAGCGCATTCCGGTTACCAAAACGAAGGTGAGCGAGTTTATCGTGGAAAGTGATGAAAACGATGCCACCATAGAGGTTACGGAAGACCTCCTCAGTGAACCGGGCTACAGCATGATGATCGTGGCCTACAAACTCAAGGGTGAAAAACAGACGGAAACGCTGGTATTGAGGGATACCACATGGGCCGTCGATACGATACAAGTTCGCAAAGACTCTTTCCAGTACCAGCCACGGATCGTTTCAGTTGATACCCGTACAGAAGAAAGAGAGATCATTATTCCCGACGCCGGCTACGCCGGGCGTTTCAGCGAACAAGTAAATCCACTTGCAGCAGCGGCAGAAAAAGCCGGCTGGAAGGTGTATGCGATCACGACCTATGGCGATGCCTCGGTTGCTGCCGATTTTGCAAAACGTATCGGCGCCGATTATCCTTTTTACAAAGCAGATGACAAACTGCTGAAAACGATCATCCGGGCCAATCCGGGTATCGTGATCTGGAAGGACGGCGTGGTGCTCGATATGTACCATCACCGCCACATCCCCAAAGCGGAGGCGTTGCTGGAGAAGTGGAAATAGGGCTTACTGCCCAACCAGCGACCTGCCGGGTTTGATCAGATCGGGAATTTGTTTCTGCGTGCGGCGCAGCCTGGGCAACGATTCATGCTGAACGTAGGGATTGCCGGGATTATGCTCTACATAATCCTGATGATACCCTTCCGCCGGCCAGAACTTCGTAAACGGCGCAATTTGCACGGCGATCGGTCTGCTGTATTTGCCTGAACTTTCCAGTTCCGAGATATACCGCTCGGCCAATGCTTTTTCCGTGTCATTGCGGTAGAAAATGACCGAACGGTACTGCGTACCCATATCGGGCCCTTGTCCGTTCACCTGGGTCGGGTCGATGGATGCAAAATACACCCTGAGTAAAGTCGGGTAATCCACTACGCTGGAATCGTAATATACTTCTACCGACTCGGCATGCCCGGTCGAGCCCGATCCAACTTCTTCATAGGTTGGATTGAGTTTGCTGCCCCCCGAATAACCGGAAATCACTTCGGCGACACCTTTCACACTTTCATAAACTGCTTCCTCGCACCAGAAGCACCCTGCGGCAAACGTAGCACGGTGATATTTGCCTAAATCCCCGGCTGCGGGTTTATCAGAACTCACATCCGGCATGCCGGGGTGTTTGCTCTCGGCTTTTCTGGCAGTACAGTTTGCAAATGCCAATGACAGGGAAACAAGTAGAAACAGACTTGACTTGTACATATGATTGAGATTGCGTTTCAAATGGATATTGTTCTTCGGCCGGGCAAAACCTGCACCGCAAATTCAACCTTTTAACGGCCAAGGACTCAATATGGTACAAGAAACCGGGGCGTGACGGCCCAAACCGCATCGACTGTCCTGGCCGCGACACTCCCGGTTTGCATTATTTTTTCCGGTACACGTTGTTTGATTTATCTATGTCCGGGGTATGCGGACCGCCCAGCAAGATCTCCTCGATGTTTTTTTCGGTCTGCATCTCTATCTCCAGCGTTCTATTTCCTCTTTTCCAGATTTCGATAGAGTAATGGATATGCTCCGTTGAACCATCGTCAAATTTGATGGCGAGGTCCACAGGCACCGGCTTTTCCCCTTTTGATTCCACCAGTATCTTTTTTTTGCCGACCTGTTCCGTTACGTTTGAAATGGCCAGATCGGGCACCCCGTCGTCGAAAAACCAGCGCTTCCAGAACCAGTTCAGATCGACGCCTGTGCCTGCATTCATACAGTTAAAAAAATCATAGGGGATCGGGTGTTTGCCATTCCAGGTGCGGATGTAGTGGTGCAATCCTTTCAAAAACAACTCGTCGCCGAGCATGTCTTTTACAAACAAATATCCCATGGCGGGCTTGGGGTAAGAATTGACAAACATCGCAGCGCCCGATTGATGCGTCGTGAGGGTCATGACGGGCAAATCCGTCTCGGTGCCGGCCACTCGCTCGTAACCCGACACGCCGTATGTATCCACAAGTGTGGTATCAATGATCGGGGATATCAGCCATTCGCCGATGGTGGCCCAGCCTTCATCCATCCAGCCATATTTGGTTTCATTGGTGCCCATGTAGAACGGGAACATCGTGTGAAATATCTCGTGATCGGTCAGTTCGATACTTTCCGCCCGGTCCTCCACAGGGTTGTCATTGACCATCATGGGGTATTCCATTTGGTCCAACCCGTCAAAAACCGTTTCATGGGCGTATGGGAAAGGCCATTTTGGAAACACGTAACTCATGGCCTCTACGGTCTTTCGTGCGTCTTCCAGTACCAGAAAATAGTCCAGGTGTTTGGGATTGAATACGGCATCTACCCGGGTGCGGCGTCCGGAGGCCGGATCGACCTTTACGCTGCTCGATTTCCAGATATAGTGATTGCTCACTGCAAAGGCGACGTCCGTCACGTGCCGCGCCTCAAAACGGAAGGTATTTTTGTCGTTTTTGGCCGTGATATTGCCCGCCTTCAAGTCTACCGTATCGACAATCGTGGCAAGCGCATCGTTCTGTTCTACCATTTTAAGCCGTTCACAGTACCCGGGGGCCAGCACTTCGTCGCAGTTCAGCAAATCTCCGGTCGCCCAAACGAGGAAATCAGTCGGCACTTTTACTGCCAGTTTGAAATTGCAGAAATCGTTGTAAAATTCCTGTGTTCCCAGATATGGATTGTTATTCCACCCGTCGATATCATCGTACACTGCGATCCGCGGGAAAAAATACGCCACAAAACTGGCGCCTTCTTCTACCTCGCCGGTGCGGATATGGGAGCCTTTATTCAATACATAGGAGTAATCGATCTCGAAACGGGCCGATGCCCCCGGCGCCAGAGGATTGATTCGGACACGCATGTTGGTTCCATTGGCGCGCCTGTTTATGTTTTGCTGTGGCTCGCCGTTCACCAGAAACCGGGAGAACTGAATGCCGTCGCTAAGATCATCCGGTCGAACCGCCATCATCCGGCGGGATCCTTTCCGGTACAGGTTCGGATACAGAAAGAAAGCGATCTCACGAAGCGTATCAGGGCTGTTGTTGTAATAGACGATCGATTCTGTGCCGGCGATCAGCCTTGTCGTCGGGTCAAATTCTACCGATATATCGTAATCCGCGCTGTTTTGCCAGTACATTTTGCCCGGCATACCGTCGTGGCTTCTCGTTCCTTTGTCAAATGCCGCCTGAAGATTACGCGGCATGGGCAGGCCGCCTTGTGCCATCACGTCTGAAGCGAACAAGATCAGGGCAAGGGGCAGAAAAACTTTAGATAGCATGAAAAAAGCGGTTTTGATTGAAAGACTCTTTGGATTTGGAAATTTTGTTGCAGGCTAGTCGGCTTTAAATTCGTCTGACCATTTGGTATGAAAAGTACCTTCGCGGTCGATGCGCTCATAGGTGTGAGCGCCGAAATAATCGCGCTGTGCCTGGATCAGATTGGCAGGAAGCCAGTCGCGTCTGTATGAATCGAAATAAGACAGGCAGGCCATCATTGCAGGTATCGGAATGCCGTTGTCGACGGCCAGTTTTACGATATGCCTCGTCGATTCCTGTGCGGCCTCCAGTTTTTCAGCGAATGTGCCGTCAAGCAGGAGGTTGGGCAACGATGGATTTTGCGCATATGCGGTACGAATATCTTCCAGCAATGCCGCCCTGATAATGCAGCCTCCACGCCAGAGCCCGGCCACTTCGGAAAAATTCAACTCATAACCATAGGACTCAGAAGCGCTATGCAAAAGCGACATGCCCTGTGCATATGCGATGATCGTGGCAAAATACAGGGCCTCTTCGGCGATCAGCGTCAGCGATTTTCTGTCTCCCGGCTCATTTGCTGAAGCGCGATACAAGGAACTGGCGGCCGATCGTTCTTTTTCCCGGGCCGACATGTCTCGTTGCGTGACCGCCATGTCGATCACCGGGATCGGCACATGCATGTCAAAAGCATTTTGTGAGGTCCACATCCCTGTACCCTTTTGCCTGGCGCTCCCTCTGATCATATCGATCAGTCTGTTGTCGCTCAGTTCGTCAGGTTGTAAAAAAATGTTCGCAGTGATGCCGATCAGGAAAGATCGCAGCCTCCCCTGATTCCAGCCGGCAAATGTTTCATGCAGGTCATCATTGTTCAGGCCTCCCGCTTCCCGGAGAAGATGATAGGTTTCTGCGATCAGTTGCATCAAGCCATATTCGATGCCGTTGTGCACCATTTTCACATAGTGCCCGGCCGAGCGCGGCCCCAGCCATCCTACACAAGGGATACCACCCACCTTGGCAGCAATGGCCTCCAGCACCAGTGCGAGGCGCAGGTAGTCTTCACGCGCGCCGCCGGGCATGATACTCGGTCCGTAACGGGCGCCGGACGCTCCGCCCGATACCCCGATCCCCATAAACCGAATGCCTTTGCTGCTTAATTCTGAAAACCTTCGATCCGTATCCGAAAAATGCGAGTTGCCGCAATCCGCCAGCAAGTCCCCGGGCTGCAATTCCGGCAACAATTCCCGGATGACGGTATCGACCGTTTTGCCTGCTGGGACAAGCAACAGGATCGCACGCGGACTCGCCAGTGCCGACAGGAACTTGTCAAGCCTGGTCGTACAAAAAATACTGCGGCCTTCACTTGCTTCTCTTAAGGCCGACACCTTTGCTTCATCCTGATCGAAACCGGCCACGGAAAAACCGCAGTCACTCATGTTCAGGATCAGATTGCGCCCCATTGTGCCCAAGCCGATCACACCATAGTCGTATTGTTCATCCATAGTTCAACGTGGATTTTGAATAGGTATTGGGATACATATATTGCAAATCAACCCTTTACAGACGGGTAAGACACAACAGGGTTTGTGCCTGACCACAAGACACCAGGCGCAAAGGAGTAATGTGCAGCGACAAACGCCCTTTGTGTAGTCGCTGCAAGGTTCCTTGTCAAGACAAACACCCTTTGTGTAGTCGTTGCAAGGTTCCTTGTCAAGACAAACACCCTTTGTGTAGTCGTTGCAAGGTTCCTTGTCAAGACAAACGCCCTTTGTGTAGTCGTTGCAAGGTTCCTTGTCAAGACAAACACCCTTTGTGTAGTCGTTGCAAGGTTCCTTGTCAAGACAAACACCCTTTGTGTAGTCACAACAAGGTTGAGTGTCAAGACAAACGCCCTTTATGTAACGAGTTCAGTTTGATGCATAGCGGCGGGACAGAGCCCCTTTCAGACTTAAAAAGCGCCGTTTCGAAAGATGCCGGGCAGTTTTTATCCAGCCGCTTGATCCATATACCAAACTGACTTCGGGCGCCGAAGGTCATGCAATTCCACGAGAACGGCCCGTCCTGATACATAGAAAATTTGGTCTACCCGGAATGCCGGATAGAAAACGAAATCTCAATAAGAAAAGTACAGTACTGAGATCAGGGCATTGAACAGATGACGCCAGCCATCAGCGCCAGGGTCACGGTCCAGTATCCGACATTTACAGCGATATACTTGAACCCTTTGCGCTCAAACAACGCGTTGGTGCCCAGCACCGGCAGCACGAAAAAGATACCTGCCAATGCACCGTGTACGACCCCGTGCCTGAATGTCCGGAAGTTGCTGCCGTATTTGGCCATAAAGTCGCTTGCCAACCGGCCCACTTCCGACTGCGGGTCCTGCAAGCCGGGTTCGTTCATCAGGATAGAGAACAGATGCCATTGGTGAACGGCCAGGAAGTTGACCTCGATCGAGAGCAGCAGGCTCAGAAATAGCGATACACCGAAGATCACGGGCATATTGGCGCCTTTCAGCGATTCTTCGGTCAGGCCACTTGCTTTCATCCAGGCGCCCCCGAATACTTTCGGATTGTACCAGATAAATCCCAATACCATTGGTATCAGCGTGGCGATAATAACGGCGATCCAGTTAAAGCTCATACAATTTTCGTTTTAGTTTATGATGCCCAAATTTAATCAGACCGTTGTTCATTCAGGTGTGAATCGACCATCTTTGTCAATTGGAGCCAATATGACGATAATAAACTCCAGTATTGCTTCATCATTTCCTGCTTTTCCGTTTTGTGCGAGGTATCAAGCACGGTGACCTTAAGCCGCACATTCGCGCGGTATGCCTTGTAGTATAAAAACAACGCTTCGTCTTCCGGAGTGATCAGACAGGCGTGTTTCTCCGTGTAAAACCGAAGCAAGGCCTCTGCAAGGTCCGGTCTTTTGAAAAATTCGAGGTCCATCGCGAGAAATGCCAGTTCGTCCAGCACGTCCAGGTGGCGCAAACGCGCATCGAACTCTATACAATCGAAGAGGATCGGATCATCTGTCAGGAAAATATTTCTGGAATGCAGGTCGCCGTGGCCGTCTACGCGGAAACCGGCGCGCGAACGTTCGTTCATGCGACCCTTAAGAGATGTAATAATGCCGGGCAGGGTACGCTCCATTTCATTGAGTTCCGCAAGTACCTGTGTGCCCAGGTGATGTGACAACGCCTGGTTGTGGCTGAAGATCGCAGAAAAGTCGCGGATCAGCACTCCCATATCGATGTTGCGGTGCCGCATAGTGTGCTGCCGGTGAAATGCCGCGAGTTTGTACGCCAGTTTTTTCATGTCCTCCGCTTTCACGTCTCCGGCGCGCAGCAACACATCCAACTCTCGGGAATTGTCTTCCTTTCGCATCCAGACTGCATAATCGAACGCCGGTCGGTTCTTGACGCCGATATGCAGATCGCCATCTTTCCAGCCTATTGGCAATACCCCCAAATACGTATCAGGGGCAAGACGGCGATTGAGCCGGTACTCCTCTTTGCAGTAGCGCGCGCGCAAGGAAGTTGTGCTGAAATCGAGAAAAGAGAAGCGGACCGGCTTTTTGATCTTGAAAGCGTAATCGGGACTCAGGATGACCCAGGAAATATGCGTGGATACCAAACGGGCCGGAGAAGAGGCGCCGGGAAAGGCCCTCCTTTCAAAAAGGTCGGCTACTTGTTTGTCATCCATGTTCGATATACCTGTGAATGGCATCGGCGTGCGCATCCGGCGATCCTGTTGAGGTATCGACGCTCAGAAACGGAGGATCCAGCGGTTCAAATTGCGTCTGTATCTGCTCAAAAACCTTTTCGTCGGCTTCGCTATCGGTGCGCGGGCGCGCCACACGGGCGCGCAGGACAGATTCCGTAGCGGTAGCGAGCACCCAGACAAGGCGCACGCCGAGGCCGGCAGCAAGTTCGATATAAGGTTGCCGGATCGATTTGCGGAAAAAAGTACTGTCCACGATCACCGTTTCTCCCGCCCTGAGCGCATTGCCTGCGCGTTCGAGCAGATTGTCGTAGACGCGCTGCTTGTCTTCAGGGCTATATGCACCCCGCAAGTTCATCTCCCGGCGGATGCGATCGGAATTGAAGTGCACAGCCTTGTATTTCCGGGCATATGCGTCTGCGATCGTCGTTTTACCGCTACCCGGCAGGCCCGCGATCAGGATCAACATATCAAACAAAATGAAACCCGCCCGCTCAGAGGCGGTTTTTCTCGATCAGCACCAGCAGATCGTCACGATAGTTTTTACCGATCGGCAGGAGTTTGGGTTTGTCTTTCTCCTGCACCTCCACCATGTTGCCTTCGATGGCGGTAATCTTGTCCATGGCAACAATATAAGAGCGGTGAATGCGCTTGAACTGGCCATGCGGCAGGCGGTCTTCCAGACTTTTCATTGTCTGTAGCGTGATGACGCGGCCGTGCAGCAAGCGGATAATCACATAGTCTTTAAGGCCCTCGATATAGATGATATCGTCAAAATTGACCTTGACCAGTTTCTTGTCGGCTTTTACAAAAAAGAACTCCTGTCCTTCGCCCGACCCACCCTGCATGCCGTCGCGCTGTGAAAGATCCGCGTGTTCAACCGCCTTGTTGACCGCTTTGACAAAACGCTCCAGCGAGATCGGCTTGAGCAGGTAATCCAGCGCATTCAGGTCGAAACCCTGGATGGCGTAGTTGGGGTAGGCCGTGGTAAAGACCACCATAGGAGGCCGCGAAAGCGTCTTTACAAAGTCGATACCCGTCAGTTGCGGCATCTGAATATCGAGAAACATCAGGTCGATCTCATTACTTTTGAGGACGTCGTTGGCTTCCAGGGCGTTGCTGCAACGCTTGACGAGCTGGAGCTCCGGCATTTGGCTGATATATGTTTCCAGCACATCCAGGGCAAGAGGTTCATCGTCAACAATGAGTACTTTCAGCATGGGCGAAAGGGTTTCGGTTTTAAATCAGGTATGAACATACGGATGGACTAAGGTAATCCCTCCGGCCAGAACGGCAAAAGTTTTTTCGTTGTTAAAATTTAATCGGCGCCCTGCGCAAACTCCACTTCAGATCATTTTCAGGTGAAGGGTCACGGAATACCGGTGCGGCTCGTCCTGCACCGTCAGCGTATGATTTTCGGGGTATAGCAGTTCCAGGCGTTGCCGGACATTTGTAAGGCCGATACCGCCACTGCGTGGATGATCCTGTCTGGGAAGCCGCTCTGCTTTGCTGTTTTCTATAAAAAACTCGAGGTCTTCCCCTGAAACGCTGAGCCGGAGCCGCACAAAACCTCCACCCTGCACATGGTGGTTCAGGCCGTGTTTGAAACTGTTCTCCAGAAAGGGCACGAAAAGCAGCGGCGCGACCATCTGCTCGCTGATATTACCGTGGGTGGTAAAACGGATATCCGCCTCTTTTGGCTGGCGCAGGCGCTCGAGGTCCAGATAATTATGGATGTACTGTATCTCCTTGCTGAGCAGCACTCGGCGTTCGTTGCACTCGTACAGCATGTAGCGCATGATCTCCGACAGTTTCAGCACGATCTCCGGCGCCTTGTCGCTTTTCTTCAGGGTCAGGGCATACAGGTTGTTGAGGGTGTTGAATAAAAAATGCGGGTTGATCTGGCTTTTCAGGAATCGCAGTTCGGACTGCATCGTCTGGGTCATGAGCGATTGCTTCTCCGTCTGATAGCGCCACCAGTCCATCACTACCCGCAACATGGTGGAAAAAAGCACGACGAATACATTGCCCAGAAATATCCATATCTGCGAGCCGACGAGATTGGCCCTGAACACGGGCTGGTCGTAAAATTTGATATAAAAAACCAGCACCTCGATCGGCGTCACAATGGCGCAGGCAGTCAGCACGAGTCCGAAATACACGAAAGCGTGGCGGGCCAGATAGTTTGGGATGAGGTAAAAAAGGTTGACGTAAACCAGAAAGGCGTAAAAGAACAACTGGATGAGTTCATTGCTCAACGCAAACCACATATCCAGATTCTTTTCGTAGTCACTCCAGTACATCAGGCCGAATAACGCCAGCCAGAACAACCCGTGGTAAACAGGTCGCCTGTTCAGCATCTTATACAACTCATCGAGTAAGCGGCGGGTCTTCATGCCTGATTCATCAATAATGATATGCGGTACGAGCCGCAACGTCCGGGCAAAGCAACGGCAAGAACGGCAGGCTGTTCCGATTTTTAGATAAAAATAGAAACTGTTAAGATCAAGCACGTGTTTCAGGTCCGCCAAACAACTGTTCGGGGCTGCTGGGGTGGAACGTGTTTTCACCGTACCTTTGCAGCCGCAAAAGACAAAGAAGGGAATTTCAATGGTTTATATCACCAGGATCGAAAGATTCAATGCCGCCCACAAACTCTGGGTTGACGACTGGTCGGAAGAGCAGAACCAGGCTGTATTCGGCAAATGCTCCAATAAAAACTGGCACGGCCACAACTATACGCTGCATGTGACCATCAAGGGATCGCCCGATCCCGTTACCGGGTTCGTCATGGACGTAAAAAAACTCAGCGTGATCATCAAAGAAGAGGTGACGGACCATCTCGATCACAGCAACCTGAACCTGGACGTCGATTTTATCCCAAAAGGCATGCAACCAACCACCGAAAACCTTGTTATCCTCATCTGGCAACGCCTTGAAAAAGCGCTGGAGCCGCACCCCTGCCAGCTCCACGCAATCAAATTATGGGAGACGGAGACCATTTACGCGGAATATTACGGTGCGTAATACAAGTGCCCCGGGTTCCCGACGATCGCGCGATCTATACCTGATCTTTACACATCCGATATGGCGTATAAAAAAACCGATCACTACGACGAGAAACTGACGGCTTCCCTGAAAAAGTCGTTCGACAATATCCTGAGCGGCGTAGGCGAAGATACTATGCGGGAAGGGGTTGTCAAGACGCCTGAACGCGCTGCAAAAGCCATGTTGTTTCTGACACAGGGTTACCGCCAGGATGCGGCTGCAATCCTTCGTTCAGCGATGTTTACGGAAGATTACAGCGAAATGGTACTGGTAAAGGACATTGAAATGTACTCGCTCTGCGAACACCATATGTTGCCGTTTTTCGGCAAAGCGCATGTGGCCTATATCCCCAACGGTCGTATTGTCGGGCTCAGCAAGATCCCGCGGGTAGTCGATGTATTTGCCCGCCGGCTGCAGGTGCAGGAACGCCTGACGCTCGAGATCCGCGATATCATTCAGGAGACGCTGCAGCCGCTCGGTGTAGCGGTTGTCATCGAAGCACAACACCTGTGTATGATGATGAGGGGTGTGCAAAAGCAAAACAGCGTAACCACTACATCTGCCTTTACAGGCGAATTCAGGAATGAAGAAACGCGCAGCGAGTTTCTGCGCCTGATCGGATCGAAACTTCATTGAGCGGACCGGACGACCCGTTTATTCTGTTTGCCGCTTTGAATTTCAGCCGAAAAACGGGTCCTTAGCGCCATCTTTCTGCCTGTGCGCCACATGCTCCGCCTCCTCCCTTTCTTTGGCTGTATGATCGCCTTCGTGTGGTCGACGCAACACGCCCCCTTTTTCTGGGATACGGTGCAACTGGCATCCAAACACGCCCATCACTTTTACGAACAACACCTGCGCTGGACCCCGCTTCCGACGGAGATCGACAGCGGCCACCCGCCGGTTTTCGGCTACTATCTCGCTGCCGTATGGCTTGTTTTCGGAAAAACACTTGCCGCCAGCCATTGGGCAATGCTCCCGTTTTTACTCCTGAATATCTTCTTGCTTTACAGGATCGGCCTGCACGTCGGAGGGAATCGATATGCGTGCTGGTTACTGCCACTGGTAATGCTGGACCCTGTAGTGGCCGGACAACAGGCGCTGGTGAGCCCCGATGTGATGCTGGCAAGCGGTTTTCTCATGGCTGTTTTGGGCATTACCGAAAAAAAAACGCTCCTGGTGATCATCGGCATTTTGCTGCTTTCTGCGATCAGCATGCGCGGAATGATGACGGCTGCTGCATTGTTCGTCTGGCTGGTATTCGTTCTATGGATGAACGTCCCGGTAACAGCGTTCAGGAAAGCCGTCAAACTTCTGCTCGCTTTCCTGCCCGGTTTTTTATGGGCACTGTGGTTCCTTTGGTGGCATCATGCGGCCACCGGCTGGACCGGCTATCATGCGGATTCGCCCTGGGCGCCTGCGTTCCAAAAGGCAGAAGGCGTGCAAATGTTTCGGAATATGGCCGTCGTTGCCTGGCGCTGGCTGGATTTTGGGAGGGTTTTTGAATGCGGAGCGCTGTTATTTTTGTTGCTGCAATATGGTTTTCCAAGGCGCAGGGGCCAAAGCGTCGCACGGCAATACCTGGCCCTGCTCGTGATCCTGATCGTCTTTTTGACACCCTCGGCGATCCTGTACAGCAACATCTCGGCTCACCGGTATTTTATACCCTGCTTTCTGGCCCTGCATTTCCTGATAGTGCTGCTGTTGACGAGCCGCCCAAGTCACAACGGCAAACCGCGAACGCCCCTTTTTATCAGGATATTCATGACATGCCTGGTCCTTGCTATAGCATCTGGAAACCTGTGGGTATACCCGCGCGGCATATCGATGGGATGGGATGCGACGCTTGCCCATCAACCCTATTACGGATTGAGGGAACAGGCTATCGCATTCCTGGAATCGGAAAAAATCCCTTTTTCAAGCGTTGGCTCAGCCTTTCCGAACCTCGGTACGGGCGAACAATTGTTGCTCAACGGCGACCAAAGGCACTTTGCAGAGAAAGATTTTACCCGCAACCGCTATATGTTTACTTCGAATATCTTCAATGATTTTTCCGAAAACGACTTCGAGCGCTTGCAAAACGAGTGGGTATTGGTCCGGCGTTTTGCACATGCGGATGTCTGGATCGAAATATACAGCCGCAAGGAACAGAGTGGCAGACCGACGCAAAATGAGCATTTTGAGTGATGATTTGTTATAGTGATCGCATTCAGGAGCAATGTGACCAGTCATCGCATCTTAAACGAACACAATGATGGATTTCAGACGAATCGCGTTTTGGGCGTTTATAGTCCTGCCTGCCGCAGGGTGCATCAGGCATCAGCCCGCTGGCAATTCGGACAAACCGATAGGCGAAAAAGTATCGGACCGAAGCACCCCCGGTTTTAAGGAATACTGGTACCGTGGAATGGCCGAGTTGAGCACCTACGAAGTCGAACAGGAGCGGTACGGCGAAATGCGACGTGCGGAACAGGTCAATATTTTTGTGACGGAAGATTTTTCAAAAAGCAAACAGGTGAAACTGGATGCTCCGCAGGATGCCGGCGCCGACCGGGTACCGATCCTGAAACTGAATGCCGTCAGGCGATTTCACACCGGCATTTACGAGTACACGCTGATGGAATCCGTATTCACACCGGTGGATGCAAGTCCCTCGTTAAAAGCAACTTACAGCGTAATGGATTGGTGCGGGCAGGTGTTTTCCCAGTTCAACCTTAAGGGCAACGGATATCGTGCCAGGCTGTTCTCTTACTTTGAAAACGAAGGCGATACCGACCAACAACTGAAGGCGGCGATGCTGGAAGATGAGTTGATGACCAGGATCCGGATCGACCCATTTTCCATACCCGCCGGTAAAACAGACCTGATCCCTTCGCCGTTTTACCTGCGGTTCCGGCACAAGCCATATGAAGTACACAAAGCGGATATCGGCATAGAAAAAGGGGAACGGGAAAGTAAATTGACGGTTCGATATGCGGAATTAGACCGCACTTTGACGATCCGCTTTGAAACAAATTTCCCGCACCGCATCCTGGGATGGGAAGAAATGGACGGAGAACACTTGTTAAGCAGAGGACGGCTCAAAACGACGATGATGTCCGATTACTGGAGGCGGCACGACAACGGGTCGGAGTTTCTGCGCGATTCGTTAAAATTGGTGTTTTGAAAAAGTTAATTTGGTTTTCAAAAAAATATTCCGGCTAAATAGGGCTTTTAGCGCCATATGTTTGGGTAACCAGCCATGGCGGCCATGCTTCCTTTTTTTCCATGCCGGAAAAAATCTAAATTGCCGCCCCAACGTTCAATTCGCTTTATCGTCTAAGCCCTATTCAGTTTTATGCGCAACATCTTCCGATCCTTGCTCCCCATCTTACTGTGCGCCGCCTTCGCCTCCTCAACAAGGGCGCAGGATTGTTCCAAATCGATCGTTGAGAACAAAAAAATATCCGGCATTCAGATCGCGCGGTCTTCTCCACTGACCATCGTCGTGCGGGGAAGTTACAACTACGGTATTGAGTTCTTTACTGATGAAAAAGGTGTTTTTGCCCGGGTAACTTCCGTTGGCGGCATCGAGTTCAATCAGGACGACCAGGTGGTATTCGTCGACATGAATGGCCGCGAGCAATCTTACAAATTCATCGGAATGGACGAAGTGCTGCCCACAGCAGTGCCGACCCACCGAAACAACCTCCGGCTCGATCTCGATGCCCTGGAGTGGCTCGCCGAAACGACCATCAAAGGCGTTAATTTTATCAACTTCGTCGACCGGCAGAAGTACAAATTCACCATCAACCCGAACCGGCAGTCCGAATTCAAGGAACTGGCGACCTGCTTCAATGCCGTTATTGAACGGGATGCCGTTAAGGATACGCCCGGCGCCGCTGTGACGATCCCCGGCAAATCCAGCGAGTCGACCGGCAGCAAAGGCGCAAAACCCGATGCCGGTGGCAAAAAAAACAACGCCGTAGCCTCCGGCGCCCCGGTCAGTGACAATGAGGTGACCAATCTGCGCGCCGAACTCGAACGAACAAAGGAAAACCTCCGCAAGGAAATACAGGCCGAAAAAGAGCGCGCCGATGCCATCAAAACGCAACTCCAGCAGGAAGTGGCAGCCGCGCGGGAAGCAGCCAACCAGAAAAAACTCGAATACGCCAATGAAGTGCTGGAGGCGCGAAAAAGCAGCCTGGCAGAGATTGAAAAGGCAAAAGCGGAGGCCCAGGCGATCATCGCGCAAAACCGTTCGAAAGCAGATTCCGCCGTATCCATCATCACACACAACGTAGAAGAAGCGCGCCGCCAGGCCGGTGAAGACATACAGAAAGCGCGAATGGCTTCCGCCGAGGAAGTCAAAAAAGCCCGGGAAAACGCAGCAAAGGAAATATCAAACATCAAAGAAAAACTGGATCAGGCCAAACTCCAGTACAGCGACGAAATATCTACCGCGCGGGCCAATGCAGAAGAAGAACTGCAGCGCATCCGCGATGAAAACGCCCGGATGGTCTCCGAAGCGCGTGAACGCGCAAAATCGGAACAGGAGAAAACCACAGAGGATGTTGTGACCAGCAAGAAGTCGGCGGCCGATCAAATTCTCAAAACGAGAGAAGACGCAGCAAACGAGATCGCCAATATCCGGGAAAACATGGTCCTGGAAAAGCAAAGGCTGGCAACCGAACTCGCTGAAAGCCGGCGAAAAGCAGCGGAGGAAAAAGCCCTCGTTCAGCAAAACAGCGCCGCCGAAATGGCCGAGATCAGGGAAAACGTCGCCAAACAAAAGGAAGAAAGTGCCCTGGATGTGGCAGAAGCCAAAAAACGCGCTGCCGACGAGATCGAGCGAACGCGGGAAGAGGTAGCCGCACAGCAGGCAAAAGCACAAAGCGAAAAAACGGAGATCGCGAAGCAAGTTGCTGAAAGCAAGCAGCGGGCCGCTCAAACGGTGCAGGATGTTCAGGAAGAAGCCAACAAGGCTATTTCTGAAGCGCAAATGCGTGCAAAAGGTCAGCGTGATTCCATCGCAGCACAGGTACAGGTCGCCCGCAAAAAAGCGGAAGACGAGATCGCGCGCATCCAGGCTGAACTCGCCCAATCGATCGCGGCTGCAAAAGAACAGGAAAACAAGGTAAAACAACAAAGCGCCGAAGAAGTCGCAAAGGCCCGAGAGCGGAGCCAGGAAGAGATCAGGAAAGCCCAGGAAGAGGCCCGCCTGCGTGTGAAAGAAGCCAATGCAAAAGCCGACGAGGTGCAAAAGCAATACGCCACGGATTTAGCCAATTCCAAACAAACGGCAGAGGATCGCATCAAACAGATACAGTCGGAAGCCGCAAATGCTGTGGCGGAAGCCAGAAAAAAGCAGCAGGAAACCGTGAGCGCTTCGGCAGAAGAGGTGGTGGCCAGCCGTGAAAAGGCGGCGGCAGAGATCGCTGCTGCACGCGAAAAGGCCGCCAACGAGATCGCCGCCGCGCGCGAAGCGCAGGTGCGGGCGCAGCAAGAGAGTGCCAACGCAATTGCCGAGACAAAGCGGCAAAGCGCACAAATGGTCCTCAGTATTAAATCGGCTGAGGCAGATAGTGTGCGGATCGCGCGGGAAAACAGCGCCAACGAACGGCAACGACTGGCGTCTGACGTGGCTGCCGCACGCGAAAAGGCGGCTACGGAGATCGCTGCCGCCAACCAGCAGGCCGCCAACGATGTAAAGACGGCCAGGGAAAACGCTGCACGCGAAAAGCAACTCAGCGCTGAAGCCGTGGGCAAAGCAAAACAGGAGGCGGCCGATATGATCGCCTCCGCCCGTGAAGCATCGGCCAAGGAGGTCGCAGCGGCCAAACAACAAGCCATAGAAGCGATCTCGCTGGCAAAAAAAGATGCGGATGACAAAAAAGCCGCCTTTGCCAAAGAAGTCGCCGAATCGCAGGATCGGGCCAGAAAAGAAGTCTCTGATGCCCGACAACAGGCCGCCGCCGAGGTAGCCACAGCGCGGAAAGATGCCGAGGAAAAACGCCGTTTGTATGCGGAAGAGACCGCGGAAGCGCGGAAAAAATCGGCAGAGGAGATCGCATCTGTACAAAAAGAGGCTGCCGAAGCCGTCCAGAAAACACGGCAGGAGTCCGCTGCAGCCATCGCCGGCACCCGCGAGGACGAAGCGCGCACCGTAGCAGAGATCAAGGCGCAAAGCGCTGAAGAGATCGGAAAAACGAAAAGCGAAACGGCGCGCCTGATCGCCGCAGAAAACAAAAAGGCAGAAGATGCGCGTCAGCGGCAAGCAGAAGAAACGCAAAAACTGGCCGGGCTTCAAGCCGAAGTCAAAAAAGCAGAAGAGGAACTGCGTAAACTGAAAGAAGAAGCAGAAAAGGCCAAAAAGAAGGAGTGATCAGGAACCCTTCAATGCGATAACGCGGCTGACCATCGCATCTACCGGCATATCTTCTTCAATCCGGATCACCGGGCAGGAGAATTGTTCGAGCCAGTTCAATTCTGCTGCCCGGCTCCTGATGTTCCCCTCCGCGGAATCGTATCCAGCCGCCCAGGTCTGAAATTTTTCATAGACTTTATTGAGGTCGCCGTCTGGCGGCGACAAGCGATCTGCCCCGTATCTGGCTTCTTCCCTTTGCCGGATGCGCGCATGTCGCAACGCCACAGGCGCCCACAAATATACCACGAGGTCAAACTGATCTGCCAGCGAATCTCCCCAGCCACACAATGAGCCCGATAACACCCAATCGGCAGCCGATTCGAGATCGGACCTCAAAAGGCGAAGCCTGTGCTCCGGATTTCGTTTTCGGCGGTATGGCAGATCGTCATCCGTAAACCAATAATAATCGTCCGTATCGAAATGGGAAAGGCCCAGGCGTTCTGCCAGGGCCTTTCCGAGTGTCGTCACACCGGCGCCCGGCGCACCCAGCACATGAATATGCCGGTAAACGGAAGCCTCCATTTTTTATTCATCCTTTTTAAAGCGGTACGAATAAAGATCGGGTTCTCCTTCGTAATAACCATCCAGCACCAGCGAATTATAGGCATTTTTAATCGCTTCAATGGCCTCTGCTGCAGAAGACACCCGGTTGCCATTCACACTGGAAATGACAAAACCCGGCTGCATATTGGTGTTATAGATCACACTGCCGCGGCGCACGCTGGTCACCATAACCCCCTGTATACGCATTTTTCGCTGCTCGTCGCCCGAAAGATCGCGCAACTCGATGCCGAGGTCGTCTTCCAGTTCGTCGCCGCGCACACGCGTCGCAGCAATAGAGTTGTTGATATCTTTTAAGGTAATCCGGATCCTGTACTTTTTTCCACTGCGCCAGTAGTCGAGCGATACCTGATCGCCCGGGCGAAAACGCCCGATATACTCCTGGAGTTCGGAAGGGCTTTTTACATGGGCGGTATTCAACCCGAGGATGACATCGCCTATCTTAAGCCCTGCATCCTGCGCCGCGCCGTTCGTCGTCACCCGGTTAATATATACGCCTTCTGCGTTGGGCAGCCCGATCTCACGGGCGGTCTCGCTGTCCAGTTCCTGGATACTCACGCCCAGGTATGCGCGTTGTACCTGCCCGAATTCCCGGAGGTCGCGGATCACTTTTTGTACGAGATTGGAGGGCACTGCGAACGAATAACCCTCGTAACTGCCCGATTCTGTGATAATAGCCGTATTGATCCCGATCAGTTCGCCGACGGTGTTGACCAGTGCCCCGCCGCTGTTGCCGGGGTTGACGGCTGCGTCGGTCTGGATAAACGACTCGATACTGGCGCCGCCTCCGAGAATATTGATATTCCGGCCTTTTGCGCTGATGATACCGGCCGTAACGGTGCTCTCCAGATTGAACGGATTGCCGACAGCCAGTACCCATTCCCCGATCCGCACGGAATCGCTGTTGCCGAACACAATGAAGGGCAGATTGCCTTCATCGATTTTCAGCAACGTAATATCCGTGGAAGGATCCGAACCGATTAATTTTGCCTTGTACTCCCGTTTGTCGGCAAGGGTTACCTTGATATCGGTGCTGCGTTCTACCACGTGATGGTTTGTAACGATATATCCGTCGGGCGAAAGAATGACACCCGAGCCGGACGAGCCGGTAAGGGTGGAACTACCCCATATTCCGCTACCGGACTCCTGCAGCGCACGGATGTTTACCACCGACGGTGTCGCGATCTCGGCAGCCTCGATAAAGTTTGTCGGCGCCGAAGACTGAAACGCGCTGGTTGAGCGTGCGTTGAAGAGTTTATCCACCAGGCTGGTGTAGCGTACCTCGCCGTCGTCATTTTCCCAGACGACACGCCTTGTATCGACAAGGCGGCTGTACAGGAAAACAGAGAGCAATGAGCTCGTCAAAGAGACGAGTAAAAGCAACAAATACTTTTTCATCGAACGAAACAGGATATTTTCGTGGGCAATTTAGTCGTTAACGAAAACGTCGCCCGTCCATTTTTAGTTTGATCAGACAATTTCTCTGCCGAAAAGTTGGAAACAAAATACGCACGGCGATCGTTTGCAGAAAAAATTTACACCTCAGACCTTCGGAATACGCATAATTTGACGAACACATGAAATTTTGGAAATATCAGGGTGCCGGCAATGACTTTATTATGGTCGATCAAAGAACGGATCGCCGGCTTTTCCGCAAAGACACCGAACTGATCGCCCGGCTTTGCGACCGGCGGTTCGGGATCGGCGCCGACGGGCTGATCCTCCTTGAATCTCATACCGATTGCGACTTCGAGATGATATACTTCAACGCAGACGGGAGGGAAAGCAGTATGTGCGGCAATGGCGGACGCTGTATTGCTGCCTTCGCAGAGCATCTGGGGATTGTTAAAAGCAGTTGCCGGTTTATTGCGATCGACGGCCTGCATGAAGCGGTGATCGTGCCGCAGAAACGAGCCGGTTTATACTGGGTGGAATTAAAAATGACCGATGTGACGGCCGTAGAACGGCATGACAATAACTTTATCCTGAATACGGGTTCTCCGCATTTTGTGCAATTCACTACACAGTTGACCGAGAAAGATATGGTTATGGAAGGGCGTGCCGTCAGATATTCAGATGCTTACAGAGCAGAGGGGATCAATGTAAATCTGGTGGAAAAGCAGGATGACGGGAGCATATCTATCCGAACCTACGAGCGGGGCGTGGAAGACGAGACCCTGGCCTGCGGCACCGGCGTGACGGCCGCCGCTTTATCCGCCTCCATGCTCAACGGCGCTTCAGGAGATAAATATGACATTCCAGTGCATGCAAGAGGAGGCGATCTTCGGGTGCGGTTCCGGAAAGGAAGCCAGCCAGGAAATTTTTTCGATATTTGGCTTTGCGGCCCGGCGGAGTACGTCTATTCAGGCGAAATTCCACTGGACGCAGGGCACTGAATCACTACGAAAAACCATAAGAAACTGATCAACAATCGTTTACCCAAATGATACACATTCGAAGGAAAGGTATTGCACTCATTCCCTTCTATTTGCTTTTTTTCATCACTATTCATGCGCAATCCGACAGCATTCCGGATAGCGGTGAGCAAATTGCAAATGCACGGCAATATTTGTTGGTAGCCCTGCAGGCAGATGATCCTGCTGAAGTTTCGCTGTGGCGCGACTCCCTGCTGATTTATGAAGACAGCGCACGGGCCGGGCTGGTATGGGACGAACGCTGGTTGATGTACTATTGGGAAGGTTCGTACGGAAATATGTTCGACGAGGTTTCCCGCTTCGACCGGGCGGAGCGCCAAAGGCAGGCGAACATGGTCAAACCACCGCAGGACGGATTGTTCGAGTGGCTTGACAGTGTCTTATATGCGCAGCGATACGATCTTTACGAGCGCATCGGCCGCGGTTTTTTGACCGAAGAAGAGAAACAATTTGCGCTGATCCAGCTGGAATACCTGCTGCGACTCAACCAGCAGGATGAGGAAGAGTGGAACAAGAGACTGGATAATTTCATCCGGTTGCATCCGGAATCCCGGTTTAAAACATACGTTACTGATAATCTGTATCTCGGCACATGGCCCAGGGTGAAATACAAGGTCCGAAAAGACCGGGGATTTACAATAGACCTTCTACTTAGCAGCGGCAGGTGGCGCGGTGAAATGGAAACGACGTTGCGATCACCCTACGGCTTCGATCTGGGGCTGGCTTACTGGATGAATCGCTGGAACATGGGCCTCAGATGTACTTTTGGCTGGCAAAAATTGTCAAAACCGGTGTACCAGGAGGGGTTTGAGTGGCCCCGGGGCGATCAGTCGATCCTGTTGCTGCCTGCCCTTGAATTCGGGTATGATGTGATCAATGGCCGAAAACTCCGGTTGTTCCCCGTTGCAACGGCGGGTATCGGCATCTTAAAACCGCCCGGCTCGGATGAAGAAAGCGACAATCCGCAGCCCGACTATTATTCAAATTTTTTCTTTGCAAAAGGTTACCTCGGCGTAGCGCTAAATGCCGATATCAAACTGTTGTATTTTGACAGTTACGACTTAAAGGACAACACAGAAAACTCACATTTGGATATTCGAATACGCGTCGGCTATAACTGGCTGAACTGGGATAATGACAATCCGGCCCTTGGCGGTAATATGTTTTATTTTGCCGTGGGTGTTAATCTCTTTGGACATACCTTGCAGTAGAATATCCAGATCCCGGACATCCCGCTGACCGCACTTGCTATATGGCTGAAATTCAATTCTCTCCCACTCCGTTCGACTGGCTATCCGAGCTCGCCCCGGCTTTCGATGCCCAGGAGTCGTGGCTAAACGGAAGTTATAACCGGCCTGAGTTGTTTCACCTAGTATACAAGCCGAACGGCCCTTTTGCTATCGCGTGCGGCGCCGGCCTCCTCGCCGAACACATCCGCAGGTTCCGGTTCTCCGTCAACGTAATCCAGCACATGGGACAGATCACGGATGAACATGGGCGCTCCGTTTTTCAGGAAAGTTTCCTCAATTACTTGCAGCGACTGCAACTACGCGTACAGGTAAATTGTGCGCCAGAAGGCGCTCTGCTGCTTCCGGGCGAACCCCTCCTGATTGTACAAGGTCCGGTTGCGCAGATACAATTGATGCAGTCTGCTTTTAAAAAGTTGATATGGGAGTCAACCCACTGGGCGACCGTTTCGGCGAATGCCCGCTGGGCAAAAGGCCATTGGACGGAGGAAGACACCCCCTCTCCCCCGGTTTACCCGTTCAACCCCGACGGCTGGAAGATCAGGGCTGCTTATGTCGGCGGCGCCTCCGCGGATGAGATTTTGCAGAATGTCGGGAAAACCACGCGAAATCCGTCGGCAGAGGAAGGCCTTAAAGGCATCAATCACGCCTCCGGCGTGCCGATGGTACAGATCAGACGGCTTTTCAGGGGCAATACTCCCCTGGGGGACGTTTGGCTGACACAGGCAAACGAAGAGGTCGCCAGCGTCAGCAAAACGCGCGCAAAATTTACCGATGAGACGACGAACAAGGCTACGGAAATACAAATGACCCGTTTTCAAAATCTCTACCAGCCCGTGCTTGTGAAAGGGCATCCCGTACTGCCCCCGCCGCGGCTTGGCTACCTCCGGCAGCGGATGCTCAAACAAACCGAGGCCTTCCACCTGGCCGATCTGGAAAAATACCCGCACGGCTGGTACCTGTAATATTATTCACGCCAATGCGCGTTTGTAGGTATCCAGACAGCGCTGACGCGCAAAGGCATGTTCTACCATTGGCTCAGGGTATTGTGCCGTATTCACCTCAGGTACCCATTTACGGATGTATTTCAGGTCGGGATCAAATTTCTTCGCCTGTTCAGCAGGGTTGAATATCCGGAAATAGGGAGCGGCATCCGTCCCGCAACCCGCAGCCCATTGCCAGCCGCCTGAGTTGCTGGCGAGGTCGTAGTCGAGCAGTTTTTTTGCAAAATACGCTTCGCCAAGGCGCCAGTCTATGAGCAGGTGTTTTGTCAGGAAACTGGCGGTGATCATGCGGACCCGGTTGTGCATGTATCCGGTGGCATTAAGTTCGCGCATGCCGGCATCGACGATCGGATAACCGGTTTTTCCGTCGCACCATCGTTCGAACTCCTCCGGTACATCGCGCCAGGGCACACGGTCATACGCTTGCTTGAAAGGCTTGTCCACCACATACGGGAAATGCGCCAGAATCTGGCTGTAGAAATCGCGCCAGATCAATTCGTTCAAATACGTATCGTTCAGTAATGACGCCTTCCGGGCCTTTTCCCGTATGCTGATGGTGCCGAAGCGGAAATGAACCCCCAGGCGTGAAGTGCCGTCAAGCGCCGGAAAATTTCGCGTTTTGTCGTAGTTGCGGATCAGCCCCCTCGACACTTCTTCAGGCGGAAAAGAAATATCCGTGTGCTCGAAGCCTATGTCGCCAAGCGATGGCATGGGGAAGGTGGCCGTTTTAAAAAAGTGATCCCTGTACTTTGCTGAAGGATAGGATTCGAGATAAAATGATCCCTGTGCATTTCCGGCAGACTCGCTATTACCCCTAATTCGGGACAAAAGCCTGGTTTTCCATTTCCTGCTGTACGGGGTAAAAACCGTGTACGGCGTTCCATCATCTTTCAGCACTTCGTCTTTTTCAAAGATCACATGGTCTTTGAAGGTATAAAACGCAATCCCCCTGCCCTTGAGCAAATTTTCAACATCCGAATCGCGTGCAATAGCATAAGGTTCGTAGTCGTGATTCGTATAAACCGCTTTTACATCAAACCGCTCAAGCAGTTCTTTCCAGATATCCTGCGGATGACCGTGTCGGACCAGAAGCGTACTGCCCAATGCTTCAAGTTCGGCTTGCAAATTCTGCAGCGCGTCATGAATAAATGAAACGCGGGCATCCCGCTTGTCGATCAGGTCGTCGAGGATGTTCCGGTCAAATATAAAAACGGGAAGCACAGGACAACCGCTCTTGAGTGCGTGGTAAAGCCCGGCGTTGTCATCGAGCCGGAGGTCGCGCCGAAACCAGAATACAGCAAGAGGAGTGGTCATTCGTTTATGTTTTGGGCCGAAAACAAGCATATGCCCGATATGGTTGCCGGAACCGCGCAAATTACCTAACTTCGACACCTATTCCAATCCGATATGATATACCGCTATTTCGCCTTCCTTTTTTGCCTGCCGTTTTCAGTCGCATCGCAAACCCTCTCTTACCACCTGGCAGTCGATCAGTTCGGCTATTTGCCCGACGCCCCGAAAATTGCCGTAGTATCCATACCTCAAACCGGCTTCAACGCGTCTGACACTTATACGCCGGGAAACATGCTTCAACTGCGCCGGGAAAGCGACGATGCCGTAGTATTTACGGCATCGCACACGGCCTGGAATAACGGCAACACGGACAATATTTCCGGCGACAAGGCCCGGTGGTTTGACTTCAGCGGCTTCACTGACCTTGGAGAATTTTATGTTTTCGACCCGGGGAGCAACATACGTTCGGCATCCTTCAGTATCGGTTTAAGCATGTACGATTCTTTGATGAGAACCGCCATTCGTACTTTTTACTATCAGCGCTGTGGGGTAGCCAAACAAGTTGCGTATGCCGGCAGTAAATGGGCCGACCCCTCCCCCTGCCACATCGGTGCAAATCAGGACAGCCACTGCAGACTCGTAACCAACCCGACCCTGCTCAGCGAACGCGATCTCAGCGGCGGCTGGCACGACGCCGGCGATTATAACAAATACGTAAACTTTTCATTGGCGCCGGTGCTTGACCTTGCCATAAGCGTAATGGAAAGTCCCCTTGCTTTCACAGCCGATGATTCCTACGGAATTCCGGAAAGCAATAACGGTTTGCCCGACATCGCTGACGAATTGAAATGGGAACTGGACTGGCTGTTGCGCATGCAGCAGGACGATGGATCGGTATTGTGTATGGTAGGTGGTGGCAGCGCGTCTCCTCCCTCGTCTGACGGCAATACCCGGTACTACGGTCCCGCTACTACTTCAGCGACCTACAGCGCTGCGGCGATGTTTGCGATTTGCAGCAGGTTATTCAACAATCTGGGCAGCAATACGTATTCAGATTCATTGAAAACAGCCGCTGTTAACGCCTGGAAATGGGCAAAAAGTCATCCCGGAGTGGTGTTTTATAATTCAGGCGTACTGGGAGCGGGAGAACAGGAGCGAGACGCGTACGGCCTTTTCACCAGTACGCTGTGCGCGGCAGTATACCTGTTTGATATCACCAGCGATGCGGAATACAAAACCTGGGTGGAAAACAATTACCAGCAGCACCACCTGCTGGTATGGTCGTGGGCCAGTATGTATGAAAGCACCAGCCTGGATGCGCTGCTGTATTTCGCAAATCTGGCGGGCCCCTCTGGCCCTGTCGCTTCGCAAATACGGAATGTTTACAACGCAAGCCTGAGCAACGCGAACGATCACCTCGCCGGATACAACAATCATCTGGATCCCTACCGGGCATATCTGGGCGAGGGCAACTATGTCTGGGGCAGCAATTCCGTAAAAGCGAGAGAGGGCATCCTGCTCTATAATATGCTCACATACAACCTGAACGCCGCCCAGCACCCAAAATTCAGGGAAGCGGCCCTGGCCTATCTTCACTATCTGCACGGCGTAAATCCCTTTGGTCTGTGCTACCTGACCAATATGTCGGGCCACGGTGCGGAAAGATCAGTGCAGGAGATGTACCATACGTGGTTCGGCGACGGCACAAGTTGGGATAACGCTCAGACGGGCGGAAAAGGCCCGGCGCCGGGCTTCCTGACGGGTGGCCCTAACAAATATTACAACGTCGACGGATGTTGCCCCAACAATTGCGGCAGCGCGCAAAACAACGCCCTTTGCGCTACGGCGGGTTTGCAGCCTCCGCTCAATCAACCCGCCATGAAATCCTACAAAGACTGGAATACCAGCTGGCCGCAGAATTCGTGGGAGATCACCGAACCGGCGATCTACTATCAGGCCGCCTATATCCGTTTGCTATCGAAGTTCGTACAAGGAACTCCGATCATTTCAGCAAATGAACCAAAGCGGGAAGGTCTGGAATGCAGCGTATTCCCAAATCCTGCCCGGGAGTACTGCCAGATATCGCTGGGCCAATCGGTAAGCGGCATTTCCAGCATTAAAATCTGCAGCCTGTCGGGCCAGGTATTGGCAGAACGGTTTACCACTGAGCGGCAGGCACATCTTGATCTCGCCAACCTGCCACCCGGATTCTATTTTATCAGGATAGAAAACAGCGGGCGATCCTGTACGGAAAAACTGGCGATCGGCAAGTAGCGTCACCGGATCAGCGGATCACCACGTCTTTGATATACTCCTCCCCCATTTCTTCGTTCAGCAGGCTTTTGATCTTGTCTTTAGCGTAGGAAAGTTCGTGCTTGAGCGGCCCCGACAAAATGGTGAGGTACAATACCTGCTTTCGTACGGTAATGCCGGAAGTGTAGGTGGCGATGGTTTTGCCCATCAGTTTCTCCCACAGCATCTTGATCCTTGTCTCGTCGAGATGCGGTTTCAGCCGGAATTCCTGCAGCATATCCTGCATGGCTTCCTTCAGGGAGTTGTCATTTTTTTTCTTCAGCACGACACCAAGATACGCAGTGCCGATGGAAGCGGGGAAATCGGGGCGCTGCAAATTTCGCGACCTTTCCCAGTCATTTCATTTTCAAGGAAATATAGACCAGCCAACCCAGTAGAATGGTGATGCCGCCGGCCAGAATGGGCAGACTGGTACCAATGGTGCTCAGATAACCGGCAATGACCGGGGGCAACATTTGACCTACGGAAATCATGCTTTGGTTGATGCCGAGTATTTCTCCCTGCTCCTGCGCGCCAGCCTGCGCACTCACCACCGTTGTGAGGTTCGGAGCCGTGATACCCTGAAAAGTGGCAATAAACGGGTTGATCCACATGACATTCCAGGGATTATCGGGCAGCAGTACCAGTGGCACTGCGATGCCGAGCAGCAAAATAGAGTACCGCAGGATATGCTGCGACGAGACTTTTTTGGCCAAACGCCGCACGGTGAATCCCTGGGTGAACACCAGCCAGATGCCCACCCATCCAAAAATGATCCCGATATTCTTCTCCGTCAGACCGAACCGGTGCATGAGGTAGTAGGAAAAAAAGGTCGTGAAAAAGGAAAAACCCAGCGATAAAAGCAACGACACCGCAAAAATGCCTCGCAGGTTCACTGATGCAAACGCCCGCCGGATGTTTCTGAATCCCATCAGAAAACTGACGGCAGTGGCGTTCCGCTCGGGCAACGTCTCCCTGAAGTTTAAGCGCAGCAGGAGTATATTGATCAGCGTAAGCGCCGCCGTAAACCAGAAAGGGGTAGCGTGATTGAACCAGGAAACCACCGTGTTGTCCGCGAGAAAACCGCCGATCGCGGGGCCCAGAATAAAGCCCAGTCCGAACGCCATGCCTACCAGTCCGAAATATTTCGGCCGGTCCTGGGGTTGATGTCTCGTCAGATCGGAGATCGCTGAAAATACGATGCTGATGTTTCCGCCCGTGAAGCCCGGCAGGGCGCGACTTAAAAAAAGCAAGGGCAGGTTTTTTAGCACAATAGCCCATGCAAAGAGGATATAACCGATGAACGTGCCGGCAAGCGATAGCAGCAGCATTGGTTTGCGACCGAAGCGGTCGGACAAGGCGCCGAGCGCCGGGGCGCCGAAAAACTGCATAAACGGATAGATCGCGATCAGGTACCCATAGAGGATAGAGCGATCAGCCTCTGAGGTACCTGCGGACAGTATACTCGTTTCGGGAGAAATAAAAAGCGCCGGCAAGACGGGAATGATGATGCCCACACCCAGCATATCGAGAAAAACGGTGAGGAATACCGGAAAAAGCGGGGAACGGGAAGGCTTCATAAAGCGGCTTTAGTGGTGAAAACAGCTATTATAACAAAACAGCCGTGCAAGGAATTTAAACCCATGACACGTCTTTTCGAAGCCAGGCAAGGGTTTGCGCCTCCGGGCTTTCGGGTTCTGGAGTAAAATTGTACACCCATTGCGCCTCCGGGGGCATGCTCATCAGGATCGATTCGACGCGGCCGTTGGTCTCCAGGCCAAACTTGGTGCCCCGATCCCAAACGAGGTTAAATTCCACGTATCTGCCGCGCCGGAGCATTTGCCAGCGTTTTTCACGGTCCGACCAGGGCCTGTCAACCGAGCGGCGCAGCAATTCAACATAAGTCGGCGCAAAAGCCCGGCCCACGGCATTGGCAAAAGCAAACAACTCCTCCTGTGAATGCCCGGATCTTTCATCCAGGTAATCAAAAAAGATACCGCCGACGCCGCGTGTCTCCTGCCGGTGCCGCAGATAGAAATAATCATCTGCCTGGGTTTTAAAAGCGCTGTAAAAGCCCGGATCGAAGCGATCGCACACCTCTTTTAACTGCTTGTGGAAGTATCGCGCATCATCCGGAATTACATAGTGGGGCGTAAGATCGATGCCGCCCCCAAACCACCAGCGCCCGGCGCCGGTCTCAAAATACCGAACGTTCATATGGATGATCGGCGCCATCGGACTGTGCGGGTGCAACACGATCGAAACGCCCGTCGCAAAAAAATCGGTCGGTGGCAGTTGCATGCTCAGGGCGATCTTCTCCGGCAAAGGTCCGTGCACGGCACTGAACATGACTCCGCCCTTTTCGATCACCGCTCCTTCGATCACCCGACTGCGTCCACCCCCACCTTCCGGACGAAGCCATTCGTCTTCCCTGAACTTCCCTGCCCCATCCGCTTGTTCCAATTGCCGGCAGATATCGTCCTGCAATTCCCGGAACCGGTCGGCAACATATTCTTTTGCGTACATGTCGTGTTTTTACTTTTGTGCAAAGGTTGTTTTCATTTTTTGTAGAAAAAACAAAAAACAGTAAAGAAAATTTTAACTGAGTAGTATGAAACTAAAGGAATCCGAACTCATCCTCAATAAAAACGGCAGCATTTATCACTTGCAGTTATTTCCGGAACAGGTTGCCCCGACGGTACTCACGGTGGGCGACCCCGACCGGGTACGAATGGTGAGCCGGTATTTCGACCGGATCGACCATAAAGTGCGGCATCGCGAATTTGTGACCCACACAGGTTGGCTTGGCAAAACACATCTGACCGTGATCTCTACCGGAATCGGAACGGATAATATTGACATTGTACTGAACGAACTCGACGCTTTGGTGAACCTGGACCTGGAAAGCAGGAGCACTCTAACCCGTTTAACATCACTGAACATTATTCGCCTCGGCACATCCGGGGGTATTCAGCCGGAGCTCGGTGTCGATAGTTTGCTGATGTCGAATGCCGCTTTCGGCATGGACGGCCTGTTGCGCTACTACCACGCACCCGGGCTCATTGACAACGAATGGGTCGGCGCCCTGACGGCCCACGCAGGTGATATTCGCACGCTTCCTGCCCTGCCTTATTACGCCCCGGCCGATCCTGGTCTTGTGAATATCTTCTCAGAAAGATTTCAGCCGGGACTTACGGTCACCAGTACGGGATTCTATGCCCCGCAGGGCAGACAGATCAGGGCTACTTCCGCCGTACCGGAATTGTTACAGACCCTCCAGGCATTTGCGTTCAAGGGGAAAAAGATCACCAACCTGGAAATGGAAACATCCGCTATCTACGGGCTTTCCGGCATACTCGGGCACCGCGCTATATCGCTCAATGCCATTTTGGCCAATCGGGCCACCGGCACGTTTAGCAAACATCCGGAACGCGTTGTAAAAAGGCTGATCGAGACAGCACTGGAAAAATTATCGGAGCGCATTTAGGCAAAAACCCCCTATTTTCACCTTTGAAGTTGAATTCATTATTTCAAAATCAAAAACTCTGATTATGAAAACATTCTTTTGCTCCTTCAAACCGGGCTTGCTGATGTTGTGCTTCGGGTTCGTGCTGGTATCGACCATGACGACCTTCCAGGCATGCTCGCCGGCATTTGATCAGGCCGGCCTGGATAACGTCACCAACCTCGGCAGCAAACTGACCGACCTGATGGCCAAAGCCACAGAGCCATACGGCAAACACGAAGTGGCCGTAAATGCCCTGAGGACCGAACTGGGCCTGGCTGCCGAGCACGCCGCTTCACAAAAGCGCAACAAGGAAATTGCGGAAGCGTGGATGGCACTAAAAAACGAACTTGCGACTCCTTTTTTCGATCGCTGGAAAGAAAAAGGTTTGCTGAATATAGAAGTGATCAAGGAATCTGTGGGACAAGTGGGTAAAAGCATCGATGCGATCAAAAAAGCGGAACTGGCAAAACGAAAGTAGCCGTGGCACGCACTTTGCCGCAAGTTCCCCTTGATATCAGTTGCCTAAACACCAAATTTATCAATCATGCCGGATAAAGAAAAAAAGATAAAAACAACCCTCGACGAACTCGATGACAAGATCATCGACATGGTCGGCAATCACATCAAACGCAGGCGGCAACATTATGAAGAAGCCGCGCGGCGTTTGCACGAAAACCTGAAATCAGATGCCAGGCGCTATGCATTCATGCTCTCCGAAAGCACAATTACCCAGGAAGACTTCGAGATGCTCATGAAAGGTCGTTGGGCACAATTAAAGATCGAATTACTGGCCGAAGTATCCGTATCCAAGCGGAAATTCGATGATATTGCAGGCGACATGCTGAAACTTACGGTCAATTCGCTCCTGAACGCAGTGTGATAGTATTCCGTTCGCACACATACGATCCCACAGCCCCGCCCGCCGCGGGGCTGTGGCGTTTTTACAGAACCACTAAAAGTTGAAAAAAAGACCTAAGTGGCCACAGCGAATACTCATTTCCCCATTCTTTCGTTATTTCACCTTTCAAGAGAGGAATTTGCCTGAAATCCATGCAACAACAAAACGACATGGAAGCCTTGTCCCGTTATGTGGAAACGGAAAGTGCTTTCCTGGATAAATTGACTGCCGTTACGGCAAAAGTGATCGTCGGCCAGGAGGCCATGCTCGACCGCCTGCTGATCGGCCTGCTGACCAAAGGGCACGTACTGCTGGAAGGCATGCCCGGACTGGCCAAAACCCTGGCCATTAAAACCCTTGCACAGGCCGTGGATGCACGGTTCAGCCGCATACAGTTTACACCCGACCTGCTGCCCGCTGACGTCGTGGGAACCACCATCTACAACCCGTCCACTTCCCAGTTCACCGTACGGCAAGGGCCTATTTTTGCCAATTTTGTGCTGGCTGATGAAATCAACCGCGCGCCCGCCAAGGTGCAGAGCGCCCTGCTAGAAGCGATGCAGGAGCGACAGGTGACCATCGGCACACAGACATACAAACTGGACGAGCCTTTCCTCGTGCTGGCGACACAAAACCCCATCGAACAGGAAGGCACCTACCCGCTTCCGGAAGCACAGGCCGACCGTTTTCTGCTCAAGGTCAAGATCGGGTATCCTTCTCTGGAGGATGAGCGAAGCATCATTCGCCGCAACCTGAACGATGAAGAGCCCGAAGTGTCAAAAGTAATGTCCATAGAAACCCTGCTGCGCGCACGGCAGGCGGTTAAGAAAGTCTATCTGAGCGAAAAGATCGAGCAATACATCCTTCAGATCGTTTTTGCCACCCGCTTTCCTGCGCAATACGGTCTGGACGTGCTGGCGCCGCTGCTGCAGTACGGCGCATCGCCGCGTGCCAGCATTGCCCTGGCAAAAGCGGCCCGCGCCGTGGCCTTCCTCAACCGCAGGGGATACGTCACTCCCGACGACGTCCGGGAAATATGTCCCGATGTATTGCGGCATCGCCTTGGACTTACGTTTGAAGCCGAGGCGGAAAACATCAGCCAGGAAGATATTATTGAACGCATTCTGAGCACCCTTGTCATCCCATAACACCGGACAGCGGAAATGAATACGGCCGAATTGCTGAAAAAAGTCCGGCGCATCGAGATCAAAACCCGCGGACTGAGCAGTCACCTGTTCTCCGGAGGCTACCACAGCGCCTTCAAGGGACGCGGTATGTCATTCAGCGAGGTAAGGCTTTATTATCCGGGCGACGACGTGCGAGCCATCGACTGGAACGTAACGGCGCGCAGCGGCGAACCCTACATCAAAGTGTTCGACGAGGAGCGTGAAAATACCGTCATGTTGTTGGTCGATGTGAGCGGATCCGCTGTGTTCGGCAGCCACAACCAGTTCAAAGCGGAGTACCTGACCGAATTGTGTGCTGTGCTGGCGTTCTCCGCGATCGCCAACAACGACAAGGTGGGCGTCATGCTGTTTTCCGACCGGATAGAATTATATATTCCCCCCAAAAAAGGCAAACAGCACATTCTGAGGATCATACGGGAGGTGCTGAACATCACACCGCAGGGGCGAAAAACTGCGCTGGGGAACGCCCTGCAGTACATACACAACGGCCTGAAAAAACGCTGCGTTTGTTTTGTCCTGTCCGATTTTCTGGATGATCAATATGAAGAGGCGCTACGCGTGCTCGCCAGAAAACACGATTGTATCGGCATCCATTGCTGGGATCCGCTGGAAAGAGACCTGCCCGACGTGGGCGTGCTGCGTGTATCCGATGCGGAGACGGGAGAGCAGGTTTGGGTGGATACCACCAGCCACCGGCTGAGGCGGCAATACTGGCATTCTTTTGAATCTCACACGGCGGAAACTCAATCGCTGTTCCGGCGCGCCGGGGCCGATTTTTTAAGTCTTGGCACCCATCAGCCTTACGTCAACCCCCTGCTTCAGTTCTTTTCAAAACGTTCAAAAACCGTTACGCACGGATAACCCGTTCGGAAATATTCCGCATACATGAATGTAATGCAAACGACAAAACTGCTCCGTATGGCCGCTCTGACGATCTCGTTAGGTCTGGCGGCAGGGCTGAACGCCGTTTGCGCACAGGTATCTGCCATCGCCAATTTGCGCCCCGAGCGGGTGGAGACCGGCGATACCACTTCGCTGTGGATATTGGTATCCGGCGTCCGTACAGAACCGGGCCACGTCAATTTCGGCGCCTGGGCCAGTATCATTCCCTCCGCCAACATCATTTCCAGAAATGTAAAATGGCGCCGCTCCGGCAAGCAGTGGGTCATCCGATACACCCTGCTTGCATTCGACAGCGCATCGCTCGAACTCCCCCCGCTCAAGATATCCTATGGTACTGGCGAGACGGTCAGCACAAACGCACTCGGGCTAACCGTGTTTCCGACACCCGGTGCAGGGCTGGAGGAAATGGCAGACATTCGTGAAATACAAAAGGAAGCGATCCACTGGACCGACCACTGGCCCTGGGGAGCGGCCGGCGCGGCGGCACTGCTGCTTTTGTATTTATTGTTTCGAAAAAAGCGGCGGCGCCCCAAACCTGTACCGGTATCAATCCCTCAACAACCCGCAACGCCCTTGCCTACGCCCTATGAGCATGCCCTGCGACAACTGGAAATACTAAAGCGGAATATCCCGGACAGCGAAGAAGCGCTGCAGGACTACTATGCAAGGATCAGCCTGATCCTGCGGGAATATCTGGAAAACCGTTTTGCAATACCCGCGCTCGAATCGACAACACCGGAAGTAAAGAATATGCTTGCCAACACCTCATTTCCATCTGAGTTGAAAAAAATGGTGCTGGAAGTACTGAACCGGGCCGATCTTGTCAAATATGCCCGCTCGGCCCCGGCTGTGACAGCCCGCGAGAAGATATTGGAGGATGCCCGGCTTTTTGTCGTAAAAAGCCACCATGCCTTCGAACAACAAGTACATCAAAACTGACCTGATCACAAAGATTTGCAGCTTCAGATCACATTGAATTCATACATCCTCGCCGAACCGCTTTGGCTACTGCTCCTGCTATTGCTGCCATTGCTCATGTACTGGTACCGCAAGGGCATCGGTCGACGCCATGTTACCTTGCAGGTCTCGCGGATGCAGGCAATGAAGGGCGTAAAAACATGGGTGGTATATGCCCGCAACTGGATACAGGCGCTTCGCTGGATCGCGATCGTGTTGATCATTATTGCGCTGGCGAGGCCCCAGCAGTTCTGGCGCGAAGAACAGATCGAAGCCGATGCCATCGACATCATGATCGCTATGGATATTTCTGCCAGCATGTTGTCGCGCGATTTTCGCCCCGACCGCCTTTCGGCAGCAAAAGAAATGGCGGCAGGATTTGTAGGCAGAAGGCCGTACGACCGTATGGGGCTGGTGTTGTTTTCCGGCGGCGCTTTCACACAATGCCCGCTGACCAATGACCGAAGGGTACTACAGGCGTTCATAAACAACATCCAGACCGGTCGACTGCCCGACGGCACAGCGATCGGCATGGGGCTTGCCACGTCGATACAACACCTGAAGGACAGCCCCTCCAAAAGCAGGATCGTATTGCTGATCACCGACGGGGAGAACAATTCGGGCGAGTTGGGTCCGCTCACAGCGGCTGCCATAGCCAAAGCGCTGGGCATACGCGTCTATACCATCGGGATCGGCACGGATGGCGTCGTTGAATCGCCCGTCAGCCAGAATATGGATGGCAGTTATCAGTTTGCTCCGCGGCAAATGTCGCTCGATACAGGCCTGTTGAAAGGGATTGCAGGGACCACTCACGGCATATTTTACCGCGCCCGCTCCTCCGACGATCTGCGCGCGATTTACAGCGAAATAGAAAGCCTGGAAAAAACCAAGGTGGTGCGCAGCACTGTACGTCGTTCCACGGATATGTTTTTCTGGTTCCTCAATGTGGCATTTTGCCTGCTGGTGCTTGAGTTATTGCTCAGATGGGGTCCACTGCGCGTCATTACGGTATAAGATCATTCATTTAGACATTGCGTTTTCAATATAAAAGCCATGACCGGTTTCCTTCAGTTTGACAGTCCGAATCTCCTGCACCTGCTCTGGGCAGTGCCGCTGCAGGGGCTCGTCCTGTATATCTACTGGAGATGGCGGCAGCGCACGCTGAGGCGCCTCGGTTCGCAGGCACTTGAAAAGCGCTTGTTGCAGGGTTTTTCCGGTCGCCGCTTTTGGACGAAAAACCTGCTTTTCGGCGCCAGTCTGGCCCTGATCGCCATCGCGATCTCCAATCCCATGCACCTGACCAAACGGCCCGGCGAAGTGCAAAAAGGCGCCGATGTGCTGATCGCCCTCGACATCTCGAACAGCATGCTGGCGAAAGATGTTACGCCCAGCCGTCTTGATCGCGCCAAAGCCTTCATACGTGAACTGGTGGAAGGGTTGAAGGGCGAGCGGATCGGCCTGATCTTTTTTGCCGGCGATGCCTATCCGCAAATGCCGCTTTCCAACGATTACGAATCGCTGTTGCTGTTTACCCGCAATGCGCGACCAGAGTACATCACCGATCAGGGTACGAACATCGCCGCGGCGATCGACCTCGCAGGACGCATGTTTGAGTCGGGTGGTGAGGCCGGGCGGGCGCTGATACTGATCAGCGACGGCGAAAACCACCAGGAAAATGCAATGCAACGCGCCAAAGAGATCACACGTGCCGGTGTCGTGCTGCACACGGTAGCAGTAGGCACCGCCAAGGGGACAACGATCCCGGCAGGCAGGAATAGCGTCCGGAAAGATTTTAGCGGCAAGGCTGTCAGGACAAGCGCCAACGAATCGCTCATGGCCAGCCTGGCGCGCGCGGGTGGAGGGTCGGCTTACCGACTTCAGGAAGAAGCGCGGGCACTGGCGGAGATCAGGACTGCTATCCAGCGCCTGCCCAAAAGCACCATCGAAGCACGTACAACCGCTCAGTATATTTCATATTACCAGTGGTTCCTGATACCGGCCCTTTTGTTCCTTATCATAGAACAACTGCTCTGGTGGAAAAAACCTTCTGCGACCGAGGGATGAATAATATCAAACGAAAAACGATGCGTACCATTCGATCTGTCAACATTGCACTGTCTATTTTGCTTTTTGCTTCGGGTATTGCTACCGCGCAACACCGGCAATTGCTCGAAGGCGACCGCTTGTACGAACAGGGGCAATACGAAAAAGCCATTTCTGCATACAGGGCTGCCGGAACGGGCGTGGCTTTGTACAATGCCGGGAATGCCGCATATCAACAGGGCAAATATCAGGTCGCTGCATCGCTCTACCGCGAAGCGGTAAGCAAAAGTGTCAGTTATTCAGACCGATCGGACGCACTCTACAACCTGGGCAATGCGCTGATGCGGCAGGAAAAATACAAGGAAGCCGTGGCGGCATACGAACAGAGCCTCAGGCTGCTGCCCAACCGCCCGGATGCCAAAAAGAACCTGCAGATCGCCAAGAGACAGATGGTGCCGCCGCCGCCCACGCCACCTACACCGCCGCCACCGCCACCGCCGCCACCCTCCAGACCACCCCGCCAATATTACCTGGACAAGCCAAGAGAAAACCGCAAAGGGGAAAATCCGCCGGCCAACCTGCCGCCTGCAACGGCACTGCGCATGCTCGAATCGGCCGTATTACCCGAGGAGCAAAAGAATGCCGGGCTTTATCGCGAACTGTCGCCCGCTGCCCGGCCGTCCAACAAAAAAAAGGATTGGTAACCCGGAAATACGCATCCGTTAACGGAAGATAAATGGCAAGCAAACTGCCATATTGTCACCCGCACTGCATACCTTTGCGCCGTCATTGAGAACGGGCCGGAGCGAACCGCCGGCGAGAAAGATATGTACGACAGCAATCCGACATTAACAGGCATCAAAACCATCGATGAATCGAAGCAGGGCAGCGTGCTGTTCAAGGAGCAGTGGGAAGCCTCCCATTTGCCCGGAAGCCGAAAATTCTATATCGAAAGTTACGGATGCCAGATGAATTTCAGCGATTCGGAGATCGTGGCGAGCATCCTTGCCGATGTAGGTTTCGCTCCTACACGCAACGTGGAAGAAAGCGATCTGATCCTCATCAATACCTGCTCTATCCGTGAAAAAGCGGAAGAAACGGTGCGCAAGAGGCTGCGTTTTTTTGAAACCATCAAAAAGGCACGCCCCGGCACAAAAGTCGGCGTACTTGGTTGTATGGCCGAGCGCCTCAAGAAAAAGTGGCTTGAAGAAGAACAACTCGTGGATCTGGTCGTCGGCCCCGACGCCTATCGCGACCTGCCTTCGCTAATTGGCGGCACGGAAGAAGGCCACCGCATGATCAACGTATTGCTCAGCCGGGAAGAGACTTATGCCGACATCAGCCCCGTCAGGCTGGAAAGCAACGGGATTACGGCGTTCATCTCTATTATGCGTGGCTGCGACAACATGTGCTCTTTTTGCGTAGTTCCCTTCACGCGCGGCCGCGAACGCTCGCGCGATCCCTACAGCATTGTCGCCGAAGCCTCCGGGCTGTTCGAGCAGGGTTATCGCGAAGTGACGCTGCTGGGCCAGAACGTAGATTCGTACAAATGGTCGAATCCCGAAACGGGTGAATCTGTCAATTTTGCACGCCTGCTCGAAATGACGGCCCAGGTGCATCCCGAACTACGCGTCCGCTTCAGTACCAGCCATCCGAAGGATATGACCGACGAGGTGCTGCACACCATGGCACGGTACGAGAACATCTGCAAATACATACATCTTCCCGTACAATCGGGCAACAGTCGCGTCCTCGGGATGATGAACAGGACCTACGATCGCCCCTGGTATGAGCAGCGCATCGAAGCGATCCGCCGCATATTGCCCGACGCAGCCGTCTCCAGCGACATCATTGCCGGTTTTTGTTCAGAAACGGAAGAAGAACACCAGGAAACGCTGAGCATCATCGAATGGGCCAACTTCTCGATGTCTTATATGTTTTACTACTCCGAACGCCCGGGCACGCTGGCAGCAAGGAAATACGCAGACGATATTCCGGAGGAGATTAAAAAACGCCGGTTGAACGAGATCATCCGCTTGCAAACTGCTGTCAGCCTGCGCCACAACCAGGCAGATATCGGGAAAACATTCAAAGTGCTGATCGAGGGCGACTCCCGCAAATCGGATCTGGAATTTTGCGGCCGCAACAGTCAGAACAAAATGCTGGTATTCCGCAAGCAAGACGGCCTCAAGCCCGGAGACTACGTCATGGTCCGCGTAAAAGACGTTTCAAGCGCCACATTGCTGGGTGAGATCGTTGAAGGCTGATCTGTGGCGCTTTTTTAGAAGTCAACATGTCCAACAAACTCCAATCCATAAAAGCCCGTTTCGGCATTGTCGGCAACTCTCCCTTGCTCGATGCGGCGCTTGAAACGGCGGTCCGTGTAGCGCCGACGGATCTCTCCGTGCTGATCACCGGTGAAAGCGGGGTTGGCAAAGAGGTGTTTTCCAAGATCATACACGCGCTCAGCAGCCGCAAGCACAATGAATTTATTGCGGTGAATTGCGGCGCCATACCGGAAGGAACCATCAATTCCGAACTGTTTGGCCACGAAAAGGGCTCTTTCACCGGCGCTGTCAGCGACCGGAAAGGTTATTTTGAAACAGTCGACGGCGGCACCATCTTTCTGGACGAGATCTCGGAAATGCCGCTCGATACCCAGTCATATCTGTTACGGGTGCTCGAATCCGGCGAGTTTATCCGTGTAGGCGCTTCCAAGGTGCAAAAAACGGATGTGCGCATCATCGCTGCTACCAATGTCGACCTAGAAGAACGCGTACGCAAGGGCAAGTTCCGCGAAGACCTGTTTTACCGGCTCAGCACCGTCCCGATCCGGGTGCCGGCGCTGAAAGACCGGCGGGATGACATCCTGCTGTTGTTCAGGAAGTTTGCCTACGACTTTGCCGAAAAATACCGCATGCAACCCATCCGCCTGGACGAACGCGCAGAACTCGTTCTGGAGAACTATCGCTGGCCCGGCAACATTCGCGAACTCAAGAACATAGCGGAACAGCTGTCGGTACTCTCGGAAGAACGACTTATCACTGCGGAAGGGCTGTCGACCTCCATGCCGCAACTCTTCAACCGCAACCTGCCCATGCTGACAGAGCGGAACGGCTCCGGGCATAAAGGCATGGGCGACTTTCAGGAACGGGAAATACTTTACAAGGTCCTGTTCGACATGAAGAACGACCTCAACGACCTGAAGGCTATGTTCTACGAACTGGTCAAAAGCAACAACCTCCGCATGCCCGATCTGGGCTCCGTGCGGCAATTGCCTCCCTCCTATTCGTCTTCTCACTTTGCGCAGGACGATTATCAGTCTGACGACAACTACATTCAGGGTTCCTCACAGGAACGCGTGACCCCGATCATCATAGAGCCGGGCAAAATGGTGGGTGGCGCCGATAAAAGCGATGAAGACGACGTCCCGCTTGCGATGGACGAAATAGAAAAAGAGGCGATCAGGCGCGCCCTGAAAAAATACAATGGCCGGCGGAAAGAGGCGGCTGAAGAACTCAAGATCAGCGAACGCACCCTTTACAGGAAGATCAAACAGTACGATCTGTAAAAGCGCAGAGCCCGCCCGCCCGGAGATTTCGAATATCAGGTGTTAACAAATCCAAAAAGCCGCAGCAGCCAGGCTGCATCTGTGGATATTTGCGCATCCTACAACCGCATTTTTCAAGAAACCGGATCCGTTTATAAAACTATTCTGATGAAACGTATTCTCACGCTCCTCACTGTAATCTTTATATCCTGCTCCGCACTCCTTGCAGATGGAGGCGGCTACAAGATCCGGGTCAAACTGGATAATTACCCCGAAACCGTACTGACCCTCGGGTTTCACTACGGCGATAAGCAATACGTAAAAGATACTGCCAGCATCGGCGCCGACGGCTGGTTCACTTTCCAGGCAGACACCCTCCTTCCATGCGGCGTTTATTTGCTGGTGCTGAAGCCCGATAACTCGTTCATTCAGGTCATGATGCCTGAAAATGACCAGGAGTTCAGTATGACCACCGATGCCAAAGAACCGGTCGAAAAAATGAAAGTGAAAGGCTCGGAAGACAACGCGTTGTTCTACGATTATCTCCGCTATCTGAACAAACTGCGCCCCGATGCCGATACCCTGCGCACCCAATTGTCGCGCCTGAAAGCAGGAAGCCCCGATTCTGTCTCGATCGCCGCAAAACTGGCATCCATGGACAAGGATGTGCGTAAATACCAGGCCGACCTGATCGCAAAACACCCCGGCACGATGAGTTCCAAGATCGTCAGGGCTTCTCTGGAGCCGGAGCCGCCGGATTTTCCGGGCGATGAAAAAGAATCAAACCGCCGGAAATATTACTGGTTCCGCGATCATTATTTCGACAATATCGACATTGCCGATCCCTGCATGCTCCGCAGCCCCGTGCTGCATCAGAGAATCGACCAGTTTGTCACCAAATTCACCCCGCAACACCCCGACAGCGTCAATTTGGCGGTAGACTACGTGGTCGAAAAAGTAAAAAACACGCCGGAAACCTTCAAGTACCTGCTCATTCACTTCCTTAACTTCTACGCGAAATCGAACTTTGTAGGTTTTGACGCCTGCTATGTGCACATCGCCAAAAAATACTATTGCTCCGGCCAGGCGATCTGGACCAAGAAAGAGGATATCGAAAAGATATGCGACAACGCCGACCGTCTCGAACCCATCCTGATCGGCAAGATCGCTCCCAATATCACGGTGATGGACCGCAATAATCAGCCGCACAGCCTCTGGGATATCGATGCCGACTATACGGTGCTCTTCTTCTGGGCGCCTGATTGCGGCCACTGCAAAAAGGCCGCGCCGTTTTTGGTAGAATTTGCCAAAAAATTCCAGGATCGCGGGGTCAAGGTTTTTGCCGTATGTACCGCCGTCACCGACAAGGGGCCCGAATGCTGGAAAGGCGTGGAAGAAAAAGGGTTTGACGATGGCCTGTTCCTCAACCACTACGACCCGTACATCCGCAGTCACTACAAAACGCTGTACGACGTGCAAACCACTCCACAGATATTTATTCTCGATCGCAAGCACGAGATCCTTTCAAAACGGATCGGCGCAGAACAACTCTCCGAAGTCATGGAAAAAGTGATGGAGTTCCAGGAGTCAAAAAAACGGCAGGAAGGGGGCAAGTAGATAGTTGGCAGTGGCAGTAGGCAGTTGGCAATATCCATGACCTACTGCTTCTTATCATTTGAACCAATCGACCCCGGTTTTTTTACCGCATCACCACCCGCGGATCGAGCCAGGCATACAAAAGATCGGCGAGCAGGTTGATCACCACAAACACTACGGACGTAAACAGCACGCAACCCAGCACCACGGGAATATCAAAATTGAGCAGCGCCGTCACCGTCGCAGCACCCAGCCCCTTGAAATTGAATACGTTTTCGACAAAAAAAGCGCCGGTCAGCAATGCGGCGAACCATCCTGAAATGGCGGAAACGATCGGATTGAGCGCATTCCGAAGGGCGTGCTTCACCACCACGATCCTCGCAGGAATACCTTTTGCCGTGGCGGTGCGAACGTAGTCCTGCGATAAAACATCGAGCATGGCGCTACGTGTCAATTGTGTGATCAGTGCGACAGGCCGCAACCCCAGCGCCAGGGCGGGCAGGATCAGATTTTGCCAGCGTAATTGCCAGTCCCCGAAGTCATCGATCACAAAAAGACTGCCCTGAATGTCCAGTCCGGTCCATGCGCCCAACATGTATCCGAATATGAGCGCCAGCAGCATGGCTGTCACGTAGGAGGGCAACGAATATCCGAAAACCGAAATGACAGAGATCAGCTGATCCCAGCGGCTATGCGCCTTCAGGGCTGCCACGATACCAAAAAAAATGCCGAGCAGGCTGGCCAGCAACAGCGCGGTAAAGGCCAGCAACGCCGTGGCCGGGATCACCTCGGCAAGAATTTCCGACACCGGCCGGCCGGTCTGGTACGATTCCCTCAGATAAGGCAATTTCAATACCAGCAACTGCTCATTCCCTACCCGAAAGAGCGTATGATAGCGATACTTCCGCAGGTGGTCCGCTTTATCAGGTTCGAGTGAAACGGGTGAAATATCCTTCAGATAATGCAGCAGCTGCATGTAAAGCGGCTGATCGAGACCCAGTTCCGCAGTTTTGGCTTCTACGGTTGAAACGTCGCTGCGCTGCCCGAACGTGAGTTGCGCCGGATCGACGGGCGCCAGAAAGATGATGCCGGAAATCGTGGTGACGACCAGCAACATAACCAGCAAACCATAGCCAAGGCGACGAAGAATGTATATTGCCATACGCGAAGTAAGGCCATGAAATTAAGGCGTTATCCTCACAAAACAGTGACGAGGATGTCCTGTTTTTCAATAAAAAAGCCAAAAGCACTCAAATCCAGGCCCGCTGCTGCCGCTTCAGCGCGGAATTCGGCCTCTTTATCAGCATCAACGGCTACCAGCAATCCGCCGCTGGTTTGCGGGTCGGCAAGCAGGTTGCGTTTGTATTCATCCACGCCGGCGATTTTGTGGCCGTAGCTGTCCCAGTTACGCACCGTGCCGCCGGGCACACATTTTTGTTCGAGGTAAAAACCCAGAATATCCCGGTCGATGGTCGGCACCTGGTCGAAATGGACCACTGCGCTCAGTTCGCTGGCTTCGCACATCTCACTCAGGTGCCCCAGCAGCCCGAACCCGGTAACGTCGGTCATCGCTTTTACATACGGCAGTTTGCCGAACCGTTCGCCCACCTTGTTCAGCATTTTCATGCTGTCGGGCGCAAGGCGACTGTGTTCTGATTTCAACACCTCTTTTTTCTGGGCCGTCGTCAGAATGCCGACGCCGATCGGTTTTGTCAGGAAAAGACGGCATCCCGGTGTGGCGCCGCCGTTCTTTTTCAAATGCGCCAGATCCACGCGGCCCGTCACGGCAAGGCCGAAGATCGGCTCGGGGCTGTCGATGCTGTGCCCGCCCGCCAGAGGGATACCCGCCTCTGCACAAGCGCTCCGGGCTCCTTCGATCACGCTGTTGGCAACTTCCGGGGGAAGGGTATTCACCGGCCAGCCGAGTATGGCAATGGCCAGCATGGGGGTGCCGCCCATGGCATACACATCGCTAATGGCATTCACAGAGGCAATACGCCCGAAATCTTCCGCATCGTCGACGATGGGCATAAAAAAATCGGTCGTACTGACCACGGCAGTACCGTCGCCAAGCGCATATACGGCCGCGTCGTCGCGCGCTTCATTCCCCACCAGCAATTGCGGGAAATGCTGGCCGGGCGCCCCCGATTGCAGAATATGATCGAGTATTTTTGGTGATATTTTGCACCCACAGCCGGCGCCGTGCGAATAACGGGTAAGCTTATACTCTTTTTCCTGTTCGGTTGTCATTTTCAGAACTGAAAGGTCATGCTCAGACTTGGCAAAATGGGCAACTGATCAACCCGGGTAAACCGGACGCGGTCGAAATAGAAAATATTCGGCCGGTCGTACACATTGGTGCAGGAAGCCGTGATCTCGAGGTTTGTGTATTTTGAAAACCGGAAAACCCGCTTGACAGACAGGTCGAGGCGGTGATAATAGGGCAGCCGGCCGCCATTGCGTACATCCGAATAAATAATGCCCAGATCTCCATTGCCGCCGTATACATCAGTATCGATACCGTCGTCAAAATTGTAATTGGTAAAGAAGCCCTGCGTCTGCGTAAAGGGAAAACCGGATCCAAAATTCCAACGCGCGCCGAATTCCCACTCACTTTTGCGTCCCAATTGATAGGTAGCCACAAGGTTGAGGTTGTGTCGACGGTCGAACACGGGCGGGTATTCCTGCTCGCCGTCGTTGCGGGTGACGAAACCCAGAGAATAAGAGCCCCAGAGATAGGCGCGTTTTGCTTCGATCTTCAAGGAAACATCCAGGCCGTAAGCCTTGCCCGTTTCGGTGGTGTAGTCGGGGTCCTGAGGCAACTCCTTGTTCCGGTTAAGGGCGATGAGCTGAGTAAAATCCTTATAATAGCCTTCAATATTCAGATCGAAGTTACGCGTCACATCAATTTCGAAACCTGCGACACCATGAATTGCCTTTTGCAATTTGTGATCGACCCGTTCTGTCGAGTTTGGCTTGTAAAACGTCTCTTCCGGACCCGAGAGGAACCCGACGAACAGGTTGACCACGTCGCGTTCGTTGATCGTGGAGAGCAGGTTTTGGGAATAAAGGCCTCCCGCAGCCTTGAAACGCAGGTTGTTGCTGATGTTGTACTTCATACCCAGCCTCGGTTCGGGGGAGGTGTTGTTGAGCGACTGGTAGTACTGCAGGCGAAAACCCGGCTCAATGACCAGGTTTCCAAACTTGCGTTTCCAGCGGATGTATCCGCTGATTTCCGTTGTATTTTCGTTTTGATCGAAAGGAAACCCCTTGGGATTGTAATACTCGAACGTGGTGCGAAAGCCGGTGAGTTCGATACCGTAATTGAATTCGGTATTGCGGCCGAAACTGGTGAAGTTCAGCCCGCCGAAGTAACCGGAGATACCGCTTTCCCGAGGCAGGCGGTCTGCTTCCTCGATCCTGGAATCGTATTTTGAATAGGTGAAGGTCCCTCCGACAATGGTGTTCGAGTTGGTCGGAATAAGGGTGAAATCCATGCCGCCGCCACCGCTTTCCCACATAAAGTCAGCGATCGGGTAGTTGACACCGTCGTCGTACTTGAAGCCGAAAAAGTTGAGTTTGCTGCCATTACCGGTCAGCAGGGACAGTTTACCATAAACATCGCGGTAATCAAAGGGAATGCCGACCGAATCATTTACATGGCTATACAGTTTATCGTCCAGGTCATTGATCAACGCCTGCTTTCCGGTCAGCACGAATGAAATACTGCTGCCGCCTTCTTCCTTCAACGGCACAACGGGCCCTTCAATGAGCGCTTTGGCCTGAAAAGGGCTCGCCGATACCAGACCGGACAAACGCTTGCGGTTTCCCTCGCGGGTTTTTACATCCACAATGGCCGATATTCTGCCGCCATAGTCGGCATTGAAACCTCCCGTCAGTACATCGACATTACGGATGAGCTCTGTTTCAAACACCGAGAAAAAGCCGATGCTGTGGAAGGGATTGTAAATGGTCATGCCGTCGAGCAGGATGCGGTTTTGAACGGGGGAACCGCCCCTGATGTACAACTGCCCACCCTGGTCGCCTGTAAAGATCACCCCCGGCAATACCGTCAGATATTGTGCGATATCAGCCTGGCCGCCTGCAGAGGGCAGGGAACGTATCTGCTTGGGAGTCACTGACAGTTTTGAGATCTGAACCTCCGACCGCGCCTGTTCTTTTTTTCCGCTGATGATGATCTCGTCCAGGTTCTGGCCACTTTCCTGAACATAAATATTCTGGTACAGGATCTCCCCTTTCTTTATCTCCACCTGCGACCGGTAGGTTTCGAAACCGGTCAGTGAAATGACGAGCGTGTATTGACCGGTCGACACATCGGTGATCGTGAAAAAACCGTTGACGTCGGAAATCGTACCCATATTTGCCTCTTCGAGGCGCACAGTGGCAAAACCCACCTCCTGAGCCGTTTCCTTGTTGAATATGTTGCCTCTGATGCTGCCTTTGCCCTCTGTTTGAGCGGTGAGCAGTACCGGCAGCAGGATTAAAACAACCGTGTAGAGAAAGTTTTTCATTGTATATCTATCTATTTGGCGGCGGCAAAGATAGCTTTCCGATCACAAATGGACAGGCCTGAAAAAGATTATGCTTGACAAACCGGGCAAATCGGGGTTTATTCCCTGCTTTGCCTATTTTCGCCTCGCAGACAAACGACGATTATGAACTTTCAGATCAGGGATGTTTTTGGCGGTCTCACGGCGGGTATCGTAGCCCTGCCGCTGGCCCTTGCCTTTGGCGTACAATCAGGAATGGGTCCGGCCGCAGGGCTGTATGGCGCTATCATTTTGGGTTTTTTTGCCGCAGCATTGGGTGGCACGCCGACCCAGATCAGCGGCCCCACCGGGCCGATGGTCGTCGTCACCACGGCTACGGTTGCCGCCTTTGTGGACGTATTTGGCAGTCTGGAGGCTGCGATGGGGGCTATCGTGCTGACTTTTATCCTCAGCGGCGTGATCCAGATCGCTTTCGGCATTTTGCGTTTGGGGGTTTACATCAGGTATATCCCCTACCCTGTCATATCGGGCTTTATGAGCGGGATCGGTCTGATCATCATCATTTTGCAAATATTCCCCGCGCTGGGTCATCCGCCGCCGCCGGGTACGGAAGAAACCCTCGCCCAGATCGCAAAGCCATTCGCCGAAATGAATGTAACAGCATTGGGTCTTTCCAGCCTTTCGATCGCCATCATTTACCTTTTTCCACGTATTACTAAGAAAATACCAGGCACCCTGATCGCCCTGGTCGCTGCTACGGGCCTGTCAATTGCGATCGATGCCGATGTTCCCAGGATCGGCGATATTCCTTCCGGATTTCCGGAATTCAAGGCAATGGAAATATTCCATTTGTCGGCGCACAATCTCCATATCATCCTGTCTACGGCGATCACCCTCGCCGCACTTGGCAGCATCGACTCCCTGCTGACTTCGGTGGTGGCCGATAACGTGACGAAAACCCGCCACAACAGCAACCGCGAACTGATCGGCCAGGGTGTCGGGAATGCGCTGGGCGGGCTTTTTGCAGGGCTGCCCGGTGCAGGCGCCACCATGCGTACGCTGGTAAACATACGCGCGGGAGGCGTCGGAAGGCTGTCGGGTATCGTACACTCCCTGACCCTGGTAGCCATTTTGCTCGGAGCCGGTCAATACGCCGCATTAATCCCGCAACCCGTGCTGGCCGGCATCCTCATCACGGTAGGTATCGGCATTCTCGATTATAAAGGATTCCGCCACCTGGCCAAAGTGCCCAAATCCGACGCGATCATCATGGTTACGGTACTCATTTTGACGGTATTCGTCGACCTGCTGACCGCCGTTGGCGCCGGTATGTTGATCGCAACTGTACTGTTTACAAAAAGGATGAGCGAACTGGTGGAAGAGCAAACGAAGGTAGGGCCTCCCGGCACGATCAGTCCGGAAAAAGGTTGGCCTGACGAAGTAATCCCTGAAAACCTGAAAGACAATATTCTGATCAAACACCTCGACGGACCCTTGTTTTTCGGTTTTGCCAACAAGTTTCTGCAATTGGCTTCGGCTTTGCCTTCCACGAAATATCTGATCATACGGATGGGTCGCGTGCCTTATCTCGATCAAAGCGGACTATATGCATTGGAAGATGCGATCCTGAGCATGGAACAACGCGGCATTGAGGTGCTCATCACCGGCCTGCAAACCCAGCCGCGCGTATTGATGGAACGCGTGCGCATGATCCCCGACCTGATTGAACCGGAAAATATTTTTCCAGATTTTGAGTCCTGCATCAACTGGCTGAAACAACAACAAATCGATTGAGCCGATACGATATAGTCATCGCGGGAGGCGGCATCGTCGGGCTGGCGACGGCCCTTCAGTTGCTAGAAAGCAGGCCCGGACTGCGGATCGCTGTTTTGGAAAAGGAAGATGCAGTTGCCATGCATCAAAGCAGCCGCAACAGCGGCGTCATCCACAGCGGCATCTATTACAAGCCCGGCAGCCTGCGCGCACGAAATTGCCTGCGCGGATACGGGCTGATGTTGCAATTTTGCCGGGAACATGATATTCCCCACGACGTTTGTGGCAAGGTGATCGTCGCTGTGGAAGAAGGAGAACGGGAAGGGCTCGATCGCATTTTCAAACGAGGCCGGGAGAACGGCCTGGAGGGCATTCGCAAATTATCACCGGAAGAGACACGAGAAATAGAGCCGCATGTGCAGGCAGTGGAAGCCGTCTGGGTGCCGCAGGCGGGGATCGTGAATTACGGAACCGTCGCCCGCAAATACGCGGAACTGATCGCAAAAAAAGGCGTCGAAATACATACGGGTTCCGCAGTGCGCAGGATTGTTAATAACGGCTCGGAACGGGTCGTCGAGACACCACGCGGGACATTTGCTGCGGGATTGTTTATCAATTGTACGGGTTTATATTCCGACGCGGTCGCCCGCATGACGGGTTCAAATCCCGACTTGCAGATATTGCCTTTTCGCGGTGAATATTACGAACTGATCCCTGGACGCGAACACCTGGTGCGCAACCTGATCTACCCCGTCCCGAATCCCAACTTCCCCTTTCTGGGCGTCCATTTCACCCGTATGATCGACGGCGGCATCGAAGCGGGGCCCAACGCCGTGCTGGCATTTCGCCGCGAAGGCTACGGGCGCGCGGATATCCACGCCGGCGAACTGGCCAAAATACTCGCATATCCCGGATTCCGGAAACTGGCAGCCCGCTATTGGCGCGACGGATGGGCCGAAATGAAGCGTTCCTTTTTCAAAAAACATTTTGTCAGCGCCATGCAGCGCCTGATACCGGAAGTCTCGCCCGACGACGTCAGGCGCGGCAGGAGCGGTGTACGCGCCATGGCTTGTGGCCCGGAAGGGCAGTTGCTCGACGATTTCCGGATCATGGAACAGCCGGGGATCATCAATGTGTGCAATGCGCCAAGCCCTGCCGCCACCGCTTCGCTCGCCATCGGGGAAACGCTGGCGCAAAAAGCCCTCGCCCAATGCTGAAGATTACGACGAGTGAAGGCTTTTTCGCCGAAAAACACTATTGCTTCCGGGTTTTGTTCGGCGAACTGCTCGGGCTGGAATTCCGGGTAGTCACCGGCGATGTGGAACATTACCGGATCGAACTACCCAACGGCAAAACCGCAGTCGTGGAAGATCATTTTTTCGGAAAATGTGACGAGGAGGGCTATCTCAATAAAGAAAACATACCCGGGGAGCCCGTTTCGCTCCCGCATCCACTTTTGCCCGGCGAGAATATTACAGGGATATATGGAAAACCTTACATCCAAATATCCGATGGGCAATTCAGCTGCGGGATCGACCTGTTCGCATCCTGCTTTTTCATGCTGACCCGCTGGGAAGAATACGTGTTGCCCGACCGGGATGCGCACGGGCGCTTCCCGGCATCGGCATCGCTGGCCTGGCGCGGAAATTTCCTCAACCGGCCGGTCGTCAACGAGTACGCCGCATTGTTGCGTATGGCTTTTGAGCGGCTTGGTTTCGCCCCTCCCCCAAATAACAGAACATTCCGGCTTCATCTTTCACACGATGTGGATCACCCGAAACTTTGGTGGTCGGCCGCCGGCAGGATCAAAACGCCGCTGGCCGCCTTGCTAAAACGCGGCAATCTCCGCGAAGCGGCGTTCTGGCTAAGGGAGCACAGTTTTCGCCCCAAAGACCCTTACGACATCTTTGACGAATGGATGGACCTCGCCGAACAACACGGCCATTGCGCCCATTTCAATTTTCTGGGCGAACGGGCGCCGTCCAGCAATTGCTATTACCCCTTACACCACCCGTTCGTAAAGAACCTGATCCGCGACATTGCCGGACGCGGGCATGTCATCGGGTTTCATCCCTCCTACGAGGCATACGAAGACAAAGAACTGTTTCTCAGCGAACTGGCTTCGCTGCAAGCGCTCTGCCCGGCGCCGGTGACCACGGGAAGACAACATTTTCTGCGATTTGCGGCGCCAGACACCTGGCAGCGCTGGGAAGATGCGGGCATGGAATGGGATTCTACCCTCGGTTATGCGGAAGAGGAGGGTTTCCGCTGCGGCATTTGCTGTGATTTTCCCGTTTTCAATTTCCTGACCGGGACCGAATTAAAACTTCGTGAAAAACCGCTGATCGCAATGGACGTGACCCTGGCCATGTACCGCCGCTACGACCCGGCTACCGCCTTTGACCGGTTACAGCACCTGCGCCATCAGGTTGAAAAACACAAGGGAGAGTTTGTGCTTTTGTGGCACAATTCCTCGTGGAACACCTATTTTTGGGCGCCCTGGCGGGAGATGTATCGTTCCTTTATCGCGCAATAATGTATTCATGATCAATACTTTGAATCTTATTTTCAGAGAATTCTCCCGAAAAACAGTTGCATTGCTCGTGATTGCCCTCGCGCTTCCCGTCATGTTGAGGTCGCAGATCAGCGGCATTCCGCTGCGCGCACCGGCTTATCATATTCTTGACCGGCTCGACATCAGCAGCGGCATACCCGGCCCGATACACCCGGAACTAAAATATTATCCAAGGCAATACGCGGTGGACTATGCCCTCGCGCTCGATTCCCAGGCCACCCGGCTCGGCTGGCGCGACCAGGCCGACCTGCAGTATCTGTTCGACGACAACACGGACTGCCTGCCCGACAGCAGCCACTACTGCATGCGGAACAAAAAGGGGCTGTTCAATATCTTTTATAAAACCCCGGCCAACTTTTTTGAAGTCAACGCCGGGGACTTTCGTCTGCGCGTCAACCCGATGTTCAATTTTCACATCGCACAGCAGCGCGGCGACCCGCAACTGTTATTCCAGAACCAGCGGGGACTGGAAGTACGCGGGTCGGTGGACGGCAAGGTGCATTTTTATACCAACCTGATCGAGACCCAGGCGCGGTACGCCGACTATATCGACCGAAGGATCGACGCATTCGAGGCCGTTCCCGGCGCCGGCAGCTTCAAAAACTATCGCCCGCGGGTGCTGGACATCGACAATGCCTACGATTTTAATATTGCCAACGCCTATATCAGCATACAGGCCACCCGCCACATCGGCATACAGTTCGGCCACGGCCGCCATTTCATCGGCAACGGCTATCGCTCGCTTTTTCTTTCCGATTATGCCGCCAACGGTTTTTATCTGAAGGTCAACACCCGTGTCTGGCGCCTGCATTACCAGAACCTGTTCCTGGAATTGAGCCCCGTTTCTTCGCGTCAGGTGGGCGGCAACGAACTGATCCCCAAAAAGTACGCAGCCATCCACTACCTCAACTACCGAATCACACCGCGGATCGCGGTTGGGCTATTCGAGGCGACCGTATTCAACAGAAGCCGGCAGTTCGAGTTGCAATACCTCAATCCCGTGATCCTGTACCGCACGGTGGAAGGCATGATCGGAAGCCCCGACAATGTGATCGTCGGCTTTGACGGCCGATGGAATTTCCTGAACAGGTTTCAGTTTTACTCTCAGTTACTGATCGATGAATTCCTGTTTTCAGCCGTCGTAAAACCCGAGGAAAAGGGTTGGTGGGGCAACAAGATCGGCTTCCAGACCGGTCTTAAATATGTCAATGCTTTCGGCGTCGATCACCTCGATCTGCAACTTGAATACAATTCTGTACGTCCATATACCTATTCGCATTACGATTCCCTGAACAGCTATACACAATATAATCAAGCTTTGGCGCACCCTTTGCTGTCCAATTTCAGAGAGTTCGTCGGCCTGGTCAGGTATCAGCCCGCTCCAAAACTGACCTTGAGCGGCCGCTGGATGCATGCTTACACGGGTGAGGACCGGGATTCCGAAAATTGGGGTTCCAATCCCCTGCTGGGATATGGAAGCCGTGTACAGGATTACGGCAACGTGATCGGCCAGGGCGTTTCGGCCAACATCGACTTGCTTGGCATAGAAGCCACCTGGATGCTGTACCACAACCTGTTCGTCGATCTGAGCGTATTGCTGAGGAACAAAAACAGCGATGACGATACGCGCGACCTGAATACCAAAGTTTTCGGCATCGGCCTGCGCATGAACATCTGGAACCCGCCGCTTGATTTCTGAGAAAAGGCCGATTTTGCGGCTTTGCCGATATTTATTAACCTTGTAATCAACAAGCCAAAATGGATACTTCAGCATATTTTGCACATCCTACCGCCGTCGTCGACGAAGGCGCCGTGATCGGCGCCGGTTCGAAGATCTGGCATTTCAGTCATGTGATGCCCGGCTGCGAGATCGGCGAGCGCTGTATTCTCGGGCAAAACGTGCTGGTTTCCCCGAAAGTGAAACTGGGTCATAATGTAAAGGTGCAGAACAACGTTTCCATCTATACCGGGGTGTATTGCGAAGACGATGTCTTTCTGGGCCCCAGTATGGTTTTCACCAATGTCATCAATCCACGCAGCTTTCTGGAGCGAAAAGAGGAGTTCAAGCCGACCCTCGTGCAAAAAGGCGCCAGCATCGGCGCCAATGCAACGGTGGTGTGTGGCGTTACGATCGGCGCCTACGCACTGATCGGCGCCGGCGCGGTAGTCGTGAAAGATGTGCCCGCTTTTGGCCTGGTCGTCGGAAACCCGGCGCGACAGATTGGCTGGGTCAGCCGCTACGGCCACCGCCTGCATTTCAACGAGGCCGGTGAAGCGCGTTGTCCGGAAAGCGGCGAAGATTACAAACTTGAACACAACACCGTATCAATGCAATAACCCTTCAGTGACCGCCATCAGCAATACCCCCAAACTGCCGCTGCCACGATTATGATACCCTCCACACAACAAATGTCTCGTACGACCGGCGACACCGGCAAAGGCGCGGGCGTTGTCAATCATCTGCAGGAAACCGAGCCGAGGTGGTTTGCCGTGCATACTCGCTCGAAAAGCGAGAAATTCGTGCAGCGCATGCTGCTCAAAAAAGGAATACAGGCCTGGCTGCCCCTTCAAAAACTCATGCGTCGCTACAGCCGCAGCACGCGCCTGGTGGAAAAACCCCTGATCAACTGCTACGTTTTTGTCAGGATCGTGAAAAGCGAATACCTGCCGGTATTGGAAACCGAAAACGTGGCGGGTTTCGTTAAATTCAATAAAAACCTCATCGCCATCCCGGAACCGGAGATCGAATTACTAAAACGCGTCACGCTGGAAGACGGGCTTGATGTGGAGGCGGTACCCGGCGCCTTTATGGAAGGCGACCCGGTAGAGATCAGTGCAGGCAACCTTACCGGCATGCAGGGTTACATCGTACAATCAGAAGGAAAACGCCGTTTTAAAGTAGCGCTGGAGCAATTGGGATACAGCCTGCTGATCACGGTAGACGCTGCATTCTTGCAGAAAACACACTGGAGCGGATAAGACAAAACCGGTAAATACACACGCTTACCCGAAATCTTGTATGTAAAACAAACGGAATGGAATTGTTGATCAATCATTTCATCCGGTTTGCCGGAAAAGTGGGCGTCGGCATCAACGATACCGAAGATGTACGCATCCGGAAGCAGACGCTGACCATGATCTCCGTGCTGATCAGCGCGGCCGGTCTGGTGTGGGGAAGTATGTACGCAGCCCTGGGGCTGCCGGTGACGGCCATGTTCCCGTACGCGTATTCCTTATTGATGGGCCTCGCCATCATCATTTTTCACAATACCAAGAATTTCAGCCTGCTCCTGAATACCGAGCTCGTGCTGATCCTGCTGCTCCCGTTCTTCGTACAGTGGAGCATCGGCGGTTTTGCAGCATCGGGAGTAGTCATGCTTTGGGCGATCCTTTCACCGATGGGCGCCCTGCTCTTCCGCGGCATACGCCACGCCATTTTCTGGTTTTCGGTCTATATCTTCCTGACCGTCGCCTCCATATATTTCGAGCAGTTCCTCGATCTACCCCGGCCTACTATATCCAGCCCGATCAACCTCATCTTTTTTGTGATGAACATCGCGACGGTATCGGTCATTACCTTTTCGTCGGTTTTGCATTTCGTGAGCGAACAAAAGAAGATCAAACAGCGGAACGAGGAGTACCTCGTCATTACCCAGCAAAACCAGGAAGAGATCGAAAAGAAAAACAGGCAACTCGAACGCCTGTCCAACCAGCTGTCGAAATACCTCTCGCCCCAGGTGTACCGCTCCGTATTCCTGGGCAAGGAGGTGCGCCATGAAACCTACCGCAAAAAACTGACGGTCTTCTTCTCCGATATCAAGGAGTTTACAGACATCACCGACAGCATGGAGTCCGAATCGCTGGCCAACCTGCTCAATAATTACCTCAACGAAATGGCGCGCATCGCCCTGCAATACGGCGGCACGATCGACAAATTCATGGGCGACGCCATCATGGTCTTTTTCGGCGACCCGGAATCGAAAGGCGACAAGGAAGATGCCCTGAACTGCGTGCTGATGGCCATAGAAATGCGCAGCCGGATGGAAGAACTCAGGCAGGAATGGATCAACGACGGCTACCCCCATGCCCTGCATATCCGCATGGGCATCAATACGGGCTATTGCACGGTCGGCAATTTCGGGTCTGAAGACCGCATGGATTATACCATCATCGGCGGCCAGGTCAATATCGCCAGCCGCCTGGAAGCGCTTTCGGAGCCCGACCAGATCCTGATCTCGCACGAAACCTATTCCCTGGTGAAAGACCGCGTGGTCTGCCAACCCCTCGGAGAGATCACCGTGCGCGGGGTACGGTACCCCGTCAAAACGTACTCCGTTGTCGGGTTGCAGGACCTTTCGTCCGGCGGCGACGGGCATATTCGACTTCGGGAAAAAGGCATGGTCGTGGATGTCGACATGAACACCATCGATCCCGACCAGGCGCTGCAATACCTCCGCGCCCTGATCGGCAATATGGAGTCGAAAATTCAGGAACCGGAACAGGGGGACTGAACATCGGCGCCGGGCATTCGTTACCTTTGCATTAAATTTTATTGACTCACCAAACTTGAACGACGCTTTCAACAACGACATTCTCACTCAACTCACCGCAGCAGTTCAATCGCGCATTCTCGTCATCGATGGCGCGATGGGCACCATGATCCAGCGGTATGAACTGACCGAAAACGATTTTCGCGGCGAACGCTTCCGGCAGCATTCCAAAGACCTGCAAGGCAACAATGACCTGCTCTGCCTGACGCGACCCGATGTGATCGGCGCTATCCACCGTGCCTACCTCGAAGCAGGCGCCGACATTATCGAAACCAATACTTTCAATGCCACTGCCATCTCGCAGGCGGACTACGAGATGCCGGAAGGCGTTTCCTACGACATCAATCTTGCGGCAGCACGCATCGCGCGGCAGGCCGTCGATGCGTTTATGGCAGAAAACGGCGAGCGCTCGCCGCGATTTGTCGCCGGCGCCATCGGCCCCCTGAACAAGACCCTGTCGATGTCGCCGGACGTCAACAACCCCGGCTACCGTGCCCTGCATTTCGATGAAGCGAGGGCGGCCTATGCCGAGCAGGTGCGCGGTCTGATCGACGGCGGCGCCGATATCCTGCTCGTCGAGACCATTTTCGATACCCTGAATGCAAAAGCAGCCTTGTTCGCCATCGACGAGGTATCGGAAGAAAAAGGCGTAAAACTGCCCGTGATGATCTCCGGCACCATCACCGATGCCTCCGGGCGCACCCTGAGCGGACAAACAGTGGAGGCATTCTGGATATCCGTCAAACATGCGCGGCCCTTCTCCGTGGGCCTCAACTGCGCGCTTGGCGCCGAGGAAATGCGGCCCCACCTGGAGGCGCTGTCCGGCATCGCCGATTGTTATATCAGCGCTTACCCGAACGCGGGTCTGCCCAATGAATTCGGCGAATACGACCAGACGCCGCACGAGATGTGCGGATTCGTAGAAGAATTTGCCGCTTCCGGCTTTGTCAACATCGTCGGCGGCTGCTGCGGCACCACGCCCGGGCATATCCGCGATATCGCCGGCCATGTAAAAAATATCGCGCCGCGCAAGCCGGCCGCAACTTCGAAATACAGCATGTACAGCGGTCTGGAGCCGTTGATCGTGCGGGAAAATTCCAATTTCATCAATATCGGTGAACGCACCAACGTGACCGGTTCTGCCAGGTTTGCCCAACTCATCAAAACCGGCAAGTTCGGAGAAGCGCTCAGCGTGGCGCGCCAGCAAGTGGAAGGCGGCGCACAGGTGATCGACGTTAATATGGACGAAGGATTACTCGACTCCGAAAAGGCCATGGTCGATTTTTTGAACCTGCTCGCTTCCGAACCTGACATTGCCAAATTACCGGTCATGGTGGACTCCTCCAAATTCCAGGTGATCGAAGCCGGTCTGAAATGCCTGCAAGGGAAGAGCATCGTTAATTCCATTTCCATGAAAGAAGGGGAAGCGGAATTTATGCGGCAGGCCAAAATTTGCCGACGCTACGGCGCGGCAGTGGTGGTGATGGCCTTCGACGAAAAGGGCCAGGCGGAAACCGTGGAGCGCAAAGTGAATATATGCCAGCGCGCGTACCGCATTCTGACGGAAAAACTCGATTTCGACCCGGGGGACATCATTTTCGACCCCAATATTTTCGCCGTCGCGACCGGCATAGAGGAACACAACAACTACGCCATCAACTACATCGAGGCTACGAGGCAGATCAAACAACTGTGCCCCGGCGCCAAGATCAGCGGCGGCGTGAGCAATCTTTCCTTCTCCTTCCGAGGTAACAACGCCGTGCGCGAAGCCATGCACTCGGCATTCCTTTACCACGCCATCCAGGCGGGCATGGACATGGGCATCGTGAACGCCGGGATGATAGAAGTGTATGAAGAGATACCCAAGGATCTGTTACGGCATATTGAAGATGTTTTGTTCAACCGTAGTCCCGACGCAACGGAAGAACTGGTCAAACTCGCCGAATCGTTCAAATCCACCGGTGGGAAAAGCATCGGCGAAGACCTTTCGTGGCGCGATGCCGGGGTTAAGGAACGCATCACCCACGCCCTCGTCAAAGGCATCGACAAGTTCATCGAATCCGACACCGAGGAAGCGCGACAGCAATACCCTGCCCCGCTCGAAGTGATCGAAGGACCGCTGATGGACGGCATGAACGTCGTCGGCGATCTTTTTGGCGCGGGTAAAATGTTCCTGCCGCAGGTGGTCAAGTCCGCCCGCGTCATGAAAAAGGCGGTCGCCTACCTGACGCCGTTCATCGAAGCGGAAAAAAACGCTTCCGGAGCGCGCGCCAAAGGAAAGATACTGCTCGCGACGGTCAAAGGCGACGTACACGACATCGGGAAGAACATCGTCGGCGTGGTACTGGGCTGTAATAACTACGAGATCGTGGACCTCGGCGTCATGGTGCCTGCCGACAAGATCCTGAAAACCGCCCTCGAAGAACAGGTGGATGTGATCGGCCTTTCCGGCCTCATCACCCCTTCGCTCGACGAAATGGTGCATGTCGCCCGGGAAATGCAACGCCTGAACATCAGATTACCCCTGCTGATCGGCGGCGCCACCACCTCGAAAACCCATACGGCCGTCAAGGTAGAGCCTCAATACTCGAACGCGCCGGTCGTGCACGTACTCGACGCCAGCCGCAGCGTGGCCGTGGTCAGCGCCTTGCTGACGAAGAACAAAACCGATCATGCGCAATTCAGACAGAAGGTCAAAGAAGAATACGAACAGATCCGCATTCAACGCGCCGGCAGGCAGGCCTCCAAGGAATACCGCAGCCTCGCCGACGCCCGCGCACATCGATTTCAACCCGACTGGTCGTCCTACGAAGCTCCGAAGCCGCAGATGACCGGCGTCCGCCGTTTCGACGACTACTCCCTCGAAGAGTTGTCGGAATACATCGACTGGACGCCTTTTTTCCAGAGCTGGCAACTGGCCGGCAAGTTTCCCGCCATCCTCGACGACGAAGTGGTGGGCACGGAAGCAAAAAAACTGTACCACGACGCGCAGGCCATGCTCCGGCAGATCATCGATGAAAAATGGCTGACCGCGCGCGGCGTGATCGGACTGTTCCCGGCCAATGTCGTAGAAGGCGACAGCATCCGCGTTTTTGAAGATGACAGCCGCACGGCCGTTTGCTGCACGCTGCACCACCTGCGTCAGCAAAACCTCAAGGCGCCCGGTCAGCCCAACTATTGCCTCAGCGACTTCATCGCACCGCTCGACGAACAAGGCAAGGCATCCAAACCGGATTTCCTCGGCGCCTTTGCCGTCACCGCCGGCATCGGTATCGAAGAACACATCCGCCGTTTCGAAGCGGCGCACGACGACTATTCGGCCATTCTGCTCAAAGCGCTGGCCGATCGCCTGGCAGAAGCCTTCGCCGAACGCATGCACGAGCGTGTCCGCAAGGAGTTCTGGGGTTATGCTTCTTCCGAATCACTCGACAACCAGGACCTCATCGCAGAAAAATACCGCGGCATCCGCCCGGCTCCCGGTTACCCGGCCTGCCCGGAGCACACCGAAAAACGCAGCCTCTGGCAACTGCTGGAACCCGATAAATCGGGCATCACCCTCACCGAAAGTTTTGCCATGTACCCGGCAGCCGCGGTCAGCGGATGGTATTTCAGTCACCCGGAATCGAAATATTTCGGCCTCGGCCAGATCGGAAAAGACCAGGTGGAAGATTACGCCCGCCGCAAAGGCATGTCGCTCCAGGAAGCGGAGCGCTGGCTGGCGCCGGTACTGAATTACGATCCGTAGGCAGTATGCAGTAGCAGTAGCAGTGGCAGTGGCAGTTGGAAGTCGTTTAGTGCATGCCACAATCGCAGAGATGGGTTTTGCACCAAAGCATTAGATATTTTGCTCAACAGAAGACATATCCTGGAATAGCAGAATTCCTCCATTTTACTCCCACTGCTACTGCATACTGCCACTGCATACTGCCATTGCATTCTGCTACTGGAATGCCGTCTGTTTGACACAAGCGCAAAAAAACGGTCGGCATCCTTTCCTGCTACGCAAGTTTGAGTAATTTTGCTGCTCAATTTTGAGCATGATCGACGCACTCATCTCCTCCAAAACGCGCATCAAACTGTTGCTGAAGTTCTTCCTGAACAGCCATGCCACGGCCTATCTGCGCAGCCTGGAAAGCGAATTCGGAGAATCGTCGAACGGTATCCGGCTGGAACTCAACCGTTTGGAAAAAGCCGGACTGCTGTGCTCGGAAAGCGAAGGCAACAAAAAGATCTTTCGCGCCAACACCACCCATCCGCTTTTCAGCGAGATCCACAACATCGTCATGAAGCATATCGGCCTCGACCAGGTCGTGGAAAACGTGATCCGTCGCCTGGGCGATGTGCAACGCGTGTATCTGGTCGGCGATTTTTCAAAAGGCATCAATAGCCAGGTGATCGACCTGATCTTCATCGGCGATTTTGATAAAACCTATCTGACCTCGCTTGTGGAGAAAGCAGAAACCATTGTCGGCCGGAAGATCCGCTACCTGATCTACCACTCCGCCGAAGCGGATGCGATCGAATGGAACCGCTACAATCCCGAACCGCTCCTGCTCTGGAGTCAGGATACCGATTCCCCCCACATTAAATAACTGGATGCAAAAACTTAATCTAATCGAACATGTATCAGGCACTTAAAAACAAAAAGAAAACCCTGGCCGTCGTGGGACTCGGCTACGTAGGGTTGCCGATCGCACTTGAATTTGCCCGCCACTTCAAAGTGATCGGTTTCGACATCAACAAAGCACGGATCGATTTGATGCGCCGCGGCATCGACCCCAGCCGGGAACTGGAATCGGATGCCTTCGAAGGCACCGACATCCTGTTCACCGATGAACTGGAGGAACTGCGCAAGGCGAATTTTTTCGTCATCGCCGTGCCCACCGATATCGACGAGCACAAGGTCCCCGACCTTAACCCCATCAAAAAGGCATCGGTCAGCGTGGGCAAAGCGCTGAAAAAAGGCGACTATGTGGTGTTTGAGTCGACGGTCTATCCCGGTTGCACGGAAGAAGACTGCATGCCGATCCTCGAAGAACATTCCGGCCTGAAAATGGGCCGCGATTTCAAACTCGGCTATTCGCCCGAGCGCATCAACCCCGGCGACAAGGCGCGTCCCCTGACCAAGATCCTGAAGATCGTCAGCGGCAGCGACGCGGAAGCGCTGGAGGAGATCGCCCAAACCTACGACCACATCATCGAGGCCGGGGTGTACAAAGCCAGCAGCATCAAAGTCGCCGAAGCCGCCAAGGTGATCGAAAACACCCAGCGCGACCTCAACATCTCCCTGATGAACGAACTGTCGATGATCTTCGACCGCATGGGCATCGATACGCAGGAAGTGATCAAGGCCGCCGGCACCAAATGGAACTTCCTGAAGTTCTACCCCGGCCTCGTCGGCGGACACTGTATCGGCGTAGACCCCTACTACCTGTTGCACAAATCGGTGGAACTCGGCTACGAGCCGCAGGTCATCCTCAGCGGACGCCGCATCAACGACGGCATGCCCGCCTGGATCGCCAAAAAACTCGTGCAATTGCTCATCCAAAAGGACAAAAGTCCGGGGCAGGCTAAAGTTCTGGTGCTCGGTATTACCTTCAAAGAAGATGTAGCCGATATTCGCAACTCGAAAGTGGCCGCACTGGTGCATGAATTGCAGGATTTTTCCATCAACGTGCACGTAGCCGACCCGCACGCTTCCCCCAACGAAGTCGCACACGAATACAAACTGACCCTGGTGGACAAGATATCCGACGACTACGACGCCGTGGTGGTCGCGGTCGCGCACGAGGAGTACAAAACATACGACAGCGCTTTCTTCAAATCCATTACCCGCGAAAACGCGATCATGATGGACCTGAAAGCCCTGTACGAGAACATCGATCCGGAAATACACTACTGGCGCCTCTGACCGGCGCCGGCGGCATTTCTTCCGGGTTGCCGCACAACGATGTGCTGTAAATCAATCAATTACCAATCATTTGCCATAAGTCCCCCCGCAACTTATGAAAGGCGAAGCCTTGTTTATTCAGTCGTTAGGAAGGCATTGTTGCGTGGCAAAAATACCGGGATCGGGTGATCGGGTTGTACGGCTACATAGCATCGGGTCCAACAAGTGAAGCCCGGCCCATGCTATGGCTGCTCTGAAAATTAAATATGACGATTCGCAACTGTACCCAATACAATGCACAAATATTCCCGGAGGGAATGCCTGTTTATAGCATACAAGGAACACGTTCTTATGTAACCCCGTATGGGGTTTCCTGATTTTTGCGGTAAATATGAAAGGCAACCCCTAC
>JACJYP010000016.1 GCA_020636045.1 Lewinellaceae bacterium
ACTGCAACAAACCCTGTCATAATTTACCTGCCACCCCCTAAAGCAAAAAAGGCCACGCACCAGCCTCCGCTAAACCCACAACAGGCAAGCCACCCCGTAAACCGTCCACCGTAAGCCGTCCACCGTCTACCGTGTATCGTCTACCGTGTATCGTAAGTGAAGTGCAGAAACCCCCTTTCCCGAAAAAACATGCGAAAAAAGCCCGCAAGTGGCTGACAATCAAATATATAATTTTACGGAAAATGCGCAGCAACAAGCCATTTCCGGGAGAATGAGCCGTTTTTTTAACTTTTATTTAACGTTTTTGACGCAAAATTTACGGGGAAAAATTAGGCCTAACACGCAGAGAGTCAGTACATTTGACCTGATTCAGCACTTTCCAGACCATATCCACTATGATGGGGATTGAAACCCACGCTGGTGCGCTCAATCTTCTCCTTTTCGCAGGCTTTCCAGACCATATCCACTATGATGGGGATTGAAACTGACTCCACAGGGACCAGTCCGCCGCCAGTTGTTCTCTTTCCAGACCATATCCACTATGATGGGGATTGAAACCCGTCTTCGACGCCAGCCCAAAGTCGACCAGCACCGCTTTCCTTTGGCTTTCCAGACCATATCCACTATGATGGGGATTGAAACTCCACATACACGAGTTTGCGTCCACGACCCATACGCTTTCCAGACCATATCCACTATGATGGGGATTGAAACCCTTGTTTTGATAAATTTTTGTGCCCATGTCTACGACTTTCCAGACCATATCCACTATGATGGGGATTGAAACGCAAGGTTTCGTCGCCAACGAGGCAGTATTCGCCTGCTTTCCAGACCATATCCACTATGATGGGGATTGAAACGCTTCTTCAATTAAACCTCCATTTCCTTCATACCACTTTCCAGACCATATCCACTATGATGGGGATTGAAACTCTGCTTCGGCCAGCGAGAGGTACGGCCCGCCCACGCTTTCCAGACCATATCCACTATGATGGGGATTGAAACCTGAAACCGGCCGACGATAGACGGCTTACGGTAAACGGTAAAAAAAAAAGACGACCCGGTGACTGAGCAAGCCACCGGGTCGTTTGATTTTTGCCTGCCAGGGCCGGGCATCATTACTTTTCTATACTGGGATAAGCGTGCGCCGCATCGTGCCGTATCCTGCTTTCAGAAACGGCACCGCCGTTTCCGGCTCCCACTTTGAAGGGGGCAGGGTCGATTGGTTCCAGGGTTTGGCATCCTGAGAACGAAGTTGGCAGTAACAGCAGGCAGTGGCAGTGTCAATATTGGTACGAATTACCTGTCGTCAACCTGCTTGAGCGTTGGTAGCGCGGCGTTTACGCCGCTTTGTTGGAGGTCATTTATGACCGACTGTCACGCATTACGGCCATAAATGGCCTCGACCGGGCGGCGTAAACGCCGCGCTACCGGCACAACTTGAAATAGATAGTTGAACAACAGTATTTTACTATCCGTACAAATCGCTGATTAAGAACCGGTTGCCAAATATCAACGCCTTCACGGGTGACGACCAAAATTTCCAAGGCACAATTGTTAGAATGCCCCTCTAATCCCGCGCGAGGTAAGCCCGCGCAAATTCCACCCAGTCTGTTTTTTCATCTTCGATGCGCACATCGGGCGGAATGCCGACGCCGTCAATGCCTTCACCTGCGTCGATGCGGCAGGAACGCGCGGTGGGGTAGTAGAGGACGAATTTTTCACCCGGCGAGTTCAGGTGGTGCAGGTTGCCGTAGTCGGCGATGCCCGCGGTATTGGTACCGATCAGGGTTACGCGTTTGCTCTGGCGGGCGTAGAAGAGGAATTGCTCGCAGCTGCTGGCGCAGCCGCCGTCGATCAGGATGGCTACTTTTTTCGGATTGGGAGAGATCCACTGCGGTTTGTTCCGCACGTATTCGCAAAAGCCGTACATCCGGCCTTTCTGCTTCCTGAGTTTTTTAGCCATTTTTTTGTAGCCCCGCCGCTGCTTTTTTGGGTAGTCCCTGTCGCTGCCCAGGGCCGCGTATTTTTCAATATTGTCGGCGGTGGCATATATCCTGAAATGATATCCGCGTGCCGGGCCGGTGTAGACGTACGGCCGCAAGGGAAAAAACGTGACATCGCTGCCGCCGCCGTTGTCGCGGCAGTCGATGATCAGCCGGGGCGTGCGGGCCAGCAGGTCTTTGTTGGCGGTGATGAGGCTGTCGAGTTCAAGGCGAACGGAGGCATTCATCGTAGGCACCCGCAACAAAAGGGTATGATCGTCGAGGCTGTTCAGGGTGTAAACGGCAGGGCTTTTTGCCACCAGGGCTACGCCCGGGTATTGCCGGTACCAGCTGCCCAGGTCCTGAAAATGCAGTATACCGCCTTTCAGGCTGACTTCCGCGCTGCGTTCGGAATGGTCGCGCATGTATACGCGGGATGTATATTGCCCCGGCGCGGTTCGCACAAGTTCGAATTTGAGTTGTCCGGGCATCCACCACACACCGTCGGCGCGGAGGATGTATGCGGCAAATTCGCGCCCGGAAACCGTGTCGCGGAGCACCGCCACGCGGTACGTGCCGCCCATCGTTTCGTAAATGCCTTCCACGGAATCGCGGCCCGGCACGTCGAGGTGAGCGCGTGCCTGCGCTTCGCTGATCTCCTTTTTTTCCCACTGCGCAAAGCGCGCGCGTATCTGTTCGGGGGCCTCTTCGGCAGCCGGCGCCAGCGGGTATATCTGCACATGACCGTCGTGAAACCATTTCGTCCACGCGCGCAGGAGCCGCAGGCAGGCGGTGTCGCTTCCGACGGCCGCGACCTGCTCCTGAAAAGCGGCGGAGTGGGCGTCGAATTCGGCTTGCTTTTCAGCAGTGACCTTGTCCTGAAACCCGGCGTAGTTGAGGGCAATCTTTCCGCGCAGCCAGTCGAATTGCTCCGGGCAGTTACAGGGTTGGGAAATGGCGCTTGCGGACAGGAAGCACAGCGCAAGGGCGATCAGCGGGGAGGTGCGCATGTTTTTTCCTTGCAAGAAAAGGAGAATTCGGAGAAAGGAAACGGGAAAATATCCGGCGGTTCGAACTGCTTTCATACCTGAAACGGTAAAGCGATCCCGGCGACTTTGAAAGGGATGTTTTTGCATAAATTATCAGTCGTCCCGATTTTTTCAGTATTGCAAAATTCGGGGTTTCAACATCCAGATTGCCTGCAACATTTTGACAATGAGCACCTTTCGTACTTTTTGCCTTGACGCAAAAAGTACCAAAAAAGTCAAGGCTTTATGAAAATCCAACGATTTTGCTTGTCATTTCCGGCAGGTTCGCACCCAAACTCGCCCCTCCTTCGTCGGGGCTCAAACATGGGTGCTCTCATCTGCCTACAATGACGCAAAATCGGGATTTTCATAAGGCCGGTTTTGCTGCAAACCAATTTGTTACAAAATATGGAGTGTCTCAAAATTCGTGGCGACTCGTATTACATGCCGGTTGATGTAAAAAAGCCTTGCAACTCCCTGAAAGAGGTATAACGGGGGCATCATTCCGCCAGCGTCACATTTTTCGTCTCCGTAAAAAAGCGCATGGCTTCCCAGCCGCCCTCCCGGCCCACACCCGACTGCTTCACCCCGCCGAAAGGCGTACGCAAATCGCGCAGCAACCAGCAATTGACCCACACGATGCCGGCCTGCAGTTCGGCGGCCAGTCGCTGGGTGCGGGAAAGGTTGTTGGTCCACACCGTGCTGCTGAGGCCGTAGGGAGCGCCGTTGGCCAGGGCCAGGGCTTCGTCGTCGGTGTCGAAGGGCTGAATGGTGACGACGGGCCCGAATATCTCTTCCTGGTTGGTGCGGCATTCCAGCGGCAGCCCTTCGATCACTGTCGGGGCGATGTACCAGCCGCCAGCCAGCCGGCCGGACATTTCGATCGCATGGCCGCCGCAGAGGATGGCGCCGCCTTCTTCCTTTGCCAGGTCTATGTACGACAGCACTTTGTCGAAATGCATCCTGGACACCACGGCGCCGAGGCGGCTGCCGGGATCGGCGGGGTCGCCCACGCGGATGGCCTTCACCTGCGCCACGAAGTCGCGCCTGAACCGTTCGTAGATCGGCCGCTCCACGTAGATACGCGACCCGCAGAGGCAGATCTGCCCCTGGTTGTTGAACGAAGAGCGGACCGTCGTTTCCAGCATTTTGTCGTAGTCGCAGTCGGCAAAAATGAGATTGGGGTTCTTGCCGCCGAGTTCGAGCGACAGTTTTTTGAACATGGGTGCTGCGATGCGCGCGATCTCCGCGCCGGCGCGCGTGCTGCCGGTGAACGACACAGCTTTTACCTGCGGATGCCGTACGATGGCCTCGCCGGCGCGCGGACCCAGGCCGTGCACGATGTTGAACACGCCGGCGGGCATGCCCGCGTCGCGGCAGATCTCGCCGAGCAGGTAGGCGGTCAGCGGCGTCACCTCGGAGGGTTTGCCGACCACGCAGTTGCCCGCAGCGAGCGCAGGCGCTACTTTCCAGGTGAAGAGGTAAAGCGGGAGGTTCCAGGGCGAGATGCCGCCGACGACCCCCAGGGGCTGCCGCAGCGTATAACTCAGCGCGCCGGGCATGTAGTGACTTTCCGAGGCAAAATGCAGGAGCGCGGTGGCGAAAAATTTGAAATTCAGCGCAGCGCGAGGAATGTCGACCGTACGCGCGGTGGTCACGGTTTTTCCCGAATCGAGGCTTTCGGCTTCCGCCAGCCGGTCGAGGTTTGCCAGAATGCCGTCGCTGACGGCGCGCAGGATGTCGTGGCGTTGCTCGAGCGGCATACGCGACCACGCGGGGAAAGCCGCGGCGGCGGCTTTTACGGCGGCATCCACGTCTTCCGGTCCGGAATCGGGGATCTTTGCGAACACTTCGCCGGTGGCGGGGTTGTAGTTGTCCAGCCAGGCATTTTTCAGGGGCGATAAAAATTCTCCCCCGATGTAGTTTTGAATGGTCAGCATGATAAAGGCCGCTTGATCTTGGTCGTTTGACCGGGTCAGAAAATAGTTGTGAAACAGGCAGTTTGCCGAAAAAACCGATCTTGGGCCCGCAAAACTACCGACTTTTCAGCCAGCGTAATGCTCAAACATACGAATCACCCAATCTCGCTTCTCCTGCAATGATACTTTCCATACAGAACGTCGTAAAAACCTATGGCAACTACACCGCCGTCGATCAGGTCAGTTTCGATGTGCCCAAAGGCAGCGTGTTCGGATTGCTCGGCCCTAACGGCGCCGGCAAGACTTCGCTGATCCGGATGATCACGACCATCACCGGACCCGATTCGGGCGCCATTTACCTGGAAGGAGAAAAACTCAACGAACGCACGCCTGAAAAGATCGGCTACATGCCCGAAGAGCGCGGACTGTACAAAAAAATGAAAGTCGGCGATCACCTGCAGTACCTGGCCCAACTGAAAGGGCTGACGCAGGAGCAGGCCAAAAAAGCCATTCATTACTGGTTTGAAAAATTCGGCATCGAAGACTGGGCGCCCAAAAAAGTGGAAGACCTGTCGAAAGGCATGCAGCAAAAGATACAGTTCATCGCTACGGTGATCCACCAGCCACGGCTGCTGATCCTTGACGAGCCTTTCACCGGACTCGACCCGATCAATACCACCCTCATCAAGGAAGAGATCGCGCGGCTCAACGCGTCGGGGATCAGCATCATCTTCAGCACGCACCGCATGGAGCAGGTGGAAGAAATGTGCGACCACATCGTGCTGATCAACAAAGGCAAAAACGTGCTGTACGGAGAGGTGCAGGACATCAAGAACCAGTACAAGCAAAACCTCTACCGCGTGGAAACGCAGGGCGATCTGCCCGCCGATTTCGGCGACCGGTTCTCCGTCAACGCACAGGAAAACGGCGCTGTGGTCGTCCAGTTGGATGATGAAGCCAAAAGCAACGAACTGCTGGCTTACCTCATCGGAAAGCAAGTGCGGATCACACATTTTGAGGAGATCCTGCCCACTTTCAACGAGATATTCATCCGCCGCGTAGGCGAAACCCAGGAAGCCTGACCCCTTTCCTGCCAAAGGCTTCCGTCCACCGTAAAACCATCCACCGTCCACCGTCTACCGTCTACCGTCCACCGTAAAACCGTTTAAAATTCATGTCAAAACTCGGACTCATCATCAAGCGCGAATACCTGACGCGCGTCACGAAAAGATCGTTTATCATCGGCACCCTGCTGGCGCCCATCGGCCTGGCGGTGTATTTGCTCGTGATCATCGGCCTCACCAAATACGACAGCGGCAGCGAACTCAAAGTGGCCGTGCTGGATGAAGCGGGTATGGTGAAGCAATTGCCGGACAGCAAGGGCGTGCGCTACATTCCTTCGGGCGGCAAAACGCTGGACGAACTGAAGTCCGAGGTGGAAGCGGAAAAGTACGACGGCGTGCTGCGCATTCCGCCGCTGGGCACTTTTCAGAAGAAAGAACACACGATCTTCTACTATTCCGACAAAAAACTGGCGCCGGAAAAGAGCATCGCCATTGAAAAAAGGATCGGCGAGCGCATCCGCAATTTCAAGATCGACTCGCTGCACCTCGACCCGAAAACCCTCGACATGCTCGATACCGACATTTCCATCGACCCGGAAAAGATCAACGGTACGGGCGAAGACGACAGCAAATACACCGCCGGGGTGGGCCTGGCCATCGGCGGCATTATGACCTTTCTCATGTTCATGATGGTGCTGGTGTACGGCCAGATGGTGATGCGCTCCGTCATGGAAGAGAAAACCAGCCGCATCGTGGAAGTGATGATGTCGTCGGTCAAACCCTTCGAACTCATGCTGGGCAAGATACTGGGCACCGGCGCCGTGGGCCTCACGCAAATGGTGATCTGGGTGCTGCTCAGCGGCGCCGTGACGTTTATCATTCCGCTGGTCACCGGGTTTGATGCCGCCGCAGGCGGCGGCATGCCGACCACCATGGATGCCCCGCAGATCGACCCCGACCAGTTACAGGGCGAAGGCCTGCGCATCATGGCCGAACTCGGCAAGCAGAACTGGCCGCTGATCATATTCGCCTTTATCATCTTCTTCCTCGGCGGGTATTTTATCTACTCTTCCATGTTTGCGGCCATCGGCTCGGCCATGGGCGACGACCTCGGCGAAGGGCAGTCGCTGGTGCTGCCAGTCACGATCCCGCTCATCCTTTCTTTCTACATCGTTTCGATGGCCGGATGGCGCAATCCCGACAGCGGATTGATGGTGTTCGCATCGTTGTTCCCGCTGTTTTCACCGATCGCCATGCCATTCCGGATGGCCTTCAATCCGCCGTGGTGGCAGATCGCGCTCTCGCTGATCCTCGTGGTGCTGTCGGCGTTTTTCTTCGTGTGGCTGGCCGGACGTATTTACCGGGTAGGTATTTTGCTCTACGGGAAAAAAGTGACCTTCAAGGAGATCGGAAAGTGGCTGTTTTACAAAGGCTGAACGGCGGGATAAAAGGCTGTTCAAATTTCCATGCTGAGGCGAAAGCGCGCCGGTTTTATTTAATGGCTGTCCGCATTTTGTACCCCGGGCAACACACGCATATTCCCGGAGGGAGTGCCTGTTTATAGCATACAACATCAGTCTCGTACGCAACCCCATCGGGGTTTCCTGTTTTTTCAGGTGAATGCCAAAGGAAACCCCAGACGGGGTTAATATATGGTGAATGAATCCTGCCTATAAACAGGGATTCCCTCCGGGAATAATAATGCTTTTTACTGGTTAAACGGGAAAAATACCGGGATCAGCAAACTCGCCAGTATCCAGAACAGGAGGTTCAGCGGCGCGCCGATGCGGAAAAAATCGCGGAAGGTGTAGTCGCCCGCTGCGTACACCATCGTGTTGGTCTGGTACCCGATGGGCGTCATAAAACTGGCTGAGGCGGCGAAAGTGATGGCCATCAGGAACGGCTTGGGCGAAAGCCCCATGGTCTGCGCCAGCGAGATCACGATCGGCGCCAGCAGCACCACCGTCGCGTTGTTCGCCATGGTCGAGGTCAGCAGGGTCGTGATCAGGTAGACAACGCTCAATACAACGGTCGGGCCGTAAGCGCCGCCGAGGTTCAGGATATCCATTGCCAGCAATTTCGCGGCGCCGGTCTTTTCAAGGGCGATACCCAGGCTCAGCGAGCCGGCCAGCAACATGATCACCTTCCAGCTGATACTCTTGTAGGCGTCTTCCGGCGATACGATGCGCGTGAGCACAAGCAACAGGCAACCCATGATGGCCGCCGTGACAATCGGCATGATGTTGAAAGTGGCCAGCAGGATGACCGAAAGTACCGTGGCCGTGGCAATCGCGGCGTTGCGTTTGGAAAAGCCGCTGTGGTCGGTGTGGTTGACGATGAACAGATCGGGGAAGTTCTGGTGCAGCGCTTTCGACTTGTCTTTCCGGGCCGCCAGGAGCAGGCAATCGCCGGAGGCGAGTCGCCAGTCCTCCATGAGTTTGTTGTGCAGGCCCTTCCTGCTGCGCGCGCCGAGCAGCACGGCGCCGAACCGGTCCTCAAAATCGACATCGCTCACCCGGACTCCTGACAGGTCGGAATTGGGCAATACCACCACTTCGTGAAGGATCATCCCGCTTTCCCGGCCCACCGACAGTTCCTTGTCGAGCAGCGGGCGCACCACCACCTTGTTCCGGTCTTTCAGTTTCCTGATCTTGTCGACGTTGCCTTTTACGCGCAGGGTATCGCCTTCTTCCAGCACGAAATCGTCGGGCGGGAAAAAAAAGCGGCTGTTGTTGCGTTTTACCTGAAAAACTTCGAGCCCCAGATCGACGGTGAGCGGCGATCTTTTGATCGTTTTACCGATAGAAGGAGCGCCCTGCTGCAAAATGATATTGGTGATATAGTCGCCGAGGTGGTATTTGTCCTCGTACAATTGCGTGGGTTTGTGCTCGGGCAGGTACCGCGGTCCCAGCATGATAAGGTAAAGAAAGCCGGCCACGAGGAATACCAGTCCCAACTTCGTCATCTCGAACATGGAAAACGCGCCCAGGCCTTCCGAGGCCGCGTAGTCGCTAACCAGAATATTGGTGGAAGTGCCGATGAGGGTGCAGACGCCCCCGAACATGGAGGCGAAGGACAAGGGTATCAGCAGTTTTTCAGGGCTGATCCGGATGGCCTTTGCGCAACTGATCACCACCGGGATAAAAAGCGCCACCACCGGCGTGTTGTTGATAAATGCCGAGAGGAACGATACCGAAATGAGCATGCTCACAAAACCCAGCCAAAAGTTGCGCAGGAACAGTTTTTCGAGAAATGTCGTAACAGGGTTCAGCGCGCCGCTTTTTTCAATGCCTGCGCTGAGGATGAACATGGACGCTACCGTGGCCACAGCGGTATTGCTGAACCCGGCGATGCCTTCTTCAGGACTCAGAATGCCTGTGAGGACCAGGCTGCCGATGATAAGCATGGCCGTCACGTCGATCGAAACGATCTCCGACGTGAACAGGATGACCGCGCCCAGCAGGATGCAAAGGGTAAGGATGATATCTGCACTCATTCGGCAGGTAAAATAGGCCTTATTTGGGGAATGGGGCATCCTGCTTCAAAAAATCGCGCCGTGCCGACAATAGCTGCGGTTTTCCGGCACGGATTTACAGGTTTTAGCGAAGACCCGGCAGAGATTATTTTAAAACGATTGCGATGCGCGCGTTCACATTTTGATCAGTTTGCTGGAGAACCTTTCACCCCCGGAATAAATAGTGAGAAAATAAATGCCGGGCGCCAGGCCGGAAAGATCGACCGAAAACGACCGGGATATTTTACCGGATTCAACATTTTGGTCGGATACTATTTCGCCGGTCATTGAACGCAGCGATACGGAAATACTACCGGCTATATGCTCAGGCAAGGCGATCCATAATTTGTCTGTTGCAGGGTTCGGGTAAATACCGAACGACTGACCGGGGAGTGCATTTGTTGCCGTAACCTCGCAATCCGGAGCGGGCACAAAGTTCGGCAGGTTGCCGCAAGCGCCAGCGCCGGCACTTTCTGCGATGATCTCGTCCGCGCCTTCACGTGTGCCGGCGTCGAACGTTCTCCGGCTGGCGCCGGGCGTGAGCGCCGGATACATGACGGCCAGGCTGTCGAGCGTGTGCCCGAGTCCATGTACGTGCCCCAACTCATGCAGTGCCAAGCTTTCCAGGTCGAACTGGTCACCCGGAACGGCGCCCGGACCGTAAAACCACGAAACGTTGTTGTCCAGTATCAGATCCATTTCCAGCAAACGCATGCTGCCGTCATTGCAGGTCTCGAACCACTGCGTGGTCTGGGCAAGCATGCCCGGAGGCAGGGGGCAGGCGTCGTCAAAAGCGACGAGATTGATGCCGTCGTTTGCGGGGCACTGGCTCGCGACCGGTGTGTCGGCCATCGCAATATTGGAATGTACGGTACATTTCCAGTTCTGAATGGCCCGCTCCAGTGCGGCCCTGGCTTCCGGTATGTTGAACAGGCCGGTATGCAGGCTGAGTTGATAGCCGCCCTGGCCGTCGGGGCCGGCGAGTGTGGTCGCTGAAAATCCCTGCACAAAACGGTTGTATTTGACGGCGATCTGCTGAGTGGAAGTGGCGCCCAGTCCCATCGGATTGATCACCCGGACGGCGCCGCTGCCGGCGCCGGCGGTATTGAGCAGGATGTCCCTGCCCGGCGCCCGCAGCCTGATCTCGGAATCCGACCATGACAGGATATGGTTGAACAACACCGACTGATATGCGATGGCGCCTACGACGATATCCGGATTGCGCAACTGCAAAAGTGCAAAACCGGTAGGGCCGCTACCGAAGCCGGTACCCTTTATGACAATGACATCGCCAGATCCCGCTGCCAGCGTATCGGGCGCGACGGAAGTGATGACCGGAATGGCATCCGGTCCGGCGGGCGGGGAGGCCGGAATGTTTTTAAAACTCAAAGCGCCGAAGGTCGGGCGGAGTACCGGCAAACCGGAGTCGAAATCTTTCCATTGTGTGGTAGCGCGATTGGCAAAAAACATACCGGTATCGCCCGTGTTGACTTGCAGCGAAGGCGTTACTTGTTCCGTCAGATTTCCCCAGCGGCCGCCGCGTTCGGCAATTTGAACGAGTTGCGGGAGCGTATTTTTGAGGATGCCGTCCACTGCGGTCAGGTAAAGCGTATAAATATGCCCGTCTTCCTGGTTGAATATGTATTCCCTGTCGAGTATAGTGCCGGTAAACACAAATTCTGCCAATGCTTCTTTTTCGGAGTCAGACATTGGCATTTGCATGCACTGTGCCGTAAGGCCGGCAGTCGCGCAAAGGCAGGCGAGGGCGAGAATGGTATTGCGGATTTGCATGTTTTATGATTGAGACCGTTTTGCGATAGTAAAAGGCGCCCGGTGGAAACGCTCCCGGGAAGGAAGGTAACCACCGGACGCAGTGTATGTGAGCGTCCTGTCCTGTGATCAGTCCGGGCATTGGCCACTCGCGAACTCACCGATAAAGTTGCAGTCGATATCGAACAGCAGGCAGGGGCAGTTGCCGTCGAGTTCCACCGCATGTACGTCTACAGCAGGAGTGGCTGCGGTAGCGACGGCTTTGATGGTGACCTGTTCGATCGTGCATCCGGGGTAATGCGCGGCGACGTAATCGTCGATCGCCGGACAATACTGGCTAACGGTGCCGTTCGATGAGCCGGAGGTGGTGGGCTTCAGGCTTTCTTCCTGCTTGCAGGACTGGAACAGGGCGAGGGTACATGCGGCTAGGCATGCCAGAAACAAGTTTTTCATGTGTTTACTTTTTACAGTGACAAAATGTTGATACTGTTGGATTTGCAAATCATCAGCAGGCCTTCCGATCGCGCGTCGAAAGGTTTTTTTACAGGTATCGGGAATATCTTTTCAGAAATGTTTTTCGAACCCGAGCCGCAATCCCCAGCGTTTCGGGAAAAATTCCACCGGCTTTTGCCGGTTGGCCGGCGTGATGGCGCCGCTGAATTGCGGCCCAATGAACAGGGAATGCCAGGCGTCGAGCCGATAGTAAGCGTTTATGGAGCCCTGATATCCCAGGAAGCTCATGCCGGAGCGTTCGGCAAATACCTGCCGCACATTTTTCAGCCCGGACAATTGGCCGTCGGCGCTCAGGTGGCTGTTTGTCTGGATAAAATTCACGTTGAGCCCGGCGGCGAGGGATATGCCCAGGCGGCCCTTTTGCAACGCATAGGCAACCGATAGCGGCACGCTGATGATGCCGATGCGCTGACTGAAATTTCCGCTGAACTGCAGCAGGTCTCCGTCTTCCAGGCCTGTCGGGTCTTCGACTTCGAAGCGAAAACGGTTGGTATTGAAAGAACTGAACAGGAATGCTTCGGCGGGTTGCTGGCTGTCGTAGACAGACTGGAAATCGTATCCCTCGATCTTCATCCGGAATTCCTGGCGGCTGATGCCCGACTCGATCCGCCAGTTTTTACCCAGGTCGAAGGCCAGTGTGACCCCGGCAGACCAGTTGCGACTGCTGTGTTCCAACCCTTCGAAAAAGGCGACGTTGTGCGTGCCGGACGTAAATTCCGGATTCTCTTTCAGGATCCTGCTATATTGATCGATGCCGAACCAGGGGGCGATCGACCAGCGGTGCAGGAAGGGCTTGTTCTTTTTGTAAAAAATTACGGGCACCGCCGTAGGTGCGATCAGTTTTCTGGTTAAGATGCGTTTGTGCAGCGGCAAAAAGGCAGGAAGCGCGTCCAACCGGGTGATGTCTTTCTCGGCCTGTGCGTCGGCCGGTCTTTCCGTTGAAAAAGACTTTTGCGGTGCTTTTGGCATACCGGCAGATGCCGTTTCCGGAGTTGTTTCAGATCTATCGCCTGAATGCCCTGCGACAAGCGTGTTGGCGACGTTGAGTTTGTTTTTACGGAGTGCCGGCGCGTCGTCGCTGATTTTCCGATCTGCTGCCGGAACGGCATCGGACACGGGGGCGCCGGAATTTATTTGGTCGACAGCACTGGCGCGTTCACTGCGCATTTTTTCAGCGGTATGCCTGGATGCAACAGGCGCTGCTGCGGACTTAGACTCCGAAAGGCGGCCGATGCCTGCGACGGCGAGGCACAATATGCACAGGATCACTAGGGTCGTTGTGACCTGCCGCACCTTGCGGCGATCCTTCTTCCGCTGTAGCAGCCGCTGTTCCAGGCCATTCCAGACTTCGCTCGAAGGTGAAGAAGAGAATCCCTCGAAATGCTGCCGGTATGCGGTGTCTATTTTATGTTGATCAGACCTTTTCATGTCTTTTCTTTAAGAGGCTGTTTGAATTAAACATGCTGGTTTTGTTATGCACCTTTTTGCGCTGCTTATCGTTGCCAAAATCCTCATTTAACTTAGGCTAAACTCCGGTTTTGCCGCCTCAATCAGATCAGAAATGCTCAATAACAAATTCCGGAAGTCTGACCCAAACAGCCTCTAAGTCAGGATGTCCATTTTGGCAAACTGCTCTTTGAGCAGGCTGCGGGCTTTCGAGAGTTGTGATTTTGAGGTGCCTGTGGTAATGTTCAGTTGCGATGCGATCTCCTGATGGCTGAAACCTTCCAGCACGTACAGGTTGAAAACGACCTGGCAACCTTCCGGCAACTGTTGCAATGCATTCAGCAGATCGTCCATCAGGAACACCGGGAAGGCATCTTCGTAGCCGTTTTCCGGCTCGGGTAGTTCTTCCGGCGTCGTGTTGCTGTCGAACAGCATTTTCCGGCGTCTGACGTGTTGCAATGCGACATTTACGATAACCTTCCGCACCCAGCCTTCCAGCGAGCCGTCGCCCTTGTACTGGCCGATGTCACAAAACACGCGGTAAAAACCGTCCTGGAGCATGTCCTCCGCTTCCGTGCGGGTTTTGGCGAAACGCAGGCAAACGCCCATCATTTTTGGTGCGAAATGCTGGTAAAGCGCTTTTTGCACCAGCAGATCGTCCTCCAGGCAGGCCCGTACCCATTGCTTTTCGTCTTTGAGATAGGTCATCATCGTCGGTTCTCCCTTAAAGGTGCAGATTCTGGAGGGAGGGTTGGGGGAGGGAGTGATTTTCTTTAAAGCACCGGCAATAAAAATGACCCGACGGCAGCCATTTTATACATCAGTCGCAGCTCTGCAGGCACGTTCTTACTTGCGAAAGATCAGGAGCTGCATCATTTCGATGGCAGCCGTCCGGCCTTTTACCTTGATAAAATCGCGGTCGGTGTCGTCGCCGATCTCGAAGGTGATGCCCTCGGCGCCGAACTGGAGCAAAAACCAGCTCTTGGAAATGGGCTGCTCGATCTCGAACGGCTCCACGCGCGGCCGGTAGTCTGGTATGCTCTCGGCAATGCCCTGCAGCCAGTAATCCTTGAAACCGGGGATCTGCTGGTTCGTTTCGGCGCAGGTATAATACACATCGTACTTGGTCGAGTGAAAATCGAGCCCGAGAATGACCTGATTTTTGCGCTCCCGCGCCGTCTGGACCACATAATCGGCTACCTGTCGTGTTTCCGGCTGATAATAATAGGCCCAGTCACGGTTGAGGTCCACGCCGCCGGCATTGTGGCGCCAGTGGCCCAGGTCGACGCCGTCGGGGTTCATCAAAGGAAATACCAGTATCCGGTATTTCTGGCGAAAGGCATTGGCCAGCGGGCTGTCGGCCAGCAGTGCATCCATAAAAGCCTGCAATGCCATAAAACCGGTCACTTCGGGCGGGTGCTGGCGGCTGAGCAGGATGATCATGTCCTGGCCTTCCACCGAATCCCTGCCGATGTCGAGGAAGGGAATGTCGCGGCCCAAGCTGCTTTTTCCCGCGATGCCATATCGCACATTGGGCTGCAGGATCAATTGCCAGCACCAGTTGCGTACGTCGGTGGAACTGACGACCTCCTGTGCTGCGACCCACAGCGTATCGGGACCGAGCGACAGGCTTAATTGCACCCGCTCGCCTTTCAACGTGCGAACCCGCGAAGGATCGAGCGCTTCCCATTGTTTGCCGTCCCTGCTGACTTTAGGGGAGTAGCGGTGTTCTGCCTCTGTGTAGTAGATTTCCAGATTGATGTCCCTGGGCACCGCCGACCATATTTTGAAAGCGTACCAGGGGCTGGCGTTGACCGGTTTGTTTTCCGGGGAGATCGTTGCGACAAACGTGCTGTCGTTTTTCTTCGAAAAATCGTTTAGCCGCGCGCCGTCAAATTGGTTGGATGCCTGTACGGTACCGAAGGTCCAGGTTTTCTTTTCCTGTACTTTAATGGACCTCGACCGTGTATCGACCGGTTGGGGAAAATCGTACGATTGCGCCTGCTGCGCCATGCCGGGAAGGCATTGAAACAGGTGTGCCAGCAGGAAAAAGGCGACGGCAATAGATTGAATTTTCATGGGCGGGGCGTTTTCAAAATGGTGTGAAGCGGCTCATCCGACGGTTTCTCAGGCTGCCATCTCTTATTATTGCCGGGTACCGGTAAAGGTGAAGGTTTTGGGAGTCCCGGAAGTGAGTTCCATCTCGATCGTCAGGATCCGGGCGCTGTCGGAAAGCACCCCCGAGCCGCTCACTTCTTCACCGAAATAATCCTGCGGCGGGAAGAATATTTCCGTGTCCGTCAATACGGTAGCGTTGAGGGTGGTGCCGGCGACGTCGAGGTTCAGTTTTACGTTGAGTTTGTTGTTCGAATTGTCTACGACAGTGGCGCTGACATCGTCGAGTGTGATGGAAGAAACGGCCGTTTTTTCCTTGTAACTGCCCTTGAAGGTTCCGATAAAAGGGGAGTCGGTTTTGTCTTTCGTACAGGAAATACCGAGCAGAATGGTTGACAGCAAAAGCAGGATCAGATGTTTCATGACAGCGATGTTATAGTGGTACGGTTGTAGGGCCTGTTAGCAATAAATGCCTGCAAAAAATTGATATTCAGTATTTTGAAGTTGCAAAAATAACCTGATTTTTAGTCTTTTACCCGGAGGGCAGGGACAAAGTAACACAAGAACCGCGAAAACCGGCTTGCATTATACAACGCGAGCCGCCGCCTTCACTTCCGTCGCTGCTCATACGCCCGCCAGTCTTCCTCCGTATCGATATCCGGCAGGTCAGGGAGCAGTGCGCAGGTTTTGCCGGCGGCCGCTATTTTTTGCAGGGAGGCGTTGCGCACGGCGTCCGTGCTCCAGGCAATACCGCGGAATACCGAATCATCAGTATGTTTCATGCCGAGGAGGTAGTAGCCGCCGTCGGGCGTGGGCCCCAGCACAAAATCATTGCGGTCGAGCGCATCGAACGCTGCTTCCAGCATTTCAGCATCGAGTTCCGGGCAGTCGCTGCCGATAATGACAACCTTAGATGCGCCCGCCGCGAAGGCTTCGGAAAACGCCGCTTCCATCCGTTCGCCGAGATCGCGGCCGGTTTGTACCTTCTTGAGGAATTCCCCGGCAGGCCATTCGTCTCCGTCTTCAATATGTTCGCTGTACCACAACCACTTTTCAGCCCCGCAACGCAGGGCGGCCGAACGCGTTTTTTCAAGCAACAGCCGGTAAATGCGCAGGGCTGCCGCGTCGCCCATGGTGCGGGCGAGCCGGGTCTTGACGTGGCCCGGCCGCGGATTTTTGATAAAGATCAGGAGGATGTTTTGCAAAACAAGAACGTTGAAGCCGGGTCACAGGAACTCGATCAGCCATTCGCCGAGGAAATAACCGGCGACGGCGATACCGAAACCCACGACGAACATCTCGATGCCGCTTTTCCAGAAATTCTGCCCGGTGAAAAAACTGCGGGCGGCGCCTACGGCGAAGTGTGCGAACATAGAGATCACGAACGAAGCGGCAATAGCGGGCGTGCCCTCGGTTACCAGGAACGGCGCCACCGGAATGATCGCGCCGATGGCCGTTGCCAGGCCGGTGATCCAGCCTTCGCGCAGGGGGTGTATGGCGGAGGTGTCCAGTTCCAGTTCCTGCTTCATTTTTTCTTCCAGAAAAGCCTGCTTGTCGGCCATCAGCGACTGTACCATCCGGTCGGCTTCCTCGGCCTGCATGCCTTTCGACTGGTAGATCAGGCTGAGTTCGCGCGCTTCCACCTCGGGCATCACGGCGAGTTCGAGTTTTTCCTTGCGGCGCTCGTTTTCATACACTTCCGCCTCGCTTTTGGCGGCCAGGTAGCCGGAAGAGCCCATCGACAAGGCATCGGCCAGCACACCCGCCAGCCCGGACACCACCACGAGGTGCGGTTGCACGCTGGCGCCGACCACACCGGCGATCAGGCCGAAATTGGCGGTCAGGCCGTCGTTGAATCCGTAGATGACATTGCGCAGCATGCCGCCTGATTCGGCGCTGTGCCACGATTCCTTGCTGTCTTCGTCCGTTTGCAATTGCTCGTGTTCGGCGGAATCCATTGCCAGTTGTTTGGCCAGGGCGCGGGTTTCGGGTTGTTTGGCGCGCTGGTGCAGCAGCAGGTATTCGCGCACTTCGCGCCCTTCCCAGGCGGCCATGTACTGGCGCAGGAAATTGGGTCCGAAACGGCGGGTCATCCAGGCGAGCAGCCGGGATTTGACGGTGGGGGTTCGTGTGCCCGGTGCGACGCCTTTTTCGCGCAGCAGTTTTTCCCAGGCATCCACGTGTTCGCCCTCCAGGCCGCCGAGTTCGCGGTACAGTTTCCGGTCGCGGTCTTCCGTCACCGTTTCCGTAAGCACTCCGTAGAGGTATTGAGCGTCCACTTCCTCCTGCCAGCTTTTACGCCAGATGTTCAGGTCCTGATTTTGCATGCGCACAAGGTTGTTTTATGGAAAAAGGGTAAAAGCGCCGGCAAGTTCGGGCAAGTTGTCGGGATCGCCAATTCAAAAAGAAAAACTCCGTGCCTGTTGAAAACTTCCGGTGCCGTTCATGCCCCTTTGTCGGGCAAACAATCGTACTTTTGTGAAGCATGAGCAACTTTATCGTTTCTGCCCGCAAATACCGTCCGCAGCGTTTTGAAGACGTCGTAGGCCAGCAGCATGTGGCCGGCACCCTGAAAAACGCACTGGCCACCGACCATGTAGCGCATGCATTTCTGTTCACAGGCCCCCGCGGGGTGGGCAAAACGACTTGTGCGCGTATTCTCGCCAAGGTGCTCAACTGCGAACGCCGGACCAAGGACTACGAAGCCTGCAACGAATGCGCCTCCTGCAAGTCTTTCAACGAAAACGCGTCGTTCAACATCATCGAACTTGATGCGGCGTCCAACAACTCGGTCGAGCACATCCGCGCCCTGATCGAACAGGTGCGTTTTCAGCCGCAGCAGGGCCAGTACAAGGTGTTCATCATCGACGAGGTGCACATGCTTTCCCAGGCAGCGTTCAACGCCTTCCTGAAAACGCTCGAGGAGCCGCCGCCCTACGCGATCTTCATCCTGGCTACCACCGAAAAGCACAAGATCATACCCACGATCCTGTCGCGCTGCCAGGTGTTCGATTTCAGACGGATCACTGTGGCCGATATGGTGCTGCACCTCAAAAATATTTGTACGAAGGAGAAAATCCAAGCGGAAGAAGACGCCTTGCACATCATCGCGCAAAAAGCCGACGGCGCCCTGCGCGATGCCCTGTCCATTTTCGACCGCATCACCAGTTTTGCCGGCAAAAAGATCCGGTACGACGATGTGATCGAAAACCTCAATGTACTCGACTACGACTACTATTTTCAGATCGTCGACGCCCTGCTTGCCGAAGACGCTTCCACGATCCTGAACCTGTTCGACCAGATACTCCGGAAAGGCTTCGAACCCGACGTTTTTATCAACGGCCTGGCCGAACACCTGCGCAATGTGCTCGTCTGCAAGGACGAAGCCACGCTCGCCCTGCTGGAAGTCGGCGAATCGCTGCGCGAACGCTACCGCAAGCAAGCGGCCCTGGCGCCCGCTTCTTTTCTGCTGACGGCGCTCAGCCTGTGCAACGATTGCGATGTCAACTTCAAAATGGCGCGCAACAAACGCCTTCACGTAGAGATGGCGCTGCTTAAGATGTGCTATATCAACCGGGCGGTGAAAGCGGCGCCACAATCCGCTACTGAAAAAAAAACGACTGACGAAAGCATAACAGCCGGGACCCGGCCTCCTGCGCAGGGGAACGGCAGCACTGCAGCTCCTGCCACCAACGGAAATAACAAGGAGATCGCTCCGCAGCCGGAATCGCCGGCCCAGGGCAATGCCCAGCCGCTCAGCCGCACCGAAATGATCGAACTGGCTTCTGGGCTGCGCCAGGGCCTGAAAAAGGCGGAAAATATTTCCTTACGACTCGACGCCTATGAGCAGGCCGTGGAAGTAGAAGAAGCGGAAAAAGCCGCGCTGGAAAGCCGGCTTACGCTGGAGAATGCGCAACAGGAGTGGCTTGCCTACGCCAAAACGGTCGATTCCAGGCTTGTCGGCCTCGCATTCAGCAACGCCGAATTGCGGCTGGAAGAAAAAACGCTGACCGCCGTGGTGGCCACCAATACCGACCTGAGCCATTTGCAGGGCGAACTCATGCGCATCCTCGAAGTGTTGCGCAACCGGCTCCACGACCCCCGGCTGAAAATTCGCCTCGAACTTGACGAGAGCAAAGCCCAGGCGCTACAACCGCAGGCGCCGAAGCGCCCGATGACGGCAAAGGAAAAACTCGATCAGATGAAAGAGGTCAACCCGCTGGTCGACGATCTGCTGAGGCGCTTCGATCTGAAAATGGACGAGTAATTACGAGCCATCCTGAATTTTTCAACCCGCGATTTCAATCGCGGGATTTGCGAAAAGAGAAGAAAATTGAACCGTTTTAACGGTTTTATTGCTTTGACCTGGCATTTGAAAACGGTTAAAACCGTTGAATATCCGCTTGTTTGTTTGCCCACGATTGAAATCGCGGGCTGAAACGACATATTTCCCGATTATTGAAAAAATTCGGGATGCGTCACGTTAAAATCGCCAAATGCCCCCTGTGTAACATTTTTACCCCTCCGCAAGGCGCAATTTTGTGCTAAAAATGGCATGAACACACAACCGCCTGTCGCACAAAGTGTTTCTTCTTCAAAATTTGCATCCATGCAACAACCGCAAGCGCTTTGGCATCTGGAGAACATCGACGTGACCCATCTGCTGTGCCCGACCAAACTGGGTAACGAGCAGCTCATGGCGCAGCATACCTACCGCCGCTTCAAAAAAGGCGAACCGGTGTACGTCCCTGACGATCTTTCCGACCGCATTTTTTTTATCAACGAAGGGCGCATCAAGATATCGGTGATGAACGAGGAGGGCAAGGAGATCACCAAGGCCATCCTCGGCCGCGGCGAAGTATTCGGAGAACTGGCCCTGCTCGGCGAGGCACAGCGGCATGATTTCGCTACTGCCCTCGAAGACACCACCGCTTGCGTGGTGACGATCGACGAGTTGCGGGGATTGATGCGCGAACGCTCCGAACTCAATCTGTTCTTCATGAAAATGTTCGGCCTGCGCCAACTCGAAATGGAACGCCGGCTTGAGTCGCTGGTGTTTCGCGACAGCCGCAGCCGCATCGTGGAATTCCTGCTCAACCTTGCCAGAACGAAGGGGCAGCGCGTGGGCTACGAGTGGGTCGTGCGCAACTTCATCACACACCAGGAGATCGCCAACCTCACTGCCACCAGCCGGCAAACAGTGACCACCACCCTCAACGACCTGCGCTTTAAAAAACTCATCACCTTCAACCGCTCGCGCCTGCTGATCCGCGATATGGACAAACTGGCCGAGGAAGTACGGGTGTGACCATGAAAGACAACTTCTCCGCGCAAGCCTCCATTTACGCGCAATTCAGGCCCGGCTACCCGGCACAACTCTTTGATTTTCTGTGCGATCAGTGTGAAGTGTATGACTGCGCGTGGGACTGCGCTGCCGGCAACGGGCAAATGGCGGCCGCGCTCGCACAGCGCTTCAGGCAGGTGGAAGCCACCGATATCAGCGAAAAGCAACTGGCTCAGGCGATCCGGCAGCCCAATATCCGCTATAGCATGGAAGCGGCGGAAACACCGTCTTTTCCGGACGAAGTTTTTGACCTGGTGGTTGTCGGCCAGGCGGCGCACTGGTTCGATCTCGATACCTTTTACCGGCAGGCGGACCGCATGCTGAAACCCGGCGGCGTGCTGGCGTTGGTGGGGTACAACCTTTTGAGGATCGACGCCGCTACCGACACCCTGATCGACCAGTTTTACACCGGTGTATTGGGCAAGTACTGGGATGCCGAGCGGCGACTGGTCGACGAGGCTTATGCCGGTTTGCCGTTCCCGTTTCCCGAAATCGGGTTTCCGGAAATGTTCATGCAGTATGAATGGAGCGTCGATCACCTGCTGGGGTATTTGAATACCTGGTCGGCGCTACAACATTATGTCCGGGAAAACGGCCGCTCGCCGCTCGACGAGGCCTTTTTGTCGGAACTGCGTACCGTCTGGCCGAAAGAAACCGCCAAAACTGTGCGCTTCCCTATCTTCGGGCGTATCGGCAGGAAGGATGGTTAATATGTGTCATCTTGCATTTTTCAATATCGGGAGAAGTGCAACCTCCTAAAAATGAGCAACTTCGTCCTTTTTGCCTTGACGCAAAAAGGACCAAAAAAGTCAAGGCTTTATGAAAATCCAGCGATTTTGCTTGAAATCTACGGCGGCGCAAAACCAAACTCGCCCCTCCTTCGTCGGGGCTCGGACAAGGTTTTGCTTTACCCGCCTCCGATTTCGCAAAATCGGGATTTCCATAAGGCCAGTTTCCTCGTAACCTAATTTGTTACAAAATATGCGTCTTCTCAGAATTCGCAATGACACATGTAAATCACCCATCGCATTGTCATGCCCGAACCGTTAAAAAACATGTTCTCCCCGGCGCTACTGGAGCCGTTCGCGGGAGAGGTAAAAGCCGTGTGGCCCGCATTCCCGGCGCAGCAATTTCTCAAAAACGTCTTTAACGAACACTGGGCAAACCTTGAACTCAAACAACGGGTGCGCCATATCAGCAAGGTACTCCGCAGCCTGCTGCCATCTGATTACCCCGAGGCCCTTGCGATCGTTGTCGGTACCGCCGGGCGCTACATCGACCGGCATGGGGAGAAACTTACGTTCGAATACACATTCCTGCCCGATTTTGTAGAGCAATACGGTGTGGAAATGCCCGACTATTCCATACCGGCACTGGAGACGATCACCCGCTGGAGCAGCGCGGAGTTTGCCGTGCGGCCGTTTCTGCTGCAATATCCCGACCGCATGTACGCCCGGATGCTCGAATGGTCGAGGCACAGCAGCCCGATGGTGCGCCGGCTGAGCAGCGAAGGCATCCGCCCGCGGCTTCCCTGGGGCATGGGCGTGCCGGCGCTCAAGCGCGACCCGACACCTATATTGCCGATCCTCGAAAACCTGCGCGCCGATCCCGCCGAGACGGTGCGCCGATCGGTGGCCAACAACCTCAACGACATTGCCAGGGACCATCCCGACCTTGTACTTGACATAGCCGGCCGCTGGCTGGGCCGATCACCGGAGACGGACTGGGTGGTGCGCCACGCATGCAGGGGGCTGCTGAAAAAAGGCAATCCAAAAGCCCTCGCCCATTTCGGGTTTCGGCAGGGGGTAGAGGGCATCGAAGTATCCGGTCTGGAATGCACGGCTGCCGTTCCGGTCGGCGGGCGGCTTGTCTTCTCCTTTTCCGTGAAAAACACGACGGCATCGCCTGCGCAGATCCGTCTGGAATACGGCATTGATTTTCAGACACTTTCCGGGAAAATATCTTCCAAGGTGTTCAGGATCAAAGAGATGAAAATATTGCCCGGGCAAACGGAGCATATCTCCCGTTCACAGCGTTTTCAGGATTTTACCACGCGCAAGCATTATCCCGGCGCACATCAACTCCGTATCTTGCTAAACGGGATGCCTGTGGCTGAACGGGCTTTTAAGGTAACCCCGTGACCCCAAGCTCTGGTTGGTTTGGGGTTTTCAGGTGACGCAGTACCTCCAATCTCTGGTTGGGGCGCCCTAACCAACCAGAGGTTGGGGGTACTGTGGGGCGCCTGACCAGAGGGGGAGTACTAAAAATATCCTGACCGGATGCCCGATCATTGCCCGACAATCCGGATTTTTACGCCACTACCACTGATCACTGCTATCGCCAACCGTGTACCGACTACTTAAACCTTTCCTTTTCGCCCTTTCTCCTGAAACCGCCCACCGCGTCACCGTCTTCATGCTCGATCTGGCTGCCGCTTTTCCACCGACCCGGTGGTTGCTGCGTGCGTGGTATTCCCCGAAAGGCGCGCAATCGGGAAAAACCGTCATGGGACTGGAGTTTCCCAACCCGGTAGGCCTGGCAGCGGGGTTCGACAAGGATGGACGGCACATCGAAAGCCTGGCCTGCCTGGGTTTCGGGTTCATCGAGGTGGGTACGGTGACCCCGTTGCCGCAGGAAGGCAACCCGCGCCCGAGGCTGTTCCGCCTGCCGGCCGACCGCGCGCTCATCAACCGCATGGGGTTCAACAATGAAGGGCTGGGTGCACTGGCGGAGCGCCTGAAAGCCTGGCGGACAAAAAACACATCCGGAAAAGTGCTGATCGGTGGCAACATCGGAAAAAACAAGGTCACGCCCAATGAAGCGGCGGAAAGCGATTATCTGAAATGTTTCGATGCGCTGCACCCCTGGGTCGATTATTTTGTGGTAAACGTCAGTTCGCCCAACACGCCCGGGCTGCGCGCGTTGCAGGAAAAGGCGCCACTCACGCGGCTTTTGACGCTGCTGCAAGAGAAAAACAGGACGCTTGAGTTGCCACGGCCCATCCTGCTGAAAATTGCGCCCGACCTCAGCGACAACCAACTCGACGACATCGCTGCAATCATTGGCGACACGGACCTGGCCGGCGTCATCGCCACCAATACCACGATCTCCCGCAAAGGCCTGAATACACCGGAGGCAGAAGTAAACGCCATGGGCGCTGGCGGCTTGAGTGGCGCGCCTGTGCGTGCGCGGGCTACCGCAGTGATCCGCTATCTGCGTGAAAAACTGGGGAAAGATGCCGTGATCATCGGCGTGGGAGGCATCGATTCGCCGGAGGCTGCGCGCGAAAAACTGGACGCAGGCGCCGATCTGGTGCAGGTGTATACGGGCATGATATACGAAGGCCCCGCGTTGGTGAAGCGTATCTGCGACGTGACCCCGACCTTGCGTTAGGCCTATCTGGGTACGCTTAACTGCCCTGTCAGCATACCTCCCCCTTCTTTTCGCGCGGTACAGGCGCCGGTTGTACAGGTTTTTCCCAATCCTAGTTCCGGGGATCTGTATATCGATCTGTCGGCCTGGGAATCCGGGGCAGTGCGCATATGGCTGGACGATGCCCTTGGGCACCGGCTGCGCAGCATGAGCGTAGAGACTGCATCGCAACCGCAGAAAATTTCGCTGCCGGAAAATTTGCCCGACGGATTGTACATCCTTGGCGTGTTACTGCCCGATGGCAAGGGACAACTGATCCGCGTTGCCCTGTTTCGTTGAGATCAGGACAGCAATGTATGTTTTCAGTTGTTTTCCGGTTTTTTAATGACATTAGCAGTGATAATTGAATTATCTGACCAGAAAAAATATCGATCATGACATTGCTATACCCTCCCCGCATCATTTTTTCTTCCCTTTTCGTCGCCCTTGCAGTGCTCGCCGTTTCCTGCGGGCAAAAAGCACCCGCCTATCGCGACTTGAATAAAAACGGGAAAATGGATGTGTACGAAGACTCAACGAAGTCTGTCGATGCGCGCGTGGAAGACCTGCTGTCGCAGATGAACCTGGAAGAAAAGGCTGGTATGATGTTCATCAACGGCGTATATATCAACGACGACGGTACGCTTGAAAGAAAACCCGACGCCCAGGGACTTGCGGCGCGGCTGCCCACGGCTTCCGACTATATCGAGAAGAAGCATATGAACCATATGAATTACTGGGATGCGCCGGGAGTGAAAGCAATGGCGGAGGGTTATAACGCCATGCAGAAAATGGCCGAAAATACACGGCTCGGCATTCCGGTGACCATTGCCTCCGATCCGCGCAACTATTTCAGTAACAATATTTTCGCTATGGCGGCCAGGGGGTTCTCCCAATGGCCCGAACAACTGGGTTTCGCTGCTATCGGCGACGATACATTGGTGCGCAAATTTGCCGACATGGCACGGCAGGAATACGTGGCCGTCGGCATCCGCGAAGCCTTGCACCCTATGGCTGACCTGGCCACCGAGCCCCGCTGGGCGCGCGTCAGCGGCACCTTCGGCGAAGACGCCCAACTGTCGTCCCGTATGGTGAAGGGCTATATCCTCGGCTTTCAGGGCGAGCAGTTGGGGCCGCAAAGTGTAGCCTGCATGACCAAGCATTTCTCCGGCGGCGGCCCGCAAAAAGAAGGCCTTGATCCGCATTTCGAATTTCAGAAAGGGCAGGTGTATCCCGGCAATAACTTCGAGTATCACATCATCCCGTTTCTGGCGGCATTTGAAGCCCACACGGCGTCGATCATGCCGTACTACGGCGTACCGACCGGCCAGACAAGCGAAGACGTAGGCTTTTCCTACAACAAGGAGATCATTACCGGTCTCCTGCGCGGGAAGTACAAATACGACGGCGTGGTGTGCACCGACTGGGGACTGATCACGGATGCACCGATGGGCCCCGGCATCATCTGGCCTGCGCGGGCCTGGGGAGTGGAACACCTGAGCCGGGCGGAGCGCGTGCAGAAGGTCATCGAAGCGGGTTGCGATCAGTTTGGCGGAGAGAGCAGCCCCGAACTGGTGATCGAACTGGTGAAGACGGGCAAGGTCAGCGAGGCGCGTCTCGATGAATCGGTGCGGCGCCTGCTCCGGCAGAAATTCGTGCTGGGGCTGTTCGATCACCCCTACGTCGATGTGGAAAAAGCCGTGCAGATCGTGGGCAATGACGAGTTTGTGCGTGCCGGCGAAGCGGCGCAACGCCGCTCTTTCACTTTGCTGAAAAATGAGGCGAAAACCTTGCCCCTGCAAACGGGCAGCGTGAAAATTTATGTGAAAAATGTGGACCCGGCGGTGGCCGCACAATACGGGCAGGTGGTGAACGATCCCAAAGAGGCCGACTTCGCCATCTTGCGCCTGAATACCCCCTGGTATCCTGTAGAGACCAAAAATCCTTTTGCCCTGGGGTTCCATCACGGCGATCTGGATTTCAAAGGCGCCGAAAAAGACAGCATTCTGCAACTGCTGGCCGCCGTGCCGACGATCGTAGATATCTACCTCGACCGGCCGGCTGTGATCCCGGAGATCAACGCAAATGCAAGGGCTCTGCTGGCCAATTACGGCGCCAGTGATGCGGCGCTGCTGGATATTATTTTTGGAAAAGCAAAGCCGGGAGGCAAGTTGCCTTTCGAACTGCCCTCATCGATGGAAGCGGTGCGGAAACAAAAAGAAGACGTACCCCACGATTCTGAAAACCCGCTGTATCCTTTCGGGGCGGGGCTGTCATATTAACTTGCCTGTTGGCTTTCAATTATTGTCCTTGGGCGGTCCGCTTTTGGTCCCGCCTTTGCCGCGGCGCCTGCGTCCACCGGGGCGTTTGCCATCTCCGCGGCCGCGCGGAGGCCGTTTTTTGCCTTCATCCCTGCCGCCATGCGGTTTCCGGTGAGGGGCATCGGCCAAAGACGCCAGGTGTGACGGTACAGGCAGTTTGGGTATTTCGTTGCCGATCAGTTTTTCGATGCGTTTAAAACGTTGCAGGTCGGGGTGCGATACCAGCGTAAGTGCGGCGCCCTTGCGTGCGGCGCGCGCGGTACGGCCAATGCGGTGTACGTAATCTTCTGCGTCGCGCGGCACGTCGTAGTTGATCACCAGGTCGATGCCCTCCACGTCGATGCCGCGGCTGAGCACATCGGTGGCAACCAGAATATCGACCTGGCGGTTGCGAAAAGCCAGCATGACCTGTTCGCGGTCGGCCTGTTCGAGGTCGCTGCTGATCATGCCTGCGTGAAAGTTTTTTGCTTTCAGACGCTGATACAACTGCGCGACCACCTGTTTGGTGGAACTGAAGATCAAAATGCGTTCGCCGCTCCTGCCTTTTAAAATATCCGTGATCAGCGGCATTTTTTGCCGATCGTTCAGCATGTAGGCGCTTTGACTCACCCCTTCGGCGGGTTTGGAGAGGGCGATGCTCACGGTCTCGGGGTTGCGGAGCAGGCCTTTCGCCAGGCGCATGACGCCCTGCGGCATCGTGGCGGAAAAGAGCAGGCTCTGGCGTTTCGGGTTGAGGTTGTCGATGATGCGGGTGAGGTCGGGTAAAAAACCCATGTCGAGCATGCGATCCGCCTCGTCCAGCACCAGAAAGCGCAGGCGCGAAAAATCGACATAGCCCATGTTTATATGGGAGATCAGCCTGCCCGGTGTGGCAATCACGATGTCGGCGCCGCGGGTGAGGGCTTCCCGGCCACGGGCAAAATCCTTTCCACTGCCGCCGCCGTAAATAGCGATGGATGAAACGCCGGTAAAGTAGGAATATGCCTCCACGGCCTGGTCGATCTGCATCGCCAGTTCGCGGGTGGGTACGATCACGAGCGCCTGAATAAAATCGGATTCACCCGATTCCATGATCATATGTATGATAGGCAGCACGAAAGCGGCGGTTTTGCCGGTGCCGGTCTGCGCGATGCCGATGAGGTCCTTTCCTTGCAGGATCAGGGGGATGGCCTTTTCCTGGATGGGCGTAGCGGTAGTAAAATTCAGGGCGTCGATGCCGTCCAGGAGGTCGGGGTGAAGGCCAAATTCAGAAAAATCCAAACGGGTATTGATTTAATGCTTGATAAAATGCCTGCAAATATGGCGATTTTGAATGAGAAATACGTGCTGCACCGATCTGTGCAGCGATCACAATTCCCACTTTTTGGTGCGAAAGAACCGCACTACGAGGTACAACAGCAGCCCTGCCGGACCGGTGAGCATCGTCAGCAGCAGACTGGGAACGACGAATATGTGGCCGATTTTCAGTTGCCGTGCGTCGTGCGACTGCCAGGTGCCTACGAGCAGGCAAAAAGACAGGTAATTAAGCCAGCCGGTCAGCAGCATTTCCTTGCTGCGAAACAAATTTTTGAAGCCCTCCAGCGACAGCAGGCTGCCTCCTCCTTCCGCGCCGGCCAGGTAGGAAAAAGTGAACACGGCCGCTGCGATCAGCAGTATGATAGCTGCCGCAAAGGCGACGGGCTCTGTGTACTGCCATTTGGGGGCGAGGATCAGCAATGCCCAGGGCAGGAAAATGAGAATGCTGGCGTAACTGTAAAAATCGTCGGCTGTCACAGGTTGGAAATGAGGAGACTTGAAACTGGAAATTGGAAACTGGATATTGCGGCTGCTTATTTCTGCACCTTTAGGCTCATGTCCAGTGGCTGCGCCGAATGGGTGAGCGCTCCGGCAGATACGTAGTTGACGCCGGTTTGGGCGTATTTTCTGACGTTGAACAGCGTGATGCCGCCCGAGGCTTCCGTCTGGAAGCGCCCGTTCACAAAAGCGACGGCCTCGTGCAGAATGGGGATCTCGAAATTGTCGAACATGATGCGGGTGATGCCGCCCACCTGCAGGAGTTCTTCGAGTTCCACGAGGTTGCGCACTTCCACCGTGATGTTGAGTTGCAGGCCTTTTTCTTTCATGTACGCCTGCGCGCGCCTGACGGCATTGGTGATGCTGCCTGCGGCGTCGATGTGGTTGTCCTTGATCATGATCCAGTCGTACAGCCCCCAGCGGTAATTTTCGCAACCGCCGATGTGAACGGCCCATTTTTCCAGAAACCGGATCAGCGGGGTGGTCTTGCGGGTGTCGAGCACCTTCACGGGCAGGTCGCCGACCTCGAACGCGAAGCGGCTGCTCAGTGTGGCGATGCCGCTCATGCGCTGCATGGCATTCAGCACCAGGCGTTCGGCCTGAAGCAGGGCGCGGGTATTGCCTTCCACTTCAAATGCCGTTTCGCCCCACAGCACATCGGCGCCGTCGGGCTTGTGAACGACCATCTGCACGGTCGGGTCGAGGTGGCGGAAAATATGTTCGGCCAGTTCCACGCCGGCCAGTACGCCGTAGTCCTTGACTTTCAGGGCGGCGCGGCTGCGGCTGTCGGCGGGGATGGTTGCCAGAGAAGTGTGGTCTCCGTCGCGGATATCTTCCTCCAGTCCTGCTATGATAAAACTTCTGATCTGCTGATCGGTGATCTGTGATGGTCGCATGCGTTACGATGAAAAGATTAAGCGATTTGGTTTATGGAAGCGAAGAAACGGCAAAAAATGGTTTTTCCGTGTGCGATCACATTTTCCATTTGATGTTGCAGCCGCCTGAAGGGCGCTGCTGCTCGCTGACGGGCCGGCCTTCCAGCACGGCGTCGAGCGCTGCGCGCAGGTCGGCGCCGGTGGCGGGCACGGGGTTGCGTTTGGGGCGGCTGTCGTCGAGTTGCCCGCGGTACACAAGCCTTCTGTCGCCGTCGAACACGTAAAAATCGGGCGTACAGGCCGCGTCGTAGGTGCGTGCTACTTCCTGGGTTTCGTCGTAAAGGTAGGGAAACGGGTAGCCGACTTCCTTCGCGTGCCGGCGCATCTGTTCGGGGCCGTCTTCCGGGTAGGCCGTGGCGTCGTTGCTGCTGATGCCGATGAACGCTACGCCGCGCGCGCCGTATTCTTCCGCAACTTTCACGATCTCGGGGTTGACGTAGAGCACGTAAGGACAGTGATTGCACAGGAACATGACGACCGTCGCCTTGTCAGACGCCAGTTCTTCGAGCCTGCGGATTTGTCCGCTGACGGTATCGGGAAGTTCGAAATCCGGCGCTTGTGTGCCGAGGGGGAGCATATTGGATTCTGTATAAGCCATAATTTTCTGGATAGCGGGCATTCACTGACAGGCAGTATTGATGCCCGAAACGTAATGTTGCAGGATGCCGATCTCCGTTGCCGTTTCGGCGCCTTTAAAACCTGTAAGGTCTTTGTCGGTGATTTTGTTTTTAAAAACGGCCAAAAAGTGCTTGCTCAGCGGGGTGTAGGACCAATGCCACTTTTCTTCCTTGTAGCCATGCGCACGCCCCGCCGTGTAGGGTTGGCAAAAACCGTATTCGTGCGCGTGCGCCGACAGCCAGGCGTAGGCTTTGGCAAATTTTCCGTTCTTCTCAAAGGAGGGATTGTTGAGATCGTTCAGGTCGATATCGGTGCCCCAATGATGCCGTGAAGCGCCGGGCATGGCCGAATATTCGAGAATTTTCAGGGCGCGTGCTTTGGCCTCCGGAGTGGCTTTGGAATATCGCTCCCATTTGGCCTCCCATATCTCTTTCTGCCGCCTGAAGTTGCGCGTGGCGGAAATGATCCGCAGCGAGATGCCGTCCTTTTCTGCCGCTTCGAACATTTTTTTGAATGCCTCGAACGCCTCCCTGCGGAGCAACATGCCGCTCTTGTCGGTATAGGGTTTGCCAATAGCGACGAAATCTTTCCGTGTCGCCGGATCGAAACGCCCCAGCAGGTAATCGATATCTACCTCCGGCACCGAATCGCGGGCGCTGTCCTGCGGGCTGTAATGTGCCGGCAAGGCATCGGGTGTTTGCGGTGCGGGCGGGTTTTGCGAGCAGCCTCCGGAGCAGAGCCAAACAATGGCAGCAAAAAATACGTACGGCGGGAAGAAAATTTTCGGAACGATCATGCAATTCAGCGGGTTAGCCGTTTTGGCGGCGCAAAAGTAAAGAAACCCGACAATTGTAAACGGACCGCCTGCGAGTGCAGGCAATTCATTTACCTTTGCGGCTTCGAACGTGTTCGGGATTTTTATGCCGGGCCCGAAAAGAGTCTTTTTGGCCTGTTTTTCACCTTTTTTCACTTACATAGTCACCGCTATGCGCCTGAAAAAACGCGCAAAACAGGCTAAAAATCCATCCTTTCTGTCTCCTGCATAAAACCCCGAACACGTTCTTATTTTTGCCGGCCTCTTCGGACGACGGCACTCAACCACGCTCAACGCAACATTTCTCATGTATCGTACCCATACCTGCGGCGAACTCCGCCTTTCCGACCTCGAAAAAGAAGTAACCCTCTCCGGCTGGGTAGCCATCAGCCGCGAACTCGGCGGCCTCACTTTTGTCGACCTCCGCGACCGCTACGGCATCACGCAGCTCGTGTTCGATATGGACGACAACGCAGAACTCTGCGAACAGGCCCGCAACCTCGGCCGCGAGTTCGTGATCCAGGCCGGCGGCACGGTGCGCGAACGGGCCAGCAAAAACCCGAACCGCGCTACCGGCGACATCGAGATCCGCGTTACTTCCATGAAGGTGCTCAACGCGTCGAAAACGCCGCCATTTACGATACAGGACGATACCGACGGCGGAGACGACCTGCGCATGAAATATCGCTACCTCGATCTGCGCCGCAATGCGGTGCAGAAAAACCTGCTGTTCCGCTCCGACCTGGCCATCGAGACGCGCAAATACCTCGCAGGGCTGGGATTTGTAGAAGTGGAAACGCCCAATCTAATCAAATCCACCCCGGAAGGCGCCCGCGATTTCGTAGTGCCCAGCCGCATGAACAAGGGGCAGTTTTACGCGCTGCCGCAAAGCCCCCAGACTTTCAAGCAGATCCTGATGGTGGCGGGTTTCGACAAGTATTTCCAGATCGTGAAATGCTATCGCGACGAAGACCTGCGCGCCGATCGCCAGCCCGAATTCACGCAGATCGACTGCGAAATGTCATTCGTGCATCAGGAAGATATCCTCCGGACCTTCGAAGGCCTGACCCGGCACCTTTTCAAAACGACCCTCGGGGTGGAATTGGGCGAATTTCCCCGCATGACCTACGATGAGGCCATGCGCCGCTTCGGTTCCGACAAGCCCGACCTGCGTTTTGGGATGGAATTCACGGACCTCAGCGCAACGGCAAAAGGAAAAGGCTTCCAGGTATTCGACGCCGCGGAATCGGTAATCGCGATCTGCGCGCCCGGCTGCGCCGGCTATTCGCGCAAACAGATCGACGAACTCACGGAATGGGTAAAACGCCCGCAGATCGGGGCAAAGGGGCTGGTGTATGTCAAATACGAAGAGGACGGCTCCGTCAAGTCTTCGGTCGACAAATTTTACACCCCCGAGGATCTGCAAGGCTGGTTACAACAATGCGGCGCACAGCCCGGAGACATGCTTTTCCTGCTGTGCGGGGAAGCGGAAAAAACGCGCAAGCAACTCAGCGAACTGCGCCTGGAAATGGGCGGCCGCCTCGGCCTGCGCAAAACAGGCGATTACAAACCGCTGTGGGTCATGGATTTTCCCTTGCTGGAATGGGACGAGGAAGAAAACCGTTTTTTCGCGATGCACCACCCGTTCACCAGTCCGAAACCGGACGACATCGTGAAGATGGAAAGCAGCGACCACACAGTGCTGAAAGGCATCCGCGCCGATGCCTACGACCTCGTGCTCAACGGCGTGGAGATCGGCGGCGGGTCTATTCGTATCCACGATCGCGATCTTCAGAGCCGCAACTTCCGCCTGCTGGGATTTTCGCCGGCAGAAGCGGAAGCGCAATTCGGCTTCCTGCTCGGGGCATTCGAATACGGCGCGCCGCCGCACGGCGGTATCGCCTTCGGCTTCGACCGCCTGGCTGCAGTGATGAACGGCGCCAGTTCCATCCGCGATTTTATTGCATTCCCCAAAAACAACCAGGGGCGCGATATGATGATCGACGCGCCGGACATGATCAAGGAAAAACAACTGGAAGAACTGGGCATCCGGGTGGTGAAAGATGCGTAAAGATCATTGATTAGGACTATATTTGTCCTTCAGCGTATAGCCCTATGGTGAATACATCTCAACTCATCGATGAACTTCAGCATCAGCCGGATTTTCCGGCGGCGGTAGAAGAGTTGCAAAAACGCCTGGAGCAGGAAAGGTCCAGGCGACAGGAGTATTATGCCCTCCTACACGAAGATGGAAAAGCAGAATTTATCAACGGCGAGATCATCTACCAGTCGCCGGTGAAAAGAAAACACTGGAAAGTTTCCATCCGGCTTTCTACGTTATTGCACAATTATGTAGAGACTAACCAACTCGGAGAGGTCGGCGTGGAAAAAGTCATGGTATCCCTGTCAAGGAATGACTATGAACCTGACATTGTATTTTTTTCCAACGAAAAGGCCGGCGGGTTCCAGCCGGATCAGATGCATTTTCCGGCGCCTGATTTTGTTGTGGAGATCGTCTCAGAATCCACGGAAAGTCGTGACCGGGGCGTTAAATTTGATGATTATGCTGTGCATGGTGTGCAGGAATACTGGATCATCGACCCGGAAGAACGTTCCATAGAACAATATCTCTTGCAAGGGAAAACGTTTGAGTTATATCAAAAACTCACAGGTGCGGGATTGCTGAAGTCGACCGCAATCCGCGACTTTACCGTAGAGATATCGTCGTTGTTTTAGTGCCGCCTAAACCATCTTTCCGTCCGGCTGTTTTCGTACTCTAAACCATATCCGAGCCTCCTGCGTGAACATTTCCGACATTTCCCTCCGCCGCCCCGTTTTAGCCACTGTGATGAGCATCCTGATCGTCGTGTTCGGCGCGATCAGTTTTCGCTATCTCGGCGTACGTGAATATCCGGCCATCGACCCGCCGACCATTTCCGTGCGCACGTCCTACACCGGCGCCAACGCGGATGTGGTGGAAAGTCAGATCACGGAGCCGCTCGAGAAAGCCGTCAACAGCATCGCCGGTATCCGCACGGTATCTTCGCAATCGGCACTGGGCAACAGTACGATCACGATCGAATTCGACCTGAACGCCGACCTTGAGCAGGCGGCTAACGACGTACGCGACAAGGTGAGTCAGGCGGTGCGCAACCTGCCGCAGGACATCGACGCGCCGCCGGTAGTGACCAAAGCCGACGCCAACAGCGATCCCATTATGTTCATCCCGCTGCAGAGCAATACCCGCAGCGTGATGGAACTGTCGGATTATGCGGAAAATGTGCTGCTGGAAAAACTTCAGACCATCCCCGGAGTGAGCGAGGTGCGGATATACGGGGAGAAACGCCCTGCCATGCGCCTCTGGGTCGATCCCGCCAAACTGGCCGCCTACAGCCTGACCGTGCAGGACGTGCAGGACGCCCTCAATCGTGAGAACGTGGAACTGCCGGGCGGTAAGTTGCGCGGCGATGCAACCGAACTGACCGTCAAAACCTACGGTCGTCTGCAAACGGAGGCGGATTTTAACAACATGATCGTGCGGCAGACGGAAAACCAGACCGTACGCTTCGGCGATCTGGGAGAAGCGGTGCTGGGGCCGGAGAACGACGAATTCAGCGCCCGCCGCAATAACGTTACCAACGTGTCGCTGGCGCTGATCCCGCAGCCTGGCGCCAACGTGATCGAGATCACCGACGAATTTTACCGCCGCTACGAACAGATCAAGAAGGAACTCCCGCCCGACATATCGACGGAAGTGGGGCTTGACAAGTCGAGTTTTGTACGGCGCGCCCTGGAAGAGGTCGGCGAAACCCTGGCCATCGCCATTGCGCTGGTCGTGCTCATCATCTACCTGTTTTTCCGCAACTGGATCATCGCATTGCGGCCGCTGATCGATATCCCTGTTTCGCTGATCGGCGCGTTTTTCATTATGTATCTGTTTGGCTTCAGTATCAACGTGCTGACGCTGCTGGCCATCGTGCTGGCGACGGGGCTTGTGGTAGACGACGGCATTGTGGTGACGGAGAATATTTTTAAGAAGATAGAGGCGGGCATGGATAAATGGACGGCGGCGCGCGAAGGGACCAAAGAGATCTTTTTTGCCGTCATTTCCACGTCCATCACGCTGGCGGTGGTGTTTATCCCCGTCATTTTTTTGCAGGGCTTCACGGGGCGCCTGTTCCGCGAATTCGGTATCGTGATCGCCGGCGCCGTGCTGATATCCGCTTTTGTGTCGCTTACGCTGACGCCCGTACTCAACGTCAAACTCAGTGGCCGTGCTCATGACCACGGCTGGTTCTATCGCATTACCGAGCCCTTTTTCGTCGCCATGGACCGCATATACGGCAACGCGCTGAAGTCGTTCATGCATTTTCGCTGGCTGAGCCTGCTCATCCTGATCGGCTGTTTCGGGCTGATCTGGCATTTTCAGGGGACCCTGAAAACGGAACTGGCGCCGCTGGAGGACCGCAGTTCGATCCGCGCCCCGGTGACGGCGCCTGAAGGCACGGATTTCGACGTGACGGAAGACATCATCTATCGGCTGACGGCTGAAGTGATGGATTCCGTTCCCGAATACCAGATGATCTTCGGCATCACTGCGCCGGGCCGCATCGGCGCGGGCAGCGCCAATACAGGCTTCGTCGTGCTGATGCTGACCGACCCTGATCGTCGCGACCGCAGCCAGCAGCAGATATACGACAAACTGGTGGACATGACCCGCGGCTTCACCGAGGCGCGCGTGTTCCCCAATCAGGAGCAGACGATCTCCACCAGTTTTGGTGCAAGCCTTTCCTTGCCGGTGCAATTCGTGGTCCAGAACCTCAATTTTGAAAAATTGCGCGAAGTTGTGCCGCAATTCCTGGAAGAGGCCCGAAAAGACCCCACTTTCGGCAACGTCGACGTCAATCTCAAATTCAACAAACCCGAAATACAGGTGGAGATCGACCGCCTGAAAGCCGCCGAACTGGGTGTCAGCGTGCTCGACATCAGCCAGACGGTGCAACTGGCCCTTTCCGGCCGCCGCTTTGGCTATTTCCTGATGAACGGAAAACAATACCAGGTGATCGGGCAGGTGGACCGCGACAACCGCGACGAACCCGTCGACCTGGCATCCCTCTATGTGCGCAACAACCGCGGCGAGATGATCCAGCTCGACAACGTCGTACATTTCCGCGAGACGAGCAACCCACCTATTCTGTATCACTACAACCGCTACAAGGCGGCGACCATCAGCGCCTCGCTGGCGCCCGGCAAAACGCTCGGCGAAGGCATACAGGCGATGGAAGCCATTTCCGCGCGCCTGCTCGACGACACATTCGAGACCGACCTCAGCGGCGCTTCGCGCGATTTCAGCGAGAGCAGCGGCAACACCGCATTTGCCTTTTTCCTGGCCCTGGGCCTTATTTACCTCATTCTCGCGGCGCAATTCGAGAGTTTCCGCGATCCCTTCATCATCATGATCACGGTGCCGCTGGCCATTGCCGGCGCCTACCTGACCCTGGCCCTGACAAACAATACGGTCAATATTTTTTCCCAGATCGGCATGATCATGCTCATCGGTCTGGTGACCAAAAACGGTATCCTCATCGTAGAGTTTGCCAACCAGAAAATGCGCTCGGGCAGGGGCCTCACCAAAAGGCAGGCTGTGGTGGAAGCCGCGCAGGCACGCCTGCGGCCGATCCTGATGACGACCCTGGCCACTTCGCTTGGCGCTCTGCCGATCGCCCTGGCATTGGGCGCCGCGGCCACGAGCCGCATTCCGCTCGGCGCGGTGGTGGTCGGCGGACTGATGTTCTCGCTGGTGCTTACGCTGTTCGTGATTCCCGCCATGTACATTTTCCTCAGCGGGAAAAAACGCAGCAATGTGCCCTGGGAAGATCCTTCCCAGAAGGCACTAAAAGAGGCGGAAGCGGAGGCTGTGCAGGATTGATCTGCACCGGAGCCGGCCACGTTTGAGCGATCCCTTTTCAATTCCTTTCAGTGGTGCCCAATCTCTGATACCGGCAACACAGGCCCGTTTTATAACGCTATTTGGGTAATTGTCAGGATCATGACAGTTTGCTCAAGGGGGCGTGGCATTGTTTTTGACTCGATAATTTTAACAAATTATCCCCTGATTAATCTTCTCCTCTCCGATCAATATTTGCTTTCCCGCCTGCGGAGTTTTCTTTTCATTTCTTTCTTAAACCTTCAAAATTTTCAAAGTTATGGCGCAAATCTCGACCATAGAAACCGCTGTGCGCTTCGGAGAGATTCCGTTTACGGATTTTACCAAAGAACTCATCACCGGTACATTCGATGCCATTGTAGATGCCAACTTGAGGCAAATGGAAGCCTATGTCGACATGGTTCAAATATTGACCAAGGACTTGTCGACATACATCAACGACACCAAAAACGACATTTCGCTCGCAGAGATCCAGAGTCTGGTGGAATCGCTGAATCTGCCTGCCGATGATGCTTCGACAGGAACCTCGAACCTGATCAACGGCATTACGCAGGGGTATAACGAAGCGATCAACAATGAAACGGCTCCGACCGGTAATAACAATGTTCCAGCCACACCGGACAGCCCGATCGCCCAGATCATCAACTCGCTTTCGCCGATCGTCCGGGATGTGGTGAACGGCTTGCTTGATAATGATTCGACCAGCGGAGAAATTGACCTGAACTCTACTACCTCGGCAGAGATCACCAATTTTTACGGCTCCACGCTTGCCGCAGGTACCAAGTGGTATACCGTCATGTATGAGGCGCTGGCCGGCAAGATCGCCAACGACAAATTCACCCTGCTGCAGAACATGGCTAAAATGGGCATGCTGCGCCTGGTCGTCGACAGCGGAAAGATCGAAACGCGGATCACATTCAGTACTTACGAATCGCACCTGGATGAGAGCCAAAGCACCCATTCGGACAAAAACAAGGAGCGCGTCAAGCAAGTCAGCAGACCGCCATTCGTGCTGGGTTTGTTCAAGAAAAGAGAAAAAGACAAGTACAACAAGAAAGAGGTGACGATCAACACTGCCAAGGACATTCACCGCGATGTGTCCGGGAGTTCTGTTCAGATATTCGGAAGTGTGGTCATCAACTTCAAGACCGACTACCTGCCGTTGAGCACTGCCGGATAACCGGTATGGCGGGTTGCAGCAGCGACCTGTGCGGCAACCCGCTTCTTTATTTTCCTCACCATAAAACAAGACACCCCTATGGCAGATACTCTGATCCCGGTCGAACTGGGCTTGTCAGCCTTTGTCGCCAAACTCATCGAAGAGACCTTCGATGCCGTTATTTGCAGCAATTACGAGCAGGTAAAAAAGCAGGAAGATATTTTGCTCAACCTGGAAAAGAGCAGGAGCGAGTTTGCGCGCATCTATGTAACGGAAGCCGAAATATTCGAATACCTGGCCCAGGTATTTCCCAACAACGAACTGAAAGTGGGCGCTCCGTATCAGGGCGACCTCGAAGAAAGGCTAACGGCGATGGGCATCAGCCTGTTGGCGGAAGAAAAAGAGTTGTCGGAAAACGCGATCACCGCTCAAGGCATGCTCAATATCCGCCAGCACGTGCGCGAGATCATTGCGGGCGAACGACAGAATACCCTGGCCAAGATCGCTGCACAGGGCCTGCCGCGTATAGTGGTGGATGCCGGCCAGATCTCTGCGAAGGTGAGTTTTTACGCCAATAAAGTGGAGAGCGGCAGCCCGGGTTCCGCCGCACAGAGCACGCAGGGAAGTTCTGCGAGCCCATCCGACCTCCCGGCCACCGCAACAAAGGCCGCTGCTCCAGGCAAGCTGCCGGTAGCCGAGCCTGTCAAACAACCCTTACCCAGGGAAATAAAAGAAATTGCCACTACCCGCTCGCAGGCGATCATACTGAACAGGGGAGAGTTCCTGAAATCACAGCCTGCTTCCGTGTTGCCCAATATCAATATTTCCGTGCGGCAGGCTTCGGAAACATCGACCACCACTACTGCAAACATGGTTGGTGAAGTACTGATCAAGTTTAAAACCGTCTGAGGCATGGCCGGTACGACACTGGAAAATATTTTTATCAGAGAACTGGACCCGGTGGTCGAATCGATCATTCCGCGTCTGAATGCTTTGTCGAACCTGAAATTTTACGAGCTTGTGATACGGGTACAAATCGGCGGGAATCATTTCGAGATCATCATCGACACATCTGCGGAACATCCGGAAGAAGACAAGTAGCGCCTAAATATCCAGCGGGCCGAATTCTCTGAAGTCGCCGTTCATCTGAATGCGCGCTTTGGTGCGTTCCATGTTTTCCACGACCGGCAGCACCTGGTGCAGGTGTTCCAGCAGGAATTCCTGCCGTTCGGCTTCCGATTCCAGGGTCAGCAATTTGTATTCTCCTTCGATCGGCAGGCCCACATGGTGGCCGATCTGGTAAGAATAGGGCTGGGAAATATCCGGATCGAAGCGCACTTCCGTTTTAAACAGTTCGTACAACTTTTCAATGGCCAGGATCAGTTCGGGCGATACCGACGTGTCGGAAGTATGCGGGTAAAAATGGGCATGCCCGCCGGCGTAGAGTTTGTCCGGCACGGGGTTCTCGAAATCGAGCAGGCGAAATACGCGGGCGCCTTCTGTCCGGATGTCCATGCGTCCGTCGTCAAACTCCCTGGCCAATTCCACGATCTTCATTTCCGTGCCGTAGCCGGGCAGGCTATTGTTGATAAAAGCCGGTATGCCGAATGTGTTTTCCTGCTCGATGCACTCGCGAACCAGTTGTTTGTAGCGCGGTTCGAAAATATGCAGGTTGACCTTTTCGCCCGGGTAGGCGACCAGATTAAGCGGGAATAACGGCAGGTAAGGCATAGGCGAAGTTTCGGGAGTAAAAATCTTCGGGCCGGTTAGTGAATGCTTTTGGGGGCTGTTTTTTGCCGGCAGGCGATCAAAATTACAACGCAGCCTAAAAGGATAAGTTGCTGGGGCCATCAAAACGAAAACTTTCAAAACCTATACCTGCTGTCAGGCGTTTTACCGCTTTACATTTACCGCATGAAAAAATACCTCCTTCTGTGCTGCTGCAGCCTGCTGTTCGCGCAGCTGCCGGCGCAAGACGACGCACCCCTGCTTACACCTGAAGAGGCCGTCCGCCTGGCGCTGGAAAGCAACTACGATATCCGGCTGTCGCAGACCGACGTCGAAATTGCCAGAGCCAATAATATCAAGGCAAATGCGGGCATGCTGCCCGTGGTGAACCTGGTCGCGAATGAGACCTTTACCCTCAGCACGTTTCAGCAAAAACTGTCCAACGGTACCGAATTCGACGATTTCGGCGCCCCGTTCAATACCGCGAACGCCGGCCTGCAACTTACCTGGACGCTGTTCGATGGCAAGCGGATGTTTATCGCCAAAAAGCGCCTGGAAGAGCTGGAAAATCTGGGCTCGCTAAACCTGCGAAATGCCGTGCAGAACACAACCGCCGGGGTACTGCAGACCTATTACGACATCGTTCGCAGCAGGTTGCAGGAACGCGCGATCACGGAGGTGATCGCGCTGAACGAAGAGCGGCTGCGCATCGCCGAGGCGCGTCTGGCCGCCGGCTTCGCCGCGCAAACGGATGCCCTGCAGGCGCGTATCGACCTGAATCAGCGCCGCGCCGACCTGCTCAACCAGCAGACGGCAACCGCCGCCGCCAAGCGCACGCTCAATCGCCTGCTCGTGCGCCCCGCCGGCACAGCATTCGGAGTAGACGAAAACCTGGCGAATGCCTATGCTCCCGACCGCGAAGCATTGCTGCAGAAAGTTTTGTCGGAAAATCCTGCACTGGTGTCCCTGCGCAAAAGCGCCGATCTGGCGGCTCTCGCCGTCGATGAAAGCCGTATGCTGAACAAACCCCGCATCACCGGTACCGGCCAACTGAACGTCCAGCGCAGCGACAATGGCTCCGGTTTTTTGCTGAACAACACACAGGCGGGACTGAGTGTCGGGGCAGGCCTGGTGATTCCGCTGTATACCGGCGGCAATATCAAGCGCCAGGTACAGGTCGCACAGGTGCAGGCACAACAGGCCAGCCTTCGTGTGGAAGCGCAGCGCCTGGCGGTGGAATCAGAACTGGATGACCGGATCGCATTTTTTCAATCGCAGCAGGAAGTCCTGCAACTGGAGGAAGATAACGTGAAAAACGCCCGCGAGAACCTGAACGTCAGCACCGAGCGTTTTCGCCTGGGCCAAACCAACGCCCTGGAAGTGCAAACGGCGCAAAACAGCCTGGAACAGGCATTGGCGCGGCGCAATCTCGTGCAATACAACCTCAAATCCGCGGAGATCAGCCTGCGCCTGCTGGCAGGAGAGCTTTAAAGGAGCACTTCGATTACCGGCCAAACGGGTCATAAAAAAGCCGGGCGTTGCGCAACGCCCGGCTTTTTTCAAAACAACCTTTTTTACTTCAAAATCAGTTTTTTCACCCCTGTTCCTTTTTCACTTTCGAGGCGCACGAGGTAAAGTCCGCGCGCCCAGCCGGGCGTGCGCAATTGTATGCGATCTGCCCCTGCGGCGAAAACGACCGTTTCGATCAATTGTCCCGAAGCGTTGAAAACGCTTATCCGCGTGTTGGCATCCACCACCTGGCCGGGCACTACCCACACGGCATCGCTTGCGGGGTTGGGAAACAGGCTGAAATCCAGCGCATTATCCCCGGGCGAATGGGTGCCGACGCCCTGCGGCAGGATCACAAATTTGGGTGTGCCGAGGAAACCGCCTTCGCCGTCGCTCACCGTGAAGCGGAACCCGTCGGGTTCGCTGCTCGACCCGTAATCGAAGAAGCGGATCTCGCCCGCATCAAGGCTGGCCTGTGTAAATTGATCGCCGGGGTGCAGGGTGCCGAAGCCGATCCTGTCCAGCAAGCCGTTTTCAGGCACCGTCAGCAAGGTAAACACGAGTTGTGCGTGGGTATTGTTCGCATCCTCTGCCAACAGCAGGTCCTGCGTGATGAGCGCATTGGTGCCGGTGGGGATTGACAGGGGATTGTTGTTCACCAGATACGGCGGGCTAACGGAGGCCGTCGCGCAGAATTCCAGTTTAAAATTCTGGATGGTCCCGCCGGCGCCCAGCACGTTGTCTTTCACGCGCAGGGTCCAGGTGCCGGTATTGTCCAGTCCGTAGAAGGGCGACAGGTCGTTCTGCGGCCGGTATATCTGCCCGTTATTAGCCGGCGGACAGGGGAAAGCACTCGGCGCATCATCGGAAAGACCAAAATTATAGAAGCCGTTGTAGTTGCCGCACTTTTCGCCGAACAGCAATACTTCTACGCCCTGCGGGCTGACGAGGTGCACTTCCAGGTCTTTGAAAAACTCGTGGTAGCCCTTGAGTTGGCCGACGTTGATATCGCTGATGATGCCACCGGCATTCACGGTGATCTTCGTTTCGATCGTCGGCGTGCCGTTCGCGGTGATATTCTTTGGCAGGTCGTTGGCCGTAAAACTCTGGCAGTTTTCCGCGAAAGTGGAAAAGAAGTTCGGTCCGCTCCAGTCGCGCGGGCCGCATTCATTGCGCGGCCGTACACGCCAGTAGTATGCCGTGCCCTTTTCCAGCAGGAACGGAATTTTGAACGAGTCGATCGGCGTGTCCGTTTTGCTGGCAAGCACATTTGTAAAGGACGGATTTTTGGAAAATTCCACGTCGTATGTCTCCGCATCCGGTACGGCGTTCCAGTGCAGCACCTGTGTGAGCAGCTGGTTGTCGGAGCCGTCCGCCGGTATTTGCAGCGCCAGGCCTGAAAAGTCGTTGGATACCAGGTTCAGGGTAATGGTGCGCACCAGCGGGGTTCCGCCGGCAGGTGTGGCCACTACATCGAATGAAAAGATGCCCTCTTCCGTTACATTGTTCATATCCACGGTCAGGAATGCGTTTTCGCCGGGCATCAGGTTCGTTTTGTCAAAAGTCGCCGTTGCCCCGGTCGGAAGATTCCCGTCCAGAGAGAGCGTAACCGGGTCGCTGAATCCAAGCGAGCCCGCGGTCAGGATCTCTGTCCCGAATGCGTCGGGCAGGCATATCTGCCCTGCGTCGTTGCTGAGGCCGAAAGTGAGGGTCGGCTGCGTCGGTTGCTGTATGCTGAAATTGGCGTTGGAAACGTCGAAGAAAATGTTGTCGGCCGCATCGATCCGGACCCGCGCCTTGCTTGTGGGCAGATCGGGCACCTGCACGTACTGGCCGCCGTCGTTGTCCACGCCGGAAGCCAGCGTGTACGGATAGGTAAGCCCGCCGTCGATGCTCAGCCGGATGTTGACGTTCTTGCAATTCACAGGCGCCTGGTCGGTCTTGGCCACATCCCAGGTTACGTTGACATACTCGCCGATCTTCCAGTTTGCGGAAGCGGTATTGGGCGCGGTGACGAGGAAAGGCCCGGCCTCTCCCCAGGCTTTGAATGCTACATCCTTCCAGCCTACGCCGCCTCCGCCGGGAAGGTTGTCGCGCGCGATCAGGCGAAGCGTAACATCGCGCGTGTATTCCGGCAGGATCTCGGCGTTGTAAACACCGTTGTTGAGAATGGTGCTCAGGCGCGGGAAGTACCGGTTAGTAGCTGCGCCGGAGGGGTAAGTCCGGAAAATGGCAGAGTTGGCGCTTTCTGTGCCAAGAGGTACTTCGGGGCCGGTATCCACTTCCTCCCAGACGTATGATAGCACATCCCCGTCCGGGTCCGTGGCACTTCCGTTCACTTCAAAGGGGGTCAGGATGGGGATAAAAAAGTTGTCTTCGTAAGGTAATGTCACTTCAGGGGGAAAATTGCCGGTGGTGACGCTGCTGCCGCAGTTGCCGCCAGTCCCAAACGTGTAGAACTTGTAAAACTCTTCTACCGAGCCCGAGTGAAAGTAAAGGTCGGCACCGCCCTGCACGTTGTCGCTGCCACAGGCGCCGGCGTACGACATGATGGTACTGCCGCTACCAGGCTCGAACGCAGAGTTGCCGTGTCTGCCCGCACCGCCGCCGCAGCGATTCCAGGTATGGCCGCCGTTGAGTTGGTGGCCTACTTCCTGACCGATGACCCCCACGAAGTAGTCGCCGTAATCACCGTTGCCATTGCCGGCCGAACACCCGCCGCCCTTATTGTTGCCGCACACGATGCCGAGGCCCATCGAAACGCCGATGGCGCCGCCTATCCCCAGATAACGCGCATAAACGTGCCCGATATCGTGGGAATTAAAATTGCAATACTGGTTCAGCACCGCCTGGTTTTGTCCCGCCCAATCGAACACCGTCTGCCCCGAATACGGGTCGCTTCCGGGGTTGATGAAGGCTACATTCTGGCTGGCAGCGATCAGTTGCAGGCGAATGTTCACATCGCGCTCGAATATGGCATTTACGCGGTCTGTATAGTCTACGATAGCAGCAAACACCAGGTCTTTCGTGCCGCCGTGGTCTTCGCCGAATTCGCCGGTGGCGGCAGCCACATAGCGGTACACTTTCAATTGGACAGGATCGATCACGACTCCACGTTCTTCAGAGGGGGGAGTATACGGCTCTACCGGAACAGGTTCTGCCGTCGTGCCGTCTTTAAGCCAGCCATCGCCGAGTTTTGCCGGGTTTTGCCGGGGCAGGTCCGCGCGGTCATACGAAATATAGTATTCATCCTGGCCCCAGGCGTATGGCTCTACATATGCAACGCCGAGGTCGGGCTGCAGGATCATGGCGCGGAAGCCGCGCGGAGAATACATGACCCGCACCGTACGGGCAGGATTGCTGACCGACCGGCCAGCAAATGTCCCGATATCGGGGCGCTGCGCGGCCAGTTCGGGTTCCATAATGGCTGTCCGCCAAATGCTGAACACTTCCGCAGTGCCATCGGCGAGGGGTATGCTGAGCAGGCACTTTTGCTCGCGGGCGGCCTGCGTGAACTCCCATGGCGCCGCGTTCAGTACGTTTTTCGCAGATTCATAATCGAGTTGGAACACCTGATACTTTTCCGGAAAATAACTGCGGGTCATGACACCGTTTCTCAGGCTGATCGTTCCCTCGGCTACCGGTTTAAAATAATTGGATGTTTGTGAGGAGAGGATTGATGCATACAGACAAAATACCGCAATGGCAAGCGTTGATTTTTTCATGATAAGCACGTTAATAACATGGAGCGTTTATATCGATGGTCTAGCGGGATGAAATAAAATCGGAGGATCCGGGCGCCTGAGCAGGCTTTTTTAACGCCTTGAAATCAAGGAATTGTGGTTTGCTCAGGACATCCAGACCCTCCGGTAGAAATTTTCGGAAGGGTTTACGGGCAATTAACGCACGACGATCTTTTTAACGCCGCGCGCCTCGTCGTTCTGCACCGAAACGGCATAAACGCCTTCGGGCAGGCCGGCAATGTCGAGCGTCAATACGGTGGCGCCCTGCGGAAGCATCCAGCTGCGCAGTTGCTGGCCTGCTGCGTTGAAGAGCGTCACATGGCTGTCGCTGCCCAGCGCTTCGGCCACGGACAGACGTATAAACGAATGTGCGGGGTTGGGCGCCAGTTCGAAAGCGACATCGTTCACAGGGTTCGTCGTGCCGACCGGCAGGGGCTGGATGTCGAAAGTGCCGCTTACCAGTCCGCCTTCTCCGTCGGTGGCGGAAAAATCGAAATGTTCCATGTCCGAACTGATCCCGTAGTCGTAGTAGCGGATCGCGCCGTTGTCGATATCGGCTTGTGTAAACTGGTCGCCGGGTTGCAGCGGATTGCTGCCCGATTTGCGCAGATCGCCGTTGGCCGGCACCGACATCAGGGTGAAGGTCAGTTCGGCGGGGCCGTTGTTGGGATCGTCCACTTTCAGCAGGTCGGTGCTGACGGCGCCGTTTCCGCCGGGGGTGACCTGCAACAGGTTGTTGTTGACGAGGAAGGGCGCATTCAAAGCCACGCCGGAGCAGAGTTCCAGTTCAAAGGCTGTCAGTTGCCCGCTCGAACCGTTCACATTATCTTTTACACGCAAGGTCCAGATGCCTGCGGCGTCCTGGCCGTTTATAGCGCTGAGAGGCTGTGCCGGCACATAGAGGTTGCCGTTGTTGGCAGGGCATGGGAATCCGGCACTGCCGCTGTCGTCAAAGCCGATATTGAAGTTGCCGCTGGTGCCGCCGCATTTATCGGTGAAAAGCAAAACGTCGATACCTGTCGGGCTGATCAGGTGTACTTCCAGTTCCTTGAAAAACTGGTGACTGCCTGCCACCTTTTTCACGTTAACGTCGCTGACCGCGCCGCCGGTGGAAATCGTAATTTTTGATTCAACCGTCGATACGCTGGTCGGAATGATTTTAGGCAGATCGCTGGCTGTGCTGGAAAAGCAGTTCTGTATGCGCGTAACGAATACATAGGTTTTGGTCCAGTTGCCTGCGCCGCAGTCATTGATCGGGCGCACGCGCCAGTAGCACACGGTGCCGTCGCCCAGGTTGGTCGGCACTTTAAACGAATCGGGGATCACGTTGATATTGGTCGCGAGGATCGTCGCCGGCTCGAAAGAGGGGCTGCTGGCCACCTGCACTTCGTATTTGTCGGCGTCAACAATACCGTTCCAGAAAAGGGTGGGAGCAAAATCCACGTTTTGCGCGCCGTTGACAGGAGTCTCAAGCGCCAGCGCCGAAAAGTCGTTTTTGACTACGGTGATGGTTACAGTCGACGATTTGACGCTGCCGTTGGCAGTGCCTTCCACGTTGAGATCGAAAGTGCCTTCCTGCGGGTTGGCGCCAAAATCGATCTTCAGGGTCGTGGCCTGGCCCGGCATAACCGGGTTGGGGGTGAAGGTCGCCGTGGCGCCGGCAGGCAATCCCGTAGCGCTAAAGGTGATCGGGTCGGTTGAACCGTTGCCGTCGTCCGTGCTGATCTCGAGGGTATATTCGGCAGGCAGGCAGGCCTGATCCTTCAGAGAAGCCGGGCAGAACGAAAATGCCGCGAGCGTAGGCTGCTGAATTTTGAAATTGGAATTGGAAACGTCGAAGAAAATGTTGTCGGCTGCTTCGATGCGTATGCGCGCGCCGGAAGTAGCGTTGTCGGGCACTTGTATGCAGTACCTTCCGATATTGGGCACGCCGGAAGCCAGAACAATAGGGAAACTGTTACCTGCATTGGTGCTCAGCAAGATGTTCACCGTCTTGCAGTTGACCGGCGCTACATCCGTGTTGGCTACATCCCAGGTCACGGTTTGGTATTCGCCGACGTTCCAGGTCACGGTATTGGTGTTGGGATACATCACGCGGAACGGACCGGCTGTGTAAGTCGATTTGAATTTGATCTCGGCCCAGTCCACGCCGCCGCCGCCGGTCCGGTTGTCGCGTACGGTCATGCGGAAGGTGAAATTGCGCGTGGTGTCTGGCAGTACTTCGGAGTTGGACGAGCCGCCGGAAAGCACGAGTTGCAGGCGCGGGAAGATGCGCGTGGGGGTTGAAACCGGCTCGTACGAGCGGAAAGCGGGTGCGTTGCCGATGGGGCTGCCCAATTGCGACACGGGGCCCAGATCGTATTCTTCCCAGCAGTAAGTCAGCGGGTCTCCGTCGGGGTCGCTGCCCGAGCCGGTGAGCTGGAAGGGCGTCAGGATCGGGATGCTCAGGTTGTTGGGAATGGAAATGGTCGCATCGGGCGGATTGTTAGTGGTGGTCATCGAAGTGCCGCAGGTATTGCCTTCGCCTTGTGCGACAAAATTCTGCACCTGCAGGATGCTGGCGATGTGATAATAGGGATCGTTGTCGCCCTGTACGTTGTTGCCGCCGGAGCAGGAGCCTGCGTATGACATGATCGTGCTGCCGCTACCAGGCTCGTAGGCAGTGCCTGCGGCCAGTTGGTCGTCGTTGGGCGGGCAGTTGCTCCAGGTATGGCTTCCGGAGAGCTGGTGGCACATTTCGTGTGCTGCTACGAGGTAAAAATATTCGGTGGCGGGGTTGCTGGCAGAGGAGCAGCCACGGCCTTTGGTGACATTGTTGCAGGTACGTCCGCTAACGACGCCTACCTGATTGCCCGTTACGTATTGGGCGAACACGTGACCCACATCGTAACTGCCTACGCCGATGATCGGGTTGATCGCTCCCGGGTTCTGGCTCATCCAGTCGCCTACGGTATCGCCGGTGTAGGGGTCGGTATTCTTGTCAAGGAAGATGATCTGATCGTTGTTTGCAATCACTTCAAAGCGCACATCGAGATCGCGTTCCAGGAGCATATTGATGAATTCCATCGCAATATTGATCGCAGAAAGGGCCAGTTGCGCGGTGCCTCCGAAAAACTCAGTGTATTCACCTTTGGCGGCAATGGCGGCACGGTATTTTTTCAGTTGAACAGGAGCGCTGCCGCGGTCGGCTACCGCCTGGTCGGCGATCAGGGAAGCCGGGTCGAACAGCACGTCGTCAGTGACGCCGCAAGCGACCGCCTGACCAGTACCCATGTCGTTGGGCAGGTCTTTCAGCCGGTAGGCCATGTAAAATTTCTGCTGGTTGTCGGCATAGGGTCGAACCGACTGCACGGCGCCGGTGGTGGCGTCGGCCATGAAAGCGTGAAAGCCGGTATATCCAACTCCAAGGCGGACGATATCGCCCGAACCGTCGGCGGCAACGCCGGCATAATTGCGGATCTCCGGGTATTTGGCATAGAGTTCGGGCGCCATGATCGGCGATTCCCAAACTTTGTAACGGCGTACCGAACCGTCGGCTTGAGGCAGGTCAAGCATCAGGGGATGTTGTTCGGCCGCTGCGCTGAATTCCATCGGCGCCTGTTGCAGCACCGTGCGGAGGTTGGCATAGTCGAGTTGGAAGGTCTTGCTGGCTACCGGTTGCAAGCTGCGCTTGGCGTCGGCAGGCAGGTTCATGGATTCCGGCGCGACCGGCTTCCACGGATTGAACGTATTGGTCTGGGCTGTCAGCGAGGTCAGCAACCCGAACGTCAGGATGATCGTGGTGAAAAATTGGCGCATGGTCAATTGTTTATTAGCCGGCTGGACTTCCGGTGAGGAAGAGCGGCGTGTTGTTAATTTGTTTGAAGTCGTTGGCAAGACGTGATGATTTGTCCGGATAAATGGTGATCGGGGAGCGGAACAAAGGATCGGCGGTTGAGACACAATGTTTATCAGGATCACAAAAATCGAAAGTTTAACATTTGTGGCGGCCTGATTTTGGACAATTTGCTTAAATATGACGAAGCTTCACAGTACCCGTGCCATCAGAACAAGGCCAAAAAGCACCAGAATGAAGCCGATGCTGCGCTGAACCCATTGGGTATGGCGGGGTGTCAGAAAACACCGGATGCGCTTTGCTGCATACGCTTTCAGGGTGTCGGTGATCACCAGGGTGCCCAGCATGCCGCCGAAAAACAGCAGCAACTCGCGGGTGCCCCAGCCGCCGGGTATCAGAACCGCTCCGGCAATGCCGATCCAGAAAAAAACAGTAAAAGGGTTCACGGTGTTCAGCAAAAAGCCCTTCATCCAGTACTGAAAATAACTGCGCTGCCGGCGGGCAGGCGCGGCACGCTCGTATTGCGGATCTTCGCTCGCAGCGGTTTTTTTTATAAAAAGATTGCCGATGCCAAAGGCTACAAGCAACATGCCGCCCGCCAACCCTGCCCAAACCTTGAAATTCGGCAGCGCCGTCACCGCAGCCATGGTCTCCATGCCGTATTGCACCGCAATGACGTACAACACATCGCTGAACCAGATGCCTCCCGCCACCGCCAGTCCGGCCCTGAACCCGCGCTCTATGCCCGCCTGCAGGATCGCAAAAAGCAGGGGGCCAACCATAAAACTAAGCGAAAGCCCGAGAAAAATGCCCTGTATCAACATAATTGAAGCCGGTTCGGCGGGCAAAAGTAAACAATACATGCAGCATATCTTTGCCGGCCCGGCAGCTTGCTCACCTGCACCGTTTGTCTTTCACATGACTTTTGCCGGCACTTGCATTCCCCGGGGGCGTGGAAAACTGCAAAGACGCCGTTCATTTGTATAAAAAATCCTCATGCTATGAAACATACTACCCTGTTGCTGTTACTGCTCGCATGCTGCGCCTGCGCAAATGACAGGGACTCTGAAGCCGCTGAAGATCAACGGATTGATCTGGTCCGGGCCGTAGAATCTGCGCATAAAAAAGCGGAATTTCAGTCCCATCAAACGGTTTCCTTCGACGTGTCGCTCAACTGGAACGGCAAGCCGGCCATGAAAGCAACGGTATTGCAGCGCACCGACGGTACCCGCATACGGGTGCGCAAGCAAAACGGCAGCGATATCCTGTTCGACGGGCAATCGCACTGGCTCGCCCCGGCCGGTCAGGACGATCCGAGGGCCCGTTTTGATCTTTTTACCTGGCATTATTTCTTCTGCCTGCCCTGGAAACTGTCGGACCCCGGCACGCAATGGCAGCCGCTTCCCGATCGCTTCCTCGAAGGGCGGGAGTGCCGGGCGGGTCGCCTGAGTTTCACGCCCGGCACCGGCGATGCACCCGACGACTGGTATCTCGTATTTTCCGATAAAAAACAGGGCCTTGTCAGTGGCGCCGTGTACATTGTAACCTACGGCGGAAAGGACGTGGAAGCCGCAGAAAAGCACCCGCACGCCATCATTTACAGCGATTACCGCCCTGAAACGGGCATCCCCGTCGCACATACCTGGACCTTCTACGGCTGGGATACCGACAGCCTCGACAAAAAGGAAGCACTCGGTACGGGAGAGATCAGCAACGTGCGTTTCTCCGACGAAAAACCGCAGGATTTTGCAGTGCCGGCCGGTGCTGTGAAAATATGACGCGTATTGAAGCTCTGAAAAGTATTCCGGGGCTCGTGCGTACAAGTTGTTGAATTGCACTACCTTTGTCCGAAATTCACCCACCGGTGTTTGTCCGCCCTGGACAACAAGTTTCTGGGAATGCGCCCGTACCGCTTTGTTTGCGGGTTTTTTACAAGCATTCCGATGCGCTTGCCCCATGAAGGGTGCGTCCTCAGACGCCCCGCCGCGTACGAAACCGGAATATCTGTATGCCGGAACCGTTTTTCCGTAGCCGACCCGTCTGCTTCATGCAGATAAGTCGAGAGTGTTGTGGTGCGCAACCGGCTTTAACACACATTATTGACAAATGCTTTTTAATGAATTGCCACTCATCGAGCCCATCCTGAAGGCGCTCGACGCGGAGGGCTATATCAATCCCACACCGATTCAGGAACAATCCATCCCCATCATTCTCCAGCGTCGCGACCTCCTGGGCTGCGCCCAAACCGGAACCGGCAAGACCGCCGCTTTTGCCCTGCCCATCCTGCAGATCATGCAGGAAGAACGCCGGGATACCGGAAAACACGCGGCAAACCGCGACCCGCGGCAGCCGAAGCGCCCCGTTAAAGTGCTGATCCTCACCCCCACACGCGAACTCGCCATCCAGATCGGCGACAGTTTCAAGGCATACGGGCGATTTACCGACGTGCGCAGTGTCGTTATTTTCGGCGGGGTAGGGCAGACGCCTCAAACCGACGCCCTGCGCCGCGGCCCCGAAGTGCTGGTCGCTACACCAGGAAGGCTGCTCGACCTGATGAACCAGGGCTTTATTTCCCTGAGCGACATCTCCGTTTTCGTGCTCGACGAGGCGGACCGCATGCTCGATATGGGTTTTATCCACGATGTCAAAAAGGTGATCGCCAAATTGCCGTCAAAACGCCAGACGCTCTTTTTCTCGGCGACCATGCCGCCCGAGATCGCCAGCCTGGCCGATTCTATCCTGACCAATCCGGCCAAGGTGGCGGTGACGCCCGTATCCACGACCGCTGAAAAGGTGGAGCAGGCGGTCTATTTTGTAGAAAAAAAGGAAAAGAAACACCTGCTCATCCACCTGCTGAAAGACAGCAATATCACCTCGGCGCTCATTTTTACCCGCACCAAGCACGGCGCCAATCGCGTAGCCGGCGACCTCAGCAAAGCGGGCATCCGCGCCGAAGCGATCCACGGCAACAAGTCGCAAAATGCCCGGCAAGCCGCTCTCAGCAACTTCAAAGGCGGCCGTATCCGCGCGCTGGTAGCGACCGATATCGCCGCACGCGGCATCGATATCGACGACCTCACGCACGTGATCAATTTCGACCTGCCCAATATCCCCGAGACGTATGTACACCGCATCGGCCGTACCGGCCGCGCCGGCGCCAGCGGCATCGCCTGGTCGTTTTGCGAGTCGGAGGAACTGCCTTATCTGAAAGACATTCAGAAACTGACCGGCCAACTGGTGCCGGTCGTCGAAGACCATCCCTTCGCGGCGGATTTGCAGGCCCCCGCGTTGCCTCAGGCTGCGCCTCCGCGCTCAAAAGAGAAGCAAAAAGCCAATAACCGCCGCGACGGGCGCTCCAGACCTCCGGCCTCTCAGCGCAGCGGCGACGCCCCTCAACAGGTACGCAAGGAAAACAATCCGCAGCAAAAACAGGCGCCGCAAAAGCCGCAGCCGGAACAACGGCCTGCCGTTGCCAACGGCAAACGCGAAACGCGTGAAAAGCCCGCAGCAGGTACCGGCGGTGGCGGTAAATCGCTCATCAAGAAGCGTTTTGCCTCCATCCTGGAGGTGGCTACGATCGAAAAGCAGGCATTCAGCCGCCGCGACAGGCAGGAAGGGAAAGGGCGCGATCAAAAGCCGGAGCAAGGCAATGGCGCCCGTAACAGCGACACTCCGCCTTCCGGCGGCAATAAAAAGCGTCGCAACCGCCGTCGCAGGGAGCGGGGCGGTAAGGATCGCAGTTAAAATTCACAGACAGGGGCCGTCGGATACTTCCGCAACGGCCCCTGTCTCGTTTTACCTGCCCTGACCCATTTCTTTGAGAATATTCGGATTGATCTTCAGCGCTTTAAGCCTGTATTCCTCGCCCCTTGCCTGGTCGCCGGAAGCGTAGTACGCCGTGCTCAGGTCGAGCACAAAGCGCGCATTGTCAGGTGCGAGTTCCACGGCTTTGGAGAACCACCCGATGGCATCGGCGTGTTTGCCCTGCACTCCGTACAGCACTCCCAGCAGGCGTGCCGTTTCGGGGTCTTTCGGGTTGACCTTCCACGATTCGCTCAGCATTTGATAGGCGGTAACAAGATCGCCTCTCTTTTCCCCGTAAAATTTTCCGCCGTCGCGCAGTGCAATAGCCAGACCGGTACGGGGTTTCGGGTCGTTTTCAGCGATCCGCATGGCTTGCCGGTAGTCGCTGACGGCTGCATCGAATTCACCCAGCAGGTAGTGGCAGCCGCCACGGGCGATATAGGCATCTTTATAGTTCGGGTGGATGGCTATGGCCTTGTTCAGGTATCCTGTTGCGCGCCGGCAATAGGCCTTCTGGGCACTAGTATCGGTCGTGGCGATGGCTTTTTCAAACAGCACACCGCCGCAGGCATTCTGGATCTTGGCGCTGTTTGTTGACGTTTCCACATCCGTGAAAAACAGTTTCTCATTGCTTTCCCAGGCGCTGTTGCGCGAGATCGTTTTGAACGAAAAGAACAACAGGATCGCCCCGAGCAACCCCAGTGTCGGCATCAGTTTCGGGCCTTTCGAAAGCCGTAGCAGCCAACTCGCGATCACCACGCAAAAACCGACGGAAGGCATAAACAAAAAGCGGTCACCCATTGCGGTGCCGACGGGAAATACGAGGTTGGAAACAATGCTCAGCGTGATCAGGTAGTATAAAATGCCGAAGCGCACCGGGTCACGGCGGTGTAGGCCGTTCAGCGCATACCAGGCCATACCGACATACAGCACGATACTGACGAGCACCACCGGGTCGCCAAAGGTTTTCAGGCCGATCTGGTTGGGATAGTAATCGTGTGTCAGCGTAAGCGGCACGAACAGCAGCCAGATATATTTTCCGAGGGTATAAAATACCGTCGCCAGTTTCTCCGCAGGAGCAAATTTTACCCATTGATTGCCCTCGATCTTCAGGAAAGGATTGTTCATCAGTTCCATGGGTTCACCGCCGAAACGCCAGTGGAGGATGGAACCGCGCAACACAAAAAAGACCAGAAAAGCGACCAAAACCGGCAGAACGACGCGGAAAATGCTGCTTTTCGTTTCAGTTCCTGCATTTTCCCTGAAAAACCACAAGGCGAGCGGAATGATCAGCAGGAAGGTCGCGGCATTCTCTTTGGACAGGCAGGCGAGGAAAAATGAAACACCCGCTGCTATATACCACTTGCTGTGTTGCGTATCGTAGGCTTTCAGCGTGAAAAACAGGGCGCCCAGGCTGCCGAGCAGGGTGGCGATCTCGTCGCAGCCCTTGATATTGGCCACCACTTCCGTGTGGATGGGATGCGCGGCAAACAGCACGGCCGCGAGCCATGCAAGCAGGTGGCTGCGGTCGACGCCCATGCGCGGTTCGAACAACAGGATCAGGCTGCGATACAACACCACACAGGTAAATGCGAAGAGCAGCACCGTGAAGAGGTGGAACACGAAATTATTGTTGCCGAACACCTCGTAGATCAGCGCGAAAAACACCAGCGTCAGCGGGCGGTAGCGGCCGCCCGATACCAGCGTTTCTTTGCCTTCTACCTTGAAAAAGCCGAAAAAAGTGTCTTTGCTGAGGATGCCGGGGATGCCTTCCACGCCCTTCTCCGTGAACATGTTGGAACTGATCACGATGCTGTCGTCCAGCACAAAACCGTGGTTCAGCGTATTGGCGTACAGCAGAAAAGCAAAGGCGAAGATCAGGCCGCTTTGCAACAGCACATTATGGAAGAATGGGGGCGCCTTGATGCCGGTATCGGCGGACGCCTTTTCTGCCCGTTTTGGCGGGGCGGAGGGCCTGGGTGCGGGTTTGCGCTGTTTTGCCATTGCGCAAAATTATCCGGCTTCGGTAAATTACGAAATACGCAGGGGGCTTTCTTGCCGGTACTGTCGCTTATTTCTGCGCCTCTCCGGGAGATTTGAGCGACTGTGCAGATTTGCGGAAGGCCTTGTAGACGCCTTTCCCAAACCGTGAACCGCTGAATGTTTCGGTCTTTGCCCTTTCCTTTTGTTCATCGGCAGAAAGCATGCTGAAATCGCGGCATTTGTCGGAACAGCAACCGGCGTAGCGCTCCCGGCACTCGTCGCATTGGATGAACAGGATATGGCAGTAGTTGTTGGCGCAGTTGGTGTGCGTATCGGCGGGTTTTCCGCACTGGTGGCATTGTGCGATCACATCTCCGCTGATGCGCTCGCCGAGGCGTTCGTCGAAGACGAAGTTTTTTCCTAAAAACCTGTTCTTCAATCCTTTATCCTGCACTTGCCGGGTGTATTCGATGATGCCGCCTTCCAGTTGGAACACGTTTTTGAAACCGCGGTATTTAAGATACGCGCTCGCCTTTTCGCAGCGGATGCCGCCGGTGCAGTACATCAATATTTTCCGGTCTTTCCGGTCGCCCAGCATATCGGCTACCAGGGGCAGTTCTTCGCGAAAAGTAGCCACGTCGGGTGTGATGGCATTTTCAAAATGACCGACCTCGCTTTCGTAGTGGTTGCGCATATCGACCACAACAGTATCGGGCTCTTCCGACAGGCGATTCCAGTTTTCCGCGTCGAGGTGGGTGCCGGTTTGTGAAGGGTCGAATGCCGGATCGTCGATACCGTCGGCCACGATCTTGTCGCGCACCTTGATGGCAAGGGTGAAAAACGATTTGCCGTCGTCGTCCACAGCGATGTTGAGGCGCATTTGCCGGAAAAAAGGAAAGGCATCCATGGCGGTTTTGAAGTCGCCGAAACGCGACTCCGGCACGGATATTTGCGCATTGACGCCTTCCGAAGCGACATAAATGCGCCCAAGTACGCCCAACTCCGCGTATATCCGGTACAATTCGTCGCGAAATTGCTGCGGATCGGGTAGCTGGACGTATTTGTAGTATGACAGGGTCACCCGCGGCTCGCCGCTGTGCCGCATACGTTCTTTCAGTTCGCGCCGGTTGACCCTGTTGTGCAAATGCTGGCCCATGGTTATTCTCCGAACAGTTCCTTGAGTTTTTCGCCGAGTTGTTCGCCACGCAGGTTGCGCACGATGATCTTGCCGTCGCGGTCGAGTAACAGGGTCTGCGGAATGGAAGTGACGGAATACAAGGCTGCATGCTGGCTCTGCCAGCCCTTCAGATCGCTGATATGATGCCATTCAAGGCCGTCCTGCTCGATCGCTTTCACCCATGCCTTGGCGTCGCGGTCGAGGCTGACGCCGAGCACATCGAAGCCCTTGTCCTTGTATTTTTTGTAGTTGGCCACGAGGTTGGGGTTTTCGCGGCGGCAGGGACCGCACCAGCTTGCCCAGAAGTCGACCATCACTACCTTGCCGCGAAGTTGTTTGAGCGAATAAGTATTGCTGTCGGGCGTCATGCCTGTCAGGTCGGGCGCCTCGAAGCCGGGCATGAATGTGCTGGCTTTCTTCATCTCGAATTGCAGGCGCGGGATTTCTCCGTAGCTGTTGTTGCTGTACAGTTCGATGTATTTCAGGGCATATTTTGTGTACAACTGACCGTAGGTGGTTTTGGCGCCGGAAATGACGCCGCCGAATGCCATGCGATAGGTGCGCGAATCCTTCGGAATTTTTGAAAGATGCTGGTCGATGTATTCTTCCACTTTTTCCTGCGGAGTGGCGATGCGGGCCAGATAGGAGAGGAAAGACTCAAATCCGTTGAACACGTCGGGGATATCGTTGTATCCGGGATCTGAAAAATTGGCATTGTCGAAATAGTGCTTGCCGTAAAAATCGGTCTCCAGTTGCCCGGATGATTTGTGTGCCAAATGCTCCGGCGTGATGTACACCGAAGCCATGCGCCAGAGCATGGTGTTGGCCGCTTTCAGCGAATCGAGGAACCGGCTTTTAGCCTTGTCGAGCGCTTTGATCTCTTCTTCTACCGGTTTGCGGGCGGCAGCGCCTGCATTGCCGTCCACATTGTAGTATTTGGTGCGCAGCACCTCGCTTTCCTGGGAAAACAGGGCAATCTGCTGCATTACGCCTTCGAGCGCCTTGTTGGCCGGCGAATTAGTCGTACGGGCCTTTTCCATAAAGTTAACATTGGCCCACAACGTCAGTTCCGGTTCCTGCCCGAGGATCACTTTAGCCAGGGCATTGTCTCCCAGTCCGATACCGTAAAAACGCGGGCTGGATTTGGGTACTGCGAATACGAATGCGCTATCGGAAGCGCGGCGGCCTGCGCGGGCGATGATGCGGCTGGCCAATCCCGAATATTCGTACAGATTGACGCTGTCCGTATTGGAAGGAACGCTCCAGAGTTTGCACACAAGCAGCACTTTTTCTGCTGCGCCGGGCGTTCGATTGGTCGTTCTGGCCGGGGGGGCTGAGGTTTGGGTTCTGGCAGGAGTGCTCGCCCGGGTCGGGCGGTTGGGGGTGTTGCCGTGTTGGGCTTCAAGAGCGGAAAAAGACAGCAGGAAGAGTAAAAAAAGCAGTTTTTTCATGTCAAAAAGAGGGTGGGGTCTCTTAAAAGAGTACGAAATATTCGGAAAACGCCGCAAAATTAAGCATTTCGGCTGCGCCGGCGCAGCTGAGAAAAGTTAACGAGGGCTAAAAGACAAGGCCTCTTGTAAAAGCTTGGCCGAAAGTGCGGCAGTTAATTGCCCGGGAACCGGCTTTATTTCACCTCGATCGTATCGGTGGCCGAATAGTATTCGACGATCCCCGATGCACTCACCCCGTTAAATTCGGCTTTGGCAAGTTTTTTCCGCACAAGGTAAAGTGTCCAGGTCCCGGGTTCCAGTTTGGCCAGTTGCGCGGCCGGGAATTCGATGAGGGACTTGCCGCTTGTGTTGTATATTTCCATCGGTACCGTTTTTCTGAGTGCAGTATTCTCCCAGATAAATACCAGCACCTCTCCTTTTTCGAGTCCCGGGCCCTCCCAGCGGAATGTAGCCGGCCGGGTGATGGAAATGTCGCCGCCGTCAAATCCGAACGACCCGACTTTATGCATCTTTATGTTGAACCGGGTCGTTTCCCCTTTTTCATCGGTCCATGAAAACTCCTGGTCTTCCCTGTAGGCGCCCGGTTTTTCGAACTTGTAAGCGGTGGAAGGCAATTGCTTCAGGTCCATGTTTGCGCCCTGATACATCAACGGCCAGGGTGCTTCGACGGCCTGCGGATTGGGCCCGGTGTTGCGCACAGTGGCTTCCGCTTTGTAGCGCATGTCGGTCGCCAGGTAGCGCACGTAACAGTCGAGTGTGTATTTTTTGTCGGAACCGGTGTGCTGGCAGTTGTAAAATGCCAGCGCGGTCAGAAATAAAAAAAAGATGCGTTTCATGTGTTGGTCTAAAATATCTTTGCCACTGGTCGATGAAAATAATCCGTTGGCCGGTGCCGCAAATTTCCGCCATGCCGTCCGAACCGCCAACTTTCGGGCAATTCTTTCACGAACCCATCCGGCGTATTCACCATCCGTCGGTAAGCATTCACACATTTAGCAAACGCCATATCGTTTAAGGCGCTTATTTTCGATAACTGTTAGCATGAAAAGAGTGCTAATCACGGATGATTGCCATCCGGTTTTGACAGAAGGATTGACAGGACTGGGCTTTGCCTGCGACTTCCAGCCGGATATCACGCTGGCGGAAACGCGGCGCATTATTCCGGATTATGCCGGGCTGATCATCAACAGCAAGATCATCGTCGACCGCGCCTTTCTGGATGCTGCCCTGCGACTTCGTTTTGTGGGGCGACTCGGTTCGGGGATGGAGATCGTCGACCGTGCATACGCAGCCTCGCGCGGCGTAGCAGTGTTGAGCAGCCCGGAAGGCAATCGCAATGCCGTTGCCGAACAGGCGCTCGGAATGCTGCTTGCGCTAAGCAATAATCTGCTGCGCGCCGACCGCGAAGTACGCCGCAACGAGTGGCACCGCGAAGCCAACCGTGGCTGGGAGTTGCAGGGGAAAACGGTCGGGATCGTCGGCTTCGGCCACACCGGAAGCCAGTTTGCCCGGAAACTGTCGGGCATGGAGGTGCAGGTGCTGGCTTTTGACAAGTACAAACCAGCAGGCTACGCCGCGCAAATGCCCTGGGTGCAGGAAACGGATTTGGAAGAGATTTGCCGGCAATGCGATGTGATCAGCCTGCACCTGCCGCTCACCGATGAAACCCGCCACCTGGTGGATGAGGCTTTCATCGGGCGTTGCAAGCCGGGTTTTGTGCTGATCAATACGGCGCGCGGCGCCTGCATCCGTACCGAAGACGTGGCAGATGCGCTGGAAGACGGCCGCATCGGCGGCGCCTGCCTGGATGTGTTTGAAAATGAAAAACCGCCGACGTATTCAGAAGCCGAGCGAGATTTGTACGGCCGCCTGCATCGCCTGGAAAATACGGTTCTGAGCCCGCATATCGCCGGCTGGACGCATGAATCGAAGCGAAAACTGGCAGAAGTACTGTTAAAAAAAATTGCGGAAGCGCTTTCGCAGTGATTTGTCAAAATAAGAACATTCTTTTGCAATAATTGCCGGGCTGCTTGCCGGTTTTACTATCATTGCAGCCATTTTTTGAATATCCTTAACCATTGATCAATCAAAAATCTGGAGAATTCGGACGGGAAAAGTGGTTCACAAAAATCCACTGCTTTGCGCCCGTCCAAATGCACACTTTCTTAACTACTGTTCTATGGTACGTTCTTTACTCTTAACATTTGTATTGCTCCTCAGCGCCGGAGCCGCACTTGCCCAGACCGTCTTGCAGGGCAAAGTGTCGGATGACCAGGGTGAAACGCTGATCGGAGCGACCGTCAAAGTGATGAAAGGAGCCGACTTCGTGCGCGGTACGATCACCGACTTTGACGGAAACTACCGGGTTGCCCCGCTCGACCCGGGCACTTATGACGTGGAGTTCTCCTACACGGGGTACGCCGTGCAGCGGATCACAGGGGTGAAAATCCTTAACAATCAGATCACTTTCCTCGATGCCACGATGTCCAGCAATGCGGTCATCACCGGCGTGGAGGTCACTGCGTTTAAAGTGCCGCTGATCGAGCAGGACAAGACCTCCGGTGGTCAGACCCTCACCTCCGACCAGATCAAAAATCTGCCTACCCGGAGTGTGAACGCAATCGTTGCCACCACGGCCGGTACGACATCGATCGACGGCGGCGCGGTGAACATCAAGGGCTCCCGTTCAAATGCTACCAACTATTACATCGACGGTATCCGCGTAACGGGGTCACTGCCTCCGGTGCAGGACATCGAGCAGCTGCAGGTGATCACCGGCGGTCTCGGTGCCGAATACGGCGACGTGACAGGCGGTGTGATCTCGCTGATCACCAAAGGCCCGGCCAGCGAATACCACGGCGGTATCGAGGTGGAAAACTCCCATGGCCTTGATCCCTACGGCTGGTTGATCGCCACAGGCAACGTCAGCGGCCCGATCCTCAAGAAAAGGTTTGAAGACGGTTCCACCCGGACGGTTATCGGTTTTCGCCTCTCGGGTCAGTACTGGACCCAAAAAGACGACGACCCGCCCGCATTGCCGATCTACCAGGCCAAAGCCTCGGTGTTGGAAAACCTGGCGGCACACCCGCTCAGGATGTCGGGAGGAAATGTGGTGTCTTCAGCAGAATCACTGACGCAGGATAGCGTCAATATACTGGATTCCCGCCCCGATGAGAATCGCCGCGACATCGATATCACCGGCAAACTTGATTTCCGGCTGACCGATAACCTCGATTTCAGCGTTACCGGTACCTTTAAGGACCAGGAAGATATGTTTACACCGGGTGGCTGGCGCCTGCTCAATACTGCCAACAACCCGACGAACTACGCTCGCCGTTATCGCGGCATCGCGCGCCTGCGCCATCGCCTCGGCAGCGCCGACGGCGGCAGCAGCTCTACGAGTAAAGTGTCTATTTCCAACGCCAACTACCAGCTGCAATTTGGTTTCGAACGCGGTACAGGCGAAACATCTGATCCGCGGCACAGTGATGATCTGTTTAGCTACGGCTACATCGGCCGCTTCAACTACGACCTCATTCCCGTTCCCGGTATCAGAGACGACGGAACCCCGGCTCACGTGGGTAACCAAGAGCGTTTTGCCGGTTTTGAAGCGGGTTATATCAACAACCAGGGCCAGTTCGTAATGCCGAACGCCGAGCTGAATGCCTACAATGAGTTCGCTTTGCAGGATCTCAGCAGCCCCGGTGCGGCGTTCAACTCCTACCTGGCCCGGAATGGCGTTTTCTCCAATGTGTACAATAATATCTGGAGTGGCATGCACTCCAATATCGGGCTGGTGTACAACAGCTCAGCCAGAAGCGAAAGCGATATCATGACCATCACGGCTACCGCCGGTTTCGACCTGAAACTCGGCCGTTCCGGCACGCACAATATCCAGTTCGGTTTGTTGAACGAACAACGCACCGATCGCAGCTATGCCGTGGCGCCGTTTGGCTTGTGGACCCTGGCCAACCAGTCGATCAACGAGCACTTCAACGGCCTGGATACGAACAAGGTGATCGGCAAGATCTGGCATCCGCTCATTCAGGATTCTGTGGACCAATACGCATACGCCGTACTGCCTGCTGACCGTCTTGGCGATGACAAATTCTACCGCAAGGTGCGTGAATCACTGAACCTGCCGCTGGAGACCTGGATCAATTCCGACGCACTGACGCCCGAGCAACTGACCCTGGGCATGTTCTCGGCACGCGAGCTGAATGACCAGGGCTACGTCGGGTACTATGGCTACACCTATACGGGAGAAAAATTGAAAGACAATGTTTCTTTCAACGATTTCTTCACCAGCGTCGATGCCGACGGCATCCGCGATTTTCCCGTTGCGCCACTGCGCCCTGTATACCAGGCAGCCTTCATCAAGGATAAATTCACGTTTAACAAGATGATCTTCAGCCTGGGTCTGCGCGTGGAGCGTTTCGACCTGAATACCAAGGTGATGCGCGACCCGTACTCTTTGTACAAGGTTACTACTGCCAACGAGTATTATCAGTCTAATTCTGCCCCGCCCCGTCCGGAAGGCATCGGAGACGATTTTAAAGTGTACATCGAGAGCGAGTCGATACCTACTCCCAAGGCATTCCGCGATGGTGATACCTGGTATTATGCCGATGGCCGCCAGGCCAACGACGGCAACCTGATCTTCGGCGGTGGCGTGGTAACGCCTCTGCTGAGCGACACGACTTCCGGTGACGACATCTTCGACCCGCGTTTCGATCCGGAAACGGCCTTTGAAGATTACACACCGCAAGTGAACTGGCTCCCGCGACTGGCATTCTCTTTCCCGATCTCGGAAGATGCCAACTTCTTCGCACACTACGATATTCTTGTACAACGCCCGCCGAGTAACTGGCAGATCACGCCGCTCAACTACCTCTATTTCTATGTACCCGGCCGTACGCCAGGCAACAATGCCAACCTCAGGCCGGAGCGCGTGGTGGATTACGAAGTAGGCTTCCAGCAGCGACTGAACCAGAACTCCGCCCTCAAATTCTCGGCGTACTACCGCGAAATGCGCGATATGATCCAGAGCCGTACGATCCTGTACGTGCCGACGATCAGCCAGTATGAAACATATGGCAATATCGACTACGGTACGGTGAAAGGCTTTACGGTGCAATATGACCTGCGCCGCATCCAGAATGCGGAACTCCGCCTGGCCTATACGCTTCAGTTTGCCGACGGCACTGGCTCGAACGCGACATCGCAGCGCGGCCTGACGTCCCGCGGCAATATCCGCGCGTTGTTCCCGCTCGATTTCGACGAGCGCCACAACCTGAACGCGATCATAGACTACCGCTTTGATGAAGGCAAGCGTTACAACGGCCCGCGTGTCGGAGGCAAAGACATCCTTTCCAACTTCGGCGTAAACGTTCAGACCTATGCCGTTTCCGGCCGTCCTTACACAGCCAAGTTGCGCCCTGTGCGTTTTGGCGGCGAAGGTACCCTGGGTGCGATCAACGGAAACCGCCTCCCCTGGCGTTTCAACATCGATGTACGCGTCGACAAGTCGTTCAATCTGGCGCCGGCTGGCAAAAACCCGCTGATCATGAACGTCTATTTCCGCGTATCCAACCTGCTCGACCGCAAAAACGTGATCGGTGTGTATTCGGCTACCGGTTCTCCCACCGACGACGGCTACCTGGCTACGGCGGAAGGGCAAACCATCGTGGACGGTATTGCTGAAACGGGACGCAATGTTGACGCTTACCTGGCTTCCTATTCCTGGGTAGTGCGCAATCCGAACAATTATACCCTGCCTCGTCGCATGTACGTAGGCGCTGTGTTCAGCTTCTGATGAACCTGCCGGGCCCGCCCGGTAGGGATAGTTTTCAAAGAACCGGATGCAATTGATCCGGCCTTTGTCTAAAAATTAAAAATAAAAACTAAATACCATGCGTACTTACAGACTTTGGATAGCGGCCTTGCTGGCTTGCATCACCTGGAGCGGGGCGTTCGCCCACGTTCCGGATGGGATGCGCCGGGCAAACAGGCCCAATAAAGTGAAATATCGCGATGTGTGCGCCAATTCGGAATCGCAGATCGACCAGCAGATCAACAACGTACGCGCCCGTTTGCTGGGTGGCGGCGACTGCTGGTGGGATTTCAACGATGGTCGTTACATCGTACCTAAAGTTGATCCGGCTTCCGGTCAGCGCGAAGTGTCTTCCATTTTCGCCGGTTCTGTCTGGCTCGGTGGCATCGACCCCGCAGGCAACCTGAAACTGGCCTGCCAGGACTACCGTCCCGGTGGTGACAACGATTTCTGGCCCGGTCCGCTTGATACGCTCGGTACTACTGAGCGCGGTCGCTGTGACCAGTGGGACCGCCACTTCCGCGTGACAGGCAACGAAATACGGCAGCACCTCGCCAACCTCGCCGAAGGTCGTCTTTCTCCTGACGATATTCCGGTGGGCGTGAAAGGCTGGCCGGCGCGCGGCAACCCCTATTTCGCCGATGTTTGGCAGTTTGACCTGCCCTTCACCGATCAGGGTTTGGCCGGCTTCTTCGATGCCGAGCCTCAAAACGGTACCTACGATCCGCTGGAAGGCGACTATCCCTCCATCGAGATCCGCGGTTGCGCCCTCGATCGCTATCCCGACGAGATGATCTTCTGGATATACAACGACCAGGGGGGTGGCGCCGAGCACGCACGCACGATGGGCGATCCGATCCAGATGGAAGTACAGGTGCAGTCGTTCGGCTACGTCACCACTGACGAACTGAACGACATGACTTTCCAGCGCTACAAACTGATCAACCGCGCTACTGACCGCATCGACTCCACATTTTTTGCGATGTGGGTAGACCCGGACCTCGGTTGCTACACAGATGACTACATTGGTTGCGATACTGCCAAGAACTTGATGTACGTGTACAATCAGGATGCTACCGACGGTCAGCCGGGCTGTAACTGCGACCAGGGCGTGGCGACTTACTGCGATGAAATTCCGATCCTGGGTGTCGACTATTTCCGCGGACCGCTGGATACCGCCGGTATAGAGATCGGTATGTCTTCCTTTACTTATTACAACAACGGCTCGGTCGGCAACCCGCTTGCGGGTACGACAGACCCCGACCTGCCGGCTGAATTTTACAATTACCTGACGGGTACCTGGCGCGACGGAACGCCGTTCACCTACGGTGGCAGTGGTTACCAGGGTACTGGAGCACCGATCAGATATGCATTCACCGATCCCCCTAATGATCCTACCGGCTGGTCCATGTGTACGGCAGGTCTGCCTTTTGCCGACCGTCGTACCATCCAGGCTTCCGGTCCGTTCTCGCTGCGCCCGGGCGCGGTCAATGAGCTGATCATCGGTGTGCCCTGGGTGCCGAACGTAACGTATCCTTGCCCCGATCTGGAAGGATTGTTCCGCGCCGACAAACTGGCACAAGGCCTCTTCGATGCGTGCTTTGAACTGCTCGACGGTCCCGATGCACCGACGGTGGACTGGGTGGAACTCAACCAGAAATTCGTCGCGGTGCTTACCAACGTGAAACCCTCCAATAACTTCCAGGAGGCTTACCGGGAGCAGGACTTCCTTGCACCCGACACGCTGAAAAACAGCAGCGACCCGGCTGTGGTGGAAAGCACTTATTACACGTTTGAAGGTTACAAGATCTATCAACTGGCCAATCCGAACGTTTCCAATGCTGAGTTCGAGACCAACGCGGACGTGAGCCGGCTGGTGTACCAGGTGGATTTGAAGAACAACATTTCTACCATCTACAACTGGACGGAAACGGATGATCCTTTCGATCCGACACGTACGATCTATACGCCCGTGCCGAGGGTGCAGGGTGAGAACAAGGGTATCCGCCATACTTTCGAGATCATAGACGACAAATTTGCACTCGGAAACGACCGGCGACTGATCAACCACAAAAAATATTATTACGCGGTGATCGCCTATGCGCATAACAGTTATGGCGATTTCAATCCGTTCTCTACGCCGGTAGCGGGACAGCAAAAACCGTATCTGCCGGGCCGCAGGGGCGCCACGGGCGATCAGGTTGAGATTTACACGGTAATTCCGCGCCCGATCGTCGATCAGTCCCTGCAGGCTTCTTATGGCGATGGTGTAGTTGTTACCCGCCTTGAAGGCGCCGGTGCAGGTGGCCAGTTCCTCGATCTGGACGACGCTACCCGCGACGCACTCTGGTCCGGTACGCTTACAGATACCATCCTGACCTACAAACTCGGCCGCGGCCCGCTGAACGTCACGATCTTCAACCCGTTCGAGGTGAAAGATGGTGAATATGAACTGAGCTTTGTCGACAGCGACCCGACCGATACCAAACTGGACGCCGATGCCCGCTGGGAACTCAAAGTGCTCCCTGACGGACCCGTAATCGCATCCGAACGTACGATCGCGGATGTCAATGAGCAGATATTTGCCGACTATGGATTCTCGATCACGGTATCGCAAAATCCGGCGCCGGGCAGCAATGCCGATGAGCGCAATGGTGCGATCGGAGGAGAAGTATCCTACACCGCTCCGGACCAGCAGTGGCTGCTGGGGTATCCTGACGAGGATCTGGGCTTCTTCAACTACGTGAAGACGAAACTTCTGATGGATCCGGACTACGATCCGGATGGAGACCTCATCCCGCTGGATCCGGAGGCAGGGCTGAGCACGATCGGCAACGGATGGTTTGTGCCTTACACGCTTTGCGACTGGCGTCTGACGGCACTATCACCGGGAGAACGTATGATCACGCCGGCATGGACGGAAAAAGGCGGTTCTTCGCAGGGACAGCTCAACAACAGCGCCAATGGCAGTGAATCGACACGTCGCTCCAAACTTGCGGCGCTGCCGAACGTAGATATCGTTCTTACCAGCGACAAGAGCAAATGGAGCCGCTGTATGGTAGTGGAATCCGCTTCCTACTACTATACGAGCCCGCCGAACGAATTTCCGAAAGATCCCACCCTGCAAACAGAAAGCCCGCCCACCCGCGTGCGTCAGATGTTTGATGTGCGGTATTCTTTGTCGGTAGACAAGGACGGCAACCCCGACGGGGCGGTGAACCCCTCCGGTTCGGGTATTCCGGCCGCACAGGTTGGAACCCCTGTATATGGCATGGGCTGGTTCCCGGGTTATGCTATCGATGTGGAAACGGGTACCCGGCTTAATATCTTCTTCGGCGAAAATTCATGCTACCACAAAGGCCTTGATCCTAATTACACAGGTCGCGATATGCTCTGGAATCCTACCGATCAGGTGATCCGTCTGGATAACGGAGGCATTCCGTTCGATTATTACGACGGTGTTTTGGGTGGCCAGCACTGGGTATACGTAATGTATACGCCGTACGACTCCTGTGAAGCAGCGCGTCGTCGTTTTACACCGGAATTCAATGGCAACCCGGGCATCGCCAAGATCACCCAGGTGAAGAATATTGCGTGGGCCGGTATGCTCCAGATGGCACCGGGTTACAGTGTGAATGGCGTCAGTCAGGGAATTATTCCTAACGACGTGACCATTAAACTCCGGGTAGAAAGCCCGTACGAAACCTGGTACCAGGATAACAATGCCGGCAAGAAGACCGGCCATCCGAAGTATATGTTCAAGATCGAAAACCGCGAGTCTCAACCGCTCAGCTCGATCCAGGCTGAAAACGCTCTGGACTCCATCAAGGTGGTGCCGAACCCGTATTATGGTTTCTCGCAGTACGAAACCTCGCAGTTCACAAACACCATCAAGATCACGAACCTGCCCGGCAAGTGCACCGTGACGATCTACTCGCTGGATGGCAAGTTTATCCGGCAGTATCAGCGCAATGAGGAATACGGACCTTATATGCAGATCACACCCGACCTGGAATGGGACCTGAAGAACAGTAAGGGCATTCCGGTTGCCAGTGGTGTGTACCTGATATACGTACAATCGCCCGAATACGGCGAGCGAACGATCAAGTGGTTCGGTATCGGGCGGCAATTCGACCCGTCAGGACTATAACTTTGGTTTGCAAACGGTTGAATTCCGGGCATTTTCATCCGTGAAATGCCTGGAATTCAGCCGATTGCAACTATGGTAAATGTTTAAACTTTCAACTAACGCAACATGAATCATAAATACATATACCTGTTTCCGTGGCTGATGTTACTGGCATGTGCAGTGTTTGCAGGCAACCCCGACCGTCAGGGTGAGGCAGGCGCCAACCAGTTGCTTGTCAATCCCTGGGCGCGCAGTGCAGGTTTGCACACAATGGGTACCGCGAATGTGACCGGAGCAGAAGCCATGTTCCTCAATGTGGCCGGCCTTTCGCGCATCCACAAGACCCAGCTGCAACTCAGCCACACGCGCTATCTCGTAGGTTCCGATATCAACCTGAATGCCCTCGGTTTCGGCCAGCGGATCGGTCAGGGCGGTGCATTCGGGATCAGCCTGGTTGCTTTCGACCTCGGCGATTTCGACTATACTACGGAAGACGTGCCGGAAGGATCGGGCGCGACATTCAGCCCCTCTTTCTTCAACATGGGCATTTCCTACGCACACCTGTTTGCCAACAAGGTATCCGTAGGCTTAACATTAAAGTTTGTCAATGAAGGTATTACGAATGCCCGTGCCAGCGCTATGGCGATCGATGCGGGTGTTCAGTATGTAACGGGCGAGAAAGACAATTTCAAATTTGGTATTTCGCTGCGTAATATCGGTTCCAAGATGCGCTTTGAGGGCGAAGGTTTGTCAAAACCGCTCCCCAATCCCGGGCCGACATTTCCTTACGATAATACCTACTACGAGCGCTCGTCGGCCTACGACCTGCCTTCCCAGCTGAACATCGGCCTGTCGAACGATTGGCTGTTCGGCAATGTCGGCCGCATCACGATGGTGCTGAATTTTACTTCCAATGCCTTCTCCCGCGACCAGGTGGGTGGCGGCCTTGAATTCGGCCTCGGGGAAAAATTTGCCCTGCGCGCAGGTTACAAATACGAATTTGATGCTGCCCCGGGAAGTGTAGAGGCTACGCTTGATAATGGTTTCAGCGGCGGATTCACCGTTTCCCTGCCCGTGAAAAAAGGCTCGGATACCCGCGTTTCGCTCGACTATGCCTACCGCAACACCGAATTGTTCGAAGGCATTCACAACATCGGCCTGCGACTCGACCTCTAAAAGCTGAGGCGCGCATTGGAAAAAGGCATTTAAAATTTCCCCTTTTCGCCAATACGCCCTAACTTTGTGGCAACTTTTTCAAACACAGGAACGTTTCTATCACCCGGTAGGAACGTTCCTGTTTTTTCTGCTTCGCATTATTGGGAAGGTTTACGCAATCATAGGATTGGTAAACCTTTTTTCAGCGGATAACCCTTCGAAAAACACTTTCTCATTCATTATCTCAATTTTATACAATGTCTAACTACACGTATCTGACGCAGAGTGGGTATGACAAACTAAAAGCCGAACTCGAGGAATTAAAAACGACCGGACGCCAGGAAGCGGCGCACGCCATATCGGAGGCGCGTGCCCAGGGCGATCTTTCGGAAAATGCAGAATATGACGCCGCAAAAGACGCTCAGGGAATGCTTGAACTTAGGATCAGCGAACTGGAAACGGTACTCGCCAACGCGCGCGTGATCGACGAAAGCCAGCTCGACGATTCCAAAGTGGCGATCCTGTCGAATGTGACCATCAAAAACCTTAAGAACGGTAAACAAATGACTTATAAACTGGTATCGGAGACAGAAGCCGATGCCAAACAGATGAAGATTTCCGTTACCTCGCCCATCGGGCAGGGCTTGCTGGGGAAAGAGAAAGGCGACGTTGCTGCCATTCAGACGCCCGGCGGGCAAATGGAGTTCGAAATCGTCAATATCACCATCGGATAGGCCTTCTCTTTATCACTTCCCTGAACAAATGACGCCGCTATGCCCAGTATTTTCACCCGCATCGTAAACGGCGAGATCCCCTGCCACAAGATCGCCGAGACTGCCGACTATCTGGCTTTTCTCGACGTTCGCCCCCAGGCGAAAGGTCATACGCTTTGTATCACCAAAAAGGAGATCGACTACGTATTCGACGTCGAAGATGAGCTCTATACTGGATTATGGCTTTTTTCCAAAAAAGTAGCCCACGCTGTTAAAAAAGTAGTGCCCTGCAAACGGGTTTGCGTGGTTGTGATCGGCGACGAAGTGCCCCACACCCATGTACACCTCATTCCGTTCAACAGCATGGCCGATGTAACATTCAGCGGCCGTGCAAAAGTGGAAATGGCGCAAGAAGAGATGGCCGATTTGGCCGCCCGCATTGCTGCAGAGGTAAATTTGTAAGCGGCTGCTCCCCCGTTTTTCAGGAATCCTGTACTTTTCAACCCCGCCGGATGACGCAACCCGGCGGGGTTGAAATTTATGGAGTATTTGTTCAGAGCGTTTTTTGCTGTGTGCGGACTGTTGCTGTTGGCCTGTAATCACCAGCGGGCGGACCGGACGTCGCCGCCGCAAGATGCTGCGGCAAACAGCAAGATACATGGCCTTACATTTGTAGCGCCTCCCGAGCCGTTCACGCAAAATCCCATGCCGGCCGTATCAGCCGTCGGCGCCGGCTGGATCGCGGTCGTCCCTTATGCTTTTACGCGGCCGGGGGTGCCCGACGTGCGATTCAGCGAACACGGCGGCCAGTGGTGGGGTGAACGCCCCGAAGGCGCCCGGGAAACTGTCAGAATGGCCCATGCGCACGGGCTGAAGGTTATGGTGAAACCTCAGGTATGGGTGCCGCGGGGCTGGACGGGCATGCTCGACTTCTCTTCGGAGAACGATTGGGAAAAATGGGAAGCGGCTTATGAGCGCTATATCCTCCGCTTTGCCGCCCTGGCCGACTCCATGCAGGCTGATCTTTTCTGTATTGGCACCGAGTTCAGGATATCTGTTGAAAAAAGACCCCGGTACTGGCAGGCCCTGATCCCCAAAATACGAAATGTATACCGCGGAAAACTTACCTACTCTTCCAACTGGGACGATTGGGAACGCGTACCTTTTTGGGGTGCGCTCGATTATATCGGTCTGGGCGGGTACTTCCCGCTGGTGCCGGACGCCACGCCCGATGTAGAACGCCTGAAAGCCGCCTGGAAGCCGATCCGCGATCGCCTGGGAGCATTCAGCAAACAGCAGGGGAAACCTGTCCTGTTCACCGAATTCGGCTACCTGAGCGTCGACAGTTGCGGCTGGCGCAACTGGGAACTCGAACGAGGAGTTGAGGGGCGCCGCATCAATGAGCGGGCCCAGGCTAATTGTCTTGAAGCGCTGCTTGCCACTTTCCAGCCCGAACCCTGGTGGGCCGGTGGTTTTTTATGGAAATGGTTTCCCAATATGCGCGGCCACGAAGGATACCCCGAACGCGACTATACTCCGCAGGGAAAAGCGGGAGAATCGGTTTTGAAAAGATGGTACCGTCATTGACCGTTTTCAGTAAGCCATGAGTTTTGTGAGTTGTGCTTTCAGGCGTTCAAGAGGAAAAAAGTTTTGCTCCAGGGGAATGGCAAACGGCACGGGTGTATCGAGGCTGGCTGCGCGCAGCACCGGCGCATCCAGGTGTTCAAACAGGTGTTCGGTGATCCAGGCCGCGATCTCGCCGCCAATGCCGCCGAAAAGCGTATCTTCATGCAGGACCAGCACCCGGCCGGTGCGTTTTACAGTATCTGCAATCGCCTCATAATCAAGCGGTACCAGCGACCGCAGATCGACAATGTCGGCATCGAGGCTCATGTCATTGGCAGTGCTTACGGCCCACCTGACGCCCAGGCCATATGTGAGAATACTTACATCGCGCCCTGTGCGTACCTGACGCGCCTTGCCGATCTCGGTTGTATAAAAACCTTCAGGCACAGGGCCGTTTTCGCTGCGATACAGCGCCTTGTGTTCGAAAAACATCACCGGATTGGGGTCTTCAAAGGAGGCAAGCAACAATCCTTTTGCTTCGGCAGGCGTGGAAGGGTACACCACTTTGAGTCCCGGCACGTGGGTGAACCATGCCTCGTTCGATTGCGAGTGGAACGGCCCTGCTCCCGTGCCGCCGCCCGTCGGCATGCGGATCACAACATCGGCAGGATGCCCCCATCGCCAGTGCAGTTTCGCCAGGTTGTTGACGATCTGGTTGAAGCCGCAGGTGACGAAATCGGCAAACTGCATTTCCACCATACTTTTCATTCCTTTCAGACTGAGCCCGAGCCCGATGCCGACGATCGCGCTTTCACATAGCGGCGTGTTGCGCACCCGCTCATGGCCAAACGCTTCGGCAAAACCCTGTGTGATCTTGAACACGCCGCCGTAGTCGGCGATATCCTGGCCCATCAGTATCAGTTCGGGATGGCGTTGCATGGCTCCGCGCAAACCTTCGGTGATGGCGTCGATGAAGCGCATTTCGCGTGCGTCTCCCTCCGGCGCCACAGGTGCGGGGGCGGGGGCGTATACGTCGCGAAGTTCTTCGGCCGTATCCGGCTCGGGTTCCGGTTCGCTGAACATGCGTTCCACGCCTTGCAGGATCTCTTTTTTATACTGCTCGCGGATATTCTGCTGCCGTTCCGGACTCAGGATGCCTTCCGATAACAACCAGCGTTCGTAATTTTCGATGGGGTCCTTTTGCGCCCATGCCTCCATCATCTCTTTCGGTACATACTTTGTGCCGCTGGCCTCTTCGTGGCCGCGCATCCTGAAGGTCATACATTCCAGCAAAACGGGCTCCGGGTTTGTTCGCATTTCCTCCGCCAGTTTTTTGATGGTATTGTACACCTCAATGATGTTGTTTCCGTCGATCTGAATCCCCCGCATGCCGTAGCCTTTCGCCTTGTCTGTCAGGCTTTTACAAGCGTATTGCTCCGAAGGAAGGGTGCTGAGGCCGTATCCGTTGTTCTCAATGAGGAATATCACGGGAAGTTTCCATACGGAAGCCACATTGAGCGCTTCGTGAAACTCTCCCTGACTGGTGCCGCCCTCGCCGGTAAAGGCCAGCGAGACACGTCCCTCCTTGCGCAGTTTGTGCGCCATGGCGACGCCGGCCGCCAGCGAAAGCTGCGGGCCCAGGTGGGAGATCATGCCGACGATATGATGCTCCGGTGCGCCAAAGTGAAAGGAACGGTCGCGACCTTTGGTATATCCCATGCGTTTGCCCTGCCATTGACAAAACAGGCGGTCGAGCGGCATGTCGCGTGCCGTAAAAACGCCCAGGTTGCGATGCATGGTGAAAATCGTTTCATCGGGCAGCAAGGCACAAGCCGCACCGACTGAAATGGCTTCCTGGCCGATACCTGAAAACCATTTGGATATACGTCCCTGGCGAAGGAGGTTGAGCATTTTCTCCTCGATCAGGCGTGGCTTTACGAGTTGTTCGTACAGATGCAGCAGTGTCGCTTCTGACAAGCCTGTGTGGGTGAACAGCATATCCTGTGGTGTCTTTGGAGGTTTATTACTGGCTTTGGAAACAGCCTGTTTTATTTGCATCGGTAGTATTTGTGTTTTGGCTTTAACAATTCTTGTGTAGAGACGGGCAAAACCCGGACCAACATTCGGGTTTTCGGCATAATATTTGTGAATATTATCATGGGTTGACGCAACCTGTTTCGGGATTTTAGTACCCGGCCTCTTGCGTCTTTCCACCCGCAAAATTCCAAAAAAGCCTGAATCCCTCTAAACTCTGACCTTTCGATAATTACACGAAAGATTTTTTTAAACTTTAAAGTCTGGCATTTGGAGAAATATACCATCCTTATCTACATTTGCCTTGTCTTTCCCTGAAACAACCTTAATCCGTAGTAATTTTTTATAATCTCGTGAGTGAAGTTTAGCCTGTGCCTTACCTGCATGCGGCTTTGATTTCAGGCGGTTTTTCCCGCGCCGGATTTCCTTCTCTCCATAGCAATGTCCCATCCGATTTGAGCAAGCAAGTGTCTTTCTCAAGCGGTATTTGATTGCGCCTTGCTCTTAACGTTTTGCGTTCAAAGGTTGCTGTTATAGGTTTTTAATTGGCTCTATATCAGCATCTTGTAAAAAATACAGGGTTGTGTTCCCGAATGCTGCCCGTCTTTTTTTAACAGTCAGTCTTGATATCTCCACTAGTCGGATATCGATGTACTGACTTACTGGTTTTACCGATCCTTACGCACTGTGTTCATTACCGACTTTCAAAACACTGTTTGGTTTCGACTTCAGTTTTGAGTTACCGACTTCGATAGAAATCTTATCCGCCTTGTTGCGGTGTAATCAACCAAATTAATTATCTCATGCGAAAAGTTTACTCCCTGTTTTCCAACAGCAGTATTCCTAACCCTGCCCTTTGGCTCTGCCTCGGCCTTTGTATTACTGCTTCGACGGTTCTGGCCGGCGATCCGCCCACAGGTGGTGATAACCCACCTCCTTGCAGCGTGTCGATCGGTCCTGCATCTGTTCAGGATGCTTGCCCCGATCAGGAGCCCAACCTCCGTGGTGGACCGTACCTGATCCAGTTTACGGCCAATCCTTCCGGCGGCGGGCCATACTCTCATACCTGGGAGGTGGTGAATGCCGGCGGCACAGGTGCCAATAACAGCAACCTGTCCAACGCCAATACGGCAACGGTGACGTTCAATACGGCTAATCTGGGACGCCCGGGTACTGTCACGCTTAAGTATACCGTGACGGGTTCCTGCGGCACTACTTCCAAATTGGTGACCGTAAACACCAATGCGTCTCCGAATGCGCACCTTCAGCCTCAGTGGAAATGCTCTGCTTCACAGGGATCTTACTCGGCAACCTGGAACCTGAATTCGGAGGTCAGCCCGCAGATCAACAATGGCGGCGCCTGGACGGTGAAATATTATAATTCGCTTTCCGATGCGGTGAACGACAACAATGCCTTCAACAATTCGCAGGCGAATAACTATAATGTAAATTCGGCAAACAAGACCATCTACGCGCGCATTCAAAACAGTGCGGGTTGTTGGCTGGCTGGTCCTGTATCCCTGAACATCTGGCCCACACCCGGTGTGAACCCGGTGCCCGATGCTTCGCCGATCTGCGTAGGCGCTCCCACGACGGTCAATGGAAATCCGACCGGCGGTGCAGGTGGTTATACACATGCCTGGACCCGCGTTGGCGGCAGCGTACCCTCCGGTAATGTTTCGCTGAGCAAT
>JACJYP010000017.1 GCA_020636045.1 Lewinellaceae bacterium
AGGCAGGTCGATCGTAGCGCAGCAGGTGAACGGATCGGTGCTCACCGTCAGGTTAGCCGGGCAGGAGAGCGTCGGGCCCTCTTCGTCAACGATCTTGATGATCTGCTTGTGCTCTACGGAAGTGCCGGCGCACCAGTCAACGATCGTCCAGGTACGGAGGATCTTGTAAGTGCCGTCGCAAACCGTAATTTTAACATCCGTGTAAGTCCAGCCGATGGAGCAGCCATCGGGGTTGCCAAATACATAGGGATAACCCTGGTTGCCGGAAGCCTCGATCAGATCGGGCGTCGGGTATGCCGTGCCGCAGGGCAGCGCGTCGTTATCCACACCGTCATAATCGGGCGGGAAGGTGACGTCTGACAACGACGGACGGAAGAAGTCGATCACCTGTACGCAGGTCTTCGTGTTACCCGCGGCATCAACAGCCGTCCATTTGCGGTTTACTTTCTTGGTAAGACCGCTTGCGCAGTTTTGTGATACTTCGCTATCCTGATAGCTCAGGGTAACATCAGAACAGTTTTCAAGTACAGGATCACCAGTGCCGGCAAGTACATTATAAGTATTCGGACCAGTCTGGAATACATTCACACCAATTGTAAGTCCGTTCGGGAAGCCCGTGCTTTGCGTAGTAGCAGCAAAGTTGAGCTGAGCAAAGCTGACAGGACCTGCGTCACCGTTTACAAAGTCAGTAACGGCCAGTACCCAGGTGCCACCAGTCGGTTCACCATTGAAGGTCGACAGCGGATTGGCAGGCTGGTAAGTGCCGGCAATAGCAGGCAGGTTGCCGCAGGTAGCGACGAATTGAGCTGCGGTGTTGGTAGCAGCATCGTCAAATACTACGTCAAGGCCGTCGCCCAGGCAACCACCGCCACCCGGACGGTCGAAGAGCTGGATCGTGGTACCGGAGGGTGAAGTCAGCGTAGCGCTGATGTCACCAACCCAGGTATGGTTGGTCTGGAACGTTACGTTCAGATCGTCAACCGTTGCACCCGGAGGAACCGGAATATTTACGTTAGTCGTAACAACGTCAGCAATAGAGAAGTCAGCGCTGGGCGAGAACGTTACGGGAACAGACGGAAGCGCCGGATTCGGGTCGCCGTTACAGCCGATTTCAGCGTTGGTGCAAACGAGCGCAGGCGCCAGTTTGTCTTCCACTTTCAGATTGCCCCAGCATTTGTTGCCAGTGTCCGGGTCGATCACCTGCACAGCGTAGGTCTTGCCGATGTCCTGAGGGCCCAGTACTGCGGGTACCCACGGACCGTTGCCGTAAGGAGGCGTCTTGTCAAGTTGTACGATATAGTCGTCGTAGCAGCCGTAAGGACCACCTTCCAGGATCTGGTCGGCATTCAGTTCTTCGGTGCAGTCTGCATCCAGAGATACATATACGAAATCGTTGCAAACGAGCGTCTGTACCGGGTTGGGATACTCAGCCAGCGTGATCGTGAAAGAGCAAGTGCTCGTGTTACCGGCAGCGTCAGTAGCGATATACGTAGAAGTATAGGGAGACTGATCTTTGCACAGTTCGTCACCCGAAGCCGGGCCGGAAAGGAGTACCGGAGCGATCGGGATGTCGAGGTTGTAAGTAACACGCAGTTGCGGCTTAGGATTTTCACCGGCGAAAATGACACCGGCGAAGTTGCCGTTCATCCAGCGGCCAGGGGCCTGATTGACAAGCAGGTTGGCGTCAGAAGTGGACGAGTTGGCAAACAGCGAGTTGGCCACTACGCGCACCAGCGTGCTGGCGCCGTTGTTAGCCACTACAGCCAAGCCGGCCACCTGACCGGCAGGGATCTGGAAGTCGGTGGGGATGTCGTACAGCAATACCGTCGGGAAACCGGCAGTAATGTTTACGTTGGCCTCACCGGCCAGCGTCCAGGCGCCTACGTTGGCTTCAAAACCAACGCTGGTACCCAGCTTCATGTACACCTTAATATTATAGGTGCCTGCACCGGCACCAGCCAACGAAGCCTGTACGTTCACGTTGGAGATCGTCATCCCGAAGTTCGGGTTGAGGTTCTGCATGTCCGTGAAGAAACCAGACCAGTAGTTGGTAAACGGTACGTTCTGCTGGAGCAGCATGTCGGGACCAACGCCCGGGCAGTTGTCCGAGGAAGTTACGTTCCAGGAAACAACCGAGCAGCATTCGCCGGGACCCAGGTTGAACGCAAGGTTACCCGGGCAGGTGATCACCGGCGGAGTAAGGTCAGCCACCGTGACGCTCTGCGAAGCAGAAGAAACAACGGTACCACCGCAAGGGTTGACCAGCTGCCACAGGATCACGTTGGTGCCTTTCGGAACCCCCGGAACCGTGATGGTAGCGGGAAACGGTTGCGGCACCACTACCGGCGTACCGCCGTTGATGCTGTACTGCAGCTGGTAAGCAGCTGCGCAGCCACCCGGCGAGAAGGTCGGAAGTGCTGTCGAGACAGTAGCGTCGCAAGTGGCAGCGTCCGTGCTGACCGACTGGTTGGCCGGGCCGGTCATGGCACAAGTAGCACCGGAAGCATCTACTTCCGTAACCACTGCTGCCCAACCTGCGGCTGCGATAATTACGTCAGAGAAAAAGCTGAAGGTCAGCGAGCCGGAAGCGTTGGCCGCCGTAGCCTGTACGATGTTGCCAGGCATGTTGGTCGGAGGCGCACCACCGGAAGTCGATGCAATGAACGGAGAACCCGTCGTGGGGCCGTCATACACCGTCAGGAAGTCAAAACCGCCTTCCGTTGCGAAAGACGAAAAGGTACAACGGACTTTGTAGCCTGCCGTACCGGGAGCGAAAGAAACAACAGAGTTGGAAATGCTGGTAGCGTAGTTACCAGTCGGACCGCCGTTGTCGTAGTAATTAATCGTACAGACAGTCGGCGGCGCAAGAGAAAACGTGCCGGCGTTGCCTGATGTTGGGTGATTGACGGTTAGCTGGGCAAACGCCTGTGCTCCAAACAGGCATCCCAGGAACGTCAAACCCCAGAGTGTAATATTTCTCTTCTTCATGAGATGAATAATTGTTAAAACTTCAAAAAGAAATTAGTCGGGTTTTCAAAAACTGCAAAAAATCAGAGCGTCAGTTTGCCGGTAGCTTCGTTAGACAGCGACTCTTTGGTCGACTTGCTGACAAAGAAGCCGGTAAATGAGTCGGCAGCCGTATCAGAGCTGAGGTTTGCAGCATCCGGGAAGATGTCCAGTGCTTTGGTCACGGACTGCTCAACGCTCATACCACCCACAATCCTTCTGTAGATTGCCTTGTAGTAGTGCGCGTGGATGAGCACGTCATTGTAGCCTTGAGTGCCGGGGGTAAGCCCCTGAAGCGACGTCTGAAGAGTAGTTACCTCTTGCTTGATCGTCTGCTGCGCTTGGTCAGATTGCATCCAGTTGTAAGTCTGAGCTTCGGCGCGACCGGCCGTCAGTAACAGAAATCCAAACAGGAAGAACCCCGCCAAGAGCGACATCGGACTCTTTTTTGCGAACGTTCTTTTCATGTGTTGACAAAATTTAAGTTAAAAGATGTTTGATTATTGACTTGACCTGAGGCGAATAAACCTTGATGACCAGTCTATTTTTCTGCAGGCTTTGTTCCAACTCCAAATAAAAAAGGAGTATTGGTAACGCGGCGGCGCCGGCGTTATCAATACTCCATATAAAAAACCGTAAGACGTGTGAGTCTGGTAAAGTTTACTATCATGAGATTAAAAGAGGATAACCGTGTGAACGCAAAATCTGATTAATGAACAAGCATGTTCCGAAAAATCGCGTGCACAACAAAAACAGTGAAGGGCACAGAAATTATTCGCACAAAATGCTTGCCAAAAAATCGGAAATCAGGACAAATACGGAAGAGAAGGGAAAAGATAGCAAACTTAGGGTAAGATATCTGCGCCGTTGCTTCGGGAAGTGTAGCCGGCACACCTGCTCTCCATGAGACTAAAAATGGATTAAAAGCTTCGGGTTATTACACCAAATGCAGCGACAAATATATTTGCATTTCATAGAAAAAAGCTCCGGTCACCGCTTTTTTTTATGTGAAACGATCATAATCTGTTAAAATACCCTGTTAGGGGTGCAAAAAGCGTCGATTTCCGGACGAAAGAACGCTTTTTGTCCAACTTAACCCTGCACCGCCCAGGTCGCTATTCGGTCAGGGGATATACCCATTCGAGTGTTTCAAAGGGGCTGCACGACACGGAAGCCAGGTCCACATCGGGGTCGACGAACAGCTGCGGCGGCCGGCCGTTGTAGCGGACCATGATACGCGCTTTTACGAGCGCGCCCTCTACTCCCCGGCGCGCAGCCTCCTCGCGCAGCAAGCGCGCAAAGGCAACCAGTGAGCGCGGGTCGCAAGCCATGTTCAGTACCTGCATTTCATTGACGAACGATCGCACATCGACCGGCATGATCTGACCGGTCACGGGGTGATGGATCGTGACATCGAACTGTTCGATCGGGCGCGTATCTATTTTCATGCGCCAGGAAAAGTTCTTGCCGATGCTGGTCCAGTCCATCGAATTGGGCAAAAAGAAACCCCGGAAGGGAAACAGCAACTGAAAGACAAAAAAGCCGATCAGAAAATTGCGGCTCAGCGAACTGATCTGCGGCGCCGGTGTGCTTTTGCCCGCCTTGGTACTATCCGAAGCCCATCTGCGCAGAACAGGCAATTCCCTGGTTTCGAAGAAAAGGATCATGGTCGCGATCATAACGAAGGGGAAAATGCCGATATCGTCGAAGATGCGCGAGTTGGAAAAGTGGAAGCCAACGAACAAGGGAAGCCCCCATTTCCGGACGGGCCTGTACCATAACAATAATGGCGCAAGCAGATCAATGGCAAAACCTCCATAGGTAAGCAGATTGATCGCAAACTCCGTTTTGAAATACGGCGCCAGCCAGTGGCTGTCGGGAAAAGTGCCTATCAGACTGGTCACCGGCTCTTTGTCGAACAGCCAGTCGTGTTTGGTTTTGGCAAGTCCCCCGTAAAAATAGACAATGACGATCTGCGCCTGCAGGATGAATTGCTGCCATCTGGGCACCAGATTGCCGGCATTCGTTTTTTTGCCGAGTGAAAAGAACCGGTCCGCATTTGTGAAACTCAGCAGCACGGGCAGCAGTACGAACAGGTAGATGTGGTTGTTGAAGTAACTTTTATCCTGAAACATCAGAAAGGCGAGGCACAGGGACAGCACCCAGCACGACCAGCGAAAAAACACGCCGGCCGCCAGCAGTAAGGCGCTCAGGCCCATGAGCACCATGATCGCCTGCATGGCAGGAAGGGGAAGGGTATCCACCCATCCGAAGCCTTCGAATTTGAAATGGATCTTCGGCGCAAGCAAGCCATCCTCGATCAACCGCTTCTGGTGGTACGACCAGGTGTTGTACACCATAAACAGCCCGAAGATCAGGCGGAAGGCGCCGATCACGTGACCGTCGACGGATTCGGCAAGCCAGTGTTTAAACTTTTCAGTTATAGGCATCAGGAAAGTACCTTTGCGACGTTTTCAGCAACGCACCTTTAAAAAATGGCAAAAGTAATACCTTCTTGTTTCCATGCCCCATCCAGGCAATCATTAATCATCGGCTCCGCTCTCGCGATATATATTATCGGCGTAACTGCGTGCAAAAACGATGCATCGCCTCCCGAAGCGACCGATGTGGAAGAACCGACGCTGTTTGCCGAAAATCCGGTGATGCGCCTGCTCGATTCAACGCAGACAGGGATCGGATTTGAAAACAGGATCATCGAGACATACGAAAATAATATCACCACCAACATCAATATGTACAATGGTGGCGGTCTGGCTGTTGCAGACATCAACAACGACGGTCTGCCGGACATATATTTTGTTTGCAGCAACGGGAAAAACAAACTTTACCTCAACCAGGGCAATCTAACATTCAAAGACATTACGGATGCTTCCGGAGTCGCTTCGGAGGAAGGATTTGAAACGGCCGTGACCGCTGCCGACGTCAACAACGACGGCTGGCTCGACCTGTACGTCTGCCGAGGCGGCGTGGAAAACAACGAACTCAGACGCAACAGGCTGTTCATCAACAATGGCAACCTGACCTTCACCGAACGCAGCCACGAATACGGCCTCGACGACCAGAGCGCCTGCACCGGCGCCAACTTTTTTGATTACGACAATGACGGCGATCTGGACTGCTACGTGCTGAATTACCCGACCGAACAGGTGTATTCCAACAAACTGGAAGCAAAACTCGGCGCCGACGGCAAATACCACCCGCTGCTCGAACCGCGTGGCGAGCACGACAGCGACCGGCTGTACCGCAACGACGGCGGAAAATTTACCGACGTAAGCCAAAAAGCGGGCATCTGGAACCTTGCGTACGGCCTGAGCGTATCCGTGAGCGATTTCAACCGCGACGGATATCTCGACATTTATGTCGGCAATGACTTTGTGCAACCCGACCGGCTGTACATCAACAACAGGAACGGGACCTTCAGCGACCAGATGGAGCGGTATTTCCAGCACTGCTCGCAGCATACCATGGGCACCGATCTTACCGATTTCGACAACGACGGTTTGATAGACGTGTTTGCGGTCGATATGCTGGCCGCCAACAACTACCGTCGCAAGTCTTTTCTGGCGACCAATTCACTCAGCAAACAAACCGCCATCGTGCAGCACGGGTACTTCGAACCGGTGATCCGCAACGTACTGCAACACAACAATGGCAACGGCACTTTTAGCGATATCGGCTGTATATCAGGCGTTTATCAGACCGATTGGTCGTGGAGCGGCCTGATCTTCGATATGGACAACGACGGCTTGCGCGATATGCACGTCACGAACGGATATCGCCGGGAAGTGACCAGCCGCGATTTTGCGGATTTTACATTTCCGGAGATCAAAAAGAAAAATGCCGGAAAACGCCTGCGCGACATTTATCCGAATTTCAACGAATTTCTGGAGCAGGTGCCGACGTTCAAAGTCCGCAACTTTTGCTTTCAAAACAAAGGCAACTGGCAGTTCAACGACGTCGGGGGCGACTGGATGACCATGCCGGCAGCGTGGTCCTGCGGCGCGGCCTGGGCGGATTTCGATAAAGACGGCGACCTGGACCTTGTGGTCAACAACCTCGAACAAGCGGCTTTCATTTATGAAAATACCAGTCAGGGCAAACCCAACAGCCATTATCTTCAGATCAAACTGCTGGGGCCGGCAAAAAATCCGTTTGCCGTTGGGGCGTCGGCGGCCATCTATTACGATAACGGCAAAAAACAGTACCAGGAATTGTTCCCGACCAGGGGTATTTTCTCGTCCGTGGAGCACCTGATACACTTCGGCACAGGCAACAGCGCAAAAGTGGACAAAGTAGTGGTGCGCTGGCCCGACGGCAAAACGCAAACCCTTACCGATGTCGCTACCAATCAACGGCTTACACTTAATTATTCCGATGCAAGCGGATATGCAGCACACATCGGTCCCGAGCCCTTGCACAACGCATATTTTACCGATAAAAGCGCAGGCGCAGGCATAAAGTTCGAACACGTGGAAAACGAATTCAACGACTTCGAAAAATGGCCGCTGAACACCTGGAGCATTAGCGATCTGGGGCCGCTGATGGCCAGCGGCGACGTGAACGGCGACGGCCTCGACGATGTGTTCATCGGAAATGCCTTCGACCATGCCGGCGCCCTGTATGTGCAAAATGCCGGAGGTACTTTTCGCCCCGTTTCGGCAGCCACCTGGGAGGCTGATAAAATTTACGAGGACCATGGCGCGACTTTCTTCGACGCTGACGGCGACGGCGACCTCGACCTGTTCGTGATCAGCGGAGGCGCCGAATCCACCAGCCCCGCCGCATGGCAGAATCGCCTGTATATCAATACGGACGGAAAAGGGAACTTTATAAAAGCGGCCGATGCACTCCCCCAGAGCCAGGATGTGGCGCTGCGCGCTGCTGCCTTCGATTATGACGGCGACAACGACCTGGACCTGTTCATCGGCGGACGTGTTACCCCCGGCAAGTGGCCGCTGATCCCGCGCAGCGTCGTTTTGCGCAACGACCAGAACAAATTTACCGATGTCACCGCAACGGTAGCACCCGATTTTGAGCGCTGTGGCATGGTGACCGACCTGGTTTGGGCCAACGTCGATGCAGATCCGCAACCCGAATTGGTCGTGGTGGGCGAGTGGATGCCGGTCACCGTTTTTAAGTTGACTAACAACAAGTTACAAAATGTTACGTCGACACTTGGCCTCGACAAATCGAATGGTTTGTGGTTCCGGCTTGCAGTGGCCGATGTCGACGGCGACGGCGATATGGACCTCGTGACGGGTAACCTCGGCCTGAACACCCGATTCACGGCTTCCGACGAGGCGCCGCTGCGTTGTTTTGCAAAAGATTTTGACAACAACGGCACCCTCGATCCGCTGGTGGCCTACTACGAGAAAGGGAAACTTTATCCGCTTCTGCAAAAGGAGGTGCTGAACAAGCAGATGCCCATTCTGAAAAAGAAATTCCTGTATGCCAAAGAATACGGCAATGCCACGATCGGCCAGGTGTGGCCGCAAAAGGACCTCGACGCTGCGCTGAATCTCTATTGCTATGTATTGCAGAGTTGCTGGTGGGAAAACAAGGGCGGCAAATATGTCAGGCATGACTTCCCGATACCCGTACAAACTTCTGTTATTCAAGGAATTGCAGTCGGAGACTACAATGGCGACGGATTCACGGATATTTTACTGAGCGGCAATAAATACGGCTTCGAGGTAGAAACCAATCGCTGCGACGCAGGCAATGGATCGTTGCTGGCCGGCGATGGCAAAGGGCATTTTTCGTGGGTGAACAACCTTGAGACAGGATTCTGGGCCATGCGCGAGGCGCGCGATATGGCAGTATTGCGCAGCAGCGGCGGCAAACAGATCATTATCGTATCCAATAACAACGGCAAACCACAGGTGTATCTGCATTGAATGCTTTTTCCAGCCGGCGATCTATCTTTGCGGCTTGTTACAAAAACGACGCAACAATGAAAAAACTGACATTCATCCTTTTCGCAGCCCTCGCATGGGCTGCATGCCAAAATTCAGAGTCTGATAATAAAGCAGACAGCCCGGAATCTGCCGTTTCGAACAGCCTTCAATCTGCCAATCCGGGCCAGACGGAGGCTGCTTCCATGGAAAAAGTCCTGTCAGATGCCCAGGCTTCGCTGGATGAGACCAAAAATGTTTCCAAACAGATCGATGCCCTGCCTGAAAAAATAAAAAAAGAGAAGGCAACCGAGATCGAGGAAATGAGAAACATGGTAGAAGCGATCACGGAAAAACAAACCTACTTCATGCAGGAGTTGAACGCTTCCAAGCAGGCCGCCACTCCGAAAACAGAAAGCGATGGAGGCTCCTCTTTTTCCGGCAGCCAAAGCAGCACGGGAGGGCCCGACCCGGCACTCCTGAAAGACGCCGCTGAATCCAACACCCGTTATCAGGAAGAACTCAAAAAGATCCAGGAACAGATAAAAACACTGAAGGACAACTGATCTTTTTAAACAAATGCTTAACACAAAACAGCCGGCCGGACGCAATCGTCCGGCCGGCTGTTTTTCTGATAGAAAACACATCGATCGTGTCTGCCAAACATTCCGTTATTCTTCCCTGCACCGCAGGTACGAAAGGATCATTTCGGGGATCGCTTTTTTCCGCTCTTCTACAAAACGATAAAACTCCTCGGTGCTCATTTGCTTCTTTAGTTTCAGCACATTCATACTGATGAACGGGAATACCACCATCGACATCAGGCTGACTTCCACCTGATCGAAATCCACGCGGCGGATATTGCCTTTCTCGGCCTCCCGTTCAAGTTGCTGGAGAAACTTGTTGGGTCCTGCTTCCTGCATTTTCGACGCCATTTCGCACATTTTTGTATTCTCGCCGCGCATTTCGCTCAAAACGAATACCGGAAGCAAAGGGTCCTTTTTCAGCAGATCGGTCATGTAGTCCACAAACTTGTAGATCTTTGCTTCGAGGGGCAGATCATCGTTCAAAATTCGTGTTGCAGGAGCAAATGTTTCTGCAAAACTATCCTGAAAGATCTCCTGAAAGAGGCGTTCCTTGCTATGGAAGTAGTAATTGACCAATGCAATATTTGTATCGGCCGATTCGGCGATATCACGGGTCGTGGTGCTTCCAAAGCCCTTTTCGAGGAAAATCCTCTTCGCAGCATCCCTGATCTTTTCTTCAGTGCTTATGGCCATTTTTGTTTGTTTTAGCGCAGCAAAGATACGTTCAAACAGGAGAATAGTTCCGGTGCCAAAGGCTATTTTTAAACATTTGATTAATCAACCGGAGGTGTATTTCATAACGACCTGTAAAACAAAAAATCCGTTGCCGAAAGACCTGCTCGTAAAAGCAAACCCGCGGCAACGGACGAACGGCGGCAGCATGGAGTACGCCGGTGGCTGCTATTTATGTTTGCGCCTAAAAAACGATCAGTTTTCCACCGGCCAGGCTTGTGGTTCCGGCGCCGATCTGCCAGAAATAAATACCCGATGGCAGTTCGTTCCGTTCAAACAGGTAGCGCTTACCCTGAAATTCGGCCGTTCTGACCAGAGCGCCGGAAGCATCGCGCAACGTGAACGTATATGTCTCAAAATCAGCACCTTCCGGCAGTAAGATGGTTGCAGATGAAGCGAGCGGGTTGGGATAGACCTCTACCGGCACTTCCTTATTCAGGCCCGGGTTATGTGCCCCCAGGATAATGAACTCGTCAATGGTGCGCCAAACCGTTTCCGTGATCACGGGCGGATTGTAATCGAAATAGATCGCTGCGTGGTTTCCGATGGCCGTTCCGGGCGGGAGGTCGGCCCGGTGGCGTATACCGAACTGCACATACCCCTGAGAAGCAGCGGGGTTGGTCGCGCTGTCGGGCAACATGATCCCTTCAAATGTAAATTGCAGAATATTGCCATTGATCAGCGCAAAACTGTACGGGTGGCTGCCTCCCTGCAGCACCAGGGTGCCGGGATCGAGGTCCTCCGACAAGGTGTCGCGCAGCACTACGATAAATGCCGTGTCATTTCCGGAATTCTGAAACCGGATGGTGTAATCCAGCCTGCTTCCGGGCCGTATAACATGCTGATCGCCAATACCGATCGGGCTCGCTGTTTTGTCATTCGGGTCATAAGAATTGGACACATCGAAACAGGCCTGATCGATAAAGGGGCCGGGAGAACCTCCGCCTGCCGGAGGATTGCCCGACAGCATACCCATGCAATTGGTCAGCGAATAGGTCACAAGCGTGTCGCCGGGGAAGCCCGGTTCCTGGTCGGCGATGCAACTCAGGGTCTGGCCATTGTTGGGCACCGTCAGCACGAGCGAATCGCCCGGATTGAGTTGAAACTGGCCCTGCAGCAATACAATCTGGTCTTCAACGATCACATAATCAAGCAATTGGCTATTTGGCGCATTCCCGATGTTGCGAATTTTGAACACGGCATTATCATCCGTATCGCATGCCCCGTCAACACTCACGATCGCGCCGTTCCATTGCGGCGCCTGAAAGCAGGTCGTATCGGGCTCAATGGCAGCCGACACACATACAAAATTGCCGATCTGGAGCCCGCAATCGACCCCCACCTGGATCGACAGGTCATGCCAGTCCACGATGCCGGCAGGCGCCACATCTCCCAGTTCGAATACCAATACCTGACCATTTATAGAAAGCGGACTGATACTGGCGCCCTGAAACGTCAAAAACGGATCCAGGGTAACTGTGACGCGGGCATTTTCTGCGATCGCCGTGCCTCCGTTTCTGTAACGGACATGAACGACGCTTGTAGAACAGGGTCGTATATTATTGGCTGTCAGAGAAGTATACATTAACGGACAGTCGACATCAGCGTGCGCAACAAAGTCGGCGACGGCGCTTTGCGCCGGGCCGGCGCCAAAATCGATCGTTTGGGACGGCGGCGAACAAATGTCGAAATTGGGGTTGATCGGTTTTACCGTCATGGTGTAGGAGCCCTCCGGGACAAACAGGGAGTACATGCCCGAGGCATCGGTCCAGACCGAAAAGTCCTCGCCGTTGCCGACTACGTTCAGTTGCCAGGATGGCAATTCCGGCTCCCCGCCGTCGTACGTACAATTGTTGTTCTGATCGAGCCTCAGCGTGCCGCTGATCTGGTGAATGAGATCGTCGGACTGGATGGGGAGATCGAGCACAAGGCTGCCGTCGGCGCCAGCCGGAAATGATATATTGTTTGAAAAGTCGGGGCAGAGGTAGAAAAAGGGCTCGTTGGGCTCTGCTTCCAGTTCAAAATCGCCGGCCGGCAGTTTTATCTCATAGGTCCCGTCGTTTTTGCTGAACGTCATGAAAGACTCGTTGGCATTGAAAGCATGTATCCGCGCGTGCTGGACGCTTGCTTCCCCGGCATCGGCGATACAATTATCATTGCCGTCCTTGCGCACCGTTCCGGTCAGGGTGTTGATGTAAATACCCGTATTCGCCTGAATTCTGACAAATGCCATTTGTCCGTCGACTGTCTCTCCGCAACCGGCCGCCCAGCCATCCGAAGTAGGTGTTCCGATCAACCTGGTCACCGCCGGCTGTCCGTCATCCGGCGCTTCGGCGGACCATACGATGCTGTAATCCGGTGCGAGTTTGGCCAAAAAACCGCGATTGCCCACGGTATAGCCCGATACCAGCAACGAGCCGTCCGGATAGGCCGCTACATTGATCTCTGCTGTGTTGGGAACCGCCGGAGAGGGCGATGCATCCACCAGATTGCCCTGCCCGTCGTGACGCTTCAACTGCGTACCCTGGATATTGATAAAACCGTCGCCGGGCAGGGGTGCGATCCGTATACCTCCTGCCTGAACGGGAGTGGACTCCCAAAGCACCGTCCCGTCCGGGCTGACCCGCGCAAAACGCATTTTGGCAGGGAGAGTATTGGGTACATAAAGCGAAAAAAGAAGGTCGCCGTTCGCCATTTCGACAGCGCCGTAAAGGTCGGGTCCCAGCATCCTGAAGGGTAACGGCACTTCAACGGTACTGATGATCTCCCCGTCGAGGCCGAGTTTGATCAGGGTAAAGGAATTCCCTATCGTAGAAGTGAAATTTACAGCCAGGTAGTGATCCGGGGCTACAGACAAGAGCCGAAAGTAAAACCACGAAGGATTAAGGGTTTTGGCCCACAATTGTCCTCCGTCTTCATCCAAACGCAGCAGATGCAGACCGGTCGTGTCATCATTTATCGACATCATCCACCCGCCGTCGGGCGCATCCAGTATCGCTGTGGGCAGGATCAGTGCGCCGGACGGAGGTGTGGGAGGAAGATACACGTTGTCCCATTCGGTATTCTGGTCGGCATCCAGTTTGATCAGGCGGGGCAACTGATAAGCAGAAAAGGGGTTGGATTCATCGAGGGTGGATGAACTCAGCAAAAAACCGCCGTCAGGCGTGTTTAATGTGAAATATGCCACATCGCGGTCGAAGCCGGCAGGAGCGGGAAATACCCACTTCTGGTTTTGCTGAGCACTGATATACAGTGGGGAGAAAACTGCCGCTAAAAGCAGCCCAATCCACGAGATCTTTACTTGCAGGAAATTTTTCATAGTCAAATATGTTTGGTTCACGGTACAAAAGTCCGCGCCCCATATTGCCTTACAAAAATCATTTTTCCTTAATCATCACACCGGTTTTAGTACTTTTATGTCGTTTATTATTGATTATCAATGATTAAATGGACATACAAAATTCGATAGTTTTTGAATCGATCCAGTCACTGAGCGCCTGGGAGGCAAAATCATTCGGGCGCTGGCTGGCATCACCCTTTTTCAACGCAAAGCCATCGCTCCCTCCCCTGTTCAACTACCTGCACCGCTGTCATGCCGCCGGCCATGTACCTGACCCGGAAGATGCCTTTAAAGCCGCATTTCCTGATAAAAAGATGTTTGACGATCAAAAACTGCAATACGCCTGTTCCTGGTTGCAATCTCAATTGCGACAGTTCTTCGCCTGGCAGGAAATGCAGGCCGAGCCTTTGCGGGCGGAAATATATGCCGTCAGAAATGCCCGGAAAAGGGGACTGGAAAAGCAGTTTCGGCAAGCATGGCGGGAAGCGGAGCAAGCACTGAAAAAAGGCCCTGAACACGGCATGGATACGCATCTCGCCGGTTTCCAGTTGTTTTTTGAAAAATATCAGTGGGAGCTTGCCCGGAAACGCGGCCACGAGATGCCGTTCGGACCTTTACTGACGCATTTGTCTGCATTTTCTTCGGCCCGGGCATTCCAGCTCGGGTGCATGGTGCGCGCGCAGGAGGCCATCCTTCGTCAGTCGCTTACCATTGCTCCGCAGCTGGACCGTCTGCTGAGCGGCGTGCCGGATACAGCCGTCGCCGCGCTACCGGAAGTAGCGCTTTACCACGTGGGTTATCGCATGCTTGAGCAGCCGGAAGAAAGTCGCTGGTCGGAGCAATTCCGCGATCTGCTCAGGCAGCACAGCGGACATTTTCCGCTTCAGGAGGCACGCGACCTGCTGATGCTGGCTATCAACCACTGCATTCGCCGGATCAACCGCGGAGACACGGCGAGCTTGCCGGAAATACTCGGATTCTACGAACTGGGGCTGGAAAAAAAACTGCTTCACGACGAGCGTGGATTCCTTTCAAAATATACCTACAACAATATTCTGATGGCGATCCTGGCGCTGGAAGACTGGCCGCGGGCCGAAAACTTTCTGGAGGCTTATAAAGACCAACTTCCCGCAGCCGAACGCGACCACATCTACGCCTACAATCTGGCGATCTTTCACTTCAGGCAAGGCGCCTACGATCAGGCGCAGGAACTGCTACGCAGCCTCAACATGAGCGACGCCATGTACAACCTGGAGGTCAGAAAAATGCTGCTGAAGATCTATTACGAACAAAATGCGTTCGACGCGCTGGAATCGCTGCTGGAGAACCTGCTGACCTGGTTGCGGCGGCACGGCGAGATCGGCTACCACCGCGAGATGTACCGCAACCTGGCGCGTTTTACCGGCAAACTCCTCAGCCTGCCGCCTTCCGATCGCGAAAAACGCGAAAAACTTGCGAAGAAGATCCGCGATACGCCCCTCGTTGCCGAACGCAGCTGGCTGCTGAGCAAAATTTAAGATGTAATACTTCCCTACTCGGGGCACATGAGCGCAAAACGCCCCGTTTTCGCAACCATACCCGGTGTGATCAACTGATAAAAATAGATGCCCGGGCCGGCAAGTTCTGTGTTGTGCAGGCGCCAGTCGCACTGCCCCGAACTGAATCCGGAAACCTTGTGCAGTATCTCCCTGCCACCTGCATCGAACACACGCAACACCAGATCCGCATCGGATTCCAGATGGAAGGAAAACATCATCTCGTCACAAAACGGATTCGGAAATATCGAAAGTGCATCGAGCATTTCAGCAGGGGCTGTATTTGTCCGATCCTCTGAAGAAAGCACAAGCACTGCCGGGGCAGCGCCCTCCGGGTATACCTCCGGAAATAATCGGGAAGCAGAAAGGCGAAAAAGATCACTGGCCCTAACATTCTGTTTTGCAAGCACTTGCAGCGAGATCATCAGCGGATCATCCTCCCGAGCATCCTCGCCGGTCGCATGGTCCCAACTGACCGTAACGGCCCCGCCTGCATTTACGGCAAGGTGGGCATTTCCCAACAGATCGGGTTTGCTGAGTTCGACCTGCTTCAGGGTAACCAGGGCAGTATCGAACATCAATTCAAATTGCAGCCCTTCCAGTTGCGTCCAGTGGTCGAGGTAAAGCGGCACGGCAACCGGGATGCCGGCTACGAGGTCAACATCCGGCATACGCAAATAGGCAGTATCCCGGAGCGTACGTGCTTCGGCAGGATTATTCGAATGGTTCAGGTCGCCGATCTTGATCCCCGTAAAATTGCGGCCGGTCAGATTCGAATCAAGGCCGTTGAAGGTCATTTTTTCGGGAAAAGCGGCGCCAAACGGGTTCGAGGGATCGGGAAAAATGTATTCCGTGTCTACAAAACGCCAGGAAGTGTTGCCGGGCACCGTATCGATCAGCCCCAGAATGAGTTTACGCAGCTGCACGATATCGAAAGTCGTGACCGTCCCCGAGTGATTTACATCGGCCGCGATCCGCTCGTACGGCGTTTCAAAAGTATCGAGACCGAGAATATGTTTGGAGATCAATACTACGTCGAATGTAGAAATGCCGTTGAGCCAGTTGGCGTTGTTCGCCGGCTCCAGATGGTAAAGATTGGATGCCGGCACATCCTCAAACAGGTACTGCCCGTCCGAATCGCTTTCCGTCATCGCCCAGAAGCCATCGCCTGCCAGTACCAGCGGGATTTGTGTCACGGGCATTCCTTCGGGCGTTCGGATATTTCCTTCTATCGAAAATTCTGTCGGCGGCGGAGGCTGGCAAGCCCCTGCCGGGTCGATCACATTGACGATGGCGTTGCAAGACGATGCATTGCCGAACTGATCGAGCACCATTAGCATAACCTGCTGGTTGCCAGTATCTTTACATTCAAAAAAAGCAGGTGACACCGTAAATTCCAGCGCCCCGCCCGGACTGCAATTGTCGAAACTTCCGCCATCCAAAAATGACGGGGACAGCGTTGCCTGCCCGGCCGTGTCAAGGCTGATGAAGACGTCGCTTTTACACACTGCCACAGGTGGTATCGCATCGAGCACTTCAATGGTCATCGTTTGCTGGGCGCTGTTTCCACAATCGTCCGTCGCGGTAAAAACGACCACCTGTATACCAACAGGATAGGTGCCGGAAGCATTCGCACCCTGCTGATCGGCAAAAGGGCTGTCGTGCGAGATCGTCACGTTGCCGCAATCGAGGGCATAAGCATCATCCAGCGCAACGAAGGCGTTACATTCCGAAGAATTTGCATCTACCGTATAGCCGGCCGGCAAACTCAGTACAGGCGCCTGGTTATCCACGATGCTGATAACCTGAACGTCCGTCCAGACACCTGTCGAATCGTCATTTGGATCGTAAATACAGAAATCGATCACCTTCCAGGTTCGGAAAATGCGGTAACAATAGGGCGCCGGTACATTGTCGAATGTTTCATCGGTATATGTGATCGACAGCGCCGAACAAAACTGCCCGCTCGCCACGGGTTCTCCGGTCGCGGCCGGAGTGAGTTGTCCGGGGTCACTGCATGCGCTGACAGTAAGATCCGGAGCGAAGGCGACGGAAATATCGCTCAGCGTTTCCATGACGATCTGCTGCACGCAGGATTTTGTGTTGCCGGCCGCGTCGGCGGCAGTCCAGACCCGCTGCAGGGTTCCGGCATTGCAAGCGCTCAAGGTTCCAAAGTCCTCAAAATCAACACCCTGCAAAGAACAGTTATCAGAAGCGGCAGCCTGACCGGCTAATTGCAGATCGGTGTGATCCTGAAGGCAATTCAGCGTCACCGCCGCCGGACAAATGAGCGTGGGTTTCAGAAAATCACGCACGTTGATCTCCGTGACGCACAGATTCTCCAGCCCCACATCGTCCGTAACTTTTAGATACATCGTCAGCGGCGCGCCGATATCGGCACAGCTCACTTCAACTGCAGGTGCATACATGATATCGTCGCGGCTGATGGAGAGTGTGACGGAGCCGCAGTTGTCGAAACTGCCTTCATCGAGTGTGCCGGCATTCACAAAACCCACGCCATTTGTGGAGAGCGACACCTGCAATCCCGTGCCGCAGATCGCCTGCGGGGGGCTGCTGTCTTCAATGTGCACCGACAAGGTAGCAGTAGCGGTATTTCCGCAAGCATCCGTAGCGGTGTAGGTGACGACATGCGCCCCGAAGCCGACTCCGAAAAAAGGCCCGTATCCGGTGCCGTAGGTCCAGCTGGTCGTGACGGTCACGTCCGAACAATTGTCGGAAACCTCCGCTGCCGGCAAGGTCACGGTCCCGGAGCACAAAAAGCCGTCCGTTCCGACCGTCAGATCGCCCGGAACGGTGATCTGGGGCGGCGTTTTGTCTTCTACTTTGATGATCTGCAAACGGCTGGACAGCGTGCCTGTGCAAAAATCGACCGCCGTCCAGGTGCGCAGCACGGAATAGCCCGCCGGCGGGCAGATATTGATGATCTGGTCGCTAAAGGTAACCCCGAACTCACAGTCCGGGGAGTTATCGATCGGTATGCCCGCAACAGTGGGTTGCCCGGTCAGGATCAGATCGTTGGGATCCTGGCTGCAATCGAGTGAAGGCGCCGTGATGCCGTCGAGGTTTGGCGGGAAAGTAATGCCGGCCAGGGTAATATGCTTTAGCCAGACCTTTTGCTGGCAGGTACCCGAATTGCCCTGCGCGTCCGATACCATCCAGTTGCGGTCGATGCGTTTGTTGACCGGAACCCCGTTCTGGTAGGTGCCGCAAGGCAGATCGGTTACATTGTCAAAATAGGAATAATTCAGTTCGGCAGCCGGGGTACAGTTGTCCGACATCGCAGGCAGACCGACAGTATTGGGCGTCGCATCCTGGTTGCAGAATACAAATTTATCAGGGCAATTCAGGGTCGGCGCCAGCGCATCGTACACTTGCAGTGTGCCGGCACAGGAATTACCTGTGGCGGTATGCGTTACCTGCGCTGTAATAGTCAGACCTACATGATCGCAGGTAAGGATGTTGTTGGGAATAACGATGCCCGGCGGCATCAGCAGTTTCAGTTCCAGCGCTCCGGGGCAATTGGCGGACGCCGAAGGCGCGATCAGGGCTGCCGTGATCGCTGCTTGCCCGTTCGGGTCGAGCGAAACCTGAAGGCCGCTGTTGCAGGAAAGGGAGCATTGCCCGGAAACGGGCGTGGAAATGAAGAAAAAAAGGCAGGAAAATGCGAGCAGCAATGCAGAACGCGTTGCCACATGTGCATGGAATAAATCGGATCGGGACATTTGCGGAATGATTAAAACCAATGATTAAAAACCAGATTGTCGGGATAAATCCACGGGTAAAGAAAGGGAGTTGAGGGTTTATATTTTTCCGGCCGGAAACATTAACGAAATCACTCGGGATCGCCGTTTCCGCAGGCAATTCCGGGGCAAAATCAATGCCACCTTTAGTTAAACAGGATCAGGAGGAGCGGCAGAGCGCGTCCCGGAAGGATCAAAGACAAAATATGGCAAACAAACCAGTAAAAACGGGCAAAATATAGCGCAAAATTGTCCCGCAAAAGATCAAACGATCTCGCCGGTCGCCATGATTTCCAGGTGCCGGGTGCGGGCGCTGGAGGGGTCGTAAAAATCGTCTTCTCCGGTAGAAGTCCCTTCCACGACGATGAGTTCGTATTCTTCGTTGATGGTCACCACCGCCCGGTGCACCTTGCCATCCTCTACCCTCGTAAAGGCGATCACCTGCCGGTCGATCAGTTCGCCTTTAAGGGTGAAGGTAGCCAGCACGTATTCGTAATTCATCAATTCCGCTTTCCACCACACCAGCGCAATGAAATGCTCGGTGTCGTCGATGGCGAAACAGGGGATATATTCCGTAAATTCTTCGTCGGTAACCGTCTCCTCCGTTGGGTGGATGAACTGGGAGATCAGGGATTCCGAAAGCGGTTTGTTTTCGGTGCTGAAAATATGATGCGTATCCTCTCCGAGCGTGACCGGCATGCCCACAGGCGGAAAACGGGATACGAAATCCGGGAAAATATGTTTGGTTTGCATAGGCGAACTGGCAGTGCGCAAAGGTAGGGAAGATCAGGAAACGATCCCCGCCTGAGCAACGAACGCATTGAAATCGTCCCATTGAGCCCCTTTCATCACCCTCGGTATCTTCGCCTGCCCGTTCATTTTGCCGCGACTCTCCAGCCAGCCCATAAACGTCTCATTGGGAAGCAGTTGCACCCGCACATCCCGAAGCGCATAGATGCGCTCCACGGCGTAATCGTCATTCAGCCGGCAGAGTTCGCGGTCGATCGCTTTTGTGAATGCCTCGGCCGTCACCTCCGGATTCTCGAGCGAAACATACCACTGGTGCGCCCAGAAAGACCCCTCACGCACCCCTGATACCGTAAATTCACGCACGCCGGCATTGAGCGCCCTGTCCACCTGCTGTACTGCGGCGTTCAGGTTGTCGACCGACAAATGCTCGCCGCAAACGGACAAAAACTGCTTGGTCCGGCCGGTCAGTTTGAATTCGCAGCGCTCCAGATCGGTAAACTGCACGGTATCGCCGAGCAAATACCTCCAGGCGCCCGCGTTCGTACTGATCAGGGTCGCATAAGGCACGCCTTCCACGACTTCATCGAGCGACAAAGACTCGGGGTACGGCGTACGCAGGTCGCCGTTTTCATCAAAATTCCTGTCCGTAAAAGGCACATATTCGAAATAGACGCCGCAGTCAGTCAGCAGGCGCATCGAGCGCGTTTCCGGGCGATTCTGGTAAGAGAAAAAGCCTTCGGAAGCCATGTAACTGTCCACGTACTGCACCGGACGGCCCAGCATTTGCTCGAAAACGGGGCGGTAAGGCTCAAAAAACACGCCGCCATGCACGAACACTTCGAAGTTCGGCCACAGTTCGTGGATATGTCTCAGGCGGTATTTCTCGATGATCCGCTCCATGATCATCTGCATCCACATGGGGTTGCTGACGGCGAAGCCGATATCCCAGGTGGGCGCCTCTTCAGCGATACGCTCGATGCGCTCGCTCCATTCGGGCAGGTCGGTGATGTGCCGGCCGGGACGGTAGTATCGCTCGATCCACAGGGGGCGGTTCAGGCCGATGATGCCGCTGAGATCGCCGTACCAGTGCAGCCCTTCGCGCTTGGGGAGCGTGCAGGACCCCACCATCAGCATTTGCGTGGTGAACTGCCGGGCCGCCAGGCCAAACTTGGTGATATCGAAAAACAGGCGTCTGGAGCCGCGTTTCATCCCGCGCAGCATATCTTCCGTGACCGGAATGTATTTTGAAGCAGCCTGGCTGGTACCGCTCGACAACGCGTAATAAGGGATGACGCCCGGCCAGCAGACATCGGGCTCGTCGGAAAGGTGCGCCCGCGACCACCAACGGTCATAAATGCCGTGATAATCGGTAGCCGGCACCTGTTGCCGGTACGTTCGAAGCGGATCACCCGAGAGCAATGCCCCGGAAAAATCGTGATACCGGCCGAAGGCCGTGTGTTTCGCTTTTTGCAGCAGCACAAGCAGCTGCCTGAGCTGGAGGTCGGAAGGGGAAAGTCGGGGTTGTTCGGCAAGTGAGCCCAATTGGGCCCCTTTCCGGATCAGCGCGCCGAGCAACGACATAGGCTAAGAATGAAATGAACAACTAAGGGTTCCAAAAACGGGGCAAAAATATCGTTTTCACAATTCCCCGGAATAGTTTATGATTTTGTTCACAATCGCATCGACGAAGGCCGTTTCCACGGGGTTAAAAAGTAACAATTAATTAATCCCCGCCTCCGGCAGGTAAATGTTTCTTTGTGCGGACGTAAATTTTGAGTAAATCATGTTTCTGAGAAGTTACCGTCGCGACGACAAAAGGCGGCTGCAACAATTGTTCTTCGATACGGTCCGCACGGTGAATGCCGGGGACTATCCGCATGCGCTGCTCAACGCCTGGGCGCCCGATGAGCCGGACCGGGAACTGTGGTCGCAACTGGAGCGACAGAACTGTTTTCTGGTGGAATTTCAAAAAACACCGGTCGGGTTCATCAGCCTGAGCCCGTCGGGCAGCATCGATTTTTTATACGTGCACAAGGATTTTCAGGGCCGGGGCATTGCCGCCGCACTGTACAAGCAGGTGGAACGCATCGCGCGAAAAAAAGGCCTGGAAACCCTTCGAACAGATACCAGCGTTACGGCGCGCGGTTTTTTCGAAAAACAGGGCTTTACGATGCTGTCGGAACAAAAACGACTGCTGCGCGGGCACGAACTGCGGCTTTGCCGGATGGAAAAAAAATTACCTCAACCAGCAAAAAACAGCGGCAATTGAGGTTTTTTTGAAAAAAACAGGCATCGTTGCAACCCTCCGGCGCTCGCACTGTCTTTATCGCGTCCCCCTGATCGAAGGGGTGTATTCCTGCCAAATCTGCTTTCCAACACAGTTTGCTTTCTCCAGAATCAGCGACCGGGCGCATGTGCTCCGGGTGCGGGTTCACTGTTCTTTTTTCGCGGTTCACTGCAAGGATGCGACGTGTTTGCACCGAATTGCTGGCATAACGCCCCATGGCGGACTTAGATTTGTCTCATCAACAATCGTTGGTGTCACAATAAAAACTAAACCAGCCATGAAAAGCATCCTTCTGACCATCGCCCTTTCGGCCTCGACCTTTTTTGGAATGCTTGCTTTACTCGATAAACACGAAGCGGCCATACCCGAATACAGGTTACCGGCCGTGGAGATAACCGCCCCTAAAATCCAGCCCCAACTTCAACCACAACCCCAACCGGCGAATATGCTGCCGACGGTGATCATCCGCGCCAAGCGGCTCAGGATCACTACCGCCTTCAAGATCAAGGAGGTGATGACAGCCGCCTGACAACTTTGTTTAGGAGTTTTTCATACCATAGCAGAGCAATAACACGGAGGTTTTCCAGGCGCCCGACGAAAGTCAGGCGCCTGATTTTTTTCCGGTCGATTGGTTCAAACGATCAGAAGTAAGCAGTTGGCAGTAATAACAGAATTTGGGTTAAACAGGCAATGGAAACCTGTTTAGCACTGTAATTCGTACCTGAATTGGCACTGCCACCGCCAACTGCCACTGCCAACTTTGTATTCAAAATGCCAAACCGTAGAACCAACCGACCCTGATTTTTTTCCCTGGATACGGAAAGGGCCCGCCCGGAAAGGCAGGCCCGCAATTCACATCCGTTTGCTTACTGTTCGGGTTGGTCGGGCGGGTTTTTGCGCTCGTACATATAGGCGCCGAGCATTCCGAGGCCGCCAAAGATGGCGATCAGGGCAAAAAAGACCCCCGTTGCGCTTTCATCTTCCATGTGGAAAGTTTGGGTAATGATGATCGCCAGGAGCAAACCCAGTCCGGCGCCGATAAACAGCAATCCGTTTTTGAGGGTTTGCGAGGGGTTGGCCTGCCGGCGCTGTCTTTTGGGTTCCATACCCCGCTCTATCATTGCCATGTTTTCCTTGTTCTCAAGGTAGCGAAGCCCCCAGATCATTAAAAACACCCCCAGGCTGACTACGATGGGAATAAATACGCCAATTACGTCAGGTCTCATAATGCAATTTTTTTGTGAGTAAAAGTTGGTTTAGCGAACCGTTTTCTACTCTGACACAGGGGTGCCCAAACAGGTTACACGCGCGGCAAAAAAACTTCTGCCATCATACAACGCGCCGAGCCGCCGCCGTAGGTTTCGATCGTATCGATGGGGCTGTACAGCAGTTTTGTATGTTTTTCCAGGGTTGCTGTCTGATCGGGTCGCAGGGAGCGGTAAGCCTGTTCCGACATGACGAGCAGGGGCGCTCCGTCGCTGTTGCTCACCTGCAACATGTTTCCGGCAAAGGCATTCATCTGCTCGAGGGTGATGTCAACGATCGCTTTGCCGTACTCAGCAAACACCTTTTCCAGCATCGCCCGTTCTGAAGGGTCGCGCACACTATCGAGGCAGATCACGACAAACGTTTCGCCCAGCGCCATCATCACGTTGGTATGGTAGATGTCCTTTCCCGCAGCATCTACGGCGTGGAAAACGATCTCCCGGTAACCGATCTCCCGGCACAGTTCGCCGAGCAGGCCGGCGTCGGTGCGCGGGCTCAGGCACGCGAAGGCCAGTTTGTTGACGTGGTCGAAAATGATGCTGCCGGTCCCTTCCAGGAAGCGCTGTTCTGCTTCTTTGTCTTCCAGATGTATCTGCCGCTCGCTGTGAAAGCCTTTTTGCAGCACGGCATCCACTACATCCTGCCGGCGTTCCAGGCGGCGCGTCGGCGCGAACATCGGGTAGGTCACGATAAATCCTTCCTGATGAAAGGAGATCCAGTTGTTTGGGAAAATGGCGTCGGGTTTGGCGGGCAATGCGGTGTCGTCGATCACCAGGACATCCACGCCAGCCGCGCGCAGGCGCGATACCATTTCGTCGAACTCCTGAAGGGCGTATTGCTGCATTTCCGTTTTCGTCATCCTGCCGTCGCGGCTTTGGAAAGCATTGCTGGCCGCCGTCTCCTCGTTGAAAGCGAAATTGGAGGGGCGCACCATCAAAATATGGGTAGTGGTTTGAGCGCGCATATCGGGTATTTGTGTGGTGGCGTAAAAAATGTGGCCAAAGGTAGATTGGCAGCATGCTTTCAAGGTTGCAAAACCGCCGTATTTTGCCCCTCAAATTGCCGGAAGAAGTTCAGCGATGAAAAAATACTGTCCGAACTGCTATTACCCGCTGCAGGGCAAATCGAAATTTTGCGCGAAATGCGGGCAAAAGACCGAAAGTGGCAAGGTCACCATGGGCGACCTGCTGCGCCGGCTTTGGAGAAGCACTTTCCACCTGGAGAGCAAATTTTTCCGCACGTCCTGGCAATTATTCGTGCCGGGATTGGTCACTTCCGAATTTTTCCGGGGCAAGCAGGCGCGGTATCCCCACCCGATGCGGCTGTTCGCCGTTACCATGTTCTTTTTTCTGTTCGTGCTCAATTTTTTGATGAAAGAAAAGGAGGAGCAGCGCTCAGGCGGCGCCATCCGGATCACCACGAACGATAATGGCAAAATAGATACACTCGCATTCAACGGCGATAATTTCTTTAACCAACTGCAGCATTACAACGAACTGGACGAATTCCGCGAAGATTATGACGATCTGCCGGAAGGATGGCGCACGGAAGAAGCCCGCCTGGCTTTCGACAGCCTGCTGAGCGCCTATGCACACCGCAACATCATCGGTTACGAGAACAAGGCAAAGGCCGACACGGTACGGCGTATGCTCGACACCCTCGATCTCAACCTGATCACGCGTCAGATACGGATCGCTTCGGCCGATGCTGTGCGCTACAGCCCGGAACAGATCATTCAGCGCTACAAGATCAGCAACTGGTTTGACAAGATCGCAGTCAAGCAGGGCATCAAATCGCTCAAACGCCCCTCCGAACTGGTACACGCCTACCTCGGCAGCCTTACCTGGACACTTCTTGCACTCATCGCCGTGATGGCAGGCATGCTGAGACTGTTATACTGGAAACAGCAGCGTTTTTATGTGGAACATTTTCTGCTCGTGCTGCACTTCCATACCGGCGCGCTGCTGGTACTGACGGCCTCGTTCATAGCCCTCCGGTTTAAAATAATAAATGACAATGCCGTCAACCTGATCGCTTTGAGTTCTCTGATCGCCATGTATTTTGCCATGTATCGCTACTACGGTCAGGGCTGGTTAATAACTTTTTTCAAGTGGCTGGCTTACACAATAATATACATGTTGATGTTTGTATTATTATTTATACTCGGCATTTTACTGGTATTCGCCATTTACTAACGTAATCGTTCATGCAGACCTACGAAACCGTTATCGGACTCGAAATACACGTACAGCTGAGTACCGCCTCCAAAGCCTTTTGTGCGGACGATGCATCCTTCGGCGGAGCGCCCAACACCCATACCAGTGCGATAAGCCTGGCGCATCCGGGCACCTTGCCCCGGCTCAACGCCGCCGCCGTGGAAGGCGCCGTGCGCCTGGGGCTTGCGCTCGATTGCCGGATCAACCGCCGCAGCTGCTTCGACCGGAAAAATTATTTCTACGCAGACCTGCCCAAGGGCTTCCAGACGACACAGGACAGAGCACCGATCTGCCTGGGCGGGCGATATACGACCGGCGGAGCATCGCCCCGAACCGTTCGGATACACCACATTCATCTCGAAGAAGATGCCGGCAAAAGCCTGCATGATCAGGACGCTGCCGACTCCCTGATCGACCTGAACCGCGCCGGAGTGCCGCTGCTGGAGATCGTGACCGAACCCGACCTCCGCAGTGCGGAAGAGGTGGCTGCGTTCATGAGCGGCATCAGGCGCCTGGTGCGCTGGCTCGGTATCAGCGACGGTAATATGGAGGAGGGCTCGCTGCGCTGCGACGTAAATGTTTCTGTGCGAAAAAACGGAGAAACGCGACTGGGACAGCGATGCGAGATCAAGAATGTCAACTCCATGCGCTTTGCCCGCCGGGCCATCGAATATGAAGTAAAGCGCCAGATCGAACTGCTGGAAAACGGCGGTACGATCGTGCAGGAGACACGCGGCTTCGACGCCGCCACAGGCACGACCTATTCCCTGCGCGAAAAAGAGGAGGCCCACGACTACCGGTATTTTCCCGAACCCGACCTGCCCCCGGTCGTGCTGTCGGAGACTTATATTGAAGACTTGCGGACGGCTATGCCGATCCTCCCAGAAGCGCTGGAAACCGGTTTCAGGGAACAATACGGACTTCCGGATTACGATATCGAAATGCTGTTGCAGGAACGCGACACCGCGTATTATTTCATGGAGGTGCTGGAGCATTCGGGCAGGCCGGAAATGGCCAAACCCATTGCCAACCTGGTCATACACAAACTCCTGCCCTGGTCGACACAAACAGGTACCCCGCTGAGCGCATGCCCTGTACCACCCGGCCACTGGATTGAATTGCTGGAAATGATCGACCGGGGAACTGTGAGTGCTACCGCAGCATTTCTACGCCTGCTGCCGGCCATGCTGGAGCAGCCCGACGTCGCTCCGGAGGGTCTTGCCGCCGGTATGCAACTGATACAAAGTGCCGATCCCGATATGCTGGGCAAGGTTGTCGACGAGATCATCGCGCAGAACCCGGACAAAGTAGCGGCATACCGGAAAGGCAAAAAGGGACTGATCGGCTTTTTTATGGGTGAATTAATGAAGGCCAGCAAGGGGCAGGCCGATCCGAAGGCTGCGGCGCAACTCCTTGAACAGCGCCTGAAATAATGCGCTGCGTGCCGTATTTTTTAAAAATCTGTTAATCGACCACCGGACCATCGCCGTCTGGCATTGCTGGGTTTAAATTTGCAGGTTGTTCACCAAATCACTGACTATGCGGACGATTAAAATCATTTTGATCCTCCTGTTTGCCGTTTGCGGCGCCCGGAAAGCCTCCACACAGAACGAATCGCCCTCCTTTCAGGAAATGTACCAGCGCATGCTCGAACTGCAGCGGCAGATGTTCGAGCAACTGCAAGGCAGTCCGTTCGACGACCCGAATTTTGCCATGCCGCGGATGGATACGAGTTTCTATTTTCGTTTCGATACCACTTTCGAAGGCGGCAATATTTCACAGTTCTTTCATTTCTCGCCTTTTGGCAGCGACAGCACCATGACAAACGGCATGCGCGGGCTCAACTTCTTTTTCGATCCGTTTGCCGATCCGGACAGCGCTTTCGGCGCCCCGGACCTGGGGATATACGAGTTCCCGCAGGATGACGGCGACCGGCCGCCTTCCGACGACAACCTGCTCCCCGAAGAAAAACTGCGGCAACAGGAAAAGCAAAAAAAGGAGAAACAGAAGGAGCCGGCGCAAAAACCGGATGAACTTAAACCCGATCCACGCATCAAGACTATCCGGATCTGAGCGCTCAGGCGTTGCATTTTTTCGCTTCCGACACCCGAATGCGCAAATTGTGACGCGCGTTCGGAAAGGGAATGAGTTTTTTTCCGTTCTTTGCCCCGCCTGTTTATTTAAAACCAATACAGGGCAACATTTGCCCGATCTGCGTGTTCAAGCACTTATCATTTCAAACCGGCGCTAACTCTGCTGATGCAAAAAAATGAACAGGTGGATGTCATCATCTACCGCGTTGGAGAAAAGGGGCTCGAGGTCTTTCTCGTCAATCCTGCCGAACAACCTGGTCCCGACCATGAGTGGAAAACCCCCACTGCGGGGGATTATTCTCCGCATCGCCTTTCCAATTGTATCGAACTGGACCCTGTAACGGGCGCCGACGGCGAAGCGCGCAAGGCGATCGCCGTAGAGGCCGACTGGCACGAGATCCCTTCACTGCGCGCCCTGATGTACGAAGACTATCGCGTCGCCAAGGAAAAAGCGCGGCAACACATCAAAAACCTGCTGCCGGACCTTGAAAAAGGCACTTTTTTCGCCGTAAAAGAGGCTTTCAAGCGCATCATGCCCGAGCAATACGCTTTCCTGAAAGAATTGAAAGACATCATCTCCGAGAAGAACTCGACGAAGTACGTGTGAATGCCTTTACTTGATCGATCTTCATTCCCGGGGCCGCCCTCCTGGCAATATAACGGCCATCTGCAAACACTTGTGCCCGGCATTTTCAGAACTGTAAAGGGCGTCCACTACCGGCGGGAGCGCATCGCGACTCCGGATGGAGATTTCCTCGACCTTGACTGGCTTGAGCGCTCCAACAAGCGCCTTGTCATCCTGACCCACGGCCTGGAAGGCGACTCCGGTCGCCACTACATCCTCGGCACAGCCAAATTGTTTTCCCAAAACGGCTGGGATGTACTCGCGTGGAATTGCCGGTCCTGCTCGGGCGAGATGAACCGCGCATTCCGCATGTACCACCACGGCGATATCGAGGATATCAGTACTGTTGTTGATCACGTGCTTGGCAAAAAGCGCTACGAGCACATTGCAATGTCGGGCTACAGCATGGGCGCCAATATTTCGATGAAATACCTGGGCGTGAAAGGAGCCGAAGTGCCGGCGCAGATCCGGGCGGCCGTCGTCTTTTCGGCGCCCTGCGATCTGGAGTCGGGCGCAGAAGTGCTTGACAAATGGGAAAACGCCTTTTACCGGAAGCGATTCATGCGTGCACTGGTAAAAAAGATCAAACAAAAAGCCCGTCATTTTCCCGGTCGGCTCGATCTCGCCAAACTCGACGAGATCAGGCGCTGGCGTGATTTCGACGAGCATTTCAGCGCCCCCATCTGCGGCTATCGCGATGCTGCGGATTTTTATCGCCAGGCATCCGCCAAAAATTTTATCGCCGGCATCCGCATCCCCACCCTGCTGGTAAACGCACAGAACGATCCGATCCTGACGCCCGCCTGCATGCCGGTCGAACTGGCGCGTTCACACGATCATTTTCATCTGGAATTGCCGGAAACGGGCGGTCACTGCGGCTTTCAAAGCCACTCATCAGGCGAGTTTCTCTGGTCGGAACAACGCGCCCTGGAGTTCATTTCCGGTTTCTGCTGAACATCCTTTTCAATGCAGCACATTGTTTTGACTTTTGCCTGCCCGGCAATGCAAAACTGCCGAAAATGATCGACCTTGCCGCAGCGAATTACCGCAGGGATAAAGAAAAAGACGTATGCAAACCATCGCCGAAGTCATCGAGCGACTGCAACAGATTATCGATCAGGCCAAGAAAGATGAGTCGCCGCTCGGCTACTTTGCCGTGATATACGCCCAAATGACCGGCGCGGTCAAGGAAGGGATCGAGCGGGGCATTTTCGAGAACGGCTCGCGCATGGAGCAACTGGATGTCCGCTTTGCGATGCGTTATTTCGACGCGCTCGATGCCTGGCAGGCGGGAAAACCCTGCTCACGCGCCTGGGCGCAGGCCTTCGAAGCATCGAAACACGACGAACACACTGTACTCCAGCACATTATGCTCGGCATCAACGCACATGTAAACCTGGATCTGTGCATTGCCGCTGCGCATACGCGCTCCGGCGACGCGATCTTTGGCATGCGTAAAGACTTCGACCTTGTCAACGACATCATCGCTTCGCTGACCGATGGCGTACAGCAAAAACTCGCCGAGATATGGCTGCCTTTCGGCTGGCTGGATTTTCTCCTGCGCACGGAAGATGAAGGCTGGATCAATTTCAGCATGAAGACGGCGCGCGGGGCTGCTTGGAAAGCCGCCGTTGCGCTTGCATTTGCCCGTCACCACGATACGGAAGCCGCCCTGATCCGCGACCTGGATTCCGCCGTGAGTGCAGTCGCCGGGAAACTGCGGCGCCCGGGGTGGCTGATTCGGCTCGGCCTTGGGGTTATGCAGCGCACCGAGCGTGGGTCCGTCAGTGAAAAAATTGAAACCTTGATCCGAATTTGAGGTTATTTTTATGCATCTTTGGGATAATGGGCACAAGTTGCCTCGCAGCATGATTGCCCGGTAAAACGCTCATTCACCAATCGCACATCGCACTTTTAGATGGCTGCCGATACAAAGGAAAATCCCGTCGAAAGGGCGCGACAGATACTGGAATCTGTTTGCGACCCTGAAATACCCGTCCTGACCGTGGAGGACCTGGGGATCGTACGCGACATCAAATGGCTGGAAGACCAGGCCCTGGAAGTAGTGATCACGCCAACGTACAGCGGTTGTCCGGCGATGAACACCATCGAAGTAAATATCCGCGCAGCACTGCAGGAAGGCGGTTTCGATCGGGTGAAGGTGACTACGGCGCTGAGCCCGGCCTGGACTACAGACTGGCTCAGTGAAAGCGGCCGCCGCAAACTGCGCGCCTTCGGCATCGCACCGCCTGCAGCACCCAGCCTCGATAAAAAGGCCCTGACGGGCGAACAGCGTGCGCTTGTGTGCCCCCATTGCGGCTCCGACCGCACCGAACTGATCGCTCCTTTCGGCTCCACTGCCTGTAAGGCATTGTTCCGCTGCCTCGACTGTCTGGAGCCCTTCGACTATTTCAAATGTCATTAGTCGGCTGACCGACAAATTGCAGGAATTGCCTACCTGAAGCGTGGTAAAAACATTGGGTTTACGGGGCGCTGCATGTTTCTGGCATTTTATTTCGGTTACAGGATGAAACACCCAGAATCGATATCCGTAACCTAAATGCCACCAACAATGCGCTATACTCTCGCTTCACTCATTTTGCTGCTTTCGCTGCATTTATCATTCGCTCAGGGCCGCCGCCTTCACGTCGATGCCTACGCTACCGGAGCCAACAACGGTACCAGCTGGGAAGACGCCTTCACCGATCTGCAATCCGCGCTTTTTGCCGCTCAACCCGGCGACTGTGTATGGGTCGCCATCGGCACCTACAAGCCGGTCGACGGCTTCAACCGGGAACTTTCTTTCAACCTGAAAGCCGGTGTAAAGATGTACGGCGGTTTTGCCGGCGTAGAAACCAAACTGGAACAGCGCAACTGGGAACGCTACAAAACCACGCTCAGTGGCGATATCGGGTTGCAGAACGACGAAACTGACAACTCTTACACCATCCTTTATATCGAAACGTCCGAAACCGAAACGGTAGTGGACGGATTTACCTTCACCGGTGGCAACGCCGACAACTATGACCCCTTTGCTTCGAAATTCTCCCGGAGCAAATGCGGCGGCGCGATCTACGTCAAAGCGGAAGGCAAGGCACGTCCGGAAATCCGCAATTGCAGCTTCGAGCGCAACTACGCCCGCGAATTCGGCGGCGCCGTTTACCTCTTCACCGGGGAAGAAAAAGAAGAGATCCTGCCTTTTGAGAACTGCTGGTTCACCGATAATCGCGCAGACGGTTTTTCACAGCAAAAAAAAATGAACGACTCCCAGGGTTTTAGGGTTTATCCCAACCCGGCGAACAGCATGGCTACCATCGAAGGAATGGCTGACAGCAGCGCATACCCCCTGCACCTGTCATTGTTCGACGTATCGGGCAAGGTCGTGCGCGCCATGGAAGTGAAAGAAATGACCGGCAAACTGTATATCAGGGTATCACTCGAGGGCTTGCCGGCAGGTTGTTACAATTATCAAATCGCCGACGCAGAAAAGGCCATCCTGGATTCCGGGAAACTGTGGAAGCAGTGACGATGATGTCGAAGCGTTCGGCAGGCCCCAAAAAACATCTTTTCCTATCCTACTTGCCACTTAACTCTACCCGTGCCAGCACCGGCAGGTGATCCGAAGGGTAGTGACAATCGAGGGCATCGCTCAGCACCGCATATTGCCGCACCGACATTCCCGTCGTAAAAATATAGTCGATCCTGCGCGTCACCGGTTCGTGAAATTTGAACCCGTTGAACGTGCCGACCGGCCCGAACGGCGGTTCTTTGCTGATCTCCCGCGCATCCTTCATTTTTTCTTTCAGCACCGCGATCGGCGCCTCTTCCGGCTCCGCGTTGAGGTCGCCCATCAGGACCGCCGGTTCGCCGCCTGGATTTTTTTCCGCAATCTTTTTCAGGATCAAAGCCGCCGACTGCTTTCGCGCTTCTTTGCCGATATGATCGAAGTGCGTATTGAACACCCACAGCGTTTTTCCCGACAGGCTGTCGTGCAAATGTGCGTATGTACAAATGCGGTTGAGGGCGGCATCCCAATCTTTCGAAGGTTTTTCAGGTGTCTCCGACAACCAGAAGGTGCCTGAATCCAGCAAACCGAAACGATCGCGGCGAAAATAAAGGGCCGAATACTCGCCGCCGCCATCGGCGTCGCGCCCCTGCCCTACCCGTGTATATACAGGCAATGCTGCGTCGAGGTATTTCAGTTGGTGCAGCAAGCCTTCCTGAACGCCGAATACGTCGGGGGCGTGGAAACGCAGCTGCGCTGCCAGAAAATCGCGCCGGACCGGCCAGGCATCGGCGCCGTCGCCGGGATTGTCGTAGCGGATATTGTAGGTCAAAAACGCAATCTCCTGCTGGCTGTGCAGGGCGCCGGCCAAAAACAGGTGGCAGAGTATCAAAAACAGCGGACGGATCATTTTGTAACGGAAATTGTGATCCTGCAAATAAACGAAAACGGGCGCGATCCGCCACACCACAAAAAAAGCCGCCCGGGGTATTCCCGGACGGCTGTCTAACAGTTCTATCTTAAAACGGTACTCCTTAGTTTTTCACTTCTTCAAACTCCACATCCTGCGTATCGCCTGCGCCGGAGCCATCGCCGCCGCCGGGGCCACCGGTAGCGGAGCCGTACGGATTTTCCGTACTGCCGCCGTTCGCGGCCTGTTGCGCGGCGTAGATATCCTGACTGGCGGCGTTCCACGCTGCCGTCAGCGCTTCGGTAGCGGTATCGATACTGCCGATATCCTGCGCTTTGTGCGCTTCGCGGAGTTCTTCGAGTGATTTTTCGATCGCCTCCTTGTGGTTGGCCGGTACTTTGTCGCCAAACTCATTGAGTTGTTTTTCCGTCTGGAAGATCAAAGAATCGGCGGCGTTCAGTTTTTCGGCGCGCTCGCGGGTCTGGCGGTCGGTTTCCGCATTGGCTTCCGCTTCCGCCTTCATGCGGGCGATGTCTTCTTTCGAAAGGCCCGTACCCGCTTCGATGCGGATATTTTGTTGTTTGCCGGTGCCTTTATCCATGGCCGATACCGAAATGATGCCGTTGGCGTCGATGTCGAAGGTCACCTCGACCTGCGGAACGCCGCGCGGAGCGGGCGGAATGCCATCGAGGATAAAGCGACCCACAGAGCGGTTGTCGCGCGCCATCGGGCGCTCGCCCTGAAGGATATGGATCTCCACCTGCGGCTGGTTGTCGCTGGCTGTGGAGTACACTTTCGACTTTTTGGTCGGCACGGTCGTGTTGGCTTCGATGATGACGTCGTAGATGCCGCCCATGGTCTCGATACCCAGCGACAGCGGGGTCACGTCGAGCAGTACCATGTCTTTCACGCCGGCGTTGCCGGAGAGGATAGCGCCCTGTACGGCTGCGCCCACGGCCACTACTTCGTCGGGATTCACCGAGCGGTTCGGCTTCTTGCCAAAGAATTTTTCTACTTCTTCCTGGATACGCGGGATGCGCGTGGAACCGCCGACGAGGATGATCTCATCCACATCGCCGGGTTTCAGGCTGGCATCCTGAAGCGCCTTGCGGCAGGGCTCGAGGGTGCGTTGTACCAGCGAATCGGTCATTTGCTCGAATTTGGCGCGGCTGAGTTTCATGACGAGGTGTTTGGGCACGCCGTCCACGGCCGTTACGTACGGCAGGTTGATCTCCGTTTCCGCGCTGCTCGACAGTTCGATCTTGGCTTTCTCGGCAGCCTCTTTCAGGCGCTGGAGGGCCATCGGGTCTTTGCGCAGGTCGATGTTCTCCTGGCGTTTGAATTCGTCGGCCAGCCATTCGATGATGACCTGGTCGAAGTCGTCGCCACCGAGGTGGGTATCACCGTTGGTGGATTTCACTTCGAAAACGCCGCCGCCGAGTTCGAGGATCGAAATATCGAACGTACCACCGCCAAGGTCGTACACAGCGATCTTAAGGTCTTTATCGCGCTTGTCGAGGCCGTAAGCCAGTGCGGCTGCGGTCGGCTCGTTCACGATGCGTTTTACATCGAGCCCCGCGATGGCGCCGGCTTCCTTGGTCGCCTGGCGCTGGGAGTCGTTGAAGTATGCCGGCACGGTGATCACAGCCTCCGTTACCGGTTCGCCGAGATAATCTTCGGCTACTTTTTTCATTTTCTGAAGTACCATGGCGCTGATCTCCTGCGGCGTGTACAGGCGTCCGTCGATATCGACACGGCAGGTATCGTTATCGCCTTTTACGACTTTGTACGGGACGCGGTTGATCTCGCTGGTGGATTCGCTGTGGCGCATACCCATGAAGCGCTTGATGGAAAACACCGTGCGTTTCGGGTTGGTGATGGCCTGCCGCTTGGCAGGCGCGCCGATCTTGCGTTCGCCGTTGTCGAGGAAACCGACAACGGAAGGAGTGGTGCGTGCGCCTTCATCATTGGCGATAACGACAGGTTCGTTGCCGACCATGACAGACACGCATGAGTTGGTTGTACCGAGGTCTATGCCTATGATTTTGCCCATTGTATCTTAAGTATTCGTTGAATTATTGGAATCAGGTTTAAATTGGCGAAGACCGTTTTATCGCGGTCTTTCCTGCCTTTGAACAATCCCTGTGCCACGCGGGAAAATCTGACGGAATGTCAGTTGCAGTAAGGCCGGAGGGGCATTTTTGTCAGAAATACAACATTTTGGCTGGCAAAGCGACAGCAGCCAAAATGGAAAGGCAGCTTACCTTTGAGGCGATACAAAAACGACCATTTAAATCCATGCGATCTACTCTCATCCCAGTGCTCCGGTTTGCAATTTCTTTCCTGATCATCTTTCCCGGCTTTGCGACCCTGTCCTTCTCCCAATTATCCAACCACGGCAACATCTGGTACTTCGGCAACGGCGGCGGACTTGATTTCAGCAGCGGCCAACCCGTAAAACTAACCAATATAAACGTCGATTCGTACGAAGGCTGCGCCGTCTACTGCGATGTCGACGGTCAGATGCTACTGTACACCAACGGCGGTGGCTTCGTAGCCAACGCCGTGAACGGTCCGCGTGAGGGCATCATCTGGAACCGCGACCAGCAAGTGATGTACAACATGGGCAGCACAGAAGGCGGCGGCTACAGCTCGGCACAAAGCGCGATCATCCTGCCCAAACCCGGCGGCAGCACCGAATACTACGTATTTACCATGGATCACGGTCCGTCGCTCGATGTACCGGGCAGCAACCGCGGCCTGTCATACTTCGTCGTGGACATGACGCTCAACGGAGGTCTCGGCGCCGTTACGCAGGCAAACGTTCCGGTATTTAAACCCTGCGTGGAAAGCCTGACGGCAATTCCGCGCGGCGACAATACGGGCTACTGGCTGGTCACGATCGACCGGGTGTCAAATGATTTTGTGGTCGTCCCGGTCACGGAAGCAGGCGTAGGCACGCCCCTCATTCGCCCGCGCAATGGCGACGCAATCAATGTGCTGATCATCAAGGCTTCGCCCGACGGCAAATACTTGTGTGCCGACGGAGAAATCTACACATTTGACAACAATACCGGCGAGTTGACTTACCTGACGGAGGTCATGGCCAGCAATTACACCCTGTCCTTTTCCCCGCGCAGCCGCTACCTGTACTCTTTTGAGTCGGATGCTTCGACAAAGATCGTGCGTTACGACCTGACGGCTGCCGATATCCCGGCGAGCAGTGAAATGGTCAACCAGGAGATCGATTTCAGCTTTGCAGGACAGATGCAGATCGGGCCGGATTACAATATTTACTTCATCGAACAACTGGAAGACGACTTCCTGGAGCCGATCCCGCCGGTCAGCCTGTCCGTGATCAAATGCCCCGACGGCGACAAGCCGGTGCTGGAGCGCGCCATCATGAAATTTGACACCGACATCAACAACGCAGGCGGGCTCTTTACGTCGTTGCCCAATTTCGCCGATTATATTTTTGCACGTGAAGGCGAAGAGGTGACGCTGCCTGTTTCGATCTGCGATACAGCAGGGCGGGTGCTTAGCCCGCCGCTCAGCGGTATTTCCTACATATGGTCGACGGGAGAAACCACCGAAGAGATCACGGTAAAAACGGCAGGGACCTACACAGTTACGGTGGAAGATACCTGCGATTTTTACCGCTATACTTTCCAGGTGGAGTCCATGACGACAGAAACCGCCAGCCTGGAGGCGCCTGTGATCACGGACACCTGTAGCGCGTTACCGCTCACTTTGCGCGCGGTTGCGCCTGACGGCAGTTCCGTTGAGTGGTCGGACGGCAGTACGGCCGATACCCTGCTGGTGGAAGCATTCGGCAATTACAGCGTGATCGTTAGCAACAGCTGCGGCGCCGTCGCATTTTCCTACTCCCTGCCGGAGCCCGAAGGCGGTTGCTGCCGCCCCTTCACACCCAACGCGTTCACCCCCAACGGAGACGGCGTCAACGATCTGTTCAGCCCTGTGCTGATGGGCTGCGAAGTTGCTTCGATGGAATTCAGGGTGTATTCCCGCTGGGGAGAACTGATGTATGAAGGGCTTACTCCTACTGACCGCTGGGACGGTACCACACTCAACGGCACGGATGCTCCGTCGGATATCTACGTCTACACGGCCCGATACCGCTTTGAAGGCGATACGTCCGAAAAAACAGAAAGCGGCGACGTCGCGCTGCTGCGCTGATCGGGTGTTTTTGTGAACATTCAGGGCCGTAAATCGCATTTTTTACCGCTATTTATCGAAAAAATGGGCGTGGCATCCCGGATGGCCGGTAATTTGTAATGTAATCTGCATTCCATACCTTTATTTGGTTGGACCGCTTTTTGCTTAGGAACGGTAATTCTGTTTAGCCCGAAATGGACACGGCAATTCATATGATAACATTGCCCGTCTACCGGGTCGGCATACATACCTCATACCTGCAAGAACCGATATGTTACTAAAAAACTGATATGAGATTTCTTCTTCCACTTTTTATGCTCGTCATCATGGCGGGCTCCTTCATTATCGGCATGTTTTACCTGATCTCCAGGGTATTGGGGCAACTCAACCTCGACCCGGAAAGTCAGGCCTGGAAAAATACGGTAGAACGCCTGCGCGCCAGGCTGCAATCACAGGCTGCCGGCGCCCTCATTCCCTGGGATAAAGAAACCCTTTCCCTTTTGTCGCTGAATCAGACCATGGTCAAAAAACCCGGCCTGATCGGCAGCACCTATGAAGGTGTATTTACTACCATTTATCAGGAGCCCGCGCTGGCATATGCCGCTCAGAAAAAAGGCAGCACCAGCGTATTGATCGCTCGCACCAGCGACCGTGAGATCACCTTCCGACGCCGCGAACTGGAGACCGAGATCTGGGTAGGCGGTCAGCCATTCGGTATTTTTACTGACAATGCCCTCATTTCTGCCGGCAAGAACAGCCGCCTGCTGGCCCGTATCGAGCAAAGTGAAAAGGTATCGCAGATTCCCGTATTGTTGGGCGACAGCACTGCCGCGACCATCAACAATCCCGAACTGGCGGGTGACATGGGCCCCAATCCCAGGGCCCTGACCGTCCTCCGGGAATTATCGAAGGAAGAAGAAAACGCGCTGCTGGCCCTGACGGTGATGCAATTGCTGAAGCCGGTATAAAAACGCCGCTTCTGAAACTTTTACCCGGCGGCCGGGTTTTCATCCCGGGCATTTAGCAGTCTGCCCGGAAGATTATGGCATTATCCAAACCCAAGAAAAGTTTTATCGAGCAATTCACGGCGCTGGGCAATATTCCCCGCTTTTTCAGAATGATATGGGAAGTATCGCCGCGTATGGCGATCCTGAACGGCATTATGCGCTTGTTCCAGGCAGCCATCCCCGTCAGCATGCTGTACGTGGGGAAATTGATCATCGACGAGATCCTCCGTACGATCGAGCAGGGGAATACCGATGCGGTCTTCGGATTTCCGCGTTCGCTGTTGTTTTGGGTCGGCCTCGAACTGGCCTTGGCGGTGGTCAACAACCTCCTGAGCCGGGGGATCACGCTGACCGAAAGCCTGCTCGGCGACCTGATCAGCAACGACAGCAGTGTGCGGATCATGCGCCACGCCGCCACCCTCGATCTTTTTCAGTTCGAGGACTCTGAATTTTACGACAAACTGGAACGCGCACGTACGCAAACGGCGGGCAGGACCATGCTCATGGCCCTGGTCATGTCGCAGGTGCAGGATCTGATCTCCATTCTGTTCCTCATCGGCGGCCTGGTAGCCTTCAGCCCCTGGCTGATCGTATTGCTCGTAGTCGCCGTGATCCCCTCCTTTCTCGGCGAAACGCATTTCAACAGACGCTCCTATTCACTCACGCATTCCTGGACCCCCGAACGCCGCGAACTCGACTACCTGCGCTATATCGGCGCCAGCAACGAAACCGCCAAGGAGATCAAGATATTCGGGCTGGAGCGTTTTCTGACGGACCGGTTCAAACATATTTCTGACAAGTATTATCAGGCTAACAAAAGCCTGACCATACGCCGCGCCGCATGGGGCAGCCTTTTTACGTTCGTCGGCACGCTCTCCTACTACGCAGCTTACGTGGTGATCATCGCACAGACCATAGCGGGTGGCATCACGGTCGGCACGCTTACGTTCCTGGCGGGTTCCTTCCAGCGCATGCAGGGTCAACTCCAGGGGGTAATGCGCAATTTTGCCAGGGTGACCGAAATGGCGCTCTATCTGCAGGATTTTTTCGGGTTTCTTGAACTCAAACCATTGTCCGGTGACCATACGGGCAAGCTGCGCGTGCCGCAGCCGATCAAAGAAGGTTTTGTTTTTGAAAATGTGAGTTTCAAATACCCCAACAGCGAGGTATGGGCGCTGCGAAATCTCAGTTTCACCTTGCGGGCAGGGGAAAAACTCGCCCTCGTCGGTGAAAACGGCGCGGGAAAAACGACCATTGTAAAATTGCTGGCCCACCTGTACGAACCGACAGAGGGGCGTATCCTGCTCGACGGCGTCGATCTCTGCGATTACGATCCGGAAGACCTGCGCAAGGAGATCGGGATCATTTTCCAGGACTATTTCCGCTATGCCTTCAAGGTTTCGGAAAACATCGCCGTCGGCAACATCGGCGAGCGCAGCAACGACCCGCTGATCGTCGATTCCGCGCAAAAAAGCCTGGCGGACGAAGTCATCGAAAGGCTGCCAAAGAAGTACGACCAGATGCTCGGCAAGCGCTTTTCGGAAGGCGTGGACCTCAGCGGCGGACAATGGCAGAAGATCGCCCTTGCGCGGGCATACATGCGCGAAGCGCAACTGATCATCCTCGACGAGCCCACGGCGGCCCTCGACGCGCGCGCCGAACACGAAGTCTTCGTGCGTTTTTCCGATCTGATCAAAGGAAAAACGGGCGTACTCATCAGCCACCGCTTCAGTACGGTGCGCATGGCCGACCGCATCCTTTTCCTTGAGCACGGACAACTGCTGGAACTCGGCAGCCACGAGCAACTGCTGGAAAAAGGCGGCAAATACGCCGAACTGTTCAGGCTTCAGGCGAAAGGATACATCTGACCTACAGGTATTTCAGCCACCAGTGCCGATGGGTGAACTTGTACTTCCCGTACCAGTAACAGGGGAAATACATCAGCGGAATAAACAGGAACCACACGATATAGGCCAATGCCAGGTTCGGCGTGTACCCTTCCGGCCATTGCTGCGGACCGTTTGAGAAAAAATCGACGTGCCAACCCTTTGTAAGATAATAATACAACCGCGCCGAGGCGTGGAGCAGCGAAAAATGGATCACGTAGAAGAAGAACGGCACCCGCCCGTACACCTGAAAAAAATCAGTCAGCGGGCTTTTCCAGCGCTCGAACAACACAAGCAGTAAAAAACCCGGCCCCAGCGTCATACACAGGAACAGCAGGGACGGCGGATATTTGGCCACGTTCAAAAACGATAGCAACGAATAAACAGGCCCGCGGCTCTGCGGCGCCCAGTCCACTGGATCGCCATACCAGTTGCCGGCTCGCAGGGCTATGAACAGCAGGATCAGCGCCAGACCGGCGCGAAGAAGCCAGGTTTGACGGCGCGCAGCCTCCCAGTGCATCACAGGGCCCGTGGCGTAGCCTGCTGCCATGACCCCTACCCAGGGGATCAGGGGATAGACGACCAGAAAGCCGAAACTCTGCTGCGCATTGAGCGGTATCCAGGCAAATCCTATGTGCAGGAATTTCCACAACCAGCCGAGGCTGCCCCACGATTCGGGCGTAACGCCATCCAGCAGGTTATGGCCGGCGATCAGTGCGATTCCGATACCGGCGATCCAGGCGAGCGGCAAGCGCACCAAAGCGGCCATCAGGACCATCGACATCCCGATGACCCAGATCACCTGGCCGAACATAAATCCTTCGTTCCAGGGCCATTCGAACATCCAGCTCAGGTTGATCGCCGTAAATTCCAGCACGATCAGCCAGAGCCCGCGGGTAAAAAGAAAACGGCTCAGGCGGCGAAGATCGCCCACCTTCTGTCCGTACAGATAAGCGCCCATCCCCGCGAGAAAAACGAAGATCGGTGCACAAAAATGAGTGATCCAACGGGTAAAGAACCAACTGGGAGTGGTTTGGCTCACATCTTCGGGGGCGAAGGGAGTGATCGCCCAAAAGTCGCGGATGTGGTCGAGCGCCATCAGCACGATCACCAATCCGCGCAGGACGTCGAGTGCATCTACACGGGCAATGCTTTTGTTTTCCATATGATTGCTTTCACGGTGTTGGGTTGGGTTTATTTTTTCTTCTTCTTTCCGGCTTTGCTCCTCTCCGCGACCCCAATAGCATCCATCACCCAGTCGCGCAGACGCGATTTATCGGACAATACCGACTCCGGCACCGTCCAGTAAGGCATGACCCGGCCCGTTTTTCCCATCACAAATGGCTGCATTCCGGCTTGTTCATACCCGGCGCGGGTGGAGTCGTCTACCTTCAAACGAAAAGAATCCTTTTCTCCCATGATGGCGCCCCACATAGCGTCGCCGCGAAAAAAGCCGATGCCGCCGAACATCTTCTTATGATAAATGTCGGGCACCCCGGCCAATTGCCTGAGTATGTATTCGAGATATTCCTGTTCAACCGGCATATAAACGGGCGTTTTGATCCATAAAATTGAAAAAATCCCTTCAATCCTGCAACAATGTTTTCCCCCTGTGACGCATGCATATCACATCCCTAAGTCGGGTAAATTTCCGCTCAATAATAGAACCTGATCCGGTCCGAAGCCTGTTTGCCGATATGGTCGCCCAGCATGCGGTATGCTTCGAATTGCACTTCGTCAAAATACTGATCGGCAGTCGACTGGTGCGGAAAAGCCGGATTGTTTTTGAAATAATTGAGAACAAAAACCGGCGCAGGCTCCGTCATAAGGGGTGGCGCATCTTCGTCGGTCATATCGGTCACTTCGTGCAAGAGGCTGATCGACGATTTCATATAAACGATCTGTCCCTGCATGGCGGGTTTTCCATGAATAGCAGGATAGTGTATCTTGCCCACTGCTACGCTGGCGGGGCTGAAAAGCAGGCCTTCATCTGTTTTTACCGGCATGAGCGGCTTCAGATCAATCTCGACATCCGCGTCGTAGATGGCCTTGGACAGCCGCACCGCCTGGTTGAACGAGCCGAACGAAAACTGGCCGTCTTCTTCGAAATCGGCGATCACGATCGTCCGGCACCGGCGCTGCACCAGGGGCAAAATACCCAGATTGTCGCCCGTGTGGCCGCCATCGGAGACGTACACCCTGCGGGTATTCGCGCTCAGCCGTCCGGTGAATTCCCGCAGCAGGTAAAGCAACCAGAAAGGATAGCGATTCATCCGCGTAGTCAGCCTTTCATACAGCGTTCTTTTCACCCTGATGCCTTTCTCTTCCAGCGATTTTTCCGTCGCCTCTTTGTGCAGGTACCAGGGATTTTCGATCCAGTAGCCCGTGCGCAGGTTGAGCAGGGTCATGTAAAAATTGGAAGCGGCAAAACTCATCAGCCCCATTCCGCTTGCTACAGCAGCGGCCGAAATGGCCATGGCAGTGTTCAGTTTGGTGCCGCCGCCGCGGTATTTGTCCGACCGCGCATAGCCGGTGGTGCGGGAGCCGATGAAATATTTTGAGAAGATAAAATGATCGCTTTTTAGCGTCTTTTTGGCCAGGTCGTGGGAGCCTTGCAGATTGAGCGCCGAGACAATGAGGTGATACGGCCCTTTATAATTGCCCTCGCCCAGTTCTGCCAGGCGCAGGTTTTCGTGGTTGCGCAGGTTCACGTCGAACAGTTCCTTGGAATGCACGCGCACGGGTTCTTTAAATTCTTCCTTGGGGTGCGCGACGCGCCCTTCCGTGCGCAGATAAGCCTCCGACAGCCGGTCGCGGTAGAAATAATGCAGTGAAATATCGTTCGAGTTTGCCGCAAACCCCAGTAACAGCACCAGGCTTCCACAGGCGAGCAGCAGCCAGAGGGATACCATCAGGCAATCGCCCGGTTGCAGTGCCCACATGCGTTCGATCCAGAACAACACCTTCGAAACCGCCGCTAGCGCGATCCCTACGAACAGCACGATCGAAAGATTCAGCAGCGGCATTTGAAGATTGCGCATCATGCCGCCCAAAAAAGTATTGGCGCTTTTCCCGCCCAGTGTGGTCATCGTAAAATAGTACGCCGTGGCAACAGGAATGAAGGAGATCAACAGATTTACCATCAGTCCGTGATCGCCAAACAGCAGGATCACCGCGAGGGGAAAGAGCAGGGCGACCAGCAAACCCATGAAGGTTGCGCCCTGCATCCCGTTGTAGAACGACCGGTACAGCCGTCCGCTCACGGGCTCCGGAGCGTTGTTAACAAAATAAAGTGCCGTAAGCAAGTGCACGGAAAGGAACAGGCCTGCAGAATAGCAGAGCGGCAGGGCCAGCATGGCAAAATAATTATGATCCGATGGTTTACCGGTACAGGCCATCGTGATCATGATTGCATAAGAGGCCAGCGGACCCAAAACATAGGCCGCCAGGGTAAACCGCCGCACAAAGGGCCAGGACACATGACGCATCAGATCGTCGCCCCCGGGTCGTACGTACATCCGGTCTTTTTCCGGATCGCGGTAACGCGCCTCTTCCTGCTCCCTGGCCGCGACTTTTTCAGGCAGGCGGCGGGCATAAAAGATAAACAACAAGCCCAGGATCAGCCCGGCTCCAAAAAACAAACCGAGCAGGCCGGTCATGTTGAGCGATGCCTTTTTTATAAGATAAAATTGCGGCCGCAACTGATTGGCATACCAATCCGACAGTTGCTGCATGGCGCTTTTTTTCTCCCATTCCGCCTTCGGCAGATAATATTCCGACCGGACCGGGCCCTCAGGATGGTCGAGATTGTAGGCATCCTGCGGTTTTTGCAGGGTATAAATGAAATCGCCGTCAGACATGCCGGCGAACAGGACGTGATGCAGCAACACGACCGTACCCAGGATGAGCAAAAAGAGCAGCGTATGGATAAAAACGCCCGTGAAAAGCGCGCCAACCGCACGGCTGACATCCCAGGCGAGGATGCCTTTTCGCGGGGTCAGGTATTCCCCGTAGCGACGCAGGTGCAGCAGCTGGTGTTTCGCCGACAGGCGGGTTTTGTCGAGGGTCCGGTATTCATAGTCGTAACGAAGCCCTACAAAGGGGCTGTCCTTGCTATCCAGCCCTACTTCGGTGTGGTCGAACCGTTCGTTTGGGTTGGGTTCGTCGCTGTACTTCTCCGCGTTGTTGGGCTCCTTGCTCAGCAACGAACTCAGGCAGGAACCGATGTATCCGCCCCCCGAAACCGTGCTCAGGTAATCGAACTTTTTCAGGAGCCCTTTTTTGATAAACGCCTGCAGCAGGCCCAGGCCCAGCGTAGCCGATCGCACCCCGCCGCCGGAAATGCACAGCCCGGCGAGGTCGTCGTCGGAAGGCGGCGGCAGGTGGTTCTCCTTGCGGCGTTTTTTCAGGTATTGCTCCCGTTCTACGGCAAGCACTTGATGGGTACGTTCGACATATTCCGGAGGATCGAGCGGATTAAAATCTTCGGCGCTATGTCCGGAAGGATCGGCGGGTGGAGATTTTTTTGCCATTTGGACTTGTGGTTGTCAGACGGGTTTCGAGCAACAGAAGGCGAAAATAACAGAAATGTATCTTTCCTTAATGTTCCAATGTCCGGTAGCAATCCGGATTTTGGCTACTTTTGCCCGTCCGTGGCGCACAGCTGCCGGACAACACTGACAGATTTTACTACAACCATCAAAAGAATAACACTACATGAGTGCAATTCGTGAAATCATCGCTCGCGAGATCCTCGACAGCCGTGGCAACCCCACGATCGAGGCGGAAGTATGGACGGAAACCGGCTTCGCCGGCCGCGCCGCCGTACCCAGCGGCGCCAGCACCGGGGTGCATGAAGCCGTCGAACTCCGCGACGACGATGCGGGACGCTACCTTGGCAAAGGGGTGCAGGAAGCCGTAAAAAATGTTGAAAAACTTATCCGCCCCGAACTCGTAGGGCTTGAAGTGAGCGATCAGATCCGCATCGACCGGCTGATGATCGAGCGGGACGGCACCCGCAACAAATCCAAAATAGGCGCCAATGCGATCCTGGCGGTCAGCCTGGCCACCGCCCGCGCCGCGGCCGAAGAACTCGGACAGCCGCTGTACCGCTACCTCGGCGGCGTCAACGCACACGTGCTGCCCGTGCCGATGATGAACATCCTGAACGGCGGCGCGCACGCCGACAACGGCATTGATTTTCAGGAATTTATGATCATGCCGGTGGGCGCAGATTCCTTCCGCGAGGGCCTGCGCATGGGGGTAGAGATCTTCCACCACCTGAAAAAAGTGCTGAAAAGCAAGGGCTACGCGACCAACGTCGGCGACGAAGGCGGCTTCGCCCCCGGCATCAAAAACAACGAAGAAGCGATCCAGATGGTGATGACCGCTATCGAAGCGGCCGGCTTCCGCCCGCTCGACGACATTGTGATCGCCCTGGATGCTGCGTCGTCCGAATTTTTTGACCAGGAAAAAGGCGAATACGTATTCAAAAAATCGACGGGCGACCGCCTGTCGAAGAAAGACATGGTGGCATTCTGGAAAGACTGGTGCAACCGCTACCCGATCTACAGCATCGAGGACGGCTGCGCGGAAGACGACTGGGAAGGCTGGAAAATGATGACCGAGACCCTGGGACACCGCATCCAGTTGGTGGGCGACGACCTGTTTGTCACCAACGTGGAGCGCCTGCAAAAGGGCATCGACGAAAAGATCGCCAACTCGATCCTGATCAAGGTCAACCAGATCGGCTCGCTCACCGAAACCATCGAATCGGTCAGCCTCGCCACACGCCACGCCTACACCTCCGTGATCAGCCACCGTTCCGGCGAAACGGAAGACACCACCATCGCCGACCTGGCCGTCGCGCTCAATACCGGACAGATCAAGACCGGCTCGGCCAGCCGCTCCGACCGGGTGGCCAAGTACAACCAGTTGCTCCGCATCGAGGAGGAACTGGGCGAGGCCGCTACATACCTCGGGCGTTCGGTGTTCGGCCTTTGAGAAAGTTCTCTTTTGTGATAAAACCCAAGCGCCCCTCCGGACTGGAAGGGCGCTTTTTGTTTATTACCGGTTGCAATATTTCGTATCTTCAAATTACAAAACAAACCCAGGGTTTCGATAGGGTTTCTGAATTTTTTTACAGAACTGATCATTCATAAATTTCAGCCAAAAGCAAATGGATAACTCAGTCAACTATTTTGAAAAAATACTGCAAAACTGGGAGCACGGCGTTTTAGACTATTTGCCTAAAGTGTTCCTGGCGCTTCTGGTGTTGATAGCATTCGCATTGCTGGCAAAATTTGCCCGGACGGCAAGCCTGAAATTCTATTCCAAAACGATCAGGTATCATCTGGAAATAGCCAAAATAATATCGTCCCTTATTTATTTTTTCTTCCTTTTATCAGGCGTATTTCTGGCTTTACAGATCATTGGCCTCGAACAAATACTGACCAAGTTGTTGGCAGGAGCAGGCATTATCGGCATTATCGCAGGTTTTGCATTTAAAGACATTGCCTCGAATATTTTCGCAGGGCTGCTTTTAAAGATGCAACACCCTTTTCAAAAAGACGACTGGGTATTAATAGACGATAATTATGGCGTAATTATGGAAATCGGCTGGATCACCACGACGATCCGGACGGTTCCGGGACAAGAGGTTTTTGTGCCAAACCAGGTGATTTACAATAACACGTTTACAAATTTTTCGACCTTTAAAAAAAGAAGGGTCATCCTGGAAAGCGGCGTTTCTTATGGCGACGACCTGGAACACGTCAAAGCGGTTGCTTTGGACGAAGTAAAAAAATTGGATGAATTGTTGCCCGATGAAGACGTGGATTTTTACTTCACTAAAATCGGAAATTCCACTTTTAATTTTCAGTTGCGTTTCTGGATCAGATTCAGCACGAACAACGATTACCAGAAAGCGATGAGCGATATTATCATCCGCATAAAAAAGCGATTTGAAAAAGAAAACATCACCATTGCTTATCCTGTAACCACGCTGGATTTCGGGGTAAAAGGCGGCACAAATTTGTTTGATAAAGATATAAAGATCACATCCTGAACGCTTTGAAATTCCGCGCAAGCGTTTGAAAATGAAATAAAGATGCAGGAATTATTTACGTATGCGCTGAGCGTATTTATGGGCTTTTTTGCGATCATGAATCCCATTGCAAATACGCCTATTTTTTTGGGACTGGTGGAAGGCGAAACCACGGACGATAAAAAGAAGATCGCCAGAACTGCGTCTATTGTCGCGTTTCTTATTGTCACCTCTTTTGTAATAGCCGGAAAATATATCTTTGAATTGTTCGGCATCACGATACCGGCGTTTAAAATAACCGGCGGCCTGCTTATCTTTTACGTCGGATTTGAAATGCTGATGTCTCAAAAATCCAAAATACACAACATCGCCGACCCAAATGCGCAAAACAATCTCGCGATCTCGCCCTTGGCCATTCCGATCCTTGCAGGCCCCGGCACCATCGTTACGGCCATGGATTTTGTTACGAATGCAGGGTATATCCGCGTTGGAATTGTGATTGCCGTTTTTGCCTTGATGATCTTTCTCACGTATCTGGCTTTTATGGCCAGCGACGCAATTGTAAGGGCCGTAGGCGACAATTTGATTTCCGTTATCGGGAAACTGATGGGATTGATCCTTGCGATCATCGGAACAGGAATGGTTACCGAAGGAATCAAACTTACCTTCCTATAACAAGACCCATTCAGAGTTCTTTGCGTTTGTCGGCACAGCCGGCACGGATAGGGCACACATGGTATAGCCATGCACAATAAGAGGATCAAAGTTCTTTGATCGCAATTCGGTATAAAAAAGCATTTTTGCAGACAAAACAACACTCCGCTTTGATCCGAACAACACTGCTTTTGATCGCGGCCCTGCTGGCCCTGCCGGTATTGGCCTTTTACTACGACATTCCACTGGACGCCCCGCAACAGGAGGCGCTCATGACGGCCGTTGCGATCATGTGCGTAGCGGCCCTGATCTGTTTTTTCACGAGCGAGATCACGCGCAACTACAGCCAGGTGGACAAGTTGTGGAGCCTGATGCCCATCCTTTATACCTGGTATTTCAGCCGGGAAAGCGGGTTTGACGACCGCCTGGTGCTGATGGCCATCCTGGTTACCGCTTGGGGGCTTCGACTGAGCGCAAATTTTGCCCGGCGCGACGGCTATCACCCCATCCCCTGGAAAGGCGAAGAAGACTACCGCTGGAGCGTGTTGCGACAGCACCCGGTGCTGGGGAAGCGGCTGCCCTGGATGCTGTTCAACCTGTTCTTTATTTCCTTTTACCAGCATACGCTGATCCTGCTTTTTTGCCTGCCCGCACTGGTCGCCTGGCAGGGACAAGGCACGCCACTCAACCTGATCGATATCGCCGCGGCCGTGCTGATGTTTTTGGCAATCAGCGTGGAAACACTCGCCGATCAGCAGCAATATGAATTTCAGGCGGAAAAACACCGTCGTATACGGGAAGGGCTTCCGCTGGAAGGCGATTATGCCGCAGGTTTTTGCAGAAGCGGGCTTTGGGCATACGTCAGGCATCCCAATTACGCGGCCGAGCAGGCGATCTGGCTTTTTTACTACCTTTTCGGCGTTGCGGCGACCGGCCGCTGGCTCAACTGGTCGCTGGCGGGCGTGCTGCTGCTCATGTTGCTTTTTATCGGAAGTTCGGATTTCAGCGAGAAAATTTCGGCAAGCAAGTACCCGGAATACCGCGATTACCAGCGCTGTGTGCCGCGTTTTTTTCCTGGGCTGCCGTTTTCAAAGCGTTCAGAAACTGTGAAATAAATTTTAAAGTGATCTCTGTTCGCCCCCGGCCGGATGCTGCCGCGTTTAAGGAACGGTCAAATAACAAGGTCGCGATTTTGGCGGCTTTATTTGATCGTTCATCAGTGAAAAAAGATTCAACATGCCCATACCTGCCTTGAAAAAAACACAATGGTTGCTGCTCGTCATACTGACCGCTTCAATCTATCAATGCAAACTGTTCCAAAAAACGGAAAAAAGGGCGCCGGCGCCCGTCAGCAGCCGCGAGGCGACCTTCCGGCGCGACATCGTGAGTTATGCGACCCGGTACAAGGGCGCCAAATACACCCCCGCCGGAAAAAAGCCGTCCACCGGTTTCGACTGCTCCGGATTTACCAGTTACGTGATGGATCACTTCAACATCAGCCTGTCGCCCGCCGCGCGCGAACAGGTAAAACAGGGGCGTGAGCGCCCCGTAGAGGACGCAAAGCCCGGCGACCTGATATTCTTCCGCCGGGGTCCCGGCCAGCCGATCTTCCACGTTTCCCTCGTCAAATCCAACAACGGAAAGAGCCTGTACGTCATCCACAGCACCACTTCCCGGGGAGTGATCGAAGAAGATGTGCTGAGCAGTTCGTACTGGAAGCCATATATTGATTCTGCACGCGATGTGGTGTCTGCGAAGTTTTAGTGTAGCAGCAACCGCCTGCCTGTTCTTTTTTTCCTGCACCGAAAAAGAAACTCCAAGGCAGGTTACGCCCGCTTTCTATTACTGGCAAACCACGCTGGAAATATCCCGTGACACCCGGCGCTATCTCGATTCGCTCGGATGCCGGAAGTTATACGTCAAACTGCTCGACATCGGGCCCGACCCCGCCGGCGCAGGCATCATACCCTATTCCAGGCTCGAAACCGCCGATTCCATTCCTTTGCAGGGCATTGCGGTGGTGCCGGTCTTTTTCATTGCCAATGAAGTGTTTCGCGATGTTTCGGCGGCGCAGATCGAGCGGCTGTCGGAAAAGGTCGTGCAAACGCTTGGCACGTACCCCCGGCTGTACGGCGGTGCGCCGTTTCCCGCAGAAGTCCAGTTCGACTGCGACTGGACGCCTTCCACCCGGGCCGCCTTTTTCGATTTCCTGCAAAAGGTCGATCGCCGGCTACCCGACAGCGTCGTGCTGAGCGCAACGATCCGCCTGCACCAGTACAAATTCCCCGAACAGACCGGCGTGCCGCCTGTCGACCGAGGCATGCTGATGTTTTACAACACGGGAGACATCGAAGATCCTGCCTACGGCAATTCGATCTTTACGCCTGCCGACGCCGAAAAATACACGAGCGGAACCCTGCGCCCCTACCCGCTTCCTCTCGATCTGGCGCTGCCCGTTTTTTCCTGGACCCTGGTCTATCGCGACGCCGAGCTCTGGAAAATTTTGCCCGGCATGGAGGATACAGAACTGTCGGACACCACTTTTTTTGCCCCTGCCGTATCCAACGATCTTTTGCAAAAGGCATCTTTTTCACGCAGTTACGTAAAAAAAGGCACTTTCCGGTCGGGACATTATCTTCGCCCTGGCGACTTGTTGCGCACGGAATGGATATCGCCGGCAACGCTGCTGGAAGCGGCAACGCTGGCAGCCGGCGCCAGCCTGTCCGATGCAACGACGGTATCTTTTTTCCACCTCGAACAAACGACCCCGCATCGCTACCAAACACCCTTGCTGGATTCAGTATGCCGAATCATTCGAACACCGCAAAAGAGAGAATAACACCCGCCGCAGGGCTCCGCACCTACCTGCAAAACCTGCGTGCAGCCGCTACAGCATACCGGTATGGCGTATGGCCGCTGTTCTTTTTCTTCTTTTTTGGCAACGCCTTTCACAGCCCCGAATCCCTTCCGGAAACCACCGGACGGGGCGCCTGCGGCCCGAAGAAAGAAATGAGCGGCGGCTACACCTTTTTGCATCCCGATATCATCAACAAGAATGCAGCCTATGCGCCGTTTTTTATCAAATGGGATGATTATTACCAGCGCTTCTATTTCAACCGCGACGTACAACGTGAGGAGAACATCGAAGAATGGATCGGGCGTTTTTGCGGGCAGCCTGCTTTTGAAGACGTGGACTACCTCGTTTATCAGAGCAGCATAGAAGAACTGATCCGCCTGCGGAATGCCACCCTGGACCCTGAAAAGAAGACGCCCCTGCCTTACCAACTGGCCGGCAACACTTTTGCCGAAATGATCGTGTTCAACAAATGCACGGAGGTGATCGACTACCTGATGTACGCCAAAAAGTGCGAACCCTACGTGACGGCCGGCGGCGACGGGTGGACGATCCCGGAACGCGATACGGCCGCCATGAACACCCTGATCAACGAAGGGCTCGGGCGATTCGGTCAGACAAAGTCGTATTTCGTCAAACTCCGCTACACCTATCAGATCGTGCGCATGGCGCATTATTCGCACAACTGGGGCTACACCGTTGACCTTTACAATTACCTTTTCCCAAAACTGGACCTGAAAAAACCGAGTATCATCTACTACTGGACCCTCGGGCATCTCGCCGGCGCCCTGCAAAAACTGGGGAAATACCCCGAAGCTGCCTACGAGTACGCGCGCATCTTCCGGCACTGCCCCTCCAAACGCGCTCAGGCGTACCGGAGCTGGGTGATCCGCAACGACCAGGACTGGCTGCAAACGCTGCGGCTCTGTCGCAGCGACGCCGAGAAATCGACCCTGTACATCATGCGCGCCGGAGGCTCCCATACCCATGCCGTAGAGGACATGGCCGAGGTGTACAAACTCGATCCGCAGAATCCGCAACTCGACCTGCTGCTGGTGAGTGAAGTGCAGGAGCTGGAAAAAGCGCTGTTGCGCACCGAAGTCACGGATAAAAAATACGGCACTGCCAGGGGCGCGCTGAAACGACAGCAGGCAGCACAGCACCTGCTCAACCTGCAAAGTTTCGTGCGCAGGGCGCTTCGGGAGAAAGGGCTCGCCAACACCAAACTGTGGCTGTGCATGAGCGGTTACCTCGAACTGCTGGCAGGTGATATCTACGCCGCGAACAATACTTTCAACCGCGCGGAAAAAAGTTTTGACAACAAATCGGAATACGACAAACAACTGTACCGGCAACTCGAGATCTGGCGGGCCCTGCTGGAAATCCTCAAACTCGACCCCTCCAACGAGCAATACCGCGATATGATGGCATTCAAGGTCAGAAGCCTGGATGCCTTTAAATACAACCGTTACCTCGAACTGTTCCTGCAGGACTGGCTGTCAAAACGCTATGCGGAAAGCAAACATCCCGGCAAAGCCATACTCGCGGCTTATCCGCCCAAAGCCCTGCGCTACAACCCCGACCTGATCGTCATCGACGACCTCCTGAAACTGTCGCTGGAAGAAGACCCTGTGCTGTTGGAAAAAGCGATGAAGATCGACACGAACAACGAGCAGATCAGGGCGTTTTTGCTGGAAACAAAGGGCGCCTACCTGTTGAGCCTGGGACAACCCGAAGCTGCGCTGCTGACCCTGCGCGAGATCAAACCAACAGAGGAAGTTTCCCTCACGAAATACACGCCTTTCCGCGAAAAAGTGGGCGAGCGGATAAACCGGGAGGTTTCCGACAGTCTGTTCCTCAACCGACGGCAGATCGCCCAGAAAATACTCGACTTCGATTTCAGGGCCAAAGCGGCACAAGCCGTCCGGGACAGCAGCGCGGCCTGGTACTACTATCTGATCGGACTGGGGTACTACAACATGTCCTATTTCGGATATGAATGGGAGGTGACGGATTTCTACAGGGATGGCTACAACCAGTTGAGGCTGGCGCAGGGGCCTGTTTTTCCGATGGCGGGCTCGCCCAACGGCAACCGCGAAAACATCGACCTGAGTCTGGCACATTCCTATTTCCAGAAAGCGCTCGAAGTGGCCTACAACCCCGAGATCGCGGCCCGCGCAGCCTTTATGGCAGCCAGGTGCCGGCAAAAGCAGTGGTTCTGCGCACCGGAATGCACGTACAGGCCGGGCAGCAAACTGATCCCGGTGCTGCCCGACGCGTACATGGACGAATACCGGCTGCTGATCAACCGTTATCCGAACACCCGGTTCTACCAGGCTGTCGTAAAAGAGTGCAAGTGGCTGGCGGCGTATGCGCGCTGAGCGGATCAGTACATTTCCACCCCGCCGAAATGGAAGGCGCCTTCGATAGCGGCGTTCTCGTCGCTGTCGGAACCGTGCACGGCATTTTCGCCGACGCTGGTCGCGTATTTGGCGCGGATGGTGCCGGGAGCAGCGTTCGCCGGATTGGTGGCGCCGATCAGCGTGCGGAAATCTTCCACAGCGTTGTCTTTTTCCAGGATTGCCGCCACGATGGGGCCGCTGCTCATGAATTCGCACAACTCGCCGTAGAAGGGGCGCTCTTTATGCACAGCGTAAAATTCGCCTGCTTTGTCGAGGCTCAGCCGGGTGAGTTTCATGGCCACGATGCGGAAGCCTGCGGCGTTGATCATCTGAAGGATGTTGCCAATATTACCGGCGCGCACAGCGTCGGGTTTGATCATGGTAAATGTGCGGTTACCTGCCATTGTATGAACGTAGGTTGATGAATGATGCTGGTGAATTCGCCGGAAGACAAAGCCGTGTTCCGATCGAGCGCGCAAAGGTAGAGCAAGATTTTATTTCAAACAGAGGAGCAAAAAAGGTTTTCTGAAAAATAATATCCGGCGCACCCTGCATTTCATACGCGAATACCGTAGTTTTGCCGGCCTTTTGACACCCAGGTTTGCCAAAGAATATTCCCCTGGTACCCGAGCTATGATGGAATTTCCGGCCGCGCTAAAAGAATTGGTCCACCGCCCGCAAAACGTGGCGATCCTGTCGCACCGCAACCCCGACGGCGATGCCATCGGCAGTTCGCTGGCCATGCGACACTACCTCGACCAGCACGGCCACACCGTCCACGTGCTGTTTCCTTCGGAATTTCCGGAAGAATTCGAAGCATTGCCCGGCGCCGCCGACATCCTGATCTGGGACATCCATACCGAGGAGTGCAAGCAGGTACTGAGCAAAAAAAACCTGTTTATCTTCCTGGATTTCAATGCTTTGAGCCGGATCGACAAGATGGGCGACTACGTGCGCAACCTGCCGGGCAAGCGCATCATGATCGATCATCACCTGTACCCCGACCAGATCGCGGATTACATGTACAGCGAGCCCGAAGCCAGCAGCACCTGTGAAATGGTGTACCGCTTCATCGCCGGCATCGGCGACGGCCAGAAACTGAATCCCACAGTCGGAAAATGTATCTACACGGGTCTGGTGACCGATACGGGGTCTTTCCGCCACGCCACCAATGCGACCATATTCCGCATCGCCGCCGATCTCATCGATCGCGGCACCGACGACCTCGCCGTGCAGGACATGATCTTCAATTCGCAAAAGGAAAAAAACCTGCGTCTGCTGGGTCATTGCCTTGCCAACCGGATGGAGTATATGCCGGAATACCGCACGGCGCTGATCTGGTTGTCGAAGAAGGATTACGAAATGTTCAACATCCAGCGCGGCGACACAGAAGGGATCGTCAATTACCTGCTCAGCATCAGGGACGTGCGGCTAGCGGCGTTTATCCACAACCAGCCTACCGTCGTCAAACTCAGCCTGCGCTCGAAAGGCGACTTCGACGTTCAGGATATCTGCAAAAAGCACTTCAACGGCGGCGGCCACAAGAACGCGGCAGGCGCCTATTCGCACGACAGTCTGAAAGCCACCATTCAAAAGTTCAAAGACCTGCTCCCCCAGTATAAAAGTGCCTTATGGAAAAAGAATTGACCGGCAAAGAACCTTTTACTAGCTATTAAATCATTCATTTTCAAGAAAATGCGTAAATTATTCATCCTGGCTGTTGCAGCCGCCGCCACCATGTTCGCCTGCGGGCAGAACGAGGGCGTCCAAACGGAACACGGCTTCCGTTTTGTAAACCACACCAACAAGGAAGGTAATAAACCCCAGCCCGGCGAGACCGTGCTCGTGCAGACTTACACCTACATCGGCGACTCGCTGATGGCAAGCACGCAGAAGAACTTCGGCGGACCGCGCGAATTCACGCTGTTCACCCCCGATCGCGCTCCCAAGCGCATCCCCGCTATTTACGACGCCCTGCTCCTCATGAGCGAAGGCGACAGCGGCACCGTCTATGAAGTGATCGATACGTTCCTCCAGAAATTCATTCCGCCGGCGCTGAAAGACAACAAGGAAGTGCGCTACGAAGTGGTACTGGTGGATATCATTACCGCCGAGGAAAAGGCAAAAGCGCTGGCAGAAGCACAGGCGCGCATTGCGGGCATCGAAACGCAGGTAAAAGCGACTGCTGCCGACTACAAGGCCGGCAAACTCGAGAGCCAGCTCACCAAGCAGGAGTCGGGCCTGAAAGTCATGATCCTGGACAAAGGCTCCGGCGCACCCATCCAGCAGGGCGAGAACATCAAGGTGGACTACTACGGCGTGCTCACCGATGGCACCATGTTCGACAATTCCTTCGAACGCGGACAACCGCTGCCTTTCCCTGCCGGGGTCGGCCAGATGATCGCCGGCTTCGACCAGGGCGTGATGTTCCTCAACCACGGTGGCAAAGCCTACTTCTTTATTCCGCCGCAGATCGGATACGGCGACCGTGCACAAGGCTCGATCCCGCCCAATTCGGAACTCATCTTCTACGTGGAAGTACTGTAAGTACTGTTTTATTGAGGTTGAAAATGAACTTTGATCCGACGGATCGGGTTTGTTTTCAACCTTTTTTTATCCCCAGAGGCCTGATATGTGAATGCAGCGCTACCCTATCGCATAAGCATTCACCCTTTATTGATAACCAGTGTTTTAAAAATTTTCCGTTTCCATGACGATCGAACAACTCAAGGAGTTGAAGGATAAACTGGCGGTGTTAAGGAGGTATCTTTGACGTCGACAACCGCAAACGCGAAGTCGAAGACCTGAGCAGCCAAACCCTCGACCCCAATTTCTGGAGCGACCCCAAACGCGCCGAATCCATCCAACGCAAGATAGGCCTCAACCAGCGCTGGCTCGACGAATACGCCGGGCTGGCCCGCGAAGTGGACGACCTGGAAGGCCTCTTCGAATTTCAAAAAGAGGGAATGGCCTCCGAAGAAGAGGTGGACACCCAGTATGCCAAAAGCGCCGAAATACTGGCTGATGCCGAATTCCGCAGCACCCTGAACCAGAAAGAGGACGAAATGTCGGCCGTGCTCACCATCAACGCCGGCGCCGGCGGCACCGAGGCGTGCGACTGGTCGGCCATGCTGCTGCGCATGTACCGCATGTGGGCCGAGCGCAGGGGCTTCAAGGTCAACGACCTGTTCGAACAGGACGGCGACGTAGCCGGCATCAAATCGGCGAGCATCGAGATCGTGGGCGACTATGCCTATGGCTGGCTGAAAAGTGAAAACGGCGTGCACCGCCTGGTGCGCATCAGCCCTTTCAACGCGCAGGGGAAGCGGCAGACCTCCTTTTCGTCCGTATTCGTGTACCCCCTGGTGGACGACGACATCGAGATCAATATCCGCCCCGACGATATTGAAATGGACGTATTCCGCGCTTCGGGCGCCGGCGGACAGCACGTCAACCGGACGGAATCGGCCGTGCGCCTGAAACACGTGCCCACCGGCATCGTCGTGGAATGCCAGGCCGAACGCAGCCAGCACCAGAACCGCGACCGGGCCATGCAAATGCTCCGCAGCCGGATATATGAACTCGAATTGCGCAAGCGTCAGGAGGAAAAAGACAAGATCGAGGCGGGCAAAAGCAAGATCGAATGGGGCAGCCAGATCCGCTCCTATGTGCTCGACGACCGCTGGGTGAAGGATCTGCGCAGCGGCTATAAGGTGCACAACCCCGATGTTGTGCTCGATGGCGACCTCGACGGCTTCCTCAAAGCCTATCTGATGTGGGAGCGCAACCCCACGGGTGTGGAAGTGGAAGAAGAATAAGCAATTGCCGTTGGCAGCGGCCGTGCCTAGTCACAGATACCTGCTGCCAACGGCTTTTCATCGCTCCAGAAAATACATCTCGATCTCACCCTTGTATTTGGCGTTCACTTTGCCGCGGTGCTCATAGCGGTAGCGGTCTTTGGTGAGTTGGTACGTCGCTTCCGAAACGTTGACGCGCCCTTTTTCGCCGTTGCTTTCGAGGCGGGCCGCAATATTCACGTCGTCGCCCCAGATGTCGAATGCGAATTTGGTATTGCCCACCACGCCTGCGATCACCGATCCGCTGTGAATGCCGATGCGGGCATCGAACGCCGTTCCCCCGGCCGCGGTGCGCCGCTCCTTTTCCGTGTCGATGAACTCAAGTATCTCCACGGCAGCGCCGACCATTTTCAGGGCATGTTCTTCTGCTGAAACGGGCAATCCGCTGACGGCGAGGTAGGCGTCGCCGATGGTTTTGATCTTCTCGACGCCGTGTTTGCTGAAAATATCGTCGATGGTACGGAAGTAGTGGTCCAGTTCCTCGATCAGGGTTTCTGCAGGCATGCGTTCCGCGATCTTTGTAAATTCCACAAAATCGAGGAACAAAATGGATACATGGTCGAAGCGACGGGGTTTTACCTTGCCGTGCTGCTTGAGTTCCTCGGCGATCTCGTCGGGAAGGATATTCAGCAGCAGGTGTTCCGATTTTTCTTTCTCCTGCTGCAATTCGCTGGTCCGCAGCCGCACCTTTTCTTCGAGTTGTTCGTTGGCCACCTGCAAATCCGTCAGTAACTGCACGTTGTGTTTTTGCAGGTAATATTTCTCCACCGCCAGGTCGAGGGTGCGCTTCATTTCGGCCTGGTCCCAGGGTTTGGTGAGATAGCGGTAAATATTGCAGTTGTTGATGGCCTTTATGATCACCTCGATATCGCTGAACCCCGTCAGGATGATCCGGACATTATTGATGTCCGAGGGAATTTGCTGAAAAAACTCCACGCCGGTGCAGACCGGCATGCGCTGGTCGGTCACGATGACGGGTACTTCCTCCTGCTTGATCATTTCAAGCGCCTCGGTATGCGATGTCGTGGTCAGCACCTTGAAATCGCGCCGGAACGCCGATTTGAATACGAGGAGGTTGTCTTCTTCGTCGTCGATATACAGTACGGTTGGTCTCTCCGGTATACTCATCAAAAAAGATGTTTTATGCTTGCTTGACCGGCAAGTAGATCACAAAAGTAGAACCTTTGCCGACTTCACTTTCGACCTCGATGCGGCCTTTATGGTCATTGATAATGCCATAACTGATCGACATGCCCAGGCCAGTGCCTTCGCCGACCGGTTTTGTGGTAAAGAACGGCTCGAACAGGCGCCTTTTCACCTCCTCCGTCATGCCGCTGCCCGTGTCAGAGATCGCAATCCTGATCTCGCTTTGGCTTTTGTCGTAGCGGGTGGCCAGGGTGATCGTGCCGGTGCCGTCGATCGCCTGCAAGGCGTTGTTGATGATGTTCATGAACACCTGGTTGATCTTCCCTGCAGCGCATTCGATGGGCGGAAGTTCGCCGTATTCGCGCACGATCTCCGCTTTTTTCCGGATCTGGCTTTGCAGGATCTCCAGCGTCGAATCGAGCCCTTCGTGGATATCCACGACCTTGTACTCGCCTTCGTCCAGGCGGCTGAAGTTGCGCAGGCTTTTGACGATGGTGACGGTGCGTTTGATGCCGTTCTGGATGCTTCTGAACATTTCGTCGCTGTCCTCCACCGTTTCTTCCACCAGCTGATGCAGGTTTTTATCGGCTATTTTTTTGAGGGCTTCCCGGTTGTCTTCGGCCGGATCGAGCGCCAGATACGCCTCCAGAGCCGTTTTCAGTTCTTCGAAATTCTGCTGGAGGTTGTTGACGCCGACGGACACGAAGTTGATCGGGTTGTTGATCTCGTGTGCGAGACCTGCCGTGAGCTGACCCAGCGACGCCATTTTTTCGCTTTCCACCAGTTTGGCCTGCGCCAGTTTCAGATCGCCCAGCGACTTTTCAAGCGCATCGCGCTGCCGCATGACCTCCGCAGTACGATCGGCCACGATCTGTTCAAGGTGTTCGTACTGCAAGGCATTTTCGAGCGATACGGCGATCTGGCCCGACAGCAATTTCAGGAATTGTACGCGTTGTTCGGTGAAAACGCCGCTGTTGAGGTTGTTATCGGCGTACAGGATGCCAATGAGCCGCCCCTGGTGCATGATCGGCAGGCACAGTATCGAGCGCAGTTGCTTTTTCCGGACGATGGGGTCGTTCATAAAGCGGTTGTCCTGCTGCGCATTGGAAAGAACGAGGTCTTCTTTTGTGCGGATCACGAATTGTGCCACCGTTTCGGGAAAATAGGGATTGCCTTGCAATGGCACGGCCGACCAGGATTGCTTATTTGCTTCCCCGGTCGCGTTGCTCGCCTCGACCATCCAGCGGCCTTCGCGCTCGATCGCAAAAAAACCGTGCTGGGCGCCGGCATTTTCCACCAGTACGTGCATCAGTTGCGACATCAGTTTGTCGATCTGAATTTCGCCCGAAATGGCGAGCGCAGCCTTCATCAGCGAAAGCATGTCAATATCGCTGCCACTGTGAGAGCCGGAACGTGTGACCATGCCGTCGCCACTGGCCTGTGCAGCCGGCGTTTCGACTTTCAGCCCGTAGCGGCGGTCGAGCCAGTTGGCTTTTGCAATCGCGCCCCATTTGTGGAAAAGCCGCCGGGATTCCAGCAGATATGGTTTGCCTTTCCCGGTATCGCCTCTCATGACCCAATAGCGGCCGAGCAGTTCGTTGACGAGCGCTTCGTCGTTCAGAAATTCGTTTTCCCTGGAAGCTGCGATCGCCTTTTCATACAACGTCAGCGCTTCTTGTTCCCTGTTTTGCACACTTGCCAGTTCGGCTTCCACCAGGTATTGTTTCGACAGGGCGTTGGCGGGGTTGCTTTTGGCAAATTTCCGAATCGTAACGAGCAATTTGCGCGCCTGGCCGAGCGCACGCCGCTTTTTGCCGCCGGATGCCGTTTCTGCCGAGCGGATCAGGCTCAGCGCGTAATAAAAATACATCAGATACACATGCGGCGTCGCCAGCACGCTTTCGATATATTTAAAACACAATTCTCCGTTCGCGACAGCCGATTTCGTTTCTTCGAAGAAATAGTCCAGCTTCATGCGGATCATGTAATACACGCACAATCCGCTGTAATCTTTTCCTTTCAGATGTTGCTCCACCTGTATCCGCTCGTCGTAGGCCGGGCCCAGCAGGCGCGGTTCGGCTTCGCCGTCCTGCATGAGGTTGGCAATGGCCTGCCGCGGAATGTTCAGCCATCCGAGGCCTGTATATTGCTTGATCTTCAACAGGGCTGCTGCATAGGCGTCCAAATCATCTTTCAGGGCTGCCAGCGGCATTCCCATGTAGAACTTGGTGGAACTGGCGTTGAAAATAGCATATGAAGCAAACAGAAAATCGCCGGTTTCGAGTCCTTTCTGGTAGGCGCTGTTCAATCCTTCCAGGGTGTCGCGGAAATGGTCGCGCCAGATGCGAATGAACCCCGAGTTCAGGAAGTAGACTTTGCTGAACGTAGTCACGTCCTTGAATTTTTCCAGCAGCCGCACGGCAATCTCGCCGAACTTCAGCCCTTCGTCAAATTCGAGGGTGCTTCCGCACATGACAAGACCGTATGTGGCGTACGCGAAGGTGGACTGTACGTGGTTGCCATAGCGCACGGACAGGTTGATCTGCTTGAAAACGACCAGGGGAAACAGGTTGGGTGCGGCAAAATAGGACGCCGAGGCGGTGTACGGCAGCAATTCCATGACTGCCGACTGTACCGGATCGGTCATCACGGGCAGGTCAACCAGTTGATCGGCCGTTTTCCCGCGGAGCCGCAGTTTGGTGCCGATCAGGCTGCTGATAATGTGCAGTTTGCCGGGCTTTTTCGGGAAATTCACACCGAGCAGTTTCAGTATCTCCAGACTGGTGTTCAGCGCTTCCTCATTGCGCGTCAGCGAAATATAGCCCTGTATTTTTACGGTATACGCTTTAACCTTGTGAAGCAGCGCCACCGCCTTGTCGAACACCACCGACGCCAGCCGTTCCATTTCCTCCACCTGGCTGCTCAGATAGGCCGACTCAGCGGCTTCTGTGTAGAGGTCGAGGCTCAGCTGGTAATGCTCCTGCCAGGAATCCCGGGGCAGCAGATGAATGCCTGCCATGAGGTAGCGGTACGCCGGTTCGTATGCGGACGCGTTTTTAGCCTTTTTGCCGGCCTGCAGGTTGAGGATGGCCACCGCGATGCGTTCTTCTTCCGATCCGATAAGCGCGACGCCCATGTTAAAATGCGTGATCAGTTCGAATATCCGCTCGTTCTTTTCCGCGTCGTCAAAACTGCCAAGCAACAGCCGCCCGATCTTCAGGTGTATCTCCTGGCGCGCCGCTTCGTCGAGTTGCACGTAGGCGGCATTTTGCACCTGGTCGTGCAGGAAGCGGTAGCGGCTGTTCAGCGATTTGCCTGTCCCGGCCGATACTTCCGCCAATTTGTACGTGTTGCCCACCGGCACGATCAGACCTTCCCGAATGGCCGGCCAGAGGGCTTTTGCAGTCATCTGCGGCGATTTTTCCCATACAGTGGCCAACGTAATGAGATCGAACTGGTTGCCAATACAGGCTGCATACTGGCAAAGTTGCTGCGTCTGCTCGCCGAGTACCCTGATCTTGTCGCGCATCAGTTCCGCCATGTTGTCGGTGATGTTCCGCTCCTGTATCCTCCCGATGTCCCAATCCCAGCGGTTCCGGTCGTGGTTGAACGAGACCAGGTGATCGGCGTGGAGGGCCTTCAGAAATTCGTTGACAAAGAAAGGGTTGCCCCCTGTTTTGCTTTCCAGCAGTTGGGCCAGTTCACGGGCTTCTTTGGGCGGGCAATTCAGCGTATCGGCGACGATATGATCGAGTTCTTCGATCTGCAGCGGCTTTAGCGTCACTTCCCTCACCACATCCTGCAACTCCTTGAGCGCCCGGGTGGTCTTCATCAGCGGATGGGTGGGGTCCACCTCGTTGTCGCGATATGCGCCGATGATCAGCAGGTAAGCGGATTCGGGGTCCGACAGCAGGAGTTCGATCAGTTTCAGCGATGCCGTATCGGCCCACTGCAGGTCGTCGAGAAAAAGCACCAGGGGGTGCTGCTCCGTGGCGAGCACCTGCACAAAACGCAGGAAGACGAGGTTGAAGCGATTTTGCGCCTCCGAAGGCGGCAAGGCCACTACTTCCGGCTGCGGGCCGGTGATGAGTTGCACTTCCGGGATCACATCGATCACAATCTGTCCGTTCGCGCCCAGCGCTTCGAGCAGGTCGGCTTTCCATTGCGCCACCCGCTCGTCACTCTCGGAAAGTAACTGGCGGAACAGGCCGCGAAAAGCCGCGATCACGGCGCTGTAGGGTGCGTCGCGGTTGAACTGATCGAATTTGCCGCTGGCATAATAGCCGCGCCTCGATACCACCGGCTTGTGCACCTCCTGGATCAGCGCGGACTTTCCGATCCCCGAATAACCGGACACCAGCAGACACTCGGAGAGCCCCTGCCCTACTTCGTCGAAACTGTCGAGCAAAAACCTCAGTTCCTGCTCCCGGCCGTACAACTTCTGGGGTATCCGAAAGCGGCCCGACACATCGGAAGTAGCGATCTCAAAATTGCGGACCTGCCCCTCGTCTTTCAGAAGCCGGTAGCAGCGGTCCAGATCGGCTTTTAGTCCGCCGGCGCTCTGATAGCGCCGGTCGGCCGATTTCTCCATCAGTTTCAGCACGATCGCTTCGAGCACGGGCGGCACGTCGGGATTGAGTTCTGTGAGGGGCGCCGGGTTGCGGGCGAGGTGCGCGTGTATGAGTTCCGCCGGGTCGTCCGATTCAAACGGCAGACGCCCGGTGAGCAGTTGATAAAAAACGATGCCCAGGGAGTAAAAATCGGTGCGGTAGTCCAGCGAGCGGTTCATGCGCCCCGTCTGCTCAGGAGAAAGGTAGGGCAGGCTGCCTTCCAGTTCGCGGTGGCTGACCACCCCTACTGTCTCCTGCGAGAGCAGTACCGCGATCCCGAAATCGATCAGCTGTACTTCTCCTGTTTCAGGGTTCAAAATGATATTGTCCGGCTTGATGTCCTTGTGGATCACCTGGGCCCGGTGCAATTCCATCAGTATCTCCGCCAGGCGGCTCGCCAGCGTCAGAAAGGGCTCGAGACCCATCGCGCCTTCACCGGCCCGGCCGCTGAGGGCTACCCCGCCGATATCGGCCATGACCATGGCGATCCCGCCTTCAAACTCCCTGATATCGAGCACTTTGGGCACTCCCGATATGTCCAGTTTCGACAGCAGTTCAAACTCACGGCGAAGTTTGATCGCCTCGGTGGAGTCGGTGTAATCGCCCGATACGACTTTCAATATCACCGCCTGCCCGTCTTCCTGGCGCAGGGCGTGACAGATGAATTTTCGCGCATCTTCAAAAATAATAGCCCCTGATTCAAATCCCGGGATCGCGATCATTGGAATAAATTAAACGTTTATGGGTGTCAGTACTGAATGCTCCGCGCGATCTGGGCGAGCGGAATGTAGTTGTAAACCGTCAGGTTCTTTTCCGTTTCATGCAGTTCGTTGAGGAACTTCTCGTTCAGTTTGCGCAGCGGCTCCTCTCCGGGCTTGTCAAATCCGTATTGAATATCTTTCAACAGCGTAACGTTCCGGGCGACAAAAAACATCTCCCGCTCGTACCGGTGTCTGAAAATATCGATCCATTTGATCATTGCCTTCCGGTCGATCGGCGGGATGTCCTTGCTGTCGGGCGGCGGCACGCGGATGATGAAGGGCATGTGGTTGACGTTGATCGTGCTGTAATCGTAGTGATCCGCCGCATGGCCTACTGAAAGGTCCCAGATAATATTGGCGATGGCCTTGGCGAGCAGGTTCTCGTCGATGAACGTCGTGTGGAACTGGAATTCGCCCACTTCGTCGCGCACAAAGATCTCATCGCCTGAAGGGAAGCCCGGCACATAATGGCTGACGTAGTTGGCCCACAGCCGGATGTCGGCAAATTCATCCTGCGGGATGTGGTCGATGACGGCTTTCACGTATTTTTCAATGCACCTGAAATACGCCATGAGAAAGGTGCCGTAGTCGGAATGGTACTCGTTCGGTTCGAGTCGTAGCCGGAATTGCGGATACGAAGGATTTTCAATGGGCTTGCCCTTTTTATCCACCGGCGGATTGTTGCGCATGCCGTAATATCCGAACAGGAACAGCGTCATGAGTCCTTCAGGCCCTGAAGGCAGAGCTGCATAGGGCAAATAGTGCGGATTCTGGATCGGCGAAGTTTTCGAATTGAGTACGTTGTAGTTGAGTTCGAGCGACAACTCGAGATGCGGCAGCAGCAGGCGCAGCAACACGCTGTCTTTGGGCAGCGACGACTTGCTGATCGCATTGATGCTGTCGTAAGGGAAATGCAGGTTGGCGTGCGCTGACAACGAAATACGCAGCGAAGCGCCCTGCATGACGAAGTATTTGGCGAGTTCCCAGGCGTTGCCATCCTCGGGGGTGAGCATCAGGTTGTTGTGCTGAAAGTAAATAGCCACCACCTTGCGCTGGCCGTTGACCAGTTTGCCCTTGAACAGCACCATCGTCGGCGCTACATATACCCCCGGGTAGGTGGTCATGTCTTTAACGAGGGTAAAATCGGAGACCCAGAATTTTTCATCCGGCTCTTTTTTCAGGAATTCTTCGAAAATCCTGAGTTTTTCATTTTCCGGGCATTTTTCCGGCTCGTTCAGTTCGTTGGAAATAAACTTGCTCAGCGCGGAATGGGTGAGGTAACGCTCGAATTGTTCGTCGGAAAGGGGTTCGAGCGCACGATGTTTGAAAGCATACCACGCCGCGCTGGGCCAATAGGTCAGCACGGTCCAGGTGTAGCGCAGACCGGTGGTGCGGTTCCAGTGCCGGATCTCGTCCTGCGGCACGTGCACGACCCCGGGCGCAAAACCCAGCGGATGCGCGGGTTGCGGCTGCGGCCAGGGCCCGCGGCGGTCGTACAGGTAATCACTTTGGGGGCGCGTAACGGGAAAGTCACTCCACGTAATTTTAGGATTAGACATTTTCAATTGTTTTAAGTTGAAGAAAGAGCATAACAACGCTTTGGGAAACCATTTTCTACCGCTCAACAGCGGATGGACGGTCTTCCTGTTGCGAAATAGTCGAAATCAGCAGGGGTATTCTCAGCAGAAGCGCGGGAATTTTTTCCGGGGAAGAAAGGTATTTTTCCGGAAAACATTTACCCCCAAATGTAAAATCACTTTTCAAATCCCGCAATCCCGGAGAAAATCAATTGCATTTTTCTTGTTTTAAAACGGGTGGCGAAGCGCAATAACGCTTGTGTCATCCCGATAAAATTCTAACCTAAACGGAGCGCCGCGCCAGCATTCGGACCGGCTGACATACCTTTGCGCCGATACTTCCACATACCAAATATCACAACCATGAGACAATCTGCTTCTTTACTTATCGTACTGTGTCTGCTCGCTTCGGCCGGCCTGAGCGCCCAGTCCCGCACCCGTTTTACCCCGCAGAAAAAACAACCCGAGCGCACGGAATTCCCCATGTTAGACCTTTCTTTTTACATGGGCATCCCCGTCAACCAGTTTGCCGACAACACCGACGCCCTCGGATTCGGCGCAAAAGGGTCTTTTTATATGCCCTTCGGGCCCAAAACGCCGCTGTATTTCGGCATCGGATTCGGCGGCATGATCTTCGGCAGCAATTCTAAGCAGATCAATGAAGAACTGGTAATCTCTTCGGGCAGCACCGTCATCGGCACGATCCCGGTCAACCTCGAAGCGCGCACCAACAACTGGATGCTCAACGGCCTGCTGTCGCTACGCTACAAAGCGCCGTTCGAATACGTGCAGCCTTACCTCGACGTGACCGGCGGCGGCAGTTACCTGTACACACGCACGGTGCTGTACGACCGCTCCGACCGCGGCATTTTTACTTCCGACGAAAACGATGTGATCAATTCGCGCACCCTGGAATCCAGTTTTACCTACAATTACGGCGGCGGCGGCGGTTTTCTCATCCGCCTCGGCGAGCCGGTCTACCTGAACGTCGGCGTCACGTACCTGCGCGGCGGCAGGGCCAAGTATTTCGATAAAGACCAGACCTCGCAGTGGGACATTCAGTTTACTGGCTCGGGCAACTTCGACCCGAACAACCTGCAATCCGACGACGTCACGCTCGACTACGCTGGCGAACCCAAAAAATCGACAACCGATATGATCCAGGTCAACCTCGGCGTCACCTTTCAATTCCAGTGATCATGAAAAAAACGATCGTCTTTGCCACCAACAACCCGCACAAGGCAAAAGAAGTGGAGCAGATACTCGGCGGCGGCTATGAGGTAAAGACCCTGCGCGACATCGACTGCCTGGAAGACATCGAAGAAACGGAAGACAGCCTGGAAGGCAACGCATTGCTCAAGGCGCGCTATGTGAAGGAAAAATACGGCTACGATTGTTTTTCAGAGGATACTGGCCTCGAAGTGGAGGCGCTCGACGGCGCTCCGGGGGTGCATACCGCCCGATATGCGAGCGAATCGCGCGATCCGGACGCCAACATCGCCCTGCTGCTGAAAAACCTGGAAGGCAAACCCCACCGCCGCGCGCGTTTTCGCACGATCATCGCCCTGCTCACCGGCGACCGGGAATTGCTGCTGGAAGGTATCTGCGAAGGTGCGATCGCAAGGGAGAAAAGCGGGACGAGCGGATTCGGCTACGATCCGGTATTCGTGCCCGAGGGCTACGACCGGACCTTTGCCGAACTCGGCGACGAGGTCAAAAACCGCATCAGCCACCGGGCAAAAGCGACGGAAAAACTGGTGGCGGCGCTGGGTGGGTGATATCCGGCATTTTCGCGTGTCAATGCTCCGTAAGTTTCAGCAGATTTACAGCATTTCGCTCCGCTGTTTGATGCCGGCGGGGACGCCAACATCGGCAGAAGTCATCCCCATTTTTTCAACCCGCGATTTTAATCGCGGGATTTGCGAAAAAGAAGAAAAATTGAACCGTTTTAACGGTTTTATCGCCTTGCACTGGTATTTGTAACCGGTTAAAACCGTTGAATATCTGCTTGTTTTGTTTGCCCACGATTGAAATCGTGGGCTGAAACAACATATTTCCGATTATTGAAAAATTCGGGATTTTTTTCTTGAATGACTATCCGCATATCGTACCCCGTAGTTCATTCCCTTTAGGAAATTCCTGCTTATAGCATATATGTAACAACCTCGTAATTAACCCCATGAGGGGTTTCCTTTAATATTTACCTTAAAAAAATCCAGGAAACCCCTCACGGGGTTGATATAATTGAGAATGATTCCTGCCTATAAACAGGCATTCCTACCGGGAATATATGCACGCATTTCGCTCGGTTGTTTGATATTGGCGTCCCCGACAACATCGGCATAGACAAATTGGGTAAAATAAAATCGGCCTGATCGAAATCCGCCAAAGGCGGGGGCAAAAAGTACAGATGGCGCTCATAACCAGGATGTTACCCCAATCAGGATCATAAAAAATCCCGCATTTCTCAATCCTGAAAAATGCGGGATGGCTTATATCATTTGTTTTACCGCCCGGTAAAACCTGCACAACCTACATCGTACTGGCCGACTTGAAAATCCGGTTCCAGTTGATGCCGTCGCGGATATTGCCGTTTTTCGTGGAGAACCAGATGAACAGCGGCTTGCCCACGATATGATCTTCCGGCACGTAGCCCCAGATGCGCGAATCTTCCGAGTTGTGGCGGTTGTCGCCCATCATCCAGAAGTAGTCCTGCTTGAAGGTGTAGGTGCTCGTCTCCTCGCCGTTGATGTAGATCTTGCCGTCGCGCACCGCAAGGGTATTGCCTTCGAACGTAGTGATGATGCGCTTGTAGAAGGGCAGGCTTTCGGGTGTGAGCACGACGGTAGCGTCTTTTTTGGGAATGTAGATCGGGCCGAAATCGTCGATGGTCCAGCCTTCCGTCACTTTGGGATCGTTGGGGAACACGTACCCCGGCGGGCGGTTCTGCGGCACGCGTTCGGCCCTGATGTTCGGATCGATCGCTTTTATCTTTTTCACCTGCTCACCATCGAGGAAATAATACCCGTCGCGCGCGGCCTTGCGGTCCATTTCGCTGCCGATCGACACGCCCCACTCTTCCAGTTTCTGCGGGTTGAGGGGCTGGTTGACCTTGTAGGAAAACTGCATGTGGGTCGGATTCTGCACCGCTGCGCCGTTGATGTACAATTGCCCGTCGCGGATCTGCAGGCTGTCGCCGGGCAAGCCGACACAGCGCTTGATATAGTGGTCTTTTTTGTCGATCGGCCGCGCGATGATATCGGCATTGGGCGGCAGGGCGCCGCCGGTTTGCCGGCGCAACTGGTAAATATCCCAGCTGCGTTCGGGTGTCAGGATCACGCTGTCGCCGGAAGGCCAGTTGAACACCACGGGTTCGTTGTGGTCGATCTTTTCGATGGCCGGCAGGCGGTAATACGGCAGAGAGGGTTTTTTCAGGTACGATTCGCCGAGGTCGAACGGCAGGCGGTTGTGCATCAAGGGAAACTGGATCACCGTCATCGGCGTGCGGATGCCGTAGTGCGCTTTGCTGACGAAGAGGAAATCGCCCACTTTCAGCGTGCCTTCCATGGATGGCGTGGGGATCACGTAGGCTTCGATGAGGAACATCCGGATGAAGGCCGCGGCAAACACGGCAAATACGATGGCCTCTGTCCACTCGCGCAGTTGCGATTTGCGCAGATAGGCGTAATCGGCATCGAGTTTTTTCAGCGCGAGTTTGTCGTTCTTCTCCGTTGCCTCGTGGTGCAGGCGGTGGAATTCGCGCTCGCGCTCAAGGATCGGCCCTTCATAAGTAGATTTGGGGTCCATACCGATCTGAAAGAAGGGGATCGGCGCATAGATCACCGCCAGCGCAGCGTGCCAGAAACCGTGTTTGCCGAAAGAACGCACCATATCGATCACCATTCCGGCGTAGATAAAGATATTGACGATCGGGAACAGGAACCACAGGGCGTACCAGGGTTTCCGGCCGATCATCTTGCACCATTCGGCAGCGGCCATGCCGGGTACCAGGGCTTTCCAGCCGGGAATGCCCGCTTTTTCGAACAATTTCATCATGCTCACGCCGAGCAGGATGTAAAGGACAATCAAAAAGATCAGAACCGACATGAGATCCAGTTATTATGTGCGATGAGGGGAATAGGGTTTGGTAAATATGCAGTGCGGGCGAAAGTACCTGATTGTAACAAGCCTCCGCCCGCACTTCGACCATTTTCGCGTAAATTTCGATCTACGCGGCCCTGAAAGGGCGCATCGGGTTTGTTATTCTTCTGCGGTTTTGCGCTTTTTGCGCCGCGTTTTGAACATTTCTACCACTTCTTTCTCCTTGAGGAAACCCAGGTCGACAAACTGGGTGGAAACGAATTTCTTGACGTCCTGGTAGTCTTTGGCGCGCTTGTCGGTGAATACCTTGAGCAGTTTGCCGATGTACTGCATGGACAGGTGTTCCACGTCCTGGTTGAACTGCTGGTTGCCGAATATTTTCATGTAGACCGCGAATATCTTGGTCAGTTCGAAATAGTCGGCGTATTCGCGCTCCGTCAGGCCGTTCACGAGTTGCGTGAAGTACTGGAGCACCAGTTCCCGCAGGCATTCGCTTTCCACGGACAGGCCCTGGTGCGCCAGGTAGAACTCCTGAACGGCGTCGATGGCGTCGGGGTGCACGTAGCCCAGGCTGTGGATCTTGTCGGCGATGCGGTAGTAGTCGGATATCTTGTCTTTGTAGGATTTGTCCAGCGCGGCGCTCATGCGCTCGTCATTGACCGAGCGGATGCCCGGCGACTTGAAGAGCGATACCAGGAAACGCAGGTATTTCTGGTCGAATTTCGTCAGCGCCCGCCGCTCGCGCTCGAAATGCGTGGCAAAAGCCAGGCGCTCCGAGGGATCGAGGTCGATGTAGTTGCCGTACATCGCCAGCATCTCCAGGTACTCTTCGGCGCCCTGGAATTTTTTGTTCTCGAGAAAGTCCTTGATCTGTTCTTTCAGGCTCTCGTTTTCGCCGCCCACCTCGAAGCGCTTGAGCAGGAACTGGCGCAGCGCGGAAAAGTTGGCCTTCATTTCACCCAGCGATTTGGGGAAGTCGGCAGAGTAGTACAGTTCGTGGCGGAACTGGTTGGAGTAGCGGGTGTACAGGTCGGCGCGGTCCTTCAGGTCGCGGAAGCGGTCGTTGTTCTGCTGCTGCAGGAAGTAGCGGATGCGCTTGTTTTCCACCTGCGTCATCAGGTTGGTGATCCAGATATCGCTGCTCAGGGCAAATCCCACCGAAATACTCTGCCCGATCCGCTTTTTCAACTGGTCGAAGTGCACGCTCTTGCAAATGGCGAGCAGGATCTCCTTGAAGTGGTCGTTGGGGCGCACGTAGCGGTACTGGTCGTTGACCTCGCCGCGCAGCACGGCGTATCCGAGCACGCGGGGCAGGTACAGCCCTTCAAACGCCGGTTCGAGCAGGGCCCGTTCGAACGCCACCAACTGGAGCGGCGCCTCGGCCGCGACCTGGTGGTGCAGTTCGGAAAGCGGGGGTTCGAATTCCTGCCTGAGTTCGTTGTAGAAGTCATCTTCCTCTTCTTCGAGGTATTGTTCCAGCGCGGGCGCCGCCTGTATGGCCTTTGCGATCTCGTCGAGGCGCTTCCTGTATTGGTCGTCTAATGGTTGCATAACTGTTTGAGTTGCAGAACTTTTTACCGGTCATTTGAAAAAAGACCCGGTAAAGTCGCACAGGACTTTACCAGGTCTTTAAATTTCTATGAAAAACAAGCAAGGCAAAGATAAGGGCTTTGCCCCGAAAAATGCACTTATGCGTCTTCAGATTTTTCTTCTTCTTCAGCAGGCGCCGTTTCCTCGGTGGCCGGAGCAGCTTCTTCCACGACTTCCGCAACGGCCTCGGCCGTTTCTTCAGCGGCGGCTTCCACCGTTTCTTTTACTTCCTCGGCAACTTCTTCGGCGGTTTCTTTCGCTTCTTCCACGACTTCCGCGGCGGCTTCGGCTACTTCTTCAGCGGCCGTTTCAACGGCTGCTGCCGTCTCTTCTGCTGCTGCTTCAACGACTTCTTCCGCAGCGGGCGCTTCTTCTTCAACCGGCGGAGCGGGCTTGGCTTTTACTTTGGCCACACCATCCACGGCGACGGCGTGCTTGCGTTTATTTTCAGCCGTCTGCTCGCGGCGGGCAGC
>JACJYP010000018.1 GCA_020636045.1 Lewinellaceae bacterium
ATATGGCATATAGATGGGGGTTGCAACCATCAAATAATAGCGGAATATTTATCGAACTAATATGAAACACTCGACAATACCACATAAATTATTTAAATTTGGCCAGTTCGAAAATATCTTAAAGGGGTAAGAATATTATGACCGCCCCCCCTTCACTGCTCCGCCGCAAACGCCGCCGCCCCGATAATCCCCGCATTGTTCAGCAGTTTTGCCGGCTCCACGCGGGCTTTGGTGGTCAGTTGTGCGCGGTAGGAATCGAAATACTTGCTTTCCCCGCCGCCGAGGATAAAGAGGTCGGGGGTGAACAGGCGTTCCAGGTGCAGCAGGTAATCGTTGAAGCGGTCCGCCCATTCTTTCCGGCTGATCTTCATGCGCTCGCGCGCGCCCGAGGAGCAGTACAACTCCGCTGATTTGCCCTTTTTCCACAACACGTGCCCGAGTTCGGTATTCGGCACCAGCATGCCTTTGTAAAAAAGCGCCGAGCCGAGCCCTGTGCCGATGGTGATCAGCAGCACCAGCCCTTCTTCGCCTTTGCCGATCCCGTAGCGCATTTCGGCCATGCCCGCCGCGTCGGCGTCGTTGGTGGCGAACACGCGGGTGCCGCCCTTTTTGCCGAACACCTCCCCGATGTTGCGCCCGATCCAGCCGTGGTCGATGTTGGCTGCGGAGAGCGCCGTGCTGTTTTTCACGATCGCGGGGAAGCCGCAGCCGATGGTGCCTTCGTAATTGAAAAAATCGACGATCTCGCCAAAAGCCGCTGCCATGGCATCGGGGGTGGAAGGTTGGGGGGTGGGTACGCGAAAACGCTCGCCGTACAGGCGGCCGCTGTCGAGATCAACCAGGGCGCCTTTTATGCCCGATGCGCCGACGTCGATGCCAAGGATGGCGTTCATAACTCAAGTATTGTTTTTTCAGCATGATGGGTGCGGGCTGCACATGGTGCCGCAACCCGCCGGGGCCGGATGCTCAGTGTTCAATTTCTAATTTCCAATTCCCCCAATGTCCAGTTTCCAATTTCCCAATTTCCGGTTTCTGCAAGGCTATTCGTCCGGGAGTACCTCCTCCATGACCTCGTCCTCGCCGGTTTCGCTCAGCAGGGTTTTCTGTTTGCGGCGTTCGAGGGAATCGGCGTGCATGTCGATGTATTCATTGCGGTGGCGCACGATGTCGGCCGCGAGGTACACCGCGCGGATCAGCGAGCGCTCGTCGGCCTCGCCCTTGCCGGCGATGTCGTACGCCGTGCCGTGGTCGGGCGAAGTGCGCACCGCCTCCAGTCCCGCCGTGTAGTTGACGCCGGCGCCGAAGGACAGCGCTTTAAAGGGCACCAGGCCCTGGTCGTGGTACATGGCGAGGATGCCGTCGTATTTGAGGTGCTGGCCGGAGCCGAAAAAGCCGTCGGCGGGGAAGGGGCCGAAAGCCAGCACGCCGCGTTCTTTCGCCTCCTCGATGGCCGGCCGCACGATCTTGTCGTCTTCGTCGCCGATGGCGCCCTCGTCGCCGGCGTGGGGGTTGAGGCCCAGCACGGCGATGGTGGGTTTGTTGAGGTTGAAGTCGATGCGCAGGGTTTCGGCCATGATGAGGATCTTGCGCAGCACCCTTTCGCGCGTGACGGCGGCGGCCACCTCGCGCAGGGGCAGGTGGTTGGTCACGAGGCCGATGCGCAGGTTGTCGGACACCATGAGCATCAGCGATTCCCTGGCCTTGAATTCGCTGGTGATGTATTCCGTGTGGCCGACGAAGGGGAAACTCGCCATTTGCATGGCCTTTTTATTGATGGGCGCGGTCACCAGCGCGTCGATGGCTTCCGCTTTGAGGTCCTTCACGGCGCGTTCCAGCGCCTCGTGCGCGCATTTGCCGCTCAGGTCGGTCGGCTTGCCGAGGGTGATGTTGACGTTGTCGGGCCAGCAGTTGATGATGTTGATGCGGTCGGGCTGGGCTTCCTGGGCCGTCTGGATGGAGTGGAACTGTATGTTTTCCTGGGTGATGATATTCTTGTGGTAAGCCACCACTTTGGTACTGCCGTAAATGATGATCCTGAAATCTTTGCCCGCTTTTTTGAGGGCCAGGGCTTTGAGGATCACTTCCAGGCCGATGCCGTTGATGTCGCCGCAGCTTACTCCGATGGTGATATGACTCATTTTTTTGTCGATGTTTTGAAAGGGGCGAATATTCAGGGCGCCGCGGGGGCGAAATGTTTTTGCAGAAAGTCGTACAAAAGGCGCACGCCGACCCCCGTTCCTTCTTTGGTGCGATAACCGTTGGCCGTGCGAAGATAGGCAGGGCCGGCGATGTCCAGATGCAACCAGGGATAATCGGCGGCAAAATGTTCGAGAAATTTACCTGCGGTGATCATGCCGGCGTTGCCGGAGCCGATATTTTTCAGGTCTGCCACCGGGCTTTTCAGTTCGTCGCCGAATTCTTTCCAAAGGGGCAGTTCCACCAGCCGTTCGTAGGTGGCCCAGCCGCTGTCCTCCAGTCCGCGCTTCAGCGCGTCGGGCGCGGTGCCCATGTAGCAGATCGCCTGGGTGCCCAGCGCGCGCACGGCGGCGCCGGTGAGCGTGGCGAGGTCGAGCACGAGCGCGGGCTTGTATTTTTTTGCGTAATGCAGCGCGTCGGCCAGCACCAGCCGGCCTTCCGCGTCGGTGTTCAGCACTTCCACCGTCGTGCCCGAGTACATGCGGATCACGTCGCCCGGCGCGATGGCGCGGTCGCCGACGAGGTTGTCGGTCGCCGGGATGAGGCCGATGACGTGGACCGGCAGTTTGGTGCGCGCCGCCACGGCCAGGGTGCCGACCACCGCGGCCGCGCCGGCCATGTCGCACTTCATGTATTCCATGCCTTCCGAGGGCTTGATGCTCAGGCCGCCGGTGTCGTAGATGACGCCTTTACCCACCAGCACCACGGGTTTTTCGTTGGCCGGGGTTTCCGGCTTCCATTCGAGGATGCAGAAGCGCGGCGGCACGCTGCTGGCCTTGTTGACGGCCAGCAGTCCGCCCATTTTGAGGCTTTCGATCTTTTCCTTGCCGAGCAATTCTACTTCAAAGCCGAAATCCTTGCCGGCGTTTTCCACGGCTTCGCCGAGTTGCACGGCGTTGAGGTGTGAAAAAGGCTCATTGACGAGGTCGCGGGTCAGGAATACCGCTTCCAGCAGGGCGTTCAGCCGATCGATCTCCCCCTGCGAGGCGCCTTCCAGGGCGATCTCCCGCAGGGGGTGCTCCTTCTTTTTCAGGTCGGTGAAGAGTTTCAGGAACTGGTAACTGCCGAGGGCCAGGCCTTCGGCAAATGCCGGGGCTTTGTCGTCGCTACAGGCATTGCGCAGGGCGACCGATTCTATCTTGTACTGCCGGAGTTCGCGCAGGAGTTCGTTGCCCGCGAGGCGCACCGCTTCTGTGGCGATATTCGGGTTGTCTTCTTTTTTAAAAAACCGGACGAACACGCCGCCTTCTGCGCGGGGAAAGAAGAAGTTTTTTACCTCCCGCCCGACGCCCTGGCGCAAAAAAGCCGTTTCGGAGTCGGTCAGTGCGCCGTTCAGGCGCTCGAGCCCCTCCTTTTCGGCGAGGATGACCAGATAAGGGTGTGCGGAAGTGCCCTGTGGAGCGGCGGTGAGTCGGACTCGTTTCACGGATACAGATCGTCGGATGATGGGATATGGGGTGTCTACTGCGTAAAAGGGCGACAAATGTAGCACTTTTCACCCGAACCGGGCCGATAAATTGAAGATACGGGCAAAAGTTCGCGGAGGCGGCGGGCGGTGGCAGTTTGCAGCGAGATGCAACTCATAGCGTCGCCAAAAGGATAACAGGCGTCCTTGTACCATTTGATGTTTTCAGCACAAGGTTTTGCGGGGTTATTTCGCATAGCATATGTCATGAAGCGTTATCTATATAAAAAAGCCTATTTTTGTTCTAAATTCATCACCTATGCAACGAGTCACGCTGGACGTCGAGGAAAGTAAATACACCGTATTACTGCAACTCCTGCGAAGTCTTGACTATGTAAAAATCGTGCAGGCGCCGGTCCCCGAGAAAAACGGCCGGAAACAGAAGTACGATTTCTCCGATCTGGCAGGCAAACTTCAGTGGAAAGGCGATGCCGTAGCCGAACAACGCAAGCTACGCGATGAATGGTAAATTTCTGCTCGATACAAATGCAGTCGTTGCCTTGCTCAGAAGCAACGCTACCCTGATCCAAACTTTGCAATCGGCAGAGTGGGTAGGTGTTTCCGTTATTACAGAATTGGAATTTTTGTCATTTTCCGGCCTCTCACCTCGGGATGAATCCGTATTTCAGGAGTTCAAAAATCGGGTAGACGTGATTGATCTACAGTCTTCCGACAATAAAATGCTCATGAGGATTATCGAAATAAGGAAACAGAACAATTTAAAATTACCCGACGCGATCATTGCAACTTCAGCAATCGAAAATAATGCTACACTCCTAACACAGGATGCTGATTTTTCCAGGATCGCGCTTCTTTCCGTTCAGGATTTTTAGTTCCGACGTTTTTGGCGCGCATTAATTTTCAAGGCTTGCGGAATAATCTGTCTTTGAGGAAGTAGCAAAAGAATCCTTGACATAGCATGGAATTGGCCCTTCCCCTCAAAGCGTCACTTCCAGCGATCCGCCCCTTTCAACCCGCGATTTCAATCGTGGGCAAACGTAAATCGAATTTGATGTAACCGTTTTAACGGTTTTGGAAGGGGCAAAAATGGTTAAAACCATTCTCGAACCATGCAGCATACTTCACACCCCACGATTGAAATCGCGGGTTGAAAGGGTCAAACCACGATCTTGCAGCCCCTAATCATGGCGCGTTCGAGAAAAGTGCCACTGCCGACTGCTACTGCCAACTGCACCCGCAATTCCACGGTTACTTTAAAACAAAAAATGGTTTTTTCGCCATAACTTGCTGCCCGATCCCCGCCGACGCCTGGTATTAGCGGGGCAAACACAGACCATGACAAAAAAACTTTTCCTCCTCGACGGCCACGCGCTGATCTACCGCGCCCATTTCGCCTTCATCACCCGACCGCTCGTCAACTCGAAAGGCTGGAACGTCTCCGCCATCCAGGGCTTCATGCGCACGATGTGGGACATGATGCAGTCGGAAAAACCCACGCATATCGCCGTGGTGTTCGACCCCAAGGGCGGCACGTTCCGCCACGAGCAGTTCGAGGCCTACAAGGCTAACCGCGAGGCGCAGCCGGAGGATATTTCTTTCGGCATCCCCTGGGTGGAAAAGATCGTGCGCGCCATGAACGTGCCGGTGGTATGCATCCCCAACTACGAGGCCGACGACGTGATCGGCACCCTGGCCAAACAGGCCGAAAAGCAGGGCTATACGTCGTACCTCGTGACGCCCGACAAGGATTACGGCCAACTGGTGTCCGAGCATATTTTTCTCTACAAACCCGGGCGCCAGGGCAACGATGTGGAGATCATGGGACCGAAAGAAGTATGCGAAAAATGGGGCATACAGCGCGTCGACCAGGTGATCGATATGCTGGGCCTCATGGGCGACGCGGTGGACAATATTCCCGGCCTGCCGGGCATCGGCGAAAAGACCGCCGCCAAACTGCTGGCGGAATTCGATAATGTGGAAAACCTGCTCGACAACGCCGACAAACTGAAAGGCAAGCAGCGCGAGATCGTGGAATCGCACGGCGACCGCGCCAAACTGTCGAAATGGCTTGCTACCATCGACCTCAACGCGCCCATCGAATTCGACGAAAAGCAGTTCGAAATAGAGCCGTTCAACCGGGAAGAACTGATCGAACTGTTCAAGGAACTCGAATTCAGGAGCCTCGCCGACGCCATCCTGCGCAGTCCCTGGGCCGGCGCGCCCGAATCGGCTTCCGGAAAAGACGGCGCCAAACCCAAATCCGCTAAATCTACCGCCGCTGGCTCCGGCGTGCAGGGCAGCCTTTTTGACGCCGGCGACGACGACCCCGTAGCGCCTGCGGCGGCAGGCGCCATCCACGCCACAAAGAACATCCAGAACACAGAGCACACTTACCACCTGGCCGATACGCCCGAAAAGCGGGCAGCGCTGATCAAAAAACTGTCGGCGGCAAAGGCCGTTTGCTACGATTCCGAAACCACGGCCCTGGAAGCCGCGCAGGCCGACCTCGTGGGCTTTTCGTTCGCCCTCAAGGCCCACGAGGCCTGGTACGTGCCCGTGCCCGCCGAACGGGAGGAAGCACAAAAGATCGTAGAGGAATTCCGCCCGTTGTTTGAAAATGAAAAGATCGAGAAGATCGGCCAGAACCTGAAGTACGACATCATCGTGCTGAAAAACTACGGCGTGCAACTGTGCGGCCCCCTGTGGGACACCATGCTGGCGCATTACCTGCTCGAACCGGAACTCCGCCACAACATGAACTACATGGCGGAAACCTACCTGCAATACGCGAGCGTCAAGATCGAAGAACTGATCGGCAAGAAGGGCGCGCAGCAGGGCAGCATGCGCGACGTACCGGTCGAGCAGATCAAGGATTACGCCGCAGAGGATGCGGACATCACCATTCAGTTGCGCGATTATCTGGCGCCCAAACTCGAAGCCGGCGGCCCGGCCCTGCTCAAACTGTTCCGCGAGGTGGAAGCGCCGCTGGTGCAGGTGCTGGCCGATATCGAATTCGCGGGCGTGCGCATCGACCCCGATTTTCTCGGCGAATACTCCTCGGAACTGGCCGTGCAGATCGCCGGTCTGGAGAAAAAGATCCTCGAGGAGGCGGGTTTTACCTTCAACGTCGCCAGCCCCAAGCAGGTGGGCGAGGCCCTGTTCGACAGGATGAAGATCCCCTACACCGGGCGTAAAATGAAATCGGGGCAGTACAGCACCGACGAAGACGTGCTCACCGGCCTGGCCGCCGAATACCCCATATGCGCCGACATCCTCGCGCACCGCGGGCTGCAAAAACTAAAAAGCACCTACGTGGATGCCCTGCCCGCGCTGATCAACCCGCGCACGGGGCGGGTGCATTCATCGTTCAACCAGGCACTGGCCGCCACGGGGCGCCTCAGCAGCCAGAACCCCAACCTGCAGAACATCCCCATCCGCACGCCGGAGGGCAGGAAAGTGCGCGAAGCCTTCATCCCCCGCGACGAGGATCACCTGCTGCTCTCCGCCGACTATTCACAGATCGAACTGCGGCTCATCGCCGAGATCAGCGGCGAAGACGCCATGCTGGAAGCCTTTCAGAAGGGGCTGGACATCCACCTGTCCACGGCCGCGCGCGTGTTCGAGGTGTCGCTCGACGAGGTGAAGCCGGAACAGCGGCGTGCCGCCAAAACGGTCAATTTCAGCATCATCTACGGCGCCGGGGCCAGCAACCTGTCCAACCAGTTGGGCATCAAGCGCAGCGAGGCGAAAGAACTGATCGAAAATTATTTCCGCCAGTACGCCGGCCTGAAAAAGTACATGGAAAATACCGTCGATTTTGCTCGCCGGAACGGCTACGTGGAAACGCTGCTCGGCCGCCGCCGCTACCTGCGCGACATCAACAGCCGCAACGGCATGATGCGCTCCATGAACGAACGCATCGCCATCAACACACCCATCCAGGGCACCGCGGCCGATCTCATCAAGGTGGCGATGGTCAACATCCGCCGCGCCATGATCGACGGCGGATTTCAGTCGAAGATGATCCTGCAGGTGCACGACGAACTCGTGTTCGACGCGCGTAAGGACGAGATCGAACGCCTGAAACCGATCATCCGGGAGAAGATGCAGACCGCCATTCCAAACCTGAAAGTGCCGATCCTGGTGGAAATGGGCACGGGGAAAAACTGGCTGGAGGCGCATTGAAGCAGTGGGCCGCAGTTTTTTTTGCCGTTGGTTTGCCAAATACCATTAAACTTTAAATGATTGCAGGCCGCTGCGCCTACATTCGCTCGTTTTTCATCCGCGGGAAAATCTGCCAGGGTATTTTTCAGACACACCCTGGTCCCTCTGCGATGAAAAAACCGGGCGCTGTATGCGTTTTCGGAACACAAGCATTTAATTTTCCAAATCAAATCCTTTTCTGATGTTCAGACATCTCTCCGTCCTCATTTTCTTCATTTGTATTTCGGGCATTGTGAGCGCCCAGGCTATCTGGACCGATGTGGCAGAGCCGCAGATCGTGCAGAAAGGCGAGCGGCGCATCGTGCCGCAGGTATATCGCACCGTCCACCTCGACGTGCAGCAACTGACCCCGCTGCTCCATGCCGCGCCGGAGCGTTTTACCCCCGACGCCGCCAAGCAACAGGACCTGCCCGTGCTGACGATCCCCATGCCCGACGGCAGCAAAAGCCGCTTCCGGCTGACCGAATCGCCGGTCATGGCGCCGGCCCTGCAGGCGCAATATCCGGAGATCCGCTGCTACACGGGCTACGGCATCGACGACCCCACGGCGACGATCAAGTGCGACCTTACGCCGAAAGGTTTTCACGCAATGGTACGCTCCGCCCTGCAAAGCGCTGTGTTTATCGACCCTTACAGCGAAGGCGACCAGGAGCATTACGTGGTATATTACAAAAAGGACTACGCCGCCCAGCCGGACGATCAGCCCTTTGCCTGCGAAGCGGATATGGGCGACCTGAAAGAGATCGCGCTGAACGACCAGGCCGCCAAATTGCAGGGCGATTGCCAGTTGCGCAAGTATCGCCTTGCCCTTGCCTGCACAGGGGAATACGCCATTTTTCACGGCGGCACCACCCAACTGGCGCTCGCGGCCATGAACACCACCATGAACCGCGTGAACGGCGTATATGAAAATGACTTCGCCGTTACGATGGAGATGGTAGCCAACAATGACCAGATCGTATACCTGAACGCATCCACGGACCCTTACAGCAACGGAAACGCCAGCACCATGCTCGGCCAGAACCAGACGACCTGCACCAACGTCATCGGTTCCGCCAATTTCGATATCGGCCACGTATTCGGCACCAACAGCGGCGGCATCGCCAGTCTGGGCGTCGTGTGCAGCAACAACAACAAGGCCCGCGGCGTGACGGGCAGCGGAGCGCCCATCGGCGATCCCTTCGATATCGACTATGTCGCCCACGAAATGGGACACCAGTTCGGCGGCAGCCACACCTTCAACGGCACCATAGGCTCCTGCAGCGGCAACGGCAGCAGCGCGGCGGCCGTGGAGCCCGGCAGCGGCTCTACCATTATGGCCTATGCGGGTATTTGCGGATCGCAAAACATACAGTCGAACAGCGACGACTATTTCCACGCCTACAGCATACAGCAGATCAACAACTTTACCGTCAACGGCAACGGCAACAACTGCCCGGTCAAGATCGCCAGCGGGAACAACAACCCCAGTGTCGACGGCGGCAACGACTATATCATCCCCAAATCCACGCCTTTTGCGCTGACGGCCACGGGCTCCGATCCCGACGGCGATATGCTGACCTATTGCTGGGAACAAATGGACGCGGGCGTCGCCACGGCCCCGCCGGTGGCGACCAGCACCACAGGCCCCCTGTTCCGCTCCTTTAAGGGTACGGCTTCGCCGACGCGCTATTTTCCGCGCCTGCCCGACCTGGTAAGCAACACGAACTACGCCTGGGAAGAACTGCCCGGCGTGGCGCGGACGATGAATTTCCGCGTGGAACTCCGCGACAACCACCCCGGCGCCGGCTGCACGGATGAGGATGACGTGCAACTGACCGTGACCGCCGCCGCCGGCCCCTTCACGGTGATGGAGCCGAATACCAACGTGCTGTGGTTCGTCGGAGAAAACAAAACCGTCACCTGGGACGTGAGCAATACCGACCAGGCGCCGGTGAATTGCGCCAGTGTGCGCATCGTGCTTTCCGTCGACGGCGGCTTCAATTATCCGGTCGTGCTGGCCGACGACGTGCCGAACACGGGTTCTGCCAGCATCGTGGTGCCTGACAATGTATCCAGTACCTGCCGCGTGAAAGTGGAAGCCGTTGGAAATGTTTTCTTCGACATTTCCAATCAGAATTTCCGCATTGAACAGCCGCCGGTGCCCACGTTTTCGCTGCTGGCAAGCACCACAGTTTCCAAGGCCTGCCCGGGCGACACCATCGCCATCACGGCGTCGATCGGTTCGATCCTCAATTTCAGCGATCCGGTGGACCTGGACCTGAGCGGTTTTCCGGCCGGCGCAAGCGTGACCATCGACCCGAATCCGGTAGCCCCCGGCAGCAATGCCTCGATCCTTGTGTACGACCTGACATCTGATATGGCCGGTAGTTACAACCTCAATATCCAGGGCGTTTCAGGGTCTATTATCCAAAATTCGAATATCGTGCTGGATGTACTGGCCGGACTTCCCGATGCGACATCGGCCATGAGTCCCGCCGACGGTACTTCCGGATTGCCGCTTGCGCCGACCCTCGAATGGACGGCCGCTTCGGGCGCTGAAACCTACTTTCTTCAAGTGGCCACCAATCCCGCCTTCCCGGCAGGCTCCATCGTATTCAGCGAAACCCAGAGCGGTACTACCGCACAACTGCCGGCACTGGACCCGGGTGTGGTATACTACTGGCGCGTACGGGCGGATAATTTTTGCGGTGAAACCGCATTTTCGGACTACTTCTCTTTCCAGACGGCAAGGCTGGACTGCGGACACACGTACAACAGCGAAGACGTGCCGGTGGCCATCAGCCCCGACGATATCGTGACGGTGAACTCAACGCTGGATATTGCCGAAGACCGGAGCATCGCGGCGGTGAGCATCGATCTGCTGATCACCCACACATATGTCGGCGACCTCGACGCGCGGCTGCTGGGGCCCGACGGCACCAACATCCTGCTGTTCGACCGGCCCGGCGTACCTGCGAGCAACTTCGGCTGCTCCGGCAACAACATCGACGTAGTGTTGTCCGACGACGCGCCGCTGAGCGCAGGAGAACTGGAATCGGCCTGCTCGAACCCGCCGCCGGCAATCAGCGGCAACTACCAGCCCCTGGAGGCGCTGTCGGCATTCAACGGCAAAAGCACTATGGGTGAGTGGCAACTCATCGTGGGCGATTATTTTGCCGACGATGGCGGAAGCATCACCTCCTGGAGCCTGAGTTTCTGTTTCTCGGATTCCATTCCGCCCGGTAGTTTTGTTGCGAACAATGTATTGATGGTCGGTACCGGCGGCGCCGGTACGATCACCGACGCTTACCTGGAACTGACCCTGAGCGGCGATGCGGAACAAGGCCTGTTCACGCTGCTGAGCCTGCCGCAGCACGGCGTGCTCACACTCAACGGCGATACCCTGCAATTCGGCGATACGTTTACGCAGGCTGACATCAACGCCGGTCTGCTGGTGTACACCCACAACGGCGACGGTGCTACCGAAGATCAGTTCGAATTCGACGCTGTAGACCTCAATAACGCTTCGTGGTCGCACAATGCCGTTTTCCACATCGTGATCGTGCCGAACAACCTCGCCGCGACGGCAGAAGCGAGCGGTGATGTCTTGTGCCCCGGCAGCGCGACGGGCGAGATCACGGTCACGGCGACCGGCCTCGACGGGCAATACCTGTACAGCCTGAATGGCGGCCCGGATCAGGATTCCAATGTGTTTACTGATTTACCTGCCGGCACCTATACCGTTGTGGTGACCGGGCAATTCGGCTTTACGACGACGACCAATGAAGTGGTACTGGAAGACCCCGATCCCATGCAGGTGGGCGTGGACGTGGTTGACGACGACGTCACGGTGAATGTCACGGGCGGCGCCGGTAATTTGCAGTACAGCCTCAATGGCGTGGATTTCCAACCGGAAAACACCTTCGTCGATTTGCCAAACGGCTTCTATACCGTTACGGTGATGGATGAGAACGGCTGCACCGTCACCGCCGAATTCACGGTGGCGGTCAATACCCTGGTGGTGAACCTGGAAGTACAAAGCGAAGTGAGTTGCTTCGACGGCAGCGACGGTGCTATTGTCGTGACCGTAGGGGGCGGGCAAATGCCCTATTCCTATAGCCTGAACGGCGGGCCGTTCCAGCCGGAAAATGTGTTCGACGGGCTGCCTGCCGGCACGTATTCCGTAGAAGTAAAAGACGATCAGGGTTTTACGGTTGTTTCAAATGAAGTGACGCTGGCCGCGCCTCCGGCCATTATGGTCGACGCTGCCGTGGCGCTGAACGTCATCACGGTAACGGCTTCCGGCGGTACGGGCAACCTCGAATACAGCCTCAACGGCGTCGACTTCCAGCCGGACAATGTTTTTGAAAACCTGCCGAACGATCTTTACACGGTTGTGGTGCGCGATGAAAAAGGCTGCACCGCGACGGCAACGGCTCTGGTAGATGTGGCTCCGCTGGCAGTGGTGACCATCGATTTTACCGCCGATATCCTGTGTTTTGGTGATGAAACCGCCGCTATCGAAGTAGTGGCAAGCGGCGGTATTCCGCCGTATGAATACGCGATCGACGGCGGCACATACCAGAGCAGCAATGTGTTCACCGGACTGGGCGGCGGACCGCACAGCGTTTCGGTGCGCGATGCAGCGGGCACGGAGGTGCAATCCGCGCTATTCTTTATCAACCAGCCTTCGCCGCTGGTGGCAATTGTGAACCTCGACGGCAACGATGCGCAGTTCATGGCAACCGGCGGTACGGGACCTTACCAATTCAGTTTTGACGGCCCCAATCCGCCTGTCAACCTGCCGAACGGCGATTACGCGCTGACCGTCACTGATGCCAACGGCTGCACGAACGTGGCGATGTTCACGGTCAATATTCCGCCGCTCATGCTGTCGGGAGAGATCACGAACATCGACAACTGTGCCGGAGAAGCGGTCGTCGAACTGTCGGCCACCGGCGGCGAACCGCCCTATGAGTATTCGTTGAACGGCGGGCCGTTCCAGTCTTCGCCGGTCTTCACCATTTTTACGGGCAACAATATTGTGCGGGTGCGCGACGCGACCGGCACGATCGTGCAGATACCCGTGCCTTTGCAACTCAATCCGCCGGTCGAACTGGCTGTTTCGGTCTCCAACGATACCATCACGGCTTCGGCGCAGCTCGGCACACCGCCGTACATGTACTCGATCAACGGCATGCCCTTCCAGGACTCGCCGGTATTCCCGGGTGTGCCGAACGGCGACTATACGGTCATCGTGGAAGACGCCAACGGTTGTCAGGACACGGTATTGGTGATGGTCACTTCAGTGATCTCTCCGGCCGATGCATGGGGTCTGATCATCGCGCCCAACCCTTCGGCAGGCAGGTTCGTGCTGTCGATGCAGGAAGCGCCTTCTGACCTGCACGCGGATGTGTTCGATGCGGTGGGCAGAAAACTGCACTCGTTCGACTACACGCCGGCAGGCGGGTATTTCTCCGAAGTACTGGATCTTCAGCATTTGCCGCAGGGAACGTACTTGCTGCGTTTCAGCGACGGACAGCATTGGGGAAGTGCGCTGCTGAGCATCGTCAAGTAAGTAAAGGTGGTGCCAACCTCTGGTTGGCCTTGAAGTTATCGATGAGTGAGTAGATAATACGTGCCCGGCTTCGGCTTGGGCGCGTAGGGCCAACCAGAGGTTGGCGCCACTTCTGGTTGGCCTTTAAATTATGGATGTGTGAGTAAGGATAATACTTGTCCGGCTTCGGCTTGGGCACGTAGGGCCAACCGGAGGTTGGCGCCACCTTGATTGGCACCACTTTTATTATGGATATCACTTTTGTCAGAGGTCAGAAAACATACCGCGCCGACTTGTCGCGGCCGGTTGATCTGTCTATCCCCCTGCGGAAAGGACACGACAATCCGAATTGCTTTTACGCGCCGCCGCCGGATTTCTGGCCGGTGGAAGCGGGCGATTTTGTCGGAAGCACTGCACTCGGCGGGCCGGTGAATTTTTTCAACGTAACCTTTAACCCACACGGTAACGGCACGCACACGGAATGCGTGGGCCACATTGCAAAAGAGCCTTATGTACTGGGGGAATGCCTGCTGGAGGCGCATTTTTTTGCAAAACTCGTCAGCCTGTACCCGCAAAAGACGGACAACGGCGACAGGGTGGTGCTGCGCGAACAACTGGAGGCGCTGCTGGGAAAAGGGGAGGCCGAAGCCCTGATCGTGCGGACCATGCCCAACGACGAGCGAAAACTGAATGCCCGGTATTCCGGCGCCAATCCGCCCTATCTGGCGCGTGAGGCGGCAGCGTATCTGGTCGAGTGCGGGGTGCAGCATTTGCTGATCGACCTGCCTTCCGTGGATCGCGAAGAAGATGAAGGGCTGCTACAGGCACACCACACTTTTTGGCAATACCCTGACGCCGTGCGAAAGCACTGCACGATTACAGAACTGATCTATGTACCTGATCGTGTAAAAGACGGCTACTACCTGCTCAATTTGCAGACGGCCTCGTTCGATCTCGATGCCAGCCCGTCGAAACCGCTGATCTTTGGAATCGGATCATAAAACACCGCCGTAGGTGCGGTAGATCACGGCCAGACATACTTCTCCTACCATGCGCAGGGTGTTCTTGTCGATCGCATCCATGTTGTCGTCGTGTGTATGCCAGTGCGACACAAACCCCGAGCGGGTGCCGCCGGGCCTGCTGATCACGTCGATAATGGGAATCCTTGCGTTGGTGATGATAAAGTAGTGGTCGTCGGTAACGGGAGCGCCGTTCTCCTCGACAAACACGTTGCCGTAGCCCAGTGCCGAGGCCGTAGACCACACTTTTTGTACGATACCGGGTGCTGCCTGCATCGAAATTCCTTCTTTCTGAAACTTCGGGTTGGCGCCGCCTACCATGTCGAGCAGAATGCCGAACAACGGCATATACCCGGGTTTGTGCAGGTTTTTGGACCAGTGCTGCGCGCCGAGGCACCAGCTCTGGCTGTGGTCTTTTCCGTCGTCGGCATCGTTGCCCTGGTCTTCGGCATCGAAGCAGATCAGATCGACGCCGATATCGACGGGCTGTTCCTGCAGGGCCCGCGCGATTTCGAGCAGCACGCCTATGCCGCTGCCGCCGTCGTCGGCGCCGAGGATCGGCCGGTCGCGGTCTTTGGTATCCTGGTCGGCCTGAAAACGGCTGTCCCAATGCGCAGCCAGGAGGATGCGACGCGGATTTTCAGGTTTGTATTGTGCGATGATATTGACACAGTCGAAGGTGCCGCCTTTGTAGTGCGATGCCTGAAATTTCTGCTCGATGACGGTAAGGCCGTGCCGTTTGAATTCAGCGGCGATCCAGGCTGCGCACTTGCGGTGCGCCTCCGTATTGGGCACCCGCGGGCCGAAAGCCACCTGTTTTTTTACGTACCCGTACGCGGAATCGGCGCTAAACGGCGGCGGCGGAATCTGCTGCACGACGGGCGTTGCCGGCTGATTCGAATGCGTTGCCGCGTCCTGTTTGTTGTTATCCGACGTACAGCGCGGCATCGAAACCGCCAGGTAAGAGAGCGCGAATAAGGCGAGAACGAAGAGGGCTATTTTTTGACGAGAGATTTTTACAGACATCTTGAGAATTTACGGTATGAGGTGGAGCAGGTGCGCACAAGCGCATTTTCTCTCCGCAAAGAACGTTAAAAACCCGCGACTTCTTTTTCGGGCGGCTGCATTTCCTTTAACAAAACAATGCAAATGTCGCTCCGGCGATCCGTTTGAACGACAGGGTCCACTGGCTCTGCTGAAGAGAAGTAAACAGTTGGCAGAGGCAGTGGGCAGTAATAGTGTATTTGGGCAAAAGGGGGTAAAGCAAGCGTTTTTATACAGCAATTCGCTCCAATATCAACATTGCCCCTGCACTGCCGATCGGCAATGGGTCATTGGTCGTCCTTGAAACCGGCTTCTCTGTGCGAACCGTCGCAAAAAGGCTTGTTTTGCGAGTGACCGCAGCGGCAAAAGGACGTGATTTTCTGCCGAACGGTCTCGTTCCCCGCGGCGTCTTTTACCCTGATGTTGCCGTGCACCTTCAGCGGGCCGTTGGGGATCGCTTCCACGATCGTATCGACTTCCACCGATTCCGGCAATACTTCCGCATCCCCGTTTTTGAACCAGCTGAGCGCCCCGGAAGGACATTTTTCCACCTGGGCAATGATGGCATCCGTATCGGCGCCATCCATGCTGATCCAGGGGCGCTTGCGTGGGTCGAATACCTGAAGCAAGCCGTGCCAGCAAAGGGCGGAGTGGATACATACGTCCGGTTTCCAGACGACCGTGATGTCTTTGTTCGAATATTTCTTTTCCATAAGCGGAGGTGATAGTGTTTGATGGTCAAAAGGCGTCGCCAAATGCAAAATCGGGTTTCCGTTCTGTCCAGCGGCCGCGGGTGAAATCGGGGAACGCCTGCGGGCTGCTGCCGGTGGCGATACTCGCTTCCGAAAGCGGCGTGATGGCGAGCCAGGTGGCTGCGTCGTATACGTCGATCTGGGGGGCGATATTGCGTTTGGCGCACTCCACGAAATGGTGGAACACAAAAAAATCCATACCGCCATGTCCGGCGGCTTTGGCGTCGTCGCCGTATTTTTTCCACAGCGGATGGTCGTAGCGGGCCAGCCATTCGCGTGCTTCTTCCCACTGGTGGGCTTTGGTGTGTCCGGCGAGCAGCAGGCTTTTGTTCACGTCCATCCAGATGCCTCTGGTGCCCTGCACCCTGAAGCCAAGGGAATAGGGGCGCGGCAGGCCGGTGTCGTGCGAGAGCAGTACGGTTTCGCCGTTGGAGGTTTTGATCACCGTGGTGACCACGTCGCCGAGGTTGAAACGCAGCTGCGCGTTGGGGTGGTCGGGACCGCCTTTGGGGTGGCCGACGATGTATTCGTGCAGGCCGCGGGCCTTGCTGGCAGTGGAGGTAAGGTGCAGGAAGCGGTTGCCGCGGTTGATGTTGGCCATCATGGCCACCGGCCCGACACCGTGGGTAGGGTAGAGATCGCCGTTGCGGTGGACGGAGTGTTTGGTGCGCCAGCGGGCTTCGCTGAATGCCTTTTCGCCGAATTCCACCCCTGAATCGTAGGGTGTAACGCCGTCGTTGAATTTCACGCCCCGCAGGTCGTGCTGGTAGCCGCCTTCGAGGTGCATGAGTTCGCCGAACAAGCCTTCGCGCACCATCTGCAGTACAGCCATCACGTCGCGGCGGTAACACACGTTCTCCAGAAACATCAGGTGGGTGCTCGTCGCTTCGTGGGTGTTCACCAGTTGCCAGCATTCGTCAAGCGAAAAGCCGCCGCACACTTCGGTGCCAACGTATTTGCCCGCCTGCATGGCTGCCACGGCCTGCTGGGTATGCCACTCCCAGGGAGAGGCGATCACAACAGCGTCGATATCCTTGTCTTTCAACAGATTAAGATAATCGCGATCGCCCTTGTCGTACACGGCCGGTTTTTTTCCGCCCTTGCTGTCGATCAGTTTCAGACAGTCGGATACCATGCGCGCATCCGGATCGGCGATGGCAGCCACTTCGCAGTCGCTGCGCAGCAGCGCCTCTTCTACGTGGTTTTGTCCGCGCAGGCCCGTGCCGATAAAGCCGATCCGGAGCGATGAAAGGCTGTGTTTTCGTAGGGACCTGCGCGGTTGCTCCGCGTTATTTTCGTTACCGGGGATGTTGGGGGCCACCAGTGCGGCGCCGGCGAGGGAAGTATTGCGCAGGAACGTGCGGCGGTTGAATTTGGCCATGTACTTTTTAGGGCGAATAAAGCGAATTTCATGGACATCGACGCTCCTGCTTCGGGAAGTTGTCTGGGTTATCCTTTTTGAGTGAAATGTGTTCTTTCACATAACATTTATTGATTCAGGTATTTCTCAATGGCGGCTGATAATTCTTCTTCGGTAAACTCGGCGTTGTAGCCTTTTGCCTCATATAATATTTTTCGGGAAACGGGATCTGCTATAATAAATGTCGGATACGCTGTTATTGTCAGATGCCTGGTCAATTGCATATTCCGATCAATTAAAGAAGTATAAGGTATTCCATGCGATATGGCGAAAGACTTCACTTTATTCGCGTCAAAGTCGTGGCTATTGATACCAAAAATTTCAAGACCTTTTGGCGAATACTTTTTATATAAATTAACCATGGCCGGTATTGAGGCAACGCAAGGGACACAGCCCTGGTACCAAAAGTCGAATAAAACAAGTTTGCCGGGAAGCCGATCAAGCGCAACCGGTTTATTGTTGTAATCATATAAGGTCAATGCTGGTATTGTATCGCCCAGAATAGACGGGCTTTTACGAATTGGAGCATTTTTTTGATCGGAAATGGTAAAACCTGCATTGAGCAGCGAATCAAGGTTGAGCACATGTTCAAACGTCACGGTGTCCGGTAACTGATAAATAGGCGATAGTAAAGACTCTTCATATTGTGGCCGCTCAAACATCCCGAAAGCAGGCACGAGCATGCTATAGTTTATCAGATTTAATGAAGGCAAGTCATATTTTATATTGATAAAGTATTTGATATAACCGAATGCGCTGGAAGTTAGATGTTCATCGTCGGCTATTGAATCACAGATGCTTAGAAAAATTGCTTTTTCCCCTGAATGCAGGATCACCGTATCGATCGTCGCATTTCTCATGCGATCGGGGAAAAGAGGCGGACGTATTTTTGAATTGAACAGAAACGGGAAAAACAACAGCATACCATCGCGATGTTGATTTACCATTCTGCGAAAAGGCTTCCCGACAGCGGCGACATATAATGCAGATATCCGCTTCATTTTGGGATCAATGGTATAATACTTTTCGCCGTCGTATGCTCTCCAGAAACCTTCTTCCTGCTTAAGTATAAATCGCTTGACGCTGTCGGTTGGAGTTTGCGGCTGAAAAAAATAAATCCTGCCAGAATAGATGGAAGTATCCGTTTTTGAAAATGATTTCCACTTAATTGTACAATCAAACCAGCCTTGCTTTATAGAGTTTATGTGTTCGTTGGCTTCGATCACAACGGATTGCGGGAGCGATTGAGCATAAGCATGGGTTATTATGCCAAAGTGTAGAAAAAAGCAGACTGACCATTTCATGCTTTGGAGTCTCTTGTTTTTCCGATGATTCAGCGGTTTTTGATCACGTTTCAAGAATACGCCTCAGCAATTGAATATTCTGCCGGTTTTTACCAAAATCAATAGGGGCAAAGCGAATAAAAGGCATGCTCACGGCCCGGAGTTCGGTGCCGCCGTTTTCCTGCGGTCTTGCGCGGATCTCGATCACTTCGCCTAATGAGCGCCATGTAGATCCGGTTTCGAAGCGAAGGGTGCCGGTTTCGCGATCGACGTTCACAATTTTCCATGGATGGGGAAGTAGCCCTTTCTGCAACCGGTCGATGATCTGCGCGGGCGCCTGGGTGGCCGATGCGACGAGCGTCTGCCGGACGCCAAAACCGGCGGCAGGCAGGACGCCGGGTTCGGGTTTGATAGATGCGACCTGAAAAATAGTCAGAACCAAAGCGCATATTGCCGTTGACATCAGTCCGAACTCCAAAACGCTGTTCATTAAATGCGCGTCTTTTCCGCCCAGAAACAGCAAGGCCAGCATCGCTGCCACCGGCAGCAACAGGGTTAAATACGTATGCAGAAAAACTTTTGCGGCAGATGAAATATATTGGTTCATTGATGGAGATTGAGCGGCCCCGGCCGGTTATCGATTGTGTTCGCCGTATTCCTTTAGTTTGTCGAATTGATGCTTGTGGCGCAGCAACACCCCTTCCGGATCTTTCATATCCGTATTCACATAATCGATCAATCGTTCGTATTCAGACAAGGCGGTAGCCCTGATGCGCGCATCGGGCCAGTAACCTTTTAAGCCTTCGAGGCAATTGATCAACACTTCCGCGTTGGGTATGGGCATGGATGTCTGCTCCAATACATAAAATTCAAGTGTCTTTTTATCCGCGTGCTCTGTCAGTTGAAAAGTATATACCAGATGAGAGATCGCCAGTTTTTTCAGGTTGTCGGCGTAGTCCATGCCGGCGTGATATTTTGGTATGTCATTTCGGTAATAAAGGTCCAGGTCTTTCCAGGTGGTTTCCGGGTAACGGCCGACAATATCGAACAATCGCACCGTGTCGGGATAAATACCGGGCGGACGGGTAGTAGTGCTCAGGTTTTCCTGCGAAACCTTATGTGTCTCATCATGATTGATGGCACAGCCGGACCATGTCACTAAGGAAATGAGCACGGGGCCTACGAGACAAACTGGTGAAAAAATGAGTCGTTTTTTCATAGGGAACAAAAAGAGATTGTCCTGATCGGAGTGGCCGGGATGGATTAATTGCAACATGATAACTCTTCCACACAGCAACAATAGTTAAAGTTTTGTTCGACTATATATACTTCATTATTGAACTTCATGGTTGCTTCCTGAATGCAGGGAGGCGGCAGGGTTACTTCACTACAACCTTCGAGGTCTTCATTATAGGCTTGCTGTGCTGCGGCATATCCGATAGCGAACCCGGTATGGCAGGGCGAGTTGGCAAATACCGCGTATTGCAGGTGTATCAATACGCTTATTAATAAAGTCGAAATTGATCTTTTTACTGTTTTCATAGGTTATATTTTATTTTTTTCTGTTGCTGAAAACGGAGCGCATTTCAGTGGCATGTGCTTCATTAACGGGGAATAACATGCTGGAACGTTGTTTTCGCTCCAGCCTGGCATACTCCGGGTATTTTTGCTCGATGGATTTTTTTAATTCCTGAAATGATCTCAGCAATTTCTCGCCGGTGACGAACCGTTCCGCATTTTCGATTCCGGCGAGGCAGTCCTGCAATTTCGGAATGGGGACTTCGGACGGATAAAAACCGCAGGATTGGGCCTTAGCGTAAATATTGCTAAGTTGCTCAGGTGAAAAAGACGCTACAATAAGGCAATGTTCATGAAAAGTCTGCCGTGCATAGGCTACATCCGGATCGGCATCCAGTTTTTGTTGTAACGCTGTTAAGTCCTCGGGCGGACGTTGTACTTTTTTATCACATGATACCAAACTTAATATCAAACCGATAAATAATAAGGAAAAGTAAACTGCTTTCATATTGATTTCGTTTTTAAGTACTTATAATTCTTATCGTGTGCTATTGGCCGTTCGGATACTGCTCTTTCAGACATCGTTTAAACGACAGGTAAGCATAGCCGACCATGATCACCCCGGCAACGGTGGCAGCCACCGGGCCGGCTACCGCCGCTACGGCAATCTCGGCTACAGCCAATGTCAAATTGAGCATTAATTCTTCGTAACATGGTAAATACATGCCAATGCCTTCTGCGGGGGCATCGCTAAGAGATGAAAAGTCGAGCAAGCCGATTTGTTGATTCAGAATTTGCTCAATCTCTTCCACTGTAATTTCGGATGCATTCAATGCTGTGGTAACCGGGGAACTGATCGCCAGGAGTTGCTGGGAAAAATCATTGAAATCTGCAAATCCCAACGATATGAGTTTGGCAGTTACAAGAGCCGAATGCTGGAAGCCTGACGTTAGATCCGAATAAACGGCTTCGTCCTCTGCCAGTGGCATCACATAATCGATCATCCATTGCCCATAGGCGAGCACATCGGTTTCAATTACCTGGCTTCTAAATAAGAACTTGCTATTTGTAGTGTCACTAAAAGGTGCATCGTGAAATGATGCTTTTTGGCAGGAAACGACAGATAAGAACAGTGATATTAATATAGTTCGTATAGCAATAAAATGCAGGGGTATAGTTTTCATAATAATAGGGTTTTATTAAATAAATATGGATAAACTACTACCTACGATTAATAATATTCTGCAAAGTTAAGGAATATTTGAAAATATATTTTCGGTCAATTCGGTTCAATTCCGGTCAATTCGGGCCATAAAAACCACGGCAATAATATTATTGGCTCTGTTACCCGCCCGCAGTGATCGTATGCCGGCACCAGTACTTGCAGGTCCCGTTTTGCTGCGCGGCGTCCGCTTTTTCGTCGCAGGAGCACCCGTTCTCTCCCTTCGCGAATTGACACGACCTGCATCCGCACTCGCAGGTGCAGGTTTGGCTGGTGATAAAAAAAGTGCCCAGCGGGTTGAGTTTCCGATTGGCCACCGGGATGGCGCCGATAAACTTTTGCCCGGAGTCGGTGGTGCCTTCTATATATAAGGTGTTGGCGCGAATGGAATCGGCGTTGTCCGAATGACCGCCTACATGATACCAGGTCATGGGCTTTTCTTCCCAATGAGCAATTTCAGCGATATTGAAAGTAAAAGTGTTTTTTGCCAGTTCTGATACCCACTCCGGGGTTTGTGAAAGGCAGGTGAAAATGCCGGCGAAAAAGAACGCCAGGGAGAGAAAGAAGCGTGTTCCCATTGCGTGCAGGTGGATTTGAAAAATGAGTGCGCAAAATTAGGAGATGCTTCCATTGGTAATTCGGTTCAACTCGGTTCAATTGGGTTCACTTCAGGACATTTTGATCCGCTTTATTCTGCCCGGGCGGTTTTTTCTTCCCGTCGGGCACGCCGAGTGCATCCATGATCTCCTGCTGTGCTTTTGGCGACAGCAGCGTCCTGCCGAAATCGAGTTCGAGTTTCCTGAGCCTGCGGTATAAGGTTTTGGGCGAAATGCCCAGCTCGCCGGCCAGTTGTTCTTTCGTTTTGAAGCTGTTCGACATGATTTGAGAATTATATTTGAAATTGCCCTTGCGAAAACAGGGAGGCTTTTTTCGCAATAAGGGAAGGATTATCGCTTACAAATATACAAATAAAGGCTTTGTTGTACACGTTAGGAATGTCCTTAACAATGCGAAATCGCTACTTTTGCCACCCGGCGCACCGGCAAAGCGCCAATGACCACCGATGTACAAACCGCTGTTCAAGATACGGGAAAACGGCTATTACGGCTTCATCGACGCGCAGGGCGCGGTGGTGATCGAGCCGCAGCACCTCGAAGTCGGTGAATTCAGGAACGGGTTCGCTACCGCCCGGATCAACGGGCAGTGGGCGCCTATGGATATGCTCGGCCGCCTGTTCATCCGCCGGCTTTACCGCGCGATCGGCGTTTTTGAAGAAGACCTGGCGCGGGTGCAGGTCGTGCAGTCGTGGGGCTACATCGACCGGCGCTGCCGCGAGCATATCCCGCCCCTGTTTGAAGCGGCGGGCGACTTTTCAGAAGGCCTGGCGCCCGTAAGTTTTGAAGGCAAGGCGGGGTTCATCAGCCGCGACGGCCAGTTTGCCATCAAACCCGTGTTTTCAGGGACCGGCGAATTCCGCGGCGGCCTGGCGCCGGCAGGCGATGGCGGGCAGTGGGGATTTGTGGATGCAAAAGGAAAATATAGCATCGCGCCGGCCTGGGATGGCGCTTATGCTTTCCAGGGCGATGTGGCCGTGGTGCTGCGCGGCGACCGCTGGGGTCTGGCAGACCGCAATGGCCGCGAGCGGGTAGCGCCGCAGTTCGAATTTGTGAGCGGCCACGCCCACGGCGAATTCTTCGACGGCATGGCACTGGCCTACCGCGACGGCAAATACGGCTTCGTCAACCAGGAAGGGGAAGTGGCGGTAGAGCCCATGTTCGACCTGGCGGGCGATTTCGGCGAAGGCCTGGCGCTGGTGGAGATCAATGGCGCTTACGGGTATATCGACAAGCAGGGCAAACTCGTCATCATGCCCAAGTTCGAGGACGCCGGCGTTTTTTCAGAAGGCCTGGCGCAGGTGAGCATCGACGGAAGCTGGGGTTTTATCAATACGGACGGCCAGATCGCAATTCCGGCCCAGTTCGATGCCGTAACGCCTTTCCGCGACGGCCTGGCCCTCGCGATCGGCGACGGGCGCTGGCAGTACATCGACCGCTTCGGCGGGGTGATCTGGCGCGAAACCTGAGCAGATGGCAGTAACAGCCGGCAGTGGCGGTGTAAATACTGGCGCGAATTCCTGCGCAAAATGGTCTCCATTTCCTGTTTTGTCTAACCTCCTCCAATTACTGCACACTGCCACTGCCAACTGCTTACTTATCATAAGAGCCGATCGGGCGCCCTGCGTTTTCAGGGGATTTCGACCGGAGCCTGCCATATTCTTTTGTCGGCTATCTTACAATTTTAAGATTTCCCCCGTTGGGCTGCATCAGCGGCCCGGCCTCGCTTTTTGGCCATTTTGAGCCGGTTTTGTCAGGAAATCGACAAAATCGACTGTTTTTAGGGGGCGGATTGTAATAAAAATACCCTGTTAATAATAATATAATAAAAAATTTTTTTTGTTAAAATTTCTTGATCGGGCGGTACTGGCACATGGTTGGCAAGTCTTAATGCAGGTCCGGACAAACGGACGCAGCATTTAACCAAAACTGATGAGCCATGTGGCATAAAAGAATTTTACTCCCCCTCGCCCTGATCCTCCCGCTCGCCGTATCGGCGCAGCGGCTCAAGCAGACTTACCAGTACAATGAAGTGACCGGTTATGTGGTCGACAAGGTATCCGGCGCGCCGCTCAGCCAGGCGCTGGTGATCGTGTACGACGACATGATGATCATTCCGCTGGCTGCTACTGAAACCGATGCAGAAGGCGTGTTCTCCGTGCAGGTGCCGAAAGTCGAGCGCTACAAGGTGATCTCCGACAAAGCGACCTTCTTCCAGCAGGAAGTGGTGGTCGCCAAAGACAAACTGGACAAAAAGGTGCGGATGAAACTGGAACGCAAGCCAGGTTACGTATTCGACATTACCATTTTCGACAAGGCATTCGAACACAATACCATCAATACCCTGCGCGACTGCAAAGTGGAGATCTACAACAACACCACGCAAGAGCAGGTGCTGACGATCGACAAACTGGGTAAATCCACGTTCAATTTTTCATTTGCCGAAGGCAACCACTACACCATGCTGGTGCGCAAGCCCGGCTATCTCAATCGCCGCGTAGAAGTGTACGTGAATGTGAACGGATGCATCCTTTGCGTCGACGGTATGGGCGTACAGGAACCCGATGTGGTGCCCCTCATGTCGCACGGAAACGAGGTCGGCTATTTCCTCGGCGCCATCGATCTCGACTCTCTGGCGATCGGCAAGCGCTTTCAGTTGAAAAACATCTACTACGACTTCAACAAATGGGACATTCGTCCGGAAGCCGCCAAAAACCTGAATAAGTTGGCAGAGTTCTTGAAAGACAATCCGGGGCTGAAGTTCGAACTGGGTTCGCACACCGATTCCCGCGGCTCGGACTCCTACAACCTCACACTTTCGGAAAAGCGCGCCAAATCGGCCGTCGACTACATGGTCAGCCACTGCGGCGTCGCTTCCGAATCCATTGCCTCGAAAGGCTACGGCGAAACCCAACTGATGAACAAATGCGACGACGGGATCGCATGTTCCGAATACGAACATCAACTCAACCGCCGCACCGAAGTGAAGATCACCGGCTGGAACGATAAAGACCCCTTGTGGGACCGCAGCCTGAAAGAGATCATAGAAGACCGCGACCTGTACAAAAAGGTCATCGAACAGGAGAGACGCCAAAAAGCCCGCAACAAATCCCTGACCAGCCGCAAATAATCAAACCTAACCGATATTTTCAATCCGCAAAATCTGATTCGCCATGAATACCATCCCTAACTTGAAGCGTTTTCTCGCTTTTCCGCTCCTCCTCAGCGCAGTTTGCCTGAATGCACAAAACGAGATCAAGTACACCGAAACAGACGAAAAATACGGCAACACGACCGTCGTGTACACCGACGGCAAAAACGCCGACGACGCTGCGATCCTGTCGCAACTGGACGATACCTACGGCATCGGCGATGTCATCCGCATCACGACGGCTCCGCCGCCCTCGCGGGCCAAGGAGATGGTGGCTTCTACCGACGACGCGATGATGTTCATCGAGCCCCGGCAGACGCGCACCGCAGCGCCGCAGGTAGTATCGAAAGCACCCAGGCATGTGCAGACTGTACAGAAAAAAGCCGCCGAACCCGAAGTGGCCATGAAAAAGGCCGTGGTGGTCCGCGAAGAAAAAACGGCGCCCAAAACAGTGCGCCGGAACATCGTGTTCCGCCTGGAAAAACTCTACTTCGACGCCAACGAATACGAGATCAAAACCGAAAGCAAAGAGGAACTCGACCAGCTGCTGGTGTTCATGGAAGAGAACCCCGAAGCGAAGATCGAAGTGCGCGGGCATACGAACAACCTGATGTGGCCGAATGCCGATTATGCCTACGAACTTTCCACCAATCGCGCCAAGGCAGTGGCCGACTGGCTCATTGAAAATGGCGTAGCCGCCGACCGCGTGCAATACAAAGGTTATGGCTGGACGATGCCGATCCTCCCGAACATCAACGAGGAAGGCCGTCGCAAGAACCAGCGCGTGGAAGTGAAAGTGTTGAACATGTGATCTCGTCAGATCACTGAAGATATCGTCGGGATCAGCATCGACTGTTCCGAACGTTCCATGAGGTTTAGATAGGTCCGTCTTGCGGTAGCGACTGCGAGGCGGATTTTTTTATAGGTAATCATCCTGTTCGGACGGTTTTCCACGACAAAAACGGGGCGCCGGGTCGAAAAACGGCGCCGGCGATGTCACAAAAAGATCATTTTGCCCCGGCTGTCGCCAAAACGCCCGATTCCGCCTGCGCAGGGTGAAACACAAATCGCATCTTTCGCGTTAATTTCCCGTAATTTTGCCTCCCGCCCGAACCGTTCAAGTGGAACCGGCACCAAATACAGATAAGCACATGAGAAGTCGCGTATTGCCCCTCCTGGCGTTGACCGCCGTCTTAACCGCCCTGTGCGTATGCAGTGCAGGCGCGCAGAACCTGAACCTTGCCAACCAGTACTATCAAAACGGCGAATACGAAAAGGCGGCCTCGCTGTACAGCCAGTTGCTGGAGCGCGACGACCAGAGCGATCTTTTTTTCAACCGCTATGTCGAATGCATGATCAACCTCGGCCAGTTCGACGAGTGCGAAAAGGCGATCAAGAAGCAGTTGAAAAAGTACCCCGACAACATATCGCTCTACGTCACCTACGGCAACCTGTTCGACCGGCAGGAAAAAACCGACGAGGCAAAAGCACAATATCAGCGCGCCATCGACAAGATGTCGCCCGACTACGTATCGGTCAACCGGCTGGCGGCGCTGTTCATGAGCAACGGCAAATACGACTTCGCTACCCAGACCTACGAACGCGGCTCGAAATTGCTGAAAGACCCCAACCGCTTTGCCTACAACCTCGGCGAATTGTACCGGCGCAAGGGCGATCCGGCCAAAATGATCGAATATTACCTCAATGCGCTCAGCGCCGACCCCGGCAAGATATACACCATCCAGACGCTGCTGGCCCGCTACCTGGCCGCCGACGATTTTACGGAACTGCAAAGCCAGCTCTATGCGCGCATCCAGACCGAAGACAATCCCGACATGATCGAGATACTGGCGTGGTCGTTCGTGCAGCGCAAGGATTTCAAGAGCGCCCTGCGCCAGTACAAGGCCCTCGACAAACGCCTCGACGAGAACGGGCAACGTATCTACAACCTCGCCAAAGACGCCGCCGATGCCCGCGACTACGACACGGCCATCTCGGGATTCGATTATATCGTGACCGAAAAAGGGCGCCTGAATCCCTTCTTCTTCGATGCCAAGCGCGAAAGCATGGAGTGCCGCCGTAAAAAGATCACGGAAGGGTACGACTACACCCAGGAAGACCTGAAAATACTGGAGGCGGAATACGAAAACTTCCTCGCGCAGTACGGAAAAGGCAAACAAACCTCGTCCATCGTGCTGCAACTCGCTACCCTGGAAGCCCTGTATATCAACAACCTGCCCAAAGCCATCGGGCTGCTGGACGACCTGAGAAAATCGCCGGGTCTCGAACCCGAAGTGCTGGCGCGGACCAAGATCAACCTGGCCGACTACTACCTCATGAACGGCGAGATTTGGGAAAGCACCCTGCTGTACAGCCAGGTCGACAAACAATTCAAGGAAGAGCAGATCGGCCAGGAAGCGCGTTTCAAAAATGCGCGGCTGTCCTACTTCAACGGCGACTTCCAGTGGTCGCAGGCGCAATTCGATATTTTGAAGGCTTCCACGTCCAAACTCATCGCCAACGACGCCCTCGACCTTTCGGTGTTTATTATGGACAACCTGAACCTCGACACCACTGCCGAGGCGATCTCCCTGTACTCCGCTGCGGAATTGCTCGTGTTTCAGAATCGATTTGATGAAGCCTTTCTGAAACTCGACACCCTGCATTCCCAATTCCCCGAGCACTCGCTGCAGGACGACCTGCTTTACCTGGAAGCGCAGATCTACGACAAAAAGCGGAACTATGAAAAAGCCGCCGCGCTTTATCAGGAGGTGGCCGACAAATACCCCGAAGATATCCGCGCCGACAATGCCCTGTTTGCGCTGGCGCAACTGTACGAGCAGAAACTCAACGATGTGGAAAAGGCCAAAACGCTCTACGAGAAAATATTCATCGACTACTCGGGCAGCGTATTTGCCGTGGAGGCGCGCAAGCGTTTCCGGATATTGCGCGGGGATAATATTCAATGATCTTAAGTGCCTGGATCGCTCGGGAAAAGTGCTCATTTAACCATCAGGCAACCTTACAATCCTGCCAAGCAGAGTTTGGCGTTACTGATAATTTGCGACCTTCGCGCCTTCCAGAGAAAGACACCGACGTCATATGTCCGATATTTTTGAAAAAGCAAAAAAAACACTGACCGACCTGGCTGCCGAATCGCCCCTCGACTCCGAAGCGATCGAAGCCTTCCGCATCCGCTATCTCGGCACCAAAGGCCTGATCAAAAGCCTGATGGAGGAAATGCGCCAGGTACCCAATGAGCAAAAGCGCGAATACGGGCAACTGATGAACAGCCTGAAGCAGCAGGCGGAAGAAAAATACCAGGCGCTAAAAGCGGAACTGGAGGCAAAAGCGGATAACGCCGCCGCGGCCTCGCTCGACCTCACCGCGCCCGGCGATCCGATGCCCCTGGGTTCACGCCATCCCTTGGCCGTTACGCTCAACCGCATCGTAGATATTTTCACACGCATGGGCTTCTCGGTCGCCGACGGCCCCGAGATCGAAGACGACTGGCACAACTTCACGGCCATGAACACGCCGGAAGACCACCCCGCCCGCGATATGCAGGACACGTTCTACGTCGTGGACGCGCCCGGTATTTTGCTGCGTACGCACACCTCGCCCGTGCAGGCGCGCGTGATGCAGCAGCGCAAGCCGCCGATCCGCATCATCGCACCCGGCCGCGTATATCGCAACGAAACCATTTCTACGCGTTCGCACGCGCAGTTTCACCAGGTAGAGGGTCTGTACATCGACGAGGGGGTATCCTTCGCCGATCTGAAACAGACGCTGCTGTATTTTGCACAGGAGATGTTCGGCACGCCGAAGATCCGCCTCCGCCCCTCCTTCTTCCCCTTCACGGAACCTTCCGCCGAAATGGATATCTGGCTCGGAACAGATTCGGAGAAGAATTACCGGCTGACCAAGGGCTCCGGCTGGCTCGAGATCCTCGGATGTGGCATGGTGGACCCTGATGTACTGGAGATATGCGGCATTGATTCAAAGAAATACAGCGGATTCGCTTTCGGAATGGGCATCGAGCGCCAGGCGCTGCGCCTGTACGAGATCGGCGACATCCGGCTGCTATTTGAGAACGACGTGCGCTTCCTCAGGCAGTTCACTTCCGCATTGTAACGCGCCCCCGGCGCTATCTGCGCGACACCATCCGGGCGCGCTTCGGATAATTTTCGCCGAGTTTCGGCGGCTTTTCCTCGAAAATTGCGAGTATTGCAGGGAACAGGTACTGCACATTTGACCTGTTGTCATTTAATGTTTACCACCTGCGCAGTTTTCGTTGACCGGAGACTGTGTATAAAACAAATACTATGTTCCTTGCTATTTTAGGGCTGCTGATCATAGCAGCCACGGCTACCGTTGCAAAAGCGAATCCGAACTGGGGCAATATCGGGAAAACGGGCCGGCTCACCGGCACCGTGCTTGTGTTGCTGGGTCTTTCAACTGCCTGTTTCGTACAAATACAACCCGGCGAAGTCGGAGTACAAACGCTTTTTGGAAAAATCCAGTCCAACGTGCTCACCGAAGGTTTGAATATTATCAACCCGCTTGTCGAGGTACAGCGTTTCGACGTGAAGACGCAAAATTACACCATGTCGGCCGTGCGCGACGAAGGCGTGAAAGTTGGCGATGACGCTATCCGCGTCCTCACCGGCGACGGCCTCGAAGTGGTGATCGATCTTTCCGTGTTGTACCACATCATCCCTGACCGGGCGCCCGAAATCCTGCGCACCATCGGCAGGGGAGTCACCGACAAGATCGTTCGCCCCGTTTCGCGCACCAAGATCCGCGACAATGCAGTGTTTTATGACGCTGTGGCGCTTTACTCCACCAAACGCGACGAGTTCCAGCAGAAGATATATACGACCATCGAAAAGGAATTCCAGACGCGCGGCATCATCCTGGAAGCCATCCTGATCCGCAACATTACGCTTCCCGAATCGGTCCGCCAGACCATCGAGTCGAAGATCAATGCGGAGCAGGAAGCCCAGAAAATGAAATTTATCCTCGATAAAGAGCGCCAGGAAGCGGATCGCAAGCGCGTGGAAGCACAGGGTATCGCCGATTATCAGCGTATTCTTACGTCCACATTGACCGACAGGCTGTTGCAATACGAACAGATCAAAGCCCAGAAAGAGATCGCTACTTCACCCAATTCAAAAGTCGTGGTCATGGGCAGCGGTAAAACCGCGCCGATCCTGATCGGGCAGTAACCCGGCAGTAACCCCAACCTCTGGTTGGGCCGCAGTAACTCCAACCTCTGGTTGGGCAACACAGTAGCCCAATCTCCGGTTGGGCCGCAGTCCAACCAGAGCTTGGAGCCACCCTCGATCTACCAACCAGAGGTTGGGATTACTTTTGCCATGCCACTTTCCGCCGTCATCATCACCTACAATGAAGCGCGCAACATCGGGCGTTGCCTCGACTCGCTGGCCGGAGTGGCCGATGAGATCGTGGTCGTGGATTCATTTTCCACGGATGAAACGGAGCAGATATGCCGCGACAGGGGCGTGCGGTTTGTGCAGCATGCCTTTGAAGGCCATATCGAACAAAAAAACTGGGCGCTGGAGCAGGCAGCACATACGCAGGTGCTGTCGCTCGATGCCGACGAGGCCCTGAGCGAGCCGCTCCGTCGCTCGATACTGGCGGCGCTCGAACGATGGCCTGCCGACGGCTTTACCATGAACCGCCTGACCAACTACTGCGGCCGCTGGATACGCCACAGCGGCTGGTACCCCGACCGCAAACTGCGCCTGTTCGACCGGCGAAAAGGCCGTTGGGGAGGCACCAACCCCCACGACAAGGTTCTGATAGAAGCCGATGCGGCCGTCCGGCACCTCGAAGGCGATCTCCTGCATTACAGTTATTACTCGGTGGAGGAGCATGTGGAGCGGGCGCGGTATTACGCCGACATTGCGGCCCGTGCAATGTACCGGGCAGGCAAACGCGCCGGCATGGCAAGCCTGTTCCTGCGCCCGCTGGCGAAATTCATCCGCAACTATTTGCTGAAGCGCGGCTTTCTGGATGGCCGGGCGGGCCTGACAATTTGCCGTATTGCCGCCCTGGAGACTTTTTGGAAATACCGAAACTTGCGCCGCCTGCGTTTAGGGTGAATTGTTTTTCAAAAATCCGGGGGTTCTTCGCTCTCCGCATCGGCCAGACGCTCATGATCCGATTCTCTATTCTCTTTTGCCTGACGGCCATGCTGGCCTGCCAAACACCCGCCAAATCACCGACGGCCACACGGACACCTCCGGTCCGTGCAGCCCGGCCGCAGCCAGCGCCGGTTACTAACGTGCTGTGGCTCGACAGCGAACGCCTGATGCCTGTGCTGGAGCAGGCACAGCGCGACGGGAAAGTGGTATTTGTAGAATTTTACGCCTCCTGGTGTGCGCCCTGCAAGGTCATGGAGGAAGATGTCTTTACCCAGGTAGAGACTTTCCGGTACTTGAATTCGAATTTTCTGAACTTCCGCACCGACTTCGATTCAGCGTCCGGCAGCACGATCGCGGCGATCTACGAAGTAAAGTCGCTGCCGACTGTGCTTTTTCTCGACCCGCAGGGGGTGGTGCTGGAGCGCCACACGGGCGTGGCAAACCCTTCCTTGCTACGCACAATGGGCGATGCAGCGATGGGTAAGATGAAGCGCTGACGGTTGTTTCAGGCGCTCAGCAGCGCGATGGCTTGCTCTACGTCCATGGCTACCTGCTCGCCGGTTTTCTGGTTTTTCATCATTAATGTGCCCTGTTCCATCTCGGTGTCGCCGGCGATGGCCACGTAGGCGGCGTTGCGTTTGGCGGCGTATTCGAATTGTTTTTTCAGTTTGCCCGGTTCCGGGTACAACTCCACGGAAATGCCTGCCCGGCGGAGCCGGGTGGCACACTGAAAAGCGTATTCGAAAGTGGGCGCGTCGAACGAAGCGATGAGTACCTGCACCCCTTCCATCAGGGTTTCCGGAAACAGGCCGAGCCCTTCCATGACATCGTAGATGCGGTCGGCGCCGAAGGAGATGCCGACGCCCGAGAGGCCGGGAACGCCGAACACGCCGGTCAGGTCGGCGTAGCGCCCGCCGCCGCCGATGCTGCCCATCTGGTAATTATTGACTGCCACCTCGAAAATGCAACCGGTATAATAACTGAGGCCGCGGGCGAGGGTGATGTCGAAAACAACGTCGTTTTGTTGGGAGGTTTTTCCAAGCAGCGCGAATACGGTGGCGAGTTCGTCCAGTCCTTTGAGGCCTGTTTCGCTGTCAGCAAAGGTGTCGCGCAGTACGTCCGGGGTTTTCACGGCCAGCATTTTTTCGATGGCTGCGGTGGCCTCCGAAGAGATGCCGCGTTCTGCCAGTTCCTTGCGCACACCTTCGATGCCGATCTTGTCGAGTTTGTCGATCGCCACCGTCATATCCGTGAATTTATCCGTAATGCCGGCGGCTTCCGCGACGCCGTACAGCACTTTCCGGTTGTTGATCTTGATCGTAACCGGGATGCCCAGTTGCGCGAACGCCGAGTCGTATATCTGCGCGAGTTCGGCTTCGTAGAGCAGGCTGTCGGAGCCGATCACATCGGCGTCGCACTGGTAAAACTCGCGGTAGCGGCCCCGCTGCGGCCGGTCGGCGCGCCATACGGGTTGTATCTGATATCGTTTGAAAGGAAAACTCAGGGCGCCGCGGTTCATGACCACGTAGCGGGCGAAAGGTACGGTGAGGTCGTAGCGGAGCCCGCGTTTGGCGATGCTGCCCGTCAGGCGTGCGGAGTCGCGGTGTTCGAGCGCACCGGGGTCGGCGTTTTTCAAAAAATCGCCGTTGTTGAGGATCTTGAACAGCAGTTTGTCGCCTTCGTCGCCATACTTGCCGGTGAGCGTGCTGAGGTTTTCCATCGCAGGCGTTTCCAGCGGCTGAAAGCCGTAGTGGACGAACACCGAGCGAATGGTGTCGAATATATAATTGCGCTTTCGCACCTGTTCGGGTCCGAAATCGCGCGTACCTTCAGGAATAGAGGGTTTTTGCATAACAGTTCTTACCAACGGCACAGCTGCCGCAAAAAGTTTACATGCCGCCGGATATGGCAGCCATGGTGCTGAACAGCAGGCCTTTCATGGCCAGGGTGCCTACGATCAGCAAAAAAGCGATACTGGTGTAGATGGCCAGCATCCTGTGCTTGCGCTCGGGATCGGCGGCAGCCTTCGAGATCGAACGGCCGGCCTGGATCAGGATCACTGCCAGCAGCATCGCGGCGATGTGCTCTGCCTTGAAATAACGCACCCAGGGATCTTTCATGGATTGCCCGCCGGTGGTGTAGGGGCTGGTAAAGAAATACATGATGAGCCCGAGCAGGGCCTGCAGGTGGGTAAGTCCGAGCAGCGCGACGGAAGCGGTATTGTCGGCTTTTACAAACGGCTTTTTACCGAACCAGCCGCTGTAAGAGCGGTACAGCACGAGCAGCAGGGCGATCAGAAGAAGGTACCGGTTGTAGGAATGCAGGTGTACGAGTATCGGATGCATGATGGGCGAAGGTTAATGTTTGCGTTGAACAACAAAGGTAGCGAAACCGGGGTTTTTACTGATTTTTATTGCGTCAATGCCCGGTAAAAAAATCCTGAAAAAAATTTTATTCTAACTCTGTGACCGAAAAGCAGGCGTTGCGTATAAAGACCACAAGCGAAAAACAAAGGGTTATCCGAACAAGATTATGCTGTTTCGATAACGAAAGATATTTACAGGAAGATTGTTTTCATTTGGTTTTTTGGGGTTTACCGGCGGACGTAAGTCCGTCGGTTTTTTTGTTTTAGAGTTTGTTCAAATTTTCATGCTGAGGCGAAAGCGGGCAAATTTTGTTTTATGCAAGGCAGATTTTGCAGGCATAGCCGGCAGTTATGGCGAAAAATCTAACGCCGCATAAAACAAAATTGGCCGCTTGTTGGCCAGCAATGGAATTTTGAACAAACTCTTAAGTACCCTCATTCGCGGGTTTGGGAGTCGATCAGGATCGTCACCGGCCCGTCGTTCAGCAGCGATACTTTCATGTCGGCGCCAAACTCGCCCGTCCGCACAGGCCGCCCCGATTCCAGTTCCAGTTTTTTTACAAATTGCTCGTACATCGGGATGGCCGTTTCAGGCCGCGCCGCCCGGATAAATGAAGGCCGGTTTCCCTTTTTTGTGCTGGCATGCAGCGTAAACTGGCTCACCACGAGCAACTCTCCCCCGATCTCCTGCACGGAGCGGTTCATCAGGCCCGCCTCGTCGGAGAAGATGCGCATGGCCGCGATCTTTTTGCACAACCAGTCCATATCTTCGGCGCTGTCATCTTGCCCGATGCCGAGCAGGATTAGCAGTCCCGGTCCGATCCGCGATTTTTCAACGCCTTCAATTGCGACGGAGGCGTGTGCAACCCTTTGTATCACTGCGCGCATTTGGTAAATTGATATTGAGTGAACGATTGCCTGCATGTAGCGTTAACAGCCGGCTCTATACTTCCTGTTTGTTATTCTTCAAAATGTAAAACATTATGTCATCCGTTCAGGAATTCAACGACTACCGCGCCCGTATGAACGAGCGCATCCTCTCGCACGACAACAAGGTGATCAAGCGCTTCTGGAGCCTCGACAACCAGACTTACCAGCCCGGCGCCCTTGACACCCATACCAAGGAAATGCTCGGCCTCGTGGCGTCCATGGTGCTGCGCTGCGACGATTGCATCAAATACCACCTCGGCAAGTGCCACGAACTCGGCATCACCACCGACCAGGTATTCGAGATTTTCGCAGTGGCCAACATGGTCGGCGGTTCTATCTGCATCCCCCACACGCGGCGCGCGGTCGAATACTGGGACGAACTGTCGGGGTCCTAGGGTATTTTTCAGACACACCCTAATCGACGTACACCACTTTTTTGAGCAGGCGCAGCCCGAACGAAAGTTCCACGGTCGTGTTGCGGATGCGGCGTGCAGCCACATTGATGTTCTGGCCGGGGTTGAAGGGGTCGCTCACGACACCCGGCGGCTGGTTGATCTGGCTGGTGATGTCGGGGTTGACGGACAGGGTGATCTGTCCGCCGACCAGTTCGCCGAAATCGAACTGAATACCGCCGCCGACAGAGACGCCGACCATCCAGCGGTTCATCGCGCCGATCTGCGGGTAATAAGCAGCGGCGTAAATATTATTGGCGGCCAGTTCGTCGATGTTGGTGCTGAGCGTGTAGTCGCCGCGGATGCCGCCGAAGTAGAAATAACGGCTTCGGCCGCTGGCCATAGGGAATTTTTGCTTGGCGCCGAGCAGCAGCGAAAGGTTGTTGAAGCGGAACTCCTCGCTGAACGCGTCGACGCCGCCGCCCTGGAACAAAAAGCGGTAGCGCGTGGCGCTGCCTTTCACGTGGTAGCCGAACTGTGCGAACAGCGAACCGCTGTCGTCTTCGTTGTCCACCGATTCAGCGGCTATGCTGGCGTGGTACTTGAACAGCAGTTGCCGGTCGCCGCCATTTTCCCATTTCTGGAATCCGACGGAAGGACCGACATTGAAGACGTACGCCGTGGACTGTGCGGCAGTTCGTCCGAAAAATCCAGCCGTCAGCAGTATTGCAAATACAAAACGCATCATTTTTTCGTTTTTTGGAGGCGAAAATAACAGGTGATGTGCAACCCGCGTGTCAATTTGCAGTTTCATTTTGCTACTAAGGCCCGCAAGGCCTTTCAATTCCTGCGACCTAACTTCCTAACGCCTACCTTTGCACCACAAACAGCAAAAACCAGAACAGCGAATCCATGACTTTTGAATCCTTCCCTTACGTCCGGCCCGATATGGCGCAGGTATCCCAGAATTTCGAGGAACAACTCAAACAATTCCAGTCGGCCCAGTCGCCCGATGCCCAAAGCGTCAGCCTTGGCCGCCTGAACGAGGTGCGCGAAGAGTTCTGGTCGATGTACAACCTTTGCTACGTCCGCCACACTTCCAATACCGCCGATCCCTTTTATGAAAAGGAGAACGAGTACTTCGACGAGCAACTGCCCTCTTTTGAGGCGCTGAACAACCGCTTTTTCAGGGCCCTGCTCTCTTCGCCGTTCCGCGACTCGCTGGAGCAAAAGTTCGGCCGGCAACTTTTTACGCTGGCGGAGTTGTCGCTTAAAACCTTCAAACCTTCGATCCTCGAGGATTTGCAACAGGAAAATGCGCTCAGCACGGAATACACCAAACTGAAGGCGCAGGCGCTGGTGGAACTCGACGGCGAACGCTACAACCTCAGCAGCATCCGCCCGCTTGAATTGTCGGACAACCGCGAAACGCGCCGCCGGGCGGCTGAAGCCAAATGGCGGTTTTTCGATGAACATTCGGACGCCATCGAATCCATATTCGACAAAATGGTCAAGGTGCGGCATCGCATCGCGCAGGAACTCGGCTACCGCAATTTTGTGGAAGTGGGTTATGCCCGCATGCGACGCTCCGACTATACACCCGAAATGGTCGCCAATTTCCGGCGCCAGGTGCGCGAAATCCTGGTGCCGCTGGCTTCCGAACTCTACGAGCGCCAGCGCCGCCGGCTGGGTGTCGACACGCTGGAATACTACGATGCCGATTACAAATTTCCCAGCGGCAACCCCAAACCCATCGGCAGCCCTGCGGAGATCGTCGCCAACGCTGCGCGCATGTACCGCGATCTCAGCCCCGATACCGACCGCTTTTTTCAGCACATGCAGCGTGTGGGGCTGATGGACCTCGTCAACCGCGACGGCAAGGCGCCGGGCGGCTATTGCACGTATATGAGCAAATTCCAGGCGCCGTTCATCTTTTCCAACTTTAACGGCACCAGCGGCGATATCGACGTGCTGACCCACGAGGCCGGTCACGCTTTCCAGGTGTGGAGCAGCAGCGGGTTCCCCTTCGACGAGTACCACTGGCCCACCAGCGATGCTGCGGAAATACACTCCATGAGCATGGAGTTTTTCACCTGGCCCTGGATGAACCTGTTCTTCGGCACCGACACGGAAAAATACCGCTACATGCACCTCGTCGGCGCTATCCAGTTCCTTCCCTACGGCGTGGCCGTCGACGAGTTTCAGCACATCATTTATGAAAATCCGAACATGACGCCGGCAGAGCGCAATGCCGCATGGCGCCAGCTGGAGCGCACGTACCTCCCGCATTGCCGGTACGATGGCAACGAATTTCTCGAAAAGGGCGGCTTCTGGCACAAGCAGGGCCATATTTTTGTGTCGCCGTTCTATTACATCGACTATACCCTCGCCCAGATCTGCGCTTTTCAGTTCTGGACGAAAGACCGGGCCGATCACGAGACTGCCTGGCGCGACTATATGCAACTTTGCAAGGCCGGCGGCAGCCAGTCGTTTCTGGGGCTGGTAAAACTGGCCAATCTGCGTTCTCCCTTTGAGGACGGCTGCGTGGAAGGCGTGGTGTCGGAGATCAGGTCCTATCTTGATGGCGTGGACGATTCGAAATTCTAAGGGTGCCAGTTGTGACCGGAAATAATGAAGTGACTTAAACTTGTCCGGCGAGCCGTAATGTAAGTGCTTGGTTCTGAAGACGAGACTCATTTTGAGTGGCGTACTGGGCTACGTACGGAACGAAAAATAGGCGAAGTATTAAGGACCAATGGCTTGCATTACGGCCGGTATGACAAGTTTAAATCACTTCAATAAATAAAATACTGACATACAGACTTATGCGCTATTTGATCGTATCGCTTGCCTTTTTGCTCGGCAGTGCTTTTGTGCCCGCTTCGCGGGTAGCACCGCCTACGCTGAAACTCGCCCTGCTGAAATACGCGGGCGGTGGCGACTGGTACAACGACGTGAATTCGCTGAAAAACCTGGCGGCTTTTTGCAACAAGGAACTGGACACTAATTTCGACCTGGAATACGCGACCGTGGAGTCGGGCAGCGCCGACCTGTTCAACTATCCCATCGTGTACGCCACCGGGCACGGGAACATGCTGTTCAGCGACCTGGAAGCGCGCAACATGCGCGCCTACCTCGAGGGCGGCGGCTTTCTGATCCTCAACGACGACTACGGTCTTGATCCTTTTGTGCGGCCGGCCATGAAAAAGGTATTTCCCGAACTCGATTTTGTGGAACTGCCGTTCAGCCACCCTGTTTACCACCAGAAATACGAATTCAAGAACGGCCTGCCGAAGATACACGAACACGACGGCAAGTCTCCTCAGGGCTTCGGCCTGATCTATCAGGGACGGCTGGTGTGTTTTTACGATTTTGAAACCGACCTCGGCGACGGCTGGGACGACGTGCACAACGACCCGCAGGCCCTGCGCCTGAAGGCCCTGCAAATGGGCGCCAATATCGTGCAGTTCGCTTTCGGGCAGTGAAAAGCAGCCTCTGACGACAAAAAGTAAAAAACGTGAATTTGGGAAAGGTTTTGGGATACATGTATTGCAAATCAAACCTTTACAGACGGGAAAAGCACTCCGGTGTTTGTACCTGACCACAAGACAGCAGGCGCAAAGGCGTAATATGTAGCGACAAACGCCCTTTGTGTAATCTTTACAGGGTTCGTTGTCAAGACAAACGCTCTTAATGAAGTCGTTGCAAGGTTCCTTGTCAAGACTTCCGCCCTTTGTGTAATCGTTACAAGGTTCATTGTCAAGACAAACGTCCTTTGTGTAATCGTTACAGGGTTCATTGTCAAGACAAACGTCCTTTGTGTAGTCGTTACAGGGTTCATTGTCAAGATA
>JACJYP010000019.1 GCA_020636045.1 Lewinellaceae bacterium
GAAGGAAACCCCTGACGGGGTTGGAACCATAAAAAATGACATCGTTCTATAAACAGGAATTCCCTCCGGGAATAGTCAATACCTCTAACAGGATACAATATGCGGATAGTCAGTAAACTTTTTATCGGGTTTCTATGATATTCGATACTTTACTGTGCACAGGCAGGTTTCGAGCGCAGCAAAACCCTGTTTAACTGCTTCATTTTCAGCGCACTGCCATATCCATACCAACAGACTACCTTCGGCGACAGTCACAACCAAAATTCCACAGCGTGTCATTAGCAATGGAGTAAGACACTTGAAAAACAGAAAAACCCAGCTGAAATCACGTTAAAACACAGCCTATCAAAATGGACAGATTTCGAACAACGCTGTCGATACAGCCGGCGACGTACTCCATCGGCCACAGCGAGCGCCTCATGCTGCTGGGTTCCTGCTTCACCGAGCATATCGGAGCACGGCTGCAGGCCGGCAAATTTTCCCTGCGGATCAACCCGTTCGGCATCGCCTACAATCCGGTGTCGATCGCGCGTTGCCTGGAGCGGCTCCTGGAACGCACCCGGCCCTTTTCAGAAGATGAACTTTTCGAACACGGCGGACTCTGGCGCAGCTGGGACCACCACGGCTCATTTGCGGCGCCGCAACACGACGAAGCGCTGCGGAACATGAATGAGGCCTACCATGCCGACGCAGCCTTTTTACCTGCTACCAACCGCATTTTGCTCACTTTCGGCACGGCGGATGTATTCTACCTGCGCGACTCCGGCCGCATTGTGGCCAACAACCACAAAATGCCCGCCGATACCTTTGAGCAGCGGCGCCTGAGCATCGAAGAGATCGTGGGTGCCACGGCAAATGCGCTGGAAAAAATAAAAGCCGGGCAGCCGGACCTGCAGGTAGTGCTGACCGTGAGCCCCGTGCGACACCTGCGTGCCGGGGCGATCGCCAACCAGCGCAGCAAGGCGACCCTGATCCTCGCCTGCGAAGCATTGTGTCGCCAATTTTCCTGGGTGCAGTATTTCCCGGCATACGAATTGCTGCTGGACGACCTGCGCGACTACCGCTTCTACAACGACGATATGGTGCATCCTTCGGAAATGGCGACCACCTATATCTGGGAACGATTTATGGATACCTGTTTCCAAAAATCCACCAAGCAGATCGTAGAGCGCCTCGACAAACTCCGTCAGGCATTGCAACACCGGCCCCTGCATCCCGGCTCCGATGCGCACCGGGCCTTTGTGCAGGCCCAACTGGATCATATTTCGCAACTGGAAAAAGAGTACCCGGCGCTCGACTTCCGCAAGGAGCGGACGCATTTCGAGCAGCAGCGAGGATAATTTTTTTTCGCCGCCATGCAGCGATCCGGCATACGCCGCATAGTAAGGAGAAACTGACGCGTCGGCATTTCGCCACCTTTTTAAAAGTGTTTCTCCGACATGAAAAAACTCGTAATCTTCTTACCCATCGCCATCCTGATGGCGCTCTTCGCCTGCCGCAAGGATTCCCTGAACACCCAAAATACCGCAACCCCGCCCGGCCCGCAGATCCTGATCGAAACGGGCATCACGGGACTCGTAAAAGACGCCGGCGGTCAGCCCCTCGAAGGCGTGACTATCTATTTCGACAATCAGCAAGCAAATACCGATGCCCGGGGCTATTTCTCCCTGAAAGGCCGCGGCGACAGCCAACTGGCCGTGGTGCGCGCCGAAAAAACGGGATACTTCCCCTCGCTGGCGGGGTTCATGCCGGAAAAAGGCACGGATGCCCGCCTGGAGATCGTGCTGCAGGAAAAAAGCCTCGCCGGCACGATCCAGGCCGCCAGTGGCGGCATCGTCAGTTTCGACAATGGAAATACTGTTGATTTTGCTGCCGCCGCATTCGTCGACGACAACGGCCAGCCCTACACCGGCGAGGTGATGGTGTACGCCACCTACCTCGATCCTTCCAAGCCCTCTATTTTCCGGCTGATCCCCTCCGGTTTCGACGGCATCAGCGAACAGGGCGAGCGGCAGATGCTGGAAAGTTACGGCATGATGCACGTCCTTCTGGAAAGCCCCGGCGGCCAGCAACTGCAAATTTCCCAACCCGCTACCCTCACGATGAATGTACCCGCCGACCGCCTGTCTGCGGCGCCTGCCACCATTCCGCTGTGGTTTTTGGATGAAAATACCGGCTACTGGAAGGAAGAAGGTGAGGCCACGCTGCAAAACGGCCACTACGTGGGTCAGGTTTCTCATTTTTCCTGGTGGAACTGCGACGCAGGCATTCCCATTGTCAGACTCTCGGGCAATGTCTTCGTGGAAGACTACCACCCCGTGGTGGAGGTGCGCATCACCCGCAACAACGGCTCTGCGTCCCGCAGTATTCTGACCAGTACCGATGGCAGTTTTACCGGCATGATACCTGCCAATGAATCCCTGCTCCTCGAGATCTTTAATAACTGCGGGGCCCTGCTGTATTCCGCAAACATCGGCCCCTACAACGCAGATGTCACGCTTGCCAGCATCGGTCTGCCCTGGAGCAACGACTGGGTAGCCATCAGCGGCACACTTACCAACTGCGACAACAACCCGGTGACCAACGGCTATGTATCGGGCAGCACCGGCGGCGATATCTTCCCGCTGGCGCTCGATCCCGTGACCGGCGCTTTCAACGGCATGGTCAGCAATTGCGGCGGCAGCGGCGGCACGCTCAATATCTACGGCATCGATCTGGATGCCCTGACGGAGAGCGATGTCCAGAGTTACCCGATCAGCAGCGGTAATATCAACGTGGGCAACCTGCAGGCATGCGACGCAGCCGTCACGACGGGCATTACATTCATCGTGGATGGCACTCCGGTTGTGTTTCAGCCCTGTACGGCGACCGCAGAAAATGTGTCAGGCACCAGTTCGACCGTTTACACGGCAACCGCGGCTGCGGTTTTCGACGGCAAAAAGGTGATCTACGAATTTATTATTCTCGACTGGAACAACGACCCGCAAAACCCGCTGTGGGGCCTGAGTTATAATATCCAGGTAGTCAGTCCGGGCGCCAACTATTACAACCCGACTGCCGGCGGCACGCTGAATGTCATTACTGCAGGATCAACCCTGGGTTCGATGGTGATTTTCGACATCGACAATGTAGAACTGACAGAAAAGGAGACCGGCATTGTCCATCCGAACGGCACCATCAAAATAGTGGCGCAGATACAATAGTATAGCAAACACCATAGGGTGTGTCTGAAAATGCACTTTGGCATGAAAAGAATTTACTTTCAAATCCGATAGTATTTTCAGACACACCCTGAAGCATCAGACATCGTCAAGACATGACCGAAACCGAAATCCTGCGCACCGTCGAAGCATGCCTGCGGCGCGACATCCGGGCGGAAAAAGTATTGTTCGAATACTTTGCCCCCCGGGTATTCGCCCTGGCGCGCCGCTATGCCCCTGACGAGACGGCTGCGCAGGATTTTCTGCAGGAGTGTTTTGTAGCGGTATTCGACCGGCTGAAAAAGTTCGATCCGGCCCGCGGCGAGTTCGGCGCCTGGCTCTACCGGGTCAGCGTCAACACCTGCCTGCAACTGCTGCGCCGGGAAAAACAGCAACCGCCGCTCGATTTTGGCGATGTGCCCGTGCTGGTCGACGATCTCGGGTCGGAAGACCTGCTGCAGATACCCGAACAACTTGTACTGGAGGGCATCCGGCAGTTACCCGCGGGATACCGGCAAGTGTTCAACCTCGCCGTTTTTGAGGAATGGCCCCACCGGGATATTTCTGCCAAACTCGGCATCAGTGAAAGCGCTTCGCGCTCGCAACTCGTGAGGGCCAAACAGTTTTTGAAAAATTTTATAAAAAAATCACTCCCTAGTTATGAGCCGCAACGACTGGTTTGAGGAATTTCTAAGGGCGCGGATAAGCCGCGAGAGCCATGCTTTCGACACGGAGCAGGCCTGGAACCGGCTGCAACAGCGCCGCCGCAAGCGCAAGCCGCGCCTGGCGATCCTGCTTTGGTGCTGCGGCCTGCTGATCGCCGGAGCGGGGTTCCGGCAATGGATACTGCGCGATGCGCCCGCAACGCAGGTATTCAGGCCTGCCGGTGGAGAACACGCTGCGGCCGAATATTCACATGCGCATGCGAAGGAGCCGGCTAAGCCTTTTGCCGGAACACAGCGGCCGGAACAGGCCACAGTGAACAGCACAGCCCTGGAAAATGCAGTGGCCGAAACGGGATTTAAAAACATCGTAAACCACATAGAAACAGCCCATCACAGCATCGCAGGGAAACCCGATTTGCAATACAACATTTCAAGCGCCGGTATTTCGGGAGCCGCAGTTGTTGAAGTGCCTGAAGTAACGACAAACGAATTGCCTGAAAAAACAGAAAGACAGGGATTTATGATGCCGCCTTCCATATCCCTTCTGCCAAGCATTACCCCTCCCGGGGCACAACCGGAAAAGCAAGCGCCGCCATTTTTTGAATTTGAAGACAAAAACACAGCTGCCTTTAGAAAACGCCGCAAACGGAGTCGCTGGCAGGCGGGCGTAACCCTCGGCTACGGCTTGCAGCGCGTCGACCGCGCTTCCGGCAACAGCGCCTGGCTCGCCGGTCGGGACGACGAGGAAGCGCTGGACGCTATCTCGGCCGGCCTGCTCGTACGGCGGCACATAGGCGATCGCTGGTTCCTGCAAAGCGGGGTCAACTGGCTGCGCCTGACCGACCGCCGCCGTTTTTCATCGGAAAGCACCACAACGGCAAGCCAGCCAAACCAGCTTGTGCAGGTGATCGTGCATGCCGACGGCAGCGAAGAAAAAGTGTTCGGCGATGCGCCTGTGACTACCGTTACCAGGACCGAGGGCGTGCGCTACAACCGCTACGAACGCCTGGAATTGCCCTTGCTGGCCGGTGTGGATATCCTGCCCGGGCTGAGCGCCTCTGCCGGGCTCGCCTGGGGAATATGGAGCCGCAGCAGCGGCTATGTAGCCGGTCCAGACCCCGGACAGGAGACCCCGGTAAGCGAACTGGGCTATCGAAAAGGCGGTCTGGTATCGGGGCTGCTGCAAATTGAATACAGCCTGCCGCTGCCGGGCGGTGCGCTGGGCCTGGGTCTGCAGGGCAGAAAAGACCTGCTGAACAATGCCGGCCGGGATGCGGGGTTTGAAGAACGCCGCGGCGCCCTGGGCATTGCCATTTCCTACCGCCGTATGCTCAGGTAGGATATTGATATAGACATAGACGATACAGAATCCAACAATTGTGCTCCGGGCTTGCCAGATCGGCCCCGGGGCCTTTTTCATTTTGCAAATGAAGCCTTCATGATACGGCATCACCCTTTTGTGCGATTGACAGTCATGTATACTTGGTGCATCTTTGTATTTCGAAATGCATCACTGCATCCCGCCGATCAAACCATTTTGAACAATTACTTCCTTTCCTTATCATGAAAAAACTAATGAAAATAGTGGGTATCCTGCTGGGTATCGTTGCCCTGGTGGTGATCCTTTTCGTCGCCTATATCCAGATAAAAGGCGTACCGCACTACCCGGTCGAAATGACCGAACAGATCAAGAACCTTAAAGTAACCGTCGATTCCGCTCATGTAGCGGAGGGCAAGCGGATATCAAGCATGCTCTGCCGGGAATGCCACTATTCGCCTGAAACCAAAAAACTGACAGGATCACCGCGCACGGATATCCCTAAAGAGTTCGGTGCCATCAATTCGCTGAACATTACGCAAGACAAAACGCACGGGGTCGGCAACTGGACCGACGGCGAGTTGTACTACTTCCTGCGCACGGGCATCCGCCCCCAAACGGGCGAATATGTGCCGCCGTACATGCCCAAGTTCCCGCACGTTTCCGATGACGACGTACACTCTATCATCGCCTGGCTGCGCTCGGACGACCCCGAACTGGCAGCCGATCCGCATGAATACCCGCCCAACCAGGCTAATTTCCTGGTAAAACTGCTTTGCAACATCGCGTTTAAACCCCTGCCGCTGCCGACGGGCCCGATCACCGAACCCGACACGACGGATCTGGTTGCCCTGGGCAAATATGTGGCTGACGGTGTGATCGGCTGCTACGCCTGCCACAGCGCCGACCTGAAGACCCTGAACGATCAGGATCCTCCAAAAACGCCCGGCTTTTACGGCGGCGGCACCAAAATGCTCGATCTCGACGGCGTGACCGAAGTGGCGACGGCCAACATCACCATGGACGAAGAAACCGGCATCGGCAAATGGACGGAGCAGCAGTTTCTCGAGGCGGTGAAGTATTGCAAAAAGCCGGACGGCGGGTTGCTGCACTACCCCATGGCGCCCCACGCTGCGCTGACCGACACGGAGGTGAAAGCCATATACGCTTACCTGAAAACCGTACCGGTCATCCAAAATAAAGTGGAGCGCTTCCAGGCAAGCAACTAACACTGGAAGACTGCATTAGCAATTGCATTTCGAGGGCGGAGGCATCGTCGGTTCACGGCAGCCTCCGCTTTTTTTATGCGCCCAATCATGCTCGGGGCCGGGTGGATCGCATGAATCGGTGCCTCCCGGCCTGTACCCAGCGATGAAAAACGGTGTTTTTCACACATTCATGTGATAGGCCACCCTCTCCTTATCCTCGAATTTTGCAGCGTCAAAAACGGGGTTTTGAAAATGTTGGTTTTTACCAAAAACCACACTCAAACGACTCCCCAACTTTGCAACGTCTTGCGATCTGAATGTCGCTTTTTTTCAAGCCTTGCCAAAAAACCGCCCGGACCTTTGCCAAAATTTTGAAAAAGAAATGAAAATCACCACCAGGAATTTTACCGTACCAAACGACCTCCAGCCCTACATCAGCAGCGTCTGGTTTTGTACAGGCACAGGTGATGCGCACGAGACATCGTCCGTGCAGATGTGCCTGCCGACCGGCATGTGCGAACTCATCCTTCACACCACCGACAAGCGCCATACCGTAAAATGGAAAGGCGAGTGGATGGAATTCCCTGAAGCTTTCCTGACCGGCGTACAAACGGAACGTGTAGAGTGGACCATGACGGGCGGTACGCAGCTCATGGGCATATCCATCAAGCCGGAAGCCTTCGTCACCCTTTTCCGTCAGTCTGTCGGCGAACTGGCAGACAATTATGCTGATGCGCGGGACATCATGAACCGCCAATTCAACCTGCTCATAGAACAACTGAAAGCAGTACCGGGCCCCGACATCAAGACATTGGTCGTGTGGAGTTATTTCCGCGAAAAGATCGCCACGCTGATACATCCAGAGCGCCAGTATTTTGCAGAGGCGATCAAGTATATTCGCTGCGCGACGGGCACCGGCTCGGTCGACGAACTTTGCGGAAAGGTGTTCGTGGGCAAACGCCAGTTGCAGCGCAGTTTCCAGCAGCACCTGGGCATCAGTCCCAAAACCTACGGCCGGATCGTGCGCTTCCACCAGGCCTATTCGTACGTGCAGCAGTTTCCGGATGTCACCTGGACCGATATCAGCCACAATTTCGGTTATGCCGACCAGTCGCATTTCATTCGCGATTTCAAGGCGTTCGCAGGCGAGAATCCCAGTGCATTCATGTCCGGGTTTTTGCCGCAGGCAAAGGCGCCCTTCGCACTAAAACTTTGACTTACAGCGCAGTAAGCCCCAAAAGATGTCGCTTTTTTTCAAGCGAAGCCCCCAAAACTCCCCGACCTTTGCATTGAAAATGAAAATGAAATGAAGTACCTGGAATTCAAACCCTCGGCTGCACTGGCGCCTTACATCGATTGTTACTGGTACAAGGAAAGCCTGCCGACGGGCGATGGTGTCAGCAAGTGTATTCCTTCGGGCAGCACCGACATCATCATCACCCTGAATGAAAGCACCAACCGGATGTGGCATCAGGGTCAGTGGGTGTCCTTGCCGAAATATATTCTGGCGGGTATCCGTACCGAGCCGGTCATCCTGAAAGTGCCGACTTTTAATACCGCGTTCGGAATCAGAATAAAACCCGAGGCTTTTGTGGAGTTTTTTCGGATGCCGTTGAAGGAGTTGAGCAATGACAGCATGGAGGTAGAAGCGGTGTTGGACCGCCGGATGGTCGCGCTGAGCGAGCAGATCGTCGAACAGGCCGATAACACCGCGCGGGTTGCCCTTTGCGAAGCGTACTTCCTGAAAATGCTTAGCCAAATCCAACCGAAACACCATTACCTGGCCGAAGCACTGCAGCGAATACGCCGCAACGGCGGCCAGTTGAGCACCGAAGCCCTGAGCAGGCAGGTATTTGTCGGCGAGCGACAGTTGCAACGCGCTTTCCGCGAATATTTCGGGATTAGTCCGAAGACTTACAGCCGGATCATGCGGTTCAACCGCGCCAACTATCTCCTGCTAAAAAAACCGCAGGCGAGCTGGGCCGATATCAGTTACACCTGCGGCTATTCCGATCAGGCGCATTTTATCCGCGAATTCAAAACGTTTACCGGGGCCATCCCTACCGCTACTTTTCAGGATGCGGCGTTCCGATCGACCCTGCCGATGCTTGAAGTAGCCTAATCAAATCACATTTTCATTTTTTTTCAAAGGAGGTCCTGCTGCAAGAGCAGGGCCATAAGCGGCAGTCTGTCCCGACGTCACGGGCGGAAAAAACACCGCGGTTCAAACCGTTGCGGGCCGGTTTGGGATGGGCTGCTTTTTGACCGGCATTCGCTGTCGCGGGCTGGCTCCTTGAATCCATAAAACAACACTTCCCAAAGAAGAAACACAGGTGTGACCGAAGGCCATGCCCCGGCCCTCTGCACGCCCAAACCGACCCTTAAACGCCTCATTTTTATCACTTTTTAAACAACTACAAGCAATGAAAACCATCCTTTCGAAATTCAGCCTCCTCGCATTGTCACTTTTTGTGATCTCCTTTTCCAGCCTCAGCAGCTGCAAAAAAGACAAAGACGACAACCCGGGCACCCAACAGGAAAACCTTCAGGGCAACTGGACCCTGCAATCCTTCAAGATCGACGGCGTGGAAGCCATGGGTCTCGTGATCAGCGCTTCCGAAATGGAGTTCGATAGCGACAGCCAGTTCTCCTGGAGCATCACCTACACCGACAATACCGGCGAAACGGTCACCGGCAACTACGAACTGAACGTATCCGAAAGCAAGATCATTTTTAAATCGGCCGACGGCGAGCAACTGGTCTTCGACTTCGTGCAGGATGGCAACATCATCACGCTGAGCGGAAGCCTCGACGAAGGTAATGTCGTGCTCAAAGCCAGGCGCTCCTGAGCACCCAAACAGGGACAAATCACACAAACACACACCACTAAAAGTTAAGTCATGAAAAACATTTCATTTCAGGTCATCGCCCTGGCCTGCTCCATGTTCTGGCTGAGCAACTGCCAGCAACAGCCCCAACAAGACCAAACTGCCGCTTCGGCAACGCCTACACAGGCAGATCTGGTGCAGCGCGGTCAGTATCTCGTCAATATGCTCGGCTGCGACGACTGCCACACGCCCAAGAACATGACGCCGCAGGGCCCGGCGCCGGATATGACGCGTCGTTTCATGGGTCACCCCGCCGCAGAGCCTTTTGCCATGGATCAGGCTAAAAAGGACATGATAACGTCGCAATTCGTGGCCATTTTCAGCCCAAGCATGACCGCCGTAGCAGGTCCCTGGGGCGTGAGTTTTGCTGCGAACATTTCTCCCGACGACACGGGCATCGGTAACTGGACCGAAGCGCAATTCATGAAGGCGATCCGCGAAGGGAAAAGCAAGGGTCTGGACGGCACGCGCCCCCTGCTCCCGCCGATGCCCTGGCAAATGTATCGCAACATGACCGATGAGGACCTGAAGTCCGTGTTCGCCTACCTGAAAACCATGAAACCGGTGCAAAACGTTGTGCCGCAGCCATTGACGATGTAATGAAAACAATTCGGGTATTGAGGCCCGTGCTGGAAACCATTTCAGACGGAATCCTCAATACCCGATCTTCCCCAACCGGCCGCAGTTCAATCATTAAAACAACATCGCCATGCATATCCTCGAACAACTCCTGCTCTTTGCCTCCCTGGCAGTCGGTATAGCAGGCATTCGGACGGCCGTCAGCGCAGCGCTGATGCAGCGCCGGCTCAAGTAACAAACACCTGAAAATGAACGGGATCGCATTCCCGGATAAAGCAACTTTGAAAAAATGAAAAAAGATATTTTCAGCAGCCTGCTGGCCTTATTGATCGCAGCTTGCATCCACGCCCAACCCCTCGTCAAAGCCGATGCCATAGCCCTGCTCGGCGAACTCGCGCCACCGCCTGCCACCCTCGCGCAAGCCTATGATCGCGTTTATGCAGGTGGTAACACAGCCGATCCGCATGCTTTTTACAAGCCCTGGACCGACAAACTGGAGCGCATCGCAAAGGAGCAGCAGGCCATCGCCGAACAGTATTACCGGCAAAATCCAATGGGCTACCAGGCGCCCGCGGCTACAAAGACCAAAGCATCGCCCCAGCAACAGGCAGCAATGGATGCGGCTACTGCCGAACTCATGAAAAAAATGACCAGCGATCCGGCTTTTGCCCAAAAATTTGCTGCCATGAGTGAGCAGGAGCAACACACATACATCGCAGAACTATTGGCCGAAAAAGGCCTGAAACCCGCAACCGGGCAAGCCAATACGCCGGCAGAAATGCCGGCCGGCAGCGACCACGACTGGATGGGTATGTGCACCGAACTGATGCAACAATCAGTCGATGCGTCCCAGTGGAGCGAATACATCGCCTTGCAGCAGCAGTACGCGGACGAACATGCGGCCATCAATGACTGGGTAAGCACTGAAATTAACAAACTGCCCATGTATGAATACGGCGAATACGGCCACGACCATTCTCCCGAAGAGGTAAAAGCCGTGCAGAAAGCAGGTCTCGAAAAGCATCGCCAGGCAGCCGCCCGTATGCTGGAACAGTCTCTCGAACACTACGCCTTGTACGTACAGCATTTGAAGGAGCAATATACTCCCCTGAACGAGGCACTGAAAAGTGTGCACTACGGAGAGAATTACGCGTTCGGCATGCACTACCAGATGGTCATGGGTGCGCAAATGACAATGTTGCAGGGATTGAATGCTGCCGAGCAGCATGCTGCGGATATCGCAGCCGAAGCCGCCCGCTGGGAATACGAATGGCGCCAGATACAATAAGCGCTCTGTTCAATGGACTCATGAACCGGTGCCAATTACTGGTTCCGATCCGCTAACGGCTCAATAGTCCTGTGCCGGGGATGGCTGCACCTTACTTTTGTATCAACAATCGGGACGCGATCATCCCTTTCAAAAAATCCTGACAAGTCACAAACCCCATCTCTTCGCTGCGCCGGTCACTCGACCGGCGCCGGCCGGGGGATGTAGTATCCGGCAACTGCCAAGTCTAAACAATCAAAAAAATCAGCTATGTTTATCCAGTTTTTGATCGGCGGAAATATTCAGAAAGCAGCGCCGGCTCGAACCACCCCGTCCCCCCGAATCTCAGGAAATGACGAATCACTGCTGCTTTCGGCAGCGCTTCGCGGCGAGGAACACGCCTTTACCTCGCTCGTCAGACGTCATCATAAAATGGTATTCAACCTGGCCCTCGACATGGCCGGCAGCCGTGAAGATGCCGAGGAGATCGCCCAGGATGCTTTTGTAAAAGCCTTTCGTTACCTGAAAAGTTATCGCGGCGAGAGCAGTTTCAAGACCTGGCTCTATCGCGTAGCGCGGAGTGCTGCACTCGATCACCTGCGCCGCAAGCGGCTCGATACCGTGTCGCTTGACGCTGCCGGATCGCCGGTCATGAAAATGAAAGATTCGGCGAAAAACGGCCTGCAGATCACCCTGAGCAGCGAGCAAAGCGACCTGATCAAACAAGCCATGCACCGCCTGTCGGCTGCCGACGAAACAGCCCTCCAGTTGTTCTACTTTCACGACCAGAGCGTCGAGGAGATCAGCACGACGATGGGCTGGACGAGCAGCAACACCAAAAGCAGGCTCAGCAGGGCGCGGCAGCGCCTGCGCAATATCCTGACGGAGCAATTTGCCTGGGAGCTCCAGTAAGATCACACCCCTGCGAAATGCAGGCTCAGTTCGTGGCTTGCACTTGCGGGTTTTTCCCGGCGTTCGGCCTGCAACGGCCTCGTGCCGTCGGCAACGAACTCTAGCACGGCCTGCGTGATCTCCGATGTGCCGAGGTGATGCCCGCCGTCCTGCGGACTATACAGCCAGCTGCCCGGCCAGAAGCTGTGGTAGCGTAGCGCCTCGGCATAGGAAGTGACCCGGTCGCCCGGGCTGTGTATCAGCAGGCTGTCGACTTGCGACAAAGCGCTGCTCATCATGGCAAAATCGAAGCGCTCCAGCGGCGTTTCCAGTTGCCGTTCGATCCAGCGCACCATGCGCCAGTAGAGGGCAGGCCACAGGCCCAGCGTTTTGCGGTATTCATCAAACACCCGCGGCGCGAAACTGAAAGAAGCCATGACCACCATTCGCCCCGGGTGCAGGGTCAGCGGCACTTCCTGTAGCGCGAGCACGGCACTGCTGCCGCCGAAAGAATGGGAAATAATGGCCGCAGCAGTGCCGTAGTCGTGCAGCAGCTGACGGATGATCTCTGCATTTACCAGCACATTGAGTTGACCGGCCGGAGCAAGGCCGTGACCGGGGGGATCATAAGCGATCACGCAGTATCCCGCTTCCAGCAGGGCCGGTACGTAGTGACGCCAGCGCCCCGCGTTGTATCCCCAGCCGTAACTCAGCAGAATCAGCGGCGCCTGTTCATCGCCCCAGTGGTATTCGACAATATCGCGACCGGCAACCCGACGGTGCAGCTGCCTGGCTGTATCGAGAAAAAGACGCTCTTTAATGCGGATACGGGGCCGGGGAGGGGTGGAAAAAACCTGGTACGCCTTTTCGGCAGCCCGGCGCGGCGATAGCAGCGACCAGGCATTCAGGCCCAGGCCGATGACTTTGATAATATATCGTTGCATAGTTTGTGTTTCTTTAATGTTTTGGAATACAGCCGGTCAGGCCCTTTCCGGCTGTGCTTTCTGCCCGAACAGCGCGACGGCCCGTTTGACGAACTGCTCGAGGTGCGCTTCGTCTCCGCTGAGTTTGTACATCGTTACAGCGCCCTCGTATTCCAGCAGTAGCCGGTAAGCAGTCTCTGCGGCCGCCTCTGCCGGCATCACTGAGCTAAGAATACCCGCCACCGCGCGTTTCCATTCTTCAAAAGTATTTTCGATCAATTCGTTATACAGCCCTTCACGACCGGTTTCCAGCGCGGTATTGGCAAAAAAACAACCGCGGCGCTCGTACTTCGCGAGACGGTTCTGGCGGCGCAGCAGTTTCTCAAGGCGCTGCTCGGGCGGCAGGTCCTCCGAAGCGACGGAAAACACATATCGCCGCAGTTCCTCCTGCGCAAATTCCACCACGGCGCGCATAAGATTCTCTTTGGAAAGGTGATGGTGCATCAGCCCCGACTTGCCAAGACCCGTCGCTTCCGCTAGCATGCTGATGGATGTGCCGTAGTAGCCGTGCCGGTGAAACACCTCCCAGCAGCGAAAGAGCAGATCGCGTTTTTCTATTTTTTGTACTGGCATTATACCGAACGTTCGTTCGGCAAAGGTAAGAGATTCGGATCGACATCTGCAAGCAGAAAAGTCATTTTCCCAATATCTCTCCCGCAACGGAGCGCTTGCTGCTTAAATATGAACAAAGGATTAGTTTTGCCAACAGAAACAACACATATGGACCTATCATTACCTGGAAAGAATGCCCTGGTCGGCGGCGCCAGCGCCGGTATCGGGCGGGCTATTGCTGTCGAACTGGCTTTGCTCGGGGCGAATGTCACGCTGCTTGCGCGTACCGAGAGCCGCCTGCAGGAGGTCATGAACGCGCTCGACTCGTCACAAGGGCAGCAGCACACATATCTGGCCGTTGATTTTTCCGACCCGGAAGACCTGATGCGGAAGGTCGGCAACCTTCTGGAACAAAAGACCGTGCACATCCTGATCAACAATACCGGCGGCCCTCCGGGAGGCCCGATCACAGCGGCATCCCCTGAGGCATTCCTGTCGGCTTACAACAACCACCTGATCTGCAATCAGTTGCTGGCGCAGGCGGTGCTCCCGGGCATGAAAGCAGCGGCATACGGGCGCATCATCAACGTCATCAGCACCTCGGTGAAAGAGCCGCTGGACAATCTCGGGGTATCCAATACCACCCGCTGGGCGGTGGCTGCCTGGGCCAAGACCTGGGCCGGGGAAGTGGCGCAATTCGGCATCACGGTCAACAATGTGTTGCCCGGATACACGAGCACCGGCCGACTCGACGAGATCATCGAAAAAAGGGCACAGGCGACCGGCAAGGAGATATCCGATGTAGCAGCGCAATTCAAAAACCTCGTGCCTGCGCGGCGGTTCGGCCTGCCAGCCGAAGTAGCGGCCGCAGCGGCTTTTCTGGCGAGTCCGGCGGCAGCCTATATCAACGGCATCAACCTGCCGGTTGACGGCGGGCGCACCCGCAGCCTGTAAAAAGAAAGGCCGCCCCGAACGGGACGGCCTTTTGCTTGTGCGTTTATTTTAGATCGCGATCAGTTCGGGTGAAACCCGTAATTCGACAGGATCTTTTCCTTCAACTCTTTGCGGGCGAAAAAGATCCGGCTTTTCACCGTGCCGAGCGGCAACTGAAGTTCGTCGGCGATTTCCTGGTATTTGAAGCCTTCGAAATGCATCATGAAGGGAACGCGGATGCTGTCGTCAAGCGCCGAAACCATCGCATTCAGTTCTTTCAGCATGATCTCGCCTTCCGCCGCGTTCGAGGTCGAGTGATTGCCCGAATTGATGTAATACTGGTTATCGGTCGTATCGAGGATCGTGTTGGCCTTGACTTTCTTGCGGTAGTTGTTGATGAAGATGTTCTTCATGATCGTGAACATCCACGCCTTGAAATTCGTGCCTGGCTGAAACTTGTCCCGATTAAAAAGCGCCCGATAGGCCGTTTCCTGATACAGATCTTTGGCGTCTTCCGAATTCTTCGTCAGGTTGTAGGCGAAGGAGTGCAGAAGGGTCGTCAGTCCGCTCAGTTTGCTATTAAATTCCATGCTGGTCATGGTGTGCCTCCTTGTTTTTATTTGTTGTCCCAAAAGTACGGGGTTTGTTGAACAACACCAAAACTATTCTTCAACAAAAAAATGTCAATAATTGGCAAATTTTGATGTTTCAACATCTATTCGTGTTTTAAGTAAATGATTTTCAAATCATTATGTTATTTTTATCGATTCTACAATAGATTCAACTTTCAAAAAAAATTGAAAAGTTTACACAACGTTTACTTTTCACAGGCGCTGCCCCGTCTTTTATCTGTGAATATAACACCTGAAAAGTTTTTTCAATGGATTTCCGGCAAAATCTGGCACTCCAACGATCTGTCGGGTTGCCTCGCCGGGTCGTTTTTAACGAAAACCGGGCGCTGCACAGCAAAATTATCCATACAATCGTAAAACGACGTCCTGCGCATGACCGCTGCCGGTATCTTTGCCGCTTCTATGCAGAAATTCCGTTCGCTTTCTTCCATCCAGGCTGCTCTCCGCGTCGGTACGGTCAATTGCCGCTCACTGGTAGAACACTACCTGCAGCAAACAGAACAGTACAGCCACCTGAACGCCTATGTAGAAGTATGGGCCGAAGAGGCGCTGGACAGGGCCGACAGGCTGGATGCAAAATTCAGGGAACACCCCGGAGCGATGGGCCCCCTTTTCGGCGCCGTATTGTCGCTGAAAGACAACATCTGCTACGCAGGTCACGAGGTTACGGCAGCATCCAAAATACTCGAAGGTTTTGTTTCGATCTATTCCGCTACCGCCGTCGAACGGGTATTGGCCGCCGACGCCATCCTGATCGGCCGCAGCAACTGCGACCAGTTCGGCATGGGCTCTTCCAATGAAAATTCGGTGTACGGCCCCGTACGCAACGCGCTCGACCCCGAACGCGTGCCGGGCGGCTCTTCCGGCGGTGGCGCCGTATCGGTACAAACCGACACCTGCCTGCTTGCATTGGGCAGCGACACCGGCGGCTCCGTGCGCCAGCCTGCGGCGTTTTGCGGCATCTGGGGCTTCAAACCTACCTACGGACGCATTTCCCGCCACGGACTGATCGCCTACGGCTCTTCGTTCGATCAGATCGGCATGATGGGCCACAACCCGGCCGATATGGCGGCCTTGCTCAGGGTAATGGAAGGCCCCGACGGGTTCGATAGCACCGCCGCACTTACCCAACCCCCGGCAGGCACTATCCCCCACCCTGCTTCGATCGCCTGTTTCAGCGAAACCATTGGCCACCGTGGGCTTGAAGCGGGGATCCGAGATGTCACCCTCGACTTCATGGAGCGGCTGCGCGCCGCCGGCCATACGGTGGACGAGATCCCTTTCGATCCCGGCGGCGGCGATCTGCTCGATTATGTGATCCCGGCCTACTACGTGCTCAGCACGGCAGAAGCGAGTTCCAACCTGGCCCGCTACGACGGCATTCGCTACGGATACCGCAGCCCGCGCGCCCGCAATCTCGAGGAGACCTATCTTTTCAGCCGCACGGAAGGCTTCAGCGAAGAAGTGAAGCGACGTATCCTGCTCGGCACCTTCGTGCTCAGCAGCGGATACTACGACGCCTACTACAACAAGGCCCAACAGGTGCGGGCCATCCTGCGGCGGCGTATGCTGGAGGTGTTCAATTCCTACGACCTCATCCTGATGCCCGCGTCGCCGACGGCGCCCTGGCGCTTCGGCGAAAAATCGGACGATCCGGTTGCCATGTACCTTTCCGACATCTACACGGTGCTGGCCAACCTGGCAGGCATTCCGGCATTGGCCATTCCAGCCGGAAATCACCCGGAAAACGGCCTGCCCGTAGGCGTGCAACTGATGGCTGCGCCGGGCATGGATGAGAATTTACTGGCATTTGGCGGCGGTTTGTAAAATGGTTTTTCGCAAAAACCGTTTTTTGACCCATGAAAAGTTTTTTACTACCCGCTTCGCTTTTAATACCCCTCTGCCTTTCCGGCCAACTGGAACAGATCCTGCAGGACCCCGAGGTCAACTGGGCCGCCGAGATCGAGATCACCCTGCCCGCCGACCCGCTGGCCAATTCCAACGACGAAGATCGCTCCGCGGCCATGGCCGTGCTGAAACTCAACGAATCCGATCAGAGCCTTGACCGGTACATCAGCCATTCGCTGAATGCAAAACTCTGGGACATCGCCGAGAACGGCGACTGGGAAGCGTACAGCAACGCCGATCTCACCCGCCCGCTCGACATCGATGAGTTGATGAACATCGTCAGCGGCCCCGATTCGATTGTGACGGTAGACCCCGACACCTACGAAGAAAAGGTGCAACTCTCCTGGAATACGCACCCGGGTCCTCACGACGCGCGTTATGTGAAGGTGCGGCAACTACTCACCTACAACGACGAAGAGGCCCTGTTCTCGATCCGTACCCTGGCCATCGCACCCTTTACGGGCAACGAGGAGCCGCGTTTCTGGCTTAAGGTACCGGAAGAAAGCCCCGTCGATCCCGACAGCATGTTCATGCGCCCCGATTTCACCTGGGCGGTCCGCTACATCACCAATGTTTCCAGCCCGCAGGTCAGCGATTTTCAGGTGCTGAAAGACGAGACCGGGCCGATCATGGACCGCTTTTTCGATCGCATCATGGGCGATACGCTGGTCGATATTTATGAAACTGCCACCGACGACGAGCCCCTTGCCGGCATCAGAAGGCAATGCGTATTTTCCTGCACCGACTCGGTCAGCACTTTCGACCCGGAAACCTACCTCGAACACGTCGAGATCTTTTACACGGAATTGCTGCCCGACCAGATCGTCGACCTGCAACTGATCGAGGAAATATACTGGCAGGATGAAGACGGCTTGCTTTACACGCGCCTGGTGGCCGTGGCGCCGCGCTACAAGTCGTACTACCAGGAAGGGCAGTGGTTTCCACGCGTCGGCTTTTACCGCCGTTGCGATGAATAGCAACTTCCCTGTGAAAAAAGCGTTATTTTAACGTCCATTTTTGAAAAAACCGGTCTATGCATCGCTTACTCTTCTGGTGTATCGCTTTTCTGGCCTGGGGAGCGTCTGCCACTGCCCAATCCTATACCACTTCAAAAACCACCAACGAAAAGGCGCTGTCGGCGTTCAACGAAGGCCGGCAGGAGGCGCGCAGGGGCCGGGAAGCCGCCGTCGTGCTGGGCTATTTTGAAAAGGCGCTCAAGGAAGATCCAGCCTTCATTGACGCCAGGATCGCGCTGGCCGACACCTATGTGGAAATGCGCGACTTCTTCAAAGCGGAACGGCTGTATGAAGAAGTGCTCGCCCTCGACAGCACCTACGCCCCGGTGGTATTCTATTTTCTGGCGGATGCCGAATGGGAAATAGATAAATATGAAGAATGCGCTCAACACGCCAGGCGATACCTCGACGGCAACCCGGGCAATGAGGATTACAAACGCCGGGCTCAAATATATTATTCCCACGGGCTGTTTCGAGCGGACGCGCTCAAACACCCCGTGCCTTTCGACCCCAAACCGGTGGGCAACGGCATCAACACGGAAAAGGACGAATACTTTCCATGCCTGACCGCCGATGGAGAGACGATGATCTTCACCCGCAATACCCTTCCGCCCAATATGTTCGGCCAGCGGGCCGAAGATTTTTTCCTCAGCCGCCGGGTAAACGGCGAATGGCAGACCGCCGAGCCGCTCGAAGAGGTGAATACCACCCTCAACGAAGGCGCGGAATCGATCAGTCCCGACGGCTCCTGGCTGGTATTTACGGCCTGCAACCGCCAAAACGACGGCTCGCAGGGAGAATGCGACCTCTACTGGTCGCAACTCAAGGGCAACGGCTGGACGGAGCCGCGCCCTTTCAGCAGGGCCATCAATTCGCCGCGCTGGGACGCACAGCCGACGATCGGCGCTGACAACAAGACCCTGATCTTTACCAGCAACCGGCCGGGCACCTACGGCTCGCTCGACCTCTGGGAAACGGTCAGGCAATCGGGCGGCCGCTGGACGCCGCCGCAAAACCTGGGCCCCGGCATCAACAGCGAAGGCGACGAACACATGCCTTTTCTTCATCCCGACGGGCAGACCCTCTATTTTTCCTCCAACACCCTGCCGGGCATGGGCGGCAACGATATTTTCTACGCCCGGCGGCAGCCCGACGGTAGCTGGGGGGCGCCGCAAAACATCGGCTACCCGATCAATACAAAAGGAGAAGAAGGTATGCTGGTGGTGAGCCTCGACGGCACAACGGCCTACTACGCGACGAATCGCGAAGGCGGGCAGGGAGGGCTCGATATCTACCAGTTCGAATTGCCCGTAGCCGCACGGCCCCGGCCCGTCACCTATGCGCGTGCGCTGGTAAAAGATGCCGCCACCGGCTATCCGCTGGCAGCGCGGGTGGAATTCGTCGACCTGAAAACCGGGGAGTCCTATGTGACGGCCTTCACACGCGACGACGGCAGTTTTCTGGTGTGTCTGCCCGCGGGAAAAGACTACGCCCTGAACGTGGAAAAAGACAACTACCTGTTCTTCTCCGAAAACTTCAATCTGGTGGAAACGGCTACTTTCGACAAGCCTTTTGTGCTGAACATCGAGCTGCAACCCATCGCCGGAGAGGCCGACGCCGCCCCGCCCGCCGCAAAGCCCGTCGTGCTCCGCAATGTCTTCTTCGAGACCGGTTCTGCGGCGCTGCGCCCGGAGTCGACCAACGAACTCGACCGCCTGCTCAGGCTGCTCAACAGCAGTCCGGCGCTGCGCATCCAGATCAACGGCCATACGGATAATGTAGGTGACGATGCCTCCAACCAGCAACTTTCCGAAGCGCGCGCGAAAGCCGTGTACAACTACCTGATAGAAAAAGGCATCTCGCCCGAGCGCCTGAAGTTCGCCGGTTTCGGAGAAACGCAGCCCGTGGAAAGCAACGACACCCCCGAGGGGCGCAGCCGCAACCGGCGGACGGAGTTTGTGGTGTGGTAAGTATTTTTATTTCCAGAACGGCTCGGTGTCCCAGTCTGGCGGAAAACCCATACTCACTAAATCAGTATTCGCATACTCTTGTAACAGACCTTTCAAGCGAATATGAAAAGTATGACTCGGCGACACTGTATTTAGCAGGTATTGAATGCAGCATAATGTTGCATATATCCGATCTGGAAAAATTATTGCATGACGAACCCAAGTAAATGATGGATTTTTGGGTAATTTCGGAATTTGGGTAAGAGTGCGATTCCAGAGACGACTATGGTGAGCACAAATATTTCGCACATGGTTGAGGGTATGCATCCAGCTTTCCAGAACAAATATGTTTAAGCCAAAATGTGCTGCGATAGTTTTCTTTTCCGGTGAAATACGCAGGTTCTCAAATAATTTTGACAGTGTGCCAAATGGAAGTATTTCAAGCACCATCCATGCCGGAGGTCGTTTAGGATGAGAGTATTTCGATTTGTAATGTTTAATAAAAACTTCTGTAGAACGCTTTGCTTCCTTGTCAGCTGTTTTCAAATCTTTAATAAAATTCTGACGATTGCGATATAATGCTCCTCTTTGATAGAAGTGGCTGCCATGTACCAACGAACAGTGATATATGATTTGGGTGCGCAGGGCTATCTCAATGCGTTCAATAGCATCAAACACTAAAATGCGCAACTTCCGGTCAAATCGATATACGTTTAATACATCGTCGAACGTCACTCCGGGGTGAAACGGGTGACTAGAATCTGTATTGTCTTGAAAGGGGTAGGTATATGCTCGTAGGCGATAGTAACTTATGTGCGATAGATATGACTCTGCTTTTACAAAATCGTCTATCAACAATCCCCGGCTTTGGAGTAAGCGGATTTGTTCGGGGATTTGAAGCGCAGGTTTGGAGTATCTCATGGAATAAAAAAAAATAACCCGCCCGGGTGCGCTGTTCTAATGGGAAGCGTGGCAGGTCTTATTAAATACAAAGATAGCGGTCGGGCTTGAATTAAGCAAACATCTGAATACGTTTTAATTCGGACAGAAGCACACAGAGCACAAGAGAATGTCAGAGGGATATCGTTTATCAAATCCATCTTCCTAAAATATCACGCACCCCTTCGCATAAAACCCAAACCATTTACCTTTGTTTCAAACATATGGTAATCGAAAAACAGCACGAATTATGACGACCGCAAATCTCGCTTCAGCAGAAAAAAACCTCGACCGGCTCGGCTACCTTGACCTGGAAGTAGACCCCGAACTCGATCTGGTAGCCGGGATCGAACGACTGAAAAAAGAAAAGAACGCTATCATCCTGGCGCATTATTACCAGGAATCGGAAATACAGGATGTCGCCGATTACATAGGCGATTCGCTCGGCCTTTCACAAAAAGCCGCCGCCACGGATGCCGATATCATCGTGTTTGCCGGCGTGCATTTTATGGCCGAAACGGCAAAAATGCTCAGCCCCGGCAAAAAGGTGCTGCTGCCCGACCTGAAGGCCGGTTGTTCGCTGGCCGATTCCTGTCCGCCGCATATTTTCAAAAAATTCAGGGAGAAATACCCCGACCACCTCGTGGTCAGTTATATCAACTGCACGGCCGAACTAAAAACGCTGACCGACATCTGCTGCACATCGACCAATGCCGTCGCTGTGATCGAAAGCATTCCCAAAGAACAGCCCATTATTTTTGCGCCCGACAAAAACCTGGGCGCCTACCTGATCAAAAAGACCGGCCGCGATATGGTGCTCTGGAACGGCGCCTGCATGGTGCACGAGATATTCAGCCACGAGCGCATCGTCAAACTGAAAAACCGGCACCCGAACGCCAAATTCATCGCCCACCCCGAATGCGAGGCCCATATCCTCGACATGGCCGACTTCATCGGCAGCACCACCGGTCTGCTGAATTTCACAATCAACGACAGCGCACAGGAGTTCATCGTCGCCACCGAGGCGGGCATCCTGCACCAGATGCAAAAGGCCAGCCCGGATAAAACCTTTATCCCGGCGCCGCCGAACAACCACTGCGCCTGCAACGATTGCCCGCACATGAAGCGCAATACCATGGAAAAACTCTACCTCTGCATGAAATACGAGATGCCGGAGATCGTGCTGCCCGACTGGGTGATCGAGCAAGGCGTAAAATCGATCGACCGCATGCTGGATATCTCCGAAAAAGCAGGGCTCGGCCTGAAACCCGCTCCCTGAGCGCTAAAGTTTTCAGCAGCGTTGGTCCGAATGCCCAAAAGCGTTTACCTTTCCCGGAAATTCGGACCAACCTTTTTTCAAATATGTTCAACGATCGTTTACCCGTTTCCCTGACCGTGCTCGCCATGGCCGGGGCCATGCTGCTTGCTTCCTGCGAAAACGCCGCTCCCAAAAAGGAGAACGCGCCGCCTGCCGACAATATCCTGAGCGATCAGGAAAAAGCCGACGGCTGGCAGTTGCTGTTCGACGGCAAAAGCCTGGCGGGATGGCACAAGTACGGCGGCGCGCCTGTGGGGAAAATGTGGATGGTGGACGACAACGCGATACACCTCAACGCCGTGCGCGAGGAAGGACATTGGCAAGCCGCCGACGGCGGCGACATCCTGACCGATAAAAGTTACGAGAATTTCGAACTGCAACTCGAGTGGAAGATCGACTCCTGCGGAAACTCGGGCATCATCTACCACATCGTGGAAGATACCTCCAAATACGCTTACCCCTGGATGACGGGCCCTGAAATGCAGGTGCTCGACAACAACTGCCATCCCGACGGCAAGATCCGCAAGCACCGCGCCGGCGACCTCTACGACCTGATCGAGTGCAGCACGGAAACGGTGAAACCCGCCGGAGAGTGGAACGCCGTGCGCATCGTTTCACGCGACGGAAAAGTGGAGCAATGGCTCAACGGCACCAAAGTTGTGGAAATTCAGATGTTCGAGAACGGCCAGCCCACGCAGCAATGGCTCGACCTGATCGCCGGCAGCAAATTCCCGAAACAACCCGCACCCGATTTCGGCCTGTCCATGAAAGGCAACCTTTCGCTGCAGGACCACGGCGACAAAGTCTGGTACAAGAACATCAAAGTCAGAACCTTCTGATAGAAGAGGCAGTTGGCAGTGACTTCAGGCAGTAGCACCCAAGTTTTATAAAAACAGTAGCCGGGCTCTTAAAACAGCCGCAACTGCGGCGTCTTGAACTGCTCGTGCAAGTCCAGGTTGTAGGGCGGCATTTTCCGGCCTTTCAAAAACTTTTCCTTCGCGATCCGGAACTGTTCGTGCACCATCGCGGCGACCTGCCCTTCGCCGCGCATGCGGTTGCCAAAGCGTTTTTCGAATAACTGGCCTCCGTGGGTATCACGGATGCGATTGAGCACGCGGTCGGCACGGTCGGGCATGGTTTTGCGCAGCCAGTCTTCAAAAATAACCGCCACGTCGCCATTCAGGCGCACCATGGTGTGCCCTACCGCCGAAGCGCCGCGTTCGGCCACCTCCTTTACCAACGGGAGCACTTCGTGATCGTTGAGTCCAGGAATGATGGGCGCCATCATCACAAACACCGGAATCCCCGCAGCCGACAAGGTCTCCACGGTTTTCAGGCGTTGCTGCACCGTGGCGGTACGCGGCTCCAGAAATTGCCGCAATTCTTCGTTCAGGGTAGTGATGCTGATCGCCACACCGGTCAGTCGTTCGGAGGCGAGTTGTTGCAACAGGTCGATGTCGCGCAGCACCAGGCTGTTTTTGGTGATCAGGCCGACCGGATGGCGGTATTTCCAGAATACTTCCAGGCAGGCGCGCGTGATGCCGAACTTTCGCTCTGCCGGCTGGTAGATATCGGTATTCCCTGCAAACATCACGGGCGAAGCCTTCCACGACTTCTTTTTCAGTTCCTGCTCCAGCAACGCGGCGGCATTTTTCTTGACCAGGATCTTGCGTTCGAAGTCGAGCCCGGCGCTGTACCCCCAGTAAGGGTGGGTGTTGCGGGCGTAGCAGTAAATGCAGCCGTGCTCGCATCCCTGGTAGGGGTTCATGCTCCATTCCAGGGGAATATCGGGGCTCGTCACCCGGTTGAGGATGGTTTTGGGATGGGTCTCCAGGTATTCCGTTTTCAGCGATGTATCCTCCCATTCTTCGCGTGCCATCGCCCAATCGAGCGGCTGATCGTCGCGAACGGTCTTTTCGTAGACGGAAGAAGGGTTGATCTGGGCGCCGCGGCCGCGGAGAAATGGCGTATTTGCCGGCATAAAAAGTATTTGCACAAATATAACACAAATTAGATCGAATCATTCTGATTATAAAACATTAAATTTATAAAAGCAACAACATTTTAAGTCTGAATGAAGCCTGTAATCGCACAAAATACCCGGCCCTTTATTTCATACCTTCGCTGCCCATGCATCAAATACCGGCCTGGCTCCACCGGGCTTACCTGCTGTTGTTTGCCCTGTTGCCCTGGTCGTTCGAATATTCATTCGGGACCTGGACGCTCGATGTGCCGGCCGAGCCGTTGACAGCCGTAGTGGGGATTGGGTTGATCTTTCCCGTCATGCAAAGCATGCCGTATTGGCGCGCGGGCTGGAAACACCACCTGCCTGTAGCGGCTGGCGCGCTTTGGTTGTGCTGGATGGCCGTCTGTGCTGCCTGCTCGGCCATACCGCTCGTTTCGTGGAAGTATTGGTTTGTGGAAGCCGGGCACTGGTGGGTTTTCGCAGCGGGCGCCGCCTTGTTTCCGGCCACCTGGCGCGCAGGAATGAAGTTGTTCGGCCTTTCCATGGCCGGGATGGTTGTTTACACCCTGCTACACCACGCGACTTATCATTTTCGCCCCGACCAGGCGCTGCTGGCGCCCATGCCCTTTTTTCCCGAAAATACCCTGTACGCAGCGGTGCTGGCCATGATCGTTTTCGACGCGGCGACAGCACGGGACCGGCGCCGGTTTTTGCTGCCGGTATTCCTGACCGGCCTGTTCTTTTCTTTCAGTGTGGGGGCCTGGCTGTCAATTCTGCTTGCGGTACCGGTCGGATTGGTTTTCCTTTTCCGGGAAAAATGGCGCTGCTTTTTGTTTGCGGGCGCTGCAATCTGTCTTGCGCTGGTGGCATTCCGCCATGTCATTTTCGAAAAACTCGCCCCCACATGGCGTCAAAGCGTATCGGTGCAGGAACGCCTGAACCGCTATTCCTGTGCCTTTCGCATGACACAGGTGCGCCCCTGGACGGGTTTCGGGCCGGGTACTTTCCAGTTTTGCTACTTTCCGTACCAACGGACGGAGGAAATGACGCGCATCAGCCTGACGGAACCGATTGCCGGGCGCTCGCCGGATACCTTCGGCAGGGGCGGCGGGGTGCATTCGGAATACTGGCAGGCAATGTCGGAAACGGGCGTACCCGGGCTCATGCTGTTCCTGGTGCTCGCGGCATCCATCCTCACAACAGTTTTCCGACGGGCCTGGCAAGCCGAACGGCGGCACGACCGCCTCCTCGCCCTGGCATTTGCCCTGGGCCTGCTGAGTTTTTTTCTGCACGGCACGGCGAACAACTTCATGCACGACGGGCGTATCGCCGCACTGGTGTGGGGCATGGCGATAGCAGCAGGGAGGGAAAACGGTGATAATGGGTAGCGTTACAAGCCGCGCCGGCCTACTTCTTCCTGAATGCGGATAAGTTCGCGGCCGACCGTGCCGGTCACGGATGAATTCTCCTGCGTCCGGCGAATGAGATAGGGGATCACTTCCCTGACCTGCCCGTAAGGCACGTACTTGCTGACGCGGTATCCGGCGTTGGCAAGGTTGAAAGTCAGGTTGTCGCTCATGCCGAAGAGTTGGCTGAACATGGTGTGCGGATGGTCGTTGGGAATACGCCGTTTGGCCATCAGTTCCACCTGTAGTTCCGCGCTTTCGGCGTTGTGGCTGGCGTTGCAGAACGCCAGGGTTTCAAGGTGGTCGATGCAAAAGCGAATAGCGGTGTTGTAGTGGTCGTCGGTGGCGTTTTTATCCGGATTGATGGGGTTTTCATTGCCGTACAATGCCGCGTAGAACGCTTCCTTTTCCATATATGCGCCGCGCACGAGTTTGGCGCCGAGCAAAAAGCCTGCTTTGCGGGCCCGGTCGTAGCTGTCGATCAGGAATTGCAGGCGGTCTTTCCGGTACATCTGGAAGGTGTTGTACACCACCACGCGTTTTTTGTTGTAACGCTTCATCATGAGCCACACGAGGTGGTCGATCGTATCCTGTATCCAGCTTTCCTCGGCGTCGATGTAGATGGAAACGCCCTTGTTGGCGGCATGGTAGCAGACGGCGTCGATGCGCTTGAGCACATTGCGGTATTCGCTGAGTTCCTCGCGGGTCAGCGTCGGGCGGTGCTGCACTTTTTCAAGCAGGTGAAAACGCGCCAGGCCGGTGATCTTGGTGCTGACGACCGGTATCGATTTCGAACGGGAAGCGAAATCGATGGCCCGGATGTTCTCGTTCATCGTGTGGTTAAAATCGATCTCCGTTTCTTTTGCTTCGGCCCCGTAATCAAGGATGGTCAGGGTGTTGTGCGCTGCCAGGCGGTCGATATTGCCCTGGCTGTCAAGCAGAGTGGTGCCGCCGACAAACTGTTCGAAAATAGTATTTTTTACGACGGTTTCTGCAAAAGGAAAGCCGTTCTCGATCGCCCAGAGCCCGAATTTGGATCCGTATTTCACCAGCCAGGGGATGCTCATGAGCCTGAACAGCCAGGCAGACTTCTTCAATTCCCGGTCGCTCAAATGCGAAAAGGCGATCTCCGTGTTGTTGAAATCGATCTTCCCTTGATTCGACGGTTTGGCCTGATCTGAAGAATTTGCCATGTTAATGAGGATCGGTTAGCACTTTGTGCCCTGCAAGGTCGCGTTGTCCGGTCAGTTCCACCGCTTCCAGGAGGCTTCTGCCTGTAACTGCAACATTTCCAGTCCGTTTTTTACAGCACAGCCGCGCGCGCGGGCACGCTGCAAAAGTAGTGTTTCGGCAGGATTGTACACGAGGTCATATACCAAATGTTCGGAACTAAGTCGTTCAAACGGCACATCGGGGCATTGTTCCACCTCCGGATGGGTTCCCAGGGGGGTGGTATTGATAATTATATCGAACAGTTCCGGCGCCAGGCGCCGGAACTGTTCGTAGGAGATATGGCCCTGCCCTGCCGGGTTGCGCGACACGAACTGATACGGAATGGCGCATTGCCGCAGGGCATAAGCGACCGCTTTGGAAGCACCGCCGGTGCCCAATATCACCGCCCGGCGGCTTGCTGTCGTCCATTTTCCGCCGTCAAGATTTTTCAGTGACTGCCCGAATCCCTCGGCGTCGGTGTTATAGCCGGTCAGTTTGCCACGCTCCACCCTGATCGAATTCACGGCACCGATGGCACGGGCGGTATCGTCGACCTCGTCGAGCATCGCCACGACCGATTCCTTGTGCGGAATGGTCACACCCAAACCGCGCAATGCCGGGTTGGCCCTGAGCAGGGCAGGCAAACCAGACAGATCGGGCAGCGGAAACAATTCAAACCGCGCATCATCGATGCCTTCACGATCAAACTTTTCCGTAAAATATTTTTTGGAAAATGAGTGCCCGAGCGGATACCCGATCAGTCCGTACAGTCTCATCGCAATCAGAGATTTACATACACTTTGTAGGAATATTTCCACTTCTTTTCTTCGCCCGGCTTGAGTTCAATCGCCCATTCGAGTTCGAATGACGGATTGGCGCGCAGGGTTGCCTGCTCCTGGGTGGTTGTCCAGCCCTGTTCCGACGACAAGGGCATGCCCTCCAGGCTGCGTTTGACCTTCAGCCGCACGGTTTCATTTTTATAATTCGTCACGCACACCTGCCCTTCCACGGTCACTTCGTCGTAGGTGCGGCTGAAAAACCGGAAAGCGTCTTCCTTTCGGCCGACATCGCCTTCGCCGTTCGTCACCTTGATCTCGGGAGTCTCGGCTATTTTGACCTTACATTTTGCCCCGGCAGGCGTATACGGCAATTTGTCCTGGCTGAGCGGGTACATGACGTCGCCGGATTGGGAGTTAATGTTAACAACGCCGGTGGTAAAGGGCGTCTTGACAGGATTGGTGAACTCGACGAAATGCGCTACCTGGTTCTTTAGCTCCTCCTGATTGCGGCTTTGGTTGTAATAACCCGAAAAACTGCCCGGACCGGCGGCCGGAAGGCGGCATTCGTAAAAGTGCTCCGGCTCGATAGCCGTTTCAAATACGGGCACCTGGTAGCGGCTGTTTTTCGGAAAAGTGCCCGGACGAACGGTATAAAAGAAAAAATCTTCGGCCTGCGCACCTTCGGCATTTTCCCCTCCCGGTTCCACAAAAGCATCTTCGTATGTGGCATTGGGTCGTATATAGTTGTTATATCCGAGCGCCGATTGCTGCATGTTGTTCAGAAATACATTACCGCGATAAGGCGTCACCGGATCCGCGCCGAAAAAAACCATCCAGTCGGGGCGGTTGGCAAAAGAAAAATTCGGCACCCCTACCGCGAGGCGCAGTTCGGCGTCGCCGAGGTCTTCGGCGTCATTGATGATCTCGGCGCGTAGGCTGAGGCGGCTTTTCCCTTTATCGGCCAGCGTCAGGCTGTACATGGGCAGCCAGCCCAGGTTGCCGGTGAGGTATAGCAGACCGATCTCCTGCTCGGCCTTGTCGCTCTTAAAGTTTGCCTGAAGCGACGGAACAGGCTTTTTCAGGGCAGTCCCGGCATCGGGGCAAATCACGGGCTCCTCGAAAAAATCGATCCGTGTGATCTGCAAACTGGAAAAAGTTGCCCAGGTGCCCGATTGGGTTTTGAGTTGCACCCAGTAATTATAGTTTGTCGCGGGATAGCCCGGCAGAGCGACCTTTTCCACTTTTGCGAGGGTGCCCGTCTCGACCGCTACGGGAGAAAAATTCAACCATACCGAGACTTTTTTGCCCACATTGCAGGGCAGCAACGAGTTGAAGTTGCCGGGTTCAGGTATGCCGACCGAGTCGACTTTTGAAAAAACGGAAGAAAGATCACCCGAAGCAGCGCTCAGCCAAAAGGTGCCGTACAGGGCATCAGGCAGATCGGTCATGACGTACCGGCCATCGCGCACCGGCACTTTTCCGGTCTTGTAGACGAGCGACTGGTTGTTTTTGAAAACGGTGACGGTACGCGGGTTCAGGAGTTTGGCAGGGCCTTGGGCAATGGCCGCGGCGGCAAACAGCGCGGCCGCGGCGAGGAGGATCGTCTTTTTCATGCTTAAAAGGGTGTTGTGATCATTCTGTTAACGAAAAAATGGATCGCCGGCGCTGTCTCGGCCGGCATCCCTGTGTAAGTAAGACGCACCTGAACCCGCGATTACATATCAAAAGCCCGAAAATAAGCACTGCAAAATTAAACGGCTGCTGAAGAAGATAAATAGCACCTTTTCAGTATATTTTTCCGGCAAAAAGTTGATTTTTACAATAATTTCGGCAAAACTTTGCAGCCGCAATGCACGAGAGCCTTTCCGATCCGATCGGAAAGGCTCTTTTGTCCTAACTTTTTAATAACTGTTATCATGAATCAGGAAAAAGAAGCGAACGATGCCGCCTTAAAAGCACAAATGAACGGTGAAGCGCCGCATAAAATGAAAAAATGGAGCAAGATGCGCGGCGAAAATGCCTGGACAATGTTCAAGGTCATGGCTGAATTTGTGGACGGCTTCGAAACCCTCAACAAGATCGGTCCCTGCATCTCCATATTCGGTTCGGCGCGCACCAAACCCGGCACGCACTACTACGAACTGGCGGTCAAGATCGCGAGCCGGCTCACGGAAGAGGGCTACGGCATCATCACCGGCGGCGGCCCCGGCATCATGGAAGCCGGCAATAAAGGCGCCTGGATGAAAGGCGGCCCCTCTGTAGGGCTCAACATCGACCTGCCCTTCGAGCAAAACCACAACACCTTTATCGAGCCGGACAACAACCTGAAACACCGGTATTTCTTCGTGCGAAAGGTGATGTTCGTCAAATATGCCCAGGGCTTCGTCGTCATGCCCGGCGGCTTCGGCACCCTCGACGAAATGTTCGAAGTGCTCACGCTGGTGCAGACCAAAAAGATCACACCCGTCCCCATCGTGCTGGTAGGAAAGGAGTTCTGGGCAGGTCTGAAAACCTGGATCATCGAGGTCATGCTCGAACGCCACCACAACATCAGCTCCGAAGACCTCGATCTCTTCTTCATCACCGACGACCCCGACGAAGTAGTGCAATACGTCAACCAGTTTTACGCTGGCGACCGGGTGGAGAAATTGTCGCCCAATTTCGAATTGTAGGCTTTTTCAAGGCTGGTTTGTATGCCACCGCCGGAGCGAGGGCAATCAAATATTATTTTGCCAATATCAGCCAAAAACGCCTCGTTCAGAATTCGATTTTGAATAAAACAGGCTATCTGAAACTATCTATTTCTGTTTTACGAAGGCGACAGAAATGAAAACTCACTTTTAATTCTGCCGGACGCCTGCCCTAAAACGCGGCGTCCGCCTTATCTTTGCCCCGCCGTTGCGAACACCACCTCCGGTTCCGGACGATTCGCCCCCAGCCCGACGGCACTTGCGCATGCTCATTGCCTAACCAGTTAAAACGAAATTTATGCAAGAAATCGGACGCAAAAACCCAGAAGCCAAACTGGAAGATCTCGGCCTCAAGAACTGGAAAACCGCCTACTGGAATCTCCACCCCGAAGAACTCGTAGAACACACCCTTTGCAAGGGAATGGGCCAACTCGCCGACAGCGGCGCACTCGTCATCAGCACGGGCGAATTCACAGGCCGCTCGCCGGAAGACCGCTTCATCGTGAAGGACAGCGACACGGCCAACAAGGTCAACTGGGGAAAAGTCAACATCCCTTTCGATAGCCGGAAATTTGACAAACTCTGGCGCAAGTGCTGCAACTACCTCAAGAAAAAAGACCTCTATGTGCGCGACGTGCGCGCCAACGCCAGCCAGAATCCCGAATACCAGTTGCGCATCCGCGTGATCACCGAATTTCCCTGGAGCAATCTTTTCGCCCACAATATGTTTCTGCGCCTTGAGCGCGAAGAGATCGACCATTTCGACGCGCGCTGGACGGTGCTCTGCGTTCCCGGCTTCAAGGCAAATCCCGAAGAAGACGGCACCCGGCAGCACAATTTTGCCATCGTCAACGTTAAAAAACGCCGCCTGCTGATCGGCGGCACCGGCTACACGGGCGAGATCAAAAAAGGTATTTTCTCCGTCATCAATTTCGTACTGCCTACCCGCGCCAAAGACGCGCTGCCCATGCACTGCTCGGCCAACGTAGGCAAAGACGGCGACATCGCCCTGTTCTTCGGCCTTTCCGGCACCGGCAAAACGACGCTCAGCGCCGACCCCAACCGCCCGCTGATCGGCGACGACGAACACGCCTGGGCCGACCACGAAGTGTTCAACTTCGAAGGCGGCTGCTACGCCAAAACGATCGACCTGACGGAAGAGAAAGAGCCCGATATTTTCCGCGCCATCCGCCACGGCGCCATCCTGGAAAACATCAAATTCTTCAACGACACGCGCAGCGTGAACTATGCCGACCGCAGCGTCACCGAAAACACGCGTGTCTCCTACCCCATCCAGCACATCGCCAACGCCGTGACGCCGAGCCGCGCGGAAGGCGACCCGAAGAATATTTTCTTCCTTACCTGCGACGCCTACGGCATCCTGCCGCCCATCTCGCGCCTCTCCCCGGAGCAGGCCATGTACTATTTCATCAGCGGATACACCGCCCGCGTGGCCGGTACGGAAGTAGGCATCAAGGAACCCAAATCTACTTTCTCGGCTTGCTTCGGCGCGCCCTTCCTGCCCCTGCACCCGGCCAAATACGCCACCCTGCTGGGCAAAAAACTGCGCAAGAGCAAAGCGAAAGTATGGCTGATCAATACCGGCTGGAGCGGCGGCGCCTACGGCACGGGCAGCCGCATCAAACTGTCGTACACCCGCGCCATGATCACCGCTGCGCTCAACGGCGAACTCGACAAGGTGGGCTATCACCAGCACGAGGTGTTCGGCATGAACATGCCCGACAGTTGCCCCGGCGTTCCGGCGGACATCCTCAACCCCCGCAACACATGGGCAGATAAAAACGCGTACGACCGCATGGCCAACCAACTGGCCAACGAGTTTGTGAAGAACTTTGAAAAATACGCCGATCAGGCCAAGGAAGACATTCTTGCAGCAGCCCCCCGGGTGCTGAGCAAAGTCTGACGAACCGATCCGCAGAAATACCGATCCGCCGCACGCCTTCCGTGCGGCGGATTTTTTGTTTCACGGAAAAATAGCGCTCCTGCCCTACTTTTGTGGCCGAAAATGCGTTTAAGAAACCGTCTGAAAACCCCTTACGATTGTAAAGACGCATCATTTGCAGGCATATGACGTTTATTTTTTCGTCAATAGGACAAGGCTATTCCCTCAAAAATAAACTTTGTCTGCCTTCAAAGCATACGCCTTTCCACCTCGCAATAGGTTTTCAGACGGTTTCTAAGCACTTGCACACCTCTTTATTTGACCAAGTTCGCACATACCATGAAAACGACCCTTCTTGCGCTGAGCGCGCTGGCCGCGATCTGCCTTTTCTTCGCTTGCAAACAAACCCAGTATTCTACTGAAAACCTTCCCGATCATCAGTTGCGCTGGGGCAACGGCGGCGGCTACGTGGGCAGGGAAACCATCTACACACTGCTCGACAACGGCCAGCTGTTCATCCGCCAGACCGGCGGTTCGCTGGCAGAGCAAGGCAGCGTGAAACCCAAAAAGGCCAAAGCCATGTACGACACCATGCAGGCCCTCGACCTGATGAACGTGCAGTTCGAACACCCCGGCAACATCTACAGTTTTATAGAGGTGTTGCAGGACGACAACGTACGGCGCATCAGCTGGGGAGAAAAAGACCACCCCGTGGATGCCCGGATCGCCGACCTTTATCGCCAACTTAATGAGCTCATTAAGTGAGCTGTGGTGCGGCGACGGGTGGCTATTTTTACGTTGCGTGTGTGTTCGACAACCGGAGATTGGTACACGCTTCGCCAACTAGAGCTTGGTGTTACTTTTTGCCGACCGGACCTTAGCAGCACTTTTGCCAACCAGAGGTTGGCGCCACTTTATAAACCAATCATTTGTTCTATGAAATTTTCAAATACACTGCCCGCACTCTTGTTGTGCATGGCCGTTTTCCTGACCATTTCCTGCGGAAACCAACCCGACAAAACTTCAGAAACACCGGCGCCTGAAGCAGAGACCAGGATACTGCTCGACTCGTTTGCCGACCTGCAGATCCTGCGCTACGAACTGCCCGGCTGGGACAAACTCGACCTCCGGCAAAAGACCTTCATTTACTACCTCGCCGAAGCCACGCTCGCCGGCCGCGACATCATCTACGACCAGCATTGCAAGTACAACCTCGCGGTCCGCAAAACCCTGGAAGGCATTTTCAATACTTATAAAGGCGACCGCAAATCGGCTGCCTGGAAGGATTTCGAGACCTACGCCAAGCGCGTGTGGTTCAGCAACGGCATCCACCACCATTACAATGAACTGAAGATCATCCCCGGCTTTTCGAAGGAATATTTTGCCGAACTGGTCGGCCAGTCCGACCCGGCCGCCCTGCCGCTGATGGAAGGGGAAGATGCCGTCAAATTCGCCGAGCGCCTGACACCCGTGCTCTTCGACCCGAATGTGATGGCCAAAAGGACGAACAAAGACAAAAATACCGACGTAGTGAAATCCTCTGCTGTCAACTTCTACGAGGGCGTGTCGGAGGCGCAGGCAGAAAAGTACTACCAGGATATGATCAATGCCGCCGGCAAAAACCGCCCCTGGTTCGGCCTTAATTCCAAACTAGTCGCTGACGCCTCCGGCAAACTCGTGGAACGCGTATGGAAGGCCGGCGACGGCAATATGTACGGCGCCGCCATCTCGAAGATCGCCGAGAACCTCGAAAAAGCGATCCCCTTTGCCGAGAACGAGCAACAGAAGAAAGCCATCGGCCTGCTGATCGAATACTACCGCTCGGGCGACCTGCGCAAATTCGACGACTACAACATCGCATGGGTGAAGGACACCGAAAGTGCCATCGACTTCATCAACGGCTTCATCGAGGTATACCACGACCCGAAAGGATACAAGGCCGACTGGGAAGCCGTGGTGCAGTACAATGACCCCGACGCCACGGAAAAAATGGCGATCGTGAGCAAAAACGCTCAGTATTTCGAAGACAACAGCACCATCCCGCAGGCGTATAAAAAGAAAAGCGTGCAGGGTGTGTCGTATCGTGTCATCAACGTGGCCATGGAAGGCGGCGACTGCGCGCCCAGCACCCCCATCGGCATCAACCTGCCCAACTCCAACTGGATCCGCGAATTATACGGATCCAAATCCATCAGCCTGAACAACATCGAGAACGCGTACGCACAGGCGGGCGGCGCGCTGGCGACCGCCGAATTCGCCAACGACCCGGAAGAGATCGAACGCGCAAAAAAATACTCCGAAGCATGCGGCAAAATGCACACCGCCCTGCACGAGGTGATCGGCCACGCCAGCGGACAACTCAAGGAAGGCGTGGCGGAGCCCAACGTCACGCTCAAGATATACGCCAGCACCCTCGAAGAAGGCCGCGCCGATCTCGTGGCCCTGTACTTCATGCCCGATCCCAAACTCGTGGAATGGGGCCTGATGCCCGACGCCGAGGCCTACAAGGCCGAGTACGACCAATACATCCGCAACGGCCTGCTCCAGCAACTCCGCCGCCTGCCCCCGGGCGCCGACATCGAGGAAGACCACATGCGCAACCGCCAGTTGGTAGCCGCCTGGGTGTTTGAAAAAGGGCAAAAAGACAACGTGATCGTACGCGAAGAGCGCAACGGCAAAACCTACTACGACATTCGCGATTACGCGAAACTGCGCGAACTGTTCGGCCAGCTGCTGTCGGAGATACAGCGCATCAAGTCGGAAGGCGATTTCAATGCCGCTCACGACCTCGTGGAAAACTACGGCGTGAAAACCGACGCCGCCACAGGCCAGCAGGTGAAAGACCGCTACGCCGCGCTGCCCACCAAGCCCTATTCCGGCTTTGTGCAACCCAAACTGGTCGCAGTAAAAGACGCCAGCGGCAAGATCACCGACGTAAAGGTGGAACTGGAACTCGACTTCGTGCAGCAAATGCTGCGCTACGGAAAGGAGTACTCGTTTCTGCCAGTGAATAACTAAAAAGGGATCGCTACATGCCCATGCAGCGAATTTGACCGAGCGGCGCGGATATCCACTTCCGCGCCGCTCGGTGCGTTTTCAGCAGCGGGTTCCTTTCGTTAAGACCCTGTTAAGGCGATAAATTTGCGTTAAAAGCCCCTCCGGCTCTGTTTTTGTATCGCTCCCGGGGTTTCTTTTGCAGCATTACTCAACACTACTGCTGCCATGAAATACCTGCTGTTTACACTTTCCGCCGCGCTGATCCTCGCAGCCTGTACGCCCCGCTACGGCGTCATCGAAGTCATTCCCGACGACTATAAAAACAACAAAAACATCCGGCTGCAATACGCCTTCGACGCCAAAGAGCGCCGCAGCGACCTGCAAACGGCGTACATGACCTTTCTCCGGGTCGTTTCCGCCGACGGTTCGGAAGAAGCCGGCGTGTACGTCCGGATGAACAAAGCCGTATCCGCCTTTGAAGTAAAACAGGAAGGTTTTATCAACGCCGACGGCCGGAAATTGCCCGTATCCCTGCTCGACCGCCGCGAAAATGTGCTGAGCGAAACAAATGAAAGCACCGAGGACCATAGCTACCAGGACAGCATCGGCGTTATCCATACCGTAACGGTGGTCACGGGTGTCAGCACCGACTCCTGGAAACAGGAACATTTTTACATTCCCCTGACTGCCGAACACATAGAAGCGATCAGGAACTGCCGCAGCCTGGAATTCCGCTATTACCTCGGCCCCGAACCCGCCACTGTGGTGGTGGCGCCCGGGCGGCTCGAAAAGATCAGGCAGTGGCTGGCGATGCGGTGATGGCAGGAAGCGTCTCAGGACTGATTATTCCACAAACAAACGTCGGTGCGATACCCCGCCCCGTACATAGCGGACTGTTATTATGTACACGCCTGCGGGCAGCAGTGCGGGCAGTTGGAGCGTAACGCCGGTACTGCCCGGCGCCGGGTACGATGTCAGAAGACGGCCCGACAGGTCGGAGAGTTCTACCGATGCTATCTTTTCCGGGGCTTCGATCCGTACCTGCGTCTGTGTCGCCGGGTTGGGGTACACCCTTAACCCGGCTTTTGTCTCCGGGGCTTCATGCAACGCGCTCGTCTGGCAAAAAAGCGTATCCATGCAACCGTTGTTATCGATCTTCACGATCCAGCAGAGATAATTACTCCCCTCACGCGCATAACCGCCCGCCATGATCCGCCCGCTCGAAAGTACGCCCGAACCGAATAATGTGCCGGTAACAGACTCGATATCGGGAAATGGTGGAGGAAAATGCCGCCCCCAGATGCTGTCGCCCGCCGGGGAAAACTTGTACAGCCAACCCTGGCCACGCGTCAGACCTTCACTGTTTTTAACGCCGAACTGCCCGCTACCCAGTATGTTCCCGTCAGGCAGCCTTTCGAAATCGAGCAGATGCTTCCCGCCAAGAGAGGTGATCCGGCCGAAACTGTACGACCACTGGATTGTCATGGTCGAATCGAATCGCGTCAGTGTAGGCTGCACCAGTTCGGTGTTGATGTATATATCCTTGCGCGCCAGCCCGTAGGTGATAAAAGAGCCGTCTTCCAGGGCCACCACCTTGCGCATGTAGCCGATATCGGGTGCTGCCTGTGTTTGGTAGTAGGCCAGCACGTTGCCCTGCCCGTCGATCTTGTATATACCCGAGCGGCCATCTTCAGGCATGCCGCCGGTGACCAAAGGTTCGAGCAGTTCTACGGTCACAAAAACGAAAGTCGAGTCGTTCAAAACATCTAAGTCAAGCAGATTATTTGGAAAATTCGTGTTTGTATAAAGCCGCTCCCAAAGGATATCGCCTGCCTGGTCCGTCCGTTTTACGAAACAAACCAACTGAT
>JACJYP010000002.1:0-292500 GCA_020636045.1 Lewinellaceae bacterium
TCCTGCTTTTCTCCATATGCAATGATTCCTATCCAAAACTCACGTTTGCTTAATAAGCCGGCGCGACGCTTCAAAACTTTCCTTCCAGAAAAGCCAGCACGTCTTCCAGTGTTTTGTCGGGGCTTTCTTCCTGCGGCCAGTGGCCGGTGTTCTGGTAAATGCGCAGCAGCGAACCGTGGATGCGGCGGTGGAATTCATACGCATATTCCGGCGACACGCGGGTGTCTTCGGCGCCCCAGAGGATCAGCGTAGGTGTTCGGATGCGCTCCACGATGTCCACAGGCGGGCGGTTGTCGCTCACGGATGCCCGGTCGTTGAAAGCCTTGCGGTTGCCGGGGCGCAGCAGCAGATCGAAATGCCGGTCGACCAGCGAATCGCTCACCAGGGCGTCGTCGGCAAACACCTCTTCGAGCATCAGCCGGATGTAGGAGCGGGGCGTGATGCGCAGCATGACGTCGTTGAGCACCGGCGTGCGCGCCAGCCACATCACCCAGGGGGTGCTTTTGGGCTCGAAGCCCGGCGCGTCGAGCAGGATGAGTTTTTCCAGCCGCTCGGGGTTATCGGCGGCGTAGAACCAGGCGATCTGGGCGCCCAGGCCGTTGCCGGCGAGGTTAAACTTTTTCAGGTCCAGCCTGGCGGCCAGGCTGTCGATAAACCCCGCGTACATAAAAGCGCTGTAACTGCCGCGCGGGTGAGGGCCCGTGAGGCCGAAGCCCGGCAGGTCCACGCTGATGACCTTGTATTTCTGCGACAGGGCGCCGGTCCAGCCCGTCCAGGTGTGCAGCGAACTCTGCGCATCGTGCAGCAGCAGGATGGGCGCGCCTTTGCCGCTGATACGGCAATGCACTTCCATGTTGTCGATGAACAGGAACGCAGACTCCGGGTAGGCGTACTTGTCGGCGAGTTCCCTGACGGGAATGTCGTTCCAGCAGTTGCGGTAGAGCCAACTCAGTAACAGCAGGAACAGAAGCCATCGGATCACGCCGCCGACGCTCAGGCTGCGCAGCCATTTTCGGTTTGTTTGCGGTTGTTCACTGATGTCTTCGTGTAGCGTTTCCTCCATAGGCAGCCGGATCGTGTTGGAAATTGGAAATTATGAAACTTGAAATTGGAAATTGCGAAACTGGAAGTTATGAAACTTGAAATTGAGGACTGGATATTGATTTTGCTGTTGGCGCAAATCGGCGATTTTTTCAGCCCGTGATTAGAAACGGTTAAAACCGTTGTTAATGAGCAAGTTTGTTCTTTCCCGCGATTGAAATCGCGTGTTGAATATGGTGTTATTGGTCCTTGTTCTAAATTTCCGGTTTTACAATCTATTTATCGTTCGTTGCGCAGCAGGGCGGCCAGTCCGGCGGACAGCGCAAAACCGCCCAGCGCGCCGAAGCCCATGCGCAGGAAGACGTGCCCGAGCGGCAACGACATGCCCGTTTTTTCGAGGTATTGTATCTGCTCACGCAACTGGTTGGCCTGCTCGGGATCCCCGGGACCCGCTTCCAGTTGCGCCTTGAAATATTCCAGTTGCGCCGCAGTTTCCAGTTGCAGCAATTCCGGGTCGGCGAGGTGCAGGCTGTAGTAAAAGAGCCAGTAGCACAGGTTGATCAGCAAAAAAACGACGAATGGCGTGCGCAGGATCTCGCGAAAGTCGCGCTGCGTGCCGTTGGCTGCGCAATCCTCTTTTGCGGCGCGGTACATGAACAGCAGGTAAATGCCCATGCCCGCCCATTGCAGCCAGGGGTTGAGGAACAATTCCTTGCGCGCGACGTACAGCAGCGCATAGTAGAACACGGCCACCACGCCGCCCAGCAAACCGTATCTGACACCGGTGTTTTTCATTCTGCGAGGACAAGATAAGATGCCGCTGCGATGCTGCGGCGAAAAACGATGTATTTAAGTATTCATCGTGGTGAAATGGGTGACACAAAAAACGCCCTGCCGTACGGGCAAGGCGTTTTGGCCTGGCAAAAATAATCCAAAGAATCGGATGCAGGCGCCTGTTTATACGATGGGCCGCTCGCGTTTCATCACTGCGCCAGCGATCAGGCTGATGATCAGCGCGAAGATCACGCCGACCACGACCTGCATGACGGCCATGGACACCGGGTTTGTAAACATGCCCGACATGTTGGCGGCCATTTCGATCTGCTCTTCGCTCATGCCCTGCCGCGCCCATTCTTCCTGCATGGCGCTGAGCATCTGCTCCTTGAAGCCGGGGTTGATCACGGTCATGTATAACAGGGAAAATACGGCGCCGATCACACCGGCTACCAGGCCCGTCAGGGTGCCGAGGCCCACGCAACGGCCGAAGCCGATATATCCGCCCAACTGCTGGTCGCGGTCGGTTTTGATGGCCGTGGTGATCGCCCAGATGGCTACGCCCAGGCCGACGAGGCTGTACACATACTTGATGCTGCCGGTGGTGGGCAGGGAGGGATCGGTGTTGGTCAGGTACGCGACAAGCGTCATCAATATGCTCGCGCCGCCCCAGATGCCGCCGTAACGGACCGCGAGGGGGCGATAGGGCACATTTGCCGGATCGGGCGCCGTGCTTTGGTTGAGATTGTCCATAAATGTTCTTTTTGGTGAAAGATTGATTTCGGGACGAAAACTACAACGGAATAGCGTTTCAAGGCTTTATTTCCTACCATTTTATCGAAATTACCGACAAAAAAACACACGACCGCCGCAATTGCCGAACTTTGTGAACCTAAAACGGTTTGATGATACCGTCCCGCCTTCGATGAATCAAAGGCGGGCAAACCGCAAGCCGTCTACCGTCCACCGTAAGCCGTCCACCGTCTACTGTCCACCGTTTTTTAAATGCCCGACACACAAAAATTCAATTTTCCGCTGTTTCGCCAGGTCATGACCATGGTGAGGCCGTACAAGCGGACTTTTTACTTTACCGCACTGCTCACGCTGATCCTGGCGCCGCTGGCGATCCTGCGCCCGAAACTGCTGCAGATCATGGTGGATGATTATGTTTTTCAGGGCGACGTGCACGGCATGACTCTGCTGGCCTGCGCCATCCTGGGCGCGCTGCTGCTGGAAGTGCTGATGCGCTATTTTTTCCTCTACTACGCCGACTGGATCGGGCAGGCGACGATCCGCGACCTGCGGGTGCGGGTGTTTCGGCACGTGACGGGGCTGCACCTCAATTATTTTGACAAAACGCCCATCGGGCAAAGCACGACGCGCACGATCAACGACATCGAGGCCATCAATACGATCTTTTCGGAAGGCAGCATCACCATTCTCGCCGACCTGATGACGCTGACGGCCGTGCTGTTCATCATGTTCTATACCTCCTGGAAACTGACCCTGGTGGTGCTGGTGGTGTTTCCCCTGCTCATCTGGGGCAGTTACAAATTCAAGGAGAGCGTGCGGAAGAGTTATGAAAAGGTGCGCAACCACATCGCCACCATGAACGCATTCCTGCAGGAGCGCATCACCGGCATGCGGATCGTGCAGATCTTCAACGCCGAAGCGCGCGAAGCGGAAAAATTCCGCCAGATCAACCGCGACTACACCTCCGCCAACCTGCGGTCCATCCTCGCCTACGCGATCTTTTTCCCGGTGGTGGACATCATCTCGGCGCTCTCGCTGGGCCTGATGGTGTGGTACGGCGCGCGCGGGGTGTTGTCAGAGGAAGTGACGGTCGGCGTGCTCGTGGCTTTCCCGCTCTACATTTCCATGCTGTACCGCCCGATCCGGATGCTGGCAGACAAATTCAATACCCTGCAAATGGGCCTGATCGCCGCAGAACGCGTATTCAAATTGCTGGAAACGGAAGAGCGGATACAAAATACCGGCGATTATGCACCGGAGCGCCTGAAAGGAAAAGTCGAATTCGACGACGTGCGGTTTTCCTACAGCGGCGACCTGGAGGGCGACCCCATCCTGCGCGGCGTTTCCTTTACCATACGGCCCGGCGAGACGCTGGCCATCGTGGGCAGCACGGGCAGCGGCAAAACGACGATCATCAGCCTGCTCAGCCGCTTTTACGACGTTCAGGAGGGCAGGGTCCTCATCGACGACCGCGACCAGCGCGATTACGATGTGTTCGCCCTGCGCCGCCGCATCGCCGTGGTGTTGCAGGACGTGTTCCTGTTTTCCGGCACGGTGCTGGAAAACATCACCCTGCGCGACGCGGACATTTCCGAAGCGGAAGTGATAGAAGCCGCCAAAATGATCGGCGCACACCGTTTTATCGAAAAACTGCCGGGCGGCTACCACTACCAGGTGCGGGAGCGCGGCGCCACGCTGTCGATGGGGCAGCGCCAGTTGATCTCCTTCGTCAGGGCCCTGGTGTTCAATCCCGATATCCTGATCCTCGACGAGGCCACCTCTTCGATCGACCCCGAATCGGAGGCCGTGATCCAGCACGCCATCGAAACGCTGATCGCCAAACGCACCAGCATCATCATCGCGCACCGGCTCTCCACCATCCGCCACGCCAACAACGTCATGGTGCTGGACAAGGGCAAAGTGGTGGAATTCGGCTCGCACGACACCCTGCTCGAGATCGAAGACGGAAAATACCGCGAATTGTACGAAAAGCAGTTCGTGCAGGTGTCAAACGAATGGCGGCCATGAGCGTTCTGGAAAAACTCGCGTCGGCGCTGGGGCGCCGCGACGAAGCGCCCAATGTAGCGCTGGCAACTGCCCTCGCGGCATCCGGCGATACGGCCGCGATCGAAGAACTGGTCGAAGGACTTTCTGCGCGCGACAAAAACATCCAGAGCGACTGCATCAAGGTGCTGTACGAGATCGGCGAGCGCAAAGCAGGGCTGATTGCTCCTTTCAAGGAAATTTTTGCGGGGCTGCTCGGCAGCAAAAACAACAGGCTGGCCTGGGGCGCCATGACGGCGCTGGATGCCATTGCCGGGGTCGACCCGCAGGGCATTCACCCTTATTTGCCTGCGATCGTCGACGCTGCCGACACGGGTTCCGTGATCACGCGCGACCACGCAGTGGGTATCCTGATCAAATTGTATGCGGTGGATGTGTATGCCGACGATTGCTTCGCCCTGCTGAGCGAGCAACTGTCAAAATGCCCCGTCAACCAGTTGCCGATGTACGCGGAAATGGCGCTGCCGGCGATCCGCCCACAGCACAAGGCGCAGTTTGCCGCTACTCTGCAAAGCAGGCTGAGCGAAATCGAGAAGGCGTCCAAACGGACGCGGGTGGAGAAGGTGATCAGGAAAATTTAGCTGCTTATTCTTTCGGCTTTTTATACACGGGCACCGTAGAACACGGCTCGCCGAACATGATGCTTTGCGCCACCGACGCCAGCCTGCGCGTGATTTCGAGGTATGCCGAGGGCGGCACGGGTTTGTCGCTGCAGCCCTTCACGACGATGCGTTTGCCTTCGTAGTCGCCGAGGTCCATTGCCGCCAGTTTTTTCAGAAAAGCCAGTTCCACGAATTGCTCCGGCGCAGCCTGAATGATATCAGAGGCATAGGGCGCCGCGGAAGTGGCCACCAGCATGTAAGCCCACATGGGAATGATGGCGTCGGCTGAGCAAAACACGGCGAGGTTTTTTTCCGCGTACTGCTCCCAGTCGTGCGCTTTGAGCGCTTCGCGGAAATCCTTTTCCTTCAGGATCATTTCCATGAACAGGTAGTCCTTCAGGTCGAAACCGACGATGTCGCCGGCCGGGTACAGCATTTCCAGGTCAATGGTGACGAGGTTGCTGGCGGCGACCCGGTTGACGAGCGGTTGTTCGGTTGCTGGATTCATATACGGCCTGTTTTACGGCTCCGGCGCCGGGGTGAATTCTTCGATGTTGGGCGCTTCGCCCACGGTATTTTCTATTTCCTTGAAATCTTTCGGTTTGGGCAGGTCGGCCAGGCTTTTGATGCCCAGGTAGTCCATAAACTTGTCGGAAGTGGCGTACAGGAGCGGACGGCCCGGCCCTTCGCTGCGCCCGGTAATGATAACAAGTTCTTTTTCCAAAAGTTTCTGCAGGGCGTAGTCGCAGTTGACCCCGCGGATCTCCTCCAGTTCGGGTTTGCTGACGGGTTGTTTGTACGCGATCAGCGCCAGGGTCTCCAGCGCCGCCTGCGAAAGGCGTTTTTTGGTGGTCTGTTTTAGGTAGACGGCGATGGTGTGATGGTAGGCGCCTTTGGTCATGAACTGGTACCCGCCGGCGATCTCCACCAGTTCGAAGGGGAAGTCGTCGTGCCGGTATTGTTCGGCAATGTTTTCAAGCGCCTGCGCGACGTCGGTATCCGACACCTCCGTCTGCAGGGATTCCTCCAGTACCGATCTGATGTCGGCAGCGGATACGGGTTGCGGCGAAGCGAAGATCAGGGCTGCAATATGCTGCTTCATGGCGCAAAGGTACAATTCCGGCGACAGTCGCGGATTGTGCGCCAGGGTGTTTCTGAAAAATACACTTCGGCCTGAAAAGGATTCTTTTGGAACCTGCTCTGCGTGTTTTTTTCGCGCAATAGCGCTGCTATTCCACTCAAAAAGCCACCCAAAAGTGTTTTCCAGACACACCCTAGTATTTTACCGTGATCCCCTGGTAGAGTTCGTTTTTGGGTCCGCGGGCCTCCAGCGTCACCACGGGGTGGTCGTTGACCCAGTACACTTTCAGCACGCCGAAGTTCTTTTTGACGATCATATCGCCGACGCGGAACTTGTTGGGTTCGCTGGTGCCGCTGCGGATGTGCGTCATGCCGCTGGACGTGAAGTCGTAGAGCGGGTAGGGCAGGCCCTGCAGGTCCATTTTCGACACCTCCGTCATGTGGCGGTCACCGGAGATGATGAGCAGGTTTTTGGGTTGCGTCCTGACGATGAGTTGCAGCAGGCGCTTGCGGGCATTGGGAAAGTTGCCCCATTTTTCATGCCCGTGGTCGTCGGCGATCACCTGTACGCTCGAGCAAAGGATGTTGAGGTTGGCATCGCTGTTTTTCAGTTCATTCTCCAGCCATCTCCATTGTGCTTCGCCGAGCATATCGCCCGTCATGCTGGGGTAATAGCGCCGGTTGGGGTTGGGGTCGGGCTGAAGCGTGTCGCGGAAATAGCGGGTATCCATGATGATGAACTTGATCCGCTGCGCGCCTTTGCCAAACGTGTACGACTGGTAGGCGCCTTCCCGCTTGCGCAGGGGGCTGTTGCGCGGCACGTCGAGAAAGTCCATCAGGCATTTCTTTGCGCCGATCTTCATGGGGTAGTCCTTGCATCCGTCGTTGATGCCGTAGTCGTGGTCGTCGTACACGCCGATGATCTGTGCCCTGGAGCGCAGTTTCTTGTATCCGGGGTTGGTTTTGAGGCGCTTGTAATGGGCGGCCAGCGCCCTCATATCGCTGGTGTCGGCGTAAATAATATCGCCCAGCCACACCCAGATATTGGGGTTGTTGGCAATGATGTCGGCCCAGAGGGTCTGCGGCTTGTCGATCTTGTTGCAGGAGCCGAAGGCGATCACGGCCAGGCTCATGGTGGTGTCAATGGGTTTCGGCTTGTAGGCTTCCTGATCCAGTACTTCCACGTCTTCGAATTGTACCGGCGCCGACTTCGCCTGAAACTCGTCATCTTGATGTTGGGAGAAGGCCGGTCCGCACAGGAGCATTACCGAAAAGGCTGTTGGGAGCAATTTTGATTTTTTCATACCGGGAATAAAAAATGGGCGTTTCGAACGCGGTGAGTCTGTTTCAAACGACACGGCGGCGAAAATCGTACAAACGAACATTATACATTTGGTTAACAGTAAAAAAATCATCGACGAACGCATTTTTTTAAAAAATAAGCGCAGGCAACCATCACTACGTTCCGTTCGCCACTATTTTTACCAAAACAAATTTGCACAACGAAGCATGAAAACGACGGCGCTAATTATTCTGTCAGTCTTTTGTTCCCTTTTTCTCGTGTTCTGCACTTACACCCTGAAGATCAAGGACGGGCATACGGCATTCGACCGGAAACAGTATGCCGTGGCGACGCCCCTGCTCTCCCGGGAATTCGACCGCGCCAAAACCCGCACCGAGAAGGGGCGCCTGGCATTCGAACTCGCCGAATCGTACCGGCAGCAGGGCCTCGACGAACAGTCGCTCGAATGGTACAAGACTGCCTACGACAACAACTACGGCCCCGAAGCCCTGAAAGGCTACGCCTATGCCCTCAAAAAACTCGAACGCTACGCGGCGGCGCGCGACGCTTTCAAGGACCTGGGCATCGAGATCGGATCGCCCTACGAATACCGGCGCGAGATCACGGCCTGCAACGTGGCCGAAGGCTGGCTGAAAGAAGCGACTGACAACGGCTGGAAAGTGGAATCGGCGGCTTTCAACAGCCCGCAGAACGACTTTTCTCCGGTTTTTTACCGCGACGGCAGGCTGGTGTTCAGCAGCGACCGTGCAATGAGCAACAGCGAGGAATCGTACAAGTGGACCGGCAACAAGTTCATGGACCTGTTCATCGTGGAGCCCGACGGCGCCAGTCCGCAGATATTCGACAGCGGGCTGAACACCGCAGGCAATGAAGGCACCGCAGCCTTCAGCGCCGACGGCCGGGAAATGTTTTTTGCGCGGGCGGTGGGCGCCTACAAGGGCGACGACGCCTATTGCAAGATATATGTGGCAGAAAAAACCGGCGATCGCTGGGGCGACCCGCGCCCGCTGCCGTTCCAGAAAGAAAAGATCAACTACCTGCACCCGGCGCTTTCCCCTGACGGCAACACGCTTTATTTTTCCTGCAACGACCCGGAAGGCTGGGGCGGATACGACCTCTATGCCGTGCAGCGCAACACCAAAATGGAGAACGGCTGGGACTTCCCCAAACTGCTCAGCCGCAACCTCAACACGCCGGGCAACGAGGTGTTTCCCGTCGTGGACAGCGATACGCTTTATTTCGCTTCCGACGGTCTGCCAGGCATGGGTGGGCTCGATATTTTTCGCAGCTACCGCTCGGCTCGCAACGCCTGGGCGCCGCCGATCAACCTGAAATCGCCGGTCAACAGCGGCGCCGACGATTTTGCCTTTATCGTCGATTACAACGCGCGTACGGAACCGCGGCCCTCAAAACCCGGCGACCTGATCAGGGCTGGCTTTTTTACCAGCAACCGCCCCGACGGCCGCGGCGGCGACGATATTTACCGCTTCGAGCAACGTGTGCCTCCGCCCCGGCCGCCGAAAGTGGACACCGTGCCTGCGAAGCCGCTGGTGTATAAAATGGTGCTGGAAGGATATGTGCTGGAAAAAATATTCTCCGTTTCGAACGATCCCAACAGCAAGGTGCTGGGCCGGAAACCCCTCGCAGGAGCGAGCGTGCAGGTGGACGTGAACGGCAAAAAGGAGACGTTTTTGGTGAAGGATGACGGCTTTTTCAGGATGGAACTGGAGGAAAATACCGATTATGCATTTACGGCGTCGCTGAAAGAATACCTGACCAACAAGGCGCGGTTTTCCACCCGCGGCATTGCGCGCGACCCGGCTACGCCGGAGCAAACCTTCGAGATCGAGATCGTGCTCGACAAAATATACCACAACCGCGAGATCGTGCTGGAGAACATTTATTACGACTACGACAAATGGGACATCCGCCCCGATGCCGAGCCCACGCTCAACCGGCTGGCCGAAGTGCTGAAGCAGAACCCGGGCATCCGTATCCAGTTGGGCAGCCATACCGACTGCCGCGGCAATGACAGATACAACGAAGACCTGTCGCAAAAACGTGCGCAAAGCGCGGTCAATTACCTGATATCAAAAGGAATAGACGCCAACAAGCTGTCGGCCGTAGGCTACGGAGAAACACAACCGGCCGTGTCGTGCATCTGCACGCGCTGCACGGAATCGGAACACCAGGCCAACCGGCGCACGACATTCAAGGTGGTGGAGTGAGGGCCGGTGGCAGTGGCAGTGTTGATATTGATGCGTATTAATGCACAGAAAAAAAACCTATTCCCTGTTTTCAGATTCAAGTATTACGGCCTGTTACTGCTGCCTGCGTACTTTAATATTAAATGACTCGTATATTGTACCCCGACGTTCATTCCCGGAGGGAATCCCCATTTATAGCATACAAGGAACATACTCGTATGCAACCCTGTCAAGGGTTTCCTGTTTTTTAAGGTTACATACGAAAGGAAACCCCTCTGGGGTTAATACGGGAAATGACGCTTAATCTATAAACAGGCATTCCCTAACGGGAATAATTCGTGCGCTGCCCGGGATAAAACATGTGGATAGTCATCTAATATTATATCAGCAGCGACAATTGGTCGCAGATGGCAGGCGGCATGTCACTCATATACGGAAGAGTGTTAATTCTTTCGTAAAATCGCCTGACAATACGATGACAATTCCCGGATTGCCTAACTTTATCAGCAATATTTTGCACCCTTGTGTGCAAGCAGCATTATGTATTGTCAATCGTTATTCGAACAAGATTGACGCCACCAACAAACAATTAAACACTTCCACCCATGAAAAAAAACTACCTGATTCCCCTGCTTTTCGGCGCAGTATTGCTGCTCGCTGCCTGCAACAAAGACGCCGACTTCAAGTACTACCACTACTCGGACGAAGATTACGCCCTGCTCTCGCAATACCTCGACCTACCTGACCTGCCTTACAACTATGCGATCCAGTCGCCCGTGCTATTCGGCAATGTGCAGGTGAAGCCGCCGGATCCCGATCTGGCGACGCTCGGCCGGGTGCTTTTTTACGACAAACACCTTTCAAAAGACGGCACTATCTCCTGCGCCAGTTGTCACCAGCAGGAGTTCGCTTTTGGCGATAATAAAGCCGTTAGCGAAGGCGTCTTCCAGCGCCAGGGCGATCGCAACTCCATCGCGCTGATGTCCGTGGCCAGTTTCGCCTCCAACTACGGCACCGATCTCAATGGCCCCGGAGGAAAGCGGTTTTTCTGGGACAACCGCGCGGAAACGGCCGTCGAGCAAAGCATCGGCTCCATGACCAATCCCAAGGAAATGAACATGACGATGCAGGAGATCGTGGCCGCTGTAAAAGCGCAGCCGTACTACGAGCCCCTGTTCCGGCAGGCGTTCGACAACCCGGAGATCACCCAGGACAATGTGACGGCTGCCATTGCAGAATTCGTTAACTCGATCGGTTCGCTGAACTCGCGTTTCGATATTGCGCTCGACCACAACCGCAAAGCCGGAAAATTCGACCCTGCCAGTTTTCCCTTCGACGACTTTTCTCCCCTTGAGAACAAAGGCAAAGCGCTGTTTATGCTCAATTGCAGCAACTGTCACGGTACGGATATGGTGAATGCTCCGTTTATGCCTTCGCTGAATGGCAGCGCTTTATTCTTAAGCGACGGCGCCAGCAACGGCCTCGACGAATTGCCGGCCGATGCGGGCATCGGCGGCTTTACAGGCCTGCAGTTCGAAATGGGCACGTTCAAAACCCCCAGCCTGCGCAATGTCGGGGTGAGTGCACCCTACATGCACGACGGTCGCTTCGCCACCCTGGAGGAAGTGATCGATCATTACAGTACGGGTATTAAACCGCACGTGAACCTGAACACGATCCTGAAAAATCAGGACGGCACGCCCAAGCGCATGAATTTCACGGATGACGACAAAAAGGCGCTTGTTGCATTTTTGCATACGCTGACCGACGAAACGGTGCTCAACGACGTCAAGTTCTCGAACCCGTTCAAATATTGACCACCCGTAAACTGGAAATTAGAAATTAAAAAAATTGAAATTGAGAAATTGGAAATTGTACCGGTTTCCAATTTCCTGATGTCCAATTTCTAATTTCTAATTTCTAATTTCCAGTTTCCAATTTCCAGTTTCCCCTGCCATGCGACCCATTGCACATCTTTGGCTGCTGCTCGCGATCCTGCATCTGCCGCGGGCCGGTAATGGACAATTTGTCCAGAGCCGCGCGTATTACTATACGCCCAACAGCATCCATACACCCTATCTCGAACAGCGTTTTGATGGCCAGTTCGGCATCGGATATTCCTGGGGCGGCAAGGACAAAGCCCTGGAGATTCAGACGCTTTTTAGCCCTTTGAAAAGGATAGCCTTCTTCGCCAATTATCAGCAAACCGGTAACGGCTCCGTTAAAAAAAGTGAAGTGCCGGATACCCGCTTACGGTTCGGTGAAGCGGGGCTGGGTTATTACCATCATTCGGGAAAAGGAGTGACCAGCGTGCTGGCGGGTTTGGGTTTCGGGTCGGTCTACAATAATTACGGCAACGGCCAACGCTCCGATCTGCGCATGCGCCGCTGGTCCGTTCAGCCCGGTTACGTGTACGACGACCAAAAAGGATTCCGGTTCGGGGCTGCGTTGCGCCTGTCGAATCTGCAATTTCCGAAAGGAGAAGCCGTCATCGACGGGTTGTTCGGCGAAGTCGAGATCGTGAGGCGGATCGAGGAAGACCAGCCTTTTTTTCTGGCTGAACTGGGCCTCGCTCCCTCGGCACTGGTCGGCCCCTTTGTCTTCAAACTGCAACTGACATTCACCCTGATATCGCTGGATGATATTAGATTTGCCAGACAGGCCTTCAATATCGCGTTGGCGTACGACCTCTGTAATGCGCGTCGCGGCAGGGATGCTGCCAAAGAAAGGCAGGGCAGCCGTTGACATATCCATCTCTATCTTTTGAGACGATCCATATTCTGTAACAAATTGGTTTGCGATATGATCGGCCTTATGGAAATCCCGGTCGTCATCCACTTGAACGTTGATTTTTGGCAACCGGTTCTTAATCAGCAATGTGTCTGGGCAATAAAATATTGATGTTCAATTACTTATCTCAAGTTGTGCCGGTAGCGCGGCGTTTACGCCGCCTTGTTGGAGGTCATTTATGGCCGACTGTTACGTATTTCGGTCATAAATGGCCTTGACCCGGGCGGCGTAAACGCCGCACTACCAACGCTCCGTGTAGTTATGGTGTGCCCGCCAACAGCAAACGCCACGAACCGATCAATTGGCTACAACTTGGGTTAGTTACATAAAACCAACGCTCAAGCGGGTGACAAGCAAAATCGCGGGATTTCCATAAAGCCTTGACTTTTTTCGTCCTTTTATGGTCAGGTTAGCGGCTTGCCGAAATCCCGCCAAAGACGGGGCAAAAAAGGACAAAAGTTGCTTGTTCTCAGGATCTTGCACGCCTTGTGGAATTAAAACCCCGCATTTCTCAACATTAAAAAATGCGGGATGAACGCTATTCCTCGTTTTTGATCCGGAAAGCCATACTGCCGACACGGCGTGCTGCGGCATCGCCAGGGCATTTCACCTTGATATCGTCGAAGTAAACGCCAGCAATGCCGTCGGCACTCAGGGTTTCGAACAATTTTTTGGCCCGTTCGGGAAACTGGCTGCCCTTGACAGGCATGGAAACGGGGTCGGCATTTCCCGGCACTACTGTCAGCGTGTAGCCCACGATATTGCAAACGGCGTCGAAATCGAAGTTTTCGAGGATCGCTTCGGGACCCTGCGCGCCCAGCAAAACGTCTTTGCTGATGCTTTGACTGTGCCGGCCCGCGAGCATGGGAACGGGATCGGGTATTCTTTTTACCCTGTATTCCTGCTCGCTGAGCAGGGTTTCATTGCGATATACCTGGATCATAACTTTCCCCGGCCGCTTTACGCGAACGGTGAAGTTGCCGTCGCTGCCGGTCACTTCGCCTTCGCCGTTCAGGCGTACCGACAATTCGACGGACGGCACCCCGGATGCTGCAATGTGTACCGGGTTGTCCACGCCGATGTACAACACATTCATATTGATCGCCTGGATAGCGACGACGCCTTCCACATTTATTTCCTGCTCTATGAGTTGCGCTTCTGTCGCCTGAAGTGCAATGGCAACCTCGCCGGTTGCGGGGTATTCCCCGACCCTTCCCTGTACATTCGAGGGTATGCGTTTTACCCTGAACACCCTGCTGCCGACCAGTTTGTCACGGTGGTACACATTCAGCCCTACTTCGCCGGGCTTACGCACTTTTACGTTGTAGCGACAGTCGCCGGTCGGGGTGAGTTCGCCGGCGCCCAGGAGGCGTACCGACAGTGTTGTGCAGTCGTAGCCCGGAGCGGCAATGGCAATGGGATTGTCCACGCCGATGTAGAAAACATTCATTTTTTCCGTCTCGGCCACGACCAGCGGTTCGATGGAAACGGCGCCTGCTCCGTCGTCGGGGCTGGCCGGGCCGGCCGGGTTATTCTCTGCGGGGCGTATGGCAGTCTCTCTGCTTTTCGGAACGATGCTGTCCGGAGCGGCGGCAGGCGTTGAAGCGACCGGCAATTCATGCTTGATACTGTTTCCTGAATCGGCCTCCGTGGCCCGGGCTGCCGGCCACCATGAAATCATGGCAACAATGGCAGGCAAAAGGAAAAATACGGGCCAGGGGGAGCGGCTGGAGCGTTTGGGGGTAATGCCTGCGATGCGCATGATCCGCTGCGCGAAGCGGCTGTTTCCGGTGGCGTTCATAGTAAGCGGGTTTTTATTGTTTACCAATGACAGTTGAAGGTTTGTCAGGGTTTGGGCGTAGATCAGGGGATCGGCGGTATGAGCGACCACCAGATCGTCGCAGCAGTATTCCCGGCGGGTGCGCGCCTCTTTAGAGAGGAGCCAGAACAGGGGATGATAAAAGAACAGCACTTCCAGCAGCAATTGCAGCAGGTTGACCAGATAATCGTGTCGCCGGATGTGCGCCAGTTCGTGCAGCAGGAGCGCTTCTGCCTGTGCCGGCGTCAGTTGAGTGAGCATTCCGACAGGAAACAGCACGACCGGTTTCCAGAAACCCAGTGTAAGCGGCTCGGCGACCTGTGACGACTGCAAAAGCCGCACGGGCCCGGCAATGCCCAGTCGCTCTACCCATTTGCGAAAAAGTATTTCCGACTGCGTATCCGGGGCCGTGACCCCTTTCCGCTGCAGGCGGTGTGCCATGTAATATCCGCCCAGCAGGCGCAGGTAAAGCAGCAGGGCGCAAAGCCCCCAGGCCCAACCGATCTGAACGGCATGCCGGCCGAGCCAATCGGCTATCATAGCAAGCCGGTCCGGGTGGATAAATGTTTCGGTTGCCGTTTCAGGAGTAACGATTGCGGTAACCGGAATGGGCATCGGGAAAACTTCCGACGATGTGTATGCCTGTTGCTGAAAGAGCTGATCCAGGGCCTGCACAAAACTGATGGCGGCCCACAGGGCGCCGGCAGCCATGGCCGCGAGGGAAAGCAAATACAGCGATTCGTTGCGCCGATGCAGCGCTTTACTCAGTATTTTGAATGCCAGCCAGATCAGGGTGATCTGCCACAGGGAGTGCAACACCGTCCAGCCGAGCGCCCTGGCGACGATATGGGGAAGTTCGCTTGTCATGACTTATCGGGAATTTGTTGATCGAGCCATTTTTTGAGTGCCAGCAGTTCTTCCTGCGTGGTTTTGTCGTTGCCCAGCGCGTGCATCATCATCTGCAGTGCCGAACCGTCGAAAGCCGTATGCAGGATCTTGTCGACCAGGTGCTGCTTCACGTCCGATTCGCGCAGGGTGCTGCGGTACAGATGGCTGCCGTCCGTTACTTCTTTTTCCAGTACCCCTTTTTCCGTCAGGCGCTGCACCTGTTTCAGTACCGTGGTGTACCCGACGTTCTTGCCGGCCGAAATGCGTTCGAAGATCGCCCTGACCGATGCGGGTTCCAGTTCCCAGACGGCCTTCAGGATCTCCAGTTCCGCTTCGGTCGGCTGGTAAATTTGCTTTTTTGCCATGGCGACGTATTTGTTCGCTGAAATGGTGGTTGTATTCTGATAACGGCAAATGTCTACGACAATTGTCGTATTTGCAAACAATTTTACGACAAATGTCGTAGCGTCGCACACTCCGTACTCATTTCATTTTGTATAAACGACATAATAGACTCTTTTTGAACGAAATACGCCAAACGGACTGTAGAAGGGAAAATCTGTGAAAACCCGATTGTTTTTTTAGTGTTATAATCCCTAATTTTGCAACATCAGTTTAGATGATGCTTCCATGAAAAGAAAAAACTTTCTCAAAACACTGGCCTTGCTGCCGTTTGCCGCATACAATATGAAGATCCAGGATTTCCCGAAAATCGTAGAATCACTGCCCGGTACCGAAAAGATGCCCGCCCTGTTTGTCGGGCACGGCAGCCCCATGAACGCCCTGGAGGACAACGCCTTTACCAAAAGCCTGAAAGCGCTGGGCAAACAATTCAAAGAAGAGGGTAAAAAGCCCGCTGCCATCCTGGTGGTGTCGGCGCACTGGCTGACGCGTGGCAGTTACGTGAACATCCAACCGAAACCCGAGACGATCCACGATTTCGGAGGCTTCCCGCAGGAACTTTTCGACGCGCAATACCCCGCGCCCGGCGCTCCCGAACAAGCCAGGGAAACGGCCGCGCTATCGCCGCTGATACAGGAAACGGAGGAATGGGGCCTCGACCACGGGTCTTGGACCATCCTGATGCACCTGTTTCCCGAAGCAGACGTGCCGGTGTTCCAGTTGAGCATCGATTACAACCGCCCCATGGAATATCACTTTTCTCTGGCGCAGCAACTGGCTTCCCTGCGCGAAAAAGGGGTGTTGATCATCGGCAGCGGCAACATCGTGCACAACCTGCGGCTGAGCATGGGAAAATTGCGCGCCGGCGATACGCAGCCCTACGACTGGGCGCTGGAGTTCGACAAATGGGTGCTCGACAAGATCAACGATCGCGATTTCAATGCCCTGCAGGCCTATGAAAGTGCCGGTGAAGCCGGTAAACTCTCCGTGCCTACCGTCGACCACTACGTGCCGATGCTGTACAGTCTCGGCCTGGCAGGTGAAAAAGAGGAGATCGCGCAGACATACGAAGAAGTGACCTATGGCGGCATCAGTATGCGGACGTTTCAGATAGGGTAGGGGCAGTTAGTTGACTTTGGCAGGGTAAACTGCTCACATTCACGCTTTTTCTTCAGGAGCGCTATTGAAATAAGCCGCCACTTTCCCCGCCGCCGCTTTCCCGACGGCCAGCTCCACTTCCTCCGCTGCCGCCGCGCGCAGGCGCGTGAGCGAGCCGAAACGCTGTAGCAGTTTATCGGCCGTCTTTGCGCCGATGCCCGGTATCTCCGTCAGTTCTGTTTTGATAAAGTTTTTGCTGCGCTGATTGCGGTGGAAGGTAATGCCGAAGCGGTGCGCTTCGTTACGCGCCTGCTGGATGAGTTTGAGTGACTCCGACTTTTTATTGATGTGCAGCGGCACCGGATCGTCGGGGAAGTATATCTCCTCCAGGCGCTTGGCGATACCGACCACGGTCATTTTTCCTTCCAGGTCGAGCGCTTTCAGGCTTTTCATGGCAGCGCTCAGTTGCCCTTTGCCGCCGTCGATGATGACGAGCTGCGGCAAACCCTGGCCTTCCGACAGCAGGCGTTTGTAGCGGCGGTACACCACCTCTTCCATCGATGCGAAGTCATTGGGGCCTTCTACCGACTTGACGTTGTAGTGCCGGTAATCGCGCTTGGCGGGTTTTGCATTGCGAAAAACGACGCAACTCGACACGGGGTTGCTGCCCTGGAGGTTTGAGTTGTCGAAACATTCGATCCAGAGCGGCACTTCTTCCATATGCAGATCGGCCTGCAGGGTGCGCAGGATGCGCTCGGCATGCGTTTGCCGGCCCGTCTGACTGGCGGCCTGCTTCTTTTTCTGGAGCAGGTGGTACTGCACGTTCTTCTCCGACAGTTCGAGCAGTTTTTTCTTGTCGCCGATCTTCGGCACGGTGATGGTCAGGTCTTCGCCGGACAGCGCCACCGGGAAGGGCACGATCAGTTCCTGCGTAATGCTGCTGAATTTTTCGCGCAGGGTCTGGATCGCGTAGCCGAGCAGGGTCTCGCGTTCTTCGTCGAGGTTTTTGGTCAGCGTCAGGGTGTAGGTATGGATGATCGCGCCGTTCACCACTTTCAGGTAGTTCACGAAAGCCTCTTTTTCGTCGCCGGCGATCGCGAACACGTCGACGTCGTGGATGTTGGGGTTCACCACCGTGCTTTTGCCCTGGAAGTCTTCGAACAGGGAGAGTTTGTCCTTCGCGATCTGCGCCTGTTCGAACTGCATATTTTCCGCAAAAACCTGCATTTCCTCCCTGAGGTGAGTCTTGACGGCGGCAAAATTGCCTTTCAGGATATTTTTGATCTGCTCGATCTTGCGGTTGTAGGCCTCCTCTGTTTCAAAGCCTACACAGGGCGCCGCGCAGTTCTTGATGTGGTATTCGAGGCAGGGTTTGAATTTCTGCTTGTCGATATTTTCCTGTGAAAGGTGCAGGGTGCAGGTGCGCAACTGGAACAGTTTGCGGATCAGTTCAGCCAGTTGCTCCACCCTGAATTTTTGCAGGTAAGGGCCGAAGTAAGTGGAGCCGTCGCGGATGGGTCTGCGCGTGAGAAAAACGCGTGGGAAGCGCTCGTTTTTGATGCAGATGTAGATGAGCGGCGACTTCTCGTCCTTCAGCATCACATTGTAGCGCGGCTGATGCTTTTTGATCAGCGAGTTTTCCAGCAGCAGCGCGTCGTGCTCGGTTTCGACAATGGTGAATTCGATGTGGTGCGCATGGCGGACCAGCACCTTCGTTTTGGCCTGCTGGTATTTTTTGTCGCCGAAATAGGAAGACAGGCGGTTGCGCAGGCTTTTGGCCTTGCCCACATACAGGATCGTCCCTTCCCCGTCTATAAACTTGTAAATGCCCGGTTCGGTCGGGATCGTCGGTGAAAACTCCTTGAACTGATCGGTCGTCATCGGACACAAAAATAAAGCGGCTGCATCAAAATGCGCAGCGAAGGTCGCGGTTTACTACTGTGCGCATTTGTGAAAACCTTCAAGCGGCGGAAAAACCTAAACAACCGGCCCAATAAGTTGACTTAAAGCGTTGTCGTACAAAATGTTGCGCAGCAACATTTGCTTCCCCCTTTGAAGGCCAGGGGAGGGTCGATTGGTACGCACTTTTCAGCTTTTTTGGGCCGGTGCTATTGCGAATGGTTTGGTGGTTTTAGCACGATCTATAAGCAGTCGGCAGAGGCAGTTGGCAGTAATAGCAGAATTTGGATAGAATCCTGTTTAACGCAGTAATTTGTATCAATATCAATACTGCTACTGCCGACCGCTACTGCCAACTTCGTTCTGGAAAGACCCGTTCAACCTAAAATCGCCCCGTAGGGGCCGGCGGTTTGTAGCAAAGGCGTCTTGAATGGATTGCCGCTCCGTAGGAGCCGGCCGTTACATAAATATGGCCGGCTCCTACGGAGCGGAATAATATGGCGATCATGGATCTATAAACCGGCGGCCCCTACGGGTCTACGGGGCGTCTGCCTTAAGCCGTTCAATTCGGCGGTTTCTGCCAAATCCCCTCTGCGATTCGGTGAATTGGCAACAGAGCCAATCGATGCCACTCGCGAAAGTTTCAAATCCCATCATAGGGATACGGGCTGGAAGAAATTAGATTGTTACTTAGTGAAAGTTTCTTTTGGCGTTTCAATCCCCATCATAGTGGATACGGGTTAAAGTAAATGCCGCCTTGCGTCAAGGCAGTTTCAAATAGTGGATACGGGTTGGAAACGACCAGGACTTCAAGGTTTCAATCCCCATCATAGTGGATACGGGTTGGGTCGTTAAACTTTTAACCAATGGAATTGAACACAGTTTCAATCCCCATCATAGTGGATCGTCGGACGGTTCCTGTAACAAGTGGTTACGTTTCAATCCCCATCATAGTGGATACTGGTTGGAAGAAAACAAGGCAAAGTTATGTCTGATAATGCACAAAAAGTTTCAATCCCCATCATAGTGGATACGGGTTGGAAGTAGCACTAACACTCTCAATCGCAATATATGCCTCGTAGAGTTTCAATCCCCATCATAGTGGATACGGGTTGGAAGAGTTAAACAATGCCTCAAAAGCAAGTACGTACCGGATGTTTCAATCCCCATCATAGTGGATACGGGTTGGAAGGCGAAATCACAAAAACATCGCAACCAAGATCAGCGTTTCAATCCCCATCATAGTGGATACGGGCTGGAAGTGAAAATGTTCACGGCGGGCATTGTTACGAAGTTCAAGTTTCAATCCCCATCATAGTGGATACGGGCTGGAAGCCACTATTTCCGGCGGGTGACGGCTGCCCGCGTTCGGCGGTTTCAATCCCCATCATAGTGGATACGGGCTGGAAGGCCGCTGGAAGCGTTTGAAGCGGCTACAGTAGGGCAGGAGTTTCAATCCCCATCATAGTGGATACGGGCTGGAAGTTACAGGTTTGTGGCCTGGATCATCTACTCAACGCCGTTTCAATCCCCATCATAGTGGATACGGGCTGGAAGTAAAGATTTAACCCGTTACATGGAAGCGGTTACAGTTTCAATCCCCATCATAGTGGATACGGGCTGGAAGTCGGAGCAATGAGACCACTATCTTTATGGACCCGCATGAGTTTCAATCCCCATCATAGTGGATACGGGCTGGAAGTCGGAGCAATGAGACCACTATCTTTATGGACCCGCATGAGTTTCAATCCCCATCATAGTGGATACGGGCTGGAAGTTCACATTTCAGGACGTGAAGGGCTACGATGTCGTCATGTTTCAATCCCCATCATAGTGGATACGGGCTGGAAGGAATATGGGAACTAGTAGAGGAGTGGATTGAAGAAGTTTCAATCCCCATCATAGTGGATACGGGCTGGAAGTCATTTTCATATTTTTCATGAGTCAAACCATTAAACAGTTTCAATCCCCATCATAGTGGATACGGGCTGGAAGTGGTACACGATTTATCTGTGCAAGAGACCTCTTCCGGGGTTTCAATCCCCATCATAGTGGATACGGGCTGGAAGCAAAAGAAGCCAGAACAACATGAGGTTTAAGGAATTGTTTCAATCCCCATCATAGTGGATACGGGCTGGAAGTTGACATACCACACAAAAAAAACATTCACATACGCAAAGGTTTCAATCCCCATCATAGTGGATACGGGCTGGAAGATTTGATATTAATTAGAGAAGCCTTTTTTGGAAATGTTTCAATCCCCATCATAGTGGATACGGGCTGGAAGGCGTAGGAGTTTTAATACATTAACTGTGCCAAATCAGGGTCTTGCCTACAAAGATAGGATTCAAAAGGTAATTTTCAAGGGCTTGTCTCCAAAAATGTATTTATGTTGTTATCGCCAGGGGCATAAATATCTGCACCTTTTTTCGATGCGAAGCGGCAACGAAAGCAGGCTGCCGCATGCGAGCAGTTTCAGGTTGTCGCACATTTGTAAAAACCTTCAAGCGGCAGAAAGATCAAAACGGCCGGCACAATAAGTTGACTTAAAGCGTTGCAACACAAAATGTTGCGCAGCAACATTTGCTTCCCCTTTGAAGGGGGGCAGGGGGGATGAGCACCTGCGACGGGATTTTGCACGTACGCACTTTTCATTTTTCCGGCCGGTGCTATTGCGAATGGTTTGGTGGTTTTGGAGCATCTCGCTCCGCGTGTTCATCCCCCTGACCCCCTTCAAAGGGGGAACTTGCGCTGCGATGCAGCGCTGGTCGCGGTTTGCGACATCGCGCATTTCCAGGAACCCACAGGCGGCGGAAAAACCTGAACGGCTGGTATCAATGACTACTGCCTGTTACTGATTTACGCCCCGTGCAAACTCGTTATCGCTCTGATGTTAAGGACTTACGCTCCGTGCAAACTCGTTACCGCTCTGATGTTAACGACTTACGCTCCGTGCGAACTCGTTACCGCTCTGATGGTAAGGACTTACGCTCCGTGCAAACCCGTTACCACTCTGATGTTAAGCGACTTACGTTGCGTGCGAACTCGTTACCGCTCTGATGTTAAGGACTTACGTTACGTGCAAACTCATTACCGTTCTGATGTTAACGACTTACGTTACGTGCGCAAACTCGTTACCGTTCTGATGTTAAGGACTTACGTTGCGTGCAAACTCGTTACCGCTCTGATGTTAACGACTTACGTTGCGTGCAAACTCATTACCGCTCCATGTGTAACGACTTACGCTCCGTTCGAACTTACTGCAACAAACCCTGTCATAATTTACCTGCCACCCCCTAAAGCAAAAAAGGCCACCCACCAGCCTCCGCTAAACCCACAACAGGCAAGCCGCCCCATAAACCGTCTATCGTCCACCGTAAGCCGTCTACCGTAAACCGTCCACCGTCCACCGTCTACCGTGTATCGTGAATGATGTGCAGAACCCTCTTTCCCGAAAAAACATGCGAAAAATGCCCACAAGTGGCTGACAATCAAATATATAATTTTACGGAAAACGTGCGACAACAAGCCATTTCCGGGACAAATCGCCGTTTTTTTAACTTTTATTTAACGTTTTTGGCTCAAAATTTACGGGGAAAAATTAGGCCTAACACGCAGAGGGTCAGTACATTTGACCTGATTCACGACTTTCCAGACCATATCCACTATGATGGGGATTGAAACAGGAAGAAGAAAGCCAATTAGATACTGGAGTTTTCATCTGCTTTCCAGACCATATCCACTATGATGGGGATTGAAACCTGAAGACCTGTTTTTCCCGTCGGCCAGGATATTTTGCAACTTTCCAGACCATATCCACTATGATGGGGATTGAAACCTGTCAATGACGATATCATCTTATGCGAACTTTCACGCTACTTTCCAGACCATATCCACTATGATGGGGATTGAAACGATTGCTCCATTTTTGAAAAAGCCCGTTCCATCGCTTTTCAGACCATATCCACTATGATGGGGATTGAAACGCAGGCACCATTAATCCTGCACCGCTTGCCACGATTCTTTCCAGACCATATCCACTATGATGGGGATTGAAACCTGAAACCGGCTGACGGTGGACGGCTGACGGTAGACGGTAAAAAGAGGCCGTCCCATAAGTCAAACTTATGAGGCGGTTTTTTTTTTGTAAAGTCGAAGATCGCGTTTATCTTTGAGACATGGCAAAGACAAACAAGCAAAAGCGCCACAACGTTGTCACGTTCAAGCCATATGAGCAACATCAAGGCCGGCTGTTTATGCCGAGTTTTGAAGAGTTGGTAGCGGAAGATCATATAGTTCGGTTAGTAAGCCGTGCGATAGATGGGATGCAGTTGGATAGTCTGTTGAACGCTTATGAGGGAGGCGGAGCGAGTAACTACCATCCAAAGATGCTGCTCAAGGTTTTGGTGTATGGGTATATAGATCGGTTGTACTCATCACGACGTTTGGAGAAAGCCACACGTGAGAACGTCAATTTATGTGGCTCACCAACGACAGACGGCGGATCACAACACGATCAACCGTTTTCGCAAGGGCCAATTGAAGGATACGATCAAAGATGTTTTGCGGCGGTGTTGCTTTTCCTGGTGGAGGAAGGTATGGTCCGTTTGGAAGATTATCATATAGATGGGACGAAGATCGAGAGTGCGGCGAACCGTTACACCTTTGTGTGGGCTAAGCGCGTGTCGGGGCATAAGGCTAAATTATTGGCTAAGATAAATGCCCTGTTAGATCAAATTGAAGCGGAGAATGAGCGAGAAGAGGCAGAAGCCGAATCGAAGGACAAGGGAGAAGGTTCTGGCGACCGCTCTGCGGTAGAAGATTCCGCACGCCTGGCCCAAACGATTGCTGATTTGAACGAGCAATTGAACGAACGCTTGCCCAAAGACAAGGTTCTGCGGCGCAAGATGAATGAATTACAAGACAAGCACCTGGACAAGTTGGCGGGGAGTACGAAATGCATGAGGAAAAGTTGAATGGCCGCAATTCCTACTCCAAGACAGACGAAGATGCCACGTTCATGCGCATGAAGGACGACCACATGAAAAACGGTCAATTGAAGCTGGCTGGAGGACTAATGCGCAGATTGAACAGAAGGGCAATTCATTGTGAATTTTAGCATACACCAGGATGCCAACGATATGCCGGCGTTCAAGTCGCACATGGAAGAGACCAGGGAACTACTCGCCTCAATTAACCAACCCATGCCCAAACGCGCGCAGTGCAGATGCTGGCTACGGCTCGGAAGAAAAACTATGACTATCTGGAAGCCCAAAGCATGGAAAACTATGTGAAGTACCCGGGCTTTTATCAGGAGCAACTTAAAAAGTAAAAACGACCCCTTCCGGGTAGAAAATCTACACTACAATGCCCAGGAGGACTACTTGGTTTGCCCTATGGGGCAGCACCTTACTTATCGCCATACAACCAAAGTAACAAGCAAAAACGGTTACCCTTCTTCGGTGCGCGTTTACCACTGCACAACGCGCTGCGAGGGATGTCCCTTGCGCGGTGCATGCCATAAAGCCCAAACCGATCGGATCATCAGGATTAATCCAAACCTCCAACGCCACAAACAAATCGCTCACCAAAACCTGTGGTCGCTGCAGGGTATTCGCCTACGACAGACAATATCCACGCTGTATCGAACCCGAACCTGTATTTGGCCAAATTAAATGGAACCGGGATTCAAACGATTCTTATTACGGGATTACCAAAAGTTACCTTCTTGAGTTCGTACATCGTAGCCATCGCCCATAACTGAAACCAAAAAGATGTGGGCTAAACTTCAGCAAGCCCGTGCTGCCTCTTCCGCCCGTTTTACCACCTCAAACGGGGATTGAAACTGAATATCGTCAGCCTTTTGTGAATTTTGATCTCCTTTCCAGACCATATCCACTATGATGGGGATTGAAACCTGAAACCGGCCGACGGTAGACGGCTGACGGTGGACGGCTGACGGTATACGGTAAAAAAGACGACCCGGTGGCTTAGCAAGCCACCGGGTCGTCTATGTTAGAAGGGTATCTGTCTTTTCGCCGGCATAAACAGGCGCTCATCGTATTCCGTTGCCTCCAGAGGCGATCGGTTCCCGTGCTATCGCCCCTTGTACATTGGGACTTGCACATTGGTCATTGAACATTTCAGGAGAAACTTCAAAAATGACCAATGTGCAATGATCAATAACCGATGTACAAGCGCCGGGCAAGATCAATCGCCCCGCAATCCTCTTGTCGTCCGTCAATTCAACTTGAACTGCACCGTCACACCGGCGCTGATCGTCGTGATCGGGAACGACTGCGAGGTTTTGGGCACCGTTTTGCGGTAGTCGGTGAACAGGCGCAGCGACAGGCGCTTGTTGAGCGCGTATTCCACCGAGGGGTTGATGCTGATCATGCGGGCGCCGCGGGTGGGCACCGCTTCTTCCAGTTGGTCGAGGCGGTGGTTCACCGTGATATCGTCGCGCACCTCGAAGTCGAACTTGAAGTTCATATCGTTGGCCTGCTGCCCGGTGCTGCCCGGCGTCGGCGGACGGTTATTGTTGTTGCCGGTGTTCTTCTTCGAGCGGCTGCGCGATTTCTTCGCCTTCTTCCCTGTCAGGAAACCGATGTTGACGTTTTTCAGGCGGTAACCGAAACCCGCGGAGTAGCCCGTGGAGCGCGTTTCCGCCAACTGGTAGTCGATGAACGACATGGCGAGGCTGCGGCTCTTCTTGAAATCGAACTTGAAGGTCATGTCGTTTTTCAACTTCACGTCCATACCGAACAGCGGCGCCATTTGCTCGTTGATCACCACCTGCGGTATTTCAAAACGCGCGATGTAGTTGGCGTTGAGCTGGTCGATGGTGTAAGGCGCCTGCGGGTCGTAGAAGATGTCCGTGTTGTACGAATTCACCGTCAGCGTGCTCTTGTAGCCGTGCGAGATTTGGATGCTGGAGAATATCTTGCTCAGGTTGCCGACTTTCGACAGGCCGTTGTAGTTGAGTTTCCAGTTCGGCGCCGGCCGCGTTTTGAAAAGGTCGAGATCGACGGTATTGGGGTCTTTCTCGGTGTAGGCGGCGACGAAGGAGGGGATCAGCACCTGCTGCTGTATGCGGCCGAACCCTTTTGTGTACCCGGCGCCGTCCACGTCGTGCGGATCGGTGACGCCTGCATCCACGCCCAGGCGCTGCGAAATGATCGGCCGGTACGACTGGTAGCGGGCAAAAAGGCCGTTGATGTCGCTGTTGAACAGCGTTTTGATAGACAGGTACGACACCGTGAAACTGCCGAGATCGCGTTGCGCGCGGTGCTCGAACTGGGTTTCGTTCGGGTCGAGCAACGGATTCTGGTCCTTGAACAATTCGGTGCTGTTGCGCGTGTACTGCCTGTTGGCGGTGATCTCGATGCGGAAGTCGCGGAACGGCTCTATCGTAATGCCGGCGTCGATGTTTTGCGTATAGTTGCGCATCACCTGCTGGTTGAGTTCGGGGCGGTGGGTGATCCAGCCTTTTGCGGCCGCGTCGTCGAGCCAGCTGCTTTTGGGTTGCACGCCCGCCACGAATGCCCAGCCCGGCGCCGCAAACCCGTCGCTCAGGCCCATGAGCGTGGGCTCCGGCGTAAAGCCCGGGATCACCGTGCTGTAATTTTCCGTGTACGACAGGCGGGCCCTGCGGATCAGCATGAGGGGGCGTAGCGCGATGCGCTCTGCCATGGAAGGCTCGCGGTTCGGGTCTTTCTTCTTCTTGTCTTTTTTCTTTTTGTCCTTTTTGTTGTCGTCATCGCCGCCGGCTGCAACATTGCCGGGGTCTCCGCCAGTGTTGTTGTTATTGCGGTCGCCGGGGCGGGCATTGCGGTCTTTAGCCCTGGCCGACTTGTCACCGGCATCGCCGCCGGGCGCATCGCCGGGCAGGTCGCGGTTGTCGCCGGGCGAGATGCCACCCGGGTCATTGGAGTTATTGCGGTTTTTACCCCTGTTGCGGCTGCCCGGTTTGGCGGGTTTGTTGATCTTGGACAGGTACTTGCTCTTGTCGTAAAGTTTGCTGAAGTCCAGGTCGCCGTTGATCTGGCGCACGTTGTTGTTCTGGACGACGTTGCCGAGGCTGCGCGAATTCACTTCGTTCTGGAAGGTGCCGGCATCCATGTTTTGCAGTTTGAGCGACTGCGCTGTCCAGGTGTAGCCCGCCGAATAGGACGCTTTTACCGTGATCCAGTCCATGTAGGGGATCAGTTTCATCGGCAGCGTCCAGTTGAGGCTGGCGTTGTGGACGTAGTTTTTGGGGCGGCCCAGTTTTTTGATGTTCGACCAGATGGAGTCGCGGCGCTCCTGTTTCGAGTACGGCGTGTTGTCGGGTTTATACTGGTAGGGCTCGTCGATGATGCTGCGCACGTTGGCGTCGAAATTGAAGCGCAGCGACCGGGAAATGTCCCACCCGAGATCGTAGTTGCGATCCCAGGTGAAACGGCGGTTGTAGTACGTATCGCGGGTCGGGTCGTCGGAATCGACAAAACGCCAGGTCGTCACACCCACCCAACGCTCCAAATTGGTGCTGAAGCCATAGGTGTTGGGAATGGGATTGAAGTTGAACTCCTTGATGAATTTGAGGTACTTGTCTTTTTTGATCAGGTTGCGGAACGGCTCGATCGGCTTCAGCCCGGTCGCGTATTGGTAGTCGATCGCGCCTTTGTATTGATTCTGCTGATCGTTGATAATGAACGGATTGCGCTTCTTCTGCTGGTTGAAGGCGTACGTCAGGCTGAAGTTTTCGATGTTCCAGGGCCAGGGCTTTTTGTTGCCCCGGCGTTCCTTGCGCACGTTGGTGAAGTTGAACCCTTTTACGATCGTCACATCCTGCGCTACGGTGCGGATGCTGTCGCGTTTCACCGGATCGGTCTCGTCGCGCAGTTTGTCCTTGAGTTTGATGTCGAGGTCGTAGGGGTCGTATTCGGGATTGCGCGTGGTGTTGGAATACTGCGCGTAGAAGGGAATTTTGATGCCCGTTTTTTCGGGCAGCAGTTTGCCCAGTTCGAGGTTGGTAGAAACATCGTACTGGATCACCTCCTCGCGTTGCCGCTGGATGAGTTTTTCCTCGATGCCGCCCCAGCCGATACTGGTATAGGTGCCGGCAACCGATACGTTACCGAAATCGGCCAGTTTCAGGTCGACGCGGGCCTGTCCGGCGTAGCCGGCCTGCTCGTTGAAGCCGTTGAGGCGCAATTCGTTGAGCCACACTTCCACGCAATGCCGGTTCGACAGGTTATTGGTTTCATCTACGTTGCGCACGCCCACCATCACTCCTTTTACGTATCCGAGGTTCGGATTGCCCACTACTTTCACCTTGGCGCGCAGGTTTTCCGGGTCTTCGATCTGGAAAGGCACGTCCAGCGGCCAGTTGCCCTGGGCGTTTCGCTGCTTCTTCACTTCCGTCAGCAGGGCAAGCGGAAAATCAAAATCGTTTTCCGGGCGCCACACTTCTTCCTTGTACGAGCGGCTGTCGGGGTTGCCGTTCAGGTTGGCCACGTCGGAAGGCGTGAGCGGTATTTCGTACTCGTAGTAGTTGCGCACATAGTCGGAGCCGAGGCGGATAAATACCGTCAGGTCGGTCGAATCGAGCGGAGAATTGACGGGGTCGGTTTCCTCCGCGTGCACGAACATTTTCAGGCGTTTGAATTGCCGCAGGTCGAGGTTCAGCGTTTTGAACACGGCCCGCGCATCGCAATACTGCAGGCTGCAGATGGTCATGGCCAGCGATTGCTCGTTCTGGAGCACATCGGGGAAGGCGCCCACCGATTGTTCGCGCGAGATGCCATAGGGAATGGTGTAGTTGAACGGTGTTCGCGCTGCGTTTTCCTCGATACTGACGGCGTTCACGTCGAATGCCACGGCGTTCCAGGGCGAGTCGTACATTTTACAGGCGAGCGTATTCTGGGTAAAGCGGCGCCATTGGTTGCGGCCCAGCTCGAGCGTGGCGAAGCGGAAGGTCGTCTGCTCGGTAAAGCCTTTCCAGAACATCCGGATGAAGCGGATGGAGCGGAAATCCTGGATGCCGCCGATGGTCTGGCGCGTGGTGAGGTCGAGCGGGATCTTGAAACGATACCAGATATACTCCGGGCCGCTTTGCTCTTTCCTGAACACGACCGTATCGGTGATGAGATCGCGCAGGTCGGGGTGATTGAGGTCGAGCACTTCCTGTCCGCCGGCCATGGCTTTGGCAAAATGGATCGGGTAACGGTAGTATGATTCGCTCTCGTTCAGCGAGTTATCGCGGTTGAGGTCTTCCGAGTCGGGCAGGTTGGTGGCGGAGGGGTTGAGGTTTTGGGTATTGTTGACCGGCGAGTTGCCCTGCTGGTTGTTGAATTTGCGGTAGCGCTGCAACAAGCCGGGCGAGGTGTTGTCGAACACCGGATCGCGGAAATAGACAAAGTTGTCGTTGGAGGGGTCGGCGAGAATGGCCTGTTTGGCGTTGTTCGACAGGGTAGAGTTGTTGATGCTGTTCACCCAGTCGTTGAAAAACTGGAGTTCTCCCTGGTCGTCGAGGCCGTCGAGGCCGAGGTCCTGCAGCACGCGCTTGGCCGGGTCGTTGTCGAACGCATTCACGACCGGCGGCAACACGGGCACGCGCCCCCAGGGTGTGACGGCCGTCGTGCCGGTGCCTTGTCCTGTGGGTATGGCGTTTTCAAAAAACTGCCGCGAGTCGCGCATGATGTCCTCGGAAATGGTGCCGAGGTCGATATACATGATGCCGTCGTCGGAGATGTTGCCGGGGTCGTCGGCCTTGTCCATGTAGGGGTTGAGCATCCAGAACTCCACGAATTCGATGTTGGCAGCCTCGAAATCGTTGGTCACCAGCCCGCGCATGATACCCGCCCAGCGGGTTTCCGGCAGGTTGAGCTGGCCGTCAGTGGTAAAGCCTTTCGTAAGCAGGCCGCCGTTGTAACCACCCGGCAGTTCGAAGTTGTAGGGGCCGCGTTCGCGGGGATAAATGGTCACGTCGAACGAGCGCAGGTTGGATTGTTCGAGCGGCGTAAGCTGGCGGTTGGGGAAAATATCCTGAAACTGGATCAGGCGCGTGTAAGGATTCAGGGCGTCGACGGCGTCGCGGGCGCTCGGGTCAGCGATGAACCACGTTAGGCCCGAGCGGTTGGCGTTGCGGGCGAGCAGAAACGCGCTGTCGAGCGACGCTGCGGATTCGGGGAACAGGTTTTCATCGCCCTGGGGCGTGGAGGCGATCACCCAGGAGTTGGCCGGGTTGGCCAGCGGCAGGTTGGCCGTGCTGCCCTCGAAGTCGTCGATGTAGGCGATACCGCCGGAGTCTTCACCCTGGTTGATCGCGCGGTTGTGGCCGGGCCGCAATGCGGCCACCTCGGCTTGCGCGGTGATGCTCGACGGCTCTTTGGTGGAGATCAGCGGCAGTTTGTCCACCATTTTTGTCAGCCAGGGCGCTTCTTTCGAGATGTTGAAGTCCAGGCCGTACATTTTGTTGTTGATGGGGTCGTCGCCGAAGTTGATCTTTTGCGTCAGCGGTCGCTCGAAAAGATTCATAAAGGTGGCGCCGATGTTCATGTCCTTGCTGACTTCGTAGTCGAAACGGGCGCCCAGCATGGTCCGGCTCTGGAAGCCGAACAACGTGTTATCCTCGAAACTGACGCTCACATTTTGCCCTGATTGCAGGATAGCGTCGTTCAGTATCTTGACCTTGCCGATGTTATAGTCTACGGAATAGTCCTGACCTTCAACGAGTTGCCGTCCGCCGGCGCTCACCCGCACCGAGCCTTGCGGCAGGTTGAAAGTCCCCAGCGATATTTCCGAGGAGGTACTCGATTTATACGAACCTTTCAGGGTAAAACGGTTGAGTTGCTGGAACTCCCGCGCCCTGAACAGGGTGGAATCGTATAGTTGAGGGTAGACATATTCGTTTCTCAACGAGTCGTTATCCATCCCCGCATCCAGCAATTTTTTATCGAGGAACGAGCCGAATGGCTCCAGAACCGGGAACATGATGCGCCCCGTTCGCAAATTGATGGTCAACCCCGGCACAAAGTCGAAGATACCGTCGGCCCCGGGGTCGCCCTGCAGGTTGAGGTTGTCGAGTTTAAATACCTGGAGCAGGGGGCGGGCTTTCAGTTCGAGGGGAATATTTCCACCGTTGAGAAAACGCTTTTGGCCTTTGCCCGGATCTTCGTAGTAAATGTCGAAGCGGAACTCGGTGGGGTCCACGTTGGCCGAGCCGACCGCATAGATGTTTTTCATCATCAGGTCCCAGATGGGGAACTTCACGTTGGCCGTCGTGCTTTTCAACATCTTGAGAAACAGCACGTTCTGGTTCAGTGAGTCTCCGTTGGGCACATCGCTGGTGAATTCACCGATCTTGTGCGGAATACCGTTGTACGTATATTCCAGGGCGATACCGACCACCTGGTCGGGCTGTACGTTGAGGTTGATGCTGACAAAACCGAGCTGGTCGTTGTAGGTGTATTCCGATGATGAAAGCAGGCGGGCGCGCACTTTTTCAAAGTCGCGGATCTGCTTCAGTTCGTACTGGTTGGTAAGTCGGCTGACCACCTGGTCGGAAAAGCGGAAAGCGGGATCGCTCACCAGGTCGGAGGCGATCATCGGGTACAGCCGGTTATTGTTGTTGGCAGGCAGCCCCTGGCCTTTGTTGTCGAGTTCCGGCGGCGACACAAGAGAGTAGTCGGGGCGGTTGGGGTCGTCGACCGTCGGGCCGTTGAGGAAAGGCTGCGGTTCGCCGAGGTCCATCAGCGCTACTACGTCGCGCACATTCTCCGTGGCCAGGCGGTCGTTGGTGATCCACACCTCCATCCGCGTGACGGTGAATTGCGAGATGGGTACCGGCAGACATTCCAGCGCCGGCTCGAATTCGTTGCGGTTCCAGTGGCTCAGGAAGAAGTGGCGGTTTTCGTCGTACTCGTCGATGGGTCTTTCAAAGGTCTGCACCTGGGAGCCGCCCTGCACGGTCAGGCTTTGCTGCCGCGAGCGCTGCTGCGCGGCGAGCAGGGTGGTGCGCAGGTGGCCGAACTTCATCTCCGTTTTTACGCCGAAGAGGTTTTGCGCGCCCTTGATGAGGTTGGAGCGCAGCGGCATCGAAACGTTGCCCGCTTCGATATTCTGTATGATCTCGTCTTCCGAAAAATTCTTGGTGTCGTAGTTGATCTTCATTTGATTGTCGAAATCAAATGTCGCCTGCGTGTTGTAGTTGAAATTGAGGTTGAGTTTTTCACCGATCTTGCCCGACGCGCTCATGTTGATATCCATGTCGAAGTCGAAATTGCCGGTGCGCTGCTGGCGCAGGGTCAGGATGGGGTTTTGTATTTTCTGGTAATCGAAGCCGAAGGTGAGGTTGATGTTGCCCTGTGGGCGAATATCCACGTTGGTGCCGCCGAACAGGCGGTCGATGAGTGAGGTTTTGACGTCGAACTTGGCGATGGGATCCTCGATCCCGCTCGAGCTGCGGTCGCCGGAAAGGGTTACACCCTGGAGTCGGTCGAAGTATTCTTCCTGCTGTTTGCGGTCGCGCCAGTTCAGGTATTCCTCGAACGTCATGTAGGTGGGCGCGCGGTAGAATTCATCGCCGATCTTTTCGGTGATGATGTACATATTGGTCTCCGGATCGTATTCCACCTGTTGGTCGATCACTTTCGGATCGCTCAGGTCGATCTGGTTGGGATTGCCCTGCATAAAATCGCCGAAACGCTCCTCGTACGGCGGCGCCGTATCCGGCGGCGCCGTAAAGTCGTCGGCCGCGGAAACGTACTCGGCGGCAACGGCGGGTTTTTTGTCGGGGAAAAATATCGTCAGCACGTGCTCGCGTACATAGCCGGGGCTGTTAAAAGCATACAGCGTGGCAAGAGACAACAGACCGGTTAGCGCAAGAAGGGTGTTCTTCTTCGTCATTTTCAAAAAAGCAGGTGTGGATTTGTTCGTTGGTTGATTATCGAAACTGGACTTTGACGTTTTTTAGCAAAAAAGGGTTGCCTGAAAAAACGGCAGGAAAGAAAGATGTTTCGAAACCGCCATGCGAGGGACCGGCCGATACGGGCAGGCGTGCGATTCAGAAGCAGTTGGCAGTAGGCAGTAGCAGTAAGCAGGTGGCAGTAAGAAACGAACCCGAACAAAAAGGGAGCGTTACATGCTGCGTTACATGGCCGTATGCCAATATGACTATCTGCATATCATACCCCAGGTAGCGCATATATTCCCGGAGGGAATGCCTGTTTATAGACAGGATCCATTCCCCGGATATTAACCCCATCGGGGTTTCCTGTTTATAGAGAGGATCCATTCCCCGGATATTAACCCCATCGGGGTTTCCTTTGAAATTCACCCGAAACAGCAGGAAACCCCGATGGGGTTGATTACGAATTTGTTACATATATGCTATAAACAGGAATTCCCTCCGGGAATAATCTGTGTCTCTAATCAGATAAATAGTCTAATGTGGTACAATAGCATAGGCAGGTAACCATTATGGCCAAGCCGTAATACTTTCACAAACTGCACGGTTCGGCAGGATCGGGAGCGATCAGCCGGCCAGCGATTTCAGCGCCATTTTGATGAGGTCTTCTACTTTCGATAGCGAAGGATTGTCCTTCATGGCCTGATTGAGCGCTTTTTGTACGGCGATGCGGTTGAATCCCAGGGAAATAAGGGCAGAGAGCGCTTCTTCGCGCACGCTGTCGTCGATCGTCGGCAGGAGCACCGCCGCGGCATCGGGCGTTTCTTTGGCGAGTTTGTTTTTCAGGTCGAGGATGATCTGTTTGGCCGTTTTTGCGCCGATGCCTTTTACACGCTGCAATACATGGGCCTGCTCGCCCAGCACTGCCGCGCGCACTTCGTCTACCGACATGGATGAAAGGATCAGTTGCGCCGTGGTGGCGCCTACGCCGGTGACGCCGATCAACTGAACGAACAGGCTGCGCTCGGCCTGCGTTGCGAACCCGAAGAGCGTGTGCGCGTCTTCCCGGACGATGAGGTGGGTATAGATCGTGGCGCGCTCCAGCCCCGCGATGGCGGTGTAGGTGCTGAGCGGAATGTTTACATGGAAACCTATACCGTTGGCTTCCAGCGTGATAAACGCCGGGCTTTTGAAGGTGATCTCTCCTTTAAGGTACGCGTACATGGCGCGAAGGTATAGAAAAATGCGATGCGGAGACCGGGTGTCGCCGATACGGGAAAAGGCCGGATTGCAGCATTCACCGGCATGGCGATACGGCATTAAAAAGCGCCGCTTATGCCGCTGCCTTTTTCTTCTTGGCCTCGGAAACGCCGTTGGCGCCGGGCCGTGCGTCTTTTTTCAAGCCGATGGCGATCGCAAGCACTTCGTCCATTTTATTCACGTAGTGGAAATTTAGCCCCTTGATGTATTCCGGTTCGATCTCGCCCACGTGTTTTTCGTTCTCCTTGCAGAGAATGACTTCGCGGATGCCGGCGCGTTTGGCAGCCAGGATCTTTTCCTTGATACCGCCGACGGGCAACACCTTGCCGCGCAGGGTGATCTCGCCCGTCATGGCGAGGAAGGGTTTGAGCGGCTTGCCGGTGAAGGCGGAAGTGATGGCTGAAAGCATGGTGACGCCGGCGGAAGGCCCGTCTTTGGGGATGGCGCCTTCGGGGATGTGGACGTGCACATCCGTTTTATCGAACTTTTCCGGATCGATGTTCATTTCTTCGGCGTGCGCCTTGATGTAACTGAGCGCCGTGCTGGCACTTTCTTTCATCACGTCGCCCAGATTGCCGGTAAGTTGCAGGCGTCCGTTGCCTTTGTTCAGGCTGACTTCGATAAACAGGATCTCGCCGCCCACGGCCGTCCAGGCCAGGCCGATGGCCACGCCGGGCGCCTGTTTTTCCTGATACACCTCGGCGTCGTATTTGGTCGGGCCGAGGATGTCGTGCAGGTGTTCGGGTTTCACGGCGATCTCGTAGGGTTCTTCCATCGCCACACGTTTGGCGACGTAGCGCATCACGGAGCCGATCTCCCGGTTGAGGTTGCGCACGCCGCTCTCGGCAGTATAACTCTGCACGATCTTCACAAGTGTTTTTTCGCTGATCTTCACCTGGTTGGGCTTCAGGCCGTGCTCCTTGCGCTGCTCGGGGATGAGGTGTCGCCTGGCGATCTGTACTTTTTCCTCCAGGGAGTAGCCGGCGATCTGGATGATCTCCATGCGGTCGAGCAGTGCGGGCTGTATGGTGGAAAGCGAGTTGGCCGTGGCGATGAAGAGCACTTTCGACAGGTCGTACTCGAGTTCCAGATAGTTGTCGTAAAACGTCGTATTCTGCTCGGGGTCAAGCACTTCGAGCAGGGCAGAGGAGGGGTCGCCGCGGAAATCCTTCCCCACTTTATCGATCTCGTCGAGGATGAAAACCGGGTTGCCCGCCTTGGCTTTTTTCAGCGACTGCACAATGCGGCCGGGCATGGCGCCGATGTAGGTTTTTCGGTGTCCGCGGATCTCGGCTTCGTCGTGCAGGCCGCCCAGGCTCATGCGCACGTACTTGCGCTTCAGCGCGCGGGCGATGCTGTTGCCGAGCGAGGTTTTGCCCACGCCGGGCGGGCCGACGAGGCACAGGATCGGCGCTTTCATATCGCCTTTCAGTTTCAGCACGGCGAGGTGCTCGAGGATGCGCTCTTTTACCTTTTTGAGGCCATAGTGGTCTTTATCGAGCACGTCTTTCACGCGCTTGAGGTCAAAATTATCCTTTGTAAAATCCTGCCAGGGCAGTTCGAGCAGCGTTTCGAGGTAGTTGAGCCCGATGGCGTACTCGGCCACCTGCGGGTTGACGCGCCGGAGTTTGTTGATTTCACGGGCGAAGGTCTCCTGTACGTTTTTCGGCCATTTTTTCTTGGCGGCCTTTCTGATCAGGTCGTTGATCTCTTCTTCCTGGGGGTTTTGCCCCAGTTCTTCCTGGATGGTTTTGAGTTGCTGGCTGAGGAAGTAGTCGCGCTGTTGCTTTTCGATATCCGTACGGACTTTTGCTTCGATCTGGTCTTTCAGTTCGAGCAATTGAAGTTCTGCATCCATGTGGTGCAGGATAGCGCCCGCTTTTTCGCGCAGGTTGTTGATCTCGAGGATCGCCTGCTTTTCATTGACGCCGATACCGAGATTGGAGGCGATGAAATTGAGCAGGAAGTTGTCGTTGCTGATGTTTTTCAGCATCACCACCGCTTCGGACGGGATCTGCGGCGACAGTTCGATGATCTGTTTGGCTGCGTCGCGGACGCTGCTGATCAGGGCGCGGAATTCGAGTTTGTTTTTGGGTTGCTCGTATTCGATGGCTGTGATCTGCCCCATCATATAGGGGTCTTCACTCAGCATTTCTTCGAGTTCAAAACGCTTGCGGCCCTGCAGGATCGCCGTAGTGGAACCGTCGGGCATTTTCAGCAGCTTCAGGATACGGGCTATGGTACCGATGCGGTACAGGTCGCGCGCGCTGGGGCTTTCGATCTTGACGTCTTTCTGGGATAATACACCGATGTAGCGGTTGTCTTCGTAGGCGCGCTGAACGGCGCGGATGCTTTTATCGCGTCCCACCGTGATGGGCGTTACTATACCGGGAAACAGGACTGTATTTTTCAGGGGCAGCACGGGCAATGTGTCGGGAAACACTTCTCCCTGCTTGGCCTCGTCGTCGTCTTCGAGAGAAAAAAGCGGTACAAAGTCAGGCTCGTCGTCTGTCTGTTGTGGCATCAACCAATTTTCGAACATACTCATAGTCAGGAGGTTGCAAGTTCTTTGCCGGCAGGCAATGCTTTTCGGGCTTGATTAAAACAGGGAAAGTAATGCTTTTGAGAGTATAAAAGAACGGTCAGAAGGAAAATGCTGTATGCGCTCCGCTACTTTTTGAAAACGAAATGCGAAAGCAGATAATCACTCTCTTATACGTCGTTTGCCATGCAAACATTTGGATTCCCCGTGAATAATTTGTGAAAAATAAAGATTATGTCAAACTGACAGCAAAAATGCTATACAATCATTGCCCAACCAATAGTCAAATAACCTGCCATTGAAAAAATCCACCTGTTTTGGCATGGATAGACAAAAAGATCGCGACAAAAAGGCAGAGCGGCGCCTGTAAAAGCCAAACGGCTGCTCCCGCCTCGCAGGAACAGCCGTTTTGGTCAGTCGGTACTTTTCACATTTTATTGCACGTCCCACCAAAGCCGGGTAGACAGCTTGTCAGGACCGCCAAGCGCTGATACGCCGGTACTGTAGCCGGACGCATTTTGCGTCTGCTCGTTTGTCGGATAAGTCAGTCGCACAGGAGCCGGGCTGTTGCCTGTATCGAACAGGGAGCCTTCCACCGGTGCTTCGAGTTTGGTGAAGTCGAGGCGGCGCCATTCGCTCCAGCCCTGTACGCCTTCCATGAAGAGGGCCAGCCATTTTTGTACGCCGATCTTTTGCTTCCAGTCGCCGGGGGCGGTGGAATAAGCGACGTCCATCTGGGCGAGGTAGTCATTGATCGCTGCGTCGTCCGTAATGCCCCACTCGTTCATGGATGCCGCAATACCTGCGTTATACCATTCTTCCGCCGAACCGGGTACATTCCAGGTGCGTTCGTGTGCTTCGGCAAGGATGAAGCATACTTCCGAATATTGCATCAGGATCATGGGCGCGGTAGAGGCCAGTACGTCCATTGTCTGGAAGTTGACGGCGCCGGCCACGGCTTGCGCGCCGCTGGGCTGACTGTAATCTTCGGGCGCTTCGCCGGCAGCGGTGGCGCTGGTTTGACCGAAAGGACGGCCGAAGTAGCCGCCACCGTTCACTTTTTCGTCGGCAAAAATTTCCAGCCGCGGATCGTTGAGCGGTTTCAGCGTTTTGTCGATCAGCACGTCGCTGAGGCAAAAGTCGGCGTTGCCGCGTTCGATGCGGTCCTGGTTGAGCGGGTTGTTGTTAGGTTGTCCGCTCAGGTATGAGAAGTACGCATTGTCAGCAGTGCTGGTGAAAGCGCCTGCCGCCGCGGCCTCCACGATCGACTGCGCCATGACCGGCTCGATGTCGGACATGCGCATACCGATGCGCAGGCGCATGGAATTGGCAAACTTTTTCCAGAGGCTCATGTCACCGCCGTAGATCACGTCGGCGCTGCCGAAGCTATCTTCGCTTTCGTCGATGTCGGCGATGGCATTCTGCAGATCGCGGTCGAGGCCCATGTACACATCCTTCTGGCTGTCGTACTTCGGCGCGCGGTTTTCGCTGCCCAGCAAGGCTTCGCTGTAAGGGATCGGACCCCAGGTATCCGTCAGGTGATGGAAAATGTACACCTTAAGGATAGAAGCAACCGCGTTCTGGTTTTTCGCCTTGGCTGTGCCTGCTGCCGAACCCGAATCGTTGAGCGTGATGATCTCCTGGAGATCGCGCAGCGAACGGGAATAGTAGTAGCCCCAGTAGTTGTTGATGACGCCGGTACGGAAGTTCCAGCGGCTTTCATCGGTGTAGTTGTTCTGCGCCCAGTATTGCGATACGAGCAAACCGAAGCGGGCGTTGAGCCATTCGTCCCAGATATCGTCGGCCATGGCCTTCTCTGCGCTGGTGATCAGAAACTCGACCGGCACCTGGCTGGGATTGTTCGGGTCGGTATTAATATCCCCGAAATTTTTGCCGCAAGAGACGGAAATCAATAGCCCCATCGCGACGAACAAATATTTAATATTTTTCATAATGATTTTGTTTTAATTTTCTGATAATCAGAATTTTAAAAGATCAGAAACGCAGGCTGAGATTGACACCGATCGAGCGGGTGCTGGGCAGTGCGCCACCTTCGAGACCCTGAATGTTACCGGCCGAAATGGCAGAGTCGGGATCTACGTGCGGAATGTTCTTGTGCAGAATGGCGAGGTTGCGACCCACCACGCTGATCTTGATGTCCTGTACGCCTGCGCTGCCCAGCCATTTTTTCGGAAGGGTGTATCCGAGGCTCATTTCGCGCAATTTGATGAAAGAGCCGTCGTATACGTCGGCAGCGCCGATTACGTAACCGCCGTTGGCAAAGAAGTGATCCTGCGCGCCGATAGCGGAAGCATTGGCCTGGCCGGTGGACTGGTAGATCTCGTCACCCACAACATTGGGGTCGCCTTCGTCGGCTACGATCAGGTTGCCGTCGTTGTCGTAGGCGGCCACCATGCCGGATACGATGATGCCGTTTTCGCGGATGTCGCCTTCGGCTGTTTCTGCAAACAGGCCGGAGTATTTACCCCAGGTATTGGTAAGCGAGAAGATCTTGCCGCCTTTGCGGAAGTCGACAAAGGCGCCCAGCGTGAAACCTTTAAAGTTGAAGCTGGTGGCTACGCCGCCGGTAAAATCGGGCAATACGCTACCCAAAGGCACAACGGTCGGGGTCGTCAGGTAGAAACCGTCTTCGTCAACCAGTTTGTTGCCACTTGCGTCGTAGATGTAGTCATAGCCGAGGATGGTACCGAAAGATTGTCCTTCGTAGGCGTTCAGCGATACGGCAAACGGTGCGTTGACGATCGGAATGTTGGTCAGCGTCGGGTCGTCGGCATTCAGCTCGATGATCTCGTTGGTGTTTTTACCGATGTTGAACGTAACATCCCAGCTGAAATCTTTCGTGCGAACCGGTACTACGTTCAGCGAAACTTCAAAACCGGAGTTCTTGATCTCGCCGGCATTGATGAACTGGCGGGTGTAACCCGTCGTCGGAGTCGTGCCGAGTGGAATGATCTGGTTGAGCGTCTTGCCGGTGTAGTAGGTCGCGTCGATACCGATGCGGCTGTTGAAGAAGCGGAGGTCGATACCCACCTCCTGCGACTTGGTCTCCTCGGGCTTGAGATCGAGGTTATTCAGTGTGTTCGGTACGGTAAATACGGCGTTGCTGCCAAAGTTGTCGACAGCAGAATACACCGTAGAGATAACGTACGGGTCGGCGTCGCTACCCACTTTTGCCCAGCCGAGGCGCAGTTTACCGAAGTTCAGGATATTCGAAGTGAACAATTCCGAGAATACAAAGCTCAATGAAGCAGAAGGATAGAAGTAGGAATTGTTGTCTTCAGGCAGGGTCGACGACCAGTCGTTGCGGCCGGTGAGGTCGAGGTAGAGCCATGATTTCCAGCCGAGGGTGATGCCCCCGAACAGGCTTTCCACTTCTCTTTCCGTCAAACGGTTGAACACGTCGGGACGTTCGAGCGAGTTTTGTACGCGATAAAGGCCCGGTACGTTCAAGCCACCGCGGGTGGCGCCGTAGCTGCGGTTCAGCGTGTTCCAGCGCTTGTTGCCACCTACGAATGCGTTGATATTGAGCTGATCGTTGAATACGTAGCGATCGGCGCGCAGGATCACGTCGGCATTGGTTTCATCTACGCGATACACGTCTTCTGCGTACATGGAAGTAGTGATACTACCGACAGCAATGCGCTCCTGGCGCTGCTCGGTATAGAAATCCTTGAGCAGGCGGCCCGTGAGGCTCAGCCAGCTGTTCAGGTTCCAGGTCATGCCGATGTTGCCGAATATGCGGTCGCGGCTATCATTCTGATAATTTTCGTAACGTGTCCAGTACGGGTTGTCCCAGTACTGCGGATTCGGGTTGTCTGCGCTGATCCTGTTCCAGGTGCGCTGCGAACCGTCGGGGTTTTTGTAAGCCAGCAGATCGTCCATGACGATCTCGCGGTGCCACCATTGGTTGAACATCTGGGCGACGTTCAGACCGTCGCCGTCATAACCGGTTGAGGAACGGCCTACTGCGCTGTTACCCACGTAGTTAACACCCAGGAACGCCTGGAGGTTGCTTCCCAGTTTGGTGTCACCGTTGAAGCTGACCGTGTTGCGTTTCAGCGTGCTGTTGGGGAAAATACCCGACTGATCGAGGCGGTTGAACGCCAGACGGAAAGTAGCGGTCTCGTTGCCTCCGTCGAGGGCGATGCCATTGCTCCAGGTAGAACCTCTTTCGAAAAAGTCGGACGGATTGTTGGGCGATGCTGCCCAGGCGCGTGATTTGCCGAAATGGTCGGTATCCCAGGAATCCCAGGAATTCCAGTCGCGGAAGTAGAGACCCTGCTGATTGGAGCCGAAGCCGTTGTCAAACGAATAGCGGTTTTGGCCGCTGCCGAATTTCAGGCCTGCCAGGTGCTGAAAATGCTCGTCTGTGCTGATATCGAACGCAGTACCGAAACTTTCGTCTACCCCGTAAAAAGGCACAAGGTCGAAAGACTGATAAGTGCCAACCACGCCACCTGCTGAATTATAGGCAGTGTAAGGCACCTTGTAGTAACCCGAATTGTCGGAATAACCGCGCGGACGCAGGTCTACACCGCCGCCGTAACGGTTCTGGTAGTCGGGAAGCACGAGGATATTTTCGGAAGTAAAGCTGCTGTTTACCGATACGCCGATCCCTTTGCGCTTCTGTGAGCCTTTTTTGGTGGTGATCATGATCACACCGTTCATGCCGCGTGAGCCGTAAAGTGCTGCGGCCGCCTGCCCTTTCAACACAGAGATATTCTCGATGTCGTTGGGGTTGAGGTCCTGAATGGCGTTGCCATAGTCGTAACCGCCGCCACCGCGGGCCTGATCGTTTACGATCGTATTGGACGTGAAGTTGGAGTTGTCCATCGGCACGCCGTCAACGACGAAAAGCGGCTGGTTTTCACCGTTGATAGAGCGTACGCCGCGGATCAGGATACGGCTGGAGCCGCCCAGGTTACCCGAGCTGCCTACAACCGTTACACCTGCAGCGCGACCCGCCAGCTGATTGACCACGTTAGCGTCCCGGACTGCGGTGAGTTCCGAGCCGTCGATCTTTTCGACGGCATAACCCAGCGATTTTTCAGAACGGTTGATGTTCAGGGCTGTCACAACGGTTTCTTCCAGCTGGATACCTGCTTTCAGCACGATATCCACGACATTGGAAGCACCAAGTTCGATTTCCTGTGTGGCATAACCGGTGTAGTTGACAACCAGTATTTTGCCGTCTGCCGGCACGTCGAGGCTGTACCGGCCGTTTGCATCTGTGAAAGTACCGATCCGCGTATCCTTAACGCGTACGGTAGCACCGATGAGAACTTCGCCGTCGTCACCGCTGACGGTGCCGCTGACGGCTCGCTGCGAAAGAGCCATGCCCATAGCAGCGAAGACCAACCAAAGGGTTGTAAGTAATCGCTTCATACAAAAAGTAGATTTGGTTAAAAAATCAGATATGGATTACGATATTAAAGGCTTATCGAGGATAAGCGTGGCTGCAAAAAACAGCCTTGTTTTCATACTGATTTCGGGGGGAAATAAGACTTGAGGTGTGGCAAATATACAAAGTTGACTATCAAATCACATTTTTCTGTATTTTCAATATTTTTTGAATAGCTGTTTTGATAAGAACAAAGCGTGTCGGTAAAGCCTGATGTGCTATAAAGATTTGAATAAATCTGCCAGTGCCATATAAATAAAAAGGCCGGCTGCGCATGCGCGCAGCCGGCCCTGTATTATACAATCAATTGATACTGATCATTCATCCCACCAAACGGGCAAGAGAACGTTTGTGATGGAAGGATTCGGCGCCTTGTTGTTGTAGAGGCGTTCTTCCTGGGTGGTGGGCAGTCGCCGCGGAATGCCGCTCACCAGTCCGCCCGGGTTGGGAGTCAGTTGCGGGATGTTGGTCCTGCGCCAGTCGGTATACACCTCCACCTGGGTGAACAGCGCCACATACTTGTGGGTCATGATCTTTTCCATGGTGATGGAGGCATCCGATTCATTGGCCTGCGCCATGATGTAATCATCGGGCGCGGGGGCGCCGGTGACCTGGAGGATGTGCGCCTTGATGGCCTCGTTGTGTGCTGCTGCTGCGCGCATCTTGTCGTTGGAACGCATGGCTGCTTCTGCCTCGATGAACTTGGCTTCCACGTAGGTGGCCAGCGGAGCGGACGAACTCGGCGAAGCGAAGTAGGCGCCCACATCAGAGGTGCTGGTCACGATAGAGCCCAGAGGCGTACCCGAATAGCCGCCGTTGCCATCTTCAGAAGCATAGAAACTCAAACGCGGATCATCAATGGTAGTCAAAAGGTTAACAAAGCCTTCGCCCATTTTGATATAATCCTGACGGTCGTTGTTGAAGGCATACCACTGGTTGAGTGAGTTACCATCGCCGGGGAAAATGGCATTGCAGTCGCTGTCGGAACCTGCCATTCCTGCTGCCACGGCATCGTCGATGGCGGCGAGTGCGCGGGTGGCGGAGCCCATCGGGTCGCGCTTGCTCAGGTGGTTTTCATACCGTGCCCTGAGGATGTGTGCGGTGACGATCCACTTGCTGGCATCGCCGTTGAAGATCAGATCGTCGGTGCCGGGCAGGATGGTATTGGCATCCTCGCTTTTCGACAGGTCCGTGACGGCTTCCGACAGGAGCGTTTGGATATCCTGGTACACCAGTTCCTGTGCATCATAGGCAGCGCTGTAGAATTCCTCACCCTGGAGGCCCTTTCCGGCTTCGCGGTTGGGAATGTCGCCCCACAGGTCGGTAGTAAGCCCGAGGTTCATGGCCTTGAGGATCTTGCCGATACCGCGGTAGTACGGGTTCGACTCGCTGGCCAGATCGATGAGGATGTTGCAATCGTTGATGGCCGAGTAGTGCGAATTCCACTCGTTGTTGTTGTCACCTTCCAGCAGAGAGTAGTTGGCCAGGTCCTCATACTGAGCCTGGGTGCCGGCGCATTGCTGGGTGAATACGGTGGCCATACGTGCGAACTGCCCGCTGAAGTGAGCGAATGTCGACACCTGGATCACAGTAGTGAGCAGTGCGGGGTTGGTCTCCGAAGGAGAGTTTGGGGATGTTTCGTAGCCGTCGACAAAGTTGCTGCACGACGAACTACCCAGAAGAAGCAGGAGTGTCAAAAGTCCTGCACTGAATATATTTTTCATATTTCGAATAGAGTCGGTTAGAAAGTTAGAAACTGAGATTTACACCGAGGATGTAGGATTTGGTGCTCGGCATGTTGAAGTAGTCGAAACCTCCGACGTTGGAACCTGCGCCGGTGAGCGAGGTTTCGGGATCGACACCGGTGTAGTCGGTGCTGAGCCAGAGGTTGCGACCGGTGGCGAACACGCTGATACCCTGCACATACTTGCTCTGGACAGGAATGTTGTAACTCAGCGTCAGTTCACGCAGACGTACCCACGAGCCTTCCTGTACCGTTTGCTCTACAGCTGCTGCGCCGCCGTCGCCGGCGAAGTTGGAGTAGTAGGAGTTGGCGGAGATCTCGATGTCGTTGGCGGTACCGTCGGTGAGCGGGTTGCCGTCGTCGTCGAAACCGGTGAGTTTCACGCCTTCGATCACGTAAGTGCGATCGCGGTCGGCGGAAGCCAGGGTGGTACCGAAGCGGTTGAGACGCGCGTAAGTGCCGTTCCACAGATCGCCGCCCTGACGAATGTCGAGCAGGGCGCTGATCCCCACACCGTAGATCTCGAAGATGTTGCGGATGCCCGCCGTCCAGTCGGGATAGGGGTTACCCACGTTGCCACGCAGCGGATCGCGCAGCGGAATACCGTTGGACTGGATGATCAACTGACCGCTCGGCGTGCGTGCCCAGCGGGTAGCGTACAGCGCGCCATAGGGCTGGCCTACGATGGCATAAGAACCGATGGAGGCAAAAGCCGCTTCAATGTTGATCTCGTCTACGCCGTCAGCCAGTTTGGTGACCTCGTTTTTGTTGCGGGTGAAATTACCCTGGATGCTCCATTTGAAGTTCTTCTTCGTGATCGGGTTGACCGTCAGTTCGATCTCCCAGCCCTTGTTTTCCATCTCGCCGATGTTCGTGTACACTTGCTCGAAACCGCTGGAACCGGCCAGCGGACGCAGCACGAGCAGGTTGGAACTCTTGCTGAGGTAGTAGTTCACATCCAGGTCGATCAGGTTGCGGAAGAATTTCACATTGAAACCTGCTTCATACGTCGTGTTCAACTCCGGCTCAAGGTCGGCGTTGCCCAGTGTGCTGCTGAGGCCGAAACCGTTCTGGCCGCCAAAGGGGAAGCCCAGGCCGTCGGTGAAACCGTCGGTGATGAACGGCGCCACATAGTAAGTCGCCGTGCGGTAGGGGGCGGGCTCGATACCGGCCTTGGCGTAACTCAGGCGGACTTTGCCGAAGGAGAACACCTCGTGGTTGTCAAGCATTTCGCTGAATACCCACGACAGGTTGGCCGAAGGATAGAAGAAGCCTTTTTTGCGGGCATCTTCACCAAAAGTGGAGGCCCAGTCGTTACGACCGGTCAGGTTCAGGTACAACTGGTTGTCGAAAGAAACACCCAGGTCGCCGAAGATACCGGCGAGACGGCGCTCAAACGTCGTTTTGCTGTTGTACAGGTCGGAAGCGTTGCTCAGGTTGTAGAACCCGGGCACCGCGAGGTTGCGGCCGCGCGAGAAAATGTCGTCATCGCGGCGGCTGTTGAGGTTGGTGCCAAGGGTGAAGGTAACGCCGAAGCGGCCCTCGAGTTGCGGCTTGAAAGCGGCGAACAGGTCGGTGTTGACCTCCAGGCGGTTTTTGGTGTTTTCCCAGATCTCACCTACAGGTGCGGGCGGGTCCTGGGCGCCTACGGCGAACACCTGCTTGCGCTGGTCGTTGTAGGAATCCGCGCCAAGGCGGGCCGTAAGATCGAGCCAGCTCGTCAGCGAGAGCGTGCCGGTGATGTTACCCGTAATACGGTTGACATCGCCTGTCAGCGGGTTGTTGTACGCCGACCACAGGGGGTTATCGTAAGCAGAGAAATAAGTCCAGGACTGTCCGTCGCGGGTGTCGTAGCCGTTGGCGCCGGGCCCGCCGAGGATGTTGAATGACGGCGGCATACGGGTCAGGCCGAGCATGATGCCGGACAGGTTACTACCGTTCTGTGCCTTGGTGTCCTTGGTGTTGACGTAGGCGGCCGAGCCGGAAAGTTTGAACTTGCCGAACTGCGACTCGCTCGACAGGCGGAAGGAGTTGCGGTTGAGTTTGGTGTTGGGCACGATACCGGTCTGGTTGCTGTTGCCGTAGGACAGGCGCATGACGGTATTTTCATTACCCATGGAGAAAGAGATGTTGTTGTTCCAGGTAACACCGCGCTCGAAGTAGGTGTCGATGTTATCGTACGCCTGGGCGACTTCCGGAATACCGGCAGTGCCGATCATCGGACCCCAACTGAGGGGCGTACCGCCGACATAACTGCCGGCAGCGCTGGTGAGCGAACCACCGCCGGTGCCCTGGCCATACATCATTTGCAGTTCGGGCAATTTGTTGACTTCGTCGAAAGAGACGCTGGAAGAGACGTTGACGCCGAGCCCTTTCTGACCTTTTTTGGTGGTGATGAGCAGGACGCCGTTGGCAGCGCGGGTACCGTAGAGCGCAGCAGCAGCCGGCCCCTTGAGGATGTTCACGCTTTCCACGTCGGCGGGGTTAATATCCAGGGCGCGGTTACTGTTGTTTACGCCGCTAAGATTGGAGTTGAAAGGGTAGTCTCCTGCCACCGAACCGAGGGTCTGGTTGTCAAAGGGCACACCGTCGATGACGATGAGGGGCTGGTTTTCGCCGGTGAAAGTAGCGTTGCCGCGAATGAGGATCTTGGAAGATGCGCCGGGGGTACCACCGGTACCGATGACCTGCACGCCGGAGGATTTGGCGGCGAGGCCCTGGATGACGTTGACCTCGCCGGAGCGGGCTACGTCATCGCCTTTGACGCTGGTGACACCGTATCCGAGGGATTTTTCCTCGCGGGTGATGCCGAGTGCCGTGACGACGGCTTCGGTGAGTACCTGGCCGGCTACCAGCACCACGTCCACTACGTTGGAGGCGCCCAGGGTGATCTCCTGAGACGTATAGCCTGTATAATTGAATACAAGCGTCTCGCTTCCTTCAGGAATGTTGATCGTATACCGTCCGTTTACATCGGTAAATGTACCGACCCTGGTATCTTTTACACGCACGGTCGCGCCGGTGAGTACTTCGCCGTCGTCACCGGTAACAGTACCGGATACGGCTCGTTGTGCCAGGCTGACGCCTATAACGGCACATACCAACCAAATGGTTGTTAGTAATCGCTTCATACAAAAAGTAGATTTGGTTAAAAAATTCAGATAGTTTAGATTCCGAATGGATTGGGCCAATGGGATTAATCATGCCCGGATTAAAAATAAAGTGTTTTCAATCTGAATTTTGGAGAATAGGAGGTTCAAAAATAGCACAAAAGTATGTCGATGCTATTTTTTCGAAAAAAAATATGAAAGACTGGTCATTCAGTCTTCCGGATTGATACTTAAAAATAGGGGTGGTTTTACTTGCCAGGCTGATCGGAATGGCCCGCAATGTGGGTCATCTGCTGTCAGGTTTATGTGTGGCGGCACAATAAAAACCTGAAACTCCATATCGCCCAAAAGGTTGTGATATCGGCGGTCGAAGAAATACTAAAACAGACAAAACACTCATAAAACGGCTCCTGATCATATAAATTGAAAGGCCGGCTGCGCGTACGCACAGCCGGCCCTGTTTTAAACAGTCAATTGATACTGATCATTCATCCCACCAAACGGGCAGGAGGATATTGGTGATGGAAGGGCTTGGCGCCTTGCTGTTGTAGAGGCGCTCTTCCTGGGTGGTGGGCAATCGCCGCGGAATGCCGCTCACCAGTCCGCCCGGGTTGGGAGTCAGTTGTGGGATGTTGGTCCTGCGCCAGTCGGAATACACCTCCACCTGGGTGAACAGTGCCACATACTTGTGGGTCATGATCTTGTCCATGGTGATGGAGGCATCCGATTCATTGGCCTGCGCCATGATGTAATCATCGGGCGCGGGGGCGCCGGTGACCTGGAGGATGTGCGCCTTGATGGCCTCATTGTGTGCCGCTGCGGCGCGCATCTTGTCGTTGGAACGCATGGCTGCTTCTGCCTCGATGAACTTGGCTTCCACGTAGGTGGCCAGCGGAGCGGACGAACTCGGCGAAGCGAAGTAGGCGCCCACATCAGAGGTGCTGGTCACGATAGAGCCCAGAGGCGTACCCGAATAACCGCCATTGCCATCTTCAGAAGCATAAAAAGTCAAGCGCGGGTCGTCGATGGATTTGAGCAAATCCACGAAGAATTCGCCCATTTTGATATAATCCTGGCGGTCGTTGTTGAAGGCATACCACTGGTTGAGTGAGTTGCCATCGCCGGGGAAAATGGCGTTGCAGTCGCTGTCGGAACCTGCCATTCCTGCTGCCACGGCATCGTCGATGGCGGCGAGTGCGCGGGTGGCGGAGCCCATCGGGTCGCGCTTGCTCAGGTGGTTTTCATACCGTGCCCTGAGGATGTGTGCGGTGATGATCCACTTGCTGGCATCGCCGTTGAAGATCAGATCGTCGGTGCCGGGCAGGATGGTATTGGCATCCTCGCTTTTCGACAGGTCCGTGACGGCTTCCGACAGGAGCGTCTGGATGTCCTGATACACCAGTTCCTGTGCGTCATAGGCGCTGCTGAAAAATTCCTCGCCTTGTAAGCCTTTTCCGGCCTCGCGGTTGGGAATGTCGCCCCACAGGTCGGTAGTAAGCCCGAGGTTCATGGCCTTGAGGATCTTGCCGATACCGCGGTAGTACGGGTTCGACTCGCTGGCCAGATCGATGAGGATATTGCAATCGGTGATGGCCGAGTAGTGCGAGTTCCACTCGTTGTTATTGTCACCTTCCAGCAGAGAGTAATTTGCCAGATCTTCATACTGAGCCTGGGTACCTTCACACTGCTGGGTGAACACGGTGGCCATACGTGCGAACTGGCCGCTGAAGTGGGCGAAAGTCGACACCTGGATCACCGTGGTGAGCAGTGCGGGGTTGGTCTCCGAGGAGAGTTTGGGGATGTTTCGTAGCCGTCGACAAAGTTGCTGCACGACGAACTACCCAGAAGAAGCAGGAGTGTCAAAAGTCCTGCACTGAATATATTTTTCATATTTCGAATAGAGTCGGTTAGAAAGTTAGAAACTGAGATTTACACCGAGGATGTAGGATTTGGTGCTCGGCATGTTGAAGTAGTCGAAGCCTCCGACATTGGAACCTGCGCCGGTGAGCGAGGTTTCAGGATCGACACCGGTGTAGTCGGTGCTGAGCCAGAGGTTGCGGCCGGTGGCGAACACGCTGATACCCTGCACATACTTGCTCTTGACAGGAATGTTGTAACTCAGCGTCAGTTCACGCAGGCGTACCCAGGAACCGTCCTGAATATGCTGTTCGCGCGCTGCTGCGCCGCCGTCGCCGGCGAAGTTGGAGTAGTATGAGTTGGCGGAGATCTCGATGTCGTTGGCGGTACCGTCGGTGAGCGGGTTGCCGTCGTCGTCGAAACCGGTGAGTTTCACGCCTTCGATCACGTAAGTGCGATCGCGGTCGGCGGAAGCCATGGTGGTACCGAAGCGGTTGAGACGCGCGTAGGTGCCGTTCCACAGGTCGCCGCCCTGACGAATGTCGAGCAGGGCGCTGATCCCCACACCGTAGATCTCAAAGATGTTGCGGATGCCTGCCGTCCAGTCGGGATAGGGATTACCCACGTTGCCACGCAGCGGGTCAAGCAGCGGAATACCGTTGGACTGGATGTACAGTTGACCGTCCGGCGTGCGTGCCCAGCGGGTAGCGTACAGTGCGCCATAGGGCTGGCCTACGATCGCGTAAGAGCCAATATCGTTGAAGGCCGATTCGATGTTGATCTCGTCTACGCCGTCAGCCAGTTTGGTGACTTCGTTTTTGTTGCGGGTGAAATTGCCCTGGATGCTCCATTTGAAGTTCTTCTTCGTGATCGGGTTGACCGTCAGTTCGATCTCCCAGCCCTTGTTTTCCATCTCGCCGATGTTCGTGTACACTTCCTCGAAGCCGCTGGAACCGGCCAGCGGACGCAGCACGAGCAGGTTGGAACTCTTGCTGAGGTAGTAGTTCACATCCAGGTCGATCAGGTTGCGGAAGAATTTCACATTGAAACCCGCTTCATACGTCGTGTTCAACTCCGGCTCCAGATCGGCGTTGCCGAGGCGGCTGCTCAGGCTAAAGCCATTTTGTCCGCCAAAGGGGAAGCCGAAACCATCGGTGAAACCGTCGGTGATGAACGGCGCCACATAGTAAGTCGCTGTGCGGTAGGGGAAAGGCTCGATACCGGCCTTGGCGTAACTCAGGCGGACCTTGCCGAAGGAGAACACCTCGCGGTTGTCAAGCATTTCGCTGAATACCCACGACAGGTTGGCCGAGGGATAGAAGAAACCTTTTTTGCGGGCATCTTCACCAAAGGTGGAGGCCCAGTCGTTACGACCGGTCAGGTTCAGGTACAACTGGTTGTCGAAAGAAATACCCAGGTCGCCGAAGATACCGGCGAGACGGCGCTCATACGTCGTTTTGCTGTTGTACAGGTCGGAGGCGTTGCTCAGGTTGTAGAACCCGGGCACCGCAAGGTTGCGGCCGCGCGAGAAGATGTCGTCGTCGAGGCGGCTGTTGAGGTTGGTGCCGAGGGTGAAGTTGACACCGAAGCGACCCTCGAGTTGCGGCTTGAAAGCGGCGAACAGGTCGGTGTTGACCTCCAGGCGGTTTTTGGTGTTTTCCCAGATCTCACCCACCGGTGCGGGCGGGTCCTGGGCGCCGACGGCGAACACCTGCTTGCGCTGGTCGTTGTAGGAGTCTGCACCTACGCGGGCCGTGAGATCAAGCCAACTCATCAGCGAGAGCGTGGCAGTGATGTTACCCGTAATACGGTTGACATCGCCGGTCATGGGGTTGTTATAAGCCGACCATATCGGGTTATCGTAAGCAGAGAAGTAAGTCCAGGATTGTCCGTCGCGGGTGTCGTAGCCGTTGGCGCCGGGACCGCCGAGGATGTTGAATGACGGCGGCATACGGGTCAGGCCGAGCATGATGCCGGACAGGTTACTACCGTTCTGCGCCTTGGTGTCCTTGGTGTTGACGTAGGCGGCCGAGCCGGAAAGTTTGAACTTGCCGAACTGCGACTCGCTCGACAGGCGGAAGGAGTTGCGGTTGAGTTTGGTGTTGGGCACGATACCGGTCTGGTTGCTGTTGCCATATGACAGGCGCATGACGGTATTTTCATTACCCATGGAGAAAGAGATGTTGTTGTTCCAGGTAACACCGCGCTCGAAATAGGTGTCGATATTATCATACGCCTGGGCCACTTCCGGAATACCGGCAGCGCCGATACGCGGACCCCAACTGAGGGGAACTTCTTCCACAAAATCACCTTCAGCGCTGGTGAGCGAACCGCCGCCAAGACCCTGGCCATAGATCATTTGCAGTTCTGGCAATTTGTTGACTTCGTCGAAAGAAACGCTGGAAGAGACGTTGACGCCGAGTCCTTTCTTACCTTTTTTGGTCGTGATAAGCAGGACGCCGTTGGCAGCGCGGGTACCGTAGAGGGCAGCAGCAGCCGGCCCCTTGAGGATGTTCACGCTTTCCACGTCGGCTGGGTTGATATCCAGGGCGCGGTTACTGTTGTTTACGCCATTGAGGTTGGCGTTGAAAGGATAGTCATTTGCCACGGCCCCGAGGGTTTGATTGTCATAGGGCACGCCGTCGATGACGATGAGGGGCTGGTTTTCGCCGGTGAAGGTAGCGTTGCCGCGAATGAGGATCTTGGAAGAGGCGCCGGGGGTACCACCGGTACCGATGACCTGTACGCCGGAGGATTTGGCGGCGAGACCCTGGATGACGTTGACCTCACCGGAGCGGGCCACTTCATCGCCTTTGACGCTGGTGACACCGTATCCGAGGGATTTTTCCTCGCGGGTGATGCCGAGGGCCGTGACGACGGCTTCGGTGAGTACCTGGCCGGCTACCAGCACCACGTCCACTACGTTGGAGGCGCCCAGGGTGATCTCCTGGGTTGTGTAACCGGTATAAGAAATTGTAAGTTGATTGGAACCGGCCGGCACACTGACTGTGTAGCGACCGTTGGCATCAGATATGGCGCCGGAACTGGTTCCGGTAACCCGGATTGATGCACCGATCAGCACTTCGCCGTCGTCGCCGGTAACAGTACCGGATACGGCACGCTGCGCCAGCGCAAGCCCTACTGACATGAGTATAAGGCCTGCCGTTAGGAGAATTTTCTTCATACGAAACAGAGATTTGTGAATAAAATGATTGAATGGATATTAAAAACAGAGCTTCGAACGGGGCAATCCGCTTGCGTCTGCGAAACACGCTTTCATGCTTACACAGAGTGGACTCCCGTACTGCATACTTAAAAATCCCCCTATTCGTTTTTCGCGATTCTAGACGAACTAAGAGCCGGGAATACCGAACGACCACTTAAGTGCAGTGAATGCAAAACAAGTTTTCAAACAATCGATGTTAGTATTAATATTTGATTTTCAAACTAGTATAAATATTTTTTATTATTACTTTATAATGACCTGTATGTTCTGGCCTCGAAAGTTGGCATTTGCGATCTGTGCTTTGCCGGCACTGCAAGAGCGCCGCACAGCCTATATTTGCAGCAAAAAGATCCATGCCTGAGTTACCTGATCTCGCTGCATTGCGCAGAAATTATGCGCATAAATCCCTCACAGAGTCAGATGTGTTGCCGAACCCGGTAGAACAGTTTGCCCGCTGGTTTGAAGAAGTACTGGAAAGCCGGCTTACGGAACCCAATGCCATGACCCTCGCTACGGCCAACCGGCATGGAAAGCCAAGCGCACGTACGGTGCTGCTGAAAGGTTTTGATGAAAACGGCTTTGTTTTTTACACCAATTATGAAAGCCGGAAAGGGAGAGAATTGACAGAGAATCCCTGTGCCGCCCTGCTGTTTACCTGGCTGGACCTGGAACGCCAGGTCCGCATCGAGGGGGTCGTGGAAAAGGTGCCTGAAGGGGAGTCGCTTATGTATTTTCAAAGCAGGCCCAAAGGCAGCCAGATCGGTGCGTGGGCCAGCCCGCAAAGCCGGGTGATCGAACACAGGGAAATACTCACGGATAAAGTCGCCGAACTCCAGGCGCGTTATGAAGAGGAAGACGCACTCCCATTACCTCCCTTCTGGGGCGGGTTCAGATTGCGCCCTGTGGCCATCGAATTCTGGCAGGGGCGGGAAAGCCGGCTGCACGACCGTATTTGTTATGAAAGAATGGAAGGGGGCGCGGACTGGAAAATAAAAAGACTGGCGCCGTAAGGTGAGAAACAGTGGCAAAAGGTAGTTAAAAACCGCTTTTGCCACTGTTTTGTAGTGGATTACGGATTCGGGATCCGCAGCACCTGGCCGATCTCGATCAGGTCCGGGTTTTTCAGCTGATCGCGGTTGGCATCAAATATCTTTTTGTACTGCATCATATCGTCGTAGTAGTGCTTGGCGATCTTGCTCAGGCTCTCGCCTTTGGTGACTGTGTGCATGGTGTACACATCCGTGTTTGCTACCTCAATATCAGCGACGATATCCGTAGGATGTGACCCGCCGGCTGCTTTGATAGCATCCCAGAGCTGGTCTTTTTCATACTGGTACTGTACGGTACCCCAGACGCGGAGAATGCCGTTTTGCTCTTCTACGCGGCCGTTTTGCACGTTCATCTGCTCGCCGAGGCTCAGCACGCTGGCGTATTTGTCTTTTACTGCCATAGTTGGTTTGAAAGTTTTATAAGGTGAAAAATGGTAATTGCCGAGTGCAGGGCGAAAGTTACGAAGTCGGCGGGTATTTATCAAAAGCCGACCCGAATCGCCGTGCTGGAGGGAAATGACATGCCCCTCCGTACTCTAAACGCACGAAGGGGCATCGGTCACCTTTGCAGGCAAAAAATTAATCACAAAGCCCGATAAATCCGCCGGCCGGCCGGAAAAGCAATACGCTGCCATCGGACAAAAGAACTGCCAAAACGCCGTTCAGTTTGAGAACGACTTTATGGATATAGGCGTCGGGATAGTGGTCGGCGATGTATGCGCGCGCTTCGGCGGGCAACATGGCCGGGCGCACTTCGCGGCCGAACATGCAGCGACGTACGAACCGGTCGACGCCGTCGCATTCCCTGATGTACGATCCGTTGCGATTGAACAGCAGGATCACATCGTTGGAAAGCGAAACGGCATAGAGCCTCCCACGCTTGTCCACTACTATATCGATCGTAGCGTCGGGATAATGTGCGGCGATGTAGGCGCTCACCGGTCCGGGCAACGCATCGACGTCGATGGTGTCGCCGCGCATACAACGGCCTTCGGCAGGGCCGTAGCCCCGGTCGCTGCGGTCGTGGTGGCGGCGGTGCAGAAACACGCCGCGTTCGTTGAAATAAAGTTCCTGTCCATCGCTGAGCCAGATCTCGTAGCCGTCGCCGGGCGCATGCCAGGCATCTTCAATGAAGAAGGGTGCGTAATTCAGTTCTATCTGACTGACGACCTCGACGGGCAATTGATCGACGAGAATGCCGGTTTTCTGCCGGCTATTTGCGATCAGGTCGGCCAGCGCTTCAGGATTCTGGCTATCCTGGCGGCAGCCGTTTGTAAATGCTGCCGTGATCAATAGTATTCCAAAAAACAGTTTTTTCATAACTGGAAAATGTTTGGTCAAAAAGTTCGATTTTGTTGAAAGCGGCTTTCTATGTCATTAGGTGACGCGACCCCGACAGGGGCTGCATCCGAAGGCGGAATTATTTTTTAGAATTTGCACAAAATGCTGGCATTCAGCCCAATGGAATAAGATCTTGTCTGAAGATACGGGTCGCCGTTGTTGCTGCTCATCTGTCCGGAATAGAGTGATTCCAGGCCGACCGACAAGCGTTCGCTCACCGAGAACCGGACGCCCGCACCCATCTGGAAGCCTACATTGAAGCGGCGCAGGTATTCATTAAAGGCCAGGGGCCTTAACAGTTGTGCCGGCCTGAAGCGGTCCGTCCGGGATTCGAACCTTTCAATTACAAGATCATTATGCTGGAGAAAATTAAAAGTGGCTCCGCCGCGCAGGATGGCGTTCCACCGGCCTTGCCCGATGCGGTAAACCGCAAAAAGCGGCAGGCTGGCATATTTCAGGGTTTGGCGCGTTTGAATGGCGAAAACGACGGGTTCGTTCGGCGGCAATTGCAAGGTGGTATCCACCTGTTCCATACGCACATCAACGGCGACCCCTCCGGTCGGCGTATTGATCAGGTAGCGGAACCGAAGGTCGCCGCCGACCGGTTGGCCGGGGTACTGACCGTCGACGCGGCGCATCTTGGCGATGTGCAACGTGTTGATCTGCAGTTGCTGAAGCCGGAGCCCGGACCACAACTCCCATCGCTTTCCAAGGGCGCGTCCGAGTTCGATGCCGGCGCTGTACTCCCGGGCAGGGTTTTGACTTTCTGCAGTGATGGCGACCGGCAGGGTGCCCGGCTGTGCCGGTCGCTGACCAGTACTCCTTACCGACTGCCGGGAGGCCAGGATGCTGACCCCGGTGGCGAGCATCCATTTTCTCACGGTCTTTTTTCCGGATTTCACAGGAATGGGATGTAACGCTGGTAATGGTTGCTCAAGTAGTCGGGGGCTTAGTACGGGCAACAGCGGCGCCGAAGGGCCGGGGTACACAACGTCCCGGGTGCTTTGAGATGTATCGATACGGTCATGCCCTATTGACAGGGGATTCGGAATGCCCTTGTCAGGTGAAATGATTTTTGTTTTACCATTATCATTTATTTGTGAAGAAATGGGGGAGGGAACCGTCTTTTTACCTTTTTGATACCGATAAGCGCGAGGGGGCACTATTGCCCGGAGTGAGTTGCTTGTAGATATTTTCGATTTCGGATTTTCTGGAACGGGCGCTGCCGGGCTGTTGTGGTTTGTTTGTGATATGCCGGTTTCAGGTGTCGTATCAGACCGTTCCTGGCTGATGTGTTTCTTTTCGCCTGATAATTCCTTTTTCCCCTGAAAATGCCACCAGACACCTGTGCTCAGGGCAATCAGCAGAACACCAAGCCACCAGAATAGCGCAACAGGCCTGCGTCCGGACCGTTCGTCCAGACCGGCTTCGATGCCTTGCCAGACCCGGTCGGAAGGGATCTCCTCATGGCGATCGAATGCCTGATGCATCAGGTCGTCCATGTGGTTGGAATCGAAAGGATCGTTCATATTCATACAGTTTGGCTCAGATGATCGGACGCTTTTCCAGCAATGTTTTCAAATGGGCTTTGGCGCGCATGAGTTGGGACTTGGAGGTGCCGACGGAAATGCCCAGTTCGGTAGCGATCTCCGCATGTGTGTAACCTTCCAGGATGTAGAGATTGAGCACGGTACGAAAGCCGGGCGGCAATTGCCGCAGACCTGCCAATACCTGCTGCGCAAGTGCAGCCTCGCCTTCCCTGTCGGGTGCTTCTTCTTCCGGGAGATGCTCCAGATTGTCAGTAGCGATCGTGGGGAACAGGCGTTTTTGCCTGCGGAGGTTTTCCAAAATGGTATGCAGGATCACCTTTCTCATCCATCCTTCGAACGGCCCGTCGCTGCGGAACTGGTCGAGATCGCGAAAAACTTTGAGAAAACCCTCCTGCAACCAGTCTTCCGCATCATGGCGACTATCGGCATAGCGGAGGCACAGGGAGAACATCCGGCCCTTGTACTGCTCATACAGTTGGCGCTGGGCGCGGCGGTCGCCTTTCAGACATGCCTTCAACAGTTGTTGTGGGTGTTCTGCGCTCAAAGCATTCGTTTGCCTTTTCAGGTGATGGGAATCGGGCAAGGGTTGCACGAGGCATTATGGGCAGCGCAAAAAAAACCGGAAAACGGAACGGTTTTATTTGATCTTCTGGGGGTTATCTTTCAAAAAAGCCTTCCAGTTGCTGTATGATTTGCTTCCCTGCAGCCCGGCGTGCGAAGACTGGTACCAATGGCACAAGGCAGCAGCGAGTGCATCGGTCGCGTCGAAGTATTTCTCGCTGAAAGTGGTATGCAGGATATTTTCGAGCATGCCCGCCACTTGTTCCTTGGAGGCATTGCCGTTGCCCGTGACGGCGCGTTTGATCTTTTTCGGCAGGTATTCGGTGGTGTTGAGGTTGTTGACCATGCCTGCCGCGATGGCCACACCCTGTGCACGCCCCAGTTTGAGCATCGATTGCACATTTTTTGCGTAAAAAGGTTGCTCGATCGCCAGTTCGGTCGGCCGGTGCTGCCGGATCAGATCCTGCACCTGTTCGAAGATGTAGCGCAGTTTCACCGTCTGCTCGGAACCGAGGTGGGCAAACGTGACCACGCCGATCTCTACCACCTGAATATTTTTTTTGCCGGCGTCGATGATCGCAAAGCCCAGCACGTTGGTGCCGGGGTCGATGCCCATAATGCGGGTTTTTTGCTCTTCCATATTGCGAAGGTACGATGCGGGGGCGACACCTGCGCGCTATAACATGGCAGGCCGGATCAGCCGGCAGCGGATCGGCAGTCATCAAGCTTTGGCCATTTCTGTTTTTATATCATGGGGTTTCCTGTAAGTTTGCCGCGCAAACTCAGCGGAGCGCCTGCGGGCCTTCTGCTTTGTAATCCAAAAACCACCATCCGGTATTATGGACACCATTGGAATATTAGGCGCAGGAGCGATGGGCAGCGGTATCGCCCAGGTCGCGGCAGCCGCAGGCCACGAAGTAGTGGTATGCGACAACCTCACCATTTCGCTTGCCAAGGCGGGAAAAAAGATACAGGCTTCCCTGAAAGCAGGCGTCGAAAAAGGCAAACTGACGGACTCGGATGCCTATTCGCTGTTCAGCAGAATTCGTTTCACCGACCATATGAGCGAATTCCGCGATTGCGCGATCGTAATCGAGGCGATTGTGGAAGATATCGAGCAAAAACAGATCGCCTTTAAAAGCATGGAAGCCATTGTGAGCGAAGCGACCATCCTCGCCAGCAATACCTCTTCCCTCTCCATTTCGGCGATGGGTGCGCAACTAAAACACCCCGAGCGAATCCTGGGCGTACATTTTTTTAATCCGGCGCCAAAAATGCGGCTGGTGGAAATCATCCCCGGTCTGCAAACCGATGCCGATGTTGTGGAGCGCGGTCGCTCGCTGATCGACGGCTGGGGCAAAACAACGGTCATCGCCAAAGACACGCCCGGATTTATCGTCAACCGCGTGGCGCGGCCTTTTTACGGCGAGGCCCTGCGGATCTTCGATGAAGGAATTGCCGACGAAGCTACGATCGACTGGGCGATGCGCGACCTGTACGGCTTCCGGATGGGCCCCTTCGAACTGATGGATTTTATCGGAAACGATATCAACTACGCGGTGACGGAGGTGGTATTCACCAATTTTTTCTACGACCCACGCTACAAACCCTCCTTTACACAAAAGCGCCTCGTGGAAGCGCATTTTTTTGGCAGAAAGACCGGTCGTGGTTTCTACGACTACCGGGAAGGCGCCGTCAGTCCGGAACCCACCCGCGATGAAACCCTGGGGCATGAGATCGCAGCGCGCGTGCTGGTTATGCTGATCAATGAAGCCGCCGATGCGCTGTACCTGCGCATTGCCAGTCGCGACGATATTGATATGGCCATGACGCAGGGCGTCAACTATCCCAAGGGGCTACTGGCATGGGCCGACGAGATCGGCATACACGAGGTTGTGGAAAAACTGGATTCGCTATACGTGGAATATCTGGAGGATCGCTATCGTTGCAGTCCCCTGCTGCGTAAAATGGTGCGGGAAAACCAGAAATTTTACCCCTGAACAACCCTTGCCATGACACCTGCCGAAGTATTTCACCGCATGTACGACAACGATCCGTTCAGCCAGTGGCTGGGCATTTCGCTGGTGTCGGTAGGGGCGGGCGCCTGCACCCTCAAGATGCAGGTGCGCGCTGAAATGCTCAACGGATTCGGCGTCGCCCACGGCGGCATTACTTTTTCCCTGGCGGACAGCGCATTCGCGTTTGCCTGCAATTCTCACGGAAGGCACGCTGTGTCCATCCACTGCAGCGTAGAGCACACGGCGCCGGTGTTTGAAAATGACGTGCTGACCGCCACCGCGACGGAAGACCACCTGGGGAATTCCGTATCCAACTATGCCATCAGGGTAACCCGACACGACGGAGCGGTCGTAGCGCTGTTCCGGGGGGTGGCTTTCCGGAAAAAGAACTTGTGGGAATAGGGAGGTCGGAATCTTCAGATTTGATGACCCTTGCCAAAACTCCGTACCCTGCTACTGTAGCAGGAATGTGCAATGGCGTACCTTTGCGCCATGAAAAAAGTGCTCACCATCGCTTTCTGGGCCACATTTATTGGAACAATACCTGCCCAGCCTTCCGTGCATACGGTCTCATTGGTCGAATGTCTCGACATGGCGCTCGAAAACAGCGCGCAGATAAAAAAGGCGCGCCTCGATCGCCAGGGGTTCGAACTGCGCCTGCGCGAGAGCCGCAGCGCTGCATATCCGCAGATCAATGCCGGCGTGCGTTACGAGTATGCGCCGGTGCTGCCGACGCAATTGTTGCCGGGTGAGCTCTTCGGTCAGGCCGACGGCACTTATATTCCTGTGCAATTCAACCGCCCCTGGCAGTTCACCGGCACGGTGACTGTGGAGCAGCAGATATACAATGAATCGCTTTTCCGCGGCATTCCCGCCATCAATGCGGGCCGGTCCATTTCCGATTTGCTGATCAATCGGACGGAAGAAGAGGTGCTGTACAATACCGCCACCGTATTTTATCAAACCCTGCAAATGGAGCAACTGCTGCGCTCGGTAAATGCCAATCTGGAAAAACTGGTGGCGCTGCAACGGATCGCCGAACTGCAATTGGAAAACGGCTACGCAATCCCGACCGATGTGAAACGCATCCGCGTGGCGCGTACCAACCTGGAAACCCAACGCCAAAACCTGCTGGCGGCCATCGCCTCGCTGCGGCAGGCCCTGCAATACCTGTGCGGCGTACCCTACGACGAAGTGTTCGAGCCCGCTGAAGAAATGGCGAATCCTGCCGCCGACTCCCTGCGCTGGCAGTCGCTGAATTTCGAACCCGAGACCACCACCGATCACCTGCTCCTGTTGCGAAACCTCGAACTGAACCGCATTCAGACACGCAGCCTGTGGGCACAGGGACTTCCCAGCCTGAGCGCTTACGCAACGGGCGCCTTCCAGGCATGGCGCGACGACGCCAATATCTTCGATACCGACAGCCGCTGGTATGGCGCTGCCGCTTTCGGCCTCAAAATAGATATCCCGATCTTCGACGGCTTTCGACGGATCAGGAAGGTGCGTCTGCTGAAACTGGACGCTCAAAAACTAAATGAAGACCTGCGGCAACTTGACGAGGCAAAAATGCTGGAATTCATCCAGGCGCGGGAACAACTGGAAAATGCCCTGCTCGCGCTCCAGACGCAGTCGGACAACGTTGCCCTCGCGCGCGAGATCACCGACAAACTGATGCTGCAATACAAGGAAGGAGTGATGTCGCTGACCGACCTGCTCAACTCACAAACGGCCCTCACCGAAGCAGAAACGAATTACTGGCAGCAGGTTTTTGCCTACAAACTCGCCGTGCTCAAACTTTTGAAGGCTTCCGGCAAACTGGACGAACTGAAAAAGTAACACCAACCTCTGGTTAAAGTGGTACCAACCTCTGGTTGGAAAAAAGTAGCGCCAGATTTACCAACCAGAGGTTGGTACCACTAATCAGAGCGCATCCTCTTCCACAAAATACATCGCGATCTCGCCCTTGTTTTTGGCTTTCATTTGCCCCCGGAACGTGCAGCGGAAGCGATCGCTAACGCGCCGGTAAGTGGCTTCGGAGATGTTGATCCGACCGGGTTCGCCGCCTTGTTCCAGGCGGGCGGCCGTGTTCACCGTATCGCCCCAGATGTCGTAGGCAAATTTGTGGCTGCCCACGACGCCGGCCACCACAGGACCGGTGTGAATGCCGATGCGCATTTCAAAAACGGGTTTGCCCTCCTGCGCCTTTTGTTGCATCAGCGTCTTTAATTCGCGTTGCATTTCGAGGGCCGCCTGCACGGTGTCGATAGCGTGGGTGTCGTTTGGGGTCGGCAGGCCGCCGGCGCACATGTAAGCGTCGCCGATCGTTTTGATCTTTTCAAGGCCGTATTTTTCCACGATCGTATCGAACAGGCGAAAACAGTTGTCCAACTCCGCGATGAGTTCTTCCGGTGGCACCCGCTCGGCAATTTGTGTAAAACCCTTGAAATCGGTAAACATGACGGTCACGGATTCGTAGCGAACCGGCTGCACGAAATTTTGCCTTTTCAGTTCCTCCGCCGTTTTTTCCGGCAAAATATTCTTTAAAAGTTTGTCGGCGCGCTCGCGTTCCTGCTGAATGGCGTCGTTCTTCGCCGCGAGTTCGCGGTTGGAGCGGGCGCGGATGCGATTGCGATTGTACAGCAGGCCGGCGAGCAGAAGCAATGCCACCGCTCCGCCCAAAAGCGCCAGTTGGCGGGTGCGCGAGCTCGCCAGTTCGGCGTCGCGGACGCGCAATTCGCGTTTTTGGTTTTCGATCTGCTCCTGTTTTTTCTGATCGGCGAACAAGGCTTCCTTGCGCGCGAAATCCACCCCGATCTTTTCATCAAGCCGGTCGTAGCGGTACTCGTCGTACTTCACCCGCCAGTCGTAAGCGGTCTTGAACTCGCCCATGGCGGAATACACTTCCGCGAAGTCCTTGTACGCTCCCTGAATGTATTTCTCGTCGCCGCTTTCCTGTGCGATGCGGTAATATTTCTTGGTGTATTCGAGGGCTTTGTCGAGTTGGTTTGCGCGTCCGTAGGTATCGCCCATGGTATTGTACACCTCCATCAGCCCCTGGATGTCATTGAGCGAGAGGCATATCTTTTCTGCCAGGTTCAGGTAGTACAGGGCAATGGAGTAACTGCCGATATGTTTGTGGGCGTCGCCGAGATTGATATACACCATCGCTTGGCCCGGCAGGTCGTCGAGTTCTTTCCATATCCCGAGCGCGCATTCGTAATATTTGAGCGCCATTTGGGAGGAATCGATCTCGTCGAGGGCATTGGCATAGTCGGAGAGCGCTTCAGCCAGGCGGCCGGGGTCGTCGATCTGTTCGCGCAACTGCAATGCGCGTTCGTACCATTCGAGCGCGGCGGGGTAGCGGTCGAGTTCGTACTGGATATGGCCGAGTTGCGTGTAAACTTTGGCGATGCCGTCGCGGTCGCCGAGCGCTTCGAGGATAAGGCGGGCGTCGAGCAGATGGCTCTGTGCTTCGGGGTACAGGCCCATTTCCTGATATGCTGCGGAGATGTTGAACAGGGCGCGGGCGATGCGCACGGTATCGAGCAGCTCGCGCTGGATGTTCAGATTTTCGCGATGGAAGACCAGGGCCGAATCAAAGCGCCCCTGCATTTCGAGCAAAACACCGAGGTTGTTGAGGGAGGAAGCGATCTCTTTCTGGTTGCCGATATTGCGCCGCAGGCGAAGGGCTTGCCGGTAGTGCTGCTCGGCCGCTTCCAGATTTCCCCTGATCTCTTCTACAACACCCAGGCCGTTCCAGGCGCTCGCTTCCCCGGAGGGGAAATTCAGTTTTTGAGCAAGTTTGATGGCTTCATGCAGCCGCGCGTCTGCCTCGTCGGTGTGCACTTCATTGATCTCCCAGGCATAATCGGTCAGCAAAACGACGCGGTGGGTATCGGCGGGGGCATCGCGCAGGAGGCGCGCCAGCGAATCGGCGGCGGGTGACTGAGCATACGCAAGGGCCGGCAGCAGGGCTGCCAGCAGCAAGATCAGATATCCGCACCAGTGTTTCATGCCGAATCGGATGATGTGGCGCTCGAAAACGGCAGCCGCCGGAATTTCCCGAACGCGCGTGCTTATGCCGCTTTCAGGCGGCCGATCCGCGATCCCTCGAGTTTGCCTTGCGCATACGCGCGATCGATCACCAGTTGTTTTTGTTCTCCCTTGCCGGCGGTTGGCAGTTCGAACATCGCGTCGGTCAGGATCGCTTCACACAGAGAGCGCAGGCCGCGGGCGCCGAGTTTGTATTCCATCGCTTTTTCCGCAATGAAATCAAGGGCGGAATCCTCCAGTTTGAGTTGAATGCCTTCCAGGGCAAATAATTTTTCGTACTGGCGCAGGAGGGCGTTGCGCGGCTCGGTGAGGATGCGGCGCAGTGCATCGAGATCGAGCGGATCGAGGTGTACGACCACCGGCATGCGGCCGACCAGTTCGGGGATCAGGCCGTAATTCTTGATATCCTGATGGCCGACGTACTGGAGCAGGTTTTCCTTGTCGATGCGCTCTTCCTGGTTCTTGTTGAAACCGATGACCTGGGTATTGACGCGGCGGGCGATGATCTTGTCGATGCCGTCGAAGGCGCCGCCGCAGATAAACAGGATGTTCTGTGTGTTGATCTTCACCAGTTTTTGCTCGGGGTGCTTTCTTCCGCCCTGCGGCGGCACCAGTACTTCCGCACCTTCGAGCATTTTCAGCATGCCCTGCTGAACGCCTTCACCCGATACGTCGCGGGTGATAGACGGGTTGTCCTGTTTGCGCGCGATCTTGTCGATCTCGTCGATATACACGATGCCGCGTTCGGCCGCTTCCACATCGTAATCGCACACCTGAAGCAGGCGGGAAAGGATGCTTTCTACATCTTCGCCGACGTATCCGGCTTCGGTGAATACCGTTGCATCCACAATGGTGAACGGCACATTCAGCAACTTGGCAATGGTTTTTGCGAGCAACGTTTTACCGGTGCCCGTCTGACCGACGAACAGCACGTTCGATTTTTCGATCTCCACATCGTCGGAATCGACGGCTTTCCCGAATTGCTGCAGGCGCTTGTAGTGGTTGTATACAGCAACAGACAACACCTTCTTGGCGTCGCCCTGGCCGATCACGTACTGGTCGAGAAAAGTCTTGATGTCGCGCGGCGGGATGAGGTGGATCGGTCCGCTGTAGCGGCTGCTTTTCCCTGACCCGGGCTCTTCTTTGCCGGCGACTCCGGCCTTGCGCAATTCCTGGTCGATGATATCCTGCGCCTTTTCGACGCATACTTCGCATATCTGTCCGTCCATGCCGGACACAAGGATCATCACTTCTTCTTCCCCGCGCCCGCAAAAGGAACAGCGGTGCTGGGTGGGTTTGCCGCGTTTGATCATATCAGTAAGGGTGAACGGAAATTCCGTCCTGAATTTATATATAAAATTGAAATGCAAAGGTATGGAAAAAAGGAGGCCGCCTCAAGTAGGAGAAGGCAAAAGGCATGTATGCGCTGTTAAGTGCATCGCCTTTTGCCCTCATACCTTTTTATCCGTCCGGGCAACTGTTACTCTTTACCCTTCGGGTTGTTGCGGTCGAGCACTTCATCTACCAGACCGTATTCCTTTGCTTCTGCGGAGCTCATCCAGTTGTCGCGGTCGCAGTCTTCCTCTATCTTATCATACGGCTGCCCGGTGTGGTGTGCCAGGATATCGTACAGCGACTTCTGCATTTTTTTGATCAGTTTGTACGAAATCTCGATGTCGGACACCTGGCCCTGTGCGCCGCCCATCGGCTGGTGGATCATCACATGGCTATGGAACAGCGCGCTGCGTTTGCCTTTGGTGCCGGCAGCAAGCAGCACGGCGCCCATAGAAGCGGCGAGTCCAGTGCAGATCGTGGCTACATCGGGCGAAACATATTGCATGGTATCGTAGATGCCGAGGCCGTCGATCACCGACCCGCCCGGGCTGTTGATGAACATCTGCACATCGCGCTTGGGGTCGGTGCTTTCCAGGAACAGCAACTGCGCCTGCACCACATTGGAAACGTATTCCGTGACGGGCACGCCCATGAATATGATGCGATCCATCATCAGGCGGCTGAACACGTCGAGCGCAGCGGCATTCATCTGGCGCTCTTCGATCACGTAGGGCGTGAAGGCGCGGATACCGGGCGCGCTGGCATCCATGTACTTTTCAAGGTGCATGCCGCTCATGCCGAGGTGCTTGACGGCATACTTTTGAAATTCATTTTTGTCGAACATGATTAACTTTATTTTTGAGGCAAATGAAACAACTTTTGTACGGAATGGTTAAAATCGAAAAAAATGGAACTGTAATCAGGGATGTACGTCCTCAAAAAAACGATGAACGTCGGTTTTGAGGGGACAAAAGTACCGCTCGTTTTTTTTCGGGAAAATCCGGACCGCTTTTACGACCTCTTTTTGTCTGCCGGATGCCAAAAAAACTGTACCGGAAGCGCTTTTATGGCACGAGCCCCCCGCGGTTTTTCACGCAGGGGGCTCGTGTTTATGTAGCCCGGCGGCAAATCACTCGGAAGCCGCTTCGCGAAGTGCGGCGTCGGCCTGTTGCTCTTCTTCCGCTTTTTTGGAGATCGAATCGATGATCTGGTGGAATTCATCGGAAGGGATCGCCTTGTCGTTGATGCTCACCTCCCCGCGTATGGCTTCGAAAATCTTGTCCGTTTCGAGGTCGCGGCGCGTGCTTTCCACGTCTTTCTCGTTCTGCATCAGTCGCTCGACGCTGCTTTCGATCAACTGCTCGGGCAGGTTGGACTGGAAATAGTTACGCACCTTGTCGGCATATGCAGCGCGGATCTCCTCTTCCGTTACTTCCAGGGAGAACCGTTCGCTGATCTTGTCGCGCAGCAGCGACCAGCGTAGATTCTCAGCAAAGGCAGGGTATTCGCGCTCGATCTGCTCGTCGTCGAGCTGACCTTCGTTGCTGACTTTCAGCCAGCGCTTGAGGAACTTTTCGGGCAGTTCGATCTGGTTGAGGGAAAGCAGGCGCTCCTGAAAAGAACGCATCAGCAAAGCATTCGAACGCACGTCGTAGAAACGCAGGATGCCCTTCTTGATCTCGTCGATCGCTTCATCGCGATTGCTGACGCGGTCTTCGCCGAAATAGCCAGTGTAAAAATCGTCGTTTAGGTCGGCCTCTTCGATGCGGCTCACTTCCGCGATCGTGCCTTCAAACCAGTCGCCCACTTCGCGATCGTCATTGTCTTCCAGGTTGAGGATGTACTTGCGGTACATGCCTTCCTTGTCCTGGGTTTCCAGCAGGCGCGCGTTGAAACGAAGCGTATCGTCTTTTTTCAGGCCGAGCAATTGCATTTTCAGGGCCTCGTCAGGCACGTCCTTGATAAAAGCGGTGATCGTTGTGGCCCAGCCTCCTTCTTTTACGGCGCTGTCCGCATTGCCTTCCAGTTCTTTCGCTTCGATGCGCACGATATCGTTCTCCTGGATATCCGTTTCCGGGTTGCTGCGTTTGCCCATGCGCTTGCGGGCGTAGTTCAGGTCTTCTTCTGCCAGTTCATCGAGGTTGGCGATCGTAAGCCGCTCGAATTTTTCCTTTTTATCGAGTCCCTGCATTTCAAAAGGGGCTACAAATCCCACTTCGTAGTCGATGGAATATTCGGGATCGGGATCGCTGATCTTGAACGAGAAACTGCGCTGATTTTCCGTGGGCAGGGGTTGGCCGAGCACATCCAGTTTGCTTTCGCGCAAATATTCGTAAAGCCGGTTGGCGAGCAAATCATTGAGGGTATCGCTGAAGATGGCGTTGCCGTATAGTTTCCTGACAAAATCCATGGGCGCCTGACCTTGCCGGAATCCTTTGATGGCGGCGCGGGAGCGGAATTTTTTAAGTTCGGAGTCGATTTTCGGTTTGATCTCGTCGCGTGTAACGGTGACGGTCAGAACGGCTGAGGTGTTGTCGATGTCTTTGCGGACAACCATAAGAGTGAAATTGGAAAATGGATATTGGAAATTAGAAATTGGGAAATCCGATTGGGGTTTTCTGTTCGTCAAATGCCCGGAACGAACATACGATGTTGTAAAATGTTTTATTCAGAGGTTTTAATGGTCATTACCGGAGTGCGGGCGGAGGGACTCGAACCCCCATGCCTCGCGGCGCCAGATCCTAAGTCTGGTACGTCTACCAATTCCGCCACGCCCGCATCTGTAATGTCACCGGAGCGCATTTTATCCCTTGCCGGAACGGCGAAATAAAATGCAGAAATTTTTTGTTGCCGCGGCATTGGCAACTCCGGAACAATTGGCAAATTTTTTGTAACTTTAAAACTTTCAGCGACAAAAAAATGGCCGGAATTCCAAAGCCGGACCCATTCAAAAAGGACCGCAAAAGTACATGCTTTCGGTAGAAAACAAAGCTTCGGACCCGCAGAAAAACCGTTAACGGAGCGCAAACAAATTTGGACTGATAAAAGTTTGCGCTAAATTTGTAAGGCATCTGAACACACCGATAAACAGGAGGGATTCATGGAGCAGCACGAACCCATTATTACTGCTGCGGAAGAGATGAACGCAGGAACGCCAGGCAATCACGTGCTGGAGGCGAAGGATGCCGCCATCCCCGGCGAACGCGAAGATCAGTTGGTGATCAGGAGAGCGTATAGAAACCTCCTGAAATCTATCAAAACGCCGCTCGATAAACCCGACCGCGAGGCGATCCGCGCCGCTTTCGAACTGGCGGCAGACTCGCATCACCAGCAGCGCCGCAAAACGGGGGAGCCGTACATCATGCACCCCATTGAAGTGGCGCGTATCTGCGTGGAAGAGATCGGATTGGGCCCTACGGCCGTGGTTTGCGCGTTGTTGCACGATGTGGTGGAAGATACGGACGTGACGTTGAAGGATATTCACGACCGTTTCGGCGCCCGTGTTTCGCTGATCGTCGATGGTCTTACCAAACTCGACGGACTGCACGATTCCGAAAGCCCCCAGGCTGAAAACCTTAGCAAAGTGCTGCGCGCGATGGTGTCCGACGTGCGGGTCGTACTGATCAAGATGGCCGACCGCCTCCACAACCTGCGCACCATCAAGGGCATGCCCCATCACAAGCAGCTGAAAATTGCGGCCGAAACAACCACGATCTATGCTCCGCTGGCGCATCGCCTGGGGCTTTACAAGATCAAAAGCGAATTTCAGGACCTGTGCCTGAAAGTCACCCACCCCGAAGAATACCACGAGATCGCGGATAAACTCTCTCAGACCAAACGCGCCCGCGAACAGTACATCCGCGAGTTTACGGCGCCCATCAAAGAAGCGCTCGATGAAATGGGCATGCGTTTCCGCATTGCCGGCAGGCCCAAAAGCATCTATTCCATCCGGAACAAGATCAAGCATAAACACGTCTCCTTTGAAGATATTTACGACCTGTTTGCCGTACGGATCATCGTCGATGTGCCGCCGGAAGAGGAGCGCCTGGCCTGCTGGCAGGTGTACACGTTCGTAACGGATTTTTACAAGCCGATCCCCGAACGGCTGAAGGACTGGATCACGAGCCCGAAAGCGAACGGCTACGAATCGCTGCACACCACTGTGATCGGCCCCGAAGGGCGTTTTGTGGAAGTGCAGATCCGGTCAGAACGCATGGACGATATCGCGGAACGCGGCTTTGCCGCGCACTGGAAATACAAGGGTGTAAAAGGGCTGAGCAAACTCAAAAAAGACGTCTTCGAGAATTGGCTCAACCAGGTACGCGAAACCCTGGAAAACAATGATACCGGCAGCGCCGTCGAGTTTCTGGCCGACTTCCAGAGCAATCTTTTTGCGGAAGAGGTGCACGTCTTTACTCCCAAAGGAGAAATGAAGATACTGCCGGAAGGAGCCACGGCACTCGACTTCGCGTTCAGTATCCACTCCGATATCGGATGTGCCTGTCAATCCGTCAAGATCAACAACAAACTCGAACGCCTCGACTACGTGCTGAAAAGCGGCGACCAGGTGGAGGTGATCACCAAAAAAACGCAAAAGCCGAAGGAAGACTGGCTACAGTTTGTGGTCACGGGCAAAGCCAAAAACCGCATCCGCTCTGCCCTGCGCGAAGAAAAACGCAGCCAGGCGGAATACGGCCGCGAAATTCTCGAGCGCAAACTCAATGCCTACAAGGTATCGGTAGAGGATAACGCGGACATGCTGGCCCGCTGGTACGGTTACCCCAATCGCCTTGAATTTCTCAGCGCGATCTTCCTCGAGCAGGTGGACCTCTCGGACCTCAAGCGTTTTCGCAGCGACGGCACGCGGCTGATCGAGATCGAAGATAAAATCATCCGGCAGGAAACCGAACCGGTCGTTCCGGACAGTCCGCCCAGGATCAAATCGGGCAACAAACCCGAAGTGATCATCAATGGCGAACCGGGCAGTTATTACCAGTATTCCTTTGCTACCTGCTGCAACCCCGTGCAGGGCGACGCGATCTTCGGGTTTATCCTTGCGCAGGGAGGCGTCAAGATCCACCGCGCTACCTGTCCCAATGCCACGCACCTGCTCGCCAACTACGAGCATCGCATCCTGAAGGCGGGCTGGGGCAACACGGTGAAAGCCGATTTTCTGACCAATATCGTCGTGACGGGCATCGACAGCGGCCCTGGCGTGATCCACCAGCTCACCGACAAGATATCGAGCCTGGGCATCAATATCCGCTCATTCTCCATTTCAGGCGAAAGCGGCTACTTTGAAGGGCGCATCGGCCTGATCGTGTCCAATACCGACCAGTTGAATCTGGCGATGAAAGCGCTCAAAAGCTTCGACTGGGTGTCGAATGTGACGCGGGAAGAGTGAAGCGCTGTGTTCAGGCGTGGAAGGTAAAAGTGTAGTTCGCCCAGAAATTCCACAGCGTGACCACGCCGGTAGCGAATAATTTGGAAATGTAAAAATTTACCTTGAAGCGTTCGTTGAGCACGTAAATGATGCTGTTGTTGATCGCCAGGCCGATCAGCGATGCCAGCAGAAATTTGGAGAACTGCATGGCGATGGAAGGGTCGTTGCTGTGAAAAGTCCAGATGCGGTTGAGCAGGTAGTTGCTGACGACCGCGCACAGAAATCCCGTGCTGTTGGCGATGTATTTGTTCAGCCTGAGTTTTTCTTTCCCGATCCAGGTAATGCCAAAATCCACCACGACGCCGGAGGCGCCGACGATACCGAATTTGATGAATTTGTAAACGATGTCGCTCATGGTTTGTAGTGTGCCGGTATTGCTTCTTAGGGGCTATTGCGGAATAAAATACAAACCGGCAAAAAATGCCGCTCAGTCGTTTTCATTGGAATCATGCGGGTAATTTCCCTTCAATAACCGCCAGGTGATCAGTGTCCAGACGGCGATACAGGGCACGGCTTTCAGGACGTATGGTTGCACCCACATCTGGCGCAACGTTTTTGGGAAAATATCGGTTGGTGACAGCGAAACGAGGGCGAAGGTTGTCCACAGCAGCCATTTATCCAACACTTTTTTTTCGGAGGCGAACCACCAAAGCGCCACACCGCACATGGCGATGATAAACGTGGGCGATTCGGCTTTATGATTAAAAATGACCACCCAGATCAGGATCGAAGCAGCAGTCAGCATTTTTCCCGTCCTGGTCGGAGTTTTTACCGCAGGTAAAATGCTGACCAGCAGCATGGCCAGCCCCGCCAGCGTAACGCCCGTTTTCGATGGCGCCCAACCGAACCAGGACTGTAACCAGCCCTGCACGGAGAGCCCGACAGAGGCCTCGTGGTCGTCGCGCAACAACTCCAGCCACCATGCGTACACTTGCTTCAGTTGCCCGGCAGATATCATTGCCAGGGGCAGCAGGGCCAGCAACAGCGTCCATCCCAGTAGCCACCCGGAAAAACGCCCGTTGCGGTAAGTGTAGGGATAAAGCGGCGCCAGAACGGCGGCGAAAATACCGAAGATTTTGATGTATGCAGCTCCTGCGATGTATCCGGCGGCCGGGGCCGGTTTTTTCCGGTCCAGGGCGATAAAGGCCAGCAGCATCAGTCCGGCGGTGAGGCCGTTGCTTTGGCTGTTTTGCAGGGAAGTGATCAGTTCGATCAATACGAACCAGGCGGCAAAGCGGCGTTGCCCGTCGTCGAGCCAGGGCAATTTCAACACGGCATACAGCAGGATCAGCGCGTTGAGGAGGTTCCAGGCGGGCAGGCCCAGCCAGTCGGGCATGGCAGCGAAGGGAGCCATGAAGATCGCGAAAGCAGGGCTGTATTTGTACAGGTCCCACTGCTCTGCCGGAAAGGCTGCATAGGGATTAAGCCCCTGTAGTAAATGGGCAAAGGCGTTTTTGAAAATGCGGTAATTCTCGTAAAACGTATAACCGCCTTCCCGGTGCCCTTGCGTGAGTTTCTGTATCGAAACCGCTGTGGCCGCCAGGGTGTACATCACCCACAGCGGCCACGTTTTTTTTCCGATTTGCTTTAGGCGGAGCATCAAGGCATTGAATTGGCTACCTCCCTTCCTGATATCAGTTTCTGTCCTGCACCTGCTGGTTCAGCTGCACTTCCAGCACGCCGTCCATGGTTTTCAGCATGTCGACCAGTGTTTTCCCTTCCACTTCCGTAGCGTCGTACGCCACCCGCCAGATGTTTTCCTCGGAGATGCGGCGCACGAGTCGAAGTTTGATGTCGGTAAATTGTGTGATCCAGTTGCCGGCGTTGATCCCGGGTTTCAGTTTCACGATCACTTCCCTGCGGTGATCAGGGGCAATCTCGTTCGGGTTGACCCCGCGTTTTACCTGGAATCCGTGTGCTTCGGCGAGCGTTTTCAGCATTTCTTCGAGTTCGAGCAGCGGTGCGGGCCGATCGATCGACCCTTTTACAGTCTTTACATTTTCCCCTCTAAAGGCGCTCATCGTCGTAAAAGGAGCATCCACCACTTCCGTTTTAATGACGTCGGGGTATTGCCAGAGATCGACTTCGTTCACTTTTGATTTCAGGCCCTTCAATTCGGCAGCAGTGAGCTGGAAGGAATCCAGCCCCGTTTTTTCCGTAAACCGCATGCCCTCGTAGCGGACCAGGCCGCTGTGCAATACGGTGAGTTTGTACACCGGACAAAAACCAAAACAGGGTCCCGTTTGCATCTCTACTACCGGCGAATGCAGGTCAACCTTGCTGCATTTTTCCGAAGCGACCACCACCAGCGCTCCCAGCGCGAATATCAGCGTTTTCATGGTATGTATTTTTTAATGATCAGTCGGTTCAGGCTACATCCCAGATCTTTGCAGGCCGTTCTTTTTTCCAGTATCGCCGCCAGAGGCCTTTTACAATGACCAGGATCACGATGGGAATGGCCGGCGTGGGCATTTCCTGCGGGATGAATTTCCAGAAGATCAGCGTAAGCGCGGCCAGGATGGCCGTTCCGGAAAAGTAGTTATCCATGAGTTCGGTACGCCGGTTGCGCCAGAAAACCAGCAGATGCGTCGGCAAGGCCCACAATATATTCAGGTTCATTTTTGTGGAAGAATGGTCGGTAGCGAACCACAAAAAGGCAATGATGAGGCCTGCAAGACCCAGCACGAGCCAGAAAATGAAATCGAAGATCCGTTCGGTGCGCGGATTGGCCATACTCAGCAAACCGATCACCGCCACAAGACACATCACCAGCAGCGGGCTGTCGAAAAAGCCGGCCTTTACGCTGGCTTCGGGAAACGACCATTCGGGGATGCGGCGCCCGGATGCCACCAGCGGCCCTGCCGGAATCTGTGTATGCGCGAAAATGTCGTGCATGTGGTCGGGCAGGAACATAAAATCTTCGGGACTTGCGCGCCGGTCGGCGGAATATCCCAGCACCAGATCGATGCCAAAACGGGTCCAGGGCATTTTCGTCAGGTAGGGATGCAGGAGCTGGCGCATCGTGCTGCCGAGCGCCAGGTGGCTGCTGTCAAAAGTGATCTCCTGGTAAAAAGTCTCTTTAACGATATCGCGGATGCGGGTGGCGCAGTTGTCGTAAAAAAAGTCGTACTGGTAATACCGGTTTTGTTCCAGCGCGTTGGTTTCCAGCAATTCGAATATCCGCTGCCTCTGGTCCTGGCGGAGGTTCAGCAACTGCTCCTGCATGGGCCTGCGGTCCTGAAAATTGCTGTATTCGAAGCTGCGGTACGATTCGATGTTGAGAAAATAGCGCAGTTTACCCCGGCAGAATTTCAGGATGAAGTACGGCTGATTGAAATCGAAAGTGCCGTAATTATAGCAGCGGTCGATTCTGTTTTGCGGATCGCGTACGCGCAAGGCGCTGTGCCCGAAAGTGCTGTACAGATATTCGCCGGGCGCTACGGTCATCAGGCTGATCGTTGCCCGTTCGGACAGCGTCGTGGCCGATTGCGCAAAGGTTTGAGCGGCGCATATCAGGGCAAACGCGAATAAACAGAGTCGTTTCATAAAGAGGCTTTTGCCGGGCGAAGATGCGGAATTATGCCCGGATTCCTTTGGCCCGCGCAATTTTCAGTGCCGGACGATGCTGCTTTTTTGCGTTAACCTGCCAGGCCGGATATTGCATTCCAGGCCCATATGCCCAGCATGGCGGCGACTTTCCAGATGCCCCAGATCAGGAAGATAAACACAGCGAAAAAGAACAGGCCCAGGATAGCGGCAGACCAACGTGCGGGTGGCCGGATTTTGCCTTCGGCATAGTATTTTTTCAGCAGTTCCACGTTGCGGCGATTGGCCTTGAACCCGAAATCGAACAGGTCGCCGGCGACCGGCACGACACCCACTACCGCATCCAGGGTGAAATTGCCCATCATGCGCAGCATCAGGATCGGACCGGCGCCCCGCTTCATCATGATGCGCAGCAGAAATCCCGAAACTACGAACCCGGCTACATCGCCGACATAAGGCACCAGGCCGATCAGCGCATCGAGGCCAAACCGGATGTTAGTACCGGGTATCCTGAAGCGATTGTCGAGCAGCGAAGCCAGCGTTTCGAGATGCTCCATTTCGGGTGGCAGTTGCTGCGGGTCCGTAGTATCCATGGGTGCTTATTTTACCCGCAGTCGCTGGCCGATCCGCACGACGTTATCGGGCAGGTTGTTCAGCTGTTTGATCCGTTCAACGCTTGTGTTGTATTTTCTGGAAATACTGTACAAAGTGTCGCCCTTTACCACCAGGTGATAACCATCGCCCACTACAGGCGGCGTGACCGGTGACGGAACGTTCGGGGATTGCGGCTGCGTCGTTTCGTCCTGCCCGGGCTGGTTGGGCGTCGGGTCGGGCGGGTAGGGTACGCCGATTACGACCGGCGGTTTCATATCGTTGCCCTGGTCGGGCTGAGCGGGTTTGTTGGGATCGGGTGTTTCTCCTCCGATCGGATCCAGGTAGCCGCTGTCATCGGGTTCCATGGTTTCATTGACAGGGGGCAATGGTGCCGGAGCGCCGGGTTGGTTGGGCGAAGGGTCGCTATTGACGTCGCGCAGCCGCAATTCATCGCTTTGCGGACGCTTGCCCTTCAGCCGCACGCGCTCGCCGATCGCCGGCTCCTGGCCCTGGGTGACCCGGTTTCGATCGAGCAGTTTGGAGAGCCGGATGCCGTAGAGTTGCGCGATATCGAACATGGTTTCTCCTTCCTTCACGTAGTGTTCCTTGGCCCGGCCGTTCCACTTGTCCTTTTTTTGCTGAATAAATACCCGGGTGCCGGCTTTCAACTGCTGCACCGGCGTGTAGCCCCGGTCGTTGTAGGCGACGAGTTTGCTGGTACCCAGGCGATATGCCTTGGCGACGTCGGTCAGGGTTTCGCCTTCCCTGGCGAGGATCACCTTGGTGTCGTTGATGCGGCCGATCCGGTTGGTGGGGTTGGGCAGGGGAATATCGGCGCCCGTCGACCCGCCGGCGCCGGGGTCCACCGGATTGGGCACACTGCCCCGCGCGATATCGTATTCGTAGAGTTTGTACCGCTCGATGATATCGATCAGTTTTTCAGAATACGTATTGGAGGTAGAATACCCCGCAGCTTCAAGGCCTTCTGCCCAGCCCCTGTAATCGTTGCGGTCGAGTTTGAAAAGAAAGCCGTAGCGGTACTCTTTCCTCGGGTCGCGCAGGAATTCGCCGTGGTCATGAAAACTGTCTTCTACCTTGTCGTATTTCCGGAAGCAGGATTCGATCAGGTTGCCGTTGGCATCCCGGTCGTCATCTTTTTTCTGGTAGGTCTTTCCGTTCCAGCCGGTCCCGCATTTAATACCGAAGTGGTTGTTGGCGTTTTGAGCGAGTTCGCTGGTGCCGGCGCCGCTTTCCAGAATGCCTTGTGCGAGGGTGATGCTGGCGGGGATGCCGTCACGTTCCATTTCCAGGATGGCCGACGAACCGAATCTGTCGGCATACACCTGATTGCGGTCGCCGCCGGATCTGCTGCTCAGCGCGGAAGGAGCGGAGGATGTCTGGGTTTTGCTGCTTTTTTTCACAGAACTACACGCCTGCATCAGCAATGCGGACAGTAGCAAAAGAGGAAAAATACGTTTCATGTGGACTAAAGAATGATGTTCGGTTTCAGAAAAGATCGGTAGCATACAGGCCGGGCGCAGGGTTTTCGCCGGCCAAATGTAAAAACGCCTTAACAAAAAAACTATTACGAATGCACCGATCTCCTGATCTGGAGGGTGAAGATAATGCGCCGGGAGCGAGGGCGCCGCCTTTTCGTGAAAGATGTACTTTTGCCGCCCGGGTCGATTTATTAACCGGCGGCCTTTCCAAATATATCGTTTTAGTCTCATGACCATATTGATCACAGGCGCTAACGGGCAGGTAGGACAATGCTTCCGCCAGTTGGCTGCGACATATCCGGACTGGCAATTTGTTTTTGCCGATATAGACGAGGTCGATATTACGAACGGGAAAGCCGTATTTTCATTTTTTAAAAACCTGGACAGGGCAGGGTTGCAATGGTGCATCAATTGTGCGGCATATACGGCGGTAGATAAAGCGGAGAGCGAACCCCTTTTGGCGCGCCGGATCAATGTGAACGGAGCGCGTTATCTGGCGGAGGCCTGTGCCGCTCGCGGCATTCCCGTCGTTCACCTTTCCACGGATTACGTGTACCACAATCGCCAGAACACCCCGTTTGTGGAAACGGACGCGGTCAGCCCGAAAAGCGTGTATGCCCGCACCAAACTGGCGGGCGACCGGGCGGTGTTACGCGCCAACCCGCAGGCCATGGTGATCCGCACTTCCTGGGTGTATTCTCCCTTCGGCGCCAATTTCGTAAAAACCATGTTGCGCCTCGGTACCGAACGCTCCGAACTAAAGGTCGTATTCGACCAGATCGGCACGCCTACCTATGCCCCCGATCTGGCAGCAGCGATCCTGAGCATTATCAAACAGTCTGAAAAAACGTCCTTTTCGGGTATCTGGCATTATTCCAACGAAGGCGTGACCAGCTGGTATGACTTTGCCCGGGCCATTTTTGAGATCAGGGGGATCGATTGCCGGGTACGTCCGATCGTAACGGCAGAATATCCCACGCCGGCTGCCCGGCCGCCGTTCAGTGTGCTGAACAAAGCAAAGATCAAGGATGCATTCGGCCTGGAAATACCGCACTGGCGCGAAAGCCTGCAACAATGCCTGGCGCTTTTGCCCTGAAAGAGAGACAGGCCGCTCCCTGCAAAAACCGGAACGGTTGTGCGTTTTTTGAATTAAATTTTGTCAATTTGCACAAGGAAAACGCCCGTACCGCATGGAAATCAACGAAATCATTGCTACAACCCGCTCGCTGCTACAGCAAGGTGATACCGGCAAGGCGCTTCGGGCCATTCTCGATCATCTCGAAAAAGATGCGCGCTTTGCCGAGACGACCCGTGTGCTCCAGCTTGCAGAGGCCAACTATAACGCTGCACGACAACAGGAGTTGAAGGGTATTCTTTCGTTTCAGGAAGCGCAACGCCAGTATAGCCAGATCAACGATGCGCTGCTGAGCACGCTGGACACCATTGCCGCCGGCCCGCCTGCACAGCGGACGCTCGGTGCTCCGCCAGATAAATCGGTGCTGTACAAATGGTTGATCGGCGCGGCTGTCGTGCTGGCGCTGGGCCTGTTGCTCGGACTGTGGTTCTCAAGTCGCCAGGGCGATGCGGGTACCGGAACGAAGCCGGAAGCGGCCTGCCCCGCTTTTGCAGGGGCAGGACAACGGGTGATCATCCTGCCGTTTCAGGACCTCGCCAATTCTCCGGCCAGCCCCGAACTGACCATTCAGTCGCGCATCCGTGAACTCTCCGGAAAGAACGAATTCCCTACTCAGGTAGAGATCCTGGGCAATTACGATGTAAAAAAGAACAACCCCGATATCAGGACCGCCACGTCCATCGGGCAGCGCTGCATGGCCGATCTCGTGATCTGGGGGCTTTATGAAAAATCGCCCGATTCTATCAAAGTGGACATACAATACGTATTCACCAAAAGCGGCGAACTGGGCCGCTCCGACGGGTTTCTGGCCTTCAAAGACCTGCCATCCCTGCGCGACGGACGTATGGTGCGCGGGCTCGACGACGCCATATTTGCCCTATGCGGGCTGATGGCCATTCAGGAGAAAAAAGGAGCCCTGGCGCAGCAGTGGTTCAAAAAAGTACACAATCCGCAGGAAACGGACAGGATGCTGATGAAAAAACTGGAGGAAACCCAGGAATAAGCGGAGGGAAATGCGATCTGTAACTCAGGGGACTAAACCAGTTACTTGGCGCTGCCGGCGGCCGACTCACGGGTATCGCCGACCGAAGATGTTCTGGCATTGATGAGTTTCAGTTCGAGGCTGTCGAGGAAATCGATGGTCTCCTGCAGGCCGTTTAAAATGTGGGCGTTGGAAGGCAAAGCCACCTGATTTACAAACAGTTGTGCGCCGGTGAGTAACACTTCCGCCGGCTTGGCCGCCTCACATGCCGCTTCCACATATGTCTGGATCGGGTGCCGGGGGATGGGCTCCTGAATGATCGTAAAAACGTAATCGGGGCGCAGGGGCTGACAGGCATCCTCCAGGTCGCTCAAAGAAACCCGGTGACCGAGATATATGACCCGTTTGTGGCGGCTGCGCAGCAGGTAGTACATAAAAAGCAGGGTCAGTTCCTGCGATTCGTCGTCGGGCAGGTACAAAACAAATGTAGCGGCGTCCCTCGGCACTTCGGCCGATTCCTTGTCGATCGCCGCCATCAGTTTGCGCCGGATCAGATGGCCGATAAATTTTTCATGGGCGGGGCTGACGCTGTTGGTCAGCCACAGTACATTGAGTTTGTCCAGAAAAGGGTACACCAGTTCCACCATCGTGCGCTCGAAGCCGTTTTCCCAGGTATAAGTCGAGAAAATGCGGTCGAAAGTTGCCTCATCCAGATCGATCATCGCCAGCGTGAGCGCATCGATCTGGGCGTTCTGGCTGCCGTTGTTTTCCGCAATATCGGCCACCCGCTCCGCGATCTCGTTGTCACTCATTTGCGCCAGTTTGCTGATCTTGTATCCATTCCTGTTGAGCAATGCGATATTGAACAGCAGCCGCAGATTTTCGTCGGTGTAATAGCGTATATTCGTTTCCGTACGGGCAGGTACCACCAGCCCGTATCGCTGCTCCCAGATACGGATCGTGTGGGCTTTGATGCCCGTCAACTTTTCCAGATCGCGGATTGAATAGATCGCCATTTCTTTCCTGTTGTCGCTTGCCGAAGGTTGACTCGGTGTTAATGCCCTGGTTATCAGCACAAAACGATACGGCAGACTTTTTCAGGGCATTAAGTGTGTCAAAAATCAGTGAAACAGATGAATTTGTGGAATGTTCAGCCGTTTTTTTTGTCAATTGTTCAACAAGGATACCGACAAAACCCATGCCTAAAGTGCCGGGAAAGAAGTAGTGCACGGGCAATCCGTCAGGATTTTACCCGGCGGGGCCGCCATTTTCGCCAGATCAGAAACACTACCGCCGCGAGTAAAATGACACCCCAAAGCCGGAAGATACCGAGGCTGATGAATACGAGCAGTTCGCCGCCTTGCCGGAGCGCTTCAACGGCACGGCTGACAAAAGAACGCCCAGGTTCGTCATAATCAGCATAAGCGATCATGCTGCGGCGGAGTCTTGGCAAATCGTACATCTCTATCGTCACCGTGCTGTACCGCACGGCATCCTCGATCTTTAGCCGCTCCAGCCGGGCCCGGTCGGTAACGCTCCTGCTGCGCAGCCGGCGTTCCGTTTTGTCGCCCGTGGCTGCTACTACCTGTGCGATTTCGGGCGATTGCTGTAATTCCCGGTTGTAAAGTTCCTGCCGGAGTTGGGTCAGTTGCTGCTCCATCAACTGAAGGCCGACGTCTTCTGCCGATACCCGCCGGTAATCCGTAAGATCGGCCCACGCTGCGGCAGTCCGCAACAAGGTATCCAGATGCATGGCGGGCAGGCGCAGCACGATCTGGTGCTGCTCGCTGAAAAGGATCGTTTCGAGGGCTGAATCGCGACTGACGGGTTCCATGTGGCGGCGTTCGATCTGGGTGTTCAGATCGCTGGAGATCACAAAGCCACCCAGACGGCGGGCCAGGTCCTCTATGCGCAGGCTTGTTTTTTGCACGTCCCCTGCCCGAAAACGCCAGGATGCTTTTCTGACGAAGGTTTTGATCGTATCCGCAGCCCCGATGGCGGCGACACTGGAGAAATAATCGCGATCGGCGGGAGAAGTAGCAGGCGCTTTTTCCGGCTCATATGATTGCGCATAGTCTTCGGATGCAGGCGCCGACTTTGCAGATTGCTCGGGCGCCGAGCGGTTGCACGAAACGGCCAGACAGGTGACCATGAAAAACGCAGGCAATGCGGAAATTTTCATAAGATTGTTTTTTGAAAATGAATGTCCTGGAGGCTAACCCAAACAGCCTCTAACAGGGCCGATTATGCGGCATGGTTCGGTTGCAGGATGATTGTCTGAAGAAAATTACATAACAGGCCTTGATAATTCAAAAGCCTGCTCATATCTTTGTAGCGAAAATTCGCTATTCTTTTAAATTTTCTCAATACATTTATAAAATATGGAAGATACAATGGTCGCAAGCGACGTACTGAAAGGCGGTGAATTCCTGATCAGGGAGAGCAACGCAGAGGCTACGTTTATTCCGGAGGAACTCAACGAAGAGCAACTGATGGTCAGGCAAATGGCCGAAGATTTTTTGAAGAACGAGATCGTGCCGAACCGGCCGAAAATTGAAAAACAGGAACCGGGTCTGACGCCTTCGCTGCTTCAGAAGGCAGGCGAACTGGGTTTGCTGGGCGCGCATATGCCTGCGCGGTACGGCGGCACCGAACTCGACACCAACACCAATACGGTGATCGCCGATACGCTGGGGCCCTGTGGTTCCTTTTCCACGTCCATAGCCGCGCATACGGGCATCGGCATGCTGCCCATTCTGTATTTCGGTACCGAAGAACAAAAAGAAAAATATCTGCCGCGCCTGATCTCCGGTGAATTGAAAGCGGCATATTGCCTCACCGAACCCGGCAGCGGCTCCGATGCTCTGAATGCAAAAACCCGCGCTGACCTGAGTGACGACGGAAAGCACTATTTGCTCAGCGGACAAAAGATGTGGATCACCAATGCGGGTTTTGCAGACCTTTTTATTGTGTTTGCCAAGATCAACGGCGAGCAGTTCACCGGTTTCATCGTAGAGCGCGATACTCCCGGCATTACACTGGGTGAAGAAGAAGACAAACTCGGGATCAAAGGTTCGTCGACGCGGCAGGTGTTTTTTGAAAATGCCAAAATACCGGCCGAAAATGTGCTCGGCGAAATCGGTAAAGGGCACCTCATCGCTTTCAATGCCCTGAACATCGGGCGCTTCAAACTCGGCGTGATGTGCATCGGCGGCAACAAGGAGGTGGTCAATATGGCAACCCGCTATGCCAACGAACGCATACAGTTCGGAAAGCCGATCGGCTCATTCGGCGCCATCCAGTACAAACTGGCAGAAATGGCCCTGCGCAATTTCGCTGCGGAAAGCGCCGCTTATCGCACGTCCCAATTGATGCAGGACAAAAAGATCTCCGCAGAAGCGGAAGGAAAGACATTTGGCCAGGCTACGCTGGAAGCGGCCGAAGAATATGCGATCGAATGCTCAATCCTGAAAGTGCTGGGTTCGGAAGTGACGGACTATTGCGTCGACGAAAACGTACAGGTCCACGGTGGCATCGGCTTCAGCGAGGAATATGCTGCCGCTCGCGCCTATCGCGACAGCCGGATCAATCGTATCTACGAAGGCACCAACGAGATCAACCGCATGCTGATGGTGGATCAGCTGTTCAAACGCGCGCTCAAAGGGCAACTTGACATCGTCGGGCCGGCCTGGGCGGTGCAAAAAGAACTGGCCTCCATGCCTTCATTTGAAAAAACGGAAGGCGCATACGGGGAAGAGCGGAAGGCCATCGCAGATTTCAAGAAGATCATCCTGATGACGGCTGGCGGCGCTGCCAAAATGCAAATGGACGGCAAGATCAACCTGAAAGAAGAACAGGAAATACTGATGAACTGCGCTGATATGCTCATCGATCTGTATTCCGCTGAATCCTTGCTGTTGCGCGTGGAAAAACTGTCGGACATGCAGAAAAAACAGGATCAGGCGTTGTATGATGCCATGTTGCAGGTCTATTTCCACGACGTGAACGCGCGCATGCTGAAAAATGCAACCGATGCGATCGCTTCTTTTACCAAAGGCGACCTGCTGAAAACATTCCTCATGGGCCTGAAACGCTTTGCCAAGTACCCGCCCGTAAACGTAAAGGAAAAACGCCGGTTTATTGCCGACGCAGTGCTGAAGGCCAACGGCTGGTGCTTCTAAGTAACACCAACCTCTGGTTGGGCACCCCGATTCCTCCGTCAGGAGAATAGCGCCCATTTTACATACAAACAAACCTTTGGGTCAGTCTGTAAGCCGCAGTCGCGGTCTGTCAGACTGACCCATTTTTTATATCAGAGTGCGCTGAAGAGTCCTCTAAGGCTCCATGCGCTCCATCAGTCTGGACGTGATGCGCAGGAAGTCCATCTCCGTGATGATGCCGACCAATTCGCGGCCTTTCACGACCGGCAAGCAACCGATGCGGTATTCGCGCATTTTTTTCATGGCTTCCATGATGGTGGTGTCGGGAGTGGCGACCACCGGTTTCTCAACCATGATATCCTTGACGGTGCTGGCCGTGTTTTCATTGAGTTCGTTGCGGCGCGCGAAGTGGCGCAGCAACATCCGGCTGGAGATCAGACCGACCAGTTCGCCCTTGCTGTTCTCGACAGGCATGTAGCGAATGCGCCGCCAGTTCATGATCTCGGCCACCAGTTCGATCAGGTCTTCTTTTTGCACGGTGAACAGATCCGTGGACATAAATTCTTCCACCTTGATTTTTGACGGACGCCAGTCTTCAAGATCGGAGACGGACGGTTCATTCCAGGTGTGCACCGGTTTGTTGTTTTTTTGATTTTTCACGATAGCGGCGGTAACTGCGGTGACGGCTTCGTCGTTGGTGACTTCTTTTTTCATGGCTGTGAATGCGCGCAACTGCCAGCGGGCGCCGGTCCTGTGGCCTTTCGCGCGGGCTTCAATGATGCCGAGGTATTTGCTGATGTCGGCTTGTTTCACCTTGCGCATTTTCAGGCCTTCTTTTGCGATGGGCAGCAGTTCTTTCAGGATGAGTTCCGTGACGGGAACCTTTTTGTCTTTCATCCAGGAGAAGGTGGTGTCGATGCCGAATTTGGCTGCCTTGAGGAAATTGTCGCGGGCATCGGCGAAGTCGATGTGCTTGGTGATATCGTCGAAGCGATCGCCCATCGCCACCATGCAGCCCAGCCAGAAAGCAGCATTGGCAACCTCGTCGACAGGGGTGGGGCCGGCAGCCATTACCCGGTTTTCGATGCGGAGGTGCGGCTTGCCGTTCGGGGATATCCCGTAGCAGGGGCGATTCCAGCGGTACACGGTGGAGTTGTGAATCTGAAGCGCCCGCAGTTTGGGCGTTTTGCCATCTTTTACCATAGCGATGGAGTTCTCTTCGATACCGCCGGCGAGCAGCACCCGAAAACGGCTGATATCCTCCTTGTAAATTTCCGTGATGTCGCCGCGCAGCCAGTCGGAGCCGAAATTTACCCGAGGCAGGCGCTCCCGCATGTGGTCGCTTGTGGTGCGTGTGTCGAGGCTTTGCTGGAACAGGGCGATGCGCGTTTCGTGCCATAGCCTCCGGCCAAACACAAGCGGCGAATTGGCAGAGATTGCCGTCACGGGGCCTGCGAGCACCTGTGCGATGTTGTACATGCGCACAAAATCCTTTGGTGTCACCTGCAAATGCACCTGAAAACTGGTATTGCAGGCCTCGAGCAGCGGGGAGTCGTGCTTGACGAGCAGTTCGTCCACCCCTTCCACACGTAATTCGAACGAGGTGCCGAGCATATGTTTCTGGATGGCTGCCATCAGCGCGTAGTACCTGTCTTTGGGAGTCAGGTTGTGCATTTCCAGGTCATGCTTGCGCAGGGTTGGCAAAATGCCGCACAGGATGATGCTCGCGTCGAATTCGTTGAGTACAGACTGAATCTCGTTGAGGTAACGCAGGTTTTCCGCTTCCAGCTGGCTGAGGCAGTCGCCTGTGAATTCGCGCGGGCTCAGGTTGGTCTCGAGATTAAATTTTGCCAGTTCGGTGACGCACCAGGGGCGCTCGCCCAGTTTTTCCAGCACTTCCATATTGATGGTAGCGGGCTTGAACGTTTTGTTATGCACCAGGCACATCTCCTGTTCGGCGCCAATACGCGTGATGTTCGTCTCGAACCAGTCATTTTCAAGCATGTATTCAAATGCCTGCACATCGTCGAGGAGGCTCCTGACAAAGTGCAGCATTTCATTCTTACCGTCGATCGTACTTACTTTTTGAAATCCCATATCCTGCAACCGGGCTGTTTTGCATAAATCCGGCAGGGCAATATTATCTTTTTTGCAGAAGAGTAACAAAAGTGTTTTCGACGCCTTGTGTTGTGGCCTTCTGCCTTTTTGTAATAATGAGGCGACTATATGTCTTTACAAGCGGCACTTTTTTCTATGAAAACCAATATGCCAAAATGCCGGGGCTAAAGAGATCGCGACTCCACTGGCTGGTATTTTATTATTTTTTTTCGGGTGAGTAATGCTGCTGTGCTGCATTTTAAAATTCGTCTCAGAGACTCAACTCATTTAGAAATATTATTATATGTACGGGAGATGTCTTTTTGCCTAAAATGACACAATAAAATCGAAACAAAATGGTGCTTAGTTCGTTTTCCAATGATGGCATAGAAATGTTTTAAAACAGACGACCCTGAAAAGTGTCAAAAAAATTAAACGAATCGTTTTTGAAATATCGAAAATTAAAAAATAAAGACCTGATGTCGCGTTTGGCTGAAAGATCGTATATCTGTCTCACTATCAGGGATGTTTGAGCGATCGTAATCTTCAGGTTTCTTGCATTTTTGAATCTCTTTTTTTGTAAACGGGTATTTGCCTGATACGCTTTGCTGCAAACATTTCTAAAATCAATTTTTTGTTTTTACTTTTGTATTAATTCTTACCTTGCCGCATGAATTCTGAACAGGCATTAAGCCATTTGAAGCGGGATGCTACGCTTAAGCCCTTAATTGATTCCATTGATATTCCCGATTTTACCCCTTCCGGTAATGTATATTTCGCCCTGTTGGATTCAATTGTTTCTCAACAACTTAGCACAAAAGCAGCGGCGACGATATTTAATCGGTTCTGCGCTTTGTTTCCGGAAAATTATCCCCATTCAGATCTGTTGGCTAACATGACGAAAGAGCAGTTGCGCAGTGTCGGACTTTCCGTTCAGAAATCGACCTATCTTCAAAATGTAGCCGATTTTTCCCAACAATATGACCTGGAGAATCACCGTTGGAACGAAATGAGCGACGACGAGATCGTCACATTTTTGACGCAGATCAAGGGTGTGGGGATTTGGAGCGCCCAGATGGTCATGATGTTCACGATCGGCCGCAAAGACGTTTTCCCAATTGGAGATCTCGGCATTCAGCAGGCTATGATCGGGCTGTTCGGGATGGATAAAAACGACAAAAAACTAAAAACCAAAATGCTCGAATGTGCCGAGCCATGGCGACCCTACAGGACCATTGCAAGCCGGTATTTATGGCGCTGGAAAGACGGTGCAATGAAGGCTAAAACAGAAGGATGAATGTTGGTGCGAATGTCACCACACGATCTTAAAAAAATAGTTTTTTTAACGGTTTTTCTTAAGAAGTACTTCTGTTCGATGCTGCTTAAAATGAATTTTGAATCCATTTTTTAATAAACAAGTTTAATACCATACACGAATGAAATCGCAGGATAAACGCAGGTACCCTATTGGCCGGTTTGAATACGGAAATTCATATAGCATTCAGGAGACCAGAAAAAACATTAAAGCGATTGCCCGCTTACCCAAGGACTTGAAAAAGGTTCTGAAAAAACTGAAAAGCGGGCAGTTGGACTTTCCCTACAGAAACGGAGGCTGGACCGTCCGGCAAGTTGTGCATCATTTGGCAGACAGTCATATGAACGCATACATCAGGATGAAACTCGCCGTCACTGAGCAGGCTCCCATCATTAAGCCGTATGAAGAAGCGCTCTGGGCTGAAACGGATGAAGCGAAGTTTGGCCCGGTAAAAATGTCGCTTAACATTCTTACGCCTTTACACCATCGCTGGGTAATGTTCCTCGAATCGCTGTCGGAAGAAGCGCTTGAACGTGGGTACTTTCACCCCGAACTTCAACGCATCGTTTCTATACCGGAGGCTATTGCACAATATGCCTGGCACTGCAAGCATCACCTGGCGCACATTATGCTCGTCGCCAAAGGAAAAGCGCTAAATGAGGACGAAGGCGCTCCTGATGTAGATATAGCTGTCGGTGCCGTCGGTGCACAGGCCCTCGATACCGGTGAATCCGCTGCCGCTGCTACGTCTGAAGCGGCTCCGAAACGCCGCGGTCGCAAACCGAAGGCGGAGTCGGCAGAAGGCGCGGACAGCGCACCAAAGCGCCGCGGTCGCAAGCCTAAAGCCGTTGCAGCCACTGCAGCAGCGGATGCATCGGCACCCGAAACGCCGCGGCCGCAAGCCGAAGGCGGAGTCGGCAGAAGGCGCGGACAGCGCACCAAAGCGCCGCGGTCGCAAGCCTAAAGCCGCTGCAGCCACTGCTACAGCGGATGCATCGACTGCACCGAAACGCCGCGGTCGCAAACCGAAGGCGGAATCGGCAGAAGGAACGGAAAGCGCACCAAAGCGCCGCGGTCGCAAGCCTAAAGCCGCTGCAGCCACTGCTACAGCGGATGCATCGACTGCTCCGAAACGCCGTGGCCGCAAGCCTAAAGGCTGGAATCAGCCGAAGGAAGCGACAGCACACCAAAGCGCCGCGGTCGCAAGCCTAAAGCCGCTGTAGCCACCGCTACAGCGAAGGCGCATCGACGCCGGCGAAACGCCGCGGCCGCAAACCTAAAGCCGCTGCCGCCACTGCCACAGCAGATGCAGCGACCTGCACCAAAGCGCCGCGGCCGCAAGCCGAAGGCAGAGTCGACTGAAGGCGCGGAAAGCACACCGGCAAAACGCGGCCGCAAACCTAAAGCCGCTGCAGCCGCTGCCACAGCAGACGCATCGACCACTCCGAAAGCGCCGCGGCCGCAAGCCGAAGGCAGAGTCTGCCGAAGGCGCGGAAAGCACGCCGGCAAAGCGCGGTCGCAAACCTAAAAGCCGCCGCAGCCGCTGCCACAGCAGATGCATCGACCGCCCCGAAGCGCCGCGGCCGCAAGCCGAAGGCAGAGTCGGCTGAAGGCGCGGAAAGCACGCCGGCAAAGCGCGGCCGCAAACCTAAAACCGCCGCCGCTGCTACAACAGATGCAAAAGCAGCCCCAAAACGCCGCAGCCGCAAGCCGAAGGCAGAGTCGGCCGAAGGAACGGAAAGCACGCCGGCAAAGCGCGGCCGCAAACCTAAGGCTGCAGCCGCCACTGCGAAAGATGCAGCCGCTGCACCCAAACGCCGCGGCCGCAAACCGAAGACAACGGAGGAGAAATAATTCCTTTAAAAAAGATGACAGGGCTTCCAGGATATCTATCTTGGAAGCCTTTTTATGTTGGCTATGGATCGTCAAATTGGAAGTTACGGAGAAGGCAACGACGGCGCATTGGTCATCGCATTCGGCGCCGTTCATGGGAATGAGCAAGCAGGCGTACAGGCGCTGGAAAGGGTGTTCTCATTGCTGAATGATCGGTCGCGGGTGGAGCGAAAGAACCCCTTCAGAGGGCGCCTGATCGGCTTGCTGGGAAACCGGCAGGCATACGCCGCCGGTGTTCGTTTTCTCGAAAAAGACCTCAACCGTTTGTGGACGCTCGATCAGCTCCAGCGCATCAGGCATACGCCTCAGGAGGCACTTCATGGCGAAGACCTTGAGATGTTGGCGTTATTTGAAGCAGTGCACGATGCGATCGCTGAAATAAAACCCGATACACTTGTTCTGTTGGACCTGCACACGACTTCTGCCGATGGCGGTGTTTTTTGCATTCCTACCGACGACAAAGCCAGCCTCAGGCTCGCAAAGGCGTTGCATGCTCCGGTGATACTCGACCTGTTCGAAGGGGTAGGGGGGACCTTGTTGCGATTCGGTACGGATGGGCATTTTCAGATATCGGGTTTGCCACGGCAAACCATAGGCGCGGCATTTGAAGCGGGGCGGCATGAGGATCCGCTTTCGGTGAATCGCTCCGTCGCTGCGGTCCTCAATTGCCTGCGCGCAGCCGGCTGCATAGAACCCGACGCGCTGATCGGTGGCGATGATGCGATCCTCGACCGCTTCAGCGCTTCCCTGCCCAAAGTGACGCGCCTGCGCCATGTGCACCATATCCGGCCGGGCGATGCGTTTCGGATGCGCCCCGGATATCTGAACTTTCAGCCTGTGCAAAAAGGCGAATACCTGGCCGATGATGCGACCGGTCGCGTATTGTCGCCTCAGGACGGCCTGATCCTCATGCCTTTGTACCAGGCAAAAGGCAGCGACGGTTTTTTTATTGTAGAACCGTATAATTAAGTCGCTCCCGGTAAGTAAAGGCGTAGGAAAATACGCCATTCCGCTCGAGCCATTCGCAAAAATCAAGACCTTCCAGATCCCTGACCGCTATCTCTTTGCGATTGCCCTGCCGGAAACCTCCAAATTTTGACGGAAAAGGAAGCGGCGCCCAGCCGCTCAGCCTGCTTAAAATGTCGAGCAGTGATCTTAAGTGTCCGTTTTGCTTGTGCGGGTCTTCAAACTGACACTGGTATCCGTTCAGTCCAAGGTGCTGCGACTTGTTTCGCGATCTCCCCGGATGGCAAAGCGGATTGGCGCCCATCGGGCGAAGGATGCGATCGAAGAGCGCCTGTTCGAATGCGCGTGTCTGCAAGGCGGGTAGTATGGTGTTAAAAGCGGGAATGCCGAAAAACCTGACCCACTCTTCTACATTATTCCGGTATTGCTGGGCATTGATGTAGGCGGAATCTGCCAGCCAGATCAGTAAATTCACGTTCTCAACCGGTAAGCCCTGCCCGAATAGCCACCACAGGTAGTGAATGGTGGCAAGCGGATATTTACGCGTGTAGTCCTTGCGGACAGAAAAGCCGCGCAGCGCATTGGGATTCAGGGTGTGGGTGTGACCGGGCAGCTCATCGCGCTGCTGCCGGCTGATGATGTGGTGCCCCAGACTCGGTACGGCGGGGTGGTAAATGTCGAGATCGACTGCGACGTATCTCCCGGATAACAGTTTGTCCCAAAACACCTGAGAAGAACCGGTATGCCAGAGCCGCGAATACTGGCAATACACCCCGACGACCGGCCATTCGAACAACTGGTGCAGATACATGGCCGTAAGCAGGCTGTCCAGGTCGTCGCCGATCACCATGCCTTCCACATAGTCCGGCCTTGCAAAAGGCAGAAAGGCCGCTTTGACCGCTTCCCGGTCGCGGCAATTCGTGTCGGCGAGGATCGGCATTCACATTATTTTTTGGCGATTTTTATTTTCTCGTAAGCCTCGTTGATCTGCTGAAATTTTTCCTTGGCGTGCCGCAGCGACTCCTGCGATGCTCCGTTTGCCGCCAGTTTGTCCGGGTGCCATTTCATGGCCAGCGCGCGATACTTTTTTTTGATGGTTTCCATCGAATCGGTCGGCTTGGCGCCCAGGATCAGGTAATGCGGATCCAGCGGATTCCAGCGTTGCGGCTGCTGATCGTTCCGGGTGTGATAGTAGCGGCTTTTGATGCGATCAAATTGTAGTCGCCCGATATGGAATATGCCTGCAGCGCGCAGCAGCAGCGTCTCTTCGTGGGGATGCAGGCCGCCGTCGGCAGCGGCCATGGCAAACAGGAGGTCCATCATGTTGACCACCTGATGGCGTTCACGGCCGAAATCGCGGTAAAAAGCCCTGGCATACTGATCGAATGATTCGCTGGAATCCTTGGCCTGTTTCCATATCCGGATCGCCTGCGCGCGCGCGTGGTCGTTCATGCGAAACTGGTTGCGCATAAGAAACTCCATGTGCGAGATCTCCTGCCGGGTTACGGAGCCGTCGGCTTTTGCCATTTTGGCGCACAGGGCAAATACGTGGTACAAAAATGCTCCTTGTTTACGCTGATAGGCCTTGAACTCGCTTTCCGAAGCGGCCGTTTCGCGGGGCTTGTCGAAGACATAATGGCCGGCCAGCGAACCAAGTACAAAACCGATCAGTCCGCCGAACGGAATTCCCGTCAGGTCGAAGAGAAAAACGCCGGCGACGCCGCAGATCAGTTTGCCTCTGAGTTCCAAATTTGCAGTTTGTTGTTCCTGTTTCCGCCGGAGCAGCGTTCGTTGAAGTAATACCGGGTTCTTTAAAAAGCCCCAGCATAGTCGTAATTTTGAAAACCGGGGGCAAAATTAAGGCATTTCCACCGGGACAAAGCAGAACTGATCGACGTCGAATAGTCCTAAATCTGTCATTTTCAATTTGGGAATGACAGGCAAGGCCAGGAAGGAAAGCACCATAAACGGCGCGCGCAGCGAGCAGCCCAGGGTATTCTTTACCCAGGCGTCCAGTTCGGCGTATTCCTGCGCCAGCGCATATCCGTCGGCCTGGCTCATCAGCCCGGCGATCGGCAGCGGCAGGACGTGTGCGTTGCCCGACCGGTCAACCGCGCTGATGCCTCCTTTCGTTCCGATCACCGCATTCACTGCCGCGCACAAGGCGTCATCGTCGGTGCCCACGGCGATGATATTATGTGAATCGTGCACAACGCTGGAAGCCAGGGCGCCGCCTTTTATACCGAATCCCTTTACAAATCCCGTAGCGGGCGCCGCCTGCAAAGCGTATCTGTTGACCACGCTGATCTTGAGCATATCATTGGCGGGGTCCGCCAGGATCAGGCCATTCTCAACGGGCAAATGGCCCGTAAGCGACTCCGTGACAATCTGCCCGTCGAGTGCGCCGATGACTTTTACATGGGCTTTTGCGGCGGAGCCGTTGCCTGTTGACGCAGATACCTGAAATGCCTCTGCAGACTTTGGTAAAGCGTTAAAATGGTTGGGCGCTTCCGATGCGATCCGGGGCAGCAGGCTCCGGCCGTTTTCGGCTACTTTTTCCCCGTTCAGCCAGGTTTCAAGCACTTTGAAGCGTTTCAAATCGGCAACCCTGACAAAATCGGCGGGGTCGCCTTCGCGGAGCAGACCTACCGGGAGCCGGTAGTGCAGGATCGGGTTCAGGCAGGCTGCCTGCAAAACGTCGAAAAGGTCGCAGCCTTTTTCCAGGGCCCTGACAACCAGTTCGTCGATGTGCCCCCGGACGAGGTCGTCGGGGTGTTTGTCGTCGCTGCAAAACATCACCTGCTCCGGAAATTCTCCGATAAGCGGCCACAAGGCCTCGAAATTGCGCGCCGCGCTGCCTTCCCGGATCAGAATTTTTACGCCAAGCCGCGCCTTGTCCAGCCCCTCCTCATATGTAAAACATTCGTGATCGGTTTCTATTCCGGCAGCGAAATACCGCTTTGCATCATCGCCCCGAAGTCCCGGCGCATGCCCGTCGACCGGCTTGCCCAGGCGCCCGGCCGCAGCTATTTTGGCCATGACTTCCGCATCGCCATGTAAGACCCCGGGAAAATTCATCATTTCCGACAGATAACCTATGTCGGGGCGCTTCAGCAGGGCCTCTACAGCATCTGCTTTTAGCGCTGCCCCTGCCGTTTCGAAGGCAGTAGCGGGCACGCAGGAGGGGGCGCCGAAACAAAATTTGAATGGCGTCCGGGCGGCATCTGCAAGCATATATTCCACTCCTTCAGTGCCCAGTACGTTGGCGATCTCGTGCGGGTCCGACACGGTGGCCACCGTGCCGTGCACCACGGCCATTCTGGCAAATTCGGCCGGCGGCAGCATGCTGCTTTCCACATGCACATGCGCGTCCACAAAACCCGGAAGCAGGTACCCTGATCCTTCCGGGGCGCTGTCTACGGCCCTGATCTTTTGTATGCGGCCGTTCTCAATGGTGATCTCGGCCGGGTAAATGCGCCGTTCGTGCAGGTCGACAAGTTGTATGATCATGGTGCTTGGTCAGGTGCCTGGTGAAAACATCAGGACAAACCTAAATGATTTTCATGAAAGGGGTGTTGCCGTTGCTGGTTGCCGCAGCGCTGTCCGGCGGGACTTTCGAAGCGCTTTCCGAAAGTAAACACCCGTTCAAACAGGTAAATTTTGTACTTTTGGCAAGGCGTCCGGAAGCATTTTTCCGGACGGTGTAACCCGATTTGCGAAAAACGTGTCCTAGTAACTGTAAACAACCGGGAGACCTTACCGCGAATGTCAGCAACCTTAACAGACGAAACGCTTATCCAGCAGGCGCAGGCAGGCCGTCAGAGCGCATTCTCCATTCTGGTGAAGCGCTACGAGCAGTATGTCTACACCCTGGCCCTGCGTTTTGTGAAGAACAGGGAGGATGCCGACGAGGTGGCGCAGGACTGCTTTTTGCGCATGTTTCGCTACCTGCCCGATTTTCGGGGAGAGGCGAAATTCAGCACCTGGCTGTACAGGATCGTGTACTCCACGTCGATGAATTTTTTGCGCAAGCAACGCCCCGAAATACTGTCGCTCGACGATGACGAACGCCCGGTCAGACTGGGTGATCACAGCGCGCCGGACGCTTCGGCGGGTTTGGAGCGGCAGGACCTGAACGCCTCGCTTCAGCGCGCGATCGACCAGTTGCTGCCCGATGATGCCGGTATCATTACCCTGTTCTATATGTATGACCACAATTTGGAAGAAATATGCGAGATCATGGAAATCACCATGAGCAATGCCAAGACAAAACTTTGTCGCGCCCGGCAGCGTTTAAAATTGATCGTTGAACATAAATTTGCCGACCAGATCGGGATTTGAATATGGAAAAGCAATTCTTAATGAACGATGACGTCCTGTGGGACTACGCCGACCAGTTGCTGCCGGAAACGGAGCGCCTGCGCGTGGAAGCCTATCTGGAACAACATCCCGAATGGAAAGAACGCCTGGCTGCGATCGAATCGGAAAAGCGCATGCTTTCCTCCATGCCGCTCGAAAAACCGCGCGCCGGATTCGCCGACCGCGTGATGGCGGCCTGGGCAGCCGAGCAATCGCACGGCAGGGCCATTTCCACCGACCGGGGCAAGGATTGGATCGTTTGGGCCGTGTCCGGAATCTTCGGCCTTTTTGTCTGCGCAGCTGTGCTTATGATCATCGTGCAGGGCGTTCCCCAGGATGCTGTGAATCTGCCGGAAATGCCGGTAGTGGACTGGGGAGGGATGCTCAGGCAACCCGCGATGCGCATTGGCCTGTATCTTGTGCTCACCCTGCTGGTACTCAAACTGGTTGAAAAATACCTGCAGCAGCGGCGCATGCTGGATCGTCTGAATATGCATCACTGATCCTGCATCATTATAGTACTAAAAAATCCTGCCTGACCATCCAGCCTTCCTGTTCGTGGAAAAAGACAAAAAAAAGCCGCTTTTCATTCATCAACCGGAATACCCCGGAGGGCCCAAAGCTCTTTCTGCGTTTATTCAGGAACACCTGCGCTACCCGGCCGCCGCATTGGAAGCCGGCGCCGAGGGTACGGTGATCGTCGAATACGATATTGACTATCAGGGAAAAGTGGTTGCAACGCGCGTATTGCAGGGAGTGGGCAGCGGCTGCGACGAAGAAGCCTGCCGCGTAGTGCGCCTGTTAAAGTTTGACGTACCCAAAAACCGCGGTGTCCGCGTGTTGTTCCACAAAAAAGCGCACATAAAATTCAAAAAGCCGGCGCCGCTCAAAACGCAACCCACACCTTCGACTTCCTTCCAGGTAAATTATACCGTTTCGCCGGCGAAAGATGAAACGCCGGCCGAAGCAGCACAGCAAAAGCCGGTATACACCTATACCATTCAGCTGTAGATCAGAACTCTATTTCAAAACATCCCGCATCGGGTGTGGCGGCATCGCGCATTTTGCCGTCCAGGTCTTTGTCGATGCCGGGTATCGGCGCGGCATAGCGGTTGGCGATCGAGTGCATCGTATCGAGCCGGTATTTGTTTTTGTTCGGGTCGATAAAGATCGTATCCTGGTTGTCGGTATTGATGCATGGCTGGCAGTGGTCGGGAAAATCGGGATATGCATCGTCCCGGAGCAGGTCGCGTACCCGCACGATACAGTTTTTGAGCTGGTAATCGAAAAATGCGGGGTCGTCCACGCGATCAAACAGGGTGATCTGATCGGCGCGGCTGCCGAAGAGGATACAATTGCGGAACTGCGCCTTCAGCGGATACGCCGCATATTCAGAGCAAAATTCATCGAAACACAGCGCATTGCCCATGCGCAGGGCCTCGCCGTCCACGCCATAACTGGCTGCCGTGCAGTACGTAAAATTGTATTCTCCGCCGTACTCGATCTGGATGGAATACCCCGTGTTGCCGTAAAACAGGCAATTCTCCGCGTCGATTTTCGCGTGTATGCCGATGAGTCCACTGCTGGAGGTGTTGTATATCTGTGAATTAAGCAACGTGAGGTCGGCGGCCGAGTCGACGCGTATGCCGATGATGGAATTGCGCACGATACAATGCTCGATTCGGTGGCCAGAAGTACCCGATTGCAGCCAGATGCCCGTCCATTGGCCCGGTTCTTCGTCGAATTCAGGCTCAAGCCGGTCGCTTTCAAAGACCACAGGCTGGTCGAGCGTGCCCTCCACGATCAGGCGCCCCGTTCCGGCAAATGCCAGGAATCCGTCGTTGTAGCGGTAAATGGCTGTGTCGGTCACCTGTTTTGCCAGCCCTCCGTGCACGTGTATGCGGGCACCCGCAGGAATGCGCACCGTGCATTCATCGATCACCAGCACACCGTAAATGACATAGGGCCGCGGATCATCCCACACCCATTCGCCGCCATCGCAACCGTAGCCGACCACTCCGCCCGCTCCGTAGCGGGAAGGCAGGTACACGGCATTTTGTCCCCAGGCTTCCAGCACAACGGTCTGCACGTTTCCGTTGGTTTCGAAAACGAGATTTTCATCGAGCACGAAGGGGCTCGACCCGGGCGGCTCGTCGGGGTTGATGGTGACTTCTGCAAAAACGTAAAGACTGTCGTTCGGTGCGATCTCGATGTTCTCGTGGGAGTCGCCCGGCAGTCCGTCGACATTCAGGTTGAAGCGCGAGGCCGCTCCGGCTGCCAGGTAAATCTTCGAAATGCGGATGCTTTCGGAATGCCTGTTGTACACTTTCAGGATGCGGGTGGCAGAGCCCAGTTCGGTAAATACCGTGTCGAACCGCAGCGTGTCGGTGCTGAATTCGAGTTTATCTTCCGGCGCTGTGGTAAATTTTTCCTTCTGACAAAAGGCAAGGGTAAGCGAGCACACAAGCAGGCAATAAAAAAGGCGCATAATTTCTTCTTGACAGACTTTTTAACAGGGCGACAAAAGTAGGGCTTTGGTTGCTTGTGCAGCACAGCGCCGGTCCGTAAAAAAGAAAGGGCGACCAAAACGCTTCGGCCGCCCGTCACATTCATCGTCTCATTTAGAAAAAACTACTTGTGAACACGCCCTGCGAATATAGCGCCGCCCGTGCTGCCCGAACCGGGTGAATGCCTTCAAACGGGCAAATCGGTTCGGCAAGCGGGCACGGGACTTGGGCGTGTTCGCCTTTTTCACCATTGGAAACGCCGTTTTTGCCTTCTCTTTTGGCCGTTTCGGCAAGTGTTCCCTTGTTATGGTCTGCCATCGTCGCTCATTTTTACGACAAAGACGGATCGATATTCTTCGCATCCCATTATCCATTCACCATTCAACTGAACATGCCATGAAAAAGTATCTCTTGTTAGCAGTCGTTGCCATGTGCGGTGGCCTTGTAGCACTGACCGGCGCGCACATGCTGGGCTGGGATCGCCCGACGGCCGGCTGGGTATATGAAAAATCGCCGCAAGTACATTTTGCCAATTACAAACCCGGTTCGGGCCCCGCAGTTGCCGATTTTACCTACGCCGCTGAAAAATCCCTGCCCGTGGTGGTGCACATCGCTGCTACCGTTCGTGTAAAGCGCGGCAATGCACGCGGCTTCGAGTTTCAGGACCTTCCCGAACCTTTCCGTGATTTTTTCGGCCCCGGCAACGCGCCTTTTAACGGGCACGGAGACTCATCCCCCGAGGTCGAGCAGGGTTCCGGCTCGGGCGTGATCCTCAGCAGCGACGGCTATATCGTTACGAACAACCACGTGGTGCGCGAAGCCGAAGACCTCACCGTGACCCTGAATGACCAGCGCACGTTCAAGGCGCGTGTGATCGGTACGGACCCTTCCACCGACCTCGCGCTGATCAAGATCGATGCCTCGGAACTGCCGTTCGCCCACCTGGCCGACTCCGACCATCTGAAAGTAGGCGAGTGGGTCGTCGCCGTCGGAAATCCCTTCAACCTGTCAGGCACAGTCACCGCAGGCATCGTCAGTGCCAAGGGCCGGGATATCCATATTGTACAGGACAAGGCGCCGATCGAAAGTTTTATTCAGACCGATGCGGTGGTCAACCCCGGTAATTCCGGCGGCGCGCTGGTCAACCTCGACGGCGACCTGATCGGCATTAACACGGCCATCGCTTCGCCGACCGGCGTATATGCCGGCTACGCCTTCGCCATCCCGTCCAATCTTGCTGCCAAAGTGGTCGACGACCTTCGCCAATACGGCGTCGTGCAGCGCGGCTACCTGGGGATCATCATCCGGGATCAGCCGAAATCACAGTCAGATAACTGGAAGCCGGGCGTATACGTCGACAGTCTGGCAGAAAACAGCGCCGCCGCCGCCGCCGGGGTAAAAACGGGCGACCAGATCACCAAAGTGGATGGCATGGCGGTCACGACCTCTCCCGAATTGCTGGAGATCGTCGGTAAACACCGACCCGGCGATCAGCTGACGCTGACCGTGATGCGCGGACAAGCGGAAAAGACGATCAGGGTGACGCTTAAAAACCGCGAAGGCAATACCGATGTCGTAAAGAAACCGGCCGAAAGTGCAGGGCTTGCTTCGCTGGGCGCGGAATTCAGAACCCTCGACGCGCAGGAAGCGCGCCGGCTCGGCATCCGGGGCGGTGTAAAGATCACCGGACTGACGGCGGGAAAACTGGCCAGTCAGACGGGCGTGCGCACCGGGTTTATCATCACAAAAGTCAACAAGCAGCCGGTCGACAATGTAGATGCACTGTCAGAGATACTCGGCAAGGCAACAGGCGGCGTGATGCTGGAAGGCATCTACCCGGACAATGCGGGAGAGGTGTACTACTATGCTTTCGGCTTGTAATACTGCTCCTGCCCGTAAAGAATTAGAGCGCGTTTTAAATGCGCTCTTAGGCATCAGATCCTGAAGCGGCCGGCAGAACCGTCTTCCTGCCCCGGCGGGCGCAAGGTGCAAGGCGATCGAATGATTTCGCTGCGGACCGATTTGCGCCCGCCTGGCCGCTCTTTTTGCCCGTTTGAGGGGAAAAATCGTAGCTTCGCATGCTGCTAAAGGACAGTTTTACATGAAAAATCGCTCTTTGGTCACCAAAGTGTTTTTTTGGCGGGTTGCCCTTATCAGTGCCGTAGCGGCGGGGCTTGTGTTTTCGGTAAGCACGCAGTTCCGGATGGGCTTCCAGATCAATGTTTTCAGCCGGGAACTGATCTTCGGATTTTTGTTTACCCTGCTCGTCTGGTGGTACAACCTGCACGGATACCCTCTTGCGGAAGAGCGATTTTTTCCGGAGTGGCGCGGCAGCAACTGGTCGCGGCTGGTGCGGGTGCTGAGCACGCTTGTTTGTAGTTTTCTGGTCGTATGGCTCGACGAAAGGATGGGTATTCTGCATATCGATGAAGACCTGAAAGGCTACGCGCAAGCCGAGTTTGCCAACGAATTCAGGGGCGTCGTGACGGCGGGGATCATGCTGCTGATGTATTTTTTTCTGGAGACCCTGCGCAAGTATTACCAGACGCGGATGCAGGTGGAGCAGTTGAAACTGGAAAATTCGATCGCACAGTTCGAAATGCTTAAACAGCAGGTAAACCCGCACTTTTTGTTCAATTCGCTGAATATCCTCAAAACAATGGTCAAAAATAACGACCCCATGAGCGAGGAATACGTGATCCGGCTGTCAGAATTGTATCGAAACCTGCTGCTCAGCAACCAAAAAGAAAAGGCTTCGCTCGAAGAGGAACTGACGGTGCTCGGGAACTATGTGTATATGCTGAAGGCGCGATTCGAAGGCAAACTGGTGATCAACAACCAGCTGAAAACAAATGGAAAACCCTGTTACCTGCCGCCGCTGACCCTGCAAATGCTCGTGGAGAACTGTATCAAACACAACGTGGTGAGCAACGACAAGCCCCTGGTGATCGATCTCTTTGAAGAGACGGGTCATCTGGTGGTACGCAATACCCTGCAGGCGCGGCGTTCCGTGGAGGCCAGTCATCACCTCGGTCTGAACAACATAAACCTGCGCTACAAGGTGCTCGCAGGGCGCGACATTTCCGTGGAAAAAACCGCAGACCATTTTATTGTAAAACTGCCGCTCATCTATTGAACAGCCCGGAGGGCGATACTATTCAGATCATGCGAATACTCATTCTCGAAGACGAACACCGGACGGCACTCGACCTGCAGGCCACCATCAGGGAGGTGGAGGCGGATGCGGAATTTCCCGCAACGCTCGATACTGTGGAATCTGCCGTATCGTATTTCCGCAACGATCCTGATATCGACCTCGCTTTTTTTGACATCCAGCTGGCCGACGGACAGAGTTTCGATGTGTTTACCGAAGTGGAAGTGCCTTGTCCCGTGGTGTTTTGCACGGCCTTTGATGAGTTTGCGCTGCAGGCATTCCGCGTGAACAGCGTCGACTATATCCTCAAGCCCTTCGACCGGGAACTGATCCGGCGTGCGCTGGAAAAGGTGAAAAGACTGGAGAATTTTTTCCAGAAAAAAGAAGGCAAAAACGAGCGCCTGGCCAATCTGCTCGACTCCCTGCGGCCCAACAGGTCGAAACGCGTCTTCCTCGTGTCGCAACGCGACAAGATCATTCCCGTGCCCGTGGAAGACATTGCGTATTTCTACATCGAACACGAGCTCTGCTTTCTGTACACCTTCGACGAGCGCCGGTACGTGGTGAACCACACCCTCGACGAACTGGAAAAACTGCTCGACCCGCAAGCGTTTTATCGCGCCAACCGCCAGTTTCTGGTCCATATCAAATCCGTGACCGAAGTGGAGCAGTATTTTGCCCGCAAACTGCTGCTCAAACTGAACACGCGCACCCGTGAACCGGTGGTGGTCAGCAAAGCCAAAGCAAGCGATTTCCTGCACTGGATGGAAAGCCGCTGATGCGCCCCCGTGGTTTAGTTAGCAGTAGGCAGTGACAGTAGGCAGCAATATCTGAACCTGTACAAAACAGGTAATAGTCGCTTTTTCCCACTACGATCCGTCGATGTAAAGGCAGCGACTGCCTACTGCGACTGCCACTGCTTACTATTACAGAAGGGCCTCTGCCTTCGAGGGGGTGATAAAACATTCATTCGGAATTTGTCCGTTTCGACAAGCCCTTCGCCTGCCTCGCCCTGTTTCGCCTGCACGGCTACCTGCGAATGCCGCACTTTTATACCGCAATCAAAAAACAAACACTCACCTTTAAATGCATTCGCAACATGAAAAAGATTGCAATGGTAGTAGCGATGATCTTTGCGGCTACCTGCCTTTTTTCCCAGTCGGCAACCGGGGCGTCCAACGCCGGTAAAACAAGTGTCACGCATACCGCACCCGTGAAAAAGATCTCCGGAAACGCCGAAAAAACAGACAAAAAGGCAACTGAAAAATCTGCGGCCGGTACCGAAGGCCAAAAAATGGCAAGTGCCAAACCGAAGGCCAAACACAAACTCCGCCGCCGCAAAGCCAAAACGACCGGCAAGACCGGTACAGCGCAAAATGCTGCTGCCGGCAAGAAAAAAGCAGAAAACAAATAAAGCAGAAAGAGAGGTAGTATTGATCCCGCGTGACAAAGGTCGTGCGGGATTTTTGTTTCACTTCAGCCCAACAAGCGGGCCTTTCAAGGTCCATTTTGCCCGCCTGACCCCATTCATACCCGAAAGACGGCCCTATCAGCCCCATCTTTGAAGGAAAGCGCATAACGCTGCGGGATTACCGGCTCTCCTTTCCCGCAGCCACATCCAAGGAAGGTTTTTGTTTTGATTAGGGTTTAAGCGGCCGCCTGCCGGCGTAAAGCCAGGCAGGCGGTATTTTCATTTGTACAAACGGCTGCCCGGGTGCGGGATATTTCACGTATTTTATGTTAAGATTTTTAACGTATGGCGTCAGGTGCCGCCCTGCCAGTGCTACGCACTTTCCGACGAGACACCTGAACTGGGCAAAAAATGGAAGATTTCATTTGGAATTCCTCCAAAACTGGCCTTTCGGTGAAATAAAATTCGGAAAAAAGAGAAGCGCCTGCCAACGCATGAGGATTTTTAAAAACCTGTTTGCAAAACTTTAACAGCATTTTTTTAAGATGACCTTAACTTTTTCTTAACGCCCGTCGTTATTTTTGCATCGCTAAATCAAATGGGCAGGCCGGAAACAACCCTCCGGCAACGTTGCGGGCAGCATGAATGAAAAACCAGTTATCGACGTATTGATCCCTGCCTGGAATGAAGAAAATGCCCTTCCTCTGGTGATAGCGGGCATCCCGAAAGCGTGGGTGCGTCAGGTCATAGTTTGCGACAACGGCTCTACCGACCGAACGGCTGTAGTTGCCGGTAAAGCAGGCGCACAGGTGGTCAGCGAACCAAACCGCGGATACGGCAATGCCTGTCTCGCGGGAATGCGTTACCTGAAAGCCCGGCCTGCGTCCGAACAGCCCGAAATTGTGGTGTTCCTCGACGGCGATTATTCGGATTACCCGGAAGAATTGCCACAGGTAGTAGCGCCGATCCTGGATAGCGGGAAGGATATGGTGATCGGTTCGCGGCGGCTGGGCGGAATGGAACCCGGAGCGATGACGCCGGCCCAACGCTTCGGCAACTGGCTGGCGCCCCTGCTGATCAGGGTCTTTTACGGATACCGGTTCAGCGACCTGGGCCCGTTCAGGGCCATTCGCTGGGAAAGTTTGCTGGCGCTCGATATGCAGGACCGGAATTTTGGCTGGACGGTGGAGATGCAGGTCAAAGCGGCCAAACAAGGCCTGAGATGCACGGAAGTGGCGGTACGGTATCGCAAACGCGCAGCGGGGCACAGCAAGGTCTCCGGTACGGTAAAGGGAACGGTTCTGGCGGGATGGAAGATCATCACAACTATTTTCAAACATCTCTGAATTCACAACTTACACACATTAATCTACTCTAAATCAGCAGTATGTACGGCCTCCATTCACTTTTTGAAGCATTCAAGTATCAGGCTTTTGTTGATTTCGGCTACCTGATGCTGCTTATCTACTTTCTTGCCATGAGCGGCGTGACCATCTACGCCCTCCTGCAGTTTCACCTGCTTTACCTCTACAAAAAATACCACAAGGAGAATCCGGGGATTCAGTACAAACAATACGAAGCGCACGACAAGGATGTACCCTTCGTGACGGTGCAACTGCCGATGTACAATGAAATGTATGTAGCCGAGCGCATCATCGACTACATTGCTGCCCAGGAATACCCGAAAGACCGTTTCGAGATACACGTACTCGACGACTCAACCGACGAGACCGTACAGATCGTGGCGGCAAAGGTTGCCGAATACAAAGCCCAGGGCTTTAACATCGAGCATATCCACCGGGTGAACCGCCAGGGCTTCAAAGCCGGCGCACTTCAGGAGGCCATGCCCCTCGCAAATGGCGATTATATCGCGATTTTCGACGCCGACTTCACCCCGCGCCCCGATTTTCTGCGTACTACCATCGCCTATTTTGAAGACCCGAAAGTGGGGATCGTGCAAACGCGCTGGGAGCATATCAATGCGGACCACAGCATGCTGACCAAATTGCAGGCCCTGCAACTGAACGTACACTTCACCGTCGAGCAGGGCGGTCGCTCATACGGCAACCTGTTGCTCCAGTTCAACGGCACGGCGGGCGTGTGGCGCAAAAAAGTGATCAACGAAGCCGGCGGCTGGCAGAGCGATACCCTGACGGAAGACCTTGACCTGAGTTTCCGCGCCCAGATCATGGGTTACCGTATTCAATACCTTGAGAAACTCGGCAGCCCCGCGGAATTGCCGGTCGATATGAATGCGCTCAAAGGACAGCAGTTCCGCTGGAACAAAGGCGGCGCCCAGAATGTGCGCAAATTGCTGAAACTGGTGTGGAACACCGACAAACTGAACTGGGTGCAAAAGATGCACGCCATCAGCCAGTTGCTCGCCTACGGCGTATTCCTCTGGGTGTTCATCGCAGCCGTCAGCAGCATTCCGCTGGCCTTCGCGTTCGAACAACTCGGCATTTCCACGCACTTCCTGTCATTCTCGGTACTGGGCCTGTTTTCGGTAGCGGCTATATCCTACACGGCCAACATCACCGCGGCGATCAACCGCACGGTGCCGCCGACCTTCTGGGAAAAAGTGCGGTTTTTCGGCCTTTTCATTTCCTTCCTGCCGATATCGATGGGCTTGTCCCTGTACAACGCCGTAGCCATCATCGAAGGGCTGCGTGGCAAGGTGTCGGCATTCGTGCGCACGCCCAAATACGGGATCACGGACAACAAACAGTCGGCAACGAAACAGCAGGCGGCTTATAAAACCAAAAAGATCTCGTGGATCACCATTGCGGAAGGCATGATGGCGCTCGTATTCGCTGCGGCGGTCGTTGTGGGTATTGTGACCGATAACACAGCCTTTGTGCTGTTCCACTCAATGCTTTCTTTCGGATTCGCAACAATCTGTTACTACTCGATCAAACACCTGCGTTTCCGTTGATCGCAAGTGAAGTTATACCGAAAACCTCCCTGCAGCGAATGCGCAGGGAGGTTTTCATTTTTTACCGATAAAAGCAGTTAAATCGCCGTTAAAGCCGCCCCGCCGGGTTGTAGGATGTATTCCCGGTTTCTAATTTTGGGGAACGGCTGCCCCGGCCGCCCAAACTGGACAATAAGCATATGAAATCAATCTTTCCACTGCTGCTGAGCGCACTGTTTTTCGTTTCCTGCTCTCGATCGATGTATTACCGGCCCGCGGCGAATCAGCCCGACGTTACAGATGTGATCTACACACAAGGCGTACCTGCCCTGCGCAATTCGATCCAGGGCTGTGAGGTCGTAGCGGAACTGACCTCCCGGGGCGCGACTTACATGGACCTCAACCTTTACATCCGGAACAACAGCGATTCGTCATTTACTTTCGATCCCTCGGGAATAGAGGTGCACGGTTATGACCGGAACGGAAACAGGGATGCTTACCGCGTTTTTACGGCCGAGCAATATATCCGCCACAGGGACACCAGAAATGCAATCATTGCCGGCGCAGTCGTGGTAGCGACGGTAGCGACGGTGATCGCCGTTTCCAAAAATTCGGGGTCTTCCGATATCGAAACCCCCAGCCGGGTGACCTATGACGCTGTCAATTTTGCATACGACCTGAGCTGGTTCCTGGCCTGGACGATCCCCATGGCCGCGGAGGAGCCCCCGCCGGCGCCACCCGCTTCCTCCCCCGATTTTCTTTTGCGCACCCATACCCTGTACCCCGGCGAAGCCGTGCAGGGGATCGTGAAACTGCGCGCCAACTCCGAATACGATCACAAAATATTGGTGGAAGTACCCGTCAATGGCGGTTATGCCCAGTTTGTTTTCGACGGTGCGAAGCAAAAGTTCTGAAGGCGGGGCATCGATCGGCGGACTACGTCTCCTGTTCATACTGTCTGTTGCCTTTGCAGGGCTGATGTTATACCTGGGCTATGCAGCCCGCCGCACGGACTTCCTGCCATTCATCGCAGTTTATCTGGCAGCGTTTGCCCTTTACCTGTGGATGATGTTATCCGGTGGCCGCAACGATCGCTGGTTGATGCGGCTCGGTATCCTGCTTCGCATCGCCTTGTTGTTCAGCATCCCGCACTTTTCCGATGATATTTACCGCTTTTTGTGGGACGGCCGCCTCGGCGCGGCAGGCCTGAATCCTTTCCTGTACACACCCTTAGAGGTTCTGGAAAACGGCATGTCCGTGCCCGGCGCGGATGCCGCGTTGTTTTCAAAACTGAATTCGCCGGAATATTACAGCGTATATCCGGCAGTCTGCCAGGCGGTATTTGCGCTGGCGGGTTTGTTTTTCCCATCGGGCGAATGGGGCGGGGTAGTGATCATCAAACTCTTTTTGCTGGCCTGCGAAACGGGCACCATCGCCATGCTCCGGGCTGGCGGCTACGCGAATGGACGCGCTGCGGTGTGGTATGCCCTGAACCCCCTGCTGATCTTCGAAATCGCTAGCAATGCCCATTTCGAGGGCGCCATGATCTTTTTTCTTTTGGCCGGTGTGACGGCGCTGGAAAAAGGCCGTTTATTCGCTTCCGCGCTGTTCTGGGCGCTGGCTACTGCTACGAAAATGCTGCCGCTGATGTTTCTGCCGCTCGTATGGTCCCGGCTCGGCAGGCGTCAGGGGCTGCTTTTTATGGCCGTTTTCGGGGCGGCGAGTATTCTGTTGTTTATTCCGCTACTGGTCGCCATTCCCAATGTCGCCAGCAGCCTGGACCTGTATTTCAGGCAATTCCAGTTCAATGCCAGCATTTATTACCTCCTTCGCGGGGCCGGATTTTGGCTGAAAGGTTACGATACCGGCGAAACGATCGGCCCGGTGCTCGGCATAGCCACGGTAGCGGGCATTTTGGTGATCGCCGTACGTTTGGCACGGGAGCGCAGTGCTGCCGGTTTTTATGAAGCCCTGCTACTGGCCAGTGTGTTGCACCTGGCGTTTTCCGCTACGGTGCACCCCTGGTACGCGACCCTGCCCCTGACCCTGGGCTTGCTGGCCGGCCGGTGCTATCCTGTCGTTTGGTCGTGCCTCATCGCTGTGTCGTACAGCCACTACGCGGGCGGTGGCTTCCGCGAGCATTACGGATGGATCGCGCTGGAATACGCCGTCTTGTTTGCGGCGATATACCTGGAATACCGGCGAAAGAGCCGGTGAGGATTCACTCCTTGCTGCCTTCTCCTACGAAGTAGTCTTCCCGGTCCCTGAACAAGACATTGAAGGTGGTCATGCTGCCGTAGCAACGGGTGATGTATTGCTGCAGGTTCACCTTGTCTTCGTCGTCGAGTTTTTTGTGGGCATTGATGTTTTGCTCCAGCACGCGCAGGCGGTCGCGCATCATGACGATCTTGTGAAAAAAGGTCTCGACGGGGATTTCCTTTGGCTGAATGCCTTCCGCCTGCAGGATCATTTTGCCGCCTTTCCAGCGCTCGCCCAGCGGCACATTTTCAAGGCTGACGCCCGCCCAGGCCCGCAGAATGCGTACCAGCGATTGTTCGGCTTCCGTAAAACTGACGCTTTCCTCTGTCGGGATGCGTTCCACCACCTGCCAGGCGGCGTAGTCCTTTCCGACCATTTTGAGGCCGAACTGGGTAAAGCAAACTTCGTAGGCGGCTACGTGCAGGCGCACGATCACGCCATCTCCGAATGCGGGGTGTTTGACCCTCGAACCGATACCGAGTAATTCCATTGTAGTTATTTGATAATGAGCTTGTTTGTCTGATCGATCTGCCGCATGGCCACCCAAATGAGCAGCGCCGAAACTGCGGCGGCAAACCAGGGTACCTGAATATCCTGCTCCAGATCGACCGACGACAGTTCCTTGCCGTACATATACTGGCCTACGATCTGGAGGCCGTTATTAAAAAAATGCGCCAGCACGACCACCCAGAAATTATGGGTGCGCCAGTAGAGCCAGCCGAGCAGCAGGCCCAGCAGCATGCGCGGCAAAAAACCTTCGAATTGAAAATGCGCGAAACTAAAGATCGCAGCGGAGAGCAGCAGCGCCAGCCGCGGATCGGCGATGCGCCGCATCAGCTGCTGCTGGATCACACCCCGGAACATCAATTCCTCTCCCAGCGCAGGTAGCAAGGCGATGATCGTAAGGTTGACCAGCAGCGCGCCTGCATTCTCCATTTTCAGCAGGCTTTTCAGCATTTCTTCCGTTTGATCTTCTGCCATCCGAAAAACCTCGGGAAGCGGGATCTGCTGATTGACATTCAATAAAAATAAGACCAGTGGCAATGAAACAGCCATCAGGAGGATCGTCATGCCTGTCAGTGACGCTCCCGGCAAGCGCCGTGTGCCGAGGTAATCCTGCCAGTCGGGGCCGTCGTTGCTGATCCGGCGGTAGAAAATCCACACGGTCAGGAAACTGGAGACGCTGAAAGTGAGGAAATGCCCGATGCCGAGTTGTATGCGGGTGATCCAGCGCGCTGCATCAGACGAATCTGCCGTAAGGGGCGGCAATTCGGACCAGCCGGCGAGCGTCGAAATGACCTGGTATGCCGCCACTCCCATCAGGAACAGGGCAAACTGTGCGATCAGCACCATCCGAACCCTTGGCTCGGGCGGACGCCACGGCACTTCCGGCGGCTGCACCGGCTGATTTTCATTTTCGGACAGGTATTGGTCCTCTACTTCTTCCATACGGGCTTACTTTTGCAAGGGCATCGGTTCCCGGGCATCGAGCAGATGCATGTGGAACCACCCGCCAAAGGTAGGGCTTGTGTTGATTTTGAGGCCCTGCCATTCCAACAGCATTTTTATTTCTGTACAGCCATGACCAGACTAAGTGTAAATATCAATAAGGTAGCCCTGTTGCGCAATGCAAGGGGAGGCGATTTGCCCGACCTGGTGCAGGTCGCCAAAGACTGCGAAGCTTTTGGCGCGGAAGGGATCACAGTGCATCCGCGGCCCGACCAACGCCACATCCGCTACGACGACATTCCGGATCTGTGGGAGATCGTTACCACGGAATTCAACATCGAAGGCAATCCTAATTCCAAATTTCTGGATCTCGTGCTGGCCAACCCGCCCCACCAGTGCACCCTGGTGCCCGATGCGCCGGCACAACTCACTTCCGATGCCGGCTGGGATACGGTGTCGAATGCATCTTTTCTAAGAGAAGTGATCGACACCCTCCATCAAAGCAATGTCCGCGTTTCGATCTTTGTGGACCCGGTGGCAAAGATGGTGGAGGGCGCCAAAGCGGTCGGCGCCGACCGCGTGGAATTCTATACTGGTCCTTATGCCAAGCAGTTTGTTACAGACCCGCAGACAGCAGTGCAGCCGTATACCGAGGCTGCGCGCGTGGCCGGCTCGGTCGGGATCGGGATCAATGCCGGGCACGACCTCAACCTCGATAATCTCCGTTATTTTCGGGAAAATTGCCCGGAACTGCTGGAGGTAAGCATCGGCCATGCGCTCATTTGCGATGCGTTGTATTACGGCCTGTCCAACGCAATCAAAATGTATTTGCGGCAGTTGCGCTGATAAATAGCGAAAAAACGCTGCCGGGAAATTCCTGCAAGTATATTTCAACAAATTGGTTTTCAGGTTGTTGCATCTTAAATGCAATGCCGGGAGGCAGCGGCAGATGAAAAAAATGTTAAGTTTTCGGATGATATTTCCCCTTGCGGACCCTACCTTTGGCTGCCGGGGCTTTTGTCCCGCAAGTAATAATCGGATACAACCATTTCAAACTTTCAACGCCGCTGCGAATCAGCTTTCTCCGCAAAAGAAATGATGCTGATTCGGAAGCGGCTTTTTCATGCAAAAAAGTACCCTGCCAAACGCCATTTTTCCCGAAATTAGCATCTTTAAAATACGGACAGTTCTCATCAAATCCTCCCTCGCATGTCAACTGATGAACGCATCCGGAACCGGCGCAGTTTTAAAAGCCCGATGCTGATCCTTGGGATCGCCATGACGATCTTTTACATCGCCCTGGGGCTTTGGCTGTTTCTGGACCACAGTTTTCTTCAAGGTATTCCCGTCGAATTCAGAAATATTTTCGCCGTTATGGTGCTCATTTACGGTGTTTTCAGAGGCTGGCGGGTATACGCCGACTTCTTTTAAATCACTATACCATGAGAACCATTTTTTTGTGTTTCAATATTTGCCTGATCATGCTGATCATCGCTTCCTGCGGCGAGAAGCGCGATAAAAAAAGCGGCAAAGTACTCGATACGCCGACTACCGGCGAGATCACCATTATGGTCGATGAGGGCTACGAGCCTGTCATTGCATCTTGCATAGATGTATTCGACAGTATATACAAGCGGACCAGGATCAATGCGATATACACCTCCGAAGGTGAAGCCTTCTCCGGGCTATTCAACGACACGGTGCAGGTGATCATCGTATCGCGCCAGCCCACGCCCGATGAAATGAAATACTTTGAAGGGCGCGGCTTTAAACCCAAGATCACACCGATCGCCTATGACGCTATCGCCTTCATTCTGCACCCCGACAACCGCGACTCGGTGCTCACACAGGCGCAGATCGGCGATATCATATCTGGCAAGATCACATCCTGGAAGCAAGTCAATCCGAAGTCGACGCTGGGTGATCTGCAAGTGGTATTCGATCACCCGCTTTCGGGCACGGTGCGATACGTAACGGATTCCATCATAGGCGGACAACCCTTGTCGCCGAAAGCATCTGCGCTCAAGACCAATGCCGAAGTGATAGATTATGTATCGAAAAACAAAAACGCCCTCGGCATCATCAGTGCCAACTGGATTTCCGATACGGATGATTCCGGGGTTCAAAAGTTTTTGAAAAGCATCCGCATTGCCGATGTGGCGCCAAGGGCCGGAGAGGAAGGCTACGGCCCCTATCAGGCCTACCTTGCCAAAGGCTGGTATCCCTACAAACGCACCCTTTATGTCATCAACGCGCAGGCGCGCGCGGGGCTCGGTCTTGGCCTTGCATCGTACCTGGCGGCTGACGGCCAGCGTATTTTTCTGAAGGACGGTCTTTTGCCGGCGAATGCCGTAACGCGCCTGATCCAGGTGACCCGCTAGGCCACCTTTTTGCTTTACACGGCGTCAGGGTGATTTGAACACCTGTAAAGGCCGACCTGCTCAGTTTCGCATCAAATCACCCTGATTGTTGTTAAACTTGTTTTAAGAACAGGGCGATCTTCTGCACGATGTGTGTATTTTTTTAGAATAAAGCGTCTAAAAAACGGAACTTCGCGGCCGAAAAAGCATACGATCCGTAGTTTAAATAACAAAAATCTTTTTCCGAACAATGACAAATCTCGTTAGAAAAGCATTTCTGTTGATAGCCGTTGCATATGCACAGTTTGCCGGCGCCCAAACGCATGCCGACGGGCTGGCTGCCATGCAACTGGAGAACTGGGACAAGGCGATCCATGTCTATACGGCACTGACAAAAGCCAATCCTGAAGATCAGGATGCCTTCCTTACCCTTTCCAACGCCTACCTGGCCAAAGGAGATAAAACCAAAGCACTGGAACTGGCAAAAGCGGCGTTCAACGCCAAACCCGATGATCAGATGGCCTATGTGGCCAACGCCCGGGTGAAGCTGCTTGAAGATGATGCGACCGAAGCCAACGATCAGTTCCAGCGCGCTGCCAAAAAAGCCCGCAAGAACATCGATGCGCTGCGGCAGATCGGTGAGTCCTACCTGTTTTACATCAGTCCCGGCAGCAAACGGCCCGATCTGACGCGTGCCGTGGAACTGCTGACTGCCGCTGTGGACTATAACTCCAAGGATGTACCGACCCTGATGGCCTTGGCCTATGCTTACAAGGAACAGGGCAACGGCGGTCTCGCGCTCAACAACTATCAGTTGGCGGAGTCGTTGGAACCCAAAAATCCCCTGCCAAAACTGATGCTGGCGAAGGTGTACAAAGCGGCTAAAATTCCGGACAAGTTCGAAATCTACATCAACAAGGCCATCGAAGTAGCGCCGAGCTACACGCCGGCCCTGCGCTCCAAGGCAGAACACTTCTTCTTCGGGCGAAAATGGGAAATGGCCCGCGACGCTTACCGCGAACTGGTGAACAAAGGCACAGAAGTGACGATAGAAGACGAAATGCAACTGGCCAACTGCCTGTTCATCACCCACAACTGCAAGGAATGTAGCGAAATGGTGGACAAGATCCTGCAAAAAGATCCCTCCAAAAACTACCTCCGCCGCCTGAAAGCGTACTGCGATTACGAAAACGGAGAGTATCAGCGCGCATTGAATATCCTGAAGGATTATTTCAAAACGGCGCCCGCTGACAAAGTCATCGCCAATGACTACAAGTATATGGGGCGCCTGCAAATGAAAACCCAGGGCGATACCATTGCGGCGCTCAAAAACCTGAAGAAATGCATCGAGATGGACTCCACCCAGTGGGAACTTTATCTGGAGATCGCTACTACCTACTACACCCTTAAGCGCTACTGCGATGCTGTGCCCGAATACCAGGCTTACTTTGACTCGACGGGCACCAGCAGCGCGACCGTGGCCAAGGATATGTTCTACCTCGGTCTGGCGCAGTACTTCTGTGTTGATGACACAACGCACTACGGGGAAGCCGAAAAGACATTCAAAACGATCGCAGACCTGATCCCCACTGCTTCGGTGGGCTGGCTGTGGGCTGCCAAATCCGCCAAAAACCTTGATCCGACACCCGAACAGATCGAGGCGGATCCGGAGATGGCGAAGAAATACGGTCGCGCCCGCCAGTACTATGAAGAGTATGTCAAGGTGGTGGAACTGACTGAAAAAACGCAGAGCGACCTGGCAGATGCCTGGGAGTACCTGGCCTACTGCTACTTCGTTGCCAACGATTCTGCAAAATTCTACCCGGCGATCGATAAATGGCTTGAAGCGCAAAAAGATCCTGCCAAGCAGGAAAGGATAATGGAGATGAAAGGCGCCTTCGGTCAGGAAGCGGTTCCAGATGGCGGCACTGCGCCGAACGGTGGGAAAGGCTGATCGTTCGATCTGCCCGATAGCAGATATTTGAAGAAAAGAAACATCCCGAATTTTGGCGCTGTCCAGGATTCGGGATGTTTCTTTTGAAACCCTTTCTATTTCAAAACCACCACTTTATCGCTCCCCACCAGTTTTCCATTGATGAAATACGACACGAGATAAGTACCTCCATACAGCGTCCGGGTATCCAGATAGCTGATGGTGCTGCCCGGCTTGATGGTGGTCTGTTTCAGGATCTTTCCGTTCGTGTCGATGAGCCGCAGCTCCATTTCTTCCTGCAAAAGCCCCTGCACCTGGATGGCGATGAAATCGCTGGCCGGATTTGGAAACAGGGTGGTATGCAGGCTTTTCGAACCGACTTCCAGAGTGGCGGTGACGGGGTTGTAGGTCGTGACGGTCTCGTTGATCGTCTGCACTTTGGAGCCGGTCGCTACACCGTAGAAAGCAGGGCCGATCACGTATGGGTAGGCAGAGTTCCAGTTTTCATCCACTGTGGCAAAGTAGCAATAGATGCCATCGGGATACTCCGGCGTGACGCAGAAACGACCGTTGTGCTCGTCCAGAATGTCGGGTTCGGTGCCACCTGCGTATTCGTAATCCTCCCGGAAATAACCGAGCGGGTATGTGGCGCTGACCGGCGGGCCATCCGGCACATCCACACCGGTGGGCGAATCTGTGCGCAGGGTGATATTGCGCAACTGGTAGCCGGTTTTCATGCGTACGATACCGCCCGTGCCATCGGTATTTTTAAAAGCATAAGCCCCGTAAATCGGGAAGCCGTCATAGGCAAAGCCGAGTAGCGGCGAGTGTTGTGTTTCGTTTATGGCGTATAGCCCATCTGAGGGGTACAGGTCACAGACGTTGGAGATCACCACCTTGTCGAGGTCGAAGGCAGAAGGGTTCTGGTGGTGATGGTAGTTGCCCATGGCCGGATGCGCCTTGGCGCAGTCGAAGCCCTGCCGTTCTGCGCGAATGGCATCTCTGTTCCAGTCCATTTGCGCCATGGGACCGCCGGGGCACGGCGGGTTGCCGGGGCCGCCGCAGAGGGCATTGGTATTGGGGTTCCATGCCACGCCGTCCCGATAATCGAATAGCGCCACGCCGTTGATGAAAGTGCCGATATTACCGGGATTGGTAACCGTGGGCGTGCCGGTATTTTGGGCGGGGTGGAGCGGGATTTTGTGAAACCCGGATTGCTCGGAAGCGAGTGAAGGATTGCCATCCTGAAATGGTCCTGTGATATACGACGGGACGCCCGTAGCCCCTACGTACACCCAGTTGGCGGAGTACTGAACGGACTGAACATTAGCAAGCACATTGTCCTGGATAGGCGTGGAGTTGCCCTGTAGGTAATGTTGGCCCATGATCCCGGTAGTATTGATGAGCCAGGAAGTAATGGCTGGGTTGGTTTGGGCGGAGAGTTGCAGGCAGAACCCGAAGAGCCCGATGAAAAGCGGTAGTTTGTTCATTGAATTAGAATATTTGTGCATGGTGACTGCTGTTTTCGCTGCGTGAGCAAGCATGAAAATGGTGGTAGCGGCGGCTTCGGTCAGCAGCAATTAGCACAGGCAAAGCCAATGTTGCATCTGCCTGTTCTTCTTTTCTTTCTGCAACTCCAGTCGTCAATTTTTGATGATCAGTTACATCTTGGACGACCTATGATTTTAAATCCTTCGCCCGATTGGGAAAAAAATTCAAACAGAACCATCAAAAGCGATTCCCGGCATATTGCTCGACATCAGCGTGGAAAGGCGAAATCGGGGTTGAACAAAAATGTCCGGTCAGTGAGGGTAAGCAGGAAAGCGGTCAAATCGACCTTTTCGTTGGAGGTAAGTTCTATGCCCAGTTCCTTGTTATGGGCGTAATGGTTCAGCACTTCGCCCAGCTTTCGAAAGCGGCCGTCGTGCATATAAGGGTAGGAAAATTCGATGTTGCGCAGCGTCGGCACTTTGAATTTCAGCGAGTCTGCGGGCTGCCGGGTGATGGCCATCCTGCCAAAATCGCGGAGCGCGGTATCTACTGGCAGGCCGTTTTTTTCAAAACCATAATTGGTAAAAAACGGCTCGCTGTGGCAGCGGGCACAATTGTTTTTAAAAAGCCGGTAGCCATTCTGTTCCTGATCGGTAAATATCTCTTTGCCCGCCAGCACCCGGTCGTATTTCGAGTTGGCGCTCACCAGCGTCAGTTCAAATTGAGCAAGGGCCTTGAGCAAACGTTCGCCCGTCGCCAGACTGTCGCCGAAAGCCTGAAAGAACATCGCCCGGTAGCCTGCTGAACGCCGCAACTTTTCCACTACGTTTTCAATTTTTTCTTCCATTTCGACCGGACTGGAAATAGGAGCGAGCGCCTGCATGTCGAGATGGTTCACAGCCCCGTCCCACATGAAGCTGCGTGCCCAGGCGAGGTTCGTCAGTGCCGGCGAATTGCGGGTGCCGATGCGGTCATGGATGCCATGACTAAGGGCGTGGTCAACGTGCGTGAAGGCTGTGTAGGAAAGATGGCAATTACTGCACGAAATGGTGCTGTCCTTTGATAACACGGGGTCATAAAACAGCTGCCGACCCAGGGCGATGCCGGGTTTGGTGAGCGGGTTTTTGCTGAAGTCGTAGGCGGGAAACGGCCAGGTTTCAGGGTATTCCAAGGGCGCCGGTTCAGGAAAAAATACCGATGTGGCAGCCACGCAAAAGCAATAGACGGCACAAAAGAAAGCGATGGCTATCGGCAATTTATTCCGCATGGATATGGAATAGGGCGGGAAGCGTTTTGGCCAACCGCGCGGCCTCGGCGCCCGGCGACATGACATTGTGCGCATCCTTCCAATCAATATTTTCAAAAAAACGGGACAACTCTACATCTACCCGGATCATGTTTTTTTCTGAAACAGGCAGTACGACCGCTTGCGCCGTCTGGTAGGGCGGCAAATACCCCCCGATGTGAAACTGGAAAAGGTTCCCGGGGGCGGGGCAGTTTTCTGAAAAACCTTCGATTTTGAAATTGATATAGCCACTGTTCCAGGCCCAGTACATGCCTTTCGTCGGGTCGAGGTCGCCGCCTAAAGCCCCGGAAACATTGGTCAGACTATCCGTGCCGATCAGAAAATTTATTTGGTCAAAATCATCGGCAGCGCCTGATTTGAAAACAATGGCCATCGTGTTTTTATCTTCCATATCCAGCAGGTGATAGCTGTCTTTTTCCTGCCAGACTTCTTTGCCATTTTTATAAAAAACAAAATGACTGAGGTAAAACCTGAGTGTGTGAATGCTGAGGGAGTCCCCGTTGTTGCCGGCCGGTCCCTGCTCCAATGCGATGTTTTTCCCATAAAATTCAGGCTGGAAATGCAGCGTAATATTTTGCGATTGCACCGCGGGCGCAAACAGGCAAATGGTCACTGCCAAAACAAGCATTCGAAGTAGGCGGGTAGGCATGGGCGCTTATTTTGAACGGGGTGGATGTGCACCCCGTCCGGGTAGCGGCGGCGGCGCCAGAAATCTTGCAAGTTCGGAAGTCAGCGCATCGAAGGCCGGCGCCTGGTCTGGTTTGCAAAGTTTTTTTACTTCGGCAAAATGCTGAAAATGCGCATCCTCTATCTGTTGCTGTAATTGACCGATTACGGCGAGCAGGGAATCTTTTTGGGAAAAGTCATCGCCCCGTAACTGTTCGAACAGCGCTTTTCTGGCATTGCCCATTTCCTGCTGCACTGACTCAATCGCCTGCCGGTGTTGCGCTATCAATTTCTCATATCCCGCCACCTGCCGGGCATCGAAATGCAGGCGTTCGATGACGACTTCCTTCGGCCCTTCCCTTTGTAGGGGAGGAGGAGGCGGTTTTTTGAAAAACAAAAAAGCGAGCGTCGCTGTATTGAGCAGGAAAAGTGCCGCGACTGCCAGGGTCAGGAACTTGGATTTACTCATGGTATAATTGATTTGAAGCGGTCATTTGCAAGTCATAGGCAAGCGTTTCGACGGAGCCCTGACCGCTGCCGGTTTGCCGGTTCGTCCGGACAGCCATTACATTGAACAGCAGCATTAGTCCAAAAGCCAGTGCGCCCGCCCATTTCCACGATGAAGGCAGGGCTTCTGCTTGCTGTGCAGCAATTTTGGCGTTGATGCGAGTAAGTAAAAAAGGCGGTGTTTCCACTTTTTTTACACTTCTGAGTTGCTCCAATGAATGCTGTTGTTTCATGTCTATTTGCTTTGACGACATTGATGTTAAAATCCTTCGGCCGCACTTATTTTTTTTCAAGGTTTTGTTTTCCCCGCATGAGCAGCGACTCCACCGCTTTGACGGAAACCTGCATAATATCAGCAATCTCTTTTTGTGGCAATTCGTCGAGGTATTTCAGGATGATGGCCGTTTTCTGGTTGTCCGGCAGGGCGTCTATCCGGCGGTAGAGGGCTTCGAGCGCCTCCCGTTGCTCAAGTTGCACGCCGGGGTGGTTGAAATCGGGTATTTCCCGTTCCACCGTGTTTTCATGGCCGAAAATATTGGTAAAAAAACCGAAGCGCTTCTGCCGCTTCCTTGCTTTTAAGGCATCGAGACACTGGTTGACGGCAATGCGGTAAACCCAGGTTTTCAGGCTTGATTGCTCCCGGAACGATGCCCGTTTTTCATGCACCTTTACGAACACATCCTGCGTGACTTCTTCGGCATCCTGCGGGTTTTGCAGAAAGTTCAGGCAGAGGTTATACACCATATCCTTGTGGGCGTGGTAGATCTCTTCGAAGGGAAGACCGGTTTGCATGAATGGTTCTGGAAATTCAAAAATGCGGGAAATCCTGGAGCAAAGGTGCGAAAATCGGGCAGCAGACTGCGGGGAACAATGAGGCGGGCCAAAAGACCCGGAATCCCGGCGAACACCAGGATTCCGGATGGCTCCATGTTATGCTGTTACATCTGCACCGCTTCGATGCGGCCCGTCTCGCGGCTTTTTTCTGCCATAAAACCCATCACGTGGCTTTCGATGGAGGCATCGATGGTGGAACTGAGCAGGTTGGGATTGTGCTGCGACACGGCCTGTATCCAGTCGCGCAGCAGGCGCCAGTCGCCGCCGCCGTGGCTGTCGTCCTGGCCGCTGTCGTAGACGGTCGATTTGTCCGTACGAAAGTCAGTGAGGGTGAAATTGGTCATGTCGCCTACAATGTCGCCCATGCTGCCCATCACGCGGGTGCGCCTGCCCGCATAGGAAGTAAATGCTTCCATTGAAAAGTTGGCGGTGACGCCGCCTTCGAATTCCATTGACGTGACGTAGTGGTCTTCCTGGTTGTTGTCCATCCGGTACACGCAGCGGCCGTAATTGGTGGTACGCAGGTATTCCAGGATGGCGTCGCCCTGCTTTTCCTTTTCTTCCGGCAGGTCGAATACGTAGAGCCAGCTGCGGTTGCGGTAGTATATTTTCATCGCCGAATAGGGGCACGTGCTTTCGATGGCGCAGCCGTCCATACAGCGCGCGGTGCTGCCGGCGGGCGCATTTTCTTTTTTGAACCATTTGATGCCGCCCATCGCTACGATCTGCTTGCAGGGTTTGCCCACCATCCAGCGCAGGATATCGAGATCGTGGCAACTTTTGGCCAGGATGATCGGCGTGGTCGCATGGCGGTCGTGCCAGTTGCCGCGGACGTAGCTATGGCTCATGTGTATGTGTTCGATGGGCTCGAAATGCTGAAAACTCACCAGTTCGCCGATGGCGCCGGAATGGATAAGTTCGCGCAGCTTTACGAAATAGGGAGCGTAGCGCAGCACATGGCAAACCGCCACGATGCGCCCCGTTTTCTTCGCCAGCGCCAGGATGTCGCGGCATTCCTGTTCGGAAGGGGAGATCGGTTTTTCCAGCAGCACGTCGTATCCGGCTTTCAGTGCAGCCATGCATGGGCCGTAGTGCAGGTTGTCGGGCGTCGTGATGAGCACGGCATCTGCGAATTTGGGTCGCTTGAACACATCTTCCCAGGTAACAAAGCGATTGCCCTCGGGTATGTCATGCTTTTTGGTATAGCGCTCGTTGCGCAGCGGGATCGGCTCGGCAACTCCCACAATATCCAGTTCTTCAGGGTATCGCACGGCAAAATCGCCGTACACATTCCCCCGGTTTCCGGCGCCGAGGGTGACGGCCGTGACAGCTCGATCGGGTTTCTGAAACCAGGGATTGTCGTCCAGCAGGCTCAGCGGGCTGCGCGAGTCGAGGCCATCGGGAAAATGACCGAGAAAAGCGGCGCTTCCGGCGGCTCCAAGGGTTTTCAGCAATTTACGTCGGGTAAGTGGCATAGGTCAGCAACGTTGAATGATGTTGCTGTCAAAGATAGTGGAATACACAAGAAACCGGCCGCTTTCTTGTGTATAGAAAGCGGCCGGTCATTTAGGATTTGCTCAAATTTTCATGTTGAGGCGAAAGTGAGCAATTTTGAACAAACGCTTAATTCAGCCGGAAGCGCACCGGAAGGGTGAAGCGTACTTTAACGGGGTGGCCGTTGGCTTCTCCCGGGTTCCATTTGGGCATGGTCTGCACGACGCGTACGGCTTCCTTGCCGCATCCGCCGCCGATGTCCTTGACGATCTGTACCTCCTGCACGCTGCCGTTCTTGCTCACCACAAAAGAAAGCACGACAACGCCCTGGATATTGTTTTCACGGGCCGGTGGCGGGTATTGGATGTTTTTCGCCAGATATACCAGCAGTTCCCTTTCCCCGCCCGGAAAAGCGGGAAGCTTGCTGATATCGATCATCCCGTATGTTTTTTCCGTCTCTTGCACGGGCACTTCCACAATGTCCAGTTCTGAAGGGTGTGATTCGATGGCCGGCGGCGCGTCGTCGTTTCCGGCTTTTGTTTCAGTGCCGATATCTTCTTTTTGTTGCGCCAGGTCTTCCACAGCCGGCGGTTTTTCGGCGGCAACATCTTCGTCCTTTTCTACGACCGGCGGCACAAATTTTACGGTGGAGCGTGTCGGTGGCGGCGGTGTCTCCACCCTGGGTGGCGGCGGTATCGCGGGCTCTTTTTCGATCAGCAGCGGACCGTCCGAAGGAGCATATACGATCTCGGGGGGAGGGGCGAGTGCATTGACGGCTTTCAGCAATTTCGGGGCCAACAGGGCGAGCAGGATCAGAACCTGGCTGATCAGGAAGGCCCTGATCAGATAACGAGGGTAGGCGCGTTGCAACTGATAGGCGCCGTAGGCGCGGTTGCGATGCTGGAAAACGATGTCCAGCGCATCCCGCGGGGATACGTTCGTTTGAGTGACCATACTTGTAGATTTGAAGTGAACAAACAGGCCGTTCCGGAACGCTTGCCTGTTATATAAGATGCTGTCTGCGAGCATTTTGGCGTATAGACACCCAAACAAAAAATAAAAAAAGCGGTGCCGGCTTCAACACCGGTACCGCTTTTGCAAAGTACTGAAAACAGTAGTGCCCGATCACTCCAGCCGGAAACGCACGGGCAGGGTAAAGCGTACTTTCACGGCGTGGCCGTTGGCCTCGCCCGGGTTCCATTTCGGCATGGTCTGCACGACGCGTACGGCTTCCTTGCCGCAACCGCCGCCGATATCCTTGACGATCTGTACGTCTTTTACGCTGCCGTCCTTGCCCACCACGAACGTGAGGGCGACGGTGCCCTGAATGTTGTTTTCGCGGGCAAGCGGCGGATACTTGATGTTTTCAGACAAATATTTCAACAGTTCCTTTTCACCGCCGGGAAAACTCGGCGGCTTCTGGATGTCGAACATCTCGTATGTTTTGTCTTCCACCACTTTGGGCGCTTCGACGATCTCGAGTTCCGAGGGGTTCTCGTCGATCGTGGGCGCGGCTTCATCGTTACCTTTTTTGGTTTCGGTACCGATGTCCTCTTTTTTCTCCACGAGTTCTTCGATGGCCGGCGGTTTTTCCTCCTGCACCTCCTCGTCTTTCTTCACAACCGGCGGCACGAACTTCACGGTGGAGCGCGTGGGCGGCGGCGGTGTGGGCGGCGGCGGCGGCGGCGGCGGCGGCGGTGTGGTGGGGTCGATATCCGGTGGCGGACCGAGTTCGGCCACCACATCTACCGGTTTATCCTTTGGCACCAGATCCGATACGGCCCTCATAATACTCGGGATCGCAATGGCCAGTCCGATCAACAACAGACCGAAAATAAAAGCCCGGACCAGATACTTGGTGTAGTCGCGGCGGAGCTGATAGGCTCCGTAGGCCCGGTTACGGTCGGCGAAGATGATGTCCAGCATATCCCGGTACGTCATTGTGCCTTTTTCTTCTGCCATTGTTAGCTAGATTTAATTTTTTTGAATGGTTGTTCCTGAATACCTGTGTGTTCGGGTCTCTATTGTGTGGCGGCTTGTATTTGCTCTTCCACATTGAATTTGAGACCACCTGCGGGATTTTTCACAAATTCCCGTTCGAGGTCGGACACGTCAAGTATTACGTAGTAGCGCACTTTGCAGATGGCCATTTCATCGAGGGCATCCACCAGATTCTTGTAACGGGAATCCTTCATCGGCTTGATGATGACGTTGATAAAGGAACCTTTGCGCGGCTCTTTCGTCTTGAAGTCTTCGTAATCTTCCAGGCCGAACTGGCCTTTCACCTTTTCCATTTTGTTCAAAATGACTTTGCGAAGACCTTCGGCGGAGTAGTCCGTTGAATCCAGTTTTGCATCGGTGATACCTTCATACCAGTAAACCTTGTCGTTGGCGCCCAGAAGCAGGGTCAATACCTTCGATTCTTTTACCGGCTCGACATCTTCTTTTTTGATGTCTTTATCGGGCATCACCAGGGCCATCACTTGCGGTTTGGCCAGTGTTGTCGTCAGCATGAAGAACGTGATCAGCAGGAAGCCCAGGTCCACCATCGGCGTGAAGTCGATGCGCGTAGACATTTTTTTCGAGCGTACCTTGCCACCTTTCTTTCTGCCACCACCGCCATCTTGAGCTATTTCAGCCATATCGCTGTTGCTTTTTTTAGTGATGAAAAAATAGGACGCATTTGGCGTTGGAGCATTGGAAATTTCCAGTTTCTGGTTTCCAACATCCCGCTTCAAACAGCGCCTTTACAGGACCGAAGCCTTATCCTCCTCCTTCTCCTTTCGCCGCATTCACTTTGTTCGGGTCGGCCTCCAGGCTGGTGATCAGGTTGAATTTGTTCACGTTGATGTCAACCAGGGTGTTGATCACCTTCTGAACAGCCGGATAGGGCGTATTCTGGTCGGCTTTTACAACGATCACGTATTCATCCTTGACCTTGCCTTCCTGTTTCATCTGGAACTGCGCCAAACGCGCGTTGTGTACCCAGTTGGCCAGTTCGCTGCTGTTGATGTCGGCTGTGTCGACCGGAATTCCCGGCGCCGGGAATTTGGGCCGCTCCGACGGCAACGTATTGAGGTAGGCTTTCAGTTTGCTGCGCGGAACTCCAAAACTGCCCACCGTAGTAAACAGCATCTGTTCTTTTTCATTCAGGCCCATCTGATACTGGGCGTTCATGTTTTTGATCAGTTCTGCGCGGGTATGCGATCCGGCCATGTCGAGGAAGATCCTTCCATCGGGGCCGACCAGAATGGTCAGCGTGCCGGCATCGGGCAATTTTGTTTCTGAAATGGACGAGGGTGTGTCGATGACGACATTTTCCTGCGGTTTCATCTTCGCCGTGAGCATGAAGAAGGTAAGCAGCAGGAAGGCCACGTCGGTCATGGCCGTCATGTCGATCGTCGGGGCACCCCGTTTCGGTTTATGCTTAGGCATATCTTTACTTTTTTAAGACGTGGAGGCCGCGAGCGGAAAAACTGCCGCCCGGGTCGCGCTCCTTCCGTTTGATTAGTGTTCTTTCGACGCAAAAGTCTGGGTCAGGCTGTAGCCTGCCTCGTCGATGCGATACGTCATGCCATCGATCCGGCTGGTAAAGAAGTTGTAAAAGATAATTGCCAGGGCGGAAGTACCGATACCGAGGGCGGTATTGATCAGGGCTTCCGAGATACCCGTTGCAAGTGCCGTGGAGTCAGGCGCACCGGCCGTTGCAAGTGCTGCGAAGGCGCGTACCATCCCCAATACCGTTCCGAACAGACCCAGCAGGGTAGCGATGGAAGCGATCGTTGCGATGATGTTCAGGTTGCGCTCCAGCATCGGCAGTTCGAGCGTAGTGGCCTCTTCCACTTCTTTTTGAATAGCCAGCACTTTTTCGTCTTTTTCCATGCCCGTCGTTTGTTGCATTTCGGCGTATTTCGTCAGACCGGCGCGTACTACGTTTGCGATAGAACCTTTCTGTTTGTCGCAGGCAGCAATTGCAGCGCTCAGGTCATTGCGGTCGAGCATGCCGCGGATCGACTTTACGAAGCTGTCGACGTTGCCGGTACCGCGCGCCTTTCCAAGTGTGATGAAACGCTCGATCACAAATACGATTACGGTAAAGAACAAGGTCATCAACATCGGTACTACGAAGCCGCCCTTGTAGATCGTACCCAGGTAGTTGCCTGGCAGCGGGTCCTTGTTGACATCACCGTCAACAAAGTTGTCGGGACTACCGAATACATTGTTGAAGATCAAAAGCGCAACGCCGTACAGTACCGGAATAACGACGTAAGGGAAAATAGCCAATAAGCCACCGCCTTGTTGCTTTGCTTGAGTGGGTTTTGCTGCTGTCATGCTGCGTTTAAGTTTAGTTAAGTAATGAATGATTTAGTTTGACAGAAACCTCACGCAAGGCAACGCAGCCATTCTACCCAAAGCCCTTTATCAAGATGTTCTTGTTCGAGCCTTTCCCCGCATCCGTTCAGCCGGTATTCGACTATATAGATGCCGGCAAAGGAAAAAATGGTGGGTGGGCAACAAAAAAATGTTTTCCTGGTAGAACAGCCGGTTTTTTGCGTCAGGTATTTTAGTGGCGGTAAAAATAGTGTAGGTGTTACAATTTCCAACTAAGGCGTTTGGAAAATCATACTGTTTTTACCTGTTTCAAACGATTTTTGCACTGTAATTGCCGCCTAAAGGCAAAAGATTGATGTAAATTTATCAATCAGGCGGCGCTTCCCGGGCTGAATTCGGCTATATTATCCGTTTCACTTTATCTGATCGCTTCCCTGATCCGCACCAGCCTTTCCAGCAAGCCCTGCAGGCGGTCGAGCGGCAGCATGTTGGCGCCGTCCGATTTTGCCTCCGATGGCCGGGGGTGGGTCTCGATAAAAAGACCGTCGACGCCCACTGCCACGCCGGCGCGCGCGACCGTCTCGATCAGGGCGGGGCGCCCGCCCGTGACGCCGCTGCTTTGGTTAGGCTGCTGAAGCGAATGCGTGCAGTCGAGCACCACCGTCGCGCCGAAAGCCTGCATTTCCGGCAATCCCCGGTAGTCGACGATCAGGTCCTGGTAGCCGAACGTAGTGCCGCGTTCGGTGAGGATCACATGCGGGTTTCCTTCTTCCTGCACTTTTTCCATCGCAAAACGCATGGCGCCGGGGCTGAGAAATTGTCCTTTTTTGATGTTGACGACCTTGCCGGTTTGCGCTGCTGCTACGAGCAGGCTGGTTTGGCGGCACAAAAAGGCGGGAATCTGCAATATGTCGACATATTCAGCCGCCAGCGCCGCCTCCGGATCGGTGTGGATGTCGGTCGTGACGGGAATGTCGTAGTGCTTTCCCACCGCCTGCAATATGCCCAGCGCCTTCTCGTCGCCGATGCCGGTAAAAGAATCGCGTTTGCTGCGGTTGGCTTTCCGGTACGAGCCTTTGAATATATAGGGGATGCGCAGTTTCCGGCACATTTCGTCGACCTGGCCTGCGATGTCGAATGCCATTTGTTCACCCTCAATGGCGCAGGGGCCGGCGATCAGGAAAAAGTTGCCGGCGTCGGTATTTTTCAGGCGGGGGATATTCACATTCATATGTCGTTTCTTACTGTCAAGGTGAAACAAGCGGTTCCGGTTGGGGCAAATGTAGACTTAGAGCGTGTTCAAATTTTCCTCACCGGGTCAAAAAGGCATCTTTTAGCGGCATGTTTCACCTGTTTTTAGGCACAGAACCCCGGCTATGCACCTAAAAACGAGATTCACCTACCACTAAAATCTGCTCTTTTTGCCTCCGGCAGAAAAACTTGAACACGCTCTTAGTTGTTCATCGCACCAGATCTTCCAGCACTTCTGCCGGGTCGAGTTTCGGGAAGCGCAGGCTCCAGGATATCCATTTCCAGTAATTGCCGCCGCAAAACAGCGCCGAGGGGTTGGAGCCACCGCCGGCTTCGCAGTAGCGGTCTTTGAGCGTTTTGGAATTGACGAGCGGGAAATAGACATTCAGCGCGCCGCCGAAAAACTCGAGGGCAAAACCGCCGCTCCACAATAGTTGTTCGCTGCCCGGACGGTTTTCTCCAAGCGGCGTAGCGTCGTCGAAGTACCCGATATCGAACCAGGGCTTCAGCGGGATGCCCAGCGGCAGGCGCCGCGGCAGGTCCGCCTTCAGATTGATCGCGGCGATAAAATTATTGGAATTGCCGGTCGTGCCGGCATACGGCGCCCCGAAAGCGCCCTTGAAGCCGCCTTCTGTCACGCTGACCTGCCGGGCGAGGATGCCTTCCGTACCGCTGCGGTCGAGAAATACCTGATCGAAGCGATAGTCGTTGAAACCCTGCGGGTTGAGCGCCAGCGATGCCTGCGCCGGATCGCCGGCGATAATGCCCCTGTTGCGGCGGTCGTTTTGCAGAAAGCCGCCCGCAAAAAAGCGCAGGCTGACCTTGCGGCCCGGAGCGTAGAAGAAGCGCTGTTGCCATTCGAGGGTGGCGCGCACGTATCTGCCCTTTTCGCCGAATGCGTCGCGTCCGTTCTGCCATTCGAGGGCAGTGTTCAATTTCCAGGGATTGGGAAGTTTTCGCTGCTGCGCTTCGTAGCGCGCTTCATAGATCGTGTACCGGTCGTACGTTTTGCCGGCAAATTCACCACCTTCCCGCACATCGTTTTCTTTTCCGATGAAAAGCACGCGGAAGTTCAGATACTGCCTGAACGAAGTGGAGCGGTCGCGCAATTCGAAGCGGGCCTGCGGCGATACCTTGTAAAACCGGAGATCGTAATCGTCCTGCCAGTTGTGGTCGAAATGAAAGGTTTTGGCGCTCAGGCCGAGCTCGGCGCGCGGAAACAGTCCACCGGGAAACCATTTCCAGCGCAGATCGGCAAGCCCGGCAAATTTCCCGGTACCCGTACCAAAGCCCGGAGCAATGTAATACTGGAAACGCCGGGACGGGATCATCGGGTTGTACAGCAGCACGCCGATCATGGTTTTATCGTAGTTGTTCCAGCCGATCCAGGGGATAGCGGCCAGGGCGCTCCGCCCGGGCTCCTGAAACGGCGCAAAAACGGCAACATCGAGCGGCTCGAAGCCGGGCATGAAGCCCCCTGTACGCAGCAGGTTGTTTTTCCGGTTGATATCCAGCGCCACGTGGCCGGTGTCGATAGAAAAGGCGTCGGCATCGGCATTTGGGAATGTCAGCATTCCGGGGGCGTCGTACCACCGCGTCGCCACAGGTACGCCGTTTTTCAGGGCCGTGACCGGAAACGGCGCTTCCAGGTCGCCGCGATTGCGCACATCCAGTGTCCATTCGCCGCTTTGCGGGTTCTTTTTTGCCGAACGCAGCGCAAAATCCGCCCGTCGCTGCGTCTGCATGGCATCGAACCACCAGTCCGCCTCCAGGCCCGCGCTTTTCCAGGCGCTGCGCAGGTCTTCTGGATACGGATGCCGGAATTGCCAGTTGCGGTAGTAGGCCTGCATGGCCGCATCGAAGCGTTCTGTGCCGATGGCGGCTTCCAGCCAGTCGAGACAAAGCGCCGTTTTCATGTACACCTGCAAACCGTAAGCGATCGGCACAAAACGATCGGAATGCGTATCCGGCGGCGTGTCCTTGTGATCGCGGGCAAGCAGCAGGTAGCCGTTTTCAAACAGCGGCCCGTTCTTTTTCGGGTCGAACACGAACCTGGGCAGCCCGAAATCTCCTGCCGGGTCCACGCCGCCGTAATACCTGCGCATGTAGGCATACTCGTAGTATGAGTTTAGTCCTTCATCCATGAACGGATGCTCGCGTTCGTTGGAGGCGAGGATGCCGTAGAACCAGTTATGGCCGACTTCGTGGGTGATGACCTCGTCGAGGCTTTTTGCCGAGGAAGAATTGCCGATCACGGTGATCATGGGGTATTCCATGCCGCCGCCGGCGCTGAGCGCCGAGTGTACGGCGGTCGCGTGCGGCCAGGGGTATTCGCCGACCCTTTCCGAATAATATTCGAGTGAGCGCCGCACGTAGAACGCTCCTTTTTGCCAGATGTCCGATTCCGAATTGGTGAACATGGCCCAGCAATCGACCGTGCGCCCCGATGCCAGCTGCGCGGTATCTTTCAATACAAAAAAGCGCTTGTCGGCAAACCAGGCGAAGTCGTGCACCTTTTCCGCCGTGTAACGGATCGTTTTCATGGTGTTGCCGGAGGGCGGGAACGGGTCTTTCGACTTATCCACGCCCCGCGCCAGTTTTTCCCGCGATTCGCGCTCCTTGCGGGCCAGGAACTCGAGTTCGGAAGGCGTTTGCAGGACTCCCGTGGCGCCGACCACATAGTTTTCGGGCAACGTGATCGTCACGTCGAAAGACCCGAATTCCGAGTAAAATTCGCCCATGTCGAGATAGGGCATGGCGTGCCAGCCTTTTCGGTCGTACACCGCCGGCTTGGGATACCACTGGGTCATCTGGTAAGAGGTGCCTACGTGGCCGAGCCGGGAAAACGAAGCCGGAATTTTCAGCAAAAACGGCGTGGCGATCGAGATGCGTCCGCCGGGAGGCAGGGGCTGTGCGAGTTGCAGTACGGCGATGTCGGGGTTGTTCCGGTCATATTTCCAGGTCACTTTTTGGCCGTCTACGCTGAAATCGAGGTTTTTATAATAACCCAGGTTCTTTTCATCGGTAAAGTAAAAACCCGTGCTGCCGTCGCGAAGTTTTTGGCGGCAAAAGGCCGTCTGCCGGTTCTTGAAAGCGTTGCCCCAAAGGTGCATCCATATCTCTGTGAGGGCCTCCGGGGCGTTGTTGACGTATTCGATTTCGATGTTCCCGGCAAGGGTGTGTGCCGAATCGTCGAGCGCGACGGCAATGCGGTAATTGACTTCCTGCTGGAAATACGGCTTGTCAGTTGCCTGTGACCGGCACCACAAAGGCGAAGCGATGGCAAAAACGAAGGCCGCCAGGGCCAGGTGATTTCTTTTCGTCATGGCGTTCAGCGTTTTTTCCGGCCCGGTTTTACGGCGCCGTTTTCTTTCAGGAAAAGCAGGCCTTCCATATAGCGGATCTGGAAGGCGCTGTCCTTGCGGTCCAGGCTGGCGGAACGAATGACGAGGCGTGCATCGCCTTTCAGGCCGTTCATGTCCACGATCTCCTCGCCGGGAAGAAGTTCCCGGTAGGGGTCGCCCTCAGGGCCGGTCCAGCGGCGGATGGCCGGTTGCAGGTCGAAGGATTCCACGGTAACGGTTTTGCCGGCGGCCAGTCGCTTCCACTCCAGCCTTTTTTTGTCGGCCGATAATAAAAAGTAGTCCCCGTCAATGACAGGTCTTTGGTCGAAGTTTTCAATGCGGTAGCATTTGTCGAAGCCGGATATTTCGATCGCCTCTACGCTGCTGGCTTTTGCGTGTACATTTATGAAATTCCGGTCGCGATAGGTATTTCGACTGATCCCGGCCCAGGCGGCGATGCGCGAAGCAGCGTTCAGCGTCGGGTTCGGAAAACTGTCCAGCGGCATCGGCAGCCAGGGAATGTTCCGGAGCGCTTCCCGATGTTCGAGATAATTCAGGGCGGAATTTATGCGCTTGCTCTCTTCGAGTGGTATCGCCGTCGTGTCGCTGATCATACGTCCGTTCGCCCAGCGCCCGTTCTTTTCCAGCAGTTCCCGGAGGATTTCCGTCTGGCTTCGTTTTGAAACCTTGAATGCGCTGAAAGGGCCGAATGCGAACAGCAGCGCGAATACGCCCAGCGAAATGGGGATGAATTTGATGTTGTCGTTTTTGGATATCAGGAAATAGAGGCAGGTGACCGCGAGCCACATGCCGAGGTGCGCGACCAGGAAGCGCGGTTCGGTGACGCCGTAATCGCCGATCCGCCGCGCGATGGCCACGAACAGCAGGGCCGTCAGCGGCAATTGTACCCACCAGAACCAGCGCCGGTAGGCGCCCACCCAGGCGCTGTCGTCGTGTTTGGGCAGGTAATAATTGAGCAGGTAGGTAAAAATACCCGCTACCGAAAAGCCCAGCACCAGCGACGACACCCAGCCTTTCGGCAAACTCCAGGTCATGAGGATCTTGGCGCCATAGGCGTATAAAATAAGGAAATAAAGACCGACGATGGGGATGAGGATATACTTGCAGAGGTTTTTGAACACCACCGAATAGCCGGCGTCGGCTTCTTCGTATTCATATTTTTCCGGAAAATGATACAGGAAATAGGCGGTATTGAAAATGCCGGCCAGCAGGACGAACAGTTTCATGAAAATGCGTTCGCTGATGTCGAGGTTGAAGAGTTGGTCCACCGCCAGGAGCGCCAGCGCGAGCCCCGCGTACAGGATCAGGGTGAATACCCCGCCGACCACGATGTTGGCGAACAATTGCCGGTTGTATTCCCAAAAATTGGATATGGAAATGCGATTCAGATAGGGCGCCACGGCGACAAACAAATGGACGACCAGCATCAGTACCAGGTACTGCGGCAGACCGATCTCGTCGAAGGTCGGTTCCTTCGGATCGAGCGTCCAGCAATAGAGTACAAGCGCGAGCAGCCCGCCCGCCTGCAGCAGCCAGCTGCGCTTCGATTCCCAGCCCCGTGATTCGGCGAAGGCCACCAGACCCGTCAGGAATGCCAGTCCGAGCTGGCTGGTCATCCAGATCCGGATGAAGTTTTGTTCCGCCTGCTGGCCGATGGCGCTATCGATGAGTATAAATATGGCGAATACACCTATGGCCGCGCATAACATGGTGCCGGGAAAGCGCCGGGTCGCTTTCAGCAGGGCGTTCAACAGAAAACCGGGAGAAGGTAGTTTCATAGGCCTGATCGGATGAATATGGGTATTTGGTCGATTGGATCGGCGAAATGTAGGCATTTTTCCGCGCGGCAAGGATTGTTGGCTACTTTTGCCGCGCGATCCGACCCCGCAGCAACGCTTCACACAAGTTTCTTTTCACATGCGTGCCATCATCGTTTTTTGCGCCCTTTTTTGCCTGCAGCCGCTTGCCGCGCAGCAAACGGACTCTTTCCCTGCCTCCTGGGAAGGCACCTGGAGCGGCCGCCTCGACATTTTTGGCGGCAAAGGCAAGGTGCAATCGGTCGACATGAGCGTCGAACTCCACAAGATCGATACGTCGCTGGAAGGGCGCTATACCTTCGGGCTGATATACGGCTCCAAAGAGCAGGACTGGCGACCCTACGAACTGGTGCCCGTAGCCCCCGAGCGGGGTCTGTGGAAAGTGGACGAGAAGAACAGCATCGCCATGGAGAGTTTTTTGCTGGGGCCAAAATTCCTGTGCTGGTTTGTTGTGCAGGGAAGCCGCGTATTATGCACCTATGAAAAAACCGGAGATGATACAATGGTGTTTGAAGTGGTGTCCGGCCCTGAAAAAGAAACGAGCAGCACCGGCAACACCGTGCAGGGCGAAGAAGAGATCCCCGAGGTGAAAACCTATCCGTTTTCCGTATTTCAGCGCGCCGTACTCAAGAAACAATGAACCTGTCGCTATTTTCAATTGTCTTCTGACCCATGGATTCACTCACACAGATCGTGCTGGGCGCCGCCTGCGGCGAAGTAGTGGCGGGCAAAAAACTCGGCAACCGCGCCATGCTGTGGGGCGCGGTGGGCGGCACCATCCCCGACCTGGATGTGTTCGCCAATTTTTTTACCGACGAACTGACTGCGACGGCGTTTCACCGCGGCTTCATGCATTCTTTTTTGTTCGCCGTCCTGGCGCCCTGGGTGCTGGCGAAACTCACGCAGTGGTTTTACGGTGAAGACATCTACCGGCGACGAGGGTTCAAGGCCGTCTCGATGACGATCTGGCTGCTGTTCTATATCGGCGCGGCGGCGGGCATCAATTTCATCCCCGTGCTGCTGGGAGAAGGTCTCAGTTGGTATATCCTGCTGCCGACGCTGGCGCTGGGCGGGTGGTTTGCCTGGAAACTGTGGTTCGACTACTGGAAGCGCGACCTTTCGCTGGTGGAGGCCTCGTACGGCACCTGGGTGTCGCTGTTTTTCTGGTCGATCTTCACACACCCGATCCTCGACTGTTTTACCAACTGGGGCACGCAGGTGTTTCAGCCCTTCAACGACTACCGCGTGCAGTGGAACACCGTTTCGGTGGTGGACCCGATATGCACCCTGCCATTTCTGATCTGCCTGGTGGTCGCTTCGCGCATTGCCCGGGGCAAACGCCTGCGCGCCGTGTGGAACTACGCCGGGCTCGCCTGGTTCTGCGGATATTTGCTGATCTACACTCTTTGGCATAAATCGCTGGTGGACAGGGCTTTCGAACAGGCTTTGCAGGAGAAAGGGCTCCATTATACCCGTTTTCAGACCAACCCCACCATTTTTAATAACATCGTGTGGGCCGGTACCGCCGAAGGTGATACGGCTTATTATTTTGGCCTGTACGGCTTCAACGACCGGAAACCCGGCTTCAACAGTATTTCCACCATTCCAAAGTACCACAACCGGCTCGATGTGATCCCTCCGCACGACCGGGTGTACCGCTTCCTGCACTGGTTTACCAATGATTATTACAATGTGTTGCCCTACAGCGGCGATACCCTTCAGGTGAACGACCTGCGTTTCGGACTGATGGGAGATACGCTGCGCGGCAATAACTACGTATTTCCCTTTCTGGTGTATAAAAACGGAAAAGGCGAATGGGAACTCACCCAGAACAACCGCAACCGCGAAAACCTGGAGGCCAGCGAGCGATCCATGGGAGAGTTGTGGGAGCGTGTGAAAGGGGAGGAATGACCGCTGTGTTCTGAAAGGCCTGCTTTATAAACTTATGCGTCAACGAATCATAACAGCCGTGTTCTTTGTGATCGCCGTGATCGGCGGTGTTTTCGGCGGCCCGCTGCCGCTGTTCCTGCTCGTTACGGCGATCGCGCTGGGCTGCCTGTGGGAATTGCAGGGGCTGCTGATGCCCGGCGGACGGGATTTCCGGCGATTTGCCGGCGCTGCGGCCGGGTATTTGCCGGTGCTGATATTCGGCGGCTGTCTGATATGGCCCGGAGCGCAGGGCGATCATTTTACAGCGGCGGCCCTGACCCTCGGCGCTGTGGCCGGCGCCATGTTGCTCCTGCTGGGCGCCGAACTTTTTCTTGAAAGCGAAACGCCGTTTCAAAATATCGGGGCAGTCCTCACCGGCGCCTTGTACGTGGGATTGCCACTGGCCTTGCTGCTGTCCATCGCTACGCCCGGTGGCATCTACAATCCCTATCGGGTTTTCGGCTTGCTGTGGCTGGTGTGGACCAACGACACGATGGCCTATTTTGCCGGCACCTGGTTTGGGAAAAACAAGTTGTACGAGCGCATTTCGCCTAAAAAAACATGGGAAGGCACGATCGGCGGCGTGCTGGGCACCCTGCTCATGGCCTGGGTGTTGTCGCAATACTTCTCCGATTATTCCGCTTCCGCCTGGCTGGCCCTGGGCGCCATTGCTTCGGCGATCGGTACCGTCGGCGATCTGGTGGAAAGCATGCTCAAGCGCCATGCCGGCGTCAAGGATTCGGGCGATCTGCTGCCCGGCCACGGCGGCATGCTCGACCGCTTCGATTCCTTTATTTTTATGCTGCCCTTTGCCTGGCTGGCGATCTGGTGGCTGGAAAGGGTGGGGTAGGGTATTTGCACCGCATCCTCTCCAGAGCGTGGCCGTTTTAATGGACCACTAAGTTCCCGGAAAAAACGCCTTGTTCCGTAATAAGCGATACCAGGTATGTTCCCGGCTTTATCAGGGCAGTTCCGGGAATTTGAAACGTATTTTCATTGTAATGCATCCCGACCTTTTCTTCAAATACAATTTGGCCTAGCGTATTGCTGACTAAAAGTGTAGCGGTTTTTTCTTGTTGTGTATTTATTATGATAACGGAAGTGCCGGTCAATACAGGATTCGGATACAACATAAGTACAGCTTGTTCAAAATCTTTGGTATTGGAGGATGTAGTGTTGAAGGTGACGCAGAATATTATAGGCGGTTCCGGTACGTATGTCCAGAGGTTACCGGGTACAAAGTCCGCAACTATCGTAGCGGTATCCAAACTGATCGCAGTACTGCTGCCGACCGGCCCCACTACGTTAAAACAAACTTCGAAAAGCACCAGGTCGTCAACTACCGTTACGCCGTAAGCGCTGGGATCGGTCCATGAAAACAGCAGCTGACCAGCTTGCGACGGCACCTTAAAATTTGCGTACGTCATCGAAACCAGGGAGATGTTTTGTACCGTGTCATATTCCAGTACTTGCGGATCCCAGCTGATCGTACCTTCCATGCCAAAGACTGCATTGAATTTTTTTGACTTCATCGCCACGCATACCGTTGAGCCCGTTTGGGTAAATGCAGTGTCGATCACGATCCCGGGTTGTGCCGATAACAGGCAAGTAGAAAGCAGCCACAGCCCAGGCAAAAGTGTGAAAAACCGGTTTTTCATAATTTGGGAAAATTGAGTTGAAGTGATGAAATCGATGCTGCAAAAGGGGGGCCAAAACAATGATCCTGTCTTGACGATTACCATATTAACCGTTGCTCTTGTCATCACGCGGGCAAGGGAAACGAGGTCTTGCGTATGCTGGGAATAAGTATCTGATTAACCTTGTATCAAACTTTATGAATAGAAGAATTCTTTTTAGCGTACAACTATTGTTTTTGGTTTCATGCAGGACTGCCCTCATCAAAGAGAACAGGAGTGCGTATGGCGATTCGGAACTTTCTCAAAAGGCAGTGTTTGAATATTTAAAACAGCCTCCTCAACCACCTCTTTTGAAGGATATAGAAAATATTGGCAAGGGCAGGGATAAAATTGATCCCTCGCTTTGCGTCAGACCGATAATTGTAACAAATGGCAGGACGTATTTTAAGGATACAATGCGTTCCAATTTACTGATATATCCTTTGCCCCGGAATAAGTATAAATTGACGATCCCCGATACGCTTGCGCACAAGTACGTATATACTGATCATAATGACCAGGATTATGAACGTGACTATGGTATCATACACCAATTCTCTCCATTACTTCCTGCCAAAGAAAAAGATATTTATCTCATGGAACATTATTTATGGTGTAATACCTGTGATACTTCAGTCTGTGTCCGGTGGCTGAACAGGGACTATCTGAAATTTAAAGTTCAGGATTGCGCTGTTCATTTTATAGAACACGTTCATGTTAGCAATCGCTTTGATTTTATAGGGTTTGGTGGATTTGAAAGACAAACGATGGAAAATGCCGTATCAGGGGAGAAAATAAAAAGGATCGGTTATTAATTGGAATGATTATGTTTCTGACCTGCCCGCGCGAGGCTCTGCCTCGTGTGAAACAATACATCGGGCTGTGCCCGAAATATAACCTTAATACCATAAATCATGAGCGAGCGATACAAAATTCGCGACCAGCATGGCCTGACGTATCTGACATGCTCCATTACCGGTTGGGTTGATCTGTTCAGCCGGCAGGTATACCGCGATATCGTGTTACAAAGCTGGCGATACTGCCAGTTGAACAAAGGATTTCAATTGCATGCTTATGCTTTCATGCCCAGTCATATCCATCTGATCGCCAGTTGCCGTGCGCCTTTCCGGCTTTCGGAAGTTATGCGTGACTGGAAAGCCCGCACTGCCCGACAGATATTGTTGTATCTGCAGGACACCGGTAATCCGGAAAGCAGACGTGAGTGGCTGTTATATCTGTTCAGCTATTTTGCTCTTGGGAAAAAAGACAAGCAAACATACCAGATCTGGCAGCATGAAAATCCTGCGATCGAGTTGTACAGCGAAAAAGTGCTGTCGCAAAAACTGGATTATATCCATTTGAATCCTGTACGTGCAGGGTTTGTGGACAAACCGGAAGATTGGAAATTCAGCAGCGCACCGTTTTATGCCTCGACTCGCGAAGATGCAGATACGGCTTATGAAGTATTAATCGATATTCATCCGGTCTGGCAATGGTTTTACGAAGAAGGCCCGGGGGCGTGGTGAATCTATTGGCGGTGCGTTGTTTTTTGTTGGGCACAGCCCAACAGATTATACACACGAGGCACAGCCTCGCGCGGGCAGGTGAAGCCGCAATAACAACGTTGGTACTTTGATCCGTTGCTCTTGTTCTCTTGACAACGATGCGTGTTGTTTAAACCGTTGCCCTTGCTCTTTTGACAACGAAGTGTGTTGTTTAAACCGTTGCCCTTGCTCTTTTGACAACGAAGTGTGTTGTTTAATCCGTTGCTCTTGTTCTCTTGACAACGATGCGTGTTGTTTAAACCGTTGCTCTTGTTCTCTTGACAACGATGCGTGTTGTTTAATCCGTTGTTCTTGTTCTCTCGACAACGAAGTGTGTTGTTTAAACCGTTACGTTTGTTCTCTTGACAATGATGCGTGTTGTTTAATCCCTTACACTTGTTCTTTGAGCACAAGCGTTGAAACCGATCGCGGGCGAGGTCAAAAAATTGCGGGCGCCCGGAAACCCCGGATGCCCGCAAACGGTAAGGGAACGCGGCAGTTCAGTTCGTGGTCGCCTCTTTTTCCGCTTTTTGTTTTTCCAGGTACTGGCTCAGCAGATCGGGTACTTTTTCGAATGCTGCGCTGAGGCCGTGGCTCACTTTCGAGGGCACAAAGGATATCTCGCCGTTCCGGGTGACCAGAAAGCCCATCGGCTCGATGCCGAGACCGGCGCCTGCTCCGCCGCCTTCGCCCTTGCCTTGCTGCGGGGCTTCGCCCTCGCCGCCGCCGTAGCCGAATCCGAGCCCCAGGCGGATCACCGGTACGCAGGTGAATTCGCCCAGTTTGAATTCTTTTCCCACTACGGTTTCCGTATTTGCTTCCTGTTTGAAAAAATCGCTCAGGCGTGTCAGAACGTCTTCGAAATTAGTTTTCATGATGTATCAAGTTTTTGAAATGAATGATCTCGTTATGGCCATCAAAACCGCTCCTGCGCTGTTTTCCACCACCAGCACGATCTCCCGCCGTCCGGAAAAATTGATCGCTACGGTCCCCCGGCTCCATTGGCGCGTTATGGGAAACAGCCATGCGTTCCACAGATAATCGCCGGTATCCCAATCGACACGGCATTGCCGCACGCGGAAGGAGCGCCGGAGGTTTCGGAATATTTTCAGGATAGTGGCAAGCCGGATGCTACGTTTTGTTTTTCGCGGGTTTTTTTGCCGTTTTTTCACTTGCCTGGGCCGTGTTTGCAGATCGCCGAGAAACAACCTTTTCCGGAAAAACCAGGTTTCGACATATACACAATCGAGGCGCTCTTCCGGCAGCCACTGCGCCGCTCCGAACCCCACCCAGCGCACGCGAAACAAACCACTGCGGGTATCAATCTCCAGGCGCATCGGCGCCAAAAGTATCCATGCCATCAGGAGCAGGAATATCCCCGCGATCAACCACCAGATCATATGCGATTTGTTTTGCAGGGCGAAGTTCGGCGGCTTTGGACGGCATTGCAGTGATGCGTGTCAGCGGAGGCGGTGATTCGGTTGTCGGGAGTTTACATGCAGTTAATATTGCTGGGTAGGGGGGGGATCTGGGTCAATGGTTGGCTGGACAGGATATATTTGCATATTAACGGATTTGATCTACATTTGGAACTGATTGTGCTAACAGTAGTGTTCCGGGATTTTGTGAGCAGGGTGGTTCTTACACGGAGAATATTGGATCATGCAGGTATATACCGGGGTGCCGGAACAGAAAATAACAGACAATCAATAAACAGGCGAAAGTCGCCCAAACCAACCAAATATGAAAACAATCCTGTTAGTTATCCTTGGCCTGCTTTGTTGCTACGAAGGATATAGCCAACATCGCAAGGCCTCTGTTACGGACCTGACTGTACAGCAAAAACTGGACGCCGGCAGATCGCCTTGTGATATTATTCATAGCGGGATACCGCTGGACTCCCTGTATGGGAAAAGGTATCAGGGTGGATTTATTTTTTTTATTAATACAAGCACTTGCGAGGGGATGGTGGTTGCACCCGGCATCACTCAACAACCCTGGCCTGATCCGCAATCTTCTCCCTGGATTAAGTGGGGATGTACGGGAACCGGAGCGCCGCAAAACAACAGCGCAGCGGTAAATACGGGTGAGCAGAATACAAACGACTTAATTAATGCTTGCCCGGAACCGGGAACGGCCGCAAAAATTGCCCGCCAATACGACGATGGCATTTATAATGACTGGTTTCTGCCTTCCAAGGATGAATTGATCCTGATATTCAATCGCGTGTTCCTGCCAGATCCGGATGCGTTTGGAGTTTGCACTGCCTGGAGTTCCACGGAGGTAAATAAGGATCAGGCATGGATGCAGATGTTCCTCCTCACCCTGAAGGGAGAGCCTTTGCCCTCAACCAACGGTATGGTCCCTGAATTTAAGGGGTCGGAAACTCCGAGTGTGCGCCCCGTTCGACGTTTTAAACCGGAAACACATCGCAATCTTTCCAATGACCTGCTTCTGGCGCAGTCTATTTGCCAGTGCAATGGCAAGGTGCCCTCGTTTCTAATTAGTGCTGCGCTGTCTCACGGCTATACCGTTTCCGATTTGTTATCAGCCGGTGTGGCCATTTCCGGTTTATTGTCGGCCGGTGTGACTGTTGCGGATATCATTAGCGCGGGCGCAAATGTTACCGATTTGGTAAACGCAGGAGCAAAGACTGCAGATCTTTTATCGGCCGGTGCGAATGTTGCAGACCTTGTGCAGGCAAAAGTAAGTGTTACCGATTTGCTACAGGCGGGAGTCGGTTTCCGAGAAATAAATGAAGCGGGAGGCAGCCTTTCTGATTTGATGCGGGCTGGGGTGCCGCTTGAAGCCACTTTTGACAATGAAATACTTTTTATCCATCCTAGGGATTTTGCAACCCTTGTTCCATGGGGAACACAACTTTCGGTTGATTTTACCCAGTTTAAAGATGGAGACGGCAAGAACAATACCCGGGAGATTGTAAAACTTATGGGTCGTTTCAACGGAGGTAAATACGCCGCCAGGATATGTGAAGATCTGGTGGCATTTGGTTTTGACGATTGGTATCTGCCTTCCTGGGAAGAACTGTCCGTCCTGCGTAACCAATTCTACTCTAAACTCCCGAAGACAGAAAGAAGCGGTTTTTTCAACACGACGGTTTACTGGAGTTCCAATCCTGTACGAAATGCTACTAATGTTCTTAAGGGAGCATTTTCTCTCAATTTTGATTTTCCAAGCAGGCGATCTGACGACATCACTCTGCCTAGAGGTTGTCGATGTGTCCGTCGGTAATTCGTTATGCTCAGTTTATTTTTTTGTACCTGTTTATTATTTTTTCACCATTCACAAGATGCAGTTCTTCCTTGTTGATGGTGTAATAGGTATCCGTATGCAAGTTCCTGAACCGATACTGGTTTTCCCGGGAGCGATATAACTCCTGAGGTTCTTTGCTTCCATAGGAAGAAGACAGGCTCAAATAAATTTTGCCATTTTGCAACTTGAAAATCTCGGCGCGTTCGCCTTCAAATTCAACTTCAATTTTATCTCCCTGGTGATCGTATGTTTTTGATCTGCCATCGGATTTCCATACGCCGATTGTTTCTCTCGATTCATTTTTAAATTCATAAATCTCACTTGCCGTCTTGAGCAGTGCCTCAACTGGAATGCTGTCGGATGTATTTAATTCTAACTTTTCAAACAGTTCCTTCAGCGGCATTCGCAGGTATCCGTCGTCATCAAACCTGTAGGTGTAGATCGTCCTCAAATAATAGTCGCGCAGGTCTTTTTCCCTGATCTGACCCGATAGAAAACCTTTCAGGATAATCGGAAAAGAAATGATCCTTAATTTCCTGTGATTATGGATCCAGATGATCGAGCTCGCAAATGCATCATTCCCAAAAAACTTTTTGTCGAGGTATCCGAGTTTTTGTACAAAATATGAAAGCCAGATCAGGTGCAGGAGATCAAGCGAATCATTTGTCTGGCTGCCCCTGAATTTCTGGTCTTCCTCAATAACTTTATGCAATGCGCGTTGAACAGCATCGCCGCTTTTCAAAGAATTGATCTGGGTTTTTATCTGAGCAGTATCAATTTTTTGCGAATAGGCAATATTGCTAAACGCGATTGCTAAAGCCGCTATATAAATTATGGATTTTGCTTTCATCGCTATATGCTCATAAAGGTCGCATCCTTGTGAAATATTGCTTCAAGGAGTGGCCGATGTAGAGAAGTATTGTTGTTATTCTCTTCATGCTTCATGAGGTGGTTTAATATTTTCGGGTACATTAGTGTGTCGTATTTTTTTTGCAAAGCACTGCTCGCGCAAGGCTTTGCCTTGTGTGAAACAATACATCGGGCTGTGCCCGAACGTCAATGTACTCCTATGCCCCCCGCAACTTCCGCCGCCACTCCATGTACCCCATTACCGCCAGGATCAGAAAAACAAGGTATTGAAAACTGGTGAATACGAACCCCTTTATGAAGTACAGTGGCATGGCGGCGAGATTGGTGGCGATCCACCAGAGCCAGTTCTCGAGTTTTTTGCGGGCCATCAGCCACATGCCGGTATAGGCCGTCGCCGAAGCGAAGCCGTCGGCCAGCGGCACGGTGCTGTCGGTGTAGGTGCGCAGCACCCAGTACAGCAATCCCCAGGCGACGGCGAAAAAGGCCAGGGCGGCCAGCCACTCGCGCCTGCTCGAGCGCGTGATGTGCAGCACCGTCTCTCCGTCGCTTTTACGCGCCCACAGCACCCAGCCGATGATGCTCATGACGGTGTAGTAAAAATTGACCCCCGCCTCGGCGTACAGGCCGGCGATCACGCTCAGGTAAATGTAAATGGTAGTATTGACGATCCCGGTCGGGTATACCCAGATGTTTTCCATCCGGGAAAGGACGACGCTGGCGATGCCGAAAAAGACGGCGATGTATTCGAGCCAGGTGGTGGCGAGCAAGCCTTCCAGGAGTTGCTGCCAGAGGTGGGCGATATCCATGGGGCAAATGTAAAAGCCTTCTGTCGCCCGTAGCGACAGAAGGCTTCCGAAGATTGGGATGGGAAACGATTACAGAGGAATAGTGCCGCCAAGGCTGTCGCGCAAGTCGCTGAGGCTGCCAAACGAGTTGGAACTCGTCTTGCCGCCTTCCACTTTGTTCATCTCGTCCTTGTCCAGAACGGTCAGATCAGCCTCGATGTCTTCGAGCGAACTTTTTTTGTTGTCTTGCTCGTCGTCGGCGTGGTTGTCTCTCTTTTTACCAAATGGAAAAATCATGGGACGGAAGACTAGTTTAAGGTGTGCGAAAGATAGTGTCAAAGGTACGTCGAATTTCAGAACCGACAAGAAAACGGCTGGTTTTTTAAAGGAAACGGTCGAATATGCAAGTTTTGCAATGGCTAAAACTTTCTTTTTCTGTGCAATAACCAACCCGGTCGCCGGCGCGACGGATTTTGCCAAAGCCGGGTTTGGGCCAAAAAATCGTCGTCGCCCTCCTTTTTTGCCGCTTCGATCGCCTGTTCCCAGCAGTATTCGGGCAACAAGACCCAGGCGCCGCCGAGCGAATATACCTCTTTTGGGGTATTCGAATAGTAACGCAGGGTCTGCAAAGGAATACCCGCCGCGATCCGCCACAGGCGCTCCGGCGCAATTTCATATTCCGGCAGCCAAGGCATCGCATCGATGCCGCTGCTAAACGTAAAATACTCAGCCAGTGCGTTATGTGCGATCACCAGTTCAGGCGAATACCCGCCCAGGCGCTGCGTGGCGCGGTGCGTGATCGCGTCGAATACGGCGTAGTCCGGGTCGTGTTTGCCCGGGTTGTATCCCTTCCATGAAAAAAATGAACAGCCGGTCAAAACAGCCGCAAAAATCAAGCCGGTTAGCGCCGTTTTTTGCTCCAGCCAGCGAATTACCAAAAGCGGTGTAAGTAATACGAACACGAGGAAAAACCGGTAGGACAGACTTGTAAGCGACCATTCCAGAAAGGGGAACAGCAGCACACTGCACAGCGCCCACAGGGCGAACGCATTTCCGAAGAAGTTGCCATCGCTGTTTTTCCGGAAAAGCCGGAACGCCATGAAGGCGGAAAACCATCCCCACACCAGCGTGAACAGCACGATCTCCACCAGCCACCAGGGCGAAATGCGCCCGATCCCAAAACTGTCGACGAACGACCAGGGGGCAAATTGCGGATGCAGGGAGAACACTCCCTTCAGCCTGCCCAGGTCGACCGGGTGAAAAAGACCGGGGAATACGCTTCCGGCAGCCAGCCAGGCGACCGTTACTGCCAACAGCCAGGGCAGTGCCTTGCGAAGTATTTTTTTCGGGAAACGGGAGCCGTTGTGTTCCAGCCACCACAATCCCGCGTATAGAACAGCCAGGGCAAAAGTGAGCCGGTGCCCGAAATAATTGAGGATCAGCAGAAATGCCGGCAGCAGCCATCGCCATGTGTTCCGCACGGCAGGTTTTTCGCACGGCAGACTGGCGATGAATGCAATGAGCAACATAAATCCCAGCAGGTTTTTGGGAAACTGCGCCGCGAAATAACCCAGATGGGGCGAAAACAGGAACAACGAAGCGGCGGCGGCCTTGCGCGAAAAAACCGTCCAAAACGGCCCTTCGGCAGCAGGCAGGGAAAACGCCAGCCAGCACAAGGCGCCCGCCAGCACCGCGATGCCGGCCTTTAGCGCCAGCACGTAATCGCCGCAAATCCTGTAAAACCACTGCAGGTACGGATAGATCAGCGAAGCCTCCGGCGAATGCATGGCGCCTGTTTCTTTGAGCGATTTCAGTTGTACGAGGTAGAAATAACTATCCCAGCCGTTGGCATAGGGTGTCTGGCACAGTGCCAGATAACGCAGCCAGGCCGACATGGCGGCAAAAGCGAACCCCGCCGCCAGCAGGATCGATGTGCGGATCTCCGGTTTCACGTCGCCGGCCGGATCAGCGGATGTAGAAAGTGCCGATCATTTTTTTGCCGCGGATCGTATTGGCTTCCAGCACCAGTTCGTCGCTGAAAATACGGGTGACGTCGCGCGTCGTTTTCCCCTGGTACAGTTCGATAAAATCGGAAACATTGTTCCATTTGCCGAACACTTTTATGACAGCGCCGGCGGCGTCGGAGCGCAGCAATTCCCAGTTGCCGTCGGCCAGGGTGAGGCTTTCCGTATCGTTGGGCAAAATATCGGAACTGTACAATACGAAGGTGCCGTCGGAACGCAGGATCAGCGACTGGTCGGTGGTCACCTCCATTTCTTCCACCTTATTGCTGATGCGGCGGTCGAGGATCCTCGAGAGCGGAGAAGTGATGGCTTTGCGGTGCAGGTCGATGGTGTACTGACGATGCATTTCACTGCTCAGCACGAATGGGATATCGCCGTCAAAAAAGACGACCTCGCTGAGCACCAGGTCTTTGTACTTTCTGCCGGGGTAAATGCTTTCGATGTGAAAATCGAATTGCCTGCCTTTTACCGGGGTGTGCAGTTCGATGCGTTGTCCTGCCCGGGTGTCGCGCAGGGTGTAGGTGGCGGCCGGCCCTTTTGCCACGCCGAAACGGAAATCGCGCACACGCGCGTTCGATGCGTAGTGGTCGTCGGAGCGCTGATAACCGTTCCATATTTGTATGGCCGTGATGTTCACATCCTCCATAAAACTGAACCGGATGCTATCGCCCACGCCGGCTGTTTGTTTATTGCCTTCCGCCCATACGAATTCCTTGCGCGCGTCGAACAGATTTGCGGCGCTGTAGGCGGCCTCTGGCTCCAAAGTCGACGAGGCTGCTATCGTGCCGCGGATGCGCTTGGGCGGCACGATCCGCATCTCTTTTCCGTGATCGTCGTACAGGGTGAGCGCCGTTAGGCCGATATGGGCGTCGGCGGGGAACGTTTCGTATACCACATCTGCACCGTCCACGTTGCGTTTTATCTTGAGTTCCAGGCCCGTGCCGACAAAACGCAGGTACAAGGCCTTGACAGGTTTGTCGCCCAGCGGGATCGTATCGCCCGGTTTCCCCGTCGCTACAGGAACGCCGTTGACGTACACTTCTACAAAATCGCCGTCACCATGGTAACTGCCTTCTGCCGCCGCAACCTGCACGGCGCCAAGCGGCAGGGCGTTGAAAAAGTACAACATGATCCCTTCATCGGGGCCGGCGCCTTCCGCCGTCTGCCATCCGGTGTTCGGATCGTCGTCAAAAAGGTCGTACACTTCCTTGTCGGGTGTGCTGGACGTGGCGTAGATGCCCTCGAGATAAACGGCGGGGCGTCCGTCGGGTACGGCAGGAGTAGCGCCTTTTTTGGGCGCCGGTCCGGCCATGTCTTTGTTTGTGGATTCACCGCCGCAGGCTGCGAGAAAGGGGAGCAGAAAAAGGAGAAGCAGATCGGTCTTCATCGGATACATGGATTGTTTAACAAAAGTATAATGAAGCGGGCCAAAATTTTCACAGCATTTTAAAACTGATTATTTCGGAATGCCCTGAAGGGCCTCCACAAAAGAACGAATTTTGTAACGCTTTCATTTTCAGGGCTTGATATTTGTCCTTTTCCTGCCAAAACCGGGGAGAAAATCTGAAAAATGTTCGGGAAATAATTTCCTCGAATACAAAATGCGCTACTTTTGGCGTTCGCTATCGCAAAATAGAAAACAATCGGTTTCACCAACTAACAGATTCGATTTTTATGACACTTAACGCCTTTCTGAGCGCTTTTTTCTTCCTGCAGTTAGTGACTACACAAGAAGGCGCGGCCGCAACCGAATCCAAAAGTTTGTTCGATATCGTACTGGGCAGCAGCGTTTCCGGCCTGGTGGTACTGACCATCCTGTTCATCCTGTCCATCGTGGCGGTCTACATCATCATCGAGCGTTACTTCACGCTCAGCCGGGCGGGACAGGTCGACCACAACTTTATGAACAGCATCCGTGCGAGCGTGGAGAACGGCAACCTGCAGGCTGCCAAGGCGCTGTGCCAGAGCGTCGACGCGCCCATGGCGCGCATGGTAGAGAAAGGGCTCGATCGCATCGGAAAGCCGCTCGACGATATCAACAAGTCGATAGAGAACGTGGGTAACCTCGAACTGCTGAAACTGGAGAAAAACCTCTCCACCCTGGCCTCGATCTCCGGTATCGCACCGATGATCGGTCTGTTGGGTACGGTGATCGGTCTGATCATTTCGTTCCAGGACATGGCCAACGAAAAAGGCACGATCACGGCGCAAACGCTGTCTTCGGGTATCTACCACGCCCTCACGGCAACCGCGATGGGCCTGTTCGTGTCGATTATCGCCATGGCGGGCTACAACGTGCTGGTCAACAAACTCGACGAGGTTATTTTCAAAATGGAAAATACGGCCATGCAGTTTATGGACCTGCTCCAGGAACCGAGCCGTTGATCCGAACCCGCGTACTCCATCATCTCAACCATACGAACGATCCATATGGGACTGAAACGAAGAATGCATGTAAAACCGGAGTTCAGCCTGGCGGCAATGATCGACGTGATCTTCCTGCTGCTGATGTTCTTCATGCTGACCTCCAACTTCGTGACCACCAATTCGCTTAACCTGCAGCTGCCGTCCAGCAGCTCTTCCGCGCCGATGGCCTCTACGTCGCTGTCGGTGTCGATCAATAAATCGGGGCAGTATTACGTTGGAAAAGAACGGGTGTCGGGCCCGGGTCTGGAGCCGGTGCTGAAATCGAAAGTCGCGCTGGAAAAGAAGGACCCGAAGGACGTGACCGTCACCATCGCCGCCGAACAGGGCGTGCCGATCGAAGATGTCGTGTTCGTGCTGGACATCGCCAACCGGCTGAAAGTGAAGACCATCCTGGCCACCAACCCCAAGGAAGAGGGGAAATAAAGTTGAAGAATTTTGTGTAGCGGAGGCTTGAAAAGCATCCCCATGATAAACGGCAATTGATATGAAAGCCATTGTTCACCGCGAGGAAGACCGCACCAAAGCGATCATTACCAGCCTGATATTCCACGCAGGGCTGCTGGCACTGCTGTTTTTTTATCGCTTTGCCGCTCCCGAATCAGAGGATGTGCCGCCTCCGATCGTGATCGAACTCGGCGGCGGTGGCGATAATGCCGCTGCCGGCGAACCCGACATCGGGCAAGGGAACAACCCCGCACCGCAGGGCCAGCAAATGGACGACCCGACCAGCACCGAGGTAGCCGACGAACCAAGCCCAAGTCCGGTACCGGTGCCTCCGAGCACGCCGCCTTCCTCGGCGCAGAATAAACCGAGCGCTCCCAATATTTCGACGACCGAAGACCCGAACGTGGCTGCCGTCAAGCGGGCACAGGAAGAACAGCGCCGCAAACAGCAGCAGGAACAGGAACGCATCCGCCAGCAACAGGAAGAGCAGCGGCGGATTGCCGCTGCGCAGGAACGTGCCCGCCAGGAAGCGGCCGCCAAGGCCCAGCGCGAGCGCGATGAACGCGAAGCGAAAAAGGGCAAATTCGGCAGCACTTTTGGTAGCGGCAGCGGCAGCGGACAAGGCAATACCGGCAAGCCCGGCAACCAGGGGATTCCCGGCGGTACGGGCGACAACCCCTTCGGTAAAAGCGCGGGCACCGGCGGCGGCACGGGTGGCGGCGACGGTACCGGCGCAGGCGGCTCTGTCGGCGGCGGACTGGGAGGCCGCAAAGTGGTCAAAAAAGTGGCCGCGAAAGACAATTCTCAAAAACAGGGTACCGTGCGCGTGAAAGTCTGCGTCGATTCGAACGGTCAGGTGATCAGCGCAGATCCCACGCAAAGCGGCTCCACGACCACCGATGGCCAGCTGCGCGCAGCAGCCACCGCCGCAGCACGGCAGTGGAAATTCGAGTCATCGCCGGGCGCCGATACACAGTGCGGCTGGATCGATTTCAATTTCATACTCAAATAAGAAGAGCGGCGCTTACTGGCCGTTCATCATGCGCACATCCGCTTCTGTCAGCCGCTCTCCCAATTGCTGGGCGCGCTGGTAGTCCTGGCGGGCGAGCAGTTTGTTCCCCGATTGCCCGTACGCGCGGGCGCGCTCGATGTAAGCGATGCCCAGTCCCGGATTCAGGGTGATGGCCCTTGTCAGCCGCTCGATGGCTTCCTGGTTCTGCCCTTTGGCGCGCAGGATCATCCCGCTTTCGTACCACACGTTGGCGTTGTTGGGCTGATACTTCAGGTATTCGTTGTAATCGCCCAGCGCGTTGTCGATCTGCCCCATCGTGTAATAGGCGATGGAGCGGTTGAAATAGCCGTTCTCATTCGTCGGGTCGATCTTGAGCCCTTCCGTAATGTCCTGCACCGACTGCTGGAAATTGCGCTGCGAGCCGTGGGCCGCACCGCGGTTGATCAGTATCTCGGCTTTCGATTTCGGCTTGATGTTGGGAATGCTCAGGGCATCGGTGTAGTCTTTCAGCGCTTTTTGTACCAGTTCCCGCTCCTGATTGCCGAATTTTCCCGACATCGCCATATCGAAATAGGTCTTGCCGCGGCTGTTGAACAGCTCCGGGTTTTCCGGATTGATGGTCACGGCCTGCGAATAATCCTGCAGGGCTTTATTATAGTCGCCTTGCGAGCGATAGTACTGACCGCGGTTCCAGTAGGGCAGCGAATTGGACTTTCCTTCAAATTTGATCACATGCGACCATAATGTCTCACCGTTTCTCCACACGCCGATCTGCCGGACGGTCATGACGGCAAAAGCGAGGAACACAACCCCCGCGATGGCTTGCAGGGTACCCCGGCTTTCCTTTTTTTGATAATACTGCTCGAAATACCAGGCAGCGACCAGAAAAAGACCGAAATACGGAACATAAGTGAAGCGGTCAGCTTTGAAGCCCTGACCGGCGCCCAGCACCTGAAGCAGGAACATGACGTTGAAAAAGAAGAACAGGATGCCGCTTACCCACACACGGCGATCCTTGCGCCACAGCCAGATAAAGGCTGCCCATACGGCCAGGAAAGGCGCCACGGCCGCAAAAACCTCCCAGGGCAGGGGCTTGGGGTAGGGATAAAGCGGCGACATGGGGTAGGGGATCACCAGTTTGTACAGGTACACGCAAAACGAGTAGGCGCCGATACAAATACGCTGCAGCAGGTTGAACTGCGTCACTTCGTCGGTGGTGGAGCCCTGTTGCCCCAGGGTGTACAGGTTGATGAGGCCGAATGCGAGCGAAAGCGCCCAGAACGGCGTTTTTTCCAGGATCAGTTTGAAATTCAGCGGGCGGCGAAACCAGTAGTCCAGCACCAGCATGGAAAGCGGCAGCGTGACCGCCTGCACCTTGGAAAGGCAGGACAACAGCGCCAGCACGAACATGACGACATAGGTGCCGGTGCGGTTTTCGCCGCGTTCGCCCTGTTTTAGCCAGCGCACATAGTACACCAGCGCTGCAAAAAAGAACACGGCAAACAGCACGTCCTTGCGCTCCGTGGCCCAGGCGACCGATTCCACGCGCATCGGGTGAATGCCGAACAGCAGACCTCCGATAAAAACACCCCAGTTGCCGACGCCCATACGCGCCAGTAGTTTCATAGCAAAAAAGACCGTGAGCAGGTGAAGCAACAGGTTGGTTACGTGGATCAGCGTCGTGTTGAAATCCCCGGCGATCGCTTTTTCAATGGCGAAAGTAAGAATGGGCAAGGGGTTGTAGTTGCCGATCACGGCACCCTTGTCGACGTCGAAAATTGCCGGAACAGCCTTGAAAAGCCCGTCCTCGTTGATGCGTTGCAGGTTGGGATTCTCCGTGATGTTCGGATCGTCGTCCCAGTTGACCAGGCCGTTGGACAGCGAGGGCAGGTAGCACAGGGCTGTGATGGCCATCGCCACCCAGGCGAAAGTAAGCCAGCCGCCGGACGGGCGGGACTCCTTCGCGACGGGCTTCGCTTTTTTCTCGGCGGGGCGTGCTGCTTGCGGCTGCGCGGGCCGCTTTCCGGGTTTCGGTTTTTTCGCCATGTATCGCAATGCTTTTATTGAATGGAGCTGCAAAAGTATAAATTCAAGACCGCAAACGTAGCACGGCTTCCGCAAGGGCCGGTTCGGTCGGCTTGTCCGCTATCGAGACTGCTCCGACGCCCAGTTTTTCCAGCGCGGCAGCCGTCGTCCGGCCGATCGCGACCACATGCTGCCCTTTTTTCAGCGGAAAAGCGCCGAAATAACATTCTGCATTCATCGGGCTGGTGAACACCAGAATGCCTGCGTCGGATGCCTGCGGGTCGCTGACGGGAGTGTTGTCGTATACATCGAGGTGAAGACAGGTGCAACTACCGGCCAGTAGTTCCGGTATGCTGCGCATCGACCGGCGGGCTGCGGGAAAGAGGACCCTGGCGCCTCCGGCAAGTCGGCGGAACCGGGCGGCCGTTTCTTCCGGGTCGCCGTTGCCGGTAAAATCAACCTGCGCAACGTATTCAGATAGCGCGACTGCGGTAGCGTCGCCCAACGCCGCCCAGCGCACAGCCGGCAAAGGCATGTCCAGTTCGGAAAGGCGGCGAAAGAAAAAATGCACCGCATTGCGGCTGGCAAAAAAGATCCACCCTGCCACAGGTACCGACTCAAAAGGCAGCGGCTGCAAGACGACGAGCGAACGCCCGCTGACATCAAGCCCGCGTCCGGCAAGGGCGCCGGTAAACAGCGAACCGGGTTCGAGATCGCGACTGATGAATACGAGATTTGGCTGCATGGTCGTCGGTACGGCGATTTTCGGACTTTTTAAAAAGCGCAATGTTTGTTTAAGGCAATGTAATGATAGTCAGTCTTTTACGCCGCGAATCAATTCAGTCTAAAATTCAGCGAAAATACTTTTCCGGATCGATCAATGCTTTATTTTTGACCGCCCGGACCGGCACTGCAAGATCGGGGCAAACATGCATTTCTTCCGTTCACGTTCAACATTCTTTTTATGAAAACTCCGGCATTGTTAATGATGCTTTTCTCCAACCTGCTGGTCATCGTGGTCTCGGGTTATTATTTCTGGCGCGTGCTGACCACCGGTGCGGCGCCCGACAGCCCCGAAGAGGAAGATACAAATTATCCGCGGGGCGGATGATTGTGGCGTTCGGTGGCCGGGAGCGCAGTTTTTTCTTTGGAACCGGGGCAGGAATCACAAAATGGCTATCTTGCCCGCCCGAAAACAATCACAATTCGAACACCAACACAAATTAACTGGCTTTAGTATGAGCAAAGAATCCTGGGGGTCGCGGGTCGGCCTGGTACTTGCCATGGCGGGTAACGCCGTGGGTCTGGGCAACTTCCTGCGTTTTCCGGTACAAGCGATCCAGAACGGGGGCGGTTCTTTTATCATTCCCTACCTCACCTGTTTTCTCCTGATGGGCATTCCGCTTTTGTTTGTGGAATGGAGTATGGGTCGCTACGGCGGCCAGAACGGCGACCACTCGACGCCGTTTATCCTCGACAGCATGAGCGGGCGCAGGCGCTGGTGGAAATACGTGGGTATTTTCGGTATTTTCACCAACCTTGCGGTTGCCGCCTATTACTGCTACATTGAGAGCTGGACGCTCGCATACGTATGGCGATCGATCTCCGGCGCCTTTAGCGGACAGGGTACCGAGGCAGTAAGCCAGATGTTCACGGATTATGTGAGCCTGGGCACCAGCGAACCCATTGTCTTTTGGGTGATTTGCCTGCTGCTCAATACCTGGATATTGTCGCGGGGCCTGAGCGGCGGCGTGGAGATCGCCGCTAAAGTCGGCATGCCCCTGCTGATCTTCTTCGGTCTGTTCCTGGCGATTCGCGGGGTGACGCTGACCGCCGGTGAAGCGGGCGCTATCTTCGACGGCACAGAGGGCCTGAACTTCCTCTGGACGCCTGACCTGAGTTCCATATGGGACTTCAAGGTCTGGCTGGCTGCTGCGGGGCAGGTATTTTTTACCCTGTCCGTCGGCATGGGCAGTATCCAATGCTACGCATCATACCTCCGCTCGCGTGACGACGTGGCGCTAAACGCCATGAGCGCCGGCTGGATGAACGAGTTTGTAGAAGTTGTGCTCGGCGCCGCGATCCTGATCCCGATCTCCGTCGGTTATCTCGGGATCGAAAAGGTGGTCGAACTGACGCAGACCGGTGGTCTGGGGCTCGGTTTCCGCACCCTGCCGTACCTCTTCCAGCAATGGGGGCCGGTGCTGGCGGCTGTGGCCGGCCTTGCCTGGTTCGGCCTGTTGTTCTTTGCCGGGGTGACCTCTTCGCTGGCTATGGGTACGCCGATCATGGGTTTCCTGCGCGACGAGTTCGGACTGAGCCGCGAACGTGCGGCCTGGACATTCGGCGCGACCGTGCTGATCCTCGGCGCCCCGACGGTGTTCTTTTTCCAGTACGGCGTGTTTGATGAATACGACTTTTGGGCGGGTACGGTATCGCTCGTGGTGTTTGCCATGTTCGAGATCATCCTGTTCGCCTGGGTGTTCGGCATGGACAACGGCTGGGCGGAAATCAACCGCAACGCAGATATGAAGGTGCCCGCAGCGTTCAAATTTATTATCAAATACATCACGCCGGTCATCCTGATCAGCGTATTCCTCGGCAGCCTTTTGATCGATGGCGGCATCATCGACCAGGTCACCAACAAGGCGTTGCACGAGGAACTGGCGGCAACGACAGACCCTGTACAACGCGCTTTCCTGGAAGAAAAACGCATGTTTGTCAACGGTTCCCGGATGTTGCTGGTGCTGATCTTTGCGGCCATCGGCTTCCTGGTATACCGCGCACAGCAATTGCGCGACCGCAACGGCGGGCAGCGCCTGGAGCGAGCCTGATCAACCGTATTTTGTAAACAAGCAGACAGCGCCTTTCGGCGTGTAAAAAATAAAACGATTATGAACTCTTCTGCGCTGATCACAATGGTCCTGGCCAACGGAGTCGTGTTGTCGATAACGGGCTATTTTTTCTTCAAGGTGCTCACTACGGCGCCGCCCGATTCGGTGGATGAAGACCAGGCAAACTATCCCCGCGGCGGTTGACCCCGGGTGGTATCGAATATTTCCAAAAGTGTGCGTGTGTGCCGTACTATACGCGTTAGCGTTGAATTTGTCGGGCACAGGCACATTTAGGAATCATTTTTGCGGGTAAGTGAACGATTTCAGGCGATTTTAATTCCCTATTCCATGAATCGATTCATTATACCTGTGCTTTTGCTCGCCTGCCATGCCCTGAACGGGCAGGCCATTACCTGGCTCAATGGCTGCGTAGACAAGACGTATTGCTTAAACCAGGGGAGCTGCGCCGAAGGCGACGTATTTATCGTGGAGGATGCCGTGACGTCCTGTGTCAGCAGCCAGATCCTCAGTTATTCCTACATCATCGACCTGTTCAACAACGGCGGTGTCGATATTCAGGCCAGTAGCGATACCCTCAACGCAACATTCCCTGTCGGAACGCACAAGATCACCTGGCGGGCCTCCGACAATTGCGGAAACGTGTCGCAATGCACCTACCTTTTCACGATCGAGGACTGCCAGCCGCCGTCGCTGCTGTGTATCAATAGTCTGGCGCAGAGCCTCGATACAACGTGCACGACGACCATTAACGTCGAAGATTTTATCCTGAACGTATCGGATAATTGTACTCCCGACTCCGTGCTGCAATTCGGCATGCGGGAGGTCGGCAACGGCAGCGGATTTCCGGCCGGGACAGAGATCGATTTCACCATATGCGATCTGGGTGACCATGCCATCGAGGTCTGGGTCATGGATGAAGGCGGGCTGCTGAACAAATGTGTGGGCAACATCGAGATCCAGGACAATAACAACGATTGCGACTGCGGCCTGCAGGCAAATGTGTCGCTGCAAGGTTGTGTGCGCACCGGCGGCAATGTACAGGCCGATCACTATACCGTTTTTGCAGACGTGCAGGGGAATCAGGGCGCCATGTCGTTTTTCCAGACCACTCCCGATTCCTGTTATGACTTCCCGGTGGAATTGCCACTCAATTACGGTTACCAAATGGCCGTATATGCCGGCCGGAATGACAACCCGCTACTGGGAGTCTCTACGTTCGACCTGTTGCAGACCACCAAACATATTCTGAACGTAGAGCCGTTCCAGACCATGTATCAGTGGCTGGCTGCCGATGTGAACGCCAGCGGGAGCGTGACGAGTTTCGATATTGTGGAAACGCGCAAACTGATCCTCGGTATTTACGACACCTTCCCCAAAGTGCCTTCCTGGCGCTTCGTGCAGCCCCTCGATACACCGGGCAACTTCATGAGCACTGTGCGCGACACCTACTACGTATCCGTAACCCAACTTTTGGCGGATACCGCGATCACGGACCTCGATTTCGTAGGGGTAAAAATGGGGGACGCCAACTTGTCGGCTTCATTTACAGGCGATCCGGATGATCGCGCTCCTGTTCCCCTGCAATGCGAAGACATGCTCATGGAAGCGGGCGAGGAACGGACCCTGGCGCTCCGCTGGCCTTATGATGCCACACTTTCGGGCTGGCAAATAGCGCTCGGGATCGATGGCGATCTGGCGGAACTGATAAGTGTGGAAGGGGTGCCCGACGATCAATATTATTTCAGGGATGGCGTGTTGCGCCTGTTGTGGTACGATCCCGCTGACAGGGTTTTGTCGGGCGATGAGGCGCTGCTGCGCATCACCTTGCGGGCAAAACAAACGGCAAGGGTGTCGCAGTTGCTGTCGCTGGAGCCTGGTGTGCTGCGCGCAGAGGCTTACGAACCTGCCGCAGACGGAAGAGCCGGTCGCCACGCATTGTCGCTGCGATTCGACACACCGGCCGGCGCCGAGATATTTCCGCCGCGGCCCAATCCTTTTTCAGAGCAAACGATCTTCGAGGTAGAAATGGGGCAGGCGGGCACGGTGCAACTCGACGTATTCGATCTGGACGGCAAAAGGGTGTATCGGCAAATTGAAGAAAGAGAGCCGGGCAGGCACGTTCTGAGGCTCGGCGCCGACCATCTGGCCGCTGCCGGCGTTTATATTTACCGCCTGCAGGCCGGTGACGCGGTGCTGTCAGGGCGCCTGATCAGGCAGCCCGGGTTTTGAAATCCAGGACGGTTGGAGGCGGCAACAAGTGCATAGAGTGTCATGTGATGTCGGTAGCGCCCCGGGTCAAGACCATTCATGGCCGAAATACGTGACAGCCGGTCATAAATGACCTCCAGCAAGGTGGCGTAAACGCCGTGCTACCGACTTTCCGTACAGTTTTGGTATAGCAAAGGGAAAGTGCTTGCCCTTTCCTGTTTTGTACTGCCGACTGCCATCTGTCTCAAAATATATTTTACCTCGTTTTCACCGCAAGCCGAAAAAACAGGAGGCCGTCTCACTAGTCACGCTGTGAGACGGTTTTTTTTATGCAAAAGCAAGAATTGGCTTGGCTTGGAAGTTTTTGTGCTGAGGTTCACGCAGGTGGCTCACAGCGGCAAAAAGGGTCAAAAAGGCGAATTTTAGTTGATATTCGGGATTTTGGGCGTTTGAGGGTGGTAAAACGGGCGGAAGGGGCACACTACGGGCTTGCTGAAGTTTAGCCCACATCTTTTTGAAGTTATGGGCGATGGCTACGATGCCGAACTCACAGGTAACTTTTGGTAATCCTCGTAATAAGAATCGTTTGAATCCCCGGTTCCATTTAATTTGGCCAAATACAGGTTCGGGTTCGATACAGCGTTGTTGTCGTAGGCGAATACCCTGCAGCGACCACAGGTTTTGGTGAGCGATTTGTTTGTGGCGTTGGAGGTTTGGATTAATCCTGATGATCCGATCGGTTTTGGCTTTATGGCATGCACCGCGCAAGGGACATCCCTCGCAGCGTTGTGCTTGGTAAACGCGCACCGAAGAAGGGTAACCGTTTTTGCTTGTTACTTTGGTTGTATGGCGATAAGTAAGGTGCTGCCCCATAGGGCAAACCAAGTAGTCCTCCTGGGCATTGTAGTGTAGATTTTCTACCCGGAAGGGGTCGTTTTTTACTTTTTTAAGTTGCTCCTGATAAAAGCCCGGGTACTTCACATAGTTTTCCATGCTTTGGGCTTCCAGATAGTCATAGTTTTCTTCCGAGCCGTAGCCGGCATCTGCACTGGCGCGTTTGGGCATGGGTTGGTTAATTGAGGCGAGTAGTTCCCTAGTCTCTTCCATGTGCGGCTTGAACGCCGGCATATCGTTGGCATCCTGGTGTATGCTAAAATTCACAATGAATTGCCCTTCTGTTCCAATCTGCGCATTATAGCCCGGCTTCAATTGACCGTTTTTCATGTGGTCGTCCTTCATGCGCATGAACGTGGCATCTTCGTCTGTCTTGGAGTAGGAATTGCGGCCATTCAACTTTTCCTCATGCATTTCGTACTCCCGCAACTTGTCCAGGTGCTTGTCTTGTAATTCATTCATCTTGCGCCGTAGAACCTTGTCTTTGGGCAAGCGTTCCTTCAATTGCTCGTTCAAATCAGCAATCGTTTGGGCCAGGCGTGCGGAATCTTCTACCGCAGAGCGGTCGCCAGGGCCTTCTCCCTTGTCCTTCGATTCGGCTTCTGCCTCTTCTCGCTCATTCTCCGCTTCAATTTGATCTAACAGGGCATTTATCTTAGCCAATAATTTAGCCTTATGCCCCGACACGCGCTTAGCCCACACAAAGGTGTAACGGTTCGCCACACTCTCGATCTTCGTCCCATCTATATGATAATCTTCCAAACGGACCATACCTTCCTCCACCAGGAAAAGCAACACCGCCGCAAAAACATCTTTGATCGTATCCTTCAATTGGCCCTTGCGAAAACGGTTGATCGTGTTGTGATCCGCCGTCTGTAGGCCGGTGAGCCACATGAAATTGACGTTCTCACGTGTGGCTTTCTCCAAACGTCGTGATGAGTACAACCGATCTATATACCCATACACCAAAACCTTGAGCAGCATCTTTGGATGGTAGTTACTCGCTCCGCCTCCCTCATAAGCGTTCAACAGACTATCCAACTGCATCCCATCTATCGCACGGCTTACTAACCGAACTATATGATCTTCCGCTACCAACTCTTCAAAACTCGGCATAAACAGCCGGCCTTGATGTTGCTCATATGGCTTGAACGTGACAACGTTGTGGCGCTTTTGCTTGTTTGTCTTTGCCATGTCTCAAAGATAGCTCGATCTTCGACTTTACAAAAACAAAAACCGCCTCATAGGTTTGACTTATGAGACGGCCTCCTAAAATAAGATCAGGTCGATACGGCTTACTTCACATCAGCAAAGAAATCCTTCACCTTGTCTTTGTGAATGATCAGTTGCTTGTATGTGTATTTGCCGGTGACCGGGTCTTTGATGGGTTTGATCACTTTGACGTGATCTTTACCGGAGCCTGCGTTGGCAGCGCGCTGGGCAACACGGGCGTTTTTTGAAACTTTCTTGGCCATAATCCTTTCGGTTTACGTGTGAGAGAATGATGGTTTATTTGATCTCGCGGTGGACCGTATACTTGCGCATGATGGGGTTGTACTTTTTCAACTCCAGACGATCCGGCGTGTTTTTACGGTTTTTCTGCGTTACGTAGCGGGAAGTGCCGGGCAAGCCGCTGGTCTTATGCTCAGTGCATTCCAGGATGATCTGGAGCCGGTTGCCTTTGCTTTTCTTTGCCATTTTTTTAAACTGCTAATTTTGAATTTTACGTACCCGAAGGTAGCAAAACAGAGTTTTTAGTTGAATTGCATCAAAGATCGCCGGGCTTGTTGCCGTGGTAAACGATCTCGCCTTTTTTCTCCAGTTTTTTGATGTACTGGAACAAGCCCAGTTTGGAGATCGTGCGAATGGCGGAAGCGCTGACCTTGAGGGTGATCCACTCGCCGGTTTCCGGCATGTAGAATTTCTTCGTCTGCAGGTTCGGGTAAAAGCGGCGCTTCGTCTTGCGGTTGGAGTGTGAGACGTGGTTGCCGGTGATCGGCTTTTTACCCGTCAGATCACATACTTTAGACATAAAATAATGATTTGAGTGTTCTAATTGAATGGTTTTCAAAAAATGAGTGTGTGAGATAAAGCCCACACACTCAAACACTTCTAACTGTGGTGACTCCGAGAGGACTCGAACCTCTAACCTTCTGATCCGTAGTCAGATGCTCTATCCATTAAGCTACGGAGCCATACCGTTTCCGGTTTTGGGCTGCAAAGATAGCGCCCGGCCGGCCAAAAAACCAAACCCGGTTTTAAATTTTTGGAAATTTTCTGGACTTGATCACATTGCCCCTTCCGATGCTGAATACGTACACGCCGCGGGGCAGATTGCTCGCGTCGAAAACCACCGAATTGACGCCGAATTGCAGGGGCTGAATGGATGTCTCGTACAACTGTTGGCCCAGCATATTGAACACCCGGAACCGGTAGGGTTCGAAGTTGGGCGTCTGGTAGTACACCGTGAATTCGTTTTGATCGGCGGAAGTCCTGATCTCCAGGATCTCGAGCGGGCCCACGATACCGTCGCAGAGGCTGCGAACGGCGTCGACCGAGTTGGCGATCTGGAGATAGCCGCCGGTCGTGGTGAGGCCATCGAGCGTGGGTTCCGGCTCCACGTTATCGAGCAGGATGTCGCGCACGCGGCGGGCGCAGCCTGCGGGATTGCTCAGCGCATCGCTGGTGAGTTTGTCGCACGACATGCTGTAAAGCAGCCCCACGGCGCCCGTGACGTGCGGCGTGGCGAGCGAAGTGCCGCCCAGCGTTGTATAGGTCGGGCTGGAGGTGCCGCCCGTGGAGTAGGTACCCTCTCCCGGCGCCCCGAGGTCGATCGAAACAGAACCGAAGCCTGTGCCCGGCATTTTTGCGCCCAGTTTGTTGGTATTGTTCACCGTGATCAGGAATTCGCTCTTGCAGGATGTGGGCATGTCGCCTTCCAGATCGACGTTGATATTGATGTTGGCCGTTGCGCCGACCCCGAGGATGCCCACTTGCCCGAGCGAATCGTACGTAGCGCACCAAAGCGGGTGGTCGTCTGCCTTTTCGCGGTCGAGCCCGAAAGAAGCGTTGGTGGCGACGACGAAGGCCCCTTTTTCACCGTTCGTTTCGTTGTACAGGCGCCGCATTTTGCCGATGTAGTAGTAGCCGTCGATGATCTCGGCTTCAAATTCGGTGTTGCTGATGTTCATCAGCCGCACATTCCAGTTGACTCCCGAAACGCCCGTTTCGTTGTTTCCCACCGCGCCGATCACGCCGTTGACCATAGTTCCGTGGTTGCTGGTGCTGTTGTGGTCGCTGTTGTTGCGCGCATCCCAGCCTCCGAAGTCGTCGATATAACCGTTGTTGTCGTCGTCGATGCCATTGCCGGGGGTTTCCGCCCAGTTGTGCCAGCGGTTCTGTTCGAGATCGGGGTGGCTCAGCAGGGCCCCTTTTTCCAGCACGGCCACTACGATCGTATCGCCGTTGGGGGTAAGCCCTCCTGTGGAAACGTCCCAGGCGTCGGGTGCGCCGATCAGCGTCATGTCGGACTGGCGCCACCATTCCGGGTCGTTGGGTTCGGTGCTGCGATCGGGTACCCGGTGGTTCCATTGGGCCAAACTAACGCCTTGCGTACGGCGGACTGCGGCGAGAAACGCAGCGGGGTCTATCCGGTTTTCATCGAAAGCAAGCAGGTAAATATGCCAATCCGGTGCTATGGCCTTTTTGATGGTGACAGGGCCGTGCGCCTGTTCGCCCAAAAGCGCGAGTACAAGGGCAGGGGAGGCCTGCGCATCCAGTTGTACCAGCAATTCGTTGTGCCGGCGCTCCTGAGCGGTGTTTTGTTCACCAAAAGAAAGTGTCTGGGCGGTCATCCGGCCCGGCAGGAACAACAGCGGCAGGATGTATACAAATAATTTCATGTGTTGCGAATTTGTTTGAATGGCGGAGATATGATAAAGGATTGTCCGGTCAAAGAAATGTTTAATGGGGGATAAAGGTTGGAAAGCGATCTTCAGAGTTTTGTTAAAATCAGGCCAAATTTAAAGATTTTCGAAGCGCTAAAAAATAGTCCGGCGCCTGCAGGAGGCGGCTACCGTACCAGGAAAACAGTTCGCCGTCGACAAACGCGATCCGGGTTTCAGGGCATACTTCACGGAACGCGGGCAAGTGTTTTTCGGCAAAAGGATAAGGCTCGGTTGACAAAAAGATCAGATCGGGTCGTGCGTTGCCGAGTTCACGCAGGCTGATCTCCGGATACCGCGTTTTGTGTCCGAACGCGTTGGAAAAGCCTGCTTCCACGAGCATTTCATGGATAAACGTGTCACTCCCGGCCACCATGTAGGGCTTTCGCCAGATCAAATAGGCGACTGAGGGCTTTTTTTCTGCTGAACTCCCGGCCCGCATCGTTTCAAATGCCGTCCGAATGTCGCGCACCATCGCTGTAGCGGTATCTGCTTTTCCGGTCAGGGCGCCGACCTGCCCGATCATGTCAAAGGCTTCGTTCAGGTTGCCGACGTCGCTCATCCATACGGGAAATTGCTCCTCGAGGCTTTCGATATGGGCGCGTTCATTCTCCTCTTTGTTCCCGATGATCAGGTCCGGCTCCAGCGCTGCGATCTTTTCTACATTGATCGTTTTGGTGCCGCCGACCCGGGTTTTATGGCGAAACCATTCATCCGGATGTATGCAAAAAAGGGTGATGCCGACGACTTCGGATCCCAGGCCCAGGTCGTGCAGCAATTCCGTTTGCGAGGGCACCAGCGAAACGATACGGCGCGGCGGCCAGGCCTTCAACGCAACAGTTCTCCCCATTTGATCGGTAAATACCCTGGTTGCCATCGTACATGCTTTTTCACACACCGGCTGTCAGCCGCTGCCTGCTGGCTTCGTACAAAACGATCCCGGCTGCTACACTGACGTTGAAAGAATCGAAATCGGTTGCCTGAGGAATTTTGACCACCTTATCGGCCATTTTCAGCAGTTTCGGATGCACGCCTTCACCCTCCGAACCCATCAGGATCGCCGTCGGCAACGTGAGATCTGCATCGAACAGGCGTACGGAACGCTCAGCCAACGCCGTCGCGACTACCTGCACGCCCGATTCCTGCAACCATTCCACCGCGCTGAACAGGCTCCTGACCCTGCAAAGGCGGATCCGTGCCAGAGCGCCTGCCGAGGCTTTCATCGCCTCTTCGTTGGCCGGCGCCGCGCCCGATTGTGCGATCACCACCGCATGGGCGCCTGTGCATTCGGCAGAGCGGCAGATGGCGCCGAAGTTCCGGACATCGGTGATGCCGTCGAGCAGGACCAGCAGGGGCGTTTCCCCCTGTTCGTACAAAAAAGGCAAAACATCCTCCAGCGACTGAAAGGCGACCAGCGACAGGTATGCCGCCACGCCCTGGTGGTTGCTCCGCGTCATCTTGTTGAGTTTTTCCCGGGGCACCACCTGCAGGGGAATATTGTGCTCCTTTGCGAGATGCCGGAACTCCTTTTCCATGTCGCCGCGGATGCCCTGCTGGAAAAATACCTTTTCCACGGGTTTGCCTGCCCGGATGGCTTCAGCGACGGGGTGATGGCCGTATATCAGGTTTGAATCTGCCATAAAACGTTCAGCATCGCCGGCTGGACCGGCCAATGCTGCGCAAAATTAATTTTTCCGGACGGCTTGCGATTTTAATATCTGCCACTAACTTTGTCCAACAAAGTGCTTTTGCAAAACCGAAGCCATGACCGACACACGCAAACAACTCGAACACCTCTCCGAAATACGCACCCTCATGGAGCGCAGCGCCCGTTTTTTGAGCCTGAGCGGACTGTCGGGCGTATGGGCGGGCGCATGTGCGCTGATCGGGGTGACGCTGGTGTATTCCTATCTGGAAATGAGCCCCTTCGACGCTGCCGGGAGGTTTTACTCCGGCAAGTTTTTTTACTATGACCGAGCCCTGAGTGCCAATAAATGGGGCATGAATTACGAGTATGCCTTCATCCTGATCGCGGCAGGTGTTTTTGTGGCTGCGCTGGCCGGCGGCTGGTTTTTCACGGCCAGGAAAGCGCGCAAGCGCGGCGAACGGATATGGGACGCTACCTCCCGGCGCCTGCTGGTGGCCCTTATGATCCCGCTGCTGACCGGTGGCCTGCTTTGTCTGGCGTTGCTGTATCGCGGTTACATCAGTCTGCTGGCGCCCTGCACGCTTATTTTTTACGGGCTGGCGCTCGTCAACGGCGGAAAATTTACCTTGCGCGATGTGGAGCATCTGGGTCGCTTCGAGATCGCCCTCGGCTTGCTGGGAGTTTATTTTCCCGGCTACGGGCTCGAACTGTGGACCCTGGGTTTCGGTTTTTTGCACATCGTTTACGGGCTTTGGATGTATTGGAAATACGACCGGAAGCAGTAAATCCGCCGCTTTTCAGGGCAACATCATGAAAGAGATCATTACACAGCTCAATCCTGCATTCGACCATCGCAATCGCCTGGGCATCATGTCCATTCTGGCGGTCAACGACTGGGTGGAATACAATACCCTGAAAGAGCTGCTCGCCCTTACCGACGGCAACCTCGCCAGCCATCTGAAGGCCCTGGAAAGCGCCGAATATATCGTGGTGCGCAAACAGTTTGTGGGCCGCAAACCCCAAACCACTTATGCGGTGACGGACAGCGGCAAAACCGCTTTCAAGGCGCACCTCGATGCCCTGGAAACCCTGCTGAAAATGGGCCGCGACGACGATTGATCTCCCTTGCAGAAACGGCAGCCCCATCTTTTTATCACAAAAACATACTTCATATGTACCGTGCCCTTAAATCCCGCTTCCGCGACGATCAGCAGTTCAGGCTCTTCGGCATGCTGGTGCTGGCATCTGTATGTTGCGCCCTGCTTGTAGTGGGCCGCATGTATATGACCCGCGAGGCGTTGCCGGCAATTCGGTCTCTGCGCGACCTGTTCTGGTTGCGGGCGACCACCTTTACTTTTTTGCTGTGGAATCTTTTTCTGGCCTGGGTGCCGTATTTGCTGGCGCTCAAGGCCGGGCGCATGAGCCGTACCGGCGCAGGCAACCTCCGCCTGTCGGTCTGGCTGGCATTTTGGCTGGCTTTCCTGCCCAACGCGCCGTATATCATCACCGATTTTGTGCATTTCAGGCATGTTCCGCCCGTACCCTTCTGGTACGACCTGACGCTGTTTTTTGCTGCCGCCTCGCTTGGCCTGACGCTCGGCCTGCTTTCGCTTCACGAAGTACACCTGATCCTGAAGCGCCGGCTTTCAAAACCTGTGGCGGCAATGATGATCCTGTCGGCCATCGGTCTTTGCGGCTTCGGCGTCTGGCTGGGGCGTTTTCAGCGCTGGAATTCATGGGATATTCTCTTTCGCCCGGAAGCCTTGCTGCGGGACCTGGTTACCGTCGCCACCACTCGCCACGAACTGCTGCATGCTGCGGGCATCACCGTACTGCTTTCAGGGGTATTGCTGGTCGGTTATGGCCTGCTGACAGTCATGCTCGAAGGCCGGCGATCCTGAGCCGTTCAGGGGAACAAGGCCTGGACTGCGTGCCAGATTTCGAGTTCAGGTAAAGAGGCTTCGAGAAGAAGTACCTCCTTCCTTACCGGGTGCATCAGTTCCATTGAGCGGCAATGCAGCCCGATCGATGCATCGGGCAGTGGCGCCGGCGCTCCGTATTTCAGGTCTCCGGCAATCGGGCATCCAAGGGCCGCGAGCTGCACCCTGATCTGGTGCGGCCGGCCGGTAGCAGGTGTCACTTTCAGCAGGCTGTACGCGCCTGCCTGGCCGATCACGTCGTAGGTAGTAATGCTTTCTTTGGCGCCGGGCCGTGGGCGCTCGAAGGCTTTGACGAGGTTCTTATTTTCGTCTTTCAGCAAAAAATGGCGCAGCACGCCGGTGGGTTGTCCCGGCGCCTGGATGACAAGCGCCAGGTATGTTTTTTGCACTTTTTGGTCGCGAAATGCAGTGGTGAGCCGGCTCAGGGCCTTGTCTGTGCGGGCGAACAGCACTGCGCCGCTGACGGGCCGGTCGATGCGGTGGGCCGGGTGCAAAAAAACGGCGCCGGGTTTTTCGTATTTTTCCTTAATATATTGCCTGCTCCGGTCCGTGAGGGTTTCATCGCCGGTGCGGTCGCCCTGAACCAGCCAACCCGCCGGTTTGTTTACAGCGAGCAGGTGGTTGTCCTCGTAAATGACGGCGATCTCTGACATCAGATGCAAAGATATATGAAGAAACTAAGCCTCGGCTTTTCACCCTGCCCCAACGATACCTTTATTTTCGACGCCATGCTGCACGGCAGGATTGATACGGAAGGCCTTGAATTCGAGGTGTTTATGGAAGATGTGGAAGCGCTGAACCGGCGTGCATTTGCCGGCGATATCGCCGTGACAAAACTCAGTTATCACGCATTTGCCTATCTCACGGACCGTTACGCACTGCTGGATTCGGGCAGTGCGCTCGGCAATCGCTGCGGCCCCCTGCTGATCGCCCGTGCGCCGATGGACGATGATGCCGTCAATGCCGCGCGGATCGCCATTCCCGGAAAGATGACGACGGCCAATTTTTTGCTCAGTCTGGCGTACCCGGATGCCCGCAACAAGCAAGAGTGCTTGTTTTCGGAGATCGAGGGTGCCGTGCTTGCGGGTGAGGCCGATGCCGGCCTGATCATCCACGAAAACCGCTTTACCTATCAGCAAAAGGGTCTGTTGAAACTGATGGACCTCGGCGATTACTGGGAAACAGGCACCGGGCTACCGATCCCGCTCGGCGGTATCGTAGTGCGCCGCGACCTGAACACGGAGGTACAGCAAAAAGTAAATCGCGTGTTGCGCCGCAGTGTCGAATACGCCTTCGCTCATCCGGATGAGGTGATGCCCTTTGTGCGCCGGCACGCGCAGGCGATGGAAGATGCCGTGATGCAGGCGCATATCGACCTGTACGTGACGGACTTTACCGTCGATCTCGGTGAAAAGGGCCGCAGGGCCGTGCAGGAAATGTTCAGGATCGCCCGGGAAAAACACATTATACCACTGAACAATGACAAAATTTTTATAAATTAAAAAATACTTCCATTTCTGGCACGGTTTTCGAAGTATATAAAAATGTGTGTAAGTATTGTTTTTAGAATTGAAGAAATTCGGGGGACGCGAAAAGTCGCGTCCCTTTTTTTATGCCCCTGCTACCGGCTTTTCATTAACATCTGCCCCAGTTTTTCTTTCAGCCAGTACAATTCGGCGATTTGAGGATCGTCGTCGAGTTCCCGTATCAGACTCAGGATGCGTTTACGGTTGACGGCAGTCTTCGGTCGTGTGATTTTCCGCATGAAATCGGCAAATCGGCTGTACATTTTTTTTCTGCCTTGCGCGATTTGCTTCGCGCGAAAAAATAAGATTTTGGCTGCATCGATCTTCGAAGGCAATACATCCGACTGCATCTCATAGTGGATCTTGATCTCCAGTAGTATCGCGGAGTACTTGTACTGCAACTCTTCGTAATGGGCAGTAAGCAGTACGGTAAGGGCTTGGTCGAAGTTCCCTGTGTAAAACCAGTAGTTGGCCAGGTTGAACTGAAAGTAGGCTTCCGGGTGCTGGCTACCGTATATGTTGTCGCGGTTGTCATGCATGAATTGCCAAACCCAGTCGAACTCTTTTTGCATCAGACCCACCCTCACGATATTCTGGAACTCGCTGGCGCTGATCTTGCCATCGACATGGTTTCTGCCTTCTTCCACCCTTTGTTTTAGCAAACGAAAAAGGACGTCCCGGTATTCCGGATCGGCTGAGTGGCGTACGCAATAGTTGATGGCAAAAGATTCGAAATGGCTGTACAGGTAGTCGGAGAGGTGCGGATGATATTCATTCAACCTGATACAGAAGTTATTGAACTCCTTAGCCGGCAGGTCATTTTTTGAGAGGACTACAAGGGCATCTTTCAAAAAAGAACCCAGATCGGTGGAAAAAAAAATTGACTGCGGCGGATACCCGGATGCAGCAATCAGTTCAGATATGTCAGTTGGGGATAATGTGGGCGTTATATAATTGATATTCAGCAACATAAAAGTGTAGTGGAACCTCTCGGACAGATATAGTGCTTCCAGTGCGTCGAGTGTGGATCGCATATTCTGATCGCCTCTTTTCTGGTATACCAAGCTCTGATAATAATGTTTTCCATGCTCGATCTGCCAGTTCAGGGTATACTCCCTGGTGCTCCATTTTTGCCTGTTTTGCTGCCATTTTTCGAGCTTTTTATAAATAAGGTCACATTCATTGTATACCCCTTTATCGCGTAAAAAGTCGGCCTGGAGCAGGTATTCTTCCGCTGGCAGACATCGCCGGGTAAAAACCTCGTATTGAATAAACCGGCGTACTTCTTTCAGGGTGCCGGAAAAGAGTTTTTCCAGCTTGTTGAATACAAACGGCTTACCTGAAAAGATATGCCCGTAAATGGTATCCCGGTACAGGTTGGCAGGCTGGCGCCGGTTGAGGTTGTCGAATATGTAGGATACCAGGGCTACGGGTTCACCGGATTGCCAGGCAGCCGTACACCAGGGCGATTGCAGAAAATCGATCAGCCTTTTTTGTTCGGATGTGTCGAAAGTGCCGAGAATCTCGACCAAAGTTGATTTCGTCATAATGGGATTATTGATGCAAAACGAACGCTCCGGTAAAAATCGCAAAATTTGTAACAACTTTTCAACGCAGGACCCATGCATTTTTGTGGCACATTGTTCAATTAAACCACATTCAGCATGAAACCACTTTTGAAATCCAGCCTCATTTGTCTGTTGCTTTCTATCGGCGTAGCTTTGATGTACACGGCTTGCAATCTGAGAGAAAATCCCTGCAAACAATGCACTCCGGTCAGCCCGGAATTTTCGGTTACTCCTGACGGGTTGTATGTAAAACCTCCCGAACTCCCTGATATCACGGGTAGCGTCCTGACCGTAACAAACCTCGCCGACAGTAGCCTGGTTATGTATGACACTATTGAGCCGGGGGGATATCGAATCGTCCCCGTGAATCTCGATTCCGTATCCATCAATGTTCAGCTGGAATATTTGACTCCGGGCAGTGTTGATTCCAAGACCAGTGGGCCAAAGTATTGCCCCGGCAACGCAAACTTCTTCCCCCCCCTTGGCATTATCGTGATGGATGTTGTGATTTATCATGACGATCATGAAAAGGCATGCACACCTCCTGATTGCGGTAATATTGGCTATGGTGTACAACTATCAGACACGACCAATGTCTCGTACCATGACGACCAACCTGGCCATTCACCTATCATCGTAGTTGGGGGAGTAAAGATTTATTCTGAAATAGATATTGGACGCAACATCTGGAAGGTATGGTATTGTGACTTAAATGTTGATACGATTTATAAAGAGCCCATTACTCCGCGTGGAGAATTGCTACACTTTACAAAAACAGATGGTAGCGAATTCACTATCAAAGCTTCTTACGACTACGGACAACCCAATCCTTTCAAACTGGAAATATATAGCGCATCAAACTACTTTATCGGTTATTGCACAGGGTCTGATCACCAATAAATTTTTAGATTAAAAAAAGAGATTAACCTGCTTTCCGGTATGATGATACTTGTGCCAGGGCAGGTATCTTATTGCCTTATCTCAACTACCGAGATATAATTATCACCCGATTTTTTCACCAAAAAATGAACTAACATGCACAATTACGATCGATTTATCCCGCACCGGGAAAGCCATTTGCCGGAAGACGGCAACGGCGAAACGGGCGACGAATACACCCGGTACGAAAGCCCGCTGGACGAAATGCACGAACTGGAACTCGCCGCTGAGTTACAGGAGCTCAGCAACGAAGCCGAGTTCGGAAGATGGCTCGGCAAGGTATTCAGCAAAGTCAGAGGTGTCGGCCGCAAATTCGTTCAATCGCCTGAAGGCCAGCGTTTGCGCAACGATCTTCGGCAATCGGGCCGAAGGCTGCTCAAATCCGGATTCCAAAATGCCTCGCAGTACGTCGGCAGAAACGTACAGGACCGCATTCCCGATGCTGATACGGGCTATCACGCAAACCAAACCATTCAGTCGCTGGGCAACTGGGGCAACAATGCTGCTGTCGATAACTGGGGCCTGGACCCGGGGTACGATAACCCGCAATACGGCTACACTGACGGCAATGAAGTTGCCCGCCAGTACACCCGTTTTGCTGCGGAAACGGCCAACCGCTACTTCAACAACCCTTACCGGGGGCAATACCCGGAACTGGCCCGACGCATGGCCTTTAACCAGTCCGCGCGCAGGTTTATGCCATCGTTGCTGAGCGGCGGCCAGCAACAAGGGCAATGGTACCGAAAAGGCCCCTACCTCGTTGTAAAACTGTAGAAAAGTACTTCCCCTGTTATTACGGATTTCTCCAAAGGCCATGTTGTTGTCCGGCGGTTTTTAGTGATCGATCTTCAACGATCCACACAAATGACCGACCCGCGACCAGCCAGCCTATTGCATACCATTAAAAAACTAATATCATGCACAACACAGATAGAGTTGTTCCCGAGTTTGAAAACGAATATGGATTCGAACTCGACGAATTCGAAAACGAATTCGACCCTGAATATGAAGAAGCATTCGAAGATGTGTCGGAATTCTCCGGGGAGGATTACGAATCACCCCTCAGTGAGTTGAACGAGTTGGAACTGGCCACCGAATTGCTTGGCGTGACCAACGAGGCGCAGATGGACGAATTCATGCACAAACTTGTAAAAAAATCGGGCCCTGTGGCCCGGGAAGCCATGAAACGCCGCCCCTTTTGGAATTTTCTGCGCAGGGGCCTTGGCAAACTGGTGCCCATCGCTGGCAGGGTAGTCGGTGGCTTGATCGGCGGTCCGCTCGGCGCCAGAATTGGCGGAAAGATCGGCACTGGTGCTGCCAGACTCTTTCGACTGGAACTGGAGGGTCTGAGTCCTGAAGACCAGGAATTTGAGCTGGCCCGCGCTTATGTCAATTTTGCCAGCAATGCTGCCCAAAAAGCAGCCTTGAATCACCGGAAAGGGATGGACCCCAAAAAGGCAGTCCAAAAAGCGCTTGCCGAAGCAGCCAGCATTCATGCGCCCGGTTTGCTTGAAACCAATACAAATGAACTGGGTGGCATGGAACCTCGGCATGGATCAACCGGCTCGTCATCGATACCGGCACAGGGTACGTGGTTTCGCAGGGGCGACAGGATCTACCTAAAAGTCGGGACATGAACACCTTTGGCTTCCTGCGCACCGAAGCATTGTCGCTGCTCATCCGGCTTAGGCAGTTATCGCCCTTTTCACTTGTAATGCCAATGTCTCCTGCTGCTACCATCAGCGCCGAAGCAATGGAGGCCATTGACAGGCATCTGGAAAAAGCAAAAAGCGAACTCCGGAAGTCGGTTACTCAGTTCATTCGCTGGCTTGATAATGCGAGCAGGCAAAATACAGCACCCAGTGAAGCCCAGGAGCGGTTTACTCTTTTGAAGATCCGTTTCAATCAAATTCTGGATCAACTGGACATTTTCGCGGATGTGTTGTCACAGCGTTCCGAGCATTTTACTGGTGTTTGGGTAGCAGGTCTTGATGCACTGGCAGAAGATGCATTGTGCTTGCCGGCGAAGTTATACGAGGCGCCTCCCGTGATCTGTTTTCTCGACCGCGGACACGGCGCTGCTATTCGCAAGGCCCGCACCCGGCTCCCGGGTGGTGATTCCAACCCGGTAGCGGTAATTCAGGTGCCTCGTGAGCGAATGGTGGGTAGCGGCATCGGCGCTTCGCTGATCCACGAGGCGGGGCATCAGGGTGCGGCACTGCTTTCGCTGGTCGAATCTGTTCGACCGGAACTGAAAAAAGCCCGACAGCGCGACCCCGCCCATGACAAGGCCTGGGATATGTATGACCGATGGATTTCGGAAATTTTGGCTGATGTCTGGTCTTTGGGGCATCTGGGGATAGGGGCTACGGTGGGTCTGATGGGTGTTGTGAGCCTTCCCCGGTATTTTGTATTCAGGATGCTGGGTGATGATCCGCATCCTTTCCCCTGGATTCGGGTCATGCTAAGCCTTTCATTCGGTCGCTTGCTTTTTCCCGACCCGCAATGGACCGGTTTGGAAAAGACCTGGTGTTCGATGTATCCGACAAAAGGCTTGTCATCTGAATCGGGCAACCTGATCCGGGAATTGAATGAGACGATGCCCGCTTTTGTTCGACTTGTTGCGGAGCACAAGTCAAAAAGGACTGATGCTCGTCGGCTGGCTGACATCCTGCCTTACAGAAAGCGACAGCCGGCCCGTTTGGCGGCATTGTTCAAACAATGGCAGATCCGACCCGATGATTGGCTTTCTCAGGCGCCTTCACTGGTTTTTGCAGTCGTAGGGCAGGCCCGATTTTCAGGCCTGCTATCGCCGGAAGCCGAAAATCAATTGCTTGTCCGGTGCCTGACGCACTGGGCAAAACGACAACGCGCACCGCTTCGGAAAAGCGATCCGGGGCATGTACGCACTTGATTCACCAATAAAAAATCATGTTATGCAACCATTTCTTTTTTATGCCGAAATTGTGGAGCAAACCATTCGGGAAGGAACGCCGATGAGAGTGCGCTTGCGGGTGGTGCCCAATCCCGATTTTGTGGATGCTGGCGATAATGTAGTATTTGATATCCGGTTTTTACTGGACGATAACGACTTGTTGCCTGATGGAACAACGGCTGCCGGGGGCAGCAACCCTGTACCCCAGATTACGGGCAGCGGCATTTATTATTATAACTTCAGCGGCCTTGCCGTCCAACAAGCACCCTATTCACTGGTCATCACTGTTACGAACAGCACGGATACAGATCAAACGAACCTGCTGACCACTCCTGCTACATTTTCCTTTTTGGTAATTCCTGCACCTGTGGTGCCCCCGAATCAGACGGCTGTATCTTTATCGCGTTATACGCCCCCCGATACTGTAGATGAGCCCTTTTGGGACAACCTGAAAGCGAGCCAGATAAAATTCAAACCGCTGTATGATTTTGTAATCAGTACGGGACTTTGCAACCCGGATGCCAATAGTCCTGGGAGCCCTATGCTGAACCGCCTGCCTTTTGTTGGCGTCGGACAATATTCTATCCTGAAGTTTGCGGTGGAAGCCTATATGGTATCCGCTATCAGTCCGGGTGATGATCCTGCCCTGAATAATTATCTGGTGACGCAGGGTAATTTTGCCAATGCCAAGGTATTGCCATACTACAACATGGTTCTGCAAAACCTGCAGCAATACCAGTTCGATGTTGTGGATACGGCCTGTAAACAGAAACTGTACGATAAGATCCGAAACTTTAACCCCCTGGAGCTGATCTACGATTACTGGATGGATCAGGCAGGGCTGACACAAGCCATGAACCTGATTTGCCTGCGCTTTCAAAATATAGACAAAGTACCTGAACTGGCAGCGCTTTACCGGCTGGATACCAATCCTTTGTTGCCCTTGTCCAATCTGTTGTGGGGATTCTGTCAGGACGAACAGCACACAGTTTCACAACGTCGCAGGGGACACGAATACGGTTGTGCCTATGGCCTTACACTCATCGGAGATGCAGTCCGGAACGTTAGGGGGATCGACAACAGATCCCGCTTCCTGGAGGCTTACCATACCCTTTTGCATAAGTGCGCAGTTTATTATGTCAAATCAGACGACACTACCTACATCGCGGATGGCTTGCCTGTGCTGAACGCGCTGAAAGAAGTGCACATCCTGCTGGCAGAAGGTAATCACAACAGTTACAGCAACCTGACTTTCACTGCCAGGCACGAAAACATAGTGCGGCAATTCCTGCTTTCCCAACCCGAAATGGACAGATTTCTCGGCGGGCGGGCGATGGTGCCTTACGCCGAGCCCTGGCAAGGGCCCCTTGATACGGTTCGGGGTATGATGAGGTGGGGAAATGCAGGCGCCCGTAATTTTTACGACCTGGCGTATTACGGTGAGCTTATTCTGCTTTCTGTCAGATGGGGTAACTGGAGTGCGGCGATCGATCCGAATCAGGCGGCCAACTGGGCCGATGCATTTCGTAATGAGATCATGCAATATATCCATTCCTACCGCGCAGTTGCAGGCGTCGATCTTTCGGCTGATACGACGAGTTTGAGCGAAGAACATTTCAGGCAGCCGAGCTGGCATATCATGAAGCGTATGGTCCATGACCGGAATACCGGGAAACAGGGCGCCCGAAGCAGCGCTTCAGCAACAGGTTGAATTTATCTGGAGGCTTGATGTCTGTTTTCTGGATTGCTGAATGTCAGAATCAGGCCTCCTTTCTTTTTCTTTATTAAAAAATAGCATTATGTGTCTGCTTTGCCAACATAAGCAGCTGGATCAAATGTCCGTGTTGCAGGAAATATTTCACGAAATGGAACTGGCCACTCCATCTATACGATCAAGGCCTGAACAAATCCACCACAAAAGCAGGCGCGAACGACGGGCTGCCTTTATCCGCTCGGGTACTCAAAAATCGATCTTGAGGGAAGTGCTTGAATCCCTCTGACCCTGTTAACCACTCAAAACCAGGCCAATGATTATTGATGCTCATTGTCATGCCGGAAAAGGAGACGGCATGTCAGGCCCCTGGGATACCGAGGCGCCGATTGATCTGTATCTCCGTCAGGCCGATGAAAGCAGGATCACCAGGACCATTATATTTCCGGCATTCCATACCGATTATGCCGTTGCGAACCGGGGCGTGGCCGCTTTAATTACAAAGTATCCGCGGCGGCTTTGGGGATTTGCATTCGTACATGCCGACCGCGACAAAGGCAGGGTGTTCGAGATGGTGCAAACTGCTGTACAACAATACAGGTTCCGCGGCATAAAGGTGCATCGCCGCGATGCGCCGATCAGTCGCGAAATTTGCGAAACTGCGGCTCATTTTGGCTTGCCTGTGCTGTACGACGTTATGGATGATGTGGCGAGCATAGAGTTATTTGCCCGCCAGTACCCAACAGTAAATTTCATCATTCCGCATCTTGGAAGTTTTGCTGATGACTGGAAAGCGCAGTTAGCGATCACCGACCATTTGATCCGCCATGACAATGTATTTACGGATACATCGGGTGTGCGGCGTTTCGATCTGCTGCGACGCTGCTTCCAACGGGCAGGCGCCAACAAAATAATCTTTGGATCAGACGGCCCCTGGCTTCACCCCGGTGTGGAATTATCCAAGATATTTTTCCTGAAAGCGTCCTCTGCGGACACCGAAAAAATGCTTTACAAAAATATTCTGTCTCTGATTGGTTCAGAACGACCAACATTTTGATGTTGACGTATCGTAGTTGCTAAAAGACAGGCCCGAGCAAACACCTTTTTCTATCTTTGCCCACCTTTCTGACAACACTATCTACCAACTAAAATCAATCGGAATATGATTATTGGTGTACCAAAGGAGATCAAAAGCAACGAAAACCGCGTAGCGCTCACCCCGGCGGGCGCGCTTGAACTCACCCGCCGCGGACATACCGTATACGTACAAAGCACGGCCGGCGAAGGCAGCGGTTTTGAAGATGAAGAATACAAAGGCGCCGGCGCGCAGATACTCGGCACCGCCGACGAGGTATGGCAGATCGCCGAGATGATCATGAAAGTGAAAGAGCCGATCGCCGAAGAATACAAGCGCTGCCGCGCCAATCAACTGATTTTCACCTATTTCCACTTCGCTTCCAGCGAGGAACTCACACACGCGATGATCGAGAGCGGTGCGGTCTGCCTCGCCTACGAGACCGTGGAAACAAAAGACCGCCAGTTGCCGCTTCTGATCCCCATGTCGGAAGTAGCAGGCCGGATGGCCATCCAGGAAGGCGCCAAATACCTGGAGAAACCCGTCAAGGGCCGCGGCGTATTGCTCGGCGGCGTACCAGGGGTGCCTCCCGGCAAGGTCATGGTCATCGGCGGCGGCGTGGTCGGTACGCAGGCTGCTAAAATGGCTGCGGGCCTGGGTGCGCAGGTAACCCTGCTCGACACCAACCTCAACCGCCTGCGCTACCTGAACGACGTGATGCCGGCCAATGTGGTCACCATGTTCTCCAACGAATACACCATCCGCCGTCTGATCAAGGACCACGACCTGATCGTGGGCGCCGTACTGATCCCGGGCGCCAAGGCTCCCAAACTGATCACCCGCGATATGCTCAAACATATGCACGCCGGCACGGTGATGGTCGACGTGGCGGTTGACCAGGGCGGTTGTTTCGAAACTACCAAGGCCACTACACACGCCGACCCGACCTACATCATCGACGACGTAGTGCATTACTGCGTCGCCAACATGCCGGGCGCTGTACCGTTCACTTCCACGGTGGCCCTGACCAACGCGACCTTGCCCTATGCGATTCAGTTGGCGAACAAAGGCTGGCAAAAGGCCTGCGCGGACAACAACGAACTGCGCCTGGGACTCAATGTGGTAGGTGGAAAAGTCGTATACGAGGGGGTTGCCGAAGCCTTCGACCTGCCGCTGGTAAAGGTGGAATCGGTGATGTGATCACTCCCCGTCAAGGGCTTTTAGCCGGCTGATTTTCAGTAAATAACGCTTATTCGAGCCATTTGTACCAAATGAATGGCCCAACAGGGTATTCCCTCGCTATATTGCCGCAATGATCCTTCCGGAAAAAGCATTGCTCCGCACGGCCATTTTGCTGCTGGGCGTTTCGACGCTGTCCGCTGCTGCGCAGGCCCAGCGCGATTCGGCAATTCTGTTGCCCGGCGCCGAGGTGCGCAGCGCCCGTTTTGATCAAACGGGCTTCGCCGTATGGCGGGCAGATTCCTTGCCCATACCGGCAATGCTCAATCTTTCGGACAGGTTGCTTTGGGAAAATCCCTTATCGGTGCGGGCAAATGCTCCCGGCGCACTGGCCACCATATCGGCAAGGGGGACCGGACCATCTCGAACGCCGGTTTTCTGGAACGGCCTGAACATCCAGAGCCCGCAAAACGGTGTGGTAGATGCGGCCTTGCTGCCGTTGTGGCCCGACGATCGCCTGGAGGTCCGCTATGGCGGGCAAAGCGCCGCGCAGAGCAGCGGCGCGATGGGGGCAGTGGTCATGGTAGACCCCGTGTACGATCTTGACGAAGGCTTTTCAGGTGCTGCAGGCGCTGCAATGGGCAGTTTCGGCCGCCGCGACTTGCAGGCAAGCCTGGGGTACGCAGGCGGCGGACTGGATGCACAGATCAGAGCGGGATGGCAGCAGGCCGACAACGATTTTCCTTTTGTCAATACCGCCCGGATCGGCCAGCCGGAAATGCGGCAACCCAACAACGAACTGGAAAAACTGGATATCCAGCAACTCAATCGCCTGATCATCGGCAGCCGTGATATTGTAAAGACCGCCGTCTGGCATCAGCGCGCTTTCCGGGAGATCCCGCCGGCCATGACCGAATCGCCTTCGGAAACCTGGCAACGCGACCGCGCCACCCGCCTCGTTGCCGGCTGGGAGCATAGCCGGAATGCCCGGTCGCTGCTCCATACCCACGTCGCTTATATCGACGAGGCCATCTATTTTCGCTTTGCGGGTCGCGTCGATTCCAGCCGGGCGCGCACGGCACTCGTTCGCACGGAATATGCCCGGCGTGTCGGGCGCCGGTTCAACTGGAAAGCGGGAGCCAGCGCTATTCAACAGTGGGCACAGGCGGACGGATATGCCGACACATCGCGCTGGTACCATCAAACCCGGCTGGGCACGTTCGGGATGGGGGAGTGGCACTGGCCCGGCGGCAGCGTGACGGCCCTGCTTCGCCAGGAATGGGTGGAAAAAGAAGCCGTGCCCTTCACGTGGTCGCTGGGAGGACGCCTGGATATTGGTCGCGCCGGATCGCTCAGGCTGCACTTGTCCCGCAATTTCAACCTGCCCACTTTCAACGACCGATTCTGGCTTTCCTATGGTCAATCGGAACTCAGGCCGGAAAAAGGATACAGCGCCGATGCCGGTTGGATTTTTCAGCACGGGGATTTTTCGGTGGAGGCCGCTGCTTTTCAATCGCTGATAGACGACTGGATCCTTTGGCAACCCGGCGCCGATGGTATTTTCAGACCGGGCAATCTGCGCAAAGTGTGGAGTCGAGGCCTGGAGGCGGCCGTGCACTGTAAAAAGGACATCAAGCGCTGGCGGCTGGCTTTTTCCGGACGATATCAATATGTGAAAGCGACGAATGCGGCAGTGTACGGCGGCTCGGAAGCGTCGTTGCACAAGCAACTGACCTATACCCCGAACCACCGGGCTGGTGTTACCGTAAAACTTATCCGCGGTCGCTTCCAGGGAGCATATTTGCATCAGTGGACGGGTAAGCGGTACGTCACTACAGATAATTCGGATGTATTACAGGGATTTATGACCGGTAATTTTTTGGCCCAATACGATTTTCCGATCCTGCGCAGCACTTCGCTTGCAGGCTCCAAAGCAAAGAGCGGCAGCAAACGGCTGGTCGTGTACGTTCGATTGGAGAACCTCTGGGACCAGGCCTATCAGGTCATTGCTTTCCGGCCGATGCCCGGCCGAAACTGGCTGCTGGGCGTTCGTTATGTCTGGTGATGGCAACAATATGCCGGATTATCAGGATCGATGATATTATTTTTAGCGCAAGACACTGCCGGTTTATCGGGGCTGTCGCTTACTTCATACATTTGCCGGCATGAATCGCAAAATCGAAGGATGGTCATATGCTTTGCTTTCCGCACTCTGCGGTATTTACATCATTCTTCGCGCCTGGAAGATCCCGATCACCGTAGATGAAAGCACGACAGCGGTCATCCACGTTCAGCGCACCGTGCTGGATACGCTTTTTTACACGAAAGAGGCCAACCCCAACAACCACATACTCAACACCGTCGGGATCAAGTTTTTTACCGGCATATTCGACTGGTGGCCGATTGTCGTGCGTCTGCCGGTGATGATAGGCGCCGGCCTGTATTTATGGGCATCAGTGATGCTGAGCAAACGCCTGTCCCAAAGTTCCTGGGTACGGCTTTTCACGTTTGCACTGTTGATTGGCAACCCCTATCTGCTCGAATTTTTCGCTCTGGCACGCGGCTACGGCCTGGGCGCCGGCCTGATGATGATGGCCTTGTGGCAGGCATGGCTTTTTTTGGAGTCAAATGAAGGGAAATACTTACGGACATCCATAATACTGGCCGGACTGGCCGTGTATGCCAATTTTACCTTGTTGCTGTTCTTCGCGCCTTTTACCGGCCTGTTGTTTCTTGCCGCCCTGCAAATGAATCCCTCCTTGTCGTCGTGGTGGGGAAAAAGCAAACAGGCCCTGGCGGTGCTGGCCGGCTGGCTGGCGCTGTGGTATCTGCCGCTTTCGCGTTTGAGCGAGCACCCGGAAATGAAATTTTTTACCAATATCGATACACCCGTTGCGGCGGTATCCGATTCGGTACGTGCCGCTATTCACAACTATGCCTATTTCGGCAACGACACGGTGCGTATCCTTACCTGGGCGATCATCCTTTTTGTGGCTGCTGTTTGGGTTGTCGTGCTTCGCAAATGGTGGCGCAATGGCCGGCGCTTTGCATCAGATCCCGCCCTTTTTATGATCGCGATCCTGCCCGGGGCCCTGCTCACCAACATCGTGATCGTTCACCTCGCCGATACGCATTACCTGCAGGCCCGGCTCGGCCTGTTTTACTATCCCTTGTTCGCCCTGCACGTGGGTGTGGCTGCCGCGTGGCTTTGGCAATCCCCAAAATGGATGGCCGTAGCGTTGATGTTGCCTGTTATTTCGCTGACCGGCCTGAATCTGGGGCGGAACTACAACCTTTGGGTGGCGTCGGAATGGTGGTTCGACCCCGGCACATACATTGTGATCGATTACCTGAAGGCTACCTATGAAAGCGAGGGCCGCAATGAGCCGTACTCACTGGATACGCATCATGTGATGCAGAATTCCCTCGATTTTCACCTCACCCTCGATCCGCGCGGGTACGGGAAATACGCCAAACTGGTGCAGTATCATGGCCTGCGACCACCGCAGCGCAACACTGATTTTTACTATGCCGTCAGCACGGAAGAAGTGAAAGACATCATGGATGCTTACGAATACGTGTTGTGGATACCTCGGAGCAGTTGTGTATTGCTGCGCAAAAAACAGCAATGAGCCTCGCGCGATCTACAAAGCGCCCGTTTCCTTCAGCACCCGTTGGGTTTCCTCGTAATTGTTGTCGAGCAGTCGCTTGAAATCGTAGCGTTCGTACTTGTGATCGAACCCGAAAAAGCGGTTTTCAAAATGATTTTCCCCGACGGGGAGGATGCCCAGCAGCAGGGCGTGCCAGCGGATGCGGCCTTTACCGCTCAGTTCGCGAATGGGAAGTTCCAGAAACTCCTGTTTTGGAAAATACTTGTAGATGCCCTTGATCTTGCGCAGGATATCGATGGTCAGGGCGCGCTCGGGGCGGCGGTTTTCTCTTTTGTATTCGCTGATCTCCCTGAAATAGCGCTCTAACTGGTTGGCGTAGCGGCGGTTGGCGATCTGATCGCGCGCCTGGTACAGGCTGAATCGATCGGGCCGCAGCGTGTGTAATTGCTGAAGTACTGCCAGGGGATCGAAGCCATTTTGCTGCACGAACGCTTTTTCACGCCCCTCCTCGGTGATATCAATCCAGCAAAATTTGATCTCTTCGGTCAGTTCCCTGAACACAAAATCCAGGTAGCGTTCGTCGGGGTGAAGGCGGAAATTGCTCAGCGCTTCCCGCATCAGCCGGACTGCATCGGGGCGTTGTTGTTCGGCGCCCGCCTTGATCCCGGCATAGGCAGGCACGATGTTTTTGTCAAATAAATTGCCTGCGATGCTGCTCCGAAGCGATGTTTCATCCAGTACATCGACGGAAGCGACCAGTGCGTGCACTTTTTTCAGAGCGGCCTGTGCGTCGAAGCCAAGCGCCAGGCTGTTGGGGTGCGTCATCAGGCGGTCCGGATCGTGGTGAAACCAGATCAGCAGGCCTTCCCCGGTCAGTTCGCGTAAACAGCGGTCGAGGTAAACACGTCCGCGTTCGGGATAGGCCTGATACGCGATTATCCATTTTTGGATACAGGCGATGGTCCTGCGCCGCGCGTCTTCATCGCGCATCCTGCGAAAATCGGTCCACGCAAGCCCCTTTTTCACTTCTTCATATTCCGCGTCGATGTCGGCGACGAATTGCAGGTACACACTTTCCTTGATATTCGGATGCACCTGGAGCCAGCCGGCCCGGCCTGCATGGTCGCTGACGATCTTTTCCACGATCGCCTGCACGTCGAATTCGTAGGCTGCGCAATCGGGATGGGCGCACACATTTCCATCCTCATCGAGATCGAACCAGCGCAGCGGCAAGTTGGCCGCCGGGTCGGACTTTACCAGCAGCTCCGGCAACAGGTATTCGAGCGCCAGGCGGTAAAACGAGTGCTCGCGGCCGCGTTCGTCGGCGTCGCCGAACACCTCGGCGCCCAGCAGGCAGGCATATACGAAGCGGATTGCGGAGGCGCGCTGATCGGTGAAGGGGCGTCCGCGCTTGCGGTCCTCTCTGATCTGCTGAAACAAGGCCTGGCGTTTGGCGAGCAGGCTGAAATAGAGGTCTTCGCGCAGTAGCCCACTCTGTTTCACGATCTTTCCAGGCTCGTTGGCTTCCATGCCCTGGAGCAGGTCGAGCAACTCATTTACCTCTCCCAAAAGATCGAAATGCCCGTCGGGCATGAACTGGTAATGCCCTTTAATGACATCCACCCTTTTCAGCCAGTGGTATTTTCCGCCGCCGCAACTTTCAATCACAGCCGCTTCCAGCAGTTCTTCCGAAGGATATACCAGGCGGCATACCTTGAGCGTGCTCGCCAGGATGATGCGCAGTTCGCGGCGACTGTCGGGCACGGCTTCAGCGTGTTTGCCGGTATGCCGCACGGCGTCGCTGGGGTAGTGGTGGTAAATGCGCAGCGCGGCATCCGAAAGCGCTTCCGCAGCGATCGACAGGTTGTGCGGGCCCGTGGTGGAAGGGCATTTGCCGTCGCGCTGATATTCGCGGTAGCGGCCGGCGTACAGGAGCACGTAATTGAGCGGTCGGTCGTTGCCAGCGGTGGCGTCGGTCAGAATCTTCACCGGTGACTCGTTCTGCATGAAAGTGATCAGCAGGTACTCGTATAGTTGCGCGGATTGAGGATCGATGTGGGTGCGCACATGGTTGCAATGGTGGTAGGCCGTGGCGAAATTGTTGACCGCCAGGGCGTCTTTGGCCAGCAGGAGGTGGCGCCGAAAGTCGTTTTTCTGCTCGAAAGAAAGTGCGCCGACCTGATCCCGCGATGCTGCACCCTGTTTGCCGGCCGGCAGGTTGAGTGTTTGGGGAATTCCGATCTCTTCTGACGGCACGAAAAATGGCGGCACGGTACTGAGTTCGCGGCTGCTGGTAACAAAATGGAAATAATCCCGGATGAATATTTGCTTCCAGTTGGCCACGAGCATGTGCTCCTGCAGGTCGCGCAGCAGGTATTGCAGGTCGATCTGAACGGGAGTTGAGCGGTCCGCCAGTTCTTCATAACTGATCTGGGCGAGGCGCGTTTGCTCGCGCAACTGCCTGAACTTCTCCTCGATATCCAGCACCACCCGCTTGGTCTTTACGTTTTCGATGAGCCTCTTTAACAGCGTAAGCAGGGGGGCGTGGTTGATGCGGTCGGTTTGCGCGAGCAGCCGTTCGCGTACATCCTCGATGTCGAGCGGCAGTTCGATACGGGCTTCCGGCATCTCGTTGCTGTCGGGTGCTGCCGCTGCCATCCTCACAGATTGTTCCGCCACGCGTTGCAACTGCCGGTCGCGGGTATTAAAGCGGTTCTCGATCGTTTCGCCGGCCGGCAGTGCTGTCAGAAAAGGTTTTAGCGGCGCCGGCAGGGGCGCCTCGCGTACCTGAACGTTCATGATCTGCAAGGCAGCGCGCCGGTCCTGCAGATCGATGGCTTTCGACATTTCCCAGCGCACATCCGGCGCATCTTCGTAGTTCATGGAAAGCAGGGCCAGGAAAAGATCCGCTTTCTCAAGAAATTCCGCAGCCTTCACCCGGTATTCCTCTTCCGGAGTTTCGTCCTTGCTCCAAAAGACCACGCTGCGCGGCTGAAAGATCAATTTCAACTGCCGTTGCAGATCGGCTGCCGTTTGGGCATCGGATTTGTCGTAGGAAAGGTAAATGCGCAGCGGTCCGGACATACGGTGGGTTTAGAACGTGTTCGAGATTTTTTTGCCGGGCCCGAGAAGTGTCTTTTTTGCCTGTTTTTCACCTTTTTTCACTTACATAGTCACCGCTATGCGCCTGAAAAAACGCGCAAAACAGTCCAAAAACCCATCATTTCTGTCTCCTGCAAAAAATCCCGAACACGTTCTTCGGCGCAAATTTTGCAAATCCCCCGGGATATTTTTCAAAAACAACGGGCCTTTGCACAGAGAATTGGCTGATCACTGCTGCCGGTAACATTTTTGTGTGGGAATAAAGCCGTCACACCGGGTTTAAAATTCAACGGTGTAAAATAGAAAAGTTCGTAATTTTGAACCCGGTTTTACCCCCTGCAGAACGGGTAATGCCAACAAAAAGAATAAAAAAACATAAAAAGCGGGAATAGCTCAGTTGGTAGAGCATCAGCTTCCCAAGCTGAGGGTCGCGAGTTCGAGTCTCGTTTCCCGCTCATTGGAAATCAAGGGTTTATGCGAGAAAGCATGAGCCCTTGATTTTTTTCTTGCAAAAAGCGCACCCTGAAGTCTCACCTGTTATCCGACTGATTTTGCAAGCAGCACGACATATAGGCCTGTTTTTTGATGCATTAAAATATGTGCTAATTTTAGAAACGGTCGGCAAGCGCGATTTTTCAGGTCCTGTGCCATCGAGCGCTCCGGTCTGTCAATAAAATGAGCACAGACCCATATATTCGGCATTTTTCCGAAAGTCACTCCCTCCCCGCATGCGGGTTTTCGGCCGCCAACTATGAAAGAACAGGATAGCGATCACGGGCTCTTTTACGGAATCGGCAAAGGCGTATTCATGGCGCTTATGCTGTTTGCCCTTCCCGGTTTCCTGATCCTGAAATACTACGATCGCATCGAATCTTCCCTTTCCGATGTCGCCGAACTGCCTGTGTATGACCGTATGCAGGACAATTTCACCACCGGCGCAGAAGCGGTCGGCGTATTGTTCACCGAAAAACTCCGCGATTTTTACCAGATCGATTCTTCCGCATTTTCCGGGCACAAGCCTGCCGCGCGGACGCTGCAAAAGCCGCGAAAAACCTACTGGGAGCGGCAGGTCGTCGAGCGGGAACTGGCCAGCCGGCTTTCTGCGGGCAAGCAGGCCGCCGCGAAGGCTTATCTCGATTACGTCGAACGCTACAAGAGCCTGGCACTCGCGGAAATGCAGCAAACCAGGATCCCCGCTTCCGTAACGCTTGCCCAGGGGCTTTTCGAAGGAAATGCCGGCAGGGGGTACCTCGCAGCCCGGGCAAACAATCACTTCGGTATCAAATGCCGGTTGCAATCCGGCTACCGCCGCGACGGACGTATCGGCGACGACGACTTCGACCACCATTCTCTTGCGATCGGTTGCGAACAGCGAACGGACGATTACGTGTGGGACCGTTTTGAAGTATATGCATCGCCGGAAGACAGCTACCGGCGGCACAGTCTGCTGCTGCTGGGCGACCGCTACCGCTGGATGATACAGACCTATGAAGTCGGGCAGTTATACGAGATCCCGGTGCCCTTGTACGGGCATCGTCAGGTGCCCTATTACGCAGCATGGTGCGTGGGGTTGAAACGTTCGGGCTATGCCACTGCCAAAAACTACGCGGAAATGATCACCATGATCATTGAGACATACCAGTTATGGAAGATTGATTATGAACTGTTTATGAATTGAGTAACCCCAACCTCTGGTTGGAAAGCACCGAAGTAACTCCAGCCTCTGGTTGGAAAACACCGAAGTAACCCCAACCTCCGGTTGGAAAAACACCACCATCGAACAGCCAACTTGCCAAATCATATTTCCCGTCTCCGCCCGGGCTTATTGCAACCACTGCCCGGTCCGACGAAATGCACAGTCATCAACATCACATCACCAATACATTCATTCCTCCACGCATTAAAAATTTACAAGTCATGAAAAGTTTTTTCGAATTTCTCGGATTCGTTTCCACCGCTCTCATTTCCGGTTTTATCGTTTTTAGCTATGTTGGACACCAGAAAAATGCCGACCGGACACCTGTGGATGCCCTGGTGACAAATCTCGACACGGAAAAACCGGCCAGTCTGCCGGAACTGAAACCCGTTTCCTCCCAACCCCTGAGTCCGCGCAGCGCAAAAAGCACCCCCAAAAACACAGGCACGGCATATACGGAGACCCGCCAGGCAGCCCCGGCAGTTTCTGCCACAGAGCGTCTGAAAGACCTGTATTCCGACGCGACCTTTGTGCGCAATGCTGCTAAAAAATGGAAAAAAGCCGTCGCCAGTGCCAGCGATGCCTATTCCGTGAAACCGCATTTGCTGCTCAGCAATGTCATTTTGCAATCCTATATCGGCAACTATTCGAACGGTGATTTCAAGCGCGACGTTTCGGCGCATGCCGGCGACCTTGCCTTGCCGAACAACGCGGCGGTGAAAAGTTACGAATACGCCTGGAGCGTAGCCAAGATCGCCGAACAGTACGACCTGGCCGACTATTTCCCGGCGGCAAGGCCCGTAGCGGCAGCCAATGTGTCCACGAGTTACAAAGCGCCTGCCGTTACCAAAAAAGCCGCCACCAGGGAAAAGGCAAAACCAGCAGCAACCACTACACCGGCAGAAGCGGGTTTCCGCGAAATGGTGGCCAAAGAAGAAGGCTTTACCTCCTGGCAGGGCTTGCAGCGTCTGGGCGATATCGATACAAAAAAACGCGCAGAGAAAAGGGTGAAAATGCTGCTGGGTGCGGCGCGTGTCCGCTAAAAAAGGAGACCAAGACAGGGATTGAAATATAGAGCCGGGTCCGGGTGAACATTTCGCCTCTTCCGATCTCTTTGCATTGATCTGCTCCGATTCACTGGAGCAGGACAGTAAGCATGTGTTATTCCACCGGAGCATGGGCTGCGGGTGGCCGTGTTATCATATTCGGCATGTTCCGGGACAAATGCATCGCTCTCAGAACACTTAAAACGCCGGTTTTTCGTTTATTCCCTGTTTTTGCCCGAACCGCCTCCTACCTTTGCCGGTTCATTCAACAGCTATTTACCATAAATAAACAATGCCAAACTTGTTGCTCCGCCGCTCGCCGGCGCTGATTTTAAGCCTTATCCTCTGTTTTTTTAATATAGCCGGAGCCCAAAAAGCAGGCCTCGAAGTGACCCGCACCAGCGCCATTGATCGCGATCTGCCGGTGCTGAACATTGCCGTGGATGCCTCCGGCCGCAAATGGGCGGCCAATCGCACCGGCCTTTACCAGGTGAAAGCCATCGATTTTGCCACACAGAAAACCCTGGCCCCCGGAGAGCAGAATGTCCTGCTTTACAAGGGAGGAAATGCCGATTATACCTGGAAAGATGCAGATTTCAGGAAAGCGTCCAATGCAAAAAGCGCCGTGACGGCAGCCTGGTATGATGAAAAAAGATCTGTGCTCTGGATCGGTACGGAAAGCGAGGGTTTGTTTCAGTTCAAGGCAGGGCCTGAGTTGCAACTGACGGAACAATTTACCAGCGGCAATTCGAAACTAAAATCGGACAATGTCACGATCATTTTCCAGGACAAATCAGGCCAAATGTGGATCGGCACCGACCGCGGACTCACTTATGGCACCCCCGACCGTTTGAAAGCAGATTTTACGGGTTATGAGATCCAGCGCATCAGGGAATACGGCACCGTGATCTACGTGCTGGCCGACGGGGAACTGTCGCTGTCGCCAAATGGAGGTAAATGGACCGATCTCGCCTTCGAATCAAAGAAACTGGAAGGCCAGATCGCTGATTTCGACATCGACAAAAGCGGAAAAATGTGGCTGGTTTCAGGTCTGCTGACCCGATTCGATCTGCTCGCCGAAACCTACGATGTGTTTAGCGGCCCCGAATATTACACCAGCCAGTATGGCTCCTGCATTGCGATCGACCAGGAGGATGCCGTTTGGGTCGGTACCGAAGACAAGGGCCTGTACCAGGTGGACAAAGCCTCCGCGATGACACTAAACGCCTATGTGGAGCAACCCATCAGTTGCAGCGGCAACGGGAAAGATGCCGTGCTGCAAGCCAAGATGACCGGCGGAGCGCCGCCGTATACCTACCGCTGGAGTGGCGGACTGAGCGGAGACAACCCCAAAAATGTAGCTCCCGGGAATTATTCCGTCACCGTAACTGACAGCAAGGGAAAGTTCAGAACAGCCGAAGTGCCGGTGCCGGATTCGCGTTTGAAGATCAAAACACGCCAGAAAAAGCCTCTCAGCGGTCCCGGCAAGCTGGACGCTGTGGCAGAAGTGGACATCGAAAGCAATGCTTCGGGGCTGCAGATCCGCTGGGACAACGGCGAGACGATGGCGGTCGCGACCAAACTGCCGGCCGGCACACACACAGTGACGGTTACTGATCCGAAAGGATGCAGTTCGACGGCTACCATTACCATTGCCGAAAAAATACAGCCGCTCGATGTGGCCCTGGCGGAAAAAACCGCCATCAAATGCGCCGGAGAGGCTCTGGCAGCGCTCGACGTCAAGGTAACGGGCGGCAAAGAACCTTATTCTTACGCCTGGAACGACCCATCCGTTCAGGGAGAAATAGCCGAACGTCTCAAGGCCGGCACATACCAGTTGACCGTCACTGACGCCGCCGGCACGACGAAATCAACATCGATCAGCCTCGTGCAACCGGAACCGCTCACTATGACCGTACAGGTGCAATCGCCTGCGGGCATCGATGCCGCTACCGGCACGGCCCTCGCCAAAGCAAAGGGCGGCACCGGGGTGTACCAGTTTGCCTGGGATAACGGCGAAACTGCTTTTACGGCAGTAAAACTTTCTGCAGGGCGCCACAGCGTGACCGTGACCGATGCCAATGGCTGCACGGCCAGCGCAACCCTCGACGTGGCGGAAAATATCCTTCCGCTTTCGGTCAGTATCAGTGAAAAGAACAAAGTTCGCTGCGCCGGCGAATCCTCGGCTTCTGTAGAAGTAGAAGTAAGCGGTGGCAAGGGTCCGTTCAATTATGCGTGGAGCCAGCCGGATTTTCGCGCTGACCGCGTGGCTGCCGGCACCTATCAATTGACGGTCACCGACGCCACCGGCAATACCAGCGCTGCGTCCGTTACGCTGGCTGGTCCCACACCACTGAGTGCGACCGCAGCGGCGACGGCGCCCGCATCCACCGGCAATACCGATGGCAAGGCGCAGGTGCAGGCGCGGGGCGGCACAGGTGCTTATGCCTATAAATGGAGCAACGGCGAAAATGCCGCTGCTGCGTCCAAACTTCCACCGGGCCGGCAAAGCGTGACCGTCACCGATGCGAACGGCTGCTCGTCCGTTGCGAGCGTCGAGATCGGCGAAAACATCCTTCCGCTTGCAGTAATTATCGGGGAGAAGGCCGGCGTTAAATGTGCCGGTGATCGCAGCGCTGCCGTGGAGGTACAGGTAAGCGGCGGTAAAGGCCCGTTCAGGTATGCCTGGAGCGATCCTTCACTGAGTGGCGAACGGGCGGAACGGATGCCGGGAGGTGTTTATTCCGTCACCGTGACCGATGCCGCAGGAACCGTTCAAACGGCAAGCGTTACGATCTCCCAACCCCAACCACTGCAACTGAGCATAGAACCCGGCGCGCCTGCTTCAACCGGCAATGCCGACGGGCAGGCGTCTGCACATGCGACAGGCGGCACCGGCGCGTATCAGTATAAATGGGACAACGGCGAAACCTCGGCTGCAGCAACCAAATTGCCGCCGGGTCAGCGTAGCGTGACCGTGACCGACGCCAACGGCTGTTCGGCCACCGCTGTGATCGCAATCGATGAAAATATATTGCCGCTGGTGATCGGCCTTTCCGAAACCAAACCCATCAAATGCGCCGGGCAAAAAGCGGACCTGGGGCTGGAAGTGCGGGGTGGAAAGCCGCCGTATAATTATTCATGGAACAACCCGGCCGCACAGGGCAAACAGCCTGCCGGACTGGATGCCGGTGAATATGCCGTGACGGTGACGGATGCCCTGGGCACTACCCAAACGGCCAGCGTTTCTGTCTCTGCTCCCGAGCCACTGACGATCGAACTCACCCGCAATATGGGCGCTACTACCGAACGCAGCAACGATGGCAAGGCAGCCGTAACGGCTAAAGGCGGTACCGGCGAATACAACTTCCTGTGGGACACGAAGCAAACCACTGCTACGGTCGTGAAATTGCCCATGGGAAAACACAGTGTGACCGTGACCGATGCCAACGGCTGTTCGCAAAGAACGGATTTTGAAACGGAGAAAAGGATACTGCCCGAACTTACGGGCGCCCTGGAAAACGGCCAGGTTATCCGGATGCGCCTGCTGAATTTCGATACGGACAGTTCGAGCGTCAAGCCGGATGCCTTGCCCATGCTCGATGAACTCTACGATTTTATGATGGAAAACGGCTCTGCCGCCATTGAAATAGGCGGCCATACCAACAACCTGCCCTCCGACGCTTTTGCCGACAACCTGTCGACAGAGCGGGCGAAGTCGGTAGCCGACTACCTGATCGGGAAGGGGATCGACCCCAACCGCGTCGTGTACAAAGGCTACGGTAAAAGGATGCCGCTGGTGCCGAACACCTCGGCTGAAGGCCGCCGAACCAACCAGCGCGTGGAGATCAAGATCCTGAAGATCAGGGATTAACCTGCATTTGGAAAGGCTTAAAGCCGTCCACAGAACTAATTTCCTGTGGACGGCTTTTTTGTACCCGACAATACGTAATAGTTGAAGATCAGGCCTTTTTTGACCAGCACCTGCCGCGTCAATTCGAAAGACCTTTCTGTCATAAACCTGCTGTATTCTTCCAGATCGTGCTGATGAGGATGCAGGATGTCGGCGGGAACGAGCCTGAACAATCGCTTCAGGAATGAAAAATTATGCGCATCGATGGAAACGGTCAGGGTGCCGCCTGTTTTGGTCAATGCTGCCAGCCGGTCGATCGCTGTATCGAGCCGGCTGACGTGGTTGATCGCGTTGAGGCAAAAAACGCAATCGTATTGCTTGCCGGGCTGGAAATGTTCAAGCGGCCTTGCGATAAAACGTACGCCCGGATAGTCGTGCCGGCTGAAATGCGGCAGGGTTTTTTCGTAGAAATCGAGTAAGGGATCGAGGGCATCTACCTGCTGCCCGGCAAGTGAAATAAAGATTCCCGCTGGTCCGCATCCGGCATCCAGTACGGTAGAATGGTCCGGCACCGTCAGCTTGCATGTTTCCAGAAAATGGCGCCAGTAGGTTCGTTTCCACTCCAGATAGGATTGTTTGTCCTTTTTTCCGAGATACCGGCGCCACCAGTATTTTTCAAAAAATTGGGCGATTCGCCAGCGCAGCCGCATTTAATGATCTTGTTAAAGTTGAAACGGACGAAGATAATTTTTCTACCTTCGGGTTCTGTAAAATCGCTTTATTGTTACCGCCAGGTCAAACTGTTCTGCACAAATGCTACGCCTCCGTTTTCTACTCCTGTTGTCGGTCGTGACCGGCATGCCCGCCTTGTTGCGTGCGCAGAATGACAAACAAGTGTTGGGCGAACCCGTCATCACACCTGCCGAACTGCTCGAAGGTACTTCCATCCTTTATCTGATCCGTTTTCAGAACACCGGCCAGGATACGGCGCAAGATATCGTCATCCGCGATACCCTGGACCCAAAACTCGACCCTGAAACTTTTGTGACGCTCAGCACAAGCCACGATTTTCAGCTGCTGGGAGAGGGCGGCAGCTTTATCCGCTGGTATTTTCAGGATATTCTCCTGCCCGACAGCGCTTCCGGTGGCGGTAATTCAATCGGATACGTGCTGTTCTCCGTAAGCCCGCGTCCCTTCCTGGCTCCCGGGCAGACCATCCTCAACCACGCCTGCATTTCTTTCGATCAAAGCGCTGTGATTTGCACAAACGATGCCGTCGTGCTCATCGACGACGAAGCAGACACGGAAGAACCCGATATGGCTTCCGGCGATCTGCAGATCGTCCCCAATCCCAATTACGGGCAGTTCGAAGTGCGTACGCTCGACGAACAGGAGTCTGCATCCGGCAATCGCGATGCCAGGTGGTGGATCACCGATATGAATGGAAAAACGGTATGGAACGGCATTACCGACGATCTGGCGGCGGTCAACAACCGTGTCATGCTCGAACGCCCGTCGCCGGGATTATACCTGCTCTGGGTACGGACTAAAGAATCGATCCAGGTCGAACGTTTTTCGGTGATCCATTGAGGGCCTGAACTTCAAGCCACTTTCTTCTTGATCTCTTCGTACAGCCTGACCGTTTCGGATGACGGCATGGACTGGAATTCCTGCTCCATCATTTTGCAGCAAAGGTTAAACTGTGCCTCTACCTTGTGCGCCATGCCCAGGCTGGCATAGCACTGCATGACGCGGCGATGGATTACTTCCATGCGCGCGTCGCAGGAAAGGATGTCATTGCACACGGCAACAGCCTTCCAGTAGTCGTTCTTGGAACACAACTGCGCGCTGTACAGGTCGGCGATCTGCTCGAAGACGGAACTCAGGTGCTGCCGCTCCAACTCGACCCAGCTAAAGCTGTCGGCCGGAAAATCATCGAGAAAATTGCCCGAATAGGTTTTGATCGCTTTTTGAAGGATTTCGTCGGGCACTTCCTGATTACAACGCCTGTATTCCTGTGTTTTTTGATGCAGATCCTTGAAAATCAACACATCCGAAATGGGGGCGGACTCGAGTTTCAGACTGTACGTGTTTTTATAGTAAACCAGCAGATCGCCTTTATAACCCGCCTGATCGCGAAAAATATTGCGGATATGGGTCAGTTCGACATTCAGGCTCTTGCGTGCGAACTCCGGTGTATGGTCGAACTTCTCGGGCCAGAACGTGCGCGCCAGGTGATCGCGCGACAGCGCGCGCGGGTAATTGTAGGCAAGGTATGCGAACAGATATTTGGCCTGGTTGGTGAGTTCGATCCTGCGGCCGTTCCACAGCATGGTGAAGGGACCGAAAAAAGCGATTTCAAGCCCTTTGTAGGCGGTTTCCAGATCCTGCTGGAGGGTTGGCTGTACACCGTCGGGCAGTACCGACGGCAGGGTAGGGGCCATTTGCACCCCTGCTGCAACCATGCCCGGTGTGACCGTCGCCAGCAACGCCTTGCCGCCGATCCGCCGACTGGCCGGCCGTCTGGCAATTGGCGGCTTCAGGCGAAAACCGGGCATGTATTCTTCCAGGCATGCCAGCAGTTCGTCGCCGCTGACCGGCATGCCGAGCACGTCTTCAGCACCTGATTTTAGCAATAGCCGCGTAGTGGCTCCTGAATAATCGGATGTGATCACAATGGCAGGAATGCCAGGGTACCTGCGCTTCCAGATGCGCAGTGCGGAAAGGCCATCGGTCTGCTCAGGGCGGTGCAGGATAACAACCATGCCGACCTCACCGGCAGATTTCGGTGTCTGGAAGGGGCCGGCGTCGGTCAGGGTTTCTATTTGCAGCGCGGGCCCTCCACAGGTCCGGAGCAATGCTTCGAGGGGTTTGTAGTGGCCCCATAGCAGAACTTTTGGGTAAGCCATAACCTCGGACGAGTTTTGGTTAATTGAAAAAGGGTTAGGGCGCGTGCGCCGAAGCGTACGTGCAGATTGTCAGAAGCACGTTAAAAAGTGTGTTACCCGTTGGTAGGAGAGAGAATTAGAGCGGCCACCTGATGCTCACGGAGCGTTTGTTTTCTATCTGGATGATTGAGGCCAATAAAATTCTATCTCGGCAGATTAAGAAATACTCCATTTGGGGTATCGGCGATACGCACAAATATATGAAATCTTTCTTACATAACCAACAGTAACCTGTGCATGTACCTCAATAGTCGCAGATGCGCTGAAATGGTCAATTGAGGGCAACTGCACCCCTGCAAATTATGTTAATACAATACCCTTTTACACTTTTACGGCGTGATTTTTGCCAAACCAAATGCTTTCTCAGCCCCGCATAGCGTGCCGAATTGAAAACGTCGCCCCACAGGACCGTTACTCTTCATCAAAGCGCTTTCTACAACGATGGGCGATATTCATTTCGACGGCCTTCCCCAGGATGTACACCACTGCACCAGTCACCGCGATGGCGAGTGGATCATCTGGCGTTGCCCTCAATGCGAGGGTTACGAGCGGAGGCTAAACTGGAACACCGGCGAAATGTCGGTACGACGCGGCGACTCTACGGCACAACACACAGGCTTCAGCACCCGCGAACAAAACATGGAAGCCCTCCAACGGGGGCTCCCGCAAAATTAGAACGTACTCGGACTCGGCATAATGCCCCCGAAAACGTTCTTAAACACCGCCTTCTTCCATATCGGGCAACTCTGACATCAGACGATGCAGCAACCGCGAGCGGCCTGCTTCAGCCTGTCCGCCGGTCGTTTGTTGGGCAGCGGGCGCTGCTTCCGCCGGCGGTTCGGATATCCTGCCGGTACGAATTTCCACTTCGATCTGTTCTTTCAGGCGCGATGCCAGATGCGAACCGCCGGGCGGCTGCGCGGCACTGAGCGCTTTCATTTCGGCTACCAGGGCTTCCCGCTTCGACGATTTGGCACTACCTGTTTTGGTTTTGCCCGCGGGCGCGGGCGCCTTTGGTGCGGAAACCTCCGTCGTCGTTTCTTCTTTGTCTTTCATGGGCGTCTTGCTCAGGTATTGGCCGATGAAATGGCCGATGATCTCTTTGCCTTCTCCCTCGAATGCCCGATGCTGTCGCGAAGGCAGGTGTTCGATAATGCCTTTCTGAGGGCTGTTTTTTGAGGTTCGATAATAGTCTATCCGGAAAGATACCTTGCTGGCGGGCAAGGCCACGTCGGTGAGTTCCTGCCGCGGGTTTTCCGCCTTTTTTTTGCATGCTGCCAGATCTGCTTCCAGTGTTGCGATCTTTTTGGCGAGTTGCTCTTCATTTTCCAGGGCCTTGGAGAGCAATTTCAGGATCTGGGCTTTGGTCCGTTTGTCTTTGGATGCTGCCATGGGTGTTTCATTTTTTAGAGGCAGTTCGAATGAAAGGTCATTTTTATCTCATCGTGATACATTCAAACAGCCTCCTGGTGGGGGTAAAAAAGGCCGCCCCGCCCGAACGGGCAGGGCGGCTTCACTTCGTGTCGTTATTCCCCGCGCGGGAATGCACGGGTGGGATTTAATCTTCGTACACGGTGATCTTGCCGAGTTCGGCGAAAGCGGCGATCGGACCCGGACGGTTGCGGGAATCGCGGAAGCGGATCACAGCCACCACATCATACACGCCGTCGTCGATCGCATTCGGCGGGAAGATCATGGTGTGGGTGTACACATGACCGGAGCGCTGAACGAAATTGAGGTTGGCGATGGAGTAGCTGCCGAGATCGATCTCGCCGCCACCCATCTTTTCGAAAAATACCTGCAGATGCCATTGATTGGCATCGTCGAGCAGGGGCACCAGCAAACCGGATACCGACCAGCGGAAGCGGAAAAAGATGCGCTGATCGCGCTGGATCACGCGTTCCGTTGCCGCGCTGAGATCGGCCGGCCATTCGCTGGTAGATGCCAGTTCGTCGGCGGTCAGAAAAGAACCGCCATTGAATCGGAAGATAGAAGGGTTGGTGGAGATGACCTGTTCGGCCTGGAAATTGTCTGTCATGGTTGGATAACATTTGGGAGATACTCATCCTGCTGCGCCGGGTTCAGAGGGAGATTGTTCGTTCTCGGCGTTTTTCAGATCAAGTACCCGGGGTTGGGAGATGAACAACACGATTACTTGCTGAACCCGACACAAAAGTGGGGGGCTGCGGATTAAGCAGCGCTCAATCACCGGCTACAATGCAATTAAAACGCGATTAAAAGCCGGCAAAACGCTGTTTACGTTTGCTTTTTGACCCTTCAGAGGCCGTCTTGCCGGCACATTTGCCTATTTTTCCGCTATTGTTTTTACCCCTCCCGCGCTTTCCTATCTTTGCCCGCCTGAAAACATTTAACTCTGCACTATTTATGGCAAATATCCTCTCCGGAAAAAAAGGAATCATCTTCGGCGCCCTCGACAATCAAAGTATTGCCTGGAAAGTGGCCGAACGCTGCGTGGAAGAAGGCGCGCAGATCGTACTGACAAACGCCCCGGTCGCGCTGCGCATGGGTGAGGTCAATGCCCTGGCTGAAAAATGCAAAGCCCCGCTGATCGCTGCCGACGCCACTTCACTGGAAGACCTGGAAAACCTGTTCCAGAAGAGTATGGAACATTTCGGCGGCAAGGTGGATTTCGTGCTCCACTCCATCGGCATGTCGGTCAACGTGCGCAAGGGAAAGGCGTATACCGACCTCAACTACGACTGGATGCAGAAGACCTTCGATGTGAGCGCCATCTCATTTCATAAAATGATGCACGCGATCTGGAAACTCGACGCGATCAATGAATGGGGCAGTATCCTTGCCTTGTCGTATATCGCCGCCCAGCGCGTATTTCCCGATTATTCGGAAATGGCCGAATCGAAAGCGCTGCTCGAATCCTTCGCACGCAGTTTCGGCTATCATTTCGGCACCGCCAAAAAGGTGCGGGTCAACACGATCTCCCAGTCGCCGACCATGACCACCGCCGGGCAGGGCGTGAAAGGATTCACGGACTTTTTCGGCTACGCCGACAAAATGTCGCCGCTCGGAAACGCGCCTGCGCTGGATTGCGCCAACTACTGTGTTGCCCTGTTCAGCGACCTGACGCGTTACGTGACCATGCAGAATCTCTACCACGACGGCGGCTTCTCCACCATGGGCATGAATCCGGCGCTGGTGGAATCGAAATAATACTGACGGAGCCACAGGCAACGCAATGCGTCGCCGGGGCGTTTGGGTTACGAAATCACCGATGTTGGCAAAAAAAGATCGTTCTCGATTGCTTTCCCGGCGCGTCGGAGCGCTTCTGCGCCGGTTCGTGCCCTCCGGCCTGATCACCTGGGGTCTGCTGGCGGGCATATTTGTGCCCTTCACACTGGATGCACAGTCGACGGAAGCAGCAAGCAGCACCGCACAAAGTTTTGTGCTGGACACGACGCCCCTGCTCTTTACATTCGCGCTGACCCCCGAACGCGCTTATCCTGCCGACGACACCTTGCCCAATCGCCATTTCAGAATGTATGACCCGGCGCGGCGCCAGCAAATAGACTGGGGTACGCTCGGCAACCTCGGCTCGGCAGCGCGGCCGCTGCTCTTCGAATCGCAAACCCGCCGCGGCTTCGACATGGGCGTGCACGCGTTTGACCTGTACAACCTTTATCCCGACGAACTCCGTTTTTTCCGGCACGGCCGCTCTTTCAGCGAAGTGTTCTTTTCACAGGGGCGCACACAGCAGGACGGAATGCTCAATGCCTGCTTCGGGCGGACTTTTTCCGGCGGCGCCAATTTTTCGCTTGACTATCGCTCGATCAATAACCTGGGCGCTTACCGCTACCAGCGAGACAAACACAATTCCCTTTCTTTTGGCGTGTGGCTGCCGGCAGGAAAGCGCTACGACGGTTTTTTCATTTTTTCAAAAAATGTGAACCGCCAGCAGGAGAACGGCGGGATCGTCACGGACACCATTTTCGGTAGCGAGAGTTTTTCGGGGCCGATCAGCGCCGATGTGCGCCTGCCCGACCAGCAGGCGCTAACCCGGCTGTCGGACCAGACTTACCAACTGACGCAACACCTGAAATTCACCGGCAGCCAGGACGATGGCAAGCGCGTGCTGCGCGCAACGCACTCCATCGCATGGACGGACCGGGATGTGAAATTCGCAGATGCGGGACTTGCCCGGGATTCGTTCTTCTACGACACCTTTCTCACCGACCGGCGCGGGATACGGAACTTCGTCGACCTGAAAAGGCTCGACAACAGTTTTATGATCAGCACCTTCAAAGCGAAGCGCCGCGGGCAACCCTCCGATGTGCTCTCCGTCGGCATCGATCACTCTTACTTTAAACTCCGGCAAGAGCCGCTCGACTCCAGTTTCTCCAACCTGTTCCTGACAGGCCGGATCGCGATCACGCCCTCCGAACGTTTTGTGCTGGATGCGCGGGGCAACCTCGGCTTGCTCTCCAATTTCGGAGAATATCAGATCAACGCACAACTGGAGATCGGGTTCGGAAAGGTCGGCCGCCTGCGGGCCGGTGTGCTCAGCCAGCGTTACCCGCCATCGCTCTTGCAATACAGGCTGTTCGTCAGCAAAAGGCAAGTGTGGAGCAACGATTTTGAAAAGCCGGTGGAAAACAGCCTTTACGCCACGTATGCGCTGCCGCTGATCGGGCTGGAAATGACCGCGCGTACGCATCTGATCAACAACTACCTCTACTTCGACCAGTCGGGCGTGGCGTCGCAGACGGGTACGCCCCTGCAAATCGCGCAGTTCATCATTTCGGAAAATCTTGCCTGGGGCCCTTTGCGCTTTGAAAATACGGTGGCCATCCAGCAGTCGAACCGCTCCGATGTTTTGCGGCTGCCCAACTGGTTCACCAAAAACAGCCTGTACCTGTCGGGCTATATCTTTAAAAAACGCCTGCTGATCGATGCGGGGGTCGATTTTCGCCTGAACGGCGAGTTTCGCCCTGACCGCTACCAGCCCGTCACCTGGCAATTCCAGTTGCAGGACTCGCTGACGCAAAAGCCTTATCCGTGGATCGATGTGTTCGCTGCATTCAAGGTGCAGAGCTTCCGCTTTTTTGTGCGCTACGAAAACCTTTCGACGCTGTGGAACAATACCGAAGTGATGTACCAGACGGCCTACCATCCGCAGCCCTTCGGCGCCATCCGCTTCGGGATTGCCTGGCGTTTTATGGACAATAACCAGCAACAAACGGGCAATACGCCTTCCACGCCACCGCCGGGTGTCGGCTCAGGTGGTCCGCCGGGTCAGTAAAGCACTTATTTGCGTCGCAGGATCTGCTCCACATCGGCGAGCAGTTTTTTCCCTTCTTCCGAAAATTTTGCAGTGTATGCCTGATTGCCCTGAGCGATCATGATAAAGGAAAAGTTGTCGGCCAGGACCTCGTCCGGGTGGATGATGTAGCCCGTGTTGTCCTTGATCTGGCGGAAAAAATCGGGCAATTCGTTCAGGTTCAGGATACTGGTGACGCCGTCATCTTTTGTCACTACCCGCCACTTCCCATTGCCCGCATCTTCGATCCGGAACAGGTTGAACTCCAGGTATCCGAAAAATTCTTTCTGTCCCTCGCGGGCGCCCAGGTGATTGGCGTAAATGATCGGAATAGCGTCGATCTGACTGCCGTCTCCCGTTTTCAGGGTGATCTTTTGGGCGAAATCGACTCCGTCGGGGTTGTAAAGCACCCGGCCGGCAAGGCCTGCAGGCATATCCAGATTGTCGAGCCCGATGGGTTCGAAACCGATCAGTTTGTACAATTCTTTGCTTTTTTCGGGGTTGAGGCGCGACCACACATGAAAAAGTTCGTGGTACATGGTCGTGGTGAATGCGTTAGCCCTGGGGGCTTTCAGTTCGTTCGCCGGGATGATGATGCAGTTTTCCCGCGTGTACCACACACCGTCGCCGTAGTGGTTGCCTTTTGTTTTGATCAGGATCAGGGTGTCGGGAAAGATGTCGATGTTCACGCCGCTCACGGTCTCGTACACTTTTTTGATGACATCTGTCGTAAAGTCGGCTTCCTGTGCGCTGAAGTCCTCTACATCGGATTTCAGAAATGCCAGGTAATCCGGCAGCAGGTTTTCGCGGGTCTGACCTTCCTGCAGCGGCTTTTTCATCTGGATAGACATTTCGCCGGCATTTACCAGGTCGAAATAGTGATTCCGCTGATCGAAAGTAATGGTACGGGCGGCCTGTGCGCTGTCGAGCAACAGGACCACATGGCCGGAGCCGAGCTTGAGGGTTTGCGTTTGAACCTGGGCGTTGCATTGCAGCGCCAGGGCTGCCAGCAGGAAGCAGAAAAAGTGTTTCATAGATCGGGTTGATTTGCTGATACCGCGTCTGCGGCCGCCAAAGGTGTGAAAACCATCCGGAATACTGTACCACCCCGGTCCGGACTTTCGACGGACAGCGAAATTTTGTGGAGGTTGAGGATGCTTTTCACCAGCGAAAGCCCGATCCCGGTTCCCTTGATCCGCCGATGCCGGGCGCTTCTGAAGAAAGGCTCGAAGATGAGGGGTATTTCTTCTTTGGGGATACCGGGGCCATTGTCCGATACCTCGATTGCATGAGCGCCATCGGCGGAAAACCTCGCACGCACCTGTACCCGGTGGTCGGGCGAGTATTTGCATCCGTTGTCCATCAGGTTGAGCAAGGCCGTACGCAGTAGCGCCTCGTTGGCCTGCACATAGAGAATGGACTCCGATTCCGGCATTTCTCCGAAATCGAGGCCGATCTTGTAGTCTTTCCGGCGCTTTTGCAATTGTTCTTTGGCCGACCAGATCAACTCGTCAAGCCGTACCCGTGTAAAGGGAATTTCAGAAGGGTCGTTGTAAATACGCGCCAGTTGCAGGAGTTTTTCCTCGATATCGCTCATAGAACGCACGTCGTCGAGCACGCTGATCAGCGCCTGCCGGTACTCCTCCGGATCGCGGTTGCGTTGCAGCGTCACATCCAGTTGGGCGCGCACCGCCGTCAGCGGGTTTTTCAACTCGTGCGAGACGTTGGAGAGGAACATGCGCTGCATACGAAACGCCTGCTCCACCCGGTCGAGCAGGCGGTTGAAAGTCTCAGCCAGGCGTGCCAGTTCGTCGCGGTTGTTACCCGTTTCCACGCGGTGACTGAGGTTCGACGGCTGCATATTGTCCACTTCATTGATGATGCGCGACACCGGCGCGAGGGCTTGCCCCGAAAAATACCAGCCGGAAGCGGCCATCAGTCCCATGCCGAGAATAAAACTGATGACCAGTATATTGCGCAAATTGTTGAGGTCAGAAGGGTCACAATAGCCTTCCACGACCACCACATAAGGTCTGCCGTCGAACGTATTGATCACGCGCCCCAGGGCGTGCAGGTTGAAGTGCCGGAAACGCGTTTCGCGTTCCGTGTAGATATCCTGCAGATTTTTTACGGAAACGGGCGGCGCGTCGGCGTGTACGGCGAAAATGCGCTCGTAGGCGTCGTCGAAAACGCTGATGTTGTCGCGGTAGGGCAGGGTATCGTTGTCTGGCGCTATCCACAGGCGCGGCAGCGGCGACAGCGCGGAAGGATTTCGCAGGGCCGTTTGCGCTGTCATTTCCGCCTTCGATTCCAGGCCCTGAAAAAAGGATTCCTCGGTATTTTTTTTAAACAAAAAATAGACGGCATACAGCACCCCGGCGAGAACGCCTGCGGCGATCAGCAGGAACAACAGCGTAAGTCGGGTGCGGATTTGCATAAGGATCGGAACGGGGCGAATAAAAAAAGTTATCTGGCGCCCGAGCCGGCGAGGAGCATCTCCGCTACTTTCGGCACTCCCGTAGAGGCGGGTTCGGCGATCACCTGTAGGCCGGGCATGCGGGCCAGTTCCGCATTTACCTGCGGCCGGGGATCGACATAGAAAAAGGGAATGCCGGCGTTGGTGTAGATCATCAGGCTGGCGGCAGGGTAGACTTGCAGTGAAGTGCCTACGATGATAAATACGTCTGCCCGGGCGGCAAGCGCCGCTGCCGCTTCCAGCATAGGCACGGCCTCGCCGAACCACACGATATGCGGCCGGAGCTGAAATCCGGATTCGCATTTGTCGCCGATCCGGATGTCCCCCGGGCAGTCGTAGATCAGGTCCGGGTAACGCTCGGAGCGCATTTTTCGCAGTTCTCCGTGCAGGTGCAGAATACGGCTACTGCCCGCGCGCTCATGCAGGTCGTCGACGTTCTGTGTGACCACATGCACTTCGAAATGGTCCTCCAGTGCCGCCAGCGCCCTGTGTCCCGCATTGGGTTCCACTTCATCGAGTTGTGCGCGCCGCTGGTTGTAGAATTGCAACACCAGTTCGGGATTGCGCATCCAGGCTTCGGGAGTGGCCACATCTTCGATCCGGTGGTTTTCCCACAGCCCGTCGCTGTCGCGGAAGGTTTTAATGCCGCTTTCCGCCGAGATGCCGGCGCCCGTGAGAACCACTACCTTTTTCATGTGCTTTGGCTGTTTTTAACGGCCAGGCGGCTGTTGCGATGCCCGTAACTGAAGTAGATCACGAGACCGGCCACCAGCCAGATCGCAAACCCCATCCAGCTCTTGGCAGGTATTTGGGCCATCATATAGAAACAAAATACCAAACCCAGCACGGGGATCAGCGAAAGCGAGTGCCGGAAACTCAGCACTGCCAGCCACAGGCTGGTAAAGATGAACAGCCACATCGGTATCTTGTGCTGGAAGTGCTTCCAGCCGGATTCGTATTTCAATTCGTCGGATACCGGCATGGCGGCCACGGTTTCGAGGTATTTGGCGTTGTCGAGGCTGCCGAGGTAATCGGCCAGGTCGTTGCCGGCAGCGGCCAGTCCGTCGCCGTCGCGCTGTGCGATCTGCGTTTTGACCGCAGCGATCTCCTGCTCGTGCAGCCCGCTCATCAGATCTTCCACGGCATAGGTTTCAGGTGCATTGCCCAGCCATGCCTTGGTATCGTCGGGGTATTTTGCAAACAAAAATGCGATCATGCCGAGCAGCATGGCGGGATATAGCCAGCGGGCATTCACATAGGGCGTGCGGAACTTGCCGCGCGGCGCATCAGGTGTCATCTGAAGTTTCAGCACGCCGGCACAGACGAGTACAAAGGCGAACAGCGTGCCCATGCTGCACAAATCAAGCACCGTATCGCTGGGGATGAACAGCATGGGTATCACGACGAACAGCCCGGTCACGATGGTGGAAAAATCCGGCGTTCTGAAGGTCGGGTGAATGCGCGAGAAGCGTTTGGGCAAAAGCCCGTCGCGGCTCATGGTCATCCAGATGCGCGGCTGGCCGATCTGGAACACCAGGAACACCCCTGCCATGGCCACCACGGCGCTCACGGCGATCACGCCGGAAAACCACTTGAGGTTGAGTTTAGAAAAAACGTATGCCAGCGGATCGTTGACGTCGAGTTCCTTGTAGTTCACCATGCCCGTCAGCACCAGGGCGATCACGATGTACAGCACCGTACACAGGACGATGGAATATACCATCGCCCGGGGCAGGTCGCGCTGCGGATCCTTGCACTCTTCCGCCGTAGTGGACAAGGCGTCGAAGCCGATATAGGCAAAAAACACCGATGAAACACCGGCCATCACCCCGCCGAAGCCGTTGGGTACGAAGGGATTCCAGTTGGTGGTGTCCACGTAAAAGACGCCGACGATGATCACCAGCAATACCACGGCGATCTTCAGCACGACCATGATGTTGGCCGTTTTTTTGGATTCGCGGATGCCGATGTACACCAGCGCGGTGATCAGGATCGACATGATGATCGCCGGCAGGTCGAGAATGGTGCGCAGGCTTCCGATCTGCGGCGCCTGCGTCCACGCCTCGTATGCTTCGCGCTGGGCGTCCGTAAAGTCGGCCGGGGAGCCGCCTGCCTTTACCAGCCCGTTGGCAATTTCGTATCCTTCCTTCGCGGAAACGTAGTCGACGGTCGCCCAGGCGGGAATGTGCCAGCCTGCGCTTTCGCACAGCCCCGTAAAATAACCCGACCACGACACGGCCACCGTGATATTGCCGACGGCGTATTCCATGATCAGCGCCCAGCCGATGATCCAGGCGATCAGTTCGCCGAATGCGACGTAGGAATACGTATAGGCGCTGCCGGAAACGGGGATCAGCGAGGCAAATTCTGCATAGGCGAACGCCGCAAACCCGCAGGCCAGGGCTGTGAAAATAAACAAAAAGACCACGGCCGGGCCGCCGTTGTAACTTGCCGATCCGATCGTGCTGAAGATGCCTGCGCCGATGATCGCCGCGATGCCGAGGGCGGTCAGGTCGATCACCCGCAGGTTCTTGTGGAGCCCGCCGTGTTCGGAAGCCGATTCGGCAGAAGCGATGGCGTCGTCGATATTTTTTTTCCGGAAAAGATTGTCGAGAAAGGACATGCTGTAAAACTCGGGTTTGAATGTTTTCAGCGTCCAAAGTATGGTTTTCCTGAGATTTCAAGGTTTTATTGCCTGGATGGAATACACCATCGGAATGATGCCTTCCAGTCCCTGTATCCTGAAAAAACCGTCGTCGCCTTTTACCGTTTTGTCGAAACAGTCGTACGGCGAATACGGGTATTCGTTCAGAAAGCGGATCTGAAGTCCCTGGCCCGTCAGGCTGTTGATCACCTCCGAGAGGCTGTGGTTCCAGCCGTAATCAGTGTACTGGATGTTTGCATACCGGTCGGAGTAGCTGCCGACGTTTTCGCTCTGTATCACCCCGCTGTTGTGGTAAGGGTATTTGAAACGCTCCATCTGCTCGTCGAACATCCATATGACGGGGTGGAATTCAGCGATGTAGAACATGCCGCCCGGCTTCAGAAAATGGTTGACGACCGCCGCCCAGCGATCGAGATCGGGCAGCCACCCGACAACGCCGTAGGAAGTGAAAACGATGTCGTATTGCCCTTCCAGGTGCTGCGGCAGGTCGTACACGTTGCAGCAGACGAATTTCGCCGGCAGTTTCGTTTCTTCTGCCAGTTGTCGGGCGCACGCGATGGCTTCGTCGGAGAGATCGCAACCCGTGACGCCGGCGCCCAGGCGGGCCCACGACAGCGTGTCCTGGCCGAAATGGCATTGCAGATGCAGGAGGCTTTTGCCCTTTACATCGCCGACCTCGCGCAATTCAATGGAAGTCAGGCTGGTAGCACCGTTCTTCCAGGCGTCGAGGTTATAAAATTCCGAGTCTTTGTGCACCCCCGTGCGGAGGTTCCAGGCCTGGCGGTTGGCTTCGAAGTACTGATCGTAGTTTTCCATAAAGTGGTCCCAACCTCCGGTTGGGTTTTTTGATCCTAACCCTCCGGTTGGACTCTGTTTGATTGTTTTTGCAAGCGCTGGTTGGCGGCATGTTCACCAACCTAAGTTTGAGGTCACTTTTGCCAACCATAGGTTGGCGTTACTGGGCTTCTTCCCGCCCCAGATATCCGGCTTTTGCGCGCCAGAGCGGATCGTCGTTTTGCAGCAAATGCCGTAAAACGGTTTCGTAGGCCGATATCTTTTTGTATTCCTCGGCCCGCGCGCGCACGTTTCCGCCGAAATCATAATTTTTCAGGGCCGGGAATTCGTTGCCCAGGGCATCCGGCACGTCAGGCAGCCGGTAGGCGACCACCCCGCTGGCCGGAGCGGTATAAACCTCCCAACCGATATTTGGAGTTCCCGGGCGTGTGCGGGAAAATACAAGCGCATCGAAATTGCCGATGCATTGCGTGGCCACGAGGCGGTTGTCAGAGAGGGTAGTGGGCTGCAGATCGAAAGCCGGAACGGGCGCCGTGGCCGGTATGTCCGCATAAAAATCGTCGCTGTAATAAGTGTACCCGCCGGGATTGGGATCGGCGCCGCTCAGGCGGACGCGAAAGCCGCTGTACGGTTTGGGACCCGGATCGAACACATCGTTGGTGATCGGTTCGTAGATGTCGACATCGCTGAAGACCGGGACGGCGCCGCCCGGTGCGCGCAGCAGATCGCCCAGGGCCAGAAACTGAAATCCGGAAGTGTCTACAATACCGTCGACTTTGTATTCCCAGGCGGCCGTGAAGGGCAGCGCGATATTTTTCGGTGCGGCAAAAATGGGCAGCATCACGGCGGCATCCAGCGTAGCGTCGAGTTGGGGCTCGCTCACCTGGTCGAACAGGATGAACCGCCACATTTGCTGGCCGTTCACACGTGCGCGCAGCCATATTTTTCCGGTGTGCTGCACGCGGTAGCGGCCGTTGAAGTTATTGGAGGCTTGCGGCTGCTCAAACGTGAGTCCGTCGGGCACAATGACCGTATCGACCGATGTGACATTGGTAAAATGGACGTTCAGGTCGGTGGTCAGATAGGGGAAAATATTGCGCAGGTTGATCGTCTCCCCGTGCTGCAGGCTGGTATACGTCGTCAGGGTGACGATCGTATCGCGTACGCCCGAGCCCGGCGCGTCGATAGCCACGATCTTGGCCACCGTACAGTCGAACCGATCATCCGTGCCTGAGTTGGGCGCCTCCACTACTGTCGTCGCGTGGCCCGGCAGTTCCCGGTAGACGAGGGTCTCGCCGTCCTCACCGGAAAGAAAAATTGCGAGGCGCGCCTGCAGGGGGCCGTATTCATTGTTGACGGTGACGGAAAAGGGCGTTTCGGGCGTGATGGGCGGAGGAGCGGGGTCCTTTTTGCAGCCGATGATAAAAAGCGCCGCAACGAACGCACAGATCAGTCTTGTGTTCATGCCTTGTCGTTTTTGGTTTAATGTGTACTGCATGTTGCCGTTCCGCAACCTGGCAGCGTACCGGTATTTCGTATTGTACAAAGGTAGTCGCCGGGAAAAAAATTACCGCTACTTTACCGGCGCTTCGGATATTCGCACCGTTCTTTTCCGTTTTGTTTAACGATATACGATGAAAACAATTGCTGTATTCTGCGGCGCGAACAAGGGCGCCTACCCCTGGTTTGAAGAGGCCGCTATCACACTTGGCAAAACCCTGGCCGAACGCGGCATTCGCGCCATGTTTGGCGGCGGCAGCGTCGGCCTGATGGGTGTGCTGGCCGATGCCGTACTGGCCAATGGAGGTGCGATCACCGGCGTGATCACCCATCAGTTGCACGGCCTCGAACTCGGTCACCCCGGGGTGACCGACATGATCCATGTGGAAACCATGTCCGAACGCCGGGTGCTGCTTCTCCGCGATACCGACGGCGTGATCACCCTGCCCGGCGGCTATGGCTCGATGGATGAACATTTCGAAGCCCTGACCCTGGCGCAACTGCACCAATACCGCAAACCGATCGGACTGCTCAACGTCCGCGGGTATTACGATCCGATGTTGCGCATGCTCGACAATATGGTGGAATGTGGATTCCTTAAACCCGACAACCGCCAGCTCTGCCTCGACTCCGACACGGTAAGCGACCTGCTCGATAAAATGGAGGCTTACGAGTACAAAGCCCTCCAAAAATGGCTCTGAAGCGGCATTTGGGGTTAAAATTCTTTTAAAACTACCCTCCCGGGCGTGACTGTTTTTTGTTTTTCGGTTTTAGGAATGGTACATTTGTTCTTAGTAAATCCGATTTGAACGTGTTTGATATGCGCAGATTCCTTATTGCTTGTTTAATCGCCTGTCTTGCCGGCCCTCTCGCCGCGCAACCAACCCCTCGTCCCAGTATCAAAAACAACATCAAGACTACACTGGTGCCGGCTACTACCGACCGGAGCAACAATACGAGATCGCAAACGAAAACCCGCTACAAACGCCCGGCCGATACGGACCAGTCCGTGGCGCCCCGCTACAGCGATGAAGGGACGGACAACCGCAACAACAACAGCGGTACGAATGCCCGCGGTATCAGCACCCTGCGTCCTTCCGCAGCCAGCCTGACCCCGGGTACTACCACCGCCAAAACCATTTCCGGCGGGGTGAAAAAAGCCGCTACAGCGGAAGAGGTCAACCCCGTGCGGGTCAAATGGATGACCCTCGACGAAGCGCTTGAAAAAAGTAAAACCGAGAAGCGGAAGATCTTCGTGGACGTGTTTACCGAAATGTGCGGCTGGTGCAAGCGTATGGATTCCACGACCTTCATGAATCCCGCGGTGGTGGAATACCTCAACGAGCACTACTATCCGGTGAAATTCAATGCCGAAGAGCAGGAAGATATCACCTTCAAGGACAAGACCTATCACTACAAAAAGAACGGCTCCCGCGGGTACCACGAGCTGGCTGCCGAATGGCTCAACAACCGCCTCAGTTACCCGACAGTCGTTTTTCTCGACGAAAATCAGGGGGTGATCCAGCCCCTGCCCGGCTATCAGGATGCCGCTAAAATGGAAGCGATCCTCAATTATTTCGGCACCGACAGCCATAAAAAAACGCCCTGGGAGGCATACCAGCGGAACTTCAGCCAGCAACAGCGATGAAGTTTCGGCCCGGGAAGAAACGGTTTTAATGTTAATAGAGTTGAGGGAGCGGCCCGCCATGCGCGTCGCTCTTTTTTATGCCCAGGCCGTTCCCTTTGCATTATTTCACCTTACTTTGTCTGATAAAATCGCCCGCCTCTAAATTGTCATATCCTTATGTCTGGAAACAGTTTCGGCCTTCTGTTCCGCGTTACCACTTTTGGCGAATCGCACGGCACAGCCATCGGCTGCATCGTCGACGGTTGCCCGGCCGGACTGGCGTTTGACCGCGATTTTATCCAGCATGAACTCGACCGCCGCCGCCCCGGCCAAAGCGCCATCGTGACCCAGCGCAAGGAAAGCGACACCGTGCAGGTGCTGAGCGGTGTTTTTGAAGGAAAAACCACGGGTACGCCCATCGCTTTTCTGATCCCCAACGAGGACCAGCGTTCGCGCGATTACGATCATCTGGCAACGGCGTTCCGCCCCAGCCATGCCGACTATAGCTGGCAGGCCAAGTTCGGCCATCGCGACTACCGCGGTGGTGGCCGGAGCAGCGCCCGCGAAACGGCAGCCCGCGTGGCCGCAGGCGCCCTGGCAAAATTGCTGCTGCGCGCATCCGGCATCGAAGTGCGCGCCTACGTCAGTCAGGTGGGCGCGCTTGCGCTTTCGGATGATTACAGGAGCCTGGACCTCGACCTGACGGAATCCAATGAACTGCGATGCCCCGACCCGGTCATGGCGGCAAAGATGATCGAACTGATCAGACAGGTGCGCAAGGAAGGCGATACGGTCGGCGGCGTGGTGACGGGCCTGGTGCAGGGCTGCCCTCCCGGCCTCGGCGCGCCGGTGTTCGATAAGTTGCACGCCGATCTCGGCAAGGCCATGCTGAGCATCAATGCCTCCAAAGGCTTCGAATACGGATCCGGTTTTGCAGGAGTGGCGATGCGGGGCAGCGCGCACAACGATCTTTTTGAACCGTCCGGCACACCGGACGCTCCTGCGATCACGACCAGAACGAACCATTCCGGCGGCGTCCAGGGCGGCATCTCGAACGGCATGGACATCTATTTCCGCGTCGCCTTCAAGCCGGTGGCCACCATTATGCGCGACCAGGAGACGGTCGACGAAAGCGGCGCGCCGGTCGTCATAAAAGGAAAAGGCCGGCACGATCCCTGCGTCGTGCCGCGCGCCGTACCGATCGTGGAGGCGATGGCCGCGCTCGTCATGGCCGATCACCTGCTCCGCGCCCGCTCCGACAAGATATGAGAAACCGTTTTTTACGGCCATAAAGGACGTCTAGGGGGGTGAAACAAAGCGATAAACTGGAAATTGAAGAGATTAGAAATTCAATCGTCACCCGTCGAAGCGTTGATATTTGGCATACGGTTCGAAATTAGCGATTTGCATGGATAGTAAAATATTGATGTTCAATAGTTCACCTCAAGTTGTGCCGGTAGCGCGGCGTTTACGCCGCCCGGGTCAAGGCCATTCATGGCCGTAATGCGGAACGGTCGGCCGTAAATGACCGCCAACAAGGCGGCGTGAACGCCGTGATACCGACATTCCGTATGGTTATGGCGCCCCTGTTGACAGCAAACGCCACGAACCGATCCATTGCTTGCCATTTGAGGTGTTTACATAAAATCAACGCTCAAGCGTGTGCCGACCGGAAACTGGAAGCCGGAAACTGGAAATTGAAGAGACTGGAGGAGTTCGGCGGTTTCTGAAACAAAGCGATATGTCATTTATCAAGCGCCTGCGCGCCACCTGGCGGCCCGACGAATACCACGGCTGGGGACGTACGCGCCGCTACTTTGAAGGCTGGTATTTCAAGATCGTTTCCCCCGATGAGCAGCATGCGCTGGCGTTCATTCCCGGTATTTCGATGAGCGCAGGCGGCGAAAAACACGCTTTCGTGCAGGTGATGGACGGAAAAGCCTGCCGCTCGCAGTACCACCGCCTTGATGCGGAGGTATTCCGGCCCGCGGCTCGACGCTTTGAAGTGGCGGTAGGCGAGAGCGTATTTTCAGGCGAACACCTCGCGCCCGGCCTGCCCGGCATCTCCGGCGCGATCCGCTTTCGCGACACCACGCCCTGGCCAAAAATGCTCGGCGCGCCGGGTATCATGGGCTGGTATTCGTTCGTGCCGTTCATGGAGTGCTTCCACGGTGTGGTGAGCCTGCACCACCTGCTGGAAGGTAGCCTTTCTTATCAATTGGCCGACGGGCCGGCTTATACAAACGTAGATTTCAGCGGGGGCAAGGGCTACATTGAAAAGGACTGGGGACGGTCGTTTCCGCGCGCTTATTTGTGGATGCAGACCAACCACTTCGATACCCACGACCGCGCCTCGCTGATGGCATCGGTGGCGCATATTCCCTGGCTGGGCAGTTATTTTATCGGATTTATTTCCGGTTTCTGGCTCGACGGGCGGCTGTTTCGCTTTGCTACGTACACCGGCGCCCGCAAGCACCTGGAGATCGGCGAGGACACGCTGACGCTGGTATTTCAAAACCCCAAAACGGAACTGCGCCTGCGGGCACAACAGGCTGCCGGCACGGCATTGCATGCGCCCATATCGGGCGAAATGACCGGCAAGATCAACGAAAGCCTGCAGGCCAAAGTGCAGGTAGAACTGCTGGAAAATGGCCGCCGTATTTTTGAAGGATGCGGGCGAAACGCCGGCCTCGAAGTGGCGGGCGATACGGAAGTGCTGCTTCAGGGGTGATCAATCGACATAAGGCTGAAATTCGAGCGTCCGGTTGCTCATGTCGAATGCGCAAAGCACACCCAGACCTTCTTTATTGGAGAACCGCTGTTCGGCGAACACACAGCCCGCATCGAGGTCGAGGTAGCGATCGATATCCAAACTTAAATACTGATTTTCAATGTGCTGTGTAGCCATCGGCGTGTGACCATGCAGAATGGTACGGTCGCCCAGCCAGTCATATTGCACCTGGCCGTACCAGTCCCAGTTCCTGATCCAGCACATGACTTCAAGGTTGCTCAGGGGGTCGGGCCGGCTGAAGTCGAGGCCGCCGTGCACGAGGATGTAACCTTCGGTTTCGATGTAATAGGGCAGCGATTGCATAAATTCCAGGTATTTGGGAGGGATCTCGCTGCATTGCGACACGCCGAAACTGTCCATGGTTTTTTTGCCGTCGCTCAGGACCCAGCGCTCCAGTCCGGTAAAGTCGTTTCCGGCGGCCCGCAGCACCAGTTCCTCGTGGTTGCCGCGCAGACACTGCACCGCGTAGCCCTTTTCCCGGAGTTCGAAAACGAGATCGATCACGCCTTTGGAGTCCGGCCCGCGATCCACGTAATCGCCGAGCAGGAACAACTCGTCGGAACGCGACAGCGACAGTTTGTCGAGCAGTGCCAGGAAGGTCTTTTTACAGCCGTGAATGTCGGTGATGGCGATCTTGCGCATGTAAGTTTTGTGTCGGTAATGTCTGAAAATGTTTATTGCGGGGGAGAAACGCGCGAAGCGCCTGCCGGGTTCCGGTACTCAGTCGAGGATCATTTTTATATGCGGGATGCCGTCTTCCAGATAAGGTTCGTCGACCGCGCGAAACCCGAACCCCTCGTAGAACCGGGTGAGATACACCTGCGCGCCGATCTTGATGGGCAGTGGGCCGAATAAAAAACGGCACATGCCGATGCTCCTGTTCATCAGCACTTTTCCAGCGCCCGTGCCGCGCACCGAAGGCGACGACACCACCCGCCCGATCGATGAGTATCCCTCGTAAGCCAGTCCTTCCGGCAGCAGGCGCGTGTAGCAGGCGAGCAGGCCCGATGCATCGCGCCCGCAAAGGTGCCAGGATGACTGGTCTTTGCCGTCGGCATCGAGATAGGGGCAGTTTTGCTCGACGACGAACACCTCCTGCCGGAGCGCCATGATGTCGTACAGGTCTTCGGGAGAGAGTTGCTGAAAAGGAAGACACGAAAATGTGAGCATGGGATTGACAATTTCGGGCAAAAGTAGGAGGCCGCCGGCCAAAAACACAGCGCGAACGACCCGCTCTGGCATGTATTTTCTACTTTTGCAAACCAATTTTGGACGTATCTGTTTCAAGACCAAATTTTATCATAACATGAAAAAGCTATCTTTCTTTACTGCCCTTCTGATGCTGGCAGCCTCCGTGCCGGCATTCTCCCAGATCAAAACCCCCGCACCGAGCCCCGGCTCCAAAGTCAGCCAGGATGTCGGCCTGATACAGGTCGAGGTTGAATACTCCCGTCCCGGCGCAAAAGGCCGCAAGATATTCGGCGACCTCGTACCCTTCGGCGCATTGTGGCGCACCGGCGCCAACGCGTCTACCAAGGTGAACTTCAGCGACGATGCCACTGTAGGCGGCGTAAAACTGCCGAAAGGCAAATACGCGCTCTACACCGTGCCCGGTGAAAAAGAGTGGTCCATCGTATTTTACAAAAACACTTCTTACTGGGGCGCTCCCGAACCCAAGGATTTCAAGGAAGAAGAAGTGGCTGCCCGTTTCAACGCGCCGGTCGTGATGCTGAAAGACCGGGTGGAAACCTTCACCATCGGTTTCAACAACCTGAAAAACGACGGCGCCGATATGGAGATCTCCTGGGAAAACACCAAGGTGGTCGTGCCGATCGGCGTGGATACCGACGCCAAGGTCACGGCAGCCATCAAGTCGACCATGGAAGGCCCTTCCGCCGGCGACTACTGGGCAGCAGGCCGCTACTACTATGAGGAGAAAAAAGACATGAAACAGGCCCTCGAATGGGTGAACAAAGCCATGGAAAAAGGCGGCGAAAAATTCTGGATGCTCCGGATGAAGTCGCTGATCCAGGCTGAAATGGGCCAGCACAAAGAGGCGATCGCCACGGCTGAAAAAAGCATGGAAATGGCCAAAACCGAAGGCAACAACGACTATGTGCGCATGAACGAGAAGTCCATCGCCGAGTGGAAGGAAAAAACCGGCATGAAGAAGTAATCGCGTTCCGATCTTCTTGTTTCCCGCCGGGCGGTGTCTGTTTTGCAGGCGCCGCCCGGCTTTTTATTAGGCATGTCGCTGTCCCCGCGAAGGCGTGTGATCTGCAGGCTTCCCTGATGCTTCCGGAATGATCTGAGAACAAGGATTGAAACAAACCTTCGACGATATCCGGTGAGATGTTACAACAACAGGGTTCCTTGTCAAGACAAACGCCCTTTGTGTAATCACTGCAAGGTTCCTTGCCAAGACAAACGCCCTTTGTGTAATCGTTACAAGGAACGTTGTAACGACAAACGCCCCTTGTGCAATCGCTGCAAGGTTCATTGTCAAGACAAACGCCCTTTGTGTAATCGTTACAAGGAACGTTGTAACGACTAACGTCCTTTGTGTAATCGCTGCAAGGAACGTTGTAACGACAAACGTCCTTTGTGTAGTCGTTGCAAGGTTTATTGTCAAGCCAAACGCCCTTTGTGTAATCGTTACAAGGAACGTTGTAACGACTAACGTCCTTTGTGTAGTCGTTGCAAGGTTCGTTGCAGTGATTACAGGGTCGGCGGTAACTACCACCCCCAACTCCCGGCCTTCAGCCGGCTTTTAATGCCCGAACTGGCAGCAGGGAAAATATTCCGCATGCACGGCGTCGAACTTCGTTTATTTGCCTTGCTCAAGCAATCTGTTTTCAATCAAAATGCCCTTTCAGACATGAAAAAAAGCCATCTCTTCGCGCTGCTGTTCATTTTTGCCGCCCTTCAGAACCTGCAATCCCAGAACCCCGGCTGCGACGGCGCCCGGTACATCGACGACGTTTTTACCGACGTGACCAAAACGACCGTACAATACGCTACGGCCGTCAATCAGGCCAACAGCCAGGTAACGCTGATGATGGATGTGTACGAACCTGCGGGCGACACCCTGTCGACGCGGCCGGTGGTCATCCTGGCGCACGGCGGCAGTTTTATTTTCGGCGACAAGAGCGATATGAAACGCTGGTGCGAACGCCTGGCGCGCAAGGGATACGTGGCGGCTTCCATCCAGTACCGTCTGTACCCGCTTTTTGTGCTGGGCACCCCCGACTCTGTAGATATTTTCGGCACGGCGGTGCGCGCCGTCGGCGATATGAAATGCGCTGCGCGGTATTTCAGGGAAGATGCGGCAACGGTCAATCAGTTCAGGGCCGACGCTGTCAGCATTTTTGTCGGCGGGTACTCCGCAGGCGCGGTGACGGCGCTGCATGCCGGCTTTCTGGACAGCACCGATGTGCTCCCCGCCTTCATTCAGAACATACTCGACGCCAACGGCGGCTTTAACGGCAATACCGGCACCGCCTCCAACCAAACCTATTCCTCTGACATCAAAGGGGTCATCAATCTGTCGGGCGGCCTTTACCGCAGCAACTGGGTGGATGCCGGCGGCGTGCCGCTGGCGAGCATCCACGGCGACAACGACGGCACGGTGCCTTACTACAGCGGCCAGGCGGCCAATATCGCGTATCTCGAAGGCAGCGCACTGATCCACCAGGCCGCGGATGCCGCAGGGCTGATCAACAGCCTGGTGACGGTGCCGGGCGGCGACCACACGGATACCTACGATCCTACCAAGCCGCAGTTCGTTCCCTTTGTGGATTCATTCTGGATGAATGCCAGCGTGATGATGGAATCCCTGGTTTGTGCGACGGTATCTGCCAATACGCCCGCCGGACCGGACCCGGAAGCCTGGGCGGTATATCCGAATCCCGTTGCGGGCGGCGCTTTTGCAGTGCGATTACCGGCTTCTTTGCAGCGGGCGGATGTGCTGATGACCGATCTTTCAGGAAAAGCCGTTTTTCAATTGTCCGGAGTGGAGGACCGGCAGATCATTCACGCCGCAACGCTTCCTGAAGGCATCTACACGGTATCGCTGCGCAATCCCGAACAGCCGCAGCGCCGGTTCGGGGTGCAAAAACTGGTCTTGTTGCGTTAGAAGCGCTTACAAGTTCGATCGGACAAATTCAGTTGTTTCTATCCCGGCACCTGCTACTGCCGTCTGCACGCTTTACACCAGCGGCAGCGATAATTGCACGGCGGCGCCGGCGCCGGGAGCAGCGCTGAGCGTCAGTTCGCCGCAGATATCGGCAGCCCTTTTGAGCATATTGTTGAGTCCGTTGCCGCGTTCCACGGTGCGGGTGTCGAAACCTTTCCCGTTGTCGGCGATGCGCAGCATCAGGCGCTCCTCCGTGACGTGCAGGCTGATGTCCATGCGGCTGCAATCACTGTATTTTACGGCATTATTAACGGCTTCCTTAAAAATCAGGTAAACGTTGCGGCGTGTGGAAATGTCGAGGTTGCGCATCGGCAGGTTCCTCGGGATGTCCATCTGGTAGTCGATGTCCTTGGCATCGAGCACGCGAACGGCGTATTCGCGCATGCGGTCGGCCATGTCGTTCAGGTAGTCGGCATTGGGCTTGACAGCCCAGATGAGATCGCTGATGCTTTCCAGCGTCGCCTGGGCATTCCGGCTGATCTGGCCGAGGATGGGCGCTGCCTCGGGGGCTTTCTGCGCGAGTTGGGAGTGCGCTACCTGGCTGAGGATGCGTATGCTCGACATGGAAGCCGCCACGTCGTCGTGCAGGTCGCGCGCGATCTGGTCTTTTACCTGCTGCTCCGCTTCGCGGATCTCCATTTCCTTTTTTTGCTGTTCCATTTCCAGTTCCAGTTGCAGCAGGTTGCGGTCGGTTTCCACCGAACGGTGCCATTTGGAAAGGGCGATGGTAAACACCAGCACTTCGATGATAAACCCCACGACCACAGCGTGCTGGATGGCGGGGTAGGAGGGGATCATGGCGAGGTTGCGAAACAGGATGGCCATGAACGACAGGCTGAGCGGCATGAATGCCAGCAGGGTCAGGCGCGCCCGTTCGCTTTTTTTAAAAAAACGGATGGACAGATACAACGCGTTGAAAGTGAACAGGATAAAAAATGCGTTCACGATGGTGAAAAGCGGCCGCAAGGGCGCCTGCCGGCCGCTGGCTTCCAGTATCCAGATCACTGTAACCACACCCACGACACCGATGATGTAGCCCTTTACGATCTTGTCCCATCGGGGTGAAAGGGTGCGTAATCGCAGGAAATTGCGCAAAAACTGGGCGAAGGTCGCGGCAATCAGCGAGGAAATACACTGGTGGCCGATGTGGGTCAGCAGGCCGTAGTCGGCCGAGTAGTTGTACAACTCCCGGACCAGGATGTTGAGGATGTAAATGCCGTACAGCAGGTAGGTGACATCGCGAAACTGGATGAACAACACCAGGCTGAACATGAGCGAAACCAGCATAACCCCCAGGAATATACCCAGCAATACGATGTTTTGCCTGCTGAGCATGCCGAAATGCCCGGGGCTGTGCAGGCTCAGGTTGAGGTACATCGAGCCGATATGATTGGCGCCCTGCGCCCAGAATTCATTTTTCCCCGGTTGCAGGGTGAGTGGGAAATGGAACCCGTCGGTGAGGATATACTGCACGTCGTTGTGCATGTTTGCGCCGACTTTTCCCAGAAAATCCGGGCGTCCGCCGGGCTTTATCTGCCAGAGTTCAAAACGGTCTATGTTTTTGCGGTTCAGGCGGAGCACCAGGGTCAGCGGCTCCGGCCGGTCGTTTTGGATCACAAAATGGAACCAGTAAGGCGCCTGATCCGTGCCGAAAGTCAGATAAGGGTTGTCGCCTCCTTTCAGAGGACCTGCATAGCGCCCCGCCGTCATGTCGTCCAGGGTAAGCGAACGCCCTGCGTCGCGGTACCATTGCGGCATCACCCATGCTTCCGTAAAGGCGCTGTCCACCGGCAGCAGGTATTGCGCATGCGCCGCAACAGGCGTTGCGCAAATGGCACAGGCAAGCAGCAGATGCCTGAAAAGGCGGCAGATACGAAGGTCGGGAAGCATGGACATCGGGTATTGGGAATCAGGACCTGTAATACTTCAGTCGGATTAAAAGGCACTTCGTCAATCGCGCGTTTTGCTGACGGATAATAACAAATCATAAAACATTCCTCAAAAATTGAGCCTTGTATGCCGGCTGGCATCCAACGAAATGTATAAAGGCCATTACAGACAAAAAAACGTCAGCAATTAGCAAATGCCGCGGCTAAAAAAAATTTAACAGTTAGCGGAGGGAAAAAAGCAGAATCCGGACCTTGTTTGGCACGGTTTTCACAAAGAGTGAGGCGAAAGGGCTAACATTTGATTGGTTAATTGTTTTCATGGTTATGTTGTAGCCGTCCAGTCGAAAAGACTGGACGGCTTTTTTATTCAAAGAGCCCTGTTTGGCACATCGCTGCCGGATCATTTTTCCCATATACAGATCGTTTTATCCCTGCCCCATCGCCGCCATGTGATGCCCGGTATGGAAGATGGTGAAGATCAACATCTCGCGCATCGTGAGGGCGCCAAGGGCAGGGTGGGGTAGCATGTATTCGCTCAGGTCGGATTCTTCCCAGGGTTCGAGGGCGGCGACCAGTTGCGCGCATTCCTGCCGAAGCGTTTCGATCAGGAGTGCTTTTTGGTCTTCTGCAACCGCTTCCGGTGTCAAGCGCGGAGGGGCGGTCAGTCCGCCGGCCAGCGCTTTTTTGTAAAACGCGATCAGTTCCGCTTCGCCGCGCTCGATGGCATCGCCTCTTGTTCCGAATTTTTCGCGCAGCACAGGTTTCGGCAGTCCGAGCGCTTTCACGACCGGAGCGGTGCTCAGTATGAGGTGCGTCACATGCTGGCCGATGCTCCATTTGCCTGGGGCGAGGGGCGGCGACAGGCGGCCTTCCGGCAGGCTTTCGAGGAAACCGGTCAGTATGGCAAACTTTTCTTCCAGTCCCCTGATGATGGCTGTTTTATTCATATTGCAGTAAATATTGCGCTTTGGTTACTATTCGTAAGCAATGGTTTGGCCGGGTGCAATATTCTGCTTTAATTTGCTGTCTGCCAATAACTTACCAAGCAATAACTCAGTAACATGGGAGTAACCGATGCTGACAACCAGACAGTTGTGTTCAAAGAAAGGTTGAAAAAAATATACCGGTACAGCCAGTCGCACCTCAGCGAGGGCCTGTGCCCTACGGGCAAGGTGCTGGCGCCGACCCTCGACCGCTGGAGCATGTTCTGCCTGTTCAACCTGGCCTATTACGAAACCTTGCGCTTTGGCGAACTGCGCAAAAAGATCGACGGCATCTCTCCGAGGATGCTCGCCGTTACGCTCAGGCGTCTCGAAGAACACGGCTTCGTCGCGCGAAAAGCGTATTCGGAAGTGCCGCCGCGTGTGGAATATCGCCTGACGGATTTCGGCCTCGAACTGTCGCGCCGGCTGTCGGACCTGACCGAGTGGTTTTTGGGATATTTTGAAAAATTACCCGCATTCGAACATTTCAACGAAAAAATAGAAAAATGAAAAAACTGCTGCCGGCCCTCATTTTGCTCGCTCCCTGCCTTATTGCCTTCCGGTCCGGTTCATCGAACCCCGCTACAGAAGGCTGGATGGAACTCATCAACGGCAAGGACTTTACAGGCTGGCGGGCCAGCGAAAACACCGGTACCTGGACGGTGGTGGACGGGCTTTTGCAGGCCGAGGGCAAGCGCTCGCACCTTTTTTACGAAGGCGAGCACCTGGGCGGGGGCTTCCGGAATTTTGAAATGGAGCTGCAGGTCAGAACCTTCAAACTGGCCAATTCGGGCATTTATTTTCATACCCGATACCAGGAAACCGGCTGGCCGGATCACGGTATCGAGATACAGGTGAACAATACGCATGTCGGCGAGGGCGACTATATCGAACTCAAAAAAATGGGCAGCCTGTACGGCCTGCGGAACATTTACAAGACGTTCGCCCGAGACGGCGAGGGACGACCGTGAAGGCGCGGGTGGAAAGCGACCGCGTGCAGGTATGGCTCAATGGTGTCAAAACGGTGGACTATGTGCAACCGGAACATACGCACCCTGCTGTGCGGCAGCTTTCAAAAGGCACTTTTGGTCTGCAGGGGCACGACGTGCTGAGCAAAATGCAATACAAAAGTTTCAGGGTCCGCCGCCTGCCCGATGATGCGCGTTCCGGCTTGCCTGCACCCGCGCTCGGCGCCTGGCACGACAGCCTGACGGTCATGCAGGGCCGCCAGTTCGCTTTTATCGACCTGAACCCGCAGGGTAGTTTTTCCGCGAAAGAATTGACGGATTACTTCTATGTCACCGGCATCAACCTGGCCCTGGTGAAAAGCCCCGGAAAAGCGGGATCGCTGAAAACCGCCAAACGGCTTCCGCTGTTCACAGGGATTAAAGTGAATGCGGGGAATGTCGCCAATGTCAAGGCCGGCATTGCCGACTATATCATCGGAGAAAGCACGGACCTTCCCTCTGCCCGGGCATTGCTCGGCTCGAAAAAGATTGACATCTGGTCGGACAAGGGGCGATCGCTGGCTACGGAAGAAGCCGCGGCACTGCTGGATCTGGCAAAGCAGAACGGCGTCGCCATCGAGATCGACAACATTGCGCGAACACCTTCCATCAGGGTGCTGAAAATGGCAAAGGAAAAAGGATGTACGTTCACTTTTTCGGGGTTGATGCCCGCCGGCAATATGGAAAAGTCGATCTATGTCGTGGAAGCCATCAAGGGGGCAGGGCTCGATTACAAGGACCTGTTCATCCCGAAGTGGTGAACGGCAGCCGCTTTTCACCTTATTTTTTCATCTCTAAACTGCGCAATGGATTACAGAGCACTTGGCAATACATCACTCAAAGTCAGCAAGATATGCCTGGGCACCATGACCTGGGGGCAACAAAACTCCGAAGCCGACGCCCATGAACAAATGGACTATGCAGTAGACCGGGGCATCAATTTTTTCGATACGGCGGAACTGTACGCTGTGCCCGCCACGCAGGAGAATAACGGCCTCACGGAACAATACATCGGTACCTGGTTTAAAAAGACGGGCAAACGCGGGCAGATCGTCCTCGCCACCAAGATCGCGGGGCCGCGTGCCGATCTTTGGTTCATACGCGATCAGCAACTCAACTATTCCGCCGCGCAGATCAGGCTGGCACTGGAAGGCAGTCTGCGCCGCCTGCAAACCGATTACGTCGATCTCTATCAACTTCACTGGCCCGAACGCAAGGTGAATTCATTCGGCAAACTGGGCTTCCGCTACGACCCCGCCGATCCCTGGGAAGATAATTTCCTGGAAGTGCTGCAAACGATGGAAGAACTGAAAAAAGCCGGCAGGATACGCCATTTCGGCCTGTCGAACGAGACGCCCTGGGGGCTGATGCGTTGCCTGCACCTTGCGGAAAAACACGGATTATCTGCCCCGGTGAGCATCCAGAACCCGTACAGCCTGCTCAACCGCACCTTCGAGGTAGGACTGGCGGAATGTGCCATCCGCGAAAAATGCGGCTTGCTGGCCTATTCGCCGCTGGCGTTCGGGCTGCTGTCGGGGAAATACCACAAAAAACTCGACACCCCGAACGACCGCATCAACCAGTTCAGGAACCTGAAGCGCTACAACAACCCCCATGCCTGGAAAGCCACGGAGAAATACCTGGCCCTGGCTGAACGGCACGGCCAAAGCCTTGCGCACATGGCCCTGGCTTTTGTGACGCAGCAACATTTTACCACCGCCACCATCATCGGCGCGACGACGATGGCACAGTTGAAGGAAAATATCGAAAGCGCCGGACTGGTATTGCCGGATGAGATGTTGAAGGAGATCGAAGAGATACATATGGAAATACCGAACCCGGCTCCCTGACGTTTTCTCAGAGAATATTCACTTCAGGTTCGAGGCGGATGCCCAAAGCCTGCTCCACCGAGTCAATGATGGCATAGGCTAGTTTTTTTACTTCTTCGCCCGTCGCGCCGCCGTAATTGACCAGCACCAGCGCCTGTTTTTCATAGCAGCCGGTATTTCCGACCCGTTTGCCTTTCCAGCCGCATTGTTCGATCAGCCAGCCTGCCGGCACTTTGACGTGTGTTGGCCGGTTCGGCAATTCGTAGAACGGCAACTGCGGGTACCGTTCGCGGATGCGCTCCATGATTTCCCTTTTTACTTCCGGGTTTTTAAAAAAACTGCCGCAATTGCCGATAACGGCGGGGTCGGGGAGTTTGGAACTGCGGATACGGATCACCGCCCGGCTGATGTCGGCGATGCCGGGTTTTTCAATGCCTTCCGCTTCGAGCGTCTTTTTTATATCGCCGTAGGTTAAATGGATGCGATGGTCTTTTTGCGTAAGCGAAAGCGTGACCGAAGTAATGCAGTAACGGCCTTTTGCTTCGCGCTTGAAGATGCTGTCGCGGTAGCCGAAACGGCATTCGGCCTTGCTGAAATGCCGGATGGCGCCCGTTTCAAGGTCCAGGGCTTCGAGTTTTACGAACACGTCTTTCAATTCCACGCCGTAGGCGCCGATGTTTTGCACCGGCGCGGCGCCCACAGTGCCGGGGATCAGGCTGAGATTTTCCACGCCGCCCAGTCCCTGCCCGATGGCCCATAACACGAAGTCGTGCCACACCTCGCCGCCGCCTGCTTTTACCCACACTTTTCTGGAGAAACGGCGCACGACCTCGATGCCGCGTATTGAATTTTTGAGCACCAGGGCATCCGCGTCCTTTGAAAACAGGATGTTGCTGCCGCTGCCGAGCACGAGTACGGGTAGTTTGTTGCTGCGAAGAGCGGTTCGTAACTCATCTACGCTGGCTACTTCGGCAAAACAGGCCGCTTCAACGGCGATCCCGAATGTGTTGTAAGGCAACAAGGATACGTTTTCTCGGACAGTCATCGTGGGGGTCATTCAAAAAGGCAACGCGCCTGGCGCATGAGCAGATCGATGTTTTGTACCTCATAGTCTTCGTAGCCCGTTCCCCAGGCGATGCGAAGTTTGTCGAGTTCCGATTTGCGGATCTTTTTCAGCGCGGAGGCCTCCACGGGGTACTGCCCCTGAAAGCGGTATATCTGCGTTTCGGGGTCGAGGTAGCCGTCGTCGTTGCGCTGGCTGTACAGGGTGATGGTGGTCCCGTCGATCAGTTTGAGCACGGCGATGCTGTTTTTGGCCAGGCTGCCGAAAGACCGGCGCACGTTGTTGTCGCGGATGCTGAATTGCAGGTGTAAAGAGACGCTTTCGCCGGCTGCGGAAAGTGCGGCTTCACAAACGATGTGCGGCTGACCCGGCGGCAGGAGTTTTTTCATCACGTCATTGGTGTAGCGGAACAATTCCTCCCGCCGTAGTTCCCGGTAGAGTTCACCCGAAAACTCGTCGCGTGTGTTGCGCGCCAGCGCACAGGGCTTTTCCGGAGGATTCAGCATCACGTCTTTTTTGGGGTCGTAAGGTGTCACAGGGCGCGTGCTCCGGTCTGTGGTTTTGGGCGCCGGCGCCTCCTGTACGGCTTCCGGCAGGGCAGGGGGGAGGCTATCGGCCGTCACCACGCCTTCCGTGCCGATGATCGCTGCAATCGGCTTTTCATAATTCTCCGGGTGGAGCAGTTCGTCCAGTTCTTTCAACTGGCGGTAACATTTGGAGAGGTTTTTCCGGCGGCCTTCGGTGTCCATTTCCGCTACTTTTTCTGCAAATGCAAGTGCTTTGGATGCCTGCTTAGCCTGCCTGCCTGCTTCCCGGTCGGTTTTTTTCGCTTCCCTGGCGAGCGAGGACAGCGAATCGATCTCCGCTTTCGTCATCAGGGTATCTTTTTTGGCGGCGTCGGACAACTGGTCGGCAGCGGCATAGGCCTCTGCTGCTGCTGCGGCTTTCTGTGAAAAAGCAGCGTCGAAAGCCTGCGCATGTTCCTGCAAAAGCCTGGTCCACTCATCTGCTTCGCTATCCGTGAGGCTGTCCGGCTCGGGCGGCGCGGCAGGAAAAGTGGCTTGCTGCGCAAGGCCGTGGAGGCTTAAACACAAAAAAGCAAGGGCCGCGAGGATAATGTTCGGCCTTATGGTTCGGTTATTCATAGTCAAAAGAAGAATTCAAAACGGTTTGTAACGCCTGAAACCGGGGCAAGCCATACATTCGCTGCAAAATTAAGAAGTTGTCTGATAACCCCCGTTGCGGGTGAAAAATCGTTTTCCGGACGCAGCGGCAGAGAAATCACGGCCCTTTACCGGCGCAGTTTCTGTTGTTCATCACCGTCATACTTTAACATGAAAGCACTGTTTACTTTTTTCATTTCTCTTGTCCTTTTATTTCTGACGGCCTGCAACTCGGGCAATCATCAAAGCAATACCCAAACGATGGAGTTTAAAAAGATACCGGTGACCTATCCTGCCACCGCGAAGGATACGACCGTGACGGACAACTACTTTGGTACGATCGTAAAAGACCCTTACCGCTGGCTGGAGGACGATCAAAGCGCGGAGACGAAAGACTGGGTGCAAAAGCAGAATATCGTGACCTTCGGCTACCTGGGACAGATCCCGTACCGCGAAAAACTCAGAAAACGCCTCGAGGAGATCTGGAATTACGAAAAATACGGCACGCCCTTCAAGGAAGGCGGCAAGTACTATTTTTTCAAAAACGACGGCCTGCAAAACCAAAGCGTGCTGTATGCGCAGGACAACCTGAACAGTCAGCCGGCCGTATTGCTTGATCCCAATACCTTCAGCCCCGACGGCACTACATCGCTGCAGGAACTCAACTTCTCGAAAGACGGCCGCTATCTTGCCTACAGCATCTCGAAGGGCGGCTCTGACTGGCGCACTATTTTTGTGAAGGACCTGCAGACCGGGCAAATGTTGCCCGACCAGATCGAATGGGCAAAGTTTACGAATATCGCCTGGCAGGAAACGGGATTTTACTACACCCGTTTCCCCGAACCGGCGCCCGGCGCCGAACTGACGGCCGCCAACAAACTGGGCGCCGTGTATTTCCACAAACTGGGCACCTCGCAGGATAAAGACCTCGCCGTGTACAGCGATAAAACCCACCCCGATCACTCATTCGGGGCGAGTACGACCGACGACGAGCGGTTTTTGTGCGTATCGGGCTGGGAAAGCACCAGCGGGAACCTGCTTTATGTGAAAGACCTCACGAAACCGGGCGCGGCCTTCGTACCCGTTTCCACCAGTTTCGAGCACGACTTCCATGTGGTGGACAACATCGACGATAAACTGATCGTGCTCACCAACAACAACGCGCCCAATCAACGCCTCATCCTCATAACACCCGGGCAGCCCAAACCCGTGCACTGGCAGACGCTGGTGCCCGAAGACAGTTCCGACGTGCTGCAAAGCGCGACGGTATGCGGCAACAAGATTGTGTGCTCCTATCTGCACAACGCATCCAGCGCGCTGCGGGTGTACGACCTCAACGGGAAGTTGCTCAAAGATGTGGCCTTGCCGGAGATCGGTACGGTGAGCAGTGTGAGCGGGAAAAAAGAAGAAGATCAGGCTTTTTTTGCCTTTACTTCTTTCCTGCGACCTATGACCATCTATTCCCTGGACATGAATACGCTGGAGATCGCCGTGTTCAAGGCGCCCAAACTGGACTTTAATCCCGATGCCTTTACCACCGAGCAGCTCTGGTATGAGAGCAAGGACGGTACCCGTGTGCCCATGTTCGTTACGCGGAAAAAGAACATCGCATACGACGGCTCTAACCCGACCCTGCTGTACGGCTACGGCGGCTTCAATATTTCCATCACACCCGGATTTTCCCCTTCCCGGGCGGTCTTGCTGGAAAACAACGGCATCTATGCGGTGGCCAATATCCGGGGCGGCGGCGAGTTCGGCGAGAAATGGCACGAGGCGGGCACCAAATGCCGCAAGCAGAACGTATTCGACGACTTTATCGCCGCAGCCGAATACCTGATTGAGAAGAAATACACATCATCGGCAAGGCTGGCCATCCAGGGTGGTTCCAACGGCGGCCTGCTGGTCGGCGCCTGCATGACGCAGCGCCCCGACCTGTTCGGCGTGTGCTTTCCGGCAGTCGGCGTGCTCGATATGTTGCGATACCACCAGTTTACCATCGGCTATGCCTGGGCGGTCGATTACGGCCGCAGCGACAACAAGGACGAGTTCCCCTGTCTGTATAAATATTCGCCGCTGCACAACGTAAAGAAAACGGCCTATCCGGCCACGATGATCACGACCGCCGACCACGATGATCGCGTAGTGCCCGCGCATTCGTTCAAATTCGCAGCGACCCTGCAGGAAAACCAGCAGGGCGACAAGCCGGTGTTGATCCGCATAGAAACGAGTGCTGGCCACGGCGCCGGCAAGCCGACGGGTAAACTGATCGACGAAGCGGCCGACTTCCTGAGTTTCATGCTCTGGAATATGAAGGTGCAGGTGGTTTACTGATGGCCGGGCGGGCCTGATCTACAGCCACTTTTTCTTTCTGAAATAATACAGCATGAGCAGCGAGATCATGAACATGGTCGTCAGGGCCGCGAAATAGCCGTAGCGGAAATGCAGTTCGGGCATGTGCTCGAAGTTCATGCCGTAGACGCCCGCCAGAAAAGACAAGGGGATAAAGATGGTGCTGATGACTGTCAGCACGCGCATCACGTCGTTGAGGCGGTTGGCGGCTTCCGCCTGGTAGAATGCTTCCATACTGTCGAGCAGATCGCGCTGGTTGTCGATGCTGTCCAGCAATTGCGCGATGTGATCGGATACGTCGCGCAAGTACGGGCGGTTCGATTCGTCCACCATTTCCCATTCCGTGCGCTGAAAACGCGACAGGGCGTCGCGCAGGGGGAGCAGCCGGTGCCGAATCTGGTTGACGACCCTTTTCAAATCGAAAATGCGCTCCTTTATGGCTGCGTTGATGCCTTTTGTGTAAATTTCCTCTTCCAGTTCCAGTACCTGGGAATCCAGTTCGTCCAGCACGAGGTAATAGCCGTCCACGATGTTATCGACCAATGCATAGGTCAGGTAATCGGAGCCTTTTTTACGCAAACGGCCCAGCCCTTCGCGTGCGCGGGTGCGTACGGCTGAAAAGGTATCGTCGGGGTCTTCCTGGAAGGAGATCACAAAATTGTTGCCGGCGAACAGGGCGATCTGCTCGCTGCCGAGTTCCAGGGTGCCCGCTTCGAGGCGCAGGTTGTGCAGCACGAAAAAAAGGCCGTTGTCATACTCTTCCATTTTGGCGCGCTGGTGGGTATTCAGCACGTCTTCCAGGGCCAGGGGATGTATCTGAAAATCCTGGCCGATCTGCCCGACCAGTTTGGTATCCGTCAGGCCGCGCACGTCGGTCCAGAACAAGCCGCCGGACCTTCCTGCCCATTCGGGATGGTAGTGGTGTTGCTCGTCGTATGTCGGCTCGTTGAACCACATGGACAACACGACGGAGGGATTTTCGGCGCGGTCGCCGGTGTACACGAGCGAGCCCGGCGGCAGGCCCCGTTTACTGATCTTATGTCGCCGTTTCTTTTTCGACATGCTGCGAAGATAGTTGGAAAAAGAGACTGTGTAAAATGTGAGAACATACCGCTTTCGGGCAAAATCTTTATTTCAGTATTTTTTAATATCTGTGAGAATATCCCCCGGAATTGGTACGGTTTTTGGCTTTTCGTATGAATCAAATTTGTAAGACAGCCGACAGAACTCAAGACAGTTTTCGACAGAACAGGATTTTGAAGTTTAACGAATTTTCTTATATGTTTGATAAACAGCAAGTTGCGTAAAATCCGCTTTGGATTCGTTCGAAATTAAGTTAGACGGTTCGCGGATTTCGCTGTAAACTTGCCCCGTTTTTTTGGACCTGAGCGCGCATTTTGACATTGCGAATCAAGTCTCGAGGTCATCTTATCCTGCTTTAATCGTCGCGTGCCCCGGAGGCATGCGCTAATCCTCGCCCAGCGGTTGGTTTCTCGTGTTACCCGAATCTACGGCTAACATTTTTTTATGATTGCACGAAGAAATCAGAACTGTAACACAGCTTTTTTTATACATTCCAAACCGATCGCCTGCATGAAGAAACGCGTACCCTTCTTCAGTCATCTTTCCACCATTTATTTCCCTTCATCAAATTTGTTGACCATGAACAACTCGACAAAGCGTTGGCTGCTGCCGATGCTGGCTTCGGCTGTATTGCTATTGACAGCCGGACGCGTCTTTGCGCAGCCGTGTTCGATTGGCGCTATCGCTAATCCACTGAACATTGAACTGACTTTGAGTCCTACTACGGGAACCGCGGTACTTACCTCCGCGGATATTGTGGGGTTTTACTCAACCGGTCCTACATGCGACCCGCTGTTGGCTTATAAATTGCGGTTTTTTGCCGACCAGGCACTCACTACCTTTAAGGGCACCTATTCATCTGCGTGTCTGGGTCAGGGCAGCAGTATTACCTATGACTGCTCCGACGTGAATACGGTCGATATCATTTGGGTGGCCATACACGACGGCCAAACAGATGCGAATCTGTTTACTTGCGAATACGACGCCTCAACATTAAGTGAGGGGTATGAGGTTCGCGTAACCATTCGCGATAAAACCGCTCCCGATGCCGCTGCTCCGGCCAATCTGGTTGTAAGTACTGACGCCAGCGTTTGTACGGCGACTGCCCTTGCCGGTATCGATATGATGTTCGTGGCCAAAGCGGTGTATTCTGGCACTGCCGGCACCTATACCGATAACTGCCAGATCAATCTGAATATCACATACGAACTTACCGGTGCAACGGTTGTAGCGGAAACCACCGGCGCTGATGCCGGCGTAGAGACCTTTAACAAAGGCGTTACTACGGTAACGTATCGCATTTACGACACCAAATACACACCGGGCGCCGGTCCGAATCCGCGTGTGGTGAGTTTTACCGTTACGGTAAACGATACAGAAAATCCTTCGATCTCCTGCCCGGTTAACCAGGTGCGCAATACAGACACGGATGTGTGCACCTATACAGCGGTAGGTTCTGAATTCGATCCGCTTTCATTTTCCGATAACTGCCCGGGTGCGTCGTTGTCATACAGCATCGACGGTGGCGGATTTGTAAGCGGAACAACGCTCGCAGGCACTGTTTTTCCGGGTCCTACTCCCGGTCCGAATGTAACGACAGTTGAATGGAAGATCACCGACGCTGCAGGTAACATGGCTACCTGTGGTCCATTCAATGTCACGGTGAATGATGTACAGAAACCGACCATTACATGTCCTGCAAATGCTACAAAAAACACCGATCCGGGTGTTTGTAACTATACGACCGTCGGTAATGAGTTCAACCCGACCGGTATGACTGACAATTGCGGGATTGTTTTCTCGGGTACCAACCCTTCCAATTCCGAGGATGGCAGCGACGACCTGAACGGATATGTATTTCCATTGGGAATAACCAACGTAACCTGGGAAGTGGCCGATGCCAATGGCAATACGATGTCATGCGCCTTCTCGGTCACCGTTGAAGACCATGAGGCGCCGGTAGCGATGCAACTGCCTCCCGGCGGCCCCGTGACGTATCAATCTACTTTCAATGTGAACGTGGCTGCGGGCACTTGCTCACAAAACGTGACCTGGTATCGCCCGAATGTTGACGAATCCTGCTCGCCTCCGCCGAATCCCAATGCTTTTGCTACGCATTGCATTTCGGATAACTGTCCGCTTTCCTTCCCGGAAGCGACGCTTTCGGAAGAGCAGCCTATCATGCCGGACCTGATGGATTATCCGAACAGTACGTTCGCAACCTGCGGCACGCCTCCCTGCGACTTTTTTGTGGACGAAGGTGTAACGCCGTATCCATACGATCCGACCAATTTCCTGCATGCAGTAACGCCGGTGAACGCCGACTTTCCGGTGGGCACGACCAACCTGCGTTACTTCGTCACAGACGATCAGGGCAATACGACCAGCATCGTGATCAGTGTTACGGTGAACGAGACGGAACTGCCGGTGGCTACCTGCCAGCCTACACTTACCCTTCCGCTGGATGCCAAAGGCGGTGTGAAGATCACGGCTGCCCAGGTGAACAACGGCTCCTCGGACAACTGCGGTATTTTGAGCATGACGGTATCGCCGGATACGCTCAGCTGTGGCAGCGCCAGTCCGCAAACGCTTACCCTGACGGTAACCGACTTCAACAGTAATACGAAGACTTGCACCACCACGGTAAATATTGTCGATAACCTGGCTCCTGTCGTAGCGTGTCCCAATAATATCGTAACGGCTGCCGGTCCGATGTGCCTGAAAAATGCCACATCCATTGCCGAACTGGCCATGACCGGACAGATGAACGGCGCAGCGCTGACAGGTCCTGGTCAATACCAGGACAACTGCGGCGTAACCATGATCACTTACCTGCTCACAGGTCCCAACTTTACGGGTCCGGCCTCGGGGGCCTATCCTATTCCAGCGGGTGTGAACTTTGAAGACGGCCTTACCTCCGTTACCTATACATTTAAGGATGCAAAAGGCAACTCTACCGCCTGCAGTTTCAACGTCAGCATAGAAGACCTGCTGCCGCCTACGGCGACCTGCCCGGCCAACACTACGGTGAACGCGAATACAGGCGGCTGTATCGCCATCGTGAACTGGACACCTCCGACGTTTACGGATGAATGCGATGCCACGCCGACAGTCACTTCCACGCATTCGCCGGGTTCGTTCTTCTTCTACGGTCCTACCCAGGTGACTTATACGGCTACTGACGATGCCGGTAATGTAGGCAGTTGCACATTCATTGTAACGGTGCAGGACCTGCAGCCGCCGATGGCCAAGTGTAAGGATATTACGGTATCCCTCGGTGCCGGCGGTACAGTTACAGTTCAGGCCAGCCAGGTCGACAACGGAAGCACAGATAACTGTTTCTACGATTACAACCCGTCTAACCTGTCCTGGACGTTCAACTGCACTAATAAAGGGCCTAATCAGGTGACGTTGTCGATCATCGACGGTCAGCCTCCCTTGCCCATGGGGAATGTATCTACCTGCCAGGCTATCATTACCGTGAAAGACAGCATTGCGGGTATTAAAGACCCCTCCATCACAAACTGCGCGGGTCACATACCTGCAGAGGTTGACCTAAGCACCAGCTGTGACGGTATTTTGAATGCAGATGCATATTTTGCCATGCACTTTACGGTTACGGATAACACACTGAATTCCGTTCCTTCCTGCCCGCTGGACTTCGATCTGAAAGTACAGAATCCGCAGGGTGCCATAAGTGATTTTACTGAAGAATATCCCTGGACCTGTCTGAACGTCGGCGTGAATACCGTTACCTTCCAGGCGACGGATCACTTCGGCAATACGACCATCTGTACCAAAATGATCACGGTGAACGATGTTACGCCTCCGACGATCATCGACGTCAACGATATTGCGCCGCCTACCGTAACGATCAATTGTCAGGATTGGGACGATGAAGACTTTGTGACGCTTGGACAGATCACGCTTGCAGATGTGGAGGATGCCTGTGATGATGACTGTGACGACGAGATATCCATTTCATATACCGATCTTGTTATCCCCGGTACGCCGCCCTGCAATGATTTTATGGTCGAGCGCACCTGGGAGATTACGGACAAGGCTGGCAATTCAACTTTCCATGTTCAGACCTTCTCCATCGTTGACAACGAGCCGCCGACTTTTGTAAATGTGCAAACACAGGTAAATCTGGTGGCCAACAACCAGAACGATGCCCCTGCCTGCGTGGCACCGTTCACGATCGAACTGTTCAACAGCAATATCAGTGATAATTGCACGCCGGCGAATTTGTCGTTCTTCGATATTACATACGAGATTGAGTTCCCGGGAGGCTCTATGTTTACCGGAATGGGCTCAAGCGTGACGGAAAACTTCCCGATCGGTACCTCAACGGTGACCTTTACTGCTGCTGATCTGTGCGGTAATGAGAGCTCTATTTCTATCGAAGTTAATGTAGACGATGAAGACGGGCCAGTGATCAACGAACCGTTCGGCTTCAACCTTGGCAACAACAAGAAGATATGCGATTCGACATTCGTGGTATTGAATGCTACGGGCAACTGCGGTAACAATTTTACCTGGTACCGTCCGACCCTGCAGGATTTCGATTTCCTCGACTGTTCGCCGCATTCGGTAACGGAAGTAGCCAGCAACCCCTCTGTACAGAGCGCTATTACCGCGTCTACTCCGTTTATTTATAACAACCCGCCGCTGTTCAGTATCGCTCCAACGGTTTTCTTCCCGGTTGGCAGCACGACGATTACTTATACGGCAACGGATATGCCTTTCGGGAATACTACCATATGTTCCTTTACAGTAAAAGTGGTGGATACCGAAGCGCCCGAGATCAATTGCCCGGGTCCGCAAACCCTGTCCATTTCATCGGGTTGCGTTGGCATTACCACTGTACCCAGTTATCTGAACGGCGTACAGGTGACCGACAACTGCCCGAACAACATCACGCTGATGCAGACGCCGGTTGCCGGCACCCTGCTTTCCAGTGTAGTAGATACCGTAAAGGCAGGTAAAGTATTCACTGTGAAGATCAAGGCTTCCGACAGCCAGATGAACAACCTGGCGGATTCCTGCACCTTTACTGTTACGCTCGTCGACGGCGATGCACCGGTACCTGATGAGCCGATCCTGCCGACGATCACCAGTTTCTGCGGCAAGGACACGGTAGCAGCGCCTTCTGCGACAGATTGCGATGGTACCGTTTTCGTTACGATCTACGGCACGCCTTCAGTTACGGTGTTGGGTATCCTGCCTCCGCTGGTGCCCGGCGGTCCGCCGCGCTACATCATTCCGGCCGGCAACTACGCCATCACCTGGTCGTACACCGACCCGCAGATGAATACGACGACGCAGTTGCAGAGTGTGAATATTTTTGTAGACAATATTCCGCCGACACCGCTGTGTAAATCAAACTTTTCTGTTGATCTGAGTCCGGCAGGCGACTACGCCTTGTCAATCAATGAGGTCGACAACGGCAGCTTTGATCAGCACATGTGCGGACCTGTTACACTCTCGCTGAATCCGGCAATATTGACCTGCGCCAATATCAACACACCCGCCAATGTAGCCCTGGTCGTCACCGACGTAGCGGGTAACGTGGCACAGTGTGTGGTCGCTGTGACAGTAAATGACGTGACTGCTCCGATCCTGTCGCCCATTCCGGCCAATGATACGGTGGAAGCCTGCGATATGATCCCGGTGCCTGCGCTGATCAGCGCAGTGGATGTTTGCGACCAGAATGTAAGCATCTCGTATACACAGGATACCATTAGCTACGTAAACCTGTACAAATACACGATCCGCCGCACCTGGGTTGCCATGGACGATTCCGGCAACACTTCTTCGGGCAGCCAAACGATCGTCATTCAGGATACTGAAGCGCCGGTGTTCGACGCGTCCACGCCCGATACGATCATTGTGGTGACCGATCTGAACAACCTGGATTGCAAAGACACGGTAGCGATCAACATCGCACCTTTTGTCAGTGATTGTGATTCGACAACCCTGATGATCACCAACTCGCGGACGGGTCAGGGCGCCGATTATTTCGAAATCCTTTCGAAAGGCACGTACCTCCTGCAGTTTACTGCCAAAGACGGCAACAACAATATTTCGACGCATACGATCACCATTATCGTAAAAGACGGCACCAACCCGATCGCTGCATGTATCAACGGCGTAAGTGTCGCCTTGCAATCGTCGGGAACGGTAACAGTCACTTCGCTGAATATCAACGCCAGCAGCTCTGACAACTGTACGGCACAGCAAGACCTCTTGCTTCAGATCCAGCGGCTCGACCCGCTGGGTCCGATCACGAACAGCATTACGTTCAATTGCGACGACGCGGACGGTGTGACGAAGCATCCGGTCAAACTGTACGTACAGGATGAAGCCGGTAACGAGTCGACCTGCGAAACGTTCATCATTGTTCAGGATAACGTATTCCCGCAGATCACCTCCTGCCCGCCGCATAAAAAAGTGCAGTGTACGACCGATATCGATCCTTCCGTACAGGGCATAGCAACGGCTACCGATAACTGTTCGATCGATGCGATCACCTTCTCGGATTCTATCCATGCCGGCAGCGGCGATACCTGCTACCAGGTATACCGCACCTGGATGGCGTTCGACCAGGCCAACAACCTGACTACCTGTGTGCAGATCTTCAGCGTGCAGGATACGATCAAGCCTGTATTGAGCGCTTATCCGCCCGACGATACGATCAGTTGCGCGCAAGGCCTGCCCGCTCCTTCGCTGGTAACGGCTACCGACAATTGCACGCAGGACGTAGTCGTGCTGCTGCAACAGGATACGATCGACATCGCACCTGGCCCCTGCGGACAGTTTACCTTCACTGTCGTGCGCACGCGTACCGCTGTCGATGATTGCGGCAACGAAGAAGTACATACCCGCCTGATCAGGATCGTCGATAACGAGATCCCGCAGTTCCTGGGTATGCCCGATACGATCATGATCAGTTCGGCCGATTACCCGCCGAACATGAACTGCACAGTGCCACTGTCGCTCAACATCGGTCAGTACCTGACCGACTGCGAACCCGATTCCGTGATCACCGTGACCAATACCGCGCCGCATGGCGATGGCGGACTGGATATAAGCGGAGATTACGAAGTGGGCACCTATAATATTATGTTCACTGCAACGGATGCCTGTGGAAACATGAATATGGATTCGATCATGGTGATCGTGATCGATAACAGCATTCCGACAGTGGTTTGTAATGACAATGTAGTGATATCGCTCGGCACCAATGGCGAAGCCATGATCGCTGCCGACGACATCGACCTGGGCAGCAATGACAACTGCGAGATCGATACGATGTTCCTGTCACAGTCCTTGTTCGATTGCCAGGATCTGGGTATCAACGAGGTTATGCTGACGGTGGTCGACGTGAACGGAAACTCCAATTTCTGTACGGTAGACGTGAATGTGATGCTCGGTGTGAATGCCGGCTTCTCGCTCACTACTTCCGGCACGCCCGAAACCTACTACGGCGCCGACGACGGCACGGCCGAAGCAATGGCAACGGGTGGTTCCGGAAACTTCTCCTACACCTGGAGCACCGGCGATACGACCGCTACGATCGACAGCCTGCCCGCCGGTATTTATACCGTAACGGTACTGGATAACGAAAGCGGATGCCTGCAGGTGGATACTGCAATGGTAGAACCCGGCGCCAAGATCACGGTGTCGGTGGACAACGGCGAAGGCTGCCAGGGTCAGACGATCTCCATTCCGGTGACGGTTGACAACTTTATCAATGTAACAGGTTTCTCGTTTACCCTGAACCCGGCTGATCCGAACGTCGCAACCATTCTCGGTGTGACGAATATTCACCCCGATCTCGTCGACGAATTGACCGTCAACGTACTCGGCGGCGGCAATCTCGGCATCTTCTGGTTCGACTCGACGCTGACCCTGCCCAACGGCACGGTGCTGTTCAACATGGATGTCATGTTCGGTACCGCAGCAGTGGGTTCTGTCACGACGATCGAGGTCACTGACGCGCCGGTGAGCCTGCAGTTTACGCAGGACAGCAGCGGTGTATCCGTAGCAGTCGACATGGTCGATCTGGTCGATGGCGAAGTCGAGATCACCTGTGCATTGCCCGACCTGGAAATTGGCGGCGACATTCAGACCTGGAGGGTGCCGACCCTTCCGGTACCGGGTGTGGACGTAACATTGACGGGTACGATCATGGCTAACCAGACCACTGGTCTTGCCGGCACTTATCTCTTCGGCGTGCCTGACAATGCCAATACGACAGTGAAATGCTTCAAGGACACTCCGGGCAACGAAGGTTTGACGGGTAGCGACGTGCTGCTCATCAAGCGCCATGTACTGATGATCCAGCAACTGACATCTCCCTACCAGTACGTAGCGGCCGATGTCAGCGGCGACGGCAACCTCTCTCTGATCGACTATGCACGTATTCAGGAGGTAGCACTCGGCACCAAACAGCATATCACGGGTTCGCTCGACTGGAGGTTCATTCCGAAGTCATACGTATTCCCGACACCTGATCCGCTGAGTGCGCCGATCCCCGACAGCATCAGCCACATGCCGGTAGATATGAGTTATCTGGACGACGATTTTGTCGCAGTACGCATGGGTGACGTGAACGGCAGCATCATGCCTACCTTCACCAACGATGATGTGGACGACCGTTCGGATATCTTCCGCTTCCGCCTCGAGGATCGTGCATTCCACGTTGGCGAGACGATCGAAGTGCCTTTCCGCGCAAGCGACTTCACAGAGCGTTCCGGTTATCAGTTGACCATCAATTTCGATCCGAAAGCGTTCGAACTCGACGGCATCGTACCGGGCGTACTGCCTGATATGAACAGTGCGAACTTCGGCACCACCCGTTTGGATGAAGGCTTCCTGACTACGCTTTGGGTAACAGCGGAGCCGGTGACGGTCGCCGATGGCGAGGTGCTCTTCACGCTCAAATTCAAAGTTTTGCGCAGCGGAACTTCCCTGGCGCCGGTATTGAACCCGGGCTCGCAGGTAACCCGCGCTGAAGCATACAATCGCGACGGCGGTACCATGAAACTCGATTTCGAGTTCGTACATCCTCAGACCGGTGTTGATGCAGGCGTTTTCGCCCTGTATCAGAACCAGCCGAACCCGTTCAATAATTCGACGACCATCGGATTCCGTTTGCCGGAGTCCGGCCGTGCCGCACTGCGTATTTTCAACGCATCCGGCCAGCTGGTAAAAACTGTGGTAGGCAACTTCGAGAAGGGTTACAACGAGGTGACTTTCCGCCGTGATGAATTCGGTACTCCGGGCGTATACTACTACGAACTGGAAACGCCGATGCACAGCGATCGCAAAAAGATGATTTTGATTGATTAAAAAGCAGCCTCCCCCGTCTCCTCCAGGGATTGAGCACCTCTGTGCTTTTACCTGGAGGAGTATGGGGGGAGGCTTTTAACTTTTACAACCATGAGAAATATTCTATTAATCCTAATCCTCTTTGCATCGCTCATCTGCGCGCGCGAAGCATCGGCTCAAACTGTCACTCTTAAAACGGACTCTGTCAGCATCGACTGTGCATCTTCCGATACCTTTCTGGTGCCGATCAGGGTTTTTAATTTCAATAGCATCGGCTCATTCCAGTTCACGTTGATGTGGGATACGAGCCGGCTGGACTACATTTACACTACTCCGCTGAACCCGGTCTTTCTCGGCAACGGGATCGATGTGGGTTTTGATACGACCACATTTATCAACCAGGGCAAGATCACGTTTATCTGGACGAATTCGAACGGCGGCACAGCCCCTGACAGTTCCGTGGTATTCTCCCTGGCATTCACCCGCACCGGCGGCCCCTTTGCGCCCCTGATGTTTGTGAATTCGCCGGCAGTGGTTGAAGTCGCCAATGAAAGCGGCGATATTTTACCGGTAATGCTGATGCCGGGAGGCGTGCAGCCGATCGACGACGAAGCGCCGGCGATTACCTGCCCGGCCGATGTGACCGTGCAGGGCAACGGACCGACTCCGGTAAACGGCATCGCCCCGGACAGCATATCCGATAACTGTGCACCGGTCGCCAGCGTAGGCTGGTCGTCTTCAGGTGCTACGGTCGCTGATATGCCCGACGACCCCGATGCCAGCGGCGCCAATTTCAATGTCGGTAGTTCCACCGTCACCTACACGGCCACCGATGTAGGCGGCAACACGGCGACCTGTTCGTTTACGGTCGAAGTGGAACTTTCCAATACCAGCGATACGCTGACCATCATCGCCGCCAATGCCTCAACTTCCTGCAACCAGACGGTTTCCATTGATATTACAGCCCTGAACTTCGATTCACTCGGCTCTTTGCAGTTTTCGCTCGGCTGGGACTTTTCGGTGCTGCAATACAGTTCGGTCAGCAATTTCAACCCTGCATTGCAGTTGCTGGCTTCGGATTTCGGTACGACACAAACGGCCAACGGCCTGCTTACTTTTCTCTGGACGACTGACGCCGCACAGGGCACCTCCCTTCCCGACGGTGCGGTGTTGTTCACGATCAACCTGAACGTGATCGGCACGGGCGGCGCCAATTCCGGAATTGTATTCGGCGATGTGCCCAGTATACGTGAAGCGGTATCCAATGCTTCCGGCTCTCCCGAGGAGATCCCCGCGATCTGGATAAACGGCACGGTGAACGTAGTGGATGACTTTCCGCCGATCCTGGCTTGCCCCGATAATGTTGCGGTCGACCTTCCAAACGGCAACGTCAACGTAATGGTCAGCGGCCTGGAACCTACGGCACTGCAGGACAACTGCGGCGGCACCGTTGCACTGAACTATGCAACAACGGGCGCTACGACGGGCCAGGGAACAGGTAATGCCAACGGAACCTATAACCCCGGCGTCACGACGGTGACCTATACGGCAACCGATCAGGCAGGCAATACTTCTACCTGCTCATTCACGGTTACGGTAAATGCAGCCGGACTGCTGACACTTATGCTGGACACGGTTGCCGTGGATTGCCAGGGCGCCGGTTCGCAAATCGCAGTAAATCTCACGGTTGAGAACTGGGATGATATTGTCGGCCTGCAATTCTCAGTGAACTGGGATCAAACGGTGCTGCAATTCGATACTGTATCCAATGATTTTCCCGGCCTCAACCTGACGGGCGGTGATTTTAACTTCAATACGGCCCCGAACGGTACTTTCTCGTTCTTCGCCGGCGGACCTGGCAGCAACTGGCCCCAGATCCCCGATGGAGGCATATTCTTTACCATCTACTTTACCGTTCTCGATCCTGCCTCTACTTCGAATATTGGCTTTACCGGGTTTATCGAAGCGATCAACAGCGGCATCAATACCGTGCCGGTGACTACGATCGGCGGGTTCTTCCAGCCCGGCGCCGACATGACGCCTCCTGCGGTCATATGTCCGGCCGATATCACGGTCGATGCCGTTGCCAATGAATGCAACGCCAACGTCATGGTGCCGCTTCCCACTGCCGACGACCCTTGTAGCGGGATTGACAGCATCACCAGAACTCCCACCGGCGATGTTTTCAACGCAGGGATAACGACCGTAATTTATACGGTGACTGACAGCGCAGGCAATTCTGCGACCTGTTCGATGATGATCACAGTGGTTGACAACAACCCGCCGGAATTTCTGAACTGCCCGACAGGCGTAACGGATGTAGCCCCCGGTTTTGCCTGTGAAACACAGGTAACCTGGACGCCTCCGACGGCCATCGATGCCTGCGGCCAGACCGATCTGACTGTCGTGTCGAACTTTACGCCCGACAGCATATTTCCGGTAGGCCAGACGCTGGTATTGTACACTGTGACCGATATAACGATGAACACGGCTTCCTGTAGTTTCCTCGTGACGGTTCAGGATACGGCAGCGCCTGTGATCGTTTGCCCGAGTGACTTCACCGTTTCTCCCGACGGTTCGCCGGGCTGTACGGCAGTTGTTCAATTTGCTGTAACGGCTTTCGATAATTGCGATCAGGATGTCGAACTGAACGGCACGGTCGCTTCGAACACCGTTTTCCAGCCGGGCAATACCCAGGTGATGTACGAGGCCATCGACGATTTTAACAATACCTCTTCCTGCCTGTTTGTTGTAACAGTACTGGACGACAGTATACCGACGGTTGTCTGCCCTGAAGACATCGTGGTGACGGCATCGCAGGATACCTGCGGCGCATTCCCCGATTGGACGGATGCGACTGCTACGGATGATTGCTCGGGCGTACTCACGCCGACTTCAACGGTCCTGTCGGGTAGTTTTTTCCCCGTCGGCAACACAGTGGTAACCTATACCGCGGTCGACGATGCCGGCAACGAAGGCACCTGCAGTTTCCAGGTGACGGTCACGGAAGACGTGCCGCCGATTATTCTGGGCTGCCCCAACAGTCTTTTACTGACCCTGCCGCCCAACACCTGCGATACGATCATATTCTGGGATGTTCCGGCAGCAACTGACAACTGCTCGACCCCCGATCTGACGACCGATATTCCTCCGGGTTCTGTATTTCCTGCTGGAGTGACCATCGTTACCTATACCGCTACGGATTTTTCCGGTAACACTTCAACCTGCACGTTCAGCATATCTGCCATCGACCAGATCGCGCCGGTACTTAGCGCCTGTCCGCCCAATGTGACGGTCAATGATGCCAGCCCATGCGGCGAAGTCGTCAGTTGGGACCTTCCCACTGCGACGGACAATTGTACGCCGGATTCCGCGCTGATCGTGGCCTCCATTCCGCAGTCGGGCAGCCTGTTCTTCAATGGCACGACGGAAGTGGTTTGCTTTGTACAGGATGCGAGCGGTAACTACGATTCCTGCACATTCGAAGTGAAGATCGTAGCGACGCAGCAGCCTGGATTTGTAAATGTTCCTGAAGATATTACTGTTGAAGGTTGCGCGCAAACGCCGGCCAGCTGGAATCCGCCGACACCGGTAGGCTTCTGTGTGGTGGATACGCTGTATTCGAACTACATGCCCGGCGATTCATTCCCGCTGGGTACGACGGTTGTGTCTTACACGGCCATCGATTCTACCGGCTCGATCACGACCGCTACGTTTGCTGTAACGGTTACGGAAAACGAACCGCCGCAGATCGACTGCCCGGAAAGCCCGGTCGTGCTCAATGTAGGCGGAGCGATCATTTCCGACCCGGATTTCTTCATCTTTTCCGCCGATACTGTTGCTTCCTGCGATGGCGTGCGGCTGGAATTCGATATGCCCGCAGCGACGGATAACTGCGGAATTGCATCATTTACACAGATCGGCGGTGGCCTGGCCGGGGGTGTTTTCCCGATCGGGACCGACACGATCAGTTACGAAGCCATCGACTCCTCGGGCAACACGATGATGTGTTCTGTTGTGATCACCGTGCAGGGCCTGACGCCGCTGAATGCGTTCTCCAATCCCGCGCTCGGCTGTGTGAACCAGAGCGTGACTCTTACGGCTGATTCTATTCCCGGCGCCAACTACATATGGAGCGGACCCCAGGGGCCGTATGCCAACGACAATCAGATCGTAGTAACGGGATTCGGAACGAATACGGAAGGTTTGTACACAGTGTTTGCCGAGGTGAACGGCTGCCCGACACCGCTGGATTCCGTGACGCTGGAACTGGCGACCGCTCCGGATGCTATTGACGATACGAACATTTTCATCGCGCCCGGCACGACGGATACCTTCAATATTTTGTCGAATGACGTATTGATACCGTTCTCCGATTTCAGCATCACGCAAGTTGGCGCTCTGGAGGGCCTCACGAGCCTGGGCAACGGCCTGTTCTCCTATGAGTCGCCGCTGGAAGGCGGCGAGGCTTCGTTCCTCTACGAGGTTTGCTCGAAGTCCTGCCCGAATCTGTGCGATATGGCCCTGGTGACGATCCTGGCGCTCAATGTCGAAGATTGCTCGTTCATCCCGAACGTTATTACGCCAAACGGCGACCTGGTGAACGACTGGCTCGAGATCCCGTGTCTGAATTCGGGCATGTACCGCGACAACTCGCTTGTCATCTACAATCAGTGGGGCGACAAGGTGTTCGAGGCGACGCCGTACGATAATGATCCGGCCATCGCTTGGCGGGGTACTTTTGACGGCGAACCCGGCAAGGACCTGCCCGACGGCGTGTACTACTATATTTTCAAGCCCGGACCGAACGAGCCTGTTATCAAGGGTTTTGTAGAAATATTCCGTTAAAACGGGGTTGAATGGTCAGACGGACAGGTGATGCGAAGTTTTGGTATTGTTTTTTCCAACATACGACTTTGGCATCACCTGCTCGTCCGGCCTGAACCTTCAAACCATATTGCGATGAAAAATCTTTTGACACTTCTCATCATACTTATCGCCGGTGTACAGCTCTCTGCGCAGCAGGATCACCAGTACACACAGTTCATGTACAATAAACTGCTGTACAATCCCGCTTATGCCGGCTCCCGCGGAACGCCTACCCTCACCGGAATTTTTCGCAGCCAGTGGGTAGGATTCGACGGAGCGCCCCAGTCGGGCCTGCTCAGTTTTAACTCGCCTTTCCTGACGCCGCGCGTCGGCGTGGGTGGCACATTGTCATACCTGAAACTGGGCCTTCAACGCGATTTTCATGCTACGCTGGCGTATTCATACGACCTGGTGGCAATGGAAAACGCCTCCGTTCGCGTGGGGATACAAGGCGCCGTACGCTCGCTCGGCATGGCATTCGAAGATGCGCAGCCGCTCAATATCGGCGACCCGTCGCTTGATAACCAGCAGATCAGCGATTTCTATGGCAACGTAGGCGCCGGCATTTACGGCGTTTTTCTCAACCAGTTCTATGTGGGATTTTCGGTGCCGCGCATCTATTCGAACTCTCTGGGCCTGAACTCTGCAAACAACCCGATCTCTGCAAAGGAATACCGCCACTTTTACGGCACGGCCGGCGGCATTTTGCCGCTTAGCGATGACATCAACCTGCTGCCTGCAGTGTTGATCAAATACGTGGAGAACGCGCCGATAGATGCCGATATCAATATCAACCTCGACATCCGTCAGAAAGTGACGGCGGGTATTTCCTACCGCCTCGGCGGCAACGGCGCCGGTGAATCGATCGATCTGCTCGTATTCTGGCAGGCGACTCCGCAGGTAGGCGTGGGCGCAGCGTACGATTTCACGCTTTCCGACCTTAAGGATTACAACGGCGGCTCGATCGAACTGCTGATCCAGGCCGATCTCAAGAAGCCCAGCAAAAAGAACGTGTTCAGCCCCCGATTTTTCCTTTGATGCGCTCAAAACAGCTCATTCCGCCGGGACCTGATCAGGCCGGCAACAAAAAAGTGTAGTTTTTAATAATCAAATTGCTCAAAAATCATGGGAATCATGAAAGCCCGTAAGCATATCACATTCATCCTCGCTTTTTGCCTGTCGGCAAACATATTGCCGGCGCAGACGGACACCGAGCCGGTGACCGTACAGGTGAAGAACGAAGCGGCCATCAATACGAAAGGACTTGAATTCAGCCCTACGTTTTATGAAGATGGCATTGTGTTCATTTCCACGAACAACGCCGGCCTGAAAAAGCGCACGGATAAAAACAACCAGATGTACACCTCTATTCTGCGTTCGCGACGCAGTGCCGACGGTGCACTGGCTGTAGCCGAGCCTTTTTCAAAAGAACTCTCTACGCAGTACAACGAAGGGCCGGTTTGTTTTGACCGGACCGCCGAAACCGTCTATTTCTCGCGCAATATCATCGTGAACGGCAAAGAGAAATACAGCAAGGACGGCAGCCTGATGATGCGTGTGTACGTATCGCACAAGGAAGGCGAACTGTGGAGTGAGCCGCAGCCGGTTTTTCCGGTAAACGATGAAGGATACGCCGATTGCCACCCGGCGATCAGTATCGACGGCGATAAACTCTTTTTCTCTTCCAATCGCCCCGGCGGTATCGGCGGCATGGATATCTATGTGTCTTATCGCGTCGGTCAATCGTGGAGCGAGCCGGTCAACCTCGGCGCCGGCGTCAACTCTTCCGGCAACGAGGCATTTCCGTTCATCCATGCCGACAACACCCTGTACTACGCATCCGATGCGCTCGAAGGCGGCCAGGGTGGACTCGACCTGTACTATGTCATTCCCGAAGGCACCCAATGGACGAAGCCGATCAACATGGGGACTCCTTTCAATACCAAAGGCGACGACTTTGGCCTTATCGTAGACCTGAACAAGATCAACGGATACTATTCCACGAATGGCAACGGCGGCGCCGGCGGCGACGAGATATTCAGTTTTCATACCGAAAACGGCAATCTCGACGACTACCTGCTGCAAAACAAGCGCGTCCCCGACAGGGACCTGGATGTGAAGATCGTCGTGACGGACAAGGCCAGCGGAGCGCCTGTCAGCCTGGCTGCCGTGCAACTGCTCAACTACGACGCCAACAACGTGATCGGCCGCGACGAAGAAGGCAATATGATCACCATCCAGAATGTGGACGGACAGGATATTATGAAGGCCGTGCCGCCGGATAAGGGCATCAACGGCGAAACGGATTCCAAAGGGCGTTTCCTGACGGAAGTAAAACCCGGCAACTACGTCATCAGCGCTTCCAAAAAAGGGTATCAGACCAAGCAGATACGCGTGCAGATGTCGAAACCGGGTAACGAGGTAGCCATCCAGATCGAAAAAGCCCCCACTGCGGGAAAACTCCAGTGGAATCCCTCGGTATTCAACTACGTAACCAATGCTCCGCTTGCAGGGGCGGTGATGGTGCTGACGAATAAAACCACCAACGAAAAGGACACTGTGATCACGGATGCCAACGGCATGGTCGATCACTACCTCAACCCGAATACGAAGTACAAACTCGAACTGTACCAGGCCAACCGGCTTGTGGGCAGCACGGAGATCGACACGGAGGGATGGTTGCCCAACCAACTCACCATGCAAAATATCTCCGTGGCGCCGCTGCTGCCGGGTTCGGTGATCGAATTGCCCAATATCTACTATAACTTCAACGATGCCACGCTGCGCCCCGATGCGCGGAAAGACCTCGATCTGCTGGTGGCCCTGATGAAACAACACCCCAGCATCAAGGTGGAACTGGCCAGCCATACGGATTGCAGGGGCAATGATCAGTACAATCAGCAACTCAGCCAGCGCCGCGCCAATGGCGTGGTCGATTACCTGGAATCGCAGGGGATTACGCGTGCGCGCCTGCGTCCGGTCGGCTATGGCGAAAGCGAGCCGCGCAACAAATGCCGCGACGGTGTGACCTGCACGGAGCAGGAGCATGCGCGCAATCGCCGCACCGAAGTGCGTATCCTCGCAGGCGTACAGGGCGCTGCCATGGTCTATGTAGACGGGCAGATCAACAACGGAGGCTCCGATCAGAATAATGTGAACGTTGCTCCGCAGGGAGGAACCGTTACAGTCAGCAGCGGTGACAAGGACTCTTATCACGTGGTGGCCGGCTCTTTCCTGATGGAAACGCGCGCCCAAAACCAGTTGTCCACGCTGCACAAAGCGGGCTATACCAACGCCCAGATCGTGCGCTTTCCCAACTCTACGTATTTTTCCGTCAGCGTCGGGAAATTCAGAACCCGCGGAGAAGCGGATGTGCTGAAACGCAAACTGGACAGGGATAAGATCGACGCTTTTGTGCGGGCAGTGCAATAGAGATAATCGCGCGTGTTCGGCCCAAACCCAAAAGCCTTCTTACCTTTGCGCCAACTTTCGGAAACGCAGTTTGTTTCAGGAAAAAGCAAAAAAGGATATTGACATGGCAATAATGATTACTGAAGAATGCATCAATTGTGGTGCATGTGAGCCGGAATGCCCCAATAACGCGATTTACGAGCCCGGGGTGGAATGGAAAATTTCGGACGGAAACACGGTGAAAGGTTTATACAAACTCGAAGACGGCAGGGAGGTGGATGCAACGGAAAAGAACGGCCCCGTTTCGGACGACTTTTATTATATCGTGCCTGATAAATGTACCGAGTGCATCGGTTTCCACGAAGAACCTCAATGCGCGGCGGTATGCCCGGTGGATTGTTGCGTTCCCGACCCGGATCGCGTGGAGGCGGAAGAAGTATTGCTGGACAAAAAAGCGCGGCTCCATCTTTGAATTGAGGCCCGCCGTCCGGCTTGCAAACATGTAAAGTTTTCATGGTTCTAATAATTGCCTGCTGTTCCGAAGCCGGAATTAGCGGGCAATTTTTTCGAGGGCCTTCACGGCATCTGCATAGTCGAACGCCTCCAGGTTGCGCATGAAATCAAGCGTTTCATGGAGTTGCGCGACTGAAGAGACCCCGATCAGTATACCGCTGATCCGCGGATGAAGTCCTGCGTACACCAGTCCCAGGTGGTTCATGGTTTTAAGCGGCGGGCGTACGAACGCCGTATTCAGTTCCGGTAACAGGGCGCGTACCTTTTCCAGTTTGTCCGCTACCTTTTCCGGATCTCCACCCCGCGCCAGGAATGTGCTGTCCGGCTCGTATTGCTCTTCCAGTTTTATGCCTCCGGCATTGATGCCATACGCAAATACACGGTGTGCAGCACTTTCCGCAGAGTCCATCATCGGCGCATACCGGCCGAGGTCTGAATGCAGGATGTTGTGCTTGAGTTGAATATCGAAAGACAAGTGGAGCGATTCGTTTGCCCGGGCATACGCTTCCGGATGCGCGATGCCCGAAATGCCGGGACGGATGCCGGCCTCTCTCTGCAGGCGTGCCAGCGATTCCAGTGAAGGGGCGATCTCTGCTTCGGTTGCGCGGTTGTCCCAGTGAAACATGAGGCAGTCGAGATTGCTGTCAAAAAGCCGGTAGTATTCTTCCCCCATCATGATCACGAAAGAGGGCGATAAATTGATATCCGGCGAGCGCATATTGTCGAGACTGCCGATCTTCACGGTGATGCGCAGGTCGCGCAAACCGTGCGCCAGCACATATTCGCGCAGTATGCCTTCGGCGGCCCGGAAATCGGCGGGATTCCGGTTGATGGGGTAATTGGTCGCACAATCCACGGTGCGCAGGCCGGCGGCCAGCCAGGCGTCCAGTTGCCGGAATGCTTCCTGCCGGCTTACCGTCCAGCCCCATTGTGCCGTGCCGAGTATCAAAGTCGCTGGTGTCGTTTTCATTTGCCGTTCGTTTCGAGGAGTTGCAGCGTATGAATGAGCAGATCGGTGCCGCCTGCCGACTGGTGTCCGGGCACTACGATCTTTGCATCGGGAAAGCGGCGCTGTACTGCCTGCAGGGAAAGCGGCCAGGCTTTCAGATCGGCATCTGCGATATTACCCAGGCCCTTTGCGTCCCTGCTTTTTACAAAACAGCCGCCAAAAAGGATGCGGGGCTCTTCGAAATAGACAACGATGTTGTCGCTCGTGTGTCCGCTGCCAGGATAAAAGACCTCTGCCCCCAGTTGAGTGCTTTCGTCGGGCAGAGCGGTGTAATCCGGCAGTTTTTCTCCTTGTTCCCGGAGCAGGCGCGCGCTTCTTTCCGACATGAACAGCGGAATGCCTTTTTTTGCAAAAAGCGCGATACCGCCGCTGCGGTCGTCGTGGCTGTGCGATACGATCAGGCCCTTTATAGGTTTACGTAAGTGACGTCGCACCCAGCGCAGCAATTTTCGAGTAGGTTTTTTACCCCAGCCGGTATCGACGATCAATACGCCGCCGGGCACTTCTGCGATCATGCCGTTGGAAGGGAAAGGAGCATTACCCAGCATTTTGTAGCTCGTGTGCATCCAGTATCCCGGACTTATCTCCGTAACGATCAGGTCTCCGTCTTTTTGCGCTGCCAGGGCGCATAGAAAGAACATACAAAGGACGGAAATGAGTGTTTTTTTCATACGTTCAGCGCGGTTTGCGTTTTTTCAACGCCGCCATGGCCTCCAGGTATTGCATGGCCAGGCGGGGAATGTTGACTTTGCTTTCCGTAGTATCGTCGGTCCATTGTACCGGCAACTCACACAGTCTGAGGCCCCTCCATTCCGCGATGGCAAGCAGTTCCGTGCTGAAAAACCAACCGTCTGAAACGGCGCCGCCGTCGATGAGCGATGCCACCAAATCGCGGCGCAGCCACTTAAAGCCGCACATCCCGTCGGAGAAGCGAGTGCCCAGGTATGTTTTTAGAATGGTATTGAACGCCCGCGACGTGATCTCGCGGGTCAGGCTGCGTCCGCGTACGCGCGATCTTTTGTGCAGGCGGGTGCCGTACACGAGGTCGAACCCCTCAGTAGCGATGGCATTGTAAGCCTGTATGAAGTGTTTCAGGTCGGTAGCGAGGTCGAGGTCCATGTAGCCAACGATGTCCGCATTGCTTTGCATCCATGAGGTTTTCAACGCAAGGCCGACACCCTTTCGGGGTACGCGCAACAGCCGCACTTCCCGGAGCTCGTCGCTCAGCGCTTCCGCGAGATGCGGCGTGTCGTCGGTGCTGCCGTTGTCGGCGATCACGATGCGCCACTGTTCCGGCTCCTGAAAATGCTGCGAAAGGAAGTGGTGCAGGGTATGTATCTGCCGGTTGAGTGTTTCTGCTTCGTTGAGGACGGGGATGGTAACTTCGAATGTCATGAAATGAGTCGTTCGGGCAGCGCCCGCGGGTATTTGGATGCAAAGGAAAACCGATTTTTTATAACGCGCCTTATGAGGCTGCAAGCTGAGTCGAAACTACACGCGCATTTTATTTTTATCGGTCGTTTTATATTACTTTGTCCGAAATTCCCGGATCGTCGCCGACGATTTTGGGAAGGGGGCCGTCGACACCATCAATTTTGAACCGTATCACAACATCATGAGCGATTTTTTCAAAAAATTCAAATCCGTATTCGTCGTTGAAGAAGAAGACAAGGGCACAAAGCAGGAACAAGAGGCGCAGCACCCCGCTGAAATGACGGCTCCGCCCGCCGCAAAAAAGAAGGCGCCAGAAACTGCCGGGACGCCCGTCACAGGTTCCCTGAACGACAAGTTTGTCGAGATACTGCTCGGCGCGCTGGAAAAGAACAACCAGGATGGTTTCGACTACCTCGAATTCCGGCAGGCGCTGAAAAACCTGTCGAAGATGTCTATGGACGAACTCACGCGCTTCCAGTCGGCGTACGCCATGGCACAGACCATGGGAATTACACCCGCCAAACTGGTCGAGTCGGCGCAGTTTTACCTCAACGTGCTCAACAGCGAACAGGCGAAGTTCAACGAAGCCCACGTGCAGCAGCGCGCCCGGCTGATCGGCAACCGGGAAGATGAGGTAAAGAACCTGGAAACCATGATCCGCCAGAAAACGGAACAGATCAGCCAGCTGACGCAGCAGATCGACGAGCATCGCAAGCAAAGCGAGCAGATCCGCGACGAGATCCGCGACAGCACCGTAAAGATCGAGACCACCAAGGCCGATTTTGAAGCGACGTTTCAGACCATCAGCGCACAGATCCGCGATGATATTGAAAAGATGCAGCAGCACCTGAAATAAGTTGCTATCAGGCGCTGCCGACATTGATAGGCCGCAATTTTGTATAAACAAACACCAGAGACATGAATGACTTGATTAAGAATCCGATCATCGCCTTTTTTGCCGGCCTGCTGGCATTATGGCTCATCTATTACCTCCTGAAACTCACCATCAGCCTGTTTTGGGTATTTGTGCTGGCGTTCGTCGTGTTGTATTTTATCAATAGCCGCTTCCGGCGAAACGTGCGCATGTTCTTCAACGGCATTTTCAACAAATAACCGATCGCAACCGCGATATCCACGAACTTCCAACTCAATCACCCATCATCATCTTACTATGACTGATCTTCAACCGATCAAACCCAAAAACTTCTGGGAGCGCCCGGAAGGCATCACCGGCGGCCTGTTCATGGCGGCCATCGTCCTCGGCGGCGGGTTCCTGCTCTACCAGGCCCTGCCGACGCTGATCACCCTCGCACAAAACACGCTCTATCTGGCCGGGTTGCTGGCGGCGCTGGCTGCCCTGATCTACATCGTGCTCGACCCCAAAATGCGCAACCTGATCTGGTACATGTACAAATCGATCATGCGCTGGATCACGGGCGTCTTCGTGCAGATCGACCCCATCGGCATCCTGAAAAGTTATATCGAAGACCTGAAGGACAACCTCGGGAAAATGAACACCCAGATCAGCAGCCTGAAAGGGCAGATGTACAAACTCAGTGAGATGATCAAGCAAAACCAGCGCGACATCAAAAATAACCTGGGCCTCGCCAGCAAGGCAAAAGAGACCGGCCGCGACTCGATCATGGTGCTCAAGGCGCGCAAGGCCGGGCGCCTGCAGGAATCGAACATGAAACTCGAAGACCTGTACAAACGCATGGAAGTGCTCTACCGGGTGCTGACGAAAATGTACGAGAATTCGGAGATCATGCTCGAAGACCTGAGCGACCAGGTGTCGGTGAAGGAGCAGGAATACAAGGCCATCAAAGCCAGCCACAGCGCCATCCGTTCGGCGCAGGCGATCCTGAGCGGCAACAGCGACAAAAAATACATGTACGACATGGCCCTGGAGGCCATGGCCGAAGACGTGGGGCAGAAAGTGGGCGAAATGGAGCGCTTCATGGATATGTCGAAGAACTTTATGGAAAGCATCGACCTGCAAAACGGCGTCTTCGAAGAGGAAGGCATGGCCATGCTCGAGCGCTGGGAAAAAGAAGGCGTTTCTTTCCTGTTGGGCAGCGAAAAATCGAGCCTGATCGCCAAAGCCAACAACCCCGGCGAAGTGCTCGATCTCAACGCGCCGGTACATGCGCCTGCCAAAGCCCAGCGCGGCGGCAATCAATACGATTCATTTTTCGAACAATAAACAAAATGAGTGTTTGGAAGGGGCTGTCACGCCTGTTTTCAGATGCTTAACTTCATAAACACCATGGCAAGACTGACTTCTTTTTCAAAATTTCTCATCACCCTCCTGATCGTCGGCGCTGTCTTTTTCGTCGGCCGGTACTTCATGAACAATACAGAAGCCGGCCAGCAACTAAAAGATAAAGCAGGATCCGAGCAGGGCGGCGGGTTGTTCGGCGGCTCCTCCTCATCCGACCCCAACACCATTGGCGTGGGCGTCGTGACCTGGGGCGGCTATGCCGGCGGACAATACTGGAACAAGGGTTTCAAGCCCAATTCCGACAGCCGTTTTAACAAAGACTACGGTTTTAACGTAGAATTCAAGATCCTCGACGATCCTACTGCCAGCCGCAATGCCTGGAAAAACGACGAAGTACAACTGTTGTGGGCCACCATCGACGCCCTGCCGACCGAAATGCCCGGCCTGGCCGCCTACGACCCGGTTGTGGTATTCCAGGCCGACTGGTCGCGCGGCGGCGACGCCATCGTCGTGCGGCGCGGCATCGGCTCTGTAGGCGATCTGCGCGGCAAAAAGATCGCGGTGGCAGAACTCTCGCCGTCGCATTCGTTCCTCATCTGGCTGCTCAGCGCCGCCGGCATGACCACCAGCGACGTTCAGGTCGTGGGAGTGCCTTCGCCCATCGAGGCGGCGGACGCCTTCAAGGCCAATAACGTGGACGCTGCCGTGGTTTGGTCGCCCTTCGATGAAGAATGTGTGCAAAAAGTACCCGGCGCGCGCGTCCTGCAAAGCACGCGCAACGCGTCCAACATCATCGCGGACGTATTTATCGCCAAACGCGCCTGGGTGGAGCGCAACCGCGAGCGCGTGCAGCAGCTGTACGAAGGCTGGATGAAGGGGGCGGCGGAGATCAACCGCAGCCCGGCTGCCAAGCAGGAAGCCGCGCAGATACTCGCCGAGTCCTTCGACGGCTTTACAAAAGACGATGCCCTCAAGGCCATCGACAACGTGCGCCTCTGCACGCACGGCGACAACCTCAACTTCTTCGGGCTAAACCGCACTGCCTACAAAGGCGTGACGGGCGAGGAATTGTACGCCCGCATGACCAAGGAATACCGCAACGCAGGCGTATTGAGTGCCAGCGACGAAGTGCCGGTGTGGTCGCGCACGGCATATTTCGGCGCCGTGGAGCACGCTTCCCTGAGCGGCAACGAACACGCCGCCGAGGGGCAGAAGACCTTTGCCAGTATTTCGGAAAGCGAAGCCAAAAACAAAACCGCCGTGGCTACGAAGCGGGTGAGTATTTCGTTCCGCACGGGCGAATACCAGTTGGATGAAAATGCCAAATACATCGTCGACAACGAGATGGTGCCTATCGCGAAGGCATTTGCCAACAGCCGCGTGCGCGTGGAGGGCAATACCGACAATGTGGGCAGCGCGGCCTCCAATGTCGCCTTGTCAAAACGGCGCGCGCAGTCGGTTGTCGATTACCTGGTAAAAGAATACGGCATGCCACGCAGCCGCTTTATTGTCATCGGCAACGGCCCCGACAACCCGGTGGCCGGCAACGACAACGAAGAAGGACGGCGCAAAAATCGCCGCACCGATTTTGAACTGGTGGAAGAGTAGGGGAGAACATTTTTATTTTACACGGAGCGCCCGGTTTGTCCAGACCGGGCGCTCTGTTGTTGTGTATGGAAAAGTGCCCTGTTTGAAACATAGTTTGCGAAAGTTGTTACCCAAATAATCAACAGGAAGCGGAAACCCTTACAAAACCACAAGATTTCTGCTTTTTCCACACCTTTACGTCATGAACCGCCTGCAACACGAAACATCGCCATATCTGCTGCAACACGCGCATAATCCCGTCGACTGGTATGCCTGGAAACCAGAGGCCCTGGAGCGTGCGCGGGCAGAGCAGAAACCCATTCTGGTCAGTATCGGCTATTCCACCTGCCACTGGTGCCATGTGATGGAACGCGAGTCTTTCGAGAATGAAGACATCGCGGCATTCATGAACGAGCATTTTATCAATATCAAGGTGGATCGCGAGGAACGCCCCGATGTGGATGCCATATATATGGATGCCTGTCAGCTGCTGACAGGCGGAGGAGGCTGGCCGCTCAACTGCTTTCTCACGCCGGCGGGGAAGCCCTTCTACGCGGGCACCTACTTTCCGCCCCGCCCCGCTCACGGACGCCCTTCCTGGCTGCAGTTGTTGCAACATATTTCCAATATCTGGGAAAGCAAGCGGGAGGTGGCCATCGAGCAGGCGGAAAAACTCTTGCAGCACATACAGCGCAACGACCACGTATTTCTCTCCACCGACGCGCTGAAGATCGCCGAAGCGGAGTCAACGGCATCGGTCGACCCCGAAAAAGTGTTTTACCAGATGCGCGAGCATTTCGACCGCGTAGAGGGCGGCTTTGGCGGTGCGCCGAAATTTCCTTCGAGTATGGCTATTCAGTATCTGCTCAACTACGCTTACCTGAATGGAAATGCCGAAGCCCTCGAACATGCCTTGTTTTCCCTTGAAAAGATGACTGGTGGCGGCATGTACGACCAGATCGGCGGCGGCTTCGCGCGCTATGCAACCGATCGTGCCTGGCTGGTGCCTCATTTTGAAAAGATGCTCTACGACAACGCCCTGCTGGTATCCGTCCTTTCCGAGGCGTACAAGATTGACACGGTGGACGGTAGACGGCAGACGGTTGACGAAGAACGGCAGACGGTAGACGGTAGACGGTGGACGGTGGATGGTGGGACTGTTTTTAGAGAAGCGATTGAAGATACGCTGGCCTATGTGGCTCGTGAGATGACGCATCCGGACGGCGGGTTCTATTCCGCGCAGGATGCAGATTCCGAGGGCGTGGAGGGTAAATTTTACGTGTGGGATAAAAACGAGATCGTAGAAGTACTGGGTGAAAAAGAAGCGGCGCTGTTTTGTGCCTATTACGGCGTAACGGACGAAGGAAACTGGGAAGAGAAGAATATTTTATGGCGTCCTGCACCTTATGATGAGTTCGCGGCAGCGAACGGCATGGACATCGCATCCTTGACAGAGCGGCTGCGCCTGAGCAGGGAACGCCTGTACGAACGGCGGTCGGAACGCGTGTGGCCGGGCCTGGATGACAAAATATTGCTCGGCTGGAATGCCCTGATGAGTTCGGCATATGCAGCGGCTTTTACTGCCCTCGGGCATGCGGAATACCGGGACGCCGCTATAAAGAATATTGAATTTTTGCTCGACCGGTTTTCGAAACTCAGTGATGAGGCGGCGCTGTATCATTCCTGGAAAAACGGTGTCGCGCAGTACGATGCCTTTCTCGACGATTACGCGTTCCTGATCGCAGCGTTGACGGAACTGTACCAAATCACCTTTAATGTCAGGTATTTGCAGTATGCCGAAAAATATACCGAGCACGTTTTGAGTTATTTTTACGATCCCGAAACCGGTTTGTTCTTTTACACGCATTCAGGTCAGACCGACATCGTGCTGCGAAAAAAAGACCTGTACGACAATGCTACGCCTTCCGGCAACAGTACCATGGCGCTGAACCTGCAACGGCTGGGCATTCTGCTCGACCGCCGCGATTGGCGCGAGCGGGCTGCCGCCATGCTGCTGGCGATGCGCAGTGCCGTGGAGCGTTTTCCGCTTTCATTCGAGCGCTGGGCGGCTACGGCGCTCAACGAAGCGCACCCGATGCATGAAATCGCCGTGGTGGGTGACAACGCCATTGAAAAAGCCTTGTCTTTACAGCGGTACTTTTTGCCCAACAAGGTCGTGGCCGCGCACCCTGCCGGTACGGACAGCATTGCGCTGCTGGCCGGCAAAACGGGCGCTGCCGATGCAATGATCTATGTGTGCCGCGATTTTGTGTGTCAGCGGCCGGTGCAAACGGAAGCGGAATTTCGGGAGCTCATGCAACCGGAATGAAATAGTTGTACATTCACGCAATCCATTGATCGATCCTACATGAGAAAAACACTTACACCTATACTGTTATTGCTATCATGCGTTGGGAGTTTACTCGCCCAGCAACTGCCGCAATACAGTATGTATATGCTCAACCCCTACGCCGTCAATCCGGCCTATGCGGGCATGGAGAATACGCTGGTGGCGACGGGCGTATACCGGCAGCAGTGGTCGAACCTCGACGGAGCGCCGGTATCGCAGCATATTAATACGCATCTTCCGCTTTTCTTTATCAGCAGCGGGGTAGGGTTGAAGGTCGAGAATGACGTGATCGGTGCGCATCGCACGACCCAGGCGGCGCTGAGTTACAACTACCAACTGGCGCTGGGCCCGACCGCGATCCTTTCAGCGGGTGTCAGCGCGGGGTTTATGCAGTATGCGCTGGACGGCAGCAAGCTGCGGGCCCCCGGCGGCAGTTACGAACTGCCGGACTTCGATCACAACGATCCTTTTTTGCCGGAAGGCAAGTTGCAGGCCGGGGCGACATATTTCGAGGCAGGTGTTTTTTTACAGGCGCGAAAGTTGCAGGCCGGGGCATCTGTTCAGCCGGTCTTTTCACCGGCCCTGAGCATCAGCGGCGATAATACGTTGAAAATCGAGCCGGTCCGGCACTATTTGTTCTACGGATCCTACGCATTCGATGCAGGCGACCACCTGAATGTTAAACCTGCCGTTTTGACAAAAACCGACTTTGTTGAAACACAAGTAGAGATTTCTCTTGTTTTGCAATGGAATGAAAATATTTTTGCCGGCGCTTCGTTAAGGGGCATTGGAGCTAATGACAGAGATGCAGCGGTGGTGATGGCCGGTTTCCGGCTCAATGAAAAGACCACGTTGGCCTATTCTTTCGACGTTCCCTTATCCCCCCTCAAAGCCTCTAATCGCGGCAGCCACGAGTTGATGCTTCGTTACAGCCTCAACCGACCGATTGGCGCCGGTAAACTCCCGCCGGTGATTTACAACCCACGATTCCTTTAACACAAAAAAATCTTTTGGCAATACCAAAGTTGGAAAAGCTTTGCCTGAATAGGTTTTTGCACAAAATGCCATTAAATATTGGGGATTGTAGCGCGTTAAAAAAATTCGATTTGGATACAATAAAAAGTTAAAAAATCGTTTGTCAAAAGCGAAAAAACGCTGCCAACCAATTTTATTTGGAATTCTTTTTTGCTAAAAATTTAATCCTCTATCTTTACGACCACTTTTTCCAAACCGAACATTTAAGTTGGATAACACGGGTGCTAACATGAAAAAACTACAGAATTCACTTCTGCTACTTCTCATCTTTGCGGCGATGGCCGCTTCCTGCGGCCGAAAAGAAAGCGGCCAACTGATCGGAGTAACCGATCGCCCAGCCTGGAAAGGGATCAACCCCTATGGCATGGTATACGTCCCTTCGGGAACGCTCCACATCGGTACAGGCGATGAAGACATTAGCAAACAACTGGTATCGCGTCCGAAGTCGATCTCTATTCAGGGATTCTTTATGGATGATACCGAAATCACCAACAACGAATACCGCCAGTTCGTCAAGTGGGTTTCCGACTCTCTTGCGCACGAAGCCCTCGAGCACTTTATCGAGGACGACGGCAACACGAGCGAGAAGCCTATGATCGACTGGGAGATGGAAATCGCCTGGGACGACGACGAGGACGGCGCGCTCGAAAACCTTTACTACCAGGGCAACGAGCGTTTCTCCGGGCGTAAAGAACTGGATGTCAGCAAACTGGTATTTGAGTACCAGTGGTACGACTGGCAGCGTGCTGCGCATGACCGCAACAGCAACCGCACGAGCCACATCCACAAGGAAAAGATCAAGGTATATCCCGATACGCTCTGCTGGATCCGCGATTACGCGTACTCCTACAACGAGCCCATGACCCGTAACTATTTCTGGCACCCGGCGTTCGACGACTATCCCGTCGTAGGCGTCAACTGGAAAATGGCCAAGGCATTCTGCTTCTGGCGCAGCAAGGTGTGGGACATGTACTCCGAGAGCGATGTCAACACCGAAGATTTCCGCCTCCCCACGGAGCATGAATGGGAATACGCAGCCCGCGGCGGTCGCGCCGAAGCGCCGTATCCCTGGGGTGCTTACTACACCCGCAATGCGAAGGGTTGCCTGCTGGCCAACTTCAAGCCCGGCCGCGGCAACTACCCGGAAGACGGCGGTCTGTACACCGTTAAGGCCGATGCATACTATCCGAACGACTACGGTCTGTACTGCATGGCCGGTAACGTGGCAGAATGGACGGAAACGGCGTACTATGAAAACGCCTACTCGTTCCTGCACGACCTGAACCCGGATATTCGCTACGATGCGAAAGAAGAAGACAATCCTACCGACAAGCGTAAAGTGATCCGCGGCGGATCGTGGAAAGACATCGCGTTCTTCCTGCGCACCGGTACCCGTTCATGGGAATATCAGGACACCACCAAGTGCTATATTGGTTTCCGTTGTGTACTTACTTTCCTCGGTCGTTCGATCAACGACTTTTAATATGAAGGGTTGAAAAAAAGGCAAAACGCAAGAAATTTCACAAAACATAAAATTTTAGTGGCATATCTTGCGTTTTGCCTTTCGTTTTCAAATAGTTATTTCAAGACGGACGTCCCGTCCTTCACCCTTGTTCCAGAACATATCATCACACAAGCCGGTCGATCAGAGCGTTCTTCCCAGGTTGTTTGCTAATTGCGGACAATTTCGGGGGCTATCGCTCACTTTACCATGAATTTTCGTCGGATAAGTCGTTGAGCGATCACTACTTTTGCGACACCTTTCACAAACTGATATCAAAAGTCAACAAGAATTAACCTTTTTGTAAACTGCTAAAAGTTTAAAAACAATGAGTCTCGTCAAGTCAAAATCATTCAAGTACTTCAAAAACCTGATCATTGGTGTGGGTGCTGCCATCGTTCTCTTGGGTGCTTTGTTCAAGCTGGAGAGCTGGCCTATGGCTTCGGAATTCCTGATCGTGGGTCTGTTCACGGAGGCATTCATCTTCCTGTTCCTCGGTATCATCGGCCCGGAGCCCGACTTCTACTGGCAGAAACTGTACCCCGGCCTCGACGACTACAATGCCCGTCTGCAACCGCTGACCGCCGGCCCGTCGAACGAGCCGGAAGTTGCGCCGCTGCACGGCGACGTGGTAGAACGCCAACTGGGCGGTATGCTGACCGAACTGCAATCCATGTCGAAAAGCATGGGCGCACTCAAGTCGCTGCAGGAAGTAGACTTCTCCGGCACTTCGGAGCAGATCAAATCCATGAGCAACTTCTACACGAAAATGAACGAGGCAATGGCCGACATGGCAAAATCTGCTGAAGACGTACGTTCGTACAAAGATCAGCTGACTGCCCTTAACAAAAACCTCGGCTCGTTGAATACCGTATACGGCAACATGTTGGCTGCTATGGCCAATATCGGTCGTCAGTAATTGACAACTGCGTCATTTTGGTATCCACATCACAATCACATCAAAAAAAATAAAGACTTATGTCAATACCAAAGGAGCCGCGGCAACTGATGATCAACCTGATGTATCTGGTGTTGACCGCGTTGCTGGCACTGAACGTGTCTGCCGAGGTAATGAATGCATTTTTCTCCCTCGACAAAGGGATGAAAACCAGCGGAAGCATCGTTGACAACAACAACAATGCACTGCTCGCTGGTATGAGTGCCACCGCAGAGGCTTATCCGACGGATAAAAACAAGGAACTGCAGGCTAAGGCCGCCGAGGCACAACGTATTGGTGACGAATTCGTCAAATATATCGATGGTATCAGAGACCGTCTGTTCGAAATCGCCAAAGGCCCGTCTGAAAGCAACCCGGATATCCCGCGTGATATCCGCAACAAAGACGTGACCACCAATATGTTCATCAATGAAAACGTAGGTGGCGAGATCGAAGCCAAGATCAAAGAAACCCGTAACAAGTTCCTGGCCCTGACCAATAACGACCCGGTGGTTTCGAAGAACCTTCCGCTGAACATCGAAGACCTTCCGCCGAACACGGAAATGAAAACGTGGGCGGAATACAAGTTCAAGCAGATGCCGGTAGCCGCCTGCTTCCCGCTGCTGGGTAAAATGCAGTCGGACGCCAAGAGTTCTACCTCTGCGATCATGAACTGGGCTGCCGAGCAAATGGGTAAGATCGACATCAAATTCGATGCTTTCCAGCCGGCCGTTTCTGCCGAGAAAAGCTACGTTATTCAGGGCGAGAAGTACTCTGCCGACATTTTCCTCAGCGCCTACAGCACTTCTGCCGACAACGTGAGTATTTCTGTCAACGGCAGCAGCCTGCCGGTGAAAGAGGGCCTCGCGCACTACGAAGTAACGGGCAGCGGCCTCGGCGAAAAGGCCTATAAGGTCAGCATTAACGTGAAAAACCCGCTTAACGGCGAGATCAAGAACTACGCCAAGGAGTTCAAGTACGAAGTTGGTCAGCGTTCGGTAGCCGTTTCGCTCGACAAGATGAACGTGTTCTACATCGGTGTTGAAAACCCCGTATCCGTTTCGGCGGCCGGTGTTTCCTCCAACGATGTCCGCGTCACCGGTTCGGGTGTGAACGTTGCCAATAAAGGAGGCGGCCACTACATCATTACGGCCACCACGCCCGGCGAAGCTACCCTTACGGTTGCCGGCGGCGGCGCTTCTTCCACGTTCAAGTATCGCGTAAAGCGTATTCCCGACCCCATTCCCCTGCTCGGTGCCCGTCACCGCGGCGGTTCTATGGGTAACGGTGAATTCAAAGCCCAGGGCGGTATTGCTGCCATCCTTGAAAACTTCGATTTCGACGCAAAATGCGATATCGTAGGATTCGAGGCAACCTATCTGCCCAAGCGCCAGGACCCGATCGGTCGTCCGAACGGCGGCGCCCGCTGGAACAGCGAAGTGGCCGACTTGGTCAGCAAAGCCAAGCCCGGCGACAGCTACTTCTTCGACGATATCAAGTGCCGGTGCCCGGGAGACCCCGCGGCACGTAACATCGGTGGTCTGGCCTTTAAGATCAGATAACCAAAAAATAAACTGCTTCAGCCGGCGTTCATAAACCCGGCTGAAGTATTTTGTTTCATTTTCAGCGAACTGCTAAACACACTCATCTGCTAATCAACCCATCTGCGAGTCGTTATGCAAACTTCTATTAAATGGTGGACTTGCCTGTGCCTGCTGATGTTCCTCTTTTCGGGAACCACCCTGCTCGCGCAAGATCCCGAGGAAATCGAAATAAAAACCGAAGAAATTTACGATGAAGAGCCGAGCGATGCTCCGCTGGATGACGTTGTCAAAAAGGAGATCATGACCGAGCGTCGCGTATTGGCTTACCAGCCGATCCGCGAAAGCGACATCTTCTGGGAGAAGCGCATTTGGCGTATCATCGACGTGCGCGAAAAAATGAACTTGCCGTTCGCTTATCCCGAAGAGCCGTTCTTCAAACTGCTCTCCGATGCCGCTACGAAAGGCGACCTGCCCGTTTATGCCATCGACGGTACTGACAAGTTCAACAAACGCATGAGCACCGACGACGTACTTTCCATGCTTTCGAAGACCGACACCGTCGTGACCTTCGACCCGGAAACGTACGAGGAAAAAGTCCAGATCGTGCGCAACGATATCAACTGGGAAGACGTAAAGCGCTTCCGTATCAAGGAAGTATGGTTCTTCGACAAAGAAACGTCTACGCTGCAGGTGCGCATCCTCGGGATCGCCCCGCTGATCGACGTGAAAGACAACGAAGGCAACTTCCGTTTTGAAAAGCCCATGTTCTGGGTGTACTACCCGCAGGCGCGCGAACTCTTCGCTCGTCACCGCGTATTCACCCTGGGCGGCAACACCAACGCCACTATTTCGTGGGAAGACCTCTTTGAGATGCGCTATTTTGCGAGTTACATCTACAAGGAGTCGAACGTGTACGACCGCAAACTGGAAGAATACCTGTCGGGTGTCGACCTGCTGATGGAGTCCGAGAAGATCAAAAACGAGATCTTCAACTTCGAGCACGACCTTTGGCAATATTGATACCGGCATTTTGCCGCGACACTATGAACAATGCGAACGGGGTTCGGCCATATGGCCGAACCCGTTTTTTTTATCTATTAAACACTACCGAAAGATCACTTCCGTAGCGCCGTAGCCGTACTTGTGGTGAAACTCGTTTTTGAATCTGGCGACCTGCGGGTGTTCGCGTAGCCTGGCAGCGATCGTTTCGCGCAATTTCCCTTCGCCTACGCCGTGGATCACAAATACCCGCGGTACGCCGAGGCGGATGGCTTTGTCGAGAAAACCCTGAAAATGGAACATCTGTATGCGCAGGATCTCGCCCTTGTCGAGGCGCGCAAAACCCCGGATCAGTTTTTCGATATGCAGATCGATCTCCGGCTCGAAACTGGCAAACTCTTCCACGTTGAATGCCTTGAACGGCGCCGAATTGCCCGTTGCCCTGTGCCTGGGAGTGCGTATGTTTTGCCGTGTGTACTCGGCCAGGTCTTCTTTTGCAGGGGTTGTTTGCCCGCTTATTTCATCAAAACCGAGCAGCAAAAAACGATAGGCCGGGAAGTTGACGACCGGTACAGTCTGCAGGTTGTTGAAAAATTGCTTCGGCCTGATCCTGATAACGCTTTCCCGGAGCAGTTCCGCTCCTTCCGTCGAGACCCGCTGCACGCTGAAAAAAACTTCAGGCAGGTCGTTGAGATCGTCCGAGCGAAGGATGCCCAGTTCCTGCGCAGACACAGCGGGTAACTTGCCATCAGCGGTAAAAATATCGCGCGTTCCTGTGTACAGATCGAGTTCGAAAAGGAACTCCAGGGGCGTGTCGTTGATCAACCAGCCGTTGTACTGCGACACGGTGCCGTCGCGCCCGGGCATGGGTTCGAATGCCAGTTGTAACCCCTTGGGTTTCAGTATGTGGTAACTGGCTTTGAGTTCGCGTTTTGGTGGTGGCGACGGCTTATTATTTGGCACAGATTTTGGCTTTGCCGCCGTTAATCCAGCTTCCCCTTCGCTGATTAAATCCTCTTCAAAAGCAGGTATTTCCATGTCGGGATCGTTGTCGAGCCGCACCTGCAACATGCCTTCGTCCAACAACGCTGTTACAACGCCGCTTTCACCGGTATAGCGAAACTGCACTTTTGTGCCTATTGCGAAAAGCATTGCATTTTTCGTTTTCCTGTGGAGGGTGTTTTTAACCCTGCAAGTTAACAATTTTATGCCCTGGCATACGCCTGAGGCAGTATGCAATTGATGCCTCAAAACCGCTGTGTTCATTTTATCCAGACAAACACTACGCTTTTATGCACACCTTAACGGGCGGAAAAATAAAAGGTTCAGTGGCGCCGGCAAGCACAACATCCGGCCGATACCTTTCCGTCGATTTTTTGCGGGGCCTCACGGTCGCGTTCATGATCCTTGTCAACACCCCCGGCACCTGGGACTACGTGTACAAACCTTTACGGCATGCCGACTGGCACGGCTGTACGCCTACCGATATCGTTTTCCCCTGCTTTCTCTTCATCATCGGCATTTCCATGTGGTTTTCCTTCGGAAAATTCGGGCGCCGTCTAACCAAACCGGCAGCGCTGAAAGTGCTGAAGCGCGTCGTGCTAATGTTCGCTATCGGAATGCTGCTCAATAAATTTCCCGTTTTTTGGAGAAACCTCGACCACTGGCACGTGATGGGGGTGTTGCAGCGCATCGCACTGGCCTACGGTCTTGCCGCATTATTGGTACTCGCACTCAGCAGAAACGCCCTTTATATCGTCTCGACGCTGATCCTGTTGCTGTATTGGGGGATCATGCACTGGTTTGCCAGCCCCGGCGGCGACCCTTACGGCCTGAACACCAATGCGCTGCTGCGTTTCGACGGGTGGCTTTACGGCCTGGAAGTGGATGCCGTGGCGGGTATCGAGCACATTTTTTACGGAAGCAAGCATATTTACCTGCGCAAAGGATTTCACTTTGATTCGATGGGCGTATTGAGCACCCTGCCTTCTATCGTTTCCGTGATCATAGGATGGTTTTGCGGACAGTGGATGGATAAATGGTCGGGCAACAGGTCCCTGCTCATTCGTAATTTGCTCCTGTACGGGGTGATATTGGGCGTTGCAGGCCTGTGCTGGAATTACCTCGGGTTTCCGATCAACAAAAAACTGTGGACCAGTTCTTATGTATTGTACGCCGGGGGGATTGCTATCATCCTGATGGCAACCAGTATCTGGCTGATCGATGTGCAAAAATGGCGTATGGGAACAGGCTTTTTCTTCACGTTCGGCGCCAATCCGCTTTTTGCATTCGTGCTGTCGGAAGGGCTGGCGCAAATACTGTGCGCCATCGAGTGGACGGAGGACGGTGTGCCGCGCGAAGCAAACTGGTGGCTGTACAAGACCTTTTTCAGACCGATCGACGGCGCCGAACTGGGCTCGTTCCTCTTTGCCCTGGCATTCATGCTGGTCTGCTGGCTGGTCTGCCGCTGGCTGTATGTGCGCAAGATCATGATCAAAATTTGAGCGGAGAGCGGGAAACCGTTACTTTAACGGTCGCTTAGGGTGCGTCTGATAAACACCCCGGCAATCAACTGCTGCCAGATATGTCCGTACAATCACCCGCGCCGGCTGCGTCCAGCCGGTATTTGTCCATCGACTTTTATCGCGGCCTCACGGTTGCTTTCATGATCATCGTGAACACGCCCGGTACAGGCGAGCACGTATATGCGCCGCTGCAACACGCGATCTGGCATGGCTGCACGCCTACCGACCTGGTGTTTCCGTCGTTCATGTTCATCATCGGCGTTTCAATGTGGTTCTCTTTCGCCAAATACCAGCGCCGATGGTCGCCGGCACTTGCTGCGAAGATATTGCGCCGCACGGCGCTGATCTTTCTGATCGGCCTGCTGATGAACCAGTTCCCTTTCTGGGGCAGACAACTGGATTCCTGGCGCATCATGGGCGTCATGCAGCGACTGGCCCTGGGCTACGGGCTGGCCGCTGTACTGGTGCTCAGTCTCGGTCGCCGGGCGCTGATCGCGGTATCAGTTGCCATTTTGCTGCTGTACTGGGGCCTGTTGTTAGGGTTTGCCATGCCCGGCGCCGATCCGTACGGCCCGGACGGCAATGCCGTGCTACGGCTCGACCGCTGGCTGTTCGGCGAATCGCACCTGTACCGCGAACTCGTTGCGCCGGGCATTAGGATACCCTTCGATCCCGAAGGACTCCTGAGTATCCTGCCGGCCGTCGTGACGGTGGTGCTGGGCTGGCTGAGCGGCGAGATGATGTCGGGCCGCTCAAAGCAAAAGGACCTGCTGGTGCGCGACCTGCTGGTGCTTGGCCTGGTGCTGGGCTTTCTGGGGCTTGCCTGGGACCTGTTTTTCCCGATCAACAAAAAATTGTGGACCAGTTCGTACGTACTGTATGCAGGCGGCATTTCCATGATCCTGCTGGCGGTGAGCATCTGGTTTATCGACATCAGGGGATGGCGCAACGGCCCGGGCCTCTTTCTGGCGTTCGGCTCCAACCCCTTGTTCGCCTATGTGCTGTCCGAATGTCTCATCATGTCGCTCGACGCGATCACCATTTCTTCGGGCGGCGTCGATATGACGGGCCGGGAGTGGATCTATCAACACTGGTTTGAGCCGCTGGAAGGCGCGGCATTCAGTTCGATGCTGTTTGCGCTGGCCTATACCATGTGCTGCTGGCTGCTCTGCCGCTGGCTGTACGTTCGAAACATACTCATCAAAATCTGATACCGTGCGACGACGCGATTTTTTTCAAAAAACGGGAATGGCAGCGGCCGTTACCGGCTTTTCCCTGAAAGAAAGTATGGCTAAAGGTTTACTGGAATCCCCCGTATCGCCGATCAGGCCGCGCCGGCTGCGGCAGGGGGCCACGGTGGCGCTCATCGCGCCGGCCAGCCCTTTTTCCCACGAAAAACTGGAACGCGCGCGCAACAACATCGCCGGTATGGGTTTTGTGCTCAGGGAAGGCGACAACCTGCATGCCCGGTACGGCTACCTCGCCGGCACCGACGCACAGCGGCTCGACGATCTGCACGCGGCATTCCGGGACCCCGGCATTGATGCGATCTGGTGCATCCGGGGCGGTTACGGCTGCAGCCGCCTGCTCCCGCAGATCGACTACAAACTCATAGAACTAAACCCCAAACCGCTGATTGGGTACAGCGACATCACGGCCTTGCACCTGGCCGTTCAGCAGCGCACGGGTCTGATCACATTTCACGGGCCGGTGGCGGCAGCCGAGTTTCCGGATGATACGCTCCGGCACTTTCAGGCGGTACTGACCGACCCGCAGGCGGAATATAGGCTGCAAATACCCGCGGGCGATGCGGAACTGCCGCATGAGATGTTCCGGCCGTACGTCATCCACCCCGGAAAGGCCCGCGGAACGATCACCGGTGGAAACCTCTCCCTGCTGGCGGCCCTGATAGGCACGGATTTCGAACCTTCCTTCCGAGGGAAACTGGTGTTCATCGAAGATGTAGGGGAACAGCCGTACCGGATCGACCGGATGCTCACGCAGATGCTGCAGGCCACCGATCTGGCGAAAGCGGCGGGCATTGCGCTGGGTGTATTCGCCGGCTGCGAGGCCAAAGACGATTCGCCGTCCCTTTCCTTGCGCGAAACACTGGAGGACCGGCTATCGGGACTTGGCATTCCTGTGGTGTACGGTATTCCGTTCGGGCATGTGGAGCATCAGGCTACGCTCCCTTATGGCATTAAAGCGGAACTGGACGCCGATGCGGGTACGCTTACCCTGCTGGAGATGGCGGTACGCGACTGAGCATTACCATTCCAGGCCCGGATAACTGCGCTGCAGGTGCTGCAATTCAGCCAGGATATAGCCCAGGTGTTCGGTATGCAGACCTTCCTTGCCGCCGCTTTGCATCCATTCGCCGGCAGGCCGGGTGAGCGTGGCTTCTTCGAGCACGGCAGCAACCTTTGCCGTCCATTTGCTTTTGATGGGCTCCGCATCGGGTGCGATACCGGCTTCCGCCATCTGCCGTTCTACGGTGCCGGGCTGCGTGAGTTCGCCCGTGTACATCCAAAGATCGTCGACGGCCTGTTGCATTTTTTGGCGGCTGAGTTCCGTGCCGTCGCCCAGGCGTACCATCCATTCCGAGGAATAGCGCAGGTGGTAAGTCACCTCCTTGATCGCTTTTTCCGCGATGGCGGCGAGTTGTGTGTCCTTGCTCGCAAGCAGCGCCTCGTACTGGTAGTAATTGAAAGCATCGAAAAAGAACTGCCGGACGATGGTGTAGGCCCAGTCGTGGTTGGGTTGCTCTACCAGCAGCACATTGCGGAACTGGTTTGCGTGCCGGAAGTAGGCGATATCGTCTTCCGTGCGGCCCTTGCCTTCCAGTTCGCCGGCATGGGTCAGCAGCATCCGCGCCTGGCCGAGCAGGTCGAGGGCAATATTGGTCATGGCGATGTCCTGTTCGAGTACGGGGCCGTGGCCGCACCATTCACCCAGGCGCTGGGAAAGGATCAGGGCGTTGTCGCCGAGTTGGAGCAAATATTCGAAATGAGCGTTCATGCTGAATATCCGGGTAGGGCAGGGATGCGGAAAAATTACATGTGCTTGACCTCGTCGGGCAGGTCGTAAAAAGTCGGATGGCGATACACCTTGTCGTTGGCGGGATCGAAAAAGGCCTCTGCATCTTCTGTAGATGCATGGATGTGGGCCGACTCGACCACCCATATACTGACGCCTTCGTTGCGGCGGCAATACACGTCGCGGGCGTTTTCGATGGCCATCTGCGCATCGGAAGCGTGCAGGCTGCCGACGTGCTTGTGGCTAAGCCCCTGTTTGGAGCGGATAAATATTTCCCAAAGCGGCCAATCCTTCATGTGTCATTGACTTGTATGTACAAAAATAGGCAGCGGACCGGGCCATCGGGCCGTTTCCCTGCCGGCGGCTGCAAAGGTACGAAAGTAGACTGCTCGCTGTATCATGCGATTGATCATTGGTAATGTTGACGGTCGTTCCAAACAGTTGAGGAAAGACGTATTTTTGCGCCGACAAATACCTGTTCTAAACACAAAATGCTGATGATGAAGTTAAAATACGCGCTTGCGTTCCTGTTTCTCGCCTTTGTCTGTTCGCTCAACGCCCAGATACGCTACGGATTTAAAACCGGGCTGAATTTCGCCCACTTCAACGGCCCCTCCGAGATGGACGATGCCGGAAAGGATCTGGAGAGCTGGTCGAATATCACGGGCTTTCACATCGGTGCGACGTTCGCGTACCAGTTTACCGATAATTACAGCCTGCGCGCGGAACTGCTGTACTCCAAGCGCGGCGCCAAATACACCTTCGACGGCCAGTCATATCGCACCTTTCGCTACGACAACAGCAGCACGATGAGTTTCGGCAACTCGCGCTATCTCGTGAACATCAACAATTCCTATATCGATATTCCGGTGACCGCGGTGGCGCGCTGGGGCGATTTCGAAATATCGGGCGGCGCTTACGTCGGTTTTCTGATCTCTTCCGTGGGCGACGGCTCCCTGCGTTATTCCGGCAAAACGGCGCCCCCGCAGAATTACACGATCAAGGATGTGAATACCGGGAAGGACGAACTGGTGTTCAACCTGAATTACAACTATCGCAAAGACAACCCCGGCGAGGGTGGCGATGATGTGGGCGCTGTGATCGCCGAACTGAGTTCCGCGCCGCTCAGGCTCGAAATGCCGGGCACCCTGGGCGCCTACTACGACTACACGGAAGACCGCGGCAGCCTGTTCAACGGCCTCGATTACGGCCTCATCGGCGGCGTTTCCTATTACCTGAGCAGTTCGCTGTACGCAGGTGTGCGCCTGCAATACGGCATGGCCGACGTAACCAACAGCGACGCCGATGTGTCGAAAGCCCGGCTCAATGAAGACGGCACGTTCATCTACCGCGACGACAAGGACAAAAACTTTTCGATCCAGGTCAGCGTAGGCTTTAGTTTCTGAGCGCGGTTGCGGGCATCGCAACAGCTCATTAACATCCTGAAGGAAATTCTGTGTCGCGCACGGTCGTTTCCTTCAGGCGCCCTGCGCCAATTCGGGCCAAAGCATTAGTTTCGCTGCGCCCGGAGACGGGCGGCTTGCTCGTGTCCAGAATTTATTCCTTTATGCCTTCGTTTAATGTGTACCGGAGTGTTTTTCAGACACCTTGCGGAGGTATCTTTTTTTGTATACGGAGGCATTTTTGAAAACATCCCGACCAGCTGTTCACCAAACTCTTCAAGTTACGAATGCTCAACCAACAACTGCTGCGCTTCTTTCTGCCTGCAATCGTCATGCTCGGCGTTTGCTATTCCGCGTGTAAAAAGAATGATTACGAGGACCTGAAACTCGACGAACACAGCGCCGAATTCGCTTTCCCGCTGTTTTCCACCACGCTGTACCTCGAAGACCTGATGATCAAGGTGCTCAACGATACGCTGTCGGGCGACACCCTGCTGGTGAACCCGGACAATTCGATGACCCTGTTTTACACGGGCGACGTGGTGGAAAAACCCGCTACGGATATCTTCGAAGATTTTGCAGGCGGCCTGTTCCCCCTGACCGATACGGTGTCCAGTTCGCCGATCGATACCATCGAAGGGGTGACGATCTTCCGCGCCGACCTGACCAGCGGGCGTTTCGGGATCTCGATCTTCAACGTCACCACCGACACGCTGACCGGCACTTTGCGCATCCCGCAGATGACGAAAGACGGCGAGGTGTTCGTATACCCTTTCGTAGCCTTGCCGCTGAGCACCTACACATCGCCCGCGATCGAGGTGAAGGGGTACGTGCTGCAGTCCGACGACAACACCCTGCAATTCATCTACGCCGCTTACAAACCCAACGGCGACCGCGTAAAAGTGGAACTCTCTCCCGGGATTCCGGGCATTTACGTCGCCTTCGAAAAACTGGAATTCAGTTACCTGGAGGGCTTTTGGGGGTACCAGGAATATTCCCTGGTGCGCGACACCATCGAGATCGACATCAACCAGACGAACCTGGTCGGCGATGTGCGGATCGAAAACCCGAAGGTGACGATGCGCATTTCCAACTCCTGGGGCTTCCCCACGCGCGGCAAGATCAAGTACCTGAGTTTTATCGGGCAGAACGGCGAGGAAATACCGCTGGTCAGCAGCGTGTTCCAGGACAGCGCGATCGACTTCAACTATCCCTCGTTTGCCCTGGGCGAAGTCGGACAGACTAAATACACTGATATTTACCTCGACGAGACGAATTCCAACATCGCCGATATTTTCAACTCCCAGCCCACCCGGCTGATCTATGAAGTGGACGGCATCTCGAATGCGCAAAACGACCCGTCCATCATCGGTTTTCTGACGGACAGCAGCGTTATCAGCCTGGCCATGCGCGTCGAACTGCTGCTGGAAGGCTCTGCGCGCAATTTCGGCGCCGAGCAGACACTGGACCTCAATTTCGGCGATTTCAACGACATCGATACGGCGAAGATCGAACAGGTGGAGTTCAAGATCGTGACGGAAAACGGCACGCCCGTATCCACCACACTGCAAATGTACTTCCTGGACGACAACGGCCAGGCGATCGATTCGCTGTTCACGGGCGATCCGCGCTTTATCATGGAAGCGGCGCCGGTCAACAGCAATGGCGTGGCGAGCGGCATCACGCGCACCGAAAGTTTTGTGACCATGGAAGCTGACCGATTCGACCGGGTGCGGCGGGCCAAAAAGGCCTTCCTGAAAACGGCGTTTACCACGGCGCAAAACGGCGACATCCCTGTCAAACTGCTGGCCACCGACCAGACGACGATCAAAATGGGACTGAAAGTCAAAACGCGATTAGGCGGCGAGTGATGTGTGCTGACAACCCGATCAAAAACATTGACCTTCAACTTTCGCAACGATAACCATGTCCTTCAAATATAAAATTGCCCCTCTTTGCCTGTTCCTTGCCCTCGGCCTGAACGCTCAGCAGGAACTTATGCAGCATTCGCTCACCGACCTGTGGCACAGCACCAGCCTGAACCCGGCCCTTTTTCCCGAAGGAAAGCGCCTCGCATTGGGACTGCCGGCGTTTTCGCTCGATGCCGCCCATTCCGGCGACCTCACGTACAATGATCTGCTGCGCAAAAAAGGCGACCGCACCGTGATCGACCTGAGCCAGGCCATCAGCCGGCTCGACCCCGAAAATGAAGCCTATTTCGATCAGCGCACCGAAACGGTGTCGCTGGGGCTGCGCAGTCCCGGCGGAAAATGGGCTTTCCAGATCGGGCACGCCATTCAACTCAACGGCCAGATCAACTACCCGAAATCGCTGGCGGAAGTGCTGTGGAACGGCAACGCGCCCTACATCGGCGAAACGCTGCAGATCGGCCCGCAGGTGGATATTTTCGACTGGCAGGAACTGTACTTCGGTGTTTCGCGGCAGATCGGCAGGTTTTCGCTCGGCGCCCGCGTCAAATACCTGATGGGCGTGAGCGCGCTACGCTCGGACGCCGATCACCAGGTGATGAGCATCTACACCGACCCCGACATCTACCAACTGACCCTCACGACCGACTACGCTTTCTATTCCTCGTCGATCATTTCGGCCATCGATACGGCGGGCCTGGGCTTCGATTTCGTCACGGGCTCGTTCGGCAAAAGCCCGTCGGTGGATAACCCCGGCGTGGCCTTCGATCTCGGGTTCGAAGCGCGGCTCTCCGACAACCTCTCCGTGAATGCCGCCGTACTCAACCTCGGCGGGCGCATTACCTGGAAAAAAGATGCCCAGTACTACATCAGCCAGAACGCGTACACGTATGAAGGCGTCGATTTTCCCGGCACCGACCTCATCAACGGCACGGACAGCCTCGATTTTGAAGGAAAACTCGATACCCTGAACGATATCTTCCAGTTTGCCAAACAGGCGCAGCAATTCGAGACCACGCTGCCCGTGCGCGTCGTAGCGGGCGCTACGTTCAAACTTTCCGAGCGCTGGCACCTGGGGCTCAACGCCAGTTACACGGACCTGGAAGGCCGTAGCAGCACGGCCGTGGGGGCGAGCCTGCGCTGGCTGCCGCTGCGCTGGCTGTCGCTCGGGGCCATGTACGGCGCCAACAGCCGTTCGGCTGCCAATTTCGGCTTCCACCTGGCCGTCAAGCCCGGGCCGGTGCAGGTGTACCTGCTTTCCGACAACCTGCTGAATGCTTTTTCGCTGAAAAGTTCCCCTGCCGTCAACCTGAAACTCGGGGCGGCGCTGGTGTTTTAGAGGCCCTGCGCACGTACATTTGACCCGGAAGTCGCGGGGCTGGCACACCCGGTACCCTCGTTTTTTCGTTATCTTTGTGAAACATAGCCCTGCATGCTTCGCGCGGCGGAGCATGCGATCCGTTTTACAACATAAAGCCTTCGATATCATGGGACAGAACAAGAATTTGCGCATCCTGCTGCTCGTCAACGTATTCCTGGTCACGGTACTGGGGCTGTTTTTCGTTTCCTCCTTCAAGGGCGACGACGATAAAAAAGCGGCTTCCTCGCCGGAGCAGGTGATCCGCTCGATCAGCCTGGAAAAGGATTTCGATTTTTGCGGTGAAAAACTGCCCATGGACAACTGGGACGTGCGGCAGCGGCTTGATGCGGAGTTGCTGCGCAACGTATATTTCCATTCGCAGACCATCCTGTCCGTAAAACGCGCCAACGCGATGTTCCCGGTCATCGAGCCGATCCTGAAAGAAGAAGGCGTACCCGACGACCTGAAATACCTGGCCGTGGCGGAGAGCACGCTCTCCAACGCCATTTCGCCCGCCGGCGCCCGGGGCGTCTGGCAGTTCATGAAAAGCGCGGCCCTCGGCTACGGCCTGGAAGTCAACGGCGAAGTGGACGAGCGCTATCACCTTGAAAAGGCCACCCGCGCCGCCTGCGCCTATCTCCGCAAGGAAAAGGCGCGCCTCGGTTCCTGGACCCTGGCGGCCGCAGCCTACAACGGCGGCCCGGAGCGCATCGCTACGGAAATGGAAAAGCAGCGCGCGCAGAACTTTTACGAACTCAACCTCGCGGCCGACGAAACCATGCGCTATCCCTTCCGCATTGTGGCGATCAAGGAGGTGATGTCGCACCCGGAACTGTACGAATACGCCATCGAGGAAGACCACCTGTACGAACCGATCAACGACTACAAAACCGTGACGGTGGACGGCCCCGTGGGCAACTGGGGCGATTTTGCCCGCAGCCACGGCACCAACTATCGCATGCTGAAAGTGTATAACCCCTGGCTGGTCGACAGCAAACTGACCAACAAGGCGGGGAAGGTTTACAGAATCAAACTGCCGAAGTAAGATTGCTGCTTTGTAGCGTGTGAATAAGTGGGCATCCCGCATTTTTCAGGATTGAGAAATGCGGGATTTTCATAAGGCCGGTTTTGTTGTATACCAATTTGCGTTCTGCTCAATCGCTCGGAAAGAATACCGTAAGATCGTGCGTGTAAGTTATTGGCGAGGACGCCAACAACGGCAAAGGAGCCGTTTTCTTTAACAAGATGCCGCTGTTGGCGTCTCGCCAACAGCAAACGCAACGAAGCGATCAATTGGTCTCAACTTGAGTTATTTGCAAAACATCAACGCTCGAATAGGTAAGAACCGGGAAATCGCCCCGTAGGAGCCGGCCACGTTCGGGGTAACGGCCGGCTCCTACGGAGCGGAATAATATAGCGATCATGAATCCTATAAACCGTCGGCTCCTACGGAGCGTCTGCTCTTCAGTCGATTTGTTTCAAAAAACGGCGGCTGCGTCTGCATTCGGTGAATTGGTTCTGTGGCTAACACAGTTGGCAGTATCGGTTAACAGTGGCAGCGATAATATTCGTCAAATGACTGCACAAAAAAGTTCTCCATTTCCTGTTTTGGCAAATGCTGCAATTACTGCTAACTGCTACCGCCAACTGCCTACTTCAAATCAATAGAACCAATCAACCCTGCTTTCCGCAGGTCCCAGCCTTCAAAACCTGAACACCATCCCCGCCGTCATGCGCAGCAGGCGGCTGGTATTCCGGCCTCCGAATATCTTCGCTCCGCTCAGGTAGAAGCCGTTTTTCCCGTTTTCAGAATAGTACAGCGTGCCGCCTGCCTGGGTGTAGGAAACGCCGTAGGCCTGCGGCAGGTCGGGCACACCGGGCTGGTAGTCGGCGCCGCCGGCGCTGTGCTGCCATTCTACCCAGGCGTCGAAGTAGTAGTGCGCGGCCGGGAAACCCGCCTTGAATAACAGGGTGGTGAAGTTTTGCGGCTGCACCGGCTCATAATCGGGGCGCTGCGCGCGTATGGCGGCCACATCATCGTCCTGCAGGCGATCCAGCCGCCAGGTGTAGCCGGCCGTTGTGTTGAAGAACAGGCCCAAAGCAGTTTCCCACTGCGCGATGACGCGCAGCGGCGCAGACACAGCCTTCTGGCCGAGCGCGCCGGTTACCAGGGGCTCGTAGTCGGACAGGGGAAACGCGAGCCCGCCGCCCAGCAGGATGCCCAGTTTGCCCCCGTTGCCGATGTCTTTGTAGCAGGGGCGGTATTTTACAAAAAGTCCGCCGTCCTGCAAGCCGCTTTTATTTTCCGTGAACACATAGGCTGCCGTCGCCACCAGATCCGTTTTTCGGGAAAGTCCGTATTCGGCGAACAGGGCGAGCATGCTGCCGTGGTACGGGAGATCGTATGTTTGATTCGACGGACCGTCGAACCGGTCGGCGGTGTTGTAGGAAAACGAAGGCGCCAGGTCGAGCACACCTTTGCCTTTCAGGTAGCCGTCGAGCGGCCCCTGTGCCTGCAAGGTGCAGGCGAGCGTTGCGAAGAGGAGACAACAACAGTTTCGCAGGTTCATGTATGGGCAAAGATAAGGGGAAGGGCGCCCGCTCGCGCAAAGTCTTGTTTTGTGTGAAATGAATGTTGGGTTGTGCGCCGGAAAGTTGTTAAACTTGAGATGAGTAGATTTACGTCCTGAAAATTACCGTATTTTTATCCGTGACGGTAGAGGGAAGAAAGACCGGTGTGCGATATCTACACTCATATCATACAAAAGAGCTGAGGCAAATAAAAACTGGACTCACCAATATTCTTTTGGCTAAACAAACCTGCAACGTGGGCTTGCTTAGACAAAAGGGCAAATGCCGAAAAACGATATGCCCTAATATGGATAAGTAAAAAGTGCAATGCGGGCATTTCTTATCCGTTTTCTTGAGGCAATAGTTAGTATCAAAAAAATGAAAAAAAAAGAGGATATAAACAGAATTGAGCAATTCAAGGAATGGATTGCATCTAATCGAATAGTATCAATTTTAGTAATTTTGGGTATAACAGTAACATCTATTATTACTTTTTTTGATACTATGCAAAAGGCAAAGGGGTACTTCATAGATGAAAATAAAATGATTCAAACTAAAAGTTTTGAAGTTGTAAGATTAGAGTTGCACATTGTTGACAGCATATACAATTCAACTAACATATATGAACCATTAATTAACTTTAACACAATTCACTACACTTTGGACAACATTAAATTGAATTATCAGGAATATAAGCAATCTATTAAAAATAATAATAGAGTTGACAAAGCGTATGAAATGTTGCTTCACACTAAATCTTTAATTTGGAAATTTACTAACTCGCTTATCAATGTTGAGGTAGAGATCGAATCTAAAAGCGATAAGAAATTATATAGAACCCAGATAATTAAACACATTGACGTGCTTTTGCATTTTTGCCAAATTGCTGACTATCTGTGTCCACCTGATGAAATTAAGCTTTTAAACTCAACTAACTACAATCTTTCCGAAAAATGAATAATTGTATTTTTTTGCCAATCCTTTCACTAGCAATAGTATTCTCTTGTAGCCCTCCTAAAAAATTCCCCCCAAACGAACCTAATTTTGTAATAACCGAAGTTACTTATAACAACATAACTATATCATTGCCAAAATATTACACCGATTATTCTATCAACACAATTATTAACAATATAGACAATAGTGACAAGTTTATTACTCTCATTGAAAGTGAATTAAAAACCTTAAAAGAGAAAAAGGACTCAATTGCAACTTCACCAGCTGAAAGAGAATACCTGTCAAAAAAAGAAAACAAATTAAATAAGGAGAAAAATTTTCTTAATAAGGCCCAAGAGGATTGGCATTATCAAGAATTGTTTTCAACTGAATATAGAGAGAAACATGATAACATATCAGCAATAAAAAGTATTACAGCAAATGATTTTAACTCATTTATTGATATCAACAGAGATGACATAACAGGTCGTGCCACGCATGTGTTGGGGCGTCCAGACTATACTGATGATCATAAATTGGAATATCGGCTAAAATCAGGAGAGCCATTTATAGAGGTGCGCAATAATTCACAAGGAAGGATTTATGAAATTTCAATTTTTGGCAAAAAAGCATATGATTATTTAAAAGAAAAAGTTTTAAAAGGAAAGGTTTCGGATAAAAAGTTTTTATTGGTCGGTTTAAATATTGAGGTGATAGAAAATTTGTCAAACATAAAATTTGTTAAAACTACCGGCGGATATTTGCTTAGTGATTATGATACTAAGGTGAATGTACTTTTCTTTTGCTCGCCGAGTACCAATTATTTTTGTAATGGGATTAGAGTTACTTGGTACTAGGTACTAAGTACAAGCACAAAAGTTATGCAGCCTTACTTCCAATAACTGAAAGGATTCGGCTGGGAGATTGATTATATTTTGTAAAAAAGTTCTTTGAAGCTTCGATCAATTTTTCTGGAGAACCAAAGAGTTCACAATGAGTGACTTCTCTTCGATAATGTCTCCAAAGCATTTCAATTGGATTTAACCAGGGACTGTAAGTAGGCAGATAAAGTAGTTTTAACCGGTTAGCATATTCTTGTTCTACTTTTTCTATTTCTCCATCCTTATGGGTATAGACATTATCCCATGCCAGGATGATCCGTTTTTGAGGGTAGGCCTTTAATACAAGCCGAAGAAACTCAGCGATCTGTAGCCGGTTTTTCCGTTTGCGAAATATGACAAATGTTTCTCCGGTGTGATAATTGACTGCCCCTATACCATAATGCTTTGCTGGCTTACCTGGTGTGCGGATCATGACCTGCTGTCCTACAGGGCTCCACATAGCTCTTAAGGTAGGCTGCCAACTAACATTGAACTCATCTGCATACAAAAAGATTTCTGAGGCATTTAGTTGGTTTCTTGCTTTTTCGATCGCTTTTTTTTGACCTCATAATCCGGGTCTGGACTGCTGATTTTATGCTGAGGACGACTAAAAGTGATGCCTTTTTCTTTCAGATGACGACGAATAGTTTCCCGGCTTAATACCATCCCCGTATGTTTTGCCATATAGTCTCTCAAATAATCTAAAGTCCATATCGAATAATCCAGACCTAATGCCCTGGGACGGCGTCGAACTGTAGCAAGTAGTTTCTCTAGATAAGCCTCTGTCATTTTTTGAGGCCGACCACTTCTAGGTTCATCTTCCAAACCTTGAAGGCCTTTAGACTGGTACCGATGCAATATCCGTTGAACACTTACATCATTCATTCGCACAATAGATGCAATGGCACTGGAAACCATGCCTTGCTCGCCATTCAAAAGAATGATTTGAACTCGTGTTCGTGTTCGAATATCTTTGGTTTGATGATATAAATGTTCAAGATCACTTATTTCATCCGCTTTTAATTCAATTTGGATCGACTTCATCCAGTTAAGATAGTAACTTTTTACTATCCTGCATAACTTTTGTGCTTGTACTTAGTTGTGATAACTACCCACCCCGTTCTTTCAGGTTTCAAAACCTGAAAGCCAAATCTTGCAAGCCTCCGACTTGCTCAGCCCGGCAGGGCTGCACAACAGTACCCCGCTCGCGCAAGGCTTTGCCTTGTGTGTGATAATGGTTGGGCTGTGCCCAACAGATAATACGCACGAGGCGGAGCCTCGCGCGAGCAGGCGATTTTGGATTTATAAGAGTTAAACAATATGATAAATGGGGCTTTTTGGACTGCAAAGGTAAAAATGTGATACCTATTGAATTTGATACCATTTCTCCGTTTACAGAAAGTACTGCGTTCGCAATATATAATGGAGAAGTTAGATATATAAACAGGAAAGGAGTTTTTGTTAAAAACCCAATCTTTGAAAAATAAAAATACTCAACTATCGCTTTCTTGTCGGACACCGTGTTAGCAAGTAGTTGATAAGGAAACCTATGTTCTACTTAATAATAAAAAATGAAAATAACCGAAATTGCATATAAATTGAACGACCGTTCTTCGAAATATAAAATCGGGAGATTACAGGAAATTCGAAAACAAATTAAAGGCTTCAAAAAAAAGGCAGGTGATTCAATTTTTCATGACGACTCTATTTCGGAAAAAGGTTGGGCATTTCATTATGGAGGAAGGAAAGAATTGCAATTCAATATTGGGCTTGAAGATGAGGGGTTGAGATTTGGACTTGCATTTTCATTGGAACCGAGCCAATCTTTACCAGATATCAGTATTTTATTTCCGAAGATTTATAAACTGAATTGCCTGATACGAGAAGAACCTGAGAGATTCAGTTCATATTTGATGTGGCATTGGCAAAGAGGAAGAAGAAGCGAAATGACTGAAGTTCGAGAAATTAAACCTGAATTGATAAATAACCAGACGTTTGTTTTTTTTGGGAGAATTGTAGCGAAATTGAAGATAGATTTTGATGAGATATTAACAACATTCGATAATCTACTTGATATATATTTAGAAATCGAAAATGAAATAAATGACGTTGAATCTAAAATTAAAAAAGAAATAGCATCCTTTGATTTTGAGTTTTTAAAAAGGGAAAGAAGGCTTATTGTAAATCGTGAATACAGTTCGATTGAAAAGGTGATAAACGTTGACATAAGACACACATTGCTTCAACAGAAACTAATTGAAGAATTGATGCTAGAATACGGCGCGGAAAATATCAGTGTCGAAAATCCACTCAATGGAAAAAAAATTGATGTCGTTGTAAAAGAGAAGGATGGATATATTTTCTTTGAGATAAAGACAGGAAGCTCGGCAAAAGCATGTATCCGAGAGGCAATAGGCCAATTATTGGAATATGCATATTGGGGCGGAAAAGAGCATGCAAAAAAGTTGGTCATTGCAAGCGAATACGAGTTGAATATAGAAGGAAGTAAATACTTGGAGCTATTGAAGAATAGGTTCAACATACCAATACAATATAGAAGAATAATAATTGAAAGATGAAAATAATAAAGTACAAAACAACAGTAGCGACTATGCACCGTTCTGCGTTCATACAAATCCATTCTCACAAGTCTTCCATAAACCCACCCACCCCGTTCTTTCAGGTTTCAAAACCTGAAAGCCAAAAATCTTGCAAGTACCCGCTCGCGCAAGGCTTTGCCTTGTGTGTGATAATGGTTGGGCTGTGCCCAACAGATAATACGCACGAGGCGGAGCCTCGCGCGAGCAGGCAAGTCACAACACAAAGGACGTAACTCATTACACAAAGGGCGTAAGTCGTTACGCAAAGAGCGTAAGTCGTTACACAAAGGGCGTAAGTCGTTACGCAAAGAGCGTAAGTCGTTACACAAAGGACGTAACTCATTACACAAGGGACGTAAGTCGTTACTCCGCTCGCGCAAGGCTTTGCCCTGTGTGTGATAATGGTTGGGCTTTGCTCAACAGATAATACGCACGAGGCGGAGCCTCGCGCGAACAAGGGGTAATTGCAGGAGTAAAATCACCAATTAGTATCACTGCGTAAAGTATAAATGTAAAAGCACTAATAATTACTTTTGCCCCAATTAAGAAACCGAGAATATAAATATAATGCTAAAAGAGTATGAATAAGGTTGTTTTTTTGTTGGCGGTTTTTTTCATTATGAAAAATACTCAAAATTGCAATTCACAGAATTGCGATCAATTTGATTTTGCTTATTATAATATTAATATTACTGTAAAAAAATCCTACTTTATTCAAAACTTGAAGTCAGGACCTATCTATTCTGACAATTGTTTATATATAGATACTGTCTTTATATCTGATCTGCATGATATGTTCTTAGATCGAAACTTTAATGATTATATGATATTTGATTTTTTGAGAAAGATGTCGGAAAGAATAGGAATTAATTTAGGGTTAGATGTATTAGAATATCAGATATGTTTATTTTCAAAATTTCACTTTCAAGGTCTTTTATTGAAAGAAAATGGGAACTACTTTTGGGGCGTATCTGCTAAAATGGAATTAGAAAATTGTATTGAATATGATGGTAAAACCTATTATGTTCCTACAATGAATACCACTTCGTCTGATAATTGGAGAGTTATACAAGAATTTAATGGTTCCCGACAGATATTATTTGATGGGAAACTGCCATGGTTGTTAGGTGGCAATGATACGTTAATTAATTATAAAATACTTTATAAAGACTCATTGTTTAATATTGATTTTTTCTTTAATCCTACTTATGTTGAGTATTTGAGAAATATACCTTTTGCACTTTCTGATACAAGTATTGAATTTCTTGCACCGTCTTCATGTATGACTAAAAACATATCAACAATTAATAACATTATAGAATCATTGCCATATGCTGAGAAAATTGACTTTTTGCTAAGAATCTCGCAGCAAATATATTATAAGGGGGATTTAGATGTATATGGTAGGGAAGTGCTATTTATTCCTGAGGTGATCTTATATTTTGATATTGCTGACTGTGAAGACAAATCTCTCCTTTTTGCGTATTTAATTTGGCACTGTTTACATACGAAAACTATACTGTTGACATATCCCGGAGCAAGACATATGAATGTAGGAGTTGAAAGTGGTATAATTGATTGTAATGAAAGAGAATGCATTAATATAAAAGGCATTGATTATATAATATGTGAGCCAACCAGTCTTTGGTATAAAAATGGCGAGCAGATGGATATTTTAAATGGCATTTCTGCAAATTTTCAGTGGCCTATTTTTAATTAGTGTAATGCTGATGCCAAGTTTTAATCCGCTCGCGCAAGGCTTTGCCTTGTGTGTGATAATGGTTGGGCTGTGCCCAACAGATAATACGCACGAGGCGGAGCCTCGCGCGAGCAGTACTTTACTTCGAAAATACCTTTTAATGTGCGGCTTAACTCACAACCATTCTCCCTTTTCTAAATAATATATACAACAACTATCATATCGTGCTCTAAATATATCACCTGTAAATGTTTCTATTGAGTCAATAGAAGGAGTGTAATGATCTGAACTACTATAAGCCAGATATGCCCCTAATATTCCTGAATCGGCGGATAAGAACAATACCAGATCGTCACTTCCATAAATGGCGCCGTTAAAATAGGGGTAATCAAACAGCCTGATCTTATATATATCTGATTTATAGTTAACGCTATAAAAAGCATCCTGTACGTAAAACTCAAATCTCTGGTAAATTACCTTTTCCATAACGCCCGTGGGAGGCAAATGAGGGGAGGTATAGGTTAAATCAACTTTTAAGTCGATAAGCCCTCTATTCTTTTCATATCGGCCAAGAGAAAATAAATATACCTCTTTTCCGGTTTTTTGATTTTCTACAAAGATCGAATCGTTTTTCAAAAAAAGATAGCAATGAATCACATGTTCCGGCGAGTAGGAAGCGCTTACCGGACATTCATCCCAATATCTAAGCGATATTTCATATTTATTATAGGGGCTACTTCCCTTATGTTCGATCTTTGAACTGCAAAAAAATAATGAATCATTCAGTGGATTATCTGTTAATTTGGTAAATAACTGGTGGTTTATAATATCTGGGCTGTTTGAACAAGAAATAGTTATGCATATCCCGGAAAAAGCGATAAGTAAATCAAAAATTTTCTTCATTTTTTACATTTAGTTTTTCTCTCCTTAGTATTTGTGATCACTAGGCGGGCTTGCCCCCCATGCAAGGTAGCGCCTTGCGTGAAATAACGATCAACGGATATTACATGCGAGATGGAGTCTCGCACGAGCGAGAAAAAATTAATCACGTTCAAAGCCGCAAATATTTCAAATGGCAGGCTTATTTTGACAGTTTGGAGTTGTTGCCATCTGTTAATACCAGGTAAGTGCATCTCCACACAATTTCAACCTCTCTCCTTCTTTGATATTTGAATCTTCTCAAAATCAAAAGCAAGATAATGAAGCTCATAATAAAAACACTACCATAGAAGATTGTCAGAAATTTCAATCCTTTGATTGAAAATGTAATGAATCCCATTAATGCAATAATAATTCCTACAATCAGCCCCCAGGTTGTGCCTGACAGAAACCTAACCAATGCTTCTGCCTGGTGCACTTGTGCCGCTAGCGCAGGGTTTTTGGCAACAATTAATAACTTGCAATAATTAAAATAAGGTTTAGTTCCAAACTTTGGATTGATTGAAAATAAGAAGTCCGTAATTGCGGATGTTCCGCTTCTTTTAAAAACAGGTATTAAGGTTGAAGAATAAGGGAATGAATCTGTAACCCATTCTTTTTTTACCCTTAAAAGTTTCAAATAAGCCGTAGATAATTTGTCAATAGATTCCGGCGCGTATAACCTAAGTACTACACCTAATAAATAAGATACAAAAACAAAAACTGCTGCAAAGAAAGTCTGATTTTCTTTGATTTTATCAAATATGAAAATATGGCTATCTGGAATTCCAGTTAAATCTAAAAGCCCGACAACACCCAGTAACATCATGCCGCCTAAATATGATCCTGGAATGAAAATGCCAAAAAAGTCTATGATTCCAAATCGTTCTGTTTGCATATCAGTATAGCTTTGTGGGTGACTGGCTGACAAAATTTTATCAAGTTATCATGATGCGGAATTGACTCAATTGCATCCTGATATTCAGTGGTCTGCGAATTCAAACAGCCTAAAGTTATGAAGAGTCTGTGTTTAAAAAAAATTCGACTACGACCGGTCCTTTCCATACTTTAAAATACTCCGCTCGCGCAAGGCTTTGCCTTGTGTGTGATAATGGTTGGGCTGTGCCCAACAGATAGTACGCACGAGGCGGAGCCACGCGCGAGCAGGCAAGTCACAACACAAAGGACGTAAGTCGTTACACACAGGACGTAAGTCGTTACACACAGGACGTAAGTCGTTACACACAGGGCGTAACTCGTTACACAAAGGACGTAAGTCACAACACAAAGGACGTAAGTCGTTACACACAGGACGTAAGTCGTTACACACAGGACGTAAGTCGTTACACACAGGGCGTAACTCGTTACACAAAGGACGTAAGTCACAACACAAAGGACGTAAGTCGTTACACACAGGACGTAAGTCGTTACACACAGGACGTAAGTCGTTACACACAGGGCGTAACTCGTTACACAAAGGACGTAAGTCGTTACACATCGAACGTAACTCGTTGCACACAGGACGTAACTCGTTACACACAGGACGTAACTCGTTACACACAGGACGTAACTCGCTACACACAGGACGTAAGTCGTTACACAAAGAGCGTTAGTCGCTACACAAAGGGTGTAACTCGCTACACAAAGAGCCGGAACACCCGCCAAAACGACAAAATCCGTTGCTGCAACAGCAACGGACCTTGTCAAAGTCTCAAAACCATGTAAAAAACTGACGACGCAGGTTTACACGTCGAGCAGCAGCGTTACCGGGTCTTCGATCAGGTTTTTCACTTTCACGAGGAAGGTCACCGAAGTAGCGCCGTCGATCACGCGGTGGTCGTAACTGAGCGCGAGGTACATCATCGGCCTGATCTTTACCTCGCCGTCCACCGCAACGGGGCGCTCCTTGATGGCGTGCATGCCGAGGATGGCGCTTTGCGGCTCGTTGATGATGGGCGTGCTCATCAGGCTGCCGAAGATGCCGCCGTTGGTGATGGTGAAGGTGCCGCCGCTCATTTCTTCCAGGGTGAGGCGGCCTTCGCGGGCTTTCCCCGAGAGTTCCTTGATCGCCAGTTCCACGTCGGAGAAGCGCAGGCTTTCCACGTTGCGCACGGGCGGCACCACCAGGCCCGTAGGCGTGCTGATGGCAATGCTGATGTCGGCGTACTCGTGGTAAATGATGTCGTCGCCGTCGATGAAGGCGTTCACTTCGGGCATTTCCAGCAGCACCTTGGCGCATGCTTTGGCGAAGATGGACATGAAGCCCAGTTTGATGCCGTATTTTTTGACGAAGGCTTCCTGGTATTTTTCCCGCAGGGCCATCACCGCGCTCATGTCCACTTCGTTGAAGGTGGTGAGCATGGCGGTGTTGTTCTTGGCGCTGACGAGGCGCTTGGCGATGGTGCGGCGCATGCGGCTGAGGCGTTCGCGGCGCTCTTCCCGCGAAAAGGAAGTTGCAGGCGCTGCGGGGCTGGCCGGTGCGTTTTCCTTTTCAGGTGCGGCCGGTGCAGGGCTGTTCGATTTGTTGTCCACTGCTTTGAGGGCGTCTTCCTTGGTGATGCGTCCGTCGCGGCCGGTGCCGTTGACTTCCGAAGGTTTGATGTCGGCTTCGGCCAGTATTTTGGCGGCAGCCGGTGAAGGCGCGCCGCTGGCGTAGTTCGGTTCAGTAGCGACCGGCTCGGCTGCCGGTTTTTCCGCCGGGGCTTCCTTTTTTTCCGGGGCGCTTTCCTTGGCGGCCGAGGAGGACTGGCTGTCGCTGCCCCCGGGTTCGCCGGCGTCGGTATCGATCTTTGCGAACAGGGCGCCGATCTCCAGGTCTTCGCCTTCTTTGGCGACCCAGATCAGTTTGCCTGCGGAGTCGGCGGAGAGTTCCTGGTTGGCTTTTTCCGTTTCGATCTCACACAGCGGCTCGTCCATCGCTACGATGGAGCCGTCGGGTTTCAGCCATTTTGAAAAGGTGACGTTGGAGATGGATTCGCCCAGGTTGGGGATCTTTAGTTCGATGACCGGCATTATGATGTTGGTGTTGGTGTAGTGTGCTAATGGCCCGTTGGCGTCGACACTGTTAACACCGAAGTGCCTGAAAGGATAGGCAAATAACCGGCATTAACACTTTTGGCGCCGTGAGGCGCCGCAAAATTAGCAGTTGCTTGCGAATAAGGGGGGATAATGTGCTAATATGTTAATGTGATGAATTTGCTAATGTGGTTAATGTGCTAATGTGGGGATAGACTCATGGTCGATTGGTCGGGGGTGGGGCGTCCAGCCAACAGCAGCAAAAAAGAATGACATTAGCCCATTCATCACATTAATCTCCACATTAGCAAATTAGCACATTTACTTCAAGCGCGGCGTTTACGCCGCCCGGGTCAAGGCCATTTATGGCCGTAAGACGTAACAGTCGGCCATAAATGACCTCCAACAAGGCGGCGTAAACGCCGCGCTACCGGCCACAACAGCAGCAAAAAAAGAACGGCATTAGCCCATTCACCACATTAATCTATTAGCACATTACCCCCACATTAGCACATTCTCCACATTAAAACATATTAGCACATTCACTTCAGCGGTTTGTATTCGAATTTCATCACCATGCCGTCGCCTTTTTTCCCTTCGCTGCTGATCAGCAGATCGCCCTGGAGGTCGAAAGCGATGCCTTCCGGCTGCGGGAACATCTTTTTGGGCAGTTTGGCTACGAATTTGATCCGGCCGCTGCGGTAGTCGAGCACGAGCAGGCGCTTGAGGGAAGTGGAAATGACGTACACGTCGCCGGTGATCGGGTGGATGGCGATGCCCGAGGGGCTGAACCAGCGGTGCTTGTCGTCGTCGCCGAGCGGCACGATCCGGTTCACTTCTTCCGGGTCGATGGTGTATACGGGGTCGGCGCTCAGGGTTTTCGCTTTCAGGTCGAATGCGAACACCCGGCGCAGGCACATGCTGTCGGGATTTTGCTTGCAGGCGACGAGCAGGGCCTGGCGATGCTGATCGTAGCACAGTCCTTCCACGTCGTCTTCCTTGTCCAGGGCCGTTTCGTATTCCTGTACCTCCGGCTTGCCTCTTTGCCAGTCGGTAATTTCAAAAATATCGCCGTCGCTTTTTACAGCGTACAATGTTTGGCCCACCATTTCGACGCCTTCGAAATCGCCCTTGTTGCGAAAGCAGACCGTGCGGCGCACTTTGCCGCCGCCATTGCAGTCGATAAAATAGATGATACCGCGTTCGTCGGCGATGGAAAGGTAAATGCCTGCGGAATCAGTAGGCCCGAGGCCGGAGATCTCCCGGAGTTCTTCGTTGGCCAGATTGATGATGAAAAAGGGGCTTTCCAGGTCGTAGGGAAGGGTATCGGGCGGCGCGGCCAGGAGCAGGAAACAGAAAGCGAGCATTGCAGTTTGATTTGTTTACGAGACTACTACAAAGTCGGTTCCGGGAGCAGGGATCCGAAAAGTCTACAGGCAAGAAACGGGGAATCCTGCGCAAAATTTCAAAAGGGCCGCCTGATTTTCATTTTTGTCGCCCGCAATCCTATTCGGAGAATACTTCGATCTCGTGTGTTTTGACGACCAGGTCGGTAAATTTTCCCTTGAAACGGGTAGCGCGTACGATGTGATTGTCGATCCAGTGGTAGTTGCCGCCGCGGGGTTTTCCGAACAGGATGCCGTGGTATTTGAAGCCGTGCTTTTCGAGCCAGGCCTCTGTGATGGTACGGTGCTCTTCGGTCCGGCTGGTAAAGAAAAAGATCACGTGGCCTTCTTCGTACCAGCGGTTGAGCATCGCCAGCGCGTCGGGGTAGGGGAGGATGGTGCCCATTCTTTCGGGCTCTTCATTGGGCACGTCGTCGCAAATGGTGCCGTCGATATCGATGAGAAAATTTTTGACATGTTTGGGCAAAACGGGGCTGATCCGCTCGCCTTTTTCATTGAACGTCTCCTGTAAACCCGCTTCGGAATTTCCTTGATGAGTCATGGTGTGAATTTTACGCAAAGGTAGGGTGATTTTAACAGAAGCCCTACCATAATCGGTGATGAGGCAACTGTTGGACGATATTTGGCGTGAATTGTAACGCCGAATGAGAAAAATTTCGAAAATTGAGCCCCTTTCCTCTGGAAACCGCCTTTCTACTCTGCAAGAGGTCCTTATGCCTGCTAAGTGCCGGGACGGAAATATATAAACATTTAAGACACAGCCTTTCGGGCCCGGCCGGCGTTTGATTTGATCACTTATTTCCTCCCGGCACTTATCAATCAAAAACTGCACTGACATGAAAATTGTTTCCAGACACACCCTTTCACTGCTGGCCCTGCTGCTGTCGGGCGCATGCGCGATGGCGCAGTCCAGCCTCAAACTGCCTCCGGGCGTGACCCTTGTCACCTCCGTGGAAGGCCTGACGGAATACCACCTCGGCAACGGCCTGCAGGTGCTCCTCTTCCCCGATCCGTCGAAACCCATCATCACCGTCAACATCACGTATAAAGTCGGCTCGCGCCACGAAGCCTACGGCGAGACCGGCATGGCGCACCTGCTGGAGCACCTGGTGTTCAAGGGCACACCCAAACACCCCAACATCCCGCAGGAACTCACGGAACACGGCGCGCGCCCCAACGGCACCACCTGGTACGACCGCACGAACTATTACGAAACCTTCGACGCAACGGAGGAGAACCTGCGCTGGGCGCTCGACCTCGAGAGCGACCGCATGATCAACTCGTACATCGCCCGCAAAGACCTGGAAAGTGAATTCACGGTGGTGCGCAACGAGTACGAGCGCGGCGAGAACAGCCCCACGGGCGTGTTGTACAAGCGCATGCTGGGCACGATGTTCCAGTGGCACAACTACGGCAAATCCACGATCGGCGAAAAGTCGGACATCGAAGGCGCGCCCATCGAACGGCTGCAGGCGTTTTACCACAAATACTACCAGCCCGACAACGCGGTGCTGGTGGTGGCGGGCAAGATCGACGAGCAAAAAACGCTCGATCTCGTGTACGAATATTTTGCAAAGATCCCGAAGCCCGAGCGCGCGCTTATCCCCACTTATACACGCGAACCGACGCAGGACGGCGAACGCCAGATCACCCTGCGCCGCAGCGGCGACGTGCAGGTGTTTTCCGCCATGTACCGCCTGCCTTCGGCCGCTCACGAAGACTATGCGCCGCTCGCCGTATTGGGTAACCTGCTCACCGACGAGCCGTCGGGCCGCCTGTACAAGGCGCTGGTAGAAGATAAAAAGGCCGCCAGCGTGTACGGCGGCGCTTCGGGTTTTGCCGAAGGCGGATACGCCAATTTTGTCTGTGAAGTGCGCATGGAGCAGTCCGTCGCCGACGCGCAGGAAGCCATGCTAAAAGTGCTCGACGACCTGAAAGAAAATCCGCCGAGCGCAGATGAGGTGGACAAGGCCCGGACGCGGCTGCTGAAAAACTGGGAGTTGTTTTTCAAACAAAGCGACCGCGTAGGGCTCAGCCTGAGCAACTACATCGGCCAGGGCGACTGGCGGCTGGCGTTCCTGTACCGCGATAACCTGGAGAAAGTGACGGCTGATGACGTGGCGCGCGTGGCGCTGCGTTATTTCAAACCCTCCAACCGCACCATCGGCTTTTTCCTGCCCGAGCAAAACCCGGACCGCGCCGAAATACCGGAAGCGCCGGACCTGAATGAACTGCTGAAAGACTACAAGGGCAAGGCGGCCATCGCGCAGGGCGAAGATTTCGACCCATCCCCGGAGAATATCGAAGGCCGCACTACACGCGGGCAGTTGCCCAACGGCATGAAATACGCCCTGCTGTCGAAAGAAAACCGCGGCGATGCCGTGAACGCGACCCTGACCTTCCGCTTCGGTACGCTGGAAAGCCTGCAAAACCTCGACATGGTGGGCACGGCTACTGCGGCCATGCTCAACAAAGGCACCATCGAGAAGACCCGCCAGCAACTCGAAGACATGCAGGATCAACTCAAAGCGCGCATCCGGGTGTTCGGCGGCGCCAGTTCAGTCTCGGTGAGCATCGAAACCGACCGCGAACACCTGGCCGACGCCGTGCGTCTGGCTGGTGAAATGCTGCTCAAGCCTTCTTTCCCCGAGAACGAGTTCGAAAAACTGCGCGAAGAATATCTTTCCGGCATCGAGCAGCAGAAATCGGAACCCGCCTCCCTGTCCCGTCAGGCATTCAACCGGATCACCAACCCCTACACCAAAGGCGATCCGCGTTACGTCATGAGCTTCGATGAGGAAGTGGAAGCGGTAAAAGCCGTTACAATCGATCAGGTGAAGAATTTTTACAAAGCCTTCTACGGCGCCAGCAATGCCAGTTGTGCCGTTGTCGGGGACTTCGACCAGCAGGAGATCGAAAAAACGTTGACGGAGACCTTCGGCGCCTGGAAAAGTCCTTCGCCGTATCGGCGCATCGAAGACAATTACATCCCCGTCGCGGCGCGTACCGAGACCATCAATACGCCCGACAAAGCCAACGCCAACTTTATTGCCGGCTACGGCTTTCCGATGAACAACGACCATCCCGATTATCCGGCCATTACCATCGGCGGTTACATCCTCGGCGGCGGCTTCCTCAATTCGAGGCTGGCAACCCGCATCCGTCAGAAAGAAGGGCTGAGTTACGGCGTGGGCGGACGTTTCTTTGCGTCTTCGCGCGACGAAAACGGCGGCTTCAGCGCCAGCGCTATCTACAATCCGGAAAACGTTGAAAAACTGGAAGCGGCGTTCCGCGAAGAGATCGAGCGGGCATCCAAAGACGGTTTTACGGAAGAAGAATTCGAATCGGCCAAATCCGGCTGGCTGAAATCGCAGAAGGTAAGCCGCTCCAGCGACGGCACCGTGGCAGGTCGCCTGAACGCATACCTCGACATGGACCGCGATATGAACTGGGATGCTTCTTTCGAGAACAAGGTGGCGCAACTGACGCTGGCTGACGTGAACAAGGCCATGAAGAAGTACCTCGACTATTCGAAGATGATCATCGTCAAGGCTGGCGACTTCAACAAGAAGGCCAAGCCCTGATACTTCATTCGCAACTGGAAATTGGAAATTTGAAATTGGAAAAATTTGAAATTAGAAACTGCACAATGATTAGTTTCCAGTTTCCAGTTTCCAGTTTCCAGTTTCCAGTTTCCAGTTTCCAGTTTCCAGTTTCCAGTTTCCAGTTTCCAGTTTCCAGTTTCCAGTTTCCAGTTTCCAGTTTCCAGTTTCCAGTTTCCAGTTCTTTGCCGTTGTTGGCATTCCTGTCACAAGTGTATTGAATGTCACGTAGTGTCGGTAGCGCGGCGTTTACGCCGCCCAGGTCAAGGCCATTTATGCCGTAATACGTAACAGCCGTAAATAACAAGGCGGCGTCATTGAAATTCAAAATAAAGCGCAGTATATTTTTGCTAATCAACTGTAAACCAAAGAAAAAGATAAGTGCGTTTTTGAAGAAACTTCAACCAACTTTCCATACCATTATCGCGTTCCCACGCCACGAACCGATCAATTGGGTTTTCCATAAAGTCAATGTTCAATCGGGTGACGACCCAATTTTCAATTTAATTTCAGTTTCCAGTTTCCAGTTTCCAGTTTCCAGTTTCCAGTTTCCAGTTTCCAGTTCTTGTGCGGCGGCATACATTGCACTGGAAAAGCAGGGGTGGCAAAAAAAAAGCCCGATTACCCGCCGATAGGACCAAAGGCCATACCTTAGCCTCCCGCATCCCGGTGAAACCAGGTACTCGTATCGTTAACCGTCTTTTCCTTGATCAAATCACCCATCACGTTCGCGGTTCAGGCCACGTCGGCATCACCACCTACACCGGCGGACATCCCTGTTTCATCAGCCATACCGCCTCAATCCGAGCCCGCCGCCAGGCCGAACACGGCGCATAAGCGCCCGGAAGTGAGTTATATCCGCGTGCTGGCGGCGCTGGCAGTCGTGCAATTGCACACCATTGGCGAGGTGCTTTATTATTTCGATCCGGAGAAGCCCTATGACGAGCAGTGGTGGGTCGGTAACATCTATTACAGCATGTTGCGCTGGGCTACGCCCTTTTTTATCCTGCTGAGCGGGAGCATCATGTTGCATCCGGGGCGCCCGGATACGACGGTACAGTTTCTGAAAAAACGGGCCCGGCGCATCCTTCCGCCGTTCTTCTTCTGGTCGCTCGTGTACCTCACCTACCTGTACCGGGGCAACATTTACTACGAAGAATGGCCCAAATTTTCCGAAGTGATGGATGTGATCCTGTTCAAGGACATTTACTACCATCTCTGGTTTCTGCCCATGATCATGGGTATGTACCTGCTCACGCCGAGCTTCCGGATATTCATCCGCCACGCCCACCGCAGGGACATCGAGTATTTCCTCGTATTCAGTTTTATCGTTACCGCGCTCCAGCACTTCATCCCCAACCTGTTCCTGGTCAAGTACATCGGCTGGCTGGGCTATATCAGTTTTTACGTGCTGGGCTATTATCTCAGTCAGTACACCCTGCCCTGGAAGAAGATATTTTATGCGATCGCACTCGCCATGCCGCCGCTTACGGCCTTCCTCACCTGGTGGCTGTCGTGCAGCGATGCCGCGTATTCGAACAAGGTGTTCGTGTATTCGAGTCCGAATGTCGTGATCATGACCACGGCGCTGTTCCTGTTCCTCCGGGAGCGCGACTGGCGCGCGTTTGCGGAGCGCTTTCCCCGCGTCAGCGCATTGGTGCACCGCATGGCGCCGTACAGTTTCGGCGTTTATTTCGTGCATGTGCTGCTGCTCGATGTACTGAAGAACGGCTATATCGGCGGCATCCACTGTTCTTACAAATTCTTCTTTAACCTGCCGGTGCATCCCATTTACGGCGCACTCGTGCAGGCCTGCTTTGTGGCGGCGCTGTCGTTCTCGCTGATCGCCCTGCTCAGCAAAATACCGGGCATGAAAAAGTGGCTGATGTAGGGGAACATTCAAGCGTCCCGAATAATAGCCTGCCGCACACGTTTGCTCGAAATGATCGTTCGGGTGAACAGTTCTCGTATAGAGTTCTTAAATTCCCCCTAATTTAGCAGGGTCAACCGGCGCTGTAGCGGCAGTTTCCTGTTTTGTCCAAATACTGCCAACTGTTTGCCGAGCCGGACAATCCCAAACACCGTTCAGGCTTCAAAAACCATTTCCATAACCGTTTTGCTCACCTCTTATCCATTCCCAACCATGCGAAAGCGAATCATCCCGCTGATCCTGATCTTTTTTGCGGGCCAACTGATCTTCGATTCCTGTATCAAAGTGACCAGGAATGAGGCCTATTACCTGGCCGTTTCGAAGTACATCTACGCGTATTCCAGCGGCTCGATCGGACGCACCGACGCCATCCGCGTTCGTTTTGTCGATCCCGCGGTCGGCAGCGATCAGATCGGCAAGCCGGTCGACGACGACCTGTTTTCCGTCACCCCTTCCATTTCCGGGCAGGCGGTCTGGGAAGACGACCGTACGATCAAACTGCAACCTTCCGAACCCCTCCCGTATGGAAAGCAGTACGCGGGAAAAGTGTTTTTGGGTAAACTGTTCAAAAAGGTTCCCAAAGAGGCGAAGGTGTTCGAATTTGAATTCAGGGTGCGCGAACTCGCTTTCGAAGTGCTGGCCGAAGGCCTGCGCACGCAGGACCCCGGCGACCTGAAGCATCAGCAACTGGCCGGCCGCATTATGACCAGCGATCCGGTGAACAACGCTGCTGTGGAAGAAATGCTGAAGGCCAAACAAGGCAACCGCTCCCTCACGATCGGCTGGGTGCATCGCGACAACGGTCGCAGCCACGAGTTTTACGTCAATGACATCGAACGCGGCAACGTGCGCTCGAAAGTGGAACTTTTCTGGTCGGGCAAGCCGATCGAGGCGAAAGAACAAGGCAGCCTCGAGCAAATCGTACCGGCACTGGATGAATTCATGGTGCTCAGTGCCAGGATGGTGCAGGACGACGGCCAGTGCGTGGTGCTCAATTTCTCCGATCCCCTGGCGCCGTCGCAGGACCTGAACGGGCTGGTGCGGATCGACGGATATACCGGAAACCTGCGTTTCGCCGTTTACGGCAATTTCCTGCGCGTATATCCCGCTTCGCGCCTGAACGGCGAGCGCAACCTGCGGGTAGAAGCCGGCGTAAAGAATATCGCGGGTGCTCCGATGAAGGCCAGAAGCGACTGGTCCGTCTCTTTTGAAGACCTGAAACCGGCCGTGCGGCTCGTCGGCCGCGGCGCCGTGGTGCCGCGCATGACCGACGGCAGCGTGTTCTTTCCCTTCGAGGCGGTCGGCCTGAATGCTGTCGATGTGGAGGTGTTCAAAATATACCATTCCAACATCCTGCAATTTCTCCAGATCAACGAACTGGAGGGCGAATACCAACTGGAGCGCGTGGGCAAGATCATCATGCAGAAAAAGGTCAGCCTGCGCGAACTCAATCCCAACGCCAGCGCGCTGTCGTGGCAGCGCTACATGCTCGATCTGAAGGACGTGATCCGGCAGGACCCCAACGCAATATATCAGGTGCGGTTCGCCTTCCGGCGCGGCTACACCGAATGGGCCTGCAATGCTTCCGGCGATGGCGAAAACCCCTCGGTGGAAGACGAAATGGCGCACGTCGGCCAAACCGACGAATACGGCAACCTGGCCAGCATGATGGGCGATTACCGCGGCATTTACTTTACGAACGACTGGTCGGCGAACGACGGCTACGAATGGAGCCGCCGCGACGACCCCTGCGCACGCGAGTACTACAACTACGAACATTTTGCCAGCCGCAACATATTTGTCAGCAATCTTGGCCTCACGGCGAAACGCGGAAAGGACAACAGCTTGTTCGTGGCCGTTACGAACCTGCACAACGCCGAACCCGTGAACAACGCGACGCTGGAACTGGTGAGTTATCAACTCCAGCCGATCGCCAAGGCCCGGACGGATGCCGACGGCATCGCGGTGGTGGAGGGCTTGCGCGAGGTGCCTTTTGTGATCGTGGCCACGCATGGCGACAACAAGGGCTATCTGCGCATGGCCGACGGCAATACCCTTTCGCTCAGCCGCTTCGACGTGGCGGGCGTGGAGGCGCAACACGGGTTGAAAGGCTACCTGTACGGCGACCGCGGCGTATGGCGCCCCGGCGATTCCATCTACCTGAATTTCGTGCTAGAAGACGTGGCAGGCACCCTGCCGCAGGGGCATCCGGTGACGCTGGAACTCACGGACCCGCGCGGCGCCCTGCAATACCGCACCGTGAGCACGCAAAGCGTATCGGGGGTATATGCCCTGCATTGTACGACGCGCGGCGATGCGCCGACGGGCAACTGGATCGCAAAGGCGAAGGTGGGCGGCGCTACTTTTTCTAAGACCCTGAAAATAGAGACCGTCAAACCCAACCGCCTGAAGGTCGACCTCGATTTCGGGAAAAAGGAACTGTCGAACGCAGACCGCGACCTGAACGGAAAACTTCAGGTCAACTGGCTGCATGGCGCCGTGGCGCGCGGCCTGAAAGCAAAAGTGGAATTGCAGATGCGGGCGAGCAAAACGGAGTTTAAAAATTACCGGCAGTATGCTTTTGACGACCCCGCGCGTTCGTTTTACAGCGATCCGCAGGTGCTGTTCGATGCCACCATCGACGACAACGGCCGGGCTTCCGTACCGTTCAAACTCGGCGACCATTCCGCGGCGCCGGGAAAACTGATCGCTGAATTCAGGGTGCGCGCCTTTGAAAAGAGCGGCGACTTCAGCACGGACAACTTTGCCCTCGACTACTATCCCTACGATGCCTACGTGGGTGTGTACATCCCCACCAACCGCTGGGGCTCGAAAGAACTGGACCGAAATGGCGGCGAGATACAGTTTGTCGTCGTGGACAGAAAAGGGAACCCCGTTGCCAACCGCAAGATCGAAGCAGGACTCTACCGCTGCGACTGGCGCTGGTGGTGGGATTCGGACGCCGATTCCGATGTGGCGCAATTCAATTCGGCCGACCACGTGAATGCCCTGGACAAAAAAACACTGCAAACGGACAGCCGCGGGGTGGCGACCTGGAAAGTAAGCCCCGGCACCTGGGGACGCTTCCTGGTGCGGGCCGTCGATCCGGAAAGCGGTCACGCTGGCGGCGATTTTTTCTGGAGCGGATACCCCGACCGCCTCGACGACATCAAAAGCCGGAATGCTGCGGCCATGCTGCCGTTTTCAGTAGACAAAGAAAAGTACACGGCCGGGGATGAGGTCACCCTGAAAGTGCCTGCGGGCGAAGGCGGACGAATTCTGCTGACCCTGGAAAACGGCACGCGTGTCGTGCAACACGAATGGTTCGAAGCGAAAGCGGGCGACAACATGCTGACGTTCAAGACCACTCCGGAAATGGCGCCTGCGGTGTACGCGCATGTCAGCCTTATTCAACCCCATGCGCAGACCCGCAACGACCTGCCCATCAGGATGTACGGCGTGATGCCGGTGAACGTGGAAAACCCCGCGACGCACCTGCAACCGGTACTGAATATGCCGGATGTGCTGAAACCCGGAGAGCCCTTCACCGTTAGTGTGCGCGAAAGTTCGGGGAAGGCCTGTGCGTATACCCTCGCCATTGTGGACGACGGCCTGCTCGATCTCACGCGTTTCAAGACCCCCAATCCCTGGGATGCCTTTTACGCCCGCGAAGCGCTCGGCGTGAAGACCTGGGATATTTACGATTATGTGCTCGGGGCTTATGGCGTGGAACTGGAGCGCATCCTCAGTATCGGCGGGGACGGGATCAACCAGAAGGCCCGGAGCGCCGCCCAGGTCAACCGCTTCAAACCCGCCGTGATCCACATAGGGCCCTTTTACCTGGAAAAGGGAAAAACAGCAAAGCACACCCTGAAACTCGATAATTACGTCGGCTCGGTGCGCGCCATGCTCGTCTGCTCGGCGCCGCAGCCCGGCAACAAGGGCGCTTACGGCATGGTCGAAAAAACCTGTCCTGTGCGCAAACCCCTCATGATCCTGCCCACATTGCCGCGGGTGCTCGGCCCCGGCGAAACGCTCCGCCTGCCGGTTGATGTGTTCGCTATGGAAGCAAAAGTGAAAAACGCCACTGTGCGCGTGCGGGAGAAATCAGGGCTCGTCTCTTTGCAGGGCGGCTCGGAGAATACTCTGAATTTCGACCAGCCCGGCGAGCAGATGGCCTATTTCGACCTGAAAGTGGGCAACAAAACAGGCGCCGCCAAATTCGTCATCACGGCGCAGGGCGGGGGAGAGACGGTAGAGCAGGAGATCGAACTGCTCGTGCGGAACCCCAACCCGGTGGTGGCCGAAGTGCTGGAAGGAAATATCGAGGCCGGCCAGGAGTGGTCGCAGGCATTCGACCCGTCCCGGTATACCGATATCGAGTCGGCGGTACTGGAAGTGAGCAGCCTTCCGGCGATCAACCTCAGCCGCCACCTGGAATACCTGCTGCAATATCCGCACGGATGCGTGGAACAGACCACCTCTACCGCGTTTCCGCAGTTGTACGTCGACCTGCTGACCCCGCTGACGAAGCAGCAGCAGGACCTGGTGTCGACCAATGTGAAGGCTGCGATCGACAAATTGCGCAATTTCCAGTATTCCAGTGGCGGCTTTGCTTATTGGCCCGGCAGTTCGGACATCAATGACTGGAGCAGCACCTATGCCGGCCATTTCCTGCTCGAAGCAAAAAACAAGGGCTACACCATTCCCGGCGGTATGCTGGAGCAGTGGGTTGCCTGCCAGACCCGCGCAAGCCGGCAGTGGAGCGGGGGCGGTAGCCGGTATTACGACGAGGACCTGACCCAGGCGTACCGTTTGTACACGCTTTCACTGGCAGGCCAGCCGGCGCTGGCCGATATGAACCGCCTGCGCAGCAAAAAGGACCTGTACACACAAAGCGCCTACCTGCTCGCCGCGGCGTATGCCAGGGCGGGTAAAACGGAGGTGGCAAAGGAGATCGTCGCCGGCAAATGGCGCGACGACTGGCGTTACGACTGGTGCGGCTACACTTACGGCAGCGATCTGCGCGACCGCGCGCTCATCCTCGAGACCTACGTTGCCATCGGCGACGCGACACGCGCGCAATCCCTTTCCGGTTACATCTGCACGGAACTCGGTAAGGAACAGGGTTGGTACTGGAACACGCAAAGTTTGTCGACTTCCCTGCGCGCCCTCTCAAAATATGTGTCGAAATACGCAGGGAACAGCAACGGAACGTTTTCCTACCGCGTCGGCAACGGCGGCTGGCAAAATGTTGACGGCAACAAGCCCATCAGTTCGGTCAACATAACGGACCAGGGCCATGTAGTGGCTGTGAAAAATAAAAGCCAGACGCGTCTGTACGCCCGGCTGATCGTCAATGGCCGGCCGGTGGTGGGCGACCAGCAGGAAACCGCGAGCAATATTGCCATGAGCATTCGCTATACAGACACCAAAGGCAACGCAATCGATATCAGCCGTTTGCAGCAAGGCACTGACTTCGTGGCGGAGGTGACGGTGAAACGAAATAGCGAGTTCAATTTTCCCTTCAATGAAATGGCCTTGTCGCAGACCTTTCCTTCCGGTTGGGAAATCCTGAACGCCCGCATGAGCGGGGTAGGCGGCACGGCAAACAGCCCGATGGACTACCAGGATGTGCGCGACGACCGGGTGTACACCTATTTCGATCTGCCAAAGCCCTACAACCAGCACCAGAGCGATACGCGGGTGTACCGCATCCAGCTCAATGCGGCATATGCAGGGCGGTATTACCTGCCGACGGTGAATTGCGAGGCGATGTACGATAACCGGATACGTGCGTCATCGCCCGGCCGCTGGGTGGAAGTGATCTGATGTTTTTTACAACAATACCCCGGCGACTGCAAGTTGCCGGGGTATTGCATATGACTGACAAACGGCTGCCCGGTAATGTGCCCGGCAGCCGTTTTCTCATGAAACTACAGGTAAGGGATTGTGTTGGCCAAATGGTTTTGCGGAGTTACGGGTCAGCGGCGGGAGCCGGAAGCAAGATAAGCCGCCATCTTGGGTACTGCGCGTACCAGAAGCAGCGTGACAACCGTAACGTAAACAATCAACATAAGCAGAGGGGATTTAAATGTGTGTGATGAAGTATTGTAAATTAACCAACGAAAATTCCGTGTTGGTGACCAAAGGTGATGATTTTTTTTAAACTGTCAAAAAAACACAGCTGATTTTTTTGTTAAATCCTTGTTTGCAAAAAGTGTAGCCTGTTTTCGCCATCTTTGAAGTATTTTTGCCCCTGATTTTGAGAAGTGATTGGGCATTCGCGGCGACTTTTCGGGAAAAATAATCCGCTTTTCTCCCTTTTTGCCACCCATTTGTCTTGTGATTGCACAATTTTCCTTGACGCTTTTCGGAAACCTTAATACTTTTCGGAAAGACAATCGTTACCCGTATTTAATTCAGCCAGAAAAAGAACACCTGAGTATGGTATTTAACAACATACTTGAAACCATTGGCAAAACCCCGCTCATTCGACTCAATTCCGTCGTTTCTCACATACCTGCCACCGTTTACGCCAAAATCGAAGCCTTCAACCCCGGCCTGAGCGCCAAAGATCGCATCGCCCTGCACATGATCGAGCGCGCCGAACGCCTCGGGCAGTTGAAGCCCGGCGGCACGGTCGTAGACGCTACCAGCGGCAACACAGGCTTCAGCCTGGCCATGGTTTGCGCGATCAAGGGGTATAAGTGCGTGCTGACGGTTACCAGCAAGATTTCGGAAGACAAACTCAACAACCTGCGCGCCATGGGTGCAGAGGTTATCATGTGTCCGCAGGATGCGGCGCCCAACGATCCGAATTCGTATTACCGGCGGGCGGAGCAACTCGCGAAGGAAATACCCGGTGCGTATTACGTCAACCAGAACTTCAATCCCGACAACGCGGATGCACACTTCCTGACTACAGGCCCCGAGATCTGGGAGCAGACGCAGGGCCGCGTCACATGGCTGATCGGCAGCGCCAGCACCGGCGGTACGCTTTGCGGCTCGGGCCGGTTTTTGCGCGAGCAAAACCCCGAGATGAAGGTCATTGCGGTGGATGCGTACGGATCTGTATTGAAAAAATACCACGAGACGGGCGTCTACGACGAGCAGGAGATCTATTCCTATCGCATAGAAGGCACGGGCAAGAATATCATTCCTGCGAACGTCGATTTCGAACTCATTGACCGCTTCGTGAAAGTGACAGACCAGGACAGCGCCCTGCGCGCCCGCGACATCGCCCGTCGCGAAGGCATTCTGGTCGGCTATTCGAGCGGCGCGGCCCTGCAGTGCCTCGAGCAGATCAAAGGCGAACTGACGGAAAATGACACGGTGGTGCTGATCTTCGCCGATCATGGCTGCAAATACGTCAGCAAGATATTCAGCGATGCCTGGATGCAGGAACAGGGTTTCCTGTCTCAAAAGGAAATGGCCGCCGTGTGTTGAGAGCGGCCGCTCCCGCACCGGAATTTAATTTGACAATGGCGTGTATTCAGGCTGCCGCCTGAACGCCAACTTTGCCGCGATTCTGACCGTTGTGGTGATTCCTATTGTTTTACCTGTCCCGACAAATATACTTCCACATGCAACTGCTTCAAATTGAACGCCGCACGGGCCTTACCCGCGAGGATTTCATAGAAAATTACCTCAAACCGAAGCGCCCTGTTGTTTTTACCGACCTCTCGAAAGACTGGCCGGCCACTACCAGGTGGACCTTTGAATACTTCAAAAAGGAATACGGACATCTGGATGTACCGATCGTCGGTCCCGACTATCACAAGCCGGGGCCCACTTACATGAAAAGCCAGATCACGATGAAGTTTGGCGACTACCTCGATCTGATCCAAAAGGGTCCGACGGAGTACCGCATCTTCCTGTGGAATATCTTCGATCATGCCCGCGAACTGATCAACGACGTCTCCAACCCCACGATCTGCGACGGCTGGGTGGATAAATACCCGTTCATGTTTTTCGGTGGCGCCGGCGCCGTTACCAACCTGCATTATGACATCGACTGCTCGAACGTCTTCCACACCCACTTCTGGACGCGCAAACATATCGTGTTGTTCGATCAGCAACAGAATCACCTGCTGTATCAGCATCCCTACACCGTGCAAAGCCACGTGAACCCGCTGCAGCCGGACTACAAGAAATACCCCGCCCTGGAAAAGGCGGTGGGGCACGAGACGATTTTGCAGCATGGTGAAACCCTGTTCATTCCCGCCATGTGGTGGCATTATATCGTGTATGTTGACGGCGGTTATTCGATCAGCCTGCGCTCGCGTGACAGCGTGCTCACGCAGGCAAAAGGACTCTGGAATATTGCCCGGCACTTCGCCATCGACAAGGGCATGAATACCCTTTGGGGGCCTCGCTGGAAGCAGTGGAAAGAGGAACAATCGATCCGGCGCGCCAGGGAAGCCATGAAAGCCGCCTGACACAATACTTTGTATCTAAACAAAACAAACGGGCCTTGCCCACATACACAGTTTATGGACTTATTCGACAGAATTCTCAAACAGGCCGGCCCGCTCGGTAAGTATGCGGAGGTCGCGGAAGGCTACTACATGTTCCCCCAACTGGAGGGCGAACTGGGCAACCGCATGACGTTCAAGGGCAAGGAAGTGGTCTGCTGGAGCATCAACAACTACCTGGGGCTGGCCAATCACCCCGAAGTGCGCAAAATCGACGCGGAGGCGGCGGCGCGCTGGGGCCTGGCGTATCCGATGGGCGCCCGCATGATGTCGGGAGAAACGAAACTGCACCAGCAACTGGAAACGGCCCTTGCCAATTACGTTGGCAAGGAAGCGGGCTACCTGGTCAACTATGGCTATCAGGGCGTGTTGTCCGCCATCGATACCCTGTTGACCCGCCACGACGTGGTGGTGTACGATGCCGAAAGCCACGCCTGCATCGTGGATGCGGTGCGCATGCACATGGGTAAACGTTTCGCTTTTACGCACAACGATATTGCTAGCCTGGAAAAGTGTCTGGAGCGCGCCAGGCGCCTGACCGAGGGCACCGAAGGCGGTATCCTGGTGATCACGGAAGGGGTGTTCGGTATGCGCGGCGACCAGGGTAAACTGCGCGAGATCGTCACGCTCAAGGAAAAATACGGGTTCCGCCTGTTTATCGATGATGCGCACGGGTTTGGCATGCTCGGCAAAACGGGCGCCGGCGCTGCTGAAGAGCAAGGCGTTTCGGACGACATAGATATCTACTTCAGCACCTTTGCCAAAAGCATGGCGCTGATCGGCGGCTTCCTGGCTGCCCGCCCGGAGATCATCCAATACTTGAAATACAACATGCGCTCGCAGATATTCGCCAAGTCGCTGCCCATGCCGCTGGTGGAGGGGCTCATCAAGCGTTTTGAATTATTGAAGGCGCATCCGGAATACCGCGAAAAGCTCTGGCACAATGTGCGCCTGCTACAAAGCGGCCTGAAAGAGCGCGGATTCGACATCGGCGATACCAATACCTGCGTAACGCCGGTGTATATGAAGGGCGACGTGGAAGAAGCGATGGCTTTGGTGAAGGATATGCGCGAACACTACGGCGTTTTCTGCTCGATCGTGGTGTACCCGGTCATTCCGAAAGGCATGATCATTCTGCGCCTGATCCCTACGGCCGCGCACACGGAAGAAGATATCAGGATCACGCTCGAGGCTTTTTCGGCAGTCGGTGAGAAACTTGCGGCGGGTGCGTACAAAAATTACGTGCCGGAGCCAATGTAGTGTGATCGATTGACCTGGGAATAGTTAAAATGCCAGCCGGAATGCTATCCGGCTGGCATTTTTTCTGCCAATTCGCTTTGGTGAGTTGGTTCTTGTAACGAAGAAGCCCCCGTTGCTGTGCAACGAGGGCTTGGATGTATTGAGTTGGCACCGACCTACTCTCCCGGGGCATCAACCCCAGTACCATCAGCGCTGGCGGGCTTAACTTCTCTGTTCGGAATGGTAAGAGGTGGACCCCGCCGCTACAGGCACCAACATATCTTTGAGCCGTTTATGAATTCGGCTATCCAACGACAGATTGGGTGTATTTTTTAAACAAAGACAAGAAAAGGGAAGAAACAAGAGGTATTGATCCTGAAAGTGAAGGATTTGAGGAATCAAAAAGGAGCCAATCGATCTCAGCGGAGCAAAAAACGAGCAGCCGCATAAAGATGCTGGCAGATAAATAAAAAAAAGGAAGCTCACGGGTAATTAGTACGGCTCGGCTGAGTATGTTGCCATACGTACACCTGCCGCCTATCAACGCAGTAGTCTTCTGCGACCCTTACCCGGCTATGCCGGGATGGAAGATTCATCTCAGAGTAGGCTTCGCGCTTAGATGCTTTCAGCGCTTATCCCTGCCGAACATTGCTACTCTGCGCTGCACCTGGCGGCACAACAGATACACAAGCGGTTCGTCCAACACGGTCCTCTCGTACTGGTATCAGGTCTCTTCAATCTTCCTGCGCCCACAACAGATAGGGACCGAACTGTCTTGCGACGTTCTGAACCCAGCTCACGTGCCGCTTTAATGGGCGAACAGCCCAACCCTTGGGACCTTCTCCAGCCCCAGGATGCGACGAGCCGACATCGAGGTGCCAAACCTCCCCGTCGATATGAGCTCTTGGGGGAGATCAGCCTGTTATCCCCGGAGTACCTTTTATCCTTTGAGCGATGGCCCTTCCATGCGGAACCACCGGATCACTTTAGCCGTCTTTCGACCCTGATCGGCCCGTCGGCCTCTCAGTCAAGCACCCTTGTACTAATACGCTCTACGCATGATTACCGACCATGCTGAGGGTACCTTTGCAAACCTCCGTTACACTTTAGGAGGTGACCACCCCAGTCAAACTACCCACCATGCACTGTCTGGGTCTTGGACCCGTTAGGACTCAACTAGTCAAAGGGTGGTATTTCAACGTCGGCTCAGCGATGACCGGAATCACCGCTTCAAAGCCTCCCACCTATCCTACGCATCGAATAGTCAAGCCCAATGCAAAGCTGTAGTAAAGGTTCACGGGGTCTTTCCGTCCCGTTGCGGGTAATCGGCATCTTCACCGATACTTCAATTTCACCGAGCTCGTGGCTGAGACAGTGCCCAGATCGTTACACCATTCGTGCAGGTCGGAACTTACCCGACAAGGAATTTCGCTACCTTAGGACCGTTATAGTTACGGCCGCCGTTTACCGGGGCTTCAGTCAAGACCTTCGCGCTTGCGCACTAAGCCCCTTCCTTAACCTTCCGGCACCGGGCAGGTGTCAGGCCCTATACATCATCTTTCGATTTAGCAGAGCCCTGTGTTTTTGCTAAACAGTCGCCTGGGCCTTTTCACTGCGGCCCCGACATCACTGCCGGGGCGTCTCTTCTCCCGAAGTTACGAGACCATTTTGCCTAGTTCCTTAGCCACGAATCACTCGAGCGCCTGAGGATGCTCTCCTCGACTACCTGTGTCGGTTTACGGTACGGGCTGTACATACCTGAAGCTTAGCGGCTTTTCCTGGAAGTGGTCTTGGCACACTATCCGCGCGGGCCGAAGCCCTTGCGGTACTATCCCACGCTTTGGCGTGGTTTAACGCACTAATCCGTCAGTGCGCGATGCCTCCACCCCTTCGTCCCCGCAATCGCAGTATGCACAGGCGTAGGAATATTAACCCACTTTCCATCGGCCTCGCCTTTCGGCTTATCCTTAGGACCCGGCTCACCCTGATCCGATGAACGTAGATCAAGGAACCCTTAGTCTTACGGCGATGACGTTTTCCACGCCATTTATCGTTACTTATGCCTACATTTGCTTTTCTGTTTGCTCCACCGCGCCTCACGACGCGGCTTCG
>JACJYP010000002.1:297500-615107 GCA_020636045.1 Lewinellaceae bacterium
TACGCACATCACCCTGGCAGAAGCGGGGCTGGTCGATTTTAGCGCCATGCACCTGGAAACAGACACCAAAAACCTGAAATTCAAGGCATTTCTGATCCCCTCAGCCGATTCGACGGTCAAAAGCGTCAATACCGAGCCGTTCCGTACCCCCTGGCGTGCCGTATTGCTCAGCAAGGATGCTACAGGGATACTGGCATCAAAGCTGATCCTGAACCTGAACGAACCCTGCCAGATCAAGGACGTTTCCTGGATCAAACCCCAAAAATATGTGGGCGTATGGTGGGAAATGCACGTCGGCAAGGCTACCTGGGACTACGAAGCCACCCAGGATATGATGAGCGCAACCGGCCGCGCCGTGCAGGGCAAACACGGGGCCACCACCGAAAACGTAAAGCGATACATTGATTTCGCTGCCAAATACGGATTCGACGGCGTGCTCGTGGAAGGCTGGAACGAAGGCTGGAAAGACTGGTTCGGCCACTGGAAAGACGAGGTGTTCAACTTTACCAAACCATACCCCGATTACGACATCGATGAACTCAGCCGTTATGCCAAAGAGAAAGGCGTACGCATTATCATGCACCACGAGACCTCGTCCGCAGTGCCGAGTTACGAGCGGCAAATGAACGATGCCTACGCCTATATGAATAAGTACGGCATGAATTCGGTGAAAACAGGTTACGTCGGAAAGATCATTCCCAGGGGCAAATGGCACGACGGGCAGTGGATGGCCAACCACTTTTTGCACGTGGCGGAACGCACGGCGGCGAACCGGATCATGGTCGATATGCACGAATCTGTGCGGCCCAGCGGCCTGCACCGCACCTGGCCCAATTGGATGGCCTGCGAGGCCGCGCGCGGCCAGGAATTCAACGCCTGGAGCAGCGGCAACCCTCCCGAACACGAATGTATTTTACCCTTTACCCGCATTCTGGGCGGTCCGATGGATTATACGCCCGGTATCTTTGAAGTACGCATGAGCACCTACGATCCGAAGAAAGCGGAGGTGGTGCATACCACCGTGGCCAAACAACTGGCGCTATACGTCACTTTGTACAGTCCCCTTCAAATGGCCGCCGACCTGCCGGAGAATTACGAAAAACGGCTCGACGTATTCCAGTTTATCCGCGACGTGCCGGTCGATTGGGAAGATACCCGTATTCTGAACGCGGAGGTAGGCGACTACATTACCACGGCGCGCCGGCAGAAGGGGGCGGAAAACTGGTTTGTAGGTAGCATCACGGACGAGAACCCGCGCGATTTTTCCATTTCCCTTGATTTTTTGCCTGCCGGAAAAACCTACGAGGCGACCGTATACGCCGACGGGCCGGATGCCCATTGGAAGGACAATCCTTACCCCGTCACGATAAGAAAGCAGACGGTAAGAAAGGGCGATGTCATGAATCTGAAACTGGCCGCCGGAGGCGGTTGCGCAATTTCATTGATCGCCAACCAGTAAGAAACCGTCTGAAACCCGGAAGCCGGAAATTTTCAAAATATTCAATTTCCGGTTTCCGGGTTCTGATTTGAGTCGCCCGGTGCGTTAAATGGCTGGAATACCACCCGTCCGATCTTTTTATCCTTGAGCGCTTGCGGCAAATTATCGTAGAATACGATAGCGCCGATGCGGCGGCGTTCCTGCGGAACCATGGAGCCATCCCGTTCGGCAACCACCGTTTTTTTGGTCGCCTCATCTTCCGGGTTTAGCACGGTTGCAAACCAAAGGCGCTCGTCGGTGCCAAAAAGCAACAGTTCGACGCGGGGATGAGGCGCCTGCATTTCCAGCGGATTTTCGATCACCGTGCTCACCTGCCAGGCCTTTTCTGCCAGGACGACCGAGTCGTTGGGCAGCGTGTCCTGCACCATCATTTTGACGCCATTGGTCTCCAGTGACACCAGAATGGGTCCCGGATACAACAGAACAGAGCCTGCGCCGCTGATGATACATGAATCCGGTACTCCGGAAAATGCTTCCAGCGGCCATTCGGCGAAAAAGGAAGTGCGTCCACGAGGGGGCACGGCCTCTGAAAGGGTGGCAAATGAAGCAGAAGGCTCGCCATTGATCGTGAGGGGCTTTCCTTCAGCATCCAGGGGCTCTATTTTTAAATAAATGCGCTGCCATTCCGTGTCATTGTTGTCGCAAATGCCGGTCACAAAATACCGCCCCCGCTCGGTCCAGTAGTTTAAACTGGAGATCGTCACATTGGCGGGTACCGCATCGACCGGTACACTGACGGTGGAGCCCGTCGTGAGGCCGAGGGCTACCGATTTTTGCTGCGTGCAATTCGAGCAGGCAGGGAGCAAAAACAGGAAAAACAAAAAAACAGAGACAATAGAGCGCATAATCGTAGTCGTAATTTTATCTGACCGGGGATGATGTGTCCGGAAAAGCGGCGCAAATTTCGGCAAAAGACTTTGAAATTGCCTGCGTTTAGATCTAATCCATTTGCAAAAACGCTTGAAAGGTTTCAAGAAAATGCCGGGATCGGCCGGCAGCTCTCTGGTTTTGGATGCTAATGGACGACAATCTACCTTTGCCAACTCAATTGTCAATATCTCACATGAAATACCTCATTACCGGCCTGGGCAACATAGGATACGAATACGACGGCACCCGTCATAACATCGGGTTTGACGTGCTCGATTTCCTGTGCAAACAACTGGAAGGCGAATGGCGGGGCGATCACCACGGCGACCTTGCCACCGTAAAGTATCGGGGGCGAACGCTGGTGCTGCTCAAGCCGAATACCTATATGAATCTCAGCGGGAAAGCGATCCGTTATTGGCTGCAGAAAGAAAAGGTCGCCAATGAAAAAAGCCTGGTCGTGCTCGACGACCTGAATCTTGAGTTCGGCAAACTGCGGCTGCGCGCAAAGGGCTCCGACGGCGGCCACAACGGCCTCAAAAATATACAGGAAGTGCTCGGTACGGATGCCTACCCGCGGCTGCGCATCGGTATCGGTAACGGTTTTTCAAAAGGTAAACAGGTGAATTACGTGCTGGGAAAATGGACGACGGACGAAGAAGCCGAGTTGCCGCACATCCTTGAAAAAGCATCGGACGTGATCAAAACTTTTGTCAGCATCGGCATTGAACGCGCGATGAATGCAACCGGCAAGTAAACGAAGAACTGTAATGATCGCCAGCCGTGCTCTAAAGGCCTTGCAACCAGCGCTTTAGCGTGCTCTCGTACTCAGTGGTCGGGTACTGGCCGCTCGCAAGTCCACGCGTGGCCGACATCTGCTCCAGCCCGTTTTCCAGATCGATCTCCTCCTGTCGCTGTACCAGGAATATGCCTTGCCGGGCAAACAGATCTGCAAGATACTCCTGCTCCGTCTGGCCGGGTGTGGGAATGAGGATCGCTTTTTTCCCCAGTGCGGCAAGGTCCATGATGCTGCTGTAACCCGACCGGCAGATCATCACTTCGCCGGCAAGCAGCACATCGTTGAGCTCTTTTGAAGTGAGGTACGACACCATTTCGATGTTTTCAGCGGCGAAGTGATGCTCCTTGGCGTGCGTTTTCCCCTGCACAATGATAAATTTTTGCGGGAGCAGCATGGCCTGTTCAAGCAATCGTTGTTCGAGATACGTGCGTTGCGGTTCCGGTCCGGAAAGTACGATCACTACGTCGTATTCCTGCTCGATATCGCGCCGGTGCAGACGCGAAAGCGGCCCGACGTATTGGATGTTCGGATGCACGGCACGGCTTCCGTGGGAAAGTTCGCCGGAAAGGCTCGGCTCGAGCGCAACGTCCGGCACCCATATCTCCTGAAATTTCGAAAACGCCCTGCCCAGCACCCGGTGGGCGGTCCATTCGAGCATGCGATTGCGCACTTTGGGGTACAATTGGTGGGTCAGCAATACATTGCTCGTGAGACGCGAGAAGCAACCGTAGCGGTTGTCGGAAATGATGCCGTGCAGACCGAATTCCCTGGCGAGGCGATCCGTCACCCACTGCTCTGCACGCACGGCGTAGGTGATGCGGGGCATCTGTTTTGCAATATTCAGCACCATATTGCTGGTGTCGTAGCGAATGCGGTAGGAGGGCAGCGATACGGCCTTGAGGTGCGGAAATTCGGCTTTTAACAAATTCAAAGCCACCCCGTCGGATGCAAGGATCACCTCCGCGCCCATCGTTTCAAGTGCCGAAATAAGCGGAATACACCGGGAAGCATGGCCGAGCCCCCAGTTCAGTGGAGCGACAAGAATCCGTTTCATTGATTGTTCCGCATTCCCGATGCAAGCGGATGGGATGCAGAAGTTAAAATTCCGTTTGGTTTATGATCATTTGGCTACATTCGCCTTTGTAAAAGTAAACACAGTTTTGGCTATGAAAAAATTTAATTGGTGGCGCGCCGCTTTTCTCCTGTTGATGCTCGGTATGTTCGTATTGGAGAGCTGCCGCCTGTTCAAGCCCAAATGCGACTGCCCGCACTTCTGAAAATACCGCTGCGACCGGCCGTCAGAACCGGCCGGCCCCATGATCGCGTGCGCTTGTTTTGTGTGGCCCGGACAATGGGTTTTGATCCCTGGCGGCCTGTTTTTTAATTCAGGTGCGTGCTGCCTGATGTCATTGTTCCGGTCTTCCAGCCCTCCGGTTAAGAATACCCGTTCGTTTCTTTATGCGCGATTCCATAATTCCGCTGCGACAGTCCCTGGATCAGATCCTGCGGAAACTGCTTGCCGCTGGCCGGCAGGGTGACCCTGTTGTAAAAACCGTACACCCCGATCAGCGGGTCAGCGCCGTGAACCTGCTGCACTACCTCGCGTTGCGCCGGGAAGACCTGCGCGAACTGCAGGATGATCTTCACGACGCAGGCCTGTCATCGCTGGCCAGCTCCGAGAGCCACGTCTTGCGCCAGGTGCAGTCGGTGCTGCAGCGGCTGGGGGCAAAAATCCCTGCCGAAGACATTTCCATATGCGATGATGAAACGGCAAGCCGCCTGCTGGGGCAACGCACCCGCGCCCTGTTCGGAAATAAACTCAATCCGCACATCCCCCATCTCATGGTTACGTTTGATACGGCGCTCGCAGGCGACTACGATGCCGTAAAAGATCTGCTGCTGGCGGGTATGAGCGTCGCGCGGATCAATTGCGCGCACGACGGACCCAAACAATGGAAACGGATGGTCGCCCATGTGCGGAAAGCGGCGCGTGTCACCGCCCGTCCCTGCAAGGTATATCTCGATCTGGCCGGCCCCAAGATCAGAACAGTAGTGCTGGGCAAGGGGCGCAAAAAAGGGCGAATGAAGATCGGCGAAGATGAATTATTTTGGCTGAGCGAGCCTAAAGCGAAGGTTAACGAACAGGAAAAGGTGATCGGCTGCACGCTTCCGGGAGTGGTGAACAGCCTGCAGGCCGGTGACCGGGTATTGTTCGACGATGGTTTATTTGAATCTGTTGTCGTGAAATCGGGCGTCGGTCGGGCACAACTGCGGATGTTGCGCGTTTCGGCCAGAAAACCTTTCCTGAAGCCGGAAAAGGGGATCAATTTTCCCGATTCCCGCCTGGACATACAATGTCTGACCGACTTCGATCGCGCGGTATTGCCCTTTGCCAAGGAGCACGCCGATATTGTAGGGTTTTCGTTCGTACAAAAGGCTGACGATGTTGCCGAGTTGCAGCGCCTGCTGCACAGAGACGGCGGCGCCATTCCCCTGGTACTGAAGATCGAGACATTTGAAGCCGTTCAAAATCTGCCGGACCTTCTTTTACAAGGCATGAAAGAACCCGTATTCGGCGTCATGATCGCACGGGGCGATCTCGCAGTCGAGATCGGTTTCGAACGGCTGAGCGAAGTGCAGGAAGAGATCCTGTGGATCTGCGAAGCAGCGCATGTGCCGGTGATCTGGGCGACGCAGGTACTGGAAACACTGAACAAAAGCGGCGTTGCCACGCGCTCCGAGCTGACCGATGCTGCCCGTGCCGGGCATGCCGAGTGCGTCATGCTCAACAAAGGAAAGCACCTGCTGCTGGTGCTGGCGACCCTGCGCAACATCCTCCTGCGCAGCGGCGGGCATCACCTGAAAAAACGATACATCTTCAGGCCGCTCGCCATCGCCGAGCATTATTTCAATAAAACTGGAGTGAAGAAAGGGGGAGGAAAGAAGAAAAATACGCCCTGAATGGCGTGCCCGGCGCGATCCGCGTTCCTCGTTTGGTAATACCAGAGAGGAACGCGGATCTGAAATTTGCCGGCATATACGGCTGCCTCAATTCAGCCTGATCTCGTCATCGTTTCCGTCGTAAAAACGGTATTCTGTAAGCTGGTAGTCGGTGTGCGGCACGATGCGCACCCATTTGTTGTATTTCAGGAACCAGCGCATTTGTTTGTTGGGCATTCCTTTTTTGAGGAAGGCTTCCAGGTAGGGATGCACGCGCAGGCTGAGCGGCGAGCGCGGGCGCGACTGCATGATAAATTCGAGGTCGCGTTCGATGTCGTCGGTCAGCAGGATCGTTGCGTTCACCTTGCCGGTGCCGCCGCAGGTAGGGCACACTTCCGCCGTATCCACCGCAACTTCCGGGCGCGCGCGTTCGCGGGTGATCTGCATAAGCCCGAATTTGGACAGCGGCAGGATGGTATGTTGCGAGCGATCCTTCTTCATGAAATCCTCCATCGCCTTTGCCAGTTGCTTTTTGTGCTCCTGGTTCTTCATGTCGATGAAGTCGATGATGATCAGACCGCCGATGTCGCGGAGCCGGATCTGCCGGGCGATCTCTTCGGCGGCTTCCAGGTTGACGCCGAAAATGGTTTGTTCCACATCGGCTGAGGTCATTTTATGTCCGCTGTTGACGTCAACCACGTGCATCGCCTCGGTTTTTTCAATCACGATGTAGGCGCCGCTGTTCATAGTGGCGGTTTTGCCGAACGAGGCCTTGATCTGCTTGGTGACGCCGTAATGGTCGAAGATGGGTTTGGTGCCGTTGTAGAGTTGCACGATGCCCACCTGATCTGGACTGATGTTTAGCAGATATGCCTTCACATCGGCAAGCAGGTCTTTGTCGTTGACCACGATCCTGCTGAAGCCGTCGCTGAGCAGGTCGCGCAGTACGCTGGCGGGTTTGTCAAGTTCGCTGAGCAGTTTTGCCGGCGGGTTGACGGTCTTCAGTTGCTTGTAAATGTCTTCCCACTGACCCATCAGGCGCACGAGCTCTTCGTGCAGTTCCTGCACGCGTTTGCCTTCCGCAGCGGTGCGGATGATGATGCCGAAATGTTTCGGTTTGATGCTTTCCGCCAGGGTATGAAGACGTTTCCGCTCTTCCGAACTGGATATTTTTTTGGAGACGGATACCGAATCGGAAAAAGGCGACAGCACCATGTGACGGCCTGGAAGCGTCAGTTCGCACGAAAGGCGCGGGCCTTTGGTAGAGATGGGTTCTTTCAGGATCTGTACGAGAATGGGCCAGCGTTTGTTGAGCACCTGGTCGACTTTGCCCGTTTTGACGATCTCGTCCTCGAATTTGAAATTGTCGAGTTTGTGGGTGTTGATGCTGCCGTTCATGACGCCGTTGGTCCACTTGACGAGGGAGCGCAGTTTCGGCCCCAGGTCGGTGTAGTGCAAAAAAGCATCCTTGCGGTGGCCGATATCGACAAAGGCCGCATTGAGGCCGGGCATCATTTTACGGATCTTCCCGATGAGGATGTCCCCTACAGTAAAGTTGTTGTTGGTTTTCTGGTGGTGGAGTTCTACCAGTTTGCCGCCTTCCAGCAGGGCAAGTTCAACGCCGGTTTCGGCGGCGTTGATAATAAGTTCTTTATCCACGATATATGATTATGGTTTGCCACAGGCCAGGCAAAAAATGGAAGGGCGACAAATCAACCCGCCCGCTTAGCGTGTCGGGGTGGGGAGATCAGGTCGTGTGTATCACCGATTTGAAAGCAGCAAATGCCCTTCGACCAGGTACCGGGGCGGTATGGGCGTCAAAATTAACCGTCGCTGATAAGTGCGTAGGCGCGCAAAATGCCGGGCAGTAAGACAATTCAGTACTTGTTGGGCAAGGAGGGCTGTTTCACCTGTTGCTTGGGTGGACAACGGTGCAGCGGAAGGGTTTGATCTGGTCGGACCGTTTTTCTCGGGGGAATGCTTGCCAATGAACTGAGATTGCGAGGGGTAGGGCCACGGCTGCGGTAGGCTACGGACAAACAGCGTAAAAAACTTCCCGGTAGCAACACAGGCTTCCGGAAAGTTTTTTGACAACGGTTGCGTCCGGCGCTGACCCCGGCGAGGCGTTTCCAGATAACAGGAATTGCCTGATGCCTATGGTTCAGTTACACTAACGCTTCTTCTTGTGACGATTCTTACGAAGGCGCTTTTTGCGCTTGTGCGTAGCGATTTTATGGCGTTTACGTTTTTTTCCGCAAGGCATACGTAGTTAAAAATTTTTGCGCCTGTTATCACAGGCCGGTTATCAGTTTGTGAATTCAGCGGTCGCTTTTGCAAATGCCCGTGAATTCGTTTGCTTTTTCCGAATTTCCTGCTCCTTCGTAGGCTTTCGCCAGCAGACAGGGAGTGTTCGGATTTTTTTTGTCAAGCGACCAGGCTTTTTCAAGGCGCTCTACGGCGCGGCTCCATTGCCCGGTCTTGATGGCCAGTCGGCCCAATGCATTATAAACAGATGCGTTGTCCGGATGTTTTTTTTCCAGATCGCGCAGTATCAATACCGCCTGCATGGGGTTGTCGGGCGGCGGATTTTCGGCGTATACGAGCGCTAGATTGACCCGGTGTTCTACCTGCTCCGGCGCCAGGGACGCGGCACTTTCAAAGGCTTTGACCGCGTGGGTCGCGCAATAACTTCTGACGACAGGGTCCTGCGAAGTCACCAGGCCGTTGTAGTAAGTAGCGCCTGCAACGGACCACGAAGCGTCCGTATTTTCGATTTCGGCGGCCTGTTCGGCATATCCTCCCGCTACGGGGATCTGGCCGAAGGAATACCACAATCCGGACAATTCTTTCAGGGCGGTTGCGCGTGCTTCGTCGGAAGTCGCGTCGCCGGCTTTTTGCTCGGCCACGGCTATTTCGGCAGATTGAGCGTTGCTGAGATGCGCTTTTGCATCGCCCAGCAGTGTTTCAAAACTGGTGCTCTCCGCGACCAGGGCACGCGATTGTTCGGTGGTTTTTTGTTTGTCGGTTTTGGTATCGAAGCCGAAGTACAGTCCCGCGAACAACACCAAAGCGCCCAGTAAGGTCAAATATTGTGCTTTATTCATCGCTCAAAACGAAAAGATCAGCCCCTGTTAGTCGTCACTTTCGTCTTTCGGCAAAGCATGTACGTTTTTCTTCACCTGCTCCGTAAATATCTTGGCTGGCTTGAACGAAGGGATGTAGTGTTCGGGGATTTCGATCGACTTCCCTTTCTTGATATGGCGGCCCACTTTTTTGGCCCGTTTTTTTATGACAAAGCTGCCAAAACCGCGTATGTACACGTTTTCGCCGCTTTGCATGGTGGTTTTGATCTCCTTGAAAAGCTCCTCGAGGGATACGAGGACGTCCACTTTTGCAACGCCGGTCTTTTCGGAAATTGCGTTCACAAGGTCAGCCTTTCTCATGTTTTATTTCGTTGATTTTGAATAAGTTATAAACGAAAACCAGGTGTTTTTCAAAACGAGACGCAAAGTTCGCACATTTTTTTGCCCGAGCAAACTTTTACATTAAAAAATCAGCTCGTATTCTACTGAAAATCAAAGAATATGATTTTTATGCGTTTCGTCGCCCCCTTTTTATTGAAAGCCGAAAACTCGCTCTTATTCAGCACTTTACAAAATTGTTTGCGCAAAATTATTCGAATAGCGGTCGCAGAGGGTAATTTTTCTACTTTTGCCCGGTCCGCTTGTTGGTCACCATATCTTCCGTTACCGATTCCTGTTTAAACCTGTATTCTCAGCATGTTGCTTTCTATGACCGGCTATGGCCGTGCGACCGGTAGTTTTGGCGAAAAAACGATCTCCGTGGAGCTGCGGGCGCTCAACTCCAAAATGACAGACCTGAAGATCCGGCTTCCGGGCGATTACAAGGAAAAAGAGATTGAACTGCGCAAGATCATAAACGACCACGCCGAACGCGGCAAGATCGATATGATTATCGACGTGCAAAATGCCGACGGCGCCGCTTCCGTCAGCTTGAACGAGGCGCTGTTTAAAGGTTACCACCGCGAACTCAGGCGGCTCGTGGCGGAACTGGGCATGGAAAGCACCGATCTCGTCCAGGCTATCCTGCGCATTCCCAACGTCGTGGCGTCTGCTTCGGGTGAAGTGAACGAAGACGAATGGGCAGCCGTATGCGAAACGGTGAAGCGCGCCCTGGACCAGCTACAGGATTTTCGCCAGCAGGAAGGCAAAGCCCTGGAAGCCGACCTGCGGCTGCGGGTCGACAATATCCTTACGCTGCTGCAACAGGTAGCGCCTTTCGAAAAGGACCGATTCGAGCGCATGCGCGAACGACTGCGCAACAACATCGAGGAAGGCATGGGAAAAGAAGGGGTGGACACCAACCGTTTCGAGCAGGAAATCCTCTATTATCTCGAAAAGATGGACATCACCGAGGAGAAGGTCCGGCTGGAGCAGCACTGCCGTTACTTCCTCGAGCAGATCAGCCTCCAGAAGCAATCGGCAGGGCGCACGCTCAACTTTATTTCACAGGAAATGGGCCGCGAGATCAATACTTTGGGCGCGAAAGCTTACGATGCCGACATTCAGCGGCTGGTCGTGCAGATGAAGGACGAACTGGAGAAGATCAAGGAGCAACTGGCCAATGTTTTGTAAGCCGGACGGACGCCGCCGTTAACGCGTTCTTACCAGTATCTGTTTTTACAATCCTATAAAAACGTTAAAGCGAAAAACCCTGAAAATAAGCCAACTGTTTGCGCCGTATTTCATCGCACAACAAAATCTTCTGCGATGGCCTACCGCCTACTACGGGCACTTTTCCTGACTTGTCTTTCTGGCTGCCTTTGCCTGCCGCAGGTGGGGGCGCAACGATCGGACCTCCGGCAGGACGAAGCCTTTTTCCGGAAAAAGCAAAAAGAGTTCGGCCAGTGGATCAGCCAGAACAATCTGGCACACATCTTCCGGGCCGACAGCGTGGCGGTATCTTCCAGAAAGGTGACGCTGTTTCTGCGACCGGCCTTCGACAGCAAACAGGCCTGCGACTCCATCCAGTGCGCCTGGGAGAAACTGGAAAAGGCCAACCGCGGAGTCAACGGACAATACTTTCACGAGCGGCTGCTTCAAAAATGGGCCTTTCTGGCAGAAATACATCCCGATCAGGCCGAAGTGGTGGTCCGCTGCCACGACCCGGCGCATTTTCTGGCAAAAGTATACAGCCGGCGCGGCAAAATACCCGTCGAACAGCGCAATGTGCGCTCTGCCACAGTGGCCGAGGTGCGGATGCCTTCATCGCTTCAGGGGGTGAATACCGGCGACAACAAGATCGTGGTGCGCGGTAAAAAAGTGGGCGCCGTATGCAATAGCGCACGCCGTTATCTCGCTAATTATTACAAACCGAAGGGGACGCCGATCCTCTGGCGGGCGCGGGTAGATACTTCCTACACGACTTACGATGAGTTTTTGATGGAAGTGACGCACCTGAGCTACGAGATCTGTCCCGACGGTTTTTTTGAATACCACAGAATCTATGTGAAAGGCCTGCAAAAGGGCGACGATGTCGAACTTTCGTGGGAATTTCAGGGCAAATACGGGTCGGGGATCATATTTCCGCCCCGCAAGAATGACTATAAGGACATGGATTTGCGTTATAAGAGCAGCCTTGAAGATTATCAAAGGCACCTCTTCAAAAAATTAACGGATTACCTTCGCCAATGACAACCAGTAGCACCAGCAGCACTTCGACCATGGCATCGCCCAGGGCAAAAACTGAATCGACCATTAAGACCAGTCCGCAACATACTGCCGAACTTTCGCCGCGTACGCGCATCGCCAGGCTGATCCTCGTATATCACTTTGCGCTGATCGGCGTATCGTGCATCTTTTATATTCTCCGCGGATTCGATTTCGAAGAGTTCACTTCGCTGATGGGCGTGCTGGCGCCGGTGACGGCGCTCTACGGCGGCGCCGTATTCCGCTTTCTCGGGCGCAGCATCACGGACCCCATGCCGAATGGCCGGAACGGGGCGCCGATCAACAGCCTCGTCAAATGGCTGGTGCACGGGCACTTTATCATCGTGCTGTCCCTGATCTCTCTGAAGGCGCTTGCGCCCAATATCCTGAATTTTCAGGACATGACCATGTTTCTCACTTTCGTGGAATCGGCACTCGGCGTTTACATGGGCAACATTATCCTCGCCCTGTTCGAAGGAAAGCCGGAAGGCGGGAAGGCATGAAAGCCGAAAGCCATAAGTCGTTAGTCAAGATACATCATTGATAATAAATGACTTACGACCTATGGCTTTCAACTTCTCTTTATTCTCCTAAAATTTTGATCAATTCTACTTCGAAGACCAGCGCAGCGCCGGGTTTGATGTTCGGACCTGCGCCGCGATCGCCGTATGCGAGATCGGAAGGCAGGAAAAATTTGAATTTGTCTCCCTCGTGCATGTACTGAAGGCCTTCCGTCCAGCCTTTGATGACCTGGTTCAGGCCAAAAGTGGCCGGTTGGCCGCGCTCCACCGAACTGTCGAATACGAAGCCGTTGGTCAGGGTGCCGTGGTAGTGCACTTCCACTTTATCGGTCGGTTTGGGTGATACGGTGCCTTTGCCGCGCGTGATCACCTCGTATTGCAGTCCGCTGGCAGTCGTGGTCACGCCCGCGCGCTTTTTGTTCTCTTCCATAAATTTTTCGCTTTCCTTGCGCACCTTTTCGCTTGCTTCCATTTGCATGGCGCGGTTATAATCGCTGAACACTTTGTTGGCCAATTCCGGCGTGAACAGCAGCGAATCGTCGTTCAGGGTAGCATTGAGGGCAGCCACCAGCATTTCGCCGCTCAGGTTGTCGCTCAGCTGGCGTTTGATGCTATTGCCCAGCACAATGCCGTAGGCATAGCTCGCGCTGTCCTTGGCACTGTTCAGTTGTACGGGTTTGTTTTTTTGTGCCGACAGGCCGGAAACGGTGCATGCCAAAACGGCGATGAAGAGAATTCTTTTCATTTTCATGAATGTTACAAAATTGAATGGGTAGAGATGGCGGCGCCGGCCGATCGGACCGGCGCCGCTATACGGTTTAAGGTTTGAAGCTTATTTTTTCTTTTTCATTTCCGCATAATAGCGGTAGAAGTAGGGGATGGTCTCGATCCCTTTGTAATAGTTGAAGAGTCCGTAGTGCTCGTTGGGGGAGTGGATATCGTCGGAATCGAGCCCGAAACCCATCAGCACCGACTTTGCTTTCAGCACCTGATCGAACATGGCCACGATAGGTATGCTGCCGCCGCCGCGCTGGGGGAGCGGTTTTTTCCCGAAAGTGGTTTCCATGGCTTTTTCCGCTGCCTTGTATTCCACCGAATCGGTCGGCACGACTACCGGATAGCCCCCGTGATGGGCGCTTACCCGCACTTTTACAGACCTGGGCGCCAGTTTTTCGAAGTGTTTCTGAAACAGTCTCTCGACCTTTTTAGGGTCCTGGTCGGGAACCAGGCGCATGGATATTTTGGCGTGCGCTTTCGAGGGCAGCACCGTTTTGGCGCCCTCGCCGGTATAACCGCCCCAGATGCCGTTGACATCAAGGGTGGGGCGGATGCCGGTGCGTTCGATGGTGGTATATCCCTTTTCTCCCATGAGATCGGCTACGCCGAGGTCTTTCATGTATGTCTTTTCGTTGTACGGGGCCTCGTTCATCAGCTTGCGCTCTTTTCCGCTGACCTTTTGCACATCGTCGTAAAACCCTGCCACCATCACGCGCTTTTTCTCGTCGTGCAGCGATGCGATCATATCGCAAAGGACATTGATTGGGTTGGCCACTGCGCCGCCGTATACGCCTGAATGGAGGTCTTTGTTCGGACCCGTTACTTCCACTTCCATGTAGCACAGGCCGCGTAGCCCTACCGTGAGGCTGGGCGTATTATTGGCAATGATGCTGGTATCGCTGATCAGCACTACGTCGCAGGCGAGTTTTTTCCGGTTTTCCTTGCAGAACTTTTCGAGGTTTTTGGAGCCCACTTCCTCTTCGCCTTCGATCATGAACTTGACATTGCAGCCCAGCATCTTGTTCTTCAGCATGGCTTCAAATGCCTTTACATGCATGAAAAACTGCCCTTTATCGTCGCAGGAGCCCCGGGCAAAAATGGCGCCGTTGGGGTGCAGTTTTGTTTTTTTGACCACCGGCTCGAAGGGCGGACTGTCCCAAAGGTTGAGGGGGTCGGGCGGCTGCACGTCATAGTGGCCGTATACAAGCACGGTGGGCGCTTTGGGGCTGACGTTCTTTTCTCCGTAAACGATGGGGTGGCCGTCCGTTTCGTATATCTCCACCGCATCGGCGCCCGCTTTGCGCAGGTGTGCGGCGGTGGCTTCCGCCATGCGGCGCACGTCCTTGTTATAAGCCGGATCGGCGCTGACGGAGGGTATGCGCAGGAGCTCGAGTAATTCGTCGAGGAATCGCTGCTTGTTGGAATCCAGGTAAGATTTCAGTTCCTTCATGTTGTAATTGATCAAGGCGAATGATGACATTGGCTTCAGGGCGCGCAAAGTTCGCGCTTTTTTGCAGGAATGAAGCCCATTCCCGGTAGTAAGTTCCGGAATTTTATTGTCAAAAAGACCAAAAACGGCGATGAAGCGGGCCGTCACAGCTCATGTGCGCGCAGTTTTTTTCCGCAGCGGTGACAAAATACGGCGTGGGTGTGATGCTCCTGCTGCCCGCAATACCTGCATTCGATGAACTCGACTTCCTTGAGGTTCATGACCCGCCCGCTGATCTCTGCCGTCACGATGCCAGTAGGCACGGCAATGATCCCGTAGCCAAGGATCATGACCATCGAAGCGAGCATTTTTCCTAATGGCGTGACGGGGACGATGTCGCCGTAGCCCACGGTCGTCAGTGTGACAATGGCCCAGTAAATGCCGTTGGGAATACTGGTGATCTGCGGATTATGTCTGCCTTCCACCATGTACATGAAGGAGCCGATCAGGATCGCGATCAGCAATACAAAAGCCAGGAATACGTAAATTTTCCGGCGGCTGGCGCGCAGGGCCTCCACAACGATGGCGCCTTCGCGCACGAAATGACCCATTTTGAAGATCCTGAAGATGCGCAGCAGGCGCAGAACGCGGACGATCAGCAGGTGCTGGGCGCCCAGCAGGAAGAAACTGAGATAGGTAGGCAGGATGGCCAGGAGGTCGACCAGACCGAAAAACGAGGTGGCGTAGCGCACGGGATTGCGCGCGCAATAGAGACGCAGTACGTATTCCACCGTGAACAGCAAGGTAAATAGCCATTCCAGGATAAAAAATATCCACCAGTAGGCCTTGTGAAAGTCGGTCACGGTTTCCATCATCACCGTCAGCACACTGCCGATGATGAGGTAGGTGAGCAGCATATCGAAACGCTTGCCCTCCCGGCTCTCGCTCAGGAATATGATCCGGTACAGTTTCCGGCGTTGCTTTTCGTTGATGTAGTGGTTGAGGCGGCGCTCTGCCCAGCTGCCAATGCGGAAAATGATGTCAATGCCTACTTCCCGCAATCTGGCAAGGAAGGCATTTGTTTTAGTAAAAAAATTCGAATCGTTCCGCTTTTCGTTGTGTTCCGCGTGCTGTTTGTTGCGGTCCATGGCGCTATTTGATTTTTTTCTCCTGAGCCGAATTTACGAAAAGTACATTGCCGATGGCCTGGTATCCGTCGAAAATTTCCATACCCCGGTGTACAAGGGCCTCCTCGCGCAGCCCTACGATGGTCAGGTCGGCATCCTTCGATTTTTCAGTGATCACGGCACGGTGCCGGATTTCCGGCTTGCGGGCGATAAATTCGACATTGTGCGGCGAGATCGGCAACTGGCCCGCGTTGATCAGGCCGTAGAGTTTGTTGCGTTCGGCCTCCATTCCTTCTTCCGTGCACATCGTAAATATCTTGATCTCCGCGCCGCGCCACTCGCGGTGCCCCAGGATGATGTAGGCCAGCAGGATCATCAGGTTGGCGTTGTTGTAGTCGGTCGCCGTGATCCAGATGTGGATCTGTTTTCTCAACCCGAAAGCGCGTTCGGTGGTGCCCAGGATGATCACATCGAAGTCGAGCGTGTGGATCAGTTTGAAGTTATCGATGATATCGGGCAGGTTGTCCGGTGTGTTTTTGGAAAACTCGAACAGCATGAGGTTGTTTTCGGTGCCTGCGATACCCGGCAACTGGATCACCTGCGCCACACCGGCGGTGTAGGAAGGCGTGATGAGCGTATCGACATAAATATTGCTGTCGGTGGCTTCGGCCATGTTGATCAGGCGCCCTTTACATTTTTGCGCCTCCCTGCGGGTCTGTTTTGAAATGTACCCGTTGATCCGGTGGATGTAGGTGCCGAATCCGTATTTCTGCGAGATCCACCGCAACAGATCGAATGCGCCGAGGCGCTCGAATGTGCTTTCGGAGAATGCCACCGCCGAAGGGCGCCAGCTGCTGGCCTGCTCCTTGTCGGCCTTTTGCAGGAAAACCTGCAACTGCCGGCTCAACTGGAAGATCACGCCCTGAAAAATAAGGGCCATGCTTTTTTTGTCGGGGTTGAAAAAGGAAATGCCAAAATGCAGCACCACGATAGCGATGATGGCCAGGATGGCATAAAAACCGTTCATGAAGAACATCAGCCCGAAACAGGACAGGGCGCCGAACAGCGAAATGTACCACCGTGACTTGAAGCGGGGGCGGTACGAAGGATCGGCGGCAAAGTGGCTCAGGAAAGAGATCAGGCAAAGTGAACCGTAGGTCACCATGAAGAACATGGAGATGATCTGCGCCACGCTATCCAACGCGCCGGCCATGATGAAAGCGCCGGCGATGACGATGGTCACGACCGAAGCATTGAAGGGCTCGTCTCTCCCCCCTTTGCCCTGTGAAAGCCATTGGTTCAGCAGCGGAGTCGGGAACATGCGGTCGCGGGCAATGGCCTGCAGGGTGCGGGGCGCCACCATGATAGATCCCAGCGCGGAAGAGATCGTGGCGGCCGCCAGGCCGATCGGAATGATCCACCAGCCCTGCCATGCAATATCGGCCATGATCAGTTTGGAGGTGTCGGACAGGTCCTGCGGGCTGGCGGAGTCCGCCAGTTTGAATGCAATAAAGATGTAAACGATCATGCCCGCTATAGTCGCCGTCATGGTGCCGAGCGGCAATGATCTGCCGGGGTCTTTCAGATCGCCCGACAACCCTACACCGGCGGTCATGCCCGTAAATGCGGGGAAAATAATGGCAAACACGATGAAAAAGCCCAGCGGTGCGGTGGGTCGGTCAGGGTTTGCAGGCGTTTGCCGGGGCTCGATGACCGTCACTTCGTTGAGCACGCTGCCGCTGTCCCGCGATTCGGAAGGCAGCGGTTTGTTCACCAGAAGGGTATCCTGTACCCATTCGGTGTTGTAAATGGTAGCCGTGGGGTCGAGGCTGTGCTTTTTTTCATATTCTGTAGACCCGAGAAAAAAAGCGGCCATTGAAATGCCGAGGATCGCCACAACGGCATACAGCGTTTTGATGCCCAGATCGGCGCCCTTGGTGAGCATGATATATGTCAGGCCGAGCAGAGCGGGGATGCCGATGGTCTGCTTCTGCTCAAGCAGCCATACCACCCAGGCAGGCGGGTTGAACTGCTCAAAGATGTATTGCAGGGGCGTCGTGAAAGCCTCGGTAAAAGCGATGATGTAAAACGCAACGCTGATGGCTTGCGAGAAATACAGCGCAATGCCGATCGTCGATCCGATCACCAGTCCGAAAGACCGGGATATAATGTAGTATTCGCCGCCGCCTTCCACTTTTTGATTGGTAGCGATCTCTGCGATCGACATGGCGGTGGGAATCGTGACGGCATGTCCGATGAGAATGATCAAAATGGTGCCGATCAGACCGACATGCCCGACAGAAAACCCGAACCGGAGGAACATGATGGCACCGAGGATCGTAGAGATCGCCGTAAAGAAGACCGGTGCGGTGCCGAATTTTTTGTCCTCCTGATAGTTTTGCATGATCGTAAGGAGCGAAATGACGGGCAAGGATACTAAGAATAGGCGGCAATGATCGGATGATGCCAGGGGAATACCATTTAAAATATCGCACAAGGTGATTTGTATCCATGGATTATATCGTAATAAAAATGTTAGGTGTATTTGGATTTTAAATGAAATATATGTGTAAAGTATAATAAATGTGGCAGTTGGGGGGTAATTTTGAGATTGTCTGCTGTGTCTGTCTGACTCTCCAAATGTTACTTTAGGACAAAATGTTAATATGCAGTATAATCTATTGTTTATAGTAATGTCCTTACTTTATCTTCGGGCGCTCTATCAAGGCCAAATTTTTTTACTTTTAAATCCTTGCTTTGTCATGAAAGGCTTAAGACACCTGACCTTATTTATTGTTTTTTTGGCCCTGTTTCAAACCCTGTCTGCTCAATGTCCGCCTCCCGGCTTCCCGCAGCCCGGCAACACCTGTCCGCAGGCGCCGATCCTGTGTGAAAACCTGGACGGATATTGCGCTACGATCAATAACAACAACATATCACAGACTTTCCCGGGCTGCCCTGGCTGGGTCCTGAACAACGACGAGTGGTTCGCTTTTTATGCAGGCACCACTTCCATCACGATCCAGGTAACGCCGAGCAACTGTTCGCCGGGTGCGATGATGGGGTTGCAGGGTGGTATTTACTCCGGATGCGGGCCACCCTGGAATCCCATGGACCTTCAGTGTGAATGCACGGAAAATCCTTTTATTTTGTCATCCAGCAACTTCGTGATTGGCCAGATATACTGGTTTGTGCTCGACGGATGCTCGGGCAACGTGTGCGACTATTCTATCAGCGTGCTCGACGGATCAACAGTAGGTGCGCCGCCGGAAAACCCGGGGCCTATTACCGGACCTACGGAAGCCTGCCAGGGCTCTTCATCCGGTTTTTCGATCCCGCCGGCCCTCGGCGCCACCAGTTATAACTGGACACTGACGCCGCCCGGTATCGGTACGGTCAACGGCAATGGCGTCAACGCGACAGTCAACTTGGCGAACAATGCCACCGGCACCGCCCAACTCTGTGTCACTGCATCAAACCAATGCTACCCCAACAATACACCTGCATGTTATACGATCGACATTATTCCGAAGCCGACCGCAATGATCTCCGGAAGCGGGATCCTTTGCGCGGGAGTTCCGGGCACTGTGGATTTGACGGTCAGTTTTACAGGCCAGGCGCCCTGGGAATTTATCTATACGATCAATGGTGTGCCACAGACGCCGATCCAGACAAGTGACAACCCGTACACCCTGCAAGCGACACAGCCGGGTACTTATGCGATTCAAGGCGTAACTTCTGTCAACGGCGGCTGTGTGGGTACCTTTTCCGGCTCGGCGAGCATTACCGAGACAATTATCAATGCGAACGCCGCCGTGACCAATGCACAATGCGGGCAAAGCAACGGTGCGATCAATATTACCCCCAACGGCGGCAATACGCCATATACCTATAACTGGTCGGGCGGCCAGACAACGGAAGACATAAGCAACATTCCTGCGGGTACGTATACCGTCACGATCACCGACGAGGATGGTTGCACGAAAGAACTGACGGTCGACGTACCCGATGATGTGGTCGCGTTGAACATTACCGGGACGGTGATCAATAATACGACCTGTATCGACGGTAATGGCAGCATAGATATTTCCGTAGCGCCGGCGGGAACTTATACCTACAACTGGTCGAACGGCGCTACGACGCAGGACATCAGCAACCTGCCGCCGGGCACCTATACGGTGACTGTTACCGCGGGCGTTACCTGCACCGGCACGGCGGATTTTACCGTCGGCGATGCGCCCAATACACCCAACATCAACTCCAACGTAACGGGCTCCACCTGCGATCTCGACAACGGCAGCATCAACCTGACGGTATCCGGCGGGGTTACCCCGTATACCTTTACCTGGTCGGGGGGCCAAACGACGGAAGACCTGTCCAATATACCGGCAGGTAGTTACGACGTGACGGTTACCGGTGCCAATGGTTGTACCAGTACTGCCAATATCAATGTGCCTAACAACAATCCGCCGATCACCATCAACGGCAATGTGATGGCCAATACGACCTGCAACGGCGGGAACGGCAGTATTTCGATCACTGCGACGCCGCCGAATCCGGCGTATACTTATATTTGGTCGAACGGTGCTACGACGACGACCCTGACCAACCTGCCGCCGGGCACCTACGACGTAACGGTAAGTGCAGGTGGTACTTGTACGCAAACGGCATCATTCACCGTGCCGGATCAGCCGAACACGCCGACCATAAACCCGAACGTCACACAATCTACCTGTAACCTCGACAACGGCAGCATCAGCCTGACGGTATCGGGCGGTGTGGCTCCCTATACCTATAACTGGTCGAATGGCGCGACGACGCCAAACCTGACGAACATCCCGGCAGGCAGTTACGATGTGACGGTGACAGGTGCGAACGGATGTACCAGCACTGCCAGCATTAATGTCGGCAACAACAATCCGCCGATCACGGTCAATGCCAATATCGTAGCCAATACGACCTGCAACGGCGGAAACGGCAGTATTACGCTGATCGTCAGTCCGTCGAACCCGAACTATACCTATATCTGGTCGACGGGCGCTACCACACCCAATCTCAGCAACCTGCCGCCGGGTACTTACGATGTGACGGTAAGCGCCGGCGGTACCTGCACGCAAACGGCTTCGTTCACGGTGCCCGATCAGCCGAATACGCCTGTGATCAACCCGAACCCCAACCAGTCGACCTGCGGTCTGAACAACGGCAGCATCACGCTGACCGTTACCGGTGGAGTGACACCGTACACCTATAACTGGTCGACAGGAGCGACGACACCCAACCTGGCGAATATCCCCGCCGGCACCTACGACGTGACGGTCACGGGCGCCAACGGATGCTCGAGCACGGCCAGTATCAATGTGGGCAATTTCAACCCCCAGATCAATATCAACGGCAATGTCATTGCCAATACTTCCTGCAATGCAGCAGGCAACGGCAGCATTAGTATAACCGTCACGCCGGTCAATACATACACCTATCAATGGTCGACTGGCGCTACCACGCCCAATATCGGCAACTTGTCACCCGGTACGTATATAGTGACGGTAAGTGCCGGAGGCGCTTGCACCCAGACGGCTGCGTTTGTCGTGCCCGATAATCCCAACGCACCCATCCTTGATTTTTCATTTGTTGAAGCCAATTGCGGCCTGAGCAACGGCAGCATCAACCTGACCGTTTTCGGCGGGGTGCCGCCCTATACTTATCAGTGGTCAAGCGGGCAGACGACGCAGGACCTCAACAATATCCCGGAGGGCATTTATACGGTGACCGTGACCGGCGCCAACGGCTGCTCTACGGTGGACGGTGTCGTGGTGCCAAATGACATGATCCCCATTTCCCTGGACGCCAACGTGACCAACAAGACCTCCTGTCTGATCAACAACGGCGCTATTTCCCTGATCCTGTCGCCGCCGGGCATGAGCATTATGTGGTCGAACGGCAGCACCCAGCCCAACCTGAACAACCTGGCTCCCGGCACCTATACCGTAACGGTGAGTGCCGGCGGCAACTGCACGGAGACGGCGAGTTTTACCGTCGAAGATGCCTCCGAGGCGCCGGAATTGTTTTTTGATATTACGCCGGCGTCGTGCAGTCTGGCCAACGGCGCCGTTGACCTTGACGTATTTACCGGCATTCCGCCTTTCACCTATAAATGGTCGAACGGGTCGTTCTCGCAGGATCTTAACAATATTCCGGCGGGCAACTATACCGTGACGGTCACGTCTTCGGTCGGCTGTTCTACGGTTGCAACGATCGGCGTGCCTAATAACGACTTGTCGATCGACATACTGGGAACCGTTGCGGACAATATTTCCTGCACGATGCCAAACGGCTTTATCGATATCGACGTGTCGCCGTCGGGCAATTACAATTACAACTGGTCGAACGGCAAAAAAACGGAAGACATCGAAAACCTTACTCCCGGCACCTATACGGTGACGGTAAGCCTCGGCAGTTGCATTGCGGTGGCTACGTTTGAGGTGTTCGACGGCGCCACGCCGCCCAACCTGTCGGTAGTGGCCATTCCGGCTATCTGCAATCAAAACAACGGCGGCGCCAACGCGACCGTCAGCGGCGGTTCATCGCCATATACGTTTAAATGGTCGAATGGCGCCACCACAGAAGACATCAGCAATGTCGCGCCCGGCACGTACACGGTGACGGTGACGGGCTTCTTCGGCTGTTCATCTACCGCGACGGTCAATATTCCCAACAATAACCTTGCGCTGAACATCAATGGTACGGCGATGGCCAATACTTCCTGCTCTGCTGCAAACGGGGCGGTCGATATTACGCCAACTCCAGCCGGCACATATTCGTATAACTGGTCGAACGCTGCTACGACGGAGGACATAAGCGGCCTGGCTGCGGGTACGTACACCGTGACGGTGAGTGCCGGCGGCAGTTGTACGGCTACTGCCACCTTTACCGTGATCAATAATACGACCGACCCGGTGATCGATCCGGTAGTGACGGCAGCCATCTGCGGCGCCAGCAACGGCGCTATCGACCTGACGATCACCGGCGCCACGGCACCCTATACTTTCAACTGGTCGAATGCCGCTACCACCGAAGATCTCGCCAGCATCCTTTCCGGCAACTATTCCGTCACGGTGACGGATGCCAACGGCTGTACGGCTGATACGACGCTGAATGTGGCGAACAACAGTTCGACCTTCAGCCTTTCCGGAACTGCGACACCGTTGACAAGTTGCACCGCTGACAACGGGGCGGTAAACCTGACAGTGACTCCTGCTGGCACCTACACCTACCAATGGTCGAACGCGGCCGTCACGGAAGATATCAGCAATCTTCCGGCGGGCACCTACACTGTATCGGTGACGGAAACCGGCAACTGCACGGCTACCGCCTCGTTCATCGTCGCAAACAACTTGACCTATCCGGCAGTCACGCAGAATGTAAGTTCTGAAATTTGCGGCCTGATGAACGGCGGAGTGGATATCACCGTTACCGGAGGTGCAATGCCTTATACATACAGCTGGACGGGCGGCGCAACGACGGAAGACCTTGCCAACGTTTCCGCTGGCGCCTATACCGTGACCGTGACCGGTACGAATGGCTGCTCAGGCACTGCCACTGCCAACGTGCCCGATAACTCGGTGACCTTCTCTATTGATGGCGCCCCGGTACCCAATACTTCCTGCGTGGGCAGCAACGGCAGCGTCGATATTTCGCTGTCGCCGGCATCTCCCGGACTTGGCCTGGTGTACACTTACTCCTGGTCGAACAGCGCCGTTACGGAAGATATTCAGAGCGTCCCGGCCGGCAACTATACCGTTACGGTGAGCGCCGGCGGCACCTGCACCAATACTGCGACTTTCGCAGTGGCCAACAACTCGCAGGCGCCCACGATCGTGGAAAATATTACGCCGGCATTTTGCGGCCAGAACAGCGGCGCCGTCAACCTGACGATCGCTTCCGGCGTATCGCCATTCACTTTTGCCTGGTCGAACAGCGCCGTTACGGAAGATGTCAGCAACCTGACATCGGGCAACTACTCAGTCACGGTGACCGGCGCCAACGGATGTATTTCTTCCGAAAGTTATCTGGTACCTGAAAATGTAGTGATCCCGACCATTACAGGTGCCGTGACGCCCAATACATCCTGTGTGGGCAGCAACGGCGCTATCAGCCTGAATGTGGCGCCGGCATTGACGTATACCTTTACATGGGCAGGCGGGCAAACAGTACAGGATCTGTCAAACATTCCGGCAGGCGCCTATAGTGTAACCGTCAGTGCCGGTGGTGGATGTACGGCATCGACCAACTTTACGGTTGCGAACAATACGGCGGTGATTGCCCTGAGCGGCACGCCGACCAATATTCTTTGTTTTGGCAATAATACCGGCGCGATCGACCTGACGGTGAACGGCGGCACGCAGCCCTACCAGTACAACTGGTCGCCTGCTGTGACCGGCAATCCCGAAGATCTCGCCAACCTGGTTGCAGGTACGTATTCGGTGACGGTGACCGATGCCCTGGGTTGTTCGGGAGCGACTTCGTTCAACGTTACGCAACCCGCTGCAAACCTGCAGATGGTGTGTGCGCAATCGAAAAACGTAAGTTTCCCCGGCGCCAATGACGGCGCAGCCAACCTGGCTCTGTCGGGCGGCGTTCCACCGTATAGTGTCGTGTGGTCGCCCGGGGGTACGCAGGCAAACGTGTTGCCGGGCAATTTCGCCATTAACAGCCTGGGAGAAGGCAGTTATGCCGTTACGGTCACCGATGCCAACGGCTGTATCGTCATCTGTGATTTTACCATTTCGATCATCAACTGCGAAACCTCGGTGGGTACCATGTCCGGAACCCAGCAGTCGCTGTGCGGCGATGGCTGTCTGACGGCAGTCTACAATTCCACCGGCCAGTTCCTCGATCCGAACGACGTGCTGCAGTTCATCCTGCACGAAGGCAGCGGCAACCTGATCGTCAACGAGATTGCGCGGAACAGCCAGCCTACCTTCTGCTTCGACCCGACCAAAATGAGTTACGGCACTACATACTATATTTCTGCCGTAGCGGGCGATAACAACGGCTCGGGCAATGTGGATATCTTCCACTTCTGTACGGTTGTGTCTATCGGTACGCCTGTTGTTTTCAGAGAGCAACCGGTGGCAGGCATTGCTCCGCCCGACGAACTCAACTGCATCGACAAGCAGGTCGCTCTGGTGGGCAGTTCCGACCTGCCGGGCTCCAACTTTATGTGGAGTACCGGTACGGGCGCCATTTCCGGCAGCACCACACAATCAACTGCGATTGCGACAGCGTCAGGCTCTTATACCCTGATCGTCAGCCTCAACGGCTGCGCCGATACGGTTTCGGTGGTGGTTGATAACGTGGCAAACCAGCCGACGGCAAACATTCTGGCCAGCCCGAACGATGTGCTCGACTGCACGATCAGCGAGATCATCCTTGACGGGCAGGTAGAAGGCAGTACATCGGTCAACACGATCTGGATCGACAATACGGGCATGGTATATCCTGGCTATACGGTTCTCCAGATCGATCAGCCGGGTTCCTATACCTTCGTGATCATCGATACGCTGTCGCTATGTACCGATACGGCATCGATCACCATCAACGAGAACCTGGCCTACCCGCCGCTGTTCCTCGACCCGCCGGGCTTCCTGACCTGTATCAATAATACTACGACGCTTACTGGTGGCTCGCCGCTTCCGGGCATACAGTTTACCTGGGCTACCATCAACGGAACGGATACAACCCTGGTCGGCTCCGGGCCGAGTTTGAATGTAACTGCTCCCGGCACTTACTACCTGATCGGCATCGATCCGCTCAATGCCTGTACCAATGCGTTGTCGGAAATGGTAAATGCCGACCTGGCGCCGCCATTTGCCGATGCCGGTCCGTCCTTCAGCCTCGATTGTTTTGGCGAAACGGGCTATCTCGATGGAAATGGTTCGGGCGGCGCGGCAGGGCTGACGTTCGCATGGTCCACTTCGAACGGCACGCTGGTGGCGGGCAGCAACACGCCGACACCCGAGATCAACCAGCCCGGCACATACGTACTGGTGGTGACAAACCCTGCCAACGGCTGTACCGACGATGATCAGGTGGTGATCACGCCGGACGAGCCGGTCGCTACGCTGAACGTCAACCAGCCGCCGTGTTATGGCGATAAAGGCTCGATCCAGGTAGTAGATGTGGCGGGCGGAAAGCCGCCGATCAGATACTCTATTGACGATGGCCAGCAATTCACAACGCAAAACCTGTTCGGCAACCTCAGCCCCGGCATTTATACCATACTGGTGGTGGATGCCGTCGGATGCAGCACCACCGCCAGCGCGGAAGTGGAGGAAGGCGATATCGTAGAGATCTTCCTGGAACCCAAGGCTGTGATCAAACTGGGTGAAAGTTACCAGATCAATACGCAGGTGAACATACCCGCGAGCGAGATCGGCAGCATCCTCTGGACGCCGACAACAGGCCTGAGTTGCGACACCTGCCTCAACCCGATCGTAACGCCGCCCAATTCTATGGTGTACCGGATCCGGGTGGCAAATCTGGAAGGCTGCGAGGACACGGCGCCCATACTGCTGGCGATCGACAAGAACGTGAATGTGTACGTCCCGAACGTGTTTTCTCCTGACGGAGACGGCGAGAACGATGTATTCACGATTTACGCCGATCCTGACGGGGTGAAGAACATCAAATCTTTCCAGGTCTTTTCGCGCTGGGGAGAACTGATATACGAGTATTACAACTTCACACCCAACAACCCTGCCGTCGGCTGGGATGGCAGGCACCGCGGCAAGGAATTGAACCCCGCTGTATTTGTCTGGTACGCAGTGCTGGAATTTGCAGACGGAACGGAAGTGTTGTACAAAGGGGACGTTACCTTGAAGCGTTAGTCTGACAGTAAATAATACATCCGAACCGGCGCGCAGGCAACATGCTTGCGGGCCGGTTTTGTTTTATGTGCCGGCCCGGGCAGGCATATTTAGACCTGCAGAATGGATAAATATTACCCTTCGTATCAGAGGGTCGCCGGAAAATGCCGGAAAAATGTAGAGCCTGTCACGAAAATTATCTCAACAGGAATGGGGGCATTCCAATTCATTTATCGAACTTTCTTATAAAGAAATGGCGCTGAAATGGGCAAAAAAGGCCCGGTTTGCAGGGTTGTTTTTGTATTTGACACAATTATGGCCGTACGAAGCGGTCATAATTGTCCAGCAGGATGCCCGGGTAAAAAATGTCGCCTTGCTGTCACATGGCAGCCGCCCTGGAAAACCCCGGAAAAGTGTAGTTGAATTGAACGTCGTCATCTTGCACCTTTGTTATATCGAAATTGCCCCGGAGAGCAAGACGGCTATGCGCTGAAAAACCAGCCCCAAAAACACCTTTTACCCCCGGCAGATAAACACAAAATCACCAACACATTCATTTACAAAACCGATCGCAATGCACCAATCAAATGTCTCCCTTTTCGGCGCAGGCCGCGGCAAGCCTGCGTCGCCCTCCTGAGCCCGTTTTCCGGCTCACAATGCCTGGATATTGGTCATTGGAAATTGGAAATTATCATTAGTAATTCACTGATTTGCAGGTTTTTCGTTTTTGATTTTCAACGTGCAATGACTTCTGGGCCGGTCCTCACTGCTTTTCATTTCTGAAGCGGGTGCCCTGTGGTTTGCTTTTTTATCTGAACATCCGCTGACAATCCGGTGATTCCCGGTCGGCGACCCTGTCTTCGCAGGAATGCCAACCCATCGGGAGTAGTTCCTCTTTGCCAAATCCCCAATTGCTTTCCGGCGCTTTGCCGGAAACAGCCCTTTTATTGCCCGGCCCCGGGCGACCTGCTACCAATTCAATTATTCACAAAATCAAATTTCAATGAAACAAGTCTTTCTCTTTCTGCTGCTTTGTCTGGCCATGCGGACATATGGTCAGGAATGCGCCGCAAATGCCAATCAGGACCAGTCCCATTGTCCTAATTCGCAGGTAACTCTTAATGCTCCGATTTCACTGTTTTATAACACTCCTCCCAACATCAAATGGAGTTGCATTTCTGTGGATAACGGCACGATCCTTCCGGGAGACGTATCAATTACTAATCCCAATGATTATGTAACGGATGTATCTTACAATGGCGCACCACTTCCACCAGGTATCTATACTTTCAGGTTTTGTGTGGATTGTAAGGACCTGAACAATGATGGAATAAATGACCGTCCTTGCGACGATGTTATCGTCACCATTGAAGAAGAGCCTACGGCACCTGTGATTATCGAATCGGATGGGTCTCAGGACGGCATGATGACCGTCTGCAATTCTACCACTGTGCAGGTAAATCCTCCTGGTGATGGCGAGATCGCCAGTGTTGATTATTTCCCAAATGACGGAATGATCACTTATAATCTCTCAGGCACTACGCTTACCCTGGATTATTACGACAACCCGACCTCTTCAAGGCAGGAGCGGTGTGACTATACCATCACCTATTCTATTGCCAGAGGGGACTGTGTCAGGGAAACCTCAGTTGATATAAAATTTATTAGCCCCCATGATCCAAATGGAGATGGCATCATTGAGGGACGCATATTGAATTGCCCTTCTTGCACCACTTCCCTCAGGCTACTTGGAGACCGCCCCGGAGGGTGCTACGGTATCGGCACATGGACGTTCGAAGATGGACCCGCAGTTGCGTTGATTAGCAACCCAAGCCTTGAATTCGGTGATGCATATGCTACCGTTTCTGCTCCTGGTACATATACTTTCAAATACACCGTCACCAATATCGAGCCTTGCGAGGATTCAGAATTCCTTATTACCTGTGATGTGTTGGATGTTGGAGGCTTTGACATAGGTCCGGACACTGAGGTGCTGTATTGCGACAATATTATTCCGGCGGGGACATATACCTTCAGTGTTAATGATTTACCCAATACGATTTATTCTTGGCCATCCACAAACGACCCCAATGTGATTATCAATGGTATCCATAACAGCACGATCACTATTACATTTCTCACTGATTACAATTTGGGCGCTGGTCAGCTGAATTTCTGTGTGAATGCCTGGAGATACTATCAGGTTGACACTTGTGATGGCAATGGTGAGCCGCAGGTTGTTGAACTTCCATACAGTACGTATGAGGAGAATATAGCACACATAAATAGCCTCCAAAGTGATACCTGCATCGTTATTTACAACTGCTATGATAACGCCTGCATAAGATTTAAAGGCTCTCCTGTTGTTGAAGTCGAAACAGAAGACATTCAATTTCTTTGTAGCGATGGGGTAGAAACTATTCGATTGAGTGACTATTTTAACGTGGTTAATCTTTTTCAATCCAGTTACTCTTCTTCGGTTACACTGGTGAGTAAACCTCCTACTGCACAGGTAACCGGGTCTTTGGGTATCAATTCATTCATCACATTGAATGGGTTGTGCGACTATGTTTTTAAAATTGTCCTGACGTCAAACCAATCGGGCTCAAACCTCACGTGCTCTACTACTTTCTATTTGAACGTTAGGCTAAGGGCGCCCGAACCGGTTACTGCCGGGACGGATCAGGTAAAATGTTTTAACGAACTGATCAGACTGAACGGAAGTACTTCCTTTTTCGGGCAAAATGATTGCCAGTCGATTCAAGGTACGTGGACACAGGTAGGTTGTACGTCCTGTACAGTCACGATCGGTAATGTTCACGACCCGAATACCGAAATCTTTTTGACGGGTATCAGCTACAGTGACTTACCGATCACCCTTTGCTTTGTGTGGTCTTATGACAGTCAGGATGCTTCCTGCCAATTGTCCGACACTACGAAGGTGATCATAAAAGACTGCTTGACACCCTGTGAAGACTTGGGGATATATGTTGAGTGGGAATGTGTGGATGAAGAAGTAATATTGACGGCCTACTACGGCAATGGCGTGCAAATTAACCCAGCCGATCCATATTTCCTTACCTGGACACTTGGCTCTACTACAATCACTGAACAAAATCCTATTACTATTCCGAAACCCAGCGGAGCGCTTCCATATACATTTGAAATATATCTGCCCTGGGGCGAAATTGATACTTGTCACAACGAAGTCACAGGCGTCATCAATTGCGACGGTCCGCCCCCGCCGAGCGGCTGCGACATCACCATTCTCGAGAAATGCGATGAAAACGGCAACGTGATCATTGTGGCGGTCGATACGGACACCGGCATTCCCGTCCCGCCCACTACTTATCTGCACGAGTTCTACTGGTGGGTGTATTCGGGACCGGGCGACAATGTGGGTACCAGCATACAAGACCAGAATCCGATCGTGGTCAACCCGAACGCCTGCTACCGCTTGCTTTATGAGCGCTACTACTATCCGGCGAACGCTCCGTATCATGTACCGGGAATGCAGGACAGCATCTGCCGCCTGGAAGTACCCAAAACCTGTGTCAGCATCAGCTGCCCGGGTCCGTGTTCTGACTTCCCCGAGTTCTTCGTAGCCGGTTGCGGCGACGACCTGGCACTTTCGCTTGGCCTGCCTTTCCCCGACGGATGCCACAACGTATGTAGTTACGGCGCGGCTTCGGGCACCCTGGGCGTGTTCCAGATGGTCAATGGCGTTGCGCAGCCGGTCGGACCGCCGTACAGCATCCTCTGGGAGGACGGCAGCACCGGACCGTATGCGACGGGCTACCTGCTGAACATTAATTATGTAAAGGTCACGGGCCCCGTAGAAGGCGACACCTGCTTCTGGGAAGACACCTACAAACCTTCCTGCATCTGCCGCAGCCGCCCGCTGGCTTATTGCGAACAACCGATCATCAAATACTGCTATCCTGACGGTTCCGTGGTGTATTCACCGGGTCCGCCACAGATCTCCTGGTACGGCGTTTCCGGCGCGTCGGCCTACGAACTGGAATTCACGTACGACAATTCCAGCGGTTGCTGCGAAGTGCCTCCTACGCTGCCGCCCAACATTACGGTGAATGCTTCGCCATTTGTGATCCCGGATAGCTGGAATTGTTTCACGATCCGTGTACGGGCGCTGAACCCCGACGGCATCTGTACGGTAACGGAATGGTCCGATCCCTACACGTATTGCAGAGAGACTACCAGTTGCTCACCCACGATCATTACCTGCGGCTGCTGCGAAGGCCGCTCGAACGAGCAGATCAACCTGCCGGTCACAGTGGTCGAAGAAAATGTGTTGCTGGGTTATCTGAAAGAGCATAAAGGAGCTAACTATAAATCACTGGAATCTGCCCTCGAATCGGTCGGCGCATTGCCCGCAGAAACGAGGGTGAACGTCTATCCTAACCCGGCCCGCACCCAACTTGCGGTCGAAATCAGTGGCAAGGGCCCGGGTGTATACACTTTTGAAATGTACGACGCACTTGGGAAAAAGGTACTCAGCCGCCAGATGAATAGCAGTGAAGGCATCCACACATTTGATATCTCGCATTTTGCACCGGCCGTGTATACCTGGCGGGTGATCGGAGATACGAACGACAAAATTGTGGAGAAAGGCAAGGTGGTGGTAGTCCCCTGATCCTAAGCACAGTACCAAGAACGCTTTTATATCATTTCCCGGCGTCGGTAAAAGCACCGGCGCCGGGTTTTTGTGTTATCAAGCCGGCTTTGCAGGTATCTAATACCGGTACGGGTTGCCATTTAGACTGTTTTTGTTAGATTTGCCCAAAATACCGAAGCCAATGAATACGAATGAAGGTTATCAAACCACCTTCCTGGGTGAACATTTGGAAGTGCCGCTCCCCAAGCCCGACAGCAAACTAAAACAGGATTTTGCCCCGGTAATAGGAAACGATGATTTCCTGCTTACTTACCCGCATTATTCCGTGGCGCTCAGCAAAACGCGCAAGTTGCCGTTCTTCGCAGCCGTCAACATCGACGGGAACCTTTTCAAGTCCATTAAACGCCAGGACCTCTTTTCCGGCAGCGATGTCTGGTCCGTCGACGACCGCGCCGCAGAATACCAGTGGGGCAACGACCTCTATCTCGCTACCGGCAGCGATTTCGACAAGGGGCACATGGTCAAGCGGGAAGACCCGCAATGGGGCTCCAATAAAAAAACCGCCGTTCAGGCTGCACGCTCTACTTTTTACTTTTCCAACTGTGCACCTCAGGTAGGTGATCTTAACAGGAAAGAATGGAGAAGTCTTGAGGATTATATCCTGAAAAAGGAATCGGCCGCCAACAAACTGAAGATATGTGTATTCACAGGCCCGGTGCTCGACCCGGAGGACCCCGTTTTTGTAACCGACGTAAAAGGCGAACGGGTGCAGATACCGACGCTATTCTGGAAACTGGTATATTTTACCACCGATGATAAAACCCTGAGCAGGGTGGGCTTCCTGATGGGACAGAAAAACCTGCTGCTCAAGCGGAATATCGCCAAACCCTATGAGAGCGAACTCGAAGCCGTAGTGGTAAAGCCCAAGGTGTTCGACGATTATGATGATGCCGCAACTTATCAGGTGAATGTAGATGTGATCGAAAAACTGACGGGTTTTGCATTCCCCAAGGCCAAGGACACTTACAAAGACACCCGCTCTATCAAGATCGTACTCAAGCAGGTAGAGATCAGCGACCTGGAGAGTTTTCCGGGCACCGGCGGCAGCGATGATGACCTGGACTTTACCCTTGAGGGTCTGGTTTTGTAATAACGCCGGCGGTTTAACGATCGAATAGCAGGCGTTCGCCCGGCTTTTCCGTATTCAGCTTGCCGTCGTGCCATGCAAGGTGCCCGCTGACGATGGTACTCTTCACTTTTCCGCGGAACGTTTTCCCTTCGAATGGCGACCAGCCGCATTTGTACAGGGTGTTGGCGGGCTGTACCGTCCATGTTTCGTTTGGATCCACAATAGCGAGATCGGCCCGGTATCCTTCGTCCAGAAAGCCGCGCTCTTTCACCCGGTAAGCGATGGCCGGCGCATGGCACATTTTTTCCACGATTTTTTCCAGGCTTATTTTCCCGGCGTGATAAAACTCCAGCATGACATTCAGGGAATGTTGCACCAGGGGAATGCCCGACGGCGCTTTCAGGTAGTGCTGCGCTTTTTCCTCCCGCGTATGCGGGGCGTGGTCGGTGGCGATCACATCGAGCCGGTCGTCGAGCAGGGCAGGAAGCAGGGCATCCCGGTGTTCCGGACCCTTGATCGCCGGATTGCACTTGATGAGGTTGCCCAGGGCAGGGTAATCGTCGGCAGAAAAGTGCAGGTGATGCACGCACAGTTCGGAGGTGATGCGTTTCTGTTCGAGCGGTATCGAATTGTCGAACAGCGCGAGTTCGTCGCGCGTGCTGATATGCAGGATGTGAAGACGGGTGTTGTATCTTTTGGCAAGATCGACTGCCAGCGATGATGAAAGATAGCAGGCTTCGGCGTTGCGGATCTTCGGGTGATAGGATGCATCGAGCCGTTCGCCGTATTGCTGTGTGTACTGTTCGAGGTTGTTGCGCACCGTGCGTTCATCTTCACAATGCACGGCGATCAGGGTAGGCGCATTCGCGAAGAGACGTTCCAGGGTCGATGGCGCATCCACCAGCATGTTCCCGGTACTGCTGCCCATAAAAATTTTGATGCCGCAAACCCTTTTGGGGTCCGTGCGGAGCACCTCTTCGTAGTTGTCGTTGGTGGTGCCCATGTAGAAGGAGTAGTTGGCCGGCGAAGTGCGCGAGGCAATGCCGTACTTTTCTTCCAGCAGTTCCACCGTTACGGAAGGCGGATTTACGTTCGGCATTTCCATGAAGGAGGTGACCCCTCCGGCAACGGCTGCCCTGCTTTCTGTCGCAATCGTCGCCTTGTGTGTCAGCCCCGGTTCCCGGAAATGTACCTGATCGTCGATAATGCCGGGAATAACTACACATCCGGACGCATCTATTTCCTGTTCGGCATTGGTGTCGATGGCGTCGTCGATGCGTTCGATCCGGCCGTTTTTGATCAGGATGTCGGCCTGGCGGATCGATCCTCGGTTGACTATTTGTGCGTTTCGTATGAGAATGGTAGACATATTATGTGCGGTAAATCAGAAAGATACGGCCAGGTCCGGGTTAATGAAATGCGCAAAAATTTACACCCGGATGGTCGGCAGGCGCTAAAATACAGGCTGCCGGGTGATCCTCCTAAATATGAGGCTTAACAAAATACAAACGCGCAAGGCGACAGGTCGTGAAAACCAGTCGCTTTCGAATATTAATAAAAAAAATACATCACTTTTTCTTAACAAAAGATTGAATTTTCAGATAAAGCCTGCCTATATTTGTGGAAGTATTCTGACGAGCAATGTATCCAGGCCTCTATTAGAAGGCTTCTGGTCAAGATAAATGAAGCGTGTTTTGATGATGTCCTTCTCCGTGAAAGCACGGAGGGGGATTTTTTTTGGCGCTTATTCGAAGCAATTGCTCTCCGGAGAAAAGCATTTGACCGCGAAAAAAATTGAAAAAAAATTTGGCGAATGCTTGCGAAGAACGAACAGAGCCTTATCTTTGCATTAGGTTTTTTGGGGTTATATTTCTGACGGTGGGATGTTAACATCCTGCCGTCTTTTTTTATTGGTACCCGAACCGCTGCAGGGTGCGATCGTTGTCCCGCCAGTTGTCCCGCACCTTCACTGTCAGTTCCAGATAAATTTTCGTTTGTAAAAAGTTTTCTATGTCTTTCCGGGCATAGGTGCCCAGTTTTTTGATCGCGGCGCCTCCCTTGCCCAGAATGATGGCTTTCTGCAAATCGCGCAGTACGTAGATGGTGGCAGTGATGCGCGCAATGGGCTCCCCAGCCTGCGTAGCGCTTTCTTTGAAAGATTCCACGGCAACTTCGCAGGAGTAGGGTATCTCATCGGAGTAGAGGATGAATATCTTTTCCCGGATGATCTCGCTGACGAAAAAACGTTCGGGCCGGTCAGTCAGTTGGTCCGGCGGATAATAAGGCGCTCCTTCAGGCAGGTAAGTGACGATCTTTTCCAGCAAAGCCTCCGTTTCTTCGTTTTTCAGCGCAGAGATGGCGATCGAACCGGCGAATTCGATCCGTTTTTTCCACCAGCCCTGTACGTCCTGCGCCCGCTGTTCCGCCACCAGGTCCTTCTTGTTGAGGATCAGCAGGATAGGGGCCTTTGTTTTTTTCAGCACTTCGATCACCGGATTGTCGTCTTCCAGTTCTTCTGTCATGTCAAAAACGAACAGCATCAGATCGGCATCGTTGGTCGTGCCCTCTACAAAGCGGTTCATTGCCTTGTGCATCTCATACCTGGGCGTTTTCACGTAGCCCGGCGTATCGGAAAATACGATCTGGAAATCTTCGCCGGTCAGGATGCCGATGATGCGGTGTCGCGTCGTTTGCGGCTTGTGCGTGATGATGCTCATGCGTTCGCCGACCAATGCATTCATCAGCGTGGATTTTCCGGCATTCGGGCGACCGATGATGTTGACAAACCCGGATTTGAAAGGCATATCGATGTTGTTGTAGCGATCGGGTGAGAAAATGTGAAGGGCATCAGTTCAGGTGCCGAAGCCGGCCGTTGACAAGCGCATCGAGGATCTGAAATACCACCAGCGGCTTCTGCGGATGCCAGTTGATATCGTTGTAGCGCTCGCCGAAATGCAGATACTGATGAAGGCGCGCATCGCTCAATTCTTCCATCACGTGCTGACGCGTATTCACCAGCGCTATCCACCCGCCCTCTTCGTGCACTTCCTCTGCCCATTCGGCATAATAATCGTCGTCGCTGGAGGCGTGAAAGTTGAGTACGTTCTCGCAAAAAAAGACGAATTTGTAAACGCCTTCCCGGTAAAGCGGATCCACGACATTGCGCTTCAGGAACATGATGTCGTTGTGCAGGGTATCGTTCCATTCGCCGATGAGTTCGATCAGCGCAAAGCCGTCGTCGTAGTCGGCGTACAGGATTTTGGAGTACAGCGTAGCCGATCCGAACGCATCCCATTGCGGATGCAGGTAAAAGTTGTACAGGCGGTGCGTATATTCGAACTCGTTGTATTTCCGGCCAAAAAAGGGCGATTGTGCATCTTCGGATGCAACATAAAGATCGCGCCAGCGGAAATACGGTTCAATATCGTGCATGAATGACCTGTATGTTCAGATCGGGCTGTTGTGTGCCTGATAATATTCCTGAAAATGAAGTATCTTGAACGAAAATCGTTCGCACCTCATGCTTTTTTGCTGCGCAAAAATACCCATTCGCACAGACAATGAGTTCTGAACAGGGAATTTTGAAAATCGTTGTGACCGGCCCGGAAAGTTCCGGAAAAACGACGCTGGCCGCCGCGCTTTCCGACCAACTGGCGGCGCCGGTCGTGCCGGAATTCGCCCGTGAATACCTGGCACACCTAGGCAGGGCGTATCAACGGGAAGACCTGGCGGCGATCGGCGCCGGGCAGCAGGCATGGGAGCGTTGGTACGAACAGCGGCTTCACGCGGAACCGCAGGGCAAACTGCTGATCTGCGATACGGACTGGACGGTGCTCCATGTCTGGGAGCAATACCGTTTTCAGGCAAAGGAGGCATTTCGCTGGCAGCAGGGTTATACCGGGCATGCGCCTGCCGATCTGTATCTGCTCTGCGCACCCGATTTCCCCTGGCAGCCCGACCCGCTGCGGGAGCATCCGGAAGAGCGGAATGTTTTGTTCGGACTTTACCGCGTGCTGCTGGAGGGGCTCCCTGCCAGATTCATCATCCTGGAAGGCCCGGCAGATGGCAGGCTGGAGATGGCGACAGCCGCAATTCGCAAACTTTTATGACCTTTGTATTCCTCATTGGGGTGTCCCGCTGCCTGGCGGGACTGAGATCATACCCATCGAACCTGCCCGGGTCATGCCGGGAAGGGAAGTGAGAAGGGTAGTGGCATCACTACGCTTGCGAAACCCCCTCGCATGCGGATGTTTCACTCAAACAGTTCTTTATCCATGTTTGCTTTTAAACGCAATCAGGGCCGGAAGGTCCTTCCGGATTTTCCAGCCTCCAACAACCGTCGTTTCCTGTTTTTCCCCGTCTTTTTTCTTTTGTTTTCAGGACTGCAGGCGCAGCAAATCGATACCCTTGCCCTGCGTACGGTCGTAGTGCAGGCTACCCGCGCCGACACCCGCAGTCCCGTGCCGCACAACAACATCTCGGCCGAACAGATCGAAAAGACTTACCAGGTGCAGGACGTGCCGTTCCTGCTAAGCGGCATCCCCTCGCTTGTGGAAAGTTCCGACGCCGGCGCCGGGGTCGGTTATACCGGCATGCGGATCAGGGGCAGCGACCCCACCCGCATCAATGTGACCATCAACGGCGTGCCGCTCAACGATGCCGAAAGCCAGGGCATGTTCTGGGTAGACCTGCCCGATCTCGCGGCCTCGGCGGCAGAAATACAAGTGCAGCGCGGGGTGGGTACAAGTACCAACGGCGCCGGCGCGTTCGGCGCTACCGTCAACCTCGATCTCTCGAGGGTGATTCCCGAGCCCTATGCTCTGATAAACAATACTTTCGGCTCTTTTTCTACGCGCAAACACTCCGCTGCGTTCGGCACCGGGCTGCTGGGGCAAAAGTTTGCATTCAGCGGCCGCGCCTCCGCCATTCGTTCCGACGGGTACATTCAGCGCGCGCGGGCCGACCTCGACGCCCTGCATTTTACCGGCGCCTTTATCGATGAAGATCAATCGCTGCAGATGCACTTTCTCAGCGGGCACGAGATCACATACCAGGCCTGGAACGGCGTGCCTGCACAATTCATCGATGTGGACGCGCTGCGGAATTACAATACCGCCGGCACGGAGCGCCCCGGCGCGCCGTACGACGATGAAGTCGACGATTATACACAGCGCTACTACCTGCTGCACTACAAGCGCCGGTTCCGGCACGGACTCTATCTGCAACTCAACGGCCATTACACGCGCGGCTACGGCTTTTACGAGCAATACAAGGCGCAACAGGCATTTTCCGGTTACGGGCTTCCCGAACTTACAGCAGGCGATACGGTGATCGGGGCCGGCGATCTGGTGCGCCGTCGCTGGCTCGACAACCACTTTTACGGCGCTACTTTTGCGCTCCGATGGCAGCCGCCGGTCAATTTCGACTGGATGAGCGGAGCGCCCGTGCTGATGCTGGGCGGCGCTTTCAGCCGCTACGAAGGGCTTCACTACGGAGAAGTGATCTGGGCGGAGTATCAGGCGGGGCCGTTCAAGGATCTCAGGTACTATGAAAATGACGCCGACAAGTCGGACGTCAATGTATTTGCAAAACTTGAAATGGCCTTCTCCGGAGGCGTTTCCACTTTTCTCGACCTGCAGGTACGCGGAGTGGACTACCGCTTTTTAGGATATGACAACAATCTTGAAAACGTGGGACAGGACGACCGGTTGCTCTTTTTTAACCCCAAAGCCGGGATGACGTATGCCTGGAATAAAAAATGGTCGGCCTACGCATTCTTCGGCGTCGGCCAGCGCGAACCGAACCGCGACGACTACACCCAGTCGACGCCGGCAAGCCGTCCGCGCCCCGAGCGCTTGTACGATCTGGAGACAGGTGTAAAAACCGGCGGAGAGAAATGGAAAGCGACCCTTAACTTTTTCCATATGTACTATCGCGATCAGCTGGCGCCAGACGGCCGCCTGAATGACGTTGGCGCTTATATCCGGACCAATCTACCCGGAAGTTACCGTTCGGGACTCGAAATGGAAGCCAGCGTGACCCTGGGATCGCGCATGGGGTGCTCCGGAAACCTGTCGCTTAGCCGGAACAAGGTCACTGAATTTACGGAATATCGAGACAACTGGGATACAGGGGAGCAGGAGAAGATCGTGCATCGGAACACTGACCTGGCCTTTTCTCCGTCCGTTCTGGCGCGGGGAGAAATCTTCTGCATCCTGGTAAATAAACCCGAAGATCAGGATCTGAGGGTTGCGATGTCCGGGAAATACGTCGGCCGACAATACCTGGACAATACCTCCAATGCCTCAACGGCCCTGCCGGCCTATTTTTTCTCGGATCTGCGCCTCAATTACAACCTGAAGGGAGTGGTAGGTAAAGAGATCTCCGTGATCCTGGCGGTGCAGAATGTCTTTGATGCGAAGTATTCGTCGAATGGCTGGGCGTATCGCTTCATTTCGGAAGGATACGACCCCCGGTCTGACGATCCGTACAGCAGGCTCGAAGGCAACGGCATCTACCATCTGGCGGGGTATTTTCCGCAGGCCGGGCGTAACTGGCTTGCAACGCTGCGTCTGCGTTTTTGACAAAAAACGCGCGTTTTTTCTTCATTTTTTTGGATGTCTCTTGGGATAGTTCAAATAAGTGTGTCCTTAGTTATTTGAACTATCCCGCCTTGCAACGACTACACAAAAGACGTTTGTCTTGACAATGAACCTTGCAACGACAACACAAAGGGCGTTTGTCTTGACAATGAACCTTGCAACGACAACACAAAGGACGTTTGTCTTGACAATGAACCTTGCAACGACAACACAAAGGGCGTTTGTCTTGACAAGGAACCTTGTAGCGATTACACAAAGGACGTTTGTCTTGACAAGGAACCTTGCAACGACTACACAAAGCGCGTTTGTCTTGACAAGGAACCTTGCAGCGACTACACAAAGGGCGTTTGTCTTGACAAGGAACCTTGTAACGATTACACAAAGGGCGTTTGTCGCGGCACATTACGTCTTTTGCGCTCGTGCCTTGTGATCAGATACAAATACGGACGCATTTTTCCCGCCTGTAAAGATTTGATTTACAATACATGTATCCCAAAACCTATCCGGAGTTCATATAAAAAAAGCGCTTGCCGTACCGGATGAATTCGGCAATGGCAAGCGCTTTGTAAAAATCAAAAGCGAAATGTATCAATAGCGCCGCACCACCAGGCGTTTGCCGGGCACGAGTTTTTCATCCTGACCGACGCTGTTCAGTTGCGCCAGTTCGGCGACGCTCATCTTGAATTTGATTGCGATCGAATTCATCGTCTCACCCTGGCGGACAATGTACTCCTGCGTGGGCGGCAGATCCTTCGGCTGGTTGCCCGAAACCTGCTGCCCCTGTGCATTGCCGGCCACCGATGTTTCATTGAACTGGTTGGTCGTTGGAGGAGCCACGGTTTTCGGCGTGGAATAGATGACCGGCGCCGGCGGCTGGGTTTGCGAATTGAGCACGCTTGACACTTCCGGCGGTACCGGATTGTTCATGGAGCGGTTCATATTGGTGTTGGGCGTAGCCTGACCGGAAGTCTGGCAAGTACATTCCGGTATAACCAGCGCCTGGCCGGTCCGGATCACCACATTGCCTTCCAGCGGCATATTGTTGGCGCGTCGGAAGCACTCCTCTGCGCAACCGAAACGCTTGGAAATGCCGTACAGCGTTTCGCCCTGCTGTACGTAATACACATTGGGAGTCGTAGTGCTGACGTTCGTATTGGTATTGTATTGCGCGGGTGCGGTATAGTTGTAGGAATTGGGGGAAGTATTGGCTCCCTGATCCCAGTAGACGGATTGATTGAAAACGGTAAGTCCGGGCGCCGTTTTGGGAGCGGTGTCATCGCCTTTGCTGCTCGTCGTCGTTGATCCGGAATAAGCAGGCGGTGATTGCAGCCATATTTTCTGACAAATTTCGATATGGTCGGGGTTTTTGATATTGTTCCAGCGAATAATGGATTTCAGATCGACGCTGTAGGTCCGTGCGATGGCTTTGAGCGATTCGCCGCGCTGCACGATATGGTACCCCCGTCCGGGCGACTCCGGACAATTGGCCAGTTGCGGCAGCGGCGTATTGTAGTTGGGGTTATAATTGGCGCCGGTATTGTTGGAGGGCTGGTTCCAGGTGTTATTATTGTTCGTGATCGAGGCGTTTTCCTTGTCGTTGTAAGTGTCGCTGGTGCTGATCCATTTGGAGGCCGAAGCGCTGGTCACATTTGTGACGGGGCTATTCTGGCAAATTGCGGCGAGATGCTTTTCAAAGTATTCGCCGTTCACTCCGATCAGACGCAGTTCATTGTCCGTCATTTCGGTCGCGTTTTTCCCGACCCGCATCGTAGTAATGCCGATACCGTAGATAAAATCGAAGTCCAGGGATTCGGTGTAATTACGGCTCGGTTCGCCGTGAAACGAATACTGGTAACGGCAGTTGGCCAGTTTGGAGCCGGTAAACCGGATCACGGAAGGCGACCCTTCTCCCTGCAGGTTGTCCTGATAACTCAGGTGGCTCGTGTCGACCGCAAAAACGTATTTGGAAGACACCAGCAGGTAATAGCTGCCTACGCGCTTGATCTGGGTAGCGTTGTAGATCGGCATCATCAGGTAGTCTTCGGCGCGCTGGATGAGGATATACATCTGGCGGGTAGCGGCCTGCAAATTGATGTTTCTGACAAGATCCTCGCTAAGTTTCAGGTTGCGGCAATCAAAAGTGCCGGCCGGCAGACTTTGTGTGGGCATGCCACTTTCTCCCGACATGAAAAGGTATTGCTCGTCGGTATTGGGCCGGATAGAGTAGGCAAAGGTCGGCGTACCCGATTTGGCATTCCGGTACTCCAGCTGATCCATGCAACTGGCATTGAACAATACGTAGATCGGCGATTGGGCGGGTAGATTACTGAGTGTTAAAAGACTCAGACTGAACAGGATGAGCTTCTTCATGGCTGATCGTTTTTAACAATTTTTGGTTGGTCTTGAGTGAATAAGCGGTTCGGTTTCAGGAAATGCCGTCGATGACGACAAGCGGTATGTTTTTATTTCGGTATTTTCAGAATGGTGCCGGGCTGCACGGCTGTTCCGTAAGCCAGTCCGTTGGCGTCAGCCAGTTTTTCCTCTGTCATTCCATGCTGTTTTGCAATGACAGACATTGTATCGCCGGGTTTTACAATGTACTCACCGACAAACTGGTATTGTCGGGCGCCCCCGGTCAGGCTGGGTGCTGCGGTAGAACTCATAACGGGTTCGGCCGGCTTGTAAATGGAAGGTTGACCTGCGTCGTTTCCCACTGAATTCATCGATGCCTGGAATCCGGCCAAATCGGTACGTTCGCCCCGGCAGTCGGATACATACAATGTGATGCCTTCGGTCAGCCAGGCGCTGTCATCTTCGGGCAGCTGACCTATTGCCCTGTTCATGTACCTGAAATAGGCGTTGGTATAACCGTATTTAGAGGCGATCGACTGAATACTTTCGCCGCGCTGCACCTGATACCGCATCCTGCCGGCACTCGAAGGCTCGCCGGGCGGACGGTTGGTAGCATATCTGTGTGGATCCGCAGGTATCGACGCCGCGCCAGAAGTAGTCAAGCCGCCATAATTGGTGGTAAGGCCATTGCCAGGAATACGCAACCGCTGACCGGGATATATGGTCACATCTCCGGAGGCCGGCATGCCGTTTGCCTGCCGGAATGCGGCTTCGGAAACCTTGTATTTGCGGGCGATCGCCGATACGGATTCTCCTTTTTGAACAACGTGTTCGTTGGCCTGGACGGAGGGGGGCGCGGAAACGACCTGATTGGCGGCGCCGGTTTGCGGAGACAGCCACAATTTCTGGCATATTTCGATCTTGTTCGGGTCGGCAATGTGATTCCACTGCGCGATCGATGCCGAAGTAAGGTTGTACATCCGCGCGATGGAGTTCAGCGACTCTCCCTGCTGAACGATGTGGTAACCATAACCGGGCTTTTCCGGGCATCCGGTTGCCGGTTGCGTGCCGGCGGCGGTATTGTCAGGCGGGTTTGAGTAGGTTTCCTTGTCCGGTTCGATAAAGCCTGTTCTGTTGGGTTCATCTGCCGGGGTACCGGTAAAAAAAGACCCGCTCTGGCCCGTCTGGCCGTTCGACTGACGGGTGCAGATATTTTCAATGTACCGCTCCATCCCGATACCGTTGATCTTCAGGAGCCTGTACACGTTTTGTTCCATTTCACTGCCGTTTCGACCGGCGCGGTTGCTCACGATGCCGATGCCCGGTATCAGTTCGATGTCCATGCGCGATTGCTCGGCATTCAGGGGCTCCAGCCGGAAGGCATACTGTCGGCGGCAACTATAATCGCGCATGCCGGTGAGGTAAACCGCCGACGCGACGCCGGGTTGCGAAAGGTTGCTCGCATAATCGATCCGGGACGTATCGAGCAGGAAATCGTATTGGGAAGAGCGAAAAACGTACGATGACCCGGCCCTGAATATCTGGCCGGCGATCTCTACGGGCATGGACAAGTATCCGTTCTGTACCCTGTGCACGATGTATGCCAGTCGGCCGCCTGCATTAATGGCATTCACTTCGCTGCTGTTGAGCGTGACGTTCTCACACGAAACGGTGCCCTTTGGCTGCGATGTGCTGGTCACCGGAGCGGTGGTGCCGATCTTGAAAAAATACAACTCGTCATCGCCTTTGCTGACGGCGAACATCATCATTTCCTTCCCGGAATAGGTGTACTGATACTCCAGTTTATTCATGCAACCCGGGTCATACAGGATATAAAGCGGGGTTTGTGCCGACAGCAAATGGGCACAAAAAAGATAGAGAACGGTAAAAAAAAATTGTTTCATCGTTTATTGTTTTCGAAGGGCCAACGGTTTGCTGTTTTACTGTTCTTCGGAGCATGCGCTTCTCTCCTGACTGCAAGATTAGGCCAAAAAATCGAAACAACAACCTGAAAATCAAGGCAATACTAAAAAAAACGCAAAAAACAACCCTGGAAAGCCTGTTCGTTGAATATTTAACCCCTGTTCTTAACGCAATTTGTGTCGGAAAACTTTTCCCCGATCAATTTTTTTTGAAGAAAACGGACGCGCCATTCCTGCATAAACGGCCATCCGCTACATTTGTCTCATGGAAAAACCATTGATACTGGTGACCAATGACGACGGGATCGCTGCGCCCGGCATCCGCATTCTGGTCGACATTGCGCGCGCCTTCGGTGAAGTAGTGGTGGTGGCGCCCGATTCCCCTCAAAGCGGTCAGGGGCATGCGATCACAATCCACGACCCGCTGCGGCTGAAAAAAGTGAATATTTTTTCAGGTGTGGAGGCCTGGGAATGCTCCGGCACACCTGTCGATTGTGTCAAACTCGCCAAACACGTGGTGCTGAAAGATCGTCCGATCGCCCTGTGCGTATCGGGGATCAACCACGGCACAAATGCATCCATCAATATTTTGTACTCCGGCACCTTGTCGGCAGCGATGGAAGCCTCTCTGGAAGACATCAAAAGCATCGGCTTTTCACTCGACGACTTCAGTTTTGATGCAGATTTCAAACCCGGTATTCCCTGGGTGGAAAAGATCATGCAGTTTGCCCTCGCCCAGCCCTTCGAAAAGGGCAACCTGCTCAACGTGAACATCCCGAAATTGTCTGCTGCGGAGATCCGCGGTTTGCGTTTGTGCAGGCAGGCCGACGCCCGGTGGGTGGAAAATTTTATGGAAGGCCGCGACCCCAACGGACAACCGTACTACTGGCTTACCGGGGAATTCGTCAACAGCGACCAGGGCGAGGATACCGATATCTGGGCCCTGCGAAACGGTTATATTTCCATTGTGCCTTCGATGCACGACCTGACCAACTACAAGGCCATGAGCAGCCTGAAAGGGCTGGAACAATTATGATGATCGCGTACCGGCATCTTCATTTTGCCGTTATTGCAGCGGCATTGAGGTGTTGATGCACTTTGGGGCCGTATTTTCGCCCCGGAATCCACCTGATCAATCCTTACGATATGCTCAACCGCAATAAAATATGGGCCGGTCTCATTGTCGGCATGCTGATGCCGGCGCTCGGCTCCGTGATCATCTTCAATATTTTTAAAATTCTTGCATTCATCGGGGGCGCCAGCGGCGAAGGTTTTACGCCCAATTTCAGAGAGCGCACGAGTATCGTGATCGCGATCGCCCTCAACCTGATCCCGATGAACATCTACCGCCGGAAGCGCTGGGACCTTGCCATGCGCGGCGTGATGATCGCCACAGTGCTGCTGGCAATGGTCTGGGTGCTTTATTACATGTTGAAGGTTTTCTGAGGGGTCACAAGCCGACGCCGTAATCTCTTTCCACCAGGCAGATCCGGGTTTTGTAGGCGCTGTACCAGCGTTCGCGCCCTTTCTTTTGTGCGATGAGGTGCTCGGCATTCGCTTTCCAGTGCCGGATGGCATCCAAACTTTCCCAGTAGGAAACCGTTATACCGGTACCGCTGCGTGCCGATTCGACGCCGAGAAACCCGGGTTGTCCGGCAGCGAGTTCGACCATGCGGTCGGCAGTAATGCTGTATTCTTCTTCCACTTCCGTGCGCAGCGAAGTGAAAATTACAGCGTAATAAGGCGGTGATGGTGTTTTTGCTATCATGTTGAGTGCGTTGAAAAAACTGTTCGTTTTCGTATTTATTTACACAAACAATTCACATAAACTTTTAATTCATGGAATATCGCTACCTCGGTAAATCCGGTGTACAGGTCAGTGTGCTTTCTTTCGGTTCCTGGCTTACATTTGGTAAGCAGATCGACGATGGAGTTGCCGAAAAACTTATGGCCCTTGCTTACGACAACGGCATTAATTTTTTTGACAATGCCGAAATATACGCAAGAGGACAAAGCGAGGAAGTCATGGGCCGCATTTTACAAAAAATGAACTGGGAACGCAGTTCCTGGCTCGTCTCTTCCAAGGTGTTTTGGGGTGACGGCGGCAAGAAGCCCAATCAAACCGGGCTGAGCCGCAAGCATATTTTCGAGGCCTGCCACGCCAGCCTGCGTCGTTTGCGCGTTGATTACATCGATCTTTACTTCTGCCACCGGCCCGATAAAAATACGCCGATGGAGGAGACTGTATGGGCCATGAACCACCTCATCGCACAGGGAAAGATCCTTTATTGGGGCACGTCGGAATGGAGCGCCCAGGAGATCATGGAAGCGCATATGGTAGCGCGTGAAAACCGGCTCATCGGGCCGCTGATGGAACAGCCGCAGTACAATATGTTCCACCGCGAAAAAGTAGAAGTGGAATACGCACAGATATACAAAACGGTTGGCCTGGGCACGACCATCTGGTCGCCGCTGTATTCAGGCGTCCTGACGGATAAATACCTCGACAAGTTTCCGGAAAATACGCGCTTCAGCATTGAAGGCATGGATTGGTTGCGCGAGCGGAACCTGACACCCGGGCATATCGATAAAGTGCGGCAGTTGAGCGGACTTGCGAAGGAAATCGGGGTGAGCATGCCAAATCTGGCCATCGCCTGGTGTATCCAGAACCCGCACGTGAGTACGGCAATCCTCGGCGCTTCCCGGGCGGAACAACTGGCAGAGACGCTTCAAAGCATTGAAGCCGTGCCGTTGCTGACGCCTGAAGTGAACGAGCGCATCGAGTCGATCCTCGGGAACAAACCCAAGGCGCCGGCTTTTTAGAGTACTCTGCTACAAACAAAAAGGGTGTCATGCGAGCAGCATTGACACCCTTTTTGTTATTTATTTCACCGGTCAGACGGTTTCCAGCACTTCGGTCAGATGTGCGGTCACACCGGAGTTGCAGTATTGCAGCCAGTGGTGCTCGTCGTGCTCAAGCCCCATACGAAGCCGGTTGATGTATTTTTTCAGACGCGTACCCACGGGCCGGTGCTTTTCGTCGACCGGCGTCAGTTCGAGTTTCCGGTCGCGCCAGGTGATCTCGCTGACGTGGCTGACCACAGCGGCCGTGCCTGCGCCGAAACATTCCTGCAACGTGCCGCGCCAGTAGGCGTCGGCGATCTCGGCGATACTGATGAGGCGGTCTTCCACCGTATATCCCCATTCTTTCAGCAGGGTAATGAAACTGTCGCGCGTTACGCCGCGCAGGATCGTGCCGGTAGTGGCGGGTGTGATCACCTTGCCGTCCATCACGAAAAACAGGTTCATCGTGCCTACTTCCTGTACATATTTCTTTTCAACGGCGTCCATCCACATCACCTGGTCGTATCCGTTTTTCTTGGCGCGCATGGCCGGCAGCAGCGATGAGCCGTAGTTTCCGGCGCATTTTGCTTCACCGACTCCGCCTTGTGCTGCGCGTGTGAACACCTCTTCTACCCACAGTTTTACGGGTTTCGGGTAATAGGGGCCTACCGGACCGGTAAATATGAGGAAGCGGTATTGTTCGGATGCGTGTACGCCGAAGTATTCATCAGTGGCGAACATCATGGGCCGAATGTAGAGCGCATGGTCTTCATCGGAAGGCACCCAGTCCTTGTCCATTTCAACGAGCATTTTCAGGCCTTCCATAAACAGGTCTTCCGGCATTTCCGGCATACACATGCGTTCGGCCGTGACGTTGAAACGGCGGATGTGCATATCGGCGCGGAACAGCACCGGATCGCCGTTGACCTTGGTAGCCTTGAGGCCTTCGAAGATACTTTGACCGTAGTGAAGTGCCAGGTTGGCGGGTGAGATTTCCAGTTTGTGGAAGGGTTCGATCCGGGGGTCTACCCATTTTTCGCCATCGTAATCAACGATGAACATGTGGTCAGAGATCACCCTGCCAAAAGGGATGTCGTTGAAGTCGACCGTGTGGACACGGGAATTCGTGGCAGGCGTGACTTTGATATTATATTTTCCAGCCATAGTTAGGGAAGTTGACATGGTAACAATTGATAAAGGATGATGCAAAGATACTGGATTAAATGCCAATTTAAGAAATAAAATTCCAAAAATGGCAAAAAACCTCTGTGGTATTCAAATTAAAATTCAAAAAAATCGAATCCACTTATTGAAAATATTTTGTTACATTTGAGGCGCGCAAGCGATACCGCGCATTTTTTCAATACAGGCTCCCCGTATTATGTTCCTACCTGACGATCTGCTATTTAACGTTCCCGAGAACATGCTTTCGGAATCTTCTACTGGGGCTTTTGCCCGTCGCGTGTATGTGATGGTACTGGAGGAGCCGGCATTTCCGGGCAATCGCGAATTCTTATCGAAGGTACTTTCGGCAGTACAGCTGGACTTGGCTAAAGATACGTTGTTCGCCGAAATCCCGGTAAATGTTTCCGCATCTTTTGTAACGGAACTCAAAAGCAAACAGCCCGAACAGGTTTTGGTTTTCGGGCTGTTGCCTGCAGACCTGGGTTTGGCTATTGAAGCGCCTGTTTATCAACCGGTTGTGTTTTATGGCGTGCAATGGCTTTTTGCCGATCCGCTGTCGGCTCTGGAGTACGACAAACAGAAAAAAAGCCTGCTTTGGTCGGCACTCAAGCAAATGTTCATGTAGGACGGCCTGCACCTGAATTACCACCGGAAGTAAGACGAGGAACTGCTTTTTTTCTCCCGACTTGTACCAAACCAATACCTTCGCCCCGTCAAACCAATCCATTTTATCATGAAAGCATACGTATTCCCCGGCCAGGGCTCTCAGTTTGAGGGCATGGGCAAAGAATTGTACGAGTCAAATGCCCAGGCAAAGGAAATTTTCGAGCAGGCCAATGAATTGCTCGGCTGGCGCATCACCGATATCATGTTCGACGGCACAAAAGAAGACTTGACGCAGACGAAGGTCACGCAGCCTGCCGTCTTTCTCGAGAGCATCGTGCGGGCCAGGATTGCCGGCGTCGATTTTCGCCCTGATGCCGTCGCCGGACATTCGCTCGGAGAATTCACGGCCCTGGCTGCTGCCGGAGCACTTTCTTTTGCCGATGCGCTGAAACTGGTCAGCCAGCGCGCTTTTGCCATGCAAAAGGCCTGTGAATTGCAGGAGAGCACCATGGCTGCCGTGCTTGGAATGGACGATGCGGCGGTGGAGTCGCTCCTTCGCGAAATTGAAGGGGAGATCGTGGTGCCGGCAAACTATAATTCACCGGGGCAACTCGTGATCTCGGGCTCGAAAAAAGGAATTGATATGGCCGTGACCAAACTGACGGAGGCAGGCGCCAAGCGCGTCGTGGTCCTTCCGGTGGGTGGCGCCTTTCATTCGCCATTGATGCAACCCGCCCAGGATGAACTGGAACAGGCGATCAATTCAACCGATTTTAACAATCCGGTGTGCCCTGTTTATCAGAATGTGCATGCCCGCCCTGTGACCGACCCGGCCGAGATACGTAAAAATCTGGTAGCCCAGTTGACGGCGCCTGTGCGCTGGACCCAGACAGTGGAGAATATGCTGGCCAACGGCGTTACCGAATTTATCGAAGTCGGTGGATCGGGAGCCGTGTTGCGCGGGCTGATCCGCCGCATCAGCAAGGAGGCTGTTACCGAGGCGCTGTAATGTGCCCGGTATTTTTGGAGTGCGTGCCAAAATTCTTTTCGGAGCTCTTGCGCTGAATCACTTTGGCTCCTACTTTCGTCCCTGACGAACGATCGTCATTTTAATCATGGCAGCAAAATCTTTGATCAAGAACGGCCAGCTGCTGCTGGCCGAACCATTCATGCAGGATCCTTATTTCCGCCGCGCGGTGGTGCTCCTGTGTGAACACCACGACGAAGGAAGTATCGGATTTATCCTGAATAAAAGCATTGAAATGGGCGTGAATGATCTGATGAGTGATTTCCCCAAGTTCGATGCGGAAGTATTTTACGGCGGCCCCGTCCAGACGGACACCCTGCACTACGTCCATAATTTCGGAGAACTACTGGAAGAAAGCGTAAAAGTATCGGACGGCGTGTGGTGGGGCGGCGATTTTGACAAGCTGAAATTTCTGATCTCCAGCGAGCTGGTGCAACCCGAAAACATCCGGTTTTTCGTGGGTTACTCGGGCTGGTCGGGCGGACAACTGGAAGAAGAAATGGAATACGGCTCCTGGGTGGCAGCCCCGATGGATGCCAATTACATCTTCAAATTGCCGCCGGCACGGCTGTGGAGCCAGATCATGTACAACAAGGGCGACCTCTATGAGATCATAGCCGATATGCCCGAAATGATCAGCTGGAACTGAGCACCTCCTATTTTGGACACGCTCCCTTTTTATAACGCTTGATACCTGCGCATTCCGCTGCACAGGCATTACTGTATGTTTTGTTGTTACAGCCACATACGGGGCCGTACTGCATCGTGCAGCTGCAATCCGGTTTGATGTTTTCCACGCATTGGCGGGATTTGCAGGCCGGCAGAGAAGCCGCAAACGCAAAGACAAAGAGTATCGCTACTGCTTGTTTCATAAATAGAGCAGGTATAGCGTGTAATGATGCTACAAAAATATCAAACCAGTACGCTCGACACCAGCGACTCGAATATCCCCCTGCCGTCCGAATTTCCCAAAACCGCTTCGCTGGCCCGCTCGGGATGCGGCATCATGCCGAATACATTGCGTTGTGCATTGCAAATCCCGGCAATGTTGCGCTCCGCTCCGTTGGGGTTGGCTTCGGGACTGATCGCTCCTTCCGGTGTGCAATATCTGAACAATACCTGATCGTTTTGTTCCAGCGCATCCAGTGTGGCACGATCGGCAAAATATCTGCCTTCAGCATGGGCGATCGGTATTTTCAGGGCTTGGTTCAGATCAAGGTCCGATGTGATGGGCGAACGGTTAGTGCCTGGGCGCAGCCACACGTTTTTACAGATGAACTGCTGGTTGGCATTGTGGAGCAGAACGCCCGGCAGCAGGTGTGATTCGCAGAGTATCTGGAATCCGTTGCATACGCCGAATACGTAGCCGCCTGCCGCTGCGAATGCTTTCACAGCCTGCATGATCGGCGAAAACTGCGCAATGGCGCCGGCGCGCACGTAGTCGCCGTATGAAAAACCGCCCGGCAGCACCACGCAGTCGCCATCGCCGAAGCCGTGCAGGTCTTTTTCCTTGTGCCAGATCTTGGAAACTTCCTGCCCCATCACATCGCCAAGCACGTGCACCATATCGTCGTCGCAATTGGAGCCGGGAAAAACAATAACGCCAAATTTCATGGGTAAAAATATCTTTTAAAGCGGTGCGCAAAGTTAACCCGCCAGCGTGAGATGTGCAGAAGCAAATTGAATAAACAGAATATAACCCAGCAAAGCCAGGTGGCAAAGTTCCGCGACCAGTGCATTTTTCATGGCTGAAAAAGTCATCGACAGAAAAATACCCATGGACGGTACCAGCAGCAGTAAGTGTGCAGGGGGCGCTTCCCGCTGGAAAAGTGCGGATAGTCCTGCGATGAACAAAAACCAGTAGAGGATGCCGACGTATTTCTGGATCTGATTGAGTTTTCGAAAAGAATAAGTGCCGTAACTGAGCAGGATAATGAGGAAAAGCAGTCCAATGACAATACTTTCCAGTACGGTGCGCAGGTCGATGCTGAGGTCGAAATGGTGCCAGTGAAACAGATCGCCGAATTGCACACCCCAGAAAGCGCCTCCCCGGTCCGTCCAGAAATACCAAAGCCAGGCCAGAAAAATAGGTGTGATGACTCCGCTCAGCATAACAATCTGCTCCTTCAATTTGAATGCCCGCATCACATGTATCCCGGCGTAAACCGCCAGCAACATAAAGATGGCCGGCGGATAGAACAAAGCAGCCACCATCGTCCAGAAACCCGCGTCGAAGATCAGCGCGGTGGCGGCGGGTTGCTTATATGTTTTGAAAATGCGCCGCATGGCTACCGGCAAAAATGTCGCAGCCACCAGTGGCGGTGTCAGAAATAAAAAATCGGGCAAACAGGCGCTGACCAGCACATAAAACATACCGGGCAGCCAGTTGCGCTCCCCCAGCATCCTGAATTCATCTACCAGCGCATTGACGACAATTGCCTGAATGAAGACCAGCACTGCCGCCGCCAGCGGGTTAAAGAGTGGATTTGCGGCGATCCGGCCCAGCCAGGCCTCAAACAATACACCGCTGCTGACCGGTAGCGACGAAGGCTCGGGCGTCAGGCCGAGCGCGGGAGCCGTGTGCAGCAGACCTACATACAGCGCCAGGAAAAATACGGTCGTAAACTGGTTGTTTCGAAAGAGGCTGAGCAATGCAAATGCGTTTAACGTTCGGCTTCGGAATAGGAGGCGCAAACATAAGTGGCTGCGAAGTTCCGCAAAAGGCTCCAAAGGGCAAATGCAACACCCGAAAAACTGCGCTATTTCCCGGTTTTGACGAGTGGCAGGCTGCGCATCTCTCCCGCCGGCAGGGTTATCTTTACAAAATACAGCCCTTCCGGCCTGCCGTTCAGGTCAATCGATATCCGGTGGTGCGTACTCTTTTCTTCAACAAGTTCTGTCTGTACGAGACGCCCGGTTCCGTCGAGTATACTCCAGACAAAACCGGTATTTTCATACAGGTCGAGATCAAGGGAGGCAGGGCCGGTACTCGGGTTAGGGTAGAGGCGGATTGCCCGCACCAGTGAAGGTTGGTCGGTTCCGGTTACCCCTGCAAAAATATTCAGCACCAGCACACAGCCGTTATCATCGGTGATCGTCGCCGTGTAATGACCGGGTTCCAGGCCGCTGACTTCCGGACCGGTCTGGCCGCCCGCTCCGGCGTCCCAGAGCACTTCATAAGCGCCGGTTCCTCCGGAAATATCGAGCGAAATCGTCCAGCCGCCGCTAAGCGAGTCGATCTGCGCAATGGCGACAAGGGGCGAGGTGGGCTGTGAGACCGGAAAATTGAACACATCGGTGCAACCGGCTTCGTCCGTGAGGGTCAGCATGTAGGTGCCGGCGGGTAACTGCGCTAGCATTGACCCGGCTTGTCCGTTATTCCAGAAATAGGAATAATCCGGAGTGCCACCGCTCGCCATGACGGATATAGCGCCCGAGCTGTCGCCAAAACATTTTACCTGCGTAACGTTTGACGTAATCCCAAGCGGCGTCGCCAGGGCCTGAATTTCAAAAACAGGGGAGACGACCTCGCAGCCTACGTGATCGGTAGCAGTGAGTTGGTACGTTCCAGCGGCCAGCCCCGTGATATTTGCGGTTTGAGGGCCGTTGCTCCAGGTATACTGGTAAGGAAAGGTGCCGCCCTTTACCTTCAGGAAAACAGCGCCCTGATCCTGGCCGCAGCGGTCCTGCAGGATCGAATCCACCGTAATTTGCAGCACGGCGGCAGGTTGACTGATCGTCACGGGGGTCGATACAAGCGTACAATTCAGGAAGTCCGTAACCGTCAGGGAATAAGTGCCGGCGGGGACTCCGCTGAGGTCAGGCGTATTAGCGCCGTTGCTCCATAAGAAGCTGTTGGGTGGCAGGCCTCCAGACAGCGAAATGGTGACGTTTCCGGTCGAGTCGCCTTTGCAAAGGACATCCGTTTTCGACACCACACTGAAAAATACCTGCGGGGCCTCTTCGATCAGCAAGTCTAGTGAAACAGCCGAGCAGCCGGCCGCGTCGGTGAGCGTCACTGCATATACGCCTCCGGAAAGGCCGGTCGCCTGATCGACCGGCGACGGCACGTTTGCGTGCAAACCGACCGGCGGCGACCAGGAAAACTGATACGGCGCGGTGCCGTTCGAGGCCATCGCAATGATCTTCCCGTCATCGGCGCCGGGACAGGATACCGGTTGATAATCAATGATTTCTACCGAAAACTCAGCGCCTTTGTCTATTACAGGGAGGTCGGCCAGGATACGCGCGCAACCCGTCGCATCGATGATCGTTACACTGTAGTTGCCCGCGGGGAGAAAATATATGTTCGGGGTGCTCTCCCCGGTGCTCCAGGTATAACTATACGGGGGAATGCCGCCGCTCACTGCCATTTCAATGCTGCCGGTAGGTGTTCCAAAACACGGAATATCCTGAATAGCCGGCAAGGCGATCAGGGCGGGCGGTTCGGTGATCGCAACGGGGCCCAGCATGGCCGTACAGCCGTTTGCATCCGTAACGCTTAGTGTGTAATCACCGGCAGCGATGGCCGGCAGGTCTTCCGTAGTGGAGTTGTTGCTCCAGTGGTACGTATAAGGAGGCGTACCGCCGCTCGTGAACACCTGTATGCTGCCGTTGGGTTCTTTGGAGCAAAGGGCATTTTGAGCGGACAGCAGGGTCGCAATCAATGGAGACTTTGGCTGGGGAAGCAAAAAACTGTCCCGTATCGAGCATCCGCGCGCGTCGCTGATCTGTAACAGGTATGGTCCGGCAGGAATAGCGCCCAGGGTCAATCCCCCCGGCTGGCCATTCCACAGAATGTTCAATGCGCCTTCGGCGCCGGCGACGGACACCGTGATCGCTCCATTGGAGGTGCCGAAACAAGATACCGGCTGGAGGGTTTCAAGGTTGAGCGTCAGCAATTGTGGCGCGTCCAGATCGATGTTGTCCTGCAGGTAAATGCAGCCGAGTGCATCTTCGATAGTAACGGCATAAATGCCCGCTATCAGTCCGATGATACTGTTCATCCCCATCCCGGATTGGCCGCTGCTCCAGTTAAAATGGTACGGGCCGGTGCCTCCGCTCACCGTCAATGTGATATCGCCGTCGGTTGAGCCGACGCACGCAGGATCGTTTGTGGAAATGTCATCGATGGATATTGCCGTCGGTTGTGTAATATTTGTCGAGAACAAACGCGTGCAGCCGTTCGCGTCCGTCACGGTCGCCTGATAATTGCCGGCCGGCAGATTTTCGAGGTTGCCGGAAGTAGCGCCGTTGTTCCAGTGGATTTGATACGGCGCTTTTCCTCCGCTGATCGTCAGCGATATGCTTCCGCTGTTTTCTCCGTGACAATCGATCTGCTGCGACGCCGGGCCCGATACGTCGAGCGGCTCCGGCTGAACGATTGAATAAATATCCGAACTGAACGCGCAATCCTTAGAGTCTGTGATCGTAACGGAATAACCGCCCGCAGTGAGACCGCCGATGTCTTCTGTATTCGCGCCGTTTGACCAAGCAAAAATATAAGGCGGCGAGGCGCCGAAAACGGCAATATCGATGGCGCCGCTGGCAGCGCCGTTGCACAACACCTGTTGGATACCGTTCTCAATGATCTGAAGCGGCGAGGGCTCGGCAACTTCCAGATTGGCAATGACCTGCGTACAGTTGCCGTCGGAAATGGTGACGGAGTAGACGCCTCCGGCCAGATCGTCAATGGAAGATGTAGTCTGCCCGTTGCTCCAGAGATAGGCGGGCGAGGTGCCGCTGACATTCAGAGCGATGCTGCCGTTCTCCTCTCCCGGGCAGCGGTTCCCGATAATGGTATCGATGCTGACCGACAAGCCGGGCGCGCTGAGCACGATTTGCGGCAATACCATGGAACAGCCGCTCGTCGCATCGGTGACGGTGACGCGGTAGCCGCCCTGCTTCAACCCGGTGATCGTAGCAGCGCCGCCGATCCCGCCCATGGTTCCGCTAGTCGGCCCCGACCAGGCAAATGCATACGGCGGCACCCCGTTCAATGGATGTAAGGTAATGCTGCCATCGGTGCCGCCACACACGCTGGGGTGATGAATATTCTCAATGGCAGTTTGTGTCACGTTGTTCAGGGTATGCACCTGAATAAAATCCAGCGACTGGCATCCGTTGGCATCTGTTACCGTGACAGTATATGCGTTTGTCGTGCCGGGAACGGGGCTTGCGGCGACCGGGATGTTCGGAAAATTCAATCCGTTGCTCCAGGCATAAGAAAGCGGCGCCGTGCCTTGTCCAGTGGCGTTCAGGGTAATCGTTTTACCCCGGCAAATAGAAATGGAATCGCCCTGGGCGATCTGTACAGCGGGATTCGGGTGTACTGCAATAAATACCGAGTCAACATCGAAGCAGCCGTAATCAGCCAGCACCTGCGCATAAAAAGTAGCGCTCACTGACGGCTGAACAGGCGATGTTGCGATGTTTCCTGCATTGGGCGGGTATGCGAAATGCCAGCTGAGCATTCCACCGGTACCTGCTGAGTCGGTTACCGCAATCGCATTCAGATCGACACTTTGTCCCTGGCAAATACCGGGCGCGTTCGCCGCAGCGATATTGGGTGCCGGGTGCACGATCACCTGTACGGGAATTCGCGGGCTGGAGCAGCCTCCGTTGGCGGAAGAGATACTGTCGGCAAGATAGTAGGTGCCCGAGCCCGTCAATCCGTTCAGGATGAGTTGGGTTCCGCTGGCCAGCGGAACCGCACTTTGCGGCCCGGCAAACCAGTAAAACTGTCCGGCCGGCGTGCCGTTGGCGAGCAACGTGGCGGTTTCACCCGCGCACAATTCGTCGCCCTGTCCTGTGGGAGCATCGATCGTGCTGTCGTCGCTCATCCCGTTGCAGTTTTCGTCTTTTTGGTTGCACAAAATCTCTGGCGCTCCCGGATATATCGTGGAATCAGCGTCGTTGCAATCGCTGTCGATCAACACATATCCCGGCGGGATGTCGGGGCTACAGAGGGTTACCCGCTGGTTGGGGTCGCCGAATCCGTCTCCGTCGCTATCGCGGTAATAGGTGTAGTCCGGCGTGCCGGCCTCAGTCGATCCGTAAAAAGCCAGGTTATCGATCGCGATATCGCCATAGGCGCCAAATACGCCGGTTGCCACGAGTTGGAACAATGCGATCTGGCCGTCGTAAGCGTTGAGGTCGACGTATTCCCGCCGCCACGCTTTGCCGCGATTGCCCGACCAGGTTTTGACCGTCTGCCAGTTTTGTCCGCCGTCAACGGATGCCTGCAGGGTCAGGCTGCTCATCAGGCCGGTTTTGGTGTTCATGTACAGATCAAAGGAGAAATGGCAACTCGCCGATGCGGGGGCGTTTACCTGCACGCACAGGGTGCGCAGAATGGCTTTTTTGCCATTTGCTCCCGTCGGGGAGCATGAATTCCTGAAATACAGGTAATTGCCGCTGCCGCCGGGCGCCGATGGAGGCCCCGCCACCGGGTAGGTGAGTCCCGTACCGGTCCATACCTTCCATTCGTAGTCGTCGTCGGGAACGTTTTGCCAGAGCCCCGGCAAAGGGCACGCATCTGCACAGCCGGGCGGGCAGGTATTCAGCGTATCGGAATCTTCCAGCAGGGTAGGGGTGCAGTTGGTAAAAAAGTGCACTGCAGGAGCATTGGGACCCCATACCCCGGGCGCACACAAGCGGCGTAAATACACATCGTAGTTGACGAGCGTGGCAAGTCCTTCCAGCAAAAGAGGCTGTGTTGCGGGTTCCTGTAACAGGATCACCGTGCCTCCCGCGCCCACTTCGCTGCCGGTGCCGGGATAAAAACCTGCCGGCCCGTATTCGATTACAATGCTGTCGCCGGATATCCCGCTGATCCAACTCAATGCTGCAGAAGTCTCTGCGACATTATTGATGCTGAGACCCTCAACTTCCGGGCAGCCGGCGGGCGCGAATACCAGCCCGAACAGCCGCAATTTACCCTTGTCATTTGTTTTGCTGTCGCAAATTTCCAGTTGCCAGATGCCTTTGGGGTTCTGGCCGTTGGAAAAAGGAGCCAGCGACTCAAGGGGCAGGTAGTTGCCGGTAAAATTATCCTGCTCGGCAGCTTCGCTTAACGGCAGCGCGCCGGGCAATTCCGTTAGTTCTACAAATTGCGCACAAGGATCGCCGGCGGGATCGCCGATGTTCTTATCGCCCGCATTCAGCCCGCCGATCAGTTGAATGCGCGTGCCGTCGGGCGACTGCAACCAGATGCGCAGATCGGAACGCCAGGGGTGTTCCACCATCAGCCGGATGCCGCGGAGCACTACGTCGTTGCCCAACGAAACGCCGGGTACATCGTCTACATGCACTTTAAAAAATTGTCCGCCGCTGTTGCAGCTGGTATCGCGCAGGTCGAACAGGAGCGGACAGGGGCGTGCGTTGTTAATATCCGTGGCAAATGATTTGGGGACGCTCCATTCACTTCGTGTACCGTCGGGGCAAACCACCCGCACCTGAAAGCGGTAATTTTGTCCCGGCTCGAGGCCGTTGAGTTGCAGCGGCGGGTTGCCGTTGATGGTTTGGGTGGGAATGCCGGAAAATGCCTGGCTGCCCGTCACGAGTTCGAGTTCATACTGGTCCCCTACGTCAGTCCAGGTCAGTAATGCAGTCGAGTCGGTGATCTGGCTGGCCTGCAACAATTCAGGGCGCGGACACGCCGCGTATTTTGACAACGGAAGGGAAAAATGCAGATCGAAAGGGCTGCCGGGAGCCGTTTGCGAGAAGAGCAGACACAGCAAAAACGGCCATGGCCGGGCGAAACGTAAGTGACGGATGATCATGCCAGCAGGGCAAAGAATAAAGGATGGGTGTGTAAATCGGTAAAAGGATCGTCAGGGGGACCATAAATGCCCGGAAAACGATACCAATAGCAACGGGAGGCGGGATATGCGGATTGTATGCCGCGCTGTTAAAAGCGCCAGAGATGCCGAAGTCAAATTTCAAGCCGGAACGAATCAATTGACGGTTTGCCGACAACGTCTATTTTTGCCGGACCAACCAATGTTTTCCAAATATGCAGAAACTTCACAATTATGTACTCGGGCAATGGACTCCTGGCGATGGCGATGGCATCCCGCAGTACCATGCGCTCACGGGCGAACTGATCGGTACGGCCAGCAGCGAAGGGCTCGACTACGCCGCCATTCTGGAATACGGACGTAAAAACGGCGGACCCGCGTTGCGGCGCATGACCTTTCCCGAACGCGGCCGCATGCTGAAAGCGTTGGCGCTGTACCTGCTGGACCGGAAAGAGCAATACTACCGCATGTCACACATGACCGGCGCCACCCGCGCCGATTCGTGGGTAGATATCGAAGGCGGGATCGGCAACCTGTTCGCCAACAGCAGCCTGCGCCGCCGCTTCCCCGACGAGCCTTACTACGTAGAAGGCGAAACGATACGACTGTCGAAAGAAAATACTTTTATCGGTCACCACATTCTGGTGCCGAAACACGGCGTCGCGGTGCATATCAATGCCTTTAATTTTCCCATCTGGGGCATGCTCGAAAAAATTGCGGTCAACCTCATGGCGGGGGTGCCGGCGGTGGTAAAACCCAGCGAGCAAACTTCCTACCTGACGGAAGCCATGGTGCGCGACATCATTGCGTCGGGCATCCTGCCCGAAGGCGCCCTGCAATTGGTAGTAGGCGCCGGCCGCGGCATTCTCGATCCCGTGCGCAGCCAGGATGTGGTGACGTTCACCGGTTCCGCGCAGACCGGCAAAAAATTGCGGGCGCATCCCTCGATTTTGAAGTATTCCGTGCCGTTTACCGTGGAGGCCGATTCTCTGAACGCCGCCATTCTGGGTGAAGACGCCGTGCCCGGAACACCCGAATTCGATCTGTTTATCAAGGAATGCCGGCGCGAAATGGTAACCAAGGCGGGACAAAAATGCACGGCGATCCGGCGCATCATCGTGCCGGAAAAGTTGCTCGGCGATGTGCAAAAGGCCCTTTCCAAAGAACTGGGCAAGACGGTGGTGGGCGACCCGGCAGTGGATGGCGTGCGCATGGGCGCCCTGATCAATCGCCAGCAACTGGCGCGTGTCCGCGAAAAACTTGCCGTGCTGGCAGCGAAAACACCCGTTGTATTCGGCGACATCGAACAGTTTGACGTGGTGGGCGCCGAACGTGAAAAAGGCGCGTTCATTCCGCCTGTGCTGCTGCTGAACGACCGGCCCTTTTCGAAAAGACTGACCCACGAAACGGAATGTTTTGGTCCTGTATCGACGCTCATGCCTTACAAAACGCTCGAAAAAGCGATCGAACTGGCCAAAATGGGCAAAGGATCGCTGGTGTCAACGATCTGCACGTTCGATCCCGCGATCATGCGCACGTATGTGCTCGAATCGGCCGCTTACCACGGGCGTATCCTGATCCTGAACCGCAGTTCGGCCAAGGAAAGCACCGGCCACGGATCGCCCATGCCGCTGCTGGTACACGGCGGACCCGGTCATGCGGGCGGCGGCGAGGAAATGGGCGGAATGCGCGGCATCCTGCACTATATGCAACGCACGGCCATTCAGGGAAATCCGACGGATATCACTGCAGTGACGAATCAGTATCAGGTAGGCGGCGCGCAGACCGAAACGCCGGTGCACCCGTTCAAAAAATACTTTGACGACCTGGCGGTCGGCGAGACGCTGATCACCGCCAAACATACCGTCTCGGAAGCCGATATCCACAATTTTGCCAATGTCAGCGGCGATAACTTCTACGCGCACATGGACGAAACGGCACTGGAAGGCACTCCCTTCACCCGGCGGGTGGCGCATGGCTACTTTGTACTCTCGAAGGCGGCGGGTCTGTTTGTGGACGCCAAAAAAGGCCCCGTATTGCTCAATTACGGGCTCGACGAGTGCCGCTTCACCAAACCCGTGTATCCGGGCATGACCATCGGGGTGAAACTGACGGTGCGGGAAAAAATAGAGCAGGAGAGCGACCCGGGCCGCGAAGGGGTAGCAGCCATTCCGCGCGGCATCGTGAAGTGGCTGGTGGATGTGTACGATGAAACCGGCGAAACGGTGGCCATTGCGACCATTCTGACCATGGTGCGTAAGCGGGAGTGACGAATTGTTCAGATTCGATACTCACTCTGCAATCATCGCCAGCAGCCATTCCTTTTCCGCCAGCGCGCCGGTCTCGCTGATCTCGCGTCGTAGCGCTGTGCGCTCTTTTTTGTCGAACAGCCTGGATTCCAGTATTTTCTGTGTGAAGTGAACGGTGTTGAGGTAGTTTTCCCTGTGGTATCCCATGACTTTTTTCCGGCGGATAAAAGTGCGGATGGCCTGCAAATGCGATTCAAGGGTGTCGAATTCCTGCAACTCGTAAAAGATCTTCAGTTGCAGCGTTTTTGCGGCGAGGTTCAACAACAAATCCTTGTACTCTGCTTTTTGGAGCAGCAATAAAGCCTTTCCGAGTTCCCGGCGCTGATACTCCAGGCGGGCGAGGTTGAAACTGAATAAGCCCTCCCGGTACTCTTCCCTCAGATAGGGGCGGTATTCGTGCACGAAACGTTCCACCCATTCCAGTTCGCGCAGCACCAGGCCGATGGTGGCAGCATTCTGGTACGTGTAACGCGACAAGGCGCCGTCCGAGATAAAATACCCTTTGGAGAAACCCTCCCGGTACAATTCGAATTGCTCGGGCAGGTAGTCCTGGCTACCCTCATTGTATCGGCGGATGCAAAAATTGATGGCAAGGAGGTACAGGTCGCGCAACTCAGCGCCGGGAAACAAATCGCCGTTTTGCATCAGCAGTTTCTTAAAGTGCTGAAAATGAGTTTTTTCTCCGGGGCGAATGAGGCTGCGCCAGCAGTAATAATACACAGAGATGGCCGGAACGTCCAGATAACCCGTCTTTTCGAGATAGGATACGGCGTTGTTCAGTAATCCGAAATCATAATGCGTATGACGCACCGTTTGGTGTGACAACATAAAGCACGCCTGCCATAGTTTTCGGGCCAAAAAGGCGCGGTCCAGTTGGTCGGAGAGGTCCTGAAAATCGATCCCGTCGGCTGACCGGTTATCCACGTCGAACCGGTATTTCTCCAGCGACAACTGGTATTGCCCTTCAAAAAAATCCGCGTTGCGACCAGGTTGTTGTGCTTGCTGTTTGCCTGCTTCTTCCCAGGTTTTGATGAACAGATCAGGCAATTGCCGCTGCCGGAAAATGCCCGACAGGCGGCGCTGGAAAAGCGGCTTGTCTTCCATAAATTCCCTGACAGCCAGGAATTGGCCCGTCGCCTGAAACAGAAAACTCATGGTCATCCTGATCCGGTGGTCATCGTAGGCGGCTCCCGGGAATACCTGCCTGTAAACGGTCTGCTTGTCCGGGATCGTTTTCCCCGATCGAAGCGACTTTTCAAGGACATCGAACAAGGCAATCACTTCCCGGCGTTTGTTGGCAAAGGGGGAGCGTATGAATCCCCGCAATCCTTTCAGTTCGTCTTTCGAAAGGGTGGAAAGTAATTTCAATAACCGGCTCTCTTGCATGACGTTAAAAAAATAGACAAAAAAGTATTTAATCTATTGTTTTTCAAAGTGCTGTGATAGAATAATGGAGAATATACTGTAGCAAATATAAAAATTTGTCTTTGCGACGACCCTTCACAATATTGACTTTTGTCGGGTGAAAAGTTTGTTCAATCAAAACCGAATTCCCATGACATTGAAAAGTAATACCCGATTTATTTGCCTGCTCATATTCCTGTTTCTTACAGGCCGCGGATTTTCCCAACAAACCTTCACGGTTTCGGGCACGATCACCAATGCGCAGGGGACACCTGTTGAAGATATTGCGGTCATAGCGAGCGGAGCGACGGTAGCGGTGGACCTGACCGATGCCAGCGGAGTATTTTCTTTCGACCTGCCAGCCGGCGGCGAATATGAGATCAGGCCATATTCCAATTGTAATGTCCTGAACGGAGTGAGTACCCTTGACTTGGTGCTCCTCGATAAAGTGATCTCAGGCATCGATACTTTTGATTCTCCCTACACCATCATCGCCGGGGACGTTAACCCGGATGCTGTGCTCGACACGTTTGATTTGGTAGATATTCGGGCCGTTATTGTCGGTGGATGGCCACTTCAGTTTCCCAATAACGTATCGTGGCGTTTTGTGCCCGCCGATTACGTTTTCCCGGACCCTGGGCACCCCTTTCCATATCCGCAGGCGATCGACATTCCCAGCCTCTCTTCCAATCAAAGCAACGTCAATTTTATCGCCATCAAAATTGGCGATGTGAGTTATTCGTCGTTGCCGGCCGCCGGTATTTGCAACGACCTGTGGCCATCGGCCCTGACCGGCAAGGTGCGGATCGACGACGGCGCGGATTGCCTGCCCGATACGGTGGGCGCTGTGCTGGAGGATTGGCTGTTGCTGGCCACAAACGACAACAATGAGAAGTTTTATTCGAAGACGCTTGGCGACGGCTCCTACTCCATCCCGGCGCCTGCCGGCAATTACAGCATTAAACTGCAAAAGCCGAATACGCTGTGGGATGTTTGTGTCGATGAGGTATCCGGGGTCGCCCTGAGTTCCGACAGCAATACGACCGTTGATTTTCAGGCGTTTCCGAACTCCTTATGCCCTTACATGGAAGTTGCCCTCAGCGCGCCTTTTCTGCGCCGGTGTTTTGATAATGAATTCACCGTTTTCTACTGCAACAAAGGCACCTCGCCCGCGACGGATGCTTATGTAGAAGTGACCTTCGATACTTTGCTGACCGTGCTGAGCAGCACCTTGCCATGGACGTCGGTGAATGGCAATACCTATACGTTCGACCTTGGGGAGGTCGCCGCCGGCGACTGCGGAAGTATCAAAGTCCTGACGAATCTGAGTTGCGACGCTGTGCTGGGGCAAACACATTGCTCTGAAGCGCATATTTTTCCCGATACACTGTGTGTGGCGGCAGACCCCTTGTGGAACGGCGCCAACCTGACTGTAAGTGGCAATTGTCAGAACGGCGATGTGATCTTTACCATCACCAATACCGGGGAAGATATGACGGATCCCGTTCAATACATTGTAATAGAAGATATTATGATCCAAATGTCCGGCCAGACGGATATTCTCGGCAATGGTCAGTCTCAGTCGATCACCCTCTCGGCAAACGGCTCTACCTGGCGTATCGAAGTGCCGCAGGTGCCCAACAACCCCTGGACGGCGCAGGTAAATGCCTTTGTGGAGGGCTGCGGATTAAACGGCAACGGAGACGTCAGTCTGGGTTACGCTACCCTGTACCCGCTGAATGGCAATGGCCCGGGCACGGATATTTTTTGCCGCGAAAACATCGGGGCATTCGACCCGAACGACAAACAGGGATTTCCCCGGGGGGTGTATGCGGAACATTACATTCCCAAAGATGCGGAGATCGAATATATGATCCGCTTCCAGAACACAGGTACGGATACGGCATTCAGTATTGTCATCCTGGACACCCTTTCTTCCCGGCTCGACCCTGCTACGCTGCGTATGGGCGCTTCAAGCCATCCGTACCAATACAATATTACGGGCCCCGGAATTCTGCAAGTGGCATTTTCCAATATCATGCTTCCGGATAGCAACATCAACGAGCCGGCTTCTCACGGGTATTTTACTTTTTCGATCAAACCTGTGCAGGACGTACCCGACCAGTCGGTCATCGAGAACAGTGCGGCCATTTATTTCGATTTCAACGATCCGGTGATCACAAATAAAACGTGGCATACCGTCGGTGAAAAATACCTCAGCGTTTCCAATGTAATCCTTCACCAGGGAATCCGACTACAGGTATATCCGAATCCGGCCGTGCATGCTGCGCGTTTCACGATCGACCTCGAAAGGGAACTACAGGGCAACGTTTTCCTCTACGATCTTCAGGGCAGGCAGGTGAAAACAAAAGCCTTTTCCACAAATGTTTTCGACCTCGATGTCAACAATCTCAATGAGGGCATGTACTTTTTCCGGCTCGAGACACAGGGAGGAACGCTTGCTACCGGGAAAATGCTGGTCAGCAAAGGGAAATAATGGTAGGATTATGCAAGTCGCCCCGGTCTTTCGACACGAAAGGACCGGGGCGGCCTTTTTGTATTCTACACAGGATCGACATCCACTGCCACCAGCACGCGACCCAGCCCCTGACGACCGAGCATAAGTTGGGTGGAATGGCGGATCAGCGACTTGGCCTCGGAAAGCAGGGTGGCCGATTTTTCCAGTTTCAGCATGATCTCTTCCGCATAAAGCCCTCTGACACGCGGAATATGCGGAATGACCGGCCCCAGCACGCGTTCGCCGAGTTGAGCTTTCAGCATTTTGGCAAATACAGCTGCCGCCTCATGCACGGTTTTCGCATCCCTGTGCCGCAGGGTAATGTGGATCAGCCTGAAAAAAGGCGGGTAATGGAATTCGCGACGCTCGTTTAACTCGCGCAGCATAAAACTTTTGAAATCGCCGCGCAGTACCTCCTGCAGGACCGGATGCGCCGGGTCGTAGGCCTGCATAAGCACTTTTCCGCGCTTGTGTTTTCGCCCTGCACGCCCGGCCACCTGGGTCAGAAGCTGGTATGCGCGCTCGCCGGAGCGAAAGTCGGGAAAGCGCACCAGTTGGTCTGCGCCCAGCACCCCCACGATGCCGACATTCTCAAAATCGAGTCCTTTGGTGACCATCTGGGTGCCTACCAGAATATCGATCCGCTTCTCTTCGAAGTCATTGAGCAGGTTCGACAGACTCGTTTTGGTGCCGGCCGTATCGAGATCCATACGCCCGATGCGCGCTTTGGGGAGGAATATTTTCAGTTCGTCCTCGATCTTTTCCGTGCCGAAACTCAGGAGGCTGATCTTGCCGCTGCCGCAGGCCGGGCAGGTACTGACCGGTGCCGTTTGGTATCCGCAATAGTGACACTGAAGCCTGTTGCTGTGTTTGTGGTAGGTAAGGCTGACGTCGCAATGCCGGCACATGGCCGTCCAGCCGCAGGTCTGGCACTCCAGGATCGGGGAGTATCCGCGGCGGTTCTGAAACAGGATGACCTGCTCGCCGTAATCGAGGGCCGCCTGAAGCGCTTCCAGGAGCGGTGTGGAAAAAATGCTTTGCATCTGCCGCTTTTTCATCTGCTCGCGCAGGTCGATCGGCTGGATCTCGGGCAGTTGAAGCCCGCCGAAGCGCTCATCCAGCGTCACCAGCGCGTATTTCCCCGACTGCGCATTGTAGTAACTTTCAAGAGAGGGCGTGGCGGTGCCGAGCAATACTTTTGCGCCGTACAACCGGGCCAGGTAGATGGCGGTGTCGCGGGCGTGATAGCGGGGCGCCGGATCGAATTGTTTGAACGATGCGTCGTGCTCCTCGTCGACGATGATGAGTTCCAGTTGCTGAAAAGGGAGGAAAAGGCCCGAACGCGCCGCCATGATCACCGCCTTGCCGGCCGCGGCGCTTCGCCAGATCTCTACGCGCTCATTGTAGTTGATCTTCGAGTGATACACTGCGATATCGTTCCCCAGGATGCGTTGCAACCTGCCGACCAGTTGGGTCGTGAGCGCTATTTCAGGCAATAGGTACAGTACCTGACCGCCACGGGAGGTGATCTCGCGGATCAGTTCGAGGTAGAGGCGCGTCTTGCCGCTCCCGGTCACGCCATGCAGCAGGGCGACTTCTTTTTCCCCGAAGCTGCTGCGGATCTCCTGCAAGGCCTGTTGCTGGGCTGCGGACAGTTCGCCAGCCTCGCTGATCTCGTCTTCATATCCGCTGAGCCGGCTCATCTCACGTTCGTAAATTTCAAGTATTCCCTTTTTGGCGAGCGTTTGCAGGGAAGAGGGCGATACATCGGCTTTTTGCAGGAGTTCCTGCTTCAGCACATGATCGCGCTGTTTGCCGAGGGCCAGATATGCCATCAGTATTTCGGCCTGCCGCTCTTTTTTTTGCAGGTCCTCAAATACCGGCTTCAGCAACTCCGGTTGTGAGCGGTATGGCTCGGCCAGCCTGACGGCTGCGACTTTTTTGGGCTTGAATTTCTCCTGAAGGTCTTCCCGGAGCGATAATACGCCCCTGCCCATCAGGGCCTGAATGGTGGGGAAGACGGTTTTTTTGTTCAGTATTTTCCGGGCGTCGTCAATGCTGATCTCGTGTTGCAGAAGCAAGGCCTCCGCGATCAGGTACTCATCGTCGCTCAGACCCGAGAAATTGTCGCCGTAATCAGGGTTGTAAACCAGTCTGGTTTCGCTGCTGAGTTTGAGGTGTCCCGGCAGAGCCGCCTGCATCACCTCTCCAAGGGTACAGCAATAGTAATCTGCCATCCAGTCCCACAGTTGCAGTTGTTGCGGACTTGCGACGGCCACGTCATCCAACACGGCGATAACGTGCTTGGTCCGGTAGTCGGGTCGTTCCGTATGTACGCGTTCCACCAGGCCGCTGTACAGTTTGCTTTGCCCGAACTGCACTTCCACCCTTATGCCCGGTATCAGCCTCTCGACCAGTGCGGCCGGCACTTCATAAGTGTAAGCGCGCCTGGGTAGCGGCAGGGGAAGTATGACATCAGCGTATGTGGACATAAGCATGTAATAGCCTCAAACGTAAAACAAAAAATTTTTTATGCAATCCCGAAACTACCGAACCGGATAATAAGTTTATTTTTGTGACCGCAATCATTCAATTGGGCGCGCCGGCGTCAACCGGCGTGCATTTCTTTTTTTCACAAAACCATTTTTTACTTGGCTTATAAACCTTACCGACCCAGACCCACAGGTTATCAATCATCAGGATCCCGCCCCGGAGGGCGTCGCCCGTTCATACGGGGCGCTCGTCCACCAGAACACAACATCAACGAATTTATACGTGCCAACGAAGTGCGCCTTGTTGGCGACAATCTCGAGGCGATCAGCGAAGTCGCCGGCCAGCCGATCGAAAGCGGTGTCTATTCCACTTCCAAACTGCAGAAATGGGCGGAAGAATTAGGCCTCGATGTCGTTGAAATATCCCCCAATGCCGATCCCCCCGTAGTCCGCATCGTCGATTACAACAAATTCCTGTATCAGAAGAAGAAGCGGGAAAAAGAGATGAAAGCGAATGCCGTGAAAGTGGAACTCAAGGAGATCCGTTTCGGCCCGGAAACCGGCGATCACGATTTCGATTTTAAAGTCCGCCACGCCAAAAACTTCCTTTCAGAAGGCAACAAGGTGAAGGCATACGTGCAGTTCAGGGGCCGCGCCATCGTATTTAAAGAACGCGGCGAACTGTTGCTGCTCCGTTTTATGAAGGAACTGGAAGATTACGGCACCGCCGAGCAACTTCCGCGCATGGAAGGCAAGCGCATGAATGTGATCCTTTCGCCGAAAAAAACGGGCAGCCCGGGCAAGAAGAAGGAAGAAAAGGCCGATTGATCAGCGTTTTTATTTCCAACAATTTTTGAATTTTTCTTTTGCGCTTCGTGTGCGAATGCTACCTTTGCGCTCCATTTTTCAACACTCATCATTTTTGATATGCCGAAAATGAAAACCCACTCCAGCGCCAAGAAGCGTTTCAAGGTGACTGGCACAGGCAAAATCAAGCGCAACCGCTCTAAAATGCGCCACCGCATGCGCAACAAAACGACCAAGACGAAGCGCCATCTGCGTCATGCCGTGGTCGTGCACGAAGCAGAACATGCACGCGTAGAGCGTCTGCTCGCCATGTAAAGGCGACAGTGCGCTGTGCTCCCGAAAGCGGGAGCATTCCAAACCATATTTTTTAACGAGGATACCGGATAAAGTGCAGGGCATCAAACACATCACCCTCCCCCGGTATTGCACTAAAAAATGATCATTCATGCCAAGAGCAACCAACAATCCGGCCAGTCGGGCACGCCGGAAAAAAATCATGTTAGCCGCCCGCGGCTACTTCGGCGCCCGCTCGAAAGTCTACACCGTCGCAAAAAACACCCTTGAAAAAGGCTGGCAATACGCTTTCCGCGACCGGAAATTCAAAAAACGCAGCTTCCGCCGTCTGTGGATCGCCCGTATCAACGCCGCCACGCGTGCGGAGGGAATGAACTACAGCCGCTTTATCCACGCCCTCGGCCAGCAAGGCATCGGTCTCAACCGCAAGGTGCTCGCCGACCTGGCGCTCAACCATCCTGAAGCGTTCAAGTCGATCGTGGAGAAGGCGAAAGCAAACGCATAAGCAGGGCGACACATCGTCCGCATCATAACAAAACGGGGAACCGGCACAATACGCCGGCTCCCCGTTTTTTATGCCTGCTCTTCATCCGGGCGGAATCTTAAAGTTGCCCGAATATTTCACAAAACTCCCGAAAATGCCGGAACTTCCGCCTCGCTTTGACATCAGGGTGTGTCTGAACAATACCCTTTGGCCTGAAAAAAACTATTTGGAACCTGCTTTTCGTGTTTTTTTCACGCAATCGCGCTGCTATTCCACTCAAAAAGCCATTTAGCCAGAACCCAAAGCCATTCTTTTTAAACCATAAGTATTTTTCAGACGCACCCTAGCCTTTTCTTTTAACCGCCATCAAACCGGTTTTTCACTTTCAACAACCAGAACTATGAAAAAAACTGTACTCTTTCTGTGTGCTCTTGCCTGGGCGCTTGTTTCAAATGCCCAAACCTGTGAACGGGACTCGTCCATCCTGCTGACCGGCGCCATCGTTTCGCCCTGGTACTGGACGCCCGACAGCCCTTATATTCAAACAAAACCGGCCTGTATCAATGAATTTTACTCGCAATCGGTGACTTTTAACGTACCCGATACCATCGAGAATATCCCGGGTGTCCCCCTCGCGATCCCGATCAACAACCTGTTTATCGCTACTTCCAATGCGATCAGCAACCTCCCCGCAGGCCTGACCTATTCCTGCGATCCGCCCAACTGCGTCTTCAACAAGAATACGCTTGGATGTGTATTGCTGTACGGAACGCCTACCGGCCCGGTCGACACGGCCGACCTTTCCATAAAGGTTTCCATATCGTCGCCCTCTTTCCCGGTTCCGGTCGGTCCGCTCGATTTTCCGAGTATCATCGCACCCGATGCGCACTATTACATCGAAGTCCGCAACACCGGAGAATGCGCGGTGGGTACCAATGACCCCAGCGCGCAGATCGCTTCCGTAAAAAACATTCCCAACCCCTTCAGCGACCAGACGGCGATCAGCATCGTCTCCAACGTAAGCGGCGATTTCAACTTCGAGGTATTTAACCTGACGGGGCAGCGGATACATAGCCAGCAGGTGGGCCTGCTGACGGGTCCCAACCAGTTTACCTTCGATGCGGGCGATCTGCCCAATGGCGCCTATTATTACACGATCGGTAATGCTGCGGGCAAAGTTTCGCGCATGATGGTGATCGCCAAACGCTGATCCGGCCCTTCATTTTCTATTTCGCTGGCATGGCATGCCTGAGTATGTCGTGCCATGCCAGCTTCAATTGCCCATTAATCCTCGACATCCGGTCTCACTGAAAAGTCGTTGCCGCCTCCCGGCTACTTTATCCTGTCTCCCCCTTCGCGCGACTTATTTCTTCACATATAAAACCGGTTGTTTATGCGACAACTTTCCATTTTGTTCGCCTGCGTATCGATTGCTTTTTCCCTGCAAGCCCAAACGGGTTGCCCGGGTTGTGTTGTGGATGTTCCGCCGGGCCTGGCGGCCGACACACTGTACATCCAGGACCTGCCGGATGCTGAAAAAGGAACGTACTACGATCAGGATATTTCTTTCAGAATGCCCATGACCACCACTCCGGTGCATGCAGTGGACAGCACCATCCCTTCCGGCCTGACGATCTCGAAAATCGAGATCATTACGGTAGAAGGAGTGCCGCCGGGGCTGCACTGGCAACCGAATAAGTGGGTTTTTCAAACGGATACCGAAACGGACGGCTGCGTAAAATTTTGCGGCACACCTTCCGTATCCGATACGTTTACCATGACTGTTCGCATCAAGGCGACGGTCTTTTTTATCACCCAGGAAGCCACATTCCCCCTGAAGATCTACATCGCACCGAAAGTCGTGAATACCGACGGCTTCACGATGTCGAACGTCACCGGCTGCGGCTCCACTACCGTGTCCTTTACCAACAATGTGCCCTCCGGCGGTGTGCCGGGCTTTACCTATGAATGGGACTTTGGCGACGGGACCGTCTACACCGGCGAAAACCCGCCACCGCATTTGTATGAGGCGCCCGGCGTCTACCCGGTGAAATACCATGCAACCGTTGATACAGCCGGTTTTGTGCTGGAAAGTATCACTGTGCTGGAAGTAGGCTGTGTCGATCAGTTGGGCGTCGGCAAGCCGGACCTCTACCTGTTGATCAATGATCCGGGCGGAACCGAAGTATTCGATTCTTCTCCGGATGTCGATAATACGCCCCTGCCGTACAATTTTCCGGTCAATTTACCGCTTGGCAGCGGCAACTATACGCTGGCTGTTTGGGACGAGGATTCCGGCCTGAAGGGTACCGACGATCCCTGTGGTACGATCTCTTTCAATATCCTGAGCAATGACACCCTGGTTGCCGGCGACCTGACTGTCGTGCTCAATATCGTGCATGAGGTAGATGAGATCATGTCGGTCGACACGGTGATCGTGTATCCACAACCGCCGATGCCGTTCATTCAGACGCCGCATGGCTTGAGCGCTTGTGCCGGTGAGGATACAATCCTGCTGGTGTCTTCTGCCGGCGCCGGCAACCAGTGGTGGCACGACGGAACAGCCATCCCCGGTGCTACGGATTTTATCTACGAACCTTCTGAAAGCGGCTATTTTCAGGTCCAGGTGAATACTTCCTACGGATGTACCGCTATTTCCGACAGCGTGCTGGTGGAAATACACGACTTGCCGAACCAGCCTGTTTTTGTCAATATCAATAACTCGCTGCGCCTGGCGGATACCATGTCGCTGCCCGCCAGTTATGCCTTGCAATGGTACAACGGCGACGACCCGATCCCGGGCGCTACAGGATTCCGTTACTGCGCTACTGTCAGCGGCGACTACGGGTTACAGGTGACCGATCTGGAGACGGGCTGCACCAACTTTTATGCTGCTCCGGTGGTGTACAATCCGGATTTCGATTGTACGGTAGGGCTTGGCGAGGCACCGCTTGCAGCTTTGGGCATTTTCCCCAATCCAGTATCGGATGTAGTTAATATCCACCTCGATCGTGCATTACAGGGCACGGCGATCTTGCGCCTTTGGGACGTTACCGGAAGATTGATCGCGACAGATCATGTTGAAGCCGGTACGGACACTCATACCCTGTCATGCGGGCACATTGCCAACGGCTCCTATCTTTTGGAGATCAGTTCGGGCGATTTCAGGGCGATCGCGCCTTTTGTGGTGCTGCATTAAGGCGGTTTCCCGTAAAAAAATGAAGCGGCCGCACCCGGAATCCGGGTGCGGCCGCATTTTTTAGAAGATCGCGTGAAAAACGTTATTCCAGGATCACCTTTTTGGTAATGATGCCTTCGCGGAAGGCTATTTTGGCAAAGTAAACGCCTGGAGCCATGCCGTCGCGGCGTATGGTGAACAGGCTTGCATTTACACCCTGGAATGTGCGAATGGTGCGGCCCGACAGGTCGATCAGTTCAACGGCAAGGATCAGGTTTTCATCTTTTGCCATGAAGTTGATATCCGTTTTGGTCGGGTTGGGCATGACGCTGACGATCGATCCGTCGCGGATCAGTTCATCCGTGCTGACGGAAACGCCCGGGCAGTCAAGACCGAGCGCGCGGCAAGCGCGGGGGGCAAAGAACTCCATGATCGTGTCGATATTAGAACGGGCTGTAGTGCCGTTGGTGCTGCAATCCAGTTGTACGATCATTCCAGTTGGTAATTGCTGAGAGGGTACGAAGCCGTTCCATTCCCAGGGGGCGGAATCATCTTCCGGACGCAGGAGCGGGTAAAAACCTTCCGAGCCGCCGTTGATCGTGCGTGCATACACCGAAAGCGGGTCATTGAGCAATCCGCCGAAGGAGAATACATCGTTGTTGCCCAGTTGGTCCTGGATCGGCTGCACGCCACAGGAGCCCGTCACGTTTACCACAGCATAGTTAAAGCCAGGCACGATCACCGTGCCATCGCCACAGGGGGCATAAGGATCCGAAGGCGTGTGAAGAGAGACGATCGGAGGCGTATTGGCATCGAGCCATGCCTTGTCGCCAAGGGCGCCGCCGAGGTTCACTGCCAGGTTAAAATCGGAAGAATAACCCGGGTGATTTTGCACATACAGCGTATCGCCAACGGGATAGCCGGTCTGGGAAGCGTACAGGGCATCCACGATTCCGGGCGCTGCCTGAACACCGTAAGGATCGCCGTTGTAGGCTTCAATGATCATCGGTATGCCGCTGATCTTGAATTTGTCGGGCTCGGAAGTATTCAGGATCTCGCTATACTGGTCGAGAGCGGCTGAATTGAGCGACAGGTAGCCTCCCGTACCCTGGCCGAATACGGCGATACGGTTGGGATCGATCTTGTATGGGTTGTCTAGTTCAGCAACCGATTTGCGGAAGAAACGGATGCAGGTGCGCACATCCTGAACCCCGCGGTAAGCGGCATTGATCAGGGTAAAGCGGCGCTGCAATTCATTGTCGAGGTCGGGGCGCCAGCCCAGGCGGTATTCGATGGAAGCGACCACATAGCCCATTTTGGCGAGGCGGGTGCACATTTCAACTGCTGCCGAGTCGGTACGAAGTCCGCCGCAGGCGCCGTTAACGCTCAGCATGGTCGCCGGGTTGATCCAGGGCAGGAAGTTGCCCGTGTGGCAGAAAATGATCAGCGGGCGTTCTGTCTCCGTATCACCGACAGGCTGATAAATATCCATGGCCAGGGGCTGGCGGACTGTATGACCGGCGGTCGCAATGGTCAGTACGGTAAAGTTGGACCCGTATGCTGCGGTGGAAGTGGTCGTCTGGGTAAAGACTTCATCCAGGTAGCGGTAGGGCTGAGCGCTCAGGTTCATACCGAACGCCATGAGTGTAAACAAAAGCAGGCAAGCACATTTTTTCATAAGAAAACAGTTTTGTTGTGTGGTATTGTGTACAGGATATGATGATGGTTCACTGTTATTTTTTCCGGAAATCGTACAGCAGGCTGACATAAGCCATACGGCCGATGCGCGGGCCTCCGTAAGTCTGGAATTGCTTGTTGTTCAGCAAGTTGGCGGCGCCAACCTTGATCGTCGTATTCCAGCGGGCAATCGTGCAGTTGACCTGGGCGTCGAGCAGATCGTAGGTCGGGATGTCGCCGGTAAACTGCGGAGAACCCTCGAATATAAAGCCCTGTATCCACTTGTAAGTGATGTTGAATCCCCAGGTGTTTTTACCCACCAGGGTCAGGTCACGCGCTGAAAAGCCGACGTTGAACTTGTTTTCGGGTGTATTAAAAGCAGGGATGATCGGATCGTCCAATTTGGTATTGAGCCTGTTCCAGGAGTAATTTCCCTGGATCATGAAGTAATTAGCAAAGTAGAAGTTCATGCCGATGGACATGCCCTGCGTCGTGACCGTGTTTTGAGAGTTTGCGGCCACCCGATATACCCGGAGACGGCTGTATTCGGGTCCGAAGAACCCGATCGGCACGTCGATGCCGAGGTTGTAGCCGATGAAATCGGTGTAAATGCTGTAATAATAGCCGAGATCGACGTACAGGCGGTCGAAAAGAGTGGTCCGGATACCGGCCTCCATCGTTTTTACTTTTTCCGGCTGGATGGGGTCCACGTTGAAGTACTGCAGTACGGCAACGCTGGCTCCCGGCAGGCGCCGGTATTCGTTGAACGACTCGATGGTAATGAGACTGTCGAAACCGTCGATATTGCCCACCAATCGCGCGCGGCCGACATTCAGGTTGAGGTACTGGTCGGTCAGCGTGGGGTTGCGGATAGCGCTGGAAAAAGATGCCCGCAGGAAAGTATTTGCTTTGGGATTCCACACGACCGAAGCGGCAGGCGTTGCCAGCAGATCGAAATTCTGGTTTTTATCGAGGCGCAACGCAGCGTTCAACTTGAATTTGCCGAAAGTCCGCTCCACGCCGGTATAGGCGCCTACCTCCCAGTTGGTGATACTCACACCCGAGGTGTCCTTGAAAATGGTGCCGTCAGAATTGGGCCGGTAAAACCTGCTGTTGGCGCCCACGACCCAGCGATCGAGGAACGTGGGGGTAAAGGTGTATTCACCGTGCATGTGATACAAGGCGGATTTGTCGTAAAACAGCGTGCCGCCTTCCTCGGCATTCGATTTGCGCGAAGTGATCGCATCGAACAGCGAATCAAAGCGGGCGGTACCGGGAGCGAAATAATCAAGCGTAGGGTTGAATCCCAGCGGGTTGCCTTTATTGGCGTACGTTTCCGCCTGCCGGTGCCATTCCACCATCGAATCGCGGTACACATCGAGCCATTGGATGAGGCCCAGGGTGTCGTTGATATCCGGATAGTTAAGCGGCTGCATCTTTCCGAAGTACACATATCCGAGTTGCTGGCTGGTCCACCAGCGCTCATAGTCTTCCGCCCAGCGGCTGTTGTCCTTGGAGGCTTCCTGCAGTTTCAGCGCAGTAAAATAAGGGTCGAACGAATCGCCGGCGTCTTCATTGGTCGCGTAGGCGCGGATGAAGAATTTGTCCGTTTTCCTGAATTCGATGCGGTTCTGGAAAAATTTTATGCCGCGCAGACTGAAACGGTTGTCTCCCTGATACACCGTGGTACCGGTGCCGTAACTCGATGAAATGATCAGTTCCGGCGACTCGAAGTCTTTGTCCGGCTGGGTACGAAAATGGAGTGCGACGTTTGTTTTCAGGTTTCGGGTATCGTAATCCACCAGATCGACCTCGCGGTAGCCCGTGCGGTGATAGATGCCGATCCCGGCGCGGGTATTGTTCCACCAGCTGTTGGAGGAAGCGTCAAGGCGGGGCAGGTATTCGTCACCGTAGATGTTGACGGCGTCGTAGCGTCCCGGATTTTCACTCGTGGTGAAATAGTAACCGCCCGACTGCGTGCCCGTCACCGGGTCGTAGTTGTCGGCTTCCCAGTCGTTGGCGCTGAGATAGAAAAAGTTGATTTTGGCGGCCACCCACTCTTTTCCCGCCTTGTTGCGCAGCGCGCCGGCCCAGCGTACCGCCCCTTCATACAGGCTGCGTTCGCCCGTTTTCAGTGATAGAGCCAACCCTTTGTTGAGAAAAGGATTTTTTGTTTCCATGGAGATCACGCCGTTGAAGGCATTCGGGCCGTAAAAAGCGGAACTGGCCCCCTGTATGAGGTCCACTTTCAGCACGTCGAGATCGCTGGAGCCGAGGAAATTTCCAAGTGAAAAGTTGAGGCCCGGCGCCTGGTTGTCCACGCCGTCGATGATCTGGAGCGAGCGCACCGGGCTGGTTGAGTTGAATCCGCGCGTATTGATGATCGTGAATCCAAGGGAGGCCGTGGTCAGGTCGACACCCTTCAGATTGCCAAGGCCGTTGTAGAAACTGACGGCCGCGGTTTCGCGGATGGCAATGGCGTCCATGTTTTCTACGGTCAGCGGGGCTGCCTTTTGTTTGTCGTCGATGCGCTGGCCTTTTACTACGGTTTCCGCGATCACGATGGAGCCCGGCGCCAGCCGCACGACAATACGTTCTTCACTGGTGATTTCGATATCCTGCGGGGTATAACCGGTATAGGCGAACTTGACGGTCACCGGCAGGGCATCCACCTGAAGATGGAATTCGCCGTTGTAATCTGTGATGGCGCCGCCACCGCCCTGTATGGCTACTGCTGCACCGATCAGTTCTTCTCCGCTCTCGCCATCTACTACCTTTCCGCGCAGGGTGATCTGGGCAAAACCGGTGACACTGCCAAATAGCATGCACAAGAGACTGAAAATCAAAAATTTGTTGAGTTGCTTCATACGGGTGTAAGATTAATTTTCAGACAAAACTATTTAAAACAGCGTCAATTCTAAAACCCTGTTTGCTTTGCAAAAAAAGAAATAAAATTTGATTCCAAATGGAAAATGCGCTTTTTCCGAAAAAGCCGACAAAAAGTAGCGGTAATCAGGGAAATGCCTTTTGCGGTAACGCCAGCTGCGCCCGAGGTGCTCATTTTTCCTGGCGCAGCACGTATCCCTGCCCGAAAAGCGTATGTATGAGTTTGGTGTCGAATCCCTTGTCGACCTTGTTCCGCAGGTAATTGACGTACACTTCAATAACGTTGGTGCCCGTGTCGAAATCGACATCCCAGACTTTCTCCGCGATCTCGGTTTTTGACAGCACCCTGCCGGGGTTGCGCATGAAAAATTCCAGCAGGGAAAATTCCCTCGGAGTGAGGGGAATGGCGCGTTCGCTGCGGTGTACGGTTTTGCTGTCGAGATCCTGTTCCAGGTCGGCAAATTTGAGGATATTCTCCGGCTTGAAGGCCTCAACGGGCCTGCGCGCCAGGGCCTTTACACGGGCGATGAATTCACGGAACTCAAAAGGTTTGCTCAAATAGTCGTCAGCGCCTGCTTCCAGTCCTGCCACCTTATCGTCGGTGTGGCCGAGCGCCGAAAGCAGGAGAAACGGAGTTTTGATCCCCTTATCGCGGAGGCGGCGGCACAGTTCGAGACCGCTGATCCCCGGCATAATGATGTCGGAGACGATGACCTCATAACTGTTTTCACTGGCCAGGCGCCAGCCGGAAAGGCCGTCGGTGGCAGTATCCACTTTCCAGTTTTGCTCTTCCAGTCCCTGCCTGAGCGACTGGATGGTTTTGATCTCGTCTTCGATCAGCAAAATATGCATGCGGCGAAAATACGGCACAAAGCGTTTATGCCGGGCCAATACAAAACGACAATAATTTGGCAACATACTTGCTTTCCATGTTAAAAACATCTGATCTTCGCAGCGCATGACCAATGCAACATCTGCCCATACTATGATGAAAACATTCTTTTTTTTGCTGACTTTCCTCTCGGCCCTGTGCTTGCCGGGAATTGCCGGAGGGCAGTCGAGCCGTATTCAGCAACTGGAAACAGAGATGCGCGCCGCCTCCGGGCAGGAGCGCGTCGAGAAACTGATCGCCCTGGCGGATGCCTGCATTCAGGCCGGCGACTACGACAAAGCGAGCAACTGGGCCGACGAAGCCGGTAATTTTGCCAAGCGCCTGCGCCTGCCCGCGCTTCGTGCGGCTGCGCTCAACCGCGAAGGGAAGGCTCTGATGCTTCGCGGAAAGCGGAAGGCCGATTCCCGCTTTGAGCAAAGTCTCGATATTCTGCGCTCTATCAACAGCGGCGATAAAAGCCTTGCGATGGACAACCTCGAGAATATGAGGATCATCGCTCAACGCGCGGGCAAGGAAAAAGACGTAGCCTACATCAACGAACAGATCGCACGGCTCAACAACCAGCTGGTGACACAACTGCCTCAGGTGCAGGCGCCTGCGCCGGTCACGCGCCAGGAACTGGATAAAGAGATCGGCGCCTTGCAGAAAGAGATCGCCCGGCAGCAGGCGCGTATGCCCGGCGGCAAAGTGAACGCTGCCGAGATGGAGCGGCAAAACCAGGAGTTGCAGGCACAACTCGCCGAGCGTGAAGCGCAGATCGACCAGATGACGGAAGATCAGATGAAAACATCCATGCTGCTCATGCAGCAGCGCTACATGCTCGATTCCGTTGTTTTCCGCGCCAGCCTCGACTCTCTTTCCGTGGCCAACTGGAACCTCGCGCTGCGTGAGGCGGAAACCAATCGCAAGTTTTATATCGCTGCCATTGCTGCGCTGCTGATCCTCGCGGGCGGTTCGCTGTACAGCTTCCTGCGCACACGGCAGCATGCAAAAGTGCTCGAAGGCAAAAACGAAGTGATCAAGGAAGAGCAGCGGCGTTCGGAAAATCTGCTGCTAAACATCCTGCCTTCGCTCGTGGCCGACGAACTGAAGAAAAATGGCCACACCAACGCGCGCTATTTCGAAGATGTCAGCGTATTGTTCGCCGATTTCGTCGGATTCAGCAAGATCGCCGAGCAACTCAAGCCGCAGCAACTCGTGACCGAACTCGATACGGCTTTCAAAGCCTTCGATGCGATCATAGCCAAACACCAACTGGAAAAGATCAAAACCATCGGCGATGCCTACATGTGTGCAGGCGGGCTGCCCAACGGCGGTGGAAGTCAGATGCGCAATATGATCGACGCCGCGCGGGAAATGCAGCAGTGGCTGACCGACTGGAACAAGCAACGCCAGGAACAGGGCCTGCCGCGCTTCGATGCGCGCATCGGTATTCACCGCGGCCCGGTCGTCGCAGGGGTGGTGGGATCCAAAAAGTTCGCCTTCGATATCTGGGGCGATACGGTGAACATTGCGGCGCGTGTTGAGCAGGCCGGTGAAGGCGGCAAGATCAACATCTCCGGCGAGGCGTACGAGGTGATCAAATCATACGTCGATTGCCAATATCGTGGCAAGATCGCCGCCAAGAACAAGGGCGAGATCGATATGTATTTTGTTGAAAATTAAGGCCGGAACTCAGGAATTCGCGCCTGATTCTTCCTTGAAGGGATGGCGGGGGTGCCATTCTTCCACGGGTTTCAGGTAGTCCAGCAAGGTTGCGGTGAATTTGTTGGCGATGGGGTTCTGGTGACGCAGATAGCACCAGAGGTCGTGGGATACTGCGCCTACCGAACTTTTGATCTCCAGCGCTGTCCTGGCAAAAACGATGCTGCTGCAATTCCCCTCGATCCCGATGCGGATAATGTCGTACAGGATATTCAGGTACAACTGTTTGTCGTGGTTGTGCTCTTTATCGTATCCCAGAAAATGCGCTTCCAGTTCCTCGTGGTTTTTGATGATAGTGTAAAAAGCGACCATTTCACCATTGAGGTAATAGGCAAACATGCGGAAGTCGTCGGGCAGGTCGTGTTTCAGGGCGACCAGATAGTTTTCGTTGAGGTCCACCATGTTGAAGCCCGCATTTTTCGCTACTTCGCGGTAGAGGGAATAGATACGCGGCAACTCGCGGCTGATGTCGGCCAGGGATAGTTCCTTTTTCTCGATGCCGTTGAGTTTTTTGAAGGCTCGCTTGGCTCGGGTGCGGTATTTGGTGGACATGGCGGACAGGTACTCTTCAAAGTCGCCGTATTCAAGCGGCATCACCATATTAGGCTGGATATCGAACTCGACAAAACCTTTTTGCACCAGCGTTTGGCCCTGCTCCCGGTTTTCGGGCGCGACATCCTTGACGAGGATCGCCGGCATTTTGACGCGCTCGCGGGCCATCAGTTCCACCACTTCGTTCAGCGCTTTTTCCAGTATTTCCACTCCTTCCCGGGCGCTGATCTTCCGGGAATCGAACCAGTAGCCGTGCGCACCGGTCAGCAGCATATTGCCGCATATGAGGATGTCAGCCGCAGCCATGCTGGCTACCCTGCGTTTGATCCACTTACCCCAGGCGCTGAAAAAGCAGGGGTCTTTGCCGGGAGAATCCAGTTCAGCGATATTGTCGTCGCCCTTAAAATACTTGATCTGGCAGATGGCAGCCCCTACTGGGGACTCGCCTTTGTAGAACACCAGATACCCGAAACGCATGCCTTGCGGCGGATTTCGTTCCAACACGGAAAGATAAGGGCGTTGAAAAAACAGGTCGTTTGCAGGGGTGGCGGCATCCCAGTCCTGTCCGGCGGCTTCTACGGAACGAAAAAAACTGTACCTGATCTTTTCAGGCGCAGCTGCGGTCCCGGTCGATTGGGTGTTGGTTACGACAATAGGCATCACAGGTAGCTTGTTAACAGTCCGACAAAGAAAACGTGTTGTGCCGAAAATGGTTGATTTCAATAGACCAAATGCCGTTTTTTAACTTCTTCCATCGGTCTGTTCAGGTACAAATGGCTGCCACCATCATGCCAAAAAGCGCGTGATATTGTTATCCGGCGTTTTCCGGGGGCATTTTACAGGGCTTCGAGTGCCTGTTGCAGATCTTCCCAAAGCCAGGCCGGGTCTTCCAGGCCGATGTAAAAGCGCGCGAATGTCCAGGGCAGAGAGGGCTGGCCCTTGCCGGGAATGTTGTAAAAGCCGATCGTCGGGATGATCAGCGACTCGTGGCCACCCCAGCTCACCGCCATCGTGAATCGTTTCAGGCGACCGACGAAAGCCTCCATTTTTTGCTGGGTGTCGGTTTTGAAGTCTACCGAAAAAAGGCCGCCGCAACCGCGCATTTGCCTTTTTGCCAGTTCCAACTGCGGAAAACTGTGGTGAAAAGGGTAGAAAATACGCGATACTTTGGGGTGTTGTTCCAGCCGTTCTATCAGCCATTGCGCGCTGTCGTTGCTGCGTTGCAAGCGGAGCGGCAGGGTGCGCAATCCGCGCAGTACGAGCGCGGCATCGTGCGGGCCCAGGATGCCGCCGAGTGTCATCACTTCGGATAGGAAGATCTTTTTCACCATTTCCCGGCTTGCGCAAAGTACCCCCACCACCACGTCGGAATGCCCGTTGAGATACTTGGTGCCGGAATGCACCACGATGTCGATCCCGAAAGCAGCGGGATTCTGGTATACCGGCGAACAGTATGAATTGTCGATAATCGTCACGATCCCGTGCGCTTTGGCCAGTTCGGCGCAGGCGGTCAAATCCTGACATTCGTAGGTCATGGAATTGGGGCTTTCCAGATAGAGGATTCGGGTATCGGGCCTGATGGCCGCACGAATATTTTCGATATCCGTACCGTCTACAAAAGTGTGTTCCACACCGAAGCGTGACAAAAATTTGCGCAGCAGAACATTCGTCCAGGTGTAAGGAGATCGCTGGCAGACGATGTGCTCGCCGGCGCTGATATTGCCGATAACGGCGGCTGCAACGGCCCCTGCGCCGCTGGAAAACACCCATGCATCTTCCGTACCCTCCAGGGCGGCGAGTTTTTTTCGCAGGATTTCCACAGTGGGGTTATTGCCCCTGGAGTACACGTGGTGCTCCTGTTCGTCGGCGAACGCCTCGCGAAATGCGGCCAGATCGGGTAGTACAAAATTACTTGTCTGGATCACCGGTGGCGATACGGCATAAAAGTATCGTTCGCGTTCCTCGCCCAGGTGCATGAGGATATCGCTCAACTCCGGGTCATGGTGTTCCTGACCGGTTTCGCTCGTTTTATTCGGATCGTCCATCATTCTTCAGAACTGCGTAAATGCCGGGATCTGGATAACAAGGCGCTATTTCCGCTTTCGTTTTCCTTTCACCAGGTTCATTTCATTGATCAGGTATCCGGCGCCCGCGTATTTATCGATGATAAAGAGGATATAGCGGATATCGACCATGATGTTGCGGCAAATGGCCGGGTCGTAGTTCAGGTCGCTCATCGTGCCTTCCCATACGCGGTCGAAGTTGAGTCCGATCAGGTTGCCGTAGGCATCGAGTGCCGGGCTGCCGGAATTGCCGCCGGTGGTATGGTTGGTGCCGATGAAACCCACGGGTACGCGTCCGCTCGCATCGGCGTATCTGCCGTAATCTTTTGCTTTCCACAGGTCGATCAGACGTTGCGGCACATCGAACTCGTAATCGCCGGGGCTGTATTTTTCCATCACGCCGTCCAGATACGTCTGCTCCTCGTAGTGCACGGCATCGCGGGGTGAGTAGCCGCTGACTTTGCCATAGGTGAGCCGCAGCGTGCTGTTAGCATCCGGGAAGAAGCGTTTTTCCTTAAACACCGCCATCTGGGCGGCCATGTACTGGCGCTGAAGCAGGTTGATCTGCGGCTGTAGTTCCTGCAATTTCGGTTGTATCTTTTCCTGGTAGGCGTCGCTCAGCGTTTTCCAGAAAGTATAGGCCGGGTCGTTCTTCAACGTTTCAGCAACCACGGCAGGCTCTTTTGCCAGCAGAGCTTCCATTTTGGCGCGGTACGGCAGCACGCTGTTTGAAAACATGGTGTGCGCCAGGCCCGAATAACCACCGTTTTTGGCAGCGGCCATTTTCACAAAACCGCCGCCCCATTCCTCAGGCATGTTTTCGGCGTATATTTCCATCAGCGCGGCAAAGACCGCTTCATCCACTTCCGGGCGATAATCCTTGTAAAAGCCTTCCAGGCGTGCGGCCGCGTCTTTTTGCTTTCCGGCAAAGAAGGCTTCGCCGTTCTTGTCATACGATTCTATCCAGCTGTTGAGTCCTGCTGCCAGGCTCAGCACCTCGTTGTTCCGGAGGCAGGCTTCCAGGTAATAATCGCGGGCAAGTGCGTACGGCTCAATGTCGCGGTACAGATCGCGGAGGCGGGGCAACAGGTTGTTGTATTTGTACTTGAAATCGACACTTTTCTCCACACGGCGGGTAAATTCAGCCTCCATAGCGCTCTTTTTCTCGTAGGCGCCATAGGTTTTGAGCCCCTGCATTTCACCCATCCATTTCTTCCAGGCATTGGCAATAGAAGCGAATCGCGCTACATAGGCGATCTTGACGGCCGGGTCTTTGCGCATGAACCCGTCCATCGCTTTGAGCGCGCGGTCGCGAATGGCTACTTTCGCAGGGTCGAGCACTTCGCCGACCTGGCGGATAGCCGCTTCGGGCAGGTACTCGTCCGTGCGGCCGGGAAACCCGAATACCATCGTAAAATCACCTTCCCGCACGCCGTCGAGGGAAATACCGAGGTGTTTTTTGGGGCGGAAGGGTACGTTATCCTTTGAGTATTCAGCAGGCAGGTTGTCTTTGCCGGCATATACACGGAACATTGAAAAGTCGCCGGTGTGGCGCGGCCAAACCCAGTTGTCCGTATCGGCGCCGAATTTGCCGATGCTGCTGGGCGGTGCCCCGACGAACCGGACATCCCGAAAGGTCTGCGTCACGAACAGGTAATATTGATTGCCATTGTAAAAGGGGCGGATCTGAATGTCCTCCCATTTTTCTTTTTTTGTATTGACGCGGATCTGGGCGAGGTTTTTATCGATCTGTGACTGACGGGCCTCTTCGGCCATGCTTTCGCTCACGCCGAGCAATGCCAGGGCCGTTACGTCCTCCATTCGGGCGATAAACATCGCCGTCACGCCCGGCGCCGGCAGTTCCTGCTCGCGGTTTTGGGCCCAATAGCCGTTTTCGATATAGTTGTTTTCCAGGCTGCTGAGCTGCTGGATGGCACCGAAACCGCAGTGGTGATTGGTGAGCAATAAACCCTCCGGAGAGATCATCTCGCCGGTGCAGCCGCCGTTGAACTGGCAGATAGCGTCCTTGAGGCTGGGTTGTGCAATGGCGAATATGTCGTCGGCTTCGATCTTCAGGCCGAGCGACTGCATTTCCTTTTCATTTTGCTTTTCTAGGTGGAGCGGTACCCACATGCCTCCCTGGGCATTCAGCAGACAAGGGAACAGCAGCAGGATAAGGAGCGTACGTTTTTTCATGCGTGTCATTTTTTACCGGCGGCAAATATAAACATCCCGCGGCCCCCGCGCCAGACAAGTCGCTGAAGGGCTGCGTGAGGAGCAGAATTGACAATCGGACAAAAAAATCCCCACAGAAAATGTGCATCTGCGGGGATCTTTTCAAGGCGGGACCTGCGGGGCCTTTAAAGCACTTTCAGCAATTCCGATTCCAGGCTAGTGCCCGGATTGATGGCTACGATCTTACCATCGCGACCGATCAGGAAAGTGCGCGGGATCGACCGAACGCCATAAACGGCTGCCGGTGCGCTGTTCCAGAATTGCAGGTCGCTCACGTGGTTGTCCCACTCGAGTCCGTCTTTTTCGATTGCCTGCACCCAGCGGTCCTTGCCATCCTGTTTGTCAAGCGAAACGCTGAACACGTCGAAGCCCTTGTTCTTGTACTTTTTATACACTTCTACTACGTGGGGGTTGGCCCTGCGGCAGGGCGCGCACCACGATGCCCAGAAATCGAGTAAAACGACCTTGCCTTTCAGGGTCGAAAGCGAGCGGGTTTTGCCATCCGGGCCGGGCAGGCTGATCTCGGGCGCTTCCATGCCGACCTGTATGGGGCCGCCGCCACTGCCGCCGGCTTGCTGTGCCGCCTGCTGCTTGACCTGCGTTTCCAGTGTTTTGACCATATTGTCGTAATCCAGCGCGTATTTGGTGCCCGGCATGTATTCATTCAGGTCTTTTGCCGCCGTTTTAAAATCCTCCACGAAACTGCCTGCGCTGTTGCCCAGGAAGGAAGATGTAAGGATGGCGCGCATCAGCGGGTTGCAACCCTTTTTGATGGCGGCACGGGCCTCCTCGGGCGATTTGAACTGATTTTTGAGCGCGTCGCTAATGATGCCTGCGTAGCAGCTGAATGTTTCCGATCCCGTTACTTCCACGTCGAGGCGGTCGAGCGTGTTGAGTTCGCCTTTGATCTCGACGGTTTTTTCGGTGCCATCGAGGATATAAAAGAGGCGTTTGGCGCCGATGGTCATCCGGTAAAGTCCCTGTTCCGGGGCTTTTTCCTGTTTGATCTCAAAATTGCCGTTGGCGTCGCAAGTCGCGTTCCCGAGAGGCGTATTGGTACGATCGAAATTCGCCTGCTCCAGCAGTACCTGAAGGTTGGCGGCGCCATTGATCGTGCCTTTTACAGTGTAACCACTCTGGCCGTTGCAGGCATGGAAAATGGCCAGGACCGGCAGGGTGAAAAGAAGCAGTAAGTTTATCTTTTTCATGATGTTGAATGATTTACAAATATTTGGCCGGAACGTTCAAAGCAACATGCGCGTCGCGAACAAACGGCTCTAAAGCAGTTATTGCATGATATTCCCCAAAACGGTATCATAGGTGCGTTTCCAGCCGGAAACGTTGCCCCAATCCGATCCGTCGAAGATCAATTTTAGGCCGGTGACGATGCCCAGCGACTCAAATGGGGCATTTTCATCTTTCAGAAAACGCTCGAACGCTTCGGCTTGTTCTGTCCGCACCGTAACAATTACCCGGCTTTGCGCTTCGCCGAACAGCCAGGCGTCTTTTCGAACGGCAGGGTTGCTCTTTACCTCGAACCCGAGACCGCGCGGCATGGCCGATTCCAGCAAAGCCGCAAAAATACCGCCATCGGAAACATCGTGCGCCGATTGCAGCCAGTTGCCTGCAATGGCTTTTTTAATCACCTGCTGGATGGCGTATTCTTCCTCCAGGTCGAAATGCGGGCAATTGCTGTATTCCACATTCAGGATATTGCGCAGATACTCACTGCTACCGAGGTCGTCGCGGCTGGTACCGATCAGATAGATCCGGTCTCCTTCCGATTTGAAATCGAGGGTCATCATCCGCTCGTAATCGTCGAGAATGCCCAGCATGCCGATGGTCGGAGTGGGATAAACCGGTATTACTTTCCCTTTGTGGGTATATTGGTTGTAAAAACTTACGTTGCCGCCGGTAACGGGCGTCTCGAACCTGCGGCAGGCGTCGCCCATTCCCCGGATGGCTTCTGCGAACTGGTAATATACTTCCGGGTTGTAGGGGTTGCCGAAGTTGAGGCAATTGGTGATCGCAACGGGTTCGCCGCCGGCGCACACGATATTGCGCGCCGCTTCAGCAACGGCGATCATGCCGCCTTTGCGGGGATCGGCGTACACGTAGGCGGAGTTGCAGTCGGTGGTCAGCGCGAGGGCCTTCGAAGTGCCTTTTACGTACACAACGGCTGCATCGCTGGGCCTGTTGGTAGTCATGGTACCGGTGCGCACCATCGAATCGTATTGCTGGGTGACCCATTGTTTGGATGCCAGGTTGGGCGAGTGCCACAGCTTTTCCGCGGCAGCCTTGTAGTCGGCCGGTTCAGCGATACCGCCGAGGTCGAAGCGCGCGATCTCTTCCATGTAGGCCGGTTTCTTTTGTTCGCGTACATACACGGGCGCGCCGCCGCCCAATACGAGCGTTTCCGCAGGCACGTCGGCTACTTTTTCGCCTTCGTAGAAGTATTCGAGGCGCCCGCCGGCGGTCGTTTCGCCGATTTGCTCGCAGGGGAGGTCCCATTTTTCAAAAACGGCCTGTATTTCCGCTTCCTGGCCGGGCTCGCACACGATCAGCATGCGCTCCTGGCTTTCCGAAAGCAGGATCTCCCAGTCTTTCATGTGGGCCTGCCGGGTCGGTACCTTGTCGAGGTCGATGCGCATGCCGCAGCCAGCCTTGGCGCTCATTTCGGAGGTGGAGCAGGTGATACCCGCCGCGCCCATATCCTGCATGCCCACGATCGCGCCTGTGCGGATGGCTTCGAGGCTTGCTTCCAGCAGCAGTTTTTCCTGAAAGGGGTCGCCGACCTGTACGGCCGGCAGGTCCTCGTGGCTGTCTTCCGAAAGATCGGCGCTGGCAAAAGTGGCGCCGTGGATGCCGTCTTTCCCTGTGGAGGAGCCTACGATGAACACAGGGTTGCCCGGCCCGCCGGCAGTGGCGCTCACGGTCTCGCCCTCTTTTACAATACCTGCCGACATGGCATTTACCAGGATGTCGTGGTTGTAGCAGGGCATGAAGTACACTTCGCCGCCCACCGTGGGCACGCCGAAGCAATTGCCGTAGTCGCCGATCCCTTTCACCACGCCCGCTACCAGGCGGCGCATGCGCGGGTTGTCGGGGATACCGAAGCGCAGGCTGTTCAGCGCTGCAATCGGGCGGGCGCCCATGGTAAAGATGTCGCGGTGGATACCGCCGACCCCGGTTGCCGCTCCCTGGTACGGTTCGATGGCGGACGGGTGGTTGTGGCTCTCGATCTTGAATGCGCAGCCCAGGCCGTCGCCGATATCCACAAGGCCGGCGTTTTCTTCTCCGGCGCCTACAAGCAGCCTTTTGCCACTGCGCGGCAGGGTCTTGAGTTGTAGGATCGAATTTTTGTACGAGCAGTGCTCACTCCACATCACCGAGTAGATGCTCAGTTCGGTGAAATTGGGCGATCGCCCAAGAATTTCCACAATTTTTTCGAACTCTTCGGCGGTAAGGCCGAGGTTTTTGGCGGTTTCGATATTGGACTGCATGTGTGTGACGTGAGAGGTGAGCGGCCGGATTGCTGAGGGCCGGAATTTGAAGGCGCAAAAATAGCGCAACAGGTAGTAATGGAAAAGCGCGGCCAGGGTTTATGAAGAAAATAAGAACGCAAAATCAGCCCTTTCGCTCCAGCAGGGCCAGATAAAAGCCGTCGAAACCTTCATCCTGGGGGAGAATACGTTTTTCTTCCAGCAAGGAAAAGGACGCACCCGCCTCGCTGTTGAGGAATTGCTTTATCTGTTCATTGTTTTCTGACGGCAAAATGCTGCAGGTGGCGTATACCATGCGGCCGCCGGGCTTCACGATCGGGCTGTATGACTGCAGGATGTCCTGCTGTACGGTGCGCAATTCGTCGATGAATGTCGCTTGCAGTTTCCATTTCGAATCGGGGTTGCGGCGCAACACGCCCAGGCCGCTGCAGGGCACGTCGAGCAGGAGCCGGTCGGCGCTGCCATACAGGCGTTTGATCACCTTGCGGTTTTCAATGCTGCGGGTCTCGATATTGGTTGCGCCGGCCCTGCGCGCGCGCAGGCGCAGCGCGTCGAGCTTCCAGGCAAGCGTGTCGAGTGCGATCAGGCTGCCGCGGTTTTGCAGCAGGGCCGCAAGGTGCAGCGTTTTACCGCCGCCGCCGGCGCAGGCATCCACCACGCGCATGCCGGGTTCCGGCGCGAGCAGCGGCGCCACCTGCTGGCTGCTGAAATCCTGCACTTCGAACAGTCCCTTTTTAAATGCTTTTGTCTGGAATACGTTTTGCCGGCGCACGAGTACCAGCGCATCGCTTTCACCGGCAGCCTGTGTCTCGATCCCTTCCGCATGAAGCGCTTTTTGCAGGGCCGACCGGTCGGTTTTCAGGCGGTTGGTGCGCAGCACGACCTGCGCCGGGCGGTTGAGCCAGGAAAGTGTTTCTTCCCATTGCCCGCCGAGCTCGCGCTCGCCGAGCGCATCCAGCCAGTCGGGTATGCTTTCGCGCAGTTTTCGCTGCTGCCGGGCCTGCTCCAGCCCTTTTTTCAGTGTTCCCGGATTCAGGCCGCTGAATTCCCGCCAATCGGGCAGATATAGGCCGCTTGCTACGACGTGGATGCCGATCAGTGCCCAAAAGTCTGCCTCGTCGGCCGGTTCGCGGCCCAGCAAAGCCGTATACAGGCGGTAATAACGCACGATCTCGTAGGTGTTTTCTGCAATAAACGCGCGATCGCGACTGCCCGCCTTCGGATTGTGGCGCAGCGTGTATTCGATCACCTTGTCGGCATGGCGGTTTTCACGAAAAATAGCAAAAAGCGCCTGCGCGACGGCGCGGACCAGAATGGGATGCAGTTTTTGCGGTGTGGTGTTTTTCAACGGCGTCAGTCTTCAGTGATGACCAGCCCGTTGAGAAATTCTTCCAGGGTCGGCCTCATTTCTTCGAACAGGCTTTGAGTCGTGTAGGTGATCAGTTGCAAACTGCCCTTTTCGTTGCTGTAATAGTAGGAAAGATAGTGAAATACGGCGCCGCCGATGCTGCCCTGCATTTCCATGCACAATACTTCATGACCGTTCACGACGCGTTTTTCCTGAACGGTCAATTTCATATCGGGAGCGGCGTTGCGGGCGTTGGTGATCGCAGCCATGCGCAGGGTGCTCAGGCCAAGTTCTATCGGCTCGCTGATCAGGATCGCATAGCAGGACCCTTTTTTGTTGGAAAATGCCAGTGAGGATTCCGAATTCAGTCTGCCGGGCGGCTGGCGGTTCCAAACCTTATCGTTGTACCAGACTTCGCAAATGTTGTTTTCGTCTTTGGCCGAAGCCTTGGCAGTTGCAGATTTTTTATACTGATGCGGATTCAAAGGGAGCGAATCAATGGCCGGAAGCCCCATCGGGTCTTCTTTATCGCTGTTCAGGTATTCCCAGGTGCCGTCGTCATACAATAAAACGGTGTCGCCCTCAGTGGTTATGGCTTCCATCTGGGCGTTTAATACGAAGCCGGAGCACAGGAAAAGAAAACCGGCAAGAAGCGATATCAATCGTGAATGGTACATAGAGGGGATGTTTGGTTAATTGTGATAATGAAGACTCAAAACGGCTCAAAGGGCGAGTGCAGTGCCTGATTTTGCCGGCAAAGATACCGCGCCTGGGAAGATTAATTGGACTAATATTGCACTTGCAAGCCGTGTGACCGCTGAAAAACGGTCGGTGGCGCCAATGTTTTTACACCGATTTGCCATGCATATTCGCCAGACGCGACTGGTTGCCGACAACAATACCTACCTGCTGAACCCCGGACGTCCCAATTCGTTCGAGGACATTTATGCCGATTTTCAGCAACAGGAGGAAAGTGGCGGCGAGCGCTTTTCCATTTTCCTGCACCCCAAGCAGGACGTGACCGTCCGCCGCCTGGAGATCGAATTCGACTTGCCCCTGCCATCGGGAGCGCGGTTTTTTGCCAACGGCTATCAATCCTGGAGCGAAAGCCGCCTGATGTCACTGAACGACAGCATTCCCCGTTTGCGCGGCATCGCCAGATCGCGGATGGGGTTGTATGGCGACGAGCACGTGCCTGACATCCCGCATGGCGCCGGCTATTTGCATTCCTGGACCTATACTTATTTGAGTGGATTCGACGCAACGCATGCCTCCGACGTGCTGTTTTGCGGGTCGCTGAATGAACGCACCGGTTTTACCATTTTCCTGTACGACCGGCCCAACGGCGTGCTGCGGGTGCGCAAGGACATGGACGGCCTGCGTCTGCAGCACTCTTTTCCGGCCCTCGATTTCTGGATAGGGCAGGGGAGTGAGCAAGCGATGTTCGATCGATATTTTCAACTGCTGGGTATTGCTCCGCCGTCAGCGGCCCCGGCGTTCGGCTGGACGAGCTGGTACCGGCATTTCAACCATATTTCGGAAGAACTGGTCTTGCGGGAACTCGATGCTTTCGCAAATACCGGCCCCGAACCCCATGCGTACTTCCAGATCGACGATGGCTGGCAAAATGCAACGGGCGACTGGCTGTCGTCGGGAGCTGCCTTTCCAAAAGGCATGCAATACCTCGCACAGCAGATACACAGCCGGAGCCTCCAACCGGGCCTGTGGCTGGCGCCGTTCGTTGCGGAAAAACACTCCGAACTGGTAAAGCAACACCCCGGCTGGCTGCTCAAAGATGCCAAAGGGCGACCCCTGAAAGCAGGCTGGAATCCTCTATGGAAGGGCTGGTATTATGCACTCGATTTTTATAACAACGACGTGCGCAATTACCTCGGCGGCGTATTCCACATGGCCCTGGAAAAGTGGGGTTTTGAAATACTGAAACTGGATTTTTTATTCGCCGCCTGTCTCGCGCCCCCGCCGGGCAAAACCCGCGGGCAAGTAATGGGCGAAGCCATGGAATTTATGCGAAAACTGGCGGGGCCCAAAAAAATACTCGCGTGCGGGGTGCCGCTGGGCGCAGCATTCGGCCTTGCCGATTATTGTCGCATCGGCGGCGACGCGCACTTGCACTGGGAGCATCGCCTGCTGGCATTCCTGCGGCACCGGGAACGCGTGAGTACCCTCGCTTCGCTGCGCAGCACCCTGGGCCGCTGGCAACTCGACGGACGCGCTTTCCACAACGATCCCGACGTGTTTGTCCTGCGTTCCGAACGGCAGCACCTGAGCCCCGCGCAACAACAATTATTGCTCACGATCAATGCGCTGCTGGGAGGAGTATTGTTTACCTCCGATGATCTTTCAAAATATACACCGGAGCAGACCGCCGAACTTGAGGCCGCCCTTGAACTGCGTGGCAGCCGTGTTGCGGGCGTCTCGGAGCCGGCACCCGATTTTTACGTCATTGCATTCGAGCAAAATAACACCGCATACACGGTATATTGCAACCTGAACGGCAGAGAGCAAACTTTTGCGGTGGGCGGCGAAACGCTTCAACTTGCGGCGTACGAGCACCTCATTTTGAGGAAACAATAATGTTCCGGCTTACAAATACTGCACGTATCCCATTTCAACGGGCATCCCGAATGCGTTGACACCCCAGATGGCGCCTGCGTGGTCCACGTTGTAGAAAAAACTGTTGGGGAAAAGGTATACCCAGGCAAAGTTCGGGTTCACTGAAGCGACGCGGTTGGCGACGATCGTAGAGAAATTGGTCAAGGGGTTGACCATGACGATCTGGTTGGTCGGCGTGACAAAATACGAATTCGGGTCGTTGTTGAAAAAGCAGCGAGCCGTATACTGTTTTTGCGTGGAGTCGGTTTGGGGAGAGTCAAATTGCGGAGGTTTGGGGGGCGGAGTGTAGCCCTGTTGGCTGTCGGGCTGCGACCCGCCTTTTTCTGCGCGATGATCCAGTTCCCGGCAAATATTGAGCACGGCTGCGCGGATACCGTTGATCTCCTTGTCTTCACCCAACCCGCTGATATTCTTCCTTTTGTACTCTACCCAGCGGCTTTTTTGCAAAATGGCCGAATCGAGCAGATCCGCGGAGCCGGTCTTTTTTTCCAGCAACTCGATCGTAAGGCGGATAGCGATCTCCATTTCATTTTCACCGATCAGTTCGCGGATGCGTTTGGTATCAGACATAGTTTCAGCATTGTGTTTGCAAGGGCAAAAATTTGAAATTCCGGGTGAATATCCTTCTTTTGCCTTCATTTCTTTGACCTATGAGCAACAAACTCCACCTGCGCCTCCTGATGATGGTCGTGGTGTATGCCGTTCTGCGCTTTGCCGGCGGATCGTTCGGCAATCTCGTTCTGTACCCCGTCACATTGCTGGTCACTTTTTTGCACGAATTCGGCCACGCCCTCGGCGCCCTGCTAACCGGCGGCGCTGTGGAAGGCATGCAGATCAATACCGACGGCAGCGGTTATACCGTCACGCGGGGCGGCAGCCAGGGTATCGTTCTCATGGGTGGTTACATCGGCAGCGCCGCGCTGGGCAATCTGCTTTTTTACATCGGCGCCAGGCATCGCCAGATAACGCAGGTGACCCTGGTCACCCTGGCCTGCATCATGGCGCTGGCGGGTATTGTTTGGTTCGAATCGGTGACCAGTTCGGCCCTGCTGATCGGTTTTGGCGCGGCGATCTATTTTATCGCCCGGCAAACCAACTGGGACCAGGACGTGCTCATGTTCCTGGGACTTGCCGCAGTGTTGTACATCATTCAGGATTTCAACGTGGGACCGGGCAGCGATCTTGCCATGTATGAAAAAGCCGTCGGCATATTTTCGTCGGAAATATGGATGTACGTATGGCTCGCCCTGGTGGCTGCGTTATCATTCTGGAATCTGCGGGCCGTGTTTTCGAGGTAATAAAGTGCAGGTTTCGCAATTTTGCGGATCATGAAAATCAAAAAAATATCGCTGCGCCTGCTGACGACGCTGGTGATCGGGTATATGATCCTTGCGTTCGGATGGTGGTCGTATCACCTGTGGTGCCAGAACGACCTGCTGTTCGAGGCCCGCAATGATCTGCTGGAGGCGCGTTTTACCCGCAAGAACCAGGGGCTGAACCTCACGCAACTGCACGAAACGGCAGAATATAAAGCGATTGTCCGGCAATGGAGCAAAGGGCGGCGCATGATCGTTGCAGAAGCGCTGTTCTTTATCTTTTGCCTGGCTTTCGGGCTTTGGGTGATCCACCGCAGCGCCAACCGCGAAGTAACGCTCGCCCGCCAAAGGCGCAACTTTCTGCTGAGCATCACCCACGAACTGAAATCGCCGATCGCATCCCTGCGGCTGGCGCTCGATACCCTTTGCAAGCACGAATTGCCGCGTGAAAAACTGGAAATGCTGTGCCGCAACGGATTGAAGGATGCGTCGCGGCTGCAAACGCTGGTGGAAGACCTGCTCCTGGCAGCCCGCCTGGAAGATAACTGGCGCCCGTTGGCTGAACCGGTCGATCTGCCTGCCGTCGTGCGCGATGCCGTGGCCGGGTTGCAGATACGTTTCCCGAAGGCAAATATCAGGGCGGAACTTGCGACGGATTTCGCTCCCGTGCTCGCCGACCGGTCGGGCCTTGTGGCGGTGGTGCAGAACCTGCTTGAAAATGCAGTGAAATACTCGCCGGAAGGCGCACCTGTCGAGGTCGCTGCGTCCAGGTCGAACGGACACCTCACGCTGCGTGTGGCCGACCAGGGATACGGCATCCCCGATGTCGAAAAGCAGGCGATCTTTGAAAAGTTTTACCGGCTGGGCAATGAAGAGACAAGACAGGCGACCGGCACGGGACTGGGCCTGTACATTGTGCAGCAGGTAGTGAAGGCGCACGGCGGGAACATACAGGTGCAAAACAACAAACCGGCGGGTACGGTCTTTACCGTCATTATATGAGCGCCATGACCATTTCGGAAGCCCGCAGGCATATGATGGACAGCCTCGGCGGCCGGTACGGTTCCGGCGAAGCGGCCTCTATCGCGCGTATCGTTTTTGAAGATGCGTTCTCTGTTCGCTCTGGTGGGCCGGACCGCATGCTGGAGGCGGCGGAAATGGAGCGCTACCGTCATATACTTGCACAACTACAAGCAGGAGAGCCGGTACAATACATTCTGGGGCAGGCCGATTTTTTCGGATTGAAATTTAATGTCAGTCCTGCCGTCCTGATCCCTCGCCAGGAGACGGAAGAACTGGTTGCCTGGGCTTTGGAAAGCCTGAAAGAACAGCCCTGGCAGCACCCGAAAGTGCTGGACATCGGGCTCGGCAGCGGCTGCATCGGGATCACTTTGAAGAAAAAATATCCGGCCCTGGAATTGTTCGGCGTCGAGCGCATCGGGGATGCGCTGGCCGTCGCCGTGGGCAACGCCGGGAGAATACTCGGTAAATCCTCCTTCAAATTTACCCAATGCGATATACTTGAGCCGTCAAATTGGGCACAGTTTTCGTTAGTCGATCTGATTATCAGTAATCCTCCCTACATCCCGATTTCCGAAAAGGATCTATTACCAGAACACGTCTTCGCTCATGAGCCGGAACAGGCATTGTTCGTCAATGACGCCGACCCGCTCGTGTTTTACCGCACTATCGCCGCTTTTGCGCTGCAAAAGTTGCAAACAGGTGGTATGCTTTTTTTTGAATGTAATGAATTTAATGCCCGTCAGGTTCTTTCCGACCTGCAAACGGCCGGGTTCCGTTCTGTTATCTTAAAAAAGGACCTTGCCGGCGCAGACCGAATGATCCGGGCAATCCGCGATTAAACCTTTCCTGCCTTCTTTAATCCAATAGGGACTTATTACTTTATCGTTCCTAAATGTCCGGTGTATTTGGACGCGAAACATCCGCGGCAACCGCGCGCATTCCGTATTTCCGATCCGGGCAACTTGAATTACGGTCATAAATAACAAAAATCTTACAAGTCTTGTCATACTCGTTCATTCGCTCCGTTTTCTCCGGCGTCGTATCGAAAATCGAAGACGACACCGCGGGAGAATCCGTTCAGAAACCGATGCCGGGAGCCCGGCTTTTTCTGACAACACTCATGTTTGGCGTCATGTTCGTTTCCATATCTATCAGCCTGGTTACACGCCTGTGGCAGCGGGTGGAGATGATCATCGAAGCCATTCAGTAGCGCCCTTTCCTGCCGCTCATTGGCGGAAAGGCGTAGAATGATCTGTCAAAGAAACGATACAGCGTACAGGAGTACGCGGGTATAATTCTTTCTTATGCCCACTGCAAAGGGGAAAAGGGATCATATCTTCGCGCCATGTTTTCCACCACAAAAAAGATCGGCATCCTCGGTGGAGGCCAGCTTGGAAAAATGCTGTGCCTGGCCGCCGCGGAGTGGGATTTCCAGACCCACACCCTTGATGCCACCCCGGAGTACCCCGCGGGAAGGGTTTCCGCTGCATTTACGGCGGGTGATTTCAGCAACTACGACGATGTGCTGGCTTTCGGCAGCGATATGGATGTGCTTACCATTGAGATCGAGCACGTGAACACCGACGCGCTGCGTGTGCTGCAAAACCAGGGGAAAACCGTACACCCCCATCCTGATGCCCTCGATACGATCAAAGACAAAGGGCTTCAAAAGTCATTTTATCTGGATCGCGATATTCCTACCGCCCGTTTCGAATTGTTCGACGACGCAAAAGCCCTGCGCAAAGCCGTAAGATCGGGCAAATGGGCGCTTCCTCTGGTCCAGAAAACCCGCACGGCGGGTTACGACGGTAAAGGGGTGGCCATCCTTCGCGATGCCGGTGACATGGAAAACAAATGCCTTGCAGGCCCTTGTCTGGTGGAAGAACTGGTGCCGGTACGGACCGAACTGGCCGTCATCGCCGCACGCAACGAAGCCGGTGATGTGCGCGTCTATCCTGCAGTGGAGATGGATTTTCACCCGGAAGCCAATCTTGTCGAATTTTTGCTGTGCCCGGCCCGCATTTCGGCCCTGGAGGCAGCCGAAGCCGAAGCGCTCGCCGAGCGGGTCATCCGCAGTTTTGATATTTGCGGTCTCCTGGCCGTGGAAATGTTCATTACTGCCGACGGCCAACTGCTCGTCAACGAAGTGGCGCCACGCCCCCACAACAGCGGCCACCACACCATCGACAGCGCCGCAACGAGCCAGTTCCAGCAGCATTTGCGCGCCATTTGCAACCTGCCGCTCGGCGCTACCGACCAACTCATGCCTGCCGTTATGCTCAACCTGCTTGGTGAAGCGGGACATCAGGGGCCTGTGGAGTACGAAGGAGTAGAGGATTGCCTGGCAATCGAAGGGGTGTATGTCCACCTTTATGGCAAGGCCGAAACAAAACCTTTCCGGAAAATGGGCCATGTCACCATCACCGCCGATACAGCGGAAAAAGCCATCGAAAAAGCCACCTTTGTAAAACAGACGCTGAAAGTAAAAGCCGCATCAGCCTCCCTGGTTGCTGGCTGATGCCGCATTTTTCATAACCGACCATTCAAAACGCCCGATCATGGTATCAATCATCATGGGTTCCGATTCCGATCTGCCGGTCATGCAAAAAGCGGCAGACATACTGACCGAACTGAATGTGCCCTTCGAAATGACCATCGTGTCGGCACACCGAACGCCCGAACGTATGTTTGAATTTGCCCGCAGGGCTCATGAGCGGCAGGTGAAAGTCGTGATTGCCGGCGCCGGCGGTGCGGCGCACCTGCCCGGGATGGTGGCGGCCATTTCTCCGCTTCCCGTGATCGGCGTGCCGGTCAAGTCGTCCAATTCGATCGACGGCTGGGACAGTATTCTTTCCATTCTTCAGATGCCGGAAGGAGTGCCGGTGGCAACCGTTGCGCTCAATGCCGCCCGTAATGCGGGCATCCTGGCCGCGCAGATGCTGGCCACGAGCGATCCCTCCCTGCTGGAACGGGTCATTGCCTTTAAAAAATCGCTGGAAATGAAAGTGCTGGAAAAGGCCCGGAAAATGGAACAATAACGCCCGTCAGCGCGGCAGCAGCTTGCGCAGTTCGGTTACAATATCCATGTAGGCGTCGTCCTTGCTGCCGAATTCAGAAACGGCGCGGTTCATCGAAGGCAGCGACTTGAGTTTTTCCAGCCCGGTACCCTCGAAGTCCGCTTTTTCTATGCGGACCGGAATGATGCGCCGCCCTTCACCCATAGCATTATACACAAGTTCGAACCAGTCGGGTGAATTGAACAGGTTGACGGTGATCAGTACAAGCAGGTAATCCGCATCTTCCATCTCCTGCTTTGCCCGGTCGATCAGTCCTTCGCCGAGGGTTTCATTTACATTGTACACCCGGATCTTTTTGGTGATCTTCAGCACATTGAGGTGCCTGTTGAGCATGGTGGCATGCTGCTCGTCGGCCTGGTCGTAAATGATGACGAACTTGGGCACAGCCGCTACCGGCGCAGACGCAGGTCCCGGACTTCCCGGTGTAAAATCAGACTCATCCAAACCACCGACAAGGTCCAGCAGGGCCTTGCGGATACGCGCTACCTCGAGCTGGTAGTCCTCCGTTTTGATGATACCGGTACCCATATCGCGAACGATCTGGCTCAGGCGACCTTCGAGCAGGATCGTCTGACTTCTTTTGTCCTGATTGTCGGAAAGGAACCCTTGCGTGGTTTTGACGGCAGCGGCAAGATCGCTTCCGATTTGCTCTTCCAGGTCTTTTTTCAGTTCGGCAAGTGGTTTCGGCAATGGCATAGACAACTGTTTTATTCCGGATGGGTAATATCCGATTCGTTCAGGCGGGAGATCAGGTCGAGTAGCGCTTTTCGGATGCGTGCTGTTTCCATGCGGTGTTCCTCCGCGCTGATGACCCCGATATTCAGGTCGTCGCTGATCTGGCTATAACGGCCTGCCTGCATCATAACCTTTGGCTTGTAGTAGGCACTGTTGCGAACATACCCTTTCAAAACGCTGATGGCGTCGGCCATGTCAGTGATGAGCAGCTCCTCGAGGGTATTCTTTATTTCACTTAGTGGTTTGGGCGATGGCATGATGGAATATTTTAAGGTCGGACCGGAGTGTCCGGACCGCTGGCATTGCAGCGCCTTTGGCGATCGCCAGGTGACCATCCGAACACTCCGGAACCGTATCGGTTATCCGTTGAGAAACTTGAAAATATCGCGGAACAGGACGCCGCGGTTGGCGCCGCGCCGCTCTCCCTGGGCGTTGATCACCAGGCCTCCCTCCGCGTCGGTCTTGCCGGCGTGGTGGATGGCGACTACTTTCCAGTCCTTGTTGAACACTGGTGATCCGCTGCTGCCGGGTTCTGTGTCGGTGGTATAAAAGAGGTGCTGGTTGAGTTGCCCGAGCACTAGATTGGCATTCAAGGCGATCTGCTTGTCCTGTCCTTTCGGGTGCTGGATGATCGTCACACCTTCATTAACAGACGGCACAGCCTCCGGATCAAATTCAACAAAACCCCACTGGCTGAGCGGAGCATCGGAGCGGTCTTTCACCTTGACACGGGCGAAGTCGAGTTTGTCCGGCGTGCTTGTTTTGTAATCGGAGGAATCAAGATCGTAGGTGATGCGCGATTTGGTTTTCCCGTCGGCGCCTACCTCATAGTTGAATTCCAGTTTTGCTGTTTTGGCGACATCGGCCGAGCTGAGCACGTGGTTGTTGGTAAAAATATAACCTTCTTTCGTGAGAAACCCGGTACCGAGGTTGCCGTCGGCGCAGACGACCCGACAAACGGACTTTGAGGCTATGAGAGCCTTTTCAAGCCAGTTGATCTTGAGCAGGTTGTTTTCCACCCCGATGATCTTCTCCAGTCTGGCATCGTCGGGAATAGAAAACTGGAAGGCGTCGAGATTTTTGATCTTGGCGTTCAGCTCGATCTTGCGGGGGATGGTCTTCATCATTTCCAGCAGTCCGAAGCGCACACGCGCCGTTTGCTGTGAAAATTGATTGAAATCCATCATGCCCTGCTGGAACATTTTGGAGGCTTGCCGGTAGTTGCCGGAAATCATCAGGACATCCTGGCGGATACCTGCCTGGGTCTTGTTATCCAGTTCGAAGAGGGCTTCCAGGGCCTTGTCAACTTCATTCTCCTGAAGCAAACCTTCTATGGTTTCGATGTAGGCGGTTTGAGCGTTTTGCATTTGTGATCGAAGTGGTTTATAATGAAAGAACTCCCCGAAAGGTCTGAAACTTTCGGGAAGTTGGCAAAGTTAGCTTGTAAGTTATGTGTTTTTTTATTGTTTTATGATCCTGACAGGCGCACTGACGGCCGTTTTATCGTCGATCATCAACTGATATACGCCCGCTGCGAGATCGCGGAGGGAGAGTTGTCTGCTGTTGATACCCTTGACGCTTTCGAACGACTCTTCTAGTACCAGGCGACCCGTGACATCCGTCAGCCGGATGCGCGCGCTGCCTTCCGAAGGGACATAAAACTGAACGTTCAATAGATCGCTCACGGGCGAAGGGTACACACTGGTGAAACCAAACTGTGTGTCTTTACGAGTAAGGTGAATGGCGTGCGACACGGATGCCGTGCCGTCCTGATCGACCGAGCGCAGGCGATAGTAAGCGCTGACCGGCGCAAGGTGGTCTTCCAGACTGTAATGCATGGGAACATCGGAGAATGCCTGTCCGGCGACGCGGCCGACCTCTTCCCAGATTCCGCCGCTCAGGGAGCGCTCCACGATGTGCCACTGTACATCTTTCTCCTGTAGCGTGACCCATTCCAGCAAATTGCTGCGTTCCAGTGTTTTACCGGTAAAATATTTCAGTTCCAATGGCAACGCTACGAGCCCGAAATGGGCCCCGAATTCGTCAAGTTGGTCTGTGAAAAAGTCAAGATAAAAACTGCCCACCATCGGCATGGCATTGTTGACCGTCAGCAGGGTAGAGGGACCGTTGTTGTTCAGTTGCTGGCAGTCGGCAATGACGCCGTTGAAGCGCGACACGACCAGGTCGTGGATCGTATTGTCGGGTTCGTTGGCCGCTACTTTCAAATCCTCGAACTCGGAATCGGTAAAAAACAGCCTCAATTTTACAGGTGTAACAAGCGGCTCCGACGAAGTGAGATAGTAATAGGCGGGGAGGTAAGGAATGCCGTTGCCGGAAACCGGGATCTCGTCGTATACCTGCACCCGGCAAGTGACCGTTCCCAGGTCGGCGCCGAGCGGATTGATCGCCGCGACCAGCGGGCCGATATCCAGGTCGTCGGGAGTGGCATAAATGCCGTACCATTTGTCCTGGTTCACATTATCGATCGAATAGTCGATCAGACAATCGGCGGAGGCGATGCGCTCTACGGTTTCGATGACGGCAATACAAAAAGCGCCGCTGTTGATGCCCCATCCGTCCACCTGAATATAGTACGTTTCACCCTCATTGAGCCCGGTGTAGGATACCACCGAATTGAACCCCAGATAAGCTGTTCCGTTGTCCTCATCGCTGATCAGCAGTTGGTAGGTGGAGTAGTCGGCAGGATCGCCCACCTGATAAAGCGCCACCTGGGTATCGTCGTTTGGCAGATAACTGCCCTGCGGGTTGGTAAAAATAGTGACCGTACCCGATGCAGGCGCTACAAACTTGAACCACACCGTTTCGTCGGCGGCATCCTGCCAGCGCCCGATCAGGCCGTCCGTATCATCCACATCCGGGTCCGGCTCGTCGGGGTCGAGCCCGGCTCCGAAGTTCGAATAAATGTTTTCGTCGCAGGGCGTGTTGACGATGATCTCGATGGCGTCAAGCGGGCTGTCATTGGTAGGCGGCGCGCATTCCTTGATCGAGAATGTCTGCGTCACGCTGGCTATCGTTTGGGGGTCGCAAAGGATGTAGTATAGTTTGCCGGCTTGCAGTGTGCTGCCGGGAATGGGAGGCAGGTCGCTGGTGCCGGGGATATTGAAATCATCGATACAATGCCAGTTATCCTCGTTGCAGCCGTCGGAGGCATCTTTATACAGGTAGGAAACATAGCCGCCCGTGGCGGAGATCACTTCCAGATTATAAGAGCGCGTATTGGGCGCCACAAAGCGGAAAAACTGCTCGCGGCCGGGGTTAGAGATGCCGCAATCGAGAATGTCCCATTTGCCGGTCTGCTCCGCGATCACCAGATTGTTCTGGTTGCACTGGATAAACGGTCCGTTGCAGTTGACAGGTGTGCTGAACAGGATGGTCACCCAATTGCTGTTCTCACCGTTCGAGCAATTGGTACGCACAGAAAACTGATAATCAGTGCCGTCTTCCAGGTCGTTAAAGTTGATGAAAGTGCCCGTGAATGCGGCATCCTGGTGCAGGATCGTGGCCGGCAACTGGATCAATTCGTATTCGTAGTTGTCAGCACCGAACATATCGAGCCAGGAAAGATCGACGGTCGTGTAGCCGAGGTTGGCGGTATCCAGTTGCAGCACCTCGTAGCATTCATCAACCGGGAGCGGGTCGCAATTGAGCGATGCGATCCAGCCGGTTTCACCGCCACCATTTATTTCATCGGAAGTGAAATGCGCAGTGATGCACCCGCTTGCCGTGGTTACTTTGAATGGCCCAGGAAGCGCTCCGAAACCGTAAGTCCCGGAAATCGCTGCAAAAAGCGGTGCGTCGGTATCGTTGCCATTGTACAGTTTCAGGGTATCGCCGGCGCCGATGGAAATGGGTACGAAAAAACTCATGCTGATCGCATTGTCCGCCTCATCGGGGCACAACACCTTCACATAATCTTCATCTGTTCCGTATCCGCTGACGGGTCCGCCCGTGTCGCTGAAGAGATCGTCGCAACTCGGATCGGTGGTAAAGTTGATCGGCCCGGCCCACCTGCTGTAACCGGCGCCGCAATCGGATCGTACCCAGAAGGAATAGATCGTTAATCCGCTCAACCCGATAAGCGAGGCTTCGGGCGTGGTAGTCGATCCGCCGGCGATCTCAATACCCGCGCTGCCCGGCACATAGCCCTCCAGTCCGAACGACCAGTCATAACCTGCAGGCGAGCCGACCAGCGGCGGCGACCAACTGAGGCCGGCGGTGATGGACGTGACGGCGTCGACCTGCAGGTCGACGGGTGGGTAGCAAAAATCAAAGTTGATCACGGGGCGGCGTATCCTGATCCCGTCTTCGGCTGACCCGGTGTAATCACATACGGTCTGGGCGGTACTGCCGTTCACCGCGTAGGTGCGCGAGCAGTTGAAGCCGGTCACCGAGTCGAGTTGTACGATGGCGTTGTTGGTGGCGCTGTTGCCCTGCGACTGGGTGGGGGAGTGGCAGATCTCCACGATGAGGTTGGAAGCGCCGTCCCAATAGAACGGCATGATGAAGTCGTGCTGATTGGTACCGACAAAAGGCGTGTAATCCACCGGGCCGTAAACGGTCATGATACTCGGGTCGGATTCCCAGCCGCCGGGCGGTAGCGTATTGACGGCCGTGAGCATCAGTTTGATCGTATAATTTTCGTGTACGCCGACGTTCGTCACACTTTCCACGTTGAAACTCAGGCCCGTAATGTTGCCTTGTGTCGCACCGGCAGCCGTCAGCTCGGCGGCGCGGTAAAGGAACTGAGCCCGCATGCCTTCGCGGAAGCCTCCGTAAGGACTTGGGTAAGAATTTGCGAAGTTCTGGTATTCGAAATTGCCGATGGTGTAGGATTGAGCGGCAAGCGGGAGCGAGGATAACAGCAGCCCCAGAGATGTAATCAGTTGTAAGGAAAATTTCATGTCAGGGAAACGATTAGGTTGTATAGTAAAAAGACCCGGCCGGGGCCGGTGCGAAAACGGGGGGATCGCATTTGGGGCGACGATTAACGATTAGTGGGAATAGAAAAGTATCAGATTGATCTCAAAAGGCGGGATAAAAATACTGGAACCCGGGCACTCGCGGTTCGTTCCTTGTTTTTTTTAGCGAAAATGCCGTAAAATAGTGCAAATATGATCGAAGCGGACGGTTTCTTACGCTTCAGACACACCTTAAATGAGGCGTTTGTGCCAGCTCTTGCTGAAAGGTACCAGCCAGTTGTTTTCCAGCGCTGATCTGGAGGGGGCCAGCGTATTGACGACAAGCGTATCGGGCCCGATACGCCCTTGCTGTACAAATTGCGTGAATTGAGGACGGTCGGCAAAGTGCATATTTTCTTCTTCGATCCAGGCAAAACGCATGCGCTCGAAGAAATCTATACCGGTTTCCCGGCCGAGTGCTTCCAGAAAATGTACCGACTTGTCGATAGAACACCCGCTGGCGCCGGCCTGCGTTTCGTCGACCATCAGGATCACAAACTGTCCCATAAATACTTCGGCGGCAGCTTTCAGCGCCTGATTATGCGCCGTCCATTGCCGGGTAAACATATCCAGTGCTTGCCGGATCGCCTGCGTTTCCTGTCCGTTCAGGGGGCGGCTGGTCGTGTATATCCATACTTTCGACTCTGGTGCGAATGTCGTGTCATTTGCGAGTGCAGGGGTGAGCGCCGGAGCGATGGTATCATGCATGGGTTGAAATTTTAAAGCCGGGTGAGGATCATTTCTGAAAGGTCGTACACCGGAATTTGTTCATTTTTCTCTTTGGCTTTCAGTCCGTCCTGAAGCATGGTCAGGCAAAACGGGCAATTGGCAGCCACCGCGCCGGGGTCGGTCTCCAGGGCATCCTCCACGCGTTCGATGTTGATCCGCTTGTCGCCGGGTTCATCTTCTTTCCACATCTGAGCGCCGCCGGCGCCGCAGCACAGACCGTTTTTGCGCGAGCGTTTCATTTCCACGAGGTCTACATCGAGGGCTTCGAGCAGGGCGCGCGGCGCCTCGTACATGTCGTTGGCGCGACCGAGATAACAGGAGTCGTGGTAGGTGATGCGCTTGCCCTTGAATTCGCCGCCTTCCTTCAGTTTCAGTTTGCCATCCCGGATGAGTTCGTTGAGCAGCTGCGTGTGGTGCACTACTTCGTAGTGGCCGCCCAGAGTGGGGTATTCATTTTTCAGCACATTAAAACAATGCGGGCAGGCGGTCACGATCTTTTTCACACCGTACATATTCAGCGTCTCGATGTTCATCGCCGCAGTCATCTGGAACAGGAATTCGTTGCCGGCACGCCTTGCAGGGTCGCCGGTGCAGCGTTCTTCGTTGCCGAGGATCGCAAAGGCCACGCCGGCGTGCTCAAGGATCTCGCACAATGCGCGCGTGACCTTCTGGGCGCGCGCGTCGAATGAACCTGCGCAACCGACCCAAAAGAGTATCTCCGGGCTGTTGCCTTCTGCCTGGTATTCCGCTATGGTTTTGACTGTCATGGTTTTATGATTGCTAGTGTTCCCAACCTCTGGTTGGGGAATGACACGTTTTTTCTTTGATTGCTTTGATTTTGCCAACCAGAGGTTGGCGTTACGGGTAGAGGTAGGGGCTACTTAGCCCTGTCGCCATGCGTCGCGCTCCTCGCTCATGGCCCAGGCGGCGCCGTTGTTCTCGATCGCGTTGAACATCGGCAGCCAGTCGGCGGGGCCTGCCGAGAGCGTCAGGATCTCGTAGCGGCGCATTTTCAGGATGATATCGAGCGGGTTGATGAGCACGGGGCATGCCTCCACACAGGCATTGCAGGTGGTACAGGCGTGCAGTTCTTCCGGTGTGATGCGGTCAAACAGACTTTTCCCGTCGGTGTAATTTGCAGCGTCGAGTTTTTCCGTTTCCATTTTCCGGCCAACTTCCTCGGCGCGGTCGCGCACGTCCATCATCACTTTGCGCGGCGAGAGTTTTTTCCCTGTCAGGTTTGCCGGACAGGCTGCGGTGCAGCGACCGCATTCCGTACATGAATATGCCTGAAGAATATTTCTCCGGCTCAGGGAAAACACGTCGTTGGCGCCGAATTCGGGCAGATCGGCAGCTGCGTCGCCTGCGGGCTGGTCGAGCCCCATCATGATCCGCACTTCCTTCTGGATCTCGGGCATGTTCTCCATTTCACCTTTGGGCGTCAGACGCGCATACCAGGTATTCGGAAATGCCAAAAGGATATGCAGGTGTTTGGAATAGGGCAGGTAGCAGATAAATCCGAATACGGTGATCGCATGCAGCCACCATCCGAAGCGCTCAATTGCCATCAACGCACCGTCGCCGAGCTGCCCGAACAGCGCCGGCCCGAGCCAGCTGCTCACGGCAAATGCCCCTGTCGGCCTGTAATGTTCCAGCCCGCGCGTCTGCAATACGGTATCCGCACCGTTCATGCTGAAAATGCCGACGATCAGGATGATCTCGCCCAGCAGGATCAGGTTGGCATCGCGAAAAGGCCAGCCTTTCATTTCGGGTTTCCGGAATCGCGGTATCCGGAGCAGGTTGCGCCGGGCAAGAAATATGATCGTCGCAATAAACGCCAGCACCGATAAGACTTCGATAAAACTGATGACAAACGTGTAAAAACCGCCCAATGCAGAAGCGAAAAAGCGATGACTTCCGGAGAGGCCATCCACGAAGATCTCGATCAGTTCGATCTGCGTGATGAGAAACGCAACGTATATAAAGAGGTGCAGGAATGCCGGAAGCCAGTTTTTAAACATCTTTTGCTGACCCAGGGCCACGAGCAGTACATTGCGCCAGCGCTCGGCCGCGTGGCCTCCGATTTTTTCTGCCTTGCCCAGCCTGATATTGCGCCACACCCTGCCGTAACCTTTCCAGGCAAACCAACCCGTCACACCCAGTAAAAGAATAAAAAGGAGCGTTTGGATCATAATTTTTGATTTTCGGGCTAAAAATACAGCGCCGGAAACGGACTTTTGCAATCGAAATGATTCTTCACCTAAAAAGCCTCCTCCCGGGAGGCGATCAGGACAGGCTATATGAAAATTCTCGACGACCGGCAGATCAGGCAGAAGATCAGGCGCATTGCCATCGAAATACTGGAGCGCAATTTCGGCGAATCAGAAATCGTGCTTGCGGGCCTCAATAATAACGGCATGGGCTTTGCGCGCTTTTTGATGGACGAACTGACCCCGCTCGCCCCCAAGGGGGTGAAACTTTCCCTGACGCGCATCCGGCTAAACCCCGCCAACCCGGTCGAATACGACCCGGTGATTGAAATGTCGGCCGATGACCTGCGCGGCAAACCGGTGATCATCGTAGACGACGTGGCGAATACCGGGCGAACGATCTTTTATGCCGTGCAGCCGTTGCTCCGCGTGATCCCCAAGAAGGTGGAAGTGGCGGTGCTGGTGGACCGAAAGCACAAATCTTTCCCGGTCAAAGCCGATTATGTGGGGCTTTCCCTGGCCACAACCCTGCTCGAAGATATCGATGTCAGGATACTCGACGTGCGCGAAATGGCAGTGCATCTCAATTAAGGCGTTATGACAGAAATCAAAATTCTTTTGCGGGAGATTGTTTTGCCATCAAAATAAAATGCCTTTCTTTTGCCCGACAGGAAAAGAATTGTTATAAATTTCATGGGCAACAACATCAGCATTCGCAGAGGCTACGACATCCGACTCCAGGGCGCTGCCGAAAAAACCTTATCCGATATTCCTGTTTCCGACGTGGTCGCCATCAAGCCTCCCGATTTCAGGGCGGTCATACCCAAAATGATGGTAGAGCCGGGCGATGAAGTCCTCGCCGGGCAACCGCTGTTTTTCGACAAGAATCGTCCGAACATTCGCTATGCTTCTCCGGTCAGCGGCGAGGTGGCCGATATCGTGCGGGGCGAGAAACGCCGTATCATGGAAGTGCGGATACTGGCCGACAAAGGAGGCATGCGTTATGTCGAATTCCCGAAGGAAGATCCGGAGGCGCTGCACCGCGAGCAGATCATTGACCGGCTGCTGGAAAGCGGCTGCTGGAATTATATCCGCCAGCGTCCGTATTCCACCGTTGCCGACCCCGAGAGTTTGCCCAAAGCCATTTTTGTTTCCTGTTTTGATTCCGCGCCCCTGGCGCCCGATCTGGATTATATCAAGGACATGGAGCCCGAACACCTGAAAGCCGGTATTGCAGCGTTGAGCAAACTTTCTGACGGGAAAGTCCATCTGGGCCTTAAACCCGGCCAGCAGGAGGGCGATTTTCCGGGAACGCATACGGTCAATCACCACTTTTTCAGCGGGCCCCACCCGGCAGGCAATGTCGGCATCCAGATACACCACATCGATCCGATCGCCAAAGGCGAAACGGTCTGGTATGTTCATTTGCAGGACCTGCTGATCATCGGCCGCTTGTTCCTGGAAGGCCGGTATCGCGCCGACCGGGTCGTTGCGTTAACGGGCAGCTGCATGCTCAAGCCGCAGTACGTCAGGGTGATGACGGGGAGCAAACTGGGCGATTTCCTGAGCGGCCAAATGACCAGTGATCACGCTCGTGTGATCCAGGGCAATGTGCTGACCGGCCGGCGCAGTTCCGGCGACGACTTTCTTTCTTATTACACCAACCAGATCACCGCGATCCCCGAAGGAGATCAGCCCGAGTTTATGGGCTGGCTGCTGCCGGGATTGCAAAAACTCAGCCTGTCGCGTACCTATTTTTCCTGGCTGTTTCCGAAACGCAAATACGATCTGAACACCAATATGCACGGAGAGCGGCGGGCATTTGTCATGACCGGGCAGTACGACAAGGTGTTGCCCATGAACATTTACCCCGTTCACCTGCTCAAAGCGATACTGGCAAAAGACATCGAGCGCATGGAGCAACTCGGCATTTATGAAGTGTCGGAAGAAGATTTCGCCCTTTGCGAATTTGTTTGCACCTCCAAGATCGACGTGCAGCAGATCGTTAGCGAAGGGCTAGAATATGTTCGCCTGGAAGGCTGACCCTTACTGACAGCATAACGCTTTGTGACATATTTTAAAAATATCCCCAAATGGCAAGTGCATCTGAAATTCACCAGCAATGACAACAGCAGCCAAGACGGTCTATTATTTCGGGTTTTACCTGCTTTTGCTGGGGCTGGGACTTGTGTTTGTCCCGAACCTGATCCTGACCCCATTTGGCTTTGAGGCTACCCGGGAAGTGTGGATACGTGTGCTGGGCGCCGTGGTTGTCAATCTGGGGGTATATTATGTCTTCTTGGCGCCTACCAATAACGAGGCGTTTTTTAAAATGACTGCATTTACCCGTCTGCTGATTATGCTGTGGTTTGCGCTCTTTGTGGTGTTGGATTGGGCAAAGCCTGCACTATTGCTCTTCGCTGCTGTGGACGTAGCAGGGGCCTTGTGGACATGGAATGCGTTGCGAAAAGGATGAATGTCATTTCTATTCATATAAAACCCCAGGGTATTTTTCAGACACACCCTAAAGTTGCTGTTTCATTTAACCCACCGACCCTTCGGCGGAAAAGCAAAGTCAGATAAACAGTGAAATTTATACGACGAATCGTTGACTCCATTAAGCCGCACTTTGAAAAAGGCGGGCGCTTCGAAAAATTACACCCGGCATTCGATGCGCTCGAGACCTTTCTTTTTGTGCCGGGTGAAACCACCTCTGGCGGCGTACATGTCAGGGATGCCATCGACCTGAAGCGCACGATGGTCACCGTAATCATCGCCTTGGTTCCCACGATGCTGTTCGGTATGTGGAATGTGGGCTATCAGCACCACCTTGCCTATGGCATGGAAGCCGGGCTGATGGATAATTTCATGTTCGGATTCTGGAAGGTGCTGCCCATTATCGTGGTCTCCTATGCTGCCGGCCTCGGTGTGGAATTCATTTTTGCCGTTGTGAAAGGCCACTCCGTGAGCGAAGGCTATCTGGTGACGGGCCTGCTGATCCCGCTGACCCTGCCGGTCACTGTACCACTCTGGATGGTGGCGCTGGCGGCGATCTTTTGCACCTTGCTCGGCAAGGAGATATTCGGCGGTACGGGCATGAATTTCATGAATCCGGCCCTCCTGGCCCGTGCATTCCTGTTTTTTGCTTTCCCGGCCTATATGTCGGGTGATATCTGGACAGACCTTTCGCCGGAAGCCGGCCAGGCCATCGTGGATGCCTATTCAGGGGCCACCAACCTCGTTACTTTCGATACCAACCATACTTTGCTGCCCTCCGCCGGCGATATGTTCTGGGGCTTCGAACAGGGCTCAATCGGTGAAACCAGCGTGTTTGCCTGTCTGATCGGCGCCTTCATTCTGATCGCTACGGGGATCGGCAGCTGGAAGATCATCGTGTCGTGTTTTGCAGGCGCCTATTTTATGGGGTTGATCCTGAACGGGCTGGCGCCCGACGATCTGCCCATGCACTCCATGCATACTCCGGCCTATTACCACTGGCTGATGGGGGGCTTTGCTTTCGGCGCCGTGTATATGGCCACCGATCCTGTCAGCGCCGCCCAAACCGAAAGGGGTAAGTGGATATACGGCCTGCTGATCGGCGCATTTACCGTGATCCTGCGGGTATTCAATCCGGCGTATCCGGAAGGGGTTATGTTGAGCATCCTGTTGATGAACGTATTTGCTCCGCTGATCGACCATGTGGTGGTGGAGCGGCACATCAAACGACGCCTGAAACGCGCATAATTTTTAATCCTTAACCTGACTTATCACTAAATACAGGCCATTGCACCGTGCATAGCAATCGATATACCTTTATTTACGCAGCGGTCATTTCCATCATTACCGCCGTGCTGCTCGCTTTTGCCTCCGAAGGGCTGAAGCCGGCACAGGAAGCCAATATCGCTCTGGACAACAAGTCCAATATCCTGCGATCGGTCCGGGTAGAAGAGACCGAACGCGCAGCGATCGAACAGATCTACGGAGAACGCGTTAAGTCAATAGTCGTAAACAGCAGGGGTGAAGTGCTGGAAAACGTCATTGCCGAAGACCTGGTCATGAAAAACGAAGTGACCAAGCCTGCCGCCGAACGCCACCTGCCGCTGTACGTCTACACCGACAAAAACGGCAAACCCTATTATATCGTACCGGTGCGGGGTGTCGGCTTGTGGGGACCCATCTGGGGGTATATTTCCATCGAAAGCGATTTCAATACGGTGTATGGGGCTTTTTTCGATCACAAGTCGGAAACCCCCGGTCTTGGCGCCGAGATCGCCGAAAAGCCGTTTCAGGAGCAGTTTCGCGGAAAAAAGATCATGACAGACGACAACCGTTTTATTTCGGTGAACGTCGTCAAGAAAGCCGCAAAGGTCAGCTACGGCGACGAACACCGGGTCGATGCAATTTCGGGCGGTACGATCACATCGACCGGTACCGATAAAATGTTGAAAAACTGCCTGGAACCGTATCTGGGCTATTTTGAAAAACTGCAATCACAGGAAAGTAAATAATGCCGGGCCTGACCGTTTCTGTAAACCGTCAGCCTGCATAAAATAAAGGAAGTATGAGTGTTGAAACCACAGTCGCCCAACCGGAAGTCAAAAAGAGCGAACCGCTGTTTTCGAAGAAGAACAGAAAGGTGGTCAGCGACCCGCTCGACGACAACAACCCGATCACCGTGCAGGTGCTCGGCATCTGTTCGGCCCTGGCCGTCACGGTGCAGGTGAAGCCCGCCCTGATCATGACCCTCGGGGTGATCTTCGTGTGCGCTTTTTCCAATCTCATCATCGCTCTGATACGGGATACGATCCCCAACCGCGTGCGTATCATCGTGCAACTGATCGTGGTAGCCTTGCTGGTGACTATTGTGGATCAGGTGCTTAAGGCCTACATGTACGATGTGAGCAAGAAATTGTCGGTATTCGTGGGCCTGATCATCACAAACTGCATCATTATGGGCCGCCTGGAAGCGTTTGCCATGTCGCAGCGCCCCTGGCCTTCCTTTCTCGACGGCATCGGCAACGGTATCGGCTACGGGGTCATCCTTGTAGTGGTGGCGATCTTCCGCGAGTTGTTCGGCTCGGGCTCCCTGCTTGGCTTCAAGGTTGTGCCGCAGTGGCTGTACGATATGGGCTATGTCAACAACGGCCTGATGGTGCTGCCCCCCGCAGCGCTGTTCATCATCGGCATATACATATGGGTGCAACGCAGCCGCAACGCCAAACTGCTCAATGTGTCCTGATGTGCAGGAAAATCGCTCTTCGTCCTGACGTTATTTTCAAAACGAGATAAATATGCAACACCTGCTCAGTCTTTTGGTAAAATCCATCTTCGTGGAGAATGTGATCTTCGCTTTCTTCCTGGGGATGTGTTCTTTTCTGGCAGTGTCCAAGAAAATAAAAACGGCTTTCGGCCTCGGGTTGGCCGTCATTTTTGTGATGATCCTGACCACCCCGCTCAACTACCTGATCCTGACCTACATGCTCGGCGAGGGTGCGCTGGCGTGGATACACCCTTCGCTGGCGAGTGTAGACCTGACGTTTTTGTCTTTTATCCTCTTTATCTCCACCATAGCCGGCGCAGTGCAACTTGTGGAGATGATCGTGGAAAAATTCACACCGGCGCTCTATAACGCCCTGGGCATCTTTTTGCCGCTCATTACGGTCAACTGTTCCATTCTCGGCACCTCCCTGTTCATGCAGGAGCGCGAGTACAATTTTTCCGAAACCCTGGTATTCTCGCTGGGCGCCGGCATCGGCTTTTTCCTGGCCATTGTGCTGCTCGCCGCTATCCGCGAGCGCCTGCAGTATTCGAATATCCCCGAGCCGCTGAAAGGCCTGGGCATTGCCATGATCATCACGGGGCTGATGGGCATGGCCTTTCTGAGTTTTTCGGGCATACAGTTGTAAGACAATGCCCGAACCGACAAGTTAAACCATCAAACATCTGACAGTATATGGTTCCCGTACTTACCAGCAGTGTTGTTGTTTTTATCCTGGTGATCTATTTGCTGGTCTTTCTTATCCTGACGGCAAAAGACCGCCTGCTGCCGCAGAAAGACGTGGCGATCGTTATCAACGGGAATGCGGATGCGCCGGTTGTGGTAAAACCCGGCAGTTCGCTTTTGTCGACACTGGCGTCGAACAATGTTTTTCTCGCATCTGCCTGCGGCGGCGGGGGCACCTGCGCCATGTGCAAATGCCAGGTATATTCCGGCGGCGGCGACGTGCTGCCTACCGAAACCAATCACCTGAACCGCCGCGAAGTGCAGGAAAGCGTGCGGCTGGCCTGTCAGGTGAAAGTGAAGGAGGACATGGAGATCAAAGTGCCCGACGAGGTGTTCGGCGTGAAAAAATGGGAGTGCGCAGTGGTGTCCAACGACAACGTATCGACCTACATCAAGGAGTTTGTCGTATCGCTTCCGCCCGGTGAATCCCTCAAATTCCGCTCGGGCGATTACATACAGGTGGACGTGCCTGAGACGACGATCATGTTTGACAGAGACCTGTACAACATACCCGAAAAGTTCAAGGACGACTACGATAAATTCAGGATCTGGGACCTGAAGACGGTAGTGGAAGAACCGGTGTTCAGGGCCTACTCGATGGCCAATCACCCGGCAGAGGGAAATATCATGAAACTCAACATCCGCATCGCCACGCCGCCCTGGGATCGCGGAAAGAACGCCTTCGCCGATGTGCCGCCGGGCTATTGTTCTTCCTATATCTTTTCCCGGAAACCCGGCGACAAAGTGACGATCAGCGGGCCCTATGGTGAATTTCACATTAAAAATACGGAAAAGGAAATGGTGTATATCGGCGGCGGCGCCGGTATGGCACCCCTGCGGTCTCATATTTTCCACCTTTTTCACACGCTGAAAACGGGCCGAAAAGTATCGTACTGGTACGGAGCCCGCAGCCTGCGCGAGATATTTTACGAAGAGGAATTCAGGGCCATCGAGCAGGAATTTCCCAATTTTCGTTTCGAGATCGCCCTTTCGGAGCCGCTGCCCGAAGACAACTGGACGGGTTACACCGGTTTTATCCACAGCGTGGTGCTCAACGAATACCTGAGCAAACACCCCGAGCCGGAAGAAGTGGAATACTACCTCTGCGGACCGCCGCTCATGTTGTCTGCCGTGCAGAATATGCTCGACAACCTAGGCGTGCCGTCCGAAAACGTTGCATTTGATGACTTCGGCAGTTAAATGGAGGGTGACACTTTGTTATAAAGTGTCACTTTTTCTTTTACTGACCCTGCCCGCCTGCCGGCAAGGAGAGAGCCCCTATACACATCTCGAAGGAAATGCGCAGGGTACTACGTTCAGGATCGTTTATGACGACGGCCAACGGCGCGATTTTTCCCACGACGTCGATAGTTTGTTCCGCCAGATCGATCGCAGCATGTCGCTTTGGGACCCCTCGTCTGTGATCAGCCGGATCAACCGGAATGACCCGAATGTGCGCGCCGACGAACATTTTACAAAAGTATACCACGCTTCCCGCGCCGTCTCCGAGGCCACCGGCGGCGCTTTCGATTGCACGGTAGGACCGCTGGTGAAAGCATGGGGGTTCAGTTACAAAAAGGGACTTCCGCCACCCGATTCGCTACAGGTGGACAGTCTGCTTGCCCTGATCGGTTTTCAAAAGATACGGCTGGAGGAAGGTGCGCTGATTAAAGCAGACACATCAATGGAGGTAGACTTCAATGCCATTGCGCAGGGATACACCGTCGATCTGATGGCGGCATTCCTGGAAAAAAAGGGTGTCCGGAACTATCTCGTAGAGATCGGCGGCGAGCTGCGCACCCTGGGTGTCAACGACCGCGGGAAACCCTGGAATATCGGGATCGACAAGCCGGAAAGCACGCCGGGCGGCAATGCCAGGCATTTGCAAACCACCATATCCCTGAGCGACCGCTCGCTTGCCACATCGGGCAGTTATCGCAAGTTCATCGTGCGCGACGGCAAAAAGTACAGCCATGCCATCGACCCGGCTACGGGATATCCCGTTACGCACAAGCTGCTAAGCGTATCGGTTCTTGCCGGCGACTGCACTACTGCCGACGCATACGCAACCGCATTTCTGGTCATGGGCATGGAAAAGGCACTGGAAATGGCAGCGCAAAGAAGCCTGGAAATTTACTGTATTTACGAAGATGATAGCGGCGCGCTGAAGGTGCGCGCTACGCCGGGATTCGGGAAGTAATTTCCGAAGGGTGATCGGGTGAAAGAAAGAGACAGGATGCCGGTACATTCAGGAGCCTGCATCTGACTCTTTGCCGCAGGACTCGCCCGGCTTCCGGCCGCAGACCCCGCATACGGCGCCGTCTTTCTGCAGGAAGGAATTATTGCCGGCACAGGTGCCCCTGAATTCGCCGCCCTTGACAAAAAGAAGGCGTAAACTGAACAGGAAAAAAGCCGCCAGCACCAGTACAACGGATATGATGAGTATCGCTAACATAGTCTGAATGTAATACAAAGGTAAAGCCTTATTGTTTACCGCAGATTATTCCAAAAAATATTTTGATTTACGGCATTCGGGCCATACCTTAGCCAGCAAGACGGGTAAAACCGCCAAACGACCGTTGTCCGATTTTTTGTTTCACCAATATCCCATCTTCGTTTATGATTTCCGTTAAAAATCTCCTTGAAGGAAAACCGTTGAATGTGATCTGGAGCGTGACGCCAAAACACATGGTGATCGACGCGCTCGATCTGATGGCGCAGAAAAATATCGGCGCCCTTGTGGTGATGGATGGCGAAAAACTGATCGGGATTTTTTCAGAGCGCGATTATGCCCGAAAAGGTATTCTTCAGGGCCGGAAAGCCAAAAGTACGCCGGTCACAGAAGTGATGACTCCCAATGTGTTTACCGTTTCTTCCGAGAAGAGCCTGCAGGACTGCATGAAACTCTTTTCTGAAAAAAGAATACGCCACCTCCCGGTGGTGGATGATGGCAAGGTCGCCGGCGTGCTCAGTATCGGCGATATTGTCAACGCGATTATACGCGAGCAAAGCAACCACATCCAGTTCCTGGAACAATACATTACCGGGTACTGACATTTTGCCTGCCCGTCCAAATCTTTTCTTTACCAAGTAGTTAAGTCTATTCCTGCCCTGCACCTATGGCTCTGTTGATCATTGTAGTATTTATCGTCGGATACATACTAATTGCCTTTGAACATCCCCTTAAAATCGATAAAGCCGCTTCAGCCCTGCTCACCGGCGTTTTTTGCTGGCTCGTTTTGTTGTTCGGCATCGAGGGTATGCCCGGCTTTGCGGAGATTGACCGCTCTGTGTATCCGGACGTTCAACATTACATCGACCACTCGCTGTTCGAGCACCTGGGAGAGATCGCCGGCATCCTGTTTTTCCTGCTGGGGGCCATGACGATCGTGGAACTGGTGGACGTGCACGACGGTTTTCGCGCGATCACCGACCGGATCGCAACGACCGACCGCGTAAAATTGCTGTGGATCATTTCCTGGGTATCCTTTTTCCTGTCGGCAGGCCTCGACAACCTGACAACGTCGATCATTATGTGCGCCCTGATAAGGCGTATCGTGAAAAAGCAGGAAAATATCTGGCTGCTCGGCGGGTTTGTCGTGATCGCCGCCAACGCCGGCGGCGCCTGGTCGCCCATCGGCGACGTTACCACCATCATGTTGTGGATAGGCGGGCAGGTTACGACGATGCCGGTCATGTACAACCTGTTTATCCCCTCTTTCATGAGCCTGCTGGTGCCGCTGCTGGTGGCTTCCTATTACCTGCGCGGTAAGGTAGAAACGCCTCAACTCGCTGAATCAGATATGAAGATGGCCGGAGAAACCACGCCGTTTGAACAAAACCTGATGTTTGTACTCGGCGGGGCTGCCCTGTTGTTCGTGCCGGTATTCAAGGCCGTCACACATTTTCCGCCCTACATGGGTGTCTTGTTGTCACTGGGCTTTCTGTGGTATTTTACGGAATTTCTGCACCGCGGGAAGGAGCCCGAGTTGCGCCGCGAGTTTTCCGTGGCAGCCATGCTGCGCCGTATCGATACGCCGAGTATCCTTTTTTTCCTCGGTATCCTGCTGGCAGTTGGAGCGCTTGACACCTCCGGCCATCTGCACGTACTTGCCCGCGGACTCGACGAAACGTTTGGCAACGTCTACATTATCGATACCCTGATCGGCATCCTGTCGGCTATTGTGGATAACGTGCCGCTGGTAGCGGCCGCCAAGGAAATGTACGAGATGACGGAATTTCCTCCTGACAATACTTTCTGGAATCTGTTGGCATATTGTGCCGGCACAGGGGGCAGTATGCTGGTCATCGGTTCGGCTGCAGGCGTGGCCATGATGGGTATCCTGAAGGTGGATTTCATCTGGTATCTGAAGCGCATATCCATCTATGCGCTGATCGGGTATTTTACCGGTATCCTGGCATTTTACCTGCAACATTCGATCTGATCAGATCGAACTGCTGCTGCCCGCTTCGGCGCGCTTGCGTTCGCGCAGGGAGCGTTTTTGCTCGGCATTGCTCTCATAAAGGCAATACTGATCGTATTTGACGCGGTCACGTTCGGCCCAGATGTCCTTTCCGATATCGGCCAGCACGACCAGTTCCTGGTACAGTTTGTTCCCCAAATCCATGCGGCGCTCCACTCCGATGTCGCGGTCGTGCAGTTTGTCCTGCTGGATGTTGAATGCGGTTTCGAACTCCGCACTGGCATCCAGCACCCGCTGGATCACGTTTTCGTTGACGCCCACATCCGCCAGAAAGTCGATCTGCTGCCGTGCTACGCGCGCCACGCGCCTGCCGCAAAAAAGGAGTTGCGGGTCGCTCATGTCGCCGAGCTTGGCGGTGCCGAATTTGCGGTAGCGCCCCGTGCGGTCGTGGTATTTCATCGCAACCCGTGTCATCAGCGAGCGGATCGCCGTTTTGAGTTTTTCAGCGGCCTGGTTTTTCTTTTCCGTGCAGATCATCTGGTCGCCCAGCAGTTCATCATCGCCGGGGACCGATTGAAACTGGTCGCACATGGCTTTGAATGCCTTGAGCCGATCAACGCCGTAGCCGTATTGATTGAAGTATTCCAGGTCGCGATGGGCCGCGCGGATGGCTTCCGTGCAATTGATGTACAGGTCCGCTTCTGAGACGTTGTATTTACGATGGCTGGGTTGTTTTTTCATCTTTATCCCTGCGCATAAAAACGCAATTTTTGTTTTAAAATTATCTTGGCCAAACAGCCGGGAAACGAACCGGGTTTCCTTACTTTTTGAATGTTAGTAGTTTATGAACAGCGATTTGACACTACAAAAATAAACAAACAGGATAAATGAAAAAATATTTGACACAAAAAATTATTTATTTTTACTCAGTTGGAAAAAACTTAACAGTACCGGCAAGCGATTTTACCCGACAACACAAATATCCACAGAACGTAGGGGCGATTGGTTTTAATGATAAGAAGTAAGTAGTTAGTAGAAGCAGTGTTAATATGGGTACGATAAACAGCGCAAAAGGTTTCCATTTCATGTTTGGCCCAAATTCTGCCATTACAGCTCACTGCCGCTGCCAACTGCTACTGCCACTTTGAAGATAAAGTGCATTACATAACATCACTTTTCCTGCTGGAGTGCTTCGATCGTGCTGGCTGGCAGTTGTGCAATATCGAGGATCATCAGCCCGTCGAGGCAATCGGCGAAATTCGGGTCGACATTAAAAGCGATAAAGCGGGCGTTTTGTCGCAGATACTGCCGGAATAGTACGGGTACCTTGAAATGCGCCGGCTCGATGGTCTCCACAAGGTTTTCCAGTGCGTCGAATTCGCCGCGCAGTTGCTCGGCGAGCAATTTTGCATTTACCGATTTCAGCCGCGGACGGAAAGGTTTGCGTGGCTCAACCAGTTCGGCCAGGGTGGTGTCGAAGAAAAAGCGCCGCACAAATTCGACGATGATCGCTTTCGACGCGTCGGAATAGTCCTTGCTGATGCTCACCGGCCCGTACAGGTACCGGTATTGTGGATGGGCCAGCAGGAAATGCAGGATCCCTTTCCAAAGCAGGAAAAGCGGCAGGCGGTGCTTTTGATATTCGGGTGTGATATACGAGCGGCCGAGTTCGACGGCGACCTGAAGAATAGGGTAAAAGCCCGGCTTCATCTTGAACAGGCTGTTGGTATAAAAGCCGTTGACGCCGAAACGCCGGAAGATCAGGTCGCCCTGCCCAAGGCGGTAGCCGCCGGCGATTTTTTTTGACTCCCGGTCCCAGATGACCAGTTGCAGGTAGTAAAGATCGTACTCATCGAGGTCGCGCGGCTTGCCGGTGCCTTCCCCCGCAGCGCGGAAAGTGAGCTCCCGCAAACGCGCGATCTCGAACATGGCGTTCGGCAAGGCTTCGAAAGGAGCCACATAAACGTCGAACTGCCCCCGCTCCGTGATCTTGTATTCCGGCTTGAGGGCCGCGATCTCGGAGGCCAGCAATTCCGGATCGGCGGGCTCGGCGAGCGGCTGCAGGGCCTCCGGCTTTTTTGCGGTAAACAGTTCCGGCTGCACCTCGAAAGTGGAGCCAAGCGAGAAAATGCGCGCCTGCAGAAATTTTCCCCAGATACGGTTTTTGGGAAAAAGCGCCAGGTCGTCCGGCTGAATAGCATTTCCCACGCGCACATTCACCCGCAGCGGCGCTCCCGAAGCAGGGTAGGGCAGTCCGGGTATGGCTTTTCGCAACAATCCTCCGGGCCGGTGATGCACCTGCAAATGGATGGGTACGATGGGTTGGCCTGCCTTTCGAAGTTGCTTCAGTATTTGCCGCCGCAGCACATTTTTTCCGAAATAGTTGAGCGGATTATCGGAAAAATCGATCGAAAGGCCCACGGCATCGCCCTTTTTTACCGCTTTGGCGATCTTTTTGAAAAAATTGACCTGCAACAGGCGATCCTGTAATTTCGAGCGCAGCGGCCTGATCGCCAGCGAACGCAAGGGTTTGGGAGGCGGATTTAGATATGGAAATACGATCCTGACACCCTCGTAATGCTGGCTTAGCAGCGACAGCAGGATCCATTCGTCCAGTCCGGGAAGCAGATGATTGCAGACGAATACGGCGCCTTTATGCCGGGCCAGCGCCTTGCGATCGTAGTCGTCTATCGCGAGGGTGATGCGCGCCTTTTCGAGTTTGTTTTGTGCCAGGGAATAAAGTTCGTAGTTCATAGTGTGTCCGTTTTGCGGAACGGCTATCCCATTTCCTTGACCAGATGCACCAGCCCGTCCACAATAAATTGCACCCCGATAGCAATAACAATAAAGCCCATGATCCGGGCAATGGCATTCAGTCCGCCTGCGCCGAATACCCTGAACAGGAAAGGCGCTACCCGCAGACAGGCCCACACAAGTATGGCCACGGCTACGATGGCTGCCAGGATCATCGAGCGCTCGCTCCAGCCGGGGTGCTGGCTGAATTGTGTGATCAGGTACGAAATAGAGCCCGGCCCTGACAACATGGGCATGGCCATCGGCGAGAAAGCGATGTCGCTGCGGTCCTGCGATTGTTTTTCCACTTCTTTGTCGTAGCCGCGGCGCTTGGCAAACCGGCCCGACATCAGCCCGAAACCACTGATGAGCAGGGTCATGCCGCCGGCGATGCGCAGGGAATGCACCGTCAGTCCGAAAAAGCCGAGGATATAGGAGCCGGCCAGGAAAAAACTCACCAGAATCAGCAAAAAGTAAAGGGAAGTGTACAAGGCGATCCTGTTGCGTTCGGCCCGCGGCCGGTCGCTGGTGAGCGCCACGTATACCGGAATGGCGCCCGGCGGATCGACAATGGAAAACAGCGAGAAAAGAGTGGCGAAGAAAAAGTCCATAAATTGTGAAAGCGCTTTGGGGACAAATGTAGAAAGCCTGCATCAAAGCTCCGGCTGCAAAAATCCGAGACCGCCGGTTTGTGAAAATCCGTTGCAGCGGAATAGACGGGCGCCATTCGTGTACATAGTGTCAGCAATAAGGCGGGATACCGTTTTTTTGCGACAAGCTGCAGGTCAATACATATTTTCGCGCTTACTTTCCGCGTTTTATGACTCGTTCTTAAATACCGGGAATGAACGGATCGATAAAATCGGACACGGGGATTTTCTGTCAATTTGATCCCGGTGCTTATCTTGTTAAAATTTCCAAAAAATAAATTCTGGGCGAACGGCCGGCTCCGATGCGGGCGTTCGTTTGCCGGTACAGTTTCCACGAAATCCCGACTTTTCAAATCTAAAATCACTCAACATGAACCTTTGGAAAGGCATCCTATCCTGTTTACTGATTTTTACAGCCTTCGGGCTGCGCGCCCAACAAACCACCGTCTACACGGAAGCGAATCTTGCCTATCACCGCGGTGTCGATTTTTACAACCAGCACATCTACGGGCTGGCGCAAAAAGAGTTCCGCTCAGCCATCGATCTGCTGCGCCCGGTGAACGAACCGGAGTGGGAGGCCTTGAAAAACGACGCTGAACTGTACTACGCCAAATGCGCCGTTCGCCTCGATCAGCCGGAGGCTGAAAAGATCACGCTCGATTTTCTCCGCGAAAATGCCCCGGCGCCTATTGCCAGCCAGGCTGCGCTGGAGATCGGCGATTACTATTTCGAGCAAAAAGATTACAAGGAAGCGCTGAGTTATTACGATATGGCGCCCGATGGCTCCAGCGCCGCCGGCGAAGAGATTCGGTTCAAAAAAGGCTATAGTTATTTCGTGACCAAAAACTTTTCGCGGGCAAAGGCGGAACTGGCCCCCCTGAAAGAAAATGCCCGCAGCGAATGGTACTATCCGGCCAACTATTACTACGGCTGCTGTTCGTTCTTTGAAGAAAAATACGACGATGCCGCTCGTTCATTCGTGCGCTGCGAGAAGTCGGACAAATACAAACAGGTGGTGCCGTACTACATCGCCCAGATCTACGCAAACAAAAAGCAGTACGATCAGGTGATCTCCTACGGCGCCATGAAAGCGCAGGATTCGGGCATCCGCAACCGCGCCGAACTCAATCAACTCGTCGGGCAGGCCTACTTCGAAAAAGGCGACTACGCGAAAGCGCTGCCCTACCTGGAATACGCCGCCACCAACGGCGCGCGTCTGCGTCCGGCCGATTACTACCAACTCGGGTATTCCCAATACCGCAACGGCTACTACAAAGCGGCGATTGATAACTTTGAACAACTCGGCAAGCAGGACAGCCTGCTCGGCCAGAACGGCCTGTACCACCTGGGCGATTGCTACATCCGCACGGGCAACAAGTTCAATGCGCGCACCGCTTTTGGCCAGGCAGCCAACCTCAATTACGACCAGACGGTCAAGGAAGACGCACTGATCAACTACGCCAAACTGAGTTACGAACTGAAATACGACCGCGATGCCATCAACGCCCTGCAGCGTTTTCCGGCAGGCTCGCGCTACTACGAAGACGCCCAGGCGCTCATGAGCGAAGTATTCCTCAATACCCGCGATTACGACCGCGCCGTGAGTACGCTTGAAGGTATCAAAAACCGCACGCCCAAACTGAATGCCACCTATCAGCAGGTGACTTACAACCGCGGCGTTCAGTTGTACCAGAACGGCCAGAAAGAGGAAGCGCGCCGCTATTTCAACAAGTCGCTCGACCAGCCGATCGACAAGCGCACCGCTGCGCTGAGTTCTTTCTGGCTGGGCTCCATTGCCAACGAAACACAGGAATGGAACATCAGCAAGCAGCACATGATGACCTTCCTGAACAACGCGCGCAACATCAACAACCTGCCGGAGGAAAGCAGCATATTGATGGGGCAGTATGTGCAGGGGTACAACTACCTGAAACTCGACGACTACAAAAACGCGCTCGCGAATTTCAAAGCCTGTGTGGAAGGTATCCGGAGGGCGGGCAACCAGATACAATCGGATCAGATCAAAAAGTCGATACTGGGCGATGCCGTACTGCGCGCGGGCGACTGCCATTTCAAAACCAAAAAATACGCCGACGCCCTTGCCTATTACAACGAAGCAGTGAACAAGCAATACGACGGCTTCGAATACGCGCTTTATCAAAAGGCCATTATCAGGGGCCTTCAGGGCAGCCAGGTCGACAAGGCCGTGGCGCTGGAAAGCCTGGTGGAGCGCTATCCGAACAGCCGCTACGCCGACGAATCGCTGCTCGAACTGGGCAACACTTACCTCGAAATGGGCAAACTCGGCGAGGCGACCATCCCGCTGCGCAAACTGGTGTCGGATTACCGCGGCCGCTCGCCGCTCATCAACCAGGCGCTGATGCAACTCGGCATCATTTCGTTCCGCCAGGGCAACTACACCGCCGCCGCCAATTACTACAAGCAGGTGTTTTCCAACAATCCGGAGGCTTCGCAGGCGCGCGACGCGCTGGCACTTCTGCAGGAAACGTACCAGGAGATGGGCCGTCCGGATGAATACCTCGCTTTCCTGGAAACGGTACCGGGATACAAGGTCAGCAACAATTCGCGCGACAGCATCATCTACCAGTCGGCGGAATACCAGTACCAGAACCGCAAGTTTCAGCAGGCCATCGACGGTTTCACCAATTACCTGACCAAATATCCCACAGGCCCCAATTCGCTCGACGCCTACTACTACCGCGCGGAGAGTTACAGCGCCGACGAGATCCGGAAGTTCGACATGGCCTTCAAAGACTATGCGGCAGTGGTGAGCCGCGGGCCCAGTAAATTCTACCCGCGCGCTGCGGAGAAAGCAGCGTTGCTGTCGCTGAACTACGAAAACAACCCCGCCTCGGCGCTCGAGTATGCGCGCAAATGGGAAGAATCGGCCCTCAGCGACGCTTCCCGATTCAGTGCTCAACTGACTGCACTGGAAGCGGCATACAAATCCGGTAACAACTCCGTGGCGGTCAATGAATACGCCAACAAAGTGAACAGTTCGCCCATGGCATCGGTCGAACAGTACGCCATCGCCAATTTTTACATCGGCAAAATGGCCTTCGACCGCGGCGATTATGCCCGTGCGTATCCTGCTTTGCAGTCCGTTGCCGAAAACTCCACAACGGAGAATATGGCAGAATCGTACCACCTCATGGCGCAGATACTGTACCGGCAAAAAAAATACGAGGATGCGGAAGACCTGATCGCCAACAAGGCCAACAAGTCCAGCGCCGGCTACGACGACTGGATCGCGCGCAACCTGATCCTCCTGTCGGATGTGTACCTCGATCAGGGCGATCGCAACAGTGCCTCGGCAGCACTGGAAGCAGTGCTGGAAAATTACAACGGCCGCAACCAGGCCGTGATGGACCAGGCGCGTAAAAAATACGAAGCCCTCGGCGGCACTGCTGCGCCGGCCAAAACCAACCAGACTACCGGTAAAGGCAGCAACCTGCTCGAACTGGAAGAAGGCGGCTAATGAGTCCCGTTCCGATACCTGCAGAAAACCGGAAATCGTTTTTCATTAAAACATTCAGAACCAATGACTTTTCATCATAAATCTCTGATCATCTTTTGCGCATTGCTGGCAGGTGCACAGCCGGCAATGACGCAGGACGATAAAGTGACCGGCAGCGTGGATATTTACAAGGATTTCGATGCACGCCTGCTGGAATCCAACAAGATCAACCTGTCGCCGACCCTGCCGCCCATCGATACCAATACCGTCAGGCAGGACTATATTGTGCCGCCCCGGCCGCTGACGATCGATTACGAGGCGCCGCAACTCCGCCCGCTGGGTATGCGCTCGGGCAAGAAAGAAGACCCTTATAACGGTTTTGCCAAACTCGGCGGAGGTGTGCCCAAAACGTTCTGGGGCGAAGCGGGGTATTATTTCAGTTCGGGCGAACAGTTCGACGGGAAGGTCTGGGTACGGCACCACAGCCTGAACGCCGACAACTCTGTAGAAAATCAGCGTTTTTTCAACAACGACGCGCTGATCGGCGCCAACGTTTATGTCAGCGAAAACCTGGCAGTAGAGGGCAATCTCGGCTATAGTTTCGACCGGGTGCATTTCTATGGGTACAACGTCGATACGCTCTCTTTCTCGGAAGAGCGCACGCGGCAGGACTATAAAATGCTCAACCTGGGAGGCAGGGTGTACAATTCGGAGCGCAACGACGCCGACATGAATTTTTCAGTGTCGCCCAAATTTTACCTGCTCAACGATTTTTATTCCAACAAGGAAACGGGTTTCGATTTCAACCTGAGTGCCACCAAGTGGTTCGATGAAAAGCACCCCCTTAACGTGACTATCCGCACTGACCTGACGACTTTTGACGATACGGCGAAGCAGAAACTCAACAATATTTACCTGCAGCCCAATTTCACGTTCCATTCCGACATTCTGAACATCCGGGTAGGCGGTAATTTTGCGAGCAACCGCGACGAATTCAAGATCTTTCCTGATGCCGAGATCACCCTGCGTCTCGTCGGCAATGGCATCCAGATCTTTGGTGGCGCCGGCGGCGACCTCCGTAAAAACACTTACCGCAGCATTTCGGAATACAATCCGTTCATACAGATCCGCGGCGCCAAACTCCGCAACACGGAATACCGCAACTATTACGCGGGTATCAAGGGCGACTTCGGGTTTTTGGAATACACCGGCCAGTTCAGTTACGCTACGGCCAACGACCTCGCGCTGTTCCAGACGAATTTCGAGTCAACGGGGCTGACGCGTTTCCAGACGGTGTACGACACAGCCAAGATCACGAACATACAGGGAACGGTAAAATTGAAACCGATCGACGGATTGCTGATCATAGGCACGCTGAGCCAGAATATAGCGTTCGATGTGAACAACCAGGCGCAGCCCTGGGGAGTGCCTAAACTCGAGGGCAACTTCAACGCCGTGCTTTCAGTGCTGGACGGAAAAGCGAAACTCCGCGGCGGCCTCTACATTGCCGACGGTATCTGGTTCAAAGACCAGGAAAACATCACCAGGCAGAAAAACGGGCTGTTCGACGTGAGCCTGGGCGGTAATTATTACTTTTCAGACAATATCGGGGCCTTTCTCGATATTAATAATATCCTGAATAACAAACGGGAGCGCTGGTTCAACTATCCGGTGGTCGGGCTTAACTTCATGGCGGGCCTGACCGCGCGGTTCTGAACCCCGGGAAAGAATCCGCCGGCCAACCGGCAGTCAATATATATCGACCGCTGCCCGGAAACGCATTTCTTTATTGCGTATCCGGGCAGCGGATCTCATCAAAACTATTTCGACCACTACATGAAAGCGAGCAGTATTTATCAGCACGAAAAATCATTCCGTGACAACGGCATCGATTCTTTTGGAAAGAAATTCATTCTCACGCCCGAAACCGTCACCATCCCCGGCGAATCGACCAAACTGACCCTGCTTGATTGCCGCCGCGACAACAACGATAATTCGTTTTATTACCAGGAAGTGGTACCCAAAAAACGCATCGTGCTGCACTTTACTGCCGGCTATCTCAAGGGCGATATCGCAACCCTTACCACACCCTATTATCATGTATCAGTGCCGTTTGTCGTGGCCCGCTCAGGCGACATCTACAATCCCTGGGCTTCCAAATACTGGTCGTATCACCTCGGCAACACTGCGATCGGCGGGAACACGGAGATGAGCAGCAGCAGCATTGCCATTGAAATTTCGAACATCGGCTTCCTGATCAAGGATGGCAAGAATTTTCACACGATCTACAGCAACGACGATATCTACTGCGAACAGGGAGAAACGGGTTACTACACCGAGGTCGCCGCTTACCGCGGGCAAAAATATTATGCGACCTTCACCAACGCGCAGTACCGCTCGCTGATATTGCTGCTTCGATACCTTACAGCCCGCTATAACATACCGCGCGTTTTTCTGTCGCCCGACAAAATTTTCGAACCATTTGCCTCTGCTGAAGAAGCCGCCAATTTTTCAGGCATTTGCTCTCATGTCAATTTCCGGCCTACCGGCAAATGGGATATCGGGCCTGCCTTCAACTGGAAAAAACTGATGTTTGGCGTCTGGAAACCGGTCGCCGGCGCGAATCCGGTTGGCTAAGCGTAGAGCAGTACGCTTTCCCGTTGTGCCATGAAATCATCCATACCTTCCTTTTCCATCGCGATCAGGGAAGGCCAGTCGCCGCTTTGCGTTACCCAGCGGCGCAGGCGGTCCGTACCGTTCAGGATATCGATCGGCAAAATGGTCTCTTCATATTCGAAAGGCGGTTGCCGCCATTCGAAATCACTCCTCATTACTTCATATAAGGCGCGCAGCAAAAATTGTCCGGTATGCCAGGGTTTGAAGCGCTGCCGGTCCGTGACATGCAACTGAAAACCGCCGCAGGTATGGCCGGCGTGTTTATCGAACGTCGGCTGAAAGTACAAGGGGCGCAGGGCAAACCCTTCGAGCGGGACATCTTTAAAAACATCCGTTATCTGCGAAAAACAGGCGTGCGGGCGCAGAGCCGGGTGGCCGAATAATTCGAAAGGCCGGGTGCTGCCGCGCCCTTCCGAGAGGTTGGTGCCTTCCAGGACCACCGTGCCGGGAAATACGAGCGCCGTATCCAGATGCGGCATGTTGGGAGAAGGGAAGGCCCAGGGAAGCCCCGTTTCGCCGAAGTACATGGCGCGTTGCCAGCCTTCCATCTCCACGACTTTCAACGGGCACGATATACCCCAATGTTCGTTCGCCATGCGGGCGATCTCGCCGATCGTCATGCCGTGCCGCATCGGCATGGGGTGCCTGCCGATGAAAGAAGCGAAATCCATATCCAGCACCGCGCCTTCTACCTCGATGCCGCCGATGGGGTTGGGCCTGTCCAACACGATGACCTCGATATCGCGGCGCCCGCAGGCTTCCATCATGAGAGTCATGGTGTACATGAACGTATAGGCCCGGCAGCCTGCGTCCTGCAGATCGACGATCACATGTTCGATGCCGTCGAGCATTTCGTCAGTAGGTGCTCTTGTTTCGGAGTACAGGCTGAAAACGGGTATTTTGAAATGCGGATGAACAAAATGATCCGACTCGATCATGTTATCCTGCGCATCGGAAAACAGGCCGTGTTGCGGAGAAAATACTGCCGCCAGCCGGGGCCCGAATAATTCCTGCACCACCGCCAGCCCTTCCCGGCAGCGGCTGTCTATCGAAGCATTGTGGCAGAGGTATGCAACACGGCCTTTGATGCGCGTTTCCCGGCCGGCAAGGCGGTCGAGGCCGGTGCGTACATTCATAGAGAGTGTTTTTCCTTTTTGGCGGCCTCCATTGCTTTGCGCACATTGCCGTGCCGCATCAGCAGCGCATGTGCGTCTTCATAGGAGATGTCGAGCGCGTTTTTCAGGATCTTGGTGCCCCGGTCCACCAGTTTCCGGTTGCTGAGTTGCATATCCACCATTTTATTGTCGAGCACCCTGCCCATGCCGATCATGACGGAGGTGCTGATCATGTTGAGCACCAGTTTTTGCGCGGTGCCGGCTTTCATGCGCGTGCTGCCGGTCACGAACTCGGGTCCTACCACCACTTCAATAGGAAAATCGGCATGTTCGCTGACGGGCGCTTCGGGATTGCAGGTAATGCAGGCCGTCAGAATACCGTGATCGCGGCAGGCTTTCAATCCGTGCACGACGTATGGCGTAGTGCCGGAAGCGGCGATGCCGATCACGATGTCATGTTTGTTGACAAAATGTTGCTGCAGGTCCCCCCAGGCTTGTGTCGTGCTGTCTTCGGCAAATTCCACGGCTTTTCGTATTGCCTGGTCGCCGCCTGCGATCAGCCCGATCACCCAGTCGTCGGGCACGCCGTAGGTAGGCGGACATTCCGACGCGTCGAGGATGCCCAGGCGCCCGCTTGTGCCGGCGCCGATGTAGAACAGGCGGCCTCCCTCTTTCATCTTTTCCACGATCGCCCTGACCAGCGCGGCGATAGCGGGGATCGCTTTCCCGACGGCAGCCGGCACGGTCGTGTCTTCCGCGTTGATGTTTGCCAGGATCGTTTCCACAGACATTTTTTCCAAATGGCGGTAGGGAGATGCTTGTTCGGTTATCGCTTGCATATCAATTCATTAGAACAGATGAAGACCGTTGACCTGATAAGGTTTTAGCAAAGGATTATGGGGCTCCAGTTCGGTGAGCAGGTAATCGAGTTGCGCGAGGCTGCACACCTTCATTTTTTGTGCGCTGTTCAGTTTTTCCGAGATCGCGAGCGCCGCTACCTTTTTCGATACCGACACCATCATTTGTTTGACCTCCACAACGTCCCAGTCACTGTCCGTCACGCCGGCCTCGGGGTCGATACTGTTGGCCCCCAGCAGGCAAAGATCGGGGCGCAGGTCCGCCAGTTTGCGGATGACTTCGCCGCCGGTACTGATCTGCGCACTGCTGGAAATGCGCCCGCCGATAAAAATAGTATCGCTCGAAGGGTGCTCCGCCAGTTGTAATGCAGTAGGCAGGCTGACCGTGCAAAACGTGGCCTTTAGTTCGGGCGGAAGAATACGCGCCACTTCCAGGTTGGTGGTGCCCCCGCTGATCAGAACGAGCATGCCGTCGCGCAGCAAAGAAATGGCTTTTTGCGCGATGGTGGTTTTTTCCTGGTAAGCGTAAATCTGATTTTCCTTGTATGAATAAATGTGGAACGATCTGGAAATGGCGCCGCCGCGCACTTTTACAAGCAAGTCCTGGTCCGCCAGTTCCTGAAGATCTCTCCTCACCGTATCCTCCGACACACCGAGTTGTTCGCTCAGGTCGCCGTGCGAGACTTTGTTGTGAATATTAACCTCTCTCAGGATCAGGGCCTGGCGTTCCTTTTTTAGCATGGCTTCATTCGGGTAAAACGTTTTCAGAACAAAATTGCAAAAAATTGCGACGAATCTGGCAACAGTTTGAAGAAAAATCCCGATCTATGCGTATAAGTTTTATAAATACCGCAAAAACTGCAACTTTATCAAGGCTTTAAGTAAAGCCTCCTTGCCCCGACCCATCCTGAGCACGCTGATTTTGCCCCAACAAATATCCGGCATTAAATCCTGTCCTTAAGCGCTGTTTCCCGCTATAGCCCTGACACCTTAATCCCCACACATCTATCTGGCAATAACTTTTCAAATAAAATCAGAAGCCCATGTCTCGTATTTACACACACAAAAGGCTGCAAGCGCTGCTATGGCTGCTTGCCCTGCCTGCCCTAACCTTTGCACAAAAGGTGAATTTCAGAATCCAGGGTACTGTGACGGCTAACAACGGCGATCCGCTGGTCGGCGTTACGGTCCGGATGCCTGCCCTGAAAACCGGCACCAGTACCGGTACAGACGGTTCCTATACCATGACCGGCTCCGCCGATCCCGGCGATTACGATCTTGTATTCAGTTATGTCGGTTATGCCAATGTGCGCGAGCGTGTCACTGTCGGCACCGGAACGCCCTCGCTTTCGGTCAATGCAACCATGGGGGAAGACATCCTGCGCATGGATGAGATGGTCGTAGTGGGTTCTTCCGTGACCTCGCAACGCAAACAACTCGGCAACGCCATCAACTCAATCGGGGCCGACAAACTCGTTTCCGCCAACCCGCAAGGCGTCACGAATGCCCTGCAGGGCAAACTTCCCGGCGCCCTTATTTCGCAAAACTCCGGCGACCCGGCGGGCGGCTTCAGCATTCGCCTTCGCGGCGCCAGCACCCTGCTCGGTTCGTCCGAACCGCTGTACGTCATCGACGGGGTAGTGGTCAGCAACAGCACTGCCAACGTGACCAACATCAACGTAGACGGCGGCGCAGCCCGGCCCGGTACCAACCGCCTTGCCGACATCAACCCGAACGACATCGAGCGCATCGAGGTGATCAACGGCGCGGCGGCAGCGGCGATCTACGGTTCGCGGGCTTCCAACGGCGTGGTGCTCATCACGACCAAAAGCGGTAGCGCCGGCAAGCCGAGGTTTTCCTACAGCACCGGCTTCAATGTGAATCAAATCCGCAAAAAAGTGTACGTGAATCTGCGCGGCGAGCAATTCGGCAGCGCCACACAACGCCTGTACCCCATTGCCGGCACCAACCCGGTGACCGGCGCGCTTACGGTAGGCTCCAATTTCTCTACCGACAAGGTAAACGTGACCCGCTACGATTACCAGGATGAAATTTTCGATACCGGCTACGGCACCGACCAGCATTTGTCCGTTTCGGGTGGCAATGAGCGCTCCAACTACTACGCTGCGATCTCTTATACGAACAACCAGGGCATCGTCAAAAACACCGACTTCCGGCGTTATGGCGCCCGGTTCCGCTTCAACCAGACCGTGAACAGCTGGGCCAGTTTCTCTATCGGCCTCAACTACAATAACTCATTTTCCAACGAACGGCCCGACGGCAACGTCTTCTGGAGCCCGGTGAACGCGTTCAACATCACCAACAACATCTGGGATATCACCCAGCGCGATGCTCTCGGCAACCTGCAGGCTGTGGAACCCACCCGCGTGAACCCCCTGAGTGTGATCGAGGATTTCAAGATCACGCAGGAAGTGAACCGCGCCATCACGGATTTCCAGATGAAATTCTTCCCGTTCAAGGGTTTTTCCATCGATTATCTGGTGGGCATCGACGCCTACGGGCAAGAGGGGAACATCTTTATACCGCCGTACCCGTACGCGGGTGTTAACCCCACCTATTTCAACGACGGCTACGCTTCGGCAGCCAACAGCAACGTATTTCTGATCAATAACGACATTAACGCCGCATACGAAACCAGTCTGAGCGACGACATCACGTCGACGACCCGTATCGGCTATAGCAATCAATTCTCGAAGGACGCCTATGCCGTGGCACAGGGGCGCGGCATGGCTCCTTTTGTACAAACGGTGAACGGCGCCAGTACGATCCTCACACCTACCGCCAATACGGCCCGGGTGCGCATTTGGGGTTATTACCTGCAGGAGACATTCGGCTTCAAAGACCGCCTGTTCCTGACCGGCGCCGTGCGTATCGACGGTGCGAGCACCTTCGGCGAAGACAACCGCAATGTGCTTTACCCGAAAGTGAGCGCAAGTTACCTGCTTTCCAACGAGCCGTTCTGGAAATCGGGCAATCTGGGCAATGTGATCAGCACCCTGAAACTGCGCGCCTCCTGGGGCCAGTCGGGTAACCTGACCGCGATCGGCGCCTACGATCGCTTTTCCACCTACCTCACGGGTAACCTTGCAGGAAGCGTGGCCATCAACCAGAGCAATACGCTTTCGAACCCCGACGTGAAGCCGGAACGCGAAACTGAACTCGAGTTCGGCGCGGATATTTCACTGCTGAAAGATCGCTTGGGCCTGATCTTTACCTGGTACAGCCAGGACATCGAAGACCTGCTCGTGAGCCGCTCGCTGGCAGCCTCGCAGGGTGGTCGCGCGATCACCAACAACGTGGGCACGCTTGAAAACAAGGGCCTCGAACTTTCACTGTACGGCACTCCCGTGCGCACGCGCAATTTCTCCTGGGATTTCGGGATCAACTTCGCTCGCAACCGCAACAAGATCACCAATCTGGGTCAGGCGCTTACCGCCGTGCCCAATGTGACAGGTGCGCCGATCTTTTTGGTAGACGGCCAACCGCTAGGCGTGTTCTATGGCACCTACATCGCAACAGATGCCAACGGCAATCCGCTGCTCACATCCGAAGGATTCCTGCAGCAGGAAAGAGGCGATGCCGATACCGGCCAGCCCATGCGTGATGCGAACGGACAGCCAACCGGCACCATCCTGCAAAAAGTGATCGGCGATCCGAATCCCGACTATATGATCGGCGCCAGCACTACGCTGAACTTCAGGCGCTGGTCACTGACGGCTGTGATCGAAAGTGTGCAGGGACAGGATGTTTTCGACGCCGACAAACGTACCCGCCAGGGGGTAGGCATCGGAGAATACGCCGAACAGGAACTTTCAGGAGAACTGCCGCGTGGCTGGATATGGGCGATCTACCCGATCCTGGAATGGCGCATGGAAGACGGTTCTTACACCAAATTGCGCGAGGTGACGCTGAGTTATACTTTCCCGAAGATCGGCAATGCGCTGGAAAATACTACCATTGCTGTAGGCGGGCGCAATCTGTTCTCGATCGATAACTTTTTCAGTTACGATCCGGAAACAAATGCGGGTGGCCAGAGCAACCTGATGCGGAACGTCAATTTCGGCAACGTACCCATTCCGCGGGTTTACACGCTGACGCTGAAGACGAATTTCTGAGTTTCGCACACCCTGTTTTCCATCATCACTCAAATTTGACAACATGATTTCCATCAAAAAATATTCATCGCTGTTATTTCTGACGCTGGGGGTGTTGCTTTTTTCCGCCTGTGAAAAAGACTTCGTCAACCCCGGCGCGGCTACGGAAGATCAGGTGCTCAACAGCCCTGACGGTCTGGTAGGCCTCACGGTCGGTATTCAAAAGCGCTGGAGCGTGGGCCGTCAAAGCCCCGTGTACGCAACAGTTGCGGGCGCCGGCTTTTCAACCTTCGAACTCCGCCTGATCAACCCGGGTAACCTCTCGGAAAATGAGGTGTCGATCGGCAAAGACGATCTGCAAGGCTCCAATGGCATCGTTGGCAATATCTGGGAGGAATGTCTTCTGGTGCGCAATGAAGCCGACAAGGTGCTGGACAATGCGTCCAAAGTGAACGACGCCGGCGTGCGCTCCGGCCTGATCGCCATGGCCTCTATCTTCAAGGCGCTGGCCAACGGCACCCTTGCACAGTTTTACGAGCAGGTACCCTTGCGCACAGGCGACAACGCGCAATTCAGCGCGCGCAGCGCCGCACTGGAAGATGCCGTGAGCACCCTTACAAATGCCAAATCGGTCGTGACGGCCACCGCGGTTTCTTCGGCCTTTTTGTCAAAAACGCCTGCCAGTATCGATGCTTTGAACACCATCAATGCGCTGTTGGCGCGCTACCACCTGATGCTTGGCAATTACGACGAAGCCATCGCTGCCGCCAATGCCGTCGACCCGGATTCCAAATCCACTTTTGCCTACGACGCCGTCAACACCAACCCGATCGCTTTTGTGTCGATCCTGACGAACAACGTGTATCAGCCTGTGGACCTGACGCTGGGGCTTCCAGCTGCCCTGCAGCCCGATCCCAACGACCAGCGCCTGGCGTTCTATTTCCAGGACCTGATGCCTGCCAACAACGATTTTCGTGCGGCCGGATTTTTTGACAACTCTACCAAGGCCATCCCTGTGTATGTTCCGGGTGAAATGCTGCTCATAAAAGCGGAAGCATATGCCCGAAAGAACATGCTGACCGAAGCCGTGGCCGCACTGGATGATGTGCTGACTAAACAGCCGGGCGACGATGCTTTCGGCATCGGCGCCGGTCTGGCAGGTTATGGCGGCAATATGTCGCAAGACGCCATCCTCGAGGCCATTTATACGAACCGCTGCATGGAAATGATGATGTCGGGTATGCGGCTGGAAGACAGCCGCCGCTTCAACCGCCCGGCGCCGAACGATGCAAATGAAGAGCGCAACCGCAACTGGTATCCCTACCCGAACAGCGAACGCAACAACAACACGAACACTCCGGCCGATCCGCCGATCTGATCAGAACGTTAGAGGTTTTTAGTTATATTTCCGTATGCTCAGGAGGTCGCCGGCACCCGCCGCCGTACCTCCTGATGCTTTTTTAGGGACCTGTGTAACCCTGGTGTTTCCAATCTCTGGTTGGAGCACCCCACTCCTCCAACCAGAGATTGGAAACACAAATGTTACTCTACTTTTACCCGTATTCCCTTTGAGTGGCTGGTAAATTCGGGTGCGTACATACACTGCATGGTGGTGACGCCGTTGCTCATGTCGCCTTTGTGCGTTACCACAAGCGGATACTCGAACACGAAGGTGCCGCGAGGCAGGTAGTCGATGAAAAAGTGCGTAGCGAGGTCTTTTGTGCTTTCGTAGTAGCCGAGGCCATCCTGCCAGCGGTAGCCGCTGAGCACGTTGACCGGCTCGAATCCCGCAGCGCGCATATCTTTCAGGTGCACGTATTCCATTGCACGGTCGACACGGATCTCGATACGCACCTTGATGCGGTCGCCGCGGTGCAACATTTGCCCCTCGGCAACGGGTTTCAACACCGGCCCTGTCGGCGAGTTTTCTTCCAAAAATAACTGCTTGACAATAGTCAGCGGCGTTTTTTGGAAATCGCCGATCTTGTCGAGGTCTTCGAAATACTGCCAGTACGCCGCTCCCCACACGATATTGGTGTTCGGATTGCTCACCTGAATGGTGCTCCAGGTGCTTTTGATCTCCGTACCTGCCCACGATTCTTTGAAATAGCCGGTACCTGGCTCGTATTCCGCGGGCTTGATCGTCTTGCCGCCCAGCGATACCTGCACGGGCTGGTTGTTATTCAGCCAGTTGTCGCCGAACAGGAGCAGGGCATAAACGGCTTCTGCCGTCGCTTTTGTGCTCTCCCAGCGATTGGTCTGCTTGTTTTTCAGCAGCCATATGCGGAGTTCTTCAACGGCTTTTTGATCCTGACCTACTTCTCCGAACACCTCTACCATCAGTGCCTGCGTCTCCACGGGCAACTGATACCAGTAAAATCCCCAATCGACCGGCCAGAACATGCCGAGTTCTTCCTTTACCGTGGCGCGCTCACGCAGGCTGGCTACAATGCGCTTCGCCGCTTCCGTGCGACCGGAGCGATGCAGCGCCAGCGCCAGCATGCCTTCCTGGTAAAGCCCTTTGCCAAGCCAGTATTTCTCAGCCTGGTCGAGGTAGTATGAAAATTCACGCCCGGGCCTTCCTTTTTCTGTTTCCGGGAAAAAAGACCGTGCATACAGGTAATGGATGATCATGCCATCAAGGTGATCGTCCTCCCATTTTGCCTTCCCGGCCTGCACTTGCGCTTCGATTTTCCGGTATTGTTCCGTCATTTTGCCGGTGCAATAGCCCAGCGCGTGATCGGTCATCTGCGCCACATCGGGGTCCTGCGCTGCGCCAAAAGCATTCAGATGCTGAAGGTGTCCGAATCCGGAGAGAATATGCTGGGTGATGTACCAGCTGTCGCGTCCGCCCGGAAACCATGCCCAGCCGCCACCCGGCAGTTGGCGTTCGCTAAGAATGTTGATGGTGCGCGCACGCTCGTCATTCATGCGGTTGAGGTCGAACAGGAGGGCAATATTCTGTTTTTGCTGTTCTTCGCTTTGCGCTTCCAGCACCCAGGGCGTTTCTTCCAGAAGAGCGTACTTGAGTTCCTGATTTTTGCTGAGGTTCGATTTGAGGGCGTCGGTGCCTTTCCAGCGTTCGTAGATGCGGCGGATGTTCGGCATTTTTTCCACGACGCTGCTTGCCAGCGTGTTGGCATAGAAGCGGCTGAATATCTGCTCTGTACATTCGTAGGGGAATTCCATCAGGTAGGGCAACGCCTGCACGGCATACCAGGCCGGGTTCGAACTAAATTCCAGGGTGTATTTTTCCGGTACCCGTGTAGTACTGGCCGGCCCCGTCATGCTTTCGAACACAAATTTTTTGCTTTGTTTCCCTCGAACCGTGATAGGCAGGCTTTCCGTCACCAGCATGCGGTTGGTGACCACGGGCACTGTACTTTCCTCGCCGTCACGGAAGGATTTGCCGTCGGCAAACACCTGCCAGGTGACGGCGCCGGTGAAATCATCGGGCACACGAAGGCGCCATGACAGCGGTGCTGAGCGGCCAGGTGCTACACTGAAATCGACGCTCTGCTGCGTCAGCCCGAACGCTGCTTCCAGCGGTTTGAGCGTATTGGCGTCGAGCAATCCGAGCGAGGCTTTGCCGCTCAGGGTTTCCTGCGACAGGTTGCTGACTTTTGCTGAAAACTCCAATTCGTCGCCGGCGCGCAGGAAACGCGGCGGGTTGGTTAGCACCATGAGGTCTTTTTGTGTGACCACCTCTTTCACGGATATTCCCTGCTGCAAATCCTTCGTGTGTGCGTAGGTGAGCAGTTTCCAGCGCGTCAGCGCCTCGTTCATTGTGAAAGACAACACCACGTCGCCGTTGGCATCGGTGTGCAGTTCCGGGAAAAAGAATACCGTCTCGTTCAGGTTGCTGCGGATAGGGGAGGGCGGGGAAGTCTTTGGCCCGGGCGATTCGGGTTTTTCTTCTTCCCTTGCTTCTCCACTGACCACTACTTCGTCAAAATTCCCGCCATTGTTATCAAATGCGATGTTGACGTCATTTTCCTTGGCCCTCGCAGGTGCCGGCGCCGACAAGGGTACTGCTGCCCGTTCGAGGGCGACGCCATCAGCCGCAAAGTTTTGCGCGTACAGGCGGGATCCCCATAGTGGAAAGTTGAACCAGTTCAATTCACGATATTGGCGCTCCACACGTTCGACCTTCATTGTGGCTTCATTATACACGGTAGATCCGCTGGCACGGAAGCCGCGCAAGTCGCCGATGTTGACCCTTGCATAATGGGTCGGGTAACTCAGTGCGGCCCAGTTGTGCGGCAGGAACTGGTCGAGCGAAGCGTCGTACATCGCCGCCACCATTTCCGCTGCCACTTTTTCTTTTTTCGGTCCGCTGATGTGCAGGCGCCATTCTTCGCGTTGCCCGGGCGCCAGTTTGTCGCGGAAGGTTTCATAGCGGATATTCAGGTCCTTGTTGCTCCAGGGTATCTGCAGGAACAGGGGCGCGCTTCGGTAAATGCGGTTGTCCCATACGGAGAACCAGTGCGCTGCGATGCCACCGCGGTCAGATTCCGCGACGGGTATCTCCACACTGCCGGTGCCGCTCAGCCAGCGCGGCTGTGCGAGCATGCCGTCCTGTTCCTGGGCGAAGAAGAAATGCAGACCTGCGGGCTTGCCTCCCATATGGATGCGTGCCGTTTCACCTGGCTCCAGCATCATTTTTTCCGGACTTGCCGAAGGTTTTTCGAAGCGGGACCGCTCGTCCCAAACCCGCACGATCTTCCTGATCTCTACTTTTTCACCGTAGGCATCTTTTGTCGTCAGTGTGGCGATATAATAACCGGGAAGCGTGCCTTCGCCCATGTTCACTGACTTGCCCGTTGCCGTGTTGAAAGCAGTAATGGCCGGTTTGCCTTCCCCGGGCCAGTTCTCCGGTTCGTCTTCGTTGCTCCAGGCATATCCGGGAAAAAGGCGGTTCCAACCGCTTTTAGGGATGGTGTGCAGGTCCGGTTTTTCCCAGTAGCGTTCTTTGAAAAATTGCTCTGGCTCTTCGAGCGCCTGCATGGTGATCTGCCCGCTGGCGGCTTGCGGCTGCCCGGCCAGATTGCGGGTACTCAGGGAAATATTTTTTAGCGAATCAATATGTACATCGGTGGAGATACCCCAGTCGACCTGCAATGCAATATAGCCTACCGAGATATTTGCCTGGTTGCTGCGCGTCTCGCCGCTGATATCGGTCACATCGGCATACACCGTATAATCGAACACCGGGTTGGCGCTTTTCGGGATGGACCGGTCGGGAACCGCCGTAAAAGGCACGTCGAAGCGCCCTTCGGCGTCGGTGGTAACAACGCCGTTGGCGATCTCCATCTCCCCGCTGCGCCAGGGTGGTGAAATGCGGCGCCAGTCCCAGTATGGCAGGCGCGCGACCCGCACCACGCGGTAGCGCACTTCTGCACCGTCGATATTGCTACCGGCGTAGGCTTTGGCTTCGCCGGTCATAGTGATCTGCTCACCCAGCCGGAATGCTTTTTCCACAGGTTTGAAAGTCACTTCGAATTTCGGCCGCTTGTACTCTTCCACGTTAAAATAGGCATTACCCGCCGCTTCGTCAACGCGGATCGACATTTGCCCCGTCAGGCCGAAAGCGGGCGCCGTGAATGCGCCATTAAAGGTGCCGAAGGCATTAGAACGCAGGGCGAGCACGGCTTTTTCCTGGCCGTTGACATCCAGCAGTTTGGCTGTAACACTGCGGTTGGGTAATATTTGGGGCTTTTTCTCCGCATCCAGTTGAAAAAATACCCCTTTGAAATAGACGGTCTGGCCGGGACGGTAAAGCGCGCGGTCGGTGAAAAAATGCACTTGCGGTCGCGGCACAGGTTCATTATACACGCGATAGCGATACGTATTGCCGATCCAAAGGGTGTCGCCGTTCAGTGACAATCGCGTTTCGGCTTGCTGGTTGTCAGGGGTTTGGGCGTCTATCATACCTTTTTCGTCACTTGTAGCACTTGCGAGCAGCCGGTTCTTGCCTTGTCGCATATACCTCGGAGCAAAAAACTCTGCCTTGACGCCGGCCAGCGCTGCGCCCGTTGCGCGATCCACGCTGACAATGCGGGTGTTACCCCTTTCGCGGAAGGGTACGCCCGCCAGTCGCGATACGGCGAAAGTGGCGTAACATACGTGCCCTTTTTTGGGGTCGAAAGATTCGTTAGCAGAAACCAGTACGCAATACTGCCCGACAGGCAGTGCGTCCAATGCAATTTCTGTGGTGTGTTCCTGATAGTCGCCAGGATTTTTAACCTCCCACTTGCGTGCCTGTACCTGGGGCAATTTTTTTACATAGGCAAGCCGTTCGTTCCAGTTCAGGTCTTCCAGAAATTCCGAGTCAAAATTGCCACGCACGACCCGCACGTACACGCGCTCGAGGTTTTTGATGCGAAGCAGCATCAGTGCGGGTTGTTCCGGCAGGCTGACATCCTCGATGTTGAAAAACAGCGAGGCGGATCTGATCATTTCCAGCAGATTCAGGCATTTTGCGGCTCCATAAGTACCGGGATGCTGTTTGATGGCCGTTTCGCAAAGTTGCACGGCCCGGCGGGCGTACTCACCCCTGAGACTGTCCGACGGCGCATTGCCGTACAGGAACTGCGCCAACGCATACGTCACCTCTGCGCCTGCAGGCGAGGCAATGTATTGTTGCTGAAGGGTTTCAAGTGCCTGCCGGTAAAGACTGTCTTTGTCATCGCGTGCCGAGTTGTGGTAGGCAAATTGCAGGCGCAACAGATCGGCCACGAGTTGTGAAGATTCCGGCCGGCCGGGAGTCGAGAGAATATCGCTAAACAGGCGTATGGCATGCCACTTTCCCGAAGAGGAGTCGCGGCTTGCAAACGTCGTATTAACGAACACCGCTGCCGGTGCGAAGGCCTCTGCCTGATCGAGTTGAAAGGCATAGGCCGGCTCGCTGAGCCAGCTGCGGTCATTGGCAAAATGCTCGAGGGCGCGATGGGCAAGCAGGTCGTATAGACTGGGGCGCAGCACTTGCCCGGCTATCGTATCGCCGCTGCCGGGCGTCAGGATATCGCGAAAAGACTCGACAGGTATGGAAATCAAGGCTTCTTTGGATGCTACGGACGCTGCGTAATAGTCCAGCGCCCGCTGTTCGATCTGCGCGGCCGACCAGGTCAACAGGTCGCCGCCCTCCCCGTCGGGTATGGGGGTGCGTTCGCTGATCTGCCAGCCCCGGTTACCCAGATAAGTAGCATAGAGTTGGCCCAGGATGCTTTGCAGGATGGCTTTTTCGGGTAATGCGGCCTTTTTTTCTTCCTGTTCGAAGAGTTGCACGGCATTGACGAAGCCGTCCTCTTCGAGTTGGGCGACGTACTTGCCGCGGTATAGCAGCGACTTGATGACCTGCGGCGTATTTCGTTCGCGCGCAGCCAGGGCCTGTATTTTTTCTACGCGTTCGAGTGCGCTTTTGAAAAGGCCCTGCCGCTCCAGGCTGTCCACGGCTTTCCACTCGGCAGCGTAATCACCCGGGTGGCCGGGCATATTGGGTTCGGGCATTTCAGTATCGGGTTTGTGATGATCGGAAGGAGTGGGTTGCCCGGACTTTGCGGCGTATTTGCAGGCCAGCGCGAGCAGCAATAAAAAGAAGGGAATAAAGGATCGGGGAACTCGGTACTTGAGCATTTGCAGATGTAGATTGGTTAACTATGGTGGGTTGGTGGGTTTCCTTTTGTCCGGCGACGAAAAAATGCGCCTTTCTCCCGGTATGGATGAGAAACGCGGAGAAATTACACAAGATTCTGCAAAGAACCCGAAAAAGATGAAAAGCCGGCGGACATGGTCAATGAGCAACCCACAAGACCAGCGGTTAACCATTAATCAATGACATGAAATACAAAAGAGGCCGTCTCATAAGTCAAACCTATGAGGCGGTTTTTGTTTTTGTAAAGTCGAAGATCGAGCTATCTTTGAGACATGGCAAAGACAAACAAGCAAAAGCGCCACAACGTTGTCACGTTCAAGCCATATGAGCAACATCAAGGCCGGCTGTTTATGCCGAGTTTTGAAGAGTTGGTAGCGGAAGATCATATAGTTCGGTTAGTAAGCCGTGCGATAGATGGGATGCAGTTGGATAGTCTGTTGAACGCTTATGAGGGAGGCGGAGCGAGTAACTACCATCCAAAGATGCTGCTCAAGGTTTTGGTGTATGGGTATATAGATCGGTTGTACTCATCACGACGTTTGGAGAAAGCCACACGTGAGAACGTCAATTTTATGTGGCTCACCGGCCTACAGACGGCGGATCACAACACGATCAACCGTTTTCGCAAGGGCCAATTGAAGGATACGATCAAAGATGTTTTTGCGGCGGTGTTGCTTTTCCTGGTGGAGGAAGGTATGGTCCGTTTGGAAGATTATCATATAGATGGGACGAAGATCGAGAGTGTGGCGAACCGTTACACCTTTGTGTGGGCTAAGCGCGTGTCGGGGCATAAGGCTAAATTATTGGCTAAGATAAATGCCCTGTTAGATCAAATTGAAGCGGAGAATGAGCGAGAAGAGGCAGAAGCCGAATCGAAGGACAAGGGAGAAGGTTCTGGCGACCGCTCTGCGGTAGAAGATTCCGCACGCCTGGCCCAAACGATTGCTGATTTGAACGAGCAATTGAAGGAACGCTTGCCCAAAGACAAGGTTCTACGGCGCAAGATGAATGAATTACAAGACAAGCACCTGGACAAGTTGCGGGAGTACGAAATGCATGAGGAAAAGTTGAATGGCCGCAATTCCTACTCCAAGACAGACGAAGATGCCACGTTCATGCGCATGAAGGACGACCACATGAAAAACGGTCAATTGAAGCCGGGCTATAATGCGCAGATTGGAACAGAAGGGCAATTCATTGTGAATTTTAGCATACACCAGGATGCCAACGATATGCCGGCGTTCAAGCCGCACATACCAGGAACTACTCGCCTCAATTAACTGAAGTAGTCACGACTTAATCTGACAGTTTAGGTAGATTTGAATTTGGAATCATTTCACTATCAAAACTAGATCAAGCCATGACTACTCAGCACAAAATTATCAAAAACAAAGTAGGATTACTTCGCTTAGCCAAAGAACTTGGCAATGTATCGCAAGCATGCAAGGTGATAGGCTTTTCGCGCGATTCGTTTTATCGTTTCAAGGAATTGTACGACACGGGTGGAGAAGTTGCTTTGCAGGAACTGAGCCGGCGCAAAGCCAATCCCAAGAACCGGGTCAGTGAAGGGGTTGAAGAGGCGGTGGTTGAGATGGCCTTTGCTTATCCAGCCTATGGGCAGGTTCGTGCGGCCAATGAATTGAGGAAAGGAGGCATCTATGTTTCACCTGGCGGGGTGCGATCGATCTGGCTGCGCCACGATCTGGAAACCTTCAAGAAGCGGCTAAAAGCCATGGAGGCTCGGGCAACGCAGGAGCATCTGGTATTGACCGAGTCGCAACTGCAAGCGCTGGAGAAAAGCCGGGAAGAAAAAGAAGCCCACGGCGAGATTGAGTCGCACCACCCGGGTTATTTGGGCAGTCAGGATACTTACTATGTGGGCACAATTAAAGGCGTAGGCCGAATTTACCAGCAAACGTATGTCGATACGTATACCAAAGTAGCCCAGGCCAAACTGTACAGCAGCAAGGATGCTTTGGTAGCCGCCGACCTGCTCAACGATCGGGTTGTCCCTATGTACGAGGAGTACGGTATCCACCTTCTGCGCATCCTGACCGATCGAGGTACCGAATATTGTGGCAAAAAAGACGAGCATGCCTATCAACTATACCTGGCTATCGAAGATATTGACCACACCAGAACCAAGGCTAAAAGCCCGCAGACCAACGGAATCTGCGAACGTTTTCATCGAACTATTCAGGACGAGTTTTATGCCATCGCTTTTCGTAAAAAATTATATCAAAGTCTCGAAGAACTCCAAAAAGACCTCGATGATTGGATTGAGTGGTACAATCACCAGCGCACCCACAGTGGAAAGTATTGCTTTGGCAAAACACCTTGGCAAACGTTTTTGGACAGCATACATTTGGCCCTGGAAAAACAACTGGACCAATTACCCTGGAAGGACGCAGCAGCGTTAGTAGAAGATAACGCACACGCAGCAGATCGGACAGTCGAAATCAATCAAAACTTCGGCGTCCGATAAATGCCAACTGTCAGATCAAGTCTTGGCTATTACAAATTAACCAACCCATGCCCAAACGCGCCAGTGCAGATGCCGGCTACGGCTCGGAAGAAAACTATGACTATCTGGAAGCCCAAAGCATGGAAAACTATGTGAAGTACCCGGGCTTTTATCAGGAGCAACTTAAAAAGTAAAAACGACCCCTTCCGGGTAGAAAATCTACACTACAATGCCCAGGAGGATTACTTGGTTTGCCCTATGGGGCAGCACCTTACTTATCGCCATACAACCAAAGTAACAAGCAAAAACGGTTACCCTTCTTCGGTGCGCGTTTACCAAGCACAACGCTGCGAGGATGTCCCTTGCGCGGTGCATGCCATAAAGCCAAAACCGATCGGATCATCAGGATTAATCCAAACCTCCAACGCCACAAACAAATCGCTCACCAAAACCTGTGGTCGCTGCAGGGTATTCGCCTACGACAACAACGCTGTATCGAACCCGAACCTGTATTTGGCCAAATCAAATGGAACCGGGGATTCAAACGATTCTTATTACGAGGATTACCAAAAGTTACCTGTGAGTTCGGCATCGTAGCCATCGCCCATAACTTCAAAAAGATGTGGGCTAAACTTCAGCAAGCCCGTAGTGTGCCCCTTCCGCCCGTTTTACCACCCTCAAACGCCCAAAATCCCGAATATCAACTAAAATTCGCCTTTTTGACCCTTTTTGCCGCTGTGAGCCACCTGCGTGAACCTCAGCACAAAAACTTCCAAGCCAAGCCAATTCTTGCTTTTGCATAAAAAAAACCGTCTCACAGCATGACTAGTGAGACGGCCTCCTATTTATTTTTCCGTCAACCGTCAACCGTCAACCGTCAACCGTCAACCGTCAACCGTCAACCGTCAACCGTCAACCGTCAACCGTCAACCGTCAACCGTCAACCGTCAACCGTCAACCGTCAACCGTCAACCGTCAACCGTCAACCGTCAACCGTCAACCGAACATCGCTTTCTCGTAGCGCATACCGACTTCTTTCCAGTTGATCACGTTGAAAAAGGCCGATACGTAATCGGGGCGCTTGTTCTGATATTTCAGGTAGTAGGCATGCTCCCAGACGTCGATGCCGAGAATGGGCGTGCCGGTCTTTTGCACCACGCCGAGCATGAGCGGGTTGTCCTGATTGGGGGTGGAACTTACGAACAGGCCTTTGTCCTTGCCTACGCAAAGCCAGGCCCAGCCGGAGCCGAAAACGCCTTTCGCAGCGGTGCCGAACAGGTTTTTCAATTCGTCAAAAGAGCCGAACTGCTTGCTGATGGCCGTGGCAAGTTCGCCGCCGGGCGCACCGCCGCCATCTGGCGACATCGTTTCCCAGAAAAAGGAGTGATTCCAGTGCCCCCCGGCGTTGTTGCGGATATTGCGATCTTCATCGCTGGTCGTCACGCGCGCGACGATGTCGTATAGTTCGTAATCGGCGTACACGGTATTCTTCACCGCGTCATTGAGTTTGTTCACGTAGCCCTGATGATGCCGGTCGTGGTGTATCTCCATCGTCATCTTGTCGATATGAGGCTCAAGCGCTTCTTTCGCATAGGGCAGTTTTGGCAATTCAAAGGGCGTGGTACGCCGGAGTTTGGGAGGCGGGATCACGGGGTTGGCGGTAATGGATTCGGGATTTTTACCGGCAGTTTTGCAGGCGTCGAGAAAAGAGGAAGCCGCAGTGGCGACGCCGAAGAAAAGGCCGGTCTTGAGAAATGTTCGTTTTTTCATAACAGTTATGCGCGGGTGCGGTTTTATTGAATAGTGATAATGAATTCTGGCCAAACCTACGTTAAAACACTTGTTTTCAGCAATTTGTTATCGTGTTTTTGGTGTGAACCGTCCAAAGATCGCAACCGGTGCTTATATGGAAAACGCCTGAATCGGACCTCTGACGCGCAGAAAGCGCTATTTTTGCAAAATAATTTCAACCCAACCAGACACCGAAATGAACCAGAAACACCAGCACGACGACCCGGTGCACCGGGATCCGAACGAACATCCGCCGCCCGATCAGACGGATCAGGACGACAGTGATGAGGGGCAGACCGGCGAGGATTACTTCGAACGCCACGAGATCGTTGCGGACCCGCGGCAGGGATTGATCCGGCTCGACAAGTTTTTGATCGACCGCCTGGCCAACCGTTCGCGCAATAAAGTGCAAAACGCCATCCGGGCAGGATCGGTCAAGGTGGACGACCGCGAAGTGAAGCCGAACTACAAGGTGAAGCCCGGCAATGTCATCACGATTGTGCTGCCCCGTTCGCTGGAGGAAGTGTATGACATCACACCGCAGAATATTCCGCTCGATATTGTGTACGAAGACGAGGATGTGATGGTGGTCAATAAACCTTTCAAACTGGCAGTACACCCGGGTGTCGGCATCCCCAACGGAACGCTGGTGAATGCGGTCGCCTGGCACCTCAAGGAGCAGTTCGAAAAACTGCCTGTCAAGGAAGGCAACGAACCCGACCGCGCGGGCATCGTACACCGCATCGACAAGGACACCACCGGGCTGATGGTGATCGCCAAAAATGAATTTGCGATGACCCACCTCGCCAACCAGTTTTACTATCACACCATTGAGCGGCGCTACCAGGCATTGGTGTGGGGAGATATGGAAGACGAAAAGGGCAAGGTAGATGGTAATATCGGCCGCAACCCAAACGATCGCCGCCTGTTCATGGTGTTTCCGGAAGGCGACGACGGTAAATGGGCAGTGACGCACTGGCGCGTACTGGAGCGTTTTTACTATTGCACCCTCATAGAATGCCAACTGGAAACGGGCCGTACCCACCAGATCCGCGTACATATGAAATACATCGGCCACACCCTGTTCGGCGACCCGCGCTACGGAGGCAATCAGATACTGAAAGGTACGCTGCATACGCGCTACAAGCAGTTTGCGGAAAATTGCCTGGGTTTGTTGCCGCGGCAGGCGTTGCACGCAAAAGTGCTGGGTTTCGTGCATCCGCGCAGCTCCAAATTCATGCGTTTCGAGTCGGAATTGCCCGAGGATATGAAAACTGTGATCGAACGTTGGCGCACTTATGTGAATGCCAGAAAGAGTAAGTTGTAACTTTGCCACCCTTTTTAAGAAATAGCAGCGTACATGCACGAATCGCACCCTTACGTTAAAGACGGCTTGCTGGCACACCTGCTGCGTCCCAAACGCATCAGTTTTATCGTCAATCCCAAGGCAGGCACCAACCTGCAGAAGCATATCCGCGAGAGCGTCGACCGGCACCTGAACCACAAGAAATTTGAATACGATTTTCGCTTCACAGAACACTCCGGACATGCGCGCGAACTGGCTGAACAGGCACTCGAAGAAGGTTACGAGATCATTGTGGCGGTTGGTGGCGACGGCTCCATCAATGAAGTGGCCTCGGCCCTGATGCATACGGAAGCCGTGCTCGGCATCGTGCCGGCGGGTTCCGGCAACGGCCTGGCCATGCACCTCGGATACGGCCGCGACATCGATGAAGCGGTAAAAATGATCAATACCGCCACGGTAAAGGCCATCGACTGCGGACTGATGAACGGACGCCCCTTCATCAACCTGGCGGGCATCGGTTTCGACGGGCTGGTGTCCAACATGATGAAAGGCAGCAACTGGCGCGGTTTTATTCCCTATTTCCTGAATTCGGTAAAAGCGGGCCTGCAATACACGCCGCGTATGTGCCGCATCGAGATCGACAGCCAGGTGATCACGGAAAAATGCTTTATCATTTCGATCGCCAACGGCCCCATGTGGGGCTACAACTTCCAGATCGCTCCCGACGCCCGGCTCGACGACGGGCTGTTCGAGGTGGTGTTACTAAAAGAGGCGCCGAAATGGCAGTATTTCGCAGCGGTGCCCGCTACGCTGAACGGCAAGATATACGAAGCCGATTTTGTGGAGCATTTCAGGGCCCGGCGGGTTAAGATCATCACGGAAGGCGAATCGTACATCCACCTCGACGGCGAGGGCATGATGCTCGAAGGCGAACTCGATTTCGAGATCATGTCCAAAGCGCTGAATGTGCTGGTGCCGGAGCAAGAATGAAGAAAGTGACTTATGAAAAACGACCTGACTCCTCAATTCTACAACCATGAGTAAAAAAAACAACTTCGGAGGTTTTGTCTTTTCTACCGACCCGAACTTTCGCCCCGAACCTGAAGCGGACGACGACTTTGAAGAAGTGCCGGCCGACAAACAGGTACTACGCATCTGGCTTGAACGCGTGAAAGGCGGAAAGGAGGCCACGGTAGTCAAAGGTTTTGCCGGTCCTGCCGGAAGCCTGGATCAACTTGCGAAAACGCTGAAAAATAAATGCGCGGCCGGCGGCAATGCGAAGGACGGTGTGATCATTATTCAGGGAGACCACCGCGATAAAGTGCTGAAATTGCTGCTCGAAATGGGCTATAAAAATGTCAAAAAGGCTGGCGGTTGAGGGAAGACAGCGCAATGTGTTCTTTTGTCCCTGACGAAAGCAAAACAGCAACAAATCGGAACAATTCAGACAACGCAAGTAATGCAACACACTCATCATAAGGCATCGGTCCCGTTCGCATTTCATTTCAGGACATTCCTCATATTGCTGGTCGCGGCATGTTTTACCGCCTGTTCTGCTGCCAAAAAAGCGAGCACTCCCCACAAATCGCGGCCCGGCCAGCCGCCACGCCCCCCGGTGACACGACCTGCGCGATCCGAGCCGATGGATACGATCCGCTGGACCACACCCGTCAACCCAAAACCTCCGATCGGCAATGCCCCTGCGCAACCGGGGGTGCAACCCGGCATGCCCGGCGAAACGTATCGCCTGGCATTGCTGCTGCCCTTCCTCACAAATCAGATGGAAGGCAATGCCGTGCCCGAAAAAAGCAGGCTGGCGCTGCAATTCTACGCCGGCGCGAAGATCGCTCTTGAAGAGATCTCCCAGACGGAAAACATCAACCTCGTGGTGAATGTGTACGACACCCAGATCAATGACGCCGATTTTCTGCAGCTGCTCAATGATGCGCGGCTGAATCGTTCGGACGTCTTTATCGGCCCTGTGCGCAACAGCCACCTTTCTGCCATGTCCAGCTGGACGAAGCAGCATCACAAAATACTGGTCTCTCCGGAGTCGCCAACCTCCGAACTGACCGCTCAAAACCCCGATTTTATTCAGACCAACCCTTCCCTGCGCGCACATTGCGAAGCCATCACCCAATATGTGCTTGCCAAACACGGTGCTGATGCCGTTACCCTGGTCTGCAAAGAGCGCGAAGCGGATCGCCTGCCGTATTTCCATCAGGCCAATGCCTTGCCGGGTAGCCGGCGCTTCAGCGAACTGATCGTACCCGATGCAACCGCCAATTTTGACAAGATCGACCTCCGGCCTTATCTGAAGGCAGGGCGCACTTCCGTGTTTATCCTGCCCACCTGGGCCAGCCAGGATTTCGTGATGGCATTCCTGCGCAAACTGCGCACCGCAAAAGGGAACTACGACGTGGAAGTGTATGGTATGCCGCAATGGGCAAGTTACGAGTCTATTGAGCCTGAGTATTTCCGAACGCTGAACGTACACATCAGTTCGGCTTCGTATATCGATTACAGCGCACCGGAAGTCAGGGTTTTCCAGCAAAAATTCTACGATGCAACCGGTACGATCCCCGACGACGACGGCTTTAACGGCTACGACGTGACGCTGTACGTCGGCAGGATGCTGCGCCGTTACGGCCTGTCATTTCCTTTTCGCGTGCAGGCGGAGCCCATGGAGGGGCTGCACAACACCTTCCGGTTCCAGCGGATTTTCAACAACGGCGCCATCGACGATGGCTTCAATACGCCCGACTATCTGGAAAATACGCATGTACATATCCTGAAGTTCGAGCAATACGGCTTTGTGCCCGCCGAGTGATCCCAAGCTCCGGTTGGGAGAAGTATTCTGTGTAATATTGTCAAACTGCTCTCTCACGGCAATCCGGCGAACCGGGCAGCGGATGCATGTACGGAACCCCTGCTTACGAATTATCTGCTATTTTTGCCACCGGCATGAACCCGAAGCGTGAAAAAAAGATACGATCGGTGATCCGGCAGTCGCAACCCGACCTGACAGTAGTGCTGGAGAATATCTACGATCCGCTGAACATCAGCGCCGTGCTGCGCTCCTGCGACGCGGTGGGTATCCGGGAGTTGTTCGTCGTATATTCTCAGGACTACCTGGAAAAGCGGCGGCTGGTCGTAGGGAAACGCACTTCCGGCGGCACATTCAAATGGATCGATGTGTATCTGTTCGAGGATCTGGAAGAATGTATGCGCAGGGTGAAACAGCGCTATGGACGTGTACTGGCGGCTCTGCCGCCGGCTGACGACACCGCCGAACTCTACGCACACGACCTGACACAACCCACCGCCCTGATGTTTGGCAACGAAGACGAAGGCCTCAGTGTCGAAGCGCAGGCGTTTGCCGACGGTCGCTTCACCATTCCGCAGTCGGGGTTCGCTGAAAGCCTCAATATTTCAGCCGCCTGTGCCGTGACCCTGTTTGAGGCAAAACGTCAGCGCGCAGAGAAGGGTTTTTACGATGAACATCCAAAAATGAGCCCGGAGCAGCAGGAGCAATTGTTCGACCGCTGGAGCGCCATGCTGAAAAGCAGGAAAAATCTGCAAAAAGCCATTCCTGTCAGCAAGGATTCCGGACCTTTGCTGCCGTTCTATACGCGGCGCAAAGACGAAGTCCCGGCATCGAAATTACGGGTATCGCCGTTGTCAAAATTCGATATTTAACCTTGAGAATGGATATTTCAGTCGTTATCCCGCTAAAAAACGAAGCGGAAAGCCTGCCCGAGCTCGAAGCCTGGATCCGCCGGGTATGCGACGCCAACGGCTTTTCATACGAGATCATTATGGTCGACGACGGCAGCACCGACGGGTCCTGGAAGGTGATCGAAGGCCTGAAAGCCGCCAACTCCGCTGTGCGGGGGATCAAGTTTCGCCGCAACTACGGCAAATCCGCTGCCTTGCATACCGGATTTCAGGCGTCCGAAGGCGAAGTGGTGATCACCATGGACGCCGATCTGCAGGACAGTCCCGACGAGATACCGGAACTCCGGCGCATGATCCGCGAAGAAGGCTATGACCTCGTGTCTGGCTGGAAAAAGAAGCGCCACGACCCCCTGAGCAAGACCATCCCGACCAAACTTTTCAATGCCGTCACGCGCTGGATGAGCGGAATTTCCCTGCACGATTTCAACTGCGGCCTCAAGGCCTACCGCGGGGAGGTGGTCAAAGCCATAGAAGTGTATGGCGAAATGCATCGCTACATCCCTGTCATTGCCAAATGGGCCGGCTTCACACGCATTGGAGAAAAGGTAGTGGAGCACCGTGCACGCAAATACGGATACACCAAGTTCGGCGGCCTGGAGCGCTTCATCAACGGCCCGCTCGACCTGATGAGCATCTCCTTTGTCGGCAAGTTTGGCAAGCGGCCCATGCACTTTTTCGGCACCCTCGGCCTTCTGTCCTTCTTTGTCGGATTTGTCATCCTGGTCTATCTCAGTATCGCTAAAACGGTGTACAAGGAATACGGCATTGCGGATCGCCCGTTGTTCTATTTCGGTATCCTGGCGCTGATCATCGGCACCCAGCTGTTCCTGACGGGTTTTATCGCGGAAATGATCAACCGCAATTCCTCGTCGCGCAATGCCTATCTCATAGAAAAGGAAATTTAAACGCCGATTCAGAGCGGGTTTTGTCAAACAGAACCAGGGGAGCAACTATTGTCGGCCATTTGCCAAGTTGCGTTGCTGCCCGTACAATGTTTGGGCTTTCCCGCTATCTTTCGGTCCCGTTTTCGGGACCCGAACTTTCAAGCAAATTGACATGAACCACCTTCGGTGGCCGCTTTTTCTCGCTGCGGCCCTCTTCTCCTGCCAACTTTCCGCCCAGACCCAGTTTATCAATCGCAACGACCTGCTCGGCCCCGACAAGCATTTCAGCGGGGTAGCCATTGCGGTGCTCGACATGAACGGCGACGGCCTCGACGACATCGCACGCATGGACCAGGGCTTTTATCTAACCGTCGCCTATCAGACGGCGCCCAATCAGTCCTTCGTTTCTTCGTCCGGCATCGACATGGACAACGGTTCGCAATGGGGCATGTGCGCCGGCGATCTCGACAACAATGGTTTTCCGGATGTACTGACAGGTGGCGCTTACGACGGTATCAAGATCGCTATGGCGAATGCCGGCGGCACAGCATTTGATCTGCTGACCCTTACCGGCCCCGGCACCTTCGTTCAGGGTGTCAATTTCGCCGATATCAACAACGACGGCTGGCTCGACGCTTTTGTATGCCACGACGACGGTGCTTCCCGCATTTTCGGCAATGACGGCGCAGGCAATCTGGTATACCAACCCTTGTGGATAGACCTGGCCACGGTGCCGGCATCCGACAACTCGGGCAACTACGGCTCTGTTTGGAGTGACGTGGACAACGACGGCGATCTCGATCTTTATATTGCGCACTGCCGGCAGGGCGTGAGCAGCCCCACCAACCCGACGCGCATCAACCAGTTGTTTCTCAACAACGGCGACGGTACTTATACACAAGACGTCACCAACGCCTCGGGCCTGCGCATCGGCGCGCAGACCTGGACTGCCGATTTTGGCGACATCGACAACGACGGCGATTTCGACTGCTTTATCACCAACCACGATGTTACGAGCCAATTGCTCGAAAACGACGGCACCGGTCATTTCACCGACATCACGATCGCTGCCGGTCTGAAAGATTCGGTCACGGGTACCCCGATCCAGGGTGTGTTCCGCGATTTCGATAACGACGGCTATGTGGACATACTGGTAGCCGGCAGCCGCAGCCACCTGTTCCACAACAACGGGGACAAAACCTTTTCCCGCACAAGCGGCCTGTTCGACAACAATGACATCGAGTCTTTTGCCCTCGGCGACCTCAACCACGACGGCTTTCAGGATATATATGCAGGGTATGCTGAAATCTTTACAGATCCCAGCAATACGCCCGACGTCCTGTGGCTCAATACCGGCAACGATAACCACTACTTCGGGCTGAATCTGCGCGGCGTGCAGAGCAACCGCAATGCTGTAGGGGCCAAAGTGATATTGTACAGCGAACTGGGTGCGCAGGTGCGCGAAGTGCGGGCTGGCGAGAGTTACGGCATCATGAATTCCATGCAGATCCATTTCGGTTTGGGGCAAATCTCCGCCATCGACTCCGTTCTGGTTTTCTGGCCTTCCGGCATTGTGGATACGCTGAAGCAAGGGCTTGCGCTCGACCAATACCTCACTGTAGAAGAAGGCGGCTGCGTGATCCCGCAGGTAACGGCCTTTTCTACCGGCAGCACCGTGATCTGTTCCGGTGAAGAAGTGACCCTCTTCGTGACCGATGCCTATAAGCAGTACCTGTGGAGCACGGGCGACACGACTGCGACGATCACCGTAGGCGACGAAGGCAACTATTCAGTTACGGTCACCACGAATGAGGGCTGTTCCACTGCTTCGAGTGTGGTGCGCATTACGGTCGACCCTGTGGAAATACCTGCGATCGCCGCGATCGGCGATTCGGTGTTCTGCGCCGGCGGTTTTGTCGAACTGGTTTCTTCTGCTGCCAGTGCCTGGCAGTGGAATACCGGCGATACCACCCAAAGCATCGTGATAACGGAGCCTGGCAGTTACTACGTCACCACCCAGGGACTTTGCGATCAATTCGAATCGGCAGCCATAGAAGTGACGGTGCTCGACAGCCCCGTGCCACTCACCATGAACGATACGGTGTTGCTGCAGACCCCCGCCACGCTGACAGCCAGCGGCGGGCAGGTCAACTGGTACGACGCACCTGTGGGTGGCAATCTGCTGTTCACCGGCGATACATTCATGACCGGCCCGCTCACGGCCGATATGACATACTGGGCATCTGCAACAACGGTCTACGACCAGCCAAATGAGTTTGTCGGCATGGTCAACCACCAGGGCTCCACGATCGGCGACCCGCAGGTCAACGGTGCGATCTATTTCGACTGCCTGACGCCGTTCCGCCTGTCGAAAGTAAAGGTATATGCAGACATCGCGGCAGAACGAAAGATCGACCTGCTCAACACCTTCGGCCAGGTGATCCAGACCAAAACGGTATTTATTCCTTCCGGCTCGTCGGTGATTGACCTGGGCTTCGATGTGCCGGTTGGTCAAAATCTGAGCCTGGAAACCGATGCACAGGAAAATATTGTGGGCCTGGGCACCTACGGCCCCCAACTCTACCGGAGCAGCCAGAGTGTTATGTATCCTTACACCATTCCCAACGTGGTGCGGCTGACCTCCTCGCCGTTCGGCCTGAACCGCTACTATTACTTTTTCAACTGGGAAATAGATTACTACGAACACACCTGCACGAGTGACCGGGTCCCCGTATCGGCGGTAGTGGATACGATCAACGGTACCTCGACGCCCGGCTGGGCGCAAGGGCTGTCGGTATATCCTAACCCCGGCAACGGAGCGGTCACGGTCGCATTCGGGGATTTCGAAGGCGGCGATCTGAATATCTCGCTGCTGGATGTCCGCGGTGCGCGGTTATCTGCCCTGCACAAAGAGCAAGCCGCAGGCGAAGGAGCGCTATACCTCGATTTTACGACCGTGCCCAAAGGCATGTACTGGCTCGAACTGGCGACCCGCAGCGGAGTGGTCAGACGGAAACTGGTGTTGCATTAAGGACTTGCTTTGTCAGAAATCCTGATCCAGCACTTTCAGCAACCAGTTTTTTTCGGCGAGCACGGTGCGGTCGATCCTGTCGCGTAGTGCAGCGGCGTCCTTGGATGTGCTGCGCGTGATGCGGCGCAGGATGGCCGTAAAATGCAGGTAGGGTTGTCGCAGATCCTCCGCGATCACGCGATTGCGGTGCAGATAGGCCCTGAATGCATGCAGCAGGCTTTCCAGCGCGTCCAGTTCGCCGGTCTCGTAAAAGATCTTGCAGAGGATGACCTTTGCGCCCAGGTTGTAATGGATGTCGGTAAATTCTACCTGATTCAGTTGCTCTTGTGCCTCGCCGGAACGCCCGGTATAGTAGTACAATTCAGCAAGGTTGTAGTGAAAGGCATCGTCGCGGAATTCGGGTTCCAGCAGACCGGTATTGTCGCGGATGAATTGTTCTGTCCACGCATATTTTTTTAGCCGAAGGCCCAGTTTGATCATATTCTTGAAATGCCAGGGAGATAGTTTCCCCTGTTCGAGCAGGATACCCGATTGTACGCCGCGCGTATACCAATCGAGTGCCTCTGCAACGAACGGCTCGTGATTTTTCAGGATCTGAAGGTTGCAGTAATTGATCGCATATTGATACAATTCGGCCAGTACCGGAGGCGGAAAATGCCGTTCCTGTTCCGTGAGGAGTAGTTTCAGTGCTTCAAAGTCGGAAAATGCAGCAGGGTCGGTGAGCAGGCAGGTGATGAGATAATAGGCCTGCACGATCGGCTCCGGTTCGCGTAGTGCTGCCACGAAGCGCCGCACTTCCTCCACCAGTTGCAGGTTGTAGGGCGTGGCGAGCACGACCTGGCTGGTGAGCATGTAACAGGTGCAACGGAGTTTTTCTGCCAGATAGAACTGGTCGAGGTGATCGGCGGCCAACTGTACGCTTTCGTTGAAGCGGCGCCCCGCACTTCTGGAAAGGTATCCGGCTTCAAAATCTTCCACCTGATAACGCTGTAAAAAAAACGTGGCGTCGTGATAAGGATTGGTGTTTTGTTTTTTTCTGACTTGTTCGACAGCGTAACGATAGTGCTTTTCGAGTCCTCTTTCCAGTAAGGCCTGCAACGTATGAAACGACAGTGTGAACGGAGCATGTGAATTCGTTCGCTCCAGGCCCAGAAAGCGCTCTGCGAGTTTGAGTAAAAACGACATCAGGTGATTCAGCCGGGCGTCGTCAAAGGCCTGGCCGGGAAACAGTTCTCTGAAGACCGCCTCCCGTTGCAGGGTGTCGCTATTTCCCGACTTATCTTCCAGCAGGTTACAGAGTGCTGTCACATCCCCGTTCCTGTTGAAATACGGTGAATTCACAAAATCACGAAAGGATTTCCATTCGCGGCCGGAAAAGCCCCTGAGCAGTTCCAACAACTTGCTGTTTTGCATATCGCCGGTGTTTCAATTGCCAAAGCGCGACAAAAGTAGGCGCATTTATGGCGGCGATCATCGTAGTGCGAGGACATTTTTTTGATTTTGATCTTTTTTAACTAAAAGTAAAATGCTGATAAATAGATGTTTGAAAAATAAAACACAACTATTTTCTTCTAAATTATTATGATAAACATGAAAAAATGTATTTGTCGCCAGCCAAACTGCAACCCACTTTTGTACCGTCAAAATAGTCGTGTATACTATCATGAAAAGAACATTTCTTAGGAAAACAGGGACGGTACTTATGCTGGTGATATTCCAGCAGTGGCAAGGCTTTAGCCAGAACCTGTCGGTCTACCCGGGCGACGTAACGGACAACGGAGTGGTCAATAACGTTGACTTTCTCCACCTTGGCCTCGCTTACAACTTTTTCGGCCCGCAACGCGATACCGTTATCGGAAACGGACTCGGGTTCGTGCCACAACCGGCCTACGCCTGGCCCTTCCAGTTTGCAAATGGCACCAACTTCGCCTTTGCCGATTGCAACGGCGACGGCGTAGTCAATTATTTCTACGACGCCTTTCCGATATACGTCAATTACGGGCTTCAACGCGATACCGGCGTCAGCCCCGATCTTTTCGTGCCGGGACTGCCCGGCATAGACCCCATGCTCAAATTTGACGGATCGGCGCTACCCGGCGAGTTGCATCCCGGCATGTCATTTACCTTGCCGATCACCCTGGGCGACGCACAAATGCCTGTAGAAGACCTCTACGGGGTCGCTTTTTCCGTCATCATTGACCCCTTGTACATTGATGCGAACGATGTCAGTTTCAATTTTACACAACCCTCCTGGGCCAACCCTGACGGCGATCGCATTTATATGTACAAAAAAGTGTCGGACGAGCGCATCGATGTCGCCTGGGTGCGCACCGACCACAACTCCGTCAATGGCTTCGGGACTATCGGTGTAGCCAATTTCTATATTATCATCATCGACGTCATTGGCTATGAACAGGACGTGCCGATCAGGATAGAATCGATCCGGATGATCGACCACTTCGGCAACGAAACACTGGTGGCAGGCGACACACTTATGCTGCACATCGTCGAAGAGGAAAACCAGCAGACGGATACGCAATCGCCCGAAGACGCCCGCCTGCGCATCTGGCCGAATCCCGCAAGCGATTACCTGCATATCCACGCAGATTTCGAAATACAGCAGCTGATGCTCGTCAATGCGCTCGGCCAACCAGTGATACGCCTCGGCGACCCGGGTGAAGCGGTGCAACTGCCGCTGGCAGGCTTGCCGGCGGGCATGTACGTGCTCGAATTACAAAGCCCGGGCGGCGTACTGACCCGAACCATCAGAATTCAAAAATAACAGACCGGTCTTTCCAATTATCTCACAATCAAACATTTCCAAACGCACAAGACATGAAACGCTTTTTTTTGAATATATTTTGTTTACTGGCAGTGTATGCTCTTCAGGGGCAGGTGTCGTTCCAGATCGACGGGACGGTAACGCGCAGCAGCGATGGTTCCGCGGTGGCCGACTGGATGGTATTCGCGTACGCCGGAGACCCTTCGGATTCCACGGTATTTATCTTTGAATCGGCGGTCACGGATGCCTCCGGCGCTTACCTGATACAATTCCCGGCGCTTCCTCCGGGTGTTACGGAATTCACGGTGAGCACTTTCAACGGGTGCATTAATGCCCCCGACCAGGTGTTTGAACAGGCAGTCATGGCCGGCACTTCGCAGGCTACGGTCGATTTCCAGATCTGCGGCGATCAACCCGTCACGCCCGATTGCGAAGTATATGGCTGGTATATGCCTGCAGGGGGACTGGCGATCGATTTTGATGCTGATTTTTACACGGCGAACGGCGATGGCGCCTTTACATACCTTTGGGATTTTGGCGATGGCAGCACCAGTACGGAGGCAAATCCGACGCATACATACGCCGAAGAAGGGGACTACCTGGTTACCCTTACGGTGACGAGCGAATCGGGGTGTGCCGCTACCACTGTTTTTCCCGTATTTGTATATGATCAGCCGCCTTTCCCAGATTGCTGGGTCTGGATTGACGTGACGCCGCCGGTACCAGGTACAGCGGGTTATACTTTCTCCGCACAGTATTTCGGCGCCGACAGTTCGGATGTGGCGGTCAGCTGGTTTTGGGATTTTGGCGACGGCAGCACCAGCACGGAAGAAAATCCCGTGCATGTGTATCCCAACGGCGGCTTTTACATCGTGACGGTTACGGTTACAGGTTCGAACGGCTGCGTGGCAACTGCGGAATTTCCGTTTTCTACCGATTTTCCGCCTTTCCCCGACTGCCTGACCTATATTTCATACGAACAGACCGGCACAACGTCTTTTGATTTTTCCGCCGGTGTGTTCAATGCAAACGGTGACTCGGCGAGTGCTGTTACTTACCTCTGGGATTTCGGCGACGGCAATACCAGTACGGAAGCAAATCCTTCCCATACCTATGCTGACGAAGGTATTTATACGGTACAACTGACGGTTACGACCGACGACGGCTGTGAAGCACATGCCTGCGAGATCGTGTTCGCGCACGACTGTCCTGTAGATACATTCTGGTACGGATGTCAGGCCATGTTCATCGTCGGATATGGCGGTATTAATTCCCCGGCTGGCGGTGACCCGCTCACGGTTGAGTTTATCGACATATCGCTCGGTATTGCGCAAGCATGGTCCTGGGATTTTGGCGACGGCAGTACCAGCACTGAGCAAAACCCCACCCATACCTATGCGGAAGAAGGGCTCTACACGGTTACCCTCTCCATTACCACTATCGACGGTTGCGAAAGCGAGATATCGTTCGAGATATATGTAGGTGACGATTTTCCGTGGATACCCGAACCTGATTGCCAGGCCCTGTTCCTGCCCATGCCCGACAGCATTGGCGGCACAGGCATCCAGTTCATCGATCTGTCCTTCTCGCCCAATCCCATACAGTCCTGGTCCTGGGATTTTGGCGACGGTACGGGCAGCACTGAGCAAAACCCTTTCCATGTGTATGCGCAATCCGGTGTTTACACAGTAACGCTGAGCATAGAAGGCGATTCATGCAGCAGTTCGATCAGTTTTGAGATCGATACCCAGGATCCCTGGAATTTCAACCGCGAACCCGCACAACTGGCCGTGGCAGCCGGCACAACCGGCACCAACGATCATTCGGTATTTACGGAATGGAAAGTATTCCCCAATCCTGCCACATCCGTGCTGAACACAGCATTCTCGGCGGAATCGGCTGGCGATGTGGAGATCAGGATCAGCGACCTGTCGGGAAAAACGCTGCTTCGCAATGAAAAACATGCGGACACCGGCGAAAACATAGCGCAGATGGATATTTCATCACTCGTGCCCGGGATGTATATCGTGGAATTGCGCGCCTCGGGAAGTGTGGTCATCGGAAAATTCATCAAGGAATAGCACCCGCTCTTCTTCCCGGACTAATCAACACACAGACTGACGGACAGGGGCTCGCCCAAAGGGGCGAAGCCCCTGTTTTTATTTGACCAAGCCCAATAATATTGCATCCAGTGGCGTCCCGTTCTTAAAAAAAGCCTTGCGCGAAAATCCTTCGCGCTCGAAACCCGCTTTCTCCAGTACCCGTACGGACGCCTGGTTGTGCGCAAATACCCATGCCTCGATCCGCAGCAAAGCGGGCCGGGTATCGAACAAATGAGCGCAAAACTGTCGCACCACTTCCGTCATGATGCCTTGCCCCCTGAACGGCCCTGCGATCCAGTAGCCGATCTCGTCGCTGTGGCCGTCGAGGCCGTTCTTCAAAAATGAGCCGATGCCTCCGATCGCGCCGGCTTCCCGGTGCCGGATTGCCCAGTTGACGGTCCGGCCACGATCGGCGAGGGTTTGTTTTACCTTTTCCAGCCATTCATCTGCGTCCTTTGGAGTATAGGGATGAGGCACCCGCAGCGTATTGCGGCGCATCGCTTCATCGTTCAGATATTTCACCAGATTTCCCTTGTCGGCATCGTTGAACGGTGTCAGTGAAATATGGTTGTTGATCGGCAGGGTTTCTTGCATCATAGGGCAATGCTGTTTGATATCAGAAACTGCACATCCCCCTGCGGGAGTTCCCTGTCTCGTGCAATTGACTATTGCTCCCGGAAGATCATGATCTTTCGCTCGCCGGGTTTGGCAAAACCCCGGTACATGCCTTCCGAGTTGAAAGGCATGGCGATATGGCCGTCTTTGTCCACAGCGATCAGACCGCCCTGACCGCCTTTTTCCACCAGTTTTTTATTGATCACCAGATCTGCTGCATCGGCCAGGGAAAGCCCTTTGTACATCATAAGCGCCCAAACGTCGTGCGCGACGGCGTATCGGATGAAGAATTCACCGTGACCGGTACAGGATACCGCGCAGGCCGCGTCATCTGCATAGGTGCCTGCGCCGATGACGGGCGAATCGCCGATGCGGTTCCATTTTTTGTTGGTCATGCCGCCCGTGCTGGTACCCGCCGCGAAGTGCCCTTCGCGGTCGAGGGCCACACAACCGACGGTGCCGAACTTGTGGTCCGGGTTGTGGTCCGGTAATTTCAGTTGCCCGTGCTTGTTGTTTTGCCCAGCCTCCTGCTGAAGCGCTTTTTGCAGGCTTTCCCAGCGGTTTTGCGTGAAAAACCATTTGGGATCGACGATTTCCAGGCCGTTTTCCCCGGCAAACTGCTCGGCGCCCCTCCCACTCAGGAAAACATGTGGCGATCTTTCCATTACAGCGCGCGCGAGCCGGATGGGATGGCGCACGTTGGTGACGCCGCCTACCGCACCTGCCTGCTGGCCACGACCGTCCATGATGCTTGCGTCGAGTTCATTTTTGCCCTCGTGGGTAAATACGGCGCCTTTTCCCGCGTTGAACAGCGGACAATCCTCCAGCCAGGAGATGGTTTGTTCCACGGCATCGAGCGCCGTGCCGCCATCGCGGAGGACCGTTTCGCCGATATTGAGCGCAGTATCGAGCGCGGCCCGGTACGCTGCCTCTTTTTCGGGCGACATTTCGGCACGAAGGATCGTGCCTGCGCCGCCGTGGATGGCCAGCGAATAGGCCGCTCGCTCGGGCGACCGTGTTTCTCCGGATGGCTGCGAGGGCTGTTCACAGGCAGTAATGAGGGCGGCAATGGCCGCAACGGGAAGAATTGTTTTTTTCATCGTCAGGAGAATGTCTGATTTTTACGGCTTCGTTCATTCTGGGCTGACCCGACAACCTGTATTCGGGTAAAAGGCCCGCGAGCACAATCTTATGAAAATTCTCATTTTAGGCGGTGGTAATATGGGCCTTACTTATGCCCAAAGTTTTCTGCGCAGCCGCATTGTAACCTCCGACAACATGATGGTGCTTTGCCGTTCCTATGAAAAGGCCAACCACCTGAGCCAGACCCATGAGGGCCGCTTCTTCAGCGACCCGCGTCACTGCGTGCCCGAAGCCGATCTGCATATTCTCGCGGTAAAGCCGCAGGATGCACCGAAATTGTTCGAAGAAGTCAGCGGGCTGGTACAGCCGGGCCAGGTATTTCTCAGCATCATGGCAGGGGTGCGCCTGAGCGCCATTTCGGCTGCGCTGGGCGTGGAAAAAGTCATACGGGCGATGCCCAACCTGCCGGCGCAGATTGGCGCAGGTGTCACGGCTTTTACCTCCACCGATGCGGTGACGCGCATCGAACTGGTGATGGTGCAAAACCTGCTCAGCACCACCGGGAAAACGCTTTATGTGGAAAGAGAGGACCTGATCGACGCCTGTACGGCGATCTCGGGGTCGGGACCTGCCTACGTTTACTTTTTTATGAATGCGATGATAGAAGCAGCAATCAAAATGGGTTTCTCATTATCGGAAGCGGAATTACTTGTCAGTCAGACTTTTACGGGCGCCGTTGATCTGTATAACAAGGCCGACCTTAGCTGCGGCGACTGGATCGCCCGGGTATCTTCGAAAGGCGGTACTACCGAAGCCGCCATGGAGATATTTCGAAAAACGGCCCTCCATGAGGACATTATTGCAGGCGCCAACGCCGCTATGGAACGCGCGCGGGAACTGGGTCGCTAAAAGCCGTTTCGGGCTGCTAAAGCAAGGATAAATACTGTTAAAGTTGCAAGTTCGGGCAATTTTTCTTTTGGAAGTCAGGCGACATTTACCTACTTTCGGGTCAGACAAATTCCCTTTCACTGTAAAAAAACTTTGCAGCCTATGATGAATGAACTTGTACACACGCACATGACGAAAAACGTCATTACCCTTCATCCTGAAAATACGCTCGACGAGGCGCGGAGCATCATGCTGGACAAGCGGATACACCACCTCCCGATCGTTCAGGATAAGGTTTTGGTCGGTATCATCACATCATGGGACTTTTTCAAACTCGGGAAATCCGTGGAGGAATACAAAACCATGAAAGTGAAAGACATCATGACCACCAGGATTGCAACCCTGGATCCCGACCAGCACCTGGGCGCCGTAGCGGAAGTACTGATGGAGCACCTGTTCCACGCCGTACCGATCGTGAACGAGAAACAGGAACTGATGGGAATTGTGACCAGTACGGACATCCTCCGCTACGCGCACAAGAAGGAGTACCCTGCCAATCTGGATAAATTTGTACCGGAGAACATGGTATAGCGCCTGACAGAACGTTTTTTGTTGACAAGAAAACGCCGCTGCGACCGATTGATGTTGCGGCGGCGTTCGCATTTTTAAGAACGTGTTCGGGCCTGGCGCAAAAATCCCGAACACGTTCTAAACCTGAAGTGTTCTGAGGTGTTTTTCAGCCACAAGACATTTATCCGAACGATGGCTGTATATACGCTCAAACGCGTTCAGCGCCTGCCCATACCCGTTGAAAAGGCCTGGACCTTCTTTTCCTCCCCCCGCAACCTGAAAGAGATCACCCCTCCTTATATGGGTTTCCACATCACTTCCGACCCGGACTTTCTGGACGGGATGTATCCGGGCCAGGTGATCACCTACACCGTAAAGCCGCTGCTCGGCATTCCGCTATACTGGATGACCGAGATCACCCATGTGGAACAGGGGAAATATTTTGTCGACGAACAACGGGCAGGGCCTTATGCATTGTGGCACCATCAGCACCATTTCAAGGCCGTGCAGGGCGGTGTGGAAATGACCGATCTGCTGCACTACCGGCTGCCCCTGGGGCCGCTCGGCGAGCTGGCGAACCTGTTGTTCGTACGCCGGCAACTCGAGAAGATCTTTGATTTTCGCAGAGAAAAACTGAAAGCCATGTTCGGCACGATGCAGGTGCCCCTGACAGCTCCCTGACGAACGGCGTATTCAAAAATCCACAAGTTCCACGTCAAAGAGCAACACAGTGTTGGGCGCGATCGGTCCGTAGCCGGAAGGGCCGTATGCCAGGTAGGAAGGCAGCAACAATGTGCCTTTGCCCCCTTTTTTCAGCAGGGGAATGCCTTCCTGCCATCCGAATATCACTCCTGCCAGCGAGAATTGCACCGTTTCACTTCCGGTCGTTTCGTCGAACACCGACCCGTCAAGGCGGTAACCTTTGTATTTTACCGTTACAGTGGACTGCAATGTCGGGTGGTTGCCGGTGCCTTCTTTTGTGATGATGTAGTGGAGTCCGGAAGGGGTCGATTCCGCAGTCAGCCCGTTGGCGGCCAGGTAGTCGTCGATCTTTTGCAAGTCTTCCTGAAACTGCTCTTCAGGGCTGAGGGTTTTATCGCAGGAAAACAGCAGCAGGCTGCAGCAGGCAGCCAGGAAAGTCAGGTAGCGCATTGTGTTTAAAAATTTGGCGAAGGTAAAATTCTTCAAACGACACGAACAAACCTTTTGTACGGTTCGTTTACACCACAAAAAACAATGCTTTTTCTGAAAGAACCCGCCCCCGCGACACGACGCGACTTTATTAGCAGCGAAGAAAAACGCCCATTCAGTTACGGGGAAGTAGGGCTGTCGAATACTCCCGATCCGGTCGCCGGTTTCGACAATGACCTGAATGTCGCATCACTGGGGCAGGGCGATCGGGTATGGGAGGCAGCGAAGGAAGCCATCCGGTGCTGGAAAATGTTTCCCGGCGGCTGGGCGAATATTTGGCCCGATGATACTCCCATCCGGGAAGGCGGCGTAGTGACCATGGCAGCCCGGGTGATGGGTTTGTGGTGGCTCAACAGTTGCCGCATCGTCTATGTGATCGACAACGACCGGCAGTTCGGCTTTGCGTACGGCACCCTGCCCGGGCACGTGGAATGCGGTGAGGAGTTGTTCCTCGTAGAACGCGACGGCAGCGGCGCAGTGCAATATTCCATCCGCGCCTTCTCACGACCCCGGCACTGGCTAGCCCGACTGGGATATCCGCTTGCCCGTGCTTACCAGCGCAAATTTGTGCGCGATTCTCAACGATCTATGATCAATTTTATACAACAGCACGGCTTATGAAACGTATAGCGCCTCTGGCCGGCTGGCTAATATTCCTGCTGCTCGCCGATGATGCATTGCTCATGGAGCACTGGGAGGCGGCATTGGTCGCATTGGCGGCGTTGACATTGGTGCCGGCGGGACTGCGATTATCAGGCATCGACGACGGGCCGGTTTATTATGCAACTGCAGCGATGTTCTGCGTTGCTTACCTGCAATATCCGGGCATATACGCTCCGTTATGGGCGCTCCCGTACACACTGCTGGCTGCCTGGCTGGCAATGCGGGAGACAGCAGCAATCGCCACCCCGGGAAAATGGCGCCTTGAGGACTGGATGCGATGGGCAGCCCTTGTCTACTGGGCGACCGGCGCCGTGTGGGCGCTGAGTTTTCTGGCAGGCTGGCGTCCGCTTGATTTTGATGCCGTGATCGTTGGGCTCACGGCGGCGCATTTTCATGTGGCCGGTTTTGTTCTGACCGTTATCGCATGTTGTCTTCTGGAGGCTTCCGTGGCGCCACCTGTTGTCAGACCGGTGGCACTGGCGACCCTGTTGGGTATGCCGATGGTGGCGGCAGGCATTACCCTGACGAAATTAGGATACCCGACCGGCATCGAAAGCGCGGCGGCGACAGGCTTTGCTGTTTTGGCATTTGCTGTGGCCGTTTTGCAGATAAAACTTGCGTTTCACAACCATTTTCCACGGCCTGCGCGCATATTGTGGCTGATCGGGGCTTGCTGTCTGATTGCCGGCGCGGCCCTCGCTGCGCTGTACGCCCTGCGTTTTTATTACCCTTCGGAATGGGCAAATATTCCTTTTATGAAACGCTGGCACGGTACCCTCAACACTGCGGGTTTCGGGCTGCTGAGCCTGTGGGGCTGGGAAACGGCTCGGAGAGTTGGCAGATGACAGTAGCAGTTGGCAGTTGGCACGAGTACTTCGGGGCATAAAGGGAGTTGAACGTTTTAAGCGAATAAAATCGCCTCACTTTTTCACGTTTCGGTACTACTGCCAACTGCCACTGAAAACTGCCGACTGCAACCGCCCCTACTCCGGCCGCTGGGCCGTTGTTTCCTGTTGCATTACTTCCTGTTGATGGGCGATGCTTTCCTGATGTACTGCCGTCAGGTATTTCTCGATGAATTCGTTGTTCAATCCGCGCAGGCGACCCTGCTGGTATCCTTTTTCGAGTATTTCGTTCCAGCGTGTGGATTGCAGGATCGAGATGTTGTTGCGCAATTTGTAGCGGCCAATGTCTTCGGCTACGCGCATGCGCCGGGCAAGCAGGTTGAGCAGTTCCATGTCGATCTCGTCGATCTTGTGGCGCAGATTTTCAATATGTTCGAGGAATTCGGGATTGTCGGTCGTTTCGCGGCGAACGACCAGGCGCTGCAGCATTTCCCGGTACACGAAAGGTGTGATCTGCTGTTTGGCGTCGCTCCATGCATCATCGGGTGTGGGATGTACCTCTGTCATCAGGCCATCGTAGTTAAGGTCAAACGCCTGTTGCGCTACTTCGAGCAGGTCTTCCCGGTTGCCGCAGATATGCGAGTTGTCGCAGATCAGGGGGAGGTCCGGCATACGCCGCCGCAATTCGATCGGGATCTCCCAATAAGGGGCGTTGCGGAATTTTGATTTGGCGTAAGCCGAAAATCCGCGGTGAATGGCGCCGATCTGCGTGACACCGGCGTTTCGGATGCGCTCGATGGCGCCGACCCAGAGATCGAGGTCCGGGTTCACGGGGTTTTTGACCAAAACCGGCACATCGACACCGCGCAGGGCATCGGCGATCTCCTGAACGGAGAAGGGATTTACCGTGGAGCGCGCGCCCACCCACAACACATCGATCCCGTGCTTCAGCGCTTCGTACACCTGGTTGCCGTTGGCGACCTCGATGGTAATGCGCAGGCCGGTTTCCTGTTTCACTTGCCGCAGCCAGGGCAGTGCGGTGGCTCCGTTGCCCTCGAATGCGCCCGGGCGGGTGCGGGGTTTCCAGACGCCGGCGCGGAAAAGATCGACCCCCGCGTCTGCAAGTCTGCGGGCGGTTTCGAGTACCTGTTCTTCTGTTTCCGCCGAGCAGGGCCCGGCGATCAAAAAGGGATGATTGTTTTGTTTTTTTAGTAACATAAGGCAGCGTTTTTTATGGATGGATTGCAAAATGTAGTTCTGATCGGATGGTAACAATGTCCGTTTATACCGGAGCGCCCATCATCCGATGATCCTTCTGATATCGTTGGCGTGATGGATCAGGGCGTCGAAGGTGGAAAAGTCTTTTTTGATCAACAGGGTGCGGAATCTGCTGACGGTATTGATGAATTCGTCGAGCACGTCGAGTACGTTGTCGCGGTTCTGACGGAAAATAGGGATCCAGGTATCCGGATTGCTTTTGGCGAGGCGTACGGTGCTGCTGAAACCACCACTGGCAAGTTCGAAGATACGCTGCTCTTCGCGTTCTTTTTCCAGTACCGTGAGCGCCAGGGCAAACGAAGCGATATGCGAAATATGGCTCACATACGCCACGTGCAGGTCGTGGTCGGGCCCGTTAAGGTACGTGAGGCGCATGCCCAGCGACTCATACAGCCTGCGGCAAACTTCCAGTGCCTCCGGAGCGCTTTTTTCTACGTCGGTAAACACACAGCATTTGTCGCGGAAAAGCCCGCGGACCGCAGCCTCCGGGCCGGAATATTCCGTACCGGCCATAGGGTGCGTGGCCACGAAATGCGCGCGCTTCGAGTGGCCTTCCACCGATTGCAGTACGGGCATTTTGGTGGAGCCGACATCGAGCACGACCTGATCTCCGTTCACGAGATCGAGTACCTGTGGGAGCAAGGTGGTAAGGCTGTCTACCGGCGTGGCGACGACGATCACTTCGCTTTGCCGGACAGCCTCTTCCAATGGCAGCACTTCGTCGACAATGCCGAGGGCAATCGCTTTTTCGCCGTGCGCGCAGTCATTGTCCACACCGATAATATGCCGGGCAAATCCCTGCTCCCGCAGCCCCAGGCCGATAGAGCCGCCAATAAGTCCTAATCCGATAATGGTGACAATCATGTAGTCCGAATGTTTTGATGAACAGGGTCAGAAATAGGTGTCGTTGCGTTTTTTTGAGGCTGAACGATCCGGGACAGCGCCTGTTCGAGCACCTCGACCGTGCTGCACAGCGAAAGGCGGATGAAGCGGTCGCCGTTGGAGCCGAAAATGCCGCCGGGGGTGAGGAACAGATGTTTTTCCTGCAACAGTTCGTCGCTCAAGGCATAGGCGTCGCGATATCGTTCGGGTATTTCCGCCCACAGGAACATTCCCTGCTGGGCCTTGTCGAAGCGGCAACCCAGGGCCTCCATGATGGCTTCCGCCACCTGCCGCCTTTTCCGGTACAGGTCGTTCAGGCCGGCATACCAGTCGCCGGGCAGCTGCAGTGCCCGTACCGCAGCCTGCTGCACCGCCAGAAATTGCCCGCTGTCCATGTTGCTTTTGAAGCGCAACACGGCCTTCAGGTAATCGCTGTGCCCCAGCAGGGCGCCTACGCGCCAACCGGCCATATTGTGCGATTTGGACAGCGAATTCAGTTCAATGGCTACTTCCGCTGCGCCTTCTGCCGCCAGTATGCTGCGCGGGATCTCGTTCAGGATAAAACTGTACGGGTTGTCGTGGACGATCAGAATATTGTGCCGGGCGCCGAAATCGACGAGGTCCCGGAAGGCTTGTTCCGAACCCGGAGCGCCGGTCGGCATGTGCGGATAGTTGGCCCAAAGCACTTTCACCTTCGCCAGATCGCTGCTTTCCAGGCTGTCGAGATCGGGCAGCCATCCACCCTTCGCTTTCAGGTCATAGGTCCGCACTTCGGCGCCCGCCAGCAGCGACGCCGCGCGGTATGCGGGGTAGCCGGGATCGGGCACCAGCGCCACGTCGCCGGGCTCCAGAAAAGCCATCGCGATGTGAACAATACCTTCTTTCGAGCCGATCAGGGGCAGGACTTCGCTGCCGGGATCAAGCGAAACGCCGTAGTGACGCCCGTACCAGTCTGCCCACGCTTCGCGCAAGGCGGCAATACCCGTATAGGACTGATAACCGTGCGATCGGGCATTTTCCGATGTGGAATGCAGGGCTTCGATCACATCGGGATGAGGCGGCTGGTCCGGCGAACCGATGCCCAGGTTTAGCACGGGCAATCCTTCCGCCTGCATGCGCGCGATCTCGCGCAGTTTTCCGGCAAAATAGTATTCACTGACCAGGTCGAGGCGTTTGGCTGCTGTGATCATAGGATGTGTGCACTTGAATCTGTGATCGAATTCCGCTGTGCTGCTTCCGCCCCGCGATATACGCCCAGCACCTGCAGGGCGAGAGTGCGCGCGTATAGGTCACTGACGATCGCTTCCGTGCGGCCGGGCTCTGCTTTGAAGTCGACGATAAAATGATATTCCCAGGGCCTTTCCGGCAGCGGTACGGATTGTATTTTGGTCAGGTTGGCGCCATGGGCAGCAAGCATTTGCAGGACGTTCGCCAGACTTCCGGAAGTATGTTGAAGCGTAAACGTGATCGATACCTTGTCAGCGCCGTCCGAGGGCCTTATTTCGCTTTTGCGGCGGACGACCAAAAAACGCGTGGCGTTTTGCGGAAAGGTTTCGATAGAAGGCGCCAGCACCGAAAGTCCGTACAACTCGGCTGCCAGGCTGCTTGCAACGGCGCCTGCCCGCCTGTTTTGCTCCCTGGCAATGGCGGCAGCGCTTTCGGCTGTGTCAGATGATTCCACCAAACGGATATGCGGATATTTTTTGAAAAAGGCGCTGCATTGTGCCAGCGCCATGGGGTGGCTGTGTACTTCGCACAAGTCGTCGATCGTAACACCGGGCAGTGCCAGCAGGTTTTGCCGGATCGGAAGGTACACTTCGCCTTCCACGGCCAGGCCGCTTTCGAGCAGCAGCCGGTAGTTGCCGAGGATACTGCCGGCAATGCTATTTTCGATCGCCACAATGGCGGCATCTGCGACAGCAGGGTCCGATGCTTTTTCGAACAGTTCGCTGAAAGACAGCGCGGGGATCAGTTCGGTCTGTTCGCCGAAGTACAACCGGGCCGCTACTTCGTGAAAGGCGCCCCGCACGCCCTGGATGACGATGCGTGCCCTGGATGGATCGTTTTCGTTGGATGCTCCCATACGGATCAAAATAAAAAAGGGAGTTCCTGCGCTCAGGAACTCCCTTTTCTGCTGATTTTAAATTGTTTATATCGTGGCAGGCACAAGTTGGCAGTTCCTTTTTTCGGTAAACCCAAAAAAATAGTAAAAGAAATTGCCAAAATAATTGCTGCGCACTTTCATGTGTCTTGTTACATATAACTGCTACAAACGTAGCCGCTAAATCCGAATAATGCAAGCGGGGCGTAAAAATTTAATGCCGCCGCCTGAAAACGAGGATCACTGTTTCACCACTTTTATCACCTTGCGCGCCTCCGAAGTCCGCAACTGCACCAGATAGACGCCGGGCGCCGCATGGCTCAGATCGATCTCTTCGCGATGCCTGCCTGTAGCCATCTGATCGGAAGAGGCGGCGCTCGCCACCGGGCGTCCAAGCAGATCGGTCACGTCGATACTGACGGCCTGGCTGCTCGGGAGCTCGTAAGACAACCAGAACATGCCTCCTGTCGGATTGGGCGAAACAAGTACATTCAGATCTTTATCCCCGATTACTTGAGTGCTCACAGCGATCTCATGCGGCGGCAGCGAAATATCGTCCACCCAGGCGCGGTCTTGCCCGGCCGTGCCGAAGGCATCTTTTTCGTATGTCCAGGTGAAGGTGTGGAACCCGGGTGTAACGGGGTATGACACTTCTTCCCAGGCCAGAATGCCGCTCCAGCTGACGATCTCTTCTGCGTCGATGAAAAAGCGCAGGAAATCGTAGTCTGCCTCGCTGCTTACCCTTCTGGCAAAGGAAATGAATCCATTCTCGGAGACATTGACGGTCAGTTCCATCACCGATTTTTGGTTTCCGGTGATATTGCCCGAACGCGAGCAGTAGTCGCCTGCGTAGGGCGACGCAGAGGTGATCTGCCAGGGCTTGTTGCCCCCCATAATCCAGGGGAACATCGAAAAGTTTTGGCCTTCGAAGGTTTCGATGATCTGGTTGATCGTATAAGGACCGAAATCGGCTTCCTGCCCGTAGGCGCCTGCTTCCAGCGTATAGTGGAAATTGGCCTGAACGACCTGTGGTGCATCGGGAGCGACGCTCACGCTGAACGAGGCGGTTTCCGAGCCGTTGTTCGCCGCAATCTTGGGAAGGTCGACGGCGTCGCCGATGCCGAGCCAGGGAGAATTCGTGCTCAGGATGCCTTTTGCAAGAGGGCTGTCGCTATGTCCCTTATTAAGGTTGGTAATATAAATAGTTGCTGTTTCTCCGCTTTCCAGCCTTCCGTTGCCGTTGCCGCCCTGCGAATCGTCGATCAGGAAATCGGTGACCGACAGCGCGGGCGCTTGCAGTTTTACGGGTATCACGGCGTCGAAAGAGGCAGTGCCGTTGTATTCGATGTGCAGGTTGAAATTGACCGTATGGCCGTCTTCCACATCGCTGTTGACGGTGAAGGCGAATGCTGCAGCCACGGCAGAAGTGCCTCCCGCGTCGATGTCCCCGAATGCTTCGTCGCCGTCTGTGATAAAGACGTTGTCATCGGCAGTGCTCAGGGTAGCGGAAGTAGCATTGGCGGGAAGCACGCCGACGTTGGCGAGGGTCACGTTCAGGTTGACGTGCTCGCCGAAATCCGCTTTCTGGTTGGCATTGCCCGTAGCGTCGTCAAGCACGACTCCCTGACTTACCACAAATGCGGTGCCTGCGGGCGTAACAACGACTGTCCCTTGATAAGGTATATAATTGAATTGCGAAACGGTGACGGTCAGGTCGCCCACGTTGTCCAGAGTGGGGAAATTCAGGGTCGCCACGCCGTTTTCCACGGTCGCTACGGCGAGGGTTTGCCCTTGCCAGAAGAGGCTCACCAGAGCGCCTTCTACATCGGAGTAGACGGTCAGGTCGCTGACGCCGATATAAGTGCCCGCGGTATGCGTTGCCGTCAGGGCCTGCGGGAGTTTGGTGCGCGGCAGCAGCGTCGGCTCGGCGAAGGGGTTCCAGAAATCGGCCATCGTCTCGCCACCCTGTGCGTATGCGGCGATCATCAGCACATTGCCGTAGGCCAGCATGCCCGCGATGGAGGGGCGCAGCGTTACGCCGTCGGCATCCACGAGATACTGGTTCATGCCGTCCTGCCCTTCCATCGGCGGCGCCCAGCTCTGGAAGTCGCTGGAGAAAAAGCCGGCGACACCGCCCCAGGCTTCTCCGGTTGCCGGATCGCCGGCGCGTTGCCAGGCTTCGCCGAGACATTCGCCGTTGGTAAAGTTGCCCGCGCAACAGGCGACGGAGATCAGGATGGGGTAGCGGTGGTTGTTGCGCAGCGCAGCCACGGCATTCACGTTGAAGTTGCCGCTCGACAGGCCCTGCTCCCAGCCGTGGCCCGTGTAGTTGTACAGGCTCACGCCGCGGCCGTTCATCAGATCCACAAGTTCGGTGTTCACGGGATCGCCCGGCTGATCGGCCGTTTCGTCGCCCGGGGTGGGGGAGATGCTGCCTTGCGTGCCGTCGTAGAATTCCCAGTATTTTTCGTAGCCGTCGTCGAGGTGTTTGGCTTTCCATTCATTACCCTGCTCGTAGTCCGCCTGCCCGTCGTCGCCAATGCCCTGGCCCTGATCGGAGGTGGAGGCCATGCCTGTGGCGCACCAGTTTTCGTCGGTATCTACCAAAGGTGTTTTTTCATAATCCAGGTTGCGGTTGACCATGATGCGCAGTTGCTCCGGATCGCTGGCGTGGAAGCGCCCGACGAGGATGTCGCTGAAATGGTCGTCGCCATCCATGTATCCGAAACAGTTGTCGCAAGTGTACAGGGTGCCGCCGCTCGGCCGCATTTGTGATTTGATGGCGTCTTCGTCACCCACCAGCAGCAGGTACGTGATACCTTCCGTCTGATAGTAATCTTTTACGTAGTTATAAATGTCGTCCGCTTCCGAAGAACCGATCTCCTCCACCGTCACCACATCCGTGTGAATGCCCATCTGCCGCTTCCAGGTGATGAGGGGTTCGAGTTCTTCCAGCAGTGCCTCTGTGGTGATCACCAGCATTTTTTCCGGGTCGGTGTTGCCGCGCGATTTTACACCCGGCGTGTAGTTCAGGAACATTTTCCGGAAGATCTGCTCGAAAGCGGGGCTGGCGTTGTGGTCAGCCGTATTTTGCAGTTCGTTGTCGCCGCTGCCGGCCTTGCGGTATACGCGCAGGGTGATGGAGGTGTACACGCGCATTACTTTCTGTACCGGATTGTACTGCACCGGATAGATCCACAGCGCCTGCCCGCGGCGGTCGCGCATGACGAAGGGTTGTTGCAGGTCGCTGAGGCGGCCCGGGAAAAAATCGTCGTGCTCATATTGTGTTCCATAGGTATATGGCACCGTGGCCGGGTCGATGTTCCTTTTCAGGTCGCCCTTCGAGGGGGCTACCGAAATGCCTTCAAAGTCCTGATATTCGGAAGAGATGATCTCCACCGCCATATTTCCGGTAGCGGGGATCTGTAGCGCTGTTGCAAACTTGGGTATATCCGGGGCGCCTGTTTTCAGCAAAGGGGTGCCTTCAGCCATCGAGATCGTCACCGCTTCGCCGTTTGGCGTGGCGACGATGTGCTGATCGACGCCATTCAAGGTCAGGTTCAGCACCGTTTCGGTGGCGCTTTTCGATAGCATGGAAATGCGTGTTTCATTTTTGGCCTGACCGATCAGCGCAGTGAGCGACAGGCAGGAAAGCAGGAATGTGATCAGATTCTTCATGCAGGAAAGTTGTTTGTTGCAGCAAATCGGAATAAAGCAGGTGGTTTATTTCTGGATCAATATTTTTTGCGTTTTAAGGCCGTAACTGCGCAGGTAATACACGCCGTCGCCAAAAGTTGCCAGGTCCAGCATGGTCTGGTCGCCTGCAGCGATCGTTTGTCCCCACAGCGTCCTGCCTGCGGCGTTAACGAGGGTGGTGCGTCGCGTGCGATCGCTTTTATTGTTCACAAACAGCAGGTCGCTCGCGGGATTCGGGTATACCTCCAGTGTCTGGGAATCAGGCTCATTGGCCAGGGTCGTACCTGGCGTAAACAGGCTGAAGTACACATCCACGTAATTGTCCTCGTTTTCCTTTTCAAATACGCGAAACCACAACCAGGCGGCGCCCGGCTCCGTGCCGGGCTGTACGATGAGTTTGAGATACGGCTGAATGGTGTCGTACACCGGGTTCATGACGCCGTTTGGCGGAATGCCCACGTAGCACAGGCCGTAGTCGCAGAGGTCGACGATCCAGCCTTCGGGAATATTTGCCGACAGGCTGCGCCATTTCAGTTGCAGGGTGTCGCCCGAAAAGTTGTTGAAAAAAATATAACACTCGTTTGCCTGCTCGAATTCGGTCTCGTATTCCGATACCGGTCCGCCGACGGGCAAAAACGTCTGGGCAGGCAGGCAGGTGCAAAGCGAAAACAGGAATAAAATGGAAATGCAGGTTCTCATACCCTCGGTATTGTCGCACCAAAGTAAACACTCCGGCCTGTTCCACAGGTTTTTAAGTTGGAATTTGGACAAAAGGAGACAGAGAAGTTGCCATATGTGGCCCAAATGGGAGGCTCAGGGAAGGCTGGCGCCGGTGATCCAGGAGACGATCTCGTCTATTTGCCAGGCATCGTCGATAGAAAAGCCGCCGGTGCGGGTACGGCGCAGACTGCTGAGATATGCGCCGCTGCCTACGGCCCTGCCGAGGTCGTTGGCCAGAGAACGGATGTATGTCCCCTTGCTGCATACGACCCTGAAATCGATTTGCATGCCCTCCGCATAGTCGGGATGCAGCATGATCGGCGCGCCTTTGGCGCTGGCCAGCACGGGCGCCGCCGCAACTTCGCCGACGGGGCGCAGATGGTCCAATTCAAAAAGATCGATGTGCACGGTGCGCTCGGGCAATTCCACGTCTTCACCGGTGCGGGCATTTTTGTACAAACGTTTGCCGTCCACCTTGACCGCGGAAAAAACCGGCGGGATCTGCTGGATCTCGCCGGTAAATTGTTGCGCCGCCGCCCGCACGGTTGCTATATCCAGGTGTTCTGTCGGAAAAGTAGCGTCCACGGCCTTTTCCAGGTCGAACGACGGCGTGGTGGCGCCAAAGGTGATCACACCTTCGTACTCCTTGGGCATGGCCTGGAAAGCCTCGATCTTCCGGGTGTACTGACCCGTGCAGAGCACCAGCAGTCCGGTGGCAAGCGGATCGAGGGTGCCGGCGTGGCCGATCTTGACGCGTTTGACACCCAAACGCCGCGAAAGGTGGTAGCGGACCTTGTTCACCACATCGAAAGACGTCCAGGCCGGCGGCTTGTCGATCAGTATGACCGCGCCTTCGGGAAAAGGTTCGGGAAACGGCTGGTTTCTGGTAATTAGCTGCATAAGTAACACAAACTCTGGTTGGACACCTCGTTGAAACAGTTAAATCAAAAACGCCGCAAAGTAACACCAAGCTCTGGTTGGCTAAAATGTCTTCTTTTCTCCTGTAATATCCACCCCGGTTCACTCCACTTTAAACACCCGTTCCATTGCACTCACATCATGTGCATTTCGAAGGCGCAGCAGGTACATGCCCGATGGCAGATGATCCGGCGGATAGATTCTCGTCTTTGCGCCCTGCAAAGGCAGTTCGAGCAGCACCTTTCCGCCGGCATCGAGCATTTGCACCATGCCCCCTTCCTTTGCAAAAGGACTTTTCATGGGAATGTCGATGCCAAGATATCCGTCGAAAAGGGTAGGGGAGACTTTGAAATCGTTTGGTGCCCCGGCCTGGTGAACGCCGGTGAGGATCGGTGCCAGTTCGATGTTCAGTTGTGTCACTACACCGCTTTGCAGGTCGACCTGTACCAGTTTTGTAAAATATCCCGGTTTTTCCACCCGGACCCAGTAGGTTCCGCTCAACGCGGCGCCCGTTTTGTATTGCCCGTCAATGCGCGAGGTGTCGGCATTGGGCGTGTCCTGCACGAATATCCTGGCGAAAGGTACCGGCGCGCCGGTGATGGAGTCGAGTACCAATCCTTCGAGCCAGGCGGCATGCGCATAGGTAGGTTCGTACACATACAGGCCGTTTAATTTGGCCGTAGCGATCACGATGCCAGAAGGCAGGTAGGGATCGGCATCCCATATCAGCGAACTGCCGGCGATGGCCCAGCCTGTTTCGATCAGGTTGTCGGGCCGCGCAGCATCTACGATGGTTAGTTGGCCACCGTAGGAAGGCGCCACGAGAAAATCGCCGATCACACGCACATTGTGCACTTCTTTTTCGGGGAACCGGCTGGGCAAGTAGTAGTCGAGCGGTTCGATGTTATCGACGTCGCTCACGTCGAATGCGATCAGCGGAGCGGAGCCCGTTTCGTGCGTGGTGAACAGAATGCGGTTATCATCTGACAGTTCGGCATTGTGGTTGAATTTGGCAGGCGTTGGCAGCACGCGGATCAGTTGGGGATCGGCGATATCAGAAATGTCGACAATGCTGCACTGCCCTTTATATACGTCGCTCGTCCAGAGCGTATCGCCGCGGATAAAACCGTCGTGCACGTAGTTCAGGGAAAACTTGCCGACGATATGCGGGTTCCAGGGGTCGTCGAGGCTGGCGATGACCGCGCCGTCGGTGATATTTCCGCCACCAAAAATGAACAGGTGTCCGTTCGCTGTCTGCACCGTATGGCTCCTCCTTACCTTGCCCTGGTAAGCGCCGTCGCCGAACCAGTTTTTCCAGAATATCGTATCGGGCAGTTGACGCAGATCGACGATGGTAATGCCGCTGCTGTCGGCTTCAGAACCCACGTAGGCAAATCCGTTCCAGGTGCGCAGTTCGCGCCAGTTGTTTGTGATGCCCGGCACCTGAAAACGCTCGACGGGCTGAGCGGGGTCCTGCAGGTCGACGATGCTGACGCCGCCGCTGGTGCCAATGAGCGCCCATTCGCGTCCGGTACTGTCGACATAACCTTTGCAGCCCGATAGTGATAGCGAACCGAAGGGCAGGTGGCCTATTTGTTGGAGATGGAGTTGGGAAAAGGCTTCAAGTGGGGCGCCGGCCAGCCAAAGCAGGGCCAGTACACGTAGTGTTTGTAGCATAACAGATTATTTCAGAGGCAAAAGTCGCACATACAGGCTAAAATCCGGGTATTTCCGTCCGCGTTTGCCCAAAAGCGGCAGAAACGAAATGCGTTATTTTATATTTAATTTTTTGGTTCCGGGATTTTTTCAATACCTTTGCAGCCGCTAAATCGCGGAGTGGAGCAGTTGGTAGCTCGTCGGGCTCAATACTGTAAAATCAAAGCGATTGATGGATACTAAACTCAAGGGCGATATTGCAGAACAAGCAGTTGTACTGTACGCACTTAAACAAGGTTGGGGTGTTTTGACGCCTGTTGGTGACAGACTTGCTTACGATCTTGTTCTTGACATTGCTGGTGATTTGATCAAAATCCAGGTAAAAAGTGCCTGGTTTGACCAGAAGCGTAAAAACTTCGTTGTGGATACGCGGAGGACCAAAACAAATCGCCGCCAAATGCTTCGAGAGAATTACAAACCGAACGATTTTGATTTCGCTGTAATTTATATCGAAGATTTGGACATCTTTTATGTGATGCCATGTGAAGTATTCATCAGTTACGGCAGTGAGATACACCTTATCGAGGCCGACAGGCGTCAAAGAAAGCCGAAGTCAGCGGCTTATCGCGATGCCTGGGAATTGATTTTACAATGGGCTGTTCCGAAAGTAATTTCGGAATGATTATCTGTCAAATTCGGGGAAGCCTGTGGTGTGGTAATCCCGAGCCAAGTCTCCCAAAAGTTGGGAGAAAGGTGTAGAGACTTAATGGCAGACATCCCAGTCCCGCAGGGAAAGGATGAAGAGAAAGTCCAGACCATCAAACCCTGATCGCAGGGGTAACGAAAGTTACAGTGGTACGCATAACCCGAAGGTCGTAGGTTCAAGTCCTGCCTCCGCCACTAGAAAGCCCTTGACTGTAAAAGTCGAGGGCTTTTATTTTACTGGCGCAACAGATACACGGCCGTTCTGTTTTTTAAAACTCTATTCAAACCTCCATGCGCGGTATTTACACATGAACTGGCTATCCATTTACTTTTATCCGCTGGAAACACCCGATGTGTTCCTGGCCCGCGGTGTCAAACCTTTTCTGGAACAATTCGTATGGCCGGTGAAAGGCGCCCGCGCTTTTTTTGTCCGCTACGACGACGAGCAGGGGCGGCATATCCGCCTGCGCATCCGTGGGGAGGATCAGTGGCTTGAAGAGCAGTTGCGTCCGGTGCTGGAAGGCTGGTTTGCCGATCGCGGCGAATGGCGCGAGGTTCCTTACGAACCGGAAACGGAGCGTTTTGGCGGCCCGGATAGCCTTGCTCTGGCCGAGGAATATTTTCACATATCCACCCGCGTCGTGCTCGACCGGATCAAGAGGGAAGGATTCACCTACGGCGATGCGATGTTCGATGCCCTGCGCATGCATGTGATCACCGCTTTTGCTGCCGGACTCGGGCGCGAAAAAACGGCCTGGTATTTTGCGCGGCTCTGCGAACAATGGATACCGGTCTTCCTCAGCCCGGCTGACGGTCCTGCTCTTGACGAAGCAGGGCAACAAGATCTGCTGGAACGCTTCGGACAGCAGTTCGATCCGCAAAAAGAAGACCTGCGCATGGCCCTCGGCGAGTTGTGGAAGGCCCTGGAGGTGGAAAAATTCGATACCGATCAGCCCGAATGGCTGCGCTGGCTGCGCGGTAACCAGTTGATCCTGAAAGATTTCGGTGATAAACTGGAAAAAGTGCTGCCCAGCCTGATACACCTCGACAACAACCGCCTCGGCATCGTCAATCAGGACGAGGTGTACCTCAACTATATTTTGTCGAAAGCACTGTAATCACTGGTGCGACAGGTTTTTTCTGTTTTTTGTAATGTTGTGTGCCAATCGCTACCTGCATTTTGCTGCGGACAAGCGCTGTATGCAACCAATCTGCGGTTTGGTATTTCTAAAAAGGACACACAATTCACAATATTCACGAACGAAAACACCTCACACCATGAAAGAAGTAATGCTGATCCTGCATTTTATCGGCTTGGCCATGGGGCTCGGCACCAGCCTGGCCTTTATGTTCCTGGGCATGGCGAGCGCAAAAATGGAAGAAGCCGAAGCCCGTACATTCCGGATGAACACACTGGCGCTCGCCAAAATGGGCCATATCGGGCTCACCCTGCTGGTCCTGACCGGCCTTTACCTGATCACCCCGTACTGGAGCGTGCTCGGCGAAATGCCTTTGCTGATCGCAAAACTGGTACTGGTGCTGGTGCTCGGCGCGCTGATCGGGATCATCTCGGCAACGATCAAAAAAGTGAAAAACGGGGTTCCCGGCGCCGACATCTCAAAAGTGGAGCCGCTTGGAAAACTGTCGCTGCTGACCGGCCTGCTCATCGTGATCCTGGCGGTTTTGTCGTTCCATTGATATCGAACCGGCGGATTGATGCTAAATGCTGCGCGCTTTCGTGACAAAGCGACAAGGTTTGTTGTTCAAAGAACACAAGTTGTGGAATAAAGAACAAAAAGGCTTGTTAAAAGAACCAACACAACGGATCAAAGAACAAGCCTCGTTGTCAAAAGAACAAAGACCCGTGTTCTAACGACAAACATAACGGATAAAAGAACACACGTCGTTGTTTAAAGAACAACAAGCCTTGTTGAAAGAACCAAGGTCGTTGTTATAACAACAAAGAGAGCGGCTCTTTTAGCACAAAGCCTTGCAGCAAACTACTGAAACCTGTATTTTCTGTCCCGGCGGGTGACTTGATCACCCGACGGGACAGAATGAATTTTGCTATTCGTAAAACCACACCCATGCTTACCCGCACCACCTCCACCCATCCCGATTTCCTCGCTCTGGTTGCGCGCCTGGATGCCGAACTGGCCGAGCGCGACGGCGACGATCACGCTTTTTACGCGCAGTTCAATAAAACCGTCCTTCTCAATGAGGTTGTAGTAGCCTACGAAGATGACAAACCGGTGGCTTGTGGAGCTTTGCGCGCCTTTGCGCCGCGGGTGATGGAAGTCAAGCGCATGTACACCCTGCCCAAATACCGGGGCCGGGGCATCGCCGCGCGGGTATTGACCGAACTGGAAGCCTGGGCCGGTGAATTGTCCTGCGAAAAGTGCATCCTCGAAACGGGCAAACGGCAACCCGAGGCCATCGCCCTTTATGAAAAGAATGGCTACCGGTTCATCCCCAACTACGGGCAGTACAGCACGGTGGACAACAGCGTCTGTTTTGAAAAAGTGATCGGGAAAAAGGTTTAACCGGTTTTAGGAGTCCTGAGGAATTTCACCACCTCCCGCACCACCGCAGGGTCCTGCATGCGATGGCCTAGTCCCTTCGTTTCCAGATAACGCGCCTGCCAGGATTCGGCGATCCGGCGACCTTCTGCCACCGGCGCCACCTCGTCGTCGCGATCGTGTAGCACAAAGCCTTCGATATCGGTGAGCAGAGCGGCTTTTTTCGCGATGGAATATTCTTCTACCGGCACGCCGCTGCGCCGCTCGATCTCGCGCGCGATGCCGCCAAGCACAGTGTCGCCGACCCCCAGGATTTTGCCGAAATCCTCGATCACACGTTTTGATTCCGCGAAGACACCGAGCAGCACCATCTTTTCTGGGTACGGTACCTGCAACATGGCCGTGCTCATCACCGCCGCCGCGCCGCCCAGCGAATGGCCTACCATGGCGTAGAGCGGCTTTCCCCTGCGCGCTACGAGGTCGCTGACGGCCCGGCTGTACCGGATCACGTTGAGCAGTTTACCCCCTGAGCCGCCGCTGGCCGGTGCATCGAAGGCGTGCACCGTAAAACCCGCCGCGTGCATGCCGCGGATAAAATGCCTCCAGCGCGCGCTGTTGGATTCCCAGCCGTGCAGGCACAGCACTTCCGGGGCGTCTTCCCGTTCGGAGGCCCAGGTGTATCCGCTCATGCGGTATTTGCAGGAGCGAAAGAAGAACGGCGATGCCGTGGCGAGAAAATGACGGTCCTGTTCCTTGAAAGGTATGCGGCGCGGGGTGCAGAAAATGCGGAATCCGGCGCGCCCGGCGAGGGAAGGCGACACGGCAGCCAGCGCATCGAGCATTTTGCCCAGGCGCCTGACTTTTTTCATAAAGGCCTCGTGTTGTGTCGCCATGATTTTACTGTTGTCCTTCGCCGCAGGCGAATCAGCCTTTCAGGTCACCAATACAAGCAATTTCGCCTGCGGCAAAGGACAAAACGCTATTCGAAGCGGCGCTTGTAGAACCAGCTATTGTCGTTGAGCGTAAAGCCCAGCGTGATGCGGAAGTACGTCTCTTCCACGGAAGTGCCTTTGCCGAGCCGGCCGAGTTCGAACGCGGTGTTGACGAATGATGTTTGCTGCCGGGGTAAAGTAACCGGAAACCCGAACCCGAAGGAAAGGCCGAGGTCGTCGAGTCCCTTGCCATCGATGACGCGCGGGTCCTGGCGGAAGTACCCGCCTGCGCGCAGCCGGATGCGTTTTGCGTAGTTGTTATACGAGGCAAAGTCGGGGATGAACTCGATGCCAGCCGATACGGACACGGTGTTGCGGAAGGTGCCGGGGCGCGCGTCGTTGCGGTAGGCCGACCAGCCGGCGTAGCCAAATTCGGCGCCGACTTTCAGTTTGTTGGCTTTTACATACTGTACGCCTGCGCTGAAACTTGCGGGCAGGGTAATATCCTGCCGCATATTGAACGCCGATTCGAGTGTGTCGGCATCGTCGTACTGGCCGTTGCTGAGCAGGCCGCGGCTGCGGATAAAGAGATTGTCGAAAGTAGAGCCAATGTTGTGCTTGCTTTCGCCGGTGGCGCCGACGGTGACCCAGCGCGTAGGCACGGTATTATCGTTTTCGGCCGTTTCAAGCACGAAGTCGTGCTGCACGCCGAGTTTCCACACAAAGCCGCTCACACTGAGGTCCTGGCGGCGGTTATTGAAAAAGGTCGGCAGGCTGTCGGCGAACGTCGTGGTGTTCTCGTAAACGGATTTGCCGAACACCCAGCCCAGATTGAGGCCAAAAGCGGTGTTTTTGTATTTGGCGGCGTTGCTCCAGGTCAGTTTGTAGGTGCCGCCGCTGCCCTCGAAGGTGTTGATCACGATGCCTAGGTCGGGCAGGGTGTCGATCGTCTGCACATTGTAGCCCACGATCGAATAGGGCGTAATGGCGACGCCCATGCCGAACTGCCAGGGCGACTTCACTTTGTCGAGCGCCTCGTTGATCGGGCTTCTCAGGGTAAAACCCAGTGCGGCGTAAGCCATATTGCCGCTCCAGTCGTCTTTGGACGAAGTGGCGGTGGAGAGATGGCTGTACTTGGCGTATAGTCCTGTTTCCAGTGCCGTTGCGCGCAGAAAAGCGTAGGATGCCGGGTTCAGCAGGTTCAGGTGGTACACGTCGTGAAATGCCGCCGACTGTCCGCCCCAGGCTGCCTGATTGGCAAAATACTGGTTGATCGGGTCGCCGAAGCCGTATCTGGAGTAAGGGGAATTTTGCTTGGGTTGCGCGAAAAGAGCGCCGCAGGTCAAAAGGAGCAGGGAAATAAAGAGTGATCTCATGGACTCGTTTTATGCCACCCGAATAAAGTTAAAGGGCTGCTTCGGGTGCTTTTTTCGTGTGTAAATATGCGTTTTAGACGGGTTTTTTGTTGTTTATGTTCGAGTTATTCATCCCCCCTGCCCCCCTTCAAAGGGGGAGGAAGAGCGCTGCTTCGCAGCGCATTCAGGAAGACTATCTGCTATGGTCACGTACTGGACCGGATGTCGGTGCTGATAGCCGGTCTTTATAAAGGAGGTTGCCATCAATATTTTCTTTAAACCCTTGCCCCACAAGATGTTGCGCAGCAACATTTCGTTCCCCCTTTGAAGGGGGGCAGGGGGGATGAACACGCGAAGAACAGATCAAATCCATATCCCTGTAGAAAAAACGGTTCTGAAAGCACCACGCCATTCATTTCCCTTGTTGCCCGATATTCATCTTGTGTTATGCTGCAGAATATGGTTTAGTCCGTACAGCGTCAGGTCGGGTTCGTGGATTAGCGGCTGCACCTGCCCCAGCCAGGGCTGAAAAAAGCCGGCGTCGCCGCCGGTGATGATCGTTTTTAGCGGTCCGTAACGGGCGTTGAACAGGCGAACGAAGCCTTCTATCTCCAGCGCCGCGCCGCGCAAGGCCCCGTTTTGCAGCGCCGTTTCGGTGCTTTCGCCGGCAAAATGCTCCGGCATATGCATGTCCACTTCCGGCAGCCGCGCCGTAAAATGGTGCATGGCGCGAATCCGCATCCTGGCGCCGGGAGCGATGTTGCCGCCGTGGTACACCGCATCTTCGCTCAGCACGTCGTACTTGATGCAGGTGCCGCAATCGACCACCAGGCAAGCCTCGCCGGGAAACAGCGCCTGTGCGCCGGCCACGGCCGCCAGGCGGTCTTTGCCAAGCGTCAGAGGCGTTTTATACCGGTTTTCAAAAGGCAACGGGGTCTTGTGCGTCAACTCCAGTACGTCGTAATGGGTATCCAGTATTTCGCGCTGTGCCTCGCTTGGTTCGGCGACCGACGACACGATGACGCGATCCACTCCGGCAGCGTTGCCAAACGCAGGCAAATCCTTTAACGCCCAGTCGGTCCAAATCGCTTGCTCGACCAGTTCTTTTCCCTTGAACAAGCCGATCTTGATGCGCGTATTGCCGATGTCGAGCGCCAGATTCATTTTGCGGCCGCAAATGTAGGAAGGAATTGGGGTTTTGGCCTTTTCCGGCCCTGAATTATCACCGAGGGCGCGATAGAAACCGGAAATTGTGAAACTGGAAACTGGAAATTAGAAATTGTGAAACGGAGATGTTGGGAACCGGGTGGGTGAGTGGCAGATGGGAATGCGGTTCAGGCTCAATGGATTGGGAATCCGCTGAAATGCCCTTGAATACAGGCCAGAAGAACAAAAGTGTTTTTTATCCGAGGTAAGATTTTAGCACGTCGCGGTTGTATGACTTGCGCAGACGGCGGATCGCGCGTTCCTTGATCTGGCGCACGCGTTCGCGGGTGAGGCCGTACAGTTCGGCGATCTCTTCGAGGGTGAGGGGCTTGTAGCCGTTGAGGCCGTAATAGGAGGCGATCACCTCCATTTCGCGGGGGGAAAGGATGTTAAGGCCCTGCGCGACTTCTTCGCGCAGCGACTCGGCCATGAGTTCGAGATCGGGTTCGTCGGAATCTTCGGGCACCATCACGTCGAGCATGGTGGCATCGCCTTCTTCCGTGCCGGCGAGCGGCGCGTCGAGCGATACGTGGCGGATGCCGCTGCGCAGCATGGTTTGCACTTCGCGCTCGGTCATGCCCAGCAGGTCGGCAAGTTCCTCGTCGGAAGGCTCGCGTTCGAATTCCTGTACAAAGGAGATATAGGCCTCGTTCACCTTGTTGTAGGAACCAACCTTGTTCAGCGGCATGCGTACGATGCGGCTGTTCTCCACGATGGCCTGCAGGATGCTCTGGCGAATCCACCAGACGGCGTAGGAAATGAATTTAAAGCCTTTGGTTTCGTCGAAACGTTTGGCGGCTTTTATAAGGCCCACATTGCCTTCGTTGATGAGGTCGGAGAGGCTAAGTCCCTGATTCTGATACTGTTTTGCTACCGATACGACGAAGCGCAGGTTGGAGCGCGTCATTTCGTCGAGCGCGTCCTGATCGCCTTCGCGGATGCGCTGTGCCAACACGACCTCCTGCTCCGGTGTGAGCATGGGAATCTTGCCAATATCGTTGAGATATTTGTCAAGTGCGAGGCTCTCGCGGGTGGTGATCTTGTGGGCAATCTTTAGCTGGCGCATAAAACAGAAAAAAGTGAAATCGCTTAATGTAAAACGATTTTCAAGCAGAAAGTTTCTTTTTGCCGCGAAAAATTAGACAAAATTGTTGACTTTGCCGGTAAAAATGGATAAGAAAAACGGCGATGCAAGGGTACGACATTCACGGCAAACGCTTGCCGTGTTGCCGCGAATATTTCCCGCCGTATTTTCCCTACATTAAGTTTTTCAAATTCCGGCGAATACTGCGCCAATTTTGCGAAGCGGCGCTATTTTTGCAACCGTATAACAAAGGACGTTCGCGTCCCCGGTTTTTTAATCCTTTAATCTCATGAATACTTTGGCATAGTCGCCAGGTTTCCCGGCCACAGGGCTTTACAGACAGCCCCTCCGGCCTCCGGGTTGCAGGTCTCTTCAAAGTATCCCACCTCCCAGGACTGTATTTATTTGCTCGCCTGCCACTTGTGGCTGCGACAATCCCTGTTTCCCGTAATCACAAATTCACTCATGAAAAGAACACTACTCCTTGCCGCTACCGTCCTGTATTGTACTTTCACGTACGGACAATTCACGCCTCAGGCACTTCCTTTTTCACAAAACTGGTCGAATACCGGCCTGATCACGACAAACGACGACTGGTCGGGCGTGGCGGGCATCAAAGGCTTTCGCGGCGACGGCATCACCGGCAGCACGGGCGTCGACCCGCAGACCCTGCTGGCCGACGACTCTCCCGGCGTGGAAGACGTCAATGCCAACCAGACCAACCCCAACACGAACAGCACGGGTGGCGTGACTGAATTCGAGATCGCCGACCCGGTCGTGGCCCTGCAAGGTTCGGGCACTGCCGACGCGCCGTATCTCCTCATTACGATCAACACGAGCTGCATGTCCGATATCACGGTGGCCTACAACGTGCGCGACATCGACGGCTCGGCCGATAATGCGATTCAGCAAGTGGCGCTGCAGTACCGGATCGGCAACACGGGCAGTTTTACCAATATTCCCGCGGCCTATATTGCCGATGCGACCACCGGCCCAAGCCTGGCCGATCTGGTCACGCCCATCAGCATAGTCTTGCCTGCCGACGCAAACAATCAGGGCGAAGTGCAACTCCGCATCATGACCACCAATGCCGTCGGCAACGACGAATGGGTGGGGATCGATGATATTTCCATTACCGGTACGGCAGTGGCCATTTCCGGCGCGATCAGCGGTTCCGGCAACTTCTGCATTTCCGGCAACCTGGCCATTTCAGTCGATATCACCGGCGGAACGGGCCCTTACACGGTTGTATTCACAGACGGCGTGACGGAATTTACCGAACTCAACTACGTCAGCGGCGCACAGATTCTGCAGCCGGTTTCGGCCTCCGCAACGTTTACGCTGGTATCCATCACCGACGCAGCGGGTTGCACGGCCGGAACGCTGAGCGGCGCGGCGACGGCTTCGGTGTCTCCGAGTTTGCCGGCGGTAGGAATTGCTACCCAATCCGATCCGTCCTGCGCGAACAACGACGGGGCCATCGATATTTCTGTATCCGGCGGACAAATGCCGTATTCTTTTTTGTGGACCACCGTCGACGGAAGCGGCCTGAATCCCACTGCCGAAGACCAAACCACCCTCAGTGCCGGCACTTATGAAGTAGCCGTAACAGATTTTAATGGTTGTGAAGGCAGCGCGACTGCTACTTTGTCCCTGCCTGCCGACTGCAATTGCGATATCAATATCACCAACGTCGCAACGACAACGGAAACCTGTCCCGGCGATCAGGACGGGACGATCACGGTGACGGCCGAGTGCACGACTTGCGTATCGATCGAATATTCCATCGATGGCGTGGCCTTTCAGCCGGGAAATACTTTCACCGGACTGGCGCCGGGCCCCTACACAGTGTCGGTGCGCGATACCGGCGATCCGGATTGTACGGATACCGGAAATGCGCAGGTTGACCCCGGCGACGGCGTAGCGCCGACGTTCGATCAGCCGCTTCCGCAGGACCTTAATCTTTCCTGTGACCAGCCAATCCCGCCTGCGGCCACTGTGACTGCTTCCGACAACGTCGACCAGGATGTCGATGTGACATTTGAAGAACAAACCGTGCCGACGGATTGCGACGGTGTAATGACCATTACCCGCACCTGGACGGCTATGGACGATTGCGGCAATACAGCCGTATATACCCAAACGATCACGACTTTCGACAATACTCCTCCGATGCTGTCGGGGCAGCCCGACGCGGAAATTTCTGTTTCCTGCAGCGACCCCCTGCCGCCCGCCGCCATACTGACGGCGACCGACAACTGCGACAGCGATGTGAGTGTGGTCTTCGGCGAACAAACGACGCCGGGCGATTGCCCGCAGGAGCCGACGATCACGCGCAGCTGGACGGCGACGGATTGCTCGGGCAACAGCACCGTCTTCGTGCAGACGATCACTGTGGTAGACGACACCCCGCCGGTGTTCAACCAGCCGCTTCCCGACGCAGACATCACTGTTTCCTGCGCCGAACCGCTGCCGCTGGCGCCTTCCGTGACGGCTTCCGACGCTTGCGATCCCGGTTCGGCGCCGCCCGTGATCTTTATTAACGAAATTCACTACGACAATACCGGCACCGACGCCGGAGAATTTATCGAGATCGCCGGCACGGCGGGTATCGACCTGTCGCAGTACCAGTTAGTGCTGTATAACGGCAACGGCGGCGTGACCTATGATGAAATGACGCTCAGCGGCATCATCGACGACGAAGGCGCCGGTTTTGGCGCCGTGGCCTTTTCATACCCCTCCAACGGCATCCAGAACGGCGCACCCGACGGCATGGCCCTGATCCAGCTGCCCAACACGGTCGTGCAGTTCCTGAGTTACGAAGGTTCTTTCGTTGCCCAGAACGGCCCGGCTGCTGGCATGAGTTCACAGGATATCGGTGTCGCCGAAGAACCGGCGCCCGCGCTCGGCAACTCCCTGCAACTGACGGGGGCCGGACAGCAGTACGGCGATTTCACCTGGACCGGCCCGCTGGCCGAATCTCCCGGCGTCCTGAATGCCGGGCAGTCGATCAGCGCGCTTCCGGGCACCATCATGGCTACTTTGGAACAAACATCCATGATGGGAACCTGCAATGGGGAAATGACCGTCATGCGGATGTGGACAGCCACCGACGCCTGCGGCAACAGCGCCGTTTATTCGCAAACCATACATGTGCTCGACAACGCAGCGCCTGAATTTGTGCCGCCGATACCGATGGATATCACCATCAGTTGCAGCGATCCGGTACCGCCGGTGCCCGATCTGCTGGCGGTTGACCAGTGCGACGATGGCAGCGGCGGGCCTTCGATGGTCTGGATCAACGAGATCCACTACGACAACGCCGGTGGTGACGTAAATGAATTCATAGAAGTAGCCGGCACGGCCGGCGTGGACCTGGCTGACTATTCCCTGTTCCTGTACAACGGCAACGGCGGCGGCACCTACGGCTCCATGACCCTCAGCGGCATCATCCCCAACCAGAGCAACGGTTTCGGTACAGTCGTATTCACTTATCCCTCAAATGGTATCCAAAACGGCGCACCCGACGGTATTGCCCTGGTGATGGGCGGCATGGTGGTGCAGTTCCTGAGTTACGAAGGCATCTTTACCGCTGTCGGCGGCCCCGCCAACGGCATGTTGTCGACAGATATCGGTGTAGAAGAATCCGGCAGCGATCCAATCGGCTTTTCATTGCGCCTCAGCGGCACCGGCAGCCAGTACAGCGATTTTGTGTGGAACGCTCCGGCTGCCGAATCGCCCGGCGCGATCAATGCCGATCAGTTTTTCACTGCAGCGCCCGTGGGTCTGGTCGTGACGTTCAACGAAGTAAATACGCAGGGCGTCGATACGGCGAATTGCGATTTTTACAACTACACCATTACCCGGACCTGGTCAGTTGAAGACGACTGCGGCAATCAGAATACGCTCGTGCAGGTGATCACGGTACAAGATGCCACGCCGCCTGTGTTCGAAGGCGTGCCTGCCAGCGTGACCATTACCTGTGCCGATCCTGTGCCGCCCACACCGACCGGAGTGACGGTTTCCGACAACTGCTCGCCCACGCCGGCGATCACTTTTAATGAAACGAATACGCAGGGCGCCAACCCCGCCAATTGCGATTTTTACAATTATACCATTACGCGCAGCTGGTCCGCCACGGATATTTGCGGCAATACCGGCATTGCAGAGGAAGTTGTGACCGTTCAGGATGTGCAGGCGCCTGTCGTCAACTGCCAGTCGCTCACAGTCAGCCTCGATATTTTCGGGCAGGTGACGGTGACCCCTGCTCAGACGAACTTCACTGTTACGGACAACTGTGCCAGTTCCGCCAACCTGACCCTGCTGACGACGCCGGTTACCTACAACTGCGACCAGGAAGGTACGACACAAACATTCCTCGTACAGGTGCAGGACCCCTGCAACAATATAGGCGTGTGCACCTCGCAGGTGACCATCCTCCCTTTCCCGCGTTGCGTGCCCACTATTCAGGTGACCGATCCCTGTGTTTGCAAAAACAACGCGACGACGCTGACGAACGGCCAGTTCGGCGAAACGATCAAGATCGAATCGCTTTCCGGTAAAACATGGACTGTCACAGCCGTCAACGGTCTTTACCTGGCCAGCAGCCCGCCGCCACCCGCCGCGCCGCTGCCGGTCACAGTCGGCATGACCTTTACGGAAAATCCGCTGAACAGCGGCGACTACTTCCTCAACGGCATTCATATCGATGATCTGGGTTATACCATCACCGCACAAAGCGAATCGGGCGAGGTGCTCACGATCGGCAACTCCTGCCGTTATCCGAACCCCGCCATTACTGCCGACCTGAGCGGACCCTTCTGCCTGTTCTCCGATCCGGTTGCCCTGACGGGCACACCCGGCGACAACAATATCGTCAGCCAGGGCTTTACGGTGAACGGCTCGCCCGCAACGGTGTTCGACCCTTCGGCAGGCCCCGGCCAGTACCAGATCGTATACACCGTAGACGGCGGCGTTCCGAAAGCCGCCGGTGCGGACGACCCCGGCTGTGTGCAAAAGATAACCCTGTTTGTCAATGTACTCGCCACGCCGGCCAACCTCGTCTGCAACGACCTCGTGCACGTATCGCTCGACGCGGATTGTGAAGAAACGATCCTGCCCGACCAGGTGCTTGAGGGCACTTACGGCTGCTACGATGATTATAAAGTCGAACTGGATAAAACGCCGCCGTACGGCAACGGCCCCTGGCTGCCTGCTCTGGTGACTGCCGCAGACATCGGCAAAACGTACGCGTATCGCGTGACGCATCTCGTGAGCGGTAATATTTGCTGGGGAAATATCAAGATAGAAGACAAACTGGCGCCTGCCATCGCCTGTGAGGATATCATCCTGAACTGCGCCGTGACGACCTACACGCCGGATTACCTGTCCGTGTCACTGGGCATCGTTGCCGCCTACCCGAACGCTTCCGATTGCTCCGCCTTCACGCTTTCCTACGTGGATGTGTGGAATGACCTCGATTGCGGCGAAAGCATTTTCGGCATGGACGATGTGAGTGCATACGTGCAGCGTACATGGACGGCAAAGGACGCCTGGAACAATACTTCCACCTGCGTGCAGTACATTTTCTTCGAACGGCTGCACACAGACGACCTGACCCTGCCTGCCGATGTGACGGTCAATTGCGGAAACAGCAACACATCTCCTGCGGCTACCGGCGCGCCGTTTACAGCGGCATTCGGACAGCAGTTTTCACTGTTCCCCGATGCGGCCTTCTGCGAAATGAATGCCGCCTACAACGACCAGGTACTCCAGGTGTGCGACGGTACCTATAAGATACTGCGCACATGGGTGCTCTACGACTGGTGCCTGCCCAGTTCTTCATCCAACCCGCTGTACCATATACAAGTCATCAAAGTGTCCGACGATGTGGGTCCGACGATGTCCTGCCCGGCCAACCTGACAGTGAGCACCAATCCGTTCACCTGCTGCGCTACGGTCGATATGCCCGATGTGATCATCAGCGACAACTGCTCGCGGATCAACAACATCAGCGGCATGGTGGTCGGCATCGATCCTTACACCGGCGACACGATCGGTATGTTCCCGATCGGCGGCAACCTGACCAGCTTCCCGGGCAACAACCTGTGGAACCCGGATACGCTGGGCGCTTTCGGTCTTTCTCCGTGTCTGCCCCAGGGTACGCACACGGTAGTATACCAGGCTGAAGATGACTGCGGCAACACGACGACCTGCACGTTCCGCATTACGGTCAGCGACTACATTCCGCCGGTGGCGGCTTGCGACGAGCACACGATCGTATCGATCGGTCTGGACGATCCGTCAGACTGCTATGAACCTGCCGACGGCTGCGACGGCGCCGGTGTAACGTGGGTGAAAGCCTCTACGTTTGACGACGGTTCCTACGACAATTGCAATGATATTCGCTTTACCGTGCGCCGGATGCCGAACGCCAACGGCGCCTACAGCGACTGTATTCAGGGGCTGAATACGGTGAACGGCCACCCCGATTGCGGTGATTCGTCTCCGGATTTCCCGAGTGAATTCGGGCGCGCGGTATCGGAAAGCGACTCGATCAAATTCTACTGCTGCGAGGTGGGTACCACGCAGATGATCGTGTTGACCGTTTACCAGTTGGACGCTTTTGGAAATCTCAGTATCGGACCTGACGGCTCACCGGTACAGAATTCCTGCATGGTTGAAGTGGAAGTACAGGACAAGATCAAGCCGGTGTGCATCACACCTGGCAACGTGACGGTAAGTTGCGAAGCATTCGACCCGAGCCTGTGGGCCTACGGCAAGCCGAGCGTGTACGACAACTGCTGCCTGGATACGTCGAAAGTGTACCAGGGCCAGTGCGGTCTTGAGCACAGCGTGAACTACAACCTGTTCGATACGCTTTGCAACAAGGGCACGATCACGCGCACGTTCCGTGTGTACGACTGCCACGGTCAGTCGAACCAGTGCACGCAGCGCATCGTAGTGAACTACGAGCAGGACTACTTCGTGAAATTCCCGAACGACGTGATCGTAACGGTCTGCGACGGCACGGGTATGTACGGTGAGCCGACGTTCTTCGGCAAAGATTGCGAACTGCTGGGTGTATCGTTCGAAGACGAAGTGTTCACGGTGGTACCGGACGCATGTCTGAAGATCGAGCGGACCTGGAAGATCATCAACTGGTGCACATACAACCCGAATGCGGGTTGCGTGACGGTACCGAACCCGAACCCGAATGCGACGTCGAACAGCCCGCAGAACCTGCCGGGCCCGATCGTATCGGCATGCGGCACGCCGGCACCGTGGAACCCGACAGTGATCTCGATCGCTCCGGGCCAGGCGCCGACGAACTACTGCACGTTCTACGACGCGAATGCGAACTGCTACGTGTACAAGCAGATCATCAAGATCATCGATACGCAGAAGCCGACGGTGGACAACTGCCCGGCCTCTCCGGTAGAATACTGCGATGTAAGTGTGAACGACCCGCTGCTGTGGAACCAGTCGTACTGGTGGGATGCAGTGGTAGGTCAGCACGACCTTTGCGAAGGCGATGCACCGCTGACGATCACGGCAACGGATGCGTGCTCGGGTGCTAACGTGAACATTTCGTACCTGCTGTTCCTTGACCTGGACGGCGACGGCACGATGGAAACGGTAGTGAGCAGCAACAACCCGCCGGCGCCAGGCCAGGTGAACTACAACAACGTGGGCACGCCGAGTTACTCTGGCGGCACGCCGCGTGTATTTGACGGCCGTCCGGTACTGCCGAACGAGATCTACCGCTGGGCGAACCACCAGAGCGTGAGCGGCACTTCTCGCACGGCTTCCGTACAGTGGAAGACCTTCCCGCAGATGCCGACACCGACCAACCAGTTTGGTTCACCGGGTATCGCACCGCAATTGCCTTACGGCACGCACAAGATCAAGTGGACGATCACGGACGGTTGCGGCAACGAAACGTACTGCGAATACACGTTCGTGGTGAAAGACTGCAAGGCGCCGACGGTGGTATGCCTGAACGGTCTGAGTGTGAACATCATGCCGACGCAGATGGTACAGTTGTGGGCAACGGACTTCCTGCAGTATGCAGAAGACAACTGCACGCCTCCGACGCCGTACACGCCGAGCCCGAACCAGTTGAAGTTTGCGATCCGCAAAGCGGGTCAGGGTACCGGCTTCCCTGTGGATGCATTGGGTAACCCGATCACGAGTGTGACGTTCACCTGCGCGGAGTTGGGCATGCAGGAAGTAGAGTTGTGGGCACAGGATCTGGCCGGCAACGCCGACTTCTGCCAGACCTTCGTGGATGTACAGGATAACAACAACAACTGTCAACCGGGTGGTACGGCCACCGTGGCAGGCGCCTTGAAAACAGAGTACCAGGATGGTGTAGAGGACGCCACCGTACATCTGCAGGCCGGGGCGATGAGCGCGCTCGATCTTACTGACGATCAGGGACAGTTTATATTTAACGCAGTGCCGATGAACACAAACTATTCCCTGACGCCGACGAAAGACGACAACCCGCTCAACGGGGTGTCTACGTTCGATCTGGTGCTGATCTCAAAACATATCCTGGGCTTACAACCGCTGGATTCGCCGTACAAAATGATCGCCGCGGATGCGAACAAGTCGAACTCGGTCACGACCTTCGACATCGTGGAACTGCGCAAGTTGATCCTGGGTATCTACAGCGAGTTGCCGAACAATACGTCCTGGCGTTTTGTAGATAAAAGTTTTGTATTCCCGCAACCGGGCAATCCTTTCAATACACAATTCCCCGAGATCATCACGGCGTCCGGCTCGATGCCGCTTGATCCCGATTTTGTGGCGATCAAGGTTGGTGACGTGAACGGCACTGTGATCGCCAATGCGCAAATGAGCGCCGACGATCGTTCGGTGAGCACGCTGCTGTTCGACGTACAGGATCGCGCGGTGAAAGCCGGCGAGGTATTCGAAGTAGCCTTCAAAGGCGCCGAGAAAGTACAAGGCTACCAGTTCACGATGAACTTCGCCGGACTGGAAGTAGTGGACGTAGTACCGGGAGCAGGCATGCGCGCCGACAACTTCGGTGTGTTCGCTGACGCGATCACGACCTCTGTCGACAACGAGTCGAACGAGTTCAGCGTGAAGTTCCGCGCTGCGAAGAGCGGCAACCTGAGCGAACTGCTGACGGTATCGAGCCGCATCACGCGTGCAGAAGCATACAGCCAGTCGAACGGTCTGATGGACGTAGCCTTCCGTTTCAACGGTCAGGGCGGCGCCGTGATCTCGGGCGTAGGCTTCGAGTTGTACCAGAACCAGCCGAACCCGTTTGTGAACAAGACGCTCATCGGCTTCCACCTGCCAGAGGCAACGGAAGCGACGCTGACGATCTTCGACGAGACGGGCCGGATGTTGTTCACGCAGAAAGGTCAGTATGGCAAAGGCTACAACGCCGTAGCGATCGACCGCGCGCTGCTGAACACCACGGGTGTGATGTACTACAAACTGGAAACTGCCACAGATGCAGCAACCAGGAAGATGATCCAGACGAAGTAATTGTGAAGGGCGAATAATGCTTCGCCGACAAATATTGCCGCCCTGTTCCGCATCGCCGGAGCAGGGCGGTTTGATTTTAGCGGGCTTTATGCGATCGCTGCAACGTTCCCCGTCAAGACGAACGTCCTTTGTGTTGCTACAACAAGGTTTATTGTCAAGACAAACATCCTTTGTGTAATCGCTGCAAGGTTCATTGTCAAGACAAACATCCTTTGTGTAATCGTTACAGGGTTCGTTGTCAAGACAAACGTCCTTTGTGTAATCACTGCAAGGTTCATTGTCAAGATAAACGTCCTTTGTGTTGTCGTTACAAGGAACGTTGTAATTGCGGACGCCCTTTGTGAACTCGCTGCAAGGGGAGCAGGCATTGCTACGGGAGGCGCGACAGGCATTGCCTTTGGGGTAACGAATACTTCCGGCGCGTGGAAATACTGGCCGGTATCGGCGGTGATCGCCAAACCGGGCAGTTCAATAGCCGAACACCTCTTCCAGCGTCAATTCGCGCACGTTGCCGATCTTTTTCAGGTGTTTGAAGTCGATGCGTGCGCGGTCGCCGAGTACCAGCCAGGTATAGTGCCGTCCTTTGATATGGCGTTGCTGGTAGTGGATCAGGTCGGCTGCTTCGGCATTTTCCAGCATGTGATACACTTCTTCGCGCAGATCGCGGTTGGGAAAACCCTTGTCGCGGTTGGCGCGCCAGGTCCAGTAGAGGTCCGCTTTGGTAATACGGCCGGCGGCGATCTGTTTCAGCACGCTTTGCCGGGCGTGTTCCATTTGCGACAGCGAAACAGGCATATTTTCCAGAATGGTGTTGAAGGCGCCAATGGCCTCGAACAACTTGTCGGGTTGCGTGCCGACGTATGCCTGAAGGAAGTGGGCGCGATTTTTCCGCCCGGGGTTGGCAGCATAGGCATAGGCGGAATAGGCCAGTGCCTTCGATTCCCTGATCTCCTGAAAGACGATGGAGGAGAGGCCATAGCCGAAATACTGGTTGTACCACTCGGAAAAGACGTATTCCCGCAGGTTGAATTTGGGGGTGCCTTTGGACAAGAGCAGCAATTCGACCTGTACCGTCGGGAAATGCACGAAATAAACCTTGTCCTTGCGCACGCTCAGTTCCGGGTATTTTTTGGGTGGCAGGGGGCGTTTCAGACCTTCCGATGAATCGGCGTCGCGCAGGGCCGGTATGTGGTGTTTTTTCAACACGCCGGCCGCCGAACGCGGAGTCCGGGGGCCGAAATAAAAGATCTCGTGTTTGTACTTCATGAGTTCCGCCAACCGGTCCGTCAGTTCTTCCGGGCGGATCGCCAGCAGTTGTTCTTTGGGGATCTTGTCGCTGAACGGCGACACAGGGCCGAATTTGGCGTAGCCGGCCATTGCTTTGGTCAGGATCGCGCGTTTGTCCTTTTTTTCATTTTCACGGCGCAGCAGCACATCCGCAACGAGGTTTTGCAGGGCTTCGGGGTTAGGCCGCGCGTCGTCGAGCAGGTGCTCCATCAGTTGCACGGCCTCTTCGAACGACTCTTCCAGTCCGCTGAGCGCGACGTAAAACTGTTCGTCCTGGCAATTGGTGGAGAACCGTACGCCCAGCCGGTAAAAAGCCTGCTGTATCTCCATCGCACTGTAACGGCCGGTGCCCAGATATGGCAGGTAGGTTGCCAGCAGCGAGAGGCGCCGGTCGCTGAGCCGCCCCATATCGAAGGTGAAATACAACTTGAACAATTCGCTGCCGGTATCCTGCACAGCCCGCATCTGAAGGTGCGGGCTGATGCGCGTCTTTTTGATCGTCTTTTGAAAATCAACGAATTGCGGTTCAATATCGGGAGACTCGATGCCGAGAAAGTCTTTTGCGTAGTCCGACAGGTCCGTGCGGTTGACTTCGATGGGGGTGATTGCGGGTTTTTCCACTTTCATCACCGAATCGTCCTGTCCGTGGTGCTTGTACACGACGACGTAATTATCGGGGCGCAGGTGCTGGCGGGCGAAATTGACCACATCGGCCTTGGTGATGCGCTCCAGTTTTTCCCAGCGCTGTACCATCTCCGACCATTCGATGCCGAGGATAAACGCAGTCGTGAGGGCGCCAGCGCGTCCGATATTCTTTTCAAAGGTCTTGATCTCCGACAGTTTCAGGTCTTTGACGACCGCAGCGGGCAGCCAGTCTTCGAAATAGCCGTTGCGCAGGTTCTCGATCTGCTCCAGCATCAGTTTTTCGACCGCCTCGGGCGATTGCCCTTCGCGGGGTTTGCCATATAGCATCAGGCCGGAAAAATCCTCGTACACGCGCGGGTAGGCGTATGCTTCCAGCAGTTTTTGCTTTTGGGTAATGTTGAGGTCAAACAACCCGGCTTGGCTGTTGTGCAGCATATTGGCGATCAGCGGAAGCCACAGGGCCTCGTCCGTACGGGCGCCGGGAAACCGCCAGGCCATTTCTACCCAGGGGGCTTCGTTGCCGTATACGTCGCGCTGCACCCTTGCCTGTAATTCGGGTTGCGGTTCGAAATAGAACGGCGGCACCGGTTTGGCAGTGAAATGACCGAAATGGCGCTCTGCCAGGGCAACTGCCTGTTCGGGGTCAAAATCACCTGACAGCACGATGGCCATGTTATTAGGCACGTAGTAGCGGTCAAAAAAGCGGTAGATATTGGTTTGGGAAGGGTTTTTCAGGTCCTCGCCGCGACCGAGCGTGGTCTGTGTGCCGTAGGGATGCGAAGGTGTGAGCACTTCCTGCATCGCTTTCATGGTTTTGCGGAAGTCCTTGTCCTGGCTGATGTTGTATTCTTCAAACACCGTTTCCAGTTCCGTATGGAACAGGCGCAGGATCGGGCGGCGGAAGCGCTCGCTCTCCAGGGTAAACCAGCGTTCGAGTTCGTTGGAAGGGATGTCGTTGACGTAGACGGTTTGTTCCACCCAGGTATAGGCGTTGGTGCCTTTGGCGCCGATGGCGCTCACCAGTTTGTCGTATTCGTTGGCGGCGGCCAGTTTGGCGGCTTCAAATGAAAGCCGGTCGATCTCGGCGTACAGCGCCTTTTTTTTGGCGGGGTCTTTTTCCGCGCGGTGTGCCTCGAATTTTTGCTCGATCTGGTCGAGCAGGGCTTTCTCTTTCGGCCAGTCGAGGCTTCCGAGACGGTCGGTGCCCTTGAACATCATGTGCTCGAAATAGTGGGCAAGCCCGGTCGTGTCGGCCGGATCGTGTTTGCTGCCCGCGCGCACGGCGATCTCGGTGTATACACGCGGTTCGTCTTTATTGACCGTCAGGTACAGACGGAGGCCATTGGGCAGGGTATGCATGAGGACCTCGATAGGGTCGCCGGGAACAGTGCTGAAAGAAACCCTTGGCAGGGTAGGAGCGGAGTCGTGCATATGATGAAACGGTATAAAATACAGGGGGATGAAGCGATATGAGAAAGGTCGGGGTCCGGTATAACGCCGGATCGCGGGATAAGTTTTTGTGGTTGCGCCCGGGTGGTCCGGGTTTTAAATCGGTAAGCGCGGGAATAGGTGGTGCTGTTTCAGCAACAACGAATGTTTCGCAAATATATCCAATTTTTAGTACCTGAGTTCAAGCACTTCAGTCTGCCCGATCCCTTTGGTTACGGCGATAAAAAGGCGGTCGTAGGCATCGTCAGGCAGATCCTCAAAGCGCGCACTTCCTTCAAGCCGGTTGAGCAGCTGCGGTATGGTGTTCTGGTGCCCGACAACCAGGTAATGCATGCCCCCTCCGGCCTGTAGTTTAGTGTCGATCCATCCGTCCTGGAGGGCCGGCGGGTACGTTTCTGCCGGCGGCGGGTTGTCCATTTCCATTCGGATGAGTTCCGCCGTTTGCACGGTGCGCTTATAATTGGTGGAGCAGGCTTTGTCGAGGTGCACGCCGGCCATGATCTTGCCCAGTTGCGAGGCGCGTTGCTCGCCCAGCGGCGTCAGGGCCGGGTTGTCGCCGGCATTTTTGATCTTTTCGGCGTGGCGAATGCAATACAGCACGATATAACTGGTGTCGTCGAAATGCGGGATCTGTATTGTACTGCTGTCGCTCAACAATATTTCATCGCCTTTGATGGCTAAAACTTTTGGCATGGTCTCCTCTTTTGTTTCGGTGGGTGACTGGCAGGCCGGGAGCAATGGCAACAGAAAAAACAGGTAACAAAGTCGCTGCATGGCGGTTTCAGATTGACGGATTTATTACAGGATACGTTCGAAAAGCACGTATGGCAGGCAATATTCTTTGGGCGCAAAAATGCGGGATTTTCCGGGAGTTTTCGTCCTTTGGCACAGTATACAACTGAAAAACAGACCAGGGATCATGGAAAATACCCTGTTTATTTTGACAAAAAAGGCGCTGCCCGTGTTGACTGCCGCGCTTCTTTTGTCTGCCCCCATGCTGCTGAATGGCCAGAACCTGGCAGGAAAACTTGCACCGGGAGTCGATCTGAAGGCCCGGGACAGCGAGCCGGCGGAAGTGCGGATCGTCGTCAGTGATCTCGACTCTTTTTGCAAACAGTTACGGGAAAAAAAATGGCCTGTAACGCTCATTCACCGCTATGACCCCGGCAATATCGCAATCGTGAAAGTGCCGCAACATTTCCTGGCGGATAGTTTACTGCCGCTCGATATGGTGCTGTATGTCGATCGCGGTCGCGCCGAACCCCGGGAAGAATTGCCGGTACCCGGCCACAATCTTTTTACCAATAACATCAGTTATCAACAGGCGCTTTATCCCGGCTGGAACGGGAAAGGGCGTACCGTTTCCGTGATGGAAAGGCGATTCGATACTGCCGATGTGGACCTGCGCGGTCGCGTGGCGCCGATGCGGACGGCTTCTCAGGAGCTCACGTCGCATGCGTCTGTCATGGCGTCGCTGATCGCCGGAGCAGGCAATTCCGACCCGGCCGGCCGCGGGGCTGCATGGGGCTGCCGCCTTGCCTCATCGGATTTTGCGGCCCTGCTGCCTGACCCCGACTCAGAATACGAGGCCCTGGATGTTTCCGTGCAGAACCATTCCTACGGTGTCGGCATCGAAAATTACTACGGCGCCGATGCGCTGGCCTACGACCAGAGCGTGCGCCTGAGGCCGGCGTTGTTGCATGTGTTCTCTGCAGGTAATCTGGGGGAAGAAACATCGTCGGATGGCCCGTATAAAGGCATCGCCGGATATGCGAACCTGACCGGCAGTTTTAAAATGGCCAAAAATGCACTGCTGGTAGGCGCCGTCGATACTTTCGGAAGGGTGGTGCCATTCAGTTCCCGCGGGCCTGCCTACGACGGACGGCTCAAACCCGATCTGGTTGCGTATGGTCCCGACGGCTCTTCCGGCTCTTCCGCATTGGTGGCGGGTGTGGCGGCGGTGCTGCAACAGGCGTATGCGTCGGAACAGGGAGGTGCTTTGCCGACAGCGGCATTGATTCGCGCCGTGCTGGTCAACACTGCCGACGATGTAGAAGCGCCGGGTCCCGATTTTCGCTCCGGCTATGGCAATATGAATGCCTACCGGGCCGCCGCGACGATCGAAAAAGGCAGGTACATGTCGGGCCATACGGCAGGACTGGAAGAAGTTTTTGTCGACCTGAATATCCCGCCCGGTCAGTCCGAACTGAAAGTGACCCTGTGCTGGGATGATCCTCCCGCCCAGGCCGGAGCGCCGTCTGCGCTGGTCAACGATCTCGACCTGAGCGTGATCGGCCCGGGAGGTCAGGATATTTGGCAACCCTGGGTTCTTCATACAAAAGCGCATCCTGATTCTCTTAACCTGGGCGCCGTCACAGGTCGTGATTCGATCAACAACACCGAACTGGTACTGCTGACCTTTCCGGCAGCCGGACAATATCGCGTCCGTATTTTTGGCCGGCGCGTAACAGGAGGGGCCCAGGCTTTCTCCGTGGCTTACGATTGGCGGAGCGCAGGTGATTTTCAGTGGCGCTTTCCGGACAAGCAGGATGTCCCTTACGCTGCAAAGCCGGCTGTGCTGCACTGGGACAGCGATTTGGGCAATACTACAGGCGAGCTGTACTGGCGACTTGCAGGCGATACCTCCTGGGTGTTGGCAAACACCTCAATTCCTTTGAGCGACGGCTTTTGCCGCTGGCAAGTCCCTGATACCATTGCGCTGGCGCAGCTCAGGATGAAGACCGGCGGACAGGCATACGATAGCGATACCTTCCTGCTGGCGCCTGCCCTGCATATGAACATAGGTTTCAACTGTCCGGACTCGGTGTTGCTCTTTTGGGAAAAGGCGGCCGGCCCGTTGGCATATCGCCTCTGGGGGTTGGCCGACCGATATCTGACACCCGTATTATCGGTTGCAGATACGCAGGTTGTGCTGGACAAAGCGATCTTTCCCTATGAGCGTTTTGCTGTAACACCGCATACCTATATTACAGGGAATTTCGAAGGCGTTCGCAGCAGCGCCCCCGGCATAGCGGACCAGGGTGTGGATTGTTACTTCCGCAGCCTGCTGGCCGATCTGGATGGCGACGATCATGTGCAACTGAGCTGCCTGCTGGGCAGTACCTATGCTATAAATAAAGTACACTTGCAAAAGCAGATTGCCGGCGTATTTGCCGATCTTTTTCAATGGGACCAGCCCGGGCAACTGGTTTTTAATACGATCGATTCAAATCTTCTTCCCGGGATCAACCGCTATCGCGCCGTACTGGAAACAGGGAGCGGAGCGCTGCTGTATAGTGACACGGTTGTGGTATATTCGGCAGGCAGAAGCGAATACTTTGTTTTTCCAAACCCGGTTACGGCAGGAGGGGTGCTTAATGTTATCTCCCAAAGTACGGACGACGATACACAATTTGCGCTGTTCGATCCTTTGGGAAGGCAAATTCTTGAAACACCCATGCCGGAGACGCTGCTTGAGGTGCCGCTGCCCTTGCTGGCGCCCGGTGTCTGTTTTTATACCATACGACAGGGAGGGAAAGTCGGGTATGCCGGCAAGGTATCCATAAAATAAGCGGGTTGCCGGAGTCGAATCCGGCAACCCGCCATGCAAGAACACAGAGATGAATTTCTCAATAGAGATAATCCAGTGCGGTTTTATCGTTGTTGGTGAAAGGCCTGTCGTCGCCTTGGCCGATGCATGACAGCATCCATGAATTTGCGTCAGGGCCTGTTGGCGTGCCGGTGATGTGGATGGCGCCTACGCCTGCCGAGCCTTCATTCACGGCTTGTCCGCCGCAACTGTATGCGCGGTTCATAAAATCGGTGTGGCGGAAACCGATGCAGTGACCCATTTCATGCGCCAGAATAGAAGCTACCGTGCCTTGCGGCTGGTTGCCTATGGCGTTTGAGTTGACCTTGATCGTGCCGTAAGGATTTCCTCCGCTGGTGGGGAATCCGGCCGACGCGAGGAAGTTACCGTTCCCTTTTTTGATCTGAATGTTGGCGCCGTTGCTGCTGTTCACCCTGCTGAATGTGATAGACAGGTTTTCATTGTTGTAACGCTGGATCGCCAGATCGAGCGCGGCAATGTAGGACGTCGGCAGTTTGTTTCCACCGTTTCCGGCGTTGATCCAAACCTTGATGTTGCGCGGAAGTCCGGTTACGAGGTTCGTCGTGTGATACTGTTCTTCATCGCCGACGCGAAGGATATGGTAATCCAGGGTTTTATCGAGGTCTTCGGGCGCAAGAAAAATATCGCCTTCGACGATATAACCGCCGTCGGCTTCTTTGGCATTCTGGGGGCTGAACCCAAGGGCGAGTATTTTGTCCTGAACGTCCTGTGAGAGTTCATTTGCAATGTTTTCATCAGTTTGTTTGGCGCATGAGTTCAGGCCTGCCAATAGCAGTGCCAGTGAGGCGAAGGAAAGTACGCGTTTCAACATAATAAGAAAGTTTGGTTTGGATGATGAAAAAAGTATTACATCGGCAAATGTAAAAATGTTCCATTATCAACCAACGCTTCCTTGTTTTTTTATTTGGCAGGGTATGTATCAGCCGAATCTTCTATGGCGGTACTTATTTGTTTTCGTTACATTTTGATCTGTATTTGCGTGCCGACAAGGTCTTCAACCGTCTCCCGGCGCCGGATCAGATGTGCCTTTCCATTATAAAGCAATACCTCCGCCGGCCGCGGGCGCGAATTGTAATTGGAGGCCATCATCCAGCCGTAGGCGCCGGCATTGTAAAAACCGATGATATCGCCTTCCACGGCCTCCGCGATGCGTCGGTCGATGCCAAAGGTGTCGGTTTCACAAATATTGCCCACTACCGTGTAAATACGGGGCTTGAAGGTGGGTTCCGTGACGTTCACGATCTTGTGGTATGAGCCGTAGAACATCGGTCGTATCAGGTGGTTGAAGCCGGTATCCAGGCCGATAAAAACGGTGGAGGTCGTCTGTTTCACAAGGGTGCAGCGCGCAAACAGGTATCCCGATTCGCTTACAAGGAATTTGCCCGGCTCAAACATCAGGGTCAGATCGCGGCCGTATTCCCGGCAGAACGTTTCAAAACGGGCGCTGAGTTTTTCACCGAGTTCTTCTACGTCCGTTTCGATGTCGTCGGGCTTGTATGGCACTTTGAAGCCGCTTCCCAGATCGATGTACTGCAACTCCGGGAATTTGCGCGCGGCTTCGAACAGGATGTCGGCGCCGCGCAGGAAAATATCGACATCGAGGATATCCGAACCCGTATGCATGTGCAGCCCTTCTACCCTGAGCCCCTGGCTTTCCACGACGCGCAGTACGTGCGGCAACTGGTGTATGCTGATGCCGAATTTGGAGTCGATGTGCCCTACGCTGATGTTTTCGTGTCCGCCGGCCATCAGGTGCGGGTTGATGCGCAGGCAAACGGGTACGTTTTTATGATGCAGGCCCCAGTTTTCCAGCATGGGAATGGCGTCGATGTTGATCTTCACGCCCAGTTTCACGGCTTCGTCGAATTCGTCGGCGCCGGCAAAGTTTGGCGTGTACAGAATATCGTCCGGCTGAAAACCCGCCATCAGCCCGAGTTGCACTTCCTGGATGGAAACGCAATCGAGACCGGCGCCCCATTTTTTGAAAAGGCGCATCACCGTGAGGTTGCTCAGCGCCTTGCAGGCGTAGTGAATGCGGAGTTTCGGGTATGAAAAAGCCGCAGTGATGCGCCGGTACTGGCGTTCCATCACTGCGGCATCGTATACGTAAAGCGGGGTGCCGTATTCCCGGCAAAGTTCGAGGGGATCGATACCGCCGTTCAGCAGGTATTTGTTGTTGACAAGTTCCATAGAGCGTTTCGCAAATCAATTTTTCGAAACGCAAAAGTAGGGCGGTAAGACCGGTTTATCCGAATGCAGCCGGAAACTATCTCAAATCCCCCTTAGGTCGGAGTTGTTCGATGCTTTTTTCCTGCAACAGCTGGAAGAAGGACTCGAGATAAGTGGTCATTCCTTTGGCTATATTTTTCGGCATATACGGCTTGTTGCACCATTCCAGCAGGTCAAGCCGCTTGCTTTCGATCAGCCGGCAGGCTTGCTGCAGCGCTTCCTTAGGTATATGCCCCGCTATCATGTAGCGCTGTTGTACTTTTTTGATACCTGTCTCGGAGTTAGGCACGGCGTAGGGCGCGCTCACCAGTCCCGAAAAGTCGAAGTCATAGGGGATCGTCCGGTACCTGTTGCTGCCCTTTTCGAGGAGCATATACAGGTTGCGCCCGTCGGCAAGGCTCCAGTCCGTATTGCCGATCATGTACTGGAACATGATCATCAGGGCCGTCTGGTCGGTCTGCAGGCTGTCGTCGGGCACCTCGAACAACGACGTAATATGTCCGTTCAGGCGCGCTTCCAGTTGCTCTTTGTGCTCCAGCATCAGACAGTACACCGGCGCCCGGTCCTGCTCTACGTGCCGGTCGCGAAAAATGACCCGTACCAGTCTGGCGCGTACGCTGTACGGACTGAGTTGTTCGTACATACGGTATGCGACGTATTCGCGCAGCAGCAACTCTTCTCCCTGCGGATCGTTGAAGCACGGTATCACCATTTTGACCTCGTTGAAGGTATCGAGTTGTGCGGCACGCAGGTCCTTTTTGGAAAACTTGAGTTTGAGCGGCGGCGTCTCACAGGTGCGGCGGCGGAATTTTCCGCGCGGGCGCACTTCTACCTTCATCATCTTTCCGTCGGGGGTTGTGATCGCCCCGGGGAAATACTGGTTCGTATGTTTACTGTTAATTAATTCGGTCAGGTCCAGTTCCAGCGTGATCGTAGCGCCTTCCGAGGGGGTGAGCAGGTCAAATGCCGTGCGCTTCTGCGCCTGTACAAAGCTTGTAAAAAGCAATAGCAACAGGCTGGTTATGAGGGGTTTGTAATTGTGGTGGATTGTTTTCAAGAACATAACGTATTAGTTTTATTTGTCAGCAAGGCCGGGGACAGGAATAAAGCGGGCTTGCACCCGTGGGTGTATGGTCGTTGGGGCCCCCTGAAATATCAATGATTTGGTTGTGCCCTATAGACACGTCTTTCGGAAGAGACGTTGCAATCCGGTGGCGGAAAAACTTGTTAAAGTTATGGCAGCGGAACAAAGAAAAATGACCCCTGCTTCCACCAAAACCGTTCTTTTGCGCATCAAAGATCGGTAGAACCCGGAAGACGGGACCCAAAGCTTGGACAAGGGGTCGGTTTGGGCGGTTGAACGTCGGAAATTTACCGTCTAACATTTAAGTACCGGATGTTGTTTGCGGCGTTGACTTTATTGCTGCAAACAGATACTCCGGCACTCTGCTCCATCCGACAGGGTCCCGACGCGAGATCATACCTGCACATGACCGAAACGCAACTCCTGCAACGCCTGAAAGAACAGGACCCTGCCGCGCAAAAATGGCTGTACGATCGCTATGCGCCGATGCTGTTTGCCGTTTGCCGGCGTTATCTTCGCAGCCGTGAGGATGCCGAGGAGGCGCTGGTCAGCGGTTTGTACAAGGTGTTTGCGCAAATCGACCAGTACACGGGGACGGGAAGTTTCGAAGGCTGGATGCGGCGGATCGTGGTCAACGAAGCGCTGATGATGCTGCGCAAGGGAAGCCTGCTGATCTTTCCGGGAGAAGACGGTCAGATACCCGAACGCCGCGACGGGTATTCCGTAGAAGCGGAAATCTCCGCCCGGGAAATACTCGAGTTGCTCGACGAACTGCCGAACGGCTACCGTACCGTGTTCAATCTTTATGTGATTGAGGGATACAAGCACCAGGAAATTGCAGATATGCTCGGCATCAGCATCAATACCAGCAAATCGCAGCTGATCCTGGCCAAGGAAAAACTGAGGAACCTGCTGATCAGCAAAGGATATTGAGAAGCCCGGCGATATTCGGGACCAGGCTTTTCGACGCAAACCATACAACCCATGCCCGACCTGTTCGATTTTTTCAAGGAAAATGAATCCAAACTGCACGAGCGCCCCTCGGAGCAGGTGTGGAACAGGCTTGAAAAGCAGCTCCACCGCACGCGCCGTCCGAAGCGCCGGGGCATCCGTTTTTTGCAGTTGGGCGCAGTCGCGCTGATCATTCTCCTGCTGCTGCTGGCAGCCGCCATCGTGTGGCATTATGTCAATTTGCGTTGACGCAGCAACGATGCCTTGCGCCGCGGGGCGGAAAGTCCGCGGTTGTTCCTACCTTTCGCCGGTTTTACGAAACAGTACATCATGGCAAAATCCGGTAAATCCTCCCAAAAGTCCAGTGCTTCCGCGAAAAAACAAGCCCCTGTGGTGGTCGACAGGCTGGAACGGCCTCCGGTCGACGACCCTTCCGCTCCCTTGCTGAAAAAAATATTCTGGGGCATTGCCGCCGCCGGTTTTTTGTACATGGTCGGCCTGTCTTTCGGCTCCGGGATCAATGCCGACGACAAATTCCAGGTAGATTACTCGCAGAAACTCGTTCAGTATTACAGCACTTTCGGGAAGGACACGACCGCGCTGAACATTCCGGAGGGAAATATGCATCTCTACGGCGGCTTTTTTGAAGTCGTCACGGGTTTTGCCAACAAGGTCCTGGGCTACACGCCGGACCAACTCGCCTACCACAACCTGCGCCACGCTTCCAGCGCGATCCTGGGTTGGGTGGCGATCCTGTGCGCCGGGCTGCTCGCCCTGCTGATCGCCGGCTGGCGCGCGGGCATCATTACCCTCATCGTCATGCTGTTGTCGCCGCGGTTCGTCGGCGATGCCATGATGAACCCGAAAGACATACCGTTTGCCGCAGGGTACATGATGGCCATTTACAATATTGCCGCCGTATTCGACCGCATGCCCGCGCCGCGGCGCATTAATATAGTAGGCCTGATCGCAGGCCTTGCGATCGCTCTGGCCACCCGCGCCGGCGGCTTGCTGCCGTTTGCCATGCTGTTTTTGTTTGCAGGCCTCCATTTTCTCCTGAAAAACGGCGGTTTTAAGGCGTTTTCACAGACAAAGCTGCTCAAAAAATACCTGCTGATCGTGGTCGGCGCGGCTGTCGGCGGCTACGCCCTGGCGCTGTTGTTCTGGCCTTTTGCCCTTCAGAAGCCTTTCGAAAATCCCTTCGTGGCGCTGTCGAAATTTGCTGTTCTGGAAGTCAAGATCCGCGTGCTTTACGAAGGCGTCAATGTGATGTCGGACAAAACACCCTGGCATTATCCGGTAAAGTGGATACTGTATACCATTCCGCTGGCGGCCCTGGCGGGCTTCGCAGGCAGCCTGTTGTGGCTGGGCCGGCTGCTCCGGCGCTACCAGCCTCTCTGGGTGATGATGGTGCTTTTTGCGGGCATTTTCCCCGTTTATTACGTGATCTACAAAAATTCGGTGATCCACGACGGCTGGCGTCACCTCACCTTCGCCTATCCGCCGATTTGCGTGGCGGCAGGCTTGTTCTGGCACGAACTCGCCCGCACTTTTTCGGAAAGAAAATACGCGCAGTGGGCTGTGTACGGGGCCGCCGCCCTGCTGACGGTCGATGCGGGCGCATTTATTGCAGCCAACCCGAAGTTTCCTTACGTCTACTTCAATCCGCTGGCCGGCGGCATCAAAGGCGCCTACGGCAAATTTGAAACGGACTACTGGGGCGTCAGCGTGCGGCAGGGGCTGGAATGGATGGAGAAAAAAGGTATCCTGAAACCCGATATGGACGAAACGATCGTCATCGCCACCAATATGTACTATTCCGCAAAGGAACTCACGGCGAAATATGGCGATAAAGTGAAGATCAAATACCTGAAGTGGGAAAAACGCTGCGACGACGCCTGGGATTATGCCTTGTATCCGACCCGTTTCCTCGATGCGGCGGCCCTGGAAAAAGGCAAATGGCCGCCCGACAATGCGATCCATATGATCGAGGCAGGCGGCGTGCCCCTGCTCGCTATTTTGAAAGACAATGGCAAGAACTGCTCGCTCGGGATGGCGGCCGCGCGCGTGGGCGACTGGCCCACGGCGATCGAGCGTCTTCAGGCGGAAATTAAAAACGTGCCGGACAACGAACTCGCCTGGGCGGCGCTCGGGCAGGTGTACCTGACAGTGGACAGCCTCGAACTCGGCAAGGCCGCCGCAGAAAAAGCGCTGGAGATCAACCCCGACGATTCGCAGGCGAACAACCTGATCGGTATGTACTGGCTGTACAAAAACGACGGCGCCAAAGCGAAGGAACAGTTCGAATATTCGCTCCGCCGGGACCCGAGCAACCCCGCGGCCTGGTACTATCTCGCGCTGATCGCCCAGAGCCAGGGCGATTACCAGACCGCGCTGAACAACCTGATGTCGGCGATCCGCACCGCGCCGAATTTCAAACAGGCATACGAGTTGTCGGCGCAGATATACGACAGGCTGGGCGATCCTACCCGGGCGCAGCAATTCCGCGCCGCCATGGGGCAGATCAAATAGCGCATGTGTGCCGATTAATCCACCGGATCATTTAAAACAACGGTCTTGAATTTCAAATTTCTGTTTCCCACCTTTCGCAATCGATACCTGTTCGTGCGCGAACGGTTGAAAAAATATGCGCCTGCTACGCCGCCCCCGGATTACACAGGGCTGAACCTGGGCACCGGGGAAGGCGACTACGACCGCATGATCGCAGGCCATTGCGCTACCCTGACCGGCTGCGACGTGAACGAAGCAGACCTCGTCCACGCGCGCGCGCTCAACCGCGACGTATCCAACCTGCATTACGAGACGAACGACGCCCTGGCCCTGAGTTACGCCGACGCGTCATTTGATCTGATCGTGAGCTGTGAAGTGATCGAGCATGTAGGCAAGCCGGAGCAAATGATCCGCGAAATGTGGCGCGTGCTAAAGCCGGGCGGCGTCGCGATCATGACTTTTCCCAGCCGCGAATTTCCCATCACCTACGACCCGGTCAACCGCATCTGGCAACTGACGCGCAGCGACGGCAGCCGCGAATACGCCATCTCGCAGGGCGCCTACGCGTTCGGGCACGAGTACCTGATCGGATCGGCCGATTTCAGGAAATGGACGGCCGGTGCCGGATTTGAAATAGTGGAATTCAAGGGGCTAAGCCGCCACCTCGTAGGGCTGCTGGAAATGTACTGGACGGGTATCGCACAAAGCATTTTCAAAAAAAATGCACGAAATGTGACCGCCGATACCGGCTCCGGACTGACGGTGCGACCCGCCTCTTCCCGGGAGCCCGCGCTGGTGTTCGTCACCGACTTTATCCTTTGGCTCGATCGCGTTCTGTTCAATTGGACGGGCAGAAGCGTGGGTAAAGGCGTGGTGCTGAGAAAGCCTCAATAAATCCCGGACACGTTCTAACTTTGCCAGCCCCGATTATACTTCTGAGCCTTCTCGAAAGCATACTCATGGATAAGAAACTCGAAACCCTGCGCGCCAAACTCGCCGAAGCCAAACTCGGCGGCGGCCAGGCGCGCATCGACGCGCAACACAAAAAAGGCAAACTCACGGCTCGGGAGCGCGTGCATTTTCTGCTCGACGACGATTCCTTCGAAGAGATCGGGGCCTTGGTCACGCACCGCAGCACCGATTTTGGCATGGCCGGGCAACAATTTCTCGGCGACGGTGTCGTGACGGGTTATGGCACCGTAGGCGGCCGCCTGATGTATGTATTTGCGCAGGACTTTACCGTGTTCGGCGGCTCTTTGTCGGAAACGCATGCCGAGAAGATATGCAAGGTGATGGATCTGGCCATGAAAAACGGCGCGCCGGTGATCGGACTCAACGATTCGGGCGGTGCGCGCATCCAGGAAGGGGTGAATTCGCTGGGCGGCTACGCGGATATTTTTTACCGGAATGTGCAGGCCAGCGGAGTGATCCCGCAGATATCGGCCATCCTCGGGCCCTGCGCCGGCGGAGCGGTGTATTCTCCCGCGATGACGGATTTTATCCTGATGGTGGAAGGCAGTTCGTATATGTTCGTGACCGGCCCCAACGTCGTCAGGACCGTCACAAACGAAGAAGTTACCTCCGAAGAACTCGGCGGCGCACAGACGCACGCGAGCAAATCGGGTGTCACCCACCTCGTGGCGGCGAACGACGTGGACTGTATCGACAAGATCAAACGCCTGCTTTCCTACCTGCCGCAAAATTGCGAGGATACGGTACCGCTCCTGCCCTATGCATTGGGCGATGAGTATCGCGACGAACTGACAGACCTCGTGCCCGAGAATGCCAACCAGCCTTACGACATGAAGGATGTCATTGCCGGCATAGTGGACGGCGAGACCTTTTTCGAGATCCATGAAAATTACGCGGAGAATATCGTCGTCGGCTTTGCGCGCCTGGCGGGGCGTAGTATCGGCATCGTGGCCAACCAACCCACCAACCTCGCCGGCGTACTCGATGTGAATTCCTCCAAAAAAGCCGCGCGCTTCGTGCGTTTTTGCGATTGCTTCAACATCCCCCTGCTCGTGCTGGAAGACGTGCCCGGCTTCCTGCCCGGCACCGACCAGGAATGGAACGCCATCATCACCAACGGCGCCAAACTATTGTACGCATTTTCTGAAGCCACGGTGCCGCGTATTACCGTCATCACGCGCAAAGCCTACGGCGGCGCTTACGATGTGATGAACTCGAAACATATTGGTGCGGATATGAATTTTGCCTGGCCGGGCGCGGAGATCGCCGTAATGGGGGCCAAAGGCGCTTCCGAGATCATCTTCAAGAAAGAAATTGAAGCGGCGGACGATCCCGCGGCCAAACTTGCAGAAAAAGAACAGGAATACGCCGAGACCTTCGCTAATCCCTACCGCGCTGCTGCCCGCGGCTTCATCGACGAGGTCATACACCCGCGCGAGACGCGGCGCAAACTCATCAAGGCCTTTGCAATGCTGGAACACAAGGTGGTGAACCGGCCGAAAAGGAAACACGGGAATGTGCCGCTGTAAGGATCGCACCTGATCCCTATACCTTCGGCAACTTCACCGTGAAGGTCGTACCCTTTCCGATCTCCGACTGCTTGACAAATATCCTGCCCCTGTGGTACTGCTCGATGATGCGTTTTGAAAGGGACAGCCCCAGCCCCCAGCCGCGGGTTTTGGTGGAATAGCCGGGTTTGAAGACGGTGCCAAACCTGTTGGACGGAATGCCTTTTCCGGTATCGCTTACATCCAGGCAGACATACTTCCCTTCCTCGTACACACGCGCCGTAATCTGGCCGATGCCCTGCTCCATGGCATCGATTGCATTGCGCAACAGGTTTTCAAGCACCCAGTCGAACAGCGGGGCATTGATGGCCGTCATCAGCGGGGTATGCTCACCGGGTTTTGGGAAGTCGAAAACGACTTTGCGCGGCGCGCGGCGCTGCATGTATTCGCGGTTCTTTTCCAGTTGTTCGTAGAAATCGATGGGACTGAGGTCGGGTTGCGAACCGATCTTGGAAAAACGGTCGGCGATCAACTCCAGACGCGTCACGTCGTTGCGGAGTTCGTCGAGCATTTCCTGGTTGGTCGGGTTGTCCTCGTTCACCGCCTTCAGTGTTTCCACCCAGCCCAGGATCGCGGTGATGGGCGTGCCCAACTGATGCGCCGTTTCCTTGGCCATGCCCAGCCACACCTGATTTTGTTCCGCTCTGCGTGCAATGCTAAAGCCGATGTACCCGAAGGCGATGAAGGCTGCAATAAGAAACAACTGTATGTACGGGTACCACTTCAAGTATTTGAGCAGACTGGAATGCGTGTATATCAGCGTTTTATGGATATCGGGCGGGAAAACGATCTCGATCACGCCCGTATCCTGCCTGATCATGCGGTCCAGCGCCTTTTGTACTTCTGGGAGTTCCATTTCTTCGAGGTTCCTGTCGTCGATATTCCGGTATTGTTCTATTTCGCCGGACTCATTGAGCAGGATGACGGGGATGGTCGTATTTTGTTCGATGATCTTGAGGTGGAGGGTCAGATCGCAATAGTTGGCCATCGTATCCGTCCGCATTTTTGCGAGCATCCGCATGGCTTCCGCAAATTGCTCTGCCTGCTGGTTTTCGCGTTCGGTGAGGCGCTGAGCCAGATATCGCGTATACAACAGCGAAGCGATAATGATCACCACACCGCCGGCAGCGAGATACCATTTCCAATATGATTTGCGGGAGTAGATATCCATGGTATGTTTGAGTCGATTGGGCGAAGGTACAATTTCAATAAAAACGCCGTTTGAAAGCGCATCGCGTTTTTTAAAGGGGACTTAATATCTGTAAATGTAATTTTGTTTAAGTTTATATGTTTAATTGTTAAACAAAAAATCCCGATCCGGCGTTTCTGAATCGTTTTGAATCTCATGTCCAAAAAAGTAATTGTTATCGGTTCCGGCTTCTCCGGCCTGTCCGCCGCCTGCAACCTGGCGGCAGAAGGGTTTGACGTGACAGTCCTGGAAAAAAATGCCGTTCCGGGCGGGCGGGCGCGCAAGTTTGAGGCCGAAGGATTTGTGTTCGATATGGGGCCTTCCTGGTACTGGATGCCGGATGTGTTCGAGCAGTTTTTTGCACGTTTCGGGAAAAAAGTATCGGATTACTACGATCTGAAGCGGCTCAACCCGTCTTATGTCGTATGGTTTGGCCCCGGCGACCGCATGGATCTGCCCGCAAACATGGAAGCCCTGGAGCAGTTGTTCGAGCAATACGAGCCGGGCAGTGCAGTGCAATTGCGAAAATTTCTGCGCGAAGCCGCTTACAAGTACGAAGTCGGGATGAATGAATTCGTATACAAACCCAGCGACAGCATCCGCGAATTTGCCGACTGGCGCATCCTGACCAGCATGTTTCGCCTGCAGATGTTCACCTCTATGTCGAAACACGTGAGAAGTTTGTTCAAAAATGAAAAACTGATCAAACTGCTCGAATTCCCGGTGCTGTTCCTCGGCGCTACACCGCAAAAAACGCCGGCCCTGTACAGCCTGATGAATTATGCGGACATGGCGCTGGGTACCTGGTACCCGATGGGCGGTATGTTCAGGATCGTGGAAGGCATGGTCGCGCTGGCCCGGGAACTGGGCGTCCGTTTCGAAATGGAGCAGGAAGTCAGCAGTATCTATGTGCCCAACGGGCGCGCGAAGTCGGTGACGACCCGGCAGGGCCGCGAATTTCAGGCCGATGTGGTAGTGGGAAGCGGCGATTATCACCATATCGACACGCAATTGCTCGACGGCCCCGTGCGCAACTACTCAGAAGAATACTGGCAGTCGCGCACCATGGCGCCATCCTGCCTGCTGTACTATCTGGGGGTGGGGAAGCGCCTCGAACGCCTGCAACACCACAACCTTTTCTTCGACGAAGATTTCGGCCGCCATGCCATCGAAATATATGAACATCCGAAATGGCCTGAAAAGCCCTTGTTTTACGTATGCGCGCCATCTGTAACAGATCCTTCGGTCGCGCCGGCGCGCTGTGAAAACCTGTTCCTGCTGATCCCCGTTGCTCCCGGACTGGAAGATTCCTCAGAAGTGCGGGAACGATATTACCACATGACGATGGAAAGGCTGGAGCGGCTTACGGGGCAAACGATCCGCGAGCACGTGATCTACAAGCGCTCGTATGCGCATACCGATTTTGTGGCCGACTATAACGCCTTCAAGGGCAATGCCTACGGACTTGCCAACACGCTCATGCAAACGGCATTCCTCAAACCCAAAATGAGAAGCAAACACGTATATAATATGTTCTTTACGGGCCAACTGACGGTGCCCGGGCCCGGCGTGCCGCCCTCGCTGATCAGCGGGCAGGTGGTGGCCAAAGAAGTGGCCCGGCAGTTCGGCGCCGGACAGACGATCAAAACATAGCCTTATTTCAAAACAATACCGCCGTATGAATCATTTCCAACTTTTTCGAAATACCTGCTTTGAATGCAGCGGCCTGATCACCCGCCGGTATTCCACATCCTTTTCGATGGGGATACGACTATTCCACAAGCGTTTCAGGGCGCCGATCTACGGCATCTACGGATTCGTGCGTTTTGCCGACGAGATCGTGGATACCTTTCACGATTACCCGAAAGCGGCATTGCTCGCGCGGTTCAGGGAAGATACTTACCGGGCCATTGAAGAAGGCATCAGCCTGAATCCCGTGTTGCAAGCCTTTCAGGAAGTAGTGCATCAGTACCATATCGAAAAGGAACTCATCGACGCTTTTCTGAAAAGCATGGAAATGGACCTTACCAACACGACGTACGATCCCGAGGCTTACGATGAATACATTTACGGATCGGCGGAAGTGGTGGGGTTGATGTGCCTGCGCGTTTTTTGCGAGGGCGACGACGCGCGTTACCAGCGGCTCAAAGAACCGGCCTGCAGGCTGGGCGCGGCCTTTCAGAAGATCAATTTCCTGCGCGACATCAAGAGCGATTTCGACGATCGTGGCCGCGTCTATTTCCCGGGTGTCGACTTCAGGATGTTTTCCAACGAAGACAAAAACAGGATCGAATCGGACATTCGATCAGATTTCGATGCGGCCCTGGAGGGCATCCGGCAGTTGCCCGATGGAGCCCGTTTCGGCGTGTACCTGGCTTACAAATACTACACACACCTGTTTGCCAAGATCAGAAATGCCTCGGCGCACCGCATAGCGGAAGAGCGGTTCCGCCTGTCCGACAAGCGGAAGGTGTACTTGCTGTTCAGTTCGGCCGTGCGCCATCAACTGAATTTTTTGTGACCGGTTCTGGAAGCACCGTATAAAGGACACTGTATCCCTTAAAGCGATACAAACTATGGAACGCGGTCAGCAGCTTCGGCTACTGACCGCTTTTTTATTTCAATTTCGTCAGCCAGTCTGCGATCTTGTTCATGTCCGCTTTGGGCACTTTTTGAGCGGCCATTGGCACATATCCCGGCCAGTTGGAAGGCTCGGGTTTGGCCACGAGTTGAGCGATGCGTTTCGCAGAATATTTTTTTGCTGCGATGTCGGGCCAGGCGGGACCCACCAGTTTGCGGTTCATGGCATGGCAGGCAGCGCACCCGTGTTTGTCGAGCAATGCCTGTATGTCGGCGGGAATGTCAGGGCCTGCAACGGGGCGTTCGGCGGGCTTGAATGCGGCCAGTGCCAACAGGAGGGGCAAGAGTAACATGATCTTTTTCATCGGACAGCAGTTGAAATGGTTCGTGTATTTTTTACGCAAATATCCGAAAAACGTAACAGGACTGTTCGCAACAATTTTCAAACAATATGATAACCTTTTATCTGCGATTTTGCGGCTGATCGCAAAGAAAGGTAGTTGGCTTATACAATTTCTGCCTCAGACAGCCAGCAACACCTGATTGACCAAAGGTTTGCCGGCTTCAAAATCTTCCAGATTCTGCAAGGTTACCCGTGCGATCTCCGTCAGGGCCTCATCTGTAAAAAATGCCTGGTGGGCCGTGATCAGCACATTGGGGAAACTCATCAGGCGGGTGATGACTTCGTCGCGGATGATCGTTTCAGAATGGTCGTAGAAAAAGAGATTCTCCTCCTGTTCGTACACGTCGATCCCCAGGTACCCGATACGGCCCGATTTCAAGGCCTCAATCGCCGCTTTTGTGTCGATCAGTGCTCCGCGGCCCGTGTTGATGATCATGGCGCCGGGTTTTATGATCGCCAGGGTGTCATGGCCGATCAGATGCCGGGTGTCGGGGCTGAGCGGGCAATGCAGGGAAATGATGTCGGATGCGCGCAGCAATTCGTGCAGCGGGACGTATTGCATGCCGATCTTGGATAGTTCGGCATTTTCCACGACATCGCTGGCCAGCACCCGGCAGCCGAAACCGCGCATGATGCCGGCAAAAACGCTCCCGATCCTGCCCGTGCCGATCACGCCGACGGTTTTGCCGTGCAAGTTGAAACCCGTCAGCCGTTCCAGTTCAAAATTGCCGTCCCGGACGCGGTTATACGCCTTGTGGGTTTTCCTGTTGAGGGTGAGGATGAGCGCGACGGCGTGCTCGGCCACCGCATGCGGCGAATAGGCCGGCACCCGCACCACCGGCAAATCCAGCGTCTGCGCAGCCTCCAGATCGACGTTGTTGAAACCCGCGCAGCGCAGCGCCACGATCTGCACACCGCAGGATTTGAGGATCTGCAGGACGGGCAGGTCGCAGCGGTCGTTCACAAAAACGCAGACGGCCATGCTGCCCGTTGCGAGCATGGCCGTCTGTTCGTTGAGCGCCGGTTCCAGAAAGTGCAGTTCATGCTTTCCGACGTTCAGGTTTTCAAAGTATTGCCGGTCGTACGACCGGGCGGAGAAAAAGGTGATCTTCATGGTAGCCTGCTGCTGTGCACGGCAAAACTACTCCTTTTTCCTGCCTGCTTTTACGCGGTTGACGAAAGCGTCGGCCAATGAAGGATTGGCAGGCACGATCTCGTACGTTTCGCCGTCCGGCATCTTTATTTGGGTCTCTTTGGATTTCAGGCCGACCAGCGCGTCGTTGAAACGCGTGCTGCTGGACACTACATTAAGGGCGCCGGCCTGATAGCCGAAGAAATACCACAGGTCGGCTGAGGGCTTGATGTAAATGTAAAAGCGGTCGTCTTCGTTGCCCGGCATTTTATACTCGACGTAGATCGTCAGCATCTTACCGAACAACTCCCCGTTCATGTATACCAGCGGGTTTTTGTCCTCCAGGCTCAGGAATGACTGGTACTCGTCGTTCCAGATGACCGGGTGCCGCCCGAGCAGGAAAGTGTATTTGTTGTCCTTCTTGGGCAGCGCGAGCAGGTTGTTCTGCAGGTTGGCCATCGCCTCCTGCCGGTCCTTTTCGTCGCTGATGAACTCGCTGGCAGTCGGCTGGTAGTAGGCAAGGTTGGTGTTGTATTGCACGGGCTGCGCGTCGAAACTGGAAGCCTTGATGTCGTTGACCATCATTTCGAGCAGCGTTTTCGGAACCGTCATTTCGATACCGGTCATCAGTTCTGCCGTGACGGTGTGGAATACCGAATCGGGCTTGTTGAAATCGGACTTGATGCGCCCGGCGGCTGTGACGTGCATGTATTTCAGTCCCGATCCGATATTGAGCGGGCCTTCACCCTGAATGGTTCCGACGCGGTTGTCGAATACCATTTTGGGACCGCGCTGCGTGACACCCGCCACTTTTGACGAGTCGCCGTAGGTAAAGCGGTCGTTTTTCGCGTCGTATTTGAACACGCCGCTGCAATCGAGGATAGCGCGGTCCACGCGCGCATAAGCGGGCAGGAGGATGCGTGGATACATTTCCCCCACTTCTTTGGAGAGGTAAAAGCCCGTTACGAGTGGATCTCCTTCTTCGTTTTTGGCATTGGCGATGCGGATGATCGGGTCGGTGCGGTCTACCTCGGAATAAATGCTGAACCAGTGTCTGTTGGGCAGTTTGTCCGCTTCGATCTTGGCGAAGCCTTCGAAGCGCAGGTTGCGCTGGTTGGCTTTCAGGATGATCTTTCCTTTGAACAGCGTACGCACATCCATGTGAAAACTGTCTTCCGGCGCGATATCACCGCTGGCCGAGGTCAGTACGTTCTTGGTGGACATGGAGCCGCCGCCCCGACGTTCGCCCACGATATTGTTGAAGAACACCTCCTGATTGTAGCCGAAAATATTGTATTCGTAATAGCCCGTCGCCTTGTAGAGTTTTTTGCCGAGAATATCTACCGTTGCGCGGTTGATCGTGTGGTATTTGTTCACCGTATCCGCCACGATACGGGCGTTAGCGAGTTGCTTCATTTTGCCACCCGGTTCGATAATAATGTCGGAAGTGTCCGGGAAAATGTAAGCGTCGGCGGCTTTGATGACCTTAACGCCGCCTATGTTCAGGAAGTTGGTATTCATGTCGTAGAACGCCGTGTGGCCGTTAAACGACAGCGTATCCTGGTCGGGGTCGATCGACACGAAGTTGCCCGGCTTGTTGGGGTCCGACTGGAACTCGATGGTCTTTTTGCGCATGTCCCAGGTAAATTCGTTCATCGAGGTCCGGTACTGGTCAAGCGGAAGGGTAGTGGTCGCACTTTCCGAGTTGGCCTTGAACTGTCCGTTTTGCGCGTCGAAATCGAGTTCGCCGTCGATGTTTTTCGAATCGAAAGCGATACCCTGTCCGTCGAGCGATTTGATCTCGAGGTCGGCGGTGTCGGCACTGGCCTGGAAGGGGCCGTAGGAAATAAGTTTGGAAGTGAGTTTGCCTTCCGCCCATTCGAATACACCGCGGCCTTTCAAACCCGATGGTGTCAGGATAAGCGTCCCTTTGTGCGAATAGCCGGCGGCCTTGAACAGTTCGAAATCCTTGGCCTTACTTTCAACATACATGGAGTCCTTAAAGGGGAGCCAGTTCACCGACACGTTTTCACCCTTTGCCTGGGGCACTTTTACGTTGCCTTTCCGGTCCTCTTCCATGAAAAACTTCTTGGCCGTGCCTGTCGTTTGCCGGGGCCTGAACACAAGGTCTTCCGATTCGATATCGGCGGTGAGGTATTCGAGTTTGCCTTTCCCGAGGAAGCCCCGGTTGCTGAGGTCGAGTTCGCCCGTATAGTTTCCTTTTTTGGAGTAGGTCGGATAACCTTGCGGCGGCGTTTTATGTACAAAGCCGAAAGACTTGTCTTCTTCGCGCACGACGATGGTTTCCTTGAACGGCGGGAAAATGGTGGCCGGGAACATCTCGCCCCTGAACTTCAGTTGCTCCTTGGTGTAACTGTCGAGGCCGTTGAAGGAGAAGGGGTCGAGTTTGAAATAGAACGAGTCGCGCTTGTATACGCCGTGCTGGATGTCGGGGCGGTCATAAAAGACGAAAGACGGCTTTTTGGCCTGCAGCGAGGGGAACATGGCGAGGTCTTCCTTACCCGATTTGTTGTTGGGGGCATCCACCAGCAGTACGCCCGACACCAGTTCAACCGTCGAGTTCATGGCATTGGCGATGGGCTGGCCGTTCTTGTCGAGGTCGCCTGTCGGCAAATAAAAGTCCATGTGCCGCACCGAATCGAAGCCGACCTGGAATTTTTCGTAATTGAATTCCATATTGGAACCTTCGAACAACACAAGGCCTGCGAACAGGCGTCCGCCGAAACGCATATCGCGGTTTTTGAGCAGGGTAAACTCGTTGCCGTAGGGCAGGAGCGCCACCTTTTGCCGGCTGCTGAGTTCAATCTTGTCGACGTCGTGGACTTCCGTTTCCTTGGTTTTGAGGTTGAGTTGGGCGTTGGCGGTCGAACTGGTCGATTCTATATTGATGGCGTCGAAGTCGCGTTTGCCCTGACTGGCAAGCGCATAATGGATCAGTTTGTCGCGCAACTCGATCTCGTGCCGGTCGAAATAATAGTTGATGAAGCCGTCTCTGACCATCTCCGCCAGCAGGGTCTGAATGCTCGAGTAGTCGAAGTTGGCGTTCATACGCTTGGCGAAGGTATTGTCCGACACGATCCTCCCGTTGTCTTCCTTGTCCTGGTCGCTTTCCAGCCAGGTGACGTACAAGGTGGAAATAGGGTTTTTGCTGGCGATGTGCTGCATGCGGTTGTACACCGCCATGTCGAAGTGGTTGCTGCTTTCGAACGATACCTTTTGCGCCACACCCTTAGCGGTGCCGGCGCGTGCACCGATCTCGAGGGAGTCGAGGTTGAGGTGCCAGGCGATCCGGTCCGTATTGAGGTTCATGTTGTAAAACGACGAGAAAAAGGGGTTGCGCTCGGAGCCTTTGTCGCCGCGGCTAAGGCTGATCAGTTGGGAGGGGATGTCGAGCCTGAAATCGGCAGCCGGGTGGAACAGGCTGTCCTCATCCATGTACAATTTGGCGTTGACGCCCTCTGCCACGATATTTTGCTCCCGCTTGATGATGAACAAAGGACCGGTTCCATAAAATACTTTTTGCCGCTTTTTATCGAACACCGTCACCTGCGCAGGTTCATTGCCCGAGCCGTAACCATAGAGCGATCCGCCGGAAAGCCTGAAGCCGCCGAGGTATTCGATGCCTTCACCGATCTTGGTGATCTTCAGTTTTTTATCGAACGACTCGAAACGCGGATACTGCGACGAGCCCTTGCTGTCGACGACGATGTTGTGTTCCAGTTTGCCCGTGATCTTTCTGCCGGGGAAGTAAAGGGGATAGTAGAGATAGGCCGTATCGCACTGGAAAAGCGGTTTCACCGCCTCTATTTTGTAACTGGTCAGTTCGGCATAGACGGTGGAGTCGAGCGCTTCGGCCCAGGAAACCTTGCCACCCTGACCCCGCCAGATATTTTCGTACGGCAAAAACATTCCGGAGGTACCTGTGATCGCGATAGAATCCTGCTTTCGTACGCCTACAATGTCTACCTTTTCGCAACGGATTTGTGGCTGGTGGTCTACAAATTCGAATGTGAATTTGCCACCCTTTACTTTCCAGGTCACCGAACCGCCTTCCCCTTTCTTGAAAGCCCGCGTTTCCAGGAAATCGACGGAAAACTCGAGGAACTGGCGGATCGGCTTGGTGCGGCCCTTTTCGATGCTGCCGATGGAAACCTCGGCCAGCCCGTGCCAGCGGTTGAACAATGAAGTGTCCGGATCGCTTTTTGCCGCGGACACAGCGTTGATGTAGTCTTTAAAATAGGGAAAGGGCGACAGTTTCTGATCGGCCAGCGTGTTGGACAACTTGATCACGCGCTGCATGTCCGATTCCGAAAACTGGCCGGTCTTGTATTTTTTCTTGAATACCGAGTAGGCCTCTTCCATATCGGGGCGTTTGGAAGCGGTCATGAACTGGCCGAGTTTATCCACAAATTCGTTGGGTTCTTCCGGGAATTTGGGCGTGCTGGGCGCTTGCGCCGACAGTACGGCCGGCATCAGGCCGGAGATCAGGATCGCTGCAAAAAACCGAAGGGCAAAGGCGGAATACAAGTGTTTCATTTTTGAAACCTTTAAGAAGTAATTTTTCAAAACGCGGATTGAGTGAATGGCGAGTCGGACTGAATAGATCCGGATTGCCGGAAAGAAATGTATCACAAATAGCATAAAACGAGCGCAGGAAAGGGCGCCTGCACACATATGCCAATTTTTAACGTCAAATGTCGGGAAATGGTGTGAACCTGACAATTTAGAACGTGTTCGGGATTTTTGCAGGAGGTTGAAGGGATGAATTTTTAGACTGTTTAGCGCGTTTTTTCATGCGCATAGCGGTGACTATGTAAGTGAAAAAAGGTGAAAAACAGGCAAAAAAGACACTTTTCAGGCCCGGCATAAAAATCCCGAACACGTTCTGTAAGCGCAGTCACGCAGGCAGGTTTTTCCGGAACTCGATACAAAGCCAGTTGCCGCGCTGCGTCTGCCTCTGTTTTTTGAAACCCGCGGCTTCGGCTGCTGTCGTCACGACCACATCGTCCTGTTCCAGAATGCCCGACACCAGCAGCCATCCTTCGGCCCGGGTCATGGCGGCCAGCGAAGGCAGGGCGTCGAGGATAACGTTGCGGTTGATGTTCGCCAGGATGCCGTCGAAATCACGGCCTTCCACAGCGTCGAGTGTGCCGCAGCGCGCCGTAACGTGTTTCGCGTCGTTGGCCGCGCAGTTTTCCAGCGTATTGCGGTATGCCTCTTCCTCAATGTCAACCGCTTCTACGGATGCTGCGCCGAGCCGGTCGGCCAGGATGGCCAGCACGCCGGTGCCGCAGCCGAAATCGAGCAGCCGGGCGTCCTGCACGGGCAGGTGCTCCAGCGCCGCCAGGCACTGCCAGGTGGTTTCGTGGTGACCGGTTCCGAATGCCATTTTCGGGTTGATGACCAGTTCGTGCTGCACCCCCGGGATCGGGTCGTGAAAATCGGCGCGCACCGCACAAAAGTTGCCTACGATCACCGGCGGGAAATTGCTTTCCCATACGGCATTCCAGTTTTGCGAAGGCAAAAAACTGCGCTCCCAACTAAAATCGAACTGCTGTTTCAGCGCTTCGAGGCGGGTGTGAATCTCCTCTTCCGGCGCATGGGCGGGCGCATAGGCGTTCAGGCCGTCTTCGGTTTCTTCAAAAGTGTCGAAGGGGGCGTCGGCGAGATAGGCGACCAGGATATCGGCCGTTTCGGGGTTGGCGCGCAGGATGTATTTCCAGTAGTCCAAGCAGCAGAAAAATAGAGGGTGATCGTATGTGCCGGCAAAATAAAACGGATTGCAACATTGCCGGCATCGGTGATCGCAGTTCTTTTTCGAGGCTTGCAGCGCTCCGTTCAGCGATGAAAAATACCGATCGTTGATTTTGGCCGCTTTCTGAAAATTTGGTTTAGGGGAATACGTTTTATGTTTTTCCAAATAAAAATAAAGTAACGGACAAGGGATGTAATCTTTTGGCTTAAATTATGTCAATGCAAATGAACCTTTGGTCGAATTTAATACTTGTGAGGATGTGCTGATTTGATGTTTGCAAAACAAAATTCTTTTACACCGCGTATTCCGTCAGAACTATGCTCTGCATGAAACAATACTTTACCCTGCTGCCCTTCCTGCTTTTTGGACTTGCGGCCCTGCAAGCCCAAAATACCGCCACCGTCAACGGCACCCTGCGCGACGCGCAGAACGGCGAAACCCTGATCGGGGCCACCGTAGAAGCGCTGGGGCTCAGGCAAGGCAACGTAAGCAACGAGTACGGCTTTTTCTCCTTTACCCTGCCCGAGGGCACAGATTCCGTTACGCTCCGCTTTAGTTACATCGGCTACCAGACGCAATTCAGAAAAGTTAAACCGGTGGGCATCATCAAACTGAACGTGTCCCTGCGCCCGGAAGACGCGGTGATCGAAGAAGTGGTGATCAAGGCCAATGCGCTGGAAGAGAAGATGAAAAGCACCGAAATGTCGGTGTCGACCATCAGCACGCGCGAAGCCAAACTCCTGCCGGCCCTGTTCGGGGAAGTCGATGTGATCAAGATCCTGCAACTCAAACCGGGCATCACGGCGGGATCGGAAGGCACCACGGGCATTTTTGTGCGCGGTGGCAGCGGCGATCAGAACCTGATCGTGCTTGACGAGGCCATTGTGTACAACGCCAACCACCTGTTCGGCTTTTTCAGCACCTTCAACTCCGACGCGGTAAAGGACCTGAAAGTGTACAAAGGCGGTTTTCCGGCGCAGTACGGCGGGCGCCTGTCGTCGGTGATCGACGTGCGGATGAAAGAAGGCAACAACCAGAAGTTCAGTGGAGCCGGCGGGCTGGGCCTGATCTCCAGCCGCCTGACCCTCGAAGGGCCGATACAAAAGGACAAGTCCTCTTTTATCGTGAGCGGACGCCGCACCTACGCTGACCTGATCACACGCGCCATCAATAAAGCCAACGCCGACGACCCTGAATACGACCCGATTCCCGACTATTATTTCTACGATCTGAATACGAAAGTCAACTTTACGCTTTCCGAAAAGGATCGCCTGTACCTCAGCGGTTATTTCGGCCGCGACGTGTTCAAATTCAAGGATGCTTCCTTCGATTTTCTGTTCGACTGGGGCAATACGACCGGCACCGTGCGCTGGAATCACGTCTACGGCCCAAAACTTTTCTCCAACGCGACCTTCACATTTTCCGACTATCGCTACCGCATCCGCAACCTCTTGCAGGGCTTCTCTTTCCGCCTCGGCTCCAACGTAAAGGATGCCAACACCAAACTGGATTTTTATTATCAGCCCAGCAACGACCATACAGTGCGTTTCGGCCTCAACGTAACCTACCACGATTTTATCGTTGCGCGCCTGAAGGCCGGCAGCGACGACGGACAGGTGAAATTTGAATCCGGGCAAAATTTTGACGGTATTGAATACGGTCTGTACGCAAACGACGAATGGGCCGTCAACGACCGCCTGAAACTCAGTTACGGCGTCCGCCTGTCCGCCTGGCAGAATAACCCCGCTTTCTACGCGAGGCTTGAGCCGCGGGCAGCCGCCAACTTCGCTGTCAGCAAAACTGGTCGCTGAAAGCCTCGTACACCCGCATGAACCAGTACGTGCACCTCCTGGCCAGCAGCGGCCTTTCATTGCCCACCGATGTATGGTATCCAAGTACGGAAAATGTGAAACCAGAGGTCAGCGACCAGGTGGCCATCGGAACTTCCTACCTGATCGGCGACAACCTGCTCGTGACCTGGGAAGGCTGGTACAAATGGCTGCGGAATCAGGTGGATTTCATCGACGGCGCCGAACTGTTCGGCAACGACGAACTGGAAGGCGAACTCACCATTGGGAAGGGCTATGCCTTCAGCCCGCTGGAACTGGAGATCGAAAAGAAGGAAGGAAAACTCACTGGCTGGATCGGATACACGCTCGCCTGGGCGCGGCGCGGCGATTTTCCCGTTATCAATGACGGTGAATATTTTCCTCCGCGCTTCGACACCCGGCACAACCTGAGCATCGTGGCGCTGTGGGAACTCAGCAAGCGCTGGCAGATCACGGCTACCTGGGTATACACCTCCGGTTACGTCTCCTGGCTGCCTTCGGGGCGCTACACCTTGCAGGACGTGCCGGGCGGACAGACGCAGCCTCTGGTGCCTGTGTACGGCGACCGGAACACGTATCGCTATCCGCCCTACATGCGCGCCGACCTCGGGATCGTGTGGAAATGGTGGGGCAAGCATACGCAGAACGACCTGACCCTGAGTGTGTACAACGTGACGGACCGCCGCAATCCCTATTTTATTTATATCGATTACGATTCGATCGTGACTCCGGTGGGTGATGCGCCCACGCGCATTTTTGCCAAGCAGGTGTCGCTGTTCCCCATTCTGCCCAGCCTGACCTGGAACTTCAAATTCTGATCATCCTACCGCTCTGATAAAACTGCGATAAATTTATGAAAACCAATATTTTAACTCATATAGCGCCGTTTGCGATCCTCGTTTTTGTCGCCTGCAACCTGTCGCGAGAGGTCGATATCGATCTGCCGGAATACGATTCGCAACCGGTGGTGGAATGCTACCTGGAGCCCGGCAAACCCTTTCGCCTGCTGCTGACCCGCAGTTTCGGTTTTTTCGACCCGTTCGGGGTGGACTCCAATTTTTTTCAGAATGTATTGCTGCAGGACGCTGTCGTGACCATAAGTTACAACGGACAAACGGACACCTTGTACAACACCTTTTCTTTCGACGCAAGCCCGCTGAAGGTGTACAACTACACCGGTCTGAACCTGGTGCCCGCCGCACCCGGGATCAATTACAACCTGCACATCGAACTGCCCGGCAATGCAGGCGCCATCGAGGGGCAAACGGTGATGCTGCCCCTGGTGCCGATCGACAGTACCGTAGTACAGTTCAGCCCCGATGCCGATACCGTGGCCCGAGTGCTGACTTACGTGACCGACGATCCGAATACCGAGAATTACTACCGCCGCCTGCTCAACTACTACTCGCTCGACAGCGTGCCGGAGCAGGACTTTCTCACCCCCGACCGCTTCCTGTCGACGCCGCTGCTGGCATTCGGCACCGGCTACGAACTCGGCGAGGGCGATACGGTGTACAATACCATTTTTCACATCACGAAGGACTACTACGACTACTACGAAAGCGTGCAACTGGCCATCATCGGCAATATCAACCCCTTCGCGCAGCCTTCGCCGATCAAAAGCAATGTATCGGGATCCGGCAATCCGCTGGGAGTATTCACCTGCCTGGTTTACGATCGCGATACAACGGTCGTCATGCGATAAAGGGAAAAACAGTTGGCAGTAGCAGCCACCAGTGGCAGTATGCAGCAGTAGTAGGCAGTAGCAGTTGGTAGTGGCAGCGATAACTTCGAAAAAATGGTCTCGATTTCCTGTTGTTTAGCCCAAATGCCACAGCCACTGCATACTGCCAACTGCTACTGCCTACTAACCGAGGGGTATTGCCAAAAACACACATGAGCCACCCGAAACGACGGATGACTCATGCATGTATTGTTTTCAGTGGATGGAGCCAACAGGGTGTTTTACGGCGTGTTGACTGCGCGCGCTTTCGGGGGTAGTGGTCGTTTTTCGGTTTTTACGAGTGTAGGCCCGCCGATGTCTTCCTTCGGCTGGTCAGTAGAATAAAGGTAAAGTGCGGCAGCAAGGCCAAGGTGGAGGGCAATGGCGAGCACCAGTGCTTGACGGCGGCTACGGCGCTCATTTCGTTCAGCAATGTAGTGCATAAGTTTCTGTTTGATTGGTTAATGGATCGGGGTTTACAGGCAAACGAAGCGCCCGCGGGAATTAGTTTCTGCCTTTGGATAAATATTTGTTAAAAAAATCATAACAAAGATTTAGGGAGCGGCTGCGGGCGCTGCGCCATTCAATGCTGTTAGTCGGAAGCATTTGAAAACGGTCAATCGGCGAGGAGGGGGGAGAATTGAGAATTATACGTCGAGCAGGCCATCCGGCAGATCGCAATAAACTTTCCGGGCAGTGTCGTCGATGGAAAGGATCAGGCGTTCGTTGAGGGGAATAAACACCTCGCGCCCCTTGTATTTCAGGGTAGCCATTTCCTGCTGCGGCATGTCGAGCACTTCTTCTATCACGCCAATTTCGCCTGCCGTTTTGTCGACTACCTGATAGCCGGTAATGCGTTCATAGACAAGCGTTTCCGTATCTATCGGGAGTTCGCGTTCGTGGCCGGCCAGCAGGTCCTGCCGGCGGAGCAGCACTTCGCGCGATTGCAATCCCTGCGCGACTTCCAGGCTGTCCACCTCCTCCAGTTGAAGGATCATTTCTCCCTTGCCGCGCACATTCGCTACGAAATAGGGGATCTTGCTGCCCCTGACGTCCAGGAAGATGCGCTCGTTTTTCAAAAATCTTCCAGGTAACGCGACTCGACAACCAGTTTCAGTTCGCCGCGAAGCCCGTGCGTTTTTTTGGTGTGGCCAATAACAACGTATTGATCGTCAGCCATTTCAGTTGTGTTCAATAAGGGTTTGCCGTAAAATGTAGCCTTTTTCCGCTTTTAGTTCCCAGGGCCTGGTCTCGCAATCGACAGGCGGCGGCACCTGATTGCAGTATTGCGAATCGAGTATCCATTGTTCGCGCCAGACAAGCCCGACGTGTTTGGCGTAGCGCACGCGCGACAGTCGCCGTTCGATGATATTGTTATCGTCCGCTTCCGTGATCAGCAGGGTAGAGTCGAACGCAAAGCCGTTTACCACAGCGGGCACATCGATCGAGTCGACCTCATAGTACCAGTTGCTGAAGGGGCGGATGCGTTCCCCTGCGATCTCGATCTCGCGGCTGTCGTCGATCCAGACATTGCCGTCCCACTCGCTGCGCCGGTCCATGGGAAAGACCATTTTCAGAAAACGAAGGTTGTCTTCCGTTCGGAACGCCTGTGTTTCTGTGCGGCCGGCCGTGCCGATCTTTATGAGCGACCAGGGCACACTTTGATCCGGCCGCTCGTATCGCTCGACGGTGTATAACAATTGGCCCGTCTGGTCGCGCAAGGTGTCGCCGATCTGCTCTTTCACCAGGGTCCGGGACGAATCGCGCACGATACCGCCGCCGGAAAAATCAAAAATAATACTGTCCACCTGGTAGACGACATATTTGCCGGATTCCAGGGAAAGTAGTCGTGTTGCGCGCTTGCATCGGTGGTGCTATCAAACGTTTCCCGCTTTCCGCATGCATTGAGAATCAATGCGATGGAAAAAACCGGTATCGCTTGGCGTAACGTCAGGTGCCACTTGTTTTGCATATCTCCGGCAAAGGTAAGATGCAGCGGGCAGACACGCGGTGTAAAAAGATTTCTGCCGGTGGCTGGCAGCGAAAAATCGCCTTTCCGGGTCTGACTGAAAATTCTCTTCCGCATGAAAAACCAGCTCCTCCTTTCTGCCATCTTTTTGCTGTGCGCTTTTGCCGGCCGATCCCAATGCGAACCATCTCCCTACTGTGATTTAACCCCTTTGTTTTGCGGGGCGGTACTCGACGGCTATCAGGGCTCGACTGCCGGATACCCGCCGCCAAGCAGTTGGGTCCCGTTTTGCGGCACGCTTGAAAACCCGCAATTCCTGAAGATCATTACCTGTTCCGATTTGCTCGATCTGAGTATCCTTTCGAGCAACTGCCAAAATGGGAACGGCGTGCAGATCGCTTTGTATACGGATTGTGACAATCCTGAAATGGTAACCTGTGAAGAAGGTTTCCCTGGTAACGCCGGAGGCTTATTGTCAATCATCGCTACAGTGGAGACCAACACGCCTTACGTCCTGATGATAGATGGATATGCAGGCGATATCTGCGATTTTGTCATAGACGTGAACAGCGGGCTCGACGTATGGCAATCTTCAAGCCAGCCTGCCCAAAACGGTTATATCGAACTGGATACACTGCCCTGCGGCCCGGCCCAACTGACCGCTCATTTGCCGATATGCTGGAGCGATGCACCTGCTTCGCCCGGATGCAGCATCTCCTGGCAAAACAGCCTCGCTACCAACTGTACGGGCTTCAACTGGAACCTGCCACCCGGCGTGGAGATCGTGAGCAACGATCCGAATGCGCAAACCATTACCATACAATTCACACAGCCCGTGGTCAACGGCATTGTTTCGGTCAACACCTACTCCAGCTGTTGGGATATATGTCCTACCTGCGGTCCGAATGGATGTGCAGGAGGTTTTATTCCTCCCCTTGTCATCTCTTCAGATTCTTCCACTTTTACCTATCTGCCCTGCCAGGAAGCCCCGTTTTATTGTGGCAATACGCTTGACGGCGCTACTATTTCAACGGTGTGTACCTCCAGCGGCTTCGAGTGGGCAAATCCCTTGATCAATATTCAGCCGGACGTCGATGTGTTCTGCTATCCGATAGACAATCCGAATCTGTACGGCTTTTCCTCCTGCAGCAATCAGGTATCCATGAGCATTCAGGTGGATAGTTGTGAAAAAGGGAAAGGACTTGAATTCGCAGTTCTGTACGGCAATCACTGCGGCAGTTTTATGCGCATCAGCGATTGTATCGCCGTTCAGGAAGATGCAACCGCGATGTTGTCATTTTCAAACCCCATATCCCGGACAACCCCTGTATCTCGCGGTTGACGGGCTTGATTTCGATGCCTGCACCTTTCATATAGATGTGCCCGATTCAGTGGGTAGCCAGGCGCCGACCTATATTGCTACGGACTGTGCGCCCGAGATCACGGGTGTCGTGAATACCGTCTGTGCGGGTGGAGTGTATACTTTCAAAATTGAAGACCTGTCGGGGACTAGTTGTGTGATCAATGCCTGGAACGTGATCAGCAGTTATTGTGCTCCGCCCGGCGGCGCCTGCAAACTGCTCGATTCCGTAGAGGTGACATGGACCCTGCCGCCCTTCCTTCACCCGATCGGCGATGACAATGGCCCGGTGTTAAAGGTTTGGGCGGACAGTTCTTTTGCAACAAACGATACCTTGTTCAGCGCCGTCATCCGGGCGGATATTTTTACCATTGCCACTCCCACCGGTTTGATTGACGGCTTTTGCGGTTGTGCCAATTTCAGCAAGCAGTACGAATCCGAGTTTTGGATAGATGCCTATTCTACAGTTGCCAAGATACCGTTAACGTTGAGTTGCCTTCAACCCTGTGTTACGGTGGGGAGTGTTACTTATTGCGACCCCGGGGAGTACATCATCGCTATTAACGGCTGCCAGGTATATAAACATATCGTGACCAAAACGGACCCGCCGCTTGTTTCGTCGCCGGTAATCCAGCAAAATGACGACAGTTACACCGTGTCGTTCAGCGTAAGTCCATCCAATGGAACGGTCGTAACAGGTGGCGGTTCATTCCAGAACGGCACTTTCACTTCTTTACCGATCGCCTGCGGCCAACCCTATGCTTTTAACGTGATCACGGGTAGTTGTACACAGACGGTGAGCGGCAGCGCAGCCTGTTACCTGCCACCCGATTGCAACAATTTCAATATCCCGGCCCCGCCCGGCGATAGTTGCCATCAGGCGCCGCTGTTGTGCGGCAACTTCCTGGAAGGCTATTGCAGCACGACGGCCGGCCTGCTGCCCGATCAGCCGGCATACCTCACATCGCCGCTGCCCGATTTTGAGAACAACGGCTGGCTGCGCTTTTCGCCGTGTGAAGATTCCATATCCATTGATTTTCAGGTGTTTGACTGCCAGGTGGGTAACGAACTGGGTTTTTTCCTGCTCTCCGGAGATTGCGATACCCTGACGCCGCTGGCATTTACTTCCGCTACTGACGGCAACATTGCCAACCTGTCGGTCGGAGGGCTGAATCCCGGCGAAGTATACTACCTGGTGGTCGACGGTTTTTACGGCTCCGAATGCAAATTCCAGGTGCACGTGGTCAGCGGGATCGGAACCGCGTCGCCGGGCCTGAGCACCTGTACCTGTACCGACGGTTACATCGACGGCCCCGGCGATCTTTGCCCTGCGGATATTGCCGTTTATACCCTGATCCTGCCGTCCTGCGACATTACGAGCGATCCGCCGTTCGGCGGCAACGGAATATATTGCCCGCCGCCACCCAGCGTATGCCCGGCAGGTCAGGATTCACTGGTGCTGCACTGGGTAATCCCGCCGTTCATGAACTTCCTGAGCGACAGCATCAATGTTCTCCAGATCACTACACAGGTCGACAGTGCTTTCCTCGGACAGGATACCCTCTTGAACGGCACCGTTTCCGTTTATTGGGAGGTCGTCGACCTGCCCGGCGATACCATTGCGCCGGATACGAATGCTTTTGCTCATGTCAAAGTGCTACCTGTGACGGCGATATTAACTTTAAAGATGTAACGGTGCACCACGATGTGGATTACGATTACGGTGTAATCTCGTGTGTGAATCCCTGCTATTTCTACAACGGCGTGCCTTATTGTCAGGCGGGGACTTATCTTGTCTCCCAGGACAATTGTCACACGCAGTTTTTAATTCTGGTGGAAGATTTTTCATTTCCACAGGCAAATGCAGGGCCCGATCAAACGATCTGTCTCGGAGAAGACGCTACCCTGGGCATACCGCTTCCCAACAGCCCGATTTATTCCTATTATTGGGACAATGGAGCCTTTACGCCGCAAACGACCGTGGCGCCGACCAACACGACCAGTTATTCACTGGTCGTCACCAATGTTTTTAACGGATGCACCGCGACCGATAACGTAACAGTGACGGTAATGCCTTCTATCCCTGCTACCAACCTGCCGCCGACCTCTATCTGTGAAGGCGAGTGCCTGTTGTTTGCAGGGGAAATAATCTGTCCGTCTGCCAGTGGGATGCAAACCACCATGTTGCAATCGTGGTTTGGCTGCGATTCACTCGTGACACAATTTATCGTTGTGCAACCGCTTTTACAGATAGACCTCGGTGTGGCCGGAACGATCGACTGCCAGAATCCTTCAGTTGATGTCATGGGTAACATATATACCCAACCAGGGGTGTATATCATTGATAATCCGGGCACCTGCACCGCTTATACTTTCACCATTGCTGGAAATGTCGAGCCTGTAAACCTGACGCTCAGCCCGGCCCAAACTATTTGCGCAGGTGAATCGGTGACACTGGCGGCCACGACCGATGTGTCGGGCTCAGTACTGTTCAACTGGAGTACTGGGGAAACAGGACCCGTGATTACGGTATCGCCGCAGACGAGCGCGGTATACAGCGTGATCGCCACCGATCCCCAGAACGGTTGTACGGGTTCTGCTACGACACAAGTGCTTGTCAACCAGCCCCAAACAATACAACTGGGGGTAGTGGAAACGCTGAGTTGCACGCAGCCCTGCGTGACGTACAACGGCGAAACGTATTGCCAGCCGGGTTCGTATTCATACACAGCGAATTGCGAGGTAGTAGCATTCGAGATCGCTTACGATGAAACGCTCCCGACGGTACAACTGGGGGTAGTGGAAACGTTGAGTTGCACGCAGCCCTGCGTGACGTACAACGGGGAGACGTATTGTCAGCCGGGTTCGTATTCATACACAGCGAATTGCGAGGTAGTAGAATTCGAGATCGCCTACGATGAAACGCTCCCGACGGTACAGCTGGGGGTAGTGGAAACGCTGAGTTGCGCGCAACCCTGTGTGACATACAACGGCGAGACGTACTGCCAGCCGGGCTCGTACTCTTATACAGCGAATTGCGAGGTAGTAGAATTTGAGATCGCTTATGACGCGACGCTCCCGACGGTACAACTGGGGGTAGTGGAAACGTTGAGTTGCACGCAACCCTGCGTGACATACAACGGGGAGACGTATTGCCAGCCGGGTTCGTATTCATATACAGCGAATTGCGAGGTAGTGGAATTCGAGATCGCCTACGATGAAACGCTCCCGACGGTACAACTGGGGGTAGTGGAAACGCTGAATTGCGCGCAACCCTGTGTGACATACAACGGCGAGACGTACTGCCAGCCGGGCTCGTACTCTTATACGGCGAATTGCGAGGTAGTGGAGTTCGAGATCGCTCCCCAACTGGGGCACGTTTGGCTGGAACTGCGTGACATGACCTACTGCCAGCCGGGCTCGTACTCATAAAACGGTCGGTGGTGGATCGCACCCCAACCGGTACTTTGGCTGGAATTGGGCAATGACAAGACAGTCGATGCCGGAGAGTTGGTCAACCTGACCGCTCAAACCAACGCGCAAACGGTCAATGTATCGTGGTATGCACAGGGTAGCAGTATTCCGGGCTCAGGCCTCGATATACAGGTGCAGCCGCTGGAAAACACCCTGTATTCCATCGAGATCGAAGAGCCGGGAGGATGCTTGCTGTCTGATTCCGTTTGGGTTTTTGTGATCAAGGCAAACACCTCCGTATTTGCTCCGAATGTCATAAAGCCCGGTTCCGGAGAAAACGGCTGGTTCACATTGTATGCAAGCAGCGGATATGTGGTGGAAATTGAGGAACTCTCGATCTACAACCGCTGGGGCGAGCAGATATTTCTGGCAAACGGCATCGCTCCCGGCAACCCGGAAAAAGGCTGGGACGGCACTTTCAAGGGCAAGCGGCTCGATCCGGACGTATTTGTCTGGCAGGCTGTACTGCGAATGGAAGACGGTTCTACCCTTCAAAAAACGGGAGATGTGACACTGTTGAGATAAAAGCCGGGACGTGTAACGACTTACACTCTGTGCGTAACGACTTATGCTCCGTGCGTAATGACTTACGCTTCGTGTGTAACGACTTATGCTTCGTGTGTAACGACTTATGCTCCGTGCGTAATGACTTATGCTTCGTGTGTAACGACTTATGCTCCGTGTGTAACGACTTACGCTTCGTGTGTAGTGACTTACGTTCAGTGCGTAATGACTTACGCTTCGTGCGTAAGCGACTTATGCTCTGTGCGTAATGACTTACGTTCAATGCATAGCGAGTTACGCTCAATGTGTAACGACTACTGTTAGGCTTGTTCTCTCCGCAGCGACTGTTCAATCTGGTTATCCCGCGCAAGCGCAGGGTGCAATCAGTCGATTTGTGGTAATAATAAAGAACGGCCAGGGCCGGTCAGCAGCGGGATAAGCCGGACTGCCGGGCTGTTTTTAATAGTATATCGTGGGTTAATATATCGTGGGATTTTGGACAGGATTTACAGAAAATCCATCAAATCCAGGTTAAATTGGCACATTGGCACATTGGCACATTGGCACATTAACCAATTAGCACATTAAATCTGGCAGATCTCCTCGTAATCGGGCCGGTCGTGGGCGTAGCGGTGCACAAAGGAGTTCCTGATCGCGCCTTTGTGCAAAACGAAAACCCCGGGCATCTGGAAGCCGTCGCCGAGTTCTTCGCTCTGGTAGGCGGCTCCGTGCCCTTCCAGCACGGCTGCCTGAAATCCGCGGATCCAGTTCATCAGGCCGAAAAGTTGCTTGGGTGTGCCGCGCGTGAGGCCGAATGCCCGGTAAAAGTGGCATTGCGGGTCGGAAATATGATCGATCGGGAAGAGTTTGTATTTTTTGAAAAACGACTCGGCCGTTTCCCGGCCGGGCGCCATGTGCACCAGCACTATGCGCAGGCCGCGCTTTTCAAGTTTTTTCCGCCGTCTGGCGATGTCACTGATGGCTTCCCGGCAAAATGAACAGCCGAAAAAGCGGAGAAATACCAGCAGTACGGGTTGCTGTTCGGCCATTTGCGCCAATGACTCGCCGCTGTTTACCGTAGTCATCTTTCCCCAGATGGCGGGGGGCGGAGGCGTAGTGATGTCGGACATATGGTCTGATCAACTTGCGATGTGGTCTGCTGCAAAAAAAGCAGGTAGCACAGCATCAGGGGCCTTTTCGGAAGGGCTTCCGGCTGTACTACCCGCTTCTAACACAAAAATTCAGATCAGGTTCATCGCATCCAATGCGTCGGCTACTTCCTGTACGGCGGCAGCCGATTTGTGAAGCAATTCCGCTTCGTCCTTTTTCAGGCGAAGTTTGATGATCTCCGCCACGCCCTTGCGGCCGAGTTTGACCGGAGCGCCGACGAAGATATTTTTCAGTTTGTATTGACCGTTGAGGCGAACGCAGCAGGGGTAGATGCGCTTTTCATCGCGGATGATCGAAATGGCCATCTGCGCAGCCGCAGCACCGGGCGCATACCAGGCGGAGGTGCCCATCAGGTTGACGAGTTCGCCGCCGCCAAATTTGGTGCGTTCGATGATGGCTTCCAGTTTTTCCTTCTTGATCAGTTCCGTCACGGGGATGCCGCTGACTGTGGTGTAGCGCGGCAGGGGTACCATCGTGTCGCCGTGGCCGCCCATCAGCATCGCCTGGATGTCTTTGGGCGAAACGTCGAGTTCTTCGGCGAGGAAAGCGCGGTAGCGGGCCGTATCGAGCACGCCGGCCATGCCGATCACGCGTTTGTCGCTCAGCCCCGAGGCCTTCCAGCAGGCGTAGGTCATGACATCGAGCGGGTTGGACACCACGATGATGATCGGGTTTTTGCTGTGTTTCAGGATGTTTTGGGTGACCGAAACGACGATCTTGGCGTTGGTGGAGATCAGGTCGTCGCGGCTCATGCCCGGCTTGCGCGGGATGCCGGCTGTGATCACTACAATGTCGGAATTGGCCGTCAGGGCATAATCATCGCCGCCGCTTACGCGGGTCGAATAGCTGTCGACGGGGGCCTGTTGCCACATGTCGAGGGCTTTGCCTTTGGCCATATTGCCCTGGATGTCGATCAGCACGACTTCATTGACGACATCGGCATGGGCGAGTACGTTCGCACAGGTTGCGCCGACGTTTCCGGCGCCTACCACAGTAATTTTACTCATTCGTTAAGGCTTGGTTGAATTAATGAAACAGTTGCGCTTGGGCCGCAAAAATAGATAAAATTACAGCGCAAAAAAGGTGAAAACCAATAAATTGGATGTCATTTTATGCCCGAAGGGTATCAGGGCAACGCAATCGTATCCACGGAAACGGAATAACCTGAAAAGTTGCCGTATCCGTTCTCTATGTTGTTGAAAACGGCGTCGGGATCGCTGAGCGGCAGGGTGCTGCCCTGGCGGGCGATGGACAGGTGGTAGCGGTAAAATTCTTCCGACAGCGTTCGCCACTCTACGTACAAGCGGCGCGGGCGTTCGTTTTCGGCAGGGTTGTATGGGATCTTGGCGTCGAGATACAGGGTGTTGTTCTGGTCGTTCCAGAATTTTTCATTCACCAGCACCACGGGCTCCGAGAGATCATACAGCAGCGAGAGTGTACGCCCGTCGGCGGAATAGTTGGTCGGCAGCCCTTCATACGTATAATCGGTTACCCACTGTCCGCCGACGTTTTGCAGTACATCCGTATCGTGTTTCAGGCTGAACGCAAAATAGGGCTTGTCTGCAGGCAATTCGTCGAGCCGCAGTTCGAGCGGTACGGTAAGCATCAGACGCCCGTCGCTCAGGGACGTTTCCGTAATGGATTCCGGGTTGATCTCGATGGGTGCCAGCGGATAGAACGCAGGAATGGAACTCTGCCCGGTAACCTGTTTCAGGTCATCGACGCGGGCGATGAAGGAATATGGTACGCCCGGCTCCGCCAGGTCGCGGCTTTCCCAGTAAATTTCGCCGTTGTCGGACACTGCGCGAAACAGTTTATCGATAAAAGCGCCTTCCTTGGCGAGGGTGATATCCGCTTTTGCGGGAATGATCGGGTCGCCCGAGTCATAGATCTGCTGGCTTAGCGAGATCATGACTTTGAATGGCTGTCCGACGGTGAAATGGCAAGTCGCAACAATTTTGGTCTCTTCTTCGGGCAAATCAATAAACACCTCGCGCGCGCACTGCACGAAGAAAAAAGAGGAAATCAGGATGAGTTTCAGGATAAACTTGTTGCCGTTTTTCACTGCGGTTTATATCAAGCTCCAAAGGTCCGAATTTTTCCGACAATCGTCAAGTGACAATTAGGGCATGTTCTAACTTTCATGCCAGGGCAAAAATTCGGACAAGTACTTGTATCCCCTACAGTTTTATTTCATACCTGAAAATGGGTAAGATGGGCAACAGCGTGTATTGCACAGCCTTGCCTTTTTCTCCACTGCGCGCATCGAGATACAGGTAAAACGGGTTGTAGCGATTATACGCGTTGTACACGCCGATCTGGAACCCGTGCTGTACACGGCCCGAACTGAACTCGGCATTCAGCGCAAGGTCGAGCCGGTGATAGTCGGGCAGCCGGTAGCCGTTCACGTCCGTGAATACAAACACCTCTCTTTTGATCTCGTTGTCGGGTGTTTGATGGGTGAATTTGACCCCGGCAAGGGTGATCGGGTTGCCCGAAGCATAGGCCCACACCACATCGGCGCTGAGCCAGGGGAAGATGCGCTGGTGCAGGGTGATCTTGAAATCGTGCAGGCGGTCGTAGCGGAAAGGAAAGGTTTGTCCCGAATTGATCTCGGGAAATTTGCGGGTGGTGTTCGAAATGGTATAAGCGATAGACCCGGTAGTACGTCCCGTCGTCTTTTCGATCGAAAGTTCCAGCCCGTGGCTTTGTCCCTCCCCTGAAACAATGCGGTCCTCCCAGCCGCTGGCATCTTCGGCGCCGCCGGTCACGAGGGCGTCGTTGGTAGTGAGGAAGGTCAGCACCCGGTCGAGCCTTTTATAGTAGGCCTCTGCCTGCCAGCTCCAGCCCTCGCGTTGCCAGCCGACGCCGGCCGATAATTGCCACACCTGCTCGGGCAACACTTTTTGCGTGGAGGGCACCCATAATTCGAAGGGCAGGCTGATGTTGAAGGAACCGATCTGGTGCAGGTATTGCGTATTGCGGTGGTATCCGGCCCAAAGGCTCCAGCCGCGCGGACCGCTGCGCTGGACGCGTACCCGCGGGAGCATGGCGCGGTAGTTGACGTTCCTGATCTGAAAAAGCGAGGCATTCATACCCGCCTCCACCCTCCAGTACCGCGAAGGTTTGATCTCCATATCGATATATGCCTCCGCCTCGTCGGCGCCCAGTTGCTCGTTGTTATCCAGAATATTTGCCAGCGAATCGATGGAAGTAGGCGACTGGCCCGGCTGCAGGAAGTTGACGGAAATGGCGCCCGGCCTGAAATCATGCAGGGTGTAGGAGCCTCCCCAGCGCAGGGTCACCGGCCCGGCGGGGTAATAACTGAAATCCGTTTTGACCGACCAGTCGCGTATAAAGGTCTGGTACAGCAGGCCGTAATCGGCAAGGGTGCTCGTTTTCCCGTTGGCGTACAGGAAATCGGAGTTGAATGACAGCTGGCTCTGGTAATAAAAGCGGCTGTACCGTAGGATAGTGTTGGCAAATACATTTTTACTGACCACTCGGTTCCAGCGGAAAGCGGCGATGGTGTTGCCCCAGTCGGAATTGAGGGTGTACTGGTCGGTCTGAAGACCATCGGGATCGTCGTAGCGCTGATCGAACTGGTTCTGGAAAATATCGCCGCCGTAGTAGTAACTGAAATAGAGGCGATCGCGGTCCGACAATACGTGGTTCAGTTTCAGGTTGAGGTCGTAGAATCGATAACCGGCGTTATCGCCCGAAAAATTGATCAGATTTCCCCGTTTGCTGAAAAACTTGATCCAGGGCTCGAAATAGGTGGTGCGTCCGGCAAACAGAAAGGATGAGCGGTCGCGTACCACAGGCCCTTCGGCAGAAAGCGAACTGGCGAACAGGCCCACGGATGCATTTGCATGGTATTGCCGGAAATCTCCGTCGCGGGTGCGGATGTCTACGACGGAAGAGGCGCGGCCGCCGTAGCGCGCCGGAAAGTCGCCTTTCCAGAGCCGCGCATTGCTCACGGTGGCGGGGTTGAATATGGAAAACAGGCCGAGCGCATGACCGGGGTTGTACACCGGCACGTCGTCGAGCAGGATCAGGTTCTGGTCGGCGTTGCCGCCGCGCACATGCATGCCACCGACACCGTCGACACCCGTCTGCACCCCGGTCTGGAATGCCGCCATCCGCATCAGGTCAGCCTCGCCGCCGGGCATGGGGATAGATCGCAGCGCGTTGAGCGACAGGTTGTGCTGGCTTTCCACGCTTTGCAGCAGGTTTTCCGATCCCGGCAGGGCGTACACCACCACTTCCGGCAGTTCGCTATTGGTCCGCAGGCGCAGCGTGGCGAAGCGATCGGCGGTCATGAGCACGTTCAGGTTTTCGTTGCGATAGCCGATAAACGATACCTGCATTCTTTGCTCGCCTTCGTTCACTTTCAGGCTGAAAAAGCCGAATTCGTTGCTCACCGCGCCGACACCCTTTTCCGACATAGAGCGAATGCTGGCGCCGATGAGCCGTTCGCCGGTCTCGGCGTCCTGTATGTACCCGCTGAGGGTGTATTTTTGTTCCTTTTTGAAAAATACGACCTGGCCGTCTGCGATTTTGAACGAGACCCGCGCGCAGGCGCTGATCTTTTCCAAAGCGCTGCTCAACGGCTCGTTCTTCAGTCTGAGATCGATCTTGCCGCAGCGGCTGAAAAAGCGGTCGCTGAAAACGATATTGATCTTCGTCTGGCGGCTGAGCCGGACGAGCGCATCGGCGGGAAGGCAGTCGATACATTCGAAATCTACCGTTTCCGGCACCGGTTGCTGCGCGGAAAGCGGGATTGCAGCAACGATCAACCATACAAACAGAAGCGCCTTAACTCGAATTGCCATGTCGGATAAAAACAATGGCGCAAGTTAAGGCGCTGAACCGAAACGGGCCGAAACCCGCAACGGTGAATTATTGGCAATCGCCGCCAGACAGCACATATTGGCCCGGCGCCGGGTGTTCTACCCGGAATTGGTAGGTTAAGGCGAGGCTTTCCAGCACTTTTTCAATGGGCTGGTTGGTCAGTGGCGCGGTATGCAGACAAGCCCGCATGGCGGTATTTCGGAGGGTTATGTCTACTTTGTAAAATCTTTCCAGATCGCTCACGACCTCTTCCATCGGCGTGCGCACGAATTCGAGGCCTCCTGTTTGCCAGGCGAGTTCGTTGAGCGAGGCGTATTTATCCACGGTCAGTTGTGTGGAGTTGCGATCGTACACGGCTTTTTGCCGCTCGGTCAGGATCACGCCGTTTGGCTGGAGTTTCGGGGAGAAATGCACCTTGCCCGAACGCACGAATACCATCGTCTGGTTGAGTGCGGGATCGAGGCGTATGCCGAATTTCGTGCCGAGCACTTTTACGCGGTCGCCGTTGGGCAGGTCGACGATAAAAGGCCGGGCGGGGTTGTGGGCAACTTCAAAATATGCTTCGCCCTGCAGCGATACGTGCCTTTCGTTTCCGTCGAAATGCGTCGGATAGGCGATCTCGGCATTTTGCCGCAGCCAGATATCCGTGCCGTCCGGCAGGCTCAGCATCCGTGTTTCAGCGCCTGCGACTGCCCGCATCATGTCAGGGGCGGAAAATTCGCGGTACGACCATACGGAAGCAAGTATCAGTGCGAGGGCTGCCGCGATCCGCAACAGGCGACTTCCCAGAGAAACAACCCTGAGCGGAGGCCGCTCTTCAGCGCGGATGCGATCCTGCACCTGCCTGAAAGCTGCATCGAGATCGGGCGAGAATTCTTTTTGATAACTACCTGCTTGCTCCCATACCGCTTTCATTTGCGCGGCCAGCAGGCTGTGTTCGGGCGATTGGGCGAGCCATTCGTCGAGTGCAGCCTGTTCATCCGGCGAAATCTCCCCGGAGTGTTTTTTGCTGAGCAGCAGGATGTAGTTGTCGTTCGAATGCATTGGTTTTCGTTTATGGCGGGATAACGTCAATCGTTATCATATAGACAATGGAGTGGCCGCCTTCCCCTACATACCCCACCAGTATTTTAGCGCTAAAATGACAACCGGCGACAAATCGGCGTGCCTTGCCAGCGCCTGGCGGAGCAGTTTCATGGCTTTAGTGATCTGATTTTCAATGGTTTTGACGGAAATTCCCAGTTTTTCTGAGATTTCCCGGTGCGAAAGGTGCTCGAAACGGCTGAGCGAAAATACCAGCCTGCATTTTTCCGGCAGGGCATCTATGGCGGCATGCAGCGCCTTTTCCATGGAATCGCGGTCGGCCTTCTCCGCGATCTCGCGTTCCGACTCGTCGGCCACGTGAAGTTGTTCGACGGATTCGTCGAGCGCAAGGCGGCGCGAGGCTTTCAGATGGTTGAGCGCGCGGTTTACCGCGGCGCGGCGCAGGTAGGCGCGCAGCGACGTGTGTATATCGAGTTCGGCGCGTTTTCGCCACAACTCCACAAAGACTTCCTGCGCCAGGTCCTGGCAAGTATTTTCATCCGGAATGATGCGATAGATATCGCCCAGCAACAGCGCATAATGCCGGTCGAATATCCGGCGCAGGGCGCTTTCGTCACCCGCGCTGAGCGCAGTCAGCCATTGCTGTTCGGCAATTTCTGGATCGGATTGCATGCTGTCCGGATAAAAACGTAAAAAATTTTTATTTTGAATGCATGCTAATGAAAAGCCTGTTTCAAAATAATTGATTGAATAAATTGGGGAATAAGAGTTATGATTCTTTTGGGAGAAAATATGATGCTGTTTGTATGGGTTCGTCCGGGCACATGCAGAAAATAAATTCCCCGGTTGGAATAGGGGATTCGCGGCCCTGGATTGTCATTAATGCACATTGTGACCGAACTCGTGACTAACACAAACTACTGACAATACATGGATCCAAAAGTTGCTATACCTGTGCTGGAAGATAATCCGCTGTTTGCCGTGCTCTCTTCTGAAGAACGTATGATACTGAGACGTGCTGCCATCATCAACGCTTATAACAGGCATCAGGTCCTGTATAAACCCGGTCAGTCCGCAAATAAAGTATTTTTTCTGCTGAAAGGTGTGGTAAAAGTGGCGGTTCATGCCGAGAAGAAAGATATTATCAAATATGTGGTGCGCCCGGGCAACCTGTTCGGTGAGTCTTGTCTGACGGGTGACGTGCAGCGCCGCGACTTCGCTTACGCGATGGATGACGAGGTGGAAGTGCTTGAGATCGACTCGAACGTACTGCTCACGGTGATGAAATGCAACTTTGCTTTTGCCCAGTCGGTACTTCATTTTCTCGGCGAACGCCTGCGTTACACGGAGAACCAGCTGGAAAAGGTGGTACTGAAGGATTCGAAAAGCCGCATCCTCGAGTTTTTGCATCAGATGGGCATAGAACAGGGTCGGCGCGTGGGTTATGAAACCCTGGTAAAACACAATATGACCCACCAGGATATTGCCGATCTCACGGGCACCAGCCGCCAGATGGTGACGGCCGTGCTCAATCAGCTCAAGCGCTCGAATGTGTTGTATTTCAACCGGAAAAAAATTCTTTTCCGCGATCTGAATGCCCTGCCGATCGCCGTGTAACTGCGGTTGCCTGGCGCGACAAAATGAAATTGGTTAACAGTTTTGCTTCATACGATAGAATGGGTTTTGTTCAAGCGGTGTGCAACGGCACACCGCTTTTTTATTGTCCTTGCCCGCCTGCAGTGTCGATCCGGATCGCCCTGAAAGTGTGTAATAATTTTACCCATTTGAGTAAAACCATACGAAAACCCGAAAAAAGCCGGATTTTTGCCATGAAAACGACTGTCGGCGCCCAGTTTTCAAAAAATATCCTTTGAGGTGTGACGCTTTCTCAGTTTCGGCAGTCCAATAAAAACGATGAATAAACCAGGCAATCCATGAACTACCGCTACCTGACCTTCCTGCTCGCTGTTTTTTGCTGGCAACTTTCCGCACAGAACGGCTCGCCGCTGCCCCGGCATCTTACTTCCGATGAAAAGACGCAATTGTTCCAGCAGGGAACGCCCGACGACATCGTTTTATCCGGGCTAACCGATCCGCCTTCGCAGCCGGTGCGCACCATGGCCGAATGGGAAGAACTGCAGGCCATCCTCATTGCCTGGAACGGCCCGTCTTCCTGGCTTGAAATTTTGGCAGAGATCGTCAGGGCTTCCCGGGAGGAGTGCCGCGTGGTGATCAGCTGCAATAGTCAGAACACGATCGTTTCTGCGCAGAACTACCTCAACGCAGCGGGAGTAGACATCACTTCGAATGTAGAATTTATCGTCGGACTCACCGACGCCATCTGGATACGCGACTACGGCCCCAACTGCGTGTATGTCAACGGCGTGGATTCGTTGTATATGGTCGACTGGAAATACAACCGTCCGAGCCGCAAACGCGACGACTCGCTGGCCACGACGATCGCGCCCTATTTCAGCGTACCGCTTTACCGGACCCTGCTGGCGCCGGCCGATCTCGTCAATACCGGCGGCAACTTTATGTCCGACGGCCTGGGTACGGCTTTCGCTTCGAAACTCGTCCTGAACGAAAATGCTACCGGGAATATTTACGGCGTTTCCGCCAAAACCGAGGATCAGGTGGATGCGCTGCTCAATGATTATATGGGTATCAAACGCTATATCAAGATGGATGTGCTGCCTTACGACGGCATTCACCACATCGACATGCACATGAAACTGCTGGATGAGGAAACCCTGCTGGTTGGGGAATATCCCGACGGCGAATCCGATGGCCCGCAGATCGAGGCCAACATCGCCTATGTGCTGGGCAATTATAAATCTGTCTTCGGCACGCCCTTCAAGGTGATCCGCGTGCCGATGCCTTCATTTTACGACAACGGCACCTATCCGCCTTATGCCGGTCAGAGCGCTTTGTACCCAACCTTTGCCAACGCCCTTTTTGTCAACAAAACGGTTTTGATGCCGTCCTATAACAGCCCCCTGGATGCTGCGGCCGTGGATACCTTCAAGAAATACCTGCCGGGCTATCGCATTTTCCCGATCGATTGCCGCAATATCATCGGCTCCGGCGGGGCCATCCACTGCATCACCAAGGAGGTGGGCGTATATGACCCGCTGCAGATCGTACACCAGCCTCTGCCCTGTATGGACAATACGCTCTGGCCGAACGGCTACCCCGTATGGGCAAACCTTGCGCATCGCAGCGGCATCGCGTCGGCGAGCATTTACTACGCTACCAACCCCGACGGTCCCTGGCAATCGGTCGATCTGCCCGATTACCTGATGGACGATACGACCTGGACCCACAAAGGTTATATTCCCCTCCAGCCGGCGGGTACCACCGTGTACTACTATATCGAAGCGACGGCGAACAGCGGTAAAAGCATTCGCCGGCCCATGCCCGCTCCCGAAGGCTGGTGGCAGTTTTGTACACTGGAAACCGTCGGTGTGGAAGCACCCTCTGTTGCTCAATTGCTCGACATTTACCCCAACCCGGCATCGGCCATCACGGTGATACCGGTATCGGCAAGCGCCGGAACCTGGGGGCAGATCCAGGTGTTCAATGCACTGGGGCAATTGGTGGAAACGGTGTATTCGGGCAATATTCCTGCCGGCAAAACCAATTATTTCATTGATGCCGGCCGCTATACTTCCGGCACCTATTTTGTGCAACTTCAAACCGGCGAACAGTCGGTGCTGAAAAAACTCGTGGTGAAATAATCGGGAGCAGTTGGCACCCGCTATCGGGGACTGCCGGGCTACTGTTAATGTTGTTCAAAGAATATTATTTCACAGCCTATCCTCCGGTTTGCCCCGAAACAAAATTTAATTTAAGCCGTTAAACGTATGGCTTATGGTTAATTTTTGAAACCTTTTTGCCCGGACTACGTCCGAACTGAAAAAAAATTGACATCTGCTGCTTGAAAATTGTACCTTTGCAGCCGGAAAAAATTCAATATCGCAACGCACATGAGGCAACTAAAAATTACGAAGTCCATTACCAACCGCGAAAGCCAGTCGCTCGAAAAGTATCTGCAGGAGATTGGTAAGGTGGACCTCCTGACCCCTGAAGAAGAAGTGGATCTGGCGAAGCGCATCAAACAAGGCGACCAGATCGCGCTCGAAAAACTGACCAAAGCCAACCTCCGTTTCGTTGTTTCAGTCGCAAAACAATATCAGAATCAAGGACTTAGCCTGTCCGACCTTATCAATGAAGGCAATCTGGGTCTGATCAAGGCCGCCCAGCGTTTCGACGAAACGCGCGGCTTCAAATTCATCTCCTATGCCGTTTGGTGGATCCGTCAAAGCATTCTGCAGGCCCTTGCCGAGCAGAGCCGCATCGTACGCCTGCCGCTGAACAAAGTAGGCTCCCTGAACAAGATCAACAAGGCGTTTTCCGAACTGGAACAAACTTTCGAACGCGAACCCAGCCCCGAAGAACTCGCCGAACTCCTGGAGATCACGACCGATGAAGTGGAAACGACCCTCGGCGTGGCCGCCCGTCACGTATCAATGGACGCTCCTTTCGTGGAAGGGGAAGACAACTCGCTGCTCGACGTGCTGGAAAACAACTCCATGCCCGGCACCGATACCCACCTCGACTATGCCGATTCGCTGCGCCGCGAGATCGAGCGTTCGCTCGGCACGCTCACGGACCGCCAGTGCGACGTGATCAAACTGTACTTCGGTATCGGCGTGGAACACCCGATGTCGCTCGAAGACATCGGCGACAAATTCGGACTCACCCGCGAACGCGTACGCCAGATCAAAGACAAGGCAATCAACAAGTTGCGCGCCACCAGCCGCAGCAAACTGCTGAAGTCTTACCTGGGCGCTTAAGCAGTCCGACCCGAACAGGAATATATAAAAAACGCAGGCGCGGCGCTTCACATGGAGGCGCCGCGCCTGATCTTTTTAGGCCGGGGTGTTTGAAAAAAAGCGCGGCACTCTGAGGATACCGCGCCTTCCATCATTGCTTCGTGAACGTCAGTTCGGAGTATTCGTCGAATACGTTGGTGCTCGCATCTTTCCTTTTAAGCGATAAACCGTTGTCGAGTTGTGCGACCAGTTCCCATTCGCCGAGGATGCCGTCCATCGGAGCGGAAGGGTTGTCCAGCGCGAACGAAACGGTATTCGCTGCATTGTCGATATCCCATTTTCCGGTCTGCGAGCTACCGCCGGGGAAATAGATGATCCATTCGTTGTTGTCGTTGAATTCGAAGGTGTAGCCGGAGAACAGGCCGGTGTCTTCGATCTTGTCGTCAGATTCCAGGTAGTAGGAAACGAACCAGGAGTCATTGACCAGTTTCTGATCGTCATCGGATTTTGAACATCCGACAACCGCCATCAGGGCGAACAAAAGCGCGGGTATGAGCAGTTTCTGCATAAAAATTAAATTGAATGTGATGAATTGAAATCGGGTACCGGGATTTGGTACTCAACATGCATAGATACAAGGATTATTCCATTTTGCGCTCCGCCACCACGCCGGAAATGCCAATTTTAACCAGGCATTATGAAATGCAGGCTTTCACGAAGGCGACAAAAAGCGGATGCGGATTCTCGACGGTACTTTTGAGTTCGGGATGAAACTGCACGCCGACAAACCATTTGTGGTCTTTCAGTTCCATGATCTCTACGAGGCCGGATTCAGGATTGATACCCGTAGCAGTCATGCCGGCTTGCTCGAAAGCCTCCAGATAGGCGTTGTTAAATTCCCAACGGTGGCGATGGCGTTCGCTGATCGACGTGGCGCCGTAGGCGGCGTGGGACTTCGTTTTTTTCTTCAGATCGCAGGGATAGGCGCCCAGGCGCATGGTGCCACCTTTCTTCGTGATCTTTTTTTGCTCGCTCATCATATCGATGATAGGGTGGGGCGTTTTCGGCGACACTTCCGTGGATGCTGCGCCCTCCAGTTCGAGTACGTTCCGGGCAAACTCGACGCAGGCGGTTTGCATGCCCAGGCAGATGCCGAAAAATGGAACGTTGTTTTCGCGCGCATACCGGATCGCCGAGAGTTTGCCCTCGATGCCGCGCTCGCCGAAACCCGGCGCAACGAGGATGCCATTGATCGCGGAAAGCACTTTCCCGACGTCCTTGTAACTTCCTTCCAGATCTTCCGCATGAATGGGAACGACACGCACCTTGCATTCATTGACGGCGCCGGCATGCACAAAAGATTCGTGGATGGATTTGTAGGCATCCTGCAACTCGTTGTATTTGCCTACCAGCCCGATCCTGACCTCGTGCATGGGATTTTTGAGTTTCCCGAGAAAAGTTTTCCATGAACTCAGGTTGGGCTCTTTGGTATCGCGCAGGTGCAATTTGGAGATGACCACCGCATCGAGGCGTTCGCGCAGCAGCATCAGCGGTACGTCGTAAATACTTTCCGCATCAAGGGCCTCGATCACCGAACCGGTCTCAACGTTGCAAAACTGCGCCAGTTTGCGCCTGATGTCGGGGCTCAGGGGATGTTCGGCCCGGCAGGCAAGGATGTCGGGTTGCACGCCCAGGCTCAGCAGTTCCTTGACCGAATGTTGCGTGGGTTTTGTCTTGAGTTCCTTGGCGGCGTTGAGATACGGCACCAGCGTCAGGTGGATTACCAGACAGTTGTCGCGCCCCAGTTCCCAGCGAAGTTGCCGCACCGATTCCACGTAGGGAAGCGACTCGATGTCGCCCACAGTGCCGCCGAGTTCGGTAATGATCAGGTCGTATTGCCCCGTCTGGCCGAGCAGCAGCATCCTGCGTTTGATCTCGTCGGTGATGTGCGGGATCACCTGTACGGTCTTGCCCAGGTAGTCGCCGGCGCGCTCCTTGTTGATCACCGTCTGGTACACGGCGCCGGTGGTGACATTGTTGGCCCGCGAAGTAGGGGTGTTTAGAAAGCGCTCGTAGTGGCCCAGATCGAGGTCCGTCTCCGCGCCGTCGTCGGTCACGTAGCACTCGCCGTGTTCGTACGGGTTGAGGGTGCCGGGGTCGACATTGATGTAGGGATCGAACTTCTGAATGGTGACGGAAAAGCCGCGGGCCTGGAGGAGTTTTGCAAGAGAGGCACAAAGAATACCTTTTCCGAGCGAAGAGGTAACGCCGCCCGTAACAAATATGTATTTCGTCATCGTATGCTTGAAATTGTTACGGGACACAAAGATATGCCTTACTGTGCCGTTGTTCTGTATACGGGCTCCGTTTTCTTTTCGGACCTTTACACAAACTTGTCACGCACACCGCTGTTTTATGGTTATGCAAACCGTCCTGTTCAGGGATTTGGGCCAAATGGATTATCAGGAAGCCTGGGATTACCAGACAGTGCTTCATAACGGCCTGATCGGGCGTAAACTGGAACATCGCCATCTTTCTCCCGGTGTATTCACACAGGAACACCACCTGCTTTTTGTCGAACATCCGCCTGTGTACACCCTTGGCAGAAGCGGATCGCCGGAACACCTGCTGCTGACGGAAGCCCAACTGGAGGAAAAGGGCATTCGCTTTTACAAGATCAACCGAGGCGGCGATATTACTTACCATGGCCCCGGCCAGATCGTGGGATACCCCATCCTCGACCTGGACCGTTTTTTCACCGACGTGCATCGCTACGTTCGCTGTATCGAGGAAGTGATCATCCGCACCCTGGCGGAATACGGCCTGGAGGGCCTGCGGATTGCCGGTTACACAGGCGTATGGCTAAAAAACGGCGCCACAGGCCATCGAAAGGTCTGTGCCATCGGCGTCCACCTGAGCCGCTGGGTAACCCTGCACGGATGGGCCTTTAACGTGAACACACCTTTGAGCTACTTTGATAATATCGTACCTTGTGGCATAAAGGACGAGGACAAGGCCGTCACCTCGCTGGCCAATGAACTGGGCCGGGAAATTGACCTGGAAGAAGTGAAAGACAAGTTGAAAAGGCATTTTGCAGCGGTCTTTGAGTGCCGGATCGGGGAAACCCACAACGCGGAACAACCGGGAGGGGCTTTTAAACAAGCGCAACCATGATCAAAGACATTCCTATATTGAAAGTAGAGGACCTGGCGATTGCCATTGCCCCCCGCCTGGAGCACGAGGAAGATGCCGGGGAGTTCTGGGATACCTACCTGCTGAACCTCAAGGAAGAGCCGATCCGTTCGGTGCTGGTGAACGCCAGGGGATATGGTGTGATCGAAGGCGAGCAAAGAAAAACCACGACGCTCCGCTATTTCTGGGATGAGATCGGCCCCATGGAAGTGGTCAAGATCGAACCCGTACAGAAAGCAGTGCTGGGCATCGCCAACGAATACTGGATCAGTTTTTCGTTCAACGACTACCTGTACGACAAAAAGTACGTCTTCGTACCCGGCAGCCTGGATGAAATAAACTTTACGGAAATCCCCTTTCTCAACAGAAAAGGCGTGATGATACGGTAGGGACGGCTTACGGTGGACGGCTTACGGTAGACGGTGGACGGAAGATGAGATTGGTGTTGAGGGAGGTGGTGGTTTTGAGTTGGTTTTGCCCGATTTATTCAACCGTTGCGACACTCAACGCTGAAAACAAACTTTGTCTCCCTACAAACCGACCGGGTCGCCATAAGATGTTCCCCAACCACCATAAACCGTCTACCGTCCACCGTAGGCCGTCCACCGTCTACCGTAAGCCGTCCACCGTCTAATGTTAGCCGTTAAAAAAATGACTGAAGCGCAATATAAAAAACTGGAAAACCCTGTCGCGCAGGCTGTGGTTGTGCTGGCCGGGGCGATCGCCCTGATGCTGTGCGGGTGGTTGCTGACGGTGTCTGATATTTACCCGGCAGAGCCCCTGTTTGCCTGGTCGATCGCGACGGCTTTTATGCTGCTGTTCGCCATCCTTAACAGCCTGATGAGTCTGCGCGCCGACAGTTTTGTCAAGTATTGGGGGCGCTCCATGTACACTTACCTGGGTCTGGCGTTGTGTACGGGACTTGCCGCGTGGCTGTTTTCCGGCATTCCGCTGCGGGACGCGGGCACCTACCGCTGGATCTACATCGTGATCACATTCGGGTTCCTCGTTTTTCTCAGCATGGTCAACTTCATGAAAAAGATCGTGCAATTTGCCGAGCGTGAAGAATGGAACCAGCCGCGACGCCGCAGGTGATCTGTTCACCAAAATATTACCGAATATGAAATTTCTTGCAATCATGCTGGCGCTGGTGGCCTGCAATGCCGCGTCGTCGCCTTCCACAGACAAACCTGCCGCCGCTACGGCCGCGCAAACACAGGTAGCATCGGACAGCATCGTGCCGGCGCAATACGCCGACGGCAAACTCGTAAAAGTGGTGCATACCGATGCTGAATGGAAGGCGCAACTGACTGAAATGGAATACTATGTGCTCCGCAAAAAAGGCACCGAGCGCGCGTTTACCGGCGACCTCTGGGACCATCACGAAAAAGGCACGTACATCTGCGCGGCCTGCGGCCTGCCCCTGTTCCGCTCCGAAACGAAGTTTAACTCCGGCACCGGATGGCCTTCTTACTACCAGCCCATGAAACCCGAATATATTGCCGACGAAGCGGACCACAGTTACGGCATGGAGCGCGACGAGGTGTTGTGCGCCCGCTGCGGCGGCCACCTGGGTCACGTTTTTCCCGACGGTCCGGAGCCTACGGGCCTGCGCTATTGCATCAATTCCGTTTCGCTCGACTTCGTAAAGGACTGACGGCTAGTGTGCGATCATTTTTGTCTGGCAGCGTACAATTATTCTCCTGTTTTAATGCAGGTGCCACTATTCAACCCGGTTCTTCCGTCCGTAACGACCCAGAAGTATATGCCCCGGGGGAGCAAGCGCGTCGACAACACATTGGCGCCATCTGAAAGTACGTGTTGCATCACCGGCCGTCCCATGTGGTCGTACAACTGAAAGAACACATCGTGCCGGCCGGCTGCATCCAGCACGACATTCAGTACATCCGAGAAGGGTGAGGGGCTGACCCGTACCGGAAACACTGAAACCGGCTCCTGTACCGGCACCGTGAGTTCTATCGTCCTGCACTGCGTATCCGCTCCGTTGGCGTTGCTCACGCTCAGACACACCTGCCAGGCGCCCGGCCCCGGGAATGTGTGGGTCGGGTGTCGCAGCGCGCTGCCCATGCCGTCACCGAAATCCCAGGCCCATGTCGCAGGCTCATAGTACGACAAATCCCTGAATTTGAACGTATTGGCCACAAAACTGTCGACCTCATAAACAAAATGCGCCACCGGCACATTGTCGAGCCCCAGGGTATCGCAGGCCGTGCCGTCGAGCGGACCAAGCCGGTAGTTGGGGTGGTTGGGCACCGTGCCGAGGTTGATTGTAGGCAGGTTGATCGCGTGCTGCCGAACCCGGCACGAGTCGCCGGGAAGGTCCGGTTCTTCGATCACATGAAGTTTGTCCGCAGACGAACTACTGCAGATATAGATTTTACCATCGGGAGCTAATTGCGCCTGAAAGAAGTTTGTGATCAAGGGAGACGCAAATCCATCGTATTCAGCAACAATGACCTTGCTGGATTCCAGATCAGAGGCTTCCAGGTCATATTGAAATACACTTGTCGTATTGGTAAGGTATAGATATCTGGAATTGGGGGAAATTGAAACACCTGTACTTGGAACTCCCAGTTGAAATATCCTCCTGTAATTACTTAAAAGCCCTGTGCAACGGTCAAAATCATAAATGTCAAGAAATGATCCAATAAATATTCCGGGACAGTTTACTCTAACATATTTCGATCCGTCCGGAGAAAAAACCGCCTGACCACCATTGGAGATCAAATCCTCTCCCAGGGTCTGCGGCGGGAAGGTATCGATGCCCGAAGGAGTGAGCAGGTAGCGAAAAAAGGAAGACCGGTCGAATTTCGGTACCAGTATCCACCAGTCGCGGCCGTTGGCGTGGCGGGTTGCGGTGAGTTTGCCGTAACACAGGGTATCCTTGATCAGCACCCGGTTTTTTTCGATCACCTTGCCAAGACCGCCGTTTTGGGACATGTCGACGATGGTGTATAAACAGTAGTATATCTGATCATACGAATACGGGGTAGGCGCGAAAGTGCGCATTTCATGGATCAAATAATACAAGGAGTCATTCTTAGGCAGAGGCAATGCCAACATTCCCTGATATAAACGATTCTGAGGGGCGGAGTTATCAGGGTTTAATTTTAACCCATTATCCATGGTGTCATTTGCATATGAAGATACGTATATTCCATTTGAGTAAAAAAGCAAATCTCCTTCTGCATCACAAACCACAGCATTGGTAATGTCTAAGTCCATATGCCGGTCTTCCCGGGTAATAGTGGGCGGAATGGTGTTAAAATCGATACGGGTGCCGCCGTACCACTCGTCGCCGCTGTAACTCGAGTAGCCCATCAACCATACATAATCGTGTTTAGGCGCCGCAAGAGGCGTCTGGGCAGTCAGCAATGTACCCGGCAAGGAAAAAAGAAGCGCATATAGTATACAAATTCGGTTCATGGCAAGTAATTGAGAGGGTGAGATTCATCGGAGATCCGGCGCTTCTTTTTGACAAACAACTGTTCCGCAGAAGAACATGCAGACTTGTTGCGTCGGGAGCCTTTGGCATTGAAAGTAAAAATAATAACCATCTTCAATGCTCAACGCCTGCCATGCAGTCTTTTTCATTTGCCGGATTTATCACTTATCCGCAGCATTTTCTGCGTAATGATCCCGAATGAGGTCTCCAGCCGGCAAAAAAGCACCCCGGCGCCATCGCCCAACTGCGTGCCATCCATCCGCCTGTTATGATAACCTTTCTCGCACCATTTGCTGTCCGAGTACAATTTCTTGCCTTCCGTATCGAACAGGGTCATCACTACATTTGAGGCTTCCGGTAAAAAAAATCCTATTGTAGTGTGTCCGGAAAATGGATTGGGTTGGTTCCGGAACATTTCAAAGCCGGCGCTATTGATGGTAGTCCCATCCATACCATTGAATCGAAGAGCAATCTCCCCGCAGGGTACAATATCGTCTTTCTCCAAATAGGCCTCCAAACGGGTAACGGCATTTGATATGTGCAGCATTTCACTCAGTTTTCCCGACCGCTCTGCCCTGAAGCGGACGGTAAACGCATTTGCCCCATCGATCGAAACCGTCAGGGCATCGTCGAAGATGCCGAAGTGATCGGGGCCTGCAGCGCTGCTTTCCGGAATGTCAGCGACGCTCAGCCCGTCCAGGTTCAGGGTAAACTGGAAGCCCTCCAGCGGCTCGTTTGCCGCAAATGTTACGTCTGCGATCTCGCCGGCCCTTACCGGACGGTCTTGTATGTCGAAAAATACGGTACCGGTCGTCCGCTCCTCCACGGGCATGAGCGCATTGGCAATCGCCGAGCCGTTCACATCGCCGATCTTGATGCCGATAAAATCGCCTTTTGGTGTGTTGTTCGCCGGATCGGCAATGGCGATCGTTTCGGGAAATGCCGTGGCGAAAGGGTTGTCGGGTTGCGGAAACCCGTAATCCTTGTCCACAAAGCGCCAGGAGGTATTGTCGGGTAATTCGCTGAAGATGCCAAGGATCAGTTTGCGCAGTTGCACGATGTCAAAAGTCGTGATCGAATTCGACCTGTTCGCGTCGGCGGCGATCATTTTGTAGGGACTGTCCAGCGGCTCGAAACCCAGAATATGTTTTGAGATCAGCACCAGGTCGTACGTCGATACGCCGTTGAGCGGATTGTCGTCTTTGAGCGGTGTCAGCGTACAGGGGCTGGGCGGTACGCTGTTGAATGCAAAAAGACCCTGATCGTCCGTCAGGCCGAACAGGTTGAGCGGCCCTGCTTGTAATTGTACGTTTGCCGCTTCTATACCGTCCTGATCTTCCGTTTTCAGGGCTCCCGCAACCTGTACGAAGCTGCCGGGATTGCAGACAGCATTGTTGTCGTTTATTTCCACGAATGTCTGGCAATAATCGGCGTTGCCGGCGAGGTCCTGCGCCCACAACTCCACTTCCTGCATACCCAGTTCTGCACAAGTGAACGAGAAACTCGTGATCGGGTTGCCCATTGCATCTACCGGGAAGCCAGTGCCCTGACCCGCTTTGCGGACGGCGAATTTCAACTGGTTGGGTCCCGGCGTGTACGGCGTCGGCGGCGTGCAGTTGTCTTCCGCATATTGCAGGAAGTCGGTTGCCCACAATTGCACTATCTGGGACGGCATGATGTTCACGCTCAGGCCGTTGCTGCACACGACCGTCGGCGCCTTGCAATCTTTTACGACAAACGCGTATTCGCAAACCGATTCGTTGCCGCAGCCGTCTTCCACGATCCATTTGATCTTGTGCGTGCCGTAAGGCAATTGGGGGGTGACGAACTGGTTCGGATTGGCGGTTGTATTCCATTTCAAAGCGGCGCTCATTTGCATACCGCTGATCGATGTTTGTACGGCAAATTTCCATTTTTCAGATGCCGGTACGCCCCGCTGGTCAAATTCCTGCGGGCTGCCTCCCGAAAAGTTCGGGTCGAAAGCATTTCCGAAGTTGACCGTGCCGGGAGCGGGCGGGTCGTTGCTGTTGACGACCGTTTCCATGATGCCGTCCTGGTCGAGGTCGAGGAAGAGCAGGAAGCGGTAAATCAAATTGGCGCCGGTACACAGGTCAGTGGCGCTGAGACCCAGGTCGACGGGGCCTTCACAAAGATCGTGGCCGCCGGTGACGGGATCGAACCAGTAGGAAGCATTCCATTGTTGCGGGTCGTTGACCGTCTGGTCGCAGAGATTGAGTTTTGTCGCCGGACAGCCGCTGATGACGGGGTCTTTGGTGTCCTCCACGATGATGATCTGTTTGTAGCGGTAGCAGTTGGCATCGGGATTCCAGAAGATGCTGTAATTGGTTTCCGTCGAATCGGTCGGCAGTATTTTTACGACCGTGGGCGCCCAGCCCCCGGTCGTGCCGAAAGGCGATACGATGGGGCCGGGCAGGATAAAGGGTCTTTCCAGCGCCAGGTCGGGATTCGGCACTTCAATGCAGGGTTTGTTCGGATCGTAGGTGCACCAGTTGATGATGTTCCAGGTTCGTTCGATCTTGTAGCAGGCATCCGTCACTACGTTGTAGATCACGTCTTCATACGATACGCCCAGCAATTCGCAATCCTGCCTGTAAAAGACGGGGCCTCCGAAGTCGGTAGAGCCCTTGCACACCTGCACGATCTTGTCATCCGGAAATTTGATCCAGTAATCCTGTATGTATTCCACTACGATGCGCTGGGTGCAGGCATTGCTGAGTCCGGCACAGTCGTAGGAGCGGAATGTGCGCAGGATGGTCCCTTTGTTGCAGACCGTGTCGAACAGGTTGTAATTGCGGGTTTCGGTGATGGTATCCAGGCAGCAGTTGTCGGTCGCGGTCGCGAAGCCGTAGGTTTCGAGCGTAGGGTCGAAACTTTCGCAGGAAACGGTCACGTCTGCCGGCGCGACGCAGGAGGGATGCAACTTGTCATCCACGTACACCTGCACCATACACTCATTGAAATTTTGGAGATCGAAATCGAGCGGGATCGGCCCTGCCGGCGGCGGGTTGTCGTATACCCTGAACACCACCGTAACGGTATCGCCGAGGTCGGAGCAGCAGAATTTGACGGCATCGTCAAGAAGTTCGTGGTCCTGGCAGTCGTTCGCATCCATCCGGCGCACCTTGAAGTGAATATCGTTGCAGGCATCGTACGAGCCGTCGTCGAAGGTGGATGCATCCACCAGCGCCATGCCGTTTGTGCCCAGCGACACCTGCGTATGCGCGTCGCAGGCGGCTACGGGTGGCGTCTGGTCGGCCACGGTGAGCGTAAAGGAGCAGGTAGCGCTGTTCCCGCAGTCATCCTGCGCGGTGTAAGTGACCCTATGCGCGCCCTGGGGCAGGCAAGGAGTGTTGCCAAAAATGCCCAAAGTATCCGGATCCCAGGGATTATTGCCGGTAAAATCACCCAGCGTACCGGCAATCTGGAACATGCCGGTCTGATCGCCCGAATCCGGGTCGAATGTGGCAACCATTGCGCCGATGTTGTTCAGGCGCGAGCACATGTCGCTGAGCGCCACATCCGGCAGGTCGGCCACCGCGCAGCAGGAAAAAGGATCGGTCGATACCGTCAAATCGGCCGGGCAGGCGAAAACAGGGCCGAGCGTGTCGGCAACCTTGATCAGTTGCGTATGGAAGACGGGGTTAGGAGAAAGGCTGTCGGAAAAACACCAGTCCACGACCGTCCACACGCGTTTTATCTTATAGGTGCCGTCGCAGACGGGCAGTATGTCATCTGAAAAGATGGCATTGATCTCGCAGGCGCCGGCATTCGGGAAAACAGGAAAATTGCGACCGAAATCGCTGAAATAGGGCGCGCCGGTATGGGCAGGGCCGGTCAGGGCAGTGGTGCAGACGATCGTTGTATCGGAAGGGAAAAACAGGTCGTCCACATGCCGGCGTTTCAGGTAAATGCGCTGCTGACAGGAAGATACGTTGCCGGAGGCGTCTGCTGCGGTCCACTTGCGGAGCAGGTACGTGCTGATGTCCGTCATTCCGTCGATGGTGTCTCCGCAAACAACTGTTTCCCAATGATCTGTATAATTGATGTCTGCCAAAGCGCAGTTGTCGGTAACGGCGGGTCTGCCAGCCGCTACGCCCAGGGTGTCGGCGAGGTAGGCAGGGCTGAAATCGCCGATCTGGCAGGGCAGGGTAGTGTCCTTGCATGGAATAAGCGGCGCGATCTTGTCCTCTATCCGGATCGTGCTCCAGCAGGCGCTGCCGGTACAGGTGTCGGTCACTTTTACCCGCAGCGTCTGGCCTACGTAATTGCAGCCCAGTGGATTGGGTACCGGTATGCCGGCAGTAGTATAGACCTGCACGCTGTATACATCCAGCCCGTCGTCGATACCTTCCAGGATCATATCGGGTGTGATCGTAATACTGCCTCCGGGGCCGATGCTGAAAAGCAGGTTGTCGTTGCAGGCCACTGCGACCGGTACGTGGATGCTCACTACTACGTTGTCGCTGGCGGTACATCCGAATTCATTGCTCACCGTCACAAAATATGCGGTGGTGACCGCCGGCGAAGCGGTGGGGCTGCAAATGTTCGGGTCGTCGAGTCCGATGGCAGGCGCCCAGTGGCAACTAACGCCACCTGTCGCAGATAAAACGGTGCTGCCCGATGCACAGATGGCCACATCGGCGCCGGCATTGGCAACAGGAAGCGGATTGACAGTTACCTGTATTTCCACAAAAGGCCTGCAAAGCGGGTCCGTCAGGTCAGGATCGCCCAGCCGCAGCCGGGCGTACACGAAAAAAGCAGTGGGTGATTGTACGGCAGGGTAAACAACGTTTTTCAGCGTTGCCACATAAGGGCCGTCGCCGCTGAAATTCGCAGAAGACACCGTGCCTAACAGCATGCCGCCCGTATAAACGGCATTGCCTGCCTGGGGGCTGTCAAAAAGTACAAACTCGATGTCGATGGAATCGCCGTCCGTGCCGGCGGAAAGCGCGGTGCTGTGATCGCCGGAGCAAAGCGCATAGTCAGCCGTTACCGGGCTGAGGGAAGGGCAGGCAGTATAAGCATCATCAGGAGAAAGGGTGCCGGAAGCATAACAATTCCCTGCAACAGCAAAGGAAGCGACCGCACCCAGGAAGGCGGAGCGAAACGAGATTATCATACGTGAAGCGTAAGTATTGATTATAACCGAAGGTGTGCAATCCGGCATGCCTTTCCGGCTTTCAGAAATAGCCTGAGGGCTGCCGTCTTGCTTTGCAAATATATTTCACGTTCTCAGAAGAGTATGCTTTTGGCCTGTTAAAATATTGGTTATGAATCGCTTCTGGTTTATTATTACGGTTTTAAGAATTACATTTTGAATATATGTTTGAAGGGTGCGGCTAATAATTCGCCTGAAAATCCGGGTCGGTAACGGTAGCGGCAGGCAGCAAATAAAGATTTTTTGTTATTTATTTTGTATTCACGGAAGTATATAAAATGTAATTTTGAGTTTCCGGCACATATTCTTTCATGTAAATGAAAATATCATGAAACCGAAAACTTTATTGATGCGAGCCGTGTTCCTTCCGGGCTTTGCCGTGGTATTGTGCATTTTTTTTCATTCCTGCTTTACGGTGGCCGGTTTTTTGATCGGTTCATCGATTGACAAGCGACAACCCGCCCAGGATATGGATATCCAGGGTTGGGAAGTACATTCACTTAAAAAAAATGCCCGCATCACCGTTTATCCCAAAGTAGGCAAACCGGTAAAGGGTAATTATCGAATGGCTTTCCAGTTGAAGGCGCCAAGTGATACATCAGTTACAGAAATGATTGTCGAAAGCCATACCGGATTGCATCGGTTCCGGCTGGACCAAATCGATCACATCTTTGTGCCCGGACGAACTTCGAAAGGCAGGGTTACGGGGGGAATTGTTGGTCTTGTGATCGATGCAGGGCTCCTTGTAATTGCTGTCAGTTCGACCAGTTTCGACTTAAACCTTACGCTGTGTCCGCATGTGTATAGCTATGACGGTGCTGAATACCATCTTGATGCCGAAATATGCAGCGGTTCGTTTTATAAAGAAGCCCAGGTGCCCGACCGGGTAGTGCTTCCCCATCTTCAAGCTGATGCTAACGGCATATACAGGGTTAAACTGGCCAACGAGATGCAGGAGAGCGACTATATCGACCAGGTAAATCTGCTGGTATTCGATCATCTTGCAGACGCGACCGTTTATCCCACTCGCGCGGGCCGTTATTTAGCGCTGACCAGGCCACAGGCGCCGCTTAGTGCACACAGTTCCAAAGGTTCGGATATGAGAGCGTTGTTGAGCGATCGCGAGCCCGGTTCTTGTTGGATTGGTAATCCGTTCGCATACGACCCCGATCGCGATACCTGTCTTCGGGAGCAGCTCGAACTGACCTTTGACAAACCTGCCGGTGCAGTTGATGCGGCCCTATTGCTGAACCTGTGCAACACCAAATGGGCGGCAACGCAACAAATGACATTTATGTCGCTACAGGAGCAGGCGCATCCCGGCTGGTATACAGGGCTCGATGCCGAACAAGGCGCCGCACTGAAAGCCGTATTGATCAGGGAAAACGGACTGGCGGTCAGCGTATGGGACGGTATACAGTGGAAAGAGGTAGGACAGATCGATGTCGTCGGCCCGGCCGCAGAACGGTCGGAACTGCTGGAGATCGACTTGCAGGGCTTGCCGGACGGTGTATTAAAGGTCCGCCTGGACTGCCCGCCGGGTTATTGGATGGTCAACAGTGCGCAAGTTGATTTCTCGTACGAGGAGGCCGTTTTGACGAAAGTCCTCCAGCCAGTCGGGGCGCATGATCAACATGGCAGAAATGTTATGCAGTTGCTTGGCTCGGCCGACGGCAAGTGCCACGTCATGCCCGAAGCAGGGAATTACGTTGAACTGCATTTTGAGGTCCCTTCCCCGGAGCCGCACACCGGGCGAACGCTTGTATTGCAGTGCGACGGCTATTACTCGCCGCATCTTCAGGCAGGGGGAGAACCTCAAACGGAACTCGCCGGTCATCTGCTAAAGCCGGGCGCCTTTAACAAATGGCGTCTGCAAGCCCTGCACCGGCAGACGGAGCGGGCTGTTGCGCAGCACAGCCGGTAAACAAAAAAGGCACTGCCGCCTGGCAGTGCCCTATGTTGATTCCGGACTGTTCTTCTTTCGAACGGTCGATTACATCATGTCCATTCCGCCGCCCATGCCCGGGTGTCCGTGGCCGGCTTCTTTCTTCTCCGGCTTCTCGTTGATCACGCATTCGGTGGTCAGTACGAGGCCAGCGATCGAAGCGGCGTTTTCCAGCGCGATGCGTGTCACTTTCGTCGGGTCAATGATACCTGCTTTTTTCAGGTCTTCGTAGCGGTCGTGGCGGGCGTTGTAGCCGTAAGCGGCTTTATTGTCGGCCACTTTGTGGAACACCACGGAGCCGTCGACACCGGCGTTCTCGGCGATGATACGGATCGGCGCTTCGAGCGACTTGCGCACGATGGCGATGCCGTAGTTCTCGTCTTCATTTTCGCCTTTCATGTTGGAGAGGCTATCGAGTGCGCGCACGAGGGCTACGCCGCCGCCGGCAACGATGCCTTCTTCGATGGCTGCGCGCGTAGCGTGCAGGGCGTCGTCGACGCGGTCTTTCTTCTCTTTCATTTCCACTTCCGTAGCGGCGCCTACATACAGTACGGCTACACCGCCCGACAATTTGGCGAGGCGCTCCTGGAGTTTCTCGCGGTCGTAGTCGCTGGTGGTGGTCTCGATCTGCTGCTTGATCTGGTTCACGCGGGCCTTGATGTCGTCGGATTTGCCTTTGCCGCCTACGATGGTCGTATTGTCTTTGTCCACCGTTATGCGCTCGCAGGAGCCGAGGTGCGACAGTTCAGCATTTTCGAGTTTGTAGCCCTGCTCTTCGCTGATCACCGTACCGCCCGTGAGGATGGCGATGTCTTCCAGCATGGCTTTGCGGCGGTCGCCGAAGCCCGGGGCTTTCACAGCAACCACTTTCAGGCCGGCGCGGAGACGGTTCACCACGAGCACGCCGAGTGCCTGGCTGTCCACATCTTCAGCGATGATGAGCAGCGGACGGCCCGTTTGCAGGCTTTTTTCCAGGATCGGAACCAGGTCCTGCATGTTGCTGATCTTCTTGTCGGTGATGAGCAGGTACGGATTTTCGAAATCCGCTACCATTTTGTCGGCGTCGGTGATAAAGTAGGGGCTGAGGTAGCCGCGGTCGAATTGCATACCTTCTACCACGTCCATGTAGGTTTCGGTGCCTTTGGCTTCTTCCACGGTGATCACGCCGTCTTTGGATACGCGCTTCATGGCGTCGGCGATCAAAGTGCCGATCTCTTCGTCGTTGTTGGCGGAGATAGCGGCCACCTGCTGGATTTTGCTGAAGTCGTCGCCGATGGTTTCGGTTTGTTTTTGCAGGTTTTCAACGACCACCTTCACGGCTTTGTCGATACCGCGCTTCAGGTCCATCGGATTGGAACCGGCGGCTACGTTTTTCAGACCGGCGGTCACCATGGCTTGCGCGAGAACGGTTGCCGTGGTGGTGCCGTCACCGGCAGCGTCGGCGGTTTTGCTGGCTACTTCCTTCACCATCTGGGCGCCCATGTTGGCTACCGGATCTTCCAGTTCGATCTCTTTGGCAACGGAAACGCCGTCTTTGGTGATGGCGGGTGCGCCAAACGATTTCTGGATCACGACGTTGCGGCCTTTGGGACCGAGCGTCACTTTCACGGCGTTCGCCAGTGCGTCAATGCCGTCTTTGAGTTTTTCGCGGGCATCGCTATTGAAGTTAATTTGCTTTGCAGACATATTTGAGTAAAATTGGTGAGTTAAACTTGACGATTGTTCAGGATCGGGGTATCAAAGGGGTCAGGTAAGAGAGATCGAGGCTATGCCCCGGCCATCATTAGATGATCACCAGGATATCGTCTTCGCGCATGATGAGGTAATCCTGCCCTTCGTAGCTGATCTCCTGGCCGGAATATTTTCCGTAGAGTACGATGTCGCCTACTTGAACAGTCATGAGGTTGCCGTCTTTGCCGGGGCCAACGGCGATGACTTCACCGCGCTGCGGCTTTTCTTTTGCCGTATCGGGGATGATGATCCCGCCCTTCGTTTTTTCGTCGGCAGGCGCCGGCTTCACAATGACACGGTCTGCGATTGGTTTCATACGTCTGAATTATTTTTATTTTGGTTAAACTAATATTTGAGCCGCTAAACAGAATTTCCTGTGGCAACAGGGCGATTTGCAGCCGATGACGTTTTATCAGACTTCGTGCCATGCCTGCTTTTCTGCCATTTTTGCAGGCGTCTGTCACAGGCTTTGTCAGCTTGGCACGATCCGACCGACAATTTGACCATGCAAATTCGATTGCCAAAATTTGGAAGCTTCGAATGCTTTCGACATTTTTGCTTTGGCAACACGACCGGAAACAAGCCGAAAACCGATAAAGACATCTTAGTGTACACCGTTACTTTTTAACAAAAGCATCGAACATGAACACATTATCGGAGACCTGGTTTATCGAAGGCAACATCGACTTTGAATCGAAAAAATACACCGTACTGGCCTACCTGCAGCGCGTCAACCAGTTCTTCAACGAGAAGAAGCTGTACCCCCAACTGTCCGACGTGATCTTTCACTACAACAACCTCGTCAACTTCAAACAGAACAAGCGCCTCCTGCAAAATCGCTTCCCGCGCCGGCTCACCGGCGTGCAACTGCAAAAACTCGAACTGCTGTATGAAGAAATGATCGCCGACGACGAACTGATGGCCGAGATCGAACAGATCACACATTTCGCTTCACAAAAAATGAAGGCGACCATTAGTGGCGGCACCGATCTGTACGACTACGTTGAGGATAACATTAGCATCACACCGGTGGGTATTTTGCCGATGGATATCGAAGAAGGCTACTTTTTTCTGTGCGACGGCTACTACCGATCCATCTACGTGTACCAGTATAAGATTAGTATTTTTCAGCGCTCCAATGACAAATACCGGAGCCTGCGCTCGCAATACCTGAGCGCCTGGGAACGCAACTTCACCAATACCTATGAAAGCATCAAAGCCGATCTGATGCGTCACTACCGCGATCTGTCCACGCCGGCGGTCTACACCATTGAAACCCAACTCACCTACCCGGTGGAAGAAACCCTGCTGCCGATCGCCAAGCGCTCGCTGGTGCGTTATATCGAAACGACGCGCATGTAGTTTGTTTGAATGCCCGGATTTTGCCGTATCATTGCCCCGTAATTGTTGGGAATCGAAGCGGGAATAATTTGCTTGCGCCTGAATGTCAGAAAATGTGCGCAAACGGGCCCCTCGACCCTTATAAAACCGTGTATTGCTGACATGCGAAGACCAGTTGATATTCTTTCCTGCGGCGAGCTGCTGATCGACTTCATTACGGCGGAGTTCGTGCAGACCCTCGACGAAGCCACGCTATTCAAACGTATCCCCGGCGGTAGTCCCGCCAATCTTTGCATGAACATGGCCCGGCTTGGAAATAACACCATGCTCGCGGCAAGCGTCGGCAACGACGACATGGGCACCATCCTGCGCAATTATGTGGCCCGTCTCGGCGTGGATGTTTCGTATGTCGTGCAGGTAGACGAGCCGACCACCCTGATCCTGGTCACCCGCTCGGCAGCGGTTTCCAATTTTCAGCCTTATCGCGGCGCCGATACCATGCTGTCGATCCGCCAGTTCCCTTTCAGCCGCTTCGAAGAAATATCCATTCTCCACACCACCTGTTTTGCCCTCAGCAAGAACCCTGCGCAGCATGTGATCATGGAAGCCGCCGAAAAGGCCAAACGCGCGGGCTGCCAACTTAGCGTAGATGCCAATTATGCCGAAAAAGTGTGGCCCGAGCGCCGCGAAGCGCAACGCCTGCTGTCGGAACTCTGCCGGCTTGGCGCGCTGGTCAAGGTCAGCGACGTAGACTGGACGCGCCTGTACGAAGACGAATCGCCAAAACCCGACGTCGTGCTCGATCACTTTTTGAAAATGGGCGCTGCGGAGGTGTGCTTTACCCTCGGCGCCGAAGGCTGCTGGGTCGCCAACGACCGCCAGCGTCATTTCCTGCCCGCCCGTCCGGTGGAAGTGAAAGACACCACCGGCGCCGGCGATGCTTTCTGGTCGGGTTACCTCACCGCCCGGCTCGACGGGAAGGATCTGGTGGATTGCGCCATGGCCGGCCGCCGCATGGCAGAGATCAAACTCGGTCATTTCGGCCCGCTGCCCGACCGCGTGGAGCGCAGCGAGGTTTACGTAGACCTTGTCTGATGCGGCTTCAGGAGGCTATTTGAGTTTGTCAAATAGCCTCTAAATGACAAAATATCCATGCCGGAAGAAGAACTCTATTCATTTACCTCGATCCTGGAAGCGTCCACCAATAAGTTGTGGGGCTGCCATTTCGGCGTACCTGACTTTGTTGTAGCGGCGTTGTCGGGTGCCGGCGAAGCACGGCGGGTCGTGTGCACCTTGAATGAGAAAAAGACTTTCCAGTGCGCCCTGCTGCCCCGCGGCGACGGCTCGTTCCTGATCACCGTCAATAAAAAACTGCGCGACCAACTGGGCCTGAAGATCGGCATGAAGGTGCAGGCAAGCCTGAAAAAGGACGAAAGCCGATACGGCCTGCCCATGCCGGAAGAAATGGCCGAAGTGCTGGCGCAGGACGAGCAGGCCAACCGCCTGTTTCATGCCCTTACGCCCGGCAAACAACGCACCCTGCTCTACATTGCCGGCCATGTAAAAAATACCGACGGCCGCATCGCGCGCGCCCTTGCCATTGCGGAGCATCTGAAAGCCGGCCAGGGAAAAATCGACTACCGGCAACTGAACGAAGATTTGAAAAACAGCAGGCGGTGAGGGGAAATGATACGAAGTAAACAGCAGGCAGTAGCAGCAGGCAGTGGCAGTGTTAATATGGATAACGTGAAATTTGGATAGGTTTTTCTTCACTTTTCGGGTGTATGAACCCGAACGATAAAGTCTGATGATCCCGGCGTCTTGTGAAACGGCACTTTTTTAGAATGAAAAGGGCTCTATCCCGCCGCTACGCATCAAACGGAACCCGTTACACAAAGGGCGTTTGTCTTGACAAGGAACCCTGTAACGATTACACAAAGGGCGTTTGTCTTGACAAGGAACCTTGCAACGCTTACACAAAGGGCGTTTGTCTTGACAAGGAACCTTGCAGCGATTACACAAAGGGCGTTTGTCTTGACAAGGAACCTTGCAACGACAACACAAAGGGCGTTTGTCTTGACAAGGAACCTTGTAACGATTACACAAAGGGCGTTTGTCTTGACAAGGAACCCTGTAGCGATTACACAAAGGGCGTTTGTCTTGACAAGGAAGGAACTTTGCAGCGATTACATAAAGGGCGTTTGTCTTGACAAGGAACCCCTGCAACGACTACAAAGGGCGTTTGTCAATACACATTACTCCTTTGCGCCGGTGTCTTGTGATCAGGTACAAACACCGCAGAGTTTTTCCTGTCTGTAAAGGGTTGATTTGCAATACATGTATCCCAAAACCTATCCAAAAATTCACGTTATGGATACGAATTGCTGCGCAAATATGATCTCCATTTCCTGCTGTGTCCAAATTCCGGCATTTCTGCCTACTGCCACTGTCAACTGCTTACTTCTCCATCGGCCCTGACCGGGGAGCTGGCATTACAAACCACTTTTTGCGCGGGCCTCCGCAAGCAGTTCCGGAAAGAATGCCTGAAAATCTTCAGAGAAAAGGGAAAGGTGCTCGAAAAAGTACTCCGAAAAGGCGCCTGAGGCCACACTTTCCCGGAAACTCTCCTGCTTGATGCGCCGGCTAAACTGCTGCAACACCCATTCCAGTCCGTTGCGCTGACGGTAGCCGTGCAAAAAACGGCCCTGCAGCATATGCGGCAGCCGTCTCTGCCAGACGTCCGGCATCTCATCCGCCCGCTTTTCGAGCCGCCGGTACGTCTTTTGGGCAAAAATGTCGAACGATTCTGTGCTGTATTGTTCCCAGTGGATCGCCAGCAAATGATCATACAGGATATCCGTCACCGCCGGCGCATATCGTCCCGCGAATTGCCGGATGCGTTCCTTGCTCGCGCGCGGTCCCGCGTGCTGGTCTGTGAAACTGTCGATCGCCCGGTGCAGCAAAATGCCGCGCTGAACGCCTTCCGGATAGTCTTTCCAGGCGCTCCCCTTGATGTCGTCGCCAATGAAATTGCCGAGCAGCAGGTCTTCGTCGTCGAAGGAAAGAAAACAATGGGCGAGGTGGTTCATATCGGACTGGTTGCAGATGTCTGCCGGATTGTTTGCAACGCGGGCAGGTGGAAAAGGTTTTCGGGTGACGGAGGATTTGTTTTGAATGAAGACTTTACAGGCAAACGAAAAATCACGGCCGCTTTTTCTACCTTTGCGCCCGTTTTTTCAATGCTCAAATGTAACAACGGCAATCCAAACCCGGCATTTGCAGCCCAAACAAGTATTCTTTACGCATAATTACCTTAAATGGCTCTTCAATGCGGCATCGTCGGACTGCCTAATGTCGGCAAATCGACCCTGTTTAACGCCCTGACCAGCGGCAAGGCCCTGGCGGCCAACTATCCCTTCGCCACAAAAGACCCCAATGTGGGCGTGATCACCGTACCCGACGAACGGCTCGACAAACTGGCGGAACTCGTAGACCCCCAGCGCATCGTGCCCACGACGGTGGAGATCGTCGACATCGCCGGCCTGATCAAAGGCGCGAGCCAGGGTGAAGGCCTCGGCAACCAGTTCCTCGCCAACATCCGCGAAGTGGACGCCATCGTACACGTCGTGCGCTGTTTCGATGACGACAACGTCGTGCACGTCGACGGCTCGGTAAACCCCGTGCGCGACAAAGAGATCATCGACCTCGAACTGGGACTGAAAGACCTCGAGACCGTGGAAAAAAGGATCGAAAAGGTGTCGCGCGCCGCAAAAGCGGGCAACAAGGACGACCTTCGCACCCTCGAAGTGCTGAACCGTATCAAGGCACTGCTCGAAAGCGGCAAGCCGGCCCGCGAATTGCTCGCCGGCCTCGACGAAGATGGCGTGATGCTGGTGACACGCGACCTTTCGCTGCTCACAGCGAAGCCCACACTCTACGTTTGTAACGTCGACGAAAGCGCCATCGAGTCGGGTAACGCGCACACCGAGGCATTTAAAACGGCTGTGACCGGCGAAAATGCGGAAGTGATCCTCATTTGTGCAGGCATCGAAGCCCAGATCGCGGACATGGAATCGAAAGAAGAGCGCGCAGAATTTCTCGAAATGATGGGCCTGAGCGAACCCGGGAAGAACAGGCTGATCCGCGCTTGCTACTCCCTGCTCAACCTGATCACCTATTTTACTGCCGGCGAAAAAGAAGTGCGCGCATGGACGGTACGCCGCGGCGCCAAGGCGCCCGAAGCAGCCGGCGTGATCCACTCCGATTTCGAAAAAGGCTTTATCCGCGCCGAAGTGATCAAATATGCCGACTTCGTAAACCTGGGTTCGGAAGCAAAGGTCAAGGAAGCGGGAAAAATGGCGGTGGAAGGCAAGGAATACGTAGTAACCGACGGCGACGTCATGCACTTCCGGTTCAATGTGTGATGCCCCGGGCTAACGACTTACAATTTTTTACCAACGATTTATATCCGTGTCCATATCCACGATCATATTCGACCTCGGCGGGGTGCTCATCGACTGGAACCCTGAATACGTTTACCGGCAAACGATCCCCGACCCCGAGCGGCGGAAATATTTTTACGAACACATCTGCACCCACGACTGGAATGTAGAGCAGGATGCGGGGCGCTCGCTGGCGCTGGCGACGGAACAACTCGTGGCGCAGCACCCCGACTGGGAACCGGAGATACGCGATTACTACGGCCGCTGGGAAGAAATGCTGGGCGGCCCGATCGACGACACGGTGCAACTGCTGGAGGAACTGCGCACAAAAGAAACCCACCGCTTGCTGGCGCTGACCAACTGGAGCGGCGAAACCTTCCCGGTGGCCCTGGACCGCTACGACTTTCTGCACTGGTTCGAGGGGATCGTGGTGTCGGGCGACGAAAAAACGCGCAAGCCGTTCCCGGAGATGTACCGCATCCTGCTCGACCGGTACGAAGTGTCTCCTTCAGAGGCGGTGTTCATCGACGACAGCCTGAAAAATGTGGAAGCCGCCGAAGCGCTCGGCATCCGCAGCATCCATTTTCAGGGGGCTGGTCAGTTGCGCTCCGAACTGGGTCGCCTTGAAGTATTGTAGGCGTACTCCCGCTGCTCCGGCGAAGGGCCACTTTCGTCCCGGGGTCGGGAGTATGCAGTGGCAGTAGCAGTTAGCAGTAATAGCAGAATTTGGATAAAGCAGGCGTTAGAAACCTTTTTCGAGCAGTAATTTGTATCAATATCAATACTGCCACTGCCAACTGCTACTGCCAACTTCGTTTTCAAAATGCTGCGCCACAAAACCGATCAACCCTGCTTTCGTCCCTTCTCCGGCCTCCGCGATCGAAAAAAATTCGATTGAACCAATAATTTCCGGTGTTTTACAGTTATGCGTGGTACCTTGCCATGCACAATTCCTTGCTTGCTATGAAAACACTGGAACGTTTCTTTCTTTTTTGCTCCGGCGTCGACCATTCCATCCTTGAAAAATGCCCGACCGACCGCAATAAATACATGGGGATCGGCGCAACGGTTTTTTTCACGGGGCTGCTCGCCTTTTTTTCGTCGGGGTACGCCCTTTTCACCGTTTTTGAATCATACCCGGCCGCAATTGCTTTCGGCATGGTGTGGGGGCTTATGATCTTCAACCTCGATCGCTACATCGTGATGAGTATGAAGAGTTACGGCAAATGGTGGCGCGACTGGCTCGTGGCGCTGCCCCGCCTGGCCCTGGCGGTGCTGCTCGCACTGGTGATCTCCAAACCCCTGGAGATGAAGATCTTTGAAAAAGAGATACAGGCCGAACTGGTGACGATGGAGCAGGAAGTGTTCAAGCAGCAGGAGGATCGCGTCAAGGAGCGCTATCAGGCCCGCATCGACGAACTGAAGGCACAGGTAGCCGCTCTGAGAGCGGAGATTGATGTCAAAACGGCTGCGCGCGACCAGCGGGCGCTCATGGCCCTGCAGGAAGCCGACGGCACGGGGGGCTCCGGACAGCGCAACCTCGGTCCGATCTACCGCGCCAAAAAAGCGGATGCCGATCAGGCACAGGCCGAACTGGACGCCCTGCTCGCCACGGCCCTGCCGCAGATCGTCGAAAAAGAAGCAGCCGCAAAATCACTCGAAGCCGAAGTGCAAACGGCCATCGCAGGCCTCCAGCGCAGCACGTACGACGGCCTTGCCGCCCGTATGGAAGCGCTTGAACGGCTGACCTCAAAAAGCCAGGGCATTCTCATTGCCAGCCTGTTTATCACCCTGCTGTTCATCGCTATCGAGACGGCGCCGATCATGGTGAAACTGATCTCCTATCGCAGCCCTTACGACTATCTGCTGCACGAGCACGAGCACGTGTTTGAAATGGCGAACCTGGAAAAAACGACCCTGCTGGCCAACTCCGTTAAAAACAAATTGCGCTATGAAACGGAAACCACCGCCCACATGATCGCAGCGAGCATCGCTACGGAAAAAGCGCTGATCGACCATAAACTGAAAGAAAAACTGGAAGACCTGAAAAACAAACCCTTCAACTGGAAAGTAGGGCAGGCCTGAACAGCATAACTGTCTGATCACCAAAAAAATACCAATGGAAAAGGCAAAACTGATCGGCATCGCTCCGCAACTGGTGGTCAAAGACGTGGTGAAAACGGCGGAATACTACCGGGACGTGCTGGGGTTCAGGCTCATCAACTATGTGCTCGACCCACCGGTGTACGCCATGATGGAACGCGACGGCTTTCAGGTCCATTTTGGCCAGGCAGACGGCGATATCGTAAAGGCAAATGATCAATTCCGGAAGATCGCGCATGACTTTATCATCTGGGCGCCTGAGATCGACCGTTTTTTTGAAGAAGTGACAGGCAGGGGCGCTGAGATCGTCGAAGGGATCACAACGCGGGTTTACGGTAGCCGGGAGTTTGTTATTCGCGATTGCGACGGCCATAAAATTCTGGTCAGCGACTAACCCTGGATCATACACTTCCTATACGGGCAATGCGATCGATGCAGACGCATTGCCCGTTTTTTATAACCTTTACAAGCGATAAACTGCAACCTGAATGAAGTATTTCTTCGCAACCCTTTTGTGCCTGTTTAACCTGGCGTACCTGTGTGCGCAAAACCAGAACGCCGACGCCCAATCCCTGAGCATCGGCCAGATCAGAACGATTAAATCTGAGGTTCTGAATGAGGAAAGGACGCTGAATATTTATTTGCCCGGGAAATACGATACGGCAAAAACATATCCTGTGATCTACTTGCTCGACGGAAGCATGGATGAGGATTTTATTCATATCGCAGGTTTAGTCCAGTTTTTCAATCTCATGTTCAATATGCCCGAAACGATCGTGGTGGGCATCGCCAACGTGGACCGGAAGCGGGACTTTACATTTAAAACGGATCTGAAGGAACTCACTGAAAAATACCCGACGACCGGGCATTCCGACGCGTTTATCCGTTTTATTGAAACGGAATTGCAGCCGTTCGTGCAGCAGCATTACAAGACAAACGGGACCCGTTACCTGATCGGACAATCGCTGGGGGGCCTGCTGGCATCCGAGATACTGCTCAAAAAACCGCATTTGTTCACCCATTACCTGATCATCAGCCCCAGCCTCTGGTGGGACAATGAAAGCCTGCTGCAGCAAGCGGAAACGCTGCTTGCCCGGCAACCGGATTTGGATCGGTATGTATACATCTCGGTAGGCAAACAGGAAGATGAGATCATGCGAAGAGTAGCAAAAGCGCTGTTCGAAACGCTCGGGCGCGCGGACAAAAAAAGCCTCAAACTCGATTACAAACTCATGGAGGACGACAACCACGCAACCATTCTGCACGGCAGTATTTATCAGGCGCTGCTGAAACTGTTTCCGTATAAGGAATAAAAATCGACAAGTATGAAATCTGGTTTGCCCGGAGGTTTCTGCATGTTGCTGGAAAGGCCGGAAAAACGGTAATTTTACTTCCCTGTTCAAATCGGAATGCGATGATCAACTATCACGGCAAGACATTCAGACCTGTCAGCAATACGGAAAACGGCGAAACTTCGGCCGATACCACATTTTACTACAAACAGGAAGGAAATGTGCTTACATCGGAATATTCCGGCGGAAAGATCGTGACCGGACATCTGATCGGGCTGGTAGATGTGCAGGGTAATATCGATATGCGATACCATCAGTTGAATGATGAAGGCGTATTGATGACGGGCATTTGCAGATCGGTGCCGGAACGGTTGCCCGACGGCAGGATCAGGCTTCACGAAAACTGGGAATGGACATCAGGCGATCTATCCAAAGGCCGGTCGATCATAGAAGAGATCCAGGGGTAACGCCATTTATTTTATCCCGGCCCTTACAGTAAAATACAGGATCATGAATAACTTGAAACGGATTGCTCTATTGATTGCTTTTTGTTCTTTTCTGATCGCCTGTGCCGATTCCGGCGCAGACAAACAGAAACCCGTGCAACCTGCCCCTGCAACGACGGCTGCCGCAAAGGCGTGCATGGACAGCATCATCGCATTCGACAGCCGCGTCGGAACGATCAGGAATCACGCCTGTGAAAAGCAATCCCTCAGCAAAACCATCACGGAATACACAGAAGCGCTTGAAAATGCCGATTTTGCTGCTTGCCCTGTGGCATTTAAAAATGCTTTTCTTAAGCACATTCAGGCCTGGCGCAATGCACTGGCAGTGACGGATAAATACCCCGAACTGCGCGGAGAAATGCACGATTTGTTCAATAAAATTGAAAGCGGAGACGACGGACCTGTGTTCAAAACGCTGGTGGCCGATATCTGGGCTACCTGGGCGGATATTGAAAAAGTTATGAAATCATGAGTTATTGTTAACTTTCAACACCATCTGTAAACCAATGAAAACAACCGACGCCTGGAAAAATGACATCCGTTACCTCGGCGGAAGCATTGAAAAAGAACAGGAACTTATCCTGCAATTTGCGAAAGACATTCGCGAAGTAGTGATCGCTTCCGCGGAAGAACGAAAGGGGCCGCCTGTAAGACCACAACACGCCAAGCAACTGGCGGGGATCAGGCGCGCTGAGTTTCGCATCGGTCCCAACCTCGCTGCCGATTTGCAGACCGGCTTTTTACAGGCCGGCAAAGTATATCCGGCTATCGTGCGCCTCTCCAATGCTGGCGGAGAGGTCCGCGCTTCAGATGCAGAAAAGGATCTGCGCGGTGTAGCGGTGCGGGTGCTGCCCGATGCCGGACAGGCGCATGACTGGCTGATGACCAATGCCGAAGAACACCATGCCAAAGACGCCGTGGAGGCGATGGCAACCACGCTGGCATTTGCCGGCGAGTCCGTTCTCACAAACGTACTGGAAGAGTTTTTTGGCGACGACGCCAATTTCGCCTCCCTCGCCCGCAAGTTGACCAACATGGCCGACAAAATATCGGGTATCCGGCGACTGGTGATGAGCGTGGGGCCGGGCGATGCGCTGCACATCCTGAAAACCCTGAGCGGGCAAATGAAGGCGCCCGTGCCGAGCCTCGCGAGCGAAACCTTCTGGAGCCGCGCACCCATTGCCATCGGCCAGGTAGCCGTTAAATACATGCTCCGGCCGCAAGCGGCCAAAGAGAGCGGCGATACCCCGGCGAGCCTGCACGACGAACTGGCGGCACGTCTGCGGCAAGGCCCCGTCGTATATGATTTTTGTGTGCAGCGCTACCTGGACCCTGAAAGCACGCCCATTGAAAATGCCCGGCCTGCGTGGAACAGCCCACAGGAGAAGATCGGCGAACTGGTGCTCCTTCAACAGGACCTGGGCGATGCGGCCGGTCGTTCAGACGACGCCTTCGTCGATACCCTGGCCTTTAACCCCTGGCAGGTGAATACTCCCGATTTCGTTCCGGTGGGAAGCATGAACCGGGCGCGGAAACTGGTGTACGAGGCCAGCGCAGACGCCGGCAAGCGGCATGCAGGTGCCTGAAGGGTCAAAGTCGGAGCAGGCCAATCGTTAGTATATTTGTGAAAGCCATGAAAAGTGTAAAATTTTCCGAAAAAATTGTGATCCACTGTTCCCGGGAGCAGGTTTTTGATTTTTCCCAGGACTATCAAAAACGGCTCCTCTGGGACACTTTTTTGAAAAAAGCGGAACTGATGCAAGGGGCGGCCAAAGCGGAAAAGGGGGTTAAGGCATGGTGTGTAGCGAAAAACGGCTTTGCGATGGAAACGGAATATGTTTCGTTCAACAGGCCAAAAGCAACTGCCGTCAAATTGACACAAGGGCCCTATATGTTCAGGCAGTTTCTGGGGTCGTGGTTGTTCCGGGAAACCGGCGTGGCACAGACGGAAGTGACTTTTTTATATTCCTTTCAACTCCGCTTTCCATTTAGTTTGCTGACCGGTTTGATCAAAAATAATCTGAAAACGAACGTGCGTAAAAGGCTGGCCGATCTGAAAATGAATATTGAAAGGGGGCGCTTGAGTTGCTGAAGACACCCCTGCGGTTTGCGTCTTGACAAACTTCCGCGGAAAGTAATAACTTGAGGCCTCCCTGGGCATTGGGCGGCTATCCGCTCTTTGTGCCATTTCAGCCCGCCGGGCCGGAACATAACGTGAAAACTCCATTGTATGCAGCAATTCATTCGCCTCCTGCTGATCATGGGCGTCGCGGTAGCCTTGCCTTCCTGCGCCAATTACAAACTGCACTATGCGGGAACCGAACAAAACTGGAAAGAGGATCATCCCGATCCCGATCTGAAACGTACCCATACGATGTACCTCGTAGGCGATGCGGGCTATTTGCCGGAAAAAGGCGTGAACCCGGTGCTGGTACACTTGAAAAAAGAACTGGCACAAGAGAAGAAAGCGGCATCGGTGTTGTTCCTGGGAGATAATATTTACCCCCATGGCATGCCGCGCAAATCCGAGCCGGAAGCGCGCAAGGAAGCCGAACAACGGATCGAAGCACAAATGGATGCCGTGGCCGACTTTAAGGGTGAAGTGATCTTTATCGCCGGCAACCACGATTGGGCCAACGGCCTTTCGGGCCGGCGTCGCGAAGAACGCTACGTAGAAGAATACCTCAACAAGAAGCACGGCGTAGACGATGAGGACGATAAAAAATGGAAGAACTACTTCCTGCCCGACGACGGTTGCTCGGGTCCGGAAGTGGTGGAAATCAGCAAGGATCTGGTAGTGATCGCCATCGATTCGGAATGGTGGCTCACCGACTGGAACCGGGAACCCGATATCAACGATGGCTGCGAGATCAAAAGCCGCACCCATTTTCTGTTTGCGATGGAAAATATCCTGCGCAAATACAGGAACCGCAACGTGGTGCTGGCCATGCACCACCCGCCGCATACCTACGGTCCGCACGGCGGCAAATTTCACATAAAACAGCACTTGTTCCCCCTGACGGAACTCAGCCCCAATCTCTATATTCCGCTGCCGGGCCTGGGCACGCTCGCCGCTCTTCTGCGCGCAGGAGGGGGAAGCAAACAGGATGCCGCCAACGGTACTTATAAATCATTGATGCACGGCCTGCTCACCGGCGCGAAGAAGAACGGCCGTTACATTTTTGCTTCCGGTCACGAGCATGCACTGCAATACATAGAAGACGACCAGCAATATTACGTCGTGAGCGGGTCGGGCTCGAAAGTCAGCCCCGTAGGCAAAGGCAAGGGTTCAAAATTCAGTTACGGCGCTCCGGGCTACAGCACGCTCGAATTTTATGATAACGGCGAATGCTGGGTGCAGTTTTGGGTGCCTGATACCTCGGGCGCTACCGCTCAGCTGGTGTATTGCAGGCAGGTTAAAGGAGCGTTCGCTACCCCGTCAGCGGGCGAAGCGGCCGACTTTTCTGAATACGAACGGCATCTCGATTCTATTGAGGTACCGGTGATCAAGGATCCGGTGCATGATGTCGGGGGGCTGCACAAACTGGTACTGGGCACTCATTACCGGGATGTGTATAAAGGCACTTATACTTTTCCGGTGCTCGATCTTTCAACAGTGAACGGCGGCATGACCCCGATCCAGCAGGGCGGCGGCAACCAGACGAATTCCCTGCGCCTGAAAGATGCGCAGGGGCGCCAGTATGTATTGCGCGACCTGACCAAAGATGTATCCCGTTTGCTGCCGTTCCCATTGAATAAAATGACCGCCGCCCAAAGCGTTGCCATGGACAACTTCCTGTCGACGCATCCTTTCGCTCCGCTTGCGATCCCCTGGTTGGCCGAAGCCATTCAGGTGTATCATACCAACCCGACGATCTGTTACGTACCGAAACAGCCCGCCCTGGGTGACTACAACGCCGATTTCGGAGGCAGTGTGTACCTGTTCGAAGAACGCGCCGGCGGCGACTGGAGCGGCACAGGGGTGTTCGGCAGTTCGGAAAAGGTGATCAGCACGCCCGACGTAGTGGAAAAGACCTTGAAAAACAACAACCACAAGATCGACCAGTACTGGGTGGTGCGCGCACGCCTGTTCGACCTGCTCATCGGCGACTGGGATCGCCACGACGATCAATGGCGATGGGCGCGTTTTGAAGACGGGAAGCGAAAATACTACCGGCCTGTGCCGCGCGACCGCGACCAGGCATTTTCAAAATACGACGGATTGATCACGACCTTTAGCCGGCAGACCATGCCGTTTCTGCATCAGTTGCGGGTATACGGACCCGAAATCAGCAATATGAAATGGGCGACATGGAGTGCCCGGCATTTCGACCGCGCTTTTCTCAACCAGATGAGCTGGAAGGAATGGGAAGCCGAAGCGCTGTCCATCCGGAAAAACCTGACCGACAGTGTCATCGAACATGCTTTCGACCACTGGCCCAGGCGTGCCAGAGAGCTGAGTGCTGCGCCGATCATCGCCGGCCTCAAGCAGCGCCGCGACAGCATCATCCCGATCGCGTGGCGCCGCTACCTGCTGCTTTCCAAAGAAGTGGACGTGTACGGCACCGACGAAAAGGAACTGTTCGAGGTAACGCGCGAGTACGATGGCGCTGTGCGGGTACGTGTTTTTGAAATATCGAAAAAGGGCGAGAAAAAAGACAAGGTGTTCGAACGCCTGTTCGAATATGGCATCACGGAAGTCATCAACCTCTACGGTGTCGGCGACGATGATGTGTTCGAAGTGCAGGGAGAAGCGCCGAGAAGTATCAAGGTCAGGATGATCGGAGGGCTTGGAAAAGACCGCTTCACGGACCGCTCTTCGGTAGAAGGCACGCCCAAAATGACCGTCGTGTACGACGACAAAGGCGATAATATAGTCGACGGCAGCAGCGAAACCCGCGATGCCCGCACAAGGCGGCGCATCTACAATCTCTATGACCACCGCGCGGCGCACTACGAATACGATTATACCATTCCGCTGCCCATCATCGGGGTGAACCCCGACGACGGTTTTACGATCGGGGCAAACCTGACCAAAACGACGTATCGATTCAAGAAGGACCCGTATGCGGCGCAGCACAACTTCGTGGGCAGCATTTCTTTCGCGACAAAATCCTGGTTTTTGCAGTACAACGGCGATTACCTCAATGCATTCGGCAGCTGGGATTTTTTGCTGGAATCCCAGTTTTCAGGTCCCTCCTATGCTTTCAACTACTTCGGGATCGGCAACGACAGCGAGGCTGATTTTGAGAACCGGAGCATCAATTATTACCGTGTCAGGCAAGGTCAGTTGAAACTGTTTCCGGCACTCAAAAAGCGTATCGCCGGGGGTAACGGCCAGTTTTTTATCGGCCCGATGCTTGATATCCGCGATCTGGAAGACACAGAAGGCCGCTTTATCACCAGCGACGAAGCGGGGTTTAGCCAGGCGGATTTCGAGATATCCTACTTCGCCGGTGCGAGGATGGGTTTCAAATACAATAATCTGGACAACTGGCTCAATCCTCACCGGGGGGTTATTATCAATACCGGGCTGAATTACCTGAACGATCTGGAAACGGCGCGTTATAGTTTTACGGCCTTGTCTACCGACCTTTCGTTATACCGCCCCATCGATCAGGAAGAGGCGCTGATCCTCGTCACGAGGGTCGGCTTTCAGCACAACTTCGGCCACGATTTTGCTTTTTACCATAGCCCCAACCTGGGTGGCAAGAAAACCTTGCGCGGCTACCGCGCGGAGCGCTTTTACGGCAAAACCAGTTATTACCACAACATCGACCTGCGCGCCAGGGTGCTGAGTACCTATAATCGCATTCTGCCGTTCACCATGGGTGTTTTCTGCGGATTCGACTATGGGCGGGTGTGGCTCGATGACGATGAAAACGAAACCTGGCACTACGACTACGGCGGCGGCCTGTGGCTGGCGCCGCTCGACGGGTTGACCTTGTATTTCGGCGTGTTCCAGCCGCGAGAAAACAACGAGGACGGCCCCCGGTTCTTTTTCCGGGTCGGCGCCGGTTTTTAGGCAGGCTGCTGCCATCCAGACAACAAACCGGCATTGTTTTTTCGTTCTTTATCTCAAGACACCGATCCGTTTCGTCTGAAAATGTGTAGTCAAAGCCGGTATTAATAACCTGAATTGTTTCCCTATTATATTATTTGCATGATCAATCGTCGAATCGTCAGTACCCTGCTTGCGGGCATCGCATCGGTGTTTGCTGCCAGCGGGCAGGTGAAGCCGGACTATTTTCCCGAAGATGTGGATTCCCAACTCGGGAATACCGAGATCCGCTGTTTTTGCAAACCCGGCGTGCGCGACAAATCGCGATCAAGGGGGCTGGAACTCGCCTATGGACTGGCGGGTAAAGGTTCGTACGAACCGGAGGACGATACTTATAACCCGCCGTTCAGTTCGTACCGCCAATGGCATTACTTCGAGTTCGATCTGAAAGTACCGGTGATCAACAAACCCGGCCTTAAAGTGCTGGCGGGGTACCGCTATATCGGCGAATCCATCAATTTCAAAGCCATCGGGCAGGATTTCAGAGAAGCCTTCGAAACCCTGGATAAAAAACTGTTGAACAGCAACTCGATCAGCGCGATGCTGACAAAAGTGTTTAATGAAAAGCACTACTTCATCATGCGGCTGCGCAATTCTTCCAACGGTAATTATTCAGGGATTCGGTTGTACGATAAACGTTACAACATTATAAAGGCCCTTGCCATGTATGGCATCAAACCCTCCGAAGATTTTGAATGGGGGTTCGGCCTCAACTACTCCAGCGGTTTTCGCAACCGCACCAACCTGCTGCCATTCGTGTTGTACAATCGCAATTTCAACCGGAAATGGGCGATCGAGTCCGCATTGCCGGCCTATGTGTTTATCCGCCGTAATATCAGCGCGGAGACCATCGTGCTGGGCGGCGTGGAATACAGCAGCCAGTCGTACCGGCTCAGCGTCGACAAAACCCACAATGAAATGCTCGATTACGCCTACAATCATTCGGAAATACTGGGCTCTGTTCGGCTGGAACAGCAACTGGCGCCCTGGGTGTGGGCGCAGTTAAAGGTCGGCTATCGCTATAACCTGAGCAGCGACTTCGAATCCAAAGCCGATAACAGCCCCGCATTCCAGGTAGAACCTACAAATGCGCCGTTCCTCAACCTCAGTGTGTTTTTATCGCCTCCGGCAAAATATGTTAAGTAACGCAAGTGGCGCCAACCTCTGGTTGGCAATTACGCGTGTAGTGCTAACCTCCGGTTGGCAATTACATCCCGGAGTTACTTTTCGCCAACCAGAGGTTGGCGCCACTTTGAAAAGCGGAGGATACGGCCGCTTTGTTTGCGGCCTTCCGTGCTGATATACAACCTGCCCAGGCGATCGAAGCATATGCCCTCCGGCTGCGGCAAGATGTCGGCAGGCAAAGCGGCCACACCGGCGATCCGGCCGTCTTCGTGTACGGCAACAATTGACTTGCCGACGGAAGCAATCACGTACAACAGGCTGTCGGCAGGGTGGACTGCCAGTCCTGACGGGCTGAATGCCGTGGAGGCATGTTCTGTGGAGAAGAAGTCATTCAAACGCTGGACGAGGCCGCCCGGCAGCCTTTTTTGGGCTGCGATAGTATCCCGGTTCAGCAAATAAACGGGGGATTCTAAAAATTGATCGTTGTGCAGATCATAGGCATATACGGCCTTTTTCCCTTTAAAACGGGCGCCTTCACCTGCTTCCCCTTTACAGGCGAGCAACAATCGTCCGTGCAGGGCGTCGTAACAAAGTCCTTCCACATTATTGCCTCCATGCAGACTTGTTTCAATGGTCTCTGTTTTGCCATCGGGAGAGATGCGATATAGTTTTCCGTTGCTTTTTACTACGTAAATATATTCACCTACGGCCTCAATGCCTTCATAGTCGCCGTGTCTGGCGAATTCCAGCGTGCTGTCGATCGCACCGTTTTCAAGATTGATAAAAAAAACGATCCCTTCCTCGTCATTGACGGCGAGCAGGTGATGTCCATCGGATGAAAGGCTCAACCCCGAAATCTCACGCAGGGACGGTGGCAATACGATAGTGGTGTCGGGTGCGTCGAAGCGATAAGGGAAGGAACTTTCCCCTTTACTGGTGTCAGAAGACCCGGACTGGCAGGCCCAAACGGACAGGATCAGCGCGCACAGGGTGCAGCAATAGCGTATATATCCTGCATCCGGCAACAATTAATGGCCGTTTTTATGGAACAGGGACAGCAGGTCGCCGACCGTTTCCTTCAGGTCTTGCCGGTTGACCACCAGATCGACAAAGCCGTTTTCCAGCAAAAACTCTGAAGTCTGAAATCCTTCCGGCAGGTCGCGTTTGATGGTTTCGCGGATCACCCGCGGTCCGGCGAAGCCGATCAGGGCGCCCGGTTCGGCGAGGTTGATATCGCCCAACATGGCAAAAGATGCCGTGACGCCGCCGGTGGTGGGATCGGTCATGAGCGAGAGGTATGGGAGGCGCGCCTTGGCGAGCAGCGTGAGTTTGGCGCTTGTTTTGGCCATTTGCATCAGGGAGAACGCACTTTCCATCATGCGCGCGCCGCCCGACTTGGAGATGATCAGCAGGGCTGATTTGGTTTCCAGCGAACGGTCGATCGCCAGCGAGATCTTTTCACCCACAACGGAGCCCATGGATCCGCCGATAAATTTAAAATCCATAGATGCCACCACCAGGCGGTGTCCGTTGACTTTTCCTTCCGCAACGGCTAGGGCGTCGTTGAGGCCCGTCTTTTTCCGGGTTTCCTCCAGGCGCCTGTCGTAGGGCTTCAGGTCGGTGAATTTCAGGAAATCAATGGAGATCAGGTTGTCGAACAGGGTAGTGTAGGAATCACCGTCGAACAGCAGATCGAAATATTCCTTCGAGCCAATGGCGGTATGGTAATCGCATTTCGGGCATTTGTAAAAATTGTCGCGCAGTTCGCGGGTCGTACTGGCCTGTTTGCAGTTTTTACACTGAAACCAAATGCCTTCAGGCACGTCTTTTTTCGACTTGGTGGCGGTTGAAATACCTTCTCGCAGTCGTTTGTACCAACTCATAGGCTGTCTTTGATTGATTCTGGCAGGTTGCCCGGGAAGTGCAAAGATAGCGCACCTGCTGAAAATCGCGCGGTAAAAAGTGAGTACCTGCAAAAGAGGAATACGCGCAGGTGCTGTTACCTTTGCCGGTGATGAACCTGCGTATGTTGTGGATATTGCTCCGCAAGGAGTTTTTGCTGGAGTTTCGCCAGCGCTATGCCATCAGCGGCATCGTGTTGTACGTATTCAGCATGGTGTTCGTAGTGTACATATCCAGTATAAAGGTACAGCCGCCCGTGTGGAACATTTTGTTCTGGCTTATCGTTCTGTTCGCCTCCATCAACGCCGTGGTAAAAAGTTTTGTGCAGGAGAGCGGCGCCAGACAGTTGTATTATTACCAACTCGCCGACCCTGCGATGCTGTTGCTGGCCAAGATCCTTTACAACACCCTGTTGTTGCTGGTGCTGAGTGTTCTGGCATTCGGCGCTTACAGCGTGGTAGCGGGCAATCCGGTGAAAGATGCAGGGCTTTTTGCCCTTGTGCTGCTATTGGGCAGCCTGGGGTTTTCCATTGCCTTTACATTTATCGCCTCTATCGCTGCCAAGGCGAACAACAGCGCCACGCTGATGGCCATTTTGAGTTTTCCGGTCATTTTGCCTGTTTTGCTCACCCTCGTGCGCCTTTCCCAGATCGCGCTCCGGCTCATTCAGGACACCTCTTACAAGCGCGATATCGTCAATCTGCTGGCCATCGATGCGATCCTGATCACCCTGACCTTCATTTTGTTTCCCTATATCTGGAAAGACTGAACTCAAGTCAGGTATTGTCTGCAACACTTTTTGGCCGAAAACTGATTTTGGAAACCCGGTTTAGCCCTACATTGGCGCGTACTTTTTTTATTCAAATACTGCGACTCAGAAATGTGGTGGAAATCGCTTTCCGTTTTACTGATCGTGTACGTGCTGATCGCCGGTCTGCTCGTACCGCTCAAACCCGGCATTACGTACGTGAAGCCCGACACCGCCCGCTCGGGGCAGCAACTGGAGCTTGCATTTCACGGGTATAATTCATTTTACACGCAATCACCTGCTGGTAGCATCCGCATCTGGCTGCAATACGATTCGCTCAATGCCGTGGCCGGCGAAAACATCCGCGTGCTCGACGATACTACCATATCGGCCGTATTTACCCTGCCGGTTCAACTGCCGCGTCCGACGCCTTCGGTAATGCTGAACGCCATCATCGACCATCCGGCTGACGGTGTTTCGTTGCTGCCCGATGCCCTGGAACTGCTGAAGGACACTGCCAGCGCTACCTCGCAGGGCTCCTGGACCCTGCACCCGGTTTCCGATCTTCATATCAAGTCCGATTTCACATTCCCTTACCGCAATGTGATCTACGAGAGTATCCGGAATACCTACTTTCATGTGCCCATGTGGTTTGTGTTAATGTTTCTGTTTATCGCTTCAGTGGTGTACAGCATTCGGTATCTCAACAATCCGCGGCCGGAGTTCGACCGGAGAGCGGCAGGCTACGCCGAGACCGGCCTGCTGTTCGGCGGACTGGGGCTGATCACGGGCATGTTGTGGGCGCATTACGCCTGGGGAGCGGCCTGGAGCAACGACATCAAGCAACTGATGACGGCGGTAGCCCTGCTGGTCTATCTGGCCTATTTTATCCTGCGGCGTTCGTTCGACGAGCCCGAAAAGGGCGCGCGCCTGGCAGCGGTGTATAACATCTTCGCTTTTTCGTCGCTGATCCCTTTGCTGTATATCGTGCCGCGCATGTTTGCCAGCCTGCACCCGGGCGCTACCGGCAACCCGGCTTTCGGGAGCCAGGACCTCGACAATACCATGCGCATGGTGTTTTATCCCTCTATCATCGGGTTCAGTCTGCTGGGTTTCTGGATCGCCGAATTGCGCATCCGCTACCGGAGGCTGGAAGACAAGGCAATGGACCTGGATTGAGACTTTTGATAGGTGTGGATTCCCATATCCTATTTTCATTTATCGAAAAAAAACTTTGGGAACATGAAATTTTTCAAATCACGTAAATTTTTAATAATCATTCTGCTTCTGGCAATATCTTTGCCCTCGTTATTGGCGCAGGGAAACCGCGATTTTATGCGTGAAACCGGCAAGATCAATGTCGTAGTCGGCGTTGTTTTGCTCATCTTTCTCGGCATCGTCGGCTACCTTGTTCGCCTTGAGCGTAAACTAACCAAATTAGAGCACCAAATCAACGACGACAAAAATGAGTGGACAAATTAGTTTCTTTGAAAGTGTTGGGAACTACGTTGAAAAGGCAGCGGCATACACCGACATTCCGAAAGGCCTGCTTCAGCAGATCAAAGCCTGCAACCTCGTACTGAGGATCCGTTTCCCGATCCGCGTCAACGGCGATTACCAGGTGATCGAGGCGTATCGCGCGCAGCACAGCCACCACCGGCTGCCGACCAAAGGCGGCATCCGCTATGCAGAAAGCGTCGACCAGGACGAGGTAATGGCCCTGGCAGCCCTCATGACCTACAAGTGCGCACTCGTGGACGTGCCTTTTGGCGGCGCCAAGGGTGGTATCAAGATCAACCCCGCCAATTACACGGTAGAACAACTCCAGAACATCACCCGCCGCTACACCACCGAGCTGGTGAAAAAGAACTTTATCGGTCCCGGTATTGACGTTCCGGCGCCTGATTACGGCACCGGTCCCCGTGAGATGGCCTGGATTCTGGATACCTACCAGGCATTCCGCCACGGCGAGATCGATTCCATCGGCTGTGTTACAGGCAAGCCCGTTACCCAAAACGGTATCCGCGGCCGCGCAGAAGCCACCGGCCGGGGTGTGTTTTACGGCCTCCGGGAATGCATGTCGCATGAGGCGGATATGAAAAAAATAGGCCTGTCAAAAGGCATCGCCGGCAAGACGATGGTGGTGCAGGGCCTCGGTAATGTGGGTAGCAATGCTGCGCTCATCAGCCAGCATGAGGGCGATGTGAAAGTGATCGGCGTTGCCGAGCGCGAAGGTTCGATCTACAGCGAAAAAGGCATCGACGTTGAAAAACTGCTCGCTTTCCGCGCAGAGACGGGATCCATTATCGGATTCCCGGGTACAAAATCACTGCCCAACAACCTCGATGCACTTGAACTCGACTGCGACATCCTCGTACCCGCAGCGCTGGAAAACCAGATCACGCTGTCCAATGCCGACCGCATCAAAGCCAAGGTCATTGCCGAAGCCGCCAACGGCCCTGTTACGGCGGATGCCGATCCTATCCTGCTCAAAAAAGGCATTATTATCCTGCCTGACTTTTATATCAATGCAGGCGGTGTGACAGTGTCTTATTTCGAGTGGCTGAAAAACCTGTCGCACCACCGCTTCGGCCGTCTCGAGAACCGCTTCCAGCACAATGCTTTTGAAGGCATTCTGAACAAGGTGCAGGAAATGACCGGCAAAACGATCGGAGACCGCGAGCGCGATTTCCTGACCCGTGGCGGCACGGAAGTAGAACTGGTAAACTCGGGCCTTGAAGATACGATGATCACAGCCTACCAGCAGATCCGCGATACCGTGCTTCAGCACCCGAAGATCGAGGATGTGCGGACGGCAGCGTTCGTATGCTCACTTAAGAAAATAGCCAGCGACTATATCTCCATGGGTATTTTCCCGTGATCCAAAACGGCTGGTTGCGGGCATCTCCTGATCCGAAACTGGACGATTCTTTGGAAAAAGGTTGAATCCGCAGGATATCTTTGGCAAATTATTGCCGGATACCTGTGGATTCGGCCTTTTTTAATATATGTTACCTTTCTTTATATAATTAACAAATATTTTTTGGTGTAGGTGGAGATTTTGACTAAGTTGATCCAAACATTAAGTTCGTCAATCGATAAAAACGCTTTATTAACAAAATTTACAAAGGTTTATCCGGGTTTTGCTTGCACATAATTTTTTATCGCCCTACCTTTGGGGAAATTTTGCAAACCAAAATAATATTTCATAAAGCAGCCTCGCTATGTCAGAGAAACTGGATAAAATAGACCTGAAAATCCTGAAAATACTACAGGAGAACAGCAAGATCACCAACCTCGACCTTTCCAAGAAAATAGGCCTTTCCCCGGCCCCGACGCTGGAACGCGTAAAAAAACTGGAGCAAAGCGATATTATACAGAGCTATCATGCCCAGGTGAATCCCCAGATGATGGGCCTCAATGTTAAAACCTTTGTGCTCGTTTCGCTGGCATGGAAACGCGAAAACGCGCTCAACAGCTTTCTGGAAAAAATATCCCAGATCGATGAGGTGACCGAATGTTACATCATCACCGGCGAAGCCGATTTCCTGATGAAGATCGTTTGCCGCGATATTCCGACATACGAGCAGCTCCTTTTCAAAACGATCAGCCAGATAGAGGAGATCGAGCGCCTCAAGACGCTGATGACGCTTTCCACGGTCAAGGATTCCAAGATCCTTCCGTACAACTACGACGAGAAGTAAGAACGGGCAGCGCCCCGGCTACGCAAATCCCCCGTGCGGAATTTCCACACGGGGGATTTTTTTGTGCCTAACGCGCCTTTTTTTCTTCTTTTCTGTTCTCTGTGCACGTAAATGCAATACTATTATCATTCCTGCAACATTCGTCCGGGTGTTTGGCAGAAATGTCCCGCACCTTGGTTCCTGTGTCCGGGCAGCCTGGCTGATATGTGCTCCACCTTTGCGACGAAAGGTTTTTATCCACCACCACACATTCAGTCCTAACCAGACACATTTTATTAACCAAACACACACCAAGCTATGAACAGATCACTGAAAAATTTCGTCGCCTTTACCCTTCTGCTGAGCGCCCTAACCGTTACGGCCGAGCCGGCTCCCTCCATGATCGTACGGATTTCGAAGGGCGACGATGCCAAATCGATCGCACTGCAACTGGCCAACCTGCAGAAATACCGCACCCAGATCGCCGTGCAGGACCTTGCCGGCAAACTATGGTATTCGGAATACGTTGAACGCGAAGACGGGTTCGCTCAAAAACTCGACCTGAGCGCCTTGCCTGACGGCGCCTATATCTGTTTTGTCAAAAACCGGGCGGGAGAATACACGCGCTCGTTCAGCCTGCGCGGCACGGCGCTTGTTTTTTTCGAAAATGGCAGCAAATGCAACTCTGGAGCGGCAGTATTTGTCCATACGGGGAAAGAGCGTCCTGCCATGGCGCGTATCGCTGCAGTTTCAGATGCCATACGGCTGCAGTTGAACAACCTGATGAAAAGTGATGTGCTGATCCAGTTGCACGTACCCGGTGTCGGGGTGGCATTTCAGGAGCAGGTATCCGGTGAAAACGGCTATGCCAAAATGATCCGCCTCGGCGGGATGGATACGGGCAATTATCTGCTTTACCTGAAAATCGGCAACACCATGCTCATGCAGCACCTCGAACTGACAAAAGAGGGTGTGCAAATGGGTGCGCTGGAACACCTCGATCAGGCATCACAGGATGGGGCCGACGACATGGCCGGGACCAAATGACACAAGACGCAAAATTTCATATGATATGGCAGGGCAGGTTGTAACAACCTCCCTGCCTTTAACGCCTAAGTATCGGTATTTAAGCGTGCATTTCGAAAACAAAACATGGCATTGGGAATCGGAAATATGAAAACAATCTATCTGCTGGCAAACCTTATGCTGCTGACGGTCGCCGCTACGCTGCGCCTGAACGCACAGCAAAGCGCAACGCCGCCCACCTTCCGCTTTGAGATCTTTCATCTTCCGGGCGGCGAACTGGGCAACCATGTGCAATCTATCGCACAGGATTCCGCCGGATTTATGTGGTTCGGCTCGCAATACGGGCTGCACCGCTGGGACGGTTACCGGTTCAAGACATTTCTCACCAATACACTGGATTCCGGCGCCATTTCGTCCAATTACGTCGAATATATATACGTGTCAAAAGACGGATCGCTCTGGCTCGGTACCTGGGGCGGCGGTCTGAATCATTTTGATCCGAAGACGCAGCGGTTCACCCAATACCTGCACGATCCCTTGAATCCCGCTTCACTCAGCAACAACTACGTTACGCAGGTGCTGGAGGATAAAGACGGATATATGTGGGTCTCTACGCTCTACGGCCTCAACCGGCTCGATCGCAAAACCGGCGTGTTCAGACGTTTTAACCACAATGCCGCCGATCCGAAAAGCCTGAGCGACGACCGCTGCCGGGTGATATACCTCGACCGCGCCGGTACGCTTTGGGTGGGCACCGGCTGGCCCTGGGACAATGGCCAGGGTGGCGGCCTGAACCGCTACGACTCCCGCAGCGGTACTTTTACCCGTTATCTGCACGATTCTTCTGATCCCAACAGCCTGATCAACGACGCCGTAGCGTATATCGGCGAAGACTCCAGAGGCAACTTCTGGGTCGGCACGGCCGGCGACGGCCTGCACCTGATGAACAGAAAAACAGGCCGTTTTACCCGCCTGAGCAACAAACGGCACGATAGCGATGAAGAATTGTGCGCGCCATACGTACGCAGGTATTCCGACTGGCATACCCGTTTTGTTTTTGAGGATCGCGAACGAAAACTGTGGGTAGGCAGCTGGCGCGGCGGCATCAAATATCATGACCCCGAAACCGGCTATACCAAACATTTTGAGGACAATGACGACGAATACAGCAGCGTGCCCGACAACTACGCCTGGATGATGTTCCAGTCCAAAGACGGCATGTTGTGGAGCAGCACGGCAGGCCCGGGCGCACAGGTATTCAAGATCATCAGGGAAAAAAGTATCTTCAAACACGCAAATCTCGGCTCCGGTGATGCGGTACAAACGATCTGCGGCTCGAATGCGGGCGATTTGTGGATGGGAACCGTCAAAGGAGGCCTCTTGCAGGTGGACGGAGAACACTTCGAGGGGTGCCGTTTCTTTGACGATCCCCAAAAATCCGTTCCGTTTAAAATGGACCTCCGGGTCGACGATGCCCACGCTACTGTATTCGGAAAAGTCGGCAAAATAGTCGAAGACCGCAGCGGCGACCTGTGGATGGGAAAATGGCTCGTACCATCGGGTTTGATGCGATTCAGCCCTGCAACGGGTGAAATAAAAACCTACTGGCACAAACCTGAAAACAGCGGCAGTATCAGTTCGAATACGATCTCCGATATTCTGGAGGATAAAAAAGGTAAAATGTGGGTTGCAACGGCAAACGGCGCCCTGAACCGCTACGACCCGCATGCAGACGCCTTCAAACAATACAACCTGATCGGGGCATCCGACAAAAAGGAACCGGAGATCAAGGAGGAATATTTCTTTTGCAAATTGTACCTGGCGCGCGACGGGGCGATCTGGATGGCCGGATCGGGAGGCAATAAAGATGTTACCCCGCTCACACTCGTGCGCTTCGATCCGGAAGATGAAAGTATCCAGAAATATGACCTGAGAAGGGCGCCATACCAGTTTGAATGGGTGAACGGACTGGAGGAGGACCGCGAAGGCAACATCTGGGTCAATACGGATTTCAATCTCTGGAAACTCAACCCCACAACAAAGGTTACGACCAGTTACAGCGCCGAATTTTTGGGGACCACCTTCCTACACGGAATGATCTTCGATGATTTCGGACGGTTGTGGCTGGCAGGCGACGGACTTGTGATGTTCAACCCGGCCGATGGCACCAGTTTTTCGTACAGGTCGGCGTCGGGGATCAAAACGCTTCCTTTTCACCGGCAGTCGGTATATAAAGATGAACGGGGCTGGATCTATTTCGGCGGCAACGGCGGCGTGCTCTATTTCGATCCGAAAGAGATCGGCCTGCGCCGCTCGGGCGCCGCTCCCGAAGTGCTGATCACCGAGTTCAGCCTTTTCGACAATTTTGCATCGCCCGACGGCGACCGGGAACCGATGTACCGCAACATCTGGGACATCCCCGAGATCCGGCTCACGCACGATCAGGACATTTTTACCTTCCGCTTTGCCGCCCTCGATTTTTTATACCCCGAAGGGAACAGGCACAAGTTTATCCTAGAAGGATACGACCGGGAATGGCGCTATGCCGGTCTGGAACCCGTCGCTTCCTATGCCAAGGTGCCGCCGGGTACCTACACCTTCCGGGTGAGGGCCGCCAATCAAAACGGCATCTGGGGACCGGAAAAAACCATCCGGGTGATCATATCTCCCCCCTGGTGGGCTACCTGGTGGGCCTATCTTTTATACGGCAGCCTGGCCCTGGCCATCATGTACGCTTTTTATCGCGTCCAGCTCGACCGGCGGCTGGAACAGGCGGAAGCGGAACGCCTGCGCGAACTCGATACCGTAAAAAGCCGGCTGTATACCAATATCACGCATGAATTCCGCACGCCGCTGACCGTAATCCTCGGCATGGCGCAGCAGGTGGAAAACGAGCTCGGAAAAATGAGTTCCGAAGGCGTAGGAACGGCCGACCGTCAGTTTATGACGTCCGGACTATCGCTGATCCGGCGCAACGGCCATAACCTGCTGTCGCTGGTCAACCAGATGCTCGATCTCGCCAAACTCGAAAGCGGGAAAATGCAGGTAAACATGCAACAAGGCGATGTGGTAAACTACTTGCGGTACCTGGTCGAGAGTTTCCATTCCTATGCGGAAAGCAAAGGTGTTCGGGTTCATTTCCTGTCCGACGAAGATGCCTTCACGATGGATTACGACCCCGAAAAGTTGCAACAGGTAGTAGTCAATCTTTTGTCCAATGCCGTGAAATTCACGCCTGCAAACGGCCACGTATATGTCGACGTTCGTTTTGAAAAAAGTGGTGACCGCCGCGGGATAAATGCCGCCGAAGAAAACATCGTCATCAGGGTGCGCGATACGGGCATCGGTATTTCAGAGGAGCAGCTGCCTCATATATTCGACCGCTTTTATCAGGGCGACGATTCGCAAACACGTCAGAATGAAGGTTCGGGCATCGGCCTGGCGCTCACCATGGAACTGGTCCGCCTGATGGATGGCGATATTTCAGTAAAAAGCCAGCCGGGACACGGGGCGGAGTTTGCAGTAGCGCTTTCCATACACCGGAATGCACCCGAGCAGAAAACCGCGATGCCGCTGAACGTCATTGAGGCCGGCGAAGCGCTGCCGGAAAAAGGCGATGAAAAAAAGAATGTCCTTTCACCTGTACCTGAAGGCCCTGTTTCGGCGCCTCTGATACTGGTTGTGGAGGACAACCCCGATGTGGTCGCCTACCTGGCATCCTGCCTGCCGCAATATCGTTTACTGGTTGGCAAAGACGGCGGCGAGGGTATCGAGATTGCCCGGGAAAGTGTGCCCGACCTGATCATTACCGATGTAATGATGCCGCATAAAGACGGTTACGAGGTGTGCCGTACACTCCGCAGCGATGAGCGGACAAGCCATATTCCCATCATCATGCTCACCGCCAAAGCCGATATGGAAAGCAAACTGGAGGGTCTCGAAAAAGGCGCCGACGCCTACCTCGCCAAGCCTTTCCTGAAAGAAGAATTGCTGGTGCGCATCCGAAAACTGCTGGAAATGCGCAGCCACTTGCAGCAACACTATTTGACATCAGCGGGATTAACGGAAGAAATGGAAACGATGCGGGATCTCCCGCAGGTGCCGGCATTGGAGGATCAGTTTGTCAAAAAAGTACGCCAGGTGGTAGAAGCGCACCTCGACCGCGGCGATTTCGATGTAGAACGGCTTTGCCGGGAAATGGCCATGAGCCACTCGCAACTGCACCGCAAACTGTCCGCGCTGACCGGTTTATCAGCAACGCGTTTTATCCGCTACGTGCGGCTCAACAAAGCCAAGGAGTTGCTGCGCGACCCGGTATTGAGCATCACCTCCATCGCCTACGACACCGGTTTTAACGATCCCGGCTATTTCAGCAGGGTATTCAAACAGGAGTTCGGTGCGACACCACAGGAATGGCGCGAATTGCAGGAGCCGGAACTCGTTTGACCGATATCCGGAATTACCCGGATACTACCGGAAGCCTGCGCCTGGGTACGTCACGTACCGGCTTATTGGCCATATCCTGAATGATCGACCCCAGGGTATTCAGGCTTTTTTCGATTTCTTCGCTATACGGCGCTCCAAATCCGAGGCGGATGTGATGCGAATAGCAGCCTGCGACGCTGAAGATCTGCCCCGGTGCGATCAATATCTGATGCTGTTTGGCGCGATGGAACAGCTGAAAGGCATCCACCTGTTCCGGCAGTTCGAGCCAGAGCACGTATCCTCCCTGCGGCTGCGACACCCGCGTTTCCGCGGGAAAAAAATCCTTGACGGCCTGCCAGTAGCGCAGGCACTGGGTATGCAGTGCTTTTCTGAGATGCCGGAGGTGCAGGTCGAAACGGCCGTTCTCACAAAACAGGGCGATGGCAGCCTGGGTGGGAGTCGCTGAAGAAATGCAATGGGTCAGTTTGTTGTGCAACACCTGCTTTTTGTACCGCCCCGGAATGCACCAGCCGATGCGGTAACCCGGCGCGAGGGATTTTGAGACGGACGAACAATACAGTACAAGTCCCTCTGTATCGTAACTCTTGCAGGTCCGGGGGCGCGTTTTGCCGAAATACATTTCTCCATAGATATCGTCCTCCACCAGCGGGATCTGCTTTTCAGCAAGCATTTCTACGAGCGCTTTTTTTTGCCCGTCGGGCATCAGGCTGCCCAGCGGGTTGTTGAAGGAGGGCACGAACAGCACCGCATTCACCTGATCTTTCGATATCGCCGCGCGCAGAAAGTCAAGGTCCGGCCCGGTGTCCGGGTCGGTGGGTATTTCCAGTGCGCGCAGGCCGAGGTTTTTCAACAAATTAAAAATGCCAAAATAGGTAGGTCGCTCGATGGCCACTACGTCGCCGGGCTGCGTGACCGCCTGCAGGCAGAAAGCCAGGGCTTCCATGCATCCCTGCGTCACGATCACATCATCGGCCGTGCATTTTCCACCCCAGTTGAAAGCCAGACGCGCCAATTGTTGCCTTAATTGTTCATTCCCCTGAATTTGTTCGTAGTGCAGACAACTGGTCGGGCTGCGGCGCAGCGCTTCCAGCAAGCATTTGTTGATCTTGGCAGAGGGCAATAAATCCACGGAAGGGGCGGCGAGCGACATCTGCACAACGCTGGTTTCCGTGAGGTTTTCGTATACCGTGGCGATCATTTCATCTACCGACATATCCGATGAAGGCGCAGCAGGCGCAGGGTTTCTCGGCGGCAACGCAACGGAGCGGTCGGCATACCGCACATAGTAGCCCGATTTTGGCCGCGCTTCGATCAAACCTTTGCTCTCCAGGGAAGAATAGGCCATATAGGCGGTACTGATACTAATACCTTGTTCTTCACTCAAAATGCGCACCGAAGGCAGTTTGTCGCCTGTTTTCAACACCCCGTTCAGGATCATGCTTTCGAAACGGTCTGCTATTCGGGTATAGAGAAATTCTTCTTGCTTTTCACCCATCTGTTATGCTTGTAAAATAAAAAACTGCATCTGTTTTGTTCTCGCCAAAGATAAGACCTTTGCAGCGGACTTTTAAAAACACCCTTGCCAATGCACATCGATATTCAAATTTCTTCCTGGTCCCCTGCATTTAAAGACGCTTTTTTCAGACTGAACCGCGAATGGATCGAAGCGGACTATCCGCTGGAACCGCTCGATATTGCCGTATTGAGCGATCCTGACGCCCACATTCTTGCGGGGGGCGGAAGTATCCTGGCAGCGGTAGCGAATGAAGAGGTTGTCGGGGTGGTAGCGCTACGTCCGATTGGAGAGTGTATCTTTGAACTGACTAAAATGGCGGTTGACGTCCCGTGGCGGGGGCGCGGCGTCGGCAAAATGCTGATGAAAGCCGCACTCCGTGAAGCAAAGCAACTGGGCGCTCACAAGGTCATTTTGTATTCCAACACCAAAACCTCGGGCCCGGCTGTACAGATGTACCGGAAAACGGGTTTTCGCGAGATCCCCCTCGAAAGAGGACTTTACGAACGTGCTGACATCAAAATGGAATACCCTATCGAGAAAATTCCGGTGCAGAAGACCCTGCACAGCCGCCTGCCGGCGCCGGACCCCGAACAGATCAAATTCGGCGAGATCGTATCGGACCACATGCTGATCGCCGATTACCGCGACGGCGCCTGGCAGACCCCGCAGATCGTGCCATTTGCCAATCTGGATATCCCGCCGCACACGCTTGCGCTGCATTACGGACAGCTTGTCTGGGAAGGCATGAAGGCGTTTTGCCAGGCCGATGGCCGTGTTGCGATCTTCCGCATTCCCAAACACGTTGAGCGGATCAACCGGTCGCTGCGTCGCATGGCCATGCCGCCGATTCCCGCCGGGTTGTTTGAAGATTCCGTCCGCGCCCTGGTGGAAGTAGACGCGGCCTGGGTACCTTCTTCGCCGGCTTCGCTGTACATCAGGCCACTGGTGTATGCTACAGATGCACAGTTCGGCGTAAAAATATCGGAAACATACCGCATGATCATATTCACAGGCCCGGTGCCGGTGTATTATGCCAAACCCTTGCGGGTAAAAGTGGAAGAAACATACATCCGCGCCGCGCCGGGGGGTACGGGCGCAGCCAAATGCGCCGGCAACTACGGCGGAGCGCTTTATCCGAGCCAACTGGCGCGGGAAGAAGGCTTCGACCAGGTGTTATGGACTGATCGTAGTCCGGAATGCTATATCGAGGAATCGGGCACCATGAATGTGATGTTTGTCATCGGCGATCGCCTGATCACTCCGCCGCTGACCGATACGATCCTCGAAGGCATTACGCGCGACAGCATCCTGACGCTTGCCGCCGACATGGGTGTTCAGATAGAAGTACGGCGTATCGGCGCCGGCGAACTGCTCGAGGCTTATCAACGCGGCGAATTGCTCGAAGGCTTTGGCGTGGGCACTGCGGCGGTCACGGCGCCGTTCGAACTGATCCGTTTCAGAGAACACGATATGCGCCTGCCGGCCGTGCAGCCCGACTCATTTTCCGTTCGGGTCGGTCGCGTGCTTCAGGAGATCCGCACCGGTCGCCGGGAAGATGTCCACGGCTGGAATACGATCGTTTAAAAGACTATTGCGCGAGGATGTGGGCCATGCGGAGCAATTCCTTGTTGAGGGTTTTGTCCTTGGCAATGGCTTCTTTAAAAGGCGTATGATGTACGTTATTGTTCCGTAGGCCCACCATCACGCCCGACTTGCCGCTGAGGAGCGCTTCGATGGATGCAAAACCAAGTACGCTCGCCAGCACGCGGTCGAAGGATGTCGGCGAGCCGCCGCGCTGCAGGTGTCCGATGACGGTTACCTTGATATCGTCGTAAAAATCGATCTGCTCCTCCACTTTTCCGGCGATGTCATACACGGTGCCCATTTTATTTCCTTCCGCAACAATAACGATGCTGAAGAGTTTGGAGCGCTTGGCGCCGCGCTTGAGCAATTTGACAACGTCGGCCAGTGAAAATTCCTCCTCCGGGATCAGTACGCCGCCCGCTCCGCCGGCAATGGCGGTGTGCAGGGCGATGAAGCCGGAATGGCGCCCCATGACTTCCACGAAAAACAGGCGGTTGTGCGAATCGGCCGTGTCGCGGATCTTGTCGACAGCCTGCACGGCGGTATTCACTGCCGTATCAAATCCGATGGTGAAATCGGTGCCGAACAGGTCGTTGTCGATCGTGCCGGGCAATCCGACGATCGGGATGTCCGGATACTCCTCCATAAATTTCACGGCGCCGGTAAAGGTGCCGTTCCCGCCGATGGCGATCAGCCCGTCAATATCATTGTCCACGAGGTTTTCGTAGGCCAGTTTGCGGCCTTCCGGCGTCATAAAGCGCTGGCTGCGCGCCGTTTTAAGAATAGTCCCGCCGCGATGGATAATATTACTCACATCGGTGGTTTCCAGGCGTTTAATATGCCCGTCGATCATGCCTTCATAGCCCCGCGTGATCCCGTAGATATGCAGGTCGTTGTTGAAAGCATTGCGGACAATAGCCCTTATGGCCGCATTCATACCCGGCGCATCGCCGCCGGAGGTAAATACTGCGACACGTTTTATTTCTTTTGTCATGATTTGTCTATTCTGATGGGTGCAGATGGTAGTCTGCCAAAGGGTAAATAGGCTTACGAACGATCATACCGGGCTTTAGTTGTCTCTCCTTCATACACATTTGCAGGACATCCTGAAAATGATGCGCGATAGAACCGACAAAATGCACCGGTACGTGCTGATATCCGTTGTATTTGCACACATGCCTGTCGAGGAATTCCCCCAGACAGGTCGCTACCAGATTTTGCACATAAGGATGCTGAAGATGTTCGCCCAGAAAACGGGTGAATGACGCGAGGTAAGCGTTCGCTCCTTTTTCATATACGCGATCCTTGATCGCATCCATCCCTTCCGGGAAACTTTTGTCGAAATTGCTGTTGAGGTCGGCGGGCAACTCGCGGTAAAATTTGGCCCTCAGCAGCGCCTTGCCCAGGTGAGTGCCGCTGCCTTCGTCGCCGAGCAACCAGCCCAGCGAAGGTACGTTGTCAAGGATCTTCTCGCCGTCGTAGTAGCAACTGTTGGATCCCGTGCCGAGAATGCAGGCAATGCCCGCGCTGCGACCGCAGGTCGCCCGCGCTGCAGCCAGCAGGTCGTGTTCTACTTCGATCTTTGCCGCCGGGAAAACAGCCCTCAGGGCCGCAGCGACAATTTCAGCGCGGTGCTCGTCGTGCACGCCGGTGCCGTAGAAATGGACGCGCTCGACCTTTTGGGGGTCGAGTTTTGGCAGCAGTTGCTGCTCAATGATCGTCCGGATCTCTTCCGTCGTATGAAAAAAGGGGCTGAAGCCCACGGTGTTTTCAAGTTGCTGGTTGCGCCCGCCATGGATGAGCAGCCAGTCGGATTTGGTAGAACCGCAATCGGCAATGATGACCATGTTACGATGTTATAATGCCGGGCACGCCGCCGTTAGTCACAAAAGAACCGGAACATAAACCGCCGGGTGCCGCCAACTATTTGTAAAAAGTACACGAATGGCGCAAAAATAGATTTTTTCCTTTGATAGACTGCTTTTGTTGTCCGAAAGTGGTTGCCGGCGCTGTTTTGCATTCGTTGCGGATTTGTTGAGTGTAACTGCTCTGTTTTCCCGTACGGACGTACGCTAACCGCGACTTCGCTTCCCGGCAACATAAATTTAAAACAAAAACAAACATTTTGTTTGTAAATTAAAAACAGAATGTTTTACTTTGTGCCGTTGATACAAACCGGTTTGCAATGTACCGACAGATAAAATTCTGACGTCGTCGCGATCCGGTAACCAGTTCCTCACGATCAAAAACTATCATGATGCAAAGCGTACCGCACACTTTCGACGCCTACAATAACAGCAGGGCAGGAAACTCCGGCGACGCCGGAAAAGAAATGTTGAGCGAACAGCTCCTTTGGAAATTGATCCTGTTAAGCGCTTTGGCATATCTGGTTTGGAGCGACAAGGTTTCCATCGTGCTCGGCTCCGGGCCGGCTGCCGACGCAACCGAACACCCGGGATCAGGGCAGGTCAGGGCCGCGGCATTCGATCTTTCCGGTCCTGCTAAATCCTTAAATACCCGGCCCGTACCGGAGGTTGTCGTGGAATTGCCTTCGGGTGACCTGAAAAATACAACCTTCGCCATCGATCCGGCTTTTGCATTCCGCAACAGCGTAAAACCCGCCGTGGTAGCGTCACGGCTTGAAAAGTGTGGGGGCTACATAGCACGGTTCGCGCCGGTGGCAGTTGCGGAAATGCACAAATTCGGCATTCCTGCCAGTATTACGCTGGCACAGGGCCTGCTGGAAAGCGATGCCGGCGAAAGTCACCTGGCTTCCGGCACGAACAACCATTTCGGCATCAAATGTTTTTCAAAAAATTGCAGAAAAGGCCACTGCGTCAATTACACCGACGACTCCCATAAAGATTTTTTTGTCCGGTATAGCAGTGCCTGGGGGAGTTACCGGGCGCATAGCGAGCACCTGAAAAACGGTCGCCGGTATCGGAATCTGTTCGATTTGCCTCGGGGTGACTATCGATCCTGGGCGCATGGCCTGGCCAAAGCGGGTTATGCAACGGATAAAAAATATGCGGAAAAGATCATCGCCGTGATCCAGACGCTCGGCCTGGATGCCTATGATAAACAGTGAACAGGAGATCAGGGTAAATCAAAACGAGACATGGGCCATCCGGATGTGGAAAGGCCCATGTCTCGTTATATTATACCGGAGATGATCGATCCCGGCCTGAAACGGCTGTCAATTACCGCGACTGGAGCGGAATATCGGCAGGAGTAGCGGGTCCGCCGCTGCCGACGGTGAGTACAGCGATCACGCAGAGCACGACCAGCGCACCGGCCAGTACCCATGTTGCTTTTTCGATAAAGTCGGTGGAACGCGCCGCGCCAAACAACTGTTGGGCCTGGCCGCCGAATGTGGCATCGATGCCACCGCCTTTCGGATTCTGGATCAATACCGCTGCCATGAGCATGACGCTGACACAGGCGATCAATACGGCAAGAGTTGATAACATCTTCTTTCTATTTTTTTAATTTTTCAATTTCGGCCGCAAAGTACGCGCTTTTTTCAGGAAAAGCCAAACCCAATCGCTCATACATATTTATCGCTTTTTCACGGTAACCCTGTTTGACAAGGAGCCTGGCCAGGGTCTCAGAGATCACATCCTTGTTTTCTGCAATGCTGCGCTCCGCCAGTTCCTGCGGCGTGAGGCCGTCGGTGTCAGCGGCATCCGCTTCGGACACAGGTGTCTGCGGTGGTTCTTCCACTTCGGGCGGGTCTGTCAGCGCAGGCGGCTGGAAACGTCCAAACCAGACGGCAAAAGGCATTTCCGGCATCCGATTCGGCTTTTCAACTGCCGGTTCATTCTTTTCCTCCTGGCTGGGTGCTTCCTCGGGTGCCTGCGGTTCTACGACCGGGGGTGGGGGAGATACGCTCGCTTCTTTTTGGGCTTTGGCGGGTGCGGTCGGCGGCACGAGCGCTTCCAGTTCCTTTTTGACCGATTGAATGGGTTTTAGTTCGAGCACCGATTCTTCGAAGGCAACAGACACTGCCTGGGGAACCAGTTGGCGGGGAGCGCTCAGAAAAAAGAGTTGTTTGCGGTCGAGGCTGTAGATGGCAGCCGTTGTCAGCATGCGCTCCGCCTCGGGGTGCTGATCCTGCCGGGCTTTCAGTGCCAGGAGGTAACGCAGGTTGTGGGCGTATGGATACGCGAGCGCTATCGTCTTCAACTCCTCATAAGAGATCGTAGACAATAACTCCGGGTTGTCCAGCAATTTGAGTAAACGTTCCTGCGTCAAGGGATGTATTTGAAAATAGCGGCGTATCGGCCGGTAAAATAAAGCGTAAGGGGTTTACCAGTCATTGAAAAAATAATTGAATATGTCTTCCAGTAACTGAGGGTAAATGGTCTGTTGCAACAACTGGTCCTGAACACTCAGTAAGTCCGTCTGGCTGGAAAATTCGGCAAAGTGGCTGAAGGATTTTTCTTTCGGCCACTTGATCTCCTGATTGTCCGTAAGGTTTTCGGCGCTGACCTGCACGACCACGACCAACTGGTTGAGTTCGACCAGTTCGCCCGGCTTGGGGGCTACCGGCACCACGCGAAAGTCGACAATTTTTCCCGAAAACTGTACGTCAATGCTGTCGGACCTCAATTTCAGGCGCGTTTCGGAGCGCATTTTGTCTTTCAACAATTCCGTGAAATCGACGCCAATGGTCGGCGGCGCATTGTTGGCCGTCGTTTCGAATATCGAGATGGAAAAGGTGTTGACGCGCGGGTCGATCGAAATGCCTTTCAAAGTGTAACACCCCGCGAAGAGGGCGCACGACAAACCGCAAAGCAACAGCAAGTGAATTTTCATCGTACTTTTCATGGAAAACGCTGCACGGCCGTTTTCCGATGCTTTTTTGGCAAAAGTAAACGATAAGAACGTTCAAGCCTGTGCCACGGCCTCGAAAAACTTTTCCAATTTTGAGGGGTCCAGGTTCCCGTTGGTCCGCACACCGCTGCAAAGATCCAGCCCGAAAGGCCCTACGGTGCCGATGGCCTCCCGCACATTTTCGGGGCGAAGTCCGCCTGCCAGAAATACCGGCGCTTTCACAGACTCGACGATCCGCCTGCTAAGGCTCCAGTTGTGCGTGCGTCCGGTGCCGCCCAGTTCTTTTACAGACAGTGCGGGATTGCCGCTGTCGAGCAGCAATGCGTCCACTTCAGGCGCGATGCGGCAGGCTTCATCCACTGACGCCTCATCGGTGACATGGATGACCTGCACCAGTTTTATTCCGGGAAGAGCCGCGCGGATATCTGCGTATGTTCCTGTCGCCAGCGCGTCCACGATCTGAACGGTGTTGGTAGATACTCTTTGCTGGTGCGCGATGATCAGGCCGGCATCTGTTTCGCTGGTCAGCAGAAAAGTGGCTACGGCCGGCGGTACATTGCGCGCGATCGTAGCGATGAGATCGTCTGATATTACACCCGGTCCGCTCGGCATGTGGCCGACCAGCCCGAGCGCTGCCGCGCCGAATTCGACGGCCATTCGCGCTTCTTCGAGGCTGCTGATGCAGCAAATTTTTATGCGGGGCATTTTTGTTTCCATATCGTCCGAACCTTTATTCCCACTCGATCGTCGCAGGAGGCTTGGTGGAAATATCAAAAACGACGCGATTGACGCCTTTTACGTTGTTGATGATCTCGCTGCTCACTTCCGCCAGAAAATCATAGGGCAACCGGCTCCATTCCGCCGTCATGCCGTCTGTGGAATTGACAGCGCGCAGGGCTATCGTTTGTTCGTAGGTGCGCTCGTCGCCCATGACGCCTACCGACTGGATCGGGAGAAGGATCGTGCCGGCCTGCCACACGTCGTCGTACAGGCCGTGTTCGCGTAACTTGCCGATATAGATCGCATCCGCTTCCTGCAGGATACGCACTTTTTCCGGCGTGATGTCGCCGAGGATGCGGATGCCGAGCCCCGGACCGGGAAAGGGGTGGCGGTTGAGGATGTTGCCGGGAATGCCCAGTTCCTTGCCCACGCGGCGCACTTCGTCTTTGAAAAGCATGCGCAGCGGCTCCACGATCTTCAGTTTCAGTTTTTCGGGCAGGCCTCCCACGTTGTGATGGCTTTTGATGGTGACCGAGGGGCCGTGTACGCTGACCGACTCGATGACGTCGGGATAAATGGTGCCCTGGCCGAGCCATTGAAAATCAGGGTGCGCTTCCGATTCTTCTTCAAATATTTCAATAAACATGCGGCCGATCACCTTGCGCTTTTCTTCCGGGTTGGAAATACCTTTCAACGCCCCGTAAAAGCGCGCTTTGGCATCTACGCCTTCGATGTTCAGGCCCATGTGCTGGTACGAATCGAGTACATCGGCAAATTCATTTTTTCGCAGCAGGCCGTTGTCCACGAAAAAGCAGAACAACTGATCGCCGATGGCCCGGTGGAGCAGGGTAGCGGCTACCGTAGAATCCACGCCCCCCGACAAAGCCATGATCACTTTTTCCCGGCCAACCTGAACGCGCAGATTTTCCACCGTTTCTTCTACAAAATGCGCAGGTGTCCAGTCGCCCTCGCAATGGCAGATGTCGAGCACGAAATTTTTCAGGATCTCGAAGCCTTCCAGGCTGTGGTACACCTCCGGGTGGAACTGGATGCCGTACACGGGATATTCGAAGCGCCCTTCAACCGAGCGGAACGCCGCATAGGGAATGGTATCCGAATTGCCCAGTACTTCGAAGCCTTCGGGCAGGCGCAGGATGGTGTCGCTGTGGCTCATCCACACCTGTGAGCGTTTGGAAATACCGGCAAAGAAGGGGTCGTTCGGTGCGTGGTGCTGAAGCATCACCTTGCCGTATTCGCGTTTTTCAGATTGCACGACCTCGCCGCCAAAATAATCTGCCGTGAGTTGTGCGCCGTAGCATATCCCCAGCACCGGTTTTTTGCCTGCGATGCGGTCCATGTCGAGCCGCAGGGCGTTGGACCAGCGCACAGAAAAAGGGCTGCCCGAAAGAATGATGCCGCAGATATCGGGTGTGATCTCAGGCAATTTGTTGTAGGGTACGATCTCGCAATACACGTTCATTTCGCGCACACGGCGGGCGATGAGTTGGGTGTATTGGGAGCCAAAATCGAGGATGAGGATCTTTTGCATACAAGAGATACGGACTTGGGTCCGCCGGAAGAAGGCGCAAAGGTAGTCCGCCCGGGCATGATTTTAAAGCAGGAGGCAAAGGAAACGTCGACCACGATATGAAAACAGAAGGCAATGCGGCGCATCCGGCCGCATTGCCTTTGATAAAATGGAATCCTTGTGCACGGTGTTTTACAGTGCCACCGCTTCCCGTTCGCCCGCTGCGAACATTTCTTCGAACTTGTCCTTGTTTTTTGTCAGCCACTGTTCAAGGGTTTGCATGGACGGATTCAGACCGTAACTTTCGATCAGGTCCATCTGGCGATTGGGGATATAGAGCCGCTGCACTTCGAACATATTGGCCAGTTCTTCGGCGCCGGGAAAGTCAAGACCGGCATAATCTTCGTGCGGAATGTACTGATAGCGGATATCCCTTCCGAATACCCGGCTCATGATCGCGGCATATTCCGCGCAGGGGCGATCTTCGCCGACCGCTCCGACCACGCGGCCAATATATTCTGCCGGGTGTCCGAAGATGGTGGATACGATTCCTCCGATGTCTTCAGCACTGGCCATGGAGAGTCTGGTATCGCCCTGCGGGAATCCGAATGTGTAATAGTCGCCCCTGCCTTTTTGAAGTGGGATGAAGCCCAGGAAATTTTCGTAGTAAAACGCCACACGCAAAAATGTAGCGGGCAGTTGCAGGCTTTTAGCATAGCCTTCCAGTTCGGCTTTCAGGTCAAAGTGCGGTACGCGCAAGGCGCCACCTGTCATACCCTGGTAGTCGGCCAGCGTGCTCAATACGACGTGTTTCACTCCCGAGGAGTGTACCGCTTCGATCAGATTTTTGCCGTGTTTGAATTCCTGTTCGAAATGTTCCCAAAAGTTGGTCACGCCGAACACGCCGTAGCAACCTTCCAGGGCCTTTGCCAGACTTGCAGGGTTTCCCATATCTCCCTCGACTACTTCTGCACCGGCCTGTTTGAGGGCTTGTGCGCGTTCGGAATCCGGATTTCTGGTGAGGATTCGTACGGAAAAAATTTGCTGGTTCAGCAGGGCATATGCGACGCTGCCACCCTGGGCGCCCGTAGCGCCGGTGACCAAAATGATCTGTTTCTGTTTCATTGTTCCAATTTTTGTGTTGTTCATGCGATAAAGGGCTGGGCCGTTTACAACCGGTACACAGCGATACGAGGAAAAAACAAAAGCAACAACCCGGAAAATCTCGCTTACAGCAGGCTATTGAGGCGAGAGGAAGACGGAGTAAAAAGTCTGGGAAGTAAATTCCGACATAAAAGTCGAGGGCTTGCTTCCCGTGAATTCCCTGAAATCGCGGATGAAATGCGACTGATCGGCATAGCCGAAATGATACGTGATGTCGATCCAGTTGGCCTTCGGGTGCCGCTGCACGTATTCGAAGGCTTGCCAGAAGCGGATGATGCGGCCGTAGGTTTTGGCGCTCAGGCCGATCTTGTCCTGAAAAACCCGCTGCAACTGGCGTTTGCTCAGAAAAACCTGCTCCTCCAGATCGCGCATGCGGGGCGTAAAACTGGCCTGCCTGATCTGTGCCATGACTTTGTTCAGGTATTGGTGGTTGGTGCTTTGCTGCTCGCGACCTGCCAGAAAGTTGCGGAGAAACCCGACGGCAGCGGCACTGCGCTGCGCATCATTTTTCGCAACTTTCAGTTGACGGATGTATGCACCCACCTGTGGACCTATAAATGAATTTGCTTCGGCATAATGGCGTGCGATCGGATTGATGGAGCAGTTGAACAGCTGGGTAAACACTTCCGGTCGAATAGAAATGCCAAACATGGATGCTCCGGCCGGAAAAGTATAATACAGCGGCTCTTTTTTGATCCCGATCACGTAGGCTTCCGGCAAAAAGACCTGTCCGGCGGGCATGTTGGCCGTCAGACGTTGCGGGGTGGTGTGTACGATAAATTCGACATTGCCGTTGGGCAAACAACACTGCACGGGTGATATTTCATGCGCCTCTCCTTCCGAAGTACTATACCAAAAGGCATCGATAACCGGGGCAAGATCTGTGGGTACGACGATCCTGTTCGCATCTATTTTCATGGCTTTTTAAAATTTTATGCAAATGTATCGGCGCACAGGGCTGTGAGGCTTGTAAAAAAACGACGTTTTTCACCTTCAACTATACCAGGGTCTTCCGGAAACAAACAATGCGGTTGGCTTCTTCAAAACCGCTGCGCTTGTGAAAGAATTGGCTGCCCCTGTTTTGTATTTCCGTATCGGAGCCCATTTCCCGGCATCCTTTCTGCCGGCACCAGTCTTCCACTGCTGTAAGCAGCATTTTCCCGATTCCGCGTCTGCGGCGAGTTTCCACGACGTAAATACCTTCCAGGTAACCGGCCGGTTGGGTAGCAATGCCTTCTACCGGATCGGTGCGCAACGACACGGTGGCAAATCCCGCATATTGCCCGGGAGCCGTTTCGCATAAAAAAGCGGCGCCTGAGCCCGATGCAAGGGTTTTTATCCAAAAATTCCGTTCTTCCGCCGCTTCGGCATCAGGCCAGAGTTCGAGGCTGAGTTCAACCAGGGGCTGAATGTTTTCCGGGGTCACTGACAGGATGCGGGCTTCTAACATGGCGCAAGTCGGATATATGTCTATAAAATTCGGGAGATCAATGCGGGTTCCTATAAAGTTAAACATTCGCCATCGTGTTGTCTCAAAAAGGTAGATTTGCAAGCACCTGTCTATGCCGAGCACATATCTCGAACGAAATACATTGTATCCTTCGCTCATCGGTCGCGATCCGGAAGCAGGACTTGCGTTGGCGGTGACCATCCCCTGTTTCGACGAGCCTGACCTTCTGAATACATTGCGCTCAATAAAAAGTTGCACGACGCCTCCCATGCAGACGGAGGTGATCGTGGTTATCAACAACGCCGCAGACGCGCCGCAGGAAATCGTTGGCCAAAACAAGCATACCTATCAGGAAGCCCTTGCCTGGGCAGAAGGCCACAACCGCCAGGATATACAATTCGAGATACTATATCTCTCCGAACTGCCGCCCCGGCACGCCGGTGTCGGGCTGGCTCGAAAAATAGCGATGGACGAAGCAGCTCGGCGACTGGTCGCCGTTGGAAACCCCGCTGGCATCATCACTTGTCTTGATGCCGACAGCCGGGTGCAGGCAAATTACCTGCAAGCCGTCTGCCGGTATTTTGACGAACACCCCGGCTGCCCGGCTGCAAATATCCACTACGAACATCCGCTGGAAGGCCGTGATTTCGCTCAGGAGGTTTACGAGGCCATCGTACTTTATGAATTGCACCTTCGCTATTACGTCCATGCATTGCGCCGCGCCGGCCTGCGCGCTGCCACACAGACTGTCGGGTCGGCGATGGCCGTCCGCGCAGATGCCTATATGGCGCAGGGAGGTATGAATCGCCGTCAGGCAGGCGAAGATTTCTACTTTTTGCACAAGTTCACGCCTCTGAGCGGGTTCGGTACCATTACAATGACTACGGTAACTCCTTCGCCGCGGCCGTCGCACCGCGTGCCCTTCGGCACCGGGAAAGTTATTGGACAAATGATCGAAGGCCGGCCTTTTCTGAGTTATGCGCCGGAGATTTTTGATGATCTGCACGTATTCCTCGGGCAACCGGAGCGCTGGTACGGGCCGGCCGATTTTTCCGAAGCCGATCTGGATACGGCCGTTCGCACTTTACCTGAATCCGTCCGGTCATTTTTGCAACAGCAGGGTTTTTCAGCAAAATTGCGCGAACTGCGCCGGCATTCCGGAAGTGCAGAGACATTTGTAAAGCGTTTTTTTCGCTGGTTCGACCCCTTTCTCGCTATGAAATACGTTCATCATGCCCGCGACCGCTATTATCCCGGCGTCCCGGTAGAAACTGCTGCGCGCGCGTTTCTACAATGGCCGACAGAAAATGGAACAGCAAGGGAAATGCTGACAGCATTCAGGGATATGGATCGACGTGAGGTGTAGGTTGATGAATTCCCTGTAAAAGCAACTGATACAGGATAACTTAATGCAGGGCTGCCCGGATCGGCAGTCGCTCGAGTATCTCGCCTTCGCGCTCGTTGAACCACTGCAGGCGTTCGTACACATCCTCCTCGGAGAAATAATGCAGCGCCATATTGACGTATAAATTGCCGTGTTTGGCCTCCGAGGTCCACAGCATTTTGTAGAAGCGCTTCATATCGGAATCCTCCAGGGCCTCTTCGACAAGGTGGAAACGTTCCGCGCCGCGCGACTCCACTACCGAGCCGATACACAAGCGGTCGAGGAAGTGCTCTTCCCGGCCGTTGCGCCGGAGATCCATCAGCCGTTCGATGTACAGGTCTTTGGGTATGACATGCGCCAGCGTAATGCCCCTTTCGGCCATGCGTTCATATACCAGTTTGAAATGCTCCATTTCTTCCAGGGCCGTTTCGATGAGTTCAGGGATGATCTCGGTGCGATCCGGATATTTGGCGACCATGCTCATGGCAAAACCGCTGGCTTTGCGCTCACAATCGGCGTGATCCTGTAAGAAAGAACTGAAATCGGCCATGACCGCCTCGATCCAGGTGGGTGGCGAAGGGACGGATAATTCGAGATTGCGTTTCATTTTCCCGTCTGTTGTGGTCAGAAAAGTCTCAATATCGGGTTTTCGGATGAGAGGGGAAAATCCGGACCTGATACCGGCAGGTCGCGAGTCTCTGCGACAAACGGCTTCAGATATCTTTCTTTCGGAAGATCAGAACCGCCAGCCATAGGGGTATAAAGATCCATAGCAGCATAGCCAAAAAAGACAAACTGACACCGAGAGCCGAGCCAAAAAAATGCTGGAATAAAGCGCCGGTATATCCCATTAATGCGGCAGTGTCAAGCTGCAGGAGCATGGCGATACGTGTCAGATCAACCGGATTCAGAAATGCGAGGAACATCACTGCTTTTTCCAATGGGTAGTCGCTGAAAGCAAACATTCCCATTAATATAATCCCATCGTAAAGAATGGTACTGAAAAACCACAGCAGCAGTGCCGTACCGATCCCTTTTGATTTGTCGCGCGATAACACTGTGGCCAAAAAGGCCAGAGAAACAAAAGCAAGTGTCAGTAAAATGCCGCTAATCAACAATGTTGCGCCGTGTATCGAACTGTCGTACAGCAAAATGGGAAGGCCCACCCCCGTGCAGAATGCGGCACACAATGATATCGCTACGCCAAAGTACTCACCCAGAATAATATCAATTCGACGCAGCGGTTGGGCCAGCATCAATTCGATGAATTCATACGAATTATACAGATGAATGGTGGCAAAAACGATGCTCACCAATGGCAATACGATCAATACAATATTGAGCAGGCTCATCATCCCTTTTACCGGATCACTCTCCAGGTTGAAAAAACTCATGGATATGACCAGCAGGAACAGCAGATAAGCCAAGATAAAGCGATTACGAAGAATATCAGAAACTACATACCGGGCAATTTTCAGCATTTGGAATATACCGGGACGGTGTTCGGTACGTACAGCGGCAGACATAGATAGTTCAAAGGATGTGGAGGTTTTCATGCTCAGATCAGTTGCGGTTGCTCAGTAATTTTTCAAGCGCCAGGGTTTTGGGGAAAAGAATATTGTTTTCCAAGTGTACATGCCAGCGTAAATCATCATCCAGTTCTTTTAACCTGTTGAATACCAGCCTGTAAGTAGTGCACGCGTCGTCGGGAAATGTAAATCCCCCGGTCAGGTTCCGCAGATTATCGAGCAGCGATCCGGCGTAATCATGCTCGTGCTCCATCATGCTGATGGGCTCTTGCACGGTAGCAAAATTATGGCCGGGTAATTGACGGTTGTGTCGATAAGCTTCGCATAACGCCCTGATGTGAGGAAAAAGGATTTGCTCTTCTTTATTCATGTGTTCATGCAGGTCTTCTGCCAGGAGCTTGACCTGTTTTTCGAGTATTCTCAATTCGGGGTGTCTTTCCCCGTGCTTGCGGGTGATTATGGTAGCGTATTCACAAAGTAGCGGAAGGTGCTTGCGCAGGTAATGATGATGGGTGCGGACGATAAATTCTGCCAGAAAATCAGCCTCCCAGTTTTCTGCGTGTTGCGACGGCATTTCAGGGACCAGTAATGCTTCTTCAAGTTCTTCCGACAGGCTTTTCCATGCTATATTGTATTCCGTACAGGCTCGTTCCAGGGTTTTCTTTCCCCCGCAGCAGAAGTCAATTCCATGCCTGTTGAATACATCGGCTGTGCGGTAATGGTGAGCTACGACTTCGCCAACGGTCATATCTAAATATATTTTCATGACTTGACGGATTTTTAGATGGTATGATATGGATCACCCGTTCGAAAGCAATTGTTCCATCACATGTGCGATGGCCCTGCCCAGGCGCCTTTCGCCAGTTTCTGCTTTCAGGGATTCGAGTGTTTTGTAAAATAGCACCCGGCCTTCCGAAAGATAAATCACATCGGTTGCCAGTTCGTCCAGGTCGCTCATAATATGGGATGTGATGAGGAACAGGCGGTTTCGTTGTTTTTCTATTCGGATCTTGTCCTTGAGTATCTCGGCGGACAGGGGGTCAAGACCAGCCGTGGGTTCGTCGAGAATCAGTACGGGAGGGCTGAAAAGAAAAGCCAGCGCAGCGCTCACTTTTTGCCGGGTGCCTCCCGAGAGCGTTCGCATGTTTTTATGGTAGAGACCGGGCAGGCGAAAAGCCTCAATCAGTTCATCGTCAATCGCACTGCCGGAGCCTTTCCGAAGGTCTTGCATCATTGCAAACAAATCTCCAACTTTCATATGGTCAGGATAGCGGCCGATCTGGGGCATATACCCGATCCGGTTGCGGTACCGGGCATCCATGCCTATAGATATCCCCTGAAACCGGATGGTACCGCTGTCAGGGACTACCATCCCGAGAATACTCTTTATGAGAGTGGTCTTGCCCGATCCGTTTGGGCCGACAATGGCCACAGCCTGAGCACTGGAGCATTCAAAGCCGATACCGTTCAGTACCTGTTGCTTTCCAAAGGTTTTATTGACCTGATCTAACTGAATCATAGGGTTTCATTAGTGGTGAATTGTCACGGAGCCGGTCGGGAGAGAGGCTTGGTATGACCTTTTCCGCCCGATCAAGCAGTAAAACGGTAAAGCTTCGCCAGAACAGCATGGCGTATGGCATTTGATCGGATACCATTGCAAAAAGGCTTACCGGGTGATAAGGCACGTCGCCTGCACGATTGCGATCAAGATCATATCCTTCGTATTTGTCCCAGTAATTGCTATCAAAAACATTGAAGACCAGTTGGTTATTGGTCGAAATATCAAATGTATTGGCAAAAAAGTTGTTGTGTCTGAACTGATTGTTCTCGCAGCTCGCCTGTACTTTGATCGCCCACCCGTTCTGCCGGAATTCGTTGCGTTCGAGCAGGCTGCGGGTACAGCCTTCCATAAATATGCCGATCGTGTTTTGCCGGAAGATGTTATCCGCCATATAACTGCTCTGAATGTCTTTCAGGAGCAGGGCATAGGAAGCGCCGCCACGGTTTTCGGCAAAAACGTTGTGCACCATGGTCACATTGCGGGTATACATGACGGCTACGCCGGCGCCGTTATTGATAAAGGAGTTGTGGGCATAGGTGTTATTGTGCGAAAACATAAAATGTAACCCATAGCGTATATTTTTTTCGCAGTGGTTGTATGCGATGTACGAATTAGTCGCAAACTCAAGGTAAATGCCATCGCGGTGCCCTTGCATGTTGTTGTTTTGGATGACAAGACTGTCGCACTTCCATGCATGAACGCCATTGCCGGAATTATGCTCTACCGAACTATGCGCTGTCATATAATTACCGCTGACATAGCAGTGGACGCAGTTGGATAAATAAATGCCGAAGTAGTTGTCATCTAAAATGTTATCTGAAACATAAACTTCTCGGGCATTGTAAATTTTGATCCCTGCAATATCGTCCAGAGAAGTGATGCCACAATTGACGATCCTGAAACCGCTCATGTACACATGGCTGGAACGTATACTGATCGGTTGATACTTGTGCTCGCCGTCGATCACAGGCCGGGCATCACCAATGAGAACTAGCGGCTTGTCAATAGTAATTCCCCCTTCGCGATATACGCCTTCATGTACAAGGATCGTATCGAATGGTTTTGCCTGGCTGATGATATGTTGCAGACCTGTATGGGGATTTACATCCCAGCTGCGCGCCGGCAGCAATTGAACGACAAATAAAAGTGCCGGTAAAAGGCAGAGTTCTTTCATAATAAAGCATCGATTCGATTTCATGCAGGTGTGTTCAAGGGTGCTCTGCTCCCGGTTTTCTTTCAGAACAAATCCTGCACGGTTTCCCAATCCAGCATCTCTCCGCCGATTTGCGATCTCGCACGTTCGATCCCGGATTGACTGGCAAAAGCGGCGACTCCAGAAGCCATAGGTGACTTAAGTTGTTCGCTCTGTATATAAAAAGCCCTGTCGGCTTCCAGTAATGTGTTTGGGTGGGCGTAATCGATTACAAATACGCCGGCGATCTCTTCTGGAGCAAGTCCCCCCTTTTTTTGAAAACTAACCAGGCAGTTGATATCATCCAGCACATATATCTTTCCTTTTTTTGTAAGGACCTCAGCACCGAAATGCTGGTCCATGAGCATCATTTTACAAAAAGCGCATGCATCGGTGCCGTAATTGATCGGGCGCGGCCCTGCTGAACATTGTCCGAACAGGACAGGAAATGACAGGAACAATACGACACCGGCAGTTGTACCTGATGGCCCGGGCGATCCCTTTTTTATCTTGCGATGGCGCCACCATTCGTACGCCAGGACAAAGAGGGAGATCGTAGTGGCGGCAATTATGATCCAGCCGCCGGTATCAGGGAGCGACCAGGCTTCAAAATTGAGCAGCTTCTTGTAGCCGATGACCGGCGGTTGATACACCATTCCCGGAATGACTATGGGGGCATTCGGGTTCAGGTTATGGCCGTAGTCATAACCCCAGCGCCAGAAATCGTAAAGCGCAAGGCTGTCTGCAATGGCCAGTATAAGGTAGAAGCACAACGCCGACCACCAGCGTCCGATCAAAGCGAGCAGCAGGCATGCTCCCCCGACGATCATAATGACCGTCCCGAGAAATTGAAGCTCCGGAAACATTTCCTCACTGATCGCCCGCATTCCGATATAATGATTCAGTGCACTGATGATCTTCACATCTCCTGTCAGGGTATGGTGCCATATCTTCATCTCCAGTCCTTCCGGGTATTGCGGGGCTGTGAGAAATATCTTCCAGATGGGCAGTTTCAATAAGCCGAAAAGCGCAAGTGCGCTGATGACCAATAAAACTTTTGAAATGGTACTGATCTTGAACATAATGGTCGAATGATGCGGCTGCAAACTGCTCCGTTTTTTCAGAGCATGGCGTTAGTGATATGTTTTCTTCGTGCAGAATGCGATGTGCTATTTTTCAGGAGGCAATAATACCCCGTCAACAACGTGTATAATCCCGTTTGAGGCGGGTATGGAGGCAATGATATTCGTACCGGCATTCAGGGTGATCTTTCCTTCGTTTACATTGACGACCACGTTTTTCAGGTTGACCTGATTGAGCTTCTGGCCGTCGCGCATTTGATCCGTTTTGATCACGCCGACATACACGTGATATTCAAGGATATCACTGAGCGCATCTTTGTTTTCAGGTTTCAGCAAGCCATCAAGCGTCTCTTTTGGCAGTTTCCCAAAAGCTTCGTTTGTGGGGGCAAAAACAGTAAATGGCCCCGCGTTTGCCAGCACATCCACCAGTCCGGCGGCCTTGACGGCTGTCACCAGCGTACTATGATCCTTCGAACCAGCGGCTATCTGAAGGATATTCTGCTGCGATACGTCGTCCTGAACACCGGACTGCCCGACATTCAGCGCTGCATCGTTGGCAGCAGAGGGTGATTCGCCCGAGGCGGGAGGTCCTTGTGTGCATCCCCACAGTGCACACGCCAGGACAAGTATCGGAGAAATAAAAATGAAGTTTTTCATAAGGACAGTCGGTTAAATATGAATGTTATCCGGCTTGACTGTTTTGGAGCGCCTGGTGCGACAAGAGTCCATCGCACCAGGCATTCCTTTGTGTCGGCTTTATTGTACTTGAGGCTCATCGCCGGTCCAGTATTTCAAAGGTATATTCGATCCTGCCGGGGATACACGGATATATCCCTGCATTTCCTGATGCAGTGCTGAACAGAAGTCGGTACAGTAAAACGGGGTAACACCCACCTGATCGGGTTTCCACGATATCGTTTGGGTTTCACCGGGCATGATGAGTGTTTCACCATTCGTAGAACCCCTGATCGTAAAACCATGTGGAATATCCCAGTCCTGCTCCAGATTGGTTACGTGGAAATGTACTTCGTCGCCCATACGCACGCCTTCGATATTGTCAGGAGTGAGGTGTGAGCGGATGGCTGTCATATATACGTGGACCTTATTGCCTTCGCGCACAACTTTGGCCTGACCTTCACCCTTCGCTACGTAGGGGTGTGCGTTTTCTTCCAGTTTGTAAATTTTTACTGAATTCTTGCTGATTAGTTCTGCAGGGACTGCATTGGCGTAGTGTGGCTCGCCGATGGTGGGGAAATCGAGCAGCAGCTTCATCTTGTCGCCGGAAATGTCGTACAGCTGTGCTGACTGGGTAAGTTCGGGGCCGGTTGGCAGGAACCTGTCTTTGGTAATCTTGTTGTAAGCGATCACGTATTTGCCCCAGGGCTTCCTGGTGTCGCCACCCGGAACGCACAAGTGACCTATAGAGTAGTAGGTAGGTACGCGGTCAAGGACCTGAAGGCTTTGCACGTTCCATTTGACGATCTCTGATGATACGAACATGGATGTATAGGCGTTCCCGTTTGCGTCGAATTCGGTGTGAAGCGGTCCCAGTCCGGGTTTTTGCACTTCTCCATGCAGCACTGCTTCATATTTCAACACAGGAATTCCCTGATATTCGCCATCGTAGGTTTTAGATTCGATGGCCTGAAGCATTTTATCAAATGAAAACACAGGAATCACGGCAGCCAGTTTGCCCGAAGCAGCGATGAATTTGCCTGTGGGGTCAACGTCGCAGCCATGCGGGCTTTTCGGACAGGGCATCAGATAAACAAAATCTTTGAGTACTGTGGGATCAAGTGTCAGCACATCTTCCTCCCACGTAGTGCTTGCACTGTGCTTTTTTTCGTCGTATATGTTATGGGCATAATGTGATTTGCTGCGCACCCCTTTACCCGCCTTCATATATTCTTCTGCTTTTTTCCAATTGACGGCAACGATAAAGTCTTTGTCGTTTTGCGAAGCATTTACCTCAAGCAGGGTGTTGGCACGTTCCGAGTTGTAGCAGGAAAAGAAGAACCAGTCTGCGCTCGGCCCCTTGCCGCCACGTGAAAGATCGAAATCCATACCCGGCATCAATATCTGAAAAGCGAGTTTGAGCCTTCCGCTCTCCGGATTTACGCTGATAAAGGACAGGGTTCCCTTGAAGTTGTCTTTGTAGGAATTGATGGCCACATCCTGCTGCGCGCCCATCGGAATGGAGAATCGGGTGCCTGCGATGACATACTCTGTGTTTTGTGTAATAAAGGGCGAACAGTGGTTGCCGGCCGAGTTGGGTATTTCCAGAATCTCGACAGTCCGGAACGTGGAAAGATCAATCCGTGCTATCCGGGGTGTATTGTTGGCATTGGCAAAAATCCAGCGCGCATCTTGCTCTCCGTTGGTTTCAGAAACGGACATGTGGTGCTCGTCGTCCCAGGGCAACCATCCGCGTGAGGTATTGAGCATCGCCCTGGTTTCGTCGCTGAAGCCGTAACCATTTTCCGGAAATACCGAGAACACCGGAATAATCTTCAGCAGTCGTCCCGAAGGCAGGCCATACACCGACATCTGCCCGTTGAAGCCACCGGACACAAAGTTGTAAAACTCATCGTGCTTGCCGGGCGATACGTATACTTTTTCGGCTGCATCACTCGCGCTCGCCGTAGCGGCACTTTTGGTTTTACATTGCCAGAGGATAGCAATCACGGCGAGAATCCCCCCAATGAGATAGATAATTTTTTTCATCTGTTAGATTGATTTAGAGAATGTTAGTTCATGGTCCTTTGAGGTTGTCAGGGACGGGTGCCAAAAGCGCCTGCTTATTGTTCACCGTCATTTGCGCGCATGAACTCAAGCACATCCCGGGCGTCGCCAATGGACACGTTCTGGTTGGGCATACGGGTAAGGCACAACTGAAGCAGTTTCTGGGCTTCTTCGTCTTTTTCCAGCATCACATCCACATTGGTGACCATATTCATGATCCATTCGGGCTTGCGACGTTTGGTAACATCTTTCCAGCCCGGGCCTACCACGCGCATGTCATCAAGTTTATGACATGCGGCACATTTCATATCATAAATGGACTTTCCGCGGCTGACGCGCTCGGCGTCGAGTGGCGTGGTGAGTTCTACATTTTTTACTTCGCCTACACCTTTACCTTCTGCAAGCATTTGTGATTCGGGAGTGACCGGAACGGAAGAGGTAGGCGTTTTGCCCTCTTTTGCGCCACATGAATACAATAAGAATAGAAGCGTTAAAAGGACACCGTACAAGGTTTTCATATTGCAGTGTTTTTTATGATTTAAAAAGCACTGCAAGCTTATGAGTATAGGGACAGAGCGTTTATGATCTGGATCATAAACATTTTCAAGCACGCAAACGCCGAAAAATATGCGAAAAATGCCTCGAAAATGCCGGCATTTTCCTAACCTGTATAATTATTGAAAGAAAAAATGATATATATCAGCGGAAGGACTGCGACTTGTCACCAAACCCGGATTGCCCATCAAGGCTCGTAAGCACGCAATATCTTGCGGTCACTGACGGATAGACGGCCCTGTTCGGCAAGCAGCCCTACTTTCCTGATAACGGTCTCTACCCGCAGGCCGGTCATATCGGCAATATCCTGCCTCGTAACGGGTACGACGAAGTGGTTGTCCATGCTGTATCGCTCGCGTGAAAGTTTGGTTTTGAGAAGGTCGATCACAGCGAGAATGCGTTCTTCCGGATGCCCCAGATTTATAGTTTTCAGCACCTCGGCTTTGTAAAGGACACGCTGGCACATGAGTTGGGTGAAGTGGAGATGTACTTCGAAGTGTTCGCGCAATAGAGTGATGAAGTGTTTGCGTGGCAGGGCCAGCAATTGAATATCGGTGATCGCCCTTGCACCGGCAGGATAGGGGAATTCTCCGATCAAAGGCGGCTCGCCAAAACTGTCGCCTTCTGTAAAAATCCCCTGGATGAAGTCATGCTCCTCACCATGATTGATCATCTTGACCAATCCGCTTACGATCTGAAAATAGTAGAACGCTACCTGTCCTTCGCGAAATATGTCATCGTGATGGCGGTAGTTTTTATTAACGGCGCCATATTGGCAAAGCAAATCACATGGTATATTCATGATATCGCGATGAAGAATATGGCAAATGTAAAATAACGATCAGAGCAGCCATGCTACAGAATTGTTTTTCCTTCAAATCCCCTGAAATTATTGCACTGTATATTTTGCCGGGGTGAAGATAAAATAGATTGTTTTGTGTGGCCTGGGTGCAGATTCCCTGATTTGATGCCCCAAGTATTCCGGCATAATAAACGAGACATATGTTTGTCTAATGATTTAGCAGGTCGCGTAGATAAAATATGGATGGTGCGTGGAAGATACAGTTTTTTGTTTTGATGAGGCGGGCGAAAATTGTTTGAGAATAATCTTGCCATTTGAAACAATTGTTTTAAAATTGCGGATCAATTCGATCAATTCACAACCTAAAATCAGCATTATGGAAAGGAAAACTAACTGGTTGGCCATTGTCGTATCCGTCGTTGTCTCCATGCTCGTCGGATTCTTATGGTACGGTCTGCTATTCAGCCAGCAATGGATGGAGGGAAACGGCATCACCCTTGAAGGAGAAAAACTGTTCAAAAACGGTGTGGAGATGCCCATGTCCAACACACCGATGATCTTCAACACCGTTGCCATGGTCTTTTATGCATTGGTGATGAACTGGCTGCTCGGTCGCATGGGCGTCAACACCTGGATGGATGGCGCCAAAACAGGCGGCGCGATCGGTCTGATGATGGCTGCCGGAGTCTACACAGGCAACCTGTTCGCCAACAACCCGGCGAGCCTGAGCATGGTGGACGGTTTGTATTCGCTGGTCCTTTTTGTGATCATCGGGGCAATCGTGGGAGGCTGGCGGAAGGAATAAACGCTCTGAAAAATAACACATGCACCGTGTTGCCGCACCCCGGCAGCACGGTTTTTTATTTTTTGGACAAATTGTCCAGTTGCTGCACCGCTCCGGGAGCCATATTTTCCAGCGGCGCTTCACCCAGGCGGATTGGACCGATGCCGATACGGACCAGCCGCAATACCGGGAAGCCGACAGCGGCGCACATTCTGCGCAGCTGGCGATTTTTTCCTTCGTCGATCGCGATCTCCAGCCAACAGTCAGGTACTGTCTTCCGAAAACGGACGGGCGGGGTGCGCGGTGGCAGGGCGGGGGAGGGGTCAGGCATCGTTACGCTCGCGGGCCTTGTTCGATGTGATTTGCCCTTTATCCGTATCTCAACCCCCTTGCGCAGTTTGTCGAGATCTGACTCCTCAGGAATGCCCTCCACCTGCACCAGGTAGGTTTTGGTTGTATGGTTTTCAGGGTCTAATATTTTGGAAACCAGTGCTTTGTCGCTGGTTAGTAGCAGCAGCCCTTCGCTGTCGGCGTCGAGGCGCCCGACTGGATAGACATCTTTGGGAAAAGAGTATTCAAGATCGGAAAGGGTGGTTTGCCCGGCCTGTTCCGGGGTGAACTGGCTCAGCATTCCAAAGGGCTTGTAAATTGCGTAACTGGGCATAGTGGTTCCAACCTCTGGTTGGAGAAGTGGTATCAATCTCTGGTTAGAAAAGTGATTCCAACCTCTGGTTGAAAAAGTGGTTCCAACCTCTGGTTGGAAAAAAGGAGCCAACCAGAGGTTGGCGTTACTAAGACCTGTCTAACGGATGCTGCAGGTAAATGATCACCAGATTGAGCAGAAAAAAAGGTAGTTCGACGATCACTCCTTTCAGGTCATTGTGCCAAAGGTAAAAACAGATGATGAGCAGAATGCCCGCCGCCATCAGGAAGTTACCCCATAAGAAAGAGGCGGGCAGCAGGATCAACAGGGCACTGAGCATGGTAATGGCACCCATTGTATGCACGCCGGTTTTTCCGAATTGCCAGCGATCGAACATATCGATCATTTCCGGTTTTGCCGAAAACATAGCCCATCCTTGTTTGATCCCCATGTACACGGCAAAAATGATAAAAACGGAATTCAGAATTTTAGCCATAGCCAGATCATTTGTTTGTTATTGGTGCGGAAAAATTACGCATTTTCACACGAACCGGATACGGCGCCGAACATAAAGTTGGTGGAGATCGGCTCATAAAAACCCCTTATAACATCGCAGCATGCTGTCATCTTTCCTGCAACGACACGTATCTGAAACCCCGTCTCCGCGACTGTCGGCAATTATTGGCAAAACTTCCCGATTGGTTTTGCCGGTAATATTTGAAGTGTAACTTGCTGGCGTTTTCGTGTCAAACCAGGGTTGCTGCCTGCTCCGGGAAGGATGAAGGCTCCGTTCTTCATCGCCAGTCGGGCAGGTCGTGCAACCATCCGTCAACACCCGGATCACCATGCAGCGAAAATCCCTGAAACAATTTGTGCCGATCGGTTGGCGCAACTACTTCCGGTATCTCAAATACAGGGTCGGCAGCCGTGCCTTCGAAGGACCGCTGCTGCGGGTATTCTCCGAAATTTACCGCACAAACCACTGGAAAGGAGAGGAAAGTATCTGCGGAATCACCTCCGGCATTGAGCAAACGAGCGACCTGCGCTCCCGACTACAACACTGGCTGGCGGCCCAGAACATCCGTTCGGTGCTCGATGCGCCCTGCGGGGATTTTGTATGGATGCGCGAAATGGACCTGCGCGACATTGCGTATACCGGCGTGGACATCGTGCCTGAAATGATCCTGCAAAACACCGAATGCTACGCCGGTCCCGGCATCGCTTTCCATGTGCTCGACATCACGAGCGATGCGATCCCGCGCGCGGATCTGATCCTTTGCCGGGATTGTCTCGTGCATCTTTCCTTCAGAAATATCAAAAAAACACTCGATCGTTTTCTGGAAAGCGGAAGCCGGTACCTCGCCTGCACGTCTTTCGTTCAAAACAGGTTCAATTACGACATCTGCGATGGCGACTGGCGTACGCTGAACATGCAAAAAGCGCCTTTTTTCTTTCCTGCTCCGCTGGCAGTGATCCCCGACGACTGCGCGTTGGGCGACGGCGCCTTCGCCGACAAATCGCTCTGTATCTGGTCGCTGAATGACATCGGCAGGCGGTCCTCAAAAAATGCCGTGCACCCATGAAGATCCTTTTTTACAACGATTACCGGTTCAGGCAGGGCGGTGCGGAAACATACTGGCGAGACACGGCAAGCGCCCTTACGGCAGCAGGGCTTGATGTGCGCCGCCTTTCGTTCGAGACCCGAATCGAAGACCGGCTTTCCGGCAGAGAAGTGCTAACAACTTTCCTTTCCGAAAAACACGCGCTGACGCTGCTGGATGAAACGATCCATACGTACTGCCCCGACATCATCCATCTGAACAACTATGTAAAGTATACCGCCGTGATCGGGGAAATCCTGCGCCGAAGGCCAATCCCGGCGGTGACTACCGTGCATGACTATTACGCCGTGCCTTTCCCGGTCAGTTTCAAAAACCGGCTGAAGGCGCTGTTCAGACCATGCCTGAAGCATTGCTCGCATTATATCATTCCCTCACGGCACTACTACACGGAACTGAACAAGCGAAAAGTGACCGGAGTCAGGCACATTCCCCATTTTATCAGGTTAGAGAAATGGCCGTATCACCGCGATTACGACGATCGCCGGGCTGAATTGCTTTTTGTAGGGCGGCTCGAGCGCATCAAAGGCGCCCACATCCTCTTATCGGCGGTAAAACTATTGTCGGACCGTTTCCCGGAACTCCGGCTGACCGTCGTAGGGGAGGGCCGCGAAGTGCCGCGTCTCCAAAAAACGATTGACGCAACAGGACTGAGCGAAAAAGTAAGGCTGATAGGCGCTGTGGAGCAGGACCGGGTGGCGGACTACTATCGCAAATCCTCGATCGTCGTGATGCCGTCCATCGCAGATGAGATCCTCGGCCTGGTCGGCCCGGAAGCAATGGCCAGCGGCATACCGGTGGTGGCAAGCGACGTGGCGGGGATACGTGAGTGGTGCATACACGGAAAAACGGGGCTGCTGACGGCCCCGGGCGATGCGGCTGCGCTTACCCGCACCTTGCAACACCTGCTCGAAAACCCGCCGTTGCGGCAACGGCTCAGGGAACAGGCCAGGACTTTTGTCGAACAACGGTTTTCCGAGCAAAATACCATTGGGAACCTGATCGGATATTACCGTCAAATTTTACAACATGCTGAACGTGGACCTCTGGGGGAAGTATAAACGATTGCGCGAAACCGTTTACAAAAAGTACTCGAAAATGCACCATGCGGAGCATCTGCATGGTCCGAATGTGCTGGTGTTGTCGCCGCATCCCGACGACGACGTGTTTGCCTGTGGCGGCACGTTGATCCGGCACATTTCCCAGGGGCATACTGTAAAAGTCGTGTACCTGTGCAACGGCGGGAAGGGGATAACCGGCAAGAGCGAAACGGAAGCGGCAAATATCAGAAAGCAAGAAGCCAAAGCCGCCGCGGCCTTGCTGGGTCTGCATGAAGAAAACCTGCATTTTCTGAACATGCCCGACGACCGGCTATTCCGGCAAGAGGCACGGGCTGCAGCGCTGTTGAAACCCCTGATTGATCGCTTCAAACCCGATCTGGTCTATTTACCCGCTTTTACGGATAACCATTCCGATCACTTCAGTACCAACCGCATCCTGAAGGCAACCGCGCCGGCGAAGGCAATGATCGCGGCCTATGAGGTCTGGACGCCCCTGGTGCCCAACCTCGTGGTCGATATTTCTGCCGAAATGGATCGCAAAACCGAAGCCATCCGGGCGCATCGAAGCCAGTTGCATGAATTGAACTACCTCGATGCGATCGTCAGCCTGAACAGGTACCGCGCCTGCCTGTACACAAAAAAGAAAATGGCGTATGCAGAAGCCTTCTGCTATGCTCCTGCGCCCGACTATTTCGCGCTATTCGATTAGGGTATTGTTCAGACACACCCTGGCAGAAAAAGCAAGGGCGACCGAAAAGCCTGCTTTCCGATCGCCCGCCGGTTTTATGGGTTCATCTTTTCACTATTACGGCACCACACCGTCTATACGGCTTGAACTGTAGGCGATGAAGTAGCCGAGTGCGCCGCCCTGCCAGTTGCCGATGGGGTTCCCCGGCGCCGTGTCGTCGTTGCCGGTAAGGATGGGCGCGAGGGTAAGGTAGTATTTGTACGCCGCTGCGTCGATACTTCTCAATTCGACATTGAGCCGGTCGCCCTGACTGTAAAAGTCGTTCAACGACCATTGTACGTCATTGCCGTCGAAATACTTGTCGTCAAAATATTGCAACTGATAATCGAGGGTATCGTTGGCGGTGACGAGGATGCGGTAGTAGTTGTGTTCGCCCGCGCGGTCGTCGAAGCGGAGATAAACCTCCTGGTTGTCGTCTTCGCCGGGCAGTTCCACTTCTTTGTAGGTGATCTGCTTGATCGTTGTGACTTCTGGCAGCGTGCTTGATGCCGTAAAAGTCTCTCCATTGCGCGTCACCTGAAGGGTGTACGTTTTTCCGGCAACCGCGATCATCTGTACTTCGTACGTGCCGTTGCCCACCGGAATCAGGTCGGTCGATTCCCCGCTGTCGTCGCTCAGCCGCACCGATGCGTCGTCGAAATAGACTGTCGGGTCGTTGCTGAAATAGTCCTTGGTTTGGTAGACATGTACCTGGAACAGGTGGTCGCCTTCCCGGAGGTTGGCTTCAATGACCGTTTTGGGATCGGCGCTGTTCAGGTCGACGTCGATGATCTTCTCACAGGAAGTAAACAGGAGCCCGGCGATGGCGAAAATGCCGCACAGGCATATGGTTTTGGCAGACATGATGGTGTTTTTTTGTTGAGTGATCGTTAAAATTTGAAGTTCCAGGTCGCGGATGGTATCCAGCGGAACAGAGCGATTTGGGTGGCCTCGTTTTTCTGCGGATCGTCTTCGTTCGCAGCAAAACTGATGGCGTATGTATTCTGACGGCCGTAGGCGTTGTACACCGAGAAATTCCAGCTGGATTCGTATCGGCTGGTTTTGCGCGCAATAAAAGTGGCGCCGAGGTCGAGGCGGTGGTAATTGGGAAAACGGTAACCGTTGCGCTCCGTGTAATACGGGATGCGCCGTCCCTCGAATTCGTAACTGCCGGAGGGGAAAGTAGCGGCATCGCCGGTGTTGAATACCCAGGTTGCAGAAAACTTCCAGCGCCGGGAAATGTCGTACATGCCTACGATCGACAGGTCGTGGATGCGGTCCTGCCGCGCAGGGTACGGATCGCCGTCGTTCACCGCGTCGAATTCGCGCAGGGTGCGGCTGAGCGTGTAACTGACCCAGCCCGTCAGCCGGCCGCGGGTTTTGCGCAGCAGCAGTTCCATGCCGTAGGCTTCCCCTTTTCCGTACACCAGTTCCGACTCGATGGTCTTGTTGAAAAACAGGTCGGCGCCGTTGCGATAATCGATCAGGTTGTTCATGCGCTTGTAATACGCCTCCATGGAAAACTCGAGGGTGTTGTCGGCGAAATTCCTGAAATAGCCCACTGCAACCTGGTCGCTGATCTGCGGATCGATGTTGTTGGTGCTCGGCATCCAGAGGTCCGTCGGCGTGCCGGTCGTCGAATTCGACAACAGGTGCATGTACTGGTAATTGCGGTTGAGCGAAGCCTTGACGGCGCTCACATCGTTCAGCTGGTAGCGCAGGGAGAGGCGCGGCTCCCAGCCGCCGTAGGTTTTGATGTTTTCCCATTCGCCGTATTCTTCTTCACCCGTCACATTACCATCCTGATCGAAATCGTAGGCGGTGCCGGGCCCGAGGTAATTGAAGCGGGAATAGCGAATGCCGATCTCGGCGCTCAATCGCGGGCTGATCGTCCAGCTGTCCTGCAGATAGGCACTGGATTCGAGCGCATAACGGTCTTCCAGTACCATCGAATTGAAACTGCTGCCCTCGCCCGTTTTGATCTCGCCCGGTGCAAAGCGGTGGTAAATGGCATTGGCGCCGAACTTGACCGTATGGGATTCACTCAGAAACCATCCGAAATCCTGCTTGAAATTGAGGTCGCGGATACCGGAATTGATCGCCAGTGATGAACTCGAATCGGTCTCCAGCCTGATCTTGTAATTGTAGTTGCTGAAGATCGCGGAGGTATTGGAGAACAATTTTTCGCTGAACAGGTGGTTCCAGCGCAGGGTGGCCGTAGCGTTGCCCCAGTCGAATCCGAACAGGTCGCGCATCCCGAAATTGTCGCGCCCGAAATATCCCGACAGGAAGATGCGGTCGCGTTCGCCGAGGCGGTAATTGGATTTCATGTTGAGGTCGTAGAAGTAAAGGCTGCTTTTGCGCACGCTTTCCTCCTTCGAGAGTTTCAGGAACATATCGGCATAGGTGCGGCGCCCCGAGACCACGAATGAGCCTTTATCCTTGACGATCGGCCCCTCTACCGTCAGTTTCGAGGCGATCAGCCCGATACCGCCCGATACGCCGAACTTTTGGTTGTTCCCCTCTTTCATGCGGACGTCGAGCACCGAAGATGCCCGGCCGCCGTATTCCGCAGGCATGTTGCCCTTGTACAGGGTCACGTCCTTGATGGCGTCGGAGTTGAACACCGAGAAAAATCCCAGCAGGTGGGAAGCGTTGTACACCGGCGCCTCGTCCAGCAGGATGAGGTTTTGATCGGAGGCGCCGCCGCGCACGAAGAAGCCGGTGTTCCCTTCGCCGGCAGATTGCACGCCCGGCATCAGTTGCAGGGTTTTCAGGATGTCCGGTTCGCCGAAGATCACCGGAACGGACCTGATCTCTGCGGGCGACAGCCGGGCCACCCCCATTTCGTTGTTCGAGATGTTCCGGTCGTCGCGGATGGCCTTGATCTCTACTTCGGCCAGTTGCGCGGCGCTTGCCTGCATATGTATGTGCAGGGTCTGATCACTTTTCGTCAGGTCGACCGGTTTTTCCAGGGGCGTGTACCCAAGGTAATTGAACCGGAGCGTGTACTGGCCGGGCGGCAACGACAGGGCGTAAAATCCATAGGCATTGGAGGTGATCCCGGTGCCGGGCAGTTCCCTGACCGTGATGGTTGCGCCGATCAGGTCCTCGCCGTTGGCGGCGTCCTTCACGTTTCCGCTGACCGTGTTTTTTTGAGCATGCAGCCACCACGGCAATCCGAGCAAAAAGATCCACAGCAGCTGCTTTGGGCAGTTGTTCATTTTCATCGCTTTATTTTGTTTAAGAAATTGGTTGTCAGATAGTGATCGGGATTCTCCGGCGAATGATCCGTCCGATGGCGCCGATGGCCTTGCCATAGGTCTCGATACCATGCCCAACCTGTTCGAAGAGCATGACGTCTTTCAGCGTCGGAATTGAATTTACCGCCTGGTTGATGGAAATGCCGGCCGGGAAAAGCAGGTCGCGCCCGCCCACGAGCAAATACGTATCCACCCGCACTTGCCCCAACTCGCCGTTCATGTGGTAGGGCTTTTGCGTGCGGTCGACGAAGCGGTTGAGGGCGAACAATTCGTATTTGACGATCAGTTCTTCCCCTGCGCGCGAAACCTGGTGATGCGGCTTGCAAAAAATGGCCTTGTCGAGGAACGCCTGTACGCTTTTCCGGTAGGGGAAAACAATTGGCAACAGGTTGTAATACAGGTTTTTGACGCTGAGTGAAAAAGGTTGCAGGCACCCCGGGTTGAGCAAAAATGCCGCCTTGACCCGTTGGGGTGCAGCGAGGCAGAGTTTCATACACACCAGCC
>JACJYP010000020.1 GCA_020636045.1 Lewinellaceae bacterium
AGTCATCCAATGAAAAAGCGAATCTTCTTTTTTTCAGCCAATAACACTGCCAACAAATCCCGTTTTATTTCACCCTTTTTAATCATGCAAAGGGTTATCTGCCTTTTGGCGTTGGTGCTCCTGACCCTGTCCGCCAACGCCCAGAGTGTAAAAACCTGGACAGGCACCAATGGAACTAATTGGGACGACCCCAGTAACTGGTCACCCTTCGGCGTCCCGGGTTTGAATAACCTTGTCGATATTAGCCCGACCGCCTCAGGAAATGACCCTGAAATAGCATATACGACTACAGCGGCTGCAAGAGAGGTCCGGGTGTTTAGCGGTGGAGAACTGACCATCTATGGCAAATTGAATCTTTCCCCTGCGAACACCTCAGATGGCATCTATAATGAAGGAACGATTACCAATGAAGGGGAAATCAACATTTCCCGGTATAACGGTCAGCCGAACGACGATGGCATTGATAATAGGGGGATTTTTATCAACAGACAGCAGGGAAATTTATCAAATTCAGGTTTGATCAATATTGATGGAATAGATGATAAGGGCATTGTAAATCAATTAGGTGGCAGCTTTACCAATGAAAAAGGTACGATCAATATCGGTACGGCAAGCAACCCAATCACAGTAGACGGGGTATTGAACCTGTCGGGTAGTTTATTCCACAATCAGGCAACTCTAAAAATCATGAACACGGGCGATGACGGTATTCAAAATGAAGGTAGTTTTATCAACAACACTACCGGTATTATCTATATCGACCAAATAGCCGATGTAGGAATAACAAACCTCCTGGCCTTCACCAATAGCGGCGAAATCCGGATTGGCGAAACCGCCAGTATCGGGGATGATGGGATCTTTAATGGTAGTAGTGCTGACTTTTCCAATAATGTTACGGGTACCATCCAAATCGACCAAACAGCCAACTTTGGAATATTAAACTTCCAGATCTTCACCAATAGTGGCGAAATCCGGATTGGCGAAACCAATACCACCGGGGATGATGGGATCAATAGCTCCGGGGGTACTTTTACAAATTACGCTACCGGTGTCATCCGCATCTACCAAACCGCCGATATTGGATTAGCGAACTTTAATAATTTCACCAACAACGGCGAAATCTGGATAGGTGAAAGTGGAACTATCGGGAATGATGGAATCTATAATGGTAATGCTGGTATTTTTAACAACAATGCAACCGGTGTCATCCAGATCGGAAATACCACCGATACAGGAATAACAAATAATGAAGTCTTCACCAACAAGGGAACCATAAAAATCGGGGAAATTGGAAGTATAGGTACGATTGCAATTAATAATTTCATATTTAACGGATCCAGTCCGGTTTTCCTGAACAGTACTTGTAGTGCAGTCATCCACATTTTTGACAAAAGAATTATAGATGCTGCCAACAGCTTTACGAATAGCGGGACGATCCTGCAGGAGTCTGCCGCTAACAGTAATATCGAGACCAACAACGGCCTCATTCTTTACAATTCGGGTTCCTTCACCGTTGATAACGGTGATGCATCGGTTTCCGTTTCCGGTAGTTTCTCCGGCAAAAAGATTTGGACCGGTTGCAATAACAACGCCTGGGAGACCGCTGCCAACTGGTACCCCGGCGGCACACCTACGACCTCAGATGATGTCGTCATTTATCCAACAGGCACTGACCCGGTCATCTCCGGCACTACTTCGGCAGTTGCCAATTCTTTCACCGTTCAAGCAGGCGGTCAACTGACGGTCAACACCGGAGGCAACCTCACGCTCAATGATGTAATTGTCCTGTCCGGCAATTTGATTATCCAGAACGGGGCATCGGTGTCCGGGACCAGGCTGACGCTGGAAAGCGGCGCAACTTTGACGAACAACGGCAGCATTGCCTCAACCACCTATCTCATATGGAACAAAAGCGGCGCTACGATGCAGGGGAACGGACAATATTTTTCGGCCGCCTCCTGGTACAATCAGGGAACTTTTAACCCAGGCACTTCTCATGTAACCTTTAACGGGAATAGTGGAGGCTCTATCAATGGAACCGGAACCATTTCCTTTTATGATTTGGAAATGTTGAATGGTAATGCCACCACTTTAGAAATGCCTGTCACGGTAGAACATGAAATAATCATGACGGCGGGGCATCTCAATTTAAGCGGGTTCACCCTTACGCTAAATGGCGCCATTATCAATGAGAGGGCTGCCAGCCGCATTTACGGAAATGGAACCATCACCAAAACGCTTACCCTGAATGCCCCCAATGCCGTCAATCCCGGCAATATCGGTGTCACCATCACCTCCTCCGCCAACCTCGGTTCGACCACCCTCCAACGGGGGCACGTGGTGCAGGATGTCAATGGGGAACCCAGCATTTTCCGCTACTACGAAATCTCACCGGCCAACAACTCCGGGCTGGATGCCACGGTGCGCTTCCACTACCTCGATTGGGAGTTAGACGGCATCCCGGAGAACGAACTGACTTCCTTCCGGTACAACGGCACAACCTGGGACAATTACCCCGTCACCGCAAGGGATGCAACTGCCAACTGGGTGGAGACCGAAAACGTGGACGCCTTTTCGAAATGGACGCTCGCCGATTGTGGCGTCCCTGTCACTTTTTACGCCGACACGGACGGTGACGGATATGGCGACCCGGCAGTATCCGGTTCTTTCTGCGATGTTCCAAGTGGGTATGTGGCGGATAATACGGATTGCGACGACGGCGATGCCGACGAATTCCCCGGTCAGACTTGGTACGAAGATGCCGACGGCGATGGCTATACCACTGGCACTTCCCAAACTGCCTGCGAACGCCCAGCAGGGTACAAGACGGCAGATGAATTGGTGAACACCACCGACATTGACTGCAACGACACTGACGCTTATGTCAACCCCAACCCCGATTGCACCACCACCACCCGTACCTGGACGGGGCATATTAGTACTGCTTGGAACGAAGCCTGCAATTGGTCGCCCAACTGCGTACCAACAGCCAATGAAGATGTAGTCATTCCAGACGAAACTAACGACCCCATCATTTCAGGTGCCACGGCAGCGGTTGCCAGATCGGTCACAATGAATGACAACAGTCACCTTACCATCCAAAATAATGGCAGTCTCAGTATTGACAATGCGGTCAATGATGGCCTCTCTGTGAGCGGTTACAAGGCACGGGTAACCAATCATGGGGTCATCAATATCGGAGCCACTGCCATTGGAGGAAGGGGCATATACTTGAGCAATGTTGAAACGCTGCTGTCCAATGATGGCGCCATCCATATCATGCACACGGCCAGCGACGGGATTTATGCTTCTGGATATAAAAGTTATTTTAAGAACGAGTTCGAGAGTCAGGTATTCATTGGCCAGTCGGGCGGCTCCATTGGTGGCCATGGTATAAATCTTAGTAATCGTGCCGAGATGAGCAACCAAAAAGGTGCCGTCGTCATTGACAACACGGCTCAGGATGCCATAAATGCTGTTCTCAGTAGTCCAACCTATCTCAATCTCAGCGATGGACAAACACTGATTGGTCAGCATGAGGGCAATATACAGGGAAGAGGTATCACTTGTTCTGACTGCCGTTTGGACAACAGCAGCTCCACCGTCCGCATTGATAACACCTCGCAGGAGGGGATTTATATTAATGACGGCTCAATTTTTTCGAACGACGGCGGACAGATTATCATCGGTGAAATTGGGAATATCGGTGGAAACGCTATTAGTGCATCAGACGCCTTATTGACTAATTATGAATGTAGCCTGATCAAAGTTGCTTCCGACAACCTCATCACCTATTCAGGCTCAGCACAATATTTCAAGAATGACGGCACCATCATTGAAAATGCCAGTGGCAACAGTAATATTGGTACCAACAATGGCATCATCAACAACCTCAATGGCGGCAATTTTTCTGTTGTCAATAACAACGAAATCGTTGTCGAATCAACCACCACCACGGACTGCTCTTCCGTCAGCCCTGCCTTCAGCCTCGGCGTCACGGTGGGCTTCAACATCCTCGGCATTTTCACGGATGCCAGTGCCACGCAGTCAGCGGGGACGTATGATGCAGGGACGAATACCTTCACGCCGGCCAATGGCCTCACTCAGCCTTCGTACGTTTTTTATGTAAAAATAGAAGACCCCGTGGGTGGCTGCACCCGCATCGTGGAATGGACGGTGAACAACAACGGGAACGTAGTCACCGGTTACCTCGACAGCGACGGCGACGGCTATGGCGACCCGTCAATAAGTCAATTGTTCTGTGAAGCTTGCGAGGTGGGGTATGTGCTGGACAATACCGACTGCAACGACAATGATGAAAATGAGTTTCCCGATCAGGTATGGTATGTGGATTTTGATGATGACGGATATCCGGGAAATGGAATAATGGCATCCTGTGAGCGTCCGACCGGATTCAAACTGGCGGGCGAACTCATCAGCCTTTCCCCTATAGATTGCGACGACAACGACCCGGCAGTGCATGTGGCCCAAATCTGGTATAGGGATGAAGATAATGATAATTATACATCCGGGGCTGTTGCGGCAAGCTGCCACCGGCCACCTGGATACAAACTGGCTGGCGAACTGGTGAACATCACCGACATTGACTGCAATGATACAGACGCCAATGCCAACCCGAGCCCCGATTGCTCCACCACCACCCGCATCTGGACGGGGCATATCAGCACCGACTGGGACGAACCCTGCAACTGGTCGCCCAACTGCGTACCTACGGCAGGCGAAAATGTAGTTATCCCAAATAAGACGAACGACCCGGTCATTTCCGTCAGTACGGCAGCGGTTGCCAAATCGGTGGAGGTAAAAGCTAATGCCCATCTGATGATTGTCAGTGGTGGCAGCCTGACCATTGATGGCTCCATTATCCATGGACTGGAAAACAATGGAACGGTGACCAATATGGGCACGATAGCTATGGGCCATAACACGGCTATTTCTGAAAACGGCATTAACAACAATGCCAATTTCACCAACGACGGTGGCATCATTGATATCCGCAATACTTTAGGGAACGGAATCCGCAACCAAAATAGTGGCAAATTCTTCAACCAGAATAGTGGGGCAATTATGATTGCCACCAATGGAGGCTTTGTATTCAGCTATGGTATCTCCAACAAGGGCTTGGGCTCGATCTTTACCAATTCTGCCAGCACTATTGAAATTGAAAATACGGGTTTTGGGGGTGTAAATAACAACGCAGATGCCCAGTACAAAAACCTGAATGGAAGCCAACTCCTGATTGGCCAAAATTCCGGTGCCCCTGGTATCGGAATTAAAAATGAAAATGGTGCTGGTTTCTTGAACGACGCCAGTACCATTGTGATTGACAACACATCAAATACAGGTCTTTACAATAAAGACTACGGAGCAACCTTTGAAAACAGGAACAATGCATTGATGGTCATTGGCGAGAATGAACCGATTGGTACCTGGTCGGTATTAAACAGTTCAAGTAGCGAATTTAACAACCTCGACTGCTCAACTGTCCGGCTTTATCATCAGTTCCTTAACGAATTGAACTTTACTGTTTGGCTCAACGAAGGTCTTCTTTCGCTCAATGCAAGTACAGCAAGTGAGAGCAGCAACGGTGCCACCTTCACCAACAATGGCATCATCGAAGACGTAGAGGGTACTTTACCCACTGTCTCCAACGACGAAATCATCATCGCCCCCACGGCCACAACGGATTGCTCTACCGTCAGTCCGGCCTTCGACCTTGGCACACCAGTGGACTTCAACATCCTCGGCATTTTCACTGACGCCGATGCCACCCAGTCAGCGGGGACGTATGATGTGACGACGAACATTTTTACCCCTACCAATGACTTGTCGCAGGGAACCACTGTTTTTTATGTAAAAATAGAAGACCCCGCGGGCGGCTGCACCCGTATCGTGGAATGGACGGTGAACAACACCGAAAACTGCAACGGTCTGAACATCAGCGGTACGATCACCTGGGAACACGACGGCGTGAGTGGCGTCAACAACGCCACGGTCAACGTAACCGGCGCCGGAAGCGGCAGCGACGCCAGCGATACGAATGGCGATTACGAGGTGAACATCCCTTCGGGTACCGGTAACTTCACAGTAAAGCCGGTCAAAAACATCAATAAACTCAACGGCGTAACCAGCGCCGATATCACAGCCATTCAGCAACACGTGGCCAATATAGCCCCGCTGCCGGCGCCTTTCAAGCGTATCGCTGCCGATGTGAACAAAAGCAATTCAATCACAGCCTTTGACGCCTCGTTGTTGAATCAGGCACTCCTGGGCAATCCGTCAGCCATGAACCTGATCACTTCATGGCGATTCGTACCAGAAAGTTATGTATTCTCTAACCCGAATGTACCCTGGGGTTTTCCCGAGCAGATCAACCTGTCGGATATAAGCGGCAGTGTGAGCGGCCAGGATTTTAAAGGCATCAAGTTAGGCGACGTGGTGAGCACCTGGGCTAACCCGGCCAATTTCAGCGCCGGCGAGCCGTTGGTGCTCCGGATACAGGACCGTGTTTTGAAAACGGGTCAGCCACTCGATGTGGAATTCCGCGCCGATCAACTCAGTGACCTGAACTCCTTCCAGTTCGCGTTGTATTTCGACCCTGCACAATTGGCATTAGTGGAAATAGAACCGCTCAACGGTTTGCCGCTCTCGATAGACAATTTCGGCACCTACAATGCAGCCGAAGGTGAGATCCGGATGCTGTGGGCGCAAGCCGGCCCGGCCGCGCTGAACGAGGCCGCACCGATATTCCGCCTGCGCTTCCAGGTTTTGGAAAGCGGCGCCTTATTGAGCGAGGCACTGCGGCTGAACGAAGACGCGCTGCCGGCGCATGCATACAACAGCGCGTATGCAGAATCGGAGGTGCAGTTGCAGTTCCTGGAGACCATCGCCACCGGCAATCCTGACCAGGGCGAAGTCCTGAACCTGGAAGCCTGGCCGAATCCTTTCAGCGAAAGTATCGTATTGCAATTCAGCCTGCCGCAGGCCGGCGAGGCCGAAATACGGGTCTATGACACGGCGGGCCGGGTTCAATTCTCGAAGAAGGCGTACTACGCGGCCGGTGCGCACAACGAACGCTTGGAGATTGCCGGAAATGCGTCGGGTATGTATCTGGTAGAACTTCGGAGTGCTGAGGGGAGAGCCGTTCTTCCGCTTGTGCGGGTTGATAAATAAGAGCTGGTCAAATGGTCAAATGAGTTATCCCGAATTTTTCAGATGGCTTCAGTAGTAACGAGCCATGGCTATACTTAGCCGGTGTTCAGGATTGCCGAAGTGTTTTTTACCTGAAAATTCGGGATGACTCATGCAAATCAATGGCCGAAACACTCCTCGAATCTTCCGACCTGAACGTTTCAGAAGTCGGCTATGAGGTGGGTTTCAAGAACCCGTCCCATTTTTCTTCCGCTTATCAGAAAGAGTTTGGCGCTCCTCCCAGTAAGACACGCAAGTGACTTGAGATCAACAAGTTGAATGAATGCCTAATCCTTCCATTAGACAATAGGTAAAGTCTTTTTTCCTGCATTAGACAATAGCGAAAGCATTTAAGACAATGGCGAAAGCATCGGATTCGCCAAGCCTCCACCTTTGTGCCGTCATCAAAAGAGTCAACCACGACCAACAATTCAATTATGAAAAACATACCTTCTTTCCTTTCTGTGATCGCCCTGGCGCTCATCCACATATTCAGCCCGACCGCCGAACTCTCGGCCCAGACGTTGAACGATAACGGTAGTACCTATACCATCAACGCCAATGGTTCAGAGCAACGTTTAGGCAGTGCACAAGACTATACCATACCTTCCAACACCAGTTACAACTCCATTAGTTTTACGCTCCGGGGAGGAGATGGCGGCTATGCCGAGGCCGGAACATCCGACGGAGACCCTTGTAAAAGTAATGGCGGGGCAGGCGCTACCACTGAAGCTTTATTTTGGATAGGGAATGGTACCAACGAACTGAAACCCGGAGGGACTATCCGCTTTATTGTCGGGAAACATGGTGAAAATGATGTAGTTGGCGGTTCCGCTAATGCTGCCGGGAGTGGCGGTGGCGGTACTGCTGTGTTGTATCGCCCCAACAGTACGGCGGATTGGACTATCCTGGCGGTGGCCGGCGGCGGTGGCGGCGCTCATCAGGGGAATGCCTTTTTCAGTTGTCTTGATAGCCAAAAGGGCCAAGGAGGCCGTGCATCAGAGAACGGCGGTAATGGAGAAGGTACCAATGCTGGTAGCGGTGGCGCCAATGGCAATGGTGGTGGCGGTGGAACGCATGTTTTTAACCATGGCGATGGCGGTGGAGGTGCATACAGCGATGGTGATGGCGCCGGCAACGACCCTTTATACATTGGTGGAGGTGCAGGTTATCCTGATGGTGGGAATGGAGTAAACCAGGGAGGAAATGATGGTGGCTATGGCTTTGGTGGTGGTGGTGGTGCCGGCGCTAACGGCGGCGGTGGCGGCGGCGGTTACTCCGGCGGTGGCGGCGGTGCTACCTTTAACAATGGTGGCGGCGGTGGCAGCTATGTCAATTCAAGCTATGACTTGAGCAGCACCAAGACGGATGGAGCCCTGGGAGGAGGTAACTCCCAAAACGGACATGTGGACTATACTTTTATTAGTACAGAAGTAGTTTGGACAGGAGCTGTTGATCACAACTGGCACAACAGCAGCAACTGGTCTCCCGGCAAGGTACCCTCCAGTAATGATATTGTCTATATTCCTGCTGCTGCCAATATCCCTTATGTGTGGACCACGGCGGATGCAAGAGAGGTACAGGTGTTCAGTGGTGGAAATTTGACCCTCCAACCGAATAGTACCTTGAATTTGTACCCCAACAACGCTAATGGCATCTCCAATTTTGGGACGATCACCAACAATGCCGGCGAAATAAACATCGCCCGCTACAACGGCAACTCTAATAATGACGGTATCCTCAATCAGGGCGGCACCTTCATCAACAAGTCGGGCGGTGTCATCAATATTGAAGGTTTGGATCGGTATGGTATCTTCAACGACTTCTTTGCCTCTTTTATAAACGAGGCCGGAGGAACCATCCATATTGGTACGGAAAGTAGTCAGATTAGTGGAACAGGAATCGTAAACAAATCGGGTAGTTTTTTTACCAATTTCGGCATCCTGAACATCCGGAATATTAATTCGGATGGTATTGAAAGTTCAAGTAACTTTACTAATACAGCGAATGGCCTTATTAAAATCAGTCAAACCGCAGGGGCAGGGATTAAATGCGTAGGAAGCACCTTCACCAATGATGGTGAAATCAGGATGGGTGAAAATGGCAATATTGGAAATATAGGGGTCCATACTATTTCTCCTGCAATCTTCAGGAACAATGCCACTAGCACCCTTTCCATTTGGCAATCAAATTCTTTTGGAGTCTTCGTTCAGGAAAATTCTACTCTTGAGAATTTCGGGGATGTTACTGTTGGTGGCCTGGGAGGGGGCGGTATTCTGGGAGATGTGGCCATTGTGGTGCTCGGTTCCTTTACGAACAAACAGGGAGGAGAAATTTTCATTGATCAAACAGCTCTGGTCGCCATTCTTAATGGAAGTCCAGGATACCTGGGCGTTTTCAACAACGAAGGCAATATCGCCATTGGTTCGGTCGCTAGCACAGGAGGAGATGGTATCCAAAACCAGGGCACTTTCAATAACACCTCAACGGGGTCTATCGATATTGTCCGTACAGGAGGAAATGGAAATGGAATATATAATGCCAATGGCTCCTTCACCAACAGTGGGCTGCTCAAAATAGGGGAAAATGGAAGTATAGCCAACGCTGCCATCAGGAATGGTGCGGGGGCAACAACACCTGATTTTTCTAACAGTTCCTGCAGTGCCTTAATCCACATTTTTGACAAATCTATTATTGATGCCGGCAACTCCTTCACCAATAGCAACACCATCCTCCAGGAGTCTACGGGCGACAGCAACATCGAAACCAACAACGGCATCATCCTGTACAATGCGGGCACCTTCACTGCCGATAACGGCAATGCGCCCGTTTCCTTTTCCGGCAGTTTGCTCAACAGAAAAATATGGACCGGCTGCGCCAGCAACGACTGGGCCACGGCTGAAAACTGGGCGTCCCCTGGTGCACCCACCGCTTCAAGCTACGTGACCATTAACCCAACGGCCAACAACCCGGTCATTGCCGCAGCTACTGCCGCACAGGCTGAATTCATCGTCATGGAACCGGGAGCCAACCTGACCAACAATGGCAGCCTTACAGTGACCGACGGCAGTTTTTTGGTGCCAACCGGTTCGACATTAGCAGGGAACGGGACTTATTTCTTCCCCAGAAATTTTCTTGTCAATGGGACTTTCATTCCCGGCACGTCCACGGTTACCATGAACGGAATCGATCCAGTTGGAATTTATTCCCCCAATGGTCCCCTTGACTTCTACACTCTCGTGATTGACAAGCCTTCCGACGTGTCAACCTCTATCAACGCAAATGTCACGGTGACCAATGACCTGGATATCAACTCAGGCATTCTGAATATATCCAGTGGTAGTTCACTGACCACCACTTACTTCCTGCCTTTTAATCCAAGTGCCGGAACCAGCTTAATCAACAACGGCACGCTTACAGTGTTGGGCCTTGGCTTTGGCATACCAACTAATGTATCGGTACAAGGGGACGGGGAATATATCTTCTCCGGCACCACCTCCAGCATTAGCCTTATTGGCGGCACCTTCAACCCCGGCACTTCCACCGTTATCTTTTCCGGAACGGGTACTCAATCCATTTCATCAGGATTTAATTTATACAACCTCGTGATTGACAAACCATCAGGCAATGCCCAACTGGGTGGGAACATCACAGTTGCCAATGAGCTGAATATGGTTTCCGGTAATTTAGATTTGCGGGCAAAGGAACTTGAGCTCATTGGCAACGGCGCTATCATTGGGGAAGGGCCATCCAGCTACATTTACGGTATTCCTCCTCCTCCTTTCACTGGTTTTGGCGGTGTGGTGAAAAAGACCGTTGACCTGGACGATCCCACGGCGGCCAACCCCGGCAATATCGGGGTCAGCATTACTTCCCCGGCCAATCTCGGCTCTACCACCATTCAGCGGGGGCACGATGTACAACAAGTCAACGGGGAAGCGAGTATCCTTCGCTACTACGACATCTCCCCGGCCAATAATACCGGGCTGGACGCTACGGTGCGCTTCAGCTACTTCGACCATGAACTCAACGGCCTGGTGGAGGGTGAGCTGAGCCCGTACCGTTTCACCGGCACGGATTGGGATTTTTATGCGGCAAGTGCCAGGGATGCCACCGCCAACTGGGTGGAAACCCAAAACGTGGATGCCTTTTCTAAATGGACCCTGGCTACCGCCTGTGATTTTACTACATATTACGCTGACGCGGACGGTGACGGCTACGGCGACCCGATGGTTTCCGGCCTTTTCTGTGATGCTCCGGATGGGTATGTGTTGGATAACACGGATTGCGATGACAGCAATGCCGCCAGCTTCCCCGGCAATCCAGAAATATGCGATGGCATCGACAACAATTGCAATGGCACGGTGGATGAGGGGCTGAGTGGCCTGACTTACCTTGGAAGCGTCACTTTTTCCGATCAGTCTGAAATTGATGCCTGGCCGGGCTGCTATACCAGCATTACCGGAAACCTCCTTTTTGACAATGGGAGTTCCATCACCGATTTGTCCCCATTGACGAATCTCACCAGTGTTGGTGGGTCGCTCCAGGTTTTTAATTGCGATGCTCTGCCCGATTTGGATGGGTTGGAAAATATCACTTCCGTGGGCGGCGAAATTACCATCTCCAATAATGACAACCTGGTGCAGGTAGATGCTTTGAATGGCCTCAGTTCGGTTGTCGGTGATTTGACCATTTTTAATAATTCCAATTTGGCCAACCTGGATGGCCTCGTCCATATCACCTCCATCGGCGGTGAAATGAATATCAGTTTTAATTCCCAACTGACAGACCTCGACGGTTTGTCCAATGTAACATCCGTAGCGAACCGCCTCGACATTGTAAACAACGCCGTCCTTAGCGACTGCTGCGGCATCCATTATTTATTGGAAACACCCGGTGCGGTGGGCAACACCATTCTCATCGCCAACAACGACACCGGCTGCGACAGCGAGACCGAAGTGGTCACCTATTGTGTAGATGCCGATAATGATGGGTTCAGCATGAATGACGGGGACTGCGACGACGGCAATGCCGACGTGAACCCCGGCATCACCGAAATCTGCAACGGCATCGACGATAACTGTGACGGTCAGGTCGATGAAGGGTTTGACCTGGACGGAGACGGCTATACCATTTGTGAAGGTGACTGCAATGACACCGACGCCAATGTCAATCCCAGCCCCGACTGCTCCACCATCACCCGTATCTGGACGGGGCATATCAGCACCGACTGGGAAGAGGCCTGCAATTGGTCGCCAAACTGTGTGCCGACGGCAGACGACGATGTGACCATCCCGAATGTGGCGAACAACCCCGTCATTTCCGGCTCGACGGCGGCAGTAGCCAAATCGGTCACGGTGAATAACGGCAGCGTATTGGCCATACTTGCAGGCGGTAGCCTGGCCATCAATGGCTCAACATCAACAGCACTGACCCTGAATGGGGAAGTCGAAAACTATGGGACTATTGAAATTGGAACTTCAGTAGGAATTGGCTGGGCAGGTATGCTTATTAAAGGAAGTTTTTTTAATCGTAGCGGCGCCAATCTGACTATTGAAAATACAAGCGGTAGTGGAATATCAGGGACTTCTAACAGTCCCCAATTCCTCAACGAAAGTGGGGCTACGATTTCCATTGGTCAAGCAGGTGGACAAGGCCTTCATATCAAAGATGCCAGTTTTATTAACGAAGGGGAGTTAACCATTTCCCAGATAACAGAAAGAGGCTTCTACCAAATCGGTGGGACATTTTTGAATGGAGCCTGTGGTACCTTCTATCTATCAGGCTTACTACATAAAACTAATAGTGGTGGCTCTTTTTCTAATAGTGGCCTGTTCGTGGTCAACACTTCGGATACCCATATCAATAACGGTCTTACTAACAACGGCATTCTTGCCTACCCACAGGGCAACCCCATCCCGAACGTGACCAACAACGAAATTATCATCGCCCCCACGGCCACTACGGACTGCGCCTCCGTCAGCCCCGCTTTCAGCCTCGGCGCCACGGTGGACTTCAACATCCTCGGCATTTTCACTGACGCCGATGCCACACAGTCTGCGGGGACGTACGATGTGACGACGAACGCTTTTACCCCTGCCAATGCCTTGGCGCAGGGAACCACTGTTTTTTATGTAAAAATAGAAGACCCCGTGGGCGGCTGCACCCGCACCGTGGAATGGACGGTGAACAACACTGAAAACTGCAACGGCCTGAACATCAGCGGTACGATCACCTGGGAACACGACGGTGTGAGCGGCGTCAACAACGCCACGGTCAATGTCACCGGCGCAGGCAACGGCAGCGATGCCAGCGATACGAACGGCGATTATGCGGTGAACATCCCTTCGGGCACCGGTAATTTTACGGTGAAACCGGTCAAAAATATCAATAAACTCAACGGCGTAACCAGCGCCGATATCACGGCCATTCAGCAACACGTGGCCAATATAGCCCCGCTGCCGGCGCCTTTCAAGCGTATCGCTGCCGATGTGAACAAAAGCAATTCAATCACAGCCTTTGACGCCTCGTTGTTGAATCAGGCACTCCTGGGCAATCCGTCAGCCATGAACCTGATCACTTCATGGCGATTCGTACCCGAAAGTTATGTATTCTCCAACCCGAATGCACCCTGGGGCTTTCCCGAGCAAATCAACCTGTCGGATGTAAGCAGCAATGTGAGCGGCCAGGATTTCAAAGGCATCAAAATAGGCGACGTGGTGAGCACCTGGGCCAACCCGGCCAATTTCAGCGCCGGCGAGCCGTTGGTGCTCCGGATACAGGACCGTGTTTTGAAAACGGGTCAGCCACTCGATGTGGAATTCCGCGCCGATCAACTCGGTGACCTGAACTCCTTCCAGTTCGCGTTGTATTTCGACCCTGCACAATTGGCATTGGTGGAAATAGAACCGCTCAACGGTTTGCCGCTCTCGATAGACAATTTCGGCACCTACAATGAAGCCGAAGGCGAGATCCGGATGCTGTGGTCGCAAGCCGGCCCGGTTGTGCTGGACGAAGCCGCACCGATATTCCGCCTGCGCTTCCAGGCATTGGAAAGCGGCGCCTTGTTGAGCCAGGTACTGCGGCTGAACGAAGATGCCCTGCCGGCACACGCATACAACAGCGCGTATGCAGAATCGGAGGTGCAAATACAGTTTCTGGAGACCATCGCCACGGGCAATCCGGACCAGGGCGAAGTTCTGAGCCTGGAAGCCTGGCCGAATCCCTTTAGAGAGAGTATTGAATTGCAATTCAGTCTGCCTCAGGCCGGCGACACCGAAATACGGGTCTATGACACGGCGGGCCGGATTCAATTTTCGAAAAAGGCGGACTACGCCGCCGGCGGGCACAACGAACGTTTGGAGATTGCCGGAAATACATCGGGTATGTATCTGGTAGAACTTCGGAGCGCCGCCGGGAGAGCCGTTATTCCGATTGTGCGGGTCGATAAATAAAGCGGAAGCAACGCTGGAAAATATTCTTCATGAACAGGGCCGAACCTCTGCAAAGGGGTTCGGTTTTTTTAAACGTGTTCGGACATTTGCAAAAAAGGTCCCGAATGCGTTCATGTATAACATTGCGCCCAAAAACGCCACAATAACAAGATTGAAAACCACTGATCCATCCTCTGCCGATCAATGATAAAGCGGATATTTGTGTCAATGTAACTTCAGGCTTGATGTAGGGGGGCAGTTTCACCCGTGTATCAGGCTGCTTTTCCCAGTCGTTCTTTTACTATCCCTACCATGAAATCCCGAACATCGGGAGAACTTTTTACGAGGTCATACGGCAACCGGATAATGAATTGGTGCCTTCCCTTTTCGTCGATCCATTCATCTTCTTCCTGGTCGGTTTCGTCTTGCGTACACAGGAAGGTAATCCCTACGTTAGGCCATTGGGGAAATTGGGCGGCGACGTATTGTGTGTCTACCTTGTCGGCAATTTCCTCTTCGACAATTTTTGTAACTAACATGGCCTGAAATAGGTATGGGATTGGTGGAACTAACCTGACTCCACAATATTTTAACTATCAATAACTTAGGAGGAATTTTTGAAGTAGTAGTGTAAATAATCAGGTTTTACCCGTGTATCAGGCTGTTTCCCCTAACCGTTCCTTTACGATCGCCACCATGAAATCCCGAACATCAGGAGAACTTTTTACAAGATCGTACGGTAACCGGATGATAAAATTATGTCTGCCTTTATCATCCACCCATTCATCTTCTTCCTGATCGGTTTCATCTTGCGTACATAGAAAGACGATACCGACATTTTGCACGTGTGAGAACTGTGCGGAAACATACTGAGTGTCGATTTTATCGGCCACAGCTTGTTCTACAATTTTGGTAATGTCCACGTTTGAAATTTTTTATCAAAGTTAGGAACAGCGCCAATATAATCCAAGCCCTATTTGAAGACCGGATTGTAAGGCGGGCGAATCAGTCTGTCTTTTTCAGGTCGGGCAAGGTTTTCAGGAAGCAGTGGATAAGAGAAAAGTTTGACCTGTTCTTCTCATTTCTTCATTAGTAGGGTAAACCCAAAGATTAGGTTTCATAAGAATGTTTTTCTATACTTACTTCGCTTCCATGAGATAGGTTATTTGGCGAAACTAAGATCACTTTGTCGAAGATCGTTTTATAAGGTGGGTTTTTATTAAGTTGATCTAAATCGTATTGATCTAAACCATATCCAATGGTGTCAATTAGTACGAGCCACCATGTAGGATATTTTTGAAAGAATGGTTTTATTTTCTTCTCCTTCTCTGAAATTACAAATGGTAAGTGAGCGTGTACATTTGCTACAACGAAACCTCCAGAATCGCCATCACCTGAACCGCCGAAAACGAATGGGCTTGATAGTCGTTCTTCAACAGGATAAATCTGTAAGGTCAATTTTTCATTTACCTTCAGATTTACCCTGTTGCCAAAGTCAGAAAGATATTTATTTAAGGTGATGCGGACTTCATCGTATAAACTCTTAGAGGGTTTAAGAGGCCTCTCAAAGTCGATGAAGACATATACTGAATGAGAGGTTTGAATGTGTTTATATTCGCTAAGAATAGAGGTTATTGTTGGGACTAACTTATGTCCAAGATCTTCCAAGGCTTCCATGCTGTTGTCATTCCGAAAATATTGATTGAACCTTCTCACCTCTACTGCAATGCCTCTATTTAGCAAAAAGTCGGGAGGGATATTTCCATCTGGCTCAAATACGATGTCACGGTATCCTAAATGCTCCAGATATATTTTCGCCATTTCTTCTTTTTTTTCATTAGTAATAATTTTAGAAATTTTGAGCGTGACAAGATCGGATATCAAATAGTGTTTGAGTATGGCAGGTTCAAAGTATTTGTTCATCATTTGTCAATCAAGAATCAAAAGGATGTCCGTTTTAATGCGGCTTATCAACTCGACTGCTACACCTGTTAGCGCATCTACCAAGTATAACAGGGCTCCTTCGCAGAAATAGTAAATGAATGGCTGAGGCGTGTTTCCCAAGGTCGCTAGGTTAATGTAGTTATACATCACCTGAATGGGAAAGTGAGCCCGATATTTTGCCAAAGTGACCTACCTATTACTATAGAACCCAAAACAAAAAAAGCCAATCACCCTAACCTGGATGATTGGCTTGTAATGGTTGTGGAGCTGGCGGGAGTCGAACCCGCGTCCGGACAAAGCGCCGCAGCGCCTTCTACATGCTTAGTTTCCGCTTGAATTTTCGAGTGCGGGGTGGTCCGGAAACAGACCGGCCGCACCTTATCTCCTTAATTTCACCCTTCAGTCGGAGCATCCCGTCGGGCAATCCTGCTTTTTTGATGATGCGCGGCGACCTGTGTAGCAGGCATCAAGGCTCATCCCGCCTTGGCGGGAACGCGGCGCAAAGGCTTTCTAATTCTCTGGAATTAGGCAGCCATGGCATACTGAGTGTTGCCAACTATAGTTCGGTCGTTATTTTTTACGGAGTAACCAACCATGCTCCGGCATGCTTGCGAAGCGACTACACTTTCCCGTCAATACCAGGCAGCCCCTTGTTATTGGAAACTTGAAATTAGAAATTGGAAATTGGGATACTTGAAATTAGAAATTGGACTTTGTGCTGTGGTCGGCTTATGCCAACTGTTGCGCAGGGATCCTATGATCCGGCATTTTTTCAACAATACATATGCAAAAGCCTGTGCTGTTGTTGATGTTTGCCGGAATAACATTAAAGTCGATCGTGTGGCGACACCAGTATTTCAAAGAGCGGTGCAAAGATAAACGGAAAACCGGTTCCGAAAGTTCGGCTTTTGTTTTGAATATTTTTGCATCCTGTTGACGCAGGCTTGCCGGCAGGTCACATGTTTTCTCCGGCGCAAAACACCTACCTTCGCCGCGCTCCCCGATTGCCTGACCAGACAAACCGGCCGCCCGCCGCCACATAAAACACATGATCAGAATTGGAATCATCCGGGAGGGAAAAGTACCCCCCGATGCGCGCGTACCGCTCACCCCCGAACAATGCGCCGAGGCCATGGTGGAATGGCCGGTCCGCATTGCCGTGCAACCCTCGCCCGTTCGCTGCTTCAAAGACACCGAATACACCGCCCACGGCGTGCCGCTGCTCGAAGACCTCTCCGGCTGCGATGTGCTGCTGGGAGTAAAAGAGGTGCCGGTCGACCAGTTGATCGCCGGCAAAACCTACCTGTTTTTCTCGCACACCATGAAAAAGCAGCCCCACAACCGCGGTCTGCTGCGGGCGATCCTCGAAAAGAATATACGACTGATCGATTACGAGGCCCTGACGAACGATGCGGGCGGGCGCCTGATCGCCTTCGGCTTTTACGCAGGCATCGTGGGGGCGCACAACGGGCTTTGGACCTGGGGGCGGCGCACCGGACAGTTCAGCCTGCCCCGGCTCTGCGACAGCCACGACTACGCGGAGGTGCTTTCCATTTATGAAAAAATAACATTCCCGCCCCTGCGCATCGTGCTGACCGGCGGCGGTCGCGTGGCGGCCGGCGCCGTCAAAAACCTGCGCGACATGGGCATCCGGCAGGTGGAACCGGCGGAATTCCTGTCCGGCGGATTCGACGAAGCCGTTTTTACGCAGATACACGCGGCCGACTATGTGAAGCACCGCGACGGCCGGCCCTTTGACAAGCAGCATTTTTACCGCCACGGCGGGGAATATGTCAGCACCTTCTCCGACTACTACCGCCGCGCCGATATCCTGATCAACGGCATCTTTTACGACAAAAAGTCGCCCGTGTTTTTCGGGATCGGGGAGATGCGGCAGCCCGATTTCCGCATCCGCGTGATCGCCGATATCACCTGCGACATCATGCCCGGGGCCTCGCTGCCCTGCACCCTGCGGGCGAGCAAGATCGCCGACCCCGTGTACGGATTCGATCCGGTCACCGGCGAAACAGGGCCGCCGTACGGCGCGGAGGTGATCGACGTCATGGCCATCGACAACCTGCCCTCTGAACTGCCGCGCGACGCTTCGGCCTTTTTCGGCCGCCAGTTGCTCGAACGCGTGCTGACCGAATTGCTGAAGGGCGGCGGCAGCGAAGTGATCCGCCGGGCGACGATCGCGGAAAACGGGAAACTCACGCCAAACTTTGAATACCTGGACGATTATTTATCCGCACAAGTGTGAAGTTTTTGTAAAAAAGTGTAGATTTTGATTTTTCCTTTTAGAAATTTGCCGAAACGAAACATCGAAAAAACGTTAAATCAAATCTCACATGAAACTTCCACTCTGGCTTATTGCCTTGCTCTTTGCAGGCTACACGGTGTGGTGCGTCAACTACTGGCATTGTTACAAGTGCCAGTGCTGCGATGGCGCCGCGCCAACGGAAGAAGCCCCCGCCCAAACCACCGGCGTTCCCCTGTTCAAGTGGAATGCCGACCGTCCCGTCGCGGACGCCAATTTTCCGACCTGGAAAAAGAACCTGCTCGCGACCGGCGGTCAGGGAGATACGCTCGTGATCACCGGTTTTTACCGCGCCCATGAGGCGAACGGCGAACAACTGGCGCTGGCCCGCGCCGCCGTGCTGCGCGACATGATGAAACCGGAAATGCCCGACAGCCGGGTTCGGCTGGAAGCCAAACTTGTGGAAGACGGCCTGAGCGAAACCAGCGACCCGATGGAGTCGGCTTCGTTCAACTGGGTGAAAATGGTGCTGAAAAAAGAAGACAGCGCGATCATCGAGACCGACCGCGACGTGATCCTGCTGTTCCCTTTCAACTCGACGGAGAAAGACCACAACCCCGCTGTGGACGCTTACCTGAAAAAAATGTGTGAAAAACATAAAACGACCCGCGCCACCTTTCGCGTGGTGGGGCATACGGACGATGTGGGTACCGAAGAGGACAATGTAAAACTGGGCATGGGCCGCGCGAAAGCCGTTGCCAAAATCCTGATGGACAACGGGATCGCTTCCGAGCGGATACAGGTGGATTCAAAAGGCGAGGCGGAGCCGGTTGCCAGCAACGACAACGACGACGGTCGCCACCAAAACCGCCGCGTGATCATCACCGTAAACCTTTAACAATTCAAAACGAACAACTAGCCATGGTTCTCTCCTATATCTTTTTGCACGATACGACTTTCATGCAGGACCTGCCGACCGGCCTTATGCTCTGCATCATTCCCTTCATATTGGGCTGGCTCGCCGCCTCAGCATATTACAAGGTGGGCGCCCTGAAAACCGAACTCGCCGAATTGCGCGCCAAAGTGGATTCGCTGACCGGTGAAAACACCGAACTGCGCCTCAAACTCAGCCAGACGGAAGCCGACGTCGAGTCGAAGAGCGGTCAGTTGCACAAGGCAAAAGACGACCTGATGATGTGCGAAAGCGAGCGCAACGCGCTGCGCGAACAACTCGGCGACAAACACCACGGCGGTGGCGGTGGCCACAAAGGCCACGCGATCACGTTTAACGGCAAACGATACAAACATGACGACCTGAAGATCGTGGAAGGCATCGGTCCGAAGATTTCCGACCTGCTGCACGCTGCCGGCATCAAGACCTGGAAACAGTTGTCGGAAGCCGCGCCGGACAAACTCAAGGAAATCCTCGATGGAGGCGGTTCGCAATTCAATATCCACGACCCGGGTACCTGGCCCGCTCAGGCGCGCCTGGCCAACAACGGCGAATGGGATGCCCTGAAGAAATTGCAGGACGAACTGTCAGGCGGAAAAGTGTAATTCAGGCTAAATACCCGCAATCCCCCGGCGTCTGACGCCGGGGGATTGCTTTTTTATTATTGATCAGTCCTTTCCAAAACTCACATTTATCTGCTGTCATATTGCGCATTGAACGATGCCGGCCTTATTAAAATCCCGATTTTGTGCCGTTGGAGGCGGTTGAGAGCACCCATGTTTGAGTCCCGACGAAGGAGGGACGAGTTTGGGTGCGAACCCGCCGGAAATGGCAGCAAAATCGTTGGATTTTAATACAGCCTTGATTTTTTTGGTTCTTTGGTCAAGTTGAGGCTTGCCGAAATCCCGCCACAGGCGGGAGCAAAAGAACAGTATAGCATGGATGCCAGGCTATACCCTCGATGACCCGAATGAAAATTGTTCCTACGATCTATCCAGAACCCACATTATTGTAACGGGTGTATTGTCAGAAGTTGCAACAAGGAACCCTGACGGCTTGACAAGGAACCTTGATGGCCTGACAACGAACCTCGACGGCTTGACAAGGAACCCTGACGGCTTGACAACGAACCTTGTCGGCTTGACAAGGAACCCTGACGGCTTGACGAGGAACCTCGACAACCTGACAAGGAACCTTGTCGGCTTGACAAAGAACCTCGACAACCTGACAAGGAACCTTGTCGGCTTGACAACGAACCCTGATCACCCGTCTTAGTTCGCCAACATACCCGCAGCCCATTGCAAAGCCGCTTCCGTTTTGCGGTATTCAGCGAGCAGTTTCAGATATTTGATGCGCGCGTCGAGCCAGCGCTGCTCGCGGGTGTTGATGAGGAACACCGAACTTTCGCCGAAGCGGAATTTTTCGTTTTCCGCTTCGAGCAGGCGGCCGTAATCATCCGTGATGCCGCGATACAGGGCCACCTGCGACGACAGGTTGCTCAGATCGTTGGCGGCAGCAAGAATTTTATTTTCGATGCTCTGTTGCTTGAGGCGCCGTTCGTAGTCCGTCTGGACCATTTTTACCTCCGTCACCTGCAGGTCCCCGCGCACTTTCCGGTTGAGGATGGGGTAACTGAATTGTATGCCCCACTTGATGTCGTTGGCCAGCACAGCCGCCCCGTCGATGCCCGGCGTGGGAAAAAACTGCCAGCCGGAACCCAGCAGGGTATAACTCAGGTCCAATACGGGTTTTCGCTTTTCTGCTTTCAGGCGGCGCTCCGCTTCCAGGCTTTTAATCTTGTTCTCGTACATGAGCAGTTCGGGGTGTTGTGTCCGCGCCCTGGCTGCCAGCGTCCCGCCGTCTTCCGTGACCGGTGCAAAAAAAGGGAAAGCCGTGATGTCCGGCGCCTTTTTCAACTGACCGGGATCGGCCGGGTTCATATCCTTGTCCCAAAGAAAATTGCAGAGATCGAGGGCTGCATTTCGCGCCTCGTTACCGGCAAAATTCAGGTCGAGCGCCCGGTTTTGCATCTGGATAAAACTCTCCAGCGTGTCGACGGCGGGTTTGTCGCCCTGCCGGTAACTTTCGCGGATGCCTTCGTGGCGGATGGCAGCCTGGCGATAGGCGGCCTCGTAGATCGATAACTGGTTTGATACCGCCACCCAGGCCCAATACGTCTTTGCCGCCTCGTATAGCAGGTCATTGAGCGCCGCTGCGCGGGCCGCTTCGCCCTGCCGGACGCCGATGCGCGCAAGTTGCAGGGCGGTGCGCCGATCGTCGGTGAACAAACCCTGCCCGATGCTCCAGTTCAGGCCGAACGAGGCCTGTCCGTCGGACGGCAGGTTCGATTCCGGGTTGAGATAGGCGCCGGAAGTGTACTGGTAGCCGCCTTTCAGTTCGAGCCCCAGCCAGCCGGGCCATTTAAGCCCCGCCTCGCTGTAGCGAAAGTAATTTTTGTCGGCAAAATGTTTGGCGGAATGATCGGCGTACAGTTTCGGATCGAAACCGCCTTTCGCGCGCAGGAGCAGGGCCGCCGCCTGATCCAGGTTCAGGTCGGCTTGTCTGGCCAGGGGGTGGTATTCCAGCACCTGACTGCGAAATACATCCCAGTAGAGGGTGTCGGACGTGTTCAGTGCTGCCTGCGCCGCCCCTTTTGACAGTCCACACAACAGAAAAACGGCAAAGAACAAACTGCGCCGTATCGTGAAAGTATGAATGGTGCCGGTCATTGAGGATCTTTTTTGGTCTTGCCGGTGTCTTTGCCTCCCTGCGCTCCCGGGCTGCTCACATCCTGGTAAAGATCGGGCGGAAATCCGTTCATGATGCGCCAGAGTTCGTAGCCGAGAAATACGTTGTTCAGCAGGGCAATGCCCTTGGCGCCACCGCCGATCTGGAGTTCTTGCGGCCAGGGCTCTGCCTCGGGGTCGGGCGCTACCAGCACCCGGAACTTGCCGTTGGCGCTGATATGGCGGTCGATGGCCGTTATTTTGCCCGCAAAAGTGCCGGTCGAAACGCCCGGCCAGCCACTGAAGAAAAACGCCGGCCAACCGTCGAACATAAACCTGACGGTCCGCCCGATGGCGATCAGCGGCAGGTCGATGGGCTTTACGTACATTTCCACGGCCAACTGGTACGCCGCAGGCTGGATGCTGACGACCGGATCGCCTTCTTTTACGATCTCGCCGATGCCGGGCTTGACGGCCTGCACGACAAAGCCGTCCTGGGGCGCCACGATATAGTAAAATGCCGTACGGCGGGCGTAATTGTCGCGCTCGATCTGGAGTTTGCTCACCGTAGCCTGGGCGTCGTATTTTTCCGACAAGGTGCTGAAGCGGTCGCTTTGCGCTTTTGCGATCTTGTTGGCGTATTCGTTCCGGGTGTACTGCAATTCCGCGCGGTAGATATCCATCGCCCGCTGGCTGCTCCGGTAGTCGTTCTGTGCGGCCACGATCTTCGTTTCCGCTTCCTGCAGTTTGAGGCGTTTCGCTTCGAATTCGGTCAGCGATTTCAAACCTTTGTCGTACAACGCTTTGGTGCCGTCGTATTGCCGCTGCGCCACCTGCAGGTCGATGCCTGCCTGCAGCACCTTGATGCTGTCGCTTTCCACTTTGAGCCGTCCCTGCGCCAGTTTGTTGCCGATCTGATCGATCTTGCTGTCCATCTCCCGATCCATGGCGGCGATCTGCGATTCCAGCGCGCCTACTTTGCCGGAATACGATTCGATTGCGCCTTCTTTGGCGGAAACCTGGCTGCCGACACGGTCGACGATATTAGGGTCGAAATATTCGGATTTCACTTCCGACAGGTGCACGATGGTATCGCCTTTTTGCACCTGCTGCCCCTCCGTCACGTACCAGCGTTCGATGCGGCCCGCAATAGTAGCGTGTATGGTTTGAGGGCGCTGTTCCGGCCGCAGGGTGGTGACTTTGCCGTTGGCCTGCACATTCTGCGTCCAGGGCAGGAACATGAACAGCAAGAAAAGGCCGAGCAGGATGAGGATCAGTTTTCTGAAGGAAAGGTGCCACCGCGACAACGCCGTTTTTTGCGGCGCCGCCAGGCCTTCCATGTCCTTTTCACAGTGGACGGTATTTTCGGAAATATTCAGCATCATAGGCTGTCAATTATGTTGTTAACCTCAGGCGGCAGTCGCCGGATCGATGTTTTTGGGGTTGTCCAGCGCGTGGAAAATGCTTTCGTAGTGTTCTGTTTTGCGCACCTCGTCGAAACTCCCTTCAAATACCATTTTGCCTGCTTTCAGCACGACCACCCGGTCGCACATGGATGCCAGGATCGGATCGGAAGTCACGGCTACGAGCGTCCAGGGTCGTTCACGCCCGGTCAGCAGGCTCGATATCCGGATGCGGTCGTGTACGTTGAGGTGGCTTTGCGGCTCTTCGAGCACCAGCAACTGGGGCGCCGGGGCGATGGCGCGGGCCACCAGTATCTTGGTGATCACGCTTCTGGGCACGTTTTTGCCGCCCGGCAGCAATTCCGAATTCAGTCCTTCCGGCATATTTCGGATAAAATCGTTCAGGCCGACTTCCTCGATCACCTGCAGCACCCGCTGGAGCGGCATGCGTTCGTTGCCGAGCGTAATATTTTCCAGCACGGAGCCCTTGAAAAGGTCTTCCTGCGAGGAAAAATCGCCGATATGCTCGCGCAGGCTGCGCAGGTTGATGTTTTGTTTGGGCAAGCCGTTGAAGAACAGCGATCCCCTGAAATCGCGCTTCACGACCGACAGGATCTGCATAAGGGTGCTTTTGCCGGAGCCGTTGTATCCGGCTACGGCCACGCGCTCGCCGGCGGCGATGCGCATATTGAGTTGATCGAGCACGAACGAATCGCCGTCGTCGTACTTGTAACTCAGGTTGCGCATTTCCACTTCGAGGGGCGTGTCGGAGCAGAATTCCTCCACGCGCACGCCGTCTTCCCGCTCGAGCGGCAGGTCGGTTACCTGACCGAGTTTTTCGGTCGCGGTCAGCACGTCGTAGCCGGTTTCCAGGAGCAGGATCAGTTTTTCGATGGAGTCTACGACGAACAATACGAGGATTTCAGAAGCGACGAACTGCCCGATGTTCATCTGGTTGTTCATGACGAGCAGGCTGCCGAGGATCAGAAAACCTCCTACTACGAGCACCCGGAACGCAACGCTGCCGGCAAATTGCGTCGCCAGGATGCGCCAGTGGCGCTTGCGCGCGTCGAGGTAATCGACGGTCAGCGCATCGGCGCGCAGCAAGGGGAAGCGGTTTTCACCCGCCAGTTTGAAGGTCGCTGCCACGCGCCCGACTTCCTCCAGCCAGAAAGCGAGTTTGTACTTGTGTTTCGATTCCTTCAAACTGGTCTGCAGGCCGCGGGGCGCCGTCCAGAAAAACAGCAGCACCAGCAGGCCGATCAGCAGCAGGGAGAAGATGACAAAAGCGGGGTGGTAGAAGGAAAGCAGCAGGAGGCTGAAAATGATCTGTAAAATGGCAAGGCTGCCGTCGATCAGCAGTTTGGGCAACCCCTTTTGCAAGGTAAGGACGTCAAAAAAGCGGTTCACCAGTTCGGGCAGGTGTTCTTTGCGCAGCGCATCGAGGTGCAGGCGCGGGATGCGCACGGCAAACTCCACGGCGCAATCGCTGAAGATGCGCTGCTGCATGTATTCCATGACGGACAACTGCATCAGGCGCAGCACACCGACCATCAAAGCGCCCAAAATGACGAACAGGACCAGTACTCCCCAGGACGCGGAGATCGAACCGCCGGCGATCAGCCCGATGATGGCCTGGATGCCGAGGGGGAGCGAAAGATTGATCAGCCCTGCCACGATCGCATAAAGTATGATATACCTTATCTCCCGCCGGTATTGTCCGAGCAGTCGCAGCAGCCGCCGGACCGGCGACAGGGGGTTGGAATATGTTTCCGGCATTTTCTTTTGTTTGTCCTCCGAAAAACGGCGCGGCTCATGTTTTGTTTAACAGTCGATTATAAATGTTTTTACCGCTGAACGATGGTCTTTTTATATGGATCGGCCGGGGCTGCTTAATTTTGCCGAAAATCTGAAGACTTGAAATTACAGGAAAGAACGGCGCTGCTGGCCGAACTGGGCGCTTACCTGAAAAGCGGGGGCGACGCGGACCTGGATACTGCGATCCGGCAGTCGTACCAGGAAAACCGCTGGTTTACGGAAGAAAACACCCGCCTTGCGCTCGAAGCGATCGCCAATGCCTTTCTCGACCGCGAACTGCTCACAACATGGGCGGGAGAGTACGCGATTGACGATCTGCCGCACCCCAACAAAACGGTGGGACTGGTCATGGCCGGCAATATTCCGCTGGTCGGTTTCCACGACTGGTTGTGTGTGTTTGCGGCGGGGCACCGGGCCCGGGTGAAATGTTCGGAAAAAGACAAACGCCTGCTGCCGCTGCTGGTCAAAAAGATGGGGGAGTGGGCCCCCGAATCGTGGGCATTCACGGAATTTACCGTCGACGGCGAGCCTTTGCGCGGCTTCGAGGCCGTGATCGCGACGGGCAGCAACAATACGGCGCGCTATTTCGAGCAGTATTTCGGAAAATACCCGAACATCATCCGCCGCAACCGCAACGGCGTGGCCGTGCTCGACGGATCGGAAACGCTGGCGGAATTGTACGCGCTCGGGCGCGATATTTTTTCGTATTTCGGACTGGGTTGCCGCAACGTCACCAAACTGTACCTGCCCGAGGGGTACGATTTTACGCCGCTGCTGGAGGCCTTGCATGAGTACCGCGAGATCATTCACCACGACAAGTACAAGAACAACTTCGACTACAACCTCACCCTGTACATCCTGAACAACGAGCCTTACCGGAACAACGGCTGCCTGTTGCTGCGTGAGGATCCATCCCTGCAGGCACGTATCGCCTCCGTGCATTACGGATTTTACACGGATCGCGAGAAGCTGGAAGCCCAACTAGACAGCATACGCGACCAGATACAATGCGTGGTGGGCCGCGAGCCGCTCGGCGGATTTCAGGTATTGCCGTTCGGAAAAAGCCAGGAGCCCGGCCTGAGCGACTATCCCGACGGAGTCGACGTCATGGAATTTTTAACAAAACTCTGACCCGAACGATGCGATTCGATATCATCACCGTGTTGCCGGAATTGCTGGAGAGTCCGCTCAACCACTCCATCATGAAACGCGCGAAAGACAAGGGCTTGCTGGAAGTGCATCTGCACCATCTGCGCGATTATGCGCCGGGTAAACACCGGCAGGTAGATGACTATCAGTTCGGCGGCGGCGCGGGCATGGTGATGAAACCCGAACCCCTGTCGGCCTGCATCGAAAAACTACTTGCAGAACGCCCCTACGACGAGGTGATCTACATGACGCCCGATGGAAAAAGGCTCGATCAGGAGATTGGCAACCGCTTGTCGATGAAAGGCAACCTGATGGTGCTTTGCGGTCATTACAAAGGGGTGGACGAACGCATCCGGCAGAAATACGTGACCCTGGAGATCAGCATTGGCGATTATGTGCTTTCGGGCGGCGAACTCGCCGCGGCGGTACTGGTCGACGTAGTCGGCCGGTTGATCCCCGGCGTGCTGAACGACGAAACTTCGGCGCTGTTCGACAGTTTTCAAGACAATTTGTTGGCTCCGCCGGTGTACACAAGACCGGCCGTATGGGAAGGCATGGCTGTGCCCGAAGTACTGCTGTCGGGCAACGACAAGTTGATCGACGAGTGGCGGCACGATCAAAGCGTCCGGCGCACCCGCGAACGCAGACCCGATATCTGGGAGAAATACGCCGGAAGCGAAGAAGAGTAGTTGCGGGTAACTTTCTGAAAAACTGCGATATATGTGCCATCTGCACCTAGTTTCCAGTTTCCAGTTTCGCATATGAGGGGCACTGGCTTGCGAAGCCGCCTTGCAGGGGACATTTATGACCAACAGGCCAGCATGACGGCCATGAATGGCCTTGACCCGGGCGGCGTAAACGCCGCGCTACCAATCTTCTGTGAAGTGCTGGTTTCCAATTTCTAATTTCCAATTTCCTGTTTCCCCGCCTTTCGGCAACGATCGCTGCAATACCTCACTTCTTCCCACACGGATTCCCACTTTTTTCTCCACGAGAAAGGCCTGCCGCAAGCAGCGCAGATTTTCCGGAGCAGATATCGTTTTTTTTGATCTGTTTGGGCATAACAGGAATGCAGTTCGCAAAAAAAATATATTGACAATCAACATATTGGCTGCCGGGCAGCGCGGGAATTATTCCGTAGGGAATCCCTGTTTGTAGACAAGTGTCATTTCCCGTTTATTAACCCCATCGGGCAATGTCATTGACTTAAGACCTCGGAGAGGTCAAATGTTTTAGAAAAAGATTGGGCATCAATGTTTTACGACCTCGGAGAGGTCGAACAATTAATTAACAACCAACGAATTAATTCCGTTCGACCTCTGAGGTCTTTATAAAAATGGTTTGGCTTTTCTACAAATGTATGACCTCTCCGAGGTCAAAACCCTTAAGTCAATGACATTGCCCCATCGGGGTTTCCTTTGGTAAAACAGGAAACCCTTAACAGGGTTGATGCATGTTCCTTGTATACTATAAACGGGAATGAACGTCGGGGTACAATATGCGGATAGCCGTAAAAAATATTTTAAAGTAAAAACAAAATGTTTATTTTTGCAGTTGAGAATCCGTTAAACCCTGGGTTAACTGGTGTTACTGCCGACTGCTACAGCCCACTATTACCTCAAACCCGCTTTTTTTATTTACTCTGGATTAAATCTGATGCGACAACCAAGATATTCGATCCATGCATCTTTGTCCCAACTGTGCCGCCGAAATCATTCCCGGAGCGAAATTCTGCCATCGCTGCGGCGATCGCTTCGTGGAAAAAACCAAAGCCTGTCCTGCATGCCAGGGTCAGAGTCCGATCGCATCCGTTTTTTGCCACTTCTGCGGATTCCATTTTGAAGGAAAATCGGCTCCACCTTCGTTGTACGAAGCCAAATATCCCCTGGATTTCGATCCGGACACGTTAACGGATCAGGTAAAGGCATTGTTTTTCAGTTGTTTGAGGCACAGGGTGGAGGAGGAGCACGATATCGCGCGGTACAGCGATTACGTGGAGCGGTTTTACCAGTCGCGTTTCCGCGAGATATACAATGTGCGCGCCGAGCAGATCGCCGAAGATGCGCTCGTGCAATGGGAACGCTTCGGTCAGGAAGCCCTGCAGGAGATCGACCGGCGTATCGACATCGCATTCGAGGGCCTGCTCGATTATTTCACGATCCAGTTTTGTCCCGACCTGAACGGCATCATTTTGCCCGCTTCCATCCTGAAACACGAAAAAGTACAGCCCGGCAAAACCGATCAGTGGGCCATGATCCGCGATTTTCTCGATTTCGAGCGGGAAGAAGAGACGTTTTACTTTAATTTCATCACCATGCCGCGGGACCTGCTGGAAAATGTGTGCAAGCACTTCCTGTTTGCCGATCGCAAGGAAAAGATATGGTTCATTTGCGACCTTTCGATCAAAGGGAACGGCAAAGAAGGGTTTGCCATGACCGACAGCAGACTTTACTGGCGCGCGCCCTTCGACCGGCCGCGGCGGGTGCGGTATGCCGAGTTGCGGGAAACAAAAAAAGAAAAGAACTGGCTCACGATCAACGGGCACTTTTTTAATGTGAATCCCTCCCTGAACCTGAAGATGTACAAACTGCTGAAAAAACTCAGGGGATGGCGTATGCCGGCGGCGATGGGCGCCTGAATGAACGGCGATCATTTTTTTGAAAATTTCCGCCTTGCAGAATTTGCCAAATACCTGTTCGGACACGTATCTTTGCATCCGCTTTAAACGGAGGTTGTAGCTCAGTTGGTTAGAGCGTCGGATTGTGGTTCCGAAGGTCGGGGGTTCGAGCCCCCTCATCCTCCCCCTGACGGGATACTCGCATACGGGTATCCCGTTTTTTCATGCCCGTGCCGGTTGTAACTATTTGGGGTGCACCATCCCTTTCAACAGTACGCTGGTTTCGCCTGGCAAGGTATTCGCCGTGATATAGATCAGTTTTTTCTGCAGGTCGTGTTTCCCGCTGGTATTGAATTTGGCCGTGATCTCCCCGCCTTCCCCCGGCGCGATGGGTTCTTCCGGGTACTCGGGGATCGTGCAGCCGCAGGAGGAGCGCGCTTTCAGGATGGTCAGCGGCACCTTTCCGGTATTGGTGAACTTGTATTTATGTATGACCATATCGCCGGCCGTTACTTCGCCGAAATCGAACACGGTTTCTTCAAACGTAATGCGCGCCATCCTGCTGCTGTCGGCCGGCTGGCCGGCGCTGACCGGGTTGCGCACCAGATCGGCATTGGAGCCGGTTTTTATTTCTTTCACGCCTTCCTGAGCGTTGTCGTTCTGGCAGGCGGAGAGGCCCAAAACAGCCAGGAAACAGAGAAAAAACAGGTTGTTTTTCATGATCTCAATGTTTATTGTCGGATATTCGGCAAAAATACGGCAGTTGCATCAATCCGGCTTTTCCCCTGATCACAACAAAACGCAAATGGAACAACGCATCTTCCTGATCGGATTTATGGGCAGTGGCAAAACGCGCTGGGGCAGGGTAGTGGCGGGCACCCTGCACTATCCTTACCTCGACCTCGACGAGGAGATCGAGCGCGGGGAACGGCGCTCTGTTTCCGATATTTTTGAAATGAATGGCGAATCGGGGTTTCGCAAACTGGAACAGCAGTACCTCCACCGCATGATCGCCCGGCCGAATGCCCTGATCTCTACCGGCGGCGGCACGCCATGCTTTTTCGATAATATGGCCTGGATGAAGCAGCACGGCATCACTATATACCTGAAATGCCCGCCCGCCGTGCTTTTTTTCAGGCTGAAAAACGACAAGCCGCGTCCGCTGCTGAAGGGGCTGGATGACGACGGGCTGATGGACTTTATCGAAGCACGCATGATCGAGCGCGAACCGGTTTACCTGCAGGCCGATCATATCGTGGAATATACCGCGGACGAAAGAAGCATGTTGCAGGCCCTGCTCAGTCTGATCCTTTGAGGTGTATTTTTTCGTCGGCGTCCTGCAACAATGTTCCTTCATCCAGCATGTACGCGATCGCTTTGGCCACGGTTTCGTGGCGTTTCTGTGCAAAAGCACTCAAAATCTCCTCGAAGCGCAGCGCTTCGTCGCGCAGCACTTCTCTGATCTTGCGTTCCATCGACTCGAACACCTCGGCGGGCAGTTCGCTTTTGTTCCGGCCCGTACAGACGTCGCAAATGCCGCAGGCTTCACTTTCCGTTTCACCAAAATAGGCGAGCAACTGCCGGCTGCGACAGCGACGCGTTTCGGCGTAGGCAATGGCGTGTTCCACGCGTTCTTCCGCGCGCTGTTTTCTGAAGCGGAACATCGCCTGGTCGATCGAAAGGGATTCCGAAGCCACACGCTCGCGCAGGAATACCAGTTGAGGTTTGTCTTTTCGGGGTTCGTACACCAGAATTTCCTCTTTTTGTGCCGCTTCCAGCACCTGTCGCACCTGTGCCGGTGTGAGCTTGGCGTATTGCGCCACCGTCGATTCGCTGATCCCGGCAAAACCGTTGTGGATGCCCGGGTAGGCGCGCAACAGCACTTTCAGGATCGTATCGGCCTGTTTGTTGCGCAACTGGTAGTCGTACAATGCCTCCCGGCTGGCCGTCACATGTACGCGTGCCGGCGTGCCTGCAGCATCGCTGAGGGCGATCCAGCCCTCTTGCTCCAGCAAGCGTAAAGCCGAATGTGTCGGCGCCGTATCCAGTTTGTACGTGGTACAAAAAAATGGCAGGTCAAAATCGAAAGAGACACCTGCTCCCGCTCCGATGGCGAGTTGCGTAAAACTGCCCAGGGCCTGGTACACCCGCCGTACGTATTCAAGGTCGGGATACGCAGCCTGCTGGTGAAAACGCAGTTGATCGGCGTCGGCAGGAGTGTACAGCAGCGTTGCATATGATTTTTTTCCATCGCGCCCGCCCCGCCCCGCTTCCTGGAAATATGCTTCCAGGCTATCGGGCAGGTTCAGGTGCACGACTACGCGCACATCGGGCTTGTCGATGCCCATGCCAAAGGCGTTGGTACATACCACGATGCGCGTTTTCCCGGTCATCCAGTTATCCTGGCGACTGTTGCGGTCTGCGGGCGGCAAGCCGGCATGGTAGAAGTCGGCGCTGAAGCCGTGGCGGTTCAAAAAAGAGGCGATCTCTTTAGTCTCGCCACGGCTGCGCACGTACACGATGCCCGTACCTGGCACATTGCGCAGGATGTCCAGCAGTTTTTCGCGCTTTTTATGCTCGTACAATACCGAATAGGAGAGATTGGCGCGTGCAAAGCTCTGCCGGAACACGTTTTTTTTGCGGAACGCCAGTTTCTCTTGTATGTCTTCGAGCACATCGGCGGTGGCCGTTGCCGTCAGTGCGAGAAAAGGCGTATCCGGCAGATAACTGCGCAGGTCGGCGATCTGGAGATACGGCGGCCGGAAATCGTAGCCCCACTGGCTGATGCAATGCGCTTCGTCGACAGCCAGCAGGTTGACATTCATGCGTTGCAGGCGAGAGACGGCGAGGTCGGTTTTCAGGCGTTCGGGGCTGAGATACAGGAGTTTGTATGCGCCGTTGCAGGCATTTTCAAAAGTGATGTCGATCTCGCGGGCGCTCATGCCCGAATAGATGGCCGCCGCCGGCACCTGACGTTGCTGCAATTGCTGCACCTGGTCCTTCATCAGCGCGATCAGCGGCGACACGACGATGCAGATGCCTTCCCGGCAAAGCGCCGGCACCTGGTAGCAGACCGATTTTCCGCCGCCTGTCGGCAACAGCGCCAAGGTATCCTGCCCCTCGAGTACGGAGTGGATGATCTCCTCCTGCAAAGGCCGGAAGGCAGCAAAGCCCCAGTATTGCTTCAGGATGTCGAGCGGTTCGTGCACAGGTTTCACGGGTAGCGGTCGTTTGCGGCAAAAATAAGCCGCTGCGCCGCACGGGGTACTGTTTGCGGGGATTTTCTGCCGGGATCAGGGGCCCGCGATCTGTAATTGCTTCACGCCGACCTTGCCGCTCCGGGTTTTCATTTGAAGCCAGTAGGCGCCGGCGGGCACGCCGCGCAACAGGACGCGCTGGGAAGCGTCGCCCGAAAGCTCTAGGGTTTTGACGACCCGTCCGTCCTGACCGATGACGGTAAGTTGCGCGGGCGGGTCCTGCTCGTCGCTGTACACGAGGGTGATCTCACCCTGACTGGGGTTGGGGCTGACGGAAAAATCGATCGACAGGTCTTTTGATGCCTGTGCCAGGTGTGCGGATTCACCGGCGTTGAATAACGACGCCAGATCGCCGAAACTGCTCAATTCGAGCGTGCCCGCAAAACAGATCAGCACGAATTCTTCTTCCGAACCGACGAGCAGGATCAGGCCCGTCAATGCGTCGTTTTCATCCTGTACCCAGATGTGCACCTTGTCGTCGCCGTCGCGGACGGTCAGCAGCGCATCGTAGGTATCGGCGGGCACCAGCGGCAACGCTTCGTTGTACAATTCCCGGGCAGTGCCGATGCTATCGGCTACCAGGATCGTCAGGCTGCCGATGTTACGCACGACATTCCGCAACTTTTGCCAGTCCTTGTCGTCGGTCTTGTGCTCTGTCACGACCTCGAACATTTCCCTGCTGAGAAAGGCGTACGTAAAAGCGCGGTCGTTTTTGTATTTGTCGATAAAGCCGTCGAGGTTGTTTTGTTGAGAAAAAACGGGGCAAACGGCCAACCCCAGGAAAAGCAGGAGCGGAAAGAATTGTTTCATAGCGGTGGGTTGTGTTTTTGATATCATGCAAAACCGGTACAGGATGCCTCCGGACGGGTTTTGCGAAAAGACGGGGCCGGCTTCGTAATGTTACAGGTGTTGCCGCGAATAACAGAGAAAAAATATACTGATAAGACTGCGGAATGGGCTCTGTTTTCGATACTAGACCGCAAATCCGCTTGTGCGTAATATTTGCAAGGCAATCTGAAAGAACCGTTACCCATTTTCCCGCGAAGCATTCTTCTCCCGTGTTTTGTTTACATTTTATAATTTGCCGTATATATCGGTCGGAAAGGCGCGCATGAACTTTTTAAAACATGAAATAACGATGAACATTCAAGTGGCAAACAGGAAGTGGTATTATCCGGGACTTTTAGGTCTGGCCGTGATCATTTTCCTGACATATCAATTCATTTCGTACCGGTCTTTGCACCGGGAAGCATCGCAAATGAAAGGCACTTTCCAGTCGCCGCCGCCAGCGATGTTTGACAGAACCTTTATCGGAGAAAGAGAACCCGAAGGAAAAAGCATTCCGGAAGCATGGCTGAAAAAAATCCACAAAGCAGCACCTGGAGATGACTGGAGGGCGATTGAGTCGAACAGTATCCGCCAACTGATCATGGCAAAACAATCCTGGAATCCGGGTATTTTATCAGGCTCCTGGGTAGAAAGAGGGCCTTCCAACATCCCCGGGCGGATCGTGGATATGGAAATCGACTATTCCAGCGACCGGATCTATGCCATCAGCGATCACGGGATCGTTTTCCGCTCCGTCGATCTGGAGGGCAATAACTGGACGGCGCTGAATGACCAGTTTCCGCTCGGGCTGGGCGTTGCTTCCCAGTTGAAGGTTTTTTCCGATGGAAACATCGTTGTGAGCGGCTGGATCAAGGTTGATAACTATTGGGCTACGTATCATTCCGGAGATGGCGGGCAATCGTGGCAGGCATCCACGGGATTCAGCGGCCGCCCAATTACCGGGATCAAACGTATGGCGAAACAGGCGGATAGCATTTACCTGTTCATGCAGGAATACGACCCGGTGAATGTTTCCGACTACTACGTGATCTACAAATCAGTTGACAAAGGGTACAGTTTCTCAACGTTTTATCAATCCTCCATTCCTGTCGGAGATGGCGGCCGGCACACAAAAAGCGACCTGTGGGTTTCGAACGATGCGCAGGACCCCAATTTGTATCTGATGCTGGAAGACAGCCTGTTTCTGGTGGATAAAGCAAGCGGAAGCAGAACCTTCAACGGCCTGGTAAGCAACCTGCCCCTGGAACAAGGGCTTTTGACCGGGTTGACAAAAAACGGCCACACCGAACTGACAGCCTATATTGCCGTAGGCGGCGTCGGAAAATTTTTCTCCTGGAACAGTACCGACCAGATATGGGCCTATCAGGGGGAAATGACGGACTGGTGGCTGGCCCTGCCATTCGGCCCCAACTCGTTTACCTGCTCCGGTGCATCGGCAGACACCTTATACTTTGGAGGACTATTGACTTCAAAAAGTTCGGACCGGGGGGCAACCTGGACCACCATGGACCTCGACCCTACGGGGTCATACGCACTTTACCACGGCGATGTGCCCAAAACATACAGCGCAATCAATCCGCATACGAACAAAGAAGAAATGTACCTCGGAACGGACGGCGGGATTTACAAACTGGGTGAAAACGAACATTTCAATTCCATGAGCATACCGGGCCTGAACTGCACGCAGATATATAAAATGGTATCCAGGCAGTCGAACCCTGGAG
>JACJYP010000021.1 GCA_020636045.1 Lewinellaceae bacterium
AGTGAAAAAAGGTGAAAAACAGACAAAAAAGACTCTTTTCGGGCCCGGCATAAAATCCCGAACACGTTCTTAATCCCGTATATTCTCAGGGGTGTTACCCGCCAGGTTCTTCCCTCCTTACATCATGCCGCTTTCTCAGCGAGCCGATTTAATGCTTCAGGCACGACCCGATGGGGGTATCGCATTGCCTGATGCTGTCTTTCCCATTCCGATTACGAAGTTTCTTTATGTTATCCTGTTAGAAGGCGGGATGGTTCAATTGATGATTATTGATACCTAAAGAGCTATACATTATGCGTGACTTAGTCGAACTCGTTGGTCTATTGGACAAGACAAAAATAAAGAGTAGCGGAGTGCTCAGGTGGATTATCGAACCCGATTCGAAAATGGAACAGTTGTACACTGCCATTGCGGAGAAAAAGGTTCAGACCGACGAAGATGCCAGCGAAATCTTCAGCGATGCCGGACATAACGGCACCTCGCTGACCAGTGTAAAAAGCAAACTGAAAGAGCGTTTACTGGATTCATTCTTTCTGCTTCATTTCAAAGAAGCCAACTTCACCAGCAGGCAGAAGGCCTTTTACGAATGCTATAAAAAGTGGGCAACCGTGATGACCCTGCTGAGCAGGAACGCCAAGGTTGTCGGGATCGACTTGCTCGAACGCCTGCTCCGGCATACGACCCATTTTGAATTTACGGAACTGACACTGGATATTCTGAGGGTATTGAGACTGCAATACAGCATCGTCGACGGCGATATCAAAAAATACGAGGCGGTCAAAGTGCAGTACGAAGAATACGAGGCGATCTGGATGATGGAGAACAAGGCGGAGAAATACTATTCGGAACTGATGGTGCAGTTCACCAACAGCAAATCGACACAACTGGAGGTGGTGGAACAGGCAAAAGGGTACTATGCCGAACTGGCGCCCTTCATGGAAAAATGCAACTCGTTCAAACTGCATATGTTCGGGCGGCTGGTGGAGATGATGATATACAACGGGGAGAACGACTATGTAAATACTGCGCGGCTTTGTGAAGACGCCATCCGGTTTTTCGATCAGAAAGACTACGACAGCGGGCTGCCGCTCCAGGTATTCTACTACAACCTGATCGTGTGCTACCTGCAGTTGCGCGAGTTTGAAAAGGGGCAGGCTGTGATCAATCGCTGCGGATACTATTTCGAGGAAGGCACCTTCAACTGGTTCAAACTACAGGAACTGTTCTTCCTGCTGGCCACCCATAGCGGGCACTATGAAGAGGCGTACTGGCTGTACGAAAAAGTGGTGAACTACCCGCGATTCGAGGAAAAGGCCGTTCAGATCACGGAAATGTGGAAGATCTACCAGGCCTACCTCTTTTTCCTGATCAAGATCGGAAAGATCCCGCCGGGGATCGTATCCGGCAAGATCTCGAAATTCAGGATCACCAAATTTCTCAACGAAATATCGCTCTTTTCCAAGGACAAGCGCGGTATGAACATCTCCGTATTGATCGTACAAATTTTACACGCCCTCGCCGAAAAGAATTACGACCAGACCGCAGAACGGATCGAGACGATCGAAAAGTACTGCAGCCGCTATCTGCGCGACAACGACACGTTCCGCAGCAACTGTTTTATCAAAATGCTGCTGCAGATCCCGCTGGCTTCATTCCACCGCGAAGCGGTAGCGCGTAAAACCGACCGCTACTACAAAATGCTGGAATCGGTGCCGCTGGAAGCCGCGCGTCAAGCGCACGAGATCGAGATCGTACCGTATGAAGTACTGTGGGCGATCACCGTGGAAGCGCTCGACCTGAAAATACACAAGTTGAAACCCAAAAAGAGCAGCGCTAAAACGGCGTAAAAAACCAGCGGCGAATAAAAAAGCCCCCCGGATCGGTCCGATCCGGGGGGCTTTTTTTGTGTCCCGAAGCCAGGGCAATACCCTTTCGGGGGTATCGATATTCGCAAGGCAGCGCCTTTGCCGGCATTTCAAGTTTCTTGTAAAAATCAGAAAATCAGTATTTTATGAAATAAAAAAGGGTTTTCCCCCGGAAAACTACTGGACTCGCGAGGCTGTATTACTGTCCTTACACAGGGAGGCGTACGGCCGGACCTTTGGCTTATCAAAAGAACGAAAAAACACGGAGATAAGTCATGAAACAGTCTTACAAAATGCAAGCGAACATCACCGGTCTCGACCTGATCGGCGCCTGAACAAATAAGCAGCCCGGTACCCGGGGTCAATTGATTCTAATGATAAGAAGTAAACAGTTGGCAGAAGCAGTTAGCAGTAATAGCGGAATTTGAGTCAAACAGGAAATGGAAACCTTTTTTGCGCAGTAATTCGAACCAATATTGATACTGCCACTGCCTGCTGCTACTGCCAACCTGGTTCTCAAGATGGCAAACCATAGAACCAATCGACCCTGCCCGACGCCTGGACATTACTATGAGCATCAACTAACACATTATAACACGCTTCAATTTTTTTTAATATGGAACGCACAATGAGCGCATCGGCTTACGGCATCGCCAGAAAGCATGAACTCCTGCAGGCAACGCTCTTGCCACAACTGGCAGGAAACAATACGATCAAATCGCTCAGATGTGACGTGGTATTCGGTTCGCCGAGCGTAGGTTGCCGCGGCACAGGGATTTGCAAACTCAACGCAAACGGTGTTCGAAACACCGCTGCCCTCAGGCAGTCCTGCCGCGGCGCCTCTGCGCTTTTGGTGCCGCTCGACGATGGGCGCGGTGTGTCGATCGTCATCCCCCGGGCATTCCTGTGTGTCAACATCCTGCGCAATCAACTCCGGCACGATGTGCTGAAGCTGACGGAACCCTGTCCGATCCCGCAGACGATCGTGGATACGCTGGGCCTCGAAATGAAAACCCTGCCTCCAGGGGCATATCCGGTCACCCAGCATAACGGGCTTTTCCGGATCGATATTAAGTAACAATTTCTTCCGGGCCAGCATGCGGGAAACCGGCGCGGGGTATTTCCCCCCGGTGAGCCAGTCGGATTCCTGTCATGCAGGCCCGGTTAATCCAAACAAGCACTCCCCGCATTGAACTTCTTCGGTCTTCCCTCCGGACTGCGGAAGAAGTTGGTATTTCAATTTTCTTCTTCAACAAAAAACGTTTCAACATGAAAAGGACAAAAAAGTCCGGCTTTCTGAAGTCGCTACTGCCTGCTCTGTTCCTGTTAGCATGCCTGTTGGCAACGACAACCAGTGCCCTGGCCCAGACACCGGTCACGGAGGCACAACAAAACTACAACTGGAAATCCACGGATGATGCCAAGGCGATCCTCAAGTCGAATGTGGAGATGATCAATCAGCAAATGCCCGGCTATACGCAGGGAACTACGCTGTATGAAAACGCTCTGCGCAGGGTCGCTTACTACAAAGCCATCGTGTACGAGATCGATCGCGGCGAAAGCCTGTCGAAATCGCTCGAAAATGCCCTTCCGGCAGCGGCCACGCTTGGTTACACCAAAGAAGCATCCTATACCTCAAAAGTAGTGCTGCGGGCACTGCATGAAGAAGCCCGCGTGATGCTGGTCGACTGAGACCGGCGTCTTTATGTGTTCAATTATCCGTGAATCCTACTTCAAAAAAATATTTCATGAAAAAGGGAAGTCTAAATCTTTTTTTACTGAAGGCCATCGGATTGATGTTCCTCTGCGCGGATCTAAGCGCCCAGACGAACGTGAATATGGCCCAGAGCGGCCCTACCCAGGGTAGTCCGTTCACCATCAATACGACATCGGACTGTTTTTTCAACTTCTTCGACAGCGGAGGAGCGTCCGGTGACTACAATACCAATGCGAACGCCTCTGTTACGTTCGCGCCGTCCAACCCGAATACCCACCGGGTAAGGGTTATCTTTTCATCTTTTCATCTCGAAGGCGGCTGGGATGCCCTGTACATCTACAACAGCAGCATTCCGGGCACCAACCAGGTGCCGGGACCCCAGGGCGCCACTTCGGCGGGCTTTCCTGCGGGCAACTGGCAGACGATCAGCCCCGGCATCATTACGGCCAATGCAGGCACTGCAGCCGTAGGTGTCAATGCCGACGAAGCCCTGAGTTTTGTGTTCCGGTCCGACGGATCGAACGTAGCGCCGGGCTGGACGGCCAGGGTCACGCAAGTGCCCAAATATGCCTGTACGCTCACCGCTCCGGCGGCCATATCGGCATTTACCGGCCCCGGCGCCACCTCTTCCTACACGAACGTCAATTCGCCCCTGCCGACCTTTGCTCCATCGGCCTGCGATGCCTCTTATCAGCTGCAATACCGCCTCAACGGCGGGCAGCCGGTATCGGTCAATGCCGTCGGATTTGTGACGATCCCGGCGCCCAAAGGTTCGAACGTGGTCACCTGGGAACTGGTAGACCAGTGCGGCGGCGCCGTAATGTCGTCTGCAGCGCAGAGCCTGCTGGTGACAGACAATACACCGCCGCAGATCACCTGCCCGAGCGATATCACCATTAACCTCGACCCGGGCGACTGCTTCAAGCAGTACTCATACAACGTGACCTGTACCGACAACAGCGGTTTTATGGTGTCGGGCTCGGTCGAACATCCGATCGACTTTGACAATGGCAACGCGGGGATCATGTTCGATATCAAGAACCTCGGTTTTTCAAATCTTACCATTACGGAATTCGGCCCCTCCATCGATGCCGGCAACTGGCCGATCCAGGTGTACTACACGACCTCGGCCTCCAGCTGGCAGGGCAATGAAAATACGCCTTCCGCATGGACGCTGGCGGGCTCCGCAGATATCCTTTCGTCAGGCCCGGCCGACGGCACGCCCGTGCCCGGTTTCGGCATCACCCTGGCGCCGGGGCAATCGCGTGGGATATACCTGACCAGCACCTTCGGCGCGCCGATCAATTACACCGGCGATAACGTCAGTGTGAGTCGCCAGTTCGACGACGGCCGCTTGCTGGTGTCGTCCAATCCGGGCGCAGGGAAAACCTACCCCTTCGGCAATACCTTCCAGAGCCGCGCTTACAACGGTTATGTCAATTACGAGGCGCTGGGCGCCAACAGCTCTGTCCAGACCACCGGTTTGCCGCCGGGCTCTGAATTCCCCATCGGCGAAACGATCAATACATTCGTATGTACCGACCTCGACGGAAACACGGCCGCCTGCTCGTTCAAGGTGACTGTGGTGGAATACTCCAACCCGATCGTTTCATTGATCTGTAACGACATTGTATTCATCGCCCTCGGCCCCGACTGTATGACGGAGATCGGCGCTGACGACGTGCTGGAAGGCGGCCCGTACGGCTGCTACGACGACTATATCGTAGAGATCGACAAGATACCGCCTTACGGAAACGGCCCCTGGGTGCCTGCTATTCTCAGCGCGGCGGATGTCGGCAAATCATACGCCGTGCGCGTGACCGACCCCACCACGGGCAATAAGTGTTTTGGAAATATCAAGGTGCAGGACAACCTGCCCCCCGATCTCGACTGTACTCCTGTGACCCTGCCGGGCAATTTCCCCACCGGTCCGACCTTCAGCCAGGCGACCTCTGCCAACGTGCGCTACGGCGTGCAGAACCTGCCGGCAAATGTGGTCGATTTCCAGACCCGCGAATTCGAGGTGCCTGTATCGCTGCCTCCGGGAGCGACGGTGAACGACGTCGATTTCCGCGTAAAGGTTTCGGGCGACGCCTTTTTCGGCAACATCCGCATGCAGGTGGAAAGCCCCTCCGGTATTATCGTGAACACCTGGAACCAGGTGAGCGGCTGCAGCCCGGCGCCGATATGGGTGCGTTTCGACGATGAAGGCTCGAATACGGTGACTTGTCCGTTCTTCACGACCGACAAGAATATTCAGATCCCGTTCGGGGTCGGGCAGTTGAGCACTTTCGACGGCCAGCAGGTGAACGGTACCTGGAAGATCCGCGTCACGGACATCAACGGCGGCAACGATATTTCTACTGTCGAGATCGCAGAGTTGTACTTCAACGTGTCGGCCAATTTTACAACCGGCTTCCCCAACGGCCTGACGGCGCCGCCGCTGGTGCCCAACGGACCTAACTCTTTCCTCGTGCAGGCCGGCCTGATCGATGCCTGCAGCGACGTGACGCTCAGTTACACGGATCAGACGACACCGCAGAATTGCGCGTCGGGACTCATCAGCATCATCAGCAGGAGATGGACGGCCAAGGATGCCAGTGGCAATACGGCGACCTGTATCCAGCCGATCTACCTGCTGCGGCCGACGCTTGCCGATGTGACATTGCCCCCAAATTACGATTTCATCGACGAGCCCGGATTTGGCTGCACGAACGTGTACCCGACGCCCGACTGGATCGAAAGCCAGGGTCAGCAAGGCTTTCCCTATGTGTACGGTATGCCAAACGGCACTTCCTCGGTGACCTGGCAATACGAAGACATCAAGATCAGGATATGCGACGGGTCGTACAACATCAAGCGCAGGTGGACGATCATCGACGCCTGTACCAGCGAGAGCATCGACTATATGCAGTTTATTCAGGTGCGCGACAACGAAGGGCCGGAGATCGAATGCCCCGCCGATGTGACGGCTTCGACCGATCCGTTCTCCTGCTGCGGTACGGTGGACCTGCCCAACGTTATTGTTTCCGACGGCTGCTCGCGGATCAACAGCGTTTCCGCGGAGATCACGACCGTCGATCCGTACACCGATAACATCATCGATGTGGTGGTGCTGAACGGCACCCTGGGTACGTTCCCGGGCAATAACCTCGACATTCCGGATACGCTGGCTATATTCGGCTCCACCGGATGCCTGCCGATCGGCGACCATATCGTGGTGTACACCGCGATCGACGATTGCGGCAATGCGGGCACCTGCTCGTTTACCCTGAAAGTGAACGATTACTCTCCGCCGGTGGCGGCCTGCGACGAGCATACGGTGGTGGCGATCGGACCGGACGACCCGCATGACTGCTTCCTGCCCAGTGCGAACGGCTGCGAATTTCCCGGTGTCACCTGGGTCAAGGCCTATACGTTCGACGACGGGTCATACGACAATTGCAACAGCATCAAATTCACTGCGCGAAGGGTAGCGCCGTACAGCGACTGCATCCTCGGGCTCAACCACACCAACGGGCACCCCGACTGCTTCGACGGCGATCCCGACGATGTGAGCGAATTCGAAACGGCCGTCATGGAGGGCGATTCCATCAAGTTTTACTGCTGCGAAGTCGGCACGACGCAAATGGTGATCCTCCGCGTGTATCAACTCAACCCCGACGGCAGCATCAGCCTCTATCCCGACGGCACGCCTATTTTTAATGAATGCCAGGTAGAGGTGGAAGTACAGGACAAACTCAAGCCCATCTGCGATCCGCCGTTCAACGTGACGGTCAGTTGCGAGAATTTCGACCCCTCTTTATGGGCCTACGGCAAACCGAATATTTACGACAACTGCTGTCTCGACTCTACGAAAATGTATCAGGGGCAAAAAGGCCTGACGCACTCGGCGAACTACAGCCTGTTCGATACGACCTGCAACAAGGGCACGATCACGCGCACCTTCAAGGCCTACGACTGCCGCGGCGCTTCCACGCAATGCACACAGCGCATCGTGGTAGAGTACGAGCAGGACTACTTTATCAAGTTCCCGGACGACAAGATCGTGACCGTGTGCGACGGCACGGCGGACTACGGAGAGCCTGTTTTTTACGGCAAGGACTGCGAACTCATGGGTATTTCCTTTCAGGACCAGATATTCACCGTAGTGCCGGACGCCTGCTTCAAGATCGAGCGGACCTGGAAGATCATCAACTGGTGCACGTATTTGCCGCAGGCGCCGTGTATCGTGGTGCCCAACCCGAACCCCAACCCCAACCAGACCAGCGCGCAGAACCTGCCCGGCCCCATCGTTTCGAAAGCGGGTACTCCCGCACCGTGGGCGCCGACGGTGGTGAAAATACTGCCCACTGACCCGGCAGCGACGAACTTCAGTACCTACTGGAACGCCAATGCCAACTGTTACGAGTATAAACAGATCATCAAGGTCATAGACAACCAGGCGCCGATCGCGATATGTCCGCCCAGCCCTGTGGAATACTGCGATATGAGCACCAACGACAACACCTTGTGGAATGAGAATTACTGGTGGGAGCCCTCCTGCGAATCGCACGACCTGTGTGAGGGGATGGCCGATCTGAGCATTTCCGCGACCGACCTGTGTTCCGGTGCAAGCCTCGACATCCGCTACCTGCTGTTCCTCGATCTGGATTTCGACGGAACCATGGAAACCGTGGTGAGCAGCACCAACCCGCCGGCGCCCGGCACCGTGCAGTTCAACAACGTAAACACGCAGAACTTCACGGGCGGCACCACGCGCAGCTTCGACGAGCGCAACGTGCCGGCCAACCAGAAGTATCGATTTGCGATGGAAACCATCAAGAGCGGCACCAATATCACGGCGGCTGTGCGCTGGAACACCCAGCAATCGCCTGCGAACTATACCGTGCCGCAACTGCCGCACGGCACGCACAAGATCAAATGGATCATCGGCGACGGCTGCGGCAACGAGACGGTTTGCGAGTACAACTTTGTGGTCAAGGATTGCAAGGCGCCTACTGTGGTGTGTATCAACGGTCTGAGTGTCAATATTATGCCGACAGGTGCTATCTCGCTGTTCACCAGTGACTTCCTGCTGCACGCCAATGACAACTGTACGCCGGAGGACATGCTGGTGTTCGCTATCCGCAAGGCGTCGAACGACAATACGTTCCCGACAGGTACCAACGGCCTGCCCCTTACGATGGTGACCTTTGAGTGCGGCGACGATCTCGGCAACCAGCCCGTGGAACTGTGGGTCATGGACAAAGCCGGCAACGCCGACTTCTGCGAAACGATCATATCGATCCAGGACAACATGGGCAACTGCACCAGCACCGGCGGCACCGCCATGGTAGCAGGGGTGCTGAAGACGGAAAAAGGCGACGGTCTCGAGGATTGCGATATGGAGATCAGCGGTCAGGATCCCACCGGTCCGTCGTTCAACTACTTCACGATGACGGATGACGTAGGGGAATACCACTTCGCCGATCAGGTGCCGATGTATTCCAACTACACGCTGACGCCGACGAAGGACGACAACCCGCTGAACGGCGTGTCGACCTACGATCTGGTGCTGATCTCGAAGCATATTCTGGGCCTGCAGCCTTTCGATACGCCCTACAAGACGATCGCCGCCGATGCCAACGCCTCGGGCTCCGTGACCACCTACGACGTGGTGGAATTGCGGAAACTGATCCTGGGCATCTACAGCGAACTGCCGAACAACACTTCCTGGCGCTTCGTGGACAAGGATTTTGTGTTCCCCAACCCCGCCAATCCTTTCCAGTCGACCTTCCCCGAAACGAAGGCCGTGGCGGACATACAGAACAGCCACATGACAGACGACTTCGTGGCCATCAAGGTGGGCGACGTGAACAATACGGCGATGGCCAACTCGTTCAGCAGCGCCGACGATCGCGCTGCGGGCACCCTGTTGTTCGACGTGGAAGACCGCAACGTGAAAGCGGGTGAGGAATTCGAAGTGCGCTTCACGGCAGCCGAAAAAGTGACGGGCTACCAGTTTACGCTGAATTACCGCGACCTGGAGATCGCCGACATTGTACCCGGCAGCGATATGAAGGCCGAGAACTTCGCGCTGTTCCCGGATGCGAATGCGATCACGACCAGTTGGAACGGCGACGCAGATGCGGAATTCACCATCAAATTCAGGGCGCGCAGATCGGGCAAACTGAGCGAGATGATCAGCGTATCCAGCCGCATCACCAAGGCGGAAGCATACAGTTTCACGGAAGAAAAGCAGGATGTAGCATTCCGCTTCAACGGGCAAAACGGCGCCACCATCGCCGGCGTCGGGTTCGAATTGTACCAGAACCAGCCCAACCCCTTCGTGAACAAGACCGTGATCGGGTTCCACCTGCCCGAAGCGGAACGCGCAACGCTGAATATATATGACGAAACGGGTCGACTGCTGCACACGCATACCGCCCAGTTCGACAAAGGTTACAACTCGGTGGCGCTCGACCGCAGCGATCTCAAAACGAACGGCCTGCTCTACTACAGCCTCGAAACGGCGCATGAGTCGGCCACCCGCAAAATGATTCTATTGAAGTAATCCGATATTTGAACACACGCTTTTTCAAAGGCGCCCCGGTCCCTTGCCGGGGCGCTTTAATCCCAAACACCCCCTGCATCATGACACGCTTCTAATCCGGCGCGTCGCTATCCTGTTAGCGGATGGCGACGCGCTTGCATTTGGGGAAGGCCGGCCTGCGAACGCGTCACCGGCAGTATATGTCGGAAAAAACCTTTACTTTTCGGGCAGAAGCCTGCATCTGTAGTATTTTTTTAATCTGTTTTCTCGCCTATGTTCCGATGCCACCGGAAACACTTTCTAACATCCCGGCACTTTGCCAGCCCCGTTTAGCGTTCTCAATATTTTGCCGCTGAGCGCCAAATGAATTGGGTATCCTTATAATGTAATACCTGTACTTAAACCGAATACGTACCTCTAACGCGTCCCGCTATGAGAGACCTGATAGAACTGGCCAGTCTGCTCAATAAAACAAAGTTGAAAACCAGTGGGATTCTGGACATCATTTTGGAACCCGGTTCCAAGATGCAGCAGTTATACGATGCTATTATTAGCCAAAAAATACAATCGGACGAAGACGCGCAGGCCTGGCAACTGGAAATCGACGACGACCCTGCCAAACTGCCCAACCTGAAGAACAAGTTGAAGGACCGGATGCTGGATTCCGTCTTTCTGCTCGATTTTAAAGAACCCGGGTTTTCGGACCGGCAAAAGGCGCTGTACGAATGTCATAAGAAGTGGGCGGCGGCCATGATGCTGATCATGCGAAACGCCAAAATTTCGGGTATCGATGCGTTGGAAAAGTTGCTCCGCCACACCATGCGTTTTGAGTTTACGGAACTGACATGCGATATTCTCAGGGCGCTTCGCATCTACTACAGCACCGCCGGGGGCGATCTGAAAAAATACGAGAGCACCCGCGAACAATTGCACTATTACCAGGACATCTGGCATATGGAGAACCAGGTGGAAGATCTTTACACGGAATTGATCATCCACTACGTGAACAGCAAGGCGACGAAGATGGAGGTGTCGGAACAGGCCAAGGTGTACTACGGTATCATCAAGCCCTATCTGGAGCGTTGCGATACGTTCAAACTGCACATTTTCGGGCGAATGATACAGATCTTTGCACACAGCAGTGTGAACGATTATGTTACCACGGCCCGCTTGTGTGAAGAGGCGATACTTTTCTTCGACAAAAAAGAGTACGACAGCGGTTTTGCTCTTCAGGTGTTTTACTACAACCTTATTACCTGCTACCTCCAGTTACGAGAGTTTGAAAAAGGCCAGGTGATCATCGAGCGCTGCCAGAACCTGGTCGATCCGGGCTCGTTTAACTGGTTCAAGTTACAGGAACTGTATTTCCTCCTGACCATGCATACCGCCCACTATGCGGAAGCGGCGCAGGTGCTGGACCGCGTGATGGGCAACCCTCATTTCCGAAAGCAGTCGTTCCAGATCACGGAAGTCTGGAATATATATCTCGCATACGTGCATTTCCTGATTACGATCGGCAAACTGCCATCGTCTACCGTCACGTCGCCGCGCAATTCGAAGTTCAAACTCGGTAAATTCCTGAACGAGACGCCCGTGTTTTCCAAAGACAAGCGGGGGATGAACATCCCGATCCTGATCGTTCAGATCCTGTACGCCCTTACGCAACGCGATTATCAGCAATGTATTGACCGGATGGAAGGCATCGAGAAATACTGTAGCCGCTACCTCAAGCAGAACGATACTTTCCGGAGCAATTGTTTTATCAAAATGCTGCTTCAGATACCGGTATACTCGTTCCATCGCGAAAGGGTGAGCAGGCATACGCAGAAGTTGTATAAAATGCTATGTTCCAAACCCATGGAAGTGGCCAATCAGGCTTATGAAATCGAGATCATCCCTTATGAAACGCTCTGGCAACTGACCGTAAACGCCCTCGAAAAAGGTCCTTCACGGCAGGAATTGCTGCGCCCCAGGATCTCCTGACCGGGGCAATTTGAGCCCTTAAACAGTGCGATATACCCAACCGTCCGGCAAGCCAAGAGGCTTTTCGGACGGTTTTTTTATTCGCGACACAAGCGATTTGGCGCGCTCAAATGAAATTTTCAATTTTTCAAAACGTTGATAATCAGTTATTTGAAAAAATATCGAAGAAAAAACACCAAAAATAACCGGGCGATAATGGTGCGATTACTGTCCTAAGTCGTCCCCTGGCCCCACGGGTACCTTTGATGCATCACTTAAAAAGGAAACGTTATGCTCAATTGGATTTTACCTACTGGCTGGATTCTTCTTCTTTTTGACGGCAGCACAGAACGCGCCACTTGCCAGGATGAAAAAGGCAATATCATCGTGATCGACATGCTCGGTGCCTAAACCGCCCCATTGTATTTCCCAATTATCGAAAAAAATTAGGCCATAATGGAGATGTTTATCAAACAGGAATCAACCGGAACGGAACGCCGGGAATTGCCGGGTCGCCTTGCCGGCCGTGAATATCCCAGGCGTGCCGATATGGTCCTCCAGTGCGAGGTTATGTTCGGATCGCCCAGTTCGAATTGCGACGGCAACGGGATCTGCAAGATCGTAGCGCGCAGCGAACAGCCCGCCCTGCGGCCGGTGCAGCGGACCAGATGCGACCATGCGCGCGCATTGTTTTCCGCCATCGACGGTGGGAAAGGCGCTTCCCTGTGTTTCCGCCGCGAATGGCTCTGTTCAAAACTGATGAAACATCACTTCCGGCACGGCGTACTCGAAATGCCGGAGCCCTGCCCGATCCCGCAGGAGATCGCCCGGGCCCTGGGACTTTCCATCGGCGAATTGCCCGCCGGCCTGCACCTGATAGAAGACTACGGAACCCATTTCCGCATCAACATACGCTTCAACAAAATCGCCTGACATTATCCCTGGGGCCCCCGCCCCGTATATAATCTTTCTCCAGACGCCCGTTAGGGCACGCTTCATTCCGAAGAACAAGAGTTCTTCCCCCTTTTTTAAAGTGCACAAAACGAAACGCACTTTTGGCATACAGGATACGCCATCCCTCCCCGGGATGGCGTTCTTGCTTTTGTGGGTGGTTTTGGGGTGCATAAACTGTATGAGTCATCCTTTTTTCAATATTGCGAATAAGAGATTTTAACATCTGAAGGAGTGCAATATCCTGAAAATGTGCGCCCTTTGTCCTTTTTTGCTTGACCAAAAAAGAACGAAAAAAGTCAAGGCTTTATGGAAATCCAGCGATTTTGCCTGAAATCTACGGCGGCGCAAAACCAAACTCGCCCCTCCTTCGTCGGGGCTCAGACAGGGTTTTGCTTTTCCCGCCTCCGATTTCGCAAAATCGGGATTTCCATAAGGCCGATTTCCCAGCAAACCAATTTATTACAAAATAAGGATCGTCTCAAAATTTGAGATGATTGGTATTGCTTGTACGCCCGCATGGATCGAAAGAGAGGCTGACGCATCACTCAATACCGGACAACAGCAGGATTCCCCTAATGTGACGAAGTAGCGTTAAGTTTGCATGCATTGAATTAAAAAACTCCCTTCCAACATGACCCAGCCCGCACTGCCCCTGATCGAAGAAAAACTGCCCGGCAATATCGCCTTCGACATGCTGCTTGTAGAAGGCGGCGAATATCACATGGGTGGCGCTGAGGAAGAAGCCGGAAATGATGAAAGCCCGTACACCGGGTAAAAGTTTCCACCTTTTACCTCGGCAAATACCCGGTGACGCAGGCTGTTTGGCAGTCCGTGATGAGGGACAACCCATCCAATTTCGAAGGTGATAATCGTCCTGTGGAGCAAGTGTCGTGGGACGATGTACAGGAATTTCTCAAAAAACTGAACAGTTTGACAAATAAAACATACCGCCTTCCGACAGAGGCCGAGTGGGAATTTGGCGCGCGGTGGTATTCACAGCGAAGAATATTTATTTGCCGGCAGCGACAAACTCAAACAGGTAGGCTGGTACGATGAGAACAGCAATGAGAAGACTCATGAAGTAGGACAAAAATTAGGCAATGAACTGGGCCTTTATGACATGAGCGGTAATGTGTAGGAGTGGGTAGGATGACTGGCACGACATATAAAGGACGCCTGAAGACGGCTCGGCCTGGATTGACACCGGTAGGGGCGGCAACCGCGTCATTCGCGGCGGCAGTTACACACCAGCGGAGGTCCTGCCGCGCCGCGTTTCGCGCCAGGGCGGGTCGGCGGGCGCGGCAGTGCTATCGGTTTCCGCCTTGCGCTCTCCCTCCAGTCAGTTGGTTACCGGCTGGCGCTTCCGTGAGCAAAAATTCTCTTGCGGCGGCGAACAAGCGAGGCAGGCGGGCGTGCGCAGCCGCCGCGTGCCCGCGCAGGGAGTGGCCTGGTAGCGCGGCATTCATGCCGCCCCGGTCGAGGGCGTTTACGCCCGTTTTATCGCTTGGAAAATCGGCCGGGCCGGCAGCAAACACAAAAAAAACGCGGCTGGCGTTTACGTCCGTTGCGTTTTATAGAAAAAGACGGCCATAAATGGCCTCGACCGGGGCGGCATAAATGCCGCGCTACCGGTAAAAAGCATATTTTGGGGGCTAATGTCCTACTAAGAAGGCCTGAAGTGCCGTAACCAACCATAAAAACCATGCGAGACAATTTTACACCGGAATACACCCGTTACCAAAAATATTTGGTGTCGGCGGTGAACTATTTGAAGCAAAATCCGGTGGCAGCGGGTATTTGCAAGCACTGGATGCAGCATCCCTTTACCTGGGTGCGTGAAGATTGGTAGCGCGGCATTCATGCCGCCCCGTCAAGGCGTTTACGCCCGTTGTATCACGTGAAGAATCGGCCGAGCCGGCGGCAAACACAAAAAACGCGGCTGGCGTTTACGTCCGTTGCGTTTTATAGAAAAGACGGCCATAACAATGGCCTCGACTGGGGCACAAATGCCGCGCTACCGGTAAAAAGCATATTTTGGGGGCTAATGTCCTCACTACGAAGGCCTGAAATACCGTAACCAACCATAAAAACCATGCGAGACAATTTTACACCGGAATACACCCGTTACCTCCCCATTTTCATCGCCCGGGGCAATGTTCTTTGTCACATTTCGGTTGTTTGACTCGCTTCCAAAGGTATTTTTGGAAAACTTATCAGAAAAATACAGGGAGCAGAAGGAGGCAATCGAACAGGCAAACCATCCCGATAAAGAAGCGCAACTCTATCTGATGCAGCGCGCCTATTTTCTTGAATTTGACCGGGCGCTTGACAAATGCGATCACGGGCCTGCCTGGCTAAAGGCGCCGCAGGCAGCATTGCCGCTTGCCGACCAGTTCAATAAATTCGACGGCATCTTTTACCAATTGATGGGCTATACCGTTTTACCCAACCACGCGCATGTGATTTTGGATTTTTCCATTCAATTGAAGCCTGACGGTGCGGTGGATACGACTACCTACAAAAATCTGGACTATGTGATAAACCGGATAAAAGGCGCAAGCGCACGACACATCAACCTTGCGCTCGGTAGTACGGGGCAAACATTATGGCAGCCCGGCTATCACGACCGTTATATCCGCGACCAAAAGCATTTGGTATCGGCGGTGAACTATTTGAAGCAAAATCCGGTGGCAGCGGGTATTTGCAAGCACTGGATGCAGCATCCCTTTACCTGGGTGCGTGAAGGTTGGTAGCGCGGCATTCATGCCGCCCCGGTCGAGGGCGTTTACGCCCGTTTTATCGCTTGGAAAATCGGCCGGGCCGGCAGCAAACACAAAAAAATCGCGGCTGGCGTTTACGTCCGTTGCATTTTATTGAAAAAGACGGCCATAAATGGCCTCGACCGGGGCGGCATAAATGCCGCGCTACCGGTAAAAAACATATTTTGGGGGCTATCGCCCTCACTACTAAGGCCTGAAATGCCGTAACCAACCATAAAAACCATGCGAGACGACTTTACACCGGAATACACCCGTTACCAAAAATATTTGGTGCCGGCGGTGAACTATTTGAAGCAAAATCCGGTGGCAGCAGGTATTTGCACGCACTGGATGCAGCATCCCTTTACCTGAGTACGCGAAGGTTGGTAGCGCGGCATTTATGCCGCCCCGGTCAAGGGCGTTTACGCCCGTTGTATCGCTTGGAAAATCGGCCGGGCCGGCAGCAAACACAAAAAAAATCGCGGCAGGCGTTTACGTCCGGTGCGTTATATAGAAAAAGACGGCCATAAATGGCCTCGACCGGGGCGGCATGAATGCCGCGCTACCAATTACTATTATAACTTGCCCAGTGTCGCCGTCACAAACCCCGTGAGCGCTTCGCCGCGCAGCATCCCCTGCTGTAGCAGGGCCAGTTGTACCAGGTATTTTGAAAATCCTGTGCGCTCGACCTCTTCGTCGATCTTCAGCAATTTTTGCGCAATGAGCGGGTGGTTGGTATTCACCACGACGTTGTAGGAGTCGGGGAAATCGCCGAGCCCGGCCATGCCGTGCATCGATTGCATTTCCTTCATCCGGCGCATGAATTCGGGCTTGGTGATCAGCACCGGCTGCTCGTCGGGCGACATCGGCGAAAGCGCCACGGAAGCGCCCGGCTGTTCTTTCACCACGGCCTCGAATGCGGTTTTTACCGTTTCCTGCTCTTTTTCCGACAACACCGATTCTCGCTTTTCGTCATTCTGCACCAGGTTGTCGATGGTATCGGAGTCGATGCGCACGAACAAAATACCGAGTTCGCTGCGATATTCGAGGTGCTGCATCCAGTGGTTGTCGAGCACGGTGTCGAGGCGCAGCACGTCGTAGCCGCGCGCCTCGGCGGCCTTCAGTTGCGCGTCGTGGCTGTCGGGGTCGTTGGTATAGATCATGACGACCTTGCCGTGCTTGTCCGTCTGCAGCGTTTTTACCTTTTCCTTGTAGTCGTTCAGCAGGAAAAACTCGTGTTTCATGTTCTCTATCAGGGCAAACTGCATGGCTTTTTCCTCAAACTTTTTGTCGGAGATCACGCCGTATTTGACAAACACACCCAGGTCGCGCCACTTCTGCTCGTAGCCCGGCCGGTCGCTTTTGAACAGTTCGTGCAGTTTGTCAGCCACCTTTCTGGTGATGTATTCGCTGATCTTTTTGACGTTGGCATCGCTTTGCAGGTAGGAGCGCGACACGTTGAGCGGGATGTCGGGCGAATCGATCACCCCGTGCAGGAGCAGCAGCCATTCCGGTACGATGTCGCGCACGTCGTCGGTGACGTACACCTGATTGCTGTAGAGGTGGATCTTGTTGCGCGTCACCTCCATCGCGTTGCCGAGTTTCGGGAAATACAACACGCCGGTCAGGTTAAAGGGATAGTCGATGTTCAGGTGTATCCAGAACATCGGCTCCGGCGCAAGCGGGTACATCTCCCGGTAGAATTTTTTGTACTCCTCGTCCTTCAGTTCGGTCGGCTGCTTTTTCCAGATCGGCCGTGTTTCGTTGATGATATTCGGCACTTCGCGCGATTCTTCTTTCTTGTCCTCGCCTTCACCGGTTTCGAAATGCTCCGTTTTTGTGCCGAATTGGATGGGGATGGGCAGGAATTTGCAGTATTTCTCCAGCAGGTCGCCGATGCGGTGCTCTTCCAGAAAATCTTTGTTTTCCTCGTTGATATAGAGGATGATATCGGTGCCGCGTTCGGCCTTTTTCACCTGTTCGATGCTGAATTCGGGGTTGCCTTCACACACCCAGCGCACGCCTTTGGCGCCTTTTTGCCACGATTTGGTGACCACCTCTACTTTATCGGCCACCATAAACGCCGAATAAAAACCCAGGCCGAAATGGCCGATGATGGCGCTGTCCTTGTGTTTTTCCAGAAATTCGGCGGCGCTGGAGAAGGCGATCTGGTTGAGGTATTTGAGCACCTCTTCCTCGGTCATGCCGATGCCCCGGTCGCGGATGATCAGCCGGTTTTCTTCTTTTTCGATGATCACGTCGATGGTGGTATCGCCGATCTCCCCTTTTACATCGCCCCGGTTGGCCAGCACCTGTAGTTTGGTGGTGGCATCGACGGCATTGGATACCAGCTCACGCAGAAATATCTCGTGGTCTGAGTAGAGAAATTTCTTGATAATGGGAAAAATATTCTCGGTCTGGACAGAAATGGTACCTGTTTGCATAGTGGGCAGGAATTGATTTGTTGAGTATTTCTATAGATAAATGTGTTTCGAAGTAAAATCTCCTGTTCAAAGCCTGTGCCAGCGGGCCGGTGTCTGACAAAATGTCCTATTATAGCAAATCAAAGATCAAAATGCTGACAGTCAGACATTTGTAAGGTGGTTTCTACCCATTTCAGGGAATTATGCTGAAAAAAATTATAATCTGCAGGGTACGCCGATACCAGGAATTGGCACAGAACTTGTCTTTTATTGAATGCGCTGATGGCGCAAGGGATTACCGGGATAAAACGCCCGCACGATCCTCAGAACATTTGAAAAGCACGGAAATTCCCGATAAAGAATTTAAGGCCGAATGCGGTCTTAAACCCGTGGGCGAGGGACCAGTCCGTTTGGGGGGTAGGGCTGGTCTCCTCACCACAATTCCGTAAAGATGGGATATTCACGCGAAAGTTAATCTTGTCAACATATCTCTTTTTGGTGATGGAGGCAGGAGGTTCGTCAGAACCTTCTGCCTTTTTTCTTTTGGGGCCTCCCGCGCGTATCCAAACGCTCATTTTTTGAACACGAAATACCCCATCGTGGCCGCGAGAAAGAGGTGCAATCCCACCGGAAACCAGCCCAGGGCATTCATGGTGCCGTCCAGCGTGGCCATCAGCACGATCGGCAGATCGACAATATTGTAGATCGTGCCCGACAGGATGATGTTGTACTGCGATTTTTCTGTGACCGGGATGTTGCGGTTGATGTAGAAGGCGATGGCACTGGCAAAGAGGGCGGACCCCAGTATCCTCGCCATCAATATGCCGCTGTCTTCGAAAGTGACACCGAACGGCGCCATAAACGTGGCGGGGATGATCAGGAGTCCCAGGCCGAAGATCGAATAAGCGATCGCCCAGATGACGGAGAGCGTAGAAAGTTTCATATGGCTGACATTAAGAACGTGTACGGGATTTTTTTGCCGGGCCCGAAAAGTGTCTTTTTAGCCTGTTTTTCACCTTTTTTCACTTACATAGTCGCCGCTATGCGCCTGAAAAAACGCGCAAAACAGGCTGAAAATCCATCATTTCTGTCTCCTGCAAAAAATCCCGAACACGTTCTAAGTAAAAAGTTTTATCGCCTGCGATTTGGGATATCTCCTCGTTCTTTCCTGTCAATAATCAATTACCCTACAGAGGCTGCGCCTCTTTCAGAGTGAAAGATATCGTTATTCTGCTAAAAATATATGTTGCCAAAGGCAGGTGTTGCAGTAAGCGTTTTGCCTAATTCGACTTTTCCGGCACCGGAAACCCGTACAGATCCCGCATCTTGGTATAGATCGCCGTGTTGTCGTACACCCCGCCGAATTGTTCCGCGCCGGGACCGTACGCAAATACCGGCACCATCGTGGCCGTATGTCCTTTCGACATGAAAGTGATGTCGAGGCTGTCCGGTGACCGGCTCTGTTCGAGTGCCATGCCGCCCGTTTCGTGGTCGGCGGTAATGATGACGAGTGTCTCTCCGTCCGCTTCAGCAAAGCGGATCGCCTCGCCGATAGCAGCGTCAAAGTCCAGCACCTCTTTTACGGCCCTCGGGACATCGTTGGCGTGGCAGGCCCAGTCGACCTGCGAACCTTCGATCATCAGAAAGAAGCCTTTTTCACTGCGCTTTTTCAAAAAGCCGGTGGCCAGACGCGCGGCCAGAGGCAGGTAATCGCGGCCTTCATCAATCTGCCCGGGCTCTTCTTCGGCAGAAAACCAGGCAAACGGTTTGTTCGCATCGGGCGTGAGCGCATTCAGCGGCGACTGATTGTAATCGTACACCGCGTAGCCTTTGTCTTTCAGTTCCTGCACAAGATCGCGCTGGTCGATGCTGCGCGCATTGAAATACTTCATACCGCCGCCGATAAACAGATCGATATCGGTTTTAAGAAAATCGGCCGCGATGGCCTGCGCATCGGCGCGGTCGGGCACATGGGCGATAAAAGAGGCCGGCGTGGCATGTGTGATGCTGGACGTAGCCACCAGTCCTGTGGCGAGGCCTTGTTGCTCGGCCTGCTCGAGAATGGAAAGGCAGGGTTTTTTATGCTTGTCGACACCAATGGCGCCGTTGTAGGTCTTGCAGCCGCAGGCAAACGCCGTAGCGCCCGCTCCCGAGTCGGTGATCAGGTGTTTGGCGGAGTGCGTGAGGATCAGGCCCGTGACGGTGCACTGTTCGAGTTCGAGTTGCTTCCCGTGGGCATACATGCCTGCAGAAATTTGCGTGAGGCCCGTGCCGTCGCCGATCAGCAGAATAATGTTTTTGGGTTTTTTACCCGTAACCTGAACCGGAGGCTCAGCGGAATACTGGAATGACAGCAGCAGCAGCGCGGGGATTACCAATAGTTGTTTCACAGATATCGTTGCCTTGTCTTTTTGTGATGAATGGCAGGGCGCTTTTTTTGCGTCCGGAATGTTTCATGCTGGGATATATGGAGGGAGTTGCTTCGTCGATTTTCGTTTATGAACAAGGTTTGGAGGGGTTATGCGGAGACCATGTAGCGTTTGCCGGGCAGGGTTCGGATCACGCCCTTGAATTCCAGTTCGAGGATCAAAGACGCCAGTTCTCCCGGTGAAAGCCGGCTTGCCAGGGTCAGTTGGTCGATGGGTATTTCCGGTTGCGCGCGGATGATGGCGATCAACTGCGATTCGGCCGGCGAAAGGTCGGGGAATAACTGCGGCTGGATACCTGTCTGCCGTCCGGTCTCTTCCCAACGCATGACCGTTGCGATGTCGGATGCCGATTCCACGAGTCTGGCGCGGTTATTCTTGACGAGCAGGTTGCAGCCGGTGCTTTTTGCGTCGCGTACGCGGCCCGGCACGGCGAAAGTCTCGCGTCCGTACTGGTCGGCGAGCCCCGCCGAGATCATCGAGCCGCCGGTGGCGGCCGTTTCCACGACCAGCAGGGCGTCGCAAAGCCCGGCAATGATGCGGTTGCGCATGGGAAAATGCTCGCGATCGGGTTGGGTATCGTGCGGGTACTCGGTGAGCAGACCGCCCTGTTCGATCATTTTTAATGCGATACTGCGGTGCTGACTGGGGTAGATGTTGGCGAGCCCGTGCCCGAGCACACCGATATTGGGCATGCCGAGTGCCGTGGCTTTCCGGTGAGCGGTAATATCGATGCCGAAGGCGAGTCCGCTGACGACCAGGGCTCCGAACGCCTGCAAGCCCTCTACGATCTCCTCACAGATGGCCTTGCCATACTCGCTCGGCTGCCGTGTGCCCACCACCGCAATGATGCGCTGGGCGGAAAGCAGGCCGGTGTCCGACCCCTTGAAATAGAGCAGCGGCGGGCAATCGTAACACTGCCGCAGGCGCGCAGGGTAGCGCTCGTCGGTATAAAAAATGGCGTCGATCCCGTGCTGTTCGAGAAAAGCGATCTCGCGTTCCGCAGCGCGCAACACCTCGGCCGAGCGAATGGAGTCGGCCGTGACAGGGCCGATGCCGGGTATCTTCAACAATTCCTTGCGGGACGCCAGTAAAACGGCTTCTGCGCTGCCGCAATAGCTCACGAGCGTTTTGGCAGTTATGGCTCCTACTTGCGGAACAAGGGTAAGAGCGATCTGATATTGGAGTTTGTCCGGCATGAAAGCAAACAGCAGGTTTTTTGAAATATGCCGCCCCGGCAGACGGTTATCCGTCTATAAAATCCCCGGAACCATTTCTTCGCTTTAATTTTGACCGGTAAATGTAGCGTAAAACCCTGAAATCCGGTCCACGGAAACCGTCTTTCGGGCTCAGTAAGCCCGGGAGCGCCGGGAACCGGGTTTCTTCAATGTCGCAGATACAGTCGTATGAAACTTCCCAAAGTCGAATCGCTCATTATTATCGTGTTTTTTGCCTGCGTAGCCTTGTGGGCCATCTCAAAATGTTCCTCAGAGCGCTCCGAACTGCTGCGCAATACCCGCGAAGCCATTGAGGAAGAGGAGGAGGACGAGGAACGCCCCGAACGCCGCGATACGGTCGCTGTCCCGCCGCCCGTCAACGTGCAGAACCCCGCTGCCCAAATGCAGCAACAGACCGCTCCGCCGCTGCCGGCAGGGGGTGCAGCCACCCAAGCGCCCGGCATGCGCCCCGAACGGCCTGCCTTGTCAACCGAACCGGCAGCACCCACCACGGCCGCTGCCAAAACCTCGACCCTGTACGTTACCATCAACGGCCTGAATGTGCGTAGCGAACCCGGCCTCAAAGGCGCCCTGGTCACCAAACTCGACCTGTACGAGCCCGTGACGTTTCTGGGACAAAAGACGGAATGGACGCAGGAGATCAGCCTGGGCTATGAAAAGGTAACCGACCACTGGGTCAAAGTCCGCACCCGAAGCGGAAAAGAAGGCTGGGTGTTCGGCGCCGGTGTGCACTACTACAAAATGAAAAGAAAGGGGGTGATGGAGTAGGCGGCCTCTTACGGCTTACGGCTTACGGTGGACGGTAGACGGCTTACGGTTTACGGTTTGCGGTAGACGGTTTGCGGGGTTGGGAAGGAGAAATCAGGTTTTGATATTTCAATAGAATTAAATGACCATTCGCTTAAAACATTACATTCCTGCGGCAGCATGGCTGCTTGTTATTACCGGACTCTCGGTGACGCCCGGCATGCAGTTGCCCAAATTCGATCTGTTCTCCACGGACAAACTCGGTCATTTTGGCGGGTTACGGCTTGCTGACTGCGCTGTTGCTGTGGGGCTATTATCGCTCGAACGGCTTTCAGGCCGGCTGGCGCACAGGGCTGCTGATCTTCGCATTTGCTTCCGGCTACAGCTGTCTGATGGAGTTCGTGCAGGGCGCTTTTATTCCCGGAAGGTTCAAGAGGTCGATGACATGATCGCCAATGCTGCCGGCGCCGCGCTGGTGGGTTCTGGCCGGCACCACGCCTGTTTCGCTGAATCGAAAAGGAAGCAAAATTAGTGCCTGTGTAGTAAAACGATGATTTTTGTGTCGTGCCCGATAATGGCTACCCGATGAAAGCAGGATCGATTGGTTTTCATGATCAGAAGTAAACAGTTGGCAGAAGCAGTGAGCAGTCATAGCGGAATTTGGGCCAAACAGGAAATGGAAACTTTTTTTGCGCCTTAATTCGTACCAATATTGACACTGCCACTGCCTACTGCTACTGCCAACTGTTTACTTCTGATCATGAAAACCAATCGACCCTGCGGTAAAAGGCAATTGCCGGAACAGGCGCTTTCGTAAATATTAAATCACTGGCGGTCGCCCGACCGCCCTCAACACATCCAGATCATGGCCCTTATCGTTCCATGCCGCGACTTCGAACCGCAATTCGGTCAAAACTGCTTCCTGGCAGAAAATGCCACCATTATCGGCGATGTGATCATGGGAGATGACTGCTCGGTGTGGTTCCAGGCGGTGGTGCGCGGCGATGTCAATTTTATCCGCATCGGCAACAAGGTAAATATCCAGGACGGGGCCATTCTGCACGGCACTTACCAGAAATGCGGCACCACGATCGGCGACCACGTCAGCATCGGCCACCGGGCGCTCGTGCACGGCTGCACCCTTCACGACCATGTGCTGGTCGGTATGGGTGCGATCATCATGGACGAAGCGGTCGTAGAGGAAAACTGCCTCATCGCCGCCGGTGCGGTGGTGCTGGAAAAGACCGTCTGCCAGTCCGGCGGCGTGTACGCAGGCGTGCCGGCGCGGCGCGTGAAAGAGATCACGCCCGAACTCTTCAAAGGGCAGATCGAGCGTATTGCCAACAACTATGTCTTTTATTCGGGCTGGTTCAAATAAGCCTTATTTGTCCGGCAGATTTCCCCACATGTTGCAAGTGATCAGCCAGCGGTCGTCATGCTGTCGCTCGAACAGCATGAGCCGGCTGTGCGCTACATCAGACTTCTCTACTCTGACGCCGTCTTTTTCATACACGAATGAAAGGCTGGAATGCCCTCTAATCCAGGCCATATTACCATCCAGCCGGACTTCGTCGATCGCATGCTCGAAGCGGGTGACAGTGGTGCGCGAACCGTCGCTGGGAAACCAGTAGGCCCGGATCATATCGCGGCCGCTCACCGGCGCCAATCCTGCCGGCATGATCGTAGCGCCGGGCGTCATTTGAGCGAGCAAAGCCGTACTGTCGGACTTCAGCCATCCCTGAAAATAAGCCTCGTATATCGATTTGATGCTATCGAGGGCTCTCTGATAACTGCGGCCGGGCAGAGGCCCCTCGTTGCGCCAGCGCTGGTCCACCATCGGACCTGTTTTCATGCCGCCGAGCAGGTGCATGTGTATATGAAAGGCCGATTGACCCGCGTCCTCGTTGGTATTGATCGCCAGACGGTAGCCTGTTTCCGCCACTCCCCGTTCAGCAGCAAGTTTGCGCGCCGCCATAAACATATGCGCGAGGATGGCGCTGTCGCCATCGGTCAGGTCATTGATGGTCGCTATGCGTTTTCGCGGCACGATCAGAAGGTGCACAGGCGCCTGCGGAGCGAAGGAATTCAGGGCTACCACCAGGCTATCCTGATAGGCGATGCGTTCCGGGTATTCGCCGTCGATCTCTTTCTGGAAAGGTGATGGACCCGCCAATTGGCGGGCTTTGCGTTCGCTATATGTTTCGCTTTGTGAAGAGATGCCGGTCAGCGCGACCAGCCAAAATAACATTGATATACGGTATCTCATGGTGCCGGGCGTTTTCAAAAAGACATCAACGCTAGCGAAAAAGTATCGTAGTCCAGGTGTAAATCAGACAAAAAATGACCTGAACGGGTTTTTCAACTATTTCCTGGCGATGTACAGCCCCGTCAGTATGATCGCAGTGCCGAGCAGGTCGGGTATTCCGATGGCCTCGCCGTCGAACGCGCCCAGCACGATGGCGGCGACGGGAAGCAGGTAAGTGACGGAGGTAGCAAAGATCGCACTGGTACGTTGCAGCAACCAATAGTACAAAATGGACCCGCCTACGGTGCCCAGTGCCGCCAGGTAAAAAATATAGCCCAGCCCGGCAGTCCCTTCCGGATGCGTACTTGCTACCTCCCAGCCGTCCGATTGCCATAGCCCGATGATGAACAGCCAGCCTGTCAGCACGAAAGCCGCCGAAGCGATGGCTGCCGGATGCTGGTCGCGGAGCCAGCGGTTGGCCACATTGGCGTTGATCGCATAGGCAACCGTAGCCACCACGCACAGGCTCGCGTAGAAAAAATTCCCCGTCACGGCAGTTTTGCTGTTGAAAAAAATGAGCATAAGCGCACCTGCCAGCCCGATCACAACACCCGCTAATTTGCTCCTGCTCAGGGTCATCTGGTAAAAGCCGACGCCGATCAGGAGTGTGAACAGCGGGGTGAGCGAGTTGAGCACGCCCGCCAGGCTGCTGTTGACGTGTTGCCCGGCCACTGCAAAAAGAAAATTGGGAATCGCCGATCCGCAAAACGCTATGATCAGCAGCGAACGCCACCGCTTCCAGTTGATCTTCGACCAGAAAATCGCTGCTACAGGCATATAGATCGCCGTGGCCATGACCATGCGCCACATTGCCATCTGCACGGGGTTGTACACCTGCACCGAACGCTTGATGAACAGGAACGAGGCGCCCCAGATGACAGCGAGCACCAGCAACAGAAACCAGTCAAGAGCGGAAGGCGGGCGATTAGACACGAGGATTGTGAAATTGGAAACTGGAAATTAGGAAACTGGAAATTTGAAATCGGGAAACCGGAAGTTCTTTTGTCTGTCTAATGGCCGCCTCCGGCGGGCATGCTGCCTTGTTGGGGTGTGTTTTTGCCAAGTTTTACAAATAAAACGGCGACAGCCCCGCAGAGCAACAATGCCCCGGCCAGCCGGATCACATTCTCGGGATTGCCATGCAGCCACGAGCGGTAGTATAGCGGCAGGGTAAATATTTGGATCATCATGGGGATCACGATGAACATATTGAAAATACCCATGTACACACCTGTGCGCTCCGGCGGAATGCAGCCGGCCAGCATGATGTAGGGGTTGCCCATCATACTCGCCCAGGCCAGGCCGATGCCGATCATCGGGATAAAAAGTATCGCCTTGCTGCTGATGGAAGGGATGAACAGCATGCCGATTCCCGCCAGCGTCAGGCAAATACTGTGCATGATCTTCGGCCCCAGGCGCTGGGTGAACGGCACCAGGGCGAATGCGCCGACAAAGGCCATGAAATTGTAAAAACCACCTACCTGGCCGTTGATCAGGTTGGATTCCCTGAACCCCGCCGAGGTCTGGTCGGTGGTGTGGAAAAAGGTCGTGGAAATGGATAACACGATGTATTGCCAATAGCAGAACATCGCGTACCACTGGAAGAGTTTGACCAGCGCCAGTTGCTTCATGGTCAGCGGCATTTCCCTGATCGCTTCGCCGATCTCGCGGAGGGTATTCACCCAGCCCGTTGGCATCTGACGGATACGCTCCAGCTCTTCTTCGCTTAGCGGATTTTCCTTGGTGGTCTTTACCGTCCATAGTATGGAAGCGATCGAAAAAAAGGCGCCGATGATGAAGGCGGTGACGGTGATGTAAGGAATGTTCTTCGCATTGACGGCGTCTTTGTTCATGCCGATCAATACGAGCAGGGTAGGGGTGAGGTACGAAAGGGTCTGCCCCAGCCCCGTGAAGGCGCTTTGGGTCAGGAATCCGAGCGAATGCTGCTTTTCATCCAGTTTGTCGCTCACAAACGCCCGGTAGGGCTCCATGGTGATGTTGTTGGCAGCATCGAGTATCCAGAGCAGGCTGGCGGCCATCCACAGGGTACTGCTGAATGGCATGAAGAACAGGCTGATGCTGCATAAAATGGCGCCGATCAGAAAATATGGCGTTCGCCGCCCCATTTTGCTGGTGGTTTTGTCGCTCATCGCGCCGATGATGGGCTGAACGATCAGTCCGGTCATCGGGCCGGCCAGCCACAAATACGGCAGGCTCGCCTCATCGGCGCCCAGATATTTGTAGATCGGGCTCATGTTGCTTTGTTGCAGACCGAAGCTGTACTGTATTCCGAAAAAACCGAAATTCATGTTGACGATCTGCCAGAAACTGAGGTGCGGTTTGATTTGTGCCATAAATGCAAATGTGCGATAGAAGCCAATAAAATTTTACGGAGCAAACGTAGCGTAAAAGATTTGCTAAGCGAAACACTCTTTATCTTGCTTCTAAAAAAAGCCCATGAAATGCCACCTTGTATTTCTATCGTCTGGCGCAATAGGCCTGAATTCCTGTAATACAGCTCAAAAAACACCAGCAGCGCCATCTGAGCCGCCTGTATCGGGAACTTATTTTTTGATCGTTCCTTAACATTCTATTCCCCATTTTTGCGCCACACTGCCCGCCGCAAACGGACGGGTGCAAAAAACTTTTTACATGAAACGATTCCCGCTTACCGGCTTGCTGCTTGCGCTCACGCAGGTGGCAGCGCTCTCCCAAACGCCTCCTTCACAACCCAAACTGGTCATCGGCATCGTAGTCGACCAGATGCGCTACGATTATCTGTACCGCTACCGCGACTCCTACGGCGAAGGAGGGTTCAAACGCCTGCTCGCCCAGGGGTTTTCCTGCGAAAACACACACTATAACTACGTGCCGACCTACACGGCGCCCGGTCATGCCGCCATTTACACGGGTACCACGCCTGCTGTGAACGGCATCATCGCCAACGAATGGTGGGATCCCGAGTGGCAGGCGCACCGCTATGTGACCACCGACAAGCGTTATACAACCGTCGGCGGCACACCGGGCAGGGTGGGGCAACATTCTCCCGCGGTCCTGCTGTCGAGCACGATCACCGACGAACTGCGCCTGGCCCATAATTTCAGGTCGAAAGTAGTGGGCATCTGCCTGAAAGACCGGGCAAGCATACTGCCCGCCGGCCACATTCCGAATGCCTGTTACTGGTTCGACGACGAGACGGGCAACTGGATCACGTCCACCTATTATCCCGATTCGACGGGATTACCTCAATGGGTGCAGGATTTCAATGCCCGAAAATTGCCGGATGCCTTTTTATCAAAAAACTGGGCTGCTGATTCGACGATGACGTACGAGCAGAGTTTCGACAACTGGGATGCCTATAACGACGGTAAATATTTTTCGCCGTTCAACGGCAAGGCCATGCCCTACAATTTGCCTGAACTGAAGAAAAAAGGCGGATACAGCGTCATTCGTTTTACACCCTTCGGAAATACGCTGACCCTCGACTTTGCCGTGGATGCCATCAACAAAATGCAACTCGGCGCCGATGACGTGCCGGATTTTTTGTGCATCAGTTTTTCCAGCCCCGACTACTGCGCGCACCAGTTCGGGATACACGGCAAGGAGACCGAGGATATGTACCTGCGCCTCGACCGCGACCTGGCGCGTTTTCTGAATTTCCTCGACAAAAAACTGGGCAGGGAGAACGTGCTGGTATTCCTGACGGCCGATCATGGAGGGGCGGAAACGCCGGTACACCTGCGCGATATCGGGATGCCGGCAGGCGTATTCCCCGAAAGCAGCATGGAAAAGTCACTGGAAAATGTGCTCGCGGCTGCTCTCGGTGTTACGGGCGATTTCATCCACGAGGTCAATAACCAGCAGATCTGGCTCAACTGGGATGCCATCGCCGACCTTGAAGTGTCTCCTGACGACGTCGCGTCCGTGATCATCGGATACCTGAAACAGCAGCCGGGTGTGTACGATGCTTTTACCCGCGAGGAACTCATGATGTTTCCCGAAGAATATCCTTTTGCTTCGCTCATGCGCCGCGGGATCCATCAGAAGCGTTCGGGTGACATCCTTTACCAACTCGATCCCGCCTGGCACGCCGACGACCAGTTTTTCGGCACCGGCGGCACTACACACGGCTCTACCTATGCCTACGACACCCATATTCCTTTGATCTGGTACGGCTGGAAGATCAGGTCGGGCGAAAGTTTCGCACCCGTAGACATCACGGATATTGCACCCACCCTGTCGGCGATGCTCCGTATCATGGAGCCGAACGGCACCACCGGAAAAGTGATCGAACCGCTTTTCAAGTAATGCCAACCTCTGGTTGGTAAAACGTGGCCCCCGCTCAAGAAGTGTTTCCAACCTCTGGTTGGTAAAAAGTAACTCCAACCTCTGGTTGGCAGCCCCCAAGTCACCACCCCGCTAATACGCAAAAACAAGAGGCTGCCCCGCAAGCGCGGGGCAGCCTCTGTTATATGCAGGCAATCATCGCCCGATCACTGTTTCACAAAAATACCTTCCAGTCTTCCCGCCGAAGTCATCATCGACAGACGGTAGACGCTGGCCGGCAGATCGGACACATCCAGTTGGAAATTATTTCCATCAGGCACGGTCAATGTGCGCACCAGACGTCCGTCCGGGTGGTAGATATCTACGTTCGCCTCGCCGATCTTCAGGCCGCCCGGCAACTGTGCCGTTACATTCAGCCAATATGAAGTCGGGTTCGGTGCGATCACCAGGTGCGGATCGCCATGCGGATCGATCACCGGCGTCATACAGTCGATGCTGCCGAGCAGGATGTCGGCGTAGCAATCCTGGAACTGGATATCAGCCACGGCAAATTCAAATTGCGTGGTGGCATCGCCCATAAACGGACCGAGGATGATCGGCTGCTGCGTGTTGTACGGGAACGAACCGTAGTTGTTGCCGTTGCCCACGATCTCGAATCCTCCGATGCCGCCGTTCTGGCTGTTGAACGTGACGGCTACGAAGAACTGCCCGCACAAGCAGGGCGTCGGGATCACCAGCAGGTCGCTGATGCTGCACATATCCGGGTCGAGGCACAGCGGTACGGCGAATTCGACGGTCTGGCAGCAGTCGGTCGGCTCGTTGTTGCTGTACATGCATACCCGGACTTCGTCGTTGGAACCGCCGTTCCAGGGGAAGTCCTCAATGGTCAGCGGCAACTCGTCGAGTGTGTGGGTGCCGATAAAGTTACCGTTAGCCCATACGCCGAAGATGCTGCCCGGTGCGTTGTTGACCATGAAGTTGATGGTCGCATTGTACGTGCTGTCGCCGGTGCAATCGCCTACGTCAACCGTGAGGCCCGACACTTCGCAAACGGTGTTCAGGCAGCCGGGCACGGCAAATTCAAGTACCTGGCAGCAGGCCGTCGGCTCATTGTTTTGGTAAATACAAATCGTAATGACGTCGTTGGAACCGCCGTCCCAGGGGAAGTCCTCGATGGTCAGCGGTAACTCGTTCAGCCCGAAGGTACCGAGGAATGTGGCGTTTGCCCACACGCCGAAGGTATCGGTAGCCGGGTTGAAGACCGTAAAGTCGATGGTCGCGTTGTAGGTGCTGTCACCCGTGCAATCGCCCGTGTCTATCATAAGGCCCGCGATTTCACAGGGGCCACCCGGGTTGAGGCAACCCGGTACCGCGAATTCGAGCGTCTGGCAGCAGTCGGTGGGCTCGTTGTTGCTGTACATGCATACCGTCACTACGTCAGCGGCGCCGCCATCCCAGGGGAAATCCTCGATGGTCAGCGGCAACTCGTCGAGCGTGTAGGTGCCGATGAATTCGCCATTGGCCGACACGCCGAAAGTGCTGCTTGGCGCATTGTTCACCATAAAGTTGATGGTTGCGATGTAAGTGCTGTCGCCGGTGCAGTCGCCCACTTCCACATCGAGATAGATCACCTCGCAGGAGTTGCTCAGGCAGGCCGGCACGGCAAAATCAATGGTTTCGCAGCAGGTGGTCGGCTCGTTGTTGGCATCGAGCATACATGCCTTTACTTCATCGCTGGGACCGCCGTTCCAGGGGAAGTCTTCCACTGTGACCGGCAGGTCATTGACGTTGAAGGCGCCGAGGTATTGGCCGTTGGCCCACAGGCCGAAGGAATCGCTCGGCGGATTGTTGACCATAAAGGTGATCTCGGCGATGTAAGTGCTGTCGCCGGTGCAGTCGCCCACTTCTACATTGAGGTAGAAGAGTTCGCAGTCGCCGCCGCCGTTATCGAGGCAGTCGGGCACATAAAACTCGTTCGTCGCGCAACAGCCCGCCGCGCCATTGTTAGCGAAGCAAACCTTGATCACGTCTTTCGCGCCGCCGTTCCAGGGGAAATCCGGAATGGTCAGCGGCAGATCGTCGAGGCTGTATGAGCCGAAGAATGCTCCGTTTGCCCACACGGCAAAGTTATCGCCCGGCGGATTGGCTACCATGAAATTGATGGTCACCTCATAGGTGCTGTCGCCGGTGCAATCGCCCGTGTCCACCACGAGGTCCCAGATCTCGCAGGGCGGATTCTGAAGACAACCCGGCACGGCAAATTCAAGGATCTGGCAGCAGGAAGTCGGTTCGTTGTCATTGTACATGCATACTTTGACCACATCGTTCTGTCCGCCGTTCCAGGGGAAGTCCTCGATGGTCAACGGCAGTTCATCGAGGTTGTACGTGCCGATGAGGTCGCCGTTTGCCCACAGACCGAATGTGTTGCTGGGCGGGTTGTTGACCATGAAGTTGATCGTCGCAATATAGGTGCTGTCGCCGGTGCAGTCGCCTACTTCCACGTCGAGGTAGAATACTTCACAGGCCGTGTTCAGACAGCCCGGCACGGCAAATTCGAGGATTTGGCAGCAGGAGGTCGGCTCGTTGCCATCGTACAGACAAACCTTGACCACATCATTCTGTCCGCCGTTCCAGGGGAAATCTTCAATGGTCAGTGGCAGTTCATCGAGGTTGTAGGTACCGATGAAATCGCCGTTCGCCCACACGCCGAAGATATCGCTCGGCGCGTTGTTCACCATGAAGTTAATGGTAGCGTTGTAGGTGCTGTCACCGGTACAATCACCCACGTCCACAGCCAGATAGAGCACTTCACAGGAATTGCTCAGGCAGGCCGGCACGGGAAACTCGATCGTCTCGCAGCAGGTGGTCGGCTCGTTGTTGTCGTCGAACATGCATGCCTTCACCACATCATTGGGTCCGCCGTTCCAGGGGAAATCTTCCACCGTAACGGGCACGTCGTCGAGGCTGTAGGTGCCGAGGAACTCGCCGTTGGCCCACAATCCGAAGGTGTTGCTGGGCGGGTTGTTCACCATAAAGGTGATCTCGGCCGTGTAGGTGCTGTCGCCGGTGCAGTCGCCCACATCTACGTTGAGGTAGAACAGTTCGCAGTCGCCACCGCCGTTGTTGAGGCAGTCGGGCACGTAGAACTCGTTCGTCGCGCAGCAGCTGATGGCGCCGTTCGTCGCGAAGCATACCTTCAGCACGTCTTTGACGCCGCCGTTCCAGGGGAAGTTAGGAATGGTCAGCGGCAATTCGTCGAGGTTGTAGGAACCGAAAAATTCACCGTTGGCCCACACGGCAAACATGTTGCCCGGCGGGTTGGCGACCTGGAAGTTGAGTGTTACTTCGTAGGTGCTGTCACCCGTGCAGGTGCCGGTGTCCACCACAAGGTCCCAGATCTCGCAGGGGCCGCCGCTCATCAGGCAGTTGGGCACCGCGAATTCTTTGACGCGACAGCAGGTCGGGCTGGAGTTGGGATCGTTGATATCGATAAAGCAAACCTTCACCACGTCGTTTTGTCCGCCGTTCCAGGGGAAATCCATGATGGTCAGTGGCAACTGGTCGAGGTTGTGGGTGCCGAGGAATTCGCCGTTGGCCCATACGCCGAAGATGTCGCCGGGTGCATTGGCTACGTCGAAATTGATCGAAACCGTGTAGGTGCTGTCGCCGGTGCAGTCGCCCACATCCACTGTCAGGTTGTATATCTCACAAGTCTGGCTGAGGCAATCGGGCACGTGGAATTCTTTCGTTTTGCAGCAGGCGGGGCTGCCGTTGGGTGTGATGAAGCAGACCTTGATCACATCGTTCTGTCCGCCGTTCCAGGGGAAATCGGAGATTTGCAACGGCAGGGAATCCAGCGGATAGGTGCCGAAGAATTCGCCGTTGGCCCATACGCTGAACTCGTCGCCCAGCGGGTTGCTGACGGAGAAATTGACCCACACCTGGTAGGTGCTGTCGCTGGTGCAATCGCCCGTTTCCACGCTCAGGCTGCTGATCTCGCAGGGCCCGGCGCTGCAGCAATCGGGCTCCTGGTAGGCAACTTCCGCGCAGCAATCCTGGCTGTCGTTGATGCAGACCCGGATTTTTCCATTGCCGCTGTTGCTGCAAGGTACCTCTGAAATGGTGACGGGCAACTGGCTTATCGGGAACAGCCCGAGATAGTGACCGCTGCCGGTCCACACTTCGAAGAAATCGTTGTTCGCATTGACCACGTCAAAATTGACGGTCACACTATATGTCTGGGCATCCGGATTGCAGTTGCCCGGGTCGACCGTCAGACTGGTGATATCGCAGGCGAACAGGCAGTCCGGTGCGTGGAATTCCTCTTCCAGGCAGCATGCTACAGTATCGGGTGTTGCGCCTGAGATGCATATTTTTACTACGTCCACATCGCCGCCGCCCCAGGGGAAACTGTCGAGGAAAAGCGGCACTTCGGTGAGGGAGAACGTATCGACCAGGTCGCCATTGGCCCACAGCACAAAGTTGCCGTCGCCGGGGTTGGTGGCCTGGAAGTTCACTTGCAACTTATAGGTACTGTCGGACGTGCAGGCACCGGTATGCACCGCAATGTCGGTCACCTCGCAGGGGCCGAAAGGCAGGCAGTCGGGCGCCAGGAACTGCAACTCCTTGCAGCAACCCGGGTCATTGCCCGTGCAAATCCTGATCTCGTTGAAAATATTGCCGTTCCAGGGGAAACTGTCGATGTGAAGCGGCAGCGAGTCGGGTATGTATTCGAACATGCCGATCAGTTCGCCGTTGCCCCACACATAGAACGAATCCACGGCGGTGCTGTCGTTTACCGAAAACTTTACCCACAGCGAAAAGGTGCTGTCGGAAGTACAGGTGTCGGTCTCCAGTTTCAGTTCCTTGATGCCACAGGGATAGAACGGCAGGCAGTCGGGTACGTCGAATTCCAGTGTTTTGCAGCAAACAGGCGGTGCGCTCGGTGAGTTTGCATTCACGGCGCACACCATCACTTCGTCGGTATCTCCGCCATTCCAGGGGAAACTGTCAATAGACAACGGCAAGTCGTCGAGGTTGTACAGCCCCAGCAGTTGCCCGTTGGCCCATACGCCGAATACGCCCATGAGGTCGGGCGTAGTAGTGGAAAAGTTCAGCAACACCTTATAACTGCTGTCGGCAGTGCAACCGCCTGTTTCCACGGTCAGTCCGTCGATGTTGCAGGGCGCCTGCAGGCAATCGGGCGCCTGGAAAGACACAGTCGCGCAACAATCCGGGTTGTCGTTGATGCAGATCTTGACGTGATCCACCGGATCGCCGTCCCAGGGAAAGTTCGGAATGGTCAGCGGTAACTGGCTGAGCGGAAACAAGCCGAGGTACTGGCCGTTGCCGGCCCACACTTCAAAAAAGTCGTTTCCGGGGTTTGTTACTTCAAAATCGAGTGACAGTTGGTACGTAAGGCTGCCCGGCACGCAGGCGCCCGGCACTACTTTTACGTTGTTAATGTCGCAGGAAGCGTTGCTCGAACAGGCCGGAATGTCCACAGTCGTGTCGTCCTGGCAGTCGTTAAACTCCACGTCCTTTACCACGAACTCCTTTACAGAAGCGGAGTTTCCAGCCGTAAAGGGCCCCAGCACGACGGGCAGTTGATCATAGGTATAGGTACCGTAGTTGTTACCGTTGCCCATGATGGAAAACTGGTTGGTCGTGTTGTCATACTTGAATTTAATGGTAATAAAATACTCGCAATTTGAGGCGGAAAAGTTGGTGACCGTAGCGGTTAGGTCGTAAATGTTGCATGGGTTCTGCGCCTGAAGTGCGCCCACCAGCAGCAGCATCGGTAGAAAGGATGAAAAACGCATGGGATGCTTTGAGTTTGGTGAAGGAAAAAGGAAAAACCATATTTCAGGATTAAAACACGTCCGGATGTCAGATGCGGACTTCAGAAGCGGGGCCCGGACGGTATGCGAACTCAAGATACAGCGAGTGTTTTGTTCGCTCGTTGCAATAAACCGCATATTTGGCTTTTTTTGTGCATCGGGAATGTAAGTTAGGCGACAAACGGCCTTTTAGCAGCGCCCGATGCGCCCTGGCAGCCTTTGCGGGCGAGACTGCCAAAAGTTAAATTTTCGGCACAAAAATAAGGACTCCTGTAATAGCAGCGCCAATGGCCGCGATCAATACTGCCGCAGCCGCCACGTCTTTGGCCTTTCCGGCCAGTGGATGCGGGTCGGGCGACACGAGGTCCGTGAGGTGTTCCAGCGCGGTGTTCACGGCTTCCAGGGCGAACACGAGGGCGATGCACAGCACCACGGCCACCCATTCCCAGCGCGCGAGGTCGTAGTAAAAGCCGGCGGCGATCACTGCTGCGGCCGCCAGCAGGTGGATGCGCGCGTTCGGCTGCCCGGCGATCAGTGCCGCCAGGCCTTTCAGCGCGTATCGAAAGCTATTGATCCGTTTGGAGAGGCTCATCGGTCGGACAGATATGAATACAGGTGTAATCCGCCGGAGCGGTGTTGCCGGCGGCGGATTCCGGGGCGTAATGACTGATGCCGGTGTGTTCAGGGTCGAGCGGATGATCGCCGAGTTCATTTTTAAAGAAGCAGATCGCGGCGCTGCAGCCCAGGCACACGAACATCAGCCGCGGGTTGTCGATGATCAGGAAAAAAAGGCCGGCGAGCAGGTAGCCCAACGCGACGTATACGGCATGGCTTGCCCACCAGTAAAAGGCAGGATGCATGGGAGGAAAAATACAGGCCAGCGCTCCGAACAGCATCAAAATGGTCAGCCCCTGCCTCACCCTCCGGTTATCGAAAAAGCGCACGGTCATGAACTGGGCAAAAGTACAACCAAGGCGGCTGAAAATTCTCAGCTCTTTCCGACTTGTAATTTTGCATTTCCCTCGTACCTTTGCACCCGCTTTGAAAAAAGCGATCCGGAGAGGTGTCCGAGTGGTTTAAGGAGCGCGCCTGGAAAGTGCGTATACGCCTAAAGCGTATCGCGGGTTCGAATCCCGCCCTCTCCGCTGCCACCCGCCGTAGCCATTGGCGAAGGCGGGTTGTTTTTTTACACGATCTATCCGCCTTTGCCGAGGCTTCGGCGGGTGAAACAGGAGAGGTGACAGAGTGGTCGATTGTGCTTGACTCGAAATCAAGTGTACCTTCGGGTACCGGGGGTTCGAATCCCTCCCTCTCCGCGCTGATTATCAAAGACTTATAGCCAAATCGGCGTAAGTCTTTTTCTTTTGCTGCTGCCACTTGCATACAATTTGCATAGAAGCGAGTGTCAAAAGTGCTTTCCGCACTGTTTTCATATTTCATAAGGATGGCTGACGGAGGCTGGACGTATTTGGCAGTGTGGATGGATTGGTTCAGTCGTTACGTCCCCGGCTGACACCTGAGCCGACGCTGGAGGTCAAACTGGTCATCCGCAGTTTTAAAAAAACGTGAATTTTGGATAGCCCTGCTCAAGCGGGCAAATGAAAATAGGCTGAAAAATGAGAGATTTGAGTTTA
>JACJYP010000022.1 GCA_020636045.1 Lewinellaceae bacterium
CATATTATCCATTTGATCGATAATCAGTTGCAACCAATCCTGCGGAGCGGCTTCTTGTAAGCGTTTCAGGCATTCGAGCGCCGGGTTTTTTTGACCTGTTTCGGCTTGTACGAAAGCAATTTCCATTAAAATTGCACCTATTTCATTATTTGAAATATTCCTTTGTAGAGATTGAGCGATTTCGATATAGGCATCTTCATATTGAAGTTGTCGGATATAGCGCTTGGCTTCGCGACAGTGGTTATCGACGATTCTTTGTTTTTGTTCTTCCTTTTCTCTTCGTTCGTTTTCGTAATACTTTTCACATTGATCGATCAGCCATTTCGTCCATGGCGACAGATCGGGCATACTATTTCGACCATTCTTAATAATATTCAGATCGGGTTTGCTCAACGGGGGCGGCTCGACCAGTTCTGCGGATTGCTCAGCCTGCTTCTCCATGCTTTTGCTTTCGATAATTCTTCTTGCTCTTTGCCCCGGCGCATCGCTTTCCGTGAAACGCCGCAGGACGGCGGGCGCAAGAGCGTCGTGGGCAAGGCGCCAATGGAGTGTTTTTGAACTGCCGGAAAATGACGTAAGCAGGTATCTGTTTCCCAGTTCCCTGCAAAGGTCCTTTATCAATTGCGGCGGCCGGTGGGCATAAGATTGAAGAAGTGCGTCTTCAGCCATTGCTCCTGCTGTACTTTCTTCGGTCACAAATCCGCGTAGCAGATCGAGCGCCAGACCATTTTCGACTTCCTTTCGAAGTGAAGGGGGCATTTCTTCCAATTGTTTGTCCAGCAGATCGAGCATCGAGGCTCGCCGGTGCTTTTCATACAAAGCCCATGAAAATACCGGCCTTTCTGCCGGGTCGGCAGAAACTTCGTCCCACATGCGCCGCAGAATAAACTGCAATAACGGTGCTGCATTGGCGCGGCTATCGTCATGGCTCATCAAGTCGTTTGCAATTCGTACAGGCAGATCGTCTTCTCCGGGTGCAAGGGAGAGTCCGCGGAAACGATCCACCAAATCTTTTTGCTCCATCACCCCGGCCATCGCCTCGCGGATACCCCTGTGATCCAATACTTTAAGGAAATGGGGCAAGACCGAAAGGCCCCCTTCCTTTAACAGGTCTTCTATTTCTGCCCACCTGTCCGATCGAAAACCGAGCACGATGCGCATGGAAGGATAACTATCTGACAATTCCCTTAATAAAATTGGGAATTGCGCCGCTTCGCCGGGTAAGTCCGGGTCGGGATTGGTGTACATTTCTTCCAACTGATCCAGTATCAGCAGGGGGTGTGCTGGTTTTTTGCGTTCCAGCCATCTCTTCGCTCCATTCAAAATTTCCGTAGCGTTGCCGTCCTGTGTGCGGCGTTTGTACACCGGCGTCCAAATCTTAGGAAGGCGTGGCAATATTCCCGCATGCAAGAGCGATGACTTTCCGGCGCCCGATTGACCGAAAAAAGCCACTACCCGGATGTACTTGTTGTCAAGTTTACGGTATAATTCTTTGATGTCAGTAGTGCGCCCGAAGAAGATGCGGGCATCGTCGGAAGTAAACCATGTGAGGCTTTTGTACGGTTGGTCCGGGATGCCAACACCTGTTGTGATAGGCAGGTCAGCCAGTTCATCTGCATTTCGATTCGGAGCAGGGGGCGGTGGAGAAGCCTCTGTATTGCCGGCAGGTGGCGGATAATGTTTTTGCAGGTACAGGCCGAGGTCCTGACGCAGGTGGTTTTCAAGTTCAGGGTTCGATGAAAACTCGCGATACAACCCGGTGGTTTCCACGTGTTCCAGCGCCGCCCGCATGTCAATAACGCCCTGATAGCGTTCCATATCGCTCTTCGATTTTGGCGAAAAACCTTGTTTGAAGTACACATAGGCTTTTTTCCCGTGCTGCTGCGTGCGCTGATATTCTTCGAGGGTAAAAATGCCCGCTTTGGAATAGAACAGGAAAATAACGATATCGGACGCGTCGAGCAAGGGATTGATGGCATCCTGCACCCGCTGGCCGTAGGTGCCTGATTCGAGGTCGGTTTCCCACTCCACCGGCTCCAGGTGAAGGTGGGGGTGGTGTTTATTTATCACCGTCAGGAAGACCTGCAACTTTTCGCGTTCGGCGGCCAGTTCGCCGGAAGAGGCGATGAATATTTTGATCGTTTGGCGCAACTCGGGCATGCTGGAATTAGAGTAAGGATGTAGGGTGGAAAGATAGAAAAATCGGGTAATTCAAGAAAAAGGCGATTCTTTCTTCGAATAATCATTTCATTATCAACTTTCCGAATTCTTGTATTGATCGGAATCAAAGCCCTTATATAGCCCCCCCCGGAAAATCCCGCCGACCCGGGATTCGGCTCCGATTTTATCTCCTTCTTCGGCTTCCCACGCCGGTTGTTGGGCTCAACAGCCTTTCGTACAGCAACTTTTTACCAGGCTTCTCCTAAAGAGGGGCTCTGCGTATGTGTATAAGTCCAGGCTTTTTGTCTTTTGCGACGCAATCACCAAAAACCGGTTTAGCCCAACCCACGCCTTCCCACCCAAAGTCGTAGTTTTGCAAATAAACTACCAACCACATCAGTAGCAATGACAAAACACTACCTCAGCTTCCTTCTTTTACTCTCCACTCAACTTACCTATAGCCAGCCTTTTAGCGCCGAACAGACCAGAGAAGACCTCAAAGTACTGCTCGAAGGCCTCAAAACGTATGAAGCGGCGCTCTACCACTACAACCCGGACTTCGACCGGCAGGCGGACAGCATTTTGCAGGACATTCCCGAAAGTGTTTCGGTGACGGAGCATTTTGGCCTGGTATCGCGGCTGGCGGCGCTGGCGCACGAAGGGCACTTCAGCATGGGCGGCTGGGACGATGTGGCGCATACGGGTTTTATCAACGGCAATTTCAAATACCTGCCCATGTCCCTCAGGGTGCTCGACGGTCATCTTTACGTCTGGACCGACGCGAGTACGGAGGGCTCGCTTTCGCGCGGAGATGAAATACTCGCGATCAACGGCCGAACCGCGGCGCATATACTCGCGCACATGTACCGGCATCTGCCGGCCGACGGCCGCATCGTCACTTACCGGGAACGCACGTTGGAGGGCGCCTTCAACTGGATGTATTACCTGTTCGTGGAGCAGCCGGAGAGCTTTGAGATACGGTGCCGACGTATGGCGGATGCTGCGGAGCAGACGATCGCGATCAGGGCGATCGGCCGGACGGAAATGTTCGACAATGTCCAAAAGCGGTCGGCGAACAGCGATAAGGCTGCGGAATCGCCGAAAGGAGAACAGGAGGTGTACGAATTGACCACTGAAGGCAATACGGCCGTCCTGACGCTCCGCAGTTTCAACCGCGGCCTGCTGGAGCAGTACAAGATCAAGTCCGGTGCGCTGTACAAATCCGTATTCAACCGGCTGGCTTCCGAAAAAACGGGCGCTCTGATCGTCGACCTGCGCGACAACATCGGCGGCCGCAACGAATTTGCCGATGACATGCTTCCCTACATCATCCCTGCATCGCAGAAGCCGGGTGAAGTGTACAAAACGACCCGCTCCTGGAAGGGCGATGTCAAGGAATACACCACGCCGAAACGCAACAAACGCGCCTACGGGGGAAAGATTTACGTGCTCGTCAATGGCAGGACCTACTCGGCCGGCGCGACCCTGGCGCGCTACCTGAAGGAATACGCGGGTGCAGTGGTGATCGGCGAAGAGACCGGCACGCGCTACGAAGGATTTGTCGCGGGTTCGGAGCAGTCAATATTGCTCCCGCACTCGGGTATCCGCATCGGCGTGCCGCGTTACCATATCGAATTCCCAAAATCTGAAAAACAGCAAACCCGCGACCGCGGCCTGCTGCCCGATTACCGGGTGAGTTACACCATTCAGGACCTTATGGAAAAACGGGACCTGGAGATGCAACTGGCGCGGAAACTGATCGGGAAATAGGGGGAATGAAATCTGGTTTGCCTGTGAAATAACGTGAATTGTGGACAGGTTTTGAGATACATGTATCGTAAATCAAACCTTTACAGGCGGGATAATGCGATAGTGTTTGTGCCTGATCACAAGACACGGGCGCAAAAGAAGTAATGTGTCAAGACGAACGCCCTTTGTGTAATCGTTGCAAGGTTCCTTGTCAAGACGAACGCCCTTTGTGTAATCGTTGCAAGGTTCCTTGTCAAGACGAACGTCCTTTGTGTAGTCGCTACAAGGTTCCTTGTCAAGACAAACGTCCTTTGTGTAGTCGCTGCAAGGTTCCTTGTCAAGACAAACGCCCTTTGTGTAATCGCTGCAAGGTTCCTTGTCAAGACAAACACCCTTTGTGTAATCGCTGCAAGGTTCCTTGTCAAGACAAACGCCCTTTGTGTAATCGCTGCAAGGGGGGATAGTTCAAATAATTATAGACACACTTATTTGAAGAGCATCCGAAAAGTCAGGAAAACCTATCCAATACTCACATTGGAATATCTGATTCAGTCCGCGATTTTAATCGTGGGCCGAGCGCACAAAGGCAAGTCGAAGAACGGTTTCAACCGTTTTTGATACAAAACCCCGTGCGCCCCACGGCGCTCAATCAATTCAGCCCGAACGCCTTCCGGACATCTTCCACGGCATCCAGTTTTTCCCAGGTAAAGGTTTCCACTTCCACCTGCTTCGTGCTGCCGTTCATGCCGATCGCGATGGTCTTTTTCTCCGGCGCCCGGCCAAAGTGTCCGTAGGCGGCCGTTTCGGAGAAGATCGGGCTTTTCAGACCGAAGCGGCGCACAATGGCCGCAGGGCGCAGGTCGAAGATCTGCATGAGTTTCTGTGCGATCTCGCTGTCGCTCAGGCCTTTGACTTTGCAACTGCCGTAGGTGTTCACAAAAAGGCCGACCGGCTGTGAGACGCCGATGGCGTAGGCGACCTGCACCAGCGCCTGGCTGCAGAGGCCCGAAGCCACCAGGTTTTTGGCGATGTGGCGTGTAGCGTATGCTGCCGAGCGGTCCACTTTGGAAGGGTCTTTTCCGCTGAATGCGCCGCCGCCGTGCGCGCCTTTCCCACCGTAGGTATCCACGATGATCTTGCGACCCGTGAGGCCGGTATCGCCATGCGGACCGCCGATCACAAACTTGCCCGTCGGGTTGATGTGGTATTTGATGTTGGGTGTGAAGAGTTTCTGTACGCGTTTGGGCAATTGCCGCTTTACGCGCGGGATGAGTATCTTCTGCACATCGGCGGTGATGCGCGCGCGCATCTGCTCTTCAGAATCGAAATCGTCGTGCTGGGTGCTGATCACGATCGTGTCGATCTTTTTCGGCACGTGCTTGTCCGTGTATTCGATGGTGACCTGGCTTTTGGCATCGGGCCGCAGGTATTTCATCTGCTTGCCTTCGTGGCGGATGGCGGCCAGTTCGCGCAGGAGTATGTGCGCCAGATCGAGGGCGAGCGGCATATAGTTGTCCGTCTCGTTGGTGGCGTAGCCGAACATCATGCCCTGGTCGCCGGCGCCCTGGTCGTCTTCACTTTTTTTGCCCACGTCCACACCTTGCGCAATGTCGGCACTCTGCTCGTGGATGGCGCTGATAACGCCGCAGCTCTTGGCTTCGAACTGGTATTCTGCTTTGGTATAGCCGATGCGTTCGATGGTGCGGCGGGCGGTTTCCTGGACGTCCACGTAGGCGTGCGAACGCACTTCGCCGGCCACCACAACGAGCCCCGTGGTCACCAGGGTTTCGCAGGCAACTTTGGCGTTGGGATCCTGGCGCAAAAATTCGTCGAGAATGGCGTCGCTGATCTGATCGGCGACTTTATCGGGATGTCCTTCGGAAACGGATTCGGAAGTGAAGAGATAGGGCATGTTGAAGTAGTCGTTGTAAATGAAAGGGTAAATGCCGGGCGCACGGACCGGAGCAGGCAATATAAACGCCGCCGGCAGCATACTGTTCGCCCGAAAAGCGGCGCAAAGGTAGGTTTTTCCCCACTGAAAATGGCGATCGGGTAAAAAATTAGGCATTAATGGTGCAGGACAAAGAAGCGCACATCCCATTGCATGATTACGAGTTGTTTTACGGCCCAGACGCTGCAATGTACATCGAATTCCACACGGAAGATCACAACTGCAGGATCTCCTCGATCCGCGCCAGTTCCTCGCCTTCAAACGACAGTTTGTTCAGGCATTGCAGCGAGTCCGCCAGTTGCTCCGGCCTGCTGGCGCCCACGAGCACCGTGGTGATCCGTTCGTCGCGCAGCACCCAGGCCAGCGCCATCTGGGCGAGGCTCTGACCGCGCTTAATAGCCAGTTTGTTGAGTTCGCCGATCTGCTGCAACCGCGTCGTTGTCAGCGCTTTTTCCTGCAGGGCGCCGTGCGACTTGGCGGCGCGCGAATCGGCCGGAACGCCTTTCAGGTATTTGTCGCTGAGCATGCCCTGCGCCAGCGGCGAGAAGGGAATACAGCCCACGCCTTCCCGCTTCAGTACGTCGAGCAGACCGCCTTCGATCCAGCGCTCGAACATGGAATACTTGGGCTGATGGATCAGGCAGGGCGTGCCCAGTTCCCGCAGGATGCGGCAGGCCTGTTCCGTTTGTTCGGCGCTGTAACTGGAAATGCCCACATACAGGGCTTTCCCCTGCCGCACGGCCAGGTCCAGCGCCATCATCGTTTCTTCCAGCGGCGTGTCGGGGTCGGGGCGGTGGCTGTAAAAAATATCCACGTATTCGAGGCCCATGCGCCGGAGGCTCTGGTCGAGACTGGCCATGAGGTATTTTTTGGAGCCCCATTCGCCGTAAGGGCCGTCCCACATGCGATAACCCGCCTTGGTGGAAATGACCATTTCGTCGCGGTAGCCGCGAAAATCACTGCGCAAAATGCGGCCGAAATTCTCTTCGGCGGAGCCGGGCGGCGGGCCGTAGTTGTTGGCCAGATCGAAATGGGTGATGCCGGCGTCGAAGGCCAGGTGCAGGATGGCGCGATAGGTTTCCATCACGTCGACGTGCCCGAAATTGTGCCACAGGCCAAGCGAAACGGCGGGCAAAAGCAGGCCGCTACGACCACAGCGGCGGAAAGGCATCGATTCGTAACGCGCGGCGGCGGGGAGGTAAGTCATAGTTCCTTTTTGCGGTAAATGTAGAAAAATGATAAGTTTGTAATCTGCACGGGGTGCTGCACTTCTTTCAAGTAAACCATAAAAAAGGACCCCGCAAGCGATTTGCATGCAAACAACGCTGCTCGATCATCCTGAACAACTGGCAGGTTATCGCCAATTAAGCGACCCGCTGGCCGACGATGCCGTGGCCGCGCTCGTAGCGGAGCAGGGCCCCGATGAGGCGCGGCGAATGTTCGAAGTGCTGACCCGGAACGTGGAATGGTCGCACGAATCTTTCCCGGCCAGCCTCGCCGGGTACTGGGACGCCTGCGACCGCCTGCCGGAAACGACCGACTGGGAGCAGATCCGCCTGGCCAATGCCTTTTTTCTGGATCACGGCCCCAAGTTCCTCGTTTTCCTGTATTACAAATCCCTGCCACTGCTCTACACCTGCGCAAACGGCGCAAAAGTGCTCGGCCGCACCGGGCGCCTTGCCCACGATGCGCAACAAATACAGGTTTTTACGCGGCGGATCGCCGAAACCGGGCAATTCCTGCTGGCCGTAATGGCGCCCGGCGCCCTGCAGCCGGGCGGCCCCGGCATCCGGATGATCCAGAAAGTGCGGCTGATCCATGCCGCGATCCGCCATTTTATCGGGCAAAATGATTGGGACGCTGCAACGCTCGGCGTACCCGTCAACCAGGAAGACATGGCCCTGACCCTGATGACCTTCAGCGTAGCGCTGACCGATGCCCTCGAGCAGTTTGGCCTGCACGAGCCGCCGGAACGCCAGGAAGCGTTCTTCCATACCTGGTCGGCGATCGGGCATACGCTCGGGGTGTCGCCCGATCTGTTGCCTGCGGAATTGCAGCAGGGTCGTCAACTTTTGGAATGTATTTTAAACCGGCAGTCTGCCCCTTCAGAAGACGGGCAACTGCTCACACAAGCCCTGCTTGAATTTGCCCGGAAAATAATGCCCGCCGATTTCAAAGCGGCTCCCGAACACCTGATGCGGCATCTCATCGGCGCCCGACGCGCACAAATGCTGGGGGTATCGGCAGGCCCCGGATGCCTGGGCCTGGGTGTGCCGCTTTTTTTGCGCGGCCTCTTCGGCGTCGGCGAGCACCTCGAAGACCGGGTGCAGGAGCCCCTGCATGTTTTCATCGACCTGTTCAGCCGGCAACTCATGCACAAAATGGTGGGTTACTTCGATTCATACAAACAGCAGCACTTCGCCGTGCCGGCCGCATTTCAAGATGCCTGGCAGTAACAAGCAGAAAACCGGAAGTTTCTCAATTTCCAGTTTCCGGTCGTCACCCGCTTGAGTGTTGATTTTATGTAAATAACTCAAGTTGTGCCGGTAGCGCGGCGTTTACGCCGCCCGGGTCAAGGCCATTTATGGCCGTAATACGTAACAGTCGGCCATAAATGACCTCCAACAAGGCGGCGTAAACGCCGCGCTACCAACTCTCGTATAGTTTGGTGCCTCTGTTAACGGCAAATGCTACGAACCGATCAATTGGTACAACTTGGGTTATTTACATAAAATCAACACTCAAGCGGGTGAAGACCCAATTTCCAGGTTCTTAATTTCCAGTTTCCGGTCGTCACCCGTCAAGGCGTTGATATTAGGCAAACGGTTCTTGATCAGCGATTTGTACAGGTAGTAAAATATTAGATAGTATACAGAATTAGGGTGATAAGATGACGCGCCCGTACCTTAGCGGGATGAGCGCGTTACGATACCGAGACATTCGAGAGAAAAAGGACCGAGTCCTCCGTCTCACAGGATTTGCACCGGAAGAATTCGAGGCTTTATGCGCCAAATTCACACCGGTATGGGAAAAATACATCAAAAACACCACGCTTGAAGGGAAACCCCGGAAGCGGCAGGTAAAAAAAGAGCGAAAGAACTCAATGTTGCCTACCACTGAGGACAAGTTGTTGTTTTTGCTGTACGAACATAAAAACTACCCTACGCAAGAGGCCTTGGCCACCCAGTTTGGAATGGAGCAACCTCATGCGAATATGTGGCTGAAAATCCTGCGCCCATTGTTGCAAGAAACCCTCCATCGGGAAGGTGATTTGCCACAACGCGTTTCAGAACGCCTGAACAAGGTCATTGGAGATCGCAAACGGGTGATCATTGACGGCGTAGAACGGCCCATATTGCGTTCTGGCGATTACGAAACGCAAGAAGAGGAGTTCAGTGGTAAAAAAAAGACATTGCGTTAAGAACGTGCTGATTTCAGGCGACGATCAAAAGATTATCTACCTCAGCCCGACCTATAGCGGTTCTGTCCACGATAAAGCCATTGCAGACGAACAGGATTTTCAATTTCAAAGAACGATTGATTTACTCGGGGACAGTGGTTTTCAAGGATTCAAACCCAAAAATGCCAACATCATTCAGCCCCTCAAGAAGCCTAAAGGCAAAGAATTGACCCCTGAACAAAAAGAACAGAACAAAGACAAGTCAAAAATCAGAGTCGTAGTCGAACATAGCATCCGTGGTCTCAAGATTTGGCGAATTGCAAAGGATGTATGTCGAACCTGGCGAATTGATTTGCGGGATTACAACATTTTCATCCCTTGCGGGCTTCACAACTTCAGGTTGCGGGTGCGCGGAAGAATAGCATTCTAATTCTGTATACTATCTATTGATGTTCAACTATCTATCTCAAATTGTGCCGGTAGCGCGGCGTTTACGCCGCCCGGGTCAAGGCCATTTATGGCCGTAACGCGAAACAGTCGGCCATAAATGACCTCCAACAAGGCGGCGTAAACGCCACGCTACCAATTACCGTATAGTTATGGGGCCTCTGTTAACGGCAAATGCCACGAACCGATCAATTGGTACAACTTGAGTTATTTACATAAAATCAACACTCAAGCGGGTGACGACCCAATTTCCAGTTTCTTAATTTCCAGTTTCCGGTCGTCACCCGTCAAAGCGTTTGTATTTGGCAAAAGGTTCTTAATCAGCGACTTGTATAGGCAATGCAATATTTACGTTCAATTTTTATCTCAAATTGTGCCGGTAGCGCGGCGTTTACGCCGCCCGGATCAAGGCCATTTATGGCCGTAACGCGAAACAGTCGGCCATAAATGACCTCCAACAAGGCGGCGTAAACGCCGCGCTACCAACTCCCGTATAGTTATGGTGCCTCTGTTAACGGCAAATGCTACGAACCGATCAATTGGTACAACTTGGGTTATTTGCATAAAATCAACACACAAGCGGGTGAAGACCCAATTTCCAGTTTCCCAATTTCCCAATTTCCCAATTTCCAGTTTCTAATTTCCCGTTTCCCGTTATTGCGCGGGAGCCTGCGTACTTTTGCAACACAACAAATCTTGTACCTGCCATGCTCAAAGAAGCCTTCCTGACGATCTTCGAACGCGACCTGCGCACCCTGAAAAACGAGATCGGCCAGTACCGCAACGAAGCCGATCTGTGGGTTGTAAAACCCGGTATCAGCAACTCCGCGGGCAATCTGTGCCTGCACCTGATCGGCAACCTCAAGCACTTTGTGGGGGCCGTGTTGGGGCAAACGGGCTATGTGCGCGAACGTGAACGCGAATTTTCCGATAAAAATGTGCCCCGCGAAACCTTGCTGGCAAGCATCGACGAAACCATCGAAGTGGTCAAAAAGGCCCTCGGCGACCTGCCCGATGACATGTTCGACCAGAACTTTCCCGTGGAAAAACGCGGCGAGACCGTCAAAACGGATTTTATGCTGCTCCACCTGTTCGGCCATTTCAGTTACCACCTCGGCCAGATCAACTACCACCGGCGCCTGATATCCTGAACCCGGCGCGATACATTATGAAGCAAAAACACTTTTTCCGCAACAAATGAGCACACTCGAAGAACAGGTCGCCGACACCTGGCGCATCCACCAGCGCATTATGATGTTTATGATCGGGGCCCTGCCCGATGCGGCGCTCTCCGCCACGCTGAGCACGCGGGGCGGCCGCGACATTGCCAGGCAACTTGCACACGCGCACAACGTGCGCGCCATGCGCCTCGAATCGTTCGCCAAAAAACAGGCGCTGCCGCTGTACCAGTTTGACAAGGACGAAAGCCCGGCAAAAGAAAAACTGCTCGAAGCGTTCGAACAATCGGGCGCGGCCATGGAGCAATATATTCTTTTCGCCCTGGGCAACGACGGGCAGGTATCTAATTTCAAACGCGGCGTGGTGCCCATGATCGGCTATTACATTTCCCACGAAGCGCATCACCGCGGCCACCTGTACCTGACCATGAAACAGTGCGGCATTAAAATGCCCGACGAACTGCGCTGGGGCATCTGGGAGTGGAACAAGATCTAACGGATTCGAATGGAACTGAAAACGGCGATCGGGTTGATCGAAGGCGATCATTTTGACGGAAAAGCGCCGGAAGTCTGGGCAGACCTGGGCTGTGGCGCGGGTCTGTTCAGTTATGCCCTCGCACACCTGTTGCCTGCGGGCAGCGCGGTGATCGCGGTTGACCGTTCGCCTGCGGCGCTGGAAAGTCACCCCAATCCGAAACAGGCGACCATTTCACAAAAACAGTTCGATTTTGAAAACGACGAGTGGCAATTGCCGCCGCTGGACGGTATCCTGATGGCCAATTCACTGCATTTCGTTCGGAACAAGGCGGCCTTTTTGCCAAAGATCCGGGCGGGTATAAAGGAAGACGGACGCGTAGTAATTGTGGAATACGAAACCGACGTGCCCAACCCCTGGGTGCCGTACCCGCTTCGTTTCGAAAGCCTGAAAGCACTGCTTGAACAGACGGGCTTCGCCGAAGTACAACACCTTCGGGAGCATCCTTCCCGCTACGGCAGGGCCCGCATTTATGCCGCAGTAGCGGGCATTCAACGCATGACCCACTCGCGGCAATAGCGCTGCAAGGTTTCAAAGAGCGCGATTATAGTATCCGTGTCGGTGTAAATGTTCACCGGGTTGATGCGGAACCAGGTTTTCCCCTTCATGGCCGTACTGGCAAACCAGAACTGCCCTTCCCGTTCGATGCGGGCCGCTACTTCGTGGTGCAGTTGCGCGCGCTGCTCCTCGTCCAGGTCGGCGCCTGTGTAGCGAATACAAACGGCCGACATGACCGGCTCGGTGGCCGATTCGAATTCCGGGTCCTGTACTGCCAGTTGATGCAGGTGCGCCGCCAGCGCAACGTTTCGATCCACCCATTCCCCGATCTGCGCGGCTCCGTAGTGCTGAAAACTCATCCACACCTTCAGGCTGCGAAAGCGACGGGATTGTTCGAACCCGTGCACATAAAACTGGTAGCGCTCGTTTTTTTGTCCGCTCTGGTCGGTCAGGTAGGCGTGCTGCATGCCGAATGAAGCCGTGAGCCGGTCGTGGTCTTTTACGAGGATAGCGCCGGCGTCGAGCGGCGCGTAAAACCACTTGTGCGGGTCGATCGTGACCGAATCGGCCAGGTGCAGGCCTTCGAGCACACCGGGGTGTTGCTGCGACAGCAGCATGCCGCCCCCGTATGCGGCATCCACATGCAGCCAGCATTGTTCGCGGGCGGCGATGGCGGCCAGCGCTTTCAGGTCGTCCACAGCGCCGAGATTGGTGGTGCCGGCCAGGCCGATGATGCACAACGGGCGTATTCCCTGCCTGCGGTCGGCTTCCAGTGCGGCTTCCAGTGCCTCGATGCGCAGGCGATAGTGTTCGTCGGCAGGCAGTACGCGCAGGTTGTCGCGCCCGATGCCCACGGCATCCACGGATTTATCGAGCGAAACATGCCGCTCTTCCGAAACATACACGGCATATCGGCCCTGCAAACCTTCGTGTTGCGCGCGGTCGCCGCTGACATGATCGCGCGCCAGTTTTAGTCCGATAAAATTTGCCGTCATGCCGCCGCTGCTCAGATTGCCCCCGGCATGCGCGTCATAGCCTATGAGGTCGTTGAGCCAGCGGATAACGCGGCGCTCCATGGCCACGGCGGAAGGGCCGATCGAATAGGCGCCCAGATTCTGGTTGAGCGCGGATGCCAGCAAGTCGCCGAGGATGCCGGCGGGGTTGGGCGAGGGAGTGATCAGCCCCATATAGCCCCTGTGGTTGACGTGTGTGCAATAGGGAAGCAGTTTCTCTTCCAGCAAAGTCTGTATCTCGTGCAGCGGGCGCGGCCCCGATGGCAGGGGCTCGTCGAACAGGGCATGCAGAAACGCAGGCTCCACGTCGGGGAAAAGCGGCTTCTCCTGTACCTGTTGCAGGTAATCTGCGATAAAATCGACCATGCGGTGACCCGCTTCGCGAAATTCGGTGTAGTCCATGTGTGTCGGGTTAAGGTTCTTTAATCGATCACAATTCTTTTGCCTTCGGTAGCCGAGCGGTGGATCGCCTCCACGACGCGGATGTCGCGCAGCCCTTCTTCTCCCGGCACCATCGGCGGTGTGCCCTGCAGGATACCCAGCGCGTCGTCGTCCATTTGCCGGGTCTGCTGGTTGGGAATTTCCCGGTCGAGCATGATACCGCGGCTGGTAGAACCCTGGATGCCGCTGTACGATTGAAACGGTTCGAGTTTGTACCATCCTTTTTCGGCCGTGACATACAGGTAATTCATACTCATTCCCAGGCTGGTGGCGCAGTTGGCCAGGGCGCCGGAGGGGAATTCCAGTTGGAACAGGGTGGTTTCGTCGGCCTCCGAGTATATTTCCGGACGGGTGGTGCGTTCCTGTGCGAGTACGGCGATGGGCTCTTCACCCGTGACGTATCGGGTAGCATTGAGCGGGTACACGCCCATATCGAACATGGCGCCGCCGCCCATGCTCCTTTTTTGCTTCCAGTGGTCCTTGCGCCCGTCGAAATAGCCGGCGGCTACGGAGATCATCTTCACCCCGCCGTAGGTTTTGTTTTTTCCGAAGGAAATGATCTCCTGGGTATTCGGCTCGTGCTGCATGCGGTAGCCGATGGACAGTGAAACCTTGTTCGAGCGGCAGGCATCGATCATGGCCTGGCATTCCGCGACGCTCATCGCCATGGGTTTTTCGCACCACACGTGTTTGCCGGCCCGGGCTGCCCGCACCGTGTATTCCTTGTGCATAAATGGCGGCAGCACTACATACACCACGTCGATGTCCGGGTTGTCGGCGATGCGGTCGAAGTTGTCGTAGTCGTAGACGTTTCGCTCCGGCAGTTTGTATTGCTTTTGCCAGCGCTCCGCCTTTTCCGGGCTGCCGGTCACGATGCCCGCCAGGTAGCAGTGCCGGGTCAGTTGCAGGGCCGGAGCGAGCAGGTCTGTGCTGTAATAGCCCAGGCCGACCAGGGCGATACCCAGCCGCTCTTTTTTTCTTCCCGTGTAAAACTTCGGGAGTCTGGCGCCGGCCACGGCGGCAGCGCCGACCGCCAGGTGTTTGAGTATTGTTCTGCGTTTGGTCATAACGATCGTTTTTTCGGAACGGAAAGACTGTTTTGGACAAAAGCCGGCGATCATGGAAACGCCGGATTGATACCTTTGCCGAAGGTATCAATAAAATGGAAGCCGCTTTTACAAACGATCGACACTTATGCCTGCATCCGACCTGTCCGACATCCGCAACACACTGATCCAAATATTAAAAGCCCATACGCCGCCCCTGCAAGTGCGTGTCGACACGGATGCCGTGTTCGAAGTGGCCGGCACCAAACCGACCATGCAGGGCAAACAAAAAGTAGACGGCATCTATTTTGCCAGCGTCGTCCCCAAGCCGGGCGACATCAGGCTCTACTTTTTTCCCAACTACACCCATCCGGCGGCCTTTAGCGGTATGTCCGACGCGCTGAAAAAATGCCTGAAAGGCAAAAGTTGTTTTCACATCAAAAAACTCGACCCCGCACTGGAAGCAGAGATCAAAAATATGGTGGCAACGGGAGTGGCGGCTTATCAAACAGACGGTTTGATCTGAAGAGGCAGCGCAGGTATTTCCCGTCAGGGAATGAACTTCGGAATATGATGTGTGGATAGCGATCTAAAAATATTGCTGCGCAACAGTCGCTTCCTTAGGAGCGTCTGATCCATCAATCCAAGTTGTTTCCAAAAACTCGTATTAGATTAGCTCGAAACAATTTTTAATTACATGATCCATTCCCGCTTTTTGTTTCCCTGCCTGCTCCTGTGCTGGCTGGGAGTCATGCCTTTTGCCGCCGCACAGGATACCCTGGTGGTGCAGACGCTCACCCTCGACTCCGACGCGCGTTCGGGTGTTTTTGAATTCCCTTCCGACGATGCCCAGCAATATGAAAAGATACTGATGCGGTACCGCATGCGTTGCCACGACGCAGCGGTGGGCAACGGCAACGTCGGCTGCCGGGAATGGGACTACAGTTGCAATACTTTTATCACCGACTCTACGCAGGTGGATAGCAACCGCGCTCTGCATCCCGATTTTATCATCAGCAATTTCAGCGGCAGCACGTTTTCCTACACCAGCCAGCCGACCTACACTTACCGGCAATACGAACAGCATCAGGTCAATTACCTGAACACCATTTCGGAAACGTCGGCGGCCATCGGCGATGCATCGGAAGCGATGCCCCTGGCGGGCGGAAAACGCATCGGGCGTGGACAGTATTTGTTCACCGCCGCCGAACTTTCCGCCGCCGGCCTGAATGCGGGCCCCGTCACCGGCCTGCAATTACAGGTAAATACGCCGGGCGTCGACGCCGGTTTTTTGCGCATCCGGATGAAAGGCACTGCCCTGGTCGCCCTCGATCCCGCTGCACCCGAACCGGACGGCTGGACCGAGGTCTATTTTCTCAGTACGGCATTTCCGGCCGCCGGTACGCAGCGCTTCCATTATTACCAGCCTTTCGATTGGGACGGCGCCTCCAACCTGCTGATCGATGTGAGTTACACCGCTGCCGATGATGCCGGCCATGCAGTGCTGGCGGCGCACGATGCCGGCTTCGACGCCGCCATTGTATCTGACCTTGCCGATTACAGCCTTTTCTTCGAAGGCGCCGGCGCCCTGCCGGTACCGCCGGCGTCGCTGGGCGCCATCAGCGATGCCGTCACCGTTTCCCTTTGGGTAAAAGGCACGCCGGATATCATGCCCGTCAACAGCACCGTTTTCGAAGGCAAGGATGATGCCGGCAACCGGCAACTGAACGCACACCTGCCCTGGGGCAACGGCCAGGTGTACTGGGATTGCGGCAACGACGGCGGCGGCTACGACCGCATCAACAAGCAGGCCGATGAAGCCGATTACGAGGGCCGCTGGAACCACTGGGCCTTTACCAAGAACGCCGCAACGGGCGAAATGAAAATCTACCTGAACGGCGCGCTCTGGCATTCCGGCGCCGGAAAAACAAAATCCATCGACCTGACGAGCCTGCATTTCGGCGGCGCTGTTACGGGTAATACCGCTTATTTCGGCGCCATCGACGAATTGCGCATCTGGAATGCAGAACTCGACGAAGCCAGCATCCGCGACTGGATGCGCCGTCCGCTCGACAGCGGCCACCCGAATTATGCCAATCTGGTGGCGTACTTCCGTCTTGACGAAAACGGCGGCATGACGGCCGTCAACAGCGCGCCCGGCGCACAGGATGCCGCCATCGCCGGCGCGCCGGGCCGGGAGCCCGTGCGCGGCAGGGACCTGTACAAGAACTTCAGCGCCGGCCACCTGCGCCCCGACATGACCTTTCTGCAAGGCGAATACGAAGTCGAGGATATCACCGTCACCGTGCTGGATTCGGTGCAAAATGCACCCCGGCAGGTGATCGCTTACGGCCTGATAAACGGCCTTCCCGCGGCAGTCGATACCTTTTTCGTGTACCAGTCGGGCGATATGCCGGTATTCGACGATCTCACGGGCGCGCAGCTGGCCCCGGTGAATGTGCTCGCTGAAAACAGCCTCGACATCGGGAATCTGGTGTACTACAACACCTTTCCCGCAAAATTCGAGATCCTTTCGCTGGTGACACCCTACGGCAACGGCCTCGACCTCGGGTCGCAGGGAAAGGTCTTTACGTTCGATGTGAGTGACTATGCGCCGATCCTGCGCGGCAAAAAGCGCCTTTCGGTGGAAATGGGCGGCGAAAACCAGGAGGAACTCGATATCCAGTTTTTGTTCATCAAGGGCACGCCGCCCCAAAAGGTGCTGAACGTGCAGAACGTCTGGCCTTTCCGCCGCGGCGGTTTTGCTGCCATCCAGGACAACAGCGTCTTCGAGCCCCGCGCAGTGCAGACGCTCCCCGACGGTATCACGTTCAAAATACGCGCGAGCATTACCGGCCACGGACAAAACGGCGAGTTCGTGCAGCGCACCCACTACCTCGACCTCGACGGCGGCGCGCCGGAATTCACATTTCCCGTGTGGAAAAAATGCGGCGATATTCCCATTTACCCGCAAGGCGGCACCTGGCTGTTCGACCGCGCCGGCTGGTGCCCGGGCGACCCTACCGCCGTGCATGAACTGGACATCACGCCCTACGTAACGGCCGGCAACCCCGTTGATATCGACTACGGCGTGCTGGGCGATTTCATGTCCGACGCCAATTATCTGGTCTCCTGCCAACTGGTGACCTACGGCGCACCGGAACACAACCTCGACGCCGCGGTGGTCGACGTGATCCGGCCCAGCCAGAAAGTGGAGCACGAGCGCTTCAACCCCGCCTGCACCCAGCCGGTCGTGAAAATCCGGAACACCGGCGCTACGCCCCTGACCAGTCTGACATTTACTTATAGCCTGCAGGGCGGACAGGAACTTTCCTACAACTGGACCGGCGATCTCGCCTTTATGGAAAGCGAAGACGTAGCGCTCCCTGTCAACGGCCCGCTTTTCTGGGTAAATGGCAACAATCCGCAGGTGTTCGAGGTCAGCATTGCCGCCCCCAACGGCATGGCGGACGAATATCCGGCCAACAACAGCATGCGCACCGCCTTCACCAAGGCGACGGAATTCAGCGGCGAAACGGTGCTCAACTACAAGACCAACAGCCGCGGCGAAGAAAATACCATGTATATCCGCGACCACGAAGGCAACATCGTGCTCGAACGCACGGTCATGGATGATAATACCGTGTACACCGACGCCCTGAACATGCCGCCGGGCTGCTATACCCTGGAATTTCTCGATACGGGCGACGACGGCCTTTATTATTGGTATTGGGATGCCATCAACCTGAACGTGGGCAGCGGCTATCTGCGCTTCCGTCGGAAACTCAACGCCACGGCTTTTATCACAGTCAAAAATTTCGAACCCGAATTCGGCAGTTACGTGTATTTCGACTTTTTCATTCCCGGCTTTGTGGATGCGCACGAGCCCGCCGGAACGGCGACGCTGGTGGGCCTGCGGCCAAACCCCGCGACCGAGCAACTGACGGTCGACCTGGTTGGTTTTGAAGGCCGCGATTTGTCCGTCGCTCTCTACGATGCCAGGGGGCGCCTGCTTCAAACGCAGCAGATGGCGCAGAATCCGGAACAGCAACTAAGCCTCCGGTTCGACCTTTCGGCGTATCCCGCCGGCGCCTATTTTGTGCGGATCGACGACGGCATCCAGGTAAAAACACGGACCGTGATGAAGCAATAGCGCAGGCGCTACTTATCGCCTTCCGCAAGTTTCGCTTCCATCTCGGCGATGAAGCGTTCCATGCTTGTCCGCTGGCGGGGAAGTTCGGCCAGTTGCAGGGCCGCTTTGAAGTGTTGCAGAGCAGCGGCGTAGTCCTGTTTTGCCCGGTAGCCCCGCGCCAGCCCGAGTTGTGTGAGGAACAGGTCGCCGTAGCGCGCGTGGTTTTGTTGGAAGATCGCCATCGCTTCCTCCGTTTTTTCCTCGCCGAGCAGGGCGCGGCCGTGGTAATACAGGTCGTTGGGCGTAGCCATTTTGATCGCCAGTTCGTAGGAACTTTTTGCCGCTTCGGCATCGCCGAGCGCCTGCTCCAGTTTCGAGCGGGTTAGCAGGTTGGTAAATTGCGGCTTTACCTGTACCGATTGCCGCGCCCATTCCAGCCCTTGTTCCGGAAAAACGCCGTGGTCGAGGCAATACTGCGCCGCCTGGTGACAGCCTTCCCAGTTGAACAGGCCGATCTCGCCCTTCAGTTGCGCCTTGAAACTTTCGATGACGAGTTCGTATGCGGCGAATTCGATGTGGAAGGAAACGGAAAGGTCTTCCCATTTCAGCGTCAGTGCGGTGTAGGAGGGCTTCCGCTCCGTGAATTCATAACTCAGGTATTCGCTGTATTCCGACTTTTGGGGGACAGCCGTAAAACGCAGCAGGTCCTCGCTTTCCTCGTAGGCGAAAGCGCCCCAGGCGCTGTTTGTTTTTGATAGTATGAGCGTCCATTCCCGCTCACCGGGGATGGCGAAGAAGCCGTATTTGCCGGCCGGCACGGCATGGCCGCCGATCGTTGCGTTCGCCGAGAATTCGATCGTGGTGTTCTCGTTGGCGCCTGCGCGCCACACCTGTCCGTAGGGCACCAGGTGACCCCAGATAGCGCCCCGCCGGCCATCCACGTCGGGGCTGTGATAATCCACGGTTACGGTTGCGACATTGCTTACGCTCTGTGACACACGGCAATGCTGGTTGTCGCCGTCGGGCGGCGCCTGCAGGAACTGGGCATTCAGGAAAGTGTGTAGCAGCAGCGGCAGTAGCAGGACTGATCGTTTCATAGGTGATGTTGCTATTATTTTGTTTTGGTTTCAAACAGGAAACGGATTTGAGTCTCAATTAATTGATTATCTTTTGTTTACAATAATGTTGCGCAGCAACGTTACCTTCTCTCTTCAAGGCAGGGTCGATTGGTTCTAATGATAAGAAGTAAACAGTTGACAGAGACAGTTGGCAGTCGCTGTTTTTGAAACAAACGGACTAAAAGGTAGACGCTCCGTAGGAGCCGACGGTTTATAGGATTTACGATCTCCATATTATTCCGCTCCGTAGGAGCCGGCCGCAACACCCAAACATGGCCGGCTCCTGCGGAGCGGCAATCCATTCAAGACGTCTTTGTTATAAACCGCCGGCCCCTACGGGGCGATTTTAGATTGATTGGGTCTTTCGCAGAACCAATCAATCCTGTCTTCAAGGGGGAAGGCTGCGTTATACCGCTTTTCAAACTACGGCTCGCGATATTTCGAACCCCAAACCCGCCGCAAGAAAATACCCGGCCGATGCCGATAAAAAATTGCTCGACGGAAGGGCCCGTCCCGCCCGTTTTCGACCGTTTGTGGAAAAATTAACACCCCGGCGGGAACTATTAACAACGCATTTATTTTCTGCCTGAACACCCGAAGCCTCCGCGTGTTATCTTTGTAATCTGTAAAAACGCATATGACGACCGGAGGGCTTTCGTTGATCTGACACCTGAAACAAACGATATGCCGCCCTTAAACAGGAAAATTCCGGTCACTGACGATAAAAACATTCTCTTTATGTTACCGGAAGGAAGGATACACATCATCAAACGCTCGGACGGGTGGGTGGTGAAACGGGAAGGCGCAGAACGGGCTTACCGCTGGTTTAATACCAAGGAGGAAGCGATCGATCTGGCCAACTCCTACCGGGGCAGGGGCTACGACGTTGTCGTGCACCGCACCGACGGCACCGTTGAACGCTGGTTAAAAAGAGAAGAATAATGGCGGGACAGTTCGAGCGAAACGTCTTCATCAACTGCCCCTTCGACGACGAGTACCGGACCCTTCTGAAGCCTCTCCTGTTCACACTCCGGTACTGCGGACTCACACCGCGCATCGCCTCCGAACGCCTCGATTCAAGTGAGATCCGCCTCGACAAGATCATCGAGATGATCCAGGAATCCAAGTACAGCATCCACGACCTTTCGCGCATCAAAGCGGGCAGGGCAGGGGAGTATTACCGCCTCAACATGCCCCTGGAGGTCGGCATCGACCTGGGCTGCAAGCAATTTCACCACGATCCGAAATACCGGGAAAAGAAATCGCTGATCCTCGAAGGCGAGCGCTACAGCGTGCTCCGCGCATTGTCGGACCTCGCCGGCGCCGACGTGCGCTGCCACCACAACCAGGCGGAAAAAATGGTGGAATCGGTGCGCTCCTGGCTGGTAGAAGCAGGGCGCCCCGATGTGCCGGGCCCCAATTCGATCTGGGACGATTTCAACTTCTTCAACGCAGACCTGAACAGCGATCTGCTGCAGAACGGGTTCAAAAAGTCCCAGATCGAAACCCTGCCCATCCCCGAATTTCTCGGGTTCATGGACAAGTGGCTCGACGGTTCGGGCGACCAGTGATCACCAGAACGCGACGTACAGGGCCGTCAGGATGCCCACCACCAGCAGCGCGCCGATCGCGAACGACGGCGACGTGCGGAACATGGAGGCGTCCACTTCGATCGTGCGCACGTTTTCACGGCCTTTTTTATCGAGCAGGCTGGTCGCCACCATCAGCCCGACAAGCACCAGAAACACCCAGCCCATGCGGTGCAGGAATGGCAGGCCCGGATACATGTTCTGGAGCAGCAGACCCGTGGGGATCGTCGCCAGCGCGCCCACCAGGGCGGCGTTGCCGGTGGCCTTTTTCCAGAAAAAGCCCAGGATAAAGATGGCCACGACACCCGGCGAGATCAGCCCGGTGAAGTCCTGTATAAACTGGAAAGCCTGCCCGAAATTGGCCAGCGCCGGCGCCACCACGGCGCCGATGATCATCGCCACCACGATGGCAATGCGGCCGATGCGCACCTGCGTGGCTTCGTCGGCATCCTTGTTGAAGAATTTCTTGTAGAGGTCCAGCGTGAAAATGGTGGAGATACTGTTGGCTTTGCCCGCCAGCGAGGCCACGATCGCCGCCGTCAGCGCAGCGAACGACAGGCCTTTCAGGCCGATGGGCAGCAGGTTGAGCAGCACGGGGTACGCCTTGTCGGGGCGCACGTTGCCGGCGACCACCATTTCCTGCTGGAACACGCCCTCGCGATAGAGCAGATAGGCCGCGATGCCCGGCAGCACCACGATCACCGGCATCAGCACCTTGAGGAAGGCGGCGAACAGCAGGCCGCTGCGCGCCGTTTTCAGGTCGGCGCCGAGCGCGCGCTGCGTGATGTACTGGTTGAAGCCCCAGTAGTTGAGGTTGGCGATCCACATTGCGCCGATCAGCACTGCCAGGCCCGGCAGTTTGTCGTAGGCATCTTCCTGTCCGCCCTGGCCGTCGGGCATCATCATCTGCCCCTTTTCCAGGATCATATGGAAATGCGAGCCCGCTTTTTCGCGCAGGAAGGCGAGGCCGTTCATCGCGCCGCCGCTGCCGAAGTGCTGGGCCACCAGATCGAGCGCCAGATAGGTGGTGGCCAGGCCGCCCATGATCAGCACCAGCACCTGTATGACGTCGGTGTAGCCGATCACCTTCATGCCGCCCAGGGTGATGAAGATGGCGAAAATGGCCAGGCCGATCACGCAGGTGGTGAAGCCGAAGCCCGAGATCGTGCTCACCGCCAGCGCGCCGAGGTAGAGGATGGAGGTCAGGTTGACGAAGATGTAGACCAGCAGCCAGAACACCGCCATGATCGTGGCGACCAGCGGACTGAAGCGCTGCGCCAGGAACTGCGGCATGGTGTAGATCTTGTTTTTCAGGTAGATCGGCAGGAAAAAGACGGCCACGACCAGCAGTGTGAGTGCCGCCATCCACTCGTAGGAGGCGATGGCCAGGCCCATGGCGAAGCCCGAGCCCGACATGCCGATAAACTGCTCGGCGCTGATGTTGGAGGCGATGAGCGAGGCGCCGATGGCCCACCAGGTGAGGGCGCCTTCCGCGAGGAAGAAATCGGCGGCGCTGGCCTCGGCCGCTTTTTTGCGTTGGTAGATCCAGTAGCCGTAGCCGGCGACGATGACGAAATAGATCAGGAAGACGGCGTAGTCTAAAGATTGTAGTTGGCCCATGCGTTTTTGTTGAAAACGGTTGTGTGAAAGGACTGCCGGTGGTGGCGCGGCAAAAAAACGACATTGGAAAAGGCGCCCAAATATAGAACCCTATTTGTCGGAATATGAGAATTGCCGGAGATGATTCTGCGTGAAAATTTCTTTTTGCCGGGGACTTGTGTGCATTGCAGAAAAAGCGCTTATCTTTGCGGGCCCCAGGCAAACAAGGTATCGTGGCCGAGTGGTTAGGCACAGGTCTGCAAAACCTGCTACAGCGGTTCGAATCCGCTCGATACCTCCGAAAATTAATTGAACCGCCACCAGGCTTTTTGCCTGGCGGCGGTTTTTTTGTTTTTTTTGGCCCATCTGTTTTCCAGTCTTCCAGCCACCTGATATACGATTGGCTCGACACCTTGGCGGGTATAAAAAACGGCTTGTGGTACGCAATCGACCCGATTCCGCCCTGGCAATGGCGAAAATCTGAATAACATTATGCTGATTTCGGGTGGGGATCAAAAGATTCTCTGCTTCAGTGCGCCTTACAGCGCTTCTGTCCGTGACTAAGAACAACTGGTTTAATGCAGGAAACGGTTTTCAGGAGTTCAAACCAAAACCACCACTTTTCGGACCCGGCATAAAAATCCCGAACACGTTCTAAAGGCATTTGGCCAAAACGCCGAACAATAGTCCTAGTATTTAAAACAATAGTCCAAGACTCATTGGTATTGGCGCCGGTACCTTTGTTCCAATCTGGAACCAGTGTAGAACCGGAACAATATCATGAAGTGGAGTATTTACATTTTAGTATTATTAGGGCTTGGCCAATTAACCGCGCAGTCCTTCCAGGCAGATAGCCTGCAACGGGAACTTGTTTCGCTGGAAGCACAACCTTCCTGCGAAAATTACTTGGATCAAAAGGCCCGGCTATCGCTGCATCTGGGCATCGCCCTGCATGAATCAGGCGCCTATTCGCAAGCCGGCCGGCATTTACAGGATGCTAGCCGGCTCATAACAGCAACCGGGGATAGTTTGCTGGTCATAAAAAGTTTCACCTACCTGGGAAAAAACCAGTTGGAACTTGGCGATACAAACCAAGCTATCCGGAGTTTTGAAGCGGCCCTGGAGCATGCAACTGAATATTCGAATTTAGAATATTGCAAGGTCGCATCTGCCCACCTGTATACCATTCATAAAGGGCAAAACAACCACGCCGAAGCGCTGCGCTACCTCGAGCTGTATCAGTATGCGAAGGACACGCTGGTTGCTGGGGAACATATCCGCCTGATAACTACGCTGACAAAAGAATACAACGACAGCATCGAACACTACGAAAACAAAGCGAAACTGCACCGTCAGAGAATGTTGAGCACGGTCGGCTTCTCCGGTTTCGTCCTTTCAGGAATCGGCCTGCTGTTCTTCTTACTGTATTATCGTCAAAAGCGAAACCGGGAGCATGAAAAACGGAAACTACAGGAGCAAATAGTCGTGCAGGAACGTATGGCTTCCCTGGGCTTGCTTATCGCCGGCATTGCGCATGAAATTAAAAACCCCCTGAACTTTATCAGCAATTTTGCCAAGATCAACAATCGTTTAGTGAGTGACCTGATCAGCGATCTGGAGCTGGACCCCAGTTTGTGGTTTCCCCGTAAATTGCCCGTGCTTAAAGACAGGTTGAAAAATTTGCAACAAAACTCTGCCGATATTGAAACTAGCGGACAGGAGATCAACCGGATCGTGCTCGCCATGATGGATCATTCCCGCGGCAGTTCGAATGCTATACGCCTGACGGATCTCAATGACCTGGTTGAAAAAAACCTGAACCTGACCTATCAAAGTTACCGGGCCACCTCTCCCGACCTGATCGTGGATATCCGAAAGGAGCTGGACAGCAATTTGCCTGAAATTGAAATTTATCCACAGAATATCGCCCGGGTACTCGTCAATATCCTGAGCAATGCCTTTTATGCCCTTAACATCAAACACTGGGAGTCACCTGAATTTAAGCCCGAGATTGTAGTGTCCACCCATGCAAGTGCACAATTCATCGAAATAACCATCCGGGATAACGGTCCCGGCATACCCGCCGAGCTCATTCAAAAAATATTTACGCCATTTTTTACGACCAAACCCACCGGCCATGGCAATACCGGGCTGGGCCTTTCTATCAGCTACAATATCATTGTCCAGGAACATCAAGGCATACTGGAGGTGGAGAGTGAGCCCGGGAAGTTTACTGTATTCAGGATTGCTCTGCCGAATAAAAGGGAATAGAACCCTCCTCAGTTTTTCCTCGATTCTGCTTATCCCCCCAATCGAACTTCCCCGTCCGTCAAATCGCCCGCCCATTTCTCATCTGCCGCTATGGTGAGGTGGGCCAGTTCTTTTTTCGTCTGCAGCATAGCGTTGATTTTCTCTTCGAACGTGCCCTGGCTGATAAAGCGATGCACCTGTACATTGCGCTGCCGGCCGAAAAAGAAAGCGCGGTCGGTGGTCCGGGCTTCCACGGCGGGATTCCGGCCATCGTGTTCTATCGGGGCGTGTCTGAAAAATACCCTTTGGCCTGAAAAGAATTCTTTTTGGTTCTGATCAAGTGGCTTTCAGGATCAAATAACCGCGCTATCGCGCGAACGCCCTACATTTGACAACACCGGCGCCAATATCCCGGCGCCGGTCATCAACAGGTTTTGATAAAAAACACCCATCCGACCAAATACTTATGCGCCGTTCGAAGTATGGAATGCCGAAGCGCAGGGCAATCATCACCTATACCGTCGCGGGGCTGCTGATCGGGGAGTTGTTTGCCGTGATCGAATACGTCGCGCGGGTCGACACGGAAGATGCCCAGGCATTCGTGCCGCTCGCGATCCGGGCCGGACTGCTGGGCCTGCTGCTGGTGTGGTCGGCCGTGGCGCTGGAGGCCCTGCTGAAAGGGCAATTCAAACACAAGCGATTCGGATACATCGTCACCATGCGGGCCGTGCTCTACACGCTCGTGATCTCGTTCTGGCTGGTGGTGGTCAACAGCGTCTGGATCTCAATCGGCTACGGCGTTTCGCTCCCCGAGGCGGCCGTCGGATACCTGAGCGACTTTTCCTTCCGGGTCAACCTGCCCACCGTTTTTATTGCGCTCCTCCTGTTCCAGACGGTACAGCAGATCAACAGCCTGCACCGGAAAGGCGAACTCCTGCAGTTTATCCTGGGCCGCTATTACACGCCCCGGGAAATTGACCGCATCTTTTGTTTTATCGACCTGAAAGACTCCACCACCATCGCCGAAAAACTGGGCCACCTGCAGTTCGGCCTGTTCCTCAAAGACTACTACGCCGATATAACCGAAGCCATCCGGCAGACAAAAGGCGAAATATATCAGTATGTCGGCGACGAGATCATCCTGTCGTGGCCCATCCGGAAAGGGCTGGAGCGCAACAATGCCGTGCGCTGTTTTTTCCTGATGCAGGAGATCATCGAAACGTTGAAAGAGCGGTATCTGCGCAAATACGGTTTTTTCCCCCGCTTCAAGGCCGGCATTCACGGCGGTCCGGTGATCGTCACCTGGGTAGGCGAACTAAAAAGAGAGATCATGTACCTCGGCGACGTCGTCAACACGGCCGCGCGTATCCAGGAGCGTTGCAAACACCTCGGTAAGGATTGTCTCATTTCGGAAACCATACTGGAACGACTGGAAGATCGCGACGGTATAACGGCCGTATTTATGGAAGAAACGCAGCCCAGGGGCAAGGAACAGGCCGTTCGGCTGTATAGCATTGAAAGCATCGCTGCCGACTCATGGACTGGGAATTGAAATTGAGAAATTGGAAACTGTATGAGGACACTTCCGGTTTCCAGTCTCTAATTTCCAATTTCCAGTTTCTGTAATTCCGGGCGGGGCAGCAGTGGCGGAAACAACACGTTTCAACCCGCGATTTCAATCGCGGGAAAGGTCGAACATGCTCATTCCCAACGGTTTTAACCGTTTATGATCCCCGGCAAAATTTTCAAAACCGTTAAAACGGTTCACGCTGTTATCCCTGACTGCTTTCTCCCACGATTAAAATCGCGGGCTGAAATACACTACCGTTGCCGGCTCTCAAACTGTGACAATCCAACCATCCATCGACCTTCGGAAAACCTGCGGCAGGCAAGCCGTCCCCGTAAGCCGTCCACCGTAAACCGTCCACCGTCCACCGTAAACCGTCTACCGTAAACCGTCCACCGTAAGCCGTCCACCGTTAGCCGTAAAAAGCCGTACCACATGAAGATGCTGTTTGCAGGTCGGAAAATACGGGCGAACTTGGCAGCATCACTTCAACATACCCCTTAAGTCCACTCTGATAAGCCGGATGTTCATTTCACCATTAATTTTTATCCAATGAAAACAGTGATCAGATCTTTCCTTTTGGCAGTCATATTCTGCCTGTCCAACCACTTCCTCGCAGCACAGGACGACCAGCAACAGGGCTACTACGCGTTCGACTACATGAAAGTAAAACCCGGCATGCACGACAAATACCTGCAACTGGAAAAAGCCTGGAAAAAGATACACCAGGCCAACATCAAGGCCGGCAAATACAACTTTTGGGAACTCACGCAGGTGGTCTTTCCATCGGGCGACGACGAAGCGTACAACTATGTGACCCGCATTAATTTCAAAGGCGAAAAACAACTCGCCGAGTATCTCCAGAACTGGGAAATGCCCGACCTGAAGGTCATCCTCACGGCCGAAGAGCGGGCGCTGGTGGACAGCACTTCCGTGATCAGGACACTCGTAAAGTCCGAAGTGTGGGCGCACGCAGACATGGCCCTGGGCAAAGACATAGACGAAGAGAAAATTGTGGTGTTCAACTACTTCGATTTTCCCGAAACCGGCAGCCGGGCCGAACACCTTCGCGTGGAGCGGGAGATATGGAAGCCGGTGCACGAGGCCCGCGTCAACGACGGCAAGATGACGGGCTGGGTATTGCTCACCAAGCGCCTGCCATACGGCTCGGCGGATGCCTACCACGACGCTACGGTGGATCTGTACGCCGACATGGAGCAGTTCCTCTCCCAGGGCAATCCCGTTCCGTATTTTGAAAAAGTACACGCCGGGAAAGACGCGAACAAGTTGTTTGCCGAAACCAACGCGGCTTGTGACCTTATCCGGCAGGAAGTACGGATGATCGTAGACAAATCAGACACCCCTTAACGATGATTGAAACTGGAAATTGAGAAATTTGAAATTGAGAAATTAGAAAATATTGGAAATTTGAAATTAGACACTGCAGAATGATTAGTTTCCAGTTTCCAGTTTCCAGTTTCCCGTTTGGGGAGTTTTAAGGGGCCGGTCGAAGGGGTCTTCTGACGGGCCGGAATATTTGGTTTTCCGTTTCGGATTTAGGAGCCGCCGTTCAAGAAAAAGGGCCTTGACTTGCCGGTACGATCGGTAGTTTCAAAGCCCCGTACTACTACTTTTCAGTCTCATGCTAAATAGAACACCTAAATATTTACGCCTAACTAGATTTTTTGCGATTTATCAAGAATAAGATTTTTCGATGTATGCGAGTGTAGCAGGATCGGCGCATCGCTTCCCCTCACCGGATCGCGCCGCCGCATCATTGCGACACAAACTTGATCGTTTGTGATTTTTTTTGCAAATGACTTTCTGACTGCTTTCCCCTCGTTTTCCGCTGTTTTTTCCGGGAAAGCACTTGTGTGGACCCGCCCGCTTTTTTGTCTGTATAGATTTGTTTTTCCGGGTCATATCGCGGTAAAACGCATAAAAACAGCGTTTTATCTGCCACCTGAGTATATTGCTGCCCGTTTCAGTCGTCATGTCGGCGGCTTGCGGTATTTAGTTGAATGTTTCCTCCCAATATTTTGCCGTTATATGCACAAGTCCCGATTTGTTAACCTCTTGCGCACCCTCGAAAAACCGGAACTTTCCGCTTTCCGCAAGTACCTGAAATGCCTGCATGCGAACGAGCAGACTGCGCTGTCGCTGTTTGCCTATATCCTGAAGTTTGCTCCCGTGTACGATGATAAGGTAAAACTGGACCTGGCGTACGCATTCCGGAAGATCTACCGGCGGGACATCGGTGACGAGCGGAAAAAGATGCTGAACGCACTGTCCGACCTGCATGCATGGCTCAAAGCCTTTTTGATGTCGCAAAAAACGGCGGGATCGTCATTCGAAGACCGTGCGCTCTGGCTGTCGGTGTTGCAGGAGCGGAGGCTGGAGGCCGAACTCTCCAGACAGGTGCAGATATTGCAACACGCAGAAAGCGCGGAACCGGTGAAGGGTGCTATCGATTACCTGAAAAATACGGCCGTCAGCCATTTCGTCTATTACCACCACGTGCACGACAACCTGGATTCGGACAACCGTTCGCTTCGCGAATACGAAAAGGCCTTGGATCTGTTTTACGCGGTGGCCAAACTCAAGATCGCCTGCGAAGCGCTCAGCCGCCAAAATGTGCTAACGATGCAGGCGCGATCGGGCGAAGCCCTGCCTGTGCCGGATATCGGAGACCTGAAAGATGCGGAGCAGCATCCTCTGCTGTTGCTGTACCGGGAGGCTTACCGCCTGCTCGCCGACGGCGAAGAAACCGCCTTCGAACGCTGCAAGACCTTGCTGACAAAACACGCCGCAGGGCTGGCGCCGTCGGAAACACACCGGCTCATCACGTACCTCTCCAACTACGCCTCCGCCAGGCTGCGGAACGGAGAAACTGCCTACTGGCAGAAAACGCACGAACTGAACAAACTGGGCGTCAAACACGCGGCTTTTCTGCGCGAAGACTGGATGTCGGTGACCAGTTCAACAACATTGTGAGCGTGGCCTGTACCATAGGCGACATCGCCTGGGCCGAGCATTTTGTGAAAACCCAGGCGCATTTTTTGAAGGCGCCTCTGCGCGCCGAAGCCGCTCTGCTGGCACGCGCGACGATCCTGTTTGAAAAAAAGCAATACCGGAAAGTGCTGGTCCTGCTCGAACGCCAAAAGTTCGGCGCCACGCTCGACAATATCCGCGCCCGGGCCCTGCTCCTGAAATGTTGCTACGAACTGGAGCACGACGACGTGCTGGAAAAGTGCATCGCCTTCGACGTATTCCTGAAAAAACATTCCCGGCATCCCGCGGCCAAGGCATCCCGGAACTTTTCCGACATCATGAAAGCGATCGTGCGGCGGCGCCTGTCAGACGACAAGATCCGCACAGACATCCACAACACCAAACACCTGTATTTCCGGGAGTGGCTGCTGAAGAAACTGGAGGTTTGAAACTGGAAATTGGGAAATTTGAAAAAATTAGAAATTAGAAACTGCACAATGCTTAGTTTCCGGTCGGCAGCCGTTCACGAGTTGATTTTATAACCCAGGTTTTGACCTGCTTGACGTCTCGGAAAGAATACCGAAAGATCGTGCAATGTCAAGTCGTGCCGGTAGCGCGGCGTTTACGCCGCCAGGTCGAGGCCATTTATGGCCGTAACACGTAACGCGGCTTACGGCGGACAGCTTACGGTGGACGGCTTACGGTAGACGGCTTACAGTGGACGGCTTTACGGTGGACGGTTTACGGTGGACGGGGCTTACGGTGGACGGTTTACGGCGGACGGCTTACGGTGGACGGTATCGAATGCAGGTGGATGCTTGGGTTGCCGTCGTTGGGCAAGTGGCGGAGCGAAATGCAGGACCTGAAAACGGATCAAAACCCGGGTTTCTTCGCGAGATCGCCCTTTGGGTAGGATTATTTCTGCATTTCAGGCTGCGATAACAGCCTGCCACTTCCAGTTTCAATAATGATCATCCGCATATTGTACCCCTGGCGGCGCACGATTATTCCCGTAGGGAATGCCTGTTTATAGACAAGTGTCATTTCCCGTTTATTAACCCCATCGGGGTTTCCTTAGGTATACACACCCTAAAAACAGGAAACCCTTGACAGGGTTACATACGTGTGGGTTCCTGGTTTGCTATAAACGGGAATTCCCTCCGGGAATGAACGTCGGAGTACAATATGCGGAAAGGCACCTTTCCAGTTTCTAATTTCACAATTTCCAATTTCCAGTTTCTTGCCGTTTGGGGTTTGCAAGTGGAGCGGTGTAATTTTACCGGCGACCATTTGGTAAACACTCCGAAGGCCGCTATACTTGTCCGATCAAAGCCCCCGCACTATGCGCAAACGCAGCCTTTCTACCCAGGCCCTGAAAACCACCGACTGGATGCGATACCGGCCCTACACGCGCTTCGACCTCTACGACGGATATTACCTGAAGCAAGCCAATGCTGTGTTCGAGTACCTGAACCGGCCGGAGTTGGGCTTTCGCCAGCCGTTTCAGCGTGAGCACCTGAAAATACTGGCCATTCTGATCACCTGCTATTTTGAAGATTTTGTAAACGACATCGGCTTGTGGCGGGCCTTGACCCGCAAATACACCGAATTGCATGGCTATGCCCTGCCTTTTTACGAACTGAGCGAATACGATCCCGAATATCTGAATCCGGAGGATTTTGCTTACCTGATCTGGCACCAGCTGAGCAAGATCTCCCATAAATCCATCCTTCCTTTCAGCCCCGCCATTCTGGAGATGGCGGACTTTTGCTATGCCTTCTTTGACGAACGCCTGGAAGATGCGCCAGCTACCCCATTCTACGACGACTGGCTGCACATAGGGCCGGATATCGACTTTTTCGAACTGAAAAGCCGGCTCAAATGGCTGGCCTTTGAAAACTACCTGGCCGGTCCTGAATTTGTCCAGGAACTGCTGGCCAGCCTTGAAGAAATCGCGGAAAACAGTAGATTCCTCCTGGAGGAAATGGACCCCGGCAAACTCATATATTCGCTGGAAGATGAGTACCTGTACACCAGAAGATCGGCTTTCGGCGCTATGACCATGCCGGAGTGGCTGGCCGAAATCGCCCGCTGCCCCGACGAACTCCGGTCCGATATAAAACGCCTGAACCGGCGGGTGTACGGCATATTCCTGTATGAAGGCTATGACGATCGCCACTATCACTTCCGGTACAGCCCCACCAAACGCCTTTTTCATATCGACCGGCGATCCATCGATATGGAACCCGAATCCATGGAGCCAGGTGCTGAATCGGGTTTTTTTGGCATCGTCAACTGGCGCGGCGACTGGTGGCTCAGCGGCACCTATACGGGCTGGTCGGCCAACCCGGAAGACGAGCGGGATATGCCCGGCGGCGTCAGTTTCTACGGATGGTCGGAAGCCGAGCAACAACGGATCCGCGAAAGCACTGCCGAGATGGAGGAAAGTTTTCTCGATTACTTCGGCGACCGGATGATGCTGTTTCCCAATCAGACTGAATTGTTCAAAGCCCTGGAAGACCAGCAACACGCATATAATGTGCAGATAGCAAAAAAATATGGCAAAAAGGAGCCCCGCAAATCCAAAACCGATCCGGCAAAAACGATCCCGGAGGATTTGGGTCTTGGGAGCGGCTTCAAAGACCTGGCTATATTTTTCGTGCCCGGTGAAGGTCAATTAATTTCGCCGGTTATTCCCGAACTGATCCGATGGCTTCAGGCAGATACACCGGCGCCGAATAAAACAAACGAGTTGTTTTATTCCTTTTTTACCGAATGTCATCCTGCGCTGGCGCGCTTTCTTGTGGAGCGTTATTCGGGGAAAAACCTGCGCTTCCCCTTCGTCGACGACCCCGCTTTTGTCGAACGGTACTTCGGGTTTTTTATGCGGTATTTCAATCCCGGCGATTTTCGGGAGCCCATTCCGCAGTTGAGTCTGATCAATCAGGTGCAATAGGCGCTCGCGATGCTGCCCGGGATCGATTGATTCCGAAGTGAAATCACGTTCTTATACCGGTAAAAATTACGGTGTAAAAAAAGCCTCCATTTCCTGTTTTGATTACTGCCAACTGCATACTCCAAATAACAGACCTGCTACCGGCCCAACCCCGCCAACAACCCTCCCAGCAACTTCATCGCATTTTCCACTACCGCCGCGCTTTCCACCGGGATTTTCAGGTAGGTCTGTCCGGTTTGCTCGTCCGTCGCGACGATGGACTGTACCAGTTCCTGCGTTTTTTCCGGGCTGCTCAGGGTTTGCGACAGGCCTGCAAAAAACGATACGCCCGTCTGGATCAGCTCGCCCGGAGTGGCGGGTACGGCGCCTTTAGCAGCCTGTGTGTCGGGTCGGGCAGGCTGCCGGGTGGGCGTCGATTCGCTGCGTATGTCATCGTCGCCGGGGTAAGGCTCCGGTTCGGGCATTGAAGGAGCGGGCGCCGGCATTTCGAAGTCCTCGGTTTCCGCCGGTTCGGGTTCGACGGGTTCGGGCCGGGGCATTTGCCATTCTTCTGCCGTGCCGAGCGTTTCCACGTTTTCCATGAATTTTTTAAACTTCGATTCGGACATGAAAATCGTGTCGTCGCCTTCAGGATCGAGCACGCCCTGGGCCATAGAGGCTTTAAACTCGAGCACGCCCAGCATACGCTGCTCGATACTTTCGGCAGATACCATATTGATGACCGTCACGTTTTCGGTCTGGCCGAGGCGATGCACGCGCCCGATGCGCTGTTCGAGCACGGCCGGGTTCCAGGGAATGTCGAGGTTGATGAGCAGGGAGGCGACCTGCAGGTTGAGCCCCACGCCTCCGGCGTCGGTGGAGAGGAATACGCGGCAATCGGGATCCTTGTGGAAGCGCGTGAGCAACCCGGCCCGTTCGGCGCTCGGTATGCCGCCATGGAGATAGGCGAAGCCGGTGTCGCGGGCTTCGAGTTCCTGCGCCACCAGGCGGGTCATGCGTTCCCACTGGCTGAAAATGACGATCTTTTGTCCGGGACTGGACAGCGCCTCTTCAAAAATGCAGAGCAACTCGTCGATCTTGGTGTCGAAGCGGGTTTGCTGGTCGAGCACGTAGGTGCTGTCGGCCACCATGCGCATCTTGGACAGGCAAAGGATGAGCATACGCCGGTCCTTTTCATTCAGAAAATGAAAGCGTCGCCACTTGGCCACCAGGCGCGCCACGGCATCGGCCAGTTCGCGGTGGATATCCTTTTGCTGAGGAGTCATGGGCACGAACAATATCTTGCTCATTTGTTTGGGGATATCCTTTCGCACTTCTTTTTTCAGCCGGCGGATCAGGCAGTCTTCGAGCGTTTTACCGATCTCTTTGAGGTTTTTGAAACCGATCACCTGGCCGTTATCACCCTGTATCTGATAGCGGTCGAGAAAGCGGTAGAGGGGCGGCAATTTGTACTGGTCGACAAACTGAACCACGGCGTAGAGTTCTTCCAGTTTGTTTTCCAGGGGTGTGCCGGTGAGCACGAAGCAATAAGGCGTTTGCACCTTTTTGAGTTGTATGGAAACTTTGGTGCGGAAATTTTTTATCCGCTGGGCCTCGTCGATGACGAGCAGGTCGAAACCGCTCTGCGGCAATTGCTCCGCATCATTCGCCATGGTGTTGTAACTGACGATCTGGAAAAAGGCAGGGCTGTTTTCATATTGTTCCAGGCGTTTGTTTTTTAGCCCCTCCACCACATGCACCGGCGCATCGGTGAATTTTTCAATTTCCGTTTTCCACTGGTATTTCAGCGAGGTCGGGCACACGACCAGCACTTTCTGGATACCCAGCTCGCGGCGCAGCAGTTCGGCGGCGCCGATGGCCTGTATGGTTTTACCCAGGCCCATTTCGTCGGCCAGCAAACAGCGGCCTGCGTGCACGGCAAACCAGACGCCCCTTTTTTGGTAGGGAAACAGGCGGACTTTCAGCAGATCGTCGAAATAGCGACTGTCGGGGCCTTCCGGCAACAGCCGTTGCAGCAGCGCTTTCCGACGCAAGGATTCGCGGCGCTCCGCGATCAGGTCGAGCGCATCGGCATGGCATTGCAATTCCGGCTGTATGCCGCGGGCTTCTTCCAGCACGGTTTCAAAATGTGCAAAACCTCTTTCTGAAAGAAATCCCTCCCGGTCGAACCACCCGGCGGCCCAGGCTTTCATCTGTTTCTCCTGCTCCGCGCCGACGTACAGCCGAACGCGCGGCCCTTGCCGGTAGTCGACGTACACCCTGGCCGTCGCCGGCCGGTGCCCTGCTGCCAGCAGTTTTTTGGCGCCGCGTTGTTTGCCCACCCGCTGCAATACCGCGCTGATGTGTTTGCACAAGCCCAGGCGGTTGGTTTTGAAGTCCTGGCAACTACACGTATTGCCGATGGAAGTCAGCGTGTTTTCGGGCGGCAGGCCCCGTTTGGGCAGCGCCGTGCAGATCTCCACCCGGTAACTGTTGGACGTGGCCGGATTCCAGACGCTGAACTCCGAGAATACCGGGTGCGTCCCGTTATTCATTACCCGGAATTCGTTCTCTTCACCGAATTGCTTGCGCAGATTCAGTTGCCAGAGGTCGAGTTGCATATCCTGCGGACGGCGGTGGTAGGATACGCGGGTTTTCTTTTTGGGCTTTTTGGTCGATTTTTTACCGGAAGAAGCGGATCGGGCCATGATACCTGCTGTTGTTGAACTTGTTTTTGTTGCAGAGACTGGAAAATGTAAATGTACTGCGAAGGCCGGGAAGGCGAAACCGGAAATTTGAAACTGGAAACTGGAAATTGAGAAATTAGAAAATATTGGAAATTTGAAACTGCAG
>JACJYP010000023.1 GCA_020636045.1 Lewinellaceae bacterium
ATGCCGGGAACAGCGAAATAAAAAAACGCCAGTATCGCAATGCTCTTTTTCATAACAGAATAAATAAAACCGTTGCACGGGCATTCGGGTCCATGCAACGGCGGAGTGATTGAAAACATTAACGGACTATGAGGACAATTGCACGCGCGGCCTGCGCTGTACCCTCCCGGCGTATCTCGGCAAAGTAGATGCCTGCTCCGAGCGTGTGTACGAAGAAGAGGTAACATATACGCAATTAAAGACAAATACATCGGAAGATACGAAGCAAAAATACACTCGGGCGCATTGAAGTAAAAAGTAAAAAAAGACGATCGATGGCACAGGACCGGAAGATTTCAGTCGACCTTGATTTCGCCTCTCCCACAACCTTCCCGCCTGCCGCTTGTTTTTTGTGCCTATTTTTGCCGTTCATCAATACCTTCCGGGCATGAAACACAAATTCCTCATCCTGCTCTGCGCCCTGAGCGCGCCTTTCCTGCTCTCCGCGCAAAAACCCGCCAAACCCAGCGCCTCTGACCTGCACCAGGCCGTCAAAAAACTCAACGTGCTCGGCTCCGTGCTCTACGTGGCCGCCCACCCCGACGACGAAAACCAGCGCCTGATCAGTTATTGCGCCAACGAAAAACTCTACGACGTCACCTACCTCTCCCTGACCCGCGGCGACGGCGGCCAAAACCTCGTCGGCCCCGAGATCCGCGAATTGCTGGGCGTGCTGCGCACCGAAGAACTGCTCATGGCGCGCTCCGTCGACGGCGGCAAGCAGCGTTTTTCCCGCGCCAATGACTTCGGCTATTCCAAAAGCCCGGAAGAGACCCTGCGCATCTGGGACAAGGAAGAAGTGCTGTCCGATGTAGTATGGGCATTCCGCGAAACACAGCCCGACGTGGTGATCAACCGCTTTTACCACGACGTGAAATACAACACCCACGGCCACCACACCTCCTCGGCCATGCTTTCGGTGGAAGCCTTCGACCTCGCTGGCAAAGCGGACGCCTACCCGGAACAACTGGCCTTCACAGCGCCCTGGCAACCAAAACGCATCTTTTTCAACACCTCGTGGTGGTTCTACGGCAGCCGCGAAGCCTTTGAAAAAGCCGACAAAACCAACCTCTACCCCCTCGACCTGGGCGTATTTCTGCCTCTGAAAGGAAAAAGCAATACCGAGATCGCCGCAGAAGCGCGCTCCATGCACCGCTGCCAGGGTTTCGGCGCCATGAGCAGCCGCGGTGAAAGCGTCGACTGGTTCGAATTCATCAAAGGCGAGCGACCACCGGAACAGGATCCCTTCGCCGGCATCAATACCAGCTGGACGCGGGTGAATGGCGGCGAAAAGATCGGGCAACTGCTCGCGAAAATCGACCGTGATTTCCGCTCGGACGCACCCGCTGCCAGCGTGCCCGCACTGATCGAGGCCATGCAGATGATCAAGGCGCTGCCCGACGGCCACTGGAAACGCGTCAAACTCGCCGACATCAAGGAGGTGATCCGCGGCTGCCTGGGCATCTACCTCGAAGCAACGGCCGCCGAACCCACCGCAACGCCGGGTGAAAGTGTCAGCATCCGCCTCGAAGCCATCAGCCGCGCCGGTTTCAGCGGCACGGTGATGCTCAGCGGACTTTCCATTCAGCCCGGACTGTTCGACACCATACTTGCCGCAACACTGCTTCCCAACCAGGACCTGGTGCTGAACCACAGCGTACAGATCCCTGAAAAGGCGCCGTTCACCTCGCCTTACTGGCTTCGCCAGACCGCCTCGCTCGGTATGTACCGCGTAGACGACCAGGCGCTGCGCGGTCGCCCTGAAACGCCGCGCTATGCCACCGTGCGCTGGTCGATCACCGTGAACGGCGTACCGCTCGAATTCGATACCGACATCGCCTACAAAGTGGAAGAATCGGCCGTCGGGGAAGTTTGGCGCCCCTTCGAGGTGCTGCCTCCGGTATTCGTTGAGTTCGACGAGTCGTCGTATATTTTTACCGAAAAGGATCAGGAAGTGCGGGTGCGCGTGAAGGCCGGCCGCGACAATGTCAGCGGCACGGTAATGGCCTACGGCCCCGGCAAGGGCTGGGTCACCCGCGGTGCGCCGCAGGCATTTTCCTTTGCCCGGAAAGGCGAGGAACAAACCTTCACATTTACCATCGAAGCCAATAATGCGCCGAGCGAAGCGACGTTGACCGCCGCCGCGCAGATCGGCGATCAGGTGTATACCCAGCGGTTGGTCACGATCAAATACGACCATATTCCCCAGCAGAGCGTGCTCCTGCCTGCCGAGGCGCATGCCGCGCGCATCGACCTGCAAGTGAGTGCCAAGAAGGTAGGCTATTACATGGGTGCCGGCGACGAAGTGCCGGAAGCCCTGCACCAGATGGGCTGTCAGGTGACCTTGCTGAAAGACGCGGACATCACGCCGGAAAATCTGAAGCAATACGACGCCATCGTCACCGGCATCCGCGCCTACAACACGAAGGAAAATCTGAAATTTCAGCAGGCAAAACTGCTGGAATACGTGAAAAACGGCGGCACACTCGTGACGCAATACAACACCGGCCACGAACTCGTTCTAGGCGATTTCGCCCCCTATCCCCTGAAAATATCGCGCAACCGCGTGACTGACGAGCAGGCGGAGATCCGCTTTCTGCTGCCCGAGCACACTGTGCTGAACACGCCGAACAAACTGAGCCCCGCCGATTTTGACGGCTGGGTGCAGGAGCGCGGCTTGTATTTCCCCAACCAGTGGGACGCCGCCTACGAAGCGCCGCTGTCGAGCAACGACCCCGGCGAATCGGCCAGCGACGGCTCGCTGCTGGTAGCCAAATACGGCAAGGGGTACTACGTATACACCGGGCTCTCGTTTTTCCGCGAATTGCCGGCCGGCGTGCCGGGCGCCTTCCGCCTGTTTGCCAACCTGATCTCCCTGGGGAAACAACAGCCCTGAGCATTTCCCCATGGCCAAACAAGCCGCGACCACCGAAGCGATGTCCCGGGCACATGTGCTTGCCCGGGAAGCCTTTTTCCGGCGGCGGATGATCTGTGGCGCCGTGGTCTACGCCGAAATGCCTGCGGGCGCAGGGCATGTGCACCGGGTGTCGGTAAGTCTTGAAGACGGCACCTTTTATTGCAGCTGCCCCTTCCGCCCCAGGCCCTGCGTACATGCCCTGGCCTTGCAAAAAATGTACACCGAAAAGGGCGAGGCGGCCTTCGAAGCGACGGACAACCCGCCCGACTGGGAACAGGCAGCACAGGGCGGCCTTTCTGTCGCAGTGCCGGACCCTTCTGCCGACGACAGCAAGGCAAAGCGCCGCTCCGGAAGGCTCGGGCGCGCCGCGGCCGGCCTCGAAGACCTGGAAATCTGGCTGACGGACCTCCTGCGCCGGGGCCTGGCGACCACCGCTTCGGAAGAACCGAAATGGTGGGAACACATCGCCACCCGCATGGCGGACGCCTCCATGCCGGGTCTGGCGCGCAAATTGCGCCTGCTGGGTGAAGTGCCGGCCTCCGATCCCCGCTGGGCCGAACGGATCGCCGGTTCACTCGCCGAATGTTACCTGGCTGTACGCGCCTTTCAGCAAAGCGGGCATCTGCCCGAGCCGATGCTCCGCGACCTGGAGGCCTTTATCGGCATTGCAGCAAAAAAAGAAGAAGTGCTGGCCGAAGGCGAGCGTCTGCGCGACACATGGACTGTCGCCGGACAAGTGTCGGAGGCCCTGGAAGCGCCGTTGAAAGAGCGGCGCAGCTGGCTGCATGGCGCCGATACGGGCCGCTGGGCGCTGCTGCTGGACCACGTGTTCGGCAGCGAGGATTTTCCGCCGGGATTCGAGCCGGGCAGCGTCTACAAAGGCACTTTTGCATTTTACCCTTCCGCTTTCCCCCTGCGCGTGCTGGCGGCAGGAGAACTGGAAGCCTTGTCTACCCTTCCGCAATCGTGGTCCGGATTTCCCGACATCGCGGCATTTGCCGACGCCTATGCAGCGGCGCTGGCTGCGCAGCCCTGGCTGGCTGGCTTTCCCGCATGGCTCTGTGACGTCGTGCCTTACCGGAATGGGGAGCGTTTTTTTGTCGCGGACGCCAATGAAAAGTCGCTACCGCTGAACGCCGAACCGGATACCGGCTGGTCGCTGGTGTCGCTGGCCGGCGGCCGCCCGCTCGACCTGTTCGGCGAATGGGACGGCGCCCTGTTCAGCCCGCTGAGTGCTTTTTCAGAAGGAAGGCTGGTGCGCCTGCGCTATTGAGTTCACCGCATCGATATCGGGATGTTTTTTGCCGACCTGCTTCCTATTTTTGCCGGCGGCGGAATCCTCCGCTTTACAGGTTCATTTGCGATCCGACATGAAAGCGACCATCATCGGCGGCGGCATCATCGGGCTGAGTGCCGCCTACTACCTGAACGAAGAAGGCTGGGAAGTCACCCTCCTGGAAAAAGGCGACCTGACGGACAACTGCTCCTTCGGCAACATGGGCTATCTGTCGCCCTCCCATTTTGTGCCGCTTGCCGCACCGGGCATTATCGGAAAGGGTCTTTTATGGATGTTCCATTCCAAAAGTCCGTTTTACGTGCGCCCCCTGCCGCGTTACGAACTGATCGACTGGGGCATCAGATTTTTCCGGGCCTCCAACCGCCGGCATGTGGCGCGCAGCATCCGGCCCATGGCCGATCTGCTCATGCTGTCGCGGCAACTGACCGCTGAATGGACAACCCACGAGGCTTTCGATTTCGAATTCACCGGGAACGGCTGCGTCATGTATTTCCAGACCCCGCAGGCGGAAAAGGAAGAACTGGAGAACGCGCACACGGCGGAGACACTGGGCCAGAAAGTAGAAATACTGGGCCGCGAACAGGCGCAGGCGCTCGAACCCGAACTTCGTCCCGATGTACGCGGCGGCGTCTGGTTCAAAGACGACGCGCACCTCGACCCGAACAAACTGATGCAGCAGATGCCCGCCCTGCTCGAATTACGCGGCGTAAACATCATCCGGAATGCGGAAGTCACGGGCTTCCAGCGACAAAACGGCGCAATTGGCGCTGTGCGCTACGTTATTACAGATCAATATGCGGAACAGCGCGTGGCGGAAAGCGACCTCGTGGTGCTGGCAGCCGGTTCCTGGTCGCCGCAGCTTGCCCGGATGGCAGGCGAATACCTGCCGCTCATGCCGGGCAAAGGTTATTCCATGACCGTGGATACACCCCGGCAACGGCTGCGCTATCCCTGCATCCTCGTGGAAGCCAAAGTGGCGCTGACGCCCTGGGCACAGCGCCTGCGCATCGGCAGCACGATGGAGATCGGGCCGGTCAACGACCGTATCCTGTTCCCGCGGGTGCAAGGCATCCTGGAAGCCGTGCCGCGTTTTTTGCCGGGTTTCCTCGACGATCCGGCTTTCCGGGAACTGGCCGACTACGACAAACTCCGGGCGCAGATGCGGAAAAAAGTGTGGTTCGGTTTCCGCCCCGTTTCGGCCGACGGCCTGCCCTACATCGGCTTCGCCAAAAAGACAAAAAATTTGATGATCGCAACCGGCCACGCCATGCTGGGCGTCAGCATGGCCGCGGGCACCGGCAAACTGGTATCGGAACTGGCCGGCGGGAAAACGCCCGGTATCGATGCCTCGGCATTCAGTCCGGGAAGGTATTAGGGTGCGTCTTTCGCCGCGCCGGATGTCGTCATCCGGCAGAAAATTCAACTATTCGACCATGCTGAAAACTTGGCAGCGCGAGGTAAAACCCTTCTTTCATTTTTCCTTATCTATTGTCTTTTTCTTGGTATATTCTTCAAGCCACTTGTTAAGAACATGTCTGTTCTCATAAAGACATTTTTTAAATGTTAAATCCAATTCTTTGGCATCTATATCTAATCCATATAAAGAATAAAAAGATTCAGATATCAATGCCTTAAAAGGAGTTTCACTCTCTCCAATATAACCAACCCCATAATAGAATGCACATTCAGGAAAAGGTTTATTGGGCGTAAATATTGAATTTACATCTAAATAGCCTTCCGCCCAAAAAGAAAAATAGTAAAAAGTTGTATCTTGATAAGAAACAATGGTATCTGTTTTTACTTGCAGAGAAAATATGCTTACTGTATCTTTTCTTTCCCTATCAACATGCACGATTGCTGTGCAATCACAATTATTCCCTCCATTTAGTTTATATATTTCCAGTTTGGCCAGATCAAGTTGTTTGTTTTGATCCGTATATGTGTTTTTATACTCAACTTTATTACTGTGGCGAACGCAACAGTTTAGCAATAAAATGCCGGCAATAATAAAAACTAGTTCTCTCATAATTTTGACTTAATCGCCGCGCCGGGAGTCGTAGTCTGGTGGAAATGTCCAGCACGAGGGTCTCCATACGATCAATCCATTTATTTGTAAGGTGAAGCATCCCGCCGTATGCTTCCTGCACGGCGATAATACCACGCAAGGCGAAATCGGGAAAACAGCAGGTGGAAGCCTTTTGTGCGCAGTTATTCGTATCAATGCTGCTACTGCCAACCGCCACTGCCGACTGCTCCCTTTAGGCCTTACTTCCCGCCATTCTTTATGAGGCGGTTGTTCTCGTCGGGAAAGATCGCGACCGGCCGGAAGGCTTTTGCTTCTTCCGGCGTCATCAGGGCGTAGGAGATGATGATGACGATATCGCCGACCTGCACGCGGCGGGCGGCGGCGCCGTTCAGGCAAATGACCCCGCTGCCGCGTTCGCCACGGATCGTATAGGTCTCGATGCGCTCGCCGTTGTTGTTGTTCACGATCTGCACTTTTTCCCCTTCATATATATTGGCGGCCTCCATCAGTTCTTCGTCGATCGTGATGCTGCCGATATAGTTCAGATCGGCTTGCGTGACGCGCACGCGATGTATTTTGCTTTTAAAAACTTCTATCAACATGGTGTTTGTTCGGCCTTTTAAAAAGCGTCCGGCTTCCATAGTTATGGAAACGACCGAACGCGTTCTTAGACGGTAAAACAGCCGAAAGTCAGTTCGGGTTGCAAAAGTAGTCGCCTCCGCCGACCCGGCCAAAGGTGTGGCTGGAAAGTTTGGCGCAGCAATTTCAGGGGGAGCCGGGGCGTTCCTTTCCCGTTATTCCTGACAATCAAAAAACATAAGTATGAAATCAATTTTCTGCCTGATCCTTCTCCTCTGCTCTTTTACCCGCGCCCTCCCGCAGGTGATGGGCAATTACAGCGAACAACAGCAAACGTACCAGAACCTCCGCTACGACGCGCAGTACCGCGCCGTGCCGAAAGCCGCGCGTTTTTTGAGCGGCAACCAGCTGGAGATCAGCATCAACGCACTTTCCAACCAGAAAGCGAATTCCTATACGGCGATCTTCAACATCCTGCAAACGGGAAAAACGGCCGACGAGACCAATACCCTGCTCAACGCCCGCCTCGACGGTTTCCTGAAAGCGCTCGGCGACATGGGTATTCCTGCCGGCGACATCTACGTCGACATGGTCAATTTTTTGCCGAAATACGAGTACGATGTGAGCAAAAAACTGTTTTCCAAAAAGACCTACACGGAGATCCCCAGGGGCTTCGAACTGCAAAAGAACGTGCATATCCGCTACAACGACCCGGGTATGCTCGACCGCATCGTCACGGCCGCCGCGCGGCAGGAAGTATACGACATCGTGAAGGTGGACTTTTTCATCAACAACCCCGACCGGGTGTACTCGCAACTGCGCGATTCGGCCTTCGCGTACCTGCAAAAGATCGAAATGCAGTACCGCGACATCGGGCTGCGGCTCGATTCGGCCTACCTGATCACCGCAGAGAACGCCTGGGTGGCCTACCCCATCAACCGCTACGAAAGTTACCAGGCCTTCAGCGCGCAACGCCTCGACGCCGATGAAAAAAATACGGTGGTGAGCGCCGACAAACACACCTCCCGCTTTTACAACGCCGTGCCCGCCAACGATTACGACATCGTGATCAACCCCGAGATACTGGAACCCGCCGTGCAGTTTTCCTACAACCTGATCGCGCAGTTCACGCTGCCCGAACGCAGGCCGGTGGAACGAACGACCGTGAAGAAGGAGTTTATCATGGTAACGCCGACCGGTGAAGTAAAGAGCCTGAAAATTGAATGATCTGCTTTCAAAATTGCGGCTTCGGCTTACCTTTGCGGCGCTTTTTGAAAAACCGGCCCGGTCCCGGCACGTATTGCGTGCCGGGACCGGGCCTTCAACAACGGTCAGAAAAACATGCGCCGCACTAAGATCGCCGACATCATACGCACCGAGCCCATCGGCACCGAACTGCTGGTGAAGGGCTGGGTAAAGGCTTTTCGCAACAACCAGTTCATCGCCCTCAACGACGGCTCCACCCCCCACAACATGCAGGTGGTGGTGGACTTCGAGCAACTCGACCCTGCCCAACTCGAACGCATCCGCTTCGGCGCAGCCATCGGCGCCCGCGGCACGCTCGTGGAGTCGCAGGGCAAGGGGCAAAAAGTGGAGATCAAGGCCGCCGAGATCGTCATCTACGGCGACTGCAACCCGGAGGAATACCCCCTGCAACCCAAAAAGCAAACGCTGGAATACCTGCGCGAGATCGCGCACCTGCGTTTTCGCACCAACACCTTCGGCGCGGTGTTCCGCGTACGCCACACCCTGGCGTACGCCATCCACAAGTTTTTCAACGACCGCGGCTTTTACTACCAGCACACGCCCATCATCACGGCCAGCGACGCCGAGGGCGCCGGGGAGATGTTCCGCGTGACCACGCTGCCGATCGAGAACGTGCCGCGCACGGATGCCGGCGAGGTCGATTTCGACCAGGATTTCTTCCGCCGCAGCACCAACCTCACGGTATCGGGCCAACTGGAAGCCGAACTGGCCGCCCTGGCCCTCGGTGAAGTGTACACCTTCGGCCCCACCTTCCGCGCGGAGAACTCCAACACCACGCGCCACCTGGCGGAATTCTGGATGATCGAGCCCGAAGTCGCCTTCGCCGACCTGGACGACAACATGAACCTCGCCGAAGACATGCTGCAATACGTGATCCGCTACGCGCTGGAGCACTGCGCCGACGACCTGAAAATACTCGAAGACCGCCTGACTGAAGAGGAAAAAAGCAAGCCGCAGGACCAGCGCACGATGCCGCTGATCGAAAAACTGCGTTTCGTGACCGACAACAGTTTCGAACGCCTCACGTACACCGAGGCCATCGACATCCTGAAAAATTCGAATCCCAACAAAAAGGGCAAGTTCCAGTACCCCGTAGAAGGCTGGGGTACTGATCTGCAAAGCGAACACGAGCGCTACCTCGTGGAAAAACACTTCAAAAAGCCCGTCATCCTGACCAATTACCCGGCCGCCATCAAGGCGTTCTACATGCGTCAGGACGATCCCAAAGAAGGCGTGCCCGGCCCCACCGTGTCGGCCATGGATATCCTCTTCCCCGGCATCGGCGAGATCGTGGGCGGCTCGCAGCGCGAAGAGCGCTACGAGCGGCTGGTGGGCAGGATGCAGGAAATGCACATTCCCGAAAAGGAACTGTACTGGTACCTCGACACCCGCAAATTCGGCAGCTGCCCCCACGCGGGCTTCGGCCTGGGCTTCGAACGGCTGGTGCAGTTCGTCACCGGCATGACCAACATCCGCGACGTGATCGCGTTCCCGCGCTTCCCCGGCAACGCCGAGTTTTGAGCCGGCGACACGGGGCTGGGTTCCGTTTTATTGTTTTTTTAAGAAAATTTTTTGTGGAAAAAGTGACCAAACAGCCGAAAATCCGTCTAAAAACAGCGTTTTTTGAAAGATTTTGGAACTTTTTTTCAACACCCCCTTGCGCCGGGTATTAACAAAATCTTAAATTGCAACGGTTTTTCACCATAATCCTCCCATAAACATTCGCGGGCAACGATTGTTATCATCCTCTTGCCTCTAATCCTGCTAACCCGTTCTTAACTGTGGTAATTTGACTGTTACGCTGCCCCATAGCCATCCAAACACCGATTTTATGTTGCCAAAGACCAGAGAAAAAAGCGTATCCCAGACAGTCAGATTTTTTAACAAAAATTGGCGAATGAGCGATTTACACACAAATTTAACACTCCCATCAGACCCCACCAACGTATCCAAAGTAGAAACATTTGTTCTTGATGTAGCCGCCCGATATAACCTTTCTCCTAACGTCCACGGGAATATTCTTGTCAGCCTCACGGAAGCCGTCACCAATGCGATCCTGCATGGCAACCAGGCCGATGGAAACAAGAGCGTTTCGATCTCCCTGCGCCGCCAGAAAGACGCACTTTCGATCCGCGTATCCGACGAAGGCCCCGGTTTCGATCCGGCCTGCGTACCCGACCCCACGACGAGCGAATGCATCGAACAATGCGGCGGCCGCGGTCTCTTCCTGATGCGCCACCTGAGCGACGAATGTCGCTTCACGCGCAACGGCAGCACAGTGGAAATGCGTTTCAAGATCGATTGAAACCCTTATTGAAAAATACCCGAACCTCCGGCGTTTATGAAGACGCCGGAGGTTTTTTTATGCCGAAGTTGCCATGAAATTTCCCGAACCCGCAGCACCTCAGCCACCCGAACAGGCGATCGCGTTCTTCTTCGAAGACGTAACGCCCGACCTGCCCGACCTAGAGCGCCTGTCCGCCTGGCTGCAACAGATCGCCCTTGCGGAAGGCCGGCCGGTGCAGGAGATCAATTACATTTTCTGTTCCGACGAGCACCTGCGCGGCATCAACGTCGAGTTCCTGCAACACGACTATTACACCGATATCATCACCTTCGATTACAGCGACGCCGCCGGCATGACCGGCGAGATCTACATCAGCACCGAACGCGTGGCCGAAAACGCCCAAACGCACGGGACGGAGTTCACACAGGAACTCTGCCGGGTGATGGCGCACGGCGTGCTGCACATGGCCGGCTACGGCGACAAAACGCCCGAAGAAGAGGCCGCGATGCGGGCCAGGGAAGATCATTATCTGGCTATGTGGTGATTTACCAACGTGGATGTTGGTTCCACCAATTGCCAACGTGGACGTTGGTTCCACGTGGCGCCAACGTCCACGTTGGCAAATCGGTAGTACCACGTTGGCGAAAAAACAATACCACCCGCAGCTTACCTTTACGCCATGTCTCAGCCACTTTCCCTTCCACCCGCCATGGAACCCTTCCGCGAGCAATTGCTGCGGACCACCCTGCCCTTTATCCGTGCCACCGCGCAGGCGTCGCGCGCCACCACTCCCTGGGAAAGCAAGGTCGGCGGACAGCCCTACCTGCCGCAAGGAATCGCCTGGCCGGCTTCTTCCGACGGCCGCGACCTGTTTTTTCTCGCGCAGATCAATTTTGCGGACCTGCCCGCCCTGTTGCCTTTCCCGCAGCAGGGCATCCTGCAGTTTTACATCAACGACGACGATCTCTACGGCATGGACTTCGACGACGGTGCGAATCAGGACAATTTTCGTGTGCTTTACCACCGCGAGCCCGTCCGCGATGAGTCGCGCCTGCAGGCGCCGGCGCCAATGCTGCGCGACTACGACGACCTGCTGCCACACCACCCCGACGAATCGTATCCCCTTGCTTTTGAACTGTCGGAAGAGGTGGCCGGCATGACCGACTACCGCTTTTACCAGCAATTCGGCGCCGACTTTTTTCAGCAATTCGGGCCGCAGGAATGGGATGTGATGGACGCTTTCGGCAAAGCCGTGCGGCCGCAGGGACACAAGATCGGCGGCTACGCCTATTTTACGCAGGACGACCCGCGCCAGGCCGGCGACCCCATGTTGCTGCTCTTGCAACTTGATTCCGACGAGCACATGGACCTCATGTGGGGCGACATGGGTGTGGGGCACTTTTTTATCCGGGAAAAGGACCTGCTGGCGCTCGATTTTTCGCGGGTGCTATACGACTGGGACTGCTTGTGATCAATTCATTTTCAGCACTTTATCCACTGCGTCGATGATCTCCTGCCCCTGAGGGTGCAGGAACGCACGGATGCCGACCCGGGCGGCCGCATCGACATTGGCTTCCATGTCGTCGAAAAAGATCGTCTCTTCCGGCGCCATTTCGGCGTCGGCCAGGGCGTATTCGTAAATATCGGGGTCGGGCTTGCGCAGGCGGACGAGGTGCGAATAATACACGCCGTCGAAGTAGCGCGACAGAAAATCGGGCAGCCCGTGCGTGCGTTGCATATAATCATCGATCCAGTCGGCGTGGAGTTCGTTGATGTTGCTGAGCAGAAACACCCGGTACTGCTGCCGGAGGCGTAGCAGCATGTCGAAGCGCCGGCGGGGCATGTCGATAAAGATCGAATTCCAGGCGTCGGTCACCTGTTTCGCCTCGAGCGGCGGGTCAGCGGAAAAACGCAGCACATCCACGAATTCCTGCGTGCTGATGCCGCCCGTTTCATAGCGTTCGAAAATGCGGTCGCGGCGCAGGCGTTCCCTGATCGCGTCGTATTGACCGTTGAAAAGCAGGCGAAACTGGCGTTCGATGGACGGCAGGTCGAGATCGAAGAGCACATTGCCAAAATCGAAGATGATGTTCTTAACCGGGCGCATAGGGCCGCAAAATTGAAAGTTTTCCGCAAAATATCGCAGCAAAACTCACACCCCCATGTCGCCACTTGCCTGCGGAACACGTACCTTTGCAGCGCTTTAACCAAATTATTATTCAAATAAAAAATCAAGGGTGTGCCGCGGAGCGGCAAGCCCTCCAGCAACTCAGATATGGCTCGCGTAGAACTCGTGATGCCCAAAATGGGCGAAAGTATCATGGAAGCCACCATCCTCTCGTGGCGCAAAAAACCCGGCGACCAGGTCGAACTGGACGAACCGGTGCTCGACATCGCCACCGACAAGGTGGACAGCGAAGTGCCTTCTCCTGTGGCCGGCGTGCTGGTAGAGGTATTGTTCAAGGAAAACGACGTGGTGCCCATCAATACGCCGATTGCCATTATTGAAACGGAAGCCGAAGCAGGCCAGGCGGCCGCTTCTCCCGCCGTCAGCCAGGCAGCGGCAACCAACGGCAAGCAGGAAGCCCCGGCAGCGGTGCCTTACGTGCCGGAAGCGACGGCCGGCGACGGCCAGCCCCTTTCCGCACAATCGCAGGGCCGCTTTTACTCGCCGCTGGTGCGCACCATCGCACGCGAGGAGAATATTGCCCAGGCAGAACTGGACAGCATCCCCGGCTCCGGACAGGAAGGGCGCGTCACCAAAAAAGACATCCTCGCCTACGTCGCCAAACGGAAGCAGGAGCCCTCGTCCGTGCCGCCGGCAGCGCCCGCCACGACCGCAGCCGCGCCGCCGCAGCCCGTCGCGGTTTCTGCCGACGGAAACGTAGAGATCGTGGAAATGGACCGCATGCGCAAACTCATCGCCGATCACATGGTGATGAGCAAGCACACGAGCCCGCATGTGACCTCCTTCGTGGAAGCCGACGTGACCAACCTCGTCAACTGGCGCAAGCGGATCAAGGACCAGTTCAAAAAGAACTACGGCGAGAACATCACCTTCACCCCGATTTTCGTGGAGGCGGTGGCCCGCGCCCTGCGCGACTACCCCATGGTCAACGTTTCGGTCGACGGCACGCGCATCATCGTCAAAAAAGACATCAACATCGGCATGGCCGCCGCCCTGCCGAGCGGCAACCTCATCGTGCCGGTGATCAGGAACGCCGATCTGCTCAACCTCGCCGGCCTCACCAAACAGGTGAACGACCTCGCCGCCCGCGCCCGCCAGAACCAGCTCAAACCCGAAGAGATCCAGGGCGGCACCTTTACGCTGACCAATGTGGGCACCTTCGGCAACGTCATGGGCACGCCGATCATCAACCAGCCGCAGGTAGCCATCATGGCAACCGGCGCCATCCGCAAAAAGCCCGCCGTGCTCGAAACGGAATACGGCGACGTGATCGCCGTGCGGCACATGATGTTCCTCTCGCTCTCCTACGACCACCGCGTGGTGGACGGCATGCTGGGCGGCTCTTTCCTGCGCCGGGTAGCCGATTACCTGGAGCAGTTCGACGCCAACCGGGGAATATGAGTGGCAGTAGGCAGTAGCGGTTGGCAGTGGCAGTAAATAAGGCAGCAATGCGATTTTTCCGGCATGATCCCGGAGCTGCGCGTTGCTGCCTTTATTATTTTTCCGTTAAGCGGACCCGTGACCGCGGTAAAAAGCCGAACTTTGAACGTATACCGTTCACCTGAAAACGCTTGCCGGATGAAAGACTGGGTCAAAAACCGCATCCTCGAATTCTTTAACCGGGTCAAAGTACCTGCCGACATCATCGGCCGCGTCGAAGACGACCCTTCCGACGGTCCCGGCCGCAGCATCGGGCCCGTACTCGCCCGCCGCATCATCGAATACCGCAACCGGCTGCCGGTGCGGCGCTTCAAAACCTTCGATGAGCTCGACGCCGTGCCAGGCGTGGGCCCCAATACGCTCAGCGACCTGGAATATTCGTTCGACGTACCCGCCGCCGATTTTTTTGAGAACAGCCTGTTCAGTAACCACGTTTTACCCGAAAGTTGGACCCTTCTGCACTACGAGTGGGAAGCGAACAACCTGTCGGAATTCCGGAAAGCCGTGGACGACGAAGGCACCTTCCGCGACATCGTGCGCTCGCTCGCCACGCGCGCCTGCATGGAAACCGCCGGCATGTCGCCCGAAGACAGCGGAGCCGCCACAGAGCCCCTGCTGACGCAGTACATCGACGCCTACCACAACAGCACGGAAGAGGGCGCCCTGGCCTTTGCCCTGTGGTTCTATCGCTTTGACGCGGACAACTGGTTCAGTTTCGAGCGCATGTTTCAGCAAACGAGCGCCCTTTTCGGTTACCACGCCGTGCCGCTCTGGGAGATGGAAATGCGCTTTTTCAAGGGTTTCAAACACCGCATCTTCACCAAACTGATCGCCCCGCCCGACCTGCCGGTGCTGGTCAATTATCCCGAACACAAAGTGACGCTTTGGGTATCGGGGCTGGCGGATTAGTGTGCCATATTCTTCCATTTTTTATGTCGTCCGCGAGGCATGCCCGGCCGGAAAGCCATCCCGAATTTTTTAACCCGTGATTGCAATCGCGGGCTGAAACAACATATCTCCGATTATTGAAAAATTTCGGGACGGTTTATGTTTTGGGAACAATTAGATTGATGAAATAGACGCTCCGTAGGAGCCGACGGTTTATAGGATTTATGATCGCCATATTATTCCGCTCCGTAGGAGCCGGCTGTTACACCCGAACATGGCCGGCTCCTACGGAGCGGCAATTCATTCAAGGCATCGTTGCTACAAACCGCCGGCCCCTATGGGGCGATCAGGCGCTGCCAGATTTTTTTAAGGTTAACGGGCTTTTCGCAGCATCAATCCTCCGGTCTTTAGCACGGAAGGCCTGCCCTTTTCTTTTAAGCAAAGAAAAATAGCGGCCATGCCGGGCTGTCGCAGGCAAACCGGAACAGTCCAGGCAGAAAAGGCACGTCGGGAAAACTACCCATATTTCAAAAGCCGGGGCGTCCCAATAAACCCCAGGCAGCGCCGCCACACACTCCCCCGTTCCATTCAATAAACGAAAGATCATGACCGGCAAACTCCTTTCCGCATTCACCGTCACCGGCCTGCTGGCCTTGTTCATCGCCCTGCCGCGCTATTATTTCACCGCTTCACCGGCTTGCGTGGAGGACGCCGCGTTCAGCGGCCTGGGTTACGGCACGCCCGAGTACCGCGCCGCTGCTGTGGAAATATTGTCCCATTCGCAGCCGCAGGATTTCCGCTATTTTTTCAAAACCTTCAGTGCCGAAGGCGCCGATACGTACATGGTCGTCAACCTGCGCAGCAAAACGCACTGCTTCGACGTGCCGGTACTGGTGGAGCGCTGGGACAAACTCGACGGCATGCGGAAAACCAACGGCCGCTCCTACCCGAAAGAACTGTACGGTCTGAAATGGTCGCTGCAGGAGCGGGGCGGCCGCCAAACGGTGGTTTATGAAGATATGCGCGCGATCATCGACTGAATACAGTGGCAGTTGGCACCAGTTAGCAGTCGGCAGTGGCAGTAGCAGTATTAAAACGATGCAAATGACGGCGGGACCATGGGTTGCCGTTTCCTGTATCACTCAAATCCGAACATTACCTGATTACTGCCGCTGCCAACTGCCGCTGCCGACTGCCCAATCTCCCACAGGGGAATAAGCCTGAAATTCAAGTGGGTGCCTATCTTTACCGCCTCTAATCCAATCAATTCCGCCTGGTTATGCGCAAAAGACAGCTTCCCGTTGTTATCATCTGTTTGAGTTTCCTGTTTCATTGCAGCGGCCCGCAGCCTTCGGGCGATATGCCGGCGCCTACGCAGATCTATTCCGGACAGGAAGAAGAGCAGGAAAACGGCTACGAGCGTTTTCTCGAGATCAGCCACCGCACAGCGCCGGGCGTTGACTGGCGCGCCATTGAGGCGGAGAACAGGCGGCAGGCCATCGAACGCAAAGGATCGCCGGGCAGCGTGCCGGGCCGCGAATCCTTCGCCGGCGGCCTGATCGAGGGCGACTGGCATGAACGCGGTAGCACCAACCAGGCCGGCAGCGTCATCGCGTTCGACTACTACCCCGCCACCGACCAGATATACACGGTGGCGTCGTCGGGCATCATGTTTCGCGGCAACCGCGACGGCAGCGGCTGGGGGTCCGTCAACGACGACATTCAATTCAGCAACAAAGTTGTGGAAGTAGTGCCCAATCTGAGCGGCGACAAACGCCTCATCGGGGCGGTGGGAAAATTCCTGTACTATTCCGACGACGACGGCAGCAACTGGACGCTGGCGTCGGGGCTATCCTTCTACGACGGCTGGGGCAATCCGCTGGAACTCGTGGAAACCGACAACCACGACCTCTACTACCTCGTCTACACCTGGATCAGCAGCCCCTGGGGCAGCGGATTCCACCTGTACCGCTCGACCAACCGCGGCGCCAACTGGTCGCTGATCCAGAGTTTCCCCCTGCGCAGCACCCGCCGCGTAGCGCTGTGGCGGCCCTTCGAGACCAACGAGTTGTATGTGGTCGACAACAATGAAAAACTGTACACGGTGTCGGGCAGCACGGTAAGCCTGCTCAACAACATCAGCGGCCTGCCCACCAACCAGAAAACCTGGCTTAGCGGCTACAAGAACGGCAGCAGTTACCGCTTTTACATCCTGACCGATACCGACAAGATATACCGCAGCCTGAACGACGGCGCCTCCTGGACGCTGATCAGTACAGTGGACCCCGATCCCTGGGACGTGGGCCATTTCGCCAGCCCTTTCCAGCAGCAGGCCCTGTACTATGGCGCCGTGGAATTCTGGAAATCGTCGAACGACGGCAGCACCTGGAGCAAGCAGAACAACTGGTGGTCGTATTACAGCAATACCGACCTGCTGCACGCCGACATCATGAACATCAGGGCCGAGCGCACCACGGGCGGCATGCCGTTCCTGCTGATCGCCAACCACGGCGGCATGTACGCGTCTTACGACAACATGGGCAGCACCGACAATATTGGCCTGAGCAACCTCAACGTGGGGCAGTACTACGACCATATTTCCGCGACTTACAGCGGCAACGGCCAGCAGTACCTGTTCGTAGGTACGCAGGACCAGGGCATGCAGCGCTTCAGCAACGCCGCCGGCACGGGCATGATCGCCGCGACGCAGGTTATTTCGGGTGATTACGTGAAAATGCACCTTTCCCGGAGTTACCAGAGCCTTTGGGAAGAATATCCCTACGGCACCTACCATTACTATTTCAACCCCTTTGTCGCCTCGGGCACCAGCGCGCAGTACAGCGTGGACGGCGTCGACGGCGAAAACCGCCAGCTCTGGATCGTACCGAGCAACCCGGTCGGCATTCCTTCCGAAAACGCCATCCTTGTGGGCGGCGGCACCACCACCGGCGACGACGGCTCCTACCTGATCAAACTGACGGCTACGAGTTCGCCGCCTTACTCCATATCCGCCTTTCAGTTTTCCTACAATTTCCGGCCGAACGCCAACAACGGCGACAGTTACATCACTGCGGTGGCGCAATCCACACTGAACACCGCCAACTACTACGTCGCCACGGCCGACGGCACCTTCTTTTATTCGCAGGACAACGGTACCAGTTGGCAAAAAACAGCCTCCTTCAACGGCCCCGGCAACGGATTTCTGTACGGCACCTGCATCTTGCCGTCGCGTATCCACCCCAACCGCGTGTTTTTCAGCGGCAGCGGATACAGCAACCCGGGCGTGTACATGTCGACCGACGGCGGCGTCACTTTCAACCCGCTCAGTACCGGTATTCCGGCGACCTATTTCACCGAACTCGAACTCGACGACACGGAATCCATGCTGTTCGCCGCCACCGATGCAGGGCCATACGTCTATATTTTCTCGCAGGCCCAGTGGTACAGCCTCAACGGCGCAAACACACCGCTGCAAACCTTCAAAAGTGTGGAATACCTGCCGGCGACCAACACGGCCAGGTTTGCGACCTACGGCCGCGGCGTGTGGGACCTGCAACTCAGCGCCATCCCACTGCCGGTGGAATGGGTGCGCTTCGAAGTGCGGGCGACACCGTCCGGGCAGGCGCAACTCGACTGGACCACAGGCGCTGAAACCGGAAACGCGTATTTCGAAGTGCAGCACAGCAGCGACGGCGTGCAGTTTTCCGCCATCGGCAAGGTGGATGCCAGAGGCAGCGGAAGCCAATACAAATTCCTGCACCCGGCCCCGCGCGCCGGCGCCAACTATTACCGGCTCAGGCAGGTGGATCAGGACGGGCAGTTCAGTTATTCCGATCTCCGCCAACTGACAATGGCGGGAAAAGCGACTCCGCTCGTTTTCCCCAACCCCGTGCGCCGCGGAAGCCGGTTCCGGGTATCGCGCCTGGAAGGCGAAGCGACCTTCACCCTGTACGACCGCAACGGCAGGCTGGTGCGGCAGGCCGCGTACGAAGGCAATCTGGAGATATCTACGGAAGGGCTCGCGGCAGGCGTTTACGTTTTCCGGCTGAAGGACAAAAACAGTCCGGCGCAGTACAGCGGCAAGATCGTGATAGAATAAATCCTTTCAGGAAAGCGCCTGCGCCACCTGCTCTTTCAGATAAGGCAGCACCGTTTCTGCAAACCAGGGATTTTTGCGTTCCCATATCTGGTTGCGGGGCGAGGGATGCGGCAGGGGCAGGTACTCCGGCACGTAAGTGCGCCAGTTGCGGATGGTTTCTGTGAGGGTGTCGCCGCGCCGGTCGCCGAGGTAGCGCGCCTGGGCGTATTGCCCGAACAGCAAGGCAAGGCGGATATCCGGCATCATGCGAAGCAAAACGTCGTGCCACTTCGGGGCGCACTCGGGGCGCGGCGGCAGGTCGCCCGACTTGCCCGAACCGGGAAAGCAAAAGCCCATCGGCATCAGCGCAAAACATTCAGGATCGTAAAAGGTCGCGTCGTCCACGCCCAGCCACTGTCGCAGGCGCCTGCCGCTGGCGTCGTCCCAGGGGATGCCGCTTTCGTGCACTTTCCGCCCGGGCGCCTGCCCGATGATGAGCACCCGCGCCTTCGGATGCACCGCCAGCACAGGCCGCGGGCCGTGTGGCAGGTGTTCGGCGCAATAGGTGCAGGTTTTGACCTCGTCGAGTATGTCCATGTACAAATGTAAGGGATGCAGGGTGTTGTCCGTTTCCGGCGAATGTCTGTATTTTCGGGCAGTGGCATTGTTTAATGCGCCGATCACAAAACGAAAACACCATGAATAAAACAGCGATCCTTTGTTTCCTCCTCCTTCCCGCCGCGGTATGGTGCCAGTCGGACCCGCCCAAAGCGGCCGGCAATTACAGCATCCTGGCGATCCCGTTTACGGAAGTACATCTGAATGATCATTTCTGGGAACCCCGGATCGAGACTGTGCAGCAGGTCAGCATTCCGCACATCATCCGGCAATGCGAAGAAACCGGCCGCATCCGCAATTTCGAGGTTGCCTCGGGCAATGCGGAAGGCGGCTTCTGCTCCGTATTTCCGTTCGACGATTCCGATGTGTATAAAACCATCGAAGCGGCCTCTTATTCGCTGCAGGTGAAGCCAGACCCCGCGCTGGCGGCAAAACTGGACAGCCTGATCGCCAGGATCGCGGCGGCGCAAGAGCCCGACGGCTACCTCTACACCTGGCGCAGCATTTACAACAAAGGAGATTCGGCGCGAGCAAAAGACGCCTCGGAAGGGCGCGGGCTCAAGTGGGCCGGCGAAACCCGCTGGGATAAAACCGACGGCCTCAGCCACGAACTCTACAACCTCGGCCACCTGTACGAAGCGGCGGTGGCGCACCACCTCGCTACCGGCAAAAGGAACCTGCTGGACGTCGCGCTGAAGAGCGCCGATCTTGTGGACAAAACCTTCGGCCGGGGGAAACTCGAAAAGGCGCCCGGCCACCAGGAGATCGAACTCGGCCTTGTCAAACTGTACCGGCTCACCGGCGAGAAACACTACCTCAACCTCGCCCGGTTTTTCCTCGACGTGCGCGGATACGGCGACGCGTATATGCAGAACCACAAAAAAGTGACGGAACAAAATGAAGTCGTCGGGCATGCCGTACGCGCCTGCTACATGTATTCCGCCATGGCGGATGTGGCTGCGCTGACCGGCGACGACGGCTACGCTTCGGCGCTTTACAACCTGTGGAACGAGGTCATCGCCGGCAAGGTGTACGTCACGGGCGGCATCGGTTCGGCCGGCAGCAACGAAGGTTTCACGCAGGCCTATGACCTGCCCAATTTCAGCGCATACTGCGAAACCTGCTCTTCCATCGCCTTTGCCCTCTGGAACCAGCGCATGTTCCAGATGACGGGCGACGCCATGTACATCGACGTGCTTGAAAAAACCCTGTATAATTCGCTAAATGCAGGCCTTTCGCTCCAGGGCGACCGCTTTTTTTACCCCAACCCCCTGGAATCGCGAAAGAATGTGGAGCGCACACCCTGGTTTCCCTGCGCCTGCTGCCCGCCGAACGTAGCGCGTTTTTTCACTTCCCTGCCCGGGTACATCTACGCGCAACTGGGCAATACGGTGTACGTCAACCTGTTCGCGACGAGCGAAACCACCATCCGGAATATCAATTCCAGGTTTCAGTACGTGCCGGTGACGATCCGCCAAAGCACCGAATACCCCTGGAGCGGCATCGTCCGCATCGAGGTGTCGCCTGAAAAGCCGAACACATTCCAGTTGAACGTGCGGGTGCCCGGCTGGGCGCGCGGCGACGCGTTTCCCGGCGATCTGTATTCCTTTGAGCACAAGCAGGTCGGCAGCCTTTCCATCAAACTCAACGGCAAAGCCCTGTCCGTGCCCATCCGCAACGGCTACGCCGAGATCGAGCGGAAATGGAAGAAGGGCGATGTCGTGGAATTCGCTTTCCCCATGCTTGTGCACCGCGTGCAGGCCAATAATAAAGTGGCCGCCGATGCCGGCATGATCGCGCTACAGCGCGGACCGGTGGTGTACTGCCTGGAAGGCAAAGACCAGCCGGACGAGCATGTCTTGAACATGCTGGTGAACGGCGATCAGGATATCGACACCCAATTCGAACCCGATCTGCTTGGAGGAGTGCAGACCCTTTCGCTGAACGGCGTCCTGGTGGAGCGAAAAACGGGCCCGGCGGATGCCGAATTGAAACCCATGCGGCTCAAGGCCATCCCCTACTACGCCTGGGCCAACCGGGGCAAGGATTACATGACCGTCTGGCTGCCGACGGAAGTGCGCGAAGCGCGGGCGATGTCCCGGCCAACCATTGCCTCGTCGAGTACGGCCAGCGCTTCAGAGGGTTTCAAGGGCGATCTGGTCGCCATCTCCGATCAATACATGCCCAAAAACTCGGCCGACAAAGAGAATCCGCTGATCCACTGGTGGCCGAAGTCGGGCACGACCGAATGGCTGCAATACGATTTTAAACAAACGGAACAGGTCGGCACCGTACGCATCTACTGGTTCGATGACGAAGCCACGGGCGGCGGCTGCCGCATCCCGAAGGCGCGGCGCATCCTTTATTTTGAAAACGGGGACTGGAAACCGGTCTACGTACCGGAGCCGGGCCCTGTTGTCAGGGACGGTTGGGACCTGATCCATTTCGAACCCGTAAAAACTGCGGCCCTGCGGCTGGAATTCGATATGCAGGAAGGCGTCTCGGCCGGCGTACACGAGTGGGAAGTGCGGTGACGGGTAATCAGCCTTCTTTGTTGTCTTGACAACGAACCTTGTTGTAACGACACAAAGAGCGTTCGTCTTGACAATCAACCTTGTTGCAACAACACAAAGGACGTTTGTCTTGACAATGAA
>JACJYP010000024.1 GCA_020636045.1 Lewinellaceae bacterium
AGCCTTTACGTCCGATGCCGAAATGCTGGCGCTCTGCACCGAGGCCGTCGATCTGCTGTCGGATTGAATTTTAATCACAACCCTGCGAGGTTGTTTGAGTTTGTCAAATGGAGCGAAAAATATCATTTGTTGCCCATTATGATGAATTCAAACAGCCTCTGAAAGACAACTGAACTAATATCTTATGAAAAGGCATTTTTTTGCCGGCCTGTCTTCGGTAGTATGGCTGGTATGCAATTGTGCAGGTACCGTGTATGCACAATCGAACATTGCAATTCCGCATAACAGCGGCGCCATGACGCTTACCCTCGCGCCGCCGTCTGCCTGTTTTTACCAGTTTACCGACAATGGTGGCGTCGCCGGTACCTACGATGCGCTTTCCGGCGCCGGCTCGGTCATTACCTTCATGCCCTCCTCTCCGGGCAACAAGATCATCGCAGAATTTACCGCTTTTCACACGGAAGAAGGTTTTGACGGCCTGTTCGTATATGACGGCCCCGACGTCGATGCCCCGCAGATCGGTTCGGGCGCCCCGGCATTGCTCGGGCTTCCAAATCCGTTCTCAAACGGCGCGGGGGGCTGGCAGGGCAATTCCGCTCCGTACAACATCGCGCCCAACACGGTGCGCGCGACGGCGTCGAACACTTCCGGCGCGCTGACATTCGCTTTCGACAGCGATCGCACGATTGCAAAAGGAGGCTGGATCGCTTTGGTATCGGAAGTGCCCGGCAACGTGTGCTCCCTGCAGGCCGCCGGCCCGCTCACGGTGTCTGCAACGGCCGGCACTTGCGAGGCGGACGTACAAACGGCTCCACCCGCCATCACACCGGGAGCATGCGCACAGATCCTTCAACTGAGTTATCAACTCGACGACGGGCCCGTGGTAGTGGTTCCGACGCCGGCGCCTCCGGTCGTTGCGATCGACGGGGTGCCCGTGGGACTGCACGCGATCACCTGGCGCCTGACGGCCCCCTGCGTCGGCAGCCTTGCGGCGAGCACGACACAACTGCTGACTGTGAACGATGTCACACCGCCGCACATACAGGCGCCGGCAAACGTCACCTTAAGCCTGGGCGCGGGTCAGTGCTCGGCGAAATACCTCTATACAGTGGAGGCGGCGGACGATTGCAATATGCTGCCGGAACACACCCTGGAGACGCCCGTCGACTTTAACAACGGCGCTGCGGGGATCATGTTCGATGTGAAGAACATCCACGACAGGCCCCTTGCAATTTCTGCATTCGGGCCCGTGCTGGACCCCGGCGCCTGGCCGATAGAGGTGTATGTCACGGCTACGGCAAATACGTGGCAGGGATACGAAGACGCGCCCACGGCCTGGCGCCTGCTGGGCACGCGCAAGGTTATTTCGGATCAGGCGAATGCGGGTACGCCGCTGACGGATTTCAGTCTGGTGCTGCAGCCGGGGGAATCGCGCGGTATTTATATTACGAGCGCAAGCGGCGCGCCGCTGCGATGCACGGGTACCGGGGCAGGCGTGCAGCGAAAAAATGACGACGGGGTATTGGAGATCGCTTCCACGCCGGGAGCGTCCAAAGGGTATCCGTTCGCAGAAACCGGTTTTTCTAGGGCATTTAACGGGTTCATAAAATACAAAACCTCCGATGCGGAGCCGGTCATGGTTTCCGGATTGCCGTCCGGCGCGGAATTTCCGCAGGGCGTCACGAATAACGTTTTTGTGGTCACCGACCAGTCGGGGAACAGCGCAACGGCTTCTTTTTCGGTAACGGTGCAGTCGTTTCCCGATGCCGTGAGCACGCTCATTTGCGCCGGCATGGTAAATGCTTCGCTGGGGCCCGCGTGCGCGACCACTTTGCAGGCCGACGATATTTTGCTGGGCGGGCCGTACGCCTGTTTCGATCATTATATCGTCGAGATCGACAAGATCCCGCCTTACAACGACGGCCCCTGGGTGGCGCCGAACCTGGGCGGAGCGGATATCGGCAAAACCTACGGCGTACGCGTAAAAGACCCTTCAAACAATAACTTTTGCCTGGGATCGGTACTGGTCGAGGACAAACTGCCGCCGGTGCTGGAATGCAAGACGGTCGACCTGCCCTGTAATTTCAACGCCGACCCGACCATAAGCGCTCCGGCGACCAGGACGGACGAGTTTGAAAGTTCGGCATCGCTGCCGTTGAAAGTGTATGACTTTCAGTCGCTCACGCTTGAGGTGCCGGTATCGCTGCCCGACGATGCGGTCGTCGAAGATGTCGATCTCTACGTCCGCATAGACGGCGATGTATTCAATAAAAACCTGCAACTCGAACTGGAAAGCCCCTCCGGGACCAAAATACGCGTTTGGGACCAGGCAACCGGATGCGCTGCCGGCCCGCTATGGGCGTACTTCGACGATGAGGGCAGCAACAATGGCGATTGCAGTCAATTCACCACCAAAAAAAGGGTGCGCATTCCTTTTGGGGCAGGCGCCGAATTGGGCGCGTTCGACGGCGAGCCGGCAAAAGGGAACTGGAAACTGCATGTGCGGGACCTGAACGGTTTCGGCGATGCGGCCACGGTATCGGAGATGTCGCTCTCGCTTCGTTATCACGCATCTTTTTCGGCGGGTTTCCCGAATGGCCTGCAGTTTCCGGGGCAGATCACGCAGTATTCGCCGACCGGTTTTGTAGTGCCGGCGCCCCTGCTCGACGGGTGCAGCGACGTGACCCTCAACTATTCCGACGAAACGGTCAGCCAGCCCTGTTCTACCGGACTTACCGCAATTATTTTGCGTACCTGGACGGCGCGCGATGCCAGCAATAATATGGCGAGTTGCGTGCAGACCATCCGCATGCTGCGCCCCGGATTGACAGATGTGGTGCTGCCGCCCCAGTACAATGAGATCGACGCGCCGGCATTCGGATGCGGCACGCCCTATCCGACGCCCGTCTGGATCGAAGGCCAGGGCTTGCAGGGAGCGCCGCGCGTATTCGGAAAGGCCGCCGGTTGTTCGATCAACTGGTCGTACGACGATATGGTCGTGGACGTTTGTCAAGGCTCGTACACCATCAACCGCAGCTGGCTGATCGTGGATGCCTGCACCTCGCAGTCCATGCAGGCGATGCAACTGATCAAGGTGCTCGACAAGCAGGGCCCCGCGATCAATTGCCCGGCCAACCTGACCGTGTCGACAGGCCTGTATAATTGCTGCGCGACGCCGGACCTGCCCGATGCCGTCGTGGAAGACGCCTGCTCGTTCATCCAGAGCGCCAGCGCCAAAGTGGTGGTGTTCAACCAGTATTCGGGCGATACGACGCAGGTGATCAATATCAACGGCAGCCTGAGCAATTTTCCGGGAAACAACACCTCCGATCCGGATACCCTCGCGGCATTCGGGGTGACGCCGTGTTTGCCCCTGGGCACACACCATGTTTACTATAAACTGGAAGACGGCTGCGGGAACGCCAAGACCTGCAATTTCCAGTTGTCGGTGCGCGACTACACGCCGCCCGTAGCGCAGGGGCACAGCCAAACCGTCGTGTCGCTGAATGCCGACGATCCGGATGATTGCTACGAGCCCAACGCTGCGGGCACCCGCTTTGCGGGGGTGAGCACCATTTCGGCGGCTTCGATCGATCAGGGCTCTTACGACAACTGCGGCTTTGTGAAGTTTACGGTCAGGCGCGTGCCTCCGTATTCGGACTGCATCGAATCGCTGAACCACGAAAACGGCGGTCCGCCCTGCCAGGATGGATTCCCCGATGCCGTCAGCGAATTCGCGCGCGCAACGGGAGAATCGGATTCCATCAAATTTTACTGCTGCGAGGCCGGCACGACGCAAACGCTTGCGTTCCGCTGCTACCAGATCGATGCCCTCGGAAATCTCAGCCTGGGCGCGAACGGCCAGCCTTTGTTCAACGAAACGCTGGTGCAGGTGGTCGTGCAGGACAAACTTTCTCCGGGTTGTCAGGCGCCGCCCGACCTGACGGTGGCCTGCGAAACCTTCGACCCGGACCTGATGAACTACGGCATGCCCCAACTGCTCGACAACTGCTGCCTCGATACGACAAAACAATACCACAGCCAGGCGGGCCTGACCCACACCGTCGACTACAGCCAGTTCGATTCGCTGTGCGGGCGCGGCGCCTTGCTGCGTACGTTCAGGGTGTACGATTGCCAGGGGCAGACCAGTTCCTGCAGCCAGACCGTCACCGTCACCCAGAATCTCGATTATGCGATCAGGTTTCCCGATGACGTCATCGTGGAGTTTTGCGACTCAAGCGGGGTGTACGGCAAACCGGTGCTGTCGGGCCAGGCCTGCGAACTGTTCGCCGTGTCTTTTACCGATGTGGTATTCAACGTAGTGACCGACGGTTGTTACGAAATAGAACGAACCTGGCGCGTCAAAGACCTGTGCAATTCGCTGCCCGGCGGAAACTGCATCAAGATCCCGAACCCGACGCCCGTACTGCCGGCCAATTCGCCGGAAAACCTCACGGGGCCCATCGTCGCGCCGCCGGGCATGCCGGCGCCCTGGAACGCCACCATCACCAAGATCACCCCCGATGCGCAGCAATTGACGGATTACAGCATCTACTGGGAGCCCTCGATCAGTTGCTATGAATACAAACAGGTGATCCGGGTGATCGACAAGCAGGCGCCCGTGCTCGAATCCATCCCCGACACCACCCTGATCGTCAAGGATCAGAGCCTGAACCTCAACGACCTGTGGAATGAAACATACTGGTACGACGACGCGACCGATATTCACGACCTCGGGGAAGGCCCGTCGGGGCTCACGGCCGTGGCCTACGACCTGTGTTCGGGTACCAACGTGGACATCCGCTTTTTGCTGTTCCTCGATCTCGACGGCGACGGCAGTCAGGAGACGGTGGTGAACAGCGCCAGCCTGCCCGGCTATAACAACGTGCAATTCGGCAATGCCGCAAATCCTAATTACAGCGGCGGCGAATCGCGCGCCTTTGACGAGCGGGCCGTGCCGGCCAATGAGAAATACGGGTTTGCCTTGCAGACAGCCGTCACCGGAAACAAAAAAACGGCGACCGTTTGCTGGAATACGCAAGCCCAGCCCAATGATTACAAAACACCCGAACTGCCATACGGGAAACACCGGATCAGGTGGATCCTTTCCGACGGCTGCGGCAACGAATCCTATCGCGAGCATGCTTTCGAGGTAAAAGACAGCAAGGCGCCTACTGTCGTCTGCCTGAACGGTCTGAGTGTAAATATTGCGTCCCAGCAATCGGTGAATCTGTGGGCGACCGACTTCCTGAACTACGCAGAAGACAATTACACGCCGCCCACTTCATTCAACGCTACGCCCAACCTTTTGCAATTCGCGATTCGCAAATCAGGTCAGGGCGCCGGATTCCCGGCAGATACGCTCGGCAATCCGATAAACGGCATATCGTATTCATGCGACGAGATCGGGGTGCAAGAAGTGGAACTGTGGGCAATGGACCTCGACGGCAATGCCGGGTATTGCAGCACTTTTGTCGAAATACAGGACAATGACGGCTTGTGTACGCCCGATTCCTATATCACGGTGGCCGGCGCGCTGAAAACGGAAACGGGCGACGGCGTGGAAGATGCCCTTGTCAACATACAGGCCAATGCGCTCAATATGACCGCTTATTCCGACGACCAGGGGCAGTATACGTTTGCCAACCAGGTGCCGCTGGGGTCGGATTATACGATAACGCCCGTCAAAGACGATAACCCGCTCAACGGGGTGTCGACATACGACCTGGTGCTGATCTCGAAGCATATCATCGGCCTCGAACCCCTGAACAGCCCTTACAAAATGATCGCGGCGGATGCGAACAGGTCGAACTCGATCACGACGTTCGATATCGTGGAACTGCGAAAACTGATCCTCGGGATTTACAACGAGTTGCCGGGCAATACCTCCTGGCGGTTTGTCGACAAGGATTTCATTTTTTCACAATCCACGAACCCGTTTGTGGATACCATTCCCGAATTGATACAGGTGCCCGGAGCCATGAATGATTTGTTATCCGGCGACTTTGTAGGGGTAAAAGTGGGTGACGTGAACGGCACGGCGGTCGCCAATGCGCTGGTCAGCGCGGATGACCGCACAGCCGGTACGCTCCTGTTCGATCTGGAGGATCGGAATGTGAGAGCAGGCGAAGTATTTGAAGTGCGGTTCAAGGCTGCAGAGGCCGTGCAGGGGTTTCAATTCACGCTGGTCATCGATGGTCTGGAAGTGGCGGGCATTGAGGAAGGAGACAGGGTAGGGGCCGATAATTTCGGCGTATTTGCCGACGCGCTCACCGTCTCCATTGACGGAGCCGATGCGTTCGCGGTGAATTTCCGCGCTAAAAAGCCCGGCCGGCTCAGTGATATGCTGAAGTTGTCGGGCCACATCACGCGGGCCGAAGCATATTTACCTGCCGAAGCCCCGGAGAAGGCAAGTACTCTCGGGATCGCCCTGCGTTTCAGGGATCAACACGGCACGACCGTTTCAGGCATGGGCTTCGAGTTGTACCAAAACCAGCCGAACCCATTCGTACATAAAACCCTGATCGGTTTTCATCTGCCGGAGGCAACGGAAGCGACCCTGACCGTCTTCGACGAAACGGGTCGGGTGCTGTTTATGCAAAAAGGTGAATATGGCAACGGTTACAATGCCGTGAATATCGACCGCCCTTTGCTGAATGCGACGGGTGTGATGTATTACAAACTGGAAACGGCTACCGACGTGGCCACCCGGAAGATGATCGTTGTGAAATAAGGGGAGGTGTATTTTGGTGCATGATACATGAGGTATCCCGAAGTTTTTCAATATTGGGTCGTCACGCGTCAAAGCGTGTGTGTCTGGCAAGTAGTTGTTAGTCAGGGATTTGCGTGAATAGTAAAAAGGGGCTATCCGCATAGCGCACCACAATGTTCATTCCCGTTAGGGAATGCCTGTTTATAGCATACGTGTAATCATCTCGTATGAACCCCGTCAGGGGTTTCCTTTGGTATTCACCTTAAAAAAGCCAGGAAACCCCTGCCGGGGTTGATATAATTGGGCGGTGGTCCCTGTCTATAAACGGGAATTCCCTAACGGGAATATGCGTGTGTTGCCCGGGGTTTAATATGCGGATAGATATCTAATAAAACATTGTTTTCAAACCATCTAACCCAAGTTGAATTGGTAGCGCGGCGTTTACGCCGCCCGGGTCGAGGCCATTCATGGCCGTAATGCGCGACAGTCGGCCATAAATGACCTCCAACAAGGCGGCGTAAACGCCGCGCTACCGGCACAACTTAGAGATAAACGCTTGAACATCAATATCTTATTGCCCGAACAAATCGCTGATCAAGAACCGTTTGCCAAATATCAACTTTTCAACGGGTGACGCCCCCCAGGCCCATCCTAAAAGTAATATGTATTTCTCTACGCATACCGGTCAGCACTCCCCGTTTACTCGAAAACCCGCGGCATAAATGCGATGTTCATCGCTGCATTCCTGCCGATCCCTATTTTTGGGGTAAAATTGCCGCATGAACGTTCAGGCAGCCTTCCGCGATGTCTATCTAACATTTCTGACCGTGCTCGGGAGGGTGTGGCTGCGTATTTCCGCCGCCGTCCGGCGACGGCCCAAAACCAGTGCCGCGCTATTCGTTTTGTTGCTGGCCTGGCTTTTTTGTCTGCCGCGACCCTTGTTCGACAAACCCCTCTCGGTGGTGCTGGAAGACCGCGAAGGCGAATTGCTGGGGGCGCGCATTGCCATCGACGGGCAATGGCGTTTTCCGGCCATCGACACGGTGCCGGAGAAATATGCCGCCTGCGTGATCGCTTTCGAAGACAAAAGGTTTCGCTGGCACCCGGGTATCGATCCTTTCAGCATGTTGCGCGCCTGCTGGCAAAATATCCGGCAGGGCCGTGTGGTCAGCGGCGGCAGTACCCTGACCATGCAGGTGATCCGCCTGATGCGCGACAATCCGCCGCGTACCATCTTCCAGAAGGTGCTGGAGATCTTCATGGCGACACGCCTTGAACTGGGTTATTCCAAACGCGAAATTCTCGGGCTTTACGCTTCCAATGCGCCGTTTGGCGGCAACGTCGTGGGGCTGGAAGCGGCCTCTTGGCGCTATTACGGGAAAAGGCCTGCGCTGCTCACCTGGGCGGAGGCTGCCACCCTGGCCGTTTTGCCCAACAGTCCCGGACTGATCCACCCCGGCCGCAATCGCAATACCCTGCTGGCGAAAAGGAACCGCCTGCTTACGGCATTGCGCGACGCGGGAGTGCTGGATGAAACGGATTGTACATTGGCCTGCGAAGAGCCGCTGCCGGAAGAGCCGCTGCCGCTGCCACAGTTGGCGCCGCATTTGCTGGACCGGCTTTCCCGGGCGCACCAAAACGGCGCTTCGCGGTTCCGGACGACGATCGACCGCTATCTGCAGCAGCGCATGCTGGACATCCTGGAACGGCGGCAGGCGCAATACCGGGGAAACGGCGTGTATAATCTGGCGACCGTTATCGTCGACGTCCGTTCCGGCGAGGTGCTGGCCTATGTGGGGAATGTAAGCGGCGCTGGCCGCGAACACGGGGAGTCCGTTGACATCATCGCTGCTCCGCGCAGCACCGGCAGTATCCTCAAGCCATATCTATACGCGCTGGCGCTTGAAAGCGGCGATATTTTGCCAAAAAGCCTCCTGGAAGACATCCCCACGCAGATCGGCCGTTACAAACCCGAAAACTACTACGAACAATACGACGGCGCGGTGCCGGCGCGGCGCGCGCTGATCCGCTCGCTGAATGTGCCTTTTGTGCTGCTGCTCCAGCGATACGGCCTCGAGCGTTTCCATTTCAACCTGCAAAGACTCGGCCTGACAACACTGAACAAACCCCCGTCGCATTACGGCCTGTCGCTGATCCTCGGCGGCGCCGAAGCCAATCTGCTCGATATTACGAACGTGTACGCCTGCATGGCCCGGGAACTGGACCGTTTTTACGACCGCAACGGCCGCTACGATGCCGGGGATTTTCGTCCGCCGGGTTTTATGCGCTCCGACGAACCTGCTTCGCGGTCGCATTTATCGGAAAGCACCGACCTGCTCAGCGCCGGCGCCATCTGGCACACCTTCGAAGCCATGCGGGAAGTGGAACGGCCGAACAGCGCCGGCGAGTGGGAACTTTTTGAGGCGGGGCAGCCGGTAGCCTGGAAAACGGGCACCAGTTACGGCTTCCGGGACGCCTGGGCGGCCGGCGTGACGCCGCGCTACGCCGTCGGCGTATGGGTGGGCAATGCCGACGGAGAAGGGCGGCCCGGGCTGGTCGGGGTAGCCTCGGCGGCGCCGGTGTTGTTTGAAATATTCGAACAACTGCCTGCCAGCGGCTGGTTCGACCCGCCCTACGACGACATGCTGCAAATGCCGGTTTGCCGGCAAAGCGGATTCCGGGCCGGGGAATATTGCGAAGCGGATACCGTCTGGACCGCCAAGAGCGGGCTGAAAGCGCCGCAGTGTCCCTATCACCATTTGCTGCACCTCGATGCCGGCGGTCAGTGGCAGGTCAGCAGCGACTGCGAATCTCCGTCAGGCATGCAACACCACCCGTGGTTCGTACTGCCCCCGGTTGAGGAGTATTATTTTAAAAGCAAAAATCCCTGGTACACTTCGCCGCCGCCGTTCCGGGCGGATTGCCTGGGCTCGCAGGCTGCACAGGGGAATAATCCCATGCAACTGATCTACCCCCGGCATCCGACACAGATCTATGTGCCGGTCGACCTGGACGGCACCTTGAGCAGCACCGTTTTTGAAGTGGCGCACCGGGTACCCGATTGCGAAGTGTTCTGGCACCTCGACGGCACGTATCTGGGCAGTACGAAGACATTTCACCAGATGGCCCTGCAACCCGCCATAGGGCAGCATCTGCTCACTCTGGTCGACAAAAACGGCTACCGCCTGGAGCAGCGTTTCGAGATCATCGGAAAAAAATGATCCGTTCCGAATTTTTTCAATAATCGGAAATATGTTGTTTCAGCCCGTGATTTCAATCGTGGGCTGAAACAAAACAAGCAGATATTCAACGGTTTTAACCGTTTACAAATGCCAGAACAGAGCGATAAAACGGTTCAATTTTTCTTCTTTTTCGCAAATCCCGCGATTAAAATCGCGGGTTGAAAAATTTGGGATCACTCATGTTTTAAGATCAATGACCCCCAATTCAAGGGATCAAAAGCATCTTGCGCACCGCGCTCTCGGTTGCCGTCTCCAGTTTGTAGTACAATACGCCGGAAGCATCGATCTGATTCCTGTCGAGGCGAATGCTGTGATACCCCTGCTGGTAGTATCCCGATTGCGAATGGATGACATGCCCGGCGTCGTTGAATACCGTGAGCGTTGCTTCCGAACCGGAAGGCAGGTGAAAGCCGATGGTCGTTTCCTCGCGGAACGGATTCGGCTGGTTCTGGTACAATTCAAAGCCGACTTTCGAGATCAGGCGATTGTCGAAAAGCAGCGCGATATCTTTCAGGGAGTAGGGCGTTTCCGCCTTCGCCGGGGTTTCGGCGGGTAAATATGCTTCCGCCCGGGTGATGCGGCTTGAAACGCCGAGCATGTTGCTCAGGCGGCCTGCCTGGGTTGCCCTGAAAATGATGGAAAATTCGGCGGCTCCGGTTTCTACCGAGACCGTCACGGCTCCGTCGCTGTCGGCAGTTTGCGGGAATACGGCGAAGTGGTCGTTGCCGAGGCCGATTCCCGGCACGATCTCTACCACTTCCAGTCCGCTGGTATTCAGCGTAAACTGATACCCAAGGGCCTTTTCCGCCGATTTGAAACGCACGGAAAATACCTCGTCGCGCTCCACGCCCCGGTCGTTCAACTGGAAGAAAAATATCCCCGAAGAGCGGCTGAGCGGCGCCTGTACATTGTCGGGCAGCACCGTATTGTTGACATCGCCGATTTTGACGCCCACGAAATTGTCATCCGCCTGGTCTTCCGTCACACCGGTGCGGGTAATGAATTCGGGGAATTGCGAAGCAAAGGGGTTCGCCGGTTGGGGGAACACAAAGTCTCTGTCCACAAAGCGCCAGGAGGTGTTGTTGGGCAGTTCGTTGTAAATACCGAGGATCAGTTTGCGGAATTCCACCACGTCGAACGAGGTCACGGATCCCGATTTGTTCGCGTCGGCGGCGATGATCTTGTAAGGTGAATTCAACTGCTCCAGCCCCAGGATATGTCTGGAGATCAGCACCAGGTCGAACGTAGACACGCCGTTGAGCGGATCGTCGTTTTTGTAGGGCGTCAGCGTATAGTCGCTGCCCGAAACCACCAGCGAAGGGAACAGGAACACGCCCTGGGCGTCTGTCACGGTTTGGGAATCGATGTCGGGCTGGGTCGGGCTGATCGTCACGATGGCGTTCACGACGGCCGTATCCACCTCCGTTCTGATGTTCCCCCCGATGCTGAGGCTGTCGACGGGCGAGCAAAAATCGCCCGGATCTTCCAGTTCCAGTTCGAACGTGCAAAAACTCGTATTTCCCGCGAGGTCACGCACCCACAACTCGCCGGTCTGTGTGCCCAGATCGTCACAATTGTAGCCGAGGCTGCCGACTGCCTGTCCGCCGGTATCGACGGGAAATCCGCTGCCGGCGCCCGTTTTCCGCAGGGAATATTCGAGCAGGTTCAGGTCCACGGTGAACGGCGTAGGCGGCGTGCAGTTATCCTGCGCGTTCAGCAACACATCCGTAACGCCCAGTTCCAGGCTCTGGGATACGGGCAAGTCAAACATCAGGCCCGTCAGGCAGTTGACTTCCGGGTCGCCGGTATCTGCAACGCTGAAGATATACTCGCAGGTAGTCTGGTTGCCACATTCATCGCTGACGACCCATTGAATACGGTGCGTTCCGTAGGGCAGCAGCGGTGCAATGCCCGGCTCGCCGTACGGACTGCCGGGAGCAGGCATCTGCGCAAGTGTTTTCCATTGCACTTCTGCCGTCAACTGGCCGCCGCCGGGCGTCAGGTGCACAGCCCAGCGGTACAGATCGTCAGCCGCTACGGCCCGGCCGTCAAAGATGCTCGAAGTGCCGCCCGAATAGTTGGGGTTGCCGGCGTTGTTGAAATTGACCGTGCCGGGCGCCGGCGCGTTGTTGCTGTTGATGACGGTTTCCTGGGTATCGTCGCCGTCGAGATCGAGAAACAGCAAATACGAGACCTGGAGCTCTGCTCCTGCGCAGGAATCGGTGGCGATAACGGACAATGCAGCCGCGCCTTCACACATATCGTTCAGGCCGGTCGCGGCATCGGTCCAGTATGCCTGATTCCAGAATGCCGGGTCGTTCACCGTTGTATCGCCGAAAGCGACAAGCGAGTCGGGGCAGGAAACAACGGGCGCCTGATCATCGATGATCCAGATGATCTGCGTGTATTCGTAGGCGTTGATATTGGCATCCCAGAAAGTAGAAAAATCGGTGTCACCCGTACTGCTCGTATCGACAGGGGATTGCGTAGCGGCCCAGGGCGCCGGGGCGCCGGGGGCAGAAACGATCGGCCCCGGCAGGTTTGCGAGGGCCATCGGGTCCGCTTCGGGCGCAGGATTGGGCACAACCGTTACAGCCTGGTTCGGGGCGTAGGTGCAAAGATTGTACACCAGCCATTTTCGCTCGATCCTTTGGCAGGCATCGGGCACCACATCGATGGTGGTATCCGAGAAAACAGCGGCGATCTGCCCGCAGCCATTGTTCAGAAATTGCGGTTCGCCATACAGGCCGTTGCCATTGCAGGCCTTTACGATCGTATCGTCGGGGAAATGCACGTAAAAATCCTGCTGGAACTCCACTTCTATCTGCTGGCTGCACTGCGAACCGTCGCCGTGTTTGTCGTACACCTCGAATGTGCGGACAATAATGCCTTTCGCGCATGCAGAATCGAATTGCGTATCGTCGATGACCACGGCGACGGAATCCACATTACAGGATTGCACCATGACGCCGTAGGAGTTGAGGCTCGGGTCGAAATCGCCGCAGGACACGGTTACGTCAGGCGGCGCCGTACATTGGGCCGGCATCGTATCCACCACCACTACTTTCAAAGAGCAATCGCTCGACTGGCTAATGGCGTAATCTTCGGATACCGGGCCGTCGGGCACCGCCACGTCGTACACGCGGAGGATCACGTCGATCGTATCGCCCGCATCTGCGCAGCAAAATACGACGGCGTCGTCGAACTGGTCGCTGGAGAGGCAGACGGGGTTGGAAGTTTTGCGGCGTACCTTATAATACAATTGCTGGCCGCAGGCTACATCAGAATTGAAATCGAGGGTATCAGCCCCGAGCGCATAACTGCCGTTGGGGGAGAGTTGTGCTGTGATGATGGGAAAACACCCGGCCAGCGGCGCTGACGAATCGGCCACTGTCAGCCACATTTCGCAGGTGCCGACATTGCCGCAACTGTCCATGGCTGCGTAGGTGAGCACGGTAGAGTAGACCGGTATTTCGGTCATCGGGGTGAAACTGGCGCCCGTGCCGCCGTTTTCGAGCGTACCGACAAGCGTATCCGACATGCCGTCGGCCGACCAGATCGCCGCGGCCCATACCACAGGCGAGCAATCGTCGCTCAGCGTTATGGGCGGCAGATCGACCATACCCGTGCAGTTGGCGCCGGGTACGAGTACAAACAGGCTCGAATCACAGGCGACGGAAGGACCTTTGGTATCGAGAATGTCGATGACCTGGGTTTTTGTGGCGCTGGTGTCTACGCATATGTTTGTGAACACCCATTTCCGGAAAAAATGGGTAGAACCGGGGCAAATGACTTCCAGCGAGTCGTTGAAGCCGACGTCGATCGAGCACAGGTTGGTGAAGGTCCGGCCGGCGAAAGTAAAGTACGGAACACCGGTATTGTCGAGCGACAGATCGGGGTTGACGCAGTCCAGCGTAGTATCAGCGGGTACTTGAATGTCGTCGGGGTTGAGCAGCGTCAGGTGGATTTGCTGGATGCAGGTCGTTTCATTGTCCCGTTCGTCCGATGCCGTCCAAAGCCTGCTGATGGTCTCGCTGTAACCGCTGGTGCAATCTTCCGTAAGGTAGGTATCGACAAAATCGAGCATGACCAGACCGCCACAGGCGTCGGGCGACATGGGCAGCGCCGCTGCGATATTCAAACTGTCGTGTAAAAAATCGGGCGTGGTGTTCAGGATGACACAAGGGATGTTAAGGTCTTCGCACACCAGCGCCGGCGGAATCGTATCGATCACATGTATTTCTCCGATACACAACTCTCCGGACAGGGGGTCGGTCACCCGAACGCCGTAAAATTTATCCAGATCGGCTTGCGTCAGGTTTGCCGGCACCCAGGGGCCGTTGTCGAGGGGTGGCGTCTTGTCCACTGCTACATTGTAGACATCCGCGCAGCCGATCGGAAGGTTCAGGATCTGCGCTGCATTTACCTGTACCGTACAGTTCGGGCCGAGCGGGATGTCAACCAGCGATTTGCAGATGGGTGTGGTCTGAAAGTGCTCGACCGTAACCGTGAACGCACAGGTAGCGGTATTGCCGACCTGATCGGTCACCAGAAAGACATTGGTCGTATTTCCGATCTGAAAAAAACTGCCGGATGCCAGACCGCTGAGTTGTATCAGAATGGGGTTGGGCTGATCGTCGTCGACCGTGACGGTGTAGTTGTACATGGCCTCACAATCACCCGGCAATGCAACTACGGTGTCGTTGGCCGGGCATGTGATCGTAGGGGGCAGGGTGTCGTTGGCCGGACTGAAAAAAGTATCCGGACGATCACAAACTGAAGGCGACAAGTCTGCTCCATAAGCGTGAATGCTCAACAGCAGACTGAAGAGGAGTAAACGGTTCATAGGACAAAGTTGAAAAAACGGTTGCGTTTTTCTGTTGCGAAAGAACCGCGAAAGCTACGCCAGTTTTTCGCCTCGTCAATGCCGTTTATCTATTTTACGATCCCGGTAACGTGGAAATAACGCAATGTGTCGTCAAAGCGCCGATAACAGGCCTCTTACGCGCCTGACAAACAGGCTTCATGAGAAACCGGCTATGATCTTTACGCGCTTACCTGTTCATTTTTTTCGCCATTTTTTTTGGGAAAAGCCCGCCGTCGCGCTTTTTGCCGGATTTATAACTGCCGTTTTTGGCGGTTTTCGGTTTGAGGCTTTCAGTCGATTCACAGCCACTTTTTGTCTTGCAGGCAGGCGCAAGGAAGGCGAAAAGGAAAAGGGTCAGAACAACAGTGATGTAATGCTTTTTCATGTTTGTTTGTCTGGACAGGATTGATAAAATGCGGTTTGACCGCCCGTCTGAAAACGAAGATAGCCAGGATTCATTGTAAAAAATAATAAATGGCTGCGCATATTGTACCCCTGGCGGTATGCGCATATTTCCGGAAGGACTTCCTGTATAATGAACTAAAAGATTGCCGCTCCGTAGGAGCCGGCCGTTACGCCCGAACATGGCCGGCTCCTACGGAGCGGCAATTCATTCAGGACACTTTTGCTATAAACCGCCGGCCCCTGCGGGGCGATTTTAGGTTGAACGGTTTTGCGCAGGACCAATCGACCCTGAATCGGAGGGGGGAATGTCAAAGGAAACCCCGGACGGGGTTGATACACGATTCTTTTTCTCTTTCTGTCTATAAACGAGAATTCCCTCCGGGAATGATCAATGCTTCTGATGGACGCAATATGCTGATAGTCAGAAAATAATACCGCAAGCGGTTATTGCCGTGATCGCTCCTGTTTCGCGGGCAGGGGGCAATTTTCCATCAGCGGCGCCTGCAGGATATGCACTTCGCCGCGCACGCCACCCTTTTCCTGTACCAGGATCCCGCGCCAATCGAGGTCGCAGGCATTGTGCAGAATAGCGCCGTCGAGCCACAGGCGGGCGCCGGGCTGCACGGTGATGCTGCCGCCCGCCGGTATCGAAAGACGGCAGGAGAGCCGCAACGCTGCGCCGGTGGCCACGATCAGGTTTCCTTCCAGGTCGCGGGCGCCTTCCCAGGCCACGGAGTCGCGGATCACCATATCCTTCGAGGGGTCGCGCCGGCACCAGGTCGGAAGCAGGCAACGCCTGACCGGGCTTCTTTCATTGGCAAATACTGCCTGCAAGCGCCCGATCTGGCAGGGAGTCAACGCCATCTGGTAGGCGTTGTAGTCCATCATATTGTTGGTCGCAAGGTCGCGGCAAGGCGGCTCGGGCGTCCAGTCCCAGCATTTGTTGGGGTGATTTTCCGTGTCGGGGCACCCGTCCTCCGTCCAGGCGTGGCTCAGGTTGAGGATATGGCCGATCTCATGGTTGAGCAGGCCCGCAAAATTTTCGGGCGGCTCTTTTTTTTCATAAATGCCCGCCATTTTGAGCGAAGTGCCCAGCGCGATCCCCTGGCTGTTGGCCCGGTAACTCTGGGAGCGAATGCTGTCGTCGGGGTGCACCAGCACAAAAATATTGACAATGGAATCCTTGCCGACGGCGTACTTGTTGACCACATCCCGGTTGTAGTTGTTCCGGTTTTTTCCCTGGGAAATGAAATAATACAAGGAGTCGTCGAAATGGAAATAAAAGCCGTCGTCGCCCGGTTGGGGGCTCAGCACATAACGGTAACGGCTGGGCAGCACGGGCGTGCCTTCCGGAGAGCGCCAGTTCCGCACGTTCGAATCGAGCCGGGCATTGGCTATTTCGAGCATCCTTCCGAAGAAACGCCGCGCTTCATCGGGTTTGAAATTGTGGCTGCTGTCCCTGCTGTTCAGGATGTGAAAATTGACGCGCAGGAACCGCACCGGCGTATGATCGGGGTGGGCCGTATCGGGCAGGTAGCCCCGCCAGTCGGCACAACTTCGGTTGAAGCGGGCGAGCCGGTCCGATTTGGCCGTAACGGCGGGTTCATATCGCTCGGTACGGACGCTGCTGCAGGAAATCAACAGCAGTGACAGACAAAATGCCTGGCATAGATATCGGAATGTGCTCATCGGTTTTTCCATGCGCTTCGGCTCTTCCGGCCGGAAAATTAGGGTTTTGTTTGGCCGTAGGCATTTTCCCAGGCCATTATGCCGCCGGAGAGATTGCGTACGTTGCCGAAACCGCTGCCCTGCAGCAGGCTTTGTGCCATGCTGCTGCGGGAGCCCGACCTGCAGTGAACTACGATCTCGTCGTTCTTGTGCTCATCCAGTTCCCACATGCGGTTCATCAGGTCGCCGAGGGGGATCAGCCGGCCACCCAGGTTGAATTCTTCGTATTCCCAGGGTTCGCGGACATCGAGCAGAACGAACTTTTCACCCGACTCCAGTTTTTGACGCAATTCCTGAACGGTAATATCCATGTGATCGTATTATTTTTTGTTGACAATGACGTTTTGGGCAGGCAGGGATGCTTTTTAGTCGGTGTCGCAGCCCCGGGGCCTGTTTTGGGTGATGTACAGGTCGATCTGCTCGCCTTTTCGCATGGTCTCCTGTTCGTCGTATTTGGGACTTTGCCGGTACACGTACGCGGTTTCGAGGTCCGTCACGGTAGCATCGGGAATGATGGCCCCGACGCTCAGGTCGCTGGCCTGGATCAGGAATTTGGCGGCGTCGAGTGACTGGCAAATACAATCGGGGATGCTTACCGTGAGCGTGACCGCTTCACTGACCACAAAATCGACGGTGCCGCCCATCTCGACGGGAACCCCGTTGCGGATCTTGCGGGTGATGGTATCGCCGCGGTAGATGACCTGAACGATGGTGTTGGGATCGAGTTTCGGGTCGGCCACGCGCGCGACGATGCGCGGTTTCAGGCCCAGGCGGGTCAATTTCCGGCTGTACAGGTCGTAGTCGTCGCTGCCGGCCAGGTCGGGCAGTTTTATGATGTCCGGATTGTTTTTCGTGACGATAAAATAGATGGTGCGGCCTTCCTTGACCCGGCTTTCCGGCTTGGGGTCCTGCATGATTACCTCTCCGGGAGGTTTTCCGGGGATGTACACGGAATCATTGACGGCGGCGTTGAAATTGCGGGAGCGCGCTTTTCGGGCCGCCTCGGGGTAGCCCATTCCAACGTAGCTCGGTACCTGCACGCTTTCGCCGTGGTTGGTGTAGCATTTCAGCCACCAGAAGGTGAGCAAAAAAATGGTGCCGAGCAGCGCCAGCATCCCCAGGTAGTTTTTTACCACGAAAGGGGCGGTTAAATAGGCGTATAGTTCAACACCGAATCGACGGATCTTTTCCCACATATTGAATTGGGTTTCACGGTTCCATGGTGTTGCAGGCAGCAGCCGCAACCTCGTCCGGTTATCCGGAGCGCAATTCCGGCAAAAGTAGGACAGCTGAACGAAAAAGCGCTCAAGTAATTATCAAGAGCTGTCGCGGAGGCCTTATCCGCAGCCGTTTCCGGCAATTATCCTTTCTTTGCGCACGGACAAAAATTCCGTTGCTATGTACGAAAATCCAAGACTGGTCATCGATTCATCCAATCCGCCCGAACCCGGCCACATCGTCTGGCGCTCGCCCAGCAACATTGCCATCGTCAAGTATTGGGGCAAATACGGCAATCAACTGCCCCGCAATCCATCGCTGAGCCTGACACTGGCTTCTTCCTTTACCGATACGCGCCTCGAATATGCCTTTCGCGAAACGGCGGGGAATGACATCGAACTGGAGTTTTTGTTTCATCAGGAGGAAAACGAGAAGTTTCAGGCAAAAACACTTGCTTTTCTGGAAAGCCTCGGCAGCATTTTCCCCTTTCTGAAACAACTCAAACTGAGCGTGCATACCGGCAATTCGTTCCCGCATTCGGCGGGCATTGCCTCTTCCGCTTCCTCTATGTCGGCACTTGCCCTGTGCCTTTGCTCGCTGGAAGATGCGCTGTTCGGCACCCTGCAGGACCCCGATGCTTTCGACCGGAAGGCGTCCTTCATAGCCAGGCTGGGCAGCGGGTCTGCCTGCCGCTCGATATTTCCCCACGCTGCTGTTTGGGGCGAAACATCCTCCGTGGCCGGTTCCTCGAATGAGTATGCCGTGCCGGTTGCCGACATGGTTCACGACGTGTTCAGGGACATTCACGATGACATCCTGATCGTCAGCAGTGACGAAAAGGCCGTGTCGAGCCGTGCCGGCCATGCCTTGATGGACGGCAACCCCTACGCCGATACGCGTTATGCGCAGGCGCGCAGGCGTCTCGACAACCTGATCGGCGCCATGCGCAGCGGAGATTTGCAAACCTTCGGCAAGATCGCAGAAGACGAAGCCCTCACATTGCACGCCCTGATGATGTGCAGCAATCCTTCTTACCTGCTGATGCACCCCGGTACGGTCGCCATCATTGAAAAGGTACGCGCCTATCGCGCCGACACGGGCCACCCGGTCTATTTTACCCTGGATGCCGGACCCAATGTGCACCTGCTTTACCCCGGAGATATTATCCACGATGTGCGTGCTTTTATCGAGGATTCGCTGAAAATGCACTGTGAAAACGGCCATGTGCAGGAAGATTGGGTAGGAGAGGGACCCGAGGAGATGTGACCTGTTTTTGGGGCGCTGATAAGGCAAGCCATTCCGAAATTTTTCAATAAGCGGAAAAATGTTGTTTCAACCCGCGATTTCAATCGTGGGCAGACAAACAAGCAGATATTCAACGGTTTTAACCGTTTCAAATGCCGGACCAGGCAATAAAACCGTTAAAACGGTTCAATTTTCTTCTTTTTCCGCAAATCCCACGATTGAAATCGCGGGCTGAAAAATTCGGGTTAACTCGTACCAAATGAATTCCAAAACCGTTCTTCCGTTTTGACGTTTCCCGAAAAAGCCTTTACTTTTGCAACGTACGCAACAGCACAAATGTCTGTCAAAACAACAAAATCGTTTGCCTGGCTATGGATCGCTGCTTTACTGACCGCCACTATCGGCATCAGTGTAAAGCAGATTTATTGCTATTGCCTCGACAGGACGACGATCTCGTTGTTTTCAGATGATTCGGATTGCAGCGCCAAAGGGCAGGAAATGCCTTCCTGTTGCGAAATGTCGCCTCCCGGGCCATCAACCTGTTGCCCTGCGGGCGCCATCGACCACAACTGTGAACAGAAGTCGACGAAGGTATTTCAGTTGAAACCCGAGTTCGTGGTCGACAATCCGTTTGAAAAGTCGCTTGACGGTCCGCTCTGGCTGGATGAACTTCCCGTTTTCAAACGCATGTTCAAACCCGTGATCTGCGGGGCGATCATGCCGTATCTGGCAGAGCCTCCTCCTTTTTCCGGGCGCGAGATCTGTGTACGTCACCAGTTATTCCTTTGTTAGATCGTACGGTTGTCCCGGGTATTCCGACCGGGACGGATATGCCTGTGCTTTTCGCGCGGGTAACGCCATTGCATACGGCCCTCTGGACCTGTATGCAGAACATACGTCGGGCGCTCACCCGGCATTCACCGTACAATTTATCTCAATGAAAAAATATTTAATGTTGATCGGCTTCCTGTTTGCAGGGTGGCCGTTGCTGACTTCACAAAATGAAAAGCCTCAACTGACGGGTATTGTTACCAACGACAGTGAAGAAATGCTGATCGGAGCGACCGTGTACTGGAAAGACAGATCGGCAGGCGCCGTTACCGACACGACCGGTCGCTTCAGTCTGCCCGCACGATCTGATGAAGCAACCCTGGTCGTAGAATACGTAGGCTACACCCCGGCTGAAATACAGGTGCTTCCCGGTGAAAACAACCTCTGGGTCGAGGTGAGCGGGGTGAAAGTATTGCGGGAAGTGACCGTAGACGCACACGGATTCGGCAACAGCGTATCTACCCTTGAAACGAGAAATGTAGAAAAGATCGGCAGCAAAGAATTGCGAAAAGCGCCCTGCTGCAACCTTTCCGAAAGTTTCGAGACCAACGGCTCGGTCGACGTCGTCTACTCGGATGCCCTCACCGGCGTGAAGGAAATACAGATGCTCGGTCTTCGCGGCGTGTACAGCCAGTTTATGGTAGAAAACAGGCCGACCATGTCGGGGATCGCGACGCCGTTCGGCTTCGAATACACGCCCGGCACCTGGCTGGAGGGCATACAACTGGCCAAAGGCGCCAGTACTGTAAAGAACGGGTACGCCGGCATCACCGGACAGATCAATGCGGAAATCGTGAAGCCGCAAAATGACAAACCTTTGTTTGTCAACGTTTTTACTTCCA
>JACJYP010000025.1 GCA_020636045.1 Lewinellaceae bacterium
GAATCCGGTCGTCGTGTATAACAATGCCGGCACCTTCAACGTGACGCTCACGGTCAGCAATTCCGTAGGCTCCAATACGGCTACCCAGTCGGGCTACATTACCGTAAATCCGTCACCGGTAGCCGGTTTTACCAGTAGTATAAATGGACTGACCGCCACATTCACCAATACTTCTCAGAATGCTGTTTCCTACAACTGGGATTTTGGCGATGATACAAACAGCAACCAGGCAAATCCAACCCATACCTACGATGAAGACGGCTCCTATGTGGTCATATTGACGGCAACGAACCCCTGCGGCTCGGTTACGTTTACGCAAACGGTGGTGATCGTAACGCCTCCGACAGCAGGATTTTCTGCTTCCCCGACCAGTGGTTGCGGTCCGCTGACGGTGCAGTTTACCAATGCATCTTCCCCGAATGCCACTTCGTGGAACTGGCAGTTCCCGGGCGGAACGCCCTCCAGTTCGACACAGCAGAACCCGTCGGTGACCTACAATACGGCCGGAACGTACACGGTCACGCTCACCGTCAGCAATGCCGCGGGCTCCAATACCGCCACACAAACCAACTACGTGACCGTAAACCCCGCCCCGACGGCCGGGTTTAGCAGCAACGTGAACGGCGCAGTAGCCACTTTCACCAACAATTCCGCCAACGCGACGGGTTATGTTTGGGATTTTGGCGACAACTCAAACAGCAACCTCGCGAATCCGACGCATACCTATGCCAACGACGGCACCTACACGGTTACGCTGACGGCAACGGGACCTTGCGGTACGGCTACCTTTACCCAAAACGTGGTGATCATTACGGAGCCGACAGCCGGTTTTACGGCAAATACCACGACGGGTTGTGCGACCCTGAGCGTTCAGTTCCAGGATCTTTCTTCGGGCAATACAACGGAATGGCTCTGGACTTTCCCGGGCGGCAATCCGTCGAGTTCCACGCAGCAAAATCCCCTTGTGGAATACAACACACCGGGAGTGTATGACGTAACGCTGGTGGCCACTTCCCCGGGCGGCAGCAGCACCTACACCCAGCCCGGGTTCATTGTCGTACAGAGCCCTCCGACGGCCGGTTTCAGTGCCCAGGTCAACGGAGCCGTGGTGAACTTTACAAATGGCAGCGTAAATGCAACGTCCTACAGCTGGGAATTTGGCGACGGCAGCACGAGTTCGGCAGCCAATCCCATGCATACCTATCTCACAGACGGCACTTACACGGTTATGCTGACGGCGACCAATAACTGCGGCTCGGTGACATTCACACAGGAAGTCACGATCGTTTTGCCGCCTACGGCCAACTTTACAGCAGATGTAACTTCGGGCTGTTCGCCGCTTACCGTACAATTCAGCAATCAGTCCAGCCCGAATGCTACCGGCTTTTCATGGACATTCGACGGAGGAACGCCGACCGCTTCTACCGACGAAAATCCCGTCGTGATCTGGGAAAACGAAGGTGTATATTCAGTCATGCTAATTGCTTCCAATCCGGCGGGCAATGACACATCATTCATGACGATCACGGTGAATGGCTTGCCGACGGCGGGCTTCAGCAGCCAGACTGCCGGCCTTGCCGTGGTGCTGACCAACAATTCGGTCAATGCAACCAGTTATATGTGGGACTTCGGCGATAACGAGACCAGCATGGAAGTCAATCCCACCCACACGTATGCCAGCACCGGTACCTATACCGTTACCCTGGTAGCGACCAACCCCTGCGGCTCGGTCGAGATCACGTCAACCGTCGAGATACAGGGCGCTGCCCCGCTGGCTGAATTCAAAGCCATAGAGGATACGGGCTGCGCGCCCTTCTCAGTGAGTTTCTCCGATCTTTCGGCCGGCAATCCGAGTTCCTGGAAATGGTCGTTCCCGGGCGCCACTCCGGATACATCCGATCTTCAGAATCCGACGGTACTCTACAATACAACCGGTGTCTATCCGGTTACCCTGATCGTTACGAACCTGTACGGCGAAGACACCCTGACCCTGACAGATATGATCACGGTGCTCGATCTGCCGGTCACTGTTTTCAACTACGTGGAAGACCAGGGCACCGTGACCTTTACGAACCAGTCGAGCGGCGCTTTGTCCTACATGTGGAATTTTGGCGACGGCAGCACGAGCGACGAAGCCAATCCGGTACATACCTACACGGAACCCGGCACGTACACCGTGGAGTTGACGGCGATCAATATCTGCGGCGCAAGCACCCTGCAGCAGACGCTGGTGATCACGGTGGTGAGCGCGAACGAACCCGCATGGCTCGACCGCTTCGCCCTGTATCCCAATCCGAATACCGGCGCCTTTACCGTAGAAATGAGCGGCTTGCCGCATTCAGAAGTGGAGTTCATCCTCTTCGATGCATTGGGGCAGCAGGTAAAACGCGAAGTCGCTGAATTCGGTACGGGCACACTGGTCCGCAACATGGACTACGGGCACCTGTCTCCAGCCATTTACCAGTTGCACATCCGCGCGGGTGGATATGTGAAAGTCGTTAAAGTTGCAGTGCAACGCTAATATTTAATTCGTTAAGATTGACGCCGGTTGCCTTCTGAGTAAGACAACCGGCGTTTTTTAATATGCCGCCCCGGTCCGCCTCCAAAATTGGCTTGGTGTTTGACTTTACCTGTAAAAAACGCATCAACATGAAAAACACAATTCGTCCAATCCTGCTTGCCCTGGCACTGTTTTCCGCATCCGGCCTGTTTGCCCAGAAACTCAAAGCGGAAGATTCATCGCAAAATGCCGGCAAAGTGGAGTGGATGATCCGGCAGGTTGACATGGGGAGTGTGCCGTTCGGCGTTCCCGCAACCGCTGAATTTCAGATAAAGAATGTGAGCACTGAAAACCTGATGATCCTCGACGTGCGCAGCGGATGCCATTGCACTTCGGTAGAATGGCTGCGAGAGCCGATCGCCCCGGGTAAAAGCACCACCGTCAGGGCTACTTACGACGCGCAAAAGGAAGGCGACTTTTACCGGATCATTACCGTGAGCACCAATTTCGACCCCGCGCAAGCTGTACCGCTTGCGATCGTAGGAAAAGTGCAGAAGCGCGAATCGACTGCGCAAAACTGAAAGAGTTGTCCGGTTTTCACCATTCGAATTTTTTGAAAAACAGCTTTTTCATTTGTTCCACTAATATTCCGTAGAGCACGGCAATACCAATCATACCAGCTAATAAAGATAAAGGTAGGGGCTTAAATCCGATGATCGCTCCTGCTGAAAGGTAAGGAATGGTCGGTATGGCCAGCGCAAGCAATAGGCTTGTACCCAGCAAAAAACGGCCGGGCCTGCTGTGCAAGGCAGGGCCTCTGCTCGCCTTGTTCTTATTTCCGGTGATCTTATCTACGGTGGGTCCCGACTGGCACCCGCGGAAGGCGGAGCCATGACAGTCGGACAAAGGGCGACACGGCACCCATCGCCGATAGCGTTTTGAGTTTTGTGACCTGGAATATCGGTTTTGGAGGCCTGGGCGCCGAGTCCGATTTCTTTTACGACGACGAGGGTATGTGGTATTCGGGCAGCAGCATGACCCGCTGTCCGCGTCCGCTTGTGGAGAAAAACCTGAAGGGGGTAGAGGGTTTTCTGAAAAGCGAGGGCGCCGATTTTTTCCTGCTACAGGAAGTCGACGAAGATTCCGACCGGAGTCACCGGATACCGGAATGCAAAATGTTCGAAAGCGCCTTGCCTGATTTTGCGACAACCTACGCACAGAATTATTGCTGCGACCGGGTGCCGATCCCCCTGCTCGAGCCCTGGAACGCATACGGAAGGGTGCGCTCCGGCATTATGACCATGTCGCGATACCGGCCGGAGGAGGCGATCCGCCACCAGTTGCCGGGAAAATACCCGATGCCGGACCGCATTTTTCAACTGGACCGCTGCGCTGCGCTGCACCGGTACGCCACCGCAGGGGGCAAAGACCTTGTCGTGATCAATCTACACAACTCGGCGTACGACCCGGGCGATCGGATCAAGGCCGTTCAGTTACCTTACCTGCGGGACCTCGCCGTATCCGAATACGAAAAGGGGAATTACGTGATCCTCGGCGGCGACTGGAATCAGTGCCCGCCGTATTTCAAATTCGACGCGTTCATGCCCGGAAAAACGCAGGGTTATCAACAGGGCAATATTCCACCCGACTTTTTTCCGGAAGGCTGGACCTTTGCCTACGACCCCACTACGCCGAGCAACCGGAAAGCGCGCGACCCCTACAGAAAGGGCATCACCTTCGAAACACTGATCGACTATTTTCTCGTTTCCCCCAATGTCAAAGTCAAAAAAGTGAAGGGGATCGCCCAGGGATTTCAGTACTCCGACCACCAGCCCGTCTGGATGGAAGTGGAGCTCCGGTAGCATCTATTTCCGCCGGGTGCCCTACCTTTGCGGCTTCAAAAACATACTGCTTGCAAAACACTGCTTTTGACGGCTTGCTTTGCAACATTCAGACAACAAACACCCGGAGGCAGCACGCCTGCCCCGGCCACCTTACAAAACACATGCAAATACGCTCGGCCCTTATTTCCGTTTACTCAAAAGACGGTCTCGAACCCATTATTCGCCGCCTCTACGAATTGGGCGTGCAGTTGTTCAGCACCGGAGGCACCCAAACCTATATCCAGAAACTCGGCATCCCGGTGACCCCGGTGGAGTCATTGACCGGCTACCCGAGTATTCTCGACGGGCGTGTAAAAACGCTGCACCCTGCCGTGTTCGGCGGGTTGCTGGCGCGGCGGGAACCCGAACATCTGAACCAGTTGCAGGAATACAACATCCCCGAGATCGATTGTGTGATCGTCGATCTGTATCCGTTCGAAGAGACCGTAGCCGCTACCAACAACCCGGAGGAGATCATCGAAAAGATCGATATCGGCGGGGTCTCGCTGATCAGGGCAGCCGCCAAGAACTGGAAAGACGTAGTCGTGGTGGCGAGCAAGGACGAATACAAACTGTTTTTCGATCTGCTGAACGACCAGCAGGGCGAATTTTCGGCATACAACCGCCGCGAGTTTGCGCGCAGGGCCTTTAAAGTCAGTTCCAACTACGACATCGCCATTTTTAACTGGTTCAACGAGGGTACGGCCGATATCTCTTTCAAGTACTCCATTCACCGCTCCGACATCCTTCGCTACGGCGAGAATCCGCACCAGAACGGCGTGTTTTTCGGCGACTTCGAGAAGGTGTTCGACAAGTTGAACGGCAAGGCCATTTCATACAACAATCTGGTGGATATCGATGCCGCGGTGCAGCTCATGCGCGAATTTCAGTTGGGCAAACCCGCATTCGCCATCCTCAAACACACCAACGCCTGTGGCGTGGCCAGGCGGCACACCGTGCTGGAAGCCTGGCAAGCGGCGCTTGCCTGCGATACCACCTCGGCTTTCGGCGGTATTTTCATCACGAATACCAAAGTAGACCTTGCCACCGCTCAGGAGATCAACAAACTTTTTTACGAGGTGCTGATCGCGCCCGACTTCGAGCCGGATGCGCTGGCGCTGCTGAGCAAAAAAGAACAACGCATCTTGCTGAAGATCAAAAGTTTCGATGTGGCGAAGCGCTCTTTCCGCAGCCTGTTGAACGGCGTGGTGGAACAGGACACCGATCTGAAAACAGAAACCGAGGCCGATCTCAAAACCGTCACCGAACGGGCGCCAACACCAAAAGAGGTCGGCGAGTTGCTGTTCGCCATCAAATGTTGCAAGCACCTGAAATCCAACGCCATCGCGCTGATCAAAGAGCGGCAGTTGATCGGCATGGGCTGCGGGCAGCCGAGCCGCGTGGACGCGTTGAAGCAGGCCATTGCAAAGGCAAAATCGTTCGGCTTCGACCTGAACGGCGCAGTGATGGCATCCGATGCGTTTTTCCCTTTTCCCGACTGTGTGGAAATCGCCCACGAAGCCGGCATCACGGCAGTGATCCAGCCGGGCGGTTCGGTAAAGGACCAGGATTCGATAGACGCTTGTAACCGGAACAATATGGCGATGGTGATGACCGGATTCCGCCACTTCCGGCATTGATCACTTATGGCAAAGAAGGAGCAACAAAAAAAGATTTCTGCCCGCATGCGCGAAAAAGCGGAAGACATTCAGCGCATCCTCGACGATCTATATCCGGAAACGCCCATACCGCTTCGTCATGAGGATGCCTACACGCTGCTGGTTGCGGTCGTGCTTTCCGCGCAGTGCACCGACGAGCGGGTGAATCAGATCACGCCGTTGTTGTATAAGCGGGCCGACAATCCGGCCGATATGGCAAAGGTGCCGGTCGACGAGATCCGCGAGATCATCAAACCTTGCGGCCTCTCGCCTTCCAAATCGAAGGCGATCAGTGAATTGTCGAAGATCATCATCGAAAAGCACGGCGGGCAGGTGCCGGAAAGTTTTGAAGAACTGGAAGCCCTGCCGGGCGTCGGCCATAAAACCGCATCGGTGGTGATGTCGCAGGCCTTTGGCCATCCCGCTTTTCCCGTGGACACCCACATCCACCGGCTGGCAGCGCGATGGGGCCTGAGTTCCGGCAAAAACGTGGAGCAAACAGAGCGCGATCTGAAAGCGATATTCCCGGAAGCGAGCTGGAACAAGCTGCATTTGCAGATCATTTATTTCGGCCGGCAATATTGCCCGGCGCGAGGCCATAAGCCCGAAGAATGCCCCATATGCTCGAAGTACGGCGTTTGACAGCGCTTGAACAGGCAGGTAGTGTGTTACTTGCAGCGGTTTCTGGCGGCTTCCACGAGGTTTTTGGCAAATTCGATCTCGTTGGCGATCGGACGATATTCGGGCCGGTCCATATTTTGCTGCATCGAGCGTTCCACATCGTGGAAACGCCCCTGACTGATCGCCAGTTCGTAATCGAACAGGTGTTCGCGTTCGAATTGCCTGAAAGCGACGACATGCGGGTTCTTGGGCTTTAACTTCAGATACACAAAACACAACACCAGGGCCACCAAAAAGCCGGTACATCCGGAAATCATCATGGCCTTGAAACCAAATCCGCCTTTCTGCAGTCTAAGGGTTTCGTAATCCTGAAAGAGCTGGTGCTTTTCACCGAGCAGTTCTTTGTTCCGGTCGTATAGCGCAGACCATTCTTGTTCATATTTTTGGGCTTTGTTTTCGGCTTCTGTCAGAGACTTTTGAAGCGCTTCTATCTGCTGCGCGCGCTCCTCAAGCATCTGTTCCAGATTGTCGTGATCGGTCGGGCCTGATTTCATTTTTAGTTGTTTTTGCGTTACCGGCGCCGGTACAGAAACGGGCGAACCGAATTTGTTGCGTATTTCTGTCCCGGCACTCAAAAGTAAGTTCAAACAGATGAAAGTAGACATATTAGCCATCGGCATTCATCCGGATGATGTAGAATTGAGCGCATCGGGCACCTTGCTGCGGCACGCGGCACAAGGTCGCAGTTTCGGCCTGCTTGACCTGAGCAGGGGAGAGCTGGGCACGCGCGGCACACCCGAGATCAGGCGACAGGAAGCCGAACAGGCGGCAAAAATCCTGGGCGCCGCATTCCGTGAAACCCTCGATATTCCGGACGGCTTGTTCGTACCGGGCCCCGAAAACTGGCTGAAGATCATACGGGTGATCAGGGCCTGTCGGCCGGACATTGTGCTCTGTAATGCACCCGACGACCGGCACCCAGATCACGGACGGGCTTCAAAAATGGTGGCCGACGCCTGTTTTTACGCCGGCCTGGCAAAAATCGAGACCCTGGACGACAGGGGAGAAGCGCAGGAAAAATGGCGCCCGGAAGCGATCTATCACTACATCCAGGACAAACAGCTGACGCCGGATTTTGTGGTCGACATTTCCCCATACTTTCATCGAAAAATGGAAGCTATTCTGGCCTTCCGGTCTCAATTTTACGCGCCGGATGACGAGGGGCCGGAGACGCCGATCTCGGGCAAGGAATTTCTCGACTTTATGGAAGCGAAAGCGCGCGTATTTGCCCGACCGATACAGGCGCAATATGCAGAGGGGTTTGTTTTTTCGCGGGCTCCGGGTGTTAAAGATCTTTACGACCTGATCTGATCGCAGGCTTCCGCTTGCTTTATTGGACAGCCTTTTTTAGGTTTGTTGTAAAATACATACATGATGAAACCAGTCTTTAAAGCCCTGCTCCTGATTGCGACGCCCTTTTTGCTGGTGAGTTGCAGCGCCCAGAAAAAATTTGCCAATCGCCTCAGAGGGGCCTGGCAGATCACCAAGTACGATGTGAATGACACCCGTGTCAGTGCCCGGGAGTTTACCAACCTGGGAATGATCACCTTCAATAAAAACCACACCGGCACGGTGGATATGAAGAACATCTTTACAGGAAGTTCCTCGAGCGGACCCCGACCGTTCGAATGGTCGAACACCGAAAACTCGGTGACGATCAGAGGCGACAATTCGGAAATCACGAAAGCCTGGATTGTTGTGACCAACAAAAAGAAAGTGCAGTTGTGGAAGTCTACCGATGGTTACAACAGAATACAGGAGATCGAATTAAGACGTTAATAATCAATCCGTTCTATCACATACATTAACCATTTAAATCATTTTTCATAACAATGAAAAAGCTGTTAGCCTCTTTTTTCACCGCGGCACTTCTGGTGTCATTTGTTTCCACCACATCGGCTCAGGTGCGTTTCGGCGTAAAAGCCGGCCTTAACCTGGCCAACATGTCCTACAGCAATTTTGGCGAACTCGAACCCGAAACCAGCATGCTTCCTACCTTCATGGTGGGCGGACAGGCAGAGTTCGATTTCAGTGAAAATCTCGGCCTTGGCGTTGGCCTGCAACTGAACGGTAAAGGGGCCAAAACCACGACGGAGTTCCTAAGTGAAACGTTCGAAACGAAATCAAACCCGATGTATCTGCAGGTGCCCATCATGTTGCAGTACCGGAACATGGGCTTCTTTGCAGCAGTAGGCCCGTACGTTGGTTTCGGCCTGTTCGGGAAAGCAAAAACCGACGGTGCCGAAGACGAAGACCTCAGTTTCGGCAATTCTGAAGATGACGATCTCGCACCGCTTGATTACGGTGCCGGCGTGGAAGTCGGTTACGAATTCGGCAGCCTGCGCGCAACGGCTTCCTACAACCTCGGTTTGGCTAATGCGATTCCGAAAGATGTGCGAGAAGGAACCGATTTCAAAGCGACCCACGGAGTGATCGGCATCGCACTGGCTTACCTGTTCGGCGGCGAATAAGCCTGAACGGGAAGGCTCAATGAAGCAATGATCCTGCCGCCCGTGAATATTTCTACACGGGCGGTTTTTATCTTTCTTTGCAGGGTTATTTGAAAAATCGCCACCTTTATTACAATTCGTCATTCCTGTTTGCAGAATTGGCTCATACTTGCGGCCATTATGTTTCATGACTTAAAACCTTTCAACATGAAAAAACTTTCTTCCTTTCTTATTCTGCTGTGCTTCACACTTTATTTTACCAACACGGCTTCTGCGCAAGTGCGCTTCGGCATCAAAGCCGGTCTTAACCTGGCCAATCTTACCTTCAGTAATTTTGGCGAACTGGAGCCGGACACAAAAATGCTCCCCAGTTTTCAGGTAGGCGGTTTGGTTGAAATGGACTTTTCCGAAAATGTCGGTTTGGGCGTCGGCCTCCAGTTCCACGGGAAAGGCACAAAAGACGGTACGGACGGTTCCGATGCGAAAATCACATTGAACTACATCCAGGTGCCTGTAATGATCCAGTATCGCAACATGGGTTTCTTTGCCGGCGTCGGCCCCTATGCAGCCTTTGGCATCTCCGGCAAGTTTAAAGGGGACGGCGATTCCGAAGATATTTCTTTCGGTAGCAGCGAAGACGATGATTTCAGCGCACTGGACTTCGGCGGTACGGTCGAAGTCGGCTACGAATTCGGCAACCTGCGCGCTACGGCTTCTTACGGCATGGGCTTTGCCAACATGATCCCCAAAGATCAGCGCATCGATGGCGCCGACTTGTCCATCAAGAACAGCGCAATCGGCATTGCCCTTGCTTATCTGTTCGGCGGCGAATAATACTATAACAGCAAACAGGAATTGATACAACAGACCGCGGCGCTCACAGTGAGCGCCGCGGCTTTTATTTGTCCTGACCAGAAAGACAGATTTATTGGCTTTTAAGCACTACCACCTTTTCTGTAGCGATCAGTTGGTCGCCATTCCTGATCTCCAGCCAGTAAAAGCCGGGCGCCGGCATGTTTTCTATTTTGATGTTATTGGGGTGATTGTGAAGTGTTTGGACGACATTCCCGTACACGTCTCGCAGGTATATGTCGTTTCTGCCGACCGGGCATGATTCGCAGTCTACCTGAAAATATGACCCTGCCGGATTGGGATATATGTTCACCTTGCCGGCATCCGGAGCCGCAAAGTTTGAAAGTGGAGGGTTTTGAACGATCACGGTTTTTTCCAGTTCGCATCCGCTTTCGAGGGTAATGGTCACCGCATAGGTGCCGGCTTCCGTGATGCTGATTGAAGATGATGTTGCACCGGTAGACCAGAGGTAAGAAGCGCCGGGACCGGCTGCCGGGTTTATCACAATTGACTGGCCGGCCGGCAGTTCAAGCACTTCATCCAGATTGAGGTCCGGATCAAGTACATGGCTGTTTTTCCATAATGTGATCTGCTGAACGACCGGAGCGACTTTTTGCCCGACATCGGGACAGGATTCCAGGCTGTTTTCATGAAGTGAAAATGCCAGAGTGACGAGCAAAGTATCATTCGGCAAAAAGTAGAACGGCCCGTGGGAGTAGATCAGACGCCTGTCGGCATAAGGCAGGCTGGCCGTACACATGTTCCATGACGTGGGATCGGCAGGATTTCCTGTAAACACGTGGTCAACTGTATCGCTGCTCCCGGGTGTATAGCCGGAACCTCCATACGTCAGCGGGGTGCCGTCGCGCCAAAGCCCTTTCAGGTAATGATAGTACTCGAGGGGTTGTTCAGGGCCCGTTGTGCCCACCAGAGGATTGCCGATACTGACGATATTGAAAAACATGGTACGATCCAGCGATTGATCGGGAAAAGAAATCGTCAGGATCGGCATTTTATCTGAAAACGCCGGAGCCAGGCAATTCAGCCCAAGCGTATCATTGCTGTAAAGATAAATTGCGTTATCATCGACCAGCGTGCCGAAAAATTCCTCTGATAAGCAACCGATAGAAGGATGGGAAAAGAATCCCATAAAGGCATCCTGATAGGTATGAGGGGATCGGTTGATCACATTCCATTCTGCCATGACCGTATGTGCAAGGGTTTGATTTTGCGGACAGTTATATACATATACCGAAACAGCCATGTCGATCAATAATGGCGCCCCCAATGATTCTTTATGGGCGGTGCTGTCGGTCAAAACCCACCACGCCATTTCATCCCCCTTCATCAAAGGATAGTCGCCGTCATACACGTTGTAGATGCCGTCGTTGTTGGCATCGATGAAGGGCGCCGGAAACTCGTCAGCGGGCGTTGTCACCGGCGTGAAGTCGATATTGTATTGCAAATAGGGGTTGCCTTTTCCCGGCCAGGTCAGAATGTCGTACGGGATCGGTTGATCGAGCGTTTTATCGGTGCCGTAGTCCCTGCGCAGACGGGCGATCTCTTCCCGCGACACGGACCAGACCCTTGCAAAATCAATAGCCGGTCCGAAACTCAGTCCGCTGCGGTAATCTTGGAAATATGAACTCTGTGATGCAGCGGCGACGTGCAAACTGCTGTCTTCATCGATCCCGCCGAACATGGGGGTGCAGGAAATAAAGTCTGCTACATTCTGATAATCCTGAAACAATACGGATGGCCATACGGAAGTCTGGTCGAATATCTCGGCCCCGGGTGAGAATATTGCCCGAACAAGATTTGTTCGCAACACCCTGTTTTCCAGAAAAGCGGTGTCTGATGCAGGTGCAATGCCGGACGCATCGGTTTTTATCAAATGAAAGTATCCACTCCTTTTTCCAAGCACCACAAATCCGTCATCATCCGGTTGCAGCAGCGAAGTGCCGCTCCCTTGCTCATATTGTTTTTCACACAAGAGATTTCCGCCTGCGTCGAGTTTGACAAGTGCAATCGTTGATCCGGCCGACGTTCCGGTTGCAGCAAACCCGCCGTCACTGGTCGGTATGATGTCGTAAAATTCCTTATCCGGATAAGAAAGCATCCAGAGCAGGCCCCCGTCATAGCCGATCCTTGCGGCTGTCGCCTGTCCATCATCATTTTTTCCGCAGACGATAATACCATCGCCGGCGTCTTTTATCTGGCGGATCAGCATCGCCAGGTCGGACTGCCAGACTTTATTTCCTTGATCGCCAATTGCTATGATACTGCCAGACGGGTTCCCCACGATGAATTGATTGCCATGTTGTATTGCTGCGGTGGCACGAAATTGCAGGGGGTTGGCCCATTTTTCTTCAAAACCGATACCCGGCGTGTATGTTATCTTCCTGAAAAAATCCTGACCGAAGTAGACGTATTCGTTATCGGCAGTTTCGATCATCGGCAGGCTGCGGTAGGAGGGCGATCCGAGCGAATCGGCGAATGAAGATTGCGCGACAACCCCTTCTCCCGGGCGGTAAGCCTTGATTGTAAACTGTTTGTTACTGGATTGAAAGACAGACCGTTCGGTGATAATGAAATAAGGATGGCCCGTCGTGTTGTCATATTTTTTTACAACAGATGTCCAGTACGGATTCGATGTTATGTTTTTATGCCTGCCGGTCGGTTGTCCTGATTGATCTACCTGATATATATCGCCATCCGAGATCAATAAAAAGTGGTCATCCTCTTTCAATAATTTACAATTGGTGTCGAAAATGGACTTGGCCTGTATCTTTTTATACCACGATTGCTGGGCATACATCAAGTCAAGTGAGATCAGGAATAAGATGGCGAGAAGTACAGGTATACGCATGGTTGACTTTTTTGCAAAGGTGCACTGACAAGCGCCGGGCAGAAAACCCGATTTTTTTATAAGTCAGGCTTTCAAACAGAGTAATTAACATTCCCTTACGCAGACTTAACTTTTTTTTTCGAGACGAACCGGTGAATCTTTCGGCATCAAAAGCGATCCGCATTTAATCCCGATCAAAGGCGCCAATACCCCATTCCCGTCGTCCCGCTAATACCGATCACAGTATTGCTTTCTCCCAAACCGTCGGCAACCGATATACCGGAACCGTGTACGCACGGCGGCCGGGCTGACACGCTATTGCATGCCTTAAACTCTTAATCAATAACCATTCATCTAAACAAATTCCTTTCATCATGAAGAAGCATCTGTTTCTCCTTCTGCTGCTGGCTGCATCGCTGGCAACCTCAACCCATTTGAACGCGCAGGTGAAATTCGGCGTAAAAGCCGGTCTTAACCTGGCCAACATCAACTCCGGTGGCGACGAAGACGTTCTCGACGGCCTCGATCCCAAAATGACGCCCACTTTTCTCGTCGGGGGTGTGGTCGAGTTCGGCCTCACCGAAAACCTCGGTATCGGCACAGGCGTTCAACTGAGCGGAAAAGGCTTTAAACTTGAGGAAGAAGACGAATTCGGAAAGTATTCTATTCGCTCGAACCCCCTGTACCTGCAGGTGCCCGTATCCATCAACTACCAAAACAACGGCTTTTTCGCCAGTTTCGGCCCGTATCTGGGATTCGGCGTAGGCGGGAAAAACAAGGAAACTTTTGACGGCGAGTCCGATACGTACGACGTTGAATTCGGAGACGGCAGCAATGAGGACGACCTCTACTCCCCGCTGGATTACGGTCTGACGCTCGAACTGGGCTATGCCGTTGCAGGGGCTGTACGCCTTTCGGCTTCCTACCAGTTGGGCCTTGCCAACGCCTTGCCCAAAACGTTCAAAGACGAAGGCTACAAGGTCAACCACCAGGTGATCGGCGTGGCCGCCACTTATCTCTTTGGCGGGCAGTAAAGGTTCGGAAGTAACAAATTAACACGGGCTATTCCGGTTTTCGGGATAGCCCGCGTGTTTTATGACCGGAGTTTCTCTTCGGTCGATAGGTAGTAAAATCTATTGCACCGTTTTTTTGGGCGCATACACGAGCGGAGTGCGGTTGTTCCTGCCGACGATAAATACACGTTGTCCGGCAATCACGATCGGCTTGATGTCGCGTACCTCGCCGTCGATCTGTATGCCGGTTGCGCCCGAGCGATAAGGTTGAAACTGTCCTTTCCCGTTGCCTTTTAAGAAAAGCCCGTAATCGGCGTCGACGAAGCCGAACTCGGGCTTGGCGCCCAGAAAATTACCGCCCGCTACGATGTCGATACGGCCGTCGCCGTCAAAATCGCCGGTGCAAAGGCCATACAGCGGTGCGAACTGCGCCTCGTTGGGCAGGGCCGAAAATTCAAACCGGCCATTTCCTTTATTGATCAGCACGCCGCTTTTCAGCAACCCGGCCTTTAGTTCGATGGCATTTTCCATTTGTTCGGCAGAGAATATGTCGGTCATGGTCTGGTTGGCGTACGGCCTGAATTTCAGGTACTTTTTCTTCAGGGTTGGTATTTCGCCCACCAGATCGCCGCGCAGCACGTAAGGCAACAAGGTGCCGTCGTTGTACCGGCACAGGATCTGCTCCGGCGTGCCGTTGTGGTCGAAATCGTTGTAGAATAAAGAAAGCGGGTGCTCTACAGATGCGTCGAGCCGGGTGTTCAGGCCCTGGTTGCCCACGACAAAATCAACAAGACCGTCGCCGTTAAAATCGCCCGCGGCGATCCGCTTCCACAAACCGGCTGTTTGAGACAGGCCGGCGTCGTAATCGCTGAGTTGACCGTTGTTATTAATGAATACCCTGACAGGCATCCATTCACCCACCACGATCAGGTCCGGGTCCTTGTCTCCGTCGATGTCCGACCAGACGGCATCGGTGACCAGCCCGAGTTTTTTCATGAATTCGGGTTGCGACATGCTGAAAAAGCCCTTTCCGTTGTTGATCAGCAGGAACCCGCCGACGGGCACGCCCACATTCTCGGGCAGCAAGCGCATGCCGGCAAAAAGGTCGGTATCGCCGTCGCCATCCACATCGGCGGCGCGTACGCAGCCGGTCGCAAAGGGCTTCTGGCCGGGAATGGCGTCGCGCTGTCTTGAAAAATTGCCTTTTCCGTCGTTCAGGTAAAAACGATCCGTCAGTTCGGGACTGGCTGGTTTGAATTCATTTCCCCCCGAGGCGACGTACAGATCGGCATCGCCGTCGCCGTCGGCATCGAAAAGAACGGCATCGACGTCCTCCGAAGCGGCGTCCGCTTCAAAGGCAGGCTGCCGGTGCTGCCGGAACTTTCCGCCCGGCAATTGCTCGAATACGGCGCCGGCCTGATCTTTGGCTCCGCAGATGAAGAAATCTTCTTTTCCGTCTCCGTTGACGTCGCCGACCGCGATCCTTGGGCCTTCGGTGGAATATAAAAAATACAAAAGCCTGTCGCGGTCCCAGTCGTAATACTGGTTTTCCTGATGCTGCCAGTCGATCGCAGCGCTTGCCGTTACATCCCGGAACATTGTAGAGCCGGGGTGTTGCAGCCAGGGGAGCGCCACGGGAGGACTGTTGGCGCCCGATTGTTCCAGCGCCAGGGTCTGGTCAGCCGGAATATTGCTCAGCAGTGTGCAGCGATCGCCGCCGGGCCAGATGACGAGCAGGGTATCGATGCGTTCGTAGTTACCCAGGCCGACATTGGGCCGCGGATCCATGGAACTCTGAAAACCGCGCACGGGCATTTGTTCGATATAAAACGTCTGTCCGCCCGCCCGCGCGAATATTTTTGCGCCGAAAGCGTGCGAGTTTTCCCTGCCTCCTTTCAGATCGAGTTTCAGATAATGGCTGCCGGAGCGCTTGTCGGATTCATTGCGGTATACGAAAGCCTCCATGTTGCAGTTGTTCGTCACCAGGTCGAGGTCGCCGTCGTTATCGAGATCGCCATAGGCCGATCCGTTGGAAAAACTCTTTTTCGCGAGCCCCCAGGCCTCCGTGACGTTCGTAAATGTCAGGTCCCGATTATTCCGGAATGCGTAGTTCGATATCTTTTCACTCGGAATGGAATCGATCAGTCTTTTAAAATCCACATCGCCCTTGCCGATGATCTCCCTTTTAAACGCCGGGTCGGAGGCGAACATGAGATAATCCTGGTTGGTCAGGTCCTGGGCGATCCCGTTCGCCACAAAAAGGTCGCGCCAGCCGTCGTTGTCCATATCGAACATCAGCGCGCCCCAACTCCAGTCCGTCGCTTCCACACCGCCGAGGCATGCTATCTCTGAAAACGTGCCGTTGGCGTTGTTGAGATGCAGCATGTTGCGGGTAAACTGGTTGTAATAGCCGTAACTGCTGGTGTAGCGAAACCGGTCGGGGCTGTCGAACGAAGTAGTGGTCTTGATGCGGTAATCGGGCTCCGGAAGCATATCCGTGACAAATATGTCGGGATATGCGTCGTTGTTGATATCCGCCATGTCCGCCCCCATACTCGCCGCGCTGATGTGGCGCATCTCTTTTTCCAGCACTTCCGAAAAGGTGCCGTCGCCGTTGTTGTGGTACAGGTAATCGCGTTCGAAGAAGTCGTTCGACACGTAAATATCTTCCCAGCCGTCCATATCGATGTCGCCGACGGTCACGCCGAGCCCGAACGCGATGATGCTGCCGAGTATGCCGGCTTGCTGGCTGACGTCCGTAAAATGGCCGTTGTCGTTGCGCAGCAGTTTGTGGCCGCCGAGGCTGTCGCGCGTGTAACGCAGGTTTTTGCGCAGATCGAAAGAGCCGATCGGCCGGAATGAGTTGTTAAGGATATAGGCGTCCAGGTCGCCGTCGTGATCGTAATCGAAAAATGCCGTATGTGTGGTCAGCCCGCGGTCTGCCAGGCCGAATTCGGTGGCCCTTTCCGTAAATGTGCCGTCGCCGTTGTTCACAAAAAGTTCGTTCACCCTGCTGAAACTGTTCGCGGACTTTTCATCGGAGCGCGCATTCCCGGAATTGCAGACGTAGATGTCCAGCCAGCCGTCGCCATTGATGTCTGCCATCGCGACGCCGGTCGACCAGGAACCTTTGCCCTGCACACCGGCTTTTTGCGTGATGTCTTCGAATTTCCAGTCGCCCTTGTTCAGGTAGAGGCGGTTTTCGCCCATGTTCGACGAGAAAAACACATCCTGCAGGCCGTCATTGTTGATGTCGCCGATGCCCACGCCGCCGCCGTTGTAGAAGTTCCGGTACCGGTAGATATTGAAATCGCGGTCGTAGATCAGGTCGTTCCTGAAATCGATCCCGGTCAGCGAAGAAGGCAACCGGGTGAACAGGGGCGCATCCGGCGTTGCGCCGGAAGGGCCGTCGCCCGTTTGCCGGCATGCCACGATGCCGGTTAGCGACAGTATGAAAAGGGGGATGTATGTTTTGAACATCAGTGTTGTTTTTCGATTTTAGGAGTTATCCCGAGTTCTTCAATATTGAAAATTAAGACTTCGGTCATCACCCGCTCGGGCGTTGATTTTATGTAAATTACTCAAGTTGTGGCCAATTGATCGGTTCGCTGCGTTTGCTGTTGGCGGGGACGCCAACAGCGGCATCTCGTTAAAGAAAACGACCCCTTTGCCGTTGTTGGTGTCCCGCCAACAACATCCCGAACACGTTCTAAATAAAGGCTTTATGGGAATCACGATTTTCCTGTAACCCAATTTGTTCAAAATATGGATCGTCTCAAAATTCGGGATGGATCATATTAACGGGGAGCAAAAGTAGGAAACCGCGTTTTGCCTTCCAACCAATCGACGTACTCCACCGAGCCGAGCCTGAACTTTAACGGAATGCGGCTGCCCTTTGCGATCTCATGCTCGATCCGGCAGAAAACGGGCAGGTCTTCGGCATTCCAGCGCGGAAGCAGCACGGCTGAAATCGCAGGCTGTCCGGCGGGGCCGGCGCTTGCAGGTAACTCCAGATCAATAGAAGACGAACGTAAAAAGGCCGTTCCGGCGTTGCTTTCCGACAGCAGTGACTGGCGCAACTGGAAGAGCGTTTTCCCCTCGGAAAAATCCTGCGCATCGGCCGCAGAGATATTGGAAGCCCACCACACGGCGAGGGTCGCCGCGATGAAAAGCAATGTTTTATTTTTTTGAACCTTCATACAGGTCAAATTTCTGAAAACTGCATTCCAGGGCGCCGTTGAACAGGGTGATCTTTCTGGAAGGCCGCAGCCCGATGTTTTTCAGGGCTTCCCTATTCGAGGATATCAGCCAGGCGTCCCATCCGGTCCAGGATTTTTTCAGGCGGTCGCCGATGCCTTTGTAAAATGCGGCGGTGTCTTCCAGTTTGAGGCGTTCGTCGTAAGGAGGATTGGCGATCAGCGTGCCCGGCAATTCGGGCGGCACCAGTTTATCAAACGCGATTTTATCGATTTTGATCAGATCCTCCAGTCCTGCAGACAACACATTGATCGATGTGGCATTGCGCGCGCGCGGGTCTTTATCAGAAGCAAATATCTGAAAATCAAACGGCTGTATGTTGTCGTTCGCATTTTCAACGACCGATTGCCAGAGTTTCCGGTCGAAATCGGGCCATTTGAAAAAGCCAAATCCCGCTCTCTTGATCTGTACGGGTGTGTTGGTGGCGATGAATGCCGCTTCAATTGGAAGGGTGCCGCTGCCGCACATCGGGTCTGCGAAATTGCCCCGGCCGTTCCATCCGCTGAGCAGGATCATGCCCGCGGCCAGCACCTCGTTGAGCGGTGCTTCCACGGTGTCGCGCCGGTAGTTGCGGCGGTGCAGTGAATCGCCGCTGGCATCGATCGCTACATCGCAGTGCGTACCCTGGATGTGGATATTGACCCGCAGGGTAGGGGCGACCGTGTTTACGCTCGGGCGCCTGCGAAGGCGCTCGCGGAACTGATCGACAATAGCGTCTTTTGTCAGTTGCCCCGCGTATTGCGAATGGCGAAACACTTCCCCGCGGGTAACGGCATCGATCGCCAGGGTGTCGTCGACGCTCATATACTTGCTCCAGTCGATCTCTCGGATGCCGTCGTACAGGTTTTTTTCGTGGTAGACCGGAAATTCGTGAATGGGCACCAGTATCCGCAGGGCGCTGCGCAATTCGTAGTTGGCGCGGTAAAGCAGCCTGCGATCGCCTTCAAACGCCACCGCACGCTTGATCTCGCGAATGCCGGTAGCGCCCAGCGCTTTCAATTCGCCCGCCAGCACCGGCTCAAGGCCGGCGAGCGTTTTGGCGATCATGTTGAATACGGGTTCGGTTGCCAAAAGAGAAATGGTTTACGGCAAAAATGAGATTTTTTACC
>JACJYP010000026.1 GCA_020636045.1 Lewinellaceae bacterium
AAGCCGGACGGGACATATGCTATGAGTGTTCCGCTATTTGCAATGTGGATTCAAAAAAACCGGGACTGGTTTGGGTAATACGTAATTCGCAATGCTTTTTTGTTGAAAACAAGAATCAATGTCTGAATAGGCAAAAGAAAACAAAAAACCGCAGCCCCCTGACAACAGGAAACTGCGGTTTATATTAGTAGCCCCGACAGGGATCGAACCTGTATCTGAGGTTCCGGAAACCTCCATTCTATCCATTGAACTACGGAGCCATGACCGGCCGCAAAGGTAGAAACATTGCCGCTGATTTTCAAAGGCCCCTGCCAAACCCTTTTTGCAGGCGCAGCAGTTCCGCGTCGATCCAGTTTTTGGCGTCGCGCAGCAGGGCGTCCGCGTCGCTGTTGCGCAAAACGGGGCCGTACGACACGTACGCGTCCTTGTAACGCGTCTGCAGGCGGCGCCAGAGGTGCGGCAGAAAGGTGTCGTCGCCGACCCAGTAGTCATCGGGCGAGGCAAATTCGAGGGCCGCGGGCACGATGGCAATATCCTGTTGGGCGGCGAGTTTGAAGGCGCCGGGCTTGAAATCCAGTGTGGTCGGCCCGGCGTGGGTGGTACCTTCCACGAACAGGATGATCGGGTATCCTTCTTTTACCTTGTCGGCGATGCCCTGCAGGGTCGTTTTCCGGCTTTGCTGGCTTTCGCGCCGCAGGAACAGCACGCCCGCCACGCGCGCGCCCCAGCCGATCACGGGCCAGTTGGCCACTTCCGCTTTCGCCACGCCGTAGCCGTTGATGTTGTGTGCCATCAGCGGCGGGTCGAGGTAGGAGCGGTGGTTGCAGGCCACGATGCAGGGGAATTCGGGCGGCGTGCCCAGGATGTGCACGCGCACGCCCAGGTGGGGCAGCAGGGTGCGCGCCCAACTTTGCCGGATGCGGATCGACCGGCGCGCGTCGGTGCCGAGCACGAGGTTGCTGACGACGATCTGCGCGCTTTTGTACAGGGTGTACAGGGCGAAATAAAACAGTCGGTACAGGGCGCGTAAGTTGTTCATGGCTGCAAAAGTTGCGCTTCTATCCAGTTTCTGGCGTCTTCCATCAGTTTTTCTGCTTCCGCGCTCTGCAGGGCGGGCCCGTAGCGCAGTTCCACGTGCAGTTCTTTTTCGCGAAACCGGCGCCCGGCGTGGCTCAGAAAGCCTTCGTCGCCCACCCAGAAATCGCGCGCATCGGCGAAACACAGGGCGACCGGCACCACCGGCGTCCCCGTCCGCGCGGCTACCTGGAACACGCCTTTTTTGAACGGCAGGGTACCCGCAAGCCCGGAAGTGGTGCCCTCCGGGTAAATGATGACCGGAAAGCCGTCTTTGATCTTTTCCTCCATCTGGCGCAGCGTCTGCATGCGGCTGCCCTGCTGCTCGCGCTGCAGGTACAGGATGCCTGCGAGTTGCGCGCCCTTGCCGATCACCGGCCATTTGGAGAGTTCGGCCTTGGCCACGGGGAAACCGTCGATGCGGCGCAGGAGCAGGATGGGATCGAGGTAGGAGCGGTGGTTGCTGACGATGATGCAGGGAAAATCGGGCGGCGTGCCGGTCTCGGCGATGCGCACGCCCACGCCGTGCAGGAGCGTGCGCGCCCAGCGCCTGCGCACGCGCATGGCGCCACGCAGGTCGATGTTCAGCAGGGCTTTCTTCAGGCGGATCTCCGTAACGATGTAGGTTGTATAACACAGGAAGAAGATCAGGCGCCAGGCAAGTCTGAGACTTTTCACGATCGGCAAAAATAATCGCATGGCGGAAATACGCGATGCAATAAAAAAAGGCGCGGCAGGGAGCCACGCCTTCTAAATCGGGTTGGGATGATTATTTAAGAACGGAAGGTGCGATCCTTCCTGCCACTTATTTGCTCGTTTCCAGATCCATCGCCTCTTTCAGTTCGTCGGCGCTGATGGACAGATGCGAAGCATCGTACACGCATTCACCTCGGATGATCAGGAGTACTTGCGGCGACTCGTGGTAGACCTGAAACTGATCGGCGATATGATTCGATACGCTGCGGTATTTGATCAGGTCCAGAAAATGGGCTTCCACTTCGTCTTCGCCAAAAGGCCAGTCTTCGTCCAGTCTGTACTTTGCAACGGAACTGATGTTGCAACGCGTGCTGTGTTTGAAGATCAGGCAGGGTATTTTTTGGGAGCGTTCTTTGATGAGATCTACTTCCGCTTCCGTAGTAAGCGGCAACCAGTTAAGTTTCATTGTCGGAGAAAGCGCAGTGTAGGATTACAGGTCCGTACCCGGGCAGCCGTAGCCACGGTGGCAGGCTTCGAGGAGGAACAGGGCGGCCATAAACGCGAAAGCAAGAATTTTCTTCCAATTTTTCATTGTGCAATAAATTGATTTTTGATGATGACTTGGGTAGTCTGAATGTTGCTAAAAAACGGAAAGCCGTACGGCTTATTGTTGCAAACCCTGTGCCACCCGAAAAAATTTACGACAAAAGTACACTTTTGACGGTATCGCTTCGATTAAATATTCTGAAAGTTGCATATTCTTAACATTGTTTCAGAATATTATTCCATACTAAAAGCATCGCTCAAAAAACCGAGCACCCTGCCCTCCCCCGGCAACAAGTCCAGCCTGATCGAATCGGCGCCGGCAATGCGTCTGTCCGCTTCGCGGTGCGTGGAAAACATAGCCTGCCAGTTGCCTTTTTGCGTCAGTACAATGTTGCTTTGACTGTTTTTGGTGTCCAGGTTGGCGATGAAAATGTATTTCGGTTCGCCGGCCTGCGTCCAGGCGATCACTTTGTCATAACCTTCCGGGTCGGGCGGCAGCAGCCATTTTACTCCCTCGTGTTCGATTTCCGGCCAAATGTCGCAAGCCAGCATTTTTTGACGCACCAGGTGTTCGTACAAACTCCTGTTCCTGCCCCATTGATACGGACCGCTGGTGCCTTTGTCACCGTGCGGCATCTGAAAAACATACAATTTGGTGTAGTGTTCATTGGGCGCCGGTATCGGATGCGGGTCGCGGCACTCGAATCCGAGCCCCATGTAGGAGGGCATGTCGTGCAGGAACAGCGCGATAAAATAGCGGATCTCGTTGCCGTCGAGGTAAAAGCGGTCGAAACGGGGATCGTCCTTATCGGCCGTCATCAGCGTAAAATTGGGTGCGAAACTGCGCGTATCCAGCCAGTGCCGGTACTGCGCAAATTCGCGCGCAAATTTATCCGTGCCCACCGGCTCCGATTGCAGGTCGCCGAGCGTGGAATCGGCAAAAGACGCTTCGAGGTGATCGCATTCGTCGCCGTAGGCCATTTCGCTGGGAGGCGCGAGAAAACTTTCGGCAAAATAGCCGAAATAGGGCTTTTCGTGCAGGACGTTCTTTTTCACGGCGCCCAGCAGGTCGTAGTAGTCGTCGCGCTCGGCCGGCACGCCCTCCGGGCGCATCTGCACGTGCGACATATCGCCGCGCATGAAGTCGAAGCCGAATTCGGCCTGCACCCGGCGGTAGCGCTCCGACACATAGGCCCAGGTATCGTAGTGCGGCCTGGAAAAATCCAGTTCCCAGTTGCGGTTACGGTCCTTGCTTTCGTACAGTTTGTAGCGCGCCAGTGGGCCGAATACCCGTGAAAATGTTTCCGGTTTTGTGATGCGGTAATCGCGCCAGACGCGGCCTTCTTCGTCGCGCACCAGCGCTGCAGGGTCCGGATCGACCTCTATGCCGCGGTACGGCGGACCCATGGTCGCGGGCACGGTCTCGTAGCCTTCCCGGTACAACATGTCCACGATGACTTTGCGGCGTTTCAGGCGGCCGGCGTAGTCGTGCGGCTCCCCGAAAAGGATGCGCAGGCGTTCGCGTTCCGGCAGGTCGCTGAAAAACACGTCCGCGTCGTCGGGGATCGGCAGGCCCGCAACAGCGCTGCCACGCGCCGCCAGATGCCCGAAGATGAGTGCCTGCACGCGGCGGAACACCTCGTCGCTGTGGTCGGTGATTGTCAGGTCGCGGCGCTGCAGCCACTCGAAATAGCCGGGGTTAGCGGTGGCCATCTCCGAAAACCGGTCGGTGTGCGGCACCACGTCCATACCCACGCTGCGCCCAAGCAGGTGGAGCAGGTTGACCGTCACCCTGAGTTGTTTTTCAACGGTATTGAGTTCCCGGATGGTCGCGGCCAGTTCAGGCGAATAGAATTCCGGGTTGATGTTCCAGCTCGCAGGACCGTAAAGGCTGGACACCACGCCCGGCTCCCAGATCGGCAGGATATGGATGGCATTTTGCGCCGGCGGCAGCGTCAGGGCGTAGGGAATGATATTGAAAAAATGGCCGATCGTGCGAACGTTGATGCCCACGGTATTGGCTCTTTTGAGCCATTCGGTGTCCCGATGCCCGGCCACGGGCGATGCGATCGCCACATTCGGATCAAGCGCCCGGTACAGGTCCTGCCCGAAAGCCTGGTCCAGCAAATGCAGGAGATCGTGCAAAGGCGTCGCCAGCGCCTCTTCCGGCATTTTGGATAAAAAGGGCCTGAAAATTTTGAATTGATCGTATGTTAACAAAAAAAGAAGAACTTTTTTTACAGTAGATAACCGTTTGTTTTATACCAGGCAGCAAACATATTCAAAAGATTTTTGGAAATGTCGATCGAAATAGATTAAATTAGCCGCGGCAAGATATCTGAAATAATCGCAGCCCGCTTTTAATCCGCCACAGTATATATTAATAGGCGCACTGATCTGTATTTTTCAACACGCTGCCGGATAATTTCCGGAATTACATTGTTGATGCTCGTCCTTATGTAAGCGCACGTGGTTTCAGGCCGCTGTTTCGCGGCCGGCACTTTTCGGGGTATCGGATTTGGCTCCCTGCATTTTCAGTCAGGTGAAATCTTCCAAAAACTTGATAAACAACCCACTACCGTGATTTACAAAGTGAAGCTCAAAAATTCGGATGACACGGTCATGCTGGATGATCATGTCTACGAAGCGCTCAACAACGACCCTTACCTTTCCAGGGTAGAATTTCTCAAAAATCTGAGAAAGCATTCCAGCGGCTGCGCCGTATTTCAGAAAACCTGGAAAAAAGCGGACGGCAGTTTCAAAACCGAAACCATTTATCTGCACAAACTGATCGCCGAGCGCTTTCTCGCCGAGCAGAAAAAAGGCAACCGAAGGCTGGTCGGCGCCCGAAACGGCGACAAACTCGATTGCCGTTTGGAAAACTTAACATACCGCTCCAGATCGGTGGCGAGCCGGCAGCGCCGCACCAGCAGCAAGACCGGGTTCACAGGGGTGTACAAGGAACACAACCGTTACAGAGCCGTGATCTCCATCAACGGCAAATCCGTGCACATCGGCATGTACGACACCCCGGAAGAGGCCGCCGCCGCCTACAATAAAATGTCGAAAGAAGTGTACGGCGAAGAGGGGAAGATCAACAAGGTAAAAGGCTGGGAACGAGGCGCATAACTTCAACTCCTCCCCCACCCTTTTTCAGTGCATCCGGTCGCCCCGGGGCGACAGTTCCTGCATGACCCCTGCCTCGAACCTCAAATACTCCTGCCAGCGTTCCCACACTTTTTCTTTGCCGAAATATTGCTCCGCCAGATCGAGGAACAGGCGGTAGTGCCCTGCTTCCGCCACCATAAATTTGTGGTACCATCCGCGCAGGGATTCGTCGGCGCAATGCAGCGACAAAAGCCTGAACCGCTCGCAACTCCTCGCTTCTATGAGCGCGCAGGTCAGCAGTTTTTCCAGCAGCGCAGCATCCCGGGAACCGCCTTTTTGCTGAAAACCCAGTAATTTGTTTACGTATTCGTCCTTGCGCTGCCGCCCGAGCGCCAGGTCGCGCTTTTTGAGTTCCGACAGCACCATCCTGAAATGCCCCCACTCTTCCGTGACGATGGGCGCGAGCGCCTCCACCAGTTCGGCGCGCTCCGGGTAGGCCTGTATGAGCGAGATGCAGGCGGTTGCGGCCTTTTGTTCGCAGTAGGCATGGTCGGTCAGTATTTCCGCCAGATCTATTTCGGCGAGGTCGACCCAGCGCGGGTCGGTGGGCAATTTGAGGCCCAGAGTGGTATTCTGCAATTCCATGCCGCAAAAATAACAAACCGGCGACGTGCTGTCGTTGAAAACCACCGCTGCATGAATCTTTATTTGCAAGAAATCAGGCATTTTTGCGGCATGGCCAAGATCAGTATGGATGAATTGCAGCGCCCGGACCTCCAGGCGTACCGGCAACAGGAAAAACTGCCCTGTGTGCTGGTGCTCGATAATGTGCGTTCGGGGCTGAACGTAGGGTCGGTATTCCGCACGGCCGACGCGTTTGCGCTGGAGAAGATCGCGCTCTGCGGTATCACCGCGCAACCGCCCCACCGGGAGATATTGAAAACCGCGCTCGGCAGCACGGAATCGGTCGACTGGCAATACTATGCCACCACCCTTGAGGCCGTACACGTGTTGAAAAGTTCGGGTTATCGCATCCTGGCCGTGGAGCAGACCACCGAGCACATATGGTTGCAGGATTTTGAGCCCCTGCCGGGAGAAAAATACGCCTTCGTGCTGGGCAACGAAGTGGATGGCGTGCAGGACGAAGTCATCGGCCTTTGCGAGGGCTTGATCGAGATACCCCAGTACGGCACCAAACATTCCCTGAACGTAGCGGTAGCAGCCGGAGTTTTGACCTGGGAATTGTTGCGGAAATATCGCCTGAGTAAAAGCATATAAAGTTCATATAAAGAGCAATTTTTTTTCATATATCCAGTTCTTTTGCGGTTTTATTCACCTCTCGCTTTCAATACGTATTCATGAAATCCGCCTTTCTACTCGCTTTCGCTGCGCTCCTTCCCTTTTGCCTCTCCGCCCAATGCTCCGAAATGACGCTCGGCACCCTCCAGGTCATCGAAAAAACGCCTCCGCATGAAAAAGAAAACAAGATCCTCGACCTCGGCTTCGACCTGACCAAGGAGACCGGCTCGGGCGCCACCAACACCCGCCACTACGAAAAATGCTGGGAAACCACCGATAAAGGCCAGGCGATGTACCAGCAGATCATCCTGTGGCGCACGAATGCCAACGACATCACCTTCCTGACGCTGCACCAGAACGTGCACCAGAAGATCAAAAATGCGATCAACGAGAAACACCAGAACGACGGCGGCAGCCAGGTGGTGCTCGGCAAGATGTTCCGCTACTCGTTCAACACGCAATACATCAACGGCTACACCTACTACGCCGTAACACTGGCCATGCGCTGAATATGGCCCCTGTGAATTGACATTTTCATCTGCTGCGTTTACATTTGGGCATCCAAGCGCATACCCGAATGTCTGACACCCGTTTTTTTCTTCCTTTCGAAGACCTGCATTATTCCTTTTCGCTGTTCACCGATCACACGGACGACGACGATCGCCTGTCGGCCCGGCTGCGCTATTTTGCCGATTTTCTGGAGAATCTGGTGTTGTCGGATCGGCTGATCATAGAGGAAAATGATAGCGGGGAATTTATCTGGGCTGACCAGGAAGTGATCGAGATCTGCGACTCGTTTCGTCTAAGCAGTCAATTTGAATTCAGGAAAATGGAGGGTGTCAGCGCGGGCGAGCATTCTCCAAATGTATTTGGGCCTTTTTTACAGGCTATCGGGCAGGCCGGGAATCTGAGCGACTTAAATGTTGCGGAAATCCTTTCGCAAGACGATCTGTTTCAGCATTTCGACCATCTGACCCAGCACCATTCTTTTGCAACCTTACACGACAAAAATTTCAGGGAAATTTATGATTACATACAGTTCCTGACGGCAAAATACGGGATGCTGAAAGAAGGAGGGTGGGAAGCCATCGCCAAGACCACAAAGGCGTTTGAGCGGCTAAAAACATCTTATGATGAACACCATCTGCGGGCTTATTTAGATGCGGCGCTTAACATATTCGACTACGGGATTGAGCCGAAATTGTTTGGATTGCCGGATAATATAGCAACGTTGAATGCGCGTGGAGAAATAAATATCAGCAAAGTCATAAACAACGAAAAACTCAAGGCACTTGTGTCAAAGGAGCGCATTCAAGACTTTGAAGAATGGGTGTTGCTCATATTCTACGGCTTTTCCGACAGCGCCCTCAGCATGGTCCTGCGCGAAGGGCTGGTCTGGAACCCCTCGCCATTGCGCGCCAACCTGTTGCTCAATACGCCCGTATTTGCCCGTACCGACAAACAATTGCTCAAAACCCTGGATTCCGCCGCCATGCACCGGGTCGCCGAGCATTTTGACCAGATACACGAGCGTTATACCCGCTTTATCCAGTTTCCCCTGCTTTTCAATTACATCATCACGCAGGCAAATTCGGTCAAAGACATCTTCGACATCGCGCTCAACCTGAAAGCGTCCAAAGAACTCAGGCGCTACAAAACCTGGTGCAGCGAACTCGACAACTGCCTGCAGGAAGGCATGCTGAAAGACGCCAACAAACTGATCTCCGACGCCAATCAGTTCATCAGCCGCATCACCAGCCCGAAGATCAGCGAGTCGAAGTTCAGCCTGCAGATATCGTTCCCGCCGGCCGTCAGTTTCGAAACGCCGATCGGTATGCCCGACTTCCGCAAAAACCACCTGATCTTCCTGAAAGACGTGTATGAAGGCGCCAGCACGCCGAAAGCGCTGGAAGAAAAGGCCAAAAAATTATTCCGCAGAGTTTGACACGGCATAGCGGCCAAAATATATCCGCTTCCTACCTTTGCCGCCCTGACCGATCCTTTCAACGTGTTAAATCCTTTATTTCAGTGAAAGTATTCAAGTTTGGCGGCGCCAGTCTGAAAGACGCAGCCGGCGTCAAAAATGTGGCATCCATCATCGAACGTTTCCGGCAGGACCCACTGGTCGTCATCGTGTCGGCCATGGGCAAAACCACCAACGCCCTGGAGGAGGTGGTAGCTGCGCACGCCAAACAGAACGGGGAAGCGCAGGCGCTGTTCGACGCCCTGAAGGAGCGGCACTACGCCATCATGCGTGAATTGTTCGATGAGGGCGACGAGATTTTCAATGTGGTCAACGACACTTTTGTGGAGGGCGACTGGGTGCTCGAAGAGCCGCCTTCCGACAACTACGACTACATGTACGACCAGATCGTCTGTATGGGCGAACTGGTGTCTTCACGGATCACGGCGGCTTACCTGAACAGTGTCGGCCTGAAGACGCAATGGCTCGACGCCCGCGACGTGGTGGCCACCGACAATACCTACCGGGAGGGCTGGGTGATCTGGGATAAAACCAAAGCCAATGCCCAACGGGTGGTGCCGCCCATGCTGGCGGAGGGCAATATCGTGCTCACACAGGGCTTTATCGGCTCCACTTCCGAAAACTTCACCACCACCCTCGGCCGCGAAGGCTCTGACTATTCCGGAGCGATCTTTTCCTTCTGTCTCGACGCCGAAAGCATGAGCATCTGGAAGGACGTGCCGGGCGTGCTCAACGCCGACCCGCGCATCTTCGACAATACCATCAAACTCGACCGCCTGTCGTACAAGGAGGCCATCGAGATGACCTACTACGGCGCGCAGGTGATCCACCCCAAGACCATCAAACCCCTGCAGAACAAGAATATCCCGATGTACGTCAAGTCTTTCCTCGACCCGGCAGCGCCGGGCACCGAGATCAGCAGCGACGTCGACGATAACTACCCGCCCATCGTGGTCGTGGAAAAAAACCAGGCCCTGCTTCATATCAGCACGCTCGATTACTCCTTCGTGGCCGAACACCACATGGCGCGCCTGTTCCGCAAGGCAGCCGACCTGCGCATTTTCGTCAACATGATGCAGAACGGCGCCATCAGTTTCACGATCTGCGTATCCAACGTGCAGGACCGCATCGAGCAGTTTATCAACGATATTTCCGACGAATTCAGGGCAAAAAAGGAGACCGGTCTCGAACTGATCACCGTCCGGCACTACACGCAGGAAACCATCGACAGCCTGAAAAAGGGAAAGATCGTGCTCTTCGAAGAGCGCATCCGCAACACCATGCACATGGTGGTCAAAAACGTGCCGGTGATCGAACGCCGGGAAGTGGAGATCGCAGGATCAAAAGCCTGAATTGGTAGCGCGGCGTTTACGCCGCCTTGTTGGAGGTCATTTATGGCCGACTGCTACATGTGCTGGCCATATACGGCCATGACCCGGGCAGCGTAAACGCCGCGCTACCGGCGCCACTACTCCACCCTCCTCCGGAAAAACACAAACCCGTTTTTTTCGCCGATCCGCTTCATGCCGGGAATGCTGTCCAGTTCGGGCGCCGACTGTATCTTGGACACCACGTATACATCCTTGTCGATGTCGCCCCGGTACAGCCAGTTGCGGTCGTAACTCTTTTCGTTCGTCACTTTGGGCTTGCGTGTGTAAAAGAGGTACGCGTAGGTCCGGTAGCCGTGCGGCACCACGTAGCAGTCTTCCCCGATCCTGCTTTCATAAAACTCGATCGCCGCCCGCTGGGAATAGCCTTCGACGCGTTTGATAAAAAAGATCAGCGTGAGCATGACAAACACGCCCGTGCCGGCAAAGAGCGTCGTAAAACCCGTCCAGCGCTGCCGTTCCGCATCGGCCGGACCTGATGCCCGGTCCCCTTTTCGGAAAAAATAGAGCGCGGCCCCCACGACGCACAACAGAAACACGCCGGGCAGCGCTTCCCATCCCGTCCAGTGCACCTGCGCTTTCAGGTTCTCCACGGCAAACGGATCCTTGAAAAGCGGCTTCAGCATTTCAATGTTCCGGCCCACGAACGGCGCGGCGATAATGGCCAGCGCAAACAAACCGGCCGCCACCCACACGCCGGCGCGCAGCAGTTTGCCGAATTTGATCTCTCCGGAAATGATCTTGTCCAGCGTCAGCGCCGCAAGGAACGTCAGCGGGAAATAGCACATCGACGAGTAGTGCACGATCTTGGACTTGACGATGCTGAACAGGATCAGCACGACCCAGAACAAATACTTCATCCAGCGGCGAAAGTCGTCGCGATAGCGAAATGCTTCCTGCGGAAAGGGTTTGAACGCCCGCAAGGCCAGGATCGAGGCCGGGAAACAGCCGATCAGCAACACGACAAAATGATAGCCCGGAAAGCCGCGATGCCCGGCGTCGGGCGTGCTGAACAGGCGGTACTGGTACTTGTTGAATTCCTCGATAAACCAGGTGCCGTTTTTCCAGGTCTCCAGTCCGTACCAGGTCAGCGTGACGAGGCTGGCGGAAAACGTGAAAAACAGGAATTGCGGGATGCTCACGTACATCCGGAAGCGCTGCGTCACCCAGTACACCCCCATCGTCAGCGCCGCGATCAGATAGGCGACCTGCCCTTTGGTCAGGATACCCATGCCGATCCAGAAGCCGCCCAGGAACAGGTAGCGCCAGCGACTATGCGGCAATTCAAGTTCGAAGCCGTCTTTTTTCCAGTAGAACAGGATAAAATGGTACAGCCCCGCGAAAATGAAAAAATTGAACCAGGGGTCGATGATGCCCGATTTGAAATACAAAAACGGCAGCACCGTGCCGAAATACGTCAGCGCCCAGGTCAGGCCGAAACGATGGGAATACAGCCGGCGCCCGATCTGATACACCAGCACCAGCGTAGCCATGCCGCACAGGGCATTGGGCAGCCGGGCGGCAAACTCCCCCACCCCGAATGCACGCATGCCCAGGCTTTGCAGCCAGAAAAACAGCGGCGGCTTTTCCCAGAACGGCAGAAAATTGACGTACACCCGGAAATATTCCTTCGTGATCAGCATCTCGCGGCTGATCTCTGCAAAATTGATCTCGTCCCAGTCGAACAGGTGTACGCCACCCAGAAAAGGCACGTAAAAAACAGCGCCCAACAAAGCCAGGAGCAGGGATGTGCGAAAAGATTGGTGTTGCCGCATTGCGTGGCGATGTTTTGGATCGGACAGTTGGCAGTCGCAGTGGCAGTTGGCAGTAGCACCAGGCAGTGAGCAGTAATATCGGAATGTGGGCTCACCAGGAAATGGGAACCATTTTTTCACTGGAATTCGTGCCTACTGCTACTGCTTAGTGCCAACTGCTTAGTGCTACTGCCAACTGAGACTGCCAAAAGCGTCCCGTTATTTTGTAACAAAGACGATCCCGATAAATACCCAATGCAGCGTGCGAATATTCCCGTAGGGAATTCCTGTTTATAGTACAATGCATTATTAAATTCCCAACCCCGTCAGGGGTTTCCTTAGGCATTCACCAGAACAAGCGCAGGAAACCCCTGACGGGGTTCATACAAAATGAATGGGGAATGTCTATAAACAGGGATTCCCTACGGGAATGCTGCCTGCAATGGGGTGCTGTATACGGACCGTCAGATTTTTTTAACATTGAAAATTCGGGGTCACACCTCGTTACTTTTTGCCGCTCAGGAAATTCAGCACCTTGCTGACAACCTTGTCGTCGATGCCCAGCCAGCCCTTCACGGTATTGTACAGCGCCAGCACCTGCTTGTCCAGCCAGATCCAGATGCGTTTGCCGCCGTCTTCCGGACGCGCCTGGTAATTGGTGGCGCGCTTGCGCGGCGCCTGCGTTTCTTCCGTGAAGTAGTACAGCGCGATGGATTTGCGCGTCATATCTTCCGGGCACTGGATGGGTTCAGGCAGCCCGTGGAAAGAATCCTCATCGGTATTGAAGATCGCGCAGCGGTTGTACACGGGCAGTATCTTCTGCGCGCAGGCCTTCATGTCGCGGGTCCAGAGTTCCAGTTCGCCGCGGTATTCGGGTTGCCAGTCTTCGTTGAGGTACACCAGCACGTTCACGCGGCGGCGCCAGTTGCGCTTGTGCGGGTGCACGGTGAAGTCGGCGTGGATGTTCAGAAATCCGCCCCTTTTGGTCTGGTGCAGGCCGCCGCCTTCGAGGCTGGGGTCCGGATGAAGGTCCGGAATGCCGGTCAGCCGGCTCAGGATGTCCACGAATTCCCTGCTGTTCAGCACTTCGATCACCTTGCGGATATCCGCCGGGATCAGGTCGATCTTGTTCAGGCCGTGCTTTTTTTCATTTACGTGCACGTAGTGTATCCAGCCTTCGTCTTTCACGCCCGGAAATGCAAGCATGGCCGCCCGGGCTGCTTCCGGCTCCAGAAAATTGTCAAAATAGGCAAAGGGATACGGATGGGCCTGCTGGTACACCGGCGCCTGTTCGCGGAAACTGCGCTCCCATTTGTTCAGGTCGAGGATGGCCGCCTGGGCCGTGTCTGTGTGCGTCATGTGTTTATGTTGTGGCGCAAAGGTAGGAAAGCCCGCTATTTCAAGCGCAAGATATTGCCCATTTGGTAGCAGGAGCGGCACCGGGGCTCGTATTGCTCCTTTTCACCCAGCAGCACCACCGATTCGCCCTCGGCGAGCCGGTACGAATGGGTGGCCAGGTTGCCGCAATGCACGCAGATGGCGTGCACCTTGGTCACATACTCCGCCGTGGCAAGCAGTTGCGGCATCGGGCCGAAGGGCAGGCCGCGGAAATCCATGTCGAGCCCGGCGGCGATCACCCGCACGCCCCGCAGCGCCAGTTGGGCGCACACATCCGGCAGGCCCTCGTCGAAGAACTGGCTTTCGTCGACGCCCACCACAAAGGTGTCGCCGCTCAGTTGCAGCAGTTCCGCCGAACTTTCCACAGGCGCCGCCACGAGCGAAGAAGTGTCGTGCGACACGATCGAATCCTCGTCGTAGCGCGTATCGATCTTCGGCTTGAACACTTCCACTTTCATGCCCGCGATCTTTGCCCGCTTGAGCCGGCGGATCAGTTCTTCCGTTTTTCCGGAAAACATGCACCCGCAGATGACCTCGATCCAGCCGGAGCGCCGGCCTTTTACATAGGGTTCTAAAAACATGGTAACTGTTGATTTGTGGAATTGACATTCCGGGAGCGGCTGTCAGGGTCTGTCTGAGGGGATGAAAAACGGGTCGCTTTTTTGGACAATCAACCCGGTCGCCGGGTCCGGAGCAGCGCCACAGGTAAAAAAATTGTGAAGCATGACCATAAAAAAGCCTTTTTTAGCCCATTCAGACGAATTCGAACAACCGCCGGGATTTGAATAGATATATTTTTTTGAAATTCGCCGGTGAAAATAGGCACAACCGTAAACCCGCCATAAGATGGATCTGCTGAAAACGAAAATTTACCTCGACAAACTGAACCGCGAATTTACCCGGATGAGCAAGGACCCGGACACGATCATGCGTCTGGACCTCGATATCATGGCTTCCTACGTACGCGAACTGTACGACGCCATCTATTCGGATGAGGCGCCTGCAAAAACAGAACACCAAAGCAGGAAACAGGCGCCGGTGCGCGAAAAGTCGCCGGAAATACCGCCGCCCCCTCCTCCTGCCCCCGCTCCGCCCCCGCCTTCTCCGGCGCCGCCGCCCGTGCGCGAAGAGGAACCGCCTGCCGCGCCGCCCGTCGTCGAGTCGCAGCCGGTGGAAGTGGCGCCGCCCTCGCGCTCCAAATCGCCGGACAGCCACTCTCCCGAAGCGGAAGTGCTGTTTGAAGAAAAACAGGTGAAAGAATTGTCGGAAAAACTCGCCGAACAACCCGTCGCCGACCTCAAAAAGGCCATTGCGCTGAACGACCGCCTGCTGCTCACCCGCGAACTCTTCGGCGGCGACGGCAAGGCCTTCGAAGCCGCCATCAATGCCATGAACGGATTTTCCGGCTTCGACGAAGCAAAATCCTATCTGATGGACTACTGCGTGGAAAAATACGGCTGGCTCGACAAAAAGCGCATCGAAGAGGCCAAAAAATTCATCAAACTCGTCAGGCGGCGCTACAAATAATTTCGCTTGAACAAGGTCCTGATCATCGGACAAGGCATTGCCGGCGCCCTGCTCGCCCGGACGCTGCGGCAACACGGCGTGGACGTGCGGCTGGCCGACGGCGCACTGCCCGGCAGCGCATCGCTGGCAGCGGCGGGCATCATCAACCCCGTCACCGGAAAGCGCTTTGTCAAGTCCTGGCGTTTCGGGGATTTTTTCCCCGTCGCGCGCGCAACATACACGGCCCTGTCGCAGGAACTGGGCGTCGATATCTGGTCCGAAACCGCCATCATCCGCCTGCTTTCTACTGCCGAAGAGCGGAACGACTGGTCGGCGCGCTGCGCCTTGCCCGAATACGATTCGTACCTGTCGGACAACGACGGCGGCGGCGCCTGGAAGCCGCTGACCGGCCCCGGTTGGCATTTCGGCAGGATACACCAGGCGGCAAGGGTGAATTTTCCGGCGTTGCTCGCCGCCTTCCGGGAAAAAACGCAGGCGGAAGGCTGGTTCGAACAACGCAACTACACCCCTGAAGAGGCCGCCCGCGAAGCCCGGTATTATGACGCCGTCGTTTTTTGCGAAGGCTACCGGGGCGCGACAAACCCGTTTTTCCCGGGCATACAGTGGCAGATCGCCAAGGGCGAAGCGCTGATCGTCCGCATCGACGACCCGCAGGCGGGGAACATCGCGGAGATGCTGAAAAAGACCGTCATGCTGGCCCCGCTCGGGCAGGGGCGCTTCTGGGCAGGCGGCAGTTACCAGTGGCATTACGCCGACCTGCTGCCCAGCTGCGAAGAAGGCGCCTATCTTGAAAAACACCTCGCGGGCATGCTGACGGCGCCATACAAGATCGTCGGGCAGATGGCGGGCGTGCGGCCCACCGTGCGCGATCGCCGGCCCCTGCTGGGGCGCAGTCCGCTCGATCCGAAACTGTATATCTTCAACGGGATGGGTACAAAAGGCGCTTTGCTCGCGCCGTACTGGGCGGCGCATCTGGTAGATCACCTGCTCGAACAAACTCCGCTGGACCCGGAGGTGGATATCCGGCGCTTTGGCGGGATATGAGTTTCAACGATTGTTTGCCGGCCTGCAAAGTTCGAGGCAACAGGGTTCCTGGTTGTAACAAACGTCCTTGTTGTAGTCGCTGCAAGGTTCCTTGTCAAGACAAACGTCCTTTGTGTTGTTACAACAAAGTTG
>JACJYP010000027.1 GCA_020636045.1 Lewinellaceae bacterium
GGTCATGCGGGGTACGAGTACGCCCTTGTCGGCGCTTTTCACGTCGAGCATGGCCGAAGGGTCGGGGTTGGAGTTATCCTGGTTGATGGCTACCTGTGCAGTACTATGTGCTGCATAAATAATTCCTAAAAACAGCAGGAGATACCGTTGGATCAGATTCCGTCTTTTCATGGTGTTCAGATTTTATTTGTCCGGCATGTCAGTCCGGTATGTCAGTCCGGCATGTCTTTGTAAATGCAATTTTTGCCTGGCGATGTCGGGGATCGGGGCAAAAGTGTGGCGGTCGGCATGTGGCATGCTTCCGCTATTGTCCAAATGTTTCTGCTATTGTCTAATTCTGGAAAATTCGGCCCTGACTGCCCTGTTACAGGCGTTTTCGCCGCTCTAGGCCGGGTCGTTTTTGTCCTGTTTGCGCAGGCTGCTGGGCGGTCTGCCGAATTCTTCGGCAAAGGAAGTGGAGAAGTGCTGCAAGTGGCGGAAGCCGACTTCAAAGGCGATCTCGGAAACGGTGCGGTTGGTCGTTAATACCAGTTCGCGGGCGCGCTGAAGGCGTACGGACCGGATGTAATGGGATGCCGAGCGGCCCGTCAGGGCTTTTAGTTTGTTGTGCAATTGGGCGCGGCTCATTTGCAGGGAATGGCAGAGTTCCGGAATACCGAAATTTTCGTCGCCCAGGTTCGCCTCCAGAGTGGAGCGGACTTTGTTCATAAAGATATCTTCGTAGTGCGGTTGTTTATCGGCGCCTTGCGCTCCGCCGGCTTCCGCAGGGTTGCCCCGTGCGGCATACCGCTCCTGCAATTTTCTCCTCAATTCGAGCAGTTTCCACAGATGCACCAGCAGTTCCTGCCGGTCAAAGGGTTTTGCCAGATAGGCATCGGCGCCGCGTTCGAGGCCCATGATGCGCGAATCGAGGTCTGCTTTGGCGGTGAGCAGTACGATCGGTATATGGCTGCTGCGCTCATCGTTTTTTAAAGTGTGCACCACCTCGAAACCGTCTTGCAGGGGCATCATTACGTCGCTGACGATGATATCGGGCACTTCTTTAAGGGCCAGATCGATGCCCTGTTGCCCGTCTGCCGCTGTGATGACCTTATAAGTACCTTCAACGCAACCGATCAGGTAATCCCTTACATCGGGATTGTCCTCGATGATCAACAGCGCCGGCAGGTCCTTCGCTTTGTAGCCCGGGCCGGGCGTTTCAGCGCTGCTGAGCGGAGCGAACTGCTCTGCCGCGAACTTTTCTTCCGCGTGAAAAGAAGTAACGTTTGCCGTCTCCCCTGCCCTGACCGGCAGCATCACGATAAATTCCGTTCCCCGGTTTGGGTAGCTTCGTACGACCAGTACACCCTCCATGAGTTGCACCAGTTCTTTCACCAGAGCCAGCCCGATCCCGGAGCCACCGCCTTCTTTTGCAGATGACTGATAAAACCGGTCGAAAATATGGGGCAACTTGTCCGGTGCAATGCCGGCGCCGCTATCCATCACCTTGAATACAGCCCAGTCGCCGGCATGGTCGCCCGATGGACTGACGGCGATAAAATGATCCGGGTCTATTACATCCGGCCAGTTTTTCAGGCAATCTAGATGAAAAGTAATATTACCGTTTGCCGGGGTGAATTTGATCGCGTTGGACAGCAGGTTGTGCAGGATGGTTTGCAGTTTTTCCTGGTCGACGGCCATCCTGATGCTTTGCAGGTTGATCTGCGTATGCAAGCGCACCGCTTTGTTTGCCGCCAGGGATTCAAAACTGCCGGCCAGGTATTTTACATAGCGCACAAGATCGGTCTGTTCCGGGTGCAGGGTCAGCACATTGGCTTCGAGTTTGGCGAGGTCGAGCAATTGGTTGATCAGGCGCAGCAACGCCGCCCCGTTGCGCCTGATCAGCCGGCCGGCCCGGTGGACGCGGGTAACCGGCTGATGATTTTCATACTCGGTCATACGATCCGCCATACCCTGAATAACCGTCAGGGGTGTTCTGAACTCGTGGGTGATATTGGTAAATACCCGGGACTTGAAGGTATCCAGTTCTTTCAGGCGTTCCGCTTCCCGTTTTTCTGCCGAAAGTTTGTACTGGAGGTGTTGCCGATGCAGAAAAAACCGGAACGATCCGTAGCATAATCCAAGAAATAACAGGATATATACGGCATATGCCCAGGCAGTACGATACCAGGGGGGCAGTATGGTGATTTGCAGCGCCGCGGGCGTTTCGTTCCAGACGCCGTCGCTGTTGCCGGCTTTGACCATAAAGGTGTATTTTCCCGGGGGCAGGTTCAAATAACTGGCGTAAAATTCGGTGGTAGTATGCGCCCACTCGGGCTCAGCGCCTTTCAGGTAATAGCGGAATCTGTTCTTGGAAGGGATCGTGAACTCCAGCGCGGCAAATTTCAGGGTGATACTATTTTGCCCGTATGGCAACGCGAGTTTTGAGGTAAATTCGATCGCCTGTTGTAAAATGCCGGACGAATCGCCGAAAACAACCCGGCGGTTATTGACCTCGAGGCCGGTTATGAGAATTTGCGGCGGCACCGGATTATCCTGAAAATTGTCGGGATGGAACGAAACCAGTCCTTTAATGCCGCCGAATAGCAAAGTACCATCCGGCAGTTTGGCATAAGCATTCATGTTAAATTCATTGGTGGGCAAACCGTCTTCGGTCGTATAGTTTCTTGCTTCACCGCTTGCCGGGTCGAACCGGATAATTCCCTTGTTGGAACTCATCCAGAAAAGGTCCTTATCATCATTCAGGATGCCATAGATATTATTATCCGGAAGCCCCTTCCGGACGTTGAAATGGGTGAATTGAAGCGTGCGGGTATCGAGACGGCTCAGACCGCCCCCCAGCGTTCCGATCCATAGTATATTCGGCTGTCCCGGATCTTCCAGCAGCGTTGCGATCTCGTTACTCTGAATGCTGTTTTGCTCGCCCGGTACAACCTGATAACATTTGAACACAAACCCGGCGCCGTTTGGCGTGGCCTGCACCAATCCATTGCTTGTGCCGATCCACCATTTACCATCGGCAGTTTGCCGAAGGCTGTTGACGCGATAGCGGCCTGTCAAAACCTGATCGAAGCGAAAAGAGTCCAGCTGTCGGCGTGCATCGTTATAGCGAAACAAACAGCTATGGACTGCAACCCAGATGTTATCCTCATTATCTGCCGAAATGATGTAAAAGGGTACGTATTCCAACTTTATCCGCAATACCTGTTCCCATGATGTACTGGCAGGGGATTCACGGTATATCAACAGGTGTTTATTATTTCTGGTAACAGACGACAACCAGTGTTTGCCTTGCCCGTCCACGACCGACTGGCTCGTATTGCGCAACAAATCGGGGGCATTATGGAATAAAAGCCCGGGACTGGATGAATACCATTCTTTTACCGTAAAAAAGCCATAGTGCCCTGCAGCATCTGTCAGGATCGAATTATGAACCGTAACATCCTGAAAAACAGTTCTAAATCGCTGTAATACAGGAGTATACTTTATTACTCCGAAGCCATTGGTGCCAAGCCAGATATTACCGGACCGGTCCTGGTTCGCAACGATCACCTTTCCCCGGTCCAGTATTGTTACAGACCTGCCCTCAGAGGCCAATAGTTGTGTTTTTTTTGTATCCGGTTCTGCAAAAAATAACAACTGCAAACCCCTGGAGACTAAAAGTCGCCTTTGTTTTTCCAGATAACAAACGAGAGAAGCAGGGAAGTCGGTCTGGGTCCAGTGAATGCCCGTATTATCTATTTTTCCAATGCCCGATTCCCCTCCAAACCAGATCGTCCCATCCGCTGTCACCCACTTGCTGTTCTCAAATATCTTGCCCGGTATGGCGGTGTGATAGGTAACTTTCCCGCTATTCGTATCAATACCGATCAGTTTGTTATCCGCTGCTCCCCACAAAGTGTTTCCACGCAGGTGCCACAAGTTTATTCGGCTCGCCTGGATCGCAATGGGCCGGATCCCTTCAATGCTCCACTGGGGTTCAATGTTCCGGTCCGGCCCACCGAATGATTTTTTTAGTGCAAGTTCAAAGATTTTAGATTCTTTAGTCCGGTCATCCCAGACCCCACACCAAAGCCGGCCGTCGCGATACAGGACAGAGCCTCTGATCTGCACTCCGGCAAATGGTTGCCCAAGTGCAGGAGAAAGCCGAACCTGATGAAAACGCTGTGTTTTTTTGTGAAAAACGTTTAATTTATTCAGGGTACGGATAATCAGATATTCACCTTCCTCCTGGATGTTGATTACATTGTTTTCAGAGATCGAATAGGGATCCAGCGGATCATTCGTAAACACTTTTATCTCCCGGCCGTCGTAACGGTTCAGTCCGTTCCGGGTGCAGAACCAGAGAAATCCCTCCTTGTCCTGAAATATGGTATTAACGTATCCCTGGGAAAGCCCGTCCTCTACTGTTATTTCCTCCAGAACCGGATCGGATTGAGCCGGCAACGACAATATCCAGGTCCATGAAATGGACAGGGTACACAATACATATCGTATATGTCGTAAAAAGAGCACAGCCAAAGGTAGACGGGTTTGGGGTTATTAAATGCCCAAAAACCGCAGGGGCGATTGATCCTGCAGTTGAATCAAGTTGGCTGTGGCAGTTGGGTTGATCCGATAATGCATTAATTTGACTCCGGTTTCACGATCACAGTCCTCAAGCATCGACCGATGAAAAATATAACAGTCGGAGATACCTGCCTCGCGGCGGGCCGCCCATGCCCAACCTCACCCACGCGGCATAAGCCATCAACGCCGCTATGAAGATGCAGGCATTCATGGATGCATGCAAAGCGCAGCGCCGGGCGGCGGGAAAATTCCTCTTCGTAGCCGGCAAGGCGAACATTTCGGAATCGACATATACACTGGTAAAAAAACAATTCTCCCGCACCTGCCGGGGAAAGCGCGATACAATGGGAAAAGACAAAGTGGATATGTATTTTGCGGAAGAGGCGAATACAGGAGCATGACATAGGATCGTGCTTGCTACATTTGCCTTTTGCCACCTTTGCATGGCTGTTTTCCTCCGGGATAATTATTCGAATGCGCTTCAGTCAAAACATTGGATTCACCTTCAGCCTCCTGATCCTGTGCTCGGGGCTGTCAGCCCAACAGTATCTCTTCGATGCCCGGATGCTGCGTCCGGAAGACGGCCTGGCGAATCTGATGACCACTTCGCTGTATAAGGACAAAAAGGGGTTCATCTGGACGGGTACCGGCTACGGGTTGAACCGGTACGACGGGTATGGTTTCAGGTTGTTCACCAGGGAAAACAACCATCTGCAGTACAACGCGGATATTCAGTGGATACGGGAAGATGCGGGCGGAAAACTTTGGCTGTTTTACAGAAACGGCGTCTACATCGTACCCGAGCCATCCAGACTCAACGGCATCGATATTTTTGATCCGAAAACCCGGCAGGCAGTTCCTTTCGAGCAATATGCCGCGGGCAAGGCGCCGTTCAGTTTATCCGACATTTGCCTTACGAGGATCATCGACCCCAAAAACAGGTTGTGGATACACACCAACAAGGGCGAACTGTTTCTATCTACGAACGAGGGCTTTAAAAAGGTCTTCCAACGAAAAGGTGTCTTTTTCCAGTATATTACGATAGACCGGGAAGAGCATCGCTGGATGGGCTGGCAAGACAGCCTTATGCTGGTGGCGCCCTCCGGAGACATACTTGAAAAACTGTCGCTGCCGGGCCATATCCACGGCATCTGGTCCGGTGACGATCAAAATGTATGGTTGGCCACGCAGGAAGAGGGCTCCCGGCAGATACGCCTGTGGCATAAGCCCAAAGATGGCGCCATCCTCCCTTTTTATCTGGTTCGCGACGGCAAACCCCTCAGTCTGGAAAAACAAAGGCTGCCGCCGTTTGTGTATCGCAACCGAAAGGGGTTCTGGTTTTGCGTGATTCGCGATGAACTGCATGTGTTCGATGAGCGGGGAAACTGGTTGCACAACTTCAGCGCTACGCTGAACAAAAACATGGGCGACAATTTCCACGACTACATTGAAGACGGCGCCCGGCTATGGCTGGCATCTTCAACGGGAATTGCAACATTAAGCGCCAGGGAAAATCCGTTCCGGTTGATCTTCCAAAAAGACAAAATATTCTCCGACAGCCGGAGCATTACGGAAGATGACAAAGGAAACCTCTATTTCCTGAATTCAAGTGTGTTTCAATGGAACCGGCAGACGAATGCCATCCGGGCATTATCAAGACCGGTAGGCGCCTACGCATTCCTGTATCTGGACAGCACGGTCTGGGTAAGTACGTACGGCGTGCGCCCGATGGGATACGAGATTGACCTTCGCACCCGTAAGGAGATCAGTTACGAACCTTTACGGGAGGATAAATTCTTTGTCAACCACATGGTAAAAACCGGCACACCCGGCAAATACCTGGCAGGCATGGACAACGGCCTCGCATACCTCGACCTGAAAGCGAAAAAACTACTTCATTTCGACGGATATCCCCCCGGAAACGAAACGGCGGCATTGGTGGAGCGAAGCCCAGTCAATTATATCCATCAAAACAACGCCGGGGTTTGGCTGGCAACGAAAAACGGGATCTTTTTGCTGAATGAAAAAGAGGGCGTGCTCCGGCATTATCATAAAGAAAACGGCGCGCTGCCTTTTAACCACATCCGCCATATTTATGAAGATAAAGACGGCGGTTTTTGGCTGGCGACAAAGGGCGGCGGCGTCATCCGCTGGCAAGTACCTTTCCCGGAAGGCAGGAAAAGCAGTTATCGCCAGTTCACCACCGACGACGGCCTGGCCGACAACTTCACGTACGCCGTCTATGAAGACGACTACGGCAAACTCTGGATACCCAGCGACAAGGGATTGATGCAGATGGACAAAACCACGTTTCGCATCAGGACCTTCACCACGGCAGACGGCCTGCCGCATAATGAATTCAATGCTGCTTCGCATTACAAGGGGAAAGACGGCACCCTTTACTTCGGTGGTTTGGGCGGATTGATCGCCTTTCACCCCAGGGTATTCGCGGAAGAAGACGCTTTCTCGGCCCCGATGGCATTTATCCGTTATTTCGTACAGGAAGAAGATGCCGATAAAATGACCGATAAAACCCAATGGCTTCGCGACAACAATGCCGTCAGGATCGAACCCGGCGACAAATTCTTCGAACTCCATTTTGCTTTGCTGGACTTCGAGCAAAACAACCGGCACCGGTATGCCTACCAAATTGAAGGTTACAGCGACAACTGGAACTATATCGACGAAAATTATATCCGCATCACCCACCTGCCCTACGGCGATTTCAGGTTGAGGATCAGGGGTCAAAACAGCAGCCGCGGATGGTCGGCGCAGGAATTATCGCTCGACATTCGCGTCGTAAGACCGTTCTACCTGCGATGGTGGTTTATTGCCTTGCTGGCCCTGCTGACCGGTGGCGCCATTCTGGCAGCCGTACAGTGGCGGATCACCGCACTAAAAAAAGGGAAAGAACGGCTTGAGGCGGAGGTACGGAACCGGACCCGCCAACTGGAGGAACAGTACCGGCAGATAGAAGCCGACAGACAGATCATCACGGCTCAGGCCGAGGCGCTCCACGAACTGGACAAGGCCAAGACCCGCTTTTTTTCCAACATTACACACGAATTCAGGACGCCTCTCACGCTGATCACCGGCCCCCTGGAGCAGGTGGCGTCCGAACAGTCGCTGCCTACAATTTTCAGAAGGCGCCTGACCGGCGTTTTGAAAAATGCGCACCGTCTGCTGGCGCTGATCAATCAGTTGCTCGACCTGTCCAAGATCGAAGGCGGGCATATGAAAACCGAAGCGACCCGTGGCGATGTAGTGGCCTATACGAAAGACCTGGTCGGCCGCTTTCAGCCCCTGGCGCAGGAGAAGGGCCAGCATTTGCATTTTTTCAGCCCCCTGGATTGCTGGGAAACGATCTTCGACCGCGACAAATGGGACAAGATCCTGTACAACCTGCTCTCCAACGCCGTCAAATTCACCCCGGCAGGACAAACCATACAGGCAAGCCTGCAGAAAACGCAAAAGAACGGGAAAGAATATATCCGGCTGGATGTGAAGGACTCCGGGATCGGAATTGAAAAAGAATATCTCCCGCAAATTTTCAACCGCTTCTACCAGGTAGACGGTGATTCTACCCGCGCCCGGGGCGGCACCGGCATCGGCCTGGCCCTGGTGAAGGAACTGGTGGAACTGCAAGACGGAGAAATACGGGTGTCGAGCGAAGTGAACAAGGGCACCTCTTTCGAAATATACCTTCCGACCCTGGAACATGCACAGGCGCACGAACTGTCGACCGAACGCCAGCCGGCACCTTTTGTCCCTCCGGCGATCTACGATGAAAAACCCGGTAATGCCGCGCCGGTTTCCGACGCCCCGGAAAATCTCAAACTGGAACTCCTGCTCATCGAGGACAATGCGGAAATACGGGAATACATCCGCTATTGCATTGATCCCGCGCGGTACAACATCACCGAAGCCGCCGACGGCGAAGAAGGCATCCAAAAAGCGCAGGCCCTGATCCCCGACCTGATCATCTCGGATGTGATGATGCCCAAAAAGGACGGCTTTGAAGTCGCGCAGGCGATCAGAAGCCATATCGGCACCTCGCATATCCCGTTGATCCTGCTGACGGCCAGGGCCTCCCTCGAAAGCCGGCTGGAAGGCATACAGCGCGGCGCCGACGCCTACCTCACCAAACCCTTCAGTCCGCAGGAACTGGCGCTGCGCATCCAAAAACTCATCGAGATACGCCACTTGCTGCAACAGCGCTACACCGGCGGTATACAGGATGCGGGCGACGACCTTTTTCAGCAGGAGGATGAATTTGTCACAGGACTCCGCGCTTATATCTTCGAACATCTCGACGAATCCGACCTCGACGGAGACCGCATCGGCCGGCACTTCGGTCTGAGCCGGGTAAGCCTGTATCGCAAACTGAACGCGCTCACCGGCCAGTCCATCAGCGATTTTGTTCGCGCCACTCGTCTGAGCAAGGCACTGCAATTGATCCGGGAAGGCCATCTCAACCTCTCCGAAATCGCCTACCAAACGGGGTTTTCGTCTATCAGCGCATTTTCGCGCGCCTTCAAACAGGCATACGGAAAATCGCCATCCGAAATGAAAAATACAGTATAGACGCCCTTCCGTGCAGTTATCCTGCCTCCCGGAAAGATCAAGGCTGAAACGAATTGTCAAATCATTGAAACATGAGGGAAAAGGCCCATGTATTCACCAGCCAGACCTTTGTGCCGACAAGAAAATTTGAACACGCTTGTAACAATTCTCTTTCATGCCTGCACACCCGGACGAAAAAGCGGACATCCTGCAATCCATTTTCATAGCGCATTTCAATATCGATTCCGGCCGCTTCGACTGGGAACAGACGCTGGAACGCCTCGATGAGCAGTTCAAACTCCTGGGCAACCTGGTATTTCTGGAGCAACTGCTGCAAAACGAATTTCAAAAGGAGATCCCCCTGCTTGAAAATATCAGCACGGCTTTTCACACACCGAAAGACGTGCTGGAGATTGTCATGAAAGAAGTATGAAAACGGGAGGATAGCAACCATTTATTCATCGACATAACACTAAACACCCTTCTAATGAAAAAAACACTGATGGTCGGAGCGGGCGTGGTCAACCTCGTTTCCGCTTATTTTCTGGCAAAAGCCAATCACCGGCTTACGATCGTGGACAAAGGCCCGAACCCGCTGTATCCCGCTTTCTGGAAAAAACTGGGATGTACGTTCGGCGGAGAGAATGTGCGCATGTTCACCTACACGGAAGCGGACAATTACAATGAAAAAGGCAGCCAGTTGTATTCCCGGATGGATGAGGCATTCGAACGGGTGATCGGCGACAGCGGCTGGCTCGTCAGGCCCAAAGAAACCCTCAACGCGCAGGAACAGGCATGGATACAGGATTTTCACGCCGTCAGCCCGGCCGACGCCATTCAATTCGGAGAAGAGATATACCGGGTGAACATCAGCAGCGGAAAAATATGGCAGCAATGGATGGAAGAAGCCCCGGAGTTGTTTGACGATGTGGACCTGGTTCAGGACATCCTGCGGATATATTCCGACCCGGCCGATTTTCACGCGGCGCAAAAACTGCACGGCCGTCTGGGGTCCCTGACAGAAGTGCTTTCAACGGAAAGCGCCCTGGAAAAATACCCGCTGTTTAAAAGTGCCCGGTCGGCAGATATGCTCGGAGGCTGCATGATGGTAAAAGGGTTCACCCTGAAAGTACAGGATTTCTGCAAAAAGATCATCCGCCACCTGATGGATGCCGGTGTCGAGTTCCGCTGGAATGCGAATTTTTCGGGCATTCAAAAAAACTGGGACGGCGCCGTTACCGGCGTGATCATCGACGACAAGATGGAGCAATACGACCATTATGTGTTATCGCTTGGAGCCTATGCCGGCGCCACCCTTGAAAACACCCGGACCGGCAATCAACTGCACGGGGTGCTCGGGGTGTGGCTGAGCCTGCCGAATATTTATCCGGAACTGAAACACTCGATGAAGATCCATAAAACCGGCAGGGTCGGGGAAGATACCAACGTGACCCTGATCGAACAGCACGGCGAGCCTGTGCTGGTGTTGGGTTCCGGCTACGGATACACCGGCAACGCCACCAAAAACAACATTTCAAATTCGGAACTGCAGGGGATCTTCGACAGCGTGAAGCACACGGCACAGACGTATTTTCCGGAGGCCTATGCGATGGTAAAAGACCGCATCGACGGAACGGGAAAATATTGCGTGCGCTCCTGGACGCCTACGGGTCTGGGCGTGTTCGAGACGATCCCCACCGTGCGGGGCGGACATCTCATTGTCACCGGCGGCAACAATACGGGCGGATTTACACAGGCGCCCTACATCGCGGATGCGGTGCTGAGCACGCTGCGCAATAAAATCCATCCGCTGCAATCCCTTTTTGCTCCGCAACGCATGCGCAGAAGCATAGAGAGCAGCATTTCCTGACAAACATTCATTCAAAAACAAATACGGTTGTCCATGTCCGAACAACAATTACGGGCGGTGCGCATCGGGATCGCGCTCAATAGCCCCGGTAATACTGTGATTGAAGAGCAATACACCACCAGTCCCAAAGTTTTCAGTGAAATAACCGGTTCCCTCATCAGGCACGGAGCCGAGATCGTTCGAATAGAAGGAGACGGTCTGTTTTTCCAGCGGCTTTCCGGTCTTGAGGAAGAGGTAGACCTCATTTTCAACCTGGCTGAAGACATCTATCAAATTGCCGTGCCCCTGGCGGTTTCCGAATACCACCTCGAGCGAAAACAGCAATATCCGGCCTGCACAGGCGCGAAAGCCGAAGGCCACATCCTGGCGCTGAACAAATCGCTGGCCCGGCGGGTGCTCGACGGGAAACTGCCGCAGCCGCAGTGGTGGCGCCTGAATCCCGGCGAATACCCGCCCGCCGGCGCCGTCGAATTCCCCGTTCTGGTAAAACCCTCGAACGAGGGGTACAGCATCGGCGTAGCCGACGCCAATGTCGTTTCGTCCACGGCCGACCTGACGCGTTCGCTCGACCGGTTGCGCGAACGCCTGAAAGGGGTCATGCTGGTGGAATCGTATCTGGACGGTATCGAATACTCCATGGGTCTGGTGGGCAACGTGATCACCCCCGCCGTTGCGTGGGACCTGTCCGGCCTCCCGGGCAAGCCGCTGGTGCGGGGCGAGGACCTGAAAAAACTGGACCTGACCATTCCCCATGCAAAACTGGTAGACGATCCGTCCCTGGCGGCGGCGATCGGCACACAGGTGGCGACTGCCCACCTCGAACTGGGTTTGCAGGATTACAGCCGTTCCGATTTCCGGGCGAAAGGCAGCGAACCAGTACCCTGCTACATCGAGACCAATTCGATGCCCGGACTGGTCAAAGGCGACTCGGTATTGCCCTGGTCGGCGGCCAGGGCGGGAGTGCCATACGAAGACCTGATCGGGTCGATCGTTTCGCAAGCCCTGAAACGCCTGCCGGAAGAGCGCTTGCAGGAACTCGACACCCGCGGATTCGACGAGGCATATGACAGAATGCGCAGTCTTGCCAGCCATACGATATCCGTACAAGGGCGTGATTTCCATCTGTTGATGCCCCGGAACTGATCTTTTATTCCGTCGAGGTTCCTTGTCAAGCCGTCAAGGTTCTTTGCCAAGCCGACAAGGTTCCTTTTTAAGCCGTAGAGGTTCGTTGTCAGGCTGACAAGGTTCCTTGCCACGCCGTCGAGGTTCCTTGTCAAGCCGTCAAGGTTCGTTGCCAAGCCGTCGAGGGTTCCTTGTCAAGCCGACAAGGTTCCTTGTCAAGCCGACACGACGAAGTGTCAAGACAACACGGTAAGATGTCAAGCCGACACGACGAAGTGTCAAGACAACACAGTAAGTTGTCAAGCCGACACAATGAAGTGTCAAGACAACACGGTAAGATGTCAAGCCGGCACAATGAAGTGTCAAGATAACACGATAAGATGTCAAGCCGACACAATGAAGTGTCAAGACAACACGGAACATGGTTCAGGGGCCGGAAGCCTGCTTTTGATCGACATGAGCGGATTCCAGTATGCATATTGCACCATCGTATCCAGGGATCAATCGTTTTTGTGCGGGGGGCGCCGGGTTACAGCAAAAACACATTGAAATACAACTGCCTTAGAAACATGAGTCATCCCGAGTTTTTCAACCCGCGATTTCAATCGCGGGATTTGCGAAAAAGAAGATAATTGAACCGTTTTAACGGTTTTATTGCCTTGGACTGGCATTTGTAAACGGTTAAAACCGTTGAATATCTGCTTGTTTTGTTTGCCCACGATTGAAATCGTGGGCTGAAATAACATATTTCCAATTTTTGAAAAATTCGGGATGGCTCATGTTTCCTAAAGGAGTCGGTCCGATCCGAACATCGAGGCCGGCCCTATGGGGTGGAAACTGAAACATATGCAGTGGATTGCAAAAAACGCGGCTTTGCCGGCAAATGACGCCGGACAGGAATGGACGGGAGTCTCCGGCGACGGGCACTCCGTTGTTTGGAAAGGGCTTGGCGTGGGGCCGGTCACACTTTCTGAATCGAAAAGGACGGAAATCTGCTGCAAACTCCTGGGCGCCGAACCCGGGGCGTTGAGAACGCTTGCGGATCAATCGTTCCGGGTGGTTTCCGGAGAATACGAGCGTTCGGTCATCCTGCACAGCACGACTCCTGGCGCCGGAGCCTTTGAAGGCGATCTGGCCAAACTGCGCGACGGCCATAAACCCAAAAATTACGCGGGTTATGTAGAAACCCGCGCGGTCTACCTGGGGCAAGCGGGCGATCTGGCCATCGGACGCATGGAATCCTGGAAAACCACAGCAACACTCGCCGGCCTCCAGACGCTTGAGGTACCGGGAGCAGAATACTACCACCTGATCGATGCCCTGCTGACACAGGCAGAAGCGCATCTCGAATCTCCGTCAGCCTGTATCCTGCAGTTGGCCGGTTACCTTCAAACATACCCGGAGGCCGTTATCCGGCTATACGGCTTGAACAATGCCATGCAGACCTTTCTGATCTGGCTAAAGCAAACCGCCGGACTGGACAGGATATTTATAGATGCCAACAGCCGCGATCTGGCCAATGCCCTGAACAGCAAGAACATCCTCTACCCTGCCGTGGATGCTGCGCGGCAAATGGATATTCCGGACACAGCAGACCCCTTCGCAATACTGGAACAGGAACAAAAACAGGCGCCGCTTTATCAAAAACTCGGGCTGGAATGGTCGGGGCTTCCGGGGTATACCATCCGCCGGCGTGACGTTTCTTTGGCGGACTTCACCCGGCAAATCCTGCTGGCAGCCGAACTGTTGCGCCTCAGATACGGACTGGAACAGGGTTGTCTGAAATCCGCCGGCGCGGGAGACGGCGCCAACATCACGCCGGGCATCGATCTGAAGAACGAACCCGGTTTGCGGAGCCTGGCGGAGAACGCCTACCCGAATTGCGACGACTACGTGCTGGAAAGTCAGTTTTACTACGCAACTGCGACGATCGGCGATCAGGAAATAAAACTGGCGCCGTCCGCGCACATCCGGGCGGGCATGCCCGCCCCCGGCATCACGCTCCAGTTTACCGAAGGCACTTCGTGGGCCGGAAACATCTTTATTGACGAAGCACTGGCACAAACAACGGGAATATCCGCGGAGCAGTACCGGTATATCCGGCAGATGATGTCCGCGTTCCTGGAAGCGTGCCGCCGGGAATACGGAGGGCTGGCCGTTGCCGGGATCGATTTTGCCATCGGGCGCGTCGGGGGCAAATTTGGAGACGATCTGTTGCTATGCATTCAGGATCCGAACATCTCTTTTAACGGCGCCGAATTCCTCCGGACTTTTATGACCAGGGTCGGCCGGGAGAAAAACCGGGAATCATCGGGTCTCCATGCCGCCACCCGGGTTTTTATCCCCGCAGAGGATTGCACCCATGCTTCTTTGTCGGAACACCTGTCTGTCCTTGCAGGGGAAGATGTGTACACGGAGATCATCGCAATCGTGCCCGGCTATTGGGGCATGATCGGCGTAGCCGCGCCCGGTTTCCGACAACTGGTCAGGCATCTGGATCGCCTGAAGAAAATCCTGTGAGCATTTGGGGATACGGTGGTTGTGTGTGACAAGCGGTCAGGGGTTTG
>JACJYP010000028.1 GCA_020636045.1 Lewinellaceae bacterium
CCCTGCTTTTCTCCATATGCAATGATTCCTATCCAAAACTCACGTTATATTATTAATAACAGCCCCGGGCAGTCCGGCTTATCCCGCTGCTGACCGACCCTGGCCGCTCTTTATTATTTCCACAAATAAACTGATTGCACCCTGCGCTTGCGCGGGATAAGCAGACACACTTTATTGAACAGTCTCTGAACAGTCTCGAGAGGCGTAACAGTAGTCGTTACACATTGAGCGTAACTCGCTATGCATTGAACGTAAGTCATTACGCACAGAGCATAAGTCGCTACGCACGAAGCGTAAGTCATTACGCACTGAACGTAAGTCACTACACACGAAGCGTAAGTCGTTACACACGGAGCATAAGTCGTTACACACGAAGCATAAGTCATTACGCACGGAGCATAAGTCGTTACACACGAAGCATAAGTCGTTACACACGAAGCGTAAGTCATTACGCACGGAGCATAAGTCGTTACACATGAAGCGTAAGTCGTTACACGTCCCGGTTTTTATCTCAACAGCGTCACATCTCCCGTTTTTTGCAGGGTAGAACCGTCTTCCATTCGCAGTACAGCCTGCCAGACAAATACGTCCGGATCGAGCCGCTTGCCCTTGAAAGTGCCGTCCCAGCCTTTTTCCGGGTTGCCGGGAGCGATGCCGTTTGCCAGAAATATCTGCTCGCCCCAGCGGTTGTAGATCGAGAGTTCCTCAATTTCCACCACATATCCGCTGCTTGCATACAATGTGAACCAGCCGTTTTCTCCGGAACCGGGCTTTATGACATTCGGAGCAAATACGGAGGTGTTTGCCTTGATCACAAAAACCCAAACGGAATCAGACAGCAAGCATCCTCCCGGCTCTTCGATCTCGATGGAATACAGGGTGTTTTCCAGCGGCTGCACCTGTATATTGAGCCCTGTGCCCGGAATACTGCTACCCTGCGCATACCACGATACATTGACCGTTTGGGCGTTGGTTTGAGCGGTCAGGTTGACCAATTCTCCACCACCGACCGTTTTATCATCACCCAGTTCCAGCCAAAATGCTGGTTGGGGAGCGATCTCGAACTCCACTACCTCGCAATTCGCCGTGTAGGAATACGTGCCCGGCTGGCAGTACGTCTCGCCGTTGTACGTCACGCAGGGTTGCGTGCAACTCAACGTTTCCACTACCCCCAGTTGCAGCGTCGGGAGCGTTTCATCGTAGGCGATCTCGAATTCCACTACCTCACAATTCGCCATATATGAGTACGAGCCCGGCTGGCAATACGTCTCCCCGTTGTACGTCACGCAGGGCTGCGTGCAACTCAGCGTTTCCACTACCCCCAGTTGTATTGTTTGGGGCTGGTTGACAAGCACTTGTGTCGTAGCAGAACCCGTACAACCGTTCTGGGGATCGGTGGCGATCACGCTGTATACCGCGCTCGTCTGCGGCGATACCGTAATCACGGGTCCTGTTTCCCCAGTACTCCAGTTGAACAGTACTGAGCCCGACACATCGGTCGTGGCCGCCAGTGTCACCGATTCACCTGCGCAAATAGTTTGGGTCGGGCTGAGCGTCAGGTTTACAGGCTCGACATTTCCAGCAATGGTGAAAGTATAAGCGGTGCAGGTGCCCGGATTATCAATGATATACACCCCTGGTTGGGTATATATGTTACCCATGACATCAACTGAAGGATTCTGGCAGTCGATCGTTCCGGCCACACCGAGGTCTATCTGTAAAAGCGGTTGCACAACGATAAATTGTGTCACGAGTGAATCGCAGCCAAACCACGATTGCAACATGGTGGTTTGCATCCCACTGGCAGACGGACAGATTATTTCCCCTGCAAACAACAGGCACTCGCCTTCACAGATAGAGGTCGGCGGCAGGTTGGTAGCAGGGATAGAAGGCATTACCGTCACTGTTACGTTATCGGTCGCGGTGCATCCGTTAAAAACATTGGTGACGACCAGTGAATAACTGGTCGTGTTGGTCGGCGCCACGGTCGTTTGCGGCGTAAAGGCTCCATTGTCCCAATAATAGGAATAAATCGGGCTGTTGGGAAGCGGTATGCCCAGGGTAGCGTCTTCTCCGAGACAGATCGTTTGATCGGGCCCTGCATTTGCCTGTGGAAATGAAAAATCTTCCACCAGAATTAAAAACTGCGTGTGACAATTGTCCTGGGAGACAAGATAAGTCCCCGCCTGACAATAAGGCACGCCGTTGTAGAAATAGCAGGGATTCACACACGAGATTACACCGTAATCGTAATCCACATCGTGGTGCACCGTTACATCTTTAAAGTTAATATCGCCGTCACAGGTAGCACTTTGACATGAGCAAAAAGCATTCGTATCCGGCGCAATGGTATCGCCGGGCAGGTCGACGACCTCCCAATAAACGGAAACGGTGCCGTTCAAGAGGGTATCCTGTCCGAGGAAAGCACTGTCGACCTGTGTAGTGATCTGGAGAACATTGATGCTGTCGCTCAGGAAGTTCATGAACGGCGGGATTACCCAGTGCAGCACCAGTGAATCCTGACCTGCCGGGCATACGCTGGGTGGCGGCGGGCAATATATTCCGTTGCCGCCGAACGGCGGATCGCTCGTAATGTCGCAGGACGGCAGGATCAGGGTATAAACGGCAATATCCGCAGGGCAAAGATCGCCGGGGCCGTCGATGTAACCGTCGGTACAGGTACAGGTGCTCAGGCCCGGCGACGCGGTTCCGATCCCGCTGACCACGTGCACCTGGAATTTGCATTCGGAGCCGTAAAAACCGTCGACCACCAGGTAGTACACCTCGCCGGGATTCAGCCCTCCGACCGACAGGTTGGCAATGTTGCCGTCAGTTGCGGAAGTAAATGCCAGCGGCGTCAGGGTATCGCAATCTCCGGAGAGCAGGAAAAAACCCAGTTCGTTACCCACCTGGCAGTCAAACACCTGAAAATCAATAGATATGGAATCTTCACACGGCGAAAAGCGCAGCCAGCCGTTGTTCTCAAAATCGGGCAGCGGCGATGTGAGGTATGCCGGCTGATCGGGCAGCAGGCCGGCCGTCGTGCTGCAATAGCCTTCCAGGAAGTTGCCGCACAACAGCGGCGCCTGATGGCAACTATCGCCGGGCGGGGCCGGGATATTGAAATTGTTGCAATCGGGTGGCAGGTAACAGGCTGCGCTGCCGCTCACCGTCTGTGTACAACTACCCGTGATCACGTTAAAAGCATAGGGTTGGCCGCAGGCGATCGGTAAAGAAGTGAAAGTGCCGTTCTGGAATGAACCGCCACCTGTTACGACCGTTCCATTGGATGGACTTACGCTGAACGACACGGTGTAACTGTCGTCATTTTGCTGGATTACCGGCGACGAAACAAGCGGCGGGTCCGTTTTGGTCACGATATGTTTATATACCTGGCAGCCGTTAATAGCGATGATGTACTCCCCGGGGTCGCAATAAGTAACACTCCCCACCGTAACACAGGGTTGAAGGCAACTCAACGTTAACGGTATCTTGGCAACTGTAGAATAGGCATCTATCCAAAACTCGGATTCGTACTGCTTGCTGAAATTGGCACAACCGCAAAAGCCGTCAATCAAACCGGTGGGAGTGGCAATGGTAAAAATATCCGCCCGGATGACGGCGCTGAACAAGGTATCGTTTGTTGCAAAAGAACTGTCCGCCCAAACCTTTAACACCGGGCCATTGTCATCGCCGATCGGGTGAAGGAAGGGCGGCAGGGTCCATGTCACCTCTACGGAATCGAGCAGTTTGCAGGCGCCGCCGGGCGGAGCACAATAACTGCTGATCACGTTCCAGGCATTGATCACACAACTAGTCCCCGACAGGTCTTCAATTTTGAAAGTATACACTCCACCCGCACAGACGGTATTCACGACACCCGTGATCTCGGGCGCACAGTCCGTAGCAATATAGGTCGGCGCCTGGCTACCCACTGAATCGGGCACATCTATATGAAAGGTGCAGGCATCGAAATCAAGCCCGTCAACCGCGAGATACAGGGGTTGTCCGGGATAAGGGTTTGAAAATGACAACATCGCGGTTGCATCTTCCTGAACGGCGATACAATCGCTGATGCGCATAAAACTGCCGCAGTGATTGCTGTACAGAACTGCGAATTCAAGTCCTTTCCCTTTTTCACAACTATCCACCTGAATGCTCATGGATAGCTGATTGCTGCAGGAGGAAAAGCCGTACAGATTCGGATTGTCTATCGGATAGCAGAACACATCGACGTCCGGCTGAATATTGATCAAGGGATTTGCCCACTCGAAGCCGCTGGAGGTACACACCGTTGAAATAGTAGCGCCGTCAAGCGTATTGCCACAATAAAACGGGGCTTCCTGGCAGGGCAGATAGGTAAAAGTGGAAGAATCTGAAGAGATGACAAGGGGAGGAATAAAACCTCCTGCACATCCATTCGGACCGCAGGTAGGACATATATCCCAACAGCTGGAGTAGGTGTTGACCGAAACAATGCCGTTGACCACGGGCTGTGTGAATTGTATGGTAATGGTTTGCGCATTCGGATCGTTGCTCACGATCTCCACGCCGGGTGGCAGGTTCCAGTTGAAGCCCGTACAGTTGGTAGCGAGGCTGTTTTGCCAGGAGATGCTGCATCCGGGCGAAGCAGGTGCATCGCTCCAGCATATCGGCAAATGAGCGGTCAGTTGGGCCGGGCCGCAGGGCAGTGTATCCAGTTCGATATAACCGTTTTGGGCAGGCTGGCTTGAAGATTGCCATACGTCGAGCCCGCTGTTCACGTCTATGACAAAATCGCAGATATCGCCTGCATATCCATCTATCATCAGGACGTAAGGCGTGTTGGTCTCCACTGTAGCGATGATTGACAATAAGCCTCCGGCGTTACCAGGGAAACCTTCTTCACAGGTTACCATTTCAGGATTGTCACAATCCGTATACAAAGCGATCTGCACGCCGTTCCCATTTTGGCAGTTGCTCGAAAGGATACTCAGATCGAGCAAATCGGAACAGGTAATGATCTTCAGGAATTGCGGGTTTTCAAGCGTGCCGCAAAACGGGACCCAACTGCTTGGCGGCGGGTATCCGGCAGTCGAGCCCTGATAGCCGTCGAGTACCGCCCCGCAAAACAAAGGGGTTAAATCACAGTAGGGAGATGGTTCGCATTGGGATCGGCCGGCAAAAGCGCACAGCAAAAAGATGGCAGAAAGGAGGAGCTGGTTTTTCATGCGGAAGAGAATTTTCAGTCAGACCCGGAAAGGCGATTTTTCGCTGCCAGCCACCGGCAGAAATCTTTTTACACCGCGTGTCTGCCCGCTGCATCTTACCTTTGCCGGAGATATGCAAAACAAGTGGCACCTGACGTTACGCCAAGCGATACCGGTTTTTTCCATCGCATTGATTCTCAATGCATGCGGAAAGCGGGAAACGTTTGATAGCACCACCGATGCAAGCGCGCAACACGACTACTTTCCCCTGGAATCCGGCAAATATGTCGTCTACCAGGTGGACAGTATTATTTTTGATTTTTCCGGCGGCGGTATCGTGCGCGATTCGTCCCGGACCCTGGTGAAAGAGCAGATCGGCGACACCTTGCGCGACCAGACGGGTCAATTGTTATACACCGTCGAGCGATACGAGCGGCCGGATCAAAGTGTGCCCTGGTCGCTCATAAAGATCGGCACGGCCGGCCGCACAGAAACACAGGCGTTCCGAACGGAAGACAACCTTCGTTTTCTGAAAATGGTCTTTCCCATGGACCGGCGCAGCGAGTGGGACGGCAATGTCTGGATCGACGACAGCCGCGAGATCGAGATCGCAGGGGAACGCATCCGCCCCTTCAGCAACTGGTACTATGAGGTCGACTCGATCGATGTGCCCGCTGTGGTGAACAGCTTTGCGTTCGACTCTACCCTGCTGATCACGGAAGCGGACGATAACAATATCATCGAACGGCGACTGTCGCGCGTGCGCTACGCCAAACACGTCGGGCTTGTCTGGCGCGAACAATGGATACTCGATTCGCAATACTGCAATCAGGTGCCGCCGCCTGTCGATTGCGAGACCAGGCCCTGGGAACTAAAAGCGGAAAAAGGCTACATTTTACGGCAAACCCTTATTGAACACAACTGAAATGGCTGACGATCAATACGTTGTTATTGGCCACACCAAAAAAACGCACGGGCTTCGCGGCGAACTGAAACTGGTTGTCGAGTCGCGTTACCTGGAAGATTTTTTGAAAAACGAGCGCATCTTCCTGGACGTCAGGGGCAGCAAGATCCCCTATTTCGTAGCGAATGTGCGCGGCAAGGGAGAAATGATCCTTCAACTGGAGGAGGTGGACAGCCTGGAAGTCGCGCAGGGATTGCAATCGCGCGAAGTGCTGCTCCGCCGGCAGGACCTGCTGGCCGGCCACGAACGCGAACTCCCGATAGATACGGAAACGCTTGTCTATGAACGCATTACCGGCTATCAGGTAGTCGACAAAACGGCAGGCGAAATTGGCGTGATAGAAGAAGTGCTCGACATGCCGCAGCAGGAAATGGCTACCCTGAAATACAAGGGGCGCGAGGTGTTTATTCCCCTCAACGAACGCCTGATCCTTTCCATCGACGACACTGCCCGGAAAGTTTATTGCGATCTGCCGGATGGCCTGCTCGACGTATAATTCTCAATTCTCCCCCTCCTCGCCGATTGACCGTTTTCAAATGCTTCCGACTAACAGCATTGAATGGCGCAGCGCCCGCAGCCGCTCCCTAAATCTTTGTTATGATTTTTTTAACAAATATTTATCCAAAGGCAGAAACTAATTCCCGCGGGCGCTTCGTTTGCCTGTAAACCCCGATCCATTAACCAATCAAACAGAAACTTATGCACTACATTGCTGAACGAAATGAGCGCCGTAGCCGCCGTCAAGCACTGGTGCTCGCCATTGCCCTCCACCTTGGCCTTGCTGCCGCACTTTACCTTTATTCTACTGACCAGCCGAAGGAAGACATCGGCGGGCCTACGCTCGTAAAAACCGAAAAAACGACCATTACCCCGAAAGCGCGCGCAGTCAACACGCCGTAAAACACCCTGTTGGCTCCATCCACTGAAAACAATACATGCATGAGTCATCCGTCGTTTCGGGTGGCTCATGTGTGTTTTTGGCAATACCCCTCGGTTAGTAGGCAGTAGCAGTTGGCAGTATGCAGTGGCTGTGGCATTTGGGCTAAACAACAGGAAATCGAGACCATTTTTTCGAAGTTATCGCTGCCACTACCAACTGCTACTGCCTACTACTGTATACTGCCACTGGTGGCTGCTACTGCCAACTGTTTTTTCCTTTCTATCGCATGACGACCGTTGTATCGCGATCGTAAACCAGGCAGGTGAATACTCCCAGCGGATTGCCGGATCCCGATACATTGCTTTTGATCGGCGAAGGCTGCGCGAAGGGGTTGATATTGCCGATGATGGCCAGTTGCACGCTTTCGTAGTAGTCGTAGTAGTCCTTCGTGATGTGAAAAATGGTATTGTACACCGTATCGCCCTCCCCGAGTTCGTAGCCGGTGCCGAATGCCAGCAGCGGCGTCGACAGGAAGCGGTCGGGGGTGAGAAAGTCCTGCTCCGGCACGCTGTCGAGCGAGTAGTAGTTGAGCAGGCGGCGGTAGTAATTCTCGGTATTCGGATCGTCGGTCACGTAAGTCAGCACTCGGGCCACGGTATCGGCATCGGGGCTGAACTGTACTACGGTACTGTCGATCGGCACCAGGGGCAGCATCACCGTTTGCCCCTCGATGACGCCTGCATTGCCGGGCAGTTCGATGTGCAGGTTGTAATTGATCCCGGGTGTGGCGGGCACCAGGTTCAGACCGGTGTAGTTGTACACCTTCAGCGGACTTGGAGCGAAAGAAAAGGTGTTGTACAAGGTGTCCGTTTGTCCGTTGTAACTTATGGTCACGACAGCGTCCTGCAGCAATACATTCTGAAAAAAATTGGAGTCCACCCCGAACGGGTCGAAAAAACCGAAACTGCGGGTCAGCAGCAGGCGAAAGGGTTTGCCGGGCTCCAGGTAGCATTCCACCACCGGTTGCGAATCGTATTCCGGCAGATCGATATCGACCTCTCGCGACAGGTTGCAGGCGACAAAAACGAGGATCGCAAACGGCGAAATATGAGTTAAAATATTGGTTTTCATAAATTTATCGCAGTTTTATCAGAGCGGTAGGATGATCAGAATTTGAAGTTCCAGGTCAGGCTGGGCAGAATGGGGAACAGCGACACCTGCTTGGCAAAAATGCGCGTGGGCGCATCACCCACCGGAGTCACGATCGAATCGTAATCGATATAAATAAAATAGGGATTGCGGCGGTCCGTCACGTTGTACACACTCAGGGTCAGGTCGTTCTGCGTATGCTTGCCCCACCATTTCCACACGATCCCGAGGTCGGCGCGCATGTAGGGCGGATAGCGATACGTGTTCCGGTCGCCGTACACAGGCACCAGAGGCTGCGTCTGTCCGCCCGGCACGTCCTGCAAGGTGTAGCGCCCCGAAGGCAGCCAGGTGACGTAGCCGGAAGTGTATACCCAGGTAGCCGTGATCTGCCAGCGCTTGCTGAGTTCCCACAGCGCCACGATGCTCAGGTTGTGCCGGGTGTCGAAGCGCGGAGGGAAATATTCACCGTCATTGATAACGGGAAAATCGCCGCGCCGCGCCCAGGCGAGCGTGTATCCGATCCAGCCGGTGAGTTTTCCTTCCTTCTTTTCGATCTCCAGTTCCAGCGGACTGAAGGCATAGCCCTTCCCGATGGTGAGTTCGCCTTCCAGTTCGTCGTTGCCGAACAGTTCGGCGCCGTCGATGAAATCCACCTGATTCCGCAGCCATTTGTACCAGCCTTCCCAGGTCACGAGCAGGTTGTCGCCGATCAGGTAGGAAGTTCCGATGGCCACCTGGTCGCTGACCTCGGGTTTCACATTTTCCGTGCTTGGGTACCACACGTCGGTAGGCAATGAAAGGCCGCTGCTGGCCAGCAGGTGCACGTACTGGTTCATGCGGGTGTACGAGGCTTTCAGCGACCAGTTTTTGCTGACAGCGAAGTTGGCGGCTGCCCGCGGCTCAAGCCTCGCGTAGAAAGCGGGGTTATTCTGCCAGGCGGACAGGCGGACGCCGTAACTGAGTTTCAGGCGGTCGTTGACGGCCCATTCGTCGTTTGCGTACAGACCGTATTCAATACCGTCAAAATTTTGCCCGGATTCAAATTTCACCTGTCCGTCGTCGCTGCCGGCCTTCAGGCGCGCAACGATAAAATCGTGGTAGGTTACGTTGAGGCCGAAACGCACTGTATGGTCGTTGCTGGGCTGATAATAAAAATCCAGTTTGGTGTTGGCATCCTTTACGTTGGAGCCGAGGCGGAAAGAAAAACCCTGCAACAGGTTGCGGATGCGGTAGCGATAGTCGGAAAAAGTGAAGGTTGCGTTGGAGAAAAGTTTTGGGCCGTAGACGTGGTTCCAGCGCACGGTGCCGGTCGTATTGCCCCAGTCGAACAGAAAATCGAAGGAAGCATCCTTGAATTTGAACACGTCTCGGCCGAAATAACCGCTGAGGTACAGGCGGTCCTTTTCGGAAAGCGTAAAGTTGACTTTCGTATTCAGGTCGTAGAAATAATAGTCGGGGATCGGGTCGTATTCAGGGTCGTCGGCGTTGGCTTTATTGATGGCGCGTGTGATCAGGTCAGCGTAGGTGCGGCGTCCGCTCACGATAAAAGAGGACTTGTCCTTTTGTATCGGCCCTTCGAGGGTCAGGCGGCTGGAGATCAGGCCCAGCCCGCCGGCTCCACTGAACTTCTGGTTGTTGCCTTCTTTCATCCGCACGTCGATCACCGACGACAGGCGCCCGCCGTACTGCGCCGGAAAACCGCCTTTGTACACTTTCAGGTCCTTTACCGCGTCGGAGTTGAAGGTGCTGAAAAAGCCGAACAGGTGGTTGGCGTTGTACACAATGGCCTCGTCAAGCACGATCAGATTCTGATCGCCGCTTCCGCCGCGCACGAAAATGCCCGTGGTGCCTTCCGATCCCGCCGTGATGCCCGGTTTGAGTTGAAGGATCTTGATCACATCGACTTCCCCGAACAGGGCCGGCAGGAGTTTGGCTTCGCGCGTGCTGATGGTCGACACCGACATTTCGGTGCTTTTCATCTTCTCTTCCAGCGCGTTGGCCTTGATCACCACTTCTTCGATCACCGCGTCTTCCGGGCGCAGGGACACGTTCAGTTTGATGATGCCCACCGGTTTTACTTTTCTGAATTGCGTCTGGTAGCCGATGTAACTAAAGCGGAGCGTAACGGAATCCGTGCCCTCGGGCAGGGTAAAGGAGAAGAAGCCGTACTCGTTGCTTACGTTGCCTTGCCTGAGCCCCAGCGCTTCTACGGTGGCCCCGATCAGGGTTTCGCCGTTCTGCGCGTCGCGCAGGGTGCCGTTGACGGTGGCGGTATTTTGGGCTTGCAGGGCCGCAAGTCCAAAAAGCAGGAAGGGCAGCAGGGTAAAGTATTGTTTCATGCGGAGCATAGTTCTGACGGAATACGCGGTGTAAAAGAATTTTGTTTTGCAAACATCAAATCAGCACATCCTCACAAGTATTAAATTCGACCAAAGGTTCATTTGCATTGACATAATTTAAGCCAAAAGATTACATCCACTGTCCGTTACTTTATTTTTATTTGGAAAAACATAAAACGTATTCCCCTAAACCAAATTTTCAGAAAGCGGCCAAAATCAACGATCGGTATTTTTTCATCGCTGAACGGAGCGCTGCAAGCCTCGAAAAAGAACTGCGATCACCGATGCCGGCAATGTTGCAATCCGTTTTATTTTTGCCGGCACATACGATCACCCTCTATTTTTCTGCTGCTTGGACTACTGGAAATACATCCTGCGCGCCAACCCCGAAACGGCCGATATCCTGGTCGCCTATCTCGCCGACGCCCCCTTCGACACTTTTGAAGAAACCGAAGACGGCCTGAACGCCTATGCGCCCGCCCATGCGCCGGAAGAGGAGATTCACACCCGCCTCGAAGCGCTGAAACAGCAGTTCGATTTTAGTTGGGAGCGCAGTTTTTTGCCTTCGCAAAACTGGAATGCCGTATGGGAAAGCAATTTCCCGCCGGTGATCGTAGGCAACTTTTGTGCGGTGCGCGCCGATTTTCACGACCCGATCCCAGGGGTGCAGCACGACCTGGTCATCAACCCGAAAATGGCATTCGGAACCGGTCACCACGAAACCACCTGGCAGTGCCTGGCGGCGCTGGAGCACCTGCCCGTGCAGGGCGCCCGGCTGCTCGATTTCGGCTGCGGCACCGGCGTGCTGGCCATCCTGGCCGACCGGCTCGGCGCAGCATCCGTGGAAGCGGTCGACATTGAGGAAGAGGCATACCGCAATACGCTGGAAAACTGCGCGGCCAACGACGCGAAACACGTTACGGCGCGCTGCGGCACTCTCGACGCTGTGGAAGGCCGCGATTTCGACGGCATCCTGGCGAACATCAACCGCAACGTTATCCTCGACGCCCTGCCTTCGCTGGCCGCCATGACCCGGGCCGAAGGATGGCTGTTGGTGTCGGGCGTTCTGGAACAGGACGACATGGTCGTAACGGCAGCAGCCGAAGCCGCGGGTTTCAAAAAACAGAGGCAGACGCAGCGCGGCAACTGGCTTTGTATCGAGTTCCGGAAAAACCTGCCTGCGTGACTGCGCTTAC
>JACJYP010000029.1 GCA_020636045.1 Lewinellaceae bacterium
AATTAGAGTGGCATTAAAAATGCGAATAATGGGTTAAAATAACCAAAAAAGCAAAGCAGAAGCGATTGCCCCAAAGGCATGAAGAATCAAACCTTTAGTTGCCCTGACTTTTGCGGCTTTTTGGATATTTGTTTTTTCAATCAACCAGTTGAACCACCCCTCAATGGGCTGGCGGACAGTGGAAACAGCCGAGGAAAAGATTTTGTCAGCGGCTTTTTTGAATTGCCTGGTGGTTTGTGTTTCGCCTTTGACGAGTTTCACAGGGGTATATATATGGGAGTCAAGGTCCTGGAGCATCTCGTTGATACCTTTGTCGGCGTAGGCTTTATCAGCAAATATGGCCCGGTTGGCGATGTTGGGTAATATGTGTCTGACGGCTTCCAGATCGTTTTCGGCGGCAGAGGTGATGCCTAAATATTCCGGCACAGGGAGTTTTTCTTTTCGGCGAAAGGCGATGGCATGGAGTTTCACTCCAAAATAATAAACACCTTTGGTGGAGCAAAAGGATTTTTCGGACAACTCGGGCGCCACCTTGCCCTGCCGTTTGCCCGAACACAGCATGATGGGCATCGAATCAAGCAAAGAAATATTTTCTTCAATGTGCTGACTTTCAGCGACTTGAATCTCTGACAGCATCAAACCAACCAAATGCTGGATGCTGTTGCACAAGTTGTTCAACCGCGAATTGAAGTTGGCGTAAGCAGGCAAAGCGGGGAACCAACTGCGCAAGTAGCGGTTTGCGTAGTCGTAGATATCTGATTTGCTGTGTTTGTTCTCAAACCGGCGACAGTAAAAGTAGATGGTCAACAATTCCACGTCTGTCAGTTTTTCATTGGAAGGCTTGGAGTTGGGGCTGAATCGCTGATGGTAAGCCCAAAGTACCTTATCATTGCAATCACAGAGGTAGTAGTAAAGGCCAATGAGTTCTAACTCATGCATAGTCAAATGTTTAGAGTGTGAGAACTACAAACATAGTGGCTATTTGCCATAAGTACTGCCTCTGTTTTCTAACCCATTATTCGCATAATTATTGCAAATCAACCCTTTTCACGTGGATTTACGGCCCGGCCTTATAAAAATCCCGATTTTGCGCCATTGGAGGCGGTCGAGAGCACCCATGTTTGAGCCCCGAGGGAGGTCGGCCGGTTCAGCCTAAAAACATGCCGGCGTCTGATCGCCCCGTAGGGGCCGGCGGTTTATAGAGAAAATGCCTTGAATAAATTGCCGCTCCATAGGAGCCGGCCATGTTCGTGTGTAACGGCTGGCCCCTACGGGGCGGAATAACATAGAGATAACGAATCCTGTAAACCGTCGGCTCCTACGGAGCGGCTAACATTCAGGCGCTCCTGCCCAGCCTCCCCATCACATATTCCTTGTGGCTGCGCCCGATGGGCAGGGTCCGCTCGGCGATCTCGATCTCCGCGGCGGAAAACGACTCTATTTTGTCCACTGCCACCAGAAAAGAGCGGTGGATGCGCAGGAAATTGTCCGAGCGCATGAGTTCTTCCAGTTCGCCGAGCTGGTAGTGGGTGTTGTAGGCCTTGGTCTTCGTCACGATGCTCACCGAATCCTTGAGGCTTTCGATGAACAGGATCTCGTCGAGGTAGATCTTCACCGAACGTTTGCTCACCGTGAAAAAATAATACGGACGCACGCCCTGCGCGGGTTTGGTGGCCGCCTGCGCGTCGGGCAGGCGGTGCGGCTGCAGGAGTTTGTACACGGCCTTGGTGAAGCGGCTGAACTCGATGGGTTTGAGCAGGTAGTCGACGGCCTGCAGGTCGAACGCCTGCACGGCGAATTCATGGTACGCCGAGGTGAGGATCACTTTGGGCGGGTTCAGCAGGGTCTTCAGAAATTCCAGTCCGCTGAGTTTGGGCAGGTTGATGTCGAGGAAGATCACATCCACCGGTTGCGAGCGCACGACATCCAAAGCCTGAAGCGCATCGTCGCAGGTATGCGTGAGTTGCAGAAAAGGCGTCTGACCGATGTATTCAGCAAGAATTTCAGTGGCCAACGGCTCATCTTCTACGATGATGCAGCGTAGCGGATTGTTCATAGCTTAATTCGACTTTTTAGAAACAAAGAAGCCGGAATGTGCTTAAAGTTGCACCATCCCGGCTTCCGAAGCGCCAAAAACCGCTGTTTGTCGCAAATCTTCCCCTGAACGACTATTTTAATACCCCCAACTGCATACCAACCTCGGTGAATGCGCGGACGGCCTTTTCCAGGTGTTCCTGTTCGTGCGCCGCCGACAGTTGCACGCGGATGCGCGCCTTGCCCTGCGGCACCACGGGATAGAAAAATCCGATGACGTAAATGCCTTTGTCCAGCAACTGGCGCGCGAAGTTTTGCGCCAGCGGCGCGTCGTACAGCATGATCGGCACGATGGGGTGATCGCCCGGTATGATGTCGAATCCCGCGTCGGTCATGGCCTGGCGGAACCATTTGGTATTGGCTTCCAGCTTGTCGCGCAGCGCGGTGCTGCCGCTCAGCAGGTCCAGCACTTTGATGCTGCCGCCGACGATGGAGGGCGCCACGGTGTTGGAGAACAGGTAGGGCCGCGAGCGCTGGCGCAGCAGTTCCACGATCTCGCGGCGCGCGGCGGTGAAGCCGCCGGAGGCGCCGCCCAGGGCTTTGCCGAGCGTGCCCGTCACGATGTCGATGCGGCCCATCACCCCGCGGTATTCGTGCGTGCCGCGCCCCGTTTTGCCCAGAAAGCCCGTGGCGTGGCATTCGTCGATGCCCACCATGGCGTCGTGGCGGTCGGCGAGGTCGCAAATCTTGTCGAGTTGCGCGATGGTGCCGTCCATCGAGAAAGCGCCGTCGGTAAAAATGAGTTTGCGGCGGGCGCCGGCCTCGTTCGCCTGTTTGAGGCAGTCCTCCAGCGCGTTCATGTCGTTGTGCTTGTAGCGGAAGCGTTTCGCCTTGCACAGGCGGATGCCGTCGATGATGGAGGCGTGGTTGAGTTCGTCGCTGATGATGGCGTCTTCCTCGCCGAGCAGGGGCTCGAACAGGCCGCCGTTGGCATCGAAGGCTGCGGCGTAGAGGATGGAATCTTCCATGCCGAGAAAATCGGCGATGCGGCGCTCGAGTTCTTTATGGATGTCCTGCGTGCCGCAGATAAAGCGCACCGACGACAGGCCGTATCCGTGGGTGCGGATGGCCTCGATGGCCGCTTCGATCACCGCAGGGTGGCTGCTGAGGCCGAGGTAGTTGTTCGCGCAAAAATTGAGCACTTCGCGCTGTACCGTGGTATCGATCACGGGCCCCTGCGGCGAGGTGATGATGCGCTCTTCCTTGTATAATCCGGCATCGCGGATGCCCTTCAGTTCTTGTTCGAGGGCGGGTTCGACGTTTTGAAACATGTATCTGGTATGTTGAATGGTGGACTGACAATGTTTTCCCGGCCGGGTTGTCACGGCAAAGGTAACAAGAGTGGCAAACTGTTCAGTCTCCCTGTCGAAACCGGGGTCGATGGGCGCTGTAAAAGGTCCGTTCAACCCCAACCCGATCGCCCCGTAGGGGCCGTCTGTTTATAGCAAAGCGTCCGGAATGGATTGCCGCTCCGTAGGAGCCGACCATGTTCAGACGCAGCGGCCGGCTCCTACGGAGCGGAATAGCATAGAGATAATGGATCCTACAAACCGTCGGCTCCTATGGAGCGCCTGCATTAAAAATTGACCGTACACCACAGGCCGACCGTACCCGGCCTTCCCGGGCGGAGCCGAAGTTCCCATTTGGGAGGCTGAACCGGAAAATCGCTCAGATCGCTGTTGTATGCAAAAACGGCCTTTTCCAGCCGTTTGCCGGCCTGGTCGCGGGCAACGATGCCGCCGATGGCAAATGCGCCGGCCAGGGCAAACCAGAAGCCCGGTTTTTGCGTGATGCCGGGGCCGGGTTCGGATTGAACGCCGAATGCTGCTCCCAGGCGGGGCAGGGTGTATGCGATGGCTGTGATGCCCGCACCGAAGGCGCCGATCGCACAGCCCGTGTTGATCCATTTGGCGGCACGGTAGCGCTGCATATGCGCCTGCGCGGCGGCATTCGGCGGCATCTGCTTTTCCAGGCGCCCGCCAAAATAGCCGATCCGCTGCCAGGGTGCTCCCGCGCCGGTACGAAAGTGCGTAGGCGTGCCGGAGAATAAACGGCCGGACTGATATGTATGGATGGGTGAAAAGTTGCGCACGCCAAGTTCGACCTGCGCCGAAGCTCCGTATACGAGCAGACATCCGCATAACAGGATGCCTGTACGAAGCAATGTTATTGGAGTTGTCAACGGGTTTCGTTTTTAAGAATTGATGTCCGGCAAGGTGTCAGCCGGCGTGCGTTGGCGCGGGCATCCGGTTTTGCGGCGGCTTCGCCGATGTCGCGGGCGCGCTTACGATCTGGCGTAATAACGCATCTGCGTTAATTTGTATTTTATATCGACTTGGGTTAAATTTTTGATATGTGCGCGAATCAACCCGCGACTTTAGTCATGGGGAAGACCAAACCCGCTCATTATCAACGGTTTTAACCGTTTTTTTTCAGATTCTGACAAGGCGTCGAAAACCGTTAAAACGGTTCGGCGTACCATATCTGTTTTTTCTCCCATGATTGAAATCACGGGTTGAAGAATTGCAGATCGAACGGTGTTGGAGTACTTTTTAATCGGCCTTTACAGACTTTAACGCGTGTTACCGCAGAAAGAACCCTGCTTTACCCGCAGTATTTCAGATAAAACATAAGACCGCCGCCCAGCGCGAGCAACAGCAGCAGCGGCAGTATCCAGTCGATCCCCGTAGCAGCTTCCGGCGCTGCCGGTGTACTGATCTTCGGGCCTTTCAGGTTCAGGATGGCGCTCATGCCCGTGGGCAGGACTGCATAGATCGCGTCTTTTTCATCGATCAGCGTGTTGGCGAGGCCCGCTACCGTCAGGCCTTCCGTGTCGATCCGCCTGCGCAGTACGCTCATCAGCAGCGGGCCGGCCAGGCCGAGCAGCATGGATGCCGTGTCCGTTTTTACACCCGCAAATGCGGCCACCGAGCGGATGACCGCTGGCACTTTGCTGCCGAAAACATGCCCCAGCAAATGCCCGGCAGCGTCGCGGGGGTCGCCGTGGGCCAGATTGCCGCTGTCGAGGTAGCGGCCCAGTTGCTCGGGCACTTCAGTCGGAAAGCGGCTCAGCGCGGCGTGCATGTCGGCCATGGCTTCCGGGTCGGCGGTTTTGTCGAGCATACCGGCGAGCATGGAGGGCACAAGCCCGTTGAAAGCCTTGGAAATGCCGCCTTCGCTTTCTCCGCTGAGGGTGGCGGCCTGGTCGATCAGTACCGGAGTCAGGTATGACCGGGTGGTGTCGAGAATGTTTGCCATACGCAAGTGATTGGTTCAGAATGGTTCTTCCCAAACGCAGGTCAAATTACTCATTTTTGGCTAACGTGAGTTATCCCGATTTTTTTCAATAAGCGGGAATATGTTGTTTCAACCCACGATTTCAATCATGGGCAAACAAAACAGGCAGATATTCAATGGTTTTAGAACGTGTTCAGGGTTTTATGCAGGAGACAGAAAGGATGGATTTTTGGCCTGTTTTGCGCGTTTTTTCAGGCGCATAGCGGTGACTATGTA
>JACJYP010000003.1 GCA_020636045.1 Lewinellaceae bacterium
GAAGCCGCGCGCCTCCTATCTCCACGGATTTGACCTCGCTGTAAGTACTGCTGCCGTCGAGGTCTTTTTGCCGCAGGCGAAAATAATGTGTGCCGGGCGCCAGATCGCGTACGCGGAAACTGTAATCGGCAGGTAAATAAGGCGTTCCTGTGCCCTTGACGAAGCCCGCCGTTTCCCATCCTGAAGTATTTGTACGGCTGTGCTCCACTTCAAACCCTTCGTTGTCGATTTCCGCAGCGGTACTCCACCGTAACAAGGCGTCTTTTCCTTCCGCCGTGACAGAAAAGCGGGTGAGGGTCACGGGCAGGCCGACCGGCAAGAGGGCTGCGTTTAGCGTGGTAAGCACACCGTTGGAAAGGGCTACGCTGGTGGAGTAAGGGATGTAACCCGTTTTGGTGACGAGCACATCGAAGTTGCCGCCCTGCAGTTGCCCCATCTTGTATTCGCCGTTGGCAGCGCTGTTCTCGGTGGTATTGCTGCCGAGTATCTTCACGGTAGCGCCGTTGATGGGAAAACCCGTTTGTACGTCCGTGATAAGTCCCTCCAGGTAACAGCCGCGCTCATAAGTGGGAGTCAGTATCCAGAGTTCGCCGGTGCCATTGGCAGTGCCTTCCGCATTGATATTGCTGGCCAGAATATTGCCCGAGGGCAGGTACGGGTACACGCCCCAGCACCCCTGAAACCCGCTGCCTCCTGCGTTGGGATAGGTGTCGTAATTTCCAACCTGCACCATGTTGGCCGGCCGCGACACGTCGACGATGGTAAACCCGTCGCGGTACCAGGAAGTCACGGCGTAGTCATTGATAATATGGGTGTTATGAACAGTGGAAAAGGTGCCGGGGTTGCTCTGTATCTTATCGAGCTGGTTGACGTTTCCAGGGTTGCTGACGTCATAGGAAGTGAGGAAGGAACCGCTGACCTCGTCGGTGGTAAACAAGGCGCTGCCCGAGTGCCAGGTATTGTGGGTAAAACTTCCGGGCGTGTTCTGAACGGCTAAGAGGCTCGGATTGCTTTTGTTGGCGACGTTGACGATGGAAAAAAAGCCGGAGTAGATGTGGGCGGAATACATGATGTCATTGTCCACGTAGCCGTCATGGATATAATTGCCCAGTGCTGAAAATCCTGAATTGAAAGTACCGGCATACTGTGGATTATAAGGGTCGTTGTTCAGGTTGAAAATCAGTGCCCTGCCGCCGTTGATGTTGCTCCCGTACACATAGAGGTAGCCCTTGGTCAGGTCCACGTGCAAGGCATGGGCTTTTGTCAGTTGACCGTTGATGGCCCCGTCGCCGAAATAGCTGTGGTAGGTCAGGTTGCTGCCGGGCAGGTTGCTCAGATCGACTACCTGCACTCCGCTGCCACCTTCAGAAACCACATATGCATAGTGCTGAAAAGTCTTTATCTCATGCCAGTTGCTAAATGCCCCCGGTATCTGTACGATCTCCGTCGGGTTATCGGGATTGGTAACGTCGACAATACTCATCCCTTGTTTGGCGCCTACCAGCGCGTATTCGTTACCGGACGCATCGGAATACCCCCAAACATTGGCAAGATTTTGCCCCTGGTAGGATAAAACAGAGCGAAATGTGACATTGATGTTCTGGGTAAATGAGGTAGCCGTGCAGATACAAAAGGCAATGACTGGAATAATTCGCATAATACGCTGCTTGTTCGGTGAAACATAATACTGAAGATCAGTACAGCCTTTCGGGGCAACGAAAACGGATGAAGTGAAATAAACAAGATTTGCCCGTCCGTTTGCATTTTTGTTTGCCAGTTGGCGCTTATAGCGTGTTAAGGGGCCTTTTTTAAGGGAAACATACGGATCATGGCCGGGTCATTCTGCCTGAAATCACCGGCGCCCAGGCACCTGATATTCGATCGGCAGAAAACATTCCATTTTTGCGGACCCTTTTTCACTGTGATAAAAGAATAAAGTTTCGCTTACTTTGTAGATGATTTTGGAGCCGGCAGTCATTTCCAATGCCGGACAATAGTGGACCCGACACACAAAAGCGAAGCAAAAATCACCCTTTCCGGCAATGTAATGTGCCCGATCTTTTTCCGGACCAAGGTCCTGATAATCAAAACAATAATATAGAGCATACCCGTTCGTCGACCAACGCCAACCTATGGAAATCATTCCTTCCTTCGATCTGCTGGATGGCAAGCTGGTAAGGCTTCGCCAGGGCGATTTTGACAAAAAGACCGAGTACGAGGCCAATCCGCTCGAACTGGCCATCGAACTCGAGCAGGCGGGTATTCGCCGCCTGCACATGGTCGACCTCGACGGCGCGCGCAGCGGCCGGCCTGCCAATCTGCACATTCTGGCGGCAGTAGCGGCCCGCACCCGGCTCCAGATCGACTACGGTGGCGGACTGCGCTCTATTCCCTCGCTCAAGCAGGTGTGGGACGCCGGCGCCATGCTGTTTTCGGTAGGCAGCGTTGCGGTGCTCGCGCAGGATGAATTTCGCGCCTGGGTGGAAAAATTCGGTCCCGACCGGTTCCTTGTCGGCGCCGACGTGCGCGACCGCCAGATGGCGGTGCACGGCTGGACGGACCAGACAGAAGTGTCGCTGTTCGATTTTCTTAAAAAAATGCACAGCCTGGGTATCCGGCAGATCTCGGTCACGGACATTGCCCGCGACGGAGAATTGTCAGGACCGGCCACCGAACTGTACCGCGACATCATCACCGAATTTCCGGACCTTGAGGTAGTGGCCAGTGGCGGCATCAGCAGCATCGCCGATCTGGAAGAACTTACGGCAATCGGCTGTGCGGGCGCTATTGTCGGCAAGGCATTTTTCGAGGGCAAGATCCCTCTCCAATATTTCCGCGTATTCTCCAAAGTATAAGAACGTGTTCAGGGTGTGTCTGAAAATGCCCTGGGGAGTCCACTTTATTTATGGTGCGAAGCAGCGTCCGCGTACCAGAAGCGAATCTTTTGCTATACGTACCGGCATCTGAACGGGTTTGTCGCGACAGCGACGATACTTTCCGTGAAAAGAACAAGCGATCGGCGCGTTTTTTGAGCAGAAGGCGTAGCATCATGCAGTAAACCGCGCGCTAAGAAAAACAGAAGTGTGAATGTTAGGGTGTACAATAATAATTTTGAATGATCGTTAAAATAGCCTCCTGTTTCAATGAATATTCTGAACTCGGCACGGTTTTGTGTTTTATATTCTAAACACAGGGTTTCATTTATAAAAAGTCTGCGCATCGAATCAACGCTACCCTTCATTGCAATTCACCTGATTTTTCATTTTTCATCATCCTGCATTCTATGAACGTTAAGACGTTATTCGCTGCCGCCTTTCTGGTCCTTGCCACTTCTGCTGCTCATGCACAGGTCCGCTACCAGATGGGATTTACTTTTGGGAGCAACTATTCTTCCCTGCGCTCCGACCTTTTCACCACTTCTTCGGGTCGCCTGGGCATCGCTGCCGGCTGCTCGTTCGTGCTGGGCTTCGGCGATCACTTCGAACTCAATCCCGAGATCATCTTTACGCAAAAAGGCGCCAGCGCCAAGGCCGTCTACTTCCTGCCGGAGCAAAAAGCCGACGTGCAGAGCTACCAGTACTACTACAACACTTTTGAAGCGGGTCTTTTCGCCGGGTTCCAGCCCGTGGCCGATGTGCCGTTCCGCATTCAGGCCGGCGGTTTTTTCGGTACCCATTTTCACAACCTGGACCGCGACAATTTCGAGGTGTTCGTCGGCGATTACGATGACATCAACAACGCCACCCGTGCCGTCGACCTCAACGATGCATTTTCAGGGGTGGATTTCGGGCCGGCCTTCGGCCTGAGTGCCGGTGAAGGACGGTTCCGCGCCAACATCCGCTACTACATCGGTCGCCGCAACATGTACAATCAACTGGAATTTGTGGAAGAGGGCCACCGCATCCGCTCAACGGCACTGCGCCTGACCCTGAGCTACTTCCTGCAATAAACGGTTTTTTAATTGCCATATACAGCAGCCCGCCGTGCAAGATTATAGCACGGCGGGCTGCTGCATTATGCCGCCGGCCGGGCCGCCCAGGTTTTTTTCATTCGCAAAAACGGCCTTTCGATCAGTGCCCAGCTCAGGCGGGCAAGCGCATAAGTACCGGCAAATGCCAGCAACAGATAGATCGTCTGGCCCAACGCCGGCGGCAATGTGCTGCTTATCAGGGCTTTGCCGAACCACCGGAGCCAGGCGTACTCAAACATGAGGTGAAATACATAAAGCCCGTAACTGTATTTTCCCAGGTGCATCAGGAATCTGTTTTCGCAGATGCGCCTGATCAATGCACGGGGATGTGTATTGAGCGAGAGGTACAGCATGGCGCCGAAAAAAAGCGCTGAAAGGGTAAAAAGCCTTTGCTCCGTGCCGTGGACGAAGATCCCGGCGATCTCGTAACCCGACCAGCAAAGCGCGATCCGCGCCAGCCATTTGTCGTAAGGGATGAAATGTTGCAGATCGAGGCGAAAAAAGACGGCGAGAAAACTTCCCGCGGCCAGTCCGTCCATCCGGCAGAAAGGCAGTACGTAAGATGCGGTGGAAAGCGGATCGCCGAGCAGGCCGTCCACCCAGTGGCGCGCAGGCGTGGCGATACACAACAGGGCGACACAAACGGCCGCCAGCCACCGTAAGGGTAGCCAGCGCACCACCAACGGCCATAGCAGGTAGAACTGCTCTTCCACGGCGAGCGACCAAAGATGATTGAGGTTGAACACATGGCTGTGGTACAACCAGTTGTTTTTCAGCGCCATGGCAATGTTGGGCGTGAAACTGAAGTACCAGAAGAAAGAGTCGTAACCGTGCAGCCGCCCCGGCGCCTGTTCCCAAAAAATGACCGTAAGCCATACGACGATCACGCTGAAGTAGTACAGGGGAAAAATGCGCAGGATGCGGCGTTTGTAAAATGAACTCCAGTAGTCGGCGCGGCCCTTGCTGTCGATCAGGATGCCGGTGATCAGAAATCCCGAAAGGACGAAAAAAAGATCGACGCCCAGCCAGCCGCCCTGCACCCGGGTGTACCAGTCTTTGTCGGTCCAGAAACTCCTCAACAGAAAATGGCTGAGCATCACCAGCGCGATGGCGATGCCGCGCAGCCCGTCGAGGGCGGGGATCCGGTGCTTTAATATTTCATGGGATGGCTGTCCGGACATGGCGGCTTCAGTTCGTGGACACCACCCTCACCCGAGCGCCGTCGGACAGGTTGAGTTGCCCCGTGACCACTACTTGTTCGCCTTCTTTCAGTCCTGAAGTGATCTCTACCTTTTCGCCGTACGTGCCGCCCAGGGTGACGGAGCGCAGTTCGGCGACTGAATCCTGTACTACGTACACTTTTGCATCCTGCAAACTTCCGGCGATCGCTTTGCGGGGCAGCGTCAGCCCCTGCCGGTGGGCGTTGAAGGTAAATTTTGCCTGTGCGTGCATGCCGGCCCGAAGCGGCGACTTTTTCGGGTTGGTGATCTCGATTTCAACGTCGTAGGTAAAAGCGTTGTCGGCGCGCAGCCCGATATTGGTCACCTTGCCGGGAATGACCGTTTCCGGATATACGTCGGCGATTACCTGCACGGCCTGCCCCTTTTTTAAATACAACACCTCGCGTTCGGTCACCTTGACCATGAGCAGGAGTTTTTCCAGGTTGGTGATCTGCGCTACCTGGATGCCGGGGCCGATGACGCTCCCGCGTTCGATGAAGCGCAGCCCCAGGGTACCGGTCATGGGCGCCTTGATACTGGTATTGGCGATCTGTTTCTTCAGGCCTTTCTCCTTGGCTTCTGCGGCCAGGATGCCGAGTTCCACATCCTCGATCTTGTTTTTCGGCGCCGCTTCCCCTTCTATGAGGTTCGTCAGGCGCTCCTGGTCTTTGCGCAGTTTGGCGAGGTTGGCCTGCGTGGCTTCCAGTTCGATCCGCAGCACCTCATCGTCTACTTTAGCGATCAGGTCGCCCTCATTCACCCACTCTCCCTTGTTTTTATACACTTCCACGACGCGCCCGGCGGTCTCGGATATCACAAACATTTCCTTTGCAGCCAAAAAAATGCCGTCCGCTTCGAGGTGATTGGCCAATGTTTCCATTTTCGGCAGCGCCACTTCCACGGGTACGTAGGCAGCCGTCACTTCGCCAAACCTGGTTTCGGCGGCGAGTTGTTGTTTGTTCTGATATAATTTCCAGGCGATCAGCGCTGCGCCCAGAAACAGGAATAGCCAGAGGTAGTTACGGTTGCGCAAAAGGAAATATGTTTTGTTCGTCCGTTTAGAATAAAGCGCAAAACTACGCAAAGCGCACGCGGTTTTTGAATGGGGTTTCGTCACTGCCTATCTTTACCCCGAAAAGCGATCATTCACCTGTAGCACTTTACCGTCAAACGATGCTGATAAAAGCCTCCCGCATCACCAACCTGACCGATGCGCGTTATTTCGCCGCCAAAGAAGCCGATTTTCTGGGGTTCAACCTGGAAGAAGGCACCGAAGGCTATCTCGATCCCGTGTACATGAAGGCGATACGGGAATGGGTGGAAGGCCCGAAGATCGTGGGTGAATTTTCCCGGGCGGACAGTTCTGTGATCCGGGAGGCCGCGCGCTTTTTCGGCCTCGATGCCGTGCAGGTGACCGGGGCGTATGCCGCCCGGCTGGCTGAACTGGAAGGGCTGGAACTGATCATGCAACTGGACGGCGCACAAGACCATGCTTCATTATTGCAAACATTTGGAGAGACGCGTGGACAGGTAGCCTGGTACCTGGTTTCCCTGAAACCCGGTATGCCGGACCCGGAGGAAACGGCTTTTTGGAAAAAATGCTGCGCAGACTACCCCGTTTTACTGGAGGCGGACGTACCGGAAGCGCAATGGCCCGACTTCCTGGCGGAACTACGTCCCGCCGGCCTGGGCCTCACGGGCGGCGATGAAGAACAGGTAGGGGTAAAATCGTTCGACGAGATCGACCTGATCTTCGAGGCGCTGGGCCGCTGAACGGCTACCAGTAGTATCGCTGCATAATGGCTGCGATAATGGCCAGGTTTCCCAGGATCAGTACCGTAGCGGCACATATACGTATCACTTTTGCCTTCGCAGCGAGGCGGCCGTTGGCGACCGCCAGCATAACAAGCGGGAGTATGGGTGTAAAATATCGCCCCTGAAAATTGGTAACTTCAGTCGCGCCTACCGGGCACCAGAGCGCATACATCGTCAGCGCAAACAGGAACACGTATACTGCTACAATGCCTCCTGCGGCCGCGCGCTGAAAAGGCCCAAGCGGCGGACTTTCTGTAGAAACCAGCGCTGCCAGGCACAACCAGAGCAAGGCCAGCCATACCGGGTGCAGGTAGTTTTTCTCCCAGCCGAATTTGCCGACAATATGCGCTGCCGCAGATGGCAAGGCCCGGGCTGCCGAACGCAATGCAATGCCGGTAAATTCAAAAGGATGTGTCGCCACCCGGGCCAGTTGTCGCTCCGGGTCTACTCCCTCGTTCAGTGTTTGTGCATCCCGGTAAGCGGGGGCGTAGTGATCATAGGGGATAAACGCCGCCCGGGCAAATTGCCCCCAAAACAACGCTGCTGCAAACCCTACAACAAGCAGCAGTACCGCCGGAAGCAGGTTTCTCCCGACCCGTTTTGCATTTGAAATGAAAGAAAATAACGCGATGGGCAAAACGATGAGTTTGTGGAGGCAAACCAGGATAAATGCCGCTATTTGAAGATGGTATTTACCCATACCTGCCAAAAACGACGCGATCAGCCACCAGCACAGGCCGTTGGTGATGACGTCGGCATTGGCGGACGCTGCGATCACCAGCGATGCAGGCAGCAACGCTAATGCGGCCAGCAAGGGTCGCAGGAACGGCATCAGCAACAGCGCGCGCCAAACCAGTAATATCCACACGACGAGGTTGGCAAACCTGGCGCCGTAAAGCATCGCCAGCGGGCCGGCGCCTGCAAGCCGGCACAAGCCAATGCCGGCGGCCTGTGGCAAATAAGCCGTCGGCGCATAAATAGCGGTGTTGGGAAAATCAGCGAATACGCGCTGATGCCCGGAAAGGGCCAAATGGTGGGCCGTTTCCAGTTGCGGAAGGGTCAACCGGGCCTCGTAGTCCATTTTCAGGTATGCGAACGAATCGCGCAACTGTACGAGCGAGGCAGGGACCGTGCCTCCCAACCTGTTATCGCTCATTTCAGACAACCATACGCCTTCACTGACCTGCCAGGCGCGCAAAAAATGGTTGGGTTCGTCGGGCGATTGGAACGGCGGGATTGTAAAAACGAACACCGTTCCGAACAGCAGCGCCAGTCCGGCCCAAAGTTTTGCCAGTCCGGCAGGCGTCATCGCGCTACGACGATCTTTTGCTGTCCCCACACTTTCCCGTTGGTGCGGGCAAATACGATATACACACCGGAGGGCATGTTTTGCACATCAAGCGGTATTTCCCGCTGCAAAAAGCCCTTGAACCTGTGCTCCCGGATCATACGGCCTGAAAGATCGTATACGAATACTTCAGTCTCGTAGTTGGCGGAAGTATTCCTGGTCGTCAGCATCGCGTGATCAGAGGCCGGATTGGGTGTCACGAGCAGTTCAGGCGCCTTTTTGCCGCCGGGTGTGAAGGTGGAAACGTCGTCGTCGTTTTGCAGCGAATCGAGCGGAAAACTCATGATACTGCGCGCATAGGTGCCGGCGATCAGGGTACGTTCAATGGGATTGAGTTCAATGTCGTACACCGGTACGATGGGCATGCCCGTGCCGAGCCGCTCCCAGTGCTGTCCACCGTCAAGGGTGCCGTACACGCCGCCGTCGGTGGCGACAAAGATGATCGAATCCTGATGACCCGGGAGTACCTGGATATCGTTGATCGCCAGAGCGGGCAGGTCGCCGGCGACGGATACCCAGTTGTCGCCGCGATCATCGGAGCGATGAAGATGCGGACTGAAATCGTTCGATTTATAACCCGTATGCGCCACATACACGCGATCGGTGATGTTGGGCGATGCCTTTACGGAGGAAACGTATCGGTCGGGCAGGCCCGCGATGATGCTGGTCCACTCCTGTGTGGTCGGGTCGCCGCGCCATACATTGCCATCGGAGGTGCCGGTATAGAGCAGGGCAGGGTCGAGCGGGCTTTCATCGATGGCGCTGATAAAATGGTACCGGCTACCGAAAATGATCCCGTCCGTAAGATCGTCGCTGATGGGAAACCAGAACGGCAAATGGCCGAACCCCTGATAGATCCGGTAAGTGCCGGTGTACATGGTATTGTAGTCATGGCGGCTCATCATGTATGGCATGTCCCAGCTCCGGCGGTCGTCGTCGTCGATCCCGTCAGTTGCCTGATCGATGGAAAATCCGTCGAAACTGCCCACGATATTGCCGTTTTGCGTTTCGAAATAGTAGATGTTCTCATCTTCAGGGTGAAAAACAGCCTGAAATCCGTCGCCACCGTAGATGCGTGGCCATTCCGTCATGAAAGCGTTATTGCCACCCGAGGTGCCATTGTCCTGCATGCCTCCGAAATACCAGTCGGGACTGAACGGATTGTATGCCACGCGGTAAAACTGAGAAGTGGGGATGTTTTCGATCTTTTCCCATTCGAAACCGCCGTCGGAGGTTTTATACAGGCCGCCGTCAGTAGCCAGCAGGAAGGTACTGGGGTTGATGAATGCCATATCGTGCTTGTCGGCGTGCACCTCGTAAAGCCACCATTCTGGGGTTGTCTGAAACCAGGTATCGCCCCCGTCGAGGGAGCGCCACAATTCCACTCCGCAGATAAAAATATCATTCGGGTCGAAGGGATTGATGAATATTTTGCCAAAATACCAGCCGAATCCGTTCATAAAACCCGTATCCAGCCCGTCTTCCGGCAAGGCCGACCAGTTGGCGCCGCCGTCGGATGTTTTAAACGTGGCAAGATAGTCGAGTGATTCGGACACATAAACGGCCAATACATAGTTGGGATCGTTGGCAGATATGGAAAGGCCGATCCTGCTGTTGGCAAAGTTGGGCAGTCCGCTTTCCAGCGCGGCCCAGTTGGCGCCGCCGTCGGTCGTCTTCCAGATGCGGGCGTTCTCGCCGCTCACGATACTTTCCTGATTGTTGCGGATGCGGTCCCATGCCGCGGCGTAGATCACGTCGGGGTTCCCCGGTGCCATCACCATGTCGGTGATGCCCGTTGAGTCGGATACAAAAAGCACTTGCTGCCAGCTCAGACCGCCATTGGTGGTTTTGTATAGTCCGCGATCGTTGTTGCGTTCGAACGGCAAGCCCATCGTCGCGACGTATATCGTGTTGGCATTGTTGGGATGCACGATGATCTTTGAAACGATGCGCTGGTCGTCGAGGCCCAGGTGCTGCCAGTGTTGCCCGCCGTCAGGACTGCGCCACAGGCCGTCGCCGATAAAGGGGTAGCCGCTGATGTTGTGGTCGCCGGTGCCGACGTATACGACATTGGGGTCCTGCGGATCGAGTTCTATGTCGCTGATGGCGAGAAAGGGCTGTTCATCAAAAACGGGGAACCAGTTTTCGCCGCCGTCCTGCGTCTTCCAGACGCCGCCATGCGAGTATCCGATGTAAATAATGTCCGGATTGTTCGGATGCACTTTGATGGTATTCACCCGCGCGCCGATATTGCCGGGCCCCTGAACTGTCCATGCCGCTCCGAATCCGGGATTGCCGCGTTGCACGGCACCCTGGGCTACTTGCCTGATGGCTTTTACATACGTATTTACATCCGTTTTAAAATCGGGATATTCCCTTACAGTGAAGAACCACTCGGCCGGACGAAGGTCTTTGCCACCCTCCTCTTCGTTTTGCTCGTGGGCGGGCGGCGGCGTAGTGGCGGCCTCGTCCCGGTGCAGATTCCTGACAAGCAGGTACAAAAAAGCCGCGATCAGCGCGGTAAAAAGCAGAATAGTGCGCACGGGGAATGCCCGGCGGGATTGGCGTTGGAACATGTTGTGTTTGACTTGGTTGGTACGCGTTTGTGCACGCTAAAATAAGTATTTGTAATATTAAAATGTATATTTCAGGGGATTTGCCAATATCATCGTTTACGAATCCATATGCCTTGTTCACCTGAATTCACCAACCATCTGCTCATTCAGAGGGGTCTGTGTAAAGTAATGGACACATATTGCGATTAATACTTCTTTTAGCCCGCGTTTTTTGCAATAACCATCTTTCACATACAAACTTTCTGTCATGATCAAAAAACTACCCATCCAGGCCATAGTCTTCTGGCTATTCGCGGCATCCGTTTTGCCGGCACAGATCCCTTGCAGCGCTCCGAATTCACAGATCGATATCTACGGCAACAATATCAGGGCGCGACTGCTCAACGGCGGCGACCTTTTCTGGGATTTCAACGATGCCCAGTTTACTCCGAACCCCAGTCCGGGCATCCCCAACCCATCCACTATTTTCGCTGCCGGGTTCTGGATCGGCGGCCTCGACCCCGCCGGAAACCTCAAACTGGCGGCCGTAAAGTACAGGGCGAATGGCAGTACCGACTACCGCTCCGGTCCGCTCAATGCAGACGGTACGATCGACAACACCAGCTGTGCCAACTGGGACCGCTTTTTCAAGGTAAAAGGGGCCGATATCAAGGCCTTTCTCGACGACCTGCCCAACTTCGCCAACAACCCTTCAGCGGCCGTCGCCGCTTATCCCTCGATCATGGGATGGCCCGGATGGGGGAATCCGTATTTTTCTACGCTGAACGGCTTCGACCTGCCCAATACACCGGGAGGCCTGGCGCCTTTTTACGATGCCGATCAGAACGGTCTGTACGACCCTCTTCAAGGTGACTACCCCGCTGTAAAATTGCAGGCCACGCCGCCTTTCGTGCCGGCCGAGATCGTCTGGTGCGTTTTCAACGACCAGGGCAACGGCATCGTGCACCCGGTGACGCAGGCATGGCCGCTGCAGATGGAAGTACAACTGACGACCTGGGCCTTCAACTGTCCCGACGATCCGGTCCTCAATAACACGATCTTTACAGCACACCGCATGTTGTATAAATACACCGAACCCATGGACTCATGCTTTGTGGGCATGTGGGTTGATTTTGACCTTGGCTGCTATACTGACGACTATTTCGGCAGCAATCCCGATCTGAATACATTTTTCGCCTATAATGCCGATGCACTGGACGGGACCACAGGAACTATCTGCGACCAGGGCGTGCCTACTTTTGGCGACCACCCGCCGGTGCAGTCGGTGACTTTTCTTAGCCGCAAACTTGACAAACTGGTCTATTTCGTAAATCCCAGCGTAGGCAGCTGGCCGACCGGCATGACCGAGCCTATATTTCCGTATGAGTATTACAATTTTCTGTCTGGCACCTGGCGCGACGGAACGCCTTTGACTTATGGAGGCCTGGGGTACAACTCAGGTTCAGGCATTCCTGCAGATTATGCTTTCCCCGCCGACCCCGCCGATCCGAATGGCTGGAGTATGTGTACGGCCGGCATTCCGGCAGCGGATTACCGGATGTTGGGTACGCACAAGATCGGGAAATTGCAACCCGGGCAGGTCGAGGAACTCGTCACGGCCTGGACGGTACACCCCGATCCGGATCTGCCCTGCGGCCTCGGCAGTACCTTCGATGAAATTTCAGGCGTGCGTGCGCAATACGACGCGGGGTTTGCCAATGTCTGTTCGCCGCTGACTGCCGTCGACAATATCCTGGAGGCGCCGGTAGGTGTTTTCCCCAATCCGGCAAACAATGCCTTCACGGTGCAATACGGCGACCTGCCGGTGCGTGCCATGCGGCTTTTTTCGGCCGACGGCCGCTACGTGCGTTCCTGGGAAAACGTGCCGCCTGCACAGATGAACTTGTCGATCGAACATTTTCCAGCCGGCATGTACACGCTGCAATTGCTGACCGATCGTGGAAGCCTTAGCCGCAAGGTGTCGGTGATGCGGTGATCGCTGTTCATTTGTTGTCTCGTCGAGTCGCCGCGATTTATTTTCACCGCGGCGACTCGATGTTTCCCAGTAACCATTTTTTTGCTGACATGAGTCATTCGATCGTGGGCAAACAAAACAAGCGAATATTCAACGGTTTTAACCGTTTCCCAATGCCAGGTCAAGGCAATAAAACCGTTAAAACGGTTCAATTTTCTTTTTTTCGCAAGTCCCACGATTGAAATCGCGGGTTGAAAAATTCGAGATGACTCATGTATTGCCCTTTTCACGCTTTTCATTTCTTTTTGACAAATACAACCTCTTATTTTGCTTGAAAACACTTGAAACGCAATGAAAAAAGCCCTCTGGATTGTCGTTGCCATACTGGCGGTCTCAATCGGACTGTATCCCGCCCTTTATTATTCGATGGGGCCGAAATTCGCCCTGCTGAATTCAAAAAGCGCGGAATTGCTGGCCAACCCGATCTGGAAAACCGGCTTTTACACGCATATCACCGCTGGCGGCATTGCCCTGCTGGTCGGGTGGCTTCAATTCAACGCTTCGCTCCGCAACAAATACCTGTCGTTTCACCGGTTGATCGGTAAGATATACGTCGTGACGGCCCTGGCCGGTGGGCTGGCAGGCTTTTACATCGGTTTTTACGCGACGGGAGGGTTGATCCCCTCGCTTGGATTCATCTCGCTCGCCATCATCTGGCTTTACACCACTTCCGACGCCTACCTGTCGATCCGAAAAAACGACCTCGTGCGGCATGAAAAAATGATGGTCTATAGTTACGCCGCATGTTTTGCCGCTGTTACCCTGCGGCTCTGGCTTCCCCTGCTGAGCATGCTTTTTCAGGATTTTCTGCCCGCTTACAAAGTCGTTGCCTGGCTGTGCTGGGTACCCAACATGGCGGTAGCGCGATACCTGGTAACATTGCGCGGATAAAAACCCGCCAGCCTGGAATTTTACACCGGCACCTTGCGTTCAGTCCCCGTGTGCGCCCGGCAAGCCGGCACTTTGCGGCAAGGGGAAAAATGCACCTGCTTTCCAATGGATTTTGTACTCAGACCCTGGCGCCCCGACGACCTTGACGATCTGGTCCGTTTTGCCAACAATCCCGCCATCGCCCGCAACATGACGGACCAGTTTCCGCATCCGTACTCCGCCGAGAACGGCAAGACTTTTATCGCTTTTGCGACCAGCGAAACGCCACCGCGCATACTGACCATCGAAGTAGAAGGCCATGCGGCGGGCGGCATCGGGCTGCATCCCCAGGCGGATATCCACCGTAAAAATGCCGAACTAGGCTACTGGCTCGCCGAACCGTACTGGGGAAAAGGCATTATCACCCGGGCAATCGGACAAATGGTCGAATACGGATTCGAGCAATGGGATTTCGACCGGATCTTCGCGCGGCCCTTCGGCACGAATATCGGCTCGCAAAGAGCGCTTGAAAAGGCGGGGTTTGTGCTGGAAGCCCGGTTTGAAAAAACCTTGTTCAAAAACGGGGAATACCTCGACGAACTTATTTACGCCGTCAGGCGGTCTTAAAAAAATGAATTATGAAAACAAAAAAAGAACTCAGAGAGGCGTACAAACAAATGAAATTCAGGATGGGGGTGTTCCAGATCAGGAATACGGTCAACGGAAAAATATATCTCGACCACAGCACCAATCTGGATGCCATCTGGAACCGCCACAAAATGCAACTCGATTTCGGCAGGCATCCCAATACCGGTCTTCAGGCTGACTGGCTGCAATACGGGGAGGAAAACTTTCGCTACGAAATACTGGGCGAGATCGAGCATGAAGACGACCCTGCCAAAGATTACAGCAAAGACCTGAAAGCGCTGGAACAGTTGTTTCGAGACGAACTCCAGCCATTCGGAGCGCGCGGATATCACGGGAAATAATATGCTGTGATGGAACTGCATAAAATCATGAGCCCCTTATATCTATCGTTTGGCCGGAATCGTATATAAAAACGCTTCATCCGTCTTCAAAGCACTATTTTAGCCTGAAAATCACCGCTTATGCATACGATTCTCGGTATTAACGGCACGGTAGGGCCCGGTCTGGCTGCTGCCCTTCAACAACGCGACATCCGGGTGCGCGGGGTCGGCCGCCGACCCGTGAAAGGCCCCTGGGAGCACCGGAGTGCCGACGTAACCAATATTGCGGAGCTGCTGGATGTCACCGACGGTTCGGAAGTGGTCTACCTGCTCGTTGGCTTGGAATACAACATCAAGGTGTGGCGCCGCGACTGGCCTGTGATCATGGAAAACTGTATCGAGGCCTGCCGGGCGCACAACGCCAAATTCGTCTTTCTCGATAACGTGTATGCATACGGGCTGGTGAAAGGCGCTATGACCGAAGAAACTCCCATGCGGCCCAACAGCGAAAAAGGCAAAGTGCGCAAACAGATCGCCGAACGTTTGCTCGACGCGTTCAGAAATCATGGCCTGCGCGGCTGTATCGCTCGTGCCGCCGACTTCTACGGCCCCGACTGCCAGTCGAGTGTACTCAATTCGACCGTATTCGAGCGCATGGCTGCCGGTAAATCCGCGTTCATCATGGGCCGGGCCGATAAAGTGCACACCTACACCTACTCCCGCGATATGGGGGCTGCGCTGGCAATACTGGGCACCGACGATCGCGCCGACGGACAGGTATGGCATCTGCCCAGCAGCGCCGAGCGATGGACGGGCGAGGACTGGGTAAAGGTCGCAGCGGAGATTTTCGGCGTGCGGCCGAAATTTCAGGCTACTCCGACCTCCATGCTGCGCGTAATGGGCTTGTTCAACAAACTCTTTCGCGAAATGATCGAAATGAACTACCAATACACGCACGACTATTTTTTCGATTCCCAAAAATTTGAAAAAACGTTCGGGCTCAGGCCTACCTCCTTCCGGCAGGGAGCGGAAGAAACGGCCGCGTTTTACCGATGAAAGAAACTCCAAACAGCATCAGCAATATGGAAACGAATACATCCCTCAACTTTCTCGACACGGCGCGCCGCCTGTTCGGCTACTACCGCGGTCTGGGCGAAAAAGCGATCGCCCAGATCGACGACGACCACATCCACTGGCAACCCTCTCCTGAAAGCAACAGCATTGCGGTGATCGTCAAACACCTGAGCGGCAATATGCTGAGCCGTTTTACCGATTTTCTGACTTCCGACGGCGAAAAACCCTGGCGCAACCGCGATGCCGAATTCGAGAACGACTACAACGACAAGGCGGAACTGCTCGAAGCCTGGAATGCGGGCTGGGAATGTCTGTTCCTTGCCATCCAGCCTTTAAAAGAAGCCGATCTCGAACGGATCGTCTATATCCGCAACGAAGGCCATACGGTGCTGGAAGCGCTGTCCCGGCAGCTCGCGCACTATTCTTACCACATCGGGCAACTGGTGTATATGTGCCGCCTTCTTGCAGGCGAGCAATGGCAGTCGCTTTCGATCCCCAGAGGTGGATCGCAGCAATTCAACGACAAGAAATTCGGCCAGGAAAAATCGCAGGGGTTCTTTACCGACAAAAAATGACCCGCCGCATCAGCGGACGATCTCGATCCAAAGATAGACGGGCTGCAAAGGCCGTTCCTGTGCGTCGCGGGGCAAGGCTGCGATCTTTTGCGCCACCTCCATGCCTGCCGTGACTTTGCCGAATACCGCGCATCGGCCCTGCAACTGCGGCAGGCCTCCCTGCTTTACGTACAATTCCCGGTCTTTTTCACTCAAACGGACAGCGGTCTTTTGCTCCGTAGCATCGAGTGTGGCTTTCGTTTGCGCCCGGCCCAGCACGACAAAAAACTCCCCATGTGAGCCTTCGGTCATAGCGTATGCCAGGGCGCCCGTTGTCACCGGCGTCCCCGTCGCGTCTCCTGATAATTGTTCCTGCTCCTGATCTCCGGGCGCCGGCCCGAACCGGATCGCGAAATCGCGTTCGATGCGATCAAATGAAAGGGTGTCGACAGGTTGGCTATCGGAAATGTCCAAAAAACGCTCGTGGTAAGGCGTGTGCACACCGGAAAGTTGCACCTGAATATCCCCCATGCTGGTATGTAAAACTGCGTCGACCGGAATGTTTTGCCTGCAGGTGATCCAGTGTAAAAGGACGCAACATAGGATAACGTATCGGACAAGGCGGAAGGGAACATTCATGCCTCAAAGCCGCCGTTTTCGGTTTCCAGTTCCCTGAAATAGCGCACGGCATTCTCTTTTAAAAGTTGTTCCTGCCGGGCCGTATCCTGGGGCGGCATTTCCGCGATTTGGCGGTAGTGCGGCCAGCCGTCGTCGTCGCGGCCGACAAATTCGAAGAAGCCGTCGTAACTCAGCAGGCGGCATACGGCGATGTGCATCAGATCCTGTTTTTCCTCTTTGCTGAAGCCTTTTTTCCATCGGCCGAGTTCCTGGATGCCGATCAGGAACAGGACCGTGTTGAGGTCGGGCAATGTATCGCGATGCATGGCATCCTGCACCAGGTGTTGCACCCGCAGCCATTCGAAATCGAGTTCCCAGTCTTCCATAGGGCAAAGGTAGTGCACCCGGAGTTGCTACTCCATGACAGTGTACGGGATAATTTCAGACACCTGAAATGCCAGATAAAGCGAAGCGTCATATTTACATGCCATATGTCGTTCATTGGCCTTTCACGGGCAACGGACCGTATGGTGCGGAGGTATATTTGTCCTGATCAACCAACTTTCACTTCAAATTATCACAACCATGCAAAAGATCATTTATTTCCTGTTTTGTTGTCTGCTCAGTTCGGCCATGTTCGCTCAAAGCATCATTTACAGCAATAGTTTTTTTGAGTACGACAACATTCCCTGCCCTTTCGATAACAACCAAACCGTTCTTTATCCGAAAGGCTGGATCGTCTACCAAACGCTGGACGATACCTGGAACGGGCCCGTGGACTCCACACGCTGTATCAGCGTGGAATCTTTCGGATTTCCCGGCAAACCACGCATCGATCTGGAGCAGATCGACCCGGAGAAGGCGCTTTTTATCCGGGCAAAGCCGTCGGAGTTTATCGGCCTCGGCAGCCTGCCGCCGAATTATGTGTTCAATGTGTACACTTCTTCAAGCATATCCGATATCGCGGTCAAACCGCGGCTGGGTACCGATTGCACGGAAGACCTGTGTACCGGCGTGTTTGTGGGGATCGCCGTGCCGGGCGCTTTGCGAATTCAGACGGGCGTTACCCCGGGCGTCAATTTTGAAGAAACCGTACTTGATGTGGTCAGTTGTTTCCCATCGGAATATTTTGACAGCCAGCATCTTGATCAGGTCATCCTGAAATATACTTTTGGCCAGAATGCGGACATGACGGGACAGTATCTGTACCTGGACGGAGTTTTTATCGATATGATCGACATTGCACCCGGCCTGATCACCGAAGTAAATGCATATCCCAGCCAGTACAATTCCGGTACCGGCGAGTATGATGTGCATGCAAGTGACATTATTCCGGGCTTTTCCGAAAACTGCGTTCTGCAATACACGGCGCCTACTTTCCCGAGCGTACAGGACCCTTCCTACGTGATCGGCACGCCGGTACCGAACAGCACTTCGCAACAAACGATCAACCTGATCATAGATCCGTTTCAAACGCTTGAAATACAGCCGTTCACATACCTGCAAGGCGCGCTGGTGGAAGGCAGCGATACCCAGCGCCACCAAGTGAATCTCGTCAACAACGGTGGAGATATTTGCCTCAATTTCATCGATTTTGTGGTGGACGGCGGCGATGAATTCCGCCATGCCGGTGGTTCGCTGTATATGAACAATGCGTTTTCCTGTATGAAATTCGCAAATGGCAGCGCCTTGCGGGTGGTGGAGGGCGCTACCCTGCACTACGGCAACGACGGCACGGGCATGCTCGCTCTCTGCGCCAACAGCACGCTCGCCATCGAGCGCAACGCCACGCTCGTCATCGATGCCGTGCTGAACCTTTCCGAATGCAACGCGGACCTGCTGCCCCAGCAGATATACATGGATTTGCCGCCCGGCGCACGGCTTGTATTCACTGACCGCGCCCGGCTGACCAACCGTTTCAGTCAGGGACAGTTGATGAAACTCAATGTGCGCATGCTGGGCGGCACGATCGACGATGCCGCGCTGGCGCCGGAAGACCGGGCTCTGATCAACCGCATATATCCCGATCCCGCGCCCAACCTGGCTGACAACATGACCCTGTATCCCAATCCTTTCGCCGGATCGTTCACCTTCGGATACCTGGCCGGGCAGCAGGAAAAACTGAATGTGCGTTGGGCCGATATGAACGGCCGCACGGTGCTGGAACAAACCCTGCAGGCGGAAAAAGGGTACAATGAATGGCAACCGCAGGCGCCTGCTTCTGCCGGCGTGTACATGCTGACGGTAGAAACGGAAAAAGGGAAAGTGACGAAAAAAGTGGTGCGGACGGCGCCGTAACAGGAGGTTGAAAAAAGCCCGGGCGTTTCAATCGAGAAACGCCCGGGCTTTTCATTTAAAACAAAGACCAGGATTCATCACTTGATCTTGCCGCATTCATTTTCGATCCGCATTTTGGCGATATCGGGATGCTCCAGCACGTAGAAAAATTCATCGAGGTAATTGCCGATCTCTTTTTTGATGCCGTTGCGCAGTTCGGCAAAATCTCTGCAGTGTGCCAAAATGTCGGCCTTTTTGAAGCGAAAAAGCCTGTAAATCTCCTGGTAAGTAACCTCATCCCGGCACTGGCCCATGTACACGCGTTCCCGTACATTGAGGATCGGGAGTTTGGGGTCGGGTACGGCATAGTCGGTGCCGACCAGCCCGGCGTAGTCAAAATCGTATGGAATAGGTATAGTGGGGCCGTTCGGCATGATGTACAGCACCTTGATATTGTGCCGCACGCGAATGCTCCAGTCGGTATTGCCGATCATGTACTGGAACATGGCCATGCGGTCATAAGCCATTGAATCCATGCTCTGGTAGGAAACGATCCTGGGTTTGATGGGTCTGGCGTTCAGGCGGGCCGCCATTTCTTTTTCACTTTCAATAAAAAAAGAAAAACTGTTGAGCATGCTGCTCTTTCTGCCCGGCATGGAAAAACGGATGGATGCGCGCTTGACCTGGAAACTTTGGTCGGTGATCAGGTTGTACAGTTCGTAGGTCAGGCATTCTTTCTGCACCCACTCTTCGTCGAGGTTGGTATTCTTGCAGCTCGTGACGAGTTTTAGTTCGTTGATGTCGGCAATGCTGTCGTTTTCAGGGGTTTTGCTGTAAAAACGGATCTTGACGGGCGGAAAATGGCAGGTTTTCTTGCGCATGTTGCCGCGGGCGGCAAGTTGTATATCGAGTTGCAGGGCAACGCTGTCGCCATACATTACTTTGAACACGCCGGCTTGCCATTGCTCCTCGCCGCGGTCTTTCTTCAGTCGCTTTAGGTCGGTTTCGATCAGCACTTCAAGGGGGTCGTACTGTTGCAGGGTGCTGAAAATACCGGCTTCCGCAACAGAAGTCGATTGCGCGGACAGATACAGGGGCAACGCCAGCCCGCTGAACAGGGATAGAAAGACGGAACGCATTGTTCTCAAATGGTTGGTGACAAAAGAACGGGCGGAGTGCCCGTATCGCATTAATTTACCGAAAATGCGGGAGCAAAGGGATTGGCAGCGTTGTAGAAGGTCAACTCATTGATCCGTACCTGCATAAAACGCGTAAGGGGGAGGGTCTGAATGAGCTGCATCAATTCCGACTCGGACTGCACGGAAAAAACGGCCCACAATTTAGCGTTTTCCAGTGAAAGTGCGTAGTTCAGGATTTTGCCCTCATTGAGCAGGCGGTTGACGGCTGCGCGCTGGTGTGGTATTCTGTCGACAAACTCCTCCGGCAGATCGGCCGGCATTGTAAAGTCAACCATGTATTGGACTGAATTGGATTCCATGTATGTGCTTCAGGATGATGAATGGGTTCAGTTTGGGCAGTGCGAAGGGATTATGAATTGATAATACGCCACACAAATATAACTAATTATTTATATTTGAAAGCGCCCTTTTTCCACTGATTCATACAGTATTACGTCAAAAACTGTGCAAGTTTCCACAAAAACGATCACAACTGCCATTCCGTCAGGTGGATTTAACGAAAATAAAACACACCGCAAAAAGCATACGAGCCGCCCCGGCATCCGGGACGGCTCGTATTTTTTATTCGTGAAAACTGAAATACAGGGATCGTCAATAGTTAACCCCCAACGCTTTCAACGTCTCGAAATCGAGGTTGCCCACGGGCAGGCCCTTGTCTTTCTGGAACTTGGTGAGCGCCGCTTTGGTGCGGGTACCCATTACGTTATCGATCGGGCCCGGATCGTAGCCTGCCTTGACGAGTGCCTGCTGGATCTGGCGGATCGTGTAGCCGGTCACTTTGTCGCCGCAGAGCACTTCACGCCACTCGGTGAAACCGCCCGGCTTCACCAGCCGGCGCTTGGTTACGGTGGTGTATTCTGCCGGTACGGGCTCGGTGCGGGTGGTGGCTTCGGCTTTTACAGCCTTTACGCTTACCGTTTTGTATTCGGCGGGAATGACTTCCTCGCGGGTAGTAGCCGGGGCTTTCAGCACCTGCTTGGTCACGGTAGCGTATTCTGCCGGGATCTCTTCTTCCTTGACGGTAGCCGGCGTTTTCAGCACCTGCTTTTTCACCGTAGAGTATTCAGCCGGAATAACCTCTTCGCGGGTAGTGGCCGGCGTTTTTACTTTGCGGACGGTGCGCTTGCCCATTTTGGCGGGCACCTGGATGGTTTTCGTGCAACCTGCATCGGCTACGCCGGAGCCGTCGCAACCTTTGTTGACGCGCTTGGTGATGGTCTGATATTCAGCCGGCACTTCCACGAGACACCATACGAGGCAGTCGTCGGGATTGGCGCTGAGACAGTTGGCATCGGCTTTTTTCTTGACCCACTTGGTGGAGGCGGGTTTTACTTCCACGCGCTCGGTCACGGTTTCGAATTTCGGCTGCGATACTTCCGTTTTGGTGTATGCCGGTTCGATCACGTAATCTTCGGTCACGTTTTCGTATACAGCCGGCACTTCCACGAGGCGCTTGCCTTCGGGTTTTACCATTACCTGTTCTTTAACGGTCTCGTATACTGCAGGCACAGTGATCAGGCGCTTCGTTTCCGGCTTGATCATGACGCGCTCTTCTACGGTCTCGTATTGTGCGGGCACAGGAGTCAGGCGCTTGCTGGCCGCTTTGATCACCACGTTTTCCGTTACGGTTTCATACTGCGCAGGCACTGCGATGATGCGTTTGCTTTCCGCTTTCACGAGTTGCTGCTCCGTCTTGCTTTCATACTCGGCGGGAACGGGAATCGTACGCGTAGAAGCGGGTTTGATCATCACCTGTTCGGTGACAGTCTCGTACTGGTCCGGGATGTGGCATTTTGCATAACATTTGCCAGGTTGTGCATTGGGGGGGGCGTCACCAGGCTGCGCATTTGCTGCGAAGGCTATGCAGATGAGAAAAAGGATGACGGAATTAAATTTTCTCATGACTTGAATCGGATTGGTGAACATGAATGTTTGAATTTGGAATGGTTTACTCATTTTAAGTTTGACGCTATGAAACATGTGCATTTTGGGCAAAAATAATCTAACCCCTGCAAAAAGGGGACTTATCCGGGTGAAAATTTCGGTTAATCCGTACGTTGTCCGCCAAGTTGCTTCGGATAGCAAATGAAGTGTTTTGTAACTATCTGAGTGTAAAGCGGTACATCCGAACACTCGGTGATGGGTCGTACGTCTCCGTTTTTGAAAAGGATCTTGATCTGGTCTTCCGCGTCGTCGTAAGCGCGGTTGCTTTCGCGGCCGGTGTAAACGAAATGTTCGGCCACAGCCTGCGCTCCGTAATCCGACGCGACGCGACGCCGGAATGCATCGAGTTCGTCGGCCGTCACGGGAGCGTTTCGCCATTCCAGTCTAAACAGTTTCCTGTCGAGCAGGCCCCTTGACAAAAAGGCGAGGGTAAAGTCTTCGGCTTCCGCCCAATACTTCACGGCAGCGGTGACATCATTATCGTCGAGGAGGGCAAAATGAAAGAGTGATTCGCTTGGTTCGGCGGGGCTGTTGTTATCATTTTTCAAAAACCAGGCCAGATGGCGCGGCGCTTCCAGTTCCACGCCTGCAAGTGCCAGTTCGCGCGCGCGCTGAAGGGTGTGGATCAGCATCTGTTCGGCAGCCATACCCGTTTTATGCAGGTACACCTGCCAGTACATCAGCCGCCGGGCGATCAGGAATTTTTCGATGCTGTATATGCCCTTTTCTTCCACGACCAACTCTCCCTCATGCACGGCCAGCATCTTGATAATGCGGTCGTAGCCGATCACGCCCTCGCTCACGCCCGTGAAAAAACTGTCGCGGTTGAGATAGTCCATTCGGTCCATATCGAGTTGACCCGATACGAGCTGGTGCAGAAACTTTTTTGGATGCCGGTTGGTAAAAATGTCGATCGCCAGCGACAGCTGCCCTTCGAATTGCTGATTGAGCGCTTCCATGAACAAGGCCGACAACTCTTCGTGATGCATATCGAGCAGCGCGTGTTCCAGCGCATGGGAAAAAGGCCCGTGTCCGACGTCGTGCAGCAAAATGGCGGCACACACGGCCTCCGCTTCCGCATCGGAGATGTCGGCGCCCTTGAAGCGCAGCGTTTCGATAGCCTCCTGCATCAGGTGAAGGGCGCCCAGAGCATGGTGAAAACGGGTGTGCAGCGCCCCGGGGTATACATAGGGCGTCAGGCCCAGTTGCCTGATCCGGCGCAACCGCTGGAAATACGGATGGTCGATGAGGTCGAGCAGCAGCCCGTAGGGCACGGATACAAAGCCGTAGACGGGGTCGTTAAAGATCTTTTTCCGGCTGTTCATGGTAAAATGGGTTGAACGTCGTGCAAAGGTGCTGATAAGAGGCTGTTTGAGATTATCAAATGGAGCGAAAAATATCATTTTTAGCCCATTATGATGAATTCAAACAGCCTCTAAGACAGGGCCCCGACAAAATAGTTTTCAACACCTGAAAATAAGCACCCCGCAGGGGCGTTCCAAATCGTCAATTGTCTTCCATGGCCGGCATTTTATGCGCCATGGAAGTTTTTATTTGTCAAAATGATGACCTTTGCAAAGTACATAAAACAATTCAATGGATAAGATCAAGATACTCTGGGCCGACGATGAAATCGACTTGCTGAAGCCCCACCTCATGTTTCTGCAATCGAAAGGCTACGATGTGCTGACGGCTTCCAACGGTCACGACGCGGTGGAAACGTACCTCGAACAAAGCAACGAGATCGACGTGGTGTTCCTCGACGAGAGCATGCCCGGCCTCACGGGCCTGGAAGTGCTTCCAAAGATCAAGGAGATCAATTCGCAGGTGCCGGTAGTGATGATCACTAAAAACGAAGCCGAGCACGTGATGGAAGAAGCCATCGGTTCGCAGATATCGGACTACCTGATCAAGCCGGTCAATCCCAATCAGATACTGCTGACCCTGAAGAAGATCATCGACAACAAACGCCTCGTGCGCGAGAAAACGGCGATGGACTACCAGCAGGATTTCCGGCAGATCTTCATGCAGATCACCGGCGGGCTCGACCACACCGAATGGGTGGATGCGTATAAAAAGATCGTCAACTGGGAACTCCGGCTCGACAACAACCAGGCGGAAGTAGGCGATATCCTGGCCCAGCAAAAACAGCAGGCCAACACGGAATTCTCCAAATTCGTGGTGAAGAACTATTTCGACTGGGTCGACCGCGACAGGGAAGTGGGGCCCGTGATGTCGCACTCCCTGATGCGCAAACACATTTTCCCGCATATCGGCAACGGCGTGCCCACGATCGTGGTGCTGCTCGACAACCTGCGCTACGACCAGTGGAAGGTGATCGAGCCGTTCATCAACGAGATGTTCCGCACGGAAAGCGAGAGTTATTTTTTCAGCATCCTGCCCACGGCCACGCAATACAGTCGCAACGCCATTTTTGCCGGCATGATGCCCGCCGACATCGAAGCGGCTTTTCCCGACAAATGGAAAAACGATACCGACGAGGGCGGCAAGAACCTGTCCGAAGACTTTTTCCTCGGCAAACAACTCGAACGCACGTTCCGCAAGGGCGTCAAGTGGGAATACATCAAGGTCACCAACGTGCAGCACGGCAAGGAACTCAACGACAATATCCTGCACACGCTCAACAACGACCTGACGGTGATCGTGTACAACTTCATCGACATGCTCTCGCATGCGCGTACCGAGATGGAAGTGCTCAAGGAACTCGCCGGCGACGAACGCGCCTACCGCTCGCTCACGCGCTCGTGGTTCGTACACAGCCCCTTGTGGACGGCCCTGCAAAAACTCGAAGGCCGCGACGTGCAAATGTTCGTCACCACCGACCACGGCACCATCCGGGTAAATACGCCGTCAAAAGTGGTCGGCGACCGCGAAACGACCACCAACCTGCGATACAAAGTGGGCCGCAACCTGCAATACGAAAGCCGCGACGTACTGGCCGTAAAGGATCCCAAACAGGCCGGACTGCCGCGCCCCAACATCAGCAGCACCTTCATCTTTGCGAAAGAAGACTGCTTTTTCCTGTATCCGAACAACTACAACCACTTCCACAACTACTACCGGAACACGTTCCAGCACGGCGGCATCAGCCTCGAAGAAATGATCTGCCCGATCGTGCGTTTGCGGAGCAAGTAAAAGGTTGGAGACCTGTTTTTAATGTGAATCTGCTGGATAGGATTGACAAATCAGATTACAGTTGAATTACAGATTCAATGGTTTTCAGATGTCTCTCCGCCGATACTGCCGGGTCTGGGTCATGCATGATTTTTCCGTAGGGAATCCCCGTTTATAGACAGGATTTATTCCCCTGATATTAACCCCATCGGGCAATGTCATTGACTTAAGGATTTTGACCTCGGAGAGGTCATACATTTGTAGAAAAGCCAAACCGTTTTTATAACGACCTCGGAGAGGTCGAACGGAATTTAATTCGTTGGTTGTTAATTAATTGTTCGACCTCTCCGAGGTCGTAAAATATTGATGGTCAATCTTTTTCTACAAACATTCGACCTCTCCGAGGTCTTAAGTCAACGACATTGCCCCCATCGGGGTTTCCTATGCAATCGAACAGGAAATCCCTAGCGGGATTTGAAAATGGGTGGATTGCAGTTTCTATAAACAGGCATTCCCTACGGGAAAACTATATGAACTCAAGGCTTGGCGGTGAAGGCTGAGAGACATCTGAAGAGTCCTGTCCAAAACACAAGTTATTTGATCGTTCCTCAGCCCGGAAAAAGGAAGTCGAACAAATGCGACCATACCGCGATGATCTTGTCCGGATTCCAGCGCCACTGCTCGCCGTCCCAGGGCGGCAACAGGTAGTTATACAGGAAGGACATCCGTACGCTGTAAAACATCAGGAAGACGATGCCCGCCAGCACGAGCCGGCGTAGCAGGCCGCTTTTGAGTGAAAATATCCCTTTGAAAACCCCCGCCAGCGGAAAAGCCAGCAGGGCGTAGAACTCCACATAGCAGCGATGGCCGAAGGCGCCGCCAAACCACCAGGCCCACCAACTGGCGAACACGTACGTGGCCAGGCTAAAGATCAGCAGCAGCGCCGGGGCGTGGTGCCGATGTGTTTTCAGTCCTGCAAACACCCCCGCCACCATGAGCAGGGCCATCGGCGAGTACAGGAACAGGCCGTTTTGCGTGTCGAACAGCACGGCAGCGATCTTCGGGGCATTCCAATAGATAAAACCTTCGTTTTCGTACGACCATCGCAGCCAGTGGCCGGTCATTTCATGCCAGTAGAACATTTGCGGTACGAAAAACAGGAAGGCCGCGCCTGCGGCCGCGGCCAGTTTCGGCCAATGACCCAGGAAAAAGAGGCCGCGTTTTTTCAGGTCTGACAGTGAGTACACGTCGTACAGCGCGACAAACAGGGCGGCCAGCGCGCCGGTCGGCCGGATCAGCACGATCCAGCCCAGCATGCCGCCCAGCAACAGGGCATTGCGGTAACCCGGCCGGGCCAGAAAACGCGGCGTGTGCCAGGCAAGCAGGGCGAACAGGCAAAACGAGTATACGTGCGACATGCCCATCTCTTTGGTCGTGTAATGGAACAGGTTGGTGCCGAAGAACACCGCGATCAGGGTCCAGAAAGCGACTTTTTCGGAAAAACCGCGCTGCAGGAGCGCCTTTCGCAGGAAAAAAAGACCCAGGAAACCGAAAAAATACCCGCAGATGGCGATGGCCCGGCAATAGTGTATGTTGAAATAATCCGGGGTGTCGTACCCTTTCGCATCGCAGTACCATTTGGCGGCGAGAAAAAACGGGCACTCGAACAGGGCCACGCCGCAGGTGTATTTGATCACGATCTCGCCCTGCTCGTTGCGCTGCGGCCACATGGAGCCTTCTTTCAGTTGGTGGAAATCGCCGATGATGAACATGGCGGGCAGGTACAGGTAGTATCCTTCGCAGTCCGACCAGAGCACGCCGCGAGGGACTTCGTTGATGCGCGCGTACATGACCGGAAACAGGAGCAGGAACAGCAAAAGGAGGTAGTAGCGGCGTATGATTTTCATGGGAATGATCATTTGGCAAAAGGAATATCGCTTCCTATCAAGGCGTGTCGAAAGTGTGTGCCGAATCCGGGCCGACTGACTCATGGGCATTCTGGGTTGCTTGAGCATGCTCACAAGACCTAGACGCGGCGGGATGATGTGTAACGACTACGCTCTGTGTGTAGCGACTTCCGCCCTTTGTGTAACGAGTTACGTCCTTTGTGTAGCGACTTCCACGCTGTGTGTAATGATTACCGTTCCGTTTGTTTAGCAGAACAAACCGGTGTTACCTGAAAACTTCCACCTGGAGATCGTCGAGCCGGACGGCCTTGTCGCTGCCGGCATTCCACACCAGCACGCCGGCGCGGTCGAATGCTTCCTTCGGGAGGCGGGTATCGAAGAAGACCGTCCGGGTCTCCTCGCCATCCACATGCCGTTGCAGGCGGATCATGCGTTCCTTCAACATGCGTTCACCCGAACGGAAACGGACGATCAACTGGGTCATGCGCCACCAGTCCCACTCTTTCGGGCTGCACCTGAACGTCAGGCTCACCCGTACCCAGTCGCCGTCGGCCGCATGTACCGGCACCTCGTATTCCGGCGTGAACTGCGTGTCGTTGTTCAGGAGGAACGAACGGTTTCCGGCGATGGCTGCCTCATCTGTCGTGCCATTTCTGGCATTTTCGAAGTCTTCTGAAAATACCTGCCGGACTTCGCGGCGTTCCGCGCCTTTGAATTCTTCTTTTGTATCCAGCAGTTTGAGCCAGTCGCGCTGCGCTTCGAAGCGCCCCAGCACTTTCAGCATATAGCGCTTGGTCATTTGTTCGCTCACGAACAAGCCGCCCCGGTGCGCCTGATGTGTCCACCACAGGTTGATGTAAATAAAAACGCATGCCAGCAGGGTAAATGCCCAGCGTTTCCAGGGTCGGCCGGGCTTGCGCACCCACTCAAGAAATGCTGCCAGCGCAAACACCCAGAGCGGATATGCCTGCACCATGGCGCGCTGGCCGAGGCTGCCGCCGTACCACCAGATGTCCCAGGCCGCAGTGATGTATAGGGCCACCAGACAAAAGATCAATACGACCCATCGCAGTTGAGCGCGCAGGAAAAACAAGCCGGCTACGGCGAAAAGCATCATCGGGGAGTACACCAGCCAGCCGGCGCGCGCGCTGAACAGCACGTCGCTCAGGTGCGGCCGCAGCCAACTGAATCCCTGGTCCTGGTAACTGTACACGACCCAGTCGTCACTCGCGAATTTCCAGTAGAGCGCCTGTAGAAAGATCACGGCGCCGGCGACGAGCACGGCAAGCGCCATTTTCCGGAAATGTTCTTTAAAAAACGCAAGCCGCGTGTGGAAGGCGCTGCGTCCGTCAATACCCCAAAGAAGTGGAATAAGCGCGGAAATGATCTCCGTAGGCCGCGTCAGGGTCGCCCAGCCCACCAGCAAGCCTATCGCGGCGGCGCGCAGGGCCGTGGGCCGCTCGTAAAAGCGCATTGTCGTGAAAATGAGCAGGCTGTAGAGCGTAAACAGCCAGTTGTGCGTCATCGCGCCAGTGATGGCGGTGTATTCCAGATAATTGGTGCCGAACACCAGGCAGATCAGCACGGCGGCTACGGTGCGTTCGGGAAAAAAAGCCAGCAGGTTGCGGCGGGCGAACCACAGGCCCAGCAGTGCGACGAGCAGGCTGCCCCAACTGATCGCCGCCTGGTAAGGCAGGGAAAAGCCGTCGGCCGGGAAGCCCAGCGGTGCGGCCAGCAGATGCGCGGCGGCAAACCAGGGCAGGAATTGCAGCGCCTGACCCATGGGGTACTTCATCACGTAGTTGCCGGAAGGGTGTTGAAAGGCCTGGCCCATGCCGGGACCGGGATGGTATTTGGCATCCACGGCCTCCCACCAGTTCAGGTGCCTGATGTCGTGATAGATCAGCGCTGCCGGCAGATAGAGGTAATAACCCGACACGTCCCAACTGAGCGTTGCTTCGGTATTCGCCTGTTTCCATTTGGGGTAGTAAAACAGGCAGGTCGCCGCCATCAGGGCTGCGCAAAGCCAGAAAGCGATCTTGCTTGGCGTTCGGAAAGTATCGGACCCCGGTTCCGGCATAGGCGTTTTTACGGGGAAAGATAAGCCGGTGCGCTCAATCCACCCAATCCGCTACAAATACGTTGGTGTCGCGGGTGCCGCCGTTGTCGCGGTTCGAACTCCAGGCGATCTTTTTGCCGTCGGGCGAAAACATGGGAAACGAGTTGAAAATGCTCTCGTGGGTGATCTGTTCGAGTCCCGTGCCGTCTTCGTTGATCATGAACAACTGAAAATCGTAGCCCCGCTCGGAGTGGTGGTTGCTGCTGAAAATGATCTTTTTCCCGGAGGGGTGGTAATAAGGCGCCCAGTTGGCCTTGCCGAGCCGGGTCACCTGGCGCTGGTCGCTTCCGTCGGCGTTGCAGACGAAGATTTCCATGTCGGTCGGCGCGACGAGGCCCTGTGAAAGCAGGTCCTTGTATTCTTTTATCTCGGCATCCGTTTTTGGGCGGCTGGCCCGGAATACGATCTTCGAGCCGTCGGGGCTGAAGAAAGCGCCGCCGTCGTAACCTAGTTCGTTGGTGATCTGGGTGAGGCCGCTGCCGTCGAGGTTCATGGTCCAGAGTTCGAGGTCGCCGCTGCGGTCGCTGGTAAACAGGATCTTGTCGCCCTTGGGGCTGAGCACGGCTTCTGCGTCGTAGCCTTTCGTATCGGTGAGTTTTTTGGTAATATTTCCTTTCAGGTCGGCCACGTAGATGTCGTAAGAATTGTACAGCGGCCACAGGTATTTTCCGCCCTTGCGCAGGTCGGGTACAGCGGGGCAGGTATCGGCGGCGCTCATGGTGCTGGCGAAGAGGATGTGCTTGCCGTCGGGCATAAAGAAAGAGCAGGTGGTGCGGCCCTTTCCGCCGCTGATGGACCTGGGCTTGTACGTGGCTTTACCCGCGGCTTTTGAGACTTTCATGGCGTATATCTGGTCGCAGTGCAGGCCCCAGGCGGGGTTGTTGGACTGGAACGTGAGCCACTTGCTGTCAGGACTCCAGTACGCCTCGGCGTTGTCGCCGCCAAAGGTGAGCTGGCGTATGTTTTTGAAATGGGTCTCGGGTTTGGAAGGGCCGGCAGGGGCAGTGGAATGATGTTGGGCGCTCGCCGGTATGAGCAAGCAGCAAATGGCTGCCGGCAGCACAAGGGTTTTCAGTAAGGGGAGTTGATAAGGACGCATAAACATAAGGTTTTTGATTCGGCGCAAGATTAGTCCGGCTTTGCGGGATTGCGGTCAGAATTGGGTAAAAATATGACTGGGATGCTTCATTGGTTTAATGACAGGTTTCGCGGTTACAAAACATAAATCTTTTCGAATTTATCAAAAATGAAAATTTTAACATCCGGAATAACTGCAACATTCTGACAATGAGCAACATTCGTACTTTTTGCCCCCGCCTTTGGCGGGATTTCGGCAAGCCTCAACTTGACGCAAAAAGTACCAAAAAAGTCAAGGCTTTATGGAAATCCAGCGATTTTGCTTGTCATTTCCGGCAGGTTCGCACCCAAACTCGCCCCTCCTTCGTCGGGCCTCAAACATGGGTGCTCTCATCTGCCTCCAATGACGCAAAATCGGGATTTCCATAAGGCCGATTTATTGTAAACCAGTTTATTACAAAATATGGATCGTCACAAAGGTTGAAGATGATCCATATTTGACTCGCCTGTGCCGGGTTTAAAGGATTTCTTTATTAGACTGCCCGATCGGCAAATCGGTTGCGTAACGCCAGGCGCTGCCTGGTGAAACAAGCGACAAAGTGATTTTTTCCAGCCGAAACCCGGCGACACGGCACCGCTGCACACCTACGCTTTCGCGCTTTACGACATCGGAGTTACGGTATCTGTCGATTCGTGTTCAACACTTTGCCGCTTCTTCCGTTATTAGCCATTGTATGAGAAAAATAACGTTCTTCCTGGCGTTTTTCGCCTGTTGCAGCCTGTCGGCTCAGGATATCCCGTTCATAAAATCCGAACAGATCAACTACTGGAAAAACGCCGACAACGATACCCTGTACGTCCTGAACTTCTGGGCGACCTGGTGCGCGCCCTGTGTGGAGGAACTGCCCTCTTTTGAAAAACTGAACCGGGAGTACGTGGACCGCAAAGTGAAGGTGGTGCTCATCAGCACCGATTTCAAGCGGAATGTGGAAACCAGGGTAAAACCTTTTGTAAAAGAGCGGGGTTTGCAAAGCGAAGTCGTGTTCATGAATGAATCGAACCCCAACAACTACATCAACCTAGTGGATACGAGCTGGACGGGCGCCATACCCGCAACGTTGATCTACTCAAAACGAAAGGGCGTCTCGCTTTTTTTTGAAAAGAAACTGGACTACGAAAGCCTCGAAACCGCTGTGAAAACGGCCCTGGAAACCGGAAACTGACAGCAAAATTTCAACTCTTCACCTAATTCATCGAGAGCATCATGAAAAAATTATTCCTCCCCCTGCTGTTTGCCGTGGCAGCCATCGCAACGGCTTTCGCACCCGCCGCCGCCGGCTACAAAGTAGGCGATACCGCACGCGATTTCAACCTGAAAAACATTGACGGCAAGATGGTGTCCCTGGAAAGCATCGAAGGCGCCAAGGGCTACATCGTCATTTTTACCTGCAACCACTGCCCCTACGCAAAGGCCTACGAAGACCGCATCATCGACCTGCACAAGAAATACGCGCCGCTGGGCTATCCGGTCGTGGCCATCAACCCCAACGACAAAGACCGGCAGCCGGCCGACAGCTACGAAAACATGCAGAAGCGGGCAAAAGAAAAGGATTTTCCCTTTGCGTATCTGTATGACGACACGCAGGAAATCGCCCAGACTTACGGCGCTACCCGCACCCCGCACGTGTACCTGCTCGACAGCGATCGCGTCGTGAAATACATCGGTGCGATCGACGATAATTCGGAAGAGCCCACCGAGGTCAAGGAAAAATACCTGGAGAATGCCATCGACGCATTGCGTTCGGGCAAGGAAGTCGGTGTGAAAGAGACCAAGGCGATCGGTTGCACCATTAAGTGGAAGCAATCGTAAGCCATTGCTTGTCAGAGTCTTTTATATCCGATTTCGGATGAAAAGTCCCGGCCCTTGTGTTGCCGGGACTTTTCATTTTATGGCGGCGGGGCGCCGTAAAAAATTTTATGAATCACTTAACGCATCTTGACCAATTCCTAACGAAATACGTCCGTTTTCACTGAAAAAATATCAGCGATGAAATACCCTGCCTCCTCCGCCTTTATCCTGCTCGGATGCCTGTTCCTCACATCCGTTTTATCCGCCCAGCAAAACCGCTTTCGCCCTGCGAAAAAGCAGAGCAGTTCCGAACAGTCGTTCAGTGTCGGCCTGGCGCCTTTCAGCCTGCTGCTGCCGAGCGGCAAAGTCAACCTGCACGGCGAATGGGCCTACGCGCCCGACAAATCATTGTCGCTGATCGTCGCCGTGCCGCGGCCGACTACCGTGCCCGGGCTGGTGGCCAATAACATCGATCTTTCCGACAACGGCGAGATCGTGCAGAACAAGTTCAGTTCCTTCGGCGCGATCCTGGAGCAGCGTTTTTACCTGGGCCAAAATGCGCCGCGCGGCTTTTACCTGGCGCCTTATGCGCGCTACAACCGCTTCTCCGTGACCCGCTCGGTCGAAACCGACTTCGAAACGAAAATAACGGGCGCCGTGGGCGGCTTCGGCCTGGGCGTTGCGGCAGGCGTGCAATTTCGCATCGGCGACTTTCTGACGCTCGACGCCACCATCGCGGGGGTCGATCTGAAATGGATGCGCGGCACCCTGAAATATTCGACCGACAACCCCGAAAACGACCTTGCGGCTTTCCGCGACGAGGTGCAGGAGACCGTCGGCGACATCCCCATCATCGGCTCGAAACTGTCGGCCCAGATCGACGGCAATGCGGTGAAAGTACATACGCCCGGCCTGCTGATGCCCGGCTACCGCTTCAATCTGACGGTGAATTACCTGTTCTGAAATTTGCAGGACAGCGCGTCAGGTTCCGCTGTCAAAGTGGGTGCGCACGATTTCCAGGGCTTTTTCAGAAACGTCTTTGTTGCAGGCCAGCATTTCGCGCTGCCCGATGAAGTCGTCGCCGCCGCTGAAATCGACCACGACACCGCCGGCCTCGCGCACCAGCACGGCGCCGGCGGCTACATCCCAGGCGTTCAGGCCGTATTCGAAAAAGATATCGAAGCGGCCGGCGGCCACCCATGCAAGGTCAAGCGCCGCCGAGCCGAAGCGCCGCACGCCGCGCCCCTCGCGCATCAACTCGCGCAGCACGCTGAACCACTGGTCGGCGCGGCTGAAATTATGGTAGGGGAACCCTGTGCTGACCAGCGCCTGCCGCATCTCTCCGCGGTTGCTGACGTGGATCGGATGGCCGTTGCACCAGGCGCCGCCGCCCTTCCAGGCGGAAAAAAGTTCGTCTGCCGGCACGTGGTGTACGATGCCCGCTACCAGATCGCCGTCAATTTGCAGGCCCACGCTGATAGAGTACTGGGGGATGTTGTATAAAAAATTGGTGGTGCCGTCCAGCGGATCGATGATCCATTGCAAATTGGACGTGCGCTGCACGACGGTTTCTTCTTCCGTAATAAAGGTGGCTTCCGGCAGGATGGCCGAGAGTCGCTCTACCAGCATTTCTTCCGCCGTTTTATCTACGTAACTGACGAGCCCGTTCAGAAATTTTTCTTCGATCTGGCCCGGCATTACCCGTCCTGCTTCAGCGCGAATAAATGCAGCCGTTTCCTGTACGGCGCCGCAGGCATACCCTGTAACTTGTTCTAAATCTATCATCTCAAATAATGTTTATCCGGTTGCTATTTCCTGTTGGCGTCCTGCTTGGCGAAGACTTTTTTCAGCAAATCTGACGTACGGGCGATTTTATTCCGCCGGATGTTTTTCTCTTCCTCGGCGATCTTGCCGAACAGTCCGTCGAGCGCTTTTTTGGTGACGTAGTCGTCAAGGTCGTTGTTCACTTTCGTGACCAGGGGGATGGCATTATAAGCATCGGCGGCTTTTTTCCAGAGCGAATTGGCGCCGATCTTCTCCAGCGAGGCCACGATCTTGGGGTTGAATTTCTCATAGAGCGGCTGATAGGTGGTCTTGTTGAGGTAATTGGTGGCCGCATTGTCGGCGCCCATGAGGATGTTCGCGGCATCCTGAATGGTCATTTGTTTGATGGCATTCAGGAAAATGGGGCCTGCCTCTTTGGCAGCGTCTTCGGCGCCGCGGTTCATTTTTTCGAGCAGCTCGTTTTCCAGGTTATTGAACCCCGGCACGGCCCGTAGTTTGTCCGCTACTTTGCGCGCATCGTCCGGCAGCAGTATTTTGTAGGCGCTTTTAAAATAACCGTCTTTTTGGGACAGTGCGTTCGAGCCTTTGGTGACGCCGTTCGAGAGCGCCTGTTTCAGGGCCTTGCCGATTTCTTCTATCGTCGGTTCGCTGAGCACGCCGTTCGCCACTTCCTTGAGGGCATCGCAGGAAACCAGGAAGGCGGAAACAAACAAAACAAGGGCCGGGATCGCAATTTTTGTCATCATTGAATCAGCTGAGTTGTAGACCGGATGCTTTTCATCCGGCCGGGTTCTTTAAAAGAGCAGAAACCGCGAGGGGTATTCGACGATTTCCAAAGGCCATCGGGGCGGGTAGCAAGTTTACGCCAGCTTTCTGAACAAAACTAATGCGTCCGGGTTTTCTCTACCAAACAGCACGAAGCCCGGGTGCGGGCGCACCGTTCCCGGATTTTACCAAATCTTAAGCGACAAGTATGTTTCACCTGAAAGAGGGCGACAAGGCCCCCGACTTTTCCGCAGCCAACGAAAACGGGCAAACTATAAGCCTGAAAGACTACAAGGGCAAAAAACTGGTGCTTTATTTTTACCCGAAAGACGACACGCCCGGATGTACGGCGGAAGCGTGCAGCCTGCGCGACGGCTACCCCAAATTCATGGCGCAGGGCTACGAAATCCTGGGTGTCAGCCCCGATTCCGTCAAAAAGCACGTCAAGTTCAGGGAAAAATACAGCCTGCCTTTCAGCCTGCTGGCCGACGAAGACCACGCGGTGTCGGAAGCCTACGGCGTGTGGGGCGAGAAAAAATTTATGGGCCGCACCTACAACGGCATCCACCGCACCACTTTCGTGATCGACCGCAACGGCAACATCGAGAAGATCATTGCAAAAGTAGATACCGGCAAACACGCCGAACAATTGCTGGAAGCCTGATCCGGGCGTCTACTGCTTCGGATATACGTACAGTTGCACGTCTTCGGCGCTCACCGTCTGGTCGCAGAGGATAAACAGCCGCTCGATCACGTTGGCGAGTTCGCGGATATTTCCGGTCCAGTTGTATTCCTGAAGCGCTTTCACGGCCTCGGGCGTAAAGGTTTTGGGCGGGTGGCCGTAGTCGTCGGCAATGCGCCGGTTGAAATGTTCGACGAGCAGCGGAATATCGTCGCGCCGTTCGTTGAGGGAAGGTACGCTGACCACGATCACCGCGAGGCGGTGGTAGAGGTCTTCGCGGAAACGCCCGCCGGCGATCTCCTCGCGCAAATCCTTGTTGGTAGCCGCCAGTACCCGCACATCCACCTTGATCTCCTTGCTGTCGCCCACCCGCACGATCTTGTTTTCCTGCAGGGCGCGCAGCACCTTGGCCTGCGCGTCGAGGCTCATATCGCCGATCTCGTCGAGAAACAGGGTGCCGCCGTTGGCTTGTTCGAATTTGCCGGGGCGGTCGGCGATCGCGCCGGTAAAAGACCCTTTTTTATGGCCGAACAACTCGCTTTCGATGAGTTCGGCGGGAATAGCCGCACAGTTTACTTCCACCATCGGTCCGTCAACGCGGTTGCTTTTTTCATGTATCCAGCGGGCCACGAGTTCCTTACCCGTTCCGTTCTGCCCGGTGATCAGCACACGGCTGTCGGTCGGCGCCACTTTTTCGAGCATGCGCTTGATCTCGAGGATCGGCGCGCTTTCGCCGATCATGTTCACGCCCTTGCTGCTTTTCACCTGCTTGCGCAGGATCTGGGTGGTGTTCACCAGGTCGGCGCGTTCGAGGGCGTTGCGCACGGTGATCAGCATGCGGTTGAGGTCCGGCGGTTTGGAAATAAAATCGAAGGCGCCCTTCTTCACTGCCTCCACAGCCGTATCGATGGTACCGTGGCCGCTCACCATGATCACCGGCACCTCGGGCGCCAGTATCTGCAGGCGTTCGAGGGCTTCGATGCCGTCCATCTTGGGCATCTTGATGTCCATGATGATCACATCGAATTTTTCTTTCTGCACTTTTGAGACACATTCCAGCCCGTCCGTCGCCTCGTCCACCTCGTATTCTTCAAATTCGAGAATATCGCGCAGGGTTCGCCGGATGGGCATCTCGTCATCCACAATCAGGATTTTGGCCATAAAATCAACGTTGGTTTCGAATCTGGATAGATACGGGAGGAAAAGGCACAAAGAAAAATTCTTTCGCCAACTTAGACGCTATCCCGGGCACTTATTTTTATGTTTTTATGTCACGTTCGAAGGATTTGCCGTCTTATCTTTGTTAAAATGTGAAAGAATTCCGAGACAAACGACCCGAGAGGCTATTTGAATTCATCATAATGGGCTAAAAATGACATTTTTGCTGCCATGCTTCCCCAATTTTATCGCTAATAGCGCTGCTATTCACTCAAAAACTGGCTCGCCTGTCAACAAAATGACCCATTTTTCGCTCCATTTGACAAACTCAAATAGCCTCTTATAAATTCGCTAAAAATCTTACCATGATGCAAACCAAAACATTACTTCCCCTCTTGTTGCTTCTTTTTTCAGCAAGCATATTACCCGCCCAGTGGAACAAAAACGTGGTGCTGGAAACGGAAAGGATGATGTCGTTCGGCAGCCGTCCCTGTTTCCGCGTAGAATTCCCCGGCGCCACGGAAAAACTCGTGGAAGACCTCTGGAAGGATTTTGCAAAAAAGAACTTCGGCGCCAAGCTGAAGCGCGACCGCAAGACCGACGAGTGGTCGGCTTCGCAGCTGAAGTCGGGCATGATGGGTTCCGACCCCTTTTCCATCTATTCGAAAATTGAAAAACTGCCCAACGGCGCTGCGCTGAACGTATGGTTTGATGCGGGCGCTTATTTTCTGAACCGCCGCGACAACCCTTCCCGCTCCGATGAAGCTGTGCGCGCGCTCCGGCAACTCTACCTCGACGTCCGCAGGGCTACGATCAACGACGAGATAAAGGATCAGGAAGACCAGTTGAAAGACATGGAGAAGAAGTACAAAAACCTGCAAAAGGACAACGACAACCTGCGCAAGGACATTGATAACTACAAAGACCGGATCAAAAAGGCGGAGGACGAGATCGTGAAGAACGAAAAAGAGCAGGAGACCAACCTGGTGGATCAGGAAACACAGCGTCGCAAGATCGAAGAATCGCGCCAGCGCCTGAATAACGTGGAAAACGAGGGGAATTAAGCCCTTTTTTCTCTACTTTTTGTTTTTTCAACCCCGTTGTGGCCGGCCGCAACGGGGTTGTTTGTATCCTGAATATGGTATTTTTTCAAGAAAACGGTCTTCATGGCGAGAAAGCGGCAGATATATTACAATTTTTTAGAAACTCAAAAAGTTTTATGTAGCGGCGGCGAACGCTTTTACTTTTCAAACATTATTTTTTAATTTTGTCAATCGGAATCCACAAAAAAATTTTTTCTCACTGTGGAAAATTAACCTGGGCTTAACATGGGCGAGCCCGCTGCGGCAGTGTCAAAGACCGGCGCTTATACACGGAGGCATTTTGTAAGCCCCTACTTTTCATGTTGTTAAAACATATGCGATTCTTTCAACCGAGGAATTTTTCCACCGTGCCCAATGATGTGGATAACTCAAAACCGATGTGGATAAGTCAGCAAAATTCGGGTGTTATCCACAAGGTTTGGCGAGGTTTTCCACAGATACGGAATGTTTGGAAAGTCTTCGCTCCCGATTTTTGAAGTACGTTTGTTTCCGATCCACCGATACAAATACACCGGCCGAACATGAACGAGTCCGATTTAAAAGACCAGCAACGCACACCGCAACGTTCGCGCAAACAACGCGAACAAAACGGGTCTGACAGCTTGTCCAACTATGTGTTCGGCAAAGTGCAGCCGCAGGCCGTGCCGCTGGAAGAGGCCGTGCTGGGTGCGCTCATGCTCGACCGGGAGGCGTTGCCGATGGTGATGGACATCCTGCGTCCGGAGAGTTTTTACCTGGAATCACACCAGTTGATCTACCGCGCAGTGATCAAACTGTTCGAGCGCTCCAACCCCGTCGACCTGCTCACCGTGACCGAAGAGCTGCGCAAAAGCGGCGACCTTGAAAAAGCCGGAGGCGCCTATAACCTGGTAGAACTCACCAATCGCGTTGCATCGGCAGCCAATATCGAATACCACGCCCGCATCATCGCGCAAAAACACATCCAGCGCGAACTCATCAGCGTCAGCACCCGCACCATCCGCGATGCCTACGAAGATACTACCGACGTGTTCAACCTGCTGGACGATACGGAAAAGGGGCTTTTTGCCATTACGCAAAACAACCTGAGCCGCAGCTACGAAAGCATGGGGTCGCTGAGTAGCCGGGTGCTCAAGCAAATCGAGGAACTGGCCACCAAAACCGATGGCCTGACGGGGGTACCTACCGGATTCACTGACCTCGACCGGCTCACATCGGGCTGGCAGCCTTCCGACCTGGTGATCGTGGCCGCACGGCCGGGCATGGGTAAAACGAGTCTCCTGCTCGCCATGGCCCTCAACGCCGCCAAGGATTTCGGAAAACCCGTAGCACTGTTTTCCCTCGAGATGGCCAGCACGCAACTGGTGCAGCGCCTCATCTCCATGGAGGCGGAGATACCGGGCTCGAAAATGCGTAACGGAAAACTGGAAGACTGGGAGTGGCAGTTGCTTCAGACCACGGTGGAGCGTCTCAACTCGGTGCCGATCTTCATCGACGATACGCCTGCGATCAATATTTTCGAGCTGCGCGCCAAATGCCGGCGCCTGAAAATGCAGCACGACGTGCAGCTCATCATCATCGACTACCTGCAGCTGATGACCGGCGCTTCGGAAAACAACCGCAATGCCAACCGCGAACAGGAGATCGCCGGCATCTCAAGGGCGCTTAAATCGCTCGCCAAGGAACTCAATGTGTCCGTCATCGCCCTGTCGCAGCTGAGCCGGGCGGTGGAGGTGCGCGGTGGCAGCAAGCGCCCGCAACTCAGCGATCTGCGTGAAAGCGGCAGTATCGAGCAGGACGCCGATATCGTGGCCTTTATATACCGGCCGGAGTACTATCAGATATTGGAAGATGAGAACGGGCAGAGCCTGAAAGGGATCGCAGAGCTCATTATCGCCAAGCACCGCCACGGCGCGCTGGAGACGGTAAAAATGAAGTTCACCGACACCTTCGCCAAATTCGGCAATCTGGACGACCCTGCTTTTGCCGGGATCGACGATCCGCTGACCGGTCCGTTTTCTCCCAGCGGCATCACCATGCAGTCGCGCATGAACGAAGAAGATATTCCGTTCTAGTGTAGCTAACCTCTGGTTGGCAAAGTTGGCAAATAAGCTCAGGCAGAGCCAAGCTCTGGTTGGCAAATAAGCTTCCCGCGACTGTTTGATCAGGGCATCGCCGAATGGCTGAATCGTCTTTCGCCGGCGTGAGCCAACTGGGGATACGGCAACAACTTAACAATTCAGCCATTCAACCAAGTATTGCAGCGATGCGCTCAAACCAACCAGCGGTTGGTGTTACTTGTCGAGCGATTTTTTCTCCGCATCGCGCATGCCCTGGCGGATTTCGTCTTCCACGGAGTTTTTGGCGTTGTTGAATTCGCGGATGCCGCGGCCCAGACCGCGCATCAGTTCAGGAATTTTATTGCCGCCGAACAACAGGAGGACCACCATGAAGATGAGCAGGAATTCAGTCGCGCCCAGGTTGCTCAGGAATAGAAGTGTCGGTACCATGTGAGTAGATTTTAAATTTGTATAAATGCGGTCGATGGGAGCTGTACAGGCATTTATCGGATTTGACCGGAAATGCTGCGCAAAGTTATATCGGCAACGGGTCAATTATCCCGCCTTTGCTACAAATTAACCTTAAGCAGGCATTTTTGACACTAAAACGATAAACTGCTCTGCCGCGTTGTACGACCTTTGCAGTTTGTCACTTCAAGTCGCTCGTAACACCATGCTTATCAAAGAGATCATCGATATTCTGGAGGCCATTGCCCCGCCGGTTTTACAGGAATCATACGACAATGCAGGGCTGATCGTCGGCGACAGAAACCGTGAGGCCACGGGTGTGCTGTTTTGCCTGGATTCCACGGAGGCAGTGATCGATGAAGCGGCCCGCAAAGGCTGCAACCTTGTTGTGGCGCACCATCCCATTGTATTTAAAGGCCTGAAGCGCCTCAACGGCGCCAGTTACGTGGAACGCACCGTCATGCAGGCCATCCGGCACGACGTGGCTGTGTATGCGATCCATACCAACCTCGACAATGTATACCATCGGGGGGTGAACGCCCGCATCGCCGAACAGATCGGCCTGGAAAACACCCGCATCCTTTCGCCCAAACCCGGCGAACAGCACATCGGCGCCGGCCTGCTGGGCACGTTGCCGGCAGCGGTCGACGAAAAAACCTTCCTGCTGCGGGTCAAAGAAGCCTTCGGCGCCGGTTGCGTGCGCTACACGGCCCTGCTGGGCAAGCCGGTGCAGCGCGTTGCCGTCTGCGGCGGCAGCGGCAGTTTTTTGCTGGGCGAGGCCATCAGCGCAGGTGCCGACGTGTTTGTGAGTGCCGACTTCAAATACCACGAATTCTTCGACGCTGAGGGCAAGATACTCATCGCCGACATCGGGCATTTTGAAAGCGAGCAATTTACCATCGATCTTTTATACAACATTATTCGCGAAAAATTCCCTACTTTTGCGCTCCATTGCGCGGAAGTGAACACCAACCCCGTTCAATATTTATAAAAAACAGGGTGGTTGTCAGCTGCTGACCAAGAATTAATGCACTGAAAGACAGGCTATTGTGTCTTGGTGGTCTTTGTGTCAGCCGCCGGCTTGCCGGCAATGCAGTAAAAAACGCCAGATACCCTTACCGACCGGAACCGCTTACCATTCATTACTCACCACTTCATATCCGCATATTTTAAAGATGTCTGTAGAAGCATCCGTTGCCGAAAAACTCAAAGCGCTGTGGAATTTGCAGCAAATTGACTCCCAACTGGACGAGATCCAGATACTGAAAGGCGAACTGCCGATGGAAGTATCCGACCTGGAAGACGAGATTGCCGGTCTGGATACCCGCATCAAAAAGTTGAAAGCCATCCTGAAAGAAAGCGAACAGGAGATCGCCAAACTACAGGCCAACGCCAAGGAGGCCGACACCAATATCAAGAGGTACCAGAAGCAGCTCGACGAAGTGCGGAACGACCGCGAATACAAAGCGCTGCAGAACGAGATCGACCTGGCCAAACTCGACATACAACTGGCAGAAAAGAAAGTACGCGAGGCAAAAGCCGGCCTGGATACCAAAAAAGACGGCCTGGCTGTAGCTGAAGCCAAACTCGAGACCAAGCAAAAAGAACTGGACGCCAAAAAAGTAGAGCTCCAGAGCATTATCGAAAAAACGGAGCAGGAAGAAACCCGCCTGCGCAACCAGAGCGACAAGGCGCGCAAGGGCATCGAAGATCGCCTGTTGAATGCCTATGACAAAACGCGCCGCACGTACCGCAACGGCCTGTCCGTCGTGACCGTGGAGCGCAACTCCTGCGGAGGCTGCTTCAACCACGTACCGCCACAGGTACAACTCGAGATCGGCCTGCACAAAAAGATCATCGCCTGCGAGCACTGCGGGCGTATTCTGGTGGATCATTCCATCGCATACCCCGAGACGGCCGTGGAAGCCTGACCGAAAGGATTCAAGACTGACCAATCCCGAAAAATCCCCCTGGCAGCTGCGCCCAGAGGGGATTTTTCCGTTTCTAACGGTTCTTTCGTATAATTTTTATATGAAAAACTGTTAAATCTGCTGGTCATTCGGAGAGTTCTTCGTTCCTTGCATTGTTTTTTTTTAATAATACTGTTTCATGATGCCTATGTACCCGTATCGGTTCTCTCGTTTGCTGATTCCATTGCTATGTTTGCTGGCCTGCTCGGCGGCAAAAGCACAGGAATTCGCTGTCTACGACAGCCTGCCACAACTCACTTCACGCTTTCATGAGGCCGGAGAAGCGACCCTCGTCGTCAATTTCTGGGCCACCTGGTGCAAACCATGCGTGGAGGAACTCCCCTGCTTTGAACAACTCCGGGAGCAATACGCCGATAAGAACGTACAGGTACTGCTGGTAAGCCTTGATTTCAAGAGCCAGCTGGAGAAAAAATTCATCCCGTTCCTGAAGGCGCAGCGGCTCAAATCGGAAGTGGTCCTCTTTGCCGACCAGGATGCGAATACCTGGATACCGTCGATATATGAGGAATGGGATGGTGCCATACCGGTAACCCTGATCGTAAAAGGCCGTCAACGTGCCTTTAACCTCGGGAAGTTTGAAAATTATTCAGATCTGGAGGCTTTTGTCGTTCCGTATGTTTCGGACGGCAAAGCCGTATCGTTCAAGAATCTGATCAATTGCAACAGCGGCAAGTAGTTTATCCCGACCAGCCGCCCGATTGACACGCTTTCATCACATCCCATTATCGTTCAATTTTCTTTTACTCATGAAAAGTCTCGTTTACGCGGCTTTTGTACTGTCCGGCATAATCCTGCTTGCCAGTGCTCCCGCCCCCTCCGGTTACATAGTTGGCGATAAAGCCGACGATTTTTCCCTCAAGAACAGCGTAGATGGCAAGATGGTGTCCCTCTCGGACTACCAGGGTGTAAAAGGATACATCATTGTGTTCACCTGCAACCACTGCCCCTATGCCCAACTCTATGAGCAGCGCATCATAGATCTCCACAACAAATACAATGCTTTGGGATTTCCTGTCATTGCGATCAATCCGAACAGCCCGGCGATCGTGGAAGAAGACAGCTACGAGGAAATGCAGAAGCGCGCCAAACAAAAGCGCTATCCCTTTGCCTACCTTTTCGATGAAGAACAGGCCGTGTACCCGAAATTCGGAGCGACCCGTACGCCGCATGTGTTCGTCCTGGATTCCAGCAGGGTGGTGCGGTACATCGGCGCCATCGATGATAATCCTGAATTGCCCGAGATCGCCAAGAACCATTGGGTGGTAAGCGCCGTCGATGCCCTGCTGCGCGGCGATAAACCCGCTACCGAATTCACGCGGGCGATCGGCTGCACCGTCAAGAAAAAGCCCTGATCGAAAAGGCCGCACTTCCGGAAGTTTTTTTCTATCTCTTTCAATGTGCCGTTTAGCGGGCAATGCCTGCATTTGGCGCCTTGCTTCGCCCGTATGGGCGCTTTCTTCTGCCCGCGGGTGGCAAAATCCTGTATTTTGGGCCCGGATTCGGCATTGCCTATAATCTTTTTGCCGGTATCCGCGTTTTCAAGTGTTGCGGAATATCCGCTGCCCTGAACAGCATTAAACACATTTGCCATGCGCATTTTACTGATTGCCGGCATTTTGCTGGCCGGCTGCCTTGCACGGCTTCATGCCAATTACATCCTGCTGCCGATGGATGAATCGAGCCAGCACAACCACCTGAAAGCATACGGCATCACCTACTGGGCCATTTCAAGCGGTGCGGAGGCCTACTGGCTGCTCAATTACCGCGGTGGCAGTTTTGCCTTTGTTTACACGCCTACCTTCGAGAAGGAATGCAAGACCCGTGACGTGAGTTATGAGGTGATCGCAGACGCGCAGTTTGCCGCCATCAGGGAAGAGATCCTCAACCCGGAAGTGAACATGGACGTGATCAAACTCGAAAAAGCGCCCAAGATCGCCGTGTACTCCCCCGATAAAAATGAAAAAGGCGAGGTCATACAGCCCTGGGACGATGCCGTGACCATGGTGCTGACCTACGCCGAGATTCCCTACGATGTGGTGTATGACACGGAAGTGTTGCAAGGTAAACTGTCGGAATACGACTGGCTGCACCTGCACCACGAAGATTTTACGGGTATGTTCGGAAAGTTTTATGCCAGCAACAGCAGCCAGCCCTGGTATCGCGAGCATGTCAGAATGATGGAAGGCCTTGCCCGCGAAAACGGATTCGACAAAGTGAGCGAACTAAAACTCGCCGTCGCCAAACGCATCGCGGAATACGTTTCCGGCGGAGGTTTCATGTTCGCCATGTGCTCGGCGACGGATACCTACGACATTGCCCTGGCTGCGGAGGGTACCGACATCTGTGCGGCCGTATTCGATAAAGATCCCGTGGATCCCAACTGCCAGAGCAAACTCGATTATTCCAAAACCTTCGCTTTCCGCGATTTCCAGGTGATCACCGACCCCGGTATTTACGAACACTCCACGATCGACAACAGCGAGGTGACGGGGCGGCGTGTGATCCCCGAGCAGGACTATTTTACCCTCTTCGATTTTTCGGCAAAATGGGATCCTGTGCCCACTATGCTCACCCAATGCCATACCCGCACCGTGAAGGGATTCATGGGCCAGACGACGGCGTTTGTGAAAAAATATATCAAACCCAACGTGCTGACCATGGGCGAGAACAAACCTGCCAATGAAGCCCGTTACATCCACGGCACCTACGGCTACGGGTTCTGGACATTCTACGGTGGCCACGACCCGGAGGACTACCGCCATTACGTCGGCGACCCCCCCACCGATCTCAACCTGCATCCCAATTCACCGGGCTACAGGCTGATCCTCAACAATATACTTTTCCCCGCAGCCAAGAAGAAACACCAGAAGACCTGAGAAAACATCTGATGACGCATTTTCAGGGAACTGACAGGAATAGCGCCGAGATAGAGCGGGAATGTTGAAAGCCGACACGGGCGGATGCGCACGGCGGATGTAGATTTGTATAAATGCAATACAATGAAAACAAGCGCCGCCATCATTGCCCCTCTGCTCACTTTATTTCAGGCACTTCATTCCCAAACGCCCTACCATCCCATGCTCGTGCAGGGGCGTACCTGGGATGTGTTCGACACACCTCCCGAACTCGAGCCCTGCCCGTACACGGCTGCATGGCAGGCTTTTATCGCCGGCGATACGGCGATCGGCGGAAAGCAATACCGGAAAATAGCGTACCACCCCATTAATGCTGCGATCCTTTTCCCATGGTGCGGTGAATTTTACCTGGATACCACAACCACCGTTTTTCCGGGGTTTTTCCTGCGGGAGGATAGCCTGGAACGCAAAGTATGGTATCTGGATAACGACCCGGGCTCTGAAGAATTCGTACTCTTCGATTTTTCCCTTCAGGTGGGCGATACCCTGAAATATCCTTCCGGTCTCGAGTACGTGATCGCAGAGATCAGCGACGTCACGCTTGCCAACGGGACATCCCGCCGCCAGTTCAAGGTCAGCGACTTCCTCTGGGATAACGCCTATATAGAAGGCATCGGCTACACATACGGCCCTTTCAATCAGGTGTACTACCCCTTTGAGGGCTGGGAAATCACCACTTGCGTCCGCGACGGCGACGAGGTGCTGTACCACAACGTGGAAGATTGCGTGCAGACACCTTATCCCGATACATTCGCCCCGCCGGGCAGTATCTGGTATTACACGCAGCCCGTATTGAACACGCCCGTAGAGTATACCTACACGACCATTGAAGTTGTCGGCGACACGCTGATCGACGGCGAATCCTGGCGCATCGTCCAGAGCGGAGATGAGTTATGCAGCCTCCATCGCGGATATCTTCGCCAGAATAATCACCTGGTCTATTACCGATCCGCCGCGCCGGACGCTACCGCTTCCCTGCTGTACGATTTCGGCTTGCAGGCAGGGGAGTCTTACATCACTTTCGCCGGCGGCTTTCCGATGACGGTCACTGCCGATTCCGTCGGCACAAGTTTCATAAGCGGACAACCTTTGCAAACCTGGTACGTACACACCGATCCGCCCTACTGGAACGGGCAGATCGTGGAAAAGGCAGGTCATACCGGTTATCTTATCCCTGTGTACGGCGGCTGTGATCCCTTGCCGGGACCGGTCCGTTGCTACTTTAGCGATACCCTGGCGCTCAAATGGGTGGACTACCCCTGCGATACATCTTTCACGCTGCCGACCAATGAGCCCGACCTTTCTTCCGGCGCCTACGTATTTCCCAATCCTTTTGAAGACCGGCTTTACATACACATTCCGGACGCCAAGGGGTTCGGTCCGCTTGTTTTTGAATTATATGACATTTCAGGTATCAGATTGATCAGACATGAAATGGAGCGAACAACAACTGTGGTTCCGGTAGAAATACCGGCGTTGCCACCCGGTGTCTATTGCTGGAAAGTTATAGGGAAGGCTTCTGGTAAGGTGCTTAAGTATCCTTAAGGTATTGATTATTAATTTTTTGCAGTGGAAGACACAGGGTTTCAGCAACTGTTCGCTGATCGCTGGATGCCAGGCATTGAGCATGCATTTTATCCAAAACATCGTCCGCAGATAAATGGCATTGTCAATGAAAAACCGCTCTGATTCCTTTCATTGCAAACTTTTTCCGTTTTTTAGGGCCTTCAAAGAAGATTGCATACAAAACGAAAAGCGAAACCATGAGCAGACCAGTTACCTTCCTGTGTGTATCCAGTTACTTTAAAGGCAATGATTTCCTGCGCGGTGCGAAGGAAGCCGGTGCAAAAGTCTATTTTCTCACTTCCAAAAAACTGGAAGACAAACCCTGGGCCCGGGAGGCCATCGACGAGATATTTTACGTTCAGCAGGGGCCGGAAAACGACTGGCACATGCCCGACGTGATCAGCGGACTCGCCTGGCTGATGCGCTCGCACAAGATCGACCGCATTGTAGCGCTCGACGATTTCGACGTGGAAAAAGGGGCCGAATTGCGCGAGCATTTCCGCATTCCCGGTATGGGGCAGACCACTGCCCGCCACTTCCGCGACAAACTGGCCATGCGTATGAAAGCGGCCGAAGCCGGTATCCGTGTCCCCGCTTTTTCTGCATTGTTCAACGACGACGAGATCAACCATTTTGCCGAAACGGTGCCCGCGCCCTGGATCGTAAAACCCCGGGGACAGGCCTCCGCAACCGGCATGAAAAAAGTGCACAACGCCGAAGAACTCTGGGCACACCTCAGCACGCTGGGCGGCGAGCGGCACCAGTTTCTCGTGGAGCAATTCAAGCCCGGCGACGTGTACCATGTAGACGCCCTGAGCGAAGGCGGCAAGGTGATCTTCGCGCGTTCTTCTCAATACCTGGCCCCGCCCTTCGAAGTAGCGCACGGCGGCGGTATTTTCCGCAGTGCCACGGTCCCTTTCGGATCGGCCGATGAAAAAGCGCTGCTGAAGGCGACCAACGACGTGATGACTGCCTTCGGCATGAAGCACAGCGCCAGCCATACCGAGTTCATAAAATGCCACGACGATGGCGCGTTTTACTTTCTTGAAACCTCATCCCGCGTCGGAGGCGCGCACATTGCCGAGATGGTGGAAGTCTCTTCCAACGTCAATATGTGGCGCGAATGGGCCAAACTGGAAGTGGCAGTCGCCTCCGGCAAAAAGTATAAGCTGCCGAAAATCCGCGACGACTACTCGGGCATCATCGTGTCGCTGACGCGCCAGGAATGGCCCGATACCGGCCAGTTTGACGACAAGGAGATCGCCTGGCGCATGACCGAAATGGATCATCATATCGGACTGATCGTGCAATCTCCGAAGCGGGAACGCGTTATCGAACTGCTGGACGATTATGCGATGCGCATCAAGCGCGATTATCACGCCAGCGCACCCGCACCCGAGAAGCCGAATAACTGATTTGGCGCAAAAATTGCCGCATTTCAGGCTCAAAGAACCACCCGCCTCTCAAGACCTTGCTAATCCGGAAAAAAACGCTTGATCATGAGGTACCTTCGGTTATTTTCAATCCCTTTTTTCTGCCTTTTATCGTTCTTATGCCAGCCGCTGATCGCCCAACACGGGCCCAACCGACTGCTGGAAACGCACTGGCAATACACCTACACCCTGCAGCTGGAAACCAACAGCGTCGTGCAGCAGGCGGGCGAACAATGGCGGCACTTTTTGTACTTCCAGTTCGACTCGATCTGCCGGCAGTCGCTCAACGGCAGCGTCACCGCTTCGCCGTGGAGACTCGACGATCACGCCCTGCAGCTCGCGTTCCGCAAAACCGGGCAATTCGAGGTGTCGCGCCTCAACGATTTTTCCCTCGAACTGAAGTTTTCCTCGAAAGATGGTAAAAGCACTTACGTCCATCACTTTGCGCGGATCGCACGGGAAAACTCTCCTTTTTCGGAGACTTGCAATACGCTGCCGGTGGTGCAGATACAAACGGTGCCGTTGCCTTCGGGGCCTGCTCCCGACGGCGAACTTGCCGGGCAGCCTATCTCGCTACCGGCGAGCAGAAACAACGGCGTTTGTGTAGAACTGGTCGGCGGAGGCTACTACGGCGGCATTAACCCCGTCCAGCAGGACTACATCACCATTTCACGCGAAGGGCGGCTTATCCACGAATTTGAAAGCCTACAGGGCAAGCGCCTGATACAAAAAGTGGAAATTCCGGGCGACGAACTCGAGAAATTTATCACCTGGGCCGTGCAGGAGCAGCGCTTTTTCGAACTGGCGGCGGAGTACGACTGCAAAACCGCCGAGTGCGAAAAACGCAAAACGGTGAAGCCGAGTCCGGTTCCGCTGCGCCTGAGCATTACGCACAACGATACCCGCAAAATGGTCGCCGTGAGCATCTGGGGCCTCGACAAAAACGGCCGCCGCTACGTCAGTTATCCGCCCGAGATCGACCGGATAGTGGATGCCATTCAGCGGATGGCCAACCGGGCGCCTAACATGAAGTAGGCTGCCTGTCCGTTGCCCTGTTTTATTGGTTGTTTGTGGCGCAGCATCCCTGCTTTGCCACGCGCTGTATCTCTTCAAAAAGGTCTTTTTGCAGTCGCTATCGTGTCGACTGTCGAAATTTTTTATCCGCCCGGTAACATGTAAGCAACTTCGGGCAGGGTGTTGTTGTCTTTGTTCACATATGTTAAAATTGCAGCAAACATCCTATCTACGAAAAATTTCGTAGTAACTTTCTCCCCGGTTCCTCCGTCCGTCAGAAAGCAATGCGAAGAAGGCATAAACTTATTCCGGCGGACCATAATCGCATCCCGGCCCTTACCCTTACTAGAGAAACTCCTGTCACGACAAAAACAACTTTCCTGGTTATGAAAACATTTGGTACCATTCTTTCCGCAGCATTCGTTCTGATGCCCTGGATCGTTGATCCGCTTGTTGCTCAACAAAACAATGACCCAAACAAGGAAAAGAAGATCACCATCACCAAACGGCTCGTCGATGAAGATGGCACCGAGACCACCGAGATCATTGTCAAAAGAGGCAAGGCCGCCGAAGCGTTCGATGTACAGCAATATATCGACGAAAACAATTCCGACGAGGTCAGCGAACTCAATGTGCAGGTAGAAGGTGGCGGTGACGATGACCGCACCGTGATCGTCAGGCGACCCGCTTTCCGGAATGCCCGTAGCAATGGCTTCGTCACCAATAACAACGGCGATGTGGCCATTACCGGCTTCCTTGCGCGCAGCAGCAAGGCATTTCTGGGTGTAGAGGAAGACTCCGACGAAGACAGCGACGAAGCCGGGCTGGTTGTGCAGATCATCAGAGGCTCCGCAGCTGACGAAGCGGGACTGCATGACAATGATAAAATCCTGTCGCTCAATGGAGAACAGATCGATCGCTGGAACGACCTGAGCAAATTCATGCGCGACATGAAACCGGGCGACAAAGTGGAAATACGCTACAGCCGCAACGGCAAAGAGACCGAAACTGAGGCCACTCTGACCACCCGTGACGAAGTGAAAAAGGTAAAAGCAAGTCCTACCGGCTTTCTGGGTGTTTCGGAAGAAGACGATGATGAGGACGAGCCCGGCGTAAGGGTACGGATCACCAAAAATTCGGGCGCCGAAAAGGCCGGTTTATATACCGGAGACGTGATCACCAGGCTCAACGATACGGAAATCAATGATTTCGAAGACATCACCGACTTCATGGCCTACACCAGGCCCGGTGAAAGTGTGCGCATTACCTACATGCGCGACGGCAAAAAAAATACGGCCAAAGCGGTGCTCGGTGAGCAAAAGTCGTGGGATTGGGATAACTGGAACATGGGCAACCTCAAACTCGACGATATTGATATCAACATTCGCGAGAAAGAAGCCTGCCTGGGTGTTTACACCGGCGTTAGCGAGGAGGATGAAACAACCGGTGCACAGATCACCAACTTTACCCCCGAAAGTGCTGCGATGGATGCACAGATGCAGGTTGGCGACCTGATCACCGGCGTCAACGGCCAGCACGTCAATGGCCACAGCGAGTTGTGGGATGAGATCGCCAAATACGACATCGGAGAAACGGTCAGCATTGAATACCAGCGCGACAACCAGCCGATGGTCACGGAAGTGACCCTGAAAGCATGCCGCGACAACTCCGGCCGCGTGCAACTATGGGATACCGATGAAGAAGGCGACAACCGTAGCCGCCGCTTTTTCATCTGGAACTGGAGCGACGACGAGCGTCAAAGCCTGCGCGAACGCCGCGTGATCACCATCCGCCGCGGCGCAGAAGGCGATTCACCCAAAGTAAATGCTGCACCTGACAATCAACCCGTCGTGCAGGACCACAGCCTTCAACTGGCTTCATACCACACCTTTCCCAATCCTACGGAAGGACCGGTGACGGTAGAATTTAAAAGCGATCCGCTGCCTACCATCGTTTCGTTGTTCGATATGAACGGCCGGCAACTTTTCCGCGAAGAACTCAATGCTTTCAACGGGGAATACAGCCAGCAGTTCGACCTTTCCGAATACTCGAAAGGGACGATCATCGTCCATATCCTTCAGGAAGGAAAAGTGTTTACCGATCAGGTTGTTATTCATTAATGATCTGACTACAAGGCATTTAAACTAACATCTATACAACGGCCCGTTCGGATGCTTCCGGACGGGCCGTTCGTAATTTGTTAAAAAATACTGGCACGAACTTTTCTCTTGTATTTTTCGATTCTAAAAACCAGGGCCGTTTTGGCGGATATGAAATAACCAAATCCGTCGAAATTGCCCTCCAGCCCCCGATCACCTTTATAATACTACATCTTTTCCCCGTGAACACGTATCGCTTAATCCTGTATCGACACAGCGAAAATCGTTGGCACTACGTTCGCCTGACAGCCCTCCCGGAGGGACTGCTTCGCACTGAAACCGGTTGTTGCGGCCTTGCGCCCGACCACATGGAAGAGCATTCCGTGCCGGCAGATGCCGAAGCACAGACCATATTGCGCGAAGCAGGAGCAGCCTGGCAGGAAAAAGGATACGGGAAACCGGGAACCAACAATACGGAAGTGCTGACCCTGCATTTCCAGATGCGACGCTGGAGCGGCTACCCGGCCAGTGCGCCCTGGCACGACGACCTGACGGCCCATTACCTCGACCCGATCGCAGCGGCATTCGAAACGCACTGCAACGGCATTGCACGCGGCAGCGAGCGTTTTTCCGGAAATTATCTCTACTACTACACTATTTTCAATGCGGACCTCGCACTGGAAATGGCAGAAAATATTGCAGCGGCAGCGCCTGTCAAGTTTTTGCTCGATATCCATGTCGGTCGCCGGGAAAAACAGGTGCACATACCCATCGACCCTAATGTGCCCGAATACCTCCGCTCTCTTTTCCGCGTGGTGGAGAAGTCGGCGCGCACCATCGCCGGCGAATTGCCGACGCTCTTTCCCACTGATCCGTTGCAGCCCGAGTACTTGCCGAACGGCGATGCCCGCAAACGCGTGCAGGGCGAAGAAGCAGCCCGCATCCGCGAGGTGCTGAAAGAAAAATGGAACTTCGATTCCAGTTTCTGGAACCCGCTGACCGACGCTGCGCCCACGCAGGTGGTATTCCTGAACGGCATGCCGGAGGAAAGGACCCGCAAAGTGACCGAATGGATCAGCCGGCAACTCCGCACACCTTTATATATGCTGGACTGCGAAGAAGGGCTGTTCGAGATACACCCTTCGGATATTTTTAAAAATATTTATGAAGGGGCGGTGTTTGATGCCAGCCTCGACTGGATCATTTATTTCTCGCACCACCACACGGTCACGTTTGGTGGCGACTGGCTTGTTGATGCCGTCAAAGACCTTTACAAGGAAGAGCCGGAAGTGCTCAATTCCTGGTAGCCCGGCAAATCAATCTTACCGCAGTATTTCCTCCTACCTGACGGCGGCTGTCACTTTTTTATCCGTTCAGGCAGCCCGAACCGGCATTTTGTCGTCAATCTTTGCGTTTGCAAAATAAATGGCCTTCCGGGTGCCCGGCAGGTGCCAAACCGATCTTTTATGCGGCATATCCCCTTTTTTTCAGCGCTCGTTTTGGGCCTGAGTATTCTTTTTAACACCGCCTGTAAACAAAGCAACCTTGAAACGGTAGAAGATACCGACGAGAAGGGATTCCAGTTGCGATGGCAGCGCGACAAGCAGACGTTCGTAAAGGAAGGGCTGTACCAGCGGTTCTATCCCGGTGGGGTGCTGGCGGAAGAGGCCCATTATGTGCGCGACACCATCGACGGCGAGCACAAGTACTTTTATCAAAACGGCAAACCGGAAAGCGTGGAGCGTTACCGCATGGGTGTTTACCACGGTAAATATCAGAAGTACGATCAGCAGGGGCGCCTGATGCTGGAACAGGATTTTGTGAACGGCGTCATGCAGGGCTTCAGTCTGGGTTACTACCCGAGCGGCGCGCTGAAGGAAAAATATACGATGAAAGACAATGAGGAGAACGGACCTTTTCAGGAGTACCACGAAAACGGGACATTAAAAACGGAGGGGACTTACGGACCCGTTAAAGACGGAGGTACGGCGGAGCAGGGCGAACTGCGGGAATACGACGATGCAGGACGCCTGATTCGGATCGCCGACTGCAAAGACGGCACCTGCCTGTCAACCTGGAAAGCGGAATAGTCCCACAACCCGGAAAAACTCCGACATTGCCCGATAACAATTCAACTACCTTCCTAATGAGTCCTTTGTTACGAAAAATCGGTCTTTCTCTCCTGATCGCGGGTTTCCCGGCGTTTCTGTTTTGTCAGGTAAACGGCGGCCAGCAGGTGTTTCAGTTCATGACGCTTTCTCCCTCTGCGCGCATCACGGCGCTTGGCGGGATGCAAATTGCCGTAAAAGATACCGATCTCGGCTTTGCTGCCGTCAACCCTGCCGCTTTGAATCCCATGATGGACGGTCGGCTCGTATTTCAGCACAATTTTTTCCTTTCGGACGTGCAGCACGGCTACGTTGCCTACGCGCACGATCTGCCCAAACAGGGCTTTACCCTTCAGGCCGGTTTGCAATACCTGAACTATGGCGATATCAAGCGGGCGGATGAATATGGCAACGTGATCGGCACCGTGCCGGCTTCGGAGACGGCCTTTACCCTGGGTGGCGCGCGTGCGCTCAGCGACCGCTTTTCGATGGGACTCAACCTGCGCCTCGGCCTCTCCACGCTCGACACCTATAAAGCCTCGGCCCTGGCCGCCGACGCCGGCGTCATGTATGCCGATACCGCGCGCCGCTTCACCGCGGCCATCGTGATCCGCAACGCCGGGACACAGATGTCGGCTTACAACGAGATCAGGGAAGACATTCCTTTCGACCTTCAGATCGGCATCAGCAAGCGCCTCAAATACCTGCCGTTCCGGTTCAGCATCGTCGCTCACCACCTGCATCAGTGGGATATCCGGTACGACGACCCCGACCTGCAGGACGACGACATTTTACAGATCGGCGACGGCGAGTCTTCCGGAAACAGCGGCAACGGCGGCGTGGATAACTTTTTCAGGCACCTTGTGTTCAATGGCGAATTCCTGCTGGGCCGCAACGAATCCTTCCAGTTGCGCTTTGGGTACAACCACTTGCGCAAAAAGGAACTTTCCGTGCGCAACTACCGGAGCCTGGCAGGATTTTCAGGCGGCGTGGGCATCAAAATCAGCCGTTTCCGGATCGATCTCGGCTATGCCTCCTATCACCTGGCCGGAGGCGTGCTGCACCTGGGCATCGGCACCAACCTGAAAGAGTTTTTCTGAATATGACGCAATGATCCGGATTCCGGAAGTGTGGGGCAAACCGCGCCGATTTACATAGAAATTTTGAATCACTTCTTGGAAAATTATGGCTTCTTGAGTTACCTTTGCGTTCGCTTTTGGGGAAGCCTGTTTTTCTGTGCGCTTTTCCCATTGATTTTGAACGAGTTACAACAAATTCAGTAAACAACCGGTATGCCTACCATTAATCAGCTTGTCCGTAAGAGCCGCGAGAAAGTCGAGTATAAAAGTAAAAGCCGCGCATTGAACGCGTGTCCCCAGCGTCGCGGCGTATGCACCCGCGTGTATACGACCACGCCGAAAAAGCCGAACTCCGCGCTCCGTAAAGTAGCCAAAGTGCGCCTTACGAACAGCATCGAGGTGATCGCCTACATTCCGGGTGAAGGACACAACCTGCAGGAGCACTCCATCGTGCTCGTACGCGGCGGTCGTGTGAAAGACCTTCCCGGTGTGCGCTACACCATTGTTCGCGGCGCTCTGGATACGGCAGGTGTGGTCAACCGCAAGCAAAGCCGCAGCCGCTACGGTACCAAGCGTCCCAAGAAATAATTTCTTAATGTGCTAATTTGATAATGTGCCAATGTGGTAAAAAACCGCAACACACGAAAATCATTAGCACAGTTCACTCATTCACTTATTATCATATTAAAAAATGCGTAAGCACAAACCGAAACCTCGAGTATTGGCTCCCGATCCGCGATACAGCGACACCCTGGTGACGCGTTTCGTGAATAACCTGATGTGGGAAGGCAAGAAGAGCGTTGCATTTGGCATTTTTTACGATGCACTTGACCTCGTAAAAAGCCGCACCAACGAGGACGAGTTGCAAGTCTGGAAAAAAGCATTGAACAATGTAATGCCGCAAGTGGAAGTGCGCAGCCGCCGTATCGGTGGCGCTACCTTCCAGATCCCGACCGAACTTCCGGCCAACCGGAAAGTATCCATCGGGATGAAGTGGCTGATCAGATATGCGCGCGCCCGCAGCGGTAAAGGCATGGCCGAAAAACTGGCCTCAGAGATCGTAGCAGCCAGCAAAGGCGAAGGCAGTGCCGTAAAAAAGCGCGAAGACACGCACAAGATGGCGGAGTCGAACCGCGCTTTCGCCCACTTCAGGGTGTAACCGGCAGCGCAGTCAAATTCCTACCGTCGAAATTGACCCCGCCCGGATTTTGGCGGGGCCAGTTTTTCGGCGGTATTGGCTTTTAAAGAGGATGGATTTTACAATACCTGCTTTTGTTTTTCCAAACTTTTAAAAAGCCAAATTGAATAACTCCGAATTATTATTCAGCCAACAGACATTTTTTGCCAAAAGGCGATACTTTGTTCTGATCTTGCGTCTGAATAAACGTTTTGAAATAAAATATTCATTCACCCGGCTTACCCGGCAGGATGCAACAACCCGGGCTGGCTCATTCAAACAACTATACTGACTCATGGCAACGGACCTCCGGTTTACGCGAAATATCGGTATCGCCGCGCACATCGACGCCGGCAAAACCACCTTCACGGAGCGTGCTCTCTTCTACACTGGCGTCACCCACAAAATTGGCGAAGTACACGAAGGCGCGGCTACCATGGACTGGATGGAGCAGGAGCAGGAACGCGGCATCACGATCACATCGGCCGCCACCAAATGTTCCTGGACGGTAGAAGGCCAGAAATACGACTTTAACATCATCGATACCCCGGGCCACGTCGACTTCACCGTTGAGGTGAACCGCTCGCTCCGCGTGCTCGACGGCCTTGTGTTCCTCTTCTCCGCCGTCGACGGTGTAGAGCCGCAGTCGGAAACCAACTGGCGCCTGGCCGACAACTATAAAGTACCGCGTATCGGTTTTGTCAACAAGATGGACCGCGCCGGCTCCGACTTCATGATGGTTGTAAAAGACATGAAGGCGAAACTGGGCGCCAACGCCGTGCCCCTGCAGGTGCCCATCGGCTCCGAGCACAACTTCAAAGGCGTGGTGGACCTGGTGACCAATCAGGCGATCATCTGGAATGAGCAAGACCAGGGTATGACCTACGAAGTAGTGCCCATCCCCGAAGACCTGAAAGAGACCGTTGCAGAACAGCGCCAGATCCTGATCGAGGAAGTGGCTTCCTACGACGACAACCTGCTGGAAAAATTCTTCGACGATCCGGACAGCATCACCGTAGAGGAAATGCGCGCCGCCGTTCGCGCCGCCGTCTGCGACCTCAAGATGACGCCGGTGATGTGCGGCTCGGCCTTTAAAAACAAAGGGGTACAGGCTTGCCTGGATGCTGCATGCTACTTCCTGCCCGCTCCGATCGATATCGAGGCCGTAAAAGGCATTGACCCGAAAACGGATAATGAAGTAGAACGCAAACCGACGGTCAGCGACCCGTTTACGGCCCTGGCGTTCAAGATCGCAACGGACCCCTTCGTAGGGCGTCTGTGCTTCATCCGCGTATATTCCGGCAAACTGGATGCCGGTTCCTACGTGCTGAATACCCGTTCGGGCGAGAAAGAACGCATCAGCCGCCTGTACCAGATGCATGCTAACAAGCAAAACCCGATCGATTCGGTAGAAGCCGGCGATATCGCCGCTGCCGTAGGTTTTAAGGATATCCGCACCGGCGATACGCTCTGCGACGTTGCCCACCCGATCGTGCTCGAAAGCATGGTGTTCCCCGAGCCGGTGATCGGTCTCGCCGTGGAGCCGAAAACGCAGAAAGACCTGGACAAACTCGGCATGGCCCTGGCCAAACTCGCCGAGGAAGACCCCACCTTCCGCGTGCGCTACGACGAAGACACCAACCAGACAGTGATTTCCGGTATGGGTGAGTTGCACCTTGAGATCATCGTAGACCGTCTGCGTCGCGAATTCAAAGTGGAATGCAACCAGGGTGCACCGCAGGTGAACTATAAAGAAGCGCTGACCAAAACCACTTCGCACCGCGAACGCCTGAAAAAACAAACAGGTGGCGCCGGTCTGTTCGCCGACATGGAATTCACCCTCGGCCCCGCCGATCAGGAATTCCTCGAAAGCGACGACTACAAGAGCGGCAAGAAAAAACTGCAGTTCGAGTGGGGCATCGTGGGCGGCGCCATCGACAAAAACTACATCAAGCCTATCACCGATGGTTTCACTCAGATGATGAGCAACGGCATCCTGGCCGGCTATGGCATCGATTCGATGAAAGTGCGCGTAAGCGACGGTTCTATGCACGCCGTCGACTCGAAGCCCATCGCATTCGAACTTTGCGCCAAGGAAGGCTTCCGCGCAGCAGCGCCGGCCACCAAGCCGCAGATCATGGAACCGATCATGAAACTCGAGGTCATCACACCCGACGAGTACGTCGGGCCGGTGATCGGCGACCTCAACCGCCGCCGTGGCATGCCGAAAGGCCAGGAGCCGCGTATGGGCGGCGCCGTTGCCATTCAGGCAGAAGTGCCCCTGGCCGAAATGTTCGGCTACGTAACCGCGCTGCGTACGCTGACTTCCGGCCGCGCCTCTTCGACCATGGAGTTCAGCCACTATGCTGCTGCTCCTGAAAACGTCGCCAAGACGGTAATTGAAAAGGCAAAAGGCACGGTGAAAGTGTAAGGATACCGGAACGGTCTCCACGAAACACCGTGGTAATAATATGAAGCCCGGCAGCGTTCACGTTGCCGGGCTTTTAGTATCTCCAACCTCTGGTTGGTAAACAAACTGAACTTCCCAAGCGAAATCCGGGACCACAATGAATCAACACATCGCACATATTGCTCTTGTCCTGTATCTCCAATCTCTGGTTGGAAAAACAAATGAATTTCCCAACCAGAGGTTGGGGCCACTATGAATCAACACATCGCACATATCGCCATCGTTGTCGATGACTACGACGACGCTATCCGGTTTTACACCGGAAAACTGAACTTCAAACTTGTAGAAGACACTGCCCTGAGCGATACAAAACGCTGGGTGCTCCTGTCTCCTCCGGGGAGTGGCAGTTGCCATTTATTGATCGCCAAAGCCGCCAATGACGAGCAAAAAAGCCGGGTTGGCAACCAGACCGGCGGCAGGGTGTTTTTATTCCTGTATACCGACGATTTTTACCGCGATTACGAGACCATGATCGCAAAAGGCGTTCGCTTTGTGCGGCCACCTGCCAAAGAAAGTTACGGAACCGTGGCCGTATTTGAAGACCTGTACGGCAATTTGTGGGACCTGATAGAACCGGCTCAGGGCAACTAGGACGGTTCTATTGATAAGAAAGTAAACTGTCGGCAGCGGCAGTGGGCAGTAATGGCGGGATTTGGGCCAAACAGTAAGTGAATACCTTTTTGCAAAGTTATTCGTACTTATATTAACACTGCCAACAGTTTACTTTCACCGATAGACTCCGTTATGGCCCGGGGCGCATGGCAGGGAACGGGCCTTTTCACCGGAGAACGTACGATTTTGTGATTCAGGGGCGTTTTTTTCTTGCGCTTAGACGCCTGAAGGCTACCTTAGCGCCCGAAAAGACACACCAACCGAACCATACCCCTGCTACATGGCTAAAGGCAAACGCGGACAATTAAGCATGAATTTTGACAGCGAGCGGGTCTCGAAACTGATCGGGATATTCCTGCTGTTCCTGTCCTTTTACTTCTTTATTGCCTTTGTTTCTTACCTGTTCACCTGGAAAAACGATCACGACATCGTTTTCCACTTTTCTTGGGATATGTTTTTCGCCGATGTGCAGGTGGATAACTGGCTGGGCAGGCTGGGCGCTTTTCTTTCGGACAGCGTCTTTTACTGGGGTTTTGGTATTTCGTCTTTCGGACTGGTTTATCTGTTGTACAAATACGGCCTTGCGCTGGTGCGCCGCGTACCGCTCGGTTACCTGAGTATCACCACCCAGCGGACAGTGATCCTGATGGTGATCGCTTCCATTGTCAGTTCGTTTTTTTTTCAATCCCTGGAATTTCCCTGGGGAGGCGTCTTCGGACAGTCCATCAGTGAATACATTCAGAACTTTCTGGGTGTCATCGGGACGCTGGCCCTGATGCTGTTTGCGCTGATCGCGACGTTCGTATGGTCAAACAACCCCAATTTCGAAGAATTTACCTGGCAAAAGGTCTGGGAAGAAACCAAACAGGCCTGGAATGACCTGCTGACGGGCAATTTCGGCAAGCGCCGTCCCGCTACGCCGGCGCCGCCGACCCGCGTGAAAGCCAACATTCCCGCCCCGCAGGAAGAAGAGATCCAGGCAAAAGTGGCAGAGCCCGAAACCGCCAGGCCGGAGGCTCAACTGACGATCGATCTCAGCCAGCGCAGCGCGCTTTTTGCCGAAGAGGCCAAACCCGAGCCGGCAGCAAAGGGGACCGATACGGAACTCGAGATCAACCAAACCCCGCCGGCGCCCGTACAACCCGAAGATTCGGATGCATACAAACCGCCGGTAGTGGCCGTGCAGGAGGACAATCCCAACCTCAGCGAACCCTACGACCCTACCCTCGAACTTTCGCACTATGAATACCCGCACCTCCAGTTGCTCAATGAATATGAAAAGCAACAACTGGAGATCGACCGGGAAGAACTGGAGGCCAACAAAAACCAGATACTCCAGACGTTGATGTATTTCAAGATCGAGATCGAAAAGATCAAGGCCACTATCGGACCTACCGTTACGCTGTACGAGATCATCCCGGCGCGTGGCATCCGTATCTCAAAGATCAAAAACCTGGAAGACGATATTGCCCTCAACCTGTCGGCCCTCGGTATCCGGATCATCGCTCCGATCCCCGGCAAAGGCACGATCGGGATCGAGGTGCCCAATAAAAAGCGGCAGACTGTCGGTATGCGAGAAGTGCTGATGGACGAACGCTTCAAACGCGCGAAAATGGAACTGCCGGTCGCCCTGGGCAAAACCATTCAGGACGAGACTTTTGTGGCCGACCTGACCAAAATGCCGCACCTGCTCATTGCCGGTGCAACCGGCCAGGGTAAATCGGTGGGCATCAACGTCATCCTGGCTTCGCTGCTGTACAAAAAACACCCCTCACAGGTAAAACTTATCCTCATCGACCCCAAAAAGGTCGAACTCTTTCCCTACGCAAAACTGGAAAACCATTTTCTCGGTTTTTTGCCCGATCAACTGGAGCCTATTGTTACGGAGACCTCCAAGGTGGTTCAAACCCTGAACTCGCTGATCATCGAGATGGAAACGCGCTACGACCTGCTCAAGAAAGCGGAAGTGCGCAACATTGCCGAATATAACGACAAGTTTGTGGGCAGGCGCCTCAATCCCACCAAGGGGCACCGTTTCCTGCCCTATATCGTGCTGGTGATCGACGAATTTGCCGACCTGATCATGACGGCGGGCAAGGAAGTGGAACTGCCGATCGGCCGCCTCGCACAGCTATCGCGCGCCGTAGGCATCCACCTGATCATCGCCACGCAGCGTCCCTCCGTGAACATCATTACGGGTGTGATCAAGGCCAATTTCCCGGCGCGCATCGCCTTCAAAGTTGCCTCGAAAGTCGACTCGCGCACGATCCTGGATACCGGCGGTTCCGAACAACTCACCGGCCGCGGCGACATGTTGCTGTCAGTCGGCGGCGATATCGTGCGCCTGCAAAGCGCATTTGTCGACACGCCCGAAATCGAGCGTGTGATCGAATTTATCTCCAAACAACAGGGATTCCTGGAGCCATTCTTCCTGCCTGAATTCCACCCCGACGGAGAATCTGGCGGCGACTCGAAGGAGTTTTCGTTCTCCGAAATGGACGAAATGCTGGAAGATGCCGCCCGCCTGGTTGTGGAAACGCAGCATGGCTCAACCAGCATGATCCAGCGCCGCATGAAACTCGGCTATAATCGCGCCGGCCGCATCATGGATCAACTGGAATCGCTCGGCATCGTCGGCCCTACCGAGGGCTCCAAGCCACGCGAAGTGTTGTATTACAGTGTGGATGAACTGGAACGTTTTCTGACGGAACTCCGCAACAAACGCAGTTCCTGATCACCGGCTTTTTGCAACCTATCGTCTGATCCCGTGTCCTTCTTTTGACGATTGTCAAAAGAAAATCCACCCATACTGAAACGATCCGGCACCCTTTCTGTGTTTGCCAGCAAAACATCAACGGTATGAACCTCCCTGTTACCCTCCTGTTAGGCATTTGCTGCCTGGCGGGCTCACTGCCTGCCCAACCGCCCCATGTGAACATCGAAAAACGACAGTATTTCACGCAGGTGCTCGGCGACGGGGGTATCGAGTTCGATGGCATCCCGAACGAGCCGGCCTGGGATAAAGTGGAATGGGGCAGCGATTTCATCCAGTATCAGCCGGATGAAGGGCGCCAGCCGGCCCAGCAGACGCAATTCAAGATCCTGTACGACAACAAGTACCTGTACGTCGGCTACCGGTGCTACGATACCTCGCCCGACAGTATCGTACAGCGGATGAGCCGGCGCGACGAGTTCCCCGGCGACTGGGTTGAGATCAACATCGACAGTTACCATGATCTGCGTACGGCATTTTCTTTTACGCTGTCAGTAAGCGGCGTGAAAGGCGACGAATTCGTGTCGGACAACGGCAACAACTGGGATACCAACTGGAACCCGATTTGGTACGCCAAAACGCATGTGGACAGCCTGGGCTGGACGGCGGAAGTCAAGATACCGTTTAGCCAATTGCGCTACGGCAACCAGGCCGAACCGGTGTGGGGCATCCAGTGCATGCGGCGGATATTCAGGAAAGAAGAACGCTCTACCTGGCAATACATTCCCCAAAATTCGGGTGGCTGGGTCAGCGGATACGGCGAACTGCACGGCCTGCGCGATCTGCCCGACCGGAAGCAGGTGGAACTGGCGCCTTACGTTGTCGCGCAAACCGAACAATTTGAAAAAGAAGCGGGCAATCCCTTCGCCGACGGTTCCCGCAACCGCCTCAGCGCAGGCCTGGACGGCAAGGTCGCCGTGACCAGCGATCTGATCCTCGATTTTACCATCAATCCGGATTTCGGGCAGGTAGAGGCCGATCCCGGCGCCGTGCGGCTCGACGGATATGAAGTGTTTTTTGAAGAACGGCGGCCGTTTTTTATGGAAAGCCGCAATCTTTTCGATTACCGCCTCACCGGCTCGGAGGCCGGCGGCGATTACGATGCCGACCTGCTTTTTTATTCCCGGCGGATCGGCGGGGCGCCGCACGGCTCACCCGATCTCGCTGACGGAGAATTTGCGGAAGTGCCGCAGAAAACCTCTATCCTGGGCGCAGCAAAGTTTAGCGGGAAAACAAAGAAAGGTTGGTCCATCGGCATCCTGGAAAGTGTTACACAGCAGGAGAATGCTACGATCGACCACGGCGGCGACCGCCGCAAGGAGCTCGTGGAGCCGACGACCAATTACTTCGTCGGCCGGCTGTTGAAAGATTTCGACCAGGGCAATACGATCATCGGAGGCGTATTCAGCGCCGTAAACCGCGACAACGCGCTGAGCTGGCTGCATCGCAACGCTTATTCCGGCGGCATAGACATACAGCATTTCTGGAAGAATCGCTGGTGGTATATCAAGGCAAACGGCATTTTTAGCCGGGTAGAGGGCAGCCCGGAGGCCATTCTGGAGACTCAGACCGGCTTCGTGCATCTTTTTCAGCGCAGCAATGCCGACCACCTGGCTGTGGACAGTACCCGGACTTCGCTTACCGGTACCGGCGGCACGTTCCGTATCGGCAAGATCGGCGGGATTCCGGATAAGATCGGCGGCGTCTTTAAATTTGAATCGGGCCTTACCTGGCGTTCGCCCGACCTCGAACTCAACGATGTCGGCTTCCTGCGGGCAGCCGACGAGGTCAATCACTTTACCTGGGCGGGATACCAGATCCAGAAGCCGTTCTCGATCTTTCGGAACGCCAGGGTCAACTATAACCACTGGATGCGCTGGGACTTTGGCGGACAATTTCTCTATTCCGCATTTAATACCAATATGCACGCGTGGTTTCAGAACAACTGGCGCATCGGCACGGGCCTCACCTGGAACCCGCTGGAAATATCCAACAACGCGTTGCGGGGAGGCTCCTCATTGCGCCGGCCGCCGGGCCTCGGGCAGTTTGTCTATCTCGAAACCGACGGGCGCAAAAAAGTGGCCTTTTATTCAAATGCTTTCTGGGCCTGGGGATTCGACAATACGGTGCGGGTGCAGGAATATTACAACACCATCGTGTACCAGCCTTTCGACGCCCTGCGGCTAAGCCTGACGCCCGGGTATAACCGCTCCTGGCGGAAGCAGGACCAGTTCGTGGCACAAACGGATTTTGGAGGAGATCAGCGAACGATCGTGAGCGAGGTGGAGCAGCGCACGTTTTCACTTACGACCCGGCTGAGTTACAACATTACGCCTGACCTGACCATTCAGTATTATGCACAGCCCTTCATTTTCAGGGCTTTATACAAAAACTTCGGTTTTGTGTCGGACCCGCTGAACAAAGATTACGGGCAGCGCTTTCATCGGTTTGCCGGTCAGGAGATTGCGTTGGCTGATGAAACGTACACAGTAGATGAAAACGGGGACGGCGCAGGCGATTACTCGTTCGATCTTCCGGATTTCAATTACATACAGTTCCGCTCGAACCTGGTGATCCGTTGGGAGTACGTGCCCGGTTCGGAGGTGTACTTCGTATGGTCGCAGGGGAGTCTGCCCGATGCTTATTCCGACCTCGATACCCCGATCGTGCGCAGCCTTTTCGATAACGTATTCGAGCAAAAGCCGAACAATATTTTTCTGGTCAAATTCACGTACAGATTCCTGCTCTAAGGAACGAGTCAAAACGGCGGCAAACTCGCCTTTACTTTTTTGGGCAGTTTTTCGCGCACCAGCCGGTAAGAATCCGTGATAAATGATTTCCATTCGCCGTCGCCAAGGTCGTCGTAACGTTCCACGAATACCCATTTCATGCGGGCAAGATAGGGCGACGCGATCATGCCGGGGCGGGAGGATATCTCTTCGAACTGATCTTCGGGTACTTTGAAACTGACCCGTCCGTCGGCATCCAGCGTGCTGATGCAAAACATTTTATTCCCCACATAGAAGTTGAGGTGATGTTCCCAGCGAATGGCCTCGGTGGCGCCGGGAAGGCTCAGGCAAAAGCTGCGGAGCGATTCGATGTCCATATCTGTTAGGGTGTGTCTGAACAATACCCTTTGGCCTGAAAAGAATTCTTTTGGGACCTGCTCTTCGTGTTTTTTTCGTGCAATAGCGCTGCTATTCCACTCAAAAAGCCACTTGATCAGAACCCAAAATCATTTATTTTCAAATCCAAAAGTATTTTTCAGACACACCCTGGGTTTAAAACGGCTCCCAGTCGTCGCCCAACTCCTGCGCCGGACTCCAGAAATACCGGTCGTAGTCCACAACGCGGTTGTCGTGCACTTCCACGCCTTCTGAGCGAAGCAATTCCTCCATCAGCGTAGGAGTGGCAAAATGATGGCGCCCGCTGAGTTCTCCCTTGCGGTTCAGCACCCGGTGTGCCGGCACGCCGTCGCCGACAATAGAATTATTAAGTGCCCAGCCCACCATACGGGAGGCGCCCAGCGCCAAAAAATCGGCGATCGCGCCGTAATTCGTCACGCGGCCGCGCGGTATCTGTTTCACAACGGCATAAACGAGGTCGTAATAAGTGGGCGTTTCGTTTTTCATACCGAGGTTGGTTCTACTCGTATCGCAGCGACTCGATCGGGTCAAGGCGGGCGGCTTTCAGCGCCGGATAAAAGCCGGAAACGATGCCGACGATCATGCAGAGCGTAAATCCCAGGAACATCCATCCCCAGGGGATCAGAAAACTGCCGCCCAGCAGCGGAGTAACGATATTGCCCACCAGGATACCCAGAAAAATGCCTACCAGACCGCCGATCTGGCAGATCACGATGGCTTCTACCAGAAATTGCGTCAGGATGCTTTGGCGGGTAGCGCCGAGCGCCTTGTAAATACCGATCTCGCGCGTGCGCTCGGTCACACTCACCAGCATGATATTCATCAGGCCGATGGCAGCCCCGAGCAAAGTCATCAGGCCGATGGCAATGGTGGCAAGGCGCAGGTTGGTGGTATTTTCTTTCAGGATGGAAACCAGGCTGTCGCTGGCGAATATCTCAAAGTCTTCATCTTCTCCCGGCCGAAGTCCCCTGATCTGGCGAAACAAGCCGATGGTCTCCGATTGTGCGGCATCCATGTCTTTGGCATTTAATACCGCGATGACAAGGTCATAGTCGGTGCGGTCGGTGCCGTACAGCGATTTTACATTGACAATGGGCGCATAAACGGCTCGGTCCTGCGAACCGCCCATCGAATTGCCCTTGGATTTTAGTATCCCGATCACGCGGTAACGGATATTGCCTACCTGTATGATCTGGTCGAGCGCTTTTTCGGGCTTTGAATCGAACAACTGTTTGACGATATCCTGCCCGATCACGACCTTGGGCTGACCGGCATCGACCTCTGATTTGGAGAACGGCCTGCCGTATTCTATATCGAAACCTTTCACATCGAAAAAGTTTTCGTCGACCCCGGAAAACGTGATGTTCGGGTTCGTTTTTTCATCCTGGTATTTCACCGTTGCCAGGCCGGTCGCGCGAAAGGATACCGATACTTTTGCCGGAAAATGGAAACGCTCTTTGAACTCCATCGCCTCGTCGAAGTGGATCGGGTCGCCGATCTTCTGCCGCCGGCCGCCGCGATTGCTTTTTACCTCTCCCCATTTGCGTTCGATACTGAACGAGTTGGCGCCCAGCCCCGAGAAGTTATCGTTGAGCGAAAAAGCAATGGCATCGATCGCAGTCAGGATGCCCACCAGCGCCATGATGCCAAATGCAATGATGAGCAGGGTAAGCACCGCGCGCAACATATTGGCCCGGATGTTTTGGAAAGCCATGCTGAGTATTTCCGAAAAAGGCATATCGACTCGGTTCTGATGAATAAAAAGCGGGTGCCATGCGCCGCGTACATGTAAAACCAAAAGTATGGATTCGGCAAAGTCCGGCACACTGAAATAGAGGCATTGTTTTTAAAATTCGATGAAAGGCGGGTTTTCCGGCAAAAAAAATAAAACCCGCGGGCTTCTTTGCCGTTTAAGTGCCATGTCCGATCCACTTGACAAAACCCTGCTTTCCGATGCCGGCCTGCTGCGGCGCCCGGCCGTTTTCAGCGGCTTTCCGGACCTCGTTTCCGCCGAAAGTACACGCCATGGCGGCGTCAGTGAAGCCCCGTTTGCCTCGCTGAACCTGGGCAAAAGCACGGCGGACGATCCCGCCCGTGTTGCTGAAAACCGCCGCCGTTTCTGTGCAGCACTTGGCTTTACGCCGGAGCAGATGGCCTGGTCGGTGCAGGTGCATGGCAACGCAGTGCGGGTAGTGGAAGCACCCGGCGGCGGCGAAGGATTCGATGCGCTGGTGACCGACCGGCCCGGCATCTTGCTTGCCGTGTCGATCGCTGATTGTACGCCCATCCTCATTTTCGACTTCAAAAACAGGGCGGTTGCGGCCGTACACTCGGGTTGGCCCGGCACGGCAGCTCGGGTGGTGGAAAAGACCCTGGAGACCATGAAAAACCGCTACGGCACCGCAGGCGAGGATTGTTATGCGTACGTGGGCACCTGCATCGACGAGTGTTCGTTTGAAGTGGGCGAAGAAGTGGCGGTGCGCTTCGAACCGGAGTTCAGGCGATACGACCCTGAACGCGGCAAATTTCTGGTCGATCTGAAAATGGCGAATGCTGCGATGTTGCGGGCCTTCGGCGTGCGGGAAGACCGGATCGGCATCTCTCCCTATTCGACGGTGCTGAACAACGACGACTATTTCTCACACCGGAAAGAAAAAGGTGCGACGGGTCGTATGGTGGCTGCGATCGGCATGAAGCAATAGCGATCGGCAATTCACTTTTTCCACAGCAAAAAGATACAACCCAGCGCGGCGATGACCAGGCCCAAAAACTCGCGCGTCAGTTCGATCCAGGGTGATTCGGCTTTCATGCTTCCGACAATTGATGGCTCCCCCATGCGTATCCAGGCTATAAAATCGGGAAACAGCGAGACTGCCCAGACCACTGCGGCGAGCAGCCACACCCAAACGGCGGGGCGATACAGGCGTCCCGTGGCAGACATAGCAAACAAAACCGCCACGCCCCCGTAAAGCAAGATCCACGACAGCGGATCGGGGTCGTTGTATTGTACGGCGGCAAAGAGGGCGAACACCACAGCCAATGTCCAGCGGAGCGTTTTCATGCGCGTGATTTTTGCACGAAAGGTAAAAAAAATTGCAACGGGGAACTTCAGCGGGGCGACGGTGTTACTACCCCGCAATCGTCGTACCTTTGGCGATCATTTATTATGGCAAAAGCGAAGAAACAGCAGAAGGTAGAGATCGTCAACCGGAAAGCGTCGTACGAGTATTATTTCACCCAGGAATTTGACGCCGGCCTTGTGCTGACCGGTTCGGAAATAAAAAGCATCCGGAATGGCAACGCCAATCTGAACGATGCATACTGTGCATTCGAGAAAGGAGAACTCTGGGTGCGCAACATGTATGTGGCTGAATACGAGTACGGTACCGATAGCAACCACATTCCCCGGCGCAACCGGAAATTACTGCTGCGCCGCCCCGAATTGCGCAAACTGGAGCGCGGGGTGCGGGAAAAAGGCTCCACGATCATTCCGTACAAACTTTTCATCAGCGACCGCGGCCTCGCAAAGCTTACGATCGCCCTGGCGCGCGGCAAGAAGGCTTTCGACAAGCGGGAGACCATCAAGGAGCGCGAGGACAAGCGCGCGCTCGACCGGCTAAACAAAGCTTATAAAATCAGGTAAAGATGAACAGAACGCTCGCGCTGTTTATATCCGTGGTCGGCCATCCGCTGTTGATCCTGACGTATACGTTGCTGCTGCTGCTGGCCCTGAATCCGCAGCAATTCGGCAGCCTCAGCATAGCCGACCGCCATTCCGTATTGTTGCTGATTTCCGTATTCAGCACATCCTTCCTGCTGCCGGGCTTTGGCGTCGCCCTGCTCAAGCCGCTGGGTTTTATCAAGAGCCTTCAGATGGAAGACAAGCAGGAGCGGACCGGCGCCTACATCATTGCCGGCGTATTTTATCTGTGGCTGTTTAAAAACCTGCATACCGGCGGCCAGACGCCGCCGCTGTACCAGTGTTTTGTTCTGGGCGCCACGATCGGCCTGTTTTTGGCCTTTTTTATCAATATTTTTACAAAGATCAGCGCCCACGCGGTCGGCATGGGGGGCCTGCTGGCTATGCTTTTGCTGACCCTCCGGCAGCCTGAATGGGCCAAATACGGCCTTCAGGTCGGCACAACGGGCGCTTCTTTGCAATTCAGCCTGATCGTCGTGCTGGCCATTGCATTGATCTTTGCCGGCCTCGTCGGCACGGCGCGCCTGGCGCTCGGCGCCCATTCGCCACGCGACCTGTACCGTGGTTATGCCGCGGGGATAGTGGCGGTTGGCCTGGCAGCAGTGATCATTGCTGTTTAAGTGCTGTGCAATTCCATTCAACAAAGACATTTTTCACAGCATTAGGGAGACGCGATAGCCTCCTTATCAGATATTTTGAATTTTTTTTCCTCGAATATAAATCTTTAATAAAATATTTCCTCAACAAAATGCTTTTGTTTGCCGATAGTATTCATGTTAAAAAACGCATATATGGCCAAAATGAGGCCTTTTTCATAAAAGGAGACCAGGGGGTGATAGATATTCTCCGGATGCTCTACTCAACAAACCGTTTTTTTTGTTCTTTGTAGCCCAGGCAACGCGCTGCACTTTTGTATCGTCAATGATGTACAACGGAGGCAAGAGACACGGAGGCGAAATACATTGACCACAGATTCGAAACTTTTCATGAGATTATATACGGGAAACCGCGCGGCGCAAAAGTGCGCCGCGTTTTTTTTGTGCCTGCCCGAAAGCGTTTCCGCGCTTTCTCCCGTTTGAAGTTTCTCGCAAAACACTAATAGCGAGATGCTTATGCCTTTTTATGCCTGATTTTTATTGCCAATGACCGGGTCATGCCTGTTTGGTAACTGTCCTGTTCGGGTACCGTTTGCCGCCGCACCTTTGTACTGTCGATGAACGGGATGTATGAAACAGCAGCGCGTGCGATTGTCGACCAACAGCATGCAATTCTTTTCATGAGATTATACGGGTCATCGGCGCGGCGCAAAAGTGCGTTGCGCTTTTTTTATGCCTGTCCGCATATTGATTTTCCCTGGAAGATGCAGAAAATCCGGCAACGATGTTTTCTGTAAAATATTGACTATCAGAAATTTAAATAAATACAGTCGCTTTTTTTGCCTGTATCGCCGGGCAAGCGGGCGCCGTTTTTTGTCCTTTCCTGCTACCGCCGATCGCCGCACCTTTGTATTGTCAAGGGGATGAAAGAGGAAAACGAAGCGAATGTCCCCCGACCACCGGATCTGCAATTCTTTTCATGAGACTATATGAGAAAAACGCGGCACGAACGAGCGCCGCGTTTTTTTATTTCTGACCAATTAAAGCCTCTAAGAAGCCGGGTTATTGGTACATCGCTTCGATCTCGGCGGCAAATTTTGCGAGGATTACCCGGCGTTTTAATTTCAGGGTAGGTGTCAGTTCGCCCTCCGAACCGTCGGACTTTGCGGGTTCCCATACGCCCGACAGCAGGGTAAATTTTTTGATCTGTTCCGGATGGCTGAAATTGGGATTGATGCGCTCGATCAGCTTCCAGTAGCGCTCCAGCACTTTCGGGTGTCGGATCATCTCCTCCAGCGTTGTCCAGGGGATTCCGTGTTTCTCGCACCAGGCCTTCAATCCGTCGGCCGAAGGCACGATCAGCGCCGATACGAATTTCAGGTTTTCCCCTACGACCATGGCCTGCTCCACCAGCCGGTGCTCTTTCAACATCGATTCGATGGGGGTCGGCGCCACGTATTTGCCGCCGCTGGTCTTCAGCAACTCTTTTTTGCGGTCGGTGATCTTCAGGTATTTTTTTCCGCCGGGGCCGTCCACCAGCATGCCGACATCGCCGGTAGCCAGCCAGGGCTCGCCGTCGACCTGTCTGATCATTTCTGCCGTTTGCTGCGGCTGCTTGTAGTAACCCTTCATCACCCCGGGGCTTTGTGCGAGTATTTCGCCTTCACCGGGGCGAAAATCGGGTCCCGCCTCAATCCGCAGGGTCACGCCGTCGAGGGCGGGCCCTACCGTGCCCAGCATGGCCCCGCCGGGCTGAAAACCGTTGAAACTCAAAGCGGGAGAGGCTTCGGTGAGGCCGTAGCCTTCGCGGACGGGGATGCCGGCTGCATTGAAGGTGCGGAGCACTTTCATGGGGCACGCACTTGCTGCCGTGATCATGGCTTTGACCCGCCCGCCCAGCGCTTCGCGCCATTTGGAAAATATCAGCCGGTCGGCAATCCACCATTTCAGTGCCTCCAGTCCCCGGGGCTGTCTGTCGAAATCCCAATGATCCGCGAGCCGCAGGGCCCAGAAGAACAGCGCTCTTTTGATCATGCCGAGTTCGAGCCCTTTGTCGTAGATGCGGTCGTACACTTTTTCCAGCAGCCTGGGCACGCAAGTGAAAAAATGCGGCCGCAGGGAACGCAGATCACCGTTTTCGCCGCCGAGGTTATCGGTGCCGGTGAAGGCCACCGAAGCGGAGTAGGCAGTGTAGGCATATACCGCCACCCTTTCGTATACGTGGCTGACGGGCAGAAAACTCAGTATACAATCACCGGGGCCGATCGGTGCGATGCGGCGCAGGGCCTCCACGTTGAACACGATGTTGCGATGCGTAAGCATTACCCCCTTGGGATTGCCTGTCGTGCCGGAAGTGTAGATCAGGGTCGCCAAGTCATCGGGCCGGATGCCTGCGCTGATGCGCGCCACTTCCGCGAGATCGGCATCGGGCGGCGCCAGCAGGGCTTCCCAACTTCTGCAATCGCTGCGGCCCGGAAAAGAGAAGATCTCTTTCAGCGCCGGCGTCCGGGTTTTGGCCAGTGCAACCTTGTCGTACAGGTCGCCATCGCCGACGAGGCAATAGGTCGCTTCGGATTCGTTCAGGATGTATTCGTATTCTCGTGCGCTGATGGTGGGATACATCGGTACATGCAGCACGCCGATCTGAAGCAGGGCATAATCGACCACGACCCATTCGGGAGTGGTCTGATAAACAACAGATGCTACCTTATCGCCGGGGCGAAGGCCCATGTCCAGCAAACCACGACTGGCGCGGTTCGCCAGTTCCGCCACCTGTGCAGTAGAAAGATACTGCCATTTTCCGTCGATCTTGCGACCGAAAGCCCGTTCGAGCGGATGTGAGTTCAACTGATCTGCGAGGTAATCAAACAGGCGGATATCAGTCATGGCAGGGCGTTGAAGATGAGTCGGAGACACAGAGCATCGCAAAACGGTGCTCCAGCAACCGGCCGCGCTCTTAAAACAATTTGTAAAAAATGCGATTCAGCAGGGAAAATGATAACCCGGGGCAATATTCAAAAAAATTTTTTAAGTCGGGCATTTCCCGTGTTTTATAAAAATTGCTTTTGCCCGGGCCTGTTTTATTTTGCATACGGGCTAAACCGGTTACATATCCAAGAATATTATTCTACCTGCACTTTAAACACAAATAATGTTTTTGAAAATGACCGAGGTGAAAATTTGCATATTTGACGTTTATACGGCATTTTTGTAGTCCTTTTGGGAAAGCGTCGCCCTCCGTCCGGAACCTTTTACAGGTTAGCCGGTTTCCAAATGGAGGGGATTTTTTATCAACGATTTCGTGGCATTTTGAGCATTGACACCCGCATGGGTGCATCGATGGAATCTACATCGCTCGTTTTTTGCACTTTTTGCTTTACACGGGAAAAAGGTGCGGTTTTGTGCGGCGGTAATACGGGCGATCCGAGACTTTGCAAAGATCTGACGTCTAACACCGGACGTTTTGACCACAAGCGCCTTTACGCCCCTGTACAGCCGATGGAATCCGATTTTATAGTATTTTTAAAACAGTACCGGCAGGATGAGTATCTCCACACAAACACCACTCAAACTGATCTTCAAGGGCCGCCTTGAGTTTGGATCCGAACGCACCTACAACATGGTGCTCAACCATTGGAACAACCGTATTGAAAACTACTTCAAAACGGATGTGCTGCTCAAAGCGGATCAGGTGTTCAGCGAAGAAGAATACGCGCTTACCGTACCGCAACAAGTGGTGATGAGCACGGAAAAACACTGGCGCAGCACGACTGCGCTGCTGAAGGAGGTTGCCCAATACGCTCTTGCCGGAAAAGTGGGCGCCTGGTGGGTACAAAACGGTCAGATTTTGGCCGAGTACAACATAGAACCGCAATCGGATAAAACGGCAGTGTCGGAGTATATTCGCGGGCGCGAACTGGCCAAGCAGGGCGGTATGGAGATGGCCTCCGAAGCGCTGAGCAATGCCATATCGAAATACGAGCGGCACGCCCTCGCCTACGAGCGACGCGGATACGTCAACTACAAACTCAAAAACTTCAACGACGCTCTCTACGACTTTTCCAAAAGCATCGATATCAACTCCGTCAACCCCGAACCGCATTACGGCCGCGGCAAGATCAGGATGCTGAAAAACGAGTGGGAAAACGCCGTCCAGGATTTTGATAACGCCATCAAGCGCTCCCTGGCGGTGCAGCCGATCCACTGGCTCGCACGCCTGCGAAAAGGCGACAGCCTCTACCACGCCAAACGCTACGCGGAAGCCATTCCCGAACTGAAGTTTTTCATGCAGCGCAAATTCTCCGAATCCGATCCGAACCACCGTTTTCGCCCCAAGGCAGAGTATTTGCTCGCGGAATGCGAAGCAAAACTGAAGGAAGCCGGAAAATAGAAACTGGAAACTGGAAATTGAGAAATTAAAATGCACAGGGGCGTCGCTGAATCAGCGACGCCCCTGTGCATTTTAGCCCTGTTGCAATTCGGAGCATACTTTAGCCGCCCAGGCTCCCGTCAGGGCGTCGTATTTTCTGATCTGCTCCAGGTCGAGATCGAGCAGGGCAGGGAAACGCGCGTAGGAAAAATCCAGGGCCTGTTTTTTCAGCGCTGATGCCAAAGCCCCGTCTTGTCCGGTCGTTACAGGCGATGCCGGTTCCTTGCCTGCGAGCAAAGATTCTATCATTTCAATCATTTCAGCGGCATGCCGGCGGGTTGCGGTATTGAATTCCCGCTTTTGTGTATCGCCGCGCTCATGAGATGCGATGGCATTTGCTGCTGCAACTGCGCGGATCACATCGGCCAGTTCGGCGATTTTTCCCTGGCGCGACAGCGATGCGCGTTCCCGCTCCCGTTCGGCATCCAGCGAACCGTAGGTGCCGCGTTCGCCGCTGCGCTTGTCGATCCAGTTGCCGCTCTCATCGTAGCGCTCTTCCTGCACCCATGTGCGTTTTTGTTTTCGCCGGTTGACCAGCCCGATCACCAGGATCAGCACCACCGCTATGCCGAAGGCTATTTCCATGTCTGATATTTAAGCAGGTTCAGCAGGTATTCGCCGTAGCCGCTTTTGAGGAATTTATGCCCCAGGCGCTCCAGCCCCGCATCGTCGATAAAGCCCATTTCCCAGGCGATCTCTTCGATACAGCCGATCTTGAGCCCCTGGCGGTCTTCGATGGCCTGCACGAACTGGCCGGCCTGCATCAGCGATTCGTGGGTGCCCGTGTCGAGCCAGGCATAGCCGCGCCCCATGACGCGTACTTCCAGTTTGCCGAGTTGCAGGTAGGTTTTGTTCACATCGGTGATCTCGTATTCGCCGCGGGGGCTGGGTTGCAGGTTGCGCGCGATCTCCACGACGCTGTTGTCGTAAAAATAAAGCCCCGGCACGGCGTAGTGGCTTTTGGGCATGGCCGGTTTTTCTTCGATGCTGAGCGCCTTGAATTCCTTGTCGAACTCCACCACCCCGTAACGCTCAGGGTCGGCGACCTGATAGGCGAAGATGATGCCGCCGTCGGGCTCGGTGCAGGTGCGCATCATCCGGCCCAGGCCCGCCCCGTAAAAAATATTATCGCCCAGGATCAGGGCAGCGGCATCGTTGCCGATAAAGGGCGCGCCGAGCACGAACGCCTGCGCCAGCCCGTTTGGTACGTGCTGCTCCACATAGGAAAAACGCATGCCCAGTTCGCTGCCGTCGCCGAACAACTGGCGGAACTTCGGCAGGTCGTGGGGCGTGGAAATGATGAGCACTTCCCGGATACCCGCCTGCATCAGCGTGCAGAGCGGGTAATAGATCATCGGCTTGTCGTACACGGGCATGAGCTGCTTGCTCACGGCGAGGGTCAGGGGATAGAGCCGGGTGCCGAGACCGCCGGCGAGGATAATGCCTTTCATATCGGGACGGTTTATTGGTTTCGGGCGTTTTTCCGCTGCAAAAAAAATGCCTTCGCAGCGGGCAAAGGCATTTTTCGAGAGAAAAATGGAGTTTCCCGGCAAATCAGTAGCACTTCACTCCGGGAGGGAATTTTCACGGACAGCGCCCGCGATGGCTATTTTTTCTTTTTGCCGGCCGCTTTTTCCAGGTTTTCGCGCACCCGGAAGGCGACAATCCTGGCGATCAGATCGTGCGGCACGGGCCGGTCGAACGGAAATTGCACGGAGCCTTTTGCGGAAGCGTAAGGCGACAATTCATCCTGAAAGGCCGCGATGCCGCTGGCGCCCGGATAAAAACCGATGTGCTGTTTGAATGCGGCAAAATGGACGAGATTGCCCTTCAATTTGAACGTCGGTATCTGGTAACTGATCGCCTCTTCAGCTCCTGGCGCGGCCGCGCGGATGGTCGCCCGCACCTGTTGCAGGATCGCCTGCACTTCTTCCGGGAAAGTAGCGATGTATTCGTCCGTCGTTTTAAACATATTATCTCAAGGTGATTTAGAATTGTGATCGGGGTCGAGTGGAAATCTATTGAGCACAGCCCAAAGAATATTACACACGAGCCGAAGTCTTACGCGGGCAAGTGGGAGTCGTTACCACGTTCCTTGTAACGATTACACAAAGGGCGTTAGTCGTTACCACGTTCCTTGTAACGAGTTCACAAAGGACGTTAGTCGCTGCAACGTTCCTTGTAGCGATTACACAAAGGACGTTAGTCGTTACAATGTTCCTTGTAACGAGTTCACAAAGGGCGATTATCATTACCGTCTACCGTCTACCGTCAGCCGTCTATCGTTTACCGTCTACCGTCTACCGTATCAACCGTCAGCCGTCTACAGACAGGTTTTTAGTGCCATCCACCCGAATGCCGAATTGTTCCAGATCGCGCGTCTTGCCGGGGTTATCGGTGAGCATGACGACGGAGCGCACACCCAGATCGCGCAATATTCCGGCAGCGGCGCTGAAATCGCGCGCATCCCTTTTGAAGCCTGCGGCTTCGTATGCTTCTGCCTGCGGCATGCCTTCACTTTTGAAAACTTTGCTTTTCAGCAATGCAAAATGGCCGTTTGCCTTGCCTTCCTGGTCAAGCCAGATAACAATTCCCGCGCCCGCATCCCGGATCAGTTGCTGTGAGCGCTCCATTTGTTCCCGGCAATCGCATTCGATGCTGTTGAACACATGCGCCGCAATGCAGGCCGAATGCACCCTGCATAGCACGGATTCCCGGCCCCGCACCTCGCCCATGACCAGCGCGATCGTTTCCTTTTGACCGTTGTAGTAAAGGTATTCCCGGTACGTACCGTACTTCGTCTTGAGTGTGCCCTCGGCGATATTGACGACCATGATCTGTCGGTGTTTTCTGTGAAAAAGGTAAACAGTGCGTCCTGCTGTTGGTTGCGATATCAATGTACCGGCGACTGCTATACCCTCGTCAGCCGTGTTTGCCCGCATTCAAAAAAGCACCCGGAGTGATACCCGTTCGCTTTTTGAATGCGCGCAGGAATGTCGTTTTACTTGAAAAACCGCAGTCCGTTCCCAGTGCCTCGATCGACAGGTGCCGGAATCGTTCGTCAGAAAGCCGTCGCAATACTTCACTTACCCGGTAATCGTTGACAAAATCGCTGAATTTCATACCCATTGATTCACTCAGGATGTGAGAAAGATGGTGTGAAGGCATCCCGAGTTGCTCCGCCAGATCGGCGATCCGAAGCCCGGTATCCAGATAGGGTTTTTCCGTTTCCATATGTTTCAGTAGCGCCTGTTTCCCCGCCTCCAGTTTTGCCGCGTCGAGCGGCGAAGTTTTGTATTTGCCTCCGGTTATTATTTTCGGGAAGAAGTCGGTGCGCCCCAGCGCATGATACCCGATCAGATGTAAGGATACGGCGATCAAACCTGCCAGCACATATTCCATATTGGCCGACGGAAGGTGCAGCAGGCTGAAAGATATCTTGACGGACATATCCAGCAGCAATAGCAATGTGAAATAAACCGAAAACCGGACGTACCACCTCGCCTTGGCGCAATCCGGGACTGGCAGGGTCATCCTCTTTTGTCGTGCAAAATGCCAGATCGCCACGGTATACGCCATCAGAACATAGATAAAAACATTGCCGGTGAGCACTACCTGCAAAGGATATGACTTCCCGGGCTCGAGTAACCACGCTACCAGTTCTTCTTTTGCTGCCGCAGGCATGTTGTATACAGGCCACATCCGCCAGCAACCGTACGCCAAAGGCAGCAGGTGCAAACAATGCACCTGCCGGAGCCGGAAACCGGGCTCCAGTGCTTTTTTTACCGACAGGAAAAACGCCGGCCCTGACAGGAACATGAACGGATACAATACTCCCAGGCTATCGGGGTAAAAACGAATGATACCTGACAGAAAAAGCAGGTAATTCAGCAGATACGCCGTAACGCCCGCCAGTGCGATACCGAGCAGGCAATCCTTGTTTTTCAGGAAAATCAAAACGGACAGATAACAACCGTGCAGGGTGGCCGCTCCGAGAACAAGGATCAATAAAAACTGGAAGGGCGGATAGGGCATGTAAGGAAAAGTTGTGGGCGCATTTAATAAAATAAAACGCAGGCAGCCTTCCGTTCAGGCAGATTTGCGCATTCTTTCTGTGCACTGCGTGCGCAAAATTCGCTCGATCATGAAAACACAAGTAACAAAAATGCTCATGGTGCTTCTCTTTTTATCCACACTGTGCCCGTATTCCTGCCGGCAACCTGCTTTTGACCTCGAAGCCGTCAAACAATATATCGGAGAGGCCAATAAGCGGTATGGCGAACGGACCAAAGGGATTCCTGCTTTTTTTGCCGCGGCATATACAAGAGATGCATGGGTTATGCCTGCGGGTGTTCCGAAGATCACCGGTATGGACAACATCATTGCCTATTTCAAAGCCCCCGGCGATGCAGTTCCCTATTCCGTAACTGTACGGGCGGAAGAAGTATTCGGCCATGAAGACAATGTGATCGAAACGGGTGTATACGAACTGACCGATGCAGGTGGGAAATGCTTTGAGAAAGGAAAGTTCGTGGTCATTTGGCGCAAGGAAGATGGCCTGTGGAAAATACATCGCGAGATATGGACTTCCGACCTGACCGGATAAAACAACACTGCTATGAGAACACTTTTATTTTTCCTTTTGGCAACGCTGCCCCCGTCGCTCATGCGGGCGCAACAGTTCCCCGATTACTGGCTGGGCGACTGGGATGTGTTCAGCGTGCAGTCGGGTCGCCTGATCGGTGAGAACCACCTGACAAAAATGCTGGACGGCAAGGTCGTATTCGAACACTGGACGGACGTGCTCGGGATAGAAGGACACAGTTTCACCCTCTACGACAGCGTGTCGGGATGCTGGTTGCAAAACTGGGTGGACAACAGGGGGATCATGAACAACTCGAAGGGGCGGCTTTCGGGCGATACAATGATGTTTCTGAGCGGCTCCGTTCCGGAGGGGAATAGTAAGGCGTTGCACCGCATGTCGTTGATACCGGTCTCTCCGAATGAATTGATACAGTGCGGAGAGGTTTCGATCGACAGCGCGCAACACTGGCAGAAAAAGTTCCATTTTCGCTACCTGCGAAAACCCGCGAACGACGTGCTGAATTGCCGGAATGCGCCGCGATCGCTGGCTTATTTCAGGGGAGAGATAGAATACGCCTATTCCTATGAGAGCGAACAGATAGACGCCGATTCTTTGGCCCGCACCAAGCCCGGCAAAAGTATTTTTCGCTATGACCTGTCCAGTTACAGGAGTTGCTTTATGGGGCCGGATACGGTAACCTATTATTACGATGGCGAGCGAAATCGCTGCCTTGCACAATCCGGACAGCAGCCTTTATTTGAATGCGAGGATTATGGTGTTCTGACCGATTCGGTGCGCTCATGGCGTTTGCTGGACAGCGATGAGAAAATACTGGGGCACCGGGTTTCCATACTGGAAATACAGTCGAAGTATTTTTTTACCCGCTACTACATAAGCCTGGATGTGAAAATATCGCCGGCAACCTGGGATAAACACCTTGCTTACAACTGGGCTTTTTACGGCGACAAAACGGACGGCGGTCTGATCCTGAAACTGGAGCACCGTTTCAAACAATACACCATGCGCGGCATTGCTACCCGGATAACAAAGGCAGATGAAGGGTTCGATGCGCTTGGTTTGCCGGAAGGCAGTTTCGAGCAGTGGTGCAAATAGGTTTGCACAACCGCGATCCTGGCGCCAAATGGCGCTCAAAGATCAGGTTGCTGCCGGAAGCGCGGGCAAGTGTGGGGTTGAACCTGGGTGGATTATCCAGTCCGGATTATGAACCGCCGCAGGGTCTGAAAGCGCTGTACGGCCGGGTGGGTAAATATGCCGGGTATGCATTTGGCTGCAGGAAATAGCGCGCCTTACCTTGAATCACCATAAGGCATTTCGTGGATTACGTCGTGTTGCGGTCAGCCGCTTTTTTATATATCCACTCGATCAGAAAGCAGATCGCAGCGACGGAAACGGCAACGATCACCCCGGTGCGGTTGGAGGTGTACTGTTGCGTTAACAGCACCACAAGCGCTGTACCGCAGAGTAAAAAACCCAGCAAACAGACCGCCTTGTTGCTGCCCGTCTGGGCAGACAATTTATAGCCTGCAAAATTCACCACTGAAAAGATCAGCAGGAACCCGGCGCTTCCTGCCGTCGAAATGCTTTCCAGGTTCAGGGTATTGGTGAGCAGGAGGGTCAGGCATGCCGTGATGAGCAGCCCGACCGGCTGATCCCAAAGTTTCCGGGTCAGTTCGTGCGGCAGTTCGTCGTCTTCTGCGATCTCGTAACTGACGCGGCTGCCCCCGTACAGCGAGGCATTGATCGCCGAAAAAGTAGAGATCAGCGCGGCCACGGTAATGACGGTAAAACCCGCCGCGCCGAGCATCGGGCGCGCGGCTTCCGCCAATACGTAATCTTCTGCGCTGGCAATTTCGCCGAAGGGCAGCGACCCCACGGTCACCAGTGCGATGACGACGTACAGCGCGATGACAAAAACCACCGAATAGTAATAGGCCCTGGGAATGTTCTTTTCGGGCGCTTTGATATCGGGCGTGGCGTTGGCGATCAGTTCAAAGCCTTCGTATGCCACAAAAATGACCATGCCGCCGGTCAGCAGTTGGGCGGGGCCTTCCCAGTGCATGGGCGACAGTTGCTCCAGATTGGTATTCCCGATCAGACCGAATACGCCGACTGCGACAAACGCGAGCAAAATCACCATTTTGACGATCACTGCGTACTCCTCTATTTTCCCGACCACTTTTATGCTGTAATAGTTGATAACGGTGGCTAAGATGACGATCCCGCTGGCGTAGATGTGAAAATTCAGCGTTTTGTCGCCCGTCAGGTCGGCAAGGTTGGGCGCATAAGATCCGAACGCCGAAGCATACAGCGCCAGCATGATGACATAACTTACCCAGAGCAGGTTGTTGAGTCCGCCGCTGAATACGGTTGTACCGAAACCCTGGTTGATGACTTTGACCGTGCCGCCCCTGTCCGGGAAGGCAAGCGACAATTTGGCGTAACTGTACGAGGTAATAAGCGCCAGCGCTCCGGCAAAGAGAAAAGCCAGCGGGGTGCCGCCTTTGGCGAGGGAGACCGCCAGGCCCAGCACGGCAAAAATGCCGCCGCCGACCATGCCGCCGATCCCGATGGAGATCGCTTCTTTAAGTCCTATTTTTTCACCCATTCAACTGATACGGCGGTGTTTTTTCGCCAAATGCCGCCGCCTGTGGAAACCCGTATGAGAAAGAATGATCGCAATGTCCGAAAAATACTGCCGCAGGCAAAATGGAGCGTACAACTGCGGATGCCGCAGGGCCTATTGGTTCTACTATTTGGCATCTTGAAAAACGTAGCGGCCAGTGGCCGTTTTGTTATCGGCACGAATTGCTGCTGACTGCCACTGCCAACTGGTTACTTCTATGGATATCTTAACCAGGCGCCTCTTCAACCGATCGGGGTGCTCGCTTTTTTCAGAAAAAACCCGGTCACGACACCCAGTACGGGTCCGCCAGCCAGTATCAGGAGGATGTTGAGCGTAAACAATACCCAGTTGTTGGACGAAACGTACTTCGTGTAGTCGAGGCTCAGTACGGTGAGCACGGCCAGCAGCCAGCCGCTGAAACTTCCCCGGGTCCACATTCCGGCATTCGGGAGCGTTGCCTTCAGCAACCCGTACTGCAGCATTCCGGCGAGCAGTCCGCCCAGGGCGGTGCTCATCAAAATGTAGTACGGGCTTCCCGAGTGGCCGGAGAAATATTTCAGCACGTCGAAAAAAAGAAAGGCGCCGCCCAGGCCAAGTACGGAATACCATATCCAGCGTGTGCCGATACCGGCCGATTTGCGCAGCACGCGCCATTGCATGAAACCGACGCCGGCGCCCATGCCGACGCCCAGAAAGAACTGCAATCGCTCGATGCCCATGGCATCGAAACTGCCGGAAAGGACCAGCACGACGACGAATCCCAGCAGCCAGCCCAGTATGTTCGCCTTCAACCAGCCGGGGTGTTTTGTTTGATGTTCGGGAGTGTTGTTCATGTTTTTATGGTCACGGGTTATTTGTCTTTCAGGTAGTTCAGCGCGGCTTCAAGGGCCGGGTCATGGTCGTTCATATAATCGGCAAGCGATTTCCGGACGACAAGATCGGGCTGTATGCCGTATCCCACGAATTCCCGGCCGTCGGGGTATGTGTCTTTTTTGGTACAGATCCTCGCCGAGCCGCCGCCGGGGAGTTTGAACATGATGGGCTGGCCTGTGCTTCCGTAGGTCTCCTCGCCGATTTTAAACATATGCTTCTGGTTGTCGGCATAGATCAGAAAGTCCTCCGCTGCGGAAGCGGTTTCGTGCCCGATCAGCAGGACCGTGGGCACGACGAGGCGTTTTTCTTGGAGACGTACCGTATCAGGTGCATATGGGAACTGGTGATAAAAGCGGTCGCGGTATGACAGGTACTCCTGCGTAGCCCAGGCGTTGCCGGCGGTGTCTGTTTCCGCAGTCCACATGCCCCAGGCTTTGAACGAGGGGATATGCAACCGGCTTTGCTGCCTTGAGCCGTACAGCAGCGTGTCGTTAGTCAGGTATTCCAGGATGATCCTTCCGACTCCGGTGCTGCCACCGCCGTTGTTCCGCAGATCGACGATCAGTTTTTTTGCCTTGTACAGTTCAGGCAAAATTTCCAGGAATAGCGTATCGATCTTTGGATTGTCAAAAGAATTCAGCGCAAGATAGGCGGCCCCGTTTTCCATCCACTTGAATTGCAGCAAACCCCATTGTTCAAACGGCGGGTACACTTCTTTTTCCAGCGTCTCGGCATGCGTCAGTTTCAACGTTTTTCGCACTCCGTCGGGTTGTTTGATCGTAATATCAAACGACGTCCCTATCGGCGCCTGGAACATCATCTGCACGGCTCTGTCAGCCAGGATGTAATCCGTAGAGGAGGAAATATAGAGGACGACTTTTTCTGCAAGGTAGTCCGAGGTTGTTTGTCCGTTCACGGCTACCACTTCCGAGCCGATCGGTATCTCGTCTTTTTTACTGGCATTGACCCGCGTCACGATGGCCTTCCCGTCGATATTGGACATGAAAAGCCTGTATTCGCCGAAGTAGGTGTTGTAGAGATTCTTCTGTACGGTATCCGGAAAATAAACATTGGTATGGCCGTCTTTCAGCAGCGCGCAAAACTGCTGCAACAGGCGGTAATAAGCATAGTCGTCGGGGGTGTCCTGCACCTCGATGATGAGTTTTTTGTACTCCTTGTCCCACATATCCCGGTCTACTTTGTCGAGGTAGATAAAATTGTAGTTGGTTTCCTGCCAGAATCTGGAAAGTCCGTACACTTTATCGGCTTTTGAGATCGTATTCGGCATCTGGGCTGAAACGGTCTGTGTCAGACACAAGAGAACAGCGAAAAAAGAGGATTTTGACATGGCCTTGCGTGGTTTTAATAAATCACTCCAAAATGACTAGCAGACAAAGATAAAAAGTCATTTCATGGAGAGCGCCCTGTTCAGAACCTTGAAACGATCAACCGCAAGGCGCCAGTGAACGTGGGCTCGGAGCGGAAACGGCCGTACTTTCTGTCCCATTCGCCTGAGGCAAGATCGTTTTCGAGCGCCTTCACCAGGCGGGCTTCCAGCTCTTCCTCCAAAAATCCCCAGGCCGACTGTGCCTGACGCACCGCTTTATTCAGGAAGGCTTCGGGCCTGCCGTAAAATGCCTCCTGAAACCCGTCCCTGCAGTCCAGGGGGATGGGCACCGGCACGATCTCGCACTGCCCGCCCAATGCGCGCATCACGCGATCGAGGGCCGGGTAACGCGCTCTTTCGACTTCTACCAGTTCGGGAAAATACCGGGCGTTCCAGAAATCATCGAGGGCGGCGGGGTCGAAAGTCATGACCACCACACATTCTTTCGTCACTCTGCGCAATTCCCGCAGTCCCTGTTCCAGGTCGGGCCAGTGATGCACGGTCAGCATGGCCATGGATGCGTCGAATGCGCCGTCGTCGAAAGGCAGACGATCGGCCCTGGCGTCGACGGCGGGCGCTTTCCCCTGCGCGCTGCGCTGCGCGCGCATGACCGGCGAGGGTTCCACCGCCACCACATAGCGATCGGCGGGTTCGTAGGAGCCCGCGCCCGCGCCGACATTCAGTACCGTTCGCGCGTTGCCCAGGGCTCGTTCCACATACGCCGCGATCCGCGGATCGGTTTGCCGGTAGCCGGAATATTGCTGCCCGAAGGAATCGTAGTCGAATGCAGGGTTTGTAATGTTCATGCGTTCAGGAAGGATGACTGGAATAATCATTTAAAATTTATGCATTTTTTGCCTTTGCAAAATTGCGCAAAACCGGCCGTATAAGTAACCGTCATATACGAGCGATCCAAATGCTGCGACGGAAGTATCTTGTTTCAATACCGGGAGCGGTGTTCATATGGGGGCAGTTTGCGGAATGGAAAAAAATCGGGAAAACTATTTGGCATCTATGGTCATTATTTTGGTACTTGCGAACCTAATTTCCTTTTGCCGATAGAAACGATCTGTAATGTTCTGGATGAAACACCGGTCTTGAAGCATAGCCGGACTACTCTCCGGTACTTCAGTTTTATTGGTTAATAACACCCATCATCAATCGTGCAATCCATATTTGCAACGAACCGGCGATATCTGAACACTCTTTTGTTTACCCTCCTGTTATGCATGCTGGCAGGGAGTGTTTGCCTCAATGCACAAGTGGATACAACCGGCAATCTCTGGCCTTTGATCGAACGTCGGCTTGATCAGCACCCTTCCGATACCGCTTTCGAATTTATCCTTGATATGGTCCGCGATAAATGCGACCGGGATTACCAATGTCGCTACGACACCTATGATAAGGTGCGTAAAAAGCTGGAGCGCCGCTTCAATCTGCCCGCCGCCATTTACGTCTGCGACGAAATGACGAACATTGCGAAAAAAGATAAAGACACAGCGGGCGAGGCGGTCGCGCACATGAACCTGTTCCGCTATTACGACGCCATTGGCAACCGTCGGATGTCGACGATCCATATCGATGCAGCAGAAAAACTTTTTAAAAAAACGGGGAATCAGTCGGCCATTACCAATATCAGGATCATTAAACTGGAACAAAGCCTGAGTTACCGCAAGACAGAAGAGGTCATTGTGGAACTGGAAGCCATCCTGAAGCAGATCGAAGCAAGCAGGGATACCCATACGATACTTTCGTTGCACATCCATTTAATAGAACATACGCAAGGCATTGAAGATTGGAAGGCCATGGAGCGTCACGTAGCTGCGCTCGAGCGATTAGCCGTGCCTAACCCCGCCAATTCCTATGGGTTTGCGGTGGCTATCAACGCTGCAATCGGACGTGCTGACCTGGCGCTTGTGCACGACAGCATCGATCAGGCGGAGCGGTACTATCAGGAAGGTTTGCGCCACTGCGAGGCAGAGCCGAGCCGCTGGCTGGAAATTTATATCCTGCATAAGCTGGCAAAGCTGGAATGGGAACGACGGGCCGACGCCAAACGGGCCAAATCCTACCTGGACAAAGCGCAGGCAAAAGCGGAAGCCCTGGAGGTCAACGAATTGCTGGTCAAGGTCTATGCCATCAAAGCAGAGATCGCCGAGGCGGAAGGCCGCTATGCCGACGCCCTGGCATTTATAAAAAAAAGACGATTCTACGATGAGGCGTACAAAAGCCAAAGCGCCGGATTCGATGCACAGCGCCACCGCCTGCAACTGGAAAAAGAACAACTGGCGGTCGAAAAGGAAAACAAGGACCTGGAACTGCGGCTGAGAAAAGTACAGCTGCGCACTTCGGTCATCATCATCGTGCTGGCGCTGTTGATGGTCGCCGCGCTCGGCTGGGCCTACGCCGCCCAGCGGAAGCGTAAAAGAGAACTGGCCGAGCAAAATGAACTGATCAGGCAACAGGCGGAGCGGCTGGCCGAACTCGACACCGCCAAATCGCGCTTTTTCGCCAATGTAAGCCATGAATTGCGCACTCCGCTCTCGCTGCTGCTGGGCCCCATCGGCTCCCTGCGCAAGGAGAAACTGTTGAGCGGTAAACAGGCAAGGCTGCTGGAGATCGCCAGCCAAAGCGGCAAGCAACTGGAACACCTCATCACCGAGATTCTCGACCTGAGCAAACTTGAAATGGGCAAAATGGATCTCGATGAAAAGCCGACGGCTTTGTTGCCCTTTTTCCGGAGGTATTTTGCGCAGTTCGAGTCGCTGGCCCAGCGCCGGCGGATCGACTTCTCTTACGACATCGCGGCGGAAGAAGGGCTCGTGATCGCGCTCGACCAGGAAAAATGCCGCCAGATGTTGTTTAACCTGCTTTCCAACGCATTCAAATTTACCCCGGCGGGCGGGAGCGTGAATGCCCGGGTATCAGCCGCCGAAGGCATGCTGCGCCTGCAGGTCGCCGATTCGGGGCCAGGCATCCACCCCGACGATCTGCCCCACCTGTTCGACCGCTATTTTCAGACCACCCGGCCCGACAAACCGGCCGAAGGCGGTACGGGTATCGGGCTGGCGCTATGCTACGAATACGCGCATCTGTTCGGCGGGAAAATAGAGGCAGAAAGTGTTGTGGGCCGGGGAGCGACATTTATCATAAGTTTCCCTTTTGAAAAAACGAACGGACCGGCGGTCATGCCGACCGATCTGAAGGGCTCGTTTTCGGAAACGGTATCGGAGGTTCCCGGCGCTGCAGCCGGGCCGGCCGGCCAGTCGAAACCCCGGCTGCTCGTGGTGGAAGACAACCCCGATCTGCAGGATTATATCAGCCTCATTTTATCCGAAAAATACAGTGTTGCCAGCGCCGAAAACGGCCGGGCGGCCCTGAAACTAATAGAGGCGGGCCAGCGGCCGGCGCTCATTCTCAGCGACCTGATGATGCCCGTCATGGATGGCTACCAGTTGCTCGAACGGCTCAAGGGCGACGACGCCACACGGCACATTCCCGTCGTCATGCTCACCGCCCGCGCCGACGCCCGCGACAAAATGAAGGCCCTGCGCATCGGTGTGGACGACTATCTGATCAAGCCGTTCGACGAGGACGAATTGCTGGTACGCATAGAGAACCTGCTGAAAAACGTGGAGGCCCGGCAAGGCGCTCCTTCAGAAACGATGCAGGAGCCGGGGCCGGCTGTTTCGGAAGAAGATCAGGTGTGGCTCGAAAACTTCGAAGGCTATGTACAGCAAAACCTGTCGGACAATACCCTCTCCGTGACGGCGCTGGCATACGAATTTGCCATGAGCGAATCTTCCCTGCTGCGCCAGTTGAAGCGCCTGACCGGTCTTTCTCCCGTTCGTTATCTCCAGGAAATACGCCTCAGCGAGGCACGCAGGCTGCTGGAAAACCGGGCCTGCGATTCCGTCGCACGTGTGGCCACTGCCGTCGGCTACGGCGAGGTGCGTGCATTTGCCAGGGTGTTCAGGCAGCGGTTCGGGAAGTTGCCGTCGGAGTATCTGGAAGGGTGATCCTATCCCCGATCATGACCCATACTCCATGCTTCTATTTCCTCCCTGGAAAGGTTCAAGTCGCCAATAGCACGTTGCAAGCGGTGATAGCGAAAATCGATCAGCAGACGCCGCAAATCCTCCAGCTCCTCTTCAGAAAGCCCGGAAGCAAAGAGTTTGAGAATTTCTAATTGTGCGTCGTTTAGAGCGGCTGCCATTCTTTGATTGATTTACAACAAAGATACGCAAATGTCATACAGTACACAATAAGCGCTTATGGCTTGAAAATGTCTTTGCTGCGGATCATCCCCGATCCGCACAACCCATACTTTCCATTCCGGAAAAAGCCCAAAAACTGTAGTTGCCTGCCCGCTTTAGCCGCCCGTATGTTTGGGCATCGAAATCATTCCAGCCCTGTACGTTGCCTACACATTGAATCGATGGAATATTCTTTAAACCCTTGTTTTTGTTCTTTTTAAAAGGACAATTACATGCAATCACTACTTCATCAAAAAATCAGATTACCCATGAAAAAAAGATCCTCAATATCCACATTGATTCCGCTTCTTTTTGGACTGTTGTCCGCTGCTGCTCCGGCATCGGCGCAAAGGGCTTATATCCCAAACTATAACTCCAACACCGTCAGCGTGATCAACACCGCCACCAACTCCGTCGTGGCTACCATCCCGGTTGGCACAAAGCCTGTCGGTGTGGCCGTCAGCCCCGACGGCACCAGGGTATACACCGGAAATACGGGATCCAGTAGCGTCAGTGTGATCAATACTGCTACCAATTCCATCGTGGCCACGATCCCGGTCGGGAATACGCCCCAGGGCGTTGCGATCAGCCCCGACAGCAAAAAGTTGTATGCGGCAAATCACTTTTCCAATAGTATTTACGTCATCAGCACGGCCACCAATACCGTGATCAATTCAATTGCCATCAACAACCCTACGGGGATTATAGTCAGTCCCGATGGCCACTGGGTGTATGTAACAATCGACAATACTGCCAAACTGAGCGTCATCGATGCTACTGCGGACACCCTGGCATATTCCGTTACGGTAGGAGGATTTCCCCTTGACGTTGCCGTAACTCCTGACGGTGCAAAGGTTTATGTAGCCAACCTCGGTTCCAATTCAGTGAGCGTCGTCGATGTTGCAACAAAGAGCATCAAGGCCACGATCCCGGTCGGCGTCAACCCCAGTGCGATAGCGGTGAGCCCGACCGGCGATAAGGTGTATGCGTCGAATTTTTCTTCCAATACCGTCAGTGTCATCGATGCTGTTGCCGATACAGTGATCAAGACGATTCCCGTCGGAATGGTCCCGCGTGGCGTGGGCGTCATCCCCGACGGCTCCAGGTTATATGTGGCGAATCGCACCAACAACAACGTCAGCGCCATCAACACCGCCGATTACAGCCTGATCACCAACATCGCGGTCGGCAATCGCCCGGATCATCAGGGTGTGTTCATTTCAACGTACCCGGTGGCCTTTCCCGGCCCGGAGGTTTTTTGCATCGACGCCGGTGTGCAGACGGGTCTAAGCGGCGGCGTGCCCGCCGGCGGCGTGTACGGCGGTCCCGGGGTGACCGACGACGGCAACGGCCTGACGTATTCCTTCGACCCCGAAGCTGCAGGATTGGGAACGCACCTCATCTCCTATACCCAATCGGGTCTCACCGCCCGGTCGGGCGTTACGGTATCGGCCTTGCCCGCAGTGGCGCTCACGCTGCCCGATACCCTGTACATGACGCAAGCCAGTCCGCAAACCGGCATTGAAGGCGGCAGCCCGCCCGGCGGTGTGTATTCCGATCTGTTTGGAGCGGTCTTCGACGACGACAACGGCCTGTCTTTCAGTTTCAACAGTACGGTAGCGATCGGCGATACCAACTACATTACCTATACCTACACCGATGAGAACGGTTGTGCCAATTCAATATCGAAAAAAATTGTGGTAGCCGCTCCTGTCTCCGGGGTATCCGGCTTGTATGACCTGCAGGGAATTGTTTCTCCCAATCCGACCTCAGGCATAGTAGAATTGCGCGGCGCCAGCCCGCAACGCATCCGCGTGATCGATCCATTCGGCCGCCAGGTGCTGGCGCAGGAAAACCCGGCATCAAGCATCGACCTGTCGCAGCTGCCCCCGGGCGTATATACCCTGCTGGCGTATCTCGACGATGGTAAATGGGGCAGCGGGAAAGTGGTGAAACGGTAGCAGCGGTACCTTTTTTTTGAGCGTCGGCGTGGTTCACTTCCATGCCGACGTTTTTTTATGGCTATCCGTTTTTGACAAAGGTCCGGGTGTGCTGCCACCGGGATACATCATCTTCAGGGCTGGATGCTGCCGTTTTTGATTCATAACACCCTTCTTGCGTGTAATTTGACGGATTCAGCTACCGATTTGACGGATTCAGCTCCGCCAGGTTCCCCACCTTTGCCTCAACGGTTTTCACAATTGCGCAGCGCTCGCCGGCAGAAAGCCCTAATCCCCGCAAATCATCATGAAGCAAGTCTGAACATCTTGCCTTTTTCAAAAACAGCAGTCGTTTTCCCGCTCCATTCTCAATTTCCGATGCCTTCGCGACGGCCTGCGGCCGCGTGAAAGAGATCACCTCCATGCAGTGGCTGCGGCCATGGCCGCAGTATGCTGTGCTACCCTGAGGAGCAAGCCGAAAATCCTGAAAAGAGTAGGCAAAAACTTAAAACTGGATAAGAACAATGAAAACGATTTATCAATGTCTCACCCTGTTAGTACTGTTCACCATCACCGTCGCAAGCACGGGCAACGCTCAAAATCTGATCAAAAACGGCGGTTTTGACGGCAACCCTTCCTATACGGACTGGAAAATAGAGGTAGTGGAAGGGCCCACGGCCAGCCGGACCTCCGGCGGCAACCCCGGCGGATATGTATGGCTCAATCACGCCGGAAGGAGCAACGACCCCGCCGTGGCGCAAACGCTGAACGGCCTGACCCCCGGTACGGAGTATACCGTGGAAGGCGACTACCGGGCCGGCGATCATTTCCCCATGCACAACCGGGGCAAGTCGATCAAGGACATTCTCGCGTTGGACATCGACGGCAAACAGCTGGCTACGTTCCGGTTGCCCGAACCCTGGAATAAATGGACCCGGTTCAGCGCCACTTTTACGGCGACCGGTACCAGCCATACCATCCGTTTGCGCGGAGAGATCAACGGCGCGGATGCCGATGTGGCGCTGGATAATGTCGAAGTGAAATCGAAAGCGGATGCCGCGGCCGAAAACCGCCGGTTTGTCGTGGAGATGATGGGAAAAAGAGGGGTGCTGACTTTTTCGGATGACCTCGACAAAAAACCGACCGGCGTAAAGATCACCTTGTACGGTACCGCCAGGCAGGTACAGCAGGAATACGAACTTGGTAACGGTTACTGGAGAAATGATATATTGAGGGTTTCCGGTACCCTGAACGTTTTTGGCAATGCCAAACAAGTGTCGTTGAAACTGAAGGTCGAAGGAGACAAACTGGTGGGCAACATGACGGAAAACAACGTATTCCTCCCCTTTTTTCCGGTGATCGGCGCCCGTTATTCCCAGGGTTTGGATCGCCTTCCCCCGCAAAACAATCCGGCGAAAAAATACGACCTGGTCGTGCTGAATTTGTTACAGGCATGGTCGGGCCCCTGGTGGACGACAATTCCGGTGAAGGAAATAGGAGCACAATACAAAATGGTCAATGTGACCTATGATCCGAAGGAAAATTTGTTCCGTTTGTACGAATTTCCAGATGACTTGTCCACCAATGCTTCGATCGATCAGTATCTGAAAACCACATTGTCGGTCAAGCCGTACATACGCGGGGACGTCGGTCTCGGCTCCGATGATGAAAATGTATTTGCAGAGGCGTTGTTGCAGATGGTGTTCGAAGTGCTGGTACGTTACCCCTGCAACAAATTTGCCCTGAAATACACCGGACACGGGGCGTCGTACGAAAGTTTCGAGCGGGTCAGGTACAGCGCACAGGCGGGCTTTTATCCTGCGATCGCCGATTTGCTGGGCAAACGCATCGAATACCTCGACTGGTCCACCAACTGCAATGCGGCCTCTTTGTACAACCTGAAACAACAGGCTCCGTACGCCAACTATATCCTTGCCAATGATCTCAGATGGGGCGGATGCTTTTTTGATGGTAAAAAATCGGGCGATCTGCCTGTTAAAACCTATGGTCAGTATATGACCAAATCGGGCGATACAAAGACTAATCTGAGCAACTATGTCGGGGCGATCAATACCTGGCTGAACAATTCCGGAAATCAGGAATGCTATGCCAAAGGCGGATCGCAATATGAAAGGCCACAACAGGTAACCCTCTTCGATTGCAGGGCTGTTGAGCGCCTGGTCAATGACCCCGGCCTGAACCTGGCAGAATTGTTCAAAACAGGCGGGCAAAGCAAAGTGCTTGCGGCGGCCTATTACTCCGACGGTTCCCAGTACGGCGATCTGCGGACCTACATCTCTACCATCGACAAGTCGAAAGTATCGCTGTTCGACCAGACGATCCTGAAGCAAGCCAACAACCGCGCATCCTTTACCTGGCAGATTCCTGCGCAGGGGATCAATTTCGACAAGAAATAAAATTATGTGCCGGGCATTGCCAGTCTAATAATTACAAATATGACAGCGGCGACGATGCCCGCCCGCGCGATGTGACCGTCGTGCGAAAGAAATGATCCGATCGGCGCTTCTGCCGGCCCGATGCCATGCGCAAAGGGCCGGCAGAGGTCACCCGATGACCTGATTTTTTTCCAAACCTGCTCAGGCAAAAGACCGGATGCAAGAATACGCCCGCCGGTAACCTGGGCTTAAAACAATTGTAATGAATAAGCACTACCTGTTTTCCTTCATTCTTTTCTTCTGCCTGGCAGGCGGATCGCTCATGGCCCAGACGGCCTACGTAGCAAACTTCGGCAGCAACACGGTCAGCGTGATCAATACCGCTACCAACACCGTTACCGCCACCATCAACGTCGGGACCAACCCCTATGGAGTTTCCGTCAGCCCCGACGGCACGAAGGTCTACGTGACAAACAACGGCGACAACACCGTGAGCGTCATCAGCACGGCCACCAACGCGGTCACGGCGACCATAACGGTCGGCGACGCGCCCCGAGGCATCATCGTCAGCGACGACAGCAGAAGGGTGTACGTGGCCAATTACGGCTCTGACAACGTCAGCGTCATCAATGCCCTCAATAATATGGTAATGGCTACCGTTGCCGTCGGCGACGGCCCCATCGGCGTGGATGTCAGCCCAGATGGGAAAGTATATGTGGCCAATAACAACGCCGGCACCATCAGTATCATCAATACTTCCGATAATATGGTATCGCAATACCAGCCGTTTTTCTCATCTACTGATAGCGTATATACAGTCTATTTCCGGCCTGGCCAGCCTAGTGCGGTTCTCTTCGTCGATAACTTGAGTGCACTACCGGGCACCTTTATATATAACGCGTCTATTGAGTATGATAATGGTGGTGCTACATCTTACGCAGTCGGCAGCCAACCTGTTGCATTGATCCTGGACAAGAGCGGTGACATATATGTAACAGTCAATTCTGATGACAAAGTGTTCTATGGGAACTTTTTTAATAACGATGACATCACCGTCGGTGACAGCCCGTACGGAATAGCGATGAGTCCCGACAGCGTGCATGTGTATGTGGCGAACCGGGGCTCTGACAACGTCAGTGTCATCAGCACGGCTACCCATATGGTGACCGCTACCATTCCCGTCGGGGACGATCCCGCTTCGCTGGGCAATTTTGTATCGACCTTTCCGGTCGCATTTGACGGGTTTCATGCCTTTTGCAGCGACAATGCCGTAAAAACGGGTCTTGGCGGCGGCGTGCCGGCAGGCGGGGTGTACAGCGGCGCCGGCGTGACCGACGACGGCAACGGCATGACCTATACTTTCGACCCGGTTGCGGCCGGTGCGGGCGTGCATGTCATTTCCTACACCGCCCCCTCGGGCATCATCGCCCGGTCGAGCATCGCCGTATCCGAAATACCCGCGGTAACCCTTACCCTGCCCGATACGTTCTACATGACTTCGGCCATGCCGCTGACCGGTATCGGCGGGGGCAGCCCGGCGGGCGGTGTTTATTCCGATGTATTTAACGAGATCAATGACGACGGCAACGGCATGACCTTCAGTTTTAACAACTCTGTATTCGTAGGGGATACCAATCGCATCACCTATACCTATACCGATGCTTTCGGCTGTAGCAATTCGGCCTCGAAAAAGATCTTCGTGGCACTGCCGCCTTCGGCCGTGTCCGATCTTTCCGACCTGCAGATAACGGTATTCCCCAACCCGACTACCGGCCTGGTGGAGCTGCGCGGCGCCAGTCCGCAAAGCATTCGCGTGATCGACCGGCTCGGACGTCAGGTGATGGCGCAGGAAAATCCGGCATCCGGCATCGACCTGTCACAGCTACCCCCGGGCTTGTACACCCTGCTGGTGTACCTCGGCGAGGGCAAATGGGGCAGCGGGAAAGTGGTGAAACGGTAGCAGAGCAGCTCTTGTGATAAAAACAAAACCGCCTGCCCGGAGAGAACCCGGGCAGGCGGTTGCTTTATTATGCGAAAGCGTTCGTTCTTAATTGTACGTCGCTTTCACCTCGTTGATGATGTACGATTCGACCACATCGCCGACCTTGATGTCGTTAAAGTTTTTGATCGTGAGACCGCATTCCAGTCCCGATTTGACATCTTTGGCGTCTTCCTTGAAGCGCTTGAGCGAGGCGAGTTCGGCGTTCTGGCCCGGGTTGACCGGGTACACCACGATGCCGTCGCGGATGAGGCGCACGTAGTGGTTGCGGCTGATCTTGCCTTCCTGCACGTAGCAGCCGGCCACCGTGCCCACTTTCGAGATTTTGTACACCTCGCGCACTTCCACCTGCCCGACGATCTCTTCTTCTTTCGTCGGCTCCAGCATGCCCTCAATGGCGGCTTTCACCTCCTCGATGGCTTCGTAAATGATGGAGTACAGTTTGATCTCCACGCCTTCTTTTTCGGCGAGCTTGCGCGCCGTGATGGACGGGCGCACCTGGAAGCCGATGATAATGGCGTCGGAAGCGGAGGCAAGCATGACGTCGCTGTCCACGATCTGGCCCACGGCCTTGTGGATGACGTTGACCTGCACCTTGTCGATCGACAGTTTGATGAGCGAATCGCTGAGGGCCTCGATAGAGCCATCCACGTCGCCCTTGACGATGAGGTTGAGCTCCTTGAAGTTGCCCAGCGCCAGTCGGCGGCCGATCTCTTCGAGGCTGATACGCTTAGAGGCGCGGGTGGCCTGCTCGCGGATGATCTGTGCGCGCTTGGCTGCGATCTCCTTGGCTTCGGCCTCCGAGGCGGCGACTTTGATCTTTTCACCTGCCTGGGGGGCGCCCGGCAGACCGAGCACCAGCACCGGCGTGGCCGGTCCGGCGGCTTTGATCTTTTTGCCGCGTTCGTTGAACATGGCTTTTACCTTGCCCGAAAACTCGCCGGCGATGATGGGTTCGCCGTTGCGCAGGGTGCCGTTTTCCACCAGTATCTTCGTGACGTAGCCGCGGCCCTTGTCGAGAGAGGCTTCCAGCACCGTGCCCAGGGCGCGGCGGTGGGGATTCGCCTTGAGGTCGAGCAGTTCGGCTTCGAGCAGCACCTTTTCGAGGAGTTTGTCCACGTTGGTGCCTTTTTTGGCCGAAATGTCCTGGCTCTGATATTTGCCGCCCCATTCCTCCACGAGGAAGTTCATCTGCGACAGTTCGTTCTTGATGCGGTCGGGGTCGGCGCCGGCTTTGTCTATTTTGTTGATCGCAAATACGATGGGCACCCCTGCGGCCTGTGCGTGGCTGATCGCCTCTCGCGTCTGCGGCATGATGCTGTCATCTGCGGAAATGACGATGATCGCGATGTCCGTCACCTTGGCCCCGCGGGCACGCATGGCTGTAAAGGCTTCGTGACCCGGCGTATCGAGGAAGGTGATCTCGCGCTGGTCGTCGCCGACGTTTACTTCGTAGGCGCCGATGTGCTGAGTAATACCGCCGGCCTCGCCTTCCATGACGTTGGCATTGCGGATGTAGTCAAGCAGTGAGGTCTTACCGTGGTCGACGTGGCCCATGACGGTCACGATCGGCTGGCGCGGCTCAAGGTCTTTCGGATCGTCGATTTCCTCTTCTTCCACCTCCACCTGCTCTTCGGCGCTGATGAATTGCACTTCGTAGCCGAATTCGCTGGCCACCACCTCGATGATCTCTGCGTCGAGGCGCTGGTTGATGGAGACGAAAATGCCCAGGCTCATGCAGGTTTTGATCACGTCGGCGGGTTTGACGTTCATCAGCGAGGCGAGGTCGGATACGGAAATGAATTCCGTGACCTGCAATACCTTATCCTCCTCGCTGCGCGCCAATTCGGCCATTTCAGCCCGTTCGCGGATGCCTTCGCGCTTGTCGCGGCGAATTTTCTGGCGTTTGCGGCTGGCGCCTGCGCCGATGCGCGCCATCGTCTGGCGAATTTGATCTTCGATCTCTTTTTGCGAGACTTCCTTGGGCTCGTCGCGGCGACCGCGGCCCTTGTTATCGCCCTGATTGCCGCTCAGCGTAGCCTGCAGAGAGGCTGCGGTGATCGGCTGCTGCACTTTTTTGCGCTTGCGCTTACGTTTATTGGCGTCGTTGGCCGACGACTGCTGGCCGCCGCCGCGACCACCACGATCGCCACCGCCGCCCTGGCGGTTGCCGCTGCGCTGCTTGTTGCCGCCTGCTTTATCTTCTTCCGGTTTCTTCTCGCTTTCGAGGTTGATGCGCCCGAGGATCTTCAGGCCGCGCAGGGTCGGGGAATCGGCCCTGAAATACTCCTGATCGGGTGATTGCGCCGCATCGCCCGACTGTTCGGAATCGCTTTTGGCCGGTGTCGTTTCCTTACTTTCCTGCGGAGGCGGAGGTGTTTCCTTTTCCTGCTTTTTGGCCACCGGTGCCGGTTCTTGCGCGGGTGTCTTTTCAGGTTGGGGTTCCTCCGGAGCAGAGGGCTCGGGTTTCTGTTCTTCCGGTTCTTTCGGCGCGGCCGGTTTTTTCGGCGCGTCGAGGTCTATTTTTCCGACTACCCTGAGGGCAGGCCGTTCGCGTTTGATCGTTTCCGGCTCTTCCTGCTTTGCTGCGGGTTGAGGTTCTTCCTTCTTGGGCGCCGGCTTGGGCGCTTCCTCGCGCGGCGGGGTCGGGCGTGAAGTGGAAGGGGTGGGCTCAGAAGGGTTGACGGTAGTTGTATGGGTACTGCCGCCCATGGAGACAGTATCTTTTTTCAGCATGGGGCGGGCGAGTTTATCCGCCTCCTTTTTGATAGCAATATCCTTCTGGAACTCCTTCTGGAGTACCGCGAGCATATCGTCGGTGATATCTGCCGTAGGCTTTTCTTCCACATTCGTGAAGCCTTTACCGTGCAGCGTCTCGACGATGGTGTGCAGTCCGACGTTGAATTCCTTTGCTACCTTAATTAATTTTAGAGCCATGCAGTGGTTTCCTGCTTTAATGAGCGAACAAGTGAAAGGGCTATTTTCCAGACACAGCCGCAATCAATACGGCAATGCATCACTTGCTCAAAAAATGTTGATTTTTTTGTCGATCGTGGCGGGTATCCCGCGAAAACTACCGTGTTAGAAGACTTTCAATTTAGGTTAAAACAATTTTTTGCGTGAAAAGTGCGCCTGAAGTTCATTCAAGCGCTGCAAAGGTACAATAAAAAATGGTGGGGAAAACCACAGGGCCTGCCCCACCTTTTGTGTTTATGCCCCGAACAGGCATTATTTTTCCTCCTCGAACTCGGAAGCGAGCACCTTCATCACATCGCGTACGGTCTCTTCTTCCAGGTCGGTGCGGCGCAACAGTTCTTCCTGACTGAGTTCCAGTACCTGGCGTGCGGTGTCGCAGCCGATGTTTTTGAGCGCTTCGATCACCCAGGGTTCGATCTCGTCGCTGAATTCGTCCAGATCCACGTCGTCGATCTCGTATTCTGCCTGATTGCGGTACACGTCGATCTCGAAGCCCGTGAGGCGGGTCGCCAGTTTGATGTTGCTGCCCGATTTGCCGATGGCGAGGCTCACCTGATCGGCGTCGAGGTACACGGCGGCGCGCTTTTGCTCGTGGTCGAGCTCGATGTTGCTGATCTTGGCAGGGGTCAGGCTGCGCTGGATGAACAGCGGGATGTTGGTGGTGTAGTTGATGATATCGATGTTCTCGTTGCGCAGTTCGCGCACGATGCCGTGGATGCGGCTGCCTTTCATACCCACGCAGGCGCCTACGGGGTCGATGCGTTCGTCGTGGCTTTCCACCGCTACTTTGGCGCGTTCGCCCGGAAGGCGCACCACGTTTTTGATCTCGATAACACCGTCTTCGATCTCGGGCACTTCCGCTTCGAGCAGTTTGGACAGGAAACTCGGATCTGTGCGGCTGAGCATGATGAACGGCACGTTGTTGTTCATCTCCACTTTTTTGATGATGCCTTTCACCACGTCGCCCTTGCGGTAGTAGTCGCCCTTGATCATCTCTGTGCGGGGCAGGGTGATCTCGTGGCCGGTATCGTCGTCGAGCACCAGGATCTCTTTTTTCATGATCTGGTTGACCTCGCCGGTGACCACATCGCCCACGCGCTCGGAGTATTTGCGGTAGATCTCGTCTTTTTCGAGTTCCATGATCCGCGATACGAGGGTCTGGCGGGCCGCCATGATGGCGCGACGGCCGAAGTCGTCGATCAGCAGCTGCTCGTAGCACTCGTCGCCGACCTCGAGCCCTTCATCGATGAAGTGCGCCTCGGTCTCGCTCACCTGCGCGCGCTCGTCCGTCACTTCACCGTCGGGCACCACTTCGCGCACGCGCCAGATCTCCAGGTCACCCGTGGTCGTGTTCACGATCACGTCAAAATTGTCGTCCGTGCCGTATTTTTTCTTGATGAGCGTGCGGAAAACGTCTTCCAGTACACGCACCATCGTCGGACGGTCTATATTTTTCCCGGTTTTAAAGTCCGAGAAAACATCTACTAAATTGACCATATTTGGTTAAAAATTGTATGTTGCAAATGATTTGATCCAAATGTTCCGGCCCCTCCGGCAGTCGTCAGAAAGCGAGTTTCACGACGGCTTTTTCGATCTGCGCCAGGGGAACGGGTATTTCCAGTTCCACTTCTTTCTTCTTTTTGCCCTCCCGCTGTATCTCCTTTCGGCTCAGCAGCACCTGCTGTTCGTCCACGGCTTTCAGGACGCCGGTTTGACGGGTTTTGTCGAGCAGGGTCACCTCCAGGGTGCGGCCGATGTTGTTGCGGTACTGCCGCAGAAATTTGAAGGGCCTGCCGATACCGGGACTGCTCACTTCTAGCACGTATTTTTCTCCCAGCCAGCCGTTGGTGTCCAGGTGACTCTCCAAAAAGCGGCTGATCTTCTGGCATTTCTCGAAAGTCATCCCCGAATCACTGTCGGCAAATACATACAACTTGTTTCCGGGTTTCATCTCGATCTCTACGGTAAAACAGTCGGCAAAAGCCTCGTCGGTCGTGTACTTTTCCTCCAGTAACTGTGTAATGCGTTCGGTAATGTCCATATCGGGTAAAACGCGGCTTCTTAGCAGGGTGACGTATAAACAAAAGAGGGAACCTTTGGTCCCCTCTCATGGCAATCTTTTGATTGTACGGCGCAAAGATACGGCGGATTTTTCATTTGTCAAATACCGGCTGCGAAATCGCCATGAGGATGGCCGAATAATGGCAAATGCTCGCGGTCAGCACGAAAATGTGCCATACCACATGGTGGTAAGTGAACTTGCGCCAGAGATAGAAAACGACGCCGATCGAATACAGTACGCCGCCGCTGATAATGAGCGCGACCACCGGTCTGCTCAGTTCGGCAAAAAAAACATCCGATACCGGTATCAGCATCCATCCCATAAGCACGTAGACGGCGGTGGATAGCCGGTCGCGCTTGCCGATGTGGTATATTTTGAAAAAAATGCCCGCAAATGCCAGCCCCCACAAAAGCCCCAGCAGCACCAGGCCGGTCGTGTTGTACACGAACAAAAGCACAAAAGGCGTATAACTTCCGGCGATCAGGAAATAAATGCTGATGTGGTCGATGATCTTCAGTACGCGCTTGGCTTCGGGGTGCTGGAGCCCGTGGTAGAGTGTAGAACAGGTGTATACCATGAGAAAACAGAACCCGTAAATACCTGCGCCTGCCACAGCGGTATCGCCGGCGCGGGCCGCGGCAACGATCAGGATCGGAACGCCCACAATGCCGAACAGGATGCCGAACCCGTGCGAAATGCTGTTGGCCAGTTCCTGCTTCAACTGGATGCTGACTTGCTTGCTGTCCATATCGATAGTTTTATGGCTGCAAGGTACGCCGCCGGAGCCGGCTCAGCGCTTCTCTTTTTCCTCCAGATCCATCAGCAGCACGCGCAAGGCGCCTGCGGACAGGAACAATTCTACCAGGCTCAACACGAGCGAGACCATCATGAGCAGCAGGCTCAGGGCGAACAGGATCTTCGCCCATACCTGCCAGCCCTCATACACCAGAAACATGGTGACGACGCACAACAGGATACTTCCGACGCCGAACACCTGCATCCAGCGGATGAGCATGAGCCGGCGGCGCAGGCTGTGTATCTGGCTGAGCAGGGTCACCAGTTTTTTCTCCTCGTAGTCGGAATACAACTTCCGGATAAGGTTGGCGATGGCCAGAAATTTATTGGTAAAGGCGATGAGCAGCAGCGATACGGCCGGAAACAGCAGGGCGGGCGTTTGAATGGTGAGTTCCATAGTTGTCTGATTGGCGCTTGTTGGCACAAAGAAACAACAAAACCTGCGTCACCCGGTGACGCAGGTTTGCCCTGAAGGGGCAGGGGCGGCGATTGGTTCTAACGATCAGAAGTAAGCAGTTGGCGGTAGCAGTGAGCAGTAATAGCATAATGCAATTAATATCAACACTGCCAACTGCTACTGCCGACTTGGTTTTCAAGATGCCAACATGCAGAACCAATCGAGCCTGCTGCTAAAGCGAGGGATGATTACTGAATGGGAAATGTATGCGAATGGCCGTTGATGACCACCGTTGCCGTGCCGTCGCCGTTGAAAACGATCGTGCCGTCGAGGGTGCGGGTATTGCCCATGCCATTGGTAGCGACCACCTGCACCGTGCCGTTGCCGCCAGTGATGCTGTAATCGGACTTGGAAATACCCAGACCGGTCAGGGTTATGGTGGTGGTGCAATTGACGGTCGGGTCGATCCTGCGCAGGTCGCCGGTCACATCGCCTTGCAGGGTGTAAGTGCCTTCCACCATATAGGCAGATGCCTGGGGGTTGAGGCCGGCAAAAGTAAGGCTGCCCGAAGTCTGGTCCTGGCCTTCCCAATGCGCGGTGCTGAAACTTCCGTTGCCCGTCACGCCGACCTGCGCACTTTGCGGCACGCCCAGGTTATTGCAGTTGATCAGCCAGTCCAGTCCGTACGTGCATGCATAGGACAACTGGCCGTTGCTGTTGCTTTTCTGAATAGTCGTGTCACCCGGCACCCCGCAGTTATCGAGGTAGGCGCCGATGATCTGTGCCATATCGACGGTGGGGGTAGTGATGCCTGCCGTGCGTTCCGATACGTTGTTTTCTACCATTTCGGCCGCTTCGCTGTCGCTGATGATGGCCGCGATCTCTTCCGACGATTTTCGGCAGGCGCCGAACGCCAGCATGGCGGCAATAATGGCGGTGGCGACGAGCAGTGTTTGATTTTTAAGACGGTTTGTCATAACAGTAAGATTTTAGAACGAGAGAACTGGATTGCGCCGGTCACGCCGGCCGACAGGGCAAAGTTGAATACCTGCTTCCGGTAACAGGTAGTCGCATCTACGAGGCGGCCAAACGCATCAACGAAGCGCTAAGGCGCATTCCGTTCGTTGATGCAATCTGTTGTTTTGTTGATGAAATACCCCGTTCGGGGTTGCCCGGGCTGTATATTTGAGGAAAAATGAAGGCCCCTTAGAAACCATTACTTGTGCCCGTCATTTTAAACTGTATAATGATGTTCAACCCTCTGGAATATACCACCGCTCAATGGCTGTTCGGCCCCGTTCTGATCTTCGGACGGTACGTATTGTTTTGCGCAGCCTTTTTCCTCGTTTTTTATGTGTGGAAACGCCGCGAATGGTTCTTTAAAAAAATACAGCAGCGCTTTCCGATGCCGGCCGACTACCGCCGGGAGATCGGTTACTCTGCGATCGCTTCCATCATATTTGCTATCGTGACCTGGCTTTGCCTCGGTACTCCGCTGAAGCATTACACCCTGTTTTACACCGATATCGACCAATATGGCTGGGCATGGCTGCTCTTCAGTATACCGCTTACGCTGTTCGTGCACGACGCCTATTTTTACTGGATACACCGGTTGATGCACCGGCGCATTTTTTACCGCCGCGTGCACCTGATCCATCACAAATCCGTCAATCCTTCTCCCTGGGCGGCCTATGCTTTTCACCCGGTCGAGTCCGTTCTGGAAGCGGGCATCATTCCCCTGCTTCTGTTCAGCATGCCCCTGCACCCGATCTCATTTTGGGCCTTTATTACGCTGATGCTGCTGTTCAATGTGTACGGCCACCTGGGTTATGAATTATTCCCCCGCAGTTGGTATTCCCACCCGCTCGGCCGCTGGCTCAATACTTCGGTTTACCACAACCTGCACCACGAAAAATTCACGGGCAACTACGGTCTCTATTTTACGATCTGGGACCGCTGGTGCGGCACCCTGCGGACCGACAGCGAGCAAAAAATAGAAAACCTGCACCAGCGCAGCGCCCCGCCGCAGGCCGACCCCATACCTGCCGGCAATAAACAGGTAGCATAATCGAGATCATATAAATTCTCCGTCCACCGTCCACCGTCCACCGTCTACCGTCTACCGTCTACCGTCTGCCGTCCATCGTTTACCGTCTGCCGTCCGCCGTTTTACCGTTTTAAAAAATGCTGAACAAAATCCTTTCCGGGCGCACGCGCCTGATCACGCACATCACCGGCTGGACGCTGGCATTTTTCGTCTTTTTTTATCTCATCAGCGGGCTGCGCGGACCGCAGGAAGCGCTTCAGCGCACTTGCCTGAACCTTGCTTTTCTAATGGCGCTGTTTTACGGCAACGCGAGGATACTGATCAACCATTTTTTCGAAACCGGCAAATACAGGCTATGGCTGATCCTGACGGTTGTGTTGTGGTTGGGACTGGCAGCGATGCGCACCTGGAGCGAGCTGCATTTTTTCGGCGGCAGCCTGTTCAGAAATATCACCGGTCTGCCCCGCGCCGACGCCCCGCGCCTGTTTGGCGGGTACGCCCTTTCATTCCTGCTGCTGCTCGTATTCAGCGCTGTATACCAGTTGCTGGAAAACCGGCGCGAACTGGAGAGCCGTCATGCGGAAGCGCAGATCAACTACCTCAAGGCGCAGATCAATCCACATTTTCTGTTCAATACCCTCAATAACATTTACGCCGCCGCGACCCTGCAACATCCGCGCACGGCAGATATGGTATTGCGGCTGAGCGAATTATTGCGCTATGTCACCTACGAGGCCCGTGCCGAGCGCATTGCACTGGAAAAAGAGATCGCGCAGATCAGGGCCTATCTCGATCTGTTTCGCATGAAATCGGAACATCAGACTCCCGCTGTCCGCTTTGATGTGGAATGCACGTCACTGGACACCCTGATCGAACCCCTGCTGTTGCTGCCGCTGGTGGAAAACGCTTTGAAACACGGCGATCTGGAAGATAACCCCGAGGGTTTTTTATATATTTCACTTCGTTGCCAGCCCAAACTTCTTGTCTTTGAAGTGGAAAACACGTTCGACCCGGACAACGCGCAAAAAGACGAAATGGGTGGTGTCGGCCTTGAGAATATCCGGCAACGGCTGGACCTGAATTACCGCGGCCGGCACCGGTTCGGTACCTTGCAACAGGAACGCAGTTTCCGGGCCGTATTGGAACTTGATCTTCAGACAACAACAGTATGAACGCACCTCCCGGCATCCGATGTCTTCTGGTCGACGACGAGCATTTCGCGCTGGCGTTGCTGGAAAAGTTTATAGGCGACACCCCGGGGCTCGAGGTAGTCGCTACCTGCCGAAGCCCTGTCCGCGCCGTGGAGATACTCCAGCAGGAGCCCGTCGATCTGTTGTTCCTGGATATTCAAATGCCGGTGCTGAGCGGCGTCAACCTTTTGCGGACGATCACGCGCAAGCCCGTGACCATTTTCACGACGGCTTACCCCCAGCACGCAGTGGAAGCCTTCGACCTCAATGCAGTCGATTACCTGCTCAAGCCTTTTTCTTTCGAACGATTCCTGCAGGCCGTAGACAAAGCACGCGCGCTGCTCGCCACCCGTGAGGCCGCCACAACGGAAAAGCCGACCGGCCACCTGAACGTAAAGGCCGACCGGCAGTGGATCAAAATACCCGTCGCCGAGATCCGCTACATCGAGGGCTGGAAAGAGTATGTGAAAATTTACACGGAGCATGACAAGATCGTGACCCTGGAGAGCCTGAACAATCTTGAAAATGCACTGCCGGCGACGCACTTCCTGCGCGTGCACAAATCGTATATCATCGCCAAAGATCGTGTACTGCGCATGGACGGCAGCGAACTCGTGCTTGCGGGCGATGTTCGGGTGACGGTTGCGCGTGCGCGGAAAAAAGCGGTGCAGGGCATCCTTTTCAGGAGTTAGGATTCGATCACCAGTTCCCAGGTGATCGGGCAGTGCGCTTTCAGCATGGCCGTCACGCCGCAGTATTTTTCCTGTGACAACTCGATGGCATGCCGCACTTTGTCTTCCCGGATCCCCGCTCCTCCGATCCTGAAGGTCAGTTTGATCCATTTGTACACTTTCGGGTGTTCTTCCGTCACTTCCGCTTCAGCCTCCACGACCAGTCGATCGAACGGGACGCGCATTTTGGGCAAGAGGGAAGCAACGTCCATGCCCGTGCATCCTGTGACCGCGGTGAGCAGCAGGGCCTTGGGGCCGGGGCCCGTGTTATCGCCGAGTTCCGGCTTGGCGTCGATACGGACGATGTGGCCGTCTACGGCGCTGTCGAACGCCATTTTATGTACCCAGGTGGTAGTGACTGCGTTTTTTTTCATAACATCATCAAAGTTTCGAATAAATATCGGCGGGTTGTTCCATCAGATGGGGCATATCGGGGCGAAAAATAAACATCCGGTAACCGGCGGATGTTGCCGCGATGCAGTTTTGCCATACATTAGCCGCGACAATTATGCCTTGACCACCATGGAAAGAATCAGCGTCTTCGACATCTTCAAGATCGGCATCGGCCCATCGAGTTCCCATACGATGGGCCCCTGGCGCGCCGCACAGCGTTTCCTGAAGGAATTATCGCGGGAAGGGTCTTTTGATCATGTGGAAGCCGTACAGGTTGACCTGTATGGCTCGCTCGCCAAAACCGGGCACGGGCACGGCACCGATCTGGCGGTCATGCTCGGGCTGAGGGGCGACGACCCCGTGAGCATCCCTGTGGACGAAGTGCAGCCGCGCATTGCGCATATCCGGGAATCCCGGACGCTTTGCCTGGGCAGCCAGAAGGATATACATTTCGACCCGGAGCGGGATTTGATCTTTCTGTACGACGAAACACTCCCGTACCATGCCAACGGCCTCGTTTTCAGGGCCTTTTTCAAAAACGGAGGCGGGCTCAGCCAGACCTATTTTTCCGTGGGCGGCGGCTTTGTAGTAAAAGAAGGCGAGGAAAACATGGCGGCGACCGTCACCCTTCCTTTTCCCATAGATCGCGGGGAGGATCTCGCACGCTGGTGCCGGGAGGAAGACAAATGCATCGACGAGATCGTGTTCCAGAACGAACGCACCTGGCGATTCCCTGAGGATATTCGAAAAGGCCTGCTCGAGATATGGGAAGTGATGCGGCAATGCGTGTACAAAGGCTGCCATACCGACGGCGTGCTGCCCGGCGGGCTCAATGTGTCGCGCAGGGCCAACGCGCTCAGCAACAAATTGCTGGGCGAGCGGAAATACAACAACGTCGACGAGTGGATCGACCAGATCAGATCATGCGAAAGTTCTTTCCAGAACATCCTGAAATGGGTCAGTTGCTTCGCCCTCGCCGTAAACGAGGAAAATGCTGCCTTCGGCAGGGTCGTGACGGCGCCGACCAACGGCGCTGCGGGCGTCATACCCGCCGTGATGATGTACTACGCTTGTTTTTGTTCTGATTTCCAGGGCGAAGACGATATTATACGCTTCATGCTCACCGCGGGCGAATTCGGCAGTATGTTCAAAAAAGGCGCGACCATTTCTGCAGCCATGGGAGGTTGCCAGGCGGAGATCGGTGTGTCTTCGGCCATGGCGGCCGGCGCCCTCACAGCCTGCCTGGGCGGCACTCCCGGACAGGCGATGATGGCGGCCGAGATCGCGATGGAACACCACCTGGGCATGACCTGCGATCCCATCGGCGGGCTGGTGCAGGTGCCCTGCATCGAACGCAACACCATGGGCGCCATAAAGGCCATTACGGCCAGCGAGATCGCCCTCAACAGCGACCCCGGAAAAGCAAAGGTCAGTCTCGACGCCGTGATCAAGACCATGAAGGAAACGGCGGCGGATATGAACAACAAATACAAGGAAACTTCCGACGGCGGGCTGGCCGTGCAGATACCGGTCGGCCTGGCGGAATGCTGATGTTCCGCCCGTTTTCGACGATCGGCCTTTCCCGGTGACTGAAGGCCACGGTTACAGATTCTTTGTATTTACAAACAATCGGGTATTTTTGGGCGACCCTGAGGGCTGCTTTTCAACGCCAAGAAGTTGTTCTAACACCTGACTGATATGAAGGCTCTATTGACTTTCCTTTCGATTACTATCGCCCTTTGCTGGCTGGCCAACTGTAAAACCGCCGATAAAACGGTCCTCCCTCCTGCTCCGGCTGCCACGCCCGACCCGATCGCTGCCGACCGTACCCGTTACCTCGACCGCTTGCGCAAGGAACTGGCGGGCAAGGAAAAAATGCAGGCAGATTCGGTATTTCAAAACCTGAAAAAACTCAACAAGGTGCCCGTAGGGCGCCTCCTGAACATCATGGACCGATGGGGTGAAACCCTGGGTGTGAGTTGTGAGCATTGCCACGTACCCAACGAATGGGCCTCGGAAGTGAAACAGCCCAAAGAGATCACCCGCCAGATGATGTCGCTGGTGGAGCGCGTCAACCAGGACATCCAAAGCATAGAGGCCATCAAAAGCGAACGGGCGGGTGTGAGTTGCTACACTTGCCACCACGGGGAAGCCAAGCCGGCGCGACGCCCGAAATAATCCTGACTTTATTATTTTATCGTTCATGAGGGAAAGCGCCGCAAACGGTCGCTGTCGAACGACCATTCGGGCGTAACAAGTCCGCCTTCCAGGCCTTCCATGGAATACCACGGGCTTTTTTCTGCATCGCCGGGATTCCGTAGGATGTGTATTTGCTGCGCAGGCATGTAGCTCTGTGCGAGCAAAAACTGCCGCTCGCCGCTTTCAGGATGTACGGCTACATCCACCACGATCACTGCGTGGCCGGGGTACCCGCCTTCGATCCATATGTCGCCGGGACGGATGTTCGTGATATCGGCCACAGTCAATTCGCGTTCGAGAGATGCACTGCCGGCATATGCAAACACCATGTCAAGGTATGCCTGAAAACCGGCGCGCGATTCCGCAGGGTTTTGACCTGCAACCCAATATACGCGATTGCCGTCCACGCGGATCCGCTCGCCTTTTCGCCATCGCGCATAATCGGCGCGGAATCCGTTGCTGAAGTTGAAATGGATATTGTCGAAGCGGCGTTGCGCATACAGGTATTCCGCGCGCAGTCGCATCACTGCATCGGCGCACTGCTGCAGGTCGCGGCTCCCCACATCGATATCGATCACGGCGCAATGGACGTCCTGCCGGTTTTTCTTCCTGCCGTTGTACAGCAGGACCGGCTCGCCATCGGGCAACAGGGGCAGGCAGCGCAAATACGCTCCAAAGGTCCCCGAATCCGTCGGCATGCGGACAAAGCCCACGGGTACCGGAAAGCGCGTTTCAATTGTTGTGCCGGAAGGGTTAATTTTCGGCACAACAGAGTCGGCAACAACGGATTCGCGCTGTACGGGTTCGGCAGGCCGGCCCATACAAGCGGCATATCCAAGCCAAAACATCAAGAGCCATCTCATCCGGTTTCAAACGCAAAATGTCTCCCTTTCATGCTTCAAAAACTCATATTTACGCTCCTTACAATCTTTTCCCTTATCAGTTTCGCATATACCCAGGATGAGGGAAAATACCTCGTCAATGTAAACAAACAGGGCGTGATCCTCGACGGGTACGACGCGGTGTCCCTGCGCGACGGCGATGTGAAAAAAGGGCTTTCGACGATCACCAGCACGTATCACGGCGCGGTGTATCGCTTTTCATCGGAGGCAAACAAGACGCGTTTCGATGCCGATCCCGTCATGTACGAGCCTGCTTTCGGCGGTTTTTGCGCTTACGGCGTGGCTACCGGTTCGCTGGTGGGTATTGACCTGAGCACATACGATACCTCATTCCAAAACCTGAACATTTACAACTACGATAAAAGCATCGCGCGCAAGTGGAAAAAGGACCCGTCGGGCTATTATAAAAAGGCCGAAGCGAACTGGCCGAAACTCGCCGGTAAAGCGCTGAAAAAGCGGAAAAACAAAGAGTGAATATCGGCACTCCGCGACAGACTGAACGGCAGGGCGGGAGCGTTTGGAAAGAACACCAAACCTTTCATCCTATGATCCGATCCTTTGCCTTCGCCTTTTTTCTGTTCGTTTTTTATTCCCTGACCGCCGGCGCTACTTTGCACGTAGGAGCCGGGCAGCCTTTTCCGAACCTGCAGGCGGCAATCAATGCCGTGCAGCCCGGCGATACCATCGAAATTCACGGCGGTACGTACCCGGGCGGTCTGTATTTTGCCAATGTAAAAGGTACTGCAGGTCAGTGGATCACGATAAGGAATACCCCGGGGGAGACGGTGATCTTTGAAGGCGGCAACAACGCCATTCAACTCAGCGATCCGGCATATCTGCACATCCGGGGTATCGTTTTTCAGCACCAGACGGGCAACGGTTTTAATACCGACGACGGCGGCAGTTACGATACGCCGGCGCATCATATCATTTTTGAAAACTGCATTTTCCGCGACATGTCTGCCACCGGCAACAACGACCTGCTCAAACTGTCGGGGCTGGATTTTTTCGAAGTGCGCAATTGCCTGCTCCAGAACGGCGCGGCCGGTGGCAGCGGCATCGACATGGTGGGTTGCCACCACGGCGTCATTCAGGGGAACACCTTTGTGAATATGGGCTCCAATGCCATCCAGTGCAAGGGCGGCAGCGAATGGGTGCGTATCGAGGGAAACTTTTTCAAGGACTGCGGCCAGCGCACGCTCAACCTCGGCGGCAGCACGGGACTTGCCTTTTTCAGACCCGATACGGCGCATTTCGAAGCGGCAAACCTGCAGGTGTATTCCAATATCATCATCGGTTCCTGGGCGGCGGTGGCGTATGTTGGCTCGGTCAATGTCGAGGTCGTCAACAACACCATTTATCAGCCGGAGAACTGGGTGATCCGCATCCTGCAGGAAACCGTCGATCCCGACCGCTTTCTGGCTTGCGGCAACAATGCGTTCCGGAACAACATCGTGTACATCGGCAACCTGCCCACGGAAACGAACGTCGGCCCGAATACCGCGCCGACCACGTTCGTTTTTTCCAATAACCTGTGGTACAACGCCGACAATGCCAACTGGGGCGGTCCCGATATTCCGGTAAACGAGGCGAACGGCATCGTCAACCAGGACCCTCAGTTTGCCGATGCGGACAACGGCGATTTTAGCATTCCGCCCGGCAGTCCGGCAGCGGGGGCGGGTATTTCGCTCGGCGAACCGGTCTTCGATTATTTCAGCCAAATGTTCGCCCAGCCGCCCTCCATCGGTGCGGTAGAAGCGGCGCCTGTGTCGTCGTCCGACGATATCTCCATCGTATTGAGCAGCGTCTGGCTATACCCGAACCCCGGGAATGATGTGCTACAGATCGAATATTTGCTTGAAGAAACGTCCGAAGTCCGTATCGAACTGATCGACGGCACGGGCAGGCAGGTCCGGGTGCTTAATAGCGGCGTACAAAACAGTGGAAGGCAATATCTTACGCTTTATCCCGGCGTGCCGGCAGGCGTGTACTGGCTGCGAATACTTACGGGTAAACAGGTCGTATTGTGCAGGTGGGTAAGGATGTAAGTCGCTTCAGCAGCGAACTCAGTCGTTCAGTTTCAGCACTTTCAAAAAGGCCTCCTGCGGCACTTCCACGTTGCCGAACTGCTTCATTCGTTTCTTGCCTTCCTTTTGTTTTTCCAGCAGTTTGCGCTTGCGGCTGATGTCACCGCCGTAGCATTTGGCCGTCACGTCTTTGCGCAGGGCGCTGATCGTTTCGCGGGCGATGACTTTTTGCCCGATGGCGGCCTGTATGGCGATCTGGAATTGCTGGCGCGGCAGGAGTTCCTTGAGTTTTTCGCACATGCGGCGGCCGATGTATTCGGCTTTGGAGCGGTGCACGAGTGCGCTGAGGGCATCCACCTGTTCGCCGTTGAGTTTGATGTCGAGTTTGACCAGGTCCGTCTCGCGGTAATCGAGGATATGGTAATCGAACGAGGCGTAGCCGCGGGTCATGGATTTCAATTTGTCGTAGAAATCGAACACGATCTCCGCCAGCGGCATGTGGAAAATGATCTCCAGGCGCGTGGGGGTCAGGTAATGTTGTTTGATCAGGATGCCGCGTTTTTCAAGGCACAGCGACATAATGTTGCCGATGTAATCCGGCTTGGTGATGATCTGCGCGTAGATGTAGGGTTCTTCGACCGACTCCAGGTGGTTGTGATCGGGCAGTTCGGTCGGCTGGTGCACGATAAAACGCTTGCCCTTCATATCCGTGGCGTAGTAGGGCACGTTGGGCACCGTGGTGATAATATCCTGATCGAATTCGCGGTACAGGCGTTCCTGCACGATCTCCAGGTGCAGCATGCCGAGGAACCCGCAGCGAAAACCGAAGCCGAGCGCCGCTGAGGTTTCCGGTTCGAACACCAGCGAAGCGTCGTTGAGCTGGAGTTTTTCCAGCGAGTCGCGCAGGTCTTCGAAATCGTCGTTGTCGAGCGGGTAAATGCCCGCAAATACCATGGGCTTTACGTCTTCGAAACCTTTCACCGGCACCTTGCAGGGGTTGGCGACCGTCGTGATGGTATCACCGACCTTGATCTCGCGGCTGACCTTGATGCCGGTAATGACATAGCCCACGTCGCCGGCGCTTAGTTTTTGCGTTTCGTGCTGGCCGAGGCGCAACACGCCCACTTCTTCGGCGAGCACTTCCTTGCCGGTATTGTAAAATTTGATGCGGTCGCCTTTGCGCAGCGTGCCGTTCATAATTCGCACGTAGGCGACCACTCCCCGGTAGGAGTTGAACATCGAGTCGAAGATCATGGTCTGCAGCGGCGCCTCCGGATCGCCTTTGGGCGGGTGGATGCGCTCTACCACGGCGGCGAGGATCTCCGGTACGCCGATGCCGGTGCGGCCGGAAGCGGAAATAATCTCTTCCCGGCTGCAGCCGATGAGGTCGATGATCTGGTCCTGCACTTCTTCCACCATTGCGCTGGTCATGTCCACCTTGTTGACGATGGGTATGATCTCCAGGTCGTGGTCGACGGCCAGGTAAAGGTTGCTGATGGTTTGGGCCTGAATGCCTTGCGTGGCATCCACGAGCAGCAATGCACCTTCGCAGGCGGCGATGGAACGGCTCACCTCGTAGGAAAAGTCTACGTGGCCCGGTGTATCAATTAGGTTGAAAATATATTCCTGCCCGTCATCGGGATGCACGTAGCGCATCTGAATGGCGTGGCTCTTGATGGTGATGCCGCGCTCGCGCTCCAGGTCCATGTTATCGAGCGCCTGATCCTGCATATCCCGCTTGCTGATGGTAGCAGTGGATTCCAGCAGCCGGTCGGCCAGGGTGCTTTTGCCGTGGTCGATGTGCGCAATGATGCAGAAATTGCGGATATTCTTCATGCTTTGATGTTGCAAAAGCCGGTATTGCCGGCGCGGTGATCGCGGCATTCCGTCTTATGGTCCCTTTTGTACAGGCCTTAAAAACAGCCTGTCTGGCACCTTGTTCCGGATGACGCCGATTTTGGGCGCGCAAAGATAGTGCAAATTGCACGTTTGAACGTGATTGCACGAACGAGGGCAATAAATTTTGGTAAAAAATATGCGCCTGCAGAACAGGCGCCGGTCTTGTTTCGGCAACTTACATGAAAACGCCGACCACGGAAAATCCGCAGCCGGCGTCGTTCATACAATAGAATGGATTGCGTACCGATTGGTTAATTGCTGCAGGGAGGGTCGTCCCATACCCCTGCTAAGCAGGCGCTAAAATCTGCAACTTTGTCCGAGTGTGCAAATTTTTTTATTCCATATGGCCCTCCCGATAGTCTCTGCGCATATTCCGGCGGCTTATTTAAAATGTTTCCGAAAAGCCCGAACCCGGTTTAACGATGTCATACCACCCCCTGCAATTTTGTTGAAAAGGCCTGAAAATCGCTTTCAAATGTGAAAATAAGCAAAATCTTTCCGAAAGTTGTCCTGTAATTCAAAATGACACCATGCTGGAAACCGAACGTTTATTTCTGGTGACTGCCTCCCTGCCCATGCTGGAGGCCATCGGCGATGAAAACTGGCCATCCCTGTCCGCTTTGCTCGGCGGAGTGGATTTTGCGGAAAACTGGTCGCACTTTCCCGAAGCGCTGATCTGGATGCGCGATTTTATCCGCGAACACCCCGAAGACCTCGGCTGGTGGTGCTATCTCGTCGTGCACCGCCACGATGTGCGCCTGATCGGCACCTGCGGGTTCAAGGGCGCACCTTCGATGGACGGCTGCGTGGAGATCGGCTACGAGATCGCCGACGCCTATCAGGGCCGCGGTTTCGGCAGCGAATCGGCTCGTGCGCTGATGGATTACGCGTTCCGGCACGAGGCGGTAAAGGCCGTCACGGCCAATACCCTGGCGGAAGAGAATGCTTCCGTCGGAATACTGCGCAAACTGGGTTTCCGCTTTTTGGGCGAACAGATCGATATCGAAGACGGCCACATCTGGGAGTGGCGCTGCGATCGCCCGTAAAAAACCTGTGTAAAATGCTGAAGATCAATATGCTTTTGCAAACAGCACCCGGCGCTTGCTCGGCTTCCCGGTCAAAACGCATGCGCCCGGCTCGTCAGGCGCGTCGAGCGGGATGCACCGAATGGTTGCTTTGGTCTTTTCCTTGATCTCCACTTCCGTTTCCGTGGTGCCGTCCCAGTGCGCCGACAGGAAGCCGCCCTTGTTTTCCAGTACCTCCACGAATTCGTCCCAGGAGTCCACTTTCGTGATGTGCCCGTCGCGATGCGCTTTTGCGCGGTCGAACAGGTTCTGCTGTATCTCTTCGAGCAGGGCTGCGATATGGTCGGCAATGCCGTCGAGCGGCACGTTCGCTTTCTCCTTGGTGTCGCGGCGCGCTACCTCCACCTGGTTGGCGGCGAGGTCGCGCTGACCCAGGCCCAGGCGCACCGGCACGCCGATCATTTCGTATTCGGCGAATTTGAAACCCGGCCGGTTCTGGTCGTCATCGTCGACTTTCACGCGGATACCTTTTGCCCGCAGGGCAGTCGAGATTTTGGCGGCCGCTTCGTCCAGTTCGGGCGAAGGTTTGGGGATCGGCACGATCACCACCTGTACAGGGGCGAGTTTTGGGGGTATCACCAGCCCGTCGTCGTCGGAGTGGGTCATGATCAGTCCGCCGACAAGGCGGGTGCTGACTCCCCAGGAGGTTGCCCAAACGTGTTCCTGCTGGTTGTCTTTGTTGAGGAAAAGCACGTCGAAGGCTTTGGCAAAATTCTGGCCCAGGAAGTGGGAGGTGCCCGCCTGCAGGGCCCGGCCGTCCTGCATGAGCGCCTCGATGCAGAATGTCTCATCGGCGCCGGCGAAGCGCTCGTTCTCCGTTTTCAGGCCTTTGATCACGGGCATGGCCATCCATTCTTCGGCAAAGCGCGCGTACACATCGAGGATCAGGCGCGTTTCCGTCATGGCTTCGTCGGCAGTAGCGTGGGCCGTATGTCCTTCCTGCCACAGAAATTCGGCAGTGCGCAGGAACGGGCGCGTGCGCATTTCCCAGCGCACCACGTTGGCCCACTGGTTGATCAGGATGGGCAGGTCGCGATAACTTTGTATCCAGTCGCGGTAGGTATTCCAGATGATGGTTTCGGAAGTAGGCCTGACGATGAGTTCCTCTTCCAGTTTGGCTTCGGGATCCACCACCACGCCGCCGCCGTTGGGGTCGTTCTTGAGGCGGTAGTGCGTCACCACGGCGCATTCCTTGGCAAAGCCCTCTACGTGCGCGGCTTCCTTGCTCAAAAAACTCTTCGGAATGAACAGCGGGAAATAGGCATTGACGTGTCCTGTTTCCTTGAACATCGCATCCAGGGCATCGCGCATGCGCTCCCAGATACCGAAGCCGTGCGGCTTGATGACCATGCACCCGCGCACCGGCGAGGTGTCGGCGAGCCGGGCCTTGCGTACGATATCCAGATACCACTGCGAGTAATCTTCCGAACGGGGTGTTATTTCCTTTGCCATGCTAAACTGTTGATTCGTTGATGTGTTGAAATAGGTACTGGGCACATCATTTCAGGCGCTTCCCGGACGTACCTTTATGCTGGTTAAGGCGCCGTTAAAAAAAGCGCCCCTTCGTTACTTCAAGCGCCGCTTTCAGTCAAACAGCAAAAATTTTAACACTTTACTTTTGAAAGACGGGCGGTTTAAGCGAACTTTAACGGGCAAATCGAAGGCCTTTAAACCTGCTTTAACCAAAAAAAGCGCGCAAAGGTAATATTTTTGACCCTGTAAACTTGCGCACCGGAACACGCGCAAAAAAATACTTCTGTCACCATGAAAAGAAACAATAAATCATTGATCTGGATGTTGCCGGCTTTGTTCGCCCTGTTATCGGGCATTTCGGTGCAGGCGCAGGACGACCTTTACTACGATCCGTCGACGGACACACAGACGACGGTAACGTACGACGAGGACTACAACGAGCCGAGCAACGTCACCCGCCGCTACGATGGCGATGACGATCAATACTACTATGACGAAGACGATTACGCATACGAGTACTCATCCCGTATCCGGCGCTTTCACCGCCCGGCGCGCGCGATCGACTACTACGATCCTTTCTTTGTCGACCTGTGGTATTACGATCCGTTCTATCTGCCCGGCGCATCCATCTACACGTACGGCTACAACGACTACTGGACCTGGCGCCGCTGGCGTCGCTGGCAGCGCTGGAATGCCTGGAACAGCTACGGTTACTACGGCAGCGGCTGGAATGTCGGCTGGAGTCCCTGGGGCTGGAACATGAGCTACGGCTGGGGCGGCTGGAGCGCATGGAACAATCCATGCGTATGGAATAACTACTATTACGATCCGTACTGGACCTGGAACGGCTATAACCCGTACTACGGCAACGTGTGGGTAAACAACGACTACTATTACAACAACGGTGGCGGCCACTACAACGGCTACACACAGCAGACCTACACGGGTCCGCGCAGGCACGGCACAACCGTGAGTAATTCCGGCTTCGCGCGCCTCTCCGACGGCACAAAACCGGGCGGCCGTCTGGTAGTCGGCGATAAAGAGACGAAGGTCATTGACATGCGCTCGACAAAACCGGCATCTACCCGGGTAGTGCGCGACAACGGTGCCCGTGTGCCGGGCGATGCCGAACGCGTGAATGTGCCCAACCGCAAGCCCGCCGCCGATACGCGGCCTACCCGCGATCCGGTGGATGCACGCGACCCGGTAAGGGTGACTCCGCAAAACGACCGCGAACGGCCGAATACCGATGTGGAACCCAGCCGTCGCCCCTCTACGCAGCCGGAAACGCGGCCCAGCCGCCGCCCGTCGACGCAGGACCGCCCGACGCGTACACAACCGCAACGTACGGAACCGAACCGACGCAATAACAACGACGACAACTACCGCGAGCGTCCTTCGCGTTCGAATAATATCGAAACACGGCCCAGCCGCCCGTCGTCGCAAGACCGCCCGTCGCGCAACATCGAATCGCAGCCGAGCCGCAGCAATGACAGCGGAAAATGGAATTCCGGCTCTTCAAATCGCAGTAGCAGCGGCAGCAGTAAGAGCTCCGGCGGTTCTACCCGTAGCAGCAGCGGAGGTGGCAGCAAGTCATCTTCCGGCAGCCGCGGCCGCAACAACTAATCAGGTTTTAGCCTGACAACAGCCAATAAACACAAAAATGGGTGGGAGTCGGTATTGACACCTCTTTCCACCCATTTTCTATTATAGCTAATCTCTAACCCTTTCTCGCTATGAAAAGATATCTATTGCCGGCGTTGCTATGCCTGATGTCGGCGCAACTTTTTGCCCAGACGGCTGCCGATGTGCTCCGTTATTCTTACCTGCGTCCCGGAGGCACGGGCCGCTTCCTGGCCGTAAGCGGCGCCATGGGCGCTCTCGGCGCCGATTTCGGTACCCTGAGCACCAACCCCGCCGGTCTGGCCCTTTTCCGCTCCGACGAACTGACCGTCACCCCCGGACTGAAATTCGCCCATACGGACGCTACGCTCCCCGGCGGCAGCACGACCGGAGAAGACCGCAGCACTTTCGGGTTCGACAACGTGGGGCTTGTTTTTAACACCTCTCCGCGCGCCAGCCGCTGGAAAACGTTCAACGTCGGGATCGGATTTAACCGGCAGAGCAATTTCAACCAGGCCATCTATTACCAGGGCAGTGCCGGCGGCAGTATCATGAACGGATTTTTTGATGAAGCCAATTCCGTCTTCACCGGCGGCGGCTCCGAGCAGGACCTTTATCCTTTTGGCTCGGGCCTGGCCTGGCAGGCCAATGCCATCTACTTCTCCGGCAACGACCTCTCGTACGATTTTGCCGGCTTTGAAAACGCAACGGTGGACCGCTCCCATACGCTGACCAGCTACGGCAGCATGAATGAAATGCTGATCTCCTTTGCAGGCAATTACGACGAAAAACTGATGGTGGGCCTCACTGTCGGCGTACCGTTCGTGAATTACCGCCTGGAAGGCGAATACATCGAATCGGACCCCGGCGGCGCGCTCGACGGCAACGTGCCCTATTTCGACCGCCTGAGTTACACCGAATTGCTGCGTACGGAGGGCATCGGTGTCAACCTCAAACTCGGTGTCATCTACAAGGTAAATCAGATGATACGCCTGGGCGCCGCATTCCACACACCCACCTCGCTGGGATTGACTGACAGTTACAGCAATACGTTCCAGTATGCCTATGAAGACGGCGGGGGTAAATACGACGGCGATGTTATCTTCTCGCCCGACGGTACCACGGATTATAAGCTGCGCACACCCTGGCGTGCGATCGCCAGCGGCGGATTCATCCTGAACAAACACGGCTTCATTGGTGTCGACGTGGAATGGGTGGACTATGGCGCCAACCGCTACAACCTGAACGCCAACGGCCCGTCCAATGAAAGCGAGGTGTACGAACGCGAACTCAACCGCGAAATACAACTCGCCTACAAACAGGCCATGAATATCAGGGTGGGCGGCGAACTGGCACTCGACGACTTCCGCCTGCGCGCGGGCGTGAACCTCAACGGCAAGCCCGAAGAAGGCGCCGACGGCTTCAACACGGCGTTTACGCTGGGAGCGGGCGTGCGCGGCGAATCCTTTTTCCTCGACCTTGGCTATCGCCGTAATACCGGCGACGGCTCCGTGCAACCCTACGCCGGCGCGCCGCTCGTGACGACCGACAACACGGCCAGCGATATCGTGCTGACGCTCGGTTTCAAGTTCTGACCGTTTTCCATATTCCGGAAGAATCAGGGCCCGGCGACTACAGTCGCCGGGCCTTATTCGAACCATATCAATACTGCCACTGCCAACTGCCACTGCCAACTTTCTTGTTAATAGAATCAATCAACCCCGCATTCGTGCCGGATCTCGCTAAACATCCACTTTCGCATTCCCGGCATGTTTGATTTACCTTTGCCCTCCGGAAAATCAACGCGCAGCCATTCAAGATGCCTTTTATCAGTACGCCCATTCCCGGACTCATCCTTTTCGAACCCCGTATTTTTTACGACGAGCGAGGCTATTTCTACGAAAGTTACAACCAGCGCACCTGGCAGGAAGCAGACATGAATGCCGTGTTCGTGCAGGACAATCAGGCGCGATCTACCCGCGGCGTGCTGCGCGGACTGCATTACCAGGTCGGCGAAATGGCGCAGGCCAAACTGGTGCGCGTACTCGAAGGCGAAGTATTAGACGTGGCAGTGGATCTGCGGCCATCGTCGCCTGCTTACGGGCAATGGTACGGCGTCAGATTGAGCGCTGAAAACAAACGACAACTGTTCGTGCCGCGCGGCTTTGCGCACGGGTATGTGGTGTTGAGCGACACCGCAGAGTTTTTTTACAAATGTGATAATTTCTACTCGAAAGCGCATGAAGGCGGCATCCGCTACGACGACCCCACCCTGAAAATCGACTGGGGTTTCGATCTGGCACAGGTGATCGTAGCGGAGAAAGACCTCGCGCTGCCGCCTTTTGGCGAACACTTGCCGGTGTGACGCCGGCGCCGTATCAGTCCTCTTTTTCCGGGTGCTGTACCTGCTCCCATTTCAGGCCGATGATCTCCTCCAGTCGGTATTGGGCGAGCATGGCGTCGTTTTCGGCCTTCATGCGCGCTTCCTGGGCCTGGTAGTAGGCGCTGGAGGCGGTGATATATTCCTCGAACGTTTTTTCGTCCGTCTTGTACAACTGCTGTATCAGCACGTAGTTGGTGTAAATCTCCTGTTCCGCCAGGGTCCGCGTTTTGACGATCTCCCGGGCAAATTTGAAACTGGCATAACGCGACAGGGTTTCTGAGCGGATCTCCAGTTTTCGCTGGTTCACCTTGTGCTCGGCGATCTGTATCTCGCGTTTGCTGACCTTGTTCTTGTTTTTCTGGCTGACGATGTTGAACAGGTTGACGCTCACCCCGAAATTGTATCGCGGGAAGAATACGTTTCCAAATGAATCCACGCCGCGCAGGTTGGCTTCGTTGATATTGAACGTCGCCTGCACATCGCGCATCCACTCTTTTTTGGTGTTTTTATCCTCATCGTGGGCTTTTTTAACTTCTTCCTGAGCGATGGCGCTTTCAGGACTGTTGAGCCAGGCGAGTTGTATGAGGTATTCTTTCAGATCGCGGGCTTTTGCCTCAACGGGCTGTACGACGAAGTCAAAGTCGGTCTGCTGGGCGCCCAGCAGGCCGTGCAGGCCAAGCGCAAGGCATAGGATACAGGTGTATTTACGGAACATATTAAGTAAGTTTTGATTTTGGTTTCAGGTTACGGGGTAATGGCGGGTGTTGTTAAACTTCTCCTTCCTGCACCCGGAAAGCCGGGTCGAAGTTTTTCAGGGTGACCAGCAGGGCCAGAAAAACGTTGTAGATCACGTTCATCGGGAGCTGCAGGATCGCTTCCTGGGCATAGCAGGCCACCGCCAGCATAAAAGCCCAGCTCGTGATGCCCGCATACAGCGCCTTGATCAGCGGATCGCGACATCGGATAAAATAGTACAACCCGGTACGCAGCACAAAGTAGTGGAACAGGGTGTACAGGATCAGGCCGATCCAGCCGAGTTCAACCGCCATGCGCACAAAACTGGAATCGTGCGGAAACTTGGCCAGTTCCGATTCCGGATTAAAGCGCTTGCCCCAAACACCGCAACTTCCCAGACCTCCGCCAAAAGGATGGCTTTGGATGTAGGGTTGTATTTTTTTCTGGTTTTCCAGTCGCAGGTTCATCGAATCGTCCTGTGCCGGTTTGAAAGCCGACTGTATCCGAAAAATTACCCCGCTACTGGTAGATTTCATTACAAACCCTGTGCCCAAAACCGCCAAAGCGGCGCCGATCAGCAAAACCTTTCGGTTGAGGATCAATCCGGCGTAAAAAATCGCCCCGATGGGCACCAGCGCAAAAGCCGTGCGCGTGCCGGTAAACGCCATCGCCCACAAGGCGCAGCCCATCATGAGCGCCAGCCACCACTTGTACTTCCTGGGGGTGCCGCCGACGATCAGCGTGAGGCAAAAGACGGAAAAACAGGCCATCAGAATGCCGAAAGTGGTGGGGTCGTAGCAAAAAGAGGGGATGCGCATCATGTTCCACTGATAGTAGAGCTGAAAACGCTCGGCGTCGGCCATGACCCATGCGGTTTCCGTCGCGCTGAATCCCAGATACTGTTGCTTAAGGCCGTACAGGGCGCTTGCAAAACAGATGACAACGATCAGTTTGACGATGTAAAGAGCGCCTTTCAGGTTGTTGCGAAAAGCATAGGCGCCGATAAAGAACACCACCTGCTGGATGGCCACGCTCCGCACGGTGTACAGCCAGGCCAGTTTGGACTCGGCATACGGATTGAGCACCTGCATGACGTTGTAATACAGCCAGATGATGATCATGTAACTCAGCGGGTATTTCGCAAATGACCAGTCTCGCTCCTTGATCTGCCGCAGCAGTACCCCGACGGCGCCGATGAGGATCAGCAGGTCCAGCAGGGTGCCGATCGGAGCAGATGTGAATTTTGTCGCAAAAGGCACCATCAGCGCTACGAACAGCATCAGACCGATGTTGAAGGCGACGTTGAATATGCAATAGACGATCAGTGGCGCCCCCACCAGCATCACGTACAATACAAACCCGGTCGTAAAATCGAGCGACGACATGACATAGGCGACCCCCAGCGCGGCCATGAGCAGCAGCGCCACCCCGAGCGGGTTGTTCATTTTCTGCACCCATACCTTCCGCTCGAACCAGGCCGTGATCCTGCCCGGCAGGGTGCTGCGGCGGTTAAAGAGTTTGCCGTGGTTGAATCGTCGTGGCATAATGTACGGTTAAATCGGGCGTTTTGGGAGTAATGAACTGAATGTCAGTGTTTTAATATCTTTAAACCAACAGCACTTTCAAAAAGATGGCCAGCAGGATCAGAATGATAAATGCGTGCATGATCGTTTCGATCACGCGCTGATAACGGGTCAGTTCTATTTTAGGCTCTTTCATTTTCTTCATATTGTAAAGCCGGTTCGATGCCCGAATATACATCAATCAATTCCCTCAGTTCCAGTATTCGCGCCGGCCAGCTGTTCTGTCTGGCAAAGGCCGATCGTTTTTCCCGCAGGGCCGGGTCGTTTTCCCGGAGGGAAGCTTCAATCTGTTCCAGAAAATCGTCGTGTGATGCTGCCAGGTAAACAAGCCCGGAAAACCGGCGGATGTCGGCGGAAAACGAAGTGGTGACCACCGGCTTGCCGGCCGCCAGGTATTCGTTGATCTTCAACGGATAAATGCTCTCCGTGAGTTTGTTGCAGCGGAAAGGGATCAATGCGATGTCCATATGTTGCAGCAGAGCCGGCAATTCGGAAAGTTTGCGGCTGCCGGTCATGACGACATTGGGCAATTTATCCAGTCCGATGGCATGGGGCTCTTTGCTATTGACGGGCCCGACGAGCAAAAGCGTTTTGCCTGGGTGCGCGAGGGCGGTCCTTTTCAGCAGGGGATAGTCGATCCGCTGGCTGTCGAGGTTACCGATAAATCCGATCACCTTGCCGTTGTGTCCTTCCAGTTCGGCAGGGCGCGGATAAGATTCTGTCAATGCGGTTTCAAAAAGCGACACGTCGGCTGCGTTGAAAAACGGGGCTATCCTGCCGGAAAGGCGCGATTTCAGTTGAAATAACCTGCCGGATGTCACCAGCGTCAGATCCGCAGCGCAGATAGCTGCGTTTTCCAGGTCTTCACCGTGTTTTGCGGTGTAAGGGTCCTGGCTGATATCGTCTATGCAGTGGTAAATACTTTTGACAGCCCCCATTTCCGGCGGCAACACACCTGCAAAGAAAGGATCGTAGCAGTTGATATACACGTAGCGGTGCACACGGTGGTCGCGCAGCAGGCGCCGGATAGCGCGGAGTACGATGCGGTTGTTGATGCGCTGGAAAAAATCGTACACGACGCCTTTGGGCAGCCAGTTGACCGGCCAGGTGGGCGGCGGCTGCAAGGCCACAAAATTGTCGGGAATTTCCGGCAAGGCTTCATACCGGGGCCGTCCGCGCAACAGATCGGGGAGCCGCGAACGCAGTATCCGGTTACCAGAAAGCCATCCTGTAAGAATATCCTTGAATGAATAAGGGTGGTTGACGTAAAAAACGCGGGTGGTACGTGCCAGTTCCTTTGCCATCGAAAGCGAGATCGACGAGTACGGATTGTCCGTGCGAAACAGCGAGAAAATGACAATATCGTAAAGCATGGCCGGATCGTAATGCGGTATTCAGGGATTCAGATTTGCCGGTTTTTCCGGTGTGATGCGGGAAACTTCCCCGGTAGCAAGTTCCTGCTGCCTTTTTTCCCGTAGCAGGAGCCAAAGGCTGCGATAAACGCCGGGCAAACAGGCGATGGCATTCAGCGCACTGATCCCGAAGTGCCGGAACAAGTACCGTTGCATCAATACAAAACTGACCGTATACGCCGTCAAAGTGGCAAATGCCGCGCCAAAAAGACCGTATTTGAGCACAAACAGCCAACTGAGCGCGAGATTGAGGGCTGCCGTAAAAAGGGTATACAGAAAATTTACGGCCGGCTTGCCCGTCGAGTCGAGTATGGTGCCAAACTGCACCGCGAACGGCATGAACAGACCGAAAAGCGCCGTCAGCCGCATTACCGGCGCCGATTCCATATATGCTGCACCGGCGAACAGATGAATAATGGGTTCCGCAAAAAGCAACACCAGCGCTACAAAAGGCAAAATGATCGCCAGAATAGCGGCAACGCTTCGTTCGTACAGGCGCTTTACGCCTTCCCTGTTGTCGCTCCCCTCGTAGCCGGCACTTTTTGGGAACACCACCTGCGCGATGCTGAACGACGGTGTTTCGATCATTTGTGTCACTTTGCCCGCCGCATCGTACACAGCGAAGGCGGCCGGTCCGAGCAGGTGCCCGAGGCTGAGTTTGTCGATGTTCTTGTAAAACATCGTGCTGAGATTGGTGCCCAGCACGTACTTCCCGTAGCCAGCCAGTTTTTTGAGCCAGTACCCGTCAACCCGCCTCGCATGCAGCAAATGCCTGCGCGCAAACAACCACGAGCAGGCGACGCCCAAAACGGCGCCCGCCAACATGGCCATCGCGAGGTCGTAAAGTTCAACCGGTCGCTCGCTCAGGACACACCACAACACCCATGCGAACAACATGCCGCGGTAGCAGAAGGTGCTCCAGAATACCCCCCGAAACTCCAGGTTCGCCTGTTGTATAAAGTTAAAATGCGTAAAAGGGATCATCGCAAAGTTGATCCACACGTACACCGGCAATATTTGTTCAATGGCCGGCGCGTTGAATGTCCGGGACAGCCATCCGGCGCCCGACCAGAGCAGCAGAGCGCATGCAAGTGAAAATACAATGTTGAGCAGCAGAGAGGCGGTCGAGATCGCGGCGTAATGGCCCTTCCGGTCGCGATAAATGGCCAGATGACGGACCAAACCGTTCTGTATCAGGCCTGCACGGCCCATTTCCACAAAATAACCTGCGATGAGAAACAGCCCCCAGGCGGCAAAACCGGGTTTGCTGAGATGGCGCAGCAGCAAGGCAGCCGTACCGAAGGCGAACACGAGCCCGCAGCCCCGCTCCAAAAGGGTCAGCAACCCCGAACGCAACCAGTAACGGGCAGGAGCGGCGGAAGTGTGACGGCCTGACATGGGTTCAGTTCATATTCCTGGAATCCACTTCTGTCAGGATCGCTCCGGCAAACTTGTCACCCATTTGGTGCAGGTACTGGATCGATTCCTTGTCGGCGGCCTTGATCACGGAGCGGGCGTTGAATACGGCAACTACCTTGTCGACGAAGGGCACGAGTTCCTGGGCGTCGGAGTAGTCGTTGAGAGCCGCCGATTCCAGGAAGATATAGTCGTAATGCTCGCGCAGGTCTTTCAGGAAATTGCGGAACCTTTCTCCGTCGAGCACTTCCGACGGCGATTTGTGCAGGCCGTGGTTGCCGATGATATCCACGCGCTGACGTTTGGAGGTACCCAGCGGTGTTTTGAGCTGGAATACCTTTACGAGGTTGTTTTCCCGCATGATCCTGTTGAGCAGGGCGCTGTTGCCGGTCGCGCGGTCGGTATAGGATTCGGGCAGCGGTGTCTTGAAATTGGTATCGAGCATGAGCACGTGCTTGTTATTGGCCGCCAGCGAATGGGCGAGCGCGTGCATGGCAAAGGTTTTTCCCTCCTTGCTTTTGGAACTGACGATCAGGAAGATATGGTCGTCCTCGTTTTGCAGGACCTGCGTCCTGATCTTGCGCATGCTTTCCCTGAACAGGTTGTATTTGGGCATTTCACCGTTGGTGGAAAATACCCTGTTCAGGTCGAGGCCCTGCGTCGGCACAGTGCTGACCGCCCCGAGCAAAGGCAGGTTGTCGGTGTAGCGTTTGAACAGGTCGGGCGATTGCAGGCTGCCGTCCATGTAGGCCAGCAGGAACAGCAGGATGGTGGTCAGCGTGCCGACCACTACGGCGGAGAACAGGCTGAGCAATACCTGGCGGTTGGGCTCCGGCCATTCGGGCAGTTGTGCGTTTTCTACTACCGACAGCGGGCTGTCAGACTTCGACAGGTCGAGCCGGGCTGTTACAAGTTGGTCGTTGATGGTGTTGAACTCCTCCTGCGCGCGGGTCTCCTCGTTGAGCAGGTTGGTAGAGTACTCGTCGTCGACCACGATGCCGCTCAGGCGGCCTTTCAGGTTGCCGATCTTGGTGCGGAGCTGTTCTACGGTCTTTTCGGCATCGATGCGGTTGAGATCGGCCGTGACACGGTCTTTGTACAGCGATTCGCGGGTGCGCTGTGATTCGTCCTTGTTTCGCTGCTTGCCCAGGTTGGGGGCGGAAGAGCGTATGTGCTGTTCAAGTTGTTTTTTGGCTTCCGCGAGTTCGGCCTCCACTTCGGGGTCTTTGCCGTTCGTTTCGAGGCTTTTTTGAGTCAGTTGTTTTACCCGTTCGAGGTTTTCCTCGGTATTGTATTTTTCCACAATGCGGTCCCTGTTCGCATACGCGTCATTGGTACCGCGGTTATTGATGTAGTTGTCGATCTGACGCATGGAGGCTACGGCGGCATCGCGGCGCGATTCGGCGAGTTCCATTGCCTTTTCAAAATCGGAGATCTGGGAGATCAGGTCTTCGCTTTGTTTGCCGATGGAAGGCAGGGAGCGGCTGCGCAGGTACGTATAACGGAGCTCGGTGATCGAGTCCATCACTGTTTTTTTCTGCTCGGCGAGGTCTTCGAAAAACAACACTTTCTTCCTTTTTTCCCGCACCGACAGATTGTGGTAGTAGACCATGAACCGCGTAGCGAACTCATTGGCCATGTGCTGCGAAAGCCGGGGACTTTCCGTGATCATATCGATGGTCAGGTAGTCCGTTTCGGAGCGTCGGCGTACGATCAGGCTCCTGAGGATGGCATCGTGGTCGTAGCCGTAGGCGCGTGCGACCTTGTCGAGCAGGTAATCGAATTCCTTGCTGAACGCCGGGTCGCTGATGCTGTCGAGGTTGATCCTGACGAGGTTTTCGAGCAGCACTTTTCTCTCTTGGTCGGAATAATCGGAAAGGCCCGGATTGGGCTGCCGGAATGGCTGTATGCTATCGCTGCTTTCTGCCAGCAGGTCGCGGCGCAGCATGTGAATGGTCAGCAGTTTGATCGTGGAGCGCGACTGAGCGAATTCCATCAGGTTGGAAAAGGCGTTTTCCACCTGATACTGTTGCACGAAAGCGTCGGAATTGTCCGAATTGATCCCTTTATAATTAACGATACCTGTCGACACAATGACCGTAGCCTTGTAGCGTTCCGGTTTGTGCCCGATAAAAACGAACGTAGCGACCGCCGCAGCCAGCATCGCTGCAAAAATGAGCCACTTTCGGCGGGCCAGTATTCGGATCAGGTAAGCAACATCCATATTTATCCTCTCAGTTTTTAGGTCGGCAGTGCGGCAGACTGCCGGGTAATTGATCGCCTAAGGCTGGGTCAGATGTCTGCTAAAGCGGATTATTCCGGTATTCCGGGTATGTTCTTTGCAGTAAAATAAAGGCGGTGTCCGGAAGTTTGCGTGGCCGTTTTGAACAAAATATTAACAAACGGTCGGAGTCGGGCAACATCCGGCGTATTTATTACAGGCAAAGGTAATGCCAAACGAAAGGAGCGGCAACCCTGATGTATGCATGAAGGAGAGAAAAGGTGTTTTTGCCAGCCTGTGCGCCGTTTCTTTCGACCCGTATTTGCCAGCGTAAAGGGGCGGCTGTCATAAGTTTGTAGAAAAATATGGCATCACTGCCACAAAACAGACTTTCTTACGTTCCTAAATACCGGATGACCAATAACCTGCACGGCCTTACCCCCTCGCGTGTGTCGTTTGCGCCGTTTGGAATAACAACAAGTGTATCATTTGACGCTACAACCGTTCTTCGTTTATCTTTGTTAATTAAAAAACTTTTCGCCAGCGATGTTGAATTTTGAACGCCCCTTCGGCAAATTTGACTTTGACAAATTTCTTCTGGACATGAAAATCAAAACGTCCTTCGTGTTTTTTTCCTTCCTCGGGATCATTGGTATCGCCTTTTTTGTGAGCCAGTTCAACCCCTTCCACGGCGATGAGCCCAATCCGCGCAAAGACGCTGCGCTGATCCAGGCCATCCTGCAGGGAATGAACCGCCTGCACTTCAAACCCAAGCAGATCGACGACGCCTTCTCCAAGCAGGTGTACCAGCTCTATCTAAAAGATATCGACAGCGGCAAGCGCTTTTTCACCAGGTCCGATATCGACCAAATGAAAGGTTTTGAAAAGATGCTGGACGATGAAGCGCAGAACGGCACGTTCAAATTTTTCGATCTGTCCGTCAGCCTGATGGATAAAGCCGTCGCCAAAACACAGGGCTGGTACCGCGAAATACTCGCACAACCGCTCGACTTCGGCAAGAACGAAATGCTGGAGACCGACGGAAAAAAACTGGAGTGGGCAAAAAACGACGAGGAATTGCGCGCACGCTGGGAAAAGTGGATGAAATACGAAGTGCTGTACCGCATCAACGACGAACTCGACAAGCAGGAAAAGCCCGAGTTCAAGGGTGAAAAGAAAAGTTTCGAGCAGATCGAAAAAGAACAGCGCGAAAAAGTACTCGATACCTACGACAAATGGTTCAAGCGGATGCAGAAAACCGACCGCACCCGCCGGCTGGAGATATACCTGAATGCCATTACCAACGTATTCGACCCGCACTCGGGCTATTTCTCCCCGCGTGAAAAGGAAAATTTCGACATCCAGATGTCGGGTAAACTGGAAGGCATCGGCGCCAGGCTGCAAAGCGACGGTGAAAAAACCTCTGTCACGGAGATCGTACCCGGCGGGCCGGCCTGGAAACAGGGCGACCTGCAGCCGAAAGACGTGATCATGAAAGTGGCACAAGGCGATTCCGATCTCGAATCGCTCGATGTCATGGGCTGGGATATCGACGATGTCGTATCCAAAATTCGCGGCTCGAAAGGCACCAGGGTAACGCTCACCATCCAGAAACCCGACGGATCGGAAAAGGTGATCACTATCACCCGCGACGTCGTGATCATGGAAGAAGGTTTTGCCAAGTCGCTCATCCTCAGCGAAACCGCGAAGCAGGGCAGGGTCGGTTATATCTACCTGCCGAAATTCTACGCCGATTTCACGCCGCAGGGCCTCACCTCCTGCGCTGCCGATGTGGCCGATGAAATTGAAAAACTGAAGCGGGAAAACGTGAATGGTGTGATCCTCGACCTGCGCGGCAACGGCGGCGGCTCGCTGCGTGACGTCGTGCAGATGAGCGGGCTTTTCATCGAAGAAGGCCCCATCGTGCAGGTGAAAAACCGCACCCGCCGGCCGGAGATCATGAGCGACAACGACCCCCGCGTGCAGTGGGGCGGACCGCTTGTGGTCATGGTCAACGGTTTCAGCGCTTCCGCTTCCGAGATCCTCGCTGCCGCCATGCAGGACTATGGGCGCGCCGTTATCATCGGTTCCACCGGTACGTATGGCAAAGGCACCGTGCAGCGTTTCCTCGACCTCGACAACTCTACCATCGATCAGTCGGTGAAGCCGCTGGGCGAAATGAAACTGACCATCCAGAAGTTCTACCGCATCACCGGTAAAACGACCCAACTCGACGGCGTTACGCCTGATATCGTGCTTCCCGATTTTTACAACCTGGTAGACCTCGGCGAGCGCGAAAACGACTATCCGCTCGAATCAACCACCATCGAACCGGTGCCGTACAACCAGGGTGTGTACCACATCGCCGACATCGGCAAACTGAAAGCAGCCAGCGGCGCACGGGTGAGTGCCGATCAGGTATTCCAGAAAGTCAACGATAATGCTGTCCGCCTGCGCAAGAAAAAAGACCAGTCGCAGTTTCCGCTACAGGCAGAAAAATACCGCCAGTGGAACAAGCGGCAGGATGAGGAAGCCAAGCAGTTTGAAAACCTGTTCCAGCCGATCGAGGCCTTCCAGGTAGAGAACCTCGCTGCCGACCTCCCGCAGATACAAAGCGACACTTCGCGTACCGCGCGCAACGACAGCTGGCTGAAAGACAAGAAGAAAGACATCCAGTTGTATGAAGCGTTCCACGTCATGCAGGACATGATACGCCTGGACGCGATCGCGGCGGGAAGACAGTAAAAATAATTGAAATTTCTGGCCAAGCCCTTGAATGAAAAAAGGCCTGGAGCAACGGAAAGCGTTAAACGCGCTCTATTGCTCCGGGCCTTTTTCTGTTTCCGCTATCAAGGAAAGATTTACAGTGCTGACCGCCAGCAGGGCGGCCGTTTCCGTGCGCAGGCGCGCGGCGCCGAGGCCTGTGCCCATAAAGCCGTTTGTTGATGCCAGCCCCACTTCTTCCGGGCTGAAATCGCCTTCCGGACCGATGGCGACGACGATGTCTTTCGACGGGTCAACCAATGCCTTGAGGTGTGGAAGCGGCTCGGCGGCACACCATGCGATAAACTTTTGTGCCTCTGCAGCACTCGATACGAATTTGGAGAAAGGTGTCAGATCGTTCAGTCGGGGCAACTGTGCGCGCAGCGATTGCTTCATTGCCGATACCAGTATTTTTTCAAGCCTGTCCGTCCTGATCTTGTCGCGCTCCGAACGCTGGCAAAGCAGGGGCGTGATCTCGTCGACGCCGATCTCGGTGGCTTTTTCCAGAAACCACTCGAAACGCTCGATCTGCTTGGTGGGAGCGACGGCGAGGTGCAGACGCGCCGGGCGTTCGGGTAGTGCAGAATGCTTTGAAAGGATGCGGAACAAAGCATGGCGCTTGCCCGCTTCTACCAGTTCGGCATCGTAAAAGTATCCCCTGCCGTCGGTGAGTCGTAAAATATCGCCCTGTTTGCGGCGCAGCACCGCCACCAGGTGCCGGCTCTCCTCTTCATCAAGCCGGGCAAAGCCATCTTCTATCCGGGAGCAGTAAAAAAGCATGTGCAAAAATCAGGGTTCAAAAAATCCGACGCTGGCGCCTACCCAGTCCCGGCCTTTATTATAGCGTACGCCTACCATTTCGCCTTTGCTCATGCGCACCAGGTTGTTGACCAGCCGGGGCTTTTCCTGGTCCTTGTCCCAAACGATCATCATGCGTATCTCGCATTTGCTGGGCTCCGCCGGGTTCGGCGTCGTCACACCCGGGATGTATTCGACCTTGCGCTGCAGGATAAAGTTGTCCGGATTGTCTACCGATTCCACGTCTTCCCGGGTAATATTGATCTTCACACCCTGACCGGAAAATGAGAACAGTGGTTTGAGTACCCAGTTTTCCAGGTCGTCGGGAATTGTTTTTAACTCATTGACGAACAGTGTTTTCGGCACAAACGGCGTGCTGAGGAAAGGCAGTGTGTATTTGGAAATCCTGAAAAACCAGTTCGGGTGACCCACCCATTCGGCGTTGACCTCACTTGTCAAATCCCATTCCCGGGGCAAATCGGCGCGCTTTTCCAGTTCGTCGAAGATGATGCGGTTGTATATGCGCTCCACGCCGATGCGCCGTCCCTGTTCGTCGAGGTAATACAGGTCGCGGCCCTCTTTTTTCAGTTTGGAGAGGCAGATCACTTTTACGCCCAGGTGATGGCGCGTACCCCAGAAATCGATTCGGGTATTTTGCTTTTCCGGCTCCACTTCCAACAGCACGACGTTTTCGGGGCGCGAATCCCCGACGATCACCCGGCGCATCAGGTCGATGTAGGATTCCGAATCAAGACCGCCGAAAAGGTGATGAAAATCGGCGGGCACGTCAAAGTGTTTCCGGTAGGATTCCGCCAGCAGGTGCTGGAAAAAATAGAGGGAGGGGAAGCCCTGCATTTCGATCAGCTGCGGCACGAAATTCCCCTGCGCGTCGCGACAGATGCCGAAGTCCAGTTGCAGGAAGGCCGTGTGATCGTCTTCGCCGGGCACCCGAAGGTGTGCAGGCAGGGCGGCCTGGCTGCGGGCCCTGAAATCCGGGCGGGTGATCACTTCGCAGATGTCCGATACGCCCTTTACAAGTTGTTCCTTCAGCGCACGCGGCACAAAAACCGGCGTCTCCGAAATGCGGAAAGTGCAGGCCTCGCCGTATGCCGAGTTTATGGTGTCGAGGAACGCCTGGTATTTTTCCGGGCTGAAAGTCGCGTTATACTGCTGACGGGCGGCTGTATGCATTGGACGTAGGTATGAAATGCTTTTGGGCGCTAAATAAATGATATTTGGCGCTGGTCGGGCAGTTTTTAAGCGGCAAGTGGTGTTTTTACATGAAAAAATGCAAAGACCGGTTCGAAAGCGTGTTTTCGGGTGTGCCGGCGCCATTCCGTTCGGAATGTGTTACGAACCGATCTGCTCGCTGATCATGCCGAATCTGCGCTCGCGCCGCTGATAACTCAGGATGGCTTCAAACAACTCCTTTCGGCCGAAGTCGGGCCAGAATACCGGCGTAAAATACAATTCGGCGTAAGCGATCTGCCAAAGCAGGAAGTTGGAAATACGCGTTTCCCCGCTCGTGCGGATCAACAACTCCGGATCGGGAATGCCGCGGGTACTCAGGGCATTTTCAAACGCTTGTTCGTCGATATCTTCTGGCTGTAGCAGCCCTTTTTGTGCCTGTGCTGCCAGTTGCCTCGTCGCGCGCAGTATCTCCCATTTCGCCGAGTAGTTGAGCGCCAGCACCAGCGTGATCCGCTCGTTGTTTTTTGTTTTTTCAATGCCGTCCATCAGGGCCTTGTAACTGGCTGCCGGCAGGGCTTCCAGATCGCCGATCGCCATCAGGCGCACGCCGTTCTTGTTCAGGTCGCGGATCTCCCCCTTGATGGTCTCTACCAGCAGCGTCATCAGGGCCGTGACCTCGGCGGGCGGGCGGCTCCAGTTTTCCGTGCTGAAAGCATACAGGGTGAGGTATTGCACGCCGATCTCTGCGGCGGCTTCGGTGACCTCGCGCACGCTTTTCACCCCGCTACGATGGCCCAGTACACGCGGCATGCCTTTTTGTTTGGCCCAACGCCCGTTGCCATCCATGATGATGGCGATGTGCTGCGGTACTTTGTCGGGGAGGATGAGCGATTTCAGATCAGTCATGGCGCTGCTTTTCTTGAATGGTTTCGGGTGGACGGAACGCGGAGAAGGAGGACAAAGATATTTCAAAAAGTGTTCTTATGAGACGAAAAACGCGAGTTTCCTGCGCCGGCGATTATTCTACTACCACCGCCAGTTTGTTGTCGTTGCTGACCGCCAGGCGGGTGATGCTGTGCACGCCGTATTTTGTCAGATCGGCGATCTCTTTCCAGTCGTAATCCACACCGGCTTTGAACTGGTACAATTTGGCGCCCTTGCCGGCAAGCCAGGTGCCGTCGGGCAGCAGGGCGAAATCTTCACTGCCGTCCGGCATTTTGATCAGGATCTGAAAACTCAGGTCGCGCGGGTCGTAGGTTTTCAGGAACCAGGTCTGTTCCGTTGCTTTTTGCACAAAAGCCAGTTTTCCATCGGGCATGCGCAGCAGGCAGCGTCCGGGATTGGAACTGATGCGGCGGAGTTTTTGTCCCCGGATGCCGGCAGTGTACAACACGTGCGGGTTGTCGTTTTCGCCGACGATAAAAAAAGCGGCGAGGGTATCGTTGATCCAGCAGTGGTATCCGATCCCGTAAATATTCGGGAACTCGGGCCTGCCGTTGTCCGATCGGTCGGTCGGGAATGACCACAGGCGCTGGCGTCCGTCTTCCTCTACCCTGACCACCGAAAATCGCCGCGTACCGGGTACGGGTGTGGGCGAGTATTCGGCCGTGGCAGAGGTAGCCGTCACCTGCGTGCGTGTGCGCGAAAGCAGGTCGAGCGCCACAATATCGGTCTGACTGGTGTCGGCAGGATTCTGCACCGTCAGGTATATTTCCGTATTTGAAAAAAAGCAGGGCTGATTGTTATAACCCTTCGGGTTGAAAGAAGTCAGAAAACGCGGGGCAATAGGCTGCCAGCTTTGGTCGGTATTTTTGGTCAGCGATAACAGGAACAGATCGAAATGGCCGAGGCGCTGGGATGCTGCGGTGGCCAGCGTGCTGCAAATAAAAAGCAAGGCTAAAATGTTTCGCATAGTGTAGCATTTGATATACAAAGCTACGGGAAACGCAGCGAACGCCGGGCGGATTGTGCGGGGAAGCCGCGGTGGGCGCTTTCCGGCACCGAAATTTAAAGGCGCTCCGATTTCTTGTAATCGAGAATATTCAGGTGGATCGGACAGAACTCGGCGTCGTGCGGATCGTTGGAAGCGATCACCACCAGGCGGTCGGCGGCATGTGCGGCGATCAGTTCCTTGTACCAGGCCACCCCTTGCGTGTCGAGGTTGGTGGCCGGCTCGTCGAGCAGGAGCACAGGCGTGTCGCTGCAAACGGCCAGGGCGATCTTCACACGTTGTTTCATGCCGGAAGAAAAATAGCGGATCTCCTTAGCGCGGGTACGGGGCAGTGCCAGCAGCTCGTACAGCCGGGCCGGGGTAAAGCCGGGCAGCAGCGGCTTCAGGCCGGCATGGAATTTCAGGGCTTCTTCGAGGGTAAATTCTTCGATCAGTTCGATGTAGGGCGCGGCATAACTGATCTGCCGGTAAAGATGTTCGGATGGCACCTCTTTACCGTTTTCCATAAAAACGACTTTGCCCTTCGAAGGGGTGAGGTGGCCGGAAAGCACTTTCAGCAGGGTGGATTTGCCGGAGCCGTTGGGGCCGAGCACGGCATAGCGTTTCGATTCTTCAAATGAGAAATCCAGGCCCCGGAAGATCCAGTCGAGGCGATAACGCTTTCCGGCATTTTGCAACTGAATGGTCATATCGGCGGACTAGTCCAGCACCGGCTCGGCTACCTTGCCGCTGCCGCTCATCGTGCGAAACCCCTTCATGAGGCCCCGTTTGGCGCTGCGCACAAAGGTCAGGATCTCGTCGCGGTAAGCGGAAGGCATGATCTCTTCTTCGATAATGCGGAGGGCTTTGCGCGTGCTCAGGCCGCGTACGAACAACACGCGGTAGATGTTTTCGATGTGGTGCATGTCGGCCGCCGTGAATTTGGCGCGGCGCAGGCCTTCCGAATTGATGCCCGCGTAGGACAGCGGCTCGCGCGCGGCAGTCACGTAGGGCGGAACATCCTTGCGCACAAGAGAGCCTCCGCCGATCATCACGTTGCTGCCGATGCGGACGAACTGGTGCACGGCGACCATGCCGCCGAGGCGCGCGAATTCGCCGACAGTGATATGGCCGGCGAGGGTTACGTTGTTGGCCAGGATGCTGCCGCGGGAGATATGGCAATCGTGCGCTACATGCACATAAGCCATCAAAAGGCAGTTATCGCCGATAATGGTGCGGCCGTCGGCGGCGTGCTCGGGATTGATCGTGCCGCGGTTGAGCGTGCAGCATTCGCGCACGATGCAGCCGTTGCCGAGTTCGAGGGTCGTTTTTTCGCCCTTATATTTGAGATCCTGCGGGATCGCGCTGACCACGGCGCCGGGGAAAATATGGCATTTCTCGCCAATGCGGGCGCCGTTCATAATGGTCACATTAGAGTCGATCGTGCAATTGTCGCCGATCACGACATCTTCTTCAATGACGGTAAAGGGACCTATATTGACGTTCTTGCCGATTTTCGCATTGGGGTGGATCACCCGTAAGCCGTTTGAGTAGCTCATCGAAATTAGAATGGTTGAAGCATGGGACGAATCTGGCGCCCGCGCATTTTTTGTTGATCTCAACCCCCGTTGTCGCTGGCGGTGTCCTTGGTTCTGCGGACGATCTGGGCTGTCAGTTCGCCTTCCGAGACGATCTTGCTGCCCACGTAAGCCGTACCCTGCATGTGTACGATGCCTCGACGAATGGGTTCGAGAAGTTCCATTTTAAGGATTAAAGTGTCGCCGGGGACGACTTTGGCTTTGAACTTGGTGTTGTCAATTTTCAGGAAATAGGTATCCCAGTTACCCGGGTCGGCTACGGTGTTCAGGGCGAGAATACCGCCCGTCTGTGCCATGGCTTCTATTTGCAGGACGCCCGGAAAAACCGGGTTATCGGGGAAATGGCCTTGAAAAAAAGCCTCATTCATAGTAATGTTCTTCACCCCTACCACGTGATGGTCGCTCAGTTCGATCACTTTGTCGACCAGCAGAAAGGGGTAGCGATGCGGAAGCATTTGTGCGATCTGCATCACGTCGCGAACAGGTTCTTTATCGGGATCGTATTTGGGTATTCCCAGTAAACGTCTTTTTTCCGTCAGGTGTTTTTTCAGGATCTTGGCAAATTCGACGTTTGCCGTATGGCCGGGTTTGGTCGCCACGATCTTTCCCCGGATGGGCTTGCCGATCAGGGCCAGGTCGCCGATCACGTCGAGGAGTTTGTGCCGGGCCGGTTCGTTCTGAAAGCGCAGTTTTACCGTGTTGAGCACGCCCTCCGAATCCACTTTCACACTTTGTTTTCCCATCTTCCGGGCCAGGATGTCCAGTTCTTCCTGGTCCATCCGGCGGTCGGCGATCACAATTGCATTGTCGAGGTCGCCTCCCTTGATCAGGCCCATTTCAAGCAGCTTTTCCAGCTCGTGAAGAAATACAAACGTGCGGCAGGGCGCGATCTCCTGCACATACTCGTCGATATGGTGCAGGGCGGCAAATTGCTGCCCCAGTACCTTTGAGTTAAAATCGATCATGACGGTTGCCTCGAACTTGTCGGAAGGCAATGCCAGTAACTCGGTACCCGTCACTTCGTCTTTGTAGGAAATGGGTTCCGTGATCTCGAAATATTCCCGTTCTACTTCCAGCTCGTCGCGACCAGCCTGCCCGAGTGCCTCTACGAAAGGCATGGATGTGCCGTCCATAATGGGCATTTCCGGTCCGTCGATCTCCATGAGCACGTTGTCAATGCCCATCCCCGTCAGCGCGGACAAAACGTGTTCCACGGTAGACACCTGCGCTTCGCCGCTGCGAAGGTTGGTGCCGCGGTTGGTGGAAAATACCAGTTTTACGTCGGCAGTTACCACCGGCTGATCGGGCAGATCAACGCGTTGGAAGCGGTACCCGTGGTTGGCCGGCGCGGGTTTGAAAGTCAGTGTAACTTTTTTCCCGGTATGCAGGCCGACGCCCTCTACTGATACGGGGTTCTGAATGGTGGATTGTCTCATAAATCCGGGTAGAATTTCAGCATACAAAGGTACACACCCGTACCGGATTGCGATGCATTGACCGTCGATTATCGGCCAAATTAGTTCAAATGTGGACGAATGAAGGCTCTAAAATGCAAAGAAAATTTGGAATACGCCATTTTGATCGCGGTAAAACAGAATTTTCGGAAACATTTATTGGCCAATATAGGGTACTCTTGCTACGATGGAACGCCCCAGTGTCAGTTCGTCCGCATACTCCAGATCGCCGCCGAACGACACCCCCCGGGCAATCGCACTCAGCTGTACGCCCAGGGGTTGCAGTTTCTTCGACAGGTAATAGATGGTGGTTTCGCCTTCAATGGTTGGGCTGATGGCCATGATCACTTCCCGGACTTCGTCGCCCTGCAACCTTTCGAGCAGGGCGTCGATGTTCAGGTCGCCGGGGCCGACGCCCTCTATCGGCGAGATCACACCGCCCAGCACGTGGTATAGCCCTCTGAACTGACCTGTCTCCTCGATCGCCATCAGATCGCGGATATTTTCCACGACGCAGACCAGCGAGCGGTCGCGGCGTTTGTCCGCACAGATCTGGCAGGTTTCCTCGTCGGCCAGGTTGAAGCAGATGCGGCATTCGCGGATGCCTTCGCGCATGGACACGAGTGCATTGGCAAACTGCTCCGTTGTGCTTTTGTCCTGCTTCAGCAGATGCAATACGAGGCGGAGCGCCGTTTTACGGCCGATACCCGGCAGGGAGGCGAAGGCCTCTACCGCTTTTTCAATGAGTTTGGAAGAAAAGGTCATGTTCCAGATTTGGAACAAAAATAGAACGGCTGCGCGAAAACCCGAAAAGAAGGGCCCGCCTCAACTCACGGGGATGCTCAAAACGGGGATCGGGGAGTGATTGGCCGTGTCTTCCGTAAGGCTGCCGAACAGCAGGTGTGACAAACCGCGCCGTTGATGGGTGCCCATCGCGATCATATCGGCATTTTCCTGGCGGGCAAACTGTACAATGCTGGCTTCCTCGTTGAAGGTGGAATAACTTCCGGACACCTGCACATCGTGCAACCCTGCGCGTTGGGCAAAGTCCAGCGCCGTTTTATTGATATCGTCGTCCGAGCCGAACAACCCCGGGTTGTTGAGGTACAATATGTGCACCCGGAACGGCCACTGTTTCTGCCAGGAGGCCAGTTGCAAAAACGCCGGAAATTGCTCTTCGTCGAGCGTGGAGGCCAGCACGACCGATTTAAGATCGAAGGCGCCCGAATCTTCGGGCACAGCCAGCACCGGGCACGGCGCCGTACGGATCACTTTTTCCGTATTGGAGCCTACGAAAAACTCGATGGCGCCCGTTGCGCCCTTGGTGCCCATCACGATCAGGCCGACCGAGTCCTCCTCCGCAACCCGGCGGAGCGTTGAGAACAGGATACCTTCTTCCGTGCGCGTCTCGATTTTCAGACCCGGAAATTCGGCGTCCATTTCTTTTTTCAGTTGTTTGAATTCACTGGCGACGGTATCGTAATATCCCGTCATATCGAAGGAGGAAAGGCCCGGGTATTCGGGCATGGCAGGCGCGTAGGCCACGGCGGTATTTACGTGCAGAATTTCGAGCCACGCATCATGCTTCTTTGCGATGGCGGCTGCCACCCGCAAGGCGTGTTTGGCGTTTTTTGAAAAATCGACCGGTACGAGAATTTTTTGCATGGCGAAACGATGATTTGCTTTTGTTGAGATGAGTTTCGGAGTGCTTTCACGGGCAAAGTTGCCGGCTTGTGTTGCGCTCAGGTATGATAACCGTCATTACCACCCATGAATTATCTCAATACGGGTATTTCACGTCGGTCAGGAACAAACCCCGCGCCTGCACGCTCAGGCTTTTTTTCAGGGCGGCCTGCCGGTCGAGGGCTTCTTTGATGTCCGCGATCTGTAACTGTCCAAGCCCGGCATGCAGGCAGGCGCCCACGATCAGCCGCACCATGCCGCGCAGAAAGCGATTGGCGCTGATGTAAAAGACCAGGCGATGCGCTTCAGGGAGAAGTTCCCAGCGGGCCTGTGTCAGTTTGCAGTGGTAGTGATCCACGCCGCTGTGGGTTTTGCAAAAGGGAAAAAATGCGTCGTATTCCAGCAGCGTCGCCGCGGCTTCCTGCATTTTTTCAATGTCGAGCCGGTGATATTGCGGGTAAAAAAGCGCCGTTTCAGTGCTAAAGGGGTCTTTGCGGAAACCGATGTGGTATTCATAACTCCGCTCGTACGCATCGAAACGGGCGTGGGCGTCAGGCGCCACTTCGCGGAAACTGTGTATGGCGATATCCGGCGGCAGCAAACCGTTCATGCCGGCGACAAATCGCGCCGGCAGCGGCTTTTCGCTGTCAAAATGCGCAACATAAAAACGCGCATGCACTCCCGTATCCGTCCGCCCGCAACCCGTGAGCGGCACTTCCCGGCGCAACAGGGTCTGAAGCGCCTCCTCGATCGTCGCCTGTACGGACGGTGCATTGGGTTGCAACTGCCAGCCCTTGTACCGGGTGCCGAGGTAGGAAAGTGTGATAAAGTAGCGCATGCACGTGATCAGGTCGATGCTTCCAGATGGTCCCGAATGAACGACTCGCAGGCGTCGTCGAGCATACGGAACACCTCCTCGAAGCCGTCATCGTCGTAGTACGGGTCGGGCACACTGCGTTGCTGCCCGGGAAACAGATGGTCCAGGATCAGCGACACCTTTTCCCGGCGTTCACCGTCATCGGCGTGTCGCAACACATCGCGCAGGTTCTGCGTATCCATGACGAATATCCGGTCGAAACGCTCCAGATCGGCGGCTTCGAATTGCCGTGCCCGCTGGCCGGTTATGTCGATGCCGTGCTGCCGGGCGGTCGCGATCGAGCGCTGGTCAGGCAACTCGCCCACATGCCAGAACCCCGTTCCGGCGCTGTCGACGATCCAGTTCAATCCGTGCCGGATCGCTTTATGTCTCATGATCCCTTCTGCCAGCGGGCTCCTGCAAATGTTGCCCAGGCATACCATCAATATTTTCATAGATCAGAATATCATGCTGTATTTCAGCAAAAAAGCGCCGGTCCACTGCCCGCCGCGCCCCAGCCGGTCGGGGCCGCTGGTAGTGCCGTCGGCGTTTACCGTTACTTCGTAGATGCCGTCGCCGTTAACGTCTTTCTGGACCTTCACATCGTGGTCGTAAAAGTACTCACCGAGCAGATCAAGCGAAAACCCTTTGAAGATCGCAATGCTGAAGTTATTGCTGAACAATACGTCGATGTTTTGCGGCTCTCTCAGGTAGTTGGAGAACAGGCGCAGGCCCGTGGTGACGGAAAGCCGGTCGTTGAAATACTTGTTGTTGTAGGCGGCCTTGAATTCCGAGCCGAGCCCGAGGAATGATTTTTTGTACTCCGTGATGCTGCCGGCATCGTCGCGGGTGACGTCGTTGCCGTGCACACCGGTGCGCGCAATGGAGTCATCGGCCACGTAGATCAGTTGCATGCCGAACGGTGCGTAAAAGAAAGACAAATGGTCGTCGGGTTTGTAGTTGATACCCGGCGACAACGTGATCTGTACGGGCGAAAAGAATTTGGCCACCACCCGGTCGTTCTCATCCACAGCGGAGAGATAGTTGCTGGAATAGGTTTTCAGCAACAGGGTTTGCGCAAAAAAGTCGGCTGCAACGAACCACTGATCGCTGCCGAGTTTGTGGCCGTAGCGCGAGGTGAGGCGCAGTACGTCGAGGTTTTTCTGAAACCCCGAGTTCGGATTGGCAGCGCTTTTGAAGCGCTGTGCCGACAGCTGGAGTGACAGGCCGTTTTCCCAAAACCACTTGTCTTCCTTGCGGTTGGCATACAGGGAACCCAGGCCGCCGATGCCGAGGCGATTGCCGCCGGCGCCTACTTTTGGATTCAGCAGGCCCATGCCGGCGAGGTCGAGGCCGATGCCACCGCCCATGGTCCAGCCCAGGCTGTCTTTTGCTGCCATTTTATTGATCTCGCCGAGGCGCGAATCACCTGCTTCCTGAGCATTAAGGCCGGCAAGCAGGGCGAAAAACAGGAGTAATAATGAGGATAATGCTTTCATGACAGAATAGAAACTTGTTTTGTGTTGTAAAATGCGGTTTAAAATACAATGGCACACCCGAAAGTAATGCCCGAGCGGGCCACAGATCAGGTGTGCCATCAATTGCGGAGGGAGTTATTCGCCTGTTTCGAGCAGGTTCTCCTCCTGCGGATCGGGATAGAACACTTCCACTTTCTCCGTAGCCAGTTTGCTGAGCGGGATGATGATCTCGCGGTCGTCGGTTTGCAGGGTGAGCGAGGTGGAGTCGATCATGACCACCTTGCCGCGCATACCGATGATGCGCACATCGTCGCCGACCTGTATTTTGTTCCGGTTGTAACTGCCTGCAAGGTAATTGGCTAGCAGGTCGCGGGAGGCGCGGCCGTAGCCGAAGGCAAAAGCGAAAGCCAGGGCGGCAATGATGATGGAGATGTTGGAAGCAATGAAGCCCGTATTGATCTTGGCCTGCGCCAGCGCGCTCACCGCCACGGTGATGAAGAGGAAATAAAAAACGGCCGTGGCGATCATCTTGGCCGAAGGAAGGCCCATCGACTGGCAGGTGGTCTGCACGATGCCGCGGATCATATCGGCGAGGAACAGGCCCAGCATGAACAGCACGAATGCTGAAAACAGTGCCGGGATGTAGTCGATCAGGTCGCGCACCATTTGTGTGATGGCGGGGATGCCCAGCATGTCGGTCGCGAAGATGACGAAGCCGAGCATCAGGACAAAGTATACCATTTGCGCCAGCACGCCGGATACTTCCACGCGCATGCCGCTGCGTTGCACCAGATCGATGTCATTCAGCCGTTCTGCCAGCCGGTCGATGCCGATGCCAGCCAGCACGCCGCGGATGAGCTTGCGGACAGCTTTGGCGATCAGCCAGCCGATAAGCAATATGACCAGCGCAAAAGTGAGCTTCGGAATGGCCGCGGAAAATCGCGCGAGCAATTCGGTGAAGACTCCATCCTTCAGTTGGTTGAAAAAATCCATGGAGTTGAGATAAGGAAGATTGCAAACGAAAAATGATTAAAGATTCTCGGGGTCGGCAGGCAGCAGGCGTTCGTCGTTGCCGCCGCCCTGCGCGCGCGGCCGCCCTTCCGGGATCACCGGCGGCGAATACCGCCCTGCGCGCCAGGGCTTCGGTCCGGGCCGGTTGTTGCCGCCGATGAGTTGTGCGGCTGTTTGAAGCGCGTTGGGGATAAACAGTTCGATCACTCGGCCGAAATGGGACAGGGTGTTTGCCTGGTGAAGCACGTATTGCTCGATGTCGTCGGGCACTTTGTCTTCCCAGTCATTTTGCCATTGTTGGAAATTATTGGCCATACGGATTAGATTTTTCGCCCTTGCGGGGTCGGTGAATGGTAAGTGTTGTTTCTATAAGCAAAAACCGGTGTTTGGCCGATTAAAAAGGTTCATTAATTGTCGTTGCGATGTTCCTCATCGCTGTCATCCGCCTCCCGGCGCACTTTCAGGTCTTCGGCGCCGGCAGATTCGATCGGATCGCCGGCGTACATTTCGTCATAGATGGCCTGCGCGCGCTGTTTGGCCCGCATGATCTGCATTTTGATCGCACTTTCCGACTTGTCGAGGATATCGCCGATATCCCTGATCTGCAGGTCGTCGATGTATTTCATCATCAGGATCGCCTTGTCGCCCGGCGGTAGTTTTTCCAGCACTTTTTCCAGGCGTTCCTGTTTCATTTCAAGCAGCACGCTGTCGGGGATCTCTACATCCGCTTCCCGGCTCACTTTCCCGACATCCTCCGTAAAGATCAGCGGCATCTTTTTCTTCCGCCGGATCATGTCGATACAATAGTTGTACGTAATGGAATAGACCCAGGTGGAAAAAGAAGACTGTTCGGTGAACTTCGACAGATTAAGCAGTATCTTGATGAAAATATCCTGTGTGGCGTCGCGGGCAAGCCCTTCGTCGGCCAGCATGGAAATACACTTGGCGAACACTTTACCTTTATAGCGTTGATACAGATGCGTGAAATACACGGTATTCTGATCCCGCAAATACAGGCTGATGAGCTCGCTGTCGGTAAGATCCTTTGCCTTTTTGGCGGCGAATAACGTCACTCTCGGGTTGGTTTAGAAGAAGCGTACGTGGTTATTACCGGACAAAGAGACAAAAAAAGACGCAAAACCGGGAAAGCACCGCTCCATTTCTTTTAAACCGTTAATGGGACGTTAAAAGCGGGTTTTCGTCACCGTGCCGGATGAACAAATTTTGCACTTGCCATTTCTTTGTCGAAAAAATTCGCACGACACATGAGATCCGGGTTTTTCACCGCCGTTTTTTTAACATTTTACCTCGCCCTGCCGGCGCAAAATGTACAGCCTTCCGAGGCATTTCCTTTTAGCATCACCCTCTTCAGAACCGACAGCACGACACTGCCTTCGGCGCAGGTGCTGAAGAAAGGGAAACCGACCGTGCTGGCATTCTGGCTGACGACTTGTCTGCCCTGCCACATTGAACTGGGCAGCTACGCTAAAAACTACGAAGCCTGGAAAAAAGAGGCTGATTTCAACCTTTTTGCCATCTCGATCGACTTTCAGGAGCGGTTTGCAAAAGTGCAGGAGATGACACGCGAAAAGAAATGGCCCTTCCCGGTGTATTGGGATGCACATCGCGCATTCAAGAACATCCTGCCCGGTGGCCTGAACGGCCTCCCGCAGGTTTTTCTGTTCGATAAGGAGGGAAAACTGGTGTGGCAGCACAAGCGTTACGCTTCCGGCGATGAAGCGGAGTTGTTTGCGCAGATAAAGGCCTTGAAATAGCGGATCATGCCAGTTCGCGCAGCGCGCGCAGGATGTTGCCCTCTATGCGGCCGGCCGGGTCCTCGCTTGTATCCCTGACAAAGGTTTTGCCCGTCACGATTTCAAACAACTCGATGTAGCGGTCGCTGATCTCCTGTACGAAAGCGTCGGGCATGTCGGGCATTTGCTGGCCCTCCTTGCCCTGAAAACCATTGGCCATCAGCCACTCGCGGACGAACTCCTTGCTCAACTGGCGTTGTTTTTCTCCGGCTGCCTGTCTTTCCGCGTAAGCTTCGGCGTAAAAATAGCGGGAACTGTCGGGCGTGTGTATCTCGTCCATCAGTACCACTTTTCCGTCCTTTTTTCCGAATTCATACTTGGTATCCACGAGGATCAGGCCCCTGGCAGCGGCCATTTCAGTGCCGCGCCTGAACAAAGCGCGCGTGTACGCTTCCATCTGCACGTAATCTTCTTCGCTTGCCAGGCCGCGCGCCAGTATTTCCGCCCTGGAGATGTCTTCGTCGTGCCCTTCTTCCGCCTTGGTGCTGGGGGTGATGATGGGTTCGGGAAAAGCGTCGTTTTCCCGCATCCCTTCGGGCATGGCCACGCCGCACAAGCTGCGCAGACCGGCGGCGTAACTGCGCGCAGCATGTCCGGCCAGGTAACCGCGGATCACCATTTCGATCCGCAGCGGTTCGCAGCGGTGACCGACGGCCACGTTCGGGTCGGGCGTGCCGATGAGCCAGTTGGGGCAGATGTCGCGCGTGGCTTCCAGGAAATGGGCGGCCAGTTGATTGAGCACGGCGCCCTTGTGCGGGATGGCGCGGGGAAGGATGTGGTCGAACGCCGAAATGCGGTCGCTGGCGACCATCACGAGCAGGTCCTGCGGTTGTCCGATCGAATATACGTCGCGGACCTTGCCGCGGTAAAAAGCCGTTTGGCCGGGCAATTGGAAATGCGTTTCGCGGATGGCTGTCATGGGGCAAAGTTGCGACAAGTCGGGCAAAAAAAGTATCCGGAGCCCTACTTCTCCAACTTTTCCAGCAGCCACTCGCGGGCGATGATCTCGCGGGTGGATTTGATCTCCTCGATCAGTTTCTCGCGCTTGTTGTTGCGGGGCTGCCAGGTGTATTTCACGATCTTGTCGAGCTTGCGCAAAAAATTGAGGTAGCGGTTCTTTTCTCCCTGGCTCAGTTTGGCGCGCCGCACCTTTTGATCCAGCGCTTTCATACGGAATTCCAGCAGTTCATTCTGCGTTTCGAAGTATATTTTGACAAGCAAAACATCGGAAAGGATGCTGAAAACGGGATTCTCGAACAACTTGTAACTTAGCATTTCCTGCGCTTCGTCGTATTGCTTGAGATAAAAATGGTACTCGGCCATGTTCAGGTTGCACACCTCGGCAGGGTAGCGGGTGCTGCAGATGCGCTCCGGCGGGTGCCGGTCCAGGAAGTTTTTTACCCATTCCACCTCGCCCAGTTTCAGTCCGATGATGGTCAGGTTGCGAAAATCGGTGAGCGGAAGCATGTCGTCGAAATAGCAATAGCCCATTTCGAGGTGTTTTTTGTACACGGCAAACGTGTTTTGCAGGGACTGGTCGTTGCCGGAGGTGCTGTACAGTTGCGTCCACAAAAACTGATGGTAAGCGCTGAATTCCTTGCGCTTTTCAAAAGGGACTTCTGCCTCGTACTGTTCGATCAAGTGCTCGAGGGCGTGAAGGTTTTCCTCTGTAGCACTCCCCCTTAGCATTTGCATAAGCAATTTATAGATATGGTTGACCGGCAGATCGAACGGACCGCCATTTGAAACCTGATTTAGCAGCTCCTCTACAGGCACGATAGAAGGAGGCATCTCGATGGGGGCAAACTGCCCCTGATAGGTCAGGGCGCAGGCGAAGTCCAGCTTCATGATGCTGTAATACCGGTCCAGGTTGGTATGCACGGCGATGAGGTTGACGTCGTCTTCGAAGGAATTGTACAGGCTTCTGAAGGAGAGTTCCTCTTCCTCGATCTTGAACTGCTTGAAATAGTGTCTGGCGTCACGCCAGGGCGATTTTTCGTGGACTTTTCGCAGGGAGCCGATCACCTGCCAGAAGCGCTCTTCGTAGGCAAATTTGCGATAAAATTTTGCCAGTGCCAGGTGTTCTTCCACCTCTCCGCTCTCCCGCTCCAGTTCCGTTTGCGCCAGAAAACGACGTACCAGCGCAAACAGGTCTGTGGTCATGGAATCGAGCGGACTTTTTGTATTTTCTTTGAAGACCCTGTCGGGGAAAAATATCCCGAAAACGGATTCCTTGGACAATTCCTGGCATTCTTCGTCGGCGTCATACTGAACGATGAGGTCGTACAGGCGGACAATATCTTCCGCGGCAGAAGTGCTGTTAAAGTACGGCGACAGCAAAAAAAGGCGCAAGCGTTTTTTTTCCAGGGTGCCTAAATGCCGCAGCACTTCCAATAGTTTTCGATTCAGCATAGATTGGCGTGTTGATCGGGTCGATTCACCAGCAGGAAAAGGCTTCCCGGAAAATCGGCAAAAAGTGTAGATGAAACTGAAGGATTTTTACCCAATTTTTGCACTGCAATTCGAATGAATAATACAAATTCAAAAAAATGATGAAAAAGCAAGCGTTCCAAAATCTACTCCTATTACTCCCCTTCTTACTCTGTCCGCTCACATTCTTCGCAATTGATCCCGGTGTCGTTCCGGCCGTCGGCATACGCGACGGCGGATGCCCGGGCCCGGCCCCAAACAATCTGCAAATACTTGATTTACAACCTACTTCCGTCACACTTGCCTGGGATGCCGTTCCGCTTATAGGGCAGGCCTATGTCAATTACCGGGTTGAAGGATACGACTACACTGATAACGTCGCTTTACCGGCGCAGTACACAGTGAATAACTCTTTTTCTTATCCGGTCAAACCCGGACATACCGTCGAGTTCTCCGTTGGTTCATCATATTGCCCCGGAGGCGAGGTAGGCATGGTTGTACCCACCGGCCCATTTGTCATTCCCACTATTATCATTACGCAGGTGATCGAATTAACCAATCCTTGTACGCCAAGCAATGTTCATGCAGCAGGAGGCACCTTCGACTTCTGCGTCAACTTGTCAGCCAATCAAACCCCACCCTTTACTTCGGGTGTAGTTTGCCTGCTCGAGGTTACGCCTGGGGATTTATTAATGTTCGGCTTGGCAGCCACAGGGAGTCGCATATATATAGGGCAAAGACTGATAAACGATCATCCAAATTCTAATTATCAATTCCAACCCATCGGCCAGGACGAGGATAAGGTTCTTTGTTATTCATTTCTCGGTCAGCAAGCGATTTTCCTCGTAGAAGTCGTGGATGCTACCCCTACCTCGAATAACGAGATAAAAATGCGCCTGACATTTTACCAGCAATGCACCAGTTTCATGACCTGCAACACCGAATGCGGACCGCTGGAAGCCGATCCACATGGTACGGATGGGCGGTCTGAAACGATAACGAATTCCGGCGCAGATGTGTCCGTTTCCACCATCGAAACGCCCAGCCCCAACCCGTTTAACGATTACGTTTCATTTCAATATACCCTGGCCCAAACGGGCCCCGTCAACATCACCCTGTATGACCCGATGGGCCGCCTCGTGCGATCCGTAGAAACCACCGACGCGCAGGATGCAGGCGAATACAATGTCACCATCGACGGCAATGACCTGCCCGAAGGAATGTACTACCTGCACGTGCTGACCGGCGAAATTAGAAAAGTATTCCCGCTTGTAAAACGCAGATAAGCACAGAAAGGACATCTTCAAAAACACAGTGACGGCCCTGTTCCTGCACAAGCGGGGATGGGGCTTTTTATTCCCCGGGCAGCAAAAGTCGTGTGGAAGATACATGCCCGCAGCGATTCGACTTTTTCATCCTATTTCTTTCACCAAACTTAATTTAAACATGAAAAAGATTATTGCCATTCTGGCGCTACTGCCCGTTGCGGCCGCCGTCTACCTGGCGGGCTGCACAAAAGAACAACCCGCTGCACCCACTGCAACCGAACCGTCGGTACCGGAAACGCCGCATGCCGCCGTCGACCGGGAAGAATGCACCTGCCTGGTACCCTACACTGTTTGTATCAACCAGACGCAGGGTGAGGGCCACTGCAACCTGCTTTACCCCGTTCAGTTCAAGACCTTTGCTTTTTGGTACAACTGCAACGGGCAGTTTCACAGTATCCCCCTGGGCACCTTGTACGGCAACAGCGGCACGATTTGTCAAACTGTCAACCTGCCCGCCAACACAGCGGGTACCATCGTGATCGAAAGCGGGTGCGCGCCGGACAACTACTGTCCGTTCCGGGTATGTTTGAGCGCATGTCAGCAAGCATCGCCCGGCAAGATATCCGCGCCCTACTGGAGCGCGTGCTACACGATAGAAGACAACGGGGCAGGGGTTCCTGCTACTTTCCTGCATTGCGACGCCTGTGAATAAGGGATAAACTCTGGTCGTGACCGGCCGACAGGGTTCGTTGCTAGGCCGACAGGGTTTGTTGTCAAGGCAACAAGGTTCGATGTCAGGCCGACAGGGTTTGTTGTCAAGCCGACAAGGTTCGTTGCCAGGCCGACAAGGTTTGTTGTCAAGGCAACAAGGTTCGTTGTCAGGCCGACAGGGTTTGTTGTCAGGCTGACAAGGTTCGTTGTCAAGCCGACAGGGTTTGTTGTCAGGGCAACAAGGTTTGTTGACAAGCCGGCAAGGTTTGTTGACACAACATCACAGACTGAACGATCCCCAAACGATCGCCGGTTCATGACACATATCACAGCGTAAAATGAATCGCCCTGACCGGATATCCGGCCAGGGCGATGTCTTTATTAAGAGCAACTGCGCGTTTACTGCTTTTTCTGCTTCGCGGCGTCGTCTTTCTTCTGTCCGTCGTCGGTGGGTTGCGGGCTTGTCGTTTGCCCGCCCGGAACCACGGAAGTCGAAGTGCCGGAGGGTGTCGTCGGGGCGGCGCTGCCGCGCGTTTGTCCGTCCGGTACGATCGAATTGGACGGCTGTATAACCTGCGGCTGCACCACATCCGATTTCATGCGGCTGATCTGCATGTCGGAAGGAGACTGGATGACCGGAGGCGGTGTCGGCATGCCGGTATGCGCGTCGCCATGGCTGCCGAGGATCGGCGCGATAGCGAGACCCACGAGGCAGGAAAGTTTGATCAGGATATTCATGGAAGGGCCGGAAGTATCCTTGAACGGATCGCCTACGGTGTCGCCTGTTACGGCCGCTTTGTGCGGTTCTGACCCTTTGAAATACGTCTGTCCGTCGATATCTACGCCTTTTTCAAAAGATTTTTTGGCATTGTCCCAGGCGCCGCCGGCATTCGACTGGAAGATAGCCCACATGACGCCGCTGACCGTTACGCCGGCCATATATCCGCCGAGGGCTTCAGGGCCCATGACGAAACCGACGATCAGGGGTGTTACCAGTGCGATCAGGCCCGGCGCCAGCATTTCACGCAAGGCGGCGCTGGTGGAAATTTCCACGCATTTGCCGTATTCGGCCTGGCCGGTGCCTTCGAGCAGACCGGGGATCTCGCGGAACTGACGACGTACCTCGTTCACCATATCCATGGCGGCCTTGCCCACACTTTGCATGGCAAGAGCAGAAAATACGACGGGGATCATGCCGCCGAGGAACAGCGCTGCCAGCACCTTGGCTTTGAAGATATTGATGCCTTCGATGCCGGTGAAGTCCACATAGGCGGCGAAGAGACCAAGCGCAGTCAGGGCCGCCGAAGCGATGGCAAAACCTTTGCCGATGGCTGCTGTGGTGTTGCCCACGGAGTCGAGCACATCGGTGCGTTCGCGCACGTCTTTGGGCAGTTCGCTCATCTCGGCAATACCGCCGGCGTTGTCGGCGATGGGGCCGAAGGCGTCGATTGCGAGTTGCATGGCCGTAGTGGCCATCATGGCCGAAGCGGCAATGGCAACGCCGTAGAAGCCCGCCAGCGAATAGGCCGCCCAGATGGCGCCCGAGAACATGACGATCGGCATCCAGGTAGACATCATGCCCGTAGCGAGACCCGCGATCACGTTGGTGGCGTGGCCGGTGGCCGATTGCCGCACGATGCTCAGCACGGGCTTTTTGCCCAGGCCGGTGTAATATTCAGTGATCGCCGAGATCATGGCGCCTACGAGCAGGCCGACCATTACGGCGTTGAATACATTGGTATTGCTGACGATCTGCGTGCCCGAACCGAAGAAATTCATCATCATTTTTTCAGGCAGCATCCATTTGATCACGGGATAACTCACGGCAGCCGTCAGGATGATGCTGGCCCAGTTGCCCGTGTTCAGTGCACCCTGTACGGTTTCGGCGCTCGTTTCGGCGGTGTCTTTCACGCGGATGAACCACATGCCGATGATGGAGAACAGAATGCCCAGGCCGGCGATCAACACCGGGAGCAGGATGGGCCCGATGCCGCCGAAGGTGTCGTTGATGCCGCCGGAATCGCGGATCACGGAGTTGCCGAGCACCATGGCCGCCAGTACGGTGGCCACGTAAGAGCCGAAGAGGTCAGCGCCCATTCCGGCCACATCACCTACGTTGTCGCCTACGTTATCGGCGATCGTCGCGGGGTTGCGCGGGTCGTCTTCAGGGATGCCGGCCTCTACTTTACCAACGAGGTCGGCGCCTACGTCGGCTGCCTTGGTATAGATACCGCCGCCTACGCGGGCGAACAGGGCGATGGATTCAGCACCCAGCGAAAAACCGGCGAGCACTTCCAGCACGCGCGACATCGCCTGGTGGCCGCCGCCGCTGGCGTAGCCGCCGTTCATGAAATAGTTGTAAAAAACAGCGAACAGCGCGCTCAGGCCCAGCACGGCCAGGCCAGCGACGCCGAGGCCCATCACTGAGCCGCCTTTGAACGACACCTCAAGGGCTTTTGCCAGGCTCGTGCGCGCAGCCTGCGTGGTGCGCACGTTCGCTTTGGTGGCGATGCGCATGCCGAAAAAGCCTGCCAGCACCGAGAACAGGGCGCCGATGACAAATGCCGCAACGATCAGCGGGTGGCTGGTGGTCACCTGCGTGCTCAGCCAGCCCAGCAGGGCGCCGGCGATCACAACATAAATGGCGAGAATGCGGTATTCGGCCTTCAGAAAGGCCATTGCACCGTCGGCGATATTCTTGGCGATGCCTTTCATTTTGTCCTCGCCTTCATCCTGTTTTATCACCCAGTTCTGGAGGAAAAACATGTACACCAGTCCGACTACGCCAAAAAGCGGAAGTAAGTAAACCAGAGAACTCATCCGGTATGTCTTGTTTTAAAGTGAAAAGTTGGTTATAAGTACCGGGCAGAACCGATTGATCATTCAATACCCGGGTTATGTGTAAAAATCGCGCCTAAACGGGCAGGGTTGCCCGAAAACGGCGGCAAAACTACGGAATTTTATTTTCCGGCAAAGGGTAGAAAATGACACGGGGAAAATCGGCACGACGCAAGCGCATTTCCCCTGCATGCCGGTAACAGTGCCGGAAACATTAATTTTCTGCGTTTCCATCGCGATAGTTTGCCGGCGCGGGAACAGAGCCCCGCGAATATTGTTGTCAGTCTGTCGCAATGACGTCACTTCGCATCACCAAAAAGAAAGGATATGAAAATCGCAGTACTCGGAACCGGCATGGTAGGCAAAACCATCGGCTCGGCCCTCATCAAGGCGGGCCACGAAGTCCGCATGGGCAGCCGTACAAGAGGAAATGAAAAAGCCCTGCAATGGGTGGCCGACAACGGCGCACAGGCTTCGGAAGGCGCCTTCGCCGACGCGGCGGCCTTTGGCGATCTCGTTTTTGTAGCCACCAAGGGGGACGCTACGCTCGACGCCCTGCGCGCGGCCGGCGCCGCCAACCTGGAAGGCAAGGTGCTGGTGGACATCAGCAATCCGCTCGACTTCTCGAAAGGCATGCCGCCCTCCCTGTTCGTGTGCAACACCGACTCGCTCGGCGAGCAGATACAGGCGGCGTTCCCCGCCGCCAAAGTGGTGAAAACGCTCAACATCGTCAACTGTGAGGTGATGGTGGATGCCGGCAGGTCGTCGGCGCAGGCGCGCGGCACCATGTTTGTCAGCGGCAACGACCCTGCGGCCAAAAAACTCGTCACCGAACTGTTCCTGAAACCCTGGGGCTGGGACGACGTGATCGACCTCGGCGACATCACCACGGCCCGCGGTACGGAGATGATGCTGCCCGTCTGGGTGCGCACCTGGGCCGCCACCGGCAACGGGCATTTTGCATTCAAGGTGGTGCGTTGAGGTATTTTGATCTTATAAAGTTTCGCCAGGTCTGACGATCTGCACTCTTAGATATTTGGCACCTGTTCCATAATAGTCACCCCCAATTTTCAGGTTATAAAATTGAGGGTGACTTATGTCTTTTAAAGCCGGCTATGAAAAACTCTGATCGTCGGCACTTGGGCCGTAACTGCCCGGAATGGGCACATCCAGCAGGCGCAGATACACGCCGAGTTGCGCCCGGTGGTGGATGATCTGGCTGAGCGCCATGCGTATGACATCCATTTTGGGCGATACGCTGTAGATCGTGTCTCCGTTGCGAAGCGTCCAGGGCTTATCCAGCAGCGGTTCGTTTTCCGCCACCAGTTGTGTTCTGCCGTCGGCCAGGCTTGTTTCAAAATGCGCCATCAGTTCAGCGGTATCGTTGATCTCTGCAGGCCGGTAAGGGCTTGCTGCAAAATCGAGTTCGTCCGTGGTGAGGGTCATCGTGATCCAGGTCGGCAGTTCGGCGATGTGTGTGGCCAGGCTCCGGATGTTCATGCTTTTGGGATGCGGGCGCCAGTCGTACTTGTCGTCGGGTACGCGGGAGAGCATTTTTCGGGTGGTGAGGGCTTCCCGTTCCAGTTCCTGGAGAAACAGTTGAATCAACGTCATGTTGCATCTATTTTTTATGAAGAATGATGCAAAGGAAAAGGGCCTCACTGACAACCTTATGTCAGTGGGTTTTGGGGAAATAAAAAAATGTAGTTAGCAGTAGCAGTGGCAGTTGGCAGTGATGTAACTTGTAAGATACAAAGCACTGCACACCGATCAGGTCGTTTCCCGCACCAGCGTTTCCTCCATGATCTTAAGGTATTCTTCCAGGGTCATGTGGTCCGTTTTGCGGAACGGCATCATCGTCGCGGCCAGGTGCTGAATGCGGGAGGTCCGGAAATCGCGGTAGTCGTTGCGCAGGTGGCACCAGGCGATCAGGTGCCAGTTGAGCGAATAAAAGGTCAGGCCGATGGGCTCTACCTCGCGGGTACTATGCTCTCCGTTGTTGTTTTCGTACTCGATACGCAGGATGTTTTTCCCGACGATCGCGTTCTGAATGGCGCTCAGGTAACCGGTGTCCGGCAGCATGTGGACGTACTGCTCCGGTATAAAATGCGCCGTACCGGCCTGTATCTGCTCAAAGTTTTTCCGCTGCAGGTGGCCCAGTACCATCTTGATTTTCGACAGCGCCGTGCCGAAATGCTGCCGTGTTGATCTGTCGGAAAACCGCGTGACCAGCGGTTCGAGGAGTGCCAGGGCATTGGCCTCTTCCATCGTGAGCGATACGGGCGGCAGAAAATACCCGTCGGTGATAAAATATCCCTTTCCGGCCTCGAAGCCGATGGGAACGCCGATCTCGCCCATTGCCCGCAGGTCGCGGTACACGGTGCGCACACTGGTGCTGAAATGCGCCGCGATCGCTTCGGCGGTCATATATTTTTTCGATTGCAGGGCCGTCACGATGCCCATTAGTCGGTCAACCCGGTTCATACTGAAAATTAAAAAATTTGTGGGGAAACGATTTTTCCCGTGGAAAACGAGTCGGGTAAAAAAGGGAAATAATATGTGTTATCTCAAATTTTTGAGATGATCAATATTCTACAACATATTGGTTTACAATAAGACCGGCCTTATGAAAATCCCGATTTTGCGTCATTGGAGGCAGATGAGAGCACCCATGTTTGAGTCCCGATGAGGAACGAATCGGGACGAGTTTGGGTGCGAACCTGCCGGAAATGACAGGCAAAATCGTTGGGTTTTCATAAAGCCTTGACTTTTTTCGTTCTTTTTTGGTCAAGCAAAAAAGGACAAAATCTGCTCATTTTCAGGATGCCGCAACTACCTGGATGTTTTGTCCTTTAATTAAAATACTAATGCTGCTTTCCGCTATTGTAACCACTGCTACCATTTGGATAAAACAGTCGCCCCATTTTTGCGGGAAATTACGATCCATGTGCGTATTCCGCTTTGTTACCCCGTTACTGATGTTTTCACTGCTGCTCAGCGTATCCCGCTGTCAGACCCAAACGCCGCCTGCAGTTTCCGGACACATCGCCCTTCAGCCGGGCCAGCGGCCGATGCTGTATCTCGTGAAAGCAAGAACCTTCGACGAAATCGCCTCGAATTACGCGGGTCTCATTGTGGATTCGGCATCCGTGCAGGTGGACGGCGACTTTGCGTTCGGACGCTTTGAGCCGCCCGCCGATCCTGCATTGTTCGAACTGGTCATCCAGCCGGCGCCCGCCCGTTTTCCCAACAAACTGGACGATGAAGACCCGGGGCGGTCCAACTACATTCCGCTGGTGTTGAAAAAAGGGGCGCCGGTGCGGGTCAGGGCGGAGGCGGAACACCTGCAGGCCACTGCCGCAGTGGAACCCGTTTCTGCTGACAACCGGGCGTTGCTGCAATTGCGCGACATACGTTTGGCGGCATTCCGGCAGTTGCCCGCCGCCGATCCGCACGCCGATGAAAGCGCCTTGCTGGAACAGGCCGCGCAAGTGGAGCGGTTTCGCGCGCCGCTGATGGCTTTTGCCGACACTGCGTATTCCCTCTGGGCCGCTTTAGTCGCCGTGCGCTGGGTCAGCCCCGAAAACGATTACGAGCGGGTTCCGGAGTTTTTGCAGCGGCAATGCAGGCGCCTGGAAGGTCTTTTTCCGGGCCACACCTTCGTATCACAACTTTGCCAACGCGCCGCGCCCGGAAAACTGCCGGTGCTGATGGGCGACACCATTCCCGACTTTCTGTTGCCCATGTCGACCGGCGATACGCTGCCGCTCCACCGGCTGCTCGGCGCCCGGCTCACGCTGGTCGATCTCTGGGCCTCGTGGTGCGCGCCCTGCCGCCGCGAAAACCGGGAACTGCTGGCGCCGCTCTGGGCGGAATACCGCGACGCCGGTTTTGCCATCGTGGGTTATGCGCTCGACAGCAGCCCCGCGGCCTGGCGGGCGGCCATTCAAAAAGACGGCGCCCGCTGGGCCCAGGCCTCGCACCTCGAAGGCGATGCCTCGCCTTTTCTGGATGCCCTGCGGGTGACGACGATCCCGGCGAATTTTTTGCTCGACGCCGAGGGGAAGATCGTCGCCAAAAACCTGCACGGGCAGGCCTTGAGCGCATTTGTGCGCGATTTTGTCCGATAAAAACAGTGAGTCTGCCGCAACGACGCGATATTTGTCTGCCCCGATAACATATTGCTCACCTTTCATCCCGCACGGCATAACAGTGAAACATACCCTCTCCGACATCGCCCCTTTCACCATTTCGCGCGGCTTCCACGCGCGTTTTATTCACTCCGATTCCATGACCATCGCCTACGTGGACATTGACGAAGGCGCCGACCTGCCCGAGCACTCCCATATGCACGAGCAGGTGCTCAATCTGCTGGAAGGGCGCTTCGAACTGACCGTCGACGGCGTGCCGCAGCAACTTGTAGCCGGCGACGTGTTCGTGATCCCGTCGAATGTGCCACACGCCGGCAAGGCGCATACGGCTTGCCGCATCATCGATGTGTTCAATCCCGTTCGCGAAGACTTCAAAGCCGGCCAGGTGGCCTACGGCGTGCGCTGAGCGATGTCTGATCCGGTGCTTTTGCTGGTCCTGCTCGCGGCGCTGATGCACGCGGTGTGGAATTACCTGGCCAAGACCATCCCCAGCGGCGTATTGTTCGTATGGTTGCTCGCAGCAGTGGTGTCGGTGTTGTTGTTGCCCTTCGCCGCAGGCTATGTGCTGCTGTACGGATTCGAATGGTCGGCCGTCAATGTGATGGTGCTGCTTGCTTCCGGCGTGTTGCACCTGATCTATTTCGCGGTGTTGCAGCAAGGTTACCGCGTCAGCGACCTGTCGGTCGTGTACCCCCTGGCGCGGGGCAGCGGGCCGCTGTTTTCCACGGTGGGCGCGGTGTGGTTTCTTCATGAAACCGTCAGCGGGTACTCCATGGCGGGCCTGGCGGCCGTAGTGGCGGGCGTGCTGCTGATCGCCGGCATCCTGCACGCTTCGGCGGATGCCCACAGGCGCCGGCTCGGCGTGTATTACGGCGTCGCGACGGGCGTCCTGATCGCTTCCTATACGGTACTGGACGGCTACGCCGTAAAAAACCTTGCACTGGCGCCCCTGCTCATCGACTATACTTCACATCCCCTGCGTGTGCTGGCCCTGGCGCCGGTGGCCCGCCGGCGCTGGCCCGAAGTGCGCGCGCTGTGGCAGGGATACCGCACCAGGATCATCATCATCGCGATCATGAGCCCGCTCGCGTTTATCTTCGTTCTGTATGCGATGAAAACGGCGCCCGTACATTTTGTGGCGCCCTTGCGCGAAACGAGCATCGTTTTCGGCGTCATCTTCGGGGCAAAACTGCTGACCGAGGAAAATTTCAAACCCCGGCTGGCCGGTTCGCTGTTGATTCTGACAGGAATTGTACTTTTGTCAGTATAAAAAATCATTTTGATATGGGAATCGCAAAACCGTTCAATCTCCAGACCTGGATCAACGAAAATCGCCACCTCCTGCAACCGCCGGTGGGCAACAAGCAGGTATATGTCGAGAACGACGACTTCATCGTCATGATCGTCGGCGGCCCCAACGGCCGCAAGGACTACCACTGGGAGGAGGGTGAAGAACTTTTTTACCAGCTGGAAGGCGACATACAGGTCAAGATCATCAACGAGGAAGGAAAGCCTGAAACCATCGATATCCGCGAAGGCGAAATGTTCCTGCTGCCGCCGCGCGTGCCGCATTCACCGCAGCGGCCGGCCGGCACGGTCGGGCTGGTGCTGGAGCGCCACCGCCGCCCCGGCGAGGAGGACAAACTGATCTGGTTCTGCGATCACTGCGGCGAGAAGCTGCACGAGGCGGGTTTTCCGCTGAAAGACATCGGCACCCAGATCAAGCAGGCCATCGGCGCTTTTATGGACGACGAACAGGCCCGCACCTGCAAGCACTGCGGCACCGTGATGCCACGGTCGTAAGTAGTAAACAGAGGGCAGTAGCAGAAGGCAATGGGCGCTAATATTGGCCGAAAATGGTCTCCATTTCCTGTTTTGCCCAAATTCCGCTACGACTGCTTGCTGCCTCCGCCATCTGTTTTATTTCCTGGCAATTGAATCAATCAACCCCGGGTAGCAGGTACGGCTATTTTTGTTTCGCCCCATCAAACACCTTCAGCACATGAGCGACATCGTAGAAATCTACCGCAACGTCATCGTACAGATCGCCACGCCCAACAGCACCGGAACGGGCTTTTTCCTGCGCAACCACGGCCTGATCGTGACCAACCACCATGTGGTGGAGGGCAATCGCGCCGTGGTGGTGGAAGGCGCCAAATTTTCCAAACGCCTGTCGCAGGTGCGTTACACCGACCAGCGCTACGACCTGGCGTTTCTGGAGGGACCGGTCGATATCGAAGACCTTCCGGAAGTGCGGCTCGGGCTGGACAAGGTGCTTAAGGAGCGCGACCCCGTCACGGCACTGGGGCACCCTTTCGGGCTGAAATTTTCCGTAAAAAGCGGCATCGTGTCCAACACACGCGAGGTGATGAACGGCATCCCGTACCTGCACATCGACGCGGCGCTCAACCCCGGCAACAGCGGCGGCCCGCTGGTCGACAACGACGGCGAGATCGTGGGCATCAACACCTTTGTGATCCGCGACGGCGACAACACGGGTTTTTCACTTCCGGTCAATTTTCTGCAGGAATCGCTCGAAGGATTTTTGCAACTCGACAGCGACGACGCATGCCGCTGCACAGCCTGCATGAACATCGTGACCGAAAAAACGGTGGAGAACAACCTGTGCACCTATTGCGGCAACCGCGTGGAACTGCCTTCTACTGTGGAGGCCTACGAACCTGCAGGCGTACCCAAAACCATCGAAGTGCTCATCGCGCAGATCGGGCACGACGTGTCGCTGAGCCGCTGCGGCCCCAATGCCTGGGAGATCCGGCAGGGCAGCGCGAAGATCATCATCACCTACCACGACAAGACGGGGCTTATTTCGGCCGACGCGGTGCTTTGCCAGTTGCCAAAGGAGAACATCAAACCCCTGTACGAATACCTGCTCCGGCAAAATTATTCCAATGAAGCCCTGACGCTCAGCGTGCACGACCAGGATATCATCCTGTCGCTGCTGATCTACGACCGCTACCTGAACGAAGAGACGGGGCAGGCGCTGCTGCGCACCCTGTTCGAAAAGGCCGATTATTACGACAACATCCTGGTAGAACAATACGGCGCGACCTGGAAAGTGATAGATTGAAACCACGCACACCGGAATTTTCCGGCCCGCCGCCTTGTTTTCCCGAAAAGTCCTATTTTTGCGACATGTTACAGGCGATCATTATTAACAGCATTATTATTCGTTGCGGTGCGCACACCTGACGCGGTAAGGCTGTTGGATCGGCAAAAACCCCGGCAAGTGTGCAATACTTGCCGGGGTTTTTGATTGAAAAAGCGATTAACAAAGCGTATTTAAAACAAATAATTTATTTTTGCACGTCTCTTAAATAAACCCAAGCCTATGTCAAAGCAAAATGTAAAAAACTTTGTTCTGCCTCATTCTGAAGCAAAGTTGGAAATGTATCATGGATACCTTGAAAAGTATCTTAATATTTTGGTTGCATTTCAGGGTTTCAATCAAATAAACTTGTTTGATGTGTTTTGTGGTTCAGGGATATATGATGATGGGAAAGCAGGAAGCCCGATCTTGGCCTTTAAGGCAATTATGCAAAATCGTGAATGGTGCAAAACACATGGCAAATCTCCAACGACCATAAATCTTAGTATTAATGATGTAGAAAAGGTGAAAGTTGAAAATATTAAGGCTTATTTGGAATTCCAGCCTAAGCCTACAAACTGCAATATATTATATGAAAATTTAGCGGCACAAGAATATCTTGCTAAAGTCCAACGACAAGTTGAGTTGCAAAGTAAAACCTCAAGGAGTCTAATTTTTATCGACCCGTACGGATACAAAGATATTAAGGCGGATTTATTAGATGCACTTCTTAATAATGAGCGAACTGAAGTTATTTTATTTCTACCCGTTTCATTTATTTATCGTTTCGCAGGCGTTGCACAAGGAGACGAAAAAATTTCCCAATATGAACATCTTCGAGAGTTCATATCAAGTTTTTTTCCTCATGATCATCCTATAAGACGTAATGAAGTAAGATCGCCTATTGAGTTCATTGATAATCTGAAAGAGGCACTGGCCTTTAAGGAGAAGTATCATTCTGCTTCCTATTTTATTCAGCGAGATAAAGGGAATTACTTCGCGCTTTTCTTCATGACTTCAAACCTCTTAGGGCTTGAAAAATTCCTAAAAACAAAATGGGAACTTGACCCGGTTAAAGGTTTAGGCTATAAAATGCCTAATAAAAGAGGGCCTGGTTTATTTGACACACAATTTGAGGTTGAAGATCGCGATGAAAGGATACAGTCTTTTGCTAATGAATTAGAAAAGTATATGATAGAAAAGGTTCGAAGTGATAAAGAAATCTATGAATTTACTCTTTACAAGGGGTTTCTTCCTGAACACCTGACGTCAATATTTAAACAATGGCAAAATCAAGATAAGCTTGAAACCTGGATAAGTCACAATAATACCCTTGCCCGCAAAGGATCATTCAATATCAACTATAATAGCACTAAGCCAGCAGGTTCCAAGTTTGTCTTCAAAATAAAATAATATGGCGCACTCATCTATAGAATGGACCCAACAAACCTGGAACCCCACCACGGGATGCACCAAAATATCGCAGGGCTGCAAGTTTTGCTATGCAGAGGCATTTACGAAACGGCTGCAAGCAATGGGTCTTGAGAAGTATCAAAACGGATTCGATCTCACAATCCACCCGGACGAATTAGATAAACCTCGAAAATGGAAGCCGGCTGTAATTTTTGTCAATAGTATGTCTGACCTTTTTCATGAAAAAGTGCCGCTTGAGTTTATCCAAAGTGTTTTTAAGGTGATGAATGAATGCCCTCAACACCATTTTCAAGTATTGACAAAAAGAGCAGAGTTGGCTGCTGCTTACTCCCCTTACCTAAACTGGACTCCAAATATTTGGCTGGGGGTTTCTGTTGAAGACGAACGGGTAGTTGGTAGAATTGATTATTTGCGCCGGACTGGCGCATTCGTCAAGTTCCTCTCACTTGAACCGTTAATTGGCCCCTTGCCAAGGCTCAATCTCGAAGGAATGGATTGGGTGATTGTCGGAGGTGAAAGTGGCCGGAAGCCCCGCCCTATGCAGCCAGAATGGGTAAAGGATATATTGGAGCAGTGTAAAAGTGCTAACGTTGCATTCTTTTTTAAGCAGTGGGGAGGGCGAAATAAAAAGGCTTCCGGGCGGGAACTGAATGGGCAAACCTACGACGAGTACCCTGCAAAAGTTCATAACGCATTTAATCATCGAACAAACAACATTAAGATCAAACAGCAGAATGTATAGGGAATTCAAACACCTCCACCTTCCTTCGATCGACGCCGAGATCAGGCAGTTCTGGGAAGATGAACGCATCTTCGAGCGATCCGTCGAACAGCGCCCGGCCGATCAGTCTTTTGTATTTTACGAAGGGCCGCCTTCGGCAAACGGGAAACCCGGCATCCACCATGTGATCTCCCGCACGGTGAAAGACCTTTTTTGCCGTTATCACACCCTGAAAGGGAAACGCGTGGAGCGCAAGGGCGGCTGGGACACGCACGGGCTGCCCATCGAATTGCAGGTGGAAAAAGAACTTGGCATCACCAAGGAAGATATCGGGAAAAAGGTGACGGTGGAAGAATACAACCAGGCCTGCCGCAGCACGGTCATGCGCTACAAGGACCTATGGGACGACCTTACGCGGCGCATGGGGTACTGGGTCGACCTCGATAATCCGTATATCACGTTCAAAAACGAATACATCGAATCGTGCTGGTGGCTGCTGCAACAGTTGTACAACAAAAAAACGGCCGCCGGCGAGCCTTTCCTGTATAAAGGTTTTACAATCCAGCCGTTCAGCCCTGCCGCGGGCACCGGCCTTTCTACGCACGAACTCAACATGCCGGGCACTTACAAGGACGTCACGGACATCACCGTGGTGGCCATGTTTAAGGTGCGTTATACAGCGGCTTCCGGCTTTTTATTCGACGATACGGAAGAGGACCTGCGCATCCTGGCCTGGACGACCACCCCCTGGACCCTGCCCAGCAATGTGGCGCTGACCGTAGGGCCGGACATTGAATACGCAAAGGTGAAAACCCTGAGTCCTTACACCGGTTCGCCCGTGAGTGTTATCCTCGCAAAAGACCGGCTGTCCGCCTACTTCAACCCGGAAGATGAAAACCAGCCCTTCGAAGATTTTGCGCCAGGCGACAAAAAGTTGCCGTATCGCGTGATAAGGGCGGATATCAGGGGCGCCGAATTATCCGGCGTACCGTTCGAACAATTATTGCCGTCTCCTGAGATCGTCACACCGGAACTCGAAGAAAAAGGCTTCCGCGTGATCACGGGCGATTTTGTTACCACCGAAGACGGTACAGGCGTAGTCCACACGGCGCCTTATTTCGGTGCGGATGACTTCCGGGCCTGCAAGGCCGCAGGCGTGCCCTTTATCGGGGTGCCCAACCCGCAAAATCCCGACCTGCCTGCTCCGCTGGTAGACCGCACGGGCCGCTTTGTGCAGGAAGTGCCGCTTTTCGGCGGGCGATTCGTCAAGGAAGAATACTATCACGAAGAAGAGCGCCGCGCACCGGATTTCAAACCGACCGATCTGCTGATCGCTCTGCACCTGAAAGAGCAAAACCGCGCGTTCCGCATCGAAAAATACAAACACACCTATCCGCACTGCTGGCGGACCGACAAACCTGTGCTGTACTATCCGCTGGATTCCTGGTTTATCCGCGCTTCGGCGGCCAGGGAGCGCATGGCGGCCCTGAACAAGACCATCAACTGGAAACCCGCATCTACGGGTACCGGGCGTTTCGGGCAATGGCTCGAAAACCTGCAGGACTGGAACCTCTCCCGTTCGCGCTACTGGGGCGTGCCGCTGCCCATCTGGCGCACGGAAGACGGAGAGGAGGAACTGTGCGTGGGCAGCGTGGAAGAATTGCGCCGCGAAGCGGACAAGGCGGTGGCTGCGGGGATGATGGATACAAACCCGTTCACCGGCTCCATCGAAACGGGGTTTGACCTCCACCGCCCCTACATCGACGACGTCGTGCTGGTATCGCCGTCGGGCAAACCCATGCGCCGCGAAGCGGACCTGATCGACGTCTGGTTCGACAGCGGCTCCATGCCCTATGCGCAATGGCACTATCCTTTTGAAAATCAGGAAGTTTTTAAAAACAACTACCCCGCCGACTTCATCGCCGAAGGCGTCGACCAGACGCGGGGCTGGTTCTACACCCTGCATGCCATCGCCACCATGGTGTTCGATTCAGTGGCCTACAAAAACGTGGTGTCCAATGGCCTGGTGCTCGACAAAAGCGGCAATAAAATGTCGAAATCCAAAGGGAATGTGGTCGACCCGTTCCAGACCCTGGAGGACTACGGCGCCGACGCTACCCGCTGGTACATGATGTCGAATGCCAACCCCTGGGACAACCTGAAATTCGATCAGGGCGGCATCCTGGAGGCGCGTAACAAGTTGTTCGGCACCCTGTTCAATACCTACAATTTCTTCGCGCTGTACGCCAACCTCGACGGTTTCAAAATGGACGAGTTCAAGGTACTGCCCTATGCGCAACGCGCGGAACTCGATCGCTGGATCATCTCCAAACTGTACAGCCTCGTGGCCGATTTTCGTGCGGCACTCGACGATTATGAGCCCACCAAAGCCTGTCGGGCGCTGGAGGAATTCGTCGATGAGCACTTGTCGAACTGGTATGTGCGGCTGAGCCGCAGGCGTTTCTGGAAAGGTGAAATGAACGAGGACAAAACCGCTGCTTACCAGACGCTGTTCGAGTGCCTGACGGTGGTCGGCCAACTCATGTCGCCCGTAGCCCCGTTTTTCTCCGACTGGCTGTACCGCAACCTCACGGCGCCCGTCAAGGAAGTGGCAAAGGCAAAAAACACGCCCTTGCGCCACGACTCGGTACACCTCACCGATCTGGTGATGCCCGATAACTCAAAGGTGGACAAAGCCCTCGAGCGCCGCATGGATCACGCCCAGCGCATCTGCTCGTTGGCACTAAGCATCCGGAAAAAAGAAAAGTTGCGCGTGCGCCTGCCCCTGCAAAAAATGCTGCTTCCCGTGCTCGATGCGACTTTCATCGCCGAGGTAGACGCAGTGAAAAGCCTGATCCTCAGCGAGATCAACGTCAAACAAATCGAGTACGTCACCGACGCATCGGGTTTGCTGAAAAAAGGCGCAAAGGCCAATTTCAAGACCCTGGGCGCCAAACTGGGCAAGGACATGAAAGAGGCCGCGGCCCTGATCGCCGCATTCAGCAACGAAGAGATCAATGCCCTGGAAAAAACGGGGTCGGTGCAACTGTCCGTGAATGGCGCGTCGTACGACATCACACCGGAAGACCTCATTATCACTACGGAAGATCTGCCCGGCTGGAAGGTGGCCGTCGAAGGCGCTCTTACGGTGGCGCTCGATGTGACGCTGACACCCGAACTCGTCGCCGAAGGCATGGCACGGGACCTGGTGAACCGCATTCAGAACATCCGCAAGGACAAGGACTTCAATGTGACCGACCGCGTGAAAGTGGTCGTGGAGCCGCATGAAGCGATCCGCCCGGCTGTCGAGACTTTCCACGACTACATCAAGGCGGAAGTACTGGCGAGCGATCTGGTGCTGGCCGAGCCGTCCGACGGCGAAGCCGTGGAACTCGACGGCGGCGTAACGGTGCGGGTGGATGTTCAGGTGAACTGACGATCGTTCAAAACCCCGACCCATGAGAGCAATTGCCATTTTACTGCCGGCCTGCGCCTTGTTTATTCGCTGTGTCAATACGCCGCAGGCGGAACCGCTTACGCCGGACAGGGTGGCCGACATGGCCCGGTCGCTGGCTGCAAAATACGACCCCGATTTTCATTTTGATTACCCTATGGTCCAGGTAAAGGGCGGTATTTTTACCATGGGCTGTACCAATCAAAAGAAAGGATACGATACCGACGAATGCCCGTACCGGGATACGGTGAACGGGTTTCAAATGGGCATTTACGAGGTCACCAAGTACCAGTGGATGCAGGTCATGGGCAACAACCCGGGCGCCTTTTCCGATTGTTTCGATTGCCCCGCCAACTACATTTCCTGGTACGACGCGCAAAAGTTCATCAAAAAACTGAATACGCTCACCGGCCGGCAATACCGGCTGCCCAGCGAAGCGGAATGGGAATACGCCGCCCGCGGCGGCGTAGCCGGGGCAAACGAAAATGTGTTATACGCCGGCGGGAACCGCTTGAAAGATGTGGCCTGGCACATCGATAACAGCGATAAGCGAGCGCACCCGGTGGGCCAAAAGGCGCCGAATGCGCTCGGCATCTACGACCTCTGCGGCAACATACGCGAATGGTGCGAGGATTATTACCTCGCCTATCCCGATTGCCCCATTCCTCCGGCCATGAATCCGACGCGCTGCTGCCGCGGCGGCTCCTGGAGCAGCACATATTTCGCCTGCCGCATTTCCGAACGCATGGGGGTGGAACCCTCGGGACGGTATCTGAACATGGGGATTCGGCTGGCGCATGACTGATAGGCGATCATGCAAAGCGCTTACCGAAAAAGGTTATTGGGGTTATATTTATTCCACTAACATGGTCGGAGATGCAGGCTACTCAAAGATTTCGAGCATCTGAGGCGCTTTTTCCATTGCCTTGAAATCTTCTCCGCAAATAAACTGCCGGGGAGCAACGGTCGGTTCAAAAAACGCCCGGTAGTATCCTTCCCCTTCCGAGGACAGGTAAAAGAATTCAGCTGTCGCGAACTCGAATACGATGAATTCCAGCGTGCGAATGTCGACCGGTATCGATTTGGGAAGAATATCAGCCTCGCCAAACCAGAACAGGAGATCATCCCGCGTGAGATCGACGATGTCATATTTCCTGTCCTCGCCGATCGCATACACCCTGACGACATCCTTCCCTGTGTTGTGCTCGTGGATAAGCGCGCCAAAGCCGAAACCCATCAAATCGAACCTCCTTTCTGCTCCCAAGTCCTGTAATTCAAAGCCATAGAGGTTGCCTGCCATGCTTTCCTTCCCTTTTGGCGAAAGGCGCGCGGAATGATGTTTGTCTTCACGGGCATCATAGAAGGTAAGGACCATATCGCCGGTTCCCTGGAAAGACAGTGTATCGCTCCTCAACAAGGTGCCTTTTGCGAAGCTGACCGACGTCAATGTCATGCCGATTACCCGGCGAAAGAAATCGGGCAAATCGTAGTTGCAGGTAATTGAAGTTATGTTCATGGTAAAAGACATTATGCCGTCGAATATTTAAGCACAATATTTTTCTCGTAGCCATTTATCTTTAAATAATTATCACGAATTGTTTTTTCAGACTGACCAGTACGGTCGATAAAAATAAAGAATCCTTGTTCCTGGAGAATTAAAACCAACGCAATAGAATCTCCCTCGACAGAAATACCTTCAATCGAATTTAATGACATATAAGAATATTGATCTGATCCGATCGAATTTTTCAGATCGGTTAATTTAATGTCAGGATACAGTTCATTCAAAAAACCTGTTTGCTCGTTTCCCCAGATCTTTATCTTTTTTACTTCACCGACTGGTACCGTAAAAGAACATCCACTTGATGAAGTCTGCTTTTGTTCTAATCGCTGCTTTATTGGCAGATGCTTTTGCGTGACTACTTCAAATACAAGTTTGCCGTGCCCGACTATTGGAAACGCAGGCGTTATGAATTCAGATTCAAGTTTTAAACTGTATTGAGTGCGTTCTTTATCATAAAAAACAAGCGTGCATAGACCCCATGTATCTATTCTTTGAAGTATCAGGTTTTCATCAACCTTGCATACGCCCTTTTCTATATGAATGCTTGAAAATACGGTTCCAGGAACTGAGTTGAGCTTTTCCAGTTCATCCGGATTAGGTAAGGTGCTAAAGGTGAATTGATTGTCTTGCATTATTTAACATCACTAAAGGAACAGGCTATCGAGCACTATAATTATCCGGGAATTTATTTTAGAACGTGTGCCGGAAATTATCGCACGCGAGTGGCTGTTCGAAAAACTAACCTGATTGTTCCTTCACCAGTTCATCAAAATCAAGGTCGCGCAGTTTCGGCGCTTTCCATAGCGTGAACAGCACGATCAGGATGGTCATGGCGCCGCCAAACACGACCGACGGAATGGCCCCCATAAATTTGGCCGTGAGACCGCTTTCGAAGGCGCCAATCTCGTTTGAAGAAGTGATGAACATGGAATTGACCGACGACACGCGCCCTTTCATATGTTCGGGTGTAAGGTACTGCATCAGTGAGGAACGTATGTACACGCTGACCTCGTCGAACACCCCTGCGAAAAAGAGGAAGCAGAACGACAGCCAGAATATTTTAGAAAGTCCGAATCCGATGATGCAGCCGCCGAATCCTGCCACGCAGGCCAGCATCATTTTGCCGGCGCCCTTGCCCATGGGGCGGTGTGCGAGCAGAAAGGCGGTCGAGATGGCGCCCAGCGACATCGCCGCCCGCAGGATGCCCAGCCCCTCGGGGCCTACTTTCAGAATATCTTTTGCAAATACCGGCAGCAAAGCCACGGCGCCGCCGAAAAGGACGGCAAAGAGGTCGAGTGCAATGGCGCTGATGATCAACTGGTTGCTGAAAACGAAGCGCAAACCCTGCCGGATGCGCGCCAGGGCCGGCTCCCGGTGATCGGTAGGCGGCACGGGGCGCGGGGCGATCTGAAAAATGAAGGTCAGCCCGAACAGGCACAGCACGGACATGGTCGTGAAAGTAGCCGTCACCCCGGCAAAGCCGTACAGCAACCCGCCAAGCCCGAGTCCGGTGATGCTGGCCACCTCCCATGTGCTGCTGTTCCAGGCGATGGCATTCGGCAGGGTTTTGCGGTCGACAAGTTGCGGCAGGAAAGCGAAATTGGAGGGGCTGAAAAAACCGCGGGAAATGCCGGTGCAAAAGATCACGGAAAAGATGCCGCTCAACAGGGAAGCATTGGACAAGGTGTGGCGATGCAAGGCCAGCGTGAGCAGGGCCAAAGAGCACAGCAGCAGCGTCACGATACACCCCGCCAGTATATTGCGCCGGTTGTACTTGTCGGCGAGGTGCCCCGCCCACAGGCTGATGGCAATGGCGGGAACGGCTTCCGCCAGTCCGATAAACCCGAGCATCAGCGGGTCGCCGGTGAGATCGTACACAAAATAACCTACGGAGACCGACATGATCTGAATGGCCAGGGTGACCATCAAGCGCATGGAAAGAAAAAAGCGGTACGCGGGCACGCGCAACGCGGCATATGCGTCTGGTTTCATCGCTGTTTTTATTGCCGGCCGGCGTTGCTGCCCGCTGTCGGCGATGCAAAAGAACAAAAGCCCGGCAAGCGAAGTTCGGATCGGTGCGCCGTAATTGACAATTTTTCGGAAATTGCCGCTCCGGGCAACATTTTTACCGAAACAACCTGCACATGCTCCGGTTTTATGAACTTTGCCCGGTATCGCCTCCAAAACCCTTATCGAACATTCTAAACCCGACTTGATCATGAAATTACTGGAAGGAAAAGTTGCCCTCATCACCGGCGGTTCGCGCGGGATCGGCGAAGCACTGGTACGCCGGTTCGCCGACCAGGGCGCCCGGGTGGCGTTCACCTACGTATCCGCCTCCTCGGGTGCGCTTGCTGAAAAACTGGCTGCCGAACTGGGAGATAGCGTAAAAGCATACCAGAGCGATGCGGGCGATTACGCACAGGCAGAAGCGCTGATAACGCAGGTAGTGGCAGATTTCGGAAAACTCGACGTGCTGGTCAACAACGCCGGCATCACGCGCGATACGCTCATGCTGCGCATGACTGAGGAACAATGGGATGAGGTGATCCGGACCAACCTGAAGTCCGTATTCAACCTTACCAAACACGCATTGAAACCCATGCTGCGTTCTGCAGGCAGTATTATCAACATGAGTTCGGTGGTAGGCGTGTTCGGCCAGGCCGGTCAGGCCAACTACGCAGCCTCCAAGGCGGGGATTATCGGCTTTTCAAAATCCATTGCCAAGGAATACGGCTCGCGCGGCATCCGCTGCAACGCAGTGGCGCCCGGTTTTATCGAAACGGAAATGACGGCAGCGCTCGACGATAAAACGCGCGAAGGATACCTCGCCGCCATACCGATGAAACGCCTCGGCACCGGCGACGATGTCGCCAATACCTGCATTTTCCTCGCTTCCGACATGGGTGCTTATGTGAGCGGGCAGGTGATCTCCGTCTGCGGAGCGCTGAATTGCTGAGAAACGTATTCCCTGGCCTTAAAAAGGCAGCGTAATATCATCGTCGTAGTGGCCGGAATCGTCCCAGTCGAAGTCGTCAAAATCCCCGGGCTGCGGTTCGGGGTCATCGCCCTGCAATGTCGCGCCGACGTCCGGCCGGTAAAAATACAGCCATTCGTCGCTGTCATCCGCCGTGAACTGCCGCCAGCGGTCGCGCGCTTCGTCGAAGTCCCATTTGCATTCATCGGGATTGTCGCGATGCAGCCACTCATAGAACTCCTCCACCGGCGTTGATTGCATACCCTGTTGCCCTTGATGGTACTCCTCCCAGATATCTACATCATGCCGCGCAGCATCTTCCAGTTCCTGGCAGTAGCATTGCGCCTGATCGCCAAAAGGGCAGACGCCAATGGCGCGGTCGCAGCAAAAATCGATCTCGGCGCCGAAATCGTGGTGGTAAAGCACCTTTTGGTGATACATCCAGTCCACCATCAGCGCATATCGCCGCCGGGCGGTCAGCCGGGCCGGGCAATCCCAGGAAATACGCCATGCGCGCCAAAGCAGTTCAATGGCCGTCAGCAGATCGCCGACCTGCGGCTTCGTCAGCCGCTCGACCGGCGGAAAAGCATGGGAAGGCAGGCCGAATAATTCGCTGAGCCGGACGTACCGGGTGTGCAAGTCTTCACGATGCTGTTCGTCATCGTGCACAGGCGCCCTGAAGGAGGCATAGGAACTGGGCTCGGGTGCGCCGCGCGCCGCCGTCTCGAGATCAGCGAGTAATTGGGCCAGATAGCGTTTCATCGGTCAGACATTAGACGTTCAAAGTTGTCCTAAAAAGTTGAAAAAAACGATCTTGCGCGTTCAGTTTTTTCATGGATATTTGCAGTGGCCAGGGTTTTTATCGCCAGTTTTGCCTTGACATTCCCACATACCGCATGAACAGGACTTTTCTCTATCTGCCGATATTGCTGATGGTTGCCGGTTGCGCCGTGCGCCCGAAAAAATCATTTGATCTCCGTCTTACGCCGCCGGCGCCTGACTACGCCCTGCTCGCCAACTGGGCCGCTCACCCCGACCTGAACGACCCTGCCGATCAGACACCCTGTCCGTATGTCAGGAATATGCAGGACAGTGCCGTAGTGGACGTATTTTTCCTGCATCCCACCACGTATACCGGCGCCTCCCGCGACCAGCGGGACTGGAACGCCTCCGCCGCAGATGCCGGCACCAATGAAAAAACGGATAACACCACCATTCTTTTTCAGGCTTCCATTTTTAACGGTGCGGGCCGTATATACGCCCCGCGTTACCGCCAGGCCCATCTCAATGTTTTTTTCGGGAAAGACACGAGTTCGGCCCGCCAGGCGCTCGATGTGGCATACGAAGATGTAAAAACGGCCTTCCGCTACTACCTGGAGCACTGGAACGCAGGGCGGCCGTTCATTATCGCCGCGCATAGCCAGGGTTCGCGACACGCCCTGTTTTTATTGAAAGAAATGGTGGAAGGCACGCCGCTTCAGAAACAGCTGGTGGCAGCGTACATCGTCGGCTGGCCGGTGCGGGAAGGTTTTTTTGCAAAATTGCAACCCTGCCGAACCCCCGAAGAGACGGGCTGTTTTTGCAGCTGGCGCACCTGGGAGCGTCGTTTCGCGCTGAAACACGCCTTCGAACGCGACGTGATCTGCACAAATCCGCTCGACTGGACCATCGGCGAAGGCCGTCACGTCCCCAAAAGTGCCAACATGGGCGGGGTGATCCGCCCCTTTTGTTCCGTGATCCCGAACATTGCCGATGCAGAGGTGTATAAAGGCGTGTTGCTGTGTTCCCGGCCCAGGTTTCCTGGCAGTTTCTTATTTCGCACAAAAAACTATCACGTCGGCGATCTGAACCTCTATTACATGAACGTGCGGGAAAATGCTGAGGAGCGGGTAGAGCGTTTTCTGGAGGATCAATAACTTTCCCTAAAAAGGTGTTGATATTGCGCAATAACTTACTTTTACCACTTCATTCCACGCTCGGCACGCGCCTAAACAGGCCGTGTCTGAAGATTGAATACACCTGAAACCCATCCTTGGGTCCGGCCGCCGTTCGTTCGCAATGGCGGCCGTTTCTTTTTTGCCAACGAAAGCCGTCGTTTTCAGGAAACATGCCGGACGGAGTAGACAAAGTATTTTCCGAAAATATCTTTCTTTTACACTGCTCATGCCTATGACTTGTGACAAACGACACGCCCATGACGCACTACAGCCTTTATGACCTGAATGAACATATCCGCCGGGTGCTGGCGCTGAATTTTCAGCAGCCTGTGTGGATCACCGCCGAGATCGCCCAACTGGGGCAGTCGCGCGGGCATCTGTATCTCGATCTGGTACAAAAAGGCGAAGGCGATGAACTGATTGCGCAGGCGCAGGCGGTGCTGTGGGCTGGCGATCTGCGAAAAATGCGGGCGAGGCTGGCATCTGACCTGGACGCCGTTCTGCGCGAAGGGCAGGAGGTAAAAATGCAGATCACCGTTGATTTTCACGAGCGCTACGGGCTCAAACTCGTCATCGCCGACCTCGATCCGGCCTACACGTTCGGCCAACTCGAATTGAAACGGCGGCAGACGATCGAAACGCTGCGCGGGCTGGACCTGCTGGAGCGCAACCGCAGGCAGCCCCTGCCGAAAGTGTTGCAGCGCATTGCCGTGATCAGTTCGGAAAACGCGGCAGGTTTTCGCGATTTTCAGGAGCACCTGACGCAAAATGCCTTTGGTTACGGCTTTTCCTGCCGCCTGTTCGCTTCCTCCGTGCAGGGCAAAAACGCAGAAGCGGAACTATTGGAAGCCCTGCAGACGATCGATACCACACGCTTCGATTGCATTGTGATCGTCCGTGGCGGCGGCGCCCGGCTCGACCTGTCGGCGTTCGACGGGCTGGAGTTGTGCAAACGCGTCGCACAGATGCCCCTGCCTGTGTTCACCGGCATCGGCCACGATGTGGACGAAACCGTGCTCGACCTCGTTGCGCACGCAGCCCTGAAAACCCCGACGGCGGTAGCGGATTTCCTGTTGCAGCACAACCTGTCCTTTGAAAACGAACTCCTGCAACTGGCCGCCCGGCTGCGCAGCGCCGGCGATCAGCAATTGAAGATCAGCCAGTTGGAATTGCAACAGGCTGAGCAGGCCTTGCGCTGGAATGCAGGTGCACAGTTGCGCGCTTCATTCGAACGGGTCGATCGCATAGCGGAAACGCTGCCGCAGATCGTCCGCGCCCGGCTGCGCGGACAGGCGCAAAAACTGGAGGCTGCCGAGGCTGTTTGCCTGGCCCTGCACCCGGAAAACGTGCTGAAACGCGGATACAGCATGACTTATAAAGACGGAAAACCCCTGATGGATGCTTCGGAAGTGGCATCCGGCGACCTGCTGGAAACGGTACTCCTGAAAGGGACGGTGCTTTCAAAAAGTGTGGGTCGCAAGCGGAATGCCGCCCGCGACCCACGCGATGGAAAAGATGACCGGTCCTGAGATCAGTTCTTGGAACTCGCAGGTACCGGATATTTTTTGGCGTATGCGCGGGCGCGCGGCACCAGGCGGCGCAGCGTTTCGGAGCGTTTGGCCGGATCAGGGTGTGTGCTCATAAATTCCGGCGGGCGGCTGCCGCCGCCGGAATTCATGCGCTGCCAGAAGGGCGCCGCTTCGCTGGGGTTGTAGCCGGCCATGGCCATCAGGTACAGGCCGATCTCGTCGGCTTCGGATTCGTGTTTGCGGCTGAAGGGTAGCAAAACACCTATTTGAGCGCCGGCGCCGGCGGCAGTCATCAGCAGGTTGCGCGTAGCGGCGGGCTTTTGCGACAGCGCCAGATCGAGCGAAGTAAGTCCCAACTGGGCGACCAGGCCCTGACTCATGCGTTCATTGCCGTGATGGGCGAGCGCGTGGGCGATCTCGTGGCCCATGACCACCGCAAGAGCGTCCTCGTTTTGTGTGACTTTCAGGATGCCGGTATACACGACCACCTTGCCGCCGGGCATGCAAAATGCGTTCACCGTATTCGGGTCGTCCACAACGTTGAACTCCCAGGCAAAATCTTTCAGTTCGGAGGCTTTTCCGATTGACCTGTAATATACTTCCGTGGCGGCTTTCAGGTCTTTGCCGACGCGGCGTACCAGATCGACCTGCGAGCCGGAAGCAAGTGTTTTGTTCTGGCTCAGGAAGGTTTTGTACTCACTGAAACTCAGCGAGTTAATGGTAGATGTAGGAATAAGGTTCAGGGATTTGCGGCCCGTGAAGGCATTTTTCGAACATGCGAGCAGCATAAGCAGCATGAACAGGCTGAACGAGATTTTTTTCCACATAAGAGTTGGATATTTTGTTTTCGGAAAAATATAACATTTCTGGGTGACGGCCTGAATTTCCGGGTGTCTTTTGATGACGGCACGCCGGAAAACATGGTCCGAACACACTGTATTAAACGTTAAAATTGCAAGGCTGTCACATCTCAGAGCGGACCTTAATACTCCGATAACACACGAACTTACATCCCCAGCGACCACCCTTTCCGGTATTCCCGGCCGACAAATGCATTGGCACCTTCGAAATTGGTGATCCGCATGTTGGCGGCGTCCCATTCGAGGCGGATGCGGCCCGGGTAGTCGTAGGGCGCCCAGGAATCCTTCGTTTTGCCTTTTTGCAGTTTTTTGATGTCGTAGCAGCGCACGGCGAGGTTGCCGATCAGGATAGCCTCGGTAAGCGGCACGGCGTATTCAAAGGGCGAAGAGGTCTTGCCTTCGCCTTTGCAGGCCCTTGCCCATACGGCCTGATGGCTGCCCTGATATCGGGGCTCCGTCGGGCGCGGCGGTTTGAAATCTTTCATCTTCGACGTGGGCAGCAGCGTGGCATCCTGGCCATAGATTCCGCAGAGTATCTTGCCTTTGCTGCCTTCGATCAGGGCGCCGCCGTCCCAGGAGCCGAAGGGCTCGTTGGAGCCGAGTTCGGCCGGACGCATGGGGCGCACGCCGCCGTCGTACCACCAGAGTTCGCAGGCGGGCATTTTACCGCGGGCAGGAAAATCCATACGTACAACCGATGAGGGCGGGCAACTGTCGGGATAATCGGCCTCCTGAAACTCGTCGGACCACACGGTAGTGGCGCTGGCCTCGATGGAAGTCGGGTAACTGAGTTTAAGCGCACGGTACACGGGGTCGATGAGGTGACAACCCATGTCTCCGAGCGCGCCGGTGCCGAAATCCCACCAGCCACGCCAGCGGAACGGAAGGTAGCGCTCGCTGTAGCCTCTCATGGGCGCCGGCCCGAGCCAGAGGTCCCAATCGAGGCCGGCAGGCACGGGCTCTTGCGGCGGCACGGGCACCCCCTGCGGCCATACGGGGCGGTTGGTCCACACATGCGCGCGTTTGACCTTGCCGATCACGCCCGACTGCACCCATTCCGCCAGTTCGGCGTTGCAATCCATGGAGGCACCCTGGTTGCCCATCTGGGTCACGACCTTGTATTTGCGGGCCGCTTCCAGCAGTTGCCGCGCTTCGCGGATGTTGTGGGTGAGCGGCTTTTCCACATACACGTGCTTGCCGAGTTGCATGGCTGCCACAGCCGCCACAGCATGGGTGTGGTCGGGTGTGGTCACCATCACCGCGTCGATGTCGCGGCCTGCGGTGTCGAGCATTTCCCGGAAATCGCGGAAACGCGGCACTTTGGGAAATTCCTCGTAGGCGTCGACGGCGCGGCGGTCATCGACGTCACAGAAGGCGACGAATGTTTCGGTGGCTTTCAGTGCGCGGATGTGGTCGCCGGCCTTGCCGCCTGCGCCGACAAGGGCGATGTTCAGGCGGTCGCTGGGCGGAATGTAGCCTTTCCCGCCGAGCACGAATCGGGGCACGAGGGTGAAGGCGGCAGCGGCTTTGCCGCCGGTTTTGAGGAAATCGCGACGCGTATGGAATTTTTTCATGGCATGTACCCGTAACACCTGCCATTCGCAGGCGCGGTAAATGTAGCCAAGTCGCCGCAAAAAAGAAACGGCAGGCGCCCGCGATCGGGACGCCTGCCGGTAAATGAGTGATGGGAAGGAATAAATATGAAGCGCGGCTATCGGATTATTTTACTGCCGTCATCATTTTGCATTGCCGGAAAGTACCGTTTTCATTCACTACCTGCAGTTGGTAGATGTAGTTGGCGGTGGGGAGACCCAGCGCCTCGGTGTCAACAGCGATTTCCTGGTTTCCGGCGAGCATTTCGCCCTGATCGAGGGTGGCGAGTTTTTGGCCGTTGATGTCGAACAGGTCGATCTGTACTTTGGAGCGGTTATTAAGGGTGAAGGGGATTACCGTTTGACCGGCATATGGGTTGGGGAAGTTTTGGCCGAGTTTGAACTGGCCACCGGTTTCGGGTTCGACGGAGGCATATCCGGAGACGCCGTTGCCCTGCACGGTTACTTCGAGGAAACTGTCGTAGCCGCCGGTGTCGGGGTTGGCGGTAAGCGTAGCGAGTTGCAGGTTGTATCCGTCGGCGAAAATGTTGTCCTGGTTATAGTTGAGCGGGTCGGCGCCTTTGGTATAAAGACCGGGGTTGGCGGCGTATATGGCGTTCTTCTCGGCGATCGGGAAAGTAAGCTGGGAAATGGCTTTGTACATGGAACTCACATACACCTGAAAGTGGATATGGCAGATGCGGCCGGTGTACCAGCCCGGAAAAATGGTGATGAACTCCGCTTCACCGTTCACATCGGTCATTTGATAACCGCGGAGATAGGTGAGGCCCGCCTGACCGGGATTGTTGTTCTGACTATAGCCGGAGTAGAGTCCGTCTTTGTCACAATGCCATATGTTTACCCGCACGTTTTGCATGGGCAGGCAATTGGCCGAGCCGATAATACGGACTTTGAGGTTGAGTTGCGCGCCGGTTTTGTTTTCGCGGACATCCTGGCGGAAAAAGGCGGGATTTTCCGTGAGGTCGAGCGGGAATGGGCCTTCCGTTTCCGAAGGGATCAGTTCGCAGTTGACGCCGCCGCCGAAGCCTCTCTGTTGCTTTTTGGGCCGCGCACTGACATCAGAGGGTAGCATGAATGAGCCGATACCCGCCATTCCGAGGCTTTTGAGAAAATCTTTTCTGTTCATATCCAAAGTGTTAAGAACGTGTTCGGGGTTTTTACGCCGGCCCGAACACGTTCTAAGTGAAATAGAAGAACCGCCAAATATCCGGCGGGGGCCAGATCGTCCGTGGCACCAGTTGTCACATAAGACAAAAATGCAATGGGCGAACGGGGAAAGGCAAAAAACTGCGGTAAAGGGTAAAAATGTTGCGGTATACGCCGCTTATTCTTTTCCAAACACACTGAAAAATGCCGTTTCGTAAGTCCTGCCCAGCGGAATATCGATACTGGCAATGCGCAGCATTTTGTTGCGGACGTGCTCGATCCGGCTCAGGGGTACGATGAAAGACCGGTGCACCCGCACGAACTCACCGGCGGGCAACTTTTCATGCATGGCTTTCATGGTCATGCGCGTCACCACAGGTTCGCCCTGTGCACGATGCACCCTGATGTAATCGTCCAGCCCTTCGATGTACAGGATATCAGCGAACGGAATCCTGACGAGGCTGTAATCCGACCGGATATGCAGGGCCTGTTCTTGTGGAGAAGAAGCAGTATTGCGCATCCGGTAGTATTCCTGCGCCCTCCGGGCGGCCTGCATAAAACGGTCGAACGTATACGGCTTGAGCAGGTAGTCGATGGCGCTGAGATTGAAGCCTTCCACGGCATATTCACTATAAGCGGTAGTGAAAATCACCATCGTTTCCTGGCGGATGGACTTGTAAAAATCAAGGCCCGACTGCGAGGGCATGCGGATGTCGAGAAAAAGGAGGTCGACGGGAAACCTGATCAGGTGGCGCTGCGCCTCGTCGGCGCGGGTGAAGGTCTTCTCCAGCGTCAGAAAATCGGTCCGTCCGCAAAAATTATCCAGAATTTTCAGTGCAGGCGGCTCGTCGTCGAGTGCTATGGCCTTGATCATGTCAGTTCCAGCGTCAGGGAAACGCGAAATTGCCGCTCATCTTCCGAGATGCCCAGCGTGTGTTTGCCGGGGTACAGCAGTTGCAGGCGTTCCCGCGTATTGGCGACCCCCAGGCCGGTCGCCTCTTCGGCCGACGGCACAACGGGTACCTTGTTGTTCGCTACTTCGAGGTGCAGGGCGTTTCCGTTCAACGCGATCGCTATGCGAATATCCGAATCCTGTTCGGGATTGACGCCGTATTTGAAAGCGTTTTCAACAAAAGGGATGAGCACGAGCGGGGCGATCATTTTTCCGGCGGCACTGCCCGTCACGGAAAAATCCGTCCTGACGGTGTCACCAAAGCGGAATTTTTGCAGTTCGATGTAATCGCGAATGTATCCCAGTTCCCGGTCAAGCGGCACAAGATCGCGGCCGGCTTCGCTGGTGACATAGCGCATCATGCCGGAGAGTTTTGCAACGGCTTCGGGCGTATCATCGGATTTTTCGATGGCCAGCGAGTAAATACTGTTCAGCGTATTGAATAAAAAATGCGGGTTGATCTGGGCGCGCAGAAACGACAGTTCGGCATTCAGTTTTTCCTGTTCCGTTTGCTGCCAGCGGGTGTTGATGCGCAGCAGCAGGGCGATAAAAAACGCCAGGGAGAACCGCAGCAAATTGTGGCTGATGTGCGGGGCGATCCCCCGGTTGGGAGGCGGCATCGACGGTCGGGCGTTCGGAACCGGGGGAGCCTGCAACGGAAAGATCAGGTTCGGTATCCAGGCGATCAGTGCAAAACCGGCCAGCACGCAAAGGGAAAAGAAGAAATACTTCCTGTTAAAATACAAACGCGGCACCAGCAGCAGGTAGTTGATGTAGAAAAACAGGATGGTCAGCAGATAACTGCTAAGGTCACGCAGGTTGCTGGAACGCCGGAAATATTCAGCCAGGTCGGCGTCGCCGAGCGAGAACAATACCGGCAGCGCCAGAAAAGCGGCACAGGCAAGTACGTGGATCAGTATGGTGCGTATCTGGCTGTTCACAACCCTTGCAATAGTTACGGCGTTGCCAGCTGTCGGGCGATGCCTTCATCCAAAGGTACACACCACGCCTGCTTGCGCAGCAAAATAGCGGCCATTGCGGGAAATGTGCCGGAGTTAGGAACGATCAAATAATAAAGCAGCCTAATTATTTGATCGTTCCTAAATACACAGGTTTACTTCAGATTCGGCAGGCCGGTCAGTTCGCGCACTTCGCGCATGGTTTGCTGTGCGCGCTTGCGTACTTCGGCGCTCGAATCCTGGATCATCGATTTTACCTTGCGTTTGTCGGCGTTCAGTTCGGCCAGTTTTTCGCGGAAGGGACCCACCAGTGCCACCAGCGCTTCGGCTACTTCTTCCTTCAGTGCGCTGTATTTCAGCGTGCCGGCTTTGTATTCGGCCATGAGGGCATCGTGGGCATCGGTGCGGCCCGTCGCGCGGAGCAGGGTAAACAGGTTTTCTATACCCGGACTCATTTCGCCCGCAGGCGTATCACCGGTGTCGGTCACGGCCGACCGCACCTGTTTGCGGATGCGCTCGTCGTCGCCGAAAAGGTTGATATAGTGCTTTTCACCGAGGCTTTTGCCCATCTTTTTGTTCGGATCGGCAGTAGAGAGGATCTTGGGCGTTTCGGTAAACAACGGCTCCGGGTGCACGAAATATTCTTTTCCGAATTGATAATTGAAGCGCTGAGCGATATTGCGCGACAATTCCAGATGCTGCTCCTGATCCTTTCCTACCGGCACGTAGTCGGTATGGTACATCAGGATATCGGCGGCCTGCAATACGGGATAAATGAACAGCCCGGAACTTACAAAACCATCCTTGTCCTTTTCGAGCAGTTGTTTAGTCTTGTCCTTGAACTGCGTCATGCGGTTCAACTCGCCGTACGAAGCAACGCCGCCCAGCACCCACGACAGCTCAACGTGCTCGGGCACCATGCTCTGCACGAACAGGTTTTCGGGCTTGACGCCGCAGGCCAGCAGATAGAACACCATTTTCCAGATGTTTTCGCGCAACTGATCCGCCTTGTAGGGCATCGTCATGGAGTGGTAATCTACCACACAGTAGGTGCACTCGTACTCATCTTGCAATTGCACCCAGTTCTTGACGGCGCCAAAGTAGTTGCCAAGGTGCAGATCGCCGGTCGGCTGAATGCCAGAGAAGATGTTTTTCATGAGTGAGTGTGGTTGAAATGTTTGTTTGGTTCTGGTTTCTTACAGCCCCGCGATCACCGATATCTCGATGTTCACAAATTTGGGCAATTCGGATACCTGCACCAGTTCGCGGGCAGGGGCAAATTCCGGTTTGAAGTATTCTCCGTACACTGCGTTGATGCGTCCGAACATGTTCATGTCCTTGACGAAAACGGTCGCTTTCAGCACCTTTTCCAGTCCCGATCCGGCGGCTTCCAGGATGCCCTGCACGTTTTTGAGCACGCGGTGCGTTTCGGTTTCGATGTCGTCGAGCACCAGTTCTCCGCTTTCGGGGTCAAGGGCGATCTGGCCGGAAACATAGAGGATGCCATTGTGTGCGACGGCCTGGTTATAGGGGCCGATGGGAAGCGGCGCTACGGGGGTGTTGATAAGTTGTTTCATGCGTTCAAATGGGTGCTGTGCTGCTTTTGCGGCATAAAAAGAAGAAACAATACTGGGCGACGGAAAAGCGCGAAGGTGCCGCCCCTAAACAGAAAAAGCCCCACAGCATCCCGCGTACGGGACTGGAGCCTCCTCAAATGCAGGGAATGGAAGGGTGCGGTTACGCTTCTGCGGTATCCTCGCTTCCTTGCCCCGGTACCAACACCTGGCCGCGGTAGTACAGGTCGCCGTTCACCACATAGGCGTGGTGCAGCAGGTGCGGTTCGCCGGTCGTTTTGCACGTGGCGATTTGCGGAACTTCAGTTTTGTAGTGCGTGCGGCGTGCGCGCTTGCGGCGCTTGGAGTGCCGCCATTTAGGATTTGGCATGGCCTTATTGTTTTTTCCCGCCTTCGCCGAGGCTATGGCAGGTACATTATTACGTTAATTATTGCCCAGGTCCTTGAGCGCATCCCAGACTGAATCTGGTTTCGCTTCTCCGGACTCGTGGTTCAGGTACTTCAGAATTTCAATATTGCACGGCGGATCTGCGTCGCGCTGGCAGTCGTAGGTATTGGTGATCGGCAATGCCAATACGGCGAATTCGTACAGGTATTTCGCCACATTGAATTCCGACGCTTCCCGGTGGATGAACACCACTTCGTCTTCATCCTCTCCTTCCGACTCTCCGTACTTGACAATGAGCTCCCGCGTATCTTCTACGGGCAGGTCGATCATCGCCGTACAGCGATCGCATTCTGCCCTCACCGTCCCCGCCAGTTCAAACTCCAGGATCAGCATATCCGGCCGTTTGTCCAGTTGCAGATCGAACGCAATATCCCCCTCTTCTATCGGCGCATCCTCAAAATGGGAGAAAAACGCACTGTCGATGGTGAATTTGAATCGATGTATTCCGGTTTTTAACCCTTTGATGGGGATGGAATACGCAACAAATGCGTTCATTTCCTCTTCAATTTTGCAAATCGGGCGGCAAAGGTAAGATGCATGGACGAATTCGCCAAACGGAGGATTAAAGAAAGCGACAAGATTTTTCGAAGGTATTACCCTCCGTCGAGTTCGTCGCCGAAGGTGTCGTCGGGTTTTTTCTCGCGGCCGGGGATCGTGCCGTCTTCATTGAGTTCGTCGTTGTAAATATCGGGGAAGAAGTCTTCCTCGTCGCGGGTCGGCATCGCATCGCCCTGTTCGTAACTGGCGCAGTTGGTCTCGATGCCGAGATCGCCGGGCGGCCGTACGAAGCGGGCGTTGAAATCGTATCCCGACTTCGTATCTTTCTCAAGGCGATTGATAAAACCTGCAAAAATGGGGCGCGCCATCCTGGAGCCCTGGCCGTCGGCAAGGCTGAGAAAGCGTATCCAGCGGTCGTCGCCGCCGACCCAGGTGCCTACGACGAGCCGCGGCGTGATGCCCATAAACCAGCCGTCGGACTGGTTGGTCGTGGTACCCGTTTTGCCGCCTACCTCACTTTTCAGCGTATTGATGCCGGGGGTTCCGCTGACGTTGTATTTCAACATTTCCACCATGACGTAGTTGGCATTCGGCGGCAGCGCGACGTGCTCTTCCGGCAGGGAGCGATAAATGATGCGGCCGTTTTTATCTTCGATGCGTTTGATCACGAACGGCAGCCCGTAGATGCCTTTATTGGCGAAAGTGGCATACGCGCCGGTCATCTCCATAACGGTCAGGTCGGCGGCGCCGAGGCAGATGGCGGGCTGTTTGGGAATGTGGTACTGGCCGTCGGAGCGCCGCGCCGAAGAATCGATGCCCATGCTGTTGCAAAGGCCGCGTACGGGCTCGGTGTCGCCCATTTGTTTCATCAGATAGGTGCTGATGGAGTTGACCGAGTTTTTCAAGGCCTCTTTCAGCGTCATGCGCAGGCCGGTATAGGTGTTGTTGGAGTTTTTCGGCGTCCAGTCCGTGATATTGGTAAAATTCTGATAGCGCGCAGGAATGGTCACCGGTTGATCGTACACCTGGAAACAGGGGCTGATGCTCTGCTGGGCGATGGCGGTGGCATACACGAAGGGCTTGAAAGTGGACCCCACCTGCCGCTCGGTGCGCACGTGATCGAACTGGAAGTATTTAAAATTGATGCCGCCGACCCAGGCTTTTATTTCACTGTTGGTCGGGTCCAAGGCCAAAATGCCCGTTTGCAGGAACATGCGGTGGTAACGAACGCTGTCCAGCGGGGTCATCACCGTGTCTTTTTCAAATCGCGGATTGTCCCAGGTAAACACCTTCATGGGTGTTTTTATGTTGTACACCTTTTTGATCGCCGCCTGCAGAGCCCGGTACTGGTTTTTGATCTCCACCCATTCCGGGTCGCGCATCAGGCTGCGATACACTGCCGCCTGCTCGGAAGTGGCAATGCCTTCCGACAGCATTTTGCCGATGGAACCGGTTTTTCGCTCCTCGCTCAGCATACGTTCGATGTCTGCGTCGCGCAGATCGAAATCGTAGCGTTTTTTCACGATATTGCTCACTTCGTCGAGGTATCTGGGCCGCAGGGCCTGATAGCGGTCGCCGTCGCGGATCAGCGACATCAGCGAGGCTTGCCTGTTCTCGATCTCCTCCGTCGATGCACTTCCTCCGCGATGTGTCCAGGGGTCGCGTTTGCGCCACACTTCGAAAAAGCGCTTTTGCAGTTTTTTCATGTGCTCCTGCATCGCCGCTTCAGCCTGCTGCTGAAACACCGGGTCGATGGTCGTGAATATTTTCAGGCCGTCCTTGTAGATGTTGTATTTGGTGCCGTCGGCGCGGCGGCATTCGGGAGCGTCGAGAATGCGGCTGACATCTTTTTTCAGTTCCGAGCAGAGATACGGCGCCTTGTCGTCGGTGAAGGTGACGCGCTTGAAATGGCTCATGTCCAGCGGCCTGACCTTCAGTTCGTCAAACTGTGCCTCTGTAAGCATTTCGTTTTTGCGCATCTGGTACAGCACGATCCAGCGCCGGCGCATGGCCCGTTCCGGGAACCGCACGGGGTTGAAATAGGTGGGGTTTTGCAGCATGCCGATCAGCATGGCCGCCTCTTCGAGTTTCAGTTCGGACTGGTCTTTTCCGAAATACACTTCTGCCGCCGCGTGGATGCCGTAGGCATTGTTGATGAAATTGACCTGGTTGAGGTACATCGCGATGATCTCCTCCTTGGTGTAACTGCGCTCCAGTTTCACGGCGGTGATCCATTCGCGCAATTTCCGGTACACGAGGGCGAAGAATTTTTCCACCTTGCTCATTCCCTTGAAATTGCGGTCGGAATACAGGTTTTTGGCCAGTTGCTGCGTAATGGTGGAGCCGCCACCCGCGCTTTGGTCGCGCAGGAGGATGGTTCTGAAAGCGACCCGCGCGACCGCGCGGGCGTCGATGCCGCAGTGATCGAGAAAACGCTCGTCCTCGGTGGCGATCAGGGCGTTCACGAGGTGCGGGCTCAGGTCCTTGTAGGCCACCGGCACGCGGTTTTCGGTAAAATAGCGCCCCAGCACTTCTTTGTTGCTGGCCAGCACTTCGCTGGCGAGCGCGGAACTGGGGTCTTCCAGTTCGCGAAAAGAGGGGATCGCCGTAAAGTTGATGAACAGGAACAATATGGCAACTGCTAGCATCCCCCCTGCCAGCAAACGCCAGGTCCAGCGGATGATGCGGTGGTAAAGAGGCATTCTTTTATTCTGGAGCGCCGCTTTGATCGAGATGAGATGCTGCGGTTCGTTCATATGCACGTGGGGGTGATTTTGTTTGAGGTTGTCGAAATTTATTTAATTGAATGATGTTGCGTGGTTTTTGGGTAAGGCGAGGCAAATTTTGCAGCTATAGTTGAATAGTTTTTGGCGACAGACGGAATCTACGGCAAAAAACAGCCTCCGGGACAAAAGTAATAATGCTGATCCGGAAAAAATATTTTGTGTCAAATACTGAGGCTCAAAAGAACATTGTCCCCATTTTTCGGTCAAATGCTGCTAGTATCCGCATCCGTATTTTTAGCGTTCGTATACGCCGGCCTCCTGCTCGTGTACCTGAAAGGCTGGCGGGCGACGCCTGAATGGACTTTGCCGGAAGGCTACGAACCCCGGACCGGTATCAGCGTACTGATCCCTGCCCGCAACGAAGCGGACCGCATCGCCGCCTGCCTGCGTGCCATCGCAGCGGGTTCGTATCCGCCTTCGCTGCTGGAGATCATCGTCATCGACGACTTTTCCGACGACGCGACGGCCGCGGTTGTCAGGAAATTTCGATCCGGCATTTCGATCCGGCTCGTCCATCTGTCCGACATCCTGCCAGCAGAACATGCAATGCTGGCCAACAAAAAAGCGGCGATCGAGGCAGGGGTTGCGCTCGCCCACGGGCCGCTGATCGTGACGACCGATGCGGATTGCATCGCGCCCGCCGACTGGCTGCGCATCATCGCATCGAGATTCGAAGCGGGAGACCTGCAATTGCTGACGGCTCCGGTAGCCCTGCACCGCGAAAAAAATTTGTTGCAGCGTTTCCAGTCGCTCGACCTGCTGGGCCTCATGGGCATCACGGCCGCGGGCATGCATCTGGGCTTTCAGCGTATGGCCAACGGCGCCAACCTCGCTTACACGAAGGAAGTTTTCGAAAATGTGGGCGGGTACGCGGGAAACCGCTCGCTGTCTTCCGGCGACGATATGTTCCTGGTGCAAAAAATAGCGCGCCTGCATACTTCGTCAGTGGCTTTCCTGAAGAATCCCGCGGCAGCCGTTCGCACAGAAGCGGCGGCGGACCTGCGCTCTTTCGTTCAGCAGCGCATCCGCTGGGGCACCAAAAACGCCGCCCTGCCCGAATGGCCGGTACGACTGGTCCTGCTGGCGGTTTTTCTTTTTTGCTGGAGCATAGTGATCAATGCCGTTATCGCTGTCCCGGCCGCGGCTGCCGGCAATTATTTATTCTTACAGCTGCTGGGCCTGCAACTTCTGATAAAGGCCGTATTCGACTACCTTTTCCTCCGGGAAATGTGCCTTTATTTCGGCCGCGCAGATCTGCTTCGCTGGTTCGTCCCCTGTTTCCTCATGCACACGGCATATGTAGCCCTGATCGGTGCGGCGAGCCTTGTTTTCCGGCGATACCGGTGGAAAGGGCGGCGTGTCGGTTAGCCGTTCAGGCGAAACGCAGCGCTTGGCCGTTGTTGACGATCCCCAGCACTTTCCCCTTGAATTGCTGTCTTGTAAAAGGCGTATTTCGCGATTTGGAGCGGATGTCGCGCTCTTCGAACGTCCATTTTGCGTCGGGGTCGAAGAGCGTCAGTTCGGCGCGTGCGCCGACTTTTATTTCCGGAACCGGCAGGCCGAGAATCCGGCGGGGCGCCAGCGCGATCTTTTCGATCACTTCGGCTGTTTTCAGATGCTCGCCCAGAAAAGTGCGGCAAAGCGCAAAGGTGGTTTGCAGGCCCGACATGCCGAACTCGGCAAAGGGGAACTCGAGGTTTTTGGCCTCCTCGTGCCAGGGCACATGATTGGACGCGATCAGGTCGATGGTGCCGTCGTGCAGGCCTTCCAGCAGGGCGTCGGCATCGGCGCGGCTGCGCAGGGGCGGCAGGATTTTCCAGTTGGAATCGAAGTCCCGCAATTTTTCGTCGGTAAAACAAAGATTGGCCACCGCGACCGAAGCCGTCACGGGCAGGCCCGCCTTTTTTGTTTCGCGCACCAGCGCCACACCGGCAGCCGTAGACAGCAGGTGGATGTGCAGACGCCCTTCCGCGTATTCGAGCAGCCGCAGGTCGCGCTGTACCACGATCTCTTCGGCCAGCGCCGGAATGCCTTTCAGGCCGAGCGAGGTGCTCACGAGCCCTTCGTGCATCTGTCCGCCTGCGGCGATGGACCGTTGTTGCGGTTCGTTGATCACCAGTCCGCCGAACGCCCGCGCGTATTGCAGGGCCCTGAGCAGCAGTCCGGCATCCTGCACGGGTTTGCTGCCGTCGCTGAATGCGATGGCGCCGGCAGCGTGCATGTCATACAGTTCGGCGAGGTCCTTGCCCTCGCAATGCTCGGAGATGGCGCCGACGGGGTAGAAGGTGACGGGGCTGTGCGCCGTTTTGTTCTTCACGTACAGCACCTCCGATTTGGAGGCGATCGCCGGGTGTGTATTGGGGAAACAGGCGACCGAGGTATACCCGCCCGCTGCCGCTGCCGAAGCGGCCGAGTGCAGGTCTTCGCGATGTTCGTAGCCCGGGTCGCCGGTTTGTGCGCCGATATCCATCCAGCCGGGCGATACGTGTATTTTACCCGAATCCCATTGCCACACCTCCATATTCTTGCGGGCGGGAATGTCTTCGGCGATCTGCTCGATGATACCGTCGCGCAAAAGCAGATCCCTGGTTTTGCTGCCGGATTTGCCTTCGGCAATTCGTATGTTTTTTAACAATAAAAGCATGGTCAAATACTTTTGCTCGGCCGGGCATCTAACGGCCGCCTTCGGGTAGTTTGTACCAGTAATTGTTGCGGACCACCCAGTTGCGGTCTTTCCGGTACAGGTTGACGTCCGCGCGGCGGATCAGCACTTCGTCGAGGAAAAAGGGTTCGTCTACGGCCTTTTTTTGCAGGAAAATGCGCGTGTTGGAGTTGTCGTCGTACACCGTGAAGTCGAGATCGAACAATGCCCATCCGTCGACGATGGCCTGCAGATAAAAGCGCAGTCCTTCGTGTTTGAAATTGATCTCGTGCCCGTCTTCCCGGCTGTTTTGTATGATCTTCAGTTCGTCGGTCAGACCCATATCCTGCTTTGCATATATCCACAGACTGATGCGGTATTCGCCTTTCGGAATGCGGCTTTTCCATATCCACGTCGTGTCGCCGATATTTCCCTTGTATGCCCCGCCGCCCTGAAAAACGTGCTCGGTCCGGGTCAAAGAGTCATAACTCAGGCTGGCCGACCAGCCGGCGTCGCGGTTGCTGCGCCAGCCATTTCCCGCGGGGTAAAGGGCCTCTGCATCTGCCTCGGCGGCCACGCCAAGCGCCTGTTCGCGCGAGTAGGCACGCACGCTGTCCGGCATCAGCGACATGATCTTCAGTTCGGGATGCTCGTACACCAAGGTCGCCTTGTCCAGCAGATGCCCCGATTTCTGCTTCGCCTCCTCCCAGCGGTCGGGGTTTACCATCAGGGCGATCGGCCGGTCGTCGGGCAATTCATCGAGCAGTTCGGGGGGCTCAAACGGATTCATCGCAAATTGCACCGATTTGATCATATTGCCGATGGAGGTCCGGCTCATGAATACGCCCATATCAGGCAGGCCGGTGTGCAGGGCCGTAGTCTGCATTTGTTTGAAAAGGCGCCCGTCGATGTCCATCCAGATGTTTTCGGAGCCGATGTGGTAGTACGGCAGCGGCATCAACGCCTGGTATCCCGAAAAATCCACCTTGTTGAGCCAGTGGTCGGGCGCGGCGGCAAACACCTCTTTTTTCGCGATATTGGGGTTGAGCACCAGTTTTCTGTTCTTTTGAAAATACCAGGCTTCTGCACCCATGACCACGAGCGGCGCCAGCGCGATCACCCAGCGAAACCAGGGATAACGCCCCCCCGAAAACCCTTTGAAACGGATGCTCCTGTTCCACAAAACATAGAACATCAGGATATTGATCACGTAGTAGAAGGCCCATGTAAAACGCCCCAGCCCCCTGAACTGGCGCAGCGGACCGAAGTAATTGACCATCCACTCCATGCCGCTGATAGCGAAGGGGAAACCGCAGGAAAACAGGACCAGTACGAATGCAGCAATGAAAATGCCGCGCAGGTATCGCCTGTGCACGCGATGGTATGCCATTTCGTCCCATTCGCGCTCGAAGGGGCGCAGGCGCCGGAAAAACAGCGCCCAGACCGTAAAGACCGTAGCCGCCATGCCCACATAGGCTTGCGTTTCAATATCCACCCGCCTGATCTTGATGAGGTGCTGATCGATCCACTGGTACAGGGGGAAGTTTTCATAAGGCAGCAAAATACCTTCCCAATAACCGATATAGGTGGTGAATCCCCAGGGATTGGCCGGCCGGTCGGTGGCGTAATCCACCCAGTGCACCCAGATGTTCAGCAACACGAAGGGCAGCAGGATCATTACGACCAGGTGGCTCAGGCGAACGCGCAGGTTGCGCAATGAAGGTTCGGAGATCAGTTGCACCAGCGTGTAAAGCCCCAGGAACAGGGCCGCCAGCCCGAAGTAGTAAAAATGCAATTGGGCGGATACCCACACCAGTATGCCGATCATCAGGCTTTGGTATCGCCGGCTGTAGCGTTCCTCATACCTGCACAACCATAGCAGCATGAGCGGGAAAACCCAGGTATGAGAAAGTCCGAAATGGCCGTCGAAACGAATGTTCTGCGGCGACAGGAACAGGATCGCCAGCGCCGCGAGCCCCGCATACCAGGCGGGCAGGTGGAGTTTTCGCAGCAGCAGAAACAGTATTGCCACACCGAACAGCAGCGAAAGCAACTGGATGCGGTTGATCATCCCCACGGTTTTTCCAGAAAGACTGGAAACGTGCTTGTGCCACCACTGCATGGCGGCGCTGATGACGGGCTGGTTGTCGGTAAACAGCACATGCTCCCCGAAAGGGTAACTCATGCCGCGGTAATGCACATAACTTGTATCGTTCTGCACATGCCAGCTCGAGGTCATGTAATTTTTGAAGCCGTCGGGCGATTCGCCGAACATAAAATCATTGGGGGCGCCCAGCCAGGTATGGTGCTTGGCCCAAAGCAACAGGAACGCGAGCGTCAGCACGCCCAGCAGCCCCCAGAAAGTGTGGCTGCGCCTGGGCGAAGCGAGATGGTGGATGGTATGTTCGATTTGTTCAACGCCTTTCATGGAATGTCTTTATGGCTTTTTCGGGTTGTTTTTTGCACGCCCGCTCAGCAGCAGCCACAGAAAGTTGCGCCCTTCCGTTGCCAGTATTTTCCAGCCCACCTTGCTGAAAACGACTCCTTCGCGCAGCTCGACGGGCACAGGGGTCACCGGCACGCGTTTTTCGGCCAGCATCAGGAATTCGAGATCGAAGAGAAAGCGGTCGATCGTAGTTTCCAGAAATACGGTTTTCCCCGCATTATCAAAGCCTTTCAGGCCGCACTGGGAATCGCCCACCGGCTGGCGCAGCACATTGCGCAAAAGCCAGCGCAGGCCTTTCGACAGCCAGCGGCGAAAAGCCGGCACGCGTTCGTAGTAGGCCGTGTCGCGGTTGCCCGCAGCGATGCCACCGCGTTCGGCAAGGACTGCCGCCACGCGCTGCATGCTTTCGATCGTATAGGGAAAATCGGCATCGGTCACCAGGTGAAGATCGGCGTCGGAAGCCTCCACGCCGCGCCGCAGGGCATAGCCTTTGCCCCTGTTTTCTGTGTAACTTACCAGTGATGCGCCGGGTACGAGTTCGGTCAGCCGTTGGAAATACGTCGCTGCAGCCGGCGCGGTCGATCCGTCGTTCACCACGATCAGCCCCGGCGCCTCCGCCATGCCTGACACAAGCCTCCCAAATGTCGAAAACCGGTCGGCCAGGGCTTCCGCCCAACCTTCGTGTGGATTGTAGCAGGGCACGATGACATTCAATCGGACGGACGGTGTTTGCAAAATGAGGGATCAGCTTTGTTGGCGGGCAAAAGTAAGGTATTAGCCTGTCATTGTTCGCATTCCTGCTGCCTGTGCGCAGGAGAATTACCCCGCCGACTTATTTTGGCCGGATCCGGCATTCCAGGGCCGCAAATCCCCCTGCGTCGAAGTGCTCGACCCTCAGATGGTGCCGCCCGCCGAGAGTGACGGTGACCTCCTCCGTTTCGGGTTCGTGCACATTCCAGCGATCGATCACGAGTTTGTCGTCGAGGTAGAGCCGGACACCGTCGTCGGAAGTCAGGGTGATGATGTACTGGTCCGCCGCGAGGTCAATGTCGGCGGTGCTGAGGGTAGCAAAACGATCAGCCTGTACTTCCGGGGCGGGGCGGTCCCACCAGGCATACCACAAGCCTTCGGATCGGCTTTCGGCTACGGCTGCGTTTTTAAACACATCGGGCGGGGGCAGGCTGTCGCTGAAATTGAAAAACTGTGTCTTCCACTCCGGCTTTTTTTCGAAACGGCGGTATTCGAACCGGTAGGTTTCTCCGGCGGGAATGAGTTCGCCGAACGGCGTGGCGATGACCTGTTCGCTGGTGTACTCGAATTCCAGGCGAATGTCTTCGGCCGTGGGGTTGCGCTCCACGCTGATCTGCGCAGGCACGGTGCCCTGCACCGCGCTGACGGTTTTTACCCCCCGCATTTTTGCCAGTTTCCATTTGCCCGAAGGGCCGATCAGCACAAACGAATAGCGGTTGCCGGCGGTAGTATCCAGCACCACCGTCGGCCTGCGAAAATCGAACGGCCCCCATTCGTCGATGACGATCAATTGCCGGCCACGCGGAAAACCCTGCGGCAGGGCGGCCAGCATGCCGTCGGGCAGGCTGTCGGGTTCGTTGAGCTCGCCGGGCGGCACGTTGAGCGGCTCGTAGGGGTTCTCGGGGTCGCCGGTGTGGGAAAAGTTCAGGCCCTCGGACGAGCGCAGCGCGGGATTGGCCCACACGGCGGCGAGTTGTTTTTCCGTGCCGTAAATATCGTTGCGCCAGAACTTCGTTCCTTCATTTGGCAAGGGCGTTTCAAGTAGTGTTTCGAAGCCGGTGAACAGGTTTTCCCCGTTGACGGCGATGTTTTGCGAAGCGCTGATCTTCAGCGGATTGCGAACGCCTGTAAACACATTTCGGTCGATGATATGCCCCAGGCTTCGCACATCGCGCCGCTGCGCGTAGCCCCAATCGGAAGGCTGTTCCGCGCGCGCCCAGAAGTGGATGCCGAGCGTGTCGTTGATAAATATATTTTGCCGGATGGTATCGTGCTGGCCGTGTTCGATGGCGATCGCGGTGCGGCAGCCAACGATCATGTTGGCAAAGATCAGCGACTCATAGCTGTAGCCTGCCCAGATACCGTAGCGGCAATCGGCCATGTAATTGCCCTGAATGCGGTTTCGGGAAAAAGTGGTCTCTATGCCGTTGGTGGGGGCGTAACTGAAGTCGTTGCCGTAGATAAAGTTGTCGTTGCAGCCGCCTTCGCCGGTGTCCATGGTCGATTGCCCGGCCCAGAGAAACAGGCCGTCACCGGAGTGCGAGCAGGAATTGTAGGCGATCAGGTTGTTGCTGCTTTGTTCGTACACGAGAATGGCCGCCGAGTCCTGCCCGCGCTCGTAAAACCGGTGCGAATACCCGCGCACGTTCCACTCCAGGCGGTTGTGCATGATGCGGTTGTCGCTGCTGCGATACAACCCGATCCCGAGACCCGAATTGAAATGGAAAAAGTTGTTGTACACCAGCGCGCCCCGGCAACCGCTCATCAGCAGGCCGTTCTGCCCGCCGGTGACGCGGCAGGTCCGCACAGTGGTGTTCAGGCAATTGCGCAGGTAGATGCCCGCACCGTAGCGCAGCCATTCGTCACGTTCGTTGTGGTGATAACTGAGCCAGTCGGAAAAACATTCGCGCTCGCGTGTGGAGTACAGTTTCGGACGGTAGTTGTAGGAAAAATCACAGCCCTCAAGTTGCAGGTTTTCCACGCCGTCGGCCAGCAGCGCCACTTTGTAGCCGCGCGCCCGCGCATTTTTGATCGCGATATTTTTGCCTTTTACCAGGATCGCCAGGCCGTAAAAACCGTCGGGGAAAAACCTGTCGGGCGAGCCCTGCAGTTCGGCGCCCTGGAAATCAACGGTGATGTTTTCTCCTTCGATCAGGATGACAGGCCGCAGACCCGGCAGGTCGACAGGCAGGCGGAATATATCGGCCGTATCGCCGGCGAGTGTGTATTTGCCGGGTTCGACCGAGCAGGATTCGCCGATCTTCATTCCCTTCGTCAGTTTGATGCCGGGTGTTTGGGCGGGAAAGAAAAATGGTAGTGACAGTAGCAGTAGGCAGGAAAGTCGGTGCATGCTTTTGTATTTTGACCGTTCCGGAAAAGGCAGGATTGACAGGCTTTAAAGTATGCTGTTGGCAGTGGCAGCAGGCAGTGTTGATATTGATACGAATTGCTGCACAAAAGAAGGCTACATCACCTGCAATTTCGCAAATTTCAACACGATCCTGCGCTCCGGCATATCGTCGTTGCGAAACTGGATGGTGGCCACCTTGTTGTCCTGCGGTCCCTCCACGCTCGTCACCTTGCCTTCTCCGAATTTGAGATGCCGCACGGCAACCCCGGGCACGATGGCTTCTACCGGCGACACCTTGAAATCGGCGGGCACGGCCATTGGAGCGGCAGGGCGGGTGGCCGCGCGGATGCGCGGATTGCTGAAGTTGCCGCTGACGCTGGCGCGCGGCTGCGCCGTTTGTTGCTGCGCAGCAGGCCCGCGCCCGGAGCCGATGCCGCCGAGCAGTTCGTAATGCTGCCCGTCGATCTCGTCGAGGAAGCGCGAGGGTTCGCTCACGCGGATATTGCCGTAGCGGTAGCGGTTTTGCGCGTAACTGATCGTCAGCAGGTCTTTTGCGCGGGTGATGGCCACATAGAACAGGCGCCGCTCCTCATCGAGGCCGTTGGGGTCGTCCATCGACATAAAGGAGGGAAACAGGTTCTCTTCCAGGCCGGTCACGAAAATACTTTTGAATTCGAGTCCTTTTGCCGAATGCACGCTCATCAGGGTGATAAAATCTTCCTGGTCAGGTTTTTCGTCGGCATCGGTGAGCAGCGTGATGGTTTGCAGGTATGCGGCCAGCGAACGGTCGGTATCGCCGGTGGCGGGCCCTTCCGCCGTTCCGGGCGCGTCGGTAAATTCGGAAATGGCATCTAGCACGGCGTTCACGTTTTCGAGGCGGCCGATGCCTTCGGGGCTGGTGTCGCCCTTGAGCACGTCGAGCAACCCCGATTTTCGGAGAATTTCGGACGCCAGTCGCGAAGCGAGTTCACTGACGGCGCGTTTTTGCCACTCCACCATCATGTGCTGAAAAGTAGCGAGGGCCTTTCGCGCGCGTTCAGTGACGTCGAGCCGCGGGTCGCGCATGGTCTCCCACATGGTGGTGCCGGAGGCGCCGGCCAGGGCGCTGAGTTTGTCCACCGTGGCGGCGCTGATGCCGCGGGCCGGGTAATTGATCACGCGGCGCAGGGCCTCCTCGTCGAGCGGGTTGACCGCCAGGCGCAGGTAGGCCACAAAATCCTTGACCTCTTTGCGCTGGTAGAATGACATGCCGCCGAAAATGCGGTAAGGCAGGTTGAGGCGCCGCAGGTGCTCCTCAAATTTCCGGCTCTGCGCGTTGGTGCGGTACAGGATAGCGATCTCGGCGTTGGCGAGGTGGTGCCGGTGCTTTTGTTCGAGGATCAGATCGGCCACACGCCGCCCTTCTTCGTCGTCGGTCACGCAGCGCAGCAGTTTGATCTTGTAGCGGTCGGCCTTGTCGGTCCAGATGGTTTTGTTGAGCTGACGCCGGTTGAAGGAGATCACCTCGTTGGCTGCCGACACGATGTGGTGCGTGCTGCGGTAGTTCTGTTCGAGTTTGAATGTTTTCAGATTGGGGTAATCCTTTTCAAAATCGAGGATATTGTCGATGGTGGCGCCGCGGAAAGCGTAGATGCTCTGCGCATCATCGCCTACGGCAAAAATATTTTCCGGGCTGTTGGGATATTTGACAAGGCGGCGCAGGATGGCGTACTGCAGAAAATTGGTGTCCTGAAACTCGTCGACATGGACGTAGCGGAATTTCTTCCGATATTTTTCCAGCACCTGATCGGGGTTGTCGCGAAACAGGCGGTAAAGCTGGAACAGCAGGTCGTCGAAGTCCATGGCGCCCGAGCGCTGGCAGCGCGCCATGTATTTTTCGTAAATATCGACGATGTAGGGCCGCTTGGCGGCGCGGTCCTGCTGCATCATGTCGGCGTTTTCGCGGTAGGCCCTCGGACTGATGAGGTTGCTTTTGGCCAGCGAAATGCGCGAGCGGATGGCCGAGGCGTTGTACACGTTGGTATCGAGGCTCATCTCCTTGATGATCGCCCGCAGCACGCTCATCGTATCGTCGGTGTCGTAGATGGAGAAGGAAGCCGGAAATCCGATCCGCGTAGCCTCCGTCCGCAGGATGCGGGCAAAAATGGAGTGAAATGTACCCGCCCAGAGTTGCTGCGCCCGCGGGCCGACCACTTTTTCGATCCGCTCCTTCATTTCGCGGGCGGCTTTGTTGGTAAAGGTCAGGGCCAGCACTTCCCAGGGCGCTACGCCCTCCTGCAGCAGGTGCGCAATGCGGTAGGTCAGCACACGCGTCTTCCCCGAACCGGGGCCCGCGATCACCAGCACGGGGCCTTCCGTGGTAGTGACGGCGGCTCGCTGCACGTCGTTGAGTTCGTCGAGATAGTTAGCCATGCGTTGGTGGGTCGGGTTCGCGAAACGGACAGTGGCGAAGGTAGCAAGTTCAGGCGGGAAGATAATATTTTTAAATAAAATGTTTGTATTAAAACATGTCCTTTTGATGCGTATATGGCTGAAATACATCCCTCCGGGGCCGGAAAAGTTTTTCAGCCGAATTTCCGGCGCTATACAGGTCAGGCAGTTTAAAACATTTTGAACAGACAAAAAATACGGGCCGGCGCCGTAATCCGGGCCGGCCCGCACAGGGAGTTTTTATGGAACAGTCTACTCTTCCACGTGCGCTTCCACCACCTGCAATACTTCCCGGTCCGGCACGGAACCGTGGTGCAGGTAGACGACGACGTTGCAATGTTTGGCGTCGAAGTCGGCAGGCAGGGTGTACGAGAAATTCTTCTCTGCCACGGCGCCTGCGGTCAGCACATCGGTCACGGGATCGCCGCTGGGCGAGGTGATGATGTGACGCAGTACATGGCGGTGAATGTAGTCGGGTATGATCTCCGTACCGTCGAGTTGTACGTCCATGATGCTGTCCTGGGTGATCAGCACAGTCAGGCGGTTTTCATTGGGCAGTGCGTCGTTTGCGCCGATGGTCACCTTCATGTCGAGGTGGCGGCTCACCGGGTCGTATTCATTCTCCAGCAGCAGATCGACACCGTAACTGGTCAGAAATTGCGAACCGATGACGCCCGCCCAGGAAGTGAAGGGCTCGACGTAAAGCGAAGTGGCGTTGGGATTGACCTGCGTGCGGTTGATGGCGGCGGTCGGGTAGCCGTCCGGCGCACCCAGCAGCGTGGCCAGTTCCTGCGCTTCGGGAAAGCGGAAATCGTATTTGCTTTCGTTGTAGGGCACCGAAAAGTTGCTGCCGGCTGCGTGAATGCTCACAATGATCAGGCTGTCCTCGCCAAATACTCCCTCCAGGCGCGTCAGTTCGCGGGTGCCTTTCGGGCAGGCCTGGCACCTGACGCCGGTGACCTCTTCCACAAGCACCCGGCGTTTGCCCGAACTGAAATCGGGGATGGGTACGGGTTCTTCTTTGCAGGCGATCAGCCCGGAAAAAATAACGAGGAGCAGCAAATAAACCTGTTTCATCTTATAAGTTATTTAATGTCAGTAGAATGCGCGGAGTTTAATCGTCCGCTTTTCGGTTTTCGGGGCGGATTTGCTCTGGGTGTCAGAACGACGAACTGATCTTGGCGCGGAAGCCGCTGAACGTCGGTTCGTATCGGCAGATACCGCCGGCGCAGTTGATGCCTTCTACCTGCTTGACGAAAGCGAGTTCGAAACGGTTGGCTCTTTGCGTATAAACAATGCCCACCGTCGGGTAGTGCAGGCCGTCGTATTTCACCTTGTCGGGGTCCAGCGATTCAGGGTCGGCGTGTTTGACCTTGTACATGTCCGACACATACAGCAGCCAGTGGGGCGCCCAGGCCAGTTCGGCGAGGGCAAAGGCCCAGGAGCCGAATTCTTCTTCGGTTTCGAGGTATTGCGCTTCCACGCGCAGCGATTTGCGGGGCGTGAATTTGTACAGCCATTCGGCATAGGGCGTCACGGCATCCACGTAGCCTTTTTTGCCCTGGTAGATCTCGATGTTGTATTTCAGCACCTGCACCCCCGCCAGCAGTTGCCATTTCCGCTTGTATTTAAAGGTAAACTCCGGCGTGATCTCGCGGTATAGTTCCTTGTTGTTCAGGTCCTGGATGTCGGCAATGTTTACGTTGACGGAAAACTTCTTGTTGATGGCATACCGCACGTCGAGTTGCAGGGCCTGCTCGCCGAGCTCCTGTGTCGCCGGGCTGAAACGCGTGGTCAGGCGGTAAGTGTTCTGTTTGGCCATGGGCGGCAGAAAATTGACCGGCCCCTGCACGCCCACGACGAAGGGGTCGTTGCGGAAGGAAAAGTCCTTGGTGCGTTTGCCTTCCAGCGTGACGCCGAGCCCTTTTTTGGCCCAGGCCAGGCTCGAATAAACGGTATACCCTGAAGATTCGTACAGTTTGCCCTGGATCTCGGAGTTGCCGGCGCCGGCCAGGTTGGCCGCATCGTTCAGCACATCGGGCGTTTTGTATGCCCCTTCGACAAACCAGGTAAAGTCGCCCGCCGTCATGGTGTTGTACACGGTGGCGGCGTAGGTGTTGTATTGGGGAGAAAAGCGCTCGGGCAAAGGATAGGTGCCCAGGGTATTGGCGATGCGGTCGATGGTTTCCTTGTCGTACGCGCGCGCCACCACGCCGACGCCCGGGGCGAAACTCAGATTGGAGGAGTCGGCCTTGATAAAGCCTTCCAGCGCCAGCCCGCGCACATTGGCGCCGTAGGTGGAAAACTGGCGCTTCTCCTGCCCGGCGAAGGCGCGCACTTTCCAGTTGTCGTTGAAACTGTACCCCGCCTTCACGCCGAACAGCGCGTTGTCGATCAGCAGCGAGCGCTCTTCGTACGCGCGGAAAATGATGCCCGAGCCGATCTGGTCGTACAGGTAGCCGCCCGACAGGTCGAACTTGTCGATGCTTTTATGGACGTACCAGCGGCCGATGCCCTGTCCGCTGAATACGCCGCCATTCGGATTGAGCAGGTTGGAATTGTTGAACAGGTCGACGCGCACGCCGATATCGAAGCCCCAGTTGGAGTAATTGAGGTTGAGCCAGCTTTCGGCGCCGAATTTCAGGTTTTCGTACTGCGGCGTGGCTGCGGCGCCGATCGCCGAATCCTTGATAAAGAAGTTGCCGTTCGACTGAAAATTGCCCGTGATGACGGACGTGTTCTGGGCGGCAAGCCCCATTGCAAACAGCGACAATAGAATGGTTAGTAGATGGTGTTTCATAGGCGATGAATCCGAATATGTTTTCGCAAAGGTAGATGCCGGCAAAACTTTTTCTCGCACGTTTGGGCAGGAAAAAGGTCACCGGCAGGCAAAAATAAGGCGGGGCCGCCCTGTAACGCCCCTGATAAGGCAAAACAGAACGGCCCCGTCGGCCAATTATGTGAAAAAGACTGGCTTAGCGCTTGCCGAAAATACCGCCCAGGATATTGCCCAGCAAACCGCCGCCCGAAGCTTGTTGTTGCTGTCCGCCGCCGAGCACACCGCCGAGCACCGAGCCGATCAGGTCGCCAAAGCCGCCCGACTGAGCATTTTGAGCGGAGCCCATGAGGATGCCGGCGAGGCCGCCCATATCGAGGCCGCCCTGGTTTTTGGCGCGGCCCAGCACGCCCATTACGATGGGTGCGAGGATCGGCATCAGTTTCATGACCTGACTCATGTTCAGCCCCGAGTTTTGACTGATCTGCTGTGCAGCCACTTCCTGCCGGTCGCCCAGAATATGTCCGAGGATGCCCGAGCCGTTCAGCGCGCTGCTGGAAGTCTGCTGATCATTCTGCATCATGCCGCCGACCATACCCATCAGGTCGTCCAGAATACTGCCGTCGTGATCGCGGTCGAGCGCGGCGCCCAGAGAGGCCAGCCCGCCTTCCGAAGATGCATTGTTGGCCAGGCCGCCCAGCAAAGTGGCGAAAACGCCATTGGCCGCCACCGCGGTTTGCTGTTTGTCGGCGCCGATCTGATTGCTCATCTGGCCAAGCAGGTCATCGGAAAGCTGGCCCTGCAGTAGTTGCATTAAATCCATAATTGAAAAGGTGTTTTGTAAAATAAATCTGGTTGGATATTCATTACGTTGTTGTGCGTTAAAAGTAACGCCAATTACCCGTCAGGGCCAATGATTCCGGCACAAAATTGGATCATTCGGCAATTTTTTTTTCAATGCGCAATACATTTTTAGGAAATTGCGCATTTTTACGCTGTGCCCTGTCCAACAAAGCGCCGCAGGCTTGCGTTCACCTGAATACCGACTTGACCCACAGCATGGATTACCGAGCCGCCAAACAATATATTCTGTCAAAACTCCGCCGAGGGCTGTCCGATCAGCTTACTTATCACGGGGTGCATCACACGTTGGACGTGCTGAAAATGGCGACGGAAATTTGTGCGGGCGAAAATATCAACGGCCACGAACTGGTACTGGTAAAAACGGCGGCGCTCTATCACGACTCCGGATTTTTAAAGGACAAACACGCGGGACATGAATACGAAGGGTGCCTCATCGCACAGGCCTCGCTGCCCGGTTTCGGCTACTCCGGCCGCGATATCGACGTGATCTGCGGCATGATCATGGCCACCAAGATCCCGCAATCGCCCAACAACCTGCTCGAAGAGATCATCTGCGACGCCGACCTCGATTACCTGGGCCGCGATGATTTTTACAAGATCGGCGATTCGCTGTTCGACGAAATGCAGGCTTACCACCTTATCCAGGACGAACAGGCCTGGAACCGGCTCCAGGTCAGTTTCCTCACGGCGCATTCCTTCCATACGAGCACCAACAGAATGCTGCGCGAACCCGTGAAGCAGCAATACCTCGAAGAATTGAAGGGCCTGGTCGCGACGTATTAAGAGTACCTTCCCATTTTTCACATGCAAAAGATCGTCCTCAAGATCGGCACCAACGTGCTCACGGGACCCGACGGCCTGCTCGATACGGACGCGGTCGGCCGCATCGCAACCCAGATCGCCGGCCTGAAACAGCACGGCCTCTCCATCGTGCTCGTATCCTCGGGAGCGGTCGGCGCCGGCCGCGCGCTGGTGCAACTGCCCAAAGAAACGGGCCGCGTGGTGCAGCGGCAGGTCATGGCCGCCGTGGGGCAGATCAAACTGATGGGCATCTACGCGGAGCAGTTCGCCCGCCACGGCCTGCTCTGCGCGCAGGTGCTGGCGACCAAAGAGGACTTTCGCGACCGCCGGCACTACCTGAACATGCAAAATTGCTTTGCTGCCCTGCTGCGCGACAATATCATTCCCATCGTGAATGAGAACGACGTGATCAGCGTCTCGGAACTGATGTTCACCGACAACGACGAACTGGCGGGGCTGGTCGCTGCGCTCATCGACGCGCAGGGTCTGGTCATCCTGTCGAACGTCGACGGAGTGTTTGACGGCCCGCCCGGACAACCCGGCAGCCATCTGATCTCCGGCATACGGCCCGGCGAGCGCCTGCATGCCGGCTTCGTGCAGCCGCAAAAATCTTCTTTCGGACGCGGCGGCATGATGACCAAATTCCGCTTTGCGCAAAAAGCGGCGCGCCTCGGCATCACCACCTGGATCGCCAACGGCAAGCGCCCGGACGTTTTGTCGGACATATTAATAAAAGGAGTGCCTGTCGGCACCTGCTTCCATGCGCAAGCGGCGCTGAAACAGCGGAAACGCTGGCTCGCCCACGGCGATCCGGCCCGGAAAGGCAGCGTGACGATCAACGAAGGCGCCGAGCAAGCCCTGCGCGAGCGGGTGTCGAGCCTGCTGCCGGTGGGCGTGTTGCGCGTGGAGGGCGATTTTGAAAAAGGCGACCTCGTGCAGATCGTCGGGGAAAAGGGCGAACCGGTGGGCCTCGGAAAAGCGCGATTCGGCGCCGAGGCGGCCCGGAAAATGATCGGGCAAAAGGGCAAAAAGCCGCTGGTGCACTACGATTATCTCTATCTGTTCGGGGAAAAATAAGCGGAATATGGATGCGGACCAGCATTTGAAAGAACACATTGAAACGGGGCTGACAGCGGCGCGTGCCGCGAGCCGCCGTCTGGCGCAACTCGACGACGGCGATGCGGTGGCCATTTTACACGAACTGGCCGGGCGGACGCTTGATAACATGCCCGCCTTGCTGGATGCCAATGCCCGCGACCTCGCGCGCATGGACCCCGGCGACCCCAAATACGACCGCCTGCTGCTCGACGAAAACCGCCTGCGCGCCATCGCGGCCGACCTGCGTGCGGTGGCGGCGCTGCCTTCGCCCCTGCACCGCGTGCTGGAAGAGCGGACGCGGCCCAACGGCCTTGCCCTGCAAAAGATAAGCGTGCCGATCGGGGTGCTGGGCATCGTCTACGAATCACGCCCCAATGTCACGTTCGACGTGTTTGCCCTGGCGCTCAAATCGGGCAACGCCTGCGTGCTCAAGGGAAGCCGCGACGCGCATGATTCCAACACGGCGATTGCAGGCCTGATCGATACCTGCCTCGCCCCGCGCGGATTGTCCGGCGCCTGCTGGCTGGCGCCTTCCGAACGCGCAGCCCTGGGCATGATCCTGCAGGCGGACCGCCACATCGACGCGATCATCCCGCGCGGCAGCCAGGGGCTGATCGATCATGTACGCGCGCATTCCAGAGTGCCGGTCATCGAAACGGGCGCCGGCATCGTGCACACCTATTTCGACGCAAGCGCCGATCTTGAAAAAGGGAAAAAAGTGGTGGAAAATGCCAAGGCGCGCCGCGTCAGCGTGTGCAACGCGCTCGATACCCTGATCGTGCACGCCAAAAGGCTGGGCGACCTGCCTGCACTGCTGCGCGCGCTCGGAGAAAAGCACCGCTGTACAGTATTTGCCGATCCGCAGGCCCTGGAGGCCTTGAAGGGGCATTATCCGCCGGAATTGTTACATCCCGCCCGGGAAGAGCACTACGGCACCGAGTTTTTATCCATGAAAATGTCGGTGCGCACGGTCGACGATCTCGATGCCGCGCTGGAGCACATCGCGCGGTACAGTTCGAAGCACTCGGAAGCCATTCTGGCGGAAGACTCGGCAACAACAGAACGATTTTTGCGCGCCGTGGACGCCGCGGTGGTGTACGCCAACGCCAGCACGGCCTTCACGGACGGCGGCGAATTCGGCTTCGGCGCCGAGATCGGTATCAGCACGCAAAAACTGCACGCTCGCGGCCCCATGGCGCTGCCGGAACTCACCAGTTACAAATGGGTGGTGCGCGGCGAAGGGCAGGTCAGGTAAACAGGCAATAGAAACCTTTTAAACACACTCAATATCAACACTACCGCTGCCAACTGCTACTGCCAACCAGTAAACAGCGCGTCGTTCAGGGTCTGACCGACGTGCCTTCCGGCGACACCCGGCGGCTGTCGATAAAAGCGCGCACGGCGCTGAAACTCACGGTTTGTTTCTGGAAATGGAATTGTGCCGCGGCGCACTCCTCGTCGCTCGCGCCGAGGTGGTGCAGGATGTTGGTCAGGTGCATTTTCATGTGCCCCTGCTGGATGCCCGTGGTCACCAGCGAGCGCACGGCGGCGAAGTTCTGGGCCAGCCCGACGGAGGCGACGATGCACATCAGTTCGGGCGTGTCGGGGCTGCCGAGCAATTCGAGCGAGCGTTTGGCGAGCGGGTGCAGCGCCGTGAGCCCCCCCACCGTGCCGATGGCCAGCGGGATCTCCAGTTCGAAACGGAATATGCCGTTTTCAATCGTGCAGCGGCTCAGGCTGCGGTACTGTCCGTCGCGGCAGGCATAGGTATGGCCGCAGGCCTCAATGGCGCGGAAATCGTTGCCCGTAGCGAGGATGACGGCGTCTATTCCGTTGAAAATGCCTTTGTTGTGGGTAGTGGCGCGGTACGGATCGATGGCGGCGATGCGCACGGCGGCGGCAAAGCGCTCGGCCAGCGCGGCGGCATCCATGCCCTGCTGCCGCGCCAGTGCCTCGAAAGAAGCGATGGGCGTCTCCACCCAGGCGCGCACCACGCAGCCGGGGGTGTAGTTCGACAGGATGGCCATGATGATATCGACGTCGCGCTCGGCGTCGCTCAGATCGTCGCATTCCGTCATGTACTGCTCCAGCGTATCGCCGAAGCGTTCCAGCACGGAATTGATGAAGTTAGCGCCCATGCTGTTGCAGGTCTCGAAAGACGCGCGGATCTGGTAGTAGCAGGGCTCGGCGTGGGTGAAGTCCAGCAGTTCGATGTCGCGGATGCCGCCGCCGCGTTGCCGCATATTGGCGGTAAGATCTTCGCTGCCGGCGATCAGGCGCTCGCGGATGCCGGGAAACAGTGCTTTCAGTTTGCCGGGGTCGCCGACCCAGCGAAAATGCACCTGCCCGAGTTTGACGGTGCCCAGCACTTCTGCGTGAAAGCCGCCGCGGTCGAACCAGAACTTTGCCGCGCTGGAAGCCGCCGCCACCACGCTGCTTTCCTCGATCACCATCGGCACGGCGTACACGCGGCCGTTGATCATGAAATTGGGCGCAATGCTGTACGGCAGGGTGTAGTTGGAAATGGTGTTTTCGGTGAACCCGTCGATGATCTTCTGCACGCCGGGATCGGGGTGCTGCCATTGTTCGAAGTCGCAGGCCGTGGCGCCGGGGTCGGGGGCGAATTGCTGCGTCAGCCACTCGATCTTCTGCTGTTTGTTCAGTTTGGAAAAACCGTCTATTGCTTTCGACATGTTCGTATTCGTTGTTCCGCCGTTTCCGCGCTGCGAAACCCGCTCCGCGGCCGGGTGCGATCTCCGGTGAGCGATTATTTGACTTTTAAGAAAGCGTATGCCAGTTCGAGTCCGCGCAGTTGCGCCTGCACGTAAGTGCGCAGGGCCTCGTATTCGCCGCGCGCGTGTTGCAAAAATCCGGATGCCTGCCCGTACACGGCGCGGAGCTCCGATTTTCTGATGAGATAGTAGCCGTCGAGGAAATCGCGGACGCCGCCGGAGATGATCGCGTGTTTCACCTGCGCTTTGGGGCCCAGGTCCGCGAGGGCGGCATTCAGCCAGCCCGTCATTTCGGCGGCGCTGTGGCCCACGGCGGCGATCTTTTCAAAGATCATCTGCTTTTCCGGGTCGCTGCGCAGCAGTTCGAGTTTGGCGAAATTGGTGCCGCCCGCCGCTGCGAATTCGACGGCTTCCAGGGGCAGTTGCAGCAGGGCGCGCAGGCTTTCCGGGCCGAAGCCCTGGCCCACTTCCTTTACGATGACCTTCAGCCCCGGTATTTCCAGCAGTTCGCGCAGGGTATCCAGCGGCGGGCGTTTGAAGAGGTCGCCTTCCGGCTGCATGGCCTCCTGCAGGGGATTGACGTGCACGATCAGGCCGTCGGCGCGCAGGGTAGCGAGCAGGTCGCCGATGCGCCCGGCCTCTTTTTTTTCAAGCAACTGCTCCACCTGCGCGACGCCCAGGTTGGCGTACAGCGGCAGGTCCGCGCCGATGGTATCGCGCATGTCGAAATCGGCGAGGTGCTCGTCGCTGTATAGCAACTGGCGGCAGGAGCCGAGGCCCATGCCCATGCCGAATTCGGCGCAGGCGCGCGCGAGGTTGCGGTTGATGGTGCCGGCGAGCGCCGTGCCACCGGTCATGCTCGACACCCACATCGGTGCGCGCAAGGTAAGTCCCAGAAAGGAAAAGGAAGACAGCGAGCCCGCGGCCGGATGCGCCGCCAGCATGGGTTCGTAATAAAAACGCCCGTCCAGTTCGCCCGATTCAACGCGGCTTTTGAAGGCCAGTTCGATGTGGTCCTGCTTGCGCGAAACGGCGGTGGGGTCTTCCTCGGAAAGACCGATCAGCGCGGCCGGGTGCAATTTTGTCGGGTCTGTCGCCATTCAGGTGCAAATATGTCGCTTGGTACGATTTTAATTGAGGTGCGTTTTGGACAGATTTATTTAATCTTTCGGATGAGCGACTGAAGGATACAGCCCTGACAAGCCTGGCATTGCGCGTTACTGTTCTTTTGCCTTGATGCAAAAGAACCAAAAAATCAAGGCTGTATTAAAATCCAGCGATTTTGCCGGCCATTTCCGGCGGGTTCGTGCCCAAACTCGCCCCTCCTTCGTCGGGGCTCAAACATGGGCACTCTCAGCCGCCTCCAATGGCGCAAAATCGGGATTTTAATAAGGCCGGGTCAATAACCCACCACAAATGGTTTGGTTTTCAATTATTTGCAATGCTCGTATCTGAAAACCTGTCCAAAACGCACTTTAAATCAGGTTTTTGTTTTTTGTGCAAAACAGCCGTGCCTGTCGGCCAAAATGCAGTAGAACCTGATTTACAGTGTACCAAGATACGGCTTTCGTTCAGGCTGCATAACAGCAGGGGCGGGAATTGGTTGCCGGACAGCCACGGCGGCACTTTAAAGTAAGCAGTTGGCAGAGGCAGTGAGCAGGAGAAAATGTTGCCGGTTTCTGTTCAGGCATTACTGCAAACTGCCACTGCCGACTGCCACTGCCGACTGCCAGGTTATTCGCCGTTTTCTTCCAGTTCGCGCAGGCAGGCCTTGAGATGGCGGACGTGTTTGGCGTAGCCGGCCTGTATGGATACCCACACGAAAAAGATGGTCACGGCGGATATGCCTGCGATCCAGGCGACGATCCGCGCCCAGCTCATGTGTTCGGTGATCTTCAGCAGGTACGACCCGCCGAGGCTGTTGACGAACCAGACGGAGGAGAGCAGAAAAGAGGGGATCATCGCCGCGCCGCCCCAGAAATAGAGTTGCAGGGCCTGGTCCCAGTAGGCGATGGTGCGGCGAAGCGAGGAGGCCATGCCGGCCTCGGGCGCCACGCCACGCCCCAGGCGGCGGAAGCCCGCGTAGTAGAAAAAAAACAGCGGCAGCACGGTGAGCAGCGTCATTTGCAGGGCGGCGAGATAGGCCTCGCCGTTGCCGGCCGCGATCCGGCTGACAAAATACGCCCAGGCGAACATCGCCAGCGACCCGACGACCGCTTCGAGCAGGAGGTTGCGCCGGATACCGGCATAAGCGGACCGCGCGCGGCGGCGGACCAGCAGCGCCAGTTCCTCCCGGCTCAGGTCTTTTTGTTCCCCGGCAGCGGCATTCCAGGCCGCCCGGAGGTCATCCAGTTCATCGTTTTTCATAACGGATCCTGTTGTAAGGAACTTATTATTATTTGATCGTTCCTAAGATGAGTGATTGCAGTTTTTTCCGGATGCGAAACATCTTCACCCGCAGGTGCCCGGCGTCCAGGCCGGTGATCGCGGCCATTTCCTCGTACGAATAGTCGTCGAGCAGCAACAGCACGCAGGATTTCTCCACCTTGTTCAGCCCCTCCAGCGCCGCGTAGAGCCGCTCCACCGCGCCGGAATGCGCGGGCCCGGCGTCGGGGAACCGGTGCTGCGCCTCCGTGATCGCCTCTGTGGGCGGAGCGGAGCGCCGCAGCCCCGAGACGGCCACGTTCAGCGCGATGCGGTACATCCAGGTGCTGGCCTTGCTCTCCTGCCGGAATTGCGGCCACGCGCGCCACATCTGCACGACGATGTCCTGAAACAGGTCGCGCCGGGCCTCCTCGCTGCGGGCGTACATCCTGCACACCTTGTGGAGGATGCCCTGATGGGTTTCCAGCAGCGAAAGGAATGCGGCCTCGGTGGCGTGGACGGGTTTGGACACTTCGGATCGGATATGTTTGCCTTGTTTGTCGCGCGGGGAGGGGTTGGCGTTACAAGATGGCAAAAAAAATTTACGGAGGAGCGTGGTGAGTGGGATGGAGGGTGGCCTGTAAGGCTCGGTGGTAAGGCGTAGATACGCAGAGGTTTATTTTGGGTTGCATCGCTCCAGGTCCCGCTGAATTTTTTCAAAATTGCGCTGGAACTCCGCATATGCCGGGTAGGCTTCTGTCAGTTCCTGCCATAAACGGTAACTTTCCTGGAAACAGGACTTTGCCTTTTCGGCGTTGCTTTTGCCATCCAGATATAATTGGCCTAATTTGGCATACGAGATCGCAAGGCCGTTTTTGTAGTCTACATTTTGAGGATAACTATCGTACAACTCTTTCGTCAATTTTGCGTCTTCCTCAAAAAACTGCAAGGCCTTTTCCAGATTCCCTAACACGCTGTGCGTCGCGCCCAGTCTCTCGTACGAGATCGCAAGGCCGTTTTTGAACCCTACATGCTGAGGATAACTTTCGTACAACTCTTTGCCGATACGGGAACGTTCCTCAAAGAACTGCAAGGCCTTTTCCAGATTCCCTAACGCGCTGTGCGTCTCGCCCAGTTTCAAGTACGAGATCGCCAGATTGTTTTTGTAGTCCACATTTTGAGGATACATATCATACAACTCTTTCGTCAATTTTGCGTCTTCCTCAAAGAACTGCAAGGCCTTTTCCAGATTCCCTAACGCGCTGTGCGTCTCGCCCAGTTTCGAGTACGAGATCGCAAGGCCGTTTTTGTAGCCCACATTTTGAGGATAGTTCTCGTATAATTCTTCTTTTAAACGATTATACTGCTCAAAAAACTGCAAGGCCTTTCCAGATTCCCTAACGCGCTGTGCGTCTCGCCCAGTTTCGAGTACGAGATCGCTAAAACATTCTTAAACTCAACATTTTGAGGATAAGCACTGTGCAGTTCTTTTTTCCAGTTGATTATACTGCTCAAAAAACTGCAAGGCCTTTTCCAGATTCCCTAACGCGCTGTGCGTCGAGCCCAGTTTCGAGTACGAGATCGCAAGGCCGTCTTTGAACCCTACATGCTGAGGATAACTTTCGTACAACTCTTTCGTCAATTTTGCGTCTTCCTCAAAAAACTGCAAGGCCTTTTCCAGATTCCCTAACGCGGTGCGTCTCGCCAATTCTGGATAGAAATATACTCCGGTATTCCCGGTTTTCCTGTTCGATAGAGATCTGCAGCCCGTTTTCAAACTGCACCAGCGGTTCATTCAATTTCCCTTCTTCCACCAGTTTGTCTGCCAGTTCCAGGATAATATCCAGTTTCGAAGAAGATGAGAAATCGGGTTCGTTCAACAATACCTGTAGTTTTTCGAGATAGGCTGCATGATCCAGGCTTTTGATCTGTGCCAAAATCGAAATGAACCGCGCTATATTTTCCACCTTCTCCTGTATCCGGCCTTTTTTCAGGTCGTCAAAACCTCCTTTTTGATAATCGGAAGAAAAGTTTGTTCCCGCCATCCCCAGATTCCATTTTTCATCCGTCACATAGTTTAAACAGATCTGGTCGCCCTCGGCGGAACAATCGCTCGTTTGGTAAACGCCGAATACAAGCATGTCGGCGTGATGATACTGTTGTAGTTCTCTGGCAGTTTGATCGAAGAAATAATCCGCAACCTGAAAATCGCTCCAGTACTTTACTTCTATTTTCAGGTCTTCTTCTTTGGTAATCTGTACCAGACGTTCGGCGAGCACGTATCCGGCATCGTAGTTTTTCCCGCTCATCTCGCACATCTGCTTGAAGGGCAGGATAAGGATCTTGAAATTTTCATCGTCCGCTTTGAAAAACCGGTCGTAACCGAGCCATGCCCTGATGTTATCCTTTTGCCAAATCCCGATGATAAGCCCGAGCAGGATTATGATATATCCCCCTTTTATGTAAACAAAGTAACTGGTATTCCTGATCTCGCCAGGATTTTGGAATCCGCGCCCGGATCGCCTGCTCATTGCGTTTGTTTCCTGCCGGCCCGGCTTTTTCTGAAAGATAAAGACGCCCAGGAGGATAAAAAGATAGGAAAGGAAGCCAATAACCGGCTCAAACGGGAAGTGTGCATCCTCGCGGTAATCGCGAATAAACCATACTATGCAAATGACAAAAAGTATAGCAGTGGTGATTATTTCCCATTTTATACGATTTTTTTCACTCATGGCTGCTGTAAAAAACTGGCGTTATCAAGTGTGCTGAATTTTTCGAGCAATGAGCGTAATCGTTGCAGGGCCGCGTCCATGTCGCCCCCGGCAATGTGCTGGCGGACGAGTCCGAGGTAGGTGCTAAGGTTCATATTCGATTGCGTTGACGGGCTTAAAAATAGCGCATTCCCGCCGATTATTTGCAGTAGGCAGATGGCAGTGGCAGTTGGCAGTAATAACGGGATTTAGACAAAACGGGAAATGCTCATTCATACCCATATCAATACTGCCACTGCTACTGCCGCTGCCATCTTGCTAAACAGCAGAACCAGTCATCCCTGCCCGCCAGGCAGTTTGTACGTTGAAAAAAGTTCAAAGACTATCCGCATATCGCACCCCGAGGTTTATTCCCGTCATGGAATGCCTGTTTATAGCACACAAGGAACAACAGCTAACCCAACCCCTGACGGGAATATATTCACTGCCCGGGATACCATATGTGGACTGCGGAAGGTCATTAAATGTTCTCATTGAGAAACGTACGATTCGATCGTTCCTGAACCAGCCGCCCCGCACAGCATGCCACTGCCAACACCTTCAAAAACCCATTCCCGAAAAAAAATTTTTGCCATTCTCAGTTTTTGAGAACACCCGGACGAACCTTTGTAACCGGGCCACATCCCCCGTTAGAAATAGGAACCCAACCCCCTGCCGGGATGCCCCCCGGTCCCGGCAGGATCACCCGAAACGATCCGGTATGACCATGCGAAACCTGTACCTGCCTTTTTGCCTCTCGATCCTGCTTTGCTGCCATCTGCACGCCGCTCCCGGCGATCCCCCGCACACCGCGCCGGTGCCCGGCTGCGCCGAACCGTCCGGCTTTCAGATCGCGGAAGCCCGGCACAATGCCCTGAAGGTCCGCTGGGATAGCGCCTGGGCCGGTACGCTGCGTTTCGAACTGGCCATTGCCAAAAAATCGGACCCCTCCCGCCCGATGCTCAAAAATCCGCTCAGGGTAGCGGCCGGGAATACCTGGACCTTCGACGATCTGGCACTGCACACGGAATACGATCTGTATATCCGGCGCGTGTGCCAGGGCCCGCAGCCGGATGACATCGGCCACAGCGAATGGGTGCGCATCGCGGGCAAAACCAGCGCGTACATCCCCTCCGATTGCAGCCTCGACACCACGCTGATCGCCGTCGGCAATATCACCCACAACCGTTTCGGGATCGCCCTGTCGCCCCGGCGCCCGCTCTCCGCCACCGGCAGGCGCCTGCTGGTACGCTACCGCCTCGTGGACGTGCCCGCAGGCAACGCAGCGCCGCCCGTGCTGGGCCTCTGGCAGCAGCGCCTGATCTACAGCCTCGACCAGATGTTCGTCGACCAACTGTACCAGGGCGGCACCTACGAAGTGTACGTGCGGCAACTGCGCGACGGCGCTTATATGGACTACAATTTCGCCTGCGAGGAGGTTGGGCCGTTTCTGGTGACGCTGTCTTCCTTTCAAAACGATTGCGGCTACGCAAGCCAGGTGACGCCGGTCTGCGTGGGCGCGGATTTTATCACCCTGCAGTTCGACGGCCCGGCGCTGGGCTACGACGATCTGCGGTACCTGGTGGCCCTCAAGCCGCTTTCCGGCAACGGCGACTGGCAGTTCTACTACCATTTTTCCGGCGCGGAGATGCGGATCGGCAACCTCGAAGAGCAGACCGAATACCAGGTCGCCGCCTACCTGCTCGTCGGGCAGTCGGGCTTCAGTTACGACTATATCTGCAGCGAGACGATCGTGGAAAATGTGACCACCCTGCCGCGCAACAGCATCGTGGATACGGATGGCGACGGGCTGCCCGACGGTTGCGACCCCGATAACAACGACGGACCGCTCGGCGATATCGACAACGACGGCATTATCAACCAGGAAGATGAAGATGTGCCGGATACGCCGATACCGGGGATGCCCGAACTGGCTTGCGGACTGGCGGCCAATATTCCGGCGCCCGACCCCGCACAGCTGCTCGATGAAGCGGCCGAAGGAGAGATCTTTTTTATCAACGGTTTTCCCATCCTGCTGACACAGGTATGGGGCGGCAACGGGTACTTTTCAGGAGAGGGCATCATCGGCCTGCCGTTCAGTACACGCTACCTGCGCGTCGATTTTCAGCAGGTAGCAGTGGATACGCAGCGCGCGATCATCAGCGGCGTTGTAAATGGCATTTCAGAAAACCTGGGCAATTACCCCGATCTGAGCCTCGACACCATCACTTTCGGGGAAAGCAACTTTTGCCATGCGTTGCCGGAAGAAGAGGGGTTTGACGAGAACGGCAACTGGTCTTCTACCAATAACCCGTACAATCCTTTGGGTTTTGGCGCCGACGGGCAATACCAGATGCCGCCCTATCAGGGTTGGGAACCCGGCGATCCGTATGATCCCAATTACGATCCGAATGGATTCGACGAGAACGGGATACACATCGAAACGGGCACGCCGTTCAACCCCGGTGGCTGTAGCCAGCTTGGATTTGATGCGCAGGGGCAGCCCTGCAATCCTTCGGGCAGCGGACCATATTATTGGCTCGACCCTGCCTCAACGATCGAGGGCATCGCATTGGCAAACGAAGTGGAAGATTCCATCAGACCGCTGGTGCTGGCTTATCTAGGCGTCCTTGCTCAACAAACAAATGACTCGATCCAGGCTACAAAAATCCGCTGTGACCTTTCCCGCGATACCATGCGGGAACATTTCTATGCATTGGGACATACCGATGACCGGGACAGAATATTCATTTTCGGCCCGGGCGATAAATGGTTCAAAGAAGGGATGAGCCGGGAATTCAAGGAAAAGCCCGAAATACTCGGGATCAATACGGATCGCAATCCCGGCGAAGAAGCCCTGGAAGTCACCCATATCAACCTGTACAACTGTGATGTTGACCTGATGCGGTATGAGGCAATATTGGCGATCATCGGCCAACTACAGGAGGAGCCCGGTATTTCGGAATCCGTAGCGCATTTAATTAAACTGATCAAACAGTTTTCACCGGACGAGGCCAACTACTATGCAGATATGGGGAATTTGGAAAAGTGGGTAGATGAAAAGGTCGATTCTATTGTCGCAGCAGAGTATAAGGCCTTACATGAAACGGGAGGGATTGATGGTTATCAATCCGAAGGAGCGCGCTGGACTTCTTTGGGCCGTTCGAACACAAGAGGAGTCAATACATCGGTATCGCTTGCCGGTACTGGCACTGATCGTGCTTTGGAAGCGCTTTTAATGCGGCAGGCATCGGAAACCCGTTGGGAAGATATCTCATTTGCCTATCACCAGGGGTGGCAACAAATCAACGGCATCGACAGGGCTTATTTTTTGGAAGCGATTGATAAGGCAAGGGGAAAGCAATTCGGTCCCGGCGATACCGATTACCCCGTCAGTTTGCTGCCACTGAAGTTGTCCAGGGATGTATTCGGCCAGACCTACACGCTTTATCTTGACAATGTTTCCTTTACACCGCAAGGCGGCACTGCGGATATTTATATCATTATCAATACAACACCGTCCCCGGATCGCCTTTTATTCAAGGCACTCAAGGTGCCATTCGGCCCTTCCGGATTTATCGGCGATACCAGATTGTTGTTGGGAACCGACATCAGTATCACCCTGAACAACGCTACGAAACTCAATCTTCTCGGCAATAACAACACGTATGTGTCTTTCGATTGCGATGGATTTTCCGGCATGAGCGTCGATGGTGAGGTTGAGTTTTGCCGTAATTATATCATACCGTTATACCCGGGGACACTTGCTCCCAAACCGGAGACGGAATCGGTAAAAGCCCACTTTCTTGTTCAAATGCCCGCCTGGGGCGAGTTTGTGGTGGAATTGGACGTCGATCCTTTTGCATTGACACAACACGATAGTATCAAATGGCAGGTGCAGGACCTTGTTTTTGATTTCAGTAGTTCCATTACACCTGGATATATTGCATTTCCGCCAAATTATGCATCCCCTTTTGTACAGCACAACAATGGTGTTACAACTGCGTCCGGGTTGTGGAAAGGCTTTTATGCGGCAGAGATTTCCGTCACACTACCCAGACAGATCAGTACCGGTTCGGGTGCCGATATTACAGTCGGCGCAAAGGACCTCATTTTTGATGACAGGGGCCTTACTGGTGAAGTATTTGCAAGTCCTTTGCTCACTTTATGTGAAGGGAACCTCGGTGGCTGGGCATTTTCAATCGATACGTTTGCCCTTCAGGTTACCAGCAATCGCCTTGATGGTTTCAAATTCAATGGGCTGTTGAACCTGCCTATATTAACCGGAGCCTCCGGAGGTTGTGCGCTGCCAAGCGAATGCATCCGATACGAAGCCGCAGTATTACCCGGTAACCTGTATAGTTTTTCGGTAATGCCACTTGGTGTTTATCAGGCAGATGTCTGGAAAGCCAGTGTCATCATCAATCCCGATTCTGAAATTGAAATTAAATACCAGAACGGATCATTTGAAGCGAAGGCGGTGCTGAATGGCTCCGTTACCATAGATGGAGACCTGGGGCAGAATTTTGTTGCCGAAATTCCCGACATAACCTTTCAGAACCTCGTACTCAGAAACAATAAACCATATTTCGAACCCGGCCTTTGGAGTGTTCCAAACGCTTCGGCAGGGGTAGGATTCGGAGGCTTCGAAATTACAATAGACAGCATAAAAATGGTTGGCGTACCCAATACTGACGACAGGGCCAACCTTAAATTCAGGGCCGGGATTATTATTGTTGAAGAAGATATGGGGCTGCTCATGGTAGATGGCGGGTTTCAGTTGAAGGGTAAATTGCTTGTACAGAACAACCGCCAACGATGGGTTTACGACGGCCTGATGATCGATGACGTATACATTGACGCGAGTTTCCCGGGTGTAGATCGCGTTCATGGCAAATTAGCGTTTTTCGGACAGGATCAGCCCCATGCATCCTTAGGGCGCGGCTTTTCTGGCGCTGTTTATGTCGACTTCCAGGGCGTTGATGTAGAGTTGATGGCACTGGGGGTATTCGGAAACACAGGAGCGTTCAAATATTTCATGATCGACGCGCTTGCCCGTTTTAATCCCAGTATCGGCGCCGGGGTCTTGCAACTCATCGGATTCGGAGGCGGTGCTTCTTATCACATGGATATTATTGGCGACCTGGATACGGGATTGCCACCCAATATTTCAAATGTAGATCCTTTGGCCATTGCCCTGGGCAGTTCTTTGTCAGGCCTGGTTTATGCTCCCGATGTTGACAGGGGGATCAATATTCACGCAACGGTCGTTATGGCGCTTGCCAAGGAAGAAGCCTTTAATGTCAACGCAACTTTCGGCGTGAGTTTTTATTCAAGCGGGGGGCTGGACGAAGTTTATTTTAAAGGAACAGGTCGTTTTATGGATGCCGTGAATTTTTCAGCGCCGCCTATCTATCTCGACAGCCTTTTGCCCAATCTGCCTACTGAAATATGCGCCTTTGTGTACATGCGCTACGCCTTTGCTGAAAAAGAATTTCATGGAAATTTCAGGGTGAACATAAATGTAGCAGGAATACTACACGGCCACGGGGACGCCGAGTTGATGATCAGGCCAGGGTACTGGTTCATCAATGTCGGAACTCCGCAAAAACCCATTCGGGTTGCATTCACGATCCCAAAACTAAAAATGACCCTGGCCGAAGTAGATTTTTATTTTGATATCGGGAAAAATATCCCGTCGTTTCCAGGCCTGCCAGGAAACGTTTCTTCCCTCACCGGTTTGGGAAATATTGTGGCAAACGAGGCACTTAGGAGAACCGGGAATGGCTTTGCTACAGGAATGCGATTCGATGCCACGACCGGCGATCTGAAGTTCCTCATTTTTTATGCTCGTTTCGATCTGGGATTAGGCTTCGATATCATGTTGCAGGACTACGGGAATGCAACCTGCGCTAATAACAATGGCGAACCACTCGGTATTAATGGTTGGTATGCTTCAGGACAGTTGTGGGCATATGTGCAGGGAAAAGTAGGTATCAGGGTTCGCCTTTGGGGGAAGAAACGGGACTTTGAAATCCTGAGCCTGTCTGTTGCCGCTGCTCTACAAGCCAAATTTCCGAATCCATTCTATGCCCGGGGCGCAGTCGGCGGACGTTATCGTATCCTCGGAGGTCTGATCAAAGGCAAATGCCGCTTCGAATTTTCCTTTGGGGAAGAGTGCCAGATTATCGGCGGCTCCGATCCATGGGAAGATCAGGAGGTGATACTGGCACTGAGTCCAGTGGATAGTCTGGAAAGTGTGCATACACTAACAATCCCCAAAGCCAATTTCACTGTTCCGATCAATGAAGACCTGAGCGACGGGACCAATGTATGGCGCGCGGAGATCATCTACGCAAGTATCATAAGTGATGGCCTTGTACTGTTCGATGAAGATGCTTTGACAGAGGGCAGAACGGTGCTTGAAGCCAAGCCTGTAAATGCGCTGCCCGCAAACAAATGGCTTGTTTTCAAAGTAAAAGCACAAGTATTAAAAAACGGCGAATTTTTCAAATTCGAAGAAAAAGAGGTTGTTTTCAAAACAGGAAACTCCCCCGACATTATTCCTGTGGATAACGTCAAACATGCTTATCCAATAGATGGGCAGTTCAACTTTTACCGGAATGAGCATCCCGATGGGAAAGGGTTTATTGTATTGAAATTCGGACAACCCGAATTGTTCCAGCAAGACCCACCAGGCTACGTACGTGAAATGCACCTGACCAGGTTATCTGATGGTTCGGTTGTAAAGTTTCCTTTTGCCTATATCGATTATAAGCGGAAAATAGAATTTACAATGCCATCGCTTGATCCGGGTGAAACGTACAGGCTTGAAATGGTAAATAATAATATCGACGGGTTGGTAGGTTCGGATAATGCAGGAAGTGAAGGAGGTGACGCTGAAAGTGATCCGGAAGATGTCCCCGGCGTGATGTATCAGGTGCACTTTCGGGTGAGTAATTATGCAAAATTTGCCGATAAAGTAGAAGCATTAAAGCAGAATTTGCAGGTCGTCTCATATTCCACCGGGTGGATACGCGCCAATTCAACATTAGACGAGCCACTGGATTATTTTGAAATATATGGAAAAGACGAAGGGGAGGAATTGGTTTCGACTACCCTTGACCTGAATAGTCTGAACTGGTTCAATCAGAATAAAACATATTTAAAACTGGTGTACAATTACGGCCAGGAGCCCATTAATAATTCTGATTTCTGTTACCTGAGCCAATTCACAAACAAATACAACAGTTTCGATCAGCAAAACTTTTCAAATGCCCCAATTGGCTTTGACGAGTCGATCGAAAATCCTGTTCTGGCGGTATCATATGATGGTAGTGTGCCTCCAAATTCAGATAGTATCATTCAGAGTCTGGATTTTACTTCACTGAATGCTTTTAGTGTGATGTGGGGTGATATGAAAATGGACTTGTTGTCTTATAAAACTATGAAATGCAGTGGAATGAACTGGTTGGGACAGTCTGCCACGGGCTGTGGAAACTTCTCATACTGTTGCACCAATGGCAGCCAGCAAGGTTGCTGCACGTTAAATTGCGCTTTTGAAGGAAATCCGTACCTGGTTACAATTGCTGATAACGACATGCCCGTATTGCCAAGCGGATCAAAGTTTTTAACGAATATCCGATACAGAATACCAGGTTTAGGGCTTACTACGGACAAAGTAATTGAATTAACGAAGCCATGAGATCAGTATAAGGCGATAAACACTCATAAATATTTCCCCATTATCACATGCTTCATATGAAAAACCTCCTTTCTCTTTTTCTAAGCGCACTGATCCCGGTTTTCATGGGCGCACAAGTGACTGTTCATGAAGCGGTCCTGTTTGTCGATGACAACAACACAGCAAACGGCTTCCCTCCTTCTGCAATGATCAATAATATACAGGAGCATCTGGATAAATTGCTTGCAGATAAAGGTGAAAAAGTGAATGTGCTGATTTTATCCCAGGAATGCCCAAGGCTCGAATATGTTCTGATCGATGGGGCGGGTTACTGGATTGGGCCTGATTACAATGGGTCTAATGTCTGGTGCAAGGCCGATGACCCGAAATCAAAGGTGATACAGATATTGCCGGGCGACGGCTTGTCATATAATACCGGGTCTTACATGGCATTTTCATCGGGCAATACCTCTAATGGAATATGGCAGGGACTTAAGTTTAATCAACCCTGGCAGCCTCACAATACGAAGTATTACTGTTTGGTCCACGAGATTCTGAATCGAATTTATGGTGATAATTGCCCTGTTGAATCATTGGAAGATTGTGAGGCTGAAATGGTCGCACAGCTGGATAATTCGATCATTCATCCCAATCTTTATCTGGACGGACAATCGCTCGATCAACCTGAAATTCAGGGCGCTTTGCGCCAGGCCAAATCAGTATTTTGTACAAATCTTCTTTTCTATTCCAAATATCTCCATACAAGAGATGTAGATGCTGCTGATCTGGAACAGCAAATTTTGAATACAGTGGGCGGCGATTATGTACTGGTGGTTGCAACGCCTAAAGAAAAAGACGGAGGGGATAATCTTTATTCGCAGGTACAGGTGCAGTTTGGTAAGGGGAGTGTGCCTCCTCCTGAAAACTGCTTCCCCACTTCAAGGACGTTGACAACAACTGATGAAGATGCCTTTATCAATCGGTTGATAAATGATGATTCGGAGAGTAGTTTATCAAATGTTAAAACGGGCATCGGTTATTTACTCGATTATGTATTGACAGCCGATCAGGACCCGGTACCTGGAGGCGTGACGGGTTGTGATTATGGACAGGCCGGGGGTAATGGAAATAACAGCTATTTACGGGTCAATTTTCCGCAGTATAATTTTTTTGGATCATCACTGAGTTCACCCGGCGAGAATGCCCATGTGAAGTGGTATAATAATTTTAGTGAATCCGGGAATGATGTTGTAACTGCCTGTTCTGAAGCAGCTCATTCCGCAGCAAATGCAGGGGTTGACCTTCAGTATTTTGTGGCATCAGGGTGCGGAACCAACAATGACCAGTTTGCAAACTCGAGACAGGATTTTGATCAGGAGACCCCGGTGGGGTCTGGTGGTGCGATCTGGATGTACTACGACAAATGCTCCGATCGCATGTTTTACGACATCAAACTTTCCGATGGTTTTGCGTCAGAGATCAACCCCGAATTTGGAATTACTAACCCGGACTCGATACGGGCAATCAATGCAGCAGTTGAAGAAATGCTGGAGCGTACATTTTCAGAGGTATCTAAAATGGACGAATTTGAGAGTGTCACGCTCGATCTGGCTGAGTATCCAACAAATTTTGGTTTTTTATCTCCGGGGTTTATAGAAACCTGTGGACCGGAAGATCCCTGGCATTTCGGACTGCGATATCAAGTTGGGAATTATAAGGACCTGGCTATTTATATAGTTTCCGAGGGGTTTGTGGTGACCGGTCAAATGATAAAAAATCAGGAATTTCCGAAGAGAGCCTGGCTCCCGTTCCCGCAGGATTCATGTCTGTTCGATTTTCCGGGTGGAGCCATTGGGTTGATCAATGGCGGCCTGGATCAGATAGAAGGAAAAACCTGGGCACTGATCGGAATCATTAATTTGTGCACTGAACTATGGGGAGCAAACGGTAATACCAGAAAGGCGATGCTAAAACAGCTGGCGAATCCGCTGGACCTGATTTTCGGACAATATACGGAATCCGTCAACTGCTTGCAAACTGCGGAATGCCTGGAGGAAAGGAACTGTTGCAGTTTCAGAATACTGACAAATGTAGTGTTTGACGTACTGCTTGGACAAGGGTTGATCAGTATGGCGGGAAACCTGTCGAACGTGGGGAAAAAAGTAGACGAGAAACTGGGAATGTTTATCCCTGACTTTTCTGATAAATATAACAAATGGAAGAGAACGCTGGGGGAAGGAAAGCACCGGGAACACGATACATTTCTGGGCTCCCTGGAGGAGAAGGTGCAGTTAAAGCTGGCAAAGCACGCATCACTTAGTAAAATATGGGAACAGGTATCAGATGGTCTGATACCGGGAGTTTCACTACAGCGGTACAAGGAATTTTTGGGAAAGTTACCTTCACATACAAATGAAGATTTTTATTTTCATTTTGAGAATGTTTTTACACCGGAAAATGCTAACTTTAATCCTGCTAAGATTGCGGCATTCATGGATGATGTGGATTCGAAACCGCTTGATCATTTTCTCGATCAGTTTGGATTCAGCCCCAATAAATACCTGAATGCTTGGAGTGAGGCTTTTGAGGGAGGGTTGGTACAAATGAGGGTTAATCTTGAATTTTTGAAAGATGTTGATGTGTTTATTTCGGGTGAAGTATTAGATCATTTTACTAAGTATGGGTGTTCAATTGCAGAACATGGACTTATAAGATTTTATACTTCGAATTATCATGTTGAACTAAATAGTGCCTTAAGAAATGAATCGCTAATGACCCCTGAGTATGTAGAATTCGCAAATAGACTAAATGCAGCACTTGATAAATTGCCTGACTATGATGGGCCTGTAGTAAGAGGATGTGGAATGGATGAGTCCTTCATGATTAAGGGCTGGGCTGTTGGTGAAGTTCATACTATTAAACAATTCTACTCTACAAGCACCTTAAGAGAAGTGGCAATAGGGTTTAGAGATAGAGCGGATGGCAACACATTAGTTTTTGTTGAATCAGTAAATAAGGGAAAACTGATTCGTGAAGTGTCCCACTATGATTTTGAAGAAGAAGTTATATTCAGGCTTAACCTGAAATTACAGGTTGTTTCGAATGTGAAACTAGGTAATGGACCTTTTTTTCGTGAGATAGAGGTAAAAGAATTAATTGAATGATGCTTCTGAAATTTACTAAACAAGATGCTCTGCTTTCTTTAAGAAACGCCTCCTCTAAACAGATGATTCAGGGGAGGGGAGGGGGCATTATTTTGTCCGAAATTTTCAAACAAGAATGGCAAGAGTTGCCAGACATAGTAAAGCAAGAAAGACGGAAATCTTTTGTCAATAGGACGATTGCTGAAAGGCGTCCTATAAATTTTGTTTATTATAATTTTTTAATTGATGTTGTTCAAAAGATTATTGAACTTATTAGAAAATGTGAGGCCCTCCTTTCTTTGGATAAGTCTAATGTTGATTTATTAAAAATTTTATCTATTTTATTGATTGAGAAGGAATTGATTGACGAAGCGTTGCAGCCTAAAAATCATTTAGATGATTTTTATTTTAATCAAATAGCCGAAGAGTTTGGGGCAATTTATCCTGAGCTAAGCATAGCAGATTTCGCCGTACTATATAGTAAAATGTATAAACGTTGGCCAGAGAAACCTAACGCTTCAAATTCCAAAATGATAAACGCGGATAAAAAGAAAAATTTGATAGATGAATTAAATAAACGATATGAAATAAACAAAAATAAATATACCGATCATTATTATTTATTAAGCCCAAATCTTTCCCTAATTGAATGGCATTCGTGTGACGCGTATGCGAAACAACAGAGGAGGTGGCAATTTTTATTTATTATATATAAAATGAAGAACGAAAAAGGTGTTCAAGCAAACTATTACGAACCGCTTGTGATGGTCAATGATATAGTTATAAACATGCTAGAGAGTTTGAATTGGCAACATATTGAAAATGAAGAAATAGAATCAATTGATACATCAGTCTTGCAGATTTGTGCAACACTCTTAGTGGTTAAGGAATTAATGGATGAATCAATACTCCCTAAGAACCATGTTAATCCTGTTATTATCTCTGAACTCGCTGAAAAATACCACGATAAACACCCTGATCTGAATCTACCCGAACTGGCAAAGAAATACGAAGAAATGTACGAACACTGGCCCGACAAACCGAAACAAGAATAAAATAACCATTAAACATTGCTCGTATGCTCATGGCCGTATAAGGCCACGTGCACGGACATTATCAAAAACACCTTCATTATGCGCTTCACATGTCGCGCGGCCATATTGGCTGCCCTGTTACCTTATTGCCTGCCATCACAGTCGATAAGCCGGCTAACCGATCTCAATCCTGGTTCAGCACACACCTTTCCGGAAGGGATCATTGCCGGCGATCCTGTGCGGATGTTTGCTGCAGGCGATCTACTCTTCTTTTCTGCCGATGACGGCGTGCATGGCAGAGAACTTTGGGTCTCTGATGGTACGATTGATGGCACCCGTCTGCTAATAGACATCAATCCCGGGGCCTCCGGAAGCAATCCAGCCTACTTCACGCTTTACGATGAGAAAGTTTACTTCTCGGCAAATGACGGTACCTACGGTGCCGAACTTTGGGTGAGTGACGGAACTGAAGCCGGTACCTTTATGCTAAAGGATTTGTTTGCCGGCGGGAGCAGTAACCCCGGTCTTTTGACAGTTGCAGGCAATCTCCTCTTCTTTTCAGCCAGGATTTCTAACAACCAGTTTACGCTTTGGCAAACGGACGGCACAGAAACCGGTACGGTTACTACTCCGGGGTTATCTTTTATGGGCGCCGACCCCGGCGATCTCACTGCCATGAACAACCTTTTGTATTTCTCCGGGCCGGATGCGGAGCTTTGGGCAACCGATGGGACGATGGACGGAAGCCTGCGCGTGAAAGAGATCACACCTCCGGGCTATGGTAGCCCCAATATTGATCGCATGGTCGCTTTGGGTGGTAAACTGTACTTTTCCGCGGATGGCGAAACCGCTAACAGCGAGCCCTGGGTAAGCGACGGTACCGGGCCGGGCACTTTTCGATTGGCAGACATTTCGCCCGGCCCATCCGCGTCGGAGCCTTCCAAATTTCACCTCTTCAAAGGTTATGTCTATTTCTCGGGACTTGGTGAGTTGTGGCGTACGGACGGCACCCTGATCGGCACCACCTATTTCAAGAACCTTAAAGTATTCCAGGCCAGTAACGACCCTGCGATGTTTCTGAGCGACGATCAATATCTTTATTTCCCGGCGGACGACGGTTTTAATGGCCGTGAACTATGGCGCAGCGATGGCACCCCGGCTGGTACCCAACTTGTGAAAAATATCAACTCGAACTTTTTCAGTTCCAACCCCCAGGATTTTACATGGGGCAACGACGGGCGTTTCTGGTTTCGCGCCTGCGACAACAACAAAGGATGCGAACTCTGGGTCTCGGACGGCACGACTGCCGGCACGACGCTGGCTGCCGATATCCGCTCCGGTTCGGATGGCTCGAACCCTCAGGCACTCCTTTATGCCAATAACGCGCTGTATTTCGTCGCCGATGACGGTGTCCACGGCCGGGAACTCTGGAAAGTCGACCTGAGTTCCACGGCGGCGAACATGCCGGAGGTGTTGGACTTCAACCTGACACCCAATCCGGCCGATGAGCATGTTTTAATTGATGCCTCCACTATTCCGGCGCCGTTCGAAACATTGTTGTTCAATCAGGCCGGGCAGGTTGTGTACGCTACTCATCAATCTGACCAATCCCGGCTTGTGATCCCCACGCAGCATTTACCGGCGGGTATCTACCGGCTGGCATTGATCGGCAGCGCCGGCGTGGGGCACCGGCATCTGGTTGTCACGCATTGATCCTGCCCGGTCGTAATGATATGCTCTACGGTCACCAACCCGCGAATTGATTCGCGGGGAATGGATGCCATTGACCCCGAACCGTTTTAACGGTTTCCCAAAACGTATAACCCAGTGCGCCGCCCGCCACCACATATATATAACCGTCATTAATATGAACCTATGAACCTGCAAACCTTCCCCGTTTTTGCGCTTGTATTGAGTACCGGGTGTTTTTCGGCCCTGCCGGCATCCGGTCAATTCGCGAACCCCGAGGTCCTTGAAATCGCCGCCAGCGGTATATTCACTGCCGATCAGCACGTCCTGTTGCGCTGGACCCCGGCTAATCCGAAAACCTGGGCCTGGTGTCGCGATAGCGGTTATTTGCTCGTACGCGTCACGCTTGAGGATACGAACGGGCCTTTACCGGGTGACGAACAAAGCGCATCCATTGTCCAGAAAACCTTTTTACCCAAAGACCAGGCGGCATGGGAAGCCGCCATGCTGATCGATTCTATCGTCGGTGTGGCGGCCGGCGCCTATTACGGCGAAGACTTTACAGTGGCTTCGCCCGATAACGAAGGCATCGTTACGGCACATAATATCGAGAACGAGGAGGAGAACCGCTTCGGCATGAGCCTTTTTGCAGCGGATGTGTCCACCCTGGCCGCAGAAATGCAAAACCTGCTGTTCAGGGATACAACGGCACAACAGGGTTTCAGGTACGCTTACATCATCCGTCCGGGTGGCCAGACAGGCGATCAGTTGCTCAGGCCGGGCCGGGTTAGTTTGTCTACTGACGAAGTTTATGTTGCACCCGCTCCGGTATCCTTCAGCGCCGCACCCGGCGACAGTCTGGCAATACTGGTCTGGGATCAATTCGCAACCGCCGGGCATTATGCCGGATACAATATCTGGCGTTCGCAAAATGGCGGACCATTCGAACAATTGAATACCGAACCGGTGATCGCGACGGAAGGGCCGGATGGCAAAGAGCCCAAAGCCCTGCTGTTTTATGCCCGGCTCGAAAATAACACCGACAGTTTCTCTTTCCGCATTTGCGGCCATTCGCCGTTCGGATTCGACGGACCCTTTTCAGAAACACTGACTGTAAAAGGTGTGCCGGCTCCCCTGCGCGCCGGGATCGGCATCAGCCGGACAGAAGAAACGACGGCAGGCATGGAAATACACTGGGCTTTTCCGGATAGCCTGAATGCATCCATTCAGGGCTTTCAGGTGCTGCGCTCGGGTTCCCATGACGGGAATTATGCACTCCTTCCCTCGGGTATGATCGCGGCCTCCGAAAGATCGTTTGTGGATTTATCGCCCTTGCCGGCAGCATATTACAAGGTCGCTTTTACGGATGTAAACGGTAACGAAGTTACTTCCAATCCGCAACTCGCGCAATTGCGCGACAGTATCCCGCCGGAGCCGCCGGGGCAGGTAACGGGAGAGGCAGTCGGACAATCGGGTCTGTTGCGCATCCACTGGTCGCCCGGCAACAGCGGCGACGTCATGGGTTACCGAGTTTTTATGGCCGACCAGCCGGACGGCGCCTACGGACAAGTGAGCAAACGTTGGATTCGGGATACTGTGTTCACATATCAGGTAAATGTATCTTCTCTGACCCCGTATAAATATTTCAGGGTCAAGGCCATCGACCACCGGGAAAACACTTCCGGTTTTTCACCGGTTTGTGCAGTGGCGTTGCCCGACATCGTGCCGCCCTCTATGCCGGTGCTGAAACAGGCGACGCCCCAAGGTGGCGGCATCCTGATTTCGTTCGCCCCCAGCCAAAGCGCGGATATACAGCAGCACCACATCCTCCGAAAGAAAAAAGACGAACGCGACTGGCAGTCTGTTGCGGTGCTCGACAGCCTGTGGGGGCATGCCTCCGCTGAATTTTTCGACACCACTGCGGAGCAGATGTATACGTACGAATACATGATACAGGCGGAGGACGGCGCCGGATTGAAGAGCAATTCGCGGGTATTCCGGGCCAAACAAAGCGCAGGCGGCGGGCGGGAAACGGTCGGACAACTGGATGCACATTTTGTCAAGTCGGAAGGGATCATACGCCTGCGTTGGTCGTACCACAACACTTACGGGGTGACGGGATTTGCGATCTACCGCGGCCCCCAACCCGACCAGTTGTACGAATCGGGCTTTGTGACCGCGCAGCAATCCGTGACCGGAGGGCAGTACGACGGCCCCGATCCGTTTCAGGCGGATGCATCGGGAATGCACATCGGCGATGACGCCGGAAATGCGGTATCGGGCGGGCATTTGCTGGCCGGGTCATTCGACCTGAAGCAAAAAGGCGCCCCCAATACGACGCATACGACCTTCTGCGAATACCGGGACCGGAGTTTTCTGAATTTCAAACCCTATTACTACGCCGTGATCGTGAAATATGCCGACGGAACTTTTTCGCCGATGAGCAATGTCGTTTCCGCTTCCGCATACTGACCTTTTTGCGAACGCTTCAATCCTGAATCTTCAACTCAATCGCGTCATGAAAAAGAAATCCCTCTTATTGATCTGGATGGGCCTTCTATCCCCGTTTTTGTGGGCGCAGGACCGGTATGCCGATTGTGCAGGCGCTGTGATCCTTTGCGACAAGACCGATCTCATCATCAATCAACTGCCAGGACCCGGCAAAGAGCCCGGCGAGGTGGGCTTCACTTCCTGTTCCGACCGCATGGAAGAACGCCATTCCGTCTGGATCAAGTGGCACGTCGCACAGGCCGGCGATATCGGGTTCAGTATTGAGCCGTTCGACCTGACGGACGATATCGATTTCATCGTCTACCGCCTCGAAGGTGATATCCTGGATTGCAGCCGGAAAAAAGAGATCCGTTGCATGGCTTCCGGTGAAAATATCGGCGGTCCGGAAGAAGAATCTTTCCCCTGCGCCGGACGCCTCGGGCTTTCGCGCGCCGTTTCCGACGAGCAGGAAGGCGACGGCTGCGGAGACCGGCACGACAACTACCTGGCGTCGATAGAAGCGCAGGCGGGCGAGTGTTATCTGTTGTACATCAATAATTACAGTTCCGGCAAGGGATTTAAACTGGAATGGACCGGCTCGGCGGAATTTTCTGCGCCGCCAGGTTTGGACCTGCCCGCAGTGAGCCGGACAAACACGTCGCAAGCCGTATTTCTCCGCGGGCAGCCTGCCGATCCATTTAACCGGAACGACTGGAGCAGCGGAACCCTCGCCAACACTTTTAGGGCCAGGGTCGCCGGCGCCCGGGTGGCCAATACATTCGGCGCTTGTCTGCCGAAACAGGATGAAACGATCAACGAACACCGAACTCCGGATTTCGAAGTCGGCTTGCCCTATCCGAACCCGAGTGCGACCGATACCCGGTTGCCTGTCACGGCTTCTTCGCCCGCGGTATGGCGCGTCGATGTGTTCGACCTGCCCGGCCGACTGGCATGGTCGCGGGAATTCGTCGTGGGAGAAGGCGCGCAAATACTTGATCTGCCGACCGCTGCGCTGAAACCGGGCATTTACCTGATCGCCCTGCACACCCATGCGCGATCGTTCGTGCGCAAACTGGTCGTGGCCTATAAATAAACCGTAACACCGGGCAGAACCTGTTTCAGCCCTGCAAACCAACCTGTTCAAGATGCATACCATCAAACAAATCCTGCGCCTCGTCGGGGCGGTCATCGTGCTGTCCGCGGGCCTGATGTCTCCCCTGACGATCTGTTACCGGCAACTGACGACACACAAGGAGACGGAAGCGGTCATCACAAACGTTGTAAAGACCTATTCACAGGGAAGGCGGGGCAGAACCAATACCAGTTATTTTCTGGAATACGCATATCAGGTGGACGGCCGGACCTATAAAGGCCACTACAAAGACTATGCGCCGGTCGGGGGGATCGAAAACGGAGACAAGATCGATATCATTTACGACAAAAGGAACCACGCGAGTTCCACAGTATCGGCCGGTGGCGGGCAGGGCCTGTTCCCGACCCTCATGGCGCTGGCAGTAGCCGGCTACCTGTTCTACTCGTTTTCCAGACACCGCAGGGAAAAAATGGCGCCGGCCTGAACAGGGAGCAATCAGGGCTGTATCTTGCATGCGAAGCACTACATTTGCGCAGGTACGGGAGATATACGGATGGGTCTTTTGCAAATACGAAAAGCGCTTCTGTCGCTCTTTTCGGAATCGTCCGGTATCATGATTCTGGTATCTGTGTTCCGGCAGTGGCGCCTGTAAGGCATATACGATCCCGAACACGTTTTAAGGTTGCACGGACGCGCTCTTCATACTGACGTACAACGCATATACTAACCGGCATAACCCGCTTTGAAAATAGCATAAAATAAGAGGAGCCGTATATAAAGGCAAGCCAGGGTTGAATACGAAATAATAAAAACAGTAATATATGTTTGGAATTAAACACATTAAATTTGACTCCATGACCTACGTCCTGCATTACAGGAACGGCAATATTAAAAGAGAAGGCCGCGGGCTTTCATTCTTCTATTTCACACCGAACAGTTCAATTGTTGCAATTCCGATGGGGAGTAACGATCTGCCCTTCATTTTCAATGAAACAACCAGCGACTATCAGACGGTTAACATACAAGGGCAGATCAGTTACAAGATTGCAGACCCGAAAACGCTTGCTGACGTGCTGGATTTTACCGTTGACGATAACGGACAGTATAAAAAGAATGATATTGAAAAACTCAGTCAAAGAATTATCAATGCGGCGCAGACCTCAACTTCCTCTTTCATTCACGAAATAAAACTGAAAGACGCGATCCGTTCTGCCAAGGCTATCGAAGAAAGAATTCTGGAAGGCCTTAAAACATCACGGGCGATCGCTATGCTTGGCGTTGAAATTCTCGGCGCAAATATTTTAGCCGTTCAGGCGACTCCCGAAATGGCAAGGGCATTGGAAACCGAAACCAGGGAAAAGTTGCAGCAGGAAGCCGACCACGCGATTTACGAACGTAGAAACTTTGCTGTCGAGCAGGAACGCAGAATAAAGGAGTCGGAACTGAACACTGAAATAGCGGTTGAGGAAAAACAAAAGCAGATCGCGGAAAAAAGAATTGAAACCGAGGTGCAAGAGGTGGAAAATGAACGCAGGATACTTGAAATGCGATTGGCGACAGACATCGCAATCGAGAACCAGAGAACACAACTGATCGAGCAAAAAACGGCAAACGATAAAAAAGAAGCCGAAACAAAAGGTTACGTAGTCGAGACGACATTGAAGCCGTACAAAGAGATCGATTGGAGAATCCTGACGGCCCTGAACAATAACCCGGACCCCGGATTCAATATCTCGCTTGCTTTCAGGCAACTTGCAGAAAACGCCGATAAAATCGGCAATTTGAATATCAGCCCGGAACTACTGGATTCGATTCTCGGCAATAAGCATGACAAAAGGAGATGAAATTTGAATATGCCATCATTGTAAAAAGCCGGACAAGACTTGAGTCTCTGATCGAGCGTTTTAATACAAAGGCACAGGCCAAATTTTACATTGAACGGCTGGGCGGAGATTTTGACGACTATGAGAATGAACACGAAATTTTTCACGCCTCACTGGTTTCGCTTCAAACACAACTTTCCAAATGGATCAAAAACAAAACGGTTGAGCGGGTTTATTTGCCGTCATTCATCTTCTCCGAAAAAAATCTGATTGTTGTGATCGGGCAGGACGGGCTTGTTGCAAACACGGCCAAATATTCAAATAATTGCCCGATCATAGCCGTAAATCCGGATAAAAACAGATATGACGGCATACTCCTGCCATTTGATATATCCGATTTCATTTGGGGAGTTGAGAACGTCATTTCAGACCGTTACAATGCTAAAACAGTTCGGTTTGCGGAAGCAAAACTGAATGACGGACAAAGGCTTTTGGCATTTAACGACTTGTTTGTGGGCGCCTCGTCGCATATTTCAGCACGATATAAAATTTCATATAACAACAAGACAGAAGAGCACTCTTCAAGCGGGCTTGTCGTTTCTACACCGGCAGGTTCGACAGGTTGGCTCAGTTCAATTTTCAATATGGCTTACGGCGTCACAAGTATGTTTGAGAAAAACCTGAAACCCCAAAGGCCGGAATTAAAGGATAATGAGTTAGTATTTGCCGTTAGGGAGCCTTTTCAAAGCATCAGGACGCAAACTGGTATCACTACAGGTGTTATTAAAAACCAGGATCATCTTATGGTTGAATCGCTGATGCCGACAAGTGGAGTGATTTTTAGTGACGGTATTGAAACAGACTTTTTGAAGTTTAACAGCGGTACCGTTGCAACTATTGGAATGGCCAGAGAAACGGCACAACTTGTTATGAAATAATAAAGCGGGTTATACCATCGGGTATAAGATAATACCCTGCACCTGTACATGCAAATGAACCACCAGGAACACACCCGCCTTTTCATCCCTTTCGATCGCTGGCTGAGCGCCGCCCCTTATGGCGACGGGCATATCAACGACACGTTCCGTGTTGAAGTGGAACACGGGGGCGCCGTGAAAGCATATCTGCTGCAGCGGATCAACCGGCATGTTTTCCGCAACCCGGAACGGCTCATGCGCAACATGCAGACGGTCTGCGAATGGCTGGCAGAACAGGAAGGATATACTTACCGTGTAGTGGCGCCGCTGGCCGGACCGGACGGACGGGTGTTGCATACGGACGATGCAGGCGAGTACTGGCGGCTTTTTCCGTTCGTGGAGCACAGTTACACCCCCGAAGCGCCGGTCGGTCCGGAGACGGCCGCAGAAGCGGCGCGGGCCTACGGCGCATTTGCGCGTGCCCTGCGCGATTTTCCGGCGGGCGAACTCGCAGAAACCATCCCGGGCTTTCACGATACGGACCTGCGCTGGCAGCATTTCATGGAAGTGCTGGAAAAAGACCCCGCCGGCCGCAAAGCGCTAACGATTCGCGAAATCGATGCGATCCGGGAGGCAAAGCCCTTGTTCGACCGGATCAGTGCGCTGAAAAAAAGCGGGGCACTGCCGCTCCGGGTGGCGCACAACGATACGAAAGCCTCCAATATTCTGTTCGACCGGCGCACACACAAGGCCGTCGCCGTTATCGACCTCGATACCGTGATGCCCGGCACCGCCCTGTCCGATTTTGGCGATATGGTGCGCACCTTCACGACCGACCGGCCCGAGGACGATCCGGCCGATCCCGTACTTCGTCGCGATGTGCTGGAAGCCCTGAAGGCGGGCTATCTGGAGGAAGCCGGCGACTTTTTGCACGCATCGGAACGGGCGCAGCTGCTGCACGGCGCAGCCTGGATCACAGGAGAACAGGCCATGCGCTTCCTCGGCGACTGGCTGGCCGGCGACGTGTACTACAAAACGAGGTACGCCGAACACAATCTGGTGCGCGCGCGCAACCAGTTGGCGCTGTTTCGGGAATTGTCAAAATTGATCTGACGATGTCGGGTCCTGAGACTGGTGTTCATAAAAACAGGAGAGACTCTTTTCCAAACGAAAACAAAAATCCCGCATTTTTCAATGGTGAAAAATGCGGGATAAGCATGCATCAGCATTCTGCAGCCGGATCAGTGTTTTCCCACCCGGTCCCCTGCCGGGGTAGCCGGCGACGTGCTGGCCGCGAAACGGCACAACTTGTTATGAAATAATAAAGCGGGTTATACCATCGGGTATAAGATAATACCCTGCACCTGTACATGCAAATGAACCACCAGGAACACACCCGCCTTTTCATCCCTTTCGATCGCTGGCTGAGCGCCGCCCCTTATGGCGACGGGCATATCAACGACACGTTCCGTGTTGAAGTGGAACACGGGGGCGCCGTGAAAGCATATCTGCTGCAGCGGATCAACCGGCATGTTTTCCGCAACCCGGAACGGCTCATGCGCAACATGCAGACGGTCTGCGAATGGCTGGCAGAACAGGAAGGATATACTTACCGTGTAGCGGCGCCGCTGGCCGGACCGGACGGACGGGTGTTGCATACGGACGATGCAGGCTGAGTACTGGCGGCTTTTTCCGTTCGTGGAGCACAGTTACACCCCCGAAGCGCCGGTCGGTCCGGAGACGGCCGCAGAAGCGGCGCGGGCCTACGGCGCATTTGCGCGTGCCCTGCGCGATTTTTCGGCGGGCGAACTCGCAGAAACCATCCCGGGCTTTCACGATACGGACCTGCGCTGGCAGCATTTCATGGAAGTGCTGGAAAGACCCCGCTGGCCGCAAAGCGCTAACGATTCGCGAAATCGATGCGATCCGGGAGGCAAAGCCCTTGTTCGACCGGATCAGTGCGCTGAAAAAAGCGGGGCACTGCCGCTCCGGGTGGCGCACAACGATACGAAAGCCTCCAATATTCTGTTCGACCGGCGCACACAAGGCCGTCGCCGTTATCGACCTCGATACCGTGATGCCCGGCACCGCCCTGTCCGATTTTGGCGATATGGTGCGCACCTTCACGACCGACCGGCCCGAGGACGATCCGGCCGATCCCGTACTTCGTCGCGATGTGCTGGAAGCCCTGAAGGCGGGCTATCTGGAGGAAGCCGGCGACTTTTTGCACGCATCGGAACGGGCGCAGCTGCTGCACGGCGCAGCCTGGATCACAGGAGAACAGGCCATGCGCTTCCTCGGCGACTGGCTGGCCGGCGACGTGTACTACAAAACGAGGTACGCCGAACACAATCTGGTGCGCGCGCGCAACCAGTTGGCGTTGTTTCGGGAGTTGTCAAAATTGATCTGACGATGTAAGGTCTGGAGACTGATGTTCATAAAAACAGGAGAGACCCTTTCCCTGGCGCGCCTGTTTCTTTTGGCCAGACGCAAGCAGGTTCGATTTAAAGCGTTGTGGTACAAAATGTTGCGCAGCAACATTCCGTTCCCCCTTTGAAGGGGGGCAGGGGGATGAACACGCGAGTGACTTGTCCTGAAATAGGTTTACACAAAATGTAAACTAAAAACAGGACAAAGATGAAAGAAGTAAAGCATTACTCGGATCACTTCAAGCGAGGCGTAGTAAAGGAGATTTTGTCCGGGTCAGAGAGCCTGGAGTACTACCGGCGCAAATACAAAATAGGCGGCCACATGACGCTGTCCAGGTGGCTTGTTAACTTTGCGTCGGAAGAAACATTTCCAATGGCATCAAAGAAACGCGACAAAGATGAGTTAGCCGATTTGAAGGCAGAACTGGCGTTGTTGCGCCGGGAATTGGCCGACGAGCGCCTGCGTCGGGAAGCGTACGAGTTGATGATCCGCATAGCGGAAGAAGAATTCAACATCCCGATTGAAAAAAAGTCTGGTGTCAAACGGTCCAAAAAATGAAAGACCTGCATCCACAAGTGCCGGCAGGGTACCTGTGTGGATTGTTTGACAAGAGTCGCCAGGCCTTTTATCAAAGGCAACAGGTCATATATGAACAAGCGGCGGAAGCACATTTTATCATCAGCCAGATACAAAAGATCCGGCAACGGCAACCAAGAATAGGCGGCAGGAAGTTGCAGATCATGTTGGCACAGATGGGAATTGAGATTGGCCGGGATGCGCTGTTTGATCTGCTTGGGAGCAATGGACTACTGGTCCGACGGCGCCGCAATGGTCGCAGAACAACCCAAAGCAGCCACTGGCTGCGCAAATATCCCAATCTGATCCGGCATTTTGAGGCAAGCGGCCCCAACCAATTATGGGTAAGCGACATCACATATCTGGAAACGACACAGGGCTATATGTATCTGTTTTTGATCACAGATGCCTATTCCAAAAAGATACTGGGCTGGGTACTTGCCGACAATCTGAATGCCGACCATGCCCTACAAGCCCTGCAAATGGCGCTCAGACCGATGAAACGGGATTGTTCGGGGCTGATCCATCACTCGGACCGCGGGGCACAATATTGTTCGGGCAAGTATGTGAAGTTGCTCAACAAGCACCACATCATGATCAGTATGACGGAAAACGGCGACCCGCTGGAAAATGCCATCGCCGAGCGTGTCAACGGTATTTTGAAGGATGAATGGCTGTATGAAATAAAGAAGGCAGACAAAGACAGCCTGCACAAAATCATTCCACAGATCATCCACATTTACAACGAAGAGCGACCGCATTTGAGCCTGGATATGCTGACCCCGAATGTAGCGCACCAAATGAGCGGAAAACTGAAGAAACGCTGGAAAAACTACTACTCATCCTCAAAAAAAACGGAAAGACCGGAAACCGTTTTTCCACAAACTAACACGCGCTAACAAAAAGAAAAAAGAAGCAAAAAAGAAAAAACACATGATGATCATCAATTATGTGTCTGTAAACTTTTTTTAGGACGGGTCACGACGACATTTCCACACACGAACATCACGTTTTTCCCGCCGATGCTATTGCGAATGGTTTGTTAGTTCTGGTTTATTTCGCTTCGCGTAGTCATCCCCCTGGCCCCCTTCAAAGAGGGGGAAGCAGCGCTGCTACGCAGCGTTCTACCAACACAGTAATACCGGATCAGTGTTTCCCCACCCGGTCCCCTGCCGGGGCAGCCGGCGACGTGCTGGCCGCAATGGTGATCACCGAACTTTTGGCGCCGTTGCTGTCCAGGCCGTAGGGCCGGCCCGATTCCACCCACAGGGTTTTGACAAAGCCGCGGCGCACCGTTTCTTCGTGATACAGGTCGATACAGATCAGCCGGCCGTCGTACAGCGCCCGCACGTCGGGCTGAAGGGTGTGGCCGACCACGATGCGGGAGGCGCCCAGGTATTTCAGCACTTGGTCCATTTCTTCCGAAGAGATCAGGTTTTTCGCGGCGCCGCGGTACCAGAACACACCAGTGTCGTCGAAGACGGCGATGGATTCCGCCGTTTTCAACTGACTGAAGGGCTTGTCGATGTATTTGCGGCCGATGCGGTTGATCTCGGAGATCGACATGCCCGTGGCTGCCATTTCGGGGCTGACGCCGCCGTGGCAAAAGACGTAATCTCCGATCTTTTCAATGCAGTTTTTGGTGCGCAGCCAACGGCCGAGTTCGCTGTGGTCGTCGTACCAGTATTTGTATTCTTCGCCGATCAGGACGGCATTGGCAAAATACTTCTTGCGCACGTAGTCGGTATATCCCTGCAGGTTCATGATCTCGTGGTTGCCGAGGATGAAATGCACCTTGCCGCCGGCCGCTTCGGCTTCCGGTTCCAGTTTGTAGATCAGCCACAGGCATTCGGTGACGTTGATGCCGCGGTCGAAAAAGTCGCCCACCAGCACCAGGTGGCCGTCGCCGAAACTCCATTTGAACTGCTCGTCGATCACGCCGGCGCCCAGCAGCATCATTTTAAACGCTTTGAAATCGCCCTCGATATCGGAAAGTGCCAGCATACGTTCCGGCAGGTCGTAGTGATCGGGCTCGACGGACAACTTTTCCCTGATCTGGAACGAAAACTTGTCGTTCATATCGGGGATGTTGCAGGTGAGGGTGGGGCGAGTCTTTTTGCTGAATACCTGCGAGCGCGCGACTGCGGTGGTGTCGTAGCGTTCCACACTTTTCACGATGATACTTTGCCCGCGATAGAACACATGGGGGCCATCGGTGTCGGCATTGGAGCCGTCTACCGGCGGATCACCTGCCAGCAGGGAGAGGGGCGCGCACACAAGGGCGCAATACCAAATTTTTTTCAACAACATAGCAGCAGCGGTTTGTATTGTTCGGATTTAAAACGCCAAAAAAGTCGTTTTGTCACCGGCAAAAATACAAAACGGCGTACTACCGCGCTTCGGTATTTTTTTTGCCCTGGAATTTTATTCTTTTATTTCTTTTCCGGGTTTTGGTTTCTATTTTTTCAGGGAAGAATATTCGGCGGTAAGAAATATTGTTTTGAAAAGAGAGGGCGGGTAAACGCTGTTTTTTGTGCGGCCCGGGTTGCGCTTATGACTTGTTGCTGACAAAAACACTGTTGTTGTATCCTGCGGAAGGGTGCAACATTCAGGGCGAACCAGCAGATCCCGGCCGCCCTGAATGTTACGGTACGTTTTATTTTTCGTAGCGCGTATTTCGCACGGTTGCCCCGCCTTCCACCTTGACGCTGCTGCTGCCGTCGCTGATGACGAGGGCATCCTGCTTGGCGTACACGCGCGCGTCTGATTGCTCGGAGGCCGTGATCTCTACCCGTTCGGCCCGCCAGCCGAGGGCTTCGAGGCGCGCGCCTTCGCTCAAGCCGGCGTCGAGGTAATTGCCTTCTCCGACCAGTTCGAGCGATGACTGCCCCGACAGCGTTACGGTAAGGCCGCGGTCCACGTCGATGTAGGCCTTGATGCGGCTTTTGCCTTTGGCCGATATGCTTGCTTCATTCTCCTCAAAGCCGCGCAGCACGATCTCGCCGGTATTGTCGGCGTACAGCGAAGAGATGGCCGGTGCTTCGATGAACACCTTGACCGGGCTGTTCCCGGCGGCGCTGTTGTTGATCAGGGTGAGTTTGTCGCCGGTTTGTATCTTCTGAATGCTGCCGGAGGGGTCCGTAAACTTGAAATCATTGCCCCGCCTGATCTCCGCCTCGATATTGCCTTCCAGGATGAAGTGCTCGTAATATTCGTCGCCGCGGTAGTCCCGGTCGCCAAAGCGCGGGCATTCTGCGCAGATGAGTCCCCGGCCGGTCATGCGAAATACTTTTTCAGGCCGGCGGGAGATGTACTGGCGGTCGTTGTCGTCGGCATACACATCCATTTCAGCGCCTGCGTAGCGGTATATCTTGTCGTCGAACACGATGCTTTTCCCCACCGGCACCTCGATGTTGATCCGTACGTGCTGGCCGCGCCACTTCTGCCCTTTCAGTATGCCGAGCGAAGAGGGCACTTTCAGCACATTCCCCTGCATCGAGACGGGGAATTCCGTGCTCTCGGCGTTTCTGATGGCATCGCTGGTGGTGGAGCCGCGGGCGCGTATGATGCGGGTGCATTTGAATGCCCCGGTTTCGCTCTTGTTTACCCTGATCTCGACGAAGCCCCTGAATTCCAGCATATTATCGTCTATGCGCAGGTCGTCGTCTTCATCGAACCACCAGTACGAGCGCCCGGAGATGTTCCGCGCCTGCATGGCTTCTACGCGCAGGGTATCGGAAGTGAGCCCGCTCAGGTCGAGTACCCGCTCGTCGGTACCGCCCTGCCGGTAGCCTTTTGCGGCAAAACCGACCAGAAACACGGCGCAGATCAGGTTCAGTATCCAGATCAGTCCGAGGGCGCCGCTCAGCCAGCCGGGCGTGCGCGTTTTGAACACGGCGCGTGCAAACACCAGGCAAAGTCCCAGTACCGGAATGCCGAGCAGGAAGAACAGGTTTGTAAAGCCCAGCCACGTGAGGCCGCCGGAATAGGGGCTGAAGTAGTCGACAAAAGGCGCGGCCGCCATCAGGCCCCAGATGCCGGCGACCCAGGAGACTGCCAGGGCTACGAACAGGGCAATGGCCACCAGGGCGGCGATAAATACGCCGAACTTCACGATGAAGCGGATGACAAACCCGAACATTTGCCCTAGTACCGCAACGCCGTGCGAGAGGGCGCTACCGAAACTGCGGTCCTTGCCGGCGGCGCTTTTTTTTTGTGCGCCGTATTCGTTCACTTTTGTGCTGAGCCGGTCGAAACTGTCCTCGATCTCGCGGGCGATGTTGTCCACGTTAATCGGCTCGCCGCGCATGGAGAGGCGGTCGGCCGCCGTGCGGGCCTGCGGCACCAATATCCAGAGGAGGATATAGGCGGGGATCCAGAAGCCCGCGGAGAGGAAGGTCAGCAGAACGAAGATCAGGCGCATCCAGACGGGGTCATGCATGCCGAAGTAGGCCGACAGGCCGGAGCACACGCCGCCCACTACGGCATCCTCTTCGTCGCGGAACAGGCGCTTGCCGGTGCGGATCGACGATTTTGCCTTTCCGGTACTGCTGCTGCTACTGCCGGCGCTGCTTCCTGCACGAGTGCTTTCCTCGGCCGGATCGCCGAAGTCTTCGGGTTTGCCCATCACCTCGATAGCAGCCTCCACGTCGGGCAGCATCACGATGGTACGGGTGCCCATGCTTTGGGTGATGAGTTCGCCCAGGCGGGTTTCGATATCATGTACGATCTCGTCGCGGCCTTCGCTTTCGCTAAACCGTTTTCGTATACTTTCGATGTAGTTCGAAAGGTATTCGTAGGCATCGTCGTCGATGGTGATGGCATAGCCTCCGAGATTGATATTCAGAATCTTATTCATTTTTTTTAAGTCGGTTGAAAAGGTGGAAAGGTTTCAGGCGCTGGGGCTCAGGCGTCGGGCGGGTTGGGCTCGAGGTTGAGCGGCTTGGGAGGATCTTTTTTCCCTTTTCGCTTTCCCTGGGGTTCCGCCGCCGGTGCTGCCGCATTTTCAAGGGTCTTGTTCACAGAATGTACCAGCTGGTGCCAGCTCTCCGTGAGTTCCGCCAGAAATTTGCGTCCCAGTTCCGATGCCGTAAAATATTTGCGGGGCGGCCCTTTTTCGCCTTCCCGCCAGATGTAATCCACCAGGCCGTCGTTTTTCAGACGGACCAGCAAAGGATAAATCGTACCTTCTTTCACGATGAGGTCGGTCCATTCCAACTTCTTCATGATCTCGGGTGGATAGGTCTCGCCTTCTGCGATCACGGCCAATACGCACATTTCGAGTATGCCTTTTCGCATTTGGGCCTTTGCATTTTCCAAATCCATATTTTTAAAATGTTGATGGTCAGTTGATGTGTGGTGTGTCGGGGGTAGAGTCGGCGTCGTTGTCATTTGGAGAAGAGCGGCTGTCGGACGGCGCGTCATGCCGCTCCGGCAACGTTGCATGCTCCACGCCGGCATCGTCCGAAATTTTGGAACTGATGCTGATGATATGCGGCGCCAGCGTTGACAGGTCGACACCGCTGGCAGGCCGGGCATACCCCGACTGGCAGGATATGGCTGCCAGCACGATTCCGGCCAGGGGTATCAGCAGTTTGAGTTTAATGTTTGATTTCATAGCAAATAGTTGTTGCACCCGGTGATTGTTTTCCTTGTATGGCACAAATGTATGCTCTTCTTAAATACCTTGCAATACAAAGAACTAACGTTAACATGAATCTTTTTATAAAAACCAGTCTTGCATAATATTAAATTGCTGATTTGCAGATAGTTGCAAGCGACATATGATTTTTCAAAAAAAATCGTTTTTTTCCGGCAAAGTCCCGCAGCGATCCTGTTTTTGACTGTTTTGAAGAATTTTGGCTGTATCTTCCGTGGCTTTTATCTTTTACATTTCGGGGCATGTCCGAACCATACCCTGGAAACAAACCGGAGTCCCTGTACCGCCGTTTTACCTGAATTCCGCACATATACTATGAAACCTGTTTTCCCTGTCCTGCCGCTTCTTTTATTGCTGGTCGTTTCCCCTGCCCTTGCGCAGGAGATTCCCGTCGACTTTACCAAAAACCCCGACAAACCGGTCGCGATCAGTTGCGCTGCGACGGGCCGGACGCTTTTTTTCTTTTATCCCGAACAACTGAGTTCCGACGTGTTTGCCGGGGCGGGCAACCCCTGGAATGCGGTCGAACTGGATTCCAGGTCCCTGGAGGTGATGCGCAGCAATACGAACGCCAGCCTGCGCGTCGGTTCTCCGGGAGGGCAAAAAGCGAGGGTGGTATGCCGTATCGGCAGACCCGACGGCTATTACGTGGCCATACAGTTCGACAAGGTCTGCCGGATCATTCGTTTTTCACCGGAAGACCTGGCGATGACGGTTGCGGACTCCATCGTTATAGGGAAAAGGGAGCGGCTGATCCAGGGCGTGTCTTCCGATTCGAACGCCTATATTATATGCACGAAGAAGATCAAACGCGCCGATCCCGAACTGATCGCGTACGAACTGGGCGATGGCGGGCGGCTCCTGAAGCACCGCATACCGGTCAGGACCGGGCGCAATCTGTACCTCGATCAATTGTTCAACAAGAAATTTCAGCCGCTGGCCGTGGATCCCGATATGGAACTGGACCCCAGGCTCGCCGCAAACCCGGTGAAAATGTTTGCCGGCGATCGGAAGGTCCGTTTTACGTTCGACGATGCCGGCGTAGGCAGCATTTATACCCAGACAGCGGCGATCCTGCGGGTCGCGACCCTTGACTTCGACACCGACAGCCTGTCGGTACGCGCCTACTACTACACCGATTCACTGATGCGCGACGCCTTTATCGAGCGGCGTAGCAGCTATATCTACGAGGACAAAGTATTTCAGGTGTACATGAACGACGAGCAACTGCTGCTTCGCATACGCGATCTGGAAAGCGGCAAAGTGCTGTTCACAAAGGCGCTGCTGCGGGAAGATACCATAGAAGGGCTGGCCAATTCGCCGATCCTCGTACCCGGCCGCGGCATACTGGGGATAGAAAAAGAATACCGCAGCGTCCGGCGGTTTATGAAGCGCTACGCTACCTTCGAACCCTTCATACAGGTGCGTCGCGCGGGCGATCACTACCTGATGTGCATCGGCGGCAGGGAAAGAACACGGGGGCTGCCGGTGCCGATGCCCGGGCAGGGGCCCGGCTTTTCGAACAACTTCGGTATTTGGTGGGATGTCTGGAACCCAAGTTACGGGTACTCCTACGGGAATTCTTTCTCATTCTATTCCCTCGTCCATGTGCCGACGATGACGCGTTCGGTGGTGTATTATGAAAAACCCCTGATCGCTGCCAGTAACGAATTGCTGGAAGAAGTGAAGAAGCCGCGCGACCAGTGCCTGTTCCGCATCGGCGGCCGCTATTGCCTGGGCTATTTTGATGAAAAAACAAAAAATTACCGGCTGGTCACGCTGGAGGGGTATTGAACAAAGTGTTGCCGGATCGTCAAGTGGATTGCTCTGCGATTTCCGGAAATGACGAAATTACCTGCCGGGTATATGATTTGCTTAATTTAACATTTTTTGTTTTGGTGCGAAAAGAATAATTTTATTAGGTTTGCTGTCGACAGATATTAGTTCAATTAACCGCTTCATCTGCCTACCTATGAAATATACCCTCAATGGCAGCGGTCTTTTCGCGCCTCTACAACCTACCGGGTCCTTACTTGCATGTAACAAGATCGGTCTTAAGGCTTTTTTGTCAGACTGACCGGTCGGCATTTTTTGTTCCGGAGCAATCCGGGGCTGGCCTGCGCGGCTATTCGCGTCGGGAATGGCATTCTATGCTTTTTCCAGGGCCATCATCGTATACACCTTCATCAAACACTGCAAGCATGACCTTCATTGAACACGTAGAACTCCTCCGGCGCATGGATCACCTGATCCGGCGCAAAGCCACCGGGCGTTACGACGATTTTGCCCGCCGCATCGGCATCTCCGTAGCTTCCCTTTTTCGAAGACTGGACGAATTGAAAATGCTGGGCGCAGAGATACAATACTGCTCCCGCCGGCAATCCTATTTTTACAATAATGCGTTTTCGTTCTGGCGCGCTGCGCCGGGCTGATCGCCTTGTCGTGTCGTCGTGGCAACATAGATACCACGACGACACGATAGAGACATTATCAGCGTTGCAGCAAAATGCGCGTGGTGCGCTGCATGCCGTCCGGCATCCGGATATCGAAGAAATACAGGCCGTTGGACAGGCCTTCATGCAGTGGTAGACGCTGCGGCATGCCATCTGCCGTCACTTCTAGGTGCTGCACGCGCTGACCGCGGCTGTCGAAGACCTGTATCTGCAACTGCTCGCCTTCCCATGCCGACAGGTCTGCGAAGAGGGAACCGGATGTCGGGTTGGGGAACAACAACAGGTCCTTCGGCTGTTCGACACCTTCCTGGCTGCGGTCCTGCGTAACAGGCGCCATGCCGATTGGGCAGTAGAAGGTATTCAGATGCGCTTCGTAGTACACCTGCGGTTCGAGTCGCGCCGTGATGTGGATGTACGCCGGTTGTGCCTGTGGCGGCAGGGTGTAGTCGAAAATATCAGATTGCCCGTTGCGGATGCTGTCGGCTGTCGATTTGAAGCGGACGGAGTAGAAAGGACTGTAATTCGGGTTCCGGACGCTGTATTGACGGCCGCTCGAGGCGGTATAGATCGAATTGTTGGCCGGCTCGTCCGCCACAACGCCGTTGGGCAACTGGATAGCCGTATAGGTCATCGGGTTGGCGCAGAAATTGGTGACACGAATGCTGTAAGTCTTGTTTCCGCCCGCATCCTTCGTAATGGAAAGCAGCTCGTATTTCATACAGCCGATGTTCTTGACATCGCAAGGCTCCACTTCTTGAATCATTACATTAAAGCAACAGGACGCCGTGTTGCCGCAGCTGACCTGCGCGGTATAGCACACCTGCGTTTCACCCGGCGGGAATGCGCTGCCCGACGGAAGTCCTGCCGTCAGTTCGAGGGAAAGGCCCGGGCAGGGGCAGTCGCTTGTTGCATCCGGCAGATCGTAGGTCGCCACGGTCGGGCCGGCCCCCGGGTCGATGGTAATGTTGATATCGTCCGGACATTCGATGCTCACGACAGAGGGCGCCGGGGTAACGGAAACCAGCACATACGTCGCGATAGTGTCACAACCCGTAGTTGCCGGGATAATGCTCGTGACCGTGGTCGACTGCGTGTAAGTGACGCCGTCGATCACAACCGAATCGCCGGGGCAAAAACTGATCGTTTGCGTGAAGGTAGGTTGCGTGCCCAGTTCCAGGATGTAGGTTGCAATGGTGTCGCAGCCCGTAGTTGCCGGAATAATACTTGTGAACGTAGTCGACTGCGTGTAAGTGACGCCGTCGATCACGACCGAGTCGCCGGGACAGAAGGAAATGTTCAGAGTCTTTTCCGGGATCGGCAACACATTGACGACAAACGTGTCCATCAATACGCATCCGTCGTTCGTAGTGGCCAGCACGGTGTAGGTAGTGGTCATGTCCGGGCTGATCGTTACTTCCGGGCAATCGGTGCAACTCAGGCCGGTCGCCGGCGCCCATGCGTAGAAGTCGAATCCCGGCAGGGGATATATGACCGAATTACCCATACAGAGTGTCGTGTCCGGGAACTTGGTATCGGGCAGCAGGTTGACCGTCAGCAACACCGTATCGAACTGCTTGAAGCCGCAGGCATCCGTCACTTCCACCCAGTAAAAACCGAGATCAGTGGCTGCGTAGGTCTGGTCGGTACTGCCGTCCTGCCAAAGGTAACTTGCGAACCCGGGGCCTGCGTCGAATACCACCGTGCTGTCGACGCACAGGATCACATCGGGACCGAGGTCGAGGGTGGGAGTGGTGTCAGGAACGGTACCTTCCGGAAATGCCGCCAAGGGGAACAAAATAGAGCCGACGGTTCCGGGCTGCGCGTCGTTTGTCAGGTTCTGGTTTGCGATTCCGTTTTCACCGCCATTCAGATTGACCGTCACCGTAGGAAATAATTGTGATAATGCCAGTTTCCCGCCGCCGCCGCCGCCGCCGGGACCAATAATTTGTGATTGTACGAAAAACAGGCAATCGCCACCCCGGCCGCCTTTCGTTTCGATTGGTAACGTACCGTTTATCTGAGAAGCAATTAACATGATGCTTCCGCCGGCTCCGCCGCCACCCTGACCGTCGTTTCTGTTGTTTCCTGGTGAAAACACATCCGCGCCGTTTGCAAGGATGCTGTGCCCGTTTGATTCGATCGTACCTGCCTTTAGCAATACGATGCCGCCGCCATTGCCGCCAGAAGTACCTACGTTGTCATTTGTATGGCCCGCGCCGCCGCCGCCGCCCATCAATACTCTTTGGGTCGATAAATTAAATACATCCGATCCCCCGATGCCATTGGTGCCCGGGGTTGGAGCGCCCGGTGTGTTGTAATACTCAAGACCTCCATTTCCACCCAGTCCGGCATTTCCACCTCCGCCGCCACCGCCGTTGTGCGCATTTCCGCCACCGCCGCCATTTGCGGATTTTCCCCGGCCGTAAGACTGATCGGCTGGTATTTCAGCAATGCCTTCCCCTTTTTCGGCTGCAGAAGCAGGGTCTACAGGATAGAAAAATTCGGTTTCATGGCTAAGAGGGTCATCGGTATCCACTACTTGTCCTCCTCTGAACCCCAGTCCGCTTACATCTATATCTCCATCCAATGTGAGTGTGCCGGCGATGTCAAGGGCCAATACGCCGCCGGTCGTGCCGTCCCAGGGTTTGCAACCTAGATTTGCCGCGATGACGTTGTCGTACTCCGGTACACGTACCAACTGCACTTTTCCGGTAACATCGTAGTTGCGTAACAGCTTGTACTGAAGTTTGATTTCGTTGCTTCCGTTGATGCTCTCAACACGATTAAACTCATAGTTTCCAGCATTCCCGACATCCGTTATGTCTCCGAATGTAATGTTGTTAGCCAGGCTGACAGCGGCACCCTTCATCTGAATCAGGAGTACTTTGTCACCGGCAGAAAAGCCATCGACAGCATCCACCACCAGTCTGGTGCTGTCACAGCCGAATTCTGTTACTGGTGTGTAGGTATTAATGACCCCGCTGATGATCGTTTGGGCATCTGCAGGTGCCATGCGAAATAAAAATATACTGAGGCAGGCAATAAATAGCGATTGTTTCATAATGTGTTATCTGAATGGATGAAGTGGTATTTTATTGAATTTGCGGCTTTTACTTTCCTTTGCCCTAAAATTTGACGCCTCCATGTCCTGGAAAAAGACAATCCTCTATTTTACCTGGCAATCCGTCCGTTATGCGCACAGTTGGTCGCATTTTATGCAGATATGGTCATATAGAGAGCGATGGCAACAATCCTTCAATCCCGGGCGGAACTCTGTTGCAGATGCACTCCCATGGATCAATTTCCCGGCGCTGGAGTTCCTGGAGCGGCATCTGCGCCCCGAAAATATAGTTTTCGAATTTGGCGGCGGAGGCTCCACCTTGTTTTTCTGCAAAAATGTCGCAGAGGTGGCAACAGTGGAAGACCATCCTGAATGGTTCGATATTTTAACGAAAACAGTAAAAGCGCAGGGCTGGCAGAACTGGAAGGGCTATATGGTCCCTGCCGAAGACCTTCCGGAAGGGCAAACGGCGGGAGCCCCGCAAGATCCCGCAGCCTTCTCCAGTAATGCAAAAGGCATGGAGCAAAAAAGTTTTGAGAAATATGCGCGCACGATCAATCAATATCCCGGGGAATATTTTGACCTCGTGCTGGTGGATGGACGCGCACGTCCCGCCTGCATTAACCAGGCATTGCCGCATTTAAAAAAGGGCGGCTATCTGGTGGTGGACAATACGGAACGCGCGTATTACCTGGCTGCTTTTCACGAACTTATACGCGAGCAATTTGAGGTGGAAACGGATATGTTTGCTCCGGTGGCCTATACCCCCGATTTTACGAAGACCACAATTTTACGGAAAAAGAGATAAGGCTTAACTCGTTATAAGCGAGTCGGTAAAATCGTTTGACAGATGGATTTTAGGAACTTCCCCCTGGCTTTTAAACGGTTAAAAACCGTTGGGGATGAGCAGGTTCATTTTTCCCCACGATTGAAATCGCGGGTTGAAAAACAACACGTCTCAACCCGCGACTCGCATTAAGGGTACCCAATCCCTCACACGCTTCCCAACGCGGCATCCAGATCGGCGATCAGATCGTCCACGTCCTCCACTCCGATGCTCAGGCGGATCAGCGAGTCGCTGAGGCCCACTTTCAGGCGTTCTTCCCGCGGGATGCTGGCGTGCGTCATGCTGGCCGGATGGCCGATCAGCGATTCCACACCGCCCAGCGATTCGGCCAGGGAGAACAGTTCGGTGCCACTGAGCACTTTGTTGGCGCTTTCTATCGAATTGTCCTTCAGGTCGAATGACAACATCGCGCCGAACATCCGCATTTGCCGCCGGGCGACCTCGTGGTTTCGATGGGTGGCAAGGCCTGGCCATACCACCCGGGCCACTTTGGGATGTGCCGTCAGGTATTGGGCGATGGCGGCGGCGTTTTCGCAGGCGCGTTGCATGCGCAGGTGCAGGGTCTTGATGCCGCGCAGGATCAGAAAGCAGTCCTGCGGCCCCGGCACGGCGCCGCAGGCATTCTGGATAAAGTGCAGGCGCTCGGCGAGTTCGGCGTCGTTGACGATCAGGCAGCCGTGCACGACGTCGGAGTGGCCGCCGATGTATTTGGTTGCCGAGTGCAGCACGATGTCGGCGCCCAGATCGAGCGGATTTTGCAGGAACGGCGAAGCGAAGGTGTTGTCCACGCAGGTGAGGATGCCGCGTTTGCGGGCGATCGCGCACACTGCTTCGAGGTCCACGATATTGAGCATGGGGTTGGTCGGCGTCTCGATCCAGAGCAGGCGGGTGTCCGGGCCGATCGCATGTTCCACCGCAGCGGCGTCGCCCATATCGATGTAACGGCTTTTCAGGCCCCACGCTCCCCACACGCGCAGCATCTGGCGGTAGGAGCCGCCGTACAAGTCGTTGACGGACAGCACTTCATCGCCGGATTTGAAGAGTTTGATCACGGCGTCCTGGGCAGCCAGGCCGGAACTGAAGCAAATGGCGGCCTTGCCGTTTTCCAGCGCGGCGAGGTTGTGTTCGAGCGCATGGCGGGTGGGGTTTTGCGTACGCGCATATTCGTACCCTTTGTGATCGCCGGGGGCGACCTGCACGTAGGTGGAGGTCTGGAAAATGGGCGTCATGATGGCCCCGGTAGAGGGGTCGGGTTCGATGCCGGCGTGGATGACTTTTGTGGCGAATTTCATGTTTAAAATGGTCAGGCTGGTGCTAATGTGAGTGATAGCGTTAGTGGAAACGGGGGATTTCAGCCCGCAAATGTATGTGCAGGCTGTTACATAGCGCGAAATGTTCGAGTGCTTGGCGTTACTTTCGGTCGAGCACGTCTTTCACGGCCCACAGCACGTCTTTTTTGCTCAGGCCGTATTTGTCGAGCAGTTCGACGGGTTTGCCGCTTTCTCCGAAGCTGTCTTTCACGCCGACATATTCCATCGGTACAGGCAGCCGGTGCACGAGCAGGTTGGCGATGGCGTCGCCGAGGCCGCCGTTGCGCTGGTGTTCTTCGGCCACCACCACAGCGCGGGTTTTGCTCACCGAATCTAGGATCGCCTCTTCGTCGAGCGGCTTGATGGTGTGGATGTTGATGACCTCGCAGGAAACGCCTTGTGCAGCCAGTTCCTTCGCGGCTTCGATGCTCGTCCACACGAGGTGGCCGGTGGCGAAAATACTCACGTCTTTGCCCGAAGCGAGTTGCAGGGCCTTGCCGATCCGGAATTTCTGGTTTTCAGGCGTAAAGATCGGCCAGGAAGGGCGGCCGAAACGCAGATACACCGGCCCGTCGTGCTCGGCGATGGCGATGGTGGCGGCTTTGGTCTGGTTGAAATCGCAGGGATTGATCACGACCATGCCCGGCAACATGCGCATCAGGCCGAGATCTTCCAGTATCTGGTGGGTGGCGCCGTCTTCACCGAGCGTCAGCCCCGCGTGCGAAGCGCATATTTTGACATTTTTGTGTGAGTACGCAATGCTCTGGCGGATCTGGTCGTACACGCGGCCTGTGCTGAAATTGGCGAAGGTGCCGGTGTAGGGGATCATGCCTGCCGTGGCAAGGCCCGCCGCAATGCCCATCATATTGGCCTCGGCGATGCCGCACTGGAAAAAGCGCTCCGGAAATTCTTTCTGGAAATGCTGCATCTGCAGCGACTCCATCAGATCGGCGGTCAGGCCCACGACTTTGGGGTTCTGCCGCCCCAGTTCCAGCAGCCCGGCGCCGAAGCCTTCCCTGGTTGCCCGCGTGCCGGTGCTGACGATATCTTTAAGCATAGTCTGAATTTTAAAAATTGATCTCGAAACGGGGCTTTATCACAACCCTAATACTGCCAAAGGCCACTGCATGCTTCGCTCAGAAGTCACCCAGCGCCGTTTCCGGCAGTTGCTTCATGGCGCTGTCGAATTGCTCCTGGTTCGGCGCTTTTCCATGCCATTTGTGCGTGCCCTGCATAAAGTCGACGCCGTAGCCCATTTCGGTTTTCATCAGGATGACCACGGGTTTGCCTTTGCCGCAGCGGCGCTTGGCGCGGCGCAGCATGGCGATAACGGCTTCCAGATCGTTGCCCTTTTCCAGGATCAGCACGTCCCAGCCGAAGGCTTTCCATTTGGCGGGCAGGTTGCCCAGGCTCATCACCTGATCGGTCGGTCCGTCGATCTGCTGGCCGTTCCAGTCTACCGTCACGATCAAATTGTCCACCTTGTGGTGTGCGGCGAACATGATCGCTTCCCAGCACTGCCCTTCCTCCAGTTCGCCGTCGCCGGTCAGGCAAAACACCCAGCGCCGGTCGTCGTTGAGGCGTTTTGAAAGAGCGGCGCCGATGGCCACCGACATGCCCTGTCCCAACGAGCCGGAGGCAACGCGCACGCCGGGCAGCCCTTCGTGTGTGGCGGGGTGCCCCTGCAGGCGGGAGTTGATCTTTCTGAAAGTATTGAGTTCGGAAACGGGAAAATAGCCCGAGCGCGCCAGCACGCTGTACCACACCGGCGAAATATGGCCGTTGGAAAGGAAAAACAGGTCCTGGTTGCGGCCTTCCATGCGGAAGGGTTTGGCGCTGTGTTTCAAAACGTTGCCGTAAAGCGCTACGAAAAATTCCGTGCAGCCGAGCGAGCCGCCCGGGTGGCCGCTCTGGACGTTAAAGACCATGCGAACGATGTCGCGGCGCACCTGCGCGCAGAGTTCCGTGAGTTTGCTGATGTCTGCCATTAGTGAACGGGTAGATTGATCTTCTTGCTCGCTTTTTCCGTCCACAGATACATTTCTGCCGGCTGCAAATACACACATGACCCGGTATGAAGAAAGTTGCGGGTATGCAGGCATTAATGTCGGGCGCAGGGAAACGGCATGTGGCCGGGAAAAGTCAAATCAACGAAGGCGCGGCAAAGGTATATTTTTTAGCGCGCAAACGGCTCCTGTTCCGGAAGACCCGGCAAAAATAAATCGGACTGTCGGTTCGCCGCTATTTCGTTTCAACGTAGCGCTCGATGAACTCCGTCAGCAGGCGGATGCCATAACCGGTCGCGCTTTTTCCCTGTGCAAATTCCGAATCCGCGAATGCCATGCCGGCGATGTCGAGATGCGCCCACGCGGGGTGCGCGGCGGTAAAATGTTCGATAAATTTGGCCGCGGCGATGCTTTCCGCCATGGGTTTGCCTGTGAAATTGCGCAAATCGGCGATGTCGCTTTTCAGATCGACGCCGTATTCTTCCCACATCGGCATGCGCCAGAGCCGCTCGCCGCAGGCCTGACCGGCCGCCGCCAGCCGCCCTGCCAGTTCGTCGTTGGGGGTGAACAGGCCGCCCGCATGGTAGCCGATCGCCCGGATGATGCTGCCGGTGAGTGTGGCCACGTCGATCAGCGCATCGGGCTGCTCGTGTTTTAGCAGGTAGGCGATCGCGTCGGCGAGGATCAGGCGACCCTCGGCGTCGGTATCGATCACTTCGATCGTTTTGCCGGAGTAGGAGCCGATCACGTCGCCGGGTTTGACGGCCAGTCCGTCCACGGCGTTTTCGGCCACCGGCACGGCGCCGAGCAGCCTGACAGGCAGTTGCAGGCGCGCGGCCATTACAAAAGTGCCGAACACCGCGGATGCGCCGCCCATGTCGCTTTTCATCAGGTACATATTGGCCGAAGGCTTCAGGCTGATGCCGCCGGTATCGAATGTAACTCCTTTCCCGGCCAGCCCGATCACAGGCGTTTTTGTTTTGCGCGTTTTAATGCCGTATTCGAGCAGGATCAGCGCGGGATCGTTGGGGCTGCCTTTCCCCACGGCATAGAGCGCATCAAGGCCTTCTGCAACGATCTCTTTTTTCCCGAGCACGCGCACCTTGAAGCCGGCGGCTTTGCCCGCTTCCCGGGCCCATTGCACAAGCATTTCGGGTGTTTTGCGGTTGGCAGGAGCATTCATCAGGTCGAGTTGCTGCTGCGTGGCGGCTGCAAAAGCCTCGCCGCGCCGGGCTGCTGCTGCTGCACTTTTCAGGGCGCCGGTATGTACCAGCACCTGCAATTCCGATTTTGCGGAGCCGAATTGCGGGGCGGGTTTTTCCGGCGCGGTGCTTCGAAAACGATTGATCTCGTATAGCCCGAGCAGCATACCGGTGACGGCTGCGTCGGTCAGGCGCGCTGTTTCGGATTCCGGAAAATGCCGAAGGTCTATTCCTGTTTTCAGGGGAAGTTTTGACTTGAAGCGGTGGCTGAAGGAGCGCAGCTGGGCCAGCATGTCGGGAAACGCGCTTTTTTTGCCAAGCCCAAGCAGGTAAAAGCGCCTGAGCGGGCTGCCCGCGGCATACAGGACAAATACTTCCTTTTTTTCAGCCTTGAAATCGTTTTGCAGTCCGCTGGGGTCCGCGCCGGCGCGGAGTGCAATTTCTGCCAGGCGGTCGGGCAGGTGATCGCCCTGTTGCAGGGGCACGACCAGCGCGTCGGGGGCTTTTTTATCCGTTATTTTTACGGTCATTGGTTTGGCTTTGTCGTTTAAAGGCGCAATATAAGCTGTGCGGGGGCAAAATTTTTTGTTGTGCCTGCTGTGACGCCACAGTTTTTTTTAGTCTAAAGCGGCATTTCAAAGCATTGATAATGAGCGGGTTGGCAAAGGAAATTGCCAATTATTCCCTGCGCAGGCCGCAAATTTTCTTTTCCTCGTCCGGATGGCAGTATTCATGCGATGCGCTTCCAGCTTAATTTTGCCGCAGAACAAAATCCAGGCGACTCACTATCGGCATATTTGTTCACCAAAAATTTGTCGCTTTATGCTGGACTTAAAACCCGTCGAACGCCGAACCGGCCTAACACCCCAAAGTTTTTCCCGGGAATACCTGCATCCCATGAAGCCGGTGGTTTTTACTGACCTGACTGCTTCCTGGCCAGCGAAACTTCGATGGACCACCGAGCACTTCAAAGCGCGATACGGACATTTGCGTGTCCCGGTTGTGTCCAATAATTATTCCAAACCCGGCAAGGGGTACATGACGCCCGACCGCGTGATCTCGTTCCGCGAGTTTCTCGATATCATCGAAAGCGGCCCGACCGATCTGCGCATTTTCCTGTGGAATATTTTCCGCGTGGCGCCCGAGTTGCGCAACGATTTCCAGATACCGACCATCATGGACGGCTTTGTGAATGAACTGCCTTTCATGTTTTTCGGCGGTGAAGGCTCGAAGGTGGCGTTGCATTACGACATCGACATGAGCCATGTGTTCCTGAACCAGATACACGGCCGCAAGCGCGTCATCCTCTTCGCACCCGACCAAAGCCGCAATCTGTACCGGCACCCGTTCACGGTAGCCAGTTACGTCGACCTGAACAACCCCGATTACGACAAATATCCGGCCCTCGCCAACGCAAAGGGTTATGAGGTGATGCTGCAACCCGGCGAGTCCCTGTTCATGCCCTCGGGCTACTGGCATTACATCGAGTACACCGACGGCGGCTACTCCATCAGCCTGCGCTCCTTCGGTTCGCTGCCGGCGCGTGTGCGCGGACTGGCGAACATCGCCACACACTATGTAGTGGACAAAGGTATGAACCGGTTGATCGGCCCCAGTTGGCGCAAGATGAAGGAGTACCTCGCCGAACGCCGCGCGGAGTAACTTCTTTGACAAAGATCGACGTACTTTCCTTTGCCGATTTTCAATTTTTAATTTCAAACCTGATCCTTCCCTGATTGTCGGAGCGGCGGCTGTCGTTGACCGGGATGTATGTACGTGCGACCAGTTCTTCCGACATGAGAAAGTACTGCTCCCGCTGCTCTGCGCGGAACCGCCCGCCTTCGCAATAACCGGAAGCCGCGGTGATGTCGATCTCGTACCAATCGCCGTCGAGGCAGGCGGCATTCCAGGCGTGGTTGGGCTCCACGGTGGCAGGGTCCACTTTTTCACCGTTGAAACGCGCATAGCCCTCGAGCGTGGTTGCATAAATGCCCGACAGGCGGCACATGAGCCGGAACAGAAAGGCATAGCCGTCGCAGCGTGTGCGGCGGGTGGCAAGTATGTTTTGCAGTTGTTGCTGCGTGTAGTACAGGGGATGCACGGCCTCTTCGGGCTCTTCCACAAGCCTGTTGCGGTTGCCGCAGTCGTAGGCAATGTGTTCCGATATCCAGGTAAAAATGGCGTGCGCCTTGTCGCGGTCGGTAGAAAACGGCGCGGTCAGGCTATCGGTCAGGGCAATGAGATCGCTGCCCTTTATCGAAATACTGCGGGCGTGAGCGTCCGGCCCGAGGCCGGCACCCTGCTGCGCAGCGGCCGTTGCTGCGGCCAGCCAGCAAAACATGATCGTGATAACCCTGGTCATGATAAAACCGCGGATAAATGCGGTCGGCGATGGATTTTACCCTTTGAGAACGCCGGAATCCCGATTTTCGCCTTTCGGCAGGCGTAAAATGCACTTACGCCTTTTCCGCCAGTTCCAGCCAGCGCATTTCCTTCTCTTCCAGCGTTTGTTGCAGGGCGCCCAGTTCGTTGGAAAGCGTAGAGGCTTCGTCGGCGCCCAGGTCTGCGGCGTTGAAACGCTCGAGGATCGCTTTTTTGCGTTGTTCCAGTGCCGCCATCTCTTTTTCCACTTTTTTCATTTCGTTGCGCTCGGTGTTCGTCAGGCCGGGTTTGCCGGCTGCCGGAGCCGCTTCGCTGCCGGCAGTGTTGCCGTTGTTGGCGGCCGGACGTTCGGCGCGTTTCAGGGCGCGGTATTCAGCGTAACTGCCGTTGAAGTCCTTCACCTTTCCGTTGCCTTCGAACACAAAAAGGTGATCGACCAGGCGATCCATGAAATAGCGGTCGTGGGTCACCACCACCAGGCAACCGGGGTAATCTTCCAGAAAATCCTCGAGCACCTGCAGGGTGATCACATCGAGATCGTTGGTCGGCTCGTCGAGGATGAGGAAATTGGGGTTTTTCATCAGCACGGTGAGCAGGTACAGGCGTCGCCGTTCGCCGCCGCTGAGCTGGCTCACGTACACCTGCTGCTGCGGGCGGGTGAACAGGAAGCGTTCGAGCAGTTGCGCTGCGCTGAGTTCCTTGCCTTTTTCGAGCGGGATCACTTCGGCGATGTCGCGCACCGCGTCGATCACGCGTTTGTCTTCCGCCAGTTGAATGCCTTCCTGCCGGTAATGCCCGAAAATGATGGTGTCGCCCACTACCACTTTTCCCGTGTCGGGCGGCAGCACCTTGGTGAGCATTTGTAAAAAAGTGGACTTGCCCGTGCCGTTTTGTCCGACGATGCCCACGCGCTCGCGGCGCTTGAATTTGTAGGTGAAATTTTCGATGATCTTGCGGTCGCCGAAACTTTTGCTGATGTTGTGCAACTCCACGATCTTGCTGCCCAGCCAGTTCTCCTTGATCTGGAGGCTCATTTCGTCGTTTTTCTTTTTCAGCGCGTCGTTGACTTCCTTGCGATCGAAATAGGCGTTGACGCGGGCCTTGGCTTTGGTAGTGCGCGCCTGCGGCGAGCGGCGCACCCATTCGAGTTCGCGCTTCAGCAGTTTGTTCTGGCGATCGTAGGTGGTGGCTTCCACTTCCTCGCGCAGCGCTTTTTTCTCCAGGTAATCGGAGTAGGAGCCCGAGTAGCGGCGCAGTTGTCCGCCCTCGAGTTCGATGATGCTGTCGCACACATTTTCAAGGAAATAGCGGTCGTGCGTCACCATGAAAAGCGTGATGCCGGGTTGTTGCAGGTACTCCTCCAGCCATTCGATCATTTCCACGTCGAGGTGGTTGGTCGGCTCGTCGAGGATAAGAAAATCGGGCTCTTCGAGCAGTATCTTGACCAGCGCCAGCCGTTTTTGCTGCCCGCCGGAAAGCGTGCCCACCTTTTGCTCGAGGTCCTCCATGCGAAAGCGGAACAGCGTTTCCTTCACCTTGGCTTCGAACGACCAGGCCTGCTGCTCGTCCATCTGCGCGATGGCTTCCTGCAGTTCGTCGCTATTATCGGGGTGCGCGAGCGCGTGTTCGTAGCGCTGCACCACGCGCACGAGCGGGTTGGCGGGGTCGAGCACCGCAGCCAGCACGTCGAGGCCGGGGTGGAAATGCGGCTCCTGGTCCAGCCAGCCGATGCGGATGTCCTTGCGCAGGTGTATCTTCGCCTGCTCGCCTTCAGAGCCTTCGCGCCCCGCGATCACGCGCATGAGGGTGGTCTTGCCGGTGCCGTTCTTGGCGATCAGCCCGATCTTTTGCCCCTTGTCGATGTGCAGGCTGATGTTGCGGAAGAGGATCTTCTCACCGTAGGATTTGGTGACGTTTTCGAGTGTAAGGAAGTTCACAGTGGCGGTTGGCAGTAGCAGTTTATTGATCGGGCGGGCAAAGATATGCATTACCGGCGGGAGCAGTGACGAGAGATTTAAGCAGCGCCAATCACCGGATATTTCCCAACTTTGCCCTCCCAAAAATTTCCAGTTTCCAGTTTCCAGTTTCCAATTTCTAGTTTTCTCCGTGGCGCGCAAGAACAAACTCCGCAAATTCGCCGAAATACTCGCCTTCCCGAACGTGTACGAGTGTTACAACGTACAGGAACCGGACCTCGTCGGCGCCGGCATGCAGCCCGTTGACCTGAGGGGGCGCTGGCAGGAGGCGCATTTCGGCAATGCACAACCCATCACCCTCGAACTCGCCTGCGGTGGCGGCGAATACACGGTGGGGCTGGCGAAGCGCTTCCCCGAACGGAACTTTATCGGCGTCGATATCAAAGGCAACCGCATCTGGAAAGGCGCAAAGGCGGCCCTGGAGCAAGGGCTACCCAACGCCGCTTTTCTGCGCACGCGTATCGAAGTGATCGAACACTTTTTCGCGCCGGGTGAAGTGGCGGAGATCTGGATCACTTTTCCCGATCCTTTTCCGCGGTCCAGCAAGGAAAACCGGCGGCTTACTTCTGCGTTTTTTCTGGAGAAATACCGCAAATTCCTGCAACCCGGCGGACTGGTGCACCTCAAGCACGACGATCCGGATTTTTATCAATTCTCGCTCGACACCATCACCGCCGACCCGCGTTGCACGCTTTTATATCAAAACGACGACATCTACGCCGGCGACCTGCCGTTCCCGGAACTGGCCATTCAGACCCTCTACGAGTCGTACCACCTGGCCGACGGACGCAAAATCAAATACCTGCGATTTACCATATGACCGGCCGCGGAAGAAAAACAGATGAAGCCGGCGCCGGGGCTGAACATCTTGCAAAAGGTATTGTTACGTGAGCAAACCATTTTTTCAACCAACCAACAAAAAATATGGCATTTACGCTTCCCGATCTCCCTTATGCTTTCAATGCCCTCGAACCGAATGTAGACGCCCGCACCATGGAAATCCACCATGGCAAGCACCACGCCGCCTACGTCAATAACCTGAACGGCGCCGTGCAAGGCACCGAACTCGAAGGCAAGTCCCTCGAAGAACTGCTTGCCGGCATATCCAAACTCTCTCCGGCCGTGCGCAACAACGGCGGCGGCCACTGGAACCACACCCTGTTCTGGGAGATCATGTCGCCCAACGGCGGCGGCGCTCCTGCCGGCGACCTCGCTTCCAAGATCGACAAGAATTTCGGCAACTTCGAAGAGTTTAAAAAGCAATTTGCGCAGGCGGGAGCCACGCGCTTCGGCTCGGGCTGGGCATGGCTGTGCGTCGACGGCAGCGACAACCTTTTCATTACTTCCACGCCCAACCAGGACAATCCGCTAATGGACGTCGCCGAGAAGCAGGGACAACCCATCCTCGGCCTCGACGTGTGGGAGCACGCCTATTATCTGCACTACCAGAACCGCCGGCCGGACTATATCTCCGCCTGGTGGAACGTGGTGAATTGGGAAGAAGTCGGCCGCCGCTACCGCAGCGCCGTTCGTTCCAACTGATGTGATGCTGTAAAAAGATATTAAAACCGTAACGGGCATGAGCAGCGGGTTTTGCTGCATCATGCCCGTTTTTGTATTTCCAAACGGTCAAATTTTTACAAATATCTTCTTCCGGTACATCACCGCACACACCGACCAGCAGATCAGCAGAAATGTCAGCGCAAACAGCAGGGAGCCGAACGCGCCGCCTTCGATCGGCTGAAATACCTGCCGGTATATCCACGCGTATGCCGTGAGGGGTTCCCCATTTTCCTGCCATTGTATTCTGATCATGGTTTTCGTCAGCAGCCCGGCGAGCACGTAGGCGAACAGGGGATTGGCGCCGAATACGAGGAAAAAACGGACGTATCGCCGGCCGTCGGCCACATCGAGCGCCCACACGCTGAAGGCCAGCAGGATCATGGAAATGCCGCCGGTGTAAAGCACGAAGGTGCTCGTCCACAGACTTTTGTTGATCGGGAATACGATATCCCAGAGCAGTCCCGCGACCGCAAGTATGCCTCCCCAAAGCAGCAGCGCGCGCACGGCCGACATTTTGTTGTCCTGCTGCCGCTGCATCAACTGGCCGCTCCACCAGCCGAGCAAAACCGTCACAATAGCCGGCAGGGTGCTCAGGATGCCTTCGGGGTCGAATGGTATGCCTTTTCCGTGCCACACGTGGCTGTCGCCGAGCACTGCCAGGTCCAGCCGCCGCACGGCATTGCCTGTCAGGCCAAACGGATCTTCTCCGGGTACCGCGAAGCCGGTCAGCAAGGCCCAGTAGCCCAGCAGCAGTGCTGCCCCCGCGGCGAAAAGCCAGCGTCCCGGCAAGCTCAGGGCCAGCAACGCCGCCAGCCCGTAGCCCAACGCCAGACGTTGCAATACTCCCATGATGCGCAGTTGGTCCCAGTCCTTCCAGTAAAAAGGGAATTTGGCCAGCAAAATGCCGAGCGCAAACAGCAGCAAGGTGCGTTTCAACACCTTTCGCCCCAACGCAGCGTCGAGGCGCCGGCCGTATTTTTCAAAAGAAAACCACATCGATACCCCGATGATGAACATAAAAGAGGGGAATACGAGATCGGTAGGGGTGCAGCCGTGCCATTCGGCGTGCAGGAGCGGGGGGAACACGTGCGCCCAGGTGCCCGGTGTGTTCACAACGAGCATGAGCGCGATGGTCAGGCCACGGTAAAAGTCGATGGACAGGTAACGCACGGGCAGGAGGGTTGAGTTGACAAAACGGCGTTTCGAAAGGGCTAAGCAAAGGAACAAAAGAAAACGGCAATTCAAGTGGTCCCGAGATCTGGTTGGAAAAAGTTAAATACCCGCAACCAGGGTTATAGTGATCCCAAGCTCTGGTTGGAAAAAGGGCAGCATCCCCCAACAGCCTGGTGATTCTCCAACCAGAGGTTGGAACCACTATAACCAGAGGTCCTGACCACTTTAACATACGACGCCGGTGTACAATTTTAACAAATGGTGCGTTTCCACATACTTCAATTCAGAAAGCATACGTTAAAGCATCGTACCTCCTGTAAAAAGGACGTAATCCCCCTATCGGAACATCATCTAATCACACGAACCACTGACCGACTATATGGCAAGTACTAACTACAAAATTCTGCTGGTAGAAGACGATCAAAACTTCGGCGACGTCCTGCGCTCATACCTCGAAATGCATGATTACGAGGTGACGCTGGCTACCGACGGCGTGCTTGGGCTCGAGGCCTTTAAAAAAAGCAACTACGACCTCTGCGTTTTTGACGTGATGATGCCGCGCAAAGACGGCTTCACGCTCGCCCGCGAAATTCGCGAACGCAACCAGGAGGTGCCCATCATTTTCCTGACGGCCAAAACCATGAAGGACGACGTGCTGCAGGGTTTCAAGATCGGCGCGGACGACTATATTTCCAAGCCATTCAACTCGGAAGAACTGCTGTACCGCATCCAGGCAGTGCTCAAGCGCTTCAATAAAAACGCCGATCCCCGCGACGAACAGCGCGAGTTTACCATCGGCAAGTACCATTTTAATTATCCGGTCAGGATACTGACCTTTACCGAGCCCGTCAAGCCCGGCGAAGACAACCAGTGGAAACTGAGCCCCAAGGAGGCGGAACTGCTCAAGCTGTTCTGCAAATACATGAACGACGTGATGCCGCGTTCGGAGGCACTCAACAAGATCTGGCACGAAGACAACTATTTCACCGCCCGCTCGATGGACGTATTTGTGACGAAATTGCGCAAATACCTGGCAAAAGATGCCGCCATCGAGATCGTCAATATCCACGGCAACGGCTTTCAGCTGCTTGTCAAGGACATGGCCGGCGGTACCGCCTGATCTGCGTTCCGAACGTTCGTATATTAGAAGTTGTTTGAGCCCGAAACGGACCTCACTGAAACAACTTCCGGAGCCCGTGCGCCAATCTCCCCCCCGGCCGTGCGGGCTCATTCTTTTTGCAAGCGCACCGCCGGCGCGCTGCGGAATATGACAGGCACGACGTAATTTTGTCGACCCTTTTTCAGTATCCCGGATATATGTCCCTCCAAAGTTTTTTTCAAAAATACACAGGCTTTCTGCGCAGTTTGAAAGCAGTGTACGTGGTCAATAACCTGCTGCAATCGGACCGGCTGCGGCACAACCGCTCCCTGTACCGGAAATACGGGCTGCAAAAAAGCATTTTCAGCCCCGTGGGCAGCGGCGATTTTAAAACACACCACCCGGACATTCCCTGGATCGATCGACCCGACGCCCTGGAAAAACTGGAGCAAAATGCTGAATTTCAGGCTCTTGGCCCGGTGCTGCAGGAAAAAGTACGCGGCTTTTTGAAAGACGGATACATGATCCTGGAAGGTTTTTTTCCGGAAGCGGATACCGACGCGCTGAACGGCGAAGTGGCTGCGCAACTGGAGGCGGGCAAAGCGCAATACAACTACACCGGTCGCAAGATCTTCAACTTTTTCGGGCACAGCCGCCTGGCCGACGAGCGCTTTTTCCGGAATCCGGAATTGTTACGGCTGTTGTCTTTTCTGCTGGGGAAAAAAGTCATCCCGTTCCAGTCGCTCAACTTCACGCTGGGCAGCGAGCAACGCGCGCATTCGGACTCTATTCACATGACAACCGAGCCACCGGGCTACCTGATCGCCACCTGGATCGCGCTCGAGGACTGCACCCCCGAAAACGGGGCCCTGTTCTACTACCCCGGCAGCCATCGTTTGCCCTATCTTACTACGACCGACTACCCCTCCGGCAATACCCGCTGGACGATCGGTAACAACAGCAACCGGCGCTACGAAGACAAGATAGAAGAGGTCATTGCGGAAACCGGCCTGCAAAAACAGCCTTTCCTGGGCAAACGCGGCGACGTACTGATCTGGCATGCCAACCTGCTGCACGGCGGCAGCCCCATCACCCGGCCCGGCGCTACACGCAGAAGCATGGTTTGCCACTACTACGCCGAAGACGTGATCTGTTACCACGAAATGTCGCAGCGTCCGGCGCTGCTTCCGCCCACCCATCCCGTCTGATCGTTTTATGCAGCCAACCAATTTAAACTTTGCAGCGTCCATACCAGAGTCCGGTTCCGGCACGTTTTTGGCGGGAACCGGCCGGAGGGGAGGCAGAGGCGGTAAAAAACCGCCAAAGCTGCCTACTTTTGCGCCTCGTCATTTCTGCGCTTCACCCATTCATCATTCGTTTTTCATCCGAAATGACCGGTTTTACTCAACGGGTTTTACCCATTTTACACTATTCTGACATGAAGCAAATTAGATTATGGATGCTTGTCGGCGGGTTGTTACTGGCAAACCATGCCGCCTTTGCACAAATGCGGGGCTTTGAAGTCGGCGGCTGGGTCGGGGCATCCAACTACTTTGGCGACCTGAATACCAACTGGCGCCTGAGCCGCGTCCACCTCTCGGGCGGTATCGGCACGCGCTATAACTTTAACGACCGCCTGAGTTTTAAACTTGGCGCGAACGTAGGGCAGATCAGCGCCTATGATTCCGACTCGAAAAATGTGTACGAGCAGCGGCGCAACCTTTCTTTCAAAAGCATCCTGATCGACGGCACCGGGCAACTGGAGTTCAACTTCCTGCCTTACGTGCACGGGCACCGCGATTATTTCTTCTCGCCCTATGTCTTCCTCGGCGTATCCATCTATCATTTCAACCCGCGCGCCGAACTCGATGACGAGTGGTACAACCTGCGTCAGTACGGCACCGAAGGGCAATTCCGCGGTGAAGAATACAACACGACCCAGGGCGCCGTGGCTTATGGCTTCGGCTTTAAAGTAGACCTGTCGTATCGCTGGAGCATCAATGTGGAACTCGGCGGCCGCAAACTCTTCACCGACTACATCGACGATGTGAGCGGCGTTTATGCCGATGTGCGCGACATTCGCGCGCAGCGCGGCGAGATCGGCGCAGAACTGGCCGATCGCTCGCTTGAACCCAAGATCGGGCTGCCGGGGCGTCAGCGCGGCAACGGCAAAGACAACGATATGTACGCCTTCCTGATGGTCGGCATGATGTACTACTTCGGAGACATCCGTTGCCCCGAATTTTTGCGGTAGGGGCTATCAGCGCCTGCCGTTGTTTCGCCGTTCCCATTCCGCCAGATCGGCGTCTGCTTTGGCCGTATCGCCGATCTTGAGGTATGCGTTGCCGCGGGCGCGGTATGCGCGGGCGAAGTCGGGGTTGATTTCCAGTGTTTTGTTGAAATCGCGAATGGCGTCGCGCGCGCGGTCGAGGTTGAGCAGCGAGAGGCCGCGGTTGTAGTATTGTTCGGCGTCGTCGGGTTTGCTTTCCAGGTATTTGTCGAGATCGGCTACCGATTTTTCATACTGCCGGCTTAGCCCGTAGAGGCTGCCGCGGTATTTATACGAATCGTATAGTTTCGGGTTGATCTCCAGCGCCTTGTTGAAGTCGCGCATGGCCTGGTTCATGTCACGGCGGTCGTTGGCGTATGCAATGGCGCGCGCTTCGTACATCCGGCCGTTCTGATGGAATCCTTTTTCGATGGCGTTGTCCACGATGGCGATCGTGTCTTTCCAGTACCGTATTTGTATAAGGCTCATCACGACCAGCGCGACTGCCCACAGGCGCCCGGCCCACGCGATGCCGCCTGCCGCAGCCGGATATGCCCGCTGCGCAGCCGACCAGGCCGAAACGAGCAGGTAAAAAATACCGACGGCTGCCAGATAATTGTAGTGATCTGCGCAGAGTTCAAAGGCGCCTACCGAATAATAGGGCAGGGCGACAAAAATATTGGCGGCGTAGAACAGCAGCCCCTGCCGCAGCCAGGGCGCTTTTTCCCGGAAATGCCAGGCTGCGTATGCGACCACCGCCAGCAATACAGGCGCGGCGTAATAGAGCGCCGGCATTCCGTTTTCCGTTTTGTCAAAAGAATAATAGATGCTCAGGTTACCCGGCCAGAGCAGTTTCGACCAATATAGCAGCGGCGTATAACACACCAGAAAGATGCGCTCGACGGCGCTGAAACCGCCCGAATCGGCGCTTACCTCCACGCCCGCTGCCGCGCGGGTATGAAAGGTGAAAAGGCCGAATGCCAGCGCCAGGGTGAAAAAAGGAATGTAACCGAGCCAGCGCTTACGGGCTTCCAGGGCCGGCTTTTTCCAGTACTGATCGATCACCAGCAGGAGCACCGGCAGTACTACGGCCGTGCTTTTGGCCAGACAAGCCGCGATAAACATCCCCAACGACAGCGCATACTGATTGTTCGAACCTTCCGGCTTGTCCGCGTGGTCGAGATAAAATTGTACGGACAGCAGGCAAAAAAGTGTGAACAGCGGCGTGCTGAAGCCCGCGATCCAAGCCACGGATTCCACCTGAATGGGGTGTATGGCAAACAGCAGGGTGCTCGCGAAGGCAATATTGCGCAGCACATCCAGCCGCTGCAATAACCGGAATAGCAGCCATACGTTGGCGGCGTGCACCAGCGCGCTCATCAAGTGGTACAGGAAGGGGTTTTCGCCGCCGATCGTGTACGAAACGGCATATCCCATCCAGGTCAGCGGGGCGTACATACCCAGGTTGAATATCCCGAAGTCAAAATTTTTCACCGCAGGGTTGTCCACCGTGGCCATGTGGTCGTCGATGCCGAGCATTTCATTGGAAAAGCCCGTGCAGAACAGCAGAAAACCCGCCGCGGCGAGCACCCAGGGTTGCCAGTTGCCATCGCCCGAAGCGCCGGATGGGGCAGGTTTGGAAGGGGCCGCTTTGCGCGCAGGGTTCGATTTTTTTGCCATGTGTATTCAGAAAATGTTTCGGAACTGCCCGAAATTCGTCGGACTGCTTACACATTCCGACAAAACCCGTATTGTTGGCGCGAAAGTAAGGCTTTTGCCGTTCGACATCATAACTGCTTGTCAATCGGCAGCCGATACAGGCAGCGAAGCACCACCCGGGGGCATCTTGGGCAAAAATTCACCATTAATCTGATTACACTTCATGAGAAAGATCCTTGTTTCTATCGCATTTCTGAGCTTGACTGTGTGCGCAACTGCCCAATACGGCGGCCCGCGCCTGTTTCTCGATGTTCCTTCGATCTATTTTACCACTCCGGACGTGGAGCACATCGGCGACCGCCTGGGCGGCGGCGCGGAGATCGCCATGAACGTCGGTACTCACTGGGGGGTAGTGCGGGGTGGCGGCGGCGCCACCTTCACCCTCGATCCGAACTCCGACGATGTGGGCGAATCGTTCCTGACCACCCCCTACGCATTGCTCGAAGCGGGCGCCGGCATGTTTCGCTCCAACGGCAATAAATGTGCGAAAACGAACCAGAACGCGTTTACCGCGATGGCAAAAGGCGGCATCTTTTACAATTTTGCCAAAGCACAGGAAGGCGTCGAGATCGACCGCCTGGACTACACACTCGGCGCAGAGTTCGGCTATTTCTATATCCGCGACGTGTTCAAGAACTACGAACTCTTTCTTGCCGCCAATTACTTTACAAAAGCAAAGGTGGTAGGCGCCAATTTCGGTTTCCGGATGTTCCTCAACCTCCGGGCCAACAGGTAAAACGAAGCCCTATCATTGCCGGCGTCGATAGGCTCTTCAGTTTAGCATCGTGAAAACCAAGTTGGCAGTAGCAGTTGGCAGTGGCAGTGTTGATATTGTTACGAATTACTGCGCAAAAAAGATATTGATCTCCTGTTACTGCCTCCTGCCCCTGCCAACTGCTTACGGCTAACAGGGTCGCAATAAAAAAGACGCCTGTCAACTCGTGCTGACAGGCGCCTTTTCTTTTTTATACCAGGCAAAACTCAACCCACCGCCGGCAGGGACTCGGGCGGTACTTCCTGCTGCGGCGCTGCCGGGTGTTCTGATCTCTGCTTCTTTTCCAGCCACCAGAAACCAAGCCAGGCGATGCCGGCCAGAGCGGCCACCAGTTGCCAAAGGGTGTGATAACCCCATGCGGCGATCACCTGCGTGCCGAACAAGGGTGCAAGTATATTGGCCAGCGAATAAGCCATCGTGTAGAGCGCCATATATTGCCCCTGCCTGCTGCCCGCCGAACGGCCGAATACGTAGTTGCTGCTGAACGGCATCACGAACATCTCGCCGAAAGAGATCGCGGTTGTGTAGAGCAACGCCGAACCTACAAAGCCCAAAGGCATGAGAAAGGCCAGGTAGGAGGCGATATAAAGCAGCAATCCGAAGCGTACGTACACCAGTTGCGGCCGCCGCCCGTCGATGCGATGGATCATGGGCATTTCGACCGAAAATACCAGCAACCCGTTCAGGGCCATCATCAGGCCGATGCCCCATTCCGACCACTGATACCCTTCTTTCCAGAATAAGGGCACCGTCCACATGATCTGCATAAAAACGATGGCGTTGAGCAGGGTCAGCACGACAAACCACAGGAAACTGCGGTCGCGGTAAGGCGAAATCGTGCTTACGGGTTCCTCTACGGTAGTCGTTACTGCCGGTGCGGGTCTTTTTGCTGCAGCTTTGGGCGACATTAACCGGCGCAGCATCAGCGCTGCAAAAATGCAGGTGAGCCCGTCGATCCAGAACAGCCAGTTCCAGCCCAGGGAAGCCAGCAGACCACCCACTACCGGCGCCACTGTCCATCCGAGGTTGAACGACATCCGCTGGAGCGATATGGAACGCGTGCGGGTCTCCGGAGCACTGTTGCGCGCAACGGCCACGGAGTTGGCAGGGCGGAACACTTCTGCGATCATGGCCATCAGGAAGACCGACAGGCTCATCCACCAGAAGTCGCGTACCGTCATCATCACCAGCAGCATGACGCCGTTGAGCAACAGGCTCCAGAACTGAACCTGGTAATAGCCGATCTTGTCGGTCAGCCGGCCGCCCATGAAAGCGCCCAGCAGTGCTCCGGCGCCGAAAAAGCCCATGACATAACCTGCCTGCGGAACATCGAAATGCAATACCTGGGTCAGGTACAAAGTGAGAAAGGCGATGACCATGCTCCCGCAACGGTTAACCAGGTTCACAAGAGCCAGGAACCAGATGGACCGGGGGATACCAGCATACGAACTTCTCCAGTGGTGATAGAATTTTAAAAACATAGTAAACGGCGTTTTCCGAAAAACGAAATACCGAACATTCTTTGGCGCTCCTCAAAAAGACTTGTCTTGTTCGAAAACGGTTGCAAAAAGTAATGCTCGCTGTTGCCAAACGAAAAACTGAACCGTTGCAAAAATGGTTTCCGTTTTGGAATAAAATTTTTTTTGAATCGAAAAAGGCAGGCGCTTTACACGGTTTTGCATAATCTTGTTGCATACAACAGCAGGCTATGATTCAAAATACTTGGTTGGAAATGGCGCTGTATCCCGGGTGCATTCAGGGGTTCTTCCTGTCGTATTTGCTCTGGCAGAAAAAGCACACAAACCGCGAGGCCATCCGGTTCTTTATCGCATTGCTGCTAACCCTCTCCATTTTGATGTTGTTGCGGGTGGTGTACCAGCCTGCGTTTTTTAAAAAATTTGCCGAGATCATCCTGCTGCCCGATGTGATCCTTTTCCTGACGGGGCCTTTTATTTATCTGTTCACCCGCGCCTTGTTGCGGCTCGAACCGCTCCGGGGCGCCCGCCTGTACCTCCATTTTTTACCCGCTATCGTACACGTTTTGGTCGTCAATTCCTTTCTGGGCCTGCATCTGAAAGGATTTTTGCATTATCTCGATATGCGGCAGGTGCTCCTGAGTTTCAATTTGATCGAAGCTGCTGCCATGTTGAGCCTGGGGGTATATACTGGCCTGGCGATGCGCACCTACCTGCAATACCGGGAGGCTTTTTATCAAAAATATTCGGCGCCTTTTGTAGGGCGTTTTTTGCGCTCCTTTTTTATCACCTGTTTTGTTTTGCTCGCTTTTTGGCTGGCTGGGTTTGTCGTCAAGATCGTCCGGGGCAAACCCGATTACGCAGTATACACCCTTTTCTGGGTGCTGACGGTGGTCGCAATTTATTTCCTTGCCTACAAAATATGGTCAACCCCGGCGATCCTGGACCTGCCTGTGCTACAGGATGATGCGGAAACCAATGCAGATGACGATCCTGTGCCCGAATCCGAATTGTCTGCGCTGACGCAGTTTATGGAAACAGAAAAACCGTACCTGAATGCCGATATCAGGATCGGAGAACTTGCCGATGCCCTGCAAATGCCCAAACACCAGTTGTCGCGCATCATCAACCAGGGTTTCGGGCAGAATTTTTTTGATTTCGTCAACGGCTATCGGATACGGGCATTCATCGACGCCCGGAATGGCCCGCGCCTGCGCCATCTGAACACGCTCGAACTGGCGTACATGTCCGGATTCAACTCCAAGTCGGCATTCAACCGCGCCTTCCGAAAGGAAACCGGCCGCAACCCGCGTGAATATTTCACACAGCCTGCCGGATAGCGGCCCTTTTTTCGTCCCACTTTGCAAAGCAGGTCGACTCGCCCTTCAAACCCGTGTTTGTTTGCAGCGACCTGGAACGTGTTCAGGCCCGGTATAAAAATCCCGGACACGTTCTTCTTACAAATAAACACATCCTGCTTTATGAAACACATTACTGCAGCATTGCTGCTTTCCTCGTGCTTTTTCTTCCATGCCAATGCGCAAACCGTAACCACCATTACCAGCGGGGCCGTGCCGATCGACGACGATATTATCTTCGATGCAGCGGGCAATCTGTACGGCTCCAACTACGTCGGCAACTCGATATACAAGCGAACTGCCGACGGCGTGGAGAGCGCCTTCACCAGCGGGCTGAGCAGCCCCAACGGCCTGGCATTTCTGAACGACACGACGCTCATCGTGGCTGATAATACCGGAAACAAACTTTACAAGGTGTTTCCCGACGGCAGCAAGCAGATTTTCGTAGATCCTCTTCCCGGACCCTCGGGCGTGCTCAGACTGCCTGACAGCGATACTTTTCTGGTCACGAGTTATACCATGCACAAAGTCTGGAAAGTGGCCTCCGACGGCACAGTGTCCGACTATCTGGTGCATCCGGATTTCAACGGACCGGTCGGCCTGTGTTTCGACGATGCGGAAAACCTGTATGTCGCCAATTTCAACGACCGGAAAATATTCAGGGTGACGCCCGACGGCCAGATCAATTTTTTCGTCCAGCCGTCACTGGGACAGTACATCGGCTTCATCGCCTATGCGAATGGCTTTATTTATGCGACCGCTATGAATGCCAACAAAATATACAAGATTGATCTGGATGGCAATGACGCGGTTTGGCTGGGCTCTTCGATCGGCAGTACCGACGGCGATGCTTCCGTCGCGAAATTCAACCGTCCGAACGGGATCCGCGCCTCGGCGAGCGGCGATACCTTGTATGTTTCCGATTTTGGTTCCAAACGGGTGCGCATGATCACCAACCTGGGCGGTGCCAGCGCCACGCATACCGCATTTTTGTCGGACCAGCAGGTAAGCGTTGCGCCGAATCCGGCAGGTCCTGATATCCGGATCGGGATCGAAGTCACCGCTGCTACCGAACTAAGTGCCGCTCTGTACGATGCAAATGGGCGAAGAGTGTACGAAATCTTTCCCATGCAACGCAAGGTTCAGGGCCTTTACCGTTACTCAATTGATGCTACATCGCTGACTCCGGGGCTGTACTTTTTGCAATTGCGTGCTGCAACGGGCGCGCGTCTGGTGAAGAAGGTCGTCGTGGAGTAAGAATACAGATATCATTTGGGGACAAGCACCTGCTTCGCAGAAGCCGAACGACCGTCTATTTCCAGCCTTATGAAATAAAGACCTGCCTGTGCGTTCGTCGCATCCCAGGAAAACCGGTGTTTGCCCGGGCCGGACCTGCCGGAGAAAAGTTGTTCTACAAGCCTGCCCTGCTGATCGGCAATCTCCAGTTGCACGTTGCTGCCGGTATGCAGATGCAACACGATCTGCACGATGCCGGAAGCGGGATTGGGGAATACCCGCAGGTTCGCCGGCACATCTAAATGCCCGTGCACGGAGACGAGGTTGCTGTCGAGTGCTGTATAAAACTGGCCGTTGACGGGCATATTCTGATCGTCCAGGGGGCCGTCGGCGTTGGAAAAATTGAGCGGGATGGCGTTCCACTTGTCGTAACTCGTGCCGTCGCGGAAGGCCTGCAGGTGCAGGTGCTGCACGCCCCCGGTATTGCCGCTGCTGCCGGACAGACCGATCGCCTGCCCCTGTGCGACGAAGGAGTTGGCAGACACGAGGGCGCCGTTCTGTGTGAGGTGGGTGTAGCGGATCACCGTGCCGTCGTTGTGGCGGATAAAGACATTGTTCTCATGGCCGCTGGTCCAGTCGGTATCGGCGTACTGATCGTTGGCCCAGATCACAAGGCCCGCCCGGCAGGCTACGATGGTGTCGCCGGTCAGCGTGTTGAAATCCAGCGCGAATGTATTGGCATGCCCGCCCACGGCGGGGCAGTTGCCCTGAATGATCTTGTAGGTTTTGCCGGCGGGATAAGGCAGCACGTACTGCGAGTTCGCAGGGGGCGGCAGCACGGTGTCACAGTTGACCTGTGCCTCTGCCGATAGCACGGAAAGGAGCAGAAAAACGCAAAAAATGTATCTAATTGGCATGTTTTTTCAACAAAACTAGGCAGTCAGCCGGCTGTAGTTGTTGTCATTTTTTGCTAAATCTTCCGGCAGCGCTGTGATGGATGTACGGCGATCATGCTGTTTGCAGGACCAGACCGGGCATAACATCTCCACACATTCCATTTAAATTTATATTTTGAAATACAGGCGTTTATGTTGATTATTGGTTTTCTTTGCTTGGGAAACCTGTAGGTTTCTTGTGTATTTTGAACGTATTCTATTGTTATTTCCAATTTAGTAATATTAATACGCGCTTTAATCTCCTTGCGGCAAAACCTATCTGATTAGGGGTTTTCCTGGCCCCATTTGGGATTTTAATCCGGTTTTGCTGTTCCGGTCCGACCGACCGTCGTACGAAGCAACGGAAGGTTTATTGTAGTATCCCCCGGCCCGGACTCCCCTATACCACCACGTTCCGATTTGGACAAATGTTGCCCGTTCTGTTTCCGCGAACCAGAAGCGGCGCTGTGTTGTGTGGATATGTTTTATGGTGCAGTTGCGTGCAGACTATACCGCTATTCTATATAGCCGGCCTTTTAAGCCATAATCGTTTCTATTCTTTTAATCGGATACTAATCCTGTGTGATTGATCAAAACAACGATTCATATGCAAAGCCTGAAAGAACTCGTGTTGTTGTTGCAACGGCACAATGTGCACCCGCTCAAACACTTGTCGGGAACGGCGGAAGGGAAATCGAAATTGCTGGCGTTTTATGACGGCATCGCAAAAAACAAATTCAACACCGACGAAGAAGCCGCACAATTCCTGTACGCCAATGAAGGCGGGGGCGGCTCCAAATTCAGGAAACTGAAGTCAGACCTGCGCGAGCGCCTGCTCGACGCTGTGATCAACATCAACACCGCGCAGGATCAATATTCCGACTACCAGAAGGCATATTACGACTGCCATAAGCAGTGGGTGATGGTGCGTTTTCTGACCGGCCAGAATGCCAATACCGCTGCGCTCATGCTGGCCAACCGCCTCCTGCGACAGTCGGACAAGTTCGATTTTACCTTGCTCTGCATGGACATTGCCTCTTATCTGCGCATCCAGTACGGCCTGCGGGAGAGCAACGATAAAAAATTCAAGGAAGCCAACGGGCTTTTTGAAAAATACCGCCAGTTGTACGATGCCGAATGCATGGCGGAAGAATTGTACAGCACGCTCGTCGTACGCACCGTCAACAACCGCTCAGCCCAGGACGAAGTCTTTAAAATGGCGGAGGAATACTATGCGCGCATCGAACCTTACCTTTCAAAATACCAGTCCTACAAACTGAACATGTACGGTTACATGATCGGGCTGATGTGCTATACAACCGTGAACAACTACGAGCAGGCGTTGAAATATTGCGAAAATGCCGTTCAGTTTTTCAAAAAACGCCCTTACGAGGCGCGGGTGCCGCTCCAGATATTCTACTACCAGCACCTGATCTGCAATATTCATTTGCGGCGCTTCGAAGAAGGTAAAAAATCCGTGCAGCACTGTATCCGCCTGATGGAAGAAGGTACCTTCAACTGGTTTAAGTTCAAAGAGTTGTATTTGTTGTTGCTGCTGCACATCAAGCAGTACGAATCGGCCGCAGAGGTACTGCTCAGCACGCTGGAACATCCGCGTTTCGAGTTTCTGCCTGACAATGCAACTGAACTGTGGCGCATTTATGAGCCATACGTGTACTACCTGACGATGCTGGGCAAGATCAAATCGCAGATCAAAAACAAATTCAAACTGGCGAAATTCATCAATGAAGTACCGATCTTTTCAAAAGACAAAAGCGGTATGAACATCGCCATTCTCGTGATCAAGATCCTGATCCAGCTGCAGGAGCACAAGTACAGCCGCGTGCTCGATGAGGTGGAAGCGACCGAACAATACTGCTACCGGCATTTGCGCGGCGAAGACACGCAGCGCAGTTACAATTTCCTCAAGATGTTGTTGCAAATACCGATGGGCCAGTTCGATAGAAAAATGGTGGAACCCAAAGCGGCGCGCTATCTGGAAAAACTGCGGGCCATCCCCCTGCAACTGGCCAACCAAACCCACGAGATCGAGATCATTCCATACGAGGACCTGTGGGATTATGCGCTGCAATCGCTGGAAATGAAGCCGGAAAAAACAGGGAGACGGGCTCTCCCCGGGTAACGTTATCCGGCGTTTTTGCCAAATACGGGTACTGATAACCAAATAGTTATGCTCTGTTTTGCTGTCAGGGCCCAATATTAGGCACGTAACAAAACAGGGTTTTTCGTTTTAGACATTACATGAAATGGATTGCATATTTGTATCGCTTTATTTATTAGTAATAATCAATTAATCGCTTTCGCTCATGAAAAGAATCTACATTGAACAACACACTTCATCCTCAGATCATAAACACCGGGGCACCGGTATCGTGGACACCACGCTGGTCTGATTATCCTTACGGCCGTCATCGGCAATATGTTCTTTATTAAAATCTGGGCCACTCCGACAGCGGAATGGCTCATATTTTTTTGTGTATATCGGAAGGCGCTACGCCGAATGTCTGTGAAAAGAGCCTTGAGAAATGGGAGGGGTTTTTGAACCCCACCCGAAAGCACACTTCCTTTACGCTCTGCCCCGGCTTTTCCATCAGTATTTCATACGCTTTTTTGAGGCGGTATTGCCGCAGTAGTTGCATGGCTGACTTGTCGCAAATGACGGCAAGCCTTCTCTGCAATTGCGATCTGCTGATCTTGAGGTCGTAACACAGCTGTGAGAGTCCGTACGCTTCGTTGTGGTAATTGCGCTCGAACACTGCATACAACCGGTCCAGAAATGCATCGCCGGGGTCGGCGATCGTTTCATCGGCAACGGTGTCGTTGACCGCACCAGAATTCACCTGCTTGCGGCGGTATAAATAAAGGCCGATACTGACCGACACCAGAATGGCATAACATGTAAAGGCCGTACAACCGCGATACCACGGTGTACCTATATCTATATAAACACAAGTAACGGGCGCCGCATCCCAATCATCATCTTCCAGCGAAGCTTGTAATTCGAACACATAACTGCCGGGTGGAATAGCCGCCAGGTCCACTATGGTATGGTTGCCGTTATCTTCCCAGTGATCGTGCAGCCCGGCGAGCCGGTACCTGTAATGCACGAGCGCCGGGTCGGAAGCCAGGGGCGCTGCGAATTCGAAACTGACGCTGTTGGAGCGTTCGGGCAAGTGTAGTGAAAATGTATTGCTGTCGGTCAGGGCAAGCCACCTGTCTGCTGCAAGTGGCGATAGGGGCTTGCCGTTGACCTTTATCCGGGTCACTAACGCCGGTAAAATTGCCGATGGGGCATCGCGCGCCAGCACATCGATGACAAACAGCCCCTGTGTGCTGCCGAAGGCCATTTCCCCTGATGGCAACAGGCAATAACCACCCGAATTGAATTCGATATTGAATGGCGGAAAACGATTTTCAAACCGGAAGAAGCGCCGGCTGCCAGGGTCGAAAGCCGACAAACCCCTGTTGGTGCTGAGCCACAGGTTTCCCCTTTTGTCGGGGAGGATGCCATAAACCACATTGTCGGAAAGCCCATCCTGTTCCGTATACGATTCGGAATCCAGGGTGCGCAGGTTAAAATGGATCAGGCCGCCGCCCATCGTTCCCAGCCATACATATTGCCGGTTTTCAGGGTCGGGGAATATCGAAAGGATATAGTCGCTCCCAAACAACAGCGCGTCGTTGCCGGGACGCCGGATCACCTGAAACCGGAACTGTGCGCCCGTGCGCCGTATTTCGATGAGCCCCAGGTTTGTGCCTGCCAGGAGTGTGCTGTCGTTTATCTCGGCCAGCGCGGTGCTCCTGTATTGATAACCCTTATCCAGAAAGAGCGCGGAGAGGTCCCAGGTTTCATGTTTCCGGTCTTCCGGTTGTATGCGCATGAGTTGCCCGGTATTTCCTGCGATCCAGATATCGCCCCGGCTGTCTTCGAGCAAGGGCACCGGCACATCGCGCCGATAGGGCAGGTGCAGGGGTATTTCTTCCCAGGGGCCGTTCTCTTTTTTGCATGCTACCACCATGTTATCCTCCCTGACCCCTGCAATCCACCACGCAGCGCTGTGGGTGACCAAAAGGTTGTACACCCACGTATTGCGCAGGTCCTTTTTCCAGGGTGCTGTCTCAAGTTGCCCGGTTTGCAGGTTCAATACATTAAAGGCGTGATAGATGCCCGGCCATATCCGTCCGTCGGGCAGCAGTACGAGGTTGCGGAAACTTTTATCCGGGCAATAATGCCTGTAGGGAAGAGTGGATCGGCTGATCTTTCGAACCCCGTAGCCGATGGTGCCGGCCCATATATTCCCGGAATGATCGACCATGGCTGCATTTGATAGGGACTGGTCCAGCACTGTAAACGTATCCAGTTGACCGAAGAATGCCTGGCTGCGTATGTGGGGTTTCTCTTTAAAGATGGTGCGCTCGCCAGATGAGTACAGGCATTTGTCGCGGGGGCGGTGGAAGACTTTGGAGCCGTCGGACAACTGCAGAAATGCCGGCCAGAATTGCTCGCTGACCGCATGCGTACTATCTCCCTCGTGGAGTGAGATCAGATGGCCCTTCTGTTTGCCCGGGGAGTAGCACACTCCTGCATTCCCGTATCTCTCCATTTCAATTTCCGGCAGGGCTACCGGCTTCAGATGCATCGTGGCAGGGTCGGCGCGATACATCTTGTGGTCATGGCCGATCAGCACAGGCATGCTGTCGTTTACCATGAACATCCTCTTGAACGATGTTGTCATGTTATTATCCGGGTGGACCAACTGCGCCCGTATTATGCCCTCCAGGTTACCACCTTTCCGTATGGTGCGTATCAGATCGGCAGGAGGGGTCACAACCGCTACACCGCTTCCGGAGGTCTGCCCTCCGTACAAAAACCAGACTTTACCGTCGTTTCCATGCAGGATGCCAGGGACTTCTCCCTGTGGATTATCATTCACCTGCTCGCCCAGCATAACGAACCGCTCGGAGTAGGGGTCCATCACAACCAGCCCCTTGTCGGTTCCGAGCCAAATCAGGCCCTTGGCGTCTTCGGAAATACAAAGTACATGCCCTGCTTTCAACGACCAGGGCTTGCTGTTTTCAGGCGTATATCGCCTGATCCGGTAACCGTCGTAGCGATTCAGGCCGTAAAATGTGCCGATCCAGATAAACCCTCTTTTACACTGAAACAAACAGGTAACGAAGCCCTGCGACAGACCGTCCGCTACTGTCAATGATTCGATCCGGGTGTTCTGCGCCGAAACGGGAATCAAAAAGTACAGGATCAACAGGTATGGAAGCAGTCGGCTCATTCGGAAAAGACACTCCTTTATATTATGATGGATAAATATATTTATAATAAATAAAATTAAAGACCTGTGTGCCGTCGCTGCTATTCCAGGTTCTCAATCCCCAAAGGAATTACCTGGCTCTGCTATCGATCATATATGAAAAAGTAAGCGTGTCGGGAGAAAGGGTCGGTGTAATTACTTTATAATCAAATGATAGGATATCAGATAAATATAGCCTGTATGGCGCCGGTCATGGCTTCGAATTCGGGTTGATTAAAGGAAACGGGGATTTTTTATCATGTATTTGGGTAAAATAGTAAAGCCCTGATTTGCTGTTTGAATCATTTTTGCATTTGCCCTTTGGGGCTATTCGCTTCATCATAGATCAATATTAATCTCATAGAAAAGTTAATCGTATGCAGGATGTTTACGAATTGATCCTGCTGTTTCAGCGGCACCGCCTTCGGCCGTTCGGACAGCTCACCCGGGATCAGAGTGGGAAAGTTAAAGCTTACCAGCTGTTTGAAGGGCTTTGCAAAGGTAGAAATCGCTCCAGGGCAAGCAATATTTCGGATGTATATGCCGAGAACGGCATTGGAGAGAGCAACTATCAGGAAGTTAAATCTGCCTTGCTGAAGAAATTGCTTAAAGCGGTTTTATTCTTTGACAAAGCCCTGACCCACCAGTCCGACCAGCAAAAGGCGTACTATGAGTGTCAGAAGCAGTGGGTGCTGGTGCGTTATCTGACCAGCCAGAATGCAAACACCGTGGCCGTTTCCCTGGCTAACGAATTGCTGCTTCGCGCCATGAAGTATGACTTTACACTGCTTTGCATGGACATCAGCGCCTTTCTGCGCAACCAATACGGCCTGCGTGAAAGCAACGACCGCCGCTACAAAGAGGCAAGCGTCCATTTCCAGTACTTCAGATCGGTATACGACGCCGAGTGTACCGCCGAAGAACTGTACACGGGCTTGGTCATGCGAATGGCCAATGCCCCCTGTGCAGAACGGGAAGAAATACACAGACTGGCAACTGAATACTACGAACAATGCGAAGGCCTCATGGGAACATTCCAGTCGTACCGGCTGAACATGTATGCGTATATGCTGGGGCTCATGAAATACACCTCGATCGACAGGCACGAAGAGGCATATGCTTTTTGTGAAACGGCGATCAATTATTTCAGCGGGTTGCCGTTTCTGGCGCGAATACCCCTCCAGGTTTTTTATTATCAGCACCTGATCTGCAGCATCCATCTTCGCTGTTACGCCGCCAGCAGGAAGTACGTCCGCCATTGTCTGCAACTGATGGAGGAAGGCACATTCAACTGGTTCAAGATCAAGGAAATGCACCTGCTGCTGTTGTTGCACACCGAACAGCATGAACGATCGGCCAAGTTGCTCGCCAAAGTGCTGAACCATGCCGACATGGCTTACCTGCCTGATTTTATCAGGGAAATGTGGAGTTTGTTCAAACCCTACATCCGATACCTGGCTTCACTGGGAAAAATAGAGACCCAATTAAAGCCGGTATTGCAATCCGGCGGCCATTACGGTGGTTTACCCGTTTATTCAAAGGAAAAAAGCGGCATGCAGATCGCTATCCTTGTGATCCGGCAGTTGCAGCTGATCAGGGATGGCCGGTACGAACAAATACAGATCGAAACAAAGATGCTGGAGGAGTATTGCAACCGTCATCTGCGCAGCAGGAATACGCGGCGCAGCTACTACTTCATGAAAATGCTGATGCAGATCCCGCTGGCCGGTTTCGACGGTCGCATGGCCGCATCACGGGGACGCCGGTATCTGGAAAAACTGGAACAACTGCCGATGCAACTGGCCAACCAGACACACGAGATCGAGATCATACCCTACGATATGCTCTGGAAGTACGCACTCGAATCCCTGCAACCATGCTTGTCTGCCCTTCCTGAATAAGTCGGCAAGACCCACCATGCCGGCCTTTGCAAGAGCCATCCCGACCGGGATGGCTCTTACTGTTTCTGTCCGATTCCTGCCGGCGGATCATTGTCTTTTCCTCCTTTTCATACTGTTTGTCAAGGCCGTTCCGGCAAAAAAACCGGAAAAAAGCGCCTCGCTGCGCCCCTCTCCGGTGTAACGATAGGCACAAAAGTGTAGTTCCACAAACAATTGAAAATCAGTTAAATATAAAAATAACGATAAAATTAACCTTATAAAATCCCGGGTAACGGAACGCTTCATTCCGTTTGAGATACCCCGTGATGTTGGGCGGACATTTGAACTGTGCAAATCAGCACGATCATCCATCTGAATAATCAATCCGCCTTAATCATCATGAAAAGTTCATCTGCTTTTTGCCTTTCAGCATGCTTCGGAAAACACGTTCACACCAAAGGTATCATCGTGGACACCACTATGGTTTAACCACTCCCTCCGAAAGCAGCAACTATGTTACGACAGAATACCAAAACAGCTTCCGTGCTGTTCATGGGCCCGGCCCTGGTCAGGGAAGTAGAAATGGAAGTGGTGTTCGGCACCCCCAGTAAGAATTGTGCCGGCGCGGGCGTCTGCATGTTGACCAACCGGTTCACAAACGGACATACGGTTTCTTGTCCCCATGCACCCGCGATCGTTCACTTTCCGCCGGGTGGCAACCGGGAACTGGTCTTCAGGTTCCGCAAGCGCTACCTGACCGAACGAATACTGTCGGGGTATTTCAGCAGCGAATTTTTTGTGGTGGAAGAAGCCTTTCGCCTCCCCCTGCAAATGGTGCGGCGCCTCGGCTTGCCCGTTCGGTCGATCCGCCCGGGCCGCTATGTACTGGAGGAATACACCCGCGAATGGCGCTTGTATTTCCCCTTCTGATTTGAAACATGAAACAATCATAAGAATAATGCTCACGAGATTATTACATCCTCATCCCGCAACTGATTTCACCCGGACACAGCTCCCGCTGGCATTCCGGGTGGTGTTTTCATGGCTGGTCGGCGCTATCGGGCGCCGGCCTTTCGCCATTTGGCCGGGCGACCGATCTGCCGCTGCGCAGGCGCCTGCGAGGCCATTCCTGAAATCATCGAGCCTGATTCGTGAGCATGTCAACCCGGCGCTGCCCTGCCGGATGTTCGGCGGCATGCCCGGAAATATCCGCGAAGGACCCGACTGAGGAGATCAATCATCACACTTCATGCGGCGCCGGCAACTGCCGGACATACGCCGCCCGGCAACCATGAGATGCCATCATCAAAACACATCATGTGGTCACTAATCGCTTACCCCCCAATTTTTCCCTTTAGCAAGAATCCAACAGCTTCACTGAAATAACACTCTCCTCATGAAAGGTCTTTACACTCAATGGACACAACGTATAGTCAGCGGCATCTTCTCGCTGGCTTGCCTTGTTTCAACCGGCCCGCTGTCCGCAGCCGGCCCTGTTTTCGAGACGAACGACGCCGGCAGGGATTACCCCGCAAGTGCTTCCTCGCACGGCGCGTCGAATAATAACGCGGTTGTAGCGACTGCTACTGCCGACAGAGACATAAACTGGGATGCCGGCCCCTGCGGCGATCCCAACTACATCGGCGGTAAAGTGTACCGCGAGTTTTTGTCCAACGGTACCGCCGATGCGGCATATACGGAAACGGAAGACGTACCCGGTAACGCCGTCGGCAACCAGACCCGCACGATACGGAACGCCGAACCTCCCATCGCCGGCGTGACGGTCAATGTATACGACATGACCGGCGCGCTGATCGGCACCGATGTGTCGGACGCGGCGGGCGACTGGTCGGTAAATGCCGCAGCAGCGGCGACGAGCCAGTTGCGCGTGGAATTCATTCCTCCGGCGGGTTACGAACCCGGACCCTTGGGCGGCAATAACAGCACCTCCGTGCGGGTCGCCAACCGCGGCGACTGCGGGGTGGATTTTACCATCCAGATACCGGCGGATCACTGTGAAAACGATCCGCGTTTCAGCGTGGTTTGTTTTGCCCGCAACAACGACGGCAGTACAGAGCCGGTCATCATCGACCTCGCCTATAACACAGGCATTCCTTTTGTACCGATCAGCACGATCGACAATACGAAGAACTGGGCTACGCCAAATGCTCCGGCCAGTGCATCGACGGGCTATCCCGTGCCGAGTAAAACGATGGTGGCGGGCAAAGGCCAGGTAAATACCGTCTTCGGCCTTGCCTGGGACAAATACCAGCAGCAACTATACGCCGGCACTTATCGCCGTGCCTTCGGCCCGATGAGTTCGAATGCCAGTGCCAATACCTTTGGCGAGGCGATCATTTACGCCATTCCCTATGGAAGCGCGGTGCCGAGCACGCCGGCTGTCTGGCTGGATCTGGAAACCCTGTTTGGCGACGGGTTTGCCGGATCTCATGTGAATGATCCCAATTATCCCGGCCCTACCCAGTTCGGACGTACGGGCAACAACCCCAACAGCATCGGTTATACGGGATTGGGCTCCATAAAGGTTTCCCGCGATGGCAGCCAGATGTACGTCATAAACCTGAAAACCGCCGAAGTGCTGGTCATCCCGATCGGACCCGGCGGCACGGCGCCTACCCTGGCCAGTCAGATCAAACGGTTCCCGATCCCGACCAATGAATGCCCTGCCGGCACTTTTGCCGGTAGCGGCAATCCATATTATGCCGTTTTGGGTCTCGGTGTACACCCCGTCACCGGGCGTGTATACGTGACCCTGACCTGCACCGGTCCTACGGTGAACGATCTGAAAGGGTTTGTATATTCCTTCGACCCTTCCGACAACACCCCGAGTGCCTCGGATTTTACAAAAGAACTTGAAATCCCGCTCAACCATGCCATTCCGGCCACCAACCCGAACGTGAACCCCTGGTATGGGCAGAAATTGCGGGCCTGGGTGAACGTCGGGGCCAACAGCACGCCATTGCCCAATAACTCAAGCGATGCGCAGTACACCATGCCCTGGCTCGGTGAGGTTGATTTTGATTTTCAACCCAATGGCGCCTATGCCATGGTGATCGGTACCCGAAACCGGTACCACGACATGATCAACTCGTCGTTTTATGTTACCGGAGGTATCCTTTACAGGGCGACCAACAGCGGCACGGAAGCGACGCCGGTTTGGGGCCTGGAAAACAACGGCACGGCAGGTCCGCTGACCTCCATTGTGAACTGGTCTTTTTCACCCAGTTCGCGGGCCGGGGTCTACACTTCGGACCAAAGCCGGTTTTTCAAATACGTGGGCCGCGAGGGTAGTATGATGGCAGGCACCTTCCAGATACTCCCCAACTTTCACGAGGTGGTAGCGCCCACGATGGACAACGTTTACCACTCCGGTACTTCCGGCATCGCCTGGCTGAAACTCAGCGATGGCGATCGTTCGCGCGACAACCGGATATTAAGTAACTATACCAGCAGCGGTTACAGCGCTACCAATTTTACCAAATCGAACAACTGGGCGGGCATTACCGCCCGCTGCGGTCTGCCTCCGCTGGAGGTCGGCAACCTAGTCTGGCAGGATACCGACGAGGATGGTGTTCAGGATCCCAACGAACCCGGTATCGCCGGCCTGACCCTCGAACTTTGGGTCGATACCAACGGCGATATGTCCGTGGACACCAAGGTGGCGGAAACGACCACCGACGCCCAGGGGCACTACCTGTTCAGCCATGCAGGCACCAATGCCTACGGGCAGGTGGAAAACTGGTCGTTTTACGCAAGCGACGGCGATCAGGTAGAACCAGGAAAGAAACACGAGGTGCGGCTTCCGATCGGCCAGGTACCGCTGAACGGATACCTGCTGACGACGGCCAACTCGCCGGCATCGGGCGGTAATGCCAGTAATGACAATAAAACCGACCTGCGCGACTCCGACGGAAGCCTGATCGGGCAAAATGCCACGATCGCTTTCGCAACGGGTAACTGGGGGGAGAACAACCATACGCTTGATTATGGTTTCAAGCCCTCGGCCGCCTGCTCCGTCAGCCTCACGGCGACGCCCGGACCCTGCGTTCCGGCTACCAATGTGCACAGCGTGACGGGAACGATCACCTTTGCCAACCCGCCTGCAACAGGCACGATGACCGTGTCGTCCGGTGGCGCTTCGCAAAGTTTCAGCGCGCCCTTCAGCAGCCCGCAGGCCTATACGCTCAACGGCATCAATTCGGACGGTGCATCCCATACCGTCACCGTATCCTTTAGCGCCGACCCGTCGTGTTCCGGCACATTCGATTATACGGCGCCGGCATCGTGTACGCCTCCGCCTCCCGGGGGCGCCTGCTCCGTCGGTTCGGGTGTTGTAGGTGGTAAAGTGCATCAGGATTACAACTATAACGGTGTGAAAGATGTAGACGAGCCCGGCAAACAGGGGATCACGGTTCGGATATACGCATGTGATCCGTCCGGGGCCAGCGTGCTCGTATCCGTCACCACCACCGATGCCAACGGCGATTATTTCTTCTCCGGCCTGACGGACGGCGTGAAATACAAGATCGAATTTGATTCGGTATCGATAGCGGGTATGTTTGTCAAGCCGACTTTCTTCGGTACGGACAACGGCACCACCGTCCAGTTTGCTACTGCGCCCACCTGCGACGTAGACCTGGGCATTGCCAACCCGGCTGATTACTGCCAGGTCAACCCGCCCATCATCCTTCCCTGCTATGAGCCGGGCAATGCCGTTTACGGCGCCAATGGCAACACGGGTAAGGGTATTATCTCGCTGCCGTACAACAGCAGCGGACCTACTCCTACCGGTATCACGGGCGTGGCCAATATTCACGAAGTGGGTACTGTATGGGGCATGGCATGGCAGGCATCCACGGCCCGCATGTTTACCTCGGCATTTTTGAAAAGACACTCCGGCCTGGGTCCCAAAGGGATCGGCGGGGTGTATGTGATGGATTTCAGTTCCGGCACGGGTTCGGTCGTCAACAGCTTTGATCTTCAGGGCGTTGTACCGGCAAACGGCGGTCCGGCGATCAACCTGGGCGCAGTATTGCGCACGGGCAGTGCCGATTATACGCTACCCAACAACAACACAGGCGAAAGCATCGACCTGGATGCATTCCCGAATGTGGGCAAGGTCAGTTTCGGCGATTGTGATATGGGCCCCGACGGACAGACGCTGTGGCTCATCAACCTCAATCAGCGTGCCCTGATCTCTGTGGATGTCAGCAGCACGGCCAGTTACCCCGGTACGGTAAAACAATATCCGCTGAGCGGATTTTCAGGCCTGCCTTCCTGCAACAACGGCCAGTTACGGCCCTGGGGTCTGAAGTTTGCCAACGGCAAAGGATACGTAGGTTGTGTATGTACCGGCGAAGACGGCGGCGGCTTCGGCGATCTGGAAGCATTCGTTTTGTCTTTCGACCCGAGCAATCCTACCGCATTTACGACGGAAATTACCTTCGGACTCGATTATCTGCGGGAAAAAGTTTCGGATTTCCCGGTCTATGGTTTGAACGAACCGGGCGCCTGGAACCCCTGGGCCGATACCTGGGCGGAAACCGGCATCGGCAACAATCCGGGTAGCGAGGAAGCATTCCCGCAACCTGTTCTCAGTGACATCGAATTCAGCGACAACGGATCCATGATCCTTGCCTTCACCGACCGCTTTGGTCACCAGGCTGGCTACAATCAACGCATAGCCGTTGCCGGCGCCACACAGATATTCAGCGTGGATGCCGGAGGCGACATCGTACATGTCTGCAACATCGGCAATTCTTGGGTGCTGGAAGGTACAGGCGCCTGCACGGAGAACGACAATTCGTCCGCTCAAAGCAGCCTGAACAACGACGGCCCCGGCGGCACAGGAGAATTCTACTACGGCGATTCGTTCGACGATACCAGCGTAGCGCCTACCTACAACCATAACGAGACCGCCCTTGGCGCCCTGGTAGTGGTGAAAGGAAAGAACGAAGTGGCATCCATTCACTTTGATCCTATCAACGATCCCACCGCTTTCGATCAGGGCATTTTGTGGTTCAATACCACTACCGGCGCCCGCGTTGATGAATTCAGGATCATCGCTTCGGGCCCGGCCTCCAACAAGGGCAACGGCCTGGGCGACATGGAAGCAGGTTGCGTTGCGCCGATCCAGATCGGTCAGTACGTATGGATCGATAACAATAAAGACGGCATTCAGGACCCGTGCGAACAACCCCTGCCGGGTGTGAATGTAAATTTGTATAAAAACGGCTCATTGGTGGCATCCACCACCACCGATGCCAACGGTCAGTATTTCTTTAGCGCACAAGGCGCCCCCGGCCAGACCTGGGTGACGCCCGGCGATTTTGTAAAACCCTACATGGACTATAAGATCGTCTTCGGCACAGGAGGCCAGTATGACAATACGACCGGTGCTTTGACGATCGCCGGACAACCCTATTACCTGACGGTTGCCAACAGCGTGGCCGGCACCGGCAACGATCAGAACGACAGCGATGCTGCTCTTATGAGCATTGCGGGCGGTACATATCCTTCTATTAATGTCACGACGAAAGGGCCTGGCAGCGGCGATCATACCCTCGACGCCGGTTATGCCCCCGGCCTCGACTGGGGCGACCTGCCCGATAACAACCTGGCGGGCGCCTATCCGACCAACACCGTAAACGGCGCCGGCGAAGGCGTTGGCCCGAGCCACGTCATCATCAATACCCTGAAACTGGGCGCGACGGAAGATGCGGAAGGCAACGGGCAACCCGATGTGACGGCTACCGGTGACGATAACACGGGTACCCCGGACGACGAAGACGGCATTACCCTGCCCATGTTCCTCGCAGGCCAGAATGCTACGATCGGTGTCAGCGCTATGAACATGACCGGTACTGACGCCAAACTCACGGCGTATTTCGACTTCAATAAAGACGGCGATTTTGGCGATCCCGGTGAAATGGTTTCCGCTACGGTGGTCAATACCTTTAACGGAAGTTTCAACCTTGTTGTGCCCGTGCCGGCAGATGCCGTGTTAAACAAAGACCTCGGCGCGCGCTTCCGCCTGAGTACGGATGCTGCGGCGGTCATGAACCCGACAGGTCCTGCACCCGACGGTGAAGTGGAAGACTACCTGTTCCAGGTCATGGCCTTCGACTGGGGCGACCTCGCCGATACCGGCCCGGGCACCGGCGCCGGCAACTACCAGACTTCGGAAACAGATAACGGCCCGAGCCACAAGATCGTGGACGGACTGAAGATCGGCGGCCTTGTCGATTTTGAAGCGGACGGCCAGCCGGCAGCACTCGCCACCGGCGATGATGCGAACGGCTCGCCCGCTGATGAAGATGGCTACGCGCCGGATTTCTTCTTCCCCGGACAGCCCACCAACCTCATGGTGAATGTCATGAACATGACGGGCGCGGAAGCCAAACTGACCGGTTACATCGACTGGAACAACGACGGCGACTTTAACGATGCCGAAGAAATGGCGTCGGCTGTCGTACCCGATAACACGGTGGGACCGATCATTTTGCTGTTCAATACCCCCTTGACCTCGATTACCGGCACGAACCTCGGCGCGCGCTTCCGCCTGAGTACGGACGCGGCGGCAGTGATGAGCCCGACGGGCCAGGCCCCCGACGGTGAAGTGGAGGATTATGTAGTAGTTGTAAAAGAAGTGGATGCGGGTGACTTGCCCGACAACGATATGGCCGGCTCTTATCCGACGAATACCACGAACGGACAGGGTGAAACGATCGGCGCTTACCACGTCATCGAACCGGGTATCAAGATCGGCGATACCGTCGATGCAGAACCGGACGGTCAGCCGGACGCAGATGCACTCGGCGACGACAACAACGGTGATGACGAAGACGGCGTATATATGCCTACGTTCGCAGCGGGCCAGACGGCGACCGTTGTGGTGAACGTCATGAACATGACCGGCAAGGTTGCCAAACTGGTGGCCTATTTCGACTGGAACAAGGATGCCTTGTTCGACGGACCGGGAGAGATGATCTCCGTCCAGGTGCCGGATAACACCAACGGTCCGATCAACCTTTCGGTGCCCGTGCCGGCCAACGCCGTACTGGCTGCGAGCCTCGGCGTGCGCTTCCGCCTGAGCACCGACACCGCCGCCGCCATGATCCCTATCGGACTGGCGCTGGACGGCGAGGTGGAAGACTATATTATTGAAGTGTCTTCTCTTGACTATGGCGACCTTCCTGACAACAACCTGCCCGGATCGTATCCTACGGACAACACAAACGGCGCCGGTGAAGGACTTGGAGCCAGTCACGAGATCATTGCTACGCTCAAAATGGGTGCGTATGTGGATGGTGAACTGAATGGCCAGCCCGGCCTCACCGCCACCGGCGACGATGATGCCAACGCTCCTGACGACGAAGACGGCGTTGTCCTTCCGATGCTTGTTGCAGGCCAGAATGTTACGGTCCCGGTCACAGTGATGAATATGACCGGCACAACAGCAAAACTGACGGCCTTTTTTGATTGGAACGACGATGGCGACTTTGATGATTTGGCTGAAATGATACCCGTGAATGTTCCAAATGGTACAAACGGCGTGGTCAATATGACGGTACCCGTTCCCGCCAATGCAGTGTTGAACAACGATATTGGTGTCCGATTCCGGATCAGTACGGATGCGCTTTCTTCCATGAGCCCCAGCGGCTCCGCGCCTGACGGTGAGGTGGAAGATTACATTGCACAGGTGATGGCATTCGATTTCGGCGACTTGCCGGATAACGACCTGCCCGGCTCTTACCCGACGACCCAAACCGACGGTGGCGAAGGTGTCGGCGCGAGCCATAAACTCGTCGATGGCCTGAAGCTGGGTGCTTCGGTCGATTTCGAAGGCGACGGTCAGCCCAACGCCACAGCAACGGGTGACGGCGCCGATGAGAACGGTATCGCAGCATTCCCCGGATTCGTTGCCGGCCAGCCGGCAGTGGTGACGGTGAATGTGATGAACATGACGACGGAAGCGGCCATTATTTACGGCTACTTCGACTGGAATAAAGACGGCGACTTTGACGACCCGGATGAAAAAACGAGCGTCGCAGTACCCGTAGGATTTTCCGGAAATGTTCCCCTGAATGTGACCGTGCCGGTAAATGCAGTGCCCAATATGAATCTCGGCGCGCGTTTCCGCCTGAGCACGGATGATATTGCGGCTGCAACGGCCGAAGGCCCTGCTCCCGACGGTGAAGTGGAAGATTACCTGATCCAGGTATCCTGCCCTACGCTGACGCCCGGCACTGTTGTGACCAACGCAACGTGTTATAACGGCGCCAATGGCAGTATTCAGGTTTCAGTGCCGGCTATCGGCATCGCTCCGTTCAATTTTATCTGGGACGGCCCCGGCGCCAACGATGGTGCTGCAAACAATGTGAGCTCGCCATATACCCTGAGCAACCTGCCTGCTGGCAGCTATTCGATCACCGTTTCCGATGCCAACGGCTGCACCGGTACGGCGACTGTATCGGTAGGCCAGCCGGGTTCGCCTGTTTCGCTGAGCGTATTGTCGAAAGATGTCACCTGTAACGGCGCCAATGACGGCTCGATCAACCTTGTAGTAGCAGGAGGCACCTATCCTTATACCTACGACTGGAGCAACGACGGACCCGACAGCCCGGATGACGATACCGAAGACCTGAGCAATCTTTCGCCAGGCGCTTACACGGTAACCGTTACCGATGCCAACGGCTGCGTGTCGACGACCACGGCCACCATCACCGAACCGGCGCCCATGAGCGCTTCGGTAAGTGTGGTGAACGTCACCTGCACGGGTGGCGATGACGGTTCTATCGCCCTGACCGCAAGTGGCGGCATTTTGCCTTACACGTACGACTGGTCGAACGACGGACCGGAAACCCCCGATGACGACGCGGCTGACCTGACGAATATTCCGGCAGGAAATTATACCGTAACCATTACGGACGCGAACGGCTGTTCGTTCTCGACTACAACTGCCGTGACAGAACCGCTGAATGGCATGAGTTTGTCCATTTCCGTGACAAATGCCACCTGTGGACTCAGCAACGGCGCACTCGACCTGACCGTTTCGGGCGGCACGCCCGGCTTTAGTTATGACTGGAGCAACGACGGCCCGGATGATCCGGATAACGATACACAGGACCTGGCAAACGTACCCGCCGGACTGTATTTTATCACGGTGACAGATGCCAACGGCTGTACCAGCAGCACCTTTGCCGTCGTCGGAAACACCGACGGACCGCAGGTGACTGCCGTGGGGACAGACCCGCTGTGCAATGGCGGTACCGACGGCTCGATCGATATCACGGTCACCGGCGGCACGCTCCCATATACATATCTGTGGTCCAATAACGCAGTTACGGAAGACGTCAACGGCCTTGGCGCCGGACAATACAGCGTCACGGTTACCGATGGCAACGGCTGCCAGACCATGACAATGGTTGTTCTGGAAGAACCGACCCAACTTGAATTGCACCTGACACCGCTGAACGAAGGACTGTGCGGCGACGCCAACGGTTCGATCACGGCTTTTGCCAGCGGTGGCGTGGGCCCGTACACGTACGACTGGTCGAATGACGGCCCGGATAACCCGGACGACGATCTGCCTGCTATTAGCGCACTTGGCGCCGGCAGTTATTCAGTGACAGTCACCGACGACCACGGCTGCACGATCGAGGCACAGATTACCCTGACTTGCGTGCAACCCGCTTCTATCAGCAACCTTACCTGGATCGATGAAAATGCCAACGGCATACAGGATCCGGGCGAAGATCCTCTGCCCAATGTAACGGTGGTGCTCGATGGTGTCGATGTGAACGGCAATCCGGTCAATGAAACGGCGATAACAGGAGCTGCAGGCCAGTACCTGTTCGATAACCTCTGGCCGGGCACATACAAACTGACCTTTGCTACACCTCCGGGTGGTTACGTCCTTACGACGGCCAATGATCCGGATGCGAATGACGGCAACGACTCCGACGCCGATCCTTCAATGGGTGGCATGACTGTTTTTGAAGTTTTGACGCCGGGAGAAAACAATACTGACTACGACGCGGGTTATTACATTCCCGCCTCGATCGGCAACTTCGTCTGGGAAGACCTCGACGCCGACGGCGAACAGGATCCCGGCGAACCGGGTCTGCAAGGCGTGCCGGTGACCCTCACGGGCACCGACGGCCAGGGCAATCCCGTGAACAAGACGACGACCACCGATGTGGATGGATCCTATCTGTTCGACGAACTGGTACCGGGTGATTACAAACTCACGTTTGCAACCCTTCCGGGACTGGTAGGCAGTCCGCTGAACCAGGCGGCTGGCGACGACGCCCAGGATTCCGACGCAGACCCGGCCATGGGCGGCATGACCGCTACGGAGACGCTCGTTTCCGGTGAGAACAACCCGAATTACGATGCAGGTTACTTCGCACCTGTAAAAGTGGGTGACTACGTCTGGTTTGATGAAAATGCCAACGGCGTACAGGATGCGGGCGAACCGGGTATTGAAAACGTCGAGGTGAAACTGCTCGATGGCGCGGGAAGCCCCGTTTTGGCAGATGCCGGCGGCAATCCAGTTGCCAACCAGTTTACCGATGCCAACGGCCTGTACCTGTTCGACAATCTGGTGCCGGGGGTATATAAAGTGATGTTTATCAATCCGAACCCTGCGAAATACACCCTGACGATCAAGGATGCCGGTACAGACGATGCACAGGACAGCGATGCCAACCAGGCAATGCTGATGAGCGATCCGACCGGTTTCCTGAGCAGCGGCGAAGAAGACCTGACGCTGGACGCCGGCTTCTTTGCAAAAGTGAAAGTAGGGGACTTCGTATGGCATGACCTGAACGGTAACGGCATTCAGGACGCCGGCGAACCGGGCATTGAAAATGTACCGGTGACCCTGACGGGCACTGACAACCAGGGCAATCCTGTAAACTTGTCGACCAGCACTGTCGCCACAGGCATGTATATGTTCGGCGATTTGAATCCCGGTGTTTATCAGATCACTTTTGGCGCGCCGGGCGGTACTTTCGTGCCTACGCCTGTGGATCAGGGGAACGACGACAGCACTGACAGCGATTACGGCCCGATGGGCAAAACTCCTGTATTCACGCTGGAAGCCGGTGATACGATCCCGGATTTCGACGCAGGCTTTTACCAGCCGGCGAAGATCGGCAACTACGTGTGGGAAGACCTGAATGCCAACGGCATACAGGATGTCGGCGAACCGGGTATCGGAAACGTGCTCGTCGTCCTGACCGGCACCACGGGTACCGGCGGACAGATCAGCAAATCGACGACGACAGACAACACCGGCATGTACATGTTCGGTAACCTGCAACCGGGCTCGTACAAACTGAGCTTCGAAACGCCGGTCGGTGGTTATGTGCCGACCCAGGTGGACGATCCGGATGCAACCGACGCCAGCGACTCCGACGCGGACCCCGCATCGGGTGGCATGACGGTATTCGAAACCCTGGTATCCGGCGAAAACAACCCCGATTACGACGCCGGTTACTACATCCCTGCAACCATAGGCAACTACGCATGGGTCGACCTGAATGCCGATGGCGATCAGGATTCCGACGAGCCCGGTTTGAAGGGTGTTCAGGTAATGCTGATCGGTACGGATGGCCAGGGCAATCCTGTCAACGAAACCATTAATACCGATATCAACGGGTTCTATCAGTTTGAAGAATTGGTGCCCGGTAGCTACAAATTGAAATTTACCGCTCCTGCCGGCAGCCAGTACAAACTGTCAGTGCACGACCAGGCGGCCGGTGACGACACACAGGACAGCGACGCCAATGCAGCCATGGGCGGCATGACCGTTTTTGAAGACCTGACTTCCGGAGAGTACAACCCGAACTACGACGCCGGCTTCTTTGAGCCTGCAAGTCTGGGTGACTATGTATGGCTGGACGACAATGCAAACGGCGTGCAGGACGCAGGTGAACCCGGCATCGAAAATGTCGAGGTTAAACTGCTCGACGGCGCCGGCAATCCGGTGCCGGAAGATGCCAACGGCAGCCCTGTTGCGAACCAGTTTACCGATGCCAACGGCTATTATCTGTTCGATAACCTGGTGCCGGGTGTATATAAAGTGATGTTTATCAACCCCGACCCCGTGAAGTACACGCTTACGGTCAAGGATGCCGGAACGGACGATGCACAGGACAGCGATGCCAACCAGGCAATGCTGATGAGCGACCCGACGGACTTCCTGAACAGCGGCGAAGAAGACCTGACGCTGGACGCCGGCTTCTATGTAAAAGCCAAAGTAGGCGACTTCGTATGGGAAGACCTGAACGGCAACGGCATACAGGACGCTGGCGAACCGGGTATTGAAAATGTACCGGTGACCCTGACGGGCTCTGACAATCAGGGCAACCCTGTAAATCTGACGACCAATACTGCCGCCACCGGCATGTACATGTTCGGCGACCTGGTACCCGGAACTTACCAGATCACCTTCGGCACGCCCGCGGGTTATGATCCGACGCCTGCCGACCAGGGCAACGACGATGCGAAAGACAGCGACGCCGGCCCGATGGGGGCAACCCCGGTATTTACCGTCTCCGGCGGCGATACGATCCCGGATTTCGACGCGGGCTTCTACCAGCCTGCCGCGATCGGCAACTACGTGTGGGAAGACCTGAATGCCGACGGTATTCAGAACGACGGCCCGACGGGCATTGCAGGTGTGGAAGTGATCCTGAGCGGCACGGACGGCGCGGGCAACGCAGTGAATGCGAGCACGACGACGGACGGCAACGGTTACTACCTGTTCAGCGACCTGGCGCCGGGTTCGTACAAACTCACTTTCGTGACGCCTTCGGGCGGCTACGTGCCGACCAATGCGAACGACGGCGACGCGACAGACGGAACGGACTCGGATGCCGACCCGGCTATGGGCGGCATGACGGTATTCGAAGTATTGACTTCGGGAGAATCGAATCCGGACTACGATGCGGGTTACTACCTGCCCGCCTCTATCGGCAACTATGTCTGGGAAGACGAAGATGCCGACGGTATCCAGGATCCCGGCGAACCCGGAATCGGGCAAGCGACGGTGACCCTGACAGGTACCGACGGCCAGGGCAATCCGGTGAACGAGGTGACGACCACCGATGTGGACGGTTCTTACCTGTTCGACAACCTGGTGCCCGGCTCGTACAAACTGACGTTCACGACGCCGACCGGCGGTACTGCGAATTATACCCTGACATTATTGGATCAGGGCGGCAATGATGCAAAGGATAGCGACGCAGACCCGAATAACGGCAACATGACGGTATTCGAAACCCTGACTTCGGGTGAGTTCAATCCGGATTACGACGCCGGTTTCTACGAATGTCCGAAGATCTACGTGCTCGATCTGCCTGGCGATACAGTATGCCCGGGCTCTGTGATCGGCGCGATCCATATCATTACCGATCCGGAAGCGGCTACGATCAGTTGGACCGGTGGGGAAGAGATCGGACTTGCCGACGGTTCTGTCAACGATCACATTGTGGACATTCCTGCATTTGTGGCGAAAAAAGTAGACAAGGAAGTGACGATTACCGTCACGGCGACACTGGGTGACTGTGTGACACAGGAAACGTTCACCATCACCGTCATGGACCAGACTCCGCCGTATTTTGAAAACTGTCCTTCCGATATTACCTTGAATAACGACCCGGGTAAATGCGGCGCAACCGTATTCTGGACGAAACCGGTCGCTGAAGACGACTGCGGCCTGGAAACGGTGGTTCAAAGTGGCGGCCTGGCGACGGGATCTTATTTCTCCATCAACGATTCGCCGCATGAAATTGAGTATACGGCAATCGACTACATGGGCAATGAGACGACCTGCCGGTTTACCGTTACGATCCAGGATCTGGAAAAACCGGACATCGAATGTCCCGAAGGTCCCGTTTATGTGGAAACCAATGAAGGTTGCTCGCATCACGTACTGGGCAAACACCTGGATGCCACGGTGACCGATAATTGCCAGGGAACGGTAACACTGGACAACAATTACAATGATTCGTTCACCCTGTACGACGAGGTGTTCGATAAGGGAGTAACCCAGGTGACATGGCTGGCCGAAGACGGCGCGGGCAATACCGCTCTGTGTACGGTGACGGTGATTGTTGTGGATCATAAAGCCCCGCAGGTTCAGGCCTGCCCGGGCAACATCACAGTCGACAACGAACCTGGTATTTGCGGAGCAGATATCGACTACACAGTGCTGTTTACAGACAACTGCGACGGCGATAACCTGCTCGACGACGCGCAACTGATCAGCGGTTTCGAGTCGGGCCACACCTTCCCCGTCGGCACGACGGCTGTAGAATGGTGGTACTTCGACGAAGCCGGCAACGGCCCCGCCGTCTGTGCATTCAACGTGACGGTGCATGATGTAGAAGATCCGCAGATAGAATGTGTTGCTTCGAACATCACGGTCAATATCGACGGTACGCTGAGCGGCGGCGCGGAAGCCAACCCGCAGATCATCGGCTTCGGCCCCTGCGGTGTGACCCTGCAATACGACGTTCCGCCGGCCTACGACAACTGCGACGGTGTGATCGTGACCTTGCAAAGCGGCCTGGGTGCCGGCCCGAACTTCTACGAGTACGGCGGCCTGTACACCGAAACCTACAATGCATACGATGCAGTGGGCAACGTGGCGACCTGCTCGTTCACGATCGAAGTGCTCGACCCGGTAACGCCGACGATCACCTGTCCGGAAGACGTAACAGTCAACAGCGATCAGGGTGAATGCGACGCCGTGGTGAACTACGCGTTCCCGTACTTCGGCGACAACTGTCCGGGCTACGGCCTGACGCAATTGTCGGGCCCGAACAGCGGCAGCGAATTCCCGGTCGGCACGACCGCCGTGTCGTTCCAGGTGACCGACGCTTCCGGCAATACGACGACCTGCGCCTTTACCGTAACGGTGGAAGACAAGGAAAAACCCGAACTTGATTGTCCCGCCGATCTGGTGGTTTCGACCAGCACGAACGGTACGGGCGATTGCTCGGGCGCTGTTCCCGATCTCGTTCCCGGTTTGGTGGCAACGGACAACTGCGGCGTATCCTCGACGGTACAAAGCCCCGCGGCGGGCAGTTCCTTCGGCTCGGAACACGGCGACATGGCGTTCGTGACACTTACCGTGACGGATATTCACGGCAATACGCAGACCTGCAAGACGAAACTTTCGCTGCAGGATGACGAAGCGCCTTCGATCGACTGTAACGTGGCGAACGCGTTTGACAATACACCCGGTATCTGCGGACACCTGGTAGATGCTGCCGACAACACCGATCCGGTGTTTGGCGACAATTGCGAAGGCGCCCAGATCAGCCACGACTATCCGGCTGCGCCGAATAGCCACACGCTGGAAGCGGCGAAACTGCCGGTAGGCACAACGACGGTTGTCTGGACGGCCACGGATGCAGCAGGCAATACGACAACCTGCACGGTGGAATACACGGTAAGCGACAACATCCTTCCGGAATTTGTCAATTGCCCGTCCAACGCAGTGCTGAACAACGACATAGACAAATGCGGCGCACAGGTAATCTGGCCCGATCCGATCGCGAAAGACGAGTGCGGTGCAACGGTAACACAAACCGGCGGGCCTGTTTCAGGACAACTGATGCTGGTGGGTACGCATACGATCACCTACGTCGCCACCGATCCCTCGGGCAATACGGCCCTGTGTTCGTGGACGATCACGGTGAATGATGCCCAACTGCCGGATATCGAATGCCCGGCAGGCATCCAGTACCTGGAGACAAACAACGGCAACTGTAGCCACACGGTATCCGGTACGCTGCTGGATCCTTCCGTAGTGGAAAACTGCGCGGTGTCCAGTCTGACGAATAATTACAACAACGGCAACTCGCTGAATGCTGCAGTGTTTCCGCAAACGGCAGTGCCTGCGATCGTGACATGGATGGTTTCCGACAACCACGGTAACACGGCTACCTGCTCGTTCGCAGTGATCGTGGTGGACAACGACGCGCCTGTGGTAGCATCCTGCCCATCCGACATCATTCAAAGCAACGATGCCGGTGCATGCAGCGCGGTCGTGAACTACGCAACACCGACGTTTAATGACAACTGCGGCGGCGCAGCCCAACCCGGCTCGCTGGTACAGGGGCTTGCTTCCGGCTCGACCTTCCCGCCGGGAACGACCGTAGTGGAATACTGGTATTCCGATCAAACCGGCAACGGCCCGGCCGTATGCGCCTTCACCGTCACGGTGTACGATGCAGAACAACCGGCGATCGAATGTCCGGCTGATGTAGTGGTAGACATCAACGGCAGCGTGACACAGGGTAACGCAGAACTGGTATCGAGCGGCCCCTGCGGCGTGACCCTGCAATACGAAGCGCCGGCAGGTACGGACAATTGCGATAACCCGGTGACGGCCAATATCGGCGGTCTGGGTGCGGGTCCGTCCTATTACGAATACGGCGGTGTGTACACGGAAACCTGGCAGGTCAGCGATCAGAGCGGCAATACCGCTACCTGCTCGTTCACCATCACGGTAGAAGACCCGGTAACGCCTACGATCGTATGCCCGGCAAATGTGACGCTGAGCAACGATCCCGGCGAATGCGACGCTGCGGTAACCTATGCGTACCCGTATTTCGGCGACAACTGCCCGAACTACACGCTTGCCCAGATCTCCGGTCCGGCGAGCGGGGATGAATTCCCGGCGGGCACGACCAGCGTATCGTTCCAGGTAACCGACAATGCCGGTAATTCGACGCTGTGCGCCTTTACCGTAACGGTACATGATCTGGAAAAGCCGGTGATCGTAAACTGTCCGGCAGATCGTATCGTGAATACGAATTCGAACGGCACGGGCGATTGCTCGGGCGCCATTCCGAACCTCCTGCCCGAGGTGGTAGCGACCGACAACTGCGCGATTTCGACGACGACCCAAACGCCTGCTTCAGGCAGTTTCGGTTCGTACAATGGCGACCAGATGTTCGTAACGATCACGGTGACGGATATTTACGGAAATACGCAGACTTGCAAAACGAAACTGACGCTGCGCGACAACGAGAGCCCGACGATCAATTGTGCCAATGTTCCGGTCCAGTTGAACAACACACCGGGTCAGTGCAGCTATTTCGTACAAGGCTTCAATCTGAACCCGCAATTCGGCGACAACTGCGGTCCCCTGACGTTGACCAATACGTTGACGGGCAACAACACCCTGGGCGGTACGAACCTGCCCCTGGGCTCGACGAACGTAACATGGATGGTGACGGATGCGGCCGGCAATACGGCTTCCTGCGCGGTGACCTATGTCGTACAGGACAACGAGCCGCCGGTAGCGGCCTGCCAGGGTCCGGTGATCGATGTAGTGCTGGATGGCGACGGTGTTGCACAACTGACCGTGTCCGATGTGAACAATGACAGCTGGGACAACTGTGGCCCGCTGGCAAGCAAGGATATCAAACGCGCCACGGGGGGCAATTTTGCCCAGTCGGTGTACTTCGGCTGCGATGATGCGACGAATACGGAAAACGTGATCCTGCAAGTCATCGACCAGAGCGGCAACGTGAGCACCTGCACCACGGCAGTACACGTGTACGACCTGGAAGTGCCGGTCATCACCTGCCCGAACGGCGTCGAAACGACGACGGATGAAGACGCTTGCACGGCAACGGTCAGCGGTATTCACCTGCAGGATGTACAGGACAACTGCGCGGTAACGATCTTCTACAGCATCAGTGGCGCGACGACGGCCAGTGGCCAGAACGACGCCAGCGGTACGGTGTTCAACAAGGGCACCTCTACGGTAACCTACACGGTAACCGATGGCAGCGGCAATACGTCCAACTGCTCGTTCGATGTGGAAGTGGAAGACCACCAGGCGCCTGCACTGGATTGTGCAGAGATCGCCGGGTTCGTCCGCAGCAACAACGCCGACCAGTGTTCTTACGAAGTATACGGCGATGAATTCGATCCGTCCGACTTCTGGGACAACTGTCCGGGAGCAACGATCCGCAACAACTACAACCATGCCGCCAGCCTCGACGGGGCAGTGTTCCCGGTAGGCGAAACGATGGTGGTGTGGACGGTGACGGATGCCAGCGGCAACACGACCACCTGCACGAGCAGGATCAGGGTCGAAGACCATCAGGCTCCGCAGATCGCATGTCCCGATCCGAACCTTACGCAATTTACAAACAACAACGGGCAGTGTTCCAAAACGATCCTGAGTGAAATACTCGATCCGACATATTGGGACAATTGTCCTGAAACGGAACTCAGCCACGATTATGTGACGGCGCCGAATACCTTCACCCTCGCAGGCGCTACCTTCCCGGTTGGCAGCACTACGGTAGTGTGGACGGTGACGGATGCTTCCGGAAACCAGGCTTCCTGCTCGATCACGGTAGAAGTGTCTGACACAGAAGCGCCAGCATTCCTGGATTGCCCGACAAATATGCTCGCGGCAGTCGATGTGGACCTCTGCAGCGCATACGTGAACTTTGATACGCCGATAGCGGAAGACAACTGCAGTGTGAGCGTCGCTCAGACGGCAGGCCCGCTCAGCGGATCGGCCTTCCCGGTCGGCTCCACGACGATTGCCTTTACAGCGACGGATGCCGGTGGAAACACTGCCATTTGCTCCTTCCAGGTAATTGTGGAAGAAACGCAGGCGCCGGCAGCAGTATGCCAGGATGCGACGATCGCACTGGATGCCAATGGCACGGCGACGATCACGACGGCAACGGTGAATGGCGGCAGCAGCGACAACTGCGGCATTGCCTCCATGACGATCAGCACGAGCGACTTCGGTTGCACGAACCTCGGCGACAACAACGTGACGCTGACGGTCACGGATAACTACGGCAACACGGCCTCCTGCGTGGCGACGGTAACGGTGGTGGACAACCTCCTTCCGACCTTTACCTGCCCGGCTGCGATCACGGTATCGAGTTGCGATGACGTGGTGCCCGATGTAACGAGCGGCATCACGGACGCATCCGATAACTGCAGCGTGGTTTCAATCACACAGGATCCGCCGGCCGGTGTTGCTTTCGGCAACGTCAACGGCGGCGCCACGACGATCACGGTAACGGTAACGGACGCCGGCGGCAACGCGGCTACCTGTGAAGTGCCGGTATCGATCCTGGACGATACGGATCCGGTGATCACCTGTCCGGCAGACATCGCAGTCGGCAACGACGTGGATGTATGCGGCGCAAACGTGACCTACTCGATCCCGACGGTGACGGACGATTGTCCGGGCGCGACAGTAAGCCTGCAAGCAGGCGACCTGGCCTCCGGCGCACTGTTCCCGGTCGGCACGACGACGGTGACCTATACCGCTGCGGATGCCGGCGGCAATACAGCCACCTGCTCTTTCGCAGTGACGGTATCCGACGTTCAGGCCCCGGCAGTCATCTGCCAGGACGCGACGATCGCACTGGATGCAAACGGTACGGCGACGATCACGACGGCGACGGTGGATGGCGGCAGCAGCGACAACTGCGGCATTGCCTCCATGACGATCAGCACGAGCGACTTCGGTTGCACGAACCTCGGCGACAACAACGTGACGCTGACGGTCACGGATAACTACGGCAACACGGCCTCCTGCGTGGCGACGGTAACGGTGGTGGACAACCTCCTTCCGACCTTTACCTGCCCGTTGGCACAAACCGTCAGTGGTTGCGATCAAGTCGTACCCGATCTGGTTTCCCAGATCCTCGACGCGAGCGACAACTGCGGCGTGGCATCGATCGAACAAAACCCGGTTGCGGGTACCGACTTCGGCAATGCCAACGGCCAGACGGTAAATGTGACGATCACGGTGACAGATGTGAACGGCAATACGGCGACCTGCGTCGTACCTGTTTCCATCGTCGACAACGTGCCTCCGGTATTCGTCAACTGCCCGGCAGACATGATCATGATCGGCAACGATCCGGATCAGTGCAGCGGCAAACTCAACTGGAGCCAGCCTGTGGCGACCGACAACTGTACCCTGATGTCTGTGGTGCAGATCAGCGGTCCTGCGCCGGGCACAACGGTGCCGGTGGGTGTTCCGCAGACGGTGACTTACCGCGCTTTCGATGCTGCGGGCAACTCGAGCACCTGTTCCTTCCAAGTTCAGGTAGCCGATACCCAGGAGCCCGAATTCGACGCGGACGTGGTCATGCCGGCCGACGTAACGGTACAATGCGACGCCGTACCGGCGCCCTTCGTATTGACCAATAACGACGTAAACGACAACTGTACGCCTTCGCAGGACCTGGTGATCGCCTTCACTGAGACGAGCACCCAGGGCAACAACCCGGCGGCCTGCGCGTACTACAACTATGTGCTGACGCGTACCTGGAGCGTGACGGATGCAGCAGGCAACACGCGCTACCACACGCAGAAGGTGACGGTGAACGACACGACGGCGCCTGTAGCCAACTGCAAAGACGTGACCATTACCCTGGATAAAACAGGTCTTGGCAGCGTGACGGCAGCACAGGTGAACAACGGTTCGACGGATAATTGCGCCGATGCGCAGTACCTGACGTACTCGGTATCACCCAATGCCTTTAACTGTTCGAATGTGGGCGACAACTCGGTGGTACTCACCGTCACGGATCCCTGCGGCAATGCGAGCACCTGCACGGCTACGGTGAACGTAGTGGAAGGCATCGCGCCCTGCTCGCCGCAGTATACGGTAGCAACGACCTGCATGGACAACGCCACGACGCTTGACAACGGACAGTTTATGGACGTGATCACGGTGAAATCGCTGGCCATGCAAACCTGGAAGATCGCTTCCGCGACGGGTCTGTACAGCACGGGCAGTTCCGTGCCTCCGGCCGCTCCTGCGGCGCTTGCGACCGGCACCCTGTTTACTTCAGGTAATGCCGATGGCATCGACAACGACGGCGACGGCACGACGGACGAAAGCGACGAGATGGTGTACTACACCCTGAAAGGGCTGCATGTGGATTGTCAGGGCTATACGCTGGTGATCGACAATGTGGGCGGTACCGGCCAGGCTTCGGCGGCAGTATCGGCTACCATTTCGAACAAGGCATGTTACCCGACGCCTTACTTCAAAAATCTGGACGACCCGTTCTGTCTGAATACGGCGCCGTTTACGATCGAGGTAGGGGAATACAACAATGCACAGGGTACGGTCAGCGGTATTACGGTCAACGGCGTGCCGACGAATATTTTCGATGCGGGTGCGCTGGGCGAAGGCTTCTACACGATCACTGCGATCTTCGATGCCGGCGCTGCGACCAACAGCCTCGTGATCAACGGCGTTCAGATGAACGGCAGCGATGCAGAAACGGTCACCGACCCGGGCTGCAAACAGCCGATCAGCAAGATCGTACAGGTAGTGGGGACTCCTTCTACCGTGGTGTGCAACGACTTTGTGAATATTTCGCTGGATGCCGACTGCGAGGAGACCATTCTTGCGGACGACGTGCTCGAAGGAACGTACTACTGTTACGACGACTATACGGTGCAACTGGATAAGGTGCCGCCAATGGGCAACGGCCCCTGGGTACCTGCGATCGTGACCGCTGCGGACATCGGCAAAACATACCAGTTCCGCGTGGTGCATGCACTGGACGGCAACGTTTGCTGGGGTACGCTGAAAGTGGAAGACAAACTGGCGCCCGCGCTGGATTGTCCGACCGACATCACGGTTACCTGCAACGAATCGACCGAGATCGCGCATACCGGCGATACAGGCATTGAAGATTGCAGCGCAACCACGACGGTCATCGACGACAACTACGTTGACAACGGCTTGTGTGCCGATCCGCGCGCCATCCTGACGCGTACCTGGATCGTGACGGATGCCTGGGGCAACCAGTCGACCTGCGCACAGATCATCACCGTAGTACCGTTCGACCTGGCAGACGTGGTGTTCCCGGCCAATGTGACCGTGAACTGCGAATCGGCCAACCTGAGCCAGGGCGCAGTCGATCCCGACCAGACGGGTCGTCCGAGCATCAACGGCTTCCCGATCGGACAGGGCGGTTTGTGCAGCGCCTCCATCAACTACACGGACGAAGTGTACGACATCTGCGCCGGCAGTTACGAGATCCTCCGGACCTGGAAGGTGCGCAACACCTGCCTGGCCGTTGGCGCCGACAATCCGGTGGAACAGACGCAGGTCATTCAGGTGCTCGACCTCGGCGGTCCCCAGTTCGACTGCCCGGCCGACGTGACCGTTTCGACCGACCCGACCAGCTGCTGCGCAACGGCGCCGCTGCCCGACGTGATCGTTTCCGAAGGCTGCTCGAATATCGTCAGCCTGGAAGCAAAAGTCACGGGCACGAACCCGGCAAACGGCAACGTGATCACGTTCACCGTACCGGGCGCGCTCAGCGACTTCCCGGGCAACAATTACTGGAACCCGGATACGCTGGCAGTATTTGCCTACACGCAATGCCTGCCGCAGGGCGTGTACACCGTACGGTATACGGCACAGGATGAATGCGGCAACACCTCTACCTGCGAGTTCAATATGACGGTAGCGGATGTGATCGCGCCCGCGGTCTCCTGCGACGAACACACGCAGGTGGCGCTGAGTACCAATGGCGTGGCGGTGATCAACGCTTCTACTTTCGACGACGGCACCTACGACAACTGCTGCCTGGATATTTTCGAAGCACGGCGGATGGACCACATCTGCGGCGATACCCTGAGCGATGATTTCGGACCGACGGTAGAGTTCTGCTGCGATGATATCAACGATACCATTACGGTAGTATTCAGGGCGTACGACTGCCACGGCAACTACAACGACTGCATGGTGCAGGTGTTCGTGGAAGACAAGATCAAGCCGACGTGCAACGCTCCGGCAAACGTGACGGTGAGTTGCGAAGCCTTCGATCCGAGCCTGTGGGCCTACGGCACGGCGACCAGCCAGGACAACTGCTGCCTGGATACGATCACCGAAAGCCGGAACTACAATTTGTTCGATACGGTGTGTAACCGCGGCACGATCACGCGCACCTTCCGCGCGTTCGACTGCGCGGGCAACAGCACGCAGTGCACGCAGCGGGTGTTCGTGACCTACGAACAGGACTACTTCATCAAGTTCCCGAACGACGTGATCGTGACGGTATGCGACGGTACGGGCATGTACGGCGAGCCGACCTTCTTCGGCAAAGACTGTGAACTGATCGGCGTATCGTTCGAAGACGAAGTGTTCACGGTGGTACCGGATGCGTGTATGAAGATCGAGCGGACCTGGACGATCATCAACTGGTGCACGTACAACCCCAACGGCGGTTGTGTGATCGTACCGAACCCGAACCCGAACGCGACATCGAACAGCCCGCAGAACCTGCCGGGTCCGATCGTGTCGCCGCTGGGCACGCCCTCGCCGTGGAATCCGACGGTGATCGCGCTGCAGCCGGGCCAGGCGCCGACGAACTTCTCGGTGTACTACGATGCGAACGCGAATTGCTACAAGTACAAACAGATCATCAAGATCATCGATACGGAAGACCCGGTGGTATCGAACTGCCCGGCCTCTCCGGTGGAATACTGCGATGTGACGGCGAACGACCCGCAGTTGTGGAACCAGTCTTACTGGTGGGACGGCGTAGTGGGTCAGCACGACCTTTGCGAAGGGGATGCAGCGCTGACGATCACGGCGACGGACTCGTGCTCTGGCTCGAACCTGACGATCTCGTACCTGCTGTTCCTGGATACGGACGGCGACGGCACGATGGAAACGGTGGTGAGCAGCAACAACACGCCGGCGCCGGGCACGGTGAACTACAACAACGTAGGCACTCCGAGTTACACGGGCGGTACGCCGCAGGTGTTCGACGGCCGTCCGGTGCTGCCCAACGAGATCTACCGCTGGGCGCTGCACCAGAGCGTGTCGGGTACGGCGCGCACGGCAAGCGTACAGTGGAAGACCTTCCCGCAGATGCCGACACCGACCAACCAGTTCGGCTCGCCGGGTATCGCACCGCAATTGCCGTACGGCACGCACAAGATCAAGTGGACGATCTCTGACGGCTGCGGCAACGAGACGTACTGCGAGTACACGTTCGTGGTGAAGGACTGCAAGGCGCCGACGGTGGTATGCCACAACGGTCTGAGTGTGAACATCATGCCGACGCAGATGGTACAGTTGTGGGCGACAGACTTCCTGCAATATGCGCAGGATAACTGCACGCCTCCGACACCGACGACGGCAGGACCGAACCAGTTGGTGTTTGCGATCCGCAAAGCAGGTCAGGGCACGGGCTTCCCCGTGGATGCCTTGGGTAACCCGATCACAAACGTGACCTTCACCTGCGCCGAACTGGGCAGCCAGGAAGTGGAACTGTGGGCGATGGACCTTGCGGGCAACGCCGACTTCTGCCAGACCTTCGTGGATGTACAGGACAACAACAACAACTGTCAGCCGAGCGACCCGAACAAGGTGACGGTAGCCGGCGCGCTGGCTACGGAATTCGGCGACGGTGTAGAAGATGCCGATGTGAACTTACAGGGTACGCCTCCGAACGGCGGCACGCCTGTCAGCCAGTTCGGCTTGTCGAACGACCAGGGCGGATATGTGTTCAACAATGCACTGCCGCTCGGCTCGAACTACACGGTGACGCCGACGAAAGACGACAACCCGCTCAACGGCGTATCGACCTATGACCTTGTGCTGATCAGTAAGCACATCCTGGGTCTTGAGCCGCTGAACTCACCGTACAAGATGATCGCGGCGGATGCGAACAAGTCGAACTCGATCACGACTTTCGACATCGTGGAGATCCGCAAGTTGATCCTGGGTATTTACAACGAACTGCCGAACAACACCTCATGGCGCTTTGTGGACAAGGATTTCAACTTCCCGCAACCCACGAACCCGTTTGCAACGCAGTTCCCCGAGACGAAGGATGTAGCCGACCTGCAACTGGACAAGTGGGACAACGACTTTGTAGGGGTGAAAGTGGGTGACGTGAACGGCACGGCGATCGCCAATGCGCTGATGAACGCCGACGATCGCGCCCAAAGCACGCTGTACATGGATGTGCAGGACCGCGAAGTGAAAGCCGGAGAGGTGTTCGAGGTGACGCTGCGTGCCGCCGAGGCGGTGCAGGGCTTCCAGTTCACCCTGAACCTGTCGGGCATAGAAGTAGCGGGCATCGTGGAGACGGACCGTGTGAATGCCAGCAACTTCGGCATGTTTGCCGATGCGCTGACCATGTCGGTGGACGGCGCGGATGCGATCACGGTGCGCCTGCGGGCACACAAAGCCGGTCGCCTGAGCGAGATGCTGGCGGTATCGAGCCGCATCACGCGGGCGGAAGCATACAGCGGGTCGAACGCCCTAATGGACGTGGCGCTGCGCTTCAACGGCCAGGGCGGCGCGGTGATCTCGGGCGTAGGCTTCGAATTGTACCAGAACCAGCCCAACCCGTTCGTGCATAAGACGCTCATCGGTTTCCACCTGCCGGAGGCAGCGGAAGCGACGCTGACGGTGTACGATGAAACGGGTCGTGTGTTGTTCACACAGAAAGGTCAGTATGGCAAAGGCTACAACGCTGTGGCCATAGACCGCGCGCTGCTGAACACCATGGGTGTGATGTACTACAAACTGGAAACCGCTACCGACGCGGCAACGAAAATGATGATCCAAACTCGGTAAATGTGAAAGGCAAATAACGTTTTGCCGCCAATGACAGCCGCCCTGTTCCGAATCGTCGGAGCGGGGCGGTTTGGTTTTTTTGGGTGGCAGCTGTGTTGTAGCCTGCCTGCGGGAACGCGGCTATCGACTACCTTGTCTTAACATACGGAAAAGCCCAAAAAAAGGGCGGCACCTGTTCGATGAACCGCCGTGTATGCGATGCGTACGTACGATGGTTTGAGAGGGCTGCGGTGGGGCATCTGGGCTCATCGCTTTTTTACCAGGGACCATTCATTGTAATATTCAGGAATTTTTCGTTTTCCAGGCGATATGCACCACCAAATCCGACAAACCAGAGCCTATCATTATTGTCTTTATAGATTTGAAATATCCCAGGTCCTTTATTATCTTCTGACTGTTGGTATTCTATAAGTTGTTTGCCATCATATGTATACAAGTTATTTTGATTACAATTAAACCAGATTTTTCCATCTTTATCTTCAGCGATACTTCTTATCCCTTTTTTCCCAATTTCAATTTCTCCATCTGTAATATTAGTTGCAATATTTTCTTTAAAATTGTACAAACCTTCTTTTGTTGAAATCCATATCCCCCCTGCTTTATCCTCAAACACCATATTTACAAAATTAGTTTGAATGCCTGCCCTGGCTGAAACGTCAATCAACGCATTATTTGAATATGAAAAAAGTCCCGCGTTTGAACTGAGCCATAATGTTCCTTTGCTGTCTACCGTAATATCATGGATCATTTTGGTGCTGGATATTCCTCTGGTCGAATCGATTTTCCCTTCTGGCAATTCAAAATTTATAAATTCTTGTCCATCTAATATGCAAGCACCCTTAATTGTTCCAATCCAGATTTTTCCGTTGGAATCTGCCGCAATGCACCAGACATCGTTACTTATTAAGCCATCTGATTCGTAATAATTTAATACGCTTTCTCCCTTGATACTACTAACCCCGTCTGTATGCCCAAACCATATTGTCCCATCCTTATCCTCGGTGATACCTTTAATGGTCACTCCCTTTCCCGATTCACTTTTAATGCCATCAATATGAATTAATGACTTGTCAGTAAGTCTAAATGCTCCATTTTGAGTTCCAAACCAAATATTGCCTTTGCTGTCTTGAAATACTGTCCTGACAACCTGGCTTATCTGTTCATTTAAGTATTTATTTTCTATAGTTGAATTTTGCGATACTGGTTGCCTTTGCGGTATTTTGTTCCGTATATCATTCCCGTTTTCCTGTCCATAACAAGGGGATATCAAAATGGTCAGAGATATGATGATCACTGTTTTTACACTGTGAAATGATATTCTTTCTTTGCGCATTATTTTTCCTTTCCTTTGGTCGTGACTTAAAGATTGATTTTCAATCCGAAGAATACAGTATTGATGAATAATCCAATCGAAGTATCATCGTACATGACCTCGGATTTGGAAAACAGATTGTTCTGCGTGTAAGCCGCTTGATTCGGTCCTCAGGTCAAGGTGTTTTCGTTCGGGTTTTTTAGCCCTATCTGGTTGTTCCAACCCAGACCCGGCGCCGCAGCAGTGTCTCCGACCTGCTGCAATCGCACAGCACGATCTTTCAGTCCACATCATACCAGAAATGCCGCAGGAAAGGCCATCGTTTTTCTCCGGAAATATACAGCGATGCCGAGGAGTAAAAATACGCTTCCGCTTTGGCCGCCAAATTCCATTTTTCCTTCACCGGGTTCTGATGAATGTAGTTCATTTTTTGCCATACTACCTTGTCAGAAAGCAGTGCAACGGACAAGGGCCGATCTTTAAAAAACTGGTGGTTTCTGTCCTTTCGTTCGGATTTAAATTGCTCCAACACCAAAGGATGATGTTTGAGCAGGTCAATCCTGATTTGACGGGCTACAAATGTCAGCATTCTTTGTTGTACAGAAGATAAAATTGTTTCTCCATTCATCTGCCAGATCCAATGAATATGATTGGGCATTATGACAAAGGCATAAAAGCATACCTCTTGCCGCGCTGCCAGAAAGGTCATGGCATCTGTCACTATTTTCTTGTACTTATCAGGCTTCAGGAGGTGTTTCCAGCCCTTGATGGTCGCTGTCGTAAAAAACAGATCGGTGTATCCTTCTGTCGGAAGCGGTTTCATGATGTTTTCGTTACAAGAATAAAGCAGGGATCGTGTTGTGCGTTTGCAGCAGGTCGGAGACACTGCTGCGGCGCCGTGCCCGGGTTTTTATGGGAGGATTGAGTAGTTATCGGGCTGTTGCCAGCCGGTAAATTACCTGAGGAGACTGAAAAAAAGGGCTGCACTTGTTCGATGATCCGTGGACGCAATGCGTACGTATGATGGTGTGAGAGGGCTGCGGTGGATCATTTGGGCTTATCGTTCCCTGCTTGATTCTCCTTGTCTAACTTCATCAATGAAAAATACATTATTAAGGCAATAAGCGTGGGAATTGCTATCCCAAACCACTCAAAGTCACCTTCTTTATTTGCCAATTTTATTGATGAGGCTACCACAATATACATCCAGACCCAAAGGACAACCGAATACACCAATGACAATCCCTTGTCGTGCCACATAGAAAAGCGTCCAAAAAGTTTCCTGCTTCTTATTGCGCGGTTTGTAAATGTTCCTCCATGCTCTTCATTCTCGTTTGCACATTCTAATAGCATCTTTTCTCCAAATCTTTTGCTCTACCAATCAGTCCATTGTAGATTTCAGTGTTTCGCTGGTCATAAAAAATTATTCCAACAGTTACAATTAAACCAAGAAATCCGATTACAAAACTGTTTACTGGAATACCCTTCTCCTCGGAAAAAGAAAATGCAATTCCAGTCGCAAAAGGGACTAACCCCAATAATTTAAACCGAATGTCCGATAAATGAAAAATGTATTTAAGGGTGTTTTCGTAATCAATTTTATATTTTTCTTCTTTTGTCATGTTAGGGTTTTTATTTTTTAGTTGGCGTGAGTACGGTGTTTGATGATTTTAATCCCATCCGGTTTCTCCAACCCTGACCTCCCAACCCAGACCCGGCGCCGCGCCCGGGTTTTTATGAGAGGATTGAGTAGTTATCGGGTCGTTGCCAGCCGGTGAATTACCTGAGGAGGCTGAAACGTAACTTTTAAGCCACGACCCGTTCATTTAGGTTTTCGATACAAAGTACATATCCATATTGCCCTTGCCTTTTGCTTCAATTTTTCCCCGGCTTTCAAAAGTGAAGTTGGGGTTATCTTTTAGTAGTTCATAAGTCGTTTGGCTAATATTTACCTTACCCACCTCGCCTGAACTTTCCATTCGACTTGCTGTGTTTACAGTATCTCCCCAAATATCGTATTGGTATTTTTTGACGCCCACGATGCCCGCCACAACAGGGCCGGTGTGAATACCTACTCTCATCTCAAAGAGAGGATGTCCCTTTTCCCGCTTTTTTTTGCCCCTTGCCACGATGAATTCCTGCATTTCAAGCGCAGCCATGACCGTGTTTTCAACAGAATGATCGGAAGGCGCCGGCAGTCCGCCCGCAGCCATGTAGGCATCGCCAATCGTTTTTATCTTTTCGATGCCGTATTTTTCAATGATGCCGTCAAATGCTTCAAAACAATGGTTTATTTCATTGACCAGTTCTGCTGCGCTGAGTTTGGCGCTTTGTTCGGTAAAACTTTTAAAATCGGTAAAGAGAATAGAAACCATATCAAAGTCTCGCGCAGCCGCCTTGCCTTTGTCTTTGAGTTCCTGGGCGATTTCACCGGGGAGGATATTGTGGAGTAAATTTTCTGAACGATCTTTCTCAATCTGTAATGAGGCCTTTGATTTTTGCACATAACGCCAGCGAAAGTAAAAGCCGCCCGCTAGCAGCAAGAAAAATGCACCAGCCACCAGGACAATATTTCTGGTTTTCTCTTCCTGGCGTATATCTTCTTCATGCGCCTCTTGTATCAAGCGTGATACTTCCTGAAACTCCATTTGCTGGAGTTCTTCTGTAGGTGCTTTAGTGTCCAGGCTATCCTCAACAGATTTTAGCATCTCGAGGTAATAGAGCGCCTGGTTGTTGTTACCCATGCCTTTGTACGTATTGTACAGGCAAAGGCAACCAGCCCTCTTTCTTAGCAAGGATTTAATGCTTAAGGAAATTTCGTAAGCTCTTTGGCAATGGTCAAGTGCTTTGTCGTATACTCCTTGTTTCCTGTAAATATCCCCGATATTATTTAGCGAGGCGGCAACCCCATTTTTTTCACCAATTTGTTCGTAGATCCGCAGACTTTTTTGTTGATAGTCCAGCGCCATGGGATGCGCCTCCTGCATTTCATATATGAGTCCAATATTAAGGTAAGTATTTGCGATTCCGATTTGATGTCCAAGTTGGTCGTAGATCTTGAGGCTTTGGGTATAATAGTCAAGCGATTTTCGGTAATCCTTCTGGTGCCTGTAAATATTACCGATCTTGGACAGGACAACTGCCTCTTCACTTTGATAGCCCTTTTGCTGGTTAAATTTCAAACTTCGCTTAAAATATTCCAGGGCTTTTGAATAATTACCTTGCTCCGAATAGATGCCTCCGATATTACTCAGGGTCACGCCTGTTTTCCCGCTTTCATTGAACTCCAGGCTTTTTATATAATGGTCCAGCGCTTTTGGATAATCTGCCATGTCATGATAAATACTTCCAACATTGTTATAGGCAATAGCCAATGCAGCCGGATGGCCCATTTTTTTGGCGATATCCAGGGCCCGACTGTAATAGAGCAGCGTTTTCTGGTAATCACTTCTGTTCTCCCATGATACGCCCTGGAGCGTATAGCCTGCAAACTGGGCTCTTGGAAACGGTTTATTTAGCCCAAAGTCAACCAATTCTTCTGCCAGGAGAAATGCCGAATCCGGCTGGGAAAAAAGATAACCATCCCAGATATAGTCAGCGTACGCGTTTGATCGAATTGAATCCGGCAGGGTTTTATCTTGCCAAAGTGTGTAGAGGGAGTCGAGATTCACCTGGCCTTTCAAGAAAACTCCATATAACAGGCATAATGTCAAGAGGATGGTATAACGCATATTATATTTCCATTGCATGCAACGATTGTATTACCGAAACGACAAACCAAAAACCCGCATTGCCCCTTTCACCTTGTTGTTTTCGGAAATATCGCCTGTCGGTGAAGATTTTAGCCCCATCTGGTCTCTCTAATTCTGAATACCCAAACCAGGCCCGGCGCCGGAGCAGTGTCTCCGACCTGCTGCAAACGTAAGCGCGATCTTTCAGTCTACATCATACCAGAAATGCCGCAGGAAAGGCCATTGTTTTTCTCCGGAATATACAGCGATGCCGGGGAGTAAAAATACGCTTCCGCTTTGGCGGCCAATTTCCATTCTTGCCGCGCTGCCAGAAAAGTCATGGCACCTGTCACTATTTTCTTGTACTTATCAGGCTTCAGAAGGTGTTTCCAGCCTTTGATGGTCGCTGTCGTAAAAACAGATCAGGGTATCCTTCCGTCGGAAGCGGTTTCATGATGTGTTCGTTACAAGAATAAAGCATGGGATCGTGCACTGCGTTTGCAGCAGGTCGGAGACACTGCTGCGGCGCTGCGCCCGGGTGTTTATGGGAAGATTTAGTAGCTATTGGGTCGTTGCTATCGGGTTAGTTACCTGATGGGGCTGAATCTCCGTTGATAGAGCGCTCAAATTTCAATAATTCTATAACCGAGGAGATTTGTCTTACTATACATTTTAATGTTTACTTCATCATCTTGATTTCCACCTAAAACATAAATCGAATTATTTGTCTCCTTAATATAAAAACCAACGTGTCCTCCACTCCCTCGTTTAAAAATTACGACGCAACCTCTCATCGGGTTATTTAATTGATTGCCCCAATTTAGCCAATGACGCGCCCAAGCAGAACTAGTACCCTCATATCCAGCCTTTTCAATACACCAATTTACAAAAGCTGAGCACCAATAAGTTTCATCATTTGATTTTGCAATATTTGATATTGTATCAGTGCTTTGTAGATATTGGACAATTCGGGGATTATCAGCATTACTATAAAACTCACGAATTCCGATCTCCCTAATTGCCACTTTAATCCAAGGAAAGTCATTTTCCTGAATAAGTGGATCATTTTTTAGACTTAGCAGGAACTTTAAAGAAGTCCATCCAAGTTGTTTTTTACTTCCAGTTATTCGCTCAAATTTCACCCACCCTCCATCACCTGAAATTTTCACTTCATCAATGATGTCACCATTTGATAATTGCCCAAGAACTTTGGCATTTACATTGGGATTCTCTCTTATGTTTAATTTTTGCGCAATTACAATATATTGATCCATAGCACAAGTATTTTAGATTTTTTAAAAAGAAGGGCATTTCAATTCAACAATTTAGCATCAATAACCATAGGGCTAAAGTTGACTTATTCCTCAGTTTTTTGATCATTTTTTACCGCAAACTATTGCTCTCCTGAAAACAATAAAACGGTTGACTATGCTTGATGTGCCAGCAAATTTGCTCGGCACTTTGGTCTTTAGCGAATTTGCCGCGGGATCCCTTACCGGCATGGATGCATAACCGGTGTTAGTTGCTGTATTTAACTTCCTAACTTTGTAATTTTTTCTGCCAAATCATTTAATTTTTTAGGCTCTGGGTGCCCACTTTCAATCCCAATTTTTACGTTTAAACTCAAATCCCATCCTATGGATCGAATTCCATCTTTTAATAATTCCCCAATCTTTTTTTCCGCTTCATCTATTAATTCAAAATAGTGCGCATACCTATAAAACCATATCTCAACTAATAAATCAGTTTTTTCATCTTTGTTTAGTTGAAATGCGATTTCTAGATATTTTGTCGCCTCACTTTTCCTAATTGTAATTAATAGTAATTGGGCATAATTTCCATTGATGTTGGCATTTTTCGGATCAGCAGATAAGGCTTTGAGAAAATATTTTTCAGCATTCTTATAATCCTTTTTTATGCTTTTCAAAAAGACAGCATAACTTCCATTAATATTGGCATTCCCCGGGTCAGCAGATAAGGCTTTAAGGTAATATTTTTCAGCATTCTCATAATCCTTTTTTACATCCCTTAAAAAGATAGCATAATTTCCATTAATGTTGGCATCTCCCGGGTCAGCAGCTAAGGCTTTGAGATGATATTTTTCAACATTCTCATAATCCTTTTTTATATCCTTTAAAAAGATAGCATAATTTCCATTGATGTTGGCATCTCCCGGGTCAGCAGCTAAGGCTTTGAGGTAATATTTTTCGGCATTCTCATAATCCTTTTTTTTACTTTTCAAAAAGGCAGCATAATTTCCATTGTTATAGGCATGCTCTGGATCAGCAGCTAAGGCTTTGAGAAAATATTTTTCAGCATTCTCATAATCCTTTTTTATATCCTGCAAAAAGACAGCATAATTTCCATTGTTATTGGCATGTTCCGGGTCAGCAGCTAAGGCTTTGAGAAAATATTTTTCTAAATTGTTAAAATCTTTTTTAATGAAAAGCATGAAATAAGTGAAGGCATTCCATAGCCAAGCAGTTTTAGGGAATTTATCTAAAGCTTCGAGATAAATAGCTTTTTTCTTTTCATAATCTGTTTCCTTGTCTGCCAGATTTGAATATTCAAAAGCGGATATATCTTGTTTAGATTCATTCTTGTTAGGGTCGACTTTTTGGGATTCGGTAATTATTTCATTAAGTTGGTTGTTTGCAGCTTCAATCCGAACTTTTGTAATCCCATCTAATTCTTCTTTTATTGGTTTAATTTCATCGAAAACCCAGAGTAGATCATGCATAATTTCATCAAACCCATTAATTTCTACATAATTTCCATCCATTCTTTTTATTAGACTTTCGACCCTATGAGAAACTGGACTTTTCTTAAGTCCACACCAGAAAAAATTACTTGGTTTGTTCATTTGTTCGAAATAACTCATTAAGCTGCCATCATTACCACCATAACCAATTACTATAGGAATATGGCTGCTGAAAATATTATCTAAAGGCTCCTTCCAGCCTTTGTCTAGTTTACTAATCTCATCAATATCACTTTTGGGAGACAATAAAAGATCGCGGTGAATTTTAATAATTAATGGATGAATGTTTGAAGGTCTTGCATATCCACTCAATGACTCATGTCCACAGACCAAAGGTGTTTTATTAGTAAATTGATAAATAGATGTTTCAATTAAGCTATCAAAATTTGTGGTCAACACTGTATGTCCTGCTGTTTTAGCTAGTATTTGAGCTAATACGATATGCCCGAAAGTAGGTTTTGCAGACCGCATCTTTTGAACTAAGAACTCGTAACCCGAAGTTTTATCACTTTCAAAACGCTTTCTATAAATGGCGCCATAATGAGCCGCAAGATCCTTCTCATCTAATTTTACATCTTTTTTCCATTGCTTAATTTCTTCATCAGAGTATCTTTCTTTTATCTCTTTAAACCAGTTCTCTGCTAATTGATTTCCTGTTGGTATGCCACTTTTTAGACTTGCCCCCGCGCCAATCACAAAACAAAATTTTCTAGACTCAGTATTTTTATGTATATCGCGAAGAGTATGCTTGAGATTATGTGTACTGATTTTTTTCATAATTTGCCCTTTCTTTCAAATTTTGTTGTAGCGAACTATTGCACTCCCGAAAACAACAAACCCAAAATCCGCACCGCGCCTTTACTTTGTAGAATAACCACCCGGTTTCAACTATAATTCCATAAGTGATACATCCGGATCATCCAATGGGTTTTTGATTTTGTCCCTGCCTTTTTTGTGATGTATCTGTATCTCTCTATCTCCGCATTCTTGCCGCTTTCAAGGCCCGGCAATTCCCGGATGTACCGCATGTCATACGTGCCGGACAAAAATAAGGGAAATAAAATTCCAACTCTATCCTTACCGATCAAATTTTTTATGCAAGTTCTGTCGGCGGCAGGAAATCAAACATCGAAGGATTGAACTGTGCCTGCCAACAGAATGCGCGCGGAAGAAAAAGTCCTGTGTGAACTCACTACAAGGAACCTTGCAATGACAAACGTTCTTTGTGAACTCGCTACAAAGAACGTTGTAGCGACTAACGTCCTTTGTGAACTCGCTACAATGAACGTTGTAACGACAAACGCCCTTTGTGTAGTCGTTACAAGGGAAGTTGTAGCGACAAACGTCCTTTGTGAACTCGTTACAAGGGAAGTTGTAACGACTAACGTCCTTTGTGAACTCGTTACAAGGAAAGCTGTAACGACTAACACGCTTTGTGAACCCGCTACAGGGTTCGTAGTAGAGGCATCCCCAAACCGGATGAAGTCATGTATTTGCCAGAATTAGACATTTCACGGAAGCGGATCGTTTTCACCTGTTTTCATATCAAAACTTGAACATTACTCCTGCATTACGGCCGATTGCAACAATTGATGAAAATAAAAATTTAAACCGCCCGCATCTACAAGCGCAATCGGCGCATACATTTGCAGGTTGAAATTATTTAATCCGTCGCCCAAAATCTCATGACTGCTTTGGCGGCAAGCATACTTTCACGGCTTTTGTCTGTTACCGGCGCCCGAAATCTTTATACCGGTATATGAATCCAGGCTTGAAAAGTCATTGCTCTCCTAAGGGTCACGCCGTGTATCACTAACATTTGGTTTTAATGGATTAAAACCGATGTGCAAATGTCTTGCGTGTCGGGAATCCACCTGTTTTCGAAACATCATTTGTCGCTGTCTTCGCACAGACGGCCTTTGTTGCTATAATCATACTGTATCATAATACAAACTCATGAAAATGAATAAAGTCTACTCCTGTGGCAGGCTCCTCTCCGCTATGTTTCCCGGCGCCGCTGCTTTTCGGAAAAAATTGCTGAGTATGCTCTTCGCGGGCATGTTTCTGACGCCTGCGATACAGGCGCAGATCACCGTAACAGCAACGGGTGGGGTGGCGATGGCCTCCTATACCACACTCGGCGCAGCCGTTGTCGCCATCAACACGGGCGTGCACACAGGCACCATCACGGTGGATGTGGTAGCGGGCCACACGGAAACCCTTACCGCGCGGATCGATCTGACGGCAACCGGTACCATGGCCAATCCGATCACGATCCAGAAAAGCGGCGTGGGCGCCAACCCGCTCCTGACCGCGTACACCGGTGTGAACACGCCCACCAGCAACGAACGCGACGGTATGTTCAGCCTTTCCGGAAGCGACTGGGTCACCATCGACGGCATCGACCTGCAGGATGCGGCGGGCAACACCGACGCTACGACGACGATGGAGTATGGTTATGGCCTGTTCAAGGCTTCCGACGCGAACGGCTGTCAGCACAATACCATTAAAAACTGCACCATCACCCTGAACCGGGTGAACAACGCCGCCTGGACCGGCAACGGGCACAACGGCTCGATCGGTATCACGGTGAACAACTGCACCGCGACCGTCAATACGAGCATCACCGTGACCGATGCGGCCGGTTCGAACTCGTTCAACAAGTTTTACAGCAACACTATCCAGAACTGCAACGCCGGTATCTCCTTTACCGGTTACGCGGCCGCTTCGCCTTTCGATCTGGGCGATACCGACAACGACGTCGGCGGAACGGATGCCGCTACCGGGAATACGGTCCTGAACTTCGGCGGCGGTGCGGGCGCTACGCAACCCGCTACCGGCATTTTTGCCAACAGCCAGTGGGGTTTCAACTGCTCACGCAACACCATCAATAACAATAATGGCGGCGGGGTGGACCACCCGAATACCCTGCGCGGTATTTTCATGAACTCCTCTTCTGCCAGCGCCAACGCCAACTGCAACTTTAATACGATCACGGTGCACGGCGGCGGTACGACCCAGCAGGTGACCGGTATCGAAAACGCTTTCGGTTCGACACCGGCCGGCAACAGCATCAACATCCGGAACAACTCGGTGACGGGCGATTACCTGACGGCTACCTCGGGCGTGTTTTACGGTATTTATAATGCTGCGGCTACGCCGGCATTCCTGAATATCGAGTACAATACGGTGATGGGGATGACTTACAGCGCTGCCGCACTGACCGGGTCGGGCGTCAACTACCTGATCTACAACACGGCGAGCAATGCCAACATGACGGTCAATATCCGGGGCAACATGGTGGGCAACCACAGCCGTACGGGCACGACCGGCGGTACCACGATCGGTATTTACAACTCTTCGGGCACGACGGGCATGAGTGTCAATGTCAAGAGCAATACCGTGCAGAACATGAACATCGACGGCGCCGGCACCAGCAGCATCATGTACGGCATCCAGACGGCTACCGGCACGATCGCAGTAGACAGCAACATGGTCGACAACCTCAACTGCCTGAAAACGACCGGCACGGGCGCCATGTACGGCATCTACAACATTTCTTCTCCGGTCGACGAAAACTACAACCTGAATACCGTATCCAACCTGACCCACAACGGTACGGGTATCACATACGGCATGTACACGTTTACGACCACCGGCACCAGGACCTTTTCGCGCAACGTGGTGTTCAACATCACCAGCGGCGGTACCACGGTAGCCGGTATCAACCAGGCCAGCAGTTCGCCGAACGTTTTCCGGAACAAGGTCTACAACGTTCAGAGCACCTCTTCGGGCGCGCCTACGGTATCGGGTATTCTCATAGGCTCGCTGGGCACTGCCGGCGTAGCCAATGTGTACAACAACCTGGTGGGCAACATCGAGGCGCCCAACGCCAGTTCCTCGTCGGCTACTGCGCCTACGGTACGCGGCATCAACGTGACGACCACGACCACCAATACGATGGTCAACCTGTCGTACAACACGGTTTACCTGAACGCGTCGACTTCGGGCGCCAACTTTGCCACGGCGGCCCTGTACGTGACCACTTCCACGACGGCCACGACGGCAAACCTGACCCTGCTCAACAATATTTTTATCAACCTTTCCACACCTTCCGGAACGGGCAACGCGGTCGCTTATCAGCGTTCGAGCACTTCGCAGACGAACTACAACGACGCATCGAACCGGAACCTGTTCTATGCAGGCATGCCGGGTGCTGCGAATTTGTTGTTCTTCGACGGCACCAATGCCTACCAGACGCTCGCCGAACTGAAAGTGGGCCTCGCACCGAAGGAACAGAACTCGGTGACGGAGAACCTGACTTTTATCAGCACAACGGGCGGTTCGGCAGATTTTCTGCACGTCAACACCGCTATTCCTACGCAAATTGAAAGCGGCGGCGTCAATATTGCCGGTATCACCACCGACTTCGACGGCGTGGTGCGCCAGGGCAATACCGGTTACGCCGGCACCGGCTCCGCGCCGGATATGGGTGCGGACGAAGGCGAGTTCATCCTCGTAGACCTTTCCGGTCCGGCCATTACCTATACGGAACTGCCCAACTCGATCTGCACAACGCCTTACACGCTCAGCGCGACGATCACGGACGCCACCGGCGTCGATGTTGCTGCTGGAACGAAGCCGAGGCTGTGGTATAAAAAATCTACAGAGGACAACGTGCTGCCTGCTTCCAATACCTCCGCGGACAACGGATGGAAATATGTGGAGGCCGTCAACGCCAGTTCGCCTTTTGAATTCAATATCGATTACAGTTTGCTGACGGGTCCCGCCACAAACGGCGACGTCATCGAATACTTTGTTATCGCCCAGGATGTGGTGATGCCTCCCAACGTGGGAACCAATATCGCGGTGTATCCCACGGGTTATGTTCCTGCTAGCGTTGCCCTGAGCGCCGCGGCATTCCCGGTGAGCGGTTACAATTCGTACTCGATCATTGTCAGCCCCGTCACCATTACCAGTTCGGCATCGCCAGGCACGCTTTGCATCACTGGCAACGTGACGCTCTCGCTCAGCGGCGACCCGACCACGGGCGCCGAATACCAGTGGGAAAGTTCGCCTGCGGGCGCCAACAGCTGGTCTCCGATCGTCGGCGCTACTACGGCCACCTACGTTGTGAACGGCGTGACTGCGTCGACCGACTATCGCTGCGTGGTCAGCTGCGGCGGTGTGCCGATCGCGGCTTCGCCGTCGACGGTATCTTCTGTACTGGTGAACAGCCCGGCAGTGCTGAGCACGACGCCCGGCGCGGAATGCGGCCCCGGCCCGGTTTCCGTGACCCTGGGCGCTACCGCAAGCAGCGGCGCTACCCTGAACTGGTACGACGTCGTCAGCGGCGGCATGCCGATCGGGATGGGCGGTACGTTCATGACCCCGCCGATCACCACCACCACGACCTATTACGTTGCGGCCAGTTCGGGCGGCGGTACGGATATGGGCGGCAGGGCAGAACCCTTCCCCACATCCACCGGTTTTACGGGCAACAACTACGGCCTCGTATTCGATGTGACCACCGAATTTACGCTGAACTCCATCGATGTTTATTCGACGGCTGCAGGGGGTGCGATCACCATCGAACTCACCGATGATGCGGGCACGGTACTGCAAACGGCGGGTCCGTTCACGATCCCCGTCGGCAACGGCACCACCCTCGGCAACGGTGCAACACCGACCACCTTTACGCTCGACTTTACGATCCCCCCGGGCACCGGCTACCGGCTTCGCTCGGCAAACCATTCGGGGAATATCATTCGCGACAACCCCATCGGCGCCGTTTTCAGTTACCCGGTTCCCATCGGCACCGTCGGCAACCTCACCGCCGGCCTGCTGGCTGGCGCTGTCAATGCGAATACCCACTATTATTTCTACAACTGGCTGATCACGACCGGTTGCGAATCGGCCAGGGAACCTGTGGTCGCTACGGTCATCAACGACCCGCCGGTGTGTCCGGCCAATATCACGGTATGCGCCGACGCAGCACCGTTCGCGCTGAGCGGCGCCACCCCTGACGGAGGCGTTTACAGCGGCCCCGGTGTGAGCAACGGTATGTTCAGCCCGGCTGCTGCGGGTGCTGGCACGCACACCATTACCTATACGGCATGCTCCCTTTCCTGCACCTTTATGATCACGGTCAACGCGCTTCCGGCCGCGGCCATCGCTATTGCCGAAAATTCGGGGCTTGCTGCCAACGACGGTATCCTTTGCGAAGGCGCATCGGCTACGCTCACTGCGAGCGGCGGCAGTTCGTATGCATGGAGCAATGGCGCAAGCACCGCGGAGATCATGGTGTCTTCAGCAGGCGCCTACACGGTGACGGTAACCAATGCAAGCGGATGTACGTCCACTGCTACGGCTTCGATCGTGGTGAACCCGCTTCCAGTGGTCATGATCTCGCCCGCCGATATAACGATCTGTTCCGGTGCATCGGCTACCCTGACGGCCTCCGGAGGCAGTACCTATCTCTGGAGCCCCGGCGGCCAGACGACGCCCTCGATCAATGTAACTACCGCAGGTACTTACAGCGTAGTTGGTACGAATATGAATGGTTGTTCGGCCGGCGCGTCGGCGAACGTTACTGTAAACGCCATTCCGGAATTGTCGCAGGTGTCTACACAACCGACTACCTGCCAGAGCGCCGACGGTGCGATCAATCTGACGGTATCGGGTGCGGGAGGCCCGTACATGTATAACTGGACGACTTCCAACGGCAGCGGTATCGTACAGGGGCAGGAAGATCAGAGCGCGCTTACCGTTGGAACCTATAATGTTGTCGTGACCGACGGCAACGGCTGTTCGGCAAGCCTGTCGGTCTCGCTGACAGGCCCCGGCAACTGCGAACCCTGTCCGGCGATCGGCGCTCTCGTAGCAAATCCGACAGGCGTATGCGTCAATGTGCCTGTTACCCTCACGGCTTCCGGGCTGGTTGATATGGGTACCATTTATGGTATTACATTCAAATACGCCACCTCGCCCCTGGCCAACCCGTACAGCGGCGGCACGGTGATCGCAACCATCCCCAACGGAAGCCTGGGCAACGGCGGCACCACTGCCGAAGCCACCACTTCTTTCGCTACGGGAAGTGTCTATTCGATCTACGCCATCCTGGATGTACCGCCTGCAGATACGGCTTGCCGGCCTTTCCGGGTAATCAGCCTGCCGGTAGTGGACATTCCTTCGGTGAATCCTGTCGCAAACCAGACGGTATGTAATGGAACTGCTACCGCCGCCGTTTCTTTCAGCGGTCCGGTTTCGGGTACTATATTTAACTGGACAAACAGCAATCCTGCAATCGGCCTGGCGGCCAGCGGCACGGGCGATATTGCTTCTTTTGCGGCGGTGAACAACGGCGCGGCGCCGATAACGGCGACGATCACCGTTACACCGACGACTTCTGCGACTGCAGGCGCCGTATGTACGGGCAGCCCGGTATCGTTTACTATCACCGTCAACCCCGTACCGGTCATCAATGCGGTGACCAATCAAACATACTGCGCCGGCGCTTCGGTACCCTCGGTGGTATTCAGCAGCAACGTACCGGGCGCAACATTCAACTGGTCGCGTACCAGCGAAGCAATCGGCCTGGGTGTGAACAGCGGAACGGGCAATGTGCCGGCGTTTACGGCAGCCAATGCAGGCACGATGCCGCTGACCAGCACATTCAGCGTGGTGGCTTCCTTTACCAACGGCGGCACTACCTGTGCGAGCGCGCCGATACAGTTTACCATCACCGTGAATCCGCAACCCTCGGCTTCTGTTTCCCTGACGAGCCAGACCGTTTGCAACGGCTCTGCTACGACGGCGATCAATTACACAGGAGCGATATCCGGCACAGTGTACAACTGGACGAACAGCGCTCCCTCGATCGGCCTGGCTTCTTCAGGTACTGGCAACATCGCTTCCTTTACGGCAGTCAATACGGGTGGTGCGCCGGTGACGGCGACGATCACCATGACGCCGGTATATTCGAACGGCGGCGTCAACTGCAACGGCACGCCCGTTGTATCGACGATCACGGTCAACCCGACGGCACAGGTGAATCAGCCGGCCAACGAGGTGACGTGCGGCGGCGCGCCGACGAACATCACGTTCACGACGACCACGTCCGGCACGACGTATTCCTGGACGAACAGCAACCCGGCGATCGGCCTGGCGGCCAGCGGCACGGGTAATATTTCATTCACCGCTGCTACGGTAAGCATTTCGACCTCGGCCACGATCACGGTAACGCCGAACTACACCAACAACGGCGTAAGTTGCCCGGGCGCACCTAAAACCTTTACCATCACGGTCAATCCGCTGCCGACGGTCGATCCGGTTTCCGGCCAGACGATGTGCAGCGGCACCGCTACGGCTGCCGTGAGCTTTACAGGCTCTCTGGCGGGCACGGTGTTCAACTGGACGAACAGCACGCCTTCCATCGGCCTTGCTGCCAGCGGCTCAGGCAACATTGCGTCGTTCGTAACGCAAAATACCACGCCGGACATTCAGGTAGCCACGATCACCGTGACGCCGGTCTTCAACGTTACGGGTGGCAGCTGCCCGGGTACGCCGATCACTTTCACCATCACCGTGTACCCGCTTCCCCTCGTCAATGTTGGCGCCGACCTGTCCATCTGCCAAAACCAGAAAGCCTCGCTGACCGCACAACTGGGCGGCGGCGCTACCGGCGGTACCTGGAGCGGCGGTGCGGGTACTTTCAGCAATGCAAATGCTGCGACGACCAACTATACCCCCGCAGCAAGTGAATACGGTAACACCGTGACCCTGACGTTCACCAGCAACGATCCGGCAGGGCCATGCCCTGCAGTGTCGGATGCGCTGCAACTCACGGTCAACACCCTTCCGATCGTCAGTGCAGGCGTCGATGTGAAGATCTGTCAGGACGGCGTGCTGAGCATGAGCGCACTGGGCGCCGCTATCCAGGCTAATGGCAGCGGCGTCACCACCGGCAGCTGGTCGACCAGCGGTTCGGGTACTTTCCAGCCGAACAACAACTTCCCCGCCGCCGTGACCTACACGCCGAGCGCGGCAGATGTGCTGGCCGGCTTTGTTACGCTGACGCTGACCAGCGCCGATCCGGCAGGCCCCTGCAACTCGGTAAGCGATAATGCTTTGCTGACGTTCAAAGGCCCGGAAACGCTCGTTTGCAACGACAACGTACAGGTGTCGCTCGACCAGACCGGCCTGGCACTGATAAACCCCGACATGGTTCTGGAGGGTACTTACGACGATGACTTCTTCACCGTCTCCATTTACCAGAACAATGTCAGCATCGGAAATACGGTCGACTGCTCGCAGGTCGGCAAAACCCTGCAGGTCCGGATCACCGATATCTGTACGGGTGTGTACTGCTGGGGCACGATCAAGATCGAAGATAAATTGTCGCCCGTGCTGAGCTGCTCGGATATCAACCTGGTTTGCGCGATCACGGACTACTCGCCGACCTACCTGCAGAATACGCTGGGTCTCCTGAACGCGTACCCGACGGTGGATGAGAACTGTGACCAGTATACGCTGAGCCATGTCGACGACTGGTTCGACCTGACCTGCGACGATAATTACAGCGCTTATGTACGCCGGGTCTGGACCGCTACCGATGCCAGCGGCAACAAAGGCACCTGCACCCAGTTTATCAATTTTGAGCGCAAGCACGTGAGCGATGTGGTGTTCCCGCAGGATGTGACGATCAGCTGCACCGGCAATGTGAATACCGCTCCTTCGGCTACGGGCGCCCCCTACATTTTGGCCTTCGGCCAGCAATGGTCGGTGTACCCCGTAGGCGGTTTCTGCGAATTGCAATCCGCGTATACCGATCAACTGCTGCCGGTGTGCGACGGGACATACAAGATCCTTCGTACCTGGACGGTATACGACTGGTGTTTGCCCACCAATCCCACACCGCCCGGAGCGAATCCCGCGTACTTTATCCAGGTGATCAAGGTGATCGACGACCAGGGACCGGCCATTGCCTGCCCGGCCAACGTGACCGTCAGCACCGATCCCTTCGGCTGCTGTGCAACGACCGATCTGGCGGATGTGATCGTGGAAGATGCCTGCTCGCGGGTGAACAGCGCCACTGCCCGCGTGGTGGTGCGCGACCAGTATACCAATGAGGTGATCGCCACGTACGATCTGCCGGGCAGCCTGACCACATTCCCGGGCAATAACATCTGGGATGCGGACACCCTGGCAGCCTTCGGGATTACCCCCTGTCTGCCGCTCGGCAACCATACGGTGACGTACACGGTTGAAGATGCCTGCGGCAATACGAGCACCTGCGCCTACACGCTGACGGTAGACGACCAGACGCCTCCTGTGGTGGCTTGCGACGAGCATACGCAGGTAGCACTGGGCGCTTCCGGTATGGCCTTCGTAAATGCGACGACGTTTGACGACGGTTCTTACGACAACTGCTCTGCCGTTCATTTCAAGGCGCGGCGCATGGACCAGAATGACTGCCAGCCCAACGATATGTTTTACGATCAGGTAAAATTCTGCTGCTCCGATATCAATGATACCATCACCGTGATCCTGCGCGTATACGACGTGGATGTTCCCGCCGATTCGGTGGACATCGATTTTGAAGAGCAGAATGCGAACGACTGTATGGTGCAGGTGTTCGTGGAAGACAAGATCAAGCCGACCTGCAACGCCCCGGCGAATGTGACGATCAGTTGCGAAGCCTTCGACCCGAGCCTGTGGGCCTACGGCACGGCGACCAGCCAGGACAACTGCTGCCTGGATACGATCACCGAAAGCCGGAACTACAACCTGTTCGATACGCTGTGCAATAAAGGCACGATCACGCGCACCTTCCGTGCGTTCGACTGCGCCGGCAACAGCACGCAGTGCACGCAGCGGGTGTTCGTGAACTACGAGCAGGACTACTTCATCAAGTTCCCGAACGATGTGATCGTGACGATCTGCGACGGCACGGGTATGTACGGCGAGCCGACCTTCTTCGGCAAAGATTGCGAACTGCTGGGTGTATCGTTCGAAGACGAAGTGTTCACGGTGGTTCCGGACGCATGTCTGAAGATCGAGCGGACCTGGAAGATCATCAACTGGTGCACGTACAACCCCAACGGCGGTTGTGTTATCGTACCGAACCCGAACCCGAATGCGACATCGAACAGCCCGCAGAACCTGCCGGGCCCGATCGTATCGGCACTGGGTACGCCGGCGCCGTGGAATCCGACGGTGATCGCGCTGCAGCCGGGCCAGGCGCCGACGAACTTCTCGGTGTATTACGACCCGAATGCAAACTGTTATGTCTATAAGCAGATCATCAAGATCATCGACACCCACAAGCCCATTGTATCGAACTGCCCGGCCTCTCCGGTGGAATACTGCGATGTGACGGCGAACGACCCGCAGTTGTGGAACCAGTCGTACTGGTGGGACGGCGTAGTGGGTCAGCATGACCTTTGCGAAGGCGATGCTGCGCTGACGATCACGGCAACGGACTCCTGCTCGGGTTCATACCTGACGATCTCGTACCTGCTGTTCCTTGACCTGGACGGCGACGGCACGATGGAAACGGTGGTGAGCAGCAACAACACGCCGGCGCCGGGCACGGTGAACTACAACAACGTGGGCACGCCGAGTTACTCCGGCGGCACGCCGCAGGTGTTCGACGGCCGTCCGGTGCTGCCCAACGAGATCTACCGCTGGGCGCTGCACCAGAGCGTGTCGGGTACGGCGCGCACGGCAAGCGTACAGTGGAAGACCTTCCCGCAGATGCCGACGCCGACCAACCAGTTCGGCTCGCCGGGTATCGCACCGCAGTTGCCGTACGGCACGCACAAGATCAAGTGGACGATCTCTGACGGCTGCGGCAACGAGACGTACTGCGAATACACGTTCGTGGTGAAAGACTGCAAGGCGCCGACGGTGGTATGCCACAACGGTCTGAGTGTGAACATCATGCCGACGCAGATGATACAGTTGTGGGCGACGGACTTCCTGCAGTATGCGGAAGACAACTGCACGCCGCCGACGCCGACGACGCCGGGACCGAACCAGTTGGTGTTTGCGATCCGCAAAGCGGGTCAGGGCACGGGCTTCCCCGTGGATGCGTTGGGTAACCCGATCACGAACGTGACCTTCACGTGTGCGGAGTTGGGCATGCAGTTGGTGGAACTGTGGGCGATGGACCTTGCGGGCAACGCCGACTTCTGCCAGACCTTCGTGGAAGTGCAGGACAACAACAACAACTGCAACAACGACAATGTGACGGTAGCCGGCGCGCTGACCACGGAAGTGGGCGACGGTGTGGAAGATGCGAATGTGAATTTGCAGGCAGGTGCGATCAGTCTGTTCGATATGTCTGACGACCAGGGTGCATACATGTTTGCGAACCAGGTGCCGAAAGGCGCGGACTACACGGTGACACCGACGAAAGACGACAACCCGCTCAACGGCGTATCGACCTATGACCTTGTGCTGATCTCAAAGCACATCCTGGGTCTTGAGCCGCTGAACAGTCCGTACAAAATGATCGCAGCGGATGCGAACAAGTCGAACTCGATCACGACTTTCGACATTGTGGAGATCCGCAAGTTGATCCTGGGTATCTACAACGAGTTGCCGAACAACACGTCGTGGCGCTTTGTGGATGCGGACTTTGTGTTCCCGCAGCCTGCCAATCCGTTTGCTACGCAGTTTCCGGAGACGAAGAGCGTGGCGGATGTGCAGACAAGCCAGTTGGCCGACGACTTCGTGGGTGTGAAAGTGGGTGATGTGAACGGCACGGCGATCGCCAATGCGCTGATGAGCGCTGACGATCGCGCTCAAAGCACGCTGCTGTTCGACGTACAGGATCGCGCGGTGAAAGCCGGCGAGGTATTCGAAGTGACCTTCAGGGGCGCTGAGAAAGTACAGGGCTACCAGTTCACGATGAACTTCGCCGGACTGGAAGTAGTGGACGTGGTACCGGGAGCAGGCATGCAGGCCGACAACTTCGGCGTGTTCGCTGACGCGATCACAACCTCGGTGGACGGCGCCTCGAACGAGTTCAGCGTGAAGTTCCGCGCGGTGAAGAGCGGGAATTTAAGCGAACTGCTGAGGGTATCGAGCCGCATCACGCGGGCAGAAGCATACAGCGAGTCGAACGGTCTGATGGACGTGGCGCTGCGCTTCAACAGCCAGGGCGGCGCGGTGATATCGGGTGTAGGCTTCGAGTTGTACCAGAACCAGCCCAACCCGTTTGTGCACAAAACGCTCATCGGATTCCACCTGCCGGAGGCGGCGGAAGCGACGCTGACGGTGTACGACGAAACGGGTCGTGTGTTGTTCACGCAGAAAGGTCAGTATGGCAAGGGCTACAACGCCGTAGCGATCGACCGCGCGCTGCTGAACACCACGGGTGTGATGTACTACAAACTGGAAACTGCAACGGATGCAGCAACCAGGAAGATGATCCAGACGAAGTAAAACGAATAGAAGTGAAAGGCGAATAATGCTTCGCCGACAAATATTGCCGCCCTGTTCCGTATCGCCGGAGCAGGGCGGCTTTAGTTTTTTAGGTTGTGGCGACTGAGACGACTCTTGCAGCCTGGTCACAGGGAAATGTCTGTACAGCAACATGACTGCGGGAACGCAGCTATCTGCCGTTGCCTGTCAAGTACAAGAATACTGTTCAGTGAATCGCTGCGTACGAGGATCGGTACATACGGTGGTGTGAGAGGGCTGCGGTGGGTCAATTGGGCTCACCGCTTCCTACTCGATTACAGTTTCACCTTCTTTATTTTCCTTCGATAACGGCAGATTATCTAAATCAACGCAAATCCTCATATCAATCAAATCTTTAGAAACTCTTTTAATTCATTAGGTGTGCCTAACACGTGAATTTCAGTTAACTGCAATTTTCTAATTACTTGCCCAGCATCAATCAAATATTGGTAGGCTGGCATCACATAATATTCTCCATTTACCGTTATCCCATATTCAATCATTTTCTCCGCTGCCCAAACAAAATCTTTTCCTTTTTTGAAATAGTATAATCCCATTGTAGCATCATTCGAGATAACTTTTTTTTCTGCAACCTCAACTACTATATCCGAATTTTCAGTTCTCACATAGCTAAGATTTGATGCATTTGATTTGAAAACTGGAATAAAGCCGTCACATTCTGTGTGATTTCCAATCGCTCTTGATAATTCAATCGGCGCGGTAGGCGCATAAGTGTCACAATTATAAATTATTAAAGGTTCATCTGTATTGATTTTTTCTTTTGCGAGTAAGACTGTTGTTGCCTGTCCCATTGGGGGAACTTTTTGAATTATTATTTCTATTTGAGGTGAAAACGTTTTTTTCAGAATTTCATCAATATTAAACTCTAAAACATGGTTTTGATTAACGATAAAAATAAGGTTGTCAGGTTCAACTTTTGGAATACTTTCAAGTGCCCACCAAACCATTGGTTTCCCTTTTACGTCAATTATCGGTTTCGGAAGTTTATACCCCTGAACTGAAAACCTTTTCCCATACCCAGCCATTGGAATTACAATATTCATAGTCCGTAAAGTTTTTTTAGGTAATCTTCTGTGTAAATCTGAGGATTGAATACTTCATTTAAAATCATAATTCCTCTGGCAAAAAGTCCAATTTGTCTGTTTAAATTTCCTTTATGTAGGGGAAGCATCGAAATGAACAGCAAACCTTCAATTAGTTTGATACTATCAACGGAAAATCCCTCCTCCTTCAATTGCTGGTCAAACCATTTCACAATTTTTTGATGGTCTTCATTATATGGAAGCTTTAGGGTAAGTTTATTTTCTTCTTGACTTGTTTGGAACAAGTCGTGTACAACAAAGTTATATCCTCCAGATATCGAATGTCGTAGCTTAGCCAAATCATATTTACTATCACCATATATTCCTGACCCGCCAAAATTTCCTCTTGGGTCTATCAGTTTTATCAATCTGCTGTTAACATCATATAGAATATTACCAAAATGGAAATCTCCATGAATTATGGTAGTATCTTTTCCGTCGTTATAAAGATTAGAAATTCTTTTTTTTATTGATTGCCTTAACTGTGGAAATCCTTGCAATTCAACTCCATTTACGATTAATGAATTGTAAGTTAACAGGGAGTTCCAAACCCTATTTTGCTTAGACAGTTTTTTTAGGCGATTAACTGTCTTATCCCAATACATAGACTTATAACTATCTATTGGCAAATCAGATGAATAAGTGCGAAATTTTCGAGCAATGGAAAGGATGTGGTCAATAACACTAAACCATATATCAATATGCAAGTTATCATAAACCCATGCTTCTGCTAATGTTGGATAGCCATAGTACTCTAAATACAATTCACATGGGTTTCCTGATTTTCCGTGGCTAAACTTAATAACTCTTGGGAATAAAGCCAATAATTCATTGGGCAAACCCACATACCACATATACTCCTTATTTAAATCTGCCGAGTTTTCATTTTGCTTTTGGAGAATACCCAAATCTTCGTCAATGGTTATTGAATTAAATGACCTCACTTCGAGTAATCTCCTTTTACTTTTATTCAACCCAATTACATTTCCACAATCTAACCACATATTCTTTGGGGCTTGAACTGCCTTTATTTTCTTTTTTTTATTGTATATTATTAAGGCTTGACTTAATTGGAAAGGTGAATACATATCTGCATTTCCCTGTGCTTCGATCAAACATGATTTAAGCAAAGAAGCGTCACTTATATAATAGAAACCGATTAATGCTTTATCTGGCAAAACCCTTTCTTTAGGTTTATCTACAAATTTAATTACTTCATTATCATCATTTGTTTCTATATAGCACCACCTAGACTGTTCAGAATTTACATAGTCGTACATTACCCAATCGTTATCAAAGGAAAATTCGGATTCACAAATCGTATGTCCCAAAACAATAAAAATGTCAGCATCGGCATCTTCCTTGTTTAATCCTTCCAAGATTGAATTTGCAACTCCCTTTGGATGCCAAGGGTCTTCTACTTCGACAAAATCAATTTTTCTTTCTCGTTGATATCTTTGCCCTAAATAATTCTGTATTTGTTTGTCATTTTTTGGAATTAACAATACGAAATCATTTAATCCTTGTTTTATTAAATTGTCTAAAATCCAACCAATAATTGGCTTCCCATTAATCGGAACCATAGCGGCTGATTTTGTTTTTGAAACGATTGATTGAACTTGTGCTCTTGGCGGCCCTGCCGCTGCAATATATACTTTGGGTTTCATTTTAGAGTTTTTTTGGTCTTTTTCACTTTTTACCGGAAGAAACAAAAGCCAAAGCAAACATAGGCGAGGTGTATAGATTCACTTCATTTCACTACACTATACTTCACTTGTTGTTTTGTGTTTTATTGGTGATTGTGACTGTTTTATTATCTTTGGTTTTGTTGTCTGTACTTGCAACCATTTTTCTATATAGTGATTTTCTTAAAAAATATGAGTAACCCATTATTATCATTGATATTGTCAAACAAATTATACTAAAAATCAAAATCGTCAAATTTTCATTTGTCATGATTGCTTGGTTGAAACTTGCAATTATTGCCATTACACCAGGAATGTTGACTAATAGTATGTCTCCGAAATATCTTAGTCTAATTGTATAATCAGAAGCGTTCATTCTAATATAATGATTATCCCATTGTTCAACTGGTATTTCTAATTCTTTAAGTTTTCCTCCTATTTCAATTGAGCAATACAGGGCTAATCCTCCAATCATCACATGATGATGAGATATTATCGTAGAAATGCCTAATGCCAAAAATGGTATTATCAAAAGGAATAAAGTTGATTCAGATTGAAATGATGCAGCGATTATTGCTCCAATTCCTCCTAAATAAATTAATAAACTATTATCCCTTGAATTTATTCTTGCGATAATTTCTTGCCTTGCAGTATCATAGAATGATTTAATTATTTCTATTTCAGATTCGAGACTCATATTGATTTTTCGATTGATTCTATTAATGGTTTTGGTTAGTTTTTTTGGAGGGTGAAAGGGAACTATTGTATCGCCGAAAAGGGCAAACCCAAAACCCGCATTGCGGGTTTACTTTGTAGCATAATCGATCGAATGACCGTCCTATTTTTAACCATAATTCCTTAAGTGATTTATCCCAGTCATCCAATGGGCTTTTGATTTTGTCCCAACCCTTTTTGGTGATGTGTGTATCTCTATGGTCTTGCCGCTTTCAAGGCCCGACAATTCCCGGATGTACCGCAATCCATACGTGCCGGACAAAAATAAGGGAAACAAAGTTCTAATATTGTCCTTGCTGGTAAAATTTATTTTGCCCGTTCTATCGACGGGCATTTTTTTCATCGCCGATACCCCCCGCGTTCTAAGTTGGCAGTAGCAGTTGACAGCGGCAGTGTCTGTGACTTGTTGCAAACGTTTTTGTTTATCCAAACCTAAAAGCGCAACCCCATCGTCGCCCGACACGACAATGGGGTTTTGTGTGGAAAGGATATCCGTTTACAACGGAGGCATTACATATTCCGCCGGTATTGCCCGCCCACTTCATACAGGGCGTGTGTGATCTGACCGAGCGAGCAGAATTTTGCCGCTTCCATCAGTTCGGCGAAAATATTCCTGTTGTCCACAGCCACCTGCTGGAGTTGCTTCAGCGCCTTTTTACCGTCATCCGCGTGGCATTCGTGCAGGTTGCGCAGGGTGGCGATCTGGTCTTCTTTTTCCTGTTCCGTGGCGCGGATGACCTCTTTGGGCAGGATGGTCGGCGATCCTTCCTTGCTCAGGAAAGTGTTGACGCCGATGATGGGCAGTTCGCCCGTGTGCTTCAGCGTTTCGTAATAAAGGCTTTCTTCCTGGATCTTGCCGCGCTGGTACATGGTTTCCATGGCGCCCAGCACGCCGCCGCGTTCGGTGATGCGGTCGAATTCCGACAACACGGCTTCCTCTACCAGGTCGGTCAGTTCCTCGATAATGAACGAACCCTGCAGCGGGTTTTCGTTTTTGGCAAGGCCCAGTTCGTGATTGATGATCAGCTGTATCGCCATGGCGCGGCGCACCGACTCCTCTGTGGGCGTGGTGATGGCCTCGTCGTAGGCGTTGGTGTGCAAAGAGTTGCAGTTGTCGTAGATGGCGTACAGCGCCTGCAGGGTCGTGCGGATGTCGTTGAAGGCGATCTCCTGCGCGTGCAGAGAGCGGCCGGAAGTCTGGATGTGGTATTTGAGCATCTGGCTGCGCTTGTTGGCGCCGTACTTGAAACGGAGCGCCTTCGACCAGATGCGCCGCGCCACCCGGCCGATCACGGCGTATTCGGGGTCGGTGCCGTTGGAAAAGAAAAACGACAGGTTGGGGGCGAAGTCGTCGACATTCATGCCGCGCGAGGCGTAGTATTCCACAAAGGTGAAGCCATTGGCGAGCGTAAAGGCCAGTTGCGAGATGGGGTTGGCGCCGGCCTCGGCGATGTGATAACCCGAAATGGATACCGAGTAGAAGTTGCGGACCTTGTTCCGGATAAAATATTCCTGTACGTCGCCCATCACACGCAGGCTGAATTCGGTGCTGAAAATGCAGGTGTTCTGCGCCTGGTCTTCCTTCAGGATGTCGGCCTGCACGGTGCCGCGCACCGCCGAAAGGGCGTAGGCCCTGATCTGTTCGTACACCTTCGGCTCCAGTATTTCGTCGCCGGTGAGGCCCAGCAGCATGAGGCCCAGTCCGTCGTTGCCGTCGGGCAGCTCGCCGCGGTAGCGCGGGCGCTCGAGGCCGCGGTCGTCGTATTTTTCTTTGAGTCTGGCTTCTACGCGCTGCTCCAGTTTATGCTCGCGGATGTATTTCTCGCACTGCTGGTCGATGGCGGCGTTCATGAAAAAGGCGGCGATCGTGGCGGCGGGACCGTTGATCGTCATGGACACCGAGGTTTTGGGGTTGCAGAGATCGAAGCCGGAGTACAGTTTTTTGGCGTCGTCGAGGCAACAGACCGATACGCCCGAGTTGCCGATCTTTCCGTAGATGTCGGGCCGGTAATCGGGGTCTTCGCCGTAGAGGGTCACCGAGTCGAAGGCCGTGCTCAGGCGCGCGGCGGGCAATCCTTTCGATACGTAATGAAAGCGCTTGTTGGTGCGCTCGGGGCCGCCTTCGCCGGCAAACATACGCGTGGGGTCTTCGCCTTCCCGTTTGAAGGGGAACACGCCGGCCGTGTAGGGAAACTCTCCGGGCACGTTCTCCTGCAGGCGCCAGCGCAGGATCTCTCCCCAGTCCTTGAATTTTGGAAATGCCACCCGCGGGATACGCGTGTGCGAGAGGCTTTCACTGTACGTTTTGACCTTCACCTCCTTGTCGCGCACGTGGTAGACGTACTCGTCAGCGGCGTAGCGCGCCTTTTTCTCCTCGTGGCCTTCCAAGATGCGTTTGCAGCGCCAGTCAAGTTGCGCGTCCAGTTCTTCGTAGCGCTTTTTGAGTGCTTCGAGGGCATTTTCATCCACCTGCCGACCGCTTTCCAGCATCTCGATGGTATTTTTCAGGCTCCACAACGAACGGGCGATGCCGACTTGTGTCTCTGCGTCGAGGTCGTACTTTCGGTTGTTCTCGGCGATCTCGGAGAGGTAGCGTACGCGGTTCGGCGGGATGATGTATATCTTTTCAGACATCTCCTGACCGGGCTTGAAATGCGTGTCGAGCCCGGCGTCGCATTTTTCGTTGAGCATGCCGATGATGCGGCCGTACAGTTCGTTGACGCCCGGGTCGTTGAACTGGCTGGCGATGCAGCCGACTACGGGCATGTCGTCGACGGCTACTTCCCAGGCATTGCGGTTGCGCTGCACCTGTTTGCGCACATCGCGCAGGGCGTCGAGGGCGCCGCGTTTGTCGAACTTGTTGATGGCGATCACATCGGCGAAGTCGAGCATGTCGATCTTTTCGAGTTGCGTGGCGGCGCCGAATTCGGGCGTCATCACGTAGAGGCTCACGTCGCTGTGATCGATGATCTCAGTATCGCTCTGGCCGATGCCGCTGGTTTCCAGGATGATCATGTCGAAATGCGCGGCCTTCAGCACATCCACGGCGGCGTGCACGTATTTCGAGAGGGCGAGGTTGCTCTGGCGGGTGGCCAGCGAGCGCATGTACACGCGCGGGTTGTTGATGGCGTTCATGCGAATGCGGTCGCCGAGCAGGGCGCCGCCGGTTTTCCGCTTGGAGGGGTCCACGGAAACGATGCCAAGGGTTTTTTCGGGAAAATCGAGCAGAAAGCGGCGCACCAGTTCGTCCACAAGCGACGACTTGCCGGCGCCGCCGGTGCCGGTGATGCCCAGCACGGGCGCGGTCGGGCCGTGCTCCGCGGTCTTTTGCAGTTGCGGAGCGACTTCTTTTTCAAAAAAATCGGGATTGTTCTCGGCGACGGAGATCAGGCGCGCGATGGCCGCGTTGCGCTGATGCAGGTCGCCCGATGCCTGCAGGTTTTCGGAAAATGTTTGCGGCTTCAGGTGTTTCAGTTCGCCGTTCACCGAAAAGCCGACGGGAAAATCGCACTGCTGCAACACGTCGTTGATCATGCCCTGCAGGCCCATTTTACGGCCGTCGTCGGGGTGGTAAATGCGCGCGATGCCGTACTGGTGCAGTTCCTCGATCTCGGAAGGCAGGATGGTGCCGCCGCCGCCGCCGAATATCCTGATCTGCGGCGCGCCGCGTTCCTTCAGCAGGTCGTACATGTACTTGAAGTACTCCATGTGCCCGCCCTGGTAGGACGTGATGGCGATACCCTGGGCGTCCTCCTGAATGGCGCAGTCCACGATCTCCTGCACGGAGCGGTTGTGGCCGAGGTGGATGATCTCGGCGCCGCTGCCCTGCATGATGCGGCGCATGATATTGATGGCGGCATCATGGCCGTCGAACAGGCTGGCGGCGGTGACGATGCGGATCTTGTTCTTGGGCTGGTAGGGCGCGGCTGGCGTCATGTCTTTTTGGCTCGAGTTCGATGAACGTGGATCGTTTCAGGGGCTTCTACCCTCAAAACGCCGCATCCGGGGCGATGTTCAGCGAACACCGGTGGCGGCGGAGTTGCGGCGCCGCAAAATTACGCCCTTTCCGCGATTATTTGCGAACGGGAAGGGATGCGGCCCTGCATCATGCATTACCCGCCGTATTTCTCCCCGAACCGCGCGATCAATGCCTCGATCCGGTCGAGGCCGGCGATCTGCGCGAGCCATTCCTCCGGAATATCGCGGTGGCCGAAGGCGATACCCGCCAGACCGCCCGCCACGGCTGCGGTGGAGTCGGCGTCGTGACCGAGGTTGACGGCGCGTAGTACGGTTTCCCGGTATGAAGTTGCATGGAGCAGGCACCACAGGCTCGCCTCGAGGGTGTGGATCACATAGCCGGTGCTTGAGATGTCGTGTTCGGCAAGCCGGTCGATCCCGCCATCCAGAATGCGGCTGAAATGCGCCGCTTCGTCGCCAGGGATGTCATGGCGGCGAAGTGCCGCCTGAAAATCTTCATTGCTGCGTCGATACGCCGCTTCCGGCGCGGCGCCTGCGCAAAGGTGTGCGGCAAAATGCACATAGTACAGGCAGGCGAGTGCGGAGCGCAGATGTGCGTGGGTGATGGCGGAAACTTCCCGCACGGGTTCGAACCAGCCGGCCCGGTCGTTATGCCGCAGGTAAAACGCCATCGGCAAAATGCGCATCAGCGAGCCGTTGCCGTTTGAAAACTCGCCGGAAGCGCCGGCACGGTGGTGCGGCACACCATGCTGCAGGCGTCCGATGGCCTCGGCAGACGTGATGCCTACATCGAACACATCGCCATGTGCGGTCCAGGCGTTGCCGTACAGCCAGTCGACAAAACGGCGGGCAATCCTTTCGGGGGCATATCCTTCACAGAGCGCATCGGCGGTGCAGAGGGTCAGCGAACTGTCGTCGGACCAGGTGCCCGGCGGCTGATGGTAGGTGCCGTAGCCGCGCATACCGGTCACCGGCTCCCGGCGCAGCGCTTCGCGGGATACCGATTCCACAGGCACGCCCAGCGCATCGCCCACGACCAGGCCCAGGATGCCGCCGCGTACGGGATTTTGCTCTTCGTTTTCCATAATGCTGAAAGATGCGGCGCCAAATGTAGGGACAATTTCAGGTTGCTGTTTCCCGCGTTTCACTGTGCGCGCCGTTCATTCCCGAAATGCCGCGATTGGTCAAAATGGCGAATTTCGCTGCGGCAAATGCAATACCTTTTGCCTGAAACTGTCTTTTTGCAGTATGGGAAAGTTGATCACCTGGGCGAATGCCGATTATACGGATACCATTGACGGCGTGGAGGATACCACCTCGCTGATCTATGCAGCGGATGTGTATCGCTACAAAAAATTCCGGTCGGCCTACTCCGTCAAATTTACCATTAAGGGAATGTTGCCGTACCTGAAAGAAGGACAGGCAGTGGAAGTGCGGAAAGGGCAGTATTTTCTGGTGAACCGGGGTAGCGAACTGGAATGTATCCCCTGTGCGCCCGGAGGCGAGATGCTGTTTGTCAATTTCTCTGCCGGTCTGCTAAACGACGTGCGTCGGAATGATTCGGATACGCTGACGGCATTGCTGGACGACCCCGGCAAGGACAGCGAAGCGATAGATTTTTTTGAATATGTTTACCCCGCTTCGCCGGCCTTTACGGTTTTTTTACAGGAAGTTGCCGCACACATGAAGTCCCGCGGCTGTTCGGCGGACGATCTTTCCCCCGACATTTTTTTTGAAATATCGAAGCATCTGTTTGCAACGCAGTCCGGCGTAAAACGCCAGATCGAAGGCATACATGCCGCCGCGCCGGCTACCCGCGAAGAACTCTACCGCAGGGTGTTACTGGCGAAATCGTACATGGAAGACCACTGGCGTGCGGCATTGAACCACCGGGATGTGGCCCGTTTCGCCTGCCTGTCACCCTACCATTTCCACCGGACTTTCCGGGAAGCCTTCGGCGTGTCGCCCATGCGCTGGTTCAGGCGCCTGAAGTTGCAAAAGGCCGGGGAGATGCTGCGCAGGGGGCGTCACACCGTTCATGAAGTTGCCCTGCACTGCGGTTTTGGCGACATCGCCACCTTTTCAAAGGCGTTCAGGCGGGAAATGGGTGTTAGCCCGTCGCAAGCAGGGTCGATTGGCGCGGTTGATTTGAAGTAGGCAGTGGCAGAAATTGGAAATTGGAAAACCGGAAATTAGAAATCAGGTCGTCAATCACTTAAGCGTTGATATTTAGTAAATAGTTATTGATCAGCGATCTGTGCGGCAATAAAATAGTTGAAGACTATCCACATGTTGTGCCCCGGCAGCGTATAAATTATTCCCGTTAGGGAATGCCTGTTTATAGAAAAGTGTCCATTCCCCGTTTTTAACCCCATCGGGGTTTCCTTTGTCATGCACCTGAAAAACAGGAAACCCTTAACAGGGTTGCATACGAGCATATTCCTTGTATGCTATAAACGGGGATTCCCTCCGGGAATGAACATTGAGGGTACAATATGCGGATGGTCATAAACATTAATTTTCAACAAATTAACCCAGGTTGTGCCGGTAGCGCGGCGTTTACGCCGCCTTGTTGGAGGTCATTTATGGCCGACTGTCACGCATTACGGCCATGAATGGGCTCGACCCGGGCGGCGTAAACGCCGCGCTACCGGCACAACTTGAGTGATTTATAAAAATCATCACCAAGCGGGTGACGACCTGATTTCAATTTCCGGTTTCAAAATTTCCGGTTCCTACCTCTGCCTGCTGCGACTGCCAACCTGCTAAACGGCGTATTTTTGCCCGGCGGGAACCACGCATGACCGTTATGGACAAAACCAAAATGGCCGTCGATCTCTTCGACCGGCGCGCGCGCGAGTACCAGGAAAAATTTGTGGATGTACGCCTGTATGGCGACAGTTTCGATCTTTTTTGCGATCGCATCGACAAAGTGCGGGCTGAAGTACTGGACATCGCCTGCGGACCGGGCAATATCACGCGCTACCTGCTGGACCGGCGGCCCGATCTCAACATCCTCGGGGTCGATCTGGCGGCCAATATGATAGCACTGGCCCGGATCAACAACCCGGAAGCGGAGTTCTCGATCATGGACGCCCGCCATATTGCCTCACTCCGCCGGAAATTCGACGCGATCATGTGCGGTTTTTGCCTGCCCTACCTGTCGCAGGAAGAAGCGGCCGCGCTGTTTCGCGATGCTGCGGCAATGCTGCATGAGGGCGGCTTGCTCTACCTGAGCACGATGGAAGGCGATTACAGCCTTTCCGGGCTTGAAAAAGGCAGTACCGGGGAATCGATCTTTATTCATTATCACGAAGCGGACCATCTGCTCGGAGCCCTTTCAGCCGCCGGTTTTCAGCTTGTGCACCTGGATCGAAAGGTATATCCGGGAAGAGAGGGTAAAATGACCACCGACCTGATCGTTATTGCGGAGCAAAGAGGTGGAAAAGACACGGGGTGAAGTAAGAAACGACCAAATAATCAGCGATCGTCGAGCCCTTCTTCCACGCCGCGTTCCATTGTTTCGGGAAGTTCCCTGTCGCGATGCATACGACACCAGGGACAATCGTCCTTTCCGCAACCCCGGTCGAAAGCGCGCGCGCGAATGCCTGCGTACACGTCGCGGATCAGTTGCTCCATCCCTTGTATATCAGCCGCAGAAAAAACGACTTCCTGGATCGGAAACGCGCCGCGTTTGTCGGGTTCGAGCCATGAGACGGCCGTTTTGCCCACCGGCTCGGGGTACAGGCGCGCGCGTTCGAGCAGGATGCGGTAGAATGCGAGTTGACGCCAGTATTCACCGCCGTGGGTTTGCTGCTCATCGGGCGGCGCCGTCTTTTTAGGGTCGGGGGCGCCGGTCTTGTAGTCCACGATGCGGATGCTGCCGTTGTCGAGCCATTCGATCTTGTCGATCACGCCCGTGAGTGGCGCGCCTTCCAGTTCCACGCGGTCGATGCGGCGTTCTACAATGGCGCGGCGGCGCCAAAAGGGCACCTGTTCCACATGGATGCGCCGCAGGTAGTCTTTGCCGAGTGCCAGGCGCTGGGCGTAGTTTTGCGCAGAAAAATAACCCTGCTGCCGCTCCATTTCATGCACAAAAATCCGCATCAGGGTTTCGGCGGAAGGCCATTGCTGCTTTTTGTCGGCCTTCATTTTGAGGGTGAATTGCTGCAGGGCGCCGTGCATGGCTATGCCAAAAGCCGCGGCTTCGCTGACAGCGCCGGGCACCTGCAACACGTCTTCGTAGTAAAACGACAGGGGGCAGCGCAGGTAGCGGTTGAGTCCGCTGATACTGAGGCTGTATCGCTCCAACCAGGCATCCAGCAAGGCCGGTTCGGGCAGTGCCACCACCGGGCGTTCGGGTTCGAGTAGGAGCAGGGCCTGCGCTTCGGCAATCAAGCTTGGCGCGATGCTCGCTTCTATAGGCGGCAAACCCGTTTCGTCGAGAAAACGCGAATGCGTCAGGGGTTTGCCGTCGTCGCTGTGGCGGGCACAGGAAAGGTAAAGGTGGCTTTTGGCCCGCGTCATGGCCACATAGAACAGGCGGCGGCGGGCTTCTCCGGCGTCTTCTTCTCCCGAAAGGGTCAGCGTAGGCGGCAGAGCGAAGCGCCCGCGGGCGCCGCCCGCGTTCTTTTCCCACATATCATCCACACCATCGATCACAAACACGTGTTCGAATTCAAGGCCCTTGGCAGCATGCGCCGTCAACAACTGCACACCCGTGCTGATCTCCACGGCCTGCCGCAAGGGCAGGGGCAGGCGATTGTCATCCATGCTGTCGAGTTGCCCGAGCAGGTGCGTGAGGCCGTCCCCGACCTGTTTGAAGTGATGTGCGGATCGCTCCGTTTCCGTCAGCACAAAACCCGTGAAGGTATGCAGCACCTGCAGCAGCCAAATCTTGTCGGACTGGCCGAGCGTCCATTGCAGCAACCCGCTCTGGCTGTACAGCTGTTCGATCAGATGCGGCAAGGGCAGGTTGTGCACGCCGGCGATCCAGTTTTCAAGACGCCCGGAAAGCCGGAGGTAAGGCTCCGGGTCGGCGATGCCGGCATCTGTTAAGGCATTCCGGTCGGCAAGTATCGCGCGCCAATGCTGCAGATGCAGCATCCGTTCGCCCGGCGTGGCGTAGCGCCGCGCATTGGCGGCCTCGCCTTCGCTACGGAGCGACAGGGCGATGCGGGCCAGGTCGAGCGGACGGAGATTAAAAAAGGCCGCGTGAAGAAGCCGGAAAAGCCGGTGCTCGCCGGAAAACGGCGCCTGCGATTCTTCGTGCAGATAAGTGAGCAATTCGCGGAACTGCCGGATCAGCGGCAGTTCAAGAATATCGACGGGGCGTTTGGTCTGGTAGGGAATGCCCTTTTTTTCCAGCAGCGACATGAGGCGGCTTGCCTGCCGGTGCCGCGCATAAATCACGGCGATCTCGTCGGGCTCCGCACCTGCCTGCAAAAGCGCTCCGATCTGCAGGACTACATCGGCGACTTCGTGCAGCCTGTTTTCATATACCGTCCATTGCGGCATGCCCTGCAGCGCTTTTGCGGCCTCGAGTTGTTTGCCGCCGGCGTCTTCGAACAGGTGGAGCGCGCGCAGGGTGTTATTCCGGATCACCAGCCCGGCGGCATCAAGGATGTCCTGCGCAGAGCGGTAATTTTCCTGCAACACGACAAGTTCGAGGCCCTGGCGGTATTTTTCGCCGAAGGCGCGCAGGTTTTCCAGGCGCGCGCCCTGGAATTCGAAAATGCTCTGGTCGTCGTCGCCGACGATAAAAATGTTGGGCGTGTCCCAGAAGTCGAGCAGCAGGTTGAGCAACTGGAACTGTGCGCCGTTGGTATCCTGAAATTCATCTACCAGGATGTACTGGTACCGCTCCTGATAGACCCGCAGCAGGGCTTCGTTTTTTCCGAATGCTGCGATCACCCACAGCAGCATATCCTCGTATTCGTAACGGCCGGCGCGCGTCATGGCACTCAGGTATTTGGGGTAGAGGTCGGCGGCGGCCTTGAGGCGTTCCAGTTTTTCCGTGACTTCCTGCACAAGGGCCGTTTTGGGGCTTCCTTTTGCGCCGTGGCGGGTATTTTTTTGGTAAATAAAATCGGGGTTTTGCGGGAGGCCGCTCAGGAACTCGTCGGTACGACGCAAGACGAAACCCGGCGACCAGCCTTCTTTTTTCATGGTGGCGAACAGGTCGCGCAACTCTGTCTCATAGCGGTAAACGTCTTTTTTCCCTTCGCGCAGCAGATGTTCGGGGGGCAGTTTCGACAGCAACTGCCTGACGATGCTGATGCGTTCGAGATCGGTCACGGGCTCCATGCCACCGCGGCCGAAGTACTCCAGGTGCTCCTGGATGATGCGGTTGCAAAAGGAATGGAAGGTTGAAATGGCGACGCGGTGCGCCTCCGGGCCGATGCGTTCGAGCAGACGCTGCCGCATGGCATGCGCGCCGGCGTCGGTGAAGGTGAGGCAAAGCACGTTTTGCGAACGAGCGTCGGTATCGAGCAGGATCTTGCCGATGCGCGCGGTCAGGACGTGCGTCTTTCCTGTACCGGGTCCGGCCACGACGAGCACGGGGCCTTCCGTCTGCTCCACCGCGCGCCGCTGGGCGGCGTTGAGGGTGTCGAGAAAGGCGCGAAAGGCGTCGTTGCGGGCCTGGAGATCGGACATGGATATCGCGTATTGCGGAAAAGGTACAACTAAGCAGCGAAATGCCCTGTCTGCCAGCCCTTAGGCGGGCAGACTCTGACACAACTCTACCAGCACGCCGCCGCTCGATTTGGGGTGCAGGAAGGCCACGAGTTTGTTGTCGGCGCCGCGTTTCGGTTCGCGGTTGAGCGGCACAAAGCCTTCGGATTCAAGGCGTTCGATCTCTGCGCGGATGTCGTCGACTTCAAAGGCGATGTGGTGGATGCCTTCACCGCGTTTTTCGATGAACTTTGCGATGGGGCTGTCCGGATCGGAAGCCTCCAGCAATTCGATCTTGCTTTCCCCGATGCGGAAAAAGGAGGTGGCGACTTTTTCGCTTTCCACCGTTTCTACTTTGTAATGCGCTTCGCCGAGGAGCCGGCGGAACAATTCGTTGCTCGCCGCCATGTCCTTCACAGCGATGCCGATATGGTCAATTTGTTTCATGAAATATCGCCCCTTGCGGGGAGGGTCGTGAATGAAAGTAGGCAGCAGGCGGTGGCAGTTGGCAGTGTTGATATTGGTAGAAATTGCTGAGCAAAAAAGGCCTCTGTTTCCTGTTACTGCCAACTGCTACTGCCAACTTCTTATCATTAGAACCAACCGGCCCTGCCGTAGGAGCCGGCCTTTTTATTTCTTTTTGATCCAGATATTCTTCTCTCCCGTGAGGTTTTGCAAGGTGACGATCTTGTCCTGCACCTCGCTGATGTTGTTGTACCGGAATTGAATGCCGACCTGGTAGCCGCCTTTTTTCAGCGCGTACACGGCGAAGCCTTCTTCCTGGAGCAGTTGTTCCAGGCGATCTGCATTGGCTTTTTCGCGCAGGGTCGCCACGACCAGTATGCATTCGCGGCCGCCCTTGGCAGCGGTTTGCGCCGTGCGGGATTCTTCACGCGCCGCGGCCATTTTTTCCGCCATGGAAGCCTGGGCATCCGCTTCGATCTCCGGGTCGTCCTTTGTCAGGGTGATGGTCGTTTCTTCGGGCTGAGGCGGCTTTTCCGATTTTCTGGGCGGCTCGTTGGTGATCACGGAGCCCGGAGACTGATTTGCCGTGCGTTCCGTGTTATCCGCGGCGGCAGTCTTTACTGCATTCGTCTGGTAACGGTACAGCCAGATCGCCCCGGCCAGGGCGCCGAGCAGCAATGTGATGCCGAGTGCCGTTACCCAACCGGTGCCCGAACGCGTCGGTTGTGGCGTGTAGGGTTCGGGCATCGGCGGCGGCGGCGGTGTGCCGGATGCAGACGATGTGGTAGCTGCCGTTGTCACAGGAGCCGTCGTTACTGCGGGAGCAGGGGGCGGCGTCGGTATTTCAGCGGCTTTTTCCACTTCCCGGGAGCGGGCAAGCGGAGAAAATTGCAGCGGCGGCAGGCCGAATGATTCTGGATTGAAGTTGGTGGTATCGGGTAAAAACTGTATTTTCTGGATGTAGTTTTTGTACAAACGACCCACATTGGGCAGCGTCACGATCTCGCGCTGGTTGAGCAGATCCTGTATTTTTTCCACGTACTCGTCCACGGCTTTGCGCGCTTCTTCCGTCGGAATGCCTTGTTCAGCAGCGATATCGCCCACCAGAATGCCGTCGTCGCCGGCCTGGTTTTCATTGAACGTAAGCGATTTGGATGGCGGCATCACGGTACCTCCGACATAATCGGTCGTTGCCGGCGATTTGGTGGCGGTAAAGGTTCCGAAAGCAGGAATGGTCAGCGCATCGTGTAAAAAAAGCAGCTTCTCTATGTGGGCAGGTATATCGATTTGCATGGTCGGGATAATTGATGATTGGCGTATCGGGTTAAGAGATTAACATATTTAAACAATTATTCTGCCAAAAAGTGTGCAAAAGTATGACTTTTTCATACGATAAGCACTGGTATACAATGCTGTAAACGGAAAAAACCCTGTATTGGTATTTCTCGTAATTCCTTTACTGCTTTGGTGTAAAAAAAACAATAAGCTTGTAATTTTGGCACCACCATACACAGCAAAGAATATATGAGCGAAGTTGAAAGCTTTTTTAAATCGGCTTTCTCCGTCGACAATGTCATTTTTGGTTTCGATGGAGGTGATTTAAAGGTTTTATTGATCCAGCGCGGCGCGGCGCCTTATAAAGGAAAATGGGCCTTGCCAGGCGATCTGGTATATCCCAATGAAGACCTGGACACTGCTGCCGAACGCGTTCTCGAACAACTCACCGGACTACGAGGGGTATATCTGGAACAGGTCAAGGCATTCGGCGCGGTCGATCGCCATCCGTTGGGCCGGGTGATCACCGTGGCCTATTTTTCATTGATCAAGATCAGCGACTACACCGTGACGCCGGCCTCGTTCGCCCAGTCGGCCAAATGGCATACCGTGACCAAGGTGGGCGATCTCGCGTTCGATCACAATGAAATTCTGGAAAGTTGCCTGAAAAAACTGCGGCGCAAGGTCCGCATGACGCCTATCGGGTTCGAATTGCTGCCGCCCAAATTCACGCTGACGGAGTTGCAGCAACTATACGAATCTATCCTGATCCCGCCCAAGAGCAAAAAGCGCATCGACAAACGCAATTTCAGGAAAAAAATACTGTCGACCAATCTGTTGCACGACCTCAATGAAGTGCAGGAAGGAGTGGCCCATCGCCCTGCTAAACTATACAGGTTTGACCGCAACAAATACGAACAACTGATCGCGGAGGGTTACAGTTTCGATATTTAAATTCGAGCAAATTTATTCGTAGCGGACCAGCAGTTTGCCGGTGATATGCTGCCCTGCCGCCGTGACCTCCACAAAATAGACGCCGGGTTCCCAATTTCTTACGGAAATGCTGAAGGGGCTGTCGGCCGAGTTGCCGGAGGCCATCAATTGGCCGAGTGCATTGTAGGCGCGCCATTGTGCCGGAGCGGGCTCGGGCAATTGTACCCGCACCCAGGCAGAAGTCGGGTTGGGGCTCAGTTGCAGTACCGGCGCCGGCGTGTCAACCGTTGTCGTAGGCGTCGTGCAATCTACCAATACGGTTTTGTAAATATTGAGACCGCCGCGCAGGTTGCCGTCCACCATTTCCAGGATACCGTCGAAGTCGAGGTCTGCAAAAGCGGGGCTGCTGCGTTCGCCGTCGTCCGTATTTCCCCAGTTCAAAGAGATCTCCGAAAAGGGGTCGGCGGTCGCCGAGATATTGTCATATACTTCGATCTTTCCGTTGACGCCGCCGGTGATCAGGTTCGGGCCGTCGGGGGTTATGACGACTGTCGGTGCGCTGTACCCCACGCCGTTGACGATGATCTCGGTATCCACACCGCCGATCTTGGCAATGCTGGGCTGGTTTGAAAATGCAGGCTGGGTAGCCGTGCCGGTATTTTTGAAAAAGTTGATATTTCCCTGAAATTCACCCATCAGTATATCATTCAGTCCGTCGCCGTCAAGGTCGAATATGACCGGCGTGGAGGAAGAACCGACGTCCATTGAAACCCACATGGGGTTAAAATCCTGCTGGAAGGTCATGGGGTTGTTGGGGCCTGCGGTATTGCGGAAACAATAGAGCCAGCCGCCGTAGTTGCCGATCAGCAGGTCGAGGTCGTTGTCGCCGTCGATATCGCCGAAAGTGGGCGCAAAATCGTAATCATTGGGGGAATACTGCGACATGCCGAGCCAGTCGGTATCCACCAGATCGAAGCGCGGCTGCCAGGGCGTGCCTACGTTCAGAAATAAATAGAGGCTGCTGTTATTGGAATTGCCGGGGTCGAAGGGAATATAGTAGCCGTTGTTGCCCACTACCAGATCGGGTAGCCCGTCGCCGTTGACATCGGCGACAACGGGGTGCGTCACCGTGCCCAGGTCGATCATTTCATCGACAAAGAGCGATTTGGTCTGCAACTCGAAATGTGTGCCCGTAGAAGCCGTATTCCTGTAGTACCACACACAGGTGCGGTCTTCACTGATGCTTTTGCTGTTGGGCGATATCAGCAGGTCCTTTTTGCCGTCGTTATCGATATCGAGATGGTAAGCCGCCGGGAATGTGTACAACTGCACCAGGACGTCGTAAGACGGGAAAAGTGTATCCAGCCCGGTCATCCACGCTTGGTTCGTCGATCCGCCGTTGGTAAACATGCCCAGGCATTCGAATGACAGATTGCCCAGAAGCAGGTCTTTGTCGCCGTCATTATCCTGATCATAGGTAAGCACCGCAGCGCCCGGGTGCCGTGCTTCACGATCATCGGCACTTTCATCTTCCGGGCCGCCAAAGCAGGGGGCGCAGCAATTCGGATCGTCGCTCAGGGTGGCCCGGCAGGCTTCCAGTCCGTTTTCGTAAAACTTCCCCCAGCAGTCGTCGACGCGCGTAAACTGCAGGCTGTCAAGTCCGTAGCCCTTTTCCACCGATTCGTTGCGCAAAAACCAGAGGTGGGTGGTATTGCCTGCGGCAAAGGTCACGATATCGAGGTCGCCGTCACCGTCGATATCGTCGACGGAAGGGATATCTGTTTTGGCGATGGAAAGATTGTTGAGGAAGCCCGGCTGGTTGGAGGGATACCAGATCAGATAAGGATCGCAGGCCGGACAGATCGGGTAGTAAAATTTGAACGGCGTGAATTTGAGCATGTTATTCTCGTAATAGCCGCGAAACACCTGCATTTCCTGGGAGCCGTCCTGCAGGGAAGCGCAAAAAATATCCGCCGCGCCGTCCTGGTTGTAGTCGCGCATGAGCGCGTAATCGACGAGTTTGGGGAAGTTACAGGCGTATTCCGGCGCGTAGGTATAGCCATTTACGCCGATCGTGCCGTCATTGAGGAATGTCAGTACGACGTTGCCCGCGCGGTCGAACACGACCAGGTCCTGGATGCCGTCGTTGTTCAGATCGGCCGACGAGAACTGCGCATTGTTGAGCCCTCCGGCAAAGGCGTATTTCAGATTTTTTCCATTGATGCTGGCCGGCACTTCCATACGTTGGAACATCTCATCCTGGGCAAGGGCCGGGTGGGCCAGGAAAATGAGGACGGGAAAAAATATCGGGAGGCTGATGCGCATGAAGGATGGATTTTTTTGGAAAAAAACGAACTTGTCGGGCAAATGTACACTGAAACAGACAACGCACCCGGCACGATCCCCCCGACCGTCAGGGTTTGACAAAATTCAGACACAGGCACCATGATCTACGAATTCAACGGCTACCGGCCCGTCGTCCACGAGAGCGCATTTATCCACCCGCAGGCTGCCGTCACCGGCAATGTCATCATCGGCCGCGACGTATATGTAGGACCCGGCGCGGCCATCCGCGGCGACTGGGGGCAGATCGTCATAGGAGATGGATGTAATGTGCAGGAAAACTGCACCATCCATATGTTTCCGGGGGTGACGGTTCATCTGCATGAAGCGGCGCATATCGGCCACGGCGCCATCATTCACGGCGCTGTTATCGGGCGGAACAGCATGATCGGTATGAATGCGGTCATCATGGACGAAGTGGAGATCGGCACGGAATGTATCGTCGGCGCGCTTTGCTTCCTGAAAAGCGGTGAAAAGATACCCGACAGGAGTCTGGTGGTCGGGAATCCGGGCAAGGTGATCAGACAGGTGAGCGACGAGATGATCGCCTGGAAAACCAAAGGCACAGAATTGTACCGGCAGTTGCCGGCGGATTGTTATAAAAGCCTTCGCCCCTGCGAGCCCCTTCGGGAAATGCCGGCCGACAGAAAAGCAATGGAAGGCAACTACAGGGTCTGGAAAAAGACATGATGCACAGATGAAATATTTTCCTAAAAAAACGAACCCGACTTGGCCATTTTGCCTTTGGAAATATATCTTTGCACCCGCTTTAAACGAAAAGCAGATTTTCGACATCTTTTGGCATCAATATTGACGGCCAATTGCTCCCAAACGACAGAAGAAGGCAGCGGATGATTTGCCGGAATATTTCAGCGGCAACGCATCCCGAAGGCGATCGAAAAGGACATGTGGGCGAAAGTTGAAAACGATATGCCGGATTAGCTCAGCGGTAGAGCAGCTGATTCGTAATCAGCAGGTCGCGGGTTCAAATCCCGTGTCCGGCTCCATAAACAGGAATTCGGGATGTAGCGCAGCCCGGTAGCGCGCTTCGTTCGGGACGAAGAGGTCGCTGGTTCGAATCCAGTCATCCCGACCAACTATGGGCCGTTGGCAAGCAACACGCCGATAACGAACCCACTCAAATTTCCCTGGGGCTGCTTGTTTGACAGGCAGCCTTTTTTATGCCCTTTTTTCAGGCGTTTTAATTCTGAATACCATGCAAACGCTGATCGACACTCACGCCCACCTTTATTCCGGAAAATTTGATCCGGATCGCAGCGAAATGGTACAGCGGGCCATCGATGCAGGCGTCTCACGCATGTACCTGCCCAATATCGATGCCGGATCCATCGACGCCATGCTGGCGCTGGAAGCGGCGTTTCCGGAGCATTGCTTCGCCATGATGGGCCTGCATCCGGGTTCTGTGCAGCCCGATACATATGAACAGGAACTGGCGCTGGTGGAAAAGCACCTCGGCGAACGCGCCTGGGCCGGTGTGGGCGAAACGGGCATCGACCTGTACTGGGATAAAAGCACACTCGATATCCAGAAAATATCTTTCGCCCGGCAGATCGAGTGGGCCAAAGACCTGCAACTGCCCGTGATCATTCATTCCCGGGAAAGCAATGAAGAATGCCTGGAACTGGTATCGGCGGGACAAGACGGCCGTCTGCGCGGCATTTTCCATTGTTTTTCAGGCACTCTGGAGCAGGCGATGCGCATGATCGATCTCGGTTTTATGCTTGGCATCGGCGGCACGCTGACGTACTCCAAATCGACGCTGCCGGAGGTGCTGCGCGAGGTGCCGCTGGAGTCCATTGTGCTGGAAACGGATGCACCCTACCTGTCGCCCGTGCCGCACCGCGGCAAGCGCAATGAGAGTGCCTACGTGGCTCTGGTGGCTGAAAAACTTGCCGAGGTGAAGGCGCTGACGACCGAAGAGATCGCCCGCGCCACCACCCGCAATGCCTTGCGTATGTTCGGCGTGGAAGCGTAAGTACCGGCTCAGTTACGCCAGCGGCCGGGGCCACCGGGACCGCCCGGGCCGGGGCCGAAATCTTCGCCGCGGTCGTTTTTCCCTTTCGACGATTTTCCGGTATTGAAATTGCGCAGGTTGTACGTGAACGACAACATAACAAACTGCTGCAGCGCATTTGTCTGCAAGTCCTCGATGTAGGTCTCCGTGACGTTGCGCGTGATGTTGCGGTTCTGCTTGAGCAGGTCGTTGATGGCCAGCGTGATCTCGCCGCGTTCGTTCTTGAACACTTTTTTGCCGATGGCCAGGTTCCAGAGCCAGTAGTTTTGGTTGTAGCCGTCCGACAGCCCCGAATAGCCCTGGTGGTTCAGGTCGGTGCGCAGCACGAAGCCTTCGACGATGATCCAGTTGAGCCGCAACCGCGATACCTGACTGATGTATTCGGTGTTGGTACCCGACTGCAGGGAGTTACGCACCTTGCTCCAGCTCGGCCGGGTGGAGATGGTGAAATCGACGCGCTCGCTGATATTGCTGGCAAAGGTGACACCGACGCCGACCGTGTTGTTTTTCGCATAGTTCAGCGCACCGTCGAGCAGGCCCGGCGTCCGGGAATAGTTGTACGAAAGGTCGAGGTTCAGGTTCGTTTTGATCCACTTCACCGGCATGCCGTAGGAGACAAACGAGCGCAGGTTTTGATAGCCGTCGAGGTTGACGGGGCGACTGAGCTGCGCACCCGGCTGCACGTCGTACTGATCGAAAATGGGGTCGTCGCTGCTGGCCAGGTAGGTAGCGTTGGCGATGTAGTCGCCGGTGATGCCGCCGCCGAGCATGGCAAAAAACGAAGTCGCCTTGTCGGGGTTCGAGGCCTGGTATCGCAGGAACAGGTTTTGCTGGAACGACTGTTTCAGATCGGGGTTGCCGACGCTGAGCAGCAGCGGATTGCTGTTGTTGAGCACGTCCTGCAACTGCTCCACGGAAGGCAATTGTGTATTGGTGCGGTAAAACAGGCGTAGGCTGTGCTGCCGGTCGATGTTGTAGCGCAGCATGGCAGATGGCATGACGTTGAAAAACGTTTGCTGAAGGTTCGAGACCTGTGGGAACGTTTTTTCGTTTGTCAGGGTCGCCCACTGGGTGCTTACCCGGAAATTGACGTTCATGTCGCGGCCTTTGTTGTAACTGAATCCCGTACCCGCCTGGTGTGTCACATAATCGTTGGAAAAAACGTTGCTCAGCGGCTCATTGAGCAGGGTATAGCCACCATCGGGCGCAAAAAAGTCGTAAGTCTGCTTGTCCGACGATTCCTGCTGGTAACTGACGCGGTAGTTCAGCAGTACCTGGCTGTTTTCCCCCACAGGTTCCGTGTATTCGATATTTCCCGAAGTATTCCAGCTGCTCACATCGAGTTTCGATATCTGGTCGAGGCTGTCGACCAGGGGCTGCCCTGCAAAATAACTGCTCGTGGAAAACAGGCTGCTGTTGCCTTTTTTGGGCGCGTAGCCGGTGCTGAGGTCCAGCGACACGGTTCGACCCTTCTTCGCAAATTTATGCCGCCACAGGAGCGAGTTGTTGAAATTCACCCCGCTGAGGTCGGAAAAATATGCGTTGTCAGTCTGACTCAGCAGCATCTGATCGAGGGTCGTTGCGCCCAGGGTGGTCGAACGGCCGTCATTCAGTTGTGCGGAGAGCCGCGGGCGCCACATCAGGGTGTTGGCGCTGTCGAGCGTGAATTCCACACGCGCGTTGAAACGGTGGTTGGTGTTGTTGCTGTTGCTCAGGCTGTTTTCCTGGTATATTTCGGCCAGTTCGCCGTTGTTGAGGAATTGCCGGAACGTATTTTCTTCGGACTTGCTTTTGCCGTCGTTGAAGAAGTAACTGGCGCTGGCTTCGATCTTGTCGCTCCAGTTGTCGGAATAATTGATCCCGAATGCATGGGTGGTAGAAATGCCTCCTGAAGGGCGCACCAGAAAATCGCCTGACGAGCCGCCGCCCGAACTGCGGCCACCGCCACCGCGGCCTCCCCGGCCGCCGCCGCGCCTGCCGCTGCTGCCCATCACGCCGAGCAGGTCGTCGGAAGAGAAATTCTGCACGTTGATGTTGTTGGTCATGCCGATCAGCGAAATGCGGCGGTCGCCGTCGAACATGCTGATATTGCCGCCCGCCTGATAGCGGTCTTCATAGCCGTAGCCGGCGTATATTTTGCCAAACTGCCCGTTGCGCATACCCGGCTTGGTCACGATATTGATCGTTTTGGTAGTGTTGCCGTCGCTGAAGCCGGTGAATTGCGACTGCTCGCTTTGCTGATCGAACACCTGGATCTTGTCGATCACTTCCGCCGGCAGGTTTTTGAGTGCGGCGGTGGGGTCGCTTCCGAAAAACGGCTTGCCGTCCACCAGCACCTGGCCCACATTTTCGCCCTGCGCTTTCAGGGTGCCGTTTTCCACGGTCACAGAAGGTAGTTTTTCCACCAGTTCGTCGGCGTTGGCGTCTTTCATCACCTTGAATGCCGCGGCGTTAAACTCCGTAGTATCGCCTTTTTGCTGCGACAGCGGCACCTTGCTCTTGATGTCGACTCCGTCGAGTACGTAGGCATCGGGCTTCAACTGGAGCGTGCCGAGTTGCGCGTCGCTGTCGGAGAGGGTTACTTGTTTTTTGAAGGCTTCGTAACCCAGTACTTCCACGACGATATTGTAGCCGCCTTTTCCGACCTCCGTGAGTTCGAACCGGCCGGCGTCGCCGCTGGTCGTGCCTTTGACCACTTCGCCCCAGGGGTGCTGGAGTATTACCGTGGCGCCCGGCAGCGGGACCTTGTTTTCGTCGACAATGATCCCTTTGATCGAAAAAGACTGGGCGGCGAGCAGATTGCCCAATGTGAGGAAGGCGAACAACAACAGTTGTCTCATGGCGGTGCGATTGGTTAAATAAGTGTGTACTGTACTAGAACCCATCTCAAAACTGGCGCTGGTGCTGAAACGGATGGCTGAAGGATGAAGACAAGTCAATTTTTTGCAGGCATAATGGCGTTATGGTAAAAAAAATTGAGGCAGTATTCGGCCTTCAGACGCTGTTTCAGCCCGGCAGGTAGTTTTGAGATGGGTTCTATTAAAATTTCGAAGGGAGCAGCCCGGTCCGGACGCTCCCTTCTTTCCGTCGTTTTTGTGTCTGTTAGCGATTCTCGGAGCCTTCCGACTTTTTCTTTTTCATGTCTTTGGCCTTGTCCCGGCGCTCGGAGCGATTTCCTTTCTGCTCTTCGCGGATCTTCAGCCATTGTTGCCACTGCTCTTCGGTAAGCACCGTTTGCAGTTCCTTCTCCTGTTCCTGGCGCATGGCCACCATCGATGCGCGCATGGCTTCCCGGTCGCCGGATGCGTTGTCCCGCATCTCTTTCGCCTTTTGGGCGTATTTCAGGTTGATCTCCTTGACCTTGGCAGATTGTGCTTCCGAGAGGGAAAGTTTCTCGGTCATAGCGGCCGTCTGTTGTTCGGCGCGTTTTTCGGGGTCCATGCCCATGCCACCGCGGCCGGGTTGCGCCTGTGCGGCGGCGATACTGCCCGCTACAAAGAGGAGGCAAAGCAGTGATTGAATGATGTTACGCATATGTTTGAGTGTTGTTTAAAAATTGTATTCAGTAAATACCGACCTCATCCATTAATAACAGGTGGCTGTCTCAACATGCAGCATTAAACGATTAAAACCCTTACATGTCACATCCGGCCGGTAATCGTAACGCTGCGCGGATCGGTTTTGTGAAGCGGGATTAAAGGCAACTTGAAAATGCCCCTTAGACTTCGTGTCGGCTGCCGGCGTTTAATGCCGCAATCGGAACGGTACAAAAGTGCGGCGCCCCGGCGCGACCGTCAACAATATTCAATGAACGCCCTCAATTTATCCATGAAACCCGCCGACCGCTTTCATTGATGGAAAACCTCGCTTCGACCCGCCCGGGAGGCGGTTCGTTGAGAATAATTGGGAAAGCCGCCGTCCTGTATCAACTTTGCACCATGACATTTCCGCGAAAAAACACCTGGCTTCAAATGCTGTTCTGGGGTGGCCTGTGGGTGCTGGTACCGCTGCTGCTGACGGGCATTCCCGAAAACCCCGGGCGCACGACGGGGCGCAGCCTCGTCGTACTCATGGGCATTGTCTTCGTCGTGTGGGCCAATATGGAAGTGCTGTTGCCACGGCTGTTTTTCCGCAGGCGGCAGCTGGCGTATGTGCTGGCGGGTTTTGCGCTCGTGGTGGCCGTCACCTGGCTGATCGACTGGGACGGCGCCCCCTGGGCCGAGTACTTCAATCGCCCGCCCGATCACGGGCGGGGCGGCGGTGGCGGAAAAGGCGGCGGATCGTCGTTTCGCAACTTCAAATATATCGGCCTTGCCATGCCCTTTTTTACTTCGCTGATCGGCAGCGCCCTGTTTGAAATTGCCGGATTTGCAAACCGGAAAGAAAAAGAAGCCACCGATTTCCGCAACGAGAAACTGGAAGCCGAACTCAAATTCCTGAAATCGCAGATCAACCCGCATTTCCTGTTCAATGCGCTGAACAATATCTATACCCTCACGGTCATCAAATCCGACCAGGCGCCTGAAAACCTGCTTAAACTCTCGGGCATGTTGCGGTACATGCTCTACGAGTGCAAGGCCGACCGGGTGCCGTTGCGCAAGGAAATCGAATACCTGAAGCATTTTATCGACCTGCACCTGCTAAAAGACAGTCGCGGCCTCAACGTGGAAACCGACTTCGACGAAAGCCGCCCTGAACTGAGCATCGCACCCATGCTGCTGATTCCTTTTGTGGAAAATGCCTTCAAACACAGCAAAGTAGAGGACCTGACGCACGGCTGGATCAAAATTGCGCTGCGTACTTTTGACGACCGCCTCGAATTCGATGTGGAGAACAGCGTGCCCGAAACGGCGTTTACCAAAGACAGCGCCGGCGGCATCGGCCTGAACAACGTGCGCCGGCAACTGGAACTGCTGTACCCCGGCCGGCACGAACTGCGCATTGACCCCGGACCCGGCACTTTTTCAGTGAACCTTAAAATCATGCTCGCTTGAACCCGATCCGCTGCCTTGTTGTCGACGATGAAGAACTCGCCCGCACCCTGCTGGAGAACTACATCGCGCGTGTGCCCGGGCTCGAGCCGATAGCCTTCTGCGCCAACCCCCTGGAGGCCATGAATATCCTGCGCAAAGAAACTGTCGACCTGCTTTTTCTCGACATCCAGATGCCCGAACTCACGGGCATCGAATTTCTGCGCACACTACAGCAAAAACCCGTGGTGGTGTTCACGACTGCCTACGCCGACTATGCCCTGGAAGGGTATTCGCTCGATGTGACCGATTATCTGCTCAAACCATTCAGTTTCGAACGATTTCTGCAGGCCGTCAACAAAGCCGGCGCTGCGTTGCAGGCGAAGACGGCGGCTCCGGCTCCTCAAAGCGGATCGCAATTGCCCGAAAAAGACTATTTGCTGATCAAAGCCGACCACAAGGTGCACCGCATCAAATACGGGGACATCATTTACATCCAGAGTATGCGCGAATACGTGGCTTTTCATACCGATAACGGCCGTATCCTGTCGCTCAATTCGCTGAAACAACTGGAAGAAGAACTTCCGCCCGAACGATTCATCCGCGTCCACAAATCATACATGGTCGCCATCGGCCGGATCAACACGATGGAAGGCAATCTTTTGCACGTGGGGAAAGAAAAAATACCTGTCGGCGCCAACTACCGCGATGCGCTGGTGAAGCGGGTATTCTGAAAAAATGCGGGTAACAATAAAGCGAATACCCGCTGAACGTTGTTCGCGGGTACCACATAGCCTTGCAATCGGGGTTTTACCCTAGTTCGCGTAATCGCTCAGGAATTTCAGACGCATGAGCTGGATCTCTTCCCAGGTGATCTCCTCTTCTTTCAATTCCTGGAAGGCCAGTTTCACATCGTCCGTTTCGGCTTCTTTGAAATAGTCCATGACGGTCTCGCGCACATACTCGTCCACCACTTTGTTGAGGTAATAGTCGAGGCGGAGTTTGGTGCCCGAGTTGACGATGCCGTCAAGTTCTTCCAGCAGTTCCGGCATGCTCAGGTCGTTGGACTTGGAGATGTCTTCGAGCGGGATCTTGCGGTCGATGGCGGTGATGATGTTCACCTTCATTTTCGACTTGTTGGCCACCGTTTTGATGGTGATATCCATCGGGCGCTCGATATCGTTTTCCTCGCAGTATTTTTTGATGAGTTCGAGAAAGGGCTGCGCGTATTTCTGCGCTTTGCCCAGGGAAACACCCACGATCTTGGACATATCTTCCATGCTGATCGGGTACTGCGTGGCCATTTCTTCGAGCGATGGGTCCTGGAAAATGATATAGGGAGGCAGGTTGTGCTTCTTGGCGATGTTCTTGCGAAGGTCCTTCAGCATGTTCATCAGCGTTTCGTCGAGCACGGCCGTTCCACCTTTTTCGTCGTCGAAGTCGTATTCGCTGTCGTCGTAGTCGTGGTTGATGGTGATCGTGATGGGGAACGGATCCTCCAGGTATTTTTTACCTGCTTCCGATACTTTCAACAGGCCGAACTGCTCGATTTCCTTGTAGATCAGATTGTTGATCATCGCATGCCGGAAAATGGAGCTCCAGAAATTTTCGTCCCTGGACTCGCCGATGCCGAAATTCTCCATTTCCGCAAACCGGAAATCCTTCATTTCCTTCGTCTCGCGCCCCAACAGAAAATCCATGACGGTTTTCATCAGGTAGTTTTCATTGAGATCGAGGACGCACTTTATGACACTGGCGATCTCCTGCTGCACCTCAAGTTTTTCCTTGGGGTTTTTGCAGTTGTCGCACATCTTGTGGCAATTCTCATCATCGAAACCTTCGCCGAAGTAGTGCAGGAGGAAGCGGCGGCGGCAGGACGCCGTTTCGGCGTAGGCGACCACTTCCTGCATGAGTTGCGCGCCCATTTCACGCTCGGCGACGGGCTTGTCGCGCAGGAATTTTTCCAGGCGCAGAATATCCTGATAGTTGTAAAATGCCACGCATTTGCCGACGATCCCGTCGCGGCCGGCGCGGCCCGTTTCCTGGTAGTAGTTCTCGATCGACTTCGGCATGTCGTAGTGGATCACAAAGCGCACGTCCGGTTTGTCGATGCCCATTCCGAAAGCGATGGTCGCGCAGATCACGTCGATATCTTCCATCAGGAAGGCGTCCTGGGTGTTGGCGCGGGTCTTGGGGTCGAGGCCGGCGTGATATGGCGCCGCCTTGATGTCGTTGACCGAAAGCACTTCTGCCAGGTCTTCCGCCGTTTTGCGGTTCTGCACGTAAATGATGCCCGATTCGTTGCGGAACTCTTCCTTGATCAACTGGATGATCTGGCGGATCGTCTGGTCCTTTTTGATCTTCGGGCGTATTTCATAAAACAGGTTGTCACGGTTGAACGAGGAGATAAAAGTATTCTCCGCCGCCATATCGAGGTTTTTCAGGATGTCCTGCTGCACTTTCGGCGTTGCCGTAGCGGTCAGCGCCATGATGGGCACTTCGCGCGCGATGGCGTCGAGCATGACACGGATGCGCCGGTATTCCGGACGGAAGTCGTGTCCCCATTCGGAGATACAGTGTGCCTCGTCGACGGCCACAAATGAGATGTTGCAATTCTGGAAGAACTCGATGTTCTCCTCTTTGGTAAGGGTTTCGGGGGCTACATATAGCAGTTTGGTCTTGCCGTCCGTGATGTCCTGCTTCACCTTCTTCATTTGCGCCTTGGTGAGCGAGGAGTTGAGGAAGTGCGCTACTTCGTCGTCTTCTGAATAGCCGCGCAGGCTGTCGACCTGATTTTTCATCAGTGCGATCAGCGGGCTGATGATAATGGCGGTGCCCCGCAGCATCAGGGCGGGCAACTGGTAGCAGAGGCTTTTTCCGCCTCCCGTAGGCATTATAACGAAGGTATCTTTCTTGTCGAGCAGGCTCTGTATGATCGCGCGCTGTTCGGATTTAAAAGCATCGAAACCAAAGTACTTCTGCAGGTTCTCGAGCAAAACATCATGTTCGGTGGCAATTGCTGACATCTTGAATACGATTAGTTTATTATCGCGGTAAATCCCGCGTCTCAAATGACGAGGAGTACATCCCGGCGGTGTCCTGGGGCGGGACGAAATTATTTACCGATGAAATTAATAAATATTGGAGCAAACGAGCAAGCGCGGAGCGAAGTTTTGGACTAAAAACATGCCGGTTTCCGCTAACGTCGTTTGCTTTGCACCTTTAAGCAACGGGGTGACTTTTTTGGAGTCACCCCGTTGCCAGGAAACAGGCTTTTTAAAAAAGCCGCCAAAGATACAAAAAAAAATATCGAAACATCAGCAAGATTTTTGCGATATTTTTCCAAACAAAATTCAAATACTCAGCCGATTATTTGGAAAACACATTTTGTGATACTGATTTTCAAAATAAAAATTGGACACTGACGGACTTTTGAAACCTGATACTGACATACTCGACATTGCCCGGCAAACGATTCGTATCGAGGCAGAAACCCTGCTTGCCCTGGCCGAACAACTCGACGCCACGGGCGATTTCAGCGCCTGTGTGGAAGCGATCGCCGCATCCCCCGGCCGCCTCGTGATCACCGGCATCGGCAAGAGCGCGCTGGTGGCGCAAAAGATCGCCGCCACCCTCAACTCCACCGGCACCCCCGCATTGTTCCTGCACGCCGCCGATGCCATACACGGCGATCTGGGCATGATCAGGCCCTACGATCTTGTGCTTTGCCTGTCGAAAAGCGGCGAAACCGCCGAAATAAAAGTGCTGGCGCCGCTGGTCAAAAACTTCGGCAACCCCATCATCGCCATGACCGCCAAACGCGACAGCAGCCTGGCGAAGCAGGCCGACTACGTGCTCTGGACGCCGGTGGAACAGGAAGCCGACCCCAACAACCTTGCGCCCACTGCCAGCACCACCGCGCAAATGGCGCTGGGCGACGCCCTGGCCGTGGCGTTGCTTGCCCGGAAGGGCTTCTCGCCCGACGACTTTGCCAAATTCCACCCGGGCGGCGCCCTCGGCAAACAACTGTACCTGCGCGTGCGCGACCTCTCCGTGTTGCACGAGCAACCTGCTGTCGGCGCCGACGCTACCCTGCCCGAGATCATCCACGAGATCTCTTCCAAACGCCTCGGCGCCACCGCTGTGCTCTCCGCTGACGGGAGCCTGCTTGGGATCATCACCGACGGCGACCTGCGGCGCATGCTGCAACGCGGCGGCGAAGTCGCCGGTATCCGCGCCGGCGATATCCTCTCTGCACAACCCAAATCCATCGCCGCCGGCGCCCTGGCCGTGGATGCTCTTGCGCTGATGCGTCAGCATTCCATTGCCCAACTGGTGGTGCTGGAAGAAGGGCGATACTGCGGCATGGTGCACCTGCACGATCTGGTGCGAGAAGGGCTACTGTGAGAAAACAGGCCGGCGCATCCTCATTGTTCCAGTACTTATCTTCGCTCCATGCACAAATTCCTCTACAAACTGCTCGTTCGCTCCGTCACACGGCGGCTGGGAGAAGCCTCCACGATCATCATCACGCCCTATCGTCTGGCGAAGGCATTTGTGCAACTAAAAGCCGATGTGGTATTCTGGCTGCGCAGCGCCCTGCTGGTCGCGCTGGGTATCGTGTCGGCAGGCTTCGGTTTGAAAGGTTTTTTGCTGCCCAATCACTTCATCGACGGCGGGGTTACGGGTATTTCACTCATCGTCAACCACGTCACGAACGTTCCGTTGTCCGTTTTGCTGGTCTTCATCAACCTGCCTTTTATCATGCTGGGTTTCACCCAGATCGGGCGCTCTTTCGCCGTCAAAAGCATTCTGGCGATCACGGGCCTGGCCCTCGCGGTCGCCCTGATCCAGTACCCGGTGGTCACGTCGGACAAACTGCTGGTCGCCACCTTCGGCGGCTTTTTCCTGGGCGCGGGCATCGGGCTGGCCGTGCGCGGCGGCGCCGTGATCGACGGCACGGAGGTGCTGGCCATTTTTGTCGGCAAAAAAACGGGGCTGACCATCGGCGACGTGATCCTGCTGTTCAACGTCATGATCTTCCTTACTGCGGCCTACGTGCTGTCGGTCGAAGCGGCATTGTACTCCATGCTCACCTACATTTCGGCCTCCAAAACGGTCGATTTTATCGTGGAGGGCATAGAGGAGTACATCGGCGTGACCATCATTTCGGTCCACCATGACGAGATCAGGCAAATGATCGTGGAAAAAGTCCGGCGCGGCGTTACCGTGTACAAAGGCAAAAAAGGATACGGCAAGTCGGGAGAAAAGGCCGATCAAAGCGACATTCTTTTTACCGTGGTCACGCGCCTGGAGATCGCCAAACTGAGGTCGGAAGTGGAAAAGATCGACCCGAACGCCTTCGTTTTCATGACCAATGTGCTGGATGCAAAAGGTGGCATGATCAAAAAAAGGCCGCTGAAAGAATGACGACTATACGGTAGACGGTAGACGGTAGACGGCTTACGGTAGACGGCCTACGGTAGACGGCTGACGGTAGACGGTCTATGGAGAATGTGGGTGAAATTCGGGAGTGGACGCCGTACGTGTCCCGGTTTAAAGATTCACTATAGTAAGTTTTCCCTTCCATTACAGGTCCAGACTCACAATCGCATACCGTCCACCGTAGGCCGTCCACCGTCTACCGTATAGCCGTCTACCGTCCACCGTAAAGTCGTGTATGCCGGATGACCGGTAGCGTGCACAGGGCCAGTAGCGCCACGATGGCAAAGCCTGCGCGCAGGCCATAACTTTCTCCGATGAAGCCGATCAGCGGCGGCCCGGCCAAAAAGCCGATAAAACTGAAGGTTGCGTACGTCGCCAGTCCGGCTCCGGGCGCCAGGCCCGGCACGCGCGCGGCGGCGTTGAAAAGGATCGGTGCCCCCAGCGCCACGCCGGCCCCCAGCAACAGAAATCCGGCGATGCCCACTACCGGCGCAGGCGCCATGATGGCGACCAGCAGGGCAAAAGAGGTCAACAGGGCGCTGAAATACAGCATATTGCGTTCGCCGAAACGAGGGATCAATACATCGCCCGTAAAGCGCATGGCCATCATGGTGAGCGAAAAACAAGTGAAGCCCAGCGCTGCGATCTGCTCAGGCGCTCCCAGGGTATCGCGCAGGTACACAGCGCTCCAGTCGAAAGCGACCCCTTCGCCAAGGCTGACCACCAGCCCGATAAAGATCATAAACAGCAGCATGCGGTTGGGCCAGGAAAACCGCGCGCCGCCGCCGGCGTGCTCCTCACGGGGCACCTGCGCCAGCGCCGGCCGCAGCCAAATCAGCGTCAAAGCGATCACCAGCAGCGACAGTATGCTCAGATGCAGTTGTGGGGGTACATCCAGCGCGATCAGCGCGGCGGCACTGCCCGAGCCGAGCATACCGCCCATGCTCCACATGCCGTGGCAGGAGGACATGATGTAGATGCCTTCCGCGCGCTCGACGGCCGTCGCACAGGTGTTCATCGCCACATTCATCAGCGCGACGGCAGCGCCCACGCAGAACAGCGCCGCCATGAACGACCAGCGCTCCGGCATCCAGACCGGCAGCGCAAAAGCAATGGCCATAGCGACCGTAGCGCCGACGGTCGTGCGCGCCAGCCCGAACCGCGCGATCGCGCCTGCGGAGAACGGGTTCATGGCCAGCAGGCCGAGGGGCATGCCAAACAAGGCGAGTCCCAGTTCGGCGTCGTTCAGGCCGAGTTTTGTCTTTACAAAAGGAATGTAGGCCACCCAACTGCCGAACATCAGGCTGTCGGCGGCAAAGGTGATGCCGATGGCCAGGGCCAGGCGGTGTGTGAAAAAGCGGCGCAGGTTGCCGCCCAGGGTGTGAAGCGATCGTTGCAGTACGGACATGGCAGCGCGAAAGAACGAAGTTGGCGTGTTATTATTCCTGTTATTTTTGAGCCGGGTATGGAAAAGAAAAAAAAGCCGGCTGCCGCCTGCGCCAATTGCGGCGCTACCCTTGTCGGCAAATTTTGCCACGAATGCGGCGAGAAACGGTTGAACCGCCGCGACCTCGCCCTGCCGAAGTTTTTCAGGGAGGTGTTCGCCAAATTCACCCACCTTGACTCACGGCTGCTGCGCTCGCTGAAATGGCTGGTGCTGAGGCCAGGTTTCCTCAGCGCCGAGTACCTCCGCGGCCGGCGAAAACGCTACGCAAAGCCGCTGTCGCTGTTCTTCATCATCAACCTGCTGTATTTCCTGAGCATCGGCGCCAACCGGTTCCGGACCTTCGAAAATCCCTTGTCAACGCAATTGAGAAATCCTTACGGCGGCGTGGTCAGGGTCATGATAGATAGCCGCTTTACCAATACCGGTACTGCGGAGGGACAGGTGTTCGAACGGGAATTCGACCAAAGGAACCACACCCTGGCAAAATCCATGCTCCTGCTGATCGTGCCCATGCTGGCGGCATGGCTATGGCTGCTGTACCGGTCGCAGGGCTTCTTCTATGGGGAACATCTGATCACTGCACTGCATTTTCTGGCATTGATGATCGTTCAGAACATGCTGGTGGGCATCGTCTTCGGAAACAGCCTGACAAATCTGCTGATCGGCCCTTTCCCGGGCAATCACTTTGTCAATGAAGTGGCAGAGCCGATGCTTTGGGTGTGGGCGCTGGCCTTTTTTACACTAAAGAACGTATACGTCCAGCCGGCATTTCCCACTGCCCTGAAGTCGGCAGCGCTGGCTTTTCTCTGGCTGCCTACCCTGATCGCCTACCGTTTTATCGTATTTCTTGCCACGTTCTACACGGTCTGAAAAGGCAGCATTTTCAGGTCAGATAACTTCCGATCCCGATCACTTCGGCGAAGACGCCCGCTGCCGTTACCTCGGCGCCGGCGCCCGGCCCGCGGATCACCAGCGGCCGCTCGCGGTAGCGCTCGGTGATGAATACGACCATGTTGTCGCTGCCGGAAAGGAAAAAGAACGGATGGGCCTTGTCGTACGCGCGCAGTACTACCTGTGCCCGACCGTTTTCCAGCGCCGCCACGAAGCGCAATGCCTTGCCTTCCGCTGCTGCTTTGCTGCGCAGTGTTTCAAAATGTTCGCCATGCTGTTCCAGCACCGCGAAAAATGCGTCGACATCTTTGGCTTCCAGGCATGGCTTGGGCAGGATGTTTTCCACTTCTATATCGCCTGATTCGAGCGGTAGCCCTGTTTCCCGGGCCAGGATCAGCAGTTTGCGGCGCACATCGGCGCCGCTGAGGTCTTCGCGCGGATCGGGCTCTGTCAGTCCGAGGTGTTTGGCCTCCTTTACAATATCGGCAAAGCGGGTGCCGGGACCGAAATGGTTGAAAATGTAGGAAAGGGTGCCCGACAGCACGCCCTCGATTTTGAGTATCCGGTCGCCCGAATGAATAAGATCGCCGAGCGTGGTGATCAGCGGCAAACCGGCGCCCACATTGGTCTCATAGCGCCATAGCACCCCGCGTTTCTCCGCTGTTTGCTTGAGCCGCTGATATTGCAGGTGCGACGAGGAGGCTGCGAGTTTATTCGGCGTGGAAATGGAGATGCTGGCATCGAGTATCTGCTCGTAAAAGCCCGTAATCTCTTCCGACGCCGTGTTGTCGATGAAGACTGCGCTGGGCAGGTTGAGCGCTTTCATTTGCGCCAGGTAGTGCGGCATGCTGAATGGCTCACCTGTCTCAAGCGCGGTTTCCCAGCGTTCCAGGTCAATGCCTTCCGCGTCGAATATCATCTTCCGGCTGTTGGCCAGGCCGACAACCCTGATCTCTAGTTTTCGTTTTTCGCGAAGAAATGCCGCCTGGGTGAGTACCTGCCGCAGCAAAGTGCCGCCGATCAGACCCACGCCTACCAGGTACAGGTGCAGGGTTTTGGCATCGGAGAGGAAAAATGCCTCGTGGATGGCGTTCAGCGCCTTGGTTTCGTCGGCAGCATTGATCACCACCGACACGTTCAACTCGCTGGAACCCTGCGCGATGGCTGAAATATTGATACCGTTTTTTCCAAGCGCCTGAAAGAGGCGACCCGCCACACCCGGGCGGTAACGCATGTTTTCGCCGACGGCGGCGACGACTGCCAGCTCGTGCTCGATCTTCAGCGGTTCGATCAGTTTTTCCCTGATCTCGTAAGCGAATTCCTTTTCTGCGGCCTTTTGCGCGAGTTTGGCTTGTCCGGGCGATACGGCAAAGGTGATGCTCGATTCGCTGGAGCCCTGCGTGATGATCACGATGTTGACGCCCGCCTGCGCCAGCGCGTTGAACAATCGCGCGGCGATACCGGGCACACCGAAAATGCCGGAACCCTGGAGCGTGAGCAGACAAATCTGGTTGATGCTGGAAATGCCTTTTACGGGGTCGTCGCCCGGTGCTGCCGTCGCCGTAATGCGTGTGCCGGGAAAGGAGGGGTTGAAGGTGTTCTTGATGATCAGGGGAATGTTTTTCGATAATGCGGGCAGGATCGTGGGCGGGTAGATCACCTTGGCGCCGAAATGACTCATTTCCATGGCTTCCCGGTAACTCATGGATGGTAGCGTGAAGGCTTTTTTTACCCGCCGCGGATCGGCGGTCAGCACGCCGTCCACATCCGTCCATATCTCGATCGCTCCGGCGTCGAGTGCAGCCCCCAGGATGGCTGCGGTGTAGTCAGAGCCGCCGCGTCCCAGCGTCGTGGTGATGCCGTCCGCCGTGCTGCCGATAAAACCCGTAGCGGCCTGCACATTCGGGTGGGCGGCGAAATAGTCGCGGATCAGCCGGTTGCTTTCTTCAAAATCCACCTTGGCGTTGCCAAATTGAGCGTCGGTACGGATCAACGCACGGGTGTCGAGGAAGTCGGCAGGAATACCGGCCTGCCGCATGGCATGGGAAATGATCAGCGCGGAATTGCGCTCGCCGAAGCTCTGCACAAAATCGAGGGAACGCGGCGACACTTCGTGCAGCAGGAATATGCCCTGGAGGACGTTTTTCAGGGCCTCGAAATGGTCGGCCACGAGGCTTTCCACCGCCGGCCGTTGCGCAGGTTCCAGCAGTTCCTCGATGGCGGCAAAATGCCGGGCGCGCAGGCCTTCATAAATATCCAGGTATTGCCCGTCTCCCTTGCCGGCCCGGCGGGCCGTATCGATGAGCGTATCCGTTACCTTCGAAAATGCCGAAAACACCACGGCAAAGCGGTCGCCGCGCTGGTAATAGTCTTTCAATATCCGAAGCAAGCCCTTGATCGTATCGGGTGTGCCGACGGAGGTGCCGCCGAATTTCAGGATCTTCATGCGTGTTTTGTTGTGTTGCGGATCGTCAAAACCGGTCGCCGGGACCGGATGTGATATTTTGCCGCAAAAAACGGCAGAATTGGCGTTGAAAGGAAACGAAGCGGCCGATCTGTTCGTTTAGAGGCTACATTTTTCCATCAAATTTACCTGCCGGGATGAAACTGCCCCCCGTTTTTATGTTGATCGCATTGTCGCTGTGGCAACCCGGATGTTCGGAGCCGCCACCCAATCCCTGTGTGGAATCGCTCCGGCAGCGCGACAGCGTCCTGCTCGCCCGCGCCGATTCCTTGCTGCGGCTGCGCGACACCTTGCCCGGAGAGACATATCTCTCGAACCTTGAACAAATGCGGGCGGAAGAGCAACGCCTTTTTCTCGATGTGCAGGAGTGTGATTTCGGAAAAGACCTGGCTTCCTATAATTACTGGTACCGCGGACGTCTGAAATTCCCCGGAAAGCTGCGGCAGGAACTCTATCGACTGAAACCAGAAATGGAAGAGCGATGATTCGACGTGAATACAGAGCAGGGGCTTAAGAAGTTGGCATGGTAACAGAGCGCTGATTTTCAGTGCTTTGCAACCCGGAACCTCCTAAACCCCTCTCGTCATGGTTTGTTGTGTTGCGGCTGTGAAGGGAGGACTCGAACCTCCACGGGGCGATTAGGCCCGGTGTTATCCGGACTTTGTTTCGCACTCCCCACCCCCGAGACAGGAGGGCATGGCTGCCATATTTCATCACCTCACAGGATAGTGTAATCTTTTCAACTTAAATTTCATCAAAAGAAAGAGGCTGATCGTTAATGTTTTTTCAATGATCCGACAGTTTTTCTTTCGATATTCAAACGCGCTTTTGCATTTGTGATGGGACAAAGGTAAATGCAAGAGAAGTTTTGTTGCAAATTATTTAATGAAATTTAAAAATAATTACACCTTAAATAATTTTAATCGTGTTTTATTGTTTAAATTTCAAAATCGCACATTCGATTCCCGATAAAATTTCCAAATCGGCAACAAAGCCCGCGCGACTGTGTTGCAAACAAGACCCGCTTTCAGTATGCCAGATCACATGATCCACACGGAACACTTTATCGAACAACTGCGCGAACGCCTGGCAATGCCATTGCCGGGCAAGGCCGCCCAGTATAAAATGGCCAGCAGGCGCCGGCTGGAAGAACTTGGCCCGGCGCTGATCCCTCCCGCCGACGCCAGGGTTGCCTGCGTGCTCAACCTGCTGCACCGGCAAAGCGACGGCCAGTGGCGCACCGTGCTGATCCAGCGCAGCGACAACCCGCGCGACCGGCACAGCGGGCAGGTGAGTTTTCCCGGCGGCCGCTATGAAGAACACGATGGGGATCTGGTGAATGTCGCCCTGCGCGAAGCGCACGAGGAAGTCGGCGTGTCACCGCTTGAAGTACAGGTACTGGGCCGCCTCACGGAACTATACATTCCGGTTAGCAATTTTGTGGTCCATCCTTTTGTGGGGGTGTTGCTCGGCGTGCCGGACTTCAGGCCGCAGCCGGGGGAAGTAGAAGCCATCCTGACACCCGAACTCAGTCTTTTCAGGCAGTCGGAGAACAAAAAGACCACCGATATCAGGGTCGGGCACGGCGCTGTAATGAAAGATGTGCCTTACTTCGATGTAGGCGGCCGCATCGTTTGGGGGGCTACGGCCATGATCATGAGCGAATTTCTGGAAGCCATAGGCTCCTGATCGCCAAAACAAACAGCCCCGGGCCGCTTGACGACCCGGGGCTGTTATAATTTCTTTATAGAAGGATCAGCGTTTGTCGAGTTTGTGTGTGGTCAGCGTGTGCTTCGCACGGTCGAGGATCTGCACGAGGTACATACCCTTGGTAAGGTCAGCCACGTAGTATTGTTCACCTTTTACAAATTCAAATTCCTTTACTTTTTTTCCTACCAGATTAAAAACAGTAATGTAGCCCACGGCGTCACTGTTGTCTTTAACGGAAATGTAGTCGGAAGTCGGATTCGGGAAAACGGAAAGGTCGGCGACTGTTTTGCTCTGTGCGTGAAGCGCTGCGCTACCCAGTAAAAAGAAGGCGAAGACGAGTAGGAAATGTTTCATAGGCCTGATTAAGAAGCCCCGTAAGTGGGATGTTGTAAGAAGTGAACAATTGGTATGAATCGATTATTACGGTGCAAAATATGAACAAATAACCGAGCTGCCAACACAAAGTTTCGGGCATTGACAAAAATTTAACTCAAACGGCACAATAAAGTTCCGGGTTAGAAAAACGTTGACATTAAATTTTCCGCCGCTCCCTCGTCGACAACCGCCGCGTATCCCGCTTGCCTCCCAGTAGGTCGAAATAGCGCATGCGCGCCCGTTCGCCTGTTAAAATTATTTGCGTGATGCTCACGGTACATACCCGGCCGCCCCGGTTCATGATATAATCGTTTTCGGGGTCGCCGACGCTGCCTGTCCGGTGCAGGGTCATCAGGGCGCGTGGAGCGGGGGCCGGGTGTGTCTTCAGCCAGTTGCGGAAAACCGCTTCCCGGCGTACCTGCATGTCAGGCGGGTACAGGGTCGCCGAGCACCAGAAATGAGGCTCGCCGGGCGGCAAGGCCTTCACGTAGCGCCGGCTGCCGTCCCAGCGTAATTCGACGACAGCATCCTGCTGAAAAAAGAGAAAGGTAAAGGGCTCTATGCCTTCGAGTTCGTATTCGCGGAAAAAAGCGTCCGGGTTTTCCCACTGAAAAAAATCGAGCAGTAAAAGTCCGCGGCTTCTGCGGTAAGGCGGCTCATGCCGGTGTTTTTCAAAGGCGCCGTTGAGCAGGCAGGCCGTGCGGCCGCTGGCGGCGGTGGCCACCCAGGCCCCGCCGGCCCGTGTGTCGCGGGGGAACAGTAACACATCGTTTTCCGTGTGCTGGCGCGAGATGGTATCAGGCGACCGCGAAGGCGCTTCGTCGCGGTTGTGGGTCAGCACAAAGCCGCCGGGCTGCGGAAGGTATGTTACGGTGCACATCAGGTATTCACGGGTACCTGCATACGCTTGTACATGTTGAAACTGGCCAGGCCGAGGCGCTGCAAAAAGTGGCAGAACGATACGCGCATCACCCCGAGGCCGTATTTCATGCTCCGCCTGAAATTGATACTTGACGCTTCCTCGAAATATTTGGTCGGGCAGGTCACCTCGCCAATGTCGAAACCGGCATAGATGATCTGCGAAAGCATTTCATTGTCGAATACAAAATCGTCGGAGTTCTGGTTGAAATTGATCGCCTCGAGCACCTCGCGGCTGAAGGCGCGGTAGCCGGTGTGGTATTCCGACAATTTGTAGTGCACGAGCAGGTTTTGCGACAGCGTGAGAAAGCGGTTGAATACATATTTATAATAGGGCATGCCTCCGCGCAGGGCGCCCATGCCCAGGATGCGCGAGCCGAGCACCACGGGGTACAGGTCCTCGCCGATGATATTGACCATCGAGGGGATCAGTTTCGGGGTGTACTGGTAATCGGGGTGCAGCATGATCACGATGTCGCCGCCGATCTCCAGCGCCATGTTGTACAGCGACTTCTGATTGCCACCGTAGCCTTTGTTCTTCTCGTGCACGATAACGTGCCGGATGCCGAGCCGGCGTCCCAGTTCCGCCGTATTGTCGCGGCTGTGGTCGTCGCAGAGGATCACGTCATCGACGAGGTCGAAGGGTATCTCCTGGTAGGTTTTTTCCAAAGTTTTTGCGGCGTTGTAGGCGGGGAGCACAACAACCACTTTTTTTCCTTTATACATTCCTGAGTGTTGATTGATGTTCGGGCGCCGGCAAGGGCTGGGCGCGCCGGATGGTCAGGCTTCTTTCGGGTCGGCCGGCTCGTCGGCGGCTTCTTTTTCCGCTTCGCGCTTCGCCTCTTCGAAAATGCCCTTTTCGCGCATGAAGTTGAACCACTTGATGCACTTTTTGATGTCGTTGATGTGTACGCGGTCGCGGTCGTGCTCCGGCAGTACGCGGGAAAAATAATCGCGGAAATCGGCGCTGGAAGCATCGAGCCCCACCGGCGGATTGTCATCGTATTGATCCAGCATTTTGCCGAATACCTCCACAAGCGGGATGGTGCCTTCATCGGTCTCCGTGTATACGGCCACCGTGGCCAGCGGAGTGACCTGCTGCTGCCGCACCGGCACGAAACGCGTGCGGCCCTGCTGGCGGTCTTCGATCACCAGCCCGTTGGAGCGGCTGGAGATCAGTTTGTGTACGCCGGGCACGCCGGCTATTACCAGAAATTTTTCCAGATTCATGTTTTACAGCACTTCGTGCAGTTTTATAATCGTAAATCGCAGGTCAGGACCTTTTACACGGTCATGATCTCTTTTTCCTTGGTGGCGACGATCTTGTCGATCTGCTCCACATATTTGTTGACCATCTCCTGCAGTTCGTTCTCACTGCGTTTGCCCTCGTCTTCGGGGATGCCTTCCTTCACCGCCTTTTTGATGTGGTCGAGCGCCTTGTGGCGGGCAGTGCGCACGCCGACCTTACTCTCTTCCCCGGAATGTTTGGCCTTTTTGACCAGATCCTTCCGGCGCTCTTCGGTGAGCGGCGGCACGGACAAGCGGATCACTTCGCCGTCGTTGGCGGGTGTGATGCCGAGGTTGGCGTTGATGAGCACGCGCTCGATCGGACCGAGCATGTTGCGCTCCCAGGGTTGTATCACGATGGTACGCGCGTCGGCTATCTGCACGTTGGCGACTTGAGGCAGCGGGGTGGGCGCGCCGTAGTATTCAACGATCAAGTCGGTGACGATTGCGGTATTGGCTTTGCCGGTTCGAAGTTTGAGCAATTCGTGATCGAGGTGCTCGAGGGCTTTTTCCATTTGGGCCGATGCTTCGGCCATCGTTTTGCTGATATCTTCCATGATGAAAATTGGTTATATGGTTTGGGCCTCGCGGATTCCGTTCGCCCGTTTTGGTTTAAAAATAGCGACAGGAATCCGCCGGCTCCCTCCTTTTTCAGCTGCAAAGTTCACAAGTTTTACATTTTTAGGGAAAAAGCACTGCAAAAATGTAGTTGTCCGTACCTTCCCGTTGAATTTTGATGCGATGCCTGAACTACAGGAAATAAAAAGAACGCTTTCGCGGATCGAAAAACTGGAGCGCGAAGTTAATCTCAAGCAGCTGCAAATCAACAGCTTGCTTGCGATCACCCAGGCTATTAACGAAAATGTGTCGGCGGACGGTTTGTTCAATATGTACAATTCCTTCCTGCGCTGGGAGATCGGCATCCGCAAGATGGCACTTTTTTTCAAGGAAGCAGGCAAATGGGAGTGCATGAGTTCTTCGGGGATCGACCCGCAACTGCTCGAACACGACCTCGATGAAGAATTTATCAGGTTTCGCAGCAAGCAGGGCCTCGAAAACAACGACCATCCGCTTTTCCGCGAGTTCGACCTCGTCATCCCGGTGATGCACAAGAACGAACCCATCGCTTTTGCTTTTATCGGCGGTTTCGGCGACGACGACGATGTGTACAACAAAGTACAGTTCGTGACCACCATCACCAATGTGATCGCGGTGGCCATCGAGAACAAGCGCCTGTTCAAGCAGCAACTGCGCCAGGAAGTGCTCAACCGCGAGGTGGAACTGGCCGCCGAGATCCAGCGGACGCTGGTGCCTTCGCAACTGCCTTCCGGCGAACACTATCAGTTGTCGAGTATCTACAAACCGCACTTTGCCGTCGGAGGCGATTACTACGACGTAGTGGAGTTCCCCGACGGAAAGATCGCTTTTTGTATCGCCGATATCACCGGCAAGGGCGTATCGGCGGCGCTGCTGATGGCAAACTTTCAGGCCAATTTTCATGCGCTCGTGACGCGGCGCCCTACGCTGGAAGAGATCGTGCACGAGATGAACGCTGCCGTACATCGCGTCACACACGGCGACCGCTTTATCACCCTGTTCCTGGCAAAATACGACGCTGCCGACCGCACCCTCCATTACATCAACGCCGGGCACGCCCCGCCGCTGCTGCTGCACAACAGCAAAGTGACGCCGCTCAAAACCGGTTGCACGGTACTGGGCTGGCTGCCCGAACTTCCATTTCTGGAGACCGGCAGCATTCGCCTCGAAGAGGAAGCCCTGCTGTTTTCCTACACCGACGGGCTGACGGATATCCGCAACAAATCGGGCGAAGACTTCAGCGAAGACAAACTCATCGCCTTTCTCCGGGAGAACGCGCTGGCCGGCGCCAAGGAACTCAACCTGCGGCTGCTGGCGCACATCGAAAATTTCCGGGAGCGCATGCCCTATCCCGACGATATCACCGTACTGACCTGTAAAGTTTTCTGACACGCCCATGACTTCCGATCCCTTCAAGATCACCGTCGACGACAAACAAGTTTTCGAAATACATCCTGACGAAGCGCATGACCTCGACCTGATCCCGGATGGCGATGGTCGCTGGCATATACTGCACAAAGGAAAGTCCTTTGAGGCCGAACTGCTGGAGGCCGACTATGCCGCGCACCACTACGTGTTGCGCGTGAACGGCATCAGGTGTTCACTCCATATATCTGACCGTTACGAGCGGCTCGTTCAACAACTGGGCCTGCACGCCGGCGGCAGCCAAAAGATGAACGCCGTAAAAGCGCCGATGCCCGGTCTTGTGCTCGACATCCTGGTAAAACCCGGTCAGCAAATACAAAAAGGCGACCCGCTGCTCATTCTGGAGGCCATGAAAATGGAAAATGTGATCAAGGCCGGGGGTGAGGGCACCGTCAAATCGGTACAAGTACAAAAAAGTGCTGCGGTAGATAAGGGTCAACTATTGCTCGAAATCGAGTGATTTTTTAAAAATTTTCGCTCAAAGGCGGTTCCGGGGACTCCCGGAACCGCCTTTTTTGACTTTTTTCAAAAAAAATCAACTTTTTTTACTAAATATTTTTTCAACAAAATATAAAAAAATGGTCATTTGTAAAAACTTAAATAGTTCAAAAAGGCTCTTTTTTAGAATATTTTTAAATTTTTGAACACATTTCGGTCGTTTTGATCAATATTAAAGATTCAACAAATGCGAAATTGTGTCCTTTGCACTTGTGCGCGGATGCTGCACTTTTGTATCGTCAATGAAAGATAACGGCGGGCACAGAGAAGAAAGCGGTAACACTTCATTGACCACTGATTCGAAACTTTTCATGAGATTATATACGGGAAACCGCGCGGCGCAAAAGTGCGCCGCGTTTTTTTTGTCCCTACCCCAGCGTTCAACAAACCGGCGATCTTCCCGCAATTTTATACGTATCAATAGGCCAGCCATCGCCTCGAACGCAGCACAACGAACAACAACACCAGCGCCATTCCCGCCATAGCGGCAGTCGACACATCCGGCGCATCTCCCGCAGCATTCCGTTTCAAATAAATACCGAACAAGGCCCAGGCAACCGCCAGTCCGTGAAAGACGTTGTTTTGCCGCCAAACCATCGCACAGGCCAGTAATGTGCCTGTTACGATCATAATTACTGCCCAAACGCTTTCCCCGACACCCCAGCCGCTCCAGCGAATGGCTACCAGAAAGGCCGTCACATTGGCGATTAGCGCGATGGTGATCCAGCCCTGATAGATGCCGAAAGGAGCATGTGCCAGCCACTTTTCCCAGCGGCCTTCGCTGAATTGCCCTACACCTGCGCGGCGATTGAGTTGCATTATACCCGTCAACAAATACAACATTCCAACGATGGAAAGTCCCACCAGTTCGAGGTGCCAGCAAAACAGCCATGCGATGTTGTAAAGACAGGTTGCGAGAAAGGTCCAGCCTAGCTTTTGCACTCCCGGCCCGATACGCGTCATCATTGCCGGGCTGAACAAGGCCGCGATCTGAAAGCCTGCCCACACCAGCAGCCAGGAGTAGATCACCCCCCAGATGGAAAAGGTAATGCCTGCGGGCACAAAAAGATTGGTATACTGATCTGATAACTGGGCGGTCGATTTGCCGAACAGCGGCAGGCTAACGGCCAGGTAATTGACGATCAGTACGGCGGCCAGCCCGAGCAGGTTGGCTGCGATCAGCGTTCTGGTATTTGTTTGCATATCGTAGGTTCAGAATTTTAAGCCCAGGTTTACGTAGGTGCCGACTTTCTTCGACTGATCGGAGTACATGGCGCTGACTTCGATCGGGCCGACCGGCGTGCTGTAATTAAGGCTGAGCGCATGGCCGGTCAGGAAATCGCCGGTGGGCAACCCTTCCTGCCGGCTGACGAAATTGTGAATAAGGCTGTTGGTACTCGCAACAAGATACAGACTGCCAGCCACGTTATAGCGGACGCCCAGTTGCAGCGCAGCCACGCTTGGTGTGTAGATGGTGGCCTCCTGGAGTCCGGCAAAAGTGATCTGGTTGCGGAATTGCGACACCAGTCCGCCGACGGCAAAAGCGTTGAGGACGCCCTGGCGGTAATCGAAATTCAGGCCCGTCTGGTGATGCAGCAAAAACACGACCTTTTCGCTCAGCGGCGCATACCATTGGATATCCAGGGTGGCGCGGGGGTAGGCGTCGAAGCGGTAGCCGAGGCTGTCGGGGTTGAGGATCGGTTCGCCGGCGCTGTAATACAACAAGCGGGGCGACTGTCCGAATACGTACCCTGTTTCCATGTCCATTTTCAGCCCTTTTCGCGGCAGTACGGCGTCGTCGAGTGTGTTGTACGACAGGTATCCGATCGCATTATGGAGCGTGAAATTTCCACGTACGTCGAGCGGCGCCGTGATGGAGGGTTTGTATTTGATCCATTCGTAGCGCCAGCCCGTGCCGATGGCAAAGCGCCTGTTGGCTGATAGTTGTACGCGCACTTCGCTTTTGAAAAAGTTTTGTCGCTTCAGCCCCTCTACGGTGAATTTCCGGAAGGTCGTGAAGCCGAACGTCTCGAATTGCAGGCTGCCGATCAGGGCCAGTTGGTTGCGTGCGCCGAATTGCTGCAAATGCTCGCCGCGCGCGCGGAAATTTTCGCTAAGCGCAAGGCTGACCAGGCTGCGGGATGCCGGCATGAACAGGTTGCGGGTGGTGAGATTGGTGATCAGGCTGATGCTGCTGAAGGTATTGTAATGCAGGCCGAGTTTTGCCTGGGTGGGCGCATTTTCCACCACGTCGAAGATGATCCTCGCGCTGCCGTCGTCTTGCGGCTCCAGCGTGTACAGCACGCGCTGGTAGTACCGCGTACCGAATACGTTGCGCACCCTGCTGGCCAGGCGGGCGACATTGTAGTAACGCCCGGTCTCAAAACCCATCATTTTGGTAAAATAACTCTCTTTTGTGCGGCGCAGCCCCCGTATTTCATAGGAAGAAATAAAAACGGAATCGACCCGCGGCATTTTCCTGCCCAGGCTGAACGGCTTTCCGTACCTGGCGTCCAGCGAATCGGCCAGGCGCTGGAATACCGGATACCAGCGGCGGCCTTCTGCCAGCCCCAGGTCGATGATCTCGTCGGAGCGGTTGAAACTGCCTGCCGTGTAGTCTTCCAGATCGTTTTCGATATATATGTCGCATAATTCCGCCTGCTCGCTGTGCTGCAGGCCGTCTTCCAGAAAGATCACCTGCATCAGGATCTGCGCGGCGTCGGTCAGTTTTTCCTGCGGCAGCAGTCCGCTCGACACGCTGCTGCCGATGACAAATCCGGCGCCCATGTCGCGCACATCGCTGACGGGAAAATTGCGCACTATGCCGCCGTCCACCAATGCGCAGCCGTCCACCTCCACCGCCGTGAATACCGTAGGGATGGCCATGCTGGCCCGGATCGCCGTGACCAGATTGCCGTTTCTGAGCACCAGGGCGTTGCCCGTACCCACCTCCGTACCGATACAGCGGAAGGGGATCGGCATTTTGTCGAAGTCCCGGATGTTGTAGGCCGGGGCGAAAAATTCCTGTAGTTTCAGCCACATCTCCTGGCTCTCCAGTACGCCCGTCGGCAGGCGAAATCCGTCGCTGAGCAACGGCAGTTCGATCGCATATTTTCCGTATTCCCCTTTTTCTTCCATGATCAGCGCGCGCAGGGAAATCTGGTTGGTGAGCAATTCATCCCAATCCAGTGCGCGTGCCATTTTTTCGATCGAATCGGCAGAATAACCCAGTGCATACAGGCCGCCGACGATGCTGCCCATACTCGTCCCGGTGATGTAGTCAATTTTCAGGCCGGCCGAATCAATGGCTTTGAGAATGCCGATATGTGCGAGGCCTTTGGCGCCGCCCCCGCTCAGGGTCAATCCTATACCGGGGCGGCCCGCATCGAGTTGGGCGCCGGAACGGAGGGGCAGGGCAATCAGCAGGAAAAAGAACAGCGCATTTTTCATGAATCGGAGGGTATGATTTCAACTTCAAATATACCGGGTTCAGGCAGACGGGAGACATTCTTCCCGGCAGGGATTGGTACGCGTGAAATTGACAATTGTCCGCAGGCTCCGACTATTTCTGTGAGAATTCGACGGTAAATGCAAGGCTCCACCTTATCCGACAAGGACAAACGCATGATTTTTTTATTGAATTTTAATCGCGGATATTTTGGAGTACCGGGCAAATCGCGAATAACTTTATAACACGATGCACGCGCAATCTTCTCAGTCAACCCCTCATTACGGTATGAAATACTTTATCCGAATTTTGTTTTTCGCTCTGTTGCTTCAGGCATTTGCCGGCTGCCATCTGGAGCGTATCGATGCCCTGAATGTGGAGTGTCCGAACCCGCCGGTGGCCAATTTTACGGTGAGCACGACGTCGATCAGCCTTTCCGAATCGATCGTGATCACCAATCTTTCCGACCCCGATGCCGCTACCTACGACTGGGATTTCGGGAACGGAGAGACCAGCAAGGATTTCAACGCCAGCACTAGCGTGACGTACAACACGGCCGGTACCCACGAGATCATACTGATCGTGACCGATGCGGAAGGCTGCAGTGCGACGACGCGCAAAACCATCACGGTAGCCAATGAATTGAAATTCAAGACAGTGCTGAACCTTGGATCATTCGGCGGCATTCCGCTGGGCGCCGTCGAACGCTCTGACGGTCAGTTCCACTGCCTGTACAACCAGTCGGGCATCATAAAGTCGGTAGTGATGAACCCCATGAATATCGACGTAACGCCTTCGCCGGTAACCATCCCGGTAGACATCAATCCGAATATTGCCTCTGCACACGAAGGCGGCTTTATTGTCGCGGGCTCCAAAGGCAATCTTGCAAAAGTTGCGGTCATTGGCGCAAACCAGCAAAAAACCAATATTGAAAAAGAGTTTCAATTCACGGGCGCCAGTTCCTCTTCGGCCTGGGGTCCGGTGATGAATTCTACCGATGAGGTGATCTGCACCGGCTATCGAAACAACTCCAACCAGTTTATTCCGGGTTTGGCAAGGATCAGTAGTTCCAATTCGGTAACCAGTCCGTCCGTCAATAACAGCAACCTTAACAATTATGGAGGTTTGTCCGTCGTCGAGCAGGCGGGTGCCGCGGGCAACTACTACATCGCTGCCACCAAACTAAACCCGTACGGAGGGTCAGCATCACTACTTGTCAGCGTTTCGCAGAGCGGTATCTACGGCTCGCACAGTTCGCTGGCGCCGATCACCGTCGCCTACAAGATCATGCATCTTTCGGGATCGACATACGTGGTGATCGGCAGCGACAATAATTCAGGGAAACAATACCTCATCGTGGTAAAACCGGGGGGCAATCAGACCTGGTCGCTGAATATGATGACAGCGGTCAGCGACGTGTGCATCAGCAACAGCGATCCGTCGAAAGTAGTGGTATTGGGCACGGCCGGCAATGCGCTTGGCATGGCACAGATCAATCTTTCCACCGGTGTGGCGGATTGGGACGAGTTCTATTCCCTTGCCGACGGGTCGATAACCGGCATTTCCATTGCACCGACTTCCGACGGCGGCTACCTGACAGGCGGCCATTACAACCACGGCGGCAAAAATGACTTTTACCTCATCAAGACCAACAGCACCGGTAAAGCCGAATAACTCCGTATCCGGAATCAAAATATCAAATCAACCAGCTCCGCTCAAATGACAACGTACCATCATCGCTCAGAGAAGTTTGCCCCAATCCTGCTCTTATTGTTTTTTGCTCCCGCCCTGTTGCTTTCGCAGATAACGGCGCCTGAAGGCAGTGAATTCAGGGCGGCGCCCGAAACCACGCAGTCCAAACTGTTTCAGTCGACCGCAGGTGATCGCTTCTGGAGTATCACACCCAACGACGGTGCTATGACGCTTTCTGTCGGCCCCGGCACCCCTGCGACCGAGGTCGTGGTAAGTTATAGCCCGCTCGCAAGTTCCGGCTCCTGCCCTGCTTCTACGGCTTATACCCTGGCGGCTTCCCCTATCGGCCCCGGGAGCTCTGCTACCCTGCCGATCACCGCCTGTAAACAGGTGTCCGAATCCGTGATCCGGCCCATCGAAGTGATCATGGTGGTGGATGTATCGGGCAGTATGGGCGATCCGGCCGTTTGCCAGTGCGATGCCGTTCCACATTCGGGCAGCGAGCAATGCCAGAACAACCCGCAGTCGGGTACGACCAAACTCATGTACCTGAAAGAGAAATTGCTGGCGACTTTCAATACCCTGAAAACATTTATGCAGGCCGACGCTGCGAATAAAATGGCGCTGGTCACTTTTAACAGCAGTGCCAATGTCGCTATCAATCTGAAAGCATTCAATAATGCAACACTGACTACCGAAATGAACACCCTGATGGGTAATGGTTCGGGAAGCCTGCAACCCCAGGGCGCTACGGCGATGGGCGCGGGCCTGCAGACGGGCTTTTCCCAATTCAGCCCGCCCGACGGCGACGGAAACCCGAACAACGATCCCATCAAGGTCGTGCTGCTGTTCACCAACGGCATTCAGAACGTTTCGCCGATGGTAAGCGTTTCCGGCGGCAACGTACTGATCGGTGGTTCGGCGATCCCCCCCGGTGTCAAGATCATTCCTTACGCAATTTTCACCCCTGAATCGACCTATGCAAGCCTGCTGAAGGCCATCGCAGAGTCCGGCGGCGTGGCTACGAATACAGAACTGAGCACATCGCCCTATATCTGTGCGATCAACCGGCCGTTGCGCCAAAACTGGGTAAACGCCGTGGAATCACTGGGCAGCCCCAAACTCGTGCATTTCAGCAACGGCAACCTGAGCGGCAACTCCGCACAGGAAACTTTTACTGTGACGGAAAACATGGATCGCATTTCCATCGCGGTGAGTTCGGTAGGCAGCCACAATTACAGCCAGATGAAGGTGGAACGGATCGACAATGGCACTCCGGTCGATCTTTCCGGCGTAGCCGGCCAGTTTATTCCGCCGCTGAACGTCCCCTCGCAACACCGGGTATATACCGTCACTTTTCCGGTAAACGGCATTTCTGTCACCGCCCAGGGCGAGTACAGGGTCAGTTTTACAGCTAATCAACCGAACCTGGGTTACGATCTTTCCGCGATCGTCGATGACCGGGGCCTGAAGCAGTATTTTTTCAACAGCCCCGTCGTAGCGGCCGGAGAAGAACTGTTTCTGGGTACCCGCCTGCGCCAAAACGGTACGCCGGTGGAAAATTCGTCGGTCACGGCTACGATCTACCGGTCGAAAAAACGCCTCGGCAACAGTTTTGCCCAAACAAAAGTACCCGGCGCTTTTATCGACGTCAAGGGGCCCTGGGGTCGGCTCTTTCCTGCAAAACCCATTCAGCACGATGGCGTAGCACTGAGTGTTAGTGTCGCAAACTACAAGTTCGGCGGCCGTGACGGCGCCTATATCAAACAGATCAGCATTAACCACCCCACACTCGCATCCTTCAAGGGTGATGAAAACATTCGCATGGCGATCGGTGAAAAGAAACATATTGTCCTGCTCAACGAGACCAATTATCGCGACTTCTTTGCTGTCGATCCGATCGCAGTAGTACCCCTGAACCACGACGGCGACGGCGTATACCGCGCCACTTACAAAGGCACCGGTGAGACCGGGCTTTATCATGTGCGTTTCGAAGCAAAGGGCTCCACAGCGCTCACGGGCCCGTACTATCGCGTGGAGGACAAAACCGCACTGGTGCGTTTCGGTACACCCGATAAAAAGAAATCCTGCCTGATCGTATTGTACGAATCACCGTACATTCTTATGATGAAGCCTGTCGATACGGAAGGCAACCTGCTGGGCCCGAATGAAACGAACGCCATTTCCATTGTGATGTCGGAAGGTAGTGCCGCCAATTGGGTGGATTACCTGGACGGCCGTTATGTGGTGCCGCTTTCCGTGGCCGATAACGCTGATCCAAATATTCAAATCAGGATACACGGCCGCCTGCTGTACGACGGTCCGTTATCCGGTATTCAACAAAAACGCGGTTTCTTTTCGCTACACGGCGGCCTGACTTTCCCGCAAGGCAATTTCGGGAATTCATTTGAAGGCGGCTACTATGCCGAAGCCAAACTGGGATATCGTGTCTACCGGGAGTTCGGACTACAGATAAAAGGCGGGTATTATGCTTTCAAAAATACCCTCACGAACAAAACAGACTATTCCATTTTCGGCATCGGCGGCGGGGTCACCTACCGCAAATGGCTGGGCTTCAACTTCCTGACCGGCGTGTACCTGCAGGCGGAAAGCAATATCGGCTATTACAAACCGGAAAACGGAGACGGCGTGTTCGGTGCAAACGGCGGGCTCAGTCTTATGAAGCCGGTCAGCCATTTTGTCAACATCGTGTTGTCATCTGACTACCACTACCTGTCGACCGATCCGGAGAATGTACACTTTCTGACTGCCGGACTCGGCGTCCAGTTCCGCTTTTAAACCGGGCATCTACGCCTCAAAAACATCAATCATGGTAAGGCAATTGCTTCCACTCTTCATCATGCTGGCCCTGTTGCAGCGGCCGCTTTATGGCCAGGATTACCTGGAGATAGAGGCATCGAAGCATTGCCTTTACTTTGGCGATGCCATGCCCGGTGAATACTACCGGTTCGAGACTTCGGACTCTATTGAGCATTTGAAAGACGAGATCCTGTACAAAACCGGAAAGCCGCAATCGTTCATATTCATTTGTTCGAATGTGCCCTCGGTGGTTGCGGTCGTGGAAGGCGAAAAACGCTACATATTGTACAGCAGGAAGTTTTTCAGCGAACACCCCAATCGGGCGCTTCGCCTCGCCCTGCTGGCGCACGAGATCGGTCACCACGTCAACCGGCATGAACTGGCGGAAGGCAAGCCGACGGAAGTGGAAGAAATGGAAGCCGACGAATTTATGGGTTATGCCCTGTGCCTGACGGGTGTGCCTGCTCAGGTTGCGGGTGCGATTTCGGGGGCGCTTCCCCTGGCTTCGGGCATCGATACTGCCGACCGCAATGCCGACATTATGCGCGGCTTCCGGCGCGCCGAGGCAAGCCTGCTCAATGCCGAACACGCCGCCTGGCTGGAGGAAAAGCCGAATGAAGTGGCCCAGAGCCTCCCGCATTTTCCCTTCCCGCCACCGGAATACTCGGCAGACGCCGACCTGGACAGTTATTTCGGCCACTGCAAACATTTCTCGGATGCCGACGAGATGCTCCGGAAAGCGCTCGAGGCAGCGGGATACCACACCAGACGCTATTTCTATGTGCCCGGCGGTTTTGCGCTTGTCACGCGCATGGAACAGTTTAATGAAGACGGTACCTGTAAAGGTGAAAAATACCGCTGGTCGGGCAAGATCGTGCGTTGCGAGGACTTTTCGGCGCTTTGTTATCTCAAGTCGATCGTCACGACCGAACCCGCCTATTTCCGCGTATTTGTGTTCATCGTCAGCCCGCAGTTGCTGAAAAATGCGCCTCCGCCCGTCACGCGCAAAGAAGCGGAAGGCTGGCTGAACGAAGGCGCCAACCGGCTGCCGGCGGATATCGGCGGCTTTTCTTTCGAACCCGGTAAAACCCACGTGACGGCGCTGGTCTACGAGTTCAAGGTGCGGGAGAGCGATCGTAAAAGCGAAACCAGCAGCCCTTCCGCGCTCGAAGGAGCGACGCATCTCGGCAAATCGAAGATCACCCGCTACCTTACGAAGAAGTAGGCAAAACCGCCGCACGCACTTTTAAACACCATTCAACCACCCGTAAAATCACCCGATATGAACATCGCAATTTCCCGGTTTTTGACCCTGCTTTTTTTATTGGGCAGCGCCTGCTGGCTCCGGGCCCAGCAAGAACTCCATTTCGACAACGGATGCAACTTTGCGTCCGATAAAACTTCCGGCACCTACACCCTTTTCGACCCCACTGAAGAAGCGGAGCAAATCGTGGATGAAATACTCAACCTGGCCGGCATTACCGGCGAGCGCCCGTTCACGCTACAGGTAGCCACGGTCGAAAATGCCCAGGCCAACGAAAGGGAAGGCATTCGATACCTCCTTTACAGCAATAACTTCATACAGGAATTCAAGAAGGACGCCAAGACCAAGTGGGTGGCCTATTTCGTTTTCGCACACGAGATCGGGCACTTGATCCGGGGCCACCGCTTCAGCGAAACCGATGCAAAATTGCGCAAGCGGATGGAACTGGAGGCCGACCGTTTCGCTGCCGTTGTCATGGCGCGCATGCGGGTGTCGCGCAACGATGCGCTGGCTGCTGCGCAAAATCTCAGGACGCGCATCAATATCAAACCGGCCTATTACCCCGATCCGGCTGCGCGCGAGGAAGCCATCAGCATCGAATACGACAAGGAATGGAAAAAAATCGTGGAGGCGGACAAAGGCAAGGCAGGCGGCGACAAGATATACCTCGCTATCGACCCCGCTTCTTTCAACCGCTGGAATCTCGTTGGCAGCGCTTCTGCCGTGCTGACCGACGAAAAGGTGCTGGTCAATTTCAAGATCATGCCGCAATACAGCGGGCGGACGATCAGCATCGTGCTTTGTTCCCAAAACCCGAACATCCGGGTCAACACCACGATCGGCACGGGTACCGTAATGGCTTCACCCGGCAACAAAACCGTGGAATGGAATTACCAGATGGACAACGTACCCAGGGCCATGGCTTCGCAGCCCAACCAGTTGCGCATCTACGTGTACGACCTGAATAACATGCCGAAGGCCCGCGTAAGCCCCGAGACCCAAAAAAAGGCGTGGATCCTGGCGGGCTCGGGCGCCCTGGTCGGTCTGGCAGGCATTTTTCCTTACACCAAAGCCCTGGCAAAACACGACGATTATGCCGCGCATATCGACCCGCAGGATGTGTTCTACACCTCCCAAAACACGAGTCGTGAAAGTTTTTATAAAAAAGCGGACAATCAGTACGTCGGAGGACAGGTGATGATGTTCACCGGCGGGGCGCTTATCCTGACCGGGATCATCTGGTCGGCCATTGAAAAAGGCAAAGCCAAAAAAGACCTGAAAAACACGATCTGCAATGTGCCGCCGCGCTGGCAAATTGAGCCGTCCTGGGTGGCGGGCAACGCGCCGGGCGTGGCCTTGAGGTTGCGGTTTTGAGCGCGTTTGAATTGTCCCCGAGGCGCAGCGACAAACGCCCTTTGTGTAGTCGTTACAAGGAACGTTGTCAAGACAAACACTCTTTGTGTAATCGTTACAAGGAACGTTGCAGTGACAAACGTCCTTTGTGTAATCGCTGCAAGGAACGTTGTAGTGACAAACGTCCTTTGTGTAATCGCTGCAAGGTTCGTTGAAAAGGCTTCCGCCATGTTTGTTCTTCCCGCACCTGCGTTATTTGATCGGGCGCAAGGCGTAGGGCACAATTAACCAGTCAGCAAAGGCGGTTAATAATGGAAATAAAGCGCGGCCGGATTTGCCAGGCCATACGAGGTACAATATGCAGATCGTTGTACAAACGGATAAAAAAAGAAGCGGCACCTCTGTGGAAAGTGCCGCTTCTTTTTATCCGTTCATATTCAGGATCGTGATCTCTACCCGCTGATTCTTTCGTCGCCCTTCTTCCGTGATATTGGGCTCGATGGGCTTCGTCCAGCCGTAGCCCTTGAACTGTACCCGGTTGGAATCGATGCCTTTTGTCACGAGCCAGTGCGCTACGGCTTTGGCGCGGTTGGTCGACAACTGATTGGCAAAAGCCGAGTCCGGCCACATGGCGTTGTTGGTATGCCCGCCGATCTCCACGGTCACATCCGGGTTGTTGAGCAGGAACAGGTATAATTCATTGAGGCCTTCTTCACTTTCTTCTGTGATGTCGTATTTATTGGTATCGAAGTATACCTTCTCCAGCCGGTAACTCCTGCCTTTTCGCACCGTTTTGCGTTCGATTGAGGCAGCCGTCGTTTTAGGCGGGTCCTGTTTTTTGGGCTGTGTCTCGGTTTTGGATTTTTTGCTGCTGGTCGGCGGCGCCTTGCTCGTCACGGCCAGGGGCGGAGAGGTTTTGGCTTCCGGCATCTTTTCCGGCCCGCAAACGATCTGTTTGATCGGGGAAGCGTTGTCCACGAGGATATTGCCGTTGTAGGGAAACAGGACGGGCGTTTTGTAATATGCCTCGAACAGGATGAAAGAGTAGTTGCCGTTTTTCGGGTGCAGGCGGAAGGTGTGCGACAGCCAGCGGGAGTTGGTCACGACGGCCGTTTCGTACAGCAGTTCCAATTTGCTGCAATAGCCGTTGCCGCCGTACACGCGCAACTTGGCGGGGGTCACATAGTTCGCTTCCTTGCCGGTGAGTTTACTGGTACTGAGGTACAGTTCCGAACGGCAGATGTCCATGGAAAACTCGTAGCACTGGTCCCTTTCCAGGGGACGGCTCAGGCGCTGGGCCACCCCTTCCCAGGTTTCGTTGTCGCGTACCACCAGGCCCAGGTAAGTGTTCCCGTGGCTGGGTGTTTTGGTGACGGAAAACTGTCCGGGCTGCACATCGGGCGGCGTTTCATCCGCCTTGCCGCAGTCATACCACCCATTGGGCGCCTCTCCTGCCTTTGGTATATCTTCAAATGAAGGATTGGAAAAATGGATGAGTTGTTCTTTTTGTCCGGCGACCGCCAGCGGCAGGGCCAGTACCCATATCAACCAGGATAATTTTCTCTCAAAAGACATACACAAAAATGTTTTGATTAGCAATTACAGCCATGTATAGCGCAGTGAGTATGACGTTCATAATGCCTGTAAGCCACATACCAACCGCTTTGCTGCAAGTTTTCCCAATGCAAAATTTTTACATAAACGTCAGAATTTCAGTTTTTATGGCCTCTTTTCGATGAAAAACAAGTTTTTAACACGTAGACGGCCTACGGTAGACGGCTTACGACAGACGGTTTACGGTTTACGGTTTACGGTTTACGGCTTACGGGATTTGATTGGGGGTATGCGATTATTAAGCTGCATTTAGCAGTAAACGATCTTTTAACACTTGACCGACCCGCTACCCACGTTCCACTCACCGTCTACAGTCAGCCGTCAGCCGTCTACCGTAAACCGTCTACCGTAGGCCGTCTACCGTTTACTTGAAAGCGTCGAGGCCGGTGACATCGTGGCCGGTGATGAGCAGGTGGATGTCGTGCGTGCCTTCGTAGGTGAGCACCGTTTCCAGGTTCATCATGTGGCGCATGATCGGGTATTCGTTGGTGATGCCCATGCCGCCGTGTATCTGTCGCGCTTCGCGGGCGATCTCGAGGGCCATGTGTACGTTGTTGCGTTTGGCCATGCTCACCTGAGCGGATGTCATGGTGCCGGCATTGGCCAGGGTGCCGAGGCGCCAGGCCAGCAATTGCGCCTTGGTGATCTCGGTGATCATTTCGGCGAGTTTCTTTTGCGTCAACTGGAAGGCGCCGATGGGCTTGCCGAACTGCTCGCGTTCTTTGGAGTAGCGCAGGGCCGAGTCGTAGCAATCGAGTGCAGCGCCGATGGCGCCCCAGGCGATGCCGTAGCGGGCCTTGGTGAGGCAGGAGAGCGGGCCTTTGAGACCGGTGACGCCCGGAAGCACGTTTTTCTTGGGCACGCGCACGTCTTCGAACACCAGTTCGCCGGTGATGCTGGCGCGCAGCGACCATTTGCCGTGGATCTCGGGCGCGGAAAAGCCCTTCATGCCCTTTTCGACGATCATGCCGATGATGCGTCCCTCTTCGTTTTTGGCCCACACGACTGCGATGTCGGCAACAGGCGAATTGGTGATCCACATTTTGGCGCCGTTGAGGATATAGGCGTCGCCGTCATCCTTGATGTTGGTGGTCATGCCGCTGGGGTTGGAGCCGTGGTCGGGCTCGGTGAGTCCGAAACAGCCGATCAATTCGCCGGAAGCCAGTTTGGGCAGGTAATGGCGGCGCTGCTCTTCCGAGCCGAACTTGTAGATGGGATACATGACCAGCGAACCCTGCACGGAAGCCATGGAACGCACGCCGGAGTCGCCGCGCTCGAGTTCCTGCATGATCACGCCGTAAGCGATCTCGTCCATGCCGCCGCAGCCGTATTCTGCAGGAAGAGAGGGCCCGAAAGCGCCGATCCCGGCAAGTCCTTTGAACAGTTGTGTGGGGCACTCAGCGCGGTTGGCGTAGTCCTCGATGATAGGGCTTACCTCCGACTTCACCCACTGGCGCACGGCGTCGCGGGCAAGCAGGTGTTCGGGGCTCAGCAGTTCATCCACGCCGTAGTAGTCGTGGTGCTGGAAGCGGTCTTCACGGGCGGTGCGGGGAGTATTTGTGGTGGCGGCGCCATTCGTTTGCATAGAAGTTCCTGTATTGATATGGTTAGGAAATTTTTACTGCAAAAGTAAGCAAAGTTTCGCTGGCGCGGCGGGAAGAATGCTTTAAAGGCTTATTTTTACGGAATATAATTTCTTCTGCAAGATAAATGACACCGGAAAAACAAATATGGTTTGGAGCGGCAGCGAGCGCTTTGGGATGCCTGACCGACGACAGCACATCGACCGCGCAAAAATTTAACAATCTGCCTCTATTCTGACGCGCGGGATACGATCCCGGCCGGGAACTCGCCGGAATGTAACATTCGCGATCAAAATGACGCCACTCCGAAAAGGAAGGGCTCCTGCGCACCCGGAATATTTATGATGTAAAGCCTGACTTTAACAAAAAGTGATCTTTACAATCCTGCACAAGCGGTGTAAATTGCTTCGCGTTTTGGCCAATTCGCATCAAACACAATTCTTTTTCACTCAAACCACCTTAATCATGTATTCTGCATTCCAATTCCGTTTTAACCTACCCTTACTGCGGGGGGGGGCAATATGCCGCTTTTTATGCCTATTTGCCTTAATGACTAATGTCCTTATTCAGTACCGGATTACTGCCCAAATACCTTGCGGGCAAACCGGGTGTAACATTAACTGTTTTGACGACTTCGAAGATTTTACCCCGGAAACAGGAGGTTATTACATGCAACAGAACATCACTCCCCCCATTCTCGCATCGGCTCCGGCCCAATCCGGCAATACCGTAGACATTTGGGAGGACGGCGACAATCAAAATACCAACCTGCTTTCATTCCATTTTATTCAAACAAACGGCAATCAGGAATTCGTTATTCTTCCTCTTTCTGAACCCTTAAACCCCGGATGCACCGCCAATATTTCCATGAAGGCTGCTGCGTATTCAGCCACAACATTGACCGACATTCCGACGCTGGGGTTTTACGGGATGAACGGTTATCCAACATGCCCCTTCGTCAACTTTCCATCCTGTGCAAATGCCAGTTTTAATGTCTGCGGGAGCCTTACAGGGTATTGTATGACCAATCAGTCCGCAAACGGAACTGTCGGAGGAATACCGGTCTTTTTCGACAACTCGGTGACCATTACAGGCATGGTTGTCACTGGACTCGAAATGCCGACGCTCAGTTTTTCCTGGACCAATCAGACGGGGGTGGCATTAGATCATCTATTGATTTTTGGCCATTTTGATAATCCAAACGCCGGCAATCCTGTTACGCGATATTTCATAGACGACTTGTCTGTTACCATGGATTGCCACCCTTCGGTGGACATCACGGCCACATTGCCCGCACAACAGTGCATCAATGACCAGGTAGAAATCAGCCTGAACGTATGCCGATCTGGTTATGCCGACGAGGCTGTTCCGCTGACTTTACACGCCAGCGAAACATGGGGCGGATTGAGTTTGGTGCTTCCAGGCGGAAATTTTGACCAAAACGGGGATGTATCCCTGACGATCCCGGCTAACACCGGCGGAGTACCCGTTTGCACGACGCTGACCATGGTTGCTGCCATTGCTTCTACCATGCCGCCTTGTACGGAGCCGTCGGTTAATGTAAACGCGTCTGTTTCCGATCCCTGCCAGGAACTCAGTCAAACGGGCGGGAATATTACTTTGTATCTCGAAGACTGTACCCAGCCGGCGCCCTGCCTCTGCCCGCCGGGAGGTACTTCTTATGCCATCGGCTATGCACCCTGTTCTGTCAGTTATCTCGACGAAGAGAACCTTCCGGCAAGTTTAAACGGCGCATGCCTTTCGATCGAAGGGAAACTGTATGTCAATACGCTGTCTTTCACATTGACGGATTGCAACGTCATATTGAATGACGACGCAGAGATCATTGTAGAAAACGGGAGTAAATTGACACTCGCCGGCACAAGCACTGTGGTACAGGGATGCGATCACCTGTGGAACAGCATTACCGTGCAAAACGGAGGAACGCTCGACGTAAAAGATGCGTACATCAGTGACGGGAAGTACGCGATCAAGGCAGAGAACGGCGCTTCCATTCTGATTCAGGACAACACATTCGATCAGGACTATATCGGATTGTATGTTCCACCGGGTCAATCCGGACAGGTGATCAACCTCCAGCAGGATATTGTGGGAAATACCTTTGAGTGTTCCGCTCCACTCATCGAACCCTTCAACGGGTCTGCCAATACTTATTCCGGCATTTACATCAATTCAACGTCGGGTTTCAGCGTCGGGCTTACCGGAAAAAACTATTTCAGAAACATCCAGAACGGAATGCTTGCTTACGGAAGCGCCTTTACGATAAAAAATGCCGAGATCAGCGATCTCGCCGGCAATACCCTTGTCGGATACGTTTCCGGGCAGGTTGGCGTAGGCGCTATGCGTTGCCCCGGAGCAATTGTAGAAAAGTGCATCATGACGAACGTTCGTTCCGGTATCAGCGCCGTATCTACTAACATCACGGCCAAAACCAATCTGCTCACCGGCTATGCCTCCTCCGCTTCCACACTGGCAGATGATTACCTGATCTGGATCACCCATAACACGAACAGGTTGATCGACGTGCGAACCAATACCGTCAAATCTCCCCAAAATGGCGTGGGGATACGATGGGCCAACCCGGTACTGGTCAACTCCCTGGTGTTCGACAACAAGATCACCATGTTCAACAGTACCCCGGAATTGGGATTTTACCTCAGCGACTGTGGCAAATTGCGCCTGAAAGAGAATACAATTGACGATCCGACCGTGGGACCCCAATACGTGGCTGGCGTGGGTATGTACATCTGTAATGACAATGTTTTTGAAAACAACAAATGGTACGGACTTAATACCGGCGTACGAACCACGCATTGTGACAATAACTACTTTTACCAAAATACCATTTCACGGAACCTGAGTAATCAGGGCAGCCCTGTCAACGGTTTTCTCGCAGGCTTCAGCGCCGACCGGTACTGCTGCAATACCCTGAAAAACCTGCAAGGCGACGGCTTTTATTTCGACGGTTTGTGCGAAACCACTTCGCTGCGCCAGTCGCAGATTTACCAGTCGGAATCGGGCCTGCGGCTGACCCCGACCGCCTCGCTGGGAAACCAGACGGACGCAAGAAACCATTTTGTCGGCCCGTTTGGCGGAGGATACGGGGCGAATCATGAGGCGATGATTTCCTCCGATATTTTAAAATCCCAGTTTACCGGCCACGCATCCCTCATTCCAAACTTCATTACAGGGTTGGGGGTAAACATACCACAATGGTTTTCTCAGGGGCCAGGCAGTTCCGTTTCCGATTGCTCCGACTGCAAGCCGCCCGGATTCGCGGGTGAAAACGAGGAGTCGCGTAAAAGCAGCAACGACAACGTTGCGGCCACGGGTGGTTTCGACCTCGGCGAAAGCGCGTTTACGGACGCCTACAACTGGATGGCGCAGCAGGGCCTGTACAGGCGCCTGCGCATAAATCCAGCCCTGGCCGACGGAGAAACGCTTCAACAAACGTTTTTCAGCGACGCTGAAGAGCAGCCGCTCGGTCGTTTCGACGCGATAAGTGCGGGGATCGGGTATTTGCTGGCCCGCGACAGTGTCACCCGACAAATCATCGGAGATCAGGTAATGCAAATCCGCGACCTGACCGTTCTGCTCGACAGTCTGACGGAAAATCTGCCGCCCGTCAATGATCCGGCATATCCGGCTGCCGATGCCCTGAAACGATCCGTGGCAGCACTGTTAGCCGCTGCCGCTGTCCAGTACCAGTCCCTGCAGGACAGTATAACGCTCCTGCGCGAATCGGAGGCTGCACTGCTCCTGGCCGATAACGACAGCATCGCATCGACGGCTGTGTACCAGCAAAACGAACGTGAAGTCAACCGCATTTACCTTGTCCACAAATTGTGGGAAGAAGAAAGCGCGCCGGATTCCACCGATCTTGCCGCGCTCAAAAGCATCGCCGGCCAATGCCCGCTTTCCGGCGGTTATGCCGTGTTCCGCGCGCGCGAACTGTACCGCGCTTTCGGACCCGGCGCTGACTGGGACGACGATGACATTTGCTTCGGGAGCGAAGAACGGGCGGCAAAAAAGCCAAAATATATAGCGGTTAAGCCTGTCTGGACAGCTGCACCCAACCCGGCCTCCGGTTACGTGCATATTGGAAGAAATGTGGCCACCGATGCAGAGCAAACGGTAACGGTGCGAAACCTTGCCGGTACGGTTGTTGCTTCGGCCTCATTTGCGCCCGGTTCGACTGATCTACGCATCGATCTGCGAGGCCAACCGGAGGGCATGCTGTTTTTCACCGTGACGGCGGAAGGCCAAAGTCTGTACACCGGTAAAATCATTCTCCAACATTAATTCAACCCAACCCATGCCTGCAAGGGAAGCCCTGCGCTTCTCTTGCAGGCTCTTGCGTTTTATGAAAAAGCACTTGTTACTCGTTCTTTTTGCCGTTTGCTGCACCGTCTTGTACAGTCAAAAAAACGACTACTTCTGGATTTTCGGTTATGAAGGAGGAAATCAGTCCCCTCCCGACGACGAATTCGGCAATGCCATTCTCGATTTCGGGGCCGGCAACCGTCCGGAACTGGAAATACATCAGGAATACGACATGAATTTCAGCGCCACCTGTGCAACGATCTGTGATTCAACCGGCCAGTTGCAATTTTACACCAACGGGGAAAAGGTGTATAATCGCCATCATGTTCTGATGGAAAACGGTCAGAATATAAATACCAATGAAGATGGCTATGGGTACAAATCGCCGCAAGGGGCCATCTCCATGCCCATGCCGGGCAAGCCTGGAAAATATGCCCTTTTCCATTTTATGGATAAGATTTTCCCTGTTACGGGCGTAGCCGGACAAGAGATGTATTTCAATGAAATAGACATGACTCAGAATAATAACTTGGGAAAGATTGTCCAAAAACGCGTTATTCTGGTCAAGGACAGTCTTTCCTGGGGCAAGATTACAGCTGTTAAACACGCTAATGGGCGCGACTGGTGGGTATTGATGGGCACGTCGCGTACGGAAAAAATCTACGAAGTGCTTCTAACCCCCGACGGCGCCGAAGTGTCGGATACCTTGGTCACAGATACCATTTGTCACGATGGTCTTGGGCAAGCTGCGTTTTCGCCTGACGGTACAAAGTATATCAGGACCAACGATGTGATTCTCGGCGAACCTTTCCGGCTGGACGTCTACGACTTCGACCGCTGTACGGGCCAGTTGAGCAACCAGCGTACGAAATTCCTCGACTACCCCGGTTTCGGGGTGGGGATTGCGGTGTCGCCCGATTCGCGTTACCTGTACGTGATGCGCACCACAAAGGCTTTTCAGTACGACCTGACTGCCGCCGACATATTTGCTACCGAAATCCTCGTAGCGGAATGGGACGGTTTTATTTCAGGTAGCCGTTATGGCTCCTATTTCCGGTTTTCGCAGTTGGGTCCCGACGGCAGGATATACGCAGCATCTTCGCCCACCTTTCACCTGCACCAGGTCAATTTCCCCAACCGAAAGGGGGTGGCCTGCGATTTCAGGCAGCACAGCATCAACCTGACGGTTTATAATCGCTATACCATCCCCAACTTTCCCAACTACCGCCTCGGGCCTGTGGATGGCTCTTCGTGCGATACCCTGGGTCTCGACAATCGCCCGGTAGCCAACTTCCGCTGGGAACACGAAGACTCGCTCGACCTGCTCAAGGTGACTTTCACGGACCTGTCGGCCTACGAGCCGGCGCAGTGGCACTGGGATTTCGGCGACGGCAGCACGGCGCAGGACACCAGCCCTGTACATCTGTTTGCGGCGGAAGGAACCTACTACGTGTGCCAGACGGTGAGCAACGCCAACAGCGCCGATACGTTTTGTCAGCAGGTGACCCTGGGTCTGAGCGCCGTGGAGGAAGCGGCGAAAGACGAACCCCGATACCAGGCAGTACCCAACCCTGCGCGCGATGTCGTTGAAGTACGCTGCGAAGCGCCGGCGTTGAGGGAACAAAGCGTGATCGTCCGCAATGCCTTGGGTGTGGTTGTCGCCACAGGTTTTTTTCCGCCCGGTTCGACGAGTCTACGCATCAATCTGCGAGGCCAACCGGAGGGCATGCTGTTTTTCACCGTGACGGCGGAAGGCCAAAGTCTTTACACCGGTAAAATCATTCTCCAACACTGATTCAACCCAACCCATGCCTGCAAGGGAAGCCCTGCGCTTCTCTTGCAGGCTCTTGCGTTTTATGAAAAAGCACTTGTTACTCGTTCTTTTTGCCGTTTGCTGCACCGTCTTGTACAGTCAAAAAAACGACTACTTCTGGATTTTCGGTTATGAAGGAGGAAATCAGTCCCCTCCCGACGACGAATTCGGCAATGCCATTCTCGATTTCGGGGCCGGCAACCGTCCGGAACTGGAAATACATCAGGAATACGACATGAATTTCAGCGCCACCTGTGCAACGATCTGCGATTCAACGGGGCAGTTGCAATTTTACACCAACGGGGAAAAGGTGTATAATCGCCATCATGTTCTGATGGAAAACGGTTGGGAGATCAATTTCGACGACGGTTATGGCTATAAAATGCCTCAGGGAGCCATGGCTTTCCCTTATCCGGGCCATCCGCGCCAATACGTTCTGATGCACATGGATGTTATTGTTTGGCCGGGATATGCAAGAGGGCAAAATTTATCGGCCAGCATAATTGACATGTCGATGGACAACGGGTCGGGGAAGGTGGTTATTAAAAACAACATCCTGATTCCCGATACCCTCAACGGGGGGCAAATCACTGGCGTCAAGCACGCCAACGGCAGAGACTGGTGGGCACTCATTCCCGAAAACAACTCAAAATATATCTACGAGATACTGATTTCACCGGAAGGGGTTACTTTATATGATACTCTGGGGGATGGACTTGACGAGGTCATCGATGGCCTGGGGCAGTCTGTATTCTCCCCTGACGGCACGAAATATATCAGAACCAACGATGTGATTCTCGGCGAACCTTTCCGGCTGGACGTCTACGACTTCGACCGCTGTACGGGCCAGTTGAGCAACCAGCGTACGAAATTCCTCGACTACCCCGGTTTCGGGGTGGGGATTGCGGTGTCGCCCGATTCGCGTTACCTGTACGTGATGCGCACCACAAAGGCTTTTCAGTACGACCTGACTGCCGCCGACATATTCGCCACCGAAACCCTCGTAGCGGAATGGGACGGTTTTATTTCAGGAGCCGTGTATGGCTCCTATTTCCGGTTTTCGCAGTTGGGTCCCGACGGCAGGATATACGCAGCATCTTCGCCCACCTTTCACCTGCACCAGGTCAATTTCCCCAACCGAAAGGGGGTGGCCTGCGATTTCAGGCAGCACAGCATCAACCTGACGGTTTATAATCGCTATACCATCCCCAACTTTCCCAACTACCGCCTCGGGCCTGTGGATGGCTCTTCGTGCGATACCCTGGGTCTCGACAATCGCCCGGTAGCCAACTTCCGCTGGGAACACGAAGACTCGCTCGACCTGCTCAAGGTGACTTTCACGGACCTGTCGGCCTACGAGCCGGCGCAGTGGCACTGGGATTTCGGCGACGGCAGCACGGCGCAGGACACCAGCCCTGTACATCTGTTTGCGGCGGAAGGAACCTACTACGTGTGCCAGACGGTGAGCAACGCCAACAGCGCCGATACGTTTTGTCAGCAGGTGACCCTGGGTCTGAGCGCCGTGGAGGAAGCGGCGAAAGACGAACCCCGATACCAGGCAGTACCCAACCCTGCGCGCGATGTCGTTGAAGTACGCTGCGAAGCGCCGGCGTTGAGGGAACAAAGCGTGATCGTCCGCAATGCCTTGGGTGTGGTTGTCGCCACAGGTTTTTTTCCGCCCGGTTCGACGAGTCTACGCATCAATCTGCGAGGCCAACCGGAGGGCATGCTGTTTTTCACCGTGACGGCGGAAGGCCAAAGTCTTTACACCGGTAAAATCATTCTCCAACACTGATTCAACCCAACCCATGCCTGCAAGGGAAGCCCTGCGCTTCTCTTGCAGGCTCTTGCGTTTTATGAAAAAGCACTTGTTACTCGTTCTTTTTGCCGTTTGCTGCACCGTCTTGTACAGTCAAAAAAACGACTACTTCTGGATTTTCGGTTATGAAGGAGGAAATCAGTCCCCTCCCGACGACGAATTCGGCAATGCCATTCTCGATTTCGGGGCCGGCAACCGTCCGGAACTGGAAATACATCAGGAATACGACATGAATTTCAGCGCCACCTGTGCAACGATCTGTGATTCAACCGGCCAGTTGCAATTTTACACCAACGGGGAAAAGGTGTATAATCGCCATCATGTTCTGATGGAAAACGGTCAGAATATAAATACCAATGAAGATGGCTATGGGTACAAATCGCCGCAAGGGGCCATCTCCATGCCCATGCCGGGCAAGCCTGGAAAATATGCCCTTTTCCATTTTATGGATAAGATTTTCCCTGTTACGGGCGTAGCCGGACAAGAGATGTATTTCAATGAAATAGACATGACTCAGAATAATAACTTGGGAAAGATTGTCCAAAAACGCGTTATTCTGGTCAAGGACAGTCTTTCCTGGGGCAAGATTACAGCTGTTAAACACGCTAATGGGCGCGACTGGTGGGTATTGATGGGCACGTCGCGTACGGAAAAAATCTACGAAGTGCTTCTAACCCCCGACGGCGCCGAAGTGTCGGATACCTTGGTCACAGATACCATTTGTCACGATGGTCTTGGGCAAGCTGCGTTTTCGCCTGACGGTACAAAGTATATCAGGACCAACGATGTGATTCTCGGCGAACCTTTCCGGCTGGACGTCTACGACTTCGACCGCTGTACGGGCCAGTTGAGCAACCAGCGTACGAAATTCCTCGACTACCCTGGTTTCGGGGTGGGGATTGCGGTGTCGCCCGATTCGCGTTACCTGTACGTGATGCGCACCACAAAGGCTTTTCAGTACGACCTGACTGCCGCCGACATATTCGCCACCGAGACCCTCGTAGCGGAATGGGACGGCTTTATTTCGGGTATTCCTTACGGCTCCTATTTCCGGTTTTCGCAGTTGGGTCCCGACGGCAGGATATACGCAGCATCTTCGCCCACCTTTCACCTACACCAGGTCAATTTCCCCAACCGAAAGGGGGTGGCCTGCGATTTCAGGCAGCACAGCATCAACCTGACGGTTTATAATCGCTATACCATCCCCAACTTTCCCAACTATCGCCTCGGGCCTGTGGATGGCTCTTCGTGCGATACCCTGGGTCTCGACAATCGCCCGGTAGCCAACTTCCGCTGGGAACACGAAGACTCGCTCGACCTGCTCAAGGTGACTTTCACGGACCTGTCGGCCTACGAGCCGGCGCAGTGGCACTGGGATTTCGGCGACGGCAGCACGGCGCAGGACACCAGCCCTGTACATCTGTTTGCGGCGGAAGGAACCTACTACGTGTGCCAGACGGTGAGCAACGCCAACAGCGCCGATACGTTTTGTCAGCAGGTGACCCTGGGTCTGAGCGCCGTGGAGGAAGCGGCGAAAGACGAACCCCGATACCAGGCAGTACCCAACCCTGCGCGCGATGTCGTTGAAGTACGCTGCGAAGCGCCGGCGTTGAGGGAACAAAGCGTGATCGTCCGCAATGCCTTGGGTGTGGTTGTCGCCACAGGTTTTTTTCCGCCCGGTTCGACGAGTCTACGCATCAATCTGCGAGGCCAACCGGAGGGCATGCTGTTTTTCACCGTGACGGCGGAAGGCCAAAGTCTTTACACCGGTAAAATCATTCTCCAACACTGATTCAACCCAACCCATGCCTGCAAGGGAAGCCCTGCGCTTCTCTTGCAGGCTCTTGCGTTTTATGAAAAAGCACTTGTTACTCGTTCTTTTTGCCGTTTGCTGCACCGTCTTGTACAGTCAAAAAAACGACTACTTCTGGATTTTCGGTTATGAAGGAGGAAATCAGTCCCCTCCCGACGACGAATTCGGCAATGCCATTCTCGATTTCGGGGCCGGCAACCGTCCGGAACTGGAAATACATCAGGAATACGACATGAATTTCAGCGCCACCTGTGCAACGATCTGTGATTCAACCGGCCAGTTGCAATTTTACACCAACGGGGAAAAGGTGTATAATCGCCATCATGTTCTGATGGAAAACGGTCAGAATATAAATACCAATGAAGATGGCTATGGGTACAAATCGCCGCAAGGGGCCATCTCCATGCCCATGCCGGGCAAGCCTGGAAAATATGCCCTTTTCCATTTTATGGATAAGATTTTCCCTGTTACGGGCGTAGCCGGACAAGAGATGTATTTCAATGAAATAGACATGACTCAGAATAATAACTTGGGAAAGATTGTCCAAAAACGCGTTATTCTGGTCAAGGACAGTCTTTCCTGGGGCAAGATTACAGCTGTTAAACACGCTAATGGGCGCGACTGGTGGGTATTGATGGGCACGTCGCGTACGGAAAAAATCTACGAAGTGCTTCTAACCCCCGACGGCGCCGAAGTGTCGGATACCTTGGTCACAGATACCATTTGTCACGATGGTCTTGGGCAAGCTGCGTTTTCGCCTGACGGTACAAAGTATATCAGGACCAACGATGTGATTCTCGGCGAACCTTTCCGGCTGGACGTCTACGACTTCGACCGCTGTACGGGCCAGTTGAGCAACCAGCGTACGAAATTCCTCGACTACCCCGGTTTCGGGGTGGGGATTGCGGTGTCGCCCGATTCGCGTTACCTGTACGTGATGCGAACCACAATGGCTTTTCAGTACGACCTGACTGCCGCCGACATATTTGCTACCGAAATCCTCGTAGCGGAATGGGACGGTTTTATTTCAGGTAGCCGTTATGGCTCCTATTTCCGGTTTTCGCAGTTGGGTCCCGACGGCAGGATATACGCAGCATCTTCGCCCACCTTTCACCTGCACCAGGTCAATTTCCCCAACCGAAAGGGGGTGGCCTGCGATTTCAGGCAGCACAGCATCAACCTGACGGTTTATAATCGCTATACCATCCCCAACTTTCCCAACTACCGCCTCGGGCCTGTGGATGGCTCTTCGTGCGATACCCTGGGTCTCGACAATCGCCCGGTAGCCAACTTCCGCTGGGAACACGAAGACTCGCTCGACCTGCTCAAGGTGACTTTCACGGACCTGTCGGCCTACGAGCCGGCGCAGTGGCACTGGGATTTCGGCGACGGCAGCACGGCGCAGGACACCAGCCCTGTACATCTGTTTGCGGCGGAAGGAACCTACTACGTGTGCCAGACGGTGAGCAACGCCAACAGCGCCGATACGTTTTGTCAGCAGGTGACCCTGGGTCTGAGCGCCGTGGAGGAAGCGGCGAAAGACAAACCCCGATACCAGGCAGTACCCAACCCTGCGCGCGATGTCGTTGAAGTACGCTGCGAAGCGCCGGCGTTGAGGGAACAAAGCGTGATCGTCCGCAATGCACTGGGTGTGGTTATCGCCACAGGTTTTTTTCCGCCCGGTTCGACGAGTCTACGCATCAATCTGCGAGGCCAACCGGAGGGCATGCTGTTTTTCACCGTGACGGCGGAAGGCCAAAGTCTGTACACCGGTAAAATCATTCTCCAACACTGATTCAACCCAACCCATGCCTGCAAGGGAAGCCCTGCGCTTCTCTTGCAGGCTCTTGCGTTTTATGAAAAAGCACTTGTTACTCGTTCTTTTTGCCGTTTGCTGCACCGTCTTGTACAGTCAAAAAAACGACTACTTCTGGATTTTCGGCCATTCCGGTGGCCTCCAGTCCCCCCCCGACGACGAATTCGGCAATGCCATCCTCGATTTCCGGGCCGGCAACCGTCCGGAACTGGAAATACACCAGGAATACGACATGAATTTCAGCGCCACCTGTGCAACGATCTGTGATTCAACCGGCCAGTTGCAATTTTACACCAACGGGGAAAAGGTGTATAATCGCCATCATGTTCTGATGGAAAACGGTTGGGAGATCAATTTCGACGACGGTTATGGCTATAAAATGCCTCAGGGAGCCATGGCTTTCCCTTATCCGGGCCATCCGCGCCAATACGTTCTGATGCACATGGATGTTATTGTTTGGCCGGGATATGCAAGAGGGCAAAATTTATCGGCCAGCATAATTGACATGTCGATGGACAACGGGTCGGGGAAGGTGGTTATTAAAAACAACATCCTGATTCCCGATACCCTCAACGGGGGGCAAATCACTGGCGTCAAGCACGCCAACGGCAGAGACTGGTGGGCACTCATTCCCGAAAACAACTCAAAATATATCTACGAGATACTGATTTCACCGGAAGGGGTTACTTTATATGATACTCTGGGGGATGGACTTGACGAGGTCATCGATGGCCTGGGGCAGTCTGTATTCTCCCCTGACGGCACGAAATATATCAGAACCAACGATGTGATTCTCGGCGAACCTTTCCGGCTGGACGTCTACGACTTCGACCGCTGTACGGGCCAGTTGAGCAGCCAGCGTACGAAATTCCTCGACTACCCCGGTTTCGGGGTGGGGATTGCGGTGTCGCCCGATTCGCGTTACCTGTACGTGATGCGCACCACAAAGGCTTTTCAGTACGACCTGACTGCCGCCGACATATTTGCTACCGAAATCCTCGTAGCGGAATGGGACGGTTTTATTTCAGGAGCCGTGTATGGCTCCTATTTCCGGTTTTCGCAGTTGGGTCCCGACGGCAGGATATACGCAGCATCTTCGCCCACCTTTCACCTGCACCAGGTCAATTTCCCCAACCGAAAGGGGGTGGCCTGTGATTTCAGGCAGCACAGCATCAACCTGACGGTTTATAATGCATACACCATCCCCAACTTTCCCAACTACCGCCTCGGGCCTGTGGATGGCTCTTCGTGCGATACCCTGGGTCTCGACAATCGCCCGGTAGCCAATTTCCGCTGGGAGCACGAGGATTCGCTCGACCTGCTGCAAGTGACGTTTACCGACCTGTCTTCTTACGAGCCCGCGCAGTGGTACTGGGATTTCGGCGACGGCAGCACGGCGCAGGACACCAGCCCTGTACATCTGTTTGCGGCGGAAGGAACCTACTACGTGTGCCAGACGGTGAGCAACGCCAACAGCGCCGATACGTTTTGTCAGCAGGTGACCCTGGGTCTGAGCGCCGTGGAGGAAGCGGCGAAAGACGAACCCCGATACCAGGCAGTACCCAACCCTGCGCGCGATGTCGTTGAAGTACGCTGCGAAGCGCCGGCGTTGAGGGAACAAAGCGTGATCGTCCGCAATGCACTGGGTGTGGTTATCGCCACAGGTTTTTTTCCGCCCGGTTCGACGAGTCTACGCATCAATCTGCGAGGCCAACCGGAGGGCATGCTGTTTTTCACCGTGACGGCGGAAGGCCAAAGTCTGTATACGGGGAAAATTATTATACAAAGATGAGGGAAGAGTCCTCTAAACGATAGATTCCTGCCTCCTGCTACTACCATTTCCAGTCGTCCATGCCTTCCAGGGGGTCGGGCTTTACGGTGCGTTTGGTTTCGGCGCGTTGTTTCTGGCGCTCGAGCACGAGTCGGGCGAGGCCCCAATTGGCGGGTTCCGGTGCGTCGTGGCGCATCACGGGATGAATTTTTTCCTCCAGCACATCGAGGCGGTAGAGCAGGCTCATCAGGTATTCGGGTTGCCTTTCCAGCATTTCGGCGATCCGGTCGGCGAGCATAGAGAGCAGTTCCTCTTCCGTGCCGGGGGCAGCACCTTCCAGTTCGAACGGTCCGCGGATCAGCGCCGCAGTATCAAGTAAATGCTCGTTTTTATCCATCATCCACAAATTTACAAATTACTCGCCCCGAAGGCCGTCTACTGTAAACCGTCCGCCGTCTACCGTCCACCGTCCGCCGTCTACCGTCCACCGTCTACCGTTATTCAATCATCTCCCGCCGACGCTCCTTGGCCATACTGATGCCCCGCGCAGCAAACTCCTCGCGCAGCGCTTCGTGGATGAAGTCGAGGGTAAGGATATAATGTTCGCCGAGGGTCCACCAGGCGATGTCGGCTTTCATATCGTCACGGCTGATGCCCATGACCACCACTTCCGAGGGCAATTCGGCGATGCGCCAGGGGCAGCGTTGCGCGGCGGCGTCCACCGCCTCCCGTACCAGCGCGAGGTTGGTGTCGCTGGCGAGCAGCACGCCGACCTCTACCTGTATTTCCGCATCGCGCGCGATGTTTTCGATGGGCCCCTCTGTGATCTTCCCGTTCGGGATGATGATCTTTTTGCCGTGTTCGGTGGTCAGCACGGTGTTGAAAATCTGGATCTCGGTCACGTACCCGATCTTGTCTTCCACCGACAGCAGGTCGCCGACCTTGTAGGGTTTGAACAACAGGATGAGCACGCCGCTGGCGAAATTGCCCAGGCTGCCCTGCAGCGCCAGCCCCACGGCGAAGGCCACGGCGGAGAAAACGGCGATAAAAGAGGTCGTTTCAATGCCCAACTGGCCTGCCACCACGAGCAGCAACGCCACTTTCAGCGCCACATCGGTCATGGAAACGAGGAAAGGTCGCAGGCTGTCGTCGACATTCCTGCTTTTCAGAAATACCTGAAAGGCAGACGAGATGCGGCGAATGATCCACAGGCCGACGGCCAGCAAAAGAAGGGCAGCCACCACCTTGGGGCCGTAAGCCATGACCAAATCGGTCAGGCGGTCGATGTACGTTTTTTGCTCCATGAGCGTTTTAGTGCGTTAGTAGACACGTTTTTTACAGCTTTTGGCCGAAAACGCAGCAAAGGTTAGCAAAAGCCAGAAAATGATTTGCGATTTTTGCGCCTGATTTTTTTTGTCTTGCCGGTCCGCACAGGGCTGTCACATTCAACTGTTCCTCGCTATTAAATAAAAAAGATTCTTAATGAGAAACCTCCTCATGCCGGCGTTGATCGCCATCTTCGCCATTTATACCGCCTGCACGCCCAAAACGGGCAGTTCAACCGCCGCAACACCGGTCAATCCCGACGAACCCGCCGTCTGGGACAGCATGGGCAAGCCGCTCGTGGGAGAAGAAGAGATGGAAGAAGCCCCAGACGAAGCGCTGGAATACGCGATCACGGATGCTGCCGACGTCATGCCCGACGATGAGGGCGAAGGCATGTCCGACACGCTGCCGCCGTATAACCCTTCGCACACGTTCGAGCACGACCTGATCCATACGAAAATCGAAATCTCGTTCGACTGGGCCCAAAAACGCGCCAACGGCAAGGCGACGCTTACGTTGCGCCCCTGGTTTTATGCCACTGACAAGGTGACCCTCGACGCCAAGAATTTCGACATCAAGTCGGTTACGTTTGAAGGCAAAAGCGAACAACTGAAATACGACTACGACAACGAACAGCTGATCGTCCATCTCGGCAAGACGTTCACCCGCAACGATGAATTCAAACTTGTGATCAGCTACACCGCCAAACCCGATGAACGCGAATCATTCGGCGGCAGCGCAGCCATCACCCAGGACAAAGGCTTGTACTTCATCAACGCCGAGGGCGCCGATCCGGACAAGCCCAGGCAGATCTGGACGCAGGGCGAGACCGAAAGCAACTCCTTTTGGTTTCCTACGGTCGACAAACCCAACGAGCGCTGTACCCAGGAGATGTACATCACGGTGGATGACAAATACAAAACCCTGTCCAACGGCGTGCTCGTATCTTCGAAAAAGAACGCCGACGGCACCCACACCGACTACTGGAAAATGGACAAACCCCACGCGCCCTATCTTTTTATGATGGCCATCGGGGAATACGCCGTGGTAAAGGACAAATGGCGCGGCATCGATGTAGACTACTACGTGGAGCCGAAATACGAGGCGTACGCGCGCGACATTTATCCCTACACCACCGAAATGCTTGAATTTTTCTCCCAGAAACTCGGTTACCAGTACCCCTGGTCGAAATTCTCGCAGGTGGTTGTGCGCGACTATGTCAGCGGCGCCATGGAAAACACCACCGCAGTGATCTTTGGCGAGTTTATGCAGAAGACCAAACGCGAACTGCTCGACGACCACCTGACAAATGAAAAAGTGGTGGCGCACGAGATGTTCCACCACTGGTTCGGCGACCTCGTCACCACCGAGAGCTGGGCCAACCTGACACTCAACGAAGGCTTTGCCAACTACTCCGAGTACCTGTGGCTGGAGCACAAGTACGGCCGCGACGAAGCCGATTTCCACGAAATGCAGGAGCAACAGGGTTATATTTTCTCTGCCGGCGACGGCGGGCACCCGCTTATCAATTTCGGCTATGCCGAGCGTGAGAGCATGTTTGACGCGCATTCCTACAACAAAGGCGGCGCCACACTGAATATGTTGCGCCAGCAGGTCGGCGACGAGGCTTTCTTCGCTTCGCTGCAGCGCTACCTGAAGAAAAACGAGTTCAGCGACGTGGAAGCCCACGAGCTGCGCCTGGCGTTCGAGGATGTGACTGGTCAGGACCTCAACTGGTTTTTCAATCAGTGGTTTTTCGGCGCAGGCCATCCCGACCTGGACATCACCTACGACTGGGATGAAGCCGCGCACCAGGCCAGCGTGACCATTGAGCAAAAACAAAGCGGCAAAGAGGTCGCCCATGTCTTCGATCTGCCGCTGAACGTAGACATCTACGATGCCGACGGCAAAGTGCGCAGGGAAAATATCCGCGTTACCAAGCGCAAGCAGACCTTTACCTTCGATGCAGCCGCCAAACCCGCGCTGATCAATACCGATGCCGACAAAGCCCTGCTGTGTGAAAAATCGGACCACCACACTACGGAAGAATGGGCCTTTATGTACCGCAATGCGCCGCGCTTCCGCGACCGCTACGAAGCCATGGAAGGTTTGAAAAAAGACAAATCGGAACTGGCAAAACAGGTGAATATCGATGCCCTGCAGGATAAATTCTGGGTCATGCGCCAAAAAGCCCTCAACCGCGTCGACCCCTCCGATCCGGCGGCCCTGGCAGCCATTGCCAAGATCGCGGAAAGCGATCCCGAACCTTCCGTGCGCGCCACTGCCATCGAAGCGCTGGGCGAGACCGGCGACAAACAATACATCCCCCTGATCACCAAAGGCCTTTCCGGCGAACAGGCTTACAGCATCGTCAGCGCCTCGCTCAGCGCCCTGACCAAACTGGACCCGAAAGCCGCTGTAGATGCCAGCAAGGGTCTTGAAAACGACGACAGCGACGCGCTTACCGGCACTTTATCGGAATTATATGCCCAACACCCCGACCGCGCCAACCTCAGTTTCTTTGAAAAAAGAATGGGCAAGGTAGATTACATGGCCGCGTTCTCTTTCTTCGACAATTACCAGAAGTTTCTCACGGCGATCGGCGATCCGGCCCTGATCGACCAGGGTGTCGACAACCTGAAGGCGATCTCGTTCAACCTGGGCACCAGCCAGTTCCGCCGCTTTGCCGCCACCAAGGCCATCGCCGATATCCGCAACTATTACCGCGAAAATGGCAACGACGCCAAAGTGGAAACGCTTCAGGGCGTCCTCGCAGAGATCAAGGAAAAAGAAACCGACTCGACGTTGAAGTTGTATTATAATATGTTTGATACACCTTAACGGCTGACGGTAAACGGTAGACGGTGGACGGAGGACGGTTTACGGCGGACGGTTTTTTGGGCGCTGTGAATTTTGAAATATAACCTTAAAATCTTTTTACATGGGACATTTTAAAGGCCTTCGGGTCTGGAATGAGGCCATGGAACTGGCTGAAAGTGTCTACAGGATCACGCAACAAAATGCTTTTTCGAGAGATTTTGCATTGTGCGATCAACTCAGGCGTGCCGTTATATCTATTCCTTCAAATATTGCAGAAGGGGATGAGCGTGGCAGTAACAGGGAGGCTGTATATTTTTTCAATGTTGCTAAAGGCTCCGCTGCCGAAGTGATCACCCAGCTCCACCTGGCGTATCGCATCGGTTATATCGATCTGGCGACCCTAAATCAAAAAGAAAATCTGGCAGAAAAAATAAGAGCCTCCCTCAAAAACCTGATCCGTTCGCGCAACACCGATCCCTAACCCGTCCACCGTAGGCCGTAAATCCGTCTACCGTAAGCCGTAAGCCGTCTGCCGTTGGTCGTCTACCGTAAAACCGCCATACACTTCAGTTCGATCGCGATCGGGGTGGGCAGGCGGTCGATGCCGACGGTGGTGCGGCAGGGCTGGTTGTCTTTGAAATACTCCGCGTAGATGCGGTTGAAGGTGTGGAAGTCGCGCTCCATGTTCACGAGAAACACCGTGACATCCACCAGGTCTTCCCAGCGGGCGCCGCTGGCTTCCAGCACGGCGCGGACATTGCGGAACACCGAATGCACCTGTGCTTCGAAGTCGAATTCGGTGTAGTTGCCGGCTGCGCTGCGCAACAGCCCCGGCACGCCGTCCGATTGCGGGTCGCGGGGGCCGATGCCTGAGAGGAACAATAAATTGCCTGCGCGGCGCGCGTGCGGATACAAGCCGACCGGTTTGGGGGCGGAGGACGCGTCTATTTTTTCAGAAGATGCCATATTGCTGAATGATCGTTTCTTTTACGCGAATGTAGGAGGAACGCAATTGCCATGCCGTTCCTCGGGCAACAATTTTATTTTTGCGCGATGGAACAACCCACTTACGCGCTGCTGATCGACTGCCCGGACCGGAAAGGGCTGGTGCACCACATCACCGGCGTGCTCTACGCGCAAGGACTGAATATTTTTGGCAACCAGGAATTCGTGGAACGCGAGCACAATCGCTTTTTTATGCGGACGACCTTTTCAGGCGCCATCGACGAGGCGCCGGTCAGGGAAAAACTGCGGGAAGTATTGCCTGATGATGCCGGTATCCGCCTCGCCCAGATGCGCCGCAAGCGGATCGTGGTGCTCGTCACCAAAGAGCAGCATTGCCTTGGCGAACTGCTCGTCCGGCACCAGTTCGACGAACTCAACGCCGATATCCTGGCCGTGATCGGCAACCACACTACCCTGGCCAAATTCACCCACCAGTTCGGCGTCAATTTCCACCATGTGCCGCACGAAGGCAAGGAACGCGGCGTGCACGAAGCGGAAGTACTGGAAGTCATACACCGCTACCAGCCCGAATACCTGGTGCTGGCCAAATATATGCGCATCCTTTCTCCGGAGTTCGTGGCGCAGTACCCCAACCGCATCGTCAATATTCACCATTCCTTCCTGCCGGCCTTCGTCGGAGCAAGCCCTTACCGGCAGGCGTACGAGCGCGGGGTGAAAATAATTGGCGCCACGGCGCATTTTGTGAACAATGATTTGGACGAAGGCCCTATTATTGTGCAAAATGTAATTCCGGTAGACCATAATTTTTCCGTCAGCGATATGGTGCAGTCGGGGAAAGATGTGGAAAAAATATCGCTGGCGCGTGCCCTGAAACTGGTATTCGAAGACAAAGTGTTCGTTTACGGCAACAAAACGATCATTTTTGATTGAGCATCAGAGGGCGCTATCCCAAACTGCGAAAAACGGCCCGTTCACCTTTAATACTCGCTCGTTATGGCAACCGAACAAGCCCTGTGGGGCCTCGATCTGGGAGGCACCAAAATCGAAGGCGTGATCCTGAAAAGCCGCTCCCACCCGGAGATCATGCACCGGCTGCGCATCCCCACGGAGGCGCACAAAGGCTACGAACACATCATCGGGCAGGTGGTGAAACTCGTCGGAATGCTTGCCGACGCTTCGGGCCAAAAGCCGGCGTATGTCGGTATCGGCCATCCCGGCACCCTCGACCCGAATACGGGCGCCATCAAAAACGCCAACACGACGGCGCTTATCGGAAAACCCTTCAACAAGGACCTGGAAAAACAACTCGGCGTACCCGTCAGGCTTGCCAACGATGCCAATTGTTTTGCCGTTGCGGAAGCCCACCTGGGCCGTGTGCCGCACGTGCTGCCGAATGCCGAAGTTGTATTCGGGGTCATCCTGGGGACCGGCGTCGGCGGCGGCTGGGTGGTGCACGGCAAGGTGATCAACGGCCGGCAGGGCATTGCCGGCGAATGGGGGCACAACTTCCTCGACGAAAGCGGCGGTCCCTGCTACTGCGGTCGCACGGGCTGTGTGGAAACCGTCATTTCGGGCCCGGCGCTCGAGCGTTTCTACGAGCAGCGGACCACGCGCCACCTGCCACTGCGTGATATCGCCGGACGTGCCGCCAGCGGCGAAGACGAAGATGCCGTCGCCACCATCGATCACCTGATCCGTTATTTCGGGAAGGCCATCGCCGTGGTGATCAATATCATGGACCCCGATGCGATCGTGCTCGGCGGCGGGGTCGGCAATATCGACCGCTTGTACACCGACGGCGTGGCGGAGGCCAAAAAATACCTTTTCAACCCCCGCATCGATACGATATTCCTGAAGCCCGAACTGGGCGACAGCGCAGGAGTGATCGGCGCGGCGTTGTTGTAATGCAGGAAGGCTAAAAATCCATCTTCAGACGCAGGTTCACCCGGCGGCCGGTGAGGTAGTTCGGTATGGCATATTGCACGTTGGTGATCGCCTTGATCCAGGTATTGGATGCTTCGTTGGCTACTTTCAGCAGGTTGAACACCTCAAAACTCGCCCAGGTATTGCGCGTAAAGCGCAGAAAATGGCCGGGGCGGCGATGCCGCCATTCCTGTTTCCACAGTAAAAACCCGAAACCGATATCGACGCGGTGGTACGGCGCGAAGCGATACGGGTTCCTGAAAATAATGTTGTTGTCGGGTATGCCGAACGGCAGGCTGGTGCCCACCGTAAAATTGAGGTGCATGCGGATATTCTCGTTTTTCCGCAGGTAATCCTGAAAAAACATGGACATCGTGACCAGCCGGTCGGTCGGGCGCGGCACGTCTTTCACATCGTGGCCTTCGCGATCGCCGAGATTGCGGACCTGGTGCTGCACGCCGTCGATCGATTCGCGTGTGCGCAGGAAGGAAAGGTTGATCCAGCTCTCGGCGCCGGGCACGAATTCGCCGTTCAGACGGATGTCGAGCCCCGTCGCATATCCCCGCGAGTCGTTGAGGCCCGAGTAGCGGATGCGCACGTTGTCGAGGTCGTAGGACACGAGGTCCCACATTTGCTTGTAATAGGCTTCGGCGATCAGGCGCATTTTCACCGGCCGGTGTTTTCCCCACAGAAAATCGTAGGTGAAACCCGCCACCACATGCGCCGATTTTTGAGCGCTCAGGTCTGTATTGACGCTGCCGTCAAAGCCGCGCATTTCGCGGTAAAAAGCAGGCTGGTAGAAAAAGCCGCCGGCGAGGCGGTACGACACGTCGCGCCGGCTGTCGAGGGGTTTGTATAAAAACTGCACCCGCGGCGTGACAAACCAGTCGCGGTTCAGGGTCCAGTACTGGCCTCTGACGCCGGCGATCAGTTGAAATTCGCGCAAACCTTCCTTGCGCCAGGTCCAGGTATCCTGAAAAAAGGCGCTGAAGCGGTCGCTTTGCAGTTCGTTTCGGGTTTTGAGCACCCGGCGCACGAACAGGAAGTTGCTGTCGTAGGGAAGGGAGTACAAGGCCGAGTCGAGGCGCTCCCATTCGTTGATCTTGTCGGTGATCTGCTCGTTCTGCCATTTGGCCGACCATTGCAAAAAATGGCTGCGCGTGAGCCCCGCATCCGTCAGGTCGTGCTGGAGTTCGATGCCGCCCCGATATTCCACGTTGCGCACGTCTACGGTCAGGTAATTGCGTATCCAGGTTTGCTGGGTGCCCGTGCCGAGTATGTTGGTGATCTCTCCGAATTCGTCGGAACCGAGGTTTTCTTCCAGTTCGCCGAGAATGTAGTAGCCGAGGATATCGAAACGCTCGTTTTCCTGGCTGCGCCACGTCGATGCCAGCAATTTGTGAAACAGGGGATTGCGCTCGCGGTCGGGCAGGAAAGTGAGCGAAACACCGCCCATGGCCTGCGTAAAATCGTCGATCTCCTGGCCTTCGAAGGCCGTGCGCAACTGGAGTGCGTAGTCGACCAGTCCGAAAGCCCGCACCAGGCTTTGCGGCACGAAACTGTACTTCGAGCGGTTGAAGTTCCCGATCACACCCACCTGCCAGTCGCGGTTAAGGTCGTAGGTCAGGTAGGTTTGCACATCCGTAAAATCGGGCACGTATTCCCCCGTTACGTCGAGGCTGCCGAGCAGCAGGCGCGTGGTTTTGTAACGCGCGCCGGCCAGGTAGCGAAAAGTGCGGTAACTGTCCTTTTTTGACTTTACGCTGCCTTCCAGGTGCGCCGAAGCGCCTAGAAAACTCGCACTGGCGCTGGCGCGCAGGCTGTCCGGACGTTTGTACTTGATATCGAGCACCGAAGAGAGTTTGTCTCCGTATTTGGCCTGAAAGCCGCCGCTGCTGAACGAAAGGTCGCGCACAAGGTCGATATTGGGGAACGTGAGGCCTTCCTGCTGTCCCGCGCGGATCAGTTGCGGCCGGTAGATCTCGAAATCGTTGACGTATACCAGGTTCTCGTCGTAGTTGCCGCCGCGCACCTGGTATTGCGAACTCAATTCGCCACCGGTGCCTACGTTGGTGCCCAGAGCGATATGCGGCAGCACACTTTCGAGGTTGCCCGTTGCGCTGGGCAGCAATTTGAGGGCTTCGATATTTTTTTCCCTGATCATGCCGGCATCGTCGAGCCGGCGCTCGCTGATCACCACTTCCAGGTTTGATTCTGTGGGGGCCAGGGATACGTCGAGTGCGAACCGCGCGCCGGCAGGCAAGGGCAGTACATCGGCGCTGCTTTCCTTGTACGCGACGCGCCTGAACCCCAGCGTGAGCCGCTTGTCGGCCGGTACCTGGATCGCGAAATTGCCCCGTTCGTCGGTCGTTACCGCCGCGTTTTCACCTTTGATGAATACGGTGACAAGTTCTACGGGCTGTTCATTAGAGGCGTCTGTAATACGGCCGTAAACCGTCGCCGTTTCCTGTGAAAAGATGACCGCAGGCAAAATGCAGATCAGGAGTAAAAGTGAAAAAGTCGAAATTCGCATGTAAACTGGATAAGGTCAGAATGAGAAACACTTATTTTGTTTAATATTTTTATTGAAAAACTTAAACAAACGCAAGTCCGGCGGCGTTAGGTCGGATATTTTTTGTTTGTTTATAGTTCTCCGGGCATTCCGCGCAACGCGGAATGCCCGTTTTTATCGGGGTGGCGGCAGCACTTCCGCCACTACGAAGATACTGCCGATCACCGCGATCATATCCTCCGGTCCGGCGGCGCGCCTGGCAGCCGCGAGGGCATTTCCGACCGAAACGTAGGCCTTTCCTTTCAGTCCCCATTTGGAGGCTTTTTCCTGCAGAATGGTTGCCTCCAGACCACGCGGCACCCTTGCTTTGGCAAAATAATACCGCGCAGCGGCGGGGAAATAGCGGAACACGGCATCAATGTCCTTGTCATTGACCATACCTGTCACCACATGCAGCGACGCCGGCCGGCCGGTTTCAGGGTCTTTCATGGCAGCCGTCATTTTTTCGATATGTGCAAATGCCAAACGCAGACCTGCTTCGTTGTGCGCGCTGTCGCACAGGATTAACGGCCGTTGACCGATCACCTGCCAGCGGCCGATGAAACGCGTCAGCGTGCGCAACTGTCCCAGCCCGGCGCGCAGACTTTGTTCGCCGATACCCGGCAACACAGGACGCAGCAAACCGGCCGCATGGACCACAGTGGCCAGGTTTTTCGAAAGATAGGGCCCTGCGGCGTCTACACGGAGGTCGCGCAGAAACACCTGCCCGTCTTTCAGCACGTCGAACGTCGACTCCGTCAGCGCAAGGCCCCCCCCGTCTTGCTCCAGCACCTGGTAATGCCGGTCGGCAAATACGATCGGGGACTCGCATTCTGCGGCCTTTTTTTCAAATACCGGGGCCGATTCCGGGTGCGTTTCACCGATCAGTACCGACACGCCCGGCTTTATAATGCCGGCTTTCTCGAAAGCAATCGCAGGCAGGGTGTCGCCCAGCATATTGATATGGTCCAGGCTGATATTGGTGATGATGCTCAGCAGCGGCGTGATGATATTCGTGCTGTCCAGGCGACCTCCAAGGCCCACTTCTATGATGGCGATGTCGACTTTTTCGCGGGCAAAATGGTCGAAAGCCATGGCTACGCACATCTCGAAAAAAGATGGCTGAATGCGTTCGATCGCGTCGCGGTGCCGCCCGACAAAATCCACTACGCGACCTTGCGGAATATAGCGCCCGTTCACTTTTATGCGCTCACGGAAATCCTTGTAATGCGGGCTGATGTAAAGTCCCGTTTTCAGGCCCGCCGACTGACAGACGGCCGCAAGCATATGGCTTACCGAACCTTTTCCGTTGGTTCCCCCGACGTGAATGCTGCGAAACTGCCGCTGCGGCTGGCCAAGATGTTCGCACAGCGCAATGATGTTGGTCAGGTCTTTTTTAAATGCCGACGCCCCGACGCGGTGGTACATGGGCAGTTGGGCGTACAGGAAGTCGAGGGTTTCGCGATACGTCATGGCGGGACAAAAGTGAGTATTTTTCCTTTCCCGTTTTTGGGCAAAATGTGCGGAAGTCGCACATTTGCAACGCTCGCCCTGGAAAGGCGGCTGAAATATCCGGATGTAACAATCAGGCTTAAGGAACGATCAAATAATAAGTTCCTGAGCTTTGCAGAAAAAATAAAATGACTACCCGCATATTGCACCCCAACGGTCATTCCCGTAGGGAATCCCTGTTTATAGCATCCAAGGAACAAGCTTGTACGCAACCCCGTGAGGGGTTTCCCGGCTTTCTTTAGGTGAATGCCAAAGGAAACCAAGCCCCTCACGGGGTTAATAAATGGGGAATGATTCCTGTCAATAAACAGGGATTCCCTGACGGGAAAATGCGTGCGCTGCCTGGGGTACAATATGCGGATAGGCATTTGGTAACGTGTCGGAATCTTATTTCCGGCACGTTGCTAAAAGTAATTTACCGGAAGTTGCATGAGTCTTGTTGCCTGAACCGGAACTCAAGCCACCTCTCTTAATCTGCACACATAAATACCAATGAAAATACTCCTGGTCTGTCACGCCAAAATTCCGATCAACACCTACGACGAAAAGGAACGCGTGGTATGGTGGCTTGGCAAGGCGTTGAAGCGTGCAGGGCATGAAGTAGTTTATCTCGCCAAAAAAGGCTCGGCCTGCCCTTTCGCAGAAGTACTTATCCTGGATGAAAAGCGCGGGCTCGACGAGCAGATACCTGAAGGTGTGGATCTGATTCATTTTCACGACGAGCCATCGCAGCCACCTGAAAAACCTTACCTGATCACGCGCTACGACAATGCAACGGAGGCCCGCAGCTTCGACCGGAACACCGTATTCGTATCGGCCCGGCAGGCTGCGCTGCACGGCGGCAGCGTGTACGTGCACCACGGCATCGATTTCGATGAATACGGCACTCCGGAACTGGGCAACCGCCGGATGTATTTTCATTTTCTCGGCAACGCCGCCTGGCGCGGCAAAAACGTGCGCGGCGCAATCGACATCGCCTCGCACGCAGGTTCGCGCCTGCATGTGATCGGCGGCACCCGCGTCAATTTCCGGAAGGGGCTGCGCATCACGCTCAGCCCCGGCGTGCGTTTCCACGGCATCCTCAACCCCGAAGGCCGCAACGCGATGCTCAACAGTTCAAAAGGGCTTATTTTCCCTGTTATCTGGCACGAACCCTTCGGAATGGCCGTGCCGGAGAGCCTGTATTTCGGCTGCCCGGTGTTCGGCACGCCCTATGGCGCCCTTCCCGAACTGCTGAGCAAACAAATGAGCAATGACCGCAAACCGCACAGCGGGAATGGCGTGGTGGAAGCCTTTTACAGCGAATTCGGCTGCCTGAGCGTCAAAAAATCGGAGTTGCTGGAGGCCGTGAAAAACGCAGATACCTGCGACCGGGAGAAATGCAACGATTACGCCCGCACTTTTTTCTCGGCGGATCGTATGGCGCAGGACTACATTCTCCTCTATGAAAAGGTCCTCGAAGGCCATTCGTTGCACGAAAAAGAGCCCGAGATCACTGAAGCCCCGGAAGACAAATTTCTGCCTTTCGGAGACTAGGAAGGGCCTAAAAACGCATTCTGCCGGAAAACAAAGCGGGTATTCGGGTGTTTATTGCGGCAAGTACCGCACATCAATTCTTTCGACATCATGCCCAACTGGTTGCTTTTCTCGCTGATCACCCTCGCCGCTTATGCCGGCATGGAATTCATGGCCTGGTTTACGCACAAATACCTGATGCACGGATTGCTTTGGAGCTGGCATGAAGACCACCACAAACCGAAGCACGAAAAGCAGGGTTTTTTTGAAAAAAACGACCGCTTCTTTCTCGTTTTCGCGATTCCCAGCATGATCTGCTATATGATCGGAGGCCTGACAACCCATTTCTGGGTGTTGTTCATCGGTGTGGGCATCTCCCTGTACGGACTTACCTATTTTCTGATCCACGACGTATACATCCACCGCCGTTTCAGCTGGTTCAAACAACTGGACAGCAAGTACTCCCGCGCTATCCTGCGCGCGCACGGCACCCATCATGCCCGACGCGACAAAGACGACTGCGAATCATTCGGATTGCTGGTGGTGCATCCCAAGTTTTTCAAAAAACGCAGCCGCAGGGAAGACGAAGCGCTGATCCGGAATAACGAGGCATGATGATAAGCGCTTCCGGTCAGTAGCGCCGTTTCAGCAGGTACCGCCTGCCGCTTTCTTCCATCACCGTGATCTGAAAAACCTCCCAACCTTCCTGGTAAAAGACGTTGAGTCCGTCGACAAGGCTGCGGAAGTCGTAGCGCTTGCCGTGTTCGTCGGTCACGTAGTCCTCCCGTGCGTTCGACTGGCCGTAGTCGACGATGAAGGTACAGCGGCCGTCGCTGCGGAATTTCGGGTCGAGTTCAATGTACTGGCCGGTGTTATCGGGCGTGAGCCTGACGCCCTCCACGTATATCTGCGCGGAGGCATTCGCGATGATGAAAAGGCCGAAAACGAGGCAAAGGAATTCTTTTTTCATGGTCAGTCTTTTTTGCAAAGTAAAGGGCGGACCGGCAATCGCGACCCAACCTTAACCCCGGTTTAACGGCTTAACAGTTTTTAACGCCCGTATTGAATCTTATCTGAAAGCATAAAAGAAAACCGGATCAAAAAAATAAGTGTTGCAACAACTAATATTGGTATCCTTTGTTTAAAAGCCATCACATCACATTAAAAAACGAATCCTGATCGACATGGCTAAGACAACATGGCAACTCGACCCCGCACACTCCGAGATCACTTTTCGCGTACGGCACCTCGTCATCGCGACCGTATCCGGTAAATTCACAAAATTTTCGGCAAATGTCAGCACCGAGGACGACGATTTCACGACCTCCGATATCGAATTCGAGGCGGAAACGGCTTCCATTGACACGGGGATCGAGGCGCGCGACAACCACCTGCGCAGCGACGATTTCTTCAACAGTGAAAAGTTTCCCACCCTCTTGTTCAAGTCCACGGGAATGAAAAATACCGGAGGCAACGAGTTTCAACTCGACGGCAACCTGACCATTCGCGACGTCACCAAACCCATTTCCCTGAAAGTGGAATTCGGCGGCACTGCTACCGACCCCTACGGCAATTTCAAGGCCGCGTTTGAGGTAACGGGTTCGCTCAACCGCAAGGAATTCGGCTTGCGCTGGGATGCGCTGACCGAGGCCGGCGGCGCGGTGGTATCCGACGAAGTGAAGATCCACGCCAACGTACAGTTTGCCAAAGCATAAAACAGCCCTCATGCGGGCTTTACGGCAACGAGCGGAAGGTTCCGGGAAGCTTCCGCTCGTATTATTTTGACGCAGGGTAGATTGGTTCCATCTTTTTGAAGTTAGCAGTCAGCAGTAGCAGTTGGCAGTAACAGCGGAATTTGTACAAAACTGGAAATGAAAACATTTATTTGTGCAGGAATTCGTATGCGAATTAACACTCCCTCTGCAGACTGATACTGCCGACTGCATCTGCCCAAAAATGTCTTCCAGCGAACACTTGTTGAAAAGATATGAACAATGCTTCAATAAAAGTTAAACAAAGCGGTTTGAAAGGCTGTTTCGATCTTGTTTACATTAAACGAAACACACCCGGTCTGCCGGGATCATCCCTAACATTTACGTTTTAAACCTGATTCCATGGCGGATCTATTGCTGAATGGCCATTTTGATGGCCTCGCCGATTCCGACGAAGCGGGCGACCTGCACCTTGCGACGGCATCCGATACTCCCCTGACAGCCCGGGCGTTCGAACTGAGCGATGCTGAAAAAATAGAAAAGATCAGCGGGCATTTTGCCGAGATCATGAACATTCTCGGCCTCGACCTGCGCGACGACAGCCTGCGCGGCACCCCGCGTCGCGTTGCCAAAATGTACGTCAACGAAATATTCCGTGGCCTCAAGCCCGAGCATCGCCCCGCAGTCACGACCTTTGAAAACAAATACCAATATCGCCGCCTGGTGGTAGAGCGCAACATCCCGCTGCAAAGCACCTGCGAACACCATTTTCAGCCGATCTTCGGCGTGGCGCATGTGGCCTATATCCCCAATGGGCGGGTGGTGGGTCTTTCCAAACTCAACCGGATCGTCGATTACTACGCCCGCCGCCCGCAGGTGCAGGAGCGTCTGACCGTTCAGATCGTCGAAGACCTCAAGCGGGTGCTTCACACGGAAGACGTGGCGGTGTACATCGATGCCCGGCACATGTGCGTACAGGCGCGCGGGGTGGAGCACCACGGCGCCAGCACCATCACCGCCGAATACTCCGGCAAATTCCTGAATGAGTCCACCAAACAAGAGTTCCTGGCGGCCATCCATTCGAAAATGCCGGCTTGAAGGTGAAGGCCGGTATTTGCCTGCAAACAGCAGCAGCAGGCGGTAGCAGTTGACACGCTCCTTTGCTTCTGCAAACAGCAGTTTCCCGAATTCTTTACGCATTGTAACTTGTGGCCCCGCGCGGTACTTCCGCCGGGGCCACAAGTCGTTTACAGGCCAAATCGCCATCCTATGACCTATATGATCATCGAACATTTTCACCCCGGCAAGGTCCGGGCGCTCTACGAGCGTTTTGCCGAAAAAGGGCGCCTGCTGCCACCGGGCGTGGAATACATCGACAGCTGGATCGATGAAAAAGTAGAGACCTGCTACCAGATTATGGAAAGCGAATCGCTTGAAAAACTGATGGAATGGACGGCTAACTGGAGCGATTACGCGACATTCGAGATCGTACCGGTGATCAGCTCCGCCGAGGCAAAGGAACGGGTGTTCGATGGTAACGTTTAAAATAAAAAAGGTCGCTCCAAATTACCTGGAACGACCCGAAATGATCCTTTAAATCCGGCCAATTTACTTGAACGGTCTTCTACTTTTATTCGGCCATGACTACGGTTTTCGCCGTTTGACGACCTTTTTTACGATATGTTGGCCCGCGGTTTGGATGTGCACCAGGTAAACGCCGTCGGGTTGATCGGTGATGTCGATGTCACAACTTTGCGTCATGCTCTTTACCAGTACTTCCCTGCCTGCCAGATCGGTCACGCGGGCAGTGCGGTCCCGGTAGTCGCCTTTCACGATGAAAGAGCCGAAGGTAGGGTTGGGAAAGATATCTATCGGCTCTTCAAAATTGCCGTTCACGAACACACTTATGATAGGAGAGTATTCATATCGGCCGTCGGTATCGACCTGTTTTAAACGGTAGTAATGGATGCCTGCAGGCGGATTGGTATGAATAAATTCGTAGTGGTTGACCGAAGTCGCGTTGCCGGCGCCGGCCATCTGTCCGATCTCCCGGAATGCCGCATCCGACGGCCCGCGGTGTTGTACGGAAAAGTAGTCGTTGTTTTTTTCCGAAGCGGTTTGCCAGCGGAGCATGACGTTGTTCTGTTCGGATTTTCCTTCGAAAACGGTTAATTCAACCGGCAGCAACAGGCAAGCGGCTTCCACTTCCGAAATCGAGTTGCAACCGGTTGTATTGCTTGATATGATGGCCAGCCCCTGGCCGTTTACGAAGTCGCAGATGCCCTGCGCATCACAGTCGCTAAGAGAAGGATTGGAGGCAATGGTCAAGGTACCGTTTACGGTGGCCAGGCTGGCAAATTCGTCGATATCTGTCAGCGAAGGATTGTTGTCAATATTAAAGCTGCCGTCGATAGTGGTCAGGCTGGCAAAAGCATTCAGGTCGCCGAGCATCGGATTGCCGGTGATCTCGAAGTCGCCGTTCACGATACTTAGTCCGTTCAGCCCGTTGATGGCGGTCATCGCCGGGTTGGAACCAATGGAGCAATAGCTGCCGGTTTCACTGATGAGGTTTAGTCCGTTTAGGGCCGGCAAACTGTTGTTGTTGCGGATGGCGAGAAAACCGTTAAAATAGTCGGGGCCGACTTCCTGGATCGAAGAAAGGGCAGAAAGATCAGTCAGTGCCGGGTTGAACGAAACGTTGAGGTAACTGCCCAGGCTCGGGATCGGGCCGATCCCGTTGAGCGTTGTCAGCTGAGTGTTGCCCTGAATGGATAAATGCCCTCCAAGCCAGTTCAGGCTTTCCAGGCCGGCAAGGCTTGTGATGAGGGCGTTGTCCTCGATTTTAAGTTCCACGGCAATCGAAGTGAGGTTGCTCAGGCCGCTCAATGACAGTAAACTCGGATTGTCCCTGATTATCAGGCTGTTGTCTGTTGATATAATGCCGTTCAGTCCGTCCAGGTTGGTGATGTTGGCGCCGGTAACCGTGATGAGAACCGCCGGGTTCGTGCAACCGGGGTAGTCCGTAGGAAAATTATCAACAGCGTTCTGATTGCTGAGCAGGACAGGCGCAACGGGGCATTGTCCGTAGCATACCTGGAAAGCGAAAAAGGGACAAAGGATTAGGGAAATGAAAAGCGGGGGGGATTTCCTCTTGTTCATGGCGATCTTCGGTTGTGTTTTTTCGTTTTGGTGTCGCTAACCGCAAAAAACGTGCTCGTTTAGGCAATTAACGCATAATTAATCCACTTACAGTGTCAGAAGCGGGGATTAAAAGGCAACAAAGATACCGGTCGTATATTATAAAGCCAAGCCATACAATCTAGTCGTGCGGCGCTTACTTTTGCCTTTTGTTGTCACCAAACGCTCTCGTCGTTCTATGGGATTTCGCTCCACACTCGTCCGTCCCTTTGCCAGAAACATTGCCCGCTCCATCGACCGCTGGTCGGCCGAAGCGGTCGGCCGGCAGGAAAAGGTGCTGCGGCAGTTGGTCGCCTCAGCGGCGGGGACGGCCTTCGGACGGGAGCACCGCTTCTCCGAGATCGGCGGCTACGAGGCATTCCGGCAAGCCGTGCCCATACGAGACTACGAATCGCTCAAGGATTATATCGAGCGCATCAAAAACGGCGAAAAAGACGTGTTGTGGCCGGGCAAACCCGTTTATTTTGCCAAAACCTCAGGCACCACTTCGGGCGTCAAATACATCCCTATGTCGAAGGAAAGCACGCCCCTGCATTTCGGCACGGCGCGCAATGCTTCTTTCAACTATTTCGCCCGCACGGGAAAAGGCGACTGGCTCGACGGCAAAATGATCTTCCTGTCGGGCAGCCCCGAACTCGAAACGGTGGCGGGCATCCCTACCGGCCGCCTGAGCGGTATTTCCAACCATCTGGTGCCCGCCTGGCTGCGCACCAATCAGCTGCCTTCCTGGGAAACGAACTGCATTGAAGACTGGGAGGAAAAACTCGACCGGATCGTGGATGAAACGATGCGCGCCGACATGCGACTGATCAGCGGCATTCCACCCTGGGTACAGATGTACTACGAACGGCTGCTCGAACGTACGGGCAAAAAAACGGTCCGGGAGATATTTCCCAATTTTTCGCTTTTCGTATACGGCGGCGTTAACTACGAGCCTTACCGCGCCAAACTGGAAGCGCTGGTGGGCGGGCCGGTGGACAGTCTCGAAACATATCCCGCATCCGAAGGCTTCATCGCTTTTCAGGATCGCTTTTTGGAGCAAAAAGGCGATGGACCGCCCGGGCTGCTGCTGAATGCCGATGCGGGCATGTTCTTCGAATTCGTGCCGGCCGACGAGGTGTTCAACGAAAACCCTACCCGCCTGTGGCTGCGTGATGTGCAACTAGGCGTCAATTACGCCCTGATCCTGCACACCAATGCCGGTCTTTGGGGATACAACATCGGCGATACGGTGCAGTTTGTCAGCAAGGACCCATACCGCATTGTCGTGAGCGGCCGTATCAAACATTTTATCTCGGCCTTTGGCGAACATGTGATCGGCAAGGAAGTGGAAGAAGCCCTGCTGCCCGTCGCCAATGCCTCGGGTGTTCGGATCGTGGAATTTACCGTGGCGCCGCAGGTCACGCCTCCGGAAGGCGGTTTGCCCTATCATGAGTGGTTCGTCGAATTCGACAATGCGCCGCAGGATATGGCTGCGTTCGCCCTCGAAGTGGATGCCCGGATGCGCGCGCAGAATATTTATTACGACGATCTGATCACCGGGAATATCCTCCGGCCGCTGGTGATCCGGACCATGCAGCGCGATGCATTTCGCACTTACATGAAATCGGAAGGCAAACTGGGCGGGCAGAACAAGGTGCCGCGGCTGGCCAACGACCGCAAGATCGCAGACGGGCTCGGCCGCATGGTGAACGGGTTGTAATAATTAAAAATCAAGCGTTTATGCCGGTAAATATCCACGATATACGCAAACTGGCGGGTGCGGGAAAACTCGCCGAGGCGCTGCAAGCCGCCAAACAATGCGCGCTGTCGGGCCTCGGCGACATGGACACGCCCGTCACCTTGCTGAATGCCGAATTCGAGTACCTGAGGCGTTGCTATATCAACGGCGTCTTGTCGGAACAGGAGGAAATGGCCGGTCGTCAGCGCATTGCAGCGCGTTTGCTGAGCCTGGTCGAGCCGATGGAAAACGCCGGAATACCAGCGGGCGGAACAGCGCCCGAACGCATAACCATTCTTTTTCTGGGCGCCAACCCCTTCAGGAGCCTGGCGCTTGAACTCGATCGCGAAGTGCAGGAAGTCAGCGAAGGCCTGAAGCGCTTCGGAAAACGCGACGCTTTCGATTTCAGGGCCAAAATACACGTCGCTGCTGCCGACCTGCAGCGCATGCTGCTGGAAGCAGCGGAATACAAGCCGCGTTTCGTACATTTTGCCGGCAATGCCGTGGAAAAGCATCCGGAATACGGATCGGGTGTGATCTTTGAAGACGAGCATGGCGCGGCGCGCGTGATCGGCGGCGATGTGCTGGCGGCGATCTTCCGGCAATTTCCAAGTGTAGAGTGCGTTTTTCTGAATACCTGCGACTCGGGACCCAGCGCCCTGGCCATCGGCAAGCAAGTACGCTATGCCATCGGGATGAACGCCCGCGTGTACGATGAAAGCGCGATCGTTTTCGCCGTTGCTTTTTACGAGGCCATTGCCGGCGGCAACGACGTGCCGTTCGCCTTCGAATTTGCCCGCACCCGCTTGCTGACGGAACACTACCCTGAGCAGGCGTCGATCCCGGTGCTGATCACCGACGGGAAAAGCAACGGACCGGTTTATGTGGACGGCGATTCCCACCTGACGGAGATCCAGCCGCGTATCATGCGCTGACGGCATTAAAATCCCGAACACGTTCTAGGCAGGCGATAAACGACAAAACCGATAACAAAATCATTTGATCATGCGTCCCCCGCTACTTTTCCTTTTTGTTTTTGCCATTTATTCTTCAATGTCGGCCCAGCCGGGATCACTTCAGGTGGCGGATCAAACTTTCAAACTCAACGGCTCTTGTGAATACGTCTATGCTTTTGCCGAAGGCGATGAAATCTCGCTGCACGCGGAAGAACTGACGGGAAAAGAGATCAAAACCGTAGAGTTCCTGCAATTTCCCGACTTCCTCATTTTCAAGGCTTACGAACTCGATACGGCGCTGGAAAAATCGATCCTGATCCCCAAAACGGGTGTTTACCTGCTGCGTTTTCAGGAGACAGGACTGAGCAAAAAAGTGTGCCGATTCACGATACACCGCAAGCCTGTCAGTCCGGAAACGGCCCGCCTGAATACACGGGTGGACTGGAATGTGCATGAATATCCGGAATACTCGGTCCGCAGGCGCGCTGTCGAAACGGGCAAAAAGATCGAGGTGATCCCTCTCGGCGGTCAGGTGACCGTGCAGGCGAGTAAATTTTACACAAAAAAGCCAGTGAACGCCTACCAGTTTACCCTGCCCCCTAATACTGTGCGCTGGGCCTACCGGATCTCCGTCGGCCAGGCAACGGCGGATGCGCGCCGCCGCGATGCCGACAAACTGAAATCGACGCTTCAGAGCGGCGCGGTCAAGATCATGGGCGTGCAGCCGCAAACGGCGCTGGCTGCCTTCGCGCTGGGCGCTGCGATCGATATGACCGTGTCCACTGCCGGGGAAGATGTGGAATACGCGATCGTCGATTACACCAACTGGCTGAAATTTTCGGAGTACCAGGACTATTCGGCTTTTATGCAGCAATCGGGCGTGAGCGTCGATGTGCAGCGCCGTTACAATCCGCTCAAGGGCACCTATTATTTCGCCCTGAAAAGCGACAACTGGGTTGACGATATTAACGTGCAGATCGATATCGAGGCTGTCACGGAAGTGCCGGTTTTCGAAACGGAAATCTATCTGGAACCCGTAAAGTAACCCCAAGCTCTGGTTGGGCAATTAAATAACTCGAGTTGTGACCAATTGATCGGTTCGTGGCGTTTGCTGTTGGCGGGGACGCCAACAGCGGCATTTTTTTAAAGGAAATGGCTCCTTTGCCGTTGTTGGCGTCCCCGCCAACAACAACCACGCACGATCTTTCGATTTTCTTCACGAGCCATCGTGTAGCTCACAACTTAAGTTAAATAGTCAGGCCAACCAGGGCCTGGGGTTACATTTTGTCCAGTGCCAGTCCATCCTGATCGCTGAGTTGCACGAGGATCCGCTGTTTGCCGAAATCCAGCAGCAGCGCGTCGTTTTGATAAAGGCCCGTATCGTCTTTTGTGAGATGAATACCCAGCAACGGAAGGCCGACCAAATTCTGCCAAAGCGGAAAATCGCTCGCCGGAACGTGCTGTATCAGCAGTTGGTTGTGCAGTTTCTGCAACTGCCGGGCAGTTTCCACGAGCGTTTTGGCCTCGATCAGGCGGATCGACTCGGAATCGTCGCCGGAAGATAGCAACAGCGGGCTGCCCGTTTCGAAGATGAGTTCCAGCGCATACAAAAAGCGGTAAGGCACTTCCCGGTCCGACTGGTTGAGCCAGAGATAATAGTTTACGCCGTCCAGCACCCGGCCTTCTGCAGACTGAAAAACTTCGAGTTCTTCCAGGCGGAAATATCCGGGCGGTGTGGGGTCGTCTGTGGTGTGTTGTTCCATTGCCACAAAAATAACGGAAGATTGCTTGCTGGAAAAAAGTTGCCAAACGCCTTCACCTTGCCCGTCGCTGGATACATTTGCGAAAACAAGATTTCGCCATGATGATCGACAGTGACCGCCTCAGCCACCTGCGCGCCGATACTCCCGGCTGTGCGCATCGCATCCACCTGAACAATGCGGGATCGGCATTGCCTCCCTCTTTTGTGACACAGACAATACATCATCATCTGGAGCTGGAGGCGCAGATCGGCGGCTACGAGGCCGTCGACCTGACGGCAGCGGAGATCGCCGCGTTTTACCCTGCCGTGGCGCGGCTGCTGAATGCCGACGCCCGCAATATCGCATTCGCCGGCAGCGCAACAGATGCCTATGTAAAGGCCCTGAGCGCGATCCCCTTCCAAAAGGGCGATGTCATCCTGACCACTGAAAACGACTACGTATCCAACCAGATCGCCTTTCTTTCCCTGCAAAAACGGCTGGGTGTCCGCCTGGTCCGTGCGAGCGATACCGCCGAAGGCGGGGTAGACCTCGACGATTTTGAAAGCCTGATGAAACGGCACCGCCCTAAACTGGCTGCTGTAACCCACGTGCCGACCAGCAGCGGACTCGTGCAGCCCGTGGAAGCCATCGGGAAAATATGCAGCGCCTTTGAAACCTGGTATCTCGTGGATGCCTGCCAGTCAGCGGGGCAGTTGCCGCTCGACGTTCAGGCCATCCAATGCGATTTTTTGTCGGCCACCATGCGCAAATTCCTGCGCGGACCCCGCGGCGCCGGCTTTTTATACGCATCCGACCGGGTGCTGGAAGCAGGTCTTGAAATGCTGATGCCGGACCTGCACAGCGCGGAATGGAGCGGGCCTGATTCCTATGAAACGGCCGACAGCGCCCGGCGTTTCGAATATTATGAAATGCCGATAGCGCTTGTGCTGGGCAGCAGGGCCGCCGTGGAATACGCCCTGTCAGTGGGCATCGAGGCCGTCGAACAAAGGGTAAAGCACCTTGCAAACATGACGCGCCGCTTGCTGCGCGAATTGCCGGATGTACAGGTGCTCGACCTAGGTGCGGAACAGTGCGGTATCGTTACGGCGTATTCTACCCATTGGCAATCCCGCCCGCTACTGGAAAAACTGTGGGCCGAAAACATCAATTGTCGCGTTTCGCCGCCCGGGGTGGCGCAGATCGATTTCCCGCGAAAGGGTGTTCCCTGGGTGCTGCGTATTTCACCCCACTACTACAACACGGAAGAAGAAATACGTTACCTGGCGGTCGTGCTTGGGCATGCGCTGTAAGAAATCGTCTGAAAACCTCTTGTGAGGTAGAAAGGCATTTCTTTGGAGGCAAACAAAGTTTGTTTTGAGGGTCACGTGCGTCCCGCCACCGGCAATTCGACGATAAAGCGGCTCCCCGATCCGTCCGGCCCGGTCGGACTTTCTACCCGGATGCTGCCGCCGTGTTGCTGCACGACGTTCGCGACATAGTTGAGACCCAGCCCATGGCCTTTCACGTTGTGGGTATTGCCGGCGGGCACCCGGAAAAACTTTTCAAACACCTTCAGCCGGTATGCTTCCTCGATGCCGGTCCCGTTGTCTTCCACCACCAGCCGGATGCGACCGGGGGCGGCGTTTTGCAGAAACACCTTGATGAGCGGCGCATTTTTGCCCCTGTATTTCAATGCGTTATCGACAAGGTTAAATACGACGCTGATCAGGTGCAGGCGGTCGCCCTGTATGGTGAAATTTGCGCCGGGTTCCCGGTCGAAGCGGATTTCTGCACCGACGGATTCTGCCTGCAATTTCATGGCGTCCAGCACCTGCTGCACCAGATCGGGTAACTCGACCGGCTCCATTTTCAGGCGCGGCGGTTGTGTTTCAAAAGTAGAGAGTCGTAACACCTTGTCGACCAGCAGGGTGAGGCGTTCGAGTTCGAGTTGGGAAATGGACAGGTATTCGCGGGCTTTTTCGGGGTCGTTGAGCACCTCGAAATCGTTCAATGCTTCCAAGGCCACTCCGACGGTCGTGATCGGCGTTTTCAACTCGTGGGTGATGTTGCCGATAAATTCGTTTTTCAACGCGGCGAGCCGCTGTTGCTGCCGCAGGTTCCGGTAGATCACCCAAAACGCGGCGGCGGTCATGCCGAACAACAGGAGGGAGAAAAAGAAGTACGGCAACATTTTGCGCAGCAGGTAACCGGTGGCATGCGTCAGTTCGGCAGCGTAAAAACGGCGCGTCAGCAGCCCTGAAAATGCCGGGTCGGTACGCAGGTCGTCCTTTTCTGTTTTGTACAGGCCGGAAGATACTTCCACAGAAAATCCGACGTCGATCCCGGCCTGGTCGAGCGAGCGGCGATAGGCAAGGCGAAGCGTATCCATGGACATCGTATCGCGGTTGAGGCGGAAGGAAAACATGCGTTGGGGGGGCGCATGATCGGGCACCTTCGAGAGGATGCCGTCGAGTTCGGGCATGCCGGGCAACCCTGCGCTGTCGGTGGCGGTGATAAACACCTGAACCTGGTCGACAGATGTCGAATCGAACATCAGCAAACGGTCGCTGTCGGGGAAATCGACCCTCGTCTTCACATTCCGTTTGATCATCCATTCGCCGGGGTTGGTTATTGGCATTTCCTGATGCAAACGCACGCGAAAGGTATCCGATTCGTTTCCGCTCACGATCATATTTCGCATAACGAGCGAGTCCTGCAGCGCGGTGATCGTCTGCTGGAACAGGTAGTTCGATTCCTGACGCAAGGATTCGCGCTGTTCCTGCCACACCTTGCGGAGCCAGAACACCTGAAACACTGCCAGCAGAATCAGGCTGCAGGCAATGAGCCACAGAAAACGATGACGGATGCGGAATTTCGGCATGCCGGACAAAATTACACCGCTTTCCTGTCCGCGGCCAATGCGATTAACCTTAATTAACCTTACTTCAAGGTCGATTAACCTGACCGCTTCAGGCAGCCCGGTACTTTTGCCTTGCAGCACGGGGCCGTTCCCGGTGCACTTTTTTTGAATGTAAACCGGAATATTAAGCTATGAAACTCAAATTATTATTGGCAGGGCTGCTGTTTCCATGGATCAGCGCATTGTTCGGCCAGCAGAACGAAGGCATCATTTATTACAATGAAACCTACAATATGCACCGTTCGCTGCCCCCCGAAGCGGCCGACATGAAAGCCATGATCCCTGAATTCAGGACCCAGAAAAACGAATTGCTGTTCAACGCTTCCGAAAGCCTCTATCGCAATGCGGAGGAAGAAGACGAAGACGAGTTCAACGACGGCGGTGGCATGGTGATCAAGATGCAGCGTCCGGAGGCAACGTTTTACCGCGATTTTACAGGCCGGAAAAAGATCGACGCCCGCGATTTTTTCGGAAAAAACTACCTGATCGCGGATACCCTGACCACGGGCGACTGGAAGGTGGCGATGGATACGAAAGAGATCCTGGGCTACAACTGCCTGAAAGCCACGACCACCGACACCCTGCGCAAGCGTGAGATCGTCGCATGGTTCACCGACGCTCTGCCCCTCCCGACGGGGCCCGCGCAGTTCGGCCAGTTGCCCGGCACGATCCTGGAGATCGATGTCAATGACGGCGAGATCGTGATCGCCGCCGCCAAAGTGGAGTTCAAAAAATTGAAGAAAGGCGAGATTGCTGCGCCGAAGCGCGGAGAGAAGGTCACCGACGCCGAATTTCAGCAGATCATGGCCGATCGCATGAAAGAGAACGGCGGCCGGATGATGCGGGTGATCAGGAATTGAGTTTCCCGTTCAACCACTGCCCAAACACCTCCTCCACGCCGTCCCAGTTGTGCTCCGCGTCTTCCAGGCGCAGCACCCGCTCGAACAGGCGGTTCTGGGCGTCGTCTTCCTCCAGGGCGACGTGGTAAGGCGTATTGCTGAACGTTACCATTGAATATACCGGCAAAAAGTCGGGGTGCCGCTCGTGCAGACGGGCGGCAATTTTTTTGCGCAGCAGGAACTGCGGGTCTCCCACGAGGTCGCGCATTTCGATAAAATTGCGCTGTGCGAGTTCGGCGATGGCATCGCCGTCGGGCTGGCGCTCCCGGGCGAACTGCGGGATAATGCGCGACCAGTCGCCATCGAGTTCGTCGTGCATGGCATCCAGAATGGTGCAATCTTCAAAGCCGGCGTTCATGCCCTGTCCGTAGAACGGCACGATGGCATGCGCGGCATCGCCGATGAGCAGGATGCGGTTTTGCCATTGCCAGGGCGCGCATTTGACGGTCACCAGTGAAGACGTCGGATTGCCCCAGAAGTCGTCCAGCAGGGTAGGCATGTGCGGCAGGGCGTCGGCGAAGTATTTTTTAAAAAACGCGTTTACCGCGTCGTTGCCGGTCAGTTTTTCAAAAGACACCTCCCCCTCGAACGGCAGGAACAGTGTGCAGGTAAAACTGCCGTCGGCATTGGGCAGGGCGATGAGCATGAAGTTGCCGCGCGGCCAGATGTGCAGGGCCGACGGATCGATGCGGTGGCGTCCGTTTGCGTCGGGCGGGATGCTCAGTTCTTTGTAGCCGTGCTCCAGGTAAAACTGGTTGTAGTTGAACCGGTCGGTCTTCTGAATGGCGTAGCGCACGGCGCTGAAGGCGCCGTCGGCGGCAAAAACCAGCGGCGCTTCCACGGTTTTGACGGCGCCGGTGCCGGTGTCCTCAAAAGTCAGCACCGGCCGCTCGAGGTCGGCATCGAGGCAGCGGTGATCGAAGAAGAACTGTACGTTGGGGAAACTGCCCGCGATACTCAGGAGTTCGAGGTTGAGGCCGCCGCGCGACACGGAATAGATCGCCTCGCCCGCTTTGCCGTAGGGCTGAAAACTCAGTTCGCCTTCGACGGAGTGGATCATCCGCCCGGGCATGGGAATGGCGACTTTTTCGATCTTTTCGCGGATGCCCGCCTTTTCAATGGCTTTCCAGCCGCGCTCGCTCATGGCGAGGTTGATCGAGCGGCCGCCGGTGTAGCCGGCAGCGCGCATATCGGAGCGGCGCTCGTATACTTCCACCTGATAGCCGCGGCGGGCGAGAAAAACGGCCCAGAGCGAGCCGACCAGGCCGGCGCCGACGACAATGGCTTTTTTCGATGTCTGATTGCTTTCCATGAGAGTCCGGTAATTATTTGGCAGGACAAAAGAAGAAAATCTGCGGCGATTGGCGGTAATCTTTTCCTAAACTTGCCCCCTGAATGTCAACATCTGCTCCCGATCCATGAATACACCTTCCGGCCAACGCAACCCCTACCTGCTGCCCTTTGCCCTCGTCTGCAGCCTCTTTTTCCTGTGGGGCATCCCCAACAGCATGAACGGCTCGCTGATCCGCCACTTCCAGTTTGCCCTCGATCTGAAACGCTGGCAGGCGGGCATTGTGGATTCGGCGTTCTATTTCGGCTATTTCGTGCTGGCCATACCTGCCGGCATGTTCATGCGCAAATTCGGCTATAAACGCGGCATTTTGCTCGGGTTGTTGCTGTTTTCTGCGGGTTCCATGCTCTTCTATCCGGCTGCCGACGTGCAGTCGTTCGGCTTTTTCCTGCTGGCGCTGTTCACCATTGCCTCCGGCCTGGCTTTTCTCGAAACGGCGGCAAACCTGTATGTGACCGTGCTCGGCGACAAGCAAAAAGCCGGCTGGCGCATCAATTTTGCGCAGTCGTTCAACGGCCTGGCCATCATTCTGGGGCCGATCATCGGCGCCAAATTCATTTTCTCCGACCTCGATACGGCAGAATTGCAGCGCACAAAAACCGCGGCAGAATTGCTGGACTACCGGAAAACGGAGATCCTCTCGGTGCAGGGGCCCTATTTGCTGATGGGTCTGATCCTGCTGGCCGTAACCGTGCTGTTCTGGCTCACCAAAATGCCGGAGGTGGGGCGCGAGGAGGAGCAAACGCTGGCGCCCGTCTCCATTGCGGGGCTGCTGCGCAAATACCGGCACCTCGCGCTCGGCGTCGGCGCGCAATTCGCCAATGTCGGCGCCCAGGCGACGCTGTGGGGCTATTTTGCCGATTTTAAACTCGATTTTTCACCGGAAAAACACGTCGATGTGGCGGTGCGCTATGCCAATTCGTTTTTCGGCGCCGACCCAAATGTCACCCTGGAAAAGATCGCCAACTATCACTTCTCTTTCGCCATGGTGCTCTTCCTGATCGGGCGCGTCATCGGCACCTCGCTGATGAGCCGGTATTCACCGCAGCGCGTCGTTTCATGGTTTTCCTTTGCCGCCGTGGCGCTGGTGATACTGGCGTTCCTGGCGGGAGGCCTCACCGCGGTGTTGTGCATCATGCTGACCTTCTTTTGCCAGAGCATCATGTTCCCGACCATTTTTGCGCTGGCTACCGACGGGCTGCCGCCTGCAGAAAGCAAACTGGCGTCGTCGCTGGTGATCATGGCCATCGTCGGCGGCGCGGTCATGCCTCCGATCGCAGGACTACTGTCGCAAGCCGGCGGCATGAAAATGGCCCTGCTGGCGCCGCTGGCCTGTTTTTCTTTTGTGGTGTTTTATGTGACGAAAGGCTACCGCAATGCTACTGCCTGAATGATTAACACGACCTGTTATGAAACAAACGATCATACTCATCTGCATCGCCCTGACGGCCTCCTGTGCCGGCGGCAAGCGATTTGTCGACGAAAATCTCTGGACCCTTCAACCGATCAAGAAGATCGACGATTACAATCCGATTCTTCAACCCGACGGCGAATCAGAGTTCTTCTGCCCGGTACGCAAAACCAACCTGCGCTGGGAAGAACGCTCCGTGTTCAACCCCACTGCGATCGTTAAAGACGGCTGGGTGTGGATGCTTTACCGCGCGGAGGATAATGTAGGCAAACACGCCGGCACCTCGCGCATCGGGCTGGCCAAAAGCCGCGACGGCCTGGTATTCCGTCGGACGCCCCTGCCTGTCCTGTATCCTTCCAACGACCCCATGAAGACCTTCGAATGGGAAGGCGGCTGCGAAGACCCCCGCGTGGTGAAACGCAACGACGGCCTGTACGTGATGACCTATACTGCTTATGACGGCGTTACAGCGCGGCTTTGCGTGGCTTCTTCCCGCGATCTGGTCACCTGGGAAAAGCATGGGCTGGTGCTGACCGATGCGAAATACCGCGACCGCTGGTCAAAATCGGGCGCCATCGTTTGCGAACTCGTGAACGACGAAGTGATCGCCAAAAAAGTAAAAGGCCGATACCAGATGTACTGGGGCGATACCGACCTGTTCATGGCGACTTCCGACGACCTTATCACCTGGACGCCTGTGGAAGATAAAAAGGGGAATTTGCTGTCCGTGCTCAGCCCGCGCCAGGGGCATTTCGACAGCAAACTGGTGGAGCCGGGACCTTTTGCGCTGCTCCGCGAGCAGGGCATTCTGTTGATGTACAACAGCGCCAACGACGGTGAAAAAGGCGATAAATCGCTTCCAAATATGGCTTATTCGGTCGGACAGGCGTTGTTTTCTTCAGACAAGCCTTCCAAACTGATCGGCCGCTCCAAACAATATTCCATGACCCCCGACCGCCCCTACGAGATCAGCGGGCAGGTGAACAACGTTTGTTTTCTGGAGGGCATGGTATGGCACAACGGACAATGGCTGTTGTACTATGGCACCGCCGACTCGAAGATCGCGGTGGCATCGTGCAAGTGAGTATGTGCAGCCGAATGTGTAATTTGCGAGGGCCCTTTTTCTTTTTTTTACCATTATTCGGTCTTCCATGGCAAAACAAACCAAGTACATCAAAGACCTGATGAGTGCGGAAAGCGCGCACCTCGAAAAATTGCACCAGATCGTGCGGCATTCGCTGGAGGAGGAAGAATTGCTGACCCAGACGCTGATGAAAGCCGATCAGGGGTCCGCGCGTTACGGCGAACGCCTTGCCGACAAAGTGGCGGAGTTCGGCGGGAGCTGGACGTTCATTATCACCTTTGCCGTTGTGCTGGTCTCCTGGATCGCGCTGAACTCGTATTTTCTGGCTCAGCGAACCTTCGACCCGTATCCCTACATACTGCTCAACCTCATCCTCTCGTGCCTCGCCGCCATACAGGCGCCCGTGATCATGATGAGCCAGAACCGCCAGGAGGCCAAAGACCGGAAACGGGCAGAGAACGACTACCTGATCAACCTGAAGTCGGAGATCGAAATACGGCACATGCACCAGAAACTGGACCTGTCGCTGGAAGATCAGTACAAGCATTTGTGCGAGATCCAGCAGCGGCAGATCGAACTGCTGGAAAAGATCGAGCGCAAACTGGATCGGCTTGGCAAGCAGTAACGAGCGTTATTCGCCGATATCCTCGTTCCAGAGTTCGGGATTTTCGCGGATGAATGTCGTCATGAGGTCGTAACATTCATCGTCGTCGGCCACTTCCACCTGCACACCCCTCGAGCGCAGCAATGCCTCTTCGCCCATAAAGGTTTTGTTCTCGCCGATCACCACTTTGGGGATGCCGTACAGCAAAATGGTGCCGGAGCACATGGGGCAGGGAGAAAGGGTCGTGTAGAGCACGCATTCCCGGTAAACCGACGCTTTCTGGCGACCTGCATTTTCCAGGGCATCCATTTCGCCATGCAGCACCACGCTGCCTTTTTGCACCCTCCGGTTGTGGCCGCGGCCGATGATGCGCCCTTTGTGGACCAGCACCGAGCCGATCGGGATGCCGCCTTCGGAATAGCCCATCCGGGCCTCTTCAATAGCTGCCGCCAAAAATTCGTCTTTCATCGCGTATGCTTATGATGGTTGCTGAAGCAGTTCGGTCATGCTGGCCAGGTGGTGGTCGTCGTGTTCCGCCACAAAAAAGGCCAGATCGATCAGTTTCATGGGGGTGCCCAGGCGGGGGTGTCTGGCGGCGTTTTCGAGCGCGGTCGCGCTGGCCGATCGCATCAAAGCGACCAGTTTGGCCCTTTCCGTTGCAAAATCGCCGATGAGGCCTTGAGCCGATCGACCGTCGTGGTCGGTTTCATGGGTTTTCTTGTTGCTCAGGTCGGCCGGTATCAGGTCCTGTTCGCCCTCCATGATCTGCTTTGCGCGTGCGAACCAAAGCGGCTCCAGGTCGAGCAAATGGCCGATTTCTTTATGGAGGCTCCATCCTTCCTCGGGCCGGACGAGGGCATTCACCTGCAATTTTTCAAATTTGCCATTCAGTCGTGCCGGCGTACCTTCCAGGCGTTCGAGGATGCCGGGAAAAAGGCCGTTGTCGGCAATAGCCGGGAATTGGCGTTCAAACCATTTTGTTCTTTTCATAGCGTAACAAATGTATGGAAACATGGCTCTTTTATGCACTGCTCGCAACGTTTTTTGCGGGTGCAACGGCGGTGATCGCCAAATTCGGGCTTGGTGAAGTGCGGGCCGATTTCGGCCTTGCCGTGCGCACCATTGCTGTTTTTATGCTGGTCTGGCTGCTGGTATTTGCCCAGCGGGGATGGTCGGACTGGCAAAAACTGACACCACGCGCGCTGGGATTTTTGTTGCTGTCGGGCGTCACCACCGCTTTGTCGTGGGTATGCTACTACCGCGCTATCAAAATGGGCCCGGTGTCCATCGTGGCAGCCATCGACAAAGGCAGCATCCTGGTGACCCTGCTTCTGTCGTTTTGGTTGCTGCGCGAACCCGCGACGCCAAAAGTGTTGCTGGGCGCCGGGCTGATCCTGGCAGGCCTTGTCGTTTTGGTCGTTCGGTAGCCTTCTGCATTCAAAAAACCGGAATCCAGGTGAAGATCGCTTCGGTTTGCCCCTCCTGGCAAACGTTTGAACTGAAGTTTGCCGTTACTTGCGTTGTAATAATGCTGTATTCTGCGATTTTTGCCGAAACGATATGATCCGCATTACCACGGCTTACCGGTTTCTGACGGTCATCGGCCTGGGACTGGCCATTTTCCTGCTGGACCTGCTGGAACTGGCCAACCCTACCATCAGCGAAGCCTTGCTGCTCTGCGTCAGCATCGGCAAATCGGCCTATTTTATCTGGTTTACTTTTTACAATATCCGCGAAACGGCCGGGCACGATTTCTACTTCAACGACTTTGTGCCCTTTGCAACATTAAGCGTGCTGCTCATCATTTTGTCTTTCGGGCTCGACTACTATTGCCTTTACCGGATCAACGAACAGGCGTTTTCCGGCGATTTTGCTTCGGACAACGTGGCGGGCATTTTTCTGTCGTTTTTGTATTTCAGTGTGACAACCTTTACCACTGCCGGTCTGGGCGATATCGTGCCGCACTCCCTGAGCGCGCGTATTTTTGTCATGCTGGAACTGTTTATCGCCTTCTTTTTCACCATCCTGGTGATCGCCAACATCACGCATATCAGGGATTCCTTTTCAAAAAAGGCGCGTAAATGAAGGCGGGAGACGGGAAAGCGCCGGATGCAGGGCGATCGGTAGCAGTAGGCAGTGGCAGTTGGCAGTTTTAAAATTACGGTGCAAAGGGGTCTGCATTTTCTGGTTTTTCCAATCCCGCTAATACTGCCAACTGCGACTGCCACTGCCTACTGCTAACCTACAGGGCCAATCAACCCCTACATCATTGCTGTTTCATCGTCATCGTGCAGGAGTCGAGGACTTTGCGGGTAACGCTGTGCCGGAAAACCAGGTTCAACAGCATTGTTCCGTCGGGCTGCACCTTCCCGAACGCCTCGGGGAAAACCTTGATGCTGTCCTGATACGTACACGTGATGGGCAATTCCAGAATGTAAATGCTGTCGCCGTCGGGTTTTTCGTAGTAACTGGCATTGGTGCTGGCCGAGCCGGGGGCGCCGTTCAGTACAAAAGGCATCTGTACGATCCTGTCGACACCCTGACCCAGAAAGGCCAGCGCCAAAGTGTCGTAACACAGGCAGGAAGGGCCATAGCCTACGAAAGTGCCTGCGCTCAGCGTAATGCAGTTTCCCCCGAGTTCCAGGTTGCCGTCGGGGCACTGGCACGCATTATCAATGCAGGCGTAACCGGAACCGCAGTTTTCGCAGGGATCGCTGCAACAGTCATCGTCCTTGCAGGCATTAAAATACAGGATGCCGCCGGCGAGCAAAAGCGCCGTAAGCAAGCGTGTTTTGAAATTCATAAAAAAGAGGCAGTGAAAGTGTTTATTCCTACTCTGTGCGCTTTTCGGATACGGCGGCCCAAAAAGGATCGGGCGGCGCAAGATTGGAATTTGGCGTTTTCGAACCTATACATGCTTGTCAAACAGGGACGGAAAAGTGATATCCGTGCAGGAAAAAGCAATAATTGTGTATCTGAATAACTTTTCGCCGGCCGAACCGGGTATTGGCCGTAACCTTGTGTCCGCACATCATTGATCCGCCGGATCGAACTCAAAAACTGTGATCAACATCATGCGTACGTTAAAATTGCAAATGCAGATCAGCGCGGACGGCTTCATCGCCAGTCCCGAAGGAAAACTCGACTGGATAACCTGGAACTGGGACCAGGGCATCAAAGATCACGTCAGTGCGCTCACGGAGCCCGTCGACTGTATCCTGCTCGGCAGAAATGTGGCGGAAGGTTTTATCCCGCACTGGACGGCACTCGCGCAGAACCCCGAAACGGCGGGCGAAGAACTCGCCTTTGCCCGGAAGATGGCGGATACGCCGAAAGTGGTGTTCAGCAGAACGCTGGACCAATCGAAATGGGACAATACACAGATCGCGGGCGGCGCGCTCGACGACGAGATCGCGCGCCTGAAGCAACAGGACGGCGGCGACATCATCGTCTACGGCGGCGGCGAACTGGTATCGTCGCTGATCGGGCAGGGCCTGATCGACGAACTGAACCTGTTCGTCAACCCCACGGCCATCGGCGAGGGCATGTCGATCTTTCGCGACCGCACCGGCCTGAAACTCAGGCAGTCCAAAGCCTTCGATTGCGGCATCGTGCTGCTGCAGTACGAGCCGCTGCGCTGACAGGGGGAAACCTAGAACAAGTTCTTAATCCCCGAAAAACTGATCGTACGGGTTGTCGGGCTTCTTCGGCGCCGCCTTTTTCGGCTGATCCGTCTGTGGCTCGGGCAGATCGGGCGGCTCCATCAGTTCCGGAGCATCTTCTTCACCCTTCCGGAAACTTTCGATCTCTTCGAACTCCACGAATTCACCTTCCTCCCGGCCTTCCTGCGCACCGGCTTCCCTGCGTATTTTCTCGATCCTGTTGTAGCCGAGCGATTTGACAAACAGGTAAAGGGCGAAAACGGGAAAGACCAGCACCGCCAGCGCAGCAGTCAGCAGACCGCCCACGGGGTTGGTTTCCATACTTTTCAGCCAGGACTTGAACGTATCGACGACTGCGCGCCAGTTGATGATCAGGGCCAGTACGAACAGCGCAGGCGCTGCCCAGTAGAGGACGATAAAAAATCCCTTCAGGATGTAATAAGCGGCCACGAGGCCCAATATGCCGAATATGAGACAGCCGATGCCCCCGCCGCCGGAAAAGCGTGCGGCGTAGCGGCCACGGCCAGAGTGGTAAAACATCATAGTTCAAATTTGCGTACTTCCGAGCTTCAAAAGGGTGGAAAATTCGTCGAAAGTAACCGGCATTACCGACAAACGGGCGTTGCGCACCAGACCGAGTTGCTGTAAACCGGGGTGTTTTTTGATCTCCGTCAGTGGTACGGCCTTCGCAAAAGGCTTCAGGGGTTCGAGGTCTACGGCCGACCAGTCGCCCTTTTCAGCCGTGGGGTCGGGGTAGTGTTCTTTCGCTACGCGCGCGATGCCCACGATCTCCAGGCCGATGTTCGAGTGATAGAACAGGCACAGATCGCCCGCTTTCATGGCGCGCAGGTTATTGCGGGCCTGGTAGTTGCGCACGCCGTCCCAGCGTGTGCGGCCGTCTTTTACCAATTGATCGAATCCGTAAACGTCGGGCTCGGATTTTACCAGCCAATACTGCTTCATGTCTGAGGTGGTTGGGTGTTCGGATCAGCGGCGCCGGGCGCCTGCATCTTCAAGCGGGGATGGTAAAGGTAAATGGTCTCTTTCAGGTACTCGGTATCGAGGTGGGTGTAAATTTCGGTCGTCGTAATGCTTTCGTGCCCCAGCATGTCCTGCACGGCCTTCAGATCGGCGCCGCCTTCCACGAGGTGAGTGGCGAAAGAGTGGCGGAATGTGTGCGGACTGATGTTTTTGGTCACGCCGGCCTGCCGCGCCAGTTCCTTGATGATGTAAAACACCATGACGCGGGTCAGGCGCGCGCCGTTGCGGTTGAGAAAAACGTAGTTTTCGTGGCCGGGGCGTATCTTTTTCAGGCCGCTGCGCACATGATCGATGTACATGCGCAGGTATTTCACGGCTTCGGCGCCGATGGGTACCAGGCGTTCCTTGTCGTTTTTGCCGACCACCTTTACGAAGCCTGCCTCCAGGAATAACTGCGTGAGCCGGAGATTGACCGCCTCGCTGACGCGCAGGCCGCAGGCGTACAGCACTTCCACGATGGCGCGGTTGCGCACGCCCAGCGGCTCGGAGAGGTCGATCGCCGCCAGCATGGCCTGTATCTCGTGCACGGACAACACTTCCGGCACTTTTCGCCGCAGGCGCGGACCTTCGAGCAGTTCGGTAGGGTCTTCGTCGATGAGGTCTTCCACCAGCAGGAACTTGTAAAAGGCGCGCAGGCCGGAGATCATCCGCGCCTGTGTGCTGGCTTCCAGGCCCAGGCGGTTGATCCAGAAAATAAACTGTTCGAGTTCGGGTTGCCGCACCTGCAGGGGCGGTGTATCGAGCGATTCCAGTTCGAGGAACTGCGCGAATTTCTGCACGTCGTTCAGGTAAGCCCCGATGGTGTTCGGGCTGAGCGAGCGCTCCAACAACAGATAAGCGCGGAAAGAAGTCAGTGCGGATTCCCAGTTCACGATATGTTTCTATATCAGCGGTTTGCGTGAGTGTCGGACAGGCTTTTAAATGCAAATAGTGCAAATGCCTGAACACCCAACCTTTATTGGCAGACTGTTAACCCGGCCTTATTAAAATCCCGATTTTGCGCCATTGGAGGCAGATGAGAGCACCCATGTTTGAGTCCCGATGAGGAACGAATCGGGACGAGTTTGGGTGCGAACCTGCCGGAAATGGCCGGCAAAATTGCTGGATTTTAATACAGCCTTGATTTTTTGGTTCTTTTGCATCAAGGCAAAAGAACAGTATCGCAGGAGGCCAGGCCAATCAGGCCGTGTCGTTCAGTTGATAACCCGAAGGATTAAAAAATTCACCGCAGTCTTGAATGCTACGGCGGGACATGTGCGCCGTTAATCTCAGGTTAAATTGACCGGTAAGTCCCGGAATCCGACATATTTTTGTCCGAATTAACGTTAAACCCGTACGACGATTCCATTCGTACCTTCGGCCCGCATACCCGAAGACCCATCCATCAGCGACGCCGGCTGCCGAGGGCAGGCAGGCTTCCAACCGGAACGACACATGAACGCTCAGCGTATACGCCTCATTATCGGCCTGATGACCAGCGCCCTCATCGGGATCATTTGTTTGCAGATTTACTGGATCGACTGGAACATCCGGCTGAATGAAGAACAGTTTGACAAAAACGTATTCGCGGCCCTCAACCGCGTGGCCGGCAAGTTACAATACTACGAAGAAACGGTATCGGTGATGGAGGCGATGAATAAAACGAAAGGCGGCACAGGCAGAAAACGGCCCAAAGCGCAGTATCTGGAGAACGGGTTCAGTGCCCAGAGCAATGTGGCGCCCGGCGATACCGGCAGCAAGCGGAGTTTTGAGGACAATATTACGATGTGGGAGTCCATGAAAGTGCTCCAACTCTTCGATTCCACGCCGCTTGCCGAGCGCATCAACCTCGACCTGCTGGCCAAATCCGTGCAGGAAGAGATCTCTAGCCGCGGCATCGACGCGACCTACCAGTACGGCGTGTATTCCAAAGCGCGCAACAGTTATGTGATCGTCAATGACCACTACGTCGTGGAAGACAGCGGCCCCCAGATCACCCAGGGCGGCGCACCTACCTTGTATAATTCGCCGTACAAAGTAGCCCTGTTCACGCAGGACATGGAGTCGCCGGGCTACCTGTCGCTGTATTTCCCCAACCGCACCAGCCTGGTGCTGGGGTCCGTACTGAAAGCGCTGGTGATGTCGGTCATTTTCACGGGCATCATCCTGTTCTGTTTCTGGTACACCATTCAGGTGATCTATCGCCAGAAGCAACTTTCGGAGATGAAGAACGACTTCATCAACAACATGACGCACGAGTTCAAAACGCCGATCGCGACCATCAGCCTGGCAGCCGACAGCATCGGCAGCCCGATGATCATGAGCCATCCCGACAAGATCAAGCGGTTCGTAGACATCATTCGCCAGGAAAACCGGCGCATGAACAGCCAGGTGGAGCGCGTATTGCAAATGGCCCTGATCGATAAAAAGGATTTTCAACTCAGCGTCGACGACCTCAACCTGCACGAGGTCATCCAGCAGGCGGTGGATAATTTCAGCCTGCAGGTGGAAAAACGCGAAGGGTCCCTGCTCACCGATCTGCAAGCCCAAAGCCCGGTGATCGAAGGCGATGCCACGCACATCGCGAGCATCATCCACAACCTGCTCGACAATGCCAACAAATACAGCCCCGAAAAGCCCGAGATCACCATTTCGACGCGCGATGTGCCGATGGGCATAGAGATCGCCATCACCGACAAAGGCGTCGGCATCAGCAAGGAAGCCCGCAAACACATCTTCGACAAATTCTACCGCGTGCACACGGGCAACATCCACGACGTGAAAGGTTTCGGCCTCGGCCTCAGTTACGTGAAGGCCATCATGACCGCCCACAAAGGGCTGGTGGATGTGAAAAGCGAACCCGGCAGGGGCAGCACCTTCGTGCTGACCTTCCCGAAACGGGTGAACGGCTGAGGAGGCGATAATGGCTTCCGGGGGCGTTTTGCGGGGTGAAAGTGACCCTTTTCGCCGTGCTTGTGTCTTTTGACCAAGCACGAAACATAGCACGAAATCAGCCTTTAAAACAAAATCTGGTCTTCAGCCGCCTTTATTCTTCTGCCGAAATGTGCCGGCCTTTTCTGATTTATTTTGGTGTGGTAAGGATTGGCCGTCGTGCATAGAGACTGGACCACCCGGGGTACGTCTGCTTGGTGAAACACCAAGCATGGCGAGAAGTTTCAAAATAAAGCGCAGTTATATTTTTTTGCTAATCAACTGTAAACCAAAGATCTGCCGAAAAAAATAAGTGCGTTTTTTAAAGAAACTTCAATTACGCCGCCTTGTTGGAGGTCATTCATGACCGACTGTCACGCATTACGGCCATAAATGGCCTTGACCCGGGCGGCGTAAACGCCGCGCTACCGGCACCACTTGACACGCTGTATAGCACAGCCCGGCAGTTGTTTTACAGCATGCAGAGCCTTCACTGGTGGGGGGTATCTGCTAAAGCTGGCAAACGCATATTAAATACATTGTAGCAATTGCTTCGATCGTGTAATTTTGGACATAGAATATTAACTCATATTTTAAACTTATCATCATGTTGACACGCCACACGCCACACGCCACACGCCACACGCCACACGCCTTAGAAGAATTCTCGGTTTAGTAGCATTATTACATTGTTGTATCAGCCCTCCCGGCCTTTTTTCACAATTGCCTGTATTTGGATTACCTTACACGTTGACCTCTGCCGAACAGTCTGAAGTCGCTCAAAAAGTAACCCATTACGCTGCTTTTAATTTTCATCCACTGGAATTATGGTCCGAGATATACGCAGGGAGTGGAGAAGGGATTGAATTTTTACTAAATGTTGGTGATGACACGATCACATTGAACCTTGAAAAAAGTATCTTGTATCCTGAAGGCGCCAGAATGATGATTAGGGGAGATAGTACGCCTTTGTTACTCGATCTGGAAAATGATGGAATTTTCAGAGGTTTTGTCAATGGAGATACCAATCTTGTCGCCGGATTCCTCATCCGAAAAGATCAAATGTTTGGGTATTATGAAGATGGCGGCGAAATTTGGTTTGTAGGCAGTATTTCAAGCCTTGTTGAAGAGCCTGAAAATGACCCTTCTTCCACTTTCATCAAGTACAGGGGAGTAGCCTATCCTGATTTTGTCTGTGGAACGCCTGAATCGTCCCATCCGCAGGATCCTGAACAAACCGGCCCGGCCGAACGTATAGAGAAAGAATATTTTTTTGAGATCGCATACGACGTAGATTATGATTATTACATCGAATACGACCCTCCCGCATTACCCGATGATCCGACCAGAGAAGAAGAAATCGAAAAGGATTTGGCAGAAATTACACTAAAAGTAGAAGGCTATTACAAAATCCTGGCCCCAAAAATGCAGTTTCAGATCGTTGATATTAATATCTGGACGAGTGCTGCCAGTCAGCCGTACAGTGGTGGCAATCATACAACACATTGGACCCAGGGCAAGGATTGGTGGGAAAGCAACAAATCCTGTATTCAACGGGATGCCGTTTCCCTTATGTCGGGACGGCCGTTGGGGCTAAACGGTTACGTAAAGGCCTCCTCAGTACAGATCATGTGCGGTAGTTTGCTTTCTGTACCGTGTGTAGCCTTTCTTCCGTACAGTTTTGTTTACAAAAGCGGAGATACGCAGCGTATTTCGATTACAGTGGCGCATGAACTGGCGCATATCTTCGCAAGAAACGGGCATACCTGTGAATGCAGTATCATGTATGATAAAGACAATTGTCCTCCCTGTCAATCGATAGGCGGAGGATGGGATGAAACCACTGCCGGAGCAATTAGATATCGTCTGACTCCCGTCCAGGTATGCCGGCCAAGCGCGCCTTCTAATTTTCCGTCGGACGAATGTTTGCTGTTTGCGTCGCCTGTCGATCTTAGCTTTGAACTGACGCTGGAAGCCAATCAGGTAATTTTGACCAACAAATCCGTAGTGTGCCCCGGAGAGGAGTTTACCGCCAGTTTTTACAACACATTTGATCCGAACGGCTCCATTCATTGGGAACTCGGACCTCATCTTCAGTTTTCATCGGTACAGCCTTCCTCCGGCAAAATCAGGAATATTACGGCCTCGGGTGTTTGCTGCTATCCTTTTGATACCTGGATAAAAGTCAGTTTTAACCACAACTGCTACGGCCCCGTCGTGTATCAGCGAAAAGTAAGAGTGAATGGATCATTCGGCCTTGATGGCGTGTATGTTGGTCCCTCTGGAGTGGTTAACACGCTTTATACAGTAAACGGAGCATCTGCCGGAAGCAGCTACGATATCAGACTGGAAAATAAAAATGCCGTATACACTTGGGTACAAACCACAGGTAATAACACCGCGACGCTTCCCTATACTACTTATTCCATCTCCTTCGGAATGCCCGCCCAGCTGAGTACTTCTTTCTTTATCAGTACACCGAACGAATGCGGGACGATGAACCGGACCGTTGCTTTTGTGCCTCCTTTCGGCTCTTTCCGAATAAAAAGCAGGAACAATACAGCCAATATCTTTCCCAACCCTTCGAGCGATATGTTGACCATTGATATGCGGAAAATTGCACAGGATGTGAATGGTGACATTCATTGCAGTATCCTGGACGGCAAAGGGCAACTGGTAACAGCACTCGTATTGCCGCTCCAGCCGTACTTTCAGATCGATATTTCCATACTTCCCGCAGGCATATATTTTCTGCAGATGACAGGCGAACGGATAGAGGAAACCGGCAGGTTTCAAAAACTCTGATGATAATAAAACGGATTTAGAAAGGGTACACATTTTCTTTTTGGCAGTCTGCGAAAAATTACTGCGTCGAAAATCAATGATTTTTCTTCCAAATAACACCTTTGCAGGTTCATAATTTTTGTAGTTCGAAGAAACCCATCAAAAGCTATCGAGGTGAAAAGCTGTAGTTTTCAGAGCCAGAACTTCAAATTCTCGCACCTGGTTTTTGTATCTTTTTTCCAAAAAGAAAATGTGTACCCTTTTCAAAAACAGATTACACTCATTCAATTAAAAAAAACACGTTATGAAACCTGTATTGCTGCCCATCCTGCTGGTAATGATTCTTGCGGTGTATGTCGCTTCCTGCAACAAGGAAGATGATTCTTTGGGGAAAAAACTGGAAGGCGAGTGGAAAATAAAATCATATTTATATAACGGAACTGAACTATATAATCTGGATTCAGGTGCGTTTTCAATAGCGTTTGACTATTACTATGCCAATCGGGGAACAACGGAATGGAAAAAAATTGCGTATCCTGACTTGTTAAGTCTGATTGATACTAGTTCAGGTAATTTTACCATTAATGCAGGACAAAACGCAATACATATCAAGTGGAGTAACCCTGCATTCTGGGGTGGATATGAAAGCGCTACGTTTGAAGTGCTTCATCTGTCAGAAGATACGCTCATGTTTGATGAAGAAATACCGGGCGTGGTTCATCGGAACATCACTGCCGTTCGCTACTGAGCATCAGTAAGTCCGAAAACAGCCACCTACCCGCGCGAGGGCTTTTTCGCGGGTAATACCCGTAACAACGGTACGTAAAGTTGGTAATGCGGCGTTTACGCCGCCTTGTTGGAGGTCATTTATGACCGACTGTCACGCATTACGGCCATAAATGGCCTTTACCCGGGCGGCGTAAACGCCGCGCTACCGACACCACTTGACTTCCCATACAGTTGTGACGAAAACATCAAGCAGAGCAAAATGGCTGTCGGCACAGACACAACGGAAGCATACAAAGAGTAGAAAATTTGAGATTATAGCACCCAAAACAGGTGTGTTATTCCAAAAGCGAGCACCTTTCGTACTTTTTGCCCCGCCTTTGACGGGATTTCCATAAGGCCGATTTTATCGTGGGCCAACATGGTGAAAACACCAGGCAGAGCAAACGCTTCCCGCATCACCCCCGTCATTTTTCATAGCGGAACAAATTCACCTTGTACAGCCGTCGCACCGGAACGTTCACGTTCGGCTGGCCGATGAAGTACAGGTATCCGTTGCGCAACCGGAAGTGGTCCGCCAGATATGGCGCTACCGTGGGCTGATAAGTCTTGCGGCATTGCCCCGTCTCCAGATCGATCTCTTTTAGCAGCAGCCCTTTTTTGTCGCTGAAACGACCGTAGATGCGCCCCAGCGAATGGTCTGCCAGCATTTCCTTGCGCCAGCCGGGCTGGCGGTGGTAATCGAGCCCTGTTCGCTGCGGCGCCTGCTCGAGGTCCGGGTAACGAAACAGCGCGTCGTTGACGTGGTCGAACAGGTAAATATGCCCGCCGACCCCGAACAAGGGCGCATAGACCGAATCGGCGGCAAGCGTGCTGAAAAATCCGATGGCGGTAACGAGTCCGTTCGTTTCGGCCATTTTGGTCAGCGTTTCGGGGTTCAGCATTTGATCGGGATCGGTAAACCGCGTTTTCCCGTCCAGGATGTCGTCGCGGTCGACGTCGGGGATCGTCTTCATGTATGCCGCCAGGATCGCATCGTAGCGCCTCCGGAGATCGCGCTCCACGTTTTCATCGCGGATGGTCGCGAGGTGGCGGCGCCGGTTGGAAGGGTCGAAATAGTCGTAGCGCACCGATTGCCGGTACGGGCCGCCGCGGCGGAAAATGAAATAGCCGTCCCTGGCCAGCACGCAAGGCTCCACGAGGTGATGAAACCGGCGTGCTTCGTAGCGCGGCAGGGTATCGAGGCGGCTGCCGGCAAACGCCACTTCCCAGGCCCAGTCGGCGCCGACGAGGTGAAAATTGCCCATGCAACTCTGGTGCAGCAAGCGGATATCGTCGTCGGGCAGTGGCAATTCATCCAGCACTTTCCCCTGATCGGTGCTCAGGCGGAGCACAAAACGGCGGCCCTCCCGCACCAATAGCAGGAGGTCTTTTCCGGCGAAGCCGTAATCGAGCAGGCTGCTGCTGTAGGTCTCGCGAAAAATGGTTTCAACGGGTTTTCCGGAAATGGCGACCTCCGGCAGGGAAATGTCGTTGGAGACCATGTAAACGTCCAGGCGGGCGAGGCCGTTCTCAAAAGGAAGCGTGTCGAGCCTGATGCGCTGCGGGAAATATCCCAGCCTGCGGATGACGAGGGGCTCGTCCAGGCGTCTTGTTTCGTAAAGGAAACGGCCGGTCGAATCACTGTGCCGTTGTTCGGAATTGCCGGCGGTGATCGTGGCGCCCGCGAGGGGCTCTCCCTGTTCGCCCAGCACCCGGCCGAGGATGCGCCGGCGGCCGTCCTGCGCAAGGGAATGGTGCAACAGGAACAGCCAGCATATCAATGTCAGAAGTGTCCGGATCGCCATATGGATCGTTCAGGCGGGATGAGACGCCAATCCAAATATAGCGGGAAAGGGACAATGCGCGCAGCCATCTTTGTGAGTGGCGCCTATGGCTGTGCGAATGCTGCCTGTGAATGAGTGAATGCTTTGGGGGTATGGCTTCTGCTGTTTGTCGTCATTCTGCACTGCCGCGCCTGGTCAAAAGAACTGGCGTGGGTGGGATTATGGAAGACTTGCGAAAACGGATAGCAATACTGCTTATAATACATATATATTCAATTGTTCGCAATCATGTTCGTTTCCAAAAACAAAAACTTCATCGCTCATCGATATATTAAGTTCTCTAATTCTATCCTTGATCCTGCCAAGACAAGTGTGAATCCCCAAAAATCCATTCAGCAAGAATAATTTCTTTATCTCCTCTAGGTATGCCCCCATACTTAAAGCCTCATTTATCATATCAACTCGTTCTTCTCCTATTGTTTCTTCGAACTTCAAAAATGGGTGTAAAAACGGAGTATAGTCAAATTTGCCTACGCTACTGAATAGCGCCTTTTCGTAATTATACTTTAAATACTCTTGTCCGGAAAGTATTTTAAATTCATAATCCTGGTCATCAAATCCACAAAAAGATGATTCAGGTTCATAATCGTGCTCAAGGAAAAGCAGATTTAATTTAAAATCCCTTCTCTCTTCAGGGATACCCAATGAGATATTTGACAAATTATCGATCAATTGATGTTCTATGTGATCCTGAATGCTCTTTTCATTAACATCAACCAGTTCACCAATCAAATTCTCCAGATCAACGTGAAGATGATTATCATTCAACAGTTCAATTAATTCATTTTTGTGCTCATCTTTTAAACCTTCGGCATCGAGTTCCGGATTCGGCAACCATATAATATTGTCAAGGTTATCTATTTCATGTTGAAGGAGATTTGGAAATGAGAATTGCTCCTGAAACAACTTTATTGAATTGTTGATATGATGTACTAAATTGTCTTTGATCAATTTGTTTTTGTCCATTTCTATAGTATACTTTATTTCCAACGGTGGGCTTGATACTGAGCCGACGAACGTTTGGTTTGCGGGCTGGCTGCTCAACGGCATGGATAGCAAGCCTTTATGTCCGGAATGGGAGTGTCGACATTCCCAAGCAAATATAACTGATGCATTTGAATAGAGCCTGGAAATCGGGACGCGGTACAACCCTACAGGGCCGGACAAGTCGGACAACTTGCAGGATTTGGCTTTCAGGCATTGAAACCTGAAGGAACGGCGTGAGCGGGTTGGTGGAAGACCTGGAAGAACGGGCGATCTTTTGCTCGCAATGAACATCATTTACACTGTTGGCGCCCGTTTCTATTTTTTATTTAAGATTTGGTCAACTATTTTACCCAGATTTTTCAAGTCTGAAATGGTTTTCAGGTATTGGTCCGTTCTATTGTCGCCCATGTCTTGTATTCGATACCCGGGCAAATATTGACTAAAGTTTAGCGATACAAAAGTATCTACAATTCGTTCTTTGAGCGCATGAGGTACATGATACTTTGCAATGATCGCTTCCTCTATCCCTATGTGTATCACCTCGTGGATAATTGTATAAGATGGATTGTCATAATTCTTAAATTGTCCTGTAGAAGTGGTGCAAATCAATATCGAACCTTCATCGGAGTTATAACTGCCGCCCGGCCCGTATAAGGTTAGGTTGATGGAATAGGTTTTGAATTCTTTAAAGTCCCAATTAAAGTCTGATGTTTTTATTTGTTCGATCATTTTATTAATCAATGATAACTCACCAGCTATTTTGTCATAACCTTGTTGATAATCTGCTTTATTATAAACGCTGTCTTTAACAAACTTCTCTAATCTTTCGTAGTCCTCATTGTTTAAGTTCTCTGATACGGATTTATGTTTTAATTCCTCAATTATGTCGCCCTTGGGAAGGCTCACCTGATAATTGTGTTCTTCAAAGAATTTAATGTCCCGAATTGTGTTCCATATATACTCCGATTCCGTTGTAGCGGAGGGAATATTTATGATAATCCGATTCTGGCCATTTGATTGACAGGCGATCAAAAAAGTTAGTAGTGCTAATATGTAGTATTTGAACGTCATTTTTTCTCGATGATTTTTACGGGAGTCTGCATACACGGCGTGACCAGATTATGCCGGGCATGACCGATTCGCCCGGAACAGGCATATCGGCTTCCATAAGCAAATATACCTGATGTATTTGAATGGAGTCTGGAAACCTGGAGGTTGTGCCGCTCTGATGGGCTGGGCCAATCGAAGACTTAAGGAAAACGGGGCCTTTGTGAACTCGCTACAATGAACGTTGTAACGACAAACGCCCTTTGTGTACTCGCTGCAAGGAACGTTGTAACGACTAACGCCCTTTGTGAACTCGCTGCAAGGAACGTTGTAACGACAAACGTCCTTTGTGTAATCGTTACAAGGAACGTTGTAACGACTAACGCCCTTTGTGAACTCGCTACAAGGAACGTTGTAACGACTAACGCCCTTTGTGTAGTCGCTGCAAGGAAAGTTGTAACGAGGAACGTCCTTTGTGTAATCGTTACAAGGAACGTGGTAGCGACTAACGCCCTTTGTGTAATTGCTGCAAGGAACGTTGCAGAGACTTATCTCCTCTCCCAATTTGCTTTTGCCGATTGCCTGCTGTTTTCCCAACCTACCGTTGTGCAGCCCTGACGGGCTGGGCAGTCGTGCAACTTACAGAATTTGGCTTTCAGGCTTTGGAACCTGAAAGAACGGTGGTGGTGGGTGGGTTATGGAAGACTTGGAAGAACGGGAGCCTCATATGGTTACTTTTAGACGCAAATACGGCAAGTGTCTTCAAGAATTGTTTGAGCGTATGGAAAAAACGATTCAAGAGGTAAAACCCGAGATGTTATAGAATCAACTTTAGGTGATAGGATTTTTATTATGACCTTGACTTTTCTGAATTGTTCATATTCAAAGCTTTTTGTTATACTTAATTTCTAATTTTTTCTTGATCTTTTTTGTAATGGCTGATTTAATTATCTTTCCAATGTCAGATTTAGTTCCAGTCATTTTGTTCAATAAAGTATTAAATTCTTTTGAAAATTCATTTAATGCTTCATCATATATTTTTATACCAGTGAATAATATTTCATGGTGTAGCAAATTGTTTTTTTCTTCCTCAATTTCATCATTAATTGTTTCAAGAGCCTTTCTAAGTTTAACCAATATGCTCAAATAAAGCGTGTTTACCCCGTATTTATAAATGCCTTCTTTATCAGTACTTACGTCGCTCATTTCTGAATTTATAATATTAAATGCAAATTTTTCAATATATTTTTCTTTGCCCAATCTACTCAAAACAATCGAATAGGACTCTGCGGATAAATTGTGTAAAAACTGATTTCTTATTTCCATTAAAGTTAACAATTCTGTATATGTGGGCTTATCAATCCTTTCTAAATCATATAAAAAATCAACTTTTGTTTTAAATGAAATTGAACTGCTCTTATGCCCAAGCGTCTTTGGGTCGTCACTTTTTATCCTAAACAATCTCATTAACATCCTATTTAGCATATCCTCTAAAACCAGCGCCATTTGCATGACTTCTAATCTTACTTCGTTATTAATATCCATAAGTTATGGTTGATCTTAATGGTTTTGTTCATTTGCGTAGGAAAATATGCTTCCATATGAGTCTGCTGCTCGTCGTCATCCAGCGTTGTCTGTGGCTGGTCAAAAGAAACGGGTGCTGAGCAATTAAGCATACTGCTATAACACTGTGCAGCACTAGAGGCTTGCAGGATTGGGATTTCAGGTTTTGAAACCTGGGAAACGAATAGTTCGCACAAGCGGCGTTAATGATATCCTTTCCCATTACAAATAAAACATTGTATTTCACATGCCATATTACACCGTGCGCAGCCTTTAGGGTAGCCGTTCCTTATCGCAGTACCAGTGCCTTGGCATGTAGGACAAAGAATACTTCCACGTCCCCAGCAACGACTGCATGTACGTCTATTTTGTCTATTAGAACTCTGACCTCCAGTTTGGGATTGATCTATGTGTTTTCTATCGCTGACTTTTTTATGAAGTTCATTTTTTTTGCGCTCACATAGTTTCCTATCTAACATGTAAACATCAATTACGGCTTGATATGTTGAAAATGACACAACAGCGCTATTCGTTTTCATATTTTTAACTTCATTAAAAAGTTGGTCAACTAAAAGAAGTGAAGCATCTAATATTTGCAGATAACCAACAATGTTTATATCGTTTTTTAATATTAAATATTCATAGTATTCTTTTATATGGGACAATGCTGAGTGACAAATTGATAACCGGTTAAATGAATCTGTCTCTGAAAAAAAACTATCAACAAGAATCTGTATGCCACTTTTAAAGTCGGTGTTATTAGTTAATATTTTATATAAAATGGACTTAAATTGATCTAATTTTACCATGGTTATAATCATTTTAAAATGTAAATGAAAAATTTGTCCGTTTTAAACGGTGATATTAAATTGTTGAAAATTTAGCGTCATTAGGATTTTAGTTCTCATTTATATTGTTTGATATTTTCAATAAACTAGAGGATAGGGCATTGGAATTCGTCAAATTTGGGGTAGAGGTTGATTGCCTTTTTGCGTATAAGCTTCCATCATTCCCATTAAGTCTGAGACCAGAACTGGACTAAAAAATCAAATGAAAGGAGGATACTCTGAGAAATCCCTTGAGTCATACTATCCCCTTCCGTGCTTATCTGGATGCTCTTTGGCAGTTTCCATTTCAAGCATTGAAAAAACCACAACGTTACTTTCGCAGACTCAGTCGGGTCTTTACGCTTCGTCGTTCGCTTTATCTGGTACGTGTTATTATGGCTCAATATTACACTTCTCAAAACAATATTATCTGTTGACCTCGATCAATTTTTTGACTGGCTTGGCACCGGCGAATTTTTGATGACAAAAAAATGCCCTTGTGTAGACGCGGCAAAAGATACTGCCGAGATTTTTCTATGATTTTTCCGATTTTTGGTTGCTGTATTTTATCAGTATTTCAATGCCTATCGCTGCAAGAGGTATTGATCGGATGAACCTGAACAAAATCACCACAGGTTTACCCCCCCCAATCAATAAAACAACGCATTTGCAAACAACAGTTTCCCCTCTTCCCAAAAACTCCTGAACAGGGGGTTGTCGATAAAAAAGATCGCCTTGCCCTCGCCCATCTTCTGCGCCGTGGCGACGGGCGTCTTTTTCAGGTTGGGTTTTACCCGGCTGCCGATAAAGCCGTACGACTGGAAAGCGTCTTCCAGGTAAAGGGCCGCGGTGGCTTTTTCCGGCATCTGGAATGCCGATGGCGTCGTTTTCAGGGAGAAATAGTATTCGGACAGACCGAATGCAAGCGGGTGGGTGTCGTCGGTTTTGGCCCGCACGACGGCTCCGGGCAACTGGTCGCTGATGCTTTCCCGTTCGCGCATCCGGTAGGGTTTCGGCAGGTTCGACGAGTCTTTCGGCGGTTCGGGCTTCATTTTCAGGTCGAAATGGTCCTTGTCGGCAAAAGCCTTCGCGCCGCCGTCGAAGGCGATCAGGCGGCCGCCGTCGCGTATCCAGTCTTCTATGGCCTTCAGTTGTGTGTCGGAAAGGTTGTAGTTGCCGTTGGGGAAGATCAGCGTATTGTAGGCGCCCAGTTTTACCTTGTTCAGTTTATCCAGCGCCACGGCCGACAGGGGGTATTGCAACTCCCGCTCGAAGTAGAACCAGGTATGCCCGAACGAGTTTTCGTCCACCTCGTCGCCGTACACCAGCGCCACGTCGGGCCGGATGACGGGGGCGAAGGCTTCCGAGCCGAGGTCGTTGCCGCTGCCCGCGTATCCCGAAAAGATCGGGTGCAACGCCACGTTGTGGTTTTTGGCGGCGGCCAGCACGAAATCGTCGAGGTTGCCGCTCAGGCTGCGGTTGTCGGCCCGGTTGATGACGAAGGCGCCGGCGTCGAACTGCTGGTCGGCCATGGAAAAGGGCTTGGTGGAGGTACGCACCTTGACGCCTTTTTGCATCAGTTCGCCGAGGAAGGCGGCCTCCGCCAGCGAGCGGCGGTGAATGCACCAGGCATACGGCGAAGCGGCCAGTTTGACGACCGGCGCCTCGTAGGGCTCGTAACTTTTGCGCGGTTCGAGGCGCTCTTTCAGGGCGTATGCCTCGAGCCCGTAGGCAAAGGGCAGCGCCCAGGCGGTGATGTCGTAGGTCAGCGAATCGGAAAGATGCGGCTCGGGCTCGAACAATACTTCCACCAGCACGCCCCTCGGCTGATAGGCGCTGATCACCACGTCGTTGGGATTGATGGATACGCTGGTCTCTTTTCCGCTGGCATACTCGAAGGCCCTGACGCCCGACATGCCCGCCCCCACGCGCCCGTAACGGATCATGTGCCGGTCGAGCAGGCGACATAGCCGGTTGATCTTGTTGGGGTCGTTGATATTGCGGAGCACAAAAGCCTTGTACTGCCCGGGCGGCGCGGAAGCGGCGCGGCTGAAGTAGTTGCGGAAATTATCGACGATCCTGGCGGCATTGCGGCTGCCCATTTCGATGGTGGACAGGCTGGTGGTGTAGTGGTGCAACATGCGGTCGCTCAGGGTGAGCGTATCGCCGAAACTGTTGATGATGCTGCGCCCCGCCGTCGAATGCCCCGCCTGTTCGTACGTCATGCCGATGGCGCCGCTGAACATCGGGTAGGTGTCGCCGTAGGAAGGGTATAGCAGGTCGAAGGTCTCTTTTGTGAAATACAGCCAGCCTTTTTCGTCGAAATAGTGCGCGTGGTTTTCGCCGATCTCCGTCTGAAAATTGCGCTGCCAGGTGTTGATGTAGTCGTGCATGGGCTCGGCGGCCGGCGCGAAGTAATAGGGGTTGTCGACAAATTGTTCGTGCAGGTCGGCGTGGATGTGCGGCATCCAGCGCTGGTAAATGGCGAGGCGTTGCTGCGACTCTACCTGCGTCGCCCAGGCCCAGTCGCGGTTGAGGTCGTAGTAGTAGTGGTTGGGGCGCCCGCCCGGCCAGGGCTCGTGGTGTTCGCGGCTGTCGGGGAGCGGATTTTTGATCAGGTTGGATACGCCGCGGTACCAGTGCGTGTAGCGGTCGTACCCGTCGGGGTTGAGCGAGGGATCTATGATGACCACGGTGTTTTTGAGCCAGCCGGCGATTTTTGGGTCTATCTGTGTGGCCAGTTGGAAGGCCAGCAGCATGCTGCATTCCGAACCGGAGGGTTCGTTGCCGTGCACGCTCATGCTGAGCCAGACGATGGCGACCGGATTGGCGGTGCTGCCCTGCCCCTCGGCAAGCCCTGTGAGTTGCAGGTTGTTTTGTCTGATCTGCTCGAGGCGGGCCATGTTTTCCGGCGTGGAAAAAATGGCGATCTGCAGGGGGCGCGCCTCGTTCGTCATGCCGTATTTTTCGAGGCGCATGGTGGCGGGCGCTTGCTCTGCCAGGTACTCGAAATAGGCATTGAGCATGTGGTGCGGCGTAAACTGCTCGCCGAGCCCATGCGGCAGGAACTGAAAGGGGCTTTTGGGCGTGGTTTGTGCAAAGGCGGGCGCAGACAGGCATATCAATGCCGGGAGCAATAGCGAACGTAGTCTGTTCATCCGGAAAAAGGTGCGTTGCGAGTAATGTTATGTGGCAAACTTCCGGGATTTTTCCGAAAAAAACGGCTAAACCGCCCGCAGAAAACCCCGAACGGCGTACAATGTCCTTTCATTTGGGCCGCGGCCGATCTCTTAAAGCGTTTTCAGGTACTCGATCAGGGCTTTCCGGTCGTCGGCGCCGAGCACGTCCCCGAAGGTATGCCCCTGGTTGCGATAGCCGGCCAAAGTAGTATTGTAGGTATCCGCATCGGCCTGCGACGTTTCCACGCTGTATTTCCAGCCCACCTTTACCTTGTCATATTCCGCTTCCGTGTTGTCGAATGTGCGCTTCCAGTACGCGGGCCGCTGGGGGCTGTTCAGCAAGTCTTCCAGCGTGGGCACCGAGCCGTTGTGCAGGTAGGGCGCTGTGGCCCAGATGCCGTCGAGCGGCGGCGCCACATAACCGCTGTTGGGCAGCAGTTGTCCTTTGTGGTCGCCCAGGGCGTACCAGCTGCCGTTGTACCAGTTGTGGTATTCCGGGTAGCTCTGGTAGGTCTGCGACAACAGCGGGTCGGTGCCGACGGTCGACAGGTCGACCAGCAGGTTGGGATACTCCTCGTCGGGGATGTTGTATTTGCCGTGGCATTTGCTGCAATTTTTTTCAAACACCACCTGGCCGGCGGCCGCCAGCGCCTGATCGACAGGGTAGGGATAGGCCGGCGCCTCGAGGCTGCGGATCCAGGCCATGAGATCGGGAAATCGGTCGTCGGTACGGCGGGCTTCGGCGCTGTCGAGCAGGGTCAGCATGCCGGATGCCGAAGAAAGCCTGGCAAAGTCGCCGCGCCCCAGGCCGTTGTAGTACAGGGCGTGTTTTTTCTTCATCAGCCACCAGGCGGGCACATCGGTAGGCACGGCTTCGAGCGGCACGTTGAATTGCTGGTCGTCGATCCAGTGCAGGTCATCGGCATGGCGGTGGGCGGAAAGCGTGGCAAATATTTTGTCGGCGGGGTTGACGCCGCGGGTTTTGGTCAGGATATACGGCCCGATGGCCTGATAGGCGCGGCTGGCGGGGTAGTAAGCCTCCCATTCGGGCGAATTTTGCCCGTAAAACAACTGGACTGCCAGGTCGGCCTGCTGGAACGTGACAGCCTGATCGGTTGTATAATCGTAGGTATTGCTGCCGAGTCCCACGACCACCTGCCCGTTGAGCCGTTCGGCGTGGCAGGTGAGGCAGGTCGGCGTCACCACCTTTACGCCGTTGGCGGCGGTGACCACGTTGAAGCGGTAGGAGATGCCGTCGGCGTCACCCGTGCGCCCCAGGTCGTCGGGGCTGTTGCTACCGAACACCTGCTTGAACACCGGCAGGGGAATGCCGCTGCTGATAAAATCGCCGTAAATCAGATACTGGTAACCGGCCTGCGCGTCACCGTTGCGCTGCGGCGAAGGCTCCAGATAGGTGGTGCCTGCCGGCGTGCCGGGTTCGGGTTCGGTGTCCGACACTTCGTTGCGACAATTGGCGAGGATGATGAGCAGCACCAGCAGCAGACCGGAGATAAAGTGGGTCGTTTTCATGTTATTTCAGATTTGGCCGCGGAAAATAGGGAGTTTTGAGCCCTTTCTGCGGATATCCTGTGCGAATGGAGTATATACGACAAAATCCCGCGCTGTGGTTCGGATAACACGACATTTCCTGCGTGGCAAAAACTATTTACATTTGTGCTGTACGCTATAATATGAATCATCCAACATTTTTGAGTCTGCCCATATTTTTGATAAATTGGGTAGCAATAAAATCGGCCTTATGGAAATCCCGATTTTGCGTCATTGGAGGCAGATGAGAGCACCCATGTTTGAGCCCCGACGAAGGAGGGGCGAGTTTGGGTGCGAACCTGCCGGAAATGACAAGCAAAATTGCTGGATTTCCATAAAGCCTTGACTTTTTTGGTACTTTTTGCGTCAAGGCAAAAAGTACGAAGTTGCTCATTTCCTGACTGTTGCAACTACGGCGGGTATTCATATCTCCAATTTCTCAATTATGAAAATTCGAGATAACTCATATAAAACAAACCAGGCTCCTGCCATGGAAAAACTGATCAACTCGGCCTTCGATTTCTTCGCCTACGCCCTGCCGGGCTTTTGCATTCTGGTGTCGTTTTTTATCGTCGATGGCGACCTGAACACCTCGCGCGACTTTCTGAAACTGGCCGGCGAACTGAAGGTGGGCAGCGGCGTCGTGATGCTCGGCCTGGGTTATGCAGTGGGTTTTGCCGTCACGCCGCTGGGCAGGATGCTGTATAAATGGTTCTATAAAAGGGCTTTTTTTCGCTGGCTGGACCGCATCATGGCGGGGAAACTCAGCATCAACGAGAAAAACGAGATCGTCGATCCGCAGGGCGGGAAAATGTTTATTTCGGATAAATTTATCCTCGTGCGCGAGTTTTCCCCGCTCAATTTCAAATACATCGAATCCTGGAACGTGTACTCCCTCATGTCGCACAACATGGCTGTCGCCGGGATCGTGGCTTTTGCCCTGATTGTTTATAAAATTGTAGTCTGCCAGCCCGCGCATCAGTCATTCTGGATCGCCACGCTGGTCGTCACTGCGGTGCTGATCGTGTTGTTCATCTACAACGCCATCAAGTTCAACGTCTGGTCGGCCAACGATCAGAATTCTGCTATCAAAGTGTTGAAAATGAAGGAGCGGGCCGATAAACTGGATCAGCAGGAGCCGAAGAAAAAAGCGGCGAAAAATATCGTTTAGGGGTTTTCGGGCGGCACCTATTCATGTAGGTTTGGACTGCTTTTCTTAACACCCTTCGGGGCATTCGGGTGCCTCGCTTCGTTGCTGTTGACACGCTGTATATTTTCGGTTGTGATCGCCGCTGAAGGGGGGGCTGTTGGCCTCAATATAACAACGCATTATTTGGCTATCTGCATATTATACTCCAAGCCAGAGATATTCCCGTTAGGGAATGCCTGTTTATAGAAAACCCGTAATTTTTGGTACCAACCCCGTCAGGGGTTGCCTTCCCTATTCAATCGAATAAATATTTTTCTTCAAAATCAACCCCGTATTTTTTCATAAACAACCGGTATTCTTCTTCAAAGGTGCGGTTGCTATGATGTTCTTCCTGATTGAAAATGTAATGGCAAATATTATCCAAATCGGCATGCGAACAAGTGAAACAGCCGAATCCCTCCTGCCATTCAAATTTGAACGGTGTCCATTTTTTTCCGGAAATGAACTCGGATGATTCGCGTTTTACGTCTCGTACTACATCTGACACCGCTATATTCGGGCGAAAGCCGATCAGCATGTGTACATGATCGGGCATACAGTATACTGCGATCAATTTTTGACCGCGGCGTTTGACGACCTCCGTAATATACCGATGGATTTCTTCCCGGTGCCCGGCTGGAATGAGGGGCTCCCGGCGTTTCACCGCCCAAACACAATGGGCATACATTTGTGCATAGGTGTTTGCCATGGTCAGGTATGTTGAAGTTACACGATCGAGGATAAAAGTAAGAAGAAGGAAACCCCTGCCGGGGTTGGAACCACAAAAAATAACATCGTTCTATAAACAGGCATTCCCTCCGGGAATAGTCAATACTTCTAACAGGATACAAAATGCGGATAGTCCGTATATCTTTATATGAGGTTTCTCGTTTTGCTTGGAACTTGTCTGTGAACAGTTGAAGTTTAATGAGCGGCGAGAGAGAAACCTGTGTAACTATTTCTTTATCAGCGCATTGCCATGCATCACAAAGTGAGGTGCATGAAGCATATTAAAAAACCTGCCCCGAACCCAAGATGCTACTCCTCTTCCAGCCCATACTGTTTCAACACTTCTTCCGGTACGCCTTTCCATACATTCGCCACATTGCCCATGTAGCCGATATCGGTAATGCCGATCTGGCTCGACCAGAATCCCGAGGCGGTGAGGTTGCGCATGAGCGTAAAAAATGCGATGCCCTGGCTCATGCCCGGTTTTTTGCGGTCCGGATAGGCGATATCCTCCACGATCTCGATGCGTTGCGCGTGTTTGCAGCCGGCGAAGGTTTTGCCGAAACGCCGGTTCGCCTGTGTGTCGAGCCAGGTGAGGCCGCCGCGCAGCGGCGTCTGGAGTTCGGGGCGGTCCTTGGCCATGAATTCGATGAACGCCGGCACGCCCGCATCCGTGGCGCTGCCTGAGCGACCGTCGGCAGGGATGATGATGTCCACCAGCACTTCGATGGTTTTCATTTCGTGTTTGTTGAAAAACTGTTCCGCGAACAGTTTGGCGTCGCGTTCCTTTTCGTATTCGGTGCGGCCGAACTGTTCGAAGTCCTTGTCTTTTTTCTTGTCCCCTTCCGGCGCGGGGTCGAGCCATTCGGCGGCCTTTACCTGTGGGTGCAGACCGGCGAGCCCGAGGGTGGTGAGTCCGGCGTTTTTCAGCAGATCGCGACGTTTCATATGCGGGTTGTTGTTTGTGTGTTGTCGATGGCGGACTACCGTCCTGATTCATCCATTTTCAGATATACGCCGTTGGTCCATCCGAAGCCGTCCTGGTTGGGGTATTCGCCGCCGCCGGCTTTCAGCGTAATGTCGTTCACGTTGTATTTCTCCATCATTTTCCCGGTTTCCGTATAGGTCTTTTTGCTGACGGCCATCCATTGCTCCCTGATCTTTCCGGCCAGGCTTTCGTGGCCGTAGTTCACCAGGCCCTGGTACGCGATCCATTGCAGGGGCGCCCATCCGTTGGGGGCGTCCCATTGCTGACCCGTTTCGCGCAGGGTGGTACACAGACCGCCCGGCTGCAGGAATTTTGTGCGGACGTGTTGCGCCACTTTTTCCGCCTGATCGGTCGTGGCGATCTGGAAAAACAGCGGAAAGAGCGCGGCCAGGGTCCATGCATCCGGATGCGCGCGGTCGATATGGTGGTAGTCGAAGTAAAATCCCGAAGGTTCGCTCCAGCAGTGCTGCAGAATGGCGTTTTTGCGGTGCCGGGCTTTTTCCTTGAATACGTCGGCGGGCACGCGGTCGGGCAATTTGCGGTATATGTTCAGCAATGTTTTTTCCAGAAAATAAAGCAGGCAGTTCAGGTCGACGGGTATGAGGTCGGTGGTCTGAATGCTCGTCATGTGCTGTCCGTCGCGGAACCAGCGGCTGCTGAAATCCCAGCCCGACTCGGCGGCGGCGCGGATGTGGCTGTACACGGCCGCGGCATCGCCGCCGGCCTCCTGCGCGACATGCACATCCTCTGTATAGGCCTCGGGCCGCGGGCCCGGGCGATCGTCCCAGTAGCGGTTGAGCACGCTGCCGTCGGGCAGCAGCACCACCCGCCGGTGCGCGGGCGCCTCGCTGCTCAGGTTCAGTTCGCCCTCCATCCAGAAATTGTATTCCTTTTCGAGTTGCGGCCGGTACTTCAGCAGGACTTCCTCGCCGTCGATCTCCGAAAGAAGGCTGACCATCGGCGCAAAAAACGGCGGCTGCGAGCGGCCCAGATAATAGGTTCGATTCCCGTTGGGGATAAAACCCAGCGTATCGATCAGGTGCGCAAAATTGGCGACCATGTGTCGAATGATATCGCTCCGGCCCGACACCTGTAGCCCCAGCATGGTAAAATAACTGTCCCAGTAATAGACCTCGCGGAAGCGTCCGCCGGGCACGATGTACGGGTGGGGCAAGGGGATCAGCGTGCCGCCCTGTGCGGTGTCGGGATGGCGGAGCAGCACGTCCCAGAGCCCGTTCAGGTGCTGCCGGATGGGTTTTTCTGCAGAGCGGTATCCGGAATCCGGTTCGGGCGGGAAGTCGAAATGCGCTTCGACGAAGGCCTTCAGATCGAACCCTGCCTCCGGTTTTTCCTGTTCATATGCCTTGAGGATGTCCCCGGCGGATGATTTCGGCACGCAATCCGTGAAAAACTTGGAGTCGGGGAATATTCCGCTTGTCTGCACGTCTTCGTACAGCGGAGATAATTGTTCGATGGAGTAATAGGTCGTGTCCTGCTTCATGCGGTCCTAATTTTCGTAGTAGGTATATTCCTGCACCCTGCTGGTGTGTGCGTCGTTTTTCTCTGTCCGGATCAGGCGGCCGCGGGCGTCGTACTCATAGCGCAAAACGGCGGGCGCATCATCCGGCAGACGTACGATCGTTTTGCCGTTGAGCCAGACGTACGATGTTTCGGCGATCAGGCGGCCGTCCTCATCGTATTCGTAGGTACTGGCCGGTACTTTCTCTGCTGCGTTGAAGGCCCAGGCCTTTGTTTTCAGGCCGTCGGGGCCGTATTCAAAGGCCCATCCGTGGGTAAAGGTATTTTTATTGTAATTCCGGATTTCTTCCAGCCGGCCTTCAAGGTCGTAAAAACGCTCGCGCAGCAGATCGGCGCGCTGCTTTTTTTCTGCCGTCATGCCGAAGATCGTGCGGTAGGCGTTTCGTTTTCCAAAACTCAGTTCGATGCTTTGCGCCGGTTCGTACACGCGTTCCGTGTAGTCTTCGTCGACTTCATAATACCGTACCCTGCATGCCTGGCCTTCCGTGCAGATCACGAGTTCCGAGAGGCGCCCCAGGCTGTCGTAATTGGCGAATGCTTCCGAGTTTTTTTCGCCGCCGCTGCGCTCGACGTGATCGAGGCGCCCGCTGAGGCTGTCATAGGTAAAACGCGTGGAAATGGTCGAAGGACTTACATTGCTCCGGAACTCCTCTTCTGTCAGCCGGCCGGAGGCGTCGTAATAGGATACCACTTCATCGATCCGCTCCTGTATCTTGTTTTTAAAAGCCTCCGTTTTCTGGACTGTCTGCACCTTGACGGAAGTATACCCGGGCATTTCAAGGGAATCTGATTCGAAATACCGCACCAGGGGCAAAAGCGTCTGCGTTCCGGCTGCAATGGGCAGCAGAATCCAGCATAACAATGCGAGCGTTCCGGTGATGGTATTTCTTCGTTTCATAGGCTTAGGATGCTGCTTGTTGCGGGCCGTGCACCTGTAATTTTTTGAAAAAAAACAGCCCGACAAGCAAAATGCCGATGGGGATCAGGGAAAAATAAAAAGCCGTCTGCCCGTCGAAATGCTGGAAAATATTCCCCGTGATGATCGAGCCCGTGGTGCCGCCCAGCGCCGAAAAGATGATGATCAGCCCCGACATGAGCCCGTGTTTTTGTACGGGCAGGGCGCTCAGGATCAGCGAATTGATCGCCGGGTAAATGGGCGCCAGGAACAAACCGATGAGGGGAAATACGAAGGCCGCCAGGGGCGCGTCGAACCAGCCGGTAACGGTTTGCCCGCTTTCGCCTTTGGCCAGGGGAATGGCGATGAGCACCAGCGCCGCCGCCAGCAGCAGGCAGGATGTGAGCACCAGGTGCCAGTTGAGTTTTTTCATCACAATGCCCGCCAGAAAGCGGCCCAGCGCCGTGGCGCCGGCGAGGATGCTCGCCATTTCGATGCTGAGCGCCGTGGGCAGTTGCAGCACCTTGCTGTTGTAGGTTGGCAGCCAGCTCATGATGCTCTGCTCGATCAGCACGTAGAAAAAGGCGCAAAGGATAAAGATCAGCACCAGCGGCGTGGCCATCAGTTTGAACATCTTGCCGAAATCTTCGAGCATGGAATCGTTCTCCTGCCCGCGCACCGACGATTCGTCGAGCGGGGCGCTGAACAGCAGGCCGAATGCCAGCAGGGAAATAGCGCCTAACAAATAATACACATTCAGCCAGGCGGTCGATTGCGGATTGCTGTCGTCCACGAAAGCGCTGAAAACGAAGTAGCCCGTGAGGATGCCGACCATGAAAAAAGATTCCAGGAAGTTCATCAGGCTGATGTGCTGCTTTTCGTCGTTCGTGACGAGTCCGATGGTGCTGTACACCGACATTTTGATCAGCGCGAACCCCGAGCCGACCGCGGCGAACAGCAGTTTGGTGGCCCAGAACGCCGGCGCCAGCGGCATCAGGAAGCAGACGGCCGTCACGAAGCCCAGCGCGATCAGCATGGCCCTTTTGTAGCCGATGCGGGTGATGTAAGAAGACACCAGGAACGATACGATCGCGATGCTCAGGTCCTTGAATGCTTCCAGCACCGATGCCGAGCCCTCGGAAACGCCGTAGTTGTTTTGCACCTGCAAAATGACCGTGCCGACGCTGTTCAGCAAAATGGCGAACACAAAGTAGTTGAGGAAGAGGGAGAGTTTGATCTGCCAGTTTTTCATGTCAAAGTCATTGTTCGTTTTTAAAGCCTGCCCGCTTTCCGCTCCTGCGCGATATACTGCGATGCGCGCATGGAGAGGGCCAGTATCGTCCAGGTGCAGTTTTTATCGCCCTGCGAGGGCAAGGGCGCGCCGTCCACGACGAAGAGGTTTTTCACGTCGTGGGCCTGCTGCCATTTGTTCAGCGCCGAGCGTTTGGGGTCGTTGCCCATACGCACCGTACCCACTTCGTGGATGATTTCGCCGGGGGCGTTGAGGCCGTAGTCGGATTCGGGGCCCGGCTTGTCGCTCAGCGGGATGCCGCCGAGTTCGCCGATGATCTGCTCGAAGGTATCGTGCATGTGTTTTGCCTGCAGGCGTTCGTGATCCGACCACGTGTAGTGAAACCGCAACACGGGGATGCCGAACTTGTCCACTTTTTCGGGATCGATCTCGCAATAATTGTCTTCGCGCGCCACCGCCTCGCCGCGACCGGCCATACCGAGGTATGCGCCGTAAAAGCGGCGGTAGTCGTCTTTCAGCGCCGCGCCGTAGCCGCCGGCCTCGTGTTTGCCGCCGTCGCGGCCGGGGAACAGGCCGTTGAGTTTTTCGATGCCCCATCCGAAGCCGTAGGCCGGCATGCCCATGCCGCCCCAGTATTCGATGTGGTAGCCGCGGGGGAAATCGAGTTTTTTGTTGTCGAGCCACCAGGGACTGTACACGTGCATGCCCCCCACGCCGTCTTCGTTGTAGCGCGGCCGGTCGAACAGGGCGGGGATGATGGCGGACCGGGAAGCGCCGGTGGAGTCGTGCAGGTATTTGCCGACCACGCCGGAAGAATTGGCCAGTCCTTCCGGAAAACGCGCGGATTTGGAGTTGAGCAGCAGGCGCGCCGATTCGCAGGCGCTGGCGGCCAGCACGACGATGCTGCCGCGCACGGTCCTTTCTTCCAGGCTGTGCGTGTCGATGTATGACACGCCCGTGCAAAGCCCCGTTTTGGGGTCGGTGAGCACCTCGCGCGCCATGGCAAAATAGATCGTGTCGAGGTTGCCGGTTTTGGAGGCGGGTTTGCACAGGCACGACGAGGAGGAAAAATCCGCGTAGGCGATGCAGGCCCGGTTGCACTGGCTACAGTAAAAGCATACGCCGCGCTCCTCATTGACCGGCGCCGTGAGGATGCTGAGCCGCGAGGGGATGGTGGTGATGCCCAGGCGTTTGTTGGCCTTTTTGATCATCAGTTCGTGCAACCGCGGCTTCGGCGCCGGCAGGAAGATGGAGTCGGGGTCGTTGGGCAGGTTTTCCCGGCTGCCGAATACGCCGATCAGGCGGTCCACCTGGTCGTAAAAAGGCGCTACATCCTCGTAGCCGATCGGCCAGTCTTCCCCCAGCCCGTCGATGCTTTTCCTTTTGAAATCGTCGGGGCCGAAGCGCAGCGAGATGCGGCCCCAGTGGTTGGTGCGGCCGCCGAGCATGCGCGAGCGGAACCAGCGGAACCGCGTGCCCGGCGCGGTGGTGTAGGGCTCGCCTTCGATGTCCCAGCCGCCGTATGCCGCGTCAAAATCGCCGAAAGGGCGGTAGCGCGTGCTGGCGCCGCGCCGCGGCGACTGCCAGGGCCACTTCATCTGGGTGATGTATTTCGGATCGGCGGGGTCGTAGTGCTGCCCGGCTTCGAGCAGACAAACTTTTGCGCCGGCTTTGGTGAGTTCGTGAGCGGCCATGCCGCCGCCTGCCCCCGAGCCGACAATAATGACGTCGTACGTTTTCGGGGCTTCCTTTATTTGAAAATCAGCCATGACGGGTGAAAGGTGCTGGTGATGTCCGGCCGGGGGCCGGCCGCTGTTCGCAAGATCAGCGCTAAACTACTCTTTGTCGGGAAAAACAAGCCGATAAATTGAAAATGTGAAAAATGCCGGGGCTAATTGATGGTGCATCAGAGTTTGGTTATGGGTTTCCGCAGTTGTATTTTTCCCCAAAAAAGATGCGCCTCCTCCTGTTATACCTTTCCCTGTTCTTTACCGGACTTTTCCTCACCCGTTGCGCCGAACGGCGCGCACCCGCGGCAGTGCCGACCGAGAACGGCGATACAGAAAAAGGGATATACCTGCTGGTGCTCGGCACGGCGCAGGACGGCGGTTACCCGCACGCGGGCTGCCGCCGCGATTGTTGCCGCCGCGTGTACGAAGGGCAGCAGGCGCCGGCAACACCCGTTTGTCTCGGCATTGTCGATGAGGTTCGCGAGAAACTGTACATGCTGGAAGCAGGACCCGCTTTCCCCGAGCAGTGGCGGCGCCTGCAGGAGCAGTCGGGCTTCACGGATAAACGCATCCCCGACGGTATTTTCCTCACCCACGCGCACATCGGCCACTACACAGGGCTGATGTTTCTGGGCCGTGAAGTGATGGGCAGCAAACAGGCGCCCGTGTACGCGCTGCCGCGCATGACCGCCTTCTTGCGCGAAAACGGCCCCTGGAGCCAGTTGGTGGCGCTCCAAAACATCGAATTGCATACCCTGCAGGCCGATTCCGCGCTGACCTTGCCCGGCGACCTGCGCATCACACCGTTCCGGGTGCCGCACCGCGACGAGTTTTCCGAAACGGCGGGTTTTCGCATCGAGACTCCGCGAAAACGCGTGCTGTTCATCCCCGACATCGACAAATGGGAAAAATGGGCGCGCGACATTACTGCGGAAGTCGCGGGCGCGGACCTCGCCCTGCTCGACGCCACTTTTTACCGCGACGGCGAACTGCAGGGCAGGGCCATGAGCGAAGTGCCGCACCCTTTTGTGGAAGAGACCATGCGCCTGTTCGACCCGCAGCCCGCCGCTGAAAAGAAGAAAGTGACCTTTATCCATTTCAACCACACCAACCCCTTGTTGTGGGACGCTGCTGCAAGGGAAGAAGTAAAAAAGCGCGGGTTCGGAGTAGCGCTGGAGGGGATGCGGGTACCATTGTGAGATTCCTGTGATTTTTGAGCAAATAGTCTAATCGGCTCATTTTCATTGAGATAAGTAATTTTCCCAAATGGTTTCACCAAAAAATTTAACCATCCGATTAAAAAAATTTGCCCAAAACTTGCATCTTTCGGAATAAGCCCTCACTTTTGTGCCACATTTTACCAAACGGTTAAATCAAATGGCCAAAACAGATAACATACAGGAGCCGGCAGTCGATACCACCGAACAGCGCATCTTCGAAGCGGCGCGGGAGGTGTTTACCCAAAAAGGCATGGACGGCGCCAAGATGCAGGAGATCGCCGACCGCGCGGGCATCAACAAGGCCCTGTTGCACTACTACTACCGCTCCAAGGAAAAACTGTACGAAATGGTGGCGCGCGCGATCGTCGGCAAGATGTTGCCGACGATCCGGCAGTTACTCGAAAGCGAACAGGCCTTCGAGGACAAGATCAGGGGCTTCATTGATTTTTATATCGATATCATCGGCCGCAACCCGTTCATCCCGCTGTTCGTCATCACAGAGATCAACAAACACCCCGAGCGCTTTTTCGAGACCATCCTGCCAAAAGACCTGCCCCGGCCCGAGGTGTTTTTCAGCCAGGTGGAGGCAGAGGTGGCCGCCGGCCGCATCCGCCCCATCGCCCCGCAGCACCTGCTGGTCAACATGATCTCGATGTGCATTTTCCCTTTTGTTGCCAAACCCATGATCCGCATCCTGCTCGGTATGAGCCCCGGCGAGATCAGGCTCTTCCTTGAAGAGCGCAAACGCGAAGTAACCGCCTTTATGCTGGCAGGTCTGCGCCCCTGATATTTTTTTGACCGAAACTTAACCAAAAAGTTAAACCGGATTTTCAACCGGACACCCCGTTAACAGATTAAAGACTAATAACTTACGACTTCAAATATCATGAAATCATTTTCTTCTCTTGCCCTGATCCCCTGGCTGCTGGCGGTTGCCGGACGTTCGCTGTCGCCATTCTCCGGCGCGACGCCCGATTCGCCGCCGCAGGATACCCTCACAGTGGCGCAGTGCCGCGAGCAGGCCCTGCAAAACAGCCCATTGCAACAAAAGAAACTGTACGCCGAAAGCGTGGCCGCCCTGCAGATCAGGGATATCAAGGCGAACAGCCTGCCGCGCATCAACATCGGCGGACAGGCGAGCTGGCAAAGCGACGTGTTCGGCTTTCCCGGCGACAGCCCGCTGTTCCAGGTGCCGGAAGTGCCGAAAGACCAGTACAAACTCACGCTCGACGTGTCGCAGCGCATCTGGGACGGCGGCAGCGACCGCTTTATCCGCCGGCAGCGCGAACTGGAAAACGAACTCGCCGCCGCGCAGACCGACGTGGATGCCTTCCGGCTCCGCGAGGTGGTGACGGACCTGTATTTCAAGGCCCTGCTGCTCCAGGAAAGCGAAGCGGTGCTGCAAAATGCACAAACCGACCTCGAACGTCGCCTGAAACAGGCAGAAGCCGCCGTCGCCGAAGGCGCCGCCCTGCGCACGAGCGCCGACCAGGTGCGCATCCAGATGCTGAAAAACGAGCAGCAGATCGCCGCCGCACACGCCGACAGGCAAGCCCTGCTCGAAGTGCTGGCCAAATGGATCAACCGCCCGCAGGTCGATTTTGCGCTGACGACGCCCGACTGGGAGAACGCCCCGCTCCACCCGGAAACTCGACCGGAATTCAGGCTTTTCGACCTGCAGCGACGCATGTACACGCTTCAGCAGGACCGCCTGCAACTGTCGCTGCAACCGCGTATCGAGGCTTTCGGCCAGGCAGGTTTCGGACGCCCCAACCCTTTCAATTTTTTTGAAACGGGCCTCGAGCCTTTTGCCATCGTCGGCCTGCGCGTCTCCTGGACGCCGATCGACTGGGGGCGCCGCAGCCGCGAAGCGCAGGTGCTGGAATTGCAGTCCCGCTCGGTGACGGCGCAGCGCGATTATTTCCTGCAAAGCCTGGAAGCGGGCACGATCCGGGAATTCTGGGACCTGAATGTGAAATACAAGGAACAGATCGGGCAGGACGACGCGATCATCACCCTGCAGGAAGACATCGTCCGCCGCGCAGAGGCGCAGGTCAAAAACGGCGTGATGACCGATACGGATTATCTGGCGCAACTCAACCTGCTGACCCAGTCGCGGCTGACGCGCAAAACCCACGAGATCCAGGCTGCGCAGGCCAGGGAAATGCTGGTCGCCAAACTCGGCAGCGACTGATGTAGCCGTCTTGTGAGAACCGGAAACTGGAAACTGGAAATTGGAAATTGGAAGCAGCGTACGCTGATCCACAATCATTTGCGAAGCCTTCGCGAACCATCGTAAAAAACATATCACAATGAAAATCCACTATTTAGCCATTGCCATTCTGGCGGGTACGACCCTTTTTGCCTGCAATAAAAACGCGCCCCACGCGGATGCCTACGGAAATTTCGAAGCCGACGAGGCCATCATCAGCGCGGAGGCGAACGGCCGCATTCTCTCATTCTCCGTCGATGAAGGCCAGTTGCTGCACGACGGCGAAGCGATCGGCGCCATCGACTCCACCCAACTGGTGTTGCGCCGCGAGCAACTGCAGGCGTCTATTCGCGCCATTGCGGCCAAAAGCCCCGCCATCAGCGCACAACTGGCGGTTTTTGAAAAACAAATGGCCTCCGCCAAGCAGCAACTCGCCACCCTCGATCGCGAGAAAAAGCGCGTGGAGAACCTGCTGAAAAGCGACGCCGCTACCCCCAAGCAACTCGACGACATCAATGCGCAGATCGAAGCCACCGAACGGCAGATGGATGTGATCCTCGAACAAAAATCGGCCTCGAATGCGAACCTGTCCACCCAAAAAGGCGGCCTGCTTGCAGAGATACTGCCGCTGAAAAAGCAGATCGAGCAACTCGACGACCAGATCGCGCACTGCCGCATCGTCAACCCCGTCGGCGGCACGGTGCTCACCACCTACGCCGAAACGGGCGAGGTCGCTTCCTTCGGGAAGCCGCTGTACAAGATCGCCGACATGAGCACGATGACCCTGCGCGCCTATGTCGCCGGCGACCAGCTCGGCTCCGTCAAGGTCGGTCAGAAAGTCAACATCCTGATCGACGCTCCCGACGACAAGCAACTGGAAGCCGCCGGCAAGATTACCTGGATTTCGCCGAAGGCGGAGTTCACACCCAAGGTGATCCAGACCAAAGACGAACGCGTCAATCTCGTGTACGCCGTCAAGATCAGCGTGCCCAATTCTGACGGTACGCTCAAGATCGGCATGCCCGCGGAAGTGAAGTTCTGAAGCAGTGGCAGATGGCAGTAGCAGCGGCAGTTCGATACTCCGTACTCGTCGCAGCATCTGCTGTAAGTTGCTGAAAAACAAATAATTGAAAGCGAGTGAATCTCATCGGGCGACAGCCTTCCCGACAGGACTCATCACTCATAACTCATCACTCATGCCTAACAACTCCCACATGGTCGAGATCGAACACATCTCGAAATCCTACGACACCCTCAAGGCTGTGGACGACGTCAGCCTGACGGTGGCGCGGGGAGAGATCTTCGGCCTGATCGGCCCCGACGGCGCCGGCAAAACAACCCTGTTCCGCATCCTGACCACCCTGCTGCTGCCCGATGAGGGCCGCGCGACGGTCGACGGGCTCGATGTGGTGCGCGGCTACAAGCAACTGCGGCAACGCGTAGGCTACATGCCCGGGCGCTTTTCGCTGTACCAGGACCTGAGCGTTGAGGAAAACCTGGAGTTTTTCGCGTCCGTGTTCGGTACGAGCGTGGCGGAAAACTACGATCTCATCGCGCCGATCTACGTGCAGATCGAGCCGTTCAAGAGCCGCCGCGCAGGCGCGCTTTCCGGCGGCATGAAGCAAAAACTCGCGCTCTGCTGTGCATTGATCCACAAGCCGGAAGTGCTGTTCCTCGATGAGCCGGGCACAGGCGTCGACCCCGTGTCGCGCAAGGAGTTCTGGGATATGCTGCGCAGCCTGCGCACGCAGGGCCTGACGATCGTGGTGAGCACGCCATACATGGACGAGGCGGCCCTGTGCGACCGCGTCGCCCTGTTCCAGAAGGGCAGGATCATGGCCATCGATACGCCGGAAGGCATCACGGGCGCTTTCGATCATCCCCTGTACGCCGTGCGCTCCGACAATATGTATCGCCTGCTCAAAGACCTGCGGCAGATGGAAGGCGTGGCAGACTGTTATGCCTTCGGCGAATACGCGCACCTGAAAATGCAGCAAGACGCGCCGGCGGAGAAGGCGATGAAAGGCATCCGCGCATACCTGGAAAGCAAGTCGCATCAGGACGTCGAGATCAGCCCCGCGGAAGCGAGTGTAGAGGATTGTTTTATCGAATTGATGAAAAACTAAGCGCAAGCCATATGAAAAGCATGATCTCCACCGATCGCCTCAGCAAAACATTCGGCTCCTTCACAGCCGTCGACGCGATCACCTTCGACGTGCAGGAAGGCGAGATATTCGGTTTCCTGGGCGCCAATGGCGCCGGCAAAACGACGGCCCTGAAAATGCTCACCGGCCTGCTGACGCCCAGTTCGGGCCAGGCCACCGTGGCCGGCTTCGACGTGCGCAAAAAGCCCGACCAGGTGAAGCAGCGCATCGGGTACATGAGCCAAAAATTCAGCCTGTACGAGGACCTAACCATCCGCGACAATATTCGCCTGTTCGGCGGTATTTACGGGCTCAGCAACCGCGATATCCGCGAAAAAACGGAAGCCCTGCTCGAAAAACTCGAACTGGAAGGCGAAGCGGGCAAACTCGTGGGTTCGCTGCCCCTGGGCTGGAAGCAAAAACTGGCCTTTTCGGTCGCCCTGCTCCACGAACCCGGGATCGTATTCCTCGACGAGCCCACCAGCGGCGTCGATCCGCTGATCCGCCGCCAGTTCTGGGAACTGATCTACGAAGCCGCAGCCAACGGTGTGACGCTGATGGTGACCACCCACTACATGGACGAAGCCGAATACTGCGACCGCGTCAGCATCATGGTGGACGGCAAAATAGAAGCCCTGGACACCCCGCGGGCCATGAAAAAGGCTTTCGACGCCGAAGATATGGACGAGGTATTCAGAAAACTGGCCCGCGGGGCCTGAATGCCTGAAAACAACTATACCATGCAATTGTCTGTCCTCATCAAAAATATCCTGTTCACGGTCCTGATCCCGGGGAGTGTCGGCGTGTACGTACCCCGCTGGCTGGGCGCCCAATATGCGGGGCAAGCGGGCTGGTGGAACCTGCTTGCCTGGCCGTTCCTTTTGTTTGGCGCGGGCATCCTGCTGCTGTGCATTTTTGATTTTATGCACAAGGGCGAAGGCACGCCTTTCCCCCTTGATCCGCCGAAAAACCTGGTGACCGGAAGGCTGTACCGGCGCACGCGCAATCCCATGTATGTGGGCGTGCTGGCCATGATCGCCGGCTGGGCGCTGTGGTTTTCTTCCGCAACGCTTGCGGGCTACTGGCTGGCCGTGGCGCTGGTGTTCAACCTGTTCATCCGAATCGTGGAAGAACCTTCATTGAAAAAGCAGTTCGGCAAACAATACGCCGAATATTGCCGGCAAGTACCCCGCTGGCTCTGACCCTTCAAACCCGATAAATCACATTGATTATGAATCGTTTCGCTGCATTTATAAAAAAAGAATTCCGCCACATCCTCCGCGACCGGCGCACCGTGCTGATCCTGTTCGGCATGCCGGTGGTGCAGGTGCTGCTGTTCGGCTTCGTGTTGTCCAACGAGATCAAAAACGCCGCCATTGCCGTGCTGGACCCCTCCAATGACGCGGAAAGTATCGCGCTGACAAACAAACTGGTCTCCAGCGGCTATTTCCGGCTGGAAAAAACGCTGAACACTACTGCCGAACTTGAGCCGGCATTCCGTACCGGGCATATCAAGATGGCGGTCGTATTTCCGCCCGACTTCGCTGCCAGTCAGGACGACAACACCCGCGAAGCGCCCGCCACGGTGCAACTGATCGGCGACGCTTCCGACCCGAACACGGCGACGACGCTGATCAACTACGCGAATGCCGTGATCGCCGACTACCAACTGGAAAAGGCGGGCGCCGCGCCCGGCGTGCCGGTGGTGCGCGCCGAGACGCGCATGCGCTACAACCCCGAACAAAAAGCCGTGTTCAACTTCGTCCCCGGCGTCATGACGCTGATCCTGATGCTGGTGTCGGCGATGATGACTTCCATCACGATCGCCCGGGAAAAAGAACTCGGCACCATGGAAGTGCTGCTGGTGTCGCCCCTCAAACCGATCCATATTATTTTGGGTAAAACGACGCCGTACCTCGTGCTGACGCTGATCAACGCCGCCGTGATCGTCATGCTGGGGCTGCTGGTATTCGGCATGCCGATGCGCGGCTCCATCCTCCTGCTCGCCGGCGAATGCGTGCTCTACATGTTTGTCGCGCTGTCGCTGGGCATTTTCATCAGCACCCGCGCCAAGGACCAGATGGGCGCCATGTTCATGTCGGCGCTGGGCCTGCTCATGCCCACCATGCTGCTGTCGGGGTTCATTTTTCCGCGGGAAAGCATGCCGCAGGTGCTGCAGGCAATCGGCGTCATTATCCCGGCCACCTGGTTCAACCCCGTGATCAAGGGCATCATGATCAAGGGCGTCGGGCTGGATGTATTGTGGAAAGAAACATTGATCATGGTTGCCATGGCCCTGTTTTTCCTGGCCCTGAGCATGCGAAACTTCAAAGACCGTCTTTAAAAAACTGCCGTTATGAGAACCGTATTTTTCCTCGTGCAGAAAGAATTCCTGCAGATCTTCCGAAACAAGACGATGCTGCCCTTTCTGCTTATCATGCCGATCTTTCAGACGCTGCTGCTTTCCTTTGCGGCCAACTACGAGATCAAAAACATTGCCCTGGGCGTCGTCGACCACGACCTTTCGCCCTTGTCGCGGCAGTTGGTGAACAAATTCCGCGCTTCAGGCTATTTTCAGATAAAAACAGCCTCCTTCGCTGTGAAAAACGCCGATGACGCCATGGCCGCCGATCGCATCGACCTGATCCTGGAGATCCCGCAGTCCTTCGAGCGCAAGCTCGTCAGGGAAGGCAACGCCCCCGTGGCGCTGACGGCGAACGCGATCAATGCGACCAAGGCGGGGCTGGGAATGGGCTACGCCCAAAATATCGTGCGCGATTTCAACGTCGATCTCGCACAAAGCAAAACGGCCCTGCTCGCGAGTGCGACCACGGCCCTTGCGACCGGCAGACCGGCAAATGTGCGCGCCACGTATTCCAACTGGTACAACCCGCACCTCGACTACAAAACCTTTATGGTGCCGGGTATTCTGGGAGAGATCGTAGCGCTCATCATCTGTTTTCTTACGGCGCTCAACATCGTGCGCGAACGCGAACTGGGCACGATCGAACAGATCAACGTGACGCCCGTGCAGAAATGGCAGTTTATCCTCGGCAAATTGTTGCCCTTCTGGCTGCTGTCGCTGGTGGTGATGACCGTGGGACTGAGCATCGGAAAACTGGTGTTCGACATTCCCATGCTCGGCAACCTGGGCCTCGTATTCGGCTACACGGCCGCCTTCACACCCTGCATGCTGGGGCTGGGTTTTCTGATCTCCAATTTTGCGGATTCACAGCAGCAGGCCATGTTCACCGCCTGGTTTTTCATGCTTATCTTTATCCTGATGTGCGGTTTGTTCACGCCCGTAGAGAGCATGCCCGAATGGGCCCAGGTGATGAATATCTTCAACCCGGTCAAGTATTTTGTGGAATTTATGCGGCTGGTGCTGCTGAAAGGCGCCGGTTTTGAAGACATCCGGCAAAACTTCTTTTCCGTGGTCACGTACGCCGCAGTCGTGAACGGCCTGGCTGTCTGGACCTATCGGAAAAGGGTATAAAAGGTGAAAAACGTCTTCGCGAACGCAAAAACTGTTGCTCAGGCGCCGTCGGAAAACAACCACCCGGCGGCCCTGGGAAATTCGGTGCCCCAGCGCGCTTCGTTGTGTTTTCCGTGCGCATCGGTCTCCAGACGTACCTGTACAGTCCCGCGGCTGTTCGATTCCACGGCTTCCCGGAAGTGCTGAAGATTGGCCACCATGCCGGCGCCTTCCCTGCTGCCGCCGTACAGATAGAATTTGGCGGGTGGAGCGTAGGCGGCAAAGCGCATCGGTTCGGCGTATATTTTGGGTGAAGCCCAAAGCGAGGGCGAAAAGATCATGAATTTGGAATACACCTCCGGGAACATCAGTCCTGCATAGATGCTGATCAGCCCGCCCATGCTGCTGCCGCCGATGCCTGTGTGCTCGCGCCCGGGCAATGTGCGGAAGTTATTGTCGATATAAGGCTTCAGCGTTTCGGCGAGAAAGCCCGCGTATTCACGGCCGAGGCCATCGCCCCATTGTTTCGATTTATAAGGCAAAAATTCCTTGATGCGCTCTTTACCGCCGTGGTCGATCGCGACCACAATGAAATCGCCTTTGCCGTCCTGCGCAAGCGCCGCAAGTTTTTTGTCGACGCCCCAGGTGCCGAAGGGAGCGTTTTCTTCAAAAAGATTTTGCCCGTCCTGGAGATAAAGCACCGGGTAGTGGCGATCACTTTTTTCGTAGTTCCAGGGAAGCAGCACGGAAATGCGGCGCCGGCGGCGCAGTTGCGGCAGGTTGAAACGTTTGGCCACGACCTGTATATCGGGATAAAATGCGGGGTCGTAGTCGCCGCCATGCTGCTTCCAGCGGGGCACCACGTCCGTCACCTTTCCGCGCGGCACTTCCATGCGGCGGTTGGCGGGCGGAAAGCCGTCGGAGCCGAGTTCCTCGGCGTCCCAGCCCCCTTTTACATACTTGTATTCGAAAGGCTCGTCCGTAGCGGGAATCTCGCTGAAAGTGTACTGGTAATGCCCTGCTTTGACTTTTTTCATCTGATAACGCACATCCTCGGTCACCCAGGAATTGAAAGTGCCCGTCAGGAATACCGGCCGGGTGTCGTCGTTCAGCGTAAAAAGATCGAGGGTCAACATGCTCTTGCGGGAAGGAAGTCCGGCCGCTTCAGGGGCGGCAGACGGGATGGCAAACATCAGCAAAAGGTTTGTGATAAAGAATAAAAAAGCGATTCGGGAAGAAAAAAATACCGGCGGCGCCGGTTTGCCGAAGGAAGGGATTGCGGATGATATTGCCTGTGTTGGTCAAAAATCATTCCCGAAATTTGTCGAGCAGGTGCGCGAGTTCGAGTGCTTCCGCTTCCGAGAGGTTGTGTCCGGGGCTGTTGGCGCCGTTCACAAAGCCGGCCTGCTCTATTTCTTCGAGCAGTTTTTTTCCCTGCCCGGAGATCGTTACGATGACCATGCGGCGGTCCTGCGTATGGGGTACGCGCTCTACGAGATTCGCCAGGCGAAGTTTTTCTACCAGCCGGCTTACGTTGCTGCTGCGGTCGATCATCCGGCTCTTAATGTCGAGCACGGAAAGGCCTTTCGGAGAACTTCCGTTGAGGATGCGAAGAATATTGTATTGCGGGCTTGTGAGGCCGAAGGGGCGCAGGCTGCGGGTGATGTAACAATCGAGCCAACTGGCTGTAAACAGAATATTGACCGAAGCACGGTGCCTCGGCTGCATCGGTTTGGTGCTTTTCAATTCGATTTCCAGTTTCATGATGCAAACTTAAATGTTTTGACATCAAAACAGGAATTTCTTTTGTTGGTTCATGCCGACGAGCAGCGCAAATGCAGTTTACAGTATGCAGTGGCAGTTGGCAGTAGCATTGTTAGGAGGTAAATGGTAAAATATTCATTTCCATCTTTCACAAGCGGTTTTAAATACTGCCTACTGCCTACTGCCTACTGCCAACTGCTACTGCCACTGCCACTGCATTCTGCAAACGGCTACTGATCCCTGATCACCCGGTAACTTCCGGAGATCGTGTGGTTGTTGCCGTTGGGTGCGTTGAAACTGCCGCCAAAGGTGCCCTTGATCGGCTCTCCGACATTGCCGGCCTCGGTTACGTCGGTGAGTACGCCGCCGAGCGCCTGATTGCCCGCTTCCACTCCGTTTACGAAAATGAAATCGAGCGGATAGGAACCCGTTTGATTGTTATTCGTAAAAGAAAACTGAATAAACTGCTGCACCAGGCTGTCCGAACTGCTCAGGAAAGTAGAGCCGCTGAACACGGAACCGCTTACATTTAACTGCGTGAACGACTGGCCGTCCAGATTATAGATAATGTACTCCGTCAGGGCGTTGCATGCCTGAATATTTCCGAGCGAGACACTACTGCCGCTGATGCTAAAGGGCAACGGTGTGCTCTCGAGCAGGTTCGAGAGGTCGTATCCGGTAGCCGTACCGCTTGTGTTGTTGCCGCAGTTGTTTACTGCCCGGCTGAAATCGCCGTTTGCATCGGTATACAGTAACAGGCGGTTGGAACCTATCTCCACTTTTACATAACCATTGCTTACGGCCTGTCCGTTGCAATCTTCCAGATGTCCGTCGATCGTAACGAAAGGCACCTGCGAGCCGGTAATGATGATAGGGGGCAGCACGACGTCATCGGCGAACGGCCCCACGGTAGCGGTATATACCGGATCGGGGCAGCCGTCCAGATAGATCTTGAGTTCGAGTTGAACATCCCTGGGGATCTCGCCATTGAAACAACCGTTCATATCAGTCCAGCCGTGGCATTTTCCGCTATATAGACTGTAAGAAAACACTACGTGTGCGGACAGCGGGTTCTGGTCGTTTTCGAGGTATACCTTGCCGCTTACTTTCACCAGCGGCAGCGGAATATCGCAGTTCCAGTATGAAAAGTGCTTCACTTTGCCGACGTATTCGGCGCCCGATTTCTGCGCAGTGCCTTCTTCGATCCAGCGCGCTTTGTCCAGGTCGAAGTACCAGAGCGGAATGTCGGCAGGCGCGGCGCTCAGTTGGTTGGCAGGGATCGGCATACGGATCTCCACTTCGCTGTCGTCGGTGATGTTCAGTACCTGTCCGCCGGCTCCGTTCAACTCTACCGCCAGCATGCCGAAAGTAGCGAGGGTAGACCGGCTGCCGTCGACGCCGATGGCCCGCAGGTCGCCGGGCATGAATGTGGACAATTCCGGATCGTTCGGATCGAGGTAGCGCGCGGAGACGCTGACCGAACCGTTGTAGTCGACGGCTCCCGCCGGAAATACCAGCGTGGGGCCGCCCGGCACCTGTACCGTGCCGCCGCTGGCGGCGTTGATCTGGCCCACCTGTGTTTTTTGGAGCAGGCGGACCGTCACTTCCATCGTAGCGCCGTCTTCAACGATATAGGCCCTTGAAAACTCGAAATAACCCGCTTTTCGTACCGAAATGATGGCATCGTCTTCGGGAAGGGAGACGGCCGGGAGGCGAAAAACGCCGTTGTTGTCCGTCGTGGCGGATTCGCTGCCTGCAAATACCTGGGCGCCGCTCACCGGATCGCCGGCTTCATCGACGACGTTTCCGACGAACGTAATGTCCGCGTCAGGGACGAAAGGAAGCGGGTCTTTGTCGCGGCAGGCGAACCAGCCCGCTCCGAGCAGCAGCAGGGCTGCTATGATCTTCAGATTTTTCATGCGTGGTGTAGTTGTATGTTTAAAAATGTCGTGTGCCGGGGTACACGCATGAAAGCCCGGCGGGGTTGGGTGTCGGTGTGGAATTATTAAAAACGGTCATTTTGCCGATGCAATTCAACCCCGGAATTCGCCGGTTCAAGGTCCGGATGCCGCAGCCCGGCAGGAAGCGCTTTTTCCCATGATTTGCCCGGCAGATGTTTGCAGCATCATTTCAAGGAAAAAATCTGCACATAAAAAGTTATCGGTGATGAAAACAAAAACGCTCTTCCTCTTTCTCCTTCCCCTGCTGCTTCCTTTCGTCCTGCAATCCCAAACCTCCACTTTTCGCGGCACGGTGATCGATCGTCAGTCAGAAACGCCGCTGATCGGCGCCACCATTCGCGTGCTCGATACCGATCCGCCCATTGGCGGCATCACGGACGCCGACGGCGTATTTACCCTTCAAAACGTGCCAGTAGGCCGCCGTACCCTGCTGGTGACCTACCTGGGCTATGAAAATCAAACGGTACCCAACATCCTCGTCACGGCCGGAAAAGACGTGCAACTGGACATCCGGCTGGAAGAATCATTCAACAGGATCGGGCAAGTGGTGGTGACGGCCAAAGTGGACAAGGACAAGCCGGTGAACGATCTGGCGACGATCTCCGCACGCCAGTTCAATACCGAAGAAGTGATGCGCTACTCCGGTGGTCGCAACGACGTCGCAAAACTGGTCGCGAACTTCGCCGGGGTGGCTGCTAACAACGATGCCCGCAACGACATCGTCATCCGCGGCAACTCGCCCACCGGTGTGTTGTGGCGGATCGAGGGCATTCCCGTGCCCAATCCCAACCACTTTTCCACCCTCGGCACGACCGGCGGACCGGTGTCGGCGCTCAACCCGAACCTGATCGCCAATTCGGATTTTCTGACCGGCGCTTTTCCCGCAGAATACGGCAATGCGCTGGCAGGCGTATTCGATATCAACCTGCGCACTGGCAACAAGGAGCGCTTCGAGTTTATGGGCCAACTCGGCGCTTTTTCAGGGCTGGAAGCGCTGGCGGAAGGGCCGCTCAACAAAAAGAACGACGGTTCTTTTGTGATCGCCTACCGCCATTCCTTCGCCGAACTGGCCGACGCGGCAGGCCTCAACATCGGCACGAATGCCACGCCGCGCTACAAGGACCTTACGTTCAATGCCGACCTCGGCAATGGCAAGGCGGGCAAATTTTCCCTGTTCGGCATCGGCGCGTACAGCGCGATCGACTTCCTGGGCGCCGAGATCGATACGACCGACCTGTTCGCCAACCCCAATGAAAATGCCTACAACATATCCAAATTCGGCGTGCTTGGCCTGAAGCACAACATTTTGCTCAACGACCGCTCCTATGTGCGGACCATCTTCTCCGCCTCTTATTCAGGTAACATCTACACGGCCGACGATCTGGTGATCGATAACGGCAATCCTTTCCAGATATGGGACGTGGAAGACAACAACACAACGTACCGCCTTTCGTCGTACTACAACCTGAAGGTAAACAACCGCCTTACCTTGCGCACGGGCCTGCTCGTGCAGCAGCAGCAACTCGATACCCGTGTGGATACCCGCGACAATACGCCCGATCTCGACGACGACAATATGCCTGACTGGTTCACCGAACGCGACTTCGACGGGTGGTTTCACCAGTCAGAGGCGTTTGCGCAGGCGCAATACCGCCTGACGGAGCAACTGACCCTGAATGCCGGCCTGCATACCCTGTATTTTGGCAAAACCGAAGACTTCGCCGTGGAGCCCCGCACTGCGCTCAACTGGCAGTTTGCCCCGAAACACACACTGAGTTTTGGCTACGGCCTGCACCACCAGACGCAACCGCTGCCCGTGTTCCTGTTCCGCGAACGGCAGGATGACGGCTCTTTTGTAGAAACCAACAGCGACCTGGGCTTTACGCGCAACCAGCATTTCGTACTGGGCTATGACTTCAAGCCGGCGGCCGACTGGCGCGTAAAAGCAGAGGCATACTACCAGTCGCTTTCAGATGTGCCCGTCGAATCGATCGCCAGCAGTTTTTCGCTGCTGAACACAGGTGCGGACTTCATTTTTCCTGAAAAAAACAACCTCGTGAATAAAGGCACAGGCGCCAACATCGGCGCCGAACTGACGCTGGAAAAGTTCTTCAGCAAAGGCTATTACGGTCTTGTAACCCTGAGCGTGTTCGATTCAAAATACAAGGGCTCCGACGGCATCGAACGCAGCACGGCATTCGACGGCGGCTATGTGCTGAACGTGCTGATGGGCAAGGAATTCCGGCTCGGCAACAGCGGTCGCCGCTTCCTGACCTTCGATACGAAACTGACGACTGCCGGCGGCCGCCCCTACACGCCCGTCAACCTGGCCGCCAGCCAGGCAGCCGGTGAAGAGGTGTTGTACGACGAGCGCGCTTTCAGCGAACGGCTCGACAACTATTTCCGCTGGGATGTGAAGATCGGATTTCGGTTGAACAGTGCTACCCGCAAGCGCTCGCAGACCTTTTTCCTCGACTTCCAGAATGTGACCAATCATGCCAATATCTTCGCCATGCGCTACAACGAAGTGAAAGGCAACGTGGGGCGCATCGACCAGATCGGATTTTTCCCCGATATTCTGTACCGGATCGAGTTTTGAACGGGGAACCGGAAATTGCGAAATTGGAAATGAAAGAAATTGGAAATTAGAAACTGCACAATGATTAGTTTCCAGTTTCCAGTTTCCAGTTTCCAGTTTCCAGTTTCCAGTTCTTGCATGACGACCACCATCCCTTAACTTTGAGCCACGACTATTCTTCTGCCATGCCAAACAAATGCTTTCGCGAAGTTGCCGGTTTTGACGACCGCCTGCTGGTGATCATCGGGGTGCCGCTGGCCAGCGTGCTTGTGTCGTTGCTGCTGTTCAGCGATATGCTCGAAGCGGGCAACTGGGGGTATTTTATGGTGTGCATTCCCATGTCGCTGGTCTATACGAGTTGTTTCTGGCTGGGCATGCGCTGGGCCTACTACCGGGCCAGGTATCGCTATCCCGCATTTCGCGATATCCGGAAACGCCTTTTCTGGTTGCTGCTGGCATTTTTGGCGCTTTTCCTGGCGATCAATACCGTGCTCGACGCGATATTCGGCCTCCTGATGCCGGAACACCAGGAAAAACCCGGCCAGATCTCCGATTTTATCGTCTCGCTCGTGGTGTCGGCGCTGGTGATCACCATCTATGAAGCGCTTTCGTTTTACCTGCAACTCGAGCGCGAGGTAGCCGAAAAAGCCGAACTGAAACGCCAGAATGTGGAATCGCAACTGGAGGGCCTGCGCAACCAGGTGAACCCGCACTTCCTTTTCAACAGCCTCAATACCCTCATCTATCTGATCCCCGAAGACTCGGAGAAAGCCGTGCACTTCGTGCAGCAACTGAGCAAGGTGTACCGCTATGTGCTTGAAAGCCGCGACACCAAAATGATCCCGCTGAGCGAGGAACTGGAGTTTCTCAAGGCCTACATCTTCCTGCTGCACGAGCGCTTCGGCAACAACCTTCAGGTGGATATCCGGCGGCTGGAGCAAAAGCAGAATGCTGCCATTGTTCCCCTGACCCTGCAATTGCTGTTTGAAAATGCCATCAAACACAATGTGATCTCCACGGACAAACCGCTCCGGATCGAGGTGTTTTCGGAAAACGGACACCTGGTGGTGCGCAACAACCTTCAGCGAAAAAACCAGGTCATGGACTCCACGGGTGTCGGCCTGCAAAATATCAAAGACCGGTACCGCCTGCTGACCGACCGTGTGGTAGAGGTGATCACTTCCCAGCAATACTTCACCGTTGCCCTGCCGATGGTCGAACTTCCGCGCTTATGAAAGTTTTACTGATCGAAGACGAAATACCCGCTGCACGCCAGTTGAGCAAACTCCTGCTCGCCCACGACCCGGCGTTGCAGGTTATCGACACGCTTGATTCGGTAGAAAATGCCGTGCGCTGGTTGCGCACCTTTCCCTCCCCCGATCTGGTATTCATGGATATCCAGATCGCCGACGGGCTCAGTTTCGATATTTTCCATCAGGTGAAAGTGAATGCACCGGTGATCTTCACCACCGCCTTCGATCAGTACGCCGTGCAGGCTTTTAAAGTGAACGCCGTGGATTACCTGCTCAAACCCGTGGATCCCTCGGAGCTGGATCGCGCCATGGAAAAGATCAGGCAGCAGCGCGACGGCGGGGCGAATTTCAATTTCGAGTCGTTATCAAAATACTTCAGAAAAGAACAGTACAAGGAACGCTTTTTGGTAAAAACAGGCCAGCAACTGGCCTTTCTCACCACTTCCGATATCGCTTTTTTCCGCTCTTCCGACGGCCTGACCCAGGCATACACCTTTACCGGAAAAAAGCATTTTGTCGATCACTCGCTGGACGACCTCGAGCGCCTGCTCGATCCCGCCGCCTATTTCCGCGTCAGCCGGAGCGTCATACTGGGCCTGGAGGCGATCCTCAAAATACATCCCCACCTCAACGGTCGCCTGAAACTCGAAACCCGTCCTTCCGCTCCGGAAGATCTGTTCGTCAGCAGGGAAAGAGTGGCCGACTTCAAGAACTGGCTCGGCGGCTGATGCTTGTGAGCGGTTTGTTTTTTGTTGCCCACCCCGCCCTTGTGCGCGTGCCGGGCTAACATTTACAGGGTAACTTCGTCAGGCATTGGCAAAAAAACCGGAATTGCTTGGATGGGCAGCGGTAATTAGTCTAAATTCGCTTACTTTTCAGCCGACACCTAATTTTGAAATACTGCAACGCGATGGTTTAGTGTTCCGGGATGACCTTGAGAGGTCAGCACCCGAATAAGAAAAACTGTCGTGGAGTTTGCAGAGGCACTTCATTATTTGGCACTCTTTGGAACTGCCCATACATTTGAACGCTCTTAAAGCCCCCCTCCTGCCATTCCCGTATTTTCTCTGTTGCAGCAGCGTCTGCCGTGTAAAAAGAATCTTTACTAATCCAACAAATTATTTCCACATCTAAATTGACCGAGTTATGAGACAACTTCTAATCTCTTTTCTCTTTTTCCTATCATTTCTTTTCGTTGGATCGAGGCTTTCTGCACAGCTGATCGCACCTTGTCTGCCCTCCCAACTGGATTTCGGAGGCGCCTTGACCTGCCAGACAGCATGTATCTATTGCGAGATCGACGGTGTAGAGGATGCTACGATACCCCCGGTCACAGGGTCGATAGATATCGACAACTGCCTGGCAGGCGCTCCACCGATAACACTGGAAAATCCGCGATGGTATGGCTTTATCGCAGGATCTTCCATGATCGATTTTACGATCAAATCGCTCGGATGCCAGAATGATGAGGGATTGGAAGCCGCTATTCTCAGTGGTGGTAGTGGTGTCTGCGGTTCGCACCCGCTTAAGGCCATCAGCTGTTCCCAGCTCGATCCGAACAACCCGATCATCGGTGCATTCGGGTTGATCCCGGGGCAGGCATACTACCTCGTTGTAGACGGTGTGAATGCGGATATCTGCAAATACCACATCGACGTGACGTTCGGGTCTGCTACGCCGCCGGAACTGGGTACGCTGGATAGCATCCAGGGGCTCAAAAAAATATGCCCCGGTGCAGTAACCAACTACTCTATCCCGCCTGTTGATTTTGCGCTTTCGTACGTCTGGACCGCTCCCGCCGGGGCAAAGATCAACGGTGGTAGTAACAACGTGGTTATCCCGGCAGACGGGGGCGATGCAGGTACTACGATTCAGGTGCAGTTTGGTGCGGTAGGCGGCCTTATCTGTGTAACCGCTTCCAATGCATGCGATACGCCTAAAACGACTTGCATACAAGTGGTGAACCAGCCGCTTGCGATCACCACCCTGCCCGATATTACCATATGTTTTGAAGAATTACCGTATTCCTGGCAGGAAAACCCCGATCAGGGTGTAGTGGGGCCGGGTACCTATACCCTGACGACTCCTCCCTATACGTCGTACCTGGGTTGTGACAGCCTTGTTCGCCAAAAGATCATAGCGCTGCCCCGCAAGCAGAAAACCCTTCCTCCCAAATTTTTGTGTAAAGACGAGTGCTTTATCATAGGAGGATTTGAATATTGTGATTCGGGTACCTACCAGGAGATCATATCTTCCGATAGCGGCTGCGACAGTACTGTCAATTTTATTTTGGTAAAAATACCTGTCAATGCGGAAGCGCAGGTGATGGATACGCTTACCTGTAAAAAAACGTCCGTCTTGCTGACCGGCACCGGCTCTTCTGCAGGGAACACCATCTTTTACAGATGGCTGAACCCGAGCGGCGCCATCATCAGTAACGCCGATACTGCAGTCGCGACAGCTCCGGGATTGTATTCCCTGATCGTGACCAACGTAGCGGGCGGCCTGGCCTGTGAAGATACCGCAACGGTGGAAGTGATCGCGAATACCACGGCGCCTATGGCCAATGCGGGGCCTGACCTGATATTGAATTGTGATGAGCCTTTGATCCAGTTGCAGGGCACCGGCTCCGTTGGAAGCCAGTACACTTACCAATGGATCACGCTGATCAACGGAAATATCGTTTCCGGCGGAAATACCCTGACGCCTATCGTAAATGCTCCCGGTACTTACCGTCTGGTTGTTACGGATAACACCAACGGTTGTACGAGTGGCAACAACGCGAAGGTCACATCCGACATGCTGCCGCCAAGTGTGAGCGCCAGCGGCGGCACCTACACCTGTATTACCGCGAGTGTGACACTGAATGTAAATACAAATGCCAGCGGCCCGACTTACGCCTGGACGGGTCCGAACGGCTTCACATCCGACCAGGCAAATCCGGTTGTAACGGATGCCGGCGACTACACCATCGTAGTAACGGACGCCGTTTCGGGATGTACCAATGCTGCCATCGCGACGGTACAGGCCGACACGGATGAACCCGGCGCCGAGGCAACGGGCGGCGCCCTGACCTGCGTTGTCGACGAAGTAATGTTGTCGGGTAGTTCACCGGCCGGCAACCCTGTATTTGCCTGGACAGGCCCGAACGGCTATTCTTCCAACATCGCGAGCCCCGTAGTAACTGCGTCCGGCACCTACAACCTTATCGTTACCGGCGCCAATGGATGCACCAGCACGGCAATGGCCATCGTAACCCTCAACGATACACCGCCGGGTGCTTCGCTGGCTGTTTCTGGAAACCTGAACTGCAACAATGCCACTGTAGCCATTACGGCGACGACCACCGATCCGGCGCCTACCATGTCGTTCGTGTGGACTTTGCCCGACAACAGCACCGTCACCACGGATGACGTGCCTGAACTTCAGGCGGATGCCGTGGGTGATTACAGCGTTGTTGTGACCAATACTGCCAACGGCTGCACAAGCACCGCCATGGCATCCGTAGCGCAAAGCCCGCCGGTAACGGCGCTGATCACCTCCGTAATGGACGTGTTGTGCTTTGAAACTGCTACCGGTACTGCTTCCGTTGCGGCCTCCGGTGGCAGCGGCAACTTTACATACCTGTGGAGCAACGACGAAACCACCGCAGCGATCACGGGTCTGGCCAGCGGCAACTATTCCGTCACCGTCACCGACGGTGAGCAATGCACCGCCAGCGCTACGGCAACGATCAATCAGCCTGACCTGCTGACAGCATCTTCTACCGTTACGGCGGAATCCGCCAACGGCGCCAACGATGGCACCGCTTCAGTGACGGCAGCGGGCGGTAGCAGCCCTTATATGTATCTGTGGAGCAACGACGAAACGACTCCGGACATTTCAAACCTGCCTCCCGGCACGTATATGGTCACGGTGACCGACGACAACGGCTGTACGGTAGTTTCCAGTGTTCAGGTGCTGCCCGGCGATTGCGGACTCGCACTCGACATCACATCCGAAATGACCACGTGCAATGGAGATTCTACCGGCTCGGCAACAGTCGCTACGGCGGGCGGTGCCGGTCCGTTTACCTATGCATGGAGCTCGGGTGGTTCGGAAGAGACGGAAAATGACCTTCCTGCAGGCACTTACCTCGTCACGGTGACTGATGCCAACGGATGTACGGTGTCCGGCTCGGTGGATGTCGGCGAGCCCTCAGCAGTAGAAATTTCAGTCGATGTGATCGTCAATACCATGTGTCCGGATGAGAGCAACGGCTCCGCAACGGTTGATGTCAATGGTGGTACGGGTATACTATCCGTTACCTGGAGCAACAACCAGACGGGCCCGACGGCCTCCGATCTGGCGCCGGGTGTGTACACGGCTGTGGTGACCGATGAAAACGGCTGTACCAATTCGGTTGATGCAACCATTGATGCCATCGATACGGAAGCGCCGGTCATTTCTACCGATCCCATCACGACGCCGCTCGGCACGACCGGCAACGTAACCCTGAGCGCGCAAACGCTCGGTCTGGCAGTGGACGACAACTGCGGCATCAGCTCGATCACTTTCGTACCCGCTTCATTCAACTGCGCTCAACTGGGACCGCACGACGTGCTGGTCACCGCGACCGACGGCGCCGGCAACGAGACGACGGAAACGGTGGTGATCACCGTGGTGGATGTGCTTTCACCGACCCTGGATTGCCCGGTCGACATCGTGCGTTGCGCAGGCGATGATTTCATCCAGTACCCGGCGCCGGTTGCCATGGACAACTGCCTGGGTATCGGCGGATCCTTCGCCATGCCTTCGGGTATCCCGAGCGGCAATACCTACCCCGAGGGTGTGACGACGAACACGTTTACTTATACTGACGCCAATGGCAACGTAGGCACCTGCTCGTTCGATGTGACGATCCTGACACCGCTCATGGTCGCCCTCGATACCCTCATCGACGACATCGACAACCAGGGCATCGGCAGCATTGATATCGATGTCAGCGGAAGCCTGGCGCCTTACACCTATGTTTGGGTATTCAACGGCGACACCCTGCCTGTGACGACGGAAGACCTCGACAACCTTGTCGCAGGTACTTACCAGGTGTTCATCACAGATGACAACGGCTGTACGATCGCCAGCGAAGCATTTACCGTAAAAAGCCTGGTGGATGCCAAGGAACCCGAATGGGCTACGGGACTGCTGATTGTGCCCAACCCTACCAGCGGCAAGCTGTCGGTAATCTTCCCGGCGCCCGTCGACCGCGACGTTCAAATGACGGTACACGACATGACCGGCCGCATCGTTGCGCAGCAATATGCGAGCGCGCCCAAGCAGGTCGATTTCGATCTGTCCTCGCTGCCGGGCGGCATGTACCGGATGGCAGTCGTGATTGACAATCAGGTGCTGATCCGCAAAATCGTGGTAAGCAGATAAAAAAGAGAGATTTTAGAAGTATACCAAGGGTTTGGGAATGTTCTGAGGAACTTCCCGAACCCTTTTTGTTTCGTGTAATTCACATGAAACCTTGCCCTCCTACACAAACTTCAACGGCTCGAACTCCGCTCCCAGCAAGTTGCGCGCATCGGCGCCCAGCCAGTTGTTCAAAAGCGTCGCGTACACCTGCCGGAAATCAACTTTGAATTTCAGGTCGCCCTCGTCGAGATCGCCCAGGTCGGGCAATTCGTTGAGCAGGCCTTTTTGCCTGAGCGCGCCACCCATGAAGAACATCTGGTTGGCAGTGCCGTGATCGGTGCCGCCCGAAGCATTCTGCGATACACGGCGGCCGAATTCGGAGAATGTTGCGACCAGCACTTCGTTCCATTTGCCGTTTGACCGGAGCTCGTCAGAAAATGCTGCAAGCGCGCCGTTGACCTGTTCGAACAGCCGTTTTTGCTGCCCTTCCTGGTTGATATGGGTGTCAAAACTGCCGATGGAGACGTAGTACACCGATGCGTCGGTATCCGAAAGGATCAGTGACGCGATGGTCTTCAGGCTTTTCCCCAGTTCATTATTGGGATAATTGCCTCCCGCGGGTTTGCGCCGGCCTTGCTGGTACAGGTAATCGGCGCTCGAAAGTGTATCCGCCAGGGTTTTGTACAGGTAGTCGACCGGCGCCTCGTCGTTCCCCCCGGTGACATGCGCGGCGGCATAGTCGGTGAAATAGGGACTGTGGGCTGCGTTGTACAGTTTTTGCGGGTCCTGTAGTGCCAGGCCCTTGAATTTTTCGCCTTTCAGAGCAAGGCTGAGCGTATCGTCGATCTCCAGCACGGCCGTCTGGCAGTGTCCGTTGCGGCGGGCGCTGCCGTTGCACTGTGCGTCGAGGTAACGTCCCAGCCATCCTGTCTGCCAGTATTCGTCTGCCGGGCTGGCGGAATGCCAGATGTCCATGCTGCGGAAGTGCGAGCGATCGGGATTGGGATAACCCACGCTGTTGAGGATCGCCAGTTCGCCGCGGTCGTACAAACTTTTCAGGGCGCCGAGCGAAGGGTGCAGTCCGCAATCGGCATCAAGCGGCAGCGCCGCTTCGCGTTTGATGCCCAGGCGGGGGCGCTCCTTGTAATAGATGTCGTTGCGCACGGGCACCACGGTATTGAGGCCGTCGTTGCCGCCGCTGAGTTGTATGATGACGAGTTTATTGGCTCCGGGAGGCAGTAATCCTGGTTTTTCCGCCGCTTTCAGGAAGCGGGGCAAGAAGAGGGAGGCGGTAGCCAGGGAACCTGATTTGAGAAAATCTCTGCGTTTGATCAGCATTTTTTTCGCTTTACGGTGAAGGTCGCGTGCCGGATGATTCAACACATTTGGTATTCGGGCGTCGCCATGATCTGGAGCATGGCCGTTTTTACCAGCGCGTCGCGGCTGCGCGGGTCGGTATGTTTTTTCAGCACGTCCAGCGGCAGGTCTTTTCGCGAACCCGTCCACAGATAATCGGCGATGCGCGGGATGATCTCCTGCTCGGACACTCCGTTGAACAGCGCGCTCACCGGCTGCCAGTCGATGTCGCCGGCCAGGCGACGGCGCGGTATGGATTTTTCCATGCGGCCCATTTGCTGGTCGTCGTCGGATTTTGCATTCACGGCAAAATCGCTGCGGTCGTACAGCATTTGCGGGATGCGCAGGCGCAGCATCAGCGAACTGCTGTCGATCCAGTTGTGGCCACCCGGCCAGCCCGCTACGTTTGGGGGATAAAAAAGGACCTGCCCGAGTGCGCGCTGCAGCAGGAGTTGCGCGTCGGGATTATCAAGTTCAAGAGGCAGGGCGCGGCGGATGCCCACCCAGAGTTGTACGGGGGATTTGATCAGGTTGCCCGTGTTTTCGGGTGCGTAGAACCAGTCGCTCCGCACAATGTCGTCGAGCAGGCGCATGATCTCGTAGCCGGAGTCGTAGAAGCGGTCGCCGAGCCAGCGCACGCGGTCATCGGTGGGCGGCCGGTCGTTTACGAGAAAACGGTACATCTTCCGGGCGATGAAATAAGCCGTTTGCCGCTGTTCGAGCAGGATGTTCAGCACATCGTCGCCGTCGTATTTGCCCGTTTTTCCAAGCACGGTTTTTTCATCGGCATCGTGCTGAAATTTCCGGAACACGAAATCGCCGCTCATCCGGAAGCCCCAGCCTGTAAAGGCGCGCGCCGCTTCCTTGATGTCGTGTTCGCTGTAATGGCCGCGGCCGAGGGTGAAAAGTTCCATCACCTCGCGGGCGAAGTTCTCATTGGGGTGTTGTTTTTTGTTTTGCTGGTTATTGAGGAAGGCGAGCATGGCGGCCGACTTGGACACGCCGCGGAGCAGATCGCCGAAATTGCCCAGTGCGCCCTTGCGGATCACATGCAGCAACTGCTGCTGATACAGCACGTTCAGGTTGCGGCTGGCAAAGTGTCCGTGCCAGAACAAGGCTATTTTTTCGCGCAGTTGTGATTTGCTATGCGTCATTTCTTCCAGCCAGTGCAGGTTGAGGCTACGGATGTTTTCGCGGCTCTTTTCGCGCACTTCCTTTTTATCCGCCTTGCTGAGGTCGCCGCGCTCCATTTTCCCCAACTCCCCTACGCCCATGAACAGGCCTTTGATCGCACTGTCGGCGACGTCGAAATACACGGGCTCGGGTTTGGAATCATCCTTCAGTTTGGGCCACCATGCTTCTTCGGACAGGGCCGTCCATTTTTCCCAGCTTTTGGTGCGCGGGCCGAAGCCGACGCGCCAGAACAGGTGCTGTAATTTTTGCATAGTTTGTTTTGTATGCTTTTTTGAAAAGACAAATACTCGTTTTCCTTTCGCGCTTGCTTCTTTTCCACAGACGATTAAGCGCCGCAAACGTTTAATCCATTAACGCAACTTTAATACTGCGCTATCTTTGTCCGCAGGAACAAACAAGACCCGCATCTTATGCAAATAAAGAACATCGCCATACTCACCGGCGGCGACTCTGAAGAGCGCGTGATCTCGCTGAAAAGCGGCCAGGTCGTGCTCGACCACCTGCCGAATGACCGCTACCGCGGCTTTCTTATCGATATCCAGAAGTCTGATTGGCGCGAACTGCAGAGCGGCGCGCAGATAAATAAAAATGATTTCAGCCTGCAACTGAACGGCGAAACGATCCGCTTCGACTGCGCCTTCGCCGCCCTGCACGGCACGCCGCTGGAAGACGGCCGCATGCAGGGGTATCTCGATATGCTGGGTGTGCCTTACACCTGTTGCAATGGCTACGTGAGTGCCCTGACCATGAGCAAACACGACACCAAAATGCAGTTGACCCAGTACGGCACGGTGCCCATGGCGCGGTCGATCCTGCTGCAACGCGGCAGTGCTCCGGACATGGTAGCGCTGAACGCGCTCGGCCTGCCGGTATTCGTAAAGCCCAACACCCACGGCTCCAGTTTCGGCGTTACCAAGGTGAAAACGGCGGAGGCATTGATGCCGGCGATCGAAGAGGCCTGGAAGTACGACCGGGAGGTGGTGGTAGAATGTTTTATGCCCGGCCGGGAGTTTTCCAACGGCGTGTTGCAGGTGGATGGCAAAACGGTGGTGTTGCCGGTCACGGAGATTATTCCGGAGACTGAGTTTTTTGATTTTGCCGCCAAATACGAAGGAAGATCCAGCGAGATCACGCCGGCGGAAATATCGCCCGAACGCACACGGCAATGTCAGGAGCGGTCGCGCTTTTTGTACGAAGCGCTCAAATGCAAGGGCGTGGTGCGCTTCGACTATATCCTCGTCGGCGACACATTCCATTTTCTGGAAGCCAACACCATTCCCGGTATTTCACCGGCCAGTATCGTGCCCCAGCAAGCGCGCGCGCACGGCTGGGAGTTGGGTGAATTTTTTGCACTGCTGATCGAAGAAGCCCTGCGGCGCGGATAAATGCTCGTCGGGCCGTCGCGTTTTAATACACGACGGCCCGATGATAGTAAGGTGCGCTTTCTTACTTCGGCGCGTTTTCAATCTCCAGGGAGTCGATGACGGGCTCGATGAAATAAATGATGCGCGTATGCCATTTGGCGGTATCGGGCTCGGCCGCGGGGTCGGTCACATACTCTTCGATCACAGGCGGAATATTGCGCACCTTCATATCGGCCATGCAGTCGTCCATGGCAAAGTGCGCCTCGGCCGTTTTGGCGTAGTCGCCGTAGTAATCGATCGCCAGCGCCTTTTTTCCACCGACCGTAAAGACTTCCAGGGCGCCGTCCGGTACTTTTTCTTCCTCAACCGGGATAGCAGCAGCCATATCGGAGTTGCCCGCCTCTTCATCGTAACTCCAGAACAGGCCGACCGGAGGACCGGCAGGGGTGAGGTTTTCTCCCTGAAAATATTCCATGATCCCGGGCAGGTTGTCGGCAAAAAAGCCGGAAATATCTTCAAAGCCCACGACCCGCCGGATGCCGATGAAACGGCGTTCGGGAATGTCCTCCTCCATTACTTCGTAACCGCGGTATTTTTTGTGCGCGATGGCTTCGCATACCAGCCCGAGATTGATCAGGCCGTTGTCGAAATCCTTTCCGACAAAAGCGTTCACGTCGGTGAGCATGGCAAAGGCATTCCAGGGAAAAGGGACGTGCATGTCGAGGGTCCATGTCACTTTTGTGCGGTCGCCGATCTCTTCCAGTTTAAAACTCGCGGGCGAAGTGCTCCATTCGTTGTACTGTACCTCGAAGTCGACGCGGTCAGGCGTCACGGCTTTCAATACCTGCCAGCCTTTCCCGACTTTTTCATTGCCCGACCAGCTGTATTTCGCGCCCGGCGCTCCATCCGTGCCCTCGATCGTCGTATTCATGTTCGGGTCGTACACATGCCAGGGCGACCAGTTTTTGAAATTTTTAAAATTGGCGACCTGCTCGTGCACGATGGCGATCGGAGCGTCGATCTCTGCGGTACGCTCGATGCGGTAATCGTGGCGGGCAAACAAGCCCAGGATCATCCAGAAGGCCAGTAGCCCCAGGATAGTAAAAAGGATGTACTTAAGCGCTTTCATAGCAATAGTTGTTGATAAACTGTTCAGGTCAATTCTCCGGGATTGCGGTACAAAAATACGGCACCCCGTTTCGAATTTGCAGCAAACCGGCAGGCGGATTGCGCGTCATTCATTCCACACGGGCCAGCGGCCTGGCGTGGCAGGAGCGCCTTTGATCTCGAGTTGGCGTTCCACTTCGTCGATCTCCTTCGAGATGGCCTTTAATGATTCGATGGCCTCGCCCAGTTGCTTCGAGGCCACGGCGTAGGATGCCCTGAACGTTTCCGTAGGCGCAGAAGTGCTGTTCCACATGCCGTCTTCGATCTGGCCGACGCGGCCATTGAGCGAGGGCGGGGTTTCGAACTGGCGGTTCGCCAGGCTGCGATCTCCGCTGAAGAGGATATCCAGATCGTTCAGGCGTTTTGAAAGATCGTATGCGTTTTTCAGCAGCGCTTCCGGCGCGGCAGGCATATCGAGCAGGGCTGCGTTGATGTTATCGAGTTTGCCGTTCAAACTGGCGCGAATGCCGTTGGCGGCGCTGACCGCGATGCGCAGGCGGCTGACCTTGTTGCAAAAATCGCGATAGGCCTGCTCATCCGCCTTGCTCAGCGGGATGGAGGCGTTGTTCAGCGATCGCGTAGTGAATTCCACAGGGCCTGCAATTTCAGTCAGCACGCCGTCTTCATATTTGCTCAGGCGTACGCTGTAGCGCCCCGGCAAGGCAAAATGCCCTTTTTCGGCGTCGCCGAACAACTGATCTGGCGCCGGGCTGCGCCGGCCGACCACCGGTGCAGGTGTGTTGTAGCGGAAATCCCAAACGATGCGTTTCAGACCTTTTTTTGCGGCAGTTTTAAGGTGGCGCACCACTTCGCCGCGGGCATCGGTAACGGTGAATAGCAAATACGGGTCGGGCTGCTCGTCTTCCGCGCGCAGCGCTTCCTTGTCGGGGTAGTAGACGGATTCATGCTTTTCGAACAGCGCCTTTTCATTTTCAATGCGTTTGTCCTTTATGGTTTTAATGTCTTCTTTCAACCAGTAAGTGAACACGGCGCCTACGGGCGGGTTGTCGGCAAGGTAGTAACTGCTGCCGAGGTGCCCCTTGTCGCGCAAGCCGATGGGCAGGCTGGGGATAAATGCCCAGGCGTCTTTGACGGGGAAAACCCGAGCCGCCTGCTCGAAGGTTTCTTTGCCGGCCTGCCGCAGGGGACTGTAATCGTCGAGGATGTAAAAGCCGCGGCCGAAAGTGCCCAGCACCAGGTCGTTTTCCCGTCGTTGTATCTCGATGTCGCGCACGGCTACGGTCGGCAGTCCGCTTTTCAGTTGTATCCAGTTTTGTCCGCCGTCGGGACTGAAAAAAACACCGAATTCGGTGCCGCAGAACAGCAGGTTCCGGTCGACGTGGTCCTCGGCGATGCTATACACGCTGCCGCGCTCGGGCAGGGTAGCGCCGAGCGAGGTCCAGGTTTTTCCGCCGTCGGTCGTTTTGAGCAGGTAGGGTTTGAAATCGCCGTATCGGTGATGGTTGAAGCAAACGTAGGCGGTGTTTTTGTCAAATTGCGAAGCAATGACCTGGTGCACGTAACTGCGCTCCGGCACGCCCGGCAGATTATCCATTTTATCCCAATGGCCGCCGCCGTCGCGCGTCACCCACAGCAAGCCGTCGTCGGTGCCTGCCCACAGCGTGTTTTCGTCAACCGGACTTTCGGCGATGCTGGTGGTCTGCCCGTAAATGTCGGTAGAGCCGTTTTTGGCAACGGCGTCCACGCTCCACACCTTGCCCATCACCTCCAGTTTGTTGCGGTCGATGCCCCTCGAGAGATCGGGGCTGATGGCGCGCCAGGAGTTGCCGCGGTCGTCGGTGCGGAACACGATGTTGGCGCCGAAATAAAGTCGGGTAGGGGAAAATCGGCTGATGTACAGCGGCGCGTCCCAGTTCCAGCGCAGGGCGGGCTCGTTTTCTCCTTCTACGGGCTTGATGGGCAGGTATTCGCCGTTTTTTCGGTCGAAGCGAACAAGCCCTCCATACTGACTTTGTGCGTAAACGATGTCGGGATTGGCGGGGTCTACCTGCGTCTCAAAGCCGTCGCCGATGCTGGTGACGTACCAGTCGGAATTGGGAATGCCATTAATGCTGGTGTTGCGGCTGGGCCCGCCGAGGCTGAGGTTGTCCTGCGTGCCGCCGTGGACGTGGTAGAAAGGCAGGGTGTTGTCGGTGGAGACTTTGTAAAACTGCGTTACCGGCAGGTTGGCTTTGAAATCCCAGCTTTGTGCGAAGTCCCAGGTTTCGTAAACGCCGCCGTCGCAGCCTACAAGCAGGTGATCGGTGTTCGCGGGGTCAATCCAGATGCAGTGGTTGTCGATGTGTTTGTTGATCTCACCGAGGTTGCGCACGGTTTTTCCGCCGTCGTCGCTCACTTTGTAATAGGTGTCGGTGATAAAAATGCGGTCGGCGTTTTTGGGGTCGCAGGTCATTTCCTGATAATAGTTGCCGCTGGTGAAGGTGCCGCTCATTTTCTCCCAGCTGGCGCCGCGGTTGGTGGAGCGATAGATGCCGCCTTTTGAGTCGGGGGCTTCCACTACCGCGTATACATAATCCGGATTGACGGGCGAAACGTCGATGCCGATGCGACCTATATCGCCGCTGCCGAGTCCTTCCATCTTGTTCCAGGTATTGCCGCCGTCGGTAGTTTTGTACACCGCCGATTCGGGCCCGCCGCCGATGTAGGTAAATACCTTGCGCTGCCGCTGGTGGAAGGCGGCGTACAACACATCGGGGTTGCGCGGGTCCATCACGAGGTTGTTGCAGCCCGTATAGGCGCTCACCGATTTTATGCAGGTCCAGGTGTCGCCGCCGTCGGTGGTTTTGTACACGCCGCGCTCGCCGCCGTCGCTCCACAAGGGGCCGTAGGCAGCCACATACACGATGTTGGGGTTGCGGGGGTCGACGACGATGTTGGCAATGTGCTCTGAAGTCTTGAGCCCCATGTTTTTCCAGCTCTTTCCGCCGTTCTCGCTTTTGTACACACCATCGCCGTAGGAAGCGGAACGCTGGTTGTTGTTCTCGCCGGTACCGACCCACACGACATTCGGGTTCGTCGGGTCGAGGGTGACGCAGCCGATGGAATAGGAACCCTGCCCGTCGAACAGCGGGGTGTAGGTCGTGCCGGCATTTACCGTTTTCCAGACGCCGCCGGCAGCGGTAGCAACGTAGTATTCCGCGGGATTGCGGGGGTTGACGGCAAAATCGCTGATGCGCCCCGAAGTCACGGCCGGGCCGATGCTGCGAAAGGCGAGACCGTTGTAGGTGGACGATTGTTGCCAGAGCGGTTTTTCCGGCTTTTTTTCTTCTTTTTTCTGTGAATAGGCGTTGATCTGGAGCAGAAACAGGCAGGATAACAGAGTAGCAATAATACGCATGGTCAGGATATTTGATTGGCCGGATAAAACTGGTGTGCCCGGAATTGTCGGCGACAAAATACAGCGGACACGCTGCAGCGGTTGAATAATCGCTGCAGCGCACAAAGAAAATACAGCTTTCCCTTTATCGGACCTGAAACCGATACACTTTTGCATGGCCGGGGCAAATAACCTGTTCGGACCGGGAGATCATTGTCGTTTCCCCAAATAAAAAAAGCCGCCCGGAGGCGGCTCGTCAGTCGAAATGCGGTTGCTGATTTACACGGCAAAACTCTCGCCGCAACCGCAGGTGCGGGTAGCGTTCGGGTTGTTGAAGGAAAACCCCTTGCCGTTCAAACCGCCCGAAAACTCGAGGGTGGTGTTAAAAAGATAGAGAAAACTCTTCAGGTCGGTCACGACTTTTACGCCGTTGTCTTCGAATACCTGATCGTTGGGTTTCGATTCGTTGTCGAAGTCCATTTTATACGACAAGCCCGAGCAACCGCCGCTCACGACGCTGACACGGATAAAGAAGTCGTCCTTGATGTGGTTGGACGAGCGGATCTCTTCAATTTTTTGCTTGGCGCTTTCTGCTACGTGGATCATAGTTGGGTGTAGTTATGCAGAAGCCTCGGCGCTGGCCTGCGGTTCTGCAATGCCGTTTTTGTCGCGATAATCCTTGATCGCTGCCTTGATGGCGTCTTCCGCCAGCACGGAGCAGTGTATCTTCACCGGCGGGAGCGCCAGTTCTTCCACGATGTCCATGTTGTCGATCTTCATGGCATCGTCCAGGCTTTTTCCCTTGAGCCATTCGGTCGCCAGAGAAGAAGAAGCAATGGCCGAGCCGCAGCCGAAGGTTTTGAATTTGGCATCGCGGATCATTCCGCTTTCCTCATCTACTTCGATCTGCAGGCGCATGACGTCGCCACATTCCGGTGCGCCGACCAGACCGGTACCGACATTTTTTGCTTCTTTGTTCAGCACGCCCACGTTGCGGGGGTTCTTGAAATGATCGAGCACTTTTTCACTGTATGCCATATGACAATTTGAATTGACTTGGTGGTTGATTCGTTGATTCGGAGCGGACAATGTATGTCCTGAATTTACCGTGTAAAAAGGGAAAACACCCTGTATTTTAAACGGCCGTTGTTATCAATTGTTCGGGGGTTGTTTTTTCTTTGTAAATGAATAATACACGCCCTTTACAAAGTAAAAGATCCGGTAGATCAATTGTGTGAACGGGTCCGGCGGACTTTGTATCGGGCTCATATTCAACAGTTTTAATGTGCGCTCCACTCGATCTTCGTCAGGTCTACGCCGTCTTTGTACATCTCCCAGATGGGGCTGAGTTCGCGCATGTGGTTCACGCCTTCCGACACGGACCTGATGGCGAAATCGACATCTTCCTCCGTGGTAAAGCGGCCCAGCGAAAAGCGGATGGACGAGTGCGCGAGGTCGTCGCCCAGGCCCATGGCCACCAGCACGTAGGAAGGTTCGAGCGAAGCCGAGGTGCAGGCCGAGCCCGACGAAACGGCGATGTGCTGGTTGAAGGTCATCATCAGGCCTTCGCCTTCCACGTGTTTGAATGAAATATTGGTTACGTGCGGCATGCGGCTGTTCACATTGCCGTTGATCTTGGTTTCTTCCAGTTGTACCAGGGCGTTTTCCAGTTTGTCGCGCAGGCGGCTGACGCGTTCGGCATCCTGAAACATCTCGTTTTTCGCGATCTCGGCGGCTTTGCCGAAACCCACGATGCCCGGCACGTTGAGCGTACCCGAGCGCATGCCGCGTTCGTGGCCGCCGCCGTCGATCTGCGCCGTGACTTTCACGCGCGGATTTTTGCGGCTTACATAAAGGCCGCCCACGCCTTTGGGACCGTACATCTTATGCGCAGAGAACGACATGAGGTGCACACCCGTTTCGCGGGGCAGGGTAGGGATCTTTCCGACGGCTTGCGTGGCGTCGCTGTGGAACAAAACACCGTGCTTTTCGCAGATCTGCGCGATCTCCTTCATGGGCTGGATCACGCCCGTTTCGTTGTTGGCCCACATGAGCGACACCAGAATGGTGGTCGGTTTGATGGCGGCTTCCAGATCGGCGAGATCGACGAGCCCGTCTTCCTTCACCTTCAGGTAAGTGATCTCGGCGCCTGCTTTTTCGAGGTGTTTGCAGGTGTCGAGTATGGCTTTATGTTCCGTTTCGGCGGTAATGATATGATTGCCTTTGCGGGCATACATCTCGAACACACCTTTCAATGCCAGGTTATTACTTTCCGTGGCGCCGGATGTAAAGATGATCTCTTTGTCTTCGGCTCCCAGCAACGCCGCGATCTGCTCGCGTGCATAGTCCACGGCGTCTTCTGCTTCCCAGCCAAACTGGTGGCTCCTGCTCGCCGCATTGCCGTGCTTTTCATAAAAATAAGGTACCATCGCCTCCACGACACGGGGGTCGCAAGGGGTGGTGGCATTGTTGTCCAGATAGATCAGTCGCTGCAGGCTCATACTGTTTATTTAGATTGAATCAAACGCAAAGATAAACAGGTTCCGCTGAAAAATGTTCGTCTTCGGCAAACGAAATATGAAACGCGAAACAGGGTGCGGCAGCCTGCGAATCCCTTATTTTTGCCGCAAACGGATTGATATGGACACAAATACGCCCGACGGCGGTCTTTTTGCGGAATTTCCGCCGGTGAGCAAGGCCGCGTGGCTGGAGCAGGTGGCAAAAAGTCTGAAGGACAAAACGATGGAGTCGCTCGAATGGCGCCTGCCGGACGGCACGGTGCTGTCGCCGTTTGTCCACGCCGACGATTTTGCGCAGCCGCCCCTGCCCCTCACAAACGATCCGCTGCACTGGGAGATTTGCGAGGCGGTCGACGCCGGCGATTCGGCCGCCAATGCAGATGCCTTGTCGGCCCTTCAGGGCGGAGCGGAAGGGCTGCGTTTTTACTTTTCCGAAACACCGTCTGCCGAAACACTCGGGGCTTTGCTTGAAGGAATATACCTCGATTTCATAGGCCTGCATTTTTCCGGGCCGGGGGTGGCGGCCAACCCCGGCACCTTGCTGGCTGCATTGGAACGGCTCGCCGGCACAAAAAAACTCGACACCGCCAAACTGCGCGGTTCGCTGGGCTACGACCCCGCCGCCGTTGTCGGCATCGTCGACTGGCGTTATGCCGCCGACCTGCTTCCATACGTGTCCGGAACATTTCCGGGCTTCAAAATGCTGACACTTCAGGAAGAGCACTCCACACCACACAAAGCGGGCGCCAAAGGTGCAGGCGAAGCAACGGATGCGCTGCCCTGGGCAGGGCTGGCCGATTTGCTGCGCCGTGGGAATACGTACCTGGAGAGACTGAACGAACGCGGTGCGGCGCTCGCCGACATCGCCGCCGCCATGCAGTTTTCCCTGGGGATCGGTCAGCACTACTTTGTCGAGATTGCCCGGATACGCGCTTTCCGTTTGCTTTGGCCGCAGGTGCTGCGCGCCTGGGGGCTCGCCCCGACCTATCCGGTGGTGGATGCGCAGTTCCGACCGGAAGTATATAGCGATGATCTGTACACCAACATGATCAGGGCCACGACGATGGCCATGTCGGCCGTGCAGGGAGGCGTCGACCGGCTGACCGTATTGCCTTACGATGCCGGCCGGGAAGACAAGGCGGAGTATCCGCAGGCATTCGGCAGGCGTATCGCCCGCAACGTGCAGCAACTGCTGAAACTGGAAAGCGGGTTCGATCAGGTGCCGGACCCGGCGGCAGGCAGTTATTATATTGAAAATCTCACGCGGCTGTTCGCCGAAAAAGCCTGGGCGCAATTTCAGCAAACAGCCTGAAAAAGGTCTCCGATATGAACGAACCGCTTGAATTCGAAGCCCCGCTCAAGGCCCACAAGGGCATGGATGCGCATTTTATCGAGTTCCCCTTCGATGTGGAAAAACTCTACGGCACCCGCGGACAGGTCAAGGTGAAAGCGACCTTCGACGGTGTGCCGTACCGCGGCAGTCTGGCAAAAATGGGCCATCATTGCCACTTTTTACTGGTGCGTAAAGATGTGCGCAGCCAGATCGGGAAAAGCGCTGGAGAAACGGTGCGTGTTACCATCGAGCGCGATACGGAAGAAAGGGTGGTGGAGATACCGGACGATCTTTTAGCGGCTTTTGCCGCCCATCCCGCTGCGCAGGCATTTTTCGATACCCTCTCCTTTACCAACCGAAAAGAGTACGCCGTCTGGATCACCAGCGCGAAAAGACCCGAAACACGGACAGACCGGCTTCAAAAAACCATACAAAAACTGCTGGAGGGCAGAAAGAACCCTTCCGACAAGTGATTCGTCACCATGTAAAACAACCGTTACCCGGAACATGAAAATATTCTGCATCGGCCGCAACTACGTCGACCACGCCAAAGAACTCAACAATCCTGTGCCTTCGGAGCCGCTGGTCTTCATGAAGCCGCCGACGGCCCTGCTGGTCAACAACAAACACTTTTATTACCCCGATTTTACAAAAGACCTGCATTATGAAGGGGAGATCGTGCTTCGCGTATGCAAGAACGGCCGTTCGGTGGAACCCGAATTCGCCTCGGGTTACTACGACGCGGTGGCATTCGGCATCGACTTCACCGCCCGTGACCTTCAGGATAAACTGAAATCGAAAGGCCAGCCCTGGGAGATCGCCAAGGGCTTCGACCGCTCGGCGCCGGTCAGCCGGTTCATTCCCTTATCCGAGTTGCCGAACGTCAAGGATATCCATTTTCAGTTGAAACGCAACGGCGAGGTCGTGCAGGACGGCCATACCAGCGACCTGATCTTTTCATTCGATACCCTGATCTGCCATATTTCGAAGTATTTCACCCTGCACAAAGGCGACTTTATCTTTACCGGCACCCCCGCAGGCGTAGGGCCCGTGCAGATCGGCGATCTGCTGGAAGGATACATTGAAGGACGCGAGATGCTGAAATGCGCGATCAAATAAAGCGCTGTGCCCGAGGGAAGCGTTTTTTTACAGAATTTGGAAATATAAGCGTTATTTCACGCTTCAAACAGCCGGCGGAGTGCCTGCCGGCGATACAGCGATTCCACCGCCATGTCCATTCGAATCGGGATTTACGACTTTTTCGCCTTCACAGTGCCGGGCGGGCTCATGTTGCTCATTCTGCTTGGCGTCTACGGCACTTTCGGCGGCGATCCGGCTTTGTTTTTATTGTTTTACGACCTGGGCACGTTTTACATCCTGTTGCTCATCCTGCTGAGTTACCTCACGGGTTTTGTCGCCAATCCTTTTCTGACAAAATGGGGGGGGCTGTTCGAGCAAAAGAACATGGAACAGGTCGTGCTGGATCGCATCAAAAGCAGGAATCCCGCTTTGGACGTGCGGATCGAGGCGAAGGACTGGGGCATCTGGTTCGCTACCATACGCCGCGAAAACCTCGATCTGGCAATCGAGATCGACCGGAATATGGCTGTCACGAAAATGCTGCGCGGGCTCAGCGCCTTTTTGTTTCTCGCGGGCATCCTGCTGATCGCCAACATCACGACAGGCCGCTTTTCCGCCTGGTGGCTGCCGGCCTCACTGGGGCTTTTTATCTGTTCTTATGCGGCGGTTTATGAAAGCGTGCAGTCCAAAAAACGTTTTTTCTATTACATCTTCGAGACGGCTGTTTCGAAACAACCGCCATTCTCCAGTACCGGAGGCGGCGGGAAACACGCCGATCGCAAATGAACGAACCATACAAGATGTCTTCCCACATGTATATTCGATACTCCCTGACACTTTACCTGTTTTGTGCGACTGTTGTATCACTGTGCGCCCAGGTCATTCCCACGCCTGCCCCTGCCCAGAAGGAAGCGATCCTGATCATGGGGGCGACGGCACATATCGGCGACGGGCGTGTGATCGACAACAGCGCGCTGGCCTTTGAAAACGGAAAACTGACCCTGGTCGCCGATGCCACGACCATCCGCATCGACCGCTCGAAATACGGCCGCATCTACGACGCTTCCGGCAAACACGTGTACCCGGGCCTGATCGCGCCGGACACGCGATTGGGGCTGGTGGAGATCGAAGCGGCCAAACCCACGCTCGATTTTTCCGAACCGGGCGCCTACAACCCCAATGCCCGCAGCATCGTAGCCTACAACACCGACTCACACGTGATCCCCACGGTGCGCAGCAACGGCATACTGATGGCGCAGATCTGCCCGATCGGCGGTATCATGTCGGGAACTTCTTCGGTCGTGCAACTCGATGCCTGGAACTGGGAAGACGCATCGTACAAGATTGACGAAGGCATACACCTGAACTGGCCGGCAGAGCGCAGGGGCGGCCAAAGACGTGGTATGGGAGGCCGGGAAGAGGAAGACCCGTATGAAAAGAATGTGCAGGAACTGCACCGGTATTTTGAAGAAGCCCGCGCATACGCGCAACAAGCCGCGCCCGAGGTGCAGAATCCCCGCTTCGAATCGATGCGCGGGCTCTTCGACAAGCGCCAGACCCTTTACATACATACCGACCGCGCTTCCGGAATACAGGAATCGGTGCTGTTTGCAGAGAAGTTCGGTTTGCGGGCCGTTCTCGTCGGCGCGCGCGACGTGTGGCTGACCGCCGATTTTCTGAAATCGCACAATGTGCCGGTGATCCTCGGCCGCACCAACCGCCTGCCCGGCCGGGAAGACGAAGACATCGACCAGGCGTTTAAAACGCCGGCGCTCCTGCATTCGAAAGGTGTAACATTTGCCTTCAGCGACGTAGGCGCCTGGCAACAGCGCAACCTGGCATTCGAAGCCGGTCAGGCCGTAGCCTATGGCTTGCCGAAAGAGGCCGCCGTACAGGCACTGACCCTCGATGCAGCCCGGATACTGGGCATCGACACGCGTTGCGGCTCGCTGGAAACGGGAAAAGACGCGACCCTGTTTATCAGCGAAGGCGACGTGCTCGACATGCGCAGTTGTCAGGTAACGGCGGCGTTCATTCAGGGGCGCGAGATCAATCTCGACAACAAGCACAAACAGTTGCGCAAAAGATTCGAGGAAAAATACCGGCAGTAGGCTTTGTCGTTACCGGACAGAAAAATGTCTTTTCTCCGTTAAAAAGCGTTAATCCCCAACTTTTCGTCCAAAAACCCGTTTATTTTGCCCGTTGCGAACAACCTTTCGCGTGCATTTTTGACCATATAAGCGAAGACACTTCGCTTGTGAACAGTTCGGCACACCGGACGCCTGATACCCGCAGCAGTTTTTTAATAGCGAGATTATGCTGAAAGACAATTATTCCCTGCTCATCGAGAAGTTAGACGGATTTATCCGCAAGTATTACATCAATCAATTGTTGCGCGGCGCTCTGTACACCGTTGGAGCGGTGCTCGGCCTGTTCATTCTGCTCAATGTCGCGGAATACTATTTTTACTTCGGCACGGGCGTACGCACGGCGATGTTCTGGGGGTTTATCGCGTTGAGCGGAGCGGCCCTGTACCGGTGGGTGGCTATGCCCCTGCTGCATTATTTCCATTTGGGCAAGGTCATCAGCCACGAGCAGGCCGCCCAGATCATCGGGCAGCATTTCGGCGATGTGAAGGACAAACTGCTGAATATCCTGCAGTTGAAGCAGCAATCCAACAACGCGATCTACGCCGAACTCATCAACGCCAGCATTAACCAGAAAAGCAACGAGATCAAACTCGTGCCCTTCCAGGCGGCCATCGACCTCGGCAAAAACCGCAAATACCTGCGCTACGCCCTGCCGCCGGTATTGCTGTTGCTGTTCCTGATGCTCGGCGCACCCAATATCATCCGGGAAGGCACCAAACGCCTGTGGAACAGTTCCACACGGTTTGAAAAGCCGGCGCCGTTCAAATTCACCATCAACCCCGACAGCCTGAAGGCTGTGCAGTTTTCCGACTACACCCTGCAGGTAAAAGTGGAAGGCGCCGCCCTGCCCAACGAAGTGTTTATCAACCTCGGTAACGTGCAGTACCGGCTCACTAAAGACGCGCCGGACCTGTTTTCCTACAAGTTCGTCAACGTTCAGAAAGATACCGAATTCAGGCTGTATTCCGGTGCGATCGAAAGCCTCGACTATACGCTCGAGGTGTTGAAAAAGCCCAACATCCTGTCTTTCAATACCAAACTCAATTTTCCCGCCTACATCGGCCGCGCATCGGAAGAACTCGCCAATGTCGGCGATCTCGTGGTGCCGCAGGGCACCAACATCGGCTGGGTGTTCAATGCGCAGAACACAGACCACCTGTACATGCGCTTCGGAAACAACCCGAACGCGGAAACCAAACGCTTCGACGACGAACTGTTCCAGTTCAGCCGCCGCGCGCTGAAAGACGAAACCTACAAGGTATTCCTCAGCAATGCCCTGCTCCAGGGCGCCGATTCGGTCGCCTATACGATCTCCGTGATCCCCGACCTGCACCCGCAGATTTCCGTGGAGGAATTCAGGGACAGCGCCAATCTGAAGATGGTCTTTTTCGCCGGCGATGCATCCGACGACTACGGCCTGCTGAATCTGACCTTCAACTACCAGATCAAAAAAGCCAAAGGCGGCCAGATGCCGATGAATACCATCCGGATCAACAAGCCGGCGGGCAAGCAGGTCCAGTACGAGTATTCGTGGAATATGCGCGACCTCAACCTGGAGCCCGGCGACGATGTCAGTTACTACTTCGAGGTATTCGACAACGACGGCGTCAACGGCTCCAAAAGCGCGCGCACCGGCGTGATGCAGTACCGCATGCCGACCCTCGACGAATTCCGTCAGCAGCAGGCTCAGAACGACGAGCAGATCAAAAAAGATCTCGAAAAGGCCCTGAAAGAAAGCCTGAAAGTGCAGGAAGAAATGAAAAAACTGCGCGACAAGGTGCTGCAGAAAAAAGAACTCGACTGGCAGACCCGCAAGGAGATGGAAAAACTCCTCGACCGCCAGAAGCAGCTGCAAAAGCAGATCGAAGACGCCAAGCAAAACTTCGACGAGAACAAACAGCAGCAACAGGATTTCAATCAGCAGAATGAAGACCAGCAGCAGAAGCAGGAAAAACTGGAGAAACTCTTCGAAGACGTGATGTCTGAAGAAATGAAGCAACTCATCGAAGACATCCAGAAACTGCTGCAGGAAATGAACAAGGAGCAGTTGCTCGACCAGATGGAAGAAATGCAGCTCAACAGCGAGGACATGAGCAAGGAACTAGAGCGCCTCCAGGAACTGTACAAACAGCTGGAAGTGGAGAACATGCTCAACCAGCAGATCGAGCAGCTGGAAGAACTGGCCAAAGAACAGGAAGAACTGGCCAATGATACCGAGCAGGAGCAAAAAAGCGACGAACAACTCCGGAAAGAGCAGGAAGACCTGACCAAGAAGTTCGAAGAACTGGAAAAGAAAATGGAAGAGCTGCTGAATAAAAATGAAGAATTGAAGCGTCCGGAGAATATCGAAGACAATCGCGAAGAGATGAAGGATGCCAAGCAGGATATGAAAGGCGCCCAGCAGGACCTGAAGCAAAGTCAGAAAAAAGGCGCCAGCAAGAAGCAGAAGTCTGCCGCGAACAAGATGAAAAACATGGCCAACAAGATGAAGCAGAACAGCCAGGCCGGTGAAATGGAGCAAATGCAGGAGGACATCAAGGCGCTGCGCCAGCTGTTGGAGAATCTGGTGGGGCTGTCCTTCGACCAGGAACAAAATATGAACGACGTGGGCCAGACGACCGTCAATACCCCCCGGTATGTGGAACTGGTGCAGGGGCAGTTCAAGATCAAAGACGACTTCAAGATCGTGGAAGACAGCCTGCAGGCGCTTGCCAGCCGCAATTTCCAGATCGAAAGTATTATCACGGAAAAGGTGACCGAGATCAAGGCAAACATCCGCTACAGCCTCGAGGAACTCGAAGAGCGCCGCACCAATTCGGCCAACGAATACCAGCAGCGCAGCATGAAAGGCCTTAATGACCTGGCGCTGATGTTATCGGAAATGATGCAGCAAATGCAGCAGCAGATGAGCTCCATGATGCCGGGCAGCCAGGCCTGCCAGAAACCCGGCCAGGGGCAGGGGAATGGAAAAGACCGCAAACCTTCAGACAAGATATCAAAAGGCCAGGAAGACCTGAACAAGATCATGAAAGACCTCAAGGAGCGGCTCGACCAGCAGCGGCAAAACGGCGGACAAGGCGGTCAGCCCGGACAGCCGAGCAGCGAGGAATTCGCCAAAATGGCCGCCAAACAGGCTGCTCTGCGCAACGCCGTGCGGGAATTGCAAAAGCAAAAACAGGAGCAGGGCAAAGGCGACAAACTGCTCGACGAAATACAGGACGGCATGAACAAGATAGAAACGGATCTTGTCAACAAACGCCTCACCAATGAAATGCTCAAACGCCAGCAGGAGATCCTGACGCGCCTGCTCGAACACGAAAAAGCCGAACGCGAACGCGAGCAGGACGAGCAGCGCCAGGCTACCGCTGCGAAGCAGCAACCGGCCAAAATGCCGCCGGCGCTTGAAGAATACCTGAAAAAACGCCGGGCGGAGATCGATCAGTTCAGGACCGTATCGCCGGCGCTCAAGCCTTACTACAAACAACTGGTGGAAGAATACGTGAAAGGCGGGAAATAGAGCAAACCTCATCGGAAGTCATCATACAGGAAGCGGCACTTTTCACCAAAAGTGCCGCTTCTTTTTTGCAGGCCGCCGGCCATTTGCCGTTCAGGCCCCCACCACCACCACGATCTCTCCTTTCACTTCTTTCTCAGAAAAATGCGCCTTGAGTTCGCTCAGGGTAGCGGTTTTTACTTCTTCGTACATTTTACTCAATTCCCGCGCCACACACGCCTGGCGGTCGGGCCCGCAGTGGGCGATGAGTTCGTCCAGACACTTCAGGAGGCGAAACGGCGATTCGTACAGCACGAACGTGTGTGGCAGCGAAGCGAGGTATTTCAGGCGCGTCTGACGCCCTTTTTTATGCGGCAAAAAGCCCTCGTAATGAAAAGTGTCGCAGGGAAGCCCGCTCGCGACCAGCGCAGGCACGAAGGCCGTCGGCCCCGGCAGGCAACTCACTTGTAATCCCCTGCGCACACAGGCGCGCACGAGCAGGAATCCGGGGTCGCTGATGCCGGGGGTTCCGGCATCCGAGATGAGGGCCATGTCGGTGCCCGACGCCAGTTCGTCGGCAATGCGCTCCACGACGGCATGTTCGTTGTGGGCATGAAAGGCGCGCAGGTGGGTGCTGATGCCGTAGTGATCGAGCAGTTTCCGGCTGGTACGCGTGTCTTCCGCCAGTACTACCGGCACCTCTTTCAGGATGCGCAATGCGCGCAACGTGATGTCTTCGAGGTTGCCGATGGGGGTGGGCACGATATACAGCATCTCGCGGCGGGTATTTAATGTGCTTGTGCCAGATCGTAGTGGAATGTTTCCACGATCTGGTTGGCCAGCAGTTTCTGGCAGGCGGTGTCGACTTTCCGGCGGGCATCCGCTTCGGAATCGGCTTCGAGCGTCATGGTCACGTGCCGGCCAATGCGGACGTCCGTGATGCCGGTCAGGTCGAAATGTTCCATGTTGTTGACCACGGCCTTGCCCTGCGGGTCAAGCAGTTCTTTGTGGGGCATAATGTCGATTTCGGCGATAAATTTCATAGAATGCTGCTGAAAATGCTTATTTGCGATTTGAGTCGAAGGAGCGTTTATAAGATAAAGGGCCTTCAGGGGGGCGCCAGTACCCTGTTGCGAAAACCCAGGGAAACGGCGATGTAAAAAATGATCACGGCGGAAAATGCCAGTTCTTTCAGGAAAAATACCAGCGCGACGAAAACAGCCAGAAAGACGAGTGAAAATGCATTGCTGCGCAGGTCGAACGATTTGATCTTCATGCCGAACATGGGGATCTCGCTGTTCATCAGCCATGAAAGCAGGGCGATCAGGGCGTAAATAAGCCACTGGTTGTCAAGTACCTGTGTTAGCCCGAAGCGATTGTGGTACCCCGAGAGCGCAAGGCCCAGTACAAACACGGTACTGGCCGGCGTGCTCAGGCCCATGAAGTAGGTGGTTTGGCGGGTGTCGATGTTGAACCGGCCCAGGCGCATGGCGGAGAACATCGTAAGCACAAAAGCGGGCAGGGCTTTCGGGCAGATCGGCTGCTCAGGCAGGGCGCCGCAATGACCGCTGCGCAGCATGTGATACAAAAAAGCGGCGGGCACAACGCCGAAACTCACCACGTCGGCCAGCGAGTCGAGTTGTTTGCCCAAAGGGGAACTGATGCCCAGCGCGCGGGCCGACATGCCGTCGGCATAATCGAACAGAAAACAACCGAAAATAAACCACGCCGCCACGACTGTCATGCCGTTGAGTGCGTATATCAAAGCACAGCAGCCGCAAAATAAATTGCTGAGGGTAAGCAGGTTGGGTATGTGTCTGGACATGGATTTGATCGCCGGGTTACCGGGAAACCGGGATATTTTCCGAAAACAGGAGGGCTTCACGCCAACAATCGGAAGGCCCCGTTCCCGGTGCGGCAAATGTAGAGTTTTTACCGGGAACGGTATTTTGCTATTTTGCGGCGTTTGGATGGATTCTACAGGTGGTTTTGACGTAAATCGCCTGGTTTTCAGTTTTTTTAAGAAAACTTTGACACAAAACCGGTCCAACAAAAAGACGCTTTTTTGCGTCTTTGCTAAAACTGATTTTTATTCCCGACAAAAACACAACGTGCCATGAGGAAACTTGCACATTTAATCGCCCTCTTCATCTTCCCGGCCATCTGCGCATGGGCACAGCCTTCCAACGACGATTGTACCAACCCCATCGTGATCACCAATGTGGCCAACTGGTGCAGCCAGACGGGCGCCTATACCAACGTGAGCGCAACGCCTTCCCTTTACAATGCCGCCTCCTGCTTCGGCACCACGCAGAACGACGTGTGGTTCGCCTTTACCCCGCAGGCTACGGACGTGACCATCACGATCCGCGGCGCCACGCAGCAATCGCCGGGCGGCACCTTGCAGGACCCGCAGGTGGCGCTGTATTTCGGCACCTGCGGCGGCACGCTCAACGAACTGGAATGTGCATCTTCCGCCGGCAATTTTAACGTAGCGGAGGTGTACGAGGGAGGTCTTTTCGTGGGCTCTACCTACCTCATACGCGTGCAGGGCGCAGCGGGGCAAACCGGCACTTTCCAGCTGTGCATCAACAACTATAACCCGCCGGTGGCGCCCACTTCCGATTGCCCGCAGTCGTCCATCCTTTGCGATAAATCGCCTTTTGTTGTGCAAAGTGTGACAGGTGCGGGGACTGATAACCTGGAAATGGAAGATGCCACCTGTTTTTTTAACGGCGTGCCCGGTATCAAGGAATCCAATTCCACGTGGTTTGTGTGGACCTGTTCCCAGTCGGGCACCCTGGAATTTACCCTGACGCCGCTGAACGGCCCCGACGACCTCGATTTTGTCGTCTACAGGCTCCCGAACGGCATTGGCAACTGCCAGGGAAAGGAGATCCTGCGATGCATGGCCTCCGGGCAATCGCAGGGGGTGAACTCCGCAGCCTGCCTGGGTCCCACGGGCCTGCGCGCCGGCGATCCGGATATAAGCGAAGATGCCGGCTGCTCCGACCCCGGTGATGATGCCTGGCTGAAGCCGCTCGACATGATCGCAGGAGAGACGTACGCGCTCGTCGTCAACAACTTCTCGCTCTCCGGCAACGGCTTTTCCGTGGAATTCGGCGGTACGGGCGAGTTTTTGGGACCTACCGCGCAATTCACCACCGACCCGCAGGCCGTATGCCTCGGCACGCCCGTTCAGGTGATCGACGCTTCTACTTTCCCCATCGGAGGTATCACCAAATGGAACTGGAGTTTCGGCGCCAACGCCGTTCCGCAGATCGCATCGGGCCCGGGCCCGCATACCGTCGCGTTCAATACGCCCGGCCAGCAATCCGTCGTGCTGACCCTCGAGACCGATCTCGGATGCCGGGTCACGCAAATACAAAACGTGCTGATCTATCCTGACGTAGAGATCGATACCCTGATCGCCGCACCGGATTGCAACGGTACTGCCAACGGCTCCATTACGATCAACAATGTCACCAGCGGTACGCCGCCGTATCAGTTCAGTTGGAACAACGGCCCCTTCACAAGCGACAATACCCTCGACAGCCTGGGCGTGGGCGTTTATTCGGTGCTGATCCAGGACGCCAATAATTGCCAGACGGATTTCACGATAGATGTGCAGGAGCGTATCCTCACGGCAGAAGCGCTGGTCAGCAGCCCCCTCTGCACCGGCGATGCCAACGGCTCGATCGCCCTGAACGTAACGAATGGCAAGGACCCCGTGATGTTCGACTGGGGAGGCGGTTTTATCCCTGATAACACGATGGACGGTTTGAGCGCGGGTGTGTACACCATCGTCGGCATGGACGATGTACTGTGCGAAGGGACATTTACCGTGACCGTCACGGACAATCCGCCCCTGCAACTGCTGCTCGATACCGTCGGTATTTCCTGTTTCGGCGCCGATGACGGGATGGCCTTTGCCGATCCCTCCGGCGGGGTGGGCAACTTCACTTTCCTTTGGTCGGACGGGCAGACGCAAGCGGAAGCAGAAGGCCTGGGGCCCGGCCAGTTTGATGTGATCGTTACCGACGGCAACGGCTGTACGATCACCGGCAGTGTCTTTATCAACGAACCGCCCGATGTGGGCATCGACCTGCTCGGCGTCGCGGACCTCCTGTGCAACGGGGTGCCTACCGGCGCCATCGATGTGGCCGGCACGGGTGGGCGACCCGGCTACATGTATAGTCCGGACGGCATCAATTATGTGGCGGCCAGTCCGCTCACCGGGCTGCCTGCCGGCGATTATTGGATAAAAGTAAAAGATTCCGCGGGCTGCATCGACTCCGTATTTGCCACGATCGTGCAGCCGCCGCCGTTGATCGTGGCGGCCGAGCCCGCAGATACGACGCTCGAACTGGGGTTTACCGTCGACGTTACCACCATCACCTCTCCACTTGGAAAGCAACTCGTGTTTAACTGGACGCCGTCGCTGGGACTGAGCGACGTCTCCGTAGCCGAGCCGACCATCACGGCCGTCAACAGTCAGTTGTACGTGGTGCAGATCACCGACGAGGATGGATGTGTAGCATTCGATACGGTACAGATCAGGGTGAGCAAAAACCGTCCGGTGTATTTTCCCAATGTATTCGGCCCGGACAAGCCTTATCCGAACGATCATTTCACCGGCTTTGCCGGCCCTGCTGTCGAGCAGATCTCCCTCCTGCGCATTTACGACCGCTGGGGCGGGCTCATTTACGAACGCAGCGATTTTCCCCCCAACGAGCCTAATTTCGGCTGGGACGGAACTTATAAAGGCAAAATGATGACCGGTGTGTTCACCTGGTATGCGCTGGTGCGCTTTATCGATCAGGTCGAACTACCTTACGACGGCAGCATTACGGTCTTGCGATAGTGTCATTAGGGTAGCATCGGACTTAAAAAAGTTTGGCGGACATTTGCGCCGAAATACATTTGTAGATGGCTTATCGCAATATCCGCCTGCATCCGATCCTCAGGCTGCTGTATTTTTTCTTCCGGACGCTGGCATGGCTGGGCGTGGGCGTCTTTTTCCGCCGCAGGGTGGTGCTGGGAGAAGAATACTTTCATTTCGACGGGCCGGCGATCGTGGTGACCAACCATCCCAGTACCCTGATGGATGTGTTCAACCCCGGGCTGCCGGTGCGGCAGGAGATGTTTTTTCTGGCGAACTACGGTTTATTCAAACACCCGGTGAGCAACTGGCTGCTGTCGCGCCTGTTTTGCATACCGGTAAAACGCCGGGAAGATGTAGCGGAGGGCGAGACTCGCGACAACAATGCAGCATTTAAAAGATCATTTATGCACCTGGAGCAGCACGGCGTGCTGTTCATTGCTGCCGAAGGCACCAGTTGGATGAACCGTTGGGTTCGCGAATTCAAAACCGGCGCCGCCCGCATCGCGCTGGGAACCGAGGCGCGCAACAACTGGCAACTTGGCGTCAAAATATTGCCGGTGGGGCTTTCCTATTCAGCGCCGCATCTTTTTCGCAGTGACGTGGTGGTGCAGGGCGGCGAGCCGCTGAACGTGGCCGATTGGCGGGAGATTTGGGAAAAAAATCCCGAATTGGCCGTGCTGTCCGTAACGCAGGAACTGCGCCGCCGCGTGACCGCGCAATGTATCGATACGCGCGATGAGGAAGGAGAAATATTTATCGGCCAACTGGAAGAGATTTGGCGCAACGAACGTCCCCTGGACCTGCGCGGGACGTTTTTTCGCAGCAAAGATTTTACGGACCGCCTGCTCGACAACGCAGCGCTCCGCACCACGACGAACCGGTATTTTGAGGATTTACAGGCATCCGGTGTATCCGATTCAGGCCTTGCCGCCCTCGCACAGGCCGGGCCACTTCCGAAACGCGCTTTTGAATCGTTACTGCTCATTTTGGGATTCCCGCTTTTTGCAGCGGGGTACCTGTTCTGGTTCCTGCCGTGCTTTTTGCCCTGGTGGCTGAATAAAAAAATGGACCTGTATGTCGGCTATAGTTCCACTGTAAAAATGCTCGCCGGACTGATCGCCTTTCCGCTGGCCCTTTGGGCAGCGGCTCGTTTTATCCCGCCTGTTTTCGGCTGGCAACATGCCGGCATCCCTGTTGCCCTGTCGGTAATTGCGCTGGGCCTGTTTGCCGAAAGGTATCTGGATCGCATTCGCCGGGCCCGGGCGCGCATGGGTGCGGCCCGACTTTTAAGTTCCCACCCTGAAAAGTTTGACGCACTTATGGCCCGGAGGAATGACATCCTCGAGGCTTCCAGGTGATTTTTCCGTGTCTACGAAAAATTTCGTAGAAAAAACTTGCATCTACGAAAAACTTCGTAGATGTTTGCATCTGTAATGATTACGGGTGCTTTGGCGGCTCGTTTGTCAAAGGGAATGGCTTGAGCAGGTACCGGCACAAGCATCCTTTTGCGGGCGCCGGTTGTCATTCACAAACCGGTTTTTCTCCATTTTTTAAACTTCCATTATGAAACCCACCGAATCCGAACTCGAGATCCTGCACATCCTCTGGGAAAAGGGACCGAGTACCGTGCGCACGGTGAACGACGTGCTCAACGAACGCAGAAAAGCCTCGGGGCAGAAGGAGTCGTCCGGTTACACGACCTCGCTGAAACTGATGCAGATCATGCACGAAAAGGGGTTCGTCACCCGCACGGAAGAAGGCCGCACGCACACTTACGCAGCGGCGGTGCAGCAGGAAGACACGCAGTCGCTGTTGTTGCAGCACTTCGTCGACCAGACCTTCCGCGGGAGCACGGCGCGCCTGGTCATGCAGGCCCTGGGCAACCACGAAGCCAGCGCGGAAGAACTGGATGAAATCAAGGCCCTGATCGCCCAAATCGAACAAAACCAGTCGAAACCATGAATGACGCATTCTACATTTCCGACGCCGTCCTGCGCGCCCTGGGGTGGACGCTCGTGCACTCGCTCTGGCAGGGGGCATTGGTCGCACTTATCCTGCTCATGGTGCTGCCGCGCCTGCGTTCGGCCATGCAGCGCTACTGGGTGGCTTACGGGGCTTTGCTGGCCCTTTTTGCGGGCGCCTGCCTTACCTGCGCGGCCGTTTATGTGCCGGGTGGTCCGGCGCTGATCTCAGAAGGCGGCATTTCGGAAATGCTTCCGGGCTCCATTGCCGACGCCGTCGCGTACCAGATCACGGGCGTCAACCTGTGGCAGCAAATGACCGGCTGGCTGGAAGGACATTACCCGTTGATCGTGGCGCTGTGGCTGGCGGGATTTGTATTTTTTATGCTTCGACTGCTGGGCGGCTTGTGGAATGTAAGGCAACTGCTGCGGCACGGTGTTTACGAGGTTCCGGAAGCCTGGCGTGAAAAGGCCGCCGGGATGAGCCGAAAACTCGGCATCCGGCGGGCAGTCACCCTGATGGAGTCGGCACTGGTGCACACGCCGATGGCTTTGGGCTGGCTAAAACCCTTCGTACTTTTTCCGGTGGGCATGATCAACCGCCTCGGCCCGGATGAAGTGGAAGCCATTCTCGCGCACGAGTTGGCGCACATCGCCCGACGGGATTGGATTTACAATTTACTACAAGCGTTCATCGAAACCCTTTTTTACTACCACCCGGCTGTCTGGTGGATATCGATGGTGGTCCGCCGCGAGCGTGAGAATTCCTGTGATGACGCCGCCCTTGCTGCCACCGGCAACCGTATCGCCTACGCAAAGGCGCTCGTTCAGGTACAGGAAATGGCCAAACCTGCGCCGGTTCCCGCGCTGGCGCTCGGGATGGGCGGGTCGCGCCGTTTTCTGCTGCTGGAGCGTATCCGCCGTATTTTGAACCAACCGCAACAAAAGTCACAAGTCATGGAAAAATTCATAGCAACCGCTATACTGCTGGTGCTGCTGGTCCTGGTCGGACTGCGCGCCAACCACAATTCGACACTGGGCGAGGCTTTCGCGCAGATCACAGAAATGCCAAGAACCCTGCTCGGAATCAATGACGACGATCTGGCGATGGAGGCCGATTCTCTCAAACCCAATCGGAACCGGCGTATCATCCGCGAAGACGGCGACGAGCGCGTGGAAGCGGAGTACCACGACGGGGAACTGGTCCGGCTCAATATCAACGGCGAAGAGGTGCCGGAGTCCGAATTTGAAAACCACGCCGAACTCGTGGACGAACTGCTGCGGGACATTCCTGCTCCGCCGGCACCGCCGACGCCGCCCGTTGCTCCCATACCCCCTGTGCCTCCGATGCCGCCGCACGCGCCCAACATTTCGAAGATCCGTGATGACGAGGGAAATACGATCATCCGCATCGACCGCAACGGACAACCTACCGAGATCATCGTGAAAGACGGCGAAGTGTGGGTGGGCAACCAGAAACTGGAGGAAGGTGAGCCGGTGGAAGTGCCCGAACTGGCGGGGGGCTATTATTTCTTTCCCGGCAACGAGGGTGAAGATCACTTTTATTTTGCTCCCAACGATTTTCACTTCGAAGGCATTGATCCGGCGGAGTTTCAGTTTCGTTTCTCTGATGAGGACAGGGTCAACTGGGAAAAAGACATTGCCCGCTATCAGGAAGATATCGCCCGCATGAAAGATGAAATGCAGGAGATGAACGAGACCCGCCGGGCCGAACAACTGGAGAGGATCAGAGGACAGGAAAAAGCCCTGCATGAAGAAATGCGCGAGATGGAACGGCAGCAACGCAACGCCTTGCGCGATGTGCGCAAACAACAGCGCGAAATGGCCCGTGATATGCGCCGGGCACAGGACGAAGTGATTCGCCAGCAACAGGAGGCCGAGCGCCAAATGCAGCGCGCCAAGCGCCTCCATGAAAGTTCGTTCGGCGCCCGCATGAAAGCCGAACTGAAAAGGGACGGCCTGATCGAAGATCCGCTCAACTATTCCCTGGAACTGACCTCAGGCAAAATGACCGTCAACGGAAAAAAACAATCGAAAGAACTGCACCGTAAGTACCTGCAACTGTACCGTGAAATGACGGGCAAAGAAATGGGCAAAAAAGACAGTTTCAGCGTCTCGGAAAGGAACTGATCGCGCAGTACTTACAGCATTTCAGACAAATAAACACACAGAGAAAGTGAGTGCATCTCCGGACAAAGGGGCGGGCCGCAATGCCTGCCTCTTATTTTTTTTGCAGGACGTCCGATTTGGTTTTACCCGTCTTTTCTACCGCCAGCCCGGCGGCAATAATGCCATTGAGCGAATCGACACGCATGTATTGCTCCAGCGTAATGGTATATGCGCCCGCCGTGTTGAAGAAGGCGTTGTCCTGCAACAGGATGCGTACGCTGCATTCCCCGCCCGAACACTGCCCGTTGGAAGTGCCCTGCGCATCGAAGAGGTCGAAATTGCGCACTTTGCTCAGCCGTTTTCCGTCGGGAAAGCGCGTGTATAACTTCAGGTAAATATTCTGGTAGGGAAAAGCGTCGCTGTGCTTGAAATCGAGGTACAGGTTGTAAAGGGCGCTGGTGTCGGCCACGGTAAAACTGAAATCGAGGGTATCCCGATACGTCCACACGGCGCCGGGCAGCGTTTTCTCTTCCTGATACAGGTAGTTGTTGTCGCAGGATGCGAAGCAGATCAATAAGGCAAAAAGGCCGGTCAGGCGTATCGGCATATCGGATGGATATCGGCAAGTGATGAAAAACATTCGGCGCATGGTTCAACCCCGGATGAACGGAGCAAGTTCAGGATATTTTTTTAGCAGGCCCACCGCTTCGGCTTTTGAAACACGGATGCCATCGATGTAGGCGATCACGGTTGCGTCGGCAAAACCCTGTTTTTTTAGTTCGTTGCGCAACTGCTGGGCCTTGTCGTATTGCCTGAACAGGCCTGCCGTGTATTGATATATTCCGGAACCGGGCACGCTTTCGATCAGGATATCGCTGAACATGGCGAGCGCGTCGGCGGTCAGGATCTGCCTGGCATTGGCCACTTCCACGCGGTACGACAGCCCCGTGGTGTTTTCTTCAAAGTATTTGGCGCCGTAGGCAGCCATCAGTTCGGAGACGGGCGGCCGCTGCACGATGATCTCCAGCGGCAAGGCTTCGCCTGCGTCGACGAGGGTCATCTCGATGCGCCGGTTCATCTTTTGTCCGGCGGGGTTTGGCGATGCGTTCAGGATATTGCGCGCCACGGGGTAATTGGGTCCGCAACTCAGCATCCGGATGCGCGTGGCGGGAATACCGCGCTCCATGAGTGCCTTACCCACCATTTCGGCGCGTTTGATGCCGTAGTACAGGTCGAATTTGGCAGGTCCCGTTTCATCGGTATGTGCAGTGATCAGTACTGTTGCCTGCTGATAGCGCCGGGCCAGCACGGCCAGCGCGTCGATGGCCTGCAGGTTTTCAGGCGTGATCACTGTTTGATCGTCGTCGTACAGGAGCACCGGAATGGTGGCCTGCGTCGGTTCGGCAGGCCTGGCGCCGGATTTTTTACCGGCCGTCACAAAAAGCGCCTGTGATTCCTGGCCCTGTTCCTCCTGCCTTTCCTTGAAATAAGCGACGTAAATGTCGCGTTCACCGTATCCTGCCAGCCGGCTGGAAGAAAAAAATGCGCTGCGCCCGTCGGCCGCCAGGCTGAAATAAGCGTCGTCACCGGGAGAATTGATCGGTGTGCCCACGTTGACCGGCGCTTGCCAGGTTCCTTTTTCGATGTCGAAGGCAGCGCGGTAAATATCCAGCCCGCCCATGCTTTCCGTGCGATTGCTGCTGAAATACAGCGTATGCCCGTCGAGGGCAAGAAAAGGCGTCGTTTCGTCGTAAGGGGAATTGATGGAAGGGCCGAGATTTTGGGGCTCCGACCAGGCGCTGTCCGAGCGGATAGCGATATACAGATCGAGCCCGCCATAGCCCGGGGCTCTGCGGCTGGCAAACAGCAGGATGGTGTCATTGAAAAAATAGGGAGCGCCGTCGCCTTCCTCGGGCCGCATGGGGCTGATAAAAGCGGGGGGCTTCACGGCGTATTCGTCTTTCAGCCCGGCCGTGTCCGCCACGATCTCGCCGCTGTACAGCGTGAAACCGCGAAAGAAGTACAATACTTTCCCTTTGCTTCCGAAACCGAGGGCAACTTCGTATCGCGGGGTGTTCAGCAGGCTGCCGAGCGGCGCAGGTTTTTCCCAGCCCGAGACTTTCTGGTCGGTGAAATACATGTCGCTGCACCAGTGACCCGATTCAGGGTCGTCGTAGCCTTCGTCGTTGCGGCGGCCGCCGCTGCTGCCTTCGCGCGCCGAAGCGAAGTACAGGCGTCCGGGATGGTTTACCGACAAGAGCGGCGCAAAATCGTCGCCGCCGGAATTGACGCGGCTGCCCAGATTTTCCACAAGTGCGACGCCGTCGTTTGGCATGATCTCCATGCCGCTGACACAGCGGCGGATGCGATCGGCGATGCCTGCGCGTAGCGGGTGTTTGTCGCCGCACACCCTTAGAAAAGATTTATATGCGGGAATGGCTTTTTCAAACTCCCCCTGTCCATGCAATGTAAGTGCCAGGTAGAGGTACAGGTCGGCGTCATTTCCGGAAGGGTTGTTTTTTACCACGTATTCCAGAAACTGCCGCGCTTTATCAGGTTGCCGCAGGTGATAATGACAAATGCCGATCCTGGTCAATACGGAAAAATCGCCCGGCTTCTCCTGCTGGTATTGATTCAGCAGGGTGTACGCCTCCTGCCAACGGCCGCCGGCAAAAAGTTTTTCACCGCTTTTTTTTAATTCCGCGGGTTTTTGCGCCGGCAAATCGGGAACGAACAACAGCAGCAGTGCCGCGATCCGAATAGTATGGATCCAAATCATTTTTTCTTTCGACATAGTGGGGGCAAAATTACCGCTTTATCGTCAACTGCTACTGCCCGGCCCGGTTTTCAAAACCTCCAATCGATCCTGCGGGAAACAGTAGTCCGGGTTGTGTAAAACGTTCGTTTGCTGCAAAACGGTACCCGGCCGATGCTTTTCCGCAAGGGATACCCATTTATTTTATCGGGCATAAAAAAGAAAAACGGCGATCCCGCCCCGGCCACGGCTGCATTCTGTCACATATTCCTGTAAAAAATAACGCTTCTGACGGTTTTCGGGCAAAAAGGATGTGCTTTCGGTCGAAACCGGGGCCCTTGTTTCGCAACAATTTCCTCAAATTTGCGTCCCTGTTTCAAATGATCACTGCCCGCGGCGATCGACTGCCGAAAATGGCGGCCGTTCACAACGCGCCGACGATGTAACAATCCGCCTTCGCCAGGGCTTCGGCGGGTAAAATGTGCTGACAACAAGTTCTCCATGCTAGACCTTTCATTTCAATACCCCGCCTGGTTTCTGATATTTTGTGTGCTGCTGGGGCTGGGCTACGCTTTGTTGTTGTATTACCGCGACACCACCTTCCGCGAGCAGGCGCCCCGTCTGCACCGGTGGCTGGCCGTACTGCGCTTCCTGGCAGTAACGCTGCTCAGTGCCATGTTGCTGTCGCCGCTGCTCAAAAGCCTGCTCACCGAAACGCGCAAACCCGTGGTCGTGCTCGCGCAGGATCAGTCGGAAAGTATCGGCGCCGATCTGAAAGATGCTTCGCTGGAGGCGTACAAACAGCAATGGCAATCGCTGCGCGATGCCCTGTCGGAAAACTACGACCTGCACGAGGTGTCGTTTGGCGACGAGGTGCGGGAAGGCGTGAATTTTGAATTTACGGAAAAGGTCACCAACCTCTCCGAATTGATGCGGGGCATCTACGATCTCTACGGCGGACAAAATCTGGGCGCAGTCGTCGTCGCATCCGACGGTATTTACAACGAGGGTAGCAATCCCGTTTACTCAGATGCGCAACTCGCGGCGCCCGTCTACACGATCGCGCTGGGCGATACCACCCCAAAAAAGGATCTTCTGGTGAAACGCGTTTTTCACAACAAGATCGCCTACCTCGGCGACCGTTTCAGCGTGCAGATCGATGTGGCGGCCACTAATTGCGGCGGCCAGCAAAGTGTGCTGACCGTCAGCAAGGTCGAAGGCGATCAGTTGCGCACCCTGCAAAGCATCCCCGTCACGGTGAGCGGCAATGATTTTTTTACCACGAAGGAAGTAAACATCGAAGCCGACCAGCCGGGAGTGGCGCAGTATCGCATCAGCGTGGCCAAACTGCCCGGCGAGGCCTCCGAAGCCAACAACCGCAAGGATATTTTTATCGACGTGCTGGATGCCCGGCAAAAAATACTGCTGCTGGCGAACAGCCCGCATCCCGATATCTCCGCCATCCGCCAGACCCTGGAGTCCAACAAGAATTATCAGGTGGCGATCGCCTACGCCGGCGATCCGGGCGTGGATATCGCGCAGTACGATTTCGTGGTGCTGCACAACCTGCCTTCCGGCGGACATCCTGTGACCGGCGTGTTGCGCGTGCTTAATGACAAGCGCATTCCACGCTTGTTTGTAGCCGGGATGCAGACGAACTATTCTGCCCTCGGGCGCGAGCAGGGGCTGGTGACCGTGCAAAGCGACGGGCGGCAAAGCGACGACGTGCAGGGCAAGGTCTCGCAGCAATTCGCGGCGTTTTCCCTCGACCCCGCCGTGCAAACGGAGTTGCCGCGCTTCAACCCGCTGACTTCGGCATTTGGCAATTTCAGCGCTACCCCGCAGGCACAGGTGCTGCTCTGGAAACGCATCGGCAAGATCGATACCGAGCAACCGCTGCTCGCTTTCGGGGAAACCAACGGCATCAAAACGGGCGTCCTGCTCGGCGAAGGGCTCTGGCGCTGGCGCTTGTTCGATTACCTGCAACACCAAAACCACGAGATCGTCGACGAACTGGTGGGCAAATCGGTGCAGTATCTTTCCCTGAAAGAAGACAAGCGCAAATTCCGCGTCAACCTCGACAAGAATATTTTTAACGAGAACGAGCCGGTGACCTTCGGGGCGGAATTGTACAACGACAACTACGAACTCACCAACGACCCCGACGTGGCGATGAGCATCCGCAACCGCGACGGCAAGGAGTTCACCTATACGTTCAACAAACTGGGGAAAGCCTATTCGCTCAATGCAGGCATTTTGCCGGTAGGCGCATATACCTTCAAGGCCGGCACGAACTTTAACGGCCAGAACCTGCTGTTCGAGGGGCGCTTCAATGTGCAGCCCATACAACTCGAACTGTTCGAGACCACTGCCCACCATGGCGTGCTCCGGCAATTGAGCCAGCAATTCGGCGGCGAAACCGTTTTTCCGAATGAAATGGCAGCCATCGCCGAAAAAATAAAGAACAACCAGACGGTCAAACCGGTCATTTACCAGACCACGAAAACCAACCCCCTGATCAACCTGAAATGGATTTTTGCCCTGCTCGCCGGACTGCTGGCTGCCGAGTGGTTTTTGAGGCGGTATTTCGGCGCATACTGATTTCGGGAATTGCCCTTTACGGCGTCAAAAACGCCCAAAACGGGCAACAAAAGATCATTTTATGATGTTACGATTGCACTGGCCCCGGGGAAACAAAAAATCATATCTTTACGCACATTCTAATCGTTTGTTCTGAATGCGGGCTTGTGAACTATGCGCAGACTTCGGACGAACGGAAGGCCCTAACCCTCCATACGCTCAAATTATATGGATCAACTAAAAGAACACTTTTTCAAAAAAGCCCAGGCGCTTTCGGCCGAGGTAAAACAGTTATTAAAAGAGCATGGTGAAAAGAAAGTAGACGAAGTGGTGCTGAGCCAGGTCTACGGCGGCATGCGCGACATCACCTGCATGATATGGGAACCCTCCCTGCTTGATTCGGAAGAAGGCATACGTTTCCGCGGTTACTCGATCCCGGAACTGCGCGAACGCCTGCCGCGCGCATCCGGCGGCAAGGAACCCCTGCCTGAAGGCCTGTTTTGGCTGATGCTGGTAGGCGAGATTCCTACGAAAGAACAGGTAAAATGGGTCACCGAGGCCTGGGTGCGCCGCGCCAACGTGCCGGAGCATGTATTCCGCGCCATCGACTCGCTGCCGCTCGATACCCACCCGATGACGCAGTTTTCGGTTGGCATCATGGCCATGCAGAACACCAGCGTTTTCGCGCAGCGCTATGCATCCGGGATGAACAAGTCGGAATACTGGGACGCGACGTATGAAGATACCATGAACCTGATCGCGCGGCTGCCGCGGGTCGCGGCGTACGTTTTCCGCCGCGTGTACCACAAAGGCGACCAGGTGCTGCCCGATATTTCGCTGGACTGGGGCGCCAATTTTGCCCACATGCTCGGCTTCGAAGACGAGGGCTTCATGGAGTACATGCGCCTCTTCCTCACCATCCACGCCGACCACGAAGGCGGCAACGCATCCGCACACACCACGCAACTCGTCGGTTCTACGCTCAGCGATCCCTACCTGTCGCTCAGCGCAGCCATGAATGCGCTGGCCGGCCCCCTGCACGGCCTCGCCAATCAGGAAGTGATCCGCTGGATACAAAAAATGGTGGAGACCCTGGGCACGACCAAGCCCAGCCGCGAACAGATCGCCGAATACGTGAAAAGCACCATCGCCAGCGGTCGCGTGATCCCCGGATACGGCCACGCCGTGCTCCGCAAGCCCGACCCGCGGTTCATGGCCCAGCGCCAGTTCTGCGAAGACAATGTGCAGGACAGCGACCTCGTGAAGATCGTCTGGAAGATATTCGACGTGGTGCCGCCCATCCTCAGCAGCCTCGGCAAGGTGAAAAACCCCTGGCCGAATGTTGACGCGCACTCTGGCGCCGTGCTCATCCACTACGGATTGAAAGAATACAACTACTACACGGTGCTGTTCGGCGTCAGCCGCGCACTGGGCGTACTGGCTGCGCAATGCTGGGCACGCGCCATGCACCTGCCCCTCGAACGGCCGAAATCGGTCACGACCGAGTGGGTGAAGGAATACCTGGCCAAGGAATACGATGTGGCGGCCAGCAACTAAAGGTTTGCTCAAATTTCCATGCTGAGGCGAAAGCGAGCAAATCTTGAACGAACTCTAAAACATTACTGTGCTTTCTTTTTTGACGAGTTAATCCGGAATGTTCGGGTTAACTCGTTTTTTTACCCGCGCTATCGGAGCACCATAAAGACAACTGACCTGTAACGCCAGATCACCTGAAAGTGTCTGTGGGCCATACGTTCATCATTCAACCACCTGTACTTCCTTACCATGCAGATCAAATCACTTCTGTTGCTGCTGAATTTTGTCCTCTTCGTTGCCGGCCTGCAAGCGCAGGCAAACCTCGAAGCCGAGTTCGACAAGATCCTCGAAAACCGCTTCAAGCCCGATCAGCCGGGCGCCGCCGTTCTGGTGGCGAAAAACGGAAAGATCATCTACCTGAAAGCGGGCGGAATGGCCGACCTCGAGCGCAATGTGCCCTTGCGCCCCGACCATGTGTTTCGCATCGGTTCGGTGACGAAGCAGTTCACGGCGGTTGCTATTTTGCACCTGGCAGAACAGGGAAAACTGTCGCTGCAGGACGAGATCACCCGTTTCATTCCGGACTATCCGACCCACGGGAAAAAGATCACGGTCGAGCAATTGCTGAACCACACTTCGGGTATCAAGAGTTACACAAATATGTCCGCCTGGACGGCCGAAGTGCAGCGAAAGGACTTTACACCCGCCGGTATGGTCGATTTTTTCAAAAACGAGCCGATGGATTTCGACCCCGGCACCCAATGGAACTACAGCAATTCCGGCTACTTCCTGCTGGGCTATATCATCGAAAAAGTGAGCGGACAATCTTACGCGACGTATATAGAGGAGCAGTTTTTTAAACCCCTGGGTATGAAAAACTCATATTATGATATGCCCGAGGACATCATAAAGAACCGGGCAGCAGGTTACCAGCCCGGCGCTGGAGGCATGCAGAATGCGCCTTATCTGAGCATGACCCAGCCTTATGCCGCCGGGTCGCTGGCCTCGACGGTGGAGGATCTCTTCATCTGGACGCACGCGTTGCACAGCGGGAATCTGCTCAGTGCGGAGTCGCTGCAAAAAGCCACTACGCCCTGCATTTTGCCGAATGGCGAAAACACGCACTACGGCTATGGCCTGCAAACCGGTAACCTGCTTGGAAGCCCCACCATCGAACACGGCGGCGGCATCCACGGCTTCCTGAGCCACCTGATGTATTTGCCAAAGGAAGATGTCTGTGTGGCGATCCTGACCAACTGCAATTGTAACGGTCCGCAACTGGAAGCAGCCAAACTGGCCGCGATCGCTGCGGGCATCCCGCTGGAGCCGCCATCCATCCCGCTGGATGCCGCCGCGCTCGAAGCGTACACGGGCATTTATGAGAATAGCAAAGGCGAAGAGCGGGTAATCAGTGTAGACGGCGGCGTGCTCTATTCGCAGCGCAGCGGCGGCACCCGGTTCAAACTAACGCCATACGCGCCCGATCGCTTTTATTTTGAAAGCCTGCTGGCACGCGCCTGGTTCAAGCGCAACGCGGCCGGTGAAGTGACGGTCGTGAGCATCGGCGATCGCGACGACGCGGACAATCCCTGGGAAAAAACGGACAAAAAAGCGGCCGCCCGGAAAGAGATCAAGGTAGACGCCGCCGTGCTGGAGAAATACATCGGCGAATACGAACTGGCGCCGGGGTTCAACCTCAAGGTTATGAAAGAAGGCGATCAGATGCGTGCACAGGCCACCGGGCAAGGCGCTTTCGACATATTTGCCGAGTCGGAGACGATGTTTTTCCTGAAGGTCGTGGATGCCCGGATCGAATTTTTTCCCGATGAAAACGGCATGGTGAACAAACTGGTGCTGCATCAGGCAGGTCAACAAATTGAAGGAACCCGGCTGAAATAGGGGCTATGCGGCGTCAGCCGCCGTCAGCACGTCTATCATCGTTTTGAGGGCGACGAAAATGGGTTCGCGTCCTTCTTTGCTCACCAGAGATTCGGGATCGTCTTCCGCTTCGAGCACGGCTTCCTCGGCGAAAGCCAGCAGGTCTTCCTGCGTGCTGCCCTCGAAGAAAGGATCGAGGCGGTCCCGGAATTTTTTTGCGGTCGATTTTTCAAGGGTCTCGAAGTTGCGCTCTTCGGCCTCGCCGATCTGTTCCTCCGACACGGCATCCGTTTCCCCGTTGACCTTTGTGACGGACAGCCAGACGATCAGGGCCAGGTACTGCAAATAGCCTTTTTCATCTTCCGTGAGCAGTTCGAACTGCTCGCTGAACAGCCAGGCGAAAATAACAGGCTGCGCTTCGGCAAAATCTTCCATGCGTTGTTCGTACAGTTCGTCGTCGAGTTCCTCCAACCCGTCGATGGCGGCGTCTATGATCTTTTCTGAAACAAATTGCATGAGGCAAGTCTTTGATGGTCAGGTAAAAACAGATTGAATGCGGCCGGCAAACCTACGTCATTGGCGTTGTCCGGCAAAATTAATTCTGCACGGGACAGCTCCGATTTTCAAGGGCATTTCAGACCTTCGCTTTTACTCATCCCGCCGATTTTTTCCTCATCGCTGTTTTTTTGGCAAACTTTTTTCCAAAAGTTCGTCCAAACTACAAGACCATAAGCTTCTGCTTGCGGTTCCTGATGCTTTTGTTCACAATCCACAAGACACAGCCGGCGCCTTGAAGCGCTTCGGCGGTCTTCTGAAGATTACTTACTGATGATGATCCTTCGTGCGGCACTTCTCGATATGTATAACGGCGAATCGAATCGCGGTATACCCATGCTTAAAAACATCCTGCATCGCTATGCGGATGTGATGGAATTCGACCATTTTGATGTCAGGGGAAAATGTGAGGTCCCCGATCTTTCATATGATATCTATATTTTTTCGGGCGGCCCCGGCGACCCGCTGGAAAGCGGCGGTAAATGGCAGGAGCCTTTTTTCGGGCTGATCGGCAAGCTGTGGCAGTGGAACCTGCGCAACGAACAAAAAAAGCACGTCCTGTTTATCTGCCACTCGTTCCAGATGGCCTGTCATCATTTTGGCATCGGGGAAGTCACCCAGCGCTACAAAATGTCCTTCGGCACCTATCCGGTGCACAAAACCCACTGGGGCAAAGAGGAGCCGCTGTTCGACCAACTGCCCGATCCCTTCTATATCGCCGACTTCAGGCGCTACCAGGTGGTCAACCCCAACCACGACCGCCTGAACGCGATGGGCGCCCATATCCTTTGCCTGGAAAAACTGCGACCCCACATGCACTATGAGCGCGCCATCATGGCCATACGCTTCAGTCCGGAAATCGTCGGCACCCAGTTCCATCCGGAAGCCGACCCCGAAGGCCTGTTGTCATACTTTATGGAGGAAGAGCGCCGCGACGCCATCGTGGAAGAGCACGGGAGTTCGCGCTATGACCGCATGATCCGCGATCTTGCCAACCCGATGAAAATTCGCCGAACCTTCGATTCGGTCATTCCCGGCTTTCTGGAGAACGCGATCGAACAATTGTCGATGGAACTGGTGTGACCTCAAACAGCCCCTCATGAAGGAATTGAATTCACCAGCCGAACGAAATCCTCCCAGCCCAGGGTTTCGGGTCTTTTTTGGAAAAAAGGATCTTCCATGAGTTGCTCGGCCGGGAAAAAAGGTTTGAGCGTGTTGCGCAGCATCTTCCGGCGCTGGTTGAATGCCATTTTCACCACCTTTCTGAACATTTTTTCATCGCAGCCCAGTTCGATCTGCTCTTTTCGCGTCAGCCGGATCACGGCGGATTGCACCTTTGGCGGCGGGGAAAACGAACCCGGCTCCAGGGTGAACAGGCGCTCGGCGCGGTAAAATGCCTGTGTCAGCACGCTGGTGATGCCATACACCTTCGAGCCCGGCGGCGATACGATCCTGTCGGCCACTTCCTTTTGAAACATACCCACCATTTCCGGTATCCGGTCGCGGTAGTCGAGCATTTTGAAAATGATCTGTGTGCTGATGTTGTACGGGAAATTGCCGATCAGGCAGAACTCACGGTCTTCAAATACGCTGGCCGGATCGAATTCCAGAAAATCCTGCAGGATCAGGTGTGCCGGCGTCCATTCCGGGTAGTGCTGTTGCAGGTAATCTGCCATATCGCGGTCGGCTTCCACAGCATAGGTTTCGTAGGACGTGTCAGCCAGCAGGTGCTTCGTCAGCATGCCCATGCCCGGCCCCACTTCCAGCACACGACCCGTCCGGGCAGCGCATTGCAGACTGGCCGCGATGCGCGCGGCGATGCTTTCATTCTTTAAAAAATGCTGTCCGTAAGATTTTTTTGCCTGCATGATGACGTGGTGATGGCCGCCTCAGGACTCCTGTTCGGCCATTTTGAAGAACCAGAGCGTATAAAAAAGGTAAAAAGCCGCTCCCATGGCCGTTTCGATGGTATATTCCACAAGAAACGAAGTAAACGCCAGAATCTGAAAGGCGGCGAACAAATAGAAACGCCGGCTTTGCGCACGCGCCACGGGCGCCATGAACGCGATCATGCTGGCAAGCAGCCCCAGCAGGCCGGTGCCCGCGAGGATGTACAAAAACTGGTTGTGCGGCAGTTTCGGCGCCTCGCGGTATTCCGGATAGCGGGTGGTTACCGTACGCCTTATTTCTTCCGGCAGGTCGCCGGCGCCCACGCCCAGCACCGGGTGGGCGCGCCATAGATCCAGTCCCGCTTCCAGCGATATCCAGCGCTCGGAATCGGAGTATTGGCTCCCGATATTCTGACGATACTGCAACCAGTCCCATTTCATGTATTCCACCCGCATTTTGAAACTGGGAATGGCCTGTATGGCAATCAGCGGCACGATCAGGATGGCGGACAGTGCTGCCAGCCCGAGCCCCCAGCGCCGTGTTTTCCAGATGAAGCGGCCTGCGCTGAACAACAGCACGGCGTACAAACCAGCGATCCCGCTTCTGACGGAGATCACGTGGATACAAACGAACAGGAAGACGGTGACGAGCGCCAGCAGGCGTCTTTCCCGGCGCCATTTCCAGTAGAAGCCGTCGAACCACAACCATGCGCCCGTGAAGATGCCGGTGGCGAGCACCAGGCTGAACCGGATGTGGCTGCGCGGCACAGGCATCGGGCGCCCCATGCCCAGATCGGCGATAATGGCATCGAAATGCAGGGCAAAATTGATCAATACCCCCGCACAAATGACCGCAAGCGACCAAACGAGGAGATACAGGGCCAGCCTGAACTGCCGTTTCGTCAGCGCCGGCAGGTTGGCGAACGCCCAGGGAAGTACGAAAAAAGGAACGCGTATCCGCGTACGTTCGAGCCAGTAAGCGTGATCGTCGGACCAGAAATAACTCAAGGCCGGCACGAAGAAAAGCAGCGTGACGGGCAGCAGCGCGCGGTGCCTGAAAAAACGCCGGAATGAGCGGACCAGCGCCTTCCACCAGGTGGATGGCCTGCGCAGCCCCCCCGGATCGACTGAAACAGCGCTATCCCACCAGGCCATCGCCACGAAACCCCACATGCTGATGGACAGCAGGAACGGCGAACAGGTCATGCTGACCGCCAGCAGGGCAGCGAAAAAAACGGTCAATATGGATCGGATCGTCAGCCCCCGGGCATCGGCGACCAGCGATTTCAGGAATGAGGAGATCAAGAACGTATGCGCAGCTGATGAGTGATCATGGAAACGAACGACGCAAAGATAGCGTGGCGGGCGGCGGCAAAAAAATTGCCGGCCTCCCGGCGCTGCTGCCGTGCTAATGGTATGCGCAAGTCGTAGCAAACGGATGTTTGTCCCGGCAATTGGGGCCGATCATCCAAAAAGCCGCGCAGCAGGCCGATCTCGACCGGCAGATTCGGCGAACTTCCCTACTTTTGTTGCGTTCTATTCAAATAACATGAAGCGCTACTTACCAAATTTCTGTGTTGGAGTGCTGGCAGCTGCGCTGATTGCCTGCGGCCGCAATACTCCGGACACAGCCGAAACGCCGTCGCTCCTCCCGGAACGACCCGCGCCTGCCGCCACGGTATCGGAACCGGTGCCTATCCCCAAAACGGGCGAAGGCAATTTTGAAAACCTGGTCGCCGACTACGAAAGCAAGGACCGCGGCATCTGGCAAAAACCCGAACTGGTGATCTCGTTGCTGGGCGACCTGACCGACAAAACCGTGGCTGATATCGGGGCCGGTACCGGATATTTTACTTTTCGCATCGTACCCAGGGCAGAAAAAGTGATCGGGATCGACATCGACGAGCGCTTTATCCGCTTTCTGGACAGCGTGAAAGTGCGCCTGCCGGTACGCTACCGCGACCGCTTCGAAAGCCGCCTGGCTCGCCCGGACGACCCGTGCCTGGCCCCTGACGAAGCCGATGCGGTGATCATTGTAAATACTTACGGCTATATCCGGCAGCGGGTAAAATACCTGCAAACACTTTTAAAAGGGATCGCTCCCGGAGGTACCCTGCTGATCATCGACTTCAAGAAAAACAACCTGCCGATCGGGCCTTCCGACGAATTCAAGGTATCGCTCGTGCAGGCGGAAAAGGAGCTCGAGGAGGCGGGTTTTACCGTTGAAAAAATTGACAAGGAAGCGCTGGACTATCAGTACATCATTCTGGCCTCTAAACCTTTAAAACCGCAACACGACGGGAGCCGGTAACCCGTCCGGCTGCCGCTAGCGTCACATCGATATGCGTGGTTCACTGAAACTTTTTACCTGGTTCGGCATTCCCGTGCACCTGCACTGGACCTTTGGCCTGATCTTTCTGTATGCACTATGGGTCGGTCACGCCAATGAACTTGACTGGATCGGCACGATCTGGCTGATGGGCTTTTTCATCGCCCTTTTTACCTGTGTTTTGCTGCATGAGTACGGGCATTCGCTGACGGCCCGCCGCTATGGCGTTGAAACGCGCGACATCATACTGACCCCGATCGGCGGCATTGCCCGCCTCGAAAAAATGCCTGAAAAACCCATGCAGGAGTTTCTGGTGGCCATCGCCGGGCCTATGGTCAACGTGGTGATCGCGGCGCTTCTGTTCGGACTGAGCATGCTGATCTTCGATGGAGAGCGATGGGAACTGTTCAAATGGTTCCTGAGGGACCAGCTCCTGCTCTCGGGCGGCGAAGATGCCGGCGACGTGATGGAGGAGTCTGGCATTGCGCTTTCGGGCATCCTGTTTTACCTGCCGGTGCTCGTAGCCACAAATATTGCGCTTGTCGTCTTTAACCTGATCCCCGCTTTTCCGATGGACGGCGGCCGCATCTTCCGCTCGCTGCTGGCCATGCGCATCGGCCGGGTGCGCGCCACAAAAATGGCCGCCCTGCTGGGGCAGGTCATCGCCGTGGTCTTCATCGTCACGGGCGTGCTCAACTGGCAGAGCGCATCCACACTCACCCTGATCGGCTTTTTTGTGTTCATCACCGCGCGCACGGAAAATTCAATGGTCCAGCTCGACGATATCCTGCGCCGCTATAAAGCCCGCGACCTGTTGCGGCGGCATTACACGCGGCTGCACGACAACGACTGGATGAAAACGCCGGTCGAATTGATCCGCCACGGCCTGGAGCGGAATTTTCTGGTGTTCGACCTGACGGACCGCCTGATGGGAACGCTGGGCGAAGAAGAGATCGTCGCGGCGATCAAGAAAGGGGACTACAGCGCCGAGATCGGGCAGTATATGCAAAAAGTGGAACTGGTCAGCATAGAAGAGTCGCTACAATACGTGTATTACCTGTTGCAGCAACGCGGTGTGCCGATCATCGGCGTGATGGATGGCGGAGAACTGGCGGGCGTGATCGACGACGCCGGTTTTCAGCATTTCATGCGCCTGGAAAATGCCACGACCGGCAAGCGCCGCTGATCAGATCAGGTCGCGGAGCACGATCCTCTTTTTCATGCGTTTCCCGTCGCGTTTTATGATGATCTTGACCTTTTTCCCGGGTTTTTTCTGAAAAATACGCTGCACATCGCCCAGCGATAAAAATGCTGCGGGCGCGATCCCGATCCTTTTGATCTCGTCTCCTTTGCGAATATCCGCCTCTGCTGCCGGAGAGTTATCGATCACGCCCTGCACGACAAATTTGCCAAAACCCGGACCGGTGGCGATCACGATCAGGCCGCTGCGGTCGTACACGAATTCATTCCTGAAATTGCGGGCCGGTTTGAGCCACATGGTGGAGTTCTGGTAGTCGAAGATCACGGAAAAACGCCCCAGCAGGGTATTGCCGATCAGGCCGTTGCGCCCGTGCAAATACTCCTCGTTCATGGTACTGTCGAGCGTCTGGAAATACGTGACGATGTTCTTTTCCGAAAACTTGCCGAGATCCAGCTGGAATACCCGGCCGGTAAAGCCCTCCAGATAGCCGCCCAGCCCCATTCCGATATTGGTGGTGATGGCGTTGTCGGGCGGATGTACGAGCGGGTGGGTGTTGCTGAACATCAGCAACGGAAGCCCTGCGCCCGTATCGATCAGGAGTTTGATCGGCGCGATGGAATCCGGCCGCAGGTAAAAGCGGGAATTCATGTAAATTTTGTTCCGGTACACCTCGATCGGGATCGGCTCGTATCCGTCTTCCCTGATCTTGAAAGACTCCCGGTCGTAGAGCGTAATGATCCTGCGGTCGTAATTGATGCGGATGATGTATTTTGAAAAGGCATTGGCCGACAGGATACCATGCACGTCAATGCCGGCGTATTCTTCGAAGCGGAAGTAGTCTTCCTGCAGGACGAGAATATCTTCTCTGGGCGCCGAAACCTTGTCGGGGATGTCGAAGCGGATGCGGCGCGCCAGATAGGCCACCAGGTCGGTTTTGAGGTCGGAGCCTTTTACGCGAAATTCTTTCTCATACGTCACGCGCATCAGGTCGCTTATTTCGCGCTTGCTCAGGATGGTGTGCTCTGCGCCGGTGTCGAAAATGAATTTGAGGGGAAAAACGCCGTTGAAGCGTACGGTGATGATGATAAAATTGTTGATGTAGTCGAAAGGGATATCGACCTGCTTTTGCCCTGCCGGCATAAAAAAACCTCCCTGGGCGGCTATCGGCGATACCGTCGGGCATAGCAGGGCCAACATGAGTATTACGGTTTTAATCATCGGGCCAGGAGCACTCGTCTTTGCCGGGCAATTTAACCGTTTTGCCGCATTTCATTTCCTTTTTTAGTTGAAAGCGCCTTTTCAGGGGTTCAGTGTTTGCCCCTGGGCATCATCAGATGCGGAAACCCCATACGACCGGCAGCAGCGTGTATAAAAAAACGAGCAGCAGCAGGATGGCCACCAGATCGAGCAGAAAGCCGGCTTTCGCCATGTCGCGGGTGCTCAGGTAGCCCGAACCGAACACAATGGTGTTGGGCGCTGTGGCTACCGGAAGCCCGAAACCGAACGAGGCGGCAAGGGTGGCGCTGAGCAGCAGTCCGAACGGATGCACATGGATGCCGATGGCAAGGGTGGCCAGTACGTTCATCATCATGGAAGCGGTGGCGATGTTGCTGGCCACTTCGCTCAGCAGGACCACGACGCTCAGTACGGTAAAAAGGATCGCAACATGCGAGAGCGTGTTCAGTCCGTGCATTTGCGCGCCCATCCATGCCGCCAGTCCGCTGTCATCAAACCCCTTCGAGATGGTGAGCCCGCCGCCGAACAGCAGCACAATGCCCCAGGGGATGCGGATGGCGGTATCCCAGTCGAGCAGCGGTTTCTGCTCCTCTCCCGAGGGGACCAGGAAAAGCAGGATGGCGCCGGTCACCGCCACCACGGTGTCATTGCTGTTGGGCAGCCACTTGTACCAGAGCAGCGACCCCGTGATCCAGGCCAGGATAACGGTGCCGAAGAGCCAGATCAGGCGCCGCTCAGGGGCGGTTATTTTGCCGAGCAACGCCAGTTCGGAGCGCACGGTGGCGCGGGTTTCGTGTGCGTCTGCCGTATTTTTTTTCAAGGGAAACAACCGGATCAGCAACACCCAGCAGGCGAGCAGGAGGGTGGTTGCAAAGGGCAGGCCGAAGAGGAACCACTGCCAGAATGATACCTGTGTGCCGAATTTTTCCTTGACGTATGAAAGGAAAATGGCGTTGGTGGGCGTGCCGATCAGTGTCGCCAGCCCCCCGATCGAGCAGGCGTAGCCTACGCCGAGCAGCAGCGCCTTCTGAAAGTTCAGGTGATGGGCGTCATCGCTGCTTGTCGTAGAGGCCGCCACAGCAATTGCGACGGGCGTCATCATGACGGCGGTGGCAGTATTGGTGATCCACATCGAAATAAATGCCGAAGCGACCATGAATCCGAGCACCATGCGTGCGGGATTGCTGCCCAGCCAATAGACCATGCTCAGGGCAATACGCCGGTGCAGGTTCCAGCGTTCGATGGTCTTGCCAAAGAAAAAGCCGGCGATGAACAGAAAGATGATCTCGTCGCCGTATTTGCCCGATATTGCTTTCAGCGGCGCCACGCCGCATAGCGGGAACAATACCAGGGGCAGCAACGAGGTCACGGCGAGGTTGACGGGCTCGGCGATCCACCAGGCCGCCACCCAGGCCGTGATGGCCGCCGTCGTTTTGGCCGCTGCGGGCATGCCTTCGGGCAGGGGGATCAGCAGGATCAGCAGGAACAGGGTCGGCCCCGAGAGCAGGGCGATCAGGCGTCGGTTCATGATGCATTTGAAAAGTTGCGCTCAAGAAACCGCGTTTTTGGAAAAATAAAAACGGTTTTGACGATCCAGTCGCCAAAACCGCTCATTTTTTCCTCCCGGGAGGCCGGTCAGCAAAATTGCTCGTACGCCGCCTGCAGGTTTGCTGCGATCGCCTCCGCGGGGCGGCCTTCGATATGCCTGCGCTCGAGGAAATGCACGAGTTTGCCGTCCTTGAACAGGGCGATGCTCGGCGATGAAGGCGGATAGGGCAGCAGAAATTCACGCGCTTTGGCGGTAGCTTCCACATCTACGCCGGCGAAAACGGTGTACAGTTTTTCGGGGCGTTTTTCACTTGCCAGCGAGCGTTTGGCGCCCGGGCGTGCCATGGCGGCCGCACAGCCGCACACGCTGTTCACTACGAGCAGTGCCGTGCCTTGCTGGTTATCAAATACCTGTTCCACATCGGCAGGAGTGCTGAGCGATTCGAATCCGTGATCGGTCAGGTCCTGCGCCATGGGTGTCGTGAGTGCGATCGGGTACATATTATGATGTATGCGTTTTGTAAGTGTAAATGTGATGTTTCTGAAATATCAGGCAACAAAGATGCAAAGCGAAAACAGGAAACAGGCCGCATTGTTCGCCCGAACACACAGTTTCGGGCGCTGCGGTTTCCTTACTGGAACGTCACGTCGAGGGTCTTTTCTCCGTTTTCGCGCTTCACTTTTACCGTAGTGCTGTCGCCTTTGCTGAAAGCGGAAAGCGCCTTCATGTAGTCCTGGATATTTTTGACCTCGAAATCGCCGAGCCCGATGATCACGTCGCCTTTCAGCATTCCGGCCTTTGAAGCCGTTTTGCCGTCGGTGACACCGTCCACGTGCACGCCTTCTCCTTCCCAGGTATAATCGGGCATAATGCCGAGGGTCACTTTGAACCGCGGCGTATTTTCCTGTTTGGCTTTTGTCGCCTGGAACGTCAGTTTGGGTGTTTTGTCGAGCGATTCGATCATGCGGATCGCAAAACCGAGCACCTCGGCTTCCCCGGCGAAGTTCACTTTTTCTATGTCGTCGCTGGGTTTGTGGTAGTCGGAATGCTGACCCGTGAAGAAAAACAGAACGGGTATGTCTTTCAGGTAAAAGGAAGTGTGGTCGCTGGGGCCGATGCCGGCGCTGTCGAGCCGGACGCCCAGCTCGCCTTTCAGGCTGTTGATGGCGGGCACGAAGTCGGGCGCGGTGCCGACGCCGCCTACCATGATGCGTTTTTCTTCATTGAGCCGGCCGATCATGTCGAGGTTGACCATAAAACTCACTTTCGAAAGGTCGATACTGGGGTTGTCCGTGAATTTTTTGGAACCGTAGAGCCCCAGTTCCTCCCCTGAAAAGCACAGGAACAGGAAGTTGTGCTGCTCGCGGATGCCGTTTCCGGCAAAATAGCGGGCGAGTTCGATGACGCCCGCCGTGCCGCTGGCATTGTCGTCGGCGCCGTTGTGTATTTTTCCTTCGGGGTTGGCGTCGAGGGAATTGTGATCGTGGCCGAGGCCGAGGTGATCGTAGTGCGCGCCGATCACGATGGTGTGTTCCGCGTGGTTGTCGAGGTAAGCGGCCACGTTGCGGCTTTGGATGGCCGGAGCCGATTCGTCGACGCCGCCATGCGGGTCTTTCGGCTTTTTAAAAGTAAATTCGTGGTAGTAGGAGCCGTTGCCGCCCATTTTTTCGAGGCCGATCTTTTTGAACTGTTTGGCGATATACGCGGCGGCTTTTTCTTCTTCTTTGGTGCCCGTGCCCCGGCCTTTCAGTTTGTCGGAAGCCAGGAAACCGACGTGCTTCCGGAGGTTCTGTTCGGAAATGTTTTGCGAGAAGAGCGGCTGCAGGGAGAACATCAGCGCCGCCAATACGAGGGTGAACTTCATTCGATCGATATTTTGACCGCAAAGGTAAGAACGTGTTCGGGATTTTATTGCCGGGCCCGAAAAGTGTCTTTTTTGCCTGTTTTTCACCTTTTTTCACTTACATAGTCACCGCTATGCGCCTGAAAAAACGCGCAAAACAGGCTAAAAATCCATCCTTTCGGTCTCCTGCATAAAACCCCGAACACGTTCTAAGCAGCGCAACCCGAGCGAAAGGCCACGATTCCGTCAAAATCAGCGAAAAATGCAGTTGTCAGGGGGCTGTCTCCGTTTCGGCATTCACAGAGGCCGGAAACCAGCACAATTTGTCGAGCATATCGGTATTGCCGGGGAAAATGTTGAGGTCCACTTTTTCGGAAATGCCGTCGAGGCAGCCTTCGTTGCTGTGCTGCCAGATGTCCCAGCGCTTGCCGGTGGTCAGGAAGGGGCGCTCATCGGAATAGCGGGCGATCCAGAGCGGATACTGCTCGAAATGGCCGGCGAGGTAGCGCTCGTAGAAAAACTGGTTGGTATAAATGATGGGCTTGATGCCGAGGTGCGATTCCACCAGTTGCAGCCAGATATGCGCTTCTTCGCGCATGATCTCTTCGGGGATGCCGTCGGTACGTTCGATGTCGAGCACCGGCGCGATGTCGCCGGGCTTCATGTCTACCGTTTTCAGGAAATTAATGGCCTGTTCGTAGCCGCACCCGTATGCGCGGAAAAAGTGATAGGCGCCGCGTCGCACGCCGAGGCGGCGCAGCGATGTCCAGTTGCTGCAGAACATGCTGTCGCGATAGTCGTGGCCTTCCGTCGCTTTTACAAAGGCAAAATCAAGCGCGTGCTTGTACACCACCGTATCCCATTCGATCTGCTTCTGGTAATGTGATACATCCACGCCCTGCAACTCCATGGTGGAGTATTGCCGGGAGGAAGCGTTGTAACCGCTCCACAGCGGGGAAAAAATGAAGAGGAAGAGTGTAAAAAGCCTCATGCGCAAAAAATACAACGGCGAAAGTACGGTTTCAGTCGCGGCATGCGGGAGCATTAACTTCCCGTTTGGCCCTTCTGCGACAATACGGACCTGTACAAAATCCGCGCCGGAATCGCCGGTCCGCGCTTCGCCATTGTCATGACCAGGCCGGGTACTTTCGACATTATCCGGCCTGGCAGAGCAAAAAATGCATGTAACAATTTTTACCCGAAAAAATATTCTTTATGACCAGGTATTGTAGATGTTTGTTTTGGTTTTCAGGATTATGCAAAATGCTGTTATTTGCCGATAGCACACCTTCCTTCGCGCCAAATGGATCTCTTCTGAAATCATGATCCTGATATTTGATCATTCCTCAGGAACTTCTTTTGTACTTTCCTGACCGATCGCTTATTTTTGATCATCGGTAAAACAAGGCTGCAAAGTATTGGTGGAGGCGGCGGTTTTGCCGGCGGGGGGCGTCGTGTGAAATGTAGATGTTCCGATGCATGGCCTCTCCTCAGCATGGCGAAATGATCACATTTGTTCCTTTTCAAAACTTATAACGATGAACCTGAAATCTTTTTTACCCGTCCTTCTTATCGGCATTTTCCTTTGCGACCATGCAGCCGCTCAATGCATCAACGGCACCAAAAGTTACCCCATCTACAAGAAAGGCGCTGAACTGGTGAGCGCGATCGACGAAAAAGGGATGGAGATCGTGCGGATCGAATACGATCTGATCTTCACTTCCAAAGAAACCTTTCGCCAGCTCACTTCCGATTGGGAATATGTCATTTTTGCCTTTGCCGACGATGGCGTGAAAGATGTCGACCTGAAAATTTACGAATACGACTCCATGCTTGAAAAATATACACTTGTAAAAAAGGACAACTCCACGGAAGGCACGGCGGTGCTTTCGATCAAGCCGGAGAAGACTGGCCTGTACAAGATCGAGGTGATCGCCTACGAATTTCACGAAGGCTACAACGCGGCGCGCTACGGGCTTTTTATCGTGCATGAATGAAGCCTTCGGCAGGTATAAATCAAGCAGCGACACGACGGCGGACCGCATCTTAAGCGATCCGCCGTCGCAATTTTGTGCCGTCGGCACCATCGGTCTTTGCAGGTTTAGCCTTTCATTTTCAACCTTCCTTCCCATGAAAAAATACCTGTTCGCCTTGCCCGTCTTCTGCTTTTTTGGCGCTGCCCTGTTCGCCCAGCCGGCAGGTCCGGGCTGCCTGCTGCGCCTCGATTCCGTTTATTACCGCCTGTACGACGACGATGCAGGCGATTACCGGCCGACGGGCATCAAGCGATACTGGTACGACGCCCAATACCGTCAGATCGAGTATGTGGAAGAAAAGAGCAGTTTTGACAATCCTTTTCAATTGTACCCGTATCTGCATGAACTGACGGCTTATCCTGCAGCCGATCAGCGAACGATCCTGCATCAGCAGTACGACACGACCGGCGGCCAGTGGAAGAACACGTATCTGGATTCCCTGACGTATGCGCCCACTGGCCTGCTCGTGCATTCGCTGGGCCGGATCTGGGACGATGCTACCCAGACCTGGGTAAACAACGCGCAGTTCCAGACCACGCTTTACCCAAACGGGATCTACCATGTCTCCGATTTTTTTCTTTGGAATACGAATACAAATCAGTGGGACTCGACACAACACATCGAGTATAACGCCGATGGAAATATTACGTACCTGCTCCTGTTCAACAATTCGCGGGAGATCAACACGTACGATGGAAACGGGCAGTTGATAGAGACGCTCAAGCAAAAATGGACTGCCGGGGCCTGGCAAAACCAGACACATCTCCTCTTTGCCTACGACGACCAGCAGCGCATGACCGAGCGGATCTCGCAAAACTGGATTGCCCCGCCGGGAGAATGGCGCAACCTCGCGCGCATCGAAAACCAGTATCTGAACGACCTGGTCCTGCCCGACACGGCCGTTACCTATTCCTGGTCGCTGGCGGGTACGCAATGGAACGCTTCGCAGATACAAACCTATGAAATACAGGGCGATACCCAGCGGCTGAAACGCTTTCTCTGGAACGTACCCCTCGGTATCTGGCGCTTCAGCTCGCGGTACGATTCCATTTTTGATAACAGCGGCCAACTGAAAAGCCGCTACGAGTACCGGGGCGATCAGCAGACTTTCCTGAGCTGGGTCAATTTTCTTCGCCGCGAATATACCTACACGAACACCGGGAAAAAGGCGGGGTACGACCACTACATCTGGGACGACGGTCCGAAGCAATGGAAACTGATCGAGCAGCATACCGACGGATATTTTCCCGACGATTCGCTGGAATACGAGACGCGGGTCAACCTGGAGCCGTTCCTGTTTGTGCCGCCTTCCGGGGTCGGGCTGCTTCCCGCAGCGCGTCTACGCGATTATTACGAACCGCGGCCCTCACACCCGGTGCAGTATCAGTATTACGATCAACCGGCCGCTTTCGGCGCAGGCTGGGAGCCGTCCACTTTTTATGAATATTACTATTCCGAATGCAGCGAAGTGAGCGCCGGTCACGAGCCCGGCCAGGCGGCCGGATGTGTTTTTCCCAATCCTTTTTATCCCGGGAACACCTTTTTTTGCGAAACGGCCGAACCCGGAGCGCCCCTGCATCTTCAGGTGTTCGACTGGAGTGGTCGCGCCGTGGCCGACCGGCAGATCGCGGCCGGCAAACCCGTGGCGCCCGACTGGCCTTCCGGGCTTTATGTCGTGCGGCTGTCGCAAAAAAATGGTGTCCTGTTCACCGGAGCGGTGTACTTTGCGGGTGATTGATCAACCGATTTCCGTTTGGCAAAACGCACGGTACATACGCTTTCATTTCTGACTCTTGCACTGGGTGTCGTGGCGGCCTCGGCGGGTGTTTTTATCCATAAAGGAGGCGCCCCCTATGACTTCGTCAACCAATACGGCGACAAGGTGGAGATATACGGGAAAGGGCTTTATGCGCATGACAGCACCTTCAAGGCCCCCATTTTCCGGGGCACCGACCTCAGCATGCTGTTTGTCGCCTGTCCCCTGTTTTTTGCGGCCCTGATGTACGATTTTCGGAACGGGACCCTGAAATCGCGGCTGCAACTCACATCCCTCATCGCCTGCTTTTTTTATTACGCGGCCGGTATCGCCCTTGGAGTGGCCTACAACGCCCTGCATCTGGTGTACATCGCGCTCTTTTCGGTGAGTTTGTACGGACTTGTTGCGGCGATGACGAGCATCGACCGTTACCGGCTTGTCAGAAGCGTACTCCCGGAATTCCCCTTGCGGGGCATGTATGTTTTTCTGTTCCTGACGGGACTGGCGCTTTTCGGAGCCTGGCTGCCCGATATCATGCAGGCGTTTCGGCTCGGCAGGCCGCTTTTGCTGATCGAAACCTACACCACGGAGATCACCTACGTGCTGGACATGGGCCTGGTGGCACCCGCTGCGTTTATTTGTATTTACCTGCTGAAAAAACGCGCCGGGCTGGGCTACATCCTGCTCGATATTTTTCTGACCCTTTGCCTGCTGATGGGGATCATGCTGCCGGTCCAGACCCTTTTCCAATTCGGCGCGGGCATCGAAATACCTCCTGCTGCGCTGGCAGTGAAAATGGGCGTATTTTGCCTGCTGGCCGTTTGGGCGGCCCTGCTGAAATGGAATTATTATAAAAACATGCGCGATCTGTAATCTCAGGCATAAAAAGCACCAACCATGCCCTTTCCCGAAGATTTTTACGAATACCTCGGCAACAACACCCTGACGGGCATCAAAGGCGGTTTTGACCGGCCGGGCTTTCTCGATATCTGGATGGTGGAAGTGGACGGGCGCGTGTTTGCAAGGAGTTGGGGCAAAAGTGCGCGCAGCTGGTTTTCCGCTTTTCTCGCCACCGGCGCCGGCGAGATCCGCTACGGCGACCGGGTGATCGGGGTAAAAGGCCGGCAATTGACGGACGACCCGCACATGAATGCCCGCATCGATCGCGCTTACCTGGAAAAATATACGCAGGAGGAAAATGTGTATTACGCGAAAGGCATCACGCAGCCGGAGTACGCGGATTATACGATGGAGTTTCTGTACGATGGCTGAAGTTGCCCGCGCGAGGGTTTCTTCGCGGGTAATACCCGTAACAACGGTACGTAAAGTTGGAGGCGCGGCGTTTACACCGCCTCCCTGGAGCGCAGTTATGACCGGTTGTTAGGCG
>JACJYP010000030.1 GCA_020636045.1 Lewinellaceae bacterium
GCAGTCCTACCTAAAATGGAACCTCACTCCGACATTTGCGTTGTATTCGCCATCGGCGTAGGCCTTGTGTCGCAGTCCTACCTAAAATGGAACCTCACTCCGACCAAAAAAAACGTACGATAAACAAAAAGTGGGACCGGTCGCAGTCCTACCTAAAATGGAACCTCACTCCGACGGCATTTTTTGCTGATGACTGATAATGAGCCAATTGCGACTCGAAAAATTCGGAAAAACGATCAAATTCTGCAAATAGCAACTTTAACTTATATGATTAATGTATTCGGAGGATCGGTCAAAAGGTGCCAATCCGGGGGATCGCAACCGAACACCAGCGCGTCTTCAAGCTGTCGTTGGGTACAGGGCAAAAGTAATCCAACATCCCGATTGATCGTACCCTGATGGAATTGTCTTTTCAACCAGTCCTGAAGCGAACGCAACGCATATTCACCCGGATCACCGGCAAAAACGGATTTTTGAACTCGCTGAAATCCCAATTCGATGAGTTTGGCTGCCGTTTTCAGGCGTTTGGTATCGTTTTCTATGTCATAACAGAATAAATACGGCATGGCTGTCAGGTTTTGGATTGTTGATACTGCTCGTACCAGTTGCGGATATCGTCGGCCAGCGCACCCGCGAATGCAGTAAGATGGTTTCGCACGGAGTCGGTCACACCGTTCTCACCCGGCCATTCGCCGAGCAAAAAGTCATTGAACCGGGGGATCAGCACGGCTTTGGCTGCTTTGCCTGCCCACCATCCGCCGTCGCGGGGCTCGAAGTGCCCGATCTCGAGCCGACCCGACCGGCACAATTCAAGCAACAGGGCATCTACCCAGGGACGAAAGGGCTCGATCAGGTCGTAAGCAAGCGCAGGACGGTCGTATTCTTCGGCATGCAATATTCCCATATAAGGATCGAGGCCCGCCGCAAAAACGGCATGCTCCACCGCCGGATAAAGCATGCCGTACAGGTAATTTAGCGCAGCGTTAAAAGGATCCTGTGCAGGCCGGCGGGTACGGCCTTCGAAGCGCCAATCAGCAGGAACAGCATCGGCTATTGCCTGCCAGTATTGCCGTGCCGCCGTGCCTTCCAATCCGAAAAGCGTTTGCCGAAGCATATCATCGGTGACTTCAGGAGCCTCCGCGTGCTCGTCGAACCGGACAAGAAGCTTGCCGATCGTCTCGCGGTATTCGCCGGAGGCATCCACCTGCTCGAGCAACTCCAGTTGCCTGCGCGTTTTTGCTGAGGCGATGCGCACTACCCAGGGCCCTGGCTCACCCAATTCCAGCCATAACGCCTGGGCGCGTCGAAGAGAAGCCAGCCCGACAAAATGAGGGCTCCATAATTTGCCTTCCATCTGCCCGGTATTGCCAAGCAGGTAAACCGGTATATGGCGTTCGATAGCAAGGCGAAGAGCGGCCGTACTGAATATGCAATCGGCTGTAACGGCAATGCTTGTCAGCCGTTCCGGTCCGATCAGGCGCCTGGCCTCTTTGCCAATCACGTAAAATGACCTGTTCCGGACTTTCACGATCAATCCGTGGGTGTCGAGTACAAGTTGCATGTTATTGAATGTTGAAGAAATTACCAGTATTCGAAATCAAACCAGCTGCGCTGAATGTGTTTTGCGGGCGGCTTTACGGCATTCCGGTAGTCTTTCCACAGTTTGGCGACACCAGGGTGCTTTCTGCCCATGATCCTTTCGGCAAATCGCAATTTTCCTTCCACCGAGCGCCTGAATCGGGCCGTGGTGCGCGAACCCCGCGGATTTACCCGAAACTGAACGCGCATGGCACCGGCCAACTGGTGGATGTCGTCTGTAAGTTGCGGAAAAAAATCGGGCGGGACCTCGACGTCTTGTGTTCCCAACAGCAATCCCGTAACGATCTTGGGATCGTCAGGGCCGAACAGGGCCGCTTTCTCGGGATTAAACTCATAATCATGGCGAATGACAGCCCGCTGAATATGGGTGTAATCGTCCCAGTCGAGGGGATCGTAGCTGCTGAAACTCAAATCGTCGGCATAGCGGGTGTACGTCCAGCCGCGCCGTCTTGCCAGATCGGTCAGATCGGCGTCAGTCGCTGAAAAAACAAGATTGCTCAGAACGGGCGAGGTGGGGGCGCCCATCGGGCAGCGTCCTCTGAATGTGGTGAGCCGGACCAGCAGGTCACAAACTTCCTCGTCGAAACCAAAGGGCGCATCGGCGAACAACTTATGCACTCGCCCGGCAGTGATTTGGTGAAAGAAATCCTCCAGATCGCAGTTGAGCAGCCACGGCTTCCCGATGTGTTTCCTCGCGTTGGTCTCTATGTGACGGGGTTCCGGATCACCGGTCGGAATGACCAGAAATCCGTAGGCCGCGGGGCTGCGCTGGTGCCAGTAAACGGCTTGCAGATAGTCGTTCAGACCATCCTGCAAGGGTTGGAGCCGGTCGTCGGGGTCTTCTATGAGGCGCATTGTACCGTCTTTCTTCGGCAACTCGAAGATGTGATACCAGGGCCGAAAGGCAACGGCGACCAGGTGAGCCGGTGAAACCGCCAGAAGTTCTGCGAGGTCGCCTGCTGTGCGCATGGCGAAAAATGCCTTGCGCAAACCGGCGAGCGCAGCAATAGAGTTATCCATACGGCAAGTAATTGAAGAAAACAATACCAGTCTTGCCAAAGAAAGGGGATGGCGGATTATGATACAAAGGTACTGCTTGGTCACACCTGAAATTGAACCTCACTCCGACCAACAACCCTTGACCTGCAGGGGAATATGGGAGAGTCGCAGTCACACCTCAAATTGAACCTCACTCCGACGAGCATGCCTTATATCTTGTCTCGCATTTCATTTGTCGCAGTCACACCTCAAATTGAACCTCACTCCGACAAACATTGAGTATGACCTCAACTTCATGCTCACAGTCGCAGTCACACCTCAAATTGAACCTCACTCCGA
>JACJYP010000031.1 GCA_020636045.1 Lewinellaceae bacterium
TGGCAGTCGTACGCCCGGAACACCACCGTAACCGTGTCGTTGATGTCCGTGCAGCAGAACTCTACCGTCGGGCCGAAGTCATCGGCCACGCCGTCGCAGGTGCCGTTCATCCGCCGCGCCTCGAATTTATCCAGGCAGCAGTTGTCGTAGGTGCCGTCGTCGAAGGTCGTCGCGTTGACCAGCGCGATGCCGCTGGCGCCCAGCGCCACCTGTGTATGCACGTCGCAGGAAACCGACGGCGGTACGTCGTCCACCACGTTCACCGTGATGGTCTTCTCCGTGATATTGCCGCACTCGTCTTCCACGAAGTACTTGATCTGGTGCTGGCCCACGCCGAGACCCGGCGCCGGGATCAACCCGCCGTTCTGCACAAGGCCCACCGGCGTGGTGATCTTCACCTGCACCACTTCGTTGCACACACCGTCGATGAGCGCCAGGGGCAGCGGACCCGCCGTGATGCACTGGCCGTTGTACTGGCCGTTCGTGCTCACCACGTACCAGCCGTGCGCAGGATCGTAGGTGAAGTTCGAGAAGTCGATCGTCGGCGGCGCATCCAGCACCTTGATGTACTGTACGTGCGTCACGTTGATCGGCGTGGTCGTGCCCGTGCACCAGTCCGTGATCTTCCAGGTCCGGATGATCTTGTAACTGCCCGGGCATACCGCCGCCTGCTCGTCCGTGTAACTCACCGACAACCCGCAGGCGCCGCTGCCGTTGGTCGTGATCGATACCCCGCCGATGTTCGGCCAGCCCGTCACGCCGGGATCCAGATTCGCCGGCAGCGCGTTGCAGAAGTATTCCTTGTCGTCGGGGAACACCACCTGCGTCGTCTTGCCCCGCAACTTGTCGATCACCTGCAGGCAGGTCGACTCGTTGCCCCAGATATCCGTGGCCACCCAGGTGCGCAGCACCCGCGTGAACACCAGGTTGTTCTCCGCGCAACTGTATTGTACGTAATCGTCCTGGCGCGTCACGTTCACCGCCGAGCAGTCTTCCCACGTCGGCTCGCCCGTCAGCAGCAGGTTGTCTTCGTCATCCGTGCACAGGATCTGTATGTCCGCAGGACAGGTCACCACCGGCGGCAACTTGTCTTCTATCTTCAGATTGCCCCAGCAAACGTTGCCGCCCAGCAGGTGTACCACCCGGTAAGCATACGTCTTGCCGATGTCCGCGGCCGTCACGATCGCCGGTACCCACGGGCCGTTGCCGTAGGGCGGTACCTTGTCGATCTCCACTTTATAGTCGTCGTAGCAGTAGTACGTGCCTTCCAGCACGTCGTCCGGCAATATCTCTTCCTCGCAGTCCGCATCCAGCGATACGTGCAGCAGGTCGTTGCACACCACCGTCGCCGGCGTGCCCACCACGTTCACGAATTTCATGATCATCTGCTGGCAGCCCGGGTCGGCCAGTGCCGCCGAGTCGCTGCCGCTGACCACCTGTCCGTTCACCTTGATGAACGGCGTGGCCGTGCCCGCATCGAAGGTCGCCGCAACTTTGAACGAACCCTCGCCCAGCGCGCCGGCGTCGAAGATGTTCGTCGCCACGCCGTTGACCGTGATGCCCGTCACCGTACCTGCAGCGCCGTAGTTCTCACCCACCTCAATCACAAACGGTGGCGTCGACAGGCAGAACGGGTCGTTCAGATTGGTAAACACCGGTGTCGGGTAGTAGCACTTGTTCGAGATCGTCAGCGCCTGGCCCGCGGCGTTTTTCACCGTCACCGTGTAGCCCACGCCTTCCACGTGTATGCCCTTGAGCGTGTAGAACACCATCTCGTCGCTCTCGTCCGTCACGCCGTCGCCGTCGTTATCGATGCCGTCGGCCGTACCCATCAGCAACTGCGTGCCCACAGGCAGGTTCGTCGGCGCTGCCGGCGGTGCTGCACTGTTCATCGAGTACAGACCCTGGTTCGCCGTCAGCGTCCAGGTTTGTCCCGCCAGCGCCCAGATCTGGATCACCTCGCGGAACTGTCCGTTGTCAAGCGTCGTGGCGTTGTTCAGGCATTCGCATTTCACCGAGCGCGCCAGGTCGTATTCCGGTACGCACTTGCCGATGCCTTCCACCACCGTCACCACTGCCGTGCAGGTGCCCGCGTTGCCGCAGGGGTCCGTCACCGTCAGCGTCACCGTGTTGTCGCCCAACTGGTTGCAGCCGAATGTATTGGGGCTGACCGTGTAGGTCAGGTTGTCAGGACCTGCGCAGTTGTCCGTAGAACCGTCGTTCACCTGCGCGCCCGTGATCGTCACCGTGCCGAACTTGTCAAGCGTCACCGTGATGTTCTTGCACTTCGCCACCGGCGCCGTCGTGTCCTCCACCGTGATCACCTGCGTGTGCACCAGCATGTTGCCCGCAGCGTCCGTCACTTTCCACGTACGCGTCAGCGTGTAGTTGTAGAAACAGCACTGGTTGGGGTCGCTGCACTGCGTGCTCTCCTCCGTAAAGGTGATCACCAGGTCGCCCGGCGCCGTGCAGTTGTCGTGCACATCGGCGTTCGTCAGCGGAGAGCAGATCAGCGCGCCGCCGTTGCCATGCCATACGCAGTTGTCCGGAATGGCGTCGCACTGTACCGTAATATCGTTCGGCATCGTGATGTCCGCGTCGAACTCGGGGTTCTGCGTGTCTACCACCAGCACCTGGAACGAGCACAGCGCCGTATTGCCGTGTATGTCTGTTGCCGTGTACGTCACCGTCAGCGGTACATCCGTCACCGGCACCACCGTGCCGCTGGCAGGTCCGCCCGTCTGTACGATCGACAGGATGTCGCAGTTATCTTCCGCAACCGGGATCGACCAGTTCACCTTGCCAGAGCACTGGTCCACGTCGTTGCCCACCATCACCATCGTCACCGGGCAGTTCACAAACTCCGGCGCTTCTTCATCCGTCACCACTACCGCAATCGAGCACATCGCCGTGTTGCCCGCCTTGTCCATCACCGTCCATACCACCACCGTCGTGCCCACCGGGAAGGTGGCGCCCGCCAGCGTCCAGGGGTTCGGCGCCGTCACGTAGTCGTGCGTGATCGTCGCACCCGGGCAGTTGTCGGCAAAGGCAGGGTCCAGCGCCGTGGACAGCATCGTCTTCGAACACTGGTCCGCGTCGTTGACAAACTGCGTGGCATCCGCCGTCGCACACGTGATCGTCGGCAACTGCGTGTCGTTCACCGTCACCTTGCTAGAGCAGGTCACCGTGTTGCCGCTCGCATCCGTCACCGTCCACACCACCACCGTCAGGCCCACGGGGAATTCCGCGCCCGCAAGGCTCGGCGAGTTGTTGTAGTCGTTCGTGATCGTCGCACCCGGGCAGTTGTCCGAGTAGAACGTCGGGTCAAACTCTACGCCCACCACCGTGTACGAGCATTCGTCCGTATCGTTCGAACGCGTCAGGTTCACGATGCTCGTGCAGTCGATCACCGGCGCTTCCTCGTCGTATACTTCCACATCGAAGGAGCATACCGCAGAGTTGCCGCTCTCGTCCACCACCGTGTACGTCACCGTCGAGAAGCCTTTGTTGAATACCGTGCCGCTCGCATCGTCCGTACCGCTCTTCACCGTCGCGCCCGTGATCTCGTAGGTGATCGTCACCGGGCAGTTGTCGTGCACGTACTGAAGGCCGATGCCGTTCACCACGGCCGTGCACACACCCGGGTCCGTTACCGTTTCCACGCCGTTCGGGCAGGTGATCACCGGAGATTCCAGGTCGTACACCGCCACGTACGTGTGGCAGGTATCTGTATTGCCGTGCTGGTCTTCCACTTCAAGCACCACCAGCAACTGGCCGTTGTTCTGTACTATATCGTCGCAACTGTAGTACACCCACTGGCCGAAGGCGCCGCCGCGGCTGATCTCCGTGCGCGCCAGCGGCCCGCAGTTGTCCCAACTGTCGTTGTTCACACTTGCTACCGTCAACTGGGCCTGGCCGTTGCCGTCCAGCACCACGTCGATCACAGGACCCTGGCAGCGCGCCAGCGGCGGCTCCACGTCCGTGACCACGTAGGTCACCGAACAACTCGCCGTATTGCCCGCAGCGTCCGTCACCGTCCACACCACCGTCGTCGAACCCACCGGTAGCGGCGTGCCGCCCAGCGTGTTGTTGCCCGTCAGGTCGTTGGTCAGCACCAGCGGTCCGCAGTTGTCGCCATACGTCGGGTTCAGGTTGAAGCCCGGTACGAAGTAGTGGCAGTATCCCGGCGTGTTGTCCAGCGCCGTGGGGATCTCGGAGCAGTCGATCGTCGGGTTCTCGTCGTCCACCAGCGTCAGTTTCGTCTGGCAGGTCTGTGTGTTGCCGTAGATGTCCGTGACCGTGATCGTCACTTTTATCATATCCCCGTGCGCCGCGCCGAAGTCGTCGCCCGCCACAGGGCTTTGCATGATCGTCGATACCGCGCAGTTGTCCGTGGCCACCACCTCGGGCACCAGGTTCGGAACCGCGCCAGAGCAGTCGCCCGTGCCGTTCGTGCTCGTCGCCACCGTCCGTGCCGGCGGGCACACCTCGATCACAGGCTTCTCCTTGTCTTCCACCGTCACCGTGAACGTGCACACCAGCGTGTTGCCCGCATCGTCCGACACCTGGAACGATACCGTCGTCGTGCCTACCGGGAATTCATCGCCGCTGTTCGGACCCGCCAACTGCGTCAGCGTGTAGTTCGGGCAGTTGTCGCCGTAGTACGGGAAGGAGTAGGTCACCACCGCGTCGCATTCGCCAAGGTCGTTGTTCACCGTCGTGTTCGACGGGCAGGTGATCGTCGGAGGCACAGGGTCTTCCACCGTGATCGTGAACGAGCACGAGGCCGTGTTGCCGCTCGCATCCGTCACCGTATATGCCTCGGTGTAGATACCCCCGTATTCGTAGTAGTTCGGACCCGAGCCCAGGCCGCTGGTGTTCACCGTCAGCGGGTTCGGACAGTTGTCCTCGCCCACCGGTGGCGTGTAGCGCAGCGTCACCCCGCAGGGGCCGCTCGACAGCACCGACGGCGCCGCTTCCGGAACACCACCGTCGCCGCCCAGCACGATCAGGTCGTCTACATTCACCGTCATGTCCGTCGGGCAGGTGATCACAGGGTTCTCCGTGTCGTTCACCGTCACCTTGAACAGGCATTCGGCAAAGTCATTGCCCGCCTCGTCGACATAGCGCCAGATCACCGTCGTCACGCCCACCGGGAAGGTCGCTCCCGAGGGAAGTCCGTCGATCAGCACCGCGTCGTCGATCAGGTCGCTGCCGTCGCAGTTGTCTTTGAACAGCACCGTGTAATCCACTTCCGCACCGCACACGCCGGGGTCGTTCTCAACAACGATGTCCTCGGGGCATTCCTGCACCATCGGGTCAACGTCGTCTACCACCACCACCGTCACCGTGCACAGCGCCGTGTTGCCAAAGCCGTCTTCCGCAAGCCAGTTCACCTTCGTGATCCCCAACTCGAAGACCGCGTCGTACAGCGTATTGTCAAGATAATGTATGTTGTAGTTGTGCTCGCGCGTGATCGTTCCCTGGCAGTTGTCCGTCACCGTCGCGTCCAGGTAGTTGCCCGTCACGCGGTGCGAGCAGTTCTCGTTCGTGCCCAGCACCTGGAGACCCAGCGGACACTCGATGTCCGGCGCCTCGCGGTCCTGGATCGTGATCGTGAAGATGCACGTCGTCTCGTTGCCGCTGCCGTCGATCGCCGTGTATTCGATCTCGTGCGGAGAATCGTTGATCGAGAAGTACGAGCCCGGTGCAAGGCCGCCGCTTTGTACCACCGTCTCCCCGCAGGCGTCTTCCGCAACGGGGTCCAGCCAGAACACCGCAGCGCCGCATTTGCCCGGATCGTTGTTCAAGGTCACATCGCTCGGGCAGTTCTCGAACACCGGCGGTACGTCGTCTTCCACCACGTACGTCGCAGAACACGTCGCCGTGTTGCCCGCAGCGTCCGTCACCGTCCACACCACCGTCGTCGAACCCACCGGCAGCACCGCGCCTTCCAGCGTGTGCGCCTGCGGCGCCATCGCAAAGTTGTGCGTGCGCTTCGCGCCGTCGCAGTTGTCTGAATACTGCGGGTGCGTATCGTCGGAGGCCACCACCTTGTGGCCGCACAGCGGCTCCGTGACCGTAAAGTGGGTCGTTACGTTCGCGCAGGTGATCGTCGGCGCTTCGTCGTCGTCCAGCGTCACATGCGACTGGCAACTCTGCGTGTTGCCCGCAGCGTCGGTCACCACGAAGGTCACCGTCTGCGTCGCCCCGTGCAGGTACCCGAAGGCCGCACCAGGAGCGGGGCTTTGCATCACACTCTGCACACCGCAGTTGTCGCTGGCCGTCAGGTCGCCGCGCATGTCAGGAACCGCGCCCGAGCAGTCGCCAGTGCCGTTCGTGCTCGTCCCAGCCCATACCGGTACCGGGCAGTGGTTGATGAACGGACGCTCGCGGTCTTCTACCGTCACCGAGAACGTGCAGTCCACAGAATTGCCCGCATCGTCCGTCACCCGGAACGATACCCAGGTCGTGCCAAGGCCGAATTCCTGGCCGCTCAGCGGTCCCGACAACTGCGTCAGCGTGTAGTTCGGGCAGTTGTCGCCGAAGTACGGGTAGGCATAACTCACCGCCGCGTCGCACTCGCCCACATCCGTGGACACCGTCGTGTTCGCAGGGCAGGTGATCACCGGATCTACCGGGTCTTTTACTTCTATCGTGAACGAACAGGACGATACATTCCCGCTCGCATCGTATACATTGTAGGTCTCTACATACAGACCGCCGTATTCGTAGTAGTGCACGCCGCCGCCGAAGCCGGCCTGCAGCACCGTCTGCGCATTCGGACAGTTGTCCATGCCCACAGGAGCCGTGTACGACAGGCTCACACCGCAGGGGCCCGAGGCTTCCAGACGCGGGTCGGCAAGCGGAACACCGCCACTGCCGCCGCTCAAGCCGCCGCCTACGTTCACCACGATGTTCGTCGGGCAGTAGATCTCCGGATCCTGCACGTCGTTCACCGTTACCGTGAACAGGCACTCCGCAAAGTCGTTGCTCGCAGCATCCACGTAGCGCCATACCACCGTCGTCGTGCCCACCGGGAACACCGTGCCCGTGTGCTGGCCTTCGATCAATTCGCCCGTCAGGTGGTTGCCGTCGCAGTTATCCTTGAACCACACTTCGTAGTTCACCTGCGCGCCGCAGATGTTCGCATCGTTGTCCACCACGATATCCGAAGGACATTCCTGTACCGTCGGGTCGTCGTCGTCGCTCACCGATACGATGTATTTGCACGTGCGTTCGTTGCCCGCAGCATCGCGCGCCGTCCACATCACTACCGTATTGCCCAGCGGGAACACCGCGCCTTGCAGCGTACCCGTGTCGTTGTAATTGTTCTTCAGCGAGGTCACCGCGCAGTTGTCCGTCGCCGTGGCGTTCAGACCCGTGCTGCCCATCGTGAACGAGCAGTTGCCGCCGTTCGTGCCGAAGTCCTGGAAACCACCGGGGCAGGAAATGTCCGGGCGCTGCATGTCGCGCACCGTCACGTCCCACGCGCAGATCGCCGTGTTACCCGAAGGGTCCGTCGCCTTGTAGCGCACCGTCGTCGTGCCCACCGCAAAGAAACCGCCGGGAGCAGGGCCGCTCACCTGTGTGACCACCACTCCGCAGTCGTCGTGCGCCACCGGCGCCACCCAGAATACGTTCGAACCGCATTTGTCTACGTCGTTGTTCAGGGTCACATCCACCGGGCAGTTCACAAACACCGGCGCCACGTTGTCCGTCACCGTGTACGTCACCGTGCAGGTCCGCGTGTTGCCGCCCGCATCCGTGATCGTCCACTTCACCACCGTATTGCCTACCGGAAGCACCGCGCCTTCCAGCGTGTGCTCGTTCGGCGCAGCAGCGTAGTTGTGGCGACGCGTAGAACCCTGGCAGTTGTCCCCGAAAGCGGGGTCCGTATCGTCGTCGGCGCCCACCACGTGACCGCATACCGGCGGACTCACGTAGTAGTCCGTCGTCACGTCGCAGTCGATCCACGGCTGCTCGTTGTCTTTCAGCGTCACCTTCGACTGGCACGAACTCGTGTTGCCCGCAGCGTCCGTCACCACGAAGGTCACCACGCTCATCGCTCCGTGCGTGTACCCAAGATCACTGCCGGGGGCAGGACTTTGCGTAACGCCCTGAACGCCGCAGTTGTCGCTCGACACAAGATCGCCGCGCATGTCAGGTACCGCGCCCGTGCAGTCGCCCGTGCCGTTCGTGCTGGTCTGCGTCACCACAGGATTCGGGCAGTGGTTGATGAACGGACGCTCCCGGTCCTCTACCGTCACCGTGAACGCGCAGGTCGTCTCGTTGCCCGCAGCGTCTTCCACCGTGAAGCCTACTGCCGTCGTGCCAAGACCAAACTCCGCGCCGCTCGCAGGACCGTAGTCCTGCGTCAGCGTGTAGCCCGGGCAGTTGTCCCCAAAGTAGGGGAAGGAGTAACTCACCGCCGCGTCGCACTCGCCAACATCCGTGGTCACCGTCGTGTTCGCAGGACACGTGATCGTCGGATTCACAGGATCCTTCACACGGATCGTGAACGTGCACCACGCCGTGTTGCCCGCGTTGTCAACCACGTTATAACTCTCGGTATAAATACCGCCGTATTCGTAATAGTTGGGGCCCGAACCAAGACCGCTGGCAAGCGTGGTCACCACACCCGCACAGTTGTCCGTCCCGACAGGAGAAGTGTACGACAGGCTCACGCCGCAGGGACCCGAACCCACCAATACAGGGTTCGCCGAAGGAGCGCCGCCCTGGCCGCCCTGCAAACTGCCGTCGATCTCAACAACCATGTTCGAAGGACATGTGATCTTCGGATCTTCGTCGTCCCGAACCGTCACCGTGAACGTACACGAGGCAGGGCCGTTGCCCGAAGGATCGAAGTACCACCACTCTACCACCGTCGTACCCACATTGAAAAAATCGCCGCTGTCGCCGCCCTGCTGCAAGGTCCCCACTTCGTAAGGACCTCCGCAGTTGTCGCGGAAGCGCGGTACCGCGTACCATACGTGCGCGCCGCACTCGCCAGCATCGTTCGATACCGTCTTGTCCTGAGGACACGACACCACCGTCGGCGCGTCGTTGTCCACCACTACCACCGCAAACGTGCACGTCGCCGTGTTGCCCGACCAGTCTTCCGCTTTCCACGTCACCACGATCGGGTACGAGCCCGCGGGGAATACCGCGCCGTTCAAGGTCGAAGCGTTCGTGTAGTCGTTGCGTACATAGTCCAATCCGCAGTTCTCCACTACACTCGCATTCAGATATGTGCCGCTCAAGGTGTGTGAACACTGGCCGTTGTTCGTCTCCAGGTACTGAATCCCGCTCGGACACTCAATGTCCGGTAACTGCATGTCGCGAACTTTGATCTTGAATACGCAGCTGGTCGTATTGCCATTGTCGTCATCCGCGATGTATTTGATCGTATGTTCACCTACAGGGAAGAAGGAGCCGGGCTCTTTTCCGGGAGGCGTTACCTGGTACACACCGATCTCGGTGATGCCCACACAGCCGTCCATGGCAATAGGCTGGTACCAGTTGACATTGGCGCCGCACTTGTCAGGATCGTTGTTGACGATCATGTCGGTGGGGCAGTTTATAAAGTGGGGAGCATTGGCATCATTTATCGTAATTGTAAATTCATCATAATCAACACAATTGAAAATATTGGCCGTCACCGAAACCACCCAGGAGCCTTCATCATCGGCAGCCACAAAAGCCGGGATCTCAGGATCGGCGCCGGTGGCATTTCCATTGGCCATGCCAGTGGGAGCGCCTCCCGACCATTGGTAGTTGATCACCTTATCGAGCGGCAGGCCGCTCAGTTCGATGGCTTCTACATTCGTGCCGGGGCAGATATACATATCGGGCAGCTGCGTCATTTGCAGGTAATTGCCCTGATCTACCGTTACCGTTGCCTCGCAGGTAGAGATGTTATCGCATTTATCCCTGACGGTCAGCGTAACGGTATTTTCACCGATATGGTGGCAATCGAACAGCGATTGCGATACGCTCATATTTTTAATGCCGCATTCGTCAAAAGAATTGTCATTAATGTGCGCGGGCGTAAGGGTCGCCGTTCCGTCATTGCCGATCACGATCGCAGCGTCTTTGCAGTTGGCATCCGGATTGGCGGTGTCGTCGACGTTGATCGTCTGGATACAGTCCGTGGAATTATTACAGGCGTCCGTCACCGTCCATTTCCGCGATACCACCGTCGGGCAGGAACCCGTTTTGCTGTCCCGGTATTTTACAGAAACAATACCGCACACATCGGAAGCTGCGCCGCCGTTTGTTGCATTCGAAAATACACCGTACGATGAGTTTGTCGTGCTTTCACTATATGAAGGCCCACTGATCGCGTCCGTGTTGCATCCTTCGATGTTCCGCGTTTTCGGACAAGTTGCGATCACAGGCTTTTGCGTGTCGTCGATATTGATCGTTTGGGTGCAGACGGCCGTTCTGCCGGCAAGGTCGGTGACCGTCCATTTGCGCGACACCACGATCGGGCAGGAGCCTGATTTCGTGTCTTTGTATTTATAGGTCAGGAATGCTGCGCCGCAATTGTCCGTAGCAACCCCGCCAACGCCTGCGAAGTCCGCAGCATTTACCGGCACATCCGTTTCAGAATAGGTCAACCCTGTGATAGCAGCCGTGCTGCATCCTTCCAGGTCCAGGTTGTCCGGGCAATCGGTAATTTGCGGATCGACATTGTCTTCCAGGGTTATGGTGAACGACACATCATCCATGCACGCGCCAAAAGCGGCCGTTACGTTCACCAACGCCGATGTAATGGCAGCAGAGGCCGTAAAGCCCGGAATTTCCGGATTGGCGCCGGTGTCGTTACCATCAACAAGACCGACGGCTGCACCGCCTGTCCAGGAGAATACCGTGCTGTTGCTCGCCGGAACAGCAGACAAAGGAATGGCACTGATCATTGCACCCGGGCAGACATTGATATCGCTGATCGGACTGATCGTAAGTTGTTCGTTTACGATCACCTGGAAAATGCAGCTGTTGGAACAGCCATTGCCATCTGTATACGAGTAGGTAATATCATGTGTGCCTGCCGTGGCGACAGCAGGATCGAACTGGTCGCCCGAAACGCCGGCGCCGCTAAAAGAGCCGCCTGCCGGCGTGCCGTCGGGCAGCGTAAACGCCGGTTCGGCAACACATACCGTAATATTGCTCGGGCAGGTGACTGCGATCTTGTTGATATCGAAATCCACCATGTTCATCGGCGTCACCGTCACCAGACAGAAATTGTTGTCGGAAGCGTTCAGGGCAGTAGGCGTGCCGGTAATGTCCACATTCACTCCGCTTGCCATATCGGCCACGGCCTTGAAACTCAGGGTCAGGATGGTGGTTCCATCGGCCAGGGTAGCGCCGTAGCCGGGGAAGTCCGTATCGAACCAGGTAAAGGTATATTGATCTGCCATCGGCGTACCGGTCACAGGAGCATCGCCTTCGATGACCGCCGGCACATCACTCTGGAGAGACACCTCGGAAGCATCCCAGTTGACGCTGAAGTCCAGCGAGCCGATGTCTGTAAAATCCGTCACTTTAACGGTAACGTCGAACAGTTCGCCGCAGGTGAGCGGACCGGCCGGGCCTTCTGCAGTAAGTTTCAACGTTTTTCCACCGCCAACGGTCACTGTAATGTCGTCGCTTCCCATGCAGCCGTTGTCGTCAGTGACGGTGTAGGTCAGGGCATACATGCCCGGGGTTGCGTTATTAAAAGTCGGCGTCTGGATATTGGTAAAATCGAGCGATGTTGCGCCGGCGCCCGTCCAGGCATGCGTCGTGTAGGTACCGGAGCCACCGCCGGGGTTGCCATCGAGCGGCAGATCGTCGCCCACACAGGTAAACGCAGGGTCAGGCGCAATGGATGCCGTGGGCAGAGCATTGACGGTAACCACTACCGAACTGTTCGAGGAACAACCGTTGTTGTCTGTAACGGTATAGGTGATCGTTGCCATTCCGGAAGATACGCCGGTGACTTTCCCGGTATTATCTACCGTAGCCACGCCATTGGCCGACGACATCCACGATTCCGATTGTAAGGTTGCCGGTAGCACGACACCCGGAGTACCTGTCAGTTGGGTCATGCTGCCTGCACAAACCGAAGCCGTACCGCTGACCGAGGGGGCCGGGTTGGCATTTACCGTGATCGTGTAGGTACAGGAGTTGGAACACCCATTGCCATCCGTGTAAGAATAAGTGATGATATGGGCCCCCAATCCGGCCGAGGAAGCGGTAAAATTATTAGCAGCCACGCCGGCGCCGCTGTGCAAACCGCCGGCAGGCGTGCCGTCCGTCAGCAGGAATGGTGAATCATTATAACATACGCTCAGGGGGGAGGGGCAAGTTACCGAGATCGGGTTCAGTGAAATGCTGGCATTTACGGAGCTGACAGTATTGGAGCAGAAATTGGCATCCACTACTTCCCTGGGTTGCGGGTTGTCCGTAACGGATACTGTTGCCGAACCTGTACTTTCCAACACCTTCATGGTCAGCGTCAGAATGGTTATGTTGTCCGCAAGGTCTTCCCCATCGAAGCCGGAGGGGTCGAACCAAACGTATATCAGTTCTCCCAGGGTCAGCGCATCGCCGTCACCGATGATGGGATCGCCTCCGATACCGCCGATCTCCAGTCCATTGCTGCTGACATACATCAGTTTTGTTTCATCCCATTCCACGCTGTATTGCAGAGAGGAAATAGCGGTGAAACTGCTGTTCACCTTGATCTCTACATCAATAATATCGCCGCAGGTTGCGGTGGAAGGTGCAGAGGCGGTGAGGGTGAGGGTGGGCTGGCTGACGACCACATCAAAATCGCAGGAAACGGAGCATGACGCGCCGTCGGAGAAAGCGTAAGAAAGCGTAGTAGTTCCAACACCCGCCACGGTGGGGTCAAAATCCGTACCCGCCACTCCTGTTCCACTATAAACACCACCTGTCGGCGATTCACCGTTGCCGGGCAGACTGAGCAAACCGGCGTCGTAGCATATAGGGAAGAGAGTCGGGCAGGTAAGCGGCCCTGTAACTGCCGTTTGCCCCGCCCCGATCACGCCGGCAGCAGCTGTTGCCTGCGTATCATCCAGATAAATGATATATGATACAGCATTATCAGGGGTCAAATAGGCGCCGCCATCGGGAAAAGTATTCAATGCCAGAACACCGCCCAAATTATTCGGAGCGGCCCCTGTGAGCGGATTGGCGGAGCCGAAAAATATATGTGTTGTACTGGTTCCCAGATTGTCGCTTTCAAAGGTATTGCACGCTACCGAGGTCGCCTGGCCACGTGCGCGAAGGCTGTTGGCAAAACGCGTTGTCGTACCGTTGAACGTATTGTATTTGATCGAAGCGCCGATCACATCGATCGTCACCAGGGTGTTGCCTTGCTCGCAGGCATCCGCAGAATTGTAACCGCCTGCCGCGCCCGTCACCATGTTATTCGTGAACGTCACATTCATCGAGTTGGTTACGCCTGAGCCGCCGCCCATCGTCACCAACTGGCGAGGTACATTGTTCCCCGGATTGAACTGGGTGGAAAATCCGCAACCGCCAGGCTCGGCGCCTAAAAAGGTCTGGCCCGTGAACATGTTGTCGTTGATGACAATATTATCGATCGCGGCGTTGAAATTCGACAACAGGCCGTGGTCGCCCTGTGCCTGTATCTCGTTGCCTTCGATCGTGATATCCGTGTGCGCTCCCAACAGGTAAACCGCTGCCGCCTCAATCGCACCCGTGCCGTCGAAACCGATGATGGTGAAGCCCTGGCCCGATTGGCCGATGGTCACACCGTTTGTGCCGCTGGCTATCGCAACCGTAGCGTTGTTGCCACCTGCGTACGTACCCTGGATCGTCGTCACGCCCTTGCCGCCAGTCGAACGGAGCGTCAGGTTATTTTTATTGATCAGGACATTCTCGTAGTAAGTGCCTGGATTGACTTCAATGGTATGGCCGGGTGCCGTATCGGAATCATCGATCGCCTCCTGAATACTGCAAAACTCTTCGCCGGTATCAATATTCTTTACAGGCGCAGCGGCGGCAACTCCTCCCGGAGGTGCAGCATCTAGCCATGGGCAATATGTTACACCAGCAGCAACCTGACTGCCGCTACCCGGCCCAAACGCGCCAGGACCCGCAGCATCACCCCACCAGTTGAGCGTTGCATCAACTACATTGGATGCGTTAGAGTTTGATACGCCAAAACTGGCATTGTTACTCAGGTCGTTGTTGTTGGCCATGACCGTAGTCGCATCCGAGCCGTCAAAGCCCACTGCAATGCCGGTGGTATTGTCCGTCAGGATATTTCCCGTTATTGTAGCCGTTGTTCCTCCGCCGAAGAACGTAGTTGCCAAAACACCGGCAGATGTAGATCCATCAGAAGCTGCGACACCTTTATTATTGGTGACCGTATTACCAGTTACTGATACTATAGCCCCTGCAGAAACATCGAGAGCATAATCGAGCCAATTACCGGCTCCTTTGCCTGTGTAGACATTATCACTGAATGTAGAGCCATCAACTCCCGTACCAAAGTAAAGCACTCCAATCCTGCCTATCTCTTCGAATGTACTGTTGGAAATGTTTACGTTACTTCCCGCAGCGACACCAAATGCGGCAACTGCTACACCGGAATAATCGGGACCGCTTTCATTATATTTAATATTTTTAAAACAAATTTGATCAAAGGTTCCAAAGCCTTTATCACGAATTGCCTGATAGATCAAAAAACCAAGCCCGTCGAGAGTCAGTTTGCTGAGATTCAGTTCCTTACCTGGCTGTACGAGCCACCAGCCGCGCGCGTCGCCCGAATTGCCGGTGTTTGCATCAGGTCGAATGGTCACGTCGCCACAATCAGCACCTGTACCGTTTATCGTCAAGCCCTTATTAACCACAATTTGACCGGACTCTGTATAATCACCCGGCGCAATTTCAATAGTATGTCCGTCCAGTGTCTGTGGATCATTGATGGCGGCCTGAAGTGAGGGATAGGTTTCCCCTGTATTAACGTTCGTCACCGGGCAGTTGGTAGAAACAGAAGCAGACATAGCTGATTGTCCGGCGCCAATAATGCCTGCTGTAGCCGTTGCCTGTACAGCATCCAGAAATATGACATAGGATGCAGCATTGTCGGGGGTCAAATAGGCGCCGCCGTCAGGAAACCCGTTACCCGATGCAACCCCTGCCAAATTACCAGGGAAAGCCCCTGTGAGCGGATTGGCAGAGCCGAAAAATATATGTGTTGTACTGGTTCCCAGATTGTCGCTTTCAAAGGTATTGCACGCTACCGAGGTCGCCTGGCCACGTGCGCGAAGGCTGTTGGCAAAACGCGTTGTCGTACCGTTGAACGTATTGTATTTGATCGAAGCGCCGATCACATCGATCGTCACCAGGGTGTTGCCTTGCTCGCAGGCATCCGCAGAATTGTAACCGCCTGCCGCGCCCGTCACCATGTTATTCGTGAACGTCACATTCATCGAGTTGGTTACGCCTGAGCCGCCGCCCATCGTCACCAACTGGCGAGGTACATTGTTCCCCGGATTGAACTGGGTGGAAAATCCGCAACCGCCAGGCTCGGCGCCTAAAAAGGTCTGGCCCGTGAACATGTTGTCGTTGATGACAATATTATCGATCGCGGCGTTGAAATTCGACAACAGGCCGTGGTCGCCCTGTGCCTGTATCTCGTTGCCTTCGATCGTGATATCCGTGTGCGCTCCCAACAGGTAAACCGCTGCCGCCTCAATCGCGCCCGTGCCATCGAAACCTATGATGGTGAAGCCCTGGCCCGATTGGCCGATGGTCACACCGTTTGTGCCGCTGGCTATCGCAACCGTAGCGTTGTTGCCACCTGCGTACGTACCCTGGATCGTCGTCACGCCCTTGCCGCCAGTCGAACGGAGCGTCAGGTTATTTTTATTGATCAGGACATTCTCATTATACGTGCCGGGACAAACCTCGATCACATCGCCCGGCGAGGCCGCGTTGATCGCAGCCTGTATCGTTGCGTACCCCGTACCGGTGTTCACATTTTTTACATTAAGGGCCGCCAGCGAAAAATTATCGATCGCGATCCCGTTGTCGGCGCCGGTAACGTCCGTCGTAACCCACTGTATTCCAAAAGCAACTCCGTCGGCGATACCGCCGGGTATCGTTACTGTGAGCGATTTACTGGTAACCGATACCGTACCGTTTGTACCGACAGCAACGCCGTTTTGATCAAGCCCGCTAAGCGATACCGCCCCCAGGGCGCCGGTTCCCGTTACGGTGAAGCCGGATGTATTGGCATACCGCCACTGCTCAAAATCATAGGAAATAACCAGTTGGTTGATGGTGCCCCCGGTATTATTCACAAATGAAACGGAAGACGTAATATTTCCGGTACTGCCTGACCGCAAACTGCCAAAAGAATATTCTCCGCCGCTGCCATAAGCCCAGGCGCCGCCGGCCGTGCCGGTTCCGGTGCCGGTGCCCTGATACTGAGCAGCGCTTACACTGCTCGACCAACCTGCCGGCACAGTAGCGCTTGTTCCCAGATAAGCGTCGAAGTCCTGAGAATACAGCGTACCGCAGGCGGTTGTGATTGAAACCTGTGCTTCAGCCGTGAAAGCCGGAAAAAGCATGGCGAGGGTCATAACGAAACCAGACAGGAGTGTACGACCGACCCGATGGCTAAATTCAGTGTTGAATACGGCAGTGTAGAGATTACAATTCATAATCAAAATTTTAGACTTGTCAATTAGGACAGTAAGCGGATGGCAATTGATATTTTAAATGCTTCTCAATGGTATTCCAGGGGGTATAAAACAAAAACGCACCCCGGCAACGAGGCCGGAGAGCGATCAATGTATCCTGAGCGTGTTTAAAGGTGTGTTCGCACAACAACACGTAACCATCCCCCGCAAGCCAAACACCCCGTTTTTTGAGACGGAGGGGCATTCATGAGGAAGAACGGGCTTCAGTTGAGTGCTCAATGGCAATGAAGCGGGTGCAGGGGCATGCACATACCAAAACATGGAAGTTGCCATAAGGGAAACCGTATTAAACTTTTATGAGACCATGGATTAAAAGAAACAGGATATGCCCGAAACATATCTGATGAGCATATCGGACACCCGGCATGTACAGCCATGTGTTCAATCAAACCGGAAAAGGGAAAAAAAGTGTGGTGAGGAAAAGGCGATATTACCGAAACGACACAGGTAAACTGTACACGGCACGATATCGCTCGCTCACGAGATTACTACGGATTAGGTACTCGGATTAAAATCAATCGCAAACATAAAGCCAAAAAGGCGTTTTCGGGCCACCTTTTGTTTAATTTTTGAAATAAATACATTTAAAGTTATTGTAAAGCCATTGTGCTATAGCCTTCCATCGTTCTGTGGATATTTTCAGGGTTTTCAGCGTTCCAGGGCATAAACACATGATAACATTTCTTTCGAAGCATCCGGCATTGACGAAGCATGCAACTATGCATGTTTCATATTTTACAGTTTAGCAACAAGATACGGCTAATGATAATATCATTATGAAGGCGGGCAGGCAAAAAGAAACCGGCGGACAAATGGTGTCCGCCGGTTTGCTTTCATGTGGTCATGGCTGGCAGATGGGGAATCACAGGGTAGTTTCAATTTTTTTTAAGGTCATGATCTTTCATTAGGGCACATTGCGGTCACCTGTTTCCGCAAAGCCGGCAACAAGGGCGCGCCTACACGCGGTTGCCTTTTCATACCGTCATCAGACCTGGATACACGGTGCGATTGATACAAAGGGCGGCCTCTCCCGGTTTAAAGCGCATTAAAATGAAAAACGGATCAGTCGATCTGAGGACTCCGCGACTGCGGAGTTTAAGGAGGGAAAAAGCGGGCAGGTTTCAAATGTCTTATGCTTGACCCTACAAAAGGGATTACAAAGGATTAAAAAGAATAATCTCATGGTTGCGTGGCAAAGGTTCATGTACAGGCCCGGCAGGTCCAAATTATCCGACCGCACAATTGTACGGCCCGACCTTAAAATCGTACGGGATCATACGTATTCGGCCGGTGACTTGCCATAGCGCTGGCGGAACAGACGGGAGAAATAATCCGTGGAGCGAAATCCCGCTGCTTCCGCAGCATCCTTCACCGAGCGCAATTTTCCCGCTTCGAGCATCTCCCGGGCCTTCTGGAGCCGCATTTCCTGAATGAACTGGTTGGCCGACAGGCCGCTGGTCTGTCTGATCCGCTGATAAAAAGCCGTGCGCTTCATGCCAAGCAGGTCGGCCAGCAGATCGACATTGAACTGGCTGCTGTCGAGGTGATGGCGTGTCAGCCGGGTGACTTCCTCCAGCCAATTTTCATCAGCCGACAATACTGCAGAGCCGTTATCAGTAGCGAAGGTATCGCCCCATTCCCTCCGCACGGACTGGTTGCGGAGTGCGTTTTCTACGCGCACCAGCAGCTCTTCCACCCCGAAAGGTTTCAGGATGTAATCGTCAATGCCGATGCGGAATGCCTGTAAGCGGTCGTCGCTACCGGCACGGGCAGTCAGCAGGATCACCGGTATCGTCCGCCATACGGAGTGATCCTGTAATTTTTCCAGCAATTGATAGCCGTCCATGACCGGCATCATCAGGTCCGTGATGATCAGGTCGGGCTGTTTTTCCGCCTTTTTCAGCAGCTTGATCGCTTCTTTTCCATCACCGGCGACTGAAACCCGGTAAAAAGGAGACAAGACCGTACGTAAAAACGACTGCAGATCGGTATTATCTTCAACGATCAGCAATTCCGCCCCTTCGCCGGCGGGCAGTGTTGCCTGCAGCGTATCGGGCAAGGCCCGACGTCCGGCGGACTGCTCCAGATTTGCACTCAGGGGAATTGGGTCTTCCGTAACGCATTCTTTCAGCGGCAGATCGAGCGTAAACAAACTGCCCTTGCCAGGCTCGCTTTCCGCTTGCAGCGCACCGCCCATCAACCTGGCCAGTTCACTGCTAAGCGCCAGTCCGATGCCGGCGCCGCCTTCGGCTTTGACATCCGGGTCCCGAGACTGAAAATACAGTTCGAAAATATGCGGCAAATCCTCCGGCGGGATGCCGCGGCCGCTGTCGCGTACGCGGATATGCAAATACCCCTGCCCATACGGGCACACCTGTAGCACCACTTCCCCACCGGCCGGAGTGAATTTCAGCGCATTAGAGAGCAGGTTATTCAAAATCTTGAGCATTTTCGTCCTGTCTATCCACAGCGCCAGTGATCTTTCAGGCTCGAATTCCATCCGAAGCGAAGTGTTTTGCTGTGCTGCCCCGGGCCCGAAGTTGTCTGTGATCGCCGACATAAAATCGAAAAGGTTCGTGGGCTGTTCGTGCAATTCCTGATCGGTCATCTCCGGCGATCCCAGCAACAGGAGTTCGTTGACCCGCTCGTGCAGTTGCCTGCCGTTGCGCATTACCATCGCGAGCATTTGTTTGCCCTGCGGGTTGAGTTGTCCGTTTTGCGACAGGGTCTCCAGCGGGCCCAGCATCAGGGTCAGGGGCGTCCGCAATTCATGCGATACGTTTGCAAAAAAACGCGACTTCAGTTCATCCAGGTGCCGCAATGTTTCCGCTTGATCCTCAATGAGTTGTTTCTGCAAGGTGATCTGCTCTTTTGCGCGCCGCTGCAGGTACCACGCTGCGATGCTGACCAGCAAAAGCGCCGATATCAGTATGGTGAGCCAGAGCAAAATATTGCGGACGCGTTTTTCCGTTTCGATCTGCAGTTCTTTCTCGCGGGTGCGCAGGCGGGTCTCCCAACCCGCCAGTTGCTCGGCGCTCCGGCGTTCGTATGAATTGCCCAGATTGCGGTAGGCCCGTTCGAGATAATAAAACGCCGCATCGCGATGGCCGCGCAGTTTTTCCAGTTGGTAAAGCGGCTCGTGCAGTTCGTTGTAATTTAACCCGGGATCGACAACCCTGATCGAATCGATCGCAGCTGCAGCAAGGTCCGCATCCCGCATCTCTATCCGCGACCAGAATAGTTGCCAGAACAGGTGTTTTACGAGTCCGGTATCGCCTATTTTTCTGGCAAAGGCAATGGTCTTGCCGATGATCTGTTCAGACTTTTTAAAATCGCCCTGATCGCTCAGAAAAGCGCCGAACATATTGCCCAGCCGGGCCCTTTGCGCCGGCACGTCAAAGCGGCCCAACAGTCGGGCAGCCTGAATGCCGTAATCGAGAAACCGTTCGTATTGCCCCGCCTGGCCGTAATTGTCAGCCAGGGCGAGCAGTTGCCGCACCATGAAAAGTGTATCGCGCAATTGCTGCGCGATCGAAAGCGCCTGTTCGTGGTAAGGCACCGCCTTTAGCGACGAGCCGAGAAAAACTTCCCTGGAGATCATTCCCACCATTTCCAGCGCCCTCATTTCCAGGATCGGCTCCCCGTTTTCGCGTGCAAAGTCCAACGCTTTATCGACAGCCTCCGAGGCTTCCTTGTATTGTTGGCGGTTGAAGAACTCCCTTGCGCGTTCGTACTGATCCCATCCGGGATCGCCGGCATCGATGGCCGAGGGTTGTTCTTCGACAGGGATAGCCGTCGGTTTTGCCAGTAGTTCGTCCACCAGAAACCAAAGTTGCAGGCTTTTCGCCGAATCGTAGCCGGTCGGTATCACCGTCGGCCAATGGGTGTAAATACTATCCTGCGCCACTGCCGGTCGGCAGCAGGACAATATCAAACCCCCGGCCACAAAACATAACTTCCAATACAATGACGGCATAAACGTTTTCCGCGGTATGTTTTCTTTCCGTATGAAAAACAAATGTATGGAAGGCCGGCGGAAAACAGGCAACAAGTTGGCGCCGGACGAGGCGTTACAGGCATTTCAGAAGCAAAAAAGGCTCGTCCGGCTGAATTCTGCTGGTTTACAGCACATTACAGCCGGACGAGCCTCAAAAAACGAACGTACAAGGCTTACTGCCCTGTCAGCACCATCTTTTTCGTCAGCACACCGTAGGGTGATGTCAGTTCGTAAAACAGCACGCCTTGCGGAACCGCTCCCTGCATATCGACTTCGACTTCATTCCTTCCCGCAGGGTACCATCCGGCGTATTCCTGCAACAGACGTCCGCTCAAATCGTAGACGCGCAGTTGTGCCTCACAGGCCTCCGGCAGCGCAAAACCGATCACCGTCGAACCGGAAAACGGGTTGGGCCGGTTCTGGAACAATTGCATCCCGGTATTATTTGCCGGCTGGCCGGCAGAGGTGCTTTCCAAATAAACCCACTCCACTTCCGATTCTTCCAGCGCGTCGGTATAAGCCAGCGCCGGCAACTCCGTTTCATCGAGCAACAGCGCCTCGCCAAGTTTGAAACCGGCGCCCAGGCTCTTGAAGCGCAGCAGGAACAGCGGGGCATCTTCGGCTATCGGAATGCCCGCAGGCTGCGACCAGACGACGCGTATTTCACCTTCCGCTACCTTGAATATGCCAAAATTATCGGCCTGCAGCGGCAGCGTATTTCCGGGCTGGATATCGATCAATTCCAGCAATGCCGGGTCGAAACGAAGTGCGCACTGGAATGCCGCAAGGTTGTCCTTCTGCCCCGCCGATATCTGTACCTCCATGATTTCTCCGGCCTCAGGCGACCGATCGTCCAGGCGTAATACCAGCGGCTGTTCCGGCGCCAGATTGGCCGGGTTGGCATCGCCCGTCACATCGCCGATCTTCATGCCGACAAAATCCTGGTCGGTCTGGCTCTCTGTAATACTTGTAAATACGATCTGCTCGGGAAAACCCCAGGGCGGGTTTGACAACACCCATGATAAAGGTACGAAGCGCCAGGAGGTGTTGAACAGGTTGTTGGCAACGGGATTGCCCAGCAAGGCCTGGTTCAGCAAGGTAGCATCGAGCCCCGAAACGGAATTACTTTTATTCACATCGGCGCAGACCAGTATATAAGGATCGGTGATGGGGGTTATATTGGCGACGTGCTGCTGGATGGCCGTGACGTCGCCGGCAGTTACCCCGTTAAATTTGTTGATGTTTTTAACCGGTTTTAATGTAAAACTGCCTGAACTGACCATCGTGGAAATTGAATACTCGCCGAACAGGTCTGTCGCTTCGCTGCCGGCAGCCGAGCCGGTAAGGTTGACCGTGGCGTCTTTAACGCCGCTCACGTCGTCGCGCTCCCAGGTAATTTTACCGCTGAAATCAATGTTGCAGGTGATCACAGAGACTTCCACTGCATCTGTATTGGAGCAGCCGTTGCCTGCTGTCACTGTTACGGAATATCCCTGTGGGCCCGTTGCTGCGGGCAGGGCAGTGGTGGAAGGGTTTCCCGACGGGTTGCCGATCCCGCTCCCCGACCAGGACACGGTGCTCGTTGCAGCAGCGGCGATGGAAAGGTCGATGGTGACGCCGAAACAAACCGGATTCGAACTAACGGTGATGTCAGCCGGCGGTGTAGCAAGTAAGATGTCCGACAGCTTGTTACAAGTACTCGTGCAGCCATTTGCACCCGTAACTGTGAGATAAAGGGTGAAATTTCCTGCAAGGTTGCCGGCATTGACGGAGACAGACTGTTCGTTGGTAAGACCCGGGATCGAACCGTCGCCGCCGATGCTCCAGGCGTAGGCACTCATGTTGTCCGGGGCCGTATAGATGTTGCCCGGGGAGTTGTCGCAAACGTAGTCTGCGCCGGAGATGCTGCACGACGGCAACGGGAGCGTATGTACCGTGTCTGAGATCGCTCCGCTTAAACAACCGTCTGCGTCTTTCACCACCATCATGTATGGCGCTGCGGCAAGGCCGGTAAATGTCGCGCCGCTCTGATAAACGGAGCCGCCGTTTTTCGAATACATATATGGCGCCGTACCGCCGGTTACACCGGTTATGGCGATCTCGCCGTTGTTGCTGCCGGTACAGGCATCGGTAGATGTGGACGTGAAAGTAATGGTCGGGCAAACCGGCGTCGCTGTGGCCTCTGATATCCGAACGATCACATTGGTGATACTTGAGGTATAGGGGCCGCTGGCATCGTGGTAATCATCCCAAAAACGCACTGTCAGGTTGCCGCCGCCGACATATTCCCTGTTTAATACGCCCGTCCAGTAAAGTGTGGTAGCGTTGGGATTGGGCATCGCGCCGCTGGTAGCGCGGGATACGTCTTTGTAAATGACAGACGCGCCGTTACTGATCTCGACATTCATCGTGTTCGACCAGGCGACGTTGCCCGTCCCTACAAAGTTCGCCGTAACTTCAAAAAACAGGTAATCGCCGGTAACCCCCGCCGTACTCAATGCGGTAGATACGCCCGGCGTATTGCTGGTCACCGTTCCCGGGGAAAAGGTGGCAAACACATGCGGCTGCGCTATCTTGTAAATGGTAACGTTCACATTGGTGATACTTGACGTGTATGGGCCGCTGGCGTCGTGGTAGTCGTCCCAGAATCGCACCGTAAGGTTACCACCCGTATATTTTTTATTCAGCACACCTGTCCAGTGGAGGGTTGTGGCGTTGGGATTGAGCATCGCACCGCTGGTAGCGCGGGATACGTCTTTGTAAATGACAGAAGCGCCGTCGCTGATCTCGACATTCATCGTGTTCGACCACGCGACGTTGCCCGTCCCTACAAAGTTTGCCGTTATTTCAAAAAACAGATAATCGCCGCTGATGCCGCTCGTATTCAATGCAGTGGATACGCCTGGAGTATTGCTGGTTACCGTCCCGGGGGAAAATGCGGCAAATGCATGCGGCATCGACGGCTGATGGATCGTCACGACCACATTCGTCACGCTTGAAGTGTAGGGGCCGCTGGCGTCGTGGTAGTCGTCCCAAAAACGCACCGTCAGGTTGCCGCCGCCGACGTATTCCCTTTGCAATACGCCCGTCCAGTAGAGTGTAGTAGCGTTGGGATTGGGCATCGCGCCACTGGTGGCGTGCGACACGTCTTTGTAAATGACAGACGCACCGTTACTGATCTCGACATTCATAGAATTCGACCAGGCTACGTTGCCCGTTCCCACAAAGTCTGCCGTTATCTCAAAGTACAAATAATCGCCGGTGACGCCCGCCGTGCTTAATGCAGTTGACACACCCGCTGTATTACTCGTCACTGTTCCCGGGGAGAAGGTGGCAAATGTATGCGACTGTGCCCGGGTACTGTCAGCAATGCCGACGCAAATCAGGACAGCCATGATGAGTTTGATGAAGAAAGGGCTGAAACGGGTGTCAAGGCTATTCATTATCTATCATTTTGGTTGAGCGCGTCTCTGCATTGATGAATGCGAGTTTGGGACTCATTTGATTTAACTTCAAATACTTAAATATGGAACAGACGGGGATTATACTTCCGGTAACTATCAAAAAAACACATCGCCTTCGAAAGGCGGCAGACACCGAATCTAATATGCTGTCAATGTGCCTCTGTCATCGGCAGCCAATCGGAAAACAGGAAGGGAAATGAAACAGAGCCGGCAAGGACCGGGATACGATTACATCCTTTTGTTGACTCAACTCCGGATGAAAGATAAGGGCTTCAGGGTCCGCATGTAAATATCAGCGGCCAAGATATGATATATATGACTGAAATAAAGGAGGCAATTTTTATAAAACGCCATTCACTCAGATACGGGAGGGGCCCTGGCCGCCATGCGCTGATCCTGAGCATGGCGATCGCAGCCCAGGCGCCGTGCATCACCCGATAGAAAGAAAAAGGGAAGTTCGCACAGCGACGCTTCCTGTCTCCGTATATTCAAAAAAAGAGAAAAATGTGCCCTGTCCCGCGACTACTGCGAAGCGGTTTTCACCACTTTGCGCACGGAGGTTTTATCTCCCGTTTTGCAGCGCAAGAAATAAACACCCGGCGAGAGGTTGGGCAATTCGAGCCGGTAGAAGCCGCTGGTCAGGCTTTTTTGCGGGAGCACAAGGGCTGCGATGCGGCCGCTTTCATCGGTCATATCCACTTCGACGGTAGCGGCATTTTTTAACTCTATATCGAGCGTAGCCTTGTCGTAGTAGGGGTTCGGGTATATCTTCAGGTCGAATAGATCCTCCCGCTGGGCCCCGCTGCCGGCATGCAGCACTTCTTCGCTGCGCCGGGGTGCGCGCTGCAGGAGCGCCGTATTGGCTGCCAGGTCCGCTGATTTGGCGCGTAGTTGCACTGCCCAGCGGAGCGCATTGACCAGCATTCGTGCCGTCTCGGTCTGCTCAAAGTAATACTCCATGCCGAGGTACACGACCTTGCCGGCGCCCATCGATTTGTAACCCACTACGGGGTAATTGTGCAGCGCAGCCGGATCTGCCTCTTCGCGGTTATCCGTCCAGCAGCTCACGGGCGAATCGTCTTCCCGGTAGCCAAGCACATCCACCAGTGTCACAAAATCGGGGTCGGAAACCTCGATAGGATAAACAAAATCGCTCAGGGGAAAACGGCTGGCGGTGCCTTGCAAAATGGGGTGTTCGGAAACCATTGCATGCACGACCGGCTCTGAACAAAAATAACCGAACTCGACATTGAACAGTCCGTATTGCTGCAACATCCTGAAATCGTCAGTGCCGGTGAATACGACCAGTCCGCCCTGCCGGACAAACTCGGCCAGCAGTTTTCCATAGGTTTTTACGGTCTCCGATTCGTTGCCGAAGGGATAGGTGACCACCACGGCATCATGGGTGGCCAAAGCCAGTTTCAGTTCGTAAAGAGAGCCTTGCCAGAATTCGCTGATCGACGATGCCCGCAGGCGACTTTCGATCAGTTGGCGCACTTTGGCAGCGTAAGTGCTGTCATAAGCGCTGTAATTGAGCATCAGGATATTGAGTACCGTGCTGGTATCCGCTTCCGGCGACCCCGTCAGCGCATATTCAAATCCGGCATCGGCATCGGCCGCTGCGGCGGTGTGGTTCGAAAAGAGACGGTCGTCGCACTTCGGGTCTTCCGCCCGGAAAGCCGTCAGGCATATAAAGCCGGACACCAGCGCGAAAAGAGAGTAAACTCGAAGCATGAGGGTGTAAAATTTTATTGCGATCTGAAAACTGGTTTTGTCAGAAAACGCCGGAAGCGGCAGGTATGGTACAAGCGGCGGCGCTTTTTGTCAAGATCAGTCAATTCGGGGGCACAAAGTTAGCGCTTTCAACTTTAGCACCAATACCCTGACGGGGGTCAAAAATCATACCGCCTTCATAGATCAAAAAACCGCCCGAAGGTTGCATCAACCTCCGGGCGGTCCGTTAAATGCGCTCCCGGGTGTTCGGCGGGAGGCTTGCAGTCAATAATTTCCTTATTTCTTGGCGACCAGCGAGATCTGCAGGTCAAATTCGTCGTAGATGGTCTTGTCGCCCAGGCCGTCGAAGAAAGAGCCGGAGCCGTAGCGTACGTTGTATTCCGAACGGTCGATCGTCATTTTGCCGCTGGCGGTGACTTTGCCGTCGGTTTCGGAGGCAGTGGCGAAGAATTTCACTTCTTTGGTCGTTTCCTTGATGGTCAGGTTACCGACGATCTTGTAATTGCCCTTGGTGTCCTGCGGGATCGCCTTGGTGATCACAAATTTGGAAGTCGGATACTTTTCAACACCAAAAAAGTCTTCGCTTTTCAGGTGACCCACCAGTTTCTGGGCCCATTCGCCTTCCTGATCGGTGCAGGTGATGGAATTCATGTCGATCTCGAACGAACCGCCCGTCAGTTGGCCGTTGTCCCAGCTCAGGTTGCCGTTTTTGATCTTCACGGTGCCGGTGTGTTTGCCGGTCACTTTGTAGCCGGTCCATACAACCGTGCTCGAGTTTACATCCACATTATAGGAAGTGGGTGCGTAGGCGGACATAGCCAGAATGGCCAGAAGCGGGAGGAAAAGCAGTTTTTTCATGTTTTTTTCAAAAATTTGATGAAACGGTGAATTAAGATGCGTGAGCAAACGCTGCGGCAAAGTTAGGTGTTTTAAAAACAGGTGTTACAACATTAAAAGTTAACGGTTGTTTAAACCCGGCCGCAAATAAGTTGCGACGACCAGGCAGAATGGCTTGAACAATGGGAATCACATTCGGTTTCGCCGGTCAGCAACCGGTAATTTGAAATTGGGAAATTGAAAGTCACCCATTATGATCATTTTTCTTATTATTCAAGTATTTATAAATTACAAAACCCAATATTCAATTTCCAGTTTCCAATTTCAAATTTCCAACATCAGGTTTCTACGGACATCAGCGCCCTCTCCTCCGCGGCACGATACTTTGTTTTAAGGAAATTTTCAAAACATCATTTTTTTTTCCGCGGGGTGTTTGTACCTTTGCGCCTCTTAAATTTTGACGTCTATAAATACTCCAGTAATGAAAGAGTTGGAAGCCATACAATTCGTGCACGATCAGATGCTTGTTAAGCCCGAATTCCCCGCATTTAATACCGGCGACACCATCGTGGTGACCTACCGTATTACGGAAGGCGACAAGAGCCGCGAACAGGCCTTCCGCGGCGACGTGATCCAGATCAAAGGCCACGGCATGACCAAGACCTTTACCGTTCGCAAAATGTCGCACGGCGTGGGTGTGGAGCGTATCTTCTCGGTCAGCAACCCCAACGTAGTCGCCATCCAGGTGCTGAAGCGCGGCCGCGTTCGCCGCTCGCGCATCTACTACCTGCGCGGCCTCGTGGGCAAAAAAGCCCGCATCAAGGAAAAGAAAGTGGTGGCTGTCGCGAAATAAAGCCTGCCATACCATTTATGCGAAAAGCGCCGTCCCGGAGTCCGGGGCGGCGCTTTTTTGCGTTTGTTTCGGCAATGCGACGTTCATGCAGCAGGTATCAGCGAATACGAAGAATTTTTCCGGAGCCGAGTTGCATCTGACCGGCCTGCATCGTCCAGAAATATATCCCTTCGGGCAACCCCGATATATCTATGTTATCAGCGTACCGGCCTGCCGGAAGCATCCTCTGCACGACGAGTTGCCCGGTAGTATTCATCAGGGAAAATGTGGCTTCTCCTTTTCCGTCGAGGCGGGTTATCGCGAGCCATTCATTTGCCGGGTTGGGAAAAACCCGCACAGGTGTTTCAGCATCAGGCACAGGAACAGATAGCCCGGTAGTAGCCACCGCGATCTCACGACAAAGCGTATCGCAAACCCCTTCCTCATTACACACCGCAAGACAAACGTCGTAAGTACCCGGCGCATCATATACATGCAGCGGCGATGGTTCCGTGCTAGCAGTGCCGTCGCCGAAGTTCCAGGACCACACAACAGGTTGATAATAAGACAGGTCGGTAAAGCGAACCGCCAGCGGCCCGTTCGTGCTATCGCCCCCGGAACGCCAGAAAGACACTATTGGCGTCTGAGTGCCCAACGTGTCGCAAGCGCCATCTTTTTCATTGTAAAGTCTGAAAAAAGGCATATTTGGCAGGAAAAACAATACATGCGCAGGTAGCAGCACATCGTGTTGCCTGAAATCGCAGTCCATACCAGCCTGGTCGGGGTCGTGGATCGTGTGCAAAATATTCACCCCGTTGGCACTCGACATATAGATGCGATGATCCGGCGCCAGGGTCATCGTATGCAAACCGGTTGGCAGGTTATAGACCGACAGGAATCCATCGTACTGGCCGATCAACTGGACCGATCCGCCGATATCGAATGCCTCGGTGTCATACTGGTACAGGCGCTCTACTTCATTGGTCAGGTAGAGATAACGCGAATTGGGGGAAAAGCAAGCCCAGGAAGCATACATGATAGTATCCGGCACCGGTATTGTTACAGGATTTGACAAAATGCCCGCACACCGGTCAAAATCATATAGCCTGAAGGCCGCAGGCTGATCGCCGCCAAGCCGGACGAATTTGCTGCCGTCAGGTGAAAAGGCGCACATCAGGTTATATGTCTGGCCAGGTATCCATGTGTCGCTCAACTGTTGTGCAAAAGGCCCGTGTATGCCATCGGGATCGACCAGATAAAAGTAGTAAATATCCGCATCCTCCTGAGGCACTACGACCCACCAGTCGCGCCCGTTGCCATGTCGTACCGCCTGGAAAGTGCGCGACAACCAACCATATTGTAACACCTCATTTTTCACTGTCACTTTTCCCAGACCACTATTTGCTTCCATATCAATGATACTATACATGACATCTATGCTGTCGTGGGATTCGTATCGTCTATTATGGAAAAGTATATAATTACTACCCTGACCTGGCAATGGTAAACTGAGCATTCCCTGGTATGACAAATACCCCCAACCTGACTGATCACACCATAAGTCATGATAAAATCCCGGGCTCAACTCGTCACCATTTTCTATTATTTGGTGTTCTTTATTAAGAATATAACATCCATTGGTATAATACTGAAGATTTCCGTAAGAATCTGACATAATAACAGGGTTATCCATATCATATTCTAAATACAAAAAATCAATTACAGGATTACCATATTCAAAATCTATGTAATTACCACCAATAAAGAGATCGGGATTGCTAGGATTATATCCCAGTATCCAGACAAAGTCGTGTTTGTCCTGCGCGCGTATCTGCCCGCTCACAAGAATTACAAGCAACAAATACAAGTAGCCTCGTGTGTTCATTCTTTAATTTTTTAAAAAGAATAGCCACCCGTTCCTACACGTCATCGGGTGGCTTTAGTAAGAATTTCTCTAACGAATCACTACAAACCGGGATGAATACGTTCTTCCTTCAGCATCCTTAGCGGTTATGAAGTATATGCCCGGTTTAAAGTGTCTAATATCTATACTAAATTGTTCCTGTTGACCTAAATATACCGCATCCTCATCCTGCTACTGATTTCCGCAAAGATACTGAAGAAACAGCTCGCTCTGCCTGCAACACATGCCGCTGTACGTGTGCGACCATAAACCCGAAAGTATCACCCAGTTTCAGGCGTATGAAAGGTGCGATGGACACGGGTATCCGCGCGCTGCCGAGGTCGAGCGTTTCGGCAGCCGTGAGCAATGTGAGCATGCGCTCCTGCTGATCGATGAACTCCGCAAGCATGGCGCGCGGGTCCGGCGCCTCTGCCGGAACGGCATTTTTTGGCGCTTTCATCCTGCTTGCAGGCATGCCGTCGGCGCCGGGTCGCATGAGGCGCGTAAAATAGCCACCCAGCCAGCCTGACCGAAAGCGGCTATCCTCCTTTGCCGGTCTTGCCCGCCCGATCGCCTTTTCAATCGCAGGCAGGTAGTAGCGCCCGTAAATATTGAGGTGTTCGAGGCATTGCGCCGCGCTCCAGCCGCCGTCGGCGGGTCTTGCCGACAACATTTCGGGCGGCAGCACCTGCCATTCGGACACGGCTTGTTGCAAAATTTCTTCAGTTTGGCGATACAGGTCGCCGGTTAGTTGTGCATGGCTGTGGTGTGGCATATCTTTTTTTTAACACCACAAAAATCGGCTGCCCGGGCCGGGCAATTGTTGGTAAATACCAAGATTGAGTCACTAGCCTGACACTCCGTACGGCTTCGGCATTATCAGATACGATCTTAAAAAGATTGATTTTCGGTCGCCACCCGTTTGAGCGTTGATTTTATGTAAAGAACTCAAGTTGTATGCAATTGACCGGTTCGTGGCGGTTGCTGTTAACGGGAACATCATAACTATACGGAGCGTTGGTATCGTGGCGTTTACGCAGCCTTGTTGGAGGCCATTCATGGCCGACTGCCACGCATTACGGCCATGAATGGCCTCGACCCGGGCGGCGTAAACGCCGCGCTACCGGCACAATTTGAGATAAATAGTTGAACATCCATATTTTATTATCCGTGCAAATCACTGATTAAGAACCGTTTGCCAAACACCAACGCTTTGACGGGTAACAATCTGATTTTCAATGCCTTGTAAAAACCGCGGAAATCAATGACTTCTTCAAAGATTGATCCCGCCGCTGGCCTCGATGCGTTGCCCGTTCACCCAGGCGGCGCCGTCGGCGCAAAGCAGCGCCACCAGTTTGCCGATGTCATCGGCTTCGCCGACACGGCCGAGCGGTGAAAGCGAAGAGAGGAATGTTTTCCGCTGCGGGTTGGAGCGAATGGCGGCATTATTGAAATCGGTTTCAATGGGCCCCGGCGCAAGCGTATTGGCGGTGATGCCGCGTTCGCCGGCTTCTTTCGCGAGGTATTTGGTGAACACCTCGATCGCACCTTTCATGGAGGCGTACACCGAATAACCCGGCACACAAAAGCGCGTAGTGCCGGTGGAGATGTTGAAAATACGGCCGCCGTCGGCGATCATGGGCAGTGCGCGCTGTGTGAAGAAATACACGCCCTTGAAATGGACGTTGAGGAAACGGTCGAACACCTCTTCGGTGACCTCTGCGTAGGGGATCGTGGCGCCCATGCCGCCGTTGTTGATCAGAATGTCGAATTGCGTGCGGCCGAACCGCGATTTCAGCAGCGCCGACAGTTGACCGAAGAAAGCGTCGAACGAGGCGAGCTCGCCCGCATCGAGCGGCAAGACGGCGGCTTTTCTGCCCATCTTTTCGATCTCTGCGGCCACGTCGTCCGCTTCATCTTTTTTGGAAAAGTAGGTCAGGATGATGTCTGTCCCGCTCGCGGCGAGGTGCAGGGCCATGCTTTTGCCGAGCCCGCGACTGCCGCCGGTGATGAGGGCGATCTTGTTTTGTTGTTCCATTAAATATTAAAGTGATTTTGATTGAATAACGAATGCAAAGTTCGCTGTAGGCGGCAGCGCCGGACAGGTCAGAAACAAAGCGAATTGAGAACAATTCAAAGATGTTGGGAGCGTCGAAACTCGCCGGGCGATACCCGGGCCCGTTTTTTGAAGAATTTCCCGAAATGCGCCGCGTCGGCGAAGCCGAGCCGGGAAGCGATCTGCGATACCGTCATGCTGGTATTGCGCAGTAGCGACAGGGCTTCCGACAACGTGCGTTCCTGCACCCATTCGGAGGCAGGCTTTCCGGTTTCTTCTTTCAGCACGTTGCTGAGGTAGTTGGGGTGTACATGCAGATGCCCGGCAAAGGTTTTGATCGAATGTACTTTCTCCGTCCGCCCCGTAGCCAGGTCGCGAAAGTTGTCGTTGAGCAGTTTTTTGAAATCCCGGGCGATCTCGGACGCCCGGTTCCGGGGATGCAGCGCCACGCGGTGCGAAAGCAGCAATTCCTTGGTTTTGTAGAGCAGGATCGCCAGTTGTTTTGTCAGAATCGCACTTTTGTAAAGCGAAGCGCCCTCGTACTCGCGCAACATTTGTTCGAATAGTTGCGACAAGTCACCCATGATCGGTTCGCCGACCTGCATCACCGGCGCGGATTCGTGTAACAAAAAAGGGAACAGGGTGTAAAAATCGCCGGAATAGTGCTGCTTTACAAAGTTTTCGGTGAACGTCAGCATATAGCCTTGCAGCAGTTCCTCGATCCCGAACGACTTCAAATGCCCGGGATTGGTAAAGTAAAAAGAGCCAGGGCCGAGTTCGTACTCCCGGTCGTCGATGCTGTATTTCCCCTTTCCTTCGCTGATCAGCAGAAACGAGTAGTAATTCGTGCGAAACAGCGGTGAAGCGAGCGGTTTATCGCCGTGCAGACCGTCCAGCGCATGCACCGTAATGTCCATGTCCTGTTGCAGGGGCAGTCCGACGGAATGGAAAAAGTCCTGAAGGGTATGGAAAAGTGCTTCCATTGTTTGTGGTTA
>JACJYP010000004.1 GCA_020636045.1 Lewinellaceae bacterium
GTACAAACCCGCCTGGGAAAAGTTGGGAACCGAACATACCCTTTTCCGAAATGCCCTTTGCCGTCCGCGAGGCACGCCCGGCCGTAGGGAATGGTCCGCCGAAGGCGGGGCGCCTTTTTTAACAGGATGTGAACGTCCGGATACTGCGAAAAAAGTACCACTGCCTGTTAAAAACAAGCGCAATTCCCGCAGGTCGTTGGCGCTGCCGGAAGGACAGCCCTTTTCTTTTGGTTACTTTTCTTTTGGGCGAGCAAAAGAAAAGTAACAACGCCGGGCAGTAGTACAAATACCGGGCAACCGGCGCCTGACCCCGAAAGCAACCCTGTTGACCACCTCAATAACGTGCGCTTCGATCAGGATTGATCATCGCGTCTGTTCAATTTTAAATGATTTCCGGATGTCCCACTTCGTTCTGCATGTTAACACGCAAATTCTCTTTAGAGAATCCCTGTTTGTAGACAGGATTCATTCCCCATTTATTAACCCCGGCAGGGGTTTCCTCCCTTTTTTTGGTGAATGCCAAAGGAAACCCCTAACGGGGTTCGAATGAAATTGTCTATTGAATGCTATAAACAGGCATTCCCTCCGGGAATATATGCCGGGATGTAATGTGTAGATAGCCACTTAAAAAACGATCCAATACACACTTTTGGTTATCTTTTTTGGGCGAGCAAAAGAAAAATAACAAAGCCCGGCAGTAGTACTCATACCGGGCAACCGGTACCCAAGCCCGAAAGCAACCCGGTTACCATCCAAACAAACCACCCCAAACCCGTCATCTATAAAACAATCGAATCACAGATATGAAATCTCTTCACACCCTTGTACTGATCACCCTGCTGGCATCATCGCCCCTGCATATTTTTTCACAAACAAGCACCTGCGGCAGGGTTGTCATCAACGCCGACCTGGGCAAAGACACCATCAGCCGGCATATTTACGGTCATTTTTCGGAGCACCTCGGCCGCTGCATTTACGGCGGGTTTTATGTCGGGGAAAACAATACGGCTATTCCCAATGTGCACGGCGTGCGCAGCGATGTGGTGGATGCCCTCAAAGCCCTGAAAATCCCCAACCTGCGCTGGCCGGGCGGCTGTTTTGCCGATACCTACCACTGGAAAGACGGCATCGGCCCGAAAGCAGAACGGCCGAGCATCGTCAATACCTGGTGGGGCGGCGTGACCGAAGACAACAGTTTCGGCACGCACGACTTCCTCGACATGTGCGAACTGCTCGGCGCGGAGCCCTATCTGTCGGCCAACGTCGGCAGCGGCACCGTGCAGGAAATGGCCGAATGGATACAATACGTCAACCACGGCGGCAAAAGCCCCATGGCGGACCTGCGCAGAAAAAACGGCCGCGACAAACCCTGGAACGTCAAATACTGGGGCGTCGGCAACGAAGCCTGGGGCTGCGGCGGACACATGACGCCGGAATACTACGCCAATATTTACAGGCAATACGCCACTTTTATGGCCGACTGGACGAACACCGGCGGCGTGTTCAGGGTCGCCTCCGGCGCAGGCGGCAGCAACTACAACTGGACGGAGGTGCTGATGCGCGACATCCCGCAGCGCATGCTCGACGCGCTGGCCCTGCACCATTATTCGGTGATCGACTGGAATGCCAAGGGCTCGGCGACGGAGTTTTCCGAGGACCAGTATTTTACCATTATGAGGAAGGCCCTGGACATGGAGGAACTCATCCGGAAACACACGACCATCATGGACAAATACGACCCCAAAAAGCGGGTAGCACTGTTTGTCGACGAATGGGGCGGCTGGTACGACGTGGAGCCCGGCACCAACCCCGGCTTTTTATATCAGCAAAACACCATGCGCGACGCCATGATCGCCGCGACCACACTGAATATCTTCAACAACCACTGCGACCGCGTGAAAATGGCCAACCTCGCACAAACCGTCAACGTATTGCAGGCCGTCATCCTGACCGATGCGGAAAAAATGCTGCTGACGCCGACCTACCACGTGATGCGCATGTACAACGTGCACCAGGATGCGCTCCTGCTGCCGGTGGACCTGCAAACCTGCGACTACCGCCACGGCGAATCAGCCCTGCCGGCTTTATCCGCCTCCGCTTCGAAGGACAACAACGGCGTGGTGCACCTCTCGCTGGCGAACATCGATTCGAAAGAAAGCCGCACTGTGAGCGTGGAACTGCGGGGCATGACCGTGCGCAGCGCCGAAGGCGAGATCCTGCGCTCCGGGAAAATGCAGGACCACAACACGTTCGAGCAACCGGAGCAGGTAAAACCCGCTCCATTCCGCCAGATACAGCGCAGGGACAACACCCTTGAAGTTACGCTGCCGCCGTTTTCGGTGGTGGTGCTGACGGTGAAGGGATAACTGTATCCCGGGCTTTCGGCTACCCGTCGTGCCGACCTGACAGGGAATGCGGTAAGGAAAACCGTCCTTTTTGTAGTCGCTGCAAGGTTCCTTGTCAAGACAAACGCCCTTTGTGTTGTTACGACAAGGTTCCTTGTCAAGACAAACGTCCTTTGTGTTGTAACGACAAGGTTCCTTGTCAAGACAAACGTCCTTTGTGTTGTAACGACAAGGTTGAGTGTCAAGACTACAGAATGGCGTGTCGCGAGTAATATCCGGGCATTATTAAAAACCGATGCCGGTTGCCCGGGATATACCGGGCAGTATACCTCGGAACCCCTCGTTGTGACCTGCCCAACCAGAGCTTGGGGTTACTTGAAAAACTTGTGGAAGAATACCACCTGCATGTCCACGGCATTGCCCCAGTAGTCGCCGTTGTGCTCGCCGGGGCGTTCCGTGTATTCGTGTTCAATGCCGGCTTCGAGCAGCAGGCGGTGCATTTCGCGGTTGCCGGGCAGGAAGAAATCGCCCAGTCCGCAGTCGATGATGAGCGGTATCCTGTGCTTTTTCAGGCGCGGCACAAGGGAGGTCACGGAGTTATCCTCCCAGTTTTTCCAGTTATTTCCAGGATCGCCGAGTACGCCTTCCAGGTCCCAGTTGTTTTGCTTCCAGGGGCGCAGGTCGAGCCCGCCGCTCATACTCCCGGCGGCCCCGAATACGTCGGGGTGCCTGATCGCCAGGTACAACGCCCCGTGGCCGCCCATGCTCAGTCCGGCAATGGCGCGGCCCGCCGGCTCCCGCCGCGTATTGTAGTAGTAGTCGATGTAATGCACCACTTCCTGCACGATATGCGTCTCGTAGCGAACGCTGGTGTCCACAGGGCTGTCGAGGTACCAGCTGTCGTAGCCGCCGTCGGGGCACACGATCAGCATGTTGTAGGTATCGGCGTGTTCGCGCAGCTGCGGCGCATCGCCGAGCCAGCCTGCAAAATTGCCGCTCCAGCCGTGCAGCAGGTACAGCACCGGGTACGGCTTCGCGCTCACCGAATAGGCATCCGGCAGCACGACCAGGCACTTGATATTTTTCCGCATGGCCGGGCTGTATATTTCTACCGAATCCACGCGACTTGCGCTGAGGAGCGTTGACAAAAGCAGGAAATTGATAAACAGGATAGCCCGCAGGCGTTCGTGTTTCAATGATATGGCGTTTTAAAATTTCTGATCGACCACGTAGGGCAGCATGGCGCGCCAGGTGGGCCAGTCATGCCGCATGTCGCCGCCCCAGATGTCGAGATCGTGCGGAATACCTTTCGAAGATAACACGTGTGCGAGGTTGCGCGAGCCCTCGGGGTCCTCGTAGTCGCCCGAGCCGGTCATAATATGGATATGGCCGCTTTGGCGCAGCAGGTGCAGGGTGTGGCCGTCGTTCAGATTGGGCAGATAGTGGCAGGGCGAGTTGAAATACACGTCTTCATCGTAGTAGCCTTTTGTGTAGGTCGTCAGGTCGTACACGCCCGACATGGCGATGGTGCCGTTGATGAGGTCAGGGCGGCGGAAAAAGAGGTTGGCCGCGTGCAGGGCGCCGAGCGAAGCCCCGCTGGTGTAGATGGGCGTGTCGTCGCTGGTGTGCATTTTAATGAATGGCACTACCTCGTTCTCTACGTAGGCGTTGAATTGCTGATGGCGAATGGCCTTGTGCCGCGGGTGCATGCGGTTGTTGAGCCAGGCCTCCGAGTTGATGCTGTTGATCGAAAACACCTTCACCTTGCCGGCTTCGATGAAGGGCTCCAGCACGTCGATCAGGTGGAAGCGTTCGTATTCGAGGTAATCGGCGGCGGCCGTCGGCAGCAACAGCAGGGAGAAGCCGAAGTGGCCGTACATCGCAATTTCCATGTTCTTGTTCAGGCGGGGGCTGAACCAGTTGTGTATTTCTCGTCTCATTTCGAATTGATGATATTGTTCCTGGCAAATGTAGAAAAAGATCGAACAGATAAAAACAAAACATTTTGTTTTACAATTAAAAACATTCGGTTTACCTTTAGCCTTCTTTATTTTTCATCACTACAATTAAAAAGTTTCGCTATGAAAATGCAAAAAAACGCGATCAGCTGGTTCGAGATACCGGTTGGCGATTTCGAACGGGCCAAAGCGTTCTACCAGAATATTTTCGGGTATGAAATGCCGGAAATGGACATGGAAAGCGTGAAAATGGGCATTTTACCGCACGACCGCGACGGTGGCGGCATCGGCGGCGCCATTTGCTACGGAAAGGGCTACAAACCTGCCTCGCACGACGGCCCGAAAGTGTACCTCAACGGCGGCGACAACCTCGACGAGGTACTTGGCAAGGTAGAAGCTGCCGGCGGCAAGGTGCTGGTGCCGAAAACCCTTATCGCCGAAGACATGGGTTATTTTGCCTTCCTGAACGACACGGAAGGCAATGTAGTCGGGTTGTTTTCGGTAAACTGATCGCTGCGGAGGCAGGCAGCGCATCCGCAGCCTGCCTCCTGTTTGGATTTTGTGCCGGTAGCGCGGCGTTCACGCCGCCTTGTTGGAGGTCATTTGTGGCCGACTGTCGCGCGTTGTGGCCATAAATGGCCAGGACCCGGGCGGCGTAAACGCCGCGCTACCCTACCGGCACGACTTGACATTCTTCACGCTTCTTGTGGTGTCTGCAAATACCCCTATTTGCTCAAAAAATCATCGTACAACACCTGCAAATATGCCCGCGCCTGCAAATGGCTGACAGAATCCTGTTGCCCTTCCCAACGATGCCAGGCGCCGTTCCCGAATGCATAAAAATCCTTTCCCTGCCCCATGACCCAGCCGAGGCCGCTTTCATTGGTGTAATAGGCAAATCCCTGCGATCCAGTGCTTTCGCCCTTGTTCTTCAAAAGATCGCGGCTCCAGGGCATGTCCGGGGCATCCATGCCCATCATCCCGAGCAGCGTGGCGGGAATGTCGTGGTGATTGCCGATTTCGGAGATGCGGGCGCCGTGCAGTTCGGCCGGCAAGGGCTCGCCAAAAAAGATCAGCGGGATACGCCGCGACACGGGGTTATCGAGCCCGATACCGTTGGGATTGCTCGAGCCGTGGTCGGCCACCAGTACAAATACGGTATTCCGGTACCACTCCTGCTCCGATGCCGTTTTGAAAAACTCGCCGATCGCTTCGTCGGCAAACCGGGCGCTGTACAGGAATTTTTCACGGTCGGTACGCAGTTTTTTTGTATCCGCATTGGGGATATCGAAGGGCGGATGCAGGCTCAGGGTGAGCGCCGTCGCAAAAAAAGGCGCTTTCAGTTTTCCGATCTCTTTAGCGGCGTGTTGAAGCAAGTACCGGTCATCCACACCCCAGCGCTGCGTCTTTTCCCTGCGGGTAAAATCCTTTTCCGACCATATTTTTTCGAAGTGCTGGGTCGTCAGCCACACGCCGATATTGGCGAAGGTCAGTTCTCCACCGTAGAAAAAAGCCGTTGAATACCCCTTCTGGTGCAGTATTTTGGGGATGGAATTCAGTTTTTCCGCCTTGTCGCTCAGCAGTACGATCGACTGGTCAGGTTGTGCCGGGAAACCGGCGAGGATGGAAACAAGCCCCTGATCGGTGCGGTAGCCGCTGCTGTAAATGTTTTCAAACAAAACGCCTTCACGGGCAAGGCGGTCCAAATTCGGACAAATGCCGGCCTCACCGCCAAGCGCTTCCACGACCTGCGCGGTATGGCTTTCCAAAACCAGGAATACGATATTCGGCGGTTGTGCTGTTGAAAGACGCGGCCCGGGGATGCTGTCTGCATCGGGCCGGCAGCGTTGCAGCAGAGAACAATTCACCAGATCGCCGGCGGTTTTGGGATCCGTCACGTGAAAGTGGTTTTCGGTGGAGCGCGTTTCGATCAGGCTGTGGAACAGGTTCCAGGCAGGGTTCGTGGCAGCGTGGTTGGTAAACAGGTTCGAAGAAAAATACACGGCGCTTTCATTGATCGGGATGACACCGAGGCCGCCCCGGATCGCCAGAAAAAGCAGGCCTGCGTGCACGGGAAAGATCGCAAGGGTGCTGCGGGAGGTTTGCGTAGCGTATTCTGTGAGGCCCGCGACCAGCCGGTAGACGCGCCACATCAGCCAGAGAAACGAAAGATACAGCCCTACCGAAATCACCTGAAACAACAGCGACATGGAATCGAGCAGCGCGCGAGGGGTACCCAGATAAGCCAGCGCCCGGTTGTTGAGCAGTGTGTGCCACTCTTCATAGATAAAAACATTGGCGCCGCAGACCAGCACCATGATGCCGATCAGTACCAGATTGACGGTACGGATGGCGCGGGAAAAATAATATTGCCGGGAAGGGCCTGCGATCACACCGGCAAACCATATCAGTACAGGAATGACCATCAGGTAAGCCGCCATGCTGATATCGAGGGGCAATGCATGCCAGAGTGAAAGCCAGGTTGTGTAAGGGGCTTCGCCGGGCCATTCTTTATAAAACCACGCGACGAACCACACGCGGAATACGGCGAAGAACAGTAGCCAGAACAGCAGCAGCCGAAGGGGAAAAAGGATAGCAGATTTCATAGCGTTAATGATTGGCCGGTGCGTTTGCACACCGGCCTGTAGCAGCCTGTTCAGGCACTTGAGCGCAACAGCCGTATCCGCACGACCCTTTTGGTCTGCTCCGTCACTCTGATCAGTTCGCCCGGCCGGTACCCGAGTACCCAGACGATATGTCCGTCCCCGTTTACCAGCACGTGCGTATTTGCTTTTTCCAGGCGTGATACTTTCAGGTTGGTAAACAAGTCCTGCAACTTCTGATGCCGCCCGCCCATACCGAAAGGCTGAAAACTGTCGCCGGGCTGCCAGGGGCGCAAAATTAGCGGAAATCGCAACTTGTCCACATCGGCAATGATCTCGTCTTTCCCGTCGGGAAAACCGGCATTTCTGTCCGCAGGGGTTATAAACAGCCGTCCGCCTTCCGGCAGCGTCACCATCAGGTCGTCGTGGTGGATTTTGATGGCGGATGGGATCTCTTTTGCGGTTGCAGGCGTCAGCAGGATTTCCTTGCGGTCCACCAGTAGTTTCCAGCCCGTCGGCGCTTCGAGTTCGAAGCCTGAGCGATCGATGTTTTCCATCACCTGTCGCGCTTGTTCACCTGAAAAGCCGTTGAACTTCAACAAATGTGTCAGCGCCTGCCGGGGTGCGGGCATTCGCAACAGACGCCGCTTGTCGATCCGCAGCGACGCGTCGCCGAGGTAAGCGTTCAGCAGGAAGCGGTAATTGTCGTAAGCATCGGAAAATCGCTGCAAATTGCGCCCCGCAGTGGCGACCAGGTTTGGGTTCAGTTCCGATAACAGGGGAATGACCTTGTGACGCAAAAAATTGCGGGCATAATCGTCGGAAGCGTTGCTGCTGTCTTCACGCCATTGTAGATTGCGTTCGCGGGCGAATGCTTCCAGTTCTTCGCGGGCGGCGAACACAAGCGGGCGGACGAGCCGGATGGCGGCGCTGCCCGGAAGCAGCGCGGTAGACGGTATGCCTTTTATGCCGGCCAGGCCTGTTCCACGCACGAAATTCAGCAGCGCAGTCTCGATGGAATCGTTCAGGTGATGCGCGGTGGCAACGGTGTCATAACTGTTTTCCCTGCACAGTTTGTCAAACCACTCGTAGCGCAACTGACGCGCCGCCATCTGTACCGACAGGTGTTGTGCAGTGGCAAATGACTTCGTATCGAAGCGGCGACTGAAGAACGGCGCCGACAACACTTCAGCCAGTGATTGCACGAATGCTTCGTCGCCGTCGGATTCGCCCCCGCGCAGGCCAAAATTGCAATGCGCCACTGCGAAGGGATGGCCCGCTTCCGCGAATAGCTGCGCCATCACGACAGAATCCAGCCCGCCGCTTACAGCCAGCAATACGGGCGCTCCGCTGTCAGGTAGCAGCTTTTGCTGCTTTATAAAATCCTTAAAAAGGGCAGGCAAATCCATTTGTCGGGTTAAACTCTGTTAAATCTTTAGGAATGTGCTTTTTACCGCCAATTTTTGCGCGCTGGAACCAAATTGCAGAAACACTTCGGATGAAAAAACTTTGCCTCTTCTTTTCCTTCCTGTTAGCCCCAATGCTTGCCTTCGCGCAACTCTCCGGTAAAGTACTGGATGAAAACGGCGACCCCCTGCCATTTGCCTCCGTATATGTGCGAAACAGCACCAACGGTACGGCTGCCAACGCCGACGGCGAATACCGACTTTCCCTGAGCCGGGGCGCCTATGAAGTCGTGTTCCAGTATATCGGTTACAAACAAAAAATAGAGCCCGTCACGATCGGCGACCGGCCGCTGCACCTGGACGTACGCCTTGAGCCTACGGCACTGGAAATCAGCGAAGTAGTGATCACGACCGAAGACCCTGCCTACCGCATCATGCGCGAAGTGATCGCCCGGCGAAAGTACTACAAAAACAAAGGCCGTGAATATAGTTGCGACGTCTATATCAAAGGCTTTCACAAATTGCTGGATGCGCCCAAAAAGATCATGGGGCAGGAGGTAGGCAACATGGGCGGCATCCTCGACACCAACCGGACGGGTGTGATCTATCTGTCTGAATCAGTATCGAAAGTTTATGCCCAGGCCTCCCCCAGCCGTAAAAAGGAAGTCATGATCTCCAGCAAGGTAAGCGGCTCGGACAACGGGTTCAGCCTCAACAGGGCCACACTGACCGACTTCAACCTGTACGACGAGCACATCGAGATCGACCGGGAGATATTGTCGCCGCTCGCCGACAACGCGTTCAACTATTATGAATTCAGACTGCTGGGAAAATACAACGACGAGAACGGCTATACCATTTACAAGATCGGCCTGAAGGCAAAACGCTCCGCCGATCCCGCCTTCAGCGGCAACCTGTACGTGGTGGACGAATGGTGGAACCTGTCGGGCGCCGACCTTACCCTCACCGGCGCCGCGATCAAGCAGCCGGTGCTCGATACCCTGCGCATCCAACAGGAATTCGTGCCGGTGGAAAAACCCGACACATGGGCTTTGCTGACACAGTACACCAGTTTCAAGTTCGGCCTGCTGGGTTTCAAATTCGACGGTTTTTTCAACAGCGTTTTTTCCAATTACGACCTTCATCCGAAATTCGAAGAAGGATTTTTCTCAAAAGAGACCTACCGCATCGAGGACGACGCCAACGAGAAGGATTCGCTGTACTGGAGTGCCATTCGCCCCATACCGCTTACCAACGAAGAATCGCTCGATTACGTGCGAAAAGACAGCCTGCAGCGCATCTGGAAGTCAGATTCCTACCGCGACAGCATCGACGGCAAGCGCAATAAATTCAAATTCGGCAATCTGCTGTTCGGCTATACCTGGCGCAATTCGAAAAAACACCTGACCGTGCAGTATCCCGCCGTGGCAAACTGGATACAATTCAACACCGTGCAGGGCTGGCTGCTCAACGTGAAGCCCGAATTCAGCAAGTACGACGGCGACGGGCGCTCCCGGTTCTGGCGCGTGGAAGGCAACATCAATTACGGTTTTTCGGAAAAAACGCTGCGCGGCGGCATGCGGCTCGAACGGCGTTTTGAGAGTAAATACTACTCAACCCTGGAACTCAGCGGGGGGCTGCAGACCTCGCAGTTCAGCGACCGGCAACCGATCGGCGTGGGACTCAATACGATCTACTCGCTGATGATCAAGCGGAATTACATGAAATTGTACGAAAAGGCTTTTGCAAAAGCCGAATTCAGCCGCTACCTCATGCCGGGACTATGGCTCCGCGGCGACGCTGAGTGGGCGGAGCGAAACCCGCTCGTCAATACCAGCGATTTCGCCTATTTCAAAAAACACCGCACATACACACCGAACGCGCCGTTGAGCGGGACCGACGAACCGTTTTTCGAAAGCCACAAGGCGTTCACCGTCAGCCTGTTGGCGCGCATACGCATCGGCGAGACATACAGCAGTTACCCAAAATTCAGGTCGTATGAATCGTCGCCGTGGCCCGATCTGTTGCTGGTCTACAAAAAAGCCATTCCGGGCGTGGGCGGCAGTGTGACGGATTTCGATTACCTACAGGCACAGATCGGCAAAAACGGGATCGGCTGGGGCCTGGCCGGCTACACCGACATCAATGTCGTGACCGGCTTGTTTCTGCGGGACAAACGTGTAGAATTTATCGATTGGCACCATCCGATGGGCAATCAGACGATCTTTGGAAAGCCCGGCGACTACACGCGAAGTTTTTTCCTGCTGCCTTACTACGACTATTCCTCGAATGCACATTTTGTGCAAATGCACGTTCAGCACCACCTGCAGGGCTGGCTGTTCGACAAGATCCCCGGCATCCGGAAACTCAACCTGAAAGAGGTGTTCGGCGCTTCGTTCTATTATTCAGAGGACACCTACGGAGAAGGTGTGCTGGGTGCGGAAATGCCCTATTGGGAGGTCAACGCCGGCCTCGAAAACATCGGCTTTAAGTTCTTCCGGGTATTCCGCGTCGACGTAGTAGCAGGCTTTTTTGGAAAAACGCACTATAAAACAGGCATCGTGATCGGGATCGACCTGTAACGATCACTTCATGCCGCGTTCCGCCTTCATCAGCCCCAGAAACTCGTCGAAACGTTCCAGATGAGGCTTCAGTTCGTCGGGCTTGGTCGGGTCGAAGATGAACTCGTCGAATTTGGTCAGGATAAACTGCATGGAGGGCAGTCGCGGGCTTTCGGGCGCCCGCGTTTCCGTGCGCGCGATCTCCTCTCTGATGTCGCCCAACAGGTTGGTGTAAGCACCTACGACAGGAGAGATGTCATTCTTCTCCAGGCCTTCGCGGAGGCGCGCCAGGCGTCCTTCGAAGCGCTGTACTTCGTAGCGGGCGGTATCTGCCGCAGTCATGGTTACTTCGCGGGTTTCCTGCGCATGCAGGCGCGTGGTAAAGAGCAGAATAAATATGACGAGGTATTTCATGGCAGTGCTTTGCATAATTTGTTTTGGCAAATATGGCGACTTATTCGGGTTTCAGCACCAGAAAAAAGGGGGTTTCTTCTATCACCTTGCCGGAATCAAGGCAGTCTTTTGTCAATGACATTTCAGGGTCCCGCTCGATTTTTTCAATTTGTGATCTTTCAATAAATAAATACGGCTTTTTCGCTTCCACTGCGGCCTGTACGCTTGCCCGGTCTCCGTTCATTTCGCGGTTGACCACCCAGTCCAGCGGCAGCGGCGGCGGCGTGTCCGTCAAAAAGTTGGCCATTGGGAATACCGGCAACACCGTAAACCCGGGATAACGATCTGCCAGTTTTTTCAGATCGGCATACAGATCGCACGTAGCGCGGTCGGAACGGATGCCGTTCAGTTTTGGGAACACGGTGCCCAGTTCGCAATTCATCGCTTCGCGGCGACCGTCGCGGTACACGAATTCATACGCCAGCCGGAAAAGGAGCAGCAGCGCTAACAGGGTTGCAAACCTGAGATACCCCAAGGCGTTTGGATGCTGCTCGCCGTACGGGTTCAGCCGCACCGTGATGACGGCTACCGCATACACCCAGGGAAGCGAAAACATCACCGGCAGGTTATAGCCCCAACTGATCGCAGCGCACCACGAAACGGCCGCAAGGGCCAGAAACGCGCTTCGTTTTTGCAGCGGTACGAGCAGAACAGCGCCGGCGCCTGCCCAGGCCAGCAAGCGCATCTGCGTAAAAGGCACGGTAAAGACCTGGTGCGTCCACACTGCCCAGCCGTATGAAACCGCAAGCGCCAGCAGCCAGCCGACCCAGGCCCAGAAAGTTATTTGGCGGCCTTTGGAGGTGTAAAAAAAACGAATAACGAGTATTGCGACGGGCAAACTGAGGCCCAGTAATAGCGGGTGCAGACGCAGGTAGTCGAGCACACCGCGCTGAAGCGCCTGTCCGCCCGTAGTGGCCCCGACGGTCAGCCGAAAGTAATCGCCAAGCGCCCCCCGGAAGTACATGAATGTAAAAAACAGCGCGTATGCCAGCAGAAAGTAACAGGCGAACCGCACTGCTTTGCGGCGATTCGAGTCAAAATACAGCAAGGTCAGCAGCACAAAAGGGAGTGGATAAAACGACTGCTTGCACAAAGTGGCGGCAAATACCGCGATCGCAGCCATCGGCGCCGCCCATCCGTTATTTAGCCTGAAAAGACACCATATCCCGAAGGCTGCACATAAAACACCGTCTACCGTATGCCAGGCCATCGGCGGGTAACAGTGAACCGACATAATGAAACCGAACAATGCCAGCGGCCAACGCGCAGCGCCCCGTTCCAGTGTGCCGGCGCCCAGGTAACTGTACGTCGCTACTTTCAGGAAAAACATCCAGCGCTCGCCCAGCACCGCCCAGCGGTCGGGGATCAGCATCATTTCCACTGCGCGCCACCAAACCGGCAAGGGCGGCCGCACGTAGACGATCTCGCTGTAGAGGGATTTTCCCTGAAGCCACTGCCAGGCAAGCCCGGTGATAAAACCGCCGTCCGTTTCATTGATCCCGTACGGCGCATAACAAAGACCGTAAGCGATCACAATGACCGCGAAAAGGACTTTCCAGACGGCCTGTTTGGGCAGCGAATTTGTATCTGATAGCAAGGAGACGACTTTTTTAACGTGTTTTCAGGGTATAATTACCACTTGGCGGGTATTGGGAGGCACATCTTTTGACCTACTTTTGTGACTTCTTAATCCTTCCTTCGAAACGACAGGTTATAATCCCAATTAACCTTTCCTCCCCCACTTTTGCGGCGCTTCTTCCGGGATGCGCTGTCTTTTTGCATACTGACTTTCCTCCATTTGAGTTTGACCGGGTACGCATGAGTTCCCCATGGTTCTCCTGTTGGCATCCGTGTATCATAAAGATGTAATCGGTTTTTGGGATGTCCTCTCCGGCAGCAACTGTCGGGGGGGATTTTTTTATTTCGGCAGCACAGGTTTGCCTATAAAACCTCATCCGGCGGGGCGCCAAGCGCAAAATAGTCGTATTCTTCCGCTCCGTGATATTGCCTGAAGTTTATCCTGCTAAAACGAAGGATTTCAACAGCAGCGCCGATCGTTTGACGGATCTTCAGGATCGCTGAATAATCAGCGAATTGTCCGCCGATCACATCCAGGCTTCTGTTTTTTCTGCCGAATGCTCTTGCCTCTATGCCTTTGTCCTTTAGTGTCACGGCCCAGTTCTTCCGCCATGCAGGCATGTGTTTTATCCTGAATGCCGCCAACTCGTTTTTCAGAGATATTGCCGCAATGGCGAGTTCTGAGTCCTCCGAGTCTGCGAACGACGCTGCCAGCACGCCGTATTTGTTGAGTTGTTTCACGGTTTCTGTGTACAGCCGGGGCGGGCGGCCCGTATGCTCACCGGGATCGTACCTTTCAATAAAGGCCAGGGCCTCTTTTATTTCTGACAAATACGCTGAAGTGCCCATCCTTCACTTTAAATACTTATCCAGCCAGTCGAAAAAGGTGCGCTGCCACAAAATGCTGTTTTGCGCTTTTTGTATCCAGTGGCCTTCGTCGGTGAAATACAAAAAGCGGGATGGAGTGCCCCGCAGCTGCGCGGCGGTGAACGCCTGCATGCCTTGTGTCACCGGTATCCGGAAGTCAAGTTGGCCGTGAATAACCAGTATAGGCGCGTCCCAGTTTTGCACGTACAGATGCGGGCTGAATTCGGTATAGGAACGGGGTTTGGGGGTATTCCAGAAGGCGCCTTCCAGGTCGAATTCGGGAAACCAGATCTCTTCCGTTTCGGCGTAAAAACTTTCAAGATTGAAGATGCCGCTGTGTGAAATAAATGTCTTGAAGCGCTTGTTGTGGTTGCCTGCCAGCCAATACACCGAGTAACCGCCGAAACTCGCACCGACCGCCCCCATGCGTGAAGCGTCTACATAGGGCTCTTTGGCCATTGCATCCGTCGCATCCAGCAGATCCTGCATCGCTCCCCCACCCCAATCGCCGGAAATGGCCTCGTTCCAGGCTTGCCCCGAGCCCGGCATGCCCCTGCGGCAAGGGGCGATCACGACATAGCCGTTGGCGGCCATCATCTGAAAGTTCCAGCGGTAGGAAAAGAACTGGCTCAGCGGCGACTGCGGACCGCCCTGGCAGTACAGAAGCGCGGGATATTTTTTCTTTGGATCGAAATCAGGCGGAAGGATCAGCCAGACATTCATGTCTTTGCCGTCTTTGGTCTTTACCGTTTTTCGCTCCACCCTGCCGGTTTTTATGTCATTCCAGGGGTTTTGCGTGACGAACGTCAACTTTCGCTGCTGACCGGTGGTCGTGTTGACCGCGTACAATTCCGCCGGACTGTCCATGGCTGTCCGTGTGCCCACCAACTCATCGCCCGCTACCTTCAGGTTGGTGTAGTCGTGGCGCCCTTCCGTGAGTCTTCTGATCTTGCGGTCTGCCAGGCCGATCCGGTAATACTGGTAGGTAAAGTCCTCGGAACTGATAAAAAATATGGATTTGCTGTCAGGCGCCCACTGGGGGTGATTGACTTCAAAGTCCCAACCTTCGCTCAGTTCCGTTCTTTGCTGCGTGCGGGTGTCGAGCAGCATCAGCCGCGGCCGGTCGGCTTCGTAGCCGGCTCTTTCCAGGCTCGTCCAGATGAGGTAGTTGCCATCGGGCGAAAAAACAGGATCGAGGTCGTAGCCGGGCAGGTCGGCGGTAAAATTGGTCGTTTTGCCGGTAGCCACTTCATAGGCGTATAAATCGGAATTCGTGCTGGCGGCAGCCTGTGTGCCGTTCAGTTTGCGGCTGGTGTAAACGATAAAACGGCCGTCGGGACTCCAGGTGATCTGCTCCATGCCGCCCATCGGCTGAAGGGGGCTGTCGAAGCGCTCATTCATGATATTTTTCGGATCGGGGGCGAGTTTGCCGTCTTTAAATCCGGCCACATAGATATTGCTGTAGACGCCATTGCGCCAGGTTTTCCAGTGCCGGTAAAACAACTCGTCGAATACATGTCCCGTCGTTTTCGGCAGGTCCGGGTAAACTTCCGCGGTGCTTTTATCGAGTTTGGTGTCCTGCACGAACAACACAGACCTGCCATCCGGCGAATAATGGAACCCGTTTATATCGAGGTCGCTCAGTTGCAACACATGCGTGCTTTCCAGGGTGATCTCGCAGAGTTTTCCATTGCGCAAAAAACCGATGCGCTGTCCGCCCGGGTGAAATTCGGCATCTGACGCCAGTTCGTCGGGGTCGGTCAGCGCGCGCGTATCGTTGGTTTTAATGTTGACAAGGTACAAAGTGCGACTGCTTTTATCCTTCGCAACATCATAGCGCTGCACTCCAAAAATGGCATACGTGCCGTCGGGAGACACGCAATCCAGTCCGACCCGGCCGATCTGCCACAATAATTCGGGTGTCAGAAGTTGTTGCGATACGCTTGCTGTTTGGGACGCTAACATGGTGAGGGCGATAAAAAAAATACGATTCATACGAATGTTGTGGTGTGGATTGAGACAAACTCACGAGCTTTAGGCCGGCAAAATTGCAGTTTTTGCATGTGCCCGCACCACAAAAATGATGAAAAAGTATCTGACCGAAGGAATTGGCACCTTTCTGCTGGTGCTGATCGTCTTGATGGCATCCTATCACCCGGAAACACCGCAACTGGCGCCGCTTGTCATCGGCCTCGGCCTGGCAGCCGTCATCTATGCCGGCGAGCATCTTTCCGGCGCACACTACAATCCGGCCGTAACGCTGGCCATGCTGATGCGGGGCCGGGTCGATCGCAACGACGCCGTATATTATGTCATTGCGCAACTGGCCGGCGCCCTCCTGGCGGCATTGCTGGGCGGCTTTTTGCTGCGTTGCGGTTACGAAACCGATACGCACCTGCATACTTATCCCAACGCGGTGTGTGCCGTATTCGCGGAGTTTATCGGCACGTTTGCCCTTGTGTTCGTCGTACTCAATACCCTGACGGTAAAAAAGAGGGAGGGCAACGGCTACTACGGCCTGGCCATCGGCCTCATCTATGCCGTGAACATGCATATCCTGGGCAATATTACTGGCGGAGGCTTCAATCCTGCCGTCGCCATCGGCACGGCCATTACCGGAATGGCCTCCTTCGGAGAGATATTCATTTTCATGCTGGGCACCCTGCTGGGCGCTGCTGCAGCCGTGACGGCATTTCAACTGACTGTCGGGGAAGAAGCATGACAATCAATTTGCAACCAACGGCATTTATATAAAAGAATCATTTCATGTTTTGAATATCGCGAAGCGATGTTGAGATTTGCCAAATGAATTCCGACAGTTAGGGTATGATTTTTCTGACATGCCCGGCCGGAAATCGCAGGCGCACATTGATATCATTCCTGTTGAAATATGAGAATAATCGGACACATCGAGCACCCGGAAATGAAGATCACGGTATTTAAAATGGATAACCGTGTCAGTGTAAAATTTGAAAATGCGCTGTACGAGCAAACATATAAACTCGGAACCGAAGAGCGCCTCTCAACACTGGAGGGGGTGAGGCAGTGGGCAGACGCAGGTTTACTGGCCGAAGTTGCCGCCTGTTTTCGCAATATGCACCGGGCCAGAATGGAAGCGTACGGACGCACATTCCCCATCGACGATACCGTTGTCTTTGAAGAGATCATATGAAGGAATTGCGCCTGTTTTAATCTTACGCACCCAAGAAACGCCATAATTTTTGTCCGGGAATAGAAGCTTGCCTTACCTTTCCGCCGCATTTGCACCTTTTTGTATCATTGCACCCGTTTTTCAAGACAATCAACTTTCAAACCAGGAAGCAAATCACCATGAAAAATTACCTTTTTGCCCTGTTAACCGTTGCTCCGTTGCTGATCCAGGCACAGGAAAACAAAGCCGTGCGACCGCTTTTTGACAAAAAAAGCATTGGAGAGATACGGTTGACCCTTCCAGCAAAAAACTGGGTGGACGCCCTCGATTCAATGCGCATCTACGGCATGGGCATGATGAAGAGTACGGCCACCATCGATGGCGTCAACTATGATGGCGTCGGTGTTCGCTTTCGCGGCGACAAATCATACCAACTGGGACTGAAGCGCAACCCTTTCTCGATCAAACTGAATTATCTCGACGGACAGCAAAACCACCAGGGATATACTTCCATCAAATTGTCTTCGGCGCTCCGCGATCCCAGCCTTGTTCGCGAAGTGTTGTTCTATGAGGTTGCCGGCCATTACATCCCGGCGTCTCAGGCTTGTTACTCAAAACTTTACGTCAACGACGAGTATGTCGGTGTTTTCATCAATATCGAAAGCGTAGACGCACATTTTGTCGATTCACACTACGGCTCCAGCGGCAATGCATTCTTCAAGGCCGGCGTCGATTACAAGCCCGAGGTACCCGCTACCTGCAAGCAGAACATCTACGGTTCACTCGAATATGAAGACAATCTCGACTGCTACAAGGGCAACTTCGAGATACAGTCGGCGAGCGGCTGGGCCGAATTACAGGAACTGACCCGCGTCCTGAACAACGACCCTTCCAAAATCGATAAGATCCTGGATGTCGATCACGCTTTGTGGTTCCTCGCGCTGAACAACGCAATGGTAAACCTCAGCAGCTATATCGGCAACCATAGCGTCAACTATTACCTGTACCGCGACGATAACGGGCGTTTTCAGATCATTCCCTGGGACATGAACCTCGCATTCGGAAGTTATAAAAACACGGGCAAAGGCAGCGATCTCGATCTAAAAGGCCTGCAAACCCTCGACCCGCTGCTGCATGCCGACAACCCGTACAAGCCGCTCATCAGCAAACTGCTGAGCGATCCGTTGTACAAAAAAATGTATGTTTCCCACCTCCGTCAGATCGTGTATGATTACTTCTACGAAGGCGCTTATGAAAAGCGGGCGCAGGAACTACAGGGAATGATCGTGATCCCCTTCAACGATGACAAAAATAAATTGTACAGCCTCGACGACTTTCAGCGCAGCCTGCGCAACACGATCGGCAAGCGGAGCAAGATACCCGGGATCGTCGAGCTGATGGCAAAGCGCGTGCGTTATCTGAAAGATCATCCCGAACTGACGGTACTGCCTCCGGAAATATCGGAAATCAACGTACAGGGGCGCGGCAAATTCGAGAACCAGAAACTGACAGATTTCCGCATCACCGCGAAAGCGGATCGCTTCCCGCTTCGCATGTACATCTACTACCGCTTCGACGACAACTCGCCGTTTTCCATGGCGCTGATGAACGAAGAAGCATCTCCGAACATGCCTTCCGGCACCAAATTTTTTACGGCCACGATCGACGGCAAAACCAATGATGCCGTACTGACTTACTACTTGGTCGCAGAAAACGCCGGTTCCGTAGCCTTTGCACCTGTAAATTATTTCAAGACGCCTTATATGGTGAAACTGAGCGACCTGAACAAGTAAGGTCATTCGGGCAACCAGGACGGTCTTCTCTTTTTAAGAACAATAAAAACCACCGGGCGGGAGTTTTGCCACCCGGTGGTTTTATCGTTTCTTCGCCAATGCATTGAACTTAGAGCGTGTTCAAATTTTCCTGCCGGAGGCAAAAAGAGCAGATTTTTGTGGCAGGTGAACATCGGAAGGAGAGAGGATAACACGCAAACAGGTGGGTTTTCACCATGTAGATTAAGAGAATTTCCTCCTTTCCGGGTTCTTTAGAGCCTGAACAGCACTTAAGTCGGTATGGTTAATCCTGCCAGACAGCGTAAGTCACGAGAGCAGGCGGTGAAGGAACCTTATTGTTCAGTTTAATGCTACCTCATCTACGATCATCATCAGTCAGCCGTTTATCCCCAGTCCCCGACAAACACTGCCATATGAACACGTGGGTAAAAATATTGTGTAGGCATAGATGTGAGTAAGGACTTGCTGGAAGTGTGTTTTCTCAAATGGATTCACAACAAACCGTCTCAGTCAAGGCAACAAGCACGTTTGCCAATCACGCCTGGTGGTTGGAAATCACTGTGTCAGTGGATCAAACGTTTACACCAGGACCTTCCACTTTGGCTGGTCATGGAAGCGACCGAGTGTGTCTACTACGAGGCGCCGCCTACTACCTCAAATCACAAAAATTATCAGGTATCGGTAGTGCTGCCTAACAAAAGTAAAGAACTACATGAAAAGCCTGAACATCAAATCAAAAACAGATGCTTTGGAAGCCCGGGCGCTGGCTCAAATGGGACTGGAGCGCAAAATGAAAGCCTGGCGAGGGATACACGCCTATCATGCTTCTGCTCAAACGCTTATGTCGGGAACGACAACACCAGTAGAAGACAAGTGGCGGTACAAAACCAAGTGCATGCGCACAAACTGCGCAACAACCGGATCGAAAAATCATCCAGCGTGCCTGCAACGCATCCGGCTTTTGGAAAAACAAATCCGGGAAATTGACCAGCAAGTGGAACAAACCCTGAAACAAGCCCCGGACCTGAAAGTCAAAATAGATCAGGTTTGTACCCTTAAAGGAGTAAGCATCTTGACTGCTGTGACGATCATCAGTGAAACAAACGGCTTTGAATTAATCAAAACAAAGCACAGTTAGTCTCTTATGCCGGCTATGATGTGGTAGAACGAACATCCGGTACTACAGTCAAAGGCAAAAGCAGAATCTCTAAAAGGAAATGCGTACATCCGAAGAGCCTTGCATTATCCGGCGCTTAGCGCCGCCGAGTTGACCCTAACCTCAACGCATTGTATGAACGTGTACTAAACGAAATCCCAAAGTCAAAATGATCGGATTGGTGGCTGTCCAACGAAAAATCCTTGTCTTGATCTACACCTGTTCAAAAAACAACACTGTATATGATCCCAATTATGCCAATCGAAAAGCAAGCGAACTACACAAAAATAGGCAGGAACTGAGCCCTGCCTACACTGCATAGACTCTTGCGAGCCTTGCTTCTTGTAGGCGAATTTACTACTTTTTTGTCAATGAACTTTTTGTCTGGGCTTTAATTCTATCTCTTCAAATTTTTAAAGCCTTTGACTTGCTTTTTAACACAGCACCTCTTAAATGCCATGTTTCTCAACCGGAAACACCATCTATCATCTGTAAACTTACCGCAATTTGGATTTTAATATGAGAAGCCTCCCCTCTCTGATTGCTTTTCTGATCGTTTATCTGATTATCCCCTCTGCCCGGGCACAAAGTTTCTATGGTTCGGGCGTCCAGGAAGTACGCGTGGAGATCCCCTTCAAAGACTGGGATTACAAACTCGATTCCATGAAAAAGGCCAATGGCGAAGCGCGTATCCTCGGTACGGCCTGGGTCAACGGCTTGCGTTTCGACAGCGCCGGCATCCGTTACAAAGGCAACAGTTCCTATTTCCGCACCAGGAACGAGACCTATAAAAAACTGCCCTTCAACATAAAACTGGACTACAAGATCAAATCGCAAAAGATGCCGGAAGGGCAAAAAACGGTGAAACTGTCGAATGCCTTTCTCGATCCGAGTTTTGTTCGCGATCCCCTCGCTTATGAAATTATCCGGCAGTATATGCCCGCTCCCCTTTGCAATTTTACCCGTTATTACGTCAACAACAAGTACTACGGGCTTTACATCAATACGGAGTCCATCGACGAAAATTTTCTTGAGAAACACTTCGGCACCAGCGAGGGATACGTGATCAAATGCGACCCCGACAACTGGAAACGCGTGCGCAGTCAGACTGGGTGCCCCAAAGGGGAAAACGCCTCGCTTGCCTATCTCAACGATAATTTTGGCTGCTACGACGCTTTTTATGAGGTAGATGATCCAGGCGCCTGGAAATATCTGCTTCAGCTCATCAAAGTGCTCAATAAAAACACCGACAAGATCGAAACGGTGCTCGATGTGGACCAGACACTCTGGATGCTGGCACTCAACAATGTACTGGTCAACCTGGACAGCTACAACGGATCGCTCTCGCACAATTACTACCTGTGGGTGGATACGACCGGCGTGTGTCACCCTCTGATCTGGGACCTGAATATGGCTTTCGGGGGCTGGCGGCGAAATTTCAGTTTCGAAGAAATGAAGGATGATGAGATCATCCAGTATCAGCCGCTCGCCGAAATCGACAACAACAAAAGGCCGCTGATCGCGAAGTTGTTGCGCAACTCCTACTATCGCAAGATCTATCTCGCTCACTTCAAGACCATCGTCAACGATTATCTGAAGAGCGGGAAATACCTCAGCCGTGCGCAGGACATGATGCGCGAGATCGATCCCTGGGTAAAACTGGATTCCTTGAAACTGTACGGGTACGACGATTTTCAGAATTCACTTGAAAAAACGATGCACACCGGCCCGGATCACGTGATCGGCATCCGCCAGTTGATGGATAAACGCACCCAATGGCTGCTGAAACATCCTTTGCTCAATAAAGTCCAGCCGGAGATCAGCGACGTGAAGCACGCTCCGGATGCCAGCGATATAAAAATAACAGCTAAGATCGTGAATGCGACAAACGGATGGCTGATGTACCGAAGCGATCGCATGTTTGCCTTTACCCGCACCCGTATGTACGACGATGGCACCCACGGCGATGCTACGGCCGATGACGGCCTCTATACGGCGAAAGTCGCAGCCGAAATGGCCAAGCATTATTACATCGCAGCAGAAGGCAGCGAAGGGGCCGCTACCTTGCCGGAGCGGGCTTCTTTCGAATACTTCGAAACAAAGCCCGCTGCAAAGAAAAAGCAGTGATCTTTATCTGAATCGCGCCGCTACCTCGATGTCCTTCGAGCCCGGTGTGTAGGCGTAAAAGCCTTCCCGGCTTTTTACACCGAGTTTGCCTGCCGTTACCATGTTCACCAGCAGCGGGCAAGGTGCGTATTTCGGATTACCAAATCCATCGTGCAGTACCCGGAGGATAGACAGGCACACGTCGAGCCCGATAAAATCAGCCAACTGGAGCGGGCCCATCGGATGCGCCATGCCCAGTTTCATTACGGTATCGATCTCCTCAACGCCACTCACTCCTTCGTACAGGGCATAAATGGCTTCGTTGATCATCGGCATAAGTATACGGTTGGCCACGAAACCCGGATAGTCGTTCACTTCTACCGGCACTTTCTCCAGTTTTTCGGAAAGGGCCATGATCGTGCGACATACGTCGTCGGAAGTGGCGTAACCGCGGATCACTTCTACCAGTTTCATCACCGGGACCGGATTCATAAAGTGCATGCCGATCACTTTGGCCGGGCGATTGGTCGCAGCGGCGATCTTCGTAATGCTGATGCTTGACGTATTGGTCGCCAGAATGGTTTTTTCCGGCGCTAACTGATCCAGGTCTTTAAATATTTTGAGTTTCAGGTCTACATTTTCAGTAGCGGCCTCCACCACAAGGTCGGCATCGGCGACGCCCGTTTTCAGGTCGGTCATCGGATGGATACGGCGCAACACAGCGGCCTTCTGCTGCTCGTCCAGGGTGCCTTTTTTTATCTGCCGGTCGAGATTGCCGCCAATAGTTACCAGCGCTTTGTCAAGCACCTCCGAAACCACATCAACGAGCGTCACTTCGTAGCCGTATTGAGCAAAAACATGGGCGATCCCGTTGCCCATGGTACCGCCGCCAAGTACAGTAATATTTTTCATAACAAATTGATGGTCAGGGCAAATCCTGCCTGTCCGTTTGATTTATAATGGTCAGGTAAATGATCGGTAAAGGCCGCAAAGGTTAAGGTTTTCTCCGAAAAATCACGGCCTGCGCCAGATAATCATCGCCGATGGCGTCATGCCGAGGCTCGGATGCCATTCGGAACCCATATCGAGCCCCAGGCCTCCTTTAAGACGAACGCCTGCTCCGAAGCCGAGCCGCGCGGCGCCGCCGCCCCTTACCCCGGCCCGCAGGATCAGCGCCGGGATCGGGCGATATTCAAAACCGCTCTTGATCTGCACCGGACGCTCGAGTATCTTCTCTGTTTCGGCCGACAGCACCAGACGGTCATTTGGCTTCCAGGAAGCGCCGATCCTGAGCACGCTGGACGGCGCGTCGATGCCGATGTTCTGCCGGACGGGATTTTGAATACGCGCACCCAGCCACAGGTCGGGCAGCGCCCGCACAAGCAGGCCCAGTCCAAAACTTATAGCAGATGCAGCGCCGTATTCGCCTGCACTCACCCGAAGCCAGTCGGCACTGCCGCCCAGATAAAGCGCTTCGCCGATGCGCCGGCCATATAAAAGGCGGTACCGCTGTTCGCGATAGGCATCCGTGCCCGAGTAGTTCATATCGATCCCTGCTCCGCTGTTGGCGTCAATTCGTTGCAAGGCCTGGAACTGAGCCGTATTCCAGCCGGATATGCCGTAAGGGATCGCCGAACTCAGAAAAACGGCTGTTTTTTCGCCAAAACCCGGAATGGCTTCATTTTGGATGCCCATATCTGCATCCGGATACGCTACGGACGCCCCGCCCATCGCCATGGACGCTGAATTGTCGAAGGCACGCATAAACACCTGCGCAAAAGCGGATCCCGTGTGAAAAAGCCACAGGCAGGCACATAGTAAGTATTTATATTTCATATCTCCAGCCCGTTTTCGCGGGCGATTTTTTCATAAAAAAGGCCGGCAGGTGTCATCTCGCGCGACATATTGTCAAAATTTACGCGCACCAGCCCGAAGCGATAAGTTGGCCCAAGGTGCCATTCGAAGTTATCCCAGGTGCTCCAGTGAATATATCCTTTTATGCGGACGCCTTCATGTATGGCCTGCATACAAATGCCGAGGTAATCCTTGATCGCCTGAATGCGTTGATTGGGGTTGTCCGTGCAAATGCCGTTTTCCGTAATGATGACCGGCTTGCCGTATTTTTTGTGGAAGCGGCGCAGCACATCGAGTAGGCCCTGAGGCTTGTAGCCCCACATCTTGTCGTGCTGGATGCCGAGCCGGTCGAGTTTGGACGCACGGTCGATCGCATCGACCGGAAACGGATCGAACGGCATATAGGCGTAATAACTCAGGCCCCAGAACTGGCACTTTTTAAAAGGCGTGGCAGAGCGGCGCATGAACCACCAGCGCATAAATGCCGCCACCAGCCGGCCGGGCAGGTTCAGCCCTTCAAAACAGGCCGTATTGAGCGAAATACCGACCGGTGCGTCCGATTTTTCCCGGATCATGGCCAGTGCGACATTGTGCGCTTTTCCCATGTTGTCCAGCACGCGATTCGCGGTGAAGTAACGCCCTTTTTTACGCGGCGGGAAATTTCCCAGCAGGTATGCATTCAGCGCGTACACGTTCGGTTCGTTGAACGTGTTCCAAAACGCCGCGTATTGCCCAAAGTGCTTGATGCACTGGCGCGCGTAATCGAGGAATGCCGGAATGTTTTCCTCCTTCGCCCAGCCACCGTTCTCTTCAAACCAGTTTGGGTGGGCGAAGTGATGCAACACGAACATCAGCCGGACCCCTTTTTCCCGAAGCAGATCGAAAAACTCTGTGTATTCGCGTACGACCGACTTGTCAAATTTGGCAAAAGGCTCCGGCTGCAGGCGGCTCCAATCCACTCCGCAACGGTAAATACTACCCAACCTGGCGATATAACCCGCATCTTCTGCCCGCCGCAGTTCATGGTCGGTGGTGCGTTCAAAAACGTAACCGTCTTTGGCTTGCAGCCCGCGCCACGGATGATCGGAAGCCGTTTCCACCTGCGCAGCGGCAGTAGAGGTGCCCCAGAAAAAACCTGTTGGAAAGTTTATTTTCATCGCGAAAAGCGGCGCCACGCATATTGCCGCCGGCGAAAAATAACAGGTCCGGCGCGGCCGATCACTATCCCGGGAGTGAAAAAAGAAAAAGTCGATGGTGGATAAAGGCAAGCAGGCTGCTTTCAGGCAATAAAAAAGCCCCTCACCGCGAGCCTATCCGGAGGGGCAACCATGAGATTATAATGATACAAACTATGGAGCGGTGGACTCAATCGGCCCCGAAGGGAAACATCGTCCTGAACCACAACATGTAACCAAAATTACGGAAATTTTCAACCTGATTAAAACATACTTGTGATTGGGAAAAACTCGGTTGGGAAGGAATAAAACAGGTCGGTCGACCCCGGAGTAAAAGGAAAGATAGTGCGACAAAGATACGCGCGCTTTACTTCGTGTCAAGTAAACACGATAAATATTTTACCGAATCGGCATATTACCGGTCTGGATTAACGATCAATTGCCGATAAAAAAGGAACAGAACAGATCAGGTGTAAGGCCCCTATTCCGAGGCCTCGCGCCGGCGTTCCCGGAGGTCGATCCGCAGTGAGAATACATGAGAGTAGTCGACCGAAGACACATTTCCGATGTCGGTCAGGGCATAATCAAGTTGTACACGCCCGAGTTTCAGACCTACCCCGAAATTGGGCTGAACAGACAGGTTCTCTTTCTCAGGGTTAAAGTCGTCCTTGACGCGCTGGATATTGCCCACGCCCAGGCGCAATTGAACGAAACCGTCGTAGTCGGTCTCGATGCCGAGCCGCGGATCGATATTCAGCGATTTCGAACTGATCAATACGTTCCGTTGCCCGTCGGTCGTCCATTCCAGATCGAGCGCCGGTTGCATGCGTATTTTTTCACTCAGGCGCAAAGAATATGCTGCGCCGAGGATGAATTTGGGTTTGGTGATCTCCGTGCTGCTAACGGGAATTTCGTTACCTGTAGCGGTAAAAACCTCTTTCGCCCGTTCATCCAGGTTGAAAGACCATGCATTAAATGTGGTGGTCAGGTCGCGTCCCATGATGCCGAGCGTCAGCGCGCCTTTACGGTATTGCATCCCGAGATCGGCGCCGAATCCCCAGGAGTTGCCGATGGAGCCGATGACGCGCCGGACGACCTTGAACGAGCCGCCGATGGAAAACGCCGGGTTTTTAAGTTGTCTGGCGTAACTGCCCAGAAATGCATAATCCGCAGCCGAGAATTCGGTTACGTTGTCGTAGTTGATGGTGCCGTCCGGATTGACCAGATTGATGGTATAGGGAATATTGTCAATGCCGAAGCGGATCAGCGAGAAGGATAAAAATGACTTACTTGAGCCCCCCAGCGCCTTGCCGAAACTCAGATAGTCGTACTGCCCTACCCCGGCGAACCACTCGGCGTGCATGGCGGCGATCTGAAACGGCGCATCGATACCTGTAAGGCCTGCCGGATTCCAGTAAGCAGCAGTAATATCGTTTACCACTGCCGTCTGGGCTCCTGACATGCCGTGCGCCCGCGCGCCCACGCCTATCGCCAGGAATTCGTTGCTGTATTTTTGAGAGAACGCCGTTTGTGTGCCTGTAATCAGCAAAAACGCGATTAGGAGGTGTTGTTTTTTCATAATGCTCTACATTCGCCGCAGCGGAATTACCGCGATTTGACGTTCCTGTGTGTGGTTCGGTTGCCTGCAAAGGTAAAATTAGCGAGCCCCGCTTTTTACTCCGTGTTATGAGAAAGATTTGTCTTTTGTTTACCTGCATAGTTGTTCTTACAGGTTTGTACGCGCAGGATTCCCTGAATATGATCAGACTGTCGAAATGGGATGACAATTCCTTGCCACTTGCCGGAAGTGTTGCGTTGCAATACAGCGGTTGCTGGGGGCTCGACCTGAATGGAAGAGAATACGCTGTGCTGGGGGGCGCCGCGCATATCCTGTTTTTCGATGTGACAGACCCGGTGCATCCGGAACTGATCGGCAAATTCCTCGGCACTGACACGACGGTCTGGCGCGAATTCAAATCGTACCGGAACCGCATTTATGCCGTTTCGGATAATACGACCGAAGGGTTGATGATCTTCGATATGAGCCAGGCGCCGGATACGGTGATCCGGACCTACTGGAGCAATACTTTTTTCAACAGCGCACATACCATTACGCTGGACACCACCTCGGGTCGTATATACCTGAACGGTACCGATATCGCCAACAGCGGCCTTTTAGTGTTGGATGCCAGCAATGATCCCGATCAGCCGGAATTTGTGACCAATGTTACCCTTGCCGGTGGGTATATTCACGATTCGTACGTTCGAAACGACACGATTTACGCATCTTCCGGATATGACGGATATTATGTCTTCGATTTTACAGATCCCTTAAGCCCGGATTCGCTGGGGTCGACCAAAACCGGGGGCTACAACCACAACAGTTGGCTGAACCCGGAAGGCACATACGCTTATTATACGGAGGAAATTCCGGACGGTCGACCGATCTGGATCGTCGATCTGCAAACACTCGGAGTCGACGGACTGGAAATAGCCGGGTCTTTTTTCGATCAGTTGCTTCCAGGCGACTCCACTTATAAAGCCATCCCCCACAATGTCTACATAAAAGACCATCTGTTATTCGATTCCCAATATGAAGACGGCCTGCTGGTGTACGACATTAACAATCCAACGCAACCGGTTCTGGCCGCTTATTACGACACACATCCTGAGAATGTAGTTTACAACAGATACCGCGGCAATTGGGGCAGCTACCCCTGGCTGCCTTCGGGGACGATCATTGCCGGCGATATGCAGAACGGACTTCAGTTGCTGAAATTGACTGCCAGCGTGGCCGTGCCGGAAGCAAACGCACAATTACAGGTGTTGGTTTCTCCGAATCCCGCGAAGGAAACAGTAAAAGTGCACCTGCCAGAAAACATTTCCGGGTGGTCGTACCGCCTTCTGGCTCTAGGCGGGCAGTTGTGTAAAAGCGGGCGATTCAGCGGACAATCGCAGGGAGAAATTGCACTTGGCGACATCCCGGCGGGACTCTATTTTATGGAAATCCTGACCGGAAATGGCTTGCGAACACAGAAAAAAGTAGTGGTAAGCAAGTAAAATTCCGGCGTTAACGGATCAGCACCATCTTTCCGAATCCACGCTTGAAAAACCCGTCCACACGGTCATTGTCAAAAAGATCGAAGTCGGTACCATCTGCTTTTTTTGCGATCACACGGTACAGATATACGCCGTTGGCAAGTTGATCGCCGTATTCGTCGCGGCCGTCCCAGCAAAAGTCGCTCTGATGGGTTCCCGGTTTCAGGGGACCGAATTCCTGTTCCGTGATCTCCCGAACGATGCGGCCGCTCACCGTCATGATCTGTATTTTGAAATGCAGGGGCGGTTCGGCGCCGGTCATCGTATATACAAAGCAGGTTCGCGTCGAGAAAGGGTTCGGATAGTTGAGCAGATTGGACAACGACGAGTGCGTAATCACCTTGAACCGAATGGCATAATCAAGTCCGGCCGATTCGTTACCGGTAGCGTCTCGCCCGTTCACGAGCAGCCTGTAATCGCCATCCAGGGTAAAAACGGGGCTCCATTCGATCCGCGCAGCATTCTTTTTTGTCAGGTCGGATGCATCTGCAGGAAAAAACATGACGTCCGGGTCGGATGGGGAAATGTTTTTGAGGCTGCCGTCCGGCATTTCCAGTTTAAGATCGAACGTCGCAGTATCCGTAATGGCCAGAAACCGGTTGTCATCTTTCAGTGTCGCTGCGATCAGGGGTTTTGGCGATACGATATCGCCATCCAGGATATGCGATCCGTCAAAAGTGACATCGAGCAGGGGATTCCGGTTGTCGCGCATTACATAGAAATCCTGCACGCCGACATTGTTGAAATGGTATAGTTCCGGTTGGATTGTCCCCGGGTTTACGTCGATCAGAAGCCTTTGGGGCCCGCTGAGTGTGTATGTGCCGGCATCGAGTTTCAGTTGCAGTGTATCGCCGGGTGGCAAGGGGCGGTGCATTTTCAGCACTTCCAGATCATCACCTCCTGCGTTTTCAATATTGAACCTCACCAGCAAACTGTCCATAGGCTGATCCGAAATATTGGCAAACACGATGGACATGTGCATATTTTCACCCTGTTGCAGCGTGTCTTTGTAAAAATTGTAAGCCGCCACAGGATGCAAGGCGCCTTCCGGAAGTGCGTCGTACAAAACCCGCAGATATCCCAATTGCGTAAGTGAACGGGTAAGCGTATCGCCCGTGGAATAGCGCAGTTTCAGGAGCGGGAACTGGGTGGCGGGAATGAAGGCCAACGATGTATCGTAAACGTCCTTAAGTACAAGTAACAAGGTATCGTCGAGGCCGGCACGGACGCCCCAGACCGAAACCTCGGCGAAATCCGAAGCGTCGTCGAAGACTTCCCGCTGCCAGTGCAGGGATTTCCAGTTGCGCACCGGTCCGAAAACAGGGGTCTCCATCAATCCGTTTGTCCATTTAGCCAGAAAACTAGCCCGCAAAGTGGCTGCGGAATCGGGGTTGAAGACGATTGTATCCTGTATGGGGTATGCCGGATCGTTTTTCCGGAAAATGAATCCGTATGGCCTCGGCGAAGTGGTATACTGGGCAAGGGTGCGCACCTTTTTTGCACCCTGGTTTTCCAGCACGGAGAAGAGGTTTTTGCCGTAGGTAATGGAATCCGCCGCCCATTTTTTGGGTGAATAGCCTACAGTGTCCCAAGGTCTGCTAAAAGCAAGCAGTGCAGCATAATAGCCATCCGGAATGCCGTTTTCTACAAACTGCATGAGTTTGACCCGCTCCAGCGAATCGCGTGTATTGAACCAGAATACAAAACGCCGGTCCGGTGGATCGTAATTATTGTTGCCTTGTTCGGGGTTGAGCACAAAGCGGCCGGTATTCGGATTTGACAAGACCATCACAACCCCGTCGTATACGCCGCGTACATTCCATCCGTAATCGCCGACAAAACCTTCGTAGTAGGAATTCTGAAACCCCGGATACCGGTTCATGTCGCGAAATGCAACGGTCAGGGTAACAAAGGCGGCATTGTCCTGAAACTCCAGGCGGCGGGTGCTGTCGACCGCCTGCATGTTGGCAAATATGCCGTCGCGGTACTGTCCGAAATTCGATTGGTTCCAACCTGCCGCACTTCCGGGCAGGTAGATAAAGGAATTGGTGCGCCACACTACTTCGCCGTTTACCAGGCTGTCGCGCGCAACGCGCCAGTAATAAACGGTGCTGTCGATCATGGGCAGGTCCGGCGCCCAACCCATTAGCCCGCCGCGTTGCAGTAACTGACCGCTTTTTTTTAAGGGACTGTTGAATGTCTCCAGGGTATCTATCTCAAAGAGGTATCGAAGCGGCGCCGCGTTAAAATTGAGCGTAGAAGCCCAAAGCATCGGTTTATCCTGCGAAACGATGCCGTAAGGCGGCGGAAAAACGGGCTGCACGTCATCGGAATAAAAATAAACATCCACACCTTTCTGGCCGTTTGCATCGGTCAGTTCGTTGTTGAGTTCCGCTGCGAAGGGTTTTTCTTCGATTGTATTGCCCGGATCGAGCGTGATCAGAAAGCGATTGAAACCGATCTGGCTGCCGGACACGGGGAAAGTATAGTCGAGTTGCCGGCGAAACGGCGGCGTGTCAATGGTATCGGAAAGCCTTTGCAACACCGTATTATCCGGCAGGCGTTGCTCCACTTTCAGTGCGATCTTGTCGGGTACGTACTCGCCGATATTCGCCACATCGAACTGGAGCGTAAAAGTATTCTGTTCGAGCCCGACGGGATTCGGATTGAACACAACGGATTGTTTGTCAACAAGATAGTCAGGACCGGGTTGTGTATGTATCCTGACCGCCGGATCCCCCTGTAGCAGATTCTGGTGCAGCAGGGCGATCAGCGCGTCGTAATTCGACCCCTGCAACTGATCAACGGCATCGGTCAAAATATCACCCACGCTTTTCCCGTAACCGGTTCCACCCAGCAACTCGTAATATTTGAGCCCGTAAGTGTACAGGGCGGAAATGTAGCTATAGTTGACAGAGGCAATGTATGCGATGGCGCCGCGGTCGGGCGCCAGCACGAATTGCTCGCCGATGCCTTTTTGAGGAGATGAGCAGATGCCTGAAAAGCAGCCCATGACCATCAGAAGCGGATACCTGCCTTTGTTATTGTACACGCTTGGCGTGCCGATATCGAAGTCCACTGCAAATGCCGATGAATGCCCGAATATCGTCCACAGCGAGACGCCGCCATCGATGAGTTCAAGCATTTGCTCGTAACTCGACAATTGTATGGGATCGTTGGAAGTTTTGTAAAAAGAATGGACGTCTGCGCCAAAACGGCTGTTTGCCAGGTTGTTGGCCATCGTAGTCGTGTAGACCCTGATCGCATCGGATTCGCCCGCCAGGCCGCCGCTGTTGTGGATCACCCGTTTCATCCATTCCTTTCCTTCCAGGGTCTGGTCGGCATTCAAGAGGGCGAGTTCATGCGACCTGACCTTATCCAGATAGGTCTTTATCTCCGAAGGATTCGTCACGGCCAGCCTTCCGATGGAGGCGATTGGTTTTGAAAGGCGATTACCGCTCAATACAAAGGGAATATCGGCGGCCGGCGAGCCGTACGTCGGCACAAAAAACAGGGAGTCGATCAGGTTGTTTTGAGCGGTGGAAGTTCTGAACTGGCTGTAATCGAGCCCCTTGCCGATGATGAAAACCTGATGGAATCCGGTCCACTTCCTGGCGGCATCATGCAAAAAATTGCGGATCGCGATCGGATGAAATCTTACTCCGTAGGCATATTGCTCGTACAGGTCTTTCACATCCAGTATCGCTACTTTATGGCTCCCGCCTGAAGGGCTTTCCCGGTAAGCGGCATATTCGGCGATGTGATCGGCGCCGGCGGCAACCGGGTCGTTCCTGAGCGAGGCGTTGGTAATGATCACATAATCGGCATTGAGGTCGCTATAATCACTAAACTGTACCGGCGTCAATACCTCCTGTGTGTGAATGGCCGATGTGGCCGCGAGCAGCAGACGGCGCTCCGTGGAGGAGGGCGGTATTTTTGCCTTCACTACCCCACCCTCAACTGTTGTGACCAGGCGGGTCTGGTTGGTCAGGTCATATAGCACCGGGGTCCCACCGACCGTGCTAAAAGCCTGTATCTCAAGGTATTGATCTACATCTGAAGGCTCGAGTGTAAAAATAGCCTGGGTTGCATTTTCGAAATCAAAAAGACGAGGATACTGCAGCATGGCGCCTGCCAGCGCATGACGGTCATTGCCGCCTATGGCAGATTGTATTTTCACATTGGCATTTGCCGCGATCAGAGAAGTCGCGATATCGATATCACGGTGTACGATGCCCCATCCGGCGATGGTATCTTCTACCAATTGCACGTCGTTCAGGAAAATACGTTGCTGATGCTGGAGCCCTTCCAGGCAGGCATATCGTACGGTCAGACGGGCATCCGGGCCGGCCGCAAATATTTTCTTTGGCGGAAGCGAGACATTGGTCAGGGTAGATGGTGAACGGGAAAAGCCGTCGCCTTCAAACCAGGAGAAAGTGATCTCGTCGCTCCGCTTTCGCTTTACAAAACTTTGATTGTAAATCTGTTGCGTCGTCCACCAGCAATAAGGTTCCGCCGGAGGCAAATTATCGAGATTGTTCGCAAGCGCGGTGTAGCGCAGCGCCTGGCTGGTTGTCTCCCATGTCAGGTAATATGCTGCCGTATCGTTGAAAAGACTGTACCAGGGATTGATTAGTTCTGAATTCGGATCGCCGAACAGGTAACGGTCCAGTTCGTCGCGATTTTTTTGGCCGTAAAACTCGATATAATCCTGGTCGCCGGCGATAGCGTCCGTTGTCACGTACAGCGGCACCTGCTGCCCATTCCTGTAAAGCCTGAACTGTTCGGCAGGCACCGTGGCAACCGGGAATCCGGCGTTCACAAGGGTTTGCTGGTCCAGCCGGTAGATCCCGTCGTCCGCGACTTTTATTTTATAATAGATCCTGGAGTAGTCAATCCACTCGTTTCCATACAGCGTATCCACGCCATTCCACATCTGCGCATGCAAACCGGTCGCGAGAAACAGCAAAATGGGCGTTAGTGCTTTATTATTCATACCGACAATTCATTCGGGGTGGGCAAAATTCAGGACAAAACTACACCTTTGGTCTGCTATGCATTGAACTGAAATTGTCAATATTTGGAAAAACCGCAAATAATGAACACAGCGAGCGACCTGACGCAGGAAGAATGGCATCGACGCACAGATGCCGCCCTCATTTGGCTCCGGCACTGCTGGGGGGCCACGGACGGCAAAGGTTTTTCGCATAGTTACAGCCCCTTCTCAGGATGGTCGAAGGCATACCCCGAAACGAGCGGATACCTGATCGATACGCTATTCGACTATGCCCGACTCCGTTCGGAACGGTCATTGACTCAGTTGGCGCTACAATGCACGGATTGGCTGGTGTCTGTTCAATTTCCCAACGGGGCCTACCCTGCCCTGCTGGCCGGCAACAAAAAACCCAGTGTTTTCAATACGGCCATGATCCTGTTTGGCCTGACCCGCGCGTTTGAAGAAAACGATGATATATCAAAGCGCAGCGTCTTGCTTTCATCGCTCCAACACGCCGTCACATGGCTTATAAATCAACTGGAGCCCGACGGTTCCTGGAAAAAGCACGCATATGTGGAAGGGTTCACCCCAAACTATTACGCATACGCCGTTTGGGCCATGTTGCGCGCTAACAGCGTGCTAAACAACCCAGATATAGAGGAAAGAATGCGCCAGGCGATCGGATATTACGCAAACGGGATTCTGGGAAACGGTGCGGTCAGTGACGCAGGGTTCTTTCCGGGTAAGCCTGCTTTTACACACACAATGGGATACACTTTCAACGGCTTTCTGGAGAGTGCAGTGTTATTGAGCGATGAAAACTTAATTGAAAAGAAAATTTTAACTGGGGAAAAATTTATAGCAATAATGTGCGCGAATAGATATCGTACAGCCGGCCGCTACGACGCACAGTGGCGTGGCGATTATTCGTTTTTATGCCTTACCGGGAACTGTCAGTTGAGTGTTTTTTGTAGCAGATTATGGGAGATCACAGGACGGGAGGAGTTCCGGCAGACGGCCCGGGAACTGTTGAACGAGGTCGTAAAATATCAGAAATTGAGCGGGCCAAAATGCGTCCGGGGCGCCTTGCCCGGGTCATATCCATTTTGGGGGCCTTACATGCGTTTCAGGTATCCGAACTGGGGCGTAAAATTCTTCCTGGATGCAATGTTCAAATTGTGCCCGTCTGGTGATATAAACAGCTAAAACAGCGTGCCGCTTTGCTTGGGCGGTACGGCGCCTATGTGTTTGTAGGCCTTTTCTGTCGAGATCCGGCCGCGTGTTGTGCGCTGGATATAGCCTTCCATGATCAGGAACGGCTCGTGCACTTCTTCGATCGTGCCGGCTTCTTCGCCCACCGCTGTAGCAATAGTGGAAAGGCCTACCGGACCGCCTTTGAACTTATGGATGATCGTATTGAGGATGCGGATATCCATTTCGTCGAGGCCTGCTTCGTCGACATCCAGTGCGGCAAGGCCGAATCGCGCGATCTCGCGTTCTACGCGGCCGTCGCCTTTTATCTGGGCAAAGTCGCGGATACGCCGCAACAGAGCGTTGGCAATACGCGGCGTACCCCGGCTGCGACGCGCGATCTCGACAGCGCCTTCGCCGGTGATCGGTATGTCGAGAATGGAAGCAGAGCGGTACAGTATTTTTTCCAGGGTCGCCACATCGTAATAGTCGAGGTGGCAGTTGATGCCGAATCGCGCGCGCAAAGGAGAGGTCAGCAGGCCCATGCGCGTAGTGGCGCCGATAAGGGTAAACGGGTTTAGGGTGATCTGAATGCTACGCGCATTGGGCCCGGAATCGATCATGATATCGATCCGATAGTCTTCCATGGCAGAATACAAATACTCTTCTACTACCGTATTAAGGCGGTGAATTTCATCGATAAAAAGTACGTCGCCGGGTTCGAGGTTGGTCAGCAGGCCCGCCAGATCGCCAGGTTTTTCCAGGACAGGGCCACTGCTCATTTTCAGGGAAGCCCCGAGTTCATTGGCGACAATGTGCGACAGCGTTGTTTTTCCCAAACCGGGCGGACCGTGCAACAATACATGATCAAGCGCTTCTCCGCGCTGCTTGGCCGCCTCAATGAACACCTGCAGGTTGTCCACGATCTTGCGCTGGCCGCTAAATTCGTCGAGCAGCTTTGGCCGGAGGGCTTTCTCCACCAGTTTTTCTTCACTGGTGGCCGGTTCGTTTGCAAATTCTTTTGACAATGGATCGAGTTTTATAATTTGCTGCTTCTTTCAGGAGCGGCAAAAACCTGTACCTGAAAAACGTTCTTGGCTTTGCAAAAATCAAATTTTTTGTTTTGAAAGCCAAATTCTTTTTTCAGTTCCGGAATTTTGACAACCCTAACCGCCCGTAACGAAACGTAAAACCTATGCACGAATTTGTGCCGCCGCCCATTATCCAGCCGGATATCGTGTTGTGGGGGCTCCGGATCGCCGAGCCCGTCACTTCCATGACAGCCCTGCTCATTGCCGTGATATGCGGATATGCCTGGCGAAGACTCGGGAAAACTTTGCCGGGCGGCGATATCTCGCTGCTGCTACGGGCGTTCTTCTTCCTGATGGCCCTTGCCACTTTGTTTGGAGGGATTATCGGTCACGCTTTTTTGTATAAGGTCACTTTTGTCTGGAAAGTACCCGGGTGGGTATTGAGCATGATCAGCATTGCTGCGCTGGAAAGAGCCGCCATTCTGCATGCAAAGCCGCTCATGCCGTCATTTTGGGGGCGGTTTTTCTCCGTTTTGAATATTGTAGAACTCGGCATTTTCCTCTACCTGGCCCTTTCCACCCTCAATTTTCACTTCGTTGAAATCCATGCAGGTTACGGACTGCTGATCGTTGTAAGCCTTTTTGAAGGCTACGTATACCGGAAAAGAAAAGATGCGGGCAGCAAACTGATCCTGCTGGCCATCCCGCTGGCGGCGCTGGCGGCGGCGCTGCATTTGGCCAAATTTTCTTTCAGCGTATGGTTCACCTACTTCGATATCGGGCACATACTGATGTGCATTTGTGCCTGGATGATGATGCTGGGTGCGGAAAGAATGACCCGGTACGGCCAGAAAACGCATTCATTTACATAATGGTATCCTACAACTGCCGGTGTGTCACTCCCGGCTTGTGCGTTTCGCGCAGCAAGTTACAGATCGCATCAAACGTCCGGTCATCATGCTGAAAATCGGCATCGCCGAGTTGAAGGATCACGACCGGGGTCGTCATTTCTGTTTTCAGAAATTCAAGGTAGGCATTCTGTATGCCCTCGAGATAAGAGCCGCTGATATTCCGCTCGATGTTGCGCCCCCGTTTGTGGATATGCCGCAGCAGCGCTTCGACGGGGCGGTGCAAATACAGCAACAGATCGGGTTTGGGGAATGTGGCATTCAGAACGGAAAAAAGGCGCTGAAAAAGCCTGAATTCTTCTTCGTTGAGGTTGTTTTTTGCGAACAGCAGCGTTTTGACAAAAAAATAATCGGCGATCGTAAACTTGCTGAAAAGATCGGGTTGTGAAAAATGTTCGAGCAACTGTTTATGCCGCTCGGTCATAAAAAAGAGCTCCACCGGAAAAGCATAACGTTCGGGTTGCAGGTAAAAAAAGGGCAAAAAGGGGTTGTCGGTGAATTGCTCAAGGATGAGTTTGCAGCCATACCTGGACTCCAGGCGCCGGCAAAGGGTGGTTTTGCCGGCACCGATGTTGCCCTCTATCGCAACGAACTGATATGGAATTCCGGGTTCAGGCATCCAGCATCACAACTTCAGTCTGGTCATCGCAACCAACATACAATTCATCGACCGGTTTTTTCAGAACGGGGTGTTCCAGATCAGGGGCAATCTCCATCAGAGGGACGAGTACGAAAGCGCGCTTGTGCATCTCGGGGTGCGGAATCTCGAGTCCTTTATCGCGAATCACGCGCTTCCCATACAAAAGAATGTCGATGTCGAGTACCCGCGGACCCCATTTCTCAACACGTTCGCGTCCCAGTTCGCGCTCGATGCGGCTGATCTTGTCGAGCAGTTCCCTCGGATCAAGTATCGTGTTGATCATGATCACCTGATTGAGGAACAGGTCCTGCTCTCGATTGCCCCAGGGTTCTGTTTCGTAAACGTGGCTTTTACGCGCCACTTTTCCGATGTTCTTCGAGATCAGTTGAATGGCTTTTTCGAGGTTGACCGCCCGGTTGCCGACATTGCTTCCGAGTCCCAGGTAAACGTTGATGTATTTTTTATCCAAACTAGATGGCATGATCCGTTGCTTTTCGGTCGCAAAGATGCACAAGGAGGTCCAGAATATTTCCCGGAAGTGTCAGAAAGTGTAAAGTACATATAGAATGAGCCTTACTGACGATTTATAGTCAACGGCAATCCTGCCGGTGAGAATAAATATTGGAAAACCATACCTTCGGGCCATATTTCAAATGATCCAATTCTGCATAAAAACTTTAAAAACATGAGAAATCCGATTTTCATTTTTGCCGCCTTTTTATTGTTCGGTTTATCTGCCTGCAATAGCGTTGACAAGGAACTGGTGAGCAAAATGCAAAAAGACGTGGATGAGATGAGCGGTTTGTCCGCAGCATTTGAGGAAATGCAACAAAGCACTTCTAACCTGGCCGAACGCGTCAGCAACACGCCGGAAGAAATGAAGATAGACGATGCGACCAGTTTTAAGGATTTGAACGAAATGCTGGCTGCAATGGCTCAAAAGCAACAGGCAACAATAGCGGAATACAACGATCTGATGCAAAAACTGAAAAACCTCGTCGCAGAATACAGTGCCGGGAAGGTGAAAACCGAAGATGCCCAAAAGGAGTATGAAAACCTGCACAACGGATTGCAGGGTATTGCGGACCTTTCTCAGCGCATCAGGGAACGTAGCGATCAGATGGAGACCAATTTTGCAAAAATGACAGCCACCTGGAAAGCCAAAACGGAAGGCAGCACGCCCGCCGAATAAACTTCGCCCCCTGCTACCCTACCCGGGTTTACTTGCAGGTATAGTATGTTCAGATAAGTGGTGCATCCATTCGCGAATGGTGCGTGCCGTATCGAGATCATCCGTTGCAAAGCGCATCGTGCCGAGGTGCGATGCCCTTTGCAAGGTGTGAAGGGTCTTGGGACCTTTGTATTTATGGTAAAAGGATGTTGCACAGGCAAATGGAACGATCGCGTCACGCTTGCTATGCACGATCATAGCGGATATCTGGCTATCCTGTGCGAGCAATCTGGCAGGATTGGCTTTTTCGAATGCCGGACTTCCTCTTTTGCCGCCGGCATAACTACGCACTGCCAGAAAATCTGGCATCTCGGTGATATCCAGTGGCCCGGCTATTGAAAGCAGTCCTGAAAAAATCGATTGATCCAGCCCCAGGCTTGACAACGCTTCCCGATCGAGTACCAGATGGGCCGCCAGGGTCGCGCCTGCCGATATACCGCCGGCCATAATCCTGCATTCTGTGAAGCCGTTGTCTTTCAATAAATGCACAATTTGCAGGATGGTCAGGTTGAGGTCTTCACGCATTTGCGGGTAGGCTGCCCACGGTGAGAGCCGGTATGCGGGCATAAAAACAGGAAAACCTTCGTCGAGAAAAAAACGGGCCACTGTGGGAAACAGACCAGGCCAACCCAGTCGCCAGCCACCGCCGTGGTATATGACGACAGCCATCGGCTTGGCACGTTCGGGCGGAGGAAGCCACATCAACTGGTATTGCCGCCAGGCATTTCCAAAGCGATGTACCGCGGGCCGCGGCGGCGGCGCGGGTGACCGGAGGTGATGCAGCATCTGAAACGGGATCTCGATCAACTGCCCTGCCAGTCGGATGGAATATGGGCGTTTTCCCGGCATTTCAGGATAAAAATAGTCATCCCTGTTCATCCTGGCAAGTCCTGCCTGCCCAAACCGGCATTTTGCAACTTCTCCCGGCCCACGTTTACGGCGTAGCGACGGGGATTTCGCCGAAAACGGACGATTCCGTGCAAGCAGCGAATTTGATGGCAACCGTGTCCGGTATTTTGCTTTTTTTTGCCTTGCAAACAAATACCGATCACTATGACGAGAGCCCTCCTGCTGCTCCTTTTCCAACCGATTTTCCTGCTAAATGCCCAGCAATCATCGTCCCTGTCTGCACCCACGATCGACACACGATTGTATGAAGTGTTCGACAGCAGTTATCTCCATACACTTCGACAGGACAACCCGACCTTGCTGCTCCGCTGGAACTACTACCTGGACCACGCATTTTCGATCTGTGATTTTCCCGCCGAAAAAGGCGACATTGCACAACTTCCGTCCGTAGAGATCGACGATCTTTCCCGTATGAACATTCTGATGATCGAGCGCAAACAGGCCATCGGACGTCACTGGGAAAAATCTGTGTTCTACCGGATCAACCATTCAGATAAGGTGCTGATGTACTACCCGGGCAAAGATTTTAACCGGGCATTCAGGCGATGGTTGAAATCATAGCGTCACGCTCGTTATTTATTAATCCTAGTCCAAACAATCCTGTGCACAATGACTAAAGCGATCTCGCTCATTACCATATCCCTTGCCGTTTTTTCCGGAAATATCCTTGGCCAGACGTACGTGATGGACGGCACCCCTATCAACGACTGCAGCGGCACCTTTTACGACAGTGGCGGTAGTAATGGCAATTATGGTGACAACCAAAGCCTGACGACCACCATCTGCTCGGACGGGAGTGCCGGCACCCATATTCAATTGAATTTTTCCGGAACGGACCTTGCTCCCGGTGACGAATTGTGCTTTTACGACGGCCCCGACGCTATGGCGCCGCTGCTCTCCTGCTCGGGCGACTATCCGGCCGGGTCGCCGTTCGTAGTGCAGGCCACTGCCGCCAACCCCGGGGGCTGCCTGACTGTAACGTTCAATTCCGATGCTCTTGACAACGCCGGCGGCTGGGCCGCGGTCATTTCCTGTGTTCCTTCCTGCCAGACGGTGCTGGCCGATCTGGTTTCTACCAATCCCGCCAGCGTGCCTTTGGATACCGGCTGGATCGACATTTGCCCCGGTGAGAGAATATTTTTTAACGGCGCAGGTATTTATCCGCAAAACGGCCTGTCGTACCAGCAATCCGACCTGACTACTATATTCGAATGGAATTTTGGCGACGGGGGCATTTCTTACGGCCCGGGCACCTCGCATGCCTATCAGGAGCCCGGCGGTTATATCGTACAACTTTTTCTGACGGACGACCAGGGCTGCAGGAGCACCAATTACATCAACCAACGGGTGCGCGTGGCGCCGAGGCCCTCCTTTCAACTCACCGGCGCCGTGCCTGCCGCCATCTGTGCCGGCGACACTATTCATCTCAATGCAGCCGTTAACGCCACTTCCAACGGTCAAACCCTGGCGGTTGCACCTGTGACCGCCTCGTTTTCAGTAGAAGGAAGCCGTTCCGACTCGCTCGCACTGCCCGACGGAACCGGCATTCCTTACGAAACCAGCATCTTTTTTACGGATTTTTCTCCCGGTCAGGTCCTCACGGATCCAAACGATCTCGAAAGCATCTGCGTGAACATGGAACACTCCTGGATGCGCGACATGGAGATCAGCATTACCTGCCCGAATGGGCAAAGCATCATCCTGCACAATTTCGGCGGACAAACGGGATCGGAAATATTGCTCGGCATTCCAAACGACAATGACCTTTTCAACCCGATACCGGGGGTCGGGTACGACTACTGCTGGACGCCCAATGCCCCCAACCCTACCTGGCTTCAATATGCCAACACCAACCTCCCCGTCGGCGGCACGCTGCCGGCAGGCGATTACAGCCCATACCAGCCTTTTTCAGGGTTGGTCGGGTGCCCGCTGAATGGCGAATGGACGATCACGGTCACTGATCTTTGGCCCATCGACAACGGATATATTTTTTCCTGGGGCATCAAATTCAAAGATGCCTTGTATCCGAATATCGAAACGTTTACCCCGGCAATCGATTCCTGGAACTGGAACAGCCATCCCACCATATTTTATGCAACACCCGACTCGATTTCGGCCACCCCGCAAAACGGAGGCACCGCCGGATATGTCTTCACGGTAAACGATGCTTTTGGTTGCAGTTGGGATACCCTGATCAGCATTCCGGTTTATCCGTTTACACATCCGGCCTGTCATACCTGCCAGGAGAACTATGCTTTACTACAGGATACCACAATATGCGAAAGCGAACCGGTATCGCTGAATGCGGAATCGTTTGGCCAGGACACCTTCGAAGTGCGCTTCGAAGCCTTCCCTGACTATGCGATCGGCAACTCGAACCACCCGCACAACAACCCCTACGCCTCCCCCATTGCAGTCAACAGCATGGGGTATAATCTGCTCACGAATCCTGCGGCCCAGATCACTTCGATATGTATGGATATCGAGACTGATTTCGACGCTGACCTGAATATTTTCCTGCGCTCTCCGGACGGCAAGTTGCTGGAACTTTCCACGGGCAACGGCGCAGCGGGAGACAACTACAAAATCACCTGTTTTTCGCCCACCGCCACCATACCGATCGTCGGTAACGCAGCGCCATTCAACGGCACCTATATGCCGGAGGGAAACTGGGCCAGTCTGAACAATGCGGTGGTGAACGGTAACTGGTCCCTGCTGGTATCGGACGGTTTCGGGATCAGCCAGTTCGGCAAAGTCAAATGGTGGAGCATCGGGTTTAACTATTTTAACAGCGTAAACTACAGTTGGACAAACGCTGCATCACTCTCCTGCGGCAATTGCCCCGATCCTGTGGCAAGCCCTGCATCCAGCACCACATACGTAGTCACAACAACCGATAAATTCAACTGCGTTCATCACGACACAGCGACGATAACAGTCACTAACCTTTTTCCCGCCCCGGCCAACCTGAATGCTTCTGCGATCGGCGCTTCATCCATTACCTGGACCTGGGATGCGGTAGCGGGAGCCAGTGGCTACGAAGTAAGCATCAATGGCGGCGTCTGGCAGCCGGCCAACGGTTCGCTTGCACATACAGTTGCCGGCTTGATCTCCGGCGACACGGTCAATATCGAGGTGCGCGCCATCGGCGGGAGTGTGACCTGCCTGCCGGAAGCATCTTCCGACACCCAGATATTTGTTGTGTGTACCCTTGACGCCTCGCTCGGCGGCACCATGCCTACGCTTTGCGCAGGCACCCCGACCGGTTCGGCCACCATTTCCGTAACCGGGGCGGTTTTGCCTGTCGAATACATTCTCAATGGCAGCGGTCCCGTTTATCCGAATGGCAATTTGAATAACATCCTTCCTGCCGGCGACCAATATGTGGTCGTGCGCGATGCAGATGGCTGCAAGGACACCGTCTATTTCACCATCACCGAACCCGCAGCGCTGGATTTGACGGCAAGTGCCACCGACGCTTTGTGCAACGGCGATCCGGATGGCACCGTAACGGCATCGGCAAGTGGCGGGACCGGCAACATTAATTACGCCTGGCAGGGATGCGCAGGAGGAGCGATGTATAACATGGCAGTTGTAGGCGGATTATACGCCGGTTGTTATGCCATAACTGCAACCGATGCGAACGGCTGTTCGGCCACCGACAGCGTTACCATTGGCGAGCCTCCGGTGTACGGCTTTACCTCCGTACAGGATTCCGTCAGTTGCAACGGCGGGATGGATGGCAGCGCAACGATCCTCGTTACCGGCGGATCGCCTCCCTATACGTATGTATGGAGCGGTATCGGCGGCAATACGCCTACCATCACAGGACTGGCGGCGGGATTTTATTTTGTAAATGTGATCGATTCGAATGCCTGTGAAGCCGCCACTTTTGTCCAGGTATTCGAGCCGCCCCCGCTGGTGTTCGACAGCATTACGTTTAAAGCAGTGTCCTGTTTTGGCGGAAACAATGGCACGGCGACCGTTTTTGTGCACGGTGGCATGCCCCCCTATACATACCTCTGGAACAACACTCAGACCACACAAAAGGCCCTGAACCTGATCGTCGGCAATTACTCCGTGGTCGTAACGGATGCAGGCGGGTGTTCGGTATCCGCTTCCGTGGTCGTCACTTCCCCCGGCGAACTGATGATCGGGTTTGGCAATGTTGTCGATGAAAAATGCGCCGGAGACTGCCAGGGGCAAGCCACGGCACAAGTCACGGGAGGCGTAATGCCGTACAGTTATCTGTGGAGCACCCCCTTGCCGAATACACAACCCGGCATTACAGGTTTATGCCCGGGTTCATATATGGTCACCGTAGAGGATGCCAATGGCTGCACGGAAGACGAAAAAGTTACGATCAATGCGGCTGTTCCGATCGACATACACCTGCAGGCCGTCCCGCCTGCCTGTACAGGCGACAATAACGGCTCGCTGGAAGCGGTTGTGACAGGGGGCGAATCGCCCTATCAAATCCAGTGGGGCGCAGGCGGCACGGGAGCGATTTTGCCCAATATTCCCTGTGGGAACTATTATATGACGTTGACCGATAATGCCGGATGCGTCAAATCTGACTCCGCATTCCTGCCATGCCCCGAACCGGTAGAGATATTGAGTATTAAGGCAGAAAAAACCAGTTGCTTCGGGACGCCCGATGGCCAGATTACGGTAGAGGCACAAGGCGGCACCGGTCAACTTTCCTATCTTTGGAACGATCCGAACGCGCAGATCGATTCGGTGGCGACGAACCTGCCAGTAGGTGTTTACACTGTGACCGTTTCGGATGGAAACGGTTGTTCGGCCACGGCTTCGGCCGGCATCACCGAGCCTTCTGCACTGACCGTTACCCTTAGCCATACCGATGTCAGTTGTTTTAATGGCAGCGACGGAACCGTTACGGCCAATACATTTGGCGGCACGGGACCTTTTACCTACACATGGAACACTCCCCAGAGCGATCAGAAGATCACTGATCTTCCCGCAGGCACCTATTTTGTGACCGTCATGGACGCAAATGGATGTACCACTACCGCGAATACCAATATCACAGAACCGGCAACCGCCGTAGAAGTGATGGTCACGCAAACAGTTTTTGCCTGTTTCGGAGAAAACAACGGAGCGGCCACCGCCATTGCTATGGGCGGCAACGGATCTCCTTTCAATTATCAATGGAGCAACAACCAGATCGGCCCCAATGCCACCGGCCTGGCCGCAGGAACGATCACCGTGACGGCGACTGACAGCAAGGGATGTAGTGCCGTCGCCGGTATTGAAACCCAGCAACTGGCAGAGATCGATGCCAATATTGCCTTCGTACCGCCTTCCTGTCATGGTTACAATGACGGTCAGGCAGCAGTAAATCTTGTTACCGGCGGCATAGGAATGGGGGACACGACAAAATATAATTACGAATGGAGCGTGCCCAATTCCCCGAATTCCATATATGTCGGCAATTTACCGGGCGGCCAGGCATATACCCTGACAATTACCGATCTTCAGGGCTGTAGCGGCACTTTTTCATTCTTTATCACGCAACCGCCCCCGATCGTCGCACAGATCGCAACGCAAAACGTATCGTGTAATGGCCTCTCCGACGGCTCGCTGCAAGTGACGGGTATTCAGGGGGCCAGTCTGCCGGCCACCTACACCTGGAGCAACAGCACTACCGGTCCCGGCATCAGCAACCTCGCTGCCGGCAATTACATTCTGACCATTCATGCGGCCGACGGCTGTATCGAACAGGACACTTTGACGGTCACAGAACCCGCCCCCCTGGCAGTATCTTTTGAGATCATGCCATTGTTGTGCAGCGGGGATAACAATGCATCGGTGGAAGCAATGATATCAGGAGGCACACCAGGGTACAGCGTCAATTGGAACAACGGTGGTACGGGTACGCAGATCGGAAATCTGGGTCCCGGCATTTATACGGCAAATGTGACGGACATGAACGGCTGCGTGTTGACAGATTCCACGGCAGTGGAAAGGCCAGATTCCATGACCATTCAGGTAGAAAAAACCGATCCGGGTTGCTTTGGCGCTTCAAACGGCCAGATCAGGCTGTATGTCAGTGGTGGCCAGATGCCTTACCGTTACAGCATCGACGGCGTTAATTTTGGTGGCAGCAGTTCTTTCATCGGGCTTAAGGCGGGCGTTTACACCATTTTGATCAGGGATAACAATTCCTGTATCACGGCGTACACCGACTCGCTCCTGCAACCACCGGCAGTAATGGTCGCTCTGGGTCCCGACACTACGATCGTGCTGGGCGACAGCGTGCTGGTAATCCCGGACGTTTCTGATGCATTCGGCATGGTAAAATACAAGTGGAGAAGTGTGCTGGTGGAGGACCTTATGTGCCTCGATACGCCGGAATGCAGCATGATCTGGGCAAAACCTTATCAGACAAATACCTATATCGTCACCGTCACGGATGAAAACGGCTGCAAAGGCAGCGACGATATCGTAGTGAATGTGATAAAGCCGCGCGGGGCTTATGTGCCAACAGGGTTTTCGCCAAACGGAGACCTGACAAACGATCTGCTGGTGGTATATGGCAAAAGCCTTCAGATCAGGCGCGTGGTATCGTTCAGGGTGTATGACCGATGGGGAGAAAAACTGTATGAGGACAGCGATTTCAGCGTGAATGACGAGACACGCGGCTGGGACGGCTCTTTCAGAGGGCGCAATTGCGACCCGGGTGTGTATGTCTGGTATGTAGAGGTAGAATACCGCGACGGCTACCGCGAGTCACTTTCCGGAAATGTTACCCTGATCAGGTGATCAGGTCGTGAAATATCCCTTTATTTGAGACACAAAAGCATAATCATTCTATTTCGAGCCATGAAACAAGTGTACAAACCGGTTTTATCGATCGTACTGCTGCTCGCCACGCTGGGACAAATGAGTGCCCAGGATCCGCGATTCTCCCAGTACTATGCCTCTCCCTGGAACCTCAACCCGGCCATGACCGGCCTGTTTAACGGCCGGTGGAGGGTGACTGCAAATTATCGCGACCAATGGAGCAGTTTTTTGTCACCGGTGCCATTCCGCACCTATTCGGCTGCCGTGGATGCGCGATTTGAAGTGGGGCGACACGATTTTGCAGCCGTGGGGATCGGGGCCATGCATGATGAGGCCGGCACGGCCCGTTTCATGCAAAACAAGGCGCAGGTCGGCGCCGCATTTCTGAAACAACTCAGCGGCGGCCGCTATAAGGCCAAACATTACCTGTCAGCCGGCGGCCAACTCGGTTTTGGCCAGAACTCTATCGACTGGGGCCGTCTGTGGTTCAGCCGGCAATACGACCCGGTGGCAGAAGCCCCGGACCCTACCGTGTCGAACGGAGAGCCGAATGCCGATGCAAATACCGATATGTATGTTGATTTCAACGCCGGTTTGCTCTGGTATGTCTTGTTTGAAGAAGACGGCTTCATATACCTCGGCGGCGCCTTGCATCATATCAACGAACCTGGCATTTCGCTGGTCCAGGACGATCAGGAATCGCTGTATTCCCGCTGGTCGGCGCATGCCGGCGGACAAATCCCCCTCACTACCAACTTTGGCGTGTTGCCCGGGGCGCTGGTCATGAAACAGGGCCCGGCATTCGAAACAGATTTCGGCGTCAATTTTCGCTATTCCAACAACGACCTGAACGAGTTGGCGTTGCGCGCAGGGGCATGGGCCAGACTCGGCAACAAACTCGATCAAAGCCTGCAGATGGATGCAATCACCGTCGTCGGCATGGTCGAACTGAATCGCTGGACCTTCGGACTGAGTTACGATATTACGGTTTCAAGCCTTACAGATGCCAATAATTCGCGGGGCGCTTTCGAAATTTCGCTGATGTACGTACATCCTGGCGAACGCAGGGCCCGCATTGTTTGTCCAAACTTTTAATACTGCCTGATGAAAAAATTTCTGCTGCTGGCGTGCATGCTGCCCGCCCTTTTATCCGCACAATCCTCCTGGAAATACCTTCACGTATCGCCCGCCCAGCCCGGGCAAGGCGAAAAGATCCAACTTGAATACGATCTGACTGAAAATCCGTTGGCCAATTCGGATGCCTTTGACCTGGTGGTTGTGGAATATGATGGAAAAGAACCTGTGGCCATTGAAGTAAGCCAACAAAATATCAATAACAAGATCGTGGCATCCGTGCCCCTTAGCGCCGGGGCACTTGTTGTATATGTAGGTATGGAATGCGGAGAAAAGTCGGATAATAACATGGGTGCAGGGTATTTTATCTACCTGAACGACCGCAACGGAAAGCCCATCCCGGAAAGCAAGGCCGCTCACGCACTGCTTTATCGCAACTACGGCGGCTACGGTAAACTCGACCGGAAAGCAGACCTCACACTCGATCTGTTGAATGAAGCCTTCGCACTTCAACCCGACCTTCAATACAAGCCAGATTATCTATCACTGTATGTCTCGACATATCTGGGGGTTAACAAAAACAGCGATGAAGCCAGGGAAGAGGTGCTCAAACGCCTGGAAAAAGCCGAGCAATACGAAAAAGCGGACGAAGTGCTGCTGACAAGTATCATGCGGCTTTACAGCAGGCTGGCGCCCGAAAAGTCAAAAGCGCTGAAAGAGCGGATCACGACCGACTACCCCAAAGGCGCCACGGCGCGATCGGAACGACTGGTTTCGATCGGCACCGTACCGGAACTGGACAAACAGGAGGCGCTTTTAGAAGCATTCGGCAATGAATTCCCGCCGCAGACAGATGGAGATCGGAGCATGCTGTCCAATGCATATACGATATTGGCAGGGAAAGTCGCTGATGAAAAGAACTGGGATAAATTCCATGCGATCGCAGAGCATATTTCAGCCGGTCAGCGGGCAAGCATATTCAATAACCTCGCCTGGGATCTGGCGGAAAAAGGAGAGGATGTCGATCAGGCCAACCGCATGGCCGCTATGGCTACCGAATGGGCGCGCATGGATATGATCGCCCCGTCAGGGGTGTTGCCGGCATTTCTCACCCGCGAGCAATGGCAATCGCGGCGCGAAGGGATGTATGCCAACTACTCCGATACGTATGCCTATGTGCTTGATAAAAGCGGCAACCCGCAAGCCGCCGCTGATATGCAGGCGAAAGCGATCGCGCTGATGGACGAAGCGCCCGCCGAATTTTGTGATCGGCATATCACCTACCTGCAACACGCCAACGCTCCAAATCTGCGCCATCAACTCGAATCCTATATTCTGAACGGTCAGGCTAATTCCAACATGAAAGACCTGTTCAAACAATTATATCAGGCCGAAGACCGCTCTGAAATGGGCGCAGCATCCTATCTGGCACAAATGGAGCAGGTCGCGCACGCAAAGAAAAAGCAGCATTTGTTGCAGACCATGATCGACGAGCCGGCGCCGGCCTTTAGTCTGAAAAACCTGAAAGGTGAAACGGTAACGCTCGGGCAGATGAAGGGCAAAGTTGTTATTCTGGACTTCTGGGCTACCTGGTGCGGCCCATGCAAGGCATCTTTTCCGGGCATGCAAACGACCCTTGACAAGTACAAAGACGATCAAAATGTGGCATTTCTGTTTATCGATACCTGGGAAAAAGTGGATGACAAGGAGCAAAACGCCACTACATTCATCCAGGAAAAAGGATACTCGTTCAACGTGCTGATGGACAACGACAACCAGGTAGTATCGTCATTCGGAGTATCGGGCATTCCGACAAAATTCATCCTTGATAAAAACGGAAAGATCCGCTTTAAAAGCATCGGTTACAGCGGAAATGCCGACGAACTCGTCGACGAACTATCGATCATGATCGATATCGCCAAAGGCCAGCCTTGAAAACGAAGAGATGAAACCTTTCAGGATACCGGTAGCCCTGAGGTGGGCAGATTTTGATCCGAATTTTCACCTGCGCCATTCGGTGTACTACGATTTCGGCGCCATGGCGCGGGTGGAATTTCTGAACGCAGCGGGTGTCACAAGCGCTTTTATGGAAGAACACCGGATAGGCCCCGTTCTCTTCAGGGAAGAAGCCCTGTTCAGGCGCGAAGTCCGGCCCGGCGATGAATTGTTCGTAGACGTCAAGATATCCCGCCTGCGCGCCAACGGCACCCGTTTCAGCATGCGGCACGAATTGTCGCGCGCCGACGGCACCTGTTGCGCAGTTATGAATGTGGACGGCGCCTGGATCGATATGCAACGCCGAAAACTGGCCGAACCACCCCAAGAGGTGATCGACGCGCTGACACAGGGGCCCCGCACTGAAGATTTTGAATGGCAATAAGCCCCAAACTCCCGCCTCCTGAAAGTACATTTGCCGCATGGCGTCCGTACGACACTCTTTTATTTCCGTTGTTGGTGTTATTCAATCGCATCGCTATATCCGCGAACTGCCGGACTGGCTCACAGGCCTGCACCTTGAACTGGAAAGCCATTTTTCGGATTATGAGTTTGTGGTCGTCAACAACCACTGCGAGCAAACGGATATCGATGCCGTGATCACTCCCCTGCCTGAAGCGATCAGAAAAAACATTTTCCTCCTCAACCTGAGCGCTCCGGTAAGCCGGGACAATGCATTTCTGGCGGGTCTCGATCGCGCCAACGGCGATTATACCGTCATATTCGAGTTTGACTTCAGTGAAAAACCCGCCTACCTTACTCAACTTTGGGAAATAAGCCAGACCGGCAAAGACATTGTGTATCTGCGTGGAAAAGACCGGCGCCTCCCGCTTGCCCATCGCCTGCTGTACAAAGTGTTTTACAGCATTATGCAGCGGTATTCCGGCCTTAAACTCGACCCGCGCGCGCACCATACCCGCATCATCAGCCGCCGGGCGCTGAATTCCTTGTTGAGGCTTCGGGAAAACAGCCGGTATCTGAAGGCCAACTATGCTTTGGTAGGATACAATACGGCATGGATTGAGGCGGACGAACCCTTGGTGCCCGACCCCGAGACCACATTCGGGAAGCAGTTTCGCAGTTCCCTGGTGGTCATCACCTCTTTCACGACTTTTCTGCGGACCTTGTTGCTCTGGATATTCCTCTTTTCCGTAGTGGTCGCGGTCGTAGCCATCATCAATGCTGTAAAAGTGAAAATGACCAACGTGGATGTTTTCGGCGAGCACGTGGAAAGCCTGTCCGGTTGGGCTTTTCTGGTAGTACTTATTTCATTTTTCTTTGCCGTCACCTGCCTTAATCTTTACATTATGTCGATCTATCTGTCCAACATATACAGCGAAATCAAGAACCGGCCCCTGTATATCATCGAATCTGTAAAACGTTATTGAAAACTTAAATTTACTGATTTCCAGTAACATCCATTATCTTTGTACCGGCAAATGCCGATTTTTTCATTTTTTAAAGTTTTCAGTAATGTTTAAAGGAACAGTTAAGTTCTTTAATGAAACCAAAGGTTTTGGTTTTATTGTTGACTCCGCCTCCGGCGAAGAAATCTTTGTTCACGCAAGCGGCTTGGTAGACAAGATCCGCGAGGGTGATGTCGTCACGTTCGAAACCCAGCGTGGCAAAAAAGGCATGAATGCAGTGAATGTTCAGATCGCCTGATATCGGTCTGACATTGTAATGATAAAAATGCGGAACTCCGGCAGGCAACTGCCGGAGTTTTTTTGTGTACCGCACCTGCCCCGACCGAATACGCCCCTTGCATAAAATTCCGTTCCATATTGTCTGTTCCGGGCGAACACCTGACCATCCGATTGCTTCGATTCATGTACATTTGAACATATGAAACCTCGCATCCCGCAACCTCTGATCGCTTTTCTTTTGTTTTTGTACGCTTCCCTGCTGACAGCCCAGCCCGACCTGGAAAAACAACTGCAAACCCGGCTGATCCTGGCGGAGGACGGCGACGTGATCGAATTGCCCGCAGCGAAGATCGAGCTGAGTAACACCCTGTCGATAGACGCCAAAAAGCGGATCACCCTGCGTGGTGCAGGGCAGGATAAAACCCTGTTGTCGTTCAAAAAACAAAAACAGGGCGCTGAAGGGCTCAAGGTGACCAATTCAGAAGATATCGTCCTTGAGAACTTTACGATCGAGGATGCAAAGGGCGACCTGATCAAGACGCAGTCGGTCAACAAGATCGTTTTCAGGGATATCACAGCCCGCTGGAACGGAAAACCGAAAAAGTCGAACGGCTCATATGCCATTTACCCGGTGCAATGCCAGAATGTGCGTATAGAGCGCTGCACGGCCATCGGCGCTTCCGACGCAGGTTTGTACGTGGGACAATCCGACAGCGTCTGGATCACGCGTTGTTATGCCAAAAACAATGTGGCGGGCATTGAGATCGAGAACACCACGCATGCCTGGGTTTACGGGAATTTTGCTGCTTACAATACGGGCGGCATCCTTGTTTTCGATCTGCCCGACCTGCCCAAGAAGCGCGGCGGCCATGTGAAAGTGTGGAAAAACAAGGTCGTGCAAAACAACTACCGGAACTTTGCCCCGAAGGGCAATATCGTCGGCAAGGTGCCGCCCGGCACCGGCATCATGGTGCTGGCGACCAACCATGTGGAGATCCACGATAACTTCATCATGGATAACAGGACCGCCTCGACGGCCATCGTGAGTTATTTTATCACGGAAAACAAGATCAACGACAAGGAATACAACCCCTATCCTTCCGGTATTTATGTACACAACAACGTGTACTCCGAAGGGAAACGCATGCCTACCTGGAAAAACAAACTCGGTTTTTTGTTTTGGCTGAAGTTCGGGCGGAAGGTTCCGCATATACTTTACGACGGCATACAGGACCCCGGCCACCTGCCGGCCGACGGAAAAATGGCGCCCGCCGCCCGCATCTGCATCCGCGATAACGAAAATGGCAGTTTTGCCAACCTGAAGGCCGACAAGAAATTCAAAGGCATCAGCAGGGACCTTCAACCATATCAATGCGACCATGAACCGATCCCGTTCGATCCGGAATAAGCATTTTTTTGTGCTAATTTGCCTGTCGGGCATCATGCTTTCAGTGGCCCGCCGGCAGATGCCCAATGCTGAAGCGCCAAAGTTGCACCTGTCCGAATATGGCTTTTTTTCAGGCAAACTCAGCAACCTGGCGCCAGCGCAGCGCGTTTACCCGTACGATGTGAACGCCCCCTTGTTCTCCGACTATGCAGTAAAGGCCCGCTTCTTCTATCTGCCGGAAAGGACAAAGATCAGCCTTTCCGACTCCCTGGCCTGGGATTTTCCGGAGGGGTCGATCCTGATCAAAAATTTCTTTTATCCGCTCGACGCCGGCAAGCCGGAATCCGGGCGACGCATCCTGGAGACCCGGCTGCTGCTCAGGGAAGAAAAGGGCTGGAAGGCGCTCGAGTATCTCTGGAATGAAGACCAGGACGACGCTACACTTGAAGTTGCAGGCGCCGGTTTTCCGGTTAGTTGGGTCGGGCCCGACGGTAAAAAGAAAGAGATACAGTACATCGCGCCCAACCTCAATCAGTGCAAAGGCTGCCATTCATACGATGGCCGGTTTGTGCCCCTAGGCACCTCCACCAGACAGTTGAACAGATCGGTGAATGGCAAAAACCAACTGGCTGACTGGGCGGAGCAGGGATTGCTATCGAGTGATCATGAGTTTGATCCCGCTACCCTGCCTCAAATGGTAGATTACCGCTTGGAGCACACTACGTCGGCAATGCTGAACGAGCAGGCACGGGCTTATCTCGATGCCAACTGTGCCCATTGCCACAATCCGCACGGCCCGGCCGCCAGCAGCGGAATGTTCCTGAATATCGGAGAATTGCAACCCGGACGCCTGGGCGTAAACAAACCGCCCGTAGCAGCGGGTCGCGGCAGCGGCAGGCGGAAATACGGCATTGTGCCGGGCAAGCCGCAGGAAAGTATCCTCGTCTACCGCATGGAAAGCGACGATCCGGGCGTCCGCATGCCCGAATTGGGCCGACAACTGCCGCACAAGGAAGGAATCGACCTGATCCGGTCATGGATCAGGGAAATGAAATGAATATGCATACTTGCCACACCACGCTGCTTTGTCGCGGCCGGCTGATCGACCTGTCCGAACCGCAGGTGATGGGTATCCTGAACCTGACGCCTGATTCGTTTTACGACGGCGGGCGGCACACACTACCGGAATCGGCCCTCAGGCAGACGGAAATTATGTTGAAAGCAGGCGCTATATTCATTGACGCAGGAGGCGCCTCATCCAGGCCGGGCGCCGAAGAAGTGCCCGTCGAAGCGGAGTTGAGTCGTGTGATCCCTGTCATCGAGGCCATTGTCCGCTGCTTTCCGGAGGCATTTATTTCGGTCGACACCTGGCGGGCAGAAGTTGCCCGCGCAGCCTGCGAGGCCGGAGCCGGCATGGTCAACGACATTTCAGCCGGCCGTTTTGATACGGCCATGTACGAAACGCTGCAAACACTGGGAGTGCCTTATGTGCTCATGCATATGCAGGGCACGCCACAAACCATGCAACAAGATCCTCATTATCAAAATGTTGTAAATGAGGTTTTGGAATTTTTTATTGGAGAATTAGAAAAATTGAGGTCCCTTGGTATCAAGGATATTGTGCTGGACCCCGGCTTCGGGTTCGGCAAGACGGTCTCGCAGAACTTTCAACTGCTGGACAACCTGGATATCTTTGAAAAAGTGCTGGGGTTACCCGTCTTGGCAGGCATTTCACGCAAATCGATGATCTGTAAAGTGCTGAAAGTTTCGCCGGAAAATGCACTGAACGGCACTACCGCTCTGCACATGGTAGCATTGCAACGCGGCGCGCGTATCCTGCGTGCGCACGATGTAAAAGAAGCCGTGGAAACGATCCGCCTGTGGGAATGCCTGCGAGATATTCAATCGCCGGAGTCATCAGAAGCGTCGAAGTCCTGATCCTCATCTTCAACTTCCCGGTGGTGCTCTATCGGGGTCAGCATGGGCAGTTTTACCCATTTGCTCTCCACAGCGCTGATCGAGCCGATGCGAAGAAAACCTCCGGAGGCTTTGGCTGTTTCTTCCGCCAGGCCGACAAAACCCGTATACAGGTCGGCTGCCAGATCGACATCCAGTTTGGCAAGTATCGGATTGAGTTTTTCAAGGCGATCGGACAATGCCGAATTGCGTGCATCCACATCGGTCGGCAGGCGATCCATTTCACTCTGCACTTTCGCCCAGAAATCCGATACGACAACACGATAGAACTCATTCAATTCTTTCGGGCGATTGTAGGTTCGGGTGCGTAGCAAGCGTTCTGTCCACTTTCGCTCTTCCCTGTCGATCTCGCCGTCGGCTGCTCCGACCAGGATCGTGATCAACGCCGGTGCCCCCACCAGCGCGTCGATCTCTTCATGAGACAGGCTTTGAAAGCCTTCGATCATTGTCCACATAATTGAGTTGGTTTTTAAAATTCCCGGTAAAAGTATTTTGGTTGGCGTGAAAGAAAAAGGGACGCTTTTAAAAAATGCAAGTTTCTTCAGCAAGGTCACTTCACCATGCTAACTTTACCGCTTCCGGGAAAAGCGGTATTTGACGAACGGCAAACAGCGGGGCAGACAACTGTTTCATTCATACGACTCTCTGTCAGGGATTTGTGTATGAGCATATTACCCCTGTTTCGGGTTCGCAAAAAGAGACGCGTTAAAGACTGATTGTCATGGCCAGAGCAAAAAAAGGAGGAAAGAAAAGCGGAGAAGGAAAGACTACCCCGCTGATGCAGCAATACGTCCAGGTAAAAACCAAATACCCGGATGCTATCCTGTTGTTTCGGGTAGGTGATTTTTACGAGACATTTGGAGAAGATGCCGTCAAAGCCTCACGGGCACTGGGCATCACCCTCACCAGCCGCAATAACGGAGGGTCCGACATCGAACTGGCAGGTTTCCCGTATCATGCCCTCGACATGTACCTGCCGCGCCTGGTCCGCGCCGGTTTCCGGGTGGCGATCTGCGAGCAGATGGAAAAGCCGGTGCCCGGCAAAGTGGTGCGCCGTTCGGTGACGGAGGTAGTCACGCCCGGGGTCACGACCGATGATGCCCTGCTCGACCACAACTCAAATAATTTTCTGGCGGCCCTTGCATTCGGGCAGCACGAGCGCTATGGAGCGGCATTTCTCGATATCTCCACGGGCGAGTTTTTTGTTGCGGAAGGAGATGCCGCCACCGTCGACAAACTGCTGCAAAGTTTCAAACCTGCCGAGATCATCCTGCCCAAAAGCAGGCTCAAGGAGTTTACAGCCGTGTATGGCGACAAGTTTTATACGTACACGCTGGAAGACTGGATCTTCACTTACGATTTTGCCCGGGAAAAACTGTTGGAACACTTCCAGACCCAAAGCCTGAAGGGCTTCGGCGTAGAAGAATACGAGCTGGGTCAAACAGCGGCGGGATCGGCCCTGCATTACCTCGGCACCACCGAAAACACCCAGCTCGCACACATTACGGGCATCAGCAGGCTGCAAACTGAAAAATACGTCTGGCTCGACCGCTTTACCATCCGAAACCTCGAACTGATCGGTTCCAATCACGAAAACGGCACGGCGCTGTTGCAGGTGCTGGACAAAACGCTGAGCCCGATGGGTGCACGGTTGCTAAAAAAATGGGTGTTGCTGCCGCTGACCAGTCTCGTCCAGATCCGCGAACGGCACGACATCGTGGCGTTTATGGTGGAACAGCAGGCTTTCAGAGCAGAAATGGAGCCCCATATCCGCCATATCGGTGACCTTGAAAGATTGATGAGCAAAACAGCGGTGGGCAAGATCAACCCGAGGGAGGCGATGCAACTGCGCAGGGCGCTGATCGCCATCGAGCAACTGAAGGCAGGACTGCTCATGAGCAATCACAACGGGTTGCGAAAACTGGGAGAAGGACTGAATCCCTGTCTCACTTTGCGCGAACGCATTGAAAAAGATATCGCTCCCGATCCACCCGCAGATATCCGTAAGGGCGATACGATCGCAGACAGCGCCAACGAGGCGCTCGACGATCTCCGCAATGTGGTGCGCAACAGCCGCGACCTGCTGCTGAACATCCAGAAACGCGAATCGGAGCGCACCGGCATCCCCACCCTGAAGATCGCCTTTAATAATGTTTTCGGCTATTACATCGAAGTGACCAGCAAATGGAAAGACCAGGTGCCACCCGAATGGACCCGCAAACAGACGATTGCCAACGGAGAACGCTTTATCACCGAAGAACTCAAGGAACTGGAATCCAGGATACTCGGCGCAGAAGAAAAGATACTGGAACTGGAAGAGCGTATTTTCAGGGAACTTGTTGAAGAAATAGGCCAGTATATCCAGCCGATCCAGCACAATGCGCACCTGATCGCCCGACTCGACTGCCTGTTGTCATTTGCACAGGTGACGACGCAGCGCAACTATGTGCGGCCCGAAATGAACGATTCCACCCTGCTCGATATCCGCGAAGGCCGGCATCCGGTCATCGAAACGCAACTGCCTGTGGGGGAACCGTATGTGCCCAACGACGTGTACCTCGACAACGAATCCGTGCAGATCATGCTGATCACCGGACCAAATATGTCGGGCAAATCCGCGCTCCTGCGGCAAACCGCTCTGATCACGATCATGGCGCAAATGGGTTGCTTTGTGCCGGCTGCCAGCGCGCAGATCGGCATCATCGACAAAGTATTCACCCGTGTGGGCGCCAGCGACAACATCAGCGGCGGAGAAAGCACCTTTATGGTCGAAATGAACGAGACGGCCCTGATCATGAATAACATCAGCGATCGCTCCCTGATCCTGCTCGACGAGATCGGCCGCGGCACCAGCACCTACGACGGCATTAGCATCGCCTGGAGCCTGGCAGAATACCTGCACGACAACGATAAGGCAAGGCCCAAAACCCTCTTCGCCACACATTACCACGAACTCAACGAGTTGTCGGAAACCCACGAGCGCATCCACAATTTCCACGTCAGCACCAAAGAAGTAGGCCACAAGGTCATTTTCCTGAGAAAACTGGCGCCCGGCGGTTCCAACCACTCTTTTGGAATACACGTGGCACGCATGGCGGGCATGCCCCAAAGCATCGTAGAGCGCGCCGGGGACATTCTCAAAACCCTGGAGACCAAGCAGATAGAACACGATATCCCTGTCGAAACGAACGGACAACCGCGTGCAGAATCGGCGGCTCAGATGAAACGCAAGGTCAAAAACATTGCGGCGCCGCTTCAGTTGCACATCTTCGACGTGGATGATTTTACCATGAAAGTCAGGGAAGAACTGCTCTCGCTCGACCTGAACACGATGACTCCCATGGATGCGCTGTGGAAACTGAGCGAGTTGAGAAAAATAGCAGAGAAAAAATAGGCCGCCTCAGGCCGCTTCGGTAGGAGTCGCTTCTTTTTGGTAACACAGTATCCAGTTGCCACCGGTATCGATATACCAGGCGCCTGTAAATGCTTTCCGGAAAGTCTGCTCGAAAAAACGCTCGGTCAGGACCCTTACCGCCGGATTGCCTCCGTGAAGCCGGTTGAACAAAAGCAATCCTCCCGGGCGCAAGAGCAAGCCGCAATCATGCAAAAATTCGGCTGTCTCGAAAGGCGGGGGTGTCAGCTCGTCTTCAAAGATATCCACGACCACCATATCATACTGTGCCTCCGTAACCTCCACAAATACACGCGCGTCAGCCGTAACAATATCCAGCGGACTCTCAAGCCGTGACAAGGTATACTTGGAAGCCAATAACGACACCACCTCATCCCACTCCACAGCCGTGTAGTGGAAGCGGCAATCGAACACTTTTTCAAGGATAAACGGAACGGAACCGAGCCCCAGGCCCAGCACGAGCACATCGGCTATATTCCGCTCTGATATTTGCAACTTTTTGAAAGCCAGCAAAAAATTCCGGTAGAGGTCGTCCCAGGAATAAATGGCATCGCCACTCAGCAACTGCAGCCGCCCCCGGTCAAGAATGACCGAAAGTTCCGGATTTTGTTCCGAAGCGGCTTCTTCCAGTGTAATGGGCACCAGATACGAAAGCCATTTTTTCCATAAGGGTATGCGCATGGGAACCTGCTGTTGATCCGGCTAACGGTTGTCTTTCTTCTTCTTTTTGAACGGATCCCATTGCTCCAGTTTCTTTTTGGCATCATCAACCGTCTTCTTCCCCTGATCGCCCAGCACTTCGTCCGCTTTCTTGTTTACAGCCTCTCCGGCCTTATTCCCCAGTTCCTGTGTTGCCTTGTCCTTGGCTTCCTGCACTTTCTGGTTGGCCAGGTTGCGCAGACTGTCGGCCGCCTTGTCAGCCGCCGCTTTCGCCTTGTCTTTCGCCGCTTCCAGTTCCCTGTTGGCGACATTCCGCAGCGAATCTCTCGCCTTGTCGACAGTCGCCTGCATCGTAGCGCCGGCCTCCTCCTTGATGGAACTCTGGCCGTCAGAGCCGAGTATTTTCATAGCGACTTTCGGGCTGGAAAGCGTGCCGGTGAGATCGAACCGCACATTGATATATTCACCCTGGGCAAGGCTTACGCCGTACTTCCCTGCCTCTTTGGAAAGGAAACCCAGCCCGGCATTGGCAGCGCTGCCGACCGAACTTTTTTCCAGCGCCTTGCGCGGGGTCTTGGTGATGATCTGATAATTCATTTCCTGGTTCAGGCCGTGCGAGCCTCCTATTTTCATCGACACATCGCGCACCTGTGCATCGAATGGCTTCACCACCACGTTGCCGTCCTTGATCTCAAACCAGTTGCGCGTGTTTTTCAATTCCAGTTTGCTCAGGTAGTCGACCCCCAGTTTCGAGCCGATTTCTGTCATGGGTTTAAAATTGCTGAACACAGCGTTCAGGGTTTCGAGGAACCCGGCGGCAGAAAGCGTCGTCAGGTCGGGTGTCATGTCTTTTCCGAGTACACCGCTCATGGTCAGCGTGGTATTGAACTTTCCATCGATCAGTTGCATCACGGGGGCAAAGGCTTTGACAGTAGCGAAGTTCTGGAACGCATCGCGGAATCCCATATCTTGAAAAGCCAGGTCGACATTGAACAGAGGCTTAGAAATATCTTTGGTGCTGTATTCTCCGGAAAGACCGATCTGGCCGCCGAATGCGTCGGCAGTAAAGTCCTCAAGCCTGGCCGCGCTGTTCTTTACCACTACCCTGCCCTTCAGGTTGTTCAGGTCGTAGTCAGTGTATTTGACGCGGCCGAAATCTGCGTTCAGGGTCATGTCCATGTTTTCAGGCACCGGAATAATATCTTCCGCAGGAGGCGGACCCGAACTTGCGGTCGTAGCTGTAGTTGCGGGTTCTGTCATGAACTGGTTCAGGTCGAAGTAACTGGAACGCAGGTTCACGACACCCGCAACCGTCTGGTTATCAAACAAATAATTCCAGGCATTCCTGATCTCGCCGCTTCCATGCAGGTCGCTGGGACCCATATTGAGGCCAAATTCGGATACATTCATCAGGTTGGGGGTAAAATGCCCCTGCATGCTCATATTCGTGATGTCGTAGGTGTCGTATTTGAGACGCCCAATCTTGCCGTCTACCACAAAGTCCCAGCGGTCGAATGCCTTCTCTTCAGGTTCGGCTGCCGTTTCGCTGGGTACCACACCGGCTTCATCGCCGGCAGGTTCTTCCATCCACTCGTTCGCATCGAATAGATTGGAAGCAATGCTGAGGTTGCCCGTCATCGTTTTTTTCGTGGAAAAATACGCCAGGATATTATCGATACTGCCCGATGCGCGCAGGTCCGAGCGGCCGAGTTTGGCGTCGAATTCGCGAACATCGACTCGCTGCGGACTGATGCTGGTCGATAATTGCCGGATCGACACATCAGGGCTTCCTTCGGCCCGGTAGTTGATGCCGCTCATGGCGAAATCGCCGGCCATGTCAACCTGGTCGTACTGCTGTTTATCAATCTGGCTCATGGCGGCCTTCATCGTAATATTGGCTTTTATCACTCCTGCCAGTTCCTGCACGCCTTCCATCGGAAAGGCTTTGGACAATTCACCCAGATTGAGCGTGCCGGTCAGTTTTGTGTTGATATTCGGGTCTGTTTCCGGTGTGCGCAGGTAGAAAAACCCTTCCAGCGGATTGGAACCGATCCGGAGGCTGAATTTCGGGATATCCACTTTCATATCGTTGAGCCGCTGGCTTGGGCTGGTAACCGATGCATCGACATTGATGTTGCTGACGCCCAGCGGCAGGTCGGGATATTTGAAATCGGCATTCCCGACCTTCATATTAATCTTGAATGAGGGATAAATAATATCGTTGTAGGTGCCTTTGGCGTAGCCGGTAAACTGCACGGTGCCGTTTGCCTGCACGTTTTCAAAATCTTTGGTGTAGGCGCCCGGAATGACAGAGAGGAAACTCTTGAAAGTATTTTGCGGCGTACCGAACGTAAGGTCCATACGAATGTCTTCACTGTTTTCCGGCATTTGAACCCAGCCATCCAGCACCAATTTCAAGGCATTGACCGTCAGGTCATTGTATTTGAAAGTAAACTTCATGTTTTTCATATCCGCCCCCAGTGTCGCTTCCCAGTCCGCCTGTGCATTGCGCAGGTATTGCACCCCGCCGTAGTTGACCGATAGTTTGGCGATCTGAGTGCTCATGACCAGATCGTACAGATCGGTACCGAACTCTCCGGAGCCGTTGTGCTCCAGGCCTTCGATCTCGGTGCGCATTTCCAGCGAGCGGTCGTCATAAAGGATTTTGCCGTCCCTGATGCCGTAACGCTCCAGTTTTACCGGCGCCGCCTCGTCTGCCGGTTCTGCAGCCTCCCCTTCCGGTTCGGGCTTCGTAATATCATAATTTGCCTGGCCGTCGCCGAGCACGAACACCCTGATATCCGGCTTTTGGAAATACAGGCCTTTGATCACGACTTCGCTGCCGAAAATGGCCGACCAGAGATCGATCGCTACATCCAGCCGGTCACAGCGGACCAGTTTTACGCCTTCGAAGGGTCCGGGGCCATTGGTCACTTCCAGACCCTCCAATCCTACCGACAATTTCGGAAAATGGCGGAACACGGAAATATCGACGTCCTTGAAATCCACCGTTGCCGTCAGGCTTTCGTTGGCAGATATCTTTACCTGTTCTATGATCTCGTCTTTAAACAAATACGGCAGTGCGATCAGGGCGCCCAGCAGCAAAACGATAAAAATGGCTATACCAAAAAGAATCTTTTTCATGGTTGCTTTTATGAAGCATGCGTGTTAGTGAACGCATCAGCTGATGCAAGGTTGTTACCGCAATATATAACAAAAACGACAGTGCGGTCACATAACAAGAGACAGCGAAAATCCCTTAACGGATGCCCGTTCTCTTTCGCGGCGCAAGTTAATTGATGTTTGAACGATATTCTTTTGCATAAGAATACAAAGGAAATATTAAAACCAAAATTGCCATTAAACGCGGTTTGAAATCAATCCTGTTTACATTTACCGCATGAAATACCAAGTGCATTTCCTTGAAAGACAACAGGACTTTGAGCGGGTCATGCGTGAAGCAGCCAACGAACCCTGGATCGGCTTCGACACGGAATTCGTCGGTGAAAAGACCTTTGTGCCGGTCCTCTGCCTGATACAGATCGTGACCCCGAAAGATATTTTCCTCATCGATACCTTGCGCATACAGGACCTGAGCTCTTTTCTAAAGATCGTGGAGCAGCCGGAAACGCTGAAGATCACACACGCCGGCGACAATGACTACCGCTTGCTGCATACCCTGTACGGCACGGTGCCCAACAATACATTTGATACCCAGATCGCCGCAGGATTCGTCGGTTATAACTATCCCGCGGGGTTCGCCAAGATCGTGGAACGAGAACTCCGGGTGTCGCTTGCCAAAAGTCATACGGTAGCAGACTGGGAAGCGCGGCCGCTCGATCCCAAAGCACTCAACTATGCTGTGGAGGATGTGAAATACCTGCCGGCGCTTCATGAAAAACTCACGGGCAATCTTCAAAAACGCAACCGCCTCAGCTGGGCGGCAGAAGAGAACAGGAAGTGGGACGTGCCCGAATTCTACGAGGTAAATCCCGATAAAGAGTTTCTGGCCAATGAAGCCGTTCACCAGCTGGATATGCGTGAAAAGACTTTCCTGATGCGCCTGTATCGCTGGCGCATCAGCCGCGCGATGGAATTGAACGTCCCGAAAGAGTCGGTGTTGCAAAGCCGGCACATCAGCACCGTGCTGCGCGCGATCAAAAATGGCCCCAATGCGTTCCGGGCCAACCGTACCCTCTCAGAGGGTGTATGGAAGCGCAATATCGATGCCTGGCAGGCATTGTGGAACACCAAAGTCACCGAAGCCGAAAAAGCATTCCTTCATACTCTCGGCAAACCGCGTCCCGACGACCCCGAACACGACTGGACGATGGAGTTACTTTATCACTTCGTAAAAAAACAATGCCTCGAACACGAGATCAGCGCAGCGCTGCTGCTGCCAAAAGGTGAATTTAACAAGTTGAAAGCCGGCAGCGAGGATTTTGACCACGCCCTGCTCACCGGATGGCGTGCAGAACTGCTGGGAGCCGATCTGGTCAGATGGTTGCTCAGGGGGAAAAATATCAGCATCGCCTGGGAAGCGGGAAATTGCAAACTGACGATGTAATGCCGAAAATACTGGACGTCAAAAATTTAAGCGTACATTTTGCATCGCCGCAGGGCCATACGCAGGCGGTAGATCGTGTTTCGTTCCATCTTGATCAGGGTGAAACACTTGGGATCGTCGGGGAATCGGGTTCCGGCAAATCCGTTACCGCTTTATCCATAATGCGCTTGCTACCCAGCCCGCCGGCAGGGATTTCGTCAGAAGCAATAACACTATATCCCAGGGATGGCGGCAGTAAAGAAATAGAGATCAGTACACTTGGGGAAAGCGAAATGCAGCGCCTGAGGGGGGCGGAAATCGCGATGATCTTCCAGGAGCCCATGACATCTCTAAACCCCGTATTTCGCTGTGGCGATCAGGTGACCGAAGCCATTCGCCTGCATCAGAAAGTCGATGCGGAGGCAGCCCGCAAACAAACCTTGCTGCTTTTTGAAAAAGTCCGGCTCCCCGACCCGGAGCGCATTTTCAGGTCCTACCCGCACCAGATCAGCGGCGGACAAAAGCAGCGCGTAATGATCGCGATGGCCATGTCCTGCAAACCCGGCATCCTGATTGCCGACGAGCCGACGACAGCGCTCGATGTAACGGTGCAAAAAGCAATCCTGGACCTGATGCGCGAGTTGAAAGAAGAATCCGGACTTTCAATGCTGTTCATCAGCCACGACCTCGGTGTGATCTCCGACATCTGCGACCGGGTGCTGGTCATGTATCAGGGGAAAATTGTGGAAGAAGGACCTGTGCAAAAAATTCTCCGCAACCCGGAACACCCATATACGCGTGGGCTGGTAGCCTGCCGGCCTTCATTGAAGCACAAGTGGCACAGGATGCCGACTGTGTCGGATTTCCTTGATAACAGTCGGCATGAAGCCCAAGTAGTCAGTGCCGATGAAACGGAACAGCGCAGAAAGAGTTTGTATGACTCCGATCCGCTACTTCAGGTAAAGGATATGCTGGTCCGTTTTCCGGCCGAAAAGAACTGGCTGGGGAGGCCTGTTAAATGGTTGAATGCGGTCGACCGGGTCTCTTTTGATGTTTTTCAGGGTGAAACGTTCGGACTGGCCGGCGAGTCCGGCTGCGGCAAAACGACGCTCGGAAAAGCCATTGCCCGCCTCACAGATATGGACAGTGGCCAGATCATATATAACGGTACGGCGTTGCATGACCTGAGCATAGAAGCCTTCAAACCATACCGGAGAGATATTCAGGTCGTATTTCAGGACCCCTACTCTTCGCTCAATCCGCGCATGGCGATCGGCAGGGCGATCATGGAGCCCATGCAGGTACACAAGCGTTTTGATTCCGACAAACAGCGTCGCGAAAAAGCCGTCGAACTGCTGGAGACCGTTGGATTGCAGGCCGATCAGTTTCAGCGATATCCGCACGAGTTTTCCGGTGGTCAGCGCCAGCGGATATGCATTGCCCGCGCACTGGCGCTGGAGCCCAGATTTCTCGTTTGTGACGAGATCGTGTCCGCACTCGATGTCTCGGTTCAGGCAACGGTCTTGAACCTGTTGGCCGATCTGCAGGAAAAATACGGGTTGACGTATCTCTTCATCTCACACGATCTGAGTGTGATAAAGCAGATGTGCGACCGCCTGCTGGTGATGAACAAAGGGAAAGTAGAAGCTGTTGGATACCCGGAGGATATTTTCAGAAATCCTGAACGCGAGTACGTACGCGAACTGATCGCGGCCATTCCTGGAAAAGAATAAATGATCTTAAGAAGTTGATTTACAACCCCTTGAATTGTTTTTCCTAGAAAAAATGACAATTCCTTTGGCCTGTAAAAATTAAATGATTGTAAATTTCCGACGATTTTCCCGAAAAGTTCATTGAGGCCTTGTAAGCAATACGAGATAAATTTGGCAGTTCAACCCGCCCGATAATCCATATAAAAAGATTCTTTAAAAACCGCCCTGATATCACCTGCTTCTTCGAAAATTAGTTAACCAATCAACAAGCAAATCCATGATGCACAAACTTTTCCGTGTTACTTTGCTCCTGGCTTTGGTTGCTGGCGGCTACACCGCCCATGCGCAATCGAAGGCAAACAATCTTAAGCGCCACCCGCAGATCAAAAAGATCAATCCTTCGGCGCTCAAGGCTGTACCAATGCCCAAGGCCCTGACCGGCTTTGAAGACTTCTCCACAAACCCTGCAGATGCTATCGTACCCTCCGTACCGCAATCGAAAAGCATGCTGCGCGCAAACCTTACCGAAGAGAAGGTCGGTACGACTACTTACGACCTTCAGACGAATGGCGTGGAGAACCCGCGCATCGTTCCGTTGGGCGGCCAGGAAGGTATCGGCGCTGCCTGGACGATGTCCCTGCAGCCGGAAGGCGCCGGCTGGTCTGACCGCGGTACCGGTTACAACACCCAGAAAAACTGGAATGAAGTGATCCCGGTATATCCGCTCAACCGCGCCGAATCGGTTCGTACCGGTTTTACCAACTATGTTGCTACGGCAAGCGGCACCGAGATCATCATCTCGCACCAGGGCAGCGGTGTGCTGAACCTGCTGCGCCGCCCGGCCGGCCAGGCCAACTGGGATGAAAGCACGATCCCGTCCAACGTGGCATGCCTGTGGGCACATGCCGCAACGGATGGAGAATACCTGTATGTATTGGCGTTGTCGATCCCTGTGGCATCCGGCGGTACGATCTATGAAGGCATGGACGGCCATGTTCTGATGTGGCGTTCGCCCGATGGCGGCTCCACCTGGGATATTACGGATGGCATCATCCCCGGCCTCGACAGCACCTCTTACGCTGCTATCGGCCCCGACAACTATTCGGTCGATGCGCGCGACGGCGTTGTAGCAGTAGGCGTGTTCGATTCCTGGAACGACGTTACGCTGTACAAGTCATTCGATGGCGGCGATACCTGGGAAGACCCGGTGGTTGTATTCGACTTCCCGCTTTTCAAGTATGTAACCGACCAGGGATATACTGTTGACGACCTTCCTGTAGATGACACGGCTCCGGATACGCTGGCTATTTTCACGACCGACGGTTCCGCGTCCATGCTGATCGACAACACCGGCTTCGTACATATGTGGATGGGCGAGACGTACGTGCTCGACTCTCCGTTCGACGACGGCGGTTCTTTCTACTATCCCGGCATCAACGGCCTGATCTACTGGAGCGAACTCGATCCGGAGACGCTGTACGAGATCACCGGTTCGCTCGACTTCGATGGCAACGACACGCTTGATATCACGACTGTTGTAGGTTATGGTACCGGTTTGTCCAGTATGCCCGCCGCTGCTTCTGACGAAAACGGAGGTATATATGTCGTGTACTCGGCTACCGTTGAAAGGCTGGAAGACGATGCCGGCAACAACTACCGCCACCTGTATATGATGAAGTCGCCCGACTACGGCCAAACCTGGTTCTTTCCGCCCGTTGACCTCAACTACGCGACCGATACCGACCCGGATTCCAACCTTGCGAAAATTTCCGAAGGCGTATATCCGAGCGTGTACAAGCGCGTAAGCGATAAACTTCACATTCTTTACCAGCGCGACCTGACGCCCGGTGCTGCCGTACTCAAAACAGGCACTCAGGCCGACGAGTCTGCCGACCTGGTGTATATCGGCAATGCCGATGCAGTAGGCATTAACAACGTTGCCGTGAACAACCTCGAACTGAGCCTTAACCCGAACCCGGTATCTCAGGGCATGGCTCAACTCGCATTCAGCCTCGAACAGAGCGGCGAAACGCAGGTGTTCATCACTGATGTGCGCGGCGGACTTGTGCGCAGCATTCCGCAAGGCACCATGAACGCCGGTCCGAACTACGTACAATTGAACACGGCCAATCTCCAGGATGGCGTATACTTCGTACGCGTACAATCCGGCAATCTGAACGGTACCAAAAAGTTGGTAGTGATCAACAAGTAAAACATTGGTTATCAGGCTTCTGATAACGGATAATAGTTGAAAACGGCGCTTCCCACCCGGGAGGCGCCGTTTTGTTTTTTCTCCAAATTTTAACTAAATAGCATCTAATAAAAAACTTAAACGACTCGTTAAACCCACATTTAATCCAGTAGTCAAACTCGCAGTGATCGCCGGCGCATAGCCGCTGAACATCCCGCCCTCAAATGCCCACCTCGTTTTACTGCGTTTTGAACCGATTTTTCTTTAACTAAACAATCTTCCGAACATGGCATCACTGACACCCATGCAAGGCGCCTTAGGTTACCGCCATGCCGCTCATTTGCTTCGGCGGACGAGCTATCGTTTCACCAAAGCCAAGGTGGACGAAATGGCCGGACAAACGGCAGCGGAAGCGCTCGCGACGCTGCTGCAACTCTATCCCCTGCAACTCGACCAACCGGTTTACCCGAATTCCGACCTTCCCGGCGTTCCACCCATCACCTGGGTTTATCCGCCCGGCGGGAACCTCCCCGCGCAGGATTTTATGCTCCGCCCCTGGGTAGTGAGCTGGTGGACCAACGAATCGCTGTACGATCCGGGCATCGGACACCGCATGGCCTTTTTCCTGCACCAGTTCAATGTAGTGGACATTTTGTCTTTCGCCACTACGCACTTTTGCGACTACCTGTTCCTGCTGCGCTGGGGCGCATTGGGCAACTTCAAAAGTTTTATCACCAAAATGGTGACCGACAACTGCATGTTGCGGTATCTGAACAATACGGAAAATTCGAAAAACAACCCGAATGAGAACTTCGCCCGCGAGTTCTTCGAACTGTTTACCATCGGAAAAGGCCCGCAGATCGGCCCGGGCGACTATACGAACTACACCGAGGACGATATTGTTGTGGCAGCCAGACTGTTCACAGGCTTCAGGATACGAGGACAACGCAACGTGATCGACACCGACACCATGCTGCCACGCGGCGACGTCAACTTCGCCCAGCACGACGTCGATCCCAAAACTTTCAGCGACAAATTCCAGAGCACCACCATTCAGGGAGCATCGAATGCCGATGAAATGTGGACGGAACTGGCGGCATTGGTCGACATGACATTCGCACAACCTGAAACCGCCCGGAATTTCTGCCGCAGGCTGTATCATTTCTTCGTCAGCCGCAACATCACTTCGGAGATTGAAAGTGATATCATCGTTCCGCTGGCCGATACGATGATCGCCAACAATTACGAGATCAAGCCCGTACTGGAGCAATTGCTGCAAAGTCAGCATTTCTTCGACATGGATGATTCGGACAACTCGGACGAGATCATCGGCGGCCTGATCAAATCGCCGGTAGAACTGGCGCTGCAGTCCATTTCATTTTTCGATCTGCCGATCCCCGATCCGATGACCGAAACGCAGGCCTTTTTCCAGTTTTACAACCGCGGCGTGGCCCAGCGGATGTTCGCCCAGGCAAACATGCCTCTGTTCTACCCCTTCGATGTAGCCGGATATCCGGCCTACTACCAGGCGCCCGATTTCAACCGGCAGTGGTTCAACGCCAGCACCATTGTGGCGAGATATAAACTGCCCGCCATGCTGCTTTCCGGCAAACTCACTATCGGCGGTTCAGCGAATCAGCCTTTGGGTGTGCAATTAAATATTGCCGACTGGATCAAGAGCAGTGGCGTGGTTTCCGACGCTACAGATCCGTACGTACTGGTGCAGGACCTCTTGCAATATATGTTGCCGGAATCACCTGACAGCGATCGCTTCAACTATTTCTACATCACCGTTTTCCTCGACAATCTGCCGCCGGCCGACTGGACCTACGAATGGCAAAATTATCTGGATACGGGCGATGCGACCGAAGTAACGCTCGCGCTGGAGCGGCTGATCAATTCCATCATGTATTCCGCTGAATATCAACTTTTCTAAATAAGGTTTTAAGGTTGCACGGTGACGGCCGCGACTGCAAACAGCAGCGTTCCGGACACCGAGAAACCGCAAAACCGTAAAACCTTTCCAACAATGAAAAGAAGAAATTTTCTCAAAATATTTCCGGCCGCGGGTGTAACGCCATTCGTGGTCAACGGCTTCCCTATGAGGCCTTTTGCGAACAGCAAGATCGCCAGGATCATGTCGACCTGCGACGGCGTGGAAGACCGCGTTTTGATTTTGATCCAACTCAAAGGCGGCAATGACGGCCTGAATATGGTCATTCCGGTGCAGCAATATGACTTGTATGCTGCGCTGAGGCCCAGCATCCGCATTCCGGAAACCGGCGCCAACAAGTACCTCGATCTCGACAATACCCTGTCCGCTCCCGACAAAGTGGGGCTTCATCCGGCCCTGACGGGTATTAAGGACCTTTATGACAACGGGCAGGCATCGATCGTACAGGGCGTCGGTTATGCCGATATGAATCAGTCGCACTTCAAGGGGACCGATCTCTGGCTTTCCGGCGGTGACGGTACGCCCGCAAACAACAACATTCCTTCCGGATGGATGGGGCGCGCGTTGCAGGCCTTGTACCCGGACGTGCAGGGCGCTCCCACGGCCGACATGCCCGATCCGCTGGGCATCCAGATCGGCGACCCCAACCCCTCGCTCGGGTTTCACACCGAAACGCAGCACCAGAATGTTATCAACCTCAGCGGCCAGGACCCCGCGGGTTTTTACTCGCTGATCCAGACGATCGGCGGCGCACCCCTGCTCAATGTCCCGAATTCGGATTATGGCGAGGAGATCGCCTATATTCAGGGGGTGGAAAACAGCCTGAGCCTTTATTCGCAGCGCATCAGCGATACCTTCAACGCCGGTTCCAATGCGCTGAACGACTACCCGGACACCACGCTTGCCAACCAGTTGAAAACGATCGCGCGTTTGATCTCGGGCGGCTGCAAGACCAAGATCTACCTCTGCTCGATGGGCGGATTTGACACCCACGGCGCGCAGGTAATTGAAAACAACACGACCATCGGCAACCACGCCAATCTGCTCCAGAACCTTTCTGATTCGGTCAAATACTTCTTCGACGATCTGAAAGAACTGGGCATCGACGAACAGGTAGTGGCCTGCACGTTCTCCGAGTTCGGGCGTACGGCCAAGGAAAACGGTTCCCTGGGTTCCGATCACGGCACCCTGGCCCCGATGTTCCTGTTCGGGAAAAACGTTCAGGCAGGCGTGAACGGTACTAATGTGAACCTGGGCGTGCTGACGCAGGACAACCAGTTGATGGACATGCAGTTCGATTACCGGCAGGTGTTCACTTCCCTGCTGCAGGACTGGCTCGGCGCCAACAACTTCGTGCTGGAGCAGACGATGTTCGAAGGTTATGTCAAGTTGCCGCTGGTGGATTCGGCATACGTCGTCAGCCCGGATTGCTACTTCGGCACGACCTCGGCATTCGATCCTTACCAGGGCAAACGTGTATTGAGCGTTTTCCCGAATCCGGCATCCATCAGCGCGGAAGTGACATTCCAGAGCCAGGAACACTTCGATGCCCTCCTGACGGTTCACAGCCTGGGCGGCTCGCTGATCTCCGCGACCAGGGTGCAGGTGCAGCCCGGGAACAATCTGTTCTACATCGACGTCGCGCCCTTGCCTGCAGGCCCCTATTTCATCCGCCTGGAAGACAAGGTCACCGGCAGGGCTGAAGTGGTAAAACTCAGCGTCGCCAGATAAGCACACAACAGGACAGTACCACATACACAACAAGAGGTTGTTTCATTCATCTCCCTGCCGCCGAAACAGCGGGGGCGGATGTCTGAAACAGCCTCTTTTGCATTACCGGAACTTATCTTTGCCGGCATGGAACAATTCGATGTCGCTGTGATCGGAGGCGGGATATTCGGCTGCTACGCGGCTTTGTATCTCGCCGGGAAAGGCGCGCGCGTGGCCCTGCTGGAAAAAGAATCGCGATTGTTCCGGAAAGCGTCGCTCGTCAACCAGGCGCGCCTGCACGGCGGATATCATTACCCCCGCAGTATTGCAACCGCAGCGCTCAGCGACGAACACAAGGCCCGTTTTACGGAAGAACACCGGCGTTTCGTCAATTTTTCATTCGAAAAATACTATGCGATCGACCGATTTGGCTCTTTCACGGATCCCAGCCAGTTCGAGCGGTTTTGCGAATACCTGGGCATTCCGTGTGAACGGGTTGGCGAGCATCCCCTGTTCAATTTCGAGCGGATCGAGGCGCTCTACAGCACTGTAGAATATTCTTTCGACCCCGTCCTGATCAGCGCTTATTACCGCGACAGGATCGCCCGCGAAAAAGCAATCGAAGTAATGACTGGAACCAGGCCCGTATCAGCCGATGCAAGCGGCCATAAATGGACGATACTATGTAAACAGGAAACGGGAAAAACAAGCACCCTGGTCGCCGGTACGGTCGTGAATGCCACATACGCCGCCACGAATGCGATCAACCGGCTTTTCGGAGTGCGCATGTTGGATTTGACGCATGAAATTTCCGAAATCGCTTTTGTCGGCTCGCCACAATTCCGGGGGAAAGGGCTTACGGTGATGGACGGTCCCTTCGGATCGGTGATGCCATACGGCTTGAGCGACCTTTTGTCGTTGTCTTCTGTCGCGTATACCCACCACAAGATATCCTACGAACAACTGCCTCATTTTGATTGTCAGACAGAGCACGACCCGAACTGCCGGCCCAAAGCGCCGGGTATTTGCACCGAGTGCCCCCGGCGTCCTGCCAGCAATGCCCGGAAGATGCTGGCGCAAATGCAACCTTATTTCAGCGATCAGGTCAGTTTCGACTATCTTTTTTCCTACTTTACGATCAAATCAAAACTGAAAGCCAATTATATCGACGACGGGAGACCTACGGAAATAGATCTGCTGCGATCCGATCCGAAATTTTACTGCCTCTTCGCCGGCAAGATCAACTCCATTTACGAAGTGGAAAAAATTCTTTGAACGGGCTTTGGCTATCATAAGCCTGTGAGCAGGTACGCCATGTAAGCGGCATAGATACCCAGAAAGGCCAGTCCCTTCCATTTTGTGACGACCCTCGACTCCTGAACAAAACAAAAGAGGAACAAGAGGGCGGTCATGAGGATACAAGCGATAAAGTCCGACATTTTGATATTCCCGAGCGGCAACGGCGCAACCGTAGCGCTTACGCCCAGGATCATAAAAACGTTGAAAATATTGGACCCCACTACATTGCCCACGGCGATATCCGTGTTTCCCCGCCTGGCTGCTACGATAGAGGTGGCCAGTTCGGGAATGGAAGTGCCTACGGCAACCAGGGTCAGGCCGATCACAGCCTCGCTGATGCCCAGAAAACGCGCGATGCCGATGGCCGATTCCACCACCAGTTGCCCCCCCAACGTAAGCGCGGCGATGCCCCCCAATACCATCATTACGCTCAGCCACACCGGCCGCTGGTGCATGTCGGGTGTGCTGATCTGGGGATAATTGCGCGCGATCTCGAACATGTAGTAAAGGTAGATAGCAAAAAAACTCAGCAGCACGAGGCCATCGATCCGTGAAATGGCTGACGGCCCGCGACCGTCGAATAAAAGATCGTTGGCCATAAAAAAGGCGACAATGATGCCAAGCAGGCTCAGCGGTATTTCCTTCCACACGGTGTTCCGCTGCACACCCAGCGGCCGGATCAAGGCAGCCAGGCCGAGGATCAGGCAAATATTCATCATATTGCTGCCGATCACATTGCCAAGCGCCACATCTGCCTTGCCGGTACTGGCGGCAATGACCGAAACGATCAGTTCGGGAGATGAAGTACCGAAGGCTACTACTGTCAGGCCGATCACCAGGTCCGATATATTGAACCGTTTAGCAAGTGACGACGAGCCATCCACCATGATCCTGGCTCCATAAGAAACCAGGGCACTTCCGATCGTTATTAGTATAATATGTGTCAACATAAAGTCCCGGGCGACGTTGAAGATTGATAGATTGCCTGTATGGAAATGCGACGGCTTTCGGGATGATCGCTGTGTTCAGGGTACATCTTGCAGCCCAAGGTACGAGCGTGTTTAAATGATACAGGAAATCATATAGCATCGCGAAAATCCGTTGCTTTGCCGGTCTTTGCAACCTTTGGGTGTACAGATCGCGTTTCAGGTGCGGATTTTGTCGAATTGCCCCACAAACTTGCAATTTTTCAACCATAAGTGCCGGATTTTGAATTGTCTGTTATTTCTGTCCCGGCACAAAAACAATTGACATGAAGACATTCAGCACATTGATAGAAGCCCTGGACGATCTGCGCAGCAGGGGCTATACTGAAGATTTTGATTTACACACAAATCGGCTCAACTGCCCTGCCAGGCAACTGGAGTTGCATCCCGATGATTTTGAGATCGTGGAAGTGTACCGGTTTGAAGGCGTTACCAACCCTTCCGACAATGAAGTGTTATATGCCATCGAGAGCAAGGACGGCCTGAAAGGAGTACTGGTAGATGCCTACGGCGTTTATGCGGACAATATTTCGCCCGATCTGCTCGCCAAATTGAGTATAAAACACGTTTGATTCCCTTTCGCAGATCATTTTATGGAGACAATTCTGGCCGGCAGTGCACTCCTGAGCCTGTTTCATGCCCTGATCCCAAGCCACTGGCTCCCGGTATTAGCCATCGGGAGGCAGGAAAACTGGCCGGCTTCCAGAATACTCTGGGTGACCTTTCTGGCGGGGCTGGCCCATGTCCTGAGCACTGTTTTGCTTGGCAGTCTGCTGGCGTTCACGGGCGGCGTGCTGGCGCAGCGTCTGGAGATATTTACAGCCTGGATATCACCAGCACTGCTTAGCGGCCTGGGTATTTTTTACATATACCGCCATTATTTCCACCACCATTTTCATCTACACGCCCGGCATCTGCCCTGGGGGGTTGTGACGGCACTCGCCGTGGCCATGTTTTTTTCACCTTGCCTTGAGATAGAAGGGTATTTTCTCTCCGCAGGGCAATTTGGCTGGGGCTTTGTCGCTTTGCTGGCGAGCCTGTACGGTGTGCTCACCATCCTGGGAATGCTTGCCTGGATGGGGCTGGCGCTCAGCGGTCTCAGAGGGGTAAACTGGCATCGCTGGGAGCATAACGCAGGACTGATCACAGGAGTGACCCTCATCATTTCCGGGCTCGCCCTGTTTTTTATAAAATAATATGCGTTTTTAGAGCGGGGGTACTTAATCTTCGGATTAGCACCTGAACGATAAAGCCTGATGATCCCGGCATCCTGCAAAACGGCACTTTTTTAAGCCTGAAAAGGGTTCTGTCACGTCGATACGCATCAAACGGAAGTCGTTACATAAAGGGCGGAACTCGTTACACATTGAACGTAACTCACTACACAAAGGACGTTTGTCTTGACAAGGAACCTTGCAGCGATTACACAAAGGGCGTTTGTCTTGACAAGGAACCTTGCAACGACTACACAAAGGTCGTTTGTCTTGACAAGGAACCTTGCAGCAACTACACAAAGGGCGTTTGCCTTGACAACGAACCCTGCAGCGATTACACAAAGGGCGTTTGTCTTGACAACGAACCCTGTAACGACTACACAAAAGGCGTTTGTCGTTTCACATTGCCCTGATCCGCCTGTGTCTCTCAATCATGCACAAACAAGGCAAGGTGCATTTGAATCAGACTGAAGGTATAAGTATTCCGGGAATGGATAGTCGTGCATCAAAAAGCCTGATTTGCATTATATGTATCCCAGAACCTGTCCAGAAACATCGTAAAACAGGAACCGATCATGCCGCATACGCATCACGACCATCATCACCATAAAATTCACCTGGATACCAGGCTCAATACCGCCTTTTGGGTCGGAATCGCCATAAATCTGTCGTTTGTCATCGTGGAAGTGCTGGCAGGCCTGTTTTCCGGATCGCTGGCGCTCCTGACCGACGCGGGCCACAACCTGAGCGATGTGGGCAGCCTCGGCTTGTCCTTGCTGGCCTTCCGCCTCGCGCGCATACCGGGAAAAGGAAGACTATCCTACGGGTACCGCAAATTTACCGTGCTGGCATCGCTGATCAACGCGCTGCTGCTGGTCGTGGCGGTTGGTGTACTCGGATATGAAGCAACGCGCAGACTGGCGGCGCCACCCGTGGTGCCGGGCCTTACGGTAGCAATGGTGGCGGCAGCAGGTATTGTGGTCAATACACTGTCGGCATGGTTGTTTTACCGCGACCGGGAAAAAGACCTCAATGTAAAAGGCGCTTACCTGCACCTTGCTGCCGATGCAGCCGTATCGGCCGGCGTGGTCGTCAGCGGACTGGCCATGTATTACTTCAACTGGACATGGCTTGACCCGGTGGTGAGTTTTGCCGTACTGGCGATCATTTTATGGAGTACCTGGGGGCTTTTGAAGGAAAGTGTTCTGTTAAGCCTCGACGCGGTGCCCGATGAGATAGAGATTGAAAAGATCAGAAACACCGCCATGAAGATCGGAGGCGTCAAAGGCATTCATCATATCCACGTGTGGGCGATGAGCACCAGGGAAAATGCGCTTACCGCACATCTGGTACTGGAAGAAGGCATGCCGCCCGGCAGGTCGCACGATGTAAAAGCGGCTTTCCGGCATGAACTGGAGCATATGAATATCGGGCATGCAACCCTGGAAACGGAGGGCGAGCAGGAAGTGTGCGGCAATCCGGAATGTCAGTTGAGTTAGTCCGGAAGTTGATCCAGTGCTTCCCGCTGTATTTTTTTGAGGGATTTGACAATCAGATCATACGAATGGTCGATCAGTTGGCAAAGCAGGGATGCATCCAGCGAACCTTCGAAGTCGACCGTGTTCCAGTGCGCTTTGTTCATATGCCAGCCGGGTTGCACCTCCGGGTATCGTTCGCGCAATTCGATCGCATATTCGGGGTCGCATTTCAGGTTGACTTTGAATTGCTCGGCGTCGAGGCCGGTGATCGCAAATATTTTCCCCATTACCCTGACACAAAGCGTGGTTTCATCAAAAGGAAAATCTTCCGATACTCCTTTTTTCCGCTGACAGTATGCCTGAAACTCTTCGATATTCATAAAATCCGGTTTTGAGGATCAGAACAGGCCGTGCAGTTCGGCCTGTACCATTTCCAGCACCTTGGCGGCGTGCTCCTGATCGTTGGAGAAGTCGAACTGATCGACGTTGATCACCAGCAGGCGGCCTTCGCGGTAATTTCCGATCCAGTTGTCGTAGCGCTCGTTGAGGCGTTTCAGGTATTCAATGCTGATACTGCCCTCGTAGTCGCGGCCGCGGTTTTGTATGTGTTCTACCAGGGTCGGAATACTGGCCTTCAGGTAGATGAGCAGATCGGGCGCCTTGATCTGGGACACGATGGACTGGAACAGCGTGGTATAATTTTCAAAATCGCGGCGTTCCATCAACCCCATATCCGCCAGGTTGGGCGCGAAAATAAAGGCATCCTCATAGATGGTCCGGTCCTGCACCACCGTGCGGTTGCCCTGTTGGATGCGAAGCATTTGCTGGTACCTGCTGGAAAGGAAAAACACCTGCAGGTTGAACGACCAGCGTTTCATATCGAGGTAGAAGTCGGACAGGTAAGGATTGTTCTCCGTATCTTCATAGTGGACATCCCATCCAAAATGATGGGCCAGCAGTTCGCAAAGGGTTGTTTTGCCGGCGCCGATATTGCCCGCCAGGGCGACATGCTTGATCAGCGTTTTATCCGAGGGAAAGCTTGGGTTCATTGCTGTACATTTGTGCCCGGCGAAGGTAGAAAAATCAATGCGCCTTAAAAACCTGCCGGCGCCTTCCTTGCAAAAAAATTGATCCGTTCAACGACTGGATGGCCGCGTTAAACGAACTTCTTCCGTCAAACATCTATCCTTTTTTTATGCAACCGGATAAAAACCTTATTTCGAAACTTGAAAAACTGGCGCGCCTGCAGCTCAGTGAGCCGGAACGCGAAAAGTTGAATGCCGACCTGCAACGTATGATCGATATGGTCGATAAACTTCGCGAGATGGATACAGAGGGGATTGAACCGCTCATATATCTGTCATCCGGCGAACAGGCACTCCGGCCTGACAAGGTCGGACAGCAGCTGACGCAGAAAGAGGCATTGCAAAATGCTCCCAGGCAAGACGGGCAGTTTTTCCGGGTTCCGAAAGTGATTGAATAATATCCGGCGTTTAACGTATTTTGGGATTCTTCAATCACACACTTTTCTTTTTCCATTCGCCTAAAATCTGATCTCACTATGGAAAACAGTCAAAAACGGAACCGGAACATCCTGTACTGGCTCGCCATCTTCGCTGCAGTGGCAGTAGCGCTATACTTTATCGCCGACCGGTGGTTTCCACAACTGGTGTCAAAATTCACCTCGCTGATCGCAGGCGCCTTTTTGGTTGTCACCGGCCTTTTCCTCAGGAAAAAAAAGCGATCCTGAGGATCGTTTCCGTTCATCCTTACAAGTGAAATTATGCTGATCTCGATCAAAAACCTCAATAAAACCTACATCATGGGCCTTGAAAAAGTAGAAGCCCTGAAAGATGTCACTATGGAAATCCGCCGCAACGAGTACGTAGCGCTCATGGGTCCTTCCGGCAGCGGCAAATCAACCCTGATGAACCTGCTCGGCTGCCTGGATTCGCCTACCAGGGGAGAATACTGGCTGAACGGCACGGAAGTCAGCACGATGGACGACGGAGAACTCGCCGAGGTCCGCAACAAACAGATCGGTTTCGTTTTTCAGACCTTCAACCTGATGCCCCGGCTTTCCGCGCTTGAAAATGTGGCTTTGCCGCTTGTGTATGCCGGCATCGGAAAGGAAGCACGGCTGGCCAAAGCCAGAAAAACCCTTGAATCCGTAGGCCTTGGCGACCGCGTCAACCACAAACCCAACGAACTTTCCGGCGGTCAGCGGCAGCGGGTCGCAGTAGCCCGCGCGCTGGTGAACGACCCGGCCATCATTCTGGCAGACGAACCCACGGGTAACCTCGACACCAAAACTTCCTACGAGATCATGGGCCTGTTCGAGCAAATACACCGCTCGGGCAATACGGTCATTCTCGTTACCCACGAGAACGATATCGCCCAGCACGCACACCGGATCGTACGCCTGCGCGACGGCCTGATCGAATCGGATCAGCCGAACGACAATATTCTCAACATCTCGTCTGCGCCGGCGCCTGCTACCGACTGATATCTCCTTTACCATTAAAAAAACGGGCGCTCCTGGATCCAGGAGCGCCCGTTTTTAATTACTGCTATCAACGATTATTCGAACGTGTAGCGGATGCCGAATTGGGCGGTCCAAACGTCGAATTGCGTTTTGCTCTTCGTAAACGAATCACGGATCAGGACAGATTGTCCGTCAACCGTCTGGCGCGCCAGTTGGTAGCGCGGCTGGCCATCGGCAGTAACGCCGCGATACACCAGCGGGCGATCGTTGACGAGGTTGTTGCCAAGACCCGATTCGCTGTCGATCAGGTTGAAGAAATTCAGAATATCAGCGCGGAACTGGATCGAGTTGCGCTTCTTGCCGATCTTGATCGAGAATTCCTGTACGACGGAAAGGTCGAAACGGTGCAGCATCGGGAAGATGGCGCCGTTGCGCTCGGCATACTGACCGCGGCGGGTGCTCAGGTATTCATCCTGATTGATGAATGCATTGAACGCTGCGCGCTGCTCGTCGGCCGTGAAGAGCGTATTACCGCCGGAGGTGATATCGTCAAAAAGCATCTGACTCATTTCCGTTTCGGTCGGCACATACATCAGGTCGTTGTCGTTGACGCCATCGCCGTTCATATCGCCGGCGATACGGTACGTAAAGCGAGAGGTGTTGATACCGATGCCGGGGTTGAAGCCACGCGTTTCGCCGGTGTAACCAAGCGAGAATTGCGTAGCGCCGCCGAATTTGCCACCGTACTCGAGGCGATAACCCAGGATACCAACCAGGCGGTCGGGCAGATCCTGGTCGGCAAATGCCTGACGCAGGATATTGTTGCCTTCGTAAGACCGTGCTCCCGTGAACGAACCGGATGCGATCGAACCGGCGCTCATGAGGTCTTTCGCTTCGCTGTATGTGTAAGCGAACATGCCGTACAGGCCTGTTTTAACGGGATATTCGAGTTTAAACGTGGCGCCGAAGTAGTAACCTTCGTCTGTGGTCGTCATGACCGCTGCGCGCGATACGTCGTCGTTGACACGAACAGCGCTGGTCAGCGCGCCGCCCGAGAGTCCGGAGCCCGGAAAACGGGGACGGTTGTCCGGGCCGGCAAAAGTGCCGGTTGCCGGTTCCATATTGGCGTCGAAATAGCGCACGGCATTGATGTTCTTATTGTACAAAAGTTCAATAGAACCCACGAGACCGAACGGAAGTTTCTGGTCGACAGCCAGGTTGTTTTTCCACACCTGCGGGAATTTGTAATCCGGATCCGTAGACGCGATGTCGAAAGTCGACGGCAGCGTGGGCTGGTCGGGATTGAAGATCGTCGCATCGGTCGTGAAGCCGTACTGGTTGCTGCCCGACACGTCGATGAAACCCGTGAGGACGCCGTTGTTGCCGATTTGGTTGGACACCCATACATAAGGCGGGCGACCGGAGAAAATACCAGTACCGCCGCGAACCTGCGTGGAACGTTTGCCGGTAACATCCCAGTTGAAGCCGATGCGCGGTTCCCAGAGGACTTTTGCATCCGGCATCATGCCCGTATTGATCTTGTAATTGCGGTTGCCGTTCAGGTCAACAAAGGTCTCATCCGTGATCACCGGATTTTCGATGGCCGTGTCTTCAAACTTGATCAGACCGGCACGCACGCCGTAGGTCAGTCTGAAGCGATTGGATACCTGGTACTCATCCTGTGCATACAGGTCGATCTTGTGAACTTTCAGTACCTGCAACGGCTTGGCAAACTCAGGCAGCGCCGAATAGCGATACTGGAAGCGGTTGATGTCTACCGGCGAAGTCTGGTTCGACGAGGTAACCGGGCTGCCTGCGGCAGCGTAGAACTCATCCAGCGAGGTGAATACATACACACCGTTGCTGCCGGGGAAGAACAGGTTGTTCGATTTGTAGAACTCATAGTTGGCACCAAACGTAAAGGTATGGCGGTCGCGGTACAGCGAGACGTTGTCCGTTACGTGGAAAGTGCTGTAATTGAGCTGGTTGTCAGGTGTGAAGGGGTCGAAACCTACAGAAATGTAGGTACTGTTATCCTTCATGATATCGATGGTCGGGAAGAAATCGCCCTTGTACTTCCGGTCTTCGTTCTGCTTGTCGTAGCCGACGAGGAACGTGTTGTGCACGTTATCCGAGATCGTGGTGTTCAGTTCGAGTACGGCAGAGCGGGTGTTGTCGAGGATGATGTACCCGGAATTCTGATAGGACATCGAGTTCGGGTTCGTACGACGGGTACCGCGGCCCAGCGAAGAGCTGTTACTGATGAGCTGATCCGATTCCGAGTTGTGGTGGGTATAGCGCAGCGTCAGTTTGTTCCTGTCGTTCAGGTTGTAGTCGAGGCGAACGAGGAACTTGTCGCTGGTCGTTTCGTTGTCGTAATTCTCAAACGGACCCGTTGCATAGCCAAAGTTGTCGCTCAGGAATTTGCTCACGTCCAGCAGGTCCTGATACTCTACGCGTGTAACGTTGCTGCCACCGCCGTCGAGCGGACTGCCACTGGAAACCCAGGTCGTAGCGGGGGAAGTATTGCGAACGATCTCTGCATTGGCGAAAAAGAACAGTTTGTTCTTGATGATCGGGCCGCCCAGGCGCGCGCCGATGATCTTTTCATTGAATTCGCCGATCGTAAGTTTCTGATCGCCGATCTTCGTACGGTTAAAAACGCCGGACGTGTCATTTTTGCGGTACATCGCATACACGGAACCTTCGAACTCGTTATTGCCGGAGCGCGTCACCGCGTTGATGCCGGAGCCGACGAAGCCCGTCTGGCGCACGTCGAAAGGCGCCACGTTCACCTGTAGTTCTTCGATGGCATCCAGTGAAATCGCGGTAGAGCCCGTACGGCCGCCGGCCTGTGCGTCGGTGCCGAGACCGAAAGCGTTGTTGAATACGGAACCGTCGATGGTAAAGTTGTTCAGGCGGCTGTCCTGCGCTCCGAAGGAACTGCCGTTGCCATTGGGATTGTACTTGGTGATAGAATTGATGGAACGGCTACCGATGGCAGGCAGGCTCGTCACCAGGGTTTTATTAAAAGTAGTAGCAGCGCCGGTACGCTCGGAACTGAAAATGTCGGAGCGGTTGGCCGTGATGGTCACTTCGTCCAATGCAGTTCCCGCTTCGCGCATCTGGAAATCGACGTTGGCCGCCGTACCCAGACTCGTGTAAATGCTTTCGCGCATTTCCTGTTCGAAACCGGTGTAGGTCACTGTCACCGAGAAGGGGCCGCCAACCCGGACAGCCGGAAGCGTGTAACGCCCCAGTGCATTGGTTGCCGTGCCGTAACGGGTGCCGGAGGGAACGTGGGTAGCAACTACCGTTGCGCCGACGAGTCCTTCACCCTCGCTGTCCGTCACCAGACCGGTGATCGTAGAGGTAGTTACCTGTGCAAAGGTGCTGAGGCCGCATAACAAAAATGCTGCGAGCAACAACCCCTTACCTGCCTTCACTACCTGGAGGTTAGGGAATGTAAAATGGTTCATACAGTAAAACGGATTTAGTGAATAAGAGGAAAAATCGATGCGAAAGTAAGCACGTCTTGTTAACTTCCCGTTAAGTTTTTTGCACTTTGAGCGCATAAAAATGCCGATTGCCAGGCCTGCTGCGGGCGTTGATCTTCAATTTTAAAATATTATTGCGCCAATCAGAAACGATGCAGGCGATTTTGATGAAACCTGAAACGGTCGCAGAAGAACACTGCAAGTTCGGAATGCCCCCCGACTCGCTCACTTTTCCTTAATTTTGAGCCGGTCAATTTACCAACCAAAAACTTTCCCTTTATGAAAAAAACAATTCTCACCCTCCAGTTTGCACTACTCCTGTTTCTTACGGCCAACGCCCAGATCGTCATCACGGAGGTTATGTTCAATCCGCCGCCCAGCGGTACGGATACGCTCGAATATATCGAACTGTACAACAACAGTGGCTCCAGCGTCGATATCTCGGGCTGGCACTTTACGGAAGGCGTTACTTTTACCTTTCCGGCCGCCACTAGCCTTGCTGCCAATGCCTACGTAGTGATTACTGAAAATGAAGCCTATTTCAGCGCGCGTTTTCCCGGCGTCACGACCTTCCAGTGGGACGGCGCCCTGACCAATACCGGAGAAGATATAGAACTGACCACGAGCGACAGCAGTATGATCGTCGATTACTTCGATTATACCGGCGCCAACCTCAACCCGCTGTTGAATGGCGGCGGCGCTTCCCTGGTGCTCTGCGACCCCAACAGCGACAACAGCATGCTTTCCAACTGGCAGGCGGCCACTACTCCTACGGGCATATTTATCGCCGGCACGGAGATCATTGCCAACCCGGGCGCAGCGGCAGGGTGCTCGCTGCTGGCCGCCAACGACAATAATGTTGTCGCCTCCGGCGAGTCGGTGGTATTGGATGTGCTTTCCAACGACATACTCACCAGCCCGCTCACAGGCCCCGTTGTAATCGTGGCCACACCGGCACAGGGCAGCGCAACTGTAAATCCTGACAATACCGTAACCTATATGTCGCCAGCAGGTTTCTGCGGAACGGCTCAGTTTGAATACCAGATCTGCGACAACAGCGGCTGCGATACCGCGATCGTAAGCATCAATGTGAAATGTTATGCTGCTTATGCCATCGCCCAGGTGATCGGCAACGATGCAAACGGCGAGGCCGACTCGCTCGGCGTCGATTGCGAACTGCAAGGCACCGTGTATGGGGTGAACCTGCGACCGGTCAACAACAACCAGCCCTCATTGCTATTTACACTGATAGACGACAACGGCGACGGCATTGCCGTTTCCAGTCTGAGCGGCGATTTCGGTTATACGGTGCAGGAAAAAGATAAAGTGACCGTGCGCGGCACGATCGGCCAGTTCAACGGCCTTATAGAGATCCAGCCCGACTACATTGTCAAAAACTCGGCAAACAATCCCTTGCTGGCACCCACCCTCGTCACGACCCTTGACGAATCGACGGAATCACGGCTGGTCAAACTCACCAACATGCATTTCGTGGACCCGGCAGAATGGACCACCGGCGTCGGCAGCAGCGGCTTCAACGTGCGTGCTGTGTCCGACGACCATCCGCTCGATACGATCCTGATCCGCATCGACCGGGATGTAGAAACCTACAATGCTCCTGTTCCTTCCGAGCCGTTCGACCTGACGGGGATCGGCGGCCAATTCGACCCGACATCGCCCTATAACACGGGCTATCAGGTGTTGCCTCGCTACAATCCCGATATCAGCACCCTCAGCGCTGTAAAACAGGCGGATTTCAGCGCCCTGGTAAGCATGACGCCCAATCCCGCCAGCGAACAAGTGCTGATCCGGATGGAAGCCCCGTTCCGGCAGATCAGCATTTTCAACGCTACGGGCACGCTCGTACGCCATATCCGGCAACCGGCGCTGACGGAGCAGGTAACAGTATCGCAACTCCCTGCCGGCACCTATTTTGTACAGTTTGAGAAAGACGGAGCCGTCTGGACGGCGCGATTCATGAAAATATAAAGCCGGACACCTCTTGACGTCTTCCTGATTTCCGGAGGACGAATTCCGACAATCCGCCCGCCGCACCACGCATGGTACGGCGGGCTTTTTACGTCGCTGTAAAGACAAAAAGTGCGATGTTTGCGGCCTTTTATGATTTTTTGGCCTGTGACTTGCAGTGGTGGCCCATCCTGAAACATAACGATTTGCGCTTCATGAAGAGATTTTTCCCTGCCGCGTTCATTTTTTGCCTCGCATCCTGTTTATCTGTTGTCGCTTCGGCCCAGGCGAAGGTGCCGCGCCGCACCGTATTGCCTGCTTCCCTGAAGGAAGTATCCGGCATGGTGCGTACGCCCGCCGGCGACCTGTGGATGCTCAACGACAGCCGTAACCCGCCCGAGCTCTACCGTTTCGATCCGGAAGCAGGCAAAGTGCTTGAAGTGCGGCGCCTACCCGTGCTCAATCGCGACTGGGAGGACCTCACAACAGATGATCGCGGCAACCTGTATATCGGAGATGTGGGAAACAACCGCAACGCCCGGAAAGACCTGCGTATTTACATTTACAATCCTCAAACCGAAACGCTGGACAGCATTCTGCTCTCCTACCCCGACCAAAAGGCATTTGCGCCGGCCGACCGGAAGGACTGGAACTACAACTGCGAGGCCATGGTGTTTTTCAACGACAGCCTGCACCTTTTTTCCAAAAACAGTTTCAAGGGAAATTTTTACACCAAACACTACGTCGTGCCCGCCCGCCCGGGCGAGTATGTAGCGGAACTGCGCGACAGCATTTGCCTGAAAAACCGGGTGGTGACGGGCGCTGCTATCAGCAGCGATAACAAGACGTTTTCCCTCACGGGTTATATCATCGGCAAGCGGCTGGGTATTTTTCCTTATACAAAAGCGAGTGTATTCTATTTTACCGATTTTCAGGGAAGCGACTTCCTCCACGGCAAGATGGAGCAGCGGCGTCTGCCGAAATTTCTCATCGCCCGGCAATACGAATCCATCACACAATGGAAAGACGATTGCTGGCTGGTCGCCAACGAAGGCCGCAAACCCCAGTCCCAGGCGGTATGGCGGGTGAAAGGCAAAAAGAATCAGCCGCTGTCATCGGGGCTGACGCTCAAAATGAAATAGGCGAAAACAGGCGCTGAACGCGTCGCGCAAAGGGCTTTTGAACGCCAGCAAATAGATTCCCGAGCCAAACACAACGGCTTTTGCTGCAAATACCAGCCAGAAATTTCCCGGCATTTGCCCGGCCAGCCAGCAGATTGCGGCCACCGGCGCCAGCCAGGCTACAACACGGGCTGCAAACTTCAATACCGGCACAAAGGCAAGTCCGCAACGCCGCGCCAGCCACCAGAGCATGGCGATCTCGATGCAGTATTTGGCTGCCACACGTCCCCAGGCCGCAGATATTGCCGACGGGCTGATGGCGAGCGCCGACACCAGAAAAATATTCAGCACAGCCGTCCAGACGAGCATCCAGCCGAACAAAAGGGAGGGTTTGCCCAGGCCTTTGATCAATTGCGGCAATACGGCATTGCAACTCCGTACCAGCCCTGCCAGTCCGAAGGCGATGAGCAATGGCGCCGCCGGCAGCCATGACTGTCCGAACAGCAGCAGCACGATCTCTTCGTGGAAAAGCATCATGCCGGCGTACAGGGGGAACAGCAGCACGACGATCTGGCGGTTGATTTGCCGGAAATATTGTTCCAGTCGGGGCTTATCGTCGCGCACCCTTGCAAACACAGGAAAGGACACCCTGGTAATGACGTACCCGAGTCTGCCGGTAGGCATCATAAACAAGGTAAAAGCCAGGTTGTAGTACCCGAGGGCGGTAACTCCCAGCCATTTTCCCACGACCAGTTTATCGAGGTAATTGGAAAGGAAATCGGCCCATCGGGAGCTCAGTTCAAAAAAACCGAAGCGAAGCAAAGGTCCGGCATCTCGCAGATCGCCGGAATCAGGAATCTTAAATGACAATCCGGGCCAGGCAGCAGCCATAGAGCCCGCCGTGGCCACTGCGTTGCGCAGCACGTAGCCCGCGGCCATTGACCAGGGTCCCCACCCTCTCCATGCCAGGATGGCCACGGCAATAAACGAGCACGCCCAGGAGATGACCTCCACTTTCGCCGCTGCATCAAAACGCATGGCGCGTGTCAGCAGGCCGCTGCTCTGCACACCAAAGGGTGCGATCAGCAGCGTCGTTCCCATGAGCACAAGTATGTCCGACAGGACCGGCCGATCGTACCAGCCCGCAAAAAAGTCTGCCGCAATGAACAAGAGGAGAAAGATCAGCAAGCCGATCGAAAAATTGACCCATGCCAATGCTGCCAGTTGGCTCCTGTTGTGGCCGTCGGCGATCACGATCGCCTGGCTCACACCTGCCTCTGCCACCGGCGCCAGAAAGCCGATCACAACGGCTGCCAAAGCATAATCGCCCAGCTCGGCAGCGGTGACAAAGCGGGCAAAAACGATCATTTGCAGAAACTGGAAAATCGCGGCGCCGGCAGCACCGGCCATCGACCATCGCACGCTCCGGCGATAAGCGTGTTCAAGAGGGTCGGTAAGTTCCGATTGAGGAGCTTGGAGAGGCATCCGGATGGCGGGTGGTACGAACAGCGGCAAAAAAAACAGCCCTCCGCCCTTTCTCATTTGAAAGGACCGGAGGGCCCCCGCCTTCGGTTGTCTTTGCTCAAAAGAGCCTGTTTTGTGCGGATATCGTCTGTTAGACGGATATCCAAGTTTCTTTAAGTAGGTTTTTAATTGGGGTTATAAAAGTGTTTTCTCACAGTATGTTGGTCAAAAGCAGAAACTTATGGTCAAAAGTGCTTTGTCTCTCAAAGTTTATCTTTAACGGATTTTGATTCACTTGGAATCATACTTTTCAGCGAGATGCCGGTTTTCCGTAAAGATTGTGTGCGTATCGGTTTTTATTAAAGGGTCGCTCGTATTCGCAGGTGAGCAACTGATTGTGATGCAAATATGAACGAATTTTTTTATTCAGTGATATATCTGCCTGTGGGGAGGGGGGCCAAAAGGCACTTTTGGGGTTTTCACAATTGTAAATTGTGTTCGCTTTTGTTGAAAACATTGCAACATATGGGCAATACATTTGAAAGTCTTATGATATTTTAAGGCTAAAAATGCGAAGTCTGGAAAAATCACTTTTTTCAAAAAAAAATTGAAAAACCGACCGCTCCTTTCCAAAAAACGACCGTTCCCTCACAAAATAGCACATTACGGTCTCGGCAAAACACCCGGATCGATGCCTTCTGCACAGGCAAAATGCCCTTCAGGACAGCGCTTCAGTCCGTGCAGTCCACAGGGTCTGCATTTCAACGGTGCTGCGGTCTCCGCCACGTAACTGCGGTCAGAGAGCGGGGAAAACCCGAATGCGGGAACCGTGGAGCAAAAAACGGCCGTCACCGGAGCATTGACAGCCGATGCGATGTGTACCGGGGCGGAATCATTCGCATAGGTCATGGCCGCCCTTTCGATCAGCGCTGCGGATTCCAGAAAAGATAACTGTCCCGCCATATTGATCACGGCTTCCGGTCGCCCGGAAGATTGTCGGATCGCTTCACAGTCCTGTTCGTCGGCTTTACCGCCCAGCAGGAAAATGCGGTGGGTGGAGGCCATCTGTGCCGCAAGTTGCGCCCACTTGTGGGCGGGCCATTGCTTCGTGAACCAGACCGAGGTAGGCGCCATACACACATAAGGCATTCCATCGGCCAGCGCTTGCGCTTTTTGCCGGTCGACCGCCGCCGGATACAACTTCGGGCGATCAAAGCCTCCGTTGCCGAGATGCGCGATCAGGGCCAGATTTCTTTCCACTTCGTGAACCGGAGATTTGCTGTTTCCGATCACATGCTTTACCTGCCTGGTAAAAAACACGGAAAACGGATTTTTGTCAAACCCGGTCGTGTGCTTCGCGCCCGAAAAGGCCGTAAGCAGCCCGGACGCCGCAAAACGCTGGCAATTGATCACCCAGTCGTATCGGGTTCGGCGGATCTGCCCGAGCAGCCTGAAAAGTCCCGCGTATTTGTGCTGTTTTTTATCCCACACCAGAAGATTGCGGATGTGCGGATGGCCTCCCACCAGGCCCTCGTTGCCACGTCGCAGCAAAAAATCGATCTCCGCATCCGCATGACAGCGACGCAGTTGTTCTACCAGTGCGGTCGCCAGCACCACATCGCCGATGAACGCTGTTTGTATGATCAGAATGCGCATGAAAAAATTTTGCCCGGCAAAGAAAAAAGAACTTGCATAAAAATAAAACGATTGTACATTTGCACCCGCTCTTGAACATTACACGCGGGAATGGCGGAATTGGTAGACGCACACGTTTCAGGGGCGTGCGCCTTCACGGGCATGCGAGTTCGAGTCTCGCTTCCCGCACACTCAAGTGGCTGCCTCCGGGCGGCCATTTTTTATTTCCCCAGCCAGCATTGGCAGACGTATCCCGCCACAGGGGGGACGCCTTCACGGGCAAGGACTTATGTGTGATCACATAGGTCTTTTTTGTTTTCCACTTATATGCCTTTTCCCATACCTTGCTCTGCGTTTTCTTATAAAGTTTATTCGCACTAAAAACATATTCCAAATGAAAATACGACTCCCCTTTATCGCCGCTTCGGCGCTACACTTTTTCCTGATAAATCAAGTGCCGGCACAGGAAACCCGCCTGCTCCGCGAACCGGCTATCTCCGCTAGACACATCGCCTTTGTGTACGCCGGCGATATTTGGGTTGCAGACCGGGATGGCAAAAATACCCGCCGGTTGACCACTTATCCCGGCACCGAAGGCAATCCCCAATTCTCTCCGGATGGCACACAGGTGGCTTTCACCGGTGAATATGACGGCAATAAAGATGCGTTTGTCGTACCGGTGGAGGGTGGTGAGCCCAAACGACTCACCTGGCACCCGCAACCTGATATAGTAAAAGGCTGGACCCCTGACGGACAGTCCGTCGTGTTCGCATCCGGCCGGGAAAATGCTCCTTACCCTTACCCTGACCGGTTCTGGAAAGCCTCTCTGAAAGGCGGTCTGGAAGAAGCCATGCCCATACCACGGATACACCAGGGGCATTTTTCGCCGGACGGCAAGCACTTCGTCTACCAGATGATTTTCCCTTGGGAAACCGAGTGGCGGAATTACCGGGGCGGCCAGAATAATCCTATCCGTATCCTCGACCTGACCACTTATAAGCAGGAAGTCCTGCCCTGGGATGGCTCGAAAGACTGGAATCCCAACTGGCTTGGCGACCGGATCTACTTCCTTTCGGACCGTGATTTCGCCATGAACGTGTGGATGTATGACCTGAAAACCAAAAATCTATCGCAAATAACGCATTTCAAGGAGTTTGACTGCAAAAACCTTGAATCGGGCGATGGTATGCTCATTTTCGAAAACGGCGGTTGGCTCTACACGCTTGATACTAAAGTTGGTGAAGCCCGAAAGTTAACCATCACGGTGGAAGGCGACTTCCCCTGGGCCCGTACCCATTGGAAAAATGTAAAAGACGATATAGGAGATTATGCCCTGACCCCTTCCGGCAAACGGGTGCTGTTCTCGGCCCGGGGTGATATCTTTTCTGTGCCCGCCGAAAAAGGTGATATCCGCAACCTGAGTTCCAGTACCGGTGTGGCAGACCGTAGTCCCGCCTGTTCGCCCGACGGCAAAAAGGTTTCCTGGTTTAGCGATGAGGGTGGCGAGTATCAATTGATCATTGCCGACGCTTATGGCAAAATTGAACAAAAGATCGCCTTACCTGACCCCACCTTTTACTACACACCCAAGTGGTCACCCGATTCGAAATACATCAGCTTCGGCGATGCCGGCCGCAACCTTTGGGTAGTGGATATAGCCACCGGAACGTCAACACTGGTAGGAAATGAAGGGTTTGCCCATCCGGAGCGCACGATTGCACCGGAGTGGTCGCCCGACTCGAAATGGATTGCCTTCACCAAACGGCTGCAAAATGAGTTCAACGCCATTTTCGTGTGGAGTATGGAACAAAAAAAGGCTTTCCAACTCACCGACGGCATGTCAGACTGTAAAGCGCCTGCCTGGGACAAACAAGGAAAACTGCTTTACTTCCTTGGCAGCACCGACCTCGGCATGAGTGTAGGATGGCTTGACCTCTCTTCCTACGGCCGGCCGGTCACCCGATCTATCTATGTGGCCGTATTATCCAGGGACGAGCCATCGCCACTCAAGCCGCTCAGCGACGAGGAAGCAGCGCCTGATACCGCTAACAAGGACACGTCCGTAGTGGTCAAAATCGACTTCGACGGCATCGGCCAGCGTATTCTGGCCCTCGATGTGCCGCCCAAAGAATATGTCTTTCTCGCTGCCGGAGAGTCCGGCGTACTTTTTTACGGCGAATGGCAGGAGGAGCCGAGCACCTCCCCTAATCCTACATTTACAGTAAGCCGCTATAAATTAGAGGAACGCAAAGCAGAAGAGGTGATGAGCGGGCTGCAAAATTTCGCCCTCAGCAATGATGGCAAGAAATTCCTCTACGGGGCCGCCGACCACAGCTGGGGCATCGCAGATGCCGCCGGCACACCAAAACCGGGTGAAGGCAGCCTGAGTTTATCCGATATGCAGATAAAGATAGATCCACTGGCAGAAGCGAGGCAGATCTTCCGGGAGGCCTGGCGTTATCAGCGCGACTACTTTTATGTGAAAAACGTGCACGGCCTGGATTTGAACTGGGCATGGAAGACCTATGCACCCTGGGTAGAATATGTGCGGCACCGTTCCGATCTTACTTATATCCTCGATATTTTTAGTGGCGAAACGAGCATCGGGCATTCTTTTGTGCGTGGAGGCGATTACCCGGATACCGACAAGGTACCTGCCGGCCTGCTCGGCTGCAACTACGAGGTGGTAAATGGCCGGTACCGCTTCGCCAAAATTTTCGATGGCGAGAACTGGAACCCCGACCTGAAAGCGCCCCTCACCCAGCCGGGCATCAACGTACGACAGGGCGACTACCTGCTGGCCGTGAATGACGTACCGCTTGATGCCTCTATGAACGTTTTTTCCCTCTTCGACCAAACGGCTGGCAAGCAGACCCGCCTGCTTGTCAACAACAGGCCGGACAAAGAAGGCGCCCGGGAAGTGACTGTGATACCCGTAGCTAATGAATCCGGGTTGCGGCAGCTCGATTGGGTGGAATCGAACCGCCGAATGGTAGACAAACTCTCCGGTGGCAAATTAGCCTACGTCTGGGTACCCAATACGGGCGGAGCGGGTTACAACTTCTTTAACCGCTGGTATTTTGCCCAGAAAGATAAAAAGGGAGCGATCATCGATGAGCGCTTCAACCAGGGCGGCTACGTTGCGGACTACATCATTGAGGTGCTGGCCAGGACCCTCTACGGTTATTTCAATAACCCTGTCGGGGATAAACAACCATTCAAGGCACAGGACGCCGGGATCTACGGCCCTAAGGTGATGCTCATCAATGAAATGGCTGGTTCCGGCGGCGATATGCTGCCTTACATGTTCAGGTTCAAAAACATTGGACCGCTGGTTGGCAAACGGACCTGGGGTGGCCTCGTGGGTATCTGGGATGTGCCGGGCCTGCTGGATGGCGGCATTATTACAGCGCCCAGGGGAGGATTTTTCAACCTGCAGGGCGAATGGGATGTGGAAAACAAAGGCGTTGCGCCTGACATTGAAGTGGAAATGGATCCCAAACTGGTAAACCAGGGCCATGACCCCCAACTGGAGAAAGCCGTAGAAACAGCCCTGGAAATGCTGAAATCACAGGAAGTAAAACTGCTGCCGCAGCCCGCCGATCCGGTGCGGGTAAAGCGGCCCAAAAAGTAATCACCTGTTGTTTCTCAAATGCCAGGCTGGTATGCCAATCTACAATATGGGAAAAGAGTAAACATTCGGCTAATGGCCTTGCTTCTGAAGTACAAAACTTCGTTTGAAAAGGTCGGGAAGCCTTTACGGGTATGCGCGTTCGAGGCGCGCTTTCTGCATTCTGAAAACTAAAGCGTTATGGACGGACTGTCCATAACGCTTTTTCGTATAAAAACAATTGCTCGAGGCAGCCGGGGTCTCTCCATTTTTCAGGCTTCACATGTCCGATCTGCCTGACACTCCTGCTCTCCTGCCCGGCACTTAAGAAAAATCACTTCTGCCAATGGGCATTTGATCCGATCCGTTTTACTATTTCACTGAAAATAAATGCGTTACAAAAATGATTTTGGGGCATTATGATTTGCGCATGTTTCTCACAAGCAAAACCCTGTCGTTTTCCGCCTCGTTTAGAGGTAATTTTTTTTCATTTTTTTCTCGCACGAGCACTGCATTGCCCTAAAAACAGAGCACAGCATTTCATGAACCGGAAATGTCTGAAATCTAATGATTTACGCAGGTGACATTTGAAACACTCCCCGGCTCCACAGAGTCCTCGCCCGGTCCGGCCTTCCCAAACTTAATCGGAATTTAACACTGAAAGCTTAATTTCGCTCGTCAGCCCGGGTATCGTACGCTGCCAGCCAATAGGCCGATCGCATAATGATGCACTCGATACCATCCTGTTAAACGGGCCATAAAATCCCTCTGCCTGCCTGATTTTTCCGCCGAGCGAGCGCCACAGCTTTGCTCGTCCAATCCGCATTTACATCACTAAACCCATATGTATGAAAAAGGTTTTTACTGCACTTCTACTCTGTGCCGTTACAGTTTTTGCCTATGCTCAAACAGGAGCAGTGAGCGGAATGCTCACTGATGGCGACACGGGAGAACCCATTTTCGGTGCGACGATTGCCATCAAGGGCCTTGCAAAAGGCGCTATTACAGACTTTGATGGTTCATTCACGATCACCGATGTCCTTGCCGGTCCACAGACGGTGATTTTTTCCTACACAGGATATGAATCACAGGAAATCCCGGTGGAAGTTGTTTCCGGAGAAACCACCAGTATCGGCAAAGTAGTTTGCCGTAGCAGTGCGATCGGCCTGACCGAAGTCAAGGTCATCGCTTCCGTGGCGGTCAGCCGCCAGACACCGGTAGCCGTTTCGACGGTTGGCGCGAAGCAGATCGAGGCGAAAATCGGCAGCCAGGAATTCCCCGAGATCCTTAAATCAACCCCGGGCGTTTATGCCACAAAAGAAGGGGGCGGCTTCGGCGACGGCCGGATCAACGTCCGCGGCTTTTCTTCGGAAAACGTTGCGGTTTTGATCAACGGGGTGCCTGTCAACGACATGGAAAACGGCATCGTTTACTGGTCAAACTGGGCCGGGCTGACCGATGCCACGAGTTTTATGCAGGTACAGCGCGGCCTCGGCGCTTCAAAAGTGGCGGTTCCGTCGATCGGTGGCACCATCAATATCATTTCCAAAGCCACCGACCTGAGCAAAGGCGGGCACGTTTACGCAGCCACCGGCAATAATGCTTACTCCAAAGTCGGTTTCGGATTATCCTCCGGGCTCACGGAAGATGGCTGGGCCTTTACCATTTCCGGCGCAAAAACGCAGGGGAACGGCTATGTAGACGGCACAAATTTCCTCTCGTTCTCTTATTATGCCAATATTGCCAAAAAGATCAATGCGGACCACGAAGTGACCTTTACCGCGATCGGGGCGAAGCAGAGACACGGGCAGCGGGAAGATCAAAGCCTGCTGGTCGATTACGAGAACAGCCCGCGCGGCATTCGCTACAACCCGGACTGGGGTTACAAAAAGGGCCAACTCGTAAACATCGAGGACAACTTTTACCACAAACCGCAGATCAGTCTGAACCACTACTGGAGCATCAGCCCGAGGAGCCAGTTGTCGACTTCCGTTTACGCTTCGTTCGGATCCGGCGGCGGCGGCGGCACCTCCGGTACCAACAAATTTAACGATCCGAACTACCGTGTAGATGGCGTGGTCGACCTGGATCGAATTGTAGAGGAAAACCAGGCCGTTGCAGCGTTCGGCGCCGAATCGATTTTGCGCGCTTCACGCAACGACCACAAGTGGTATGGCATTCTCTCTTCCTATACCCAGGAATTGCCCGGAAACCTGTCGCTGCTCGCCGGCCTGGATCTCCGGTATTATAAAGGTGAGCACTTCAGGGAAGTCACCGATTTGTTGGGTGCTCAATACTGGCTGGATGACAGTGATATCAACAATCCTGTAAATGCCGCGACGGTCGGAACCCGCTTCGATTATTATGACGACGGGATCGTCAACTGGACCGGCGGTTTTTTACAGCTGGAATACAATGAAGACCGCCTGGCCGCTTTTGTGACACTGAATGCTTCCAACACCGGTTATGACCGGGTGGATTATTTCAACAATTATGACAACGATGCCGATAATGCGCGGGAAGGCCTGGCTAACCAAAGGGTCGGCACTTTCAATTTCTTTGGCTATGGCGCAAAAGGCGGGGCCAACTATAACCTGAGCGAGAGCCAGAACGTTTTTGCCAATATCGGCTACTTCGAAAAAGCGCCCGGTTTTGATGCCGTTTTTCCAAACTTTGTGAACGAAGATCCGAATGTAGACGCCGTGAACCAGAAAATCATCAGCTACGAACTGGGTTATGGCTTGCGCATGCGGAACTTCTCCGTCAACCTGAATTTATACCGCACGCAGTGGAAGGACAGAACGTATACCGACTTTTTCAACGGCCCCAACGGAGAGGAACTTGTGGCAAATATCCTGGGTGTAAATGCCTTGCACCAGGGAGTTGAGATCGATGGTGTCTGGAGGGTCAACCGCAAACTGAACATCACCGGAATGGCCTCCATCGGCGACTGGACCTGGCAAAATGACATCGAAAATCTCGGTATTTTCGAAGGGAACACCCAGGTAGGTGAAGTAGACGCCTATATCGCCGGTCTGCATGTGGGCGATGCTGCGCAGACCACCGTTGCCCTGGGGCTCGCATACAAATTAATGCCGGACCTGAGAGTTTCCATTGATTACAACTACTACGACAGGCTTTACGCCAACTACGACCCTACTTCCCGCAGTGATGAGTCGGCGCGGGGCGTAGAGGCCTGGAAAATTCCGGCTTTCGGCATTTTCGATCTGAATATCACCTACGATTTTCAGTTGTCCGGGTTCAATGCATCATTATACGGCAACGTGTATAATCTGATGAATGAAAAATATGTCATGGACGCACAGGACGGAACCAATCACGATGCATTCACTTCCAGGGTGTACTACGGTTATGGAGCGAACTGGCACCTTGGCGTCAAAATCAGATTCTAAATCAGAAAAAATAAAATCATGAAATTTTCAAATATCCTTTCACTCTTTTTGGTGCTTGCGCTGATACAAGCCTGCAATCCCCTCGATTCGGAAATAGATGCGCTGGATATTCCAACCACTATATCCACTGATCTCGAGGTAACCCTCACGGAAGACGACTACGATTTTGTGGGGCTGAGCTTTCCAAACTTCAGCAGCGAAGATGACGCGAAAGACCTCATACCACAAATATTGACTGAAAACTACCCGCAATTCGGCAAAGGGTCTTCGGCGATCGTGCATTACGATCTGTTTAATCCGATCCGGATCAATGAAGCATACACAGATACGCTCACGGCAGATGATTACATGGCCCTGGGTCAAAATTTCGGGACCCTGAGCAACGCGGGAGATATCATCGAAGCGGTAGAATACAAGCACCCCGCTCCGGATGCAAACGATCTGGTTACGCTGACCTATGAGTGGTACTGCGGCGGTTGCCCGGAGCAGGGCACCCGGACCAGCAAAGTAACCTATTACGATGGCCGCTGGTATATAGCCTACGTGCCGACTGCCGAGGATTATACCTTTATGGGCCAGAGTTTTCCGAATTTTGACAGCCGGACGACTGCCCGCGAACGGATTGCAATCCTTTTGGGTACGAAATACCTGTTCGACGATCCCGGCACCTTCCGCACATCAGTATTTGTCTATACCTATGTAGACGGCAACGGCGTGCGTCAGTTTGAAGACTTTATGGCCGTTTTCCAGTTTGATGGAGAAGTATGGCAGCCGTTTCAGGATGTGGTATCCCGTACGCTCCAGCTGGGGCATGACGGCAACACCTGGGTGCCCGATAACACCATTAAATACACTTTGACAGGTGCGGATTATGTGGCGATCGCTGCCGCTACGGAGACCAGCAATCCCAGCGGCTCCGGCAGCATGTCCACCTTTGGCAACTACGACCTCGCCTTGTGGTCGGAAGATCAGATCATCAGCTCGGTCGGCAATCGCTTGCTCGAATTATTCCCGAAAGTAGATGATCAGAAGTACCTGGTCTTTTACAACACCTGGGAGCCGGGCGCCGGCGTCAGGTCTATCCATTTGATCTACAAAGGAGGTGCCTATGAAAAAGTGCAGTAAATATTGAACGGAACTCTTTTTAAGAGGAAAATCACTTAGAAACCGGGCCGTTTGAACAAGCTTGTTCAAACGGCCTTTTTTGAAGTATGCAGTTAGCGGTAATAGCCTAATTCGGGCAAACAAGAATGGAAACATTATTGTGCAGCATTTACAGCATGATATCACTGCCACCTTTCTTTTATCCGGATCCGGCTTTTTCCAAAAGCCAGGCTTTCAGCGTGACATTCGACTCCTGTAAAATAGCGGATCGTATATCCGCTGTTGGTTTACCCTCCAGTCTGAGCAGCGCCAGTTTTCTGACAAACCCGATCGTGTGTTGTATTCCTTCCACCAATCTTGCCGAGACTTTCCTGTTGCGTTGCATGTATTTTTCGAAGGCATCCAACTGGGAGAGCAGTATTTCCAGATATTCACCATCCTGCCAAAACAGTTCGCACCAGGATTGGATGACCATCACTCTGGCCTTGACGATTGTTTGCGGCTCGGCAAACGTATGTTGAAGCAGTTCGGTTACCTTCAAATAATCCTGCTTTGCAAAATGCCATTGCGCTTTTGCCAGGATCAGTGCGTCTGCCCGGACTTTGGGTGTGAGAAATTTCTGGTAGGTTTCCACAAAATGCTCCGTCCATTCAAATTCCCGGCAAACTATGCCGATGGATACAATGTTGCTAAAGGTGGCTTCTTTTAGTTTTCCCTGAACAAAGAAGCAATCATGAGCCAGGCCCGATTTATACAATTCCAAACTCGTTTTGATAAAATCTGTATCCCCCTTGTTGATCTGGCGGTTGCAATAATTAAGGAGGATTTTCAGGGCATTCGATTTATCATCCTGGCAAAAGGAATCGATATGCCCGAGAAAATATTTGATCAGCCGGTGCAGATCCGCACGATCCGTCGATCTGTGTTGCAAGCGGTTCAGATGTTCATACAGGATATATACCGGGTCTGTAAGCGCGGGGTTTTCTACTATATTATTAATGGTTTTTTCTATACCTACCGCATGCCCCCATTCATTGCGGGCACACTGCAATTTCACTTCTGCCAGTGATTTGTACGCCTCAAAATACTGCAATGCCCGGAGCAATGATGCTGCGCCGGTTTTGACCATTACGGTCTCGGGATGGTTGAAGTACAGGAGTTCAAGCGCCATTTTCTCCTGGAAATACTGCTCTCCACGATAAGGTTGTTCGTCGAGATACCCTTCCAGGTTCCTTACTTTTTTTTCAAACGTCGTATAGCAATCCGGCAGTTGGGCATAGGCGCGCAACAGAAGTTTTTGTTGCTCCAACTCTTCCTTTTCCAGTTGCATGAGGGCCAGGTATTTTTCAATCAGGGAGACGAAATCCGACATCAGATTGAGCAATTTCTGATGGTCATAGGCCCGTCCGGGGAAAAGACTTCTGAACAGCCTTTTCTTCTCCAGTTTCGGGGAATTGAAATCGGGATGATGGCTGCGGAGCAGACGAAACAATTTGACGATCGCCGGATTGGCGTTGAAGAAAGCGGATGCCAGGAATTTGCCCAGGTGTTTCAACTCTCCCGGGTCTAATACCTGCAGGATACGGATCAGTTTACTGTTTTGCATGGGCCCTCAAGGGCTGTTTTTATTCGGAAGTCGCGTAAAAGTAGGTTGTTAATTCCTTATTTCATACTTCAATTTAAAACACTGTTTATCAGTACGTTAATGCGTCAATTTATAAAATAAAACAATGCAAAATCGCTGATTATTATAAAAAAATGTCCTTGACATCACCTTAAAACTGCCGATATATTTGCTTGCATCTCCCCTTTGATCAACCCTCCCGAAACATTTCACCAAAAAATTCATCAAATGAAAACACCCATCAATCCCGTCCTGTATTGCGCAACCCTGATCTGCCTGCTCGCTTCATGTACCAAGCAATACCCGGAGGCACCCACTGTAAACGCGCAAGAGCCGCTTCAGATCGATATTTACCACGCTGTTTGCATTGCAGGTGGAGAATCGTTGATCGTTTACGAAAAGGAAGCCCCAAACTTTGACACATATAACAACGCCAAAGACTACGCCATCGAATGGTGGGACGGCGACCGGCTGCTTTCCACCGGAACGGAACTCACCTGTGTCTGCGGTATGAAGGTACAGGTGATCGTCAAAAACCTGGTAACCGGACAAACCGGGCAAATGGAATATCAGATTACGGATTGCTACGATAAGGAAGGCTAATAAGCACTGGAGACCAAATGAAAATTTTAGTGCCCGGGCCCCGCGAATGCGGGGCCTTTTTATTGACAATGAAACGTTAGTGCTGTTCAACATTCTTTGCACAACGAAACCCCGTATGATTAAGCCCGGTATCAGGGCTCGAACCCATGCGGCGGGAGTTCCGGTATCCGGAACAGTACTCTTCGCAACACAAAAACGAGCCGCCTCGCATCACTTTTTCCTGTAAGTAGGGCATGTATGGGTTATTGGCGTGTTCAGGGCCCTGCGTGTTGGCTACCCGTGCATCCGGATTTTTGTAGTAATCAAAACCAAACCAGTCTGCGCACCATTCCCAAACATTACCGGCCATATCGTAAAGCCCGTAACCATTGGGCGGGAAAGATCTCACCGGCGCCGTCGTAAAGAAGCCGTCCGTCATCTTGTTTTGATACGGGAACAATCCCTGCCAGAAATTGGCTTTCGGCGTATTTCCTTCCGGATCATCGTCGCCCCAGGGGTAAACTGTTTTCGTCTGTCCGCCGCGGGCCGCCCATTCCCACTCTGCTTCGGTAGGCAAACGTTTTCCTGCCCACCGGGCATATGCCATTGCATCTTCCCAGGCGATCTGCACTGCCGGGTGGTCCATCCTGTCGGCAATGGATGATCCAGGGCCTTCGGGATGCTTCCAGTTGGCGGCGATCACCCATCTCCACCATAAAGACGGATCACTCAGTGGCACCGGCTGATCGGTCGGATGAAATACCAGTGCGCCCGGCTGCAAGGTGCTGTCCGGCGGTTTTGGCGTACCCGGCGGAAGTCCTTTTTTCATCTCCTCCCAATCGATCGGCCGCTCAGCCACTGTTACATATCCTGTCGCTTTGACGAATTCCGCATACTGCGCATTGGTCACTTCTGTCCGATCCATCCAGAAAGCACCAAGCACTACTTCGTGTTTGGGAAATTCGTTCGGTTCAGCCTGTTCGTTGTCACCGCCCATATGCAAGGTTCCGGCCGGGATCAGCACCATCCCATCTTTTACAGGCAAATCCGGCGCTTTCTGCCGAACAGTAGTCCCCTGATCAGGACCGGCTTTGTCTGCTCCGGCGCCACATCCGCATGAGACCCCGCAAATAAGCGCGCAGGCGCTCAGGATCGACCAAACTTTATACTTCAAAACTTCTGGCATATGGTGCAACTGCATTAACGGCGCTCAAATGAGGCGCTAAAATAAACACCGCTACACCAACTCCTGTCACTCCGGGCAGGTAGCGGGAACGTTCCCGATAACGATTGCGTAAAAAAAGTCGCAAATTCTTTGGAAGCGCTCGATTTTACAAACCTAACTTTCGATGGCAAAATAGATTTCTTGTAAATTTTATTTTTAATAAACACGTGCCTGTCGCGATAATATTGCACAGTGCACAGCAGTCATATCATGAGAAAATCACTATTGTCTTGCGCGCTTCTTTTTTTCCTGTCAAGCGTAGACGCACAGAATTACTACATGGCAGCGCCGGAGGGTTTCGGCGAAAACGCCACAGGGGGTGGCACTGCCGCACCCCAACTGGCAACGACGTACAACGATCTGAAAGCAAAGATATCCGCTTCCGGAGCGGCTGTGATCCTGGTATCGGGCACGATCACTATCCCGGCAGGGGGCTCTATCAGCGCTGTGGTGATCGACAAAACGATCGTCGGGCTGCCCGGCGCCAGGCTCGTCAATAATACACAGACCCAAAGCGGATCGGGTATCCTGTACCTGAAGCAGGGCTCTTCCAATGTGATCATCAGAAACCTGGTATTCGAGGGGCCGGGCGCATTCGACGTAGACGGGCGGGACAACCTGACCGCCGACGGCTGTACTGACCTGTGGGTCGATCACTGCGAGTTTCAGGACGGGATCGACGGCAATTTCGACATTAAGGGCAAGAGCGACAACGTCAGCGTTACCTGGTGCAAGTTCACTTACCTCAAGCCGCCTTTGGCAGGTGGTTCGGGTGGCGCCAACGACCACCGTTATTCCAACCTTGTCGGTTCCGGCAGTTCGGATGCGCCGGTCGACGGACACTATAGCGTTACGTTCCAGAATTGCTACTGGGCAGACGGTTGCAGGGAGCGCATGCCGCGCGCCAGAAATGCGGAACTACATATCCTGAATTGCTATTACAACACTTCTGTGCCGGGTTCGAGGGCGCTGGGGCTCGGCGGCGGGATCAATAACCTCAGTTGCTACGTCGAAAATACCGATTTCGATACGATCGGGACGACCTATAAAGATTACAGCAGTTCGGACGGTGGTGCGGTCGCACTTGCCTTCGACGGGTGCCTGAACGGCGTTGCCGACGTAGGCACGGTCGCCAAACCTAACTATAATTACACCGTATTGCCCGTGGCCGATGTATCCACATACGTAGCCAATCCGCAGTGCGGGGCCGGCGCAACATTGGATGTCACGGCCGAGGGGAACATTTCATCGCCATGCGGAAGCAGCACGGGTTTCGCCGATCCCGCGAAAGCCGGCATCATAAAACTATATCCGGCCGTCACGGGTGGATCGCTCTTTATCGACTTTTCTGACGCCTGTACGGGCAAGGCCAGTATCGACATCTATTCCATAGATGGACAATTGATGTCTTCCCTCTCAAAAGAGATCCCTGCCGACAGGAAAATACAATTAAATGTAGCCGGGCTGCCTGGAGGCCTTTATTTGTGTCGCATTCAAAACGGACAGACTGGCGCCACACACCGGCTCATCAAAAGTTAGCGAAAAACGATCCTTACTCCCTTCTCTAAATCAGATTTATGAACAAAAGTCTACGCTCCGCCACCATCGCCGCGCTGTTACTGTTCTCCCTTCACGTCAGCGCGCAAAACAAAACCGAGGTTTGGGATTTCGCAGCCGAACAACTGGATACTTCGCTGTACGACAATCAGTTGACGGAAGCCATCATCAATTCATGGTATGCTCCTAACATTCCCGTGGGTAGTTCCGGCAATGTTTTGCCTTCGGGTTTCACAGCAGGTATCTTGTCGTGGACCGGCGGCGGCAATGACCGCCTCAGAACGACCAATACCAACCTGACCCGTTATGATGAAAACATCAGCACTGCTCCCGGCCACACCGGCCGCATCTATGTGAATTCGGCCGCCAATGTCAGCCGTTTTATGAGCCTGATGCTGGAGGAAGACGACGAAATTACCATCGCGACCAAAACCGATGCGGGCGGCATTATCAATTTCGAATATGTCGCCGACCCGAATGGACAAACCGATCAGGTTCCGATCACCAGCGACTTCACAGAATTGCATTTTGTGGCCAAGGAAGCCGGCGAATATCACATTTTCGATACCCAGGGCAAGCCGAGTTACTACAGGGTTGCCAGGAAAAATGCCACATACCTGGCGCTCACGGGCACGGTGGATGAATCCCTGGCGGCCGGCATCCCTGCAGACTATGCCATCGTTTTCACGAACGACGCCGGAAAATCATGGAGCACCAATGTCTCCAACGGGCAGTACACCGTGACCCTCCCCACCGGCTATACTTACCAGTTAAGTCTTTCCGGCGCCAGCGGCTACATTATCGTAAGCGGCGAAACACTGGACCTTACCGGAGCCACCACCACACACGATATTGCGATCGCAGGAGTGCAACTCTACACTGTAAGCGGCGCCGTAATCGGGCTGGGGACAGAGATATCCAGCCTCTCCCTGCAGTATACGCCCGACCCGCAGGCCAATGCAGTTTACGTCCCTGCGCCGGTAGTCGATGCAGGCGCGGGCACTTATTCCGTTTCGCTGGAATCAGGTATCGAGTATACCATCACAGCGGAGGGAGTGAATGATTTTTACCTCCCCGCCAATACCATCACGATCGGCAGTGCAAATACTTCTGCAGATGTTGAATTTAGCCCCAAGCCGGTCTTCAATGTTTCGATCAGTGCGGAAGGATTGACGCAGGATCAGGCAAACGCGCTCAGCCTGACATTCGACAACCTCTACGAGGCCGGTTATTCGTACAACTTTTCCTCGTTATCGGGCGTACAATTGCGCAGCGGCACCTACACCGTCTCGCAAAGCGGTCTGGATGCATATCCAGTCGAACTCGCACTGACCTCGAATCTTACTGTTGCGGACGCCGATACGGCAAAAACACTGCGCTTCGTACCCGTCACCAACTGGAACTTTGACGATAAAGTCATCAACAACGGCGATCCTGCTTACAAAGGCATGCTATTCACCGGCCAGGTTGCCAACGAGATCGCCAAGAGCCACCTGACCGCCAAAAACGGCGCGACGATTCAGGTGCCGGTCAATCCTGGCGAGACGGTCAGGGTGACATATTATTACACGGCGGATTTCTCTTTTGAGGGTGGCACGGCGATCACGACCAACAGCCAAAGCACCAGCCTGCTGGAGTACGCGGAATATACGTACCCGGACGCTACTGCCGGATACGTGACGATCAATGTCGGGGCCAGTGCTTCTACAAGTTATTTCCCGAACATATCGGTGATCAAACTTATCCCGTACAAGGCAACTATTACGGTCGGGACCGACAAAGAGTATCAGACCATCAATGAAGCGCTCGATGCGATCCGCCGCATGATCCGCAACGACGACGACCGCGTTACGGTCTTGATCGATCCGGGCGACTACGAAGAAATGCTGGTGATCGACGAGCCGAACGTTACCCTGAAAAATGCCGCACCGGCTCCCAATACCGACCTGCTAAACAACGGTGTCGATATTGCAGACGGAGCAGTGCGCGTTACATCCTACTACGGCTACGGTTACAGTTATTTCAGCATGGGCAATGACCAGAAGTGGAACGCAGACGTGCTGGCGGTCAACAAAGAAAATGGCTATCTTTCTTACGAAAATCAAAGCGGCACCACGAACGGCTCCTACTGGAATGCGACGGTTGTCGTTTCCGCAGAAGGCTTCGTAGCCGACTACATCATATTTGAGAATTCATACAATCAGTATACTTCAAAGAAAGAATCCGAAGATACGGTGGTTGAATGGGCCGTGGGCGGAAAAGGTCCGCGCCCTGTCGACTATGGAAATACCGAAGTTCAGGACAAAAGCTTCGTAGAGAGAGCGGCAGCGATCGCTTTTCCCAACAACACCGACAAGGCGATCCTGAACAAGTGCCGCGTGGTCGGCCGCCAGGACGCTTTCTTCGGAGGCAGCAATGCAAGGGTTGTGGTGTACAAAGGCTCTGTCATGGGCGCCGTCGACTACATATACGGTGGCATGACGGCTGTGTTCTACAAAACCGAACTGGCCATGAATACGAGCGATGCCGGCAACGACCAGGCGTATATCACCGCTGCGCAGCAAAGCAGCGGCAGGGGTTACCTGATGTACGAATGCACCGTCACGAGTGCCAAACCGGGTCTTGAAACGGCGTCTGTCTATCTTTCCAAACCCGGCTACTTCGGCCGCCCCTGGCTGGCCAATACGAGCGAAGTCGTTTTTTACAACACGACCATCGAAACATCCGATTACCCAGGCTCGGAAGGGCTTTCCCTCATCGTGCCGTCGGGCTGGCAGAATACCCTGGGAGGAGAATCAAGCATGATGTACGAGTACGGCACCACGGAGGTTTCCGGGGTCGATAACTCCACAGCCCGCGCTTCATGGGCAACATTTCTGGATCAGCCGCAACTATCAGATGGCACGGACATTACGACTTTCAATTTTACAAAAGGCTCCGACGGCTGGGATCCGTTGCCTGGATTGATCAGCGCAGATCAGGTGGGCGCCAGCGTCCCTGCGCCGGTATCTGCCGTAAACGTACACGCCTACGGCCATCGCATTTACATTTCAAATGTGACTTCCGACACGAAGGTTGAGGTGTATGACGTGTACGGCAAACTTGTTCGTTCCCTGAGCACTACTGCCAGCATCGCGTTTGATATGGAAAAAGCCGGGGCATGGTTCATTCATGTAAGGGCAGCGGACGGGCAAAAAACGGCAAAAGTGATTACGCAATGAGTTTATCCTGCTTGCAGGAATGGCATACAGCAATAGTTTTAGTGAAGTTCATACAATGGACACAACGAAACGGCCCGGTGACGGGCCGTTTCTATTTGTGCTGCGTTTTTGGAAGTACAGGGATGACTCGCAGGATTCTTTTGCGTTACCTGATTCAGGATTTACGTCTTTAAAAAGAGCGTTACAGATGCATTTTACCCAGCATTTTGACCGCGCAATGACAAGCCGGCAGCAAGGCAGGTGCAAATAGCGCCCGATATCCCCCGGACTGCCGTACCTTTACCTTGCTGTTGTAAAAACAAAAAACGTAGCCATGAAAATCATACTCAGTACCCTGGCGCTGTTCCTGTGCGTCAGCCTGGGCGCTCAGTCCGGCATGCCTCAAGGCATGGAAAACTCCAAAAACACGATCCGGAGACTGGATTCTGGTAATGGAAATGTATTACCGGAGGAACGCACCACTGTGCGCTGGGTACCCGACACCTTGTTTTTCGGGGAGATTTACGAAGGCGCGATCCTGCTTGATTCCTTCCGGGTGACCAACACCGGCGAACATCCTTATATGATACGCGAGGTCAAGGCAAGTTGCGACTGCACAGTATTGCGCTTTCCCGACCGGCCCGTCATGCCCGGAGAAACGGCTACGATCCGCCTCGAATTCGACAGCGCCGGCAAGGCGGGGCATACGCAGCCCGGCATCATCGTTTACGATAATTCAAAGCCCAACTCACGAAATATCCTGTATCTGGACGGCACGGTCTTACCGCGAAAGAAACCGCGAAGTATGCTGGACGGGCAGTGAAAATTGCTGCTGCCGGCTGTGCAAGGTCTATCCCTGCATCATATCACCCCCGTTCCCAGCAACACCGAGATCAGCAGGATCATGCATGCCGCCAGCCAGCGCACAAAACCCAGTGTCGTTTTTTTAAGAAAACGGGCGCCCAGAAAGGCTCCGGCAAAGGCACAGATGCTGGCCAGAGCGAGAATACGCCATTCATCGGCTATGTCCTGCCATGCAAATCGGGTAAAGTAGACAGGCAAGCGAGTCAGGTCAACCATGCAAGCCACGACGATGCCGGTAGCGATGAACTGCTCCTTGCTGAGCCCGGCGTTGACCAGAAATGCTGTGCGCAAGGCGCCCTGATGGCCACTGAGTCCGCCGAAAAAGCCGCTCAGCACGCCTCCGGCAGCGAGATTTTTCCGGGCAAACCGGTAGCTTTTCAGGAACGGGGCGAGCTCCGCCAATGCGAATACGATCATCAGCACCGCAATTAGTAGTTTCATCCAGGTGACGGTATGTATCGTTGCCCCCCATTCCCAGCGATAAAGCGGCTCCAGATCACTGACGCGGGCGAGCGCCCAGGCGCCCAGCAACCCACCCGCCACTGAAGGCAGGCCGAAAGCAAGCGCGTATTTTCGGGAAGCATGTTTCCCGAGCAGCGAAACCTTGAAAAGGTTGTTAAGCAAATGCACGACACCCGTCAGTGCGACGGCAATGTGGATAGGGACAAACAGGCCAAAAACAGGAGTAAGGATCGTGCCCAGACCGAAGCCGGAAAACAGGGTCAGCATGGAGGCCAGAAAGGCCGTCAGCCCGATGAAAAATTCCATGTAAAAGGAAAAAGCCCGGCAGCCGTCAGGAATTGTTACCTGCGCTCTCAATTGGTCCTTCCCGTCTTGCACAGGGTATTGGTAATGTCCGGTCTGCCGGGCGACAAAGTGGCATACAAGATGCACAAAAGTAACAATTATCTTGGGAAATAAAATTTTGTTTCCGTGTTTTTTTTAACCTCAAACCAAATGATTGTATAGAGTTCGTGTTTTATTAACAATATCCGATGCAGTGATTTGCTTTTTTCACAGCGTGAAATGCCGTACCTTTGCGCCGCCGAACGGAAGCCCCTGAAAACTGGTGTTTCCGGTAAACTTTAAGGCAATTTTCATTCGTTAAACACCCCATTTCAACACCTCTTTTTCACACTCTTTTATGGAAAGCATTCGCAACGTCGCAATTATCGCTCACGTAGACCACGGCAAGACGACCCTTGTCGACAAGATCATCCATGCCGCCAAGGTCTTCAAGGAGCACGAAGTTACCGGCGATCTCATTCTGGACAACAACGACCAGGAGCGCGAGCGCGGTATCACGATCTTTGCCAAGAACGTGGCCATTCACTACAAAGGGGTGAAGATCAACATCATCGACACACCGGGCCACGCCGACTTCGGCGGCGAAGTGGAGCGCGTGCTCAACATGGCCGACGGCGTGCTGCTGCTTGTCGACGCCTTCGAAGGGCCGATGCCTCAGACCCGTTTCGTGTTGCAAAAAGCACTGCAGATGGGCAAAAAACCGGTGGTGGTGATCAACAAGGTGGACAAGCCCAACTGCAATCCCGATTGGGCGCACGAGCAGGTATTCGACCTGATGTTCGCCCTCGACGCCACGGAAGATCAGCTCGACTTTCCCGTTGTGTTCGGCTCGGCCAAGCAAGGCTGGATGAGCCACGACTGGAAAAAGCCCGGCGACAGCATTACAGACCTGCTCGACGATATCATCAAATACATCCCGGAACCGACCGTCGGAGAAGGCAATACTCAGTTGCTCATCACTTCGCTCGACTATTCCAACTACATCGGCCGGATCGCTGTGGGCAGGCTCTCACGCGGTACCCTTCAGGCCAATCAGTCCGTATCATTGGTAAAAAAGGACGGCAAGGTGCAAAAACACCGCATCAAGCAACTTTTCGTGTTCGATGGCCTGGGGAAAAAAGATGTGAAAGAAGTGCAGGCAGGTGATATTTGTGCGGTAGTGGGTGTCGAAGGTTTCGAGATCGGCGATACGATCGCGGATGGCGAGATGCCCGAGGCACTTGACCCGATCGCGATCGACGAACCCACCATGTCGATGCTGTTCACGATCAACGATTCGCCGTTTTTCGGCCAGGAAGGCAAATTCGTGACCAGCCGCCACGTCCGCGAGCGCCTTGAAAAAGAACTCGAGAAAAACCTCGCCATGCGCATGGAGGAAACCAGTTCCGCCGATTCTTTCATGGTGTTCGGCCGCGGCGTTCTGCACCTGTCCATCCTCATCGAAACCATGCGCCGGGAAGGTTACGAATTGCAGATCGGGCAGCCCAAGGTGATCATCAAGGAGATCGACGGCGTCAAACACGAGCCGGTGGAAGAACTGAGCATCGACGTGCCCGAGGAAAGCAGCGGCAAATGTATTGAACTGGTCACCCGCCGCAAAGGCGTGATGAAAAGCATGGAGCCTAAAAACGGCCGCTTCCTGTTGCGCTTCGACATTCCCTCCCGCGGCATTATCGGCCTGCGCTCCAATGTGCTCACAGCCACACAGGGCGAAGCGATCATGACGCACCGTTTCACGGGTTACGAACCCTGGAAAGGAGATATCCCCGGACGCCAGAACGGCTCGCTGATCGTGCTGGAGACCGGCACAGCAATTGCCTATTCACTCGACAACCTGCAGGACCGCGGCATTTTCTTTGTGGAGCCGGGTGACGAGGTGTACGAAGGGCAGGTGATCGGCGAGAACAACCGCCCCGGCGATCTCGTGATCAACGTAACAAAATCAAAAAAACTCACAAACATGCGGGCATCCGGCTCCGACGACAAGGTGTCGCTCGCCCCGCCGCGCCGATTTTCACTTGAAGAAGCGCTCGAGTATATCCAGGAGGATGAATACGTGGAAGTGACACCCAAAAACATCCGCCTGCGCAAGGTTTTCCTGAAAGATTTTGAACGGAAAAAGGTACAAAAAGACCTGGCTATGGCCTGAACGGTCCGATTCGACCGCTGTTTGAGTTGAATCTGTTCGCATTTATTGCGCCGGAAATGGATCGGCACAGGTTTTGGTGTCTCCGACTGAAACAAGTCGCGCTGTTTTGCGTTAAGCGCGTATCACTACGCCGCAGGGCTTGGCAGCAATGCATGCCCGGAGTGTGTCTTCGTGTAATTGCGGTTTCAGGAGCGCTTAAAAAAGCAGTATTTGGGCTCGTTTAAGGCCTGAAAACGCGATAAATCGAAAAATTAGGAGCATCAAATTTGCCTTTCAGGAATATTTCTATTTTTGCACCCATTTTCGAGGCAAAAGCCCTGGAAACTATGCAATATGCCGCAAATTGAGCATATGTTCTAAAGCAAACAGTATTTCACCAAAAATCGACACGAGAAGGGAGCGACACCTGTATACCTGTAACTGGTGCTTTAAATCTACCCTTCCCCATAGTTACGATGCGCACCAAACTTTCCAGTTTCAATTTCAACCTGCCTAAAGAACTCGTGGCACAATACCCCGCCGATGAGCGCGATCACAGTCGCCTCATGGTGGTGCACCGGGATACCGGCAAGATTGAGCACAAGATCTTCAAGGACACCCTCAACTATTTTGATGATGGGGATGTCATTATTTTTAACAATACCAAAGTTTTTCCCGCACGCCTGTTTGGCCAAAAGGAAAAAACGGGCGCCAAGATCGAGGTTTTCCTGCTACGCGAACTCAACCACGACGCCCGTCTGTGGGACGTACTGGTTGACCCGGCACGCAAGATCAGGGTCGGCAACAAGCTGTATTTCGAAGATGAAAACGGCAATGACGCACTGGTGGCAGAAGTAGTTGACAACACGACTTCCCGTGGCCGCACGATCCGCTTTTTGTTTGACGGTACTGAAGACGACTTTCAGCGCGAACTCGCCAAACTCGGCAATACCCCGCTTCCCAAATACATCGAGCGGGAGCCGGAGGCCATTGACCGTGAGCGCTATCAGACCATCTATGCAAAAGAACTGGGTGCTGTTGCAGCGCCAACTGCAGGGCTTCACTTCAGCCGTGAACTCCTGAAGCGCCTGGAACTCAAAGGCGTCAATTTCGCCGAACTCACTCTGCACATCGGACTCGGCACTTTCCGTACCATCGACGTGGAAGACTTGTCGAAACATAAAATGGAGGCCGAGTATTTCAGAATATCGACCGATACAGCCGAAACAGTCAACAAGGCCCTGCAAGCCAGCAAAAAAGTGTGTGCCGTAGGCACCACCGTAATGCGCTCGATCGAAACGGCTGTATCCGCAGAAAAAATGCTGAAACAGGTAGAAGGCTGGACCAACAAGTTCATCTATCCTCCTTATGAATTCAGCATTGCCAATTCCATGATCACCAATTTTCACTTACCCAAATCGAGCTTGCTCATCATGGTTTGCGCTTTCGGAGGGTTCGATCTGATCATGGAAGCATACAACGAAGCCATCAAGGAACAATATCGCTTCTTCAGTTATGGAGACGCCATGTTGATCGTCTGACAAAATGGTGCTGCGGGAAATTTGTTGCCAAAACCAACGTTGTGAAGCAACCCCGGCGCCTAACTGCTGTTAGTTGCTATCAGAATCCTGAAACACGACGCTTGACCGGCATTGAACTCTTAAAAAGACAATAAAAAACTCTATGTACTGGACTCTTGAACTGGCCTCCTATCTCGAAGAAGCCCCCTGGCCGGCCACCAAGGACGAACTAATTGACTATGCCATTCGCTCGGGTGCGCCCGGCGAAGTCATTGATAACCTGGATGAACTGGAAGACGATGGAGAAATGTATGAAGGTATTGAGGATATATGGCCCGACTATCCCCGGCACGACGACTTTTTCTTTAACGAGGATGAGTATTAGCGCGGGTTGCTATACCTTTCGCCATTGACAACATATGCTTATCCCGAATTTTCCGCAGCAGGAAAATTCGGGATTTTTTGTGTCCAGGGATAAGCGTTGACTGTTCTACGCTCCATTTTACCAGCTGCTGCCTACCGCTGTATCTGCAAATATCCGCTTAGCGGCGCCGATCCGTCACCCAGATCAAGTATGTAATAATAGGCGCCGTCGGGTAGATGATGCCCGTCCCAGGTGCCGTCCCAGGGATTCTGGTTGGTATAGCCCTTTTGTTCGAACACCTGATTACCCCAGCGATTGAATATCCGCACTTCATTATCCGGGAACTGTTCGATACCCGGTATGTGCCATACATCATTTTTGCCATCCCGATTAGGCGACAAAGCGTTGTAGATCAGCACCTTGTCACAAAGCACCGTAATTTTCACAAGAGCAGAAGAGCGCAGGCCCGCTGTATCAGTGATCCTATACGTGAAGGTGTCGATTCCACAGAAGTCGTGCTCGGGCGTGTAGGTGACCATGCCGAAAATATCGTCGTATACCAGTTGCCCGAAATTTGGATAGTCGGGTATCTCAAAATCCGCCAGTGCCATCCGGTTTCCAACGATGCCACGAATAATGTCGTTCGCCGTCAGATCGATCTCGATGGATGTATTTTTGGGCGTCGCTGCTTCGTCGGGCACTGCAATCAGGCTCTGATCGCCGGGAGTGGAGCAGTTCAGCGTGAACGGTACCGTGTATTCACAAAAGGTAATATTGTTTTGAATACGCAGTACATGATAACCCGTATCGAGGCGCAACCCGATTGTGTTGCCGCAGGCGGAAAAGCCTGCAAAAGGCTGTCCGAAGTCGAAAACGCTGTAATCATCGAGATCCTGGCTGGCAATATTGGTACAGAAAGTGGTGTCTCCAAGGCAGGTGGAAAGGCTCCAGATGATATTACCCTGGGTATCAGGCACATAGTTGTGTATCGGCGGACAGCCCGTGCATACTACTTTTACAACCATCGTATCAAGACAGCCCGTTTGGGCTCTGCGGAATACCAGGTGATGCAGCCCTGTTTCGAAGCGGACACGAGTGCCGGCAGATATGTTCGCCTGCCCGGGCAATACTTCCAGCGTCTGCCCCAACGCAGAAACGATCTTCAACGGTCCGTAAGACTGCGCCGGATCGCCGCCGACGAACACCGAATCCCGTTCAAGCGACCAGCCGGGCACGGGGTCGTATTGGTTCATAAGCCCCAATAATTCGTAAGCCGAGGAAAAAAAGCCAGACACAACCTGCACGCCAACGGTCCATTCGTTTAACTGATAAGGTCCGCTGTTGAGCAGTGCCGTATAAGATTGAACCACAACCGGGTTGCAGGCGGCAAAACTATTTCCCGCAAACGGGGCCCCGTTATCGAGGGTCACGTATTCCGGTATCTGGGAAAAGGGGATGGGCAGGCAAGCCTCGGCGCCTGCGTCACAGTCACTTGCCATCAAGGTCAGGCTATCGGGTAGGTAGATCCCGTCCAGGCAGTCATTGAGCGACAGCACGGTAGGCACGTAACAAATGATGCGGCCGAGACGCAGCACGGTATCGTACACGGATACGCAGATCAGGTCGATGTTGTAGCCCGTCTCATCGCCGGCCTGGAACGTGAGGCAGGCAGATTTTGGGTCAACGGTGTAGGTGCCGAAAGCGTCGCTCGCGCCGCTCAGGCCCGTCATGCCGGGCAGCGTCACCACTGCATTGGCAAAATTGGCAGGCACATTTCCGCAAGCCGTTGCAGATTCACCTTCCTGCACGGCGAAGTAGATCGTATCGGATTGGGGGGTAACTGCCGTGATCTGGACAACCACGCATACCGTATCATCCAGTCCGGGCACACCGGTTTTGATGGCCATACAGATCGGGTCTACACCATAAGCCGGTACCGGGCCCGCCGTATATGCCAGACAGCCGCTATTATCCGGCGTCCAGTTACCGTACACAGAAGAACCTGCTCCAACCTGGGCAAAAGACACGAAAGCCGGATCAACGCCAAGGGGCGCTTCCAGACAGATCGTATCCGTAGTATTGACTGCGACTTGCAGCACAAGGGTATCGGGAATATTGCAGTAAGATGCGATCAGTACCGAATCCACCGGGTAAGCGCAAAAAAGGCTGTCGTACACCGTCGCGAAATAATACCCTGCGTTGAGGTGTTGGCGATTTTGTGGGTTATCGTAGCCGGGAATGTCGTGCCAGTCGATAATATAGCGGCCGTTTCCACCGCTCAGTTCCATCTGTATCGCACCACCATCAGCACAGGAGCCGTTTTTCAGATCGAGTTTTGCATCGAATGCCGGCGGTTCGGAGATATCGAAAGTATCGACGGGTAATTTGCATCCGTCGGCATCTGTGATCTGCAGATAATAGGTGCCGGCCGTGAGATTCCCGGGTTGTTGTGATGCTCCATTGGCATCCACCAGGGTGAAAGTAAATGGCATTGAAAAGTTGTTGCCCGGCACTACATCGAATTCGACATTCCCAAAAGCGCCGCCCGGACATTTAATGTTTTTTGCATCGATCAGCACATCGCCCTGCAATTGACCTTCCGACATGATGACAAAGACGGTATCCAGGCAACCACTCACGTTGTCAACTACGTAAAATGTATGCAGTCCCGGAGCCAGGTTTTCGGCAAGCGGTGTATTTCCAAAACTGTACCCGTAGTCTCCCGAGCCGCCCGACACCTTGATCAGGGCTTTGCCTGTAGGCAGCCCGCACTTGGCAGGTTCCTGTATCTCATAAGTCGTTTGAAGCGGATTGACGACAGGAACGCATACTTGCAGTACTGCGTAACATCCATCACCGGGATCAGTGGCTGTGACGATATAGCAGCCACCCGGCAGCATATCGTTCACCGCACCGCTCTCCCCATTGCTCCAGGAATAGTTGAAACCGGCCGGAGAAAGTGAAACAGAGCCGTCGGCTGCAAGACAGTGGGCAGGCTGTATGCCCAGCAGATTTACAGTCGGGCTGTTGGAATTTTTTACGATGACCGTAGTATCGAGCGTACAATCCGGGTTCGTCAGGTCGGTGATCAGTATCTGGTAAGCGCCCGCTTTTAGTCCCACTGCGACATTATCATTGGAAACATTGGGCGTCCACTGAAAAGAATAGCCGTTGTTACCGTTTGCCAGGTTGACGATGATCACACCCGAGGAGTCGCCACAGGATGAATTAGTAACGATCAGGGATTTGATTTCTACCGGATTGTCGCAAGCACAGGGGGCCGTTTCACCATAACCGTTTGATGGACTGATGAATACGCACGATAAAAGCAAGCCTGCAATCGCAAGGGGATGGTTCATTCTCATAATATGGTTTGACTGAGGGAGGATTGAAATAGTCTGTTCGGCTATGGCAGGAACGTGTGTTATCCATGCGCCTGCCATCAGTGGTGTTGATTTTCAGGTTGCCAAAAGTAAGGAAGTGTGGAAAAAACAGCGCTTTCCGGTACCGGCAATAAAACTGATCGAAAAACAATGCCAAAAATGTTTTTCAAAAAACGAAAAATCAAATCACCACAAAACAATGATTTACAGTATTTTAAAAAATTAACTCAGCATATTTTTATCCGACAAAGCCCGAAAAGTGTCCTTTTTCTGCAGGCTTCAGGTCTTTACTTTTGTATTGTGAATTTTAGTACACCCAAAACTTCCTTTGAGCGACGCGGAACCAGGAAGAATATTGCCCGCCTTCAGGGCGCTTCCTGATACGCTGCACGTACAACAACAAACAAACGACGACCCGTCACGAATAATCAATACCTGCTTTCTCACAAAAACTACGCCGCTATGGAAGTGAACAACATGATCCAATTTTTTGAGAAACTACCCGTACTGTCTCCCCTCAATCCGACAGAACTGGAACAACTCGCCGCTATTTCACAGGTTCGCCGCGCGCCGAAGTTCCAGTTCATCTTCATGCCCGACGAACCGGCCGAGCACCTGTACTTTCTGGTGAAAGGCAGGGTGAAGACAGGCACCTTTTCGCACGACGGCCGTGAAGTGATCAAGGAAATCCTGCAGCCGGAAACGCTGTTCGGCGACCTGGCCCTGGCCGGCGAAACGAGACGCAGCGAATTCGCACAGGCGCTGCACGACGAGGCGGAATACATCTCTATCAAGGTTTCTGATTTTCAGACACTGATGCAGCAGAATCAAAAATTAATCTTCGCCTGCATGCAGCACCTCACCCATCGCCTGCAACGCGTGGAAGAACGCCTCGCCAAACTGGTCCTGAAGGATGCCCGCGAGCGCATCATTGAGTTTCTGGTGGAAACAGCAGGTAAAGAAGGGCGCCGCGTCGGCTATGAGACATTGCTCAAACACCACCTCACACAGCAGGATATTGCCAACCTGACCGGCACCAGCCGGCAGACCGTCACTTCCGTGCTGAACGACCTCCGGAAATCAAATCTGATCTACTTCAACAGAAACAGCATATTGATCCGGGACATTGAAAAACTCGCTTGACTACTTCCCATGCAAATAAATACGCTGCAAGTTTGATTCACAAGGGCTTCCGTCATCTCGGGAGCCTTTGTTTTTAGATGGCAGAGGATATTGCAACCATTCTTTTATCAACGGCTGCTTATCAAAACTTTTCGCAATATTTACCGGCAAAATAACTGCCATATTTCTTCACCCAACCACCACCCTACCCACCCATGCGTTTTATCATTGTACCGGCGCTCCTGATTGCCGCCACAACCCTCCACGCGCAGCACACGAATTCCAGCCCCGGCACGCGACAATTACACTACCTGCTCAAAGAAAAGGTAAAACTCAAAGACATACCGGCCGCACTTGACTGGTTTCGGCAGCATCCTGAAATGGTCGGCATCGCCGATCCCGGTAATTCAACCCAGCAGCCTGCCTCCCTGCGCTCTTCGGAGATTGTGGTGCACGACGACAATAAAGCCGAGTCGGAAGTGCATGCCGCGATCAATCCATCCGACACTGCCAATGTCATTGTAGCGGCAATCCTGCAGGACGTCAACAGCATCACAAGTCCCCTGAAAGTGCCTGTGTATTACACAAAAGATTTCGGCACCACCTGGGCTTCAAGTAGCATCCAGTTCAGCCCAAATCCCGGCGACGGCATCGTGGCAGGTGGCGGCGACCCTGTACTCGTATTCGATCACACCGGAAAAGCCTATCTCTCCTGGCTCGTCCTCAACATAGACCTGTTCGGCGATCAGACTGTCAAACTTTCGCTGTACTACTCCACTTCTTCTAACCAGGGACAGACCTGGAGCACACCCGTTCTGGTCGACTTTGGCACCATCACCCTCGACGTATTGCAGGGCGGCAACGGCGCCGGCGCACTGGTGGACAAGCAATGGATGGCCTGCGACCGAGGATCGTCCATTTATCAGGGAAATATCTACGTCTCCTACACCCGCATTGATATTGCCGACACCAGCAATGTGACGTCAACCATTCTGGTAAAGACCAAAGCGCCGAACAACGACTTTTTCGGCGCTGCTGTGCAGGCTCATCAGGGAGCGTACGCCACCATGCAGTTTTCCAGCATCGACGTGGATGGCCAGGGCAATGTGCATGTACTTTTCTTTGCAGGCAACAGTGACGACGACTACGCGCTATATCACGCCGTTTCGGACAATGGCGGCGCATCCTTTCAACCGGAGACCAAGATCACAGATATCCACTTTCCGGGTGTCGGCGAAAGCGCAGCCAACCCGATCGACGGTATTTCCGCAGAGCGCTTATACCCCTGCCCACACCTGCGGGCAGGCAAAACATCCGGGACCCTTTACGCCGTGTGGACAGCCGACGGCCTTTCGATGCAGGAAACAGAGGGTTACGATATCTGGTTTTCCAAAAGCACCGACAACGGTCAGAACTGGCAGACGCCCAAACGCGTCAATGCGGGCGACGACCCGCAGGCCGAACAATTCTACCCGGCCATAAGCGTTAACGTCGATGGCGTTATTTGTCTGGCCTATTATGACCGCAACGACGACCCTGCCGGTACGAAAACGCACCATGTTGTCGCTTACTCCTACGACGAAGGAGACACTTTTACGGCGCCGGCCAAGGCCACGCTGGTCGCCTCGGATTTCGCTTCTATTGGCGCGCTGAACGGCGATTTCGGCATCGGAGAATACACGCAGATCGTCAGCACCGGCCATTTTGCCATGCCGGTTTGGGCCGACGGCCGAAACAATAACGGCGACATTGACCTTTACGCATCCGTGCTGCCCATCTATGCGCCCGTGTCCGGCGCAGGCGAGGCAGGCACGCTGACCGATGCGTTTTCTTTCAGCGCACCCAATCCGGCAAAAAGTGAAATCGATCTGCGGGTCGCGCTCGAAAAACCGATGCCTTTTACCCTGCAGGTATTCAGCCAGGATGGCAAAATGGTATTTGAAGAGCGCCAGAAAAGTCCTCAGCCGGCAGGCGCGTACAGCCGTCGCGTCCCGCTGCCCCGCGGTATATATTCCTGTCGGGTACAAACACCTTTTGGATATAAAGTAAAGCAGGTTGTGGTGGACTGAAGATGCGCAGTTTCACCGTGTGTATTGCGATATAATGTCGGCTGCCGCACTGCACACAAGTAAACTACTTTCCTGACTTTCAACACATTCGGCCCGGCGATATGGCATCGCCGGGCCGAAAATTATTGGCGAAATAAACCTACACACGCGCCCCCGTATGTTGTGCAATGGTCTCCAGCATTTCCACGACACGGGGCTTGTAGTCATCATTGGCGTAGCGACTACTCCCGCTGATGGTGCGGCCGATATTCCAGATCGAACCCGCCCGTCTCTTGTCGTCATTCAGGCTGTCGAGGTCTTTCGAAATAACGAGCATGTTGCGGGAAGGAGAAGCGAGATCAGCGTAAATGCGCAGTGACAGCGCGACGATGCGTTTCTGAGCGAATATTTCATCCCAATCGAGGTCGCTGCTGGCATAGCAGGCATCGTCGGCCGACAGGCTCTGCCAGCGATTTTTGTATTTGTTCAGCACAGGGTTCGTGCCCTCATAAGAGAGAATGTATTGCACGATCTTGCGATAAGGCGCCCGGCCGGTGATCTGTATGGGCCCCCGACCGCGGAATTTGTAGAAGTCCGCCTGCATGACAAAGCCGGTTTCTACCAGATCTTCCACTGTTTGAAAACGATCGGAGGGATATGTTTCGCCTTTCCATACAGGATCGATGGCCGTGGGGTCATCCGAACCGGCCAGTGTGCCGGCCAGACCCAGGCTTGCATGTGCTGCGCAGAACACAGGGCTTGCAAAACAGTCGAAAGCGCTGACATTGCCCGCGATGGTGTTATACGACTTCTTGATGCCCGGTATACGGTCGAAGGCGTAGGCAAGGCCCGAATGCCGCACACCGTTTCGATCCTTCGCGCCGCGTCCACATATCTCGGTAACAGAGCGAAAACGACCGCCGGTCTCGTTGATGGCGATGCACATCAGCGAGGCGAAATCGATCACGGAAATGGAATCTTCATCAAAAATGAGCGGAATAGAGTCCCAGAACTCTACGAATTCGCGCTTCACCGTGTTGAGATCCTCGCCCGTGTCGGGGGCGATACGGCGCTTTGCGAAGGCGCCTTTGCCCGCGAGGTGCAGGTTGAACCAGTCGATAAAATCGAAACCGGTATTGCCGAGGAAAAAGCCGTTAAGGTGGGTGGCGTTGGAAAATTGCTGGGTTTGCAGGGTCTGAAAAGCCCGCTCGGAGAGTGCTGCCATTTGGTTATGTGTTCTGGTTTATAAACATGCGCTGTCATGATCCGCAAACAGCGTCAGGATATTCAAAAGTAAAGCGAATTCGGGATACCGTGCAGGAATTAGCAGGAAAAGTAGGTAGTCGCAGTTGGCAACATGGTAAGGGCAACTGCTCACTGCGACTGCCTGCTGTTTTATACTTCCTCTACCCTGCCCTCTTCAGCAGCATCCGTGGCCGGAAAGATTGCGCGTGCCTCCGACAAATGCGTTTCCACATCGTTGTATCGGCCCGAAAAATGACCGAGAAGCAGGCGTCCCACGCCTGCTTTTTTCGCGATCTCCGCAGCCTGCCGGGCCGTGGAATGGTAAGCCAGGGCCGCTTCTTCGCGATGCGTTTCCGTAAACGTAGCCTCGTGGTACAGTAACTGAACACCCCGGACGACTTCGGCCACCGCCTGCGATGGGGCCGTGTCGCTGCAATACGCATAGGCGCGCGGCACAGGCGGGTCGATGGTAAGCTCGGCATTCGGCACAAGACTTCCGTCGGGCAGTCGCAGGTCGTCGCCGGCTTTAATTCCGGGAATCAATGTGTAAGGGATATCGTATTGCCCGATCTTTTCAGGCAATATGTTGCGCGGCCGGGTCTTTTCCCGGAACAACCAGCCGGCAGTTTCGATACGGTGGTGGTCGAGGGGAATGGTCCACACTTCCACGATTTCGTTTTCGAATATTTTCGTGGAAACAATAGCATCTACTTCACAAAATTCGATCGCGTAGGGAAATTTGACTTTACACAGCCGGGCAGTGTGTTCTACCAGTTCTCGCAAACCGGGTGGCGAGAACAAGTGCAATGTTTTCGTGCGTTTTTTCAGGCACCAGTTGGTCAGCAAGCCGATCAGTCCAAATACATGATCGCCGTGCAGGTGGCTGATGAAAATATGGTCGCAGCGGTCGATCTTAACCTTATGGCGGTATAGTTGCATTTGCGTTCCCTCCCCGCAATCGATCAGGAACATATGATTTTCCATCTGCAATACCTGCGCCGAGTAATGGCGGCCGTGAAAGGGCCCGCCCGAAGCATTGCCGAGGATGGTGAGTTGCATGAGGGAGTATTTTGTGGTTGACAGTCGGTAGCGTTCTCATTTGGGCATCACAACCGTCCCCGCCCGCTTCGCGATCTCGTTTCTGGTTTCATTGAGTTTCTGCTGTATCTTCATATAACGCGTCATGGCTTCTTCATCACCGGTTTGCGCAGCGTCTTTGATACGTTGGAGGTTTTGGATACATATTTTCTGCACTTTCCGCAGTTTGAAGCGATCAAGCGCCTGTTTCATATCGGCGCTGAAATTTAATTCGGGCATGGGTTGGTTCTGCAGTGGGTAGTTCCAGCGTTCGATCCAGTTGGGCGACAGTTCCCAGGGTTCCGACAACAGGTCTATGCACAGGTCCCGGATTTCCTGTTGTTCATGCTGGAGAAAAAAATGCTGGTCAGGTGTTTTGCCTTGCAATAACTGTTCATGGCATTCAGAGGCAATCTTGCCATAAATCGCGTTGTCGAAGTCACCCAGGGATTCTTCAATATCAGCAAGGGCAAATTCGGCCACACTCACATCTTCGTTTTCCAGCATTTTATCGCCATATTGCACCAGCAGGCGCACAATGTCGCGCTCCTGGAATTCGTCGCCGCGAGTGGAAGGTTTTTCCCTCGCCGGAGGGGTGAAAGTTGGATCCGCAACGAGAATGTTCGGGTCGGGCGTCGCGCCGGGGCCATCGCTCGCCGCCTCGGGTTGCCGCGCGGCTTTTTCTTCGCGCTTGCGGATAATGCCCGTGATGAGTTTATTGGATTCACTGATCAGCGCTTGCTCCGATACTTCGAGCAGGGTCGCGCACTCTTTCAGGTACACGCTGCGCTTGATCGGGTCCGGGATTTTTGAAATGCTGGACACGATATCCTTCACCAGTCCGGCCTTTTTCATCGGATCGCCTCTGGTCTCGTCGAGCAAAAGTTGCGCTTTGAACAGGATAAAATCCTTCGATTCGGCGTCTGTGTAATCGCTGAACGCCTCTCCACCGAATTCCTGCACGTATGAGTCGGGGTCGTGACCATCTGGCAACAGGCAAATGCGTACGTTCATGTCCTGTTCCAGGGCCAGATCAAGGCCGCGCAGCGCTGCTTTTACACCGGCCGGGTCGCCGTCGTACACGATCTTGAGATTGGAGGTATTGCGCTTGATAAGTTGAAGTTGGCCTTCCGTCAGCGAGGTGCCGCTCGAAGCCACCACATTTTCGATGCCCGCCTGATGAAGGGAGATCACATCCATGTAGCCTTCTACAAGGATGCATTCGTCCTGCTGCCGGATGGCCTTTTTGCCCTGGAAAGCGCCGTAAAGCGTTTTGTTTTTGACATATATCTCGGTTTCAGGGCTGTTGATGTACTTGGGCACCGATTTATCGGTCGACATGGTGCGCCCGGCAAAGGCCGCCACTTTTCCCGAGAGGTTATGGATGGCAAACATGACCCTACCACGAAAAAAGTCGCGCCCGCCGTCCTGGCTGGAGAGGCCTACTTTTTGCAGGAGTTCCATACTGTGGCCGGTTGCTTTCGCACGGCGCACAAGCAGATCGCGCTGTTCCGGAGCGTAGCCCAGGCCGAACGTGCGGATCGTCTCTTCCCGCAGTCCGCGCTGCTTGAAATAGGTCAGCGCCACGGATTTCCCCTCGTCTGTATCGAATAATTGCTCCTGAAAATGCTGCAGGGCAAAATCGTTGACGATATAAAGCGACTCGAAATACTGCTGCTCGGCTACCTGTTCCGGCGTGCGCTCGATCTCCTCGATCTCGATGTGGTATTTTTTCGCCAGCCAGCGCAGGGATTCCACGTAACTCAGGTTCTCGTGTTCCTTCAGGAAAGTGATGGCGTCACCGCCTTTGCCGCAACCGAAGCATTTGAAGATGTTGCGGGCAGGATTGACGTTGAAAGAAGGTGTTTTTTCATTGTGGAAAGGGCACAGGCCAATGAGGTTGACCCCACGCTTGCGCAGGGGCACAAACTCTTCCACCACCTCTTCGATGCGCACGGCATCAAGGATTTCCTGAACCTGTTTCGGAGGAATCATGCTCCAAAAATAGAGATGATTATCGGGTTTGCAAACCCGATAACGGAGTCATGCGGGCAAAAAACGCAGTCGTTTTGTTTCTTCTTACCCTTCGAAGTGCAGGGAGATGGTAAAGGTACGGCTCAACACTTTCTCCAGCACGTTGCTTTGTTCCAGTTTGTTATTGAAGATCAGCACGTTGTTCAGGCCTTGTGAGACCTTGAACTCGGGGGAGAAAATAAAGTAGGGAAAGAAAAACTGTATCCCGGCGCCGTATTCTACCTGAAAATCGGTCGGTGCGATCTTCACGATACCTGCCGCCTGGCGCGTACGCGAATCACTGGCCACGTCGAAGGAATACTTGACGCCGGCGATCACGAACAGGCGAAAATCGTGGTAAGTAGCCGATTTGTAGCGCACATGAAAGGGCATTTCTACCAGCACCGACTCGATGGGGCGCTGAAAAATGCGGCCGCTCTCGCCCGGAGAAGTGTAACGGATATTGCGCTCTACGAACGACAGCGTGGGCAGGAAACGAATATCGAAGAATTCGCCGATCCTCAGATTGGATACAATACCGAGATTGAAGCCCGGACCCGTGATCGATTCGGCACGGGCAAATGAGTCGTTGCGAATAAAATCCTTGGAATGATAAATCCGGAAATCGCTTTGGTTATAGCCCAAAGTAATGCCGAAATAGTAGTTTTTGCTTTGAAAATCCCGGTAGTTCAGGTTTTGGCCCTGGTTGAACTGGGCCTGCACTGCCGAACCCGGCCACATGATGGCCAGGAAAAGCAAAACAAAGAGCCGGCAGCACACGGCAGCAATTTTTACCGGGTAGCGTTGGTTAGAAGCGGTCATTTCGTTGCGGAGTAAATAGAGCATATTCCAAACGTTAAGCGTTCGCATGTCGGGTTTTGGTAACCGAGTTTTGTTAAGATGTTTAAAAAATCCTGCCCTTCGGGAAAAGCCTGGACACTTTCAAAGAGATAGGAATAAGCGCGCATGTCGCGGCTGGTTAAACGACCGATCAGGGGTAAAACGTATCTGAAGTAGGCATTGTAAATCTGTTTCAGCGGAAAAATACCCGGTTTTGAGAATTCGAGAATGACCGCTTTGCCACCAGGCCGCAGCACGCGGTGTATTTCGGCGAGCCCCTTTTCCAGGTTTTCGAAGTTGCGCACCCCGAAGGCTACGGTTACAGCATCAAACGCGTCCGCCTCAAAACGCATGCGCTCGCTGTCGCCGGCTTCAAGGGTCACGACCCGCTCCAGTCCTTCCCGGCCGATCTTGCCGCGGCCGAGTTCGAGCATCTGGTTGGCGATGTCGATCCCCACAACAGATTCGGGTTTCAGCATTTTCGCGGCCATGATCGCTACGTCGGCAGTACCGGTCGCTACGTCCAGGAGGCGCTTGGGGGCATCCTCCTTCAGGTATCCGATCATGCGTTTGCGCCAGCGCACATCGATCCCCAGCGACAGGACCCGGTTCAGCAGGTCGTACTTCGGCGCGATCTTATCGAACATCCGCTCTACTTCGACTTTCTTGCCTTCACCGGAGCCATATGGCGTTACAACCGTTTTTTCTTCCATGTTCAATGCAGTGGCACCAACCGCTGGTTGGTATAAGGATGCAAAATCAGGGCTTGGGGTTGTACTGTGGCGCCAATCTCTGATTGGCAAACAAGTGGCTCCCAACCTCTGGTTGGGGCATTACGGGATTTCGTTAGCCAACCAGAGGTTGGCGCCACCGCCACAGTGGTTACAGTTGGATATTCTCAACAATTTCCAGTCCGTAGCCGATGAAGCCCGTACGCGGTCGCGGATGATTGGTCAACAGCCTGATCTTGCTGATACCCATCTCCCGAAGTATTTGCGCGCCGACACCGAAGTCTTTCTTCCCCATGCTGGTGTGCAGTTCAAATTTTTCCGGTTCGCCGTCGTCAGCCAGTTGCTTGTATATTTTCAAACGCGCCAGCAAATCGGCTTTGTCTGCCTGGCGAAGGTAGACGAAAGCGCCTTTGCCGTTTTCTGCGATCGTTTCCAGTGCCGATTTGATCTGGAGGCCGTAATCTGCCAGCAGATTGCCGAGGATACCGCCGGTCTCGGACCAGGAATGCACACGCACCATAACCGCTTCGTCGCCGGTCCATTCACCCTTTTTCAGCACAAGGTGGGTATCGCCGCTGGAGACGTCGGTAAATACAATCGCATCAAACTCACCATAAACGGTCTTCATCCGCGTCTCCATTTCCCGCTTGATCAATCGCTCCGTCCGCATGCGGTAGGCTACAAGATCGTCGATAGAGACGATCTTGAGGTCAAATTTACGCGCTACTTCGAGCAATTGAGGCAAACGCGCCATAGAGCCGTCTGGGTTTAGTATCTCTACCAGCACGCCGGCGGGATACAGGCCCGCAAGTTGCGCCAGGTCGACTGCTGCTTCGGTATGGCCGGTGCGACGCAGCACGCCGCCTGTTTTGGCGCGAAGCGGAAAAATATGGCCGGGTCGCGCAAAATCGCTCGCCTTTGCTTCGCTGTTTGTGAGATGGCGAATGCCGGTTGCCCGATCGTAAGCGCTGATGCCCGTCGTGCAGCCGTGGCCGATCAGATCGATAGACACCGTGAAGGCCGTTTCATGCAGGGCCGTATTGGCTCCTACCATCAGGTCGAGCCCAAGTTCGTCGGCACGTTTTTCCTCGATCGGTGTGCAAATCAGGCCACGCCCGTGCATGGACATGAAATTAATGACATCGGGTGTCACCATTTCGGCGGCACAAATGAAGTCGCCTTCATTTTCGCGGTCTTCGTCATCGACAACGATGATGACCTTGCCGGCACGGATGTCGGCAATGGCTTCTTCGATACTGTTGAGTTTAATCTGGCTGGACATATCGGCTAAAACAAATGCGCCGCAGGAAGGTTATCACCTGCGGCGCAGCAAAGATAATTCTGTAAAGCGTCCGAACCCAATTCGCAAGCGAATTTGATTTTGCAATCGGCGATTATGGCTGCCAGATCAGTTTGCCGGCGGGCTGTCCGTTCAGTTTTACGAGGTAAAGGCCTGAAGCGCAGGCAGAAGGTCTTATCGGCAGACTGTTGGCGCCTTTTGTTACAGTTGCAATACTTTCATAAACCAACACCCCGCGCAAATCAGTTAACTGTATGCGCACTTCTCCATCCTTACCGGCATTGTAAAGAATATGACAAAGGCCTTTCGCAGGATTTGGCGCAATGCTTACTTGTCCCGGGGTATCTCCTTCCCGCATATTGACAAGCACGATACTGCCGTCTTCGCGATAGGCTTCGGCTGACAAGCGGGAATGCAGGTACAATACGTCGGCGAGATTCGCATTTTGCAGGGCTTCTATTTCCAGTACAAAGCATTGCTCACCGGGCAGCAGATCGACGGCGCCCTGACTGCCAACCCAAACGACCGGCAGGCCACTGGCCCCCATCTGTTCACTCAGGTTGTAGGCCTGTTCATCGAATCCGGATAATACGGAAGACTCGACTGACAAAATCCTGATGGCGTCTTTTTCCACACCAAAGGCCAGTTGGAGGCCCAAAAAATGCGCGGGATTGCCCGTTATGACGGGTATTTTGTAGCGCCTTCCCGCTTCCAGTTGCTGTCTGGCAAATCGCAGGCCCAACACCTGCCGGTCGTCCACTTTGTCATCCGGCGCAAAATAGGGGCCGGTGACATCGCCGAGTTTTACGCCCCTGAAGTTCAGGCAGGAACCATTCCCGGGCGTACCATCCGGCTCGGGCACGAAGCGCCATACAGCACCTCCACAACCGGCGAAGCCGGTCGTCATGCCAAGTATGATCCTGCGCCCTTCGACAATATCGAAGGTGGTCACCGAATTGGAACAATTCATATCCGCAGCGATGGATTGCCAGGGTGCATCGAACGGAACGATATTGAGAATGTGCGAGGCGATCTTGACAAGGTCGTAGGTGCTGAGGCCCTGGAGCGGATCGCCGCTTTTCACCGGCGTGACCGTGTATGACGCCGCCTGTAGTTCGGAAATATCCAGAAGGCTATAGGCGCCGGATGCATAAAAAGAAGTATCAAAACCTCCGACCGTCTGCACATTCAGGAGTACGCTGTCGATCGGGTTATCAAAATAAGAACGCAGGAAGCAGTCCTCTTCGGGTAGTAGTTCTGCGATCTTCTGGCTGAGGAGGTCCATCGTTTCCTGCGGAGAATTGCCACGCAGATCGAAATAGACTTCACCGGTGCCGGGTTCGATCACGACAAAGGTAGGAGTACCCTGAAAAAGTCCGAAGTTGCCGTTTTTGTAGGGTTGCACCGCTGCCAGGCTGCCACCGTCGGAGCCGGCAGCCGGCATCGTCAGACCTTTGCCGGTCAGGTATGATGCTACCAGCGGGTCGGTATCGGCGACTTTATCGCTGAGCAGCATGAATTCTACCTGGCCGGGATAACCGGCCTGCACTGTCTGATAGAGGTTTTGCAAGTAAGGCGCATGCGTCGCACAGGGCGGGCAGGTGGTGAAAAATATCTCCAGCACTATTATTTTTTGCTGGTTGACGTAATCCTGATAGAGGTGGCGGGTTTGGCCGTCGCTGGTGGTGACGGTAAAATCGGGTGCGGGCGTTGCAGGCAGCCATTGACAAAACAACAGCAAAACAGGCAGGAGTAAACGTTTTTTCATGAGTGCGGGATGTTAAACAGGCATCAAAATTAGCCGTTCCGCATGGAAGGGCCAAATCCAAACGAGTTCAAAACAGCCACTTCCGGCAGAGATTGCATATTATTTTTGCGACATGAACCGCCCTTATCTGCTGATCGTATTTGCAGCACTTGCTGCATTCCTGTTCTCCTTTGTGCCGTCCGGACTTTCTCCCGCTGAGCGGCTGGGGGAGCGCCTTTTTTTTGATCCAGTATTATCGCTCGACAGTACTGTTAGTTGTGCTTCCTGCCACATACCTGCATTCGGGTTTGCCGACACCCTGCCGTTTAGCCACGGCGTGGACGGGCGTACCGGCAAGCGCAACACGCAGGGCATTACCAATATGTCGGCGCGCGCTGCCTTTTTCTTCGACGGTCGTGCCGGCACCCTGGAGCAGCAGGTGTTGATGCCCATTTTCGATACGCTTGAAATGCGGGCTACGCCCGAACTTGTGACATCCCGACTGATCCGCCACCCGGAGTATCGCAGCGCCTTTTTGCAGGCATATGGCAAGAATCCCGATCTGGAATCACTGGCGGCTTCACTGGCGGCATTTGTCCGCACCTTGGAAACTTCAGATACTCCCTTCGATCGATGGATGCAGGATCGGCCGGGTGGCATGAGCGCCGCCGCCGTACGAGGGAGGGAGGTGTTTATGGTAAAAGGCAAGTGCTTCGATTGCCACTTTTCTCCCGATTTTACCGGCGATGAATTCCGGAACATCGGTCTTTTCAATGGCAAGGACCTACAAGACATGGGTCGTTTCGGCGTGAGCCGCGACAGCAGCGACCTTGGCAAATTCAAAGTCCCCGGACTGCGCAACGTAGCGCTGACCGCTCCCTATATGCACAACGGCATGTTCAAAACGCTTGAAGAGGTGATCGACTACTACGATAACCCCGATGCTTTTGTACCCGATGCCATTGGCCGTGACCCCCTGCTAGCCAAACCGCTCAACCTGACAGTGCAGGAGAAGTCCGACCTGAAAGCCTTTATGGAGGCCCTGACAGACGACCGCTTTGTACAGTAAAACGTCCCGGCCGTGACAGTTACTTCCGGTTCCGGCATTAGTCGTTCATCTTTTTGGCAGTCGATGCGTTTTAGAGAGTAAAAACAAGGAAATCATGGACAACAAAGAGCAAAAATGGAACACTCTGACGCCGGAGGAGGAGCATGTGATCGCGCAAAAAGGCACGGAAAGGGCCTTTACCGGCGAATACTGGAACCACAAAGCCAGTGGCATGTACATTTGTCGACGCTGCAACGCTCCGCTCTATCGTTCGTCGGATAAGTTCGACAGTGGCTGCGGGTGGCCTTCTTTCGACGATGAAATCCCCGGCGCCGTTTTGCGGCATACAGACAATTCGTTCGGTATGAAACGTGTGGAGATCGTATGCGCCAATTGCAACGGCCACCTCGGGCACGTGTTCGAAGGAGAGCGCCTTACTACAAAAAATACGCGTCACTGCGTTAATTCATTGTCAATCCGCTTTGTGTCGGACAAGAAGGATTCTTAGGCTGTTTTAAAAAAAACAACGCAAAAGCCATCCCGGATGCAGTGCTTCACGGGATGGCTTTTGCGTTGCCTCAAGGCGCCATTCGGCACATTTGTACGGAAAAACGATGTTGCAGGCGAAATATTTAGGCCTACATTAGCCCCTCCTAATTGAATGATTATGGCCATTAAAGATTTCACAAAGGCATCGCTCGATCTGCATGAGCAGCACAAAGGCAAGATCAGCGTGCGCTCCAAAATGCCCGTCACTACTCAGGACGACCTTTCAACGGTCTATTCTCCAGGCGTTGCTGCGCCATGTCAGGCCATCGCCGATAACCCGGAAGATGTGTACAAGTACACGATCAAAGGAAATACTGTAGCGGTGGTCAGCGACGGCTCGGCAGTTTTGGGCCTCGGCAATATCGGCCCGGAGGCAGCGATCCCGGTCATGGAGGGGAAGGCGATGCTCTTTAAGAAATTTGCCAACATCGATGCATTTCCCATCTGTGTTGCTTCGCAGGAAACCGAAGAGATCGTCCGGACAGTGCGCAACATAGCTCCTGTTTTTGGCGGGATCAATCTGGAGGACATCTCCGCGCCACACTGTTTTGTGGTAGAAGAACACTTACAGGATCTGGGCATCCCGGTGTTCCACGACGACCAGCATGGCACAGCCGTTGTGACGCTGGCAGGACTTATCAACGCCTCCAGGGTGCTCGACAAGCCCCTCAACGATATGAAGATCGTGATCAACGGCGCAGGCGCTGCCGGCATCGCCATCGCAAAACTGCTGAAAGGATACGGGCTGAAAAAACCTAAGATCAGCGTTCGTGAGATTATCCTGTGCGACCGCAGCGGCATCGTTCACAGTGCGCGCACCGATCTGAATGAATACAAACGCGACGCCCTGCTCTATACCAACCCGAACGACATCAGCGGAAATGTATTCGACGCCCTGCATGGCGCAGACGTGTTCATCGGGGTCAGCCAGGCCAAATTGCTGAAGCCTGCCGATATCAGAACCATGGCGAATGACGCCATCGTGTTCGCCCTCGCCAATCCGACGCCCGAGATCATGCCGGAAGAGGCCTACGAAGGCGGTGCCGCGATCGTTGGCACAGGTCGCAGCGACTTGCCCAACCAGGTCAACAACGTACTGGGATTCCCGGGTATCTTCAGGGGCGCGCTGGATGCGCGCGCACCGCGCATTACCATGGAAATGAAACTGGCCGCGGCACATGCCATCGCTTCGTGCGTAAAAGAACCCCATCGCGAGATGATCATCCCGGGCGCGCTCAACAAATCTGTTGCCAGGAAGGTGGCTAAAGCCGTATTCAGGGTCGCTATGAAGAAAAAGGCCGCAACAAGCGTTTAATTTCCGGGTGGCGCCTGGAATCTGATCTCGATCAGTCGAAGCCGCCGTTTTTCGCCCAGTTTCAGTTTACGCTTCGTGTTCAGAAAATAACCGATGCCGAACGATCCTGCAGAGGCGGCATAGAGGGCGCCATAATTGGTGTCTTTATCTTTGTAAAGCGCTGCGATCGTTGTCGCCAGCGCCAGGGTTGCGCCACCCGCATACAGCACGCCGCCGACAAGGCGCCAGATCGGGCGGCGGCGCATTTTCAATTCGCTGATATTGCCAAGTTTGACCGGAAAATTGTCGAGCAGGATCGTGTTGGACTCAGGCAGCATGTCCGTGATGCTGCGATCATACCAGTAGTCTTCCTTGCCGGCAAGGCGGTAGGACAGTGATTCCCCAATGTAAAATTTGGTTGTTTTAGCCCGGTTGGCTTTTTCCAGCAGGAGGATCTTTTGTCCAAAACCCAATGCGGGGGACAAATACAGAACAATGATCAGAATAGTGCGCATGCGAAGAACGGATAATACCGGGAAATAACGGATACGGTGTTCATTTCGCCGCCAGCGTCTCTGCCGGACTGGCTTGCGGGATGATCGCTTTGAGTTTTTCTATGACGAAATCGACTTCTTCTCTGGTGTTGTAATGCGAAAAGGAAAAACGGATACTTTTCCTGCCCGGGTCGGCGCCGATGGCCTCCAGCACATGGCTGCCCTTCTCTGCACCGCTGGAACAGGCGCTCCCGCCGGAAGCGCTCACGCCTGCGATGTCGAGGCTCAGTAACAGCAATTCATTTTTGGGGGAGGGCGGAAAAGAGGCATTCAAAACGGTGTACAGGCAGGCGCCGTCATAATCGCCGTTGAATTCAATATCTTCAAATGCGTCCTGAAGGCGATGTTGCATATAATCTCGTAACCCCATGATATGCTGTGTGCGCGACTCTATTTCGTTCGTTGCAAGCTCCAGCGCCTTGGCCAGTCCTACGATGCCGTATACGTTTTCCGTGCCGCCACGCATATTGCGTTCCTGGGCGCCACCGTCGATAAAAGGCTTGATCGGAGAAGCCGGGTTGATGTAGATAAAGCCAACCCCCTTGGGACCGTGGAATTTGTGCGCAGCACCGGAAAGAAAATTGACCGGCGTTTCCTGCACATTGATGGGTATGTGACCGATGGTTTGTACCGTATCGGTATGGAACAAAGCGCCGAACTGCCGGCACAAGTCCGACACCTCTGCAAGGGACAGCATGGTACCGATCTCGTTGTTGGCGTGCATGAGCGATACAAGGGTTTTGGTATTGCCTCCTTCGGCGAGCGCCTTTCCCAGCGCATCCAGGTCGACGCGGCCGCGGTGATCCACCGGCAGCCAGACGACTTCCACGCCGTTATTTCTTTCCACCGCTTCGATGGCGTGCAACCCACAGTGGTGTTCGGTAGGACTGCTGATAATACGCCGGACGCCGAGGTCGCGCACCGAGCATTTGATCGCCATATTATTGCTCTCCGTTCCGCCGGAGGTAAAAAATATTTCTGCCGTACTGGCGCCGATACACTGGGCCACTGTTTTGCGGGCGGCCTCCACGACAGAGCGCACGCTGCGCCCTTCTGCGTGTATGCTCGACGGGTTGCCGTATTGCTCGCGCAGAACAGGCAGCATGGCGTCGATAACTTCTTCCGATATGGGTGTGGTGGCGGCGTTATCGAAATACACTCTTGACATCATGGTTAGGTTGAATTAGTTTGCAATTGGCCGCTTTCAGGGGTTTTATCGCAGCGATTGTATGTCCTGGATGATCTTTTTGGCCAGGTTCTCCGCCACGACGATCGAATTGCTCTCGCTGTACACACGTATGATGGGCTCCGTGTTCGAGGGGCGCAGGTGTACCCACCCGCTTTCAAAATCGATCTTGAGCCCGTCCTCCGTATTGATCTGTTCCTTGCGGTATTTTTCCTGCAATGCGGTAAATATTTTTTCCAGATCGATATCCGGAGAGCGGTCCAGTTTGGTTTTCGACATCTGGTAGTCGGGATAAGTCTTGCGGAGCGTGGATATCTGTTTTTTGCAATGCGCCAGATGGCTAAGGAACAAGGCAATGCCCACCAGTGCATCGCGGCCGTAGTGCAACTCGGGCAGGATTACACCGCCGTTGCCTTCTCCGCCGATCACGGCGTTTACTTCCTTCATCTTTTCCACGACGTTGACCTCCCCTACCGCTGCCGCGAAATATTCTCCGCCGTGTTTCTGCGTCACATCGCGTAATGCGCGCGTACTCGACAAGTTAGAGACGGTATTTCCCGGGTGTTTTGATAAAACATAGTCTGCCACCGCTACCAAAGTATATTCTTCGCCGAACAGTTCGCCGTCTTCACACATGAACACGAGACGGTCAACGTCGGGATCAACTGCGATGCCGAGGTTGGCTTTTTGCATGCGTACTTCCATCGACAGTTGCCCCAAATGTTCTTTCAGGGGTTCGGGATTATGCGCAAACTGGCCGTTTACTTCGCCGTTCAACACGATCACCTGGCAACCCAGTGCCTCCAGCAATGGCGGCACCGCCAGCGCACCTGTAGAATTCACTGCATCGACAACTACCCTGAATTTCCTGGCACGGATAGCATCTCCATCTACCAGTGGCAAGGCCAGTATTTTGTCGATATGCTTGCGCAGGTAGGTATCATCTTGTGTGTATTCGCCTAATTGATCCACCCCGGCATATTCCATTTTTTTCTGCTCCACGTATCCCAATACTTTTTTCCCGTCGGCGGCACTGATGAATTCCCCCTTTTTATTGAGGAGTTTCAGGGCGTTCCATTCCTTCGGATTGTGGCTGGCGGTCAGGATAATGCCTCCGCCTGCTTTTTCCATCGGAACGGCGATTTCTACCGTCGGCGTGGTACTCAGGCCGAGGTCGATCACAGATATCCCCATTGCACGCAGCGTATTGACTACCAATGCGCTTACGATCTCGCCGGAAACGCGACCGTCCCTCCCTACCACGATCTTGTGGCTACCCGTGGTTTTGATGATCCAGTGTCCAAATGCAGCAGTACACTCCACAATGTCTTGCGGGGTCAGGTTTTCACCGGGGCGGCCGCCGATGGTGCCGCGAAAGCCGGAAATAGATTTAATGAGTGGCAATTCTGAAAAATTTAAAGAGTGTTTGTCCGAGGGAGGTTCGGCAAAGGTACATACAAAATAAACACCGGGAACGCCTGCGGCGGAGACTATTTGTATTCCTGCAGGTCCAATGCAGCCCGCATTTTGCTATAAATCTCTGTATTGTCGAAAATCCCGTTGAACAAGGCCGCTTGCGGTCCGTAGGCAAACACCGGCACCATCGTGGCGGTATGAAGGCGCGAGGCAAAAGTCGGTTTGAAATCGCGTTTGGTGCTGCCGTCTGTCAGTGAAAGTCCGCCACATTCGTGATCGCCGGTGACGATCACCAGGGTTTCTCCGTTGGAGGCGGCAAACTCGAGCACTTGCTTGATGGTCTTATCAAAATCGACCATTTCGGCATGCAGCCAGTCTGGGTCATTAGCATGACAGGCCCAATCGATCTGACTGCCTTCCACCATGAGGAAAAAACCCTTATCACTGCGTTTTTGCAGGAAATTGCAGGCCGTACGGGCAGCATCAGGAAGATAATGCCTGCTCGCAGAGGCTGTCGGCGGTTCGCGGTCGGCGGTAAAAAGCATAAACGGCGCCGATCCGTCGAGAGGAAGGTTGCGCATGGTAGTACCCCGGCGGACGACGTATCCGCGTTTTTTCAGCGAGTCTTCCAGGTTCAGGTGGTCCGGACGGTCGTTAAAAAAATGCTCGCCACCGCCGATAAAACAATCAATCGGAGTTTTCAAGTAATCCAGTGCGATATCTTCTGTGAATGCGCGTATTTCCCGGTGGGCAATAAACGACGCCGGCGTGGCATGCGGGGCCGAACAGGAAACGACCATCCCCGTTGCATATCCCCGGTGATCGAGGTCCTCGAGGATCGTGGTGCAGGGTTTGTTGTCGGGCGGCAGCATGGCAATTGTGCCGTTCGTCGTTTTTTGTCCGCAGGAAAAAGCGGTGGCGCCGGCGGCTGAGTCCGTCACGAGGTCGTTGCAGGAATGGCTCTTGTGAAAGCCGACCACGGGAAATTGTTCGAATGCCGTTTTTCCAACGCCGATCCAGTAGATGCCGGCGGTTACCTGTGACAGGGCCATACCGTCGCCGATCAGCAGGATGATATTTTTAGGCCGTTCGGCAAATTTGACGGGTGTGGAACTAACGGAATACTTCCCCGGAGCGGAGCATCCGGCAAAAATCAGCAGCAGAGGCAGCAATTTACTACGCATGTACGTTTCAATTCTTGAAACGTTGGAATGATCTCCAACGATTAAACTAAAAGGCCGTCTTTCATTTCCAAACAGCGGTCGGATAGTTCGGCAAGTTCTTTATTATGCGTTACAATGACGAATGCCTGGCCATAATCGTCGCGCAACTGGCGAAGCAGGCGGTGCAGGTCTTGCGAAGCCATGCTGTCGAGATTACCGGTCGGCTCGTCGGCAAAAATGATATCGGGCTGATTGACCAGGGCACGCGCTACGGCTACGCGCTGTTGTTCGCCGCCGCTCAGTTCTGTGGGTTTGTGTTCGAGGCGTTCCGCCAATCCCAGGTATTCCAGCAATTCCTGCGCGCGTTTTTTCACCTGTCCTTCCGGGGCTTTTTGAATAAAACCGGGGATGCAGACATTTTCAAGAGCAGAAAACTCGGGCAACAGGTGGTGAAATTGGAATACAAAGCCGATATGGCGATTTCGGAAAGCGGCGAGTTGTCTTGTACTCAGCCCCTTGATCCGGGTATCGCGAATCTGCAGATCACCCTGATCAGCGGCGTCGAGTGTGCCTAAAATGTGAAGCAGCGTACTTTTGCCCGCGCCCGATTTGCCAATGATGCTGACGATCTCGCCGGGCTGTACTTCCAGGCGAACCCCTTTGAGTATCTCCAGCGCCCCGTAAGATTTGTGAATATTGTCGGCTTTGAGTACCATCCGGCAAATGTCCGAAAAAGCTGTGAAGGATTCAGCGATATGTGCCGGGAGCGTTTAAAACAGCGAATTCACGACGATGTGCGCCCGGAAATAAAATTAATCCCTGCTGTTACAGATAAACAAACACGCTTTTAATCCTGTATCAACGATTGACCTGCTATTATGCGAATCCTGCAACTGTGCAACAAATTCCCCTGGCCCCTGAAAGACGGCGCGGCTATTGCCAGCACCTATCTGGCCAAAGCGTTTGCCGAATTGGGCAGTGAGGTGACCTTGTTATCCATGAATACCAGCAAGCACTGGTTCGACACGGCTACCCTGCCCGGCGATTTTAACCACTATTCGGCGATTCAAACCGTTTTTGTTGACAACCGAATTCGCCCCATTCCGGCATTTCTAAATCTTTTTTCCGAAAAATCCTACCACGTCGAGCGCTTTGCCGATGCCGGCTTTGCACACGCACTGGCAGGTTTGCTTGAAAGCCAGGCTTTCGATATCGTTCAACTGGAATCGCTGTATCTCACACCGTTCATTCCGGTGATCAGGAAGCATTCACAGGCGCTTATTGTCTTGCGTGCGCACAATGTAGAGCATGAGATCTGGGAGCGGATCGCAGAAAACGCCCATCCGTTGAAACGCTGGTATCTGCAACAGATCACCCCCCGGCTGAAACAGTACGAGATCGATCACCTGAACGAATACGACCTGCTTGTCGGCATTTCTGAGCGCGATGTGGAGCAATTCAGGACGCTTGGGCTGCAAAAACCGGCCACCATTTCTCCTATCGGGATCGATTGCCGTGACTACCAGGTTGACCACCTGAGTTTTGCACGCCCGCTGAGTCTTTCCTTTATCGGCTCGCTCGACTGGATGCCAAATCAGGAAGGGCTGAATTGGTTTCTGAATGAAGTATGGCCGCTGCTGACCCTGAAATTTCCCGATCTGGAATTCCACATTGCGGGCCGCACAGCGCCAGCCTGGATCAGGCATCTGAATATCGGAAATGTTTCCTTCCACGGCGAGGTGCCCAGTTCCCCGGATTTCCTGGGGCAACACTCGGTGATGGTGGTCCCGCTGCTTTCGGGCGGCGGTATGCGCGCCAAGATACTCGAAGGAATGGCCTGTGGTAAGGTGGTGTTATCGACCAGTGTCGGCATGGAAGGCATCAACGCCCGCCACAGGAAGGAATGCCTGATCGCCGATACTGCAGAAGAATTCGTCGCTGCGATTGAATGGTGCTATGCACAGGGTCGGGAACTTGAACGGCTGGGTGATAGCGGTCGCAATTTTTGCCACGATCACTTCGACAACCTGGAAGTAGGCCGCAGACTGCTGGAAACGTATGCCAGCATGGCGCCGAATTCGCCGGTAGTGGCATAGGAGGGCATTAAAATGCTGTCCGGTAGCAAGAAAAACCAATTTTGCCAATAAACTTGCTACCATGAAATTCCGACTACACTATTTTCTCTTCTTGTTTGCATGTATAGAGGCATACACTGCAAAGGCTCAACCGTCATTCAAAAAGATGATCGATCTGCCCGATATCGGCGCCAGCAACACCTGGGCATTCGGGTTGTCTGTAGCAGCATTTTCTCCTGATGAGTTCATTGTAGCTGGATTTCAGCATAAAGGCCCCGCACGTGACAAGGCGGTCATGTGTGTATTAAATGCGGATGGCGATATTTCCTGGAGCAAAACATATGCAAGCAGCACTTATAACGAGCAAATCGAACACCTGATCCGCACTGCTGACGGCGGCATATTGGCATTGCTTGATCGATCCAGTTCCGGTGGCCAGCGCACAGGTATTATGAAAACCGATGCACAAGGAAATATTCTTTGGTGCAAATCGTATGTTTCCGGCGAAACAGGCGGCGAACTGGCCCGCACAATTGACGGCAACTACGTTTTTTGCGGTTCAGCATTCGTATCAGGAACGGGGAATGCGCCATCGGTCACCAAAATCGACGGGGACGGCAACATCATATGGGCGAAAGCCATTTCACTTTCCGGCACGTACAATAAATTCAACAATCTCGCTGTCGCACCAGACGGGTCTATCTACGTGTCCGGGAATTACAGGGTCGGAGAGTCCCGGAATCTAGTGGTAAAATTTTCCAACGATGGCAACCTGCTTTGGTGCAGGAACTTTGATGCCGGTAGCAGCGCAATCACCCGTGACATTTCTGTACTGAGCGACGGCACCGTCATTATCGGCGGCCTGGCAAAGGCCAGTCGCCCATGGCTGCTTCACATCGACGAACAGGGAAATCTGCTTTCTTCGGCTATTCTGGAAAGTGTCGATCCGTTTTCAGATATCAGCAACATTTGCCTGTCTCCGGATGACAAGGTGGCAATGACACTCTCTTCCGGTGTCCTGGCAATGACCACACCTTCCGGCGATCCTGAATGGGCATATCAATACAACACGAACATTTCTTCCCAGGGTATCAGTTTGTTCAGGGTTGAAAACATAGCGGGGGGCGGCTATCTCGCGACCGGGATATTTGCCCAAGGCACTTTTAACAGCCAGGAAATCCTTGTGATGCGCGTTGATTCCGAAGGCATGTCTGATATTTGTTGCCCAATCCCCACTGCGTTTACAAAAGCACCATTCCCGGTACTCGGCGCCAGCATTAATGTATCTATTATCGATTTCGGCGAGGCTTCCAATCTGACCTTACTGGATGAAAACGTATTTTCCTCGACCGTTTCCTTGTGCAAATCCCCTGAGAACGATGTTCCGCTAACATTTGAACTTTCCCGCGATACCATCTGCCCTGCTGAATGTGTAGATCTGTCTGTTTCCGATTCCGTTTCTGCACAGGCAATTTTAGCCTGGACATTTCCCCCGGAAGCGAGTATTGATTCTAGTGGAACGCAGATCAGCCTCTGTTTTGCGAATTCCGGCAAGTTCCCGGTTACCCTGATCCGCCAAAACGGGTCTTGCGTTGATTCATTTACCCGGGACATAGTTGTGCGTTACCTGGGTAACCAATTCCCGAATGCTTTCACTCCCAACGGAGACGGGCTGAACGATATATACAGGCCCATTCTTTACTGTCCGGTATTCAATATTGAATTCACCATTTACAACAGATGGGGCCAAAAAGTCTTTGAGACACGCGACCCCGGCACAGGCTGGGATGGCACGGTGGATGGCAAGGAAGCCCCTTCCGATGTGTACACATGGATTCTGGAATACGAAACGATGCTAGATGGCGATCGGCAACGATCGGCAGAAAAAGGAGATGTGGCCTTGTTGCGCTGACAGCGATCATCTTTTTCGCACACGCTTCAGTGACAACAGATTGATCGCGTTTCGGGGCAAACCTTCTACATTTTTACGGGCAAATTGTGCCGTTTCATCATAAAAAAGAAACACTACCGGCGCATCATCGATCAGGATATTTTCCATTTGCCGGTAGAGTCTGTACCGCCTGTCGATATCCGTTTCGCCAAGCGAGGTGTTGTAAAGGCTGTCAAAAGTCGCCTTCCGGAAACGGGTGTAGTTTGGCGGCGCTGTATTCGCCGAATAAAAACAGGTCAAAAAACTTTCCGCATCGGGATAATCGGCGATCCAGGAGGCCCGAAAAAAGGGAGCCTGCCCGTTGCGCATTTGTTCGCGCAGCAATGCCGTCTCCATCAATCGAACCTCTACCCTGATGCCCAGGTCTTCCCATTGCCGTGTAATAAAGGTGCACAGATCGAGATAATCCTGATTGCACAACAAGGTGATCGCAGGAAGACTTTTCCCACCTGGGTACCCTGCTTCTGCCAGCAGTTGTGTGGCCTTGACGGGATCATAACGAAAGCCCTCTACCTGTTGCGGATCAAAAGAAGGCAGCCCGCGCGGAGCGAAACCGGATATTGCCGGGCTTCCAACGTTGTTGCGCAGGGTACGCAGCATCTGGGAACGGTCGAAGCCATAGTTCAGGGCTTGCCGGATCGCTTTCCTTTTCAATGGTGCAATGTTGTTCGTATCCATCAGAATACCCAGGTACTCCGTATTCAGGTAAGGGTTCTTCAAAAAATAGTACTGATCCTCCAGTTCGGGCTTCAGCGTGCCGTCCGGCGTCAGCAATTCATTGATATATGAACTTTCAAGGCCGAAAAAATAGTCCAGATTGCCTTTTTTAAATTCGAGAAAGGCCGTTTTCCGGTCGGTGATAAAACTCGTCCGGACCGCATCGAGGTACGGCAGGCGCTCTCCCCGGTCGTCCGTTTCAAAATAACGTTCATTTTTTACAACCACCAGCGCCTGGTTTTCCGCCCATATTTTGAAGCGGAAAGGCCCCGTACCTACCGGGTGTCGCCTGAAGTCACGGCCATAATATTCACAAGCCTCCCGAGGTACGATGCTGGCATATTGCATGGTAAGGATCTGTAGCATCGGCTGAAAAGGCTTTGCCAGTCGCAGTACGAAAGTAGAATCGTTGGGGGCGCTAAAGGGGCTGTCAGCACTGACCCGCCCTTTAAAAATCCAGGAGCCGGGCTTTGGCCACCGGTCATCGATCAGGCGATGGAAACTGTAGACAACATCGCCAGCGACAACAGCCCTGCCGCGTCCCCCCGGGAATGAAGGGTCGTCATGAAAAAAAACGTCACGTCGCAGGTGAAAAATGTAGGTCAGCGCATCCTCCGAAATCTCCCATCCGCTTGCGATGCAGGGTTTCACTTGCAGACTGTCGTCGAGTTGCACCAGACCGTTGAAAAGGCAGTCGACCGCCCAGATATTGTTTTGTGTGCGGGCAAAAGCGGGATCCAGCGAGGTGATTGGGTTGTGCTGGTTGTAGCGGAAAGAGCTGCGATGCGCCTCCGGCTGGCGGGAATTGCAGGATGCAAGCAGCGACATCAATACCAGGAATCGGGCGAATCGGCGAATCGAAACAAAATTCATTTGCGCAACAAATTAGGATGTTCGGCCCACTTATCTTTGTAAAAGAGAATTTCACGGTATATTTATCGTCCTAAACGGCTGCCGGCTCCACAGGGCAGCCTTCCCCTTCCGGCTGTTGCAACGCATGCCGGATAAAGCAGCCGGCACTTCGCCCGGTCTTCTTAAAACCAGAAAAACAATAGACTCCGATATGGCGCGGTTTTCCAAGGTATTTATCAGTTCTACTTACATAGATCTGATCGAGCACAGGCAAGAGGTATACAACCTGATCACCCAAAAACTGGGCCTCACTTCCGTCGCCATGGAAGATTTTGGCGCCATGAGTGAGGAGCCGGTGATGGCTTGCCTCGACAAAGTCCAGGAATGCGATCTTTTTATCGGTTTTTATGCCAAACGTTACGGATTCATTCCGGAAGACAGCGAAGGCCTGTCCATCACGGAAATGGAATACGACAAAGCCCGACAAGAAGGAAAACTGATCCTTTGCTTCTGGCTTGATCGCCTTCATGACTGGCCGGCAGAGAAAGCGCAGGAAGAGTACGTTGATCATCTGGACCGCTTCAAGGACAAGATCCAGAAAAATCACGTGATCGAGACGTTTGGTTCGCCTGAAAACCTGGCGTACAAGATCAGCATCGCCATCGCCAGGATACAAAGCGAACAGGAAGATATACTTTCCGACCTGGAATTGCCGCTGGACATCGGGCTGCCGTCAGAGCCTTATCTCGGCCTGTATTATTTCAGGCGCGAGCACGCGCGCATCTTTTTTGGCCGCAATGCCGACATCCGGGAATTATACAAAGCTTTGCAGGCATTCAATATCGTGCTCCTGAGCGGCCAATCGGGCAGCGGCAAATCGTCGTTGTTGCTGGCGGGCCTGTTGCCAAGGATGGAAAAAAAGAACTGGCACTGCATCTATGTGCGGCTGACGGACGGCGATGTGGTAAAGGCGATCGAAGAGGAGATCAGGGAAGAAGAGAAAAGTCTGATCATCATCGACCAGTTGGAAGAACTCTTCGTGCACGATAATCCTGAAAACGAGGTGCGCAGGCTTGCATTGCTGCAGCTGGTCGAGACCCGGTGCAACCACCAGACTAAAATAATCCTGAGTTTCAGGAAAGAGACCCTGCTGGAGGTCATGAAAATGCTGGAAACAAGCCGCGTGGATTATGACAAAGTATTGCTTTCCAACCTTGACCGCCAGGGCATTACGGAGGCCATTCGGGGGATCAGCTCTTCTGCCCTGGTCAGAAAATACAAAGTGGAGTTCGCCAGCGGACTGGCCGAAGAGATTGCCGGGGACATCATCAACGACCGGGAATCAAATGTGGCGCCATTGCTGCAAATCCTTTTGCGCAAGATGTACGACAGTTGTCCGATCGGCTCAAACGGAAAGCGCCAGTTCAACCAGAGCCTGTATTATCAGTTCAGATCCAGCAGCCTGGAGGAAATGCTGGACACGCAGCTGGCCGATCTCGGTCTGCATTTCCCCAATGCGCAAAAATTCGGTCTCGATCTGGATATGCTTTACCGGCTGACGACAGAGCTGGGCACTGCGGCCAATTCCATTACGGAATCTGCTTTCCGCGAAACCTATTGTCACCTCGACGATATTCCCCAGATCATTCACCACCTGATCGACCTGTTTCTGGTAATCCGGATCGGCGAAGAGGATTCCGACCCCAAACTGCGCATCGCACACGATTCGCTGGCGCCACTCATCAGGAAGAAATACCAGAATTCCGACGCCCCCGGCCCGAAAGCATACAAGATCCTTGCAAACCGGCAAAAGGAAATCGAGACAGGCCTGTTTGTCGAACTCACGAGAAATGATCTGGAGGCTATTGCCGAAGGCAGGGAAGGCATGCGTTGCCTGACAGATGCGGAAGAAAAGGTGATCAGCGAGAACCTCCGCAAAATGCGAAAGCGCGAAGAAGAACTGGAGGAAAAAAGCCGCAAACTGGAACAACAGAACATCCAACTACAGGAAGCCAACCGCCGCATGGAGGATATGGCACGTATGGTTGTAAAAGGCTTGTCAAAAGGATTGGTCAACGCCGCCCGGTTGTCATACGAAATGAAAAATTACAGTCGGGCGTTCCGGCTTGCAGAGCAGGCCTTGCGCATCCAGCGCAACAGCATAGAAGCCAAAAACCTGATGATACAGGTATACAATCACATCCCGTATATATCGGACCTCACAGGGTTTTGCAGCGAGTTCAACAGCATCTATCCCGCGCCCGACGGGCACCATTTTCTGGCTGTGCACGCCGATCATACGGCTACTGTATGGACAACTGCCGGTAAAATGCTTGGCAAACTGGCAGGCCATCAGAAAAGCATCCTTTGCGCCGCTTTTTCACCGGATGGAACTCATATAGTAACCGGATCGGCGGACGGGACCGTCAGAGTTTGGGAAAGAAACGGCAAGCCCTTACACGTACTGGCCAATAATGAAGCGGTACTGCAAATCGACCTCGCGGCAAACGGTCACATTCTGATTGCCAGTGGAATTTCATGGAAAATATGGAGTCTTGACAATACACTTATCCTCGAAAAACGAGCCGAACTCAATCAATATATTGCCGGAGCAGCCATTACAGCAGACGGGCGAAAGGTTCTGATCGCTACAAGCGGCCGAACAGCACAAATATGGGATGTCGAGAGCCGAACCGCCGTCGACCTGGATGCCGGCGAAGACCTTTCGATCACAGGCGCCGTGCTGTCACCCAACAATTACCTTGTCGCACTTTCCTGCCGGAACAGTCGCCGCGTGCATTTTATGTCGCTTTGGAGTATTGAAGGCCGACAACTGGCTTCTATTGAATGTGTTGAATCTTCGGAAAGAGGTTCCGATTTCAATTTTTCGCTGTTAAAGCTGGCCTTTACTCCGGATAACCGGTATATTGTAGGTGTCGCCAAAAACCTGCCGATGGCCATTGTATGGAACCTCAAGGGCGAGCGCATGGGGGCACTCGGAAAAAGCCACACACAACAGATCATCGACGTCTCATTTTCAGATGATTCCAGCAGGGCGCTCACCGCTTCGCTCGACGGCACGGTCAAGGTCTGGAATATGGAAAGCGGAAAGTTGCTGGTCAATCACATGGCGCACCAGGATTCCATTCAGAAGGCATGTTTTATCGAAAACGGAGAAAAGATATTATCCGTCGGTGAAGACCATTCCGCGTTTATCTGGCCAGGAAGGCAAGCGGTGCCGAATATTCATGTACGACATCAAAACTCGATCTTCAGCGCCGCCTATTCCCCCGACGGAAAAAAGATACTGACCACGTCGAGGGACGGGACCATTGCGATCTGGGATCAGGATGGGAACGAATTGCGCAGGATCGTTGTAACGGGCTCCGCCAACCAGGAATCCGGTGTCTTCAGGGCGACGTTCTCGCCGGACGGCTTCCGGATCGTTACGTCCGGGCTAGATGGTCTTGTAAAGATATGGAATTACCATGGCGACCTGATCGCCAGCCTCCAGGGGCATCGCGGCAGGGTGTATGAGGCCTCGTTTTCAAGCGACGGCGATTATATCCTGACTTCTTCTGCAGACGGCCTTGTGCGCGTATGGAGCAGTGAAGGAGAACTGGTAAAGGATCTGGAAGGGCATACGGACAAGGTGTACAGCGCTGCATTCTCAAAAGACGGCAATACGGTCCTTTCTTCTTCAAATGATGGCAGCACGATCGTTTGGAAGAACTGGAAAACCACGGCTGAGAAAACGATCATCGGTCAATTGCAGCACGCAAGGCCCGCTCCGGTATACAGAGCCATTTTTTCACCCGATGAAAAACTGATCCTCTGCGCCTGCAAAGACGGCGCTTTCAGACTATGGGATCTGAATGGGTCGCTCCACAAGAAGGTGCAGGCGCACGATCCGGGCTCGGAAGTCTTCTGGGCGGATTTTTCTCCTGATGGCAACTTTATTGTGACCGCTTCAGTGGACAAAACAGCAAGAGTGTTCAACCTGGACGGGGAACCCATCGCTATTTTGCACGGCCACAGCAAAGGGATCGGTTGCGCCATTTTTTCGCCGGACGGCAGCAAAATTCTGACAACATCAGCCGACAGAACGGTAAAAATATGGGAGATTTCGGTATCAAATATCCTGCAGCAATCGAATATGAGGGGCGTTGGATTCCTGCACCGTGATGACCTGATGGATTTCGAAATTGCAATGGCCCATTCCAGTATCAATTACGACAACGTCAGGGAAATGCTTGCCGACGGCGCATATTTGCCAAACCTGCATCAGTACGCCCGCTACTATTGGGAGCTGGCAAAGCGCTCGGCCAATGACAGTCCGCTATGGCTCGAAAAAGCAAAAACGTTGTACGACCACCTGCTGAAGGAATACGACCTGCCGGTATTTGCCATTGAGGCCGAACAGGTTGCAAAAGAGATCGCCGCGTCAAAAACGGGAGCGCTTTAAAGCAGGTGTCACCTTATCTCGACCTTGAGTTTGGTATCACCGATGGTGATAATATCGTTCGAATGGATGGGGCTGCCGCTCTCGTCGGTTTCCAATGAATTTACCAGCACTCCGTTTTTTGAGAGGTGCCAGCGAAAGTCTCCATCCTTGTCGTACCATTGGCCGTCGCGAATAAACCACATGGCTTTATCGCCTTCCCGAAGCATTTCAATGGTTGCATGACGCGATGAAATGTACTGTGTGTATTTTTCCAGGATACCGATATCGTTTTTTTCAGGGTCGTGCTGATCGAGCCAGCCGACAGAAAGCCTGGAGCCGCCTTTTTTGCCGATCAACTCATCAAGGTTATACACCCTGCCGATGTCGTCTCCGTTGATAACCCGCAACAATACCGCGCCTGTTTGGGATGGTGCTTCCGGATTCCCGGGTTCAAAAGATTGATGTCCCAGCAGATCGAGCATTTCGTCCACATTTTCAAAACGCTGCTCCGGCCTGGGGTAAATGCACCTGGAAATAAGTTCGGACCAAACCGGATCAATATCGCTTCGATAGTGGCGAATATCTTCATAGTTGCCTTTTTCAGCGCGTTTGTAATACTCGTCAACACTGATGTCTTCGTTGGCGCGTGAAAAGGGGAATTGTCCTCCGGAAAAAGTCTCATACATGATCACACCAAATGCATATATATCCATGCGGGGATTGGTCATTCGTACACTTTCGATGCCTTTTCTCTGTTCCGGCGGGCAGTAATAGGGGGTGCCGAGCGTGCTGTCGAGGTTTCCTTTCCGGTTGATCTGTGTCATCCGGTTGCGGATATAGGCCGAAATACCGAAATCAGCCACGCGGGGATTGTTGTGCTCGTCGAACAGGATATTGGAAGGCTTCAGGTCGCGATGCACCACACCTGCCGCATGCAGGTCACGCAGGCCGCAAAGGATATTGACGGCAATTCGCTTTGCGTCTTCCTCCATGATCCTGCCGCCTTGTATCCTGTGATCGAGCGTGCCGTTGGGGCAGTATTCCATCACCATAAAAGGGTTGGCAGAAATAAAGCCCTTGGCAAAAGTGCGAACGATATAGTCAGAATCGATCTGGCCGACCTGGTACTCGCGTTCGAAGCGTTTGGTAAACTCTTTTTGCTGATCGGGGTGCAACTCGAAGAGGTTCATGATCTTCACTGCGACATTGCCGATGTCTTCGCGGCCCGATTTTGGACCGCGTGCATGGAAAACCTTGGCAAAGCCCCCTTCCGCAATGAACTGCACGACGGAGTAGTCCCAGTCCGCGTCGCAACGCAGCAACGAATCCCGGTCGATGTGATAGGGCACGGGAAACTCGAACTGGCCGGAGTGATAGGTGGTGCGGTAGCCTGTGGGATCGGGTTGTCCGCCCGGAGCGTAAGCCACTTCAAGCGAAGCCTGGCAAGCCTGACAACTGACGGCCTGATCGTCATTCATATAGCCGCATTCTTTACAGCGCTTCATACCCTACTCTATTGGTTCAAACCGGTACATTTTATTGCCGAATATGATCACCATTCCCGCCGTCAGCGGCATTTTTCCTGTCACCTGAATAAAAGTGGCCTGGTTGGAACTTTTGTCAGTGATATACCACTGGCCGTCTTCAAATTCGATATTCGCGTGTGCCTGACCGGATATCGCCATATTGTTCTTGTCAAGGTCTTCCCGGTTCAGATCAACGGAATCCTGCTGAAACTCCAGCACCTGTTTGCCGCCTTCTTCAAGCAGGCGGAAGCCCAGTACGCCTGAAGCGCCCGCCAGTCCGCCGATCTGGTTGAGTTGCACCGTTTTTTGCGGCGAACGCACGACCTTGGGTGGATTCTTTTTTTCAGCATTTGACTGATCCGGCACCTCCTGATCAGTACCGCTCAGGAGCGACTGGTTGCAATTGGCGCAGATCGTGGCGCTGGCAATATTCGGATAATTACAGTTCCGGCAGACGATCATTTTCTTAGGACTTGGCGTGGGATTGGCTGACGAATCGAGAAAAGGACTGGAAGGCGTTGCACCGATCTGTGTTTTTTTCTCCGGGTTGCCCCCCCCCACATTAGTGCCCTGTCGAAGATTAGTGGGACCACGCCCCAGCGATTCATTGCAACGCACACATTTTTCGGCATCATCTTCATTCAGATAGTTACAGTTGGGACATCTCAACATAAGCAGGAATTTAATTGTAATGGAGGACTTCAAATTTCGCAGAAAGCCGGTAGTCGTTCAATCGAGGTCAAAAATAGATGTTATTATGAGAGACTTGCCATCAGACTTGGAATTCTGTATTTTGAGTGTGTAATTCTTGTTCGCTTCCGTCAGGCATTTCACAGCAGCAAGCGTTTCCGAATCCTCGTCGGAACACACTGTTTTCCCATCAGACATGGTTTTGATATACAGGTCGACGTCCGCCAGGTTTTTATCGCCGGTAGAGACAATGAAGTGTTCACCGTAACCCATGCGTACATAATCAATGGAAGAAGATCGATTGTTGTCAATCACCGCACCATACACACACCATTGTGCTTTTTCTTTCATAAAGTGGAGATTGACGTCTTTTTCTTCGAGCAGGTACTCTCCCACTTCCCGCAATTTCTGGATAACGATCTTGATATTGTCGATCGGCAAAGTATTGGCATTTTTTTGCATCGTGGCAATAGCACAGAAACTGCCCAGGCTGGCACAGGCAAACAGCTCGAGTTTGATCGTATATTTTCCGGTAACGGTTGGAGTAAAGGTGATCGCCGGACTGTTGTCGGCGCTATTATCTTTTTTAACAACGTTGTCCTTACTGTCGGTGATAATAATGTCCAGGTCCACGGCATCATTATCCCCACCGCCCAGGAACTGATATGAAGTATTGGCCTGGAGGTTCATAGTCCAGGAGCAGGAGTTCGATTCATCGATCCAGGCGCCCATAAAACAAATGCCATCGGTGTAGCCGTAATCGGATACCTGCGCATTGGCAAGCACCCCGGCAAGGGCCTGAATCATGTAGTTGCCCTCTTCCCACTTTTGTGCTTCTGCCGTGAGACATAACATCAAGACGAAGGGTAAAAAGATATTTTTCATATTGGAACCATTTAGGGGATGAGTGATTAAGCGATTTTACAGCCGCTGCACCAGTTTGATGGCAGCCGATTGCTTGGACGAGTACCAAAGCCCTTTGCTCTTCACACAACTTTCAAAAGTCGAACGGCCGAAGCAGGGTTCCAGTTCCGTCGCTTTTTGAAGATATGCTTTGGATTTGTCATAGTCGCCCAACTTGTATAATGTGATAGCCATGCCAATATAGGTGTCTGATTGGCTGCTTTTATCGCGGTTGCTAAGCGTAAGTGCCTTGGAGAATTTTTTCTTGGCATCCTCATAACTTCCATAGTCGAAAAGGGCGAAGCCGTAGTTGTTATAGGTCTCGTCGCAACCCTTGTTGGTGGCATTCCTGTAATCGGGTATTGCGCTGGACAAGTTGCCCGACTGGTGATATGCCAGCGCCCGGGCTGAGTAGTTATTGCAGTTGGAAGGATCCAGGTTGATCGCCCGCGTCAGATCGGAGATAGCACTGGAATAATGATCCAACGAAAGGTGTGCACTTCCACGCAGGTAATATGCCCTCCAGTCACTCGTATTTGAACGCATATATTCATTCAAGGTATTGATGGCGTTGGTGTATTTTCTATTGTCAAATTCATCAACGGCATCTTTGAACAATTGCTCCTGCGATCGCGTAGGTTTTTCCGGCTCGGGCTTCTTAATGACGGGTGGGTCACTTGTCAATGTGGTCTTCGGTTGTTCCTGCTTAAGGGGTTCCACTTTTGGTGGCTCCTCTTTAACGGGTTCTGTTTCCTTAGACACAAGTGTTTGCTGGGTGTCAATTGGCGTATCCGGTTTAGGTTGTTCAACAAGCGATTCCTTCGGAACCTCGGGTAGCGGGTTTTCAACACTAGCTGTTGTATTGGACGGCTCACTCACCATATCATACACCACAAAACCGACAAAGAGAAGCGCCACCAGTGCCAGGGCGCCCATGGCAATCCTGAATGTATTGTTTCCCGAGCCTGCTTTCGGAGGGGGCGTATGGCGCGTGGCCTGCTCGGCCGGCACAGCGGCCGTTCCCGACATGGCCTGCGAGGTGCCGGCAGGGGTTTCGTGGCTCCCGGAACGCGGCACGGTACGGCGCACGTATTCCTCTTCCGGAATGAACTCCGTAATTTCTTCCCAGAAACCGTTTTTCAAAAAATGATCGGCATAGGCTTCCAGTCTCGCGGCCGTAGGGCGTTCCAGCGGACCCTTGTTCAGGCAGGCATGGATCAGTTGTTCCAGTCGGCGGGAATAAAAAGTAGTGTCGATCGAAGGTTTCGGATACCCTCTGATCACGTTATCGCCCAGTGATACGCCTTCCGGAAAAATGCCTTTGCAAACCTCGTACAGCGTTACGCCAAGTGAAAAAATGTCGGATTGCGCATTTACGTCGTCGCCCTGTATCTTTTCCGGAGAGCGGTAGTTGAACGTTTCCCCCCGCAGGCGCGAAGCGCGCAGAAAGGTGTTGCGCATTTTGGCGGAAATACCGAAATCTGCTAGGTGGAAGTCGCCCCGGCCGTCGATCAGCATATTATCCGGTTTGATATCATTGTGCAGCACCTGGTGGCTTTCGAGCACGCGCAGGCCGCGGCCGATCTGATATACGATCTTTCCGATCTCTTCCTCCGGAAGCCGCCCCTGTTTTCTGATCTTGTTTTCCAGCGACCCTCCTTCCATAAAAGGCAATACCAGGCACGGGGAATTGCCGTAATCGAACTGATCGGTCGGCGTCAGCAATTGCTCGTCATTGAGTTCGCGCGTGTTCTCATATTCGATCCGGAATGTTTCGAGTTCTTCTTCCGTCAGGCCGCTGTTGGACACAAAAATCTTCATAGCCACCTCGGCATCGGCATTTTGACGATCCCTGGCGAGCCAGACCTGCGAGAATCCTCCTTTTCCAATGAACTTGACCAGTTCATAGCGATCGTTAAGTACGAGACCTTCTTCTATGGTTTTCATGGATGGTGATTCTATTGATGAATGAATGTGTTCAAAATCGATGGTGCGGTTCCTACTCGTTTTTCACCCGTACTACAAGGTCGTTGTACCGCTTTTCAAGACCTTCCACACAGGTTTCCAGGTTTTTGACAAAATTCTCTGGGATCGTGGAGCGCAGTACCGACACCTCGCCGTTGTCGGCCGTCAGCCTGCAATAGCCCCGGTTATCCTGGCTGAGCGAACTCAGGATCAGGGAGTTGTAAGGGTTGCTCAGGTTTTCCACATCCTTTGTACTTACCTGATATTCAGCCGCAAGCGTTTTCATTCCCTCGCTTGCTTTCCGGCGTCTGTTTTCGATATCCTGCAGGCGGCGTTGCGCTTCATCCTTATCAACCGATTGTCCTTTGAACCAGTCTTTGCGATTGGACTCAAGGGCAATAGCCGAACTGTCCGCCGTTTTGGTGTGCTCCTGAACGACCAGTTTGAAACGGGTAAAACGGATCAGATTAGCCACGCCGGAATCACCGGGATGGTAAGTGTAAGCCATTTGCAGCAACTGACTGGCCTGGGCATAGTCGTTCTGGCGCAAGGCCTGCATACCCTTCAGATAGTGATCGTCGAAGTTTTTCTCTCGGTAAAAAATAAACCCGGCAAATCCGATCACGCCGAGTATAAGCAGGCTGACCAGGTTCGCAACGATGTTGAACCGCCTTTTTTTGCGTACAGGCGCCGGGCGCGACGGTCGGGTCGGCTTTTCGGCGTGCGCCACAGGTTCCGGTTGTTTGTGCTTGCGGATCGCTTCCTGACAGCGCTCCATCTTTTCTTTTGCGCTGCCGGCGGCAGGGTTAAGGCGCAATGCTTCTTCGTATTTCGACCGCGCTTCCCTGAACTGCCCGTCGCGAAACAGGCGGTCGCCCTCCGCTTCAGCCGTTTGCCACCTCGGCGTCACCTTCACCGGCGGCGCTTCCCAGTAGCCTTTTTCCAGGTAGCGCTGCGCCGCCTGTTCGAGTTCTTCCGTGGTCGGTCGCGCATGCGGGTCGGGATGCATGCAAGCCTCTGCCCATTGGCTGAATCGCCGGCTGAACCCGGCAGGTAGTTCAGGCACTTCCACGCCGCTGCGTAACAATGCCGCGCCGCCTTCACCCCGCCAGGGCAGTTGGCCGGTCGCAAGTTCATATATAGTCACGCCCAGGGAAAACACGTCTGAGCGCTCGGAGTAGACGGGCGTTTTTCCATATAATTCGGGAGCAGCATAGGCAGGAGCAAGCCCCTCGATCGGCTGCCCTTTTTTTCCGCCCGATTTCGGCAAGGCCTGTGTCATCCTGCGCCGGTCAATCGAATTACGCTGAATCGTAACACGTGTCTGGGTAGAAATGCCGAAGTCGGTCAGCAGGTATTCGCCTGAATCGCCGATCAGTATATTGCCGGGCTTGATATCGTTGTGCAGAATTCTGGGGGTTCTCGTATGTAAATAGTGTAGTGCGCCTCCGATCTGCGATAGCAGGCGTGCCAGTTGGTCTTCATCCAGCAAGCGTTTCTCCTGGATCGCCGTATCCAGCGAGCCCCTGTGGCAGAACGGCATTACCAGATAGGGGTAATGTTCGTCATGCACGCCGTGCCCTTCAATTGGAAGGATGTTCGGGTGTTCGAGTTCTTTCGAGCGCTCGTGTTCGGCCAGGGCCATGCTCACCACCGAGTCGGAGAGGCCGCTGTCGGGCGACAGGATTTTCACCGCTTTGGTGCCGCCCTGTTGGGTATCGCTGGCTTGCCATACCTCGGCAAAGCCCCCCTTCCCTGCCCGGGAAATGAGGCGATAACGCCGGTCTATCAATGTTGATTTTTGGAAGGTCATGTCGGTTGGCTATTACTGTTAAATCATCAAGAGGTTTTTTGCTGTGAACAAAAAAATGGTTGCGAATTAATTCCCTCCTTCAGGAGGAAGGGGGGTAAACTTTTTATTCAGGCTTTCCATTGCTTTCAACGCAGCAACTACACTCTCTGGATTGAGGTCTTCACTTTCTGCCCATTTTCTGATGTCTTCACATTCCATTCCCTGCTTTTTGCATTCTTCACTAAAGTTCTTGCTCTTTAGCTTGTTCAGTATGGCAGCAGAATCATCGAGTTTGGGTTTGGGACTTGAAGGCAATGTATTTTTGGGCGTATTGATCTTATCCCCGGCCTTGGCTACATCATCTTGTATAGGAGTTTGAGATGCTTCCCTGTTTGGGGCTTGATTTGTTTTGACTATTGGTTGATTGCCCAAAGGTTTCTGTGTAGTAGTCGGGGCTTTTTGGAGTTCATCCACATCTTTCGATTGGCCGTCAAAAACTTCAGAAATTGACTTCTTCGGCTCCAATATCGTATCTGCGTTTAATTTTGATCCCTCAAGCGAACCAATGTCTTGTATTGACATCGAGTCGTACAGGAAAAGGCCCGCCAATGCAAACGCTGCTACCATAACAAGGCCGAACAATATCCATTGCTGCTTGGAAATAGCAGCAGTTTTTCGCGCACCTCCGCCGAATTCCAGGGTCTTGGGTGTACTTTCCTTAAAGGCGCGTTCTGCCAAAGGGGCTCCTGTCAGTTTGAGCACATCGGAAACAATGACGGTCACGTTATCATGCCCGCCTGCTGCATTGGCTGCCCTGACCAGGCTGTCGCAAACGAGTTTTGGAGAGCTTCCACCGGGGTCCACTGCAATCTGCTCGATGTCGCGATCGCTGATCATGGAATTGAGCCCGTCGCTGCAAAGGATCAGGCGGTCTCCTTCCTGGAGCCTGCGCAGTTCCACTTCGGGTCGGGGGTCCTGCCCTTCGTCGCCCAGGCATTGGGTAATGATATTACTATGGTCGTCGAGCCGGGCTTTTTCAGCAAGGTCGCTATCGTAGCCCCCCGAGAGGTATTGTTCCCAGACGTGTGAATGATCACGTGTGACCAGTTCGAACCCCCTGTTCCTACTCTGTACATAGCAACGGCTGTCGCCACTCCATCCGATGAATGCCTTGCCGTCGTAGACCCATACAACCACAGCGGTGGTCCCCATTCCCTGACGTCTGGGGTTGCGGCGGGCATCTTCTACAATGGCATAGTGTGCATCCAGAAGGAATTTTTTGATCAGGTTGGTGATCTCCACATCGTGATACTCATGCATCGGCAAACTTGAAAACGCGCGTTTGACCGATTCTACTGCGATTCCCGATGCTATTTCACCTGCTTCCGCCCCCCCCATTCCATCTGCTACCATCAACAAGGTGCCGGGGCCTGTCGAGTTGTTATTGACTCCCGCTTCATTGTGAAGCGTGTAATTATCCTCGTTGTTGTTGCGCACCATCCCCTTGTTGGTGAGTGCGCTGGTATTGAGAATAGCAGAGATCATAATATTCAGTTTGGTGGTGTCAGTAATGGGATAGTCGGGCAGAATAACGAGGCGTAAAGACCATTTGGGTCGGTGTCCCCAAACTACGGAAAATTACTGCCTGTTCTTGTTCTTGTTGTTCTCTTTGCTCTTTTTTGTCTTGTCTGCCGGTTCTACTGTGCCACGGGATTCCAGTTTTGGCTTTACCGGCACCAGTCGCCGCAAATGCCCCCGGCCGTCTTCGGTCGGCTCAAACAGCGCGACCGCTGCAACTTCGACTTTACCGACTGAATAGGATTCCGCGTAATACACGCCCCCGAGTATGGTCCTGTCCTCCTTCCAGTCAAACCTGATCTCGGCGCCGTCATCATGGCTCCAGGCCGTGTCGACCGGTATTGCCGTTGCCTTGATCTCGGGCGCCGCTTCCATGTCCCTGGCAACATGATAAACCAGTAGGCGCCCGCGTCTTGAGGCGTCATTCGACACCGGGAAGGCGCCACTGATGGCGATTGATTGGGCAGCAGGTACGGCCCCCAATGTATTCAGGCCATTTTTAGTAGCCTCATAAAGCGTATCGGCTGTTTTTAGCGTATCGCCGACAATGTTCAAAAGCAAAGGCGGATCGGGATAAGGCTGCAGGCTGTCAAGGTCGGAGGCATCCAGGTTGGAAAAGTTTTCGTCATTTTCCCAGGGCTTCGCCATTTTTCCAAAGGTATATAGCTTCTCTCCGGCTGCAATGGCGATGCCTTTTTCTCTGCCGAAATATTCTTTGTTCTGTATGCCATACAATTTGCCGGTCGCTTTGCTTTTCAGCAAATAGTCCTGACGGAGGTAGTAAATTGCTCCATCGGTGATCCTGAACAGATAGTCATCGGTACCGGCGGTGTTGCTGCTGGTATTTTTGATCAGGGTTGATTTCACAAATTGCTGCAAGGCGCTGTCAAGCGGTTGTGAAAACGAGGTACCTGACAGCAAAAACAACAAGCCGATAAAATAAATGCGATGTCTCATATGGTTGATTTGAAGTATTAACGAATGTATTTGACCGGAACGATCACCCCTACGGACGATCCGACCATTGCGGCTACAATGCCCACCACCGTCGGGGTGCCATCGCGTAGCACAAAAACCGGTCCGCCCGAATTGCCCGGGCCGAAGTTCCTGTCGGTGACGTTGATCAGACCGTTCACGAGGCCGCTTTGTGCCACTTTTGACTCACTGTAAAGCGGTTGCAGGCGGCTGCCCTCCTGAAAACTCGTACCGTCGGTGTATCCCAAAATATACACCGATTCTCCGGAACCGAGCTTGGTCGACAAATCCCGGTCGTACGCCAAACCATTGTTCTTGGCGCGGCCTTTGGCATTGACCACCGCCCAATCGGTCGTGATCCGTTTTGCTATTTTTACCTGCAGCGAATCGGATATCTTGACTACTTCGTCTCTGGACTCATCCATGAATACATCCGTATTATTGAAAGTAAAGCGATCTCCGTTGGGCGAAACGGCTTCAAACGTGACGATGATCTTGCCACCTATATTTTCAAAAGCATTCAGCAGCAGATAAGCGCTGTTGGCGTCGGTTTTCTCCGCCGTAATAAAGCGCCAGAACTGGACGATGTGCCTTGACGTAACAAAGCGATTGTCATTGAGCAGGTAACCGGTGCCGCTCATATCCAGTTCATCGGTTTCATTGACCGAGCCGTCGGGGCTGATCAGTTTGAATTTCTTGATATGCAGGTAATAGATGTTGTTCTTGATCTCATCTGTGACAAATGAGCTGTTGACGGGAGCAGCCATTTTCATGGCAGCCGCATCTGCCGGCTGGCTATTCATATAGGCTTCTCTTGCAGCGTTCAGTTGCCCTTTCAGGTTCCCGAGCTGGCTTCCCAGTCGTTTGTTTTGCTGCTCCAGGTTTTTGACCTTGTCCTGGCTTTGTTTGATTTCAGCAACCTGCTGATCAAATCGCTGTGCATTGGCCGTACTGTCCTGAAGCCGCTGTTGTTCGATCTTGATGCCTTTGTCGGCCAGTTCCTTGATCTGCCCACGCTGCTTGAAAATATAAAAGCCGCCGAGCAGAGCGATCACAAGGAACAATGAGGTAATAATGGCCAGTTCGTTGCGGTGTTGTTTTGCCATTTGCGAGCGCATGAGGTTCAGGCGCTCTGTAAATTTCATATTGGGGCCGCCAACAGTATTCGTATTGAAACGCATGCGCGGCCCTTCCATCGACAATTGTATCACATCGCCGTTGCTCAGGTACCACTGATTCTTGACGGGCTGGCCGTTGATGAGCGTCGGGTTGGCGCCCAGGTGTTTCAGAATGAACTCGACCTTCTCGCCACTCGTCCTGCGTTCTATAGCAGCATGCTTGCGGCTGATCGTCATGCAATCATCGCCAAACTGAACTACGCAGGAAGAACTTCTCCCCAATTCAACATAAGGCAATACGATCGTTTCCACGCTACCGGAGCTGTGTTTCTGCGTATTGTCCAGATGCAACAAGGTAAAGGTGGATAAGCTTTGGCCGCTCAGAAATTTAGCGCCGGTGGTCAGTGCGCTCGTTACTCTTTTCATTTTTTTCGGGTGTTTAGGCGAGTGTGCTGTTTAAATGGTTTGTTCAGAATTAAAAGAAGATTAGCAGCTGCGCCGTTAAGGCGCTATAATCTGAAGCTGGTTAGGAAATCGACAGGAAATATCTTGAATGGCTTAAAAGGGTTAAAAAAGTACGAATCCAATGGGAGCCTAAGGGCCCACCGACAAGTAGAATCGTGCAAATGTGTGGCTGAACAAAGGTAAAAAGGGTATTTTATTTCGCCAAAGCTTCCCAGTGTAAATTCCATGTTAGCATTTTTTCTTTGCATCGCAACAAATGAATACATCTTTTCGCCTTAAATAGGCCTGCCCGGACTGCATTCAGCTATGTTAGCAATCTGTGGAAAAATGGAGGATAACTTATTCCGTCAATGTTCCACGCTATGTTTCATGCCCGCATATCTTTGTCCGCTACAATGACGCATCGAACATGAAAATCACCTATTACGGCCACTCCTGTTTTTTAGTGGAAACGGGTGGCAAACGACTGCTCTTCGATCCATTCATCACGGGCAATCCCCTTGCTGAAAGTATTCGCGCCGGTGAGATCCGCTGCGATTACATCCTACCTACACACGCGCATCCGGACCATATCGGCGATCTGGAGGCGGTGGCAGAGCAAAACCCGAATGCCCTGCTCGTTGCGATCTGGGAAGTCAGCACCTATTACAGCGCCAAAGGGCTGAAAACACACCCGATGAACAAAGGTGGCTGGTGGACCTTCGATTTCGGGCGGCTCAAAATGGTGCAGGCAGTGCACAGCAGCGTTTTTCCCGATGGCATGCCTGCCGGCGAACCCGTGGGCTTTGTGATCGATTCGCAGGACGGTGTGTTGTATGTGGCCGGTGACACCGCCCTTACTATGGATATGCAACTCATTCCCATGACCTGCCCTACACTCGATGCTGCAATCCTGCCTATCGGTTCCAACTTCACCATGGATTATGCCGATGCACTCATCGCCGCCGATTTTATAAAATGCAACCGTATCATCGGGTGCCATTACGACACGTTCGGGTTTATCAAGATTGACCACAAGGAAGCCAAAGCGCGTTTCTCGGAAAACCGGAAAGAACTCATTCTGATGGAGGTCGGCGAAACAACGCAGATTTAAAAACTTTTTCATTTACAACCCCTGCCTGCGGCAGGTAGCAAGCATTTATCTTATGCTGAAAAATATGGGTAAAGTCATTACCATCGCCAATCAGAAGGGCGGCGTAGGAAAAACCACAACAGCGATCAACCTGGCGGCGTCGCTGGCCATCCTGGAAAAAAAAGTACTGCTGATCGATGCGGATCCCCAGGCCAATGCCTCCTCGGGTGTCGGACAGGCAGATACGAACGAGGTGGCCGGTCTGTATGACTGCCTGGTGCACGATATCGATCCGCGCGAAGCCATCATTACCACCGAAACGCCCAACCTGTACCTGTTGCCTTCGAACATCAACCTGGTGGGCGCGGATTTGGAACTCGCAAACCGGGAAAAACGCGAATACGTCCTGCGCAGCGTGGTCGCGAACCTGCGCGATGAGTACGATTATATCTTCATCGACTGCCTGCCTTCGCTGGGACTGATCACCGTGAATGCATTGGTAGCAGCCGATACGGTGCTGATTCCGGTGCAATGTGAAATGTTCTCTTTTGAAGGACTTGCAAAACTGAAAAACACGATCGCCCTGGTGAAGCAGGGCTACAATCCCGGGCTTCAGGTAGAAGGCCTGCTGATCTCTATGTACGACAGCCGTCTGCGCCTTGCCAATGCCATTGTCGCAGAAGTGCGCAACAGTTCGAACGACTATGTATTCGAAACGATCATACACCGAAACAGCCGGGTGGCCGAAGCGCCCATGTCGCATGTGCCGGTCGCGCTGTACGACGTGAACAGCAAGGGAGCAACCAATTTTTTCAATCTCGCAGAGGAGTTTTTGCGGAAAAACCAGAATTGATCATGGCAAAAACAAAATTTAGCACTGGAGGCGTGGCAGCCCTTTTGCGCAATGCCGGCCAGTTGGAAAAAGCCATTCAGGAGAATCCCAAAGAAGTGGTGCGCGAACTCGCCACCCACGTGATCATGCTGCCCATCGAATTCGTGGAAGCCAACCGGGAGCAGCCGAGGCGGGATTTTGACGAGAAAGCGCTGGAAGAACTGGCTTCAAGTATCAAAATACACGGGATCATTCAGCCGATCACCGTACGGCGAATGCATGACAAGGCGTACCAGATCATTTCGGGAGAGCGCCGCTACCGGGCCGGGAAACTGGCCGGACTGGCAGAAATACCTGCCTACGTGCGCCTCGCAAACGACCAGGAACTGCTCGAAATGGCGCTGATCGAGAACATTCAGCGGGAAGATCTGAATGCCATGGAGGTAGCCATTTCCTACAGCCGCCTGGCAGCAGACTACAAACTTACCCACGACCAGATCGCGGGGCGTGTCGGAAAGGAACGGAGCACCGTGACCAACTATCTCCGCCTTGTGAATCTGCCGCAATATGTCACCGATGCCATACGCGATCGGAAGATCTCGATGGGGCATGCCCGCGCCCTGGCAGCCGTCGACGATATTTCCCTGCAAAATGCGCTTTGCCGTCAGATCATCGAGGAAGACCTGTCGGTGAGGGCTGTAGAAAGGATCATCGCCGGGTATAATGAAGAGCGAAAAGGCAAAGCGCCTAAAGCCGACAAACGGCTCCCCGAACACCTGCGCCAGATCCAGGATCAGTTCAGTTCGTTTTTTGGCGCCAAAGTGAACCTGAAACGCACCGAGAATGGTAAAGGCCAACTGGTGATCAGTTTCAACAACGACGCCGAACTGAACCGGCTGATCGATACCATCGATAGCAAGTAATCGACGTCTATCGTTTTTACAAGGCGAACTCCAGCACGAATTCAGCCGCGCGGGGTTCGCCTTTTTTTACCAGTGCATGCCCGGGCACCGGCAGCATCTCTGTCAACAGAAGCGGCCAGCGGTCCTGCCGAAGCAGTTTTCCGAACAACAACATCAGAAGCGGGCTATCCTGATCGAAATATTGAGGTTTTTCGCCGGGCGGCCAGGCGAAAAACCTGCGCGGAACGCCCAAATGCGTCAGGATCTGACGGCAAGACCGAAAACGATCTGCTTCTCGCTTCGCTAGCGCTATCGTCGCAAATATTTCCCGTTCAATTTCCCAGGCCGCACGCATCAATACGAGGGTCCCGAACTCGATACGCCTTCTTGAGCGCCATCCGTCACCCCTGGTATCCCAGTCCATTTGTGCATGCACCAGCACCTGCAGAGAGCAGTACGGCACGCCCAGACACCACAACACCTGCATTACCGGCGGCCTGAGAGAAGACGCTTCAAGGGCCAGGTCTGTAAGTTCAACCATCTTTCCTGTGATACCATCGACCAGCGCAACATCGTCGCCCCGTCGCAACAAACGAAGGTGCCCGAGCAGGAAATGTTTCCCTCCAGAATCCGTTCTCCCGTCCGGCACTTCCAGCACTCCTGCCGGAGTCGGCGGCTGAAAATTGGCATTTGACCAGCCCTGCCAGGGAAAGGCGACAGATTCATTCCAGTTCTTCAACTTTCCCCGCTGCGATTCCGGGAAAAGATGCCACCAACGGGCGAAGAGTTTGCCGCCCCCCGGGAATAGCCCATTGACTACTGCCCTGTACGTGCCATTTTCATCCATAAATGGCTGAAGCAGCGCCCCAATCTTAGCGGGCTTCGATGTTGAAGGCAAGGGCGATGTTTCCGACGGGTTTTCGCTGATAAACCGTTCACAAAAATCCAGGAAATCATATGTTTCCCCATCTTCAATAGTGCGAAGCGCAAAGGAAAAAATGCGTGCATGCATTGTCGAATACACCCCGTTAGCACGTTCTTGCCAGCAGGCCGCCAGATCTTTTACATAGTTTTCTATGACGTTTGCAGGGATTTGGCTTTCTGCATGGGCTTCCACGTCTTCAAAAAAGACCTGTTCTACAGAGACCGGAGGCATTACGCTACGGTTTTCTCCAAAAAAATGTTGCAGTTTTTGAAAGGTTTCATCTTGTGCCCGGCGCGCTTCTTCAAGTGACTGATGAGGAATCGTGCGCGCGACAACGCGCAGCCATTGTAAAAGTTCGGCTGTCCTGACAATCGCCTCCGGCTGGTCCTGTAAAAACCCGAGATGCTGATAAAGATTTCCGCACCACGCCGGGCTGAGTCCCTTTTCCGGCAATTCCCATTCCAGCAGGCCCAGATCGATCAATTCTTGCAGGAACAGCTCCAATTGTTGCGCCCCGGCATCCACTTGTTCCACCAGTTTTCCCAGCAGTACGGAAAAGGGCATGCTTCTCTGATGCCCGAGCATCATATCAATGACCCGTTCTGCAACAGGGTGCTGTTCCAATTGCTGAAACGATTCCTGATCGCCGTCAAAGTACAGCCAGCGATTTTGTCCGGATGCTGCAATACAGGGGTTCAGGCGAAGCGGCAGATGTCGTGTGAACGCCTGCTCTCGCAACAGGACTTCATAAATAGCGGGTAACAGCGCAACGTTAGGTGTAACCTGAACTTTTTCCAGATCAGGCATGTCTGCACCTGCATTCCCTTCTTCTATTGCCTGAACCGAAATTGTGGTAAATCTGCTAAGCGGGGATGTTTTTGTAACCGCCCTGGTCAGGTATCGCAGCAAAGCCAGCCCGACCCTGCGATCTTTTTTATCAAAATCACGAGGATGCTTTGCCGCGAAAGCAGGCAAACGGTCGAGAAGGTCGTGGCTGGCAAAAAGCAGTGCGCGCAACAAAGAAGTCTCCGAAGCCGCTTTTTGTAAGGTATGCCATTCACGCTGCATTGCAGTTTCATACCCCTTTTCAAAGTTCCGGGCTACCTGTTCCTGTTCTGCAGCCTCCAGCATTTGAAGCAATTGTAAAAGTGCCGGCACATCCGGTTGCCCGGCCAATTGGCTGCGCAAATCCGGTCCGGGAACTTTGCCGCGTTGAAAAAAAGCCTTTCGGGCATTGTAAATTTCAAGACGCAAAGGGGAAACCGGAAGGGCTTCGAGAGCATCGTCGAACGCATTCATCAGGGCTGATTTACGGGAATCAGCGTGTCCGATCTCGTCAGGCCACCGATCGGAAAGTTGATCCAGCCATGTCAAAGGCAACCCGGCCACGCGGATTAGCATCAGTGGACATATCGACATCGATCCTTTATCAATCATGATCCGTGAATGTTGACGGTACTCGTTAAAAGACTACACAACACGACCGGAAAAGCCTTTGCGCCATTGCCGCAAGTTTTAAAATTCTCCCGGATGCTGAGCAAAGAAAAAACCTTTCTCATTGCCCTTTTGCTGTATACCGGCACGCTGCAGGCGCAACAAAACACTGCCGGCGGATTTATCTGGGGTCTGGAGGCGGGCTTTGACTCCCAACTGACCGGCATACAACCCCTCGGCAACGGCGAGCCCGACCAGGTAAAAGTAACGGCAAAGCGGCGGGCCCCGGGCTGGCGTGGTGGCGTATTTGGCAGGTGGCAGTTATGGAGCGGACTTGCCTTGCAGACGGGGTTATCCGTATCGGACCTGCATGCCGATATTCAATTCGACGAGCAAGTAACAGACCGGTTCCGCTTCACTGACCTGGAGGCGCCGCTTCATTTTGTACTAACCAATCCGAACGGGCGTTTTCCCCTGCGTGGCTCCCTGCTGCTCGGCGCACGGATCGGCTGGAACCTGGCGCCGCAGCATTCGGAATACCTGCAATTGCTGCGGGAAAGGCTTGCGCTCGATATCGGCCTCGGCGTGGAGATCGATATGAAAAAGTGGCGATTCCAGCCGGAGGTCGTGTATTCACATGGCCTGAACAACATTCACGATGTCGTCAACGCCCGCTACGATCAGGTGATCGGCCGCATCGTGCGGGACCGCCTGACGCTGCGCGTGCTGGTCTGGCTCGAACAATGACCGACCCGATACGCTACTTTTTCTGCTTTTGCCCCTCCATGAAAAGGGCTGCGCCATCCAGTTCGTCGTAGAAACCAACTCCGTATTTACGGATCAGCGCGTCTTTGACGAAACGATACACCGGAATCTGCTGTTTTTCCCCAAGTTCACATGCTGCCGAGCAGATGTCCCATTCGTGGTAGTTCAGCGCCTCGAAACCCAGTTCTTCGTTTTTCTCTACCCGCACGGGGTAAAGGTGGCAGGAAACGGGTTTTTGAAAGTCCGAAACGCCCGCTTTCCAGGCTTGTTCGATGCCGCATTTTGCGATCCCCAATTCGTCGTACACCATATACGCACAGGGGCCGTTGTCGATCAACGGAGTCGTCCACTCTTTGGTCTCTTCGAAACGGATATATCGCCCCTGCGCCTCAATCGCAGCAATGCCTGCAGGACTCAGGAATGACTTTACTTGCTCGAAAATTGAATCCAGCACCGGAAGTTCGGCCTCGTCGAGCGGCGCCCCGTAATCGCCCTCCCAGCAACATGCACCCTTGCATGCGTTGAGGTTGCACACGAATCGCTGTTCCACCAATTCGTCACTGACCAGTTTATCCTGTACGATGATCATGTCGCTGTTTATTTTTGGGTCAGTTGGTCGAGCATTTCCTGCATGCGCCTCCTTTCTTCGCGCTTTTGAACTGTCGTCGGAGGAGCGGCACGTTCGGCACAATCGGCAAGGCTGCAGCGTTCGCAAGTGACATTCACAGTAGTTCGTTGTATTGCGGGATCATCCCAGAAGCGGATCGTGCGCTTTGTACGGTCGTCGAGCAATACGCCCAGGGTAACGCTGACATTTCGCCCCACGGTCGGATACCCCGGTTTGGCAATAGCGATACAGAGATATTCTTCCCCGGAATCGAGAAAGGCCGCGCGCTGGACGCCGGTCAGCAGGTTTGGATAAGTGGAAAGGGCTTCCCCATGCTGTTGTTTCAGGGAATTGAGCAGTGAAATCGAAAGCCAGCGGCGGCAATAGTGCTCATTGAGGCCGGATGCATGGGGTTGGTGCCGCCGGTTGAGGTGCAGTTCCTTATCGATATCGAAAGCATCGCGGTCGAGATCGTGGATGAATCGCAGGAAAAAGATCTTCTCCAGGCGGAAATCGGAGGTCAGCACATTGAAGCGCTGGAACAGCACTTCAGGGCTTGCCTGATATTTTGCCATCATATCGAGCAGCAACTGGCCGTTCCATGTCTTTTGACCGAAAAAATTCCTGATATCGCGCACCATCGCATTTCTGTTGATCAGGATGGCTACGGCAAAATAGGCGGCCTTGTAATTGTTCAAGGTTTCTTCAAATGAGTTGACGCGCAGCATATTGGACGCCAGGGGGCGCTCTTTCAGCCCCAGCACGTTAAAACCCAGTTCTTTTGCCAACTGGAATGTACGCTGTCGTTCATTGAGGCGATTATTCAGCAACAGGCGGCGTTTATGGGGATTGAAAACGGAACGCAGGCTCTGCAGTTCGGGGAAAGGTTCGAGTCCCCGAGCATCCACATGGTATCCATACTGCGATTCCAGTATTTGCGTCAGCAAAGCGGCAGGCACACCGCCGTCTACAGGAATACTATATTGCTGAACGAAAGCATCGGCCGCTTGCTCGATCTCTTCGAAATAGTTGGCGCGCAATTCCTGGTAAGCCCGCAGCGCGGCAAAGAAAAAGTTTTCGTCGCGCAGGGAATAATTCCGGGCGATCTCCAGCAACGCAGAAATAAAGGCATTGACACGATCGGGAGCCCGGGCAATGATCTCCACGACCTGTTGTATTTCGATCCCGAAGAGGTCGAGCGGCAACTCGTTCAAAAAATTGCTTTGCAGGAGTTCGCCCAGCGGCGCAAACTGCTGAGTCAGTTCAGGAGAGACGAGAAATTCCCCGCTGATCCCTAGCGCTTCCGCCAGGCGCCGGCGGTTTTCCGGCTGCGGATACTTCTTCCCTTTTTCTATCTCGTTGAGGTAGGAAACGGAAATACCGGTTTGCCTGCTCAATTCTTCAAAATTCCAGCCCTTCTCCTGCCGGAACTGCCGGACTTTCAAGCCCAGTATGATCTTTTGATATTGCGTCGTGGCCATTACAAGAGGCGAAGGTAGTGAGAGTAGCAGACAAGTTACAGGCTTGCGGAGGGCGAGATTATTTGTTAAAACCTATACTTTTGGCCGCTCATTACTCTTTTTCATCACACAAGTATTCACGTATCGACACATGCGCCAACAAATAGTTGCCGGAAACTGGAAAATGAACAAGACCCTCGACGAAGGGCTGGAACTGACAAAAATGATCCTCGAAAGCATCGACGCACCCCGGGGACTGGTGATTATCGCTCCGCCGCTCACGCACCTGAACGATGTAGGCAAGTTGCTGAAAGGGAAAAACGATTTCCATCTGGCGGCCCAAAACTGCCACCACGAAGAGAAAGGCGCTTATACGGGTGAAGTTTCGGTCGATATGATCGCCTCCTGCGGTGCAACATTTGTCATCATCGGCCATTCCGAGCGCCGCGAGTATTTTTCAGAAAGCAACGAAATGCTCGCAAAAAAAACAGACCTGGCGTTGGCGCGGGGGATTCGTCCTGTTTTTTGCTGCGGCGAACCGCTCGATATCAGGGAAGCGGGCAGTCACGAACAGTTCGTGGCCGATCAACTGAAAGCGGGGTTGTTCCATTTGCCGGAATCCTCCTTCAGAAAAGTAGTCATCGCTTACGAGCCAATCTGGGCTATCGGTACTGGCCGCACGGCCAGTAGCGCGCAGGCGCAGGAGATGCACCGCGCTATCCGCGATCTGGTCGCACAACAATACGGCACAGCCGTCGCCGACGATACCACATTGCTGTACGGCGGCTCCTGCAATGCGCAAAATGCACCGGAACTATTCTCACAGCCCGATGTGGATGGCGGGCTTATCGGCGGCGCATCGCTCAAGGCCGGCGATTTTGCCGCTATTGTAGCCGCTCTGAAATAGAGAAACAACTACCTATATATTGCTATGCTAAACAATGACTTTCTCCAGTTTTTGTATGAACTCAGTCAGAACAACAACCGCGACTGGTTCGAAAAAAACAAAAAACGCTACGAAAGCAGCGTCAAAAAGCCTTTTGAAGAGACGGTCGGCGCCGTTTTGGAACGTATCCGCAGTTTCGAACCCGGCTTCACGGCCACACCCAAGGACTGCATTTTTCGCATCTACCGCGATACGCGTTTTTCTGCCGACAAAACGCCCTACAAAACACATGTGGGCGCCGTGCTTACCAGCCAGGGTCGTAAAAACATGGATCAGCCGGGCTACTATCTGCATATCGAGTTCGGCAACCTCATGCTGGGTGGCGGCGCGTACTTTCTCGACAAAGAGCCGCTGCGCAAGGTGCGGACTGCCATTATGCAGGACCCCGGCACATTCCGCGATCTCGTCGGAAGCAAGGATTTTGTAGAAAAATTCGCTGAGATAAAGGGCGAGAAGAACAAGGTCATGCCACCGGAATTCAAGGAAGCCGTAAAAAGCGAGCCCATGCTCGCCCACAAGCAATTCTATTTTATGGCCGAGATCGATCCGGAAAATGTACTTCGTCCGGATTTTCCCGATTTCGCCGCTTCATACTTTAAGGCCGGCAAGCCGCTGAACGACTTTTTCAGGGCGGCTATCGGGTGATATCTGGTAACATTTTGGAGGCCGTCTCATAAGTTTCATTTATGAGACGGCCTCTTTCAAATTCAGAACCAACTCGACTTTCGCTTGCTGCGACTGCTGCCGCCGAGCCCCAGTACTCCGAGCAGGCCGCGGGTGAGTTCCCGCGCCACGGTGCGGCCGATCTGACGGGCAAGCGGGTCCTTTGTAATGGTTTCGATCACCCCTTTTTCCTGTTTCCCTTTCCCACTTGCCGTTTTTGCCTTGGGCGCGTCTTCTTTTGCTTCGGCAATCTTGCCGTTGAGCAATTCATAGGCACTTTCGCGGTCTACATTCTGATTGTATTTGCGCGCCAGCGCCGAGCGCTCAATGATCTTGTCGATCTCCGTGGGTGTCAGTACATCCATGCGGCTTTCCGGGGCACGGATCAGCGTATGCACAAGGGGAGAGGGGATGCCTTTCTCGTTGAGCACGCTGACGATCGCCTCGCCGGTGCCGAGGTTTGTCAGCAGGTCTTCCGTGCGATAATATTCGGTGATGGGATAGTTTTCGGCAGCCAGTTTGATGGCTTTTCGGTCTTTTGCAGTAAAAGCACGCAGGGCATGCTGTACTTTCAGGCCCAGTTGCGCCAGCACGCTTTCCGGCACATCGGCGGGGTTTTGAGTGATAAAAAATACGCCCACGCCTTTTGAGCGGATGAGTTTGACAATAGTCTCGATCTGCTGGAGCAATACCGCCGAAGCCTCCTGGAACACCAGGTGCGCTTCGTCGATGAAGATGCACAATTTGGGTTGCTCCACATCGCCCTCTTCAGGGAATGATGCGTAGATCTCCGCCAGCATTTGCAGCATGAAGGTGCTGAACAGTTTCGGCCGGTCCTGAATATCGGTGAGGCGTACGATACTGACCACGCCGCGTCCGTTTTCATTCATACGCACGAGGTCATGCACATCGAAGGATATTTCGCCAAAGAATACCTCCGCGCCCTGCTGTTCGAGTTCCACCACTTTCCGCAAAATGGTGCCCGCAGTAGCGCTGCTGAACTGGCCGTATTCGGCTTCGATCTCCTCCTTGCCTTCATTGCCAAGGTATTGAAGCGTTTTTTTGAAATCCTTCAGGTCGAGCAGGGGCAAATTATTGTCGTCGGCGTATTTGAACACCAGTGCCACTACCCCACCCTGTGTGTCGTTGAGCCCGAGAATTCGGCTGAACAGCACGGGGCCGAATTCGCTTACCGTCGCCCGGAGGCGGGCGCCTTTTTCACCCGAAAGGGTCAGGAATTCAATTGTATTACCCGTGGGATGCCAGGTGATGCCGATTTTCCCGCAACGCTCGGTGATCTTTGGGTGATCGGTACCGGGCACTGCAATGCCCGACAGGTCACCCTTGATATCCATCAGCAGACTGGGCACTCCGTTCGCCGACAACTGTTCCGCGATCACCTGAAGGGTTTTGGTTTTGCCGGTACCGGTGGCGCCTGCGATCAGGCCGTGCCGATTCAAGGTGCGCAACGGCACTTTCACCTGTAGGCCTTGTATGGACTCCGCATCGAGCATGGCGCCCCCCAGCACGATGGAAGCGCCAGAAAAACTGTACCCTTTTTCAATCTCGGAAATGAAGTTATCTTTTTTGGACATGATTACCGTGTTACAGTTTGTTGAAAAGGTCCGGAATAAAAATTGCGTGAATTCCGGCCTAAATGTATGGCGATGCTACTGTATTCGGCAAATAAACAGCATTTGATCAAAACCGGATGATGTGGTTTTGTACCTTGTGCATCAGTTGCATCATCACTTTGTCTAATATCGAAGACTATGATCGCCCGAGTATTATCCAATATCGCAGTCATTATTTTCTGGCTGATCGTTTTTTGCCTAGGGGCCTTTATCAATACCAACCCCATGCGACAGGAGATCCAGAATAACTTTAACCTGGCCGATTTTTTCCTGATCATACTGGCCTGGATACCGACCAACATTGCTTTTCTGTCGATCCTGGCAGGTTTGTTGGGCGCGCTAAACAGAAGTCTGCTCGTTTCGATGGAGCAGTTACCGGAAGCGGAACAAGCCTCCAAAAAGAAAAAGAACAGGCTGCTGGGCGGCGCCGTAGCAGGTTTCATTTTTTACATGGGATTCATTGCCGTGGCCTTCGTGATCACAGACGATCCGTTTGGCAGCACTACCGAAGAGCAATACTACCGCATTGCCGGGGCCATTTCATTCATTTCTTTCGTGGCAGGTTTCAGGCCCAACCTGCTCCGCCGCATCTTTGAAAAGATACCGGGGTTTTAAACAGATCAGGAAAGGTATTTCCCGACGATCGGCATCCGGCGTCCCATGCCAAAGCCTTTGCAACTGACGCGCAGCACCGGCGCCGCCTGTTCCCGCTTGAATTCATTGATGTTCACCATGCGCAGTATTCGCGCGACGAGGGCTTCATCAAAACCCAAATCTACCAGTTTGCGCGGTCCGCAGCGGCGTTCGATATAATGAAACAGCACCTGATCAAGGATATCGTAGGGCGGCAGGCTGTCGGAATCTTTCTGGCCGGGGCGCAACTCTGCACTGGGCGGCTTCTCGATCGAATTTAATGGTATCCGCTCCCGATCCCGGTTCAGGTATCGCGCCAGTTCGTATACTTCCGTTTTGTACACGTCGCCCAGGACGGAAAGCCCGCCGCACATATCGCCGTACAAGGTTCCATATCCCACTGCCATCTCGCTTTTGTTTGTCGTGTTCAGCAGGATATGCCCGAATTTATTGCTCATGGCCATCAGCAGGGTGCCGCGCACACGCGCCTGGATATTTTCTTCCGTGACGTTGAACGGTAAACCTTCGAATTGCGATTTCAAAGAAGCCTCAAAAGCCGCATACATCGGCTGGATCGGGATGATATCGTACCGGATGCCGTTGTTTTCAGCAAGTTGGCAGGCATCGTTGACAGAATGATCGCTGCTGAACTGGCTGGGCATCAGCAATACGCGTACATGTTCCGAACCCAGTGCATCGGCAGCCAGTACTGCCGTGACCGCCGAGTCGATACCGCCCGAAAGGCCGAGTATCGCTTTTTTGAAGCCCAGTTTCTGAAAATAATCGCGGATACCGATCACCAGCGCATCGTGGATCAGTTGTATTTTATCCTTGCTCTGTTCTTTTGTTCTTCCGCCGACGACAACAGTATTCAGATCGTATATACGCATATCCTCCTGAAAATACGGCATTTCGTCGTATACCTTGCCGTCGGGGGACATAACGATGCTGCCCCCGTCAAAGATGATATCCGTCTGCGCGCCCACATGGTTGACGTAAAACAACGGAATGCCGTAACGCTCGACATTCGAACGCACTACGTGTATCCGCGTATTGGCCTGAGCATAATCGAATGGTGAGGCACTGATGTTTACGATCAGATCCGGCTGCTCGGGCATCATCTCATCCAGCGGACAAATCGTGTACAGCGGATTTTCATTGCCTACGTTCCAGATATCTTCACAAACGGACAAGGCAATTTTTTTACCCTTGAAAGAAACAGTGTGGAATTCAGTAGCCGGTTCGAAGTACCTGTATTCATCAAAAATATCGTAGGTCGGCAAAAGGGCCTTGTGTTGCACGCCGATGATCTCGTCCTTGTAAAGGAAATAGGCGGAATTGTACAGGTCTTTCCCTTCGATTACGGGATTATGAGAAGGAGAGCCGACGATAATCCCGATATTCCCGCTTGCTTTCCTGAGGGCATCAACAGAAGCATAACTTCGCCGGATAAAATCATCGAACTCCAGGAAATCGCGGGGCGGGTAGCCGCAAACGGCCAGTTCGCCGAAACATATCAGATCTGCGCCTTCTTTTTCGGCGGCAGCAACAGCCTCCAGCATTTTTTTCAGGTTCCCTTCAAAATTGCCGATGTGATAGTTCAACTGGGCAAGTGCGATCTTCATACAAAATGGTAGCGCTATTTTTAAGGCTGAGCATTGTTATGACGGCTCAAACTTAAGGATTTCCTTGTTGATGCTGGTTCGATGCAAACGCGCCCTCAGCCAGACAATGATCAGGTAATAATACGTCCTGGACTTATTTCCATCTCTGTCATTTTTCAGTTTTTCCAGTCGTTCGGCAAGGTTCGTTTTTTTCAGACCCGTTGGATGCCGGAACACCAGTTCAACAGCATCCAGGATATCCTTCACAAATGCATCCAGCATTCCGGCACGTTTCAGGTTTCGTCGCAGTTTTGGGATCGGCCTGGTTTGGGTATGTTCATATACTTTCCGTTCCCACAAACAAATGGCCTCCAGCACTTTACAGGGCAAAACCACATCTGGCCTGACTTCCGAGTTCATATATGCGACTTTCACAAACCAGTCGCTTGCATGGTCAAAATCGTCCAGGGCATAGTATATCTGACCGATCGTAAAGCGGATCGCAAGCAAGCGATTTTCCACAATTCGGTGCTGATGTTTTTCAAGGCCGGCCGCAATATTTTCTCTTTCAAAAAACAGTTTGGCTTTGAGGAATTCATTATTTAACAAGTGATACTGCATCGTTTGATAGGCCACATTCCGATACATGATCAGCTCGCTGTTTTCTTTGTCCCATCCTGATTCCAGATTTATGAACTGGACAGGCCTGTTCATCACCAGACATTGATTCACATAGACATCCAGTTCGGCAGTGAAACGCAATTGTTCCTCATCCGCGTATTGCTTATTTTCGCTGAACAAGCGTATAACATTCTCCCTGAACTGTAATGCTTTTTCTTCACTTGTGGTTTCGCCTTGTATCTGATCTTCCGCATTTTCATGCTTATTCAAATAAAAATAATATTCAGCTAATGCCGAGTAGGCGCCGATTTTTGCCCTTAAAGACAGTTTTTCAATATCTCCTGCTTCAAAATCGGCATACAATTGCTCCAGGTGGTCTTTCAGAGCTACTGATATAGGCGCCGTACGACGATTGAGGTTCTTCATTTCCCTTGCGAGGACTTCGCATTCCACAATTGCGCGTTGCCGAGCCAACAAGTCATCTTGTATGAGCAACCATTCATTATACTCAATTACACTCGAGATTTGCCAGGCATTCAGCCGGGCTTTCCACAGGTAAAGTTCAAGTTCATATGAGGGATTATCCAACACACGTGTTATTTCAAGCCCCTTTGTAATAAGTGATTGGCATTCAGAGAACAGGTTTTTATTATAAAGAAATGCTATGTCTTGCATCAATGCATTCAGCCTGTTATAGCGGACAGCACCATCGGGGGTAGTGCGCATGCTCTCGAGAATTTTTTCATACAGATACTTGCACAAATCGCTCACATCACCAGGTTTATTCCCGAAACCTTTTTTCAAGAGAAGAAAATCTGTTAGGTCTTCCTGCTTTCCGTTTTTCCGGATGAAGTATTGAATTGCGTTAAACAAGCGCACATAACGTTGAGCATCTTTCTTGCCGACACCCCAAAACTTTGCGTACTTTTTAAAATCACGTTTCTGAATCCAGGTCAGTGTTCTGATCAAATTGTAAAGCCTTTGGATCGCTGGAGAAAATTTCATAATATAATATTATTAAACTTACGCTCCAAAAGTAGTATAACTTTCTTATAATCAGTATACAATCTATATAAAATAGATTTTTAAGATGCGAACAATTGTTAAAATGGCTTCAAACCATGAAATTATCCATCGCATTTTTGAGCATCATAAATACACTTATTTGCTCTTTCAATCATGAGTGTCGTCGAAAACAATTACCAGACACCCCAAACACTCAGCCCCAGATACCTTAAAATAGAATACGATCCAACAAACGATATCATCATAATAGATGACGTGGGAATCACTTCAGGTGTTGAAGTGCATTATGAGATCGATCGCGACGAAGTATGGATCAAAGTGAAGACAGGATTTGAGTTGACTATTATAGATAGTGAACCATCAAGCCTGAGTTCGCTGGCCAGCGACCTTGAAAAATGGTCCGAGAAGCGGCTTTTTGTCCAGACGGACGAGGTGATCCTGGTAGAATATGACAGCGATGCCAGAACCACCCAGACAGCGGTAACAGGATACGAGTTTGGTTCGGGTGATACGATCTATATCAAAATAGACAGAGATGAGGATACGGTCAGTATTTATCACGATTAAACGAATGACCGGTATTTTTTATTAGTTAACGGGCAGCCTGTATGCTTCATTTGCTTACATGTATCTCTTTTGTATGCATCGAAAAGCCAAATGAGCCGGGACAAATGAGTATAATATAAGGATCTGCCAGATTAAATTAGTCGGTTTAATTAGGGGTATTTAAACCCCAGAAAACCTACTTTTCCATCGTCGTAGTGTAACTCCACCAGGCCGGGCACTTCAAAGCCCGGCTTTATTTTTTTGGAGAAAGTCCATGGAAGGGCTATGTTGAGAAATTGCAAAAAGCGCTACTTTCACGCAACTGAACAATACTGACCGACCATGCGATTGCTAGTCCTTGCCAGCCTGATCCTCATTACTCCCGAGATTACATACAGCCAAAAAATGATGCCTTCGGAGCAATGGTGCGCCATCCAAAAACGCACTTTCGCACCAATGCCTCCAATCGCTGTCGATGGGCGAAGCGATACGGTTGACATCATTCACACGGCAATCGATCTGGATTTGCTGAACACCCCTCAAGTCACCGCACAATGCCGGCTCACCATGTCGGCAAAAGTGACCGGTGTAACCAACCTGCGGCTGGACCTGGAAAACCTGGTCGTAGATTCGGTGCTGCTTGGCGGGACATCGCTGTCTTTTTCCCAGTCTGGCCCGGCATTGTTTATCGCGCTCGCATCTGCTCCCATGCCTGGAGACACTTTTATCGTTACGGTCGCCTATCACGGCCAGCCGGCTTCCGACGCCAGCGGATGGGGCGGTTTTTATCAGACAGGGGATTTTGCATTCAATCTCGGTGTCAGCTTTGCTGCCGACCCTCATTCCTTTGGAAGGGCCTGGATGCCGTGTTTCGATAACTTTATCGAACGCAGCACCTATGAATTTCACATCACTACCAATCCTTCCTTCCCTGCATACTGCAATGGTACATTGACGGAAGAAACAGCGCTTCCGGGTGAGTTACACCGCAGCTGGAGGATCGACCAGCCCATTCCTTCATACCTTGCCTGCTTCGCATCCGGTCCATATGCATCTTGGAAAAGAGACATTGGCGGCATTCCGATTGAGATCGCAGCAGCAGCTGCCGATACCGGGAAAGTCACTTCTACTTTTTTACATTTACCCGAGGCGATCGAATGTTATCAACACTGGTACGGCAGTTTTAAATGGCCCAAAATCGGATATTCATTGGTGCCCTTTAACTCGGGCGCCATGGAGCATGCGACCAACGTAGCGATCGGCAGGCCATTCGTCGATGGTTCTCTGAATTACGAGACTTTATGGGCACACGAGTTGTCGCACCATTGGTGGGGTGACCTGGCAACCTGCAGCACCGCCGGGGACATGTGGCTGAACGAAGGATGGGCCGTTTTTTCCGAACACCTGTTTACAGAATGGGTGTACGGGCGTTCCGCATATCTGGCCGCCGTGCAGAGCAACTTCCTCTATGTACTGGAAAAAACGCATGTGAATGAGGGGGAGTATCGCGCGGTAAGCGGTATTCCGCATGAATTCACCTACGGCGAACATGTATACAACAAAGGGGCTGTCGTCGCGCACAACCTGCGGGGCTATCTTGGGGATTCGCTTTTCCGGACAGGCATCAGCATGGCGCTCGACGAGAACAGTTTCAACGATTGGAGCAGTGCCGTGCTGCGCGATAAACTCAACGCCGCCACTGGCCTGGATCTGACCGATTTTTTTGAAGATTGGGTGTTCAGCCCCGGATTTACACATTTTTCAATCGATTCGGTGACAACCCTTGCCGGTACTGATAGTACATCGCGCTTCATGCTGTTCGTCAAGCAAAAACGACGGGGAGCACCGCATTTTTATCAAAATGTACCCCTGGAATTCACTTTTGTCAACAGCGACTGGGAACGCACGACGCGAACGGCGACCGTATCAGGCGAATTCACAGAAGTAACTTTTGAACTCCCGCTATCATTCAATCCCAAATTTTTCTGGACCAATACCAACCTGAATCTCACCTTTGCCCGGGCCGATAAAGAATTGGTTGTCAAGTCAATTGGCAGTAAAAACTTCAGTCCGGCAAAGATGACCATGAACGTTACGGCCCTTGCTGATTCGGCGCTGGTAAGGGTGGAACACCACTACGCACACCCGGATTCAGGCATCGTCGCAAACCCGAACAACTACGCGCTCAGTAACCGGTACTGGACGGTCGACGGCGATTTTCCGCCGGGATTTGACGCTTATGCCACTGTTTTTTACGACGGCCGCGGCCAGCTCGACCAACTGGACACCGAACTTTTTGAGCAAACCGGATCGTCTGAAGACAGCGTGGTACTATTGTTTCGCCCTGCTGCAGGATATCCCTGGAGTGAGTACAGTCAGTACACAAAGAACACCCTCTCTTCTGCTTCCGACAAATACGGGTTCTTTCGGATCGAACACATCATGCCCGGCGAATATACGATTGCCAAAGGAACGGCTACGGTGGGATATCATATGCCTGCAGTCCTGAAATCCGGCATGTTAAAAGCCGTCCCGAATCCCGCTGGCAGGTACGTAACGCTCAGTGCCACTAATCCATTCGACCGTATAACAGTCTACAGCGAAAAGGGAGACATTCTCCGTCAATGGACGGTGCAGGATACCACCACTCAGGAAATTGCGTTAAGCGATTTTGCTCCGGGAAAGTACTGGTTCAGCGTAAATACCCGAAACGGGGCGGCCAGTTGTCTGGTGATCGTCGCGCATTGATATTAAAAGGTATCATTTTTGATCACAGCATGTAACGCTCCGCTATCTAAGCGTCTAATCCTTTGTTTTACACCAACCTTGCTACCATTTATGCACGCATTTGCCAAAATCCGAATGTCTTCTCTTCTGGCGGCCATGATCCTGATCACAACGGCCGTTAACGCCCAACAAAGCGCTGCCACCGAGCACGCCCTGGTGCTTGATTCACTGATCGTGCGAAATATCGCACAGGTTATTTCAGATTCATTCGGCGCACAAGTCGAACTGATCGAAGAGTTTATCCGGGAGGCCAAGCAACTCGAGATAGATGAAAAAGTACCCGCAACTGCTTTTATCGGGATTGCGATCCTCGAGTCAACCGGATTTACCAGTTATCTGTATCAAAATGCTAAAAATCCGTTCGGGATGCGAGCCACTCCGCCCTGGGAAGGCGACACATTTGTGATGTGGCACGAAGGCGCCGATTCACCGTTCCGGAAATACGAAACGCCCGGGGAGGCGGTGCGCGATTTCGCCACTTTCCTGCGCAGCAGGAAGTGGTTCAGGGACGCACTCAAATGTTCGCCGACCGATGTCGAATGTTTTATCATAGGATTGAGCGCAAACTGGAAAAAGCGCGAACCTGGCTATGCCAGCGACCCCGAATGGCCCAACAAGGTCAGGCGTGTGATCAAAACATACAAACTGGAAAGCCTGACCCTGAAACAGGCTGCTTCTGAAAAATAGATCACCAGGTCTGGTCCTGATTCCAGAATGGCGGGAAAAAAGTATCGCTTTGTTGCTGGCGCAGGCGTTCCAATTCTTCCGCTTCTGCCTGGCGCTCCGCTTTTGTTTTGTTAAAAATATCACGTGGCAGGTAGAATTCCATAGGAGTGTCGGGTTCCGCGGCATCGGCGTGCATATCATCAGCCTCGTCATCCTCCAATTCTTCTTTGAACCAGAAGGAGGTAAAAATACCTACCAGGCTGCCGAGTAGATGGCTCTCCCAGGAAATTCCCTCCTGATCGGGCAGAATACCCATGAACATGCCGCTGTATAACAAAACGACCAGCGCTGCAAGGATGATGCTGCGCATACTACGGCGAAATATACCGTTCCAGAAAATGAAAGCCACCAGACCGTAAATGACGCCACTGGCGCCGATATGCGAGACCGGGCGTGCAAACAACCACACAGCCGCACCCGTCAGCAGATAGATCATCCAAAAGGCACGCATGGCTACTTTCCGGTAAAAGTAGATCGAGAGGGCACTCAGGACGAACAAGGGAAGTGTATTGGATATCAGATGCCCCCAACTGCCGTGCACAAGCGGGCCGGTGATGATCCCCCGCAAGCCCCACAAACGCCTCGACATAATACCGTATTCACCGGGGTCGAAGCCCGAGAACACCTGATATAAATGCACCAGCCATATTGCCGCTACCGCGATCAGGGGAAACTGTATACTTTCGTACAGATGCCTTCTGGTAAGTTCCAGACTGTCTGATTCGCTTTCAAGGATCGCTTTCAAAACTGTCTATTTTATATCAATTGGGTGTCTCTCAGCACTAAGGCGTAGCAGATGACGCTTTTTCAGAAATGTTATGCCATCTGTTATTTCTGCCGAATTGCAGGCTCAGTCCGACGCCAAAAGTCGGGCCAAGACCGGGTGCACGATCCAGTTTTGGCCTGAAGCGCAGACTAAGATCGTCGCTTACATCAAAACTGTTCAGATGTGCATCGACAAATGCATCGGTTACCTGTAATAAATAGACTAAACCAAGACCCAGGGAACTTAGTTCAACATACCTCCTCCATTGGTCGCGGTAACTTTTCATGGAAGTAGCGTCGATCCGGTCGTACGGAGCCTCCGTCGGATTAGTGTCCGGATCGCCGTCCACCAGTAATTTGTAATTATCACGCAGGGCCCGGTACTGGCGAATGTTGTCGATCTCTACCCATAGCATGCCGCCTAAAGCGCCGTATACGATCGGCAACTTCCACCATTTTTTATTATAAATCTGCCCCGTACCCGGCAAAATCAAGGACAGCAAGGCTGCCCTGCCGGGTCGCGGATACCCGTCCGTAAAATATCGCGTCAGAAAAAAACGATGCGGGCGCTGCGCACTGTCAGGCTGAATACCAACGGTTGCGAGCGTATCGGGCAGCACAAGCAAGGTGTCCGGCTGCTGGGCGTGCAGCACCAGGGAGGTCAGAAGCAATAATAAGATCGTAATGGATCGCATAGATATGTCTGGTGCAAAAGTAACGACCGATCTTAAAAAAACGTTGCGGTGGACGCTGCCGGAATCGAACAGGCGCCCACCGCAAACGACTTTTGTTTATATCTGTTACTGCACTTTAACGTCGTCAAAACGCCAGGTAGTGGTATTGCTCGTTCCGTCACCCACATATTTGAAACCGACGTATCCTTTTCCGTTAAAAACAGGCAACTGGATGTTACCGGAAGGAATAAAGTCGGAATAGCCGTTCGCGTCGGAAGGCGGCTTGGTAAAGTTTAGTTCCGTCCAGGTGGCGTTGGCGGGGTTTTGTCCGTCAAAATTGGTGGAAACCCATACCGTGAACCCGTCGTGGCGCCAGTAGCCCGACGAAGATTCAAAAGTGAGCGTTTTCTGCGTTTTCAGGTCGAGGGGCGGCGTGATAAGCCATGTCTCCATAGCAGGCAAATTGGAAGAAAATGCCGTCGCAGAAGCAAATTTATCGCCTGAAAACGAGGCGCCACGCCAGATGCGGTTGCCCTGCACTGCCACATTCACCCAACCCGGCAGTTCGATGTCCGCATTGGTGCTGGTTCCGTCGAATTTTTCATCGAGGCTGGCCAGACCCGGCGCATTGGGGTCGATGGCGCCGCAACGCAGGCTGTCCATCCGTGCACCTGAAGCGTCGCGCAGGTACAATTGATAGGTGCCGTTGAACACTCCAAGGACGCCTTCGATAGTGCCCTTGCCTTTCGGCGTTTTCTGTCCGGCAAAATCGGCATAGCCGCTGGTGCGCACGATCAGTTGCAGTCCGTTGCAATCCTGCATGGTGCGGTTCAGACTATAATTCGTCACCGGATCGGCCCAGGTTTTGGCCGTATCGGCCTTGATAAACTCCACATCCGACAGCTTGATGTATGTGCTCAAATGGCTTTGATTGATCTGCGCGATGGAGACCTCGGCCGGAGCGAGCGGCATAGTATTGTATATGCCTTTTGCCACTTTCTGGCGCACCTGCGATTCCGTCAGGCCCACTGCATTCAGTTGTCCGCCTTCTTCCACCGTGCTTCCGATCAATTGGGTAAGTCCGGCGTAGTCGGTCAGCAAAAGGTCTTTGCAGCGGATAAAAAGCATCCTGCCCACCGGCATTTGCTGATAAAGGAATCCGTCGTTGAATTTGACCTCGATTCCGCCGGTAGCATCCTGGATCACGAGGGTCTTGTAGTAGTTGCCCGAACGGTCGTCCATGACTACCTCTCCGCCAATGACGATGTCTTCTGTGATCTCGTCGAAGCCCTCGGGTGTCACGTGCAGGGCTTTCAGTTCCTTGATGGTCATATTGGGCGTCAGGGTGACGGGTTCGCCACCGGCGGGCGGCTCGTCGAATTCCGTTTTGACGCAGGCGGAAATGACCGTGAGAAGCAGCGCGGCAAGAGCGGCTGCGAAGAATTTTTCTTTTTTAACGAACAACATATTCATGATGCAATTAAATTGAATGTCAATAAGTTAGAAAGTCGGGGTTTCAATCACATACGCCAGGTAATCGACGCAAAGTAGTTAAGTCCGTATCCGTACAGCAGTTCTGAAGTGTAGAACCGCGGGTCGCTTACATCGTTCCGGAATGCATTGCGGTAAGATTCACGGCCCGAGATCACGATATCTGTATTGTTCAGGATATTGTTGATGCCAACGTTCAGATAGATGTAGTTGTTCTGATTGATACGCCAGGATTTGCCGCCGAAAAAGTCGAGTGTGTATGCCGACGGCGCCTTTTGCTGCTCGACGATCGTATTCCAGATCGGCGATTGAGGCGTCAGGCCGCTCACAAAGCGGGAAGTGCGTCGTGCCCTGTCGAATTCGTAGTAAAAGTTGTCGGCATAATTGAGCGTCAGCGACGCGAACCAGAAATGCCGCGACTCGTATTTTATGCCGAAAGAGGCTGCCGTTTGCGGGGTGCGCGGCACGTAGAAGTTTTCCTGGTAAACGAGCCCGCCGTCAAATATCTGCGTACCGCCGTTGTCGAGCGAAAGCAGCAGGTCCGGCCGGGAGGTATAGATATATTTTCCGATCGAAGCGGCGGCCGAAAAGACCCAGCTAGGCACGGGTTTCGCCTCGATGGCCGCTTCGATGCCTGCATGCCGGCGATCGACTCCCTGCAGAATGGCAGAACCGAAAAACACCGGTTGCTCGAGGAACGCAGCGTCGTCGCCCAGATCGAGCGCGCCGAGGTCCAGTTCGTCAATGATGCGACCGACCGACCAGGCACTGACAAAGATATTTTCCGTTTCGTTGCTGAAATCCGTCAGATATCCCGTTATACGGGCCTTGTAGTTGGGTGAGCGCAGCATGTAACCGCCTTCCACGCTTTGGATGTTGGAGACTTCCAGGTTCGGCACCACGAGGTCGCGCGTGCGAGGCGCGACGAAAGAATTGCGGAACAGCGGTGCACGCGTACCGTAGTAGCCGTTGGCATACAGATAGTTGCGCCCGTTCATTTTCCAGGTCACGCCGCCTTTTACGCCGTAGGTAGAGAACGACACTTTCTCCGATTCGCCCAGCGAGCGGTTCGGGAAGCGGCCGTTCTGCATATTGCCGGTACGCGACATGGAACTGCTGCCAATCTCGGCGCCGGCAAAAATCTGGAACTGGGGAAGCGAAAACTGCCACTGCAACCAGCCGTTGGCGCGGCGAATATTTTCGTTGTAGTCCCAGCCGAATTTATCTCCTTCGTAAATGATGTGATTGGGTGTGCGAACATCGCTGTTGCGGGCCAGCGGGTTGGTCTGGCTGTCGAAGTTGCCGAAAAAGTCCCAGTCGACCCAAAAATCGCCGCCCAGCAGATCGTCGAGCAGTTTGTAATTTTCACCGCGATACCAGCGGTATTGCGCACCGCCGTTCAGGCTGATGCGGTCGCCGAAGGTGTGCGTCAGGAACAGATTGGCGCCGGCCTCTGTATTCTTGGAACGTTGATTTTCAACAATATAGATCGATTGTAACCCCTCCACAGTATTGCCCGGAATGCCATTGGCGTCGGAAATAGTGGAAAACGCATTTCCATTAGACTCGTACAGGCCTGCCCAGTCGACCTGACGCAGCGATTCGTCGGCAGCCAGTTGTTCTGCCCACATAGCGCCCATTGCCGGGTCTTCCAGGCTGCTGGGCAACCGGCGATTGTAGTCCGGCGCCGGGTTGAGGCCGTTGATAAAGTTCAATCGTGTAAAGTCGCTCACTCCTGTCTGGCCATGTGCCGTCAGCGTAATGTTTGTATGCTGACCGGGAGAAAGATCATAGCGCAGGATCGCTGTCGGCAGGTGGTTGTATACGGTAGATGAATTTCGTTTGTCGCCGTTCCAGTAACCCCAAAGCGGGTTGTAGTAGTTGGAGCCGGATATATCGAACATTTCCTGGAAGGAATCCGCCGAGCGCCCGCGCCTTGTCGGTGCGCCGAAAAAAGTCAGATTGAGCCCCTGCGTTTGTCCGAATTTTTTGTCGACCGACAGGAAATAGGAATATCCGTCGTAAAAAGTGCCCGGCACGTATCCTTCGTTGGACCAGCGTTTGCTGGCAGAGGCCGAGACCGCCCAGCCTCCCGGCATCAGACCGGTGCTGGCGGTGACCATGATACGGTCGCGGTAAGTACGGTTGCTGGTGGCGTAGGATACGCGTATCTGTTTGCGTTGAACGCTGGCACGGGTATCAACCATTGTAGCCCCGCCGACGCCGTTGAAGGCAAATTCGGCAGGATTGAGCCCCGTCGTGCTGTTGCGTACGCGAAGCACATCATTCAGTCCGCCAAACTCGCTGTAAGGAGTAAAACCCGTTTCCAGGTCGTTGAACGGCGCACCGTTGATATAGGTCTGGAACAGGCCGCTGTCGTAACCACGCTCGCGAAAACGGAAGGGAAACCATCCGAAACTTGAGGCGTTCTGGAACACATCGCGGGAAGCGAACAGCAGGTTGGCGATCTCGCCGGCGCCTTCTTCCTGTGCTTCCGCTTCCGCCAGCGTGATCGTAGGAATATCGACCGGCTGGGCTTCCGTGTTAATCAGGCGGGTCATGCTGACCATAATGGGCTGCGTACGTTCCCGGCCTTTCAGCTCGAGGGATACCGGAGTATACCCATCATGGGTCACGCTCAAAGAACATACGCGGCACTCCACATCGGAGATCGTGAAACGGCCGTTCTGATCGGTAGCGGCTACCTGGCCGGAGCCCTGCACCACGACGGCCGCATCGACCAGGGGTTTTTCGGTTTCTGCATCTTTCACCACGCCCTTTAGCGTCGTGCGTTGTGCAAAGATGGTCTGGCCTGCAAGCATGGCCAGACACAGGAATAGGAGTTTTCGATTCATTCAGAAGTTATGTTGAATTTGGTGGTAGAATCGTTTCGGGCGAGGCGAGTCAAGGGCATTAAAAAACGCACAAAGGTAAAAAAGCCTGCTTTGCAGAATTCCCTTAATGCATTAATTTATTGCTAAGCAGGCGACGCAAAACCTTTATTTGCCGTTCCTTTGTTGCGAAAATCAATTTAGAAAATGAGCAAATACCTGATTCTCCTGAGCATTGCACTGTGTATGCCATTTTTGGCATACGCTCAAAAAGACCGCAGCACCGACGAGTACAAGGTCGCAGCGATCGGGTTTTACAACCTGGAAAACCTGTTCGACACCATAGACTCCCCTACCACGAATGACGCGGATTTTCTGCCTTATGGTCGTTTGCAGTGGAATACTGAAAAATATGTGTCCAAGCAGGCGAATATGGCAAAAGTGATCAGCCAACTCGCCACAGAAATGACTCCCGACGGTGTTGCCATTCTGGGCGTATCGGAAGTAGAGAACAGAAAAGTGCTGGAAGACCTTGTTGCGCAGCCGGATATCCGCGACCGTCACTACCAGATCGTACATTTTGACTCGCCAGACGAGCGCGGCATCGATGTCGGCTTGCTCTATCAGCCGAAATATTTCACCCCCAGCAATGCAAAAGCATACCCTGTATCGCTGAAAGATCCCAAAACGGGGGAAGAAGACTTTACGCGTGATATTCTGTATGTATCGGGCACTTTCGACGGCGATCCGATCCATATCATGGTAGGGCACTGGCCTTCCCGGCGCGGCGGAGAATCCGCCTCTGCATGGGCGCGTGCTGCGGCCGCCGGCGTTTGCCGCAGCATTGCCGACAGCCTGCTGGCAGTCGACCCCGAAGCTAAAATACTTGTCATGGGCGATCTGAATGACGACCCAACCAACAAGAGTGTAGCCACGGTGCTGAAAGCAAGGGGAAAGGTGCGCCAGATGAAGGACAAAGACCTGTACAACCCGATGTACGATCTTTATAAAAACGGCAGCGGCACCCTCGCCTATCGCGACGCCTGGAATCTATTCGACCAAATGATCCTGTCGCAGGGCTTCGTGTCAAAATCGGCCGGAGGCTGGCAATTGTACAAAACAAAAGTATTTCGCCAGCCCTGGTTGCTCCAAACGGAGGGCGCATTTCGCGGATACCCCTTCCGCACATTCGTCGGCGACATCTTTCTGAACGGGTACAGCGATCACCTGCCCGTGTATCTGTTCTTTTTGAAGAAAAAATAACCGTTTTACCTGCGGTAAAGCCGCGCACAAAAGCGGCCTTCCGTTACGGGTGCCATCGGCCCGCCGCCGCTGAGCAACAGACCTGAAAAACGCCCTGTGATGGTATCGTTACTGAATTGCAGGATCTCAATAGTCAGGTCATTGCTCACCTCGTTCGTCACGCCGGAATAATTGAGGGTGTCGCGCGGACTGAATTCCACCCCGCCCCAGGCAAAGTTCTTCAGTTGCAGGAATGCGTAGGACGGTGTAAAGGGAAACGTATCGTTGTCTGCATCGAACTCAAATCCCAGTGCCATTCCGATGCCCGGCTGCACGGGATCGTCCTGTCGGATGATCTCCACGTAGTGTTTTTCCGTGTCGTACCAATTGCTCAGAGTATCCAGTTTTCGGTTGCTGAAGTTTCCGCGCAACAGGTAATTGCCGGCTCCTTTGCGCATGGGATACCTGAGCCACATTTCGCGATCCTTGAAAAAAAAATGAAAGCCCTCGTGTTCGCAATCAGTGTGCAGCAGGCCCCTGTTCGCCGGTAAAGATGCGCACAAAAGGATCAGAGCAAGCGCCGCAATGCTTTTATGCACAACCCAGTTTGGACCGGCTTTCTTCCAGCAACTGAATGCGCGCCAACCCGTCAGCCAGTTTCTTTCGTTCATTTTCGACCACCTGCGCAGGAGCGCCGTTGACAAATTTCTCGTTGGACAACTTGGACTCAATGGAACGGACGAATCCCCGCTGATATTCCAGTTCCTGTTTGATTTTTGCGCATTCTGCTTCCACATCGATCTCCTTGTTGAGCACAAGATAGAACTGATCTGTTCCCGAAATGAATGAATTGGCGTTTTCAGGTTCTTTTTCAACCGCTTCTACCGGGTGGGTCACCGCCAGTTTGGCAATCATTTCTTTTATCCCGGATGTAGCAAACAGCGCCTCGACAGAAGGACTTTTTTGCGCAACAAACGCGACCGGCTCCTTGGGCTTGATCTGTTGTTGAATACGTATTTCACGTATGCCCGATATGATCTCTTTGGCAGACTCTACTTTTTTGATCAATTCGGCATCCGCTTCTTTGCGGTTGGGATATGACTGCACAATACAGTCATCGCCGGCCTTCCGGTCACGCAACTGGTGCCAGATCTCTTCCGTGATAAAAGGCATGAACGGATGCAACACGATCATCAGATCGGAATAGAGATCGAGGGTCGATTCATAGGTATTGCGATCGATCGGCTCGCCGTATCCCGGTTTGATCATTTCCAGGTACCAGGAGCAGAAATCATCCCAGATGAAACCGTAGAGTCCGAGCAAGGCCTCACTCAGGCGGAAATTGCGGAAGTCGGCCTCCATATCGGCCAGCAGTTGGTTGAATTTTTCTCTCAGCCAACGAACAGCCAGCGCATTTTTTTCTGCAACCGCTTCATTTTCAGCGGAATCGGCAACTTCCCAACCTTTCACCAGGCGCAGGGCATTCCACATCTTGTTGCAGAAGTTGCGACCGTTCTCGCAGAGTTTTTCATCGAACAGGATGTCGCCCCCGGCTGCCGCACTCGACATCAAGCCGTAGCGCACGCCGTCTGCCCCGAAATCATCGAGCAATTTGATGGCATCGGGCGAGTTACCCAGCGACTTCGACATTTTGCGTCTTTGTTTGTCGCGCACCATGCCGGTAAAGTACACGGACTCGAACGGCCGCTGTCCCTTAAATTCATATCCCGCCATGATCATGCGGGCCACCCAGAAAAAGATGATGTCCCATCCTGTGACAAGCACGCTGGTAGGATAATAGTATTTGACTTCGCCCTCGGGCTGATTAAAGCCGTCGAACACGCTGATAGGCCAGAGCCAGGAAGAAGCCCAGGTATCGAGTACATCTTCGTCCTGGCGCAGTTCATCGGCACCCAGGTTCGGGTTGCCGGTCTCTTTTCGCGCAATTTCCAGTGCTTCGGCAGCGGTAGCAGCCACAAACACTTTTGTTTCTTTGCTGAGCGCCTCCGATTTCAGGTACCAGGCGGGAATGCGTTGTCCCCACCAGAGTTGTCTCGAAATGCACCAGTCGCGCAGGTTTTCCATCCAGTTGCGGTACAGGTTCTGGAAACTGGGCGGATAAAACTTCACTTCTTCTTCAAGAACGGCCTTCAGAGCCGGCTCTCCGAGGCTGCTCATTTTTACAAACCACTGCAACGACAGTTTTGGCTCCACGACAACCCCTGTGCGCTCCGAACGCCCGATATTGGTGACGTAATCTTCTGTTTTTACAAGGTTGCCGCTTTCTTCCAGCAATGGCTTCATGCGTTTGCGGGCCTCAAAACGATCAAGCCCAACGATCGGCGCAAAAGCGCATGATTCATTGATGCGACCGTCGTCAGTCAGAATATCGATCACTTCAAGTTGATGGCGCTGTCCGACTTCATAGTCGTTCTGATCGTGCGCCGGCGTGATTTTGAGAGCGCCTGTTCCAAATTCAATGTCCACATAATCGTCTGCGATTACAGGTATAAGTTTGTCGATCAGGGGGATCCGTACTTTTTTCCCGACCAGATGACCGTATCGCCCGTCTTTGGGATTGACCGCGACCGCCACGTCGGCAAAAATGGTCTCAGGGCGCTGCGTGGCGATCACCAGGCCTTCACTTGCAGAGTCTTCCGGCAAATACCGAATATGGAACAGTTGCGCCTGTTCTTCCTGATACAGCACCTCTTCATTTGACAATACGGTTTTCGCCTCCGGGTCCCAGTTGACCATGCGCAACCCGCGATACAATTTATCTTTGTTAAACAGGTCAACAAATACCCGGATCACATCGTCATAGTAGCCTTTATCCATTGTAAATGCAGTACGCTCCCAGTCGCAGGAGGCGCCGAGTTTGCGCAACTGGCGCAGGATGATCCCGCCGTATTTTTCTTTCCACTGGTAAGCATACTCCATGAACTGCTCTCTGCTCAGGTCCGCCTTCCGCAGTTTCTTTTCTTCTCGAAGCCAGCGCACCACCTTGGCTTCCGTTGCGATACTGGCATGGTCGGTGCCGGGCACCCAGCAGGCGTTTTTACCGTCGAGCCGGGCCTTGCGGATCAGGATATCCTGGATGGTATTGTTCAACATGTGCCCCATATGCAGCACACCCGTGACATTCGGTGGCGGTATTACGATGGTAAATGACTCACGGTCGTCAGGCACGGACCTGAAATAGCCACGGCTTTCCCAGTGAGCATACCAGCGTTCTTCGGTGTCGGCAGGATTGTATCGGGTGGATAATTCCATATATTATGTTCAGTTGCAAATGGTCGTCAAACTCCCAATTATGTTCGGATGGTTGTCAAAAATGTGCCTTTCCTCAGATCAATATTCCGAAAAAGCGCGGCAAAGGTAACGCGATCATTCGTTTTAGAAAAGGAACACGCACGCTCCCCTTTTAAAAACACGCATTGAAAGAACGGCTGGCAAAGCAATAAGGTTTCAGGAGTCTTTACTGATGCATTATAACAAAAGAGCCCCCGGACTATTGCCGTCCGGGGGCTCTCATTTGTAACCGTTACCGGATGTTATTTGACGAACAGTTCAAATACCACACGGCGGTTCTGGGAACGGCCTGCGGCAGTCGCGTTGTCGGCAACAGGTTGCGTTTCGCCGAACCCGGCATGACTCATCCTTCCGGCATCGATGCCTTTGCTAACCAGGTAGTCGTAGCAGGTTTTGGCGCGGCGCTCGGAAAGGCTCTGGTTCATCTTGTCATCGCCCGTGCTGTCGGTGTGTCCGCTGATGCTAAGGTTGTATTCCGGGTATTGATTCATAACAGACACCACCTCATCGAGAATAGCATATGACTTCGTCAGCAGGGTCGCCTTTCCCGAAGCGAACTGCACCAGTTTAACGGCACGCTCCAGTTTGGCTTTGTCTTCCGCTTTGATCTCGGGACATCCTTTGTTGCTGATCGGGCCTGCTTTATCGGGGCAACGGTCGTCTTTGTCAGCCAGGCCGTCGCCGTCGCGGTCAGGGCACCCCATCATCGCAGCGGTGCCTTTTTCGTCGGGGCATTGGTCGTCGCCATCGGCAATACCATCGCCGTCGCGGTCAGGACAGCCGTTCAGGCTGGCCAGCCCTTTTGTATCCGGGCAGCGGTCGTTCCGGTCGATCACACCGTCGCCGTCGCGGTCAGGACAGCCAGCGGTAGCAGCAGGACCCGGTTCGGTCGGGCATTCGTCTTCTCTGTCGGCAATACCGTCATTATCGGTGTCGGGGCAACCTTGCAATGCAGCCACACCAGCCTCGTCAGGGCACTGGTCGTCGCCGTCGGCGATGCCGTCTCCATCGCGGTCAGGGCAACCCATCAGTTCGGCCACACCGGGAACATCGGGACACTTATCGGTCACATCGAGGATGCCGTCGCCATCTTTGTCAGCCGGCGGTTCCGGCTCTTCTTCGCCACCGAAATAAACTGTAGCGCCGATCCCGTGGTGCCATCCCGGACGATTTTCAAGTGAAAAACGGAATTGTGTCGTCACATTTAAGAACACGTCGTCGATAAAGCGCAGGTTCAGACCAATACCTGCAGGGATATTGAAGTCGAAAAAGTCATCGTCGACGTTCCAGGAAGAGCCGATGCCGAGTTGCACGAAGGGGTTGATCACCCGGGAATATTTTCCGATGTTGTATTGTGCCAGGGCGTCCAGATTAAACAACAGTTCATTTTTGCTGAGCAGGCCGCTCGGCTCGAGAATCCTGCGAGCCGTACCTACTTTCACGGGAATCACCAGCCAGGTGTGACCGTCGAGACGGCGATTATAGGCCAGTTCGATGCCGCGGCCATTTGTTTGCAGAACATCCGACCAATCCTTCCATGCCGGTTCGGGATTGTCGTAATTGTACCAGAGCGTGCGGAAAGTGAGGCCGTGTTTTGGCTGGGCTATGGCCTCACTTTGCACAAGCATTAAGCAAATGGCAATAAGAAAAATGGTAAAAAGGTGCTTCATAATTGATTGGTTTAATTTCAAGAAAGTTTGCATGCTTCGTCGTCCAAATGTAGGAACAGTTGTCGATTTAACACAAATTTTTTGAAGCAGTATTGTTGGGAAATTTGAAAACTACTTGCCGCCAAATTCGCGCCTGTTAGTAACTTGCCCTTTTGCTTTTTTAGGGTAAACCCTATTTTCGCCCGCTTTTTGCAGACAATAAACCTGCACAATGCCGTACCGCCGGTGAAGCAGCAGCCCCGCATCAACCTACAGGAGTGAACTCAGGAACACACCATGCGACTTAAGTCATTAGAGATCAAAGGATTCAAAAGTTTTGCCAACGAAACCGTACTCCACTTCAATTCGGATGTCACGGGCGTGGTCGGGCCCAATGGATCGGGCAAAAGCAATGTTGTAGACGCTATTCGCTGGGTGCTGGGAGAACAAAAAAGCAGTCAACTCCGCCTCGACAAAATGGCTTCCGTGATATTTAACGGAACGAAAAAACGCAAAGAGGGGCAGGTCGCGCAGGTCACCCTGACCTTTGATAACACAAAAAATATTCTCCCGACCGACTACAGTTCTGTCAGTGTCACCCGCATCCTTTACCGGAGCGGTGAAAGCGAATACCGCCTCAACGGCGTCACCTGCCGTTTGAAAGACATTACTTCCCTGCTGCTCGACACGGGTATCGGTCCTGATTCGTATGCCATCATTGCGCTCAACATGGTAGAAGACCTGCTCAGCGACCGCGAGGCGGCACGCCGGAAGATGTTCGAGCAGGCGGCAGGCGTCAGCAAATACAAAGCGCGCAAACACGAGACCCAACTCAAACTCGAAGCCACCACTGCCGATCTCGATCGTGTGGAAGACCTGCTGTTCGAGATCGAGGACCAGTTGAAAAAACTCGAAAAGCAGGCCGAGCGCGCCCAGAAGTATTACGCACTGAAAGACGAATACAAAAAATTGAGTATCGAACTCGCCGTGCACAATCTGTCCCTTCACAAGAAGACGTTCAAGGAAATGGAGGATCAGATCGCGCGGGAGGAGGACAACTACCGGGGCACGGAAGCCCAGGCAAGGTTGCTGGAAGCCGATATTGAGGCAAAAAGAAAGAGCCATACCGATAAGGAAAGTTCGCTCAGCGAACAACAGCAGGACGTAAATCGCCTCACCGGGCGCATTCGCGGCAAGGAGAATGAAAAAAGCATGCTTCAGCAGAAGCTGACCTTTATAGAAAACGACATCCGCCGCATTGAAGACCAGTCGGTGCGCAATAACGGCCAGTTACAGGGACTGGGAGTGGAAATTGAAGGTTACCAGACCGATCTCAACCACGAGCGCAATCTGGAAGCGGAACTGGAAACATCACTGGCCCAGGCACAAAAGATGCTCGAGGAAGTGCGTTCAGAGCATAACCTCTTAAAAGGCAATCTCGATGAATTTGTAAAAGAACAGCAGGGGCTCGAGCGCGAGTTGGTGGAACTGGAAAAGCAAAAGGCTATTCAGTCCAACCAGATCGAAAACCTGCGCCGCGATGTGCAACGCACCCTTTCGGATATCGCTACCCGCCGGACAGAGATGACGGCGCTGGAACAAAACATCGGCGAACTCGGCAAGTCGGAACAAACATTGCTCAAAAAGATCGGCCAACTGGAAGAGTCGGAAAACAAACGCAAAGCCGACATCGCGGAAGCAGAAAAGCAACAGGACGTTCTGGTAAAAAAACTCGCCGACCACAACCGCCTGCTCGACGCAAAGCGCAACGAGTTCAAACTCACCAAAAGCATGGTGGAGTCGCTGGAAGGGTTTCCCGAGAGCATTAAATTCCTGAGCCAGCAAAAGGAATGGGCTAAAAACTGTCCCCTGCTGTCCGACCTCATATACGTTCGGGAAGAGTACCGCGTAGTGATCGAAAACTACCTGGAACAGTACCTGAATTATTATGTGGTGCCCAACGCAGACGAGGCCATGAAGGCGATCGCACTGCTCGGACAAAGCCAGAAAGGCCGCGCCAATTTTTTCCTGCTCGACGCCTTCAAGGACTACCAGCCGCCGTTGGCACTGCTGCCCGGAGGTGTCAGGGCTGTCGAACTGGTGGAAGTAGAACCCCAATACCGTCCGCTCGTAGAGTATTTACTCGAAAACGTACTGGTATCGGACGAGCCCAATCCGCCCGCACAACTTGCGCAATCCGAAGTAGTGATGCTCTCTAAAACGGGCACCTACGTGCGGCGCAAGTTCAGCCTGAGCGGCGGCTCTGTCGGCCTGTTTGAAGGAAAAAAGATCGGCAGGAAGAAGAACCTGGAGATACTTGAAACAGACATCAAAAAACTGGAATCCACTGAGAACCAGTTGAATAACCAGTTGGCTACCCTGCGCACCCATCTGCAAAGCCTGAAAGCCGACGACCGCAGCGAGGCGCTTCGCGGCGAGCGCGAAGCGCTGAACCGCATCAGCCAGGAAAAAACCGGCATGCAGGCAAAACTGGATAATATCGCCGCATTTGTAGCCAATTTCGACGCACAGGCAGGCGACTTCAATGAGCGTATCGAGGCACTGACCGGCAGCAATGCGCAGATAGAGGCCGACTTACAGGTGAAACAAAAGGCTGCCGATGCCGTGCGGGAGCGCCTGAGCAGCGCCGACGGGTCGTTCCGCGATGTTGCGGAGCAACTCAGCCAGGCCTCGCAGGAGTTCAACCAGAAAAACATCGAGTTCATCCGGCAGCAAAACAAGGTCAACGCATTCCGACAGGAACTGGGATTCCGCGAAAACAGGCGCGACGATCTTCAGCGCCAGTTGACCGAAGCGCAAAACACCCTGGCCCGCAACCGCGAGGAGGTATCGCTGATCCAGGAAGACATCCTGCGCATAGAAACAGAACTCGGCGCCGCCTATGAGGAGAAAAAACAAAAGGAAGCGTCGCTGAGCGAGGTTGAACAAACCTATTTCAAGGCGCGCAACGAGATCCACGAACTGGAGAACAAGCAGCGCGACAATTTCAGGAAACAGCAGGACCTGCAGGTCTTGATCAACCGCCTCAAGGAGAAATTCTCCGACGTCAAGTTCGAGATCACCGCCATCGGCGAACGGCTGCGGGTCGAATTCGGCATGGGCGTCAACGATGTGATCAATCAGGAGCCCGATCCGGCGTATCAACGCGAAGCGCTCGAGCGCGATGTCAACAACCTCAAACGCAGGCTGGACACCTACGGTGAAGTGAACCCGATGGCCATCGAAGCGTACAACGAGATCAAAGAACGCTACGATACCATTGCCCGTCAGCGCGATGACATCCTGAATGCCAAGGAGAATTTGCTCCAGACCATGAAAGAGATCGAGGAAACCGCTACCCAGCGTTTTCTTGAATCCTTTGCCCAGGTGCGGGAGAACTTCATCGGCGTGTTCCGCACCCTGTTTACCGAAGAAGATACCGCCGACTTGCTGCTGACCAACCCCGACAACCCGCTGGAGTCGGACATCAGCATCATAGCAAAGCCGAAAGGGAAACGCCCGCAGACGATCGCACAACTTTCCGGCGGAGAAAAGACACTGACCGCGACAGCCTTGTTGTTTGCCCTTTACCTTCTCAAACCCGCCCCTTTCTGTATATTCGACGAGGTGGATGCACCGCTGGACGACGCCAACATTGAAAAGTTCAACCGGATCATCCGGCAGTTTTCAAAAGAATCGCAGTTCATCGTCGTCACGCACAACAAGGCCACCATGGCTGCCGTGGACACCATTTATGGCGTTTATATGCCGGAACAGGGCGTGTCGGCGGTCACACCGGTAGATTTCAGGAAACTCGGCCACGAAGCGATGGTTTTCGAAGCCGGGTAAGCCATTTACTCGGCCACACTCGTTTTCTCCAGCCGTTTGTGCAACGGGTTGATCAGGGGCATAACGGCAGAGCCGTACCAGGGATGCAGGTCCATGACCAGACGCCCGGCCTGTATAGCGGGGTCCGTTTCGGTGAGCGCACGCGCCTCTTCCACGGTTTTCACGTTAAAAATATAAATGCCGCGCACAGCACCGGTATCCATAAACGGGCCTGCCAGCACGAGTTTGCCGGATTCGGCCATTCGCATGATGTTTTGCAGGTGCGCCTGCTGGAGCCGCGCTGCCGTAGCAGAGTCCTGATCGCGATTGGGCCCTCTTTTCAGAAAAGCCATCACATATTGCTGCATACCGTATTCATCGGCGCCCAGGCGGGCTGCCAGACTGGAATCGTATTCAGCACCGGGTGTGTTTATCAGTTGATAAAGATCGGAATTTGCCTGCGGGGCAGTATCTTTTTTCTCATATTGCATGCAGGCTGCAAAAAGCCCGGTGAACAGGGCCGCCAGATAAAATGTTTTCATAGCCAATAAGTTAATGCAGTCACGGGTTTTGCCCCGAAACTTCGCCCAAAAATAAAAAGCGTCATGGATTTCGGCAAACTTACTTCCGTTGACAATATTGATTTCACCCTGCCGCCCGATCCGGAGCACAACAGGGAGTTGCTTCGCAATTTCAGCAGCGCTACCCCACCCCGGATCTACATCGGCGCCACCGGCTACAATATGAAAGCGTGGGTAGGCACCTGGTATGCTCCAGGCACCAGGGAAAGGGATTTTTTGCAGCAATACGGGTTGCAATTCAATACGATCGAGCACAATACCACCCACTACCGTATTCCTGATACCGCCACCGTGGACCGCTGGAAAGCCGATACACCTGAAGATTTCAGGTTTTGCCCGAAAATCCCGCAAACGATCAGCCATGCCCGGGACCTCGGACTGAACAGCGGACAGATCCCGCTGTTTTGTGAAGTGATCGCCGGGCTGGATGAAAAACTCGGCTGCTGTTTTTTGCAACTGCCTCCGCATTTCAGCGTAAGGGAAGTACCCCTGCTAGAACGATTTCTGGAATCCTTTCCTGCCAGTATCCCGCTGGCCGTGGAAGTCCGGCACCCTACATTTTTTCAGGTGTCGGATGCGGCAGAAGACTATTTTAGCCTCTTGCAGAAAAGGAACGTTTCTACGGTGATCACGGATGTAGCGGGCCGGCGCGACGTTTGCCACATGCACCTGACCGATTTGCGGGTGCTGGTGCGGTTTGTGGGCAACGCCCTGCATCCGTCGGACCGGCAGCGGGTGGAACAATGGGCGAAAAGGATCGGTGAATGGTGTAACGAGGGGCTACAGGAAGTTTATTTTTTCACCCACGAGCCGGACAACCTGCTGGCGCCGGAATTAGCCGCCATCTGCGCCGATGCTTTTTCAAAACAGTTGCCCCCGGCGATCATAAGAGGTCCTGCCAAAGTGAGCGGCCGGCAAGGCACTTTGTTTTAACATTATTTTTTCGCGCCCGTTCGCTATTTATCGCCAGGCATCCTCCTACTTTAAAACGAAACCTGCACATTTGCGCTGGACCACACCTACTACCGTAATTCATGGAATCCCTGCCACTCATACATCGCGACATCTCATGGTTGTCTTTTAACTACCGCGTCCTGCAGGAGGCGAAAGACCCAGCCGTGCCCCTGCTCGAACGTTTGAAATTCCTGGCAATCTATTCATCCAACCTCGATGAATTTTTCAGAATTCGGGTCGCCGGCATCCGAAAACTGAAAAAAGTAGGCAAAAAGACAAAGGCCCGACTCGATTTCGACCCCAGTACAACCTTGAAGGAGGTGCACCGCATCGTCAACCGCCACCAGGAGGAATTTTCGCAGGTATTCGAACAGCAGATCGTACCCGAACTGCGCAAGCACCATATCCATATTCTCAGGCGCCTGGACCTCAATGATGAACAAAAGCAGTTTGTTGAAAACTACTTCAACGAAAACCTGCTTCCCTTCGTCATGCCCGTGCTGTTGGTAAAGCGTCGCATCCGCCCCTTCCTGGCCAACGCCAATCTCTATCTGGCCGTCCACCTCCGGCAAAAGAAAAAGCCGCTGAGCGACAGCGAATATGCGCTTGTAAAGATCCCTTCCGACCAGTTGCCGCGTTTCATCACGCTCCCTTCTTCCGGCGATCGCCAGAATCTGATCCTGCTGGACGACATCGTGCGACACTCCGTTTCGTGGTTATTTCCCGGATATGAAATACAGGACACCTATTCGATCAAACTTACCCGGGATGCGGAATTGTATATCGACGACGAATACTCCGGCGACCTGGTACAAAAGATCAAATCGAGCCTGCAAAAGCGCCAGGTGGGACCTGCCAGCCGTTTTGTGTACGACCGCGAAATGCCGGGGCATCTGCTGAGTTATCTGCAGGACACCTTCGACCTCGGGAAAAACGATATTTTGCCCGAAGGGCGCTATCACAACAATTTCGACTTTTTCAAATTCCCGGACTTCGGGATGACCCACCTCAAATACAAACCCCTGCCGCCATTGCCGCATCTGGTGCTCAACGATGCCGAAGATCCATTTGCCGTCATCCGTCAGAAAGATCAGTTGCTGCATTTTCCATATCACTCCTACCAATCCGTCGTCAATTTTTTTGAAAAGGCCGCGGAGGATCCCACCGTCACCCATATCAAAGTGATCCAGTACCGCGTAGCCAGGCGCAGCCGCATCCTGGAAAGCCTCATGCATGCCGTTACCCACGGCAAGCAGGTATCCGCGTTCGTGGAGATCAAGGCCCGCTTCGACGAGGCGGCAAACCTGGAATGGGGAGAAAAACTGGAGCGGGCCGGCGTTCGCGTGCATTATTCATTTCCCGGCGTGAAAGTCCATTCAAAACTGGCGCTGGTGCGCCGCGTGGAAAACGGGCAACCGCAGTTATACGCCTATCTGGGCACCGGCAATTTTCATGAAGAGACAGCCAAGATATATTCTGATTTTGGCATTTTCACCGCCGACCCGCGGCTCACAGGCGAAGTCAGCAATGTTTTTTCGTTCCTTGAGAACATTAAACCGCCCAAACAGGAATTTGAACACCTGCTGGTCGGACAGTTCAACCTACGGCCCGCCCTGTACCGGCTGATCGATCAGGAAATTGCCGCAGCCAAGCGAAAAAAGCCCGCTGCCATGACCATAAAGATCAACAGCATCGAGGACAAGGAAATGATCGCAAAATTGTACGAAGCATCCAGGGCAGGCGTTAAAATACGGTTGATCGTGCGCGGTATTTGTTGCCTCATCCCCGGGCTGAAAGGTGTGAGCGAAAACATCGAAGTGGTCAGCATCGTCGACCGTTTTCTGGAGCATGCGCGTGTATTCATGTTTCACAATGGCGGCGACGAACGCATCTACATGAGCAGCGCCGACTGGATGGAACGCAACCTGAGTTACCGGATCGAGACCACGTTTCCAGTGTACGATTCCGATCTGAAAGCCGAGATCAAAGCCCTGCTCGACCTTCAACTCAACGACAACGTGAAAGCCCGCATCATCGACAAGTTTGACCAGAACGAATACCGGCGCAACAGCACGGATATCCCCGTGCGTGCACAACTGGAAACGTATTTCTATTTCAAAAGAAAAGCCGAAGGATTATGACTCCTTTCTCAGAACAGGAACTGGCCGAATTCCGGGAATACTTTGGCGCAGCCCCGGGCGAAATGGACGGCGAGACGTTCAAAGCAAAATTGCGCCAACTCCGCGCAAAATATCACCCGGATAACTTCGAAAAATTCGGCGACGATACCGTTAGGCAACTCGCCACCGAGCGGTTTCAGCGCATCGAACGCCTCGCGGAAAAGATGGAAGCCTGGAGATCGGGCAAATTGCCTGCCGGTGACGCATCTGCTCAAAAATCAACGGATCCGGTATTCGATCCGCGCGCCAGATTCGCCTACGATCAGATGAAAATAGAGATCCGTACCGGCGATAAAGACCTGAAATATCACTTGTTCGGCACCTTCTACCGCTGGCTGACCATGGGCGATCGTTTCAGAATACCCGAAAGCAAGGCTTACCTGATCGCAGACGAAGAACACGCCGGTCGCAGTATAGGATATATGGAGTCCATCAGGGTTTACCTCACCTTCACGGAAGAAGACCCGACTGAAACCATTGCAGGCTGGCTGGCAGAAAAATTGGCCGGACGCGCGGATACCCTGCTCATCGAAGGAGAACGCATCCCGATCGATTACGATTCGATCTTGCTGGCGATCAAAAAGCGGTCTTTCAAGTTGCTGGCCGGTGCAAGTCAGTGACGTCCGACCCAAGTCCGATTGGAAACAAGGTCAAGGCCGGCATGAAAATCAGAGCGTTAAGGAAAAATCATTTTTTTTGAAAAATGGTTTGTCTGTTTGATAAAGTTGGCTTTATCTTTGCACCCGCTCAAGGACGGAAGGTTTTATTCCGGACACAGAAATGCGGAAATAGCTCAGCTGGTAGAGCGCAACCTTGCCAAGGTTGAGGTCGCGAGTTCGAATCTCGTTTTCCGCTCCAAAGCCTGCGAAATATCGCAGGCTTTTTTTGTTTGCAGAATGCCCCTAACTTAGCGCCGCTGCCCGGGTGGTGGAATGGTAGACACGCAGGACTTAAAATCCTGTGACCGTTGAGGTCGTATGGGTTCGAGTCCCATTCCGGGCACCGAAAGGCTCCGATTGCGGGGCCTTTCGCCTTTCCGGCGGGAAGCGTGAAATGTCAAAGTCCGCCCCCGGAAAATATCGCTCCTTTCACTGGCGTTACAGGTCGAAAAATCCTCGACATGCGAAAACACCTGATCCTGTTCGGCCTGCTGCTCCTGGCTCCCCTGGCTGCATCTGCCCAGAAAAAAAGCAGCGCCGGGAAAAATACTACTCCCGTGCTTGACCTGGAAGAAGCCCTGAAGCAAAAAGCCGTCTCCCTGACAGTTACCGGCACCGGCGGACACCAGGGGCCCAGTCTGAAAGTAATATGCACCAATTTGAAGGGAAAACTCCTGCGACTGCGCATCCCGCGCGGCCAGTTTATGGAGCCGTCCGATTCGACCTTTCAAACGCTGGTGGTAGCGGAAGAACAAACCCTGCTCGTGCGGACCAAAGTGCCTGCCGAAGCTACTCTCAGTACCTTTTGTGCGCAATCGGGCGACCGGTCGCCCCTGACAGGGTCGTTATTCGCTGTCGGCGCGCTCGCGCCGGAGCAACTGCGCAATCTGCTGAACTTTATCTCCGAAAAAGGCAAGATCAACGAATCTGCCGCGCAATGCGCCGTATGGTGTCTGACGAGCGGCGGATCGCTGGGCAGCATCGGCGATCCAGAACTCACCAGGTTTACAGCCGAACTGCTCGGTAAAAAACCTCCCGGTTACAAGATCAGGCACCAAACAGTGGAGGAAATTCCAGGCGAACGCGCCTCGTTGGGCAAGGCACTGCTTGTAGAAGGGAACTTCCAGTATTTCCTCGAAAAGGACGAAATACTGGTTATGCACCTGCTGGATGGCGAAGGCAAATACATCAAGCAAATTTCAAAGGAAGAGACCATGAAGGCGGGTGAGCACCGAAGCGGCCTGCGGCTCGAAGTATGGAACCTCACGCCGGGGCATTACATCGTGCGGTTGCAGACCAAGGGCGGCAGGGTCATAAAAGACATTGAAGTTGACTTTTAAAAACGAAACAAAAATGAAAGCGACTTTGCTATGTGCACTGCTCTGTTGTTTTTCCATCGCCGTCAGCGCACAATCCGAAAGCGATGAACAAACGATCCGCGGGATCATGTCCGATCAGGAAACAGCCTGGAATCGCGCAGATCTGGAAGGTTTTATGGACGGCTACTGGCGATCGGACAGTCTTCGTTTTATCGGCTCCAAAGGCCTGACGTACGGATGGCAGCAAACCCTGGACAACTACAAAAAGACATATCCGGATGCGGCAGCCATGGGCACGCTCCATTTTACGCTCATCAGCGTGGAAGTGTTGTCGCCAGAAAGCGCGTTCGTCATCGGGAAATGGCGTCTTGTGAGGGAGAAAGACGAACCATCCGGGCATTTTACCCTTCTGTGGAAAAAAATGGATGGAAAGTGGGTGATCGTTGCCGATCATTCCAGTTAACGCAGATTATTCCGCCGATCAGGCATCTCAAATGAAAACTGCCATGAATGTTATTACTGCCCGCACCGATAAAGACATCCTGAAATGCTGGCCCGTGCTCAAATTACTAAGACCGCATCTGGTAGAGGCCGGCTTTGTGCAGCAGATCGGAGAAATGCAATCGGAAGGTTACGAACTGGCCTTTATCGAGGCTGACGGCATCGCTGCTTCTGCCATCGGATTCCGGTATATCAGGAAACTGTACGATGGAAAACAGATCTATGTCGACGACCTCAGCACGCTGGAAGCGCACCGCGGCCAAGGATACGCGGGAATATTGCTGGAGCACGTCTTTGCACTCGCGAAGGAACGCGGATACGATTGCGTGACGCTCGACTCGGGCATACACCGGAACGACGCACACCGGCTTTACCTGAATAAAGGCTTCCGGATCAGCAGTCTGCATTTTCATAGACAATAAGAAAAACGACGGGGTTGCCGCGTAATGCGGCAACCCCGTCCGTTTATACCTTTCCGGTAGTAGATCGTATTACTGTTTCACGATCTTGCCCAGGTAAAGGGTTTCTCCAATACGCGCTTTGGCAACATAGGTGCCGGCAGGCAACTCACGCACATTGAGTTGATACGTCCATTCTGCGCCGTTCTTCTCTGTATTGTAAGAGCGAACGACCGCGCCGGTGATGGTCGTCACGTCGATACGTACCTGACCATTCCATTCGTCTTCAAGCGAGATCTGAACAAAATCGACCGCCGGGTTCGGCATCAGTTGCATCGGGCGAGCGCTCGGCGTTTCAAATACACCGACTACATCCTGGTTCTCGTAGGCGCCGGCATCCGGTTCATTGATACGCGGATTGCCTTCCAGATCGGTCGCAGGCGCGCCGTTCGGGTTGCCGATGTCGATAGCGGGGCTATTCGTCGGGATGTGGAAGTCATATGAGGCGATATCGAGGAAGAGCGGGTCTTCGCCTTCTTTGTCATTCAGACCGGTAAGAAGTCCCAAAAACGAAACGTCGTTACTGAGGTTGCCGCCCATCGATATTACTTCAGGAGCGCCGGCTTCTACTGCATAGTTATCAATACCGTCTGATTGTATGATGCAGTTCTGAAGGGTCATGGTCGCTTCACCCGCATTCTCATACTGCGCTAATATACCCAGGGTGCCAAAATTGGCGCCGAAGGTGCAGTTGGTAATGTTTACATTGGAATTTGGATTCGCGGGTGGCGTTGTTCCTTCTGCGGCGTTGTTGGTGACTGCCCCGCCGGCGCCGGTCCCGAGGTTCAGGTTGGCTGCGAAAAGGCAATTGCTGATATTGACCTCGGCATTGTTGATGTTGATCGCGCCGGACTGTGTCAGGCAGAAATTATCGCGGAAAACGCAGTTTTCAACGTCCAGGGATGCCAGATCGAGGCTGTCTTCGGAAATATCGATCGCTCCGCCTACATCAGAAGAGTTGCTGAAGAACACAGAATTCTTAACGCTTGCAAAAATACCCGACGACAGGTTGAGTGCGCCGCCTACGATCTCGGCGCCATTCTCATTGAATGTGCAACCGTCTACTATGAGCGTTGTGGAGTCGTTCTGGTTGAACACCGCGCCGCCGAAACGCGCTGTGTTGCCTTCGAACAGACAGTCTTTAAGCGTCGTCTTGGCGGTAAAGCCAACTGTAACGGCGCCACCGCTCGTTCCTGCTATGTTGTTGAGGAATGTGCAGCCTTCCAGAACGACATCCGATCCGGCGCTGTAGTTGGCTACCGCGCCGCCGAAGCCAGTTACGCCGATCTCGCCGGCAAAACCGTTTTCAAACAGGCAATCCTTGATGATGCCTACGCAGCTGCGGTTGTACATAGCCGAGCCCGTTGTGGGTGCATAGTTATCTTTGAATATGCAGTCTCTGATCTCGAAATTGTCGATCCAGTTGTACAGGCAGGTACCGCCGTAACTGGTTACGGAATTGCTGTCAAATACGCAATTCTCGATCAGGAAAGCGCTCACGCCGTCGCGACCGTCATTGTACATGCCGGCGCCGTTGTAAGCCATATTGTTGCGAATGATGCTGTTTTTCAGCGTGAAGTTGGTCTGCCAGGTAAACATGGCAGCGCCAAACTGGCTGGCACCCGTTTCGTTCTTCTCGAAAAGGCAACTATCAACCGTGATGTTGCTGGATGTTTCGGGATACACGCATCCGCGATTGGTCAGGTTGTTGCGGAAAATGCAGTTTTTTACTGTACCGGACGTCAGCTGACGCAAGTGGACACCGGCCGACTGGCTGGTGCCGTAATTGCCTTCGAAGACGCAGTGATCGATCATAATTCCGCTGCAGGATGCCTGCGGCGCTGAAATGCACCCGCCGTTGCGGCCGAAATTGTCAACAAAGGTGCAGTTGCGGACGGTCAGCTGCGCCGTTGTCAGGATACCACCCCCGCGGAGATTCAGATCGGGGTCGCTGGTAGTATTACTCGTATTACCCCCCTGAACGCGGAAGCCGTCGATGATCGCCCGGTCATTGGGATCGCCGTTTTGTACCAGCAGCACGTGCAGGGAGTTGTCGGTGCGATTGCTCGTAAAATCACCTGTGATATCGTTGCCGGAAACATCGCCGCTCAGGATCGTGGTATTGGCTGCATAGTCACGTTCGGAAAGCGCTGCTTCCGTTCCGGCAAAACCGCCGTAAAGTTCCACACCGGACATTACCATGAATGTGTGGTTGGGCGCCGGGTTGGAAGGCCTGTAAATGCCGGCCGCCACCCAGATCTGGTCGCCCGAATTGGCGGCAGCAAGTGCCGCGTCGAGGCTTCCATAGGCATCGGCCCATGAAGTGCCGGCGCCGGTGCCGGCGTTCTTGACGTAAATCACGGTTTGTGCGCTGGCGGTGGTCATCGCGCACAAGCCAAGGCAAAGCAAAGCTAGTTGGAAAAATTGCTTCATGAGAAAGAGCGTTGTATTTAGTTGGTGAAATAGAAACTTGCTCAAATGTCGAAAAAAGTAAAATTTGCTCCTCACCATTACCGACAAAAAACCCTTTAAAAGTGTTTATTTGCCAAAAATCGTCTTATCACCGGCTGTTTTGAACAGATAAAAATGTTCCGATTGATCTGCAGAATGATCCTGGGTGCGGGTTTGACGCTGCTTGCGCTACCCTTTCTACCCGCACAAAACACTTTTCAGAAACAACTGGAAGGCCTGAACGGGATATTTTGTCTGGAGCAAACAGTCGACGGGACTTACTGGCTCGGCACCTTTTTGGGAAAGATCATTCGGCTCGACGCCAACGGCAACTGGATCGGCGCTTATACGCTTCAAAAAGGCGATACGGCGGCCACCCGGTTCATTTACGACCTGCAGCGCGCGCCCAATGGCGACGTGTGGGCGCTCTACGACAGAAACAACAATAATACTGCACTGGATGATTACCTGATCCTCGCACGCCTGACGCCCGCCGGGCTTCCGGCCTGGCAAACGTCCGTGCATTACAGCGAGGTACTCCATTGGGCGCATAACCGCCTGAGCAGCGATCCGGCTGGTAATGCTTACGCCATGTCGGCGCGGTTCAGCGCCCCGGGCAGCAGCCAGCCAAGCCGTATCATTCTGACGAAAGTAGATCCGGGCGGATCGGTTTTGTGGAGCAAGGCATACGTCAATACAGGTGTTAATTACCCGCGCACGCTGAATCGCCTTTCGGACGGCAGTTATTTGATCTGCGGCAACGGGCAGCTCGCAGCACTGTACGGATTCGTGCTGCGTCTTTCCCCGGAAGGCGAAGTGCTTTGGAGCAGGCGCTACAACCGCTTCCAGTTCAAGGCATTTGCAGAATTGCCGGACGGTGGCTGGGTATTTGCCGCTACCGAGGCTGGTGCGCTGCCGCAGAAGACCTGCGTGCTGCGCCTGGATGAAAGCGGCAATGTGCTCTGGGCCAAACGACTGATACAAACCAATGCCCTCAACTGGTTGCCGGGATTGCAAGTTTCCCCTTTGGGAGACGTGCTGCTGTTCAACTACGAAACGGCAAAAGACCAGCCGGTAGCCGATATGATCTGCCTGTCGCCCGGGGGTGCATTCAAATGGGCCAAACGCTATGACATTTGCCGCAACTACGGCATCTCTGCCGGAATCACAACGATCGACGGTGGCATTGCGGGCGTCAGATTCCGTTCGGGCGGGCATTTATTCCTGAAAACGGATGCATCGGGAGTGTGTAATTCATGCCCAGCCGATGATGTCGTCCTGGACATGGCTGATGTGAATGACACGCCGCTTTCGATCGACTGGCAAATACAGGACCGGCCTCCGCCCGGTCCGGCCGATTCCGACTTTTTGCCCTTCAGTACCGTATTGAGCGATTATTGTGGCGATGAAAAATCGATTACCGGTATATCTGTCGATCCAGATAGTGTCTGCATTTTCCAGCCTTTGAGTGCATCTACTGCCGGGCCCGGTGTTGCCGATCAATATCACTGGTTTTTCCCGGGCGCTCAGCCGCCTGAAATATCGGGGTATTCGGGTCTCGGCAACATCCGCTTCAATACTGCCGGCACTGCGAGCGTTACCCTCGTTGCCCAAACGGGTTTTTGCAGCGATACATTCAGTCGTATGGTTACGGTATTGCCGGGACCAAAACCTTTCGATCTTGGAAATGACACCCTGGTCTGCGGCGACGGCGTCTCCCTTACACTGGATGCCTCGGACGCTGGAGCAGCTGCGTATACATGGCAGGATGGCAGCAGCGGACCGACGCTGCTGGCGAAAAAAACAGGGCGGTATTATGTGGAAGCCGGTACAGGTGCGTGCACTGTAACAGATACCATTGATGTACAGGTAATTGAACACTTCGATGTCAATCTTCCGGGCGATACGACCATTTGTGGTACCGATACTTTATGGCTTGATGCCACTACTGATTTTGCGGAAAGTTATCTTTGGAACGACGGCTACCAGACGGCCATCCGGCCTGTGACCAAACAAGGTTATTACGCTGTTTCTGCATTCCTGGACAATTGCTCGGCATCTGATTTTATCGCCGTAAGCCCTTTTCCCAGCCCGCTCCCGTTGCCAACTGATACAACCGTCTGCGGTGATGAACCGCTTGAGTTTTCAGTGGGAGAAAGCATCGCAGGGATGATTCTCTGGAATGGCGAACCGGGCTATTCCCTGTTTTCCTTTGCGGATACCGGCTGGGTGCGCCGCCGGGTAGAATACCGGAATTGTCTGTTCGAGGATTCTGTTCACGTTTGGCGTGCCGATTGCCCTGAAGGTTTTGCCTATTATGCACCCAATGTTTTTTCGCCGAATGGCGACGGAGAGAACGACTTTTTCAGCATCACCGGTCCTGGCCTGGAGGTACTGGCATTTCAGGTGTATGACCGCTGGGGAAGCCAACTTTATTCTTCCCAAACCGAAACCTTCGATCAATGGGATGGAAACGCGGCAGGAAATCGCCCCGAAGCAGGCGTATACATTTGGGTTGCGCAAGTGAAACAAGGTGAACGCTCCGGCTGGATATCCGGCGATGTGCTGCTGTACCGTTGAACGTTCAATTGCGGTGAAGGCCTTGTAAAATACGCTCCATCTCCTGCTTCCAGAGGCTGCCGCCACCGACGAAGTTATTATGCATAAAACTGAATATCAGCACTTTGCCATTTCGTTTTATCAAATAGCCGCTCAAACACTGTACGCCGCTCATGCTCCCGCTCTTGGCATACACATACGGCTGCCCCCCTGTGCCGCGATACCAGTTTTCCAGCGTACCGTCCCGACCGCCGGCCGGAAAGAGATCAAGCAGGCGGTCGTGCGATTGTTCTTTCCACAGTTTTTGAAGCACTATTGCTACATCAATTGGCGAAAACAGGTTGTAACGCGACAGCCCCGACCCGTCGACCCAACGCGGGCGCTGCGGCAAGTCGCTGAGCAGACTGTCCAGCACCCAGTCGATCATCGTGTCCTGCCTGAGCACGCCGAATTTCGTGGCGGCGCAAACCAACAGCAGTTGCTCGGCGATAAAGTTGTCGCTTTGATGCATCATGCGGCGATAAACTGTGTCAACCGGAACGGAGTACATGACCGACCATGCGCCCGATTGAGGACCGGCCAGACTTGCCGCCCGCGGTAATACATCGAAGGGAAGGTCCCATGACAGCGCATTCGGCGATCGGGGGAAGGCGACTTCCTCCTCGAAACCGGACACGAAGGAGTCCATGCGTGTGTAGAGCACCCCATCCTCTGAAAGAAAAAAGGGATTGTCGCCTGGTATGATCTGCGCGGCCTGTCTTTCAGGTATGCGAAACGGTTTTATCGGTAGCGGTGCGGTTGTTGTACCCTCCGGCGTTGCATTGATCCGGAGTGTATTCCCGTAATAGGGAAAAGGCGAGCGCGGTGCAGAGTAATTCGCCGGCATATCATCCCAGGCCCAGCCGGGCCCGAACGGCGCTTCCTCGTAATGATACGGATCGTAGAATAAGGGGCCGTCCCAGGCCCGAAGCATATTGTAAACAGGCTGCCAGGCCTGGAATTCAGGATGCAGAAATGTGGGATCTCCGACACCCCGGAAAGTCAGTACGCTGTCGCGAATCCGGCACTCCATGCCTGGAAGAGAATCGCCCAGCAGCGCCAGACAGGTGGCCAGGGTAAATATCTTAGTATTGGAAGCGGGTGTGAAATAGTGATCCCCGTTTTCGTTTGCGAGCAATGTGCCTGTCTCCGGGTCCAGCAAAACAAACCCCGTTAGGGAGCGATTAAATACCGGCGAACGGCGCATGTCCTGCGCAATGGATTTCCCAAGTCGCTGATATTGCCGTTTCGTCGTCGCACATGACGAACTGAACAGGAAGAGAACGGCCAGCCAGACAATCAGGAGGGAAAATACTTTTGCCATGCAGCAAAAGTAAGTTTCCGGGAGAAAATGCCGGCATCCAAATGTTTCACATTCAGAAGTTTATGAACACGCGTGCCTAAAAAACGATCCGTTCTGACAGGCGTCGCTGTCAGAACGGATCGAACACCTCGTGTTTCAGGGTTTTATTTCATCCCCTTAAGGCTGCCGAGGTCGAGTTTGCCCATGATTTCGCGCAGGCTTTCAACAGTGCAATCGCGGCAGGAAGTTTTGACCATGAACCTGTTCTCCACGATCAGCGCTACTTCGCTGTTCGAGCCGGCTGTTCTGAATTTTTCGTATGACTTGTATCCGTTCAGGGTGGACGTACGCTCGTATCCGTTCTCATCTTCCTTGTCGATGGTCACGCCTGCCCAGGTAGCCATTCCGATGACGCCCATGCTAAACCCTCCTGTATCGATGATTTCGACCTTGAAGGTTTTGCCGGAGCCGTCCTTGTAAGTACCGTCGGCGCGGGACATTTTCATACCCATGGCGCCAGCGGTCTCGCCGCCTTTTTTTGTCCGAGCGTAGCCGGCGAGTTTTTCAGGAAGCACTTCCTGCAGTTTTCTGAAGTTTACCGGTTCCACAGGCTGATGCATCTGTTTCATGGCTTCTTCGGCCTGCTTCATCGTGTTCTGCATATTTTCAGCAGGATTATTCGATGTCGTCTGGTTTTGGTCGGCCGTATTTGCCGGTGCGTCGCTTTCTTTTTTGTCGTTGCCGCCACAGGCGCCAAACAGCAAGGCTAATGTCAGGATCAGGATCGTTCTCATCTTTCTTCGATTTTTGTATGATTAGACAAATAGGTTTGAATACAAACACAGTGTTTCCCACAACCGTACATATGGCCGGGAGGCAAACTTTACTGGCGGGAAACAATTGAAATGCCGCCGGATGCGGCAATGGCGGGATTACTGGTTGAACAATGATTCGACGAAAGCCCTTTTGTTGAATATCTGCAATTTATCGATGCTTTCGCCGACGCCTATGTAGCGGATGGGAATGCGAAACTGGTCGCTGATGCTGATGGCCACCCCTCCTTTAGCCGTACCGTCTAGTTTGGTCAGGGCCAGGCAGGTAATGGGCGCCACTTCGGTAAACTGTTTGGCCTGCTCCTGGGCATTTTGCCCGGTGGAAGCGTCCAGTACCAGCAGCACGTCGTGCGGTGCGCCGGGCAGGTTCTTTTCGATGGACCGGTGTATCTTGCCCAGTTCCAGCATCAGATGGCTCTTGTTGTGCAGGCGCCCGGCCGTATCTATGATCGCCACATCGCAGCCGTGATCGAGGGCATACTGAGTGGTCTCGAAAGCCACGGCCCCGGGGTCGGCATTCATACCTTTTGAGTAAAAATCGCAGCCTACACGATCGGCCCAGATCTTGAGTTGATCCACTGCCGCCGCGCGAAAAGTATCGGCAGCGCCCAATACGACTTTATGGCCTTTTTGCTTGAACTGGTACGCCAGTTTCCCGATCGTTGTGGTCTTTCCCACTCCATTGACGCCGATCACCAGCAGCACATAAGGCTTTTTGCCGGCCGGAATATCAAAATCCTCTGCGTCTTCGGTGTTGTTTTCCGCCAGGAGGCGTACGATCTCGTCGCGCAGGATCTCGTTGAGTTCATCCGTGTTGACGTACTTGTCGCGCGCCACACGCTCTTCGATGCGCTCGATGATCTTCACCGTGGTATCCAGGCCGACGTCGCTGCTGATCAGAATATTCTCCAGTTCGTCGAGCACCTCTACATCAACGGTGCTTTTACCTGCCACGGCGCGGGAGAGTTTGCCCAGAAAACCCTCTTTAGTCTTTTCAAGCCCCTTGTCGAGGTCCTCTTTTTTTTCGCGGTTAAAAAACTTGTCAAAAAAGCCCATCAGCGTCTGATAAGTAAATTGAAGTTAATTTTTCGGGAAATGTCATATTTCGCCATGGGTTCGGCGGACGGTATCGATCAGCGAGGATTTTTTGCGGCGCGACACTTCTACCGTCTCACCCGTTTCGAGTACAAGATAGCCGCCCTCGCCCTTCACATAAGTCTTCATGAAATTCATGTTCACGATGTGCTTCTTGTGCACGCGTACGAAGCCCAGAGAGGCCAGGGTGTCCTCAAAAGCCTTGATGGTCCGGCTGGCGGTGATGCGCTCGCCGTTTTTCAACAGGAAATGGGTGTAGTTATCTTCCGCTTCCAGGCGAATGATGTCGCGCAGGCGCACGAAGTGGATACCGTCGAGGCCAGAAATGCCGATCTTTTCAAAAGCGTTGGGTGCGTTGGGATTATAATTCTGCTGAAGCACCTCCATGCGCTGCTTGGTGGCCGCGTTGCGGCGGCGGATACGGCTGACCGCCTTGACCAGTTCTTCGCCGTCGATGGGCTTTACTACGTAGTGAATGGCGGCGAATTCGAATGCCCGCAGGGCATATTTGTCGAATGCCGTTACAAAGATCACATCGAAGGGGATCTCGTCGAACTGCTGCAGAGCCTGGAATACCAGCCCGTCCGGCAGGTTGATATCGAGAAATGCGACGTCGAATTTGCCTTCGTTGTCGTCGGAGGCGAGGCGAAGCAGGTCGGCATTGGAGCCGCCGGTGGCCACTACTTCCACATCAGGGCAATAGTTGGCGAGTTGGTTTTGAAGATTTTCCAAACCTTCCGGTTCGTCTTCGATCAGCAGTGCGCGTGTTGTCATGTCGTTCTTGATTTTGATGATATGCAGTGCAAAAATCTGTTTTTCTTCAAAAAAAATAAGGTTCGGGGCGATATAACCACGAACCTTATTTGAAAAAAATTATATAAAGTCCTGAAAATGCGCTTAATACTGCCTGATTTTCAGGCGCATACCCACGCTCAGTTCGGTCAGGTTGTTCAGTTTACGCAGGCTTTCCACCGATGTGGCGTACTGCCTGGCGATGTCGTCGAGCGATTCGTTGCGCCTGACCGTGTGATACTGATATTGCCCGGCCAGCGGATTCACCTGTTCCCGGATGCCTGAAGGGACCGTTCCCGGCATGCTCGCAGGCGCCGATGTGTTGCCGGACGCCGATGAGTTGTTGGATTTTGCCGGTTCCGTCCGCCGGGTCCTGGACGTGTTACCGGGCGCTTCAATGCGAATGGATGAGTGTTTTTGCACATAAACCGGGTGCCATACCTTCAGCACCTGGCCGGAATACACATAATTGGAAGTAAGGCCGTTCCATGCTTTCAGGTGGTCCGCGCTGCATCCGTGCTTCTGTGCCAGCACTTCCACCAACTCGGCCTGCTGCACGTTGATCAGCGTATGCCAGTACCGGCCGTCGCCGATATTCGCATTACTGTTGTAGTCGGCGCCTTCGAGTGCGTAGGTGCGGTTACCCAAAGAGTTTAGATAGCGAACAAACGCCGGCATGACCCGCTCTGGCAGGATCACGTAGTAGCCGTCGGTAGACGGCGGTACGTAGTCGCGGCGAAAACCGGGATTCAGGTTTTTGACCGTCGCGTATTCGACACCGGTAGCATCGGCAATGTCCTTGAACGACAGGGCTTCATATACCTTTATGTATCGCGTGATCTGTTCGTCGAGATCAGGATCGTCGGGCTGCAGACCGTGCAACTGAAAGAAGTTGCAGATATAGGTGGCGGCGATAAATGCCGGCACGTAGTTACGCGTTTCTTTCGGGAGATAGCGCTGGATGTTCCAGAAGTTGCGGCTGTGTGCGCGTTTGATGGCGGAATTTACCCGGCCGGGGCCGCTATTGTAGGCCGCCAGCGCCAGCGCCCAGTCGTCGAACTGGTTGTACAGCGCCTTCAGGTAACGGGCGGCGGCATCCGTGCTTTTTACCGGATCGCTGCGATCTTCCACCGTACTGGAAGTGTTCAGGCCGTAATCCTTGCCCGTGTAAGGCATAAATTGCCAAAGGCCCGTGGCGCCTACACGTGAAACAGCTTTTGGGTTGAGGGCGGATTCCACCACCGACAGGTACTTGAGGTCGAGCGGAACGCCGTGTTCGCGAAATTTATCTTCAAAAAGCGGGAAATAGGTCAGCCTTTTCCCCAGCATCGTTTTGGTCTTCTCCGTTTTCAGTTGCACGTAGGTGCGGATATAACTCTTGACAACGGGGTGTACTTTCAGTTCAAGACATCCGGAGAGTTGTGACAATCGTTCGCGTAGTTCTTCGTCCGTAATGTTCACATAAACGGCGCCTTTCGGTACAAGTTCGTCGGCAGTTTCCACCGGGTCGGCCAGATCGGCATCCTGCACTTCAGTATCCTGTGCAAACAGCGGCAAGGTCAAAATGGCAAAAAACAAAGACAACCAGTAGAAAACAGGGTTTCTCAACTGCATCGTGGAACAGTGTTTAGTAAGTGGCAGATTAAGTTGCGGTAGCAATAAAGGCGGATAAACGCAGACAACGAATTTTTATTCTTTGGGCGGGCCTGATATTGTCTGAATTGACCGCTGTTCGTCGAATTTCGAGGAAAGAGGGGCAAAAGTCGTGCTTTTCAGGCGCTCAATGATGCGATCAAGTGTTAAAATCACAAATCATTCACAACTCTGCTCGCATCTGACATTACGAGGGCGGCTGATTCAGCCGAATGAAAGCGGTTTCGATCCCCAAACAAACAAAATGATGATCAAAGATTTAAGTCCGGGGCCAACTTTTTGACAAAATTTAATTCGGCATGATAAAAAGTTAAAAATACCGATTGTTTTACGGGGAACCTGTGTACTTTTGCGCGGCTTTTTAAAGAAAGAGCGCCCTGTGGTTCCGAAATATTTGGCCAAACGCGGAAAACGGGCGCCTAAAACCAAACATCATTTCGTTTTATGGCTAATATCGGTCGTATCAAACAAATTATCGGCGCTGTGGTGGACGTAGACTTCAGCGGTCCGGACAGCAAATTGCCGGAAATCCTCAATGCTCTCGAAATCACGCGTACGGACGGCACCAAACTCGTGCTGGAAGTGCAGCGCCACCTCGGTGAAGACAGCGTGCGTACCATCGCCATGGATTCTACCGACGGTCTGACCCGCGGCGTGGAATGTGCCGATACCGGCGCGCCGATCGCCATGCCGACCGGTGAAGTAGTACGCGGCCGCCTCTTCAACGTAGTGGGCGAGGCCATCGACGGCATCGGCAAGGTGGAAAAGAATAAAGACGCTTATGTGATCCACCGCAAACCGCCAGCCTATGAAGACCTGTCGACCGAGCGCGAAATCCTTTACACCGGTATTAAAGTCATCGACCTGATCGAGCCCTATGCAAAAGGCGGCAAGATCGGCCTCTTCGGCGGCGCCGGCGTGGGCAAAACGGTGTTGATCATGGAACTGATCAACAACATCGCCAAAGCATACGACGGCATGTCGGTATTTGCAGGCGTGGGCGAGCGCACCCGCGAGGGCAACGACCTCCTGCGCGAAATGATCGAATCCAACGTGATCAAATACGGCGAGGCCTTCAAACACTCCATGGAAGAAGGTGGCTGGGACCTTGCAAAAGTTGATAAAGATGAACTGGTCAAGTCGCAGGCGACCCTTGTGTTCGGCCAGATGAACGAACCGCCCGGCGCCCGCGCCCGCGTGGCCCTTTCCGGTCTTACTATGGCCGAGTATTTCCGCGATGGCGACCTGAGCGACCCCGCCGGTGGCCGTGATATCCTGTTCTTCGTCGACAACATTTTCCGCTTCACACAGGCGGGCTCCGAAGTATCCGCTCTTCTCGGCCGTATGCCCTCGGCCGTAGGTTACCAGCCCACGCTGGCAACCGAAATGGGTATCATGCAGGAGCGCATCACCTCGACCAAGCGCGGCTCCATCACTTCCGTACAGGCGGTATACGTGCCTGCGGATGACTTGACGGACCCCGCTCCGGCTACGACCTTCGCCCACCTCGACGCCACTACGGTATTGAGCCGCAAGATCGCATCGCTGGGTATTTATCCCGCAGTTGACCCGCTCGACTCCACTTCGCGTATCCTCGATCCGAAGATCATCGGCGACGAACACTACCGCTGTGCACAGCGCGTGAAGGCCATCCTGCAGCGCTACAACGAACTGCAGGATATCATCGCCATCCTCGGTATGGAAGAACTGTCTGACGAAGACAAACTCGTCGTGACGCGCGCACGCCGCGTACAGCGCTTCCTGTCGCAGCCCTTCCACGTAGCAGAACAGTTCACCGGCCTGAAAGGTGTACTGGTCCCGATCGATGAAACCATCCGCGGTTTCAACATGATCATGGACGGCGAACTCGACGAATACCCGGAAGCAGCATTCAACCTCGTCGGCACGATCGATGACGCGATCGCAAAAGGCAAAAAACTGCTGGCTGAAGCCACCAATTAAAAATACCGGTAGCGGTTGGCGACAAAACATTGCCGCCGGCCGCAAAACCGTCAATCGTTTTTTATGAATCTGACGATCTTATCTCCTGAAAAGGAAATATTCTCCGGCGACGTCAAATCGGTAAAAGTACCGGGCAGCGCCGGCCAGTTCGAAATGCTGGACAACCACGCACCGATCGTGGCCTCCCTGGCCAAGGGAGAGATCCGCGTGCTCACCGACAAAGGTGAAAAGGTTGTGTTCAACGTGGAAGGCGGCTTTGTAGAGATGCTGAACAACGAAGTGTCGTTGCTGGTATCCAGCGTGCGCGAAGACTGAATTTTCTTTTCTCTTTATACAAGAGCGGCGCCCGGGTTTGTCCCGGGCGCCGTTTTTTGTTGAAAATGCCGCATTAAAGGTTCTTTGGAATACGATCAATACGTCACTTCATTTTACCGCTTTTTCATATTCATAAACTTTTTCACCCCTTCCGCTGTCCTTGTAACATCAAACTGCAAATCAATGGACATCAAACTCGACACCGACGGAAAAAAAGGCGCATTTTTCGTCGAAGGTGAAGGAAAGCGCCTGGCTGAAATGGCCTTCACCATGGCCGGCGCCCATAAAATGATCATCGACCACACGGACGTGGATGACAGCCTGCGCGGTCAGGGCGTCGGCAGGAAATTGCTGGATGCGCTGCTTCCTTATGTACGGGAGCATGAGATCAAGGTGATCCCGCTGTGTCCGTATGCCAAATCGGTATTTGAAAAAGACGCTTCCATCCGGGACGTATTATTATAACAGCATGGCAAACAACAAAATGCTCGTGGAAGAGCGCCAGCGGGACATCGGCCGCTTTCTGGTGGGCAGGTTGCTGCCTTTCCGCGAAAAAAGGCTGGTCGGGCCGTTTACGTTCATCGATCACATGGGCCCGACCGAAATCGGCCCCGGGCAATATTTCGATGTAGACCAGCATCCGCATATCGGACTGTCTACCCTGACTTATCTACTGGAAGGAAATATCGAACACCGCGACAGCACCGGGGCCGTGCAAATCGTCGGCCCGGGCGATGTGGGCTTTATGAGCGCGGGAAAAGGGGTAGCGCATACCGAGCGCACGCCGGCAAAACAGCGGGACGGCGGCACCTACCCGATACACGGATACCAGGTATGGGTAGCCCTTCCACGGGAAAATGAAGAGATGGAGCCGGAGTTCTCCTTTATTCCGAGTGCCGATCTGCCACACTGGGAAGAAGGCGGATTGCGCATGACCCTGGTGGCGGGCACAGGCTTTGGCAGAACATCCCCGCTGCGGGTGTTTTCACCGCTTTTTATGGTGGATATTTATGCAAAAGAGGCTTCTCTGCTCGACATCGAAGGTCAACTCGAAGGCGAGATCGCTGTCGTGGTCACTAAGGGACAGGTACAGGAAGGAGGAGAAACGATCCACAGCGGGCAAATGCTGATCTCCAAGACCGACGACACCTGTTTCCTTTCGCTGGAGGCCGATACCCGTTTGTTACTGTTCGGCGGACAAGCACTGCCGGAAGAGCGTTTTTTGTTCTGGAATTTTGTGTCGTCGAGCAAACAGCGGCTCGAGCAGGCTAAAAAGGACTGGGCGCAGCGGCGCTTTCCCAGGGTGTCTGGCGACGATACGTATATTGCCTTGCCCTAGTGATATTCGCTGCCGGAGCGGAAACTTTTAACAATGCTATTTCCCGGGCACTTCCTCTTTCAGAATGATCATCATCGCAACGATGAAGACGAGGTTTTTCACAATATACTGACCTATGATCGTGAAGCCGTAGGGGGCATGGGTGAATGACAATTCAGGGAAAAACAACAACGGCGTAAAAGTAAAAACCATGTGTACAAGCGCCGCCTTGATGGCAAACCGGATGCGGAATCCACTGAGCAACAGCACCCCGATCGTTACTTCCCAGATCGCAAGCAGGATGAGGCTGATGTCGTCGGGGATCAATCCGAACGTAAGCACCCGGATCGTATCCTTGGCGAGCACTTCTGCAGGACTCAGGCCAGAAAAGAACTTGAGCGCCCCAAACCAGAGGTAAACGATACCGAGCGTCCATTTCAGCAGATTGGTCGTATTGGCGTAGACATAGCGGGTAAATGCGGATGCTGCAACCATAGCGGCAGTGTTTCAGGTGAATTCATTCATACGATCGGAGGGATGGCAGCAAAAGTCAGCCCAAAAACACTGTCAGCAGATGACGCAGATCATCGGAGGCATGATGTTCGTCATTCTCGTCCCGGCGCATTATACTTGCCGGGTCAAATTCCTAACATCCTATGCACTCGACCGGCCTTCACCTGCTCGACTACGTCGTTTTTGCGCTTTATTTTCTCGCCGTTTCTGCCTACGGCTACTGGATCTACCGGAAAAAACAGTCGGGCGGCAGCGCCGGCGATTATTTTCTGGCCGAAGGTTCGCTTAGCTACTGGGCCATCGGCGCCTCGCTCATCGCCTCGAATATTTCCGCCGAACATTTTATCGGTATGTCGGGCTCGGGTTTTGCCATCGGACTTGCCATTTCCACCTATGAATGGATGTCGGCGGCCACCTTGCTGGTCGTGGCGGTGTTTTTTGTGCCGGTATACCTGAAAAACAGGATATACACCATGCCTCAGTTTCTGCGCGAGCGCTACAGTCCGCTGGTCGCCACCCTGATGGCGGTGTTCTGGCTGCTGGCCTACGTATTCGTCAACCTTACTTCCATCCTCTACCTCGGCGCGCTGGCGCTCGAACTGACCGTCGGCCTCGATTTCCATGCTGCGATCTTCGGGCTTGCCATTTTCGCCGTGTTCATCACCATCGGCGGTATGCGCGTGATCGGGTACACCGACGTGGTGCAGGTGGCCGTGCTGGTACTGGGCGGGCTGGCGACAGTGTACCTTGCGCTCGATATGGTCGCGGAACATTTCGGCGCCAGCGGCATCTGGGCAGGATTGTCATTGTTGCGCGAAAAAGCGCCGTCCCATTTTCATATGATCCTGCCGAAGGGGCATCCATATTACAAAGATCTGCCGGGGCTGACTGTTCTGATCGGCGCCATGTGGATCAACAACCTCAACTACTGGGGATGCAATCAATACATCATACAGCGCACGCTCGGCGCCGATCTGCCCACTGCGCGCAAGGGCATCCTCTTTGCCGCTTTCCTGAAACTGCTGATCCCGGTGATCGTGGTCTTGCCCGGCATTTCGGCATTCGTGCTTTACTCCAACGGCATGTTCCAGACGGAAATGGCAGATGCGACCGGCACCGTTAAACCCGACTTCGCCTACCCTACTCTGCTCGGCCTGCTGCCGATGGGCATGAAAGGCCTTGCCTTCGCCGCGCTCATCGCCGCCGTGGTGGCTTCCCTGGCCGGCAAGGCCAACAGCGTGGCCACGATCTTCAGCCTCGACATCTACAAGCGATATTTTAACAAAAATGCTTCCGATGCAACATTGGTGCGCGCTGGCAAGATCGCCATCGCCGTCTGCATGCTGATCGCCGTGCTGGTGGCGCCGCAACTGCGCTCGCTCGAACAAACCTACCAGTTCATACAGGAATACATGAGTTTTATCACGCCCGGCGCTTTTGCAATCTTTTTACTCGGTATGTTCTGGGGACGCACCACTGCCGTGGCGGCGCTGGTGGCAGCTGTGCTGACGATCCCCCTGTCAGCGGCTTTCAAACTTTGGGCGCCGGAAATCCCCTTTCTCGATCGCCTGGGATGGGTATTCGCCATCATCGTCGTGTTGATGGTGATGATCTCGCTGACAAAAAAAGAAAAAAGCGACATGGTGGAGATCGACTCCAAATGGTTTCGCGTGGAGCCGTCCTTTGTGGTAGGAGGTGTGATCATTTGCGGCATTTTGGCCGCTTTGTACACCGTTTTCTGGTAAAGCAATTTTATCGCAACGCCTCTCAGTTAGCCAAACATGTCGCGGTACTGTTCGCAGCGCTCGTCAAGCCGGCCCAGCGCATCCAGCCGGTCTATACCCAGCCCTTCCACGACAAAAGAGGCCGCCGTATGCGCATATGCAACCGCCGCTCCCAGGTCGCGCGTGGCGGCATATCTGAGCAAAAAAGCCGCTGCAAAAGTGTCGCCGGCGCCGGTAGCGTCTACTTCCGTGACAGGGAAGGCCGGAAAATGCATTTCTTCACCTTTTTCAATGACAATGGCGCCCTGTGCGCCTTTGGTGATCACCAGCAAGGGTACCTGCCTCGCAATTTCAGGGATGCCGGATTCAAACCCCTCGATATCAGCATCGCTCATGATCACAAGGTCAAGGCCTGCCAGGCGGCCCCAGTCCATCGCTTTCGGGAAAACCCTTTTGGCAGTATCCCACTGTCGCAGCCATCCCTGCACGGTAGCCGCCCTGAGCGATGACGGGAAACATTGAAGCAGCGAAAAATCCACTTCAGCGGCTATGGGACAGAACAACACGACCGAAGGTTGTTCCCATTCCGCCGGCAGATCAGCAGGAAAGAGCGTTTCCGCACGTTCGTGCAGGTATTGTAAACGCTGTGTACCGCGATAGATATTTTCGAATACTGTGGTCCGTGCAGCCGGCTTCGCCCAAAAGCCTATACCGGCTTCCTCGAATACCGATTGATACCTGAAGTCGGCTCCCACGCTGGTCATGATATTGACCGCCCCGCCCAGGCGCTTGATGGCCAATGCCGCATAAGAAGCCGTCCCGCCCAGCAAAAGACCTTCGCCGACCCGGTCGTGGCAGCAGTGGCCGATACACAAAAATGTAGCGGCAGGATTCGTCTTGGCCCTCTTCATTGCGGTAATGCGGCGCGTTCCATGCGATGCAGGAATACCTGAACGGAATCGCGCAGGCGCCCGCCCTGCCGCCGCCACAGATCGCTGTGCCGCGCGCCTTCTACGGTGATCCACTGTTTTTGCGCTGACGGCACGGCTTCAAAATTGCGGCGGTTGAACTCGATCGGTATTTTATCGTCGCGGTCGCCGTGCATGAATAGTATCGGCCGGTCGATAGCGGCAGCCGACACGACCGGCTTCACCGATTGCGGGTCGAACTGCGCGATGTCGCCCGATTTTCCGATCACATGCCGCGTCAGCCATTCGCTTTTTATGCCCAGCATCAGGTCGGCGCCGTATTCAATCGCCACCTTTTCAAATTCGTCGAACGTGCTTTCCACGATGCCAAAAGCGATCCTTGGGTCGACCTGCATGGATTGCAGGGCAATTGCGCCGCCGAGCGAAGCGCCCCAGATGCCTACCGGCGCGCTTTCAGTGCGGTGAAGGACGGTGTCTACGACTGCTTTAATGTCGTATTTTTCGTAATACCCGAAAGTGCAGAATTCGCCCTCGCTTTCTCCGTGTGCGCGCAGGTCGAGCGCGATGCTGTTATAGCCCGCATTTGCAAGAATGGCCGCCCGGGCGAACTGTGTTTCCTTGCAGGTACTGATGCCGTGCAGCAGAATCACCGTGCCTTTGGCCGTATCCGTATTGGTTTTGACAAACCAGCCGCTCAGCAACAGGCTGTCCGGGGTCCGGACGGATATTTTCTCCGCCTGCAAATGATAATCTTCGGGTGTAAATCCGTTCGGGAAACGCCAGCGGTTCTCGGCAGGCGCCATCCGGTAGGGTTTGATGCCGTAATACGGGAGCAGGTTTTCTACGGCATAGGCAAATAAAGCAGCCGCCAGCAGGGCCACACCTATCAGCAGCCGGACGACGGCCGTGCGTTTTTTTCTTTCCATGGTTATGTTTCAGTCGCTTAGCGCGCAAAGTTAAGCCCATCCACCCGCTGCAAATGCTTGTAAATGTGGTTTTTGGATAAACATCGGGAAATTGTCTACGACAGGAGCGTGCTTCCTGCCGGGAAGGGCGGTTTTATATGGAATCGTGTTGCTGATCGGAATGGATATAAATTTTGACTTACGTTTGTTACAGGAACATCCGTTGCGTTTGGCAACTCCCATAAATATATATCAGTGAATTTGCAACCGACACTGGAAGACGACCTGATCAGGCTCAGGCCGCTTGTAATAAGTGATTACGAACCGCTATACGAGGTGGCAAAAGACCCTCTGATCTGGGAACAGCATCCCTGCCATGACCGGTATAAAAAAGAAGTTTTTTCCGCGTTCTTTGATGATTCGGTTCGTTCCGGAGGCTGCCTGATCGCGATTGACAAGGCAAACGGGAACATCATCGGCAGTTCGCGATTCAAACCCGTCGAACATGCGGGCCATGCCGTCGAGATCGGCTGGTCGTTTTTATCGAGGCATTACTGGGGCGGGGTCTATAACAAAGCCATGAAAAAATTGATGATCGACCACACTTTTAAATCGCTGGACATTGTCGTGTTTTACATCGGAAAGGAAAACTTCCGCTCCCGGAAAGCCGTCGAAAAGATCGGCGGCTGCATCGTCGAAGATGACCCGTTCCGGCATCTGGTGAAAAAGAGCGAGGCGGACCTGACTTATATGATCTTCAAACACGACTGGCATCAATGATTGCGGGCCATCTAAACGTTCCACTATGAAAAAACTCTTCGACTTGAACGGCAAAACTGCGATCGTGACGGGCGGTGGCAGCGGGATCGGCGAAGCCATTTCAATCCAACTGGCCAGACAGGGAGCCCATGTTCATATCCTGGAAAAAAATGCCGCGTCGGGAGCAAAAGTGGTCGATCTGATCCGCAACGAAGGAGGCATGGCTACATGCATCGGTATAGACGTGACTGATCTCGAGGAAGTCCTACGCGCCGTCGGCTCGATCGGATCACCGATCAACATCCTGATCAACAACGCCGGCATTGCACATGTCGGCAACGTGGAGTCGACCTCGCCGGAAGATTTCGATCGCATCTACCAGGTCAATGTAAAAGGCGTGTATCATTGCCTGAAGGCGGTTATTCCGATGATGACGGGAGGAGGCACGATCATCAACGTAGCCTCCATCGCCTCTGTTGTTGGTATTCCCGACAGATTCGCCTACTCCATGAGCAAAGGAGCCATCTACACCATGACCCTGTCTGTGGCAAGGGACTACCTCGATAAAAACATCCGGTGCAATTGTATTGCGCCCGCGCGCATCCACACGCCTTTTGTGGACGGGTTTATTGGCAAAAACTATCCCGGAAGAGAACAGGAAATGTTCGGGAAGTTGTCAAAAACGCAGCCGGTCGGCAGGATGGGAGCCCCGGAGGAAGTGGCAGCGCTCGTGACGTACTTATGCTCGGACGAGGCCGCTTTTATCACGGGAAGTTGTTTTCCGATCGACGGCGGGTATATCACGCTGAACGGCGATTAATACGCAAAGCACTCAATTACATGAAATTATTCAGATACAGATTCGAAGGAAAAACGTTGCCGGGTGTGGCCGTCGATGATCGTCATTACGATCTTTCGCAGCACCTTGCGGATATAGACAGGGCATTTTTCGAGCAACAACTGATCGACCGGGTCGGGGCGCTTCTGCAATCCGGAAATTTGCCTGAAATAACGGGCGCGATCGACTTCGACGCCCCTGTTTACCGGCCGGGAAAGATCGTGTGTATCGGCCTCAACTATCGCCGGCACGCGGCGGAAAGCGGCATGGCCGTGCCCACAGAACCCATACTTTTCTTCAAGGCGGCATCGAGTATCACCGGCCCGTTCGACAACATTGTGATCCCCCGAAACAGCCAAAAAACGGATTGGGAAGTGGAACTGGCCCTTGTCATCGGCAAGGATGCCCGCTACGTGGACGCGCAAGAGGCGATGGATTATGTCGGCGGTTACGTTTTGCACAACGACGTCAGCGAGCGGGCCTTTCAACTGGAGCGGGGCGGACAATGGGTAAAAGGCAAAAGTTGCGATTCGTTTGCGCCCATCGGCCCCTATATCGTTACACCGGATGAAATAGAAGACCCGCACAAGCTGCGCCTTTGGCTGTCGCTCAACGGCGAAATGCTCCAGGACGGCAACACATCCGATTTTATTTTCGATATCCCGACCGTGATCAGTTATGTGTCGCAGTTCATGACCCTGGAAGCGGGCGATATCATTTCCACCGGCACGCCGCAGGGTGTCGGCCTGGGTTTCGACCCGCCCCGATACCTGAAAGCGGGCGATGTAATAGCACTCGGCATCGACGGCATCGGCGAAGCCAGACAACACGTTGTGGCATATCCGGAATGAAAAGGATCGACGCGCATCAGCATTTCTGGCGGTATCAACCCGCCCGTGACACCTGGATCACACACGGGATGTCTGCCATTGCGCGCGATTTCCTGCCCGCAGACCTGGAGCCCTTGCTGGCGGCGCAACAAATGGACGGATGCATCGCCGTGCAGGCGGATATGAGCCCGGAAGAGACTACTTTTCTGCTCGGCCTGGCGAAAAGCCACGCCTTTATAAAAGGTGTTGTAGGCTGGACCGATCTGAGATCGCCTACGCTTTCGGAGGAACTTGAAACATACGCCGCTGAACCCCGCCTGCTCGGGTTCCGGCACATCCTGCAGGCCGAACCGGAGGGGTTTATGACTTCGGACGACTTTATCGGGGGAGTCAGTGCGCTGGCTGAATGCGATTATTCGTACGACATTCTGGTCTACTATCACCAATTGCAGGAAACGATCCGTTTTATCGACCGGCTGCCGGAAATGCGGCTTGTGATCGATCACATTGCCAAACCGGACATCCGCTCCGGGCAGCAAAAGGGCTGGGCTGAAGCCCTGCGTATGATCGCCGGTTTTCCGCATGTGCATATCAAACTTTCGGGCCTGATCACCGAGGCGGACTGGCGGCATTGGCGTGTGGAGGAGATATTGCCGTACACGGATCTCGTGCTCGAATGCTTTGGCCCCGATCGCGTACTGTTCGGTTCCGACTGGCCCGTTTGCCTTTTGGCCGGGTCTTATGAACGGGTGATTGGTCTTGCACAGACCTGTATCGCCGGTCTTTCCGAACAGGACCGGGCAAAAATAATGGGCGAAAACGCGATCCGCTTTTACAAACTCAACGACGCCGTATGAATCTGGAACTGCAAGACAAAGTATTCATCGTGACCGGCGGCGCAAAAGGCATCGGTGGCGCCGTAAGCACGGTACTTGCCGGAGAAGGCGCCGTACCGGTCATTTTCGATCTGGACAAGGATGCAGCATTGGGCCTGCAAGCGTCATTGGAAAGCCGGGGACAGCGATGCCATGTTTATACAGGCGACCTGACAGACAATACTTTTTGCCGGCGATCAATCGAAGAAACCGGTCATATGCTGGGCCGGATTGACGGAATTGTCAATAATGCCGGCATCAATGACGGCGCCGGCCTGGAAAGCGAGGTCGATCGGTTCGTGCGCTCCCTGCATGTCAATCTGATCCATTATTTCAGCATCGTTCACCACGCACTTCCCTGGCTCAAAAAGAGCAAAGGCGCCGTGGTCAACATCGCCTCGAAAATAGCGCTGACCGGCCAGGGAGGCACTTCCGGCTATGCCGCCAGCAAGGGCGCGCAACTCGCGCTCACAAGAGAATGGGCCGCAGAACTGTTGCCTTACGGCATCCGTGTCAATGCCGTCCTGCCCGCCGAGGTGATGACGCCCATGTACCGGCAATGGCTCGATACATTTGAAGAGCCCGAGCAGAAACTGAATTCCATTGTGCGCAATATTCCTTTGGAACGACGCATGACAAGCCCTGAAGAAATTGCAGACACCGTGCTTTTCCTGCTGTCTCCCCGCAACGCACATACGACGGGACAGTGGCTTGTAGTGGATGGCGGATACGTGCACCTCGACCGGTCCCTAACCTGATCTTGCAATCGATCAATATGTTGCGAAATCTTTCAATTTATATCCCGGCACTCGTTTTCTCTATCACGATCTGTGCCTGCACTGTTTTTCGGGGGAAAAACGTTCGGCTCACGCCGCTGCGGGTTTCCGCCAATAAACACAATCTGGAGGACGGTCGCGGTAAACCCTTTTTCTGGCTCGGCGACACCGGCTGGCTGTTATTCAGCAAACTGAACCGCGAAGAAGCGGAAACCTATCTGGATAATCGTGCGCAAAACGGATTCAATGTGATCCAGGTGATGCTCATCCACGACCTGAGCCGCGCCGTAAACGTTTACGGCGATTCGGCATTTTTCAACAATGATATTACCCGGCCCGTGGCCACTGCCGGAAATGCATTCGACGATACCGGCGCATACGACTATTGGGATCATGTCGATTACATCGTCCGACTGGCGGATAAAAAGGGCATTTACATGGCGATGGTTCCGCTTTGGGGCTCCAATGTAAAACGGGGCGCCGTAACGCGGGAAATGGCGGAGGCCTACGGCCAATGGCTGGCAGCCAGATACCGCTTTTTCCCGAACGTCATCTGGCTCAATGGCGGCGATATTTTTGGAACGGACTCGATCGAAGTCTGGAAAGCGTTGGGGAATGCCCTTCATAAAAACGATCCCGGGCACCTGATCACCTTCCATCCGCGCGGCCGCACCCAATCCTCCATGTGGTTCCACAACGAACCCTGGCTCGATTTCAACATGGTGCAATCGGGGCACCGCCGGTACGACCAGGACGATACCGCCCTGGCTTATGGCGAAGACAACTGGCGATACATTCAATCTGATTACACGCTGGCACCTGTAAAACCGGTCATCGACGGCGAACCGTCGTACGAAGGCATCCCGCAGGGCCTGCACGACACCCTCCAGCCCTACTGGACCGATGCCGATGTCAGGCGATACGCCTATTGGTCGGTGTTCGCGGGTGCATTCGGATTTACCTATGGTCACAGCGCCGTGATGCAATTTTACAAACCCGGAGAAACGCCGGCCTACGGCGCAAAAATATACTGGCGGCAAGCGCTGGATGCGCCCGGCGCCCGCCAGATGAAGCACCTGAAAGCACTGATGCTTTCCAGACCTCCGGCAGAACGTGTGCCCGATCAGGAAATGCTCGCGGAAAACACCGGAGAGCGTTACGATTACCTGCTGGCGACGCGCGGCAAAGACTATGTGTACGTATATACCTTTACCGGCAGGAACATCGCCGTTCGTGCCGACGCGATCGCCGGGGAACAGGTAAAGGCATCGTGGTTTAACCCGCGAGACGGCACGACACAAAATGCCGGTGTCTTTTCGAATAAAGGAACACTCCGGTTCGATCCGCCCGGAGCGCTGGCAAACGGCAACGACTGGGTATTGATCCTGGAAAGCATCGAACCATAAATTCAGTAGGCAGTGGCAGTGAGCAGTATACAGTGACAGTGTGCAGTGGCAGTAGGCAGTTGACAAGTAACAGGATACAATTCAGTTTTCACGGTACAGCACATGACCGCCCCATTTCAATTGCTTCCTGCCAACTGCTACTGCTAACTGTGTTTCTGCCTACTGCAACTGCACACTGTCACTGTATACTGCCACTGCACACTGCCCTACAAAAAAAGGCCGCTCCGAATTCGGAGCGGCCCGGCAATACAACATTTGCCTTCACATTTCGGATGCTAAACTTCTGATGATCAAGACAGTATCGTCACGTTACCTTCAACGGTTTCGACATTGGTCGTGGTGCCGTTGCCGTTCAGGTCGGACGTCGTGTAGATCGCGGAAACATACAGCGGCTTGTCGCTTACGATTTTGAGCAGACCCGAGGTGATGACCGGTTCCTGGGGCGGCAGTCCTTTCCAGATGGCCTTTTCCATACCGATGGGTTCCGTCATCAGGGAGTGGTCCGGATTGATGGGCAATCCGCCGCCGCCTTCCATTTGTGCGATGGTGGTCACCTGGTTCAGCCCGGAAGTAGCGCCGGCTTGCACGAGCACCGTCAGCAGGCGGCGCACGATCGCGATATCCGCATTGTCGTTGTGCAGCGCGATTTCAGTCCGGTAGTAGCCGGGGCGGTACACCGATTTTTCGCCGAAACCGTGTGCATCCTGCCGTCCGTAGATGAAGCGCACCACGTAGGTGTAGCGTTTCTTGACTTCGCAGGGCGGCACGACGATCCTTACCCTTTTGGCGGCCACCGTCACGCCGTCGGCTACGACGTCGATGGTGCCGAAGAATTCCTGTTCCTTTTCCGCGCATTTCTGGATGCCGGTGAACACCACCCTGAATTCCAGTTTGTGTTCCACGTCGGACGACAACGGACCATACGATGGCGGCGTGATGGAACTGACGAACGGCGCTGTGGAGCCCGTCGGCACAAGTTTGATCTCGTTGATGGTCGAAACGGTCGCTGTAATGCTCTCCGTGATAATGTTGGTGATCTCGGTTGCATCAACGCCATCCACGAATGCGCCATTCGTTGCAGCAGCGATCCGGGTGGCCTGTCCGGCCGCGCCGGCAGGTGCGCAAGCGCCATAGTCGCCGCCGCCATTCGGGTCGCCATCAAGACCGCCGACTCCACCTGTCGTACTGACAGCGATAACGGTGATCTTGTTGGCCTGAAGATCGGTCGTAACGCTGGCTTCTGTGATGTCATACCCGATGCCGGAAACAGAATTACAAACAGGGTCGTGGCCAGGTGCGTCGCCGAACCAGACCAGGATCTTTTTTGCATTGTTGCGCCAGCCGATCAGGTTGCCGGGATTCTTGGCGATCTGATCCAGTGCAAACAACTGCCCTTCCGGGATGTCGCTGCCTCCGGAAACCGTCAGCGAATTCACGGCCGTATTGATGTCGGCCATGACGCCGGTGGGCGACAGGCTGTGGAAAAAACAGGGGGCATCATGAGGGAAGTCTTTGTAATGCCCCACGCCGAATGCCACATCCAGGCCAAGGCCTGAAATGGCGGCCACGATGCTGTTGATGCCCGCTTTCAGCGAGGCGATCTCTTCACTCATGCTTCCCGTCGTATCTGCCAGGATATAAACATCGGCTTTTGGCGTAACGAGGTTGGCCGGTACGGTAACGGTAATGGTTTCGTCGAACTTGTCGCCTTCTTTCAGAACGAGGTCGTTCACCAGAGGATCGATCGTGATGGCGGCCACGTCGGCCACAGCGGCCTTCAGTTTTGCGCTATCGATCATCAGGCTGGTCGCCGGCATTTTTGCAGCGGCATACTCGTCGCCGCTTGCGGTGAGGTACACGCTGGCAGGCGGGTCGTTCGGCGATTTCTGGACAGCGGCCTTAAAACGATATACTGTTTTCCCGGAACCGGCGTCCATTTCGGTACCTTTTTCAATCAGATTGATCTTGGCGCTACCGAGTTTTGCGGCCAGCAGTTTGGTCGCTTTCTCCTGCAGGGCGGCAAGATTCGCTGGATTTTGAGATTTCATGATTTATATTGGAATTTTGGTGAATAATAAAAATCAATAATATAGTCGGAGAATGGCGCCGGCCGTCAATCCGGATGGGTCGAACGAGGACTGAACCGGTTCGTGTTTTCATGGATATTGCTTGTCGCGGGCAAGGTGCGCGGTGTTTGCAGGCGGCATTCTCAGATGTACGGCGTGGAGTTCCCCGATGCGACTATGAGACATGCCTGAATTTAGATCGCTTTATATCAGCAACTTATACCCAATTCCGGCTTTGGCGGTCAATGTCTTGTGTTGCCGGTCTCCGTTTTTTTGTTAAGGAAATAGCATTGTTGGCATATATTAGCCGCCGGAACAACCGGACCAGCAAAATCCTGCATTCAAGACTCCGGCAAAACGCAAAATGAAAATCTACAACGAAGTACTATGGATTCAAACGAAGACATTAAAAGGATTGAAGACCTGATCGCCAACGGTGATACCGAAGACGCCATCCTCGCGCTGGTAGAATTTACTAAAAACAGCTCTTCTGCCCATTACGAAGACGCCGTCTTGTTGTCCGGCCAGTTCAGGCAGTGGAAAAGGGAAAATATGCTGGGTGTCCAGCAATCCGGAAACGAGCTGCGGCGGATTGAAATGGGCATATTGTCGATCCTGAAAAGCGACAGCAAGCAGGGACAGGGGCAAAAACATCATGCGGCGCCCGTAAGCAGCACGCATACTTCCATGGAAGCGAGCACCTCCAGGCAATCGTCTGGCGAGCGGCATACCGGCAGTTCCGGCAACAACAATGCGATCTACATCATCGGCGGTATTTTACTATTGCTGGCAGCGGGCGTGATTGCCTGGCTGGTGATGGGGAAAAACGACCAACAGGCCAACCAGCCTACCATTATCGTCGTGCCGCAAAACTTTGTGAATCCCCCGTCGCCGCGTGACCTGACTGCCGATCAGCAGGTATTCGTGGCAAAGTGGTACCTGGAACACTATCCCGAAATTTCGAAAAGCGGATATACCGGAGAAACGGGCGCCCGCCTGCATTTTATGAAAGTCGGGATCAACGACGGGCGACAGTCCAGTCCGACTTTTAATGTGCAATACTACAAAACCAACAACCCCGACCTGGAACAGGTGTACGGCAACGACTATCTGAAGTATTACCAGCATTACGTGCTGTTTGGCCAGAAGGAAAACCGGCCGGCCGTCGATCCAAACCAGCAGGCCACCATAGAGGCTGCTCCGGCTACCAACACCAACCAAACAAGCGAATCCGGCCAACAGGCTGCGACACAAACCGATCAGGGCAACACATCAGAGCCTCCAAAGTCAGAGCCAAAGGCCGTAACAACTCCCCAAAGATCTGCAGAAACACCTACGGGGCCGGTCCCGGGAAGCGTAAGAGACAAATGCGGAAATACATACAGAACCGTTCGGGTCGGCAACCAGACCTGGATGACAGAAAACCTGCTGGCCACCAAATGCGATGACGGCACCCCGATCGATCCGGGTAATTACAAAACAGAGCGGGGGATGACAGTATATAATACAACAGCGATCGAGCAATGTAATATTTGCCCGAAGGGCTGGCGGGTGCCGAGCAAACGCGATATCAAAGCCATCGACAACGCGCAGGCCGGCGGCGATCCCAAATCCCTGTTCAACATCAACAGAGACGGTTTCGGCGGCCTGGATTATCTCATGCTGACAGACAACCGGATCTGGTACGGCGATTTTAACGGCTCCAATACCGCCATGACGGTAAAAGGGGACGCGACAAAATTCAGTCTGGTGCGCTGCATCAAAAATTAGACAGGGATCGTATCCTGCATTTGGCGTTCTTACGGGGTGATTCAGCCTTGTAAGAACGCTTATTTATGGGTGGGTCATGGCATTGAACAGTATTATTGTTAGAACCCATCTCAAAACTACATGCCGGGCTGAAACAGCGTCTGAAGGCCGAATACTGCCTCATTTTTTTACCATAACGTCATTATGCATTATGCCTGCAAAAAATTGACTTGTCTTCATCCTTCAGCGATCCGTTTCAGCGCCAGTTTTGAGATGGGTTCTAGTCATGATGCACGACTATACAAAGTGTTTGCCTGTAACTACCCGGCTGACTCAATGCCAGGAAATATAAGCCGTCGGATAACGAATATAACGGCACATGATGTGTGAGCGTGCCTTTGGGGATATGATCCCTATATACAACTTCGCCAAGAAGGTTAGTAAGGGTAACAAGAAAATCATCTTTAAGGGGTTCGCTATTTGAGGGTACAATATAGACCCGGCCGGAAGCGGGATTGGGATAGACATAGAATGTAACGGGAGAGGACGAAAAACCCTGAAGTTCTTTCAGTGACACAACACCTTGAAATAAATCGTCGCATCCGGGAATAACACAACCGTTGCTGTCTAAATGCAATAGCCATACATCACGGTTATAGGTTGTAGGAATGCCGCTGGAAAAGGTATCCAGAATGGTCCCTACAGCGACCAGACTGCCGTCTTCTTTTTCTACCACATCGAATATTTCCCCAAATGCATCTCCCGGAAAGCGGAGATCACCGATAATACGCTCCCATTTTTTCTTGCCGTCGGGTGACAGGCGTAGAATCCATCCTCCAAAATTGCGTGACAGTTCGAAGATGGTGTCAAAAAACGGATGATTTTCGTCAAAACCGACACCGATAAAATCACCGTTTTGTGCGGTTTTTACACTGTTCATAAAATGGAATTCCGGGGAAGTTGTCTCATAACGCCACAATTCTTCCCCACTGCTATCCACTCTGTATAGTATCGGTCTGTAAAAAGGCGGATCGTCGATATCGGTGTAACGCGACATCACCGCTCCGCCATCATATGTGTGCGTGGCATAGCAGTTTACGCCCAAACCGTCTGATGAATCCCGGACAACCTTAAACAGTTTATTGCCAAGGCTGTCAATTTTAAGCACAAAGCCCTCGCGCCAATGACAATCCGGCTCAAAACATCCACTACATCCCAATACATAACCTCCATCGCTAGCCTGTGTAATGGAATAAACGCCCATGGTACGATATTGCTCGCCATAGCGTCTTCGCCAAAGAATGCCCCCATCTGCAGCACAACGGTATAACCAGAGTTTGCCTTTATTAATACCCGTCACTTCTCTGGCTATAAATACAAATCCTCCTCCGGAAGCAGCAGCCATGCCCAAAGCCTGATCCTGGTTGGCAGTACCGTAATACCATTGTGCCAATACATTCCCATCCAGATCAGTCTTGACCACGGTCACCTCAAGCGTGTCAACCGCTGGTGCTGAATTGCCAATAAACAAAATGGAGGAGTCTTGTGCCGCCATGCAAGTATAGGCGCCAAGCGATATTTCTTCATAGCTGCGCTTCCACACTACTTCGAGATTCGCGTCTAATTTGATAAGCCCGACGCATGCGTAAGGGCTCAAGTCGCAATAGGAAGTGGTTACGATGTAATAACTACTGTCTTTATCGATAATTTGCCATGCTGCATCTGCATAGCCGGCCAAATCTATATTTCTTGAAAAATAGCCCTGACAAGGCCCGGTCGATGGGAAGCAAATCACTAGAAAAAAAAGGAGTTTCATCATATTCAGAAACTGAAATGCGGTTAAACGAAGGGGAGGGGTTTAATTGAGCCCGAACCAAAGTTAGGCAATATGTAAATCTTGTTTTTCTATACGATTTAACTACGACACGATCTGCTAAAACTGTCAGATCATGTCTTGCCTATTACAATTTTATTATCCACCGGAATATATGGACGGCGCGATTAATGCGGCAGGAGCCACTAATTAATTCCGTAAGTTTCCCGCCCTGTCTGGTGTTTTCACCCAGCAAACGTACGCCGAGTAATCCAGTCTCTATGTGCAACAGCCAGTCCTTATCATATCAAATATACCAGAGAAGGCCGGCACATATCGGCAGAAAAGTAAAATCGTCTGAATATCAGGTTTTGTTCAAAATGCTGACTCCGATCTACGTTTTGTGCCTGGTCAAAAGACATAAGCACTGCGAATTTTCGGTATCCTACTGTATAACAGGCATCGCATTTAATAGCAATGCAACAAAATATTATGTCATCTTAATATATATTTCAGTTTTTGAATGCTGGTGTTAATATGGATCGTATCCGGTAAAATATCTTCTTTGGCTCCAATGCCGCTATAATAATACTGACAGTCGATATTGATATTCAGCCATCTGTTTTCCTTGTCGATCCCCGTTATTTCAACGAAACTCGGGCCCTCCAATACATAATAATCATCCAGGGTCTGGTCAATAATGAGTGTAAGCAAACCACTTACCGGCAATTTGTCAGGATTGCCAAATCCGGTGCTGTCGATGAGCAATACAAAACCGGTTTCGAACGGGATATAGGTAAAAAACACCTCAAGTCTTTGATATCCGGAGTTGTTATACCCTTTTAATAACAAACTAAGATTGCCGGACGATCCAAAAAATTCTGCCGACGCCTTCATGCTGATCAGGGAATCATTAAGGAAAACATCCGCATAATATGCATCGGAATTATCGTCTTCCTGTTTGCAGGAAACAAACAAACACATAACCGTGATGAGCGCCCAAAAACAAAATCTTATACTCATTGAAAAGAGTTTTGTGGTAAGAGCCAGGCTTGTCCTGCATATAATGTAAGCGTGTGCGATATCCGCTTGAATCTCCTGGAGTAATGGTATGCCATTATGAAACTTTGAGCAAACTATTACCTGTTGCTTTTTACTTCTACGTCTTTCCATTTTTTGAACAAAATTTCCGCTACAGACTGGTCAACTACCATCCTGCTAAAAAGAAAAGGGTAAATCAGACAGTAATCGCGGTGAAAGAACTGAAAGGCAATTTTTTTGCTATATGAATCAATATCTTCCAGGTGAACCCTGCTCCTGTTTAAATTAATTTGCTCTTTCAGCCCTGGCTCTAATTGCCCTGAAAAAACGAATAACCTGCCGTCTATATATTGCATGATAATTTGTTCCATACATCCTTTCCGCACCCTTTACAAATTGGTCATTGTGATAGTCCATAAGTTTTGTATATAGCAAGGGATGAAAACGGAGGCTGTCAATATTTTTTAAGATGGCGGCATCCATCCATATTCTGTTCCACATCGCATTATGTTCGAGGACGTAATAGTATACGGGATGATTGAACGGATTAAAATTGATTGCAACGTTGTCATCCGGAAATCCATTTGTATTGAAATCCGTTATCAATCTGATATAGTTTAATGAATCAACAAACATAATGGTATCCCTGAACACAACATATTTATTGCCTATTCTCCTTGCATCATATTCTTTTCTGATTTTCTGGTCATCATTGATCACTTCACATAAAAACAGGTAACGGGCATCCTTTTCCTTATGGTAAAGATTCATGTCATTTTCCAGTTTCCGCCAGTATGTTTTATCTCTCAAGGCGTTTATCTTCTGCGATCCGTTTATAAAAGCACTATCCAAGCCCTGTTTACACAGGGCATCCCAGTATTTGAGGATAGATGTATCATCGTTTTTTTCTATTGCAGATATGAGCGCATTGTAAACATCCTTATAATACGGAATTTTATTTTCTATACTTTGGAAGGCAGAATCATATAACACAAGAGCCTTTGCAAGGTCACTATCGCAAATGCTTAATTCTGCCTGGTTAATCAGATTGTAATAGTCGGGCACATCGCTTTTTTGCGCAATCAGGCTCCCCTTAAAAAGAATAATAATCAATATGATTTTTAGCATTTTTTTCATGGGAAAAAGTGGCGAATTGATACCCAAAGAGCATTATGGTCATATAAAACGATGGCCAAATTGCGTATTCATCATTTGATCCGGATCAATTTACCCGACCCGATCCTGTCGCTTCCTGCAATAACTTCCCAAAAATATATGCCAGCCGGCAAGACTTCGGTATTGAGTTCATTAGCACCCGTTCTAACTGGGGCTTCCAATACCAGACGTCCGCTCCAGTTATACATAAGAAACCGTATATCGTTGGATTCTTGTCCATCAAGCACAAGATTCAGGTGCTCTCCAAATGGGTTCGGTGATACAGATACCAGGCGTTGCGATATGGGAGCATTTTGTCCCGACACACCGAGATATAGCATCTTGCAATGCGTATCCGAACCATCCGGGTTATCGACGGTCAGGCATACCTGGTATGCGCTGGTCGAATTGAATTGGTGTGTGGGATGCCGTTCACTACTGCCCGCACTCCCGTCACCAAAGTCCCACGACCAGGCGGCAGGTTCATAGTACGACAGATCATGAAATCTGACCAGAAGCGGATCGAGGGTATCCTGATCATAGCGCCACCAGGCCTTGGGGATATTATTCAGCCCAAGTGTGTCGCATGGAGAGCCATCGAGCGGACCAAGACGGTAATTGGGAAAGTTGGGAACAGAATATGAATTTACGGTAGGTAATAGCAGCCCTCGCTGCTGATACTGGCATGCGGCGCCTTCTTCGTCAGGATTATAGATGATATGGAGCCATCTGGAACCGCTGGTTGAACTGGTGTAAATCTTTCCGTCAGGTGCAAGTTGAGATAAATAGAAGCGCTTGGGATACGGATAATCATCCCTAATCGCTACAATTTTTTTAGAACCAATAACATCATCATCATACAAATCATATTGAAAAACAGTGTCCTGAAAATTTCCATATAAAAACCTGGAATTGGGGGAAATGGATACCCCACCATATAAACCAACAGGATGATGAAATTGCCGCTGGTTGCTCAATAACCCCAGACATCTGTCAAAATCAAAAATGTTCAGATATGTCCCCATGGCGTCACTGATGCCATTATATATCGCATAAAAACGCCCGTCAGGAGAAAAGCAGGTCTGTCCGGCGCCGCTGTATATCGGGAAATCTACTGTTTGTTGTCCTTTTGAACTGATGCCCTTTGGGTTAACCAAAAAACGATAAACACGCGCTGCATCTGCTTCCCAAATCAACACCCACCAATCACGTCCATTGGCGTGTTTACAAGCAGTTATTTGGCCATTCCCGATCGTGTCTTCCAATAACATTTGCTCTCTTTCTACCATTTTTCCCAAGCCGTTGTTACCTTTCAGATCGATCAGGGCATAGGACAGGTTCAAAGAACCCAAAATTACCTGAGCGGCAGAGCCGTAGTTGGCCTTACCCCCATAAATCAGGAACAGGCTGTCCGGGTGCGCGGGCCAGGGTAGAAAAATGCTGCCTTGCGGCAAAAACTCATCGGAATACTTTCTAAAGGTCGAGCCGGTGACGATGTATTTGTCCATTTCTTGCCCGTTTTCCATAACGTGGAATGATGCATCTTCTACCTGGATGCCATTAAAATAGGCTATCAAGTTTCCCGAAGAGTCGGAAAAGGCGGAGTTGTTGTGGGTGAAGTTTATATAGGTAACCAGGTTTTCTTCCAGATGAATATTCCCATCAAAAAAATCACCTACTGATATTCCATAAGAGTCACCCGGATCAGTCGGCCCCGATTGATATCCTGTGAGCCATGTGTTATCATGGAGTTGCGCGCAAAGTTTTAAGGGAAAAATAAATAAAAACAAACATGTATACTTATCCATAACAGCGTAAGGTTATAGCATTCTCCAAAGATTGGAAATACGCGTTATTATTGATCAGCAGAAAATTGTTACTATTTTATATAGCCATCATTATAGAAGCGTAGATTACTCGTACTAAAGCCAACGACGTCTTATTATCCCTTACCAAAGATCGAAGACTCATCATTTGATCCGGATCAATTTACCCGACCCGATCCTGTCGTTTCCCAAAATAACTTCCCAAAAATATATGCCAACCGGCAAGGCTTCGGTATTGAGTTCATTAGCACCTGTGCTAACAGGGGCTTCCAATACCAGACGTCCGCTCCAGTTATACATAAGAAACCGTATATCGTTGGATTCTTGTCCATCAAGCACAAGATTCAGGTGCTCTCCAAATGGGTTCGGTGATACAGATACCAGGCGTTGCGATATGGGAGCATTTTGTCCCGACACACCGAGATATAGCATCTTGCAATGCGTATCCGAACCATCCGGGTTATCGACGGTCAGGCATACCTGGTATGCGCCGGTCGAATTGAATTGGTGTGTGGGATGCCGTTCACTACTGCCCGCACTCCCGTCACCAAAGTCCCACGACCAGGCGGCAGGTTCATAGTACGACAGATCATGAAATCTGACCAGAAGCGGATCGAGGGTATCCTGATCATAGCGCCACCAGGCCTTGGGGATATTATCCAGCCCAAGTGTGTCGCATGGAGAGCCATCGAGCGGACCAAGACGGTAATTGGGAAAGTTGGGAACAGAATATGAATTTACGGTAGGCAATAGCAGCCCTCGCTGATGATATTGACATGCGGCGCCTTCTTCGTCAGGATTATGGATGATATGGAGCCATCTGGAACCGCTGGTTGAACTGGTGTAAATTTTTCCGTCAGGTGCAAGTTGGGATAAATAGAAGCGCTTGGGATACGGGTAATCATCACGGACAACGACTAATTTTTGTGAACCAATAATGTCGTCAGCATACAGATCGTACTGAAAAACAGTGTCCTGAAAATTTCCATATAAAAACCTGGAATTGGGGGAAATGGATACCCCACCATATAGACCAACAGGATGATGAAATTGCCGCTGGTTGCTCAATAATCCCAGACATCTGTCAAAATCAAAGATGTTCAGATATGTCCCCATGGCGACACTGATGCCATTATATATCGCATAAAAACGCCCGTCAGGAGAAAAGCAGGTCTGTCCGGCGCCGCTGTATATCGGGAAATCTACGGTTTGTTGTCCTTTTGAACTGATGCCCTTGGGGTTAACCAAAAAACGATAAACACGCGCTGCATCTGCTTCCCAAATCAACACCCACCAATCGCGTCCATTGGCGTGTTTACAAGCAGTTATTTGGCCATTCCCGATCGTGTCTTCCAATAACATTTGCTCTCTTTCTACCATTTTTCCCAAGCCGTTGTTACCTTTCAGATCGATCAGGGCATAGGACAGGTTCAAAGAACCCAAAATTACCTGAGCGGCAGAGCCGTAGTTGGCCTTACCCCCATAAATCAGGAACAGGCTGTCCGGGTGCGCGGGCCAGGGAAGAAAAATGCTGCCTTGCGGTAGAAATTCATCGGAATACTTTCGGTAATGTGAGCCTGTGACAATATACTTGTCCATTTCTTGCCCATTCTCCATGATGTGGTAAGAGGCATCCTCTACCTGGATACCGTTAAAAAATGCGATCAGGTTTCCTGAAGAATCAGAAAAGGCAGAGTTGTTGTGCGTGAAGTCATAATCAAGGTTAACAAGTTCCAAACTTTCGAGGTTGCCATTGCCGAAATTCAACAAGGATATTCCATCTAAATCTCCTTGTTGGGGAGGAATGGCTGTCGTGTATCCTGTTAGCCAGGTAAAATCGTACCTCTGTCCGCAGACCGACAAGGATAGAAACATAGCTATTGAAAAAACCAGGCCTGTGCGCATATAAAATATCTGAATAGCGGCTGTCACTGATGGTAGTATCTATAAAAGTATACATCGGTTCTTCTATCCCATCCCTTTCCGCAAAACAAAAATAGCACACAGAACACACAGATACAATTGCCTTGAATTGTAAATCTGTAATTCTGTGTGCCAATCAGACAAAGGATACGCGCATCCCGGATTCAACGCATCCCACACCACCAGTCGGCGATGATGTAGCATTTGCAGCCGAGTTCCGCTGTCATAAAACAGACGCCCGAAACGCAGTCGTTGCTGCAATCCGAGTGGCACTTTTCGCAGTTGTCGTAATACGGGTAATTGACTTTCGCTTCGAATACCAGTTCGGAGCCGATTACCGGAAATCTGGTGGCTTTCGGGGAATGAAGCGCGACATCTTTACCGTTCACCCGGACCGTCACCGTTTTTTCATCCTTGTTGACCGCCAACACCTTTCCCGTCAGGCGGGCAGGCAGGGTCCTGTCCGTTTTTACCTCGCTTTTCGCGGGCGTTTTTGTAGTGACTTTTTGTGCGACGGCAATCGACTGGGTGCCCAGGAAGGCGATCAGGGTAAGGCTTGCGAACAAATGCTTTCTCATTTTCAAAAGTTTTGGATTCCTACTCGTATGGCTTTTCGGAACGCGCCCCGTTTTTTCAAGTGGGTTCTGATCTCCACCGGTTCTTTGGCGGCATGATTGTTCCTTTTTCCCATATCCATCCCTTTGTAAAAATGTTACCTGTGGCGTCGACAGCACCACAGAACGGAGTGTCAAGATACTCTATGTCCTTTGAAACCAGAAAGAACACGCAGCTTTATTATTTTACCGGAAAGATTGTGCCAACAGGTTCATTATCAAGTCATCGGGGTCCGTTGTAACGACTAACGCCCTTTGTGTTGTCGCTGCAAGGAACGTTGTAACGACTAACGTCCTTTGTGTTGTCGCTGCAAGGAACGTTGTAATGACTAACGTCCTTTGTGTTGTCGCTGCAAGGAACGTTGTAACGATTAACGCCCTTTGTGTTGTCGCTGCAACAAACGTTGTAACGACTAACGTCCTTTGTGTAATCGCTGCAAGGAACGTTGTAACGACTAACGCCCTTTGTGTAATCGCTGCAACGAACGTTGTAACGATTAACGCCCTTTGTGTTGTCGCTGCAAGGTTGACCGTAAAGACAACACCATCCCGGTTTGTCTTGAATCCCGCCCGGCTACATGGTCCGCTGAAAATGGAAGTTTGTGAGCCCGGCGCCGGTGTTTAGTGCGTTTCGGTGTTTCAACGAACCTCGAAATCCGTTGTGCCTGCAGGCTGCCCCGGGGTTCCGTTTTCCGCAAAATAGCGCCACAATGCCGCGGCATGCAGGGCCTGCGAGACGCCGCCGGTGCGCAACATCTCCAGCACTTCCTGCACCGACAACAGACACACGCTGATCTCTTCGGTGCCGTCGAGGTCCTGCTGCGCGATGCGGCGCACGCCGGTGGCGAGGAAAATATGGCAGGTATTGGTATGCGTGGCCGGATTGGGGCACAACTCGACCCACAACCGCCATTCGCCGCCGCCATAGCCCGTCTCTTCGAGCAATTCCCGCTGCGCGCCTGCAAGGTGCGCCTCGCCCGGGTCGGCCACACCGCCGGCCAGTTCGTAGTGCACCTGTTGCAGACCGTGGCGGTACTGCCGGATCAGCACGAACAGCCCATCCTCCGTAATGGCAATGGTATTCAGCCAGTCGGGGTACTCGAATATAAAATAATCGTCGATGCGGGTGCCGTTCGGCAGCATGACCGTATCCTCGCGCAGCACCATATAGGGTTTCCGGTCGAGCACATAGCGGCTGTCGGTCACGCGCCAGGGCTGCGGTTCGTCGTGTTTCATCATGGGAATATTGAAAACGTTGAAAAATGGCGGGAAAGGCCGCGGTCGTTGAATTATGCAGCGCAATATCCAATACTTTTTACATTTGCCAGCGCCCGCACCGATCGCGGAATTTCCCTGAAATACCGGAGCGAACCAAAACAATGTGCGTATCCAGGCGGCCTTTTCCCGAAAAACGCAGCGCCTGTATCCGCGAAACCAACACAACAATCGATCATGAGAAAATTAGCGTTGCACTGGCAGATCATCATCGGCATGGTCCTCGGGGTCGCGTTCGGGGCCGTGGCTTCCTGGGCGCAGTGGCATTCTTTTATCACCGACTGGATCAAACCCTTCGGCGCCATTTTTCTCAACCTGCTCAAACTAATCGCCGTTCCCCTGATCATCAGTTCGCTCATCAAGGGCGTGGCCGACCTGAAGGACATTTCCAAATTGTCGACCATGGGCCTGCGCACGCTGGGCATCTATATTTTTACGACGGCCATCGCGGTATCCATCGGACTCGTGGCGGTCAATATCTCGCAGCCGGGCCATTTTGTGAGCCCCGAGACGCGCCAGCAACTCAACGACACCTACGCCGGCGATGCCACCGCCAAGATCAGCGCGGCCGAAGAACAAAAGAACAAATCGCCGTTGCAGCCCCTGGTGGACATGGTGCCCGACAATGTGTTCGGTGCGGCCTCCACCAACAGCAACATGCTGCAGATCATCTTTTTCGTGATCTTTTTCGGTGTGGGCCTCATTCTTATCCCGGCAGAAAAATCGGCGCCCGTGATCGGCTTTTTCGACGGCATGAACGAGGTGGTCATGAAAATGGTGGACCTTATCATGCTGGCGGCGCCTTACGGGGTATTTGCCTTGTTGGCCGCGTTGGTCGTGGAGTCCCCCTCGTCGGATATATTCATCGCCCTGCTGGGCTACATGGGCACCGTCGTGGCGGGGCTGGCCTTTATGATCTTCATCTTCTACCCCACCCTGGTGCGGATCTTTACGCAAAAGAATCCGCTCTTCTTCCTGAAAGGCTTCGCGCCGGCGCAATTACTGGCATTTTCCACCAGTTCGAGCGCCGCAACCCTGCCCGTGAGCATGGAACGCGTGGAAGAACACCTCGGCGTGCATGAAGATGTGGCGAGTTTCGTGATGCCCATCGGCGCCACGGTGAACATGGACGGCACGGCGCTCTATCAGGCCGTCGCGGCGGTGTTCATCGCACAGGCCTACGGCATGGACCTCTCCCTGGGCGCCCAGATGGGCATTATCCTGACCGCCACGCTGGCATCCATCGGCTCGGCGGCGGTGCCCGGCGCGGGCATGGTCATGCTCGTGATCGTGCTGGCACAGGCGGGCATCCCCGAGGCCGGGCTGGCGCTTATCCTGGCCGTTGACCGGCCACTCGATATGTGCCGCACCGTCGCAAACGTCACCAGCGACGCCACCGTGTCGATGATCGTGGCCAAAAGCATCGGAAAACTCGGCGACCCGGAGCCCAAGGACTGGGATGATAATTATCCGAAAGAAGGATAGCGTGTTGAAATTGGAAACTGGAAACTGGAAATTAGGTCGTCATCCGTCAAAAAGTTGATATTTGACAAACGGGTCTTGATCAGCGATTTGTGCGGATAATAAAATATTTATGTTCAAGCATTTATCTCATGTTGTATCGGTAGCGCGGCGTTTACGCCGCCCGGGTCAAGGTCATTTATGGCCGTAATGCAGGACAGTCGGCCATAAATGAGCGCCAACAAGGCGGAATACGGATGCGAACCGTAACCGGATATCGATAACATGCTGTGGTATATGTCGTAATTCGTACACACTGCTATAAAACTGTTTCAACGGAAATCACATGTCGGAAAACCCTGCCAGCACCCGTATCCTGAATGCCGCTGTCATCGTAGCGGCGCTCGGCTACTTTGTCGATATCTACGATCTCCTGCTGTTCGGGTTTGTCCGCGTCAAAAGCCTGCAGGACCTCGGTTTTCAGGGGCAGGCGCTGACGGACACCGGTATTTCCCTGCTCAACTGGCAAATGGCGGGCATGTTGCTCGGCGGACTGCTCTGGGGTGTGCTGGGCGACAAAAAAGGCCGGGTGCGGGTGTTGTACTTTTCGATATTCCTGTATTCCGTTGCCAATATCCTCAACGGATTTGCCCAAACGGCCACCGAATACGCCATTTTCCGCTTCCTGGCGGGCATCGGGCTGGCGGGCGAACTGGGCGCGGGCATCACGCTTGTATCGGAGATCCTGCCAAAAGAAAAACGCGGCTACGGCACCATGCTGGTAGCGTCCATCGGACTGAGCGGCGCCCTGCTGGCCTGGGTGGTCGACCAGTTCTTTCCCTGGCGCACCTGCTACTTCGTAGGCGGCGGACTGGGGCTGCTGCTGTTGCTGTTGCGCATCAGCGTGAGCGAGTCGGGTATGTTCCGCGAAGTGCAACAATCGAAACACATCAGCCGCGGCAATTTTTTGTCGCTCTTCACCGACTGGAATCGCTTCAACCGCTTCGTGCGTTGCCTGCTGATCGGCTTTCCTACCTGGTACGTCGTGGGCGTGCTCATCACCCTGGCGCCGGAATTCGGCCGGGCAAAAGGCCTGGAAGGCATCACCGGCGGACATGCGATCGCAGCCTGCTATACGGGGCTCATTCTGGGCGATATTGCGTCGGGCCTGCTCAGCCAGTACCTGCGCAGCCGCCTGAAAGTGATGTGGATATTTCTCACGCTCGATACGCTCGCCGTGGCGTACTACCTGGCGGGCGGGTTCTCGACGGCGGCGTCCTTTTACTTCGCGCATTTCCTGCTGGGCATTTCCGTCGGCTTCTGGGTCATCTTCGTGACTATCGGCGCCGAGCAATTCGGCACCAACCTGCGGGCTACCGTAGCGACCTCGGTGCCCAATTTCGCCCGCGGCATGCTGGTGCCCATCGGCGCTTCCTTCAAATGGCTGAAATCCCCAGCGGGGACGGGCGACATCGTGACGGCCGCCTGGATCGTCGGCGCCGTGTGCATCGCGATCGCCTTTGCAGCGCTGGCAGGCATGAAAGAGACCTTTCATGAGGATTTGAATTATGTGGAAACGATCTGATGATCTAAGTTGGCAGTGGCCGTTGGCAGTAGCAGTTAAGAGGAATAGTGATATTTGGAAAAAACAGAAATCGCAATGATCTGTGCAGTAATTCGTACCATTATCAACGACGACGACCAACAACTCAGCACCCAATCGCCCCATAGGGGCCGGCAGTTTATAGCAAAAACGTCTTGAATGAATTACCGCTCTGTAGGAACCGGCCTCTGCACCCGGATGTGGCCGGCTCCTACGGAGCGGAATAACACAGAGATCGCGAATCCTATTAACCGCCGGCCCCTACAGGGCGGCTACCCATGAGTCGAACTGTTGCCGAAAACAGCAACTGCTACTGCTTCTGCCAACTTTTACTTTCGAAAGTTACCTGACAAACATTTACGCAACGCATTTGCCGTCCGCGAGGCATGCCCGGCCGCAGGGAATGTACCGCCGCAGGCGGCGCCTTTAACAGGATGAGCAAGTCCGGATATGGCGAAAAGGAACCCTGGCCTGTTAAAACAGCGCAATTCCGAAGGTCGCCGGCACTGCCGGAAGGACTGCTCTTTTGGATACTTTCTTTGGGCAAGCAAAAGAAAAGTATCAAAGCCGGCAAAGGTGTAAATGCCAAACGCCTTCCATAAGGCCGGACATAAATCCGGGAGTTTTGTTCAAAGGCCGATCCCGGTGCAAGAAAAACCCAACACGGGTTTGATTACGTCAACTATTTATCAACGCATTCCCTAACCGGAATGTTGGAGGCACCATCTGGGATCGTCGAATATGGAAAAGGACACCTGGCCTGTTACAAACTGCGCATTCCGAGTCCCCAAGCCTACTTCTTTAATGAACATTTGGGTATGATAGACGTACCCCACAAGCGTCGGGAAAAGCCGGAATACAAGGATGGCGTGATAAATACGCCAAGAGACCGCCAATCAAATCCGGAAGTTTTGTTCAAAAGGTCGATCCCATGCTACGTTTCGTGCTTGGTCAAAAGACACGAGCACGGCGAATCAGGATATTAATACGGCGGCGGCGAAGGCCGATATGAAAATGCTTGACCATCAATTAGTCAAAACTCCAGCCGGAAAAGGCGAAACTCCCGGTTGTGAATCCCCACCACCACAACCGTGTTGGCGCCCGTCTGCAAAAAGTCGGGCGTATGGAGAAACACCTCCATATCCTCAAAATTAAAAACAGCGTCGAAATGCTTGTCGCCTTTAGGGCCGACGGAGCAGATCACGACATTCGGCTTTTTGCTTTTCAGGGCGATACCGGAGGAGCCGGGGGCGATCACCGGCTCGATGTCCTTGACCGTTTTGAACTGCTCGCGGAAGTTTTTCGCATTGTCGTTGTAAATAAAACAGAAGGTATCGTCCTTTCGCAGGGCAAGGTGGAACAAGCCCAGCACGGTGCCGCCACCGGTAACTTTATGCGGCACGATCACCTCCCGCTCTACTTTGCCCGCCGGGTCGAACCCGATCAGCACGATCATTTCCGAGTAGTTGTTCACGCTGTGAATGATCTGTCCCTGGGTCGCGATGTACCAATCCTGCTCCATATCGAGGTGCATCCTGCCGTCGTCGTCCAGCCAGGTCTTGAAGATATCGAAATACTGAAACCCGTACCCGTACACGAGTTTCGACTTTGATTCCAGGAAGGTCTTCGTTTCGGTCTTGTACGGATTTAGCACAGGTTTGCCGGCCTTCCAGGTCGAGCGGTCGATCCGGACCCATGCCGTGCCGAGCGAGGTGGGCGGTATCCCTCTTTTGAACTTTTCCTTTTTCGAGATCAGGTTATACATCCCGACGCCGTAGAGGTTGCCGTTTTTATCGGCGTTCACCTGAAAATGGAGCAGGAAGTTTTCGCCCAGATCGATGGGGATGCGCCGGGGCTCCTTTTCACCCGCGGGGAAAACGAACAGTTCCTCGACAAATTTTTTGGCGTTCTTGTCGTCTTCCCAGGAGACCAGCGCGCTGAAATCGCCCTGATTGGTCACGGCAAATCCCTTTATATCCATCTCTTTGTTGATGTAGGGAAAGGTCGTGGCGCCTTCCTGAACGATGTTGAAATCGCCGTCGAACACCTGAAAACTCATTTCCTCGGGCTTCTTGCCCTTCACGGCGGGGCGCGTCACCACTGCCAGCAACGCGCTGTCGGGAGAATACAGGATATTGAACCGCCCGCCGCCTTTTTTCGATTCCATCTTCGCCACCTTGACACCCCTGCCGAGTTTCCCGTCATCGCCGAGTTCGTGGCGGTACAAATACCGCATGTCCTCCTTTTTGTCGAAGTACGCCGAAAAAAACCAGGGTTTCCCCTTGACGCGATACACCCCCTGGTAATACCGCTTATAACCGTCCACTTCTCCGGCGGAAAGCGTCTTTGAAAAAAGTTGCTCGAGTGATTTGTCGTATTTCTCGATCAGCACGACGGGGTCTTTGTCGGCGATGGCGCCGAACAGCACTTCGCCGGCGGTCGTTTTGTCTTCCGACTTGACCAGGTAAATGTTCCCGGCCGGGTCGTTGAACATATCGGTGACGTAGGTTTGTTTTTGCTCGTTTTTATAAACAGGGCTCATCTCGACTTTCACATTGCCGGTCGGCTGGGCAAAAACAGGAGAAACGAGGCAAAGCAGGGCTAAAAAGAGGAACGGTTTCATGTAAAACGGGTTTGTGGTGAATTTCCGGGATCGGATGCCGGTTCAAATATAGGCAGTTGTTCAGGTTGTCACCAACAGATTTCCTTAACGGGATCCCGCTCGTCACAAGCGCGCGGAGAGCCGGTAGCGCGGCGTTTACGCCGCCCGGGTCAAGGCCATTTATGGCCGTAACGCGTAACAGTCGGCCATAAATGACCTCCAACAAGGCGGCGTAAACGCCGCGCTACCAATTTCCGTGCAGTTGCAGCGCCCCGCAATCTGCAAACGCAACTAACCGGCCTCCGGCGTTTCTCGAAATCCCGAAAACACTTGTTGCATTTCCATGTTGAAATATTGCGTCAGGTCCCAAACCCAGAAAAATTGACGCCAAACCTTATATTTGCCCCTTCGAAACCAAATTATATTTTTGCCGGAGCATTTCCGGTCTTTCACGACAGTTTTCACCGATCAAGTTTTTTCATACATGAATTTCGATCTCATCGTCATAGGCAGCGGTCCCGGCGGATACGTGGCCGCCATTCGCGCATCCCAACTCGGACTCAACACGGCCATCGTGGAAAGAGAAAGCCTCGGCGGCATTTGCCTCAACTGGGGCTGTATCCCCACCAAGGCCCTGCTGAAAAGCGCCCAGGTATTCGATTACCTGAACCACGCCGAGGACTACGGCATCAAGACCGGAAAATCGACGGCTGATTTCGGCGCCATCATCAAGCGCAGCCGCGGTGTGGCCGACGGCATGAGCAAGGGCGTGCAATTCCTGATGAAAAAGAACAAGATCACTGTGATCATGGGCGATGCGAAACTCGTGAAAGGCCCGAAAGTGGCGGTGACCGATGCCGACGGCAAAACGACGGAATACAGCGCTCAGCACATCATTGTCGCCACCGGCGGCCGCGCCAAGGAACTGCCCAACCTGCCCATCGACGGAAAAAAAGTGATCGAATACCGCAAGGCCATGAGCCTCGACAGCCAGCCAAAGCGCATGGTAGTGGTGGGCGCCGGCGCCATCGGCGTGGAATTCGGCTACTTCTACCATACCCTGGGCACGGAAGTGAGCATCGTGGAATTCCTGGAGCAGGGACTCGTGCCGCGTGAAGACGCGGATGTGTCGAAAGAACTCGGCAAGATCTATACAAAAAAAGGCATGAAGGTGTACGGCAACTGGGCTGTGGAGAAAGTGGATGCCAGCGGCAAGGAGATCAAGGTGTTTGTCAAAAATCGCAAGGACGGCAAGGAAGAGACCATCCTGTGCGATGTGGTGCTCAGCGCGGCCGGCGTGACGCCCAACACCGAAAACATCGGCCTGGAAGACCTGGGCATCGCTACGGACCGCGGCTTTATCAAAGTAGATGAATACTACCGCACCAGCGTGCCGGGCGTATATGCCATCGGCGACGTACTGCCTACCCAGGCGCTGGCACACGTGGCCAGCGCGGAAGGCATCACCTGCGTGGAAAAGATCGCAGGGCACCACCCTGAGCCCATCGACTACAACAACATCCCGGGCTGTACCTACTGCTCGCCCGAAGTTGCTTCCGTCGGCTACACGGAACAGGGCGCCAAAGACGCCGGTTACGAGATACTGGTCGGCAAATTCCCCTTCACGGCATCCGGCAAGGCCAAGGCCGCCGGACACCCGGAAGGCTTCGTCAAGGTCATTTTCGATAAAAAATACGGCGAGTGGCTCGGCGCGCACATGATCGGCTACAACGTGACCGAACTCATCGCGGAAGTGGTGGTGGCGCGCAAACTGGAAACCACGGGCCATGAGATCATCAAATCCGTGCACCCGCACCCCACCATGAGCGAGGCGATCATGGAAGCGGCCGCAGCGGCTTATGGAGAGGTGATCCACCTGTGAGCGGCAGTTAGAGATAATTCAAAACCCTTTTGCTTATGAAATATGTATCCGGCCTGCTCCTCCTGGCCGCCACGCTGGCATTTTCGTCGGGCTTGTGCTCCTGCGAAAAAGAGCCGCAGGTGATCACCAAAACCATTGTCGAGACCGACACCATTTTCGTCATTCAGCCGGATACGGTTTACATTACGCAGACCGACACGCTGAACCTGACCCAGTATGTGCACGATACGGCGACCACCTTTATCGTGCTGCGCCACGCGGAAACCACGGGCATCGGCAGCAACCCCGACCTGAGTCCGAGCGGACACGCCCGCGCTGACGAACTGCGCCGGGTGCTGTCCAATGTCCCCCTATCCGCCGTTTTTTCCACGAGTTTCAACCGCACCCTGCAGACGGCGCAGCCCGTCGCACAGGAAAAGTCGCTTTCCGTCGCGCTGTACGACCCTTTTGCGCCCGATGCCTTTGCCGATGCCACACTCGCCAATTACCACGCCGGAGCTGTGCTGGTCGTCGGACACTCCAATACGGTGCCGTCGCTGCTGAACGTCCTGACCGGCACAAACGCCTGGTCCAACCTGCCCGATACGGAATACGACAACCTGTTCCTGGTCACCGTGCTTGAAAAAGGACGGGCGACGGTGGTGCATATGAAATATGGGGAGTAGGGGTTTTCGTTTTGGGGAGCGTGGTGGTGTTTCATTCTTTCAGGTTTGGTGTTATAGGGAATTGCTTTATTTTTGGGGTGCTTGGGAGGACATCTGCATTATGCTTTTGGGCTTGGGTGTGGTGGGTGGATCTGTAATAACGTGGCGAGGTGGGATATACGCACATTTGACTACGGATTTGTAGTCAAATGTGCGGCAGTACGGTAGTTGTCACAAAATGCTCGCATACGCTCGCATTTTGTGACAACGGCCAGGACTTGCGCCGCGAAGCGCTCGCTCCGCATCGCACTTCGGACAACAACGGACTGACGTCCATTGCTGTCTCAACGGCGCAAGTCCTGGCCGTTAGGCGTAACGAAAGAAAAATAAAATGGAAATAAATACTGTAATTGAAAGAGATGCTGAAACCTTAGTTGAGAACAACAAACTAATTGGCTTCATTGAGGATGGCAGCCCTGATGGGCACAAGAGTGGTTTTTAGGTTGGTAAAAGAAGTCCTTGAAGACTACGACGAATTAAAGGAGAAACTCGCATTTCTGAAATTTGTAAATATTTTACTTGATAAGCACAAGCAAAACCATCAAGTAGAGTGTAAAGCGGCAAGTAGAGGAGAAGATTGTTATTGGGAAAAGCAGTATGATACGGTGATGGCTCTTGTCAAAAATAAAATACAAACCCTTTCGGCATCAGTCAAACCAATGACGTTCATCGAAAAAAAATAAGACTGATTTTTACAGAACTTGCTCAAAGACCCGATAGAAGAGGTGATTTAGAGGAAATACTTCAATTACTGGAAGTCCCATACATTTCGAGTGACTTGAATGAATTTATTGAGTATTTCAAGAGTTCAGGCTTTGTTGATACAAGGTTTATTACAAAAGACGGGATAGATATAATATTGCGACTATCAGGATTAGATTATTTACATAGTAGTGAAAAAACTACCGATAAACCAAAATTAGACACTCAAGAAAGAAAAGAGTTTGAGAAAAGAATATTTTTAGCACACGCTTCCGAAGATAAGATTGCGGTTCGCAAACTTTATCGAAAACTAAAAGAGAATGGATTAGAGCCTTGGTTAGATGAAGAAAACCTTCACCCCGGAGTCAGGTGGGATGATGAAATTAAGAAAGCAATAAAAATTCAAGAATATTTTTGATTTGTATTTCAAATAATAGTATTGCTAAAAGCGGCTATGTTCAAAAAAAGAGTTAAGAATGGCTCTTGCTGAACTTGAAAATAAGCCGCCAGGGTATATCTATTTCATTCCTGCACTTATAGAAGATGTTGAATTGCCAAACATTTCTGTTGGCACTTTAAACTTACAAGAGTATCAAGCGGCAAAAGTCTATGATGATGAAGGCTTTGAGAGGTTAATTGCACAATTAAAGAAGCAACTAAATGTCATTGAACTAGTGGAGAAGAAAGAAAAGGTAGAATTAAGAGATGTTATGAATCTAATCGTGCATGGAAGATTAGAAGACGCGCTTTCTGAATTAACAAAACAACTATCACACATTAAAAATAGCGACTATAATACATTAGTACTTCTCAATTCGAGATATTATAACCTAAAACCAATACAACATCGGCGTAATTGATTTTGATGAGTATTCAAGAACCCTAAACCAAATTACCTACGCGACTCTTGAATTAATAAGACAAAGAGAGGATTAAAAATCGTCGAATAAGGGCTTGCTGTACATGCCGCCAAACAGCCAACCCACAGAGCCAACACACGGCGGCTAGCCAACCATTACGTAATAATGTACACAATGTTCCAAATTCTTCATATATCATCCTTAAATTAAATCTGAAAAAATGGATACTACGATTAAAAAAAATTATCGCAATAATTGTTGCGGCCTTTGCAATAGGCGCTTTGCCTGCAATGGCTCTCCTTACTCCATTGATACTTCTTCTCAATTCTGATGCTCGTCAAAGCTTATATGATCATCTTGAAGGATTAAAAATTGAAAACGGTGGAAACAGTAAGTTTGTGGAATTTTTAGAAAAGATTCAAAACCAGTTATAATTTCACAATATTATGATTTTTTGTATATTGTAATAAAGTTTGCAATTTTTAATATTAGCAAGCGTTATTTTCTATTTTATAAACCTTATTCGAAGGTTAAAAGAAAAAAAAATAGTACCGAAACAGATAATTTACGAAAGGATCTGAAATTAAATAATTTAAGGAATAGTTTGAGTCAAGCAAGAGTTTTATTAGAAGACATTGAATTGAAACTTTTAGTCATTTGAGAGATGATTTAAAACTTCAAAAGTTGCACTTGCCAAACGAACCAACAATAATCAAGGAAAAATTCATTGCAAATTGCGAAGATCTTAGAGATAGTCGAATAGAAGGGTTTTTAAATATTTATGAAACCGCATGTTTACAGTACCTTCAAAATCCTGATTTTTATTCATATTTTAGGGATGATTATGCTGAAGAACTCTTTGATATAGTTGAAAGTAAATATTTTGAACAATATTTTAATGCAGCAACAACTCGTTACAATAATATAATAAATTTTTATAATAAAAATAAAATTAGATGAGTGACAAAAGATGATAATATACTTTTCATATCACATACGGGAGATGATAAATCTGCCGCATTGTCTATTTATCAAAATCTAAAATCAAGAGACTATACTGCTCGCGTAAAGTGTTCTGAATTCCCATTAAAACGCAACATGCTCGTGAGCGTCTGCGACGCGACACGCGCCGTCGGCAAGTCTCCGACTACTGATAAGGCACAGAACTACGTCCCACCAACCATTGACCCCAATTCGAAAAAGCAAAGTTTTGATCCACTTTTGAGTTGATATTTGGCAATGTTTTATCGGTTTAGCATCTTTGATGCGATCAAACGATGGCGTCATACGGATATGGAGCGACCAGAGGTCATGATAGATTGGCGCGCTATCAAAAGAATCAATAAGTCGGATTGGCAATGAAAGAACTGATAGAAGCAATTTTTAAGGACAATTAAGAGATGCCACTTTTCTATATCGAAAGTGGAAGCCGCCATACCTTTTTTACAAACCGTTGGCTTCAACGCTAACATGACACCCGCTATTCAAAACCCAGGCATCAAAAAATGGAGCAAAAGAAATTATCAGAATTAACAGACGAAGAGTTGCTGCAAGAAGCAAAAAAAATGAAATCGAATTCCATCATGAATGCGGTGTTGATCGGATTCATGTTTGGGATCATCATTTACAGCATTGCAAAAAACAGTCTCGGGATCCTTACATTGATCCCTTTGCTTTTTGCATTCAATCTGATCAATAAATCCAAAGATGACAAAGCCCTGAAAGAACTTTTAAAAGAGCGAAATTTGAAATAACGAAAATAGTACGACCAGATGATGAACAAGGCCTTTTACTACCTGATCCCTTTACTTCTGGCCGGTTGCAATGCTAATCCGGGAAAAACACCAAACGAAAAGATCGATTTTGTGGTCAATAAAGCATTCGAAGACGGAGATTTTATTGGAACTGTGTTGGTAGCGAAGAAAGGAGATATCATTTACCGGAAAAACTTTGGAATGGCAGATGCAGAGAAAGGAATTCCAATGAGCGATTCAACAAAATTTCTAATTGCTTCTATTTCCAAACCTGTTACCGCGATCCTCATTTTGCAATTGGCAGAGCAAGGCAAGGTTGGATTAAACGATCCGCTTGGTAAGTTTTTTAGTGTTGACAACAACTCCCAAGCCTCCACCGTAACGGTTCATCAGTTACTAACGCATACTTCGGGAATTAAAGAATTAATTGGCAAGGATCATGCATTCGAGGAGTCGGACCTGGAAGAAGCCGACTTCGATTTTAAGCCCGGTTCGGATTTTAAATATTCAAATACGGGATATGTCATACTGAAAGAAATAGCCGAACGAGCATCGGGGGAAGGTTTTGAGGAACTGATAGCGCATCTTTGCGTGTCGGCTCAACTAAACTCTTTTGGTGTTGCCAATGACCCGCATCAGGTAAGCAATCTGGCGCTGGGTTATAAGGCAACCAATCAGAAAGAGACTGTAGCGATCGGGTATCCCCTTGAAATAGTGAATGGAGCGGGATCATTATATGCTACCGCAAGCGATCTGTTTAAAATAGACCGGGCGCTTCGTTTGGAGAGCCTTTTATCAACGGAATCAATTGAACTGATGCAGAAACAGCATGTAAAGGAAAAATTTGGATACGGCTGGTTTTTGCGCGAACGGGGCGGTGTTTGGGATGTGATGTATCATGAAGGAGACCTGCCGGGTTATACCTGCTTTTTCAGCAGGCGAACCAGGAAGGATGAAGCCATAATCCTGCTTTCAAATGTGGAAGGGTTGAACCTTTCCGGACTGGAAAATGACATTTCCCGAATACTAAAATTTGACAATTAACTCAGGTCCCCGCCGGCTAATATCACGAAACATAAGTTGAAGCAATATTCAGGACCAGCAAAGCGAGAACACAATGGTCAGCAATGATTCTCTTATATTTGTTCGTCGTCAGCATGTGTTTCCTTTCACTGGCCATGAGTGTAACAAAATACAGATCGGCTTTCGTTATTTCTGCCCTGCTCGTCGCTGTAGATCAACAGACGGACTCCAGATCGAAAAGCATTCTCACGTATCCTGAACGACAACTGAAATAACAACAAACTGCAAATCAATCAACGAAATGGAGACAAACAATTCAAACGCTTACTGGTTCCTGGATACGTGTGTCCAGGTGCGCATCTCAGGTGATCACAATTCTGACAACATCTCAGTGCTGGAGCATCATGCTTACCACGGAGATTCGCCACCGTTGCATATCCATCATACTGAGGATGAAGTGTTCGTGGTCCTTGAAGGGGAGTTCCGTTTTGTGATCGGGTCGAGCGAACACCGGCTTTCAGCAGGTGAGACCATATTGGCGCCAAAAGGCATTCCGCACGCCTACCGGGTTGAATCTCCGCAAGGGGGCAAATGGCTCACGATCACTACCGGTCATGATTTCGAAAATTTTGTCAAGGCTGCTTCAAGACCTGCCGATACAATTACGCTTCCGGAGCGGCATGGCCCGCCCACTGAGGAATTTAAAAAGCAACTATCGGACATGTCGGCGAAATACAATATAGAAATTGTAGGACCACCTTTGCATTAGAGCGTGTCCGGGAATTTAGAGCGCTAACCGGTTTTGCTATCGGCGGAATAATTGGCCTGGTCAGTGGCGATGACAGGGATTGTTTCGTATGTTTAACAGGGAAGAAAAAGCCGTGATCGGAGGTATCGGCCTTGGGATCACCGGGCTTTTTGTCGGAGGAATTACAGGTTCGGTCAGAATAAAATACCGGTATATGGCAATGCAAAAAATCTAGAAGAATGGTTACTGAAAAAGAACCTGCCTTATTGAAGTGTGGAAAATCCGGGTATTGCTACCCGCTGCGCTGCTTCAGCCAACTGCAAACCATGAACGCGCCCGGCCCTATTTCCTCGCGTTCGCCTTCCTGATCCCCCAGGCGATCAGGCCGGTAAACAGCAGCAACCCGGCAAAAAGCGCTGGAAAATGGATGCCGGTTTTGAATACGGCCAGGAACACGATAGCGACCAGGATCAGGGTCGGCACTTCGTTCAGGGCGCGGTACTGCAGGTGGGTAAAGCGCGGGACGCCCGTTTCCAGTTGGCGGATATGGCCCTTCAAATAATGCGTATAAATGGTCAGCAGCAACAAAAAGGCCAGTTTCACATGCAACCAGCCCTGTTGCAGCCAGGCAGGCTGTATGCTCAGCATGATCACCCCGAAAGCCCAGGTGATGATCACGGCGGGCTTGAGGATGATGTTATACGCCTTCCATTGCATGATCCCGAACTGGCGGGAAAGCACCGTGCGTTCTGGTTCGGGCTGCTCCAATGCCATCGTGTGGTACACCATGATGCGCACGAGGTAAAACATCCCGGCCATCCAGGACACCATTCCGATCAGGTGCATCGCCTTCGCGATGCCGTATAAAGTGGTCATATCGGTTCCTTTTCGGGCAAATGTAGCGCCCCGCAGCGTACAAATAAAAAAAGCGCGACCGGGAGATGCCCGCAGTCGCGCCGGTAACGCAATGACAATCTATTATGAAGCAACTAAGTGGTCGGATAGCAGTGGCAGTAGCAGTAGCAGTGGCAGTATTCATGCAGACATAAATCGCCGCACAAAAGGTTGTCATTTATATTTTCTCCAAATTCAGATATTACTGCCTACTGCCATTGCCAACTGCTACTGCAAACTGCCCTACTTGATCAGGGCGATATTGAGCCCGACGATCAGGCGGGCGGGATTATTGCTGAAATGGTATTTGTCGCCGAAAAACGTGATGTGGTCGCCCGCCTTGTTGAAGTTGCCTTCGTAGCGGATATCGGCGGAAAAGCGGCCCGTACCGATGGTCAGACCGGCCTGCCAGCCCCAGGTAAACTGTTTCCAGCGGGCGGCGTAGCCGTCGAAGTCGGTGAGTTCGGAACTGCTGCTGAGGTAGTAGTGGCCGACAGGACCGCCGTGCAGGCGCAGGGGTCCGGCGGTAAAACCGACCAGCAACGGGAGGTCGAGGTAGTGATATTTTTCGTTCTTGATCACCTCGCCGATCGACGATTCGCCGACCTTATAGTCCGTTTTGTTGGAGTTAAAAATGATCTCGGGCTGAAAGAACACCTTTTCGCCGATACGGAAATAAGCGCCGAACTGTGTTCCGAACTTGAATTTGTCGACCCCGAAATTAAACGAGGTATCGCCGCCGCCGATGAGGATATCCCCGGGTTTTACGACCTGTGAATTCACGCCACCCTTCAGACCAAAGGAGAACTGCGCCTCCGCGGTATGGGCAATGGCTATCAATGCAAATACTAAAAACAGATTTTTCATACGGATTGAATGTGTGTGTTGGTTGAGTTTCTGAAAAAACGGCCCGGTGCTGGAAATTCGTGCACGGCAGGCGTTTTCAGGGCCTTGTTTAACCTTTTGCTAACCTGCAGGAAAAGATTACGTGAAAATTCAGGGAGTATCCTCTTACTTTTGTGCGCTCAGCCATGGAAGTTAAAAGTGCCGAATTTGTAGCCAGTTTCCCGAAACAAAGCCTTTGCCCCAAAGATGGCAGACCTGAATTCGCATTCATCGGTCGCTCGAACGTCGGGAAGTCATCCCTCATCAACATGCTGACAAAAAAGGGCCTGGCAAAAGTGTCGGGCACCCCTGGCAAGACCCAACTGCTCAACTATTTTCTCATCAACCATACCTGGTACCTGGTGGACCTGCCGGGTTACGGATACGCGCGGGTGTCGAAAGGGCAGCAGCAGGCGCTGGCCAAAATGATCGACGGCTACCTGCTCAACCGCCAGGAACTGATGCTGGCCTTCCTGCTGATCGACCCCAACATTCCGCCCAGGCCGATCGACATCGATTTTATCAACCGGCTGGGAGAACACGCGATCCCCTTTGCCCTCGTTTTTACCAAAGCCGACCAAAGCAGCAAGGCGAAACTGGAAAAGAACATCGCGGCGTTCATGAAGGCCCTGTCCGAAACCTGGGAATCCCTGCCCCCCTACTTCATCACCTCTTCCGCGCGCAGAACCGGCAAGGAAGAAATACTCGGTTACATCGGCGAGATCATCGGGAGATGAAGCCACCACAAGCGAATACTGTGAAAAAGGAGATCAATACATATCCAAGGGTGATCGAACGCATCGAAGACTGGCCGATCTACCGGCTGAGCAAGGATCGTTCGGAATTTATCCGTGAAATCGACGAATTTACTTTCAACCGGCTGGCAAAACGCCATAAAAAGGACCTGGCGGACGTCATCGTCAAGACCATTTACCAGGAACGCATCCGCATCAAGGAAGCGCCCTGGAAGGTGGACCCACCCAACGAACGCCAGTTCTGGAACCGGGTCAGCAAACGGCTGATCAAAAAAACGCTCGACCGCAACGATCAGGAAGCAAAAGAAGCGGCGGAAGACATCCTGCAAAAGATCATCCACCGGTATTCGGAAGAGATCGTCGGCACCTTCCAGATCCCTACGTTCCGCTTCGCCCAGCGCTTCCTGACGGCCTTTTTCAACCGTCTGTTCAACGCCGCCGTCGGCAAAAGCCTGCGCGCGATCTTCCGCGGGCGCCGGCACCTCTACGAGCGCCTCAACGTCGTCGGAGAAGTGGAAACCCTGCGCGCCCTGTTCGACCACGGCACGGTGGTGGTCGTGCCCACGCACTCCAGCAATCTCGATTCCATCCTCGTCGGCTATGCCATGGACCAGATCATGGGCCTGCCCTCGTTCAGTTACGGCGCGGGGCTCAATTTGTACAATTTCGGCCCGGCAGCCTATTTCATGAACCGACTGGGCGCCTACCGCGTAGACAGGCGCAAAAAAAATCCCATCTACCTGGAAACGCTGAAAACCATGAGCATGCTCAGCATCCGGCGCGGCGTGAACAGCCTGTTCTTCCCCGGCGGCACCCGCTCGCGCTCCGGTCAACTCGAGTCCGAACTGAAAATGGGCCTCATGGGTACCGCCGTCGAGGCACAAAGGGTGCTTTGCCAGGCCGATTCGGAGAAAAAAGTATTCATCGTACCGCTCGTGATCTGTTACAACTTCGTGCTCGAAGCGCCGTTCCTGATCGAGCAGCACCTCCGGATGACAGGGCGTGAGAACTACATCCGCCTGAAAGACGAAGGCACCAGCGTCCGCGCCTGGTTCCGGTTTATCTGGCGATTTTTCTCCACCACCAGCGATATTACCCTGAGCGTGGGGCGGCCGATGGATGTGCTGGGCAATTTTGTGGACCAGCAGGGGCGGAGTTTCGACCGTTTCGGCAACGAACTGAACGTACGCGACTATTTTGCTTCTGCGCAGGGGGTGAATGTAGACCGACAGCGGGAAGAAGAGTACACCAAACTGCTGGCAGAGCGCATCGTGGAGCGCTATCACGTTGAAAATGTCGTGCTGAGCAGCCAGTTGGTCGCGTATGCCGTGTTCGAGTTGCTGCTCCATGAAAACCCCAAACTAGACCTGTTTGGCATCCTGCGACTGCCGCCCGACGATTACCTTTTCCCCTTCCGGGCGGTGGAAGAGGTGGTGGAGCAGATGCAGGCCACCTTATTCGAAATGGAAAAACAGGAAAAGATCCGCCTCGCGCCGGAACTGCACCGCGCTGCCGACGATGTGGTGCGCGACGGCGTAAAAAACCTCGGCATTTTCCACACGGAAAAACCGCTCGGGTTCAGCAAGTCCGGCGACATCGTGTCTTCCAACTTCCGCGTGCTTTATTTTTATCACAACCGCCTGGAAAACTACCACCTCGACAAGGCCGTCCAGTGGAAGTCGCAGGAGATCGAGGTATTGAAACTGGATTGAAAGGCAAAACCCACAGACAATAACGACCATGCAATACGAAAATTTACAGATTGCCCTTGAAAACAACATTGCGGTGGTGACCATCAGCCGCGAAAAGGCCCTGAATGCGCTGAACACGCAGACCATGCTCGAACTGAAACACTTTTTCGAGGAAAGCGCGCACGGGATCGAAGGGCTGAAAGGGGTGGTGCTGACCGGCGCGGGTGAAAAAGCCTTTGTGGCAGGCGCCGACATTACGGAATTCAAGGACCTCAGCCCGGCGGAGGGCATGAAATTCGCCAAGCGCGGCCAGGACATCTTCTTTCTCATCGAACGGTTTCACCGGCCGGTGGTCGCTGCAGTCAACGGCTTTGCGCTCGGCGGCGGCTGCGAACTCGCCATGGCCTGCCACCTGCGCGTCGCCGGTGAAAAGGCAAAATTCGGCCAGCCTGAGGTAAATCTCGGACTGATACCCGGCTACGGTGGCACCCAGCGCCTCATACAGTACATCGGCAAGACAAAAGCCACGGAACTGCTGATGACCGCCGAGATCATCGGGGCAGATGATGCGTATCAACTGGGGCTGGTCAACTACCTGGTACCTTCGGGCGCTGAAGTGGCAAAAGCCGTTGAACTCATTGAAAAAATCGCCACAAAAGCGCCTTTTGCCATTTCAAGGATCATAGAAACCGTCAACACCTACTACGAAGAAGGTACCGACGGATTCTGGAAAGAGGCGGATGCTTTCGGCGAATGCTGCGGCACAGACGACTTCCGCGAAGGGGCCTCTGCTTTTCTGGAAAAGCGCAAAGCGAACTTTACAGGCAAATAAACGTTTCTGCCTGCGTATCGAATATTTATGTTGAAAACGATAGAAACAGATATCATCATCGTGGGCGCCGGCCCGGTCGGACTCTTTGCCGTGTTCGAAGCGGGCCTGTTGAAGATGCGTTGCCACCTGATCGACGCGCTACCCCACCCCGGAGGGCAATTGATGGAGATATATCCGAAAAAGCCCATTTACGACATCCCCGGATGCCCAAGCGTACTGGCCGGCGACCTGGTCAAAAACCTGATGGAGCAGATACTGCCCTTCAATCCGGGTTTTACCCTCGGCGAACGCGCTGAAAAAATAGAAAAACTCGACGACGGGCGCTGGTGCGTAACGACCTCGCAGGGCACTCGCCACCACGCTCCGGTGATCTTTATCGCCGGCGGGCTGGGCTGCTTCGAACCCCGCAAGCCGCCGATCAGCAACATCGAACACTTTGAGGACAAGGGCGTGGAGTATTTTGTACGCAACCCCGAGTTTTTCAAAGACCGCCGCGTGGTGATCGCAGGCGGCGGCGATTCCGCGCTCGACTGGACGATCTACCTCGCCGACGTGACCCAAAACCTGACCCTGGTGCACCGCCGCACCGAATTCCGCGGCGCGCCCGACAGTGTGGAAAAAGTAATGGAACTGGCAGAAAAAGGCCGGATCAGGCTTATCACCAACGCGCAGGTCACGGGCCTGCAGGGCAACGGAAAACTCGACGGCGTGGTCATCCAGCACGATACGGAAGGGACTTTTTCCATCGAGACGGACTTCTTCGTGCCGCTCTTCGGCCTCACCCCGAAACTCGGGCCGATCGCAGAATGGAGTCTTTCGCTCGAAAAAGGCGCCATCGAGGTCAATACATTGGACTACAGCACCAACCAGCCCGGCATTTACGCCATCGGCGACATCAATACGTACCCGGGCAAACTCAAACTGATCCTCTGCGGTTTCCACGAGGCCACGCTGGCCTGCCAGTCGGCCTTCAAACACGTACGCCCGGACCAGAAACTGTCATTCAAATACACGACCGTCACCGGAATCGAAGGGCTGCCGCTTTAATCCGATCTTCCCGTCCATATATGAAGGAAAACATCAAGATCACCGTCATCGATCGCGACGATCAACGCCACGAACTCGACGCTCCGACCGATATGGGCATGAGCATCATGGAGCTGTGCAAAGCGTACGAACTCCCGGTGGAAGGCACCTGTGGCGGCATGGCGCTCTGCGCTTCCTGCCATGTGTACGTGCTGAACGACTACGCGCTGCCCGAACCTTCGGACGACGAACTGGCGATGCTCGACCAGGCTTTTTTTGTGCAGGACAACAGCCGGCTCGGCTGCCAGTTGAAGATCAAAGAAGAATACGACGGCCTTGAAGTAAAACTTGCCCCTGTAGCGCAGTGAATTATCCGCCGGCGAGCAGCGTGCGGTATTCGTCCCAGCGCGCATCGTCGTTTTTCATTTCCAGCAGATCGAACAGGGCTTCTTCGTAGAGCGCCTCGAGTTCGGGGGCCGTACGGGCGCTGCGGAGTTCCAGCACGCCTTTTTGCAACTGCGCCATCCGCCACTCAAAGGTTTTCAGCATTTTCAGATAAATAGCCGCGCAAACCGCCTGGTGATCATCATCGCCACCGCCTGCCACGATCGCTTCCCGGAAGGCCGATGCATTGCGGGCGACCATTTTCCCTTCTTCCAGGATAAAATAGGCGGTATGCGGCCAGTGATCCGCCGGCGGAAGCAGGCTTGCGTACAGGATCAGTTGCAGGTCCTCGCCGTTCCGGATCATTTCCTTGCGGCGTTGCGTGCCGCTCCATTTCAGGTCGACAATAGCCCATTCTTCGCCGCGCTGCAACACCAGGTCCGCTTTCCCGCGCACGGGCACACCGGAAAACGCGCCTTCCAGGTCCAGTTCGGTATGTGCGACCGACCAGCCGTTGGTGCGGAGCAGGGAGACAAGGCTCCAGGCTGCATTTTTCACCCGGTTCAGAAAAGCGTTGCGCTCCGGCTCCCTTCCATAAAGCAGCAGGGTCGCTCCTTCCCGGGGCAAGAGGTCGCGCGCCTGCGATTCCACCCATTCGTGAATGGCGCCGCGGTCGAGGGAAGAAAGGTCTTCTTTCAATAATTTTTCAAAAAAACGGTGGGCCAGGTTGCCTGAAAGTGTGTTATCAGCCGTTACATGCAGCAGGCTGGTGGAATACAGTTTCAGTTGCTGTTTGAAAAACCAGCGGTGCGGATAGTAGAACAATCGCTCCAGATTGGTGGGGGTTTCGTATTCGCTTTCGGACAACAATGCAGGCTGTGCAAATTGCAGTTGCGGCTTGTGGCGTCCGACCAGTCTTACCTGCAGGTCAGTGCTTTCCGGTGCGGACATGATGCCGGACAAACGCTTGCGGTCCTGCCCGTTGTCGAGATCGAACGTAAAGGCCCGGCGGTCGGGGAAGGCCGCTTCGATATCGCCCAGCAACAAACTGGGAACCGTGGCCGTTCCGTCGGCGTATTCCGGCAGGACGAGGATCAGACGCCCCGAACTGCGACATACCGGTACGATCTGCCGGAGATAGGCGAGTTTGCTTTCCTGACGCGGCGTGCCGGGTAAAACGGATATTTTTTCCAGAAACCGCCGCTCTTCCAGTTGCCATTTATCCGGCAAAGGCGCCGTGTTCTCAAAAATACAATTCCACCAGATCAGCGTTTCTGCGGTGTCGGCCAGGGCGCCGGGGTTGTGGACATACGCGGTGCGCCCTACTTCCGCTTGCGTCAACTGAACGGGTGAAGGCTCGTAGATCGTGCGCACGATGCGCTCCAGTTCCAGAAAAGTGATGCGCTGCTCGGGAAGCGCCTCCAGCAATTCCCTGATCCGCCTTGCCTGCTCCGCCAGTACGCGCATGCTGGCGTCGGAAGCATCCGTATCGTCGATATGCGCCTGCGCCCACTCTTGCAAATAAGCGTACAATGCGATGGCGTCGCGTTTCGGTGCGTCGGCAGCGACCGGATATCGCCTGCGTTCAAACCAGAATTGATACTGTTCGCGCGCCTCGTCGGGCACTTCCGCCCGTTCCAGGTATCCGTATACCGCTGCAAACCAGGTATCGCTGAACAGGCCGGGTTTTTCGGCCAGCACCCGCGCAATCTCGAGGGCAAGCCCGGTGTCGAGCGGTTTCAGCGGCAGGGTGGCAAATTCCATTATCTTGAACACATCGACCGGTTCCCATAAAAAAGCGGGAGCCAGTTTGAGTACCTGTAGCGAAGGCCGCGCCAGCGATGCGGATAAAAGGCCCATAGCCGGAAAACCCTCGCCGGTGAGCGCACGTTCGAGCATCAGGTTCATTTCGGGGATCAGGAAAACGGGCTGCACACCGGGATTGGCTGCCAGCATCTGGGCCAGCACGGTAGCCGCATCGCTATCCCGGCGGACCTGCAACAGCAGCAGGCTATGATCGTCTTCGGCAATATTTCCCGCTTGTGGCAGAGTGCCGCCATCAAGCCCTGCGGCGTTCAGGAGTCGCCGTTGCAACATACCGAGCCTGGAGCCGGACGCCGCTGTTACCTCCGGCATTTTCTCGCTTAGAGAAACCCCGTCTGATCGCAGGATATTTGCCAGGCGTTGAATAACGGGCTCCTGAAGCGCGAGCGGTTCGTAAAATCGGATTTCCTGTATGGGGAGTTTTCGGCCGGGCAATGCGTCGAGGACGCGCACAAAACGATCGGCGAATCCGCTTGCCTGTGCAAATAACGACGGATCCTGCAATTTGACCTGAAACAGTTGTTCGACTGCCGAAAGGTCGCCGAGACGAGGAGGGAGGTCCTGAGCCGCAGAAAAATCCCAGCCGGCCAGCAACAATTCATCGCGCCAGCCGAGCAGGGCTGTCGCCGCAGCAAAGCGGTCGGCGCGGTATGAATGTTCGTAAAACGGCTTCTTGTCGTGCGATTCCGACAAATGGCGCTCCAGCGCCTGGCGATACAACTCGATGCGGAGGTAATCGGTATTGGCGGGGTACCCGCTCAGTCCCAATTGCCCTTCCAGCCATTGCAGCAGTTTTCTGGGGCCGGCATAGATGTTGCCCTGCTGCCCCGGGGTTTTGGCGGCATACACCGGGCCGTCGAAATCGCCGCTGAAGTGAATTATAAACATTTGTCTTTCAGCATCGTCGCAGGCAAATGTATGAGCTTCGGCCTTTTTGCATTAGCTTTGCTCCGCATTTTTGAAACAATTTTTTTGAAAATAATGGAATCCAAAGAAATCGTCAAATCGAGCGATATCACCATACGGGTCGGGCTGAATGCGGAAAACGTGCCCGTCAGAATCGAATGGGGCGCCAGCGACCGCAACAACGGGCAGTTGGACGAATGCAAGGCCATGGCCGTTGCCCTGTTCGACAAGGAGCATCGCGACACCCTGCGGATCGACCTGTGGACCAAAGAGATGCAGGTGATCGAAATGGACCGCTTTGTGTATCAGGTGCTGCGTTCACTCGGGCAAACCTATCTGCGCGCCACCCAAAACAAGGAACTGGCTGAAGACCTGGCCAAGTTCGCCCATTATTTCGGTGAAAAAACCGAAATCGTACCCAAAACATAACGACCGCAAAGCGGTTTTGTAAGTTTGCCACATGTTGCCGGCCAGTCTGAAATCCATCTTCAGTCGTTTCTTCGGCTTCCAGCATCTCACACCCGAAGAAATCGAGCACAGGACGCTCGCCCTGACGATCATCGTCCTGATCACGCTGTTGGATTTTACATACAATCTGGCATTCTATCTGTTCGACGGGACTTTTACCTGGTGGACCACCGCGACATATTTCGTGGCCAGCACGGTCAACCTCATTCGTTTTAAAAGCAAGGGTAATTTCCGCTCATTCCGCAACTTCCAGATCGTGCTGACCATTGCGCTGCCCCTGCTGGCGCAAATCACCCACGGAGGCTTTAGCAACGGCAGCGGCGTGGTGCTGGCGGCTTTCCTGGCGCCCCTGGGCACCATGATGTTCGCGAGTTTGCGCACGGCGCGGATCACGTTCTTCGCTTACCTGGCCGCACTGGCATTCGCGGGTGTCTGGGAATATTTTGCCCGCCCGGCCCCCAACAACCTTCCGCGCGAATTGCACCTTCTGTTTTTTGAGTTCAATTTCTCCTTTACGGCTGCGGTCGCGTATTTCCTGATGGAAGGATTTCTGCGAAACAAGGCAACGCTACTAGCCATGGTGCAGGCGGAACATGAAAAAGCCGATAGTCTGCTGCTCGATATTTTACCAGCCGAAACGGCACAGGAACTGAAGGAAAACGGCAGTGTGCAGGCCAAAAGTTACCAGGTTGCTACCGTGATGTTCACCGATTTTGTGGGTTTTTCAGCATTTGCACGGACGCTGACAGCAGAAGCGCTGGTCGAGCAGATCGATTTTTATTTCAGGGCCTTCGACGACATCGTGAACAAACACGACCTGGAAAAGATAAAGACCATCGGCGACAGTTACATGTGCGCCGGCGGCCTTCCGGTGCATACGCAGGACCACGTCCGGCATATCCTGAAGGCTGCGATCGAGATACGCCAGTTTGTAAAAACCCATCGACAAAAGAAACTGGAGCAGTTCGGCTACCCGTTCGATCTGCGCATCGGCATTCATACGGGTCCCGTGGTGGCGGGTGTCGTCGGCAGCAGCAAGATCGCCTACGATATCTGGGGAGAGACCGTCAACATCGCGTCGCGCATGGAACAAAACTGCGACCCGCTCCGGATCAACATTTCAGAAGCGACCCACGCCCATATCAAGGATCACTTTCAATGCTCGTACCGGGGGCGTTTCGAGGCAAAACACGTCGGGGAGATCGACATGTACTACGTGGATGAATAAAACAGGCCCTGATCGGCATTAACCGCGCATTTTACCGTTGTTATATTTATGACCAACAAACAGATCGCAGGCGCTTTTGACGAACTTGCCAACCTCATGGAACTCCATGAAGAGGACGATTTCCGGATACGCTCTTACCGGAATGCATATCTCAACCTGCGCAAAATAGACCGCCCCCTGGCCGACATGACGGATGCCGAGATCAAATCGATCAAAGGGGTGGGTCCGGCGATCGCGGGAAAGATCCGCGAACTCGCTGACAGCGGAAAAATGGCGACGCTGGAAAAATACCGCGCGCAAACACCTCCGGGAGTGGTGGACATGCTCGAGGTCAACGGCTTCGGCCCCAAGAAGGTGCGCATCGTATGGAAAGAAATGGGCGTGGAAAGCGTCGGCGAATTGTGGTACGCCTGCAATGAAAACCGGCTGGTGGAATACAAAGGTTTTGGACTGAAAACACAGGAGGACCTCAAGAACAAACTGGAATATTACCTGAAAAGCCGCGACAAACTGCACCTCGATGCCGCCGAGGAAGAAGCCGATTTTGTATGTACCTGGCTGAGCGGACGCCTCCCCGGCGCCAAAATAGCAGTAGTGGGCGAACTCCGCCGGCGCTGCGCGGTCATCAGCGCCCTGGAAATCCTGGTCGCCCATGACGGCGATATGGCTCCTGCATTCGACGGGCAAACGCTGAACCTGGAAGAGCAAAAGAACGACGTCTACCTCGCCCGGCTTGAAAATAACACCCAGATACGCCTGTATCACTGTGAACCTGCGGCCTTCGGCTCCAAATTGTTCAAATACACCGGCAGCACCGGGTTTATCGACGCATTTGTCAAAGCCCGGCCCGGGCTCGATTTCAAGGACCTCGACTCGGAAGAAGCGGTGTTCTCAAAAGCCGGTGTTCCATTTATCGAACCCGAATTGCGCGAATCCGGCATTGACATCGCCTCTCCACCTGTTAATCTGATCGTCGATTCGGATATCCGGGGCGTTTTACACGTACACACCGACTGGAGCGACGGATTGCACAGCCTGCGCGACATGTGCGCGCACGCGCAATCACTGGGCTACCAGTACATCGGCATTACCGATCACAGCCAGTCTGCCTTTTATGCCAACGGCCTGAAACCGGACCGCGTACTGGCGCAAATGGAAGCGATCGACGAACTGAATGTGGAAATGGCGCCGTTCCGGATATTCAAAGGCATTGAAAGCGACATCCTCAACGACGGCGCACTCGATTACGACGACGCCCTGCTCGAAAAATTCGATTTTATTATCGCTTCCGTGCATTCCAACCTGCGCATGAATCTGGAGAAAGCGACCGAACGGGTGCTGAAAGCCGTCAGCCATCCCCGCACCACCATTCTGGGGCATCCCACGGGCAGGCTGCTACTCAGCCGGGAAGGTTATCCGCTGGATTGGGAGCAGGTATTCGAGGCCTGTGTCAAGCATAAGGTGGCCATCGAACTGAACGCCAACCCTTACCGGCTCGACATCGACTGGACCTTGATTCCCGAGGCCGTACGCAGGGGCATCCCGATCAGCATCAACCCCGATGCGCACAGCAAAGACGGCATACACGACATCCGATACGGGGTCATGGTAGCCAGGAAAGGCGGCCTGACGGCAACATCGTGCCTGAATGCTGGCAGCGCTGAAGAATTCCTGAAGTTTCGTTAAAACCCGAGTTGCGCTTCCACTTCCCTGTTCAGCACCGGCAGCCGGCGGCGTTCGATGAGGTAACTCGAAAGAGCCGCAATTTCCCGGAAGATATAATGCTTGTCCAGCGCGCCTTTCAGGTAATCGCGGCCGCTGGAGCCGCCCGTTCCGGTGCGCAGCCCGATCATGCGCGTCACCATGCTCATGTGCCGGTAGCGCCAGGTAGACAATTGCTCGTCAATTTCGAGCAAACTGTTGAGCAAGCGGAACGGCAATTGCAGCATTGGATATCCCCGGTACAACATGATGAACAATGCCGAGCGACAGGCGGCAGCGCTGAGCCTGCGTTCCGGCGAGCGCTCTTTTTCGAAGAACAGCCGCTCAAAATGGGCCAGATTGGCTTTTTCACCTTCCACAAGGCTATTGGCATAAATGACGGAATAGTCGCTCCAGAACGGGTGTTTTCCAGGCGTTTCGGGATAAAGCGCCCGATAGTTTTTCCAGTGCTCGGGTTGTTCGAAAAAGGGCATGCGCCCCAGCCATTGATCCACGAGGTCGAGCAAGGAGGGCTGCTGTTCCACGCTTTTGATCATATCGACGTGTTCCCTGCGCAATTGAGAGATATAATATTCCTGACCGTGACGTTCGGGGAATTGCAGGCCCAGTTTGGCTTCCGCGATCTTGAACTGCCAGCTCTGGAAGCCCGAAGCGGGGCGCAAAAAGTCCCGGAAATCGAGAAAATCCATGGGCGTCATCGTTTCCATAATGTCGATCTGATGCACTGCCACCTTTAAGATGACGCCAATCCGCTCCAGCCGGTGCACAATGGTCTGCAGGTCGGGCGAATTATCATTGATCACTTTCTGGCTCATGATCGCGGCGACCGAATCGATCTCGAACAGTATCTGTTTGAACCATAGTTCGTAGGCCTGGTGGATGATGATAAAGAGCATTTCATCATGCGCCGGATGGCCGTTGAGATCGCTTTCCGGCGTTTGAGCATCGAGGATCTTATCCAGTTGCAGGTAGTCGGAGTAATGGACTTCTTTTGTTTGCATATAGGTATGACGGTATCGGAGGTCAGGGCCTCCCGTTTCATCGCAAAATTATTCCGAACACCCTTTCCAGCACCATCCGGTTCGACTTTTTCGGAGAAATAATGCAGGATTGTTCAATGAAGTCTACTAGGCGACCTGAATGTTCAGGGTGATATCCGAGGAATCGCCTTTAAAGTTTTTGGAGTCGCCCTGCAAGGTGACGATCGCTGCAGCCCCATGAAAATAGCCGGATACATTGCTATTCATCCCCCGAATCCGGCAGTTGGAAGGGCCATTTCGACCATTCACCGAAATCAAACTATTTCACTAAACAGTGTTCAGTATATTTGCACCGTTAACCAGATCACACTATGGGAATCACTTCGAGAAAAGAACGCGAAAAGATGGAAATGCGAAAGCGCATCCTGGATGCCGCCCTGCATTTGTTTCGCGAAAGGGGCTACGACGGGGTCAGTATCCGGAATATTGCCGAGGCCATTGAGTACAGCCCTGCAACCATTTATCTATATTATAAAGACAAGAGCGAGATCTTTTTTGCGCTGCAATTTGAAGCGGCCGCGGTCAAACGCGACCACCTGCTTCCGGTGGCCGGGATTGAATCGCCCTGGGAGCGGCTGATCGAATTCGGCCGGCGGTATATCGATTTCGGCATGAAACACCCCGACCTGTACGACCTGTTGTTTATCACCAGAACTCCGATGGAATCCATTGAAAATCAGGAGTGTTGGAAACTCGGTGTCGCGTCGCACTCCTTTTTTGTAGAAACAGTGCAGGCCTGTGTGGACGCGCGTTTTTTTAAAAGTACGGATACCGAGACGATCGCGTACACACTGTGGTGTCATGCACACGGACTGGTATCGCTTTTTATCCGGGAACGGATGCGCATGTACCCTGAGGAGAAGCGGGAAGCACTAGCCAAAAAATCATTTGAAATGATCGTAAAGATGGCGGAATGTCTTTGAAAGACATACCCCCGACTATCCAAGGCTCGCCATCTACCGTTCGGAACGGCAAATCGACCGGTCAACCCTAATTCCTTGCGCAGCCAATGCATGCTGCGTTTTTTTGAACCCCGATACTAAACAGTGTTCAGAAACCAATTACCTCCAACAATATGAAATCTTCCAATCTTGCCAAATTATTGATCGCCGGGCTTGCTTTTACGCTTTCAAACCTGGGCGCTCAAAACTCCGAAATACTGGATTCCTACATTCGGACGGGGCTGGAGAGCAATCTGGCACTCCGGCAGCAGCAACTCGACCTCAACAAGGCACAGGAAGCCATCCGGCAATCCAGGGCCTTGTTCTACCCTACCCTGCAGTTCAATGCAAACTATACCCGCGCAACGGGCGGGCGCAGCATCGATATCCCCGTTGGCGACCTGCTCAACCCCGTTTATTCCACGCTCAATCTGATCACGCAGACCAATGCTTTTCCCACGATCAGCAATGAAAATGTCCAGTTCTTGCCGGACGATTTCCACGAAACAAAAATAAAAGTCGCCTATCCGCTTTTCAATTCCGACCTGCGCTACAACAGGCAGATCAAAACGCAGCTTTACGAAAGCAAAGCGGCGCAAAAAAGCGCCTACGAGCACGAACTGCGGTACCGGATCACGGAAGCGTACCTGCAATACCTGCAAAGCCTGGAAGCGGAGAAAATATGGCAACACAGCCGTGATGTACTGGTTGAACTCCGCCGCTTCAACGAGTCGCTGGTCAACAACCAGGTAGCCACAAAGGACATCGTCGCGACCGCCGACTACGAGCTCAGCAAGGCAGACAACGAACTGTTCAAACTGCAACAAACACAGCAAACGGCGCGCGCCTACTTCAATTTCCTGATCAACCGCGACCTGCAAAGTGACATAACGGTCGATACAAGCTTATTGCGCGGTGCGGCAGGCAACTACGAGACCGAAGAGATGATCCGGCAGGCATTTGCCAGCCGCTACGAATTCAATGCGCTCAGTGCCGGCAAAAACGCCGCCGAAACTGCCGTAAAACTGAATGCCGCCAATCTTCGCATCCCCGATTTCTACATCGGTGCCGAAGCCGGATTTCAGGGCTTCGGGTATAAATTCAACGGCGAACAATCGTACGCGCTGGCACAGATCGGCCTCAGTTACGACCTCTTCGACGCAGGCATGCGAAAAAGTAAAACCCAGGAGGCAAGGATCGAAGCAGAGGTCATCGAAACGAGGTATCAGGAAGTCAGGCAACAGATCGCCCTGGAAGTCATCGATGCGAGCAATTCTTACGCCGCGGCAAAACATTCATATGAAACGACACAATCGGGGCTGCGCGCAGCGGAAGCATCGTTCCGGATCATCAATAACAAATACCGCGCAAACCAGGCCCTGCTGATCGAGTACCTGGATGCCCAGAACCGCGTGACCACGGCACAGTTGCAGGTCGCGCTGGCCCTTACGGATGTGCTGATCCGGGAGGCCGCGCTCAAAAAAGCGGCCGGCATGTAAATCCTACACCATAAACCACTCATTCACAAGCACTTTAGCATTTGAAAAACATATCGCCATGAAAGTCATCACCGCTGACAAAATCATTCCGGCAGCCCTCGTGCTGGTTGCGATCCTCGGCCTTTTTGCCCTGACGGGCGGATGCGGGGAGAAAGCGCACTCAACCGCCGCCGTTCAGGCTCCCGACGAACGTATTCCCGTGCGCACCGCCGCAGTCGAACAAAAAAACATTGCCCTCCCCATTCATGCAAGCGGCATGCTTGGGTCTTCTGCAGAACAGCGCCTATCCTTCAAAGTCGGCGGCGTGATCCGCAAGATCATGGTCGATGAAGGCGACATCGTCAGACCCGGTCAGTTGCTGGCCGTGCTCGATAAAACAGAGATCGACGCACAGGTAGAACAGGCGCAGCTGGCGCTTGCCAAAGCGGAGCGCGATCTGGCGCGTGTGGAAGGGCTTTACAAGGACAGCAGCACCACGCTGGAAATGCTGCAAAACGCCACTACCGGCAAAGCTGTGGCGAAAGAAACGGCGCGTATTGCTCAATTCAACCAGCAGTACGCAGAGATACGGGCAACTCGCGGTGGCAAGATCATCAAAAAACTGATGAACGAAGGGGAGATCACCGGCCCCGGTACTCCCGTATTCGTTTTATTCGAAACCGGCGCCGATGACTGGGTCGTGAAGATCAATGTAAGTGACCGCGACTGGGCGCGGCTGAAACCGGGCATACAGGCGCGAGTTACCATGGATGCCTATCCCAATGTTGTATTCAGCGGAAAAGTCACCGACCTCGCTCCCGCAGCGGATCCGGCCAGCGGATTATACCCCGTTGAAATAAAAGTCGCACCGCAGGGCCGGCGTTTCGCGCCCGGCCTGTTCGCACAGGTGGATATCACACCTTCGCAGGCGCGCGCCTACGTCACCGTTCCCATCGAATCGATCATAGAAGGCGACGGAAAACAGGCGTTCGTGTTCGTCCCGCAGGAAGACGGCGAATCGGTGCGCCGCGTGCCGGTAGAAGTGGCTTTTATCGAGCAGGATCGCGTACTGATCGCCAATGGCCTGGAAGGAGTATCGGAAGTGGTCACATCCGGTGCGCCCTACCTCAACGAGCGCAAAAAGATCAGGATACAGTAGTGACTCTTTTATTCCCTGCAATACCACCATTTCCAACTATTATTCATGCCTTTCCGATAAGGACAGGACAATGGGCTACCTATGAAAATCGCAGAATTTTCCGTCAAAAACAGCCAGTTCACTTTTATCATATTTCTCGCCGTGATGGCGCTGGGCATCGGCGCCCTGCTGAATATGCCACGCGCGGAAGACCCGAAATTCTCTCCGCCTGGTTACAACATCGTTATCGTGTACCCTGGCGCCGGTCCGGCCGAAGTGGAAAACAAGATCACCGACAAAGTGGAAGCGCGGCTCGGCGCTCTGGAAAACATCGACCGCATCCGGTCCTTGTCATTCAACGGCATCCTCGTACTGACCATCGAATTCAAACACGGCCAGGACCCCGACAAAAAATATGAAGAGGTCGTGCGCGAGGTCAATGCCCTGCGCACGGAACTGCCTCCCGATATCTACCGCATCACCATTCAGCGATTTTCGTCGTCGGATGTGGCGATCCTCCAGGGCGGTATCGTGAGCGAAACGGCTTCGTATGCCGACCTGCGCCGCGAAGCGGAACGCCTCGAAGAGAAACTTGAAAAGATTGCCGGCATCAAAGCCGCCGATACCTGGGGATTTCCAAAACGCGAGGCGCGTATCAACCTCAATTTGCCCAAAATGGCCGCAGAAGGCATCCCTGCAAGCAGGGTGCTGGGTGCTGTGCAAAGTGAGAACGTATCCATTCCCGGCGGAACGGTCGATGTCGGCGAGCGGCAGTTTTTCGTAGAAACCAGCGGCGACTATGAAAACCTGGATGAGATCAGGAATACGGTGGTGAATGCCAACAACGGTAAAATCGTGTATGTCAAGGACCTCGCTGACGTTGACTGGGCATACGAAGAGCCACGCCACCTTGCCCGGATCAACGGGGCGCGCTGCGTGTGGGTCACAGCACGCATGAAGGACGAGCAGAATATTTTTGATGTGGGCAAGGAGGTGAACAAGGCCGTGGCCGGCTGGCGCAGCGAACTTCCGTCAACTATGGATTACGTGAAGGTGTTCGATCAGAACGATTCCGTCCGCAAAAGGCTGACACGCTTTGCCAAGGATTTCGGCATCGCCATTTTGCTGGTGCTGCTCACGCTGCTGCCTTTGGGATGGCGCGCAGCGCTGGTCGTTATGATCTCGATTCCGTTGAGTATCTCCATCGGCCTTTTTGCGCTCGACCAGATCGGTTATTCGCTCAATCAGTTGAGTATTGTGGGTCTGATCATCGCCCTTGGTATTTTAGTAGACGACTCCATTGTGGTCGTGGAAAACATAGAGCGATGGCTGCGGGAAGGACACAGCAGGCGGGAAGCGGCCATACTCGGCACCAAACAGATCGGCCTCGCCGTGCTGGGCTGCACCGCCACGCTGGTGCTCGCCTTCCTGCCCCTGGTGTTTTTGCCGGAAGCCTCCGGCGACTTTATACGCAGCCTGCCGATGGCCGTCGTACTCACGGTGTTGGCGTCGCTGTTCGTTTCACTGACCATCGTCCCGTTTTTGAGCAGTCGCTTGCTGGCGGAACAACACGACCCGCGCGGGAACATCTTCCTCCGCGGTTTGAAATGGCTCATTTCCTCCACTTACGCCCGTCTGCTCCACCTGGCGCTCGAATGGCCCAAACTCACAATGGTTGCTGCTGCCGCCATATTCTTCGGCGTGCTCAGCATGGCCGGCAGGGCAGGTTTTGCTGTGTTCCCGGCGTCAGAGCGCCCGATGTTCTATATCGATATTGAAATGGCCGCGGGGTCGAGCCTTGCAGAAACCGACCGCACAGTAGCGCTGGTAGACAGCGTACTGGCTGAATATGTCGCGCCTGAATTCAGGAACCACCATCTGCTGCCCGACAGCGTGGAACCGGTGTCCGTCTATCCGGGGCATGGCGCCGGGGCGCAAATCACCTGGTACGCATCCAACGTCGGCAGGGGCAATCCGCGTATTTACTATAACGTGATCCGGGAGAGCGAAGCCGCCGATTACGGGCAGGTTTTTGTGCAGTTGCAGGATAAAACCCCGCCGCCGGTAAAGATCGCATTGCTGGACGAGTTGCGCGAAAAATTCAAAAACGTTCCGGGCGCCGTGATCAATGTCAAAAACTTCGAACAGGGACCTCCCATCGAGGCGCCCGTGGCGATCAGGGTTGTGGGAGAAAACCTGGACACACTGCGCAAGGTAGCCGGCCAGGTGGAAAAACTGGTGTCGGAGACGGAAGGCACCATGTATGTCGACAATCCTATTGCCACCATCAAAACCGATCTGCAGGTTCAGATCAACAAGGATAAGGCTGCTACGCTGGGCATTCCGATCGTGGAGATCGACCGGATGGTGCGCCTCGCTATCGCGGGGCTGAACGTCGGTAATTTTACGGCAAAATCGGACGGAGAAGAGTATGCCCTTACCGTTACCGTACCCAAACAAGGCGCTTTTGCAAAACTCGACGTCTTCAGGGACCTTTACATCAACAACGTACTCGGCACGGCCATTCCCCTGAGCCAGGTAGCCGAGATCGGGTTCAAACCTTCGCCCAATTTTATCCAGCACTACGACAAAGACCGGTTCAGTTCCGTTACGGCATTTGTCAGGAGCGGCTATTATGCAACGGCCGTAAATGCGCAGATCAAGGAAAAACTGGCTGCCATGGATTTCCCGTCCGGGTACTCTTATGTTGTTGCCGGGGAAGAAGAGAGCGCCCAGCGATCGTTCGGCGGCATGGGCACGATCATCATGATCACGATCTTCGGGTTGCTGGCCGTGCTGATCCTGGAATTCAAAACATTCAAAAGTACGGTAATCGTGTTGTCGGTCATTCCGCTGGGCATCATCGGCGCCATCCTCATCCTGCTGGCTACCGGCTACCCGTTTTCATTTACCGTAGTGGTAGGTCTGATCGCCCTGATGGGCATCGAAGTGAAGAACTCAATACTGCTCGTCGACTTCACCAACCAGTTGCGCGCGGAGGGCATGGGCCTCGACCAGGCGATACAGGAAGCCGGAGAGATCCGCTTCGTCCCGATCCTGCTCACCTCGATGACGGCCATCGGCGGTCTGATGCCCATTGCCGTCGAGGAGAACCCGCTTTATTCGCCGCTGGCTTACGTACTGATCGGCGGCCTGATATCGTCGACGCTGCTGTCCCGCATTGTGACGCCGGTACTTTATAAGTTGCTGGCTCCCAGGATAGTATAAAAAAATATCGCGACCGGTCTGGAATGTAAATTTCAGGTAATCAAACCGCGGTCGAAATTAAATATCACTTAACCTCATGCTGTGTATGAGCGGTTGTTTTTCCGGTTTCCTTTGCCGGGTCATTCACCATTTTATTCATTAAAAAAACAGCCAGCCATGCATGTAGAAGATCAAATCGACCTGGAAGACCGCAGCGATCTCGAAAAGGAAGCAGCAGCAGGGTTTCCGATCGTCCTGATGGACGAAGAAGAAGACAGTGAGGAAAATGACGAAGGAGAAGAAAGCGAGGAAGATATTGAAAGCGACGAAGAAGCGGAAGGCGGGGAAGAAGACGGCGATGAACAGGAGGATCAGGCGTAATTGCGCGCGAATTACCAGGCTTCTCATCCCGGATCTGTCAAAGGTTGGCAGGTCCGGGATTTTTATTCCTTCACTGCCTCAAGCCGCAACACGATTCCGGAATGCAGGCATTGATGCACTTCCACCATCTGGCCCGGCATAACCTCCCTGAATCGCCTGAGCATGGGCGAAAGTTGTCCCAGTTCGAAGCGATAAGGGCCTACATCATATACCTGAAGCGGGATCGCATCTTCGTCCTGCCGGCATGAAACACGGTCGACCGTTCCGAACACCACCCGCTTTTTTCCGTTGCGCAGGTCGCGCAGAAGCCGGTGGATGCGTTCCGGGCGTTTTTCAAACAGGCAAAGGATCAGCATGATCACAAAGCATACAAGCGCAGACACGGCCAGCAGGCTGTAAAACCGGTGCGGATAGGCAAGAAAAAAGGCCGAAAGCAACAGTATTGCCGACAGCAGGTACATCCCGTGTACAAGCAGGGCATGCTGCAGTTGACGTTTCAGGCAACGCTTGTCTTTTTTGGTAAAGGGAATAATTCTTTCGCCGGACTTCATAACCAATCTCCAAAAATCAGCAGGATTTCGGCAATTCCGGCGCCTCCGGGCAAAACTTTACCGTTACTTAAAGTTGATTGAAATCACTCTGCGGCCGGGATGGCCGGCACATCGGGGTATAAAAGTATCTCCGTCCGGCGATTCCTGATGCGTCCCTCCACGGTGGCATTGGAAGTAAGGGGATAGTACTCGCCTTTCGCTACCGGGGTCAGTTGGTTGGCGTTTACGTTGAATTCACGGATCAAAGTACGCACGACGTTCGTGGCTCGGCGCAAACTCCAGTCCCAGGTATCCTGAAGCGTTTTGTCTTTTGGCAATATGTTGTCGGTGTGGCTGTGCACTTCCGTATCGACTTCGGGCATGGTGCTCAGTATTTGTGCCAGCGGCGACAGCAAAGCCCGGCCCGATGCGCTGACCTCCTGAAATATTTTGTTGTCGTACAACGCCTTGTCTGGCAGCGACAACACCACGCAGTCTTCGCGCAGTTCGACCGCTACATCCGCCTGACCGGCGTAGGAGTGCGCCAGCGATGTTTTCAGGTCTTCCAGTTTTTTCCTGCGCTGCTGCTGGGCGGTCTGGATTTTTTCCAGCAGAAGGTTTTTTTCGGACAGTTCGGCATTTTTGGATGCCAGATCCTTCTCCACCGCTTTTTTCTCCGCGGCAAGTTTGCTGGAAGACTCCCCCATCTGCTGGACGCGGTTGCTGAGTTCGGTATTCAGGTCGCTGATGTTTTCTTCCTGCTGTCCGATCAGCCGGTTGAGTTCGCCAATCTTATTGATCATATCCGCCGCTTCTTTTTTGCGGTCCAGCAACTCCTTCACCAGTACTTTTTCGCGGTTTTCAGCGCCTTGCCGGGCAGTCAGTTCCGAGCGATAGACTTTAGGTCGCACGCAGGAAGCGGCTGACACGAGCAAACAAAGAAAGAAAGTCGTTCGAATATTCAATGTAAGCATAAAAGAGGTGATTATTCCGATGTGTGCTATGCAGTATTTTGTTGGCGATTCAAATCCCGGGACTTAAACGCTGAAATCCTGCAAAAGTCCCGGCACCTTCTGAATTTTAATATACAGCCGGGTCGCTTCCGGAGATTTTTTTCAAAACTTTGCGCAATGCGATACGGTCATGTAAAAAAGGTGTTGCCACTGATGATCATTTGCTGGGCCGCCTGCGAACTGGATAAAGCACATCTGGCAGGCGACTGGCAGGCAGTGGCATTGTACGAATCGGGCCAGTCAGTCAACGCCGAACTGGATTCGGTGCGACTGTCCTTTCAGGATGAAGGGATGTACGAGTTCCGGTCCATCGGCTTTTACCGGGAAGCCGGGCCGTTTCGCAGTTCCGGACAATACCTTTTTCTGACCGACACGACCGTAAGGCCTGCCCGGGATCGTACCCTGAGGGTGTTGTTCCTTTCGGAAGACACCCTGAAGATCAGGATGCAAAAAGGCGGGAACGAGCAGGTTGTATTTATGTCAAAAATACGATAAGGGTTCGTCCGTCAACTACCGGCAGCGCTTTTAAACTCGCCGATCAGCGCCTGCAGACTTCCTTTGGCGTCGCCGTAAAGCATGCGGCAGTTATTCCTGTAGAACAACAGGTTTTCCACCCCGGCAAAACCCTTGCCCTTGCCGCGCTTCATGACGATCACCGTCCGCGCCCTGTTCGCCTCGATGATGGGCATACCCCAGAGCGGGCTGGTTTTGTCTTCCTGTGCAGCGGGATTCACCACGTCATTGGCGCCGATGATCATGCAGATATCCACGGTTTCCATGGTCGGATTGATCGCATCCATCTCCACCATCGCATCGTACGAAATGTTCGCCTCGGCCAGGAGCACGTTCATGTGGCCCGGCATACGACCCGCTACGGGGTGAATGGCAAAACTCACTTCGGCGCCGTTCTTTTCCAGGGCTTCCGTCAGTTCGCGTACGGCGTGCTGCGCTTGCGATACTGCCATGCCGTAGCCCGGCACGATCACCACGCGGTTGGCCGCTTCGAGCATCAGATAGGCATCATCAGCCTTCACTTCTTTCAGTTCACCCACCACATCGACACCCGAGCCCGATACCGGTGCGCCGAATCCGCCCAAAAAGACGTTCGCCACCGAGCGGTTCATGGCCTTGCACATGATCAGGGTCAGGATAATGCCGCTCGCTCCTACCAGGGCGCCGGCCACGATCAGCAGGTTGTTTTGCACAATAAAACCCGAAGCGCAGGCGGCCATGCCGGAATAACTGTTCAACAGGCAGATCACCACCGGCATATCGGCGCCTCCAATCGGGATCACGAGCAATACGCCCAGAATGAGCGCCAGCACGGAGAATAGGGCAAAATAGCGGTATGCTTCCGGTGCAACGGTATCGAGTGCGAACATGATGCCCGCGCCGAGAATGCCCACAAGAACAGCGCCCGTTACAAATTGCTGGCCGGTGTACATGACCGGCTTGCCGGAAATAAATTTCTCTTCAAGTTTGGCCCAGGCGATCAACGACCCGGAAAACGTCACGGAGCCGATGATGGCTGTCAGCCACAATACGATGCCGCCGAAGATGCCCTGGCCGGCGGGATGCGCGTGAAACTCCGCCCATGCTACCAGCAAACTGGCGGTGCCGCCAAATCCGTTGAGCAGGCCCACCATTTGCGGCATGCCCGTCATGGGGGTGCGAAAAGCGAACAGCAGGCCGATCAGCGTACCGACGACCATGCCCATCAGGATGAATTCGTAACGCTCGACATGGGTGTCCATCAGCGTCACGATAATAGCCGCTCCCATCCCTACCGCCGAGATCAGGTTCCCGCGCCGCGCGGAGATCGGGTTGCTCATTAATTTGAACCCGAGGATAAACGTCACTGCGGACAGGATGTATACTATGTTGATAAGGGTATTCAGTTGTTCCATCCTTATTTTTTCTCTTTTTTCTTGAACATATTGAGCATCCGGTTGGTCACGAAATACCCGCCGGTGACGTTGATCATGGCAAACCCGACGGCGCAACCGCCCAGAATGGCGGCAAAATCGTTGTTACCGCCCTTGGCAAGCCCGGCTGCCAGGATCGCTCCCAACACCGTAATGCCTGAAATGGCATTGGAACCGGACATCAGTGGCGTGTGCAGCAAAGAAGGCACTTTGGAGATCACCTCGAACCCGAGAAAAATGGAAAGGACGAGGATGAACAGTAGAAAAATGAGGATCGTTGTTTCCATCTGAAACATTATTGATTGTAAACGTTCGGATTATGCAATTCCATCCAGCGCTCCGGTTTGGCCAGTTGGCGGAATCCGGATTGCGTGTATAAACCGTGTGCATCGGCAGTGACGAGCGCCCAGCGGCGGAGCCCCTGCAATTCAGGATGTGATAAGACACTTGACATCAGCCACTTAGCCAACCCTTTTCCCTGCTGCGCCTGTATAATGAAAACATCTGCCAAATAGGCGAATGTTGCGCAGTCGCTTACCACACGGGCAAAACCGATCTGTTGCTCAGCTTCATAGACCCCAAAACAAACCGAATGCGCTATCGACTTCCGGACCACATCCAGGGGTACACCTTTTGCCCAATATGACTCTTCACTCAGATAGCGGTGGACGAACTGCAAATCGATGCGCCGGATGTCGGTCGAGATCAGGTATGCATCGCGTCTGCGTTCGAAGGCCATCGCTTTGTTTTCATGCATATTCAAAGTTCACGGACGACTTTCCCGCCGTGCGCGACGATGCAGCCCTGTTGTATGTCGTCTTCCAGATCGATCTTGAACCGCTTGCTCTCTTTATCCCAAAATTCGTCGATCAGGTTGAAAAGGTTGGCCGAATACATCTGGCTGGCATGTACCGCCACCCTGCCCGGCATATTTTCAAGACCGATGATCCGCACACCGTTCAGGTCGACTTCTTTGCCCAGTTCGGCGCCTTCGACGTTGCCACCGGTCTCCACAGCCAGATCGACGAGCAGGCTTCCCGGTTTCATGCCGGCCACCATTTCTTTGGTAATGATCAGCGGCGCTTTCCTTCCGAACACCTGTGCAGTGGTGATCACCACATCGCTGATGGCGCATTGTTTGGCCATGGCCTCGCGCTGTATTCGCAACTGGTCTTCCGTCAGCGCTTTGGCGTAGCCGTCTTTCGTCTGGCCCGTTTCTCCCAGATCGACCTCAAAAAACCGCGCGCCGAGCGACTTTACCTGTTCCGCTACTGCCGGACGCGTATCGAAAGCATCTACGCGTGCGCCCAGGCGTTTTGCGGTAGCGATGGCCTGCAAGCCCGCTACTCCGGCGCCGATGATAAACACGCGGGACGGGTTGATGGTACCGGCCGGTGTCGTCATCATGGGAAATACTTTATCGGAACGCTCGGCAGCGAGGATCACGGCATAATAGCCTGCCAAACTGGCCTGCGAACTGAGCGCATCCATTTTCTGGGCCCGGGTGCTGCGCGGGATCAGTTCCATGGAAATGGCCGTCACACCCTGCGCCGCAAATTGAGCGATCAGGTCTTTTTCATTGAAGGGATCCAGGTAACTGACGTGAATGGCGCCTGATTTCAGTTTTTTGATATCGGCTGCAGCGGGTTTGCGGAGGCGCAACACGATGTCGCTTTTCAGAATGGCATCGCGGTCCTTGCTTACGGTAGCGCCGGATTTTTCGTATTCCTCGTCCGAAACGTGAATGCCAGCGCCGAGGCCGGTTTCGATCACTACCGATGCGCCGAGAGTCGTTAGCCGCTTGATATCGTTGGGGATAACGACTGCGCGCAATTCTCCGGGGTACGTTTCTTTTGGTATTCCTATTTGCATAGAGTCGTAGATGTGGATGTCGTTTGATGATAAAGGGAACGGGAGCGCTCTACCGCATTTTGGGTTGTTTTCTCTTTCCACCCGGCCGGAATCCCTTGCCACCCATCATACCCATCATGGAGGGATTCATTGCCTGGCCCGCCTGCTTTAGTTGCTTTTCCACTTCGCGGATCTGCTCCTTGAGCATCGGCTCGGTCACATTCAGTTTTTTTAACTCCGCAAACTGTGTTTGTGCCGATTTCAGGTTGTTTTTTCCGGCTGCGACCATCACGAGCTGTAGCATGGCCGCTCCTTTCTCGTTTTCAGAGGGCAGTCCGGCAGCGAGCGATTTTTTCAGCCAGGTTTCGGCCGTGCTGAAATCGCGCTTTTGCATAGCAAGGGCGCCGTGCGTCATATAATAGACGCCTTTATAGCCCATCAGCAGGATATTCGGGAAAAAAGTAAGGGAAAGCCGTTTTTCGGCCTCTTCCAAGCGCTGCTGACTCAGCAACTGATTGGTAGAGAGGATGGTACCGAGCATCAGGTAGCCCGCCAGCATGATGATCCCGACAAGCAGAAAAGGAAACCCATACCAGAAGCCGTAACCCATCCAGAGGCCGATGCCTCCCAAAATACCGCCCACGATCAGGGCGAAACGCAGATAAATATTGATAACGAACATGCAGTATCCGGAAAATTCTTAATAATCCGGGGCGAAAATAGGAAAGCCTGTTCTGTAAAACGAAACCGTCGCCAAATGTCTGTTATATTTTTTTAAAAGAAAGGATCAAACTGTCGCCATCGAGCGGCCGGAACTGCAAATGTTCCGTGTCGCAATTCAGAATTTGCATACACCGGTCGCCGTTTTCACGCATTTCTACAAAACACCAACCTTCCGAGGCCGTGAGGCTGTCCACCTTGCACAGATCGGCGGGACAATCGATGTACACTTTTATGTTGCAGCCCTCCGACACGCTGTCGTGTTCGATGCGCTTCATCCGGTTACCACTGAATTCGATGAAATACGCAGTATCCTGCTCGTTTTGCCAGCGCCCCTGAAGCACCTCCAGCAGATCGCCTGCGGGAGGGCCGGTCACCAGGGGTTTGTTTTGTGCAACGGCAGGTTTTGTGTTGGGCTTGCAGGCGATTACAAAAAATAGCAGGGCAATGAGGTAACAATTGTGTTTGTTCATGAGGATGGTCGATTATGCTTCGCAAACAAAGACACAAAAATTATTCCCAAGAAGGAATGCTCTAATCCAACAACACGTTTATCAAATTATTTAAAACTTTGACTATCAGCAACATAGCACCAGACAATACACGGTAATTTTTCCTCAGTGCTGTCCGACACTTCTATACACAGTGATGCCGTAACTGATTTCGGGTGTCAGGTTGATGTACACGATCAGTCCTTCATCATCCCGGGTCGCTTCCAGGGTATATTTGATAAAGTGCTGATTATCATACGTGAGGGAGGTCCCGTTGCCAGAAAGGCTGAAGTTGGAATAATTGGAAAGACATTCGGAATAGTTCCGGCTGGTCGATACGGCAATTTGCTTTTCACCTGCGGCATGGAGCATAAAGGTGCTGACAGTGGTGCCCAAACGAATATTGACAAGGCAAACGTCTTCACTCAATCGAAACAGACGCCTGTTGTAATCCGCTGGGTCGGCGCTGATCAACACGGGATCGTCGAATTTCATACGACACCAGTTGCCTTCTTTCTGAAGGGCAGGTACCAGTTCCGCATCGTCGAACCGGAAAGTGACCGCATCCACAGCAAGCGGAGCCGGTGCATTTTCTTTCGGTTTGTCCGCGTGCTCGCCGTCGCAAGCGGCGGCGAGCACCGCAAACACTATCATTCCACTCAAAAATTGCAAAAGCCTCATAAAGCAGGTAAACTTATATCTTCCAGTCCAGGCGAAGGGTATAATTGCGCGGCGCATCCAGTAGCGCCGGCCGCACGCTGTATTCCTCATTCAGCAAATTCCCGCATAAAACACTGATCTTCAGCGCCTCGCTCAGTTTATACGAACTGCGCAGGTCCACCACAGTAAAGCCGTTGTTGTGTTCTTCCCTGAAGTTGCGGACAGCCACGAATTCTGCGGGCTGGTCAAGCACGAAATCGCCGACCTTGGCTTCAAAAATAGCATCCACGGCCTTCATGAAACTGTTATACTGCACGGCTCCGCCGAACGAAAATTTTCCGAGCGAGTATTCCGCGTCCATTTTGAAAACATGGTTGTAGCGGTACTTGAGTACGTTGGTAGTTTCAGAAGTGCCGTATACCAGGCGCAGGGAGTCGTTGAATTCCTTGTATTTCGGATTGATGCTCGTGTAGCCGGTGATCAGGGCGAGGCTTCCGTTGCCGATACGCCCCTGCCCGATGATCGATATTTCTCCACCTGTGATACGCGTATCGCCCGAGTTCTGCGATTCGAAACTGGCCCCCAGGGTCGGGAAAACGGTAAGGCCTGCCAGGACGAACTCCATCATGTTCTGGTACTCCGAAACAAAGCCGGTGAGGTCGACAAATCCCTGCCACTGCCCCATTTTGAAACCCTGTTTAATGCCCATTTCTGCCGTCCAGCCGGTTTCCGAGACCAGTTTGGGGTTGGGGCGAACGAGGTTGCCGGCACTGAAATCGGTGGAGATGAATTTCTCGGCGATCGTCGGGTAGCGATACCCCTGTCCCCAGGAAGCGCGCACGTACGTTGCCTGCGCCGCCTGGTAGTTGGCGCCGAGCCGGAATACGGGCTTCGACTCTTTTGTCAGGCCGTTGGGTATGGTATCGAAGGTAAATTCGTCGATCTGGATGATCTCGCCGCTTTTCAGGCGATTATGCTCGTATCGCACACCGGCTGAAAGGTTAAGGCGATCGAAAGCCTTGTAATCGAGTTGCAGATAGCCGGCAAGGTTGCGGTTCCTGTAATCACCGTTGTATAACTCGGCCTTCACCGTCGTGAACATGCCGACCACACCCGCCGTCGCGACGAGGCCGAGGTGGTCCATCTGGCGCTGCACCTGGTATTCGCCATAGTACATGCGGCTGTCGTTGCTCTGGTTGCCGCTATTGTTGTTATGCACGTAGTAATATCGACCGAGGAATTTGTGGCGGTTTCCACCCTTGTCGAAGTATTGCACCGAAGGATCGACGGTGAAGCGCAGGCGCCCCAGCGACGCGGAAGAAGAATTGAGGCCCGGCTGATATGCCAGGGTGCTGTCGTTACCCCAGATAAAGAAACTGCCGCTGCGGCCGAAGTTGAAATTGGTGCTGAGGCCCATCGTCAGCCGATCGCTTGCGCGGTACCGGATATTGGGAGTGATGCGTCCGTAACGGCTATAGGTATCTTTATTATAGCTGTCGCGGTACAGCCCGTACATGCCCAGCACGAAATCCAGTTTGTTGAATTTTTGCTTATGGGAGAAACTGAACCCCGTTTCTACCGGCACCTGGATGGAAGAAGTATCCGTACCCCACCATTTTTTTTCCTTGTCTTTTGGCGTTCCCCACACCTTTCCAAATAAAGAGGCGCCTGTTTCCGGCTTGTCTTTTGCAAAACCCGTACGGATGTTGATAATGCCGTTCATCGCGGAAGAGCCATACAGGGCGGACGCTGCTCCTTTCAGCACCTCGACCTGGGCGATGTTTTCCACCGGAAAATCGTCCCAGTTCGGGAAGCCGGCATCCACCTGGAGCGCGGGAATATCGTCCACCAGCAGCAGCACCCGCGTGCCTGCGCCGTAGGAAAAACCTGCGCCGCCGCGTATGCTCGCCTGCCCGTCGATGATGCTGACACCGGGCACTTTTACCAGTACCTCATCGACGGAGGTAGAGTTGGAGTTTTCGATCAAACGGGGTTTTACCACATCGAGCGAGACGGTCACTTCGCCGAGCGGCTTTTCAAACTTTCCCGCGGTCACGGTGGCTGTTTGCAGAAGGTTGTCCGCATCGCCGAGTTGTACGTTCAGCACAAGCGTCTGGCCGGCTACCAGGCGTACGGTTTGCATTTTCGGCTCGTACCCGATAAAAGAAAACGACACTTCATAACTACCCGGAGCAAGCGAAAACGAATAGGCGCCCGACGCATCGGTGGCGGCGCCGGTCTCTCCGGCCCTGACCGTCACGCCGATCAGCGCTTCACCGGAAGCCGCGTCTTTCACAATGCCTTGTAATACAGCATCTTGCGAAAAAACAATTTGGCAAAAAAGGGACAACAGGAGGGTAAGGTGTAGTCGCATAGGTATGTATTTGGTTGAATAAAGTTATGTAAAAGTAAACATTTTCGCAGCGGTCAAGCGGCCGTCGGGCGGCTTTGAAAACCCGCATCGTGGAAGTCTCAATAGCGGGGCTTGCCCCATCGCCTGAAGCGGTGAACAGCGGCGCGTATCACGATCCAGCCGTGCGCCAGCAATGCAGGCATCAGGCCAAAATGCGTGCGCATCACCGCGAAGCGGTCGCGCAGGCTCTGGCGGTGGCGCTGTTTGGAAATGCCGCCCATCAGGTAGTCGGTCGTGACAAAACCGGTGTTTGCGATGCGGCGGCTTTTTTTCATGATCCGAATGCACCAGTCGTAATCTGCGCAGAGGTTGTCTTCGATGAACATTGGAGCCAGGCTGCGCCGCGCGATAAAAGCCTGGTGCACCACCAGCATGCCGCCCAGAAAATCGCGCCAGCCGAGTTTGGCCGGCAATTTCCGGGTGCTCAGTTCGCTCATGGTACCGATCGGCTCGCGGGCTTCATTCACCAGCAGCGTTTCTCCGTACAGCACGTCCGTATCGGCCGTAACCATGGCAGCCATTTTTTCCAGCACACCCGGGTCGTGGATGTGATCGCCGCTGTTAAGGCACCAGACGAAATCACCGGTCGCGATCCTTAGCCCCTTGCTCATGGCATCGTACAAACCTTTGTCGGGCTCTGATATCCAGCGCACGCGGGGCATGGTTTTTTCGAAATCCCGGATCAGTTGCAGAGAATTATCACTCGAGGCGCCGTCCACAAAAATATACTCGATATGCGGGTAGGTCTGCCGGCGTACACTTTCCATAGTGCCCGGCAGGTCGGCTTCACCGTTGTAGACGACGGTGATAATGGTAAAAACAGGAGCGGCTGCGGGTTGATCGGCTGTTGGCATAGATTGCTGATGTGCTCCGGAACGATGTGGTAATGCCGGATTGAACTTGCAGCGGGTGGATTGAAGGATAATGGAGGGGCAAAAATCATAAAAACCGGCGAAACCAGCGGACAATAAAAGTCAGGCAAATGCAGACGAATGTTAAATGCAGTGTTTTTGCGCTATTTTGCCGCAAAAAAGGCATGTTACTATTCGCTGCCGGGTTCGCACTCAGCCTGATCGGGTCACTTCCGCCAGGGCTGATCAGCCTGTCCGTTGCACAAACAGCCATCGCAAAAGGTGTGGTCGCCGCGATGTTGCTGGCTGCGGGGGCTGCAGGGGCGGAGTTTTTCCAGGCCTGGGCAGCGGTGGAACTTGCCGACTGGTTCATGAGTCACCCTGCAGCAGAGCAATGGTTCCGCTGGGTAGCCTTGGCGGTATTTCTGAGCCTCGGACTTTACTTTATTTTTTGGGCGCGCCCGCCGCGTCCGCACGGACAGGTAGCCGATGTGTCGCCGCTGAAACAGATCGGGAAGGGTGTGTTGCTCAGTGCTTTCAATCTGCTGGCCGTACCCTACTGGTTCGCCTATTGCAGTTCGCTGCGCGCTTCGGGATGGTGGACCGACGACAACCTGGCCAGCACCATGATCTTTTCCGCCGGCGTCACTGCGGGTACGCTTTCTGCATTAGGCCTTTACGCATGGCTCGGACTGATGATCGTGCGCCGCTCGGAGTCGGTAGCGCGATATGCCAACAGGGTTGTCGGTGCAATATTTCTGGCAATAGGCATAAAAATACTGGTGGGCCTGCTTCAAACATGAACAACGGGGTTGCCTCTGTCAGAGACAACCCCGTCGATACAGGTAGTGTTAACCGCTGTAAAATCAGTTCTTGAAGTGGGAGGTTTCGTTCTTTCCACCGTCGCGCACGTTATCGAGGCGCTTTTTGAATTCGGTAGACAGTTCGTCTTCCTTGCGCGCATAGATCTCGTTCAGGGCGATCAGGGTGTTGAGATCGTTGGGATCGAGGCTTTCCGCCTTTTGGAAGTAAGGCAATGCCTGATCGAACAGCCCCATGACCTCGTCCTTCATTTCCTTGAGTTTTTTCAGGCCGGCGCTGGAAAAATCATCCGGCAGCGCATTCATTTCCTGTGTTTTCACGGCCGCTTTGTTGTAATACAAGGCCCCCAGTGAATACACGGCATCCACGTTTTTCGGGTCTTTTTCAGTGGCCTGTGTGTAGTATTTTTTGGCTTCCGTGAAATATTCGGTTGCCTTGGCGTCATCCTTGTCCTTGATGGCCTGTTGGTAGAGGTTGTCGTATACGTTGCCAAGTGTGACATACAAACCGATGTTGTTCGGCTCTTTTTCAATGGCCTGCTTCAGGCGGTCGGTCAGTTCTTTCAGCTTGCCGCTTTTGAGATACAGGTTGATCTCGGCAAACAGCAGTCCCGAATCGTCGGGGTGTTTTGCACGGCCTTCGTTCAGGATTACGTTTGCCTTGTCTTCTTCTCCCAGGCTCATCAAGGTGCCGTACATTCCTTCATATACGCCGGGTTTTGCTTTCCCGGTCTTGTACAGCTGATCGTAATACTTCAGCGCCTCTTTGTTGAGGTTCGCCTGCTGGGCTGCCAGGCCGGTCACATATAACTGATTTTCATACTGTTCAGGGGTTTCCAATACGCTTTTCTGGTCGTTGGCGGTCAGGATGTCGTGCGCGTCGATGGATGACTTGAAAGAGTTATACGCCTTTGCGTATTCACCCTTTTCAAACTTTGCCACACCGATGTTGATCAGGTGCGCCTGCACTTCGATAATGCCTTTTACAGCGTCGCTTTTTTCGTATTTTTTAGCCTCCGGATTCTCGTAGGCGTTCTTGTAGGCCTCGAATGCCACCAAAGCGTCGTTGTCGCCACTCAGAGTAGCATTGGGATCTACCATGCGTTTCGCCATATCGCGCTGAAGGATGGTGCTGTAGACCTCACCGCGCGTGACCCAGGCAGAAGCCATCCCTTTTGCTTCATCGGTGGTCATGGCCTCATCGATCTTCATTTTGGCCTCGTCCAGTTTTTCGGCATTTTCTTTAGGGTTGGTATAATAAGCAGCCAGAGACTTGCCCGCTTGTTTTGCGAGTTTGCTGCCGTCAGGCTGGGCCATGACAAAAGACATAGCCAGAAGCAAGCCGGCGCATGAGAGAAGGACTCTTTTCATCGTTTTCAACAATTTTTAGAATATTTTGAATTGCTTTTTTGACGCTATTTCTCCTGCAAAGTTATCAAACAGGCTGTTAATGGCTGAAAACAGGCAGTTTGAAGCACGCGTCGGCATTTTACTCTTCACCATTTTCTTCTACCGGCATCGTATCCTCTTCACCGGCAGAATCCACAACGGCAACATCGGCAATATCATCGCCATCACTCAGGCGGATCAGTTTGACGCCCTGGGTAGCGCGGCCCATGACGCGCAGTTCGGCAGCGGAAGTTCGGATCGTGACGCCGTTTGTCGTCGTGATCATCAGATCGTCACTGTCAACAACGGTTTTGATCGCTACGAGATGGCCGGTTTTCCCGGTAATATTGATCGTCTTGATGCCTTTGCCGCCGCGTCCCTGGGTGCGGTATTCTTCCAGCGGAGAGCGTTTGCCCATCCCTTTTTCAGATACGACCAGGATCGTGGCATCCGAATCGGCCGGATCGACGCATACCATTCCGACCACGCTGTCAGCCGCGCCGCCAACGGTAATGCCGCGCACTCCAGCAGCCGTCCGGCCCATGGGGCGCACGTCCGCCTCGTTGAAGCGGATCGCCCGGCCACTTTGCACGGCCAGTATGATCTCGTTTTTGCCATTGGTCAGTTTTGCCTCTATCAGTGAGTCCCCCTCGTTGATGCCGATGGCGTTGATACCGCCCTGGCGCGGGCGCGAGTATTCTTCGAGCAGGGTTTTTTTGATCTGGCCGCGCCGGGTGCAGAAGACGATATAGTGGTTGTTGATAAACTCCTCGTCCTGCAGGTTTTTCACAATAATAAAGGCGCGCACCTTGTCTTCCTTGGGGATATTGAGCATGTTCTGGATCACACGCCCTGCCGTTGCTTTCGCTCCTTCCGGAATTTCATACACTTTGAGCCAGAAACAACGCCCCGATTCGGTGAAAAGCAGTAAGGTGTTGTGATTGGTGGCGGTGAACATATGCTCCACAAAATCTTCGTTGCGCGTACGCACGCCCTGCGCGCCGCGCCCGCCACGGCCCTGCGCCCGGTATTCCGAGATCGGCGTGCGCTTGATGTAGCTGGCATGGCTGATGGTGATCACCACCTCTTCGTCTTCGATGAGGTCTTCCATGCTGATATCCGCCTCGTCGATCTCGATGCTGGTGCGGCGCTCGTCGCCAAAACGCTGGTTGATATCGGTCAGTTCCTGTTTGATAATGTCGCGCTGCAGGCCCTCGTCAGCCAGGATCGCTTTGAGTTCGGCGATCTTTTTTTGCAGGTCTTCAAACTCCTGGCGCACTTTGTCGCGCTCCAGGCCGGTCAACTGCTGGAGGCGCATGGCGAGGATCGCTTTCGCCTGTATTTCGGTCAGACCGAATTTACTCATCAGGCCTTCCCGGGCCTCATCGGCATCTTTCGAACCGCGAATGAGCGCAATGACTTCGTCGAGGTGATCGAGTGCGATCAGCAGCCCTTCCAGGATATGGGCGCGTTCTTCAGCCTTTCGAAGCTCGTATTGTGTGCGTCGCACGATCACTTCAAGGCGGAATTTGATGAATTCCTCGATGAGCTCTTTCAGGTTGAGGATGCGCGGCCTCCCGTTGACCAGGGCAATATTGTTGATGCCGTAACTGGTTTGCAGGGGGGTCAGTTTGAATAACTGGCTCAGGATCACATTGGCGGCGGCGTCGCGTTTGATCTCGATCACGATGCGCACGCCCTCGCGGTTCGACTGATCGCTGACGTCGGCGATACCGAGCACCCTTTTTTCATTGACCAGTTCGGCGATCTTGGAGATCAGCATCGACTTGTTGACCTGGTATGGTATCTCGGTGACGATAATGCTTTCGCGGCCCTTGTCATCCACTTCGATGTCGGTCCGGGCGCGCACCACTACCCTGCCCCGGCCGGTGCGGAGGCCTTCGCGCACGCCTGACAGTCCGTAAATGATGCCGCCGGTCGGAAAATCGGGCGCCTGGACGAACTCCATCAGTTCGTCGATCGTGATCTCGGGGTTGTCCACCGTGGAGATGATGGCCGCGCAGACTTCGCTGAGGTTGTGCGGCATCATATTGGTCGCCATACCTACCGCAATACCGGAAGCGCCGTTGACGAGCAGATTGGGGAATTTGGTAGGCAGCACGGTCGGCTCTTCGAGCGAATCGTCGAAATTGAGTTGAAAATCAACTGTGTCTTTCTCAATATCACCCACGATTTCGTCGGCAACGCGCCGCAGGCGCGCCTCGGTGTAACGCATGGCAGCGGGGCTGTCGCCATCCATCGATCCGAAGTTACCCTGTCCGTCCACCAGAGGATAGCGCAGGCTCCATTCCTGGGCGAGGCGCACCATGGTGTCGTACACGGAACTGTCGCCGTGGGGGTGGTATTTACCCAGCACCTCACCGACGATACGGGCAGATTTTTTATACGGCTTATTGTACGATAAGCCCAGATCGAGCATTCCGTACAGCACCCTGCGGTGCACCGGTTTCAGGCCGTCGCGCACATCGGGCAGCGCACGGCTGATGATAACAGACATCGAGTAATCGATGTAGGCTGTTTTGAGCTCGTCTTCAATATTAATGGAGACAATCCTCGGGTCTTGCATCTCTGAGTTTTAGCAGTGGAAAGCAGACGGCTGCAGGCAAACGGCGGCTTTATTTTTCGTGATCAGGAAGAATTGGGAAATATCCGTCATGCGTCCACCATCAGCCGTCTGCCCTGGGCCGCGAAGGTACGCATTTCCGGCATTTTCAACTGTCCGGATTTAACCAAATTTAACCACCCGGGGGCTGCCGGCAAAAAATTTTATCAGACTCCTAACATTGAAATAACCCTGCTTAACGAAACGCGGGGCTCACCTTTGCGTCATCAGTACAAATCACTGACATTCAGCCATTTAAATTTTATTCACAAATATGAAAACCACGAAGCAATTATTGTTCGCCGCCCTGACAAGCCTGTTTTTCTATACCGCAGCCCAAGCCCAGGTCTCCGTTGGCCTGAAGGGGGGCGCCAACTTCGGGACTGCATACACCACCGACATGCTGAACAGCATCACGCCCGACTTCAAATATGCCACCGGCGCAGTGGCCGGCGTGGTAACGGAATTGAAGTTCAACGATCATTTTGCCCTGCAACCCGAGGTCAACTGGGTGCAAAAAGGATTTCGCTTCGACGAAGGCATCGACATCCCGATCGGTAATGTGAACATACCCGCCGGCGTGGAGGCAACGATCCGCACCAATTATATAGAGGTGCCGCTGCTGGCAAAGGCAAGTGTGGGGAACAGCCGGGTGCAGGGATATGCGGTACTGGGGCCGTCGTTCGGATATGCCCTGAACGGCAAACTGATCACCCGCACGCGTTTCCTGTTCGAGTTCGATCCGATCCGTACCGATCTGAATCTCGACAACCTCGATTACAACCGTTTCGAAGTATCTGCCGTCGGCGGTCTGGGCTTTCAGGTCAATTTCGACGGTCTGAAATGGTTTGCCGATGCGCGTTACACCTACGGGTTTACGGAACTGTACAACTTCCCGGTGGTGAATGAGCAGATCAAAAACCGCGGCATTGCCCTCAGTACGGGCATCATGCTCGACCTGAGCCCGGCGCCGGTCAAAAAACACCCGCCCGTACGCAGGAGATAAGCCCTCCGGATTTTCGGCTTGTATTTACCACAACAGGGTTATGCCGCTTATCGCATGCGGCATAACCCTGTTTTCATGTGCGCCGATTAAAAGTCATCTGCTTGACAAATCCTTGATTTTCATTTGAGCACTCCCGCACTCTTCCTACTTTTGGGAATCCCCATTATTATTTATGCCCTAATCTACATACCTCCCTTATATACTCCTGCGGATTCCCCGTAACTCATGAACGGCAAAATACTCCCGGAATGACCGGTTTCTATTAAAGCAGGCGCCTGTTTCGCCTGCATAGGAGTACCCTCTGTCCGAAAAATAACCGATTACACAAATTTTGATGGACCGCTTACAGCGGAGAGTCAATGCTGTTCCTTTTCCTGTCCGGGAATCTGGAATGGATGCTGTATTGCTTGATCGTGTTTCGACACTCTTCATAGACCATTTTCAATCTTCACTAAATTTCTCGCAAATGAGGACTTTGACAAATTTCCATTTTTTCATGCGGCGAAGGATCCGGATGCTTTCGCTATTATTACTAGGCATAGGGGTTGCCTGTGGGCTGAATGCCCAGACGGCGAACACCTATACCTTTTCCGTTTCGTCAGGCGCGACGCTGGATCCGATGTCAGGCGCCTCTACTGCAATAGGATCCAGTGTTGATGACACGCCTTCTTCGTTGCTGAACATCGGCTTCGACTTTGTGTATGAAGGCAATACTTATACACAGTTCTCCATGACGCCCGATGGTTTTGTAAAACTGGGCTCTCCGGTTGCTGTGTCTCAATTCACCAACAGCATTACCAGTACTACGAACATTCCGAAACTTTTTCCGTACTGGGATGATCTCGCAACCGGTACTACCGGTAATGTTACGTACGTAGTGACCGGCTCGGCCCCGGACCGTATCCTGAAAATTCAGTGGTTCGTAACGATCCCGCGCAATACGACCGGCCCGGCCAACAGTACCATGCAGGTCTGGCTGTACGAGACGAGTGGCATGATCGAATTCCGATACGGCGCTGTGGGTGGCAACTCTACGTCCGCCTCTCTCGGCATCAATGGTACCACGGCTACCAACTTTATCAGCATCACCACGCCGGCCAACACGGCCAGCACGGTCACGGCGAATAACTCAAATACGGTATGGCCCGGCAACGGCACCATGTTCTCGTTTGCACCGCCTGCGCCCTGCTCAGGCATGCCGACCGGTGGCATGACAGTCGCTTCTGCCAATCCGGTTTGTTCGGGTGTAAATTTCAATCTCAGCCTCACGGGCGCCTCTCAGGGTCTGGGTATTATGTATCAATGGCAATCGTCAACCGACGGTGTATCGTACTCCGATATTGCCGGCGCCACGAGTTCTACATTGACGACCAACTCAACTGTCCCGACCTGGTATCAGTGCGTCGTCACCTGTTCCAACAGCGGCCTGAGCGCTGCTTCAGCACCTGTCATGGTGAACGTGACGCCGGAACCGGTGGGCAATACTTTTGCCAACCCCATCGTACTCGGCGCGTTGCCGCAGACGTACAACGGCGATAACCTCGCCGCAAACTGCTGGACCAGCACTTACACCGGCGCAAACGCACAGTCTTCTCCCGACGTATTCTTCCAGTTCCAGATCACGGATTGCGACGATGACAGCAACGTGGATATTTCGCTTTGCACAGCATCGTTCGACACGTATCTGCACATCCTGGATGCCAGCGGCACGCAGATCGCCAACAACGACGACAACGGCCCGCTCTGCTCGGGCACGCGTTCGTCCATTTCGCTCGCATCGCCTGCTGTCGGCACCTATTACGCTGTAGTAGAAGGCTTTAGCACAAATACCGGCACCTTTACACTGGCCATCACTTCAACCGACCTCACACCGCCGTCGATCACATGCCCGGCTAACATTGCCACTTCCAATGACCCGGGCGCCTGTGGCGCAGCGGTAAGTTATTCGGTGATGGCATCCGATAACTGCTCCGCTACCGTAACGCAAAACATGGGCCTTGCTTCGGGTAGCACGTTCCCCATAGGCATGACGACGAACTCATTCACTGCGACAGATCCCGCAGGAATGACGGCGACATGCAGTTTCACGGTAACCGTAAATGATACGGAAAGTCCGACCTTCACACTATGCCCCTTAAATAGTTCAATCAACGCTACTGTCGGATGCATGGGTGTCATGCCTGATCTGGCGTTTCTTGCTGCGCAAGTCGGCTTATACGGCATCAACGATAACTGCCCCGGGGTCACGCTCACGCAGTCAATTCCAACGGGGGCGCCGCTCCCGTTAGGAACCACGCCTTACGTAGTCACACTGACTGATGCGGCTGGCAATACGTCGCAATGCTTCGACCAAATTACTGTAACTGACCTGATGGCTCCAGATCTCAATTGTCCGGCAGCCGTTAACGTAGGCACTGATGCGGGTGTATGCGCCGGTACTGCGAATTTCAGCGTAACGGCAACAGACAACTGCGATATGAATGTGGATATCATGCAGACCAGCGGCCCGGCAAGCGGCTCCGTATTCAGCCTTGGCTCTACTACGGTGAGTTTCATGGCTACTGACGACTCAGGCAATACTTCCACCTGCTCTTTCGACGTAACTGTAACCGACGACGACGGACCGGTGATCTCTGTTTGTCCGCCGAATGTTGCTGTGATGACCAACAGCGATTGCCAGGCAATTACTGAAGACTACACCGCTCTTGTAATGGCCAGCGACAACTGTTCGCCGAGTGTCAGCGTCATGCAAAGTCCCGCTCCCGGTACGATCAGCGGCGGTTTCCTGACCATCGTGATGACGGTCAGCGATGACATTGGCAATACTTCTACCTGTTCTTTCCAGACCACGGCCGGTGATATGAACCCGCCGACGATCGATTGCCCTGCAGCACAGTCTTTTAATGCGGACGACGACTGTCAGACGCCGATCCCCGATTTCACAGGTCTGGCCAACGCTACCGACAACTGCGGCGGCTTCATCGTAACGCAGATGCCTGCGCCGGGAACACCGGTTGGATTCGGGCAAACACTTGTTACACTGACCGTTACGGATGGCGCAGGTCTTACATCATCCTGTGTTATGGAGGCATATTCTGTTGACGTAACGCCGCCGGTCACCACCTGCCCGGCAAATCAGGTACTGGACACCGATCCGAACACCTGCACGGCTGTGGCCATGTTCATGTGCCCGCTGGCGCCCGACAACTGTTCCGGCTCCGCGAATCCCGAGCAGATCCTCGGTCTGCCGAGCGGTTCCGCTTTCCCACTGGGTGTGAATGTGGTTGGTTTCCAATCCACCGACGCCTCCGGCAATACGTCTTCCTGCACGTTTACGATCACGGTAGTCGACAACGACCCGCCGTATCTCTCCTGCCCGGATGACATCGTGATGGATACCGATCCGGGTCTCTGCTCTGCTATCGTTATCTGGTCCGACCCGACCACGCACGACAACTGCGGCATGCCTACGCTGATGCAGACCGGCGGTCTGACCAGCGGTTCTGCCTTCCCGAAAGGCACTACGGTTGTATCTTTCCAGTCGACCGATGCAGCAGGCAACAGCACGACCTGCAGCTTCTCGGTAACGGTAGAAGACAACGAAGCACCAATGATCACCTGCCCGGGCGATATCGTTACGGGTAACGATCTGAACCAGTGCGGCGCAGTGGTTACCTACGCTGCTCCGACGTTCAGCGACAACTGCCCCGGCGCTACGATCATGCAAACGGCCGGTCTGCCCAGCGGCGCATTCTTCCCCGTCGGAACGACAACCAATGTCTTCCAGGTAACGGATGCATCCGGCAATACGGCAACCTGCAGCTTCACGGTTACGGTGAACGATACGCAGAATCCGACGATCACCTGCCCGGCCAACATCGTACAGAATAACGATCCGGATGAGTGCGGCGCGATCGTTACCTACAACAACCCGACATTCAGCGACAACTGCCCCGGCGCTACGATCATGCTGGTTGACGGTCTGCCCAGCGGTTCTTTCTTCCCCGTCGGTACCACCACCAACGTTTGGAAAGTCACCGATGCTGCCGGCAACATGGCCACTTGCAGCTTCACGGTAACAGTAGTAGACGTACAACCGCCCGTATTCAACAACTGCCCGGGTAACATCACGCAGGAGAACGATCCCGGTGTATGCGGCGCAGTAGTGACCTGGCCGAAGATCACCGCTTCTGACAACTGCCCGGGTGTGGTTGTTTCGTTCGTAAGCGGCATGGCCAGCGGTTCGCTCTTCAATATCGGCTCTACCACGGTTGTTTACAAAGCAACCGATGCCTCCGGTAACATGGCAACTTGCAGCTTTATCGTAACCGTGATCGATACCGAAAACCCGGACATCATGTGCCCGGCCAATATTCAGAAGAACAACGATTTCAATCAGTGTTCCGCTAATATCGCCTTCCTCGGCACGGCAATGGCCATGGACAATTGCGGCGTTACCAGCATCACGAACGATGGAATCGGCACCTATCCCGTAGGTGTTACGGTGGTTACCTGGACGGCGGTCGACGCTGCCGGCAACTCTGTAACTTGTCAGCAAACAGTAACGGTAGTCGACGCTCAATTCCCGAGCGTTTCCTGCCCGGATGATATTTTCACGATCAACGACCCGAACCTGCCTTGCCTTGCACCTGTAACGTACACCACTTCCGGCGCCGACAACTGCCCGGGTGTTGTGGTTGAAACCAGCGAATGGCCGCCTTCTGAAAACGGCCTCTATTCGCTCGGCACAACCATGGTGATGGTGACTGCAACGGATGCAGCCGGCAATCAGGTTATGTGCACGTTCAATATCGTAGTGGAACCCGGCGCAGAGATCTGCAACGGCCTCGACGACGACTGCGACGGCTATGTGGATGAAACGGACGATGCCTGGAAAATGGTGGATAAATCTACTGCCAGCAACGGCAAGGAATCCGACCTCTTCGGCGCCAGCGTAGCTGTCTTCGGCAAATACGCCGTTGTAGGCGCTAAAAATGCCGACCTTGCATACGTACTGAAGAGCAACGAACTGAGCCCCGACCAATGGGAGCAGGTAGCGATCCTCAATCCCGCACAAGTGGACGATCACGACTTCTTCGGCGCCAGCGTAGGCATCAGCGGCGACCTGCTGGTAGTAGGTGCTCCGCAGGATGACGACCTCGGTCCGGATGCAGGCGCAGCATACGTATTTGTGAAAAATGCATCTGACAACTGGAATCTCGTGAAAAAACTCACGGCCAGCGACGGATTCAGCGCCGACAACTTCGGCACAACGGTCAGCGTTTCCGGTGATCACATCCTGGTGGGCGCGAGCATGAACGATGAAAAAGGCCTCAATGCAGGCGCTGCATACCTGTTCGGCAAAGACCAGGGCGGAGCCAACAACTGGGGTCAGGTAGCCAAGATCACTGCTGCCGACGGGCAGGCAGGCGATATGTTCGGCGCGAGCATGGATCTGGACGGCGATTTTGCCGTGATCGGCGCCAACCTCGACGATGACAAAGGCATCAACGCCGGTTCTGCTTACGTATTCGGTAAAGATCAGGGCGGTGCCAACGCCTGGGGTATGGTGAAAAAACTCACGGCCAACGACGGAACTTCTTTCGACAACTTTGGCGTAAGCGTAGGCATCAACGGCGACTTCCTCATCGTAGGAGCCAACCAGAACGATGACTACGGCTCCAATTCGGGTTCGGCTTACATCTTCGAACGCAACCACGGCGGTGTAGCCGATAGCTGGGGCCAGGCAACCAAACTGCTGGCACTCGACGGCACCTCCAGCGATCAATTGGGTATCGCCGTTTCGCTCAACGGTAACTACGCAGTTGCCGGCGCCCGTTTTGACAACATCAAAGGCACCAACTCCGGCGCCGCATACATCTGGGAACGCCAGACGAACGGTGTTTGGGAATATGTTGCCAAGATCCACGACGCACAGGGCGACAAGAATGACCAGTTCGGTACCGTGCTCGATATCTACAAGCGCACGATCATTGTAGGTTCGCTCCGCGACGATGTGGCCGGCAAGCCCGACCAGGGCTCTGTGAGCTTCTTCTCCGCCGGTTGCGACGACAACATCATCGATGACAACCCGATCAACGGTTTCGTACAAGGCGGCAACACGACGACGAACAATACTTTCGGTGTAAAGGCATATCCTCAGCCTTTCAGCGACGTATTGAACATCGAAGTAAGCGTCGAGCATGAAACCAATGCACGCGTTGTGATCTGGAATGCATTCGGACAGGAAGTTGCTACCGTTTACAGCGGCACACTCGAAGGCAACACCACCCTGCGCTGGGATGCGACCCGCTTTGCCTCGGGTTCATACTTCCTGCGCGTAGAAGCTGACGACATGACGGAAGTACGTCCTATCGTACTCGTTCGTTAATACCTTCGGTTATTCCTTTTCCCTGAGAAATTCAACCGCTCTCTCGATCATGAGAGAGCGGTTTTTTTATTCGGTTGGTTGTGGGGGGCGTTAAAATTATGCTAAAGGCCCGGGCCGGGCTGACGTTTTAGCAGCAATATGCGTCATTGGGAAACCGGCAATCAAACACTTAAACCTTTCTATGGAGCGAAAACTACACCTTCGTCAAAACACATTCCGAATTTCGATCCCGCCCTTTACGGCCTTTTATGCGTTTCTTTTAATCCTTTTATGCCATTGCTCCCCTGCATTTTCCCAAAAAGCGGACGGGCGCTTTACGATCAGCGGCTATGTCAGCGACGCTGCCGGCGGTGAATACCTCGTCGGCGCAACGGTGGCCGACCGGAAAAGCGGCCACGGCACCATTTCCAATACCTACGGCTTTTTCAGCCTGACGCTGCCCTCCGATTCGCTTTTATTGTATGTATCGTATATCGGGTACGACGCGCAGGCCATCCCTTTGCACCTGAATGCCGACCGCACGCTGAACATCAAACTCACTGCTTCCGCCGTGCTCGAGGAAGTCGAGATCGTGGCAGACAAATACGAACGTATTGAGGAGCGCGCGCAGATGAGCCGTATCGACGTTCCGATCGCGCAGATCAAACAAATCCCTGCGCTTCTGGGGGAAAAAGACGTATTGAAGGCCCTCCAGTTGCTGCCGGGCGTATCGAGCGGCGGGGAAGGCCAATCGGGCCTGTACGTCCGCGGCGGCGGCCCCGATCAGAACCTGATCCTGCTGGACGGCGTACCGGTCTACAATGCCAGCCACCTGTTCGGCTTTTTTTCCGTATTCAACGCAGATGCCATTCGCGACGTGTCGCTGACAAAAGGCGGCTTTCCGGCGCGGTACGGCGGGCGTTTGTCGTCAGTGGTGGAGATCAACATGAAAGAAGGAAACGACGAAGAGTACCACGGGGAAGGTTCGATCGGCATCGTCGCTTCCAAACTGACGCTGGAAGGCCCGATCCAGAAGGGAAAATCGTCTTTCATTGTATCCGGCAGGCGCACCTACATCGACCTGCTGGCCCGGCCGCTGATCAAAAGCGGGTTCCGTTCCGACGGCTCCGAAGGCGTGGCCGGTTATTATTTCTACGACCTGAATGCCAAGGTGAACCACCGTTTTTCCGACAAGGATCGCGTTTATCTGAGTTTTTATACCGGGAAGGACAAATTCTATCTGGACCTGAAAGATCGTTACCAAATAGACAACGATGCGCACGACGAATATACGACCCAATCAGGCCTCGGCTGGGGCAACCTGACCACGGCGCTTCGCTGGAATCACGTGCTCTCGCCGCGACTCTTTGCCAACGCGACCCTGACCTATAGTCGTTACAAATTCAACACGTCGGCCGGCTCGAGCGACCGCAGGTATGCCGGCGGCCAGTTGACCAACGAATCGAGTTATTCACTGGATTACTTCTCAGGTATCGACGACGTGGCCGCCAAAGTGGATTTCGATTTCATCCCGGCGCCGCGGCACTATATCAAATTCGGCAGCAGCGCGATCTTTCACACTTTTTATCCCGGTCGTTTCGATACCTCTATCAAGGAGTCGGACGACAATACCGACATCACTGCCAGTGTAGGACAACCTAATGTACACGCCGGTGAACTGGCGCTTTACGCGGAAGACGACTGGAAAATAAACGATCGTCTGCGCATCAATGCCGGCCTGCACCTTTCGGGTTTTATCATCAAAGACAACCCTTATTTCTCCATTCAGCCGCGATTGAATGCGCGTTATCTGCTGTCACAGGGCTGGGCGATCAAAGGTGCATTCAGCACCATGCGGCAGTACATCCACCTGCTCACCAATGAAACCATTGGCTTGCCCACCGACTTGTGGCTGCCGACCACGGCGGCCGTAAAACCGCAGGACAGCTGGCAGGCGGCCTTAGGCGTCGCCAAAACCTTCCGAAAGGAATACGAATTCAGCGCGGAGGTGTATTACAAAGAGATGAAAAACGTGATCGCGTTCCGCGAAGGAGCCAGTCTTTTCCAGTTTGACGACTGGCAGACCCGCGTAGAACAGGGCGACGGTACAGCTTATGGCCTTGAACTTTTCCTGCAAAAAAAGAAAGGGCGTTTCAACGGCTGGGTGGGTTATACCCTTTCCTGGGCCTGGCGGGAATTTGAGAACATCAATCTCGGCCGCAGGTACCCATACAAATTCGATCGCCGCCACGATTTTGAGGTAGTCGGCACATACCGCTTCAACGACCGGGTATCGCTGTCGGCAACCTGGGTCTACTCCACGGGGAATGCCGCCACTTTCGGCACATCCAAATACCTGGCCCCCGGTATTTACAGCTATGGCGACTACTATTACTCCTACGAAACCACGCACACGGCCGAACGCAACAACTACCGGATGCGCGCGTATCACCGGCTCGATGTGGGCGTCGATTTTACGAAGAAAAAACAGCATCATGAGCGCACCTGGTCGTTTGGCGCCTACAACGCCTACAGCCGAAAAAACCCCTTTTTCCTGCTGCTGGAGAACGAATACGACAATAGCAATAACACCCGGAAGCCCGTACTGAAGCAGATCAGCCTGTTCCCGGTAATCCCCTACATTAGTTACAGTTTCAAATTTTGAACATCGGACACAAAAAACTGATTATCAATAACTTTAAACAACATGCGCAACTTTTTTATATTGCTCATCATATCAATTGGCTTTGCTTCGTGCGACGATAACTTTCTTTCCCAGACGCTCGAAATCGACCCGCCACCTTACGAAAAACAACTCGTACTGCACGGTTTCGGCAACAACCTGGACTCTGTATTTCGCATCACCCTGACACAAAATTTCGGGATCCTCGAAACGGTGCCTGACGGCGCCTGGGTCGTGCAAGGTTCAACGGTAGAACTGCTGGAAAACGGGCAAAAAAAGGCCAATCTTACACAAGATGACCCCGGCAAAGCCTGGTATACGGCACCGGCTCTTACCGAATTATTCGTGTCTGGAAATGTATATGAGATTCGCGCATCGCATCCGGACTTCAACACGGTAAACGCCGCTCAGATGATGCCCTTCCCGGTGCAGGTCGACTCTGCCCGTTTCCGTCCCAATGCAGGCGTCGATACGGACGGCTCAAAACTATCTGCCGTAGAAGTCTTTTTGCAGGATCCGCCCGGGATCGAAAACTTCTACGAGATCCGGATCGCAATTGTCGACCCGGTTTTGAAGTACATTCAGGATGGTAACGGGAATTATGTCATCGATACGATCGGGTATCAGGAATACCTGATCGACCCTGTCAATTCGGAAGACCCCAACGCTATATTGACATATGGCAGCGGCATTGCGATCAGCGATCGTTTTTTTGATGGGAAAGCCTATAAATTCTCGGCCCGGATGTACGATTACAGCTATGGAAACCATCAATTCCGGGTGCATGTCCGCGCCATATCGGAGGAAAGTTATCTCTGGGGTGTTTCGGCACAACTGAAATACGATACGGAAGATTTCCCGTTTGCCGACCCCGTGACGACCTATACCAACCTGAACAACGGGATCGGCATCTTCGGTCTGGCCCACGAACAGGTGTTTACGGTTCAGTAAGGGGTTCGTTGTCGGTCCCCTGATCGATCAGTTCCTGCGGGAGCGACTTGGTGGCGCGCGCGCCCAGTTCCCTGATCTTTTCCGCTTTGCCGATGAGCGTATCGCCCGGGCGTGTGGCGCTGACCAACTTGTTCATAGCCTCGTCGTATGCCGTGCGTGCATTATCAAGCCTCGCTCCGATCGTTTTCAGGTCTTCCACGAAGGATACGAATTTATCGTAGAGCAGCCCGCTTTGCCGGGCGATCTCGAGAACGGAACGCGCCTGCTTTTCCTGCTTCCACAGATGCGCGACCGTGCGCATCGTCGCGAGCAGGCTGCTGGTCGTCACCAGCACGATATTGCGGTCGAGGGCATCTGTAAATAACTTCGGATCGGCCTGCGCTGCAATGCTGAGTGCATTTTCCAGCGGTACGAACAACAGCAGATAATCAGGCGTGTTGATCTGGTAAAGCATCTGATAATTCGTGCGGCTCAGGTTGTCGACATGGCTTCGAAGGCTCGAAATATGCGCTTTCAAAAAGCGATCGCGTTCCTCCGGACTGTCGGTGTTGTAGTAGCGTTCGAAGGCCGTCAGCGACACTTTTGCGTCGACAACAAGATGCTTGTTATCAGGCAATTGTATAATAAAATCGGGCCGTTTTGCCTGTCCCTCGTCGTCGCGGAAAGTCATCTGGGAAAAGAAGTGTATCCCTTTTTGAAGGCCCGAGTTTTCAAGCAGTGTTTCCAGTTGGAATTCACCCCAGTCGCCCTGTACCTTGCTTTGACCTTTAAGCGCGGAGGCGAGGTTGTGGGCATCCTGGCTCAGTTGCTGGTTGAGCTGGTGCAACTGCTCAATCTCTTTTTTCAGGCTGGATTTTTCGCGTGTTTCTTCGAGAAACTTCCGGTCCACCTGCTCTTCAAATTCCCGGATCTTTTCCTTCAGGGGGCTCAATACCGTCTGCAACTGCTGCATGTTCTGATCGCTGAACCGCTGCGATTTTTCCTCCAGCAGGCGGTTGGCAATATTTTCGAACTCCGTTTTAAAACGCTGCTGCAATTGCTCCACCTCCGCTTTTTGTCCCCGCAGTGTCGTTTCCAGGTGATATATCTGCTGCTCGCGGGCTGCCAGTTGGGCATGTGCATCGCGCAGTTCCTGTTCCCGTTGGTTCAGATCGGAACGAAGGGTCTCGCTCTGGGCCCTGATGGTATCGTAAAGGTCTTTGGAAACGACCGCTCCTGGGTTACCGGGGGTGCTGCGTGCGGCATTTTGCTGCCGGAACAACAAGACAAGCGCAACGAGCAATAAAGCGCCGAGCAGGAAATAAAACAGCGGGTCCATAAGCCGGTCGTTTTGCCTACAAATGTAATCCGGTTTTTACATTTTGTTTGTTTTTCCAGTCTGCTTTTTAAAACAAATGTTTGAATATCGGGACTGTCAGGTAAAAGTTGGTTTGTTTTGTGAAAGCCCTCCCCTATTTCCACACGAGCCCCAGCAAGTGTTCAACGCCGCCGGAATTGCGCAAAACGACCTGATAGGCGCCTGCGGGCAGATCGCCGGCGACATTGACGTGCAGGGTGCTAATGCCATTCCTGTCAATCCGGAAGCCGGAAATTTTTACAGGGTGTCCGAGCGGGTCGAGCAGTTCAATCCCCGAGTCCTGGTCGTATTGATCGCTGAAGATCAAAAAGTCAAACATGCCTGCATCGCGGTTGAAGGCAAAAAGGTACTCGGGCCTGCCGTTTGGGGCATAGGTCTGATAGCCGCCCAGTTCCAGCCATGCGCGGGTCATATCGGGCAATCCGTATCCACGTTTATTGTCCGGTTCCATATCCTGGTCCGCAGATGCAAAAACGGCGTCGAGGATTTCTTTTGCAGTTTTGTCCGGATACGCACTCCACAGCGCTGCCAGGGCGCCGCTCAACATGGGCGAAGCCAGCGAAGTGCCGCTGGAAAGTCCGAGTTGTACGCCGGAACCGCCGGCTGTCACTACCTGATCGCCGGGCGCCATCAGATCCGGCTTGATGCGGCCGTCGGCAGCAGGGCCCAGCGAACTGAAGGACGCCCGCTCTCCCTGATAATCGACGGCGCCCACGGCAATCAGCCCGGGGGCATCGGCGGGAACGCCGATATGGCGCCAGGGACCGTCGCCTTCGTTGCCGGCGCTGTTGCAAATGATCATGCCTTTTCGCGCAGCGATCGCTGCTCCGCGTGAACCGATCGCAGTATGCCCGTCAAGCGTTTTATACCGGTGGTTCAGCGAGGTATCGTTAAAAACCGTATAACCCAGCGATGCATTTACGATGTGTGCGCCGATGCTGTCGGCCCACTCGGCGCCGGCGACCCAGTTGGCCTCCTCGATCGGGTATTCGCCGCCCGTATCTTCTGTTTTCAGGAGAAAATACGTGGCATCGGGCGCTCCTCCGACGAAGTAACCGGGCAGATTGCCCGCCATGACCGATAGCACGGAGGTACCATGCTGGGCGCTTTCGTACACGGCGCCGTCGCGCTCTACGAAATCCCAGCCGGGGAACAGGCGTCCCTGCAGGGCCACGCTGTCAAAAAAAGGCAGGGTATCCACATTGGTAAACCCGCCGTCCATCACTGCGATCCGGATACCGGCGCCGCGGTGTCCGGCGAGATAGAGCGGCGGCAGGTTGAGCAGGCTGTTTTGCAGACCGCTGTAGCCGAAAGTACCGGCCTCTTCAGGTTTTGGGTAAGCCAAAACAGGAACGCGCTTTTTGGGCGGACGGTTGGGTGGATTTTTTGCGGGGATATGCCGCCCGATGTAGCGCACATCTTTTACATACGGCAACGATAGCAGTCGCATCGCCGATACTGAATCGGCGGTAATGGCCGCGGCGTTGAGCCAGCGCGAAGCTAGGTGGATCGAAACGCCTGCATTGCGCAAACCGTCCAGGTATGCCGGATTGACAGGAAGGTCCTCCTCCAGCACCGGGATCCCCGCATGGGCGCGGCGTTCGAGCGATGCAGCCGAAAGGAATGCTGCAGGGCGGCAGGTGCAGTAAGGAGAGTTGTTTTTATCGGTAAATTCTACCCAGAACTTCTTTTTCTGTTGTGCCAACAATAAGGCAGGAAACAAGAATATCAGGCAAAAGGCGATCCTAACGGGCATGGCGTGTTTTTTTGGGCAAAATAAGGGCGAATCCGGAAGTATAATAATGCAGGATGCTGCTCCGGGCTGCTTTTCAGAACGCGGTGCGGTCAATCAGACGCGCCGGTCCAGTCTTTTTCATCAGCCGCTGCAACAGGCTCAAGGATATTTTTCAGGGTGTACCGGCCCGCCTCTTTTTTGGAAAGATGGTGGCTCCAGGAGACGCGATGCGCTGTACCTGCCCCCGGTCCGCTGTTCCCGTATTCAGCGTAATATGCCGTTTTGTCGCGGGTAGTACCCGACCAGTTTTGCCAGCCCGCAGGAGCAATATGGCCTCCCATTTCACAAAAAATGAACGCCACATGCGCATGATCGCGCCAGGGACGGCCCAGGTAAGCGGCGTCTACCCCCGGTGCGGCAGTGAGCCGGCATGCGCGAAAAACATATCCGAAACGCCGGCCTTCGGGCGTACTGGCCGCCGTGATGTACGAATTACTCTTGCTGTGTATCGTGCAGGTATCGAACAGCGCCGTCGCCGCACCGAAAATGAAGTCGGTCGTGCCTTCGATATAACAATTGACAAAATACTGGCGACTGCTGGAACCCGCAGCGTACAGGGTGTCCTGGTTCCCCAAAATACGGCAGTTGCGAAATACGCAGCGATCCGATTCTACAGCCAGCGCAACAGCCTGACCCACCGGACCGGCAGTGTTTTCGATCGTCAGTTGTTCGGCCCTGAAATCATCGGCCTGCACCAGCACAGTATAAGTATGAAAGGTGCTATTACGCCCACGATCGATCTTGTCAAAATAATCGTCGTAAGTGATAATGGTCGTTGCGGCATCTTCGCCTTTGAGGGTCAGCATGGTATTCCAGGCATGCACTTTCACTTTTTCCCGGTAAATTCCCTTTTTGATAAAGATCGTGATCCGCTTGTCCGGAAACGCCTTTGCCTGATCGATGGCCTCCTGAATGCTGGTGAAGTCGCCGCTGCTGTCCTGCGCTACTATGATCTCGGTAGCGTACTGGGCTAAGGCGGCATTGCTCAAGACGACACATCCCCAAACGCATACGAACCATCGCAGGAGCCGAAGCATTTTAATATGACAAATGTATCTGATAATCATATGCTTATGGCAATTCCGGGTTCCATCCACCCAGCAACTGATCGAGGGTGTAGGCTGCCGCTTCGGCTGCTGTTAGTATGTGCGACCAGTTTACGCGATGGTCCGTATCGGCGCCTGGCCCCGAGTTGCCGTATTCCGCGTAATAGGCGGTTTTTTCGTTATCCGTTTTACCCCAGCTGTGCCAGCCCTCCGCGCGGATCACGGCGCCCAGTTCGCAGCCCAGAAATACCGTTTTGGCATAAGGCCGCCATGGCCGCCCCAGGTACACAGAGTGTTCCGGCGCGCTGCCAGTGACCGTACACCCTCTGAATACAAATCCGGTTTTTGAACCTTCTTCCGTGGAAGCAGCGGTAATGTAGCCAGGCGATTTGCAAAAGATGGTACACGAATCAAAAACGGCTATAGACCACCCGAAAATAAAATCGACCGTCCCTTCGATGTAACAGGATTTATAGTACTGGCGGCTTGCATTGCCATGCGGGTAAAGGGTATCCTGATTTCCGAGAAACCGGCAATTTTCAAACTTCACCCGATCGCCATCGATGCGCACCGCTACGGCCTGCCCAACCGGTCCCGCCGAATTTTCGAAGGTGATATTGCGCGCCTCGAAGCCGTCGCCGTAAATAAAAAACGATGCAGACCCCGAAGTGCCGATCTCTTCTCCAAACCTGTTTTTCCGGCTGGCGAAGTCGTCGTAGGTCAGAATGGTCTTGTTCACGTCTTCCCCGATAAACGTCACATTGGTTGCTACCGCCGGCAGGATCAGTTTTTCTTTGTAAACGCCGTTTTTGATAAAAATATAGGTACGGTTGCGGCGGAGTGCCGGCACTGCGTTGATCGCCTCCTGCACGGTCCGGAAATCGCCGCTGCCGTCGGCGGAAACGATAAAATCGAATGCAGGCAGGGTATCGGAAACAGGAGCGTTTCGCGCCTGAAGCGACGATATGGAGAGTAAAAAGCCCAGAAAACACAGTAATTTCATGACAGCAATTTGTATCGGTGAAACAAGCCGTTGCATTACATCAAAACACCTTGTCCAGAAAATCAGCAGCGTATTGCAGGGTCTGGTCGAACCAGGGATGCACCACCCAGAAAGAGTGCGGTGATTCGGGGATCGTATGCACTTCGTTATAAATTTTCAAGCCATCCAGTAACCTGACCATATCATTGCGGCCGGCGTGAAAACGCGGCACGGAGGAATTGACGAATAGAAACGGCGGAGTGCCGGCACCTGCGTATTCGAGCGGAGAAGCGTCTTTCCACACTTCCCATTTTTCATCCCGCGATCCACCCAGCCACTGGCTTGCGGCAGTTCCCTCCGCCGACGCTTCCTGATGAACGAAAGAAACAATACCGTCGATGTTCAGCACCGCCTGCACCGCGCTGGAGTGATCCTGGTATCCTTCACTTCCCTCAAAACGCGCCATGCCGCCTGTAGCACCTAACATAGAAGCCAGTTGGGCGCCGGCAGAACAACCGTATGCGGCCATCCTGGTCGTATCCAGGCGATATTCGGCAGCATGCGCCCGCATCCACCTGACGGCAGCCTTCAGATCGTATACAGCGGCCGGATATGGCGCTTCCAGGCTAAGGCGGTATTCTACCGCTACGGCGACATATCCTTTTGCCGCCAGTTGCTGAGCCATCGGCACTTCCATGTCCTTACTGCCCGAGCGCCAGCCGCCCCCGTGGATGAGCAGGACCCCGGGATACCCCTTCTTCCGCTTTTTTGCCGGGTAAAAAATATCCACGTGTAGGGATCTGTCGCCTGTTTTCGCGTACACAACATTTCGCTGTTCCCGAACACCCTTTGGCAATTTCGGAGCGATTGCCCGCACCGAAGGATGGTGTTTCAGAATCTTCTCGGCTGCACTCCTGATCGTATAGGAGGTATCTTTCGGAAAATCATTTGACTGCGCCCCGGCTGCTGCGGAGCACAACATGGCAGCCAGAAACAAAAGGAATTTAAAAGGACTAGTATGGCTGATAATCTTGCTCATATTCGGTTCGGTTGATACATAAAACAAGTCAACAGCAGCTATTTTTCCACCCGAAACCAGTCAAAATCGGCGAAACCGCCTCTTCTTGCCTTTGCCGGGGCCATGCAGAACAGCCCTACCTTGGCGCCGATCCAGGTGTCGGGTTTTGACTGAAACGCATCGCCGATCGGTGTATAAGACTTCCCGTCAGCGCTCCAACTGAACTGGCATTGCCCATCGGGGCCCGATACGCGTACCCGCAGAAATACAGAATCCCCGGATAGTCGCTGTTCGGCGACAGCGGTCTCCGCAGTGCCGGCGCGGGCGTTTTTACACACGACCTGGCTGAGTTTATAACCTTTTTCATCCATCGAGATCGCGAGATATGCGTAATCGTTGCCCATGATCATCAACCCTGCCTGCCTGCCCTCCCGGTTGTCGGGATCGGGCGACCATTTCAGCTTTGTCGTAGCCGAAAAGTCGGAAGCGGGAAACTTTTGTAACAGTAGATTTGGCGCCAGCCAGAAATTTTTGGAATCGTCGGGCAAAGCCATTGGAAAAAGCCGCAAATAGCCAGCTCCCCGCATCAGCGCACTCCAGGTTACCATAGGATTGGCGTGCCATTGCCACTGCAAACCCAAAACATCCGTATCGAACTCATCGCTCTCCTGCGGCGTGCATACCTGAATTTTTCCATCGACGATGGGCTTGGCGTGCGTGCGCACCGGCTCGCCGATGCCATTCCCGTCTTTATCTTCGCCGATGACCGGCCAGCCGTCGAGCCAGGTCATGGGTTGCAAATGCACAATGCGCCCGTAAGCCTCCCGGTCCTGAAAATGCATAAACCAGGAGGCCCCTTCCGGAGTCTCGATCCAGGCGCCCTGGTGCGGGCCGTTGACGTCGGAACGCCCCTGTTCCAGCACGATCTTTACTTCGTAAGGGCCATAAATGTCCTTCGAACGCATGGCCAGTTGCCATCCGGTGGATACACCGCCCGCCGGCGCAAAAATGTAGTAATAGCCGTCGCGCTTGTAAAACTTCGGCCCTTCTATCGTCGGATGTGCGTCGTGACCGTCGAATACATGTTTCCCTTCGTCCAGTGCCCTGGCGCCGTCGTCGCTGAGCCGGTTGACGGTGAGCAGACTGTTCACACCGGCCCGGCTGCCGGCCCATCCATGCACCAGCCAGACTTTTCCATCGTCGTCCCAAAGCGGACTTGGATCGATCAGGCCTTTTCCTTCCAGCACCAGTACGGGGTCCGACCATGTTCCTGCAGGATCATCCGTATGGACCATATAGATGCCAAAGTCGGGATCGCCCCAGTAAATATAGTATTGCCCGGAATGGTGCCGCAGGCATGGAGCCCAGCACCCGTCGCCATGTCTGGGCACTTTGTAATAATCTGCGGGAAACTGCTTCTTCAATGCATGGCCGACAATGCTCCAGTTGACCAGGTCTTTGGAATGCAGGATCGGCAGCCCGGGCGTGCAGTTGAAACTGGACGCCGTCATGTAATAGTCCGCCCCCACCCTGATCACGTCCGGGTCGGAGTAATCGGCGTACAGCACCGGATTGGTATAGGTGCCGTTGCCCTTGTCGGCCACCCAAACCTTTGACACATAAGTACTTTGCTCGTCCGGGCTGCCGGATTGCGCGAATAGAGCGGTCAGCGGCGCACATGCGCAGATGACCATCCCGATCATAGATCTTGGACACATAATATTGTGTTTTTCTCCCTGAGAATTGCGGTTGTCAGACTTCTACCTGCTCCATCTTGGGAGCGAACAAGTGCATGATGACCCAGGCGAGCAGATAGGCACAGCCGCAAATGATAAACAGCAGGTTATAGCCGGCAGCGATGTTCCCGGCCGCTTTGTAGGCATCGAGCAGGCGGCCGACCAGCAGGGGGAACAAAATACCTCCTACGGCGCCCGCCATACCGCCGATACCCACGACCGAACTCACTGCTCTTTTGGGAAACATATCCGAAGCTGTCGTGAAAATATTTGCGCTCCAGGCCTGGTGTGCCGCTGCAGCCAAACTGATCAGACCAACAGCCACCCACACATTGGTCGTATATTTTGCCAGCATGATCGGAATGACACTGATCGCGAAGATCAGCATGGCAGTTTTGCGCGCCCGAAATACGGGCCAGCCCAATTTGATAAAATATCCAGACAGATAGCCGCCGCCGATACTGCCGATAGTAGTGGCGGTATAAACAATGGCCAGTTCGAGGCTGGGTTTTTTCAGATCGATCTGAAAAGTGGTGGAGAAATAGGATGGCAGCCAGAACAGGAAAAACCACCAGATCGGGTCCGTAAGCATTTTGCCGAAGACAAAAGCCCAGGTCTGCCGAATTGAAAACAGTTTTCCCCAGTTGACAGAGGTTTCAGCAGCGGTACTTTCTTCCGGCGCATCGCTATGAATGTAGTCGTATTCGGCCTTTCCGAGCCTGCTTTGTTTGGCCGGCACCTCGTAAAATATCCACCAGAAGATCAGCCAGATGAAACCGATCGCCCCGGTGATGATAAAGGCTTCCTGCCAGCCCCACATGCCCAGTATCCAGGGCACCATGATCGGCGCCACCACAGCGCCAATGTTGGCTCCAGAGTTGAAAATACCCGTCGCAAGTGCCCGCTCTTTCTTTGGGAACCACTCTGCAACAGCCTTGATCGCCGCTGGAAAGTTGCCCGATTCACCCAACCCAAGCGCTGCGCGCGCTACTCCGAAACCGAAAGTGCTCCGTGCAAATGCATGGCCGATGGCCGCCACGCTCCAGGCAATGATAGAAATGATATAACCGACTTTTGTGCCGATCCTGTCGATGACGCGGCCAAATATGAGCAACCCTGCAGCGTAAGCGGCGGAAAACATCATCACGATATTCCCATAGTCCGTTTCCGACCAGTCAAAGGCCTTTTCGAGGGTCGGTTTGAGCAGGCCGATCACCTGTCTGTCGAGATAATTGACCGTTGTCGCAAAAAAAAGCAGCGCCACTACAGTCCAGCGGTATTTTCCAATCTTTTGATGCATACTTGGTTTGTTTATGTCCGACCGGGAAGTCCCAATCCGTTCAACAGTTCAGAAATGCGCCCTGAGAGCGCTTCAAAACCTTTAGAATAATCGCCTTTAAATAATTGAGAACCAATTCCTACTGCCTGTACGCCGGCGGACAGCCATTGCCGGACGTTCTCTGCGACAGGCTCCACGCCACCGGTAACCATCAACGGCACTTCCGGCATGGGCCCCCTCAGGGCCTTGATATAATCGGGCCCGACCAGATTACCTGGAAATACCTTTACCACGGCCGCGCCATGCTGCCAGGCCGTCCAGATCTCATTCAGCGTCATGGCTCCCGGTATCCATGGCTTGTCGTATTTCCGGCAGGTCCTGCCGACTGCTTCGGTCGTGACGGGCTGCACCAAAAAGTCGGCGCCGGCATCCAGAAACCTGGCGGCATCTTCAGGTGTATAAATAGTACCGATGCCAAGCGCCATGCCCGGGCATTGCTGCTGCACAAACTCCCGGAGCGTAGTAAACACTGAAAAGGCCTCCGGTCCGCGGTTCGTGAATTCGAAAAAGCGGATACCGCCTGCGTAGCAGGCCTGCACGATCTGTTGCGCATATTCTGCATCCGCATGAAAGAATACGGGGACGATGGGTGATACTTTCAGTTGTTCAAGCACGTTGTTCGTATCGTTCAGGAAGCGTGAATCATAAAGTTAAAATATTGCTTTTCAGGCTTTTATCGTAGTAATCGCCCGGAAACATCGCCACCCATCACCTGCTCCACCTCCTGTGCGCCGACGAGGTTATAATCACCTTCTATCGTATGCTTCAACGCCGATGCGGCGGTGGCGAATGCCAGGGTTTTTGCAGGGTCGTCGTAATGCAGCGAGCCGTAAATATAACCGGCTACAAAAGCATCACCGCCGCCGATGCGGTCTACAATAGGGTTGAGTTCAAAGGTCGGCGACTCGCGATATTCCTTTCCGTCAAAACAAAGTCCCGTCAGGCGATTGTGTGAAGCGCTTAGCACCTCGCGACGGGTAGCGATAATCTCCCGCAGGTTGGGGAATGCGTCTTTCATTTTACCGGCCATTTCTACAAAACCGGACGATCGAATACCAAAAATATCGGCGGCATCTCCTTCCGTACACACTGCAACATCGCAATTGCGCACCAGGTCCGGCATTACTTCTGACGCCTGTTTGCCATATTTCCACAGCACCCGGCGGTAGTTCACATCAGTGCTGACCGTAATGCCCAGTTTCCTCGCAGCCGCGATGGCATCTGCACAGGCTTGCGCCGCTGACGCTGACACGGCCGGTGTGATGCCCGTCCAGTGGAACCAGCGCGCCCCGGAAAGGATATTTTCCCAATCGAAGGCCGCGGGATCCAGGTGTGCAAATGCGGATTCGTACCGGTCATAGACGATCCTGCTCGGCCGCATGCCATCGCCGACTTCCATGAAGTAAAGTCCCAAGCGGCCGCCTTTGTACACAAAGCAACTTGTATCCACACCCGCTTTTTGAAAAAAGGCTCCTGCCGCGCGGCCAAGGTCGTTATCGGGAAATACCGTAGCGTGAGCGGCAGACATCCCCATTTGCGCCAGTGCGGCGGCTACGTTGGCCTCGCCGCCGCCGTAAGTGATCTGCAATCCTGTTGCCTGCGAAAAGCGTTGCCGGCCCGGGGCGGTCAGGCGCATCATGATCTCACCGAAAGTAACGACGGTTGGCATAGTGTTTTAATATAACAGACTGATCAGGAGTATTTTGTAAATCCAAAATATTGTTCGGCGTTGCGATAGCAAATATTGCCGATCAGTTCACCGATCCATTCGATCTGATCGGGGAGTTCCCCGTTTTCGATCTCCTGGCCGAACAGATTGCATAAAATACGGCGGAAATATTCATGCCGCGGATAGGACAGGAAAGATCGCGAGTCGGTCAGCATGCCGACAAAATGACTCAGCATCCCCATGTTGGACAGTGCATTGATCTGTTTTTCCATACCGTCCTTTTGATCGAGGAACCACCAAGCCGAGCCGAACTGCACTTTTCCAGCAACAGAGCCGTCGTTAAAATTGCCGATCATCGTCGCCATAAGTTCATTGTCGGCAGGATTCAGGTTGTACAGGATGGTTTTGGCGAGGCGATCCTCCGTATCGAGCCGATCGAGAAATCGGGCCAGCGCCTGTCCCTGCGGGAAATCGCCGATGCTGTCCCAGCCCGTATCCGGGCCGAGCAATCGCATCGCGCGTGAGTTATTGTTGCGCAGGGCGCCGAGGTGAAACTGTTGCACCCAACCCTTCTCGCAATCCCACAGCGCAAATTCGTAAAGGAGCGCGCTTTTGATCTTTAATATCTCGCGGGTATCCAGCGCCTCTCCGCCCCTGACTTTTGCGAAGATGGCTACGATCTCCTGATGTGTGTACTCCGCGGCACAGATATATTCCAGGCCATGATCGCTTTGCCCGCAGCCGTTGGCAGCAAAAAAGTCGTGGCGGTTCTTAAGCGCCGTTAAAAAATCGTCGTAATGATTGATAGTCGTGTTTGCGACACCAGCCAGTTTATCGGTCCAGTCGTTGAATGCTGCGGGGTTTTCCACAGCCATCGCTTTATCGGGGCGATAGGTAGGCAACACCTTGAAGCCGACAGTAGCATCTGCTGCAAGCATTCTGTGCCATTCCAGCGAGTCAGTGGGGTCATCGGTAGTACACAGGTAGCGCACCTTCATATTCCGAAGCAGATTCCGCACCGAATACTCGGGTTTGCGCAGCATTTCTCCGGCTTGCTCGTAGACGGACTTCGCAGTTTCAGCGTTCAGCAATTCCTCGATCCCGAAATAGCGCCTCAGTTCCAGGTGTGTCCAGTGATAGAGGGGGTTGCGAAGGGTATACGGAACCGTTTCGGCCCATTTTTCAAATTTCTCCCAGTCGCTGGCGCTGCCCGTGCAGTATTCTTCCGAAATACCGTGCGTACGCATGGCCCGCCATTTGTAATGGTCGCCATAGAGCCATATCTGTGTCAGGTTATCAAAACAATGGTCTTCGGCGATCTGCTGTGGCGGCAAGTGATTGTGATAATCGATGACAGGCATGAGCGCAGCGTACTCATGGTAGAGTCGCTGCGCCGCCCTCGTATGAAGCAAAAAATCTTGGTCGAGAAAAGGTTTCATCATGCGATAATTTGTTGCTGTTAGCCCGATTACAACGATACCCCCCGTTTCCAGGGAATAAAATCATCCTGCCCGAGCCGTATGGCTGACACCTCGGTTTCTCCGTTCGCTACTTTCACTACGTACTCCAAAAGATTTTCGGCGGCCTGCTCGATCGTCATGTCTCCGCTAATTACGGGGCCCGTATCGAAATCAATGATATCGGGCATGCGTTCGGCCAGCGCTGTATTGCTGGAGACCTTCACCACCGGTGCGACCGGATTCCCGGTAGGCGTTCCCAGGCCTGTGGTGAACAACACGATCTGGGCGCCAGAGGCCACCTCGGCGGTCGTGCTTTCCACATCGTTGCCGGGGGTACAAAGCAGATTCAGACCAGCCTGCGTCACTTTTTCCGGATAATCAAGCACTGCCACCACTGGAGAAGTGCCGCCCTTTTTGGCTGCGCCGGCCGATTTGATCGCATCGGTGATCAGGCCGTCGCGGATATTGCCTGGGGAGGGATTCATGTCGAAGCCGCTTCCGGCTGCCTTTGCGCGGTTGTTGTAGGTCGTCATCAGTTCGTTGAACCGGACGGCCGTTGTTTTATCGACGCAGCGGTCACACAGTTCCTGTTCCACACCGCATAGTTCGGGAAACTCTGCCAGGATGACGGAGCCGCCGAGAGCGACCAGCATATCGGACAATTGCCCGAGGGTCGGGTTGGCAGATATGCCAGAAAAACCGTCGGAGCCGCCGCATTCCAGTCCGATACAAAGTTTGGAAAGCGGCGCCGGGCGGCGTTCGAGCCGGTTCGCTTCCACAAGTCCTGCAAAGGTTTGCTTCAGGGCTTGCGAAATGAGTTCGGATTCCGTACCTACCTTTTGTTGTTCGAGCACGACCAACGGCTTGCGGAAATCCGCGTCGCGCCGGGCAATTTCTTCCTGCAACATCGCCACCTGGGCATTCTGACAGCCGAGACTGAGCACCGTAGCACCCGCTACGTTGGGATGGGTGATATAACCCGCCAGCAGAGCGCAAAGCGCCTGCGCATCCTGTCTGATGCCACCACAGCCGCCTTCATGTGTGAGAAATTTTACGCCGTCCACATTTGGAAAAAGCCGTTTTGAATCTTCTCCTTGAAGGGAAACGAGATCGGTTTCCAGTATCTCGCTGACGCTTTTGCCGGAAGCATACAGCCGGATCAGTTGCTGCGTCTGTGCGCGGTAACTGCGCTTTTTGTCGTACCCGAGATCGTATTCCAGCGCTTCGCGCAACACGCCCACATTCCGGTTCTCGCAAAACACCAAAGGGATCACCAGCCAGAAATTGGCAGTACCCACGGAGCCGTCAGGACGGTGGTAGCCGTTGAAGATCCTTTCGCGCCAGGCCGACACATCCGGCGCCAACCACGCAGCCTGTGGCTTGTCGGAAATGGCAAATGCATTTGTTGCGTGTTTCAGGTTTTGAGTCGTGAGCAGGCCGCCGGCCGGGATATCCGTTTGCGCTTTTCCTACCAAAACACCGTACATGCGCACTTCGTCGCCCGCCTGAAGGGCTTCGGCGGCAAACTTGTGTTTTGCCGGAACGGGCACCGGAAGGGTCCATGAGCGGCCGTTCAGATTCACCGTATCACCTTCCTTCAGGCTGTCAAGCGCCACAATGGCGTTGTCAAGCGGATGTATTTGCAAGATTCTTTGCTTCATTTTTACTGGCCAACTCTTTTATGACCTGCCGGGCGCCCTTGCCCGTAATTTCTTTTACAAACTGTTTTACCTGAGCGGAGAATCCCGGAAAAGCACTTAGATCAGCACCCCAGAATGCTTTGTCCGACAATATATGATCTACCAGTTCGTCCGGGTTGTATTGCGCCCATTTCTTCGTGAAATAATCGGCATTGTCGTCCTGCAATTTATGTTCTGCATTCCTGTAAAAACACAGAAATGCGGCAAATCCAAGGGCAAAATACACCGGAACAGATTTTTGAGTGCGGTAATGTTCCTGTAAAACGGGAATGTTGCGCATCCGCATTTTCGTGGAAAACTGAACGGCGATGCTCAACCAGCGATGCTCAACAGAAGGATTGCGAAAACGATCCATTACCTGACGACCGAACTGCGCCGCCTCTCCTTCCGGCAGCTTGCACGGTATCGATTGCGCAATCTCGGCAAGTATAAGCCGCTCGATATAATCTTCCATATCAGGGTTTTCCATCGCCTCGTGCACGGTAACAAACCCGGCAAGATGCGCCAGGCCACAACTCAGGGTATGGGTACCGTTGAGCAGGCGTAATTTCCTTTCGTAATAACGCTCGATATCCGGCGCCACCACGACCGACTCCGGACTGGCCTGCCGGAAGCTCAGTGCCGAAGATACTTTTTCATCGCCTTCAATGGCCCAAAAACAATATGGCTCGGCAACAGTCAGTAATTTGTCGGTATACCCGAGTTCTTCCTGCAACACCGCCCTTTGCTGTTCGGAGGGCCGGCCGGGAACGATGCGGTCTACCAGTGAATTGCAAAACCGGCAGGCGCTTTCCAGCCAGTTGAGAAAATCGAATTCCAGATCGTTCAGGTGCGCCAGTTCGAGCACGATGGATTCCAGCAGGGCGCCGTTCTGCGGGATCAATTCGGTGGGTATGATCACAACTCCCTTATCCTGATCGCCCCGGAAAGTGCGGTATCGCTCGTACAAAAAGGCGAGTAATTTGCCGGGGAATGATGCCGGCGGCGACTGATGAATATCCTCTCGGACCAGTTGAATACCCACTTCGGTGGTATTGGAGATCACGATGCCGATCTGCGGGTCGGCGGCACAAGCCAACACTTCCTGCCATTCGCGACTGGCGGTGAGTACCCTGCTGATCGCAGATGAAATGACATTTTCAGATACCGCGCGGCCTTCCTCTACACCTCTGATACACAGGGTGTAAAGATGATCCTGTTCGCCGAAGGCCGCGCCGTCGCCGGAGTCTGTAGATTTTACGACAACCACACGGCCATTGAAGATGCCTTGCCGGTTTGCCTGGTCGATCAGGTAGTCCGGCAAGCCCCTCAGCAACACGCCCGTACCGAATTGCAACACTTTTTCAGGCAGCGATTGCAGGGCCGATTCCGGCTTCCCCGATAAAAGCGATTTGGAAAGTTGTACCATACTCCTTCATTTTTTTACTGCCTGGCGTGCCAGCAGTTTCCAGTCTCCGTTTTCTTTGACCCATACGAGCAGTATGGAAAGATCGACGGTGCCGGGGCCTTTCCCTGCGTCGTCGGTCTTGGCTGACAGATGATGCCTCACGATCGCGGTATTCCCTTCTACTGAAATCGTCTGATCAGTCAGCATAATTTCTTTGAAATTGGAACGGCCGCTCACGAGTTGCGAGACAAATTCTTTCCTGTTTTCCACTTTGCCGCCCGAATGACCGTAACTCAAATTTCCCGAAGTAATATTTTCAAGCGCCTGCGGGTCGCCGGAGACGAGTGCCTTGCGCAGGTATTCTACTGCTTCCGCCACACGTATTTCCTCTGACGGAGCCTCATACCCGGCCGAAGACTTAAGCAACCATTCGGCCAGGTCCCTGGCAGCGGTGAAATTGTCAAAATCGCCGGGCAGTTTTCTGCCGTCTACGTATTCATTATAAAGCCAGGGGTCGCCCAGTGCAAATACGCGGCCTTTGCCGTATGGAGCGAAGGCCATGATCACATCGCCGCCTTCTGAAAGCACAGCCCGGGCCGGAGATTTTATATCGAGCACGCTGATCTCCTTGATGTATAATTTCCGGCTGTTCCCGAAAATGGCATGCCCGGGCGGAACAGGTATCGCGCCTTGCTCAAATTGATTATTGACCACCATATTCCTGTTTTTATCGGAAAAGCGTATTCCGAATTCGCCGGCAAGGCGATTGAAACGGGATATTTCGCAGTTGCTGGTGTCGTTGGCGAACAGCACCAGGGTACCGCCGTTTTCTACCCAGTTCCTGATCTCTCGAATGTGTTGATCTTCAACCACATGCGGCATTGCCGTTTCTTTCCGGGTATCGGGATCTACAATAATGTAAACATCCGCCTGCTGCAAACCTGCGCTTGTGGGTGCGACGTCCAATGATTTGATGCCGGCGCCGAGATCGCTGAAAATCTGCCCCCACCAGGAATACCCGGAATTCTCGGTATCCTCCCAGATGTAGTGGAAGCGCTCGCCCTTGCGGTATTCGTTGTTGAAGTAACGATCGAGCAGTACCGTTTTTCCCTTCCCGATCCGGCTATCCTCCAGGCGTTCCATTTCGATGCTTGCCAGAATAAACGGCCCGGCGCCCTTCAGATCGTCGCGCCGTTGCGGCTCGGAAATATAATACTCAAAACTGCCGTCGCGATACGGATTTCCACCAAGACCGGCTACGCTGCAAACATCGTCCAGATGCCAAAAGCCTTCTGTGTCCTGCACCATAAATTCTTTCAATATGCCGGCGTAGGCTTTTTGGGCAGCATCGAGATACTTCCCGTCGAGATAGCCGAGCCTTACTCCCTTCAGCAGCGCGTAGCTGAACATGCAGGAGGCAGAGGCTTCGAGATAATTCCCTTTGGCATCGCCTTTATCGAGCACCTGATACCACACGCCGCTCTCCTGATCCTGCACGCGCACCACCGCTTCAGCCAGTCGCTGAAGGATCGATACGATCTGCCCGTATTTCGGGTGGTCTTTTGGAAGGTAGTCGAGCACGTCTACCAAAGCCATCGAGTACCAGCCCATCGCGCGGCCCCAGAAATTGGGAGAAAGGCCGGTGGCCTTGTCGGCCCATGCCTGCTCGCGGCTTTCATCCCAGCCGTGGTACAATAAGCCTGACTTAGGGTCGCGCGCATGCTGCTCCATCCAGATGAACTGGTTGGCGATATCATCGAAATTTTTCGGCTCGTCGAACAAAAGGCTGTATTCCGCGTAAAATGGCTCGCCCATGTACAGACCATCGAGCCACATTTGCCAGGGGTACCGCTTTTTGTGCCAGAAACCGCCTTCTTTGGTCCTGGGTTGTTTTTCGATCTGTTTGCGCAGTTGTTGAGCAGCCAGTTTGTATTTTTCCTTGCCCGTCTGCTGCCAGAGCAGCAATACGGCGCGTCCCGGCGTGATATGGTCGATATTGTAGACGTCTTCCCGGTAAGTGCGGATGCTGCCGTCATCCTGCACATAAAGGTCCATTTGCTGCCTGATATACTGGTAATATTTGCCATTTCCCGTGCGGCGCCACACATGCTCCAGGCTTTTCAGGTAGAGCCCGAGTTCGTAGTCCCAGCGCGCGGGCCGGCTTTTGTCGTAGCAAAATGAATCCGGATGCGTGGCCATCAATGTTGCAGCCATGCGAACCGACCAGGGTTCCTGAGCGCTGACAGTAGCCCCCGTAGCACACAGAAAAAGCAATAAAACGGCAATCCTTAACTGATTCATGGTCGGTTATTTTTTAATGATCCCTTGCGGCACGCCTTCTCCGTATTGTATTCCCAGTTTTTCCACATTGGAGCCGGAAAGTTTGATGTCACCCGCCTGACGACCTTCGACGCGCAAGCCTCCGGATGCTTTTCCGCTCACTTCAACCCCTTCGAAAGTCATATTTCGACTGTTCAGCATAAAAAAGGCAGGATCCGTGGTATTCGTTTTCAAGGTGACGTTTTTCAGGTGAATGCCGCTGGCTTCCACACAGGTAACCCCGTGGTCCGAATGGAAAACACTGTTTTCAACGAGTATTTGCTGCACGTTTGATTCGGGGAGGCCTTGCATGTAAACGGCGTGTTCGGCCCCTCGGCAGGCAATATTCTGGATGTGAATATTCCGGAACGTCGGCGTTTCTTCCGTGAAGGGGAGTTTTTTCATCTCCGGATTTTTGAGCGCTTCTGCAGCCTCCTTGCCATTGTAGTACATATCGAACAGGATCGCCTCATGCGGGATGTCGGTCATGTTGATGTCCGTGATGTAGATATCCTCAACCACCCCTCCGCGACCGCGGGTCGTTTTGAAACGCAGGCCTATGTCCGAACCGAGGAAAGTGCAGCCGCTTACAAAGATATTCCGCACGCCGCCCGACATTTCCGAGCCGACAACAAACCCGCCGTGTGCTTTGTACACGACGCACCCTTTTACGATGCCGTCGGAAGTCGGCACGCCGCGTTTCCGGCCTTCTTCGTTGCGCCCAGATTTCAGGCAAACGCCATCGTCGCCGGTGTCGAACACGCAATTTTCAATATGGAAAAAACGCGTACTTTCCACATCCACTCCGTCGCCGTTCTGGGCGTATGAAGGATTTTTTACCGTGACATTTTTTAGCGTAAAATTGGTACCCAGCAAGGTGTGAAGGGTCCAGGCAGGTGAATTCTGAAAGGTTGGGCCATCGATCAGGACGCGTTTGCAGTTGATCAGGCTAAGCATATTCGGCCGCAGAAACTCTTTGACTTCCAGGGCTTTGGCTTCGTCAAACCCTTCGGCGACCACGCCTGCACGTGTCATCGAAGCGCCGCGCAAGGCGCGTGCTGTCGGATACCAGGTGTTTTTGGCCTCATTGAGCACACCACCCGATGCCACGATCTCTTTCCATTCGCGTTCGGTGACCTTGTCGCGCTTCAGCGGGCGCCAGGCGAGACCGGCGCCGTCGAAAATCCCTTTTCCCGTGATCGCAATGTCTTCCTGATCCATTCCCGACAACGGCGACTGGCAGCGGATCGCTTCCAGACCTTCCCAGTTGGTGCGTATCAGCGGATACTGCTCGTGGTCGTTGCTGAACTGCACCAGCGCGCCCTGAGCAACGTGCAGGTTAACATGGTTGCGCAGGCTGATCGGCCCTGTCAGCCACAGCCCTGCCGGCACGAGTACGACTCCGCCGCCCCGGCTGCTGCAGGTGTCGATCGCCGTATTAATGGCGTGTGTGTTGAGGAAAATACCGCCCGCTTTTGCTCCAAAGTCGAGGATATTGAACGTATCCGGCTTAAATTCAGGCACATCGATCACCGGCAATTCATAGGCGTATTTGCCCTCGAACTCCGTTCTTTTAAGAAAATCGCGCAATTTCATATCCGACTCGCGCACGCCCTCGGCCACCAAAGCCGCCACCAGTGCAGCGCCATAAGGCGTGAAGTGCGTGTTGTCGTTTTTCCCGTCGGGATAGTTGAGGAAAGTGGCAGGCGGAAGGTTCAGGAACATTCGCTTCGAATCGTCGGGACCGAGGCGTTCAAGCAGTTGTTTGCTTTTTGCCCACAGATCGATGAGTGGCACTTTTTGTGCAGCAGCGACCTCGCGCACGACTGCCGGGTAGTCGCCATGCTGATCCACATACTGGCCCTTATCGTCAAATTTGCGTCGCACCACCGGGGTCAGCAGCACCGGCTGGCCGCCTTTTGCGCGAATTTCTCCGATAAAACGGATCAGATTATCGCGATAGTCTGTGCGCGCCGGGGCGTAGCGTAGCGAATCGCTAACCTTGGAATCGTTGTGACCAAACTGCAGGAATACGTAATCGCCCGGATGAACGCGGGCGATCATATTGTCCCAATGGCCCAGTGTGCGAAAGCTCTTGGTTGAGCGGCCGTTCACCGCATGGTTTTCAAATTTGACCGCCGAAGTATCGAAAAAGGCCGGAAATACCATTCCCCAGCCCGTTTCCGGGGCTGCAGTGGCCTTTTTGGGCGCCATGGTGGAATCACCCGCCAGAAAAACGCGCGGCGTATCTTTTTTTCCGAAGGCAAGCGCCAGGACAGGCAGTATCAGTAGCAATATTTTTTTCACGTTCATGACTTTTTTAAAGCAGGGAATCAATCGTCACCTGGTCCATATCGGCAAAGGACTGGTTCTCGCCCGCCATACCCCAGATGAATGCGTAGGACATTGTTCCGCAACCGGCGTGAATGCTCCAGGGGGGCGACACTACCGCCTGCCCGTCGGCTATCCACAGGTGCCGGGTTTCATCGGGTTGTCCCATCAGGTGCAATACCCGCTGGCCGTCAGGCACATCGAAATAGCAATAAACTTCCATGCGCCGGTCGTGGGTGTGCGGAGGCATCGTATTCCAGACACTTCCGCTCTCGAGGACGGTCAGGCCCATCACCAGCTGGCAACTTTCAATGCCGTCCGGATGGATGTATTTGTAGATCGTGCGTGCGTTGGCAGTTTCCGTGCCGCCGAGCCGGTTGGGATTGGATTCTGCCGAGGGCATCAGGCGGTTGGGATAAGTGTGGTGCGCCGGAGCACTGAGCAGAAAAAACCGGGCGGGATTATCGGCACTCGAACTTGCGAACTGCACAGATGGCGTTCCTTTGCCCAGGTACAGACAATCCAGTTTGTCGAGTTTGTACGTATCGCCACCTGCGGTCACCGTGCCGGGGCCGCCAATATTGATAATACCAATCTCGCGACGCTCCAGAAAAAAGGACGCGCGTAATTCGGGTGGCGTTTCCAGTTCAAAAGACCTCTTCACCGGCATGGCGCCGCCCGCGATCATGCGGTCGTAATGCGAATAGTTCAATATTAACCGATCGGGTTCAAAAAGATTTTCCAGCAGAAACTGGTCCCTGAGCGCCGCCGTATCCATAGATGCCACTTCGCGTGGGCTGCAAGTCTGATATATCCGCATAATTTGTTGTTTCCTGTTATGACAAATCGTTATCGGCCCATCCATCCGCCGTCCACGGTGAGGATAGTGCCATTCACATAATCGGACGCCCCGGAGGCCAGAAAGACGATCGGTCCTTTGAAATCGTCAGGATCGCCCCAGCGGCCAGCCGGGATGCGGTCCAGGATCGCGCGGCTGCGCACGGCATCGTTGCGCAAAGCCTCCGTATTATCGGTAGCGATGTAGCCGGGAGCAATGGCATTTACCTGCACGCCTTTTGCGGCCCATTCGTTGGCCAGTGCCTTGACGAGGCTGCCGATGGCCCCTTTACTGGCGGCATAGCCGGGCACAAGGATGCCCCCCTGAAAAGTCAGGAGCGATGCAGTGAAAATAATTTTACCCGAACCCCTGGCCACCATGTCGCGACCAAATTCACGGGCCAGCAAAAAAGGGGCGTCCAGGTTTATCGAAAGTACCTTATCCCAACTTTCGTCGGGGTGTTCGGCTGCAGGCGCCCGCATGATCGTGCCCGCATTGTTCACCAATATGTCTATTTGAGGGAAATCGCGCTTCACATCCCCTACAAATCTGTATAGTGCATCGCGGTTGGAAAAATCGGCCTGATAGGGATAAAACTTTCTATTCAGCATTGCAATTTCCCGTTCCACTTCGCTGCCCGGCTGCAGGCTGCCGGATACGCCTATGATATCCGCTCCGGCCTCGGCCAGACCAATGGCCATGCTGCGACCGATACCCCTGTTACAGCCGGTGACAAGTGCGACTTTGCCTGTTAGATCGAAAAGAGCGGAAACTGGCATAAAAGAATAATAGAAAGACTTTAAACCTAAAAAGGCGAATAAAATTTTATAACAAACCCTGCTGACAGTGGAAAGGTAGTTTTTGCGCGGGGGGCACAACAAACAAAGTGGAATATTTTTCTACGCAAACGTTATCGGGAACGTTCCCGATTCAGCGCCTCATATATGGTTTGATGGAAAATACTATCTTTGATGCCTAAAGAAGATGCGCCTGAATTCGTGGATACCATAACCATCAAAGATATTGCGAAGGCACTTAACCTTTCCACCTCGACGGTGTCTCGTGCATTGCGTGACAGTTACGAGATAAACCCGGAAACGAAGCGGCTGGTACTGGATTATGCGGAGAAAATGCACTACCGCCCCAACCCGATCGCATTGAGCCTGAAAGAGAACCGAAGCCAGGCGATCGGCGTGATCGTTCCCGAGATCGCCAATACCTATTTTTCACAGGCAATCAACGGTATCGAGGCCGCTGCATACGAACGCGGTTACCATGTGGTGATCTTCCAAAGCCAGGAATCTTACGAACGGGAAGTAGAAAAAGTGGAGCACCTGGCGGCACGGCGGGTGGATGGCGTGCTGATGTCCCTGTCAAGCCATACCTTCGATATCGATCACCTGAAAACGCTGCAGGACCGGGGCATGCCATTGGTTTTTTTTGACCGGATACCAACATCGATCGAAACGCACAAAGTGGTAGCCGACAACTTTGGCGGCGCATACCGGGCCACGTTGCATCTCCTGGAATCGGGGCGCCGCCGCATCGCCCACATCACGAGTCAGCCGGGGCTCTCCATCACAAAAGAACGCCTGAGCGGCTACCTCGCCGCCCTGAAAGAATACAATATCGATCATGACGAGCAACTGGTGAAGTTCTGTACCTATACGCAGGAAGAAGTGGAAGCCAACCTGGATGCGCTGTTTTCGCTGGCCGCCCCGCCCGATGGGTTCATGACTGCATCCGACCGACTTGCGCTGGGTTATTATGGCGGGTTAAAAAAACGCCATATCAGGATACCGGAAGACGTCGCTTTTGTCGGCTTCTCCAACCTGAACGTCGCCGAGTTGCTCAATCCGCCTATGAGTTCAGTTGTGCAGCCCGCGTTTCAGATGGGCCATACAGCAGCGGGGCTATTGCTCGACCTGATCGAAAAAAAGGAGAAATTTCCGGAATACCGGATCGAGCGACTTTCCACCGAACTTTTTATACGGGAATCTTCCTGCCCCAATAAGCACTGACCGCTCGCCGCAAGTCACCGCGGCAAAACCTTTCCGATCTCCACTCCGACATTAAGAGAGATGCCAGCAACTACGGCCTCTTCGCCGTGGGGCTGCCGTCATTGCGCCGATCCGCCCGATCTGGTTCATTTCGACCATTTCACTCGCTCGCGCGGTCTTTCCGGGAACGTTCCCGATAACGATTGCGTAAAAAAATCCGGCAATTTCCTACTGTTCGACAACCTGCCAAACCTAACTTTCGGTGGTCTTGACAGCAATAAGATGAATTTTATTTGCAAAAAAAGCAGTAAAAACAGAAGATAATTCCTGATTAAAAACCGGTAAAACCTCGACCAATTCAATCCGGGATCAGTGAAGCATTCATATCATTCTACCTGAATTCATCAACACACTGCTCCGAATCATTCTAGGGTCAGGATCATTGAAAAGAACGGACAATAGAATGGAAGTCCCCACCCCATTGCCTGGTACCCGGAGCATTCCGGCTATTTTTCATCACTAAACCCATTTGTTAAAAGCCGTTGAACACGGCTTTAATTTTAACTAAAGTATCAAGCGATTCTTTGATTATGAAATTCAACATTTTACAAAACCATTTCGTCTTACTATTATTTTTCGCAATGCTGGGGAGTACGGCATTCGGACAAGGAATGGTGAGCGGAAACGTAGTTTCCGCAGAAGGCGAGCCCCTGGTCGGTGTCACGATCAAGGTACAAAACAGGTCGGTCGGCACCTCCACCGACGTGGACGGCAATTTCGAACTCAGGGCGTCGTCCAGCGACACGCTCATCTTTTCCTTCACCGGCTACGAGATGCAGATCATCCCGGTGGGATCCAGCCGCACGATCAATGTGGTGCTGGCAACAAAAGCCGAATTGCTGGGCGAGATCGTCGTTGTAGGTTATGGCACGGTCAAAAAATCCGACCTCACAGGATCTGTGGCCACATTGTCGGGTAAAGCCATCTCCGAGATTCCCATTTCCAGTGCAGCACAGGCCCTCACCGGCCGCCTGCCGGGTGTCAACGTTCTCACTACCGACGGCTCTCCGGATGCGGAAGTCGTCATCAGGGTTCGCGGAGGGGGTTCTATCACCCAGGACAACTCGCCGCTTTTTGTGGTCGATGGTTTCATCGTTAACAGTATCCGCGACATTCCGCCGACCGACATCGAAAGCATCAGCGTACTGAAAGATGCCTCTGCTACGGCGATCTATGGCGCACAGGCATCAAACGGTGTCATTGTGATCACAACGAAACGCCCGCAGGCGGGCAAGATGAAAGTCACCTACAACGGCTTTGCCCAGATGAAGCAATTGCCGCAGGACCGCAAGTATGATGTGCTGTCGCCATATGAATTTGTGATGGCCAACTACGAGTACGCAAAACTTCGCTCGGATGCAGATGTGCGGAACTTTGAAAAATACTTCGGCAAATACGACGACCTCGAACTGTACAAACAGAAAAAACCGACCGACTGGCAGGACGAACTGTTCGGCGACCCGCAAATGTCGCAATACCACAACCTCAACCTGAGCGGCGGTTCGGAAAGCACCAAAGTCAGCCTGAGCCTGACAAACAACACCGATGAAGGGCTGTTGCTCGGCTCCGGCTACAGAAGGAATGCCATCAACTTCAAGTTGTTCCAGGACATCTCCAGCAGGCTGAAATTCGAAGCATTTACCCGTATTACCAATACACGAGTAGATGGAGCCGGTACAGCCGGCGGCGCCCAGATCAATATCAAGGATGCCGTCCAGACGCGTCCGGTGAACGGTATCGCCGACGAACTTGTTATTGACCTGAATTCGATTGATCCGAATGACGACTATCAGTCTTTCCTGAAAAGTCTGGTCAGCCCGACGGAACTCGTAAAACAGGACTGGCGGAAAAGAACGACCAACGATTATGTGTTTAACGCCGCGTTGAGCTGGGCAGTTCTTAACAACCTGGAAGCGAAAACGACCTTTACCACTTCCAAGACGTTCGATACCAACCTGCGTTTCTATGGTCCGCTCACCAGCGAGTCGTTCAACAACGGCGGCAACCTTCCTCTCGGACAAAAAACCGTTTCCGAGAACTTTTCCTATCGCTGGCTGAACACCCTCTCTTACAAAGTGGAAAGCCTTCGCAATCAGGAACTTGACTTCCTTGTCGGCCACGAACTCTATTCCAACGGCGGCAATTCCGACTTCCTGCGCGCAGAAGATTTCCGCCTGTCGATCACCCCGGAAGAATTGTTCGCGAACATGACTTTCGGCCGCACGGACCGCCATGAAACGGAAGAATACACCAATTCCAACCGTCTGTCGGGCTTTGGCCGGATCAACTATCAATTGAACAACCGTTACCTGTTCACCACGACATTCCGTGTGGATGCATCCAGCAAATTTGCCAAAGGCAACCGCGTTGGTTTCTTCCCCGCAGTAGCGCTTGGCTGGAAAATATCGGAAGAAGACTTCCTGAAAGGCGTTCCTTTTATCAACGAGTTGAAATTGCGCGCCAGCTACGGTGAAACCGGTAACGACCGCATCGACCCGACCGCTACGCAATTCCTGTTTGTCGGCTCTACCAATCGCGGCCCCGGCTTCGGCAACGTCGATAATGCATACTACACGCCCACGGGAAGCACACTTTACAACCCCGGCGTCAAATGGGAAACCACTGTCAATCGCAACCTGGGTCTCGATTTCACTTTCTTTGACGGGAAATTGTCGGGCAGCCTCGATTTTTATAAAAATACTACCCGCGACCTGCTGCTGCGTTCCGCTATTCCCTCCAATACGGGTTTCAGCACGCAATGGAACAATATCGGTACCACCTCCAACCAGGGGGTTGAACTGGGCCTGACTTCGTTTCTGGTCGAAAAACGCGATTTTTCCTTCTCCGCCAACTTCAACATCGGCATCAATACAGCCAAAGTTGACGAACTGGACGGCACCAACGAGCGCTTCTTCCAGTCGAACTGGGCCAGCACCGACCTGAAAGACCAGAACGACTTCTATCTGCAGGTAGGCGGCACCCTGGGTGACATTTACGGTTATGTAACGGACGGCTACTACGCTACCAGCGATTTCGAAAGTTATGATCCGGTTACCAATACATACACTTTGAAAGACGGCATAGCCAATGCAGGCAATACGGTTGGCAACTCGAATATTCGCCCGGGCTTCCTCAAACTGAAAGACCTGGACGGCAACGGCGTGATCAACAGCGACGACCGCACGATCATCGGCAACACGTTGCCCAAGCACCAGGGTGGTTTTGGCTTTAGCGCGCGTTTCAAGGACCTGGATGCCTCTATTTTCTTTAACTGGTCCTACGGCAATGATGTGTACAACACGGGTAAGATCCAGTACAATCAGTTCCGCCGCATCACCTACGGCAACCTGCTCAACACCATGAATTCCGATAGCCGCTTCACCTATATTGACGTCGACGGTTCCTATACCGGAACGCCGGGTGAAGTGATCACGGACCTGGATCAACTGGCACAACTGAATGCCGGCAAAACCATCTGGTCGCACAACAGTTACGGCGTGGCACAGGCTGTGATACACAGCTGGGCCGTGGAAGACGGTTCGTTCCTGCGCCTCAACAACCTCAGCATTGGCTATTCTTTGCCATTACGCGTGATCAGAAGACTTGGAATGTCGCAATTCCGTATCTATGCAACAGGTAACAATATGTTCATCTGGACCAAGTATTCGGGCTACGATCCCGAGGTGAGCACGACTAGAAGTTCGGCATATTCCGCGCTGACCCCGGGTGTCGACTACTCATCGTTCCCCCGCAGCCGTTCGTATACTTTTGGCCTCAACGTTACCTTCTAACCTAACATCATTTAAAAAGAAATCTATATGAAACTGAGGAATTTCATGGTCGTTGCAATGATGGCGCTCGCAATGCCTTCGTGCAAGGATTTTCTGGATCCCGACTCCATTTCAACCTTTGATACCCAATACGTTTTCTCAAATGTCGACGATGCCCGCAAGGCTGTCAATGCCATCTACGTGCAATTCGGCGTAGACGGATTCCGCTCAAGGCTTTCGAACAACATGACCGGTAATACGGACATCGAGCGCCAAAGCGGATGGACCAGCGCCGGCGACCGCTACCAGATCTGGGATCTGAATGCGCTGTCGAGCAACGGCGACCTGCGTCAGTTCTGGAATGCAGCCTATACTGCCATTCGCGACGCAAATATCTGTATCGAGGGCATCGAAACGAGCGAAGCCCTCAACTCGAGCGATGTGCAAACGTCACGGCTCATGTACCATATGCTGGGAGAAGCATATACCCTCCGCGCTTTCTGGTACAGCATGCTGACATACTACTTTGGCGACGTTCCCAATGTTCGCCTGGCCCCCAAAGCGGGTAATGACTTCTTCCTGCCGAAGGAAGATCGCAACGTGATCCTGTCGCAGGTGATCCAGGATATGATCGATATCGAGGAAAAAATGATGTGGGCGGATGAATTGCCCTATGGCATAGAGCAGGCAAACCGCGAATACACCATCGCCCTCATTGCCCGTATCGCCCTGCAACGCGGCGGTTATTTCCTGAAGCCCGATCTGAACATGGATCGCATGAGCGATTACCTGGATTATTACAAGATCGCACGCGATTACACGAACAAGTTGATGACGTTGAAAGACCGTCCGCTGCCCTCTGACTTCGCTCAGATATTCCTGAACGAATGCAAATTCATCACTCCGGAAAATGAAGAGGTACTTTTCGAAGTACCCTTCGCGCTGGGCAATGGCGACGTGGGTTGGAATATCGGTATTACCGTACAGGGCGGCGCCACTGCTTCCCACGACTACGGTTCCGGCAACAACTATATGTCGATCCCGCCGTCGTACTACTACTCTTTTGATACCCTGGATATTCGCCGCGATGTCACCTGCGCATATTTCATGGTCAATACCAGTTTTGAGGAAACATTTGTAAACGGCGGCATTTCCAATATCGCACAGGGTAAGTGGAGCCGCTACTACCTTGAGAAAGGGCCGGGTGCTTCGTCCGCAAAAGGTACGGGTATCAACTGGCCGATGATGCGTTACTCGGATGTGTTGCTGATGTTCGCCGAAGCGGAAAACGAATTGAACGGTCCTACTTCCGAAGCACAGGAAGCACTGAAAAGAGTGCGCCAACGCGCTTTCGATTCGCAATACTGGTCTGAGAAAGTCGACGATTATGTTACAACCGTATCAGCCGACAGGCAAAGTTTTTTCAACGCGATCGTGAATGAACGCGGCTGGGAATTCGGCGGCGAAATGATCCGTAAATACGAACTCATCCGCTGGAATATCTACTCGCAAAAAGTGGCTGAAACCGTGGAAACGCTGAAACAAATGGCCGACGACGCCTTCAACGGAACCGGCACCTATTCCACGCTGCCCGATTATATCTACTGGAAGCGGGACCAGAGCGGCAAATTCACCGTGCTGAACCCCAACAGGAAGATACTCGACGCACCGGACCAAACCTGGACCCGGGAATCCTGGCTGATCGGTCTGCACAACGATGCCACGACCTACCAGCAGTGGATCACCAAAGACTGGCTGAATTACATTTCCGGTGGGCCCAAGCCTGGCGTGGTGCGCTATATCTTCCCCATTCCGGAAGAAGCCATCACCAACAGCCAGGGAACGTTGACAAATGACGGGTACGGATTCTGATAAAGCGCAACGCTGCTTGCCGGGCGGCATATATGTTGTCCGGCAGGCAGCATGTTTCAGCAAACCTTTAAATTTAGAAAAATGCAATTGATAAAATTCAACATAAACCGTGCGCTCTATCTGTTGCTTGCCGGCGTTGCACTACTGCAGATTGCCTGTAACAAGGAAGAAGTGTACGAAAAAACACGCCTGTTCAGGCCTGTTTTGAACGAAGAACTGATGGCCGACGGCAACAGCATCATCGTCAACATGGGCAATATCAAAGAGGCGGTTTCCTACACCCTCGAAGTCAGCCGCGACACCTTTAAAACGATCGAGTATACGTTTGATTCGGACACCAACTACGTAGTGATCAACAGCGCCTTCCTCAATGGAGAGTCGCTGCTGTGGAATACACTTTATCAGGTAAGGGTAACGGCACACGCCTCCGACCCCGCCTACGACAGCAAGGTGTCCGATCTTGGAAGTGTCCGCACGGACCGCTTCCCGTCCATCCTGAACATTCCCGAATCCTATGATGTGATCGACGTGGCTGCCCGAGTCAGCTGGCAGGTTCTGGGTGCTCCCGTTACCAAGATCCGCACATTTTCGCCTTCCGATCTGCAGTTGAGTTCGCCTTTGGCCGAGTTTGATGTGGATATGGATGCACAGACCAACGGCGAATTTATCGTTACCGGCCTGGACCCCGAAACAGCTTACCAGATCGCTATTTACAGCGATGCTACCGGCAGCACGTTGCGTGGTTGGGAAACCTATGTGACGCTTGAAAAAGGCGTTGATCCTACCGATCCCAACGTGATCGACCTGAGCACGTCGGAAGATGTTGACGCCGTAGTGAATGCTGTCGCAGGCGCTGCCGACGGGCAACTCATCCTCGTGAAAAAGGGCTTTCAGTACAACCTTCCTTCCGATCCGCTCGACAAATCCATCACGATCCGGGGGGCCTACGGCTTCGGTCCGCAAAAAGCCATTCTTTTTACTCCCGGTAACTGGAACGTTGCCGACGGCGCCACAGTAGGCTTCATCCGCTTCATCGATCTGGAGCTGCGCGGCGAAGATATTGGCGGTGATTATGTATTCAATCCGAACAATTCTAACGAGACCACCATCAATGAACTGACGTTTGACAACTGCGTGATCGGCAATTTCCGCGGCATCATCCGTATCCGTTCGAAGGTGTTCCTGAAGTCTTACAACATCAACAATTGCATTGTGCATGACATCGGCGGTTATGGTATCATCACCACCGATACCGATGGCGCCGGCAATGCTGCCGTAGATGATATTGCATTGACTAACAGCACGTTCAGTAAGATCAATTCATTCATGACCTCCCGCCAGAATGCGCAATCCATTCTGATCGACGCCTGCACCATGAGCGAGCTGGCATCTCCGGACGGCATCGTTTTCCGCTGGCGCGGTGAAGATGGTGTGCTGAGCAATGTACTCAACGGTATCACCATCACCAATACGGTATGGGGACACGCCTGGGACGAAGGCATGACCGGAAATCTCGCTGTGCGCGGTATTTATGACGGTCTCGAAGCAACGACCTTCAACATCGTCAACACGTATGCTACATCCGATTTTGCATTTACGGCAGGCTCCGAGATCCCGGGCTTCCCGTCGCTGACATACGGCGGAAAGACGGAAGACCTGTGGGTTGATCCGTACAACGGGCTCGATTTCAACTTCAAGGATTCGGGTTTTGCCGGCAAATACGACACCGGAGATCCGCGCTGGCGGGCTAAACTTTGAGTTTCATTAGTAGATTTATTAAATGATAGAAAGGCATGGTCAGTACAATGTCCATGCCTTTTCTTTTTCTTCTGCCGCCCGCCCGGCATTTCACAAACACATGAATATGCATCGGATCAAATACTGGTTAGCCATAACCGGCTTTTCCTTTCTTTTCATTCATTTGGCTTGTAAAAAAAGCGAAACGCCGGGTGACCCTGCCGGCCCGGATGGCCCGGTTCAGGTCGTTGAAGAAGCCTTCGCATTTCCCGGCGCAGAAGGGTTTGGCAGAAAAACCACCGGCGGTCGCGGCGGAAAGGTATTGTTCGTGACCAACCTGAACGATTCGGGAGCAGGCAGCCTGCGCGCAGCAGTGGAAACACCGGGACCGCGCTATGTGCTGTTCAAAGTGTCCGGAAGCATCGCGCTGAAATCAAAACTGAATATCATACATGGAGACCTGACCATTGCAGGCCAGTCGGCGCCGGGCGACGGCATCTGTGTGCGCGACTACCCGGTGGTCATCAGCGCCGACAATGTGATCATCCGGTTCATGCGCTTCAGGCTCGGCGACGTCGCAAAGCAGGAGGCCGATGGACTGGAAAGCCGCCTGCATAAAAACATCATCGTCGACCATTGTTCCGTGAGCTGGTCAGTGGACGAATGTCTCACCCTGTACGCAAACGAAAACACGACCGTTCAGTGGTGTTTTGCCTATGAAAGCCTCAAAAATTCGGTACACAGCAAAGGTCCGCATGGATATGGCGGCATCTGGGGCGGGAAAAATGCTTCCTTCCATCACAATCTGCTGGCACACCACGACAGCAGGAACCCGCGCCTCGGCGAATTGGCAGGCGATGCATCCGCTCTGACGGACCTCACGGACCTCCGCAACAACGTCATTTACAATTGGGGGAACAACAGTTGTTATGGTGGTGAAGCCATGAACGTCAACATTGTGAATTGTTATTACAAACCCGGCCCGGCGACACCGTCATCCAAAAGCGAGCGCATCGTTTCGATCGATAAAAACAAGACCAAGGGCACGGCCGTGTACGACATCTGGGGAAAATTTTTCATTGACGGCAACGTAGTGGAAGGCAGTACCCGGGCTACCGACGACAACTGGACCTACGGCGTGTACAACCAGTTCCATTCAAGTTACGGAACGGTTCCCGCCGCTGACAAAGCAGCCATGCGCCTGTCCGAGCCTCTGCCCATCAACGGAAATGTTACGACGCATTCGGCGCCTGTTGCATATGAAAAAGTGCTTGAACTAGGCGGCGCGGCGCTGAAAAGGGATGCCCTGGATGAGCGGATCGTCCAGAACGTGCAATCCGGCGGATATTCTTTCGATGGCTCAAAAGGTAGTACGAAAGGGATCATCGATTCGCAGGCAGATGTGGGCGGGTGGCCCGAACTGAACGCGCTGGCAGCACCCGAAGATGCTTCCGGCGACGGCATGCCCGATACCTGGAAGACAGCCCGCAAACTGGACCCGGGTGCATTTGAAGCAAACGGTCGCGACCTGAGTACCGCTTATGACAACATCGAAGTTTACCTGAACAGCCTTGTAGAAGACATCGTAGCCCGGCAGAAATGAGTCGGGGATATCATACTCAATCACACATCACCACACGATCAAAGAATATGCATAACACTTGCCTGTCGATCTTCGCATTGTTGCTTTCATTGAGTATGTCAGAGTGCAACCGGCATCGCATTGCCGAAACCCCTGCACCTGCTACGCATACTGATAACATGACTGTGCCGGCCTTTCCTGGCGCAGAGGGCTGTGGCAAATACACAACCGGCGGAAGGGGTGGAAAAGTATTGACTGTTACGAATCTCGATGACGACGGTCCCGGCAGTCTGCGCGCTGCTCTTGAAGTCGACGGACCGCGTATCGTGGTATTTGCCGTGTCGGGTACCATTGAACTGAAATCAACGCTCCGCATCCGGAAGGGCGACCTGACCATTGCCGGACAGACTGCACCGGGCGATGGCATTTGCCTGCGCAATTACAGCGTTCATATCGAGTCGAACAATGTCATCATCCGATTTCTGCGCTTTCGTATGGGTGACGAGGCAAAGCAGCAGGACGACGCGCTAAGTTGCCTGCGCCACAAGAATATCATGATCGATCACTGCTCGTTCAGCTGGTCGATCGACGAATGCGCCAGTCTATACGACACTGAAAATCTTAGTATGCAATGGTGCATCATCTCCGAAAGCCTCAACCGTTCGGCGCATGTGAAAGGTCCGCACGGCTACGGCGGCATTTGGGGCGGCAATCATGCCTCATTTCATCACAACCTGCTGGCGCATCATACCAGTCGCAATCCGCGATTTTGTGGTTCGCGATATCACCACCGCCCGGAGTGGGAAGTGGTGGATTTCAGAAACAATGTGATATTCAACTGGGGCCACAACAGCGCCTACGGCGGTGAACAAGGCAACTATAATATGGTCAACAACTATTACAAGTCCGGCCCTGCAACTTCCTCGAAGGTGAAAAACCGGATCGTCAATCCTTCTTCACCGCTCGGCCTGTATTATGTTTCCGGAAATCACGTAGAAGGGTTTCCGAAGGAAAGCGAGGACAACTGGTCAGGTGGCGTTCAATGCGAACATCCCGATTCCGCATTCCATCGGCAAGCGTTTCCGATGCGGGTGGAAATACCGGCTGAAACTGCAAAACAGGCGTATGATGCCGTACTCGACCGTGCCGGAGCGAGCCTGCACCGCGATGCCATCGACAGCCGTATCGTAAGGGAGGTGCGCACCGGCGCAACGACTTTTGGGAACGGCATTATCAACAGCCAGGCCGATGTAGGCGGATGGCCGGAACTGAAAAGCGAGCCTGCTCCGCCGGACAGCGATTACGACGGCATGCCGGACGCATGGGAACTGACGCATTCATTATCAATCAATAAAGATGACGCTGCCGGGTATTCTATCAGCAAGGAGTACACCAACATAGAAGTGTACCTGAACAGCATTGTGCTGGGGCAGTGATATACGCACAGGCTAAAGTGTGGTAAGCCAGTTTTTCAGACGATCCATCCAGTTGTCGGGTGTCGTCGTGTTAAACAACCCGAAACCGTGCCCGCCCCTGGGATAAAGGTGCATTTCCGCAGCAACCCCGTTTTCTACACACGCGGTGTAATACGCAATGCTGTTGCCGACCGGAACTGCCCGATCGTCGGCAGCATGTACCAAAAAAGTCGGCGGTGTGGAGGGGTCGACCTGTTTTTCTGCAGAGCAAAGCATTATTTCCGCTTCTGATGGGTATTTGCCAAGCAGGTTTTCGCGTGAACCGCGGTGCATCAGCGTATCCGTGAAACTGATCACAGGATAGATCAATATTGCAAAATCGGGGCGTACGGAGATGCTATCCTGTTCAGTCGGATCGGCCAGTGTCTGAAAACGCGTAGCCGCTGAAGCGGCCAAATGCCCGCCTGCCGAAAATCCCATGATCCCGATTCGGGAAGCATCGACCCCATACCTGCCGGCGTTGCGCCTGACGTAGCGGATTGCCTGTTGGGCATCCTGCAAAGGCGCCAGGGACTTATCGATATTGGTTGAATCATTTGGAATCCTGTACTTCAGGACGAAAGCGGTTATGCTGTCCGCCGCCAATGTCTGCGCCACAAGAAAACCTTCCTTGTCGATGGCTGTTCCGCGGTATCCGCCGCCCGGACAAATGATCACGGCTTTGCCGTTTGGAGTAGCCGCCTGGTAAATCGTAAGCGTCGGGATGGCGGTATCATAGATAAATCTGCCACCGGTGGCCCGAAATTCTGTCCGCTCGGTATCCGGAACCTTTTTTGAGTTGGGTATCGCACCCGGGTACAAGGGAATCGTAAAGGGTTCCGTCTGCGCACAGACCGGGCAGATCGCAATCAATGCCAATATATTCAGGATCAAGTATTTCATTCCGTTTGTCATTTTGCAAGCCGCCCGTACTTGTTGTTTTAACGCGCTGCTTCTGCATCCGCCAGAAATTTCAGACAGGCAACATCTTCTTCATCGATACTCGGCGAAGTTTCAAGCCACGCATCCAGTATTTCTATTGCCACATATTCCGACACGCTCCGCAGGCTCATGGCCAGGATATTTGCATCGTTCCATTTGCGCGCGCCACGGGCTGTTTCGGCATCATGACACAATGCAGCGCGGATGCCTTTTACTTTATTGGCAGCAAGGCTGATGCCGGTACCGGTCCAGCAAAACAGAACTGCCTGATCAAACTCCCCGCGCACTACCATTTCCGCAACTTCCAGGGCAACCTTCGACCACATCGCCGGCGTTTCAACCAGCGCGCCGAAAACTGCTACCTCGTGCCCTTGCCGACGCAATTCATCCACCACGACGCCGGTGACATGGGTTTTCATATCGCTTCCTACTGCTATTTTCATGGTAAAAAAGGTATGGAATTACTGTTAAATCCTCCACGAATGTAGCGATTTTCGGCAGTGTCATTATTTACCAAACACGGAAGCCCATATTCTTTACCGGCTATTTCCTTTTCATTTTATACACCTCCGATCCCGCCAGCAGGAATGCCCCCAGTCCATAATCTTCAAAATCCGGGACCTTGTCGTGACTGAGCGGCTGACCTGCCAGGGGCTCTTTCCCTGTACTCTGCATATAACCCAGGAAGCCATTGGAATGCAAAGCCTCCTTGACCATTGCATTCCAGCCTTTCACGATGACAGGCTGGTATTTTGATTCCTTTAATATGCCGTTGTTGACGCCCCAGGCCATTCCGTACACAAACATGGCGGTACCGCTGGTTTCCCTGCCGCCAAAGTGTGCGGGATCGTGCAAACTGACGTTCCAGAATCCGTCCGTCCGCTGAATTTTGGCCAGGGCTTTGGCCATACGTTTGAAATCACTTACGTAGACTTTTCGATGCGGGGCATCCGCGGGGATAACATCCAGTACCCGGACCAGCGCCATCAACACCCAGCCGTTTCCCCTCGACCAGTAGCAATCTTCGCCGTTGGGCTCCACATAAGGCGGGTCAAAATCAGCATCGCGCCACCAAAGACCGTCTTTTTTATTGAAGAGGCCGTTGGTGCCGTGTTTTTCCCTGGTAAAAGCATACATTTCATACATCCGTTCGAAATAGGCCTCGTCTTTATAAATAACGCCCAGTTGGGCAAAGATCGGCATGGCCATCTGAATGGCATCTATCCAGCTCCAGTCGTCAACTTTTGACGTTTTCATCATGCTGTCGACAGAGGCCTTGATGTGCTTGATACGCTCCGGTTTCGGGTCGATCAGGTAGAGGTCAATATATGTTTGCCCGGCACACTGGTTGTCCGCATTCCGGGTGTAGGTGTCACCATCGCGAAGGTCCCATTTGTGAAATTCAGCCCAGCGCAATGCATAATCGTAATATTCCGGCCGGGGGTCAACGGCATGCAAGGCCATGAGTCCTTCATAATAAACCGCCCTTGTCCAGATACTGCTGGAGCGTTCTTTATCGGTTACGATCCGCTTACCGACATCTGGCCATTTATTCATAAAATAAGCGTTGGCCAGCCGCATTTTCTCCAGGATTGTTGCCTGATCCATCACGGGTTGGGCCTGCATCGAAACCGGACCGGCAGTGAAAAACAAACATGCCGAAGTGAACAGGAACTGCAATGAGCGCTTCATATATCTAAGTTTATGCTTCAATGAAAGGAAACCGTTTGAATCAATTCTAAATGCATGTCAGGGCATTTTTTTAAGCCCTTCCCACCGCACTTTCCATCTGCCGGAATCGGGGAAGCCCGGGTTTTGGCCTGTTGAACCGTCCCAGCCGGCCGCCATCATGGCCACTGCGATCAGAAGGCCGCCATTGCCCGGCAGATACAGCCGCAGCCGCTTATCCTGATAGTTGTGCCCGTTGACGAGATAAGTATTCTTTTGCACTCCCATCAGCAAGGCATCCACTGCCGCCTCTTTATATCCCAGGCGGGCAGCACACATAGCCAGCATCGGATAATCCCATCCCCAGGTGCTCGCCCAATCCCACTGGTCCTGTATCTTCCTGAAAGTATTTGCCATCATCGCCGTGTCCAGGCCCGGGGTGCCCGGCAGCATGCCGTAGACGCCGGTGACGATGGGGTGATCTTTCTGAAAAGCGATATTCGCATATGCTTCCAGCGCCCCGGCTGCCGGCAAATAAAGGCCCTCCGATGCCGGAAGCGGCGTCATTTTATCGATCACATCCTGCCATTTTTCATTCGGCGCCATGCCCAGACGGCGGCGCCACTCCTGGGCTGTGGAAAGGCCGTAATACCAATACGCCAGTTCAAAAGGCGGGTCGTCTGTTTGGCTTGCCGGAAATATTTCCTGGGCGGGGATGATCGGATGACACAGGTGATACTTACCGTCTGTGATATCAAAATGGGCGAAAGAGGCCATGAAATCGGCCGTCTGAAAAACGACCTCCCGATACCGTTCCAGGGTCTCCCGGTCAGGGTGTTGCCGGTAAAGCAGTTCGGCAAAATAGATCGGATGCGGTTGCTGCCAGATCAGAAATTCTCCGACGCTTGAGGGACTGGAATGGCCGTCCGGGCCTGTCATTTTCTGCCAGCGCACTCCGTCAAAACCCTGACGCTCGGCAATAAGCCTGGCTTCGGGCATTACCTGGCGGTACCAGTCCATGCTTTTTTCCAGTAACCCGATCCGGTCCCACAGGGCAAAATGCACGCCGTGCCACCAGTGCATCTCCAGATGGAATTTTCCGTACCAACTGTTGAAGGTGAGCCCTGTCTCCTGTGGCGGGTACATGCCGGCGCATTGTATCCGGGTCAAATATTGCGAAAGGACGACCCTGCGTTCGAGTTCTGCTGCTCTCGGGTCGGTGCATTCCGAAAAATCGATGGCGCCGCCTGTCGACCAGAAAGACGCCCATTTTTCACGGTTTTCAGTCTTACTGGTTTCAAAATCAGGCAATGTGATATCCCGGTTTTCCCCGTCGAACATCACCGAACACTCAAATACATCCGAACTGCCGGCTGGCGCCAGCATAAATTTGTGAGGCTGATCGGCGGCAGAGAACCGGCCGTTCCCCGCCCATTGTACTCCGACAGAATAAGTGGTTTCATCCAGTGTCCGCTGAATAAGGACCAGCCGGTCGGTTTGTTTTGCGATCCGGCTTTGGTATTTTTCAGGTTGTGTCCAGTCGTAGCCCGGACAAACGTGGCAGTCCTTGCCGTAAGGGAACCGAAACGAGATTTTCAACCTGCCTTCTGACACCAGCGGCGACTGTACCCGAAAGGAGATCATGTCAAATTCCTGGTGTCCGTACAGTTCCAGTTTTACCGGGACGCCCTCTATTTCGTATTCACTGGTAATCGCTCCGGTCCACAGATCCAGCGTTTGCCGGATATTTTGTAAATCTCCGATGGTCACGGTTTCACCGTTTTTTTTGATCATTTCCAGGCCGATCAGCCCCAGGTGCAGGCGGTGCGGGTTTGCCCGCAGCCAGTTGGCCGCCTTTGTTTTCCGACCCTCTCGTTGCTGTACCGCTACGGGCCACTTTCTGCCGGAACAGGTTTCAAAAGAATCCAGCACTTCCGACAGTTCGTAATTTTCTGCATTCGGGAAACTGTGCCAGCCCCACTGCGATTGGGTGCCGAGAGAGATACCATTCTCATAATAACCGGGAAATGTCTGGAGCCCCGTAACATCAACTGTAAAAGCGAAATTGCCATTACCTACCGACAAAGCCCCCAGGGAGTCCGGCTCATTAATCACTACATTGTGCCTGGACACAAGGGTAAATCTGTCGATAGCAGCCCCCTTGCCGGGCCCGAACCCGGAGCAGCTCAGCAGGCTGCAGGCAACCAATAATACAGACAAATTTTTTATCATTTGAAGGTCTGTTTTTTAGAAGTTCTTATCTCACCAACGTCGCCCCCATCAACCCGATCACCACTTCATTTGCCAATGCCCTGATCGTCAGGCGCTTTAACTCTTTTTCCGGATCCAGCGGCAAATCAAGCACGGTCGCCGCTCCCCCGTCGATCACCCGGCTGGAAAATCCTTTGATCGACACATAATCGTCAAATTCACGGGTTACAAGCCCTGTTTTCAAGTGTACCCTCGGCGGCACAGGATGATCGCAGGCAAATGCAAACCCGTCAAAATAGTAATCCTGCTCGATCGGCCACCAGCTGTCCGGATTGACGAGGGACAGTTCGGATTTCGAGCCGTCGGTGTAGAGAATTTCGACAATTCCATTGTCGAACCGGCTCTGCATGGGATTTGTGGATCCTGCCATGAGCAGATAGAGATGCCGGGCTTTTCCGGACAACGGGATGTCCGCACGCTCCGGAAAATTATCCCATTGGGAAGTAAAGATGACATTGGGTTGATCGCCAGGGCCCGGCGTGGCAAAAGGTATTCCTTGCGGCATGTTCATTACCCCGGTATCGCCCGCCGCTTTCCGCAGCCCCGTGTCGTCAATAACGGGCTCCACCAGAGGATAACACCAGTTTCCCACCCCCTGTAAGGGCATCTGTACGGTCGGATAGCGCGCCCGCGGCGATTCGTAACGCTGTTTGAATATGTTCGCTACCCGCTCATTGAAATACCGAAACAGCGACAGCATTTCAAAAGATGCCCGATCCGGGCCCAGGATGTCCCAGTTGGTCACCGTCGCAGCATGCAAATGCCCTTTGCCCCATCTGAGGTATATCCGGTTGCTGCCGCAAACAAATTCCGGGGATCGCAACGTAATGACATCGGTAATGCTGCCTGCCGCAAGCCGGACACCGCTTTTCAATACAAGGCCTCCTGGATCAGTCAAAATGTCAATAGTCAGCGCCGTGTCGGTATTGTTTTGAATGCGAAAAGCCAGTCCATCAGGCCTCTGGTGCTGTTCAGGCAACAACTTGACCGGTGGCCTAATTTCAAAATCAAAGGGCGCCCACCATACAAGATCGCCTTGCCTGATCTTTGCAAAAACGGTCCGATAACCCTCCCGGTCTGTTGCGATTGCCAGAAGATTATTGCCGTTTTGGCTTTCGATCGAAAGGGCCTGCTGCGGGTCGTATACTTCGAGCAGGGTTGATTTATGAAATGCAAGATCGACAGTGCCGTTAACCGGTATCACCGCCGGCAAGCGGGGTATTTCGATCGCATCGTCGCCCCATTCCAGTTCGATTTCATACCGGGGCGCCGCATCTGCGAATATTTCTATCAATGGATACCCGACGCTTGTCTCGACATTTTGCCATTGCGCCGCCGCTCCGTTGACACGGATCGATCTGATCTCCGATGCTCCCGGCCTGACCCTGAATTGCAATTTTAGTGGCTTGGCAAATAAAGGAATAATGGTGTAGCGATCCGAATTCCCTGCGCGTTCAAACAGAATGGAAATATCCGCTATTGTCAAAGAAGCTCGGGGCCATTCCTCCGGCCAGCCGGGTTGAATGCGCAGAACTCCGCTCAACACATCCGGCCTTATCCCGAACAATCCTTCCACCAGGGTGCGGCCTGCCATTCCCACCGGATCGGCAAAATCACGGTACAATTCCCCGCGGAATGCGTCGTAAAATGAAAGTTGCTGAAATGAGCCGGGACTGGCGCCCAGGTACATACTTTCCAGCAGCGCGCTTTTCCAGAGCTGAAAAGCATCCTCTTTTCCGCCGGCCTGCCAATACGCCAACGCCGTATGCAATACCTCCGCAAGGGCAACATTGTTGACCGACCAGGTGTAGGGCATCCAGTTGGACGTGGAAAGTGTAAAATAGCCGTCGGGAATTCCCTCTGCGCGGACAGGGATGTGCGGTATCCGGGTATCCACATAACGCAAGGCCTGATACGCCTGGAAAGGGTCGGAGACCTCGGAATCAATGGCGTGATAAATGGTCCACAACCCGGCAGCGGGGTGCTGTTTTTGCAAACCCAGAATATCCTTGAATTCGGCATACCCGCCGGGCGAAGGCATCCATAATTTGCTGTTGATATTTGTCAGTATCTTATCCGCCTCGTTGCGAAAGGGTTCGGGCGACTCGCCAATAAGCATCGCCAGTTGCGCGGCCATTTTGTTTGCCAGATAATTGTAGGCAGAGGCATGCGTAACCCCTCCCCCGCTGTATTCCAGGGCGTCGCTGGCCCAAATGGAGCAATATGCATCGTAAAGGCCGTCGCCATCGCCATCGAAACAGCGTTTTTCCCACGCCAGATGCCGTTTCAGTACAGGCCACATTTCCCGCACAAAATCCAGGTCGCCCGTCCACCTGAAATGGCGCAGCAACTGATCGATGAAGACCAGGTTCATATCGTAGTGATGCGCGCGAAAATCGCCCCCGGGGTTCCTGCAAATGTATCCGCTGGAAAACAAGGCCGTACCCAGTCGTTCGCGCTGCCGGGCAAAGTTTAACGCAGTATCAGGTGTCACAGGGCCGCTTTCCGGTGTGGCAAGTTGTGACAGGGCATACGCCTTGAAATGCGCCTTCGCCCGGTCATGCCAGCCCAGCGGATCGGCAACGTAAGCGCCCCGCCAGCCGTTCAGCCGCATACGCCAGGCTACCGCACCATGCAGGAAGGACGGCGCTTCATAAATTGCATCAGCCGCTGCTGCCAAAGCCCCGCCGACCGGATTGACAAACGGGTCGGGCGTTTCCAGTTGGACGCGTTGCACCAGTTTTTCCCTGACTTCTTCTGCCTGGTTAAATGCAGCGGGAAGGTCAGCGTAGGTCATGGAAACACCGTCCACGGGGTTCAGGATTGAAAAAAACAGGGAAGAATCAACCGGGATCGCAATTTTTCCCACGACTACCGGCGCCATCGAACTTGTTGAAGCGAAAAACCGGACCGGGTCGTCCTGTTGCGCAGCATCGGCCAGTCTCAATTCGGCCCCGGGAGGGAATCGCCCGGTCAGGTATTTCTGCGGAACAGAAGTTTTGCTTGGCTGCGCCTTGGCAGGCAAATGCTGTATCTCGTAGCGTTCTGCTTCCGACAGCACCTTCCCCGATCCGTATTGCAAAGTGAAACCGCCGTCCTGCAGTGTGTAAATATTATCGCTGCAATATTCCGGCTTCAGATAAAAACAGGACTCCGGGTCGGCGCCGATATCGCCGTCGCGATTGAAGCGCTTGCCGCTGACCCCGCCGAATCCCCACATCAGTTCCAGATCAGCAGGTACATTTTCAAATGCAGCCTTTACCAAAATGCCTTCGGTTTCCGGCATCGCGAACACGTCAAGGAATAGCCGGCCATTCCCCAAAAGTGTATCCGATATCTCGTAGCGCATTGCGCCGGGGCGGTAGCGCGCGACAATCCGGTCCGCATCGATCAGCCATTTTCCGGCACCCGACCTGAGTAAAGCGAATTTCAGCGTGCCGCCCATACCCGGCATGTACAAAGCAAACTGCGGGAGATCGCCGGCTTCCACCCGAAAACCCGTATTGGTTCCGTACAGGGCCCGGTTAAAGCGCCGGTTGCCGTTGACTATTACAAAGTCGCGTCTGTCGGGCGTATATCGCAAGGCGCGTTCGATACCATGCCATAGCACAGCCGTATCCGGTGAAGCCCCTGCACTTTGTGCAAATGCCGGTACACAAGCAAGTCCCAATAACAGAATAAAAATGGCTGATTTGTAAAGCATGTACATGGCCTCATCTGCGCTTTCTGCGCACAAAGAATATTGATCAGTGTGCTCTGACTGCTTACTCAAGCATGGTCAGGGTCACCGGTCCGATCAGTCCGGAAGGACGAGGTTCCCAACCCGACGCATCGAACAAGCCGTTTTTTCCGCGATTTTCGTTACGCCGGGCGGGAAAGTTGACATTGTAAAACTTTTTCCAGAACACACCGGCCTTATCCATTCCGGCGATCCGGTTGGCCATCAGGTTGGACACTTCGATCTCCAGCAGGTTGTTTTCCCGCAGCAAGTTCCGGTCCAGGGTAACCTGATATACCGGGCCAAGCACAACGCCCGCCTCCTGACCGTTGATCCTGACATGGGCACTTTCTGCCACCCGCCCCAGGTCCAGCAGCCATTCCCTGCCCTTGCCTTCCGGCATGGGAAACGCAAGGCTGTATCGGGCTGTGCCGGAAAATTGTTTCACTGCATCCCCTTCCAGTTCGGTCCAGGAATCAAGTGTCTTCATTTCCGCCGCAGCCGGTAGTTCGGGTCCGCCTTCGATAAATTCGAGTTTCCAGGCGCCGTTCAGGGCGAACGGCTCGCCCGACTTCTGAACATATTGCCACGGTGTACCACCTGTTTCGCTATCGAAGGTTTTCAGGATACAGGAGGCCCCTCTGTTTAGTTGCAGGCATACCCCGATAGCACCTTTCCCGGGTGCTTTCCCGGTCTGGGCAAAACCGGCTTTGCCTGTCATCGGATCAAAAATGGCGACGGACTTACAAGGGCTTTGCAGCGATATCCAGTCGTCCAGGTCGTTTTCCGACCAGTTTGTAATGAAATAATATTTTCCGCCCCCGTAATCGCGCCTGGTGTAGTTCAGGCCCTGGTCGACAAATGTTTCTCTCGATATGCCCGCCTGATCAGTCATCGACAGCAGGTTGTCATTTACCAAGAATCGTCCTTTCCCGACGGCGGCTATTCCTTTATCATCAAATTTCAGCGATCCCAGTATTTTTTGAAAATCCGCGCGGCGCTGCTGCAAATCACCCAGGCCGGGCACATCTTCCGGAAGCGATCGATGGAAAATGACGGTTGCACCGTTCCTTGCCAGGTCCAGGAGTTTTTCCATCGTAGGCAGCGGCATAAAACGGCATTCGGGTATGACGATCGTCCGGTACTGTTGGGCAGCGCCTGTCAGGGCGCCGTCTTTCACATCAATCGAAAGCATCTGCCGGTCCGATATAAAATCAAAGCCATAACCCAAAGCCTGAAGCGTATCGGCGATGTCCCGGACCGGCGTGTTTTCCCGACCCCGTCCGCTGCCGTCGAAGTGTTCCAGCATTTCCCTTTCCGGATGTGCAAAACGGTCATACACAGGAAAATAGAGCAGCATATCGTTATCGGATTTGCCCGCCTGTAAAAATGCCTGGGTGCGTGCCACGTACTGGTTCAGCGCCGGGAAATCACGCCACAAGGAGTTTCGCGGATTGGCGTGCACGGCAGCGTAAAAAAGCCGGCCCGGCCACGGGTCGTCCGGCGGAGAATAACAGGTGCCGTGGTAGAATACGTGGTTCACCCCTCCTGCCAGATAGCGATCCAGGTTTTCCCTGATCTCTGAAAGGTTGGACAAAAAGTGTTCGTTCAGCCAGGTCGCGGATTCAGAAGAGGCGAGTTTTTTACCGGTGACATGTGCCGCAGAACTGGCAAATTTGATCCGAACAATGTCCGTTCCTTCCGTTTCAGGAATATCGGATGCGGCGTACAGGTCCAGGATGTTGGCCGGCGAGCCATGCGCCTGATTGCGAATGATCGCGCCTTTTTTCCGGGCCCAGGCCCCCCATTCATTAGTAAAGGTCTCCAGCAGAAGATCCGACACCGTTTCCCTGTAATCGGACAGCACACGGATGTTGTTTTCTTCGGAATCCTTACCGAACAGGGCCGGTAAATGCTGCCGGAGATCGTATCCGCGCAAACGGAGGAACGCGTCGAACAGGTCGGGTGTCCAGTCGGCCTGGCCACGGGCGTCATCCACCTCGTAACTGTCGTTGAAAAAGGCCCTCAGGCCCGCCGTTTTTCGCCCTTTGAACGCCTCTTCAAAGCGCGCCAGGTAATTCCGGATGGAAGTCGCCGAAAAATGGTCAATCACATTGCCTTCACCTCCCGGAGCGGCGCGTTCCACCATCTTGCCGTGCCAGCCCTGGAAAACGGCGTACAGGGTCCAGGCACCTTCCGGTGCCGTCCAGTTGAGTCGGCCGTCCCGGTCCACTTTTTCACTGAGGTTTAGAACTTCCCCTTTATCGGAATAGGCCATCAGTACTTGTAAGGGTAATGATTTTTCGAAGCGCACTTGATCGAGCGCCAGCGCCTGAAGATTTTTATTGGCAGAAACGGGCTCGACCAGGTCGCCTGTTTCCAGGCCTTTGCGGCCGGCTTGCAAAGCGGGGTCACCCAGCGAACCCGTCACTTTTTCTCCCTTTTCCTTATACATGCCGTACAACTGGTAAACCTGGTTGGGCACCGCGCGCACAAAGGGCTCCTGAGTAAAGCGCACAGGTTCCGAAAGCCGCTCGCCGCCTTTCAACGCATATTCTTTGTGCGCCATGTATTTACAAGCATCGGCTTCAGAAACCCAGGGGCCTCCAAACGGCCAGCCGGTGCCGGTGGCCATGTCGATGCCCAGTCCGAGGCGTTCGGCTTCCTGCAGGGTAAATTCGAACAGGTCCATCCATTCCGGAGAGAGGTAATTGACAAAATGTTCCTCGTCGCCGATCACGCCGTAGATGGGCGTCAGTTCCAGTCCGCCCAGGCCGGCTTTCTGGTAGGCTGCCAGTTCCGCCGTGATGCCTGCTTTGGTAACGCTGCTGCCATGCCACCACCACCGCGACCAGGGTTTGGCCGTCTGTGTGATCTCCGGCCATTCGAGCGCCGAGGCATCGGGTTGCGTGCAGCCGATGCACCAGCATATAACAAGCAGAAAAGGCAATATCGATCGGACGGAAATAGTAATGACGTGCTGCATAGGCTTACTTGTGTTTTTTGATTTCTACTGCGTACACCTGGCTCTCTCCTTCAAAATTGGCCCTGAAAATGATCCATTTCCCGTCCGGGGAAAAGTGAACGTTCGGTTCGAGTTTGTAGTCGTGGTGTTTCATATTAACCAGCCGCTCCGATGTCAGTTTCCCCCCTTTTGGCCTGAACAGGTAGATCCACATCCCGTCTTCCGCTTTTGCCACCTGCGTGGGATTGCCGCCATCGCCGCAAAACAATTTCTGATCGGGAGAGATATTGAAGTGGATAGACCACTCGTTCCGCGTCATCTGATAGCGTTTCTTTTTTCCGGATTTGATATCATGACTGGCCAGAAAGAACGTTTCTCCCCGCGGTATTTGCAGGTCGTACCAGATCCTTTTCCCGTCCCAGCTCCAGAATTCGTGGCCGGCGATCTCGCGTTCAACGCTGCGTTCATGTATCTTTTTCACTTCTTTGGTCTTGAGATTGATGTTCCAGATGCGGTCCACCAGATGCCAGGGACCTTCGTGACAAAACATCAGGATATCGGGGTCCGTTGTCGAGAACTGGATATGCCCCAGCCAGGTGTTTTCCGTGTGTATTTTTTCGAGGACGCCGGTTTCGATGTCAACCGTAAAAAGGGTGTGCGGGATCTTTGCTTCGAATATCCGGTTGAAAAAATCGTGCTTGGCCGGATACTTTTCGAGGATCTCCTTTTTTTCAGGAGCGGCCCATGTGCCCGCCAGTTTGCGCTCGTCGGCATTCAGCGTGGTGATGTCCGCTTTAAAATCGTCCGGAAAAACAAACACCTTCCTGGTAGCGCCTTTATCGATATGGGTAGCAAAAACGGTGTCGGCCACCTGGTAAAAAATCTCCCGCCGCCGGGTTCCGACAATTTCCCCGAATTTCCGGTCGGGGTGGTTTGTCAGTTGCCTCATTTCCAGCGATTGCAGGTTTACCGTAAAAAGTTGATTTCCGTTTTCCGTAGTGCCGTAAAACACCATCAGTTCGCCTTTCCCATCGGGTGTTTTTATAAAAGGATCGTCGTGGAAATAAAAACTGCGGTTAGGCCCTTCCCGGCGGGTAATGCGCTTGATCCGGTGGCCCGTGTCTTTGTCGATCCATTCCGGCGGCATTTGCTTCTGTGCGCCGGTCTCCAATACCTGTAGTTGCGCCTTCAATTGCTGACACGCGATCAAGTACAAAGCGCTGAATATCAATATGTTTATTTTTTTCATCCCAAAATCGGTTTAATATTATCGCAATCCTGCCGTCGGGCCGGGCCAGTCGTCGGTGCGGAATGGCGTTGCCGGCAGGCAGGTTTCATTTGTCAGGTTGGGTTCGAGGGGGTTATTGTTGAATGCATACCGCACCGCTTTGGGCGCCGGCACCTCGTCCGACCACACGACTACGGTGTCCTTACCCTCGATCCGGGCGTTTGCCCAATACCATTTCCGGTCCTCTCCGGCGATGGCAAATTCGCGCAGTGCCGTTCCCCTGCACATGCCCAGACCGGTACCCACTTCGTCAAACCGCAACCTTGCTTCATGTCCTGTAAAATCGGCCTCCCGGAATACAGGCCCAGACTTCGTGACATTTCGGCCGTACACATCGGCCATGGCCCAGAGAAACAGGCGTTTGCCTACATCGAGTTTGTTGACAGGATGGATGTCTGTAGCCTCGCCGATATCGATGGTCACGATCAGGCCGGTATTCGGCATTTGCATAAAGGTCTTTCGCTGTGCATCGCGCACGTGGCTCCAGGCCTCGTCGACGGGCAAATCCGACGACCTGCGAAAATTGGGCAACTGAACGATCGCAAATGGAAAATCTCCCTGCCCCCAACGTTCCCGCCACGCGCGGATCATGGTGGGGAGCAACAGCTCGTATTGTTCGGCGCGCTCTTCATTCGACTCGCCCTGGTACCACAAGGCGCCGCGAATGCCGAACGGGATGAGCGGTCCGATCATGTTATTGTAAATCGAAGCGGCGATCCGGTAGTCCCTCAGCGCATCCGGCACCCTGGGCCTTCTTGGCGGTTTTGTCCCCGCAGAATCGGCCGCCGCAGTCGCGGCTTCCCAGTCCCGTATTTGCTGATCGAATGCGGCCTGCACAGCAGGTCGCTCCGCCGCCCATATCTTTTCGCGTTCGATGCACGGCCGGAGGTCTTCGGAAGCCGCCAGGTATTCCACCGGTGTCCAGGCTTCTGCCTGCGAGCCGCCGTAGGAAGCATTGATCAGTCCGACCGGAACGCCCAGTTCCCGGTAAAGTTCAAGTCCGAAAAAATAGCCTACCCCGGAAAACTCCCGCACGGTCGCTGGCGAACAAGGCTGCCAAACAGCCAGTCGGCCTTCGCTGCGTTTAAAAGCGACATCGCGACTGACATTAAAAAGGCGAATATTGGGGTAATCGGCGGCTTTTATGGCTTCCTCTCCACCCGCCGACTGTTCCAGCATCCATTGCATATTCGATTGTCCGGAACACAGCCATACCTCACCCACCAGGATATTGCTCAGTTCGATCCGGTTGGTACCGGTGATGATCATGGATTCCGGTGTTGCATTCGCGGTGAGCGGGCCGATCCAGACGATCCAGTTTCCCGCGGCGTCGGTGATAACCGATTGGTTCAGGGTACCGAAAGTGACCCTGACGGCTTCGCCGGGGTCGGCCTTGCCCCAAATGGGAACGGGGCGGTCGCGCTGCAACACCATATCATCGCCCAGTACATCCGGCAATCTGATTTCTGCCCGGCAGTCGTATCCCTGCGACCAGATAAAAGCAATCAGCGTCAATACAATCCTGATCTTCATAAAGCAACAGCGTCTTTTATTTACAAGCTAAAAAGCGGCGCGGCATTTTTTAATCCAAGTGAAACACCTCTTTCAATGATTTCACTACCGGAGAATGATCCGGGTTCGTTTCCATGATGTCGGCCATAAATGCCCACCATTTTTTTACCACCGGATGGTTGGGAAGGAAGTCCTGATCGAAATGGTCTTCCAGTTTCTGAAAGGCGAACAAGGTCAGCGTCTCTTCATCGAGATATATCGAATAATCACGGACACCCGCTTCGGCAAGCACTTGTTGAAGCTCCGGCCATATCTCGTCGTGCCGTTTCTTATACTCCACATCAAAACCCGGCCGGAGCTTCATTTTAAAGGCATTTCGTTTCATTTTCCTGTCTTGAAGCTGATGTCCACTGCAATGTCATGTTTGCTCGTAATAGCAGGGGTTATGGTCAGCACATGGCTCGTTTCGTCGTATTGCCACCCTGCTCTGTCGACCAACATTCCGTTCAGCACGACTTTTTCCGGAGCCATCTCCGAATGTATCTTCAAAATATACTTCCGTTCCGACACCGGGAAATCGCCCTGCGGTTTTTTGATGCCGACCTGGACCATGCTCCCTTTTTGCGAGCAGGTAATATCCGTGCGGGCGAATGCGCCTTTCTGATAATCCAGGCTCTTACCGTCGTCATCGTACATGGAAAATCCGGAATTTCCCTCGGGGAATATCTCAAGCGTGATCAGGTCGACCGGTTTTTCGCCGATATAGTTCATTGCCTCCTGCATCGGAATAATGGCGCCCCCCTTTACGAGGATGGGAATTTGGTCAAGCGGCGTCAACACCTGCAGGTATTGCTTTCCGCTGTAACGCTTGCCGGTATAGTAGTCGAACCAAACGCCCTTCGGGAGATAAACTTCCCGGGTTTGGGCGCCCTTGACCGTCACCGGACAGACCATCATCTGGCTGCCCAGCAGGTACTGGTCGGAGATGGGATACACATTTTCGTCGTCCTGATACTCCAGCACCAGCGCCCGCATCATCGGCATGCCGGTCAGGTACATTTCATAGGAATGGCTGTACAGGTAAGGGATCAGGCGATACCGAAACAGCGTGTATTTTTTGAATATCGGCAGGGCATCCTCGCCATAGTTCCAGGGTTCTTTGTACCCCGGGTGGTCCATCCCGAACAAATGCGCGACCGGACTCAGCAGTCCGAACTGGCACCAGCGGATATACAACTCGGGATCGGCATCGTGCTCGAATCCACCCATACAATGCGCCCAGTTGCCCACGCCCGACAACCCGATGTTGATACCCGCTTTTACGACCGGAGCAAAATACTGCCATTCACTGGGCCAGTCGCCGGCAAAAATGAAGGGATATCGCTGGATACCGGCATACCCTTCGCGGGTGTGGTTCATGCCCCGGATGCCGTTGAACTGCATGAATTTTTCATATGGCGCTTTTGCATAAGCCAGCGGGAAAACATTGTGCAGTTTTTCCGCTTCCAGCCCTGTCGGGCCGACTTTTTCACTTTCGTTTGCCTGGTGACCGAATGCGCTGCCTTCATCGGTTTTTACAAACCGGGCGCCGAGGGACGCCACTTGCATGACGCCGTTCTTCCACCACCAGTCCACAGCTTTTTGATCGAAAAAATTGACGAATTCGCCGGGGTTGTTGGCCTCAGGATAGGTGAATCCCAGCGCCCTGGCCTGGTCGAGCAAATTCAGTTTGTCTCCGTTGTCGAACCGGGGCCTGATGTGTACGCCGGCCAGGTTGATATGCATGGCATACAGGCTGTCGAACATCCCTTTCGGGTCGTCGAAGGTCTCGCGCCATTCAAAAGTCGTGGCGCCTTTCCCGCCGTTTTTTCCAAATATACGCCAGGTGGAATCCAGGTGCAGGATATCCAGCGGGATGCCCGTTTCCCTGAATTTTCGAACGAGGTTGACCACATAAGATGTCGAGGTCATTTCCTCATGCCCCCAAGTGCCGCCGCTATAAGTACCGACATGCAGCCCCAGGGCGAACAGCGGCATCAGCGGGGCCTTGCCTGTGAGGTCGGTGTACTGGTCGAGGATCGCGGGAAAACCCGGTCCATAAATAAAGTAATAATCCAGTTCGCCGTTTTCAGCGCGGAAACTGTAAGCGCCCGGCTGGGAAGCCCCCATATCCCATTCGCTGGCGAATGAATTGTGCAGAAAAATGCCATAACCACGGGTGCTCATAAAAAACGGCACCGGGCAGTAATTGGCCTTCAGCACATTATAGGCGCCGATGATGTGCGGCCGGCCGGTGCCGCGGCCCACGTTTAGTGACACCTGTTTGCCCCGCTGGTCGGTAAAATCCATCCGTTCCCCGAATCCGAAAAAATGCTCGTCCGCACCCATCTGTTTCCGACAGAAGACCGCGTCGCCGTCTTTATAGGCGCCGCCGGGGCCGGGCAGGGTCTCTGAAGCCAGCAATTGACCGTCGGAACTGAAAATATTAATACTGAAAGGAGACTTTTGGATCGTCAGTTTCAACCGGCCGGTTTCCAGCAGAAAGGCATCGGCCGTTTCTTTCACGGTTACCTGCGCCTCCGGCCACTCATATTTTACGACCATCCAGGGTTCGTTCTCCTCAAAATGTCGCGTCCAACTGGTGCGTATTCTGAGCATTGACTCCGTGCAGAATTCGATTCGCACGTCCGCATGTTCATTGGAAAAAAAGACGGCATTTCCCTTTTTTTCAAAACCGGACCGGTAGTCCCCTACCCCCGTCTGCGCACATACCGCCAATTGGATAAACAGAAGATGCAAAAGCAAACACAATTTCGACAGCGACAACTGCATTGACATAATTTTAAAAAGAGCCAGAGAGGCTGTGCGACTCCGGCTCTTTAGTGAGTGACTGATTAAAAAATGAAGTGCAATTAACCTTTCGGATTACAGATAACCCGGATTCTGAGTATACAAGCCCATTTTGACGTCCAGTTGGTTGGACGGGATCGGGTAAATGATAAAATCGGTGGTCACCGGCTGTATTTTGCCGGAGGCATCTTCCTTGGCGATCCAGGTGTTCATCACATCCAACACTTTACCGGTGCGCACCAGATCGTCCCAGCGCAGGTTTTCACCCGCAAACTCTTTCCGGCGTTCGGCCAGCAGCATATCCAGGTCCACGTTGGAGACCATGCCCAAACCGGCACGATCGCGCACGGCGTTGACAATACCGTCGACATCGCCTTGCGAGCCGGAAGCGCCTTGAAGGATGCACTCCGCTTTCAGCATCAATACGTCCGTGTAACGGATGACCGGATAGTTGATCGACCAGTCGAAACGGTCGCCACCGGCTTTGGCAACATTCATGAATTTGTCGTAAAACTGCGCGTCGACATCTATGCCGTTTTCGTCGATGTAGCCGATCTGGAACGTCGGATCGACCCGAAGGTCGGCCATATCATACGACTCTAAAAGGTCGTCGGAGATCCGTTTCGAACCGTCGCCGGGGTTGCCCCCCGGGAATGTCAGGTTTGCACGGCCCCATCCTTCATCGTAGTATTCTGTCGGGTAATAACCGCCCGCACCGAGGCCGCCACCGATAAACTGGAGGTCGAATACGATCTCGGAATTGCCTTCATTGTTGTAGTCGAAAATGGCGGTATAATCATTCAGCATCGCAAATTTGTTGCTCTGGATGATGTCATTGAGCAGGTCAAGCGCAAGTCCGTATTCATTGGTCCCCAGACACGGTCCGTCGGGATGCAGTTTCGGGCCCGAGCGGGTCATATACACCCGTGCCAGCATGCCTTTGGCAGCATAGGAGGTTGCCCGTCCCTTGTCAGCGGCGCCGTATTCGGCCGGCAGGTTGGCAATTGCGAAGTTCAGGTCTGAAATGATCAGGCCATATACATCCTCCACCGGGCTCCTGCCTACGTTCAGTGCTTCTGCCGGCGAAACGAAGGTTTCGAAGATCGGCACTTTCCCGAACCACTTCACCAGATCGAAATAGAAGAAGGCGCGCAGGAATTTGGCTTCCGCTTCGAAACGGGTCGCCAGTGCGGGATCGCCGATGACGCCGCGGTTCGCTTTCAACTGGTCCAGCACCGTATTCGCGCGCATGATCGCGTTGAAGGTGACATTCCAGGTATTGGCGATCGTACCGAGCGTCGCGATGGTGTTCTGGAAGTTGTTGATCGCGTTCCAGTCGCGCACGCCGGCCTGTCCGGGGGTGTAGATGTTGTCGGAGCGCGACTCGTCCAGCACGACGTACATGCTGGGGTAGTCGATGTTGTTTTGCACGCCGAAACTGGCGTAAATACCGTTGACTGCCTGCTTGAAATCATCGGCGTTTCGGTAAAACCCGTTGCTGCCCGGGTCCGAGATCGGTGCCAGGTCGAGTTCTTTCTCACAGGATCCGAACACGAATACCGAGCTTATGATCAAAAATATTTTTTTCATTGTGTGCTGGTTTTAAACTGAGGCTGTTCAAAGTTATTTGCTTGAACAACTTTAGACAGCCTCATAGTCAGAATGTGAGATTGAGACCAAAAATGATCGATTTCGCAAGGGGGAAGGCCCCGTAATCGTCGCCGGAATTGTTCACCGCTTCGGGGTTGAACCCGCCGGTGTATTTGTCGCCGCCGAAATAGTTTTCAGCAGTGGCATAGATCCGTGCGCCGGAGACCACTTTCCCGCCAAACAGGCCTTTCATGTTGTACCCGAGGGTGATGTTCCGGACGCGCCAGTAATCGTTCGGATACAGCCAGTCCGTATTCTTGATACGGCCGAAACTGGAAGACGCCTTGCCGCGCAATCCCGCGCCGGGGTCGTCCGCCGAACGCCAGCGATCGCGCCACAGCCCGAGGGTGTTGTCGACAAAACCCTGACCGGTGCGGTCCATGGCACGGCCGAAAGTGGAATAGATCTTGCCGCCCCACTGGCCCTGGATCAGGAAACTGAGGTCGAAACGTTTGAACGTGAAGGTATTGGTCATCCCCCATACGTAATCGGGGTTGGGATGGCCGGAAAGCACCCGGTCGGCAGGCGATATCACGCCGTCGCCATTTGCGTCGAAGTACTTGGGATCGCCTTCCTTTTGATTGCCGTAGAGCGCGGCGTTTCCGTCGATATCCGCTTTTGAAAGGATGCCGATCTGCTGCACCACGTAAAGGCTGTACATCGGCTCGCCCACCATGAGGATGTTGTGCGGAATATCCCAGGCGCCACCGAGGATCGGTGTGTTTTCCGGGCCAAGTTGAACGACCTCGTTTGTGTTGTGGCTGAAGTTGATGCTGCTGGTCCAGGAAAAACGGCCCGTCAGGTTGCGGGTGGTCAGTTCGGCCTCCCAGCCTTTGTTCAATACTTCCCCGATGTTGGTCAGGGCCGTCGAAAACCCGATCGCAGTAGGTACGGGGATGCTCAGCAGCAGATCACGGTTCCGCTTGGTGTAGTAGTCGAGCGAAGCAAAAATGCGGTTGTTGAACAATCCGAAGTCAAGACCGATATCGATCGTCTCGGATTCTTCCCAGCTCAGATTCTGATTGGCGAAGTTGCTGGGCACCTGTCCGGGCGCCAGGCTGCCGCCGAATGAGTAGTTGTCAAAACTCAGAATGGATACGTGCGAATAGTCGCCGATGCCGTTGTTACCGGAAATACCCCAACTGCCGCGCAATTTCAGGCTGCTGACAAAGTCGACGCTTTTCATAAAGTTCTCTTCCGAGATGCGCCATCCGGCGGATACGGAGGGGAATACGCCCCATTTCGTTTCCGGGCCGAAGCGCGACGAACCGTCGCGGCGAAGCGAAGCGGCGATCAGGTAGCGGTTGTTGAAAGCGTACTGCAGACGCCCGAAGTAGGAGATCAGCGTGCTTTTTGTCTCGCGTGTAAAGGTCGTACCCGCGTTGATGTTGGCGGCATTCAGCGTCGTGATCACGTCGGAATTGAATCCGCCCGTTACCCGGATGTCCAGGTTATCAAATTTCGTGGTATTGTAGGAAGTACCTACGATCACAGAGAAATCGTGCAGGTCATTGAGGACCTTGCCGTACGACAACGTGTTTTCGTTGACAAACGTCTGCCGGCGATAGCTCTGGAAACGGCCGGTTGCCGTTCTGTTTTGCGTAACCCAGGCCGGCGTGTAACTTTTATCATTCAGGTCGGCGTTGTCCAGGTTGGCGCTCGTTCTGAAAACCAAACCTTCCCACAGGTTGTACTGCGCATACGCCGTACCGATGGTGCGGAAGATCTTGCGATCGCCGATCGAATTTTCTACCACCCGGATCGGGCTGGAACGGGAGTTACCCCAGGTATAGATCGCATTGTCGCCGACATTGACGTCGAGTCCGACAGAATCTTCCGACACCGGCACCATGCCCACCGTAATGTGGGTCTGCTGGTCTTTACCTTCTACGCCGGGGTCGCTTGCGATGGCATAGGAAGGAGAAAGATTGATGCCGAATTTCAGTTTGTCACTGGCGTTGACTTCAACATTTGCCCGCGCGGAGTAGCGCTTGTACCCCACCCCGATGGCAATGCCTTCCTGGTTGAGGTAATCGCCCGAAATGTAGTAATTGACGAATTCATTGCCGCCGGCAGCAGATAGCTGATAGTTCTGGACGGCGCCGGTGCGGAAGAGTTCGTCCTGCCAGTCGATATAAGTCAGACCGGGGTGGCCGGGCATTGCCCAGCGTTCGTCCTTGATCAGGTTGCGGTTAAAACTTCCCAGGATCGCCAGGCGCTCCGCCGAGGTTTGATCGCGGGTCCTGTTCGGGCCGGAAGCCACCCAGGCATCATCGATCATTTCGGACGCACGGTCTACCCACTCCTCTGCGCTGAGAATGTCGAGTTTTTTTACGGTTTTCTGAAAACCGTAACTCGAATTCAGGCTGATGGTCGCTTTACCCGATTTACCCTTTTTGGTCGTGATGAGCACTACGCCGTTTGAGGCGCGCGAGCCATAAATGGCGGCGGCTGCCGCATCTTTCAACACCTCGATGGAGGCGATATCGTTCGGATTGATGTTGTCCAGCGGGTTGCCGGAGTCAAAACCGCCGTTCACATTTTGCTCGGACACCTCCAGCGGAAAGCCGTCCACTACGTACAATGGCTGGTTGTTGGCATTGATCGAGCCGGTACCCCTTACCTGCACGCGAAAACCGGCGCCCGGAAGGCCGCTGGTCTGCTGCACCCGCACCCCGGCCAACTGACCGACAAGTGCCTGGTCGACACGTGATATGGGACGTTCATCCAGGTTCTCCGCATCGAAGCGGGCAATGGCACTGGTGACATCGGCGCGCTTTTGCGTGCCGTAGCCAATGACCACCACCTCGTCGAGGATATTTCCGGGCGTGAGCATGATCGTCACGAAGTCTACGCCTTCAATGGAAACCTCCTGGCGCTGGTAGCCGGTGTAGGAAGCAACCAGATTGGTGGCATCATCGGCGGCGCGCAGGGAGAATTTACCATCGGCATCGGTGATGGCGCCGGTAGTAGTGCCTTTTACGACGACCGTCGCCCCAACCAGAGGGGCGCTTGATTCCGCGTCCTGTACTGTCCCGGAAATCGTTCGCTGGCTCCATCCCTGTTGCAGCGCAAACAGGAAAATGCCCAGGGCCAGGTACATTTTGGGCCTGATCAAAGTTTGTAAAACAGGATTCATAAACAGTTAGCTTTTGATTGTCAGAAATGAGTTTAAAAGCGTTAGGTGCCTTGGTTTTATACCTTTTGGAGGTTCAGACGATTGCTCCGAACTGCCTACCAAATCGCAATCATGATTTGGCGTACCATTTTCAATCGAAATATTATTTCGTCAAAAGTATGGAGTAATACCATACCCGCAACCTGAACAGGGGCCGTTTCGGAGAAAAACTGTTCTGCACTATTCTGGGTAGATAGCGAAAAAAATCAGGCCTTCCGGCCGGGAACGGGCAGGAATTACGATCGCGATTTCAGGTGGAAAGCACTGTAAATGAGAAAGGAAGTTGCCTGTGTTACGAAACCCTCATGCGAGAAAACGGGGTTGGGAGGCAGCGCTACAACGAATGGCGGACGACCAGACTGAAAGGATTGGCGATATGATGTTTTTCGTTGTTGATGACGAGCCGGGCGGCCGTTTCGCCCAATGTTTGAAAATCGGTGGAGATGATGGTGATCCCGTCCAGCAGGATCTCCTTGAGCGGCGTTTCGTTGTACGACATGATCCCCACTTCCCTGCCGACTTTCAGCCCCAGGTTCTTCACGCGTTTGATCAGCGTGACCAGATCGTCTTCCATCAAATTGATATACGCTTCGTTCTCCTGAATCGGTTCTTCACCGATATTACCCACCACGGCATACTCGAAAGCATATTCGGTACAAAACCGCTCGAATCCCGTCAGGATCTCCCTGGGGTGGTAGCTGTAGGGCGGAAAAATGATCTTGAGTTTTTTATATTTCTCCAGCAGGGGAAGCGCTTCTGTCAGGGCCTTGTGAATATCGGTTTCAAAATCCTGGTATACGGATGCGTATTCTCCGCTGATCCCCTCTACCTTTTTGTCGAGGATGATCAGCTTGTGCTTGGGCAACTGATTAATAAAATCGCAGGCATGTTCGCCCCCTTCCAGAAAATGCGAGATAATGACGAAGTGGGTGTAGCTGTCGTCCTTATGGCTGAGGATGAGGTTCTTGAACACCCGAAAGTCGTTGTTGTAAATAAAAAAGTCGATGGCTGCCTGATCGCCCAGGGTCTGGGTAAAAGCGTCGTAGATGATCTTCTTGTGGACGCTCAGTTTGTTGAACAACAGAAAAACCTTGGCGCGTTGCTGGATATTGGTGCTTTTGATATAGTATCCTTTCCCGGGAATAGAGTCGACGATCCCGATCTCTTTCAGGTATTCGTAGGCTTTTACGATCGTATCCCTAGAAATATCGAATTTGATCAGCAGGCTGTTAACGGAAGGCAATTTGTCACCCTCTTTTGCAGCCCCTTTTTCGATGTTCGAGATGACCGAATTGATGATCTGCTTGTACTTGGGCGTTTTGCTGTATTCATTTATTTTAATCTTGTAACCCATGGATTTTTAGAATAAAATGTCTTAGCAAAGCCCGATTACCATATAATTGACAAATTTAGCGCTTCTTTGTCGAGTTACAGAACAGTGCAGAACACTTTTTTCCGGAATTCCGGATGCGGTAGAAGCATACTGCTGGGACTTTAATCTAATTTTGATTCGGTAATGAGCCGGGCCGCTTCCGAAAATCGGCAAAACAAGTGTCAAAAAGGCTCTGATTCTCGCAAAATTCAAACCCAAAAGTGTTTTTTCATGAAAGTTAAAGCATTTGAACACGTCAGGTACCTATGGGATGAAAACAAAGCCCTCGCGCTCGAAGGCGACGAAGTAGCCCTGTTTTTATACCGTTCGAATATCCTTGGCGCCGATCTGCGCATTACGAATTTCGGTGGTGGTAATACCAGCTGCAAAACTATGGAAAAAGACCCCCTCACCGGAGCAGAAACGGAGGTGATGTGGGTAAAAGGTTCCGGTGGCGATATCGGCACGCTCACGCGCAAGGGTATTGCCGGGTTGTATGTAGATCGCCTGCGCGCACTCAAGAAAGTGTACCGGGGTTTGAAGTACGAAGACGAAATGGTGGCCCTGTTCAACCATTGCATTTTTGACCTCGACAGTCGCGCGCCTTCTATCGATACGCCGTTGCACGGCCTGCTCCCTTTCAAACACATCGATCACCTGCACCCCGATGCCCTGATCGCCGTGGCTGCCGCGAAAGACAGCCGGGCCATCACACATGAGATATGGGGAGACAGCATGGGTTGGGTGCCCTGGCAACGCCCGGGCTTCGATCTCGCACTGCAACTCGAAAAATGCCTGGCAGAAAATCCGGACATCCGCGGCATCGTGCTGGGCGGACACGGCTTGTTCACCTGGGGCGATACCTCCTATGAGTGTTATATGAACAGCCTCGAGGTGATCGAGCAGGCTTCCGCGTATATTGAAGAGCGACTCGGAAAAAAACGCCCTGTTTTCGGCGGCCAGGCGGTGGAAAGCCTGCCCGCTGCCGAACGGCAGTCCCGGGCCGCCCTGTTGGCGCCCTTACTCAGGGGCCTGTGCTCCAGTCATCAAAAAATGATCGGCCATTTTACCGACGACGAACGGGTGCTGGCATTTATCAACAGCCGCGACCTCGCCAAACTGGCGCCGCTGGGCACCTCCTGCCCGGATCATTTTCTGCGCACCAAAATCAAACCCCTGGTACTCGATCTGGCCGCCGACGCGGACCTGACAAGCCAGCAGGGTATCCTCGCGCAACTGGAACCGCAGTTCGAACAGTACCGGCAGGACTATGCGGCGTATTATGAAAGTTGCAGGCACCCCGACAGTCCGGCCATGCGCGACCCGAATCCCGTCGTGATTCTTTATCCCGGTGTCGGCATGTTCACTTTTTCAAAGGACAAACAAACGGCCCGCGTCGCCAGCGAATTTTACATCAACGCGATCAACGTCATGCGGGGCGCCGAAGCCATTTCGGAATACACGGCGCTGCCGCGACAGGAGGCCTTCGATATCGAATACTGGCTGCTGGAAGAAGCAAAGTTGCAGCGCATGCCGCCGGCCAAGCCTCTTTCGGGCCGGGTGGCCATCATCACCGGCGCAGGAGGTGGCATCGGCAAGGCCATCGCAGACAAACTGGCCGCCGAAGGCGCCAATGTGGTGCTCACCGACGTCGCCGAAGACCGCCTGCAGGAGGCCAACGGCGATTTCAAGCGGGATGTGTCTGCTTGCGTGGTGTGCGACGTCACCAGCGAGGCATCAGTAGCAAATGCCTATAACACCGCCTGTCTGGAATTCGGTGGTGTCGATATTGTGGTGCACAGCGCCGGACTCGCCATCTCCAAACCACTGGAGGAAACTTCGCTGAAAGACTGGAGTTTGCTGCAGGACGTATTGGTAAAAGGGCAGTTCCTGATGTCGAAAGCGGGCGTAGAGATCATGCGAAAACAGGGTTTCGGCGGCGATATCGTCAATATCGCCAGCAAGAACGGCCTGGTATCGGGTCCCAACAATGTGGCCTACGGCACGGCGAAAGCGGCACAACAGCACATGACGCGCCTGCTGGCCGCCGAACTGGGCAAAGACAAGATACGGGTGAATACGGTGAACCCCGACGGCGTCATCGTCGGCAGCAAGATATGGGAAGGCGCCTGGTCGGAAGGCCGTGCCAAGGCCTACGGGATCAAAGTGGAAGAGTTGCCGGAACACTACGCCAAGCGCAATCTGCTGCACTCGGTCATCCTGCCCGAAGACATCGCCAACGGCGTATTCGTGGTGGTGGCGATCCTGAAAAAAAGTACCGGAAACACGCTCAACGTAGACGGCGGCATGGAAGCGGCCTTTGTACGATAAACCCTGCGAGACCATGAAAATAGACCAATCACAGATCGCCTCGCACAATCAACAGTTGCTGGATCGCCACCGGGAAAGTTTTGCCTTCCTGCAGGCGCAACTCGACCGGAAAGGCCTGCATACCGATGAGATCGTACGCAAACTGAGTACGCTGCAAATCGCCATCCCGAGTTGGGCGCTGGGGGCCGGCGGCACGCGCTTCGGACGCTTTTCAACCGGCGGAGAACCGGGCAACCTGGAGCAAAAGATCGAGGACATCGGCCTGCTACATGCGTTGACGAATGCTGCCGGAGCCGTTTCGCTGCATATTCCCTGGGACATTCCGGAGGATGTCGCGGCGATCAAAGAAACGGCCGCCTCGCTGGGCATCGCTTTCGACGCCGTCAACTCCAACACCTTTCAGGACCAGCACGGGCAGGCACACAGCTATAAATTCGGTTCGCTATGTCACAGCAATGACGCCATCAGGGATCAGGCCATCCGGCACAACATCGACGTGATCGAAACGGGCAAGGCCCTGGGCTCCAAAAGTATCACGGTCTGGCTGGCCGACGGCGCGTCTTTTCCAGGGCAGCACAACCTCCGCGGCGCGCTTCAGCGCACGATGGACAGCCTGAAAATCATTTACCGCCATCTGCCGGACGACTGGAAGATGTTTATCGAATACAAACCCTACGAACCGAACTTTTACAGCACCGTCATCCAGGACTGGGGCACTTCTTACCTGCTCGCCACCGCCTGCGGGGAAAAGGCGTATACGCTGGTCGACCTGGGGCATCATCTTCCAAATACCAATATCGAACAGATCGTCGCCACCCTGATGATGCAGGGCAAACTCGGCGGATTTCACTTCAACGACAGCAAGTACGGCGACGACGACCTGACCGTCGGCGCCATCAAGCCTTATCAGTTGTTTCTCATCTTCAACGAACTGGTGTACGGCATGAACAACAACACGGGCAAAAACCCTCCCCTCGCCTGGATGATCGATGCCAGCCACAACCTCAAAGACCCGCTGGAAGACCTGCTGCAAAGCCTGGAAGCCATACGCCTGGCCTACGCGCAGGCCCTCGTGCTGGATAGCAAGGCCCTGGAAGCGGCACAAATGGACAATGACCCGGCGCAGGCGCAGGAGATCCTCCAGGATGCATACCGCACCGACATGCGCCCGCTGTTGCAGGAAGCCAGGTTGCAAAACGGAGCCGCAATCGAGCCGTTGGCCGCTTACAGGAATCTCGGCGTGCGCGACCAACTCATCCGGGAAAGAGGCAAATCGACCATTGCTACGGGCCTGTAAAATTCGGGAACATGAACGTGACGGCAGTTTTTGATATCGGCAAGACCAACAAGAAATTTTTCCTTTTCGACGAACACCTCAACGAGGTTCACCGCTCGTATGTACACCTGGAGGAAGGCAGCGATGACGACGGCTACGCCTGTGAAAATCTGGAACAATTGACCGCATGGATGCTGGAAACCTTTCGGGAAGCACAGGCCAGGCCTGAATTTGAGATCACGCATCTCAATTTTTCCACTTACGGCGCCTCTTTCGTTCACCTCGATGAACAGGACCGGCCCGTCACGCCATTGTACAACTACCTCAAACCCTTCCCCGGCAACCTGTATGAGTCTTTTTTTGAGAAATACGGTCCGGCCGATGAGTGGTCTGCCGCAACGGCATCTCCCGACATGGGCATGCTCAATTCCGGCCTTCAACTCTACTGGCTGAAACACATCAAGCCGGAAGTATTTTCCCGCATTCGCCGGTCCCTGCATTTCCCGCAATACTGCTCTTTTCTGTTTACCGGAAAACATACGAATGAGTACACCAGCATCGGTTGCCATACCGGCCTGTGGGATTTTACAAAACACGACTATCACCGCTGGGTGTATGAAGAAAAGATCGACCGGCTGTTCCCGGCGGTCCAACCCACGACGTCCACGGTCGAAACTGCGATCAACGGTAAAAAAGTAAGGGTGGGCGCAGGGATACACGACAGTTCCGCCGCACTGCTTCCCTATATCATTTCGAATGAGCAGCCGTTTTTGCTTATTTCGACGGGCACCTGGAGCATTACCCTGAACCCGTTCTGCCGCGACGAACTGAGCGTCCGCGACCTGCAGCGCGATTGCCTGAATTATATGCGAACGGACGGCCTGCCGGTGCGGGCATCCCGCCTGTTCCTCGGGAATGAGTACAAAATATGGGTGCGAAAACTGGCCGATCATTTCCGTCAATCCTACGAAAGGCATCGGAACGTCGAGCCCGACCCTGCAGTACTGAAAAAACTGGCGCGATTCGAAAACCCCGTTTACCGATGGGAAAGCATCCGGATGCCCGGATCGGGCAAAACAGCCTCTCCCGGCACCGATCTCGGCATATTTTCCTCGTATGAAGAAGCCTACCACCAGTTGATCCGCGAACTGGCCGACCTCCAGGTATCCAGCCTTTACCTGGCCAAAGGCGCCGGCAGCGCCACGAAGGTGTACATCGACGGCGGATTTATCGACAACCGGCTGTTCATTCAACTTCTGAGCGATCGTTTGCAGGGTTTCGAACTGATCACAACGGAGGCGCCGCTGGGCTCCGCCCTGGGGGCGGCCATTGCCGTGCACAACCGGACCGAACTTACCGGCGCTTTGTCAGGCAGTTCTTTACTACAAAAAACAAAAGCCTGACGCGTATGAAAATCGGTTTGTTCATACCCTGCTACATCGATCAGTTCTACCCACAGGTGGGGGTCGCCACCCTGGAACTGCTGGAAAAACTGGGTTGTCAGGTACACTATCCGGACAAGCAAACCTGCTGCGGGCAACCGCTGGCCAATTCCGGCGCCGAGTCCGCCGCCACACATATTTACCGGCACTTCGTTCAACTGTTCCACACGTACGACTATATCGTCGCGCCATCCGGCAGTTGTACCTATCACGTGCGCAAACATTTTGACTGCATCGAACAAACCGGAGAAGTGCAGCATGTGCGAAAACACACGCTGGATCTGAGTGAATTCCTGCTGGACGTATTGAAGATCGATGCGCTGGACAGTCGTTTCCCTTATAAAGTCGGCCTTCATCAAAGTTGTCACGGCCTGCGCGGTTTGCGCCTGGGCCCCGATAGCGAGCGCGTATCGCAGGAGCGATCAAAACTGGGCGCGTTGCTGGGAATGGTTGAAGGCCTCGAACTGGTCGATCTGAAGCGGCCTGACGAATGCTGCGGCTTCGGCGGCACCTTCGCCGTAAACGAGTCGGTTTTGTCCGTCAAAATGGGTAAAGACCGCATCGCCGACCACGAAAACAGCGGCGTAGAGGTGCTCACCGCGGGCGACATGTCGTGCCTGATGCACCTGGAAGGGATCATCCGGCGGCAGGGAACGGGGCTGCACGTGAAACACATCGCTGAAATTCTAAACGGGGTTCAACTATGATGGAGCACGCGCAAAAGGCCTCCCGTTTTATAGAAAACGAAAGTCGTACCGACTGGCACGACGCGTCGCTTTGGTTTATCCGCACCAAAAGGGATCGCGTGGCGCACAACATCCCGGAATGGGAACAATTGCGGGAACTGGCTTCTCAGATCAAGGACAACGTACTGGCAAATCTCGACGCGTACCTCGAACAATTTGAAGCGCAGGCGCTGAAAAACGGCGTCAAAGTCCACTGGGCCGCCGATGCGGAAGCACACAACCGCATCGTGCACGACATCCTGGCCGGCCACGGGGTCCGGCGCCTCGTCAAGAGCAAATCCATGCTGACCGAGGAGTGCCACCTGAACGAATACCTGTCCCGGCAGGGCATAGAAGTAGTGGACACCGACCTCGGTGAAAGGATCATCCAGTTGCGCGAAGAGCCGCCGAGCCATATCGTCATGCCCGCGATCCACCTGAAAAAAGAGGAGATCGGGGAGTTGTTTTACGAAAAACTGCACACGGAAAAAGGCGCTACCGACCCGGCTTATCTCACAGAAGCCGCCCGCCGGCATCTACGCGAAAAGTTTGTCGGTGCAGATGCCGCCATTACGGGCGTCAATTTTGCCGTTGCCGAAACCGGCGGCGTGGTCGTATGCACCAACGAGGGCAATGCCGACATGGGCGTACACCTGGCGCCTCTGCAAATACACTGCATGGGAATTGAAAAAATAATTCCCCGGGCCGCCGATCTCGGCGTTTTTACCCGCCTGCTTGCCCGCAGCGCGACCGGACAACCGGTCACCATATATACTTCGCATTATCATCGCCCCGGGCCGGGCCGGGAAATGCACATCGTGATCGTCGACAATGGTCGCTCGGCGCAGCTGGGCAGACCCGACTTCCGCAATTCGCTGAAATGTATCCGCTGCGGCGCCTGCATGAATACCTGCCCCGTCTACCGGCGCAGCGGCGGGCACAGCTACGGCTATACCATTCCCGGCCCGATCGGCTCGATCCTGACGCCGGGAATCGACTTGAAGAAATACGGCGACCTGCCTTTTGCCTCCAGCCTTTGCGGCTCCTGCTCCGACGTATGCCCTGTGAGGATAGACATCCATCAACAGTTGTATCGCTGGCGGCAGGTGGTCGTGAAAGAAGGCGGACTGCCACTCGTCAAACGGCTCGTGCTGAACGGCGCCGCCTGGATGCTGTCACGGCCTGCCGTGTACGGTTTTTTCGGAAAATTGATGCGCAAGGCGATGCGGCGACTCCCGCGCAGGTTCCTGTACAACCGCTTCAACGAATGGGGAAAAGGGCGGGAATTGCCCGAGCCGCCAAGGCAGAGTTTCAACGAATGGCACAAACAAAACAGGAGCAGGTCATGAGCAGAAGCGCCATCATCGATGCGATCCGGAGGAACAAACCGGCAGCGCCGGCTCCATTGCCCGGTATCCCTGTCTTTGCAAATGACGGAGCCGATATGCTCGAAACCTTTATAGCCACGGCAGAAACCGGCGGCAGTCAGGTGATCCGCATTTCAGACAGCCGGGACATCGGCACGGCGTTGAGCATACGCTTCCCGGATGCCGGCATCATCGCATCGCCGCTTTTGTTTATCGACACCCATATTAACCTGGAAGCGGTGCAAAACCCGGCCGAACTGGAGCAGGTAGACATCGCCGTGATCCGCGGCGGGCCGGGTGTGGCTGAAAACGGCGCCATTTGGATATCGGAAGCGGATTGTATGCATCGGGTACTGCCCTTCATCTGCCAGCACCTGTTCGTTTTGCTCGATCCGGCAGGTATTGTACAAAATATGCACCAGGCATACGAACGAATACGGATCGAAAAACAGGGATTCGGCGTCTTCATCGCCGGTCCGTCCAAAACAGCAGACATCGAACAATCCCTCGTCACCGGCGCGCAGGCCGCGCGCAGTCTGACGATCTTTTTGACGGCATTCAGTGATTCAAAATAACCTGAGTCCTGGAAAGAAAACAAAATGCATAATTGCAAATAACTGATAACCATCCCCTTCTTAATCGGATTCATGCCGGCCTTATTCAAATCCCGATTTTGCGTCGTTGGAGGCGGATGAGAGCACCCATGTTTGAGTCCCGACGAAGGAGGGACGAGTTTGGGTGCGAACCCGCCGGAAACGACCTGCAAAATCGCTGGATTTGAATACAGCCTTGACCTTTTTTGTTACTTTTTTGTGTCAAGACAAAAAAGTAAAAGAACGATGGCGCGGGGAAATGGTCATGGCAGATTTATTCAAAACTCAATAAAAAACAATACCACTCACATCCTTAACGGAACGACCAACACCTATGCTATTCGACAAACTAACAGCCAACCTGAAAAGCGTGCAGGAATACGAGCGGGAACCGGTGCCCGCCGCCAAACAAAAGAACTGGCGAAGTTTTCTGGGCATGTACGCCGGAGAACATACTGCCGGAACGGAATTCGTTATCGGCCCCCTGTTCGTTGCGCACGGCGCCGGCGCTACCGATCTGATCTTCGGTTTGCTCATCGGTAATCTGCTGGCGGTACTGAGCTGGGCCTTCCTTTGTGCGCCCATCGCCGTAAAGGAGCGGATCACCCTGTACTACAAACTCGAAAAGATCTGCGGCAAAAAACTGACGGTGCTGTATAACCTCGTCAACGCCCTCATGTTTTGCTTTCTGGCCGGCTCGATGATCGCCGTGTCGGCCACGGCCGTAGGCATTCCCTTCGATATGCCGATGGCCCGGCTGAGCGACTGGCTGCCCAACAGCGCATCGTGGGTCGTGATCGTCATGGTGGTGGGCATGGTGACGACCGTCGTAGCGACCCTCGGGTATGACCAGGTGTCCCGCTTTGCCAATATCGCAGCCCCCTGGATGATCCTCGTTTTCCTGGCCGCTGCCATTGCCGTGCTGCCCGAACTGGGCGTCAACAGCCCCGGCGAATTCTGGCCGGTGGCGGAATCCAGAATCTGGAGCGGCGTGCCCCTGGAAGGGCAATCGAAATTCACTTTCTGGCATGTGATGTTCTTTGCCTGGTTTTGCAACATGGCGATGCACATCGGCATGGCCGATCTTTCCATTTTCCGGTATGCCAAAAACTGGAAATCGGGGTTCGCCTCCGCCGGCGGCATGTTTGTCGGCCATTACCTCGCCTGGCTCGCCTCCGGCATCCTCTACGCAGTGTTCCTGCATAAAAGCCAGAACAGCCTGGAGTTCGCGCCCGGCCCCATTGCCTATTACGCCGCAGGGATTGCCGGCGCCTGTTGCGTGATCATCGCGGGCTGGACAACGGCCAATCCGACGATCTACCGCGCGGGGCTGGCCGTGCAGGCGATCATTCCCAATTCAAAAACCTGGAAAGTCACGCTGATCGTGGGCTTGATCACAACGGCGGCAGCCTGCTTTCCGGCGCTGGTCATGCGGCTGCTCGATTTCGTGGCGCTGTACGGCCTCGTGCTGATGCCCATGGGTGCGGTGATCCTGATCGACTTTTACGTCCTGCCAAAACTGGGATTGAAGAGCGATTATGCCCAGGAGGCCGGGATCGGCATCAATTGGGCGGCGACAGGCACCTGGGTGCTCACGCTGGCGGCCTGCCTGTTCATCAATTTTTCCTTCGGCGTGGAAATTTTCTTTCTCGGGCTTCCCGGATGGTTTGTAGCGGTCATTCTGTACACGGGGTTGAGTTATATGATCCAGTCTTTCAAACCATTAAACAGCAAATAAATATGAAACGAACACTCCTCGGCCTGCTGGCCTTTGCCGGGCTGCTCCTGACGCTTGTGCCTTCTTTATTCGTCTTTTCAGGAAGCCTCTCCCCTGAAACCAACAAATCGCTCATGGCAGCGGGCATGCTGTTGTGGTTTGTCGTAGCGCCTTTCTGGATCAAACGCTCCCGCTGATGTCGTAATGGCCCGAACAGCGACTTCCATATTTGCCGTTTTGCTTCAGGCTTTGCCATCCCGTCGACCGGTTCGTACGGGCCTGATGTTCTTGTCCCTGTTTGCTTTCGATCGGGTGGCTGCGCAGCATAACGCAGATACAAAGGTGCTTTACCTCTCCGGCCGGGACAATACGCATACGGAATCCTGGGAGTTCTTTTGCACTGGTGGGAGGCAGAGCGGTTACTGGACCACCATCGAAGTGCCTTCCTGCTGGGAGCAACAGGGTTTCGGCCACTACGACTACGGGCGCGATTACAGGACCTACGGCAAACAATTTCGCTTTTCCGACGAAAAAGGACTTTACCGGCACACTTTTCAGGCGCCTGCGGACTGGGCCGGCAAGGCTGTCTATCTGGTATTCGAAGGGGTCATGACGGATGCGGAAGTGCGGATCAACGGAACGCCGGCAGGCCCGGTGCACCAGGGCGCTTTTTATCAATTCCGGTATCCGGTGAGCGATAAACTGCGTTTCGGCGGATCAAATCTGCTGGAAGTAACGGTCAGTAAAATGTCGGCCGACCATTCCGTCAACCGCGCCGAACGCTACGCGGACTACTGGATATTCGGCGGCATCTTCCGGCCCGTTTTTCTCGAAGTATTCCCCGGGGAGCACATGTTGCGAACAGCCGTCAACGCTCCTGCCGACGGGAATTTCAGTATCGACGTGTTCACCGAAAATATCGCCGGCAAACGGGATATTTTCCTTGAAATACTGGACCCAACGGGACATCCGGTCGCGCAGCAATCGCAGGCAATCGGGCCCGGAGCGACAAAAACAACCGTACGGTGCAAGGTGAGCGACCCTTTGCTGTGGTCGGCCGAGACGCCGCAGATCTATACCGCCCGGCTCGCGCTGAAAAACGGGGACGAAACGATCCACCGCACTGCCGAAGTGTTCGGATTCCGGAGCATAGAGATCAGGCGGGGCGACGGCGTATACATCAACGGCGTCAAAATGAAGTTCAAGGGCATCAACCGGCATTGTTTCTGGCCTGAGACGGGTCGCACGCTGAACAGAAATATTGACCGCCTGGACATCGAACTGATGAAGGACATGAACATGAACGCCGTGCGTTGCTCCCACTATCCGCCGGACCGGTCCTTTCTCGAACTTTGCGATTCCCTGGGGCTGTACGTGCTGGACGAACTCGCCGGCTGGCAAAATGCATACGACACGGAAGCGGGTGAAAAACTCGTCCGCGAAATGGTGATCCGCGACGTCAACCACCCTTCCGTCATTTTCTGGAGCAACGGCAACGAAGGGGGCACGAACAAAGAACTGGACGACGATTTTCTGCTATACGACCCCTCCACCCGTCCCGTCATTCATGCCCATCATCGCCCCGGAAACGACTACAACGGCATCGAAACCAACCACTACGAGAAATATTACAGCACCAAAAGTATCCTTGAAGACTCTCTGATCTATATCCCGACCGAATTTCTGCACGCCCAGGATGACGGCGGCGCGGCTGCCGGTCTTTACGATTTCTGGGAAATGATGTGGTCGGCGCCGCGTTCGGGCGGCGGGTTTATCTGGGCCTTGCTCGACGAGGGGGTCGTACGGACCGATCTCGGCGGTTATATCGACGTGAACCGGGTCAACGCTCCGGACGGAGTGCTCGGGCCGCACCGGGAAAAGGAAGGCAGTTTTTATGCCCTGAAAGAAATATTCTCTCCCGTTGTGATCCGCAACAAAACGCTGCCGGCGCCTTTCGAGGGGCAGTTGGAACTGGAAAACCGGTATCATTTTACCAACCTGCGCCAATGCCGTTTCTCCGGCGTCCTGGTCGATTTCAAGGGCCCCGGCGAGCGCCTGCCGGGCCACGAAGTGAAAAAGGAATTCAGTCTGCGCGGCCCCGACATCGCCCCAGGCGAGCGCGGAATGCTCAATCTCCCGCTTCCTGAAGGCTGGAAACAATACGACGGCCTGCAACTGACGGCGATCGATCCCTCCGGAAAAGAGATCATGCGCTGGTCCTGGAAGACGGGACGCCAGGAAGAACTATTGAAAGGCCTGACCGGAAAACCTGCGGCCGGGGATGCCGTCGTGTTTGGCGAAACCGACTCGACATTCATTCTGAGCGCTTTCGACATCAGGGCGCACTTCGATAAAACGAGCGGCCGGCTGGATAAAGTCGAATATGCCCAGGGGCTGAATCCGCCTTTCGGCAACGGCCCGGTGCTGGTGCCAGAACAGCCTGCAACGACGCCAGTAGTACGGCATTACAGGGAGAACGACGGCTATGCTTTGGAATTCCGGTACGAAGCCGCCGCCCTGAAATCCGTGAAATGGAAAATGCACACGAACGGCTGGCTGCAACTCGATTACGAATACGCCCTGGAAGGCGATCAGCCATTCACAGGTGTCAGTTTCAACTTTCCGGAATCAGACATCATCGGGGTCAAATGGCTCGGAAACGGCCCGTACCGCGTCTGGAAAAACCGCAACCGCGGAGGCGTATTCGATGTGTGGGAGTCTATGTACAACAACACCCATACCGGCAGCGCACCCTGGGCCTATCCCGAATTCAAGGGCTACTTCTCCGACATCGCATGGATGGAGTTCAATACCGTAGATGGTAAATTCCTGGTAGCGAGCGGACAGGAAGGCTTGTTTGTCCGGCTGTTCGATTTTTACGGTCTGTCGGGCCCGACGCCGCACCCTGCCTTACCACCTGGCGATATTTCTTTTCTGGACGCCATTCCGCCGATCGGCACCAAACTGGCGACCGGCCTCGACACGAAAACGGAAGGACTGGGCCCGGAGAGCGAACTCAACCACCCTGCCGGGCCGCTGCGCCGCACCCTGTATTTTTATTTCGGACTGCCGGGGGCCGATTAAATCCATAAAACGAAACACATGACCATCCTGCCGCCCACCCGATCCTTGCGATACGCGCTTCAATGCGCCCTGATCCCGCTGCTGTTTCTGACAGGGGGCTGCGGAGAAAAACCGGGCAAAAGCGCGGCGCCTTCCAGGCCGGACAAGCCCAATATCATTTTTATCATGGCCGACGACCTGGGCTACGGCGATCTGGGGTGTTATGGCCAAAAACTGATCTTAACGCCGAGCATCGATTGGATCGCTTCGGAAGGCATGTCCTTTACGCAGTGTTATGCCGGCTCCACGGTATGCGCGCCATCCCGCTCGGTACTCATGACCGGACAACACACCGGCCATACTACCGTGCGCGGGAACAACGGCATTGGCGGCGTCAGGGGACTCGGTGGTGCGGAAGGCCGCATCCCCTTGCTCGACCGGGATACGACCATCGCCGAAGTGCTGAAAAACGCCGGTTACGTCACGGGCATGACGGGCAAATGGGGGCTCGGCGAACCCGGCACCGAGGGTATCCCGAACAAACAGGGATTCGATGAATTCTACGGTTTTCTCAACCAGCGGCGCGCGCATTCCTATTACCCCGATTTCATCTGGAAAGACACTGCCAGGGTGATGCTGGAAGGCAACCGGGAGGGCGGAAGGAAAACCTATGTCCACGACCTGTTCACGGAATTTGCCCTGGATTTTATCAAACGGCACAAAGACGAGCTGTTTTTCCTCTATTTGCCTTACACGATCCCACACGACGAATACGAGATACCGGACCAGAACATGTATGCCGACAGCACACACTGGACCGAAGAAGAACGGATCTACGCCGCCATGATCACCAGGATGGACAGCGACGTCGGGCGGATCTTGCAGGCGCTGGACGACCTGGCTATCGACAGCAATACGATTGTGTTTTTTTGTTCTGACAACGGTCCCGCGCAATTGTGGCCGCGTTTCAACAGTTCCGGCGGATTGCGGGGGCGCAAGCGGGACCTGTATGAGGGCGGCATTCGCACGCCGATGATCGTCCGGTACCCGGGAAAAATCCCCGCAGGCGTGCAAAGCGAGCTGCCCTGGTATTTTGCGGATGTACTGCCGACGCTTGCCGATCTGGCCGGAGCGCCGTTGCCGCAACGCCTGGATGGCATCAGCGTACGCCCCGCCTTTCAGATGGATGGTTCGACATGGAGTCCGCCGCAGCGCAGTTTTTACTGGGAATTTTACGAACTGGGTTTTCAGCAGGCCGTTCGCCGGGGCCGGTGGAAAGGCGTGCGTCTGGCGCCTGAAAAGGAATGGGAATTATACGACCTTCAAAACGACCCTTTTGAAAGCATGAATGTGGCCGCCAAATTCCCGGATACAGTAGCGATGCTGAATGCCATCGCCCTCAGGGAACACAAGCCGTCGTCGTTTTTTCCGGTACGGGGAAAATAGCGGAAACCCGGCAAGTCCGGTGGCAAGATCACGGAAACGATGTGGGTTTGGGTTGGAAAATATGCCTGATTGCTATTACTTGACGCCAATCCCTCTTAAAACGAATTCGCATCCGGCCTTATTCAAATCCCGATTTTGCGCCATTGGAGGCGGATGAGAGCACCCATGTTTGAGTCCCGACGAAGGAGGGGCGAGTTTGGGTGCGAACCCGCCGGAAATGGCCGGCAAAATCGCTGGATTTGAATACAGCCTTGACTTTTTTTGTTACTTTTTTGTGTCAAGACAAAAAAGTAAAAGGAACGGTGGCAAAGGGTAATCGTCATGCCAAACTTTCCCCAAATTCAAATCAAAACGACCATCATGAAACAGGAACTACAAACCGGAAACAGATACCGCCACTCCGACCTGACCGGCCTGGCCGCATCGCTTTTATCAAAAGCGGGCCTGGACGACGCGTGTTCCCGCGTAGTGGCCGATACTCTTGCGGAAGCAGAACTCCTGGGGCACCGTACCCACGGCCTCGCGCTGCTGCCGGTCTATTTGCAGGAGATCGAATCGGGCAATATGGCCAAAAGCGGCATGCCGCAAACCGTCAACGACCTCGGCGCCACCGTGACCTGGGACGGCAACTACCTGCCGGGGCCCTGGCTCATGCAGCAGGCTATTCAACTGGCGACCGAACGGCTCCGCGAACACGCCGTGGTGACCGTGGTGATCCGCAAAAGCCACCACATCGCCTGCCTGGCGGCTTACCTGGAAGCAACGGCCAGAAAAGGGTTTTTGATCCTCCTTTCCTGCTCCGACCCCATGAATAAAACCGTAGCGCCATATGGCGGTGTCGAGCCGGTTTACAGCCCCAACCCCATTGCCGCAGGCATTCCCGGCGAAGGCGACCCGATCCTTTTCGACATCAGCACTTCCACAACGGCCAACGGACTGGTCGTACAAAGGCACAATGAAGGCCGACCCCTGCCCCACCCCTGGCTGATGGACCGGCAGGGACACGTTACGGACGATCCGGCCGCATTTTTTGACGATCCACCCGCCAGCATTTTGCCGCTGGGCGGACTGGATACCGGCTACAAGGGCTTTGCGCTGGGACTTTTGGTGGAAGCATTGACGAACGGATTGAGCGGATACGGCAGGAAAGACGAACCCGGGCGCTGGGGAGCATCCGTTTTTTTGCAACTCATCGACCCGGAGGCTTTTGGCGGCACAGACCATTTAAAAAAAGAAATGAGTGGACTGATGCGCGCGTGTACGGCGGCCGAAGCAATACCCGGCGGTCCGCCCGTGCGTTTGCCGGGTCAAAAGGCGCTGGCCCTGAAAAAGGAACAGTCGGAACACGGGATATTGCTGCAGGAGGGCGTAGTGCTGGCGCTGACAGATTGCGCCGGCAGGTACGGACTGGAAATGCCTGAAAAAACAACTGCTGCATGAACACAGGTCTGAACATCGAATGCATCAACATCCGGTTCATACTGCCGGTCATGCTCGTCTTTTGTACGGCCTGTTCGCTGGGCAAAAAAACGGACAAAGCGGCTTCAGAAACCCGCTTTCGCTTCGATTTTGGCTCCGGAAAAGTGGAAACGGGTTTCACACGTGTGACGCCAGATGTTGTGTACACTTCTGAACGCGGTTACGGTTTTTATACCGGCACGGCGATTAAAAGTGTAAACAGGACAGGCAAGAACGCCCTTACCGACGACTATTGCACCGCCGATACGCCCTTTTACTTTTCGGTCAAGGTGCCGGAAGGCAGTTACGAGGTAGTCATCACATTCGGCGACCGGGCCGGCGAAACCAGCACAACGGTCAAGTCGGAATCTCGGCGGCTGATGCTCAAAGACGTCGCGACCACACCCGGCGCCTTTGTCAGAAAAACGATCGCCGTGAACGTGCGCAACAAACACATCCGGCCGGGACTGGAAGTCAAACTGACTTCCCGCGAAACGTACCATTTGAACTGGGACGACCGCTTGACCCTCGAATTCGGCGGCGGACGCCCCGCCGTTTGCGCCGTCGAGATCAGGCCGGCCGGGAACATCCCGACCGTTTATCTGGCCGGCAACTCTACCGTCACGGATCAACAAAACGAGCCCTGGTCGTCCTGGGGGCAAATGCTGCCCTGTTTTTTCAAACCCGGCGTAGTCATCGCCAACCATGCCGAATCGGGCGAGTCGCTGAAAAGGTTTAGCGCCGAACACCGGCTCGAAAAGATCGCCAGCACGCTGAAAGCAGGCGATTATCTACTCATCCAGTTTGGGCACAACGATCAGAAAAAGCAGAGCAGTGCCTACGTAGCGCCGTTTGAAGGCTACCAGGAACAACTCAGGCTGTACATCGGAGTGGCCCGGAAAGCGGGCGCGCAGCCCCTGCTCGTCACGCCCGTGCAGCGCAGGACCTTCGATGCAGAAGGCAAGATCGAAAACTCGCACGGCGATTACCCTGAAGCCATGCGGCAGGTAGCGCTGGAAGAAGGCGTTCCATGCATCGATCTGAATGCCATGAGCGCGCAACTGTTCGAGGCCCTGGGCCCCGAGGCATCCAAAAAAGCCTTTGTGCATTTCCCCGCCGGCGCCTTCCCCGGACAAACAGAGGCGCTTGCCGACGATTCGCACTTCAGCACCTATGGCGCTTACGAACTGGCCAAATGCATCGTACAGGGCATCAGAACGAGTCAAAGCGATCTCGCCAGGTATCTGAACGACGACCTGCCGGCATACGACCCGGCGCATCCGGCCCCTTTTGAAACCTGGAGCCTGCCGCTCAGCCCCCTGATACCCAGTGTCGATCGGTTCTAAGAAGTAAGCAGTTGGCAGTAGCAGTAATATCATAATTTGGATAAAGCTAGTGATCACCAGAAACCAATTATTACGCTACGCGTGCCGTCCGCGAGGCACGCCCGACCGCAGGGAATGGTCCGCCGCAGGCGGGGCGCCTTTTTTAACAGGATGAGAACGTAGGGATGTCGCGGGAAAAGCACCCCTGCCTGTTAAAACAAGCGCAATTCCCGAAGGTCGTTGGCGCTGCCGGAAGGACCGCCCTTCTTTTGGTTACTTTTCTTTTGGGCGAGCAAAAGAAAAGTAACAACGCCGGGCAGTAGTACAAATACCGGGCAACCGGCGCCTGACCCCGAAAGCAACCCTGTTGACCACCTCAATTACGTGCGTTTCGATCAGGATTGATCATTGCGTCTGTTCAATATTAAATGATTTCCGGATGTCCCACTTCGTTCTGCATGTTAACACGCAAATTCTCTTTAGAGAATCCCTGTTTGTAGACAGGATTCATTCCCCATTTATTAACCCCCGGCAGGGGTCCTCCTTTTTGGTGAATGCCAAAGGAAACCTTCCTAACGGGTTCGAAATGAAATTGTCTATTGAATGCTATAAACAGGCATTCCCTCCGGGAATATATGCCGGGATGTAATGTGTAGATAGCCACTTAAAAAACGATCCAATACACTTTTGGTTATCTTTTGGGCGAGCAAAGAAAAAATAACAAAGCCCGGCAGTAGTATTTCATACCAGCAACCGGTACCCAAGCCCGAAAGCAACCCGGTTACCATCCAAACAAACCACCCCAAACCCGTCATCTATAAAACAATCGAATCACAGATATGAAATCTCTTCACACCCTTGTACTGCTGATCACTCCCTGCTGGCATCATCGCCCCTGCATTTTTTTCACAAACAAGCACCTGCGGTGGGGTTGTCATCAACGCCGACCTGGGCAAAGACACCATCAGCCGGCATATTTACGGTCATTTTTCGGACACCTCGGCCGCTGCAGATTTACGGCGGGTTTTATGTCGGGGAAAACAATACGGCTATTCCCAATGTGCACGGCGTGCGCAGCGATGTGGTGGATGCCCTCAAAGCCCTGAAAATCCCCAACCTGCGCTGGCCGGGCGGCTGTTTTGCCGATACCTACCACTGGAAAGACGGCATCGGCCCGAAAGCAGAACGGCCGAGCATCGTCAATACCTGGTGGGGCGGCGTGACCGAAGACAACAGTTTCGGCACGCACGACTTCCCTCGACATGTGCGAACTGCTCGGCGCGGAGCCCTATCTGTCGGCCAACGTCGGCAGCGGCACCGTGCAGGAAATGGCCGAATGGATACAATCACGTCAACCACGGCGGCAAAAAGCCCCATGGCGGACCTGCGCAGAAAAAAACGGCCGCGACAAACCCTGGAACGTCAAATACTGGGGCGTCAACGGCAGCGAAGCCTGGGGCTGCGGCGGACACATGACGCCGGAATACTACGCCAATATTTACAGGCAATACGCCACTTTTATGGCCGACTGGACGAACACCGGCGGCGTATTCAGGGTCGCCTCCGGCGCAGGCGGCAGCAACTACAACTGGACGGAGGTGCTGATGCGCGACATCCCGCAGCGCATGCTCGATGCGCTGGCCCTGCACCACTATTCGGTGATCGACTGGAATGCCAAGGGCTCGGCGACGGAGTTTTCCGAGGACCAGTATTTTACCATTATGAGGAAGGCCCTGGATATGGAGGAACTCATCCGGAAACACACGACCATCATGGACAAATACGACCCCAAAAAGCGGGTAGCACTGTTTGTCGACGAATGGGGCGGCTGGTACGACGTGGAGCCCGGCACCAACCCCGGCTTTTTGTATCAGCAAAACACCATGCGCGACGCCATGATCGCCGCGACCACACTGAATATCTTCAACAACCACTGCGACCGGGTGAAAATGGCCAACCTCGCACAAACCATCAACGTATTGCAGGCCGTCATCCTGACCGATGCGGAAAAAATGCTGCTGACGCCGACCTACCACGTGATGCGCATGTACAATGTGCACCAGGATGCGCCCTGCTGCCGGTGGACCTGCAAACCTGCGACTACCGCCACGGCGAATCAGCCCTGCCGGCTTTATCCGCTCCCGCTTCGAAGGACAACAACGGCGTGGTGCACCTCTCGCTGGCGAACATCGATTCGAAAGAAAGCCGCACTGTGAGCGTGGAACTGCGGGGCATGACCGACCGCGCGCAGCGCCGAAGGCGAGATCCCTGCGCTCCGGGAAAATGCAGGACCACAACACGTTCGAGCAACCGGAGCAGGTAAAACCCGCCCATTCCGCCAGATACAGCGCAGGGACAACACCCTTTGAAGTTACGCTGCCGCCGTTTTCGGTGGTGGTGCTGACGGTGAAGGGATAACTGTATCCCGGGCTTTCGGCTGCCCGTCGTGCCGACCTGACAGGGAATGCGGTAAGGAAAACCGTCCTTTTTGTAGTCGCTGCAAGGTTCCTTGTCAAGACAAACACCCTTTGTGTTGTTGCTGCAAGGTTCCTTGTCAAGACAAACGCTCTTTGTGTTGTTACAACAAGGTTGAGTGTCAAGACAAACGTCCTTTGTGTTGTTACAACAAGGTTCCTTGTCAAGACAAACGTCCTTTGTGTTGTTACAACAAGGTTGAGTGTCAAGACAAACGCTCTTTGTGTTGTTGCAACAAGGTTCCTTGTCAAGACAAACATCCTTTGTGTTGTTGCAACAAGGAACCTTGCCGCGACTACCGGGCCTTGTGTAATGGCTTCCGCCAGATGCGTAACAAATGAATAGCCCGGGCACCGCAGTACCCGGGCTAGCCGGAGGGTAAAACGATCGCGCGTGGCTTACGATACGTCGGTCACAGTGATCGTGTTGGCGCTGTGATCGAAGCGGGCGACGGGATTTCCGCTTTCGCAGCCCGTGTAGAGGAAAGCCGAAACGGCATTTTGGAAGTCGGTGAACCGGTCGCTGCTGTACTCGATCACCAGTATCTCGTTGGCTTTCAGGTACACGCCGCATTTGTCCATGTTCGAATGCGCGGGGAAAGAAGAACCGCCGCCGGGCGCGCTTGATTCAATAAAATTGCTGCTGCCGGGCTTCACAAACGCAGTTGCGCCGTCGATTTGCACGACGTCGTCCACGATGATCTTGTTGCTGCCGGATCGCCTTACTTTCGAATACGTGCCGGTAAAGGCCGTCGTTGGCGATACTGATTGTCTTGAAATGCTCATGCTAACATATGGTTTGGTGAATTTATTCGAGTCGTATTTGAGCGTGCCGGGAACCTGTCAACACATGCCGTTTTTAACATTTTTTGCAGATCGGGCGGTTCCCGTTAAACCATTCAGGTTGTGACCGATTGCCCGGTAGCGCGGCGTTTACGCCGCCTTGTTGGAGGTCATTTATGGCCGACTGTCACGGTTTTGACCATAAATGGCCATGACCCGGGCGGCGCCAAAGGACAACACGATTATGTCTGTGAGGCTGCAAATACCTTCCATGCGGCCCGACAAAGCAGACGATCAGGCGACAGTGACAGGCATCGCAGTCACGGTGAAGCGTGGGGAAAATCGGTTACGGAGAAGACGGTTTTGCAATAAGGTTGTTATCCGGCAATCAAGCACACACATTTCAGGCAGCGGCCTTGTCACCGGCGGGCATCAATATCCGTATCAGGGAAGATTAGCAAGGGCAAAATTGGCAACTTTTTTTAATACTTCCATGTATTTGTTCGGTCGGGGTGGATTTCATTCCTTTTGCAAGTGGCCGGAAGCCATTGCAAGGAATTTGCCGGACAGGAAAAAACCCGCATGTGCGTTTCCTGCGCTTTCTCTATTTCCGGTCTCCTTTTTGTTGTTTAAAAAACACCGGTTTTAATATTTCTCTACCTTGCCAGGGCAAAAGCAGCATCAAAAACGGCAAATACGCCAACACAAAAGCACTTTCACTTTTTCATAACCCTGCTCCGTCACCATGCTTACCGGCGAACTTCGCTCCCAAATCGATCGCGTCTGGAATGCTTTCTGGACCGGCGGCCTGTCCAACCCGCTCACCGTCATCGAGCAAATGACCTACCTGCTGTTCGTTCGCCGCCTCGATGAACTGCACACCGCCCGTGAGCGCCAGGCCGAACTCGGTAAACAAAGCATTCGGGAACCCATATTCCAGCCCGGACAGGACGAATTGCGCTGGAGCCGCTTCAAAGACCTGGACCCCGAAGTGATGTTCCGGCTGTTTGCCCGCGAGGGCGGCGTGTTCGATTTCATGCGCAACCTCTCCAACGGCAACTCGGCTTTCAGCAAATACATGAAGGGCGCCACCTTTATGATCCCAACGCCGCGCCTGCTGGCACAGGTGGTGGAAATGCTCAGCAATATCGACATGGCCGACCGCGACACCAAAGGCGATGTGTACGAGTACCTGCTGGGCAAGATCGCCACGGCAGGCCAGAACGGCCAGTTCCGCACCCCGCGCCACATCATCCGGCTGATGGTAGACATGGTGCAGCCCACCCTGGATGATAGCATCTGCGACCCCGCTGCCGGCACCAGCGGATTTCTCGTGGCCGCCGGCGAATACCTGCGGGAGCGCCACGGCGACGCGCTGCTACGCCCGGAAGTCCTCGACAGATTTCAGGGTCAGTTCATGGGCATGGAGTTCGACCCCACCATGATCCGCATCGGCGCCATGAACCTGTTGCTGCACGGCATCGAGCAGCCCGACCTGCGCGATGTGGACGCCCTGAGCGAAGCCAACAAGGCCTTCCACGACCAGGCCACGCTCATCCTGGCCAATCCGCCCTTCAAAGGCAGCCTCGACAGCGATGCGGTCGACGCCTCCATCCTGCGCGTGGTGAACTCCAAAAAAACCGAACTGCTTTTTCTCGCCCTCATGCTGCGGGGCCTGCGCCTGGGTGGCCGCGCGGCAGTGATCGTACCCGACGGCGTGCTGTTCGGCAGCAGCAAGGCCCACCAGCAGATACGACAGGAACTGATCGAGCGGCAAAAACTCCAGGCGGTGATCTCCATGCCTTCCGGGGTGTTCAAGCCTTACGCCGGGGTGAGCACGGCCATCCTTTTCTTCACCCGCACCGACTCCGGCGGCACTGACCGGGTCTGGTTTTACGACATGCAGGCAGATGGATACAGCCTGGACGACAAGCGCCAGGAGATCAGTGAAAACGACCTGCCCGACATCCTGCGCCGTTGGCAAAACCTGACTGCTGAAAAAGGCCGCAAGCGCATCGAAAAAAGCTTCTTCGTGCCGGTGGATGAAATCCGGGAAAACAACTTCGACCTGAGCATTAACCGGTATAAGGAGGTGGAATATGAGAGGAAGGTGTATGATGCGCCTGGGGTGATTATTGAGCGGATAAAGGAGGTAGACAAGATAGAGTGCATTATTCTCAGAGTTGCAAAAATGCGCTAATTAAAAAACCTGACAATGCATTTGATGAGTTTACAAAGTAAAATAACCAACAACCTTGACGGTAAACGTATTCCTTTAAATTCACAACAAAGGATGGAGATGCAGGAAAATGCGAGGTATCCATACATCAAGGAGCAAATATTTATTATGGGATACTCACAAACCAATATATTTTTGACGAAAAAATACTTTGTTTAGCGGAAGATGGGGAGTTGGGGACAAAAATGAAAATGTGCCATTATTTTCAATGAAAAATGTTGGGTAAACAATCATGCACATGTTTTAACTGCAAAAGATGGCCTACATCTTGAATACCTCCGCTATTATTTGAACTATGCAGACTTGACATCATTTATCACAGGGACAACAAGAGGAAAACTTACAAAATCTGCGCTGAACAGTATTCCAATCCCACTCCCCCCACTCCCCGTCCAGCGCGCCATAGCCGAGCGGCTCGACCGCGCCGATGCCCTGCGCCAAAAAGACCGCCAACTGCTTCGGGAATATGATGCGCTGGCGCAGTCGGTGTTTGTGGAGATGTTTGGGGACCCAGTAAGGAATGAGAAGGGGTGGGCGGTGAAACCATTAGGAATGTATGTAACAATCATAGGGGGTGGTACTCCTTCAAGAGACGTTAATGAATATTTTATAGGTAATATTTGCTGGGCCACATCAAAGGATATAAAAAATAATTATTTAAATGATACTGAGGAGCACGTCTCAGAAGCTGCAATTCAAAATAGCTCGACAAAACTTGTACCTCCAGGTACTTTGTTATTAGTTGTTAAAAGTAAAATCTTGATGCATACTCTTCCAGTTGCTATTTCGAAGGTGCCAGTTTGTTTCAGTCAGGACATTAAGGGAGTTATCCCTAATGATGGATTAAACATTGAATTCTTATCTGTTCAATTAAAGATGCGAAAGTATATTTTACTTGGTAAAGCGCGTGGTGTGAATACAGAAGGATTAACTCTTGAACACTTAAGGTCATTTCCGGTGCACTTACCCCCCTTCTCCCTCCAAAACCGCTTCGCCGAAATCCTGACCAACATCGAACAACAAAAAGCCCTGGTCCGAAAGCAGCAGGCGGAGAGCGAGGCTTTGTTTGGGCGGTTGTTGCAGGAGGCGTTTGCCAACTGATACGACAAATATTGTTTTCAATAATAATAAAACCGGCATATGCGGACATTTTCATTGTTGTTTGTGATTTTGGGGCTGGGGTCGTTTTCCCACCCGGCTTCATTGCAATTGACGGATATCTGTTGCGGCACATGTACTGGCTCTGCTTATTGCACCGCCTGCAAAAACTGCAAATATTGCGCACACTGCAATAGCGGCGGCTCTTGCGGGGTATGTAGCACAGGAAAGCCCAGGTCTTACACTACTCCCGGCCGGTCTGATAACCGTACTACAGGAAAAAACCGCGGCAATGGTGGCGTTCCGTCCGCCGGGGTAGCACCAAAGTCGTCGCCCAAACCAAAGGCACGCAGCATCGATCTTCCGGCAACAGCCTTTGTTACTGCTTCTAAATTGAATGTACGTAAAGGGCCGGGTACTGAATTCGAAATACTCGGCTATTTGGTGGCCGGCGATTCCGTTCTGGTGGTAGATACAGCGGGCGATTCCTGGGTCGTAATAGAATACCTGGAATTGGACGATGGCGAATTTGAACGGCGGCGAGCTTATGTTTTTCGAAAATATCTTTCATTTTTGTAAATGAAAATCAACCAGAAATGCTGACATCCATACAGATACGAAATTTCCGCTTGTTCAATATTCTGAATATCGGGGGGCTTGGCCGGGTAAACCTGATCGCCGGCATGAACAACAGCGGGAAAACGGCGCTGTTGGAGGCGTTGAGGATATGGGCGGCTGATGGGGATAATACGGTGATCAATGCTACTTTAAAGGAACGAGGAGAGTTTACGCCAAGTTGGATAGAATCTTACGAAAGCCTTTTCCACCCGAATGCAAAAAACAATGCGCTCGTAATCAACAACCTGCATATAAAAAGACATGTTGGAAGTAATAAGGAAATCGATAATTATTTTGTTTTCCCTACGCTAAAAGTTGAAAACTCCCCCAAAAAAGTTTTGAACCCAAATGACTCACCTGACTTCCCTCGAGAAGGCTGTATTTTCATACCATTTGCTTTGCTACCTTTTCCGCTCGAACAACTCTGGAAAAAAATTTCGCTAACACCAGATGAGGATAAAGTAATCGAGGTGGTAAAGCAAGCCGAATCCAGAATTATGGATATTGACGTCCGCTTTGATGGCGTCCGCGTGCGGTTAACAGGCTATTCTACCCCGGTATCGATGGGCCGCCTCGGCGATGGCATTATGCAAACTTTGAAAATTGCCATCGGCTTAGTCAGTGCCCGGAATACGGCGAAACGCTTACTTTTAATCGATGAGATCGAGTCCGGCCTGCATCACTCCGTACAAACATTGGTCTGGGAGAAAATATTCCACTATGCTGCCGAATGGGACGTTCAGGTATTCGCCACCACCCACAGCAGGGATGCAGTGCGCACCTTCGCCGAAGTGGCCGGGCGACCGGAAAACAAGGAGCAGGGCTGTTATTTCCGGTTGGAGCGCGATGACAATGGTCGAATAAAGGCCGTAGTCTACGACATGCAGCAACTGGCCACCTCTATGGAATATGATCTGGAAACCCGGTAATCCTTATACAAATGCAACGACTCATCGTAGAAGGCAATGACGGCTGGGCCTTGACGCAACTATGCGAATCCAATGCGTTGCCGTGGCCCGAAGGATTTACAAAAAAAACGATCGGCAAATTTGTTGTCCCGGCCGGCGGGTACGACAAAATCTCCGGCCTTGTTTCGGCAGCGTTGTTAGAAGCCGGGCTTACCAATATCGGGATTGTCGTCGATGCCGATGACGCCGGCCCGGAAGCGCGCTGGCAAGCCATGCGAATAGTCCTGGAACCTTTCTTTTCAAATAATATGCTCGATGCCCTGGCGCCGGCGCCGGAAGGGATCGTATTGAAGGAACCCGGTCGGCCGGTAGTGGGCATCTGGATCATGCCGGACAATGCCGGCAACGGCTATCTGGAACATTTCCTGGCCCATCTGGTAGATAGTGAGGAGCAGTTGTGGCAACATACCGATCAGACAGTGAAGGATTTGGCCGGGCGCGATTTTTGCCGCTTCAAACCGGTACGGCAGCAAAAAGCAATGCTGCACACCTGGCTGGCATGGCAGGAAGAACCCGGTCGGCCATTTGGAACAGCTATGCAAGCAGGTTATTTAAATGCCAAAGTAGCCGCGGTACAGCCTTTTTTAAACTGGATGCAACAAACCTTCCGGCTTGGGTCCTGACCCCGGCGGCAGAGGATGATAAACATGCAGGACTCCAATTTCCATTTCCTCAGCGGCGCCTGGTCCGTCTTCGCAGAAACCGCCCGTGAGGCCGAGCAGAACGCCCTGCTCAGGCCCATGTACGCCGCTGTACTGTGCCGCAAGAGCGCCGAGCAATGGGTGCAGTGGCTCTATCAGAACGACCCCGATCTGACACTTCCCTACAACACCACCTTCAATGCCCTGCTGCACCAGTCGGCGTTCAAGAACCTGCTGGCGCCCGACCTGTTTCATGCGCTCGATCTGATCCGCCGCACCGGCAACAATGCAGCCCATGCCAAGGCCCGGATTCAGCCTGGCGAAGCCTTGCTGGCCGTCCGGAAACTACACCGTTTTGCCTGCTGGACGGTACGGCTTTACAGCGAATCAGCGCCTGATATTCCCGATTTCAACTCCGATTTGGTGCCACAGGCCGACCCCGCACAGGCAGTTGCGGACAAAACCCGCGCCGAACTTCAGGCCCTGGAAGCCCGCTGGCAACAAGAAAGCCTGACCGTTCAGGCCGCTCTGGAAGAACAGGAAAAGCGCATCCGCGAACTGGTGGACCAACTGGCTCAGGCAAGGGTCAGGACCGAGGCCGAGCAAATGCGCGCCCGCAAAGCCCGCAATGCCGCCCAACTGCGCCCCTTACCACCCGATCCGGACGAAGCCACCACCCGTACAGTGTACATCAACCAACTGCTCCGGGAAGCCGGCTGGGATCCTTTCGGTCTGAATGTAGAGGAGTATAAGCTGCCCACCGGCCAGCGCGCCGACTATGTGCTATGGGGTGATGACGGCAAACCCCTGGCAGTGGTAGAAGCCAAACGCAGCCGCCGCGACGCCGACGAAGGCCGCCAGCAGGGCAAACTGTATGCCGATGCCCTGGAACGGCTGCACGGCCAGCGGCCGGTCATTTTCTACACCAACGGCTTCGAGACCTTCCTCTGGGATGATACACACTACCCACCCCGCCGGGTGCAGGGCTACTACAACAAAGCAGAACTCCAGACCCTGCTGCACCGGCGCAGCAGCCGTCGCGACCTTCGCCGGGAAGCGCTCAACGAGCAGATCGCGGGCCGACCTTACCAGATCGAAGCCCAGCGCGCCATAGCCGAAGCCTTCCACCGCGGCGAGCGGGGCGCCCTGTTGGTGATGGCCACAGGCACCGGCAAAACCCGCACCGCTGCTGCCCTGGTGGATATGCTCAGCAAAGCCGGCTGGGTCAAACGCGTGCTGTTCCTGGCCGACCGCAACGCCCTGCTTACACAGGCCAAAAACGCCTTCAACACCCAACTGCCTAACCTGCCGGCAGTGGACCTGACCAAAGAAAAGGAGACCGACGACAGCCGTGTTGTGTTCAGTACCTACCAGACCCTCATCAACAAGATCGACGGCGAATTTGAAGGCGACCAGCGACACTTTGGGGTGGGATATTTCGATCTGGTCATTTTCGATGAGATCCACCGCTCGGTGTACAATAGGTACCAGACCATTTTCCACTACTTCGACGGCCTGCGAGTGGGCCTTACCGCTACACCCAGATCGGAAACAGACCGCGATACCTACCGGCTGTTTGGCCTGGAGCCGCAAAACCCCACCTTTGCTTACGAACTGGACCGCGCCGTGGATGACCGTCATCTGGTGCCGCCGCGTGCGATCGGTGTACCGTTCAGGTTTCAGCGCCAGGGTATCAAGTACAGCGAACTCAGCCCGGAAGAACAGCGCGAGTATGAAGAAAAACTGGCCGATCCCGTCACCGGCGCTTTCCCTAGTGAGATCGACGCACCGGCCCTGAATGCCTGGTTGTTCAATGAAGACACTGTGGACAAGGCGATCGGCTACCTCATGGAAAACGGCATCAAAGTGGAAGGGGGAGACAAACTCGGCAAGACCATTATTTTTGCCCGCAACCATGCCCATGCCAGGTTTATCACAGACCGCTTCGATAAGCAATACCCAAATCTTGCCGGCCATTTTTGCCAGGTGGTCGACAACTACTCCTACGACGCACAAGCGCAGATCTGGGACTTTTCCGATACGGCCAAAATGCCGCAGATCGCCGTCTCGGTGGATATGCTGGACACCGGCATCGACGTACCGGAAGCGGTGAACCTCGTATTTTACAAGCCCGTGCGCTCCAGCAGCAAGTTCTGGCAAATGATCGGCCGCGGCACCAGGTTGTGCCCGGATCTGTTTGGCTCCGGGCAGCACAAGACTCATTTCCTGATCTTCGATTTTTGCGAAAACTTCGAGTTTTTCGGGATGAACCCAAAGGGTATCGAAACCGGCAGGCAGAAATCGCTCAGTGCGCACCTGTTTGGGACCCGCCTTGCCCTTAGCCAACTGCTCGGCCGGCAATCCGATACCGATCAACAGGCTTTTGGCGACCGGTTACTTCAGGACCTGATCGAACAGGTACAGGCTTTGGACGGCAGCAGTTTTGTGGTGCGGCAACACTGGCAATATGTGGAGAAATACAGGGACCCGAATCGCTGGAACGCCCTGACCGTTGAAGAACTGCGCGAGATCAATCAACACCTGGCCCCGCTGATGAGCGATGTGCACGGCGACGAGTCTGCCAAACGTTTCGACTTACTCCTGCTACAGGGCATGCAGCAAGCCTTGCTGGCAGGCGGACAGCTGCCGGACGGCCTGAGCGCTCAGGTGTCCGATATGGCCGCCAATCTCACCAAAAAGGCATCCATACCTGTAGTAGCGGATAAAATGGCTCTGCTACGCGCCGTACAAACAAAAGAATACTGGCAGGCGGCCGGCCCGCTCACCCTGGAAAACCTGCGGGAAGACATGCGCCCGCTCATTCGGTTTCTGGACAAGAAACCCAAGCCCGCCGTTTTCACCGACTTCGAAGATGCAATGGATGGCGATGTGATGGAGCACAATCTGTTCAGTTATCAGGTGAACGATCTGAATGCCTACCGGACGCGGGTGCAGCAGTTCCTGTACGAACACCGGCAACATCTGAGCATCCACAAGCTGACGCACAACATCCCTATCACCACCGGCGAACTGTCCGAACTGGAACGCATGCTACTGGAACAGTCAGACCTGGGCAGCCGCGAAGATTTTGAAAAAGCCTTTGGCACACAACCCCTGGGTGCTCTGGTGCGCTCCATGCTTGGCCTGGATGCCGAAGCCGCCCGTGCAGTGTTTGCGGAATTTCTGGCCACGCCAGGACTGAATACCCCTCAGATCCGGTTCGTTGATCTCATCATCCGTTCATTGACCATAAACGGTGTGGTCGACCCGGCGCAATTGTTTGCGCCACCTTTTACCGATGTGCACACTGGCGGCCTGACAGTGTTTGATGACCGGTTGGCGGGCAAGGTAGTAGATTTGCTAGAGGGGGTGCGCAGGAATGCCGGGGTAGCGTAATTCGCGGACGGTATTCATGTAATGTTTTTAATTACAATCCGCATTTTGTATGCAAACGATCATTCCCGGAGGGAATGCCTGTTTATAGACAGGTGCCATCCCCATTTATTTACCCCATCGGGGTTTCCTTTGGCATTCATTTAAAAACAGGAAACCCCGATGGGGTTGCTGTACGAGACTGTTCCTTATCTGCTAAAAACAGGCATTCCCTCCGGGAATACGTGGGCGCTGTTCGGGTAACAGTAAGTTTGTTTTATATGATCTGTCGTGGTTTAACGTGAGTTTTGGAGTACTCAAAAATTGTTGGCAATCTGTTTGAGGTGGCATGAAAGCAACCGTTGGTTAGAAATAAACAACCTTACTGATTGTATAGAAGAAGCAGGTATATCGTATGGTTGGCCTCTTTCACTTGCTTCTAAGGCCATGTTTCTGATGCGACCAGAAGAGGTCTTGCCTTTTGATAATAGGGTAAAAAAAGCGTTGAAAGTAAAAGGCTCAAGACCTGCCTATGCTTCATACTTGAAAAAGGCCATTGACTTTGGTCAGGAAAATCAAGCTGTTATTGATAAATGGTTAATGCAAATTAATAATATGTTGAATGTGCTTGAATATCCATACAGTGATTATAATATGCCATTTGACAAGATTCGCCGCATGCGTTTTTTGGATAAGTTATTATGGACCAAAGGTGGAGACAAATAAACTCTCCTTTGTGATTTAAGTTATCAGAATGCCCTTCTTTTTCAACTAAATGATTATGATTGACTACATAAAAACCCTTATCTCTCGCCTTCAACAGTATAGCAAAGACCTAAATGACACCGCTATCTTTGCAGAAGTCCCTTGGACCTTTATTGATGATGATGGTGTTAAAGTGATTTATATCTTCCGGCGAAGCAAAGAGTTGCTGATTTCTAAGCAGGGGAACGTCACAACTGGATACTGGGAATATTTGCCTGTTATGCAGTCTCTCCTTATTGAGCATTCAGATCGCAAGCATATGTACAATCAAGGGTTTGTCGATAATGTGGTAATGGCATTACGAAAAGATGGAACGGAAGACCTTTTTCTGTTGGTCAATCAGCATGAAATCCCAGATTTGAATCCTGTAGAATATTTGGAGCGTAAAATTCAATCGGGGGTTGAAAACGAAAGCATAAAAAAACAAGAATTACCAATAAATTATAAAATAGCACTGAAAAACCCCACTAGATATATTATCATCCAAACTACTGAAACAAAAACTGTATTTACGTCTGGAAATGTTGTACTTGACCATGATACAGAAAATTTATTATCGGATGGCACCTATATTACAGATAAAGGATTCTTATTGACAATTGTTAATGGTAAAATCAGCGATGTCAAGGAAGAACACAACTTTTTGATAACACTTTTTTTGATATTGATCGTTCTGGCAGTTGCTTTTTTTCTAATATGGATAATCTAGTAGATAGATGCATTCTTATTCAAACGGTTGCATACCAACAAAGGCGCTCTACCTGAACCTGTTCGCTTCCGGCAACGGATCAAAAAGAACAATCTCGTAGGCTCGTGGAAAGAAGAAGAGATGGTAGACAAACTACTTCACCCATCACGTGTGGATCACCAAAAAGAGACAGCGCCAGTTTATATATTTCCGTTCAACGCCGGTTTTGTCCGTACCCTGCCCCACCTCCACAAACCGCATACAAACTCGATACAGCAAACAACCTCACATCTTCACCACCCTTGCCCGGCCAACAACTACCCCGTTGCGCTGCAGGATCAGCGCATAGACGCCGGGCGCCAGATCGGCAACCGGCACAGAAATGTCATTTTCTCCCGGTCTGGCCTCTACAGTCTGCTCCAGTACCAATCTCCCTTGTGCATTCACCAGTCTCAATTGAACAGCGGCCGCTGCATCGCCGGCGAAATGCACATACAACGTATGGCCGACCGGATTGGGATACGCAAACAACTCCCTATCCAATGCAGGTGTAAAGGTTGCGACAGGAGCGTTCACGGCTTTGTACTGCACACCCGTTACCGTGTTTTGTCCGGTATTGAGGGTGCAGATCGCAATGGCTTCTTTGGATACGTCATTCAGAAAATGGAAAGTAGTGATGGTATCCGTTCCCAGCGGGAGTAACTGTTGACCCCCGATGGTCGAAATATCGATCCACCCGAGCGGCGCTACCTTTACATCCACAGCGATGGACTTGTATTCGGTTTGCTTTTTTCGCAGCACATCAAAAGTGCCGCCGGGGATGGCCAGTGTGCCATAGGCATCGATGGAGGCAATCCGCTGATACGTAACCCGGATACGGAAAGAATCGGCCGTCGGCACCAGGTTCAGTAAAACGGGTGGCGCGATCGGTGCGTCGAAAGCCGTTAAAACATTGGAGGCGCTTTGGTGGATGTCAAAAAATGCGATCGGCGCCCAGGATTGTTCCAGGCCCGGCAACTTGACAAACAATAAATTCAGGCCCAAACCTATCGGATCCAGGCCATAATACCCCAGTTCATTGACCTGATTGCCGGTGACCTGCCAGTATTCTTCGGAACCGGAGTTTACCGGTTTGAACAAGATAGATGCAGCCGGAAAGGCGCCGGAAGCCGAGCCCGTTTGCGGGTTGTTGATGATCTGGTTCCAGTACTGGGTCGGCTGCAGGCCGCTCAGGTCCCACTGCTGGCCGCCGCCGGGCGGGGTGAATATCTGATTGATCGCCCCGGGCTGGTTGCCAAAAGCGTAGTGAAGCGTATCGCCCACTACGGGAAAGACCGAATTGGTGATGGTGATCTGAGCCGTTACCGGTTGTGCGGAAAAGCCCCATACGAAGAGGCAAAAAATGACCAGATGTTTCATAACGGTATGTTTGGAAAGGAACAAAAGCAGTGACAGGCTATAGCGCCGGTGGCAAGTGATATCCCCATTCGCCAGACGAAGATACTCCGGGATCGAATTATGGTGACAAAATATTTCTGTGAGGCGGGCAGGCGGGAGATAGGCGCCGAAAGGCGGTGGTTTTCATCTGTGCAAGTGCGGGCAAAGCGCTGCATATTTACGGATTTTGAAAAACCGGGCGCGCCAACAACTTTGAACAGTCCTTTCCCGAATTTACCTTTGGGCGCTACGCCTGATATTTACCCTTGTCAAAACACCCGCTATCCTTGTCGCTCCAACGAAAACAAATCGGAATATTCCTGCTGATCGCCCTGCTGACGGTCGCAGTAGCAGTTATACCGAACATCGTTACGGACGAAATGAAAATCTTGTGTCAGGAAAACCTCGGGCCGAACTACCCGCGCTATCTCATAGGTTTTTTACTGATCAGTACTGTATTGCTGGTATTCCTTACAAGCGACTTTAGCAAAACACTGTTTCCAGGCAAGCGGGGCGAAGCGGTAAAAAAGGCCAATATCCCCTGGTCGGTGGAAACCGACCAACATCTAACCGCCCTACAAACCAAAACAGAGCGCCTGTGGAAAAGTGAACTCCAGCAAGCCTTCAAATTTGAAAACGCGGGGTAAAGCGAACCCGCTTGCCGGAGCGAGCGTTTAACCGTATCTTGACCTGCTAAAAGATAAAAAGATGTCCATCACCATTTCCCGTCAGATGTCCGCAGAGGAGATCAAAAAAGCCCTCGACCGTTTACCCGCCGGTAAACTGCTGAAAGCGGCCAAATACAGCGGCGTGCTGAAATTGAAGGAAGACCCGCTCCGGTACCAAAAACGCGTCCGCGATGAGTGGAACTAAACTGCTCCTCGATACCAATATCGCCCTGTACTACCTGGGTGGCGATCCCGTGCTGGCCAACCTGCTCGATCAGCGCGAAATCTATCTTTCCGCCATTACCGAAATGGAATTGTTGGGTTATCCCGGCATTACGGAAAAAGAAGGCGAGCGTATCCGGGATTTCCTGAACGACTGCCAACTGGTGGAAATCAACGCCGCCGTCCGGGAAAAAGCCATTGAAATCCGCCGGGAACACAACCTGAAACTGCCCGACGCCATCATCGCGGCCACCGCCTTTCATCTCAACCTTCCGCTTGTATCAGCCGACGGCGATTTTTCCCGCATCGGCGATCTGAATTTTGTGCATTACACGCTTTAACAACCAATATGGCAAAAGCCTCGACAAACAACCTTTCTACCTCCAACGGCAACGGTAAAAGCCTGGGCAGCATCATTCAGGGCATTCGCAACAATGCCAAGAACTTCGGATCTATTCAATTCAGGTTTTCCATCTACTTCTTCATCAGTACGAATATGTCCCCATTGTGGTTCTAACCAAACTAAAGCACCTAACAATATCAAAATAAATCCCCAATATAAATGCCTAAAATGCTGTAAGCGTTTTAAATAACTCAAAATCAATGCTTTGGCTCATTAAACCGGAAGGACTTAACAGCAAGATAATGGAAACAGGGAAGAAAACCTGTTTAAGAGAGTTCAGACATATATACTTGGTGATGACTGCATTGCCACAAAACCTTAACTTCCCAAAAGAGTTAGGTTATTCCGCTTTCTTATGGGACGCTATTCCACCGGCGCCTACATTCTCGACGAACTCAAAACGCTCTCCATCGCCGACCTGAAAAGGTTGGGCTACCTCAAACCGGGTTGCAGAAGTGGTACTGTTCGCTGGACGTTTCAGGGCGAAACGACCGGCACTGTAAAAAAGCCGTCGCCCTTTGGCCTACCTACGGACGCATAGAATTTTCCTATACCTGGAACCACGAACAACACCACCATCACTACGGGTTGCAAATCACGTCCGTCCCGACCAATCTGGGTATCGGCCAAAGGTGGTATTTCATCTGTATCCAAACAGGGAAGCGATACTCCAAATTGTATCCGGCAAACGGTTACTTCCAGCACCGGGAAGGCATACCTGGTGCGATGTATCGCAGTCAAGTGCAATCACATTACAGCCGTTCGGTAGATAAAGTCTGGGATGCCCACGACAGGCTGTACCGGCCCTATATGAAATGGCATTATCGCGGCAAGCCCACACCCCGCTATCTGCGGGCATTGGCTTCAAGACGCGCCGCAACGCTGTCCATGCCTGAAATACGGCAAATGTTATCCAAATGATTCGGATGCAGGTAGGGGGGAGGGCAAAGTGATGCTTGCCTGACAACATCGCCGCTTAAGCAACGTGCGTATGACTGCAAAATTGGAACCTTTTTTTCGAGAGGGTTTAGGCTGAAAAAAGAATGCAGAGTCAATTTCCACCCACACCCGGTATTTTACTACGAAAAACGCCTTACAAGTTGTTCACTTGCAAGGCGTTGCGTTTTTAAGCCGGTAGCCCGTACGGGAATCGAACCCGTGTTTCATCCGTGAAAGGGATGCGTCCTAACCCCTAGACGAACGGGCCTTGTGTCCAAAGCGGGGCAAAGATAGGCGCATCCATTTCAATACACCAAACTCTTTTTCAATTTTTTGTCGGGCCAGTCACAGATTTCTCTAATCCGCAAATATCAACTGGTTCCAGCCAAGGGAATCCACACCTAAATGAACAATATCAATCTGGTAAAGCCCGGGCTCTAACTGTTTGAAAGTCACACCGGTACCGCACCAAAGGCCCGACCAGGCGCTGAACGCCTCGCCTCCTTTGATCCCTGCCAGGGTACCCATGGGCCAGTCGTCGCCCGTCAGGAAGTAATCGAACTCAATGTAGTTCGTAGTCCCCCCGGCCGGAATGAACCCGACATCGGTTTTGTGGTCGTCGTCAAAGTCCATATGCGCGTCGGTGATGTCCTGGCCCAGGGTGTTGTGGAAACGGACCATGGTTTGATCGTTCTGTTTGTTACAGGCAACAGCGATCAGCGCGAAAAGCGCAAAAGCGGAAATCAGAATCTTTTTCATAAGCATCTTGAATGTTATTGTTTTCCTCCAAGACAGCAGTATGCCCGGCGATGGTTGGGCGCTTTAAAAACCATAACGATTCAGTAACACTTCCGCCTTTTTTTGCACATCGGGGTCCACGTCCAACTCGGGTGCGTGATGCGGCTTTTTCCGCGCATCGATCAGCAGCGGTCCGCGACAGCCCCAGTGTTTGTTTTCCGTAAAGGCCCGCACGCCGTAGGTGTCGTGGCTGGGATTGGCGCGAGTGAAGGCCACCCAGAGGAAGTTGTTCAGCGTGGCCGCCGTGAAACGGCTGTCGTCGACCAGCAGGATCAACGGGATGTGTTGCAGGTCGAATCGCTCCAGCCAGCGGCACAATGCTTCCGCCTGCTCCCGGGCAGCCTGCACCACTTGGTATGCAGGCGCCTTCACGGCCAATACGCCGGGCAGGCAAAAATGCGGCGCTTCAAATCCGTCGGGCAGACTGAAATTTTCAGGCAGTTCTGCGCTCAGCGCCCGCAGGCGATCGCCCCGGCATGCGATCACGAGTTTGGACCCCTCGTTCCACCCGGAACCGGAGTAATCGAGCGTATCAATGGTGGTGCGGGTCTGGAAATGCAGGTCGCGGGTCCAGTCCACCCGCTCCAGCACATGTTGAAAGAAGCGCGGAATATCGTGCGTGTCGAGGCCGGGGTCGTCGTCGGAAGCGGCGATCAGCAGAAATTTTGCCAGGGAAGTCTGCCCCGAGCCGAGGATGCGGTTGGCAATGGTGAGGATCTCTTCGGGCTTGCGTTCGCGGAAAGGCATGTAGCGCTCGTGGCCGATGGCCAGCAGCAGGGGGTGCACACCGGCAGCGTCCACGGCGTGCAATTCCTTGAGCCCCGGAAATTCCTGCGGCGTCAGCGGCGCCACCAGTTCGTGGATCAGCCATCCGAAACTGCTGTCCTCCATCGGCGGGCGACCCACCACGCTGAAATGCCACAAGGGATCTTTCCGGTGGTACACCTTGTGCACGCGCATCACGGGGAAGTCATGCGCGAGGGAATAGTAGCCGAGGTGATCGCCGAAGGGACCTTCCGGCTTCCGCACGTCTTTCAATATTTCTCCGGTGATCACAAAATCGGCGTCTGCGCTGAGCAGGTGGCCGTCGCGGCGCAGGTAGCGAAAACGCCTGCCCGCCAGCATGCCGGCAAAGGTCAGTTCGCTGAGGCCTTCCGGCAGCGGCATGATGGCGGAAAAGGCGTGGCTCGGCGGTCCGCCTACAAAAATGCTGCACAAAAACGGCCGGTCGAGGGTATTGTATTTGCTGTGGTGCACACCGATGCCGCGGTGCAACTGGTAGTGCATGCCCACTTCTTCGTTCGGTACGTAGTCGTTGCCCGACAACTGGATACGATACATGCCGAGGTTCGACTGCATCACGTTGCCCGGCGCGTCGGGGTCTTCTGTGTACACCTGCGGCATGGTGATGAAGGCTCCGCCGTCCATCGGCCAGCCCTTGATCTGCGGCAATTGGTCGATCCGGGTAGTGCCGTAGGTGACCGGCGCGCCGAACCAGTTGCGGCTGGGCAGCGCTGATATTGCAGTGAAGGGCGCACCCAGGTAACGTCCGGGCTTTTTCAGAAAAGCGGTCGGGTCTTTTTTCAATTCGATCACCCGCTTCACCCGGTCCAGGGTGTGGCGGAAAAGAAAAGCCGTACGCTCGAAGGTGCCGTAAATGTTGCTGACGGCCTGAAAAGGGCTTCCTTTTACGCGTTCGAAAAGAATGGCGGGGCCTTGCCGGTCGAATACCCGGCGGTGTATTTCCGCCATTTCCAGGTCAGGGTCGACTTCTTCCCGGATGCGCAACAGCATTCCGTTGCGTTCGAGGTCGTTGACGGCATCCCGCAGGCTGTGATAAGACATAAGTGTCGCACAAGATACGCTACCGCAGGGTTGCGGCGCGGTTTATTCCTTGATATAGGCCAGTTTGGCGGCCTGGTACTTGGGCTCCTTCAGTATTTTCCGCATGTTCTTGATCGTTTCGCGCGGGCCCACATCGATGGCCATGTTGACGAGCCAGTCGGGAATACTGCCGCCCGGGTTGGAGTTGATGTAATATTCCACATACACCCATCCGTTGGCGCCGGGCACCAGCGTCCATTTGGTGGTGGTCGTTTTGATGCGCACGATATCCTTGTTTTCCGGAACCATGTCGGGCTGGGCCTTGCTCGTGGACGTAACCCGCAGGCTGGCGGAGTCCTGTTCCAGGAAAGTATGCAGCACGAGATCGCGGTCGTTGAGCGGCCAGGGGAAGTCGAGTTTGGAGTAGTAGTAAAATTCCTTGTCGTTCACCTTTTTCAGCAACTTCGCTTCCGTGAGTTTATAACCCCAGCGGTGGTAACTGTCTACGTCGTTGAGCAGGTGGATGATGCCGGAAAGGGAGGATTGCAGGGAAGTCACCAGTTTGATCTCATGTACGTCCGAAGTTTTCCGGTAATAGACTTTTACGCCGTCTTTTTCATTTTTGAATTTCCATTCGGATTTCTTCTGCGCATCTACATCGGCGGGGATCAGGGCGATGGCAAAAAGGAAGAAAAAAAATCTGGAGAGGGGGAGTTTCAGCATCATTGGATGGTTTTTTTGATCAGGGGTCTATGTGACCCTTAAAGCGTCTGTGCCAAAACGTCCGGCGGGGGCATCTTGTTTTGATTATTTTGTAAAATGACAATCCGCACATCGGGCCACAAGCCGCGTAGCGGATATTCAGTTTCTGGTTGTCACCCGCTTGGGCGTTGATTTTATGTAAATAACTCAAGTGGTGACCAATTGATCGGTTCGTTGCGTTTGCTGTTGGCGAGACACCAACAGCGGCATCTCGTTAAAGAAAATGACTCCTTTGCCGTTCTTTCATGGATAAGGACCCAATTTTTGTAAATGGATATAAATGTATGCTAAGGAGCACTCACGCACTTACCGGAGCCTTTCGGCCACGGCGGCCGCCCATTCCGGACGATCGTTGAGGCTTTCCACGAGGTCGAGTCGCTCGCCGCCCCATTTCAGAAAATCCTCCCGGTATTCTTCGCCGATCTCGATCGTGGTTTCGAGGCAATCGGCGGTGAATGCAGGGCAAAATACGAGCAGTTTTTTGGCGCCGCCGCGCGCCAGGTTTTCGATTACCCGCACGGTGTAGGGTTGCGTCCAGGGGTCGCGGCCAAGGCGGCTTTGAAAACTGACCGTGTAGCGCTCCGGAGCAAGCGACAATCGCTCCGCGATGGCCCCGGTGGTCGCATAGCATTGTGCGGAATAGCAAAACTGGTTGGTCGGCGTCAGCGTCCGGCAACAATCTTCGGATTGCAGGCAGTGGTGGAAAGCATCCGCTTTGCGCAATTGCCGCTGGGGCAGGCCGTGGTAACTGAACAGGATGTGATCGTACTCCGGCAGATTGAATTTGCGGGCGTTGCCGGCAAACAATTCGATCATCGGCGCCCAGGTGGGATAAGCGGAGATGAACTCGAGGTCGGGAACGATCTGCCGGCCCGAAAAGATGCGCATCACTTCTTCGTGCACGGAGCCCGTGGTTGCACTGGCATACTGCGGGAACAGCGTGAACACCCTGATCTTTTTCACTTTCGCCTGCATCAACTTGTCGATAGCGGATCCGATCGACGGATTCTGGTAGCGCATGGCGAGTTGCACCGCGTACCGGTTGCCGAGGAGTTGCTGTACCTGCTCCACCAGCCGCTCGCCGTAATACTTGAGGGGAGAACCGTTTTCCGTCCAGAGTTGCCGGTACGCCTCCGCCGATTTCCCCGAACGGAACGGCGCGATGATGCCGCGCACGAGCAGGTTGCGCGCGACGGGGTTGATATCGATCACCCGCGGGTCGAGCAGAAACTGCTTGAGGTAGCGATACACAGCTCCGCGCGTCGGCGCGTCGGGGGTGCCCAGGTTGACGATGAGAATGCCGGTCATACTGTCAGATTCAAGGTTTCAGGTCGCCTGGAAATATATTTTTATCGGCTAACGGCTTGCGAATCGAATTGCAGGCGCGCCAGGCTGCTGTACACGCCGTCGGGCAACAGGGATAGTTCCTCGTGGGTGCCCTGCTCCGCGATCTGCCCGCTTTCCAGCACATAGATGCAGTCCACATCGCGCACCGTAGCCAGGCGGTGGGCGATGATGATGCTGGTACGCCCTTCCATGAGGTTGTTCAGGGCTTCCTGGACCACCTTTTCCGATTCCGCGTCGAGCGAAGAGGTGGCCTCGTCGAGCAGCAGGATCGACGGGTTGCGCAGGATCGCGCGCGCGATGGCGATGCGCTGCCGCTGCCCGCCCGACAGTTTGATGCCGCGTTCCCCGACCACCGTTTCGAGTTTTTCAGGAAAACGGGAGATGAAGGTCCAGGCATTGGCCTGTTTGGCGGCATCGATGATCTCTTCCTCCGTGGCGTCCGGCTTGCCGTACAGGATATTTTCCCGGATGGTGCCGCCGAACAGGATCACCTCCTGCGGCACGATGGCAAAATTGGCCCGGTAGGATTCGAGTTCGTAATCGAAGATGTTCCGGCCGTCCACGAATATCTGCCCTTCGGCAGGGAAATGGAACTGCAGCAGGAGTTGCATGATCGTGGACTTTCCCGCGCCGCTCTGGCCGACCAGCGCCACTTTTTTGCCGGCGGGTATTTCGAGGCTCACGTCTTTCAGCACATCCACGTCCGGGCGGGTGGGATAGGCAAAGCGCACATGTTCGAAAGAGATATTGCCGCGCAGGCGTCCGGCCTCCATATTTCCCCGCGGCCGCTCTTCGGCTTCCGTCGGCGACTTCAGAATTTCGCGCACGCGCTCCGTGGCGCCTACGGTACCCACGAGTTCCGTATAAAAATTGCCCAGGCTGGCGATCGAACCGCCAATCACCGCGGTGTAGGTCACGAATGCGATCAGGTCGCCCGCCGTGATCTGGTTGGTTTGCACCATATACATGCCGAAGCCGATGACAAAGAACAGGGCGCCGAACAGCATGGTGATGATAAACACGGCGAATACGGCCCTGCCTTTGGCGTAGCGCATCGACACGCCCACAACCGATTCGTTGGAGCGGCCGTAGCGGCGGCTTTCGAACAATTCGTTGGTGAAAGCCTTCACCGCGTGGATGGACTGAAGCGTTTCGTCGAGGATGGTATTCGTCTCTGCGAGTTTGTTCTGGCGTTCCTTGGAGAGTTTGCGCACCCAGCGCCCGAAAAACATGGCGCCGATCACGATCACCGGAAAGGTGGCGAGCATCACGCCAGCGAGTTTGGCCGACATCCACAGCAATACGCCGATGCCGCCGACGAGGATGATGATCTGCCGCAGAAATTCCGCCAGGATAAAGTAGAAGGTGTTGTACAGTTTCTCGATGTCGTTCGTCAGGCGGCTGACCAACTCCCCTACCCTTGTTTTTTCAAAAAAAACGATGGGCAGCGAGATCAGCCGGCGGTACAGCGCCACCCGGATGTCGGCCGTGCCTTTTTCACTTACCTGGGCGAACATCATCACCCGGAGATAGGACACCACGCCCTGAAAAACGAGTATGGCGATGAGCCAGAAGCCGATCTGCCGCAAGTCGATATCGGCGCTCACTTTTCCCTGCGCCACATCGAGCATCTGCCCGATGATCTTGGGGAACACCAGAAAAACGGTGCTGCCCAGGAAAAGCAAAAACAGGCCGAATATGAATTGCCAGCGGTAGGGGCGGATATACTCGAATATGCGGATCGCCTCGCGCAGGCTCTCTCTTGTCAGTTTGGGGCGGGCTGATTCTTTATTATCCATAGTGCAAATGTCCGCAGCCTAACCGAAATCCAGGCAGAAAAGTTGTCGCGAATCCGAAATTTGACGCTTTGCTGAAGGTTGGAAAAGTGCCGCAGAGGGCATACTTTCGCAACCGGCGCCGGCCGGCGCATACCATCTCAAACCGACCGCAGATGCAATCGAAAGACCTGAAACACGAACTGAAGGAGCGCGTTGCCAAAGGGCTCAACTTCGGGATCGACGCCGTAGAGGAAGTGATCGACCGCAATTCCGACCTCTTTAACGAGTTTGTATTGCTGAAAAGCAAGTACAACGACCTCATGTACATGTCGTCGCTCAACACCCTCGCGTACGAACAGATCGAACTGGGGCTCGATCGCCTGCGCAACAACCTGCTCGGGATCATCGACCGGCTGGAGGAAGAAAGCCTGAGCAAACAACAGGTGGAGACCGACCTCAAGATACAGGCGCTCCCGACGCGCAGGACCAATTTTTTCAAACTGCTGGATATCCATTTTCAAAACCTCGAGGCCATCGCCTACATCGAGATATATAACGACGGAGAAAAAAAGGAAACGGGGCGCAAGGCGGTATTCAATTACTATCAGGGGCACAAAAGACGCCTCAACACGCAGGTGTCCGCCGCTACCGACGGCGCCATCGACTTCGTAAAAGAGTATTTCAGCAGTTTTTTCGGCAACGACGGCGGCGACTGGGAGATATACTTCAAAAACATCGGCCACATGGTCGCCTACGTCATGGAAAGCGATGTGGAAGCGCAGTTCTTTATGAATACCCTGCGTTCGCTGTTTTCGCGCTACGAACAGGCCACGATCTATTACTACGCACTGAGTGGCGTCAATCCTGAATTCAGCGCACTGGTGGGGAAAAGCAAACTGATCGATCCGGGCATCCGCAGCATCCTGCTCAGCGAGGCACATTATGGCCACCTGACCTGAAGGTTGCCGTTTATGCGACATCCCAACTTATTTTTTAATATTTTTGCAATATACTGAGAATCAATAGCGATAATTGCCCCGGGAACCATTATTCGCACAACAAAAAACAACATGAATTCAAAACTGCTCGTCTTCGTTCTTTTTGCCGTGTGGAGCGGCATCAGTTGGCGCTGGTACGTATGCGGTGTAAAAAAAGCATGCAGCAGCGACCGGGAAGTGCCCGGCACGGGCATTGTCGCCGATCCCGGCGGCATCGAAACCGACACCGTCGCTGCGGAACAGATCATCCAGCCCTCGGATGGTTATACCGGCGGCGCCGGCGAACCTTCCTCCATTGAAACCGTGCACATGGAAGCACTGGAAGACCGCATGGTTATCCACTTTCCCTACAGTTCTACGCGCAAGGAAGACAACGAGGCCATCGACGATTATTTGTCGCGCCTGGCACAATACATGATCGCCAGCGGCGAGCACGTGACCATTTCAGGCCACACCGATTTCGTCAGCGATCCCAAGACCAATTACCAGTACGGATTGCGGCGCGCGTACGGCATTCGCGATATCCTGATCAAAAAGGGCGTTCCCAAATCACAGATCCGCTGCCGTTCCTACGGGGAAAGCAAACCCGTTGCGAGCAACGACACCGCGCTCGGCCGCTACAAGAACCGACGTGCGGAAATCGTGCTCAACAAAAAATGACAACTATTTGATTTTCTAATACCTGTAACTTTCCGCGACCCTGATTCGGTCGATTCTAACAAGCCAAAGACTCTGCATCATGTTTGAAGAAAACGTCACCAACGGCCCGGGCGCAGGCACTATGGGCACCTATACTTTCGAAATTTTTATCATGCTCGGCGTCGCGTTCCTGCTGGGGCTTTGGCTGGGCTGGATCCTCTGGAACCGCTATAAGCAGGCGGCCGACAAACTGCGCGTTGACCTGGAAAGTCAGGTGGTCACGCTAAATGCCGTGACGGCCGAACTCAACGATCTGAAGTCAAAATACTCGGCCGAATCAAGCGGCAGTAGCGAGATGCGTGCAGAGATGGATCAGATGACCGCGGAAAACCGGGCTTTGCGCGAGCAGGCCATGAAGGCGGAAGAAAAGTTGCTTGCCGTGCAGGAGCGCAACCGGCAACTTGAAACGGAACTGGGGCTCTCCTATCAGCCCGATACCCCAACTCCCGAAACCGTGCCGCTGGAAATTGACGAAAAAGCAGAAGAAACGCCGGCGGAGGATACATCGGCCACTGCAGAGCAACCCGAAGCCCCCGTAGTAGTAACCGACGTGACCGACGCTGCAGAACCTGAACAAAAAGCGGAAGAACAACCGGTTACAGCCGAACCTGAAGAAACACCCAAAGAGGAAGAAAAGCCTCCGGTGGTGTTGGGCGGCGATGTAAAAGAGGACCTGACCGTCGTGGAAGGGATCGGCCCCAAAATACAGGAACTGCTGTATCAATACGGCATACAAACGTACCGCCAACTTGCCGAAACCGATGTAGCCAAGTTGAAAGAAATACTCGCAGCCGCCGGCCCTCAACTGGCCATGCACGACCCGGGCACCTGGCCCTCACAAGCCAACCTCGCCGCCAACGATCAATGGGAAGCCCTGAAATCGATACAGGGATTTTTGAAAGGCGGTAAAAAGCCGACCTGAGCGCCGGCTTTTTACCGTTATACGGCTCAATCGCCGTCGATCATACGGCCCAGACCGCCGAGGATACTGCCCTCTTCTTTGCCTTTGAAGGTGCCGTATTGCAGGATGCGCGCGGCCAGCCGGCTCACCGGGAGCGATTGTAGCCATACCTTGCCCGGACCGCGCAGTACGGCGAAGAAGAGTCCTTCGCCGCCGAACACCATATTTTTGATGCCTTTTATAAACTGGATGTCGTAGTCGATGCGGCCGGAGAAGCCGACAATGCAGCCCGTATCCACCCGCAGCGTTTCGCCAACGGCCAGTTCGCGCTCAAGCACGTAACCGCCCGCATGCACGAATGCCATGCCGTCGCCTTCCAGTTTTTGCATGATAAAACCTTCGCCGCCGAAAAGGCCCGTACCGAGTTTGCGCTGAAATTCGATCCCGATCTGCACGCCTTTTGCTGCGCACAGGAAGGAGTCTTTCTGGCAGATCACCTTGCCGCCCAGTTCGTACAGATCGATCGGAATGATCTTGCCTGCATAAGGCGCGGCAAAAGTGGCCTTCTGCTTCTGCCCGGCGGCGATATTCGTAAAAGTGGTGATAAAGAGGCTTTCACCGGTGAGCAGGCGCTTTCCGGCATCCATCAGTTTACCGAAAAAGCCTTCTGCGCGGCCGCTGCCGTCGCCGAACACGGTAGCCATCTCGATGCCTTCGTCCATGAACATAAAACTGCCCGATTCGGCGATCACCGTTTCCTGCGGATCGAGTTCGATCTCGACGCATTGCATTTCTTCACCGTGAATCTCATAGTCTATTTCGTGGTTCTTTCTCATAAAGGTTCAATGATTTTGGCTTGTACAATTGTTGAGTGCGCAACAAAAATGCGCGCAATCCGGCCCAGTCTGCCGGATTTTCCCGACGAGCGGGTTCATTTTTTCGGCAAACTGGGCGTCAGTCCCATTTGAAATACGCGCCGACCCCGAATCCGGGCCGTTTGGGCACCCACTCCCCGTCGGCTGCGCCGGCGGCGGAGACTACCACTCCCCAGAAGCGGTTGAATTCCACGATCCCCTTGACGCCGATCGAGAGCCACTGCTGCCGGTCGACGTACAGCCCGGTGAGCCTGTTGTGAACCGGCAACGCGACATCGCCGTCTTTCAGCGAATGCAGCCATTGGGAAAAACCGATCAGCCAGACACTTTTGATCCGGACGCCGCCTTCTACGCCTGCGTCGATCACGCCGCTGAAACCGTTGGAGCGCCAGCCGTATCCCGCATAGGCAAACCAGTAGGCGCGCCCGAAACCCATGCCCGTACTCAGGGTCGGCTGTAGCGTCCAGGCATCATACCCGGCGCTCAGGCCCGTGGCGGCGTCGTATTGGCTGGCTGGCAGATCGATGCGCAGGGAGCCCGTAAGCCGCAGGTTCCCTTCGATCAGGGCCTGGCGGACACCAAGCGATACGTTTCCCAAAGCGGTCAGCGTACCTTCCTGCGTTTCGGGCGTGGCAAAGTTGTTCAGAAAGCGACCTGCCTTGAGAAACCGGACCGGTATGGAGGCAAGCAGGGTCGTTTTTCTCGTCAGGCCATACTCGCCGTACAATTGAAAGGTGTTTTCGTTCAATTCGCGGTCGAGCGGATAGGCGTCGAGGCCGTCGAAAGCCGAAAAAAGTTCTTCATATGCCGGAATGAAATGCCAGGCGGCCTGCGCATAGAACCCTGCCTTGCTGCGGGGCCAAGGGCTTTGTGCCTGTACCAGCAAGGGCAAAAGAGCCAAAAAGAGCAAGAGCGGACGTTTCGCGGACATATGGTTTTGTTTTAGGGTTTGTACTCGCCGGTCACAGACTGTTTTACGACCCGGATAAAGGTCTTTTCATCCACCATCAGGCGAACGATATTACCGTCGATCTTTGTGATGCGCCCGATAATGCCCGAATTGGTCACGACCTCCATGCCTTCTTTCAGGCTTTCGACAAACTTCTGCTGCTCCTTCTGGCGCTTGACCTGCGGGCGTATCAGGAAAAAGTAAAAAACGATCAGGATCAGGAAGGGGAAAAGCATACCCAAGAGTCCTCCACCGGTCGGTTGCGAGGCTTGTAAAATGGTAAATGGCAACATGGTTATCAATTAGTTATGAATGAAAACACCCTGCTGCCAGGCAGCAGGGTGCGCAAAAATACTCATTCCCGGCTGGAAGAACGTGTTCGGGATTTTTATGCCGGGTCTGAAAAGTATCTTTTCAGCCTTTCTGTCTCCAGCAAAAAACCCCAAACTCGTTCTAAGCAACCGCTGATTTACAGTTTGAATACGCTGTCGTCGATGCCTTCGTTGACTTTCAGTTCCGTCACCTCGCCTTTTACCGGCATCGGGAAAATACCTGTGAGCGTTACAGTATTGGGGAACAGCACACCTGCCGTTTCCTTATAGTTCGAAAAGTCGTTGGTCATGGTCGCCGGCTGTCCGTCAGGGCCTTCCACGCTGCTCAATTCGCGGATTTTCAGGCTCGTTTTCATGTCGTAGTATTCCGTGGATTTTTTGCCGTCGGGGCGTTCCACTTCCACCACGTATGCGTTGTTGCCTTCGATGGCTTCCAGGCCTTTCAGGGTAAGTTTGTAGCCCTCGGCCTTGTAAGTTGCCTCCTTGCAGAACGCAGCCTGTTCTTTCATATCCGTCAGTTCTTCCCCTTCCAGATCGCGTGCACCGCCCATGCCGTTCTCTTTGGCAGTCGTGCCGTCGTATACGCGGCTGTTGATCTTCTGGCCGTTCATCATCATCTCAGTAGCCACTTTGCCGCCCTTTTGCCATACTTTGACGACAAACTCGGGGCCAGGCGTTTTTAATACGCTGGTGATCTGCAGATCTTTGATCGTATTGATCTTTTCTGTACCGCCGATGGCGTTGATGTAGTCTTCGATCACTTTATCTGCCGTCATATCGGCCGGAACGGTCATTTTGCTGTCTTCCACCGGGTTGCCGTATACGTCGTAAAAGTTGACCTTTCCGCCGGACATGGAGAAGGGCTTCAGGTTCTCCGCAACATCATCCTTGTTGCCGACGACGAGCACGTGCGCCTTGCCCGGGGTGATGTATTCTTTGGCCATCTTCATCACGTCATCCGGCGTCACGCTCTGCAGCACTTCCAGATACTTTTCATAGTAATCGGCCGGGTAGTTGTATCGCGCCGTAGACAGCGCGAAACTGGCGATCGTGCCGGGCTGTTCGAGGCTTTGGGAGAACTGTCCCGTCAGCACGTTTTTCACCACCTGCAATTCGTCATTGGGTACTTTTTCGTTGCGCATGCGCTCCATTTCCTTGAAAAATTCGATCAGCGAACTGTCCGTCACGGCATTGCGCACACTGGCGGAGGCGTTGAAGGAGCCGACGAGTTTGTCGGGGCTGAGCGAGCTGCGCGCGCCGTAGGTCCAGCCGTGGCCTTCCCGCAGGTTGGCATTGATGCGGCTGTTGAAATACCCGCCGAACAGTGCGTTGGTCACGCGGCTTTTGATGGCTTCAGGCGTGCCGGGCTGCAAATTGACGGGGTAGGTAATATTGATCACGGATTGTACCGCACCCGGTTTGTTCACAAAATCGACCTGCGTCTTTGCCGGAGCCGTCGGCACGGCGTAGGTATGCTTCGGCACGTCGCCGCGCTTCCAGGCGCCGAAATACTGCTTTGCGTATTTTTCGGCAGTCGCTTTCGTCACGTCGCCGACCACTACGAAATAGGAGATATTCGGTTTGAAGTAGGTGTTGTAGAATCCCTGGATCTGGTCGAGATTCACCTTGGCAAGCGACGCTTCCGTCATGATCTCGCCGTAAGGATGGTCTTTTCCGTAGCGCAGAACCGAGCCCACATTCGCCGCAATGGAGTTGGCGTCGTCTTTGGCCGATGCCAGGTTGCTCTCCTGGCGGCGCTTTGCCTTTTCGAGTTCTTCTTCCGGAAATACCGGGTTCATGAGCACGTCGGCCATGATCTCCAGCAATTTGTCCGAATGTTTGGTCAGGCAGGAACCCGACACGCCGCGCGAACTGGAGGACAGCGAGGCGCCGAGAAAATCGACCTGCTCGTCAATCTGCACTTTGCTGCGCGTTTTGGTGCCTTTCGTCAGCAGTTCGCCCACCATCTGGACGTATCCGACGGCATCTTTTTCCAGTACGGGATCATTGTCCACAAAGATCTGGAATGACACGGTCGGCAGCTTGTGGTTTTCCACCACGATCACCGACAGACCGTTGTCGAGTTTGAAAGTCTCCGCCTTGCCGATCTGTATCTTCGGCGGCGTACCGGGTGTCGGGGCGCCTTGGCGCACGTCGCCTTTGGGCATCGGGATGGCCGGAGCACCGCTGGGCGTCTGCGCGGTCAGGGAAAAAGAAAGTGCGGCTACAAGGCCCAGGGTAAGGGCAGCCGTTATTTTTGAAAAACGTTTCATCTTAACTTAAAAGTTTGATAATAAGGTAGTTAATGGCAAGAAGCAAAAACGATCCTTGCCGTTGCAATTACCCCCGGTTATCAGGGCTGGGAAGTTTTGGGAAGCCAGTACAGCACGACGCGGGCGTTTTTCTTGTAATACTGATTTGCCACGCGTTTGATGTCTTCACGTGTCACGTTGCGATAGCGCTGCAATTCCGTATTGATCAGGTTGGCGTCGCCGTAGTACATTTCGTAGTTCGCCAGGCTTTCGGCGATGCCGCGCACGGTGTTGTTGGCCGTAACGAAGTCGTTTTCCACCTGATTCTGAAGTTTCTGGAATTCTTCCTCGGAAATGAGGTTCTGCTGCACTTCGGCGATGACGGCGTCCATTGATTTTTCCAGTTCACCGGCATCGACGCCCATATTCGCTACCGCGAAGGCGATGTTGGCGCCGGGGTCTTCGAGGTCGAAGGGGAATGCGCCGGCAAACACGGCCTTTTGCTGCTGATCGACGATCACCTTGTTCATCCGGCTGCTTTCGCCCTGGCTGAGCAGCATGCCCAGCATACGCAGCGCATAGGAATCTTTGGAGCCCTGAGCGGGAATATGATAACTGTAGATCACTGCAGGCAACTGTACGTTGTCGTACACAGTATCGCGGATCTCGTGCGTGAGCGGCGGCTCCTGCGGAAATTTGCGCACGATCGTTCCGGGGCCGCGGGGAATATCTTTGAAATAGACATCGATCAGTTTTTTGGTCTGTTCGATGTCGATATCGCCGGCAATGGAAAGGATGGCGTTGTCGGGCCGGTAGAAGTCTTTATAGAATTGCTTGTAATCTTCTTCCTTGGCCGCATCGAGGTGCTCCATCGATCCAATGGTGGAATGGTGGTAGGGGTGTACGCTGAATGTACGCAACATCGTTTCTTCCAGCACCCGCCCGTAAGGCTGGTTGTCGACGCGCTGGCGGCGTTCTTCTTTCACGACCTGGCGCTGGGTTTCGATGCCCACTTCTTCGACGCGGGCGTGGAGCATGCGCTCGCTTTCGAGCCATAGGCCCAGGGCCAGTTGGTTGCTGGGCAGCACTTCGTAGTAAAAAGTCCGGTCATACGTGGTATTGGCGTTGTTGGTACCGCCGGCGTTGTTGATATAATCGTCAAATTCGCCGCGTTTGATGTTGTCCGAGCCTTCAAAGAGCAGGTGTTCGAAAAAGTGTGCGAAACCGGTGCGGTCTGGTTTTTCATTTTTGGAGCCTACGTGGTACATAACCGAAACGGCTACGATCGGTGTGGTGTGGTCTTCGTGCAGGAGCACTTTCAAACCGTTGGGCATGTCGTATTCGACAAATTTAATATTCTGACCCATAGCGGTTTGAAGCAGTAGGAAACTGATTGGAAAGAGCGAGATAAGTCTCTTCATGGCCTGTTTATTGAGTGTGAAATAAAAATCGGCGCGAAGTTGGCCTAAGTTTACCTGAAAAACGGCGAGAATAGATGAAAGTTTGTCGCCGTTCGTCAAAAAACATCACCGCCGGGGCTAAAACGAGCCCCGGCGGTGACGAAAAACAGGGAGTCAGCGACAACTCCCCTTATATGCATAAGAGATTTAGTAAATATCAAACCCGCTCGTCCGAGCTGCTCAGATCACCTTGTCGGCACAGGATGATGAAGCGAACGCATCGGGTTTTGCCTTGAAAACGAAGCCCATGCTCAGGATATAGCCCATTGCTTCTTTTAGTGCGGTATTGCTCTCGAACGCCGGATCGGTATTGATATCGGCGTGTACTTCGAGGGCTACATCGTACAGATCGAGCAATTGGCAGAGCGCATAGGCAACTTCTACCGAGCGCCCCACTTCGAGGATCATGCGTTCCCGCAAGGTCATCTTGCGGGTGGTGCGCTCATTGGAAATGAACATGAAGCCGCCGCGTTTTTCGCGCAGGAAGACGATCACCGTGGCGAAATGCACTTCATCGCCGATCACCTGGGAATCCGTGCCGATACAAACCTTGAGTTTGTATCCGGCGGCGGTTTCCCGCTCGATGGTCTCTTCCACCGCGTCCAACAGCGGCTTTTCAATTCGCTGGCCATTTAGCCGTCTCCACTCCATAGTTACACAGTATGTTTGTGGTGAACTGATATCAGGCAAATCCGGCTTCAGGGGGATTGTTCATAATACTTTAAATGAACCTTTTCCTGAACGAAGTTATGTCACATTGACGGCTCAAGTTTGTTATTCTCCGTAAAAAATCATCACTGAGCCGTTAAAATAACGATTTCTTAAACCACTCTTTTACCCATGAGGTTCCAATCGAGGGCCTTTTCATTTACGTTCAAATGACCCGTTCGACCTTCCTGCGTTTTGCCAATTCTTCCTGGCGCATGCGGTTTTTCCTGTTCTGGAAATTACCGGCCGCCTGGTTCATGGGAATTTCCGTGCGTTCGTGCGACGGTCGCGAGGCCGTCGTCGCCCTGCCCTATCGCTGGCGTTCGCAAAATCCCTTCCGCTCCACGTATTTTGCCGCACAATGCGCAGCAGCCGAGCTCTCCACCGGCCTGCTGGCCCTGACCGCCCTTCAGGAGCGACCGCCCGTATCGATGCTTGTGGTAAAAATAGAAGCGGAATTCATAAAAAAGGCATCCGGGACCCTACTTTTCACCTGTAATGACGGTGATGCGCTGGAAAATGCCATTCAAAAAGCGCTGGAAACCGGCGAACCGCAAGTGTTCACGGCCTTATCGACCGGTCGTTTGCCGGACGGTGCGGAAGCGGCCAGGGTAAGGATCAGCTGGTCATTCAAGGCAAAAGGTGATGGAGTGAAATAAAAAACGCCCCCCTCTCCAGGCGAAGACAAGGTCGATTGGTTCTACCGTTTGGCATTTTGAAAACAAAGTTGGCAGTAGCAGTCGGCAGTAGCAGTGTTGGATTGATACAAATTACTGCGTTAAACAGGTCTCTATTGCCTGTTTTATCTAAATTCTGCTATTACTGCAAACTGCCTCTGCCAACTGCTTACTTCTGATCGTTAGAACCAATCGACCCTGAGGCGAAGGGGGCGTTTTTTATTCGTCAAATGGAGCCCTTAATACACCATGAGTTCATACGGCAGGCGGGCCTGCAAGCCCTGGCTGCGACGAATATCGCGGATCGATTTGTACAGGGGATAAAATTCGCCGAGTTCGGAACGGATCAGGCTCGACTTGATATTCTCATCCTTGTCGTTATGCGTCAACTGGTCGACAAGTTGCTCGATCCCCGTTTTGGTGCGCGGGAATTCGGTGGTGCGGTACTTCTCTACCCCTGCCAGTTTGGCCGCGGCAGCCAGCGCGCGGTCCATCCCGCCGATGCCATCCACCAGGCCGATCTTTTGGGCTTCGAGTCCCGGCCAGACGCGCCCCTGGGCGATCTCATGCACAGCATCGCGCGTCATGTGGCGGCCTTTGGCCACTTTTTCCAGAAAATCTTCGTAGATCGCTTCCACCCGCGTCTGAATGATCGCACTTTCATCAGGCGAGAAGTCGTAGAAGGGCGTGCCGAATGCCGAGTACTTGCCGGTACGCACCGTGTCGTACGAGATGCCCAGATTTTCCTTCATCGTTTTCTGCAGGATGGGGATCATCCCGAATACGCCGATCGAGCCGGTGATGGTGCCCGGTTCGGCGAAAATGCTGTCGGCCTGACAGGCGATGTAGTATCCGCCGGAAGCAGCCAGGTCGCCCATGCTGACGACCACAGGTTTGCCCGCTTCCTTGCAGAGCAGTACTTCCCGCAGGATATTTTCGCTGGCCAGCACGCTTCCGCCGGGCGAGTTGATGCGCAACACGATGGCTTTTACGCCGTCGTCCTGGCGCACTTTCCTGAGTATCTTGACGTATTGCGCGTCGTAGATGTTGCCGGGTTCCCCTTTTTCGCCATCCATGATGGTGCCTTCAGCATACACCACCGCGATCTTGTCTTTTGTGGAAAAATCGATCTTTTTGGCGCGCGACTCGTAGTACTCCTCGATGCTGATGCGGTTGAGTTTTTCTTTTTCCTCGAGCCCTATTTTCTCCTTGAGCAGGTCGAGGGCCTCGTCTTCGTAGGCAATGCGGTCCACCAAACGCGCCTGCAGCGCAGTCGTGGCGCTTCGCCCTTCAAAGCGGTCGGCGATCTGCCGGAGTTCAGTTTCCTCGATCCCCCTGCTGGCAGCGATGTCGCTGATAAAAATATCGTAGAGCGCAGACAAATAATCGCGGATCTGCAAGCGGTTTTCATCGCTCATTTTCTCGAGGCGATACGGTTCGGTCGCACTTTTGAATTTGCCGGCGTAAAAGATCCGCATTTGCACATCCAGTTTGTCGAGCATGCCTTTGAAGAAGGCGATCATGCTGGAATAGCCGCGAAAATCGACGGCGCCGATCGGGTTGAGCAGGATGTTGTCGGACACCGAAGCCATGTAGTATGCACCCTGTGTATAGTAATTGGCGTAGGAAACAATGAATTTGCCCGACGATTTGAAATCCACGAGCGCGTCGCGCAAGGTGGCAGAGGTGGCTTTGCCCGCCATGACGTACGTGGCGTTGATGTAAATCCCCTTGATGTCGGGATCATCTTTGGCGTGGCGAATGGCGGTGATCATATCCGTCAGGCCCAGTACGCTTTTCTGGTTGAGGTCGAAGGGGTCCAGTTGCGTATTGTTCGTTTTTTCCGGGATCAGGTTTTTGAACTCCAGTTCCAGCACGGAATTGGGTTTCACCTTGACCACTTTTCCTTCGGTTGCTTTTCCGGCCAGCCCTGCCAGCATGCTGAAGCCGATAAAGAAGAGCAACAACAGCGCGAGCGCCGTGCCCAGGCAGGAAGCGAATAAAAACTTAAAAAACTGATTCATTTATTTCTATCCTTCTGATATGTGAATGAAGTACCTGCTGATTCAGGCCGGTTTATCATGCAAATGAAACAAGAGCAAGGGTCAAATGGTCTGAAAATTAGATAAATGGCCGTTTTACAGGGATGTAGCGCTGCAGGCAGCGGGCAAGCCCATTCTTTTTTTTGCCAGGACCGGCACCAGGAGCATCGTTTCCGTTAAAAACTGCCTCTCATATAGAATTTTGCCAGGCAGAATTTATGGCCGATGGCAAAATTGCTACTTTTAGGCGGGCATTTTCACCTAAGCGTACCGGTACAGGCATTCCGGGCATACGCTAAAACCCGTTTTAATCCCGACATCCGCTGCGTTTCCCGAACACAAAACATCTCCTGAAAGCCCTCTCAGGACACATAACAATCTACTTTCGGATGATTAGCAATCAACGCCCATTTCAAACGCTACTGTTTCAGGTTTTACTCTTCACTGCATGTTTGCCTCAGGCCGGCGCCCAGTTGCTTCAGGCCACCAGTGCCGGCACGCCGCCATTCACACCGCAGAACCTTATCTCCAACATTTTCCTTGGAGACGGCGTGGAGGTGACCAACATCACTTTTAACGGCAATTCCGACGCGGTGGGCTATTTCACCGGCGGGATGCCAACGGTCGGCATCGACCGGGGCATCGTGCTTACTTCCGGGCAGGTAGAAACGACCGGGCCGCTCGCGAACGGGTGTACCGAAACCGGTTCCGTATTCGCCTCAAATGATAACAACATTTTTACAAACGACCCCGATCTTGCCATGCTGACTACACCGGGTCTCGCTTTGCGCGATCTGGCTGTATATACCATTAGTTTCATCCCGACCGACAGTATGCTGAGTTTCAGATACTGTTTTGGTTCCGAAGAATATCCGGAGTTCGGATGCTCGACTTTCAACGATGTATTCGGCTTTTTCATCCAGGGGCCGGGATATCCCGTACCCACCAATATTGCCATTATCCCCGGCACCGGCCTTCCCGTTACGATCAACAACCTGCACCCCACCAATCCCAATAACCCGGCTTGCACGCCACTGAACGCACAGTACTACAATGATAACAACAACTCCGCCCTCCAGCCGACTTACGACGGCTTTACGGATGTATTTACCGCTGCTGCCACCGTAATTCCCTGCGAGGAATACACGATCAAACTGGCCATAGCGGACGTCAGCGACGGCATCTATGATTCAGGGGTATTCCTGGAGGCCAAAAGTTTTGGTACCGGCGCACTGCGTGTGGAAGTGGCTACGCTCAGCCTCGACGGCGCCGTGGTAGAAGGATGCGCACAGGGTACACTCAAGTTTTTCCTGCCCAACTCTCTTCAGCAGGATTTCAATATAGATTACAACGTTTGGGGAACTGCCACGAACGGCGTTGACTACGAGACTATTCCGACAGACCTGATGATCCCGACGGGACAGACGGAAATCTCGATCCCGATCGTCGGCCTGGAAGACGGAATTGCCGAAGCACAGGAATATATCGCGATCGATGTGCAACGTGACCCCTGCAACCGCGATACATTTTATATCTATATCAAGGACAACGCGCTGGTCAATCCGACACTCAGCCCGGACACTTCGGTATGCCTGGGCGCCGCGCCGCTGGTCCTTGACGGCACCCTGGCAATACCGTTGCCCGATCCGCCGACCTTTACCAACACGCAGGATTTCGCCATCGCGCCTACCAATGCCACCATATCTTCTCCGATCAACGTAGCGGGTGTACAGCCGGTCAAACTCGACGCCGGCGTCATTCGCTCGGTCTGTATGAACATCGACCATACCTGGGACGACGATCTGGATATTTTCCTGATCTCCCCGGGCGGGCAGTTCCTCGAACTGAGCACCGATAACGGCGCCAACGGCGATAATTACACCAACACCTGCTTCACGCCGACCTCAACCGTTAATATCGTTCCGCCGGGATTGCCCTTTGCACCCGCCAGTTCGGCGCCGTTTACCGGCGATTTTCTTCCGGAAGGGCCCTGGGACGATCTATGGGATGGCGACTACCCGACGAACGGGACCTGGAATTTGCAATTGCGTGACGACGCGAACGGATTTAACGGCACTTTGCGGGACTGGACGATCACTTTCGAACCTACTTACAAGGTCAATTATACCTGGACGCCCGCCACCGGGCTTAGTTGCCCGGTATGCCCCGTGACGGACGCCGCTCCTCCACAACCCACCACCTATACCCTGGTGGCTACCGATTCGTATGGCTGTACGGTCTCTGACTCCGTATTTGTAGATGTTAAAAATGCGCTTGCCGCGCCGACTGTTGCCTGTGCGGGCAGCACAAGCAACAGCATTTCGTTCAACTGGCCAACCGTGACCGGCGCCACCGGCTACCTCGTCAATGTGGATGGCAACGGATGGATTCCGGTAGGAATGGTCAACGATTACCTCGTGGATAATTTGCAACCGGGCGCTACGGTCACGATCGAGGTACAGGCGGTCGGCACAGCAGATTATTGCGACGGGCTCGTCGGAGCCAGCACTTGCGCCAACTGCGTAGCGCCGACGGCAGTCGCCAATGTGACCAATGTTTCCTGTTTCGGGCAAAACGACGGCACATTCCTCGTAGTCCCCGATAACCTGAACCCGCCCTACACTTTCGCGATCACCGGCCAGTCCAACTCAAGCGGCAGTTTCCAGAACCTGGCGGCTAATACCTACAACGTTACCATTACCGACGGTTCAGGATGTTCGAGCACTATGAACGTTACGGTAGATAACGCGGCGGCGTTGATGATCACGACCAGTGTTGTGCAGGAAGTCACTTGTTTTGACGGAAACGACGGCTCTGTGAATGCCATGGCCAGCGGCGGCACGGCTCCCTATGCCTACAAATGGAGCGACCCGCTCGGACAAATGACCGCCACCGCTGTGAACCTGCTCCCCGGTACGTATACCGTAACCGTGACGGATGCCGGCGGGTGCACGGGTACCGCGTCCATTACCCTGACCGCTCCACCTGCATTCCAGATACAGACCTCTCAAACGCCCGTAAGTTGTAACGGCGGTTCGGACGGCACCGCGACGATCATGGTGACCGGTGCATCGCCGCCGTATACCTATTTGTGGGCCAGCAGCGGCGCCATGACTCCTACAGCCACCGGTCTGCCTGCCGATTTCCATTTCGTTTCGGTTACGGATTCAAAGGGATGCGGGGCGGCAACTTTCGTGCAGGTCACCGAGCCTCCCGTGCTGGTGTCAACCATTACCAGCACCACGGATGCAAGTTGCGCCGGTGCGAGCGACGGCACGGCGAGCGTGATGGCGACCGGCGGCAATCCTCCCTACACGTATCTGTGGGCCGATATGCAAAACACACAACAGGCCCAAAATCTTGCAGCCGGCACTTATGACGTCACAATTACCGATGCCAAAGGCTGTACGGCCGTCACGCAGGCTACGATCGGCGAACCCGCGCCTGTAACCGCCGCCACCAGTGTGGTACAGACAAAATGCTTTAACAGCGCCGATGGCAGCGCTACGGTGACGCCGGGCGGCGGTACCGGTCCATACACCTTCCTCTGGAGCGATGCCCAGGGGCAAACCACCGCGACCGCTACAGGTCTGTCTGCCCAATCCTACACCGTAACGGTCACCGATGCCAAGGGCTGCTCCACGACACAAACGGCACAAGTCACTTCGCCTCCTCAACTGACGGCCGCCCTTTCTGCTACCAATGTCTCCTGCGGGGGAGGCTCGGATGGTACCGCCACTGTCGTTCCGGGCAATGGCACGGCTCCATATACTTTTAAATGGAGCGATGCGCAGGGCCAGACGACCGCTACGGCAGTCAACCTCATGGCCGGCAATTACACCGCAACCGTCACGGACCAGAATGGCTGCACCGCGACCGGCAATATCATCATTAACCAGCCGGAAGCGATCAACCTGAATACCACAGCAACGCCGGTGTCCTGTTTCGGCGGCACCGACGGTGAAATCACCACTTCGATATTCGGGGGCACATCGCCTTATTCATATTTGTGGAGTTCGGGGGATGGCACACCCGACATTACGGCACAGCCTGCAGGCGATTACAGCGTCACAGTAACAGATGCGCAAGGCTGCACATTTGTCACGCAAAGCACCATCACCGAGCCCGAAGCGATCGTACTGAGCAGTGCCATGGAGCCGAACAAATGCTTCGGCAATTTTGAAGGCAGTATCCAACTGACCGTGAGCGGCGGCACTCCGGGATATACATATTCCTGGACAGGACCAAACGGTTACACCAGCATGCAAGCCAATCCTTCGGGTCTTGCGGCCGGTAATTACCTGGCCACCGTCACGGATGCTGCAGGATGTACCATGACCCTCGGCACGCAGGTGGATCAACCCGCTTCGGCCTTGTCGCTGAATTTGCCGCAAGTAGCCGATACGGTATGTTTTCAGGCTACTGACGGCACGGCAACGGTGGTGCCTTCCGGCGGCACGGCGCCCTACGCGTATCTGTGGGACCCGACGAGTCAAACGACCGCCACTGCCGTCGGACTTGGCGCTGCGGCATACAGCGTTGTCGTAACCGATGCCAACGGCTGCTCCGAAGTAGCCACCACTTTTGTTTCGCAAAAAGAAGAGTTGTTCGGCCTCGTTGAAGCGGCAGCACCGGCCTGCAGCGGCGCGGCGAACGGCGCAGCAAGCGTAACCGCGGTCTTTTACGGCGCCAATTCTGCCAACCTGAACGCTTTTTCATACCAGTGGAACACCACGCCGCCGCAAACCGGCCCGCAGGCTACGGGTCTCACGGCATCGCAAACGTATTCTGTGACGATCACCGATGCGCTGGGGTGTTCCGATGTGCAGTCCGTAACGATCGCCAACCAGCCCCCTGTGATCGCACTGATCAGCAGTTCTACCAATGTATTGTGTTTCGGCGACGCCACTGGCAGCGCAATAGCGACCGGCGCCGGCGGTACGCAGCCGTACAGTTATTCCTGGAATGGCGGCACACCAACCGACTCGCTTGTTCAGAACCTGCCGGCAGGCACCTATACCGTGACGATCACGGATGCGAACGGATGCCCGGCCACTACGACCGTCAGCATCAAACAGCCTTCGGCGTTGGCCATCGATCTGATCCCGACAGATGTAAAATGCTTCGGTGAAAGCAACGGCACTGCAAAAGCCACCGCTTCCGGTGGCACGCCCCCCTACCAGTATGTGTGGTGGAACGGCAATACGGGCCCGTCGCTGCAGGACCTGCCCGCTGGCACGATCGGCCTGACCCTTTCCGATGCGAACGGCTGTCAGACCACAGATTCCGTAAATATCAGGCAACCGGACACTCCGATAGCCGCCACCGCCGTGAAAAACGATGTGAAATGTTTTGGAGGCAGGGAAGGCGATATCACCATTACTGCCAGCGGCGGCACGCCGCCGTACCGCTATGCCCTGGATGACAAGCCCTGGAATGGCTCTCCCAAGCAGATCGGCCTTTCCGCTGGCATCTACGTGCCGAAAGTGATCGACAAAAGCGGGTGCGAATTCGAGTTGCCGCCGGTAGAGATCGAACAACGCGAGCCGGTGCTGCTGGACCTCGGACCCGACATCACGATCACCCTCGGCGAAAGCACCCAGTTGTTCGCCAACGTAAGCAATGCCGCAGGGATGGTGACGTATTCATGGAGCCCGGAAGACAGTCTCTGGCTGAGTTGCCTCGACTGCCCCGATCCGTTTGTGGATTCCCTGTTTTACGAAAACTATTTTGAACTGATGGTGACGGATTCTTTGGGATGCCGCGCCAGCGATCTGATCCGGGTGATCGTTGAAAAGCCGCGCCGGGTATATGTACCCACGGCTTTTTCCCCGAACGGCGACTTCAACAACGACCGCCTGCTCGTGCACGGCCAGGAAAGCGCTTTTATTCTGAATTTCAGGGTGTTCGACCGCTGGGGAGAAATGGTGTTCGAGGATCAGCAATTCAACCTGAACGATCCGGACACGGGCTGGGACGGCGATTTCCGCGGCAAACCGATGGACCCGGGCGTGTACGTCTGGATACTTGAGGTGCAATATATCGACGGGTACACGGAAATACTGAAAGGGAATACGACGCTGATCAGGTAAATGGAGGGTTATTTCCCACGTCCCTGCATGAGCACCAGCACCGTGTAAAACATGATCTTGAAATCCAGCGCCAGCGACATGTTCTCGATATACAGGAGATCAAATCGCAGGCGCTGGAGCATTTGCTGCACGTTGGAAGCATACCCGTACTTTACCTGTCCCCAGGAAGTGATGCCGGGCCGAACTTTCAGCAGGTGTTTGTAGTGGGGGTTGTGCTCGAGGATCAGATCGATAAAATGTTTGCGTTCCGGCCGCGGCCCTACCAGCGACATATCGCCGCGCAGCACGTTCCAGAAATTGGGAATTTCGTCGAGCCGCCATTTGCGCATCACCGCTCCGAACGGCGTGCAACGCGGGTCGTTTTCGTGCGATAGTTGCGGCCCGTTCTTTTCAGCATCTACATACATCGAGCGGAACTTGATGATGGTGAACGGCTTCCCGTTCAGCCCCATCCGTTCCTGCGGAAAAAAGATCGGACCGGTCGAAGACAGTCTTACCCGTATGGCGATGTAGAGGATCAGGGGGGACAACAACAACAGGACAAAAACGCTGACGACAACGTCGATCAGGCGTTTGATCACGCGCTGCCAGCGGGGCATGAGTTCCTGCCTGATCTCGATCAGCACGGCGCCGTACACGTGATTCATTTTCACAGTGCCCAGCAGTATATCGTACATATCAGGGATGATCTTGACCAGCACCTGCTCGCCGCCAAAATCAAACAACACATTGAGGATATCGCGCAGCCGGTTGTGCTCCGAGGTTTCGATGGCGATAATCACCTCTTCGATCTCCTGATCGCGTATAACCGCTTCCAGGTCCTCAATACCGCCCAGTTTGGGCAAGTGCTCGCTCAGTGTCTGCCCGTCGCTTCCGTTGGTATCGATATAGCCGATAAATTTGTTACCCAACCCCTTTTCCCGGCCATGGATGTCGAGAAAGAGGTCAAGGGCGTTCTGGTTGCCGCCGACCAGCAGGGTATTGAACGTAACGAGCCCCGCCTTGAGTCGCCGGCTCGCCCGCGTGAGCAATACCATCCGGACAGTAGCCGTGATCATAAAATGCAGGCCGAACAGCGCAAGAAATGAGCGGTAATAGGTCTGGTAATCCCGCACTACATCGTCGAGGATCAGGGTAAAGAACAAAAAGATGACCCCGAAAAAGGTGAGAAAAAACGTGCGGGTGAGCGTGGTCAGGCGCGACAGCCTGTAAATGTCGACATAGTGATCGAAAATGCTGTACAGCAGCACCCATCCGGTCGGAATGATCAGAATACCCAGCGAAAAGTTGGGATCGCGGAGCATTTCCATGTCCGGCACACCTCCTTCCAGTGATTTCCGGTAGGCAAAGAACAAGGCCCATGCCAGCATCGCCGAAAAGAAATCGGCGATGCCGTAGAAAAATGTATCGCGTTGGCGTTGGCGGCGGAACAATGACGTGGAATTAAATTGGTTGTTTCAACTTTCGGTGCTTTCAGAAGTGCACCAGGCGAATATTGTCCAGCAATACGGTACCCTTGTCCTGTGTAAAGTTGTTGGAAGCATCGCGCGGAAGACCCGCCTGAAAGAACAGGCGATAATCATCCTGCAAAGATGCAATGAGAAATTCGGTCAGGTTAATATAAATTTTGTTCCACGAGTCGGAATCATTGAACAGATACACGGCCTGCGCCTGTTCGCCCGAACTGCCGATGCTGCCCAGCAAATAAAGCGAGAAAGGCACATCATTCTTGTAGTGCAATTCAAGCCACACCTGCCGCTCCCCGCTGGTGGGCAGCGCCGTTTTTTCGGAAGCGATTTCCATGAGCCAGTGCGCAGTGTCTACCTCCATCCGTAGACATTCACCGGCAAAAGCATCGTCGCTGGAAAGAAAGTAACCGGTGCCGGCATCGCCGTCGCGGTTTTCGAACTGCAACGTGGAACTCCCGTCGAAATCACCCCTGCCGTTGAAAGGGAACATGGCGCCGGAGTCGTATTCCGTTACCGGATTAACGGTGGTGTTTTCGCCCGGTGTCAGCGTCTGTATCGCTTCATAGCGGGTCATGAACGGATAAATATTGGGCGTGGCAATAATGCCGTTTTCCTTGACTCCGGGAAACAAAATGATCTCGCTCTCCCCTTCCGCCAGAATGGGAATAGTAGTGGGAAGGGTGTATGCGCCCAGAAACTCACCGTTGACATACAGCCAGCCGTCGGTGATCTTTTGCCAGGAAGCGCCGCCAAGCGCTTCGACCGTGAAAGGTTGCAGGTCAAGGTAAGCAGGGACCGGTTCGGGATCGTCCTTGCAACCATTGAATAAAATGGCCGCCGGGACCATCAGGTAAAAAATGTGCTTTTTCATGTGTTTATGTTGTTTGAGCAGGAGCAGAAGCGCCCGGACATTAAAACGAATCCGGCATGCAGAGCGTTGTTTGGGAAAACTCCGTTTTGCCGAAACCCGTCAGCAGGGCAAGCGATCATTTTGACCGCATATACACTTCCATGGGCACACCTTTGAAGTTAAAATGCTTGCGCAACTGGTTTTCCAGGAACTGCTTGTACGAGTCACGCACATAGTTCGGGTTGTTTACAAAAAAGGCGAAAGAAGGGAACGGTGTCGGCAGTTGCGTGACGTATTTGAATTTCGGGTGGCGACTGTGTACAGAGGGCGGTGGCGTTGCTTCGATGACGGCCATCATCAGTTCGTTCAATTCGGAGGTTTTTACCCGCCGCGAGCGGTTATCATACACCTCCATCGCCGCTTCGATGGCCTGAAAAATCCGCTTTTTGTCGAGCGCGGAGATGAACAGCACCGGCACGTCGCTAAACGGGGCGATGCGTTTTTTGATCGCGGCCTCGTAGTCGCGTGCCGTATTGGTTTCCTTTTCGATCAGATCCCACTTGTTCACCAGTATCACCACGCCTTTGTGTCTTTTTTGCGCAAGCCGGAGGATATTGAGGTCCTGCGACTCCAGCCCCAGCGTGGCGTCGAGCACCAGCAGGCACACATCGGCATCTTCCACGGCGCGGATCGCCCGCATCACGGAATAGAACTCCAGGTCTTCCTCCACCTTCGTTTTTTTCCGGATGCCGGCCGTATCGATCAGCACGAATTCTTTCCCGAATTTGTTGTACACGGAGTGAATGGGATCGCGCGTGGTGCCCGCTACCGGGGTGACAATGTTGCGCTCCTCACCCAGCAGGGCGTTGGTGAGCGATGATTTGCCCACGTTGGGCCGGCCGACGATGGCAAATTTGGGCAGTTCCGTTTCGAGGGGTTCTTCGTTTTCAATGAGTTCCACCACCGCATCGAGCAGGTCGCCCGTTCCGCTGCCGCTGATGGACGCAATAAAAAACGTATTTTCGATGCCGAGCCCCCAGAACTCGTTGGCCTCCATCAGGTTGTTGTGATTATCCACTTTATTGACCACCAGAAAAACCGGCTTGTCGCCGCGGCGCAGCACTTTGGCGATCTCTTCATCCAGGTCGGTGATCCCCGTCTGGGCATCCACCATGAACAATATCGCGGCCGCTTCTTCTATGGCGATCTTGACCTGCCCCCGGATGGCCGTTTCGAACACATCGTCGGACGCATGTACGAAACCGCCGGTATCGACGACCGTAAAGCGCTTGCCGTTCCATTCGCAGAACCCGTACTTCCGGTCGCGCGTCACGCCTGAAAAGTCATCCGTGATCGCGTCGCGCATGCCGACGAGGCGGTTGTAGAGGGTAGATTTACCGACATTGGGACGGCCGACAATGGCAACAATATTTCCCATTTAGAGTAGACAGATTTTATGTGGCGGATTCAGGGTTTGTGTATTTTTGCCTGAGTCAAAAGTGCGGCAAAAGTAGGCATTTTGCAGACATTCCTTTTCCCCGGCTTTTCGTTAACTTGCCCCGCATTCGTATGTTAATGTGATTTTCCGCACTTTCAGCATATGAAAGAAGCCCCTTCTTTCCTGCTCTTTATCCCATCAGGCCTTCCTTACACCATTATTCCAAACCAACCCGTAACAAACCTGCTATGAGCAAGATCATTTATCGTGATCCGAATATTACGATCTTTCAAAGCGCACTGTTCCAGACAAACTCTACCGTGGTCAAAACGGATGACGCGGTGTTGGTGGTGGACCCTGCATGGCTGCCCGACGAAGTACTGGAGATCAGACGATACGTCGAAAGTATTCGCGAAGGCCGCACCGTATGCCTGATCTTCACCCATTCCGACTACGACCACATCATCGGTTACCGGGCTTTCGAGGCGGACAAGGTTTTCATTTCCAAGGCAATGGCCGACAATCCGCGCCGCGAGCAGATCATCGAGCAGGCCCTGGAGTTCGACGAACAGTACTACATCGACCGTCCCTACCCCATCGAGTATCCGAATGGCGATTTCGAGGTGTATCGCGACGGTGTGCAGTACCGGCAGGGGCAAACCAAAATGACGTTTTACCTGACGCCCGGGCATACGGAAGACAGCATGATGGTGATCATCTGGCAACTCGGCCTCTGCATCGCGGGCGACTATTTGTGCAACATCGAATTTCCCTTCATTTACCACAGCAGCGTTGAATATGAGCAGACGCTGGAAAAACTCCCGCGCATACACGACCGCAACTGGTTCACCCGGCTGATTCCCGGGCACGGCGACCCGGCCCTGAGCATCAACGACTGGCTGTTGCGGCGGACGGAAAGCCTGGCATATATCTATGCGCTGCGCGAAAGCATCGCTACGGGTATTCCTTTTGATGAAAGTTCCTTGTGGAGTCGCTACCGCTACCCGCGTTTGCAACAGAAATACCACGCCGAAAACGTCGCGCTCATGATCCGCGAATACAAAGAGGGCTTATGGGTCTGGGATCCCGATATTCTGCAGGTAACGCAAGTGCCGCCGCCGGCCCGGGAAGAAAATGCCGGCGAAGACGATGAAGATGAAGACGACAAGGAATGAACAGAGCAACCATGATCCCGTCATGAACACGTATAAAACCTTCCTCACCGACTTGTTGGAGGCCGAACACAGCAAGGCGCAGACCCTGCGCATCGTCGAATGGATCGGCGGCGATGCGGAGCGCCTGGCAGCGCTGATGGAAATATTTATGGGTGACGAGTACCGGCTCACGCAGCGCAGTGCCTGGGCAGTGCAGTACGTTTGTAAAAAATATCCATACCTGCTGGCGCCCTGGCAGCAGGAAATGATCGTTTACCTGCGCAAACCCGGCATCCACGACGCCGTAAAGCGCAACATTCTCAGCGTTTTCGAAAAAACGAGTGTGCCGGCGGAATGGCACGGCGAACTCGCTGACATCTGTTTCGGATTCCTCGCTTCACCGAATGAAGCCGTGGCCATACGCTGCCTTTCCATGAGCGTATTGGCTGATATCTGTGAAGAAATACCGGAATTGACACCGGAATTGCGCCTGCTGCTCGAAACCCACTACGAGCACGGCACCGCCGCATTGAAAAGCCGCACCCGGAGCGTGCTGACGCGGCTGGCAAAGCGATAAACGCCTTACTCGGCCATATCCATCGTGTGGAAAACGTTCAGCACATCGTCGTCTTCCTCCAGTTTGTCGATGAGTTTGATCACCTGCTCGGCTTCCGCGTCGCCCAGTTCCTTCGTGGTATTGGGGATCCACTCCAGGGCTGCACTGCTGACTTCGATATTGCGGTCTTCCAGGGCTTTTTGCATCGTCCCGAAATCCGTAAAACCGGTGTACAAAACCACTTCATCGTCCTCTTTTTTGAGTTCTTCCAGTCCTGCGTCGATCAGTTCCAGTTCGAGTTCTTCCCAGTCGTGGCCCTCGGCATTTACCTTGAAAACCCCTTTCCGGTCGAACAGGAAACCCACGCTACCGGAATTGCCCAGCGCGCCCCCGCAGCGGTCGAAGTACATGCGCACATTTGCGACGGTACGCGTAGGATTATCGGTAGCGGTTTCCACCAGTACGGCAACACCGTGCGGGCCTTTACCTTCATATAGTACTTCCTGGAAGTTTTCTGCTTCCTTACCCGAGGCCTTTTTGATGGCATTCTCCACGTTTGCCTTGGGCATGTTGGCGGCTTTGGCATTCTGGATCGCCATGCGCAGGCGGGGATTGTATTCCGGGTTCGGGCCGCTGGCTTTCACAGCGATGGCGATCTCACGCCCGATACGGGTGAATGTTTTGGCCATGCCGGCCCAACGCTTGAATTTTCTCTCTTTGCGGAATTCGAACGCGCGTCCCATAATGTGATTGAGCGATATTGAATGAGTGGTGAAATGGTCTGTCAGTGCCAATGGCGGCGCAAAAGTAGATATTTTGCCGTCAAGAAAAAAAGGGGTGGCAATAGCGAAAGCGGGGAATTTCTGCCGTGAAATGCACAACTTTGCGTCCGGTTTCACCTACGATAATACATTTCCCATGAAAAAAGTACTTTTCTTTCCCCTGATATGTCTGTTCCTGCTTGGCAGTTTGTCCGCCAACAGCCAGACAACAGCATCCGACAGCGCGGATATCCGCGTCGCAGAAGGAGTGCTGAAAATGGCCGACTGGGCTAATTTCGACTACAAAAATATCCTCAAAAAAGCAGCCGGTGGCGACGTTGCTGCCATCGGGGAAATGATCGATTTTCACAGGTTTGTCGATGGCATGGACGGCACGAACCACGGCGTCACCTGCCTCGAACTGATCCCGGTAGCGGGAGACAGGATTTTTGCATCTGCCATCCCCATCAATAAGCCTGCCTTGACAAAATTGCTGCTGAAAAGGCTCATGGCCGCACAAAATCGTACACAGCAATCCGAACTGCGCAAGGACTTGTCCGAATGGGCGCCCTATACCTGGGCCACCCTCAACGGGCTTCCGCTGCCGGTCGACCCCGAAGAGGAGCGGAAAAAACTGGAAGAAATGGAATCCACCGGCATTAAAAGCGATGCACTGGACGCCGCCCGGGAGAAAAATGGCGTGCGTACCGGCACCGGCACGGAATCAAATTCTATCATGACCACCCCTGCGGCAACCCGTGACAGTTCACATAACAACAGACAATAATTTTCACATGAGATCCCTCCTTCTTTCATTCAAACCGGCAGCAGCGGTAGCAATATTGGTCGTTATCGGCGGCCTTTGCCGCCTGACCGCGCAATCAGATGCAGCACTGGAGAAACTGGTGCACCGCATGACAGGCGATTTCAGCAGCCAGTTCCAAAGCATGCGCGACTCCGACTATTACGACATCAGGCTACACGTACGGCCGATCTGGACGAATGACGGGTCGGCACATTGGCTTTATGTAGAACAGGCCAGTGCAGCGGACGAGAACAAACCTTACCGCCAGCGCATTTACAAGGTAGAAAATGCAGGAGAACTGAGCCTGCGCAGCAGCGTGTATACGTTGCCCAGTCCGGAAAAATGGATCGGGGCTTATAACAACACGGATTTGTTCGAGACCCTGACACCGGCAGATATTACACTACTTGAAGGTTGTACCGTGTACATGGAGCAACAAAATGGCGTCTTCACCGGCTCCACCCGCGGCAAGGATTGTCAGAGCAAACTGAAAGGCGCACAATATGCTACCTCCACGGTGCTGATCACAGATGAAATGCTGATCAGTTGGGATCAGGGATTCGATGCGGACGGGAAGCAGGTATGGGGCGCTACCAGGGGAGGATACGAATTTATCAGGCAGTAACGGCTCCCTGTATAGTGCAGCCTTTTTAAACCAGTCGACAGATGGCATTCCGGATTTATACAAAAACAGGGGACCGGGGCGAAACAGCCCTGTTCGGAGGGCGCCGCGTCTCCAAAAGCCACCTCCGTGTTGACGCCTATGGTACTATTGACGAACTAAATTCCTTTGTCGGCTGGCTACGCGATTCGGTGGAACAGTCACACGTACGCGAAGTGCTCATGCATATCCAGCAGCGCCTTTTTACCCTGGGTGCACATCTTGCATCCGATCCGGAAAAACACCCCCCGCTCCCTGACCTGACACCCGGCGACATCGAATTGCTGGAGCAGGAGATCGATGCGATGGACCATCAATTGCCGCCGTTGAAAAACTTCATTCTTCCGGGCGGCCACCCGGTCGTGTCTGTTTGTCATGTGTGCCGCACGGTGTGTCGCCGTGCCGAACGACTCGCCGTAGCCCTGCATGAGCACGACGCTGTAGAAGAGATGGTGTTGCAATACCTCAACCGCCTTTCCGACTATTTTTTCGTGCTGTCGCGCAAACTCGCCGGCGACCTGGGCGCAGATGAAGTGATCTGGCAGGCCAGGCATTAAAAAACGTGAATTTGGGATAGGTTTTGAGATATATGTATTGCAAATCAAACCTTTACAGAAAGGTAAGACATAATAGGGTTTGTGCCTGACCACAAGACACCAGGCGCAAAGGAGTAATGTGCAGCGACAAACGCCCTTTGTGTAATCGTTGCAAGGTTTATTGTCAAGACAAACGCCCTTTGTGTAATCGCTGCAAGGTTCATTGTCAAGACAAACGCCCTTTGTGTAATCGCTGCAAGGTTCCTTGTCAAGACTAACGTCCTTTGTGTAATCGCTGCAAGGGTTTGTGCCTGACCACAAGACACCAGGCGCAAAGGAGTAATGTGCAGCGACAAACGCCCTTTGTGTAATCGCTGCAAGGTTCATTGTCAAGACAAACGCCCTTTGTGTAATCGCTGCAAGGTTCATTGTCAAGACAAACGCCCTTTGTGTAATCGTTACAAGGTTCCTTGTCAAGACAAAGGGAATCGTTCGGGGTAGTTCAAATAACTATGGACACACTTATTTGAAGAGCATCCGAAAAGTCAGGAAAAACCTATCCAAAAACTCACGTAAAAAAACAGGAAACCCGCGCGAATTCGATTCGCGTGGGTTTCCTGTTCAAATCAGTTTCCTTCAATAATTCGGATTTTGCTGGATGCTTCCGTCCGTCAGATCTATTTCGGTCTGCGGGATCGGCAGCAATTCGTGTTTGTTCGGAACAAAGTTTTTGCCGACGGCCTGCATCACATCGGCAACACGCCCCCAGCGCAGCAGATCGAACCAGCGGTGCTGTTCCATTGCCAGTTCGGACCGGCGCTCCTTGTAAATGCGTTCGCGCAACTGCGCCTGATCGGTGATGGTGATGTCCGGCAGGATGAAATTGTTCGTGCCGCGCGCGCGCTTGCGCACCTGGTTGAGGTAGATCAGCGCATCGCCGGGTTTGTTGTCCTCGTTCAATGCCTCGGCTGCGAGCAGCAGGATATCGGAATAACGCAGTACGCGGATATTGCCGGGGCCATTATCCTGCAACCCGGGGTGGCTGGGCACCCAGGCTTTCTGGTTGAAACGTTCGTTGACGATATCCGGGTTGTCCTGCACCTGCGTAGCGCCGTCCGGCAGGATCTCGCCGACATAGATCACTGTGGCTTCCCGGCGCGGGTCGCCGTTCTCGTAAGAAGTCACCAGATTATCCGACGGGCGGTTGAAGCCCCAACCGAGGTTGGGATTGCCGCGTACGCCCTGCACCATGTTGTATGGCGTAGCACCGGGGCCGATTACACCGCCGGCATCCGGTTGAAGAGCCGCCGCATTGATCTCGAACATGGATTCAGCGCCGTTTTCGCCCACCGGCAGGAAATTATCGGCGTATTTGGGCAGCAGGCTGTATTCGTTCGAATTGATGACATCGAGGCACAACTGGCTTGCCTGGCCGTATTGCTTTTTCAGCATATACAACTTCGCCAGAATACCCTGTGCGGCGCCTTTGGTGATCCGCCCTTTGTCGCTGGCTGCATATTGCGATTTCTTCGGCAGCGCATCGATCGCGTCCAGCAGGTCGCGCTCAATCTGCCCGTACACCTCGGCCACCGGCTGGCGAACACGGTTGTAGTATTCATCGGCGCTCAGCGGCTCGGTGATGACCGGGATGTCGCCAAACCATTGGACCAGCAAAAAGTAGGAGTAGGCCCGCATAAATTTGCACTCGCCCACCAGCCGTTTGCGCAGATTGTCATCCATATCGGGCACATCGGGGATACGCTTGATCGCCAGGTTGGCGCGCGTGATGGCCCTGTAATACCCCGTCCAGACCTGCGAAAAAAAGGTGTTGGCAGCATCGAAATTGAAATTGTCGATGTCCGCCAGCAGAGGCTGGTCATTCAATGTGGAACCTTTGTCCGCATCATCACTGATGATGTCGGTAATGCCGATATACCCGAGCGCGACGCATTCCCAGGAGCGGAACTGGTTGTACACGGCATTGGTCGCCTGTACCGCCTGGTCTTCCGTCTGGAAGAATGTGTCATAGGTCAGTTCGCCCAGCGGCTTCCGATCCAGAAAGTCTTTTTTGCAGCTGCTGATCGCTCCGGCTGCAAGTAGCAAGGTCAGGATCGCTTTATATTTGAAAATTCTTGCGTTTTTCATGCTTCAGATTTTATAAAATCAAGGCAGAATGTGTTAGAAACTTACGTCAAAACCCAGCAAATAGGTTTTGCTGATCGGATAGGGGTTGTAATCGATGCCCGAAGTGAAGACCGAACTGCCGGGAAATTCGGGCGAGTAGCCGGAATACTGCTGCTTTGTCCAGAGGTTGGTGCCGCTCGCATAAATGCGGAAACGCGACAGTCCGATCTTTGAAATGACCATGCGCGGCAATGAGTAGCCGATTGCCAGGCTGCGCATACGGAAAAAAGAACCGTCTTCCACCCAGTAATCCGACATCCGGTAGTTATGCCCGCCATTGGTGATGCGCGGTTTTTCATTCGTGGTACCGGCGCCCGTCCAGCGGCCGTCATAAAAGGATTCTTCCCAGTTGTACACGGCAAAACGCGACAATGCTTTCGCGTTGACCACTTTGTTCCCCGATACGCCGAAGAAATCTGCGGCTACATCGACGCCCATGAACTCGAAACCCAGCGAGAAGCCGTAGTTAAAGTCCGGGATCGGGCTGCCGAGGAAAGTCCTGTCGTCGGCATCGATCTTGCCGTCGGGCAGGCCGGTCAGATTGCCGTCGGCGTCGCGGCCGTTGATATCCTTGTATTTCAGATCGCCGGCCGTCTCGTTGCCGAGGCGCGGGCTGCTGGCGGCCTCATCGGCCGTCTGGAATACGCCGTCTGTGACAAATCCGTAAAACGTTCCGATCGGCTGTCCGACAATCGTCAGCGTAGCGAGATCGCCCTGTGCGGTGCCGCCATTGGGGATTTGCGAGCGGCGCTTGTCCAGTTTTTTCACTTCATTGTGCACGGTCGAATAGATCAATGAAACGTTGTAGGAAAACCTGTTCCTCGTCTCTCTCCAGTTTAACGTCAGATCCCAGCCGCGGTTGAGCACATCGGCCACATTTACCACCGGTATACCCTGAGAGCCTACATAGGCTGGAATTGGCGGCTGCGACAGAATGTCGTAAGTATAGCGGTTATACCAGTCGACCTCGGCAGAAAAACGGCCCTGCAACAAAGCCAGTTCGAGCCCTACATCCGTCTGGCGCGCACTTTCCCAGCGCACATCGGGGTTCGACAGAAAGATCAGGGATGCGCCCTGGTTGAGCGTTTCGTTGGGACCGAAGATGGCGCCAAGCCCGCCTGTGATGGTGCCAAACGAAGGATAGAGTTGTGTTTTATCGTTGCCCACAATGCCCCATGACGCGCGTATTTTCAAGCGGTCGAAGATGCGTTGTGCCGACATGAAGGGCTCCTGTGTGATGTTCCAGCCGACGGCAAATGAGGGGAAATACCCCCAGCGGTTATCGGGTGAAAAGCGCGACGAGCCATCGGCACGCAGTGAAGCCGTCAGCAGGTAGCGGTCGAAGAGCGTGATATTGGTACGACCGAGGTAACTGACCATCGCCCATTCGCCGGCGCCGCCGGAGTTCGTTTGTGTGAGCACATCGCCGGCATTGAGGTATAGCAGTTCGTCCTCTCCGGAAGGGAAATTGCGGCGGCCAGCGCCGAAGTCTTCAAAGTGCCTTTCCTGGGATGTGTACCCACCCAGCACATTGAGGTGCAGCCAATCCCATTCCTGATCGTATGTAAGGGTGTTTTCCCAGAGCCAGGTACGGGCTTCGTTATAGCCGAGATTGAGTTTGTCCTCGTTGTTCAACTGCGAATTCGACACCATAAACACCGGTTCGTAATACTTTGAATTGATGTAAAAAAGGTCGACACCGAAATTGCTGCGGAAAGTAAAGTATTTGAACAGTTTGATGTCGCCATAAACGGTTCCTACCAGGCGGTTGCCGCCTGCGTGGTTATTGTTCTTGTAATACAAATCCGCCGCAGGATTGCCGATGGCGCCGCCGAAAAAGGTAGGATCGCTGAATGCGCCCGTTGAATCGCGTTCGGCAAATACGGGCGGCATGCGATAGGCCGACTCCACGACGTTCGGCGGGTTCTGTACCTTGTAATTATTGAATGCCAGGTTGTTGCCGAGGCGAATGAACGGATTTACCTGATACTCGTTGTTGAACCGCACCGTAATGCGCTGGAATTCGGATTCCCTTACAATGCCTTCCTGTTTAAAATAGTTGGCGGAAATGTTGTAAAGGAATTTATCAGAACCGCCGTTAGCGCTGATCTGCGCGTTTGCGATCGGCGCATCGCGGAAAATAACATCCTGCCAGTTGGTCCCTTCACCGAGGGCTGCAGGGTCGGCGTAGTAGTTCGAATTGGTCAGTTCGTTGTAGAGCTGGCCGAACTGCGCGGCGTTGGCCATCGGTATCTGCCGGGTCACTGCCTGTGAACCGTAATAAGAGCTGAACGAGATCAGCGCTCTTTCGCCCTTGTTACCGCGTTTCGTAGTGATAATAATGACACCATTGGCGCCGCGGTTGCCGTAAATGGCCGTCGCAGAGGCATCTTTCAATACCTCAACCGACTCCACATCCTGCGGGTTGAGGAAGGAAATATCGTCGAGCAACATGCCGTCCACAACAAACAGCGGACTGGCGTTATTGAGCGTGCCGGTACCCCTGATCCGGATGGTAGCGCCCGAACCCGGCATACCGCTGGCGGGCACCACATATACCCCGGCGAGTTTGCCCTGCAAAGCCTGCTCAAGTGAGGAACCTGGAATTCGCTCGATGTCCTTGGCTTTGATGTTCCCGACAGCGCCCGTCAGGTCACTTTTCTTCTGAGTACCGTAGCCGATCACCACCACCTGTTCGATGAGGTTTTCGGACACGCTCATCACGACGTCGATGGCAGCACGGCCTTCTACTTCGACGATCTGCTCGGCATAGCCGGTGTAGTTGAGCACCAGTACGGCCCGGTCATCGGCTACCGTCAGGGCATAGCTGCCATCGACGTCGGTGATGGCGCCGTTGGTCGTCCCCCTTTCCTTGACGGTGGCGCCTATGATCGGTGAGCCGTCGCTCGCGTCGGTGACTTTTCCGGTTACGCGAAACTGGGCAGACAGGATCGGTGCAAATAGCATTAAAAGCAAAAGCGACATCACCAATCGTCTGCCTTCAGGATTTGTCAAAAATTGCCTCATACGATCAAATGTTTTAGTTTAAAATACTGATTATCAAAACGGTTTATCAACATTTATTCTGTCATTGTGACGCGTACCTTTTTCAGATCGGCGGAATTTCCGCCCGCCATGATCTCGAAATCCCCGGGTTCCGTTCCGAACGACATGTCCCTTCGGTAGAAACTCAGGTCCTTTTCTGTAAGCGTAAATTGCAGGGTGCGCGATTCTCCCGCCTTGAGCATCACCTTTTGGAATCCCTTGAGTTCTTTCACCGGCCGCGTGACCGATCCGACGAGATCGTGAACGTAGAGTTGCACGACTTCCTCGCCATCTCTGGCGCCGGTGTTGCTGACTGTGACGGACACTTTCAGCGGCTCGCCTTTTTTGAAAGTAGTCTTTTCAGGCTTCGGTTCGCTGATGGAAAACGTGGTATAACTCAATCCGAAGCCGAAAGGCCATTGCGGGCTGTTCGGCATATCGATGTATTTGCTTGTCCATTTCGAATTGGGGTCGAAAGGCCTGCCGGTAGATTTTTCGTTGTAAAAAACAGGCACCTGCCCTACCGAACGGGGAAAACTCATCGGCAACTTGCCGGAGGGATTGTAATCGCCGAACAGTACATCTGCGATGGCATTGCCCGCTTCCGTCCCCAGCCACCAGGACTCTACAATGGCGCCGGCGCTTTCTGCGATGGCCGGGAACGCCAGCGGGCGTCCGTTCATCAGGACGACCACGACCGGCTTGCCCGTTTTGATCAAGGCCATCACCAACGCTTCCTGCGCTGCCGGCAGTCCGATCTCCCCGCGTGCACAGGCTTCGCCGCTCATCATAGCGGTTTCTCCCACCACTGCGACCACCACATCTGCCTTTTCCGCAAGCGCCAGGGCATTTGCAAGGCCATCGGACTTTTCCGCCATAAAATCGGAACCCGCTTCTGTCGTGATCTCTGCAGGAGCCTTTGCGCGTAACCCTTCCAGCACACTCACACAATCGTTGGCATTGCCCGCGCCGTTCCAGTTGCCGATCAGTTCGCTTTTATTATCAGCGAGCGGACCGATCAGGGCGATCTTTTGTGTTTTCTTCAATGGCAAAATGCCGCCTTCGTTTTTCAACAGGACGATGCTTTTCCGGGACACATCACGCGCTGCCGCACGGTGTTCGGCACTCAGCAAGCTGTTCTTTTCCCGAGTTTCATCGCAATACTTGTACGGATCTTCAAACAGTCCGAGTTCGATCTTCAGGCGAAGCACCCGGCGAACGGCGTCGTTTATCAGGGGCATTGCAATTTTGCCATCCTTATATGACTGTAACATAAATCGCTGGTAAACAGCCCCTTGCATATCCATGTCCACGCCTGCGTTCATGGCCAGTTCTCCGGCGGCTTTTTCATCGGCCACAACTCCGTGGTTCACCATCTCATTGATGGAAGTGTAGTCCGTGACCACAAAGCCTTTAAACCCCCATTCTTTCCGCAGAATATCGGTGAGCAGGTACTTGTTTCCGGTAGCCGGTACGCCGTCGTAGTCGTTGAACGAAGTCATCACGGTCGCTGCGCCTGCGCGGATAGCAGCTTCGTAGGGCGGCAGATAATATTCGCGGAAGTAACGTTCGCTCATATCCACGCTGTTGTAATCGCGGCCTGCTATCGGCGCCCCGTATGCGGCAAAGTGTTTAACGCAGGCAAGCATGGCGTCGGTATCGCCCAGTTTTTTCCCCTGAAAACCGCGGGTGCGCGCCTCGGCGATCCGGCATCCGAGGTAGGTATCCTCTCCAGCGCCTTCCATGACCCTGCCCCAGCGCGGGTCGCGGCAGACGTCCACCATCGGAGCAAAAGTCCAGTTCAACCCGGCCGCCGTAGCCTCGGTCGCGGCAACACGGGCCGACCGCTCGATCGCTTCCAGGTCCCAACTGGCCGATTCACCGAGTGGGATCGGGAATATGGTCTTGTAGCCGTGGATCACATCGAACCCAAAGAGCAGCGGTATCTTTAGCCGGGTCTCTTCCACGGCGATGCGCTGCAATTCACGCACGAACGATACCGTATGGCTGTTGAACAGGTTACCGCAGGCGCCGGATCGGATGTCATTTTTGTATCCTTCCCTGATCGTGGGGCCCGTCGATCCCCAGTCCGTTGTGTAAAGGGTTAACTGTCCGATCTTCTCCTCCAGGCTCATTTTGTCGAGCAATGCCGTGACGCGGTCTTCAACGGCAGCCGAGGGGCGGTACATTTGTGCGCACAAGCGGCCCCAAAAAGGGCCTGCTACAAGCAGCCATGTTATTAGTGATCGAAAAATGGTATTTGACATAGATCAGGTCTTTTAATACGGCTGAAATTATTGCCCTTTTCGCTGGGCGAACAGCCATTCCAGTACTTCGGGATTGTAATATGTGACATCCCAGACATTATGACCAAGTGTCGAGTATTCTGTGTACTTCACCCGTTCATTTCCCGCTTTTTTCAGCGCGTCCACACTCCGGCGCGAAAACTGCGGATACACCGCATCATCGAGCCTGCCGTGAAAAACCCAGATCGGGATATTTTTCATGCGATCTGCTACATCGGGGTCTCCGCCACCGCAAAGCGGCATGCCTGCGGCAAACAGTTCCGGTCGCCGGGCCAGCAGGTCGAAGGTACCGAAACCTCCCATGCTCAGCCCAGTGATATATATGCGGTTGCGGTCTATTTGCGGGTGTTCCTCCAGTATTTTTTCCAGCAACTCAAGCGTCATGCGCCCGGGTACCGTCGGGTCGGGAGAGTAAAGCGCACTCCAGTCCTTGCTGCTTCCTCCCCATCGCAATCCTTCAGGGCATTGCGGTACCAGGAGATAACAGGGATGCTCTTCCAGCATTTTCCGCTCGCAAAAGCCATAAACGCCGTTTCTCATTTGACTGCTGTTGTCATCGCCGCGCTCGCCCGAACCATGCAGGAACAGCACCAGCGGGTATTTTTCGGATGTTTTGGCCTTCCAGGGCTCCATCAATTGATAGGGAAGTTTATTCCCGGCTTTGTCTTTATATACCGCCCGGCTGAAAAAACTGCTGCGGTCGAGCGGCACATCGGGGTTCGGCATGGCTTTCTCGCCGTCTGCCCAATCGATCCCTGCTGTTATTTTGGAGTCGACCCGATCGAGCCACCCTCCTGTAAACCCCGCGCGCTGCAGGCCGCGCACGATGTATGGATTCTTTTTCATGAGGCTCCATAAAAAGCCGCTTCGGTAATTCTCGATCATCAGGACGATCGGCCCCTGATCGATACCCAGGTAGTCCTTGTCCACCCAAAAGTCACGGCCGGGCTGCGCGCTTTCCGATTGATCGGTCCAGGTAAAACTTTCGTTGTAAGCGTCGAAAAACCCATAGGGCCCGACCGGCCAGCGTTCCCACATGGCCTGTGTGGCAGGGAGGCAGTATTCCGGAGCAAAAGGCATGGATGCCACGGCAGCTGTAGGAGCAATGGTGCCGTCGTCGGTGTGATAATCGGCAGCCACGCCGCGCGCTGAATATCCCTGAAACACCTGTTCGCGCCCTTCGTACATTTTGTTCGCGTAGCCGGGGCCGTCACAGGCTGTCAGCCCCCATATCTGTTCGCCATATCCTTTGAATTTCAGGGGATTATCGATACAATACCGGCGATTGGCCAGCGCCGCTCTGCGGCTGTTCTCAAAGTAATCGATGCCCATTTTCTGCATGTACGGATCGCGGATGTCGCGAAAGTCGATCCATACATGGCTGTACTGGTGGCCGAACAGGGGGCCGAAATTCACCATATCCTGCCCTTTAAAATCGGCGCGGTAGTACGTTGCGCACCATGCATCCCAGGTTTTGGCAGGCACAGGATGTGTCGGAGAGCCCAGGGCCATGATGTTCAGGATCATGGCTTCGTTATAGCCGTGCCATTCTGCCGGCAAAAAGCCGCGATCGGGGAACCAGCCCATGCTCAGCCGGTCGTGCTCGTTGAGGTACCAGTCGAATTCGACGCGGCGGAACAAAAAATCGGACAAGTCCCGGATAGCCTTTTCGGTAGCATTGTCCCGGTCGAAATAAGTCATACAGGAAAGTACCCCCGCCATCAGCAGGCCCGTATCGATACTGGACAATTCTACATTTTTGAACCGCAGGGCATCCTGTGTATTGAGAAAATGGTAATACCAGCCGCGGTAGCCCGCAACACCCGTCATCTGTGGCCCCTGGGGCAATGCTTTCAGTACTTCAAGTGTTTTCAGCACGCGTTGTGCGGCCTGCTCCCGGCTGACCCAGCCCCGTTCAACGCCTACCAGATAGGCAGAAAGACCAAAACCTGTGGCCGCGATGCTTGAAAAATGATCGGTCGGGTATCGGTCGGGTATCTGGAAATTTTCCGAATGCGCCAGTTCCCAGAAATAAAGGAAATGTCTTTTTTGTACTTCGTCGAGGCTGAATGCTGGCTTGTCCGCCCCTCCGGCCAGTGCATGTGGTTGCTGGGCGCGAAAAGCGCCGGGTATTAATATCAGACTGAAGATCAGCCATTTGCGAAAAAGCATATCGCGTGTATTTGGATTTGAAGGAATCCTTATTCGGATAAAGCGCGCCGAATGCCGGGCGATCGAAAAAAAGCGGGGCGATCTGCGATAGATCTACCCAAACCTGCCCCGCCTCATATTTCAATCAAAAACTAACCCATTCACTCAGAGGTGTAAAAGCCGGCAGAGCACAGGCAGGAGGATGGGGTTTGGATATAATATCACCGAAAGGCAATCACTGCATTTCAATAACAAGTATCCAAACCCCGGAAAACTTACCCTCAAACCTCTTCTTTACCTACCGACCTCCACTTTTCAATTACTGCTTGATGAATTTGGCATTTCCAACCAGAACGCCTTGTTCGTTGTAGCCGGTAATCGTATAGATGCCCGCCGGCAACTGGCTAATATTCACATCCGTGCGGGTATCGTTCGAAGTATTGGCCATCGAAAGGCGCTGGCCGTAGGCATTGAATACCGCGATACGCGATACGCCTTCGAAGTTCTCTACCCACAGGTTATCGGTCGCCGGGTTGGGCGATACGCGCATGCTGGCAACTGTCGGCGGCGTAAATGTTCCGATGATGCCGCAGGCACCCTCTCCGATCACGATATCGTCGAAATAGGTAACGACATCCGTACCTCCACCCGTGGAGCCGAGATCTACCAGCACCGTCAGACGCGAATATTTCGCATCGTCGGCAACGGCAGAAAAGTCGAATGTCAGTTCTTCCCATTCATTCATTTTTGTATTCGGCACGGTGATCTCGACTGGTGGGAACGGGTTACCGAACTCTTCCACTTTCATCGTAAAGGTTCCGATGTGGTCCATCAGCACCTTGGTCTTGATCTGCTTCGTGCCTTTGAAATCGACGTTGGCGTCGAGTTGTGCGAAAGCGCCCGAGAAAATAGGCGCGCTGCCAGATTGTACGTACTTGATCGCTTTTGAACTGGTATTGATACCTGCAGGCATCGGATTGTCCGCGACCTCAAGCGTTTGCCCGTCATATGGGTTGTTGTTGAAGTAGGCAAAATTGTTGAGCGTCGAGTTTGCCGATTCCTGATCGGCTACACAGCCATTGTAACCGGCCCTGCGCCAGCGGATATTGTCCACCAGATAAGTACCGCCGCCGGTGGGGCTCAGCACGTTGAAAAAGATCACCAGTTGCGTGGCTGCGGTGCCTTCCGCGCCGCTAAAGTCAATGCTGAAGGTATGCCATTTGTTCTTTTCCGGCAGGGTGTCGAACACCTCTACGTTATCGCCACTCTGTAGTTTGAAAAGGAACGGCACATTATCGAACGGCGAATACACCTGCACTTCAAGCTGATTGGCCAGGCTCAGATCGGGTGGAGCAGGCAATTGGAAACCGATGCCCGCGAATTCCGTTCCGGCGCCTGCCGGATCGGCATATTCCCCTACTTTCAGCGAGCCGTTCTCTGTAGTGATCTGTGAATTATTCACCACTTTCAGGTCGCTGGCGCCGTAGAAAATGTTGTCATAGTTGCGCTGGCACTCGAAGTCGTCGATGATCTGCGTGTTGGGCACTACATCCACACAGGGATCGACGGTCGTGAGAGTCTGCGTCAGGTTATCGATGCACCACGACTCATTCTGAGCGGTCGTGCCCGGATCGAAGATCAAACGAACTTCACCAAAATCGGTGATCGCGGAAAATGGAGAAAAGTCGAAACTAAGGGTTTCCCATTGTCCTGACGTCGTGATCTTGGCTTCCACTTCTTTGTTGCCTTCCGTCGGCGAGCTGAGTTGCATACGCACAACCGCGCCGTCTGATCCGGCCGGACTCAGCACATCCACATTGAACTGCGAATACACCGACAAGTCGAAATTGTTGAGCGAAATGCCCTGCAAAGTCGAGAAGGGGGAAGCGCCTTTGGAGTAACATCCTACCTCCGTCGAATTGTTGACCGAGTTTGGTGACGAGTTGGCAGTTGGCCCGGAGAAGGTGCCGTGCAACACATCGTCCTGGTTGAGTGCCTGCCAGCCGAGGTGTACCCCTCCCTGGAAATCTTCCAGCACAATACCCTTGCGGGCTGCCAGTTTGATATCGTCGATGTAATATATGTCGCCTGGTTCACCATTTACGCCGGCATTAAAGAACATAACGAGTCTGGTGTGGCCCTTGCCGACCTGGTCGCTGAAATCGACGCTGTATTCTACCCATTTGTTGAGTTCGGTGACTTGCACGGGAACCTCCTTCGGGCTGGAGCCGCCTTCGATCTTTAACAGCAGGGTGCCGGCCTTGGGCGCCCATAATTTCAGTCCGAACTGATTCCGCTCGCTCAGGTCGATCGGATTTGCGTATGAGATCACCAGGGGGTAGTATTCCGTACCGGCGCCGGCGCGGTCTCTGACGCGGCCAACCTTCGGAGAGGTGTTGAGTGCATCCGGCCCGGGGTTTTTGATCACATCAAGACTGTCCCAGCCGAGGCCGTATATGGCATTGCGCATGCAATCGAAATCGTCGATGATTTCCGGGTCGGCTTCAACGCCTTCGCAGGGGCCCTGCGGGGAAACGACGATGTCATCAATGTAGAACGTGTCCATACTTCCGGAAACACCCGGAGAGAAAACGACCAGTATTTTATCGAGTTCCGTAAAGTCTTTGGCAGAAGAGAAGTCGAAGTTGTATTCCTGCCAGGCATTCGTGACGGCAACGTTCTTCGTAAATTCCTTGTTCTGTCCGCCGCCTTCCAGTTTGAACAGCAACTGGGTCGCTTTGGGGGCGTACAACTTGATACTGAACTGGTTGTACGTCGAAAGGTCAAGCGGAGCCGAAGCGGTGCCAAAAGCAAAACTGTAGTCGGAGTTCGGGTCATTGGTGAAAGAGCCCACCATCGCCGAGCCGTTGATCTGGTTGGGGTCGGGGTTGGTAACTACGCCGTTGTAGGTACCGTTCAGATCGGTCCAGGTAATACCGGAGGGCGTTTCAAAATCTTCGATCACATTTTCATTTTTCTCGGCGACGAGGTCGTCGAAGTAGTAGGTATTCGCACTCGGGTCATTACCCGGATCGAAGAAAATGATGATCTTGGTCAGTTGGTCCATGTTTTCGCCTTTGCTCAGGTCGAAACTCAGTTCTACCCACTGGTTGGCAGCTGTAATCATGGCCTGTTTTTCAACTGCCTGACCGGTTCCTTCCAGTTTGAGCAAAACGGGGGTTGCCTCAGCACACCAGACTTTCAGTTTGAAACGGCTGAATTCGGAAAGGTCGAGCGGCTGGGCGAGGTCGGGAACCCAGAACAGCGAGTATCCGAAACCCATGCCTTTGGTATAGGAACCGACGAATCCGCTGCCATTCACGGCATCGGGCGCCGGGTTGGCCAGCACACCGTTGTAGGTGCCGTCGGCTGCCGTCCAGTTCAGATCGGACGTGCCACCCTCAAAATCTTCATAAACGATTTGAGCATGTGCGCCGAAATATCCCAGAAAAGCAAATAGCGTCAACAGAAATGCATTTTTCATAAGCGCTTCTTTTAGATTGGTTATGTGTGAGAAAGTAAGTTTATCGTAAGCGGCGTTTCGGGATTTTTTATCAGTCACCTGTCACGACCGACAGTTTTTTTTGTATTTGAAATTGACCGTCACCGACCCGTAGCAAATACGTTCCTGCGGGCAATGCAGGTATCGGAACCTGTTCCTGAAAAACGCCCGTTTGTACCTGCCGGTCACGGAAATATGTGTGCAGCACCTTCCCCTGCATGTCGGCCAACATAGCCGATAAGTGCTTCGTTGTGAGCACATTCCACTCGATAGTCGCCACTCCCCCACTCTTTACCGGGTTTGGGAATACCGACACATCGAAGCCGGTCGACTCAAGCGTATGCTCGTCGGTGCCCGTCAGGTCCTCCTGAAATCCAATGGCATCGAGCGCGGGTTGTATCTCCGGATTTTCCATAAATGTCTCCCACAACAACCCCGTTCGATAGTTTTCGATCATGGCCACGATGGGTCCCTGATCGATGGCGAGGTAAGAAGATGCGTACCAGTTCTGGTTGAGGTTAAATGCGTCGTAAAACCCGTAGGGTCCCCACAGGTTTTCACCGAGGTTACGGTAGAAATGTTTAAGGGCTTTTACGCTTTCATCCGGCGTATACGGCATGGAAGCCAGCGCAGCGGTGGGGCTGATCGTACCGTTATCATTCAAGGGGAAAGGATCGTGAACGGCGTAGCCGCCGGGATCGTCGCTGGCAGTAAGCCCCCAGCAGTTTTCCGAATACCCCTGATGCCCTTTCGGATTGATCACACAATAGGTCTGATGGATCAGGGCATGGTTGCGGTTGCGCACGAAATAGTTGCAGTATTGGTCTTTTTTATTGCGCGGGTCGAAACCCAGATAGGAATAATGAGCAAAAAAGAGCGGTCCCCCAGCATAGGGTCCCGTATAGACCTTGTAGCCGTAATAAGTGTTCAGATTTTGATAACTGCCACCTGTCCAGCCACTTGTGTACAGAGAGGCCGGCACCCCGTGTGTGGGAGAAGCGATGGCCAGCAGGTAAATGATCTGCGCTTCGTTGAAGCCTCGTATAGCGAGGTTGATCTGCCACTGATGCTCGGGCGACCAGTGCCAGTACAGCACATTGCTGCCGTTTTTGCGGTACCAGTCCCACTCCACATCTTCCCAAAGCCCGGTAATGGCGTTGCGCAGAGCTGATTCCAGCGGCGTGTCTTCGTCAAAATACCGGCGGGCGGTCAGCAGTCCCTGCATCAAAAAGGCCGTTTCCACGAGGTCGCCCCCGTTGTCGTACTGACTGAAGGGAAAAACCTTGCCGCTGGAGCCGTACATCCAGTGGGGAAATACGCCGTGAAAACGATCCGCGATCTGCAGGAAGGTAACGATCTTGATCATCCGGTTCACCGCTTCTTCGCGTGTCACCCAGCCCCGCTCGGCGCCGACGATGATCGACAAAATGCCGAAACCCGAGCCGCCCATCGTCACCACCTGAGGGTTACCATTGTTGCGTTCGCGCGCCAGCCCGCTGGTCGGGTGTGCGTAATCCCAGAAATATCGAAAGGTGTAGCGTTGCACCATTTCCAGTAACTCCTCGTCGCTCATCACGTGTGTTTCTGCTAGCACTACCGGAGAAAAGTTGCTGGTCATGCCCCCTGGCGCAGTCGCCCGGACCTTGTACTGCCGGTTCAGGTTATCGCCTTCATCGCCGGTCCAATCGATCAGGGATGTGACGGAAGGCGATACACTTTTGAGCGGCAGAAAATCAGTCCCCCCGTTTTCAGAGCGATACACTTCATAACCGGTAACGCCGGGGGTCGGGCTTGCGGTCCAGCGGAGCTCGATGTGGCTGTCGTAGCCATCTGCTATCAAGTCGGAGGGTGCCGCCGGCGCCTGGGCCGACGTACAACCGGGGGCAATCATCAGAAGTGGGAGTAAGTAACGGATTATCGTCATATGTGGTCAATCATTTTTCCTCATCGGGTACCGATCCGGAATTTAGGAAATAATTCGGCACAAAAATTCGATGACAGCATGAAATTCCGGCTTTTGTCAAAAAAATAGGCAAAAAAGCACCTCACCACTACTACGCCATGTACAAAACGGGCGAAAAAGTGCAGTTAATGCCGTCCAAAAGGCCTTCAACGGAAGGCGCTGGCCGGTCTACACAGTGAAGCGTAGCGTTCACATTGGGAAAGTTTGCATTCACATGGTCTTCGAAAATTGTGAAAAATAATTTGTGCATTCCCTGGTCCGGCCTTCATCCTACCCCAAAATCTTCCGAATATGTTATACCCAATCACACTTTGGCTGTGGACATTTTTGTTTGCCAGCCCCGACGCCGCGCCACTGAGCGCCCAACTCCAAAACCCCTTCGTTTCACCGATCGTCCTTGGCGACAGTACCATTTACCAGGAACTGAAAGAAAAACTTGCCAACCGTCAGAAAGCGATCGCTCCTGAAAAACTGTACCTGCAGCTCGACCGTACCCTGTACGTCCCCGGAGACGATGTCTGGTTCAACGCCTATGTACGCAACGCAGGCGACCTGCAAGCTTCCCTGCAAAGCCAGATCCTGTACGTGGAATTGCTGGATCCGCGTGGTTCGATGCTGGAGCAAAAAACTTTTCTCGCCCTCGATGGTACCACGGCCGGCGACTTTCAGATCAAGGCTGAATGGCCCGGAGGGCTTTACAAGATCAAGGCCTATACCCGCTGGATGGAAAATACCGGTGATGTGTTCGAACGCACATTGACCGTTCAGAAAGTGGTGCTGCCAAACCTGAATATGAAACTGGAATTCGAGCGCAAGGCGCTGGGTCCCGGCGATATGGCCATTGCCCGCCTCGATGTATCGGGACTCGACAATAAAGCGCTGGCCAAAAGCGACATCCGGTTTACCGCCACTGCCGACGGACGCGAATGCGCCGTCGGAACAGCCAAAACCGACGGTAACGGCCGTGCCTATCTCAAATTCCGGCTTCCGGAAGACCTCAAAAGCGCAGACGGCCTGCTCAACGTGCTGATCGCGCACAAAGGCTCTACCGAATCCATTTCGCGCGCCATTCCGATCGTGCTCAACAAGATCGATCTTCAGTTTTTCCCAGAAGGCGGCGACGCGGTAGCAGGCCTGCCCTGCCAGATGGCCTTCAAAGCGCTGAATGAATTTGGGAAACCCGCCGACGTGTCCGGCATCATTGTAGATGAAAAAGGCGCGCAGGTGGCCGAATTCAGCAGTTACCACGATGGCATGGGCGCATTCGGGTTCGTACCGCAAGCAGGTCGGCGCTACGAAGCGCGCCTGACCAGGCCCCTTGCTTCCGACACCCCTTATCCGCTGCCCGACATTGCTGTCTCAGGCTATTCGCTGCGATTGCAGAACCGGAATGAAAAATCCCTTCAGTTTGCTGTATCTGCTACCGGCAACGGGAAAGCATATCTGCTGGGCACCAGCCAGGACAAGCCTTTCTTTTTCAGGGAAATTGAATTCGGTGGCCAATCGTCGGATCAGCAGGTGACCGTTCCGGTGCAGGACCTGCCGATGGGGATCGCGCGTTTTACTTTGTTTGATAGCGAAAAAAGCGAACAGGCGGAGCGGCTCGTGTTCGTCAATCGCGATAAAGGCCTCGATATTGAGATCACAACTGACAAAGAGCGATACCTGCCCCGTGAGAAAGTGCAGATGGATATCAAGGTACGCGACCACATGGGCCGGCCGGTGCAGGGGCGTTTCTCCCTGGCGGTTGCCGATGAAAAACTGCTCAGTTTCGCCGACGACAAGCAGGGACATATTTTGGCTTCCCTGCTGCTTGAGCAGGATGTGAAAGGAAAGATCGAAGAACCCAACTTTTACTTCGACCCTGCCGAGCCGAAATCCGCCCAGGCGCTCGATTACCTGCTGATGACGCAAGGCTGGCGCAGGTTTGAGTGGGAAGAAGTATTGGAGGACCAGCCGGTAGCGTATGATCAACCGGCCGAAAGAGCCAGCATTGCAGGTGTTCTGGTCAAGCGCAACGGCAAACCGCTGCCCTGGGCGACAGTTTCACTTTATCCAAACGGCCCCAAAACCGAAACCGATAACGAAGGCAGGTTCACCTTTACAAATGTGGATATCGAGCAATACACACACGTACAATACTGGCGCGACCAGTATAGCCGGATATACTGGTACGATGAAAATATGAAGTTGGCACCCAGTGGAGCGGTGACACAGGCGACTGTCCGCTACCAGAACGGAAAAAACGGCAGCACCTTTCTTCAAGGTAAAGTCACAGACGATCAGGGTGAAACGATGATCGGGGCAACTGTCAAGATCATGAAAGGGTCCGATTTTGTACGTGGCACGATCACCGACTTCGACGGAAACTACCGGGTAGCCCCCCTTGAGCCGGGCACTTACGACGTGGTGTTCTCTTACACTGGGTACGCCGAACAACGGGTTAAAGGCGTGAAAACCCTTATGAACCAGATCGCTTTCCTCGACGCTACAATGTGCAGCACTACTGTCATCTCAGACGTAGAAGTCACAGCGTTTAAAACGCCGGCGATTGAGAAAGATAAAACTGCCGGTGGCCAGACCCTCACGTCGCAACAGATCAAAAACCTGCCGACGCGCAGTGTAAACGCCACAGTAACTGCAAGCGAGGAAGACGCCGGTATTACGATCAGAGGCTCGCGTGCCGACGCCACGACCCTTTACATCGACGGTATCCGCGCGCAGGCAAAAAAAGACATGGAAGCGGACGAGATGCTCGACCTCGCCGGCGGCGTGCCAGCCGACCTGCCGAATGCCATGGAGATCAACGAAGTTCAGGTTGTTGCATTCAAAGTGCCGCTAATCGAACAGGATAAAACTTCTACCGGTCAGATACTGGACGCCGGCCAACTAAGACCGAGGTCGAGCGCATCGTTCAGTAAAAAAAGGCTCGCTGCAGCCGAGCGGAACGCGAGGATGCAGGCCCGGCCATTGAAGGTATTCGCCCGCGCACGCACTTTTTATACGCCTGCATACGAATCTTCAACCCCTGCAACCGCGACACGCACGGATTTTCGCTCCACCATCTTTTGGAAGCCGGACATCACGACTGACCGGAAAGGCCGCGCCAGCGTTGAATTCTACACATCCGACGCCATCACGAACTTCCGAGCCACACTGGAAGGTATCGGTACAAAAGGGCAGGCCGGACGTGCAGAAAAGAAGTTTTTTGTACAAAAACCGCTCAGCATGGCGGTGAAAATGCCGGCCTCTGTTATTTCAGGCGACCTCCTGAGATTACAGGTTATGCTCACGAACCACACCAGCCATATTGCAGGCGGGCATCTCGATCTCGTTGTGCCGGAGCATTTTACGCTGAAAAACGAACCGGAACTTCAGATACAGATCGCTCCGGGGGCGACCAAAACAATCAATATTGAATATCAGATCGGATCGACCGATGATAGCGCCGAAAAAGCAGTCAGCATTCGCTTTTCTGCCGATGAAAACGTGCTGGATGCATCCGAAACCGGAATACGCACACTCGACCGCGGCTTCCCCGCACGACAGATCGCAAGCGGCAGTGCAGCGCAAAACAAGTTCAACTTCCATCTGCAGGATCCCGTGGAAGGCAGCATTTCGGCTATGCTGACCGCTTATCCCAACGCCCTTGAAGACGTGCTGAAAGGGATGGAGCGCATGCTCCGCCAGCCCTGCGGGTGTTTCGAGCAGGTGAGCAGTTCCAATTATCCCAACCTGCTGGTACTCGATCTGCTGCGCCAAACCGGCACGGCAAGACCGGACGTAGAACGCAAGGCTGCGACATTACTCGAAGACGGCTATAAAAGACTGACGGCTTACGAATGCAAATCGGGCGGTTTCGACTGGTGGGGACGCGACCCTGCGCACGAAGGACTTACCGCATATGGTATCCTGGAATTTACCGATATGTCGAAAGTATTTGAAGTGGACCAAAAACTGATCGAACGGTCTGTGAACTGGCTGTATGGCCGGCGCGATGGCAAAGGCAGCTGGAAGCGCCGCAACGATCAGCACGGCTGGCAGAGCGACGGCGTAGTGGACGCCTATATCGCATGGGCCCTGGCAGAAGCCGGTTATGGGAAAAAATTCGCTTCGGAGATAGATTATGCATACACACAGGCGATCCAGAGCAAGGACCCGTACCAGGTAGCCCTCATGGCAAATGCCATGCTGGTACTGAAAGACAAACGGAGTACAACATTACTGGAGATGCTGAGAGGCGAGCAGTCAGAAGACGGATCATGGACAGGCAGCACACACTCGGTCATGTATGCTCAGGGAAAGTGTTTTCAAATAGAAACCACGGCATTGTCCGCACTGGCACTCATGAAGTCGGGGAAGGATAACGTTGCTTTGAACAAAGCGATGGATTTTCTGGTGAAAAGTAAAACCGAATATGGTTACGGAAGCACGCAAAGCACGGTACTGGCATTGAAGGCGCTTGTGGAATACGCCAGGATCGGCAACAACACCCCCGCCGACGGCACGCTGGTCGTGCAGATCGACGGGAAAAAGGTAGCGGAACAAAGTTTCTCCAGCAAGGACCCGAAGCGACTCGAGATTGCACACCTGGAACGCTTTTTCGGTTCCGGCGATCCGCAGATAGAGGTATATTTTGAAAATCCGAAAATGGCCATCCCTTTCGACCTGGAGATCAAATACGCTTCGCGACTACCCCGGAATGTACCGGGATGCCCGCTCGGATTTACCACGCAACTGGACAAAAGCAGCGCGTCGGTTGGAGAAACGGTGCGGCTGAGCGCCACCCTGGAAAACCCGACCGGTAACGTACAGTCCTCTCCAATGATCGTGCTAGGTATCCCCGCCGGACTGACGCTGCAACCCTGGCAACTGAAAAAACTGGTGGAAGAGAAAAAATGCGATTTCTACGAGTTGTGGGACGGTTTTGCCGTCTTCCACTTCGAACAACTGGCGCCCAACGAACGCAGGGTTTTGAACCTCGACCTGCGCGCCGACATCGCCGGCAACTTCGAAGCACCGGCCAGCCAGGCATTTCTATACTATTCGAATGATCAGCGCGTGTGGAGCAAGCCCGAACGGCTGAGTATTGTGCCCTGACAGGAGCGGGTCGATGATTTCTGCGGCCCGGGTTTGCAGTGGCAGACGGCAGTAACAGTAGGCGGTAATACTTGCCGTTGACTCAATAAAACAATAACTGCTACTGCCGTCCCGGTTTTCAAAATACCAGTGAAACGAGGTATTCTCCGAATGACCGTACGCATGTTTCCCGCCCTGCAGCGCTTAGCTGTGGGGCGGTTTTATCTGGATATGATCAAAAGTTCATGATAAACTCGGTCAGGTTGGCTTCTTCCGACAAGCCGAGTTTTTTTCTGAGCCGGTAGCGCTTGTTCTCTACCCCCCTGACGGAAATATTGAGGAGCGGAGCGATTTCCTTGGAGGACAGGTTCATTTTCAGATAGGCGGCAAGGCGCATGTCGCCGGGTGTGAGTTCGGGATAATCGTGCATCAGGCGTTTGAAAAAGTCGTCGTGCACACGATTGAAGGATTCTTCGAATATCTCCCAGTCATGATCGCCTTCGAGGTGCTCGTCTATGAGCCGTACGATCTTCTGCAGGGCAATGGGCTCGTTCTTTGCGTCGAGCAGGTCGTCTTTCAGGCGCTGCAACACTTCGTTTTTGCGGATCAGGTTGAGCGCTGCATTGGAAAGTTCGCGGTTTTTGTTTTCGACTTCCAGCATGAGTTTTTCGCGTTCCGCCTCTGTGCGTTGCCGGGAGAGTTCGTTTTGCTTTTCCGCCTCTAATTTTTGCCGCTGGCTATCCAGTCGACGGCGGTTTATTTTCTCTATCCCCCAAAAAAGGCCCAGCCCCAGCAGCAGGTAAATGGCGAACGCCCATTCGGACAGATAAAAAGGCGGTTTTATGCGAAAGGGAAAAACCACTTCTTCATTGCCAAGGTCTGTCCGAAGTCGGAAGGTGTACCGGCCGGGAGGCAAGTTGGTGAATTCCTTTTCAGGGCTGTGCTGCCAGGGCGACCACCGTTCCGAAAAACCGTCGAGACGCCATGAAAACTTGGGCGCGCGTTCAAAGCAAGCGATCGCGAACCGGAAGCGGAGACTGTTCTGTTGCCATGAAAAGATATGCCCCGGTTCCGGTGGCAGGACCTCCCCCCCGCCGGTTTCCACACATCGTATCGCCGGTGCCGGTACAATGTCCGCCGAGCGGTTGTCCGCCAGCCTCCTGTCCAGAATGGCAAACCCGTTTTCCAGACAAAAGAAATACCGCTCGCCCCCCAGGACCACGATATTTTCAAATGAAGGCACCAGTTTCAAGGGCAGGAAGCGCACTTCTTTGTCGCGCATCCAGCGGACGCCACTGCTATCGTCAATAAATAGTTCATTCCGAAAACCGGGCAGCACTTTCCCGCGGGCAAAAATTTCATCCATCGGCACAAAGCGGGGTTTCTCCCTGCTTGCATCGATGATAAGCGGCACAGGAGCGGCGTTGATGACAAGTTTACCGTCGTTTAGAGTGCTCAGATCGAGCCGAAAATCGGAGGGGATACCATCTTCTCTTGTATAACCTTTATACTCAGTGATCTGCATCATATCACTACTGATCTTCAGGCGATGCAACCCTTTATTCGGGTGAGCGCCCCATAATGCGCCACGCATATCGAAGGCGATCTTTTTCAGCGGCTCGTCGAATCCTTCGATCCGGTGGGAAAATTGCCAGCCGCCCGCTGTTGTTTTACTGAATACGATCAGTCCGGTATAGGTACTCTGAAGCAACTCGTCTTTGCGGCCGGGTATCCTGACGGTGCACCACCCTCCCGTGATCTCCGATATTTTTCTGGCAACGCCATTTTCAATGACAAAGGTGCCGCCGTTGTGCCCGCAAAGTAACTGTTCGTCAAAAACCTTAAGTTGCCATACCTGCCCCTGCGAGCCATCCACCAGCCTGAAAACCGACTCACAGGCTACCCCATTTCTACAATCCTCACGCATAAAAACACCCTGATTTGTGCCGATATAGAGTTTTCCTTTCCATTCGGCAGCGGTGTAAACGGTGCCGATACGCCCCGTCTGGTCTGAAAAAAGGGTGAGGGGCGCATGCAGGGCTACAAAATCGATGCCCCGGTCGAGCCCGATCCACAGATCGCCGTTGCGGTCCTGCATCAACGCCAGTACGGTATTGTTCTGCAATCCGTTTTCCCGGTGCAAATGAAAGCGCTGCAATCCCGCCGGGTCGAGGACGTAGACTCCGTTGAGAATGGTGCCGATCGCCCAGCCGCCGTCCGACAGCGGCACGGCCTTGTTCAACTGGTATTTCTTAAATTCGGTGTTAAGGCTGTTTTCCCAGGTCTTGCATTGTCCGTTGCGGATCGAAAAAATGCCGTGGTCGGTCGTTCCGGCCCATACGCCACCCTTGCCGTCGGGCACCAGGAACTGCACGATCTTGTCGCCCAGAATACCGGTATTCTCTACAAAACGGAAGGTATTGTCCGGCAACAGTTCGTACAGGCCGTGGCCGATCGCAGGAAGCCAGACATTGCCATTCACCGCCTGCAGGAACATAATAGAACTCGGCGGGCGCAGAACAGCGATATTTTTATAGTTGTATTTGTAAATGGTGGAAAAAGACTGGAAGAGCACATAGTCATCCAGCACCAGAATATGCCAGATCTCTTCCTTCGCCAGTTGCTCGACCTGCACCTGGTCGCTCAGCGAGGTATAGGTAAGCCGGCCTGCATCATCGGGTTTCCAGAAACCGAATTCGGCGAAACCGCCGCAAAACACTTCGCCGTTGCGGCCGCTGCCTACCGCGCGAACCGTCTGCTTCTCGGGCATGGGATGCTGCCGCCATTGTGCGCCGTCGAATTCAAGCAAACCTCCATTATTACCTGCAAATATCCACCCGGATCGCTCCGTTTGCAAAAGCGCCCAGTTCTGGTTCTGCCCCGCATAATCCGCCGGTGTAAAGTTGCGGATCGGCGGCACGTCCTGCCCCCGGGCCGCAACAGCCAGTAAATAAAGCAAGAGCGCCGGTAATTTGCGAATGATTAGCACCCGGCAAATCTATCGCAGACTACCGGGCTATCACAAATTTTTTTACAACTACGCCCGAGTCGGTAAAAATCCTGGCAATGCAGGTCGACGCCGGAAGGTCGTCGAGCGGAAGGGCCATTGTCGTGGTTGCTTCCTGCCCGAAGCTGCGCAAAAGCACGCCGCTCATTGTGCTGATCTCAACTTTATAAATCAGGCTCCGGAGGCTTTCGATGTGTATATACGCTCCTGCCGGGTTGGGAGTCAACTGAATAAACGCTGAAAGGTCTGCGCCACTCACTCCGCTACTTTGATCATGGGCGACAAGGAAGTCGATCCGCTGTTCCTGCAGGCCGATCAGTCGCTCTTCGGGAGTGACCAACAATACATTCGACGTGAAAAAGGGTGTGCTTATGATTTCACCCGGAAGCGGATTTTCCAGTTGCAAGACCAGATCACCGATCGGGCCCGAACCAGTAACTCCCGTACCGTCCATGCGAACCAAAGATACATCCAGTCGCCTTTGCCCTTGAAAGTCTTTTTGTATGTCCAGCAGATCGATACCAGGCGCTCCCAGCCAGGAAGGCTGCGGCTCGAACCGCACTTCAGAAACAACGACCGCGGGGTCATATGAGATACTGAATGCCAGGCCCAGGACGGGTTCGTTCTGCATCCCGGATAAATTGAGTTTCACAGGGATACTGATCGTTTTTCCGCCCGGCAAAGTATCAGCTGCCAGGGTCAGGATACTTTCGACATCTATGGTGTCGGGTGTGGCCGGCATGGCGCACGGCTTGCTTTCTGTTACCCTGATCGAACGCCCCCAATGCCGGAAAATGCCCGTGGTATCGAAAGGATCGATCAGCCCGTCGCCGTTCGTATCCATATTTTTGAATCCGATATGCCGCGTAGCAGTATAAAAAGGCCAGTCAGCGCAATCATAACCCAACCACTCCATTGCAGTATCGGAGCGCGCAATTCCCTGCGATCCCATTCCCAGGCCCAGATACAGTAAGTCGAAATGGTTGACCACCCCGTTGTTGTCGGTATCGCCGGGCCAGACGCATTCTTCTGCGGGCAAATCGTATTGAGGGATTTGCACAAAAAAGCGACTCGGAATGCTATAACCCGGGATAGTGGACCTGAAATTAAAAGCACCCGGAGCAGCAAACAGCAAGGTATCGGCTTTCATAGCGGGATAACTGGAATAAAACTCCTCGAACTGGAGCGATGCGTAGGGGTTGATCTTTACATTGTCATATGTCGTCATTTGCACGCGCGCGAAACCGTCAGACGCACAGGAAGGTGGCGCCAGGTTAAAATCGATTACCGGATCGGATAAAAGGCCGTATGCAAAGTATACAACCCCGCATTTTCCGATAAAACCGAGATTACCGTCAGTTGCATGCACAACGGACGACTCTTTGTTTCCGTGCCGGGCGAAATCAAGTAAGGGTTTGTTTGTCGTCTGGTCTTGATAACAAACCTTGAAAAGCGGAAATTCATACGGATATGAAAAGCCTTCTGGAGATGGGCTCGTCCAGTCAAAATCCACCCACCCCGGAGTTGACGTGAAATTGCTCGCCCCGATACCCATCAGCGGAAAAAAATCCTTGATCTCTTTCAGTTCCATCCAGTCGGATCGCCAGCGCAGGGAAAAATGAATTTCCCTGACATGATCTATATTTTTTGCATAGATCTTCGCACACCCGTTCAGGCCGTTTGAGTAGTTTCCGTCTATTTTGAAAATCGGATTTTGCTGTGCCCCGTTCATGATTAACGGTTCACATGTGAGTGCTGCATCTGTTACTGCAGAGCACCCGTCAGCATCTACGAGGGTGACGCTGTATTCTCCGGAAGGAATATTCCTGAGTTCGGAGATCAGCGGGCTCACCGTATTGTCGTCTACAGAGACCACTTCCTGTATCGTTCCGTTGCTCCAGTGCAACAACAAGGGGAAAGCGGCCCGGTATGCAAAATCATAACCGGTTAGCCGCAACTGTCTCGATGAGTCGTCACCGATACAAGTTGCAACCAGGTTGAGCGACCAGTCAAAAGTGCCGTAATCTTTAATTTCAACGGGCACAACGGCATCACAGCCATTGGCATCCGAAACAGTAGCGTGGTAGATACCCGGCGCCAACGTTTCGGCAGTTGCTGTTGAAGCGCCGTTTGACCAGTGGTAAGTATAAGGTTCCTGACCGGAAGCTTGCACGACAGCACTTCCCCATGTATCGAAGCGGCAGTCTGCGTGGGCGACCGTCGTCGTGACGGCCAGCGCCGAATCATTCCCCACATGATAATATCCGGAAGCCGCGCAACCGACTGCATCCGTCACCTTGATCGTATAATAACCCGGGGGCAGGTCGCACCGGTCTTCCTCCTGATTGCCAGGCAATGACCATTCAAAAGTGTAAGGCTCTACGCCACCACTCACGTTCAGGTCCAGGCAACCGTTGGGTTGACTGCAAACGGCATTTTTGGAAACCGCCGTCACATGAACCGAAGAATATACATATGGAATTCCGGCAACAGCATGCAGGATATTTCCCTGCGCATCGCTCGCTGTTAACTGGTATACACCCGAAACGAGGTTATCTGGTTCTGCAACATCCGAAAAATATCCGTTGGGACCTTCCCAGTTATAGGAATAGGGAGGCACGCCCCCCTCGAGGGTTACTTTGATCGCACCCAGCGGAGCATTGCAGGGCGGAGGACTGGCGCATATTGATGTTACCCCAAAATCGGTTGAAGCCCCGATCCGCACCCCGCCTGCAGCATGGGCCAGGGGAAGTCCTTTGGAATTAACCGTCATCTCGAATACCGGCGATACCTCGGGATCGATTGCGACCGGATAATACCCGGAGGTTTGCGCAAGGACCCTGAATTTCATTTCGAACAGCAATGCATCATCCGGGAGGGTTACTCCCACCGCATTGACATCGCTCCAGATCGATATGAATTTGCCCTGTGTTGCCTGACCGGCATTGAACAATTGAAAAGGAAGAGGTGAAGCAGCCGCGCTGTGTTGCAGGAATTTCAGATCGTCGGGATTCCAGCGCATGGCAAACTGATAACTGGCGATGTCGGCAAACCCTCGCACAGTCAGCCGTATCGCAACGGTATCGCCGGTCATAGCCGGCTCGTTCGACAGAAACAATTGCGCACAGGACTGTTGAGCCGTACCGGTCTGGAGCATCGCTGCCAAAACCGGTATCAGCCAACAGATCCTCATGCGTGTTTTTAGTGTGTTATACAGGGTGCTTTTCATGGAAGATTTTCTTAACTGAGTAAAAATATCAAAAGATATTTACTTTTTTCACCGCTACCCCATCCTTTGAAAACACCCGGATGAAACAAGGGCCTGCAGGCAATGCATTGACGGGGACATCCAGCAGATAATTGTTATTACCTGCAAAACGGGCCAGCGTCCGACCCGCAACATCGGTGATCTCGATTTCGAGGATCGGCTGTCCGGACAGGGAAACATACAGCATATCGGATGCCGGGTTGGGATACATCTGCAACAGCGCATTCCAGTCGGGCGCTGTTGTCGAAGTGGTCGATTTCAGGATCACGAGTTCCACCGGCGGCGCATTGAGTTCCAGTGGGTCTTCATTGGAATTTACCGTGCTCAGGCTGCTGAAAAACAAGGTGGTTTTGGCGACGGTGTCGATCAGGCCGTCGGCCTCCGGATCGAACGAACCAAAGAAAATATCGTCCTCGATGATCACGAACACATCGCCTATGGGCCCCCATCCGCTGACGGGCATCCCGTCCGTGCGGGTAATGGCTACATCGAGCCGTCCCTGTTCCGGAAAGTTCTTTTGCAACCACAACATTTCCGCTTTTTGGCCGAGCCAGGAGTCGGACGGCCTGAAAGAAACCTCGCTTTTGACCTTTTCCCGGTCATAGGAAATACTGAAAGCGAGGCCGTAAATGCTGTCTGCCGGCATATCCTGCGACCCGAGCAGCAAAGGAAGGGCTACCATCTGACCGGGTGAAAGGGTATCTGCCTGAATGGTGAACGGCGGTTGTGTATTACCGGTGGGGTTTCCCAGAGGCGCATTAAAGGGATCGTGCCTGGCCGGATTGATCACCCTGCCCCAGTTCTGCACGATGGCGAGCGTGTCAGCCGCGTCGATCACGCCGTCACCGTTGGCATCTATGTTTTTGAAGTTGATATTCCTGACGGAGGTGGCAAGCTGCCAGTCGGCGGATTCCTGTCCGAGCCACTCAAGAGAAGCGTTGGCCCGGGGTACGCCTGCTGTGCCGTAACCGAGCCCGAGGTACAGCAGATCGTGGTGATTTACAGCGTTGTTGTCGTCGGCATCGCCTGGCCAAACGCAGGGAAGCGAGTCGATGCCCGCAGGGATATAGGCAAAAAAGGAGTTGCTGCTCTGCGCGTATTGACTGGCGTTTATCTTGTAACTGCCCGAATCGGCGAATAACAAACCTGACAGGTTGTCGTAAAAAATGCCGTTGTGCGTATAGTTTCCATTCACCGGATCGTCGGCATCGCAACCTCCGAGCAGTATACGGCCGTATCCGTCGGACAGGCAGGAGGGTCTCAGGGCTGCATATTCGCAGATGGCCGGTCCCAGGGGGAAATACAGGTCGAACAACGCATAACCGTTTTTCCCGAGAAAAGGTGACCCTCCCTGATTGTCCACCAGCCGGCCGTCGACAAAACTTAGGTTCGGATGTGCGTAGCTCGAGTTGGGGGTAAAGCAGACTTCGAACAAGAGGCTGTTTTCAGGAAGCGAAACTCCCGTAGCATTCAGATCGGACCAGCTCATTTTGATCAGTCCTTCAGGGTCCAAATAGAAATTGGCCATTGTAAGTCCCAGACCGGGATTGGGCTGTTTGATCTGGTTGGCCATCATGTAATAGTTATCCCATCCGATACTCATTTCCAGAGAGACCACTTCAGTGAAATAGCGGGCGTATACGCCGACACAGCTGTCCAGTTGGTATTGCGGGTTCAGATAATCGTCTTTGATATAAAATGCCGTGACGGAGTCGGGAACAGGTAGTGCCGGCTCGCAAAACAGCACTTTGTTGATGGAAACTTCGCAACCTTCCGCGTCGGTGAGCGTCACCGAATAAAAACCCGATGAAACGCCGGTCAGGGAGTCGAGCAGATAGCCGGACGGCTGATCCTCGATCATGCGCGTAGTGCCGTCACTCCAGCTCACCACCACCGGGAAATCGACCCCTCCGCCGGGGTTGTAGCGCAGCACGAGACCTCCGGTGGGCACGTTCACCGGATCGTCGCAGGAGGTGATGAGGCCTGGATTCCAGTAATACACCGAGTAATCGATGATATATGCAGTCGCAACGGTAGAACAGGTACCTGCCGTTACGGTCACCTGATAAACACCTTCCGAGGGCAGCGAAGCCGTCGGCCCCGTTTCTCCCGTTTCCCACAGGTAAGTAGCGGATTGTACGCCCTGCGGCAATATAACCTGTGCACTTCCGGCTCCTCCGCAGGTATTGATATGCAGCGTATTCAAACTGACATTTAGCACAGTATCATTTCCGATCTCGAACGTATCGACCGTGATGCAACCGTTCGCTTCTGTGATCGTCACCATATGTTGTCCGGCGGGCAACGAACAGTTTACATCACTGGTGCTGCTGCCGGTTGACCACGCATAGGACAAAGGCTCGTTACCGCTATATACGAGTAACGTAGCACAGCCGTTCGCTTCGCCGCACTTGGCCGCCGTAAAATTATGACCGATGCTCACGGAAGGCGAAATAGCGGTGATCACGACGGACGCACCGACCGTTTTACCGGCCTGATCGGTGACAACAAGGGAATAAAGGCCGCCGGGTAAGGCAGTCAGATCTTCTGTAGTTGCCGTAAAGCCGTTTGGCCCTGCCCACAGATACTGATACGGCGGTTCCCCGCCGGCAATCGTTACGTCAATACTGCCGGCCGAGATCGCACAATTGGAACTGGCCACGCAGGACGATGTCACCGCGAGGTCGCTTGCCTGGGAAGCACCACCCACCTGCACGCCCCCGATCTGCTGCGACAAGGGCATCATGGCGAATTTCCAAAAGGGAGGATCCAAATACATGTGCGCCACTTCGAACGAAAAACCCTGTGCTCCGCCGATCGCAAGCGGATAAAAGCCGGGTGAAATGGTTTTCACTTTCAGACATACGGCAAACAACGCAGTGGAGTCGGGTATGCTGACGCCCAACGCAGCAGGATCGAACCACGAAATGCGAATAATGCCCGGATTCAGGGCATTAAAATTGCTTACCCCGAAACCCGGCAACTGCGAAGTGGCAAATTCCAGGTCGACGTATTCGAAAACAGCAGGGTCATAGTAAATGGCAAACTGTGCAGAAGCGATGCTTTCAAAATCGCGGGCGTATAGCGGAAGACACACCGTGTCGCCGGTGTTTGCTTCCGCTACGGGAAAATAAAACTGGAAACAGCGGGGTGCTTCAAACTGCGCGCGCAGGCTGTGCGGCCCCGTAAAAAGCCAGATCAGCAGCAACGGCAACAGCCGTATAGCATGATAGAAACGGATAAGTGTAGGGTTGACGGTCATGAGAAATACGGATTTTGGTAAGCGGATCAGTATTAAGATGGCACTAAAATACAGTCAGGACGAGACAGTTGATGGCGACATTTTTGGCGATTTATAGAATATTTTTACCGGAATTCATTTTTATACCTTCTTATACAGTACTGGTTTTCAAAAATTTAATGATATTATTGGCTTTGTATTTGCTAATAGTCATAGCAAATTATATATCGCGATATTCACAAATTCGCAAGTTATGCGACAAACAAAACTGGTAGAAGCGCTGCGTCAGATGAGCACCCGCGAGCGCAGTGGCTGGAGGCAGTATGTGCACGCCGACTTTTTCAACAAGCATCAGGCCTTGCGCAACCTGTGCGACCTGTTGCTTGAGCACGCTCCTCAGTTCGATCATGACGATCTGGGAAAAAAGGTTTTGTATCGCCGTATATTCGGAGCAGTAGAAAAGTATAATGAACTGAAAATCAACAACCTGATCTCAGATTTGTACGGATTGTTGCTGGGATTCCTCGCCTACCTCCACTGGAAATCAAACCCGCTCGACGAGCAATATCACAGCCTGATGGCGCTGTCCGAACGCAACCTCGACAAGCAGGCGGCAAACGTACATGCAAGGTTTCACAGCCTGCTTCAACAGCGTTCCGACCGCACGGCCGCCTGGCACCGCGACAGCCTCCGGTACTGGGAAACCGGGGAAATGCTGCACAACCGGCAACCGCGCAGAACAGCCGGCGAACACCTGCGCCGCCAGGCGGAAGCCCTGTATCGCGCACATACGCTCGAAAAATTGCAACTGGGGGTGGCCATGCTCAGCCGGAATACGCTGGCGGTATTAGGTCCCGAAGAAACGCCGCAATGGCAGTACCACATCCTGGAAACGCAGTACGATGATGTCCTGGCGGCGGAGTTGCCAGCCACCGAAGTATATGTCGCCGCCCAGGAACTGCTCAGGAATCCCTCTCAGGAAAGTTTTCAAGATCTTACTTCAGGCCTTTTCCGGCATCATCAACTGCTGCAAAAAGACGAACTGAACGCGCTTTACCAGTGCGCCCTCAACTACTGCATCCGCCGCATCAACGACGGACAACCGGAGGCCTACGCCGACGCGCTTTCGCTGTATCGCACCTTGCTCGACCGCGACCTACTGCTGCAAAACGGCAGGCTCTCACAGTGGACATACAAAAACATCGCTACTACCGGCCTGCGGAGCGGGGAGTTCGACTGGACGGAAGATTTTCTGCATACTTACCGCGACGCATTGCTGCCATCGGAAAGGGACAATGCATTCGCATTCAACCTGGCCACTTTCTATTTTGAAAAACAGGATTTCAGCAATGCCCTGCGCACCCTTCAAAATGTGGAATTTACCGATATCACCTATCACGTAGGCGCCAAGATCATGCAGATGAAAGCATTTTGCCTGCTCGGCGAATGGGAAGCGCTGCATTCCTTGCTCGATGCCACGGAGCAGTTTTTGCGCCGCAATAAAAGCCTGTCGGCCTTCGGAAAAACCACAAACCTCAATTTCATCCGCATCGTGCGCCAGATACAGCAATGGCAGGAGCGTTCGCCCGCAGTTCATCGCGGGAAAAAAGAGCAGGAACGCCTCGGCCTCATCGAAAAAGCCGCATCCCTCAAACCCCTCAGTAACAAAGACTGGGTGCTAAAGATCCTTGAAGAATTGCGGTAGCGCTGATCACTTCGCGCCAAACTTCTCGATGGCAGACGGGTCGTACTTCACATTCATATTGATCCACATCAGCCTCGATATCCGGAAAATATAAATGAAATTGATGGCCAGAAAGGCGATCAGCAGACTGAAGGCCGCAAACTGGCTCCAGCCCAGAAACCAGTGAAAAAACAGCACGAACAGCAGGCAAAACCAGCCCGTCCAGATATATGAAATGAACATGGCGCCGTAATAATAGCCGGGCTCGGGCCAGTAGTTCAGATCACATTTGGGGCAGCGTTGCAGCATTTCTGTAGGCTTCACAAACGACCAGCTACCGGTCTCGAACATTTCTCCCTCATGGCACCTGGGGCATTTCAGGTAGAAAATACTGTAAGCTTTGGAGCCTTTTTTGAAAATGGGCATGTTGCGGATGCAAATTTTGGTGGCGCAAATGCAGTTCTGAATGCCAATATGCGCGGTTGTTCACGTATATTCCAGGTGACCGCAAATATCTGCTGTCTAAGTCAATTAATACCCTGACCAAAGTCAGAAATTCATCTGACCGGGGTCATTTGTATGCATTTGTTAACGCAGGACATTTGCATGTGATAATGCTTATTTTCATTTCAAATACCTCATGTCATGAAAATTCACATCTCAACCGATAAAACGATCGCAAAACTGCAAGAGGAGTTCTCCGCAAGATATCCCTATCTGAAGCTCGTTTTCTTCTCAAAGCCACATAAAGCCTACAAAGGCAGTCATGCCAAATTCCTGATCGCCGATGGCGATAAAACGCTCGGCAGCATGGAAAAACAACCGAAAAGCGGCGATCTCTATATTGAAGCGAATATGCCGACCTGGCAACTGGAACGACTCTTCGAACAAGAATTCGGTCTGCACGTGCAGGTATTCCGCAAATCCGGCAATACATGGCTGGAAACGAGTGTCACCGACGACCTGACGCTGGAAGAGCAAAACGTGAAAGGCAAAGCCAGTGAACGTCACCATTTCGAATTCATCGACCCGCTCGACTACCGCGAACAGGATTAATGTTCGCTCACATATTAATTTCCGGTTACGTTACCGGGCAATAAAAACATACGCGCCCGCGGGCCCGTTTTATCATCATGAAAACGATTATTGTTCCCACCGATTTCTCCAAAAGCGCCGCCAATGCCTTTCAGTACGCCCTCGAACTTGCATCGCGCAGCGGCGCGAAAGTCATTGCCCTGCATGTGATCTTCCCCAATGAAGGTGTCGACAACAATGTGTACAACGCTTTCTGGATCGACGAGTACTTTCGCCAGCGCGAAGAGGATCTGCGCGACTGGGTTGGCAAACAAAAAAAGCGCGAAGCCTTCAGAAGCATCGCCACCGAAGTGCAGTGCTCCATCGGTTTTCCGGTGCAGTCGATCCACCAGGCCGCGGAAAAAGAAAAGGCCGATGTGATCGTAATGGGCACAACCGGCGCCACTGGCCTGCGCAGGGTATTGCTCGGCAGCGTAGCAGCCGGCGTAATCACCAAAACGCAAAAGCCGGTCTTCGTTATTCCGCCCAAAGCGAAATTCCGGGAGAGCGCCCGCGCCGTATTCGCCACCGATCTCAGGTTCCGCGCCGATCGCCAGAGCTTGGAAGTGTTGCGCCAGTTGCCTCAATTGAAAAAGGGCAAATTGCACGTAGTGCATGTCATGGACAAACCGGGGCAACCCGACATAAAGGAAGAAGCTGCCATTGGCAAGGCATTGGAAGGCGTCAAACACGACTTCCATTACCTGCACGACCTCGAAACGGTGCAGGCGGTCATCAATTTTATGGAATCGACCGATGCGGAAATGCTGGTGGCCGTAGCACACGAGCACAGCCTGTTCCACCGCCTGTTCTACGAAAGCACCACACGTAAACTTGCCCAGAGCGTGTCGGCCCCCCTGCTGGTGTTGCACGATGCAGGGTAACTACAAGCGATGAAGGGCCGCAAGGTCCGGAACCAGGCCATCAATTTCCAATTTACAATATCAAAATTTGCCTTTCGCTCAACGAACGGGCACCGGATACAGGTGATAATTGGCACGCGGCCGCATGGGAAATAAGCGCCGCAAGAGGGTAATGGGAGAAAAATCGCTCAGCGAAGAGAGCGCTTCGACAAAGATCAGTTTCAGATGCCGGCTGGCGCTCGACACAGCGATGACGAGCGCCTTTCCGCTTTCCTGCAGCACTTCCTCGACCGAATCGAGGCGCCAGTCATCCGATCTGAGATTTTCTTCGGGAAAGTTGGCCAGTTGCTCTTCAGCGAGCAGGTAGCCTTGTTCATTCAGGTTTTGCAGGATTTCCGAAAGCGAATTGTGATGTTTCATGTGTGTCACAATTGATTTTAGATTATGAAGAAGACATGCCGGGCGTCGGACAGCCCGTTTTCGCAAACTGCTGCGAAGGATTAAGAGTTTGTTCAATTTTTCATGCTGAGGCGAAAACGAGCAAATTTTATTTTAGGCAAGACAGATTTTGCAGGCATAGCCGGATTCTACGCCGAAAAATCTAACGCCGCATAAAACAAAATTTGCCGCTTGTAGACCAGCAATGGAATTTTGAACAAACTCTAAACGAATATAAGAGCCCGAACGCGGGCCGGGTCCGGAAAATTACTGAACCCGGATTTTTTCACTCCTGAAACGGCGCCCGAATATACCCATTTGCTCATGCAGGACATTTTAACAAAATGCCGTCTGTATGTCCTGATTACGCATTGCTGAAATCCGCATGTGCATGCTCCTTCGTATGTTTGGTAAATCGGATCAGCCAGCGCAGGTAGCCCATGCAACTTTCCATCATCATCCCGGTACTCAATGAAGCGGCGCGCATCAGCGAACTGGTCGCCTACCTGCACAGGCACGGGGGCGCCGTATTGCGGGAGGTACTGGTAGCGGATGGCGGCAGCACGGACAATTCCTGTCGGCAGGCAGCCGGGGCAGGGGCAAAAGTGTTGAACTGTGAAGTGTCCAGTCGCGCCGCTCAAATGAACGCCGGCGCCAGGGCCGCAGAGGGCGACATTTTATATTTTGTACACGCCGATACCCGGCCTCCGGTATCCTTTGCCGACGATATTCGTCGCTCACTGGAAGCGGGTTACGCTATGGGCTGCTACCGCTACCGTTTCGATTCGCCGAACCCGCTACTTAAGATCAACGCGTTTTTCAATCGCTTTCACTGGCTCTGGTGTCAGGGCGGCGACAAGACTTTCTATATCCGGCGGGATTTGTTCTTCCAGTTCGGCGGCTATGACGAATATTACACCATCATGGAGGAGTACGACTTTCTGCGCAGGGCCATGCCGCAACATCCCTTGCATATCATCCCCAAATACGCTGTGGTGTCGTCCAGGAAATACGAAGAGCACAGCTGGTTGCGCGTGCAGTACGCCAATGCCGTGGTATTCAATATGTTCCGTAAAGGCGCTTCACCCGACAGCATGAGAGATCGCTACCGCAAACTTCTTTCCTGAGTAAGATATCGCCTCATATACGAAAAAGAACACTATGAAAAAGACCATTCTGATCGTTTCTGGTTTGCTGGTAGTCGCTTTGATCTGGTTCACCTGCTCCTATTGCCGTGCCATCCGCCGCGACACCGATTCCAGACCCGTCACCCACGAGCGCTGGAATGCGCTGCTGAAAAAACATGTGGACGCCAAAGGCTTTGTCGATTACAAAGGTTTTATCCGGGACAGCAGTGCGCTCAACGACTATCTGAAAGTGCTTGAATCGGCTCATCCCAACGAGCAATACTGGACGCGCAACGAACAAATGGCCTACTGGATCAACGCATACAACGCCTATACGATTCAACTGATCGTCCGCCACTACCCTGTCGCCAGCATCAAGGACATCAAAAAAGGGCTTGCCTTCGTCAATTCCGTCTGGGACATCAAATTCATCCACATACAGGGATATACCTATGACCTGAACAACATCGAGCACAATATTCTGCGCGCCGTGTTCAAAGACGCCCGCATCCATGCTGCCATCAACTGTGCCTCGTACTCCTGTCCCCGCCTGCTCGACACTGCCTATACGGCCGGCGATCTGGAAAGGCAACTCGACGCGGCTATGGAGGGCTTCATCAACGATCCGTTGCGCAACCGCATCGGCCCCGAAAAGGCTGAGATTTCCGAAATATTCAAGTGGTTCAAAGGCGATTTTGAGCGGGATGCCGGCTCACTGCGGGCCTATCTCAACCGCTACGCCGGGAACAAAGTCGACGAAAACACGAAGATCGAATACATCGATTACGACTGGCGGCTGAATGAGCGTGGGGAGTGAACGAGTACGTCACACATATAGAGGAAGGTCACAAAAAGAAACGTTTTATGCGGCCTTCAATCGTTGCACCAGACCCTTTACGTAAGGCAAGTTTTCCGAAATATTCCTGATCGTGTGCGGCGTGTGTGGCGGAATGTCAAAATAGTCGCCTGCGCCGAAACGCGCGATCACGCCCCCGAAATCGCATTCACAGGCCCCTTCGAGGATCAGAAAACTTTCCCGGAACTCGTCATCGGTGTGCATGTCTTCCACCAGTTCGCCGCTCAGCCAGACCAGGCTGAGCACGCGTGTTTCGTCTTCCGCCAGCACCCGTGCCGCCATGCCATTTTCCGTAACTTCCGGTTCCAGGCCGTCCAGGGCGCGGGACCAGGCAGTTGGGTCGCTATACCGGTCGATGACGGGCGGATGTTGCAAGTCGACGGGGTTTTCCGTCAGAAAACCGTCGAGAAAATCCAGTACACGGTTTTTCAGTTCCGCCTTCGGTACCGGCTTACCCGGGTACCGCTCCAGCGCGGCGAGGGTGCGGTCGATCTCCGCCCTGATCTCAGGGTGTTTGGCTGCCATTTCCGTCACCACGATCGCCTGCTCCTGCGGGAGATTGCCGAGGCAGTAGGCTTCAATGATGCCCGAGGCGATATAGCTGTCCAGATCGTTCATGAGTCTAAAGATAACAATTGTCGCAAACGCATAAAGGCCGCACGGGTACGGCTTTTTACCGTGCCGAGCGGCAGTCCTGTTTCATCAGCCACCTCCTGCTGGGTGTAGCCTTTGAAATACTGCAGATCGATCATTTGTTTCAGGGGGGCATCGAGACGGTCAACCGCACTTTCCAGCCCGATGTATTCCAGATGCCTCATTTCCGGGGCCGGACTCTCTAAAGATACGGCCGTTTCTTCTTCCCGGATCATCCGGCGCTCCAGAAAATAGGCGGAACGCACAAAATCCAGCGCCAGGCGCCGGGCAATGATCACCAGCCAGGTATAGAGCCTCCCTTTTGAAGCGTCGTAGCGGCCGATATTGCGCCAGATCTTCACAAAGCAGTCCTGCAACAGGTTTTCGGCGTCCGCTTCGGTCTTCACCACCTCAAAGATGACGGCGTAAAGGCTTTTTCCGTAGCGATCGTACAGTTCGGCAAAAGCGCTGCGCTCGCCTTTTTGCAGGCGCCCGATCAGCACTTTTTCCCGATTGGCCGGTGAGTCAAATGTTTCCACTGCAGTTGGTTGTCAGCCCAAAAATACCGATTCACGGGAAAGCAGAAATTTAAAAATTTGATCATGCCGTGATCCAGGGTTTTACGCAGCCCGTAACTGATGCAGCAGTCCCCGAAAACCAGCAGGTTTTTCCAGGACCGCTGCAACGTTCATTCATAAAACCATCAATAATGAAACATCTGATGATCTGCGCATGCGCGCTGTATTGCCTCCTCTCCGGTAACATTTCTTTTGCCCAGGGCGACAACGCCTGTACGCTCAGCGCCTTTCTCGGCCTGCTGACACAGATCGGAGCGATCCCGCCGCCGCCGCAGGTATGGGAAATAAGGCTTTGCCGAAATCGCTGAACGGCAAACCGCCAACCCGTGAATAGGTTGGCGGTTTGTGTTTGCCCATGCAGGGAGGAAACTGCACGTTATTTTCCGTTACTTTTATACGCCGCCGCAAAAAGCCGGCAAATTATGCCCTCAGGAGTTATTATCGGTCGATTCCTGCCTTTCCATTCGGGACACGCACAACTGATCCGACATGCTGCGGAAAGGTCTCCGAACCTGTGCATTCTGGTCATGTCCCGGGAAACAGACCCCATTCCCGGCTGGACGCGCTATGCATGGGTCAAAAACACTTTTCCGGAACTGGATGTGCGGCACCTGCCCGAATACAATGCACCCGATGCTGCGCGCATCCGGTCATGCGCACCAAATGACGCAGATACGCTGTTCGAAGGCGGGGAGAAACATGGCAATCTTGCAGCATCGCTCGGCTGGCGGCATGTATATATTGAAAGGAAACAGGATATTTCTAGTGCCGACTTGCTGCACAACCCCATGAACCATTTTGACCTGCTGCCGGAAGAAGCGCGGCCTTATTTTATCCGCCGCATCGCCCTGCTCGGCCCGGAAAGCAGCGGAAAGAGTCACCTGGCAAAGGAACTGGCTGCGCATTTCAACACGAAGTACGTGGAGGAGTATGGCCGCACATACTGCGAGCGTTTCGGCATGGACCTGGAGCCGCTCGATTTTGCGCATATCGCCGGCGGGCAACTGTACCGCGAGGACGAGATGGCAAGGCAGGCAAACCGCGTGCTGTTCTGCGACACGGACCTGCTGGTCACTCAGGTATGGAGCGAGATCTATTTCAAGGGGCATTGCCAGCCCTGGATCATGTGGGCCAACCACCTACGGCGCTACGACCTGTTCCTGCTGCTCAAACCCGATATCCCCTGGAAAAACGACGGACTCCGGGCCTACGAACAGCAACGCAGCCGGATGTTTGAAAGACTGCTAAACGAACTTACGGCCCGGCGTCTGCCACACATTGTGGTTAGCGGAGATTTCGAGGCGCGCACGCGGCAGGCGATTGAAGCAGTGGAAGCGGTTGTCAGCAGCAGCAGTCGGCAGTACCGTTTATGATGTGTGTGTCTGCCAACTGTCGGGCGCATACTTACCCAAGGACATTGCCTGCTTCGTACACCCTGTTTTCATTACGCTGGTACAATACGTAGTTGAAGCCCTTGTGAATGCCGAAGGCGCCGTGACGTCCCTTTTTATCGAGTGCAATAAAACCGACCTGGTTTTCCTCGACCTCCTTCGGATATTTCTGCACGATGCGCCGGATCGCCTTTTCCACCGCTTTTTGCGGGTGAGCGCCCCGCCGCATTTCTTCCACGACCAGAAAACTGCCAAGCGTGCGCAACACCAGTTCGCCCAGCCCGGTGGCTGCTGCGCCGCCTACTTCATTGTCCACAAACATGCCTGCACCGATCACGGGGCTGTCTCCCACCCTGCCGCGCATTTTGAAGGCCAGTCCGCTGGTCGTACAGGCGCCCGCTATGCGTTGCTGTGCATCGATGGCCACCATTCCGATCGTATCATGCCGTTCTACATTGATCTTTGGCTTGTAATTTGATTCGATCTTCCATTCTTCCCAGGCCTGGCGCGCCTTGTCTGTCAGCAGCTCTTCTTTGGGAAAACCCTCGCTCAGCGCAAATTGAAGCGCGCCCTCTCCGCTGAGCATCACGTGCGGTGTTTTTTCCATAACACGCCGGGCCACGCTGATCGGGTGCTTGATGTTTTCGAGAAAAGAAACGGAACCGGCATTGCCGAATTCGTCCATGATGCAGGCATCGAGCGTCACGTGGCCTTCGCGGTCCGGAAAGCCGCCGTAGCCCACGCTGGAATCGCGGGGGTTTGCCTCGGGCACTTTCACGCCGGCCTCGACGGCATCGAGCGCCCGGCCGCCATTAGAAAGCACCTCCCAGGCGGCTTCGTTTGCCTTAAGATTGGGGCCCCATGTAGCGATCACGACCGGGAAAGCGTTTTTCTCCGGCCGGTCGAACTGAGCCGCCTGCCTGATCCAGAAATCGGAACTGCCGGCCAGCATACCGCCCAATGCCGTATTTTGTAGAAATTTGCGTCTGGAATTCATTAATTTGTTGATTTGTTGTGTTCAGGCGCTTCGTAGCCACGCCCCATTATTCGCCGCAAAATATTGCTCTATGCTAAAAACTCACCCCTTGTTGCCCATTTTCTCCGTTTTAGCATTGTTTATTGCCTGTACGCACAAGGCAACGCCCGAGAACCCCGACGCATGGCAAAAGATAAAATTCAACCTGAACGACCTCGATGAAAACGGTCTCCGGAGCCCCGCAAACGGCAAAGTAGCAGTGGATTACGAGTATTGTATCCCGGCAAAGGAACGGCACTGGAAAGCGATCAAAAAGATCGATCCAAGCGCCAAACTGCATCGCGAAAGCCGTGGACGGGTCGGCTGCGTTGACGGCAACTGGCTGGTAACCGGCAATACGCATCAGATCAACCACAAAAGGGTGTTGTACCTGATCGCGTCGCAGGATTTTGTCACACAGATACTTGAAAACTTTTACGAATGACGCCGGAAATAAAAATGGCCGTAACAGAAGCCGAATTCGGGACAGGCAAGGAACTGTTCCTCGAATATGCGGGCACGCTGGGCTTCGAATTATGTTTTCAGGGTTTCGAGCAGGAACTGGCTGACATCCGCATTCAGTATGCCGCGCCGGAAGGTTGCCTCCTCCTGGCATACGCCGGCGATCGGCCCGTGGGATGCGTCGGTATTCGCCGCTGGCGGGGCGACATTGCCGAACTCAAGCGCATGTACCTGAAACCGGAATTGCGCGGCCTCGGCGCCGGACGTGTACTGCTGGAATCGGCGCTGCAACACGCCCGCCAACTGGGCTACCGGGGCATCCGGCTCGATACCCTGCCCACGATGGAAACCGCCATCGCCCTGTACCGGGCCTATGATTTCCACGAGATCGATCCTTACCGGCCGTCACCAATAGAAGGTACCCTGTACCTGGAAAAAGAACTCGACTGACCCGATGATGCAAACCTCGCAACCTGTCACTGTACGCGTCCAGCAATGGGTGGTCATTACCTCTATCGCGCTTTTTGCGCTAAAGGTGCTGGCATATTTCCTCACCAACTCGGTGGCGGTGCTCACCGACGCGCTGGAAAGCACGGTGAATGTAGTGACGGGATTCACGGGCCTGTACAGTCTGCGGCTTTCCGCTAAGCCGCGCGACCGCGAACATCCATACGGGCACGGGAAGATCGAACTGATCTCGGCTTCGTTTGAAGGCATGCTGATCCTGATCGCCGGCCTCGTGATCGTGTACGAATCACTGATCAACCTCATCCACGTCCATCCGGTACGTGACCTCGATACCGGCATCCTTATCGTCGGTGCCACAGCGCTGATCAACTATTGGGTAGGTGCCTGGTGTATCCGTACCGGCAAAAATCAGCAGTCGATGGCCCTGGAAGCCAGCGGCAAGCATTTGCAATCGGATACCTGGACTACTGCGGGCATCATCGCCGGACTGATCCTGCTGCGACTAACGGATATCCTTTGGATCGATAGCGCCGTAGCCATTATCTTCGCCACCCTGATCATCGTGGAAGGGTACAAGATCATCCGCCGCACTGTGGCGGGCATTATGGATGAAGCGGATATAGACCTGTTGAAGCGGCTGATAGAAGTGCTCAACAAAAACAAAAGACCCGGCTGGATCGATTTGCACAACCTGCGGGCCATCAAATACGGCTCCATCCTGCATCTGGACTGCCACCTTACGGTGCCGTGGTATTTTAACGTGAACGAGGCCCATGAAGAAGTGGATGCACTGGACAAACTCATCGGCGAAGAATTTCACCAGTCGCTGGAAATGTTCGTGCATACCGACGGCTGCGTGCCTCCACACTCCTGCCGCGTCTGTCCGATCGCCGATTGCAAAGTGCGGCAGTCGCCTTTTGAAGAACGCCTCGAATGGACCCTGGAAAATATTACATCAAATCAAAAACACGGTATTTCATGAAAGATACGATCAACGAACTGTTCAACGCCGCCCGGCAAACCGGGACCGCCATTGCTGAAAAGGCGAAAGCCGCCGGCCAGGCTGCCGTGGACAGCACGCTTCAAAAGATCGAGAACTGGCTGGAAGAATTTCCCCGGATCGAATCGTACGGCCTGAGGGTAACGGGTTCAGCTTTCGTCATGGGCATCATGCCCGCGCTGGAAGTAGAATTTAAGGGCGCACATGCTGATTTTCCGGACGAAAAAATATCGGCCATTCTGGAAGAAAATGCATCCGGCAGCCTGACCTGGATGGTCTATCATGCGGTGAAGAACGCATATCGGCTGCACCGGAAGATCACTCCGACATTCGATGACCCGCTGATCGTCAAGATTAGATTGTCGTTGTCGCCGGAGATCTCCGTATTCGTCGGGCAGCCGAACATACGCTGATATCTGATGTTAAGAGGCAGTGGGCAGTTTGCAGTTGCAGTCGGCAATTGCACGCATTTGAGATGCGGAAATGTCTTCAACAACACCCTGACAAACAAACGATTATTATCCAAAAACCAGATTGAACACCACCCAAAATGGCAAAGAAGAAAAAAGACACCGAACAGGACGCTTTCGTCAATCCCATCGACAAGGACAAGGTAGCCGAGACGCCGGGACTGTTGCCCTACGCCCATACCTCGGGCGCGGCGGTCATCAAGCCTGAAGACAAGGGTCGCATCCGCGGCAACGCCATGACCGCCATGTACGACCAGACCGATCGGCAGATGGAGCAGCTGCGCCAGCAAATGGAAACCCTGGTCAACCAGGCAAAATCGCTGCAAAACCGCATGGACGTGTCGGAAATGATCTACGCGGCGGAAGTGCCCTTTCAGCCGGTCATACATCATATTTATCACCTGTACAACCGCAAAAGCGACGGCTCGCGCGTGCTATCCATGATCGCGCCTGCGGAATGGGGCCGCAAGGCGCCTTTCGAGCACCTGGCTACTGTCCGGCTGCTTGGCGACCACACCTGGGAGGTGCTGGAAGGCGGGGTATAAGCCTTTCCGAACAATTCCGCAATTCCACCGATTCACCTATGTATTCAGGACTTTCATCCAAACTTTTGCATCCATACGCCCACAATTGCGCACCTTCGGGTGCGTTTTATATGCCCGGACCTGTTTCGCGCAGCATATTCCGGCGCCTTTCCGCCTGTTCCCGGAAAGATCAACGTTAAACGATTTTACTAACCAAACACAGCAGTACGCATGAAACGACTTCTTCCTTTCACTTTGTTGATTGCCTTGTTCTTATCACCCCTGTTCCTGTTTGCCCAAAACAACCTTCCCACCTACGATCCCGAAAAGATCGACGTTCCATTCAAAAAATTTACCCTGCCAAACGGCCTGCGGCTCATCGTCCACGAAGACCACAAAGCCCCTATCGTGGCGGTGAACGTATGGTACCATGTGGGTTCCAAAAATGAAAAAGCCGGCAAAAGCGGCTTCGCCCACCTGTTCGAGCACCTGATGTTCAACGGCTCGGAACACTTCAATACCGACTATTTCCAGGCATTGGAAGCCATTGGCGCCACCGATCTGAACGGTACCACCAATGAAGACCGCACCAACTACTTCCAGAATGTGCCGGTCGGCGCACTCGACCAGGTGCTCTGGCTGGAAAGCGACCGCATGGGCCACCTCCTCGGCGCCATCGACCAGGCAAAACTGGACGAGCAACGCGGAGTAGTGCAGAATGAAAAACGCCAGGGCGAGAACCAGCCTTATGCCAGGGCATGGGACATTATGCAAAAGGAAATGTACCCGCCATACCACCCTTACGGCCACACGGTGATCGGTGAAATGGAAGACCTCAACGCCGCCAGCCTCGAAGACGTGCACGAGTGGTTCAAATCCTACTACGGCGCCGCCAATGCCGTGGTCGTGATCGCCGGCGACATCACCGCCGACGCCGCTTATGAAAAAGTGCTGAAGTTTTTCGGCAACATTCCTGCCGGCCCCACCATCGCCCGCCCGGATGTCAACCTCGCCACGCGCACGGACGACACCCGTGCCGAATTCCAGGACCGCGTGCCTCAGTCGCGTGTGTACATGGTTTGGAACGTTCCTCAGTGGGGCACGCAGGAAGCTGTTTGGCTCGACCTGGTCTCCGACGTATTCGCCTCCGGCAAAAACAGCCGCCTGTACAAAAAACTGGTGTATGAAAAACAGATCTGCACCGCCGCATCGGCCTTTGTGGGGCTCAGCGAAATCGCCGGTAATTTTATGATCATGGCAACGGTGAAAAACGGCAATACGGTAGAAGAAGTGGAAGCAGCCGTCAACGAGATCATCGATGATTTTCTGAAAAACGGCCCCACAGAAGAAGAAGTAGGCCGCGTGAAAGCATCGTATTTTGCCAACTTTATCAAAGGCCTCGAGCGCATCGGCGGCTTTGGCGGCAAAAGCGACCTGCTCGCACAGAACGCAGTGTACGGCGGCAGCCCCGATTACTACAAAACCCTGCTGCGCTGGTACCACGGCACGACCGCCAAAAACCTGCATGAAACGGCGAAAAAATGGCTCTCCAAAGGCCGTTTTACGCTGATCTGCAACCCGTACCCGGAATATTCAGTCACCGGTACGGACGTTGACCGCTCGAAAGTACCGGACGTTTCGAAAGAAGTAACCGCCAAATTCCCGGACCTGCAACGCGCGACCCTCAAAAACGGCATGAAAGTCGTGCTTGCCCAGCGCAAGGAAAGCCCGACCGTGGTGGCCAGTATGATGTTCGACGCCGGCTACTGCACGGATAAGATGGGCGGCAAACTCGGCCTGGCATCCATCGCCATGAACATGCTCGACGAAGGCACCAAATCGCTGAACAGTCTCCAGATCAACGAGCGGCTGCAACTGCTCGGCGCCGGCCTCAGCACCTACAGCGACCTCGACTTCTCCTACGTCAACCTCAACACCCTGAAACAAAGCCTCGACCCCAGCCTCGACCTGATGGCCGATGTGGTGCTCAACCCCTCTTTCCCGGAGGAGGATTTCAATCGTCTGAAAGACCAGCAAATCAGCCAGATCGCGAACGAAAAGAAAAATCCGCAGGGCATGGTGATGCGCGTGATGCCGGAACTGCTCTATGGTAAAGATCACCCCTACGGCATGCCCATGTCCGGCAGCGGCGAAGAAAATGTAGTCCGCGAAATGGAACTCGGCGATGTAAAAGGTTTTTACGGCCGCTGGATCCGTCCGAACAACGCCACGATCGTGGTGACCGGCGATATCAGCATGCCCGAACTGGTGGAAAAACTGGAAAAGCGCTTCGGCAGCTGGCAGAAAGGCGATGTGCCGAAAAAAGTCATCCCCGAAGTAAAAACGGCCGGCACCTCCAACAAGATATTCGTCATCGACCGCCCGGAAAGCCAGCAGAGCCTGATCGTGGCGGGGTACCTGACCAAGCCGTACGGCCAGATGGACGAAACCGCAATCGAGCAGATGAACAACGTGCTGGGCGGTGACTTCACCAGCCGCATCAACATGAACATCCGGGAAGACAAACACTGGGCATACGGCGCCGGCTCCGGCATCATGAACACCGCCGGTCAGCGCCCCTTCTTCGTGTTCGCCCCGGTGCAGACGGACAAGACCAAGGAAAGTATCCAGGAGATCGTGAAAGAAGTGAATATGTTCGTGGGCGACAAGCCTATGACGCAGGAAGAATTCGACAAGACCAAGCAAAATACGGTGCTCGGCATGGCCGGCATGTGGGAAACCAACAACGCCGTGAACAATTCCGCCAAGAACATCGTGAAATACGGTCTCAAGGATGACTACTGGAAAACATACAGCTCGCGTGTACAAGGCCTCACGCTGAATGATGTGCAGAGTACAGCCAAAAGCATCGTGCAGCCCAACAACCTTGGCTGGTTTATGGCTGCCGACGTCGCCAAAACGATGCCTTCCCTCGAACAACTGGGCATGGAAGTGATCCAGATCGACGCAGAAGGGAACGTGGTTTCCAAAAAGGCCAAACCGTAACGACATCAGGCGATCTCCCGATCACATAGCAACATCCCGAATTTTCCGTAACGGAGAATTCGGGATTTTTTTTGAGCGTCTGCCTTGCATCCTCACTTGACCTTACCGATCCGCTTTTTCAGCCGTTGCTGGTATTCGGTGTAATCGGTCAGCAGCGCCTCGTATGCTTCGTGCATCAGCGGGGAGGTGAGTAGAAAATCGGCCGTCGAGCGGTCGCAGGCAATGGGAATGTTCCACACCACACCCAGGCGCAGCAAGGCCTTGATGTCGGGATCGTGCGGCTGCGCCTCCATGGGGTCCCAGAAAAAGATCAGCACATCCACTTCTCCTTCCGCGATCAGGGCGCCGAGTTGCTGGTCGCCGCCCAGCGGGCCGCTCAGCAGGCGCCTTACGGGCAGATCAAGCGCTTTTTCCAGCAGCAGGCCGGTCGTGCCCGTTGCCAGCAGCTCGTGTGCCGACAGCACATGCCGGTTGTAGACGGCCCAGTCCATCAGATCGTCTTTTTTGTGGTCGTGCGCTACGAGTGCAACCCGTTTCCGCACATGCAGGGTGCGGGTCTGTGATGTCTTGTGTTTGTTCATGGTCATAAGTGTCGCCAAGCTCTGGTTGGCGATTTTAACCTCCGGCTGGCGATTTTACGGTATCGGGTTTCGAAATCGATTTTTAGACCCGGACCGTTGGCGATATGGATATATCTGGTGCCGGTTGGCAAATGAGTGTTCGCCAACCAGAGCTTGGCGACGCGCGCTACAAAGTTATTCATTTCCAGCCGTTTACCTTTTATACACAAAAAATGGTACGGCTTTTGTCTTAACACTTCTGCCACACCAATAAAATCAAGGTGGCCAAAACTACTATGAAGGAAAAAAGCAACAAATCGATGATCACGATCTGCATCCTGTTGTTCCACCTGGGATTGCTGTACTGGGCATTCGAACAACTGCAACCGGAACAGAAGCCCCAGGCCATTGAGCAGGAAATCCAGATCGACACACCCTGATCACAATCAAAACAGACTTCAACAGAAGGCGCGGCATTTCGGTGCAGCGCCTTTTTTATTGTCGTATAATGCAACCTCGCCTGCCGGCGTTTGTTCTGGTTGAGTACTTATATCTACATTTGCCGCTTCACTTCGGCGTCGCCGAAACCACTATATCTATGTCAGAAATATTTGAGCGTCAGGATATCCGCGCGCTGGGCAGCAACCTCGAGTTGCTCGCACAGCAGGTTGTGGAAGGTTTTATCGTCGGACTGCACCGCAGCCCTTTCCACGGCTTCTCGGTCGAATTTGCCGAACACCGGCTGTACAACTCCGGCGAAAGCACCCGCAACATCGACTGGAAAGTGTACGGACGTACCGACAAGTTATTTGTCAAGCGATTTGAAGAAGAAACGAACCTGCGCTGCCAGATCGTGGTGGATGCTTCTTCCACCATGTACTACCCCTGGGATGAAAAGCAGCCCGACAAGTTCAAATACAAGAACAAATTTTGCTTTGCGGCGCAATCAGCGGCCGTGCTCATGAATGCCCTGAAGCGGCAGCGCGACGCATTCGGACTGACGCTGTTCGACAACGAGATACAGATCAATACCTCCGCAAAATCGAGCACGGTACACTACCGCCTCCTGCTGTCGCACCTGATCCAGCGCATCGAAAACCCGCAACTCAACCGCACCACCGACCTGGCGACCAGCCTGCACCAGGTGGCCGACGCCATTCACCGCCGCTCGCTGGTAGTGATCTTTACGGACGTGATGGAGCAGCCCGACAAGGCGGAAGACCTCTTTGCCGCATTACAGCACCTGCGTTATGCGAAACACGAAGTGATCCTGTTCCATGTAACGGATAAAAGCAAGGAACTGGATTTCGAGTTCGAGAACCGGCCCTACGTATTCGTCGACATGGAAAGCGGCGAGCAGGTACGGTTGCAGCCCAGTCAAGTCAAGGAATACTATGTGAAACAAGTGACGGCGTTCACCGAACAACTCAAACTGCGCTGCCTGCAGTACAAGATCGACTTTGTGGAAGCCGACATCAACAAGGGTTTCACCCAGATACTACAGACCTGGATGGTGAAACGCGCCAAAATGGGCTGATCCCTTTATCAAAACATCGACAAAACGACCATGATCAAACTGGCAAGCATCCCAACCACCGCACCGGACGACGTAAAGGAAAAAGACATTAGGAAAGAAACGGAGGACCTGGTGAAACAACTCGGCGACCTGCAGGAACGCATGTATGCCGAAAGAAAACACGCCGTGCTGGTGGTGTTGCAAGGCATGGACGCCAGCGGAAAGGACGGCGCCGCGCACAAGGTTTTCGACTATTGCCGGATCACCGGACTCTCATACCACGCTTTTAAAAAGCCGACGGAAGAGGAATTCGCCCACGACTTTCTCTGGCGCATCCACAAGGTCGCTCCGGAGAAAGGCATGATCGGCATTTTCAACCGCAGCCACTATGAGGACATCCTGATCCAGCGCGTGCACGGCTGGATCGACGAAAAGCGCGTGGAACAGCGCATGAGGGCCATTAATGCTTTTGAAGAAACGCTGGTCTTCGACAACAATACCCATGTGTTCAAATTCTACATGCACACGTCGAAGGACGAGCAGGAAAAGCAGTTGCTCGAACGCATGCAGGAACCCGAAAAATACTGGAAACACAACCCGGGCGACTGGGAAGAGCGAAAATTCTGGGATCAGTATATGGAAGCCTATGAATACGCGATCAACAACAGCAGCATCCCCTGGTACATATGCCCGGTAGACCAGCGCTGGTATCGCGACTATTTTATCTCCAAGACCCTGGTGGAAGCCCTGGAGAAACTGCATATGAAAATGCCGCCCTTACAGGATAAATAACGGGCAGGCATCCCCTCTTTTTTATTGAGCGATCAGAGCTTGAACCGCAGGAAAAACTGCGCGCCGAAGTTGTTCATGCGCGGCTGGCGGGCTGTTTTTGGTGTGAGGTCGAGTTCGCCGAAGCCTTCCACACCCACACGGATCATGCGCGCCTCGCCGAGTTCCTTGCCGATACCGCCCCGCACGGTGAACAGGTTGCCCGTTTTTTTGCCGAGCGGCTGCTCCGGGTTGAAATAGGTGGCAGCCTGCTCGCGCGCTTCCTTGTGCCCGATGCTGTTGACGATGGTAGCGGCGCCAAAACCGTTGTCCTTGACAAATTTGTACCCGCCCAGGAAAGAGAAGAAGTAATTATCGTCGTAGGTAAAGAACTCCTTGCCAAATCCGGCAATGAAGCCGAACGCCATTTTCTCGTAGGAAGAAGGCGAACTCATCGCTTCGACGGCAAAAAGCAGGGGCCAGTCCTTGTAGGTGAAATGCGCGGAAATACCCAGCCGTGGCTGCACGAAATTGGTGCGCAGCTTGTAGTCCGATGCAAAATCTTCCCAGGAATACTCGTATTCGGGTGGAGAGTGCGCTTCGACGGCGATCTTGGTGAAGCGGTACTGGTTGTACATGGGGGTCGTTTCAAACTGCGTGTTGTGAAACAACTGCGACATCCCAACATTCACGCCGATATTGATCTTCAGGTTTTGGGAGGCAGCCGACTGCACGAGCAGCAAAACTGCGGCAAGCGTGGTAAAGTTCTTCAATTGCATATGTGGCTGTTAAAAAAAGGTGAAATGATTGGGCATTGCGGTGATTCACCAAAGACAGACGCACGATTAAACAGAGCAAAAAACATGCTCGAATGGATTAAAATCGCCCGCGAAGTTACATCTTTTGCATTTTTACCCGCTTTATATTACGATTTTGTACAGTTAAAGTGAAAATTACCATAAAGTTAAACCCCCGTATTGGGTAGCAATAAAAGCACGAAAACTGTCATTTATTGGGCCATAACCGCCTTGGAAAAGGCATTTTTATCAAAACCCTTCATTCATCTTTCTCAATCGTTATTCCATGAAAAAGTCAGTTTTCAGTCTTTCGGTTCTCTTCTTCGCAGTATTGTCGTTCACATCCTGCAAAAAAGACGAGATCGGTTTCGAACAGCAGGTCACCGGCGAATGGCACTCCGTAAAAGTCAAACTGAACGGCACCGATGTGACCGATTACTTTATGCTCGACCTCGACCTCGCACAGGACAACCGTTTTGATGCCACGCTGAAAGTGGTTACCTTCCCTGCAGGGAGTTCCGGTGTTTCGCATCCCAAGGGCGAGTGGACGGCCGACGATTCCAGCCAGCAACTCGAACTCGTGTACGATGATTCCGGCGAGACCGAATCCTACGAAATTCTCGAACTGAGCGATACGGCCATGCGGGTAAAAACCACCCAGCAAAATGGCGACCGCATCGATATCACCTTCGAGAAATTGTAATCCCGTGTTTTTCCCGCCAAAAAGACCTGCGGCCTGGCGAACTTTTTCGCCGGGCCGTTTTTTATACCGGTACATTGTCCCGATTTTACTACCACCAGTAAACAAATGTCAAAAGTACGCATCGACAAATGGCTGTGGAGCATCCGCATTTTTAAAAGCCGCACCCTCGCATCCGACGCCTGCAAGGCGGGCAAGGTAAAGGTGGGGGAAGAAGCGGTCAAGCCCTCCTACATGCTCTCGGAAGGAGAAGTCGTAACGGTCAAAAAAGACGGATTCAGTTTTCAGTACCGCGCCCTGCAACTCATCGAAAAGCGCGTGGGTGCGCCCATCGCGGTCACCTGCTATGAAGACGTCACGCCCGAAGCGGAAAAGAACAAATACCAGTCGTGGTTTCAGAACGCCACGCCGGGCGCCGAACGGCGCGAAAAAGGCAGCGGGCGCCCCACCAAAAAGGAACGGCGGGAAATCGATACGTTCAAGGACTTGTAGGAACGTGTTACATCAACCCGAATATCTTGGCGTATTTCAGCATTTCGCCGGCATTGCTGATCTTGAGTTTGCCGGTCATCATGGCCATCATGGGATTCAGTTCGCCGGACACCACTTTTGAAAACGACTCCGCTGAAGTGCTGACTTTGCATTTCGGCTCGCCTTCAAGGCCTTCCAGCACTTCCATCTTTCCGTCGGTCACTTTCACGGTAAATTGCCCCGTGTCGGCCACATCGAAGTGAAAAACGGTATTTTGCCCTTCCAGCACCTCGGGTTTTGCCTTTGCAGGAAGGGAATAGAGGAATTCTTTTACGTCGATCATCTGAACTTGTGTGTGAATTAACCCTGCCTTAATACGAAGCAGCGTAGATTCGCCAAAGGTAAGACGTGTACGGGATTTTTCGCTTCCCCAAAGCATTCGCCGGCCGTCGCCGTAAAATTTGCCTGCACTATGTTCTACCGAAACACATTTTCTGCTTTTTTTGGACTCATGATCGCCGCACTACCCTACTTCGCCTGCAAAAGTGTACCCAAAGGCCCTGTGGAAATACCCGCCGGCTTCGACTGGCAGGGGCATCGCGGCTGCCGGGGACTGATGCCGGAAAACAGCCTGCCCGCCTTCCTCAAAGCCCTCGAATACCCGCAGGTGACTACCCTCGAACTCGACCTGGCCGTGAGCAGCGACCGCCAGCTGATCGTGAGCCACGAGCCCTGGTTCAATCCTGCGATCTGCCGGCTGCCGGGCGGCGACTCTATACCCCGCCGCGACGCGGAAAAATACCTGATCTACCAAATGAAAGCCGCCGACTTGCGCGCCTACGATTGCGGCAGCTGGGGCAACGCGCGTTTTCCCGGGCAACAAAAACAGGCAACCTACAAGCCCACCCTGCGGGAAGTAGTAGAGGCTGTGCGCAAGCAACGGCCCGATATACGCTGGAACATCGAGATCAAAAGCGAAGCCGCATGGGACGGGCTGCGCCACCCACCGGTGGAGGAATTTGCCGCGCTGGTGATCGCCGAACTGCGAGCCCTCGGCATCGATCGCTATGCAACGGTGCAATCGTTCGATGTGCGCGCCCTCCAGGCCATGCACAAGCAGGCGCCCGATATCACCCTGGCCTACCTGATCGAAAATATCAAAGGATTCGACACTAACCTGGACCGGCTGGGGTTTACGCCTGCGATCTACAGCCCTTATTACCTGCTGGTATCGAAAAAACTGGTGCGAAAATGCCACGCCAAAGGCATCAAACTGATCCCATGGACGGTGAACGAAGTAAAAGACATGAAAGGCATGATCCGGCTGGGCGTAGACGGCATCATTACGGACTACCCGGATCGCATCGGCGGGGTCGGCGGGAAGTAGCCGTGTAGCAGTAGTAGTGGGCGGTTTTGTCTCGATAAACGACCAGCGGCCGGGCGATTTGAAATCGCCCGGCCGCTGTGATATTCAAATGGTCAGGTTATAAAACCCGGTTCACTTCAGTTTTACCTGCGTCGCAATGGAGGCTTTATTTTTGAGTTGCTCCTCGTCGAAGGGCTTTATCAGGATGGTCATGGTGTGATCGTCGTCGCTGAGCTCGGTCAGGCCGTTGCTCGATTTTTTGATCTTGCGGTCGGGGAAATGGTAAACCTGCTTGTAACTCATTTCCGAAAACATCATTTTCATCATATCCATCGCCTCATCGCCCCCTTCTTCATCCTCGTTTTCAGAAAGCGCTTTTTTGATCTCCGCTCCCATGTCGCCGGTGTTCAGGCGCTCGAACTTTTTCCCGGAAAAATGGAAGACCTCGTCCACCTTGCTGCCGTATTTGTCTTTGTTGACCACCTTGAGCGCGCGGTTGAGCGCAGCGACGTTGGCAAATTCGAAGGTGTAACCGAACTTGTAGGCGGCTGTGTCGTTCACCTCCATTACGTTCGTGATGCCTTCGAGGTTTTTGAGTGTGGCAGCCACGCCGCTCAGCTCCTGCCCCATTTGCGCCATCGAGTTATCCTGCCCGTCATCCTCCATTTCCACATCGGTGCTGTCGGGCGACATGTTTTTCAGCATGTCGATCATACCTTTTACTTCGCTCATGTCCAGAATCATCGAGTACGACCCTTTGCCGCTGTTGTAAAATGTCACTTCTTCCAGGATGTGCAGGCAGCCCGTCAGCGTCAGGCTACCCATAACGAGCCCGGCAAGAAGCAGGTTTTTAAAATTTTTCATTGAAATGCTTTTGTTTGAAAAGGAATGTATGCGGCGACTTTGGGTGCCACCGGGATTTTCATCTTGTTTTCGGTTTATAAAAGGCATTACATGCCCCGTTCGGCACAAAGATACGGGTGTTCGCGGGATGCGTGCTCAGTCGATCGAAAAGTCCTTTTGTACGGTGTACCCGTCTTTTTCCAGCGTAAAAGTATAAAGACCCTTTTGCAGATAATATTTTCCGGTGTCCGCTTTTTCCGGTTCCGGCGCCTTTTTGGGGTCTTTCTGCGCCGCCTGAAGCGCTTCTGTATACTTTTTGACGGCCGGTTCCCGCACATCCATCGTATAGTCCAGTTTGTTCAGCCCCTTGCGGCAGTTGATCGTGCCGCTCTGCAACACCAGCTCCGTTTTTTTCCATTTGACCGACCAGCGCACCGTTCCGTCCGCGCTGGTGTAGTACCAAACCGGCATTTCCGGATCTTTGGCTTCCTGGTACGGCGCTTTTTTGCCCCAGTTCCGGTTGTATTTTCTTTTCTCCAGATCGAAAAGTGCGAGGCTGGAGGCCATTAGGCCCGCGTCCAGTTGTTGTATCTGCGAAATACCGGCCTTGTAGATCGACCTGCCGTGCGTTCCGATCACAAGGTCGCCGGCGTCGGATTGTATCGCCAGGTCGTGCACTGCCACGTCGGGAATCTCGCTCCCAAAAGTCTGGAAATACTGCCCGCGGTCGAGTGAAACGTACACCTGATGGTCGGTGCCGACGTACAACACATCCGGATTGACCGGGTCTTCCCGGATCACATTTACCGGTTCGGAGGGAAGATCAAGCCCGATGGGCGTCCATTGTTGTCCGTAGTCTTCAGAAACGTACAGGTAAGCGTTGAAATCGTCCTGCCGATAGCCGTTGAGACTCAGATATACGCGGCTGCGCTCATGCGCGGAAGCCTGCACGCGCGACACCCAAAGTCCCCGGGGCAGGGAGTCGGAGATCCGGGCCCAGGTTTCGCCGCCGTCGCGCGTTACGTGCAGCAGGCCGTCGTCAGAGCCGGCGTACAGCAGCCCAAACTTAAGCGGGCTTTCGTGGATGGAGCTCAGCGTGCCGTAGGGAACGTTGCCTTTCTTCCCGCCGCCCGTCAGGTCGCCGGAAATGGCCTCCCAGTGTTCGCCCCGGTCGAAGGAACGGTACAGTTTATTCGCACCGAGGTAGAGCACGTCCGGTATCTGCGTGCTGAGGTGTATGGGCGTTTGCCAGTTGAAGCGCAGGGGCCGTTCGCCGAGATCGTGTTTGGGAGGGATGGGTTTCCGGTCGCCGCTGCTGCGGTCGACGCGGAAATAATTACCGAACTGAAAGCCGGTATAGACCGTGTTGTTGTCGCGCGGATCGACCTGCACCTGCATGCCGTCGCCACTGAGCAGTTTTTCGTATGGATAGCGGCCGCTCTGGTGCCAGTGGTCGGAGGCCCTGTATTCGGAAGGGCCGACCCAGACGCCGTTGTCCTGCGTGCCGCCATACACATTGTAGGGCTTTGCTTTGTCGACAGCCACCGCGTAAAACTGGCCGACCGGCGGGTTGTTACATTTTACCCAGGAGTCGCCATTGTCCCAGCTGATGTTCACGCCGCCGTCGTTGCCGTTGATCAGGTGTCCGCGGCGCTTTGTGTTGAGCCACAGGGCGTGGTGGTCCACGTGCACATTCTGTCCGTTGATGTTTTTCCAGTTTTGGCCGCCGTCCTCGCTGCGGATGATCAGAAAGCCGATCAGATACACCTGATCCGGGTCGTCGGGCATGCAGCGTACGTTGCTGAAGTAATATCCGTAAGTATAAAACATCTGCTCGAGCGGCTCGTCGTGCGTGCGTTTCCAGTGTTGGCCGCCATCGTCGCTGCGGTATAGTTCCGCGCCGATGTAGTCCGTCTCGAACAGGTTGTTGTTGGCATCTTCGAGGTATTCTACCAGGGCCTGCGGCTTCAGTTCGCCTTTGTCGATCAGCGACCGGACCTTTGCGGCATCGTATTTTTCGGGGAAATTGTACTTTTTCAGGTAGGCGGCGATTTTTTCGTCGGATAACTTCATAAAGGCCTCCCGGTCCATTTCGCGTAACTGGTCTTTGCTCAGCGACTCGGTATCCAGCACCAGTTTTTTCTCTTTCTGATTCTGGTTGTCGACGCAGGCATATAACACCGTCGCATTCCCTTTCCTCCCGGCGGCCAGGCCGATCCGTCCGGTATTTTTTCCCGAAGGGAATCCGCTTTCCGGAGTGTTCAGCCTTGTCCATTTTACGCCGCCGTCGGTACTTTTCCAGATACCCGAGCCTTCACCGGCGCCTTTGAAATCCCAGGCATGGCGCGTGCGCTCCCAGGTAGCGGCGTATAGCGTATTCGGATCGGCGGGATCGAGCACGAGGTCGACGGCGCCCGTGCTGTCGTTGACGAACAGGGTCCGGTTCCAGGTTTTTCCGCCGTCGCTGGTCTTGTACACCCCGCGCTCGGGGTTGTCGGTGTACAAATGGCCGAGCACCGCCACCCAGAGCGTATTGGTATCCGTGGGATGCAGCACCACCCTTCCGATGTGGTGGCTTTCCGGCAGACCGCGCCATTCCCAGTGCTTGCCGCCGTCGCTGCTTCGGTACATGCCCGTGCCGGCATACGAGGAACGGCTGCTATTGGCCTCGCCCGTGCCGACCCAAAGAATGTGGTGATCCCAGTCTGCGGCGATGTCGCCGATCGTCATGCTCGCTTCGTGATCGAACAGCGGCTCGAAACGGGTGCCGTTGCTTTCCGTGTACCACAGACCGCCCGAGGCGTAGGCCACGTAAAAGCGGGTGGGATCGGCAGGGTCGACCTCCAGGTCGGTGACGCGGCAGGAAAAGATCGAGGGGCCGATGTTTTCAGGCGCTACGCTGGTCAGAAGAGAACTTTCCTGTAGCGCCTTTCTTTGTTCGAAGCCCCGCAGATCGACCCGGTCGGGCACGGCGCCCGGTTGTGCGCAAACGATCAGGGTTTTCAGGAGCGCTGCGAACAGCAACACGGATCGGAATACAGACATAGGCAAATTTTTGGAGCAAGGTACGTTGCTTTGTTTTGTGCGGACGCGCCATTTCACCGCAATATTGACAAGGATCAAAGGAAAAATTGACCGGCGTCACTGCGCGCCGCGTTTCAGACGCTTTACTTTGTATCATTAAATACAACCGGTTTGCAAAACCCCGGAAAAGATGAAAGTAGAAGAAGAGAAAACCGCAAAAAAGATTGCGGTGCAATAAGTGTGTTCCTCCTCAATATGGAAGAGCCGTCGTTCTTGCAAAAGGCGACGGCTCGTGTTTTTGCGCGTGGTCAGCCGCGCGAAAACGCGCCTCCGGCTTCGAAAAATGGCGGAGGCGCGATACATTTACAGCACAAACAAAAACCTTTGCCTAACCAACATCACCACTGATATGCAAGTCAACTGGACGGGCGTCTATCCCGCCGTTACCACCAAATTTACCCCGGATGACGCACTCGACCTGGATACCTTCGGGCTCAACCTCGACGCACAGATCGCCGCAGGCGTGCACGGCATCATCCTCGGCGGCACGCTGGGCGAGGCGAGCACCCTCACCGAAGCAGAAAAGGACCGGCTCCTGGAATACGCGCTGAAAAAATCGGACGGCCGCATCCCCGTCGTGCTCAATATCGCCGAGGGATCGACCAGCAGTGCGATCGCTGCGGCCAAACGCGCCGTACAAAACGGCGCCGACGGCCTGATGGTGCTGCCACCCATGCGTTATGCCTCCGACCACCGCGAAACGGTGGCCTATTTTCTCGCCATCGCCGATGCAACGCCTTTGCCCGTCATGGTATACAACAACCCGGTGGACTACAAGACCGAGGTGACGCTGCCCATGTTCGAGGAACTGGTCCGGCATCCGCATATCCAGGCGGTCAAGGAATCCACCCGCGACGTATCCAACGTCACGCGGCTTAGAAATGCCTTCGGCGACGACCTGAAGATACTCTGCGGCGTGGATACCCTCGCCATGGAATCATTGACGATGGGCGCCGACGGCTGGGTGGCCGGACTGGTCTGCGCCTTTCCCGTGGAAACGGTGGCCGTGTACAACCTCGTGAAGGCCGACTGGCCCGAAGAGGCCCTGGCGATCTACCGCTGGTTCCTGCCCCTGCTCGAACTCGACCTGCACCCCAAACTCGTACAATACATCAAACTGGCCGAACAACTGGCCGGCATCGGCACCGAGTACGTGCGCGCACCGCGCCTGCGCCTCGCCGGCGATGAGCGCGAACGCATCATCGGCATCATTGAAAAAGGCCTGCACTCCCGCCCGGAACTGCCTACGCTTGTGATTTAAATCCCCTCTGAAATTGATGAAACTGGAAATTGGAAACTGGGGAGGCGGGTATTCGGCATTGAGTGCCTTTATTCACAAACAATTTATTTTCAATTTTTTAATTTCTAATTTCACAATTTCCAGTCGGTCTAAAACATGCGACTTTGGCAGTAAAATCATTCTTCTGCATCGATGCACATACCTGCGGCAATCCTGTGCGCGTGGTAGCGGGCGGCGGCCCGGCACTGGAAGGCGGCAACATGAGTGAAAAGCGCCAGCATTTCATGCGCGATTACGACTGGATAAGGCGCGGTCTCATGTACGAACCCCGCGGCCACGACATGATGTCGGGCAGCATCCTTTACCCGCCCGCCGACCCTGAAAACGATGTGGGCATTCTTTTTATCGAAACGAGCGGCTGCCTGCCCATGTGCGGCCACGGCACCATCGGCACGGTGACAGTAGCCATCGAGCAAGGACTGGTCGCACCCAAAACGCCCGGCATCCTGCGCCTCGAAGTGCCGGCAGGCCTCGTGCTGGCCGAATACGTACAGGAAGGAAAAAAAGTGAAGTCGGTAAAGATCAGGAACGTCAAATCGTACCTGCATTCCACAGACATCGAGGTCGATTGCCCGGAACTGGGGCGGCTACACCTCGACGTAGCCTACGGCGGCAATTTTTACGGGATCATCGACCCGCAGGAAAACTTCCCCGGCATGGAGCATTTCCGCGCGGACCAACTCATCGCCTGGAGCCGCGAGATCAGAGAACAGGTCAATCAAAAACACACCTTCGCGCACCCGGAAAACCCGACCATCCGCGGCATGAGCCATGTAGAGTGGACGGGCAAACCCCTGCACCCCGATTCCACGGCCAGGAACGCGGTTTTTTACGGCGACAAGGCCATCGACCGCTCGCCCTGCGGCACCGGCACCTCGGCGCGCATGGCGCAGTGGTACGCCAAAGGGAAACTGAAAGCCGGCGAGGCGTTCATTCACGAAAGCATCATCGGGTCGCGGTTCACGGGCCGCATCGAAGAAGAAACGACGCTGAACGGCCTGCCCGCAATCGTGCCGAGCATAGAAGGCTGGGCCATCATCCACGGCTTCAACCACCTCCTGTTGGACGATGACGACCCCTATGTGCACGGATTTCAGGTTATTTGAGTGCAGCAGGCAGTATACAGGAGCACTTGTAGCGGCATTTTGGATGTAGCAAGTATGCACTTTCAGATGCCTACTTTCAACTGCCACTGCATACTGCTCCTGCCCACTGCCCCTCAGTATCCTCCCCAGTTGCGCTCGCCTTTTTTGTAATCGACGGTCGTGTATTTTCCCGGGTATTCGAGAAAACGCAGGGCCTGGGTGGCGCCGATCTCGGAAGTGAAATACCCCCATAGCACGAGGTCCTTGATCACCCGGAAATAGTGCGAGGGCTCCTCTTTCTTTTTGCTTTTTTCAACGGCCTTTTGCTCCTGGTCGAGTGCCGTGAGCAGTTCGTTGCGCTGGAGCGGACTCAGTTTCCGGAAAGATGATTTTCCGTATTTCGTTTTGCCGGCAGCCTCCAGACTTGTCAGCCCGTCGAGGAAGCGCTTCTGGTCGCCGGGGTCGTAGCAATCGCTGACGATGACGGCCATGAACTGGCCGACTTTGGCGGCTTTGGCGCCCGGCGTGCTTGTGTCGGGGATAATGGTATCGGCCACCTCGTTCATCAGTTTCACCTGTGCCTTGCTGAAAATGCCGATGTTTTTAAAGTCTTCGGGCAGATCGTCGAGCGCATCCCAGTCGATCTTTTTCGCCAGCAGGCTGTCGGCGCCGAGCAGGCTGCCGCCGATGACCAGGGAGGTGCGCTGTAGAAGTTCGCGTCGGTTCATATATGATGGTGGTTGAACGGTCAGAAAATGAAAAAACGGTTATTCGGGTTTACAGATCGCCTTTTTTCAGCGCTTCCACTGCGAAGTTAGCCGCGCGCGCCGTGAAGGCCATGTAGGTCAGCGAAGGGTTCACACAGGAAGCCGAAGTCATGCAGGAGCCGTCGGTGACGAACACGTTGGGCACCTCGTGCATCTGGTTCCAGCGGTTGAGCACCGAGGTTTTCGGGTCATTGCCCATGCGCATGGTGCCCATTTCGTGGATGGCCATGCCCGGGAACGAGCCGTTGTCGTGGGTGCTCACGTTTTTCACGCCGGCGGCCTCCAGCATTTCGGCGCCGTCGTTCATCATGTCCTGGCGCATCTTGTTCTCGTTTTCCTTGAGTTCGCAGTCGATGGCAAGCACATACTGCCCCCACTTGTCCTTTTTCGTCTTGTCGATGCTCACCTTGTTGTCGTAGTACGGCAGCATTTCGCCGAAGCCGCCGATACCGATGGTCCATTGACCCGGTTCGCAAATAGCCTCCTTGAATTGTGCGCCCACGCTGAGTTCCGCGATCTCGCGGCTCCAGCCTTCGCGGCCCGCGCCGCCCTGGTAGCCGAAGCCGCGCAGGTAGTCGCGTTTGTCGCCGAAGAGGTTGCGGTAGCGCGGGATGTAGATGCCGTTCGCGCGGCGGCCGTAGGTGATCTTGTCCTCGTAGCCTTCCACGGTGCCCGAAGCGCCGCAGCGGAAGTGGTGGTCCATCAGGTTGTGGCCGAGTTGTCCGCTGCCGTTGCCGATGCCGTCGGGCAGGCCGCCCATTTCGATCGAATTCAGCAGCAGGAAGGTAGAGCCCAGCGTGGAGCCGCAGACGAAGATCACCTTTGCCTCGTACTCCACGGTTTGCATGGTCTCGGCGTCGATCACCAGCACGCCCCGCGCGCGTTTTTTGTTTTTGTCGTACAGGATCTGGTTGACGATGGAGAAGGGCCGCAGGGTGAGGTTGCCTGTGGCCGCCGCTGCCGGCAGCGTGGACGACTGCGTGCTGAAATAGGCGCCGAACTGGCAGCCGCGGCTGCACAGGTTGCGGAACTGGCAACTGCCGCGGCCGTTGTGCGGCTGGGTCAGGTTGGCCACGCGGCCGATGATCATGCGCCGGTGTTCGTATTTCGCCTTGATGCGCGCCGCCACGTCCTTTTCCACGATGTTCATCTCCATCGGCGGCAGAAACTGGCCGTCGGGCAACTGCGGCAACCCTTCCAGCGAGCCGCTGATGCCGGCGAAGGATTCGACGTAGTCGTACCAGGGCGCCATGTCGGCGTAGCGGACCGGCCAGTCGACGGCGATGCCTTCTTTCAGATTGGCTTCGTAGTCGAAATCGCTCCAGCGGTAACTCTGCCGGCCCCACATCAGCGACTTTCCGCCAACGTGAAAGCCGCGGTACCAGTCGAAGCGCTTCACTTCGGTGTAGGGACATTCGAGGTCGTTGACCCACCAGTCCGCATTGAACTCCGTGTACGGGTAGTCCCGCTTCTGCACGGGGTGCGACGCCTGCATTTCGGTGGTGGTCCGGCCGCGGTGGGGAAATTCCCAGGCCTTTTTGGTGGCGGAGGGATAGTCGACCACGTGTTTCACGTCTTTGCCGCGTTCGAGCAGCAGGGTTTTGAGGCCTTTTTCGGTAAGTTCCTTTGCCGCCCAGCCGCCCGAGATACCGGAGCCGACGACAATTGCATCGTATTGTTCAGCCATAGTGCGTTGATCAGATTGTTCGGGCTAAAGGTATTAAATCCTTGTACTTTTTAGAGGAGGCGGTCGTGAGTCGTAAGTTGTGAGTCGGCGTGGGTGGAATGTCGGCTGTGCGGCAGTATTGTTATTTTACGCGCACAGGGTTGGAAGCATACCTTATTTTGTTTAGGTTTGTCAGCGGAATATGTATCTCCGATGACCGACCATGACTCCTGTATCATTATGCACTGCCCTTTCTCCGGAGGCTTGACGGGGGAAGGGTAGCTTTTATGAAGTGCCTGTTATTTTCTATCGTAAGTATTTTACTAAGCTATTCCTGTACGAACATCAAGGAGAGCATTATTGACACGCAAACCGGCGAAAAAGTTGCCGGGAAATATGCCACATCCAAAGGAGTAAAATCGGGTGATCCTGCTCAAAAAGCCTTGAAAATATATGGCAAACCCAAAGCGAGGATCCTTGACTACAGCAAGGATGAAGAACATCGCATACATTGGGTGTTTTACGGGCTGTTCTATGAAAGTCTGGCAATCTTTACGGATTCTGCATTCACCACTGTCATTGGTATTACTGTGGGTGAAGGCCTGGATTTAAAGAGACGTCACATTAAAAAGTAGGCGTATTTGCCGTTTTGGAGTTGTCGCCGGCAATGGCAAAAAGGTTTTGACTATTATGTTTATACAAGCCAGACATGCTAACGATGTGATATTACAATCGCATCAATGTTCTCCAGAGCACTTTTGACGTTATCATCTTCAAAAGATGTAGTTGAAAATGCTTTATGCATACCATTCTGAACTACTTCAAAAGTCCAGACAGAACCATCCAGCATCTTAGCATCTTTACCAGGGGGTATTTTTGAGATGATATTTTTTAGTTCGTCCCAAACGTCCAGCGTAGCAGTGCCTGATGAGTACGAATATTCAATATGCCGGTTTTGGGTTTCAAAGACTTTAAAAAGCGTAAACTGTTGCCCTTTAGAAACTTTCCGCACATATATGGGGATTTTTATGCTGTCGTTCATAAATATTCTGTAAATATATGAATCATCAAACGGTGTGTTTTTTATTATTCTGATGACTTCAAGATGTTCATCCCGGCATATGCTATAAAGCGACGGTTCTAAAAAAATATCGTTAAATATTTCGTCGTAACTATCTGTTCTGAAAAGGGTGTCCCAGTTAATATTTGAGAATAGTAATGCTTCATTAAAGCAGTTACAGTTCGCGCAATGAGCATTCGAATCTTTTCGCGTTTTACTTTTGCAATTATATATTGCCAAAAGCAATGAAATAATAATAAACAATTGATATGCCCTATTTTTATTTATTATGTCAATCATTGTCATGGTGTTTGAGTAAAAATACGCACTTAAGGTTCAGTTTAGCCCCCGCTGGCTCAAAGTATTTTACCACACATGCTCGTAAGCGTCTGCGACGCGAAACGGCTCGCCGCCAAGTCTCCGACTTTTAAAACCATCTCAGACATCTAAAACCACCGATCGCCACACCTCCCAAAACTTAGCAAAAAAAGACAAACCCCCACCCTAGCATCGCTGCCACCTTTATCCGGAAAACTTGTCCCTCTTTCAAACCCCGGACCTTTTTTCCACCATTCACAACACCCGGCGATGAAAAAAGCAATATACCTGCTCCTGTTTTCAGCATTTTTCGAAAGCGCATCCGGACAAAGTTCCGACAGCCTGCTCGTGCACCGCGCGGCCCTCGACTACCTCGAAGGGTTTTACGAAGGCGATACCCTCAAACTCCAGCGCAGCCTCAGCCCCGATCTCCACAAATACGGCTACTACAAAAGCAAATCGGGCGAATACGAAGGCGACCGCATGAGCTACGAACAGGCCATCGACTTTGCCAAAAAAGTGCTGGAGAAAAAGCGTTTTCCCAAAGCGGATGCGCCGAAAGAAGTGTACGTGCTGGAAGTGCAGGACCAGATCGCCTGCGCCAAAGTCGTGGCCTGGTGGGGCATGGATTTTCTGCTGCTGGCGAGACACGACGGCGCCTGGCGCATCGAACAGGTGATCTGGCAAGGCCCCCTACCCACGGTAAAACGATGAAACGCGCGATCTTTTCCCTGGCCGCGCTGCTGGTTTGCCTGCCTGTGCTGTATGCCCAAACCGCCGAGCGGCACTTCGACGGCCCCTACCTCGGCGCGAACGCCGGCTCGCAGAACCTCTTCGGCGGGTCGTTTGTAGACGGCGTGGATGTGCTGGCGCAGGAATCCCGCTTTGTCGCGGAGATGTTCGCGGGTTTTCGCAAGCAGTTCTGGAAAGGGCGGCTACTCGCCGGCGCGGAGTTGCAGATCGGCTTCACCGACGGCAATCTCGAACACTGCGATCCGGAAAAACCCCTGACGATCGAGTACCGCAATCATATCCAGAGCGGCTACGGGCTGACGCTGGGCGGCGTCTTTTTCAAAAAGAAAACCCTGCTGGCGTATGCCTACGCCTTCGAAACGAAGCGCAAATTCGACGTGACCATCCGGGACGCCATACGCAGTTACCAGCAAAAAGACGAGCAGGGCATGCTCAAATACGGGCTCGGCCTGGAGGCGCAGGTCTGGCGCGGATGGCATGCCCGGGCCACCGTCGGCCGGCTGCGTGTGGATTTCGGCGATCTGGAAACCAATATCGCGGTGGATGACAAGTGGGATATTACGCTGGGCATCGTCTATCAGTTTCAAATAAAATCCGGAAAATGACAAAACTGCTCTGCCTGATCGCGTTGCTGCTGCTTGCCGGCGCTCTCCAGGCCCAAACCTTTCTGGTCAGCAGCCGGAACACCCATTCCGTCAAGCGGTACGACCTCGGCGGCAACTACCTCGGCGATTTTGTGATGCCCGGCAGCGGCGGACTCTCATTCCCGCAGGAAGTGGTCTGGCACCCCGACGGTTTCCTGCTCGTAACCGGCAGGGGCAATACCGCCGTGCTCAAGTACGACGGCATGACGGGCGACTTCATCGGCCATTTCACCAGCGGCTACAGCCTCGACAATCCCACCAAAACGAGCATCTGGCAGGACAGCCTGCTGTATGTCAGCCAGTGGGGTGTTACGCAAAACAAAGTCGCCCGCTTCGATCTGAAAACGGGTGTTTTTGTGGATGAATTCACGAGCACCGGCGTCCCGAACGGCTGCGGCCACGCCTGGGACGACGACGGCAACCTGCTTGTGGCGCAATACGGGAACGGCGTCAACGGCAAGGTTTGGAAATTCGGCCCCGACGGCAACTACCTCGGCGATTTTGTATCCTCCGCGCAACTGCAAGGCCCCGTCAACCTGTGGTTCGACGAAACCGGCGCCCTCTTCGTCGCCGACTGGACCCTGGGCAGCGTGCTGAAGTTCGACGGGTCCAGCGGCGCGTTCGCAGCACAGCCCGTATCCGGGCTCAACAACGTGGAAGGTTATGCTTTCGACAATAGCGGCAGGCTTTATCTCTGCGACTGGACGGCAAATAAAGTGTTCCGCTTCGACTTTTCCACGGGCGCCCTGACGCCGTTTATCACCACGGGCGGTCTGGCGGCGCCAAACAGCATCCTTATCCGGCCGGAAGCGAGCGCGACTACCCAGGCAAAGGAGGGGCGTCCTGCGCTAAATGTTTCTCCCAACCCCGCCAGCGGACCGCTTCGCATTTCCTGCTTTCTGGAAAAAACGTCGCACGTGCGTCTGGACGTACTCGATGTATCAGGGCGGCAGGTCGCGGCGGTATTTTCCGGGAAACAAGGGCCGGGCGAACACGACTACAGCTGGAATGCCCCGGATACGGAAGGTATGCGGGCTGCGCCGGGCGTATATTTCATCCGGCTGACGACGGAGCATGCCGTGACGACACGAGCGTTTGTGCTACAATGAGATCGGCCAACAAGTAACGGCCGGAATTCAATCCTGCATCCCTGGATAGATCAATCTGCGAATTCATTCGCGGGAATGAGGGATTACCCCGAAACAGAACCGTTTCAACGGTTTGGCGGCCAAAAACGGTTAATCTGTTTTTATACAGGTACCGGCAATCATTCCCTTCCTACGAAGTCATCGAAATTTGTTTTGTCGATGGAGGTTGTTTCACTCCCCGGGTAGGCTTCCAGAAAAGACTTTGGGAAACGGACGGTTTTTTGACTTTGCCATTTGAATTCAAAAGCATGCAAACGACCGCCGGCATCTTCCACATAATCTATCTCCTGCTGCGTGGTAGTGCGCCAGAAGTAAGTGTTGCAGAAATAGTCGGTATAGGCGTTGCGTTTCATACGTTCGGCCAGCAGGAAATTTTCCCAGAGTGCGCCGGTGTCTGAGCGAAGTGAGAGCGGCGAGAAGTTCTTGATGATCGAGTTGCGGATACCGTTGTCAAGGAAATATATTTTCCGGCCTTTGCGGATTTCATTGCGGGCATTGCGACTGAGCGAAGGCAGTCGGAAGAGGACGAATGACTGTTCGAGCAGGTCCACATAGCGCTCTACCGTGACCGGGTCGGCACCGATAAGTTGTGCTACTTCATTATAACTGACTTCGCTGCCAATCTGAAGCGCCAACGCCTGCAGGAGTTTTACCAACAGTGAAGGTTTTTTGACCTGATCGAGGGTCAGCAGGTCTTTGTACATCAGCCCGTCGCTGAGGTCGTTGAGTATTTTTTGCGCCTGCTGCGGCTCCTGCTGTACGACTTCAGGGTAAAAGCCATATAACATCCGATGTTCCAGCAGCGATCGCTCAGTCAAATAACCCTGGTGGTCGCTCATCTCGACAAACGAAAGCGGGAACAGCAAAAACTCAAACTTTCTGCCCGTAAGACTTTCTTTGGTCTGTGAGGCAAGGTCGAGCGATGAGGATCCGGTAACGAAGAGTTGTATCCCCGGCAGATGGTCGGTAATGAGCTTGAGCATCAGTCCGGCGTTGGTGAATCGTTGCGCTTCGTCTACCACTACTACTTCATGATTCCCTACGACGGTTTTCAGCCTGGCAAGCGAAATGTTATCGAGCACAGAGCGGGCTTCGGGGTCATCGCCGGTGAGCCATAGTGTTTTGCGGCCCAGGCTTTGGGTGATTTGGCGCACAAGGGTGGTCTTGCCTACCTGTCGGGGGCCGATCACAATGATGGCTTTCTGTTTGTCCAGCCATTTCCGGATATTTTGCTCCTGTGTTCGTGGTATCATGTATTCGCTTGCAAAAATGTCAATTTTTTGGATTCAAATCAAAAATAAAGATCGATTTTTTTGATTTGAACATCCGTTTTCGAAAATTTTGAGATTTTAACCGGCAGCAAACAGATCAACCCGCAAATTCATTCGCGGGAATGAGGAATCACCCCGAAACAGAACCGTTTCAACGGTTTGGCATCTTTAAACGGTTAAAACCGTTACCGGATCACTTACCGTCTTTGCCCACAACTAAAGTTGCGGGTTGAGCCCCCCTTCCCGAACCAAATACAAATTATCAATATTTTTGACCTGAAAAGCAGGCTCTCGCACAAGCCCCGGCAATATCCAATACCACTGTACGGAAACATGGTAGCGCGGCGTTTACGCCGCCAGGTCAAGGCCATTCATGGCCGTAATGCGTGACAGTCGGCCATAAATGACCTCCAACAAGGCGGCGTAAACGCCGCGCTACCAACTTTCCGTACAATTGTGGCACCAAACCTCCAGTTTCTAATTTTCAGTTTCTAATTTCCAATTTCCAGTTCTCACGCGGCATCGTTGTACGCCAACATGCACACATCAAAACATCAACCACTCGAAACACATGATCGTCACCAAGGGAATCAGTTTTTACAAATTGCTCAGGTGGTCGGGCCACCACGTACTCTGGCTGTCGGCGCTGATGGGCCTGGTCGCCTTTTTATACAAGGCGGGTTATATCGCCATCCAGTTGCCCTGGCTGCCCGTTTCCGTCATCGGCACGGCCGTCGCATTTTACGTGGGTTTCAAGAACAATTCCTCGTACGACCGGATGTGGGAAGCGCGGAAGATCTGGGGCGGCATCGTCAACGAAAGCCGGAGCTGGGGCATGATGGTGGACGGTTTCGTGAGCAACCTGTTCGCAAAGGAAAAAGTACCGGACGATGAGATCCGCCGCATCAAAAAGCGGCTGATCTACCGGCACATCGCCTGGTTGTACGCGCACCGCAGCCAGTTGCTGGTGCCTACCTCCTGGGAACACGTCAGCCAGGGCGGTCACCTGGCGCGGCAGGCGCGATTTTACCAGAACAAATTCGGGATCGGCCTGGTCGACGACGAGGTGACGCGTACGGAACTGCAACTTTTCCTGCCGCCGGAAGAACACGACCGGCTGGTGGGACACGTCAACACCGCCACACAGATCATCAACGAACAATCGCGGGACCTGAGGGCCCTGCGCGAACGAGACCTGATCGAGGATTTCCGGCACATGGAAATGGCCAACGTGCTGAAAAGTTTCTACACCCTGCAGGGGCAGAGCGAACGCATCAAGAAGTTCCCCTTCCCACGCCAATACGCCAACATGAGCCGCTACTTTGTCGGCATTTTTATCATGATGCTGCCCTTCAGCATGATCCCCGAACTGATGAAAGCCGCCGACTGGAGCATGTGGCTGTCCGTTCCGATCGCAGTGCTGATCGGCTGGATATACGTGATGATGGAGGTCGTGGGCGATTATTCCGAAAACCCGTTCCAGGGCATGGCCAACGATATTCCCATGCTTTCCCTGTGCCGGACGATCGAGATCGACCTGCGGGAAATGCTGGGAGAGACTGACCTGCCGCCCGCGATCGAAGCAAAGAACGGAGTACTGATGTGAGTGGCAGTTGGCAGTTGCAGTAGCAGCAGGCAGTAGCAGTAGGCAGTAGCAGTGGCAGTGATTATCTGGCACGAATTACTGCATAGATTAGATTGCCGTTTCCTGTTTCATCCGAATTTCGCTATTCCTGCAAACTGCCTACTGCCTCTGCCTGCTGCCTACGCTGCCACAGGGATTGTGTAGATCAACGCGCCGATTCCGGAGATCACAAGCCGTTATTGCGATCTGCAACGCATGTACCTTTGCTTTCTGATGCCGGGAACGAGCCCCGTATCATGCAGAAAACAATCCAATCATGCGCGCCAGACTTTTCCACTTCCTACGGATCATCCTTTTTTTCATCGTTTCAAACGGCCTTTTTGCACAAACAACTGCTGTCGAAGTGAGCGGCAAGGTAGTAGACCACCGCAGCCGACAGCCCATTGAATACGCAACCGTGATTGTGAAGGACAACAACACGCAGGAGGCCCTCGCAGGGGTTACCACCGGCGCAGACGGCAGTTTCCAGGTCGCGACCGATGCAAAGGATTTTTACGTGGAGGTCAGTTTCCTCGGCTTCGAAACGCAGACCATCGATGCCATCACGACCGCCGATGGCAAAGCAGCCCTCGGCGTCATCGACCTCTCCGAAAACAGCAAGGCCCTGGACGAAGTCGTCGTGCGTGCAGAAAAATCCACAACGGAATTCAAACTCGACAAGCGGGTGTTCAACGTCGGCAAGGACCTGAGCAGCACCGGAGCCAGCGCGCTCGAGGTGTTGAACAACGTACCTTCCGTCAATGTAAACATCGAAGGGCAGGTCAGCCTGCGGGGCAGCACGGGTGTGCAGATCCTGATCAACGGCAAGCCCTCCGTGATCGCGAGCGAGAGCGGCAATGCGCTCGGCACCATCACCGCCGACATGATCGAGCAGATCGAAGTGATCACCAATCCCTCCGCCAAACACGACGCCGAAGGCACTTCCGGCATCATCAATATCATCATCAAAAAGGAAGAGCGCGAGGGTATCAACGGCTCGGCCAGCATCAATATCGGCACCCCACACAACCACAGCGCAGGCCTGAGCCTCAACCGCCGGACCGAACATTTCAACCTGTTCAGCCAACTGGGCGCCGGATACCGCGAACTGCCGCAGCAAAGCCGGAACACCAACCGCGACCTGATCGGCAACACGACCATCTTCAGCGAAGGCACCGAATACCGGAACGAAACCTTTTTCAATTTCATACTGGGCACGGATTATCATATCAATGAATACAACGTGCTGACGCTTTCGGGAAACTTCGCCTACGAGATCGAAGACCAGCCCTCCCGCACCACTTTCAGCATTCCGGACAATAGCGGCGCCATCGCGTCGGAGTGGTACCGCACGGAGACGACCGAGGCGACCAATCCCAAGTATCAGTACGAGTTGCAATACAAAAAGCAGTTCCGCGACAAGGAAGAACATACGCTCCTCTTCAGCGCCGTGGGCAATTTCTTTGGCAAAGACCAGTCCTCCGAATTTGAGAACATCAACATCACCGGCAACGATGCCGCCAACGATCAGCATACGCGCACCAATTTTAAAGAGGGCCGGCACACCTTCAACGTGGACTATACCAAACCTTTTTCCGAAAAATGGACGCTGGAGACGGGGGCGCAGTACCTGCTCAACGATGTCAGCAATGACTTCGCCGTCAGCGATCTCATCAACGGCGATCTGGTGCAAAATGAAAACCTGACCAACATTTTTGAATATACACAGAACGTACTGGGCGTGTACGGCACCGGCGCTTACGAAGGCAAAAAATGGGGCGTAAAAGCGGGCCTCCGGGTGGAAAATACAGACCTGAACACCTTCCTCGTCAACACCGGCGCTACGAACGACCGGAATTTCACCAACCTCTTCCCCACCCTGCACACCTCGTACAAACTGACCGAACGCTTTTCCATGCAGGCCGGCTATTCCCGTCGGATCTTCCGGCCGCGGCTCTGGGATTTGAATCCGTTTTTCAACATTCGCAACAACTACAGCGTACGCACGGGCAACCCCGACCTGTTGCCGGAATTCACCGATTCGTACGAATTGTCGAGCATCTACATTTTTGGGCAACTATCGCTAAACGCCAGCTTGTATTATCGCTACACGACCGACGTCGTGGAACGCGTATCCAGTTTTGAAAACAACGTCAACACCGTCATGCCGTTGAACATCGGCACCAACCGGGCCACCGGCTTCGAGTTCAACTTCAAGTACGAAACCGCCCGCTGGCTGAGTTTCAACGGCGATTTCAACCTGAACTATTTCAATCGCCAGGGTTCGCTGGAAAACACCTCCTTCGACTTCAGCGGCGACCAGTGGTCGTCCAAACTGACCGCCAAACTGAAACTGCCCGCCGGCATAGACTTCGAAACCACCGGACAGTACCAGTCCAGGGTCAAAACGGTGCAGAGCGAGGTGTCCGGCTTTCTCTTCGCTGATTTCGGCCTGCGTAAAAAAATACTGAACGGCAAGGGCGTCTTCAGTTTCAGTGTGCGCGACGCCTTCGCATCCCGTATCCGGGAAAGCGTCACCGACCAGGCCAACTTCTACCTGTACAACTGGGGCCGCCGGGGTCGTTTTGTGACACTCGGCTTCAGCTATGGATTCGGTAAAGGGGAGGCCATGGAGTACTCGGGACAGCGGCGGCATTTTTGAGGGGCAGGCCAGACAGGCTCAATCGATTTTAATCATCTGTAGCCGTTTTGCCCCCTGTGGTGTAATCAGTTCACACACCAGCGCACCGCTCAGGCCTTCCAGTCTGACGGTTTCCTGCTGCATACCGGCCGGGTACGATTTTT
>JACJYP010000005.1 GCA_020636045.1 Lewinellaceae bacterium
CAAAAAATTTAATCAGAAAGGCTGTGCATTAGCGCTGAACCGCGAATTTCAGGGCCCGCATACCTCCATCAGAGATCAATTCCATCTGGTACATGCCCGGGGGCAGGTTTTCCAGTCCGATGCGCTGTGTGAAGGCGCCGGCGCCGAGTTTGCCGAAATCTCCTTCCATCATGAGGCGACCGGCCACATCGCGTACGCCATAGCGGACGGACGCCGTTTCCCCGAGGTCGAAGCGTATGTATAACTCATCCACTGCCGGGTTTGGCGAAATCTGCAATGCGCTGAGCGTTTGTTCCGGTTCGTTTGCTGCGACGATCTCTTCCAGCGGGTAGGTGCTCCCGTCGGTCTCGGCCACCCACATCTGGAATCCAGGCTGCCCGCCCGTCAAAAACCCTGAAGCGAACAGGGTGATGGCCTGTCCGGTCAGGCTGCTCAGATCGGCGTTGTACGTTTTGACAACTGCGCTGTTGTCGTCGGCCGGCGTCACTTCAATGGTATATACCGCCGGAGCGGTGCTGATATAATCGGCAAACGCGCCAAATGTTACGTCGTCGAACAGCACAGGGCCGTCTTTAAGTTGTACGTCAACGTCCGGGGCATCGGGAGCGCCGTGAAACAGGGATGCCTCCACATTTGCGCTGTTGAGCGCGCGGGAACGGCCATTTTCATTGATGAACAAACCGAAATCCGGTGTGCCACCTACTATGCCCGCCGCCATGATCACATAGGTCTTGTTGGTCTCCAGCCGGTCGACCGGTAAAGTATAAATGGCATCTGCCGACGAAGCGCTGTTGTCGGGCGCAACACCAAGGGTAATCGGCTGGCGCGCCGGGAAAAGGCCTATGTCCGTCGCCTGGTGGAATGCTATATTATCGAGGACTTTAAGGTCGTCGAGATAAACATCAACTGTCGGACTGGGGGCGTTGTGGATCACTTGTACCCGTGCGAATGAAGGCAGGGGGAAGGTCGTGCCATCGGGCAGAGCCAGCCAAAGGTCAAATTCCGGATCGTCGTTCACCAGCCCCGAGGCAAATACCACTCCGGCCACTCCGCCAAGGCCCGTGAAATCGCCGCCCCATGTGCCAATAAGTTGGTTCGGATCGCCACTTACATTCAAATCCAGCACCACCAATGTGGGGGCGAGACTCAGGTAATCGGTAAACTGTCCGTACTGTAGCCCGGCCAGCAGGGGCGTCATTACTCCAAAGGGCGTGATGTCCACATCCGGAGCATCCGGAGAGCCATGCAGGATAGCGAGATCCAGGCTGGAGTCATCCAGCGCGCGTTCGCGGCCCATGTCGTTCACGATCAGTTCGAATCCGGGGCTGCCGCCGACAATACCACTGGCGACCACCACATAGGTTTTTCGGTTTTCAAAAGTAGTCGGGAAGTTGGCGATCACATCAGCCGACGAGGTGCTGTTCCCTGGCGCTACACCCAGATCAATGGCAACTTCAGCCGGCAGGTATACAAACGGAGTGGCAGTACGGAATTCAAAATCATTGAGAATCAATACATCACCGGCATACACATCGACGGTAGGAGAGGGGCTGTTGTGAATTATCTGCACCCGCGCAACCGGTGTGTGTGGCAATTCTATTATCGTTCCGTCGGGGAACACTGCGAACAGCCCGTAGCCGGTTGAGCCGCCTAAAATTCCGCTGGTAAACAGCACTGCCGTTTTACCGGCAAAAATTGCCGGGTCGATGCGATGTGTGCCAAGCAGATCGTCCAACCCGGCCTGCGTAATGTCTATATAATATTCGCCGTCCGGGAAATCGCTGTATGACGTGAAGGACCCGAAGGCGACATCGTCAAAAACAGGACCCGCCAGGCGCTCCTGCACATCGATGTTTAATGGAAGTGTGGTAAACAATCCGTGGAACAACCCGAGCGAACTAAACCCGGGTACGGCATTTTCGCGTGCCTGGTCGCTGACGAACAAGTTAAAAGGCTTTTCCGTGCTACCGACAACGCCGGCTGCCATAACCATGTATGTTTTGCCTTCCTCGAAGTTCGCCGTGAATGAAGCAATGGTGTCGTCAACGGACATGCTGTTTTCCGGAGCAATACCAAAACGGAGATTGCGATCGGCAGGCAGGTCTACAAACGGGGTGGCACTGCGAAATACAAAATTGTCGAGCAGCAGCGTGTTGCCGGCGTATACATCAACGGTCGGAGCCGGCGAGTTGTGCACCACTTGCACACGGGTCGTCGGGGTAAGTGGAAATTCAACGACCGTACCGTCCGCCAGAGCGCCGAACAGACCAAATGCAGGATCTCCGCTCAGCAGGCCGCTTGCAAATACGTAAACGGCTTTGCCAGATAGATTGCTGATGTCAACCCGGTAGGAGGCGATGACATCTGTAGTACCGGTAGTGCGCAGGGCCAGGTCGTATTTGTCAGGATCAAAACTCAGATAAGCAGTAAAAGCGCCGTAAGCCAGGTTATCTATCACATTGTCAGCGAAAAATACCGCATCCATGTCAAGCGGAAAAGCATCCGGCGCACCGTGCAGCACAGCAACATCTACCCGTCCGGGCACACCGGAGACTTCGCGTCCGCCGTCGTTGGTGATAAGCGTAAAGGGTGTGAGGGCGTCGCCCGGAATGCCCGATGCCGTAACGATGTAAGTTGCCCCCTCGTCAAACATGACCGGGAAACTGGCGAAGGCATCATTGGCCGATGTGCTGTTGTCCGGCGCCACCGCAATGTCAAGCGGCACATTTGCCAGCACATCGATGAAGGGCGTCGCGGTGCGGAATGCAAAGTCATTGAGCAACAGGTCGCCGTTTACATAAATATCTACTGTAGCAGCGGGACTGTTGTGGATCACCTGCAGCCGCGCGGAGGATGGATTGCCCACCTGCGGGAACTCAATCACCGTGCCGTCGGACAAAACGGCAAAAAGCCCGAACCCTGGCAATCCGCTTAGCAGGCCGCTGGTAAACATGGTGGCAGCGTTGCCGGCCAGGCCGCTCAGGTCGGCCTGGTAAGTGCCGATCAGTGCGCCGCCGCCCGTTGTCCTGACTTGTACGAGGTGGGTCGTGGGATCAATTGCCTGATAGGCGCCGAAACTGCCATAACCCAAACCCGATGCCAGTGGCCCGGCGCCGAAAATGGAGATGTCAATTCCCGATGCGTCGGGCGCGCCGTGGTGGGTGGCAAATTCTGTTTTGGCTGGATTGAGGGCCGCTTCACGTGATTCATTGGCAAAAAGTGACAACCCGGGACTGCCGCCGGCAATTCCTGATGCAAAAACGGTGTATGATTTTCCTGTAGCAAAACTGACAGGAACGGATGCAAGGGCGTCGGCAGCAGAACTGCTGCTGGCAGGCGCTATGCCGACGTTGAACGTCCTGTCGGCGGGTATTTCCACGTATGGTGTCGCCGTGCGGAACACGAAATTGTCAAGCAGCAAGGTATTCCCGGCATATACGTCGACCGTGGGTTCGGGTGCGTTGTGCACGATCTGTACCCGCGCAAGCGGCGTCAACGGCAATTCTATGACCTGCCCGTCCGGGAAGGCGGCGAACAGGCCGAAGGCCGGGCTGGAGTTTAAAAATCCGCTGGCAAATACGGTGGCGGCCGTGCCGGCCAGATTGCCCAGATCGGCGCGATAGGAAGCGACCTCATCGCTGGTTCCGCTGGCGCGCACGACGAAATCGTAGGCGTCGGGGTCAAGAGGAAGGTAAGGCGTGAAGGCGCCGTATGCCAGGTTGCTCACAACATTATCCGCAACAAATACCGCATCCACATCCACGGCGGGTGCGTCGGGCGAGCCATGTAATACCGAGATATCTACCTTGTTGTTGCTGACGGCCTGTTCGAGCCCGTTGTCGTTGATCACGAGATCCAGGGCCGGCGAAGCGCCCGGTACGCCGATAGCCGTTACCACATACGTGAATTCCGGCTCAAAATTGACGGTGAAGGTCGCATAGGCATCCGCTGCAGAAGTACTATTGCCCGGAGCGACAGCGATTTCAATGTCAACACCGCCCGGAACGTCCATAAACGGCGTAGCACTTCGGAAGGGGAGGTCGTTCAGCAGTAGCTCGCCGTCTGCATAGATGTCGACGATCGGATCGGGCGCGTTGTGAATGATCTGCATGCGGGCAGGCCCGGGCAGGCGCGGGAATTCCACAACAGAGCCGTCGGGGAAAGCCGCGAAAAGCCCGAACCCGGGTGTGCCGTTGCCCAGGCCGCTGGCAAAAACACGTGCCGCCGTGCCCGCCAGACCGTTCAGGTTGGCAATGAATACATCCGGTGCGTCATTGCTGCCGGTCAATTTTACCTCGACCTGATAATTCGCCGGTGCAATGCTGAAATAGGAGGAGAATTCGCTATATGAAATATCGCTAACGATGTTGCCCAGGCTGCTGAACGTGAAATCGATCGCTGGTACGTCGGGTGAGCCATGCAATATGTTGAATTCAAAATTGGCCGGGTTAACGGTTGCCTCGCGTGATTCGTCGGAAAGCACTGTGAAAGGAGTAGCAGGATTGCCCGCGATACCGGATGCAAATACGGCGTATGTTTTGCCGCTGTCCGCTGTCACAGAAGCGCCTGCAATAGCGTCGGCGACGGAATTGCTGTTTTCAGGCGCTATCGATACCGTAAAACTTCGATCGGCAGGTACATCCATATATGGCGTAGCCGCGCGGAAGGCAAAATTGTCGACAAGCAACGCCCGGCCGGCGTACAAGTCGACCGTCGGTGCGGGCGAGTTATGGATCACCTGCATGCGCGCCATCGGAGTAAGGGGTAGTCTGGTAACGGTACCATCGTTTAAAACGGCAAACAGCCCGAATTCGGGCGGCGCGGCCAGGAAGCCGCCGGCAAACACCGTCAGCGCTTTCCCTTTCAGCGCCGTAAGGTCGGCGCGATAGGTATTCACTATATTTTGAGTGCCGGCCAGTCGGAGGCTGAAATCATTGATGCCCGCATCTGCGTCGACATAGTCGGGTGCAAAATTTCCGTAGACCAGGTTGGTCGCGGCATCATTGGCCACAAAAATGGCGTCGACGTCCACAGCCGGGGCGTCGGGTGCGCCGTGAAAGATCAGCACGTCCGTCCGGGAAGTATCGGCGGCTGTTTCCCGCGCATTATCGTTGATGATCAGTTCGAATGGCGCGTTCGGGTCGCCGATGATGCCGTTGGCAACCATCACATAAGTCCGCCCGTTCAGCAAGGTCGTTTGTACGTTGACGAGCGTATCGCCTACGGAAAGACTGTTGTCGAGCGCCACGCCGATGTTCGCATCTCCCGCAGGGATAAATACAAAAGGAGATGCTGTGAAATAGGCCAGATCATCGAACAACAGCCCTCCATTAAGATAAATATCTACCGACAGGTCGGGTGAGTTGTGGATGAGTTGCATACGCGCAACCGGCGTAAGCGGCAGTTCGATCACATTCCCGTTTGCCAGTGCGGCAAAAAGGCCGAAACCGGGTGAACCGTTCAACAGACCGCTTGCGAACACGCGCACGGCCCCTCCGCTCAGGGTTGTCAGGTCCGCTTTGTAGGTCCCCAGTATGTTACTGCTTCCGGCAGGTTTTACATCGAGGTAATACACGCCGGGGTCGAGGCTCACATAAGTAGTAAATTCATTAAAGGCGATATTGCTGGCAATGGTGTCCCCTGTTCGCACTACCACATCGACAGCAGGGGCATCAGGAGAACCATGCATCACATTGATCTCCACTTTCGCCGGGTTAGCGGCGCCTTCCCTTGCGTCTGGGTCGATCACCAGGGTAAACGGAGTGCTCAAATTTCCTTCAATGCCGTTTGCCGTCACAGCATAAGTTTTTCCATTTTCAAAAGTTTCGGTGCTGGTAAAAAAGGCATCGGCAGCGCTTGTACTGCTGGCCGGTGCCACGGCTACCGTAATGGGGATGCCTGCCGGGACGTTCAGAAAGCCCGATGCGCTGCGAAAAGCGACGTCGTTCAGGGTCTGTATTCCGTTCAGATAGACATCCACTGCCTGGTCGGGGGCATTGTGGATGACTTGTACGCGCGCAAGTTGCGCATGGGCCGTAATTGCCGAAAGCAAGACTACCCACAAAGCGGTGATTAAATTTTTCATGTGCGAAAAAGGAGATTGGTTTGTGTAAATGGTTTCGAATTCATCATGACCCTCTAACAGACTGGGGAATGCCGTGTTTAAGGTTGACGCGATGATCGTTAAACAAAATGTCAGTGTTGTCGGAATCAGGCAAACCCTTTTGTCTGCCTGAACAAAAAAACGGAGGGGATGGGTTTTTCCGGGAACAGTGGTATTCGCAGAGCCTGAACAGAGATATTCCGACCGATTGTCTCGAAGCCCTGGCGTCTTTTATACGGTCTACCCAACCTTCGGGGTAATATTCCCCGTCTTTCGGGTGTTCCAATGAATCGTCCGCTAATCAAATCTGTTAAAACCATGAATACATTCTTCCAAATCTCGATGCGTTTTCTGTTTTTTCTTTGCCTGGCCGGTCCCGGCCGGCTGTACGCTCAGTCTCCATGCATCGACCCCTTGCTGATCGATCCCGATGCCGGTTGCCTGACCATCTTCGATCCGGTATGCGGCTGCGATGGGATCACCTATTCCAACGACTGCGTGGCGCTCAACAACGGCGGCGTTACTTCCTGGATTTCCGGCGAATGCGGCAGCAACGCCTGCAATGCGCTTAAACCCGATTTCTTTTTCTTTCCGCAACCCGACGGCCCGCAGACCTACAGTTTTTTCGATCAAAGCCAGGTAAACGGCGCTACAATACTCGGCTGGATCTGGGATTTCGGCGACGGCGTCACGTCCACCGAACAGAATCCGGCGCACACGTTTGCAAGCGCGGGCACTTATGTCGTATGCCTGACGGTAAAGGTACAGATCATCAACGGCGTGCCGTGTGAAAAAGAATTTTGCAGGGTGTTGCAGGTGAACGGTGGCTGCCAGGAAGACTGCCTGCTTGGCCTCGATTATTCCCTGGACGGGGTGAAATTGCACGCCAAACTTTCTCCGGATACCATCCCGCCCTTTCCTTTTTTCTACACCATCTGGTCGCTGGACGACGGACAGGTCACGGCCAACGGCTCCGATTTTGTGTATCAGTTCGACGAGCCGGGCCTGCATACGCTATGCGCTACCTACCCGACAGGCGATTTTGCGCCCAATACCTGTACGGTCTGCAAGGTGTTCGAAGTCAGCGCTGCCTGTGTCGACAGTTCGCTGATCGATTTTGGCCCCTGTCCCCAGGTACTGGATCCGGTGTGCGGATGTGACGGTGTGACCTACGGCAATTCCTGCGAAGCCGAACACATCGGCGGCGTCACATCCTGGACCCCCGGGCCCTGCGGTAGCGTGTGCAACAACCTGCTCGTCGATTTCGGCGGACTTAACACGGGCGGCTCGCTGACGCTGTGGACTTTTTACGACCAGTCGGTATTTCCTTCCGGGTCGGTGAACAGCTGGTTTTGGGATTTTGGCGACGGCCAGTTGTCTTTCGAGCAAAATCCAAGTTTCAATTTTCAGGACACCGGCACTTATACGGTTTGCCTGACGGCTTCAGGACTTTCCGATGACGGCACGCAGTGTGGCGGCACTACATGCAAGACCATCCACGTGCCGGAATTACCCTGCATCGATACATCCCTGATCGATTTTAATGTGCTTTGTCCGGCCAATTACGACCCGGTGTGCGGCTGCGACGGTGTGACCTATGCCAATTCTTGTCTGGCACAATATTACCACGGAGTAAGTTCCTGGACGCCGGGCATTTGTCCGTCACAATGCATCAACCCTGCCTGGATCGATACGCTGACCCCTTGCATAGAAATATACGATCCGGTATGCGGTTGCGACAGCGTGACCTATGACAATGATTGTTTTGCCCAGACAAACGGAGTGACTTCCTGGCGCAGAGGTGCATGCTGCGAGGCCAAGACCTGCAAGGCTTATTTCACCATGACCCTTCAGCCCGGCAATACGGTGCTGCTCAGCGATTTTTCCGTCAACGCCGAGTCCTGGTATCTTGAATTTGGCGACGGCGACGACCACGCCGGATATTTCGATTCGTTGTATCACACATATCCGGATACGGGAATATATCAGATTTGCCTGACCATCAGCAATTTTGCAGGCACCTGCACTGACAAGTTTTGCCTGCTGGCGGATTTTACAACCAGCCCCGTCTATGAGCCGGGGACTCCGTTCAGCCTGAATGTATTTCCAAACCCTGCGCGTGATCGCGCAGCGATACATCTTGAGGGCGCAGAAGCCCTGCGTGCAACCTTGTTCGATATGATGGGAAAAGCTTTGTGGGAAACGACTTCGCCGGGTTCGGATTTCGAACTTCCGCTCGGCGCACGGCCTGATGGTATTTACCTGCTCGCTGTGGATACCGACAGGGGGAGGGTTGTGCGCAAAGTAGCAATACAACGGTAAGGTAGAACACCGTTTTTTACTCCATACCCGCACTTTTTCTGCCCTTGTTTCAATATCAGGCATGAAGGTGCGGGTATTTTTATTCTGAAAACAAGCGGCTTATATGTTGAAGAAGCCCTTAAAAGTACGTCAGTCCTGTTTTAATTGCTTGATGATCCCCATGAGATCGAGTTCCTGCCAGCTGCGCCTGATCTTGCCTTTGCTCATCTCGTAGATCACGATGCCGGAAGAAGTGAAGCGCTTGCCGGTCGGCGCCAGGCCGAATGCCTCCCCGATGTGTTTGGCTACCACATCGTAGCGGATCGCAACGTGTGTTTCATCGGCAAACAGGTGGGTGATCGTAAATTGCGTTTCCGAAAAGGCTTTATTGTAAAACCTTACTGTCTGACGCATGCCTTCGATGCCTTCGGTCTGATCGGCGCGCAAAGGATTTCCATCCGACCAGTCGGGAGCAAATACCCGTTCGAGCAATTCTTCGTTGCGATGATGGTTCCAGCCTTCTTCGAACCACAGGCGAACGGTTTCTTCGTTTTGCCGGGCCATGCCGAGTTTTCGCGAAGCGGCGCACTGAAAGAAAAAAAGGGAAGCGAGGGAAAGACAGAGGACAGGGCTGATGTGTTTCATATGGCGCATGTAGTTAGTACGGACACAAATATAACTTTTCAGGTCCGGAAAAAGGGGGCGGAACCTCTTTTTTGTACACTTCGTTTGTTACAGCATTCGGGATTCGTTCCGAATCCCCTCAATTGTCTATTTTCGCGCCTTCAAAACCGGAACACATACCAAACGCATATATGGAATATTCGCCTCGCGACATTGAACCGAAATGGCGGGCCTGGTGGCAGGAGAACCAGACGTACAAAGTTGACAACCAGAGTGATAAACCCAAATACTACATCCTCGACATGTTTCCTTACCCCTCGGGCGCAGGGTTGCACGTCGGCCATCCGCTCGGATACATTGCCACGGATATTCTGACCCGTTACAAGCGGATGCGCGGATTCAATGTGTTGCACCCCATGGGGTACGACTCTTTCGGCCTGCCGGCGGAGCAATACGCTATTCAGACGGGGATACATCCGGCGGAATCGACGGAACGCAATATCAGGCGCTACCGCGAGCAACTGGACAATATCGGATTTGCCTACGACTGGAGCCGCGAAGTACGCACCAGCGATCCCGCTTTTTACAAGTGGACGCAGTGGATATTCATGCAGTTGTTCAACTATTACTACGATCTGGATGCAGATAAAGCGCTGCCGGTCAGCGAGTTGGTGAAACGCCTTTCCCGTTCGGGTAATACCGGCATCCGCGCAGCCTGCGACGACGATACGCCTGTTTGCAGCGCCGGTGAATGGAATGCCATGAGCGAGCGCGAACAGCAACTGTTCCTCCTGCATTACCGCCTCACCTATCCCGGCGAGGCATATGTCAACTGGTGCCCTGCATTGGGCTCCGTATTGTCGAACGACGAGGTAAAAGACGGCGTGAGCGAGCGCGGCGGCCACCCGGTAGAGCGAAAACTGATGAACCAGTGGAACATGCGCATCACAGCCTACGCGGATCGCCTGCTGGAAGGGCTGGATACGATCGACTGGCCGGAATCGATCAAGGAGCAACAGCGCAACTGGATCGGCCGTTCGGTGGGCGCTTCGGTCCGCTTCGCCGTTGAAGGTGCCGGCGATCACCATATCGAAGTGTTTACCACCCGCATCGATACCATTTTCGGTGCGACGTTTCTGGTGCTGGCGCCCGAACACGAACTGGTCAGGACCCTGACCACCGATGCGCACCGCACTGATATTGAGTCATATATCAAATGGGCGGCTTCACGCTCGGAGGTCGACCGCATGTCGGAGACCAAAAAAGTAACCGGCGCATTTACCGGCGCCTATGCCGTCAATCCCTTTAACGGCGAACGCGTGCCGATATGGATTTCCGAATACGTGCTGGCCGGCTACGGCACCGGCGCCATCATGGCGGTGCCTTCGGGCGATCAGCGCGACTGGAATTTTGCCACCCATTTCAAATTGCCGGTTATTCCGATCCTGGACACACAAAAGGACCTGGACCAGGCGGCCGACCCGACCAAAGAAGGGCGCTACGTCAATTCGGGCATGATCAACGGCATGACGTATGAAGAGGCCGTGCCGGCACTTATTGCATGGCTGGAGGAGAAAGGCATCGGAAAGGGCAAAACCCAATACAAATTGCGTAATGCCGTGTTCAGCCGGCAGCGGTACTGGGGCGAACCTGTGCCGGTGTACTGGTCGGACGGCGTGCCATACCTGATCGACGAAAAAGACCTGCCCCTGGTATTGCCGGGCATCGACAAATACCTGCCAACGGAAACCGGCGAGCCGCCACTGGGGCGTGCCGAAGGCTGGAACTATCACGGCCATGAGTACGAATTGAGCACCATGCCCGGCTGGGCGGGCTCTTCCTGGTATTTTTACCGCTACATGGATCCGCACAACGACGGGGCATTTTGCTCGGAGCAGGCGGTGAGTTACTGGCAACAGGTCGATTTTTATCTGGGCGGCGCCGAGCATGCCGTCGGCCACCTGTTATACAGCCGGTTCTGGAATCACTTCATGTACGACCTGGGGCTCGTGCCACATCGTGAGTATGCCATGAAACTGGTCAATCAGGGCATGATCCAGGGGCGCTCCAACTTCGTTTTCCGCGCCAAAGAGCGATTTTTTGAAGAATACCTCATGTTAAAGGTGCTGAAGCCACTCCTGTCAGATTCCGGGCCGCTGGCTACTTCCGAACCGGGATACGAAGAAGAATACAAGTACGATTTTGCATTCGAGACCAACGATCTGGTCATCGAAGTGACTTCCTGGCAGCAGGAGGAAAAGATCACCCGCGTGCGCCAGACGGCTGCTGCCGACGGCAAACGCCTCATGGTGCTTTATACCGAAGAACTGATCGACCACATCAACGACCCGGAAAAGACCGCCGGCAAGATCCGCGCGGCGCTGCAAAGCCGCGAAGGCTTTATCGTAACGGCTCAAATGCCGAAATGCGAACAGTTGTACGTGTCGCAAAGCCTGCTTTACAAGTACGACCCCGAGTCTTTCACAAAACTGCACGTCGATGTGAATGTCGTAGAAGCCGATGTGCTGAATATCGAAAAAGCGCGGGCCTTGCCCATGTTTGAGAAGGCCAATTTCAAACTCGATCCGAAAGGACAGTACACCTGCTCGCACGAGATCGAAAAGATGTCGAAATCCAAATACAATGTCGTAAACCCAGACGACATGGTGGCGGAATACGGCGCCGACTGTTTTCGGATGTTCGAGATGTTCCTGGGGCCGATCACCGACGCAAAGCCCTGGAACACCCAGGGGATCAGCGGCGTGAGCAGTTTTCTGCGTCGTTTTTGGGGGCTGTTCTTCGACGAAAAAGGGCAACAGATCGTAATGGATGATGCTCCCGTGCGCGAGGAATTGCGCGCTTTGCACAACTGTATCAAAAAGGTGACGGAGGATATCGAGCGCATGAGCATGAACACCTGCGTCAGCCATTTCATGATCGCAACCAATGAACTGCGGCGGCTCAACAGCACCAAACGCGCGATCCTGGAGCCCCTCGTGGTAATGCTGGCGCCATTCGGCCCGCATATTGCCGAGGAATTGTGGCACCAACTGGGCCATTCCGGCAGCGTCTGCGATGCCGCCTGGCCCGTATACGACGAAGAATACCTGAAGTCGGACACCATCACTTATCCGATCCAGATCAATGGGAAGCTGCGCGCCAATATCGAATTGCCGGCAAATGTGACGGCCGCCGACGCAGAAACGGCGGCACTCGCACTCGAGCAGGTGCAAAAATGGATTGACGGCAAACCCGTGCGAAAAGTTGTGTTCGTGCCCGGCCGAATGATAAATGTTGTGGTTTGAACTTGTGTATTTTTCTGCCTTTGTGCATCCTTCGTGATATATTTGGCGGACATACCTCGTAAGCGCTCATGCTAAAATTCCGCCGCTCTGTGGCATCCGAACAACTGACAGACGAGCAGTTGCTGGAAAAATACCTTTCCGGCGGCGATGCGCGGTATTTGGGGCAGTTGTACGAGCGGTATATCCCCATGGTCTACGGCGTTTGTATCAAAATTCTGCGCGACCGGGGAAAAGCGGAAGACGCGGTTATGAACATCTACGAGGAACTGGCACGCAAACTAAAAGACCACGAGGTCGACGCTTTCAGGGGGTGGCTGTATGTGCTGGCGCGCAATCACTGCCTCATGGAATGGCGCAAAAATCACCGGCGACCGGTCGATTTGCATGACGATATGACACGCCACGACGCGGTGGAGGAGGCTTTTCAATACGAATTGCCGCAGGATGGCACGCCTTTGGAGAAATGTCTGGAGAATCTGCCGGAACAACAGCGAAACAGCGTCCGGTGGTTCTATTTTGAAGAAAAATCATACAAGGAGATTGCCGGCATGATCTCGGAAGATATCGGGAAAGTGCGCTCTTACATCCAGAACGGCCGGCGAAACCTTAAAATCTGCCTGGAAAACGCAGGCGTTAAAAGAATCGAACTGTGAACCCTTCTGTGCGACAAGATGATGTGCGGTTCCTGGACTTGCTGCAGCGCTGGCAAAGCGGTGATTTCACCCGCGCCGACGAGCGGGAACTGATATCGCTGGCCGAGTCGGACGCGTTCCGCCGGGAAGCGATGGAAGGATTCATGGCGTTTCCGGACGCCGATCACGACGCACAATTGCAGGCGCTGTACCGCCGCCTGCGCATGCGTGGAGACGGCAGTCAGCCGCAGATAGTCGGTTTGCCCCGCTGGTGGGCGGCGGCGGCCGTTTTACTGTTGCTGGTCGCCGTCTGGTTTTTCCCGGTAACAAAAAATGAAAAGGCACCTGTGGCGCAAACCGCGGAAAAGACTGCCGACGAACCGGACAACAGCGCTGCACAGCCGGAATCGGAATTATCGGGATCCGACTATGCCGCTGCTGAAGACCCTGCCGAGGCAAAAAAGATCATATCGCCGGGTTCCGGCAACGGCGCTGCGATGAGCAAATCGGCGCCCGCCAATCGCTCCGCGCCTGCAGGCGGCATGGCGGCAGCGGAAGAATCGGATGTTTTGGCAGATAATATGTCGTCGGAGGCGGCGCCACCGCCTGCATTGCCGCAGTTTTCTCCCTCGAAAGGTGAAGTAGCCGGCGCCCCGCCCCGCCCCCAAACCACTATGAAGCCGACCAAAGAAATGCCGGCGGCCAGTGTGCCCGTTGTTGCGGATAAAAGCAATGCCAGGGCAAAAAAACAACTTCCGCCGGTCCGCACAACCGACAGTACCTGGCATCAGACCGATCTTAAACCCGATATGGAGGCGGAACGGGCGCAAGCGCGTGAATCCGGACAGCCTGCCGTCAGCGAACCCGCCGGCGGATGGGATGCCTTCAAGGAGTACCTTCGCCACAATGCGCGGCTGACCGCCGATGCGCGCGACCACAATGTCAGCGGTTTTGTGCAGGTGCAATTCATCGTAAATGCCAACAGCGAACCGCAAAATTTTGTCATCCTGCGCTCCCTGGGTCATGGGTGCGACGAAGAAGCCATTCGCCTCGTAAAGTCCTGGGAGTGGGTGCCGGGGAAAAATCCGGCCACGACCGCGGATATCTGGTTTGTCAGATAAAAAATGCCAGCAACGATCAAACAAGGGCACTTATTCGTACACATGCTTGCCGGTACCGCCTCCACCACCGCCATATTGTAAATACGATGCACTTTTTACCCTGGTATTTGCAATGGTTCGGGCCAGATTTGATGCTGACCCCCTTGCAGATCTATTTTGGCAGGAAATTGCGGAAGATGAAATTGAGTGCATAGCCCGAAGTCCCGAAATCATTTGCCGGTACGACAAACCAAAGTGAAATTCGGATGTTCTTGACCATGTTACCGGCGGTGCAGTTTACTTTGCGGAATATTTCAACCCCTCCCGACGATTATGCAACGACAAGCAGAAGCCCGAATCCCTTCGCAATACGGCCCTTTCACGATGATGGCCTTTGCCGACAAGGCATCTGACAAGATGCCCCATGTCGCGTTGATCGCCGAAGGTTTCGACCCGGAAAAGCCCGTTCCTGTGCGCATCCATTCGGAATGTATGACGGGCGATGTGTTTGGCTCGCGGCGCTGCGACTGCGGGGAGCAACTGGATGCTTCGCTGCGCATTGCTGCAGAAAGGGGTGGGGTGGTGATCTACCTGCGGCAGGAAGGCCGCGGGATCGGGCTGATCAATAAACTGAAAGCATACAACCTGCAGGACCTGGGGCTGAACACCGCAGAGGCCAATACCCACCTGGGCTTCGATGTAGATGCGCGACAGTACGATTGCGCCATCTTTATTCTGCAGGATCTGGGTATCAGTGCCGTAGAACTCATTACCAACAACCCCGACAAAGTGGAAGCCCTGCGACGCTCGCCCGTGAAGGTTGTCGGGCGCATTCCGCTGGTGATCCCGCCGCACGATGACAGCCTTCATTACCTGAAAACCAAACAGGACCTGATGGGTCATTTGCTGGGACTTTGATATGAACGACTTCTGGGAACATCGCTGGCAAAACAACCAGACCGGCTGGGACCTTTCCTCTGTATCGCCGCCGCTGGCCGGCTATGCCGAACACATTCCCATCGCGCAGCGCAAGGGGTTGTCCGTACTGATCCCCGGCTGCGGCAACGGCTACGAAGCCATCCATCTGCTGAAACTGGGATTTTCTGACATCACGATGCTCGATATCGCCCCAACGGCGATTGAGCGGCTCGAAAGCCGCCTCGACCGGGAATCGCCGGGCTGGCAGACGTTCCTCCGGCTCGTCAACGAAGACTTTTTTGCACATGAGGGTTCTTACGACCTCATTTTGGAACAAACTTTTTTCTGTGCCCTGAACCCCGGCCTGCGCGGTGATTATGCCCTGAAAATGAAACAGTTGCTTGCCCCCGACGGGCGGCTTTCGGGGGTGCTTTTCAATCGTGAATTCGAGGGCGGGCCGCCATTCGGAGGCAGCAGAGAAGAATATGAACGCCTGTTTTCACCCCATTTCCGCATCAAAAAAATAGAGCCGTGCCATAATTCCGCCGAACCCCGCGCCGGCACGGAAGTTTTTGTCATACTCGAAAAAGCACCCGATAAGATTTAGCGCTCCGCTTTGGAGCGAATTTGTGCGGCGAGCCATTCCCGGTGCATCATCTCGCTGGCAGGCGGCAGTTGTGCGAGCAATTCATGAAAGCGTTCGCGGTCGCCGGGCATCACTTTCCCGAATTTTGCCGTGAATTCCACGAATTTCTGCATTTGACGCTTCAGTTGCGGGTCGAGCAGCTGGTTGCGGTGCAGGAAAATACGCGTGGCTTCCAGGTAGGAATGCAGCAGTTCATCCTGTTCCGTTTCGCAGTAAATCTTGATCAGCAGGCTCCTCACGGTGACGTTCAGCAGCACATCCGAGGTCTCCACCTGCAGGAGGCTGTGCTGGGCGTCGCCGTAGTTTTTCATAAAGTAATGGTATTGGGCGAGGTTGTAGCGATACGTGTTGTCGGCGTATTGCGCAGGCAGTTTGCTGCGGTACGTTTCGATAAACTGACGCGTCCATTCCGCCTGTTCCGTTTTGATGCCTGCGGCCACGATATTGGTGTAGTCCCAGGGCGGAATGTGACCGTCTTCGAGCATCAGACCATTTTGCAGCAGCAATTTGTTGATCTCCAGGTGTTCCTTTAAAAAACGGGCGTCGCCAAAACGGTTGATGCGCCGCGTGCAGTAATTGAGGAGCAGGGTGTAAAATTGCTTGCGTTCGGCGTCCGAAAAATGTTGCTCAGTTTTTGCAATCAGTTCTCTCGCCTTTTCGAACAGAGCCGGCTCTTCCGGGGAACGGAGCATCAACACCAGGCAACGATATACCTGTATGGGAGGCACTTGCGCGTAGGCTTCTCCTGCAGACCAATTCAGCACATCTTCCAGGTAGGCGATGCGGTAATGTATGTTAAGCACCGCTTCGTAGTTGAGCATTTCGCAGGCATAGCGCAGTTTTTCGGCGATATAATATACATCGAGTGCATCGGCCGATGTCTGTAACTGTTCGTTGAATCCGCGCTGATTGCGATCGCTGTGATCGTAGAGCAGCCGTTCGGCAAACAATTGCTCCCGGTAAAAATCGATGTTGCGATGCGGCAATTTTTCGAGGTATTTCTCCATGTCGGCCCGCGCTGAGCGGTAATGCCTTGCCAGGTTCAATTCCCGGTATTGTCGTACCAGGGTCATTTGCCGGCGCCATTCGTCGCTCAGCATGGCTTCGATGGTGAGGAATGTCTCGGCCAGTTGCATTAGTTTGCCGGCCAGATAGGCGAGCGTTTTTTCATCAGGCGGCTTTTCGGAGTCAAGTTTTTTCAGCACCGCCTTTTTGGAAAGTTGTGCATGCGTAAAATCGGGGGCGTATTTTTGTATATGTCTGTACAGCCGGATGCAGTCGCCGCTTTTGTTGAAGTAGGGCGATTCGAGGAACTCTCCGAAGCGCGAACGCTGGCGCGTCGTGAGCGAGCGAAACAGTTCGATGAGTTTGCTATCCGTCAAAACGAGACATCTTTATCATGCAAGTTCGGAAACTCCCCGGTGTTCCATAAACCAAATTGTACAATTATGAAGTCCCTTTTCCAGATACTGTGTATTTTATTGCTGAATGAAGGCGTAATTCAGGCCCAGGCCATTTTTATGTACCCCGGCGATACCAATAACGACGGTGTGGCCAACCATTTCGATTTGCTGCCGATCGGACTCGCATACGGGATGGAGGGCATTCCGAGGCCCGGCGCAACGCAACAATGGTCCCTGCAAATTCTGGAACCTGCCTGGCCCGACGCATTGCCTGTGAGCGGTATCAACAAGGGTTTTGCCGACAGCGACGGCAACGGCTTTATCGACTCGCTGGATATCGACGCCATCGCGCTGAACTACGACAGCGTCCAGAACAATGCGGAACCGCCGCCCATGCCTTATCCGCCCAAACTGACCGACACCTGCTTCAGTTGTCCCAAACCCGATATTCTGATCACCTACAGTGCGGATACGCTGATCGGTGCTTCATCGGGCTTCGATACCCTGTATGCATATGTGCAGTTGATCTACCCGCCCGGGGTGCCGCAACAATTCGGCGCGCTCGGCATTGCCTTCGACCTTGAATACGACTACGATCCCGACAAGATCATCGACTCCCTGACACAGGTGTACGCCGATACATTGCCCGATACGCGAATGTACCTGATCGCCACCAGCACGAAAGCAAACCTGTGGCGCCTTCCCGCGCCCGGTCGCATGGGATTTGCAGGGGCGGGACGCGGGAACAACGCCTTTTTTATTTCCGACACCCTTTTTACGATCAAATATATTATCACGGACATGATCATACGGGGAGCGGAGACATTTTCCCTGAAAATAGATAACATACTGATGATCAATAACCAGGAACAGGTTGTCTGCTTCGGAAGCATTAAACAGGAGCCGGTGGCCATCCTTTCGCCGGCCCACGAAGCGCCGGAGGCAGCGCCTTTGTTGTTTTTGTCTCCCAACCCGGTCAAAGACAGGTTGCGCATCGAGACGCCGGGCCTGGCACCCGGACGAGCAGATATCTTTGACACGGCCGGACGGCTTGTTATGTCTGCTTCCTGTGCAGGACAAAACCCGTGCTATCTCGATGTGTCAGCGCTGCGTCAGGGCGTTTGGATGGCCCGGGTAAAAACACGACATGGCGTGGCAGTGCAAAAATTTATCAGGGATTGATTGAAGAACCGGATATATTTATCCCTGTACCTTCCTGATCGAACAAATGACCCTTGCATGTACGAACGCATCCTGAAAGAACTGACAGACAAGCAGATCGTCACACCGGAGCAGGCCGGGAAGATCGACCGCTTTGAAAAAACGGCGCCGTTTTCCCTGCACTGGGAACTGAAAACCCTGCTGTATCTCGGCGTTTTGCTCCTGAATGTCGGATTGGGTGTGCTTATTTACGAACATATCGACACCCTGGGGCACACGGTGCTGTTGATCATGATCGGGCTGGTGTGTGCGGGCTGCTTTTACTACGTCATTCGCTACAGGAAACCCTTCTCAAACGGAGAGGTGGAGAGTGCTACGCCGTACTACGATTACGTCCTGCTGCTCGGTTGTCTGAGTTTTCTGCTGCTGGAAGGCTACTGGCAATACCAATACCGCATATTCGGGGAGCGATACGGACTGGCTACTTTCATACCGATGGTGCTGTTTTTTGTGCTTGCCTACCTTTTTGACAACCGGGGGGTATTGTCGCTGGCAATTACGGCACTGGCCTCCTGGCTCGGCATTACCGTTACACCTCAGGAGTTGTTGAGCCGGAACGATTTCAACAGCGCGACCATCATCCAGACGGGTGTATTTCTGGGGGTGCTGCTTGCCGCCATCGTATTCACGAGCGAGCGGCGGGATTTCAAAAAGCATTTCTCCATGACCTACCTCAATTTCAGCGTGCACCTGTTGATGGTTTCCTGCCTGTCGGGAATCATTGCGCTCGACAACTGGCTGGTATACGTGCCATTGTTGGCCTTGTCGGTCGGTTCTTACCTCTGGCTGGCGCGCCAGCGTCAATCATTCTATTTGCTGGTCGTTGCTGTTGTCTATGCGTATATCGGGTTAAGTTACCTGTTCATGAAAACCTTTCCGCGGCTTATCCTGGAGGCCTATTTGCTTTATTACCTGTTCTCCGGTGCAGCAGTGGTGGTAATGTTGATAAATCATAAAAAAATCCTGAAAACTCAGCGCCTGTGATCGCCTATCCTACTGAACAACTCGATGCCCTCGAATCTCGGGAAACGGCCGCCCGCTGGCACGAAAAAGGCCTGCTCGACGACGCGCAGTGGCAAGCAGTGCTTCAGCACTACCCGGCCTTTTTTAAAACGTCCAATATTTTTCTGCGCATCGGGCTGGGCTTTTTTTGCCTGATCATCCTGTCGGTGGCCATGTTTTTATCAGGGCTGCTTCTGAAACCACAAAGCGAATTGGCCTTCTCGCTGTTTTTCTTGTTCTGGGCTGCAGTGTTGCTGTTCTTCCTCGAGCAGGCAATTATCCGGATACACAAATATTTCAGAAACGGGCTCGATGATATGACCCTTTACGTCGCGCTGGCATGCCTGATAGGCGGCTTATGCAGCCTGCTGCCTGGCCGGATCGATGAAGTGGTATATTCTCTCTTGTCACTGCCCATACTCGTCATTGCTGCCATTCGCTACGTCGATCGTTTGCTATCAGCGGCGGCATTTTGTTGTGCCCTGTCAATTGTCGTGCAACTGGTCGAAAAGGTGCCGGGCGTTGCCATATATGTGTTGCCGTATGCAGGAATGGCATTTTGCGCTGCCGTATATCTGCTGATAAAAAGAAATGACGGCCGCCGGGATTTGCGTTACTGGCGTGACCAGTTCGGTGTGCTCGAATTGTTATCGATCCTCGTTTTTTATGCGAGCGGCAATTACTGGATCGTGCAAAATGTCACGGCATATTTATCAGGCCTGGAACAGCCGCCGCTGGACTGGTTTTTCTGGCTGTTCACATTTGCCGTTCCGGCGATGTATCTCTACACCGGCTTGCGCCGGAAGGATCGATTGATGCTCGACTCAGGGATCGCATGCATCGTATTGTCATTTATCACGTTCCGGCATTACTACCATCTGGTGTCGCTTTCATGGGCTGCCACGATCGGCGGCGCGGTGTTGTTCGCATTATCATACGCCGCCATCCGGTATCTGCGGAGAAACACACGGCCGTTCACCTACGAACCCGAAGGAAAAATCTCAATCCTGCAAACCGCAGGAGAGTACCTTTTCGAACAAACGATCGCCGGCGATGCGGCCGCTCCCGAAAAGGATAAAACGGGCATGGGCGGCGGCGCATTTGGCGGCGGCGGCGCCGGAAACGACTTTTAGACTGGAAAGGGCTGCCGGTTTCAATCAGAAAAAATGTTTAAAAAAGCGCCTTCCAATTGCATCCTTTCGATCCGATTTTTTTCGGAAATTTGCCGCATCATTTTTCGCCACATTATAATCCGGCCTGCCGAATTCCCGGGCGAGGCCCCGTTAAAAAACCATTTCCCGCCGTAGTCTCAGGTTTTAAAACGTTTCGTTAATCGTTTTTCCTGGCAAACGAAATGCCGTTTACCCTGCGTTTTCATGTCCGGACAAAACCTAACCCAGCTCCCCATGCACTTTAAACAACACCCTGTTTTGCGGCGAAAAACCTACTTCTTATTCTTTCTGTTTGCACCCTTTTTTCTGTACAGTCAAAGCGCCGAGATCTGTGATAACGGGATCGACGACGACGGCGACGGCCTGATCGATTGTTACGACCAGGATTGCACCTGCACGGGTCAGTGCGACGATTTTTACTATACCACCTGTAACGCCGACTGCTATTACATCCCGCCCTGCGGCCAGATATCCCTGGGCGTGCAGTGGACTGCAGAAGCGGAAACGGGTACCTACTCGACCCTCGCTGCAGGCGATATGGACGGCGACGGCATTCCCGACGTGGTGACGTATCGCGTCGAAGCGGAAGACATATTTATCATTGATGGCGCGACCGGCGCTACAAAGGTGCATATTGTGGCGCCTACCATCTGGCCGGGCGGTACTGCGCCCGCCATTGCCGACCTCGACCACGATGGATTCGGCGAACTGGTCATGGTCGGTTTCGACCGCTTGCTCTATTGTTACGAACACGACGGTACGCTGAAATATACGAGTGCGGCGCCCGTGGGTTTTGCGCCGCGTTATCGCTTTGCCGTTCCAAACATCGCCGATTTCGATCACGACGGATGGGCGGAAGTGAACATCGGCAACCAGGTGTTCAACGGCCAGACCGGCGCCTTGCTGGCTTCGGGTGGAGCGAATGTCTCCGCAGGAGAGCACCCTGCGCGCGTTGCGGTCGGCTTTTCATTTGCCTCGCCGGTCGCAATGGATGTATTGCCCGACAGTTTTTGTCCCGATTGCGCCGGACTGGAGATCGTGGCGGGCAACCAGGTGTTGTCGGTCAACCTGAACACCGGCGCCGTGACACCCGTCGTGACGGCGCCGCCGGAAGTGTCGGACGGCTTTACGAGCATTGCCGATTTCGACGGCGACGGCGATCTGGACGCCATCGTGCAGGGGCAGAATACAACGACCAATTTTAACACGATCTACTGCTGGGACCTGCAGACATCGACCATTTTGCGGCAATTCAAATTGCTCAACAACTGGCAGGAAGGCGCTTCGCGGGTAAATATCGCCGACCTCAACGGCGACGGCAACCTGGAAGTGAGTTTCGTCAGTTATCCGCGTCTTTACGCGCTGCGCAACAACTTCACCATCATGTGGACGCGCACGATCAACGATGCTTCATCGATCACCTGTTCCAGCGTTTTCGACTTTTGTGGCGACGGATCGGCGGATATCGTTTACCGCGACCAGGATAAATTGCGCGTCATCAATGGCGCGTCGGGCCAGATCAGTTGGGAGGATGTTTGTACCAGTGCGACGCATATTGAAAATCCGCTGGTGCTCGATGTTGACGCCGACGGGCAAACGGAGATCGTGATCGAATGCGGCTCCGACCCCAACAACCTGACGGCAGGCACGGTGGTGGCCTACGAGGCGGTCGGCACGCCGGGCATCGCGTCGCGGCAGGTATGGAACCAGCACGCCTATTTCAATACGAACATCAACGACGACCTCAGCGTACCGCGGTACCAGCAAAATCCGCATATCATCGGCGACAGTCTCAAGATGAACACTTTCATGAACCAGTTCTTCAACCCGACTTTCCCTTCGCCTGACGGGGTGCTGAGCCTGGACAATGTTTCCTGTGACCGCGATTCGCTGGTGCTTTCCGTGACTTTGTGCAATACCGGCGACAACCTTTTGCCGCCGCAGACACCTGTTTCTGCTTATATCGGCAATCCCCAGGCGGTAGCCGCGCAATGGCTGGGCGCCGTGCCGCTTGGGTTCGACCTGAAGCCCGACAGCTGCCGCTCCTTTACATTCCGCATTCCGCGGGTCGCCAATGATTCGGTCTTCATCGTGCTGAACGACGACAGTTCGCTGCCGGCGCCGTACAGTCTGTCACAGGATTTCCCAGTGACGGCGATCGGAGAATGCGGGTTTACCAATAACATCGCGTCATTTTACTACGCTTACCAGCCCGATGCGATCGAACTGGGGCAGGACACGGCCATTTGCGATAATACGACCATTCCGCTCGACGTCTCGGGCAACGACCTCGTTGGCTGGCAATGGACGGACGGGACGATGAGCGCGACATACACCGTCCCGGATGCCGGCACCTACGGCGTGACGGTGACGGATATTTGCGGTATCACGCAGACCGACGAGATCATCGTCACGATCGACAGCAGCACGGTGGTCTATCTGGGCGAAGATCAGGCGCTTTGTGCCGGCGAGATGACTTCCCTTTCACAAAGCGGTTTTGATTTTTACAACTGGAGCGGCAACGGGCTCAGTTGTAGCAACTGCCCGGACGTTACGATCTCGCCTTCCACGTCGGGTTTTGTGATCCTGCAGGCCGGATTTGCCAATGGTTGCGTCAATACCGATACCATGTATCTCGCTGTTCGCGATACCTTTAATTATGCTGTGGACACAACAATTTGTTACGGCCGCACGGTGCTGTGGAACGGGGAAGTGATCCCCCCCGACAGCAACAGGACTTTTTATCTGCAAACGATATATGGCTGCGATTCGACCGTGCATGTGCGCGTACACGGCACTCAGGCCGGCACTTTTAATATTCAGGTGGATACGGCGGTATGCCTGGGGTCCACACTTTCCATGAATGGCGCACAACTTCCCCCCGGCGCTGCCGAGACCTTTTATCTCTCGGCTGTCACGGGCTGCGATTCCACCGTTTTTGTAACGGTAGCGCCCAAGGATACCTTTTCGACGGCTGAAAGCAGGGCCATCTGTGCGGGAGAGTCCTCTCTGATCTTCGGACAGAACCAGAATGCCAGCGGCACTTACCGGCAAACTTTCATGGCCAAAAACGGCTGCGATTCCACACATACCGTCCAACTGACCGTTTTCGACCCCATTACCCTGGAAGTGGACGGCACTCCTGCGTGCTTCAACGAAGCCACCGGCGCCCTGTGGGCGACCGCTGCCGGCAGCGCGCCGCCGTTCGATTACTCCTGGAGCGTCGCAGGCGCCAACGGGCCCGAAGTAGATGAGTTGCCGGCGGGAAATTATTCGGTTACCGTGACCGACGCCAACGACTGCACTGAAACCGCCGATGCCGTCGTGAGTGCCTATCCGCCGATATTATTCAGCGCAATTTCGGATTCCGCGAGTTGTTTTGGCGTACCCGACGGATCGATCACCATTACCAGTCCCGATTCCAGCCTCTTGTATAGCCTCGACGGCGATGTATTTGCGCAAAACCTGTATTACGGCGATCTTACAGGCGGGCTGTACGACGTGTACGCGCAGGATATTTACGGTTGCATTGACACCTTGCCCATCGGCGTGCTCCAGCCGCCGCAACTGGCGGTGGTACTACCCGCCGATACGACCCTGCGCCTGGGCGATTCGCTGGATATATTTGTGCAGACCTTTGGCCTGGGGCCTTTCACATACGCCTGGAGCGACTCCTTTTACCTGAGTTGTTCCGATTGCCCCAACCCGGTATCGAAACCGCTGTCAGACGTGCGGTACTACCTCACCGTGACCGATAAAAACGGTTGCACCACCACGGAAGACCTGCTGCTGGAAGTGGAGCATATCCTCGATGCCTACATACCCAACGTCTTTGCGCCCTTGTCGTCCAGCGATCAGAACAGCCGCTTTGAGTTGAATTTTGGGCCTGCGGCCCAACGTGTACGGCTGCTGCGGGTATTCGACCGCTGGGGAAACCTGATGTATGAACTGAAGGATGCGGCGCCGAACGATAATTCAAGAGCCTGGGACGGCCGTCATCGTGGCAAACTCGTGATGCCCGGCGTATATACCTGGATGTTGCAGGTGGAACTCGTCGACGGTTCGATCCTTAAGTATCACGGAGACCTGACTATCGTGCGCTGATTTCCGGTTTGTCCATGTTCGCCAAAAATGGATCGCCAGTAATAGCGCATAATGGTTTCAAAGTCCTCATTTTCGCCCCCGGCAAGCAACCTTTTGCCTGCCGGGGGCGACTTTATGTGCTGAAACAGGGGCGATCATCGCGCAGCGTTCGGCGTTTCCGCTCCGTTTTTTATGATAATTTTCAAGCCGTTAAAATATTATACATCGCTTGCCGGTTTGTATTCCGCATTTCTGTCGATGTATTGTTATTAAATACAATCTGCCCATTTGATCAATCAACTTTTACACCAGCCTTATGAATCAACGCGCCTTCCTTTCGATGCTGCTCCTGCTTTCTGCACATCTTCTCGCAGCCCAGAATCCTTCCAGAGTCAGCATTAAAGGCATTGTAGCGGATACTTCCGGCGCCGAAATATCATTTGCAACGGTGATGCTGCTGGTGCCCGAAGATTCGACCCTTATCAATTTTACCCGCTCCAATGACAAGGGAGAATTTGAGTTCAAAAATGTAAAAAACAACGATTACCTGCTGAAAGTCTCCTATATCGGCTATTTGCCCCTTCAGCAGTTCGTGCCGGCATCCGCAGATAGGGAGAATGATCTCGGTACGCTCGGGATCAAGCAGATCAGTACCGAACTGATGGAAGTGGTGGTTAAAACCGCCAAGGCTACCCTCAGCATCCGGGGAGACACGATCGAATATGACGCGTCTTCGTTTAAAGTGCCGCCCGGCTCTACGGTCGAAGACCTGCTGCGCCGCCTGCCCGGCATCGAAGTGGATGCCGATGGCAATATCAAGGCGCAGGGGCAGGATGTGAAACGCGTGTACGTCGACGGGAAAACCTTTTTCGGCAGCGATCCCAAGGCTGCCACCAAGAACCTCGGCGCCGAAACTTTATCCAAAGTGCAGGTGTACAATGAAAAATCGGAACAGGCGCGACTCACCGGGGTAGAGGATGGCAAAAAGGAAAAAGCGATGAACCTCGAACTGAAAGAAGAGTACAAAAAAGGTTCTTTCGGCAAGGTCACCGCCGCGGTAGGTGACCAGCAGCGATGGGCCGGTCGGGGGAATTACAACCGCTTTAATGAAAAGGAACAACTCTCTTTTATCGGTTATGGGAACAACATCAACCAGACGGGCGTCAACTGGGAAGATTACGGTGAATTCAAGGGGCAAAATAGCTTCAACGATTTCGACAACGGCGACTTCGGGTTCAGCAGCGGCGGCCGTTACTACTACTTCAGTTCGGAAGATACCCCGCTGAACAACTTCGACGGGCGCGGTTTTACGGATAATTACGGCGGTGGCGTGAACTACAATTTCGACAACAAAAAAGCCAAATTCAACGCCAGTTACTTCTACAACGAAACCACTCTCGACCTCGATCAATACTCCTACCGGCAATCTTTCGTAGGTGACAACTCGTTTTATACCGCCGATACCACGGGAAAACTGGATTTCAGGGGCAATCACAGCATCAATACGCGTTTTGAAAAAGATCTCGACTCCAATAATGTGCTGATCGTCAAGGCCAATGCCCGGTTCAGCAAGTCGAATGGCGATTACATGCAATCACAATTGTTCTCCCAGGACGACCTCACACCGACCAACAGCCTGAGCGTCGACAATGGCAATAACATGGATTCCTGGCGCCTGAACAGCGCGGCGATCTTCCGGCACAGGTTCAAGAAAAAAGGCCGCTCCTTTGCTGCCAGCGCGGCCTACAACAACAGCCAGTCGAACGGTATGGAAGACCTGTTTACCATCAACCGTTTTTTCCAGGCGAATACCTTTACGGAGCAGGTGCGCCAGCAGATGAACGACAATGAAAATGACTCCTGGCAAGCCAAATCGAGCCTGCTATACACCGAACCCTTGTCGAAAAAGTGGTTTTGGGAAACCTTTTACAATTTCAGCAAGGCCGGCAACCAGGTGGACCGGCAGGTGGCCGATCCGGAAAACAACGGGCAGAGGATCGACAGCCTCAGCATTTTTTATGACAACGAGATCCTGTATAACCGGGTCGGATCAAGCATCCGTTATTCCAATGAAGGCATGAACGTAATGCTGGGAATGGCTGCGCAGAAACTGGATCTGCTGGGCAAATATGCGCGCGACCCGGATGCGCCGCTGATCACCGAGCCCATCGACCGAACCTTTACCAACTGGACGCCTCATTTCAGTTTCGACTATGAATTCGTCAACAACATGTGGCTGAGCGCAGAATACGGGTACAGTGTGCAGGAGCCCCGGTTTAATGACCTTCAGCCGGTGCCGAACGTCAACAACCCCGCTTACCGCACGGAAGGCAACCCCGAACTGGGCCCGGAGCGCTCCCACAGCCTCGGCCTCAATTTCAACATGTGGAATCCGGCATCCATGAGCAGCATCGGCTTCGGCAGCGATTTTGACATTTATGACAGCCAGATCGTGTACAACCAGACGATCGAGGTGATCGACAGCGTCGGTATCCGCACGACTACGCGTCCTGAGAATGTTTCCGGTGGCAATCGCTTTAACACATACCTGTGGTCGAATTTTCCGATCGTCAAGACCAAACTGACGATGAGCGTCAATGGCAATCTAAACTTCGGCACAACCCCCGCCTTTGTCAATGGCGTGGAAAATGAAACCGATAACAAAGGGTACGGCATGCGCATGCGGTTCAATTTTACACCTGACACCAAACTCATCATAGGGCTCAGCGGCCGCATCAATTTCAACAACATCAGTTACTCGATCCAGCAAGAACAAAATCAGAAAATTCAGAACCACAGTCTGGATGCATCGGTGAAATGGCAATTTGCCTCCAAGTTTTTCTTCGAGAGCAATTTCAACTATTCTATCTACCGCAACGACCGTTTTGATTTCGATCGCGATATCCCCATCTGGAACGCCTCCATACGCAGGTTGCTGGGCAAACAAAACCGCATCGAGATACGGCTTGCCTGCTTCGATCTGCTCGACCGCAGGCTGAGCATCACGCAAAGCGGTACGCAGAACTACGTGATCCGCAATATTGCGCCTACGCTGGCCCGTTATTTCATGTTGAGCGCCACCTACAACCTGCGGGGCTACGAAGACAAACTCAGCAAGAACAACTGGTGGTAGTGCCGCTTTAAAACCACAAGCACTTATCTGTATTGAAAAATTCTATGAAAAAGTTATTTGCAGCACTGCTGTTCATGCTTCCCCTCTTTCTCTGCGCGCAGGAAATGGAAGGCAGCATCCGTTACCTGGTGACGCACAACTGGACGAAAAAAATGGCTGCCGTCGACTATATCAGCAAGCAGCAGCGCGAGCGCATCGCCTACATGTGGGGCAATCGCTCCGAATGGAAGGTGTACACGGTGCTTTATTTTTCAGCGACACAATCGCGGTACGAAGATTCGGAAGAACGGGCGGAACCCGATGACGAAGGCTACTCCTGGCGCAAAGACGTTTATAATATCAAGCGGGATTTTGAAAGTAACACCATTCAGGATGCCATCCAACTACTGGGCAAAACCTACGTGATCGAAGACACGCTGATAGCGCCTGAATGGAAGATCCTCAACGATATCAAGGAAGTCGCGGGCCACGTATGTATGAAAGCCTTTCTGGAAGATACACTCAAACAGCAAAAGATCACTGCCTGGTTTGCCCTCGATATGCCTCTGAGCGCCGGCCCCGAACGGCTCTGCGGGCTACCGGGGCTGATCCTTGAAGTAGATGTGAACGATGGCGCCATGCTGATCTCGGCCGACAAGATCGACCTGCGGAAACTGGACAAGGAGTTGAACATGCCGAAAAAACTGAAGGGTAAACGTATCAAAGAGGCTGAATACTATGCCTTGCTCAAAAAGCATATAGAAGACCGAAGAAAGGCGGAAGAGCCTGCCTTCTGGGGAATGCGGTACTGACGTGCCGTTTGGGAATGCAACAGAAATTCTAAGAGCGCCGCTGCGATGGTCACCATTGCAGCGGCGCTTCTTTTTCCCACTTTTCCCCACCGCAGTATTTTTTTTAGCCTATGGTCTCCACTTTTTCCCACGGCTCGCCCTGTAGATTGTATTTGATCCGTTTTTTGTAGTTAAAAAACACATTTATTTTACATTTTCCTGTTTGCTTTGTGGTGCGCAGCCATTTTCCTCAAAAAAAGTGTGAAAATAGAATCTTTATACTCTGTTTGTTAAAATGCTGATAACCATAAGTTTATATTTTATTGTCAAAAAAATTTTACAAAAAAGTCTATAAAAGTGTTGAATTGTGGGAAAATGTGGGAAAAAGGAATACATTTGTGGCGGTGGATTATAGGCGTCTATCCCACATTCAAAGCGTCTGTAAGGCTCCACAAGCAGAAATAAGTCAGTCCCACACATTATGCAACTCATCGGCGAATATCCTGTCGCCCTCGATGACAAGGGCCGCATGCGCCTTCCAACGGCGCTGCTTCGTCAGCTTTCCGCTTCACAGGCGGAGAACGGCGAGGGGGCTTCCTATGAGTTTGTAGTCAACAGGGGTTTTGAAAAGTGTCTCACACTTTACCCCAAACCGGTCTGGGACGGTATCGCTGCCAAGTTGGGCCGTCTCAATCGCTTCAATGACCGGAACCGCGCCTTTATTCGCTCCTTTTACCTCGGGGCATATCCAATCTCGACCGATAGCGCGGATCGGATTCTCTTGCAAAAACATTTGATGGATTACGCGGGGCTTGTGAAAGAAGCCGTCCTCGTTGCCATGGATGACCGGATCGAGATCTGGTCGCCTCAAGAACATGCCCGTATCGCATCGCAGGATGTCAGTGATTTTGCCGACCTGGCCAATCACGTGATGGGCGGCGGTATCGACGGGGTAGGGGATATTGAAATGTGAATCGGGAGAAGGGAAGCAGGGCGCTTATAGCACGTGAACCTGTATCCCCGTATCCGCTTCATCATAGCAACGATGTATCACGAGACAGTCCTCTTAGCCGAATCGATTGATTATCTGGAAGTTAAGCCGGGCGGGATATATGTGGATGCGACATTCGGCGGCGGCGGGCATTCGAGGCTGATACTTAAAAAAATGGGCGGCAAAGGCCGTCTGTTTGCCTTTGATCAGGATGAAGATGCGAAGCGAAACACTGAACAGCAGGAGTTTTCAGCAAATCCTTCCTTCTTTTTTATCCATTCGAATTTCAGGCATTTGAAACGCCAGTTGCGCTCGGAAGGCATTCGCTCGGGCAGTGTGGACGGCATTTTGGCCGACCTCGGCGTGAGCAGTTTCCAGTTCGATACTCCGGAGCGTGGCTTCAGTTACCGCTTCGACGCCGAACTGGACATGCGCATGAACCGGCAGGACGGGCCGACGGCGGCGGAATTGCTGAACCAGTACGATGCCGATGCCTTGCAGCGGGTGTTCAGCGAACTCGGCGAAGTGCGCAACTCCCGGACCTTGGCGCAGGCGGCTGTAGCGCGGCGCGCAAAAGCGCCTTTTCGCACAACAGGCGACCTGCTGGAATTGTGCGAAAAGCACCTGCTGGGAGACCGGATGCGCTACTTCTCGCAAGTGTTCCAGGCTTTGCGCATGGAAGTCAACGACGAGCTGGGCGCGCTGGAAGCATTTCTGTACGAGGCCCTGGAAATGCTGAATCCGGAAGGCCGGCTGGCGGTGATCACTTTCCATTCACTGGAAGACCGGATGGTGAAGCACTTTTTGAAAACGGGCAATGTAGAGGGCGTGCCGCGAAAAGACTTTTACGGCAATATCGAACGGCCGTTCGATCTGCTCACAAAAAAGCCGCTTGAGCCGGGCGCCGAAGAGATCGGCAGGAACACGCGGGCACGCAGCGCAAAATTGCGTGCAGGAATAAAGAAAACGGCTCCTGAAGCCAAAAAATAAAGGAAACATGGCAAATAAACTTCTCGCAACGCTGAATGTCAGCCAGCACACCACCAATCTGGTGTTCGGCAACTTCCAGTACATCATGTTCCTCGGCTTTCTGGGCATTGTGTACATCGCCAATGCGCATTTTGCCGAAAAAAGCGTGCGCCGCATACAATTGCTGCAGAGAGAGATCAAGGAACTCAAATGGGAATACACTTCCATCAAAAGCGAGACCATGTATAAATCCATGCAAAGCCAGATCGACCAAAGTCTGGAACCCGTGGGCCTCAACCTTGAAAACAAAGGTCCCCTGGTGATCCAGGTCAAATAAACCGAAAGACAACCATACAAAACCGGCATCATGCTCAATATCAAAAACGAAGTTCTCGTGCGCGTGTACGCAGTGGCAGCACTGGTCGTACTGGTCGCCATCGTGATATTGGGGCGGCTTTACCAGATCAGTATCGTGCAGGCGGCCGACTGGAAGGCGAAGGCCGATAGTTTGTATGTAAAACTCGTAGACGCACCTTCGCAGCGCGGCAACATCCTCGCCGACGACGGCAGCCTGCTGGCGACCTCGCTGCCGTTTTTCGACGTGCACTGGGATGCCAAGGCGGAAGGGTTGACCGATGAGATATTCAACCAGACAGCCGTAGACAGCCTTGCTTGGCTGCTTTCTACCTATATCGATCAGCAGTACACGCCCGGCGCCTATCGCGACTGGCTGATGGCCCTGCGCAACGCGCCAGAAAATACCAGGGGCATTCGCTATGTGCCTATCGCCAAAAACCTGCCGTACAACAAGGCGCTGCTGGTCAAAACCTTTCCGATCTTCAGCGAAGGCCGTTACAAAGGCGGGTTTATCCTCGAACAAAACCCGCGCCGTGAACGCCCGTTCAAACTGCTTGCGCAGCGCACGATCGGCTATACGCGCGAAGGCGCTTTGCCGGTAGGCCTGGAGGGAAGTTTTAATAATATCCTCGAAGGGCGCCCCGGCAAACAACTCATGATCCGCGTGCCGGGCGATATCTACATCCCCGTCAACGACCTTGCGGAAATCGAACCCGAACCTGGCGACGACGTGGTGACCACGCTCGACATTAACATCCAGGACGTAGCGGAGCAGTCGCTGCTAAAAGCCTGTCAGACGCACAACGCCGACCACGGTTGCGCGATCGTAATGGAAGTCAAAACCGGCAAGATCCGCGCCATTGCCAACATCGGTAAAACGCCCGAAGGCTGGTGGGAAACTTACAACTACGCCATCGGCGAGCGCGTGGAACCGGGCTCTATGTTCAAACTCGCCTCATTCATGGCCATGCTGGAAGACGGCGTGATCGAGGATTTTGACCAGCCGGTGCCTGTTTTTGGCGGCAAGGTGCGGATCTACGATGAGGAACTGATAGACGCGGTGCCGCATGGGCTGGATACGATGACCGTTCGGCAGGTGTTTGCGCAATCGTCGAACGTCGGAACGGCTACCCTTGTACAGAATAACTACGGAAAAGGCAATGCAGGGCGGTTTGTAAAGCGACTGCGTGGTTTCGGGCTCGACCTGCCGACCGACATCGAAGTCGGTGGTGAAGAGGCGCCCATTATCAAAAATCCGGATGACCCGAACAGCGGCTGGTCAGGCACAACCCTGCCCTGGATGAGCATCGGCTACGAATTGCTTCTGACCCCGCTCCAACTGCTGACCTTCTATAATGCCGTGGCCAACAACGGGCGCATGATGAAGCCGTACATCGTACAGCGGACCGAACGGTACGGAGAGCCCATTCGGGAATTTCAGCCGACGGTCGTGAAGCGAAGCATCGCGTCCAAAAAGACCGTTGAAAAGGCAAAAGAACTGCTCAAATCGGTGGTGCTGGAAGGCACGGCCCGTAACATCCGCTCCAATTACATTCAAATGGCCGGCAAAACTGGGACCGCGCAATTGAATTACCACAAGTTCCGCGCCTCCAAAGGCATCCGCCACCAGGCCGGATTCTGCGGTTTTTTCCCCGCCGACAACCCTGTGTATTCGTGTATCGTGGTCATCAGCGAACCCGAACGCGGCGGCTACCACGGTGCAGAAGTGGCGGCGCCGGTCTTTCGCGACATCGCCGAACGCTGTTTTGCCATGAAAGCCGAAATGCATCCGCCCATCAACCAGAATAAGCCGGAAAAACTGGTGACCCGCGAATTGCCGAGTTACGATGCAGGCAGCAAATCCGACCTGGAAGGGAGCCTTCGCTGGCTGGGGCTGGATTATTTTGAAGAAACGGATCTGGGCGACTGGACAGTTATCAAGGCCGCTCAGGGCGATTCGCTGATGCTGTTACAGCGCAACATATCGGACAAGGCCGTTCCCTCGGTGATCGGAATGGGATTGAAAGACGCCATTTATCTGCTGGAAAACCGCGGCTGCAGGGTCAAGGTGAGCGGAGTGGGGAAAGTGCGCCGCCAGACGCTTGCGCCGGGTACGCGTGCCAGCGGACAAACCTGTGTTTTATACCTGGAATAACAAAAGCAAAAAAAAGAGAGCCTGAAGCCCGATTGAATTTTATGACACTCGACCATCTGCTCAAAAACGTCCGCACACTGGACATCGACGGTTCAACAGCCGTCGGGATCGGAGCCATTCGCTTCGATTCGCGCCAGTTGCAGCCGGGTGACGTCTTTGTTGCCGTGCGCGGCACGCAGGCCGATGGTCATGCCTTTATCGAGAATGCCCTCCAGGCCGGGGTCGCCGCTGTTGTATGCGAAACATACGACCTGCCCCGGCCGGTAAAAGCCACGGTCGTACGCGTCGGGAATACCGCCGAAGCGCTTGGCATCATGGCTGCCAATTACTACGACCGGCCTTCACACGCGCTGAAACTCGTGGGCGTCACAGGCACCAACGGTAAAACCACCGTGGTGACCCTGCTTTGGCAACTGTTTTCGAAGCTGGGCTACAAATGCGGCATGATCGGGACCATCGAACACCGCATCGGCGACGAGTTGCGTGCAAGCACGCACACCACACCCGACCCCCTGCAATTACATGCGCTGATGCGCGAGATGGCCGATGCCGGTTGTACCCACGTCTTCATGGAGGTCAGCAGCCATGCCGTGCACCAGCGTCGTATCGCAGGTTTGCATTTTGCCGGCGCCGTATTCACCAATCTCAGCCACGACCACCTCGACTACCACAAGACCTTCGCTGCATACCGCGATGCTAAAAAGATGTTTTTTGACGATCTGCCGGGCGATGCTTTTGCCCTCAGCAATGCCGACGACCGGAACGGAGCGGTGATGCTACAGAATACCCGCGCCGCCGGGCACTTTTACGGCCTGAAAACCCCGGCGGACTTCAAAACCCGCTTGCTGGAAAACAGCCTGGACGGCCTGTACCTCGAGATCGACGGAACGGAACTGCATGCACGACTGATCGGCGAATTCAATGCTTACAACCTGACTGCGACCTATGCGGCGGCTCGGTTGCTCGGTGTCGAAAAGATGCAGGCACTGACGGCGCTCAGCGACCTGCGCGGAGCGGAAGGCCGGTTCGACTATCTGAAACATCCTGCAAAAGCCGCCTGCATCGGCATCGTGGATTATGCCCACACGCCCGACGCGCTGGAAAAAGTACTGGAAACCATTCAAAAACTCCGCGCACGCAATGCCAAAGTGATCACGGTAACGGGCGCAGGGGGCGACCGCGACAAAACGAAGCGCCCGCAGATGGCACAGGTCAGCGCGCGGTTCAGCGACCAGGTGATCCTCACCAGCGATAATCCGCGGTCAGAAGACCCTGCTGCCATACTCCGTGATATGGAGTCGGGTCTCGATGAAGAAGGGCTGAAAAAGACCCTCGTCATTCAGGACCGCGAGCAGGCCATAAAAACCGCAGTGCGCCTGGCGGGTGATCACGATGTGATCCTGATCGCCGGAAAAGGCCATGAAAAATATCAGGAGATCAAAGGGGTCAGGTATCCCTTCGACGATAAGGAAACCCTCAAAAAATTCTTTTACGAATACGCGAATTCTGCGTGAGGCTACCGGCCTCCGCTTCAGGACATAATAGTGGAGGGACTATTATTTTGAGCAGGTTGAGGGGCGATGCAAGATCGCCCCACAGCCAATTCAACCCGAACCCAAAAGAGAAAACGACCAGAATCTTTTAACAATGCTGTACTATCTTTTTGAATACTTAAAGAGTGCCTACGACTTTCCCGGGGCCGGGCTGTTTCAGTACATCTCGTTCCGGGCCGGTGCAGCATTGATCCTGTCACTGCTGATCTCGATCGTGATCGGCAAACATATCATCCTCTGGCTGCGCCGGATGCAGATCGGGGAAACCGTGCGCGACCTTGGGCTGGAAGGGCAAACCTCCAAAGCGGGCACACCGACCATGGGTGGCGTGATCATCATCGCCGCGACGATCATTCCCTGCCTGATGCTGGCCCGGCTCGACAACGTATACATTCTGTTGATGCTGTTCAGCACCGTGTGGATGTTCGCCATCGGGTTTATCGACGATTACATCAAGGTTTTCAAGAAAGACAAGGAAGGCCTGAAAGGCATATTCAAGGTTATGGGGCAGATCGGCCTGGGGCTGATCGTGGGCGTGACCATGCTGATGAGCGACGAAGTGGTCGTGCGCATGGAACCCGCCCTGGCAGAGCAGTACGATTATGAGGTGATCAATACCTTGTTCGTCAAGGACAATACGGCGCCCAACACTTACAAGGAAATGGTGTACGTAAAGGCGCCGATCACCAATGTGCCGTTTTTCAAAAACAACGAACTCGACTATTCGCGCCTGCTGTGGTTTTTGGGCGATAACGCCCGCGGGCTGAGTTCCATTCTCTTTGTGATCATGACCATTTTCGTGATCACGGCGGTCAGCAACGGCGCCAATCTGACAGACGGCCTCGACGGGCAGGCAGCGGGCGTGTCGGCAATTGTGATCACGGCGCTGGGAATACTGGCCTACCTGAGCGGCAACTCGGTAGCCGCCGATTTTCTGAAGATCCTTTACATCCCGTACAGCGGCGAACTGGTGATCTATACAGCCTGCCTGATCGGCGGCTGTATCGGTTTCCTTTGGTACAATGTATATCCCGCACGGGTATTCATGGGCGATACCGGCAGCCTTACACTGGGAGGGATCATCGCAGCATTGGCGATTATTATTCGAAAAGAACTGCTGATCCCGGTGCTCTGCGGCGTATTCCTGATCGAAAACCTGTCGGTCATCATCCAGGTCTGGTACTTCAAGCGAACCAAAAAGAAATACGGAGAAGGCCGGCGGGTATTCCTCATGGCGCCATTGCACCACCACTATCAAAAACAGGGATACCACGAAGTCACGATCGCCGTGCGGTTCTGGATCATTCAGATCCTGCTGGCAGTGCTCACAGTCATTACCCTCAAAATCAGATAAACTCAAACATTCAGGAAACGATTGATCCGGCAACAATGAAAAAACGCATCGTCATACTCGGCTCGGGAGAATCCGGCACCGGCGCGGCTTTACTGGCAAAGCACGCGGGGTACGACGTGTTTGTGTCGGACCGCGGCGCGATCAGGGATGCGTATAAAAAGGAACTGGACGCGCATCAAATCCCCTGGGAAGAAGGCCGGCACACAAACGATCTGGTTCTGAATGCCGATGAGATCATCAAAAGCCCGGGCATTCCGGAGAAGAGCGAGATCATGGTCGCCGTGCGGCAGAAAGCCATTCCGGTGATCGGCGAGATCGAATTTGGCTGGCGTTATGCGGGCAAATGCAACATCGTGGCCATCACCGGATCGAACGGCAAAACGACGACCACCGAACTGACGTACCACCTGCTGAAAACGGCCGGGCTGAACGTCAGGGTAGGGGGCAACATCGGGAACAGCTTCGCGCGCATGGTGCTCGACGATCTGCAGCGCGGCGCCGAAAGCGATGCTTCCCGCATTTTCGTGCTGGAAGTATCGAGTTTTCAACTGGACGATATCGAATACTTCCGGCCGCGCATCGCCATGCTGCTAAATATTACCCCCGATCACCTCGACCGCTACGAGGGTTCACTGGAAAAATACGCCCGCGCAAAATTCCGGATCACCATGAATCAGCGCAGGGGCGACGTATTCATTTTCAATGCTGCCGATCCGGTCATTTCAGAGATACTCGGGACGGTCGAATACAAGAACAGCAAACCGAAACATGTCGCGATCAGAAAAGGCTTTTACAAAAACGGCCGGATTGCCGTCGGGAAACTGTCGTTTGACATGACGAAAAGCCGCCTGAAAGGCCCGCATAATATGTTCAACGCAGTCTGCGCCGTCCGCGCAGCAGTGTTGCTGGGCGCCGATGCCGAAAAGGTGCAGGAGGGCTTGAACACATTTACGCCTCCGCCCCACCGGCTTGAAGTAGTTGCCACGCTTCAAGGCGTTACCTGGATCAATGACTCCAAGGCTACCAATGTGGACGCTGTTTTTTACGCGCTGCAGGCGATGGAAACGCCGACTATATGGATCGCGGGCGGACAGGACAAGGGCAACGATTATGCGCCGCTGTTGCCGCTGGTCGGGCAAAAGGTGAAAGCCATCATATGCATGGGCATCGATAATTCGAAGATACTACACGCTTTCGGCGCATTGAACAAGCCGATGGCGGAAACGCGCAGCGCCGAAGAGGCCGTCAGGGTGGCGGCCGGCTTTGCCGGGCCGGGCAATACGGTCCTGCTGAGCCCCGCCTGCGCCAGTTTCGATCTGTTCAAAAATTATGAAGACCGCGGCGCGCGCTTCAGGGAAGCCGTGCTGGCGCTGAAAAACTGAAACCGAAAACCATCACATTTTAAACGATAAACATGTCACTCGGCAACCGCATTGCAGCAGAATTGAGAGGTGATCGCACCATTTGGATGATCATCGCCGTGCTGAGTCTGTTCAGCCTGCTGGCCGTTTATTCGGCATCCGGCTGGGAAGCCTGGCGTGCACGCGGCGGCAACACGACCGTCATGTTTGTCGCCCATATGATGCGCCTGGCGTTCGGTCTGTTCCTGATCTACCTGTGTCACCTGCTGCATTACAGGCAGTACCAGCGTATTGCGCCGATCCTGATCCTGGCCTGCGTGCCGCTTTTGGCATTTACCCTTTTCTACGGCAGATCGATCAACGATGCGCCGCGCTGGATCGAGGTGTTCGGGTTGAGTTTCCAGCCTTCGGAAATGGCCAAGATCGCACTGATCATTTACATCGCCCGCGAACTGACCCGTAAGCAGGACTATATCTCCAGTCTGAAAGATGCGTTCATGCCGATCATCATACCCGTGCTGCTGATCTGCGGGCTGATCGCTCCGGCGAACCTCTCGTCCGCCCTGGTGCTTTTTGTGACCTGCATCCTGCTGATGTTCATCGGGCGGGTGCGCGCGAAATATATCTTCCTGCTCGGCCTGCTTGGCGTAGTCGTTTTCGCAGGGCTGATCGTGATCGGTCAGATGTACCCCGAGGCCGATCTGGTCAGGGTAGATACCTGGGCGTCGCGTATGCAGATCTTTTTACACAGCGAAGACGGCGGATATCAGGTGCAGCAGGCCAAGATCGCCATCGCCAAAGGCGGCATCATCGGACAGGGCCCCGGCAATTCCATCATCCGGAATTTCCTGCCGTACGCCCATGCCGATTTCATATACGCTATCATTTGCGAGGAATACGGGTTGCTGGGCGGTACGGTGGTGCTGGTGCTGTACGTCCTGCTGTTCCTGCGCAATGTGAAACTCGTGACCAAAAGCCCCAAGGCTTTCGGCGCATTCCTGGCCATCGGCCTCAGCCTGTTGCTCACGGTACAGGCGCTGGCCAACATTGCCGTGAATGTCAACCTCGTGCCGGCTACCGGACTCACGCTTCCGCTGATCTCCATGGGCGGCACGAGTATGCTGTTCACCTGTATTTCGCTGGGAATGATCCTCAGCGTCAGCAAATTTATCGAAGGACTGGAGTAAAATATAACACACCCGTCTTCGCCAGGGCTACGGCGGGTAAAACAATATGACGAACAACAACTCACATATCAAAATCCTGATCACCGGCGGCGGAACCGGCGGTCACGTCTTTCCGGCCATCGCCATTGCGGATGCGTTGAAACGTATGCAGCCGGATGTGGAGTTTTTGTTTGTCGGCGCCAGCGGCAAAATGGAAATGGAGCGTGTGCCGAAGGCAGGATACCGGATCGAAGGGTTGAACATTGCAGGATTCCAGCGCAGCCTGAGCCTGCGCAACCTTGCATTCCCCTACAAGTTGCTGACGAGCCTGTGGAAGGCGCGGCACATCATCCGCGATTTTCAGCCGGATGTGGTCGTTGGCACCGGCGGGTATGCCTCGGGCCCTGTGATGCGCGCTGCCCAGCGTGCCGGCATCCCGACGCTGATCCAGGAGCAAAATTCGTTTGCCGGCATTACCAACAGGGTATTGGGCAAAAAGGCCGCAGAAGTTTGCGTGGCCTACGATCATATGGAGCAGTTTTTTCCGGCGGAAAAAATAGTGTTCACCGGCAACCCCGTCCGGCAGGATATTCTCGATCTCGAGCGCAAACGCGCGGAGGCGATCGAACATTACGGGCTCGACCCCGCCAAAAAAACCATAGCAGTTGTGGGAGGCAGTTTGGGCGCCCGCACCCTGAACAACGCCATGCGCGACAACACGGCGCTGCTGGCAGAACACCCGAATCTGCAGGTATTGTGGCAGTGCGGAAAGTTTTACGAATACGAATTCACCAATTGCGATACGGCACTGCTGCCGCAAGTGCAGGTCATGGCATTTGTCGATCGCATGGACCTGATGTATGCCGCGGCCGATGTTGTGATCTCGCGTGCGGGTGCGCTGACGATCAGTGAGTTGTGTCTGGTGAGCAAGCCAGCCGTGCTGGTGCCTTCCCCAAATGTAGCGGAAGACCATCAGACAAAAAATGCCCTGGCGCTGGTGGAAAAAGGCGCGGCGAGGCTGGTACGCGATGCAGAAGCCGGCGAAAAAATGTTGCAGGAGGCCCTGCTGATACTGGAAAATGACGCCCTTGCTTTCGGGCTGGGAGAAAGTATACACCAACTGGGTCGCCCCAATGCGGCGGAACAGATCGCAAGGGAAGTACTCAAACTAACCAGACAACGGAAAATATGAGACCGGCTGATAACATATTGCGGGTACTCAAAAGGTTTTTGCTGTACCGGTTCGATCTGACGGATGACAAGGCCGACGAACAGTCGGTGGTGGAGGATATGGCACGCGACGCGGTGTTCAAGGGCACGAACCTCTGGACCCTGGTGTTCGCCATCTTCATCGCTTCCGTAGGCCTGAATGTCAATTCCACGGCAGTGGTCATCGGCGCCATGTTGATCTCGCCGCTGATGGGGCCGATCATGGCCATTGGCTTTGGCATCGGGATCAATGACTTCGACCTGATCAAATCGGCCGCCAAAAACCTGCTGATCGCCGTGGGGATCAGCATCATCACCTCCGCACTGTATTTCCTGCTGACGCCACTGAACGAAGCGCAATCGGAACTGCTGGCGCGCACCACGCCAACGATCTGGGATGTATTCATCGCGCTGTTCGGCGGTCTGGCGGGTATCGTTGCGGTGACCCGCAAGGAAAAAAGCAATGTGATCCCCGGTGTCGCCATCGCTACTGCGCTGATGCCGCCGCTGTGCACGGCGGGTTACGGCCTTGGTACGGGACAATGGGCCTATTTCCTGGGCGCCCTGTACCTGTTCTTTATCAATACGGTATTCATCAGCGTCTCGGCGTACCTGATCGTACGCCTCCTGAAGTTCCGCAAAAAGGCTTTTGTGAGCCAGGACGTGGAAAAGCGCGTGCGTCGCAACATCTGGTTCGTAGTGGCCGTCACGGTCGCACCCTCTGTTTTCATGGGTTACCGGATCGTTCAGAAAACCCTGTTCCAGCAAAAAGCGCAGCGTTTTGTAAAAGAAGAGTTCGTTTTTCCCAATACGGATTTGCTGAAGACGAACTACGAATACGAAAAAGATACCTGCCGGATCGTCATGTACCTGATGGGACAGCCGCTCAAAAGCGAGGAGATCGGCAGAATGGAAAACAAACTGCCGTCCTACGGTTTGTACGCAACCAAACTAGTGATCAGGCAGGGGAATGCCATGCAGGCCTCTACGGACATGAATTCGCTGAAAGCGGGCATCCTGGAAGACCTGTACAGCCGCAATGAAGAAGCCCTGGAGGACCGCGATAAACGCATCGAACTGCTGGAATCGGAATTGTCGGGTTACCGGGAATTTAATCGGCTCTGCACCGACATTGCCGGTGAGATCAGAGCGGAACACCCGCAGGTGACCGGGTTTTCTATCAACCGTAACATCGTATACGATCTGGGAAAGCAGTCTTCCGACACCATTCCGGTCGTCTACATCAAAACGAGCAAACGTATACCGAACAACGAAATGGGCAGAATGTACAACTGGCTGAAAGCCCGTATCAAATCGGACACCTTGCTCATCATACAATAAGCGCTGGAGATGAAAGAAATACTGGAATATAAACTATTCGAGATCGGTGAATACAGCCTGTCGGTGTACTCCATCGTATTGGCCGTACTGGTGTACCTGCTGACGCGCGGCGTTGTTGCCCTGTTTGGAAAATTGTTCGGAAGAATGGCTTCCCGGCGCAACATCGATGAAGGCCGCCAGCATTCCTTCCGGCTGCTGTTCGAATACCTGATCTGGACGATCTCGATCATTACGATCCTGACGCTGCTCGGTATAAAACTGACCCTTGTGCTGGCCAGTTCGGCCGCCCTGCTGGTAGGCCTGGGCCTGGGTTTGCAGCAAGGTTTTTCCGACATGCTTTCAGGGATCATCCTCCTGTTTGAAGGCACGATCGAGAAAGGTGACATCATCGAAGTGGATGGCGTGGTCGGCAGGATCGAGGAAATCCATCTCCGCACCACAAAATTCCGCAATCGCGACGATCAGGTGATGATCATCCCCAATCACAAGTTTGTCAACGACAATGTGATCAACTGGAGCCACGATGATTTCGTAGCGCGTTTCGGGGTGCCGATCGGCGTTTCATACAACTCCGACCTTCAGCAGGTAAAACAGATCCTGCTCAATTGCGCACACTCCAACCCGCATGTCGTGACCGATATGACGGGTAAAATACCCAGCGTGCGCCTGGACAATTTTGGCGACAGTTCGGTGGACTTCACCCTGCTCTTTTACAGCAGCAATATGTTCCGGATCGAGACCACCAAAAGCGACCTGCGTTTCGCGATCTGGGAAGCGTTCCGCCAGCACGGGGTCGAGATCCCGTTCCCGCAACGCGACCTTCATTTGAAAACCGGCCAGTGGTCACTGAGCCCATCCTAATTTATTGATCATGAAATATCAGGCATTCATAAATGGAATTTTGATCGCAGCGACCTGCGCCTTTGCCGGCTGCCAGGCTCCGGAAGAACATAATCCGCTGGTCGTGGGCGACTGGCAGGGCACGGAATGGCTCATATTCGACAAATCGTCGGGCATGGATGCATCGCAGGTGCATTTCGGCTTCCAGGAAGACGGTCGCTACAGCGCACAATTCGGCAATCAGCAACAGCAGGGCGTGTGGCGGACCGAACGCGATAAACTGTACACGACGGAAGACGGCAAAAAAGAGATCATGGTAAAAATCCTGCAACTCGACAGCCTGCGCCTCGTGTTCGAAATGAACCGCGGCGGACAAAAGGAAACCCTGAAACTTGAGAAAAAGTAAGCCCTGCGCGGCTGCATTGAAACGGCAACATGGAATTTAACGCGATAAAACACATCTATTTCATCGGCATCGGCGGCATCGGCATGTCGGCGCTGGCGCGCTACTTCAAAAAGCACGGCGCGGCGGTGTACGGCTACGACCGCACCGAGACCGCACTGACGCGCGCGCTGGCGGCGGAAGGGATGCATGTGCATTATGAAGACAATGTGTCTTTTATCCCGGAAAATATAGACCTGGTGGTGTACACCCCCGCAGTGCCGAAAGACCACGCCGAACTCAACTGGTTCCGCCAGCATGAGTACCCCGTGATGAAGCGCGCCGAAGTGCTGGGCGTGATCAGCAAGGCGAAGCGTTGCATCGCCATCGCCGGCACGCACGGCAAAACGACCACCAGTACCATGACCAGCCACCTGTTGCGTGCGTGCGGGATCGATGCTACGGCATTTGTCGGCGGCATTTCCCTCAACCTCGGCGGCAATTTCGTGGAGGGCAGCAGCGACTGGGTGGTAGTGGAAGCCGACGAATACGACCGCAGTTTCCTGCATTTGGAACCCGAGATCGCAGTGTTGAATTCGCTCGATCCCGACCATCTGGACATCTACGGGTCGCCGGAGTCGGTCGTGGAGTCGTACAAAACATTCGTCCGGCAGATACGCAAGGGCGGCAAACTGATCTATCGCCACGGCTTGCCGCTGGAAGATGTAGCCGTCGAACTTCGCGCCAGCGGTCGCCAGGTGTTCACATTCGGCATCGACGCGGGCGATTTCGAGGCCTTTAACGTCCGCGTTGAAAACGAGCAGATGGCTTTCGGCCTCAGGTCGGGCATTTTCAACTGGAACGACCTGAGGCTGAACTACCCGGGCCGGCACAATGTGCTGAATGCAACGGCTGCCATTGCGGCGTCGCTTTCTGCGGGCGGCTTTTCTCCCGAACTCCGCGGCGCGCTGGCTTCTTTCAAGGGCGTAAAGCGGCGCTTCGAATACATCATTCGCCGGCCGGATCTGGTGTACATCGACGATTATGCGCACCACCCGGCCGAACTGGAAGCGGTGATCGCTGCCGCCAGGATGATGTTCCCGACGCGAAAACTGACGGGAGTGTTTCAGCCGCATCTGTACACCCGTACCCGCGATTTCGCCGAAGCCTTCGCCGCAGCACTCAAAGGGCTGGATACCTGCATCCTGCTGGATATCTATCCGGCGCGCGAGCAGCCGATCGAAGGTGTGGATTCGGCGATGATCGCAAAGTTGATAGACCACCCCGACACCATTCTGACTACAAAAAGCGATTTGCTGAACGTATTGAAAAACCGCCGCATCGAAGTGTTGATGACTTTGGGTGCGGGCGATATCGACACCCTTATTGAACCGATCAAAAACCAGTTGACGCGCTGAACGATATGCTGAAGAAACCGAACATCCGCTACGACCGGATCACCTGGGTGGTTTTCCTCCTGGTGGTGCTGCTGGCGCTTTTCTCGGCCATCAACCGGAAGAAGAACAGCTTCGCCGACGGCGTGGAAGTAGAGGTGATCCCGCTCGCGGGCGGAGACAAACTGATCAGCGAGCGCGACGTGCGGCAGGCCCTGTTGCTGGCATTCGGCAATACGCTCGAAGGCACGGAACTGGGCCGGCTCGAAGTGGAGCGCATGGAGCGGGTGCTGGAGCAGGACCCCTTCGTGCTGGCGGCCGATGCCTATATCGATCAGAACAATATCCTGCACATGCGGATCACACAACGCGAACCCATGCTGCGCATCCTGGATATCAACGGAGGCAATTATTACCTCGACCGGAACGGCGCAAAAATGCCGCCCTCAAAAAATCTGGCTGCCCACGTGCTGGTGGCGACAGGCAATATCGCCCCTTACACACCGGAATTTCAGGAAAAGAAAAAACACACCCTGAAGGACCTTTTCAACCTGACGCAGGCCCTGCTGGCCGACGACTTTTTATCCTCGTTCATCCAGCAGATACACGTGAACAGCGCCGGGGAGTTCATTCTGGTGCCGCTGGTCGGCGATCAGCGCATCGAACTGGGGCGCATGCGCAACCTCGAAGACAAACTGAGACGACTGAAGATATTTTACCAGGAAGGCATTCCGTATGCCGGCTGGAGGAAGTATGAAACGATCAATTTGAAATATAACGGGCAGGTGGTGTGCAGAAAATAAGCATATCCGAAGCCCATAACCCCAAGCGAATAATTTAAAACAATTATTTTGAAACAAATAATTTTAAAAATACCTTTGCTGGCGGAAAAGAGTTTCGTGCCGACAGCTTTGGAAACGATCAAACGAACTGAAACTCAAAACCATCTAAACAGTATAACATTATGACGGAGTTCATCCCACAACCCCATGATGTTGTCGTCGCCCTCGACATAGGGACGACGAAGGTATGCTGCCTGGCAGGCCGCAAAGACGCACATGGCAAACTGGAAATCCTCGGTGTAGGCAAAGTTGAAAGCGTCGGCGTATTGCGCGGCGTGGTCAGCAACATCGAAAAGACGGTCGGCGCGATCCGCGAAGCCGTCGACATCTGCGAGCGCAACGCACGCATGAAATTCAACAAGGTACACGTCGGCATTGCAGGCCAGCATATCAAGAGCCTGCAGCACCGCGGCATCCTCACCCGCGACAGCGATCATTCCGAGATCAGCCGCCGCGACGTGGAGCGCATCGTCAACGACATGTACAAACTGGTGCTTCCACCCGGCGACAAGATCATCCATGTGTTCCCCCAGGAATTCACGGTTGACTCGGAGCAGGGCATTGTGGACCCCATCGGCATGTGCGGGGTGCGCCTGGAAGCCAATTTCCACATCATTACCGGCCAGATCACGGCCATTAACAATATCTACCGCTGTATCGAAAAAGCGGGGCTCAAGGTGGCCGACCTGACCCTCGAGCCCATCGCCAGCGCAGAAGCCACGCTCTCCGAGGAGGAGAAGCAGGCGGGCGTTGCACTGGTGGACATCGGCGGCGGCACCACCGATATCACGATCTTCCACGAAGGGATCATCCGCCACACGGCGGTCATTCCGTTCGGCGGCAACGTGATCACGGCCGATATCAAGGAAGGTTGCACGGTCATGCAGCCGCAGGCCGAAAAACTCAAGGTAAAGTTCGGCTCGGCGCTCAGCACCGAAGTTTTCGACAACCGCATCATCACCATTCCGGGCCTGAAAGGACGCGAGCACAAGGAGATCAGCGAGAAAAACCTCGCGCGCATCATCCAGGCGCGCATGGAAGAAGTGCTCGATTACGTGCTTTGGGAAATCCGCCGCAGCGGCTACGAGCGCAAACTCATCGGCGGCGTCGTACTCACCGGCGGCGGCTCATTGCTGGCGCATTCGGACAAACTCTCCGAATTCCACACCGGCATGTCGAGCCGCGTGGGTGTCCCCGTCGAGCACCTGGCGCACGGATACCACGAATCGGTCAACAGCCCGATCTTCAGCACCGCCATCGGCCTGATGCTGCGCGGTCTGGAGGATGTGGCGGCCGGTTCGGGCGAGCAGGACCGTTCGCAGGAGAACGGGAAAGGGAATCGCGAACCCTCCAATGTGTCGGAGGAAAAAGAAGCATCCTGGCTGGATAGCGTTTTCCGCAAGACCAAGGAATGGTTCGAAGCGGAACCCGATCTGGACTTCGAGCAGAAAAAATAAAGCACGGAGTCTCCTCAACCTTTTTTGATAACGCACTAAAATTCAAATATCATGCTTTTTGATCTTCCGAAGGACGAACCTTCAATCATCAAGATAATAGGCGTTGGCGGCGGCGGCTCGAATGCCGTCACCCATATGTACAAACAAGGCATCGTCGGCGTGGACTACGCCATTTGCAATACGGACTCGCAGGCTATGCAACTCAGCCCCGTTCCGACCCGGATTACCCTCGGCCAGGCCCTCACGGAAGGCCGCGGCGCGGGTAGCAAGCCCAGCGTGGGCAAGCAGGCCTGCCTGGAAAGCCTCGAAGAGATCACGCGATTCCTCGAGGACGGCACCAAGATGGCCTTCATCACAGCCGGCATGGGCGGCGGCACCGGCACCGGCGCCGCGCCGATCATCGCCAAGGCGGCCCAGGAACTCGGCATCCTGACGGTAGGCATCGTCACGCTGCCGTTCCAGTTTGAAGGCCGCATCCGCGTCTGCAACGGTATGGAAGGGCTCGAAGACCTGCGCAAGAACGTCGATTGCCTGGTGGTGATCAGCAACGACAAACTGCGGCAGATCCACGGCAACCTGTCGATCTCGCAAGCCTTCGCGCATGCGGACAATATCCTTTGCACGGCCGCTAAAGGCATCGCCGAGATCATCACCGTGCCGGGTTATGTGAACGTCGACTTTGAAGACGTGAACACGGTGATGCGCGGCTCCGGCGTAGCCATCATGGGTACGGCGGCGGTAGAAGGCGAAAACCGCGCCCGTCGTGCGGTAGATGAAGCGCTGAATTCGCCGTTGCTCGAGGAGAACAACATCCGAGGCGCCAAAAACATCCTCGTGAATATCACTTCCGGGGTAAAAGAAGCGACCATGGACGAGATCTTCGAGATCACGGAATTCATTCAGGAAGAAGCAGGCAACGAAACGAACCTCATCTGGGGTAACTGCTTCGACGAACGCCTGGGCGAAAAACTGGCGGTGACCATCATCGCGACCGGATTCGAGGCGGGCGACCGCCGCTTTACGGCCAGCGCAGCAGGCCGCCAGTCCGGCACAGGCGAACGCCAGGTGGTGCACCTCGACGAAGATGAAAAAAAGCCAGCGCCTTCTCTCTTCACAGTTACCTCTGATGAGGAATACCGCCCGGTAGACGAGAAGGCCGCCAACAAGGTCGAATTCGAGTTCGACGATATCCGGGAAACAGTAGAGCAGATCCGCCGGAACAAAAGCAATAACGGCGACCCCTTTGTGGGCAGGGAAGAGCAGGATATCAGCCCGGAAGAACGCCGCCGCCGGATCGAAGAGGCGCAGCGCCGCCGCGAGGAGATCCGGAACAAGCCGATCAATGTGGTGAAACTCAACTCGCCGCAGACGATCATCGAACTGGAAAGCCAGCCGGCCTATCTGCGCCGCAACGTCAACCTCGACGATGTGCCCGACGCGGAAAAACCCGGCATGTCGGACTGGACGATCTCGCTGGAAGAAGAAGGCGAGATCAAACTCGGCGGCAATTCGTACCTCCACGACAATGTGGATTGATGTTGAACAGCAAAAGGAGGTGCTGTACATGATTCCGGTTCGCCAGAACGCGGAAAACGGCGCCGCCATGATCTGATTTTAACCAGATAGCATAATTTTTTATTTCTGCTAAGTGGTAGCGGCCTCGGAGGGTGGGACTCCGGGCCGCTTTTTTGTGTCTTGTGCAAGGGGCCCGGAAACCCGCTGCACAATTTTTTTACATTTGCCAGCGACATCCGAAAACAAATGCCGCAGCCGTACAAAGTTTTCATCATCTATGCACGCGAAGACGCGCAATACCTCAACGAGTTGCGCGGGCAATTGCGCCCGCTCGAAAACGCAGGGCGCCTCCGGGTGTGGAGCGACAGCGAGATCGATCCCGGGGTAGCCTGGGAACAGGAGATCGTGCACAACCTGGAATCGGCAGAAATTATCCTTATCCTTGTCAGCGCGGCGTATTACAATTCCGCATACATCCACGATAAAGAGATCAAACAGGCGCTCGCCCGCCACGAAAAAGGCGAGGCAAAAGTGCTGCCCGTGATCGTGCGCCCCTGTGCCTTTCTCGACGATCCCGTCATCAGCCGGCTGCAGGTGCTGCCTACGGATGGCAAGGCTGTGAACAGCCAGCATTGGCGGGATCGCGACGATGCCTGGGTGGATGTGGTGGAGGGGGTAAAAAGAACGCTCGATGCGATGAAGGCAGCCGAAAACAGGCGGGAGCAGGAAAAACGCGCAACTGCCGAACGCGCGCGCCGCGAGGAAGAAAAGCGCCGGAGAACAGCGCGGCAAGCCGAAGAAAATCGCAGGCGGGAAGCAGCATTGCAACAAGCGCGCGAGGAAGAGGACCGCCGTCAAAAACAACAACGCGAAGCAGCGGACGCATACCAGCGAGCCGATCATGCCGCATGGTTGCAGGCTTCCGGGGCCGATAATACGGAAGGGTACCAGAACTACCTCGCCAGGTTTCCACAGGGAGATATGGTTCGCGAAGCAAAGACCCGGATCAGAGCATTGAGAAGCAGTAACGGACCGACCCTTTCTACGGGCAGGAATATGCTCATCAGTGTGGGTGGTTTGATCGTATTACTGGCATTCTGGCTGTTGCCAAAGATGTTTGAGGGAGAAAATGGAATTGGGGAAATCGCTAAGGATGGGACGCCCACTGAATCGTCACATGACCGCAGCAAATCAGGATTCGATCTGGTACGCGTCGAGGGCGGCACCTTTAAAATGGGCAGCCCAGACAATGAAGAAGACAGAGACAACGATGAGTGCCTTCATGCTGAGACCGTTGCTTCTTTCAGCATCGGAAAATACGAAGTTACGCAGGCCGACTGGCGCGAGATCATGGGCAGCGATCCGCCGGAGTTATACTTTAAAGGTTGCGACCTTTGCCCGGTAGAACGCGTTTCCTGGAATGATATTCAGGATTTTTTGCAAAAACTCAACGCCAGATACCCCGGGAAAAACTACCGCCTGCCTACAGAAGCGGAATGGGAGTACGCCGCCCGCGGTGGCTTGGCTGGAGTCGATACCTATCAAGTTTTTGCCGGAAGCGATACGCCGGACGAGTTTACATGGTATGACAAAAATTCCGGTTCTAAAACCCATGTAGTGGGCACAAAAAAGCCTAACCGGCTTGGCCTATTCGATATGTCTGGCAATGTTTGGGAATGGTGTCAGGATACCTACAAGCCTTATCCTTGCGATCGTGAAACCTCTGAGGAGGCTCGCCCGCGTCATCCGCGGCGGCAGTTGGGACTACGCATGGCAGAACTGCCGTGCTGCGAATCGCCACCGCAGTGCGCCGCCTCATCGCTATCGATCTCGGCTTTCGCCTCGCGTCTTCGTCCTTTAGCGCACAGGTATGCCGGATAGCAACCGCTGAACAGGTGATTGTCCTGTCTTCCGTCGTACAACGGGAGCAAAAACTTCCTTTGTGTAGTCATGCAAGGTTCCTTGTCAAGACTTCCGTCCTTGTAGTCGTTCAAGGTTCCTTGTCAAGACAAACGCCCTTGTAGGTTGCAAGGTTCCTTGTCAAGACAAACGCCCTTTGTGTAGTCGTTACAAGGTTCCTTGTCAAGACAAACGTCCTTTGTGTAGTCGTTGCAAGGTTCCTTGTCAAGACTTCCGCCCTTTGTGTAGTCGCTGCAAGGTTCCTTGTCAGGACAAACGCCCTTTGTGTTGTTGTTACAAGGTTCGTTGTCAGGACAAACGTCCTTTGTGTAACGAGTTCCGCTTAATGCGCAGCGGCGGGATAGCGCCCTGTTCAGACTTAGAACGTGGCGTCACACAAGATGCCGGGGTCATCAGACTTATCGTTCAGGTTCAAACCCGAAAGCGGGAATACGCCCGTCTTAAAAACGCGTATTGTTTTAACGTGGATGTCGGACAGGATTTTCTTCATGTGATACTTTGTAGAACTATTGTTTTGTATAATTAAAATTGAATGATGTAATTCAGCGGATTTTGGATTAATATTGGAAATATACCCTCGTATTATTTGTGTTTTGCAAAATAAATATTATATTGTATTTTTATCCTGCCTTCACTTCTCACCAATCCACTTGTATTATGAAACATATTGCTCTTCGCTATGGCCTGTGGATGTTCCTGGGGTTTACGGGTTTTTTCCTGGCCATGCACATGCTTCAACTCAGCGAAAAATATTACCTCCGGATTTTCAACGGCGTGATCCACGTCGCGTGCCTGTGGCTGGCCCTGCGCAGCTGGCTGCACGAACACCCCGATGCTTCGGAAGATTATACATCCGGCGTGGTAATGGGGATGTTCACATCGCTGGTCGGCGTGATCCCTTTCACGATCTTTATGGTGCTGTTCCTGGCCTATAATCCCGCTTTCATGGCCAATATTCAGCATCAGTCGCCGATCGGGCAGTATTTCACACCGGTGACGGCGAGTTTGTTTATCCTCGTCGAGGGGATCGCCGTCAGTATCATTCTGTCATACATGCTGATGCGCGTGCTGGAGATCATGCGCGAGGAGCGCGCGTGATCAATGTTCACTGCTCGGGAATGACGGCGGGTTTTCCTTACAGAATGATCCGCAGGAAGAAGAACAGCACCGCTGCCAGTACGAACGTAACGGGCAGGGTGAGCAGCCATGCGATGGCGATGTTCTTGATCGTCTTTCGCTGAAGGTTTTTGATGCCGCCTGAAGCGACCATCGTGCCCGCGATGCCGGAGGAAAGTACGTGTGTCGTACTCACCGGCAATCCGAATCCCGTACTGACGCCGATCGTGGCGGCGGCACATATTTCGGCGCTGGCGCCCTGCGCATAGGTCAGGTGCGTTTTTCCGATCTTTTCGCCGATGGTCACTACGATCCGCTTCCAGCCGATCATGGTGCCCACGCCCAGGCAAAATGCGATCAGCACGATGGCCCAGAGCGGAGCATATTCGTAGGAACTTTTCAGGGTCTTCAGTTCGTGTTTGATCGCGCCGACGACAGGCGCGGGGATGGTGTTGCTTTTCAGATCGGCTTCGATGCTGCGGTTGAGCGCCTGGATTGAACTGCGGACGGCAAATACCTGATCTTTATCCTTCATATCGGCGCTGTCGATCATGGCTGCAGTGCGGCCGGCTTGTGCGGCGAGGGCAAGTATATGTGCCGAATTTGCCCCTTCAGCCGACTGATTGAGCGTCGATTCGACGTATCGCGCCGAATTCCTGAATTTTTCCAGCGGCTCTCCGTGGTTGATGGCGTACTGCAAAGGCATAAATGCCATCAGGACCACCAGCAGCAGGCCAACGCCTTTCTGACCGTCATTGGAACCGTGGAAAAAACTCACCAGTGTACAGGTCGTAACGAGGATCGCGCGTATCCACATCGGAGGCGCTTTTTTCTTTTCAGGCTCTTTGAAGATGACTTTGTTTTTGATGGTATTTCGCAAAATATACATCAGCAAGATGGCGAGACTGAAGCCAAATGCGGGGGAAAGCAACAGGGACAAACCGATGTCGGCCGCCTTTTTCCAGTTCGGGCCGCCGGCGTGGTGGATGCTGTAAAAGGCGAAACCGGCGCCGAGCAGCGAGCCGATCAGGGTATGCGAACTGGAACAGGGAATGCCCAGATACCAGGTGCCGAGGTTCCAGATGATCGCTGCCAGCAGGATCGCCAGCACCAGCGCGCTGTTCTCGCCCAGCGGCTGAAGGATCAGGTCGTTCAGCGGGATGAGTTTGACAATGCCCATCGCCACGGCGATACCGCCCACATACACGCCCAGAAAGTTCCAGATACCCGACCAGATCACTGCGGTCATGGGTTTGAGCGTTTGGGTATAGATGACTGTTGCGACGGCATTGGCGGTGTCGTGAAAGCCGTTGATGGCTTCAAAAAAGCAAACGGCCAGCATGCAAACGAGAAACAGTATGGCTACGGAGGTGGGGAGGTCGGCAATAAAGGCAAGCGCCATAGGAGAACGGTTTAGTCAATCGTTTTGGTTGGGGTGGTATGTCATGTTGGTTGATCGTCGCAAAAGTACAGCGTCCCGGATGCGCATATCGGTAGCAAGGTAAAGAAATTGTTAAGTTTTGGCGCTTGCGGACCGCTTATGACTCCGGCTCCATCAGCGGAAGCAACACCTCTACGTGGGTCCCGCTGCGCATTTTTTGCGTGAGGTCGCCGAGGTCGGCGATCCGGATAAAGTCACCCTGCTCGTGCTTTTGCAACTGGTGCAGCAGGGTGAGCCGTTCGCGGGTAATATCCATGCCGCGCGAGCGGTGCGATTGAAAATCGGCGCCCGCCGATTGTTTCTGGCGCCCCTTGTTGTACCCGACGCCGTCGTCTTCGATCACGCAACGCAGCATCTGGCCGTCGTCGCTCAGGCTGAACGCAATTTCCAGCCGCCCTTCCTGTCGCGGGCGGATGCCGTGTTCGATCGCATTCTCCACAAAGGGTTGCAGGATCATGGTCGGCACGTACAGGTCGTTCTGGTCGGCGTCCGGCGGCGCAGTGATCTGGTATTCCAGTTTGTCCCGAAAGCGCAGTTTTCGATTGATATCGAGGTAGCGTTCGAGAAATTCGATCTCCTGCTCCAGCGTCACGACCTCCAGGTCGGAATATTCGAGCGTATGCCGCATCATTTTGGCAAATTTTGCCAGATAGGATTCTGCTTCCTTGTTACGTCCCGACGTGATCAGCCCCTGGATGGCATTCAGGGCGTTGAACATGAAGTGGGGGTTCATCTGGGCGCGCAATGCGCGCAGTTGCAGGCTCGCTACGCGCAGACGCGCCATTTGCGCTTCCTGGCGGTTGCGCTCGAGCTGGTGCCGCGCTTCGATCTCTTCCCTTTCCCGGTCGCGCAGCTGGTTGTAGTGTTTTGCCGCGAGTTCTGATGCCTGGCGCTGCCATTCGTACGCCTGCTCGAAGTTTTTCTGCTGGCCGTGCAGGGCCGCGAGGTTTTGCGCGATCTGGCTCAGGTGGTACAGGTCGTGGCCGTTTTGGCCCGTTTCCCACGATTTTTCGAGGTGGTACTGCGCTTTTACGAGGTCGTTCAATTGTGAAAAAAGCCCCGCGCGCCAGCTTTCGATCTTGGAAAGATTGGTGAAGTCGGCGGGTTTGGAAGGGTTTTCATATTCTGCAGCGGCTTTGTCGAACAAGGCCAGTGCGCGGGCGGTGTTGTCGGCCCAGAGGGCGAGAATGCCGAGGTTGCCCAGGGCATGTGTTTTGGCTTCCGTTTCGCCTTCGCTGACCACTTCCATGGCCTTTTCAAAACTCGCCTGCGCCTGCGCCACGTCCTGCTGCGCCATGGCGGCCCGGCCTGCGTTGAGGTAGTGCCAGGAGAGGCGGGGGCGCAGTCCGTGCCTCTCCACGATCGGCAGTACACAGCGGTACGATTCGAGGCTTTTGGCTTTTTCACCCAGCCGCTCGTACAGATCTCCCAGCCCGCTGAAAATGAGCGTTTGTATATAAAAATCTTTCAGATCGGCCTGCTCATCGTCGAGGCTGAGCATGCTCTTTTCCGCCTCCATGAGGCAATCGAGCGCCTGACGGGGGTTGCCGAGGTGCAGGTGCAAAAAGCCTTCCCGGCAAAACAGGTGCGCTTTCAAAACGGGATCGGCGCCGTCGTTGAGGTAGCGTCTGGCGCGGTCGAGGCTTCGCTCGGCAGCCCGCCAGTCGCGGCGGTTGAGGTGAATAGCGGCCAGATCGGCCCACATTTCGGCGAGGTTGGAGGCATCAGCCAGGCTTTCCAGGATGGCGACGGCCAGTTTGGCGTGCTCCACGGCTTTGTCGTAGTGGTGCCACTGGTTGTGCAGGAATGCGCTGTGCGTATGAAAGGCCAGCCTGATATCGAACGGACTGTTTTTGTCCACCACAGCGCTCAGTTCTTCCAGCACTTTTCGAGCGCGCTCGAAATCAGTATAAGCCCAGCGGGACAATTGTTGGCAGCGGTGTCTGACTTCTGCCAGTTCCTCGGCGCTTAGCGGGGATTTGGAAGTTGCGCTTGCTGTCGTTTTTCCTTTGCTCACTTGATTTTCTATGTTATTGACCTTGCAATAATACGTTGCACAGGGGCTTGATAGGCCTAAGCGTCAAAATTTGGATCATGAGATGGGAAGGTATCATTATTGATCTCAAGTGAAAAAGCGAGTAGCAATAATAATTTTCACTACAGCTGTAATTCATTTCAAAAATGACCGCAGCGATATACTTTTGACAAAAAACGCGATGCCATGAAACGATTGGCTGTTCATATTGCTGTCATTACCCTTTCGGCCGCTGCCTGCCAGGGCCCGCATCCTTCCGATAACGACAAGATCATCCGTATGGTGAAACCTTCCGTATTTCATTCCGGGTCATTCAAACCACCGCACCCCGAGCAAAAACCGAAAGTATTTACCGCTTTTGGCGATGAAAGAACAGACCCTTATTACTGGCTCAACGAACGCGACAATCCCGCTGTAACCGCTTACCTGGAAGCGGAAAACCGCTACGCAGACTCCGTGCTGGCCCCGGTGGAAGCGTTGCGCGAGACTTTATTCAGCGAACTCAAGGGGCGTATCAAGGAAGACGACAGCAGCGTACCTTATTTCAAGAACGGATATTGGTACCTCGTGCGTTTTGAAACGGGGAAAGAATACCCCGTATTTTCAAGGAAAAAGGGCAACCTCGACGCCGCGGAAGAAATACTCGTCGACGTCAACGAACTCGCTGCCGGAAAGGAATACTGCCAGTTGGGCGGCCTGGCCGTCAGCCCCGACAACCGGATGCTGGCGTACTCGGTCGATTACAGCGGCCGCAACCTGTTCTCGATCCGTTTTATCGATCTGGAACAAAAAAAGGAGTTGCCGGATACTTTCGAAGTGGGCGGCAATTTCGCCTGGGCGAACGATTCAAAAACGATCCTGTACGATACCAAAGACCCGCAGACGCTGCGCAACGACAAGATCTGGCGGCACGTGCTGGGCGCCGAACATAAGAGCGACGTGCTGATGTACGAGGAAAAAGACGTGACCCAGTATGCTTTTCTAGATAAATCGAAATCGGAGCAGTATTTCTTCATCCACTCCGCCTACACCCAAACGGTGGAAGTGCATTACCTCGATGCGAACAACCCGACGGGGCAATTCAAATCGATCAGGCCGCGCGAAAAGGATTTTTATTACAACGTCGAGCACTGGAATGACAAGTTCCTGATCCGCACCAACTGGAATGCGCCCGATTTCCGCCTCATGGAAACGCCGGTGAACAGTCCCGGCCGGGAAAACTGGAAAGACGTACTGCCGCATCGCGAATCGATCCTGCTGTCTGAATTTACGGTCTTCAAAGATTTTCTCGTGACGGAAGAACGCCGGAACGGCCTGGCGCAGATTCATGTGATACGCTGGTCCGACATGTCGGATCACTACATAGAGACCGGCGAACCGACCTTCGATTGCCACCTGGACAACAACCCGGAATTCGATACCGGAAACCTGCGATACGTGTTTTCCTCCCTGAAAACACCGCCCACCACGATCGACTACGAGATGGCGACGCGTGCAAAAACGGTGAAAAAGGTGGCGCCGGTGCTGGGTGGATTTGACCCGAAGAATTACGAGACCGAATTCGTGTGGGTAACCGCCCGCGACGGCGAACGCGTACCGGTCTCTCTTGCCTGCAAAAAAGGTGTGAAGCGCGACGGCAGGGCCCCTTGTCACCTGACCGGTTACGGCAGTTACGGCATTTCTTACGATCCGGGATTTAACCGCGACAAGATCAGCCTGCTCGACAGGGGTTTTGTCGTCGGCATCGCACATATTCGCGGCGGCATGGAGATGGGTTACCGCTGGTACGAAGCGGGAAAGTTGAAAAACAAGATGAACACGTTCACGGATTTCATCGATTGTGCGGAATACCTGGTGCGCGAACACTACACGTCTTCCGACCGCCTGTTTGTAGAAGGGCGTTCCGCCGGCGGACTACTGATGGGCGCTGTGGCCAACTTGCGCCCCGACTTGTTCAAAGGTATCGTTTCAGGGGTGCCTTTTGTCGATGTGTTGACCACTATGAGCGACCCGGATATTCCCCTGACCACGGGAGAATACACGGAATGGGGCAACCCGGCGGTCAGGGAAGATTACGAATACATGAAAACGTATTCGCCGTACGACAACCTCAGGGCGCAGGAATATCCGAATATGCTGGTGCTGACGTCTTTTGCCGATTCCCAGGTGCAGTATTTCGAGCCGGCCAAGTATGTGGCGCGGCTTCGTGACCTGAAAACGGACGGCAATCTGCTGCTCTTCAAAACGAATATGTCGGGCTCGCACGGCGGCTCATCGGGGCGCTTCTCACGCCTGAAAGAACGCGCCCTGGAATACGCCTGGATGCTGGGCCTGCTTGGCGTTCGGTAAGCAGTTCAGCCTTTCCAGCGCACGAAGGCTTCCATCGCTTCGTATTCGGAAAGGCCCAGTGAGCGGTATGTTTGAGCCGTCTCCTGGTTGCGGTATTCCGCGCGCTGCCAGAATTCGCGGTCGTCGCCGCCGGGAAACGGGGGCCTGTCTTTCTGGCTTTGGTGCATGAAGATCGCCTGGCGCTTGCGGCGCAGCTGCTGCGGGCTCATCGGCACGGCCATTTCGATCTCGTGGACGGCCCATTCGTGCCAGGCGCCGCGGTACAGCCACAGCCAGCATTCCTCTATCCATTTCTTTCCGTTCAGTCGCCTGAATGCTTCCGTAATGGCGTCGAGGCAGACGCGGTGCGTGCCGTGCGGATCGGCAAGATCGCCCGCGGCATAGGCCTGGTGAGGTTTGACTTTTTCCAGGATGTCGATAATAACACTGATATCCGCTTCTCCGAGCGGTTTCTTGCGTTTGCGGCCCGTTTCGTAAAAAGGCATATCGAGAAAGTGGATATGGTCGTCGTCGATACCGGTGAAACGCGCGCCGGCCCGCGCTTCACCGCGCCTGATCAGCCCCTTGATGCTTCGCACTTCCGGAATGTCCTCTTCACTGGAAGTCTTGCTGCGCAAAAACCGGATCGCCTTGCGGTATATTTTGTCTTCCTTGCCGCTGATATCGCCGTGTTTTTCCGAAAACTCCAGCATGAATTCGGCGTAGCGCAAGGCATCCCAGTCGTGCACGGCGATGTTGCCGGATGTCTGATAAACAACGTGCACTTCATGCCCCTGATCCACCAGCCGCTGGAATGTGCCGCCCATGGAGATGACATCGTCGTCGGGGTGGGGGCTGAAAATGATGACGCGTTTTTTGGCGGGTTTGGCGCGTTCGGGGCGATTGGTGTCGTCGGCATTGGGTTTGCCGCCCGGCCAGCCGGTAATGGTGTGCTGCAGGCGGTTGAATATGCGGATATTGAGTTCGTAGGAATTGGCCTGCTCGATGATGAGGTCGCTGAGGCCGTGTTCGTTGTAGTCTTCGTCGGTGAGTTTCAGGATGGGTTTACCGGTCGTTTGGGAGAGCCATACCACGGCCTTGCAAATGAGGTCTTCATTCCAGTTGCAAATGCCGGCCAGCCAGGGCGATTTCATCTTGGTAAGGTCTTCCGCCGCACTTTTGTCGAGTACCACTCGTACGTTCGGGTGTTTTTGCAAAAAGGAAGCGGGTACGGAATGGCTGATCTCCGCTTCTACGGCCTGTTGCACAATGCTGGCCTTGTGTTGTCCCCAGGCCAGGAGGTATACGCTGCGCGCTTTGAAAATGGAGCCGATGCCCATCGTAATGGCGCGGTAGGGGACGTCGTCCTCGCTTTGAAAATCCTTGATGGCGTCGTGGCGGGTGAGGTGGTCGAGGCGCACCATTCGTGTCAGCGAGGTCTCCCAGGAGCCCGGCTCGTTGAAGCCGATATGCCCTGTGCGGCCGATGCCCAGTATCTGGATATCGATGCCGCCGGCCAGGTCGATGAGTTTTTCGTAGCGCTCGCAATAATCGGCCACTTTTTCCATCGGCACGAGGCCGTCGGGGATGTGCACATTTTCAGGAAGTATGTCTACATGGTCGAACAGGTACTCGTGCATGAAGCGCCAGTAACTCTGCTGTGCTTCTTTGGGCATCGGGTAATATTCATCGAGGTTGAATGTGATCACGTTGTGAAAACTCAGCCCCTCGTCCTTGTGCATGCGCACCAGTTCTTCGTAAATTTTGATGGGGGTGCTGCCGGTAGCCAGGCCCAGCACGATGTGTTCGCCTTCCTGCTGCCGCTGGCGGATCGCCAGGGCGACGGAGCGGGCGACATGCCGGGAGGCTTCCACGGAGTCTTCCCATATTTTGACCGGCATTTTTTCAAAACTCTTCAGCTCGTATTTGAGGTAACCGGCGGAAAGGGCGTCTTTGGATTTGGCGTTGGTGGATGTTCGCATGGTGGTGTAAAATGGTTAAGAACGTGTTCGGGATTTTTTGCAGGAGACTGAAATGATGGATTTTTAGACTGTTTTGCGCGTTTTTTCAGGCGCATAGCGGTGACTATGTAAGTTAAAAAAGGTGAAAAACAGGCAAAAAAGACACTTTTCGGGCCCGGCAAAAAAATCCCGACCACGTTCTAAGTCGTGCCAAAGGTATGGGGTAAATACTTGTGTCATAACGTTCATGTACAGGCAATATGGTCTGCCGGAAATTGATGTTCCAATGATGGGGAAACATATTGATTGCCAGAAAGATGTACGGAAATGCAGGAATTTGATAATGGAATGGTACGGCCTTCGGTATTCCGGCAACGATTTCCAGCATCATAAAAGCCAAAAAGACGGAAGTTGCAAAAAAACTTAACCCAAAAATAAACGCGGGTTTCAGTGCGCATTTGGGCATTCATCATTTTGGCAGGATGTCTGTGGAGAATTTCAGGTTTTCTGATTTTAAGTATGATCGGCACCCAATAAGCAGCGCAACCGCGTCGAAAACATCGAAGTGAAAGGTTCCGATACGGAAGTCATCTCATTGCACCTTGGCTGAAGCGGCGGCGGAAAACCGATCCAACGTATCGATCAGCGTTGCTGGCGGCGGCAGCGGCGTTGGCATCGCTGCTTTGCTGGAATGGCAGGGACGACGTTACAATGCGTCGCGCGAAATGAACGCATACGAATACCGGCTGGTTTAAGAACGGGGGCCTGATGTAGAGTCGTTCATTTTTGCGACGGATGCACTGGAGCGATCGTACACCTGGCAGTAAATATCGACAGCCTGACCACCCATTGGGCAAGATTTTCGGGTATCCGTGACTGGAGCTGTGTTTCAGTGGCGCGGGCGGCCCTGGGTCTCGTTGTATATGGCCGGCAGAGCAATTCCGGGACGTTTATGTACTTCCGCGAGCACGTGGTAGGACGTGATTTTTCCCTGCACTCAAACAAATGAACGGAAACGCACAAATCCTGGAAGCTGTGCGCAACGACCCCAATGCCATTGGTTACGTAGGGCTGGGGCTATCTCACTGACAGCGAGGGCCATCTTAGGGCTGGTATCCGGGTGATAAAATCCGTCGATAAAAAAAAAGGCGACCTGGCAGTGTCGCCGCATGACCGCCAAAGTATTATTCTTGGCTGGCGATATCCGCTGACACACGCCCGTTATTCCACTACACCGACGGCATTCCGGCAGAAAAAGATAAGGGCCTTTTTCGAATTTGAAAAAAGCGAAGCTGGCACAAAAGATCATCGTAGAAAACGGCTATCTCCCGGTTTCCGAGCAGGAACTGGCGTCCAAACAGCAACAATGAACCGGCGTTTTTTGGGATGCATTTTATTCAAAAGATTGCTCGCCGCTGCCGCCTGGGTATCCAGCAAGCTGACCATGGCGGGTATTTTTCTGATGCTGCTGTTCAACAGTGCGTTTGCATTTTGGGCGACATATCGCCTGGCAATTTCACATGAATGGAATCCTTCCGCTCTATGAACATCCAGCCTATGGTACGGGAAGCTGGTTGTACAGCACTTACCGGTGACGCTTGGCGTAATGGCGCTTGCCGTGCCGGTTAAGTAATTGGCGCTGCCGCGTTTTGTCGGAGATGATGGCCACGCCACGGCTGAGAAATATACCGAAACCGGCCATTGAAATGCTGGGTTCGCCGTGCCTTCGGTGGTCAGTCGGTTTCTGGCATCGTGGCGGTGCCGGCACTGGCACAGATATTCGACCCGCCTAACGGTCTGAATGCGCTGCTGAACGGTTCCATTTTGCTGGCCGTCATGGCCTTGCCGACCTTGATCTCTGTGGCTGAAGATGCCATTCATGCGGTGCCCGGGTCACGCAAGGAAGCCGTTATGCACTTGGCGCCAACTGCTGGGAAATCCCTCATCCGTAACTCTGCCTTCCTGTACTCAGCATCCTGGCTGCGGTTGGTGCTTGGCTTCGACGGGCGTTGGAGAAACCATGACTGTGCTCATGGCCACCGGCAACGCAACGGCCATGCCGCGCGGCTTTTTGATCTCGGGTGCGGACGATCAATGCCACGGTAGCAATCGAAATGGGCGAAGTGCGCCGGTACACGCCGCATTATTACGGCTTCTGTTTGCATGCGCATTGTTGTTTATGATCACCATGGGCGTCATCGCAACCGCAGAGCGCACGCAGCCGGTTACAGAAAAATGCGCAATGAACAAACGAATGATCCAATACCCGGGGCTTCGCTCCCGATCGCTGCGGTTGCAGTGGGTGCTGTCAGCGCCGACTGGCCTTGTCTGATCTCACGATGAAGCGGCGCCCTGCGCTTACCTGGCAGTTTTTGACCCATTTCCCCAAAAAAGGCATGACCGAAGGCGGTATTTTCCCGGCCATATTCGGCACCACCCTTGTCACCCTGCTCTCCACACTGGTTGCGGCGCCCCTTGGCATCGGCTGTGCCATTTACCTCAACGAATATGCTGCGGACAATATCTACACGAGGTTGATCCGTGCATCGATCAGAAACCTTGCAGGCGTACCGAGCATCGTGTACGGATTGTTCGGGGTGGCAATTTTTGTGCAATGGATGGGCATGGGCACCTCTGTGCTGGCAGCAGGGTGCACGCTGGGGCTGCTTACCCTGCCCAGTGTGATCACAACGACGGAAGAGGCCCTGCGCAATGTGCCGCGCCTGACACGCGAGGGCGCCTTCGCTCTCGGCGCCACAAAATGGGAGACGGTACGCACCGTGGTACTACCATCTGCCGTACCGGGCATCCTGACAGGGGTAATTCTGGCCTTGTCACGTGCGGCAGGTGAAACCGCACCGATCCTCTTCACAGGAGTAGCATTTTACACACGTTATCTACCCGGCTCTGTGTTCGATACATTTATGGCCCTGCCATATCACCTGTATGTGTTGTCGACCCAGCACCACGCTATCGAGGAGATCAGGCCGCTGGCATATGCTACTGCGCTGACGCTTATTCTGCTCGTTTTTCTGCTCAACCTGACCGCGTTTTGGGTGCGATCGAAGTATTCAAACAAATATCACATGCCGTGATGACACCGGTCCTCCTGCGTTCAGGAAAATAAAGAAAAATTTGCAGGTGCTTTTATCAGTGCTGTCGAAAAAATGTCCATTTCGATGAAAATCAAAGAGTTAACCGTTTATTTCATTCTTGCCTACCTGATCTCGTGGCTGCTGTGGTCGCCCATGTGGCTGCCGTATTTCGGTATTAGTGCCGCGCCATTATTTCCATATCAGCACGGGATTGGCGGTTTTGGCCCGATGGTCTCGGCATTTGTCACCACCGCGCTGTTCGGCACAAGGAGCGATTTGAAGGCACTTTGGAGCAGCCTGTTTCAATGGAAACCATTGCGCTGGCTTTTGCTGGCTGTTTTTTCACCCTTCTTGCTGGCATTGGCAGGCGGGCTGGTCGCCTGGATAGCAGACGGGCGCTGGCCCGACTACACCGCGTTCGGCGCCAGCGGGGAGTATCCGGAAATGGGTGTTGCAGGATTTTTCCTGTTCAATACATGCTGTTTCGGATTCGGGGAAGAAACGGGCTGGCGCGGCTTTGCGCTTCCGCGGTTCCAGCGGAAATACAATGCCCTGATCTCTACGCTGATCCTGTCGGTTTTCTGGGCCGGCTGGCATTTGCCGCTGTTCGTTTACCGGCCAGGGTATGTTTCAATGGATATGGGCGCCGCCGTTGGCTGGTACTTCAGCATTCTGGCGGGAGCGATGCTGTTTACCTGGTTGTTCAACGGTTCGCGCGGCAACATACTGGCATGTGCATTGTTTCACGGGTTGATCGACGTGGTATTCATGAGCGAATACGGCAACGCGGGTATGATGCAATATATCGGGATACTGGTCACCTTTTGGGGCATTGCCATACTGTTGTGGTATGGTTACCAAAATCTGGCGCCCGATGAACGCATAACGGCGCTAGACAGGAGTTAACGCAAACTTCACATCTTTTTATGGGAGAAAAAGTGGCGATCGGCTCAATTTTCAGGCATTTATGGACCATTCCAAGATCGACATACAACACCTGAATCTCTTTTTTGCCGACAAACAGGTGCTGAAAAACATCTCATTGCGTATTCCTGCCGGCAAGATCACAGCACTGATCGGCCCTTCCGGTTGCGGGAAGAGCACCTTGCTCCGGTCCCTGAATCGTATGCACGATCTGTCTCCGCAGGCCCGTCTGACAGGTAAAGTAATGCTGGACAACGTCAATATCCTGCATGGAAACACAAATGTGGTGAACCTGCGCAGGAAAGTGGGGATGGTATTTCAAAAACCCAACCCCTTCCCGAAATCAATATTCGATAATATTGCTTACGGATTGAAAATAAACGACTTATGTAGCAAGCAGGAGTTGCCGGAGCGGGTAGAAAGCAGTTTGCGCGACAGTTTTTTGTGGGAAGAGGTTAAAGATGATCTGGACAAATCGGCGCTCGAACTAAGCGGAGGGCAGCAGCAACGCCTTTGCATCGCACGCGCCATCGCCGTAGCGCCTGAAGTGATCCTGATGGACGAACCCTGCTCGGCCCTGGATCCGATCTCAACCGCGAAGGTGGAAGAATTGATGCTGCGTTTGAGGGAAAAATATACCCTCCTGATCGTTACCCACAATATGCAACAGGCGCAGCGCGTAGCTGATTATACGGCGTTTATGTATCTCGGAGAATTAATAGAATTTGGAGAAACAGAGCAGGTTTTCGGTGCTCCCGGCCAGGAACTCACGCGCAACTACGTGGAAGGGCATTTCGGCTGATGCAATTGTCATGCGCATTCTGAACATACTTTGCTATGCCGCCAGTTCGAAAAATAAAAAAGGCGAAGGGACAACTCCCCTCGCCAATGCTTATATGTCGTATTGCTTTTATTCTTCTTCTTCTATTTCATATCCTTTCAGGCGGTATTTGGATTTTTCAATAGGTTTGAGTTTTTTCTTTTTGTGATCTTGCGTAGCAAAGTCACGTTCGTCCGAGCGGCGATGATCTTTTTTGATCTTTTCCCAATGTTTCATGGCAAAAGTGATGTTGGTTTGATCCTCCTGTTATTTCCCGGATCAACGGGGAAGGTTTTGCAGGAGGGAAAGTGAGAGAATGTGTTTGACAATGTTCTGCAAACGCCGGCCTTTGTACATGAAACTGGCGGAAACGCCTGCATCTCAAGTACAAAAATAAACCCAAACCTCAAATAGTCAAGAGATCGTGCCGTTAAATTTTTTAATCGGATACAGTTTTGGCGGGAAAAATGCAAACGCCTAACCTTCCACCACCTCACTTTTTACTTCTGTTTCGGGCTGTTTTTTCAGCAGTGAAACCGCGATGCCTGCCAGCAGCATGACGCCGATCACACCGAGCGACCAGCCGATCGGGATGTGCGTTTTCAGCGGGATCAGGATCATTTTGACCCCGATAAAGAACAGAATGGCGATCAGGCTGTAGCGCAGGTGTTCGAAACGGTCGAGTACGTTGGCCAGCACAAAATACAGCGAGCGCAGACCCAGAATAGCGAATATATTGGAGGAAAAAACGAGGAAAGGGTCGGTTGTAATAGAAAAAACGGCCGGTACCGAATCGAAAGCGAACAAGATGTCGGTCGTTTCGATGACCATCAGCGCTACGAACATGGGTGTTACCGCGCGTCTGCCTTGCTCGATCGTGAAGAAGTGGCCGTGGTCGTAGTTGTTGCTCACGGGGTAAAAGCGCCGGATCAGCCGGACCACGGAGCGTTTGTCGATGTTATCGTCTTCCGCACCCGGGTTCAGCATTTTGTACGCGGAATACAGCAACAGTCCGCCGAAAATGTAAAACAGCCAGCTGAACTGATGCACCAGAGCGATACCCAGCCCGATCAGGATACCGCGAAAAACCAATACTCCCAGGATGCCCCAGAACAGGATGCGGTGCTGGTATTTTTTGGGAACGCGGAACTGGCTGAACACCAGCGCCATGACAAACAGGTTATCGATACTGAGCGACTCTTCCAGCAAGTACCCTGTGAAGAATTTTAGCGCAGCAACGCGCCCGCCCATTGGCTCGTGGGTGTAAGTCCCCAGACCCAGCCACTGGTTTTCATAGGCGAAATAGATGAACAGGTTGAAGCCCATTGCCAGCAAAACCCAGCCGATGGTGCTCAATATGGCTTCCTTTGCACTTGGAACATGTGCCCGCTGGTTGAACACGCCCAGATCGATGGCCATCAGGGCCATTACGAGGGCTATGAATGAAATCCATACAACGGGGCTGATCATGAAGCGCGGTGATAAATGGTTTGGCGGATTCTGGCAATTTGGCGTTGATGAGCCGACAAAATTCGCTATTTATATGAACAATGATACATTTGGCACAAAAGCGGCTACAAAGAACATTCACGCGGGCAATAGGTTGCTAGGGCAACCACGGATGCTCCCCGTTCATCTACCGACTAATCTTTTTTTTAGATCAACCGCCATCTCAAAAATGAACTCCTGCTACGCCCTTGCGCTCGTCATGGCATGCGCCCGGATCGCTTTCGGCCAGACAACCGACCCCGCCGCCTGTTTTCAATCCGGCCCGGTATTTTTTTCTGCAAATTTTGATTCCCTGAATATTTATGGGGCTCCCGATCCCGGAGAGATCGTGAACGACTACTATTTCCGATATCTGCAATGCGCAACGATCCCCAATGCCCGTACTCGCAGTGAACTGGAGCAAAAAGGACTCCAATTTTTGTCATACCTGCCAGAAAAGATCTATCTGATCGCGATCCCTTTCGATTTTGATCTGGCCAGCCTGTCCGCATTACAACCAAAAAGCCTTGTACAGATACAGCCCGATTGGAAAATCGCCTCCAGCCTGCAGGAACTGCCTTACGGCGACTGGGCGGTACACGGCGATCGGGTTGATGTTGATGTCCAGGTGTACCCTGTGCTGAGCATCGGGCAGGGCGCGGCGCGTTGCCGCGCGTTCGGGTGTACCGTGTTGAAAGAAGGAAATCAAAACGGCTTTTTGAAGATCAGGCTGCGCCAGAGCGAAGTACAACGCCTCGCAGCAGAACCCTGGGTGCAGTATCTCGAACTGGCTCCGGAGCCCGACGTGCCCGACGATACACGCAGCAGATCGATGATCCGCGCCAACATGCTCGACAGCGAGCACCCGCAGGGGCTGAAATACAACGGCGAGGGGGTGCGCGTGCTGGTACGCGACGACGGTCCGATCGGGCCTCATATCGATTTTGCGGGACGCCTGAACAATCAGCCCGACCTCGACGACAATGGTATCCACGGCGACGGGGTCGCGGGTGTAATGGCCGGCGCCGGCAATATCGACCCCACTGCAAAAGGAATGGCGCCCGGGGCCACGGTATATTCAGTGCGTTATACGGCCGATTTTCAGGACCAGACCCTGGCCTTGCATACCGACCAGAATATTACCATCACCAATACATCCTATTCAAGCGGTTGTAACGCGGGCTACACCCTGGCTGCGCAGACGGTGGATCAGCAATTGTACAATCATCCGACACTGATGCACGTCTTCTCGGCGGGCAATTCAAATGGCGCCATCAACTGCACGAGTTACGGCGCCGGGAATCAGTGGGGAAATATTACGGGTGGCCATAAAATGGCAAAAAACGCAATTGTGGCGGCCAATACAGGCCCTGATGGAACCATTATCGGCAGCTCCAGTCGCGGCCCGGCAACCGACGGCCGCCTGAAACCGGATATCGCTTCGCACGGCACCGATCAGGAAACCACCGACGACAACAACGGGTATTACGTCTTTGGCGGCACTTCCGCCGCTGCTCCGGGCATCGCGGGATTGCTGGCGCAACTCACGCATGCATACAAGTCTCTAAATAACGGACAACAACCTGAAGCCGCTCTTCTGAAAGCAGCAATGCTGAATACGGCGAACGACCTCGGAAATACAGGCCCCGATTTCAAGTACGGCTGGGGGCACGCCAATGCATGGCGCGCCCTGCAACTGTTTCAGCAAAACCGGTGGATGAACGGAAGCGCAGACCAGGGCGGGCAATTCAATGCAGGCATTCAGGTGCCGTCGGGTATGCGACAGGCGCGCATCATGATCTGCTGGACCGATCCGCCCGCTGCCGCCAATGTATCGCGGGCACTGGTAAATGACCTCGACCTGAAGGTGCAGGGACCCGACGGCACGATATACCTGCCCTGGAAACTGAACTCCGCCCCGAATGCCGTTACACTCGATCAGCCTGCCGGTAAAGGCCGCGATTCGCTCAATAATGTCGAACAAGTCGTCATCAATGATCCGCAGGAGGGTGCATATACCGTTCTGGTAGACGGCACGGAAGTGCCGTTTGGTCCGCAATCATTTTTCCTGGTGTGGACATTCCTGGACGATGAGGCGCGGCTTACCTACCCCGCAGGAGGCGAGGGTTTTGTGCCGGGAGAAGTAGAGCGCCTGCGCTGGGATGCCTTTGGCAACCAGGGCATCTTTTCCCTGCGCTACTCCATTGATGACGGGTTCAGTTGGCAGCAGATCGCCGATGTGGCCGGCGACCTGCGTAATTTTGACTGGAAAATTCCCGAAGTGGTCAGCGGAAGGGTAAGGCTGATGATCCAGCGCGGTTTTTCCAGCCACGTGACCGAACTGCCGCTGAGCATCGTACCGGTACCCGATCTGCTGCAGGTAGAGCAGGTTTGCCCCAACAGCATGACGATCAGCTGGATGCCCGTGAAAGATACCCTGCCCAGCGATGTGTACCTGCTTGGTAACAAGTATATGCAGATCGTTGGGACCGCGGCCGGTAACACCTATACCTTTCCCATTCAGAATGGCGGCACTGAAAAATGGGTGTCCGTACGTGCGCGTAACGGGAACGGAATGGCCGGCCGGCGCGCATGGGCCCTGCGCTGGCCCGGCGAACTCAAAAACTGCATCCAGCCCGATGACCTCGCCTTGCGGGTGCTGAACAGCCCCGAAGCCGGACCGAAATACCGTTGCGGTGCGTTTACAATTCCCGTGAGTGTACAGGTCAAAAACGAAGGCACAAACCCGGTAAGCGGCGCCGTATTGAACTATCAGGTTGGCAACCAGCAGCCTGTGTCCGAAATCCTCCCGGCCCTTTCACCAGGTAATACGATCCCTTTTACCTTCCAGACCCCCATCTCTGTGACCCAAAACGGGCAAATAGATTTAAAGATATGGTCGACGTACGCCCCGGAAGATGCGCCGTTCAACGATACCTTGCGCCGCACTTTTCAGGTAGTGGCGCAACCCGAAAACACATATTTTACGGAAGACTTCGAGGATGTGGTGTTTCCACCGTTCGGTTGGGTTGCGGGCAGTAATGACGGGAGTTACTCGTGGGCCAAAACCACCCCGACGCTCACCGGCGCCGACGGAATGCCTACGCGGTCAACGGTTTACTATTACTATTACAATGCGATCAAAGAAGGTTTTATCGACGTGTTTCCGGTTGATCTGGCCGGTATTTCACAGCCAGGTCTCAGCTTCCAGATCGCCCACCCTAAAGGGGACAGTGCTGTAGCGAACCTGCGGGTGGAAGTGTACCCGGCTTGCGATCCTGCAGCCACACCCGTCGTGATCTGGCAAAAAACCGACCCCGCCCTGGCGACGATACCCGGTGTAAACGGCCCTTTATATGCACCTTCGAATTCGGAAGACTGGCGTACGGAGGCCGTCAGCCTCAGCCAGTTCAGCGGGCAAAAGATCAAGATCCGCTTTGTCGCTTCCAACAGCAAATTTGCGGTACCAGGCAATAATATTTATCTCGATAACATCGGGATCGTACAGTATAACGTTACGACGCCTGTAGCGCAGTTCGAGAGTATGCCCGATTCGATCTGCCTTTCGGATGAAGTAAGTTATGAGGCTTCTTTGACCGGCGGTGATTTTACAAATTACGAATGGTTTTTCGGCATCACGGCCCAACCCGCCTCGGCGTCGGGACAGGGGCCGCATGCAGTGAAATTTCTAACGGCGGGAAATAAGCAGGTGCATCTGGTGGTATCCAATACGATCGGCTCGGATACCATCGTAAAACAGACGGTGGTTTGGGGCAAGCCAGTGCCTGAGTTTTCGGCACAAACGGACAGTCTGACCGCCATTTTTCAAAATAACAGTCAGCAAGCCAAGGCTTATAGTTGGGAATTCGGCGACGGAAACGGAAGCAGCGATAAAAATCCCGTGCATACCTACGCAGAAGCGGGTGACTATTCTGTCAAACTGACCGCTACCAGCGAATGCGGCACGACGTCCAAGATGCAACTGCTGTCGCTCAGCACGGATGTGCAGGATGTTCTACACAACACAACGGACGTCCGGATCGTCCCCAATCCGAACAGCGGGCAATTCGACCTGGTCGTACGAGGTATAAGCGCCGGCAATATCGCCCTGCGAATGTGGGACAGCCGCGGCAGGATGATCAGATCGGAAGAGCGGCGCATACTATCCGATGACGAAATGCTGCCCTGTGTATACGCCGATCTTCCTGCAGGGGTGTATCACCTGCAGCTGCTGGGCGCTTCACTGAATCGTATGTTGCGCGTCGTGATAGAGTAGGGGGGGCTCAGAGCCGCAGGTCTTCCACCCTGACACCCGGATATTTTTTGGTGTCGAAGCTGAAATGATCGGCGGCGAAAGTTTTGTTCGGCGTCAGTTTATCGATGAAAAAGGTATAGCGGGAACCGTCTTTGGCAAACGCAGTTACCTGTTTGATCGCGACGCCCTTTTCATCGATGCTGAGCCTGATCTTGGAGTATTCCGAACTTTTGTCGACCGGCTTGAATTCGATCTGGGTGACGGGTTTTCCCTTTTCCATGGTTTTGTCGGTAATGGCGTACAGGTAATCGCCCTTCTGGTAGCGTTTCAGCAGGTCCCTTGGCGTCAGGAATCCGCTTTCGCTGTCCGCCGGGTCGGCATCGTTGATCTGGACCTCGTTGTTCTTTTTCAGGTATACCCAGGTCGTTTTGGCATCGCTGACGATCACCTGTTGTTCCATATCGAGGCGAAACTTTTGCCCCGACTGGGCGATGGTGCCTTTCTGGGTGTCTTTGTCCTGCCCCGGCACTTCAATTGCCAGCGAGAAGTTCAGTTCCAGGGTTTTATAAGCCTCGTATTTTTTGCGGACCTTGTCGAGCACTTTTCGGGCCTCGGGATCGCTTTCCTCTTTGGCGGCTGCTTTGGGCTGAGCCTGAAGTGCATTCAGACACGCGATCGCGAACAGGGCTAACAGTAGTTTTTTCATCGTTTGTCGTGTTCTTTTGCACAAAGAAACGGACATTCAGGGCTTCAAGTTGCAGAAGCGATGGTTAAAGAATACTAAAAGCAGGATGGCCGGGTTTCCCTGTGTACGACGGATTTTGCACAACTTTTTACTGTAAAATGCGGTTTTAACTCCTTAAGTCGGACATAATCGCCTTATGCTAAATACAGTGCCGACACTCCGATAAACACTATGACTAACGACTCAAAACTGCACGAAGTGCTGTTTATATGACCAAAAAGAAAAAAAGCGGCGGCAAAAAGTTGACCGCCCAACAACTTCAGATAGAGGTACTTAAGTTTTTACTGTCTCATCCCAAAAAGCAATTCTCACCACGCCAGATCACAGATCAACTTCGGGTTACCAACAACAAAGACTCCGCCGAACACGCGCTGCGCCAGTTGGTGCAGGCCGGCTCCGTTGCCGAGCACTCGAAAAACAAGTTCGGCGTCGCCCTTGAAAAACTGACCAAGGAGGTGGATGAATTGCCCGAAATTGAAAAAAAAGCGTCACCGCGACCCGCAAAAACGGCCCCCGCGCGCAAGCCGCAGTCCCAACGCAAGATCATTGAAGGGCGGGTGGATATGACCCGCAGCGGCGCTGCCTACATCGTCAGCGAACTGATGGATACGGATGTGTATGTGCCGCCCAAATACGTCAACGGCGCCCTGAACGGCGATATCGTAAAAGTCTTGTTGTTCTCGACCCCTCCCCGGCGCAAAGGCGGCAAGATGTTGCGGAAACCGGAAGGCGAAGTGCTGTCCGTCGTAAAACGCGCCAATGAATTCTTTATCGGTACCCTTAGAAAAGGACGCAAATACGCAATGTTCCTGCCCGACAACCTCAATATGCCGGTGGACATCTATGTGCCGCTTGAAGCCTGCGGCGATGCCCGCGACGGCGATAAAGTGGTGGTACGCGTGACCGACTGGCAGGAAGGCAAGGGCCGCGTACCGGTTGGCAAGGTCACCCAAACCCTCGGCGAGATCGGTGGCAACGATTTCGAGATGAAAAAAATCCTCATCAACCAGGGCTTCGAACTCACGCATTCGGAAGAAGCCGAAACGGAAGCCGCCCGGATACCGGAAACGATCTCGCCGCAGGAGATCGCGCTGCGCCGCGACTTCAGGGATGTGCTCACCTTTACCATCGACCCGGTAGATGCCAAAGATTTCGACGATGCCCTGAGTTATCGCGAACTGGAAGGAGGGCAACTGGAGATCGGCGTGCACATTGCCGATGTGACCCATTTCCTCAAACCCGACTCCTCCATGGACAAGGAAGCGTTCAAACGCAGCACTTCCGTTTATCTGGTGGACCGTGTCAACCCGATGTTGCCGGAAAAACTGTCAAACAACCTTTGTTCTCTGGTGCCCCATCAGGACAGGCTGACCTTTTCGGCGGTGTTTACATTCGATCAGAAAGGGAAAGTCGTAAAACGCTGGTTTGGCAAATCCGTGATCCATTCGGCCAAACGGTTTTCCTATGAAGAGGCGCAGACGATCCTGGAGGGCAAGCCGGCGGAATCACTGCTGCAACTGAATATATTTCCCGATCTCGACAAATCGCTGAAGGCCCTGGACCGCCTGGCGAAGCAAATGCGCAAAGCGCGTGAAAAGAACGGCGCCATCGGCTTCGAAACCGACGAGGTGCGTTTCCTCCTCGACGCCGACGGGATTGCCATTGAAGCCTACGTGAAGGAGCGCAAGGACGCGCACCTGCTCATTGAAGACTTTATGTTGCTGGCCAACAAGGAAGTGGCCGAATACATCGATGCGAAGGGAAAAACCCAGCAGGAAGTGCCCTTTATCTATCGCGTGCACGACCTGCCCGACATGGAAAAAGTAGCCGAATTTGCTCGTTTTGCCGCCGAACTCGGCCATCCCCTGAAAGTGGATACTCCCAAACAACTGGCACGCTCATTCAACCATCTGATGCATGCCGCCCGGAAGAACGAACGCCTGAAACTGCTCGAACCGCTTGCGATCCGCACGATGGCAAAGGCTGTATACTCAACCGACAACATCGGCCATTACGGCCTTGGATTTAGCCATTACGCCCATTTTACATCGCCTATCCGCCGGTATTCGGATGTGCTGGCGCACCGCCTGCTCGAGCGCAACCTCGACGGACGTGTTTACCGGGTGGACAAAAACAAACTGGAGGAGCAGTGCAAGCACATCAGTGTGCAGGAGAAAAAAGCAGCCGACGCCGAGCGCGAAAGCGTGAAATACAAACAGGCAGAACTGATGCGCAGGCACATCGGAGAGACTTTCGAAGGGATCATCAGCGGTATCATCGACCGGGGATTTTTTGTGGAAGCAGGCAACAGTAAGGCCGAGGGCCTGGTCGACTTCAAATATCTTGACGATACCTATACCGTAGAAGAAGGGAACCTGCGTGCAACAGGGCGCCGGTACAAAAAGCAATTCAAAATGGGCGACCGTGTGAAAGTGCGTATCGTATCGGTGGACCTCCAGCGGCGCCAGATCGAAATGGAACTTGCCGATCTGGGATCATAGACATAGGGATCGAACAAGTACAAAAAACAACCCCGCGCACCGGGAGGACGGTTACGCGGGGTATTGTTCTCATGGTATGTCAGGTTTCCCGAGTTATCCGTTGTTAGTGGAGCCGCCGCTTTCTTTTGCTTTAGGCTCGGTGGGTTTTTTGATACCACCGTTTTGAGGTTTCGGCTTGGTCGACTGCGGTTTCGAGTCTTTGCCACCGGCGCCTTCCTGTTTTTCCTGGCCTTCTTCGCCATGGTGATGGCCTTTTCCCTTCATTTCACCTTCTTCACCCTCTTTTTTGGCTTTCTTCTCTTTTTTGGCCTTTTTAGCCTTCTTGGCTTTTTTGGCCTTCTTGGCTTTCTTTTGATCGGCTTTTTCTACCATGTCTTTATCGCCGCCTTTGCCTTTGCCACTGAAAGCCGCGCCGTTTGATTTTTCTTCAGCTTGCTGCATCTTTTCCGTTTTGTCTTTTTGCGACTTGGCGGTAGTGCTTGCTTTTTCGGATTGAGACCATGCATTGATGTAGCTGATCAACGCGAAGACGATCGTGAACAGGATTGCTTTTTTCATAAGTGAAGAGTTTAGTGATTTTGTTCTATAAACGCAGGAAACGGGTGGCGTCACATCCGGTTAACGAAATGTTTGGAATAAATGCCATGAATTGATCCCTGCATTGCACATAGAAGAATCCGGCGAATCCCGTTGCCCCATTCGATGGTGCTTTTCCGAAAAATCACCACATTTGTGCACACGCATTGCAAGGGCTATTTCAGGTCCGGAAACTATCTTGATTTATGACAAACCGCCGCAGTTTTATTCGCCGTACGGCCGCCGCTTTGGGAAGCCTGGCGCTGCACCAGAATTTTTCCGAAGCATTTCCGATGACCAGACCTTCCCCGGTATTTACCAGTCGGGAAGATCTTTCTGATGACGATTTCTGGCGACAGATCCGCACGGCATTTTCAGCAAGCCCGAATTTGATCAACCTGAACAACGGCGGCGTGAGCCCGACACCGCGCGCAACCCTCGATGCCCTGGACTATTACAACCGGATGTGCAGCGAAGCGCCTTCTTATTATATGTGGCGTGTGCTCAATGAAGACCGCGAGCCCCTGCGCTACAACCTCGCCGCACTGGCCGGTGTCGACCCCGAAGAGGTCGCGATCAACCGCAACTCGACAGAGGCGCTCAATACCCTGATCTTCGGACTGAACCTGAAACGTGGCGACGAAGTCGTATTGAGCAAATACGATTATCCGCATATGGTCAATGCCTGGAAACAACGGGAGATGCGCGAAGGTATCCGGCTGGTTTGGGTGGATCTGATGCTGCCTTCTGAAGATGAGAAATACCTCGTCGAGGCGTACGCCTCAAAATTCAGCGAACGGACCAAAGTGGTGCATCTGACCCATGTGATCAACTGGAACGGCCAGATCATGCCAGTACGCAAGATCGCCGACCGGGCCCATGCGGCAGGTATTGAGGTATTGGTAGATGCCGCACATTCCTTTGCCCTGCTCGATTACAAGATCCCTGATCTCGGTTGCGATTATTGGGGTACCAGTCTGCACAAATGGATGTGCGCGCCTTACGGCAGTGGAATGATGTGGATCAGGAAGGATAAAATATCATCTGTCTGGCCATTGCTCAGCCATGACAAACCCGACAGCGACAACATTAAAAAATTCGAATCGCTGGGCACCCGCAGTTTCCCGACGGAAATGGCCATCGGTTATTCGCTCGATCTGCATAATTATATTGGCACCGCGCGCAAGCAACAGCGCCTGCATTTTTTGAAGAACTACTGGATGGAGCGCGTGCGGGAATTGTCGAAAATACGCCTCTACACCTCAATGGACCCGCGCTGGGGCTGTGCGATCGGCAATGTCGGAATAGAAGGGAAGGCATCTGAAAAATTTGCCGGCGCCTTGTTCACCGATTGGAAGATTCATGTGACCACGATCGTATGGGAGCAGGTGGACGGCATACGGATCACCCCGAACGTGTACACCACAACTGATGAACTCGATAAACTGGTGAAGGCGATAAGAGAGATTGCGGCCTGAGTTAGGCTGAATGGCCGCTGCTCCCGTATCTTTGCGGCGCGCTTTCTGAATCCCGGTTTTTAGGATCTACCCGAGCATTGAAAACATGAAACACATACTTTTTGAGCAAGAAAACGGCGTCGGCCGCATCACTTTTAACCGTCCCGAAGTATTTAACTCCATGAATGCGACCATGCGGCGGGAAATGCTGGAGGCCCTCGAACGCTGCGAGCAGGAGAGCGATGTTCGCGCTGTCTACATTACCGGCACAGGCAAGGCCTTTTGTGCCGGGCAGGACCTCCAGGAAGTCACCGACCCGACCGGACCTTCACTGACCGAGATCATTTCCAGCGGGTACAACCCGATCGTGATGAAGATCAGGAGCATCGGGAAACCGGTGGTATGCGCCGTCAACGGAGTGGCTGCGGGCGCGGGCGCCAATATTGCCCTGTCCTGCGATATTACCGTGGCGGCCGGATCGGCTTCATTTACGCAAGCATTTTCAAAAATAGGCCTCATCCCCGATTCGGGCGGCACCTGGACCCTGCCCCGCCTGATCGGCATGCAGCGCGCGACGGCGCTGATGATGTTGTCCGACAAGATCACTGCGCTGGAGGCTGCCGCCATGGGCATGATCTGGAAAACCTTCCCCGATGAGTCTTTCGCACAGGAAAGCCTGCAACTTGCCGAAACGCTCGCCCAAATGCCGACAAAGGGGCTCGCCTACACAAAACAGGCGCTCAATCGCAGTTTTAGCAACGACCTGAATGCCCAGCTGGCGCTGGAAGACCAGCTGCAAACGGCCGCGGGGCAAACCCACGACTACAAAGAGGGCGTGGCCGCATTTCTCGAAAAGCGCAAACCCCGTTTCAAAGGGCAATGAAACTCCTTTCAAAACCAAACGTATGTCCTGGAAGCGATCTCTACTCATTTTCCCTCCCGGATACGCCGAGCGGCGGGGGCAATCAAAACGCGTCTGGGTTGTTTTGTTGCTTGTCTTCGTCACGGCCCTTCTCTTCAGCCCCGAACTGAGGTTCGAGTTGCGGTCGCTGCTCGATTACCCGCTCCATTACAAGGAATACAAACACTTCGGCATCCGCATTCCCCGGGGGTATCAGGTACACGGGATCGACGTGAGCCGGTACCAAAGCCGGGTGGACTGGGAACGCGTGCGCAACATGCAGGTCGACGGTATTCGTGTCAGTTTTGCCTTTATCAAAGCCACGGAAGGCTCCTGGAAGGAGGATCCCGAATTCGACAGCAACTGGAGAAATGCCCGCCGTGCGGGGATCATCAGGGGGGCGTACCACTATTTTCTGCCGGATATCAGCCCGAAAGACCAGGCAAAAGTATTTACCGGGACGGTGCGATTGCTTTCCGGCGATCTTCCGCCGGTGGTGGATGTGGAAGAAACCCGCGGGATGAACAAGGCGCAGATACAGCGATACACGAAGGAATTCCTGATACTGCTGGAAAAACGGTACAAGGTGCGACCCATCCTGTACACCAATAAGGATTTCTACAAGCGTTTTTTTGCGGAAAATGAGGCGTTCAGGGATTACCGGTTCTGGATCGCCCATTATCACGTGGCAGATTTCGACATGCCGGGCGATCAGGAATGGCATTTCTGGCAGCACAGCGACCGGGGAAATGTCAACGGCATCAACGAACCGGTCGACTTCAACGTATTCAATGGCGACAGCGCAGCCCTGCGCAGCATTTGCATTCCCTGACCGGATTTTGTGTGCAAAGTATGCAGATACGTGCCAGTGAGGGACAATTCTCGTTAAAGGCTGGTTAATCAAAATAGCGTTTACAATGCTTGTATTACTTTTGAGCTTTGGTTTGTATCTGTTTTTCAAAATCAAATTCTGACAATGAAAAAAACACTGCTCGTATTGGCGGCCTGTAGCATTGCCCTTGCCACTAACGCACAAAACAAAACCCTCCCCTCCGCCAATGTGAAAACCCTTGAAGGTCAATCCATGAACGTCCAGTCGATCGCCGAATCCGGAAAGATCACTGTGATCAGTTTCTGGGCGACCTGGTGCTCACCTTGCAAGAAGGAACTGGATGCCATCAAGGATTACTACGAAGAATGGCAGGAGAATTACGATATGGAACTGGTAGCGGTAAGTGTTGATGACACGCGCACGGCTGCCAAGATCCCGGCCATGGTGAAAGAAAAAGGCTGGGAATACCGCGTATTGATCGACTCCAACAAGGAATTTCAGCAAACAGCCAACGTTTCGTCGGTGCCGCACACCCTGCTGCTCGATCAGAACGGCAATATCGTGTTCGAACACGTGGGATACGCTCCCGGCGACGAGCTGGAACTGGAAGAAAAGATCAAGGAACTGAAAAAGTAACCTGAATCCTGGTGGATGCTCACGCTATTCACTAGATGAATCGCAAGATCCATGCACGGGAGGAGTCACGAGGTGATTCCTCCCGTTTGCATTTTCCGGAGGCTAACCCAAACGGCCTCTAAAATTTGACGATTTTTTCTGTATTCAGAATACGGCCTTCTGCATTCATATAATACAGCAGATAAACACCCTGCGGCAGGTAGGAGATGTCCCACTCACTGCGAAACCCGCCGACCTCTTTTCTTCCGACTAGGCGCCCGGCCAGGTCGGAAAGTAAAAATCCGGAGCCTTCAGCCGGCGCCGTTTCAAGAAATACCGTCAATATGTCTCTTACGGGGTTGGGATACAACACCCAGGGGGCAGCCTGCCATTCGGCAGACGCATCGGGACAATTGCCGGGCACATTGGCATCAAGCCAACGGAGGCGTTCGCTGATCCATATTTTCATGTTTTCGATCTCCTCGGCATGGGTTTTTGCGATGGGTTTAGGGTTGGGCCAGATGCCGTGGCCGAGGATGGGGTAGAGTTCAAAATGCCGGTCTGTGGCTCCACCCAGTGCCGAAGTGAGTGAATCGATCACCCCGAAAATATGGCGCTGGGAAAGCGCTCCACTGCGTAATTGCTGCCATTGGCAACGCATATTTGCGGTGTACTGGCTGTCCTGCAACAGACGCTCCCACCAGAATGGCACGCCCCGCTGCATGCTGTCGAAAGTCCAGCCTGACGGCGATTCATTGTCCGCATAATTGGCGTTGCGCCAGGCGAGGTTATAGTCCCACAGCGGCCCGGCGTGCAGCTTGCCGCCGTCGGAATCGCGCGGCTTGTACAAATACCCGCTGAGGCGGTAAGCATCCACGTTTTTGCATACTTCATTCATCAGAAAATGCTCGATAAAGGAATTTTCGTCTGCAAAATTCCGCCACCCGGTCTGTGGATCGGCAAAACCGGGCGACATCATGGCATTTTCAAAACTGTCGACATATGCCTGGATATAAGCCATTTGCTCGGGGCGCAGGTCTTCGGGTTTGGGGTACACGTAATTGAAGAAGACTTTGCCGCCGCCTTGCGGGCGGTACGGCGAATACCAGCCCTCCGCATTCGAGCGATCTACTTTGATGATATACCCGCCTGTCACGTCGTCTCCTGATATGTCCGATTTCTTCATTTTGGCAATGTCCAGGCGTTCCGCGCCGCGTTTGATCTTTTCGATCAGGGTGTATACGCCGATATACGAACCGTTGAGCACAAGCTCGCAAAATCGCGTACGGGGCACGTAAGCGTTCGAGACTTTTTGCGCCAGGGCAAAGGTTAATGCATTGCGGATCAGGCTTTTGTCGGAAAAAGGGCCATGCAGCACCCAGTCTGCTTCCGCGGGCATCCCGAGCAGCGGGAAGTCCAGGTCTTCTCCGTAAATGTCGCGGGTTTCCAGGCTGAACGATTGTTGCCAGAATGATTTGGAACTGGCGCCGCGCCATTCTATCCCCGCCTGCCCGTCGTAATGATCAAATGCATCGGACACACGGTTGGGCCGGGTGTCGGAATGCGATATGACGCCCAGATGTGCGTTGATCTTGGGTTCGTCGGGGATATGCCGGCCGTTCGTATTAATGACCAGGATAGGTAAATGACTGCTGTCGATAATAGCATCTCTATCGGCAGGGTCTTTTCCGAAAGTCAGACTCCATCGTTCGAGCAGGCCATCGTGTTCGTCGCCCTGGTATTCCTCCACCACCAGTTTCCAGGTGCCGTTGGGGTTTTGGCCGTTGTTGATAGTGCCCAACGGCAATATCGGTTGGTACCCGCCATAATAGGGCGGATGTTCCCAGGGAAAATATTTGCCGATTTCCCCGAAACAGGTGTTGGCAAAATGGTCGGCCTCGTCCCGTCCGTTCAGGTGTGCCAGTTTGATCATAGTGCCGTCCGGTGCGTACAGCGTGACGATCAGGTGCCGCACTTCGGAATAGGAAATGCTGAAACACACCGACTCAAGGCCGAAAGTGCAATCGTTAATCTCTTCGGGCAACCCGGTGACCTGTAGCTCCGATACGAGGATCGTGCTGTCATAAATGGTTGACAGGGGGACACTGGTAAATGTCTGGGCGGTTAGCTCAAAGTAGCACAGGGCAGTGAAAAAGTAAGGGAGTAATGTTCGCAACATATGGAGGCAATTGTCAGATTCAAGCACCCGAAAATAGGCCTGTGGCGTAGCCTCCGATGTCTTAAAGTAGTTGGACCGGAATTATTTGGAGCCGAGCGGGTATTTTTGACGTTCACTCCCGGTCGAACATTCCCGCATGTATGAAGATATCCACTCTTTTATTGTTATTCCCCGTTCTGCTCAATGCCCAACATTCGGCATTTCTAAAAGACCCGGATATCGTATGGGCAACCGAGGTGACACAGGACTGGGTGGTGGACCTGCCCACATTTGATGCGGAATTGGAAATTGGTATTACTACGATCAAACTACTGCGAACGGAACGGAATGCAGGATTTTGGAACATGCCTTATCTGACGGAACTGGTATTCCAGGCGGTAAGGAGCGGACATTTGGCCGTATATCTGGATGAGGCATGCGCGCAACCCGCTTTTCCAGAACAGGTACTGTACAGCCAGGACACGATCCTGACCTTTGACCTGGAAACTTACGAGGAAAAAAAGCAAGTCGTTCAAAATGAATGGTGCCCGCATGCCTGGCGGTTGAAGCAGGTGCTAGCCTATCACCGCAAACCGGCGCTGTGGAGCACTAGGGTAGAGGCAATTGCTCCATTGGGGGTGATCAGGAATATGTCCGGCGATTCCATCGGTATCAAACCATTGTTTTGGTTCAAACCCGCTAACAAACGCCCGCGCATACGTACCAAAGGACTTGTGTGGGCCAAAAAGATATTGGGAAGACAAGACGGCGCCACCGTGCCCGTCACATCCGCACGCCCCGTGAAGGTTTCGGTTGGCTATCAAAACCCGGTGCCGCATTTTCTGGAAGTGATGAAAAATGATTACCGGAAACCATTTTATGACAACTGGAATGAAAGACTGCTGACCCCCGCGGAGCGGAGCGGTATGCTTTCCAGAGCCGATACGGTCATCGTATACGACCCTGAAACCTATCAGGAAACAGCAGCAATTGTGCGGAATGATCTCAATATCAACAATATCCGGGAATTAAGGCTTCTGCAAAGCTGGTATTGGGACGAGCGGCGGAGTTGCCTGTACATTTGTCTCGATGCGATAGCGCCGTTGCTGGATGTATTCGATCACGAGGGGAATTTCAGATACAAGCGGCCGTTGTTTTACAGGCGGACAAAAAAATGATCGCAAATGAAAAATCGCCGCAATTGGAAAAGATGTCCTTGTATTGTTTTCTCTTTTCCTAACTTTGCCCCCTGAAATGAAAAAACGAAACACTCGTGATTCACTTCGGAAATGCCGGAAATCGGGTCCACAACCCGATTTCCGGCATTTTTTATCTACCCTACAATATAACTGATTAACGTGCGAGATACCTCTATCCAATCCGTTCTCATTATCGGCTCCGGCCCCATCATTATCGGACAGGCTTGCGAATTCGATTATTCCGGTTCGCAGGCGAGCCGCTCGCTTCGGGAAGAAGGCATAAAAGTCGCCCTGATCAATTCTAATCCGGCAACGATCATGACCGATCCGGTGACGGCGGACTATGTGTACCTGCGCCCGCTGACGCCGGAAAGCATAGAGCAGATCCTACAGGAACACCAGGAAGATCCCAACCTGCCTACCATCGATGCCGTGTTGCCTACCATGGGAGGGCAGACCGCGCTTAACCTGGCCATCGATTGCGAAAAACTGGGGATCTGGGAGAAATACCGTTGCCGCATGATCGGCGTGGATACGGCGGCCATCGAAACTACCGAGAACCGCGAGGCTTTCAAAAAACTGGTATCCGATCTTGGATTGGGAGTAGCGCCGTCGTTTATCGCCAATTCGTACCTCGAAGGAAAGGAAGCAGCGCAGAAGATCGGTTTTCCGCTGGTTATCCGGCCCTCATACACGCTCGGCGGCACGGGCGGAGGCTTTGTCATGGTGGAAGAAGAATTTGATGAAGCCCTTAAACGCGGGCTCAATGCCTCGCCGACGCACGAAGTGCTGGTGGAAAAGGCGGTGCTCGGGTGGAAAGAGTACGAACTGGAACTGCTGCGCGACGCCCTCGACAATGTGGTGATCATCTGTACGGTGGAGAACCTCGACCCTATGGGCATTCATACGGGCGACAGTATCACCGTGGCGCCGGCCATGACGCTTTCGGATACGGCGTACCAGGATATGCGCAACCAGGCCATCCGCATCATGCGCGCGCTCGGCAATTTCGCCGGCGGCTGCAATGTGCAATTCGCCCAAAACCCTGAAAACGAGGAACTGATCGCCATCGAGGTGAACCCTCGGGTATCGCGCTCTTCGGCACTCGCATCCAAGGCAACCGGCTACCCGATTGCCAAGATCGCAGCCAAACTCGCGATCGGATACTCCCTCGACGAGTTGAAAAACCAGATCACAAAAACCACTTCGGCTTATTTCGAGCCTACGCTGGACTACGTGATCGTAAAAATGCCGCGCTGGAATTTCGAAAAGTTTCACGGCGCCGACCACCGGCTCGGCCTGCAGATGAAATCCGTCGGCGAAGTGATGGCCATCGGCCGCACCTTCAACGAAGCGCTGCAAAAGGCCTGTCAGAGCCAGGAGAACAACCGGACGGGCCTGGGTGCCGATAAAAAAGAGTGGATGCGCACCGAAGACATACTCAACCGCCTGGAAAAGGTGTACGACGACCGGATCTACCGCGTCAAGGATGCCCTGCGCCTCGGCATCCCCTCCAAAACGGTACAAAAACTGACGGGCATCGACCCCTGGTTTATCGGCCAGATCAAAAACCTGGTGAAACTGGAAGACCGGCTCATGCGGTTCAACGTAGCCGAAGATATTCCGAAAGACTTTTTCATCGACCTCAAGAAAAACGGCTACTCCGATTCGCAGATCGCCTGGCTCCTGCGCATTCACGAGCGGGAAGTCACCCAGCGCCGCAAGGAACTCGGTATCCGCCGCGTGTACAAAATGGTGGATACCTGCGCTGCGGAATTTGAATCGAAGACCAATTATTTCTATTCCACTTTCGACGACCTGAACGAAAGTATTGTTTCCGACAAGAAGAAGATCGTGGTACTCGGCTCGGGGCCAAACCGCATCGGTCAGGGCATCGAATTCGACTACTGTTGCGTGCACGGCGTGCTCGCCATCCGGGAAGTGGGCTACGAAGCGATCATGGTCAACTGTAATCCGGAGACCGTATCTACGGACTTCGATATGGCGGACAAACTGTATTTCGAACCCGTATTCTGGGAGCATCTCGAAGAAATACTCGAACACGAAAAACCCGACGGCGTGATCGTGCAACTCGGCGGCCAGACGGCGCTGAAACTCGCCGAAGACCTCGATAAAAAGGGCTGGAACATCATCGGCACCTCATTTAACGACATGGATATCGCGGAAGACCGCGGCCGCTTTTCCGACCTGCTGAAAGATCTTGACATTCCCTACCCCAAATACGGCGTTGCCAATGATGTAGATGCAGCGCTCAACATTGCGCGCGATATTCCTTACCCGCTGCTGGTCAGGCCTTCATACGTACTCGGCGGTCAGCGCATGAAGATCGTGATCAACGACAACGAACTGGAGCGCCAGGTGCTGAGTATTTTCAAACACCTGCCCGACAACCGCGTTCTGATCGACCAGTTCCTCGAGCGTGCAAAAGAAGCGGAGATCGACGCGATATTCGACGGCGATGATTTTCATATCATGGGCCTGATGGAGCACATCGAGCCGGCAGGTATCCACTCGGGCGACTCGTCGGCGGTGCTGCCGCACTACAGCCTCGGGCCCATCGTGGTGCAGACCATGGCCGAATATGCAGAACGCATTGCCAGGGCCCTGAATATCAAGGGCCTGATCAATATCCAGTTTGCCATCAAAGACGACCAGGTGTATGTGATCGAAGCCAACCCGCGCGCATCGCGCACCACGCCTTTTATTGCGAAGGCATACAACGTGCCCTACCTCAATATCGCTACCAAGGTGATGCTGGGCACGCACAAACTCAAGGATTTCAAGATCGAACAGAAACTCGACGGGTACGCCATCAAAATCCCGGTGTTCTCCTTTGAGAAATTCCCCAACGTCGACAAACGCCTGGGGCCTGAAATGAAAAGCACGGGAGAAGCGATCTACTTCATCAAAGACCTGAAAAATCCGTATTTCAGGGAACTTGATCGTAACAGAAGCATGTACCTGTATAACTAGTAACGCCAGGCGCTGCCTGGTAAACGATGGCGCGATAGGCAAAAGGTATCCGGAAACCCTCCAATGAGGCTTTATGCTCAAATGTATACCTGTTACGCCTACTTCCTGATCGCTTCCACCGGGTCCATTCGGCTCGCCTGTGAAGCGGGGATCAGTCCTGAAAGTACGCCTACGACAATCGAAGTCACCACCCCGATCATGACGTTCGAAAGGGAGAGGTGAATGTCAAAGTCGATGAGCTGCGTGATGATCGACGTGATGACCCAGATAAAGAAAAGCCCCAGCGCGCCGCCCACCACGCACAGTACGATCGCTTCGAACAGGATTTCCAGCAGGATAAACCAGCGCTTGGCTCCCAGCGCCATTTTTATGCCGATCAGGTTGGTGCGCTCCTTGACGGATACGAACATGATATTGGCCACGGAGAACATGCCCACAACGAGGGCAAAAATGCCGATGATAAAGCCGGCCATGTTGATCACGCCGAACAGGCTGTCGAACAGGCCGCTCAGGATGGTCAGGGTATTGAGCGCGAAATTGTTCTCTTCACGTGGCTTCAGGCGCCGCTCGCCGCGCAGCACGCCGGTGATCTCGTCTTTCACCGATTCCAGGTCTACACCTTCCTTGGCCCTGACGCCCAGGCTGGTATTCCCTACCCAGGGGTTTTTGGAGCGAATATTGAAACCCCTGCGCGCCAGGGTATGGCTGATGAGCACGGCATTATCGAAGTTCATCACCTTCAGCAGGTCATTCCCCGATTTTTTGATCACGCTGATCACTTTCAGTTTGCGGCCCCCGATCGTCACCTGTTTGTCCAGCGGGTCGATGTTCTCCCCGAACAGGCTTTCCGCGATGTTGTAACCGAGAATGCATACGTCGCTGCCGTTGGTATATTCAGTAGGCGAGAAGTACCGCCCTTCGTCTTCAAATTCCAGGCGGAAAATTTCAGAGCAATCCTCCGTGACGCTTATAAAAACAGCATTTTCAACACTCGACGATCGCCATTTGAGCGTTTTAGCGCCCAAAAACTGCCAGAAACCCACTTCTGAAGCCGTATGCAGGCGTTCTTTAAGGGACTCGTATTCCGGATATGTGAAGTTGGGACGCCGCATCCATTTCCAGAAATTCGCGCCGGGATCTTCCCCCCAGGAGAATTTGTCGAGATAGATCACGTCGTTCCCGAGTTTGGCCAGACTTCCGCGGATATTGTCTTCCAGCGAATTGACGGCGCTTTTCACACCGATGATGCAAAATATTCCGATGGTAATGCCCAGCAGGGACAGGAAAGAGCGCAATTTATTGGCCATGAGTTGCTGCCAGGCCTGTGCAGCGCCTTCAAACAGGATGCGGATAATTTGCCTCATAGATCGACGGGATGTGGTGTGATCGTGATTCGACGATCCTCAAAGGTATAGGCAAGCCGGGGATTGGCAGGCACCTTTCGATCAATGGCGACATATTTTCTACTGAAATCCGGCTTTCTGCGGCAATTTATACGTGCTTGCTGTCGCTGTGCTGTGATTCGGCGGCACGCATCTGATCGCTGGTCATGGTGCTACCGTCGTGACTCCAGCCGGGCGGACCGAATACATACATCAGTTTTTCCCTGAGCGTCACCTTTTTCTTCAGGTCGCGCAGGATGCCCAGCCATTCGTGGAAGACGATCCTGAAGGCATTCGGCCGTTCGATCGGCTTGGTGAGCCCGTATCGGATGGGTTCATAATGTTCACGTTCAACTTCGGGTTGAAAAGTGCCAAACCAGCGGTCCCACACGATCAGCAACATGCCGAGGTTGCGGTCGAGGTAAAGCGGATTCGAGGCATGGTGTACGCGATGGTGGGAAGGGGTGACGAGCCAGTATTCCAGCCAACCCAGTTTGCCGACATGCTCCGTATGCACGAGGATGCCCCATATCTGCGTAGCAGAGAACACAAAAACGATGTCGATGGCCCGGAATCCGGCCAGTGCCAGCGGAATAAAGTAAATAAACCGGTAGAGCGGCTGAAACACGGAAGAGCGAAAACCCACGGTCAGGTTGAACTGCTCGGAAGAATGGTGGGTGACGTGCACGGCCCAGAAAAAACGGCTGTGGTGATCCACCCGGTGCAGCCAGTAAAAAAGGAAATCCATGCCCACCACCAGCCAGAACCAATACCAGAAAGGATTTTCAATGTGAAACAACTGCCGGTGAAAGAACCAGTCGAGTGCCACCACATATACACCCCTGAACAGCAGATCGATCCCGCTGTTGAGCAGCATCAGGTACAGGTTGTTCAGGGTGTCGCGACGGGTGTAGGAAGGGATGCGCCTGAAGTGGCTGAGCGCAACTTCCAGCCCGATCACGATCAGGTAAACCGGGGTGCTGATCAGGATCAGCAATTGCTCTCTAAGCGCTTCCATGTGTGCGTATTATGATGGGTCAAAACGTTTTTTGCATTACTTTGATCAGCATCCATCCGCTTACGGCGATCAGGATCACGCCGGCAATGCGTACGATCATTTCCGGAACGCCGGGTTTTAGTTTCTTGCCGATCTTGTGGGCCAGCAGCACCTTGGCAAGATCGGTAGCCAGTACCACCGTAAGTGTGGCGACCAGAAAGATTTCCGTATAACGCCGGCTGTCGGGCAGGGCCTCCGCCCTCACCACCGTAGCCAGACTGAGCCAGAAGATCCAGTTGGATGGGTTGGACATGTTGATCAGGAAACCCTGCAGGAAGGAATACCTGCGCCGGGTGGGGGCTTGTTCCGCTGCCTGCGCGAAGGCCTGCTGTCTGCGGGGCCACACTGCAGAAATGCCGAAACCCATCAGGATCAACCCGCTGACGATGCCAAAACCAGACTGAAAGATGTCTTCCTGGGCGATAGCGGCCAGCCATGCCGCACTCCACCAACTACCCGCCACCAGCAAGGCATCGCTGGCAAAAGCACCTCCCACGAGTGCAACTCCGTTGCGCCAGCCCTGGCTGAGGGTCACTTTCAGGCTCACAAAAAACATCGGGCCCAACAACAATCCGTAAGCCAGGCCGGCCAGCATTCCTTTCAGAACGGCTTCCATTTCTTAAATTTCGGTCGCAAAAGTAGCCAAGAAAGCCGCTGGTCGTGCTGCAAAACTTTTAACAAGAGGTTAACCCGTTGCGCCCAACCCTCAGTGAGCGCAGCGCTGTCTTGTCGTTAAAAGTTCACATTTAAAACACAAAAGCGATGAAAAATACCCTTTTGATGATAACCGCGCTTATCTGGATTGGATTTTCAGCATGCACGAAATCCAAAACGGACCAGGCCGCATGTACAGGTGGCGCCACCACCTTTCAGGGCAATGAGCCCTTTTTTCTTTGCTACGGCACCAGCGCCAAGGGCCAGGACGGCAACATAACGCTGAAAGTGCAATTCGACGAGGTCTTTGAAGACAGCCGTTGTCCCAATGATGTGGTTTGCGTATGGCAAGGCAGGGTTGATGTAGGAATTTCCTGCACGATCGGTAACTTTACCACGAGCGATACACTGAGCCTGGGCGGGCTGGATGGCACTCCTACTTCCGACTCGACAATTTTCCAGGGATACAAAATAAAATTGCTTAAAGTGGACCCGTATCCTGAGATGGCGGGTACGACGATCCCGGCGGAAGATTACAAAATCAGGCTTCTGGTCTCTCCAGAATAGCAACGATCATTCACCAAACCCGGATACATATGAAAAACAGTCTTTTTGTTGCTTTTGCATTCTCTTTTGCGGTACTGATCGCCTGCACGGCCCGTATGAATGACTGTAAGTCGTTGCCGGGGCCTGAAGAGACGTTTACTTTGAGTCGGGGAGGCTGTGCAATGCTGAAAAGCGATGGGTTTTCGGTCCGTTTCGACTCCGTTTCCGGCGATAGCCGCTGCCCGGTCAATGTGCAGTGTATGTGGGCCGGTCGCGTTGACGCGATCTTTACCCTGATGAAAGATGGCGAGCAAAAGACCGTCACTTTGTCTGCCGGTGATCTCGGCCAGGGGGGCAATGCTGTAGTCAGGTTCAGGGGGGAACGCGTCCACCTCGATGCAGTGGAGCCCATGACGGAAGAAGGCAAGAAGATCGCACAAAAAGATTACAGGGCAACGGTGTCGGTGAAGAAATAAAAAAAGTCCCCCCGCAGACACCTTGGCCGGCGGGGGGATACTACCCTTATTGTTGTTGAGCGTTTGACAAATTCTGCACTCCTTAGCGGAGGATCAGTTTTCCAGCGCCGAGTATTTGTTGCCCGGTACTGATGCGGATCATGTAAACACCTGCAGGCAACTGCCCGCGTTCGAAATACCATTGCGTGCCGCTCAGTTCGGCGCGCTGCACCAGCCTGCTGTTCAGGTCGAGCAATTCTACCTGCCAGTTGGTGTTTTCCGGCAAACCGTCGATCTCCAGCACAGCCGTTTCCGCAACGGGATTGGGCATGATGCGCAGGTTCAGGCCATCCATAAACGGCTGCCAGGCGCTGACCGTTACAAAGTCCTTGCCTACACGATGCAGGGTGGTATTGGTAAAGATCGGTTCGTTGAAATCGAAAAAGATCGCAGCCTGGTTTTCGATCTTCGTTTCCAGAGGTACGCCTGCTTTTTGAGAAATGCGGAAGGATACATACCCTTGCGATACATCCTGCCCCTTGCTGCTATCGGGCAACTGGATATTGTCGAATACAAATTTGATATTCCGGTCCCCGTAAAAGTCGAACTTGTAGGGATGGCTGCTCGCTCCGGGCACGATCGTGGCGGCGTCGAGCCAGGATGATAATTCGTCGCGCACCACCACGGTAAAGGCCGTGTCAGTACCCGTATTCTGAAAATGAATGGTGTATTCGATGTCGGTGCCCGGTTCGATATACCGGCCGGCATCATAACCCTTTGGTAATCCATCCTTTGCGTTCGGATCGTACGAGCCGACATTCTCCCTGCAATCGATATCCACCCAGGGGTTATTGTCATCAGCCGGGAACTGACTGACGTAACCCAGGCTGAATTGGGCGCCTGTAGTGCAGCCCTCCACAGCAAGACTCGGCTGCGAATTGCCGGGGTGGTAAAGTTCCTGTTCCACCTCCAGGCGCCAGGTGGAGCCATTGGCGGGTACCTTGATATGATGTATGTCATCGGGCGCCAGGATAATGGCAGGTGGCGGCGCCTGCATCAGCATGACAGCATCTTCGATGATCACGTATTCGAGCGGACCGCTCATGCTGCCCGTGCCTGTATTGCGCACGATAAAATCAAGTGTGTCGGAACCGCAATTTGCCTCGATTTGCAGGCTGGCGCCCGACCATAACGGATCAACCGGTTCGCAGGAACCGGTAGGGTAGATGACCCCTTCTACACAGTGAGTCTGCCCGAGTGCCGCATCGCAACTGACGTATACTTTGAACCAGAAATTTCCACATTCATTCGCTTGTACGGTTCCCAGGTCAAAGGAATAGAGGTTGTTTCCCAGATCGGTGTATGGAATCGAGGAATCCGTAATGGACAGGAAGGGGTCAAGCAGTATTTCCACATGAGAATCGGCGGCTTCCTGCGTGCCTTCATTGCAATATTGGACCGAATATGTACCGTGGAAGCAGCGGCGCAGCGTGGTCGAAGTAATATCGATGGTCATGGCCGGACAAAGTGCCAGCGGCTTGATATGGAAATCCTGGACCGCGATATCGTCGGGCGCTACACTTACTGCAGCGCTCAGCGGGCAGGACTCCCAAAGGTTGTTGGGTGCGATCACGGATACGGTGTAATCGCCTGCAGCCACATGCATGCTGTAATATCCATCGACATCGGTGTAGGCGAAATATTCATTGCCGGAAGCGTCTTCAACCCGGACGATCAGCCCCGGAAATCCCTCTTCGCCGGCATCCGCGCTGCAATTGCCATTCCAGTCCTGATATACATTTCCCTCAATGTCGCCGCACTCGTCAGGGGAGTTTTCAACCACGTAATTGGCTGTTGCTGAGCAACCTCTGCTGTCCACGACCGTTACGATATAGATACCGTCCACTGGGAACGGGATATAAGGTTGCGATTCGCCGGTATTCCACGTATAAGTGTAAGGAAAGACACCTCCCTGTGCATAGGCAAACATGCCCACTGAATCAAAACACGATGTATTATTATAAGTAATGTTGGCTTCAAGTGGCCCGGGAACGTCGGTCGACCAGCAGGCTTCTGCCGTACAACTGTTTACCGTACTGGTGACAGTCACACATATAGCACTGAAATCGCCGGGGATCAAGGTTATACTTTGAGTGGTTTCTCCGGTACTCCAGCTGTATAGAAAATTGCCAATGCCGCCGGTGACATCAGCGCTCAGCGTAACGGGGTCATTCAAAGGATCGCAGCCGATATCGCTGGCAACGATCGAAACCACCGGAATACTGCCATCCTGTTCTACTTCAACCGTATCGCTGCCCCAGCAACCTGTAACGGAGTCCAGTAAGAACACGGAATAAAAACCCGGAGTAGTGACAACAGGGTTGAGTACTCCTGGTAATTGAGCGGCTCCGCTCCATGAAATGGAAAGATCATTTGAAGCAGGGTCAACAGTAGTATTCAATTGAACGCTGGGATTTTGGCAACTGATAACGCCCGGTGTGGCGATCTGAACAGCAAGGCTGCAGGGAGGCTGGGCATATAAGATGCCAAGGCAGAGAGACAGGAGCATCGTTAGCCAGAATGTCGATTTTTTCTTGCACATAACATATTGAGTTTGGGTATGAACGGCTTTGCCAATGAGTTGAATGAACATGGTCATAAGTGAAGTGATCGCGCCCGCTGTTATCATCAGTTGTGCGCGGTGGATGATTAATCGATACAAAAGTTTGATAATTCATCCGGCCTTGCAAAGACAAATTTTGGCATTAATAAAAATTATTTTCATTAATAACATTATATAAAATTGATTAACAGATATTTGTAAAAGTTAAAATCAAAATATTGTACAAAGGCAATATTTGCTTTTATGGAAAATTCATTGCTTTGGCAAGTATTCGTTACCCTCGGGAGCCTGGAACGGAAACACCTTGATCAGTGGCTGTGCTCCCCGTTCTTTTGCCGGCGGGAGCAGCCGTTGCAATTGTACCGGTATCTGCAAACCTGTCTGGATAAGGGCGTCGCCCCCGCTGCGTCGGCGACCGGCTTCGCGTCGCGCGAACTGAACCTGCTGATGAGCGAAGTGCTTGGCCATATCGAGCACTTTCTGGTGTATAGAGAAAGGTTTGAAGTTGAAGAGAATTTCCCCCTGAATCTGGCTACGGCCTACCGCAAGCGGGGACTGGAAAAGCATTTTCGACAGCGCCTGCACAAGGCGCGTGTGCAATGGGCGCAGCAACCGTACCGGCATGCGGAATATTTCGAGGCGCAGGCCGGTATCGAATACGAATGGTATCAATTCCTGAGCATGGACCGGCGGACGGAAGCGCTGAACTTACAGGACCTGTCCGATCAGACGGATACGGCGTATATCGCCCGAAAACTCCGGCAGGCCTGTATGGCCCTCAGCCACCAGACGGTATACAATGCCGAATATCGCTTCGGCCTGCTTGACGCTGTACTCGATCATGTGCGGCATTCGGAGCGGCTGCAGGAATTGCCTGCCGTGGCCCTGTATTACAACTGCTACCTGTTTCTCACTGAATCGGAAGGAGAGGGGTTTTTCCAGCGGTTCAAGGAGCAACTGCTCGCGCAACAGGAAAGTTTGCCGGTGGAGGAACAGCGCAATCTGCACCTCCTCGCCATCAATTACTGTATCCGGCAGATCAATCGGCTGGCGCCCGGGTATTTCCGGGAAGCACTGGATCTCTACCAATCGGCTTTGCGTGCCGAATTGCTTTTTGAAAACGGCCTCTTGTCGCATTTTGCGTACAACAACATCGTTGCCATCGCCATTAAAGTGGGGGAGCATGACTGGGTACGGCAATTCATAGAAAACTATGCCCAACACCTGGAAAAAAAGCATCGCAACGCTTCTTATCACCTCAACCTCGCGCGAGTGGAATACGAGCGGCGCGATATGCGAGCAGCGCTGCTGCACCTGCAGCAAGCCGACTACAAAGACCTGATCAATAACCTGATTGCCAAAACCCTGCAACTCAAGATCTATTACGAGACCGATGAGTTCGATACCCTGGACGCCCACCTGCAAAGCATGCAGACCTTCATCAGGCGACAACGCGTGATCGGATATCACAAGACCAATTATTTGAACATCATACGTTATACACGGCAACTGATGCAACGCCACGCCGCCGGACGCCAGGTGCGCGAACGACTGAGACAGAAAATAACGTCGGAACCGGTTCTGACGGAAAAAGAGTGGTTTCTGGAACAATTATCGGGTGGATAGAATTGATATGCTTTTCGGATGTTTGCACTTTGAACGGCCCTGCGGGCTTTCAGATATCAGCCAACTACCATGTACACCCTTTCACAGATCAATATTTTCCCGGTAAAATCCCTCGGCGGCATATCGCTGCCTTCCGCCCAGGTGGCGCGCCGAGGACTGCAATACGACCGGCGCTGGATGCTTGTAGATCCCGACGGCCGTTTTGTGAGCCAGCGGGAGCTACCCGAGATGGCGCTGCTGACCACATCACTCTCGGAAAGACACCTTGTCGTTTCCCGGAAAAATGACCCCTTGGATAATGTACGCATACCCTTGCAACCGGATGTCGATAGCATGATGCCGCTCCGGGTAGGAATATGGAGCGACCGCTGCGGCGCACGGCTGCATGAATCTGATATAAACAACTGGTTTTCAGATCGTTTGAAGTCTCCGTTGCGACTGGTCCACATGCCCGAGACGACACGCCGGCGTGCCGACGGTCGTTACGCGCCTTCCGGCCAGTTCGTGAGTTTTGCCGACGGATATCCCTTTCTTTTGATCGGCCAGGCGTCACTGGATGACCTCAACAACCGACTCGCAACGCCGCTTCCCATGGATCGATTCAGACCAAACTTCGTATTCACCGGCGGCCATGCCTTTGAAGAAGATGGCTGGGGCGATTTTTTTATCGGCGACATACCTTTTCGCTGCGTAAAACCCTGTGCCCGGTGCATTATCCCCACCATCGACCAGCAAACGGCGCAACGCGCTGCCGAACCGCTTAAAACGTTTGCCACTTTCAGAAAGCGGAACAACAAGATCCTGTTCGGCCAGAATGTGATCTGGACGGGAGAAGGCGATGGCCGGGTGCATGTGGGAACCAACATAAAAGTTGCTGGAGAATCCCGGAAAGCGGCATCATAATGGGAATACGACACCTGCAAGCAGGCTCAAAAAACCGGTAAACAAGGCGATCTGCCGGTAACTGAAATACTTGAGCCACTGGTCGCGTTGGCGTTCCCAGTCGACAGGATATTGTTCGGGCGTCCAGGTATTGATGATCGCGTTGATGGGTATATTTCCACGTTTCATAAAAGAGATATCCGCGATCAGCCCTGCGAAGGCGAGGATCGCGAACGGAAGCATGCTGTTCTTTTCAAAAAAGGCAACGGCAACAAGTAGCAATGTGCTGAACAGCGTGCCATAATAGACGACGGCCCCGTTCCTGCGCATCTGCTCATCGATGCGGTGGCGCATCTCGATATAGGCCGGTGCGTGCATGTTGCGTGAAGCATTTCCGAGCGCGATCAGGTAAAAAAGCGGCTGACTGACAGTAGCGGTGTAGAAGATCAGGGAAATGAACAGGATCGGGCCGGTTAGCATGTCGAAAAGATGATGAACAGGAGTTGAATTTTCGCCTGAAAGTACTCTGGCAAACGGGTATGTTTCACCGTATCTGACGGATATTTTCAGTTAAAATTCGTCGAATATCCTGAATTTGCCTGCATCGGTCGCATCCGGCTTGGCTGACCCGGCTTTTTTTCGTAAATTCACCCAGAAAACGGTTATATATGGAAAAAGATCAATATTTTGAGGAGGCTATTAACTGGGCTCAAAAACACGGTTTTAACAACATAAAAGCCAATTACGAGTCTTATGAATCTCCTGTCCAGTTTTCAATGGTAAATGGTGACTCCACATTCACGCCGGATATCACCGCTTACAAATATGAAGACAAGTATTATATTGAAATTGCTACCAAAACAGATCAGCCTGACGAAGTAGTCGCCAAATGGAGCCTGTTGAGTTCGCTCGCCCAGAATAAAGGGGGGAAGTTGTTCCTGCTGGCGCCCAAAGGCCATAAGGCTTTTGCCGATCGCATGATCAAAAAGCACCGCGTAGATGCGCAGCTGGTAGACCTGTAAATATCTTCTGCCGACAAGACAGCGGGCTTTTCCAGTCTTTTTATGAACCAATAGTGCCGACCAACTCTTTTGCAGTGGCCACGGCCGCATCGCTCGGCGGATTTCCGCTGAGCATGACTGCTATGCTGCGCACCCGTTCGTCGGGTGTGAGCATGCGAATATTGGTAATCGTGCGGTTGTCCGCAACTTTTTTGAATACATAGTAGTGCATATCTGCACGCGCGGCGATCTGCGGCGTGTGCGTAATGCTTACGACCTGGTGCCGGGCGCTCAGTTCTTTTAGGATGGCGCCCATTTTCATGGACACGTCGCCACTGATGCCCGAATCGATCTCGTCGAAGATGAGCGTGGGCAGCGGTATGGCGTCGGCTACAAGGCTTTTGGTGCAAAGGGTCAGGCGTGAGAGTTCGCCGCCGGAGGCTACGCCTTTGATAGGCAGGTAACTGGCGCCGACATTGCTCGCAAAGAGAAACTGCACATCGTCGGCGCCGGTAGGAGTGAGCGTGTCGGTCGGTCGGATCTCTACTTTTATCCGGGCATGCGGCATGGAAAGTTGTGCAAGCATGTCGTGCACCCGTGATTCAAAACCCGCAGGCACTGTTTTTCTGCGCTCGCTCAGGGTATCTGCAATCGCACGGAGTTGTTTTTCCTGGCGTTCGATCTCTTTCCCGAGGCGCTCGATTTCCTGGCCCAGATCGCTGAAATCCGCTGTCTCCCGCGTCAACTTTTCCTGTATGGCGAGCAGATCGGCTACACTCACTACGTTATGCTTTTTCTCCAGCCGGTAGATGATATTGAGCCGCTCCTCTGCTTCCGCTATCCTTTCCGGGTTGTATTCAGTACTTTCACTAATGCGTTCGCATTCCTTTGCAATATCCTGCAGGTCGGCGATCAGGGCATCCAGCCGTTCGCTCAGGGCGTCGAGTTGTCCGGAGAATTTGCGCGCACCACTCATGCTTCTTGCCAGTTCCTGTAGCTGGCCGGCGATGTTCGGCTCGGCTTCCGCCAGATAGTTGTAGACGTTGCCGTACGTGCGTTTAATGTCTTCTGCATTGGTCAGCCGCGCCAGTTCGTCTTCCAGTTGCGCCTGTTCACCTTCCACAAGTTCGGCCTGTAGCAATTCGTCGAGTTGAAAGCGCAGAAATTCCATTTCACGGGCGTCCTGTTCGCTACGCGACTTCATCTCATCCAGCCGCTTCCTGTCCGCGCTATATTGCCGGTAACCGTTCTGATAGTCTTTGAGGATCAATGAGTTATCGGCCAGCGCGTCGATCATGCGCAGCTGGAAATTAACATTATGAATGTCGAGCACGTCGAATTGCTGGTGCAGGTCGACCAGCGCCTCTGTCAGGCGTTGCAATACCTGATTGTTGACGGGCGTATCGTTGACGAAAGCGCGGCTTTTTCCGGCAGGGGAGAGTTCCCGGCGGATCACGACCTCGCGGTCATAGTCCAGTTCATGTGTTTCGAAAAAAGGCTGCAGGTCGTACCGCTCCACCTCAAACAAGGCTTCCACCACACATTTTTCGTTGTCGTTGTAAAACAACTTCGAATCCGCCCGCTCGCCCATGACCAATCCCAGCGCGCCCAGCAGAATGGACTTCCCGGCGCCCGTTTCGCCGGTGATGATGGTCAGTCGATCGGAAAAATTGATCTCGATCTCATCGATCAGCGCATAGTTGCGGATGTGGAGTCTTTTGAGCATTTTATGCTAGACGGTTAACGGTGGACGGCTTACGGGCGACGGTTTACGGCCAACGGTAGACGGTTTACGGCTTACGGTGCTGTAATTGTTGTGAGGTGGCAGGAATTTTTAGTGACTGCAAAAATAATTAATACAATTTGGAAAGTCACATAAAATATTTTGTTTCAAAACCCCGCTTTTCACCACCCAACAAATCACCCGCTATACTCCGTAAACCGTCAGCCGTCTACCGTCAGCCGTCCACCGTGAGCCGTCCACCGTCTACCGTTGGCCGTGAACCGTCTACCGCGAGCCGTTCACCGAGCGCCCGCTGGCAGTGCGGACTTCCGTTTTGCGGTACGAGGACTTTTTCAGGTTGACCAGCAGCCGCGGGATCTCATCGGAGGCGGTAAAGAACTTTTGCCCTGCGTAGTTCACCTTGCCACGGCGCTTGTCCCACTCGCTGGCAAGCAGCATATACTGGCCGCCGTAGCGGGGATTGGGTCCGAACGTCAGAAAATACGAGTCGTCTTTATTTTCAAAACTGATGGCGAAATGGTCTTCTTTCGGGCGGAACAGGAATACGCCCGGCGTTCCTTCCTTGAAGTGGACCTGTTCCGTTTTGCGGCCGTCGACGATCTTGATCTCGCCGGAAGCGATGGTCGTCGCATTGTCATCGTCGAGGTAGCGATAGATCGTGAGGTCGTCGGAAAGGTAAAACTGTATGCGGCGCAGGTCGTCGTCGGACCAGTTTTGATCTTCGTACAGTTTATTGTTGAATACGGAGAGTTGGGGGCTGCAGGAAGCGAACAGGCTTGCTGCGGAGAGGAATAAGAGGCAAATGCGATTCATGATGTCTTTTTTTGTGCGAAATACGCCTTCCCCTGCTTAGATGTCAACCGCAGGAGGATGGTTTAACGCAACTTTATCGCTGAATGCTAAGGTTTTGTAAAAGCCTTGCTGTGCAATCGCCCGTATCGGGCATGCGAGCCGTTCTATTCCTCGTCCTCGCCTTTTCCTTTCGGGTGCGCCTGTTCGTACACCTTGAGGAGGCGTTCGATGCTGTTGTGCATATACACCTGCGTGGCGGCGAGGTTGCGGTGCCCGAGCAGTTCCTTGATGGCATTCAGATCGGCGCCGTGGTTGGAGAGGTGGGTGGCGAAGGAGTGGCGCAGCACGTGCGGACTGCGTTGTTCGGCGGTCGTGATCGCAGAAAGGTGCTTTCGAACGATGTAATAAATGTTTTCGGGGCTGATCTGTTCCCCTTTTCTGTTGAGGAAAAGCCAGGGCTCGGCCGAACCCGGAAAAGCATCGCGGCGGATGCGCAAAAAGGTCACGATCAGGTCGCTGAGGTAGCCCGCAACAGGCACCAGGCGCTCTTTGTTGCCTTTCCCCGTAATGCGCAGCACCGAGCGCTCCAGATCGATGTCGGCCATTTTCAGTTGCGCGGCCTCGCTGCGGCGAATGCCGGTCGCATACAGCAATTCCAGCAACAGGCGGTGCAACTGCCCCTTGTAGTCGTCCGAAAAAGGAATATGCGTAAAAAGTGCGGCGATCTGGTTTTCCTGGATGAACACGGGCAGGCGTTTGCCCGTTTTGGGCGCCACTACCTTCTGCATGGGGTCTTTTTCGATCCGCCCGCGCTTTTTCAGGAACCGGAAATAGGATTTGAGGCAGGAAAGGCGGCGGTTGATGCTGCGCGCGCTTTGGCCGTCCTGCATTTGAGCGACCACCCAGGCACGGACGTGGAAATGCCTTACCCCGGCGACCGAGGTAAGGCATTGCTGCTCAGTACAATGAGCGATAAAATTTTGCAGATCGCTGCGATAAGCCGTCAGGGTATGTGGGGAAAAACGGCGTTCGAGCGATAAATATCCGAAAAACGACTCTTCGTAGAACATCGGTATGAGCGACTTGATGCGGTTGAATCGACCCGCCTGGACGTTGCCAAGATAAGCGATTCTGACGAATCAAAGGGGCTCACTGCCCGGCGTTTAGTCGTTTTTGTTTCCGTATGTTTCTTCTTTGTAGATGGCCTTCAGGACCTCGGCCCGGCGCTCTACAGAGGGCTTGGTGAAAGCCTTGCGACGGCGCAGTTCTTTCAGAATGCCTGCGCGTTCGAATTTGCGTTTGTACTTCTTGAGTACTTTGTCAATGGCTTCGCCGTCTTTGACCTCAACGATGAGCATGTATTTCTACTTAAGTTTTGGTGAAAAAATAGTTCCCGAAAAATCGGAGCGCAAAGATAATTTGTTTTGAGCGATTTTCACAATCCCCCGCCAAACTTTCCTTTGGCCCCGAATTAAAAAAATATTTCCTGGGCCACGCGGAAGGTATTTGCATGCGCTTCCACGATGTCGGCGATCCGCCGTGAATAGCCGCCGCCCATGCTTACGGCCACGGGAATACCATGTTGCCGGCAGAAGGACAACACGTAGCGGTCGCGCTCGCGACAGCCTTCACGACTGATGGCGAGCCTGCCCAACTGATCGGTTTTCAGGATGTCCACACCGCTGAGATAGAAGATAAAGTCGGGCTGGAAAGTGTCGGCGATCCGGGGAAGGTTTTCCCGCAGCAATTGCAAATAAGGCGCGTCGGTCATGCCGTCCGGCAGGCCGATATCCAGGCTCGAACGTTCCTTTCGAAGGGGATAATTGCGTTCGCCGTGCATGGAAAAGGTAAATACGCGCGGCTCGTCGCGGAAAATGGCAGCCGTGCCGTTGCCCTGATGTACATCCAGATCGACAATAAGGATGCGCCGGGCCAGATGATGCTCCAGCAGGTAGTTCGCGGCTACGGCCTGATCGTTGAAACAGCAATACCCTTCGCCACGGTCGGGAAAAGCATGGTGGGTGCCGCCGGCTACATTCATGGCGCAACCGTGCTGCTGCGCGCGTAACGCGCACTGTAAAGTGCCATTGGCAATGTGGCGGCCGCGGTAAACGAATTTTTCATTGATGGGAAACCCTATGGCGCGTACCTCCTTGTCGCTCAGACGCACTTCCGTGAGTTTGTCCCAGTATTCTTTCGTATGCGTGAGCAGCGCAACGGATTCCGGCAGCAGTTCGGGGTGAAAAAAGTTCTTTTCCGAAACACTGCCTTCATACAGCAATTGCTCCGGAATGAGTTCGTATTTGACCATCGGAAAACGATGGCCCTCGGGAAGTTCATATTTGTAGACAGGCGACCAGGCAATATGCAGCATACGGCGACTCAGAACGGGCAGCCGGGGCAAGGTTCTTTTTTGCCGCGCGGCTGGGAGATCGTCACTCCGGAGCCTGTAATGCGAAATTCGGTCCTTCGGTTCATTTGATATTCCGATTCGCTGCAATGCACGCCGTTGGTGCAGTGGTTGACGGGGTGGGTTTCGCCATACCCCTTGCCTGTGAGCCGGTCGCGGGTAATGCCATGCTGCGCCAACCATTCCACCACGGCATCGGCGCGGCGCTGCGACAGGTCGAGGTTGTAGTCGTCGGAGCCCCGGGAGTCGGTATGCGACGATATTTCGACCTGCAGATCCGGGTTTTCGCGAAGGGTCTGGGCCAGTTTGTCAAGTTCCTGGCGCGAGTCGCTGCGCACCTGCACCTGATCGAAGTCGTAGTATAAATGCACCAGAAACCCCTGCGAGCCGCGTTCCCAGGTATTTTTCTGGGGCTTGCTGGGTGTGCCGTTGTCGAACAGGATGCCGTTGCGAACGATCAGGCCGTTCCCGAGGTCGAAGTCTGCCAGCGTGCCATCGGGGTTCAGATAAAGGCCCGTAGCGTCGTCGTACCGGGGGCCGTCTGTTCTGGTATTCACAGGGGTGCCCACGATGAAGCCTTCGCCATCCCGGTAAGGCAACAAATTGAGGTTGGCCTTCAAAGTCGCGCTTTTATCGAGGTCTTTCGTGCAGTTGGACTCCGAGGTAGCGGCGATGAAGCCGTCTTTGCTTGCCCTGACCGTGTAACAGCAGGATTTGTCCAGTTTGAAGGTATAGCGACCGTCCGGGCCCGTGATATAGGCGGTGGCGGCAGGTTTGCCGCAGTCGTTGCTGATCTCCACGCGCGCATCGCTGGCAGGATAGCCGTCGGTCATATCGAACACGATGCCCTGCAGCACAAAATTTGCCTGCTTTTGCAAGGGAATCTCGATGCGGGTGATCTCGCCGGGCATTGTTTCGTTGGTGCAGCCGGTCTTCACGATGGGTTCATATCCCTTTTTGCCGACGGAAAAATCGGCACAATCGGCATAGCGCATATCGAATGCGATCTTGCCGTCAGGCCCGGTCGTCAGGGTCAGGTCGGTTTTGGAGTTGGCAACCGCCGCGCCGTTGACGGGTATCTTGGTCTGCGCGTCGTATACAAATATCTCCACCGGGGAGGCGCTTTTCTGAAAACCGTAGATATCATCGCGCCCGGCGCCGCCGGGGCGGTCGGAAGAAAAATAGCCCCAGGTGAGGTCGCCGCCGAAGCAGATGCCGAAGTCGTCGCCCGTAGAGTTCATCGGGAAACCCAGGTTGACCGGCAGGTTCCATTTGTCGCGCCCGTCGCCCGTGGTGTAATACATATCCAATCCGCCAAGCCCGATGTGGCCGTTGGATGCAAAATACAGGCGGTTGTTAGGGTCTATGAAGGGAAATATTTCATTGCCTTCCGTATTGACGATCGGACCGAGGTTGATAGCCGGCCCCCAGCGGCCGTTTTCCAGGTAACTGACGTACAGGTCCATGCCGCCGTATCCGCCGGGCATATTGCTCGAAAAGAAGAGCCGCTGCCCGTCGGCGCTCAGGCTTGGGTGCGCCACACTGTATTCATTCGAATTGAAAGGAAGTTCGGTGACCCCGGCCCAGCCGCCGTTGCCATCGGTGGTGGCGGAGTATATTTTCAGTTTTACCAACCCCTCGTCGCTGCGGCCCGTTTTGCCGTCAGAGAAATTGTTTCGGGTAAAATAGATCGTTCGGCCGTCGGCGGCTACGGACACCGACGCCTCATGGTATTTGGTATTGATCTCTTTTGAAAACTTATCGGCAATTCCGTAGCGAAAATCGCCCGGGTGGATGCCCGCTATATCAAAAGACGCTTTGTACAGTTCGGCGAACGGATTGCCGGTCCACATGCTGGTGCGCTTGACGGGGCCTGCCTGGTCGCGGTCGCTGGCAAAAACGACCGACTGGCCGAGGATGGCGGGGCTGAAGTCGTCGAGGTTGGAGTTGAACGGCATGTGGCTGACCACGTAAAAGCCGCGGTTTTTGGTCATCAGTTCTTCTTCGAGGTCACAGGCCCGGGCGAGGTACTGTCCGCGCGCGTCGTCGGGTGCTTCCTTGATATATTGCTTGAGCCAGACTTTGGCGAGGTCGCATTTCCCGTTGGCCTGTAGCATCATGCCGTAGTAAAGCCTGTGGATAGAGCGGGCATTGGGCATTTGTACGACTTGCCCGTACCAGTATTCCGCGTTTTCCGTGTCGTTGATCTTGCGATAGCACTCCGCTATGTTCACTTTGGCTTCGCCGTTGTCCTCTTTCTCAAGTACCTGCTGGTACAGGGTGATGGCGGTAATGTAATCCAACTCGCGCATGGCGTCGTCGGCCCGGCGCAAAAGGCCGGATTGGGCGTGCGCATTGAATACGCACAGCAACATGAAGGCGATGAATAAAGGAGTAATTTTATAAACCATCGGTTTTTAGTTTTAACGGCTTGGTCCGGGGCAGATGGGTTTATAAAGTCGAAATGGCCTGGATAGTTTATATGGCCTCAAAAATAACGAGGCGAGGCGACCCTTTTAACCTTAATATCAAATTCGTAGCCGACCATGATCTCGAACGATCCGTTGTTGGATTGCTTCAGTTTGCTAAGCGTCAGGTCGTAAGAGGCGCCGACGCGCAATCCGTTGCGAAAATACATGGCTGCCCACAGATCGGCGGAATCATTCGACGACTGGCGCAATTCCAGCGCCGTGCGGTAGGACAGGCCGAGCCAGAGGGCCTGCGAGATGAAAAATGAGGCGCCCAGATCGAGTTCGGTAGGGGAGCCGGTGTTCCTGAAGGCCGAATCATCGCGCCAGGAACTGAATGCGCCCGTGCTTTTGAGCAGGGCCACCGGGCGAAAAATAAGTTGATCGCTGCCGCCGAGGGGGATAGCGCCCCCGATCGTGGTGTAGTAGTGACGATACGTGCGCGCATACAGCGGCGTATCATCCTGATCGGCTTTCCGGAGGTCGTATTCCAGGATGCGCGGGCAGCCGGCGCCGACAAAAAAGTTTTCGCTGTAAAACAGTACGCCGCCACCGAAATTGGGCAACCAGCGGTTGATATTTTCACTAAAAGCGACGTCGTCATTGTCCTCGATCCGCAGTTCCGACCAGTCGCCGCGCCAGTTGGTCACGCTGGTCTGCAGGCCGATCGACAATTTGAACTTTTCCCCCATCTTGATTCGGTAAGCATACGCCGCGTTGATGTCGAGGGTGCCGCTGGCGCCTGCGTTGTCATTCACCATGCTGAACCCCAGTCCGATCTTGTCGCTGGAAAGCGGCGTGTGCGCTGACAGCGATTGTGTCGTGGGCGCTCCTTCCAAGCCGATCCATTGCTGCCGGTGGATCAGGTTGAGCGCCAGATGTTCGGCGCTGCCGGCCACGGCGGGGTTGTAGATCAGGCCGTTAAAAAAATAATTGGTGAACATGGGGTCCTGCTGACCGAAAGCGATCTTTCCGATGGCAAGACAAATGATCAGGGCCGGAAAAGTAAATTTGTTCATGCGGAATAGAAATGCGGCGGAAAACCGATCCGCCAGGATGTTTCACTCAGGAAGCCATGGGGTACGTCAAAGGGTTCGGGCCGGTTCAGAATGGCGAGGTTCGAGGCGAAAGATCACATCAGGAGAACCCGAACCAGACTGAACCAACCCAACCCATTGTCATTCATATAAAGCTGCGTAATGAATTATAAAAAATACTAACCAAACCCTTGCCAAAAGCGCGGGGCTGCCGCTTTTGACGGCAATTTTTTGCGCTATTAACAAAAATGCTGCTGTAATTTACCGGTATCGTATAGTTAGAAACCGGCGGAATGGCAAAGATAACGGAATCGCTCAGAACGATTGAAGTGTCTCCGACTCGACAAATTCGACGCCTTCCGTGCCGTTATTGGCATAGTGGATCAGCGCGCGCGCAACTTTCCCGGCATGGATGCCGCGGTAGCGTTTGGGAATGAGCGGGGAGAGTGCCGTGGCCAGCCAGATGCCGATCTTTTCTCCCAGCCTGAACTCGCTGCGGTCGCCCAGCAGAATGGACGGGCGTGCGGATACGAAGTGTGTGAATTGCAGGTTCCCGATATTCTCTTCCAGGTCGCCTTTTGTTTTCAAATAAAAGTTTTTGCTGCTGGCGTCGGCGCCCAGAGACGATACGAGAAGATACTGCTGCACACCGTTCTGTAGGGCCATACGACCGGCCTCGGTGGGGTATTGGCAGTCAATGCGGTATTGCACTTCTTTGGTGCCCGCCTTGCGCAGGGTGGTGCCGAGTGCACAAAAAAGATCGTCGCCCTGCATGAGTGCCGGTTCGGGTTCATCGAAGTCGAAGATATGCTGCGTCAGTTTCGGGTGCTGAATATCCAGATTCCGGCGGCCGAGACTGACGACCCGGGTGTAGGCAGGGTGTTCGAGCAGTTGGCTGAGCAAATGCGAGCCTACCAGGCCGCTGGCGCCGAGAACAAGCGCGGTCTTCGACTGTTGTTTCATAGATCAAAGGTCGTTCGCTGGCATTAATTTTCCGAGTGAAATACCGGGAAATGGTGCAGAAAATGTACGATCCGGGCGCATGCTTTTGCGCATCGTTTTTATTGATCGCAAGGTCTCCCGGTCGGCGCTTCCGGCCGCCGGAATCTGGCATCGAAATAACATTTTTGCCTATCTTTGCCGCCCGAAAATCAAGCGTGCGACGTTCACCCTGAAATGATCTGAAAGGACCGTCCGCCGTCTACCGTCCACCGTATTACCGTAAAAAAACATGTTTGAAAGTTTAAGCGATCGCCTGGAGAGTGCCTTTAAAGTGTTGAGCGGCAACAACCGCATCACCGAACTGAATGTTGCGGAAAGCATCAAGGAGATTCGCCGCGCACTGGTCGCCGCCGACGTCAACTACAAGATCGCCAAGGAGTTTACCGACAAGATCAAGGACAAGGCCCTCGGTTCGGAAAACGTGCTGAAAAGTGTGTCGCCGGGCCAGCTGATGGTCAAGATCGTGATGGACGAACTGACCGAACTCATGGGCGGCCAAAGCGTGGGTATTAACGTCAAGGGTTCGCCGGGCATCGTGCTCATCGCGGGCCTGCAGGGTTCCGGTAAAACGACTTTTTCCGGCAAACTGGCCAAATACCTCAAAGAGCAACGCAAACTGAACCCGCTGCTGGTGGCCTGCGACGTGTACCGCCCTGCCGCCATCGATCAGCTCACGGTGCTGGGCGACAGCATCAAGGTCAGCATTTACAAGGAGCCGGAAAACAAAAATCCGATCGAGATCGCGAAAAACGCGCTGGCGTACGCCAAACAGCACAGCCACAACGTCCTGATCGTGGATACCGCGGGCCGCCTGGCGGTCGATGAGGTGATGATGGATGAAGTGTCGGCCCTGAAAGATACCCTCAAACCCACGGAAACGCTTTTCGTGGTGGACTCCATGACCGGTCAGGACGCCGTGAATACCGCCGAGGCTTTCAACACCCGTATCAACTTCGACGGGGTGGTGCTTACCAAACTCGACGGCGATACACGCGGCGGCGCGGCCCTAAGTATCAAGTATACCGTCGGCAAGCCCATCAAATTCGTTTCCCAGGGTGAAAAACTCGACGCCCTCGATGTGTTCTACCCCGACCGGATGGCGCAGCGCATCCTCGGCATGGGCGACATCGTGTCGCTGGTGGAAAAGGCGCAGATGGATTTTGACGAAGAGGAAGCCAAGCGCCTGGAAAAGCGGATGAAGCAGAACAAGTTCGACTTCAACGATTTTCTCGGACAGATGCAGCAGATCAAAAAAATGGGCGACCTGAAAAATCTGATCAGCATGATCCCGGGTATGGGCAAGGCGCTGAAAGACGCGCCGATCGATGACAAAGCGATCAACCGCGTGGAAGCGATCATTCAGAGCATGACCCCGCAGGAGCGTTCGAACCCCGACCTGCTCAGCCTGTCGCGCAAAAAGCGCATCGCGCGCGGCTGCGGGCAAAACCTCGATCAGATCAACCTGTTCGTCAAGAACTTCAACGATATGCGGAAAATGATGCACCGCATGGCCAATACGCCGATGGGAAAAATGGGGATGCCCGCAGGCATGGGCATGCCGAAAGGCGGCGGCGGAATGGGCAAATTCAAACGTTGATCGTTAGAGGATTTCTTTTGTTGATAAAAAAAGCGGGTTGGGAGTCGTCGACTCCCAACCCGCTTTTCGTTTTCGCAGCAGGCGTTAATTCTTCACCATTTTGGTGGTATATACGCCTGTTTTGCCGGTGATTTTGATGAAATAGATGCCCGGCGAATAAGAGGCTGCCGGAATGGTGACCACACCCGTTTCCTCGTTTTCAAAATTGGCCGCTACGCGGCTGCCGTTGATCGAAAATACTTCGACTTGTTCGGCGCGGTCCTCGCCAATCTGGACATAAGCAATCTCCGATACCGGGTTCGGCAGCACGCGCACCTGCTCCGGTTTGGCTTCGCCGGTGCTCACGATCAGCGGATCGAAGCGGGTGCCGCTGTTCAGTATCTCCTTGGTCGTGGCATTTTGCACCCAGGCGAGTACATATATTTCATCGGCGACCCAATTAGAATCGATGCTATAATTGAAATTCAGTTGAACGGACTGCCCGGCAGCAGCCGGGGTAAAGGCGTTGCCGCTAATATTGCTCAGCATTTTGCGGAACACATCGTAATGCACCTGCTCACCGTTGCCGCCGTTGAAATTCACGGTCTTTTCCACGACGGCTGCATACAGGTTGTAAGTGCCGGCGGGCAGCGCGCTCAGCGAATGCGCCGTCACGGTCGCTACGCGGGCGTTGGCAGGGCCTGTTTCGCTGACTTCCAGGCCCAACGGACTGGTCAGGCCGAGGTACTCCTGCAAGGTCACTTGCGTGAGCATGGGCGTGGATATCGGCTGCAGGGTGCCGTTGATGGCGATGCTCGGCGTGCCGAAAATGCCGTAAAAATTGGCGCGGGCGCTGTTTTCAGTCGTATTGGCCAGGTATAGCCCGCAGGTATTGTACGGTATAGGCGGGTGTATGGAGATATGGTGAATGTCGTCCGGGTATTGATTGATCAGGTTGTAAAATGCGGGGTTTTTACTCGCACAGGTCGGGCACTTCGTATTGGTGAAATGCTCGATCATCACGTATTGTTTGGCGGACGACTGTGCCGACAATGCTGTGGCGGCAAACAGAAAAAGTAAAAGCAGTTTGTGTTTTTTCATGATGAAACGTTTGTTTGATGGCAAAACTAAGATGTCACCCATATAGTTTTGTTTTCAACGGCTTTAATGTGTCCAAATGTCGCCTGGCAAACGATTACCGGCGATTGCGGGAAAGCCCGTATCCTTGCAGTGTTGTATTCATATTTTGACTACACGTTCAGTCCTTTCACAACGAACCGGTCCTCTCATGTTACTGCTTGCCATGCCCGATTTTTCTTCCGGTGAAGTATGGATAAGTCTGCTGACGCTTACCTTTCTGGAAATAGTCCTCGGGGTCGATAACATCATTTTTTTGTCCATTATTTCGGCAAAACTACCCGAATCGGAGCAGCCGAAGGCGCGCAATATCGGCCTGATCCTGGCGATGGTACTGCGCATCATTCTGTTGTTCGGCATCACCTGGATCATCGGTATGAAAGCGCCGCTTTTTCAAGTGGACTTCCCGGGCATGCACGGCGATGTCACCGGCCAGGGGCTGATCCTGTTCCTGGGGGGAATATTCCTGCTTTACAAAGCCACCACGGAGATACACCACAAACTGGAAAGCCCCAGCGAAGCCGACGACCCGAAAGTGAAAAAAGGCGCGGCGGCACTCAATACGGTGATCATCCAGATCGCGCTGATCAACCTCGTTTTTTCCTTCGACTCCATCCTGACCGCCGTCGGCATTGCCAATGACCTGTTCATAATGATCCTTGCGGTGGTTGTTTCCATGATCATCATGATGGTCTTTTCCGGCGCCGTCAGCAAATTCGTCAACGAGCACCCCACGGTGCAGATGCTGGGGCTGGCCTTCCTGATCCTGATCGGCTTTTCGCTGATCGCGGAAGCCGCCCACCTGGGCCATTTTATCGAAGGCGCGGTTCCGAAAGGCTACCTTTACTTTGCTATCTTTTTCTCATTGTTCGTCGAATTGCTCAACCTGCGCCTGCGCAAGGCACAAAAACCCGTACAACTGCACGGTTATGCCGAGACGGCAAAAAAACGGGGGCTGCTCGACGACGATCTGCTCGATTGAACACGATTTAACTACCTGCTATGGACGACATTCAGCTCAATCTTACCCGCGACCTTGTCTTTTTCGATGTGGAAACGACCGGACTCAATGTGATCCGGGACCGTATCGTGCAGATTGCGCTGGTAAAATTGCATAAAAACGGGCAGGAACCCAGCGAATTCAGCACCCTGATCAACCCGGGCATCCCTATCTCCGAGGAGTCCATGATGATCCACGGCATTACGCCGAAAGACCTGGCCAATAAACCTGTGTTCAACCAAGTCGCTCAAAAAATATGGGATTTTATCGGCGATGCCGACCTCGCGGGGTACAACTCCAATCGCTTCGATGTGCCGATGCTGATGGAGGAATTTGCCCGCGTCGGCATGGAATTCGACATCTCGAAGCGGCGTTTGATCGACGTGCAGCGTATTTTCTATAAAATGGAACCGCGCACCCTGAAAGCGGCATACCGGTTTTATTGTTCAAAGGAACTGGAAGATGCGCACGACGCTGCGGCCGACGTGTGGGCCACGATTGACGTGTTCAAAGGCCAGATCGCCGCTTATGACGGGAAAGACCTGATCGATGAAGACGGAAATGTGGTCAGCGCGCCGATCAGGAATGACATTCAGGCATTGCACGAATTCACCAACGACCTCAACTTCCTCGATGCCACGCAAAAACTGAAAGTACAGCACGACGGCACGGTGGTGTTCAATTTTGGCAAATACGCGGGCCAGCCGGTCAAGGAAGTGCTGAAAAAAGAAAAAAACTACGCCCACTGGATACTGGAAAAAGAGTTCTCCTCACAGGTGAAACAGATCATCCGGCAGATGATGAAAGAATTATGATGCGATCCCTTCTCCAGACCTCTGATCCCGCTGCCCTGATCAGGTGTATCATACCTGCTGCTTTTTGCTGGGGTTTGCTGTTGCTCGGCGGCTGTTTCGAACCCAAAGACGGTTGTCTGGACATCGAGGCCACCAATTTTGACGCGTCGGCCGACAAAAACTGCTGCTGTGAGTATCCGCAACTGGTCATAGAAACGGCGCAGCGATACGACACCCTGCCATACCTGCCTGATTCACTGTATGTCGCATCCGACGGCCAGATATTCAGGATCAAAAGGATCGTGTTTTACCTTTCCGAGTTTGAAATATCGCAGTCGGGAGGGCTGTTTTCGGTGGGCGATACGGTTCGGCTTTCCCTGTATGCGCCTGCCGGCAATGACACTTTGCAACAAACGTTTATCGACGATTTTCTGCTGGTGCTTCGCACACCCGTCAACAACGAAGTAGGGGAATTCAGGCAGACCGGCGATTTCGAACAAGTGCGCTTTCGGCTCGGCTTGCCACCCGATGCGCAACGCGCGATCCCGGCACTGGCGCCTTCCGGCCATCCGCTGGGTATTCAGGGCGACAGCCTCTGGCTTGGCAGCAATACCGGTTATGTATTTATGAAGGCAATTGTCGTGCGTGACTCCATGGCGGCGACCATCCCCGACACCCTGATGTTTACCGGCAGCGACATCGGCGATTTTTTCATTCAGCAAACCGGCAATTTTATCCATGCCTCCGGCGGCTACGATTTCAGGTTGAGGCTCACGATCGACTACAAAAAGATGTTTGAAGGGGTAAATTGGTCAAGCGGCGACAAAATGACATGGAAAAGTCAAATTGTGGCCAACCTACCGAACGTGTTTACCGTTTCCCAGTAAAAAAGGAGAAATTTGCAAAGACAGGATGCTCACAAACGGCGTCCGGTGTTTTTGCCTGTACCAAACATTTTTACCAACACTCAATATGAAACATCGCATTGTATTATTTCTGCTTGCCGCACTATTGCCCTTCGCTGCGTGCAAGGACGAGGACCCCGTGACCAATACCAATAATTTCACGCTGACCTTCAGGGCTTTATACGACGGTATGCCCCTCGAGAAGTACACCAACTATTCCTTTGGCGACAAACAGGTCCTGTACGACAAGTTCAATACGTTCATCTCCAATATTTCCCTGATCAAGGACGGCCAGGAAGTACTGCTCTCCGATATCGAATGGGTGAATTTTACCCCCGATTCCGCCCCGGATGACCGGGCCGTGGAGGTCAGTTTCAAATACAGCGTACCCGACGGCGACTACACCGGGCTGAAACTCGGTTACGGCGTCCGCGCGGACCTGAATGCAAAAAAGCCTTCCGATTATCCGGTTGGCCACCCCCTTTACCTCGAGACGGAATACTGGCCGGGGTGGAGTAGCTACATTTTTACCAAAGTGCAGGGAAAAGTCGATCTCGACGGCGATAACACCCCCGAAACGAGTATTTTTTACCACTGCGGCTCCGATGCGGTGTACAATGAGGCGACGATGAACCGCACCATTCGTGTGGCGGGCGACGCTGCCCTGGTAGTGGAATTCGACCTGAAAAAATTGTTCACGTTCAACGGTCAGCTGCTCGATCTTACGGTTCCTTCCAATCAGGTCACTTCACACGACGCATCCAATATTGCGTTGGGACAGAAAGTGATGGATAACTTTAAAAATGCCACGATCCTGCAATAGGGAGAGGTTTTGCAAATCATGAAAATCCGCACTGAAAAGCCATTTATGGGTTCGGGCAGGGTCGTGCTTTTGGCAATCGCAGCGGGCGTCCTGCTGCTGGCGCGTTGCACGAAGGACGATCCTGCGCCCGGTAGCGGTTGTGACCTGACGGGTATACCATACAACCCGACCCCCTATACGATCCTGAAACCGGATCATTTTCCGCAGGTGCCGGTGCCGGCCGGCAATCCGCAGACCGCAGAGGGGGTGCAGTTGGGCAGGCGTTTGTTTTACGATCCCATCCTTTCGGGCGACAGCACGATGTCCTGCTCGAGTTGCCATCTTCCCCAGGGCAGTTTTACGGATAACAAAGCCGTGTCAAAGGGGATCGACGGCATCGAAGGCCGCCGCAGCGCCATGAGCCTGCTCAATATTGCCTATGCCACCAACGGCCTTTTCTGGGATGGCCGCGCAGCCGCGCTGGAAGATCAGGCACTGCTTCCCGTGGAAGACCCCATCGAGATGCATGCGACCTGGACCCAGGTGGTCGGGCGATTGCGGAACCATTCCGAATACCCGGAATTGTTCAGAAAAGCCTTCGGCATCAGCAATTGCAGCCAGATCACAAAGGAACTGGCGGCAAGGGCGCTGGCCCAGTTCGAGCGCATCCTCATCAGCAGCGGCACTTCCAAATTCGATCTTTTTACGAACGGCGATGCCGAATTTGAAGACGAGGAACTGCGCGGCAAACTGATGTTCTTTGATGAAGGCCAAAATGCCTCGCCGGCCTTGCCGGATGCGCAGTGCTTCCATTGCCACGGTGGCATTACACTCACCGGCAATAATTATTTTAACAACGGCCTGGACAGTGTGGGCGCCCTGAGTGAGTTTGTTGACATCGGAAGGGGCGAAGTGACCAAGAACCCGAGCGATTACGGAAAATTCAGGGCGCCTACGCTGCGCAACATCGCCCTGACGGCGCCGTATATGCACGACGGGCGTTTTGCCACCCTGGAAGAAGTCATGGCGCAGTACAACGACAACGGATTCGGCGTGTCTAATGAGGATATTTTCGTTCAGCAGATCGGTTTCCCTGTAACCGTGGGTTCTACGGTGCACTATTCCGGGTTGACTGCGCAGCAGACGAAGGATGTGATCGCATTTTTGCATACGCTGACCGATACGACGTTTGTCAACAATCCGGATATTCAGGACCCTTTCCAGTGATCACCTGAATGAATTTCTGGGTTGCCGGCAGTTTTTTGAGGCATCGTTGTATATATCTCGATTTTGGCCCATTTCTTGCGGTTTTCGTAAAACAACATCCCTCACATACATGCGAAACCGACTTACTGTTCTTGCCCTTATGTGCGCCAGTTGGGCCGGCGCGCAAATTAGCGACGGGGGCCAGCCCCTGGCTCTGTTGCCCGAATCCCGCACTATTTTATCTGCCAAGCAACCGGCAATAGTTGACCTGCCGGTCCTCGATGTGCAAAATGCACTGCTGGAAGACGCGCGCACGCCCGGCCAGAATCGTTTTGCCGCGCCCGTTGCGGCGGATATCTCTCCCGACAACAGCGGCACCTGGACCGAATTGCCGGATGGCGGCAGGGTATGGCAATGCGCCTTGCGCTCGACAGGTGCGCTAGGCCTGGTTTTGTTGTTCGATGAATTTCGCCTGCCGGCCGGAAGCCGGTTTTTTTCCTATTCGCCTGATAGCAAACGCATATACGGCGCCTATTCGGAGCGGAGTTGCATCCCTTCGGGAAAATTCACGATCGGTATCATGCCCGGCGAAACGGCGATGCTGGAATTTTACGAACCCAAACAGGCTAAAGGTCAGGCGCTTATCCACCTGAATCGCGTGGATGTTGCCTACGACCGGGTGGCTATGCAGGAGGGTGAAGTGGCGGGCCTGCTCGATTTCGGACAATCGCTGCCCTGCAATATCAATATCAATTGCCCGGAGGGCGCCGCCTGGCAAACGGAAAAAAAAGGAGTGGCGCGCATTCTGATGGTTTTCTCCAATGGCGCGGGCTGGTGCTCCGGTACCCTGATCGCCAATACCGCGGGCACGGCGGAGCCTTATCTGCTCACAGCGCATCATTGCCAGTTGATCGGGCAAAACCCCGATTTCCAGCACTGGCGTTTCGATTTCGACTACGAGGCAGCCGGTTGTGCCAACCCTGCGAGCGAACCTATGCCAAAATCTGTGCTCGGCTGCGATCGCATTTCCTTTCGCGCGGAATCGGACTTCATGTTGCTGAAAACCAGTCCGTTGCCGGGCAATTACGGCCTGTACTTCAACGGCTGGACCCGCGATACCACGCCAGCTCCCTTCACGACATTCATCCATCATCCGATCGGCGATATCAAAAAAATATCGGTGGATTCCGGTGCAGCCTCTATCTATCCGCAATCGATCAACTGGACCGGGCAGTTCGGGATCAGCCCGCCGAATACACAGTGGCTTGTCAAACCCGATCAGGGCATTTTTCAACCCGGGTCATCGGGCAGCCCCCTGTTTGACACGAACAAACGTATCATCGGGCAATTGCACGGCGGATCGATCAACCAGTCGGACCCCTGTATCATCAATTCGGCGTTTTTCGGGCGCTTCGACCACTCCTGGAATCAGGGCGTCGATCCCGGTTCCCGCCTGCGCGACTGGCTCGACCCGAACAACCTGAACCCCGTCACCCAAAACGGCTACTTCCAGCCGGTGCAGCAAAGTCTGGAAGTCAGCGGTAACATCGCGACCCATTGGGGCGCGCCGATGCCAAATGTGAAAGTCAGGATAACAGGAGGCGCCGCTGCAACCGTATATACCGATACACTCGGTAATTTTGTATTTCATGGCATCCCCGCCGGCGGGAGTTACCAGATCACGCCCGAGCGCGACTCCAACGACCTCAACGGGGTGAGCACATTCGACCTGGTACTGATCTCCAAACACATTCTCGGCCTCGAGACCCTCGATTCGCCCTGGAAGATCATCGCCAGCGATGCCAACAAAAGCGGCTCGGTGACAACTTTCGATATTGTAGAGATCCGAAAGGTGATCCTCGGGATCAACAATACATTCCCCAACAACAGCGCCTGGCGCTTTTTCCCTTCCTACGCCAGTTTCCCCAATCCCACCATGCCGTTCAGCAGCGGCCTGCCGCCGGAAACTATTTCCATCACTAATCTCCAGAGCAATTATACCAGCGCCAATTTTACCGGCCTGAAAGTGGGCGATGTGAACAATTCGGCCGACCCGAAATACTGATCAAACGGCATATCCGGTCAGCAGGGCGCCTGGGCACAAAAAATCAGGAAACCGTCTGTAAACCACATCACGCTGCAAGGCGGGGTTTACAGACGGTTTCTTACTTTTGCCGCTCACCACGCATTCTTCACTTTCGCACGTCAGATCATCTTTTGATATGAAAAAATCACCTTTCCAGCATACCGTCAAAGAGCGCTTTTTGCGCTACGTACAGATAGATACACAAAGTGATCCGGATAGCCCGACGGTGCCCAGCACCGAGAAACAGAAGAACCTGAGCCGCCTGCTGGTGGATGAACTGAAAGCGATGGGAATCGCCGATGCAGAACTCGACGCGCACGGGTACGTTTACGCTACCATTCCAGCAAATACGGATAAAAAAGTGCCGGTGATCTGCTTCTGCTCGCATGTGGATACTTCACCCGACTGCTCCGGCGCCGGCGTAAAACCCCTGGTGCATGCCAACTATAAAGGCCAGGATCTGGTGCTCCCCGACGACCCCGCTGTCGTGATCCGTATGGCTGAACATGAAGATTTGAAGCAACAGATCGGCAACGACATCATCACGGCCAGCGGCACAACACTGCTGGGGGCCGACAACAAGTCGGGTGTGGCAGCCATCATGGATGCCGCGCATATTTTGCTGAACAATAAACAGATCAAACACGGCAAGATCCGCATCCTGTTTACCCCCGACGAAGAGATCGGCCGCGGGGTGGACAAAGTTGACATGAAAAAACTCGGCGCCCGTTTCGGATATACCATCGACGGGGAAACGGCCGGCAGCATCGAAGACGAAACGTTCAGCGCCGACGGCGCCGTGATCACCGTGAACGGCATAGCAGCGCACCCGGGGTTTGCAAAAGGCAAAATGGAAAATGCATTGAAGATCGCCGCGCGGATCGTTGCCAAATTCCCGGACAAACTAAGCCCCGAGCATACGGAAGGCAAGCAAGGCTTCATTCATCCCGTGCATTTCGAAGGGAACCTCGAAAAAGCGACTATAAAACTCATCCTGCGCGATTTTTCTGACGGCGGTCTCAAACGCCATGCCCGTACCCTGCAGCGGATCGTGGATGGCGTCATGAAAAATTTTCCCCATTCCAGTGCCGAGATCAGGATCACGGAGCAATATCGCAACATGGGAAAAGTGCTGCGCCGCTACCCTCAGGTGGTCGAAAATGCCCTTGAAGCGCTCAGGCGCGCAGGTTATGCGACGCCCCTGAAGCGTTCGATCCGCGGTGGCACCGACGGCTCCCGACTGTCTTTTATGGGACTGCCCTGCCCGAATATTTTTGCCGGCGAACATGCCTTTCACTCCAAACAGGAATGGGTATCCGTGCAGGATATGGAAAAGGCAACCGAGACCATTGTGCTCCTGGCACAGATATGGGAAGAAAAAAGTTGAGTGATGGAGAAGGCCGGCTTAAAAGCAGAAAATTAACAGGCGGTTGTACTGCTGTTTTATATATTCGCAGGCCGTAATTCATTCACTCAATCAAACCGGTTTTTATGGAACATCTATTGAAAGACCTCTCCGATACTGCAAAGGCCGCGCTCGAAAAGGCAGGCGTAAAATTTGAAGAATTAAAACATCTGTCTGCCCAGAAATTTGCCGAACTCAGCGAAAAAGCGGAGAAAATGGCCGCGGAAGGCAAGGAAGAAGCCGCTGAAGCCGCTGCCGAACTGAAAGCGCTGCGCGAAAAGATCGCCGCATACGAAGGCGGCGCGCTCGGATATCTGTCCGATAAAGCGAAAGAACTCATGGGCGACGCGAAGGAAGAAGCGGGCGAACTTGCCGAAAAGGGCAAGGATTTTTGGGAGAAGGCGAAAGATTATGTGGCTGACAAAAAGGACGACGCGCGCGAATTCCTCACTGGAAAAGACAAGGACGGCGACGATTCGACACCGGCCTGACAAGTTTGTCAAAGCAAGAGGGTTTGCACCTGAAAAATGACAACAGCCGGTATCGGCCGCCGCACTTTTCGGATGCAAACCCTCTCTTTATTGTCGCTGCCGGGTTTAACCGTTTGCCTTCCGGTAGTCGGCGAGGAATTTTTCCAATCCGATATCGGTAAGGGGGTGGTTGAACAAACCCATGATGGCGCTCAGCGGGCAGGTCACCACATCGGCGCCCGCCTTGGCTGCTTCCACGATATGCAGCGGGCTGCGGATGCTGGCTGCAAGGATCGCCGTTTCATAGCCCTGCGTAGTGTATATCTTGAATATTTCCTTGATCAGCGCCATGCCGTCCCAGTTGGTGTCGTCGATGCGGCCGATGAACGGGCTGAGGTAAGTGGCCCCTGCTTTTGCAGCCAGTATCGCCTGACCTGCCGAGAATACGAGCGTGCAATTGGTCCGGATACCATGTTCGGTGAAGTAGGAGATCGCTTTTACCCCTTCTTTGATCATAGGCACCTTGACCACGATGTTTTCGTGGATCTCGGACAGTTTTTTGCCTTCCGCAACGATACCTTTAAAATCGGTAGCGATCACCTCCGCGCTGACATCACGGTTGGCGCCGACGATCTCGCAAATGTCGCGATAGTGCTTCAGGATGTTTTTTTCTCCGCTGATGCCTTCTTTTGCCATCAGAGAGGGGTTGGTGGTCACACCGTCGAGGATGCCGAGTTCAGCGGCTTCGCGAATGTGGTCCAGGTTGGCTGTGTCGATAAAAAATTGCATGGTAAGCGGCGAATGAGGCTGTCTTAAAAAAGGTTGGTGACGGTTACTTCAGACTCTGAGCGGTCGGGCGAATGCTTATAAAAGGCCTGTAAAACAACAATACCTCTCCAGACAGGACCATTATCTGTTTAATAAAGTGATCGGATAGCGCGAATGAATATAATAAAAGGAGGGCGGTAGGAAAACGGGATTCGACCTTGTTCGATCAATCCGGAGGGGGATGGCAAGATTTCCAGCCATCCCCCTCCAGCATTGTCTTTACAAGAAAAAAAGCGTCAGACACACCGCTACGACCACATATCCTTGCTGCGTTTCCGCCCTGGGGAGGTTTTGCAGGAGCTGGTCGCCCGACGCCGGCGCAAAGATATGCTTTTTTTAAAAAAGCGATGCCCCTTGCATTGAATTTACAAGGCAGGCCCGGCGGCATATCATCGTGCGTTTCACTAAGGCGGATTTTTGCATATTCAATTAATTCTGCGGCATATATGGATAAAAATAAATGAATGGAACGCTAATTGTATACCGCTAAATCCCACAAAAACCGTTCTTTTGCACATGGACAAATGACTGAAAGCCAAATACTATAATATGCCTGAATCTGCAATTCCTGCCTCTGCTCCTACTGAAAAAGCATCTGTTGCAACCCCCTCATACAGCGGCGCGGCTCTAGAATGGTTATCGGCTTTGCCGAACGAACCCGTGAAGGCCGACCTGACGGCTATAGACGCCGACCTCGCCATCAGCTGTGTGCACGAGCTGGTGGAGAACGGCAAATTTGAGATGACGGTAAAGTCCAATTTCCCGGCAGGCGACTGGCTCAATCATTTTTATTTCGAGGCGCGCAACCGTGAAAAAGTGTTCGGCACGAAAAACCTCGGGATCGGCTATCCTTTCGTGATGGCAAAAATGGCCGGGTATGAACTCGCCGCTCCCTTGTTTATCTGGCAATTTCAACTGGAACCGCACGCTCAGCACGTCGACGAATGGTCGGTGGTTCACAACGACAGCCATTCGGCGGTGCCCAACTATCCGTTTTTCCACCTCCTGGATGCGGTGCATGGAACCGATTTCTCACGCCGCGCCCAGCAACTCACGGAAGGCAAAAGCCTGAATTCCAGGAGCTTCGATGATATTTGCGAAGGCGTTCGCCTCATGCTGGGCCTTGTAGAAGACGGGCTGCCACTCAGCATTCAACCGTTCCCGGCAGATGCGCGCGCCAAAGAATATCTCACGGAAGGGCGACTGGTGTGGTCGGCAGTTGCGGGCATTTTCCCCACCCTGCCCCGTACCACCGTGACGCACCCGCCGACCGTAGCGCCCGACCTGCCGGCAGAAGGCGCCGACTGGAAGCATACATTTACGATGCTGCCGCTCGACCCCTCTCAACGATCCGTCCTGCACGCCATGCAGCACAATGCACTGACAGTGGTAGAGGGTACGTCGGGTACCGGCAAAACCTACCTGATCTCTTCCATCGTGATCAACGCCCTGTCGCATGGCAAGAAATGTCTGGTGGTGTCGAAGAGCATCAACGCGCTGCGGCGCGCGCAGAAATTCCTGCTTGAAAAAGGCTTCGGCGACGTGTCGTTCGTAATTCGCGACATCGCCGGCGATCAGTTGATGCTGGCCGATATGCTCCGCATGGCCACAGAAAACAAGAACAAGGCGCTGTACAACGAGGAAATGTTCAAGACAGTGCTGAACAAAACGCAGCGCGAGCAGCGAAAACTGGACGATGCCTGGGAAGAACTGCATGCCCCGCTGTTTGGCGATCTGAATTTTACCGATACGGTCGGGAAGTACCTGCGCGCCAACCGCATTGAGGGCAAGGAGTTGTTGCTCAGTTATTTGCATCCGCAGGATTTCGAATTTTCCAAAAAAGAATTCGACGGGATCGTAGAAGCGATCTATGCCAGCGAGCCGCTATTCCGGCGTTTCCCCACGCTGTCGCATCCCCTGGGCCGCCTCAACGAGTCGGTGTTTCTGGCGCATGATTCAGAACAGGGCCGGCAATGGACGGAAATGCAGGTAAAATCACTGCTCGGCAAGGCGACGGCATTGCACCACCGCTACATTTCCAAAACGAACGATTACGCCGAATCCCTGCTCGACCATTACGAGCAGTACTATTTTGAACTTTCCGCATTCGTGAAACGCATCCGCGACGGACTCGAAGACGGTGTACAGCGGTTCGGCAGCGATTTTGAAAAACCGATCTCCGCTACGGAAAAACTGTACGGCGTATTCTCCGACCGCTACAAGGAGATCGTGGCCGCCAAGGAAAAGATCGGCGCCACATTCGACGAGATGCGCCGCAGTTACGGCCTCAGGAAGTACTTTGATTTCGACTTCCCCAACCACTTCGACAGCAAGAACATCAAGAAGATATCCGAGCTGACCAAGGATTTTGAAGCTTCCATGCGCCTGTGGCGCCGCCGCATTCCGAGCGTGGTCAGGGAAGACGTCAGGCGCCTGAATGCCAAAAGCATACACGCCGACCTCGATTTTCGCGAGCAGATCAAGGAACTGGAGTACGCGATGGATGTTTTCCTCGAGGAATTCAACAGCATGGGGCTCTATGCCGACCACCTGAAACACGAAATGCTGACCATCCCCAAACGGCAGGAGTTTCTGGAAGACGTGATCGCCCGACTGGAAGAAACGCAGTTCTACCTGCGTGATTTTGAGGATTTCTACATCTGGCAGAAGCACTGGCTCGGATTGCGGGGCCCCGAACAGAAAGTGGTGCGCGCCCTGTGCAAGATCAAACCCAACAACTGGCTGGCCGCTTTTGAGAGCTGGTATCTGCACCACCTGCTTCAGAACGAGTTCAATCCGGGCATGCAGTGGAATGACGACCTGCTGGAGACCCTTGACGACAACCTCCGTGAATTGCGGCAGTTGCTGCCCTTCCAGATCAGCGCTTTGTGGCAGAATCGCAAGAACAAGGCCCTGCGCGCACTGAAATCGGCCGACGGCACGGCATTCAAAACCTGGTTCGGGAAAAATAACCGGACGCTTTCGGCGACCCACAAGGCGGAAGAACTGTTCCAAAAGCATATCCAGCCGCTGACGGAAACCCTACCCGTATTGCTGGTCACTCCCCAGGTTGCCCTCGATGTAGTGCAACTGTCAAATATGACCTTTGACGTCGTTCTGGTTGATGAAGCGCACAATATTCCCAAGCAGGAATGTTATCACCTGTTCGAAATGGCCAAAAACCTCGTGGTATTCGGCGATTCCAAGCAAGATATGACGCCTTTTGCGGAGGACGACTTCCTGGAGTTTTGCCAGGGTATCGGCGCCAGGACGCATCAGCTGGAATATCAGCATCAGGACAGCCCCGAAGAATGGGTGCGTTTCAACAAGATCGCTTTCGGCACACCGTACAAACGCCTTCCGTCGGGCCGTATCGCCCGTGAAGCCACCGTGGTGGCCAATGTGGAGGGGCGCTACGACGAATCTTCCGGAACCAACGAAGCCGAAGCGCGGCAGATCATCGACTGGCTCAACCTGATAGAACCTACGGCGGCGCGCAGCACCTATCCGGTAGTGGGTATCGCCTGCTCTACGGTGCAACAACGCGACCTGATCGCAGGACAGTTGCTCAAGATCAGGCAGCGCAAGCAGCCCGGTTTCGAAAAGATACAACAGATGCTGCTCAGCGGACTCGGGGTGTACCAGTTCGCCGAGTTGCAGGGGCAACACGTGGATATGCTGCTCATTTCCCTGACCCACGGCACCACGGATGCCCAGGGGAGTTTGACACGCCACCTTCATTTCTGGAATACACAATTGGGACTCAACCAGTTGCACGTAGTGCTTACCCGCGCTACCCAAAAACTGTTCATCGCGCATTCCATTCCGCCGGGCCTGCACTCCGTTCTGGCGGCCGACCGCAACTTCCTCGGTACCTGCATCCTTTCTCATCTGGTCACTTTTGCCGAGCATCTGCAGCGCGGAGAAGGCGAACTGGCAGAAGAACAACTGCAAAAGATGAAGGGATTGCTCAACTACACGGAGTCTTACTATCCTTTCTCTACATTTATGGAGGAAGTGGAATTTGCCCTGAGGCCCTACTTCGAGGCCAGCCAGTTAAAACGGAATGCCCTGGCCGCCGGCGTGCGCGTTCCCCTGTTTCTGGAGGCCAAAAACGAGAAAGAGGCCAGCAGCGTATTGTTTTTTGACGGGGTATTGGCCAAATCTGCGATGCCTTCGTATGAATGGGAGGAGAAAATGAAACGTTTTTTCCACCAAAGCAAGATCGAAGTCGTGCCGACCCTGTCGGTTCAGTGGTGGAAAAGCCCGAAGCAGGAGGCTCGCAAACTGGCCAGCCGGCTCCTGCGGGGCGAAGAAAAGTAAATAGTCCGCATGTATTTCCAGCCTCTTTGAGGTATTCAATTGTCCGGCTTGCGCTTTGAAAAGCGGGTTTTGCGCGCTTTAGTGTCGCACACATGACGTTTTTGAGGGGGTAATGCCATACCCCAAACCTGTTATTGGCATCGCTTTTGTTTTCTCCTGCAAAACATTTAAAGACTTTGCGATGAGAAAACTTTTCCTGCTAATCCTGCTGACGGCCTGTCTGCAGTCCCAGCACATTAGTGCCCAAAACCCGGAATTCCCAAATGCCATCCATGCAAAACTCAATTTTTTCGATTACGGCCTGCTCAATGATGACGACTTTCGTCTCAGTCAGGGCTTCGAAGTAGGCATTTTTCGAAACCTCGCACCTTTCCTCAACGTCGGTGTGCCGCTCAAACTCGGTCTGGCAAAATTGCCCGGCATTTCGGAAAACACCGTGACGACCAGCCTCGATATCCTATTCCACATCGGTAACATGCGCAACGACGCCAAACTGTCGCCCTACGCATTTGGCGGCGCAGGATACTACCTGGAAGATTTTAAAAACGGCCATCTTCAGATACCGTTCGGCGCCGGCGTGAATGTGCGTATTTCCAAATTCGCATTTATCAACGTCCAGGGGGAATACCGCAAGGCCACGCAGGATATGCGTGATAACCTCCAACTCGGCGTCGGATTTGTTTATCTGTTGCACAAAGGCGAACCCAAGCCGCTTACGGTAACCGACCGCGACCAGGACGGCGTAGCCGATGCGGTTGACAAATGCCCCGACCAGCGCGGGCCGGCTTCTGCCCTGGGCTGCCCGGACAGCGACGGCGACGGATTGGGCGATCATGAGGACGAGTGCCCGAATGATCCGGGGCCCCTTGATACGAAAGGATGCCCGGACTACGACAAAGACGGTTTTGCCGACAAAGACGATGAATGCCCCACTGAAGCAGGTCGCTGGAACGGATGCCCCGACACCGATTTCGATGGCGTACCCGACAAAGACGACGATTGCCCGACCGAGGCCGGCACTGCTGCCAATAAGGGATGCCCGGATATGAAGGACAGCGACGGCGACGGCGTGCCTGATAAAGACGATCTGTGCCCGACACTGGCCGGAACGAACAAAGGCTGCCCGGACACCGACGGCGACGGCGTGGCAGATAATTTTGATAAATGTCCGAAGGTATTCGGCCCGCCGTCAAACGACGGATGCCCGGTAGAAAACGACAGCGATGGTGACGGCGTGGTTGATTCAGCCGATAAATGCCCGTATACACCGGGCCTCAGCACCAATTTTGGTTGCCCGGAAGTGAAGCCGGAGGTGAAAGAACGCCTCGCTTTTGCGACCAAAGCCGTTCAATTCCAGACCGGTCGCTCAACGCTGAAAAACGAATCGTTCTCTATCCTCGACGAGATCGTCGAGATCATGCGCCAGTATCCTGACTACACGCTTTCGATCAGCGGACATACCGACAACGTAGGTGATGAACAGAAAAACAAGCGCCTTTCGGAGGCACGGGCTAAAGCCTGCTACGACTATTTCATGTTCCGTGGCATCAAGGCCAAGCGCCTGCGTTACGCCGGCTTTGGCGAGAACCGCCCGATCGCAGAAAACGATACGCCCGAAGGACGCGAACAAAACCGTCGTGTGGAATTTGAACTGATACTTGACTAAAGAGCCAAAGCGTTAAAAACCAAATCGTTGCAACTGCAACTAAGACTGTCCCGAATCGATCTTCCCGATCGGTTCGGGATTTTTGTTGCTGATCCGGACAAAACAAAAACCGGCAGTTGATAGACAATCTGCCGGTTTCGCCATACTTCAAAATTGGGTGGATTAAATGAAGGTATAAAAAAGTCCCCGTGGGGAGGAAAAAATGCTTGTGGCTGCGCTTCATCGCGCATTGCGTAGCAAAAGTAACACGCCGTTTTTATGTTAGAGCGTTTTTCTTCGCAAAAAAGTTGGCCTGATCAATCATTTGGCTTGCTGCCGACATATAAGTCGCGTGCATAGCGACCCGTCAGTACGCCGAACCCTGCCAGCAGACCGCCCAGCACTGCCGTCAGCAACACCAGTTGCCAGCCTTGCAGGCCCTGGAACAGCAGTCCTACTTTTGCCGACAGGATGCCATCGTTAGCATTGTTCAGCATGGCGGCGGTGGTGCCCCACAGCAGGCTGCCGCCCAAAAAGCCGGCGAGGAATCCCCTGAAAGCATGCATGGGGAACAGCCATCCGGCCAGTACGCCGATCGGGGCGATCGCCCACCAGGGAACGCCGAAGCGGCTTGACTGGCCCAGGAGGAAGATGAACAGGATCGTGGAAAGTATGCGCCTCATGGGTGGGTCGGTTTAAAAGTTTGCCTGCCGGCGATCCTGCTCGACGGCTCGTCGGCAGCGCTCAGGAACAACAACTCGTAGTAGTCGCCTTTTGCCCAGGTATCCACCATGTTGTCGTAATACGGGCTGCCCGGATTGCCCGACTGACCGCCGGGATATACGCCGTACGCTTTGACCTTTTCATTCAGGTCTACGATCATTCGCCAGGAAGGACCGTGCGTTTTTTGCATGGCATTGGGTGCGGTGCGGTGTCCTCCTACCACCACGTCGAGGCGGCTAAAGGCGTCGAGTTGTGCGAGGTGTTTTAAAGTGAAACCCATAAAGTGCCCCCAGGTAGTCCTTTTATCGGGATGTTGCCGGAAGTATTCCTGCATGGTCTCAAAAGATTCCTGCACGATCGCCCGCGCCGTTTCACGTGCGGGGGTGGAGGGGTGATCGAAGAAAATGCTCGCAGTGTCTTTTTCCAGCAGTTCGATGAAACGCCATGATTCGGGAAGAAGCAGATTTTCCTGCCCGTCCCATTCGTCCCAGGTACGCGCATAGCAGGTATCGAACCACACATCGAACAAAGGCGCTGCTGTGGCGTCCGCTTCGTAACGGAAATCCCAGGCGTCCAGTTCGGCTGCCATTTTTTTGCCCTCGTCATCCAGGTGGCTGCGGTCGAGCAGGGACAGCATGGCTGGCAGGGCATCGGCGGCACGGCGGCTGAAATTGTCGAGTTGCATCGTTTTCATGCTGTCGACGGTAGCGTTTTGCATGTTCGATAGCCGGTCGTAAATCTCGCGCCCGCGAAAATCGTCGAAACTGCCGAGATAGTAATAGGGATAGGAGGGTGGGGTAGAGTGCTGGTTTGCAGAAAAAACGAAGCCACGGGAGGGGTTTTTCATGGCGGGCACGCGGTCCATGGGGATGAACCCGTGCCATTCGCTGATCTGCCGGCTGCCGTCCTGGATAAACCGCCCCTGCCCTTTCTGGCGGATCGGGAATTTCCCTTGCACGGTAATGGCGATGTCGCCACTGCTGGTGGCAAATACGAAATTTTGTGCCGGACAATCGTACAGGTTCAGCGCCTTGCGGTAGTCGTCGTAGTTTTTTCCCGCATTGAGGAACATAAAGATCCTGGAGCCGTCCGGAGAGGGCGCATCGTGCGATATCCAGCGCAACGCGCAGTCGCGCAACGGGTGAGTATGGTCATATTCATACACCACAGGCCCCCAGACGGTATAGCGGACGGTATCCAGCAGCGGGTCCTTCCCCTTGATGCCGATGGTTTCGATGCGCTCCTGTACTTTTTGCCGGACGCTGTCGAGCAGGTATTCACTGTGTTTGTCATCGGCCCAGGTGATGTGGTACCAGTCCGACACATCGTGGCTGACATTGGTGACGCCCCAGGCAATCTGCTCGTTAAAGCCGATAATGATGCCAGGCACCCCTTGCAGGGAAACGCCGTAGCAATTTTGCCCGGGTGTGTGGATTTGCAACTGGAACCAGATGGACGGGAGGCCAAGGGTCAGGTGCGGATCGTTGGCCAGTAAGGGGTGTCCGGACTTCGTCCGGGTGCCGGCAACCGCCCAGTTGTTGCTGCCCTCCACATAGGGGTCGGTATCGAATGAAGGTGTCGTGCCGGATTCAGGTTTCCGGGAAGTTTGCCCGAATGCTTCCGGGGCGATTGTTGTGGGAGCTTCGATATTTACATTCCATTGTTTCCACTGCCCGGTATCGGGAATGATAGGTTGCTGTTTCGGATTCCACTCGGGGAACAGGTAATCAAAGGTATCCCAACCAAATTTGGCTGCGGCTTTGGTGCTGGCGAGGTCGGCATCCCGGGAACAGAGATTTTCCGACATGGCTTCCACCACCAGGGCCGTTTTGAGGAGCGACCAGGGTTCGGGGGCGTAATTCAGCAATTTGAATTCGATCGGATAGTCCGCCGGACGCAACTGATTGACATAGGCATTGACGCCATCGACATAGGCTTGCAACATGCGCAGGTTCTCAGGCGACTCGCTCCACGCCTTCACAGCATTTTCGGCAGCGAACACCATGCCCCTTCGACGCGTGACCCGGTCAATACCGAGGGTGCGTTCTCCCAGTATTTCCGAGAGCCGGCCCGAAGCCTTGCGTGTAGTAATGTCCATTTGCCACAGGCGGTGCTGCGCCGTGACATACCCCTGCACCCGCATGGCGTCGTCGAGGTTTTCTGCAAAAATGTGTGGAATCAGCAGGTCGTCGTACACGAGTTGTACTTCACCCTTCAGTCCGGGCAGGTCGATGTCCTGAAAGGTATTTGCGACAGGTGCTGCATTTTTCCAGAAACCGGAAAAAGGGTTGAAAAAGCCGCCCAGCGAAGGCAGTGATTTGTCGCCAACGGTTTGCGGCGCCCAAAGCAACCAGCCGAAGAGCACGGTCAGGAAGAGCGACAGGAGAAATCTGAAAACGCGCATGGAAGTGGGTGAATGTTTGGCGAAGGTAAGAAAGACAACGGGCCTCGATACAGGCTGCCGGTATTGACTTGTAAAAAACCAATCTTTTTTTGGAAAACGAACGATTCGGGAGCGCCAAAATTTCGCTTCGGTGCTGTTCGCCAAACATCTCGTAAAATTTTCGTCAAATTTTCCACCTAAAAATTTGCCGTAACTCCAAAACTTGTCTTAAACTTGCAGCAAGTAGTTTTTGTGTTTATTTGTTTGGGTTAGAGTCCCTCGTCGCACCGGCGAGGGATTTCTATTTATCCCCGGGTCGTATCCTGCATTCCTGCGTACTGAAAATGCGAAGCAGCCACCGGTACAGTACCGGCGGCTGCTTCGTTGGTTGTTCGTCTCGCAGGCTTAAAGGCGGCCCATAGCGCCCGCCAACGCAGTAAATACAAACGGGAAACTTATCCAAACCCATTCGGGAATAAAGATCAGCAGCGCCACGGCACCCGCCAGGCTGATGAGGAACATCAGCCAGTCACGGCCGCGATTCTCAACATATTCTTCGTTTTTCTTCATGGCAATTCCAGTTTTGTTGATGCGGCAAAAATAGAAATCGTTCTTCGATCGGTATCCATAGTTGATCGTTTTTTTCCTCAAAAAAACTCATTCCTTTGCCCTGTCAATCGTTTGACGCGATCTTTACCGGTCCACCACCACCCTCAACGATTTATGATCCAGATTTTTGTCACCGGCGGCACATTCGATAAAGAATACAACCTGATCACCGGCGAACTCTTTTTCAAGGACACGCATCTCAGCGAGATGTTCGAGCGCGGCCGCTGCACGGTCGAACTCGATATCAAGACCCTCATGATGGTCGATTCGCTCGAAATGCGTGACGAAGACAGGGCTATCATTGCCTACAATTGCAAAAAAACGCCCGCCGACCGAATCTTGCTGACCCACGGCACCGACCGCATGGTAGATACCGCCAAAGCACTTGCGGAAGCGCACATCGAAGGCAAAACCATTGTGCTCACCGGCGCTATGATCCCCTATGCTTTCGGAACCTCCTCCGACGGTTTTTTTAACCTGGGCAGCGCTTTGGCCTTCGCGCAGGTCTTGCCACCGGGGGTCTATGTAGTGATGAACGGCCGTTACTTCGAATGGGACCGCGTACGCAAAAATCGTCAGACGGGCAATTTCGAAGCATTACCCGCGGACAACGATCCCACGGCTTATCTGGTATGATCAGGATTCGAGAAATCCGAGTTTGCCGCCAAAGATAAAGAGGTAGATCACGGCGGAAACCAGCGGCGCCAGTATGCTCAGCGCCATGATATGAAAATACCGGCGCGGCACCTTCGATCGCTCGATTGCCTCTGCAATGAGCGCGATCACCAGCACCGCCAATACGATAGCGCCGAGGGTAAACGTTAGTAAGGTTGCCATGTAGTCATTGAGCAACCATATCACGAGCCAGACGATTACTTCCAGCAAGAAAATCTCGAGCAGAGACAAGCGAAGATTCATGGATCGTTCGTTCCTTTTACAGCAATAAACCAATTCTTACGGAGTGCAATGAAACATAAAAATTACATGATGTTGTTGTTTTTTCTGTTACCCCTTGTCCGGACATACGCCCAGGAAGGCCTGCCCAACGACGAGGCGGAGTACGAAAAACAGTACCAGGAGCGTATCAAAAAGGACAAGTTGTACGGCGTTTACATTCCCAAGAACCTCGACGACGCCATGCAACAACTCAACAAGATCATATCGACCGAGTCGCAAGCGGTGATCAAGACCATTCCAGAAGACAGCGTTTGCCTGGCGCTGCACAACCGGCTGGGCCAATGGATGATCCTCAACTGGGGTTTTTACGGCGGATCCCGGCTTTCACATTACCTGCGCAGCGCCGGCGTCACCTATCCCGACGACATGGCGGATTTCCTGATCCTTTCCTATCACAAGACCCTGAACGGGCAGTCCATCAATATCCGGGAACTGGCGACTGCGTTCCGGGAACGGCGCAAAAAAGAGTTTCAGGAAGAAAAAAAAGAAGGCCAGGTGATCAGCGAAGAGACGAAAAAAAAGAACCGGCGGTGATCAACGCCGGTTCTTTTACGTTACAAAAAGGGAGGTTTTTCTGATCTGATGCCTTTTTTGAGCACACCCCGCAGCCATAAAAACGGGCGATCGCACTGCAATTTGAATCTAAGAGTTTGTTCAAATTTTCATGCTGAGGCGAAAGCGAGCAAATTTTGTTTTATGCAAGGCAGATTTTGCAGTCATAGCCGGCCGCTACGACGAAAAATCTAACGCCGCATAAAACAAAATTGGCCGCTTGTAGGCCAGCAATGGAATTTTGAACAAACTCCAAGTTTAAAATCCCATTACTTTTGCGGCCGGCTCCCGTGCCGCAACGGTACCGCCGACCAAAAACCTTTTTTAATGACCATGACGAAAAAACTGCTCATCGTAGAATCGCCGGCAAAGGCGAAAACCATCGAAAAATACCTGGGATCCGATTTTAGCGTAAAATCATCGTACGGCCATATCCGCGACCTCGAAAAAGGGAACGATCTGGCTGTCGACGTCGAGCACGATTACCATCCCAAATATGTGGTCCCTTCCGATAAATTCAAAACCGTCAAGGAGTTGAAAGAAGCCGCGAAGGGCTCGCAGGAGGTGTGGCTGGCAACGGATGAAGACCGGGAGGGTGAAGCCATTTCCTGGCACCTGTGCGAAGTGCTCGGTCTCGATACCACGCACACCAAGCGCATCGTATTCCACGAGATCACCAAACCGGCCATTCAGAAAGCCGTCCAGAACCCGCGACTGATCAATATGAACGTCGTGAACGCCCAGCAGGCGCGCCGGGTACTCGACCGCCTCGTGGGCTGGGAACTGAGCGGCCTGCTTTGGAAAAAAGTGAAAGGCCAGTTATCGGCCGGTCGGGTGCAGTCGGTGGCGGTAAAACTCATCGTCGAACGCGAACGCGAAATCCAGCAATTCAGGATCGCGCCGTTTTTCAGGATCGTCGCGCAGTTCCTCGTGAAAAATGCCCAGGGCAAAACGGTCACTTTTAAAGCGGAATGTCCCACGCGGTTTGATGACCAGGGCGGCGCCGAGGCGTTTCTGAAAAAATGCATCGACGCCAATTTCTCCGTTAATAATATTGAGGTGAAACCCGCACGCCGCAAGCCTGCGGCGCCGTTCACCACATCCACGCTCCAGCAGGAAGCCAGCCGTAAACTCGGGTTTTCGGTCAACCGCACGATGAGCGTCGCCCAGCGGCTCTACGAAGCGGGTTTTATCACCTACATGCGTACAGATTCGACCAACCTGAGCGAGACGGCCCTGCAATCCATCGGCGACGAAGTCGTCAAGCAATACGGCCAGCGCTACCACCAGTTGCGCCGCTACAAGACCAAAAACGAATCGGCGCAGGAAGCGCACGAAGCCATCCGTCCCACCTATGCCGAACGGCAGCAGGTGAGCGGCAACCGCGACGAGCAGCGCCTGTACGAACTGATCTGGAAGCGCTCCATGGCTTCGCAAATGGCCGATGCGGAACTTGAAAAAACGACCGTCGATATCGCCATCAGCACACAGCCACAGGCAAAACTGGTGGCCGAAGGCGAAGTGCTGAAGTTTGACGGCTTTCTGAAGGTGTACTTCGAAAGCACCGACGACGACGATGAAGAGACATCGGGCATCCTGCCGCCCCTGCAAAAAGGGCAGGCGCTCGATCTCGACGAAATGACGGCTACCGAGCGTTTTACGCGTCCACCCGCCCGTTTTACAGAGGCCAGTCTGGTGAAAAAACTCGAAGAACTCGGTATCGGCCGTCCCTCTACCTATGCGCCTACGATCACCAAGATCATGGAAGACAACCGCGGATATGTGACCAAGGAAAGCCGCGAAGGTGAAGAACGCCAGTACCAGATCCTGACGCTGAAAAAGAACGAGATACAGAAAACGGCCGGCAAGGAAATGACCGGCGCAACGAAAAACGTGCTCTATCCTTCCGATATGGGCATGATCGTCAGCGATTTTCTCGACAGTTACTTCAAACGGATCATGGACTACGGCTTCACCGCCAGCGTGGAGGCTGAATTCGACCATATCGCCGACGGAAAACTCGACTGGACGCGGATGATCGACAGTTTCTACAAGCCGTTTCACGAGCGTGTGGAAAAAACGCTCAAGGAAGCCGACAGGGTCAGCGGCGAACGTATCCTCGGCAAAGACCCCGAAAGCGGCCGTACCATACTGGTGCGCATGAGCAGCCTCGGCAAACCGGTCGTGCAGATCGGCACCGGCGAAGAACTCGAAAAAAAGGAAAAGCCGCGCTACGCCAACCTGCGACCCGGAAAAACGCTTGAAAATGTTACCCTGGAAGATGCGCTGGAATCCTTTCAACTGCCGCGCGCGCTGGGCGACTATGAAGAACAGTCACTGGAGGTCAATACCGGCCGCTATGGCCCTTACGTCAAATTCGGCAGCCAGTTCATCTCGCTGCCCAAAGGCGAAGACCCGTTCGATATTTCATACGAACGCGCGGTGGAACTCGTAAAGGCCAAGCAGGAAGCCGACAAGCCGGTCGGCCATTTCGAGGGACAGCCTATCACCAAGGGGAAAGGCAGGTTCGGGCCCTTCGTCAAATGGGCGGACCTGTACGTCAATGTGCCTGCCAGGGTCAATTTTGACCGGATCACCGAAGAACAGGCCGTTGAACTGATCCAGCAAAAGATTGAAAAGGAGGCGAACCGCTACATCCATCACTGGCCGGAAGAAAAGATCAGCGTGGAAAACGGCCGCTGGGGCCCTTTCATCAAATACATGCGGGCCATCGTGAACCTGCCCCGCGTCGATGGCGCCAAAATGACGGCGGACCAGGCGCGCACGCTGACGCTGGAGGACGTGAAGAAGATCATCGAGAAAGAACTGCCGGGCGCCTTCGACGCAAAGAAGAAAGGCGCCGGGAAATCAGCCGCTGCCAGGAAGAAATAGTGGCGACGCCTACCTAACTTTGCTTCGTCATGACGTTTGAAGAAATCCTGCGCGAGATCGGGACGGGCCAGTTCAGGTCCGTGTATTTCCTGCATGGCGAGGAGCCCTTTTTTATCGATCGCATCGAACAGGCGGTCGACGGGCATGCCTTGCCCGAAGCCGAGAAAGGGTTCAACCAGGTGGTGTTGTACGGAAAGGAAGTGGATGCGATCACCCTGCTCGATTACCTGCGCCGCTACCCGATGATGGGCGAACGACAGGTGGTGATCCTGCGTGAAGCCCAGGAAATGAAAGGCCTGCCCGACCTGGCGGCCTATGTCGAGAATCCCATGCCTTCTACGGTATTTGTCGTGTGCCACAAGCATAAAAAATACGACATGCGCACCCGGCTCGGTAAGTCTTTGCAAGGAAAAAACATCCTGCTTTTTGACAGTAAAAAACTGTACGACAACCAGTTGCCTGACTGGATCGCCGGCTATGCCAAATCCAAAGGAATAGAAGCGACCCCTCCTGCTGCTGCGCTCATGGCCGAATATCTCGGCGCGGACCTGGCCAAGATCGCCAATGAAGTGGACAAACTGGCACTCAATCTTCCAAAGGGCACCGCCGTTACGCCGGCTCATGTACAGGAATATGTCGGCATCAGCAAAGACTACAACGTATTTGAATTGCAGAAAGCCCTGGCGACCCGCGACCTGCCGAAAGTAACCCGTATCGGCGCCCATTTTGCATCCAATATCCGCCGCAACCCCCTTATCGTAACGATCAGCAGTTTGTACTCCTATTTTTCAAAGGTATTGATGCTCCATTCCCTGAAAGGAAGCCCGGATGCGGAGATGCTGAAAGCGCTTGAATTGCGCTCCGACTGGTTTTTGAAAGAATACAAACTCGCGGCGACGCACTACACACCTGCCCAGACGGCACGTGTCATTTCATTGCTCAAAGAGTATGACCTGCGGTCAAAAGGGGTGGACAACGACACCACCAACACCGGCGAAGCGGAACTGATGAAGGAGATGTTCTGGAAAATACTGCATTGACTTTCTTCGTTTTACGGATATATTTGCAGAGAGACGGCCTTTTTATCCGGCCGTACCCCCGCCGTTCTTTTGTTCATCCTCAATATATCCGCCGAATGAGCGCAATTTCCCAGTATACTGTTGTCAGGGGTGACACCCTTTTTGCCATTTCCCGAAAATTCAACATGACGGTCAGCGATTTGAAAGCGCTGAACGGCCTGGCTTCCGACAGCCTCAACATCGGGCAGGTGCTAAAAGTGCGTGTGGACAGCCCGTTCGGAAATTCGACAGGCACTGCGCCTTCTACCAGCAATTTTTCAGGCGGCAGTTCGCAATCGTATGTGGTGGTGCCCGGCGATACCCTGTTCAGGATTGCCGGCCGTTTTAATATGACGGTCAGCGAACTGAAAGCGCTCAACGGCCTCGTATCGGATGCGCTGAGCGTAGGGCAGGTGTTAAAGGTCAGGGGCAGCGGTAGTACGACTCCGGTGGTCAATGTACCCCAACAACCCGTCACCACTCCCGTCAGTACCGGCAATACCGGATTGTACGTCGTGATGCCGGGCGATACTTTGTTTGCGCTGGCCCGCCGATTCGGCATGACGGTCAGCGAACTGAAATCAATCAACGGCCTTACCTCCGATGCCCTGAGCGTCGGACAGCAACTCCGGATACGCGGTCAGGGAAGCGGCACGGTCACCCCCGATCCGCCCTTTACGCCGCTTCCTGTGCAGCCGCCACCGGTATCCACTTCGGGTGGGGATTTTTTGTCGGCACGGCAGCAATTCAGGCTGGACGTCCGGCAGGAAAGCAATGCCCGGCGCTATACGCTTGTAGTGCCTCTGCTGAATGGCGGGCAGGTCGTTGCTTCCATGCGCGACAACCACACGGAATCGCGGTTCATGGTATTTCCCAACGGCATTTTGTACCACGGTCAGTCGAATATCGAATTGTCCGTAGCCTCGATCCAGGCAGTTAGGGCTGACGACCATGCAGGCGCGGGCCCTGCAGTTCGTATCGACCCACGAAGGCAATTTCGATGCGATCAACAGTTACGACTCGGCCATTTTTTCCTACGGATTTATTCAGTTTGTCGGAGCGAGCGACAAGGGCGGCAGCCTCAACCGCTTGCTGGCGAGCATGAAAACCAATGCAGGCGCGGCCTTCCAGCAAGTGTTTGGGTGTGTGGGGATCGATGTGGAAGGTTTCGGCACGGGCGCGACGGTGACCGTGCTCGATGAAAGCCGGTTCAAACACCGCGGCGATGCCGCATGGCGCTATATCCAGAGCAATATTCAACTCAACGGCGCATTTATCAAGGCCGGGTACGAGCCTACCCTGATCCGCGAACAACTGCGCATGGCCAACGATCTTTACGTTCAGCCGGCCCTCAACTTCAAACTCGATCTCGATGTAGGCGGTATCCGCATCCGGACGCCGAGGATAGGAGAGATGTTTACCTCGGAAGCGGCGCTGACGATCATTATATCTCTGGCAATTAACCAGGGAACGGGAGGCATGGGCAGGATCATTTCACCGGCGGTATCAAGAGTGGCTGCGCAGCAGCGCCTGCAGACGGAGCAAAGCCTCAGGCAGATCGACGAGCGCACGGTATTTCAAACCATCGCCTCCGAAACGACCGACAGCCGCGTGTTCAACCGGGTGAACGGCGTGTTGAGATCGGGAATGAATTTCGCCTGATCTAACCGCCCATTTTTACGATGGTGGTGGGCGCCAGCATTTCATTGCGCACCGCCACCTGTCGTATGGTGTTTTTGGCCACCTCCAGGAACGCCTCCGATACGATACCGCCTTGCGCGACGGCAGGAACGCCGGAATCGCCGCCTTCCCGGATACCCTGCACGATGGGGATCTGCCCCAGCAGGACCGAACGGCTTGCTTTCGCCAGTTTTTTCCCGCCACCCTGGCCAAACAGGTAGTATTTATTGTCCGGCAATTCGGCAGGCGTAAACCACGACATGTTTTCCACCACGCCCAGAATGGGCACGTTGATCTGCGGCAGCAGGAACATATTCATGGCTTTCACAGCGTCGGCCAGTGCGACTTCCTGAGGCGTCGTGACCAGCACGACGCCGGTGACCGGCACCGTTTGTACCAGCGTCAGTTGCACGTCGCCGGTGCCGGGCGGCAGATCGACAACCATGTAATCGAGCGGCTCCCACAGGACATCGTTGAAAAACTGTTTGATGATGGCGGCGAGCCTTGGGCCGCGCAGCACTACGGCCTGTTCCGGGTCGATGATGTTGCCGATGCTGATGACAGGGATGCCATGCGCTTCCAGCGGCACCATTTTCACCGTGCCGGTGATGTCTTTTACTTTGGGTCGCTGTCCCACGAGTCCGAGCATGGTAGGCATGCTGGGGCCGTACACGTCCGCATCCATCAGCCCGACGCGTGCGCCGAGTTTTTTCAGACCCAATGCCAGGTTGACGGCCACGGTGCTTTTGCCGACGCCGCCCTTGCCCGAGGCCACGGCAATGATGTTCTTGATATGCGGTACAATGCTGGTGCTTTGCTGGCTTCCCGGCGTGCGCGCCTACGAAATGGACATTGACATTTGCATTGGGGTAGATATCCGCAATGGCGCCCAGGCAGGCGAAATTCAGTTCGGCTTTTCCCTGCATCTGCAGCGAGGGCAGCACGAGTTTGAAATTAATATTGTCGCCCTCCGTTTCCAGTTGTTCTACCATGCCCGCTTCCACAATATCGCGGCCCGTCTGTGGGTCGCGCACGCTGCGCAGCGCGGTCAGTATTTTTTCCTGATCCATACTTGCCATAACATCTGTGCCGGGCACAGGTTGAGTTTGTCGCCGGCCCGGAAAGGGTAAATTTCTGAAAAAAAACTACAGGCGCCCAAATCCGGTTTTTAAAAATGGCGTATCTGCTATATATTGGTTTTGTTTTCGGCATTTCATTTTATTCAGGAATGCCAAAAGCCGGAATTGTAAAGAAGTACGCATCTCATTGTCAAACATTTATACAGCGGTCTGCTTTGACGGCCCAACCCGGTTCTTTCTATGAAAAAATTGATTTATCTCTTGTTATTGCTGCCTTTGCTTCATTGTAATAAAACTGATGACTCGCCCGGCGGCGGCGACTGTGAGGTCCTGAATGTATTGCCTGACATCCCCGGATGGTCGGTGGATGTGATCGATTGTTTGTATACATTCGGCTACAACGTGGATTACTTCTATTTTTTTGACAAAAACAATGGCTATGCCCGGGGCTCGACATTGGTGCACTCCACCAACGGAGGAAACAGCTGGCCGGTCGTTCCGAATTTCCCCAACCAGTTCCTCAGCAATTCCAGGCTCATATCAGGCGCATTCGACGGTTCCCTCAAGGTACTGTACGATTCAATTGAACCCTCATTGACGTATCAGGTGCTGGTTTCCACTCCCGACATGGGGCAAACCTTTACCAAGAAAGTATACGACGGCCAGTGGCCGCTGACCCGGCTCGCTTTTATCGATGAATCGAAAGGTTTTGCGCTCGGATTCGGGCAGGACAAGTTTGCCCTGCTCGAAACAAACGATGGCGGCGAGAACTGGGATGAAATACAGGGGAACGGATTTTCCTGTTGTCAATTCCGTCAACGAACTGGTGTTCAAGACGCCGGACTTCGGGTATGTTTTTATGGGGCAAACCAAATACGCCTATATCACGACGGACGGCGGTGCGAACTGGAAAACCGTTTCCGCTGATATTGCCCAAAATGACGTGAACTTTTATTTCGATACGCCCAGCCGGTACTTTGCGACCAGTTCGCAGGAAACGGTGCGCAGCACCGACGGCGGCGCTACCTGGCAGAAGATCGCCGATTATTCGATCTATATCCTGACCATGAAAGGAGATGACGGGGTGGCGATCGCACGCGATCCCGATTGCCCGAACCTGGGCATTGCATATGCGTTTTTGACCACTACCGACGGCGGCCTTACCTGGACCTGGACAAAACATACGGATGCCGCCATCTCATTCGTCGCGCAGGAATTAGAGCCCGGCACCTATGTGATCCATAATAGCGTCGGGGCTAATCAGTTCATCTGGATCACAAAGGATTAGAGATCGTAAATGCAGTGGTCTGCATGCGCCGGGTATCCGTGCCATCCGGCGTCCGTTCTTCCAGGATCATGTTCCCCGATTCGGGCATTTCAAATACGGATGCCATGTTGCGGATGCGGGCAGCGGGTACCCTTTTTGCATTGAATTCGCCCATCAGGTCGGAAAACGTCCATTTTCCGATGGCTTCTGCCAGTACCAGGTTCAGCGATGCCCGGTGACGCACCCTTGCTTCGTTGTTGCCGAATTCTTTCGAATTCGCCAGGCCATCGAGCCCCAGCACCGCGCATAGTTGCCGGAACTGGCGCTCCGTGCCCACTGCCAGCAGGATAGGTTCGCCGTCGGCACAGGTGAAAATGTCGCCGTACGGAGCGATGTTTGGATGACGCGTGCCCATGGGCTGCGGAATGTGCCCGGTCATCAGGTAATTGCTCGCCTGGTTGGCCAGCGAAGCCAGCGCCGATTCGAGCAATGAAGTGCTGACTACACATCCCTTTCCCGTGCGTTCGCGTTGCAACAGGGCGATCAGGATCGCTTCCTTGAGTTGGTGGGCGGCCAGCAGATCGATCAGCGCCACCGGCATCTTCACCGGCGGCCGCTCCGGTTCGCCGTTCATATAAAGAAATCCCGCTTCTGCCTGCAGCACCACATCGAAGGCGGGCCGTTCGTCGTCGGGATCGGCAAAGGCATTGATCTGTGCGTAGATCAGGCGCTCGTTCAACGCACAAAGGCTTTTGTCATCCACCCCGAGCCGGCGCGCCGATGCGGGCCTGAAATTGGATATGACGATGTCGGCCTCGCGGACATGCTTCATCGCTAGATCAAGATCAGAAGAGTCCGACAGGTTCAGCAAAAGATACTGTTTGCCCCAGTTTACGCTGCAGAAATACGCCGAGATCGGCGATTCGGGATTTTCAACGGGCAGTTTCCAGCCGCGGGTCATATCGCCGCCGGTCGTTTTGTTCTCGATCTTGATCACCTCTGCGCCCAGTTCCGCGAAAAACATTCCCACGGCCGGCCCCGCCAGAACACCGGCAAATTCAACTACTTTTAAGTCCTTAAATATCGATTTCAAATCCATTATGAAAGTATTTAATGCCGATCAGATCCGCGCATGGGATGCTTACACCATTAGGCACGAACCGGTTTCATCTTCCGATCTGATGGACCGCGCCAGTCAGGTGTTCACCGATTGGTTCGTTGCGCAATATCCTGATACACAGACTCCTGTAGTGGTGTTCGCCGGCACCGGCAACAATGGCGGCGATGGCCTGGTGACGGCACGCCTGCTTCACTGGCTCCATTACGAGGTAAAAGTATTCGTTTGTGACCTCAAGGGAAAACACAGCCCTGATTTTGACCTCCAGTTCACGCGGCTGCCGAAAGACATCGATGTGGCTGAAATACGCTCGGCGGAGCAATTCAATCAAGTGCATCTTGCACCGGGCGCGGTGCTGATCGATGCGTTGTTCGGCTCGGGCCTCAACCGTCCGCTCGAAGGAGAATGGCTAAGGATCGTGGATCATCTGAATGCCATGCCCAACGAAAAAGTGGCGATCGACCTGCCGAGCGGGCTCTTTGCCGATACATCGACCCCTGGCCGGGGCGTTGTGCAGGCAAGCCGTTGTTTTAGTTTTGAAGCCCCCAAACGCGCTTTCTTTTTCCCGGAAAACGCCGACAGGGTAGGGAAGTGGTCGTTCGGCTCTATCGGACTACACCTCGATTATTACAACCGGACAGATACTCCTTTCCACTATCTGACGGAGCGACAGGCTACACTACTGCTGCGGCCGCGCGCAAAATTCTCGCACAAGGGAAGTTACGGCCATGCCCTCCTGATCTCCGGACAATACGGAACAATGGGTGCGGCCGTGCTGGCTGCGCGTGCCTGTTTGCGCATCGGCGCGGGGCTACTAACGGTACATGCGCCGCGCTGCGGCTATCTCGTGCTGCAAAGCGCCGTGCCGGAAGCCATGTACAGCGCCGACCGCAGGGCGCAGATGTGGACCGGTTTGCCCGATCTGTCGCCATACGCCGCCATAGGTGTAGGATGCGGTATCGGGCAGGCGCCTGAAACAGCCGCTGCCCTGAAACGCCTGCTGGAATCACTGAGTCGTTCGCAGGCGTCTGAAAAACGGCCGGGACTCGTGCTCGACGCGGATGCGTTGAACCTGCTCGCCCTGCACCCCGATTGGTGGCGACTGGTGCCGCAAAACACGATCCTGACACCCCATCCGAAAGAATTCGAGCGGCTTTTCGGAAAAACGAATAACGATTTTGAGCGCAACGATCTTCAGCGACAAAAAGCACAGGAGCACGGCGTGTTTATCGTGTTGAAAGGCGCTCATACGGCCATCGCCTGTCCGGACGGCGCCTGCTGGTTTAATTCCACCGGCAACCCGGGCATGGCGACTGGCGGCAGTGGCGACGTATTGACGGGCATCGTCACGGGACTGCTGGCGCAGGGGTATTCGCCGCGCGACGCCGCCCTGCTGGGCGTTTTTTTGCACGGATATGCCGGCGACCGGGCGGCCGAAACGCTCGGCGAGGAGGGGATGATCGCCGGCGACATCGCAGATTTTTTGGGGAACGCCTGGGCTTCGCTTATTGCTTCCTGAAAACAAAACCCGCTTCCAGCGGGGCCGGAAGCGGGTTATTACGCGAATTCGCTGCGGTTACAGCAGCGATTCGATCTTGTCCTGGAGCATTTTTTTGGACTGCATGCCCACCAGTTTATCCCTCAGTTCTCCGTTTTTGAAGATCAGGAATGTCGGGATACCCCGCACGTTATATTGCATGGGGACTTCCCCGTTATCATCGACGTTCAGTTTTCCAATCACCGCGCGATCTTTGTATTCCTCTGCCAGTTGCTCCACAATAGGTCCCATTGCCAGGCAGGGCTGGCACCATTCTGCCCAGAGGTCGACAACGGTTACTTTATCATTTTCAAGTACTTCGGATTGGAAATTGGTATCCGTGAATTTGTATGCCATTATTCGTGAAATTATTTTGGTGAAACTGCAAGTTTGTTCAATTGGTGTATTAACACCGTTTTGACCCTGACGGTTTGCAAAGGTAACAGAAAAGGGGGTGCGGAGGACCGTTGTTTCAGCCAATTTGTCCGTGCCCCAACATTTCGGATGTTTTAAAACCAGTCGATCAACTGATTGACGAAGTGCAGGAAAAGTTCGGGCCTGAAAAACATGGGGAAAAAGAACCCGAAAACAGCGCCGAAAAAGTGGGCCGTGTGGTCGATGTTGTCGTTCCCTTTGTTGGCTGCGTAAGAACTGTACCACAGGTAAAGGACGCCAAAAATAAAACCGGGAATGGGAAACGGTATAAACAAAAAGCCGATCCCGATGGTCGGTTCAAACAGGATTCGCAGCAAACAGCACCGCTGCTACCGCCCCGGACGCGCCGATGCTGGCGAAGCCGGGTGTATTGCGGAATTTGACAAAGGTAGCCGACGAGGCGGCGACAATCGAAACCAGATAAAAGATCATGAACATGACCGGCCCGAAACCCGGAAACAATGCGCCGAACAGCGACTCAACCCGCCCGCCGAAGAAATACAGCGTCAGCATGTTGAAGATCAGGTGCAGCGGATCGGCGTGCAGAAAGCCGCTGCTGAGCCAGCGGTAGTATTCTCCGTTGCGCTCTTCCTGGTACGGCCAGTGCTTCAGTTTCAGGAACAGGTCATGATTGTTGAAGGCGGTGAAGGAGATCAGGGCCGTAACGGCGATAATGATATAGGTGATCGGCATGTTCCGCTATTATTGTTTCGGTGGTGGTTCGGGCGACCGTTCAGGAATTGTGATAGGGCTCGTTTTTCAGGATCGTCATGGCCCGGTACAGTTGCTCCAGCATGAACAGGCGCACCATTTGGTGGCTGAACGTGAGTTTGGAGAGGGACAATTGTTCGTTTGCCCGCTCGTAAACATCGGGCGAAAATCCGAAAGCGCCGCCAATCAAAAAAATAATTCTGCGGTGCGATGCCGACAGGCGCCGTTCCATCCACGCCGCCAGTTCCGTCGAAGCGTATTCCCTGCCGCGCTCGTCGAGCAACACGAGGTAGTCGTCCGCATTGATCTTCGAAAGGAGCATTTTGCCCTCTTCCTGCTTCAGGCGCTGGCCGTCGCCGACCCTTGGCTTTATATCGGGAAGTATGGAAAAAGAAAAAGGCAGGTAGTTTTTGATCCTTTTTTCAAAAATGGCGCACCCTGTTTCAAGGTAGGGCTCGGAGGTTTTGCCAATGGCCCAAAGTTCGATTTTCATGGTTTTCAGGCTTGTAAAATGGCTTTGCGCTTTGATTTTGGGAATAACTCGGCCAGTTCTTCTGGCAACGAAGGGCGATCGCTGAAGCGGCCGACCAGGGCCCTGATGATCTCCAGAACCGTGTCCGGCTCGTTTTTTGCAGCAAACCGGCGAGTTGCTGGCGCACGAATGCCGATGCCTGTCGACCGAAATGCTGGCTCAAATACCCGGCGAGCAATTCGATGTAACGATCCCGGACGAAGATGCGGTCTTCCGGCAAAAACAGGTTTTCGTATTGCTGGAATTGTTGCAGGTCGTTCTGTTTTTCGAGCAGCCGCGCCAGTTCGTCTTTTTCGCCTTCGGCAGCCAGCACGACCGCTGTCACATTGTCGTTGCCCTGGCGGCGCAGTTCCGTCAGCCGGCGTTTCAGTTCATTTGGCCAGTCTTTGCCCGCCACCGCTTTCATTTCGTTGAAATATTCAAAATCGAGGCTGCGCAAAAACTGCCGCCAGAGCAGCCTGATCCGGCGTGCGCCATCGCCGTCGCGCCGGGCGATCTCTTCCAGCATCCGTTCGATCTCGCGGCGCTGGCCGAGGCTGAATTTCACGCGGTCGAGAAAATACTCACCTGCGCGGAAAGCAGACTCGGTTTCACCGATGTATGCCAGCACTACAAGCGCTTCTTTCAGCAATGCGGGTTGCGATATATGTTCTTCCAGAATTCTGATGACCGCATCATGCGCGCCGCGCCGGGCCAGGGCCCCTGCAAAAAGGAACATCACTACATCGGGAACAGGAGTGGGCGTTTGGTCGTACATGCCGCTGATGCGCCCGAATTTTTCTTCGCCAGCGGCTTCTTTGATCAGAAAGCGCAATACCTCTCCGTGCATTTCCGGCGGAAAATGTGCGCCGGGCACCATTTCGAAGATGAAAGTCCAGGCAGACTCCCGCAATTCCGGCGAGATCTGAGAGTCCTGAAATTTTTCTATCTGTGAAAATGCCGACTGGCATTGCTCGAGCAACATCTGGCGGCGGGTATCGTCGAGTTTGCTGACGAGGGGCGGTATTTTTTCGAGGATCGTGCCGGCGATCTGAAAGGCCGCGGGGTAATTATGTTCTTCCAGCGCGCCGCTGAGTTGCCGGTTCAGGTCGTCGAGAGTTTGGCGGAGCCGCCGCAGATCGGGCTCCCGCATTTTTTTTTCCTGGATATTTTTGGGGATCACGGAATCGAGCACCAGGGCAAACGGGTTTTCGGCGCCCGGCACCACACCGGCGAACCAGGTTTTGAGCGCCAGTGCAAAGTCGCGGTCGCGGCGCGCGTACTCCTGCACGAACTCGGAAAGTGCCTCCGGCGTTGCGCTGTCGAGGATATTGCCGACGGTAATGCGCTGCAACCCGGCGCTGGCCTGCTTTTCCGCCTTCGATTTGTTTTCCTCCGTTTTTTGTTCCAGAAACTGACGCAGTTTCAGCAAGGCCGCGGCGATGTGCGCACATCAGGCGCCGGCCTGCCGACCAGCATTCACAGGTGAAAGCCTTGATCTTGTGCGGTGTGATCATCACCTCCACCTCGTAGGGGCCACCTTCTTCGTCTTCCACCAGCGCTACCCAGAAGTGCTTTTCCACTTCCCTGAGCGCTTTCACGCTGCCCGCCTGCACCAGGTCGTCAGCGGTACTCCAGGTCGTTCCGCTGATGTGGTGTTCAAAGTTTTTTAGCCAAAGTTTCTGCATATCGAAATGCGCCTGCGTTGTTGTGGGGTTCGGCGCGTGTATCAAAAAGCCGGGCGGCAAATCGCCCGGATATCGAAAACCAAAACCTCAAATATAAGCACTAATAACTTGCTGTATGCGATTTTAACCCTTGCCCGGTAATATTTTCCAAAACCTCGTACCCGCCGATATCCTTCCGGAGGAAGCAGGGCCGGAAACTGCACAATTTATACCTTTACCGCATGCGAACGCTTTTCCTCATCCGCCATGCCAAGTCCAGCTGGGACAATCCGGGCCTGCGCGACATCAATCGCCCCCTCAACGACAGGGGCATGCACGATGCACCCCGGATGGCGCAACTGCTTGCGGGGATCGGCCCTCCGCCCGATCTGATCGTCAGCAGTCCTGCCAAACGCGCCTTCACCACTGCGATGTTCTTTGCCAGGGTGTTCGGGATCGATGAAGACTGGTATCGAACAAAAACAGGAGATCTACGAAGCAGCTCCGCGCGATATCCTGCGGCTTGTCAGTGCCCTGCCCGACAACGCACACACGGTATGTTTGTTCGGCCACAACCCGACGTTTACGGAAGTTGCCAATCGCTTCAGTGAAAATTACATAGACAACGTTCCGACCTGTGGCATCGTTCATGTAAAGTCGGAGGCCGACACCTGGGCGGGATTTGACGAAAGCAATGCTGTAGTGAAAGCCTGTTATTTCCCAAAACTCGTATTGTAATGCATCGTATTGCAGAAATTTTCACCCTGATGCTGCTGACCCTGGTTGTTGCCTGCGGGAAAAAAATACCCGAGCCTTCGCTGCCGGATGAAAAGATCAGCCGCATCATGGCCGACCTTTACCTTGCCGATGCCGCAACTACCGGCCTCGCCGGCTATTCCAAAGACAGCCTGATGCACGTGTATTTCGACCAGGTGCTGGCTATACACGGTGTGACGAAAGAAGAATACGAAGAAAACCTGCGCATGCTCGCCCAGGACCTGCCGCGCATGGAATCGGTGGTCCGGGCTGCTTCTGATTTACTGAATACGGATAAAAAGGAAGACGACAAAAAGGAGTGAAGACCGGCGCAGGCAACGCAGGCACGATGCCCGTGATTAGCAATTTACCATTCCCGAATAAAACATCCCGAACCTTTCACCACTGAAAGATTCGGGATCGTTGATGTTGTATCCGTTGTCTTTGTTCTTTTGACAACGTTGTGTGTTCTTTAAACACAAACTCTTGTCGTTTAATCACTCGTGTGTGTTCTTTCAACCGCTTCGCGTGTTCTTTAAACAACAATGCTTGTTCTTTTGACACGGACGTCGGTTCTTTTATCCGCTTCTCTTGTTCTTTTAACAACGATGCGTGTTCTTTTAACACACGCGCTTGTTGTTTGATCACACGGGTGTGTTCTTATATCCGTCATTTGTGTTCTTTGAACACAAATGCCGGTTCTTTGAACAACTTAGCCGAAATACTAAAGCCATTGGCTGTTGCGCTGTTCGTAATCGGCGCCAAAGTGGCATAGATCGGATTTATGAAAATGGCCGTCGGGCTTTCGCGACTACCCAGGTCATCTGGCCGTACCGGCCATTTCATTATCGTACCAGCGTCACGTCGCCCCGGTAGAGCACCGTTTCGCCGTCTTTAAACAATATTTCCGTTTCGTAGACGAATACTTCGGGGATCGCCTGGTCGCCGGATATTCTGCCGTCCCAGCCGGAAAACAGGTCGTTCGGCTGAAAATCGCGGTTCTCGAAGACGGGTTTTCCCCAGCGGTTGTACACCCGCAGGTACAGGACGCGATCGACGTCCTCGCCGCCATAGATCGTAAAATAATCGTTCCCGTCGGAATCGCTGTCAGGATGGAACACATTGGGCACGTACACGTATCGCTCCTTGTTCACGACGATCAACCGGTCATCCGTGGCCCGGCAGCCGTTGGAATCCACGATCGTGACCCGGTAGCGGAAACTGTGGTCGGGAACAAACACGCACCCGATGCACAGCAGGCTGTCGAGTTCGGGCGGCGTTACAGTCGTTTGTTTTACCCGGTCGGGGTAATTGACGTTCGCATCATTCCAGACCTCGAATGACTGACCGAGGTGCAGCGTGGTATCAGGATCGAGCACCACAAGCAGTTCCGCCGGCTCCAGCATGGTGAACGTAGTATCCCACTCGCATCCGTTGGCGCCCTGAATGGTCAGGTTATGGTCGCCAGGCTCCAGATAGCGTATGGTAGGATCAACGTTAAACGCTTTGCCGTCGAGGGAATACACATAAGGTTCCTGTCCGTTCATTACGCTGTCGATCTTGAGCAGGCCGTCCTTGTTGCCGTAGCAACTGATGTGACGGATATACATGGCCGCGTTGTCCGGTATCCTGGGTTCGGTCACTTCCACGCTGTCGGTCGATGAGCAGCCGTTGATCTGGTTGGTCACGGTCAGGGTGTAAAGCCCTACGCTGTCCACTTTTGCGTTGAGTTTATTGGCGCCGGCAACGATATGACCGGCCGAATCGCTGACCCAGTCATACCGGTAAGTGGCCGGCGGGTCGATGCTGACAGCGAGTTGAGCCGGCTGCTCCGTGCAGTTCAGCGATTGCGGCTTTTCCATCGTGATCGCAGGGCGATAGGTGTCGGGCAAAATATTCACCTGGTGCGAACTGGCGCAGGGCGGGTTTTGCTTACAGGAATTGGCGGCCTGCACGCAGATGGGGCCGCTTTGGGTGCCTACCGTGATCTGTACGATGGCGCCGCCGGGAGCAAGCGCCGCCACCGGCACCGAATCGCCGTTGACGAGTGTGCCCGGCGGCCCGTCCCAGATATATGCACCGGCGCCCGATACCGGCGCTACCGAAAACTGAAAGGTAGCGCCTGAACAAAGGTCGGTAGGCCCCGTGATGGCGCCCACCATGCCCAATGCGGGTTCGTACACGGCGTCGTCAGGCGTTACTTCGATGGTAAAATTGCACAGGTCGCCTGCATAGCCGTCGACCAGCAAAAAGTAGTTGGAACCGGGATTCAGATCGGAAACAGTTACCGATACGGGCGTGATGCCCCCGTATTGTTTGCCGACGTTGCAGGCGAGTGGCGCGGATTTGCAATCGGAATAAAGGGCGATCTGGACGCCGTTGCTGTCGTTGCAGAAAAAAGGAGTGGCGGTGAAGGTGGCGGTGGAAGTATTGGCGATAAAGCCGATCCACTGTGCATTTTCGAGGGTGCCGCAAAAGTCGATGGAGTCGCCGCCGTCGGAGTCGCCGTTGATCGTGGTGCCTACATAACCGTCGAAATTGCAGAAAATACAGGCGTCTTCGCAGGCGCCGGAAACTTGAGAGGAGAATGTGCAGGGGGTAGGAAGCTGGGCATACAGGCTGGTGACGGCCATTCCCAGCACCAAAGGCAGGAGTAGTGCTGTTTTTACCATGGAATCGGCATTTAGAATTTGAAGATTGCGGATTAATCGCCGTGTGCCCACAGTAAGGGCCTTCTATCCGGCGACACAAGGATTTGAATACCGGTTGCTGATAATATCAACGCGTTTCAGGGAGGAAAAAGATTAAGGCAGGTATATCGAGGCGGATTAAATGAAAAATGCAAAACACAGGGCGTGTTGTAATGCGGGTTCCGGAGGGGAAGATGGGGTAAGTTGTTACACAAGTGTAAACAAGCCCTAAAACGCGCCGTTTTACGGCGAATTGTGTCGCCTGAAAGAAAGTGTACGAATTTAACTTACGGGCCCCTCAAGACCATCCTCGTGGTTTTGACATAGGGCTTCCTGCACCATTATATGTATCAGACAAAATATAAGGGCTTGCCGGAAAGCATCTGCCGGCAAGCCCCATATTTCTGAAACCAGGATACAGTTCTGAGAAACCGTCTTTACATCTCGCAATAGGTTTTCAGACGGTTTCTTACTGCTTCAGCACGCTCGCCACCAGGTCGGCTGCTTCCTGAAATTCGACAGCGCCCATGACCTGAAGTCCCGATTCGTCGATGATCTTTTTTGCGATGTCGGCATTGGTGCCCTGCAGACGCACGATCACCGGCACGGGGATGTTGCCGATCTTTTTGTAGGCATCTACCACGCCTTGCGCCACGCGGTCGCAGCGCACGATGCCACCGAAGATATTGATCAGGATGGCTTTTACATTCGGGTCCTTCAAAATGAAACGCATGGCATTTTCCACGCGCTCTGCATCGGCAGTGCCGCCTACGTCGAGGAAGTTGGCGGGCTCACCGCCCGACAGTTTGATGAGGTCCATCGTGGCCATTGCCAGACCGGCACCGTTGACCATGCAGCCCACGTTTCCGTCAAGTTTAACGTAATTGAGGTCGTATTCCTGGGCTTCCACGTCGGCGGGGTCTTCCTCTTCCTTGTCGCGCAGGGCTTCCAGGTCTTTGTGGCGGAATAGCGCGTTGTCGTCGAGCGTGACCTTCGAATCGACGGCGATGATCCGGTCGTCGCTGGTTTTCAGGCAGGGGTTGATCTCGAACAGGCTGGCATCCGAGCCGAGGAATGCGGCGTACAGTTTCTGCACGAAATCCACCATTTCCTTGAAGGCCTGGCCGCTGAGGCCGAGGTTGAAGGCCACCTTTTGAGCCTGGAAGGGGCGTAGCCCCAACAGCGGATCGATGAACTCCGTGAATACGCGCTCGGGCGTTTCTTCCGCTACTTTTTCGATGTCCATGCCGCCGTCGGGCGAATAAATGATCACGTTGCCTCCACGGCCGCGGTCGGTCAGGATGCTGATGTAGAATTCGCGGTGTTCGCCGGGGCCGGGATAGAACACGTCCTGTGCGACCAGCACCTTGCGCACCAGTTTGCCCTCGGCCGAGGTCTGGGGCGTAACGAGATGCATACCGATCATGTTTTTCGCGAACTCGCCTGCCTGCTCGGGGCTTTTGGCGAGTTTGACACCGCCGCCTTTCCCGCGGCCGCCGGCATGCACCTGCGCCTTCACGACACACCAGTCGGAGTTGTAGAGTTCTTTCAGTTTTTTAGCGGCTTCCACGGCTTCGGCAGCATTGAAGACTACGATGCCTTCCTGGATCTTGACGCCGAATGATTTGAGTAATTCTTTTCCCTGGTATTCGTGAAGATTCATTTGTGTAATGGTACGTCGTAAATGGTCCTTGAATTTTTTTGACGGGCAAAAGTAAGGCGATTTCATTTTTGACAGGGCTTGCGACGATCTTTTTCGCCGGCCCGGGCGTCAAAAAAACTTGACATGTGCCGTTTTTTACTCAGTTAAAAATTTCTGCCTAATAAAAATCAAGTTGCTTCAACAGGTCAGCTCTTCAAGGTCCGGCAAAATCCCTAGCCGAATATAAATAGGGACAATATTTATTGTAAGTACTGACAATCGGAATTCTTATACCGGCAAGGCGTGCATAAAATGTTTGGAAAGACAGCGCCGCCGAAATATTACAGTTATTTGTAAGATTGGCGACCAAAATGGATAATTATTCTACTTTTTTATGATTTGGCGCAAAATTAAGGGTAGATATCTGTCGTTTCCCAATATCGAATCATTGTACTGTCTTATGCGCGCCAAATTGAATATTGATCGCCACTTCCTCTTCTTTCACGGTAACAAACTGGCAGTGTTCGCCGAGCGTATCCTGCGCGATACCCAACAGAACCCCTATATCGATAAACCCGAAAAACACTGGGAACGGCTCCGGAAAAGTTGTGCCGATCTGCGGGTGATCCTTGAAGACCCCGATCTCAAACGCAAGGAACGCACTGACGCCATTCGCGAAAAAGAAGCGCCCGTATTGGTAGCCCTCGGGCAAATGGCAGACTATATCGAAACAGCAGCTCCTTGCAAATCGGATGTATTCACCACAGGCTTCCGGCCGCAGACGGAGCATCGCAGGCCCACCAAGACCCGTCGCAGTCAGCGCATGTCGGTCAAACTCGCCCTGCTGGAATCGGCCCGGCAAAGTCGTTAGCGAATTGCTACTCCTTCATCATCAATTAGTTTGCCGTGCTGGATGCGAATGATCCGGGCGGGGAAATTTTGCAAAATGCGGTAGTCGTGCGTTGCGCACAGTACCGAGGTATTGTGCTGTTTCGCGAGGTTGCGCATCAGGATCAGCACGTCGTCGCTCGTTTCGGGATCGAGGTTGCCGGTCGGCTCGTCGGCGATCAGGATCAGGGGTTTGTTCAGCAGCGCCCTGGCGATCACCACCCGCTGCTGCTCGCCACCGGAGAGTTCGTGCGGCATTGAATAACGCTTGGAAAGCAGGTTGGTGCCTTCCAGTACTTCCGTGACACGCTGCGCCATTTCCGCCTCGTCGGTCCACCCGGTAGCGCGCAGCACAAATAGCAGATTTTCATCGACATTCCGGTCGGCCAGCAGGTTAAAATCCTGGAAGACGATGCCGAGTTTGCGCCGCAACAGGTGTACGTTTTGCCGGTCGATGTTGCGCAGGTCAAATCCCGCGACCTCGCCGAAGCCGCTGCCCAGTGGCAGGGCGGCGTACAAGGTTTTCAGCAGGCTCGTTTTGCCGCTGCCTGTTTTTCCGATGAGATAGGTGAATTCTCCCTCTCCAATGGTCAGGTTAATGCTCTCCAGCACGTTTTTCCCGTCCTGTTGGCGGATGTCGGCGTCGGAGAGTTTTACGATGGGTGGTGGTTGCATGTCGGGTGTTGTGGGTGCGCACAAAGGTATTTCATGTCGATCAAAGCCCCAAAACGTCGCTCATATTGAACACGCCGGTTTTGCCGGCGATCCATTTGGCGGCCAGCAGGGCGCCTCCGGCAAATCCCTCGCGGGAATGCGCGCGATGTTCAATGCTGATCTCGTCGACCGGGCTGTTCCAGCGGACAATGTGCGTGCCGGGAACTTCTCCTTCGCGCACGGCCATGACAGGGATGTCTTCAGGGGCTGTTAAGGCAGGTTGCAGCGTCCAGCCTGACCGCCTTGCCACTTCGTCGATGACCCCTTGTACAAGGCTAAGCGCTGTGCCGCTCGGGGCGTCGAGTTTGTGTACGTGGTGCACTTCGGTGACCGATGGCGCGTACTCCGGCCTTTTGTCCATTAATTTGGACAAGTAGCGGTTGAGGGCGAAAAAGAGGTTGACGCCGACGCTGAAATTTGAAGCCCAGAGCATCGCGCCATCGTTTTTTCGGCAGTATTCTTCGGCAGTCGGCAGCGAATCCGCCCAGCCGGTGGTGCCGCTTACGACCGGCACGCCGGCTTCGAGGCAGTTCATCACGTTTTTAAAAGCCGATTCGGGTCTGGTAAACTCGATCACCACATCCGCCTCCCGCAGTTTTTCAGGCGTGGCATCCGCCTGGTTTTCTCCTGAAATGCGCCAGGCGATCTCCACAGATTGTTCTCCGGCGAGCGATTCAATGGCCCGCCCCATTTTTCCATATCCCAGCAGCCCGATTTTTAGCATGATCTATTCAATTTTTAAAAGTTTGACCGTTTGGAGGACCTGCCCATCTTGCGCTACAGTTGCAAAGTAGATGCCGGGCGCCGCAGTACCGCCCAAGGTGTATTCACCGCGGGGATCGGCCACTTCAACGGTTTCTACCGTGCGGCCCAGCGCATCGCTGAGCGTCAGTACGTGGCCGCTGCCTTCCGGCAGGCTGAGCAGCACGCGCGTGTCCTCGCGGAATGGATTTTGATAAATTTTCAGGTAGTCGCCGTTTTTGACAATGTCGTCTTTGCGGCGGTATTCCCTGTAAATTTCAATCAGCAGGGTCGAATCTCCGATAAATTTTTGCTGATGGCGGATCACCTGTCCGACATTGGTGGCACTGGCGGCTACGTCGTAGAGCCCTGGCGCGACGCCGCTGATGCTGAACAACCCTTCCTTGTCGGTGGCGGTGGAGTATTCGAGTTCCACGCCGTACAGGTGCACGGATGCCAGTGCAACCGGCAACTGATTGTCGCCCCTGACCACCTGCCCGCTGATCGTCATCGAGCCTTCGGGAAACAGTTCTACGTCGAGTTGGGTGACCACGCCGTTTTCAAGCAGCACCTGTTTTTCCAGCGACTGGTAGCCGATTTTGCTAAATCGAACGGTAAAAACGCCCGATTGTAATTGTCCGGTTTTGAAGATGCCGGTCAGGCCCGTGTTCTCCTGCGGCGGCGTGCCGGCGCCTTGGATTTTCACCGCAACACCGCTGAGCGGTTGCCCCGTCACAGCATTGGCGACACTGCCTTCCAGATAGCAGGCGCGCATGTAGTTCGGGCTGATGATCCACAGTTCTCCGTTGTTACTCCCTGCAGACGTAATATTTGTGGCCGCAATCGTGCCGGAAGGAAAAAACGGATAAACACCCCAGCACCCCGACGAGCCGCCTCCCGAACCGGTATACGTGTCGTAGTTGCCTACCTGCACAAGGTTGTCGGGTTTTGTGACGTCAACGATCGTAAAGCCGTCCTTGTACCACGATGTAACGGCGTAGTTGCCCAGAATATGCGTGTTGTGCACCATCGAATTGGTGCCGGGATTGCTCTGTATCTTGTCGAGTAACTGGATGTTTTCAGGGTCGGAAATATCATACGCCGTCAGGTATGAATTGTTTTTCTCGTCCGTTGTGAACAACACCTTGTGGTCTGAAGAAAGCCAGGTGTTGTGCGTAAAATTGTTGGGCGTCGGCTGGGTACTCAGCAGTTGAGGGTTGTCTTTGTCCTTCATATCCACGATAGAGAAAAATCCCCCGTAAATGTGTCCGGAATACATGGTATCGTTGTCGACATAGCCGTCGTGGATGTAGTTGAGGTTGCCGGAGTAACTTGAGTTATAGGTGCCGACATACACCGGGTTGTACGGATCCGGCTTTAGGTCGAATATTTTGGCGCGCCCTGAAAACAAAGGGCCGCCATAAGCGTACAGAAACCCTTTGGTGGTATCGATGTGCAGGGCGTGAATTTCATTGAGTTGGTCCTGGATGTCGCCGTCGCCCTTGTAATAGTGATAATTCAGGCTGGGGGAGGGGAGGCCGCTCAGGTCGACCACCTGAATGCCCTGCCCGCCTTCCGAAACCACGTATGCGTAATGACCATAGGTTTTGATCTCTTTCCAGAGGTTGTTGGGTCCGGGGATTTGCACGATCTGCGAAGGCATGTCGGGATCGGTGATATCGACGATAATAAGACCTTTTGCGCCGCCTGCGAGTACATATTCGTGCCCGTCGGCGGTATAGCCCCAAACGTTTGCCAGGGTTTCATTGGGGAAAGTCAGTTTGGAGCGAAAGGTGGTATTGAGGTTTTGGGCCTGGGAAAAGGTCGCCAGCAACAGGCAGGCGGGCAGGAATAAATGTTTCATAGCGATCGGCTTTGTACGTGCAAAAGGCCGGATTCTTACGCCGGCGGCTTTTGCATTGCTTTTATATCAGATAAACTTGCGCCGGTTTGGCCGGCCGGTGGCAAAACTACATCGGAAAAAAGGCATCTTCCGCATGCCGGATCGCAGTGATTTTATCGCCTTTTAGCAATACGGCAATGATATCGAAGCGAATTTCCCAATCGTAGTCGATCTGTTCCATGTAAATACCGGCCGTACGGGCCAAAATATCCTGCTTGCGCGCATCCACTGCTTCTTCAGGGCCTCCGAATCCGTCTCCCGATCGGGTCTTCACTTCTACAAATACCAGCAACCTTTCTCCCGCCCATGCGATCAGGTCGATTTCGCCGCGGCCGGCGCGAAAATTGCGCTCGGCGATCCGCCAGCCTTTCTGCTCGAGGTATTCGGCGGCGATCTGCTCGCCTCGTTTTCCGGTGTCAATATGGCTGGGCATCGTGGGATGGTTTGAATGAGAACGGTAATATCCGGTTTTCAGTCGGGGTAAAGTAAATATTTATTCCTGATTGCTTTGAATGCCTCAAGGTCTTCCTGCCAGGTGTTGCGGATCTCCGCTTCCGTCATGCCTGCTTCAATTTGTCTGCGCAGGGAATAAGTACCCGCCAGCCGGTCAAAATATCCGCTTGCCAGGAAAAAGTCCGCTTTGTTGGGAAATTGACGGTAAAAATCGAGCAAATAATGAAGGTCGATGCGGTGTTCCCGGCGCAAGGCGTTGATATTCAGATCGCACAAATTGTAGCCCTTGCACACCCAACCCTCATGCGGGGGGTATTTCGAACCTTCATTTGGCCGTGGAACGAACCAGAACGAGTCGCGTGGAAAATCGGGATGGCCGTACACCTGAAACTGCGAGTTGGTGCCGCGCCCGACGCTGACCGAGGTGCCTTCAAACAGGCAAAGCGAAGGGTAAAGCAAGATGGCACGCATGTTCGGAAGGTTGGGGGAGGGTTTTACGGGCAGGTTATACGGAGTTTGATGGGTGTAGTTCAGGCAGGGGATCACCTTCAGCATTGGCGGTCCCCCTCCGGTCCAGTGCTCTCCTGCAAAAAGCCGGGCCAGTTCGCCGACCGTGCAGCCGTGGACGATCGGCAAGGGTGCAATGCCCACAAAAGACCTCAACCGCATATCCAGCACAGGACCGTCTACGTAATGTCCGTTGGGGTCGGGCCGGTCGAGTATGATCAGCGGCTTGTATTGTTCGGCGCAGGCCTCCAGTACGTAGTAGAGCGTGCTGATGTAGGTATAAAAGCGAACCCCGACATCCTGGATGTCAAACACCACAACATCTACTTCATCGAGATCTTCCGGTGAAGGCTTTCTCTTTTTTCCGTACAGCGACACGACCGGCGCCCCGGTCTTCCGGTCCTGCCCGTCTACGATCAGCGCGCCGTCGGCCTCACCGCCGCGCAAACCGTGTTCCGGCGCAAAAATGCGCGAGACGCAGATGCCCAGATTGTTCAATGTGTCGATCAGGTGCTGTTGTCCCACCCGTGAGGAATGATTGACCACCAGTCCTGCACGCTTGCCCCGCAGGTAGGGCAGCCATACCGGCATACGCTCTGCACCCGTGATGACCTGCTTGTTATCTTCGGTCGTGTTCGGTAGCGCGGCCGCGGCACTTTGCCCTGGCAGGGTACCGGCGACAAGCAGTAACAGTGCCGTCAACAAATGTTTTGAAAAAATGCCGCCCTTTTTTGGTATTTCCAAACAAATCGTGTTTTATGTTTGCAAATGTAATAAATGCACTGCTCCTGTGTACGCCATCATAGACGTTGAGACCACCGGCGGGACTGCGCGCTACGAACGCATCACCGAGATCGCCATCGTGCTGCACGACGGGGAAAAGGTGACCGATACCTTTTCATCGCTGATCAATCCGGAGCGCAGCATTCCCTGGAATATCACGCAACTCACCGGTATTACCGATGAGATGGTGGCGCATGCCCCGCGTTTTTTTGAAGTGGCAAAAACGATCGTGGAGATGACCGAAGGGGCGATCTTTGTCGCGCACAATGTTTCCTTCGACTATTCTTTTATCCGGGAGGAATTTGCCCGGCTCGGGTACACCTTTACCAGAAAACAACTCTGCACGGTGCGCCTGTCCAGAAAGGTGTTTCCCGGCCTTCCGAGTTACAGCCTCAGCAACCTGAAACGCCACTTCGGCATCCACGCCGAACGCAGCCACCGCGCCCTCGACGATACCCTCGCCACCGCGCGCATCTTCGAACTGATCCTGGCAGAACAATCGGGTAAAACGGTCAAATCCCTGCTCAACCACAGCGTTCGCGAATCGATGCTGCCGCATGCCATCACACTGGAGCGCCTGCACGCCGTGCCGGAAGCCTGCGGGGTGTATTATCTGCACGATGAAGGCGGGTCAGTGATCTATGTCGGTAAAAGCCTGAATATCCGAAAACGGCTGTTCGAGCATTTTGCCGACCTGACGCCCAAAGGAGAAAAACTGCGCGCCGGAGTTGCCGATATCAGTTACGAAGTAACAGGTAGCGAACTGGTGGCCCTGCTGCTCGAAAGCGCCGAGATCAAACGCCTGCAGCCGCCCGTGAACCGCGCCTTGCGCCTTCGCAACCATTCGGGCTGCATTTTTACCTATACCGACCAGAACGGTTACAAATGCCTTGCCGTAGGCAAACGCAACAACCGCAATGCGAATCGGCTCGAACTGGTAGCGGACTATCCGAAATTCGATAGCGCTCGCGCCCATTTGCAGAGCATTGTACGGCAGTACGAACTTTGCTACCGGCTCTGTAACCTCGACGCTTCGGAACACGCTTGCTTCCATTATGGTATCAAGCAATGCCGGGGCGCCTGTGTCGGCGAGGAATCTCCCGAGGAATACAACGAAAGGGTTCAGGATGCGCTTCATGCGATGAACCGACGCCTCAGCGGCAGTTTTTTCATTGCAGAAAGCGGACGCAGCCACGGCGAACAGGCAGTGATCGGCGTGCAGGACGGCCACTATCTGGGCTACGGCTTTTTTGATTCATCGGTCGAAGCATTGGGTACTGAAGATATACTTGAGGCGCTGTCGACTACCTTTTCCGACCCCGATGCTGCGAAGATCATCCGCTCGTATATTGAAGGTAAAAAGGGCCTGAAGCGGATCGGTTTTTAGGGCTGCGGCTCTCCGCTGCGTGATACCGGTATCCCGATCAGATACGCTACGTTCAATCCGAATCTGTTCCGTTGCTTTCCACACTCCCATGTGTACTGCCGCTCGGGGTCCGCTACTTGCGCCAGTCGCATCAACGCTTCCGGACGGTAAAGCCTGAAAATGGAAATCGCGCCGTCCCAGATCGTGAATAGCGGGATCAGCGGGATAAGGTAAGTGAATAAAAGCCGGCTGAAGCGGAATGGCCTGATAAAAGGGGTGCAGAACAGGAACAGCAGCGGGTGAAACAGCAAAATGCCGATAACGGTGCCGAGGTGTTTGTCGCCTCCGTCAAATATGCCGATCGGCATGCCGTTATCCACCGCATTTTTCAGGATCACGGTCACTTCTTCCGGTTTAAAATGGTGGATGGCTGAAAACATGGTGCGAAAACCCGGTATATCGATGCCGGGGTCGAGCGCATCTACAGGATGCCGGAAGTAGCCGATATGACCCTTTGTAGATGCTTCAATTTCCTGATATGCCTGCAGGTTGGGAAATTTATCGGACAGCACGAACCGGATATGCAGTTCTGTGGGCAAACCTCTGGCGATATAAGCCACCGGACCTCCATTCCCGGAACAAAGATCGAGTACCTGCTGCCGGCCGCTCCGAACAATGGCCTCCTCGAGTATTTTTATGGCGGGCTTGTAAAAATCCAGCAATTTCAGCAAAAATCCGAGAAAATCGGTGCCGCCGTCTCTGATGAGACCGGGAAACCACGCCTGATCTTCAAACTCGAACAAATGCCTTCTTTTTATCATTCCTCGCCGGATTTGTAGCCGGTTCTGTAAAAACGGCAACAAAATACCCCGCTTTCAGGAGATGCCGGAAGCGGGGTTCGGTTATACGGGTAAATAAATTAAGGCCGGTTCAGCCACCAGCCGAGCCAGACGCCGAGCAAGCCCCATTGTGCGACCGTATCAATCAGCGAACCGATCGAACTGGCCTCGAACCAAACGCTGTTGAGGTAGGGGATGGTCAGATAACCCGTAAAACCTACTGCCAGAGCGGCCATAAAGGCTGTTTTAAAATCCAGGTGGGCAAACCTGAGCAGCAGCCAGACCAGCAGAAAGGCAGCGACCAGGTCGACAGCGAAGCCGCGGATCATGTTCATGCTCATGCTCATATCCATGGATTTGTGATAGTTGATGGTTGCCCAGGGTTTGCCCATCGCGTTTTCCATTACGGCCTGGCGCTCTTCATCGGTGCTGCCGGGCGCTGCCTGCGGGATCATGTAGCCGCCGTCAGCGTTCAGGTTTTGTGAGAGGAATTCGATGATCTTGCCCTGATTGGGTGTGTACTGGTATTCCGCTGCGTGGATGTTGAGTAGCGACCAGGACAGGAATTGCCAGACAAACAGGATAATACCGCCGACGATGGTTGCGATCAGTTGCTTTTTCATTGTAAACAGAGTTTGGTGAATGCCTGAAAACCAACGGGTAACGGATTTTCAGACGATTTTTCAGGCAAATATAAACATTTTGTATTTAATTTGGATTTTTGTTTGATTTTTGCTGGCAAAGCCTTTTGGGAAGTTAGAAAATGCTTGAATACCTGATCCCTACACGCGAAATACCCTTAAAAAGGCCTCCCGGTAAACCGGGCCGAGGGGAATACGGGTATGGAGGATGACGATTATCTCCCTGTCGACGTAATCGACCCGCTCGAGGTTGACAATGAACGACTTATGCACCTGTACAAATGACGGTGGCAGCACCTCGAGCGCTTCGGAAACCGATGAGCGCGCTACGATCTTCCGGCTTTCCATGTGATAAACGAGATAATTGCCTTCTTTTTCCAAAAAAAGGATGTCCTCCGGGCTGATGCGATGCGTTCTGGCGCCGCTTTTTATCAACAAATGGCGCGCACCCTTTTCCTGTACTTTCGGCTGCTCCATGATCTTGCCGATCGCCTTTGCAAAACGCTCCAGACTGATCGGTTTCAGCAGGTAATCCGCGGCTTCCACATCGTAGCTGTCCACTGCAAACTCGGCATGTGCAGTGGTGAAAATGACTTTGGTCTCGCGCGGGAGCATGCGCGAGAGCGAAAGCCCCGTCAGCTGCGGCATGTTGATGTCCAGAAATACAAGATCTACCCGGTTTTTGCCGCAATACTCCAGTGCCTTCAGGCCATTGCGAAAACTGGCGATCAGTTCGATGCTGCTGAAATGTGCCAGATAACCTTTCAGCAAGTCGATGGCTTTGGGTTCGTCGTCTACGATGATCGCTTTCATTGGGTGTCGATTTCCAGATGTACGTTAAAGTCGGGACCGCTGTTGTTGATCTCCAGCCGGTGTCTTTCAGGATAAACGAGCTGCAGGCGTTCGCGCACAGCGCTGATGCCCGCACCGCCGGCCTGCGTGTGTTTCATGCTTTCCGCAATGCGATTTTTTACAAAAAAAAGTATCCGCCCCGGGCGACTCAGGTCGAATTCGATCAGGATCACCGAATGCGTTTCGGGCTCCACCCCGTATTTGAAAGCGTTTTCCACGAAGGGGATAAAAATGCCCGGCTCGATGGGTTGTTTGTTGTGATCGCCTTGCACAACCAGCCGGACCTCGAGTTCATCCTGCTCAAAACGAAGTGCCTGTAATGCCGCAAAATTTTCAATAAACGCAATCTCTTTTTGCACAGGCACCTGTTGCCCGGCGGTTTCGTAAACAACATATCGCAGCAGACCGGACAGAGTATCGATCGATTTGGCGAGCGCGGGATTGGCCTTTTGGTCTACCATGGCAAGCAGGTTGTTGAGCACATTAAAAAGGAAATGCGGATGCAATTGCGAGCGCAGCAGGCGCAGTTCGGCCGTGTTTTTTTGCAATTGCAGTTCCATGCGCCGCGCTTCGCTGTATCTCCAGTTGCCGGCGAGCCCCAGCGCCACAGATGCCATAAAATAAAACGTCAGAATGCCCATCCACAGGCTTTGCGGTAAAGCGGGCCGGTCAGGAAGGATGTGAAAAGTGTTCAACAAGGCAAAAAAGATCAACGCCAGGGCCAGGAGTGCGGCTGATCCCAGCGCCGTCCTTGTTGGCCGGCGCCGCTTTTTCATTGCCCCGAGGATTTGGAGATTGCTGTAAAACAGCGCGGCAGAGACGGCGATACACACCACGAGTTGAGCGATCAGGTTGCTGTCGCGCACGATGCGTATATATTCCCGGTCGTTGATCAGTTCCACATCGTATGCGTGTATGGAAAAACTGGATACGATCAGTCCGCCCGTGAGGCCCCAGAATACGAGATGGAGGGCCCATTTCAGCCCGGTGTATTTCATTGGGTAAAAATAACAATGCTCCCGGTCAGGTATCCGGCTGTGTGACAAACCATCCCGAAAATGGTATAAAATAGCCGTTTTCGCCTTGATACCCTCGTTTGGGCTGTTCTTCACAAACGTCCCCGTGTTCGTAACATCCGCTGTTCCCGGTCGCGAATCGGGCCGTATACTTGGCGCCAGACAACTACTCACCGGCAGCGCGGGCGGCAATGTCCACGCGATGCCCATATCGAAAAGCGCTATGAAATATTTTATGCCGGGAATGCTGACTGCGTTCCTTTCCATCACATGTGCCGGTCAGGAAGCCGGACGTATCCTGCAAGAAGAACAAATAACACCCAAAATCGACTCGCTGGTCAGGCAGTATCAGGACCTGGACATCTTTTCAGGGGTGGTGCTGGTTGCGGAAAAAGGCGTGCCGGTCTACCACAAGGCATTCGGCCTCGCCAACCGCCGTACGGGCAAAATGAATACCCTCCATACGAAGTTTGACATCGGCTCAATGAACAAATCCATGACCAAAGTGGTGGTGCTGCAACTCGTCCACGAAGGAAAATTGCATTTGGGCGACCACCTGGGCGATCATCTCGACGGATTCGCGGCGGAGGCAGCCGATCATGTGACGATTGAACATTTGCTGGAACATCGCTCCGGCTTCGGCGATTACCACGACCCCGATTTTTTCGAACTGCCGAAATCGGAAAAAAACATCGCCGCTCTGCTGAAACGCATCCGGAAAATGCCCTTGCTGTTCGAGCCGGGCACCGATCAGCAATACAGCAATACCGGGTACGTGCTGCTGGGGGCGATCATCGAAAAGGTGACCGGAAGAAGTTTTTACCAAAACGTCAGGGAACGGATCGTGGAGCCGCTCGGCATGAAAGAAACCTATCTGGTAGACAAATACGCGGTGCCTGACAGGGCGACGGGATATTTCAAAACGGCAAAGGGCGAACTGGAGGACAACGAAGGTTTTCTGGAGGTCCCGAATCCGGACGGAGGGTTCCAGTCCACGGCAAGCGATATGCTCGTTTTTTACCGCGCCTTTCACTACGGCGATCGCCTGTGGGGTGATGAAACCAGACAACTGGATGAATTATACCCCTTTTACAAACAAACGGCTACTACTGGAAGTGGCGCGGTGGCCCATGCCGGCGGCTTTGAAGGGGCCAATACCGTGCACTACGAAGTACTTCGCGACCAGATATCAATCATCGTTTTCGCAAATATGGACGAGCCGGTGGCGGAACAGTTGGGGTTGGGTGTTCTGACGATCATACGGGGAAAGGAGCCTTCCAAACCTGCTTTGCCCGCTGTTCAGAACGTGTACAAAGCCTGCGAAGAAAAGGGCCTCGCATACGTGAAGGATCATTTCGAACCACTGACGGTAAATTTTCACCCGACCGATCCCAAAGACATCATCCTCAATGCCGTCGGGTACACCTACCTGCGCGACGGGGAAGTAGAAAAGGCCATCGGAGTATTTACCCTGAATACCGAATGGTTTCCGGATGTGGCGAATGTGTGGGATAGCCTGGGAGAAGCGCTGCTGGCCAAAGGCGACCGGGAGGCGGCCCCTCGCATCCTATAAAAAGGCTTTGGCGATGACGGTAGACGGCTGACGGCTGACGGTAGACGGCTGACGGCTGACGGTAGACGGCCTACGGTGGACGGCTTACGGTGGACGGTAGACGGTGAGTGGAACTTGAGTATGAGCGGGTCGGTCAGTTAAGGGACATTGTTAAACGATCGTTTACTGTTCAATGGTTCGTGAAGAATTTTGCTTAGGCTGGGGCCAGGTATCTTGAAAAACCAAAAAGCGTGTACGTTTGGGTTGCTTACACCTAACACGCACACGCTATGACAGGAACCCGAGAGTCCCTTGGTGCAATGATAGGCGAATTGGCTGGAACAGCAGCGGTTCGTCGTCGGATTTTGCAAACCATATTTCCCTTGCTGCTGACTTTGCCTCAGCGGAATAATTTCAAGCAGTTGGCCCGTTGGGGGAATCGGAATGAGGGGACGCTTCATAATTGGTATCGAAAAGAGTTGCACTTAGACTTATTCAATCGTTCATTGATAGACAAATACAGTACTGGGGATTGTTTTGTGATTTTCGATCCGAGTTATCTGCCCAAAAGTGGGAAACGCACACCTTGTCTTGGTCCATTTTGGTCAGGTCAAGCCGGAGCGGTCAAACGGGGATTGGAATTGGGGGCTTTTGCTGTTGGCGATTTGGGACACCATACCGCTTTTCATTTGTCGGCCAGCCTGACACCGACAGCGAAAGAGTTAGCCAAACAAGGCAAAACACTGATGGGCCATTATGTGGATTTGGTCCGGCAGCAAGAAGGACAGATTCAGCACTTTGGTAATCTGCTGGTCTGTGACGGCTATTTTGGCGTTCAGACTTTCGTTGAGCCGATCCTACAGATGGATATTTGCCTGATCAGTTGCCTGCGCTCCAACGCAGCGCTTTATTACGCGCCGATCCTTCAACTTAATCCGCACGGCAGTAAAAAACGCGGTCGGCCAAGAAAGAAAGGGAGCAAGATTGACTGGAACAACCTGGATGAACAGTGCCTGCCAATTGTGTTGAGCGATGCTGAGAAAATCGTTCGCAGCGCATTGGTATACGTCAAATGCTTCAAACGCCAGGTGCGGCTCGTAGCCGTAGACTACTTGCGTGAGGATGGCTCCTTGTTTACTCGCAAACTGTACTTCTGCACAGATACCCAAAAAGAGGCGATTTGGGTTTTGGAACATTACCAGTGCCGCTTTCAAATCGAGTTCCTCTTCCGTGATGCCAAGCAATTTACTGGTCTGACGCATTGTCAAAGCACCAACCAAACCAAAATGGAAAACCATGTCAACCTAGCGCTCTCAGCAGTTTCTGTGGCTAAAGCAGCACATTGGTTGCCTTTGCCAAAAGATCAAAGAGGACCGTTTTCAATGGCTGAACTCAAAAACTATTACTACAACCTGGCCCTGGTCGAACGATTTTCGGTCGCCTTGGGTTTGAACCCAACCGAAACAAAAAATAACCCCAAAATCAAAGAACTTTTATTCTCAAGTAGTTACGCTGCTATCGCAGCGTGATTCTTCACGAACCATTGACAGTGAAAAAAGATTTTTATGCCTGTATATGCGATCAGACTGACCCCGGGTCAGGACCTGAGAAAGTCCCTCGACGATTTTACGCTGGAGCGTCGGCTCGGCGCGGGTTATTTGATCACTTGTGTCGGAAGCCTGAAAAGGGTTGTCATCCGCCCGGCTGACCGGAATGACCCAATAGTGCTCGAACAAAAATGCGAGATCGTATCGCTGACCGGGACCTTGTCGGCCGACGGCTCGCATCTGCATATTGCGGTGTCCGACGGTACCGGGGCGACATTTGGCGGGCATTTGCTTCCCGGAAGCCTGGTCTATACCACTGCCGAGATCGTCATTGGCGATTTGGAGGATGTGATATTCAAACGGGAGATCGACGGCGAAACCGGCTACAAAGAATTGAAGATATACCCTGCAAAATAAAAGCAGGTACAAAGGGTTTGGGCCGGCCGGGGTGAATGGCTATTTTTGTTGACTGGTTTCCCTTTTCTGCAAATTCGGGATGCCTTTTCAATAAACACGAGCAAACTTTTGATGGATATTACAGAAGTATTCTACCCCCGCCACCGCGAAGAGTGGCGCGAATGGCTGGTGTCGAACCACCAGGATAAAACGGAAGTATGGGTGCGTACTTTCCTGAAGGCCAGCGGGCAACCCTGCATCAGTTACGATGAGTTGGTGGAGGAATGCCTCTGTTTCGGCTGGATCGACGGCGCCGTAAAGAAATACGACGAAGACAGCAAAGTGCAGCGCACCACGCCGCGCCGGAAGAAAACCTTTTTATCCGAACTCAACCGGCAACGCGTATGGAAACTCCAGCAAAACGGCCTGATGACACCTTCGGGGATCGGGCCGATCGGCGATCAGATCGGCTCGCCGGACGACCCGCTGAATATCCCCGAATGGGTGGAATCGCAACTCAGGGAAGACCCGCACGTCTGGGAGACTTTCCAGGATTTTCCCCACTTGTATAAACGGCTCAAGATCGGCTGGATATCGGAAGTGAGAAGCGATAGCCGGCGCGAAGAAGCACAAAAACGCCTGAACTATCTCATCAAAATGACCCGCCAGGGGAAGATGTACGGCACGATCCCATTGCCCTGAGCGCGATGTATCGCTTTGCCTGCGCCCGACAAACCGCGCATCTGCCGCTTGCATGGCTGAAACGGACCTCTATTTTTGCCGTTGCCAAATCACAGCCTTCGCATGAAAAAAACCGTACTGCTTTCCCTTCTGGTGCCTTCGGTAATCGCCGTCTTTTCCATTTTACCCATTGAAAATGACGCTCCTGTGTTCCACAGCGCTGCTGAACGTGCTTTTTTTAACAAACACGGTTTCGGGTTAATGCCCGATCCCGCACATTACACCGGGGCAGGCGGATTGCTGCCCATCGATTCGAACATTTATTTTCCGACGGCAAAACTTTGCGGCGGCTGCCACGGCTTCGACCCGAATGAACATGCCCTGGTCACGACCGAAGGAAAGGATGTCAATGTTTATGACGACTGGCGCTCAACCATGATGGCCAACAGCGCCCGCGACCCGTTCTGGCGCGCCAAGGTCACCCATGAAATACTGGCCAACCCTGCGCACAGCCTCGAATTGCAGGACAAATGCACTTCCTGTCACGCTCCATCGGGGCATTATCAGGCAAAGTTGCGCGACCACCAGCAGTATTATCTGCTTTCCGACCTGTATGCCGACACGCTCGGACTCGACGGGGTGAGTTGCCAGACCTGTCATGCGCAATCGCCCGATCTGCTCGGCGACCTGCATTCGGGCGCCCTGAATTTTGACACAAACTACCTGCGGGTAGCCTACGGCCCCTACGAGATCATTTTCGAGCCGCCCATGCACGATTTCGTCGGCATCACCCCCGTGTATGGCGAACACATCCACGATGCCGGCCTTTGTGCAGGGTGCCATACCCTGATCACCAATACCGTCGATCTTAACGGCGTCTATACCGGCAACACATTTGTGGAGCAGGCGACCTACCACGAATGGCTCAACAGCCGCTACGACGAAGCGCACGACAATGTCACTTGCCAGGGCTGCCACATGCCCCAACTGCTCGACGAGATCATCATCTCGGCAAATTACCAGTTCCTCACGCCGAAATTCCCGTTTGGGCTGCATGAACTGGCAGGCGCGAACGTAACCATGCTGAAACTGATGAAAGAAAACCGCGAGGCATTGGGAATTACCGCTGCGCCGGAGCACTTCGACAGCACCATCGCCGCCACGCTGAGGATGTTGCAGCAGAAGTCGATTGATATGACGTTGGAAACCGGCGTATTACATGGCGATTCGGCGTATTTTGCCGTCAAACTGGTCAATAAAGCCGGCCATAAATTCCCTTCCGGCTACCCCTCCCGGCGCGCCTGGGTTGAATTCGAGGTAAAAAATGCCGCCGGGGAAACGGTGTTTCATTCGGGAGGAATGGCGCCAGACTACAGCCTGCCCGATGAAGCCCCGAATTTCGAACCACACCACAATACGATCGGCGATCCGGGCCAGGTTCAGATATACGAACTCGTGCCGGGTGATGTAAACGGCCAGTTCACCAATCTGCTCGAACGCGGCCACGCAGGCCTGAAGGACAACCGGCTGGTACCGCAGGGTTTTTCGCTCGACGATCCTGTCTATGATACGACGACGGTCATTGGCGCGGCGTTGAACGACCCCGATTTCAATCTGTCCGGGGGTTCGGATGTGGTACATTACCGCATTCCGGTAAACGGATACACGGGCGCGCTGAAGGTGACGGCCAGATTGTGGTATCAGAGCCTGCCGCCGAAGTGGATGGCGCCGATGTTCGCAGCATCTACGCCGGAGATCGATTCTTTCCGGCTGATGTTCGATGCAGCCGACCGCGCGCCGGTGCTGGTCGCCGAAAGCGCGCTCGATTCGGTGTTTGTATCACCGGTAGGCACGAATGTGCCGGCGAAACCTGCCTGGGTGAAAGTCTTTCCGACCCTTAGCCGCGACGGCCGGGTTTCGATCGAGGCTGCCCCCGGCGTGCAGGTGCAGCAGGTGCAGGTGTGGAACAGCGCGGGCCGGGCGGTAACTGCACAATGGAACGGGGTACTGCTGACCCTGCCGCAGCAGCGCGGCGTATACTTCGTATCGGTATTGACCAGCCGGGGCAGGGTAGTGGAGAAGATCGTCAGGGAGTAGGGTCAGGCTTTTTCCAGCGTAAAGCCGAAGGTGCTGCCTTGCCCGAGCGAACTGCGCACATTGATCGTTTGCTTGTGCGCTTCGATGATGTGTTTCACGATGGAAAGCCCCAGTCCTGTACCACCTGCTTCGCGGGAGCGGTGTTTGTCGGCACGGTAAAACCGGTCAAACACGTGTTTCATATGTTCGGGATTGATACCGATGCCGTTGTCGCTCACTTCCAGCAGGATATAGTTTTCCATGTCGTAGAAACTCACCTTTGAAAGCCCGCCTTCCCGGCCGTATTTGATCGAATTGTGTACCAGGTTCATCAGCACCTGGCGGATGCTTTCCTTGTCGGCGCGCACGCGGAAATGCTGGTTGGCTCCCTCTTTGAAGGTCAGGCGGATGTTGCGCTCTCTCGCGCGCATTTCGAGATCGGAGAACACCTCTTCCGTGAGGTCGTGGATATCGAAATCGCGGAGGTCGAGTACCATCTGGCCCGCTTCGAGCTTGTTGATGGTTTCCAGGTCTTCGACAATGGCCTGTAGGCGGTCCACGTTTTTCGCCGCGCGTTGCAGGTACTTGGTATTGACATCCGGGTCGTGGATGGCGCCGTCCAGCAGGGTATGGATGAAGCCCTGGATATTGAAGATCGGTGTTTTTAATTCATGCGATACATCGCCGATGAACCGGCGGCGGTAGGTAGCCAGGCGCTCGAGTTCTTCGATGTCCCGTTCATTCTGTTCAGCCCATTGGTCCACCTCTTCCTCGACATTGTCCAAAATATTCTGACCCATTTCGATCTTGCCTGCCTTAAAGTCGGTGGGCAGTTTGTGCCGGTGTATGATCTTGTAAATCAGTTTGATACGGCGAAAAATATAGTAGCGGACCAGGTAAAAATTAGAGATGTAACTGACTACAAATACGCTCAGTACGAGCAACCCGATGCTGGCCCAGGATATGACCATAATGCCTGTTGCTTTGCAGCACAAGGCCAGCAGGGCCATCAGCACGGCAGAGATGGCAGCGATATAAGTAGATAGTTGCTGGGGCGTCTGATTTTTGAACATAAAAAAGGTCAGGTGGCCATGCCGGCAAAGGGCGGACAAGGATATTGCCGGGTGCTGCAAGGCCTGCAGCCAAGATACTGGATGAAGCGCTTAAAATTCGAATTTATAGCCGATGCCTTTCATCGTTTTGATGTAGTCTTCGCCGAGGCGTTCGCGCAGTTTCCGGATATGCACGTCGATGGTGCGGTTGCCGACGATGACGTCGCTGCCCCATATTTTGTCGAAAATCTCTTCGCGGGTAAAAACGCGACCGGGTTTGGAGGCGAGCAGCCAGAGTATCTCGAATTCCTTGCGTGGCAATTCGATGGTTTGTTCGCCCCTGAATACCAGCACTTTCTGCTTATCAATAACGAGGTCGTGCACCTCGATGGCCTCCCGGTCGTCGTCGGCCAGGCGCGAGGAGCGCCGGAGCAGGGCGTTGATGCGGCTGATGAGGACGCGCGGCTTGATGGGTTTGGTGATATAATCGTCGCCGCCGACGTCGAGGGCTGTGATCTGTGAAAAATCTTCGTCCCGCGCGGTAAGGAAAGCGACCGGAACAGCGGAAAATTCTTTCCGGCTGCGCAGGATGCGACAGGTTTCCACCCCGTCGAGTTCCGGCATCATGATGTCGAGGATGATCAGGTTTGGTTTCTCTCTTTCGGCGACTTCGATCGCCTGTTTGCCGTCATTGGCGGAAACCACTGCGTACCCTTCTTTTTTGAGGTTATACTGGAGGAATTCGAGTATATCCGGCTCGTCGTCCACGATAAGTATCTTTTTCGCAGGCGCGTTATCCTTCATAACGTTTCTGAATTTGTGGCAAAGGTAGAACTACCCGCATCCCCCATATGGGTGGCTGTTTTAAGTCTATGTTAAGTTTCCCGGGAGAAACGGTCAAGTTTGATTACCATCCGCAGGCCAGTTTTCGAATCGTTTCAAACCATGTGAGCCCCAGTATTTGCTTGACCATGTTAAAATCCTTGCAGGCCTCCTCGCGGCGGCTGAGGTTGATCAGGGCGGAGCCCCTGTAATACAGCCATTCCGTGTTGCCGGGTTGAAGATTGAGCGCTTCCGTCCATTTTGCAATGGCGCCTTCGAGGTCGTTCTGATCAAAACGCTCTGCCCCTTCTTCTGCGAGCAGCGTTGCGCGATCGAAGCGTTCATTGGCTGCTGCACATGCCTTGCCGGATGACTTGAACAATACCCGCAAGGGGATGGTCGTGGAAACAGGCTTGCCCCCGTATTGCGCCGGTATCCAGTATCCTTCCGTGCGGTTGGCCAGGCGCAAGGCTTCCCATTGGAATTCGGAACCGAGGTTGCTGAAGTCGATCTGGTTGTCGACCTCCACGGCGCCGTCATCCCAGATCACGAGCGACATTTCGATGACACCCGTTTTGCAACTATCCACGTAACTCGCCGGATATTTCAGCCTGTTCATGGTAAATGCAACCAGGGAATCGAATCCCCCTTTGTAGGCGGGGCCGGCATCCACCACTGTGTAGAGGGTATCCCCCTGATCGGTCACATAATAGGGTAGCGCCTCCTGCAGTTTGAACCGGAGCGGTATTGACTGCCGCATCCGCACCAGCGAGTTGCCGTTGCGTGCGGGTTGCCATTGCAGGCCGACCTCTTCCAGCGCCTGCAGTACGCGCAGCGATTCTTCTCCGCAGCCATCGCCAATGTCTTTGAGCAGTTTGAAATTGCTCATTTTTCCGTTGGGCTCGACCACGAAGGACACGACCACCGTACCCTCCGTATTGTTTTGGCGGGCTGCTTCCGGATAACGTATGTTTTGGCTGAGCAGGGCCAGCAATTGCAATTCCGCACAGCGGCGGATACTGTCCTCCGTCCAGCCGACATGTCTTTCCGGCTGGCAACTTTTTAGCAGTGGGTAGGGCATGTGCTCCGCCACATCATAAATGGCGGTATCGGAGGCAGTTTGTGCCAGCAGGCGCAGGGCGCCTGACAAAACAAGGAGTGTGGTAAATAATAATTTTCTCATTCGCGTATAATTCGACGCGAAGGTACGGGGAGATTTCGGGCATAAAAAAAAGTCCCGTCTCATATGACAGGACCTTTTTTAATTATATTCCCATGAACATTTTCAAAATTGGGGTGGTCTTCCGGGTAGTAACGGGGGAGACCATCAACGCTTTGTTTCGACGCTCACCGAACCGTTTTTGATTTTAATAGTAACAGGTGTAGACATAAGCTGCTGCAATGTTTGACTGTTAGTAAATCAAAAATTCGATGATGCAAAGGTGCAGGTCCGCTCCCGGCCGGGCAATGACAAATTTTGACTATTGTGAAGGTGTTATTTTATTTTTTATATAAGTAAACATCTGAAAGTCAGTGCTACTCTTTTTAAGAAAGGGCAATTTTTGTGAGTTATTAACAACGTGGAAGCGCATTTTTTGCCCCGGATTTTTGCTTTTGGCCGACATTTTGCTGCCCTTAGGTCGGCCGGTGCACGCACTTTTGGTGCAAACTTGCTGACAATGTCTTGATTTTTTATACGGGCCGTTTGTCCCTTATTGGATAGCATCTTAATTTTACGATTCAAAGTACGACAACAACCTTTATTCTGCCATAATAATCCACTCTCATGGCAACCCTTCCCGTTATAATCCCATGTGCATTTTCCTTTTTGGAATCAGGTCGGCCGACAGGGCCGACCTTTTTTGTTTTGTGACTATCTGCACTTTGTTTTTTCCGGGCATGATGCAGGAAATGTCCTTTTCCTGTAAGTTTGCTGTCGCAAGCCTTAGCCGTTGAGCCAATTTCCTGGCCATCTGAGGCCTTCTGAAACTCAGAGGGACTCCCAGCGTTCAATACTCCAACCAGAGCCGGCGCCTGATCGCCGCTTTGTGCATTCGAAAACGCAACGGAACAATAGCAAACACAACCATCTGTCCATGAAAAACTTGCTTATCATTGGAGCCGGACGCTCCGCGACGGCGCTTATCAATTACATCCTCGAACAAGCCCGGCAACACGACTTTTTCATTACCGTAGCCGATGCGGATGTCGAGCTGGCACGGCAAAAAGTCGGCGGGCACCCGAAAGGCAGAGCGATCTGGCTTGACGCTTCCAAGCCCAACGACCGCCGCGACGTGATCGGCCGCCACGATGTGGTGGTGTCTCTGCTGCCCCCTCAAATGCACCTTGAACTGGCGCAGGACTGTATCTCGCTCGGCAAACACATGGTGACTGCGAGTTATGTCTCCAAACAGGTGTTTCGCCTGGGTGACGAAGCGCGGCAGCGCGCGCTGGTATTCATGAATGAACTTGGCCTCGATCCGGGTATCGATCACATGAGTTCCATGCAGCGCATCCACAAGATTCGCGCACAGGGGGGGAAGATCACGGCGTTTTACTCATATACGGGTGGCCTTGTGGCGCCGGAAAGCGATGATAATCCCTGGCATTACAAATTCAGCTGGAATCCCCGCAATGTGGTGCTGGCCGGACAGGGTACCGCGCAATTCCTCGAAGACGGCAAACTGAAATTCATCCCCTACCGGCGTTTGTTCCGGCAATACAACCTGATTGATATCCCCGATATGGGCCAATGGGAAGTATATGCCAACCGTGATTCGCTGCTGTATCGCGAGGCTTATGGCCTGCGTGATATCAAGACGTTGTTCCGGGGCACCATTCGCCACCAGGGATTTTGTGACGCCTGGAATGCATTGATCCGCATTGGGCTGACGGATGCGACGTTCCCGATCGTCGATTCCGACCAACTGACTTATCACGACCTCATGGAAGCATTCCTGGGGATCAGCCAGCATACGGGTTCGGTAAAAGACCGCATCGCCAAACTCATAGAAGTGGATCCGGAAGGCGAGGTGATGAAAAAACTCGAGTGGCTCGGTCTCTTCAGCAAACGTCGCATCAAGGTCAATAATGTCACACCTTCGCTGATCCTGGAAAATTTGCTGCTGGAAAAATGGGCGCTTCAACCCAATGACAAGGATATGGTCATCATGCAGCACGTATTCGAATATGAACTCAACCGCCGCAAGCGCAAGCTAACGTCCACCCTGGTCATGAAAGGCAACAACGGCTCCGACACGGCGATGTCAAAACTCGTGGGCGTGCCGCTTGGTATTTTTGTGAAACTGCTTCTGCTGGGGAAAATATCAACCACCGGCGTCAGCATCCCTACGATGCCTGAAGTGTACGAACCGGTGATGTCGGAACTGGAAGATTACGGCGTGAAATTTATCGAACAGGAGGAATGATGGCTGTCATTTTCCGGCCAGGTCGTCCAGCGACTCCAGCAATAATTGAAGGGTCTCGTTGAGGCGTCCGATCGCCAGCGGCAGGTTCCAGGCTTCCCGGTTGCGCGGTTCCACGTAATTGGAGATGCTCCGGATTTCCACGAACGGTATGTTTTCCGACAGGCAGGCGTAGAAAAATGCCGCCCCTTCCATGCTTTCGACCTGTGCTTTGGGGTATTTTTCCCGGATCGCTTCGATCGCGGCTTTTTCGCCGTGTACCTTGTTCACCGTGATGCCCTGCGCCTCGGGCAGGAATGTCGCCTGGCCGCCTGCCGGGTTGCGCAGTTCGCCTCCCGAGAAAGGCCGCGTATCCGCATCGACCAGGCCGAGTTCAAACAGGTCGGTAAAGCGCCCGTCGGCCTCCTGCACGCCCAGATCGGCAAAGCGTTCGGTTGTGACGTTCAGCACGTTCCCGATGGCCAGCGACCGGTCCAGCGCCCCGGCGATGCCGGCATTCAGGGCAAGTGAAACAGGGTGATGTTCCAGAAACCGCGCGATATGCCAGCAGGTAGCCACTGCACCCGGCCCCGTGACCAGGGGAAATACGGCGATCCGGCGCAATTGAAATGAACCGTGTTCCGTGCGACTGAAGTTTTGCTCCAGCCACTCCAGCGTCGGAGCGATCTCGAAAGGAGTCGCTGCCACGAGCAGTATCTGCATGCTTGTAATTTTTTGGCGAAGGTAATGACCGCGTGCACTTAACTTGCCGCCGGAAAATCAATATGACATGAAAAAGGAGTGGTTTGAGGAGTGGTTTGACTCCCCTTATTACCATACGTTATACAAACATCACGACGCGCAGGAGGCCAAACGCGCACTGGATAACCTGCTGTCTGCGCTGCAATTGCCCTCCGGAGCCCGCATCCTCGATCTCGCCTGCGGAAAAGGCCGCCATTCCCGTTACCTCGCCGGCCGCGGCTACGACGTAACAGGGATCGATATATCTGAAAAGAGCATTTCCTATGCCCGCCAGCATGAGACGGATCGACTGGCGTTTTACCAGCATGACATGCGCCTGCCGTTCCGCATCAATTATTTTGATGCGGTGATGAACATGTTTACCAGTTTCGGCTACTTTCGCCATGACCGCGATCATTTGCTTACGCTGAAAAACGTTTGGCGAAACCTGAAGCCTGGCGGTTTGTTCCTGCTCGATTATTTTAACTCCCAATGGGTGCGCGGGCATTTGGTGCCGGCCGACACCAAAACGGTTGAGCACGTGACCTTTCGCCTGAAAAGACATATTCGCAAGGGTTATGTGTATAAAAAAGTGGAATTTATCGACGGGAACAGGTATTACTGGTTCCGGGAGCGGGTGCGCCTGTTCTCCCTGAAAGATTTCGAAACGCTCTTTATGGAAGCGGGCATGCCGGTCATACGCACTTACGGCGCGTACGATCTCACACCCTTCGACCCGGAAAAGTCCACCCGTCTGATCCTTATCGGGCAAAAAAAGGCTGCGGTATGAATTTGTTTGTCAATTTGCAGGATTTGGACAGTATGCTGTTTTACTGGATCAATACCGGCACGAGCAATGCCCTGTTCGATGCGATCATGCCGCTTTTCAGGGACAAATGGTTCTGGGCGCCGCTCTACCTGTTTATCGGAACATTTGCCTGGAGCAATTTCGGGAAGAAGGGATGGATTATTGTGCTGGGGCTGGTAGCCGCCGTCGGTTTTGCCGATTTCAGCAGCAGTTCGCTGGTGAAGAAAAATGTGCAACGCCTGCGCCCCTGCAACGATCCTGTGATGGTCGATTCGGTCCGGCTGCGCGTCTCCTGCGGCTCGGGCTTCAGTTTTACGTCTTCTCATGCTGCCAACCACTTTGCCGCAGCACTGTATCTGATCGGTCTGTTCGGCGGAATGAGCCGCTGGGTGCGGCCGCTTGCACTGTCCTGGGCTACGGCCATCGCCTTTTCACAGGTATATGTCGGCGTACATTATCCCGGCGATGTACTGGCTGGAGGTATGCTGGGGGCATTGATCGGGTGGTGGATGTCGAGGATCGCCGGAAGGCTACTCGGCGCCTCCTTTACTAATAGGGTCGATTGATTTTATTGAGTTAAAAAGTAAACAGTTTGCAGAAGCAGCTGGCAGTAATAGTAGAATTTGGGTAAAACAGGAAATAGAAACCTTTTTTACGCAGTAATTCGTACTCATATCAACACTGCTACTGCCAACTTGATTTTCAAGATGCCAGACTGTAGAACCAATCGACCCTGCTTTAAAGGGGTTAGATCGTTCACTGTAAAAAACAAGGGTCGTCCCGCTGCGGGACGACCCTTGTTTTAATATTTGGTCAGATATGATCAGGATGCCGTTTCGACCACCTTCTGGGCAAGTCTCCAGAGGCGTTCGATCACCGTTATATCGGGGATGGGGATATTCGTCGCCTTGGAATCATCGCTGTCTTCCATTTTTGCCTGCTCGATCTTTACGTTGGGACACACCTGTGACTTCGCGAAGCCCGAGTGCAGGTTTACGAAAAGAAAGGAAAAAAGGCTAAAAACGGCTATGAGGAGAAAGAAAGACTTAGGAAGTTGTTTTCGATTCATGGCTTTGATCATTAAAACGGAGACGAATATAGCCCAAAATCTTTGAATGTACGTTTTTATACGACAAAGTTACGGTTACAACAGACAAACAAACAGCCTTAAAGGTTGCACAAACCGCAAAGTTTTTAAAAAAACCCGACCAGTATTACACCGGCCGGGCTCGTATCGTCAAACCAAAAATCAATCAGTCAAAATTATTCCTTAGCCTTTGATGCCGCTGCTGCCAGCAGGCACGCTTTCCTGAGCGGGAGCGGCTTTTACGTCACCTTTGATGGTGAGCGTGTGGGTATCAGCCGATTCGTTGGTGGTCAGCGTTACCGTTTTGGTGAACGGGCCAACGCGCTGCGTGTCGTAGCGTACTTCGATCACGTTGCTTTCGCCGGGCATGATGGGTTCTTTCGGGTAAGTCGGAACAGTGCAGCCGCAGGAACCTTTTGCGGTTTTGATGATCAGCGGCTCGTTGCCGGTATTGGTGAATTTGAATTTGCGGATCGGGTCAGAGCCTTTTTCAATTGAACCGTAGTCAATAGTGGTCACGTCGAACGTCATCACAGCGCCGGTGCTTTGAGCAGTTGCACAATATGCTCCAATCAATACGAAAGCGAGAATAGAGAGAATCTGTTTCATCAGAAAAAATCCGTTTTAATGAGTAATAGAACTTTTAGTCGCAGTTGTTGGGACAAAAGTAGCGGAGGGGATTTTTCCTGAAAACATCTGCGCTGTTAACGATGTCCAAAAGAACGTGAACTCTTTTATAAGAAGGAGGCTGGACGAGCGATTTGGGTCTTGCTGAAGCGAAAAACGATCACCTTCCCGCAAAAATCTGGTCGGTAAGGCGCGCGAACAGTCCACGGTTTTCTGTGATGATCTCGGCATTTCCCTGAAGTTGCTGTTCAAATTGGATCTGCTTTCCGTAGCTGGTGAGCAGGGTGTTTTCAGGTGTTGTGATCACCGAAATCAGGATAGAATACTGGTTGTCGCGCGGCACCAGCGATTTTGACATGACCCGGCCTTTCAGGGTGCCGAATTCGTGGTAGGGGTAACTGTCCAGTTTTAGAATGACATGTTGCCCTGCTTTTACTTTGCCGCTGCCTTCCACCGGCAGTGAAAGGCGTCCGATGATGGCCTTGCTTTGTGGAGGCACAATGGTCAGGATCAGTTCGCCCTGGCGTACATACCGTTTTTCCACAGATGCATTTAGCGACACCTTCCCGCTGATGGGGGCGGTGAGCAGGTACGTCTGTTTCCACTTGTCGACACTGCTGCGCAGGGTGTTGAGGCTGCCGATCAGGCGCGTGGCATTGCCGCTGGCCGTTTCCTCCTGCCCGAAGGACGCATCGGCGATGTTTTTTTTCAGACCGATGATCTCGTTGCGTTTCCGTAGAATGTTGTCCTCGTACAGGTCGCGCTGTCGTTCCAGATCGGCGAGTTTGGTCCGTTCTTTCTCAAAATCGACACGCGAGGTGATACCCTGCTCGTACAGATTCTTTTGCTGCTCGTAAATATCTTCGGCGATCCGGAGTTGGTCATTGACGCGCTGCAAGCCTTTTTCTTCAAAAACGATGCTCTGTTCCAGTTGGGAAATCTGCTGGTTGATAGAGCCGATATTGGACCGCACCGCTGCGTTTTTGTTCTCTTTGCCAAATTGAAAATTCTCCAGTTGCTGAAGGAAGACGGCATAATCGGCCTGTACCTCCCCCAGCACGAAGTTGCGGGGCGGGGTGAGGTAGCGCAGCGAATCGGTACTGGAACGCAGCCAGGCGCTGACCGCCATGTCGAGATCCATTACGTTCTGGTAGTTGGCGGTGCTTTGCAGGACGCCCAGCAGGTCATTTTCCTGAACGGCATCCTTGTCGCGTACGAGCAGGTTGGAGATGCGGCCGTCAGCCCGGGCCACCACATCCACCGGCGGCACGGAAGAAGTGATCACCACCTTCGCCCCTACCACGTCGGGGTACCGGATAAACCACGCCGCCAGCAACATCATCCCAAACCCCAGCAATACCACAGTGGTGCCCCAGCGAACCAGCCAGTTGGGCGGCGTGCCGAGTATTTCCTGCACCTCTTCCGAGCGCAGTTCGACGTAGTTCTTTTCTTCCATAACAGCCACAAATATAGATGTTTGAAACGCATGAACCAGCAGGATGTTCGCTTGTATTTACCCATAAAAAGGCGTGGGCCTAAACCGATGTGCACATAAATATTGTGTCGAAATATTATTATGATTTAGTTTTTTAACAATGCTTTCTATTTTTGTTGGAATAAAAAACTGATTGAAACATGAGCACATCATTAAGTTTAGGTAAAGTGGACGAAGGGAAAATGCCGTCCGACAAATCAGCATTTCTCTCGGTCTATCATGCAGTACTCGATACCGCACTCAAGGCGAAGAACGAGTTTCGCGACGAAGGGAATAATTCCTGGAAACCTTTCTCTGAAGTTTCCGGCACCGGCATCCGCGATCTGCAGCAGTTTCTCAAAGACACAGGCTTTATGCCCAAAGCCAATGTCGACGGCGTGTTCGGATACGCCACCCAGGCGGCCGTAAGGTTGTTTCAGGAGTATATCCGCACCGTGGAGGGCGATACGTCGATCGGCGCCCCCGATGGCGTCGTGGGAGACGGCACGTGGGGACAAATCGAGAAGTGGAAACAAACGAAGCAGGGCAAGCCGGAGTACAAATGTGAATGGGCGAGATTCAGTGCCGATAACCCGACGCCCGAATTCAACAAATGGATATCGCTGCTGGAAAAGGCCAAACAACATTACCTCGCAAATCCGAGTCCTATCCTTGCGCTGATCGATCAGCATGACAAATCTTCCGATACGAGAAAAGTCAAAGACTGGGATACGTCGTCCCGGTCCATCCATCTGATCGGGATCCGCCGCGCACAAGAGACCCAGGCCGGAGTCAGGGTAAAAACGCAAAAACGTATGCGTGCCAACGACGACCTGTTCGTACTCCTGATCAACGGTATGGTATTCAAGTTTTGGGGATCCACGGATCCGAATCCCGACGTTGCCGATCGCGCCGATGTTCCCTTCATCATCGAAGGGCAGCACGATTACAAGTTCGGCTGGCACAAGGTCAAGGACGCAACGCTTGTATACCGTGCTCTAAGGCCGAAAACTGTGGGCGTGCTTGTGTTTCGCGATATAAACAAAGACTCCTCACTCACCGAAACCGATATCGCAAGCGGCCTCGACAAGAACCCGAACGACAGTATCAATATCCACTGGTCGGGTATCGGCAGTTACAATTATTCGGCGGGCTGTCAGGTGCTGGCCGGTAAAAGTTATATCAACCACAAGGGCGAGGTGGTGAACTGTTCGAAGTATGCTGCCACCAAATACAGCGAACTGGGCGGCACGAAGGGCCGTGGCGCCTACAATATGTTTACAGATCTGGTATTGAGTTTGGCGCCGGAAGGCGTGCAATCGCTCGTATACACCCTCGGGCGCGACGAAACGCTTTTCCTTTCGGATGAATGGGATGAAAATTATGTAACCAATACCCTTAAGAAGATGATGTAACCGGAAACCGGGTCAGGTGCCCAGTTCCAGCTGCTCTTTCACGAGGTGGTAGTAGGCGCCCCGCCGTTCCGTAAGGTCCTGGTGGGTGCCTTGCTCCACCATTTCCCCTTTTTCAAATACCACAATGTTGTCGGCGTTGCGCACCGTGCTGAGCCGGTGTGCTACGATGAATACTGTTTTGTTGCGGAAAACATGCTCCAGATTGTGCATGATCACGCGCTCGTTGTAGGCATCAAGGGCGTTGGTCGCCTCGTCGAAGAAGATATAGTGCGGGTCCTTATACACCGCCCGGGCGATCAGCAGCCTTTGTTTTTGTCCCTGGCTCAGTCCTGAGCCGTCCTGCCCGACCTTGGTGTTGTAGCCGAGCGGCAAGGACTCGATGAAGGTCTGGATATTCGCAACTTTGGCGGCGTAAAGGAGCCGGCGGCGATCAATGTGCTCTTCTCCCAGTGCGATGTTGCGCGCTATAGTGTCGGAAAAGACAAAACCGTCCTGCATGACCACGCCGCAGTGGTCGCGCCACAGTTTGTGGTTAACATTGGAAAGGTTCAGGTCGCCGAGGCGCACGAATCCTTCGGTGGGCGGGTAGAAGTTGAGCAGCAACTTCATCAGGGTCGTCTTTCCGCTTCCGCTGGTGCCGACAATGGCAGTCGTCTTGCCCTCCCGGATGTTCAGGTTGATGTTTTTCAGTACCCAGGGGTCGTGCGGGCCGCCATACCGGAACGATACATCCTGCAACAGCAGGTCGCCGTTGGAAGGCAGCACCGTTACCTTGGGATTGTCGGAAGGCTCTTCGTCGGGACGCAGGTGGATCTCGTTCATCCGCTCCAGGCTGATCTTGGCTTCCTGAGCGGCGAGGATAAACTGCACGAGCGATTCCAGGGGAGCGTTCATATGACCAATGATATACTGCACGGCCAGCATCATGCCGAGGGTCATGTCTCCCTGGATAACGGCTTGTGCCGCTACCACCGAAATGATGATGTTTTTACCCTCATTGATAAAGGCGGCGCCGGCGCGCTGAAACTGATCGGTGGCAAGGTATTGCACGTTGACGCGGAAGAGGCGCGCCTGAATGCGCTCCCAAGCCCAGCGTTTTTGGCGTTCGGCATTGTGCAATTTGATCTCCTGCATGCCGTTCACCATCTGGATCAGGGTGTTCTGGTTTTCCGCCATCTGCTCGAAGCGGCGGTAATCAAGCGTACGTCGGCGCTGGAGAAATACGGCGATCCAGCCGAAATACAACATGGCGGCGAAGATGAAGATCAAGAAGATCACCGGATGGTAAAACAGCAGGACTACGCCGAAAACGAGCAAACTGACCACCGAAAACAGGGTGACGAGCGATGAAGAAGTCAAAAAGCGCTCGATGCGTTCGTTGTCGTAAATGCGCTGCAGCAGGTCGCCTGTCATTTTGGAGTCGAAAAACGACATGGGCAACCGCATCAGTTTGATCAGAAAATCGGAAACGAGATTAATGTTAACACGTGTGCCGATATGTAACAGTATCCAGCCGCGGATGAATTCCACCGCTACCTGGCTTACGAACAGCATGCCTTGTGCGGCCAGGATGAGGTATACAAAATCCAGGTCGTTGAGTTGCACCCCTTTGTCGACCAGTGCCTGCATCAAAAAGGGGAACACCAGTTGGATCAGGCTGCCCAGCAGCAGGCCGATCAGGAGTTGCCGGATCAGTTTTTGGTGCTGCGACAGGTAGGCCCACAGGAATTGCAGTCCCGAACGGTTGATCCGCTCGCCTTCGCGGTTGTAGAAGTCCGGTGTCGTTTCCAGCAGGAGCAGGATGCCCTGCGGCTCCGTATTCACCACATCGCTGATCCACCCGTCGAGGAACTCCTGCTCTTCCAGTACGATCTTTCCGGCCGCGGGATCGGCTACGAACACCTTGCCGTTGGCAATGCGGTACACTACGACAAAGTGGTTTTGTTTCCAGTGGGCGATGCAGGGAAGGGGAATGTTTTCCTGTAGTCTGCCGAAACCTGATTTTACCCCCAGGGTCCGGAACCCGACTTTTTCGGCTGCATCGGAAATGCCCATGAGCGACACGCCTTCGCGATCGAGATAGGAGAGTTCGCGCAGGTATTCCAGCGAATAATGCCGGCCGTAGTGTCGGGCGATCATGCGCAGGCAGGTCGCGCCGCAATCCGAGGCATCCAATTGTTTGTAAAAGGGAAAACTATCCGTCCACATACTGGAAAGTCTGGCAAGTCGGCTTTGCAGAGATTTTACAGCGCAAATGTATCTTTTTTGCGCTGGAGTGTTCCAATTATTCTGAAAATCAGCAGGTTGTTCTGTTTTTTGACACTTTTTCTCCCGACTTCGTTGCCCGTGTCTGTAAAATAAACGCGTACCAGCGTAACAAAGTTATGTTCCGCCCGTAAAAGGATGGATGTAACATTCCGGTCATCCGGCGTGGCTTCGGTCGCGTTGGAATCCTGGAAGCATAATCCTTTTTTAATCGATCATAAAAACACACGTTTCATGCTTCATCTAATGCGCGGCCTCTATGGCGGAGGCCGGAGGATGTGGGCTGCCAGGCCTGCATTCAACCACACTTTATTTCTGTTAGTGCTGGTGTTGGTAGGCTTTCCGCTTTCTTTTTTACTGGAAATACTGGGAAATTTTCGCACGCAAAATCTGGAATACTGGCGGCAAGTCAGCGGCTATATCTATCGGCCCGACGAATTGTACGGGGTATCTTACGAACATCCCGCTGTTCTGTACAACAAGCGCCTTGCCCATAACATCGAAGAGCAAAAGGTGCATCCGGACAAAAATTCAGCGCTTATAAATGATCATACGCCTCCTGCCCGGCACCACGCCATTTCAATGCGAAGGGAGCGCCGCCTTGACAATGCAATGCCTTAGGGACGGGGTCGTCGTCATGGCTTCGAATGCACAAACCCGTTATAACCCCTGATCAGCGACTGGTACAGGAGTTTGCCCTGAATGGCATACCCCGCCTTTGTAAAGTGGACCGAGTCGGAACTCATCAGTCCGCGGGATTTCCATTGCTGCGCCGATTCCCTGCCTCCGGTCAATTCGTACAAGTCCCAGAGCGCATACCCTTTTTTCAGGGCGTAGTTGCGCACGATGCCGCAAAGGTCGGCCAGGTGCGGATTGAATCCTTTTTTCCGGAGATAGGAATCGGCGGGAGTGGTAAAAAGGATCAGGGCATTGGGAGAGTGCTCGAGCAGTTGCGTGACGAGGTCCGATATGCTGTTGGTCAGATAGCCGGCATCCACTTTTCCTTGCGCTTCGTTGGTGCCGAACGACAGGATGATCAGATCGGGTTGCAACTCCGCGACCTGTCGGGCAAAATATTTGGCCCGCACAAAGTCCTGGTATTTGGCGCCGTTCACGCCAATGGAGTGATAGATCACGCCCGACAGTTCGTTTTCCAGTGAAATGCCGTCCAGGGTAAAGCGCTTTTGCTGACTGGTGAGTTTGCGGGTTTTGAGCGTCATCTGGCCGACCGGCCGGTCGAAGTAGAAAGTTTGCGCGTATTGGTTTTCCAGAAAAGGGCCTGCTTTCTGGTCGGTCGTTTCATCCACCACTTCGATGTCGTATTGCGCGGGCAGTTTGTGCTGGAATACGATCACCTTTGTGAACAGCCTCGTTTCGGAGGTCGCCGTATCACGCAGGCGAAAACTCAGTTCGGAATTCAGTTTGGTGCTTTCCAGCGAAAAGCCTGCGACCCCGAAAGGCGTTTCGGGGCTGAGGATGCGCTGGCAACTGGAGCCGTACCAGCGGGCGTTGGTGCTGACCAGAAAATCCTTCGGGCCGTTCGTGCCGGCGAGCCGGTAGGGAAATATCATGCCCCGGCCCCCGTCCCCGAATGCATTCTGCATGCGTGCCCGCACTTCCTTCGTAATATAATTGCCGAGGATGTGCGAGTCGCCGATGTGAACGATGCTGATCTTTTGCCCTCCCTGCGTGCGCTGGCGGTATAGTTTTTCAAAAAAAGGCTCCAGATAGCCTGCGTTTTCGATCTCGTTCCTTTCCTGGTCGATAAAATCGTATCCCACGGTATCCGCCTCTGTGATCTCGACTTGCGGAGGATGAAACTGTGACTGACACTGACCGAAGAACAGCATGATAAAGAACATGCTGACGATCAGACGGATCCGGGTGGTATTGGGGGAGGGGAGGAGTAAAATGCAACGCATGAAATTTGAATTTAGCGGGTTGCGGTAAATGAACTGGAAGTCAGGGCGCTTTTCGGGGTCACTGTTCCGGTTGCCGGGCACGCCAGTTCGACTGTTCCTCAAGGAAAAGATTGACGAACATGTGCCCGATCACCCGCCCGCCCTCGTGGGTCAGGTGGGTGTAATCTTTATTGGCAAGCATGGGTTTTTGGTTGGCCAGGCGGATCATGGCGCCGGGGCCGCCCATACCCCTGAACAGATCGTAGAACAGGAACCCGTATTTGCGTGCCAGCGTTCGCTGCATATCCACGATAGCGGGTACGCCGCGCATGGTAGCCAGTTCGCTGCCCGATTTGCCGGCGCGGTCGCCGACACTGATCACCAGAATGGGCTTTTCCGGAAAACATTCACGCAAATGCCGGAACGTCCTGTCCAGTTCGGCTTCGTACCACTTGATGTTTTTCAGCGAGTTCGTAACGGCATTCAAACCCACCTGGATGATCACGAGGTCATATTGCTGCTGTTTGTCAAATTTTTTGATAAAAGCGGGTTGCAAAAGTTTGAGCGGTCCTCCGCTGTTGCCCCGCACCGAGAAATTATCGATGTAAAATCCGGAATTGTCTTCCAGCGTGGCGCCGTATACCGTCAGCCCTGATGTATCGGAAAAGCGGAATTCAACGGTATGCATTCCCGGTTGCGAAATCCTGAACACCTGTAACCCGCCGGCGTTGAGCGTACGGGTCTGCTCCGGGCCGCCATCGATGCGGAAAGAGATCAGGCTGTTGGCCGTGTCACTGTAAAACAACCGCAGTTGCGACCACTGGCGGGTATGGTGGAAATAATTCATGCCATCGTAGCGGACGCGGGCATCGTTACGGGGGCGATAGGCAAACCCGTTGATGCCGTACGGCGGGTGGGCGCCGTTCTTTTTGATGATGGAATAAGTGTTCCAGCCGCTGAAATTATGCGTGAGCGTGCGCTTGAAGCGCGCTACTTCCGAAGTGACGGGTACAAAGCCCACTCCGTTGCCGCCCCAGAGCGACTGAAGTGAATCGCGCAGGTCGCCGATGAGGATGTCGCCTTCTACGAAAGAGTCGCCGTACCAGGCGATCCGGACCGTGCGGCCGTATTTGATGGAGTCGATGGCGCTGAAAAAACGTTCGAGGCCGCTCTGATCGAAGGTGTAGTCTTCAATAATGCGGCCGAAAAGCGCCGAATCTTTTGGCGGCCAGGGTCCCTGTTCCAAAGCCTGTGCGGTATCGGGAGAGAGCAGTGAAGGACTGTCGGATAAGGCGATATCGGTCGAGTCTGCCGGCGGCAGGGACTCTTTGGAGGCGTCGCCGGCATCATCGCCGCGGATATCGGCGAAAATGTCCATTTTTTTCAGGCGAAAATCGCCAATCGGGAAACCTTCCGGCACCAGGGAAATGCCGGTGAGGAACAACAGGATCAGCAGGGTGAGGCCTAAAACCTGGCCCAGGTAGTTTTTCATGCGCCGGCAAAGGTATACGGTCCTGCACAAAACCCTTGCGAAGCGGGAGGCGGAAATTTATCATCCCCGGAGCGGACGCCCTTTATGTGCCGCCTTTATTTTGAAATTAAATGCGTTGGGGGGCGATTTCCCCGGCAACGCAGGTATTGGGCAAAGAAAATTTCATCCTCCTCAAAAAAATATAGGCCAAAATGACCAATACTAATGGATGTGTATATACACTTGCCCGTCCTTCAGGATCAGGGATGTTTCTCTGAAAGGCTTTCATCCATATTTCACTGACCTTATGGCACGTTCTTCCGATATAAATCCAGATGCCAGATCCGGCTGGGGGCTTATGTCCGTTATTCTGGCTTCGTCGGTCGGTACGCTCATCGAGTGGTACGACTTTTACATCTACGGTACACTGGCGCCCTACATTGCCAGTCAGTTTTTCCCTGCTGAAAACATTACTGCTTCTTACCTGGCTGCGCTGGGCTCTTTTGCGGCCGGGTTCATCGTGCGCCCTTTCGGCGCCTTGTTTTTCGGCAGGCTGGGCGACCTGATCGGGAGAAAATATACCTTCCTGATCACTTTGCTGCTCATGGGCCTGTCCACGTTTTCGATCGGCCTGATCCCGGGTTATGATACCATCGGCATGGCGGCGCCCATACTGATCCTGCTGCTGCGGCTGTTGCAGGGTCTTGCCCTGGGCGGTGAATACGGCGGCGCGGCCACTTATGTGGCGGAACATGCCCCGCCGCACCGGCGCGGCTACTACACCGGTTTTATTCAAACGACGGCAACCGTCGGTTTGCTTTTATCGATCGCAGTCATCCTCGGCACCAAAAGTTTCCTCGGCGACGAAACCTTTGGCCGGTGGGGCTGGCGCGTTCCTTTTATTGCCTCTGCGATCATGATCGCCATTTCGGTGTACATACGCCTGAAAATGCAGGAATCGCCGCTGTTTACGAAGATCAAACACTCAGGCAAACTCTCTTCAAATCCGCTGAAAGAGTCCTTTGCCAACAAAGCCAACCTCAAAATGGTGTTGCTGGCCCTGTTCGGCGCAGTAGCGGGTCAGGGCGTGATCTGGTATACCGGTCAGTTCTATGCCATGTCGTTCATGGATACGGTCTGTAAGATAGAATTCAACACGGTGCGTTATATCCTCGCCGTGGCGATCGTGATCGGAACGCCCTTTTTCCTGGTCTTTGGCGGTTTGTCCGACCGGGTCGGTCGCAAGTGGATCATGATGGGCGGTATGCTGCTGGGAATTCTGACTTACCGGCCGATTTACCAGAAAATGCTCGATATTTCGAGTACCGGCAAGACAGAACTGACGGAAAAACGCAGGAGCGGGACCTCAGTGGCCGTTTCGGCGACGGGCGACTCGACTGTTACTGCCACAACCGTACGGGTTTTTGCCGATGGGAATGTCTTCAGGGAAGTCCGCACGACGGTGATCCCTGCCGGACATGCCGGTGCGGCGCCAAAGCCCGAGATAAAAAGCACCCTTTGGCTTTCATCGTCCAACTGGTGGGCCATGATGTTCCTCGTGCTGATCCAGATCATATATGTGACCATGGTGTACGGTCCGATCGCCGCCTTTCTGGTGGAATTGTTTCCCACACGCATACGCTACACGTCCATGTCGCTTCCGTACCACATCGGCAATGGCATTTTTGGCGGCCTGGTGCCTTATATCGCGACCTTCCTTGTGGAAAGCACCAAAACGGCGGAAAACCCGACCGGCGACCGGCTCGCCGGCCTGTTTTATCCGATGGTCATTGCAGGCGTTTGCCTGCTGATCGGATCGGTATACATGCCTTCCCGGACAGACAAAAACGAACACCGGGAATGATCCCGGAAATTGACGATCACATTGATTTATTCAACATCCTGATATATGAATTCCATCAAAAGAATCGCAGGAGTTTTGTGGATGGCGCTTGCGCTCGGGGCGATCTGGTTCCTTTTTACGCGCGCTTCCGCTGAGTTGTCTGCCGAAACGGTCAGGCCTGATAAAAAGATATTCTGGTACAGCATCCTGCCGGTATACGTACCATTGATGATGGGGCTTTTTCTTTTTGGTTATTACGCCCTGAAAGGGGAGTACGACAAAGTGGATTCGTAGCCGGATCGTGTAAAGCCCAGTCCGGCCGGTACCGGGTTTCGGATCGACTGTTATGAAAATTGGAGCGGCATTTGCCGCTGTTTGGCAACAAGTAATAGATAAAACGGATGCTTTTGGTTCAGGATTTGACCTTTTCAAAGGTTTTTCCATTTAAAAGGCATCATCTGACCGCGGCGCTCTATGTCCGCTCCCGCGAAAAACCGGAAAACTTTTACTTTTAACTTCAGGCGTTTGCTTTTGCAAAACATACCTTTTGAAAGAAAACAGCGCGACGTATGACACATCAGATCAAATCCATTGAAGAATATCGCGAAGTCTACCAACGTTCGGTCGCCGACCCGGAGGGATTCTGGGCAGAACAGGCGGCTACTTTTCAGTGGAGGAAAACCTGGCGACAAGTATTAAAATGGAATTTCCGGGAGCCGAAGGTGAAGTGGTTTCTGGGTGGCAAACTCAACATTACGGAGAACTGCCTTGACCGGCATCTCACCGCCCGCGGAAAACAAACGGCGATCCTTTGGGAACCCAACGATCCGAATGCGAGGCCGCGCAAGATCACATACAAACAACTCTATCAGCAGGTTTGCCAACTGGCGAATGCGCTCAAGGCACAAGGGGTGCGCAAAGGCGACCGGGTGTGTATCTACATGCCGATGACCCCGGAACTGGCCATTGCCGTGCTTGCCTGCGCGCGCATCGGCGCTATTCATTCAGTCGTTTTTGCCGGGTTCAGCGCCGTGTCGCTGGCAGATCGCATCAAAGATGCCCAATGCTCCGTAGTGCTCACTTCGGATTACAATGCACGCGGCGCCAAGAATATACCCGTCAAGGCCATCGTCGATGAGGCGCTGGAACTGGATTGTGATTCCGTGCGCACGGTGATCGTGCATAAAAACACCGGTGGCGAGGTCGCCTGGAAAGCGGGGCGCGACCAGTGGTGGCATGAAGTGATCGCCGGTCGCCGCAAGAGTTGCAAAGCGCAGACAATGGACTCCGAAGACCCGCTGTTCATCCTTTACACGTCCGGTTCGACGGGAAAACCAAAGGGGGTGGTGCATACGCAAGGCGGCTATATGGTGTATACCGAATACACCTTCCGAAACGTATTTCAATATCAGGATGGCGATGTGTACTGGTGTACCGCCGATATCGGCTGGATTACCGGACATTCCTATATTATATACGGACCGCTGCTCGCCGGAGCCACATCCGTTATGTTTGAAGGCGTGCCTACATTCCCCGATGCCGGACGCTTCTGGGACGTGGTCAAACGACACAAAGTGAATATTTTCTACACGGCGCCGACGGCTATCCGTGCCCTTATGGCCGCCGGCGACGAATGGGTGAAAAACCGGCGTATGCCTTCCCTGCGCGTGTTGGGCACGGTGGGTGAACCCATCAACGAAGAAGCCTGGACCTGGTATCATGAAAAGGTCGGGAAAAAGCGCTGTCCTATTGTAGATACGTGGTGGCAGACAGAAACCGGCGGTATCATGATCACGCCGCTGGCAGGTATTACCAAAACGAAGCCCTGTTACGCCACGCTACCGATGCCAGGCATACAACCCTGCCTCGTGGATGCCAACGGCAAGGAAATAGAAGGAACCGACGTGGAAGGCATGTTGTGCATCAAATTTCCGTGGCCGAGCATCGTTCGCACGACCTACGGCGACCACGAACGGTGCCGGCAGGCGTACTTCGCCACGTTCAAAAACAAATACTTTACGGGCGATGGCGCCAGACGCGATCATGACGGGTATTATCGCATTATCGGCAGGGTAGACGACGTGATCAACGTGAGCGGGCACCGGATCGGTACCGCCGAAGTGGAAGATGCGATCAACAACCACGACAATATCGTTGAGTCGGCAGTCGTAGGCTATCCGCACGACATCAAGGGGCAGGGCATATACGCCTATGTGATCACCAACCACCCCGTCGCCAGTGAAGATATCGGAGATTTCAGGAAGGAAGTGCTTGCTGTTGTGACGAAAGAGATCGGCCCTATTGCCAAACCCGATAAAATACAGATCGTACCCGGGCTTCCCAAAACGCGCTCCGGCAAGATCATGCGCCGCATCCTGCGGAAAATTGCCGAAGGCGATACCTCGAATCTGGGCGATATTTCCACGCTGCTAAACCCCGAAGTGGTAGAGGAGATCAAAAAAGGCGCCCATTAGGAATACATCAAATGAGTGCTTTTGTGGTGCAGATGTGGCCTGTTAAAAGGCGTCGTCTCCTGTGTTTTTCGAAAAATACCACGGAAGCGGTATGCAAAATGAGCGCCGGTGAAAAAAAGATTTCGTTTTAACTAAACATGGCATGATTGTGGCGCGAATTATGACATCCTTTATAATCTCATGGAGTTATTCAGTTAATCATTCATAAGCTGCATAAAAAGGCTCTCGGCACTATGGCGGGGGGCCTTTTTTCTTTATACCTTGGTCCTGCGGGCCATCTGCATGACCTGCTACATTTAACGTGAGTTCCTCGTAAATCTAATGGGGGGTGCATTACCGCTTTCGGGGTTGAACCTGAACGATAAAGTCTGATGATCCGGGCATCTTGCGAAACGGCACTTTTTAAGTCTTAACAGGGCTCTGTCCCGTCGCTAAGCATCAAACGGAACGCGTTACACAAAGGGCGTTTGTCTTGACACTGAACCTTGTTGTAACAACACAAAGGACGTTTGTCTTGACACTGAACCTTGTCGTAACAACACAAAGGGCGTTTGTCTTGACACTGAACCTTGTCGTAACAACACAAAGGACGTTTGTTTTGACAACGAACCTTGTTGCAACAACATAAAGGACGTTTGTCTTGACAACAAACCTTGTTGCAACAACACAAAGGATGTTTGTCTTGACAAGGAACCTTGCGGTGACAACACAAAGGGCGTTTGTCGCTACACATTACGCCTTCGCGCCTGTGTCTTGTGGTCAGGTATAAACACTGCAGTGTTTTCCTCGTATGTAAAGGTTTGATTTGCAATACATGTATCCCAAAACCTGTCCAACATTCATGTTACACTTCATGATTCACAACCTCCCGTTTTGAAAGCGCTTGTTTTACGATCCCCGAATCAACTTCCCGAATACACGGACACAGATACCCCCATCCCCCTTCCCGGCCAGAAACTGGTGCAGCTGCACGCCGCCGCGCTCAACCACCGCGATGTTTACATGACGCAGGGTCTTTATTCCCGCATCCGCGTGCCCTGTATTTTGGGCAGCGACGGGGCAGGCATGTGCGACGAGCGGCGCGTGCTGCTCTACCCGGCGCTTGAATGGGGCGAGCAGACAGCAGCGCAGGGCAAAGATTTTCGCGTGCTGGGCATGCCGGACGACGGCACCTTCGCGGAGCATATTTGTATGCCTTCATCATACGTGTTTCCCATGCCCGATCATCTCAACTGGGAGCAGGCTGCCGCGCTGCCATTGGCGGGGCTTACGGCCTGGCGTGTACTTTTCAGCCGGTGTCGACTTAAAAGCGGAGAGAAAGTCCTGATTTCCGGTATCGGCGGCGGGGTGGCCTTGACCGCCATGCAACTGGCCATTGCGGCCGGAGCGGAGGTATTCGTCACTTCCGGCAGCGAAGAGAAGATCGAAAAAGCGATTGCTCTGGGCGCCGGCGCCGGCGCCAATTACCGCAATGAAGGTTGGGACAAGCAACTGAAACAGGATGCCGGTGGATTCGATGTGATCGTCGACTCTGCGGCGGGCGACGGATTTTCCCTGTTCCCGGCACTTTGCAACCCGGGCGCCCGCATCGGCGTGTATGGAGGCTCGTTGGGTAAGGTAAACGGCCTGAGCATGCAGCCGGTCTTCTGGAAACAGATCAGCATACTGGGCTCTACGATGGGCAGTCCCGAAGAGTTCGATGCCATGCTCCGGTTTGTCGGCGCACATCGCATCGTACCCGTCGTAGATACCGTTTTTCCGCTGGAAGAAGGAGCGGCCGCGTTTGAGCGGATGGATCGCGGAGATCAATTCGGCAAGATCGTGCTGAAGATCGCCTGAACTACGGCCGGATCGCGCGCAACGACTTCGCAAATACGACCAAAATCAAGGCCGGAACGCCAATCCAGAAAAATTCACTGGCCAGCACCGTGAGCCCCCAGTCGCTGATGAAAGCGCCGACGCTCATGGGCGACACCTGTATCGGCCGGAACGGAAAGAAGATGCGTTCCGTGCTGAAAGGCCACCACAAAGCGCAGCCGCGTCCGCCGTTGGTCATCATGTCCAGCAGTGGATGTGACATCGTAGACAGGATGAAAAAGAACGCTATTTTTAAAAAATCCTGCTGCTTTCGATAAAACAGCCATGCGGTGAGCAGTCCAAATACAAAAGCAAAGACCAGCGAGTGCGTCCAGCCCCGGTGCCCCCATTCGCTGCCGTACGGTACGCCGAAGCGAAAAGCCAGCACGTCAAGATCGGGCGAAAATGCCAGAAAACCGGCCGTAAGCAGTGTTGCCGAACGTACCTGCCTGGGGAAAAAGGCATATCCGATGGCAGTGGAGGCGGCCACGTGGCCGAAAATTGATGCCATTTACTTCTGTTTTGCCTGGTTTGATGGCTTGCTGCGCGCCAGCGTTTCAAGATAGGAGTCTTTCTGTATCTCGTAAAAAGAACGGCTCATTACCTGTCCTGCGCCGAGGTTCGAGATCAACCCGGCAAGCAGAAAATAAAAGATGGCGGAATGCCGGTCGGTCATTTCCAGAACCAGGATCGCTGCTGTGAAGGGCGTTCTCGTAACGCCGGTCAGAAAACCGATCATACACACCAGGATCAGCAAATTGTGGTGTTCTACAGGCAAGCCGCCCCAGTGCACCATCAACGCGCCGAGCGATGCGCCGGAGGAGAGAGAGGTAGCAAAAATTCCCCCCGCCGATCCGACGCTGAAGGAAAGGGCGCTGCCCAAAAACCGCACGGGCAACGCATACCAGGGCACCGATGCCGCACCGTTGAACAGGATTTGGTTGATCAGCGGCTTTCCTGTTCCCATACACGTATCGCCTGCGAAAAAAATAAACAGGGCAAACAGCAGTCCCAGTACGATCACAAAGGCGAGTTGCTCTTTGCGCCGCAGGTATTTGCTTCGCAAGTTGCCGATCCACAGGAGCAACTGTGTGAACAGGGCGCCCAGGTAACCCGACAAAAATGCGAGCACCAACACCGCCCAGATCAAACTGAACGGAAAAACGGACAGACGGGGATACCCCAGGTACAGATAGGAGCCCAGAAATAATTGGGCCGTGATACCTGCAATGATCACGGCACTGAAAACTGCCGTTCTGAATCTGGCAATATGACTCTTGGTCAGTTCTTCTATGGCATAAACGATCCCTCCCAGGGGCGTGTTGAATGCAGCGGCAAGCCCGGATGCGCCGCCGGTAATGATCATGATCCGGTGCGATACGCGGGCCCAGCCTTCGGGAATCAATCGGTAGACGGTTTCGAAAACAGAGCCCGCTACCTGCAGCGTGGGGCCTTCCCGGCCGATGGCGCCGCCGCCCAGCAGCAGGATGAGGCTGCTACCGATCTTTACCAGGGCGATCCGTACGTTCAGCAACTTACTAACCCATGCCTGCTTGGGTGTGCCCGCCACGTCGACTGCCGCCATCAGTTGCGGAATGCCGCTGCCTTTTGCATTCGGGGCAAAACGGGCAGTGACATACCAGGCCAGCGAAAAAAACAACGGAGTGGTGATAAAAACCAGCCAGGGACTCAAGTGTGAAATGCCTTTTCCGGCATGTTCAAACAACACGAACAGGTTTTCATAGGCGACTGCTACCAGGCCGGTCAGAATAGAAGCGACCCAGAGCGGAATGGCCTGAAATGGAATCCGGAGATTTGGGTTGTTTACAATTTTCCGCTGGATAAACTTCCCGAGTACCGTCTTCTTTAGTGCGCGCAGCTGCCGGTATACCCAAAGCTCCCAGGGATATAAATGGAATCTTTTTTTCATCACTGTTTGGAGCCGTGCGGAAAATGCATGCCGTGCAGGCCGCTGCGGGCTCATTCAAAAGTTTCGAATGGCGCCAAAGGTAGGGACTCTGGAAGAGAACGCCGGCTCAGGGGATGGAAACACGCATTGAATCGAAACTTAATTCGATCTCTTCGATCACCGGTTGTGCCTTTTTTGCACTGAACGGGGAATACGCAATCCGGGCAGGAAAGGCATTTGTCAATTCCCATATAAAAACAGGCTCATGCTGTTTGTTGAGCAGTTTGATGATCACAGTGCGCAGGTCTTCTTCGGCAGACTGCCGTATCCACCATTCGAACATCTGGTTGTCTCCACGATTCAAATAGCGCCGCAGAATGATGTTCGGATATTGTTCGTCGCCGGGTGTTTTTTGTACAAAAGGCGCTTTCTGATCGCCGCTTTTGGTCTCCACTACTTCGCGAACGGCGCTCAGGCCGATCACTTCTGTAAAGTCTCTGCGATCTCCGCCCCATTCGACCTGGAAATGGTTGTCGTAAACTAGGTTGTTCATGAATAATAGCGATTCGATATATTGGCGTAAATGATGTAAGACATTGAGCAGTCGGGTCAACATGGCCACAATGTTAATCATTTACGCACATTTTTGCCTCGAATCACCCCAAACGGATCAGCGTAGATTGGTTTTATTTATTTGAAGTAAGCAGTCGGCGGTAGCACTTAGCAGTAATTTGTATGAATATTATCACTGCTAAGTGCTACTGCCGACTGTGTTTCCAAAATACTAAACCACAGAACCGATTGACTCTGGGTTGTTACGGCGTTACCATCCACTTCCCGCTCATGGCGCCGGACTGGTTGCGCAGATGCCAGACATACAGCCCTGCGGACCATTGGCCGGCGTCGATATTGGTCTCCAGATCGCCGGGTTTCAGGGTCTGCCTGTTGATGAGCCTCCCCTGCAGATCGAACACCTCGAGTTGGGTTGTGTATGCCAGCGCGTCGTGTTGCAGCCGCAGGTTGTGAGCACTGGCGATCACTTCAACGGGTAAGGTTTGATCGTTCACACCCACGGGTGGTAATTGTATGCGCGCCATTCCTTCCGGGTACGGCAAGCCGTGGAGCTCGTCAAAGTTGCCTGCAAGATAAATGCTGTTCTGGAAGCCAATGGCAGCCCAGACTTCGCCGTTCGCGATCGTGACAGCCGAAGCCTGGTTGAGTTCGACCCAAACTTTGAACAAGCCGGAGCCCAATGAAAAATCGCCCCCGGAAATATTTCCATACGCATACAGGTAGTCTCCGTACCTGAAAAACCCGCGGATGGCATCCTCAAGATTAGTAGCATATTTATGCATGCCATAAAACATATTCCAGATCCCGGCAGTATTGAAAAACAAGACTACTTGCGGATCCTGAATACCGCATACGACATAGCCGTTTTCGATGTAAGCAGCAGTGATGGAGGGCAGTTGATTGGTAAATTCCGTGTGCCAGTTATCGTAGTACCAGTAAGCCATGTGGTTGACCGTCAACTGATTGCCCGAAGGATTGTTGACGGAAGTATGGGTGAAATCGCCGCCAAACAGCACATAGTCGCCATTGCGCGTAATACAGCGAACCGTGCTGTCGACAGAAATGACATCCGTAAAAACCCAGGTATAGGTGCCGTTGAACTCCGATTTGGCTTTCCCGGCGTTTTTCGCCGGCTGCCCGTTGAGCATCGTGAAGTCGCCGCCGATATACAGGTCGTAGAAACTGGTCGACAAGGTCAGCACTTTGCCGCCCATGTCGCCCGTTTGCAACCCCGTCCAGTTATTCCCGTCCCAAAGCGCTACATTCTGCTTCGATGGGTCGCCGGGAAGGTAAAAGTCGCCGACAACGATCAGTTTGTTGTTAAATTCAATGTATTCCATGTCGTAGATCTCACCGATCACGCCGTTCCCCAGGGTATGCCAGCCGGCGCCGTCCCAGGCGGCGATACTGTTTGCCGCCACACCGTCGATCTTGTCGAATGAACCGGCGACAAAGAGCAGCGATTCGGCATTTCCATTTACCGCCATGACATTGATGCGGCCGCCTGTGTTGAGCCCACTGCCCCAATGCTTATAGTCAGGTTGTATGGCGGGATAACCCGGCTGTATCCAGGCGAGTTCTTCTACGGTAAACCCGTTCTCCTCTGCCCAGGACCCGATCGCGGGGTATTGCGCCGCCAGTTCGGCAATGTAAGCGTAATTGTTTTCACGGTTGATGCGGTCAACAAGTGTTGTTTGCCCGTCCTCCCAAAGCAGGTAACCTACGGCGCACAACACATCGTAATTATCTCTGAAATATGGTTGCCGATGCGCGTGGTAGTGGTTGGTCGGGAATACGCCGGTTTGCCAGTATGTGTGCAATACGTCCAGATGGTGCGTCCGGCGCGACAGTTGCGCAGGAGAAAGTGATCCGGCATCCCTGTTTCGCAGGTGTTGCTCTACGAGTTCGAGGTGTTTTTGTATCCGCGCACGGTCGGAATCAAAAACTGCGTATTCCATCAGCGCGGCATCGGGTGTGATGCGCGCCCATTGACGATTGACCTCGACCATGTGGTCGTACAGCCATGCTTCAGTGCGGTGATCCAGCGCTGCTGCCTGAGTTGATAAAATGATTGCACAAGTGAAAAGTAAGAGCTTGTTTTTCATGATCTTGTGTTTTTATTGTGAAAAAATAACGAGTGATTGCGTGGATATAGTCAGGAGTTTGTCCGGGCTGGAATTAAAGTTATCGGAATTTTGCGGCTGCCGGCGGGAGAAATATTGGATTCCACTGAAATTGACAAAACATATTGCCCGGCTTTTATTACAGACACCGTAAATGGGGCATACGTTGGCCGATTTTATCGAAAAATGTGATTCCATGCCGGTTTTATTCAGTGGTTTTGCAGTTTTGCCGCACAAAAGTTTACAACCATGACGGTCACGATTTTCCGCCTTCAATCCCCGACTTCGGCTTCCATGATGTTTGCATGGTGTCTGCTGGTATCGGGCATTGTTATCCCTCGAAACGTTACAGCGCAGATATTACCCCCGGATGCGCTCAAATCGATCCATATCAGATCGATCGGCCCGGCGGCCATGTCAGGCCGGATCACTGCCATCACCTGCGATCCAAAACACCCGGAGGTCATATATGCCGGCGCGGCTTCCGGCGGGGTGTGGCGCTCGAAAAGCGGGGGCACGCAGTGGGAACCCATTTTTGACAGGGCGCCTACGCAAAGCATCGGTTCTATCGCGGTCAATCCGCGGAACCCTGATGAAATCTGGGTCGGCACCGGCGAGGGCAATCCGCGCAATTCACAGAATTTCGGCGTGGGTATTTTCAAAAGCATCGACGGCGGGGAGCACTGGACCTGCATGGGGCTGCAGAATACCCACACTATTCACCGGGTGATCCTGCACCGCGACCGGCCCGATGTGATTTGGGCGGCTTCGCTGGGCTCTGCTTACGGACCCAACGAGGACCGCGGCGTATTCAAGAGCACAGACGGCGGAAAAACCTGGCGCAAAGTGCTGTATGTCAATGACCTGACGGGTTGTGCGGAACTTGTGGTCGATCCCCGGAATCCCGATAAACTGTTTGCCGCCATGTGGGAATACCAACGCTGGCCCTGGTTCTTTAATTCGGGCGGAAAAGGCTCCGGCATCTACGTCAGTTACGACGGCGGGGAACACTGGGAACGGCTAAGCGAGAAAGAGGGCCTGCCGGAAGGCGAACTCGGGCGCTGCGGACTGGCCATTGCCCGCAGCAACCCCGATGTGGTGTACGCTCTGGTGGAGGCAAAGGACAATGCTATTTACAAAAGCACCGACGGCGGCCGGAAATGGCGCAAAATGGCGGACAAGGATTTCGGCGGCCGGCCGTTTTATTACGCTGAATTGTACGTGGACCCGGAGAATGAAAACCGCGTTTATTCCATACATTCTATCATTTCTCGCAGCGAAGACGGTGGAAAAAGTTTTGAGACCTGGGCGGGCTGGCGCATACACCCCGATCATCACGCATTCTGGATACATCCGGAAAATCCCGATTATATCATCAACGGCAACGACGGCGGGTTGAATATCACGCTTGACGGCGGCCGGACCTGGCGTTATGCGGAAAATATCCCGGTGGGACAATTTTACCACGTGGAGACAGATGACGAACGCCCCTACAACGTATACGGTGGGCTTCAGGACAACGGATCCTGGGTAGGCCCCTCCGCCGTCTGGAAAGCCGGCGGCATGCGCAATTCCGAGTGGCAGGAAGTGCTTTTTGGCGACGGCTTTGAAACGCTGCCGCGGGGCGATGATTCGCGATACCTGTTTGCCATGTGGCAGGGGGGCGAACTGCATATGATCGACCGGCAGACGGGGGATTCGCGTTTTGTCAAACCCCTGCACCCCGATGGAAAAACGGAACTGCGCTGTAACTGGAATGCTGCGCTCGCGCGCGACCCCTGGCAGCCGCAAGGTATCTTTTTCGGAAGCCAGTTTTTGCATCACAGCTACGACGCGGGACAAAACTGGCAGTTGCTCTCGCCCGATCTGACCACAAACGATACTTCCAAACTGCATCAGGACATTTCCGGCGGCCTCACCGTCGATGCGACCAACGCTGAAAACTACTGTTCGATCGTTGCCATCGCTCCCAGCCCCGTCACACGAGGACTGGCCTGGGTCGGTACCGACGACGGCAATGTGCAACTGACCAACGATCACGGGAAAACCTGGACCAATTTTGCGGATAAACTGCCCGGTGCGCCTAAAAACGGATGGATACCGGCTATCGAAGCTTCGCGGTATAATGATGGAGAAGCCTTTGTCGTGCTGAATAATTATCGCCAGAATGACTGGCAGCCTTATTTGTACCATACCACCGACTACGGGAAAACCTGGAGCCGCCTGGTGTCGCCGGGCACCCTGAAAAGAGAAGACGGAAAAGTTGCGGATAACAATTTCTGCCTGTCACTGGTGCAGGACCCCATAGTGGCAGATCTGCTGTTCCTCGGCACCGATCAGGGGCTTTATGTGTCCATTGATCACGGATCAAACTGGAACAAATGGCCCGTCGAAGCACTTCCGTCGGTTCCGGTAAACGATATGAAAATACAGGTGCGCGACGGCGACCTTGTCATCGGCACATTCGGCAGGGGCATCTGGATTTTGGATAACCTGGCGCCGCTTCGCGATCTGGCGCGTACACACGCAGCGATTCTTGACAAGCCGTTCAAAATGTTTCCGGCGCAACCGGGCGTCTTGGCGGAATACAGTTCTTATGAAGGCCCCCGCTTTGCTGCCGATGCCAACTACCAGGGTGAAAATAAAAGTTTCGCTGTGGTGATTCCCGTATGGGTGAAGCCCGGGATGGACAAAGCATCCGGGCAGGAAACAAAAACAGGAAAAGAAGACAATGCCGAGGGCAAGAGCAAAGGAAAGCCTGCCAAAAAGAAGGAAAAAGCACTTGTCACGGTCCTTTCACTCGAAGGCGACACACTCCGCCAGTTCAAAACGGAACTGGATACTTCTTTTAGCACCATACGCTGGGGCATGGATACCAGGGGCGTCCGTTTCCCGAGTAAAAACGAACCGAACCGCGACCAGCCGGAACCGGGCGGCGGCCCGCGGGTATTTCCCGGAGAATACCTGGTAAAAGTGAAATACATGGATTATGCCGATTCGCTGACAGTGAGCGTGATCGAAGACCCACGGGTGCCCGTGCCGCCTGCTGACCGCCAGGCCAACGCTGCAGCCATCCGCGACCTTTATCAGGATATCGAACGAAGTGCGAAAGCCTACGACCGGCTGAAAGAAGCGGAAAAAACGATCCGGCTGGTAGAGGAGCAATGGGTAAATGTGCCCGACAGCGTGAAAAAAGAGGTGTTGAAGATCGGGAAAACCTTAAAGGATTCGATCGGCGTTTTGAAAGAACTGTTCTTCAAACATGAAGAAGGAAAGGGCATCGAAGGCAACCCAAACCGGCTGAACAATCGTTTTAGCAATGCGATCCGGTACATCCACGGCGGCCAGGGTGCGCCGAATGCCTCCGCCCGTGTGGCGATCGGGGATGCAAAAAAACACTGGGCCGAATTGCTGGAAAAAGTAAATGCACTGTTCGACGAACCCTGGAAAGCGTTTCGCAGCAGGGTAGAGGCGATACAGTATTCACTTTTCAAGGATTTTGACAAACTCTAGCCACGGAAACGATCACGTTTTCACAGGTTCACTACCCAAACTGTCAGCCAGCAAGCTGATGTGATGCGCTTGTGCCGGAAAATTTGCGCCGGGCACAAGATTTTTATTGATTTTCACGGGAAAAAACATTCCTTTGCGGCCTTAGTTATATAGTTATCAATAATACGCTTCTATAGAATTGCTTTGCCCAACACCTTATCACTAAAAGAATTATTTCCCAGGGCCAGGTTTACAGTTAAAAACAAACAAATTAAACTTTAATTTAATGTCTGATAATCAGCAGAGCCTGACGCGTATCGGAGTGTTTTACGATGGTAATTATTTTCTCCACGTCAGCAACTATTACGCTTACCACCATGAGCGCCGCAGCCGTCTGAGTATTTCCGGTCTTCATGAATTTGTCCGGCACCGGATCGCGGAAGAAGAGAAAAAGGATTTTCACTTGTGCCAGATCGTGGATGCGCATTATTTCCGGGGGCGATTGAGTGCCCAGGAAGCCAGCGCCGAGGGCAACCGCCTCTTCTACGATCGCCTGTTCGACGACATTTTGATGATGGAAGGCGTCACAACGCATTATCTTCCGGTACGTACAGTGCAAGGTTATCGTCAGGAAAGGGGAATTGACGTATGGATGGCACTTGAAGCCTTTGAACTGACCCTGCACAAGAAGTTCGATGTAGTGATCCTGATCGCCTCTGACAGCGATTTTGTCCCCCTGGTCCGCAAACTGCATACCCTCGGGGTCCGCGTGATGCTGCTGGCCTGGGATTACGAATACTACGATGAAGAAGGCCGCCGGCGCAGTACGGTTACGTCGCAGTACCTGTGGGAAGAAGTGACGTATCCGCTGGCCATGCAAAACGTCATCGACGACGACAACGATGAGTTCTTTCCGATGAACCGGCTGTTTGTAGAGCGCAAAAAAACGCCTCCCGCTGATGAAATTCCTGTTGAAATCGAGGAGGGCGAGGTCATGACCAGTACGATCTACAGTCTGAAAGACGGATACGGTTTTATCAGTTTTCCGCAGACGAACAACCTGTTCTTTCACTATTCGTTCCTGATCGATACAGATTTCAACGATCTGCGAGAAGGTGATTCGGTTGAATTTACGCTCAGCAAAAACGAGCGTGGCGAGCCGATCGCGCGCAATGTGAAACTGGTGCGCTAAAAAAACAAGCCCGGCGAACGCGTTCGCCGGGCTACTTAAACTACTGCTAAAATGTTATCGGTTCTGGAAAAAGCCAATGCTTATCGGCTATTGTCTTTTGTTTTCAGTTCCGGCCAATGCAGGGGCAGCGTTGTAAGCGGGGTTTTCCATGCAACAGCCGCCTTTCGGGCCAGTTCGGCCTTCCTGCGCTCCATTGTATTGGGTGAAACGGGCGCTTTTCCTGAAGGCGCCGCTTTTTCGTCTGTATGATCAGATGCACTTGCTTCCTGATCCGCTGTCCGTGGCTTCTTACGGGTTAAGGCACGCATCTGCGATTTTTTTCCGACCTGGTTATTTTCAGATAATTGAACGACCTGCTCTTCCTGACCCGAAGTTGCCGCTAATGGCATCTCCGCGGCAGGCTCGGTCGGGGTTAGGCGGGGTGTCTCAACGGCTACCGGCACTTCGGTTGCCGGCATGTCCGCTTCTTGTCCACGACTGAGGAGCAGATACAACCCGACGGTTAGCGCTACGGCAAAAGCCGCTATGATGGCCACCGTCTGCAGGCTCCAGCCTCCGCCGGAGGGTGCAATTTGCGCCTGTACGTGCTGCCAAACCCGGCCTGAAGGGTTGTCCCAACCGGAAGGATCGGGTGTATCGGGTAATTTGTCGAATGTTTTTCGGAACAGTTCGTCGAGCGACTCGAATTCTTTCGGATCAGTCATTTGCTTGCGTATCCGTTTTTTGGAGATTTCAGGTGATAAATGATTTGTCCAACATTTTTTTGAGGTACTCCCTGGCCTTGAACAACTGGCTTTTACTGGTGCCGATGGAGATGCCCAGTTGCTCGGCGATCTCTTCATGGCTAAAGCCTTCAACGGCGTAGAGATTAAACACGGCCCTGTAACCGGGCGGTAGCTTCTGCAGGTATTTCAACAGGGTTTGCGCATCCATATTGGAAGCAAAATCCTCTTCCGTTCGAAACCGGTTTTCAAAAGGGCTGAAATCAGCCGTATCCCGGATAAAATCGCGTTGCCGGCGCAGGTGGCTGAGGGCGGTATTTACCATGATCCTTCGGATCCAGCCTCCCAATGCGCCATCCCCTCTGTATTGTCCCATGTCCCGGTAGACCCGGATAAAACCATCCTGCAACATATCCTCCGCTTCGGCCTTGTCGCGGGCAAAACGCAGCAATACACGAAACATCGGAACGCTGAACTGCCGGTACAGCGCTGTCTGATGCTTCGGACTGCCCCGCAGCACGCCACTCACCAATTCCTGGTCGCTCAGTTGTTGCATGAGGTTTGAACGTTTGTTTTGGCGATAATAATTCGCAAGCGGTTGCCCGGCAGCAGATAATTTTTTTGCAAGAGCGCAGGCGGTGCAGATAATCTGCGCCTATTCTGAACAGAAACGGACATTTCAGGGGCTTATACGGCAGCCTGAAGCGCAGTGTTGCGCTCTTCCTGAAGATGCAGGGTCAATTGCGCTTCGAAATAACCGTCTTCCAGACCTGTATTCATTTCATACTGACCCGGGTACAACAGATCGAGCTGACGCTTTAGATTTTGCAAACCGATACCGCCGGGCCTGGATTGCTCTTTTGCATCCTTGTCCACCGTGTTTTTTACGGTGAAGGACAATTCGCGGTTGCGCAAAGTCAGTAAAATTAGGATATGTACTTCGCCCGTCGTACTGCCCGCGCCGTGTTTGAAGCTGTTTTCGACAAAAGGAAGCAGCAGTAAAGGCGCGATCGGCGTCAGCGGCTGGTCCACATCTTCCCGGTATTCTACGGTGAGGCGCAGGTTATACCGCAATTTTTCAAGTTCTATAAAATCCTTGATCACCTTTGCTTCGTCTTCCAGTGCGATGCGCGGCGCACGACATTCATAGATCACGAAACGCATGATCTTGGAAAGCATCATGATAGCGTCGGGGGTTTTTTCCGATTTTTTACGGGCCAGTACGTACAGGTTGTTCAGGGTATTGAATAAAAAGTGCGGGTTGGTCTGGGCCCTCAGGAAATTGAGTTCGCTTTGTAATTTTTCCCGGATGAGTTGCTTCTCGAATTCGAGGCTTTTGTAGTGCATCCTGATCATCTTGATCGTAACGGCGGCGGCCAGTGTGATAAAGAGATCAAACACGGTGAGCAGCAGGCCCTGAAAAGAAAACAGGTTGATGCTTACCCCCGGAGCGAAAATGGGGAAGAAGACCCAGCCGATTTCCAGGCGGTACAGGAAGGTTGCCGCGATAAATGCAAGCAGCAGCAGGCCCACCAGTTGCCAGAGTTTGCTGCGCTCGAGGTACAGTGGAATGATATAGTAAAAAACGAAATAGGTAAAGATCAGTTTGACGGGCAGGGAAAAGGCTTCGCCGACCAGGGCCATGCCGAATTCTTCCGCAATATTCGCCCTGCGCAGGAGACACGAAATGATCGCGTTGATCGGCAGGTACACCAGCCAAAAAATGATGTGAAGCGCGATTCTTGTCCAGTTCAGGCTTGCCATACGATGGTGTTGAAATCCGGATTCACGGTAAGGGTGTAGAGCGAACGGTCGCGCAGGCGGATCTCCTTGATCGGCTGTTCGTCTTTGTCGACCATGCAGGACCTGACGAAATCGGGGAAACCCACAAGGTATATTTTTACCGAGTCGTACGCGGGTTTGAATGAACCTTCTTTCCGCTGTCGCAAGGTAAAACCGCCGTTTTTGCCCTCGGTTTCGAATATTTTAAGGCTGAACTCATCGTCGCGGTATCCAAAGCCTTCTCCCGCATCTTCATACAGATGACTCGTTTCCACACCTGCTTTGTAATAAACATAGAGGGTCAGTTCATCGATCGGCGCCTGGCCGGTCCATTGCCGCACGGGGTAGACCGGCAGCACGGCTCCTTCGCGTACGAAAAAAGGAATCTGGTCGGGCATGGCATTGACGAATATCTCTCCGTTGCCCGGCTGCCCGGTCCAGAAATAGTACCAGTTACCCTGGGGCAAATAAACGCCCTGTCGTTGAGTTTTTGCCTGTACGATGGGGCTCACGAGCAGATGCTCGCCGAATAAAAAGTCGCGCTCCTGCTCCCACAGGCGCTGGTCAAGCGCGTCGGCGAATGCAAGATGCCGGATCACCGGCGTGCCGTCGAGGGTGTGATGCCACATAGCGGTATAGAGGCAAGGTAGCAGGCAATAGCGCAGTTCGATGGCCTTTTTCGCCAAATCGGTCCATTTGTCCCCGAAAGACCAGGGTTCCTGGTCCGAAACGTGCAATGCGGGATCCACGAGTTCCGCTTCTTCTGCCGGCAGCGCATCGCCGCTGGTATGCTGACCCATGCTGTGTACGCGCATCAGGGGGTGGAAGACGGCCAGTTGCAGCCAGCGTACAAACAGTTCGCCGTCGACCGAGCCGGCAAAACCGCCGATATCGGTGCCGCAGAACGAAAACCCTGAAACCGACAGCCGCTGACACTGTATGTTGGCGATCTGCAGATGCTCCCAGTTGGAGTAATTATCACCCGTCCACACCGCAGCATAGCGCTGACCGCCGCAGAAAGTCGCGCGGGTCAGCAGATACGGCCGCCGGTCGGGCGAGAGCCGCTGCATGCCTTCCCAGGAAGCGCGGTTCATCTGTTGCCCGTAAATATTGTGGGCCTTCTGATGGCTGCATCTATGGCCTTCATAATGATGTAAGACGTTGTCCGGCAATGTTTTATGGTGGACATGGAACACGGCGGGTTCGTTCATGTCGTTCCAGAAGCCGCTGGCGCCGAGTTCGGTGTACAATTCCTTATACAGATCGCCCCACCAGTTGCGGACTTTCGGATCGGTGAAATCGGGGAATGCGCAAAACCCCGGCCATACCGGCGCTTTCGCCACCGGGCCGTCGGCCGTACGCACGAACATGTCCTGCTCCATGCCTTCACGGTAGACGGCATATTCCGGATCTTCCTTGATGCCGGGGTCGATCATCAGCACCGTTTCGAAGCCTTCGCTGTGGAGTTCGCCGATGAGTTTTTTAGGATCGGAAAAGTGCGCGGTGTTCCAGGTAAAACAACGAAACCCGTCCATGTAGTCGATGTCGAGATACAGCGCGTCGCAGGGAATTTCGCGTTCGCGAAATTCGCGGGCGACATCGCGCACCCTGCTTTCCGGGTAATAACTCCAGCGGCACTGGTGGAATCCGAGCGCCCACATCGGCGGCAAAGCGTGCGTACCCGTGAGTCGCGCATAGGAGCGCGCTACATCGATCATGTCAGGGCCGTACAGAAAATAATAATTCAGTTCGCCCCCGGCAGCGGAGAAACGCGTCACACCAGCCCCTTCGGAGTCAAAATCGAAAAAACTCCGGTACGTATTGTCCAGAAAAATGCCGTAGGCAAGTCCCTTGTTCAGGGCATAGTAAAAAGGAATGGCGCGGTACAGCGGATCGGTTTCCCTACCGAATGCATAAGCGTCGGTGCACCAGTTCTCAAATTTGTTGCCCGCCAGGTTCACCCCGCAGGTTTTGTCGCCCAACCCGAAAAATGCCTCTTTCCGGTGGCACTTTTTGTCCATGTTCACTTCGCACCAGCCGTGCAGCACGGTTCTTTTTGCCGAAAAACCGCCTTCGTCCTCGCAAAGCACCTTGTCGTCGTGATCGTAAAACTTAACCCGCAAGCCGATCTTGGAAACGACCACCTGCAACTGTTTCGACACCAACAGATACTCATTGTCATTCTCATTGAGGGTGACGGTCACTTTTTCGGGTTCAAAATCCGGGTCTACAGCATATGAAATATCGGGTTCGTACACGCCGTCGGGAGAATAACGCAGGCGGATGATGCCGGCCGCCATAACCTGTACCCGCAGACTGACGCCGTTGCTGCACACGAATTCGTAGGCGTTATCGCGCCAGCGAACCGTGGCCACTTCGTCGGGCACAACGATCTGGTAGACATCGTCGTAGCGGGTGCTCACGTCCGCTTGATCGAAGGAAATGACGGAAGGTTGTTCCGGCTTTTCTTCAGCCGCCTGTGCTTCGGGAAGTTTATCGGGTTGTTCCTCCATGGCATCTTTTTTTGTGTTACAACCGGCCGGTTGTGACACACATATTGCGCCAAATGTAAGAAGCCCGGTGTTCATCAGGCGCAAAAAATAGGGCGGGTTGCCACGCCCGCCCTTCTTCTTTGCTCAAATGAAGAGAAAAAGTATCAGAAAAACAGAATGCCGTTGAGGAAGAACAAATGCCGGGAATCTGTGCCGCGCGGTTGCCAGTTGACGCCCGAATTGTCCAGGAAAGCGTTGCTCTGTACTGCATCGGAATGATCGTTGCCAAATGCCGGCCGGTAGAACACGTTGAGTTCCATTCGTTTGCCAAACCGGAACCCCAGCCCCAGCATGGCTTCTATGTTGAAGCGGGGCAATACCTCGCTCGTAAGGGAGTTGATGCTTTCCAGTTCTTTGGCGTTTGAGGCCGTGAACACGGTTTCATTGGCGTAGTTCTGCTCTGATGCCCGTGCGGAAAGGTTGTAGGTCGCCGTAATGCCGCCGTACAGACGCAAGGGGCGTACGGGCTGCCAAAAAGCGAGCAGGGGCATTTCCAGTTTGTGCAATTTTTTTACCGGGATCAATACGGGCGTGCCGTTGGTATCGCTCGTTCCAGCGCCATTCCACGGGTTACCAAGCGAATCGGCGAAATTCGGCACTACGTTCAGGTTACCGGTTGCATTCGCGTATTGATCGTTGTTTACGGCGATGATCGGCGGCCTGCTGCCCGTAGCGCGGTATTGCGCGTATTGTAATCCCGTGCGCAGGCCCCATTTGCGGGCCGGTTGCCAGTCGAGGACCATTCCGGCAGAAAAGCCGTTTACGGCGCTAAAACTTTCCGAACGGAGGCCGGCAGCCAATCCAAACGACCAACGGGCATTTTTATGGGGTTTTACGGTGCTTTTTGAAGGGGGGATTGCTGTTGCAAAAACAGGCATGTCGAACGAACGTTGGGCAGAAAGCAGGCTGATTTCTACCGGGAGTGCAGAAAGCGATGGCGTTGCTTTGGTTCCCGGCGCCCCGGTTGCAACGACATGATCTGCATTTTCTCGATTTGACACGACGCCGGTATTCGCGACATCCGGCAATGTAATCGCCGGCATCGGGGACATCGGTGTATCGTTTACATTTGTCGTTGCAGGTTTGTTTTGCCTGACCGCCGGGTCACTGGCGAGCGCAGCGTTTTGACTATGTCCGGCAGTTCCCGGCTTTATTTCACTTTCAGCCTGATCTATCGTCACTTTATCCTCGTTTTCGGGCACACTGACCACCGGTTGCACGGCTTTTGGCTCAACTGTAGGCGGGGGCACAGGGTATTGCGGCTGTGACCGCTCGAATAATGCCCACATGCCGCCCCCGGCGAGCAGGAGCAGCAAAGCGCCGAACCACCACCAGAAAACCGGCCGGCGTTTTTTCCGCTCCGGCATTTCCCGGTCAAGTGCTTTCCGCATGTCCGCCCAGCCCTTGTCGGTCAGTTTATGATCAAGATCCTGTTTCATGTCGCAGTGTTTAGTCGTTGGTTTTGGGGGGATCCATTGCTCAAAAGTTCGCGCAGTTTTTGTCGGGCGGTACTCAGATGCCATTTGGAGGTGCCTTCGCTGATGTTCATGTTGGACGCGATTTCAGCGTGTGAATACCCTTCGATGGCGTATAATCTGAATACTTCCTGCGAAACGGGAGGAAGTGTGCGAACGGCTTTCAGGATGTCTTCTTCGTAAAAACTTTCGTGGCCGCGCTCGGGCACGGCCTCATCGCGCTCCTCAAATACCAGAAAATGCAGGTAGCGCGCGTTGTTACGGTAGTAATCGGCCATGCTGTGGTAAACCAGGCGGCGGATCCAGCCTTCCAGGCTTCCCTTGAATGCGTAGGTGTGTATTTTTTTGAAAACGCGCAGAAAGCCGTCGTTCACGATCTGCATGGCCGTGTCTTCGTCGCGGGTGTATCGCCGGCACATTTGCAGCATTTCGGGGAAAAATAGCCGGTAGAGGGCTTCCTGGGCACGGCGGTCGTTGTCCGCACAGGCGCGCACCATTTCTTCTTCCGTATATTTTTTTCTTCCGAAAAGCGACATGCGTAGCGGTAAAGTCTTTCTGTTCAGATGATCACGCCGATCCCCAGTTCGAAACGTTTGTGCAGGATGCGGTCCTGCCCCCATTCGGTGCCCCAGTTGGCGCGCCAGTCGCGGACTTTTTTCTGAAAACTCAGTCCGCCGTACAGGCAAACGTTGTTGCCGATGCGGTATCCCAGTTGCGCCTTTGCCAGCCAGCCGCCGCTCCATTCGTTGATATATCCCGAATTGGATGTGGCGTTTTTACCGGCCAGCGACCAGCCTGCTCCTACTACATAGAACGGACTTACGTTTTTCTTCTTCAAATAACCGCGCGCTTCCACAAAAATAGGGTAAGTATTGGTTTCTATACCGTCGGGATTGTACACTTCCACCCCTACGCCGACCCCTATGCCGAGTTGTCGCTTCAGCATCCAGCCCACGGAATGGTAGATCGAATATCCTTTGGTATTTTCTCCGAAATAATCCTGTCCGATGAGAAACCCGAGCCGGGTAGCGTTGTACAGGCCCTTTTCCTTGAAATCGTATGGCTTCAGGCTCTGTTTCCCCTGCTTGCAGCGCTGCACCACGCGTTTTATGTTTTGTTCGGGCATGGTGATGGTAACACCGTTCCAGGTGATCATGGAAAAATCGCCGCCCGATTCGAGTTTCAGCAATTGCCCGCGAAAGACGGAACCGTTGCGCAGATACACAACGTCGACGCAGTTCGACGTGTCCTTTTTTTGGGCCTGAGCGGTGCCGGTTATGCATACCAGCAGTAAAAGTGGTAATAATGATTTCATAGGAACATGGTTCATTACATGAAAGAAGGTTCCCTGACGGTAGTATCCGGATATTGATGTATTTCCGGATACTACCGCGTAATGTTCACATAAACATGCAAATACGATCAGCGAATGACCAGTATTTTGCTCAGTTCCTTCGGCTTTTCCGGATTGCTGGCGTCGATCTGGTAAAAACCGTCTGCGCCGATAACGAGCAACTGACCGGCGCCGAGGGCAATGACGTCGTACGTATCGATGCCTTTCGAGTGCGATTTCAGTTTCAGGTCGAGCGGATTGGTTTTGTCATAGATTTTGAGTCCGTCGTCGCAGAGGTAGAGGAAGTCGTTCGTAACCGACAAGCCCTTCGGCCGTTTCATCGGATAGGTTTTGGCGAGCGACATGGCCGGCATTTGTTCGATATCGATAATATCGAGCTGGTTGAACGTGCCGTTGCAGGTAGTACCGTCGTGGATGGTCACGTAGGCAAAGTGGTCGTCGCAAACAACCGGGTCGCAACCCGTTGCGTGCGAGAAAGAATTTTCATAGACGGGGTGTTCCGGGTTGGAGTTGTCGAAAATAAACACGCCCGTTTGCGAGCCGATGAAGAGTTTGTTTTTCCAGGGGAAAAGGGTTTCAATATTCCAGCCGACGGGGTTGGACTCGATCTTGCCGGGGCAGCCACTTGCTACCGTCCAGGTGCTCAGCGTAGAGTTGTCAATCGTGTAGAGGTACTGATCGACCAGGCCGAAGCGCGCGTAGGAGCCTCCGATGCCGGCAGCTGCCAGCGCGTTGCCGCCGGAGGTTTCTGCAGCGGTATTCACCACATCTGCCATGATCAGCACATCGCCGCCATCAATAAACCAGTTGCGGTTGAAACGGGCGTCTGAGCAGGAGATGTTTTCCGTTATTTCCGTTTGTTCGTAACCGACCAGATACCCCAGTTGCGGGTCGAAGCCAAACAACTGAAATGCCTCTTCAGCGCGGCATATTTCTTTGGGGTTTTGCATGTCGCTGATGTCGATGGTCAGCAGGTCGACGTACTGGTCGGCATAAAGATACTGGCCGCGGATGGCGATGTCCACGTTGCCGGGAATGCTCCAGAAAGCCAGGTTTTGCGGGTTGGAGGCATCCTGGTTGTCAATCACGTGGATGCCTTCGTTCTTTTCGTTAATAAAAAGATACTGCCCGAACACGTAGATCTTGCCGGGATTGCGCAATTCGCGCGGCGCTTCCGCCTTGATGCCGACCCGGCATTCCGCGGGCGTTTTATAAATGGCGTCGAAGCGAATGAATGTCCGCGTGGTGTCGCATTCGTCGCGCAGGCAGCTGCCGAGCAGGAAGGCGAAAGAAAGGCCTGCCAGGGTCAGGCGGAAGAGTGATTTGTGTTTCATAGCAAAACGGTTGAATGAATGAGAATTCAGTTGTTGCACCGGATTTTGCTATGTAGACAGGCCGTTGGCTGGAAAGGGTTGGGTACCGTAAGAAATTATTACGCCACCCGCACCAGGAATTTGTTCTTTTTACCGTTCTCGATCATGATGAAACGTCCGTGCAGGAGTTCCTCCGCATTGATCACCGCACCCAAATCGTTGATCTTCCGCTTGTTAATCGAGATCGCATTGTTCTGGATCGCTTTTTTCGCTTCGCTGCGGCTGGGCAGAATCCCCGTGTTTTCCGAAAGAAAATCGAGGATGCCGGCTCCGTTTTGAACGATGCTGCCCGCTATTTCGGGCGAGGGGATCTCCTCGGCGACCTGTGCCAGCGTATCGGCGTTCAGGCTGCGCAGGGTGGCGGCGTCGGCTTTCGGGTCGAACAGCAACTGCGAAACGGCCAGTACCGTCTCGTATTCCTGTTTTCCGTGGATACGGGTCGTGATCTCTTCGGCGAATGTGCGTTTAACTGCTTGTAAATCCGCGCTGGCTTCCAGCGCTTCGATCTCTTCCCGGTTTTTCAGCGAGAAATAGCGCAGGAATTTTGGCAGGTCGCGATCGTCGGCATTCAGCCAGAACTGGTAAAAGCGGTACGGGCTGGTGAGTTTGGGGTCGAGCCAGATGTTGCCGGACGTGCTTTTGCCGAATTTGGTGCCGTCGGCTTTGGTGAGCAGGGGCGTGGTCACGGCAAATAGCTTGGCCTCGTCGATCTTGCGGCCCAACTCCACGCCGGCCGTGATATTGCCGTACTGATCGCTGCCACCCATCTGCAGCGTAATGCCGTGATGGCGGTGCAGCAATACAAAATCGTAGCCTTGCAGCAACTGGTAACTGAACTCCGTAAAAGAAATTCCCGATTCCAGGCGGCGCTGCACGCTTTCTTTCGACATCATGTAATTGACAGTCAGGTATTTACCTACATCGCGCAGAAACGCCAGCACGTTCATGTCCTTGTAAAAATCGAGGTTGTTGAGCATCAGAGCGCGGTTCGGGATGCTGTCGTCGAAGTTCAGGAGTTGCCTGATCTGCCATTCCTGATGCGCCGTGTTCCGGTCGAGTTCCTCAAAACTTTTCAACTCGCGTTCGGCGTCTTTGCCGCTCGGGTCGCCGATGCGGCCGGTCGCGCCGCCCATGAGCACAACAGGCTGGTGACCTGCGCGTTGCAGGAAGGTGAGCAGCATGATCTGTACGTAATTGCCGATCGTCAGCGAAGGAGCGGTCGGGTCGAAACCGATGTAACCTTTCGCAATGCCCTTGCTCAAATGTTCTTCTACGCCCGGAGTCGTGTCGTGAATAAGGCCGCGCCAGCGGAGTTCTTCCAGGAAATTGGTGTTCAAGCGTTCCACGTTGATCTGTATGTCTGATTTTATGAATGTCGGAGTTTTTCAGCGCGCCGGCAGGCGCAAGTTCAGGCGGCGCAAAATTAGGCCTTCGGAACAATGGCCAATGCGATTGATCCGATTTTTGTTCCCTTGCATAAAAGATGCCGTTTTGGCAATCCCTTTCCAAAAAAAGCGCAAAAGCGCCGTGTCGCCGCGATTTTGGCAACATTCCCGCCATTTTATGCGCAAGTTCATTTCCAGAAAAGGATTTTGATCGCGCCGGGTCTTGCTTTCGGTTGATATACCCTATTCACCCGGTTTGAATACCTTTGCCCTGTACATGCGCCCAAATTTGCTTGCCCGATCGTGAACCTTCCGCTGTTTATCGCCCGCCGCATCGCTGCTGCCGGGGGAAAGAATTTTTCCCGGATCATCATTCGCATTGCCGTAGTGGCAGTGGCGTTGAGCGTCGCTGTTATGATCGCCGCAACGGCGCTGATAGCGGGCTTTAAAAATGAGATCAGCCGCAAGATCTTCGAGTTTTGGGGGCATATCCACATCACTGACACGGCATATTCGCTTTCCTTCGAGCCGACGCCCATTGATCGCGACCAGGATTTTTACCCCTCGCTCGATTCCGTTTCCGGCATTACTTACACGGAGCCCGAAACGATCCTGGGATTCGAGACGGGGCGGGAAGTGGAGCGGCATTCGCGCGGCGGCATACGGCACATACAGGTGTATGCCCACAAGCCCGGCATCATCCGCACCAAAACGGCGATGGAAGGCATTTTGCTGAAAGGTGTCGGGCCCGATTTCGACTGGAACAATCTGAAGCCGTACCTGCTGGAAGGCCATAACATCAACCTGCAGGATTCCGTGCCTTCGCGCGACATCATCATCAGCCGTCAAACCGCCGACAGGCTGCAGGTAGGGGTGGGGGACCGCTTTATCGTGCATTTTGTAAAATCGGGGGAACAACTCCGCCGCCGTTTCGAGATATGCGGCATCTACAAAACGGGCCTCGAAGAATACGACCGGAAATTTGCCCTCTGCGATATCCGTGAGGTGCAGCAATTGCTCGGCTGGGAAAACGACCAGGTGGCCGGGTTCGAACTCTGGCTCGACGACCTGCGCGACCTCAACCTGTACAACGACTATATCTACCAGGAGGTGCTGCCTCCCGACCTGCTTTGTGTGAGCATCCGCACCAAATTCCCGGCAATATTCGAATGGCTTGATCTTCAGGACCTTAACGAGATCGTGATCCTGGGGCTGATGCTTGCCGTAGCCATCGTCAATATGATCACGGCACTGCTGGTGCTGGTGCTCGAGCGATCGACGATGATCGGGGTATTGAAAGCGCTGGGCGAAACGGACCGCCGCATCCGCCGCATTTTTCTTTATTATGCGGCAGTGATCACCTTGAGGGGCATGTTCTGGGGCAACCTGATCGGCCTGGGTTTTTGTTTTTTACAGGACCGTTTTCACCTTATCAAACTGAACGAGGCGGATTATTACCTTTCCTACGCGCCGGTGCAGGTGCAGTGGCTACCCGTTCTGGGCGTCAACATCGGTACCCTGGTCGTGACCCTCCTGTTTTTGATCCTGCCCTCTTTCCTGGTCTCGAAAATCGCTCCGGTACGGGCCATCCAGTTCAAATGATACGCCAGCGCTGGCGACGGCTCGCCGCTGTTTTCCGGAAAAAAGAGGGTCGTGAAATACCATTCCCGGCTCATGCAGGGTGGAGAATGCTTGAAGCGTCGTTCCTGTTTGCCGACTTGCTGGCCGTTCCTGATCTGCTGATGCTGTTGAACCGCATCTTCAAACCCAATACACGGCGATTGTCGGACCGGGAGATTGCGATGGCGCGTGAAATATACGGCGATGCGATCGACTGGCGGCCTGTGCGGGTGGACGAGCGCGCGCACATTGGATGCCGGCAATATAAATTTGCTTACGTAGGGTTTCAGGTGATCAATTGCTGGGGGCCGCTTTCCGACGCCCACCTGATTCACGAACTGGTGCACGTATGGCAATTCCAGAAACTGGGTTCCGTTTATATCCCCCGGGCACTGTGGGCGCAGCGCAGTCCTGAAGCTTATAACTACGGCGGCATCCGGGCGCTGGAAAAAGCAATGGCGGATGGCAGGGGATTGTCCGATTTCAACTACGAACAGCAGGGCGACATCGTGGCGGACTACTTTTGCCTTAAAAACGGCCTTCGCCCGCGCTGGTGTGCTTATGATGCTACTTATTTGCCTGTTTTTCAGGCAATTATTCGGTTTTCCGATCAATAAAACAGCCATCAGACTTGTCTGATGCCGAAAATAGTAGCCAATAGCGCACAGAACATTCTGACGTACAGGGACATTTACTGCTGTTTGCAGGCCAAATAGCATCTCTGGAATTAATTTTGCAATGCGTATGCCGGGCATGATCAGAAATGCCCGGGCAATGGTTTGTAAATATGTCAATTAACGATCACGGCCTGGAACAAATACTGAATGGCTGCCGCGAACAAAATCGCGCGAGCCAGCAACGGCTGTTCGCTGAATTTTATAACTACTCCATGACCATTGCGCGACGATACATGGGGAGCCAGGAGAATGCGGAAGAAGTCGTCAGCGACGCTTTTTTCAAAGCTTTTACCAGGATCGACAGTTATTCGGGCAAAATGCCCTTCCGGTTTTGGCTGCGCAGGATCGTGATCAATACCGCCATCGACCACCTGCGGTCGTCAGCGAATATTCCCGAAGCCACCGAATGGCAGGAATGGCATGATGTGGAGATGGCAAGCGGCATCGACGAAGACCTCACACAGGAACAGATCCTGGCCATGATGGACCGCCTGACTCCGGCTTACAGGACAGTATTCAACTTGTTCGTAGTGGACGGCCTGACCCACGACGAGATCGCCGCATTGCTTGAGATCAGCCCCGGCACCTCCAAATCAAACCTCGCGCGTGCGCGGCAGCAACTGAAATCCCTTTATTTTAACGACCTGGAAATACCGAACAGATCATGAGCGAATTCGACAAGTTTTTCGCCGATAAACTGGACGAAGAAGGCCGGTATCCCGGCAGGAAGCGCAACTGGGATTCACTTTCCAGACGCCTCGATGATTTCAATCAAAGTACCCGGACGACCACCCGACGCGTCAGGGTGTGGCAAGCCGCTGCAGTGGTATCACTCGTGCTGGCATCGCTGCTGTTCTGGAAAGTCTGCGTCCTGCATCGCGAAAACACAGCGTTGCAGGCACGGGTTGACCGGGCAATGGAAAGGCCGTCTGAAATTCAGGCCGGGTATTCAGCGGCGGGCGACGAACGGACACTACCGCCTGCCACAGCACTTGAAAATGGCAACGCTGTAGGTTCTGCGGAGGCATTGTCAGCACCTGCAAAAAATAGCGGGATCGGCGATGTGCCTGATACTCGTAGGCATAAAGAGATTACCGTTACGAGAGAACACGACGCGATTTCCGGTGCTTCCGCTATTAAAAACGAAAATGCCGACGCCGACGCAACCTTTCCCAGGGAGACAACGATGTCAATTGTGCCTGAAAATGAAGGAGTAGCGCTGCAAACTTCAGAACTGCCCACAAAGGATGCCGTTCAAAAGAATTTGGCGCCCGTTTTCCTGCCCGCCAGCAAACTTCGTACGGTCGATCAAAATGAGGCAAGGATACAGTTATTGCCGGTTTCAGTAAGTGCGACCTCAGAATTCACCAAACCCCTGCGCCATAATTATTCCAGATACCGGCTTGGCGTACAGGTACTTGCAGGTAAAGCAATTCCTGGCCGAAAAGGCATTTCCATGCTGACGGGTACCGGCGTATCATTCGAATACAAGTTTGCAAGAGATCTCAGGGTCGGCGCCATGGTGGATTGGCTTCATTACGAAGTGAATACCAGGCATCAATGGCATGGCTACCATATTTCTCCCGATCCACCCCCCATGCCTGGAAACCCACACCACCATCTTTCGAGGGTGCAGGGCAGCCGGCGTAGCCAACAGGTCGCCTTGGGGCTCACCTACACCCTGCCTGTAGATTTTTGGCTCAAACCGTCTGTCAGGGCCTATCATACCTGGATACACAAGTCGCCGGCCAATTTTAGTTTTGAGTTCAAGGATTCACACGGCGGAGGGCCTCATGGAGGGTCGCAAAACGAATACATTGCCCGCAGGATCAAGAGCAGGTGGTTCGATCAGGTATGGCGTTTCGGTTTGGGGCTGGAACACGAAACTCCCCGGTGGGCCTTTTCCGTATGGGCTGATTACTCCGACCGGTTTGACGACTCAAAACTGCTGTTCAATTCTATAGTGTTCCGAAGCGGCATCCAGTACAAGTTTGACTAAGAGGCTGTTTGGGTTAAACATCCTCCAGGGTTCGTATGACTTCGGAAATGTCTGTTTTGGACAAATCCTTTCCTGTTCAAATGTTTTTTTCAAGGCCACGCAACGCAGTTGCCGAAATCAACGTGCCGTATGGAAGCCGGTAATCTTACCTGCCCGGCAATCGTGTTGAGTTATTGAAAAGACGTTGATTGCCAAATGATTTCGCGTCTTCCGGACAAGAGCTCCGGAAGGCGCGTTTTTAGAATGCATACAAAACAAACTTAATTTTTATTACATGCAAAACAGATTATTGAAAGGGAGTCGCGGACCGGGTATCCTGTTCGTTTTGATACTCCTGCTGGGCAACTGCGCCAAAGAAAGCGCTTCATCCAACTATGCCGAACAGGCAGACTGCACGGGGATCGATGCGCAGGCCAACAGTTACACCAACAGCATCAAGGCCATCCTCGACGCTCAGTGTGCCACCTCCGGTTGCCACGATGCGTTTTCGCAGTCCGAGAGCATCGACCTGAGCAACTACGCTTCTGCAAAAAGCGCATTTGAAAATCGTGCCTGCCTCTGCAGTATTCACCACGGCGCCGGGTGCACTCCGATGCCCGAAGGACGGGCAAAACTCAGCGACGCCACGATCCAAAAGATTGACTGCTGGGTAAAAAACGGCTATCAGCAATAATGGTAGCCACATTTAAAAACCGGTTTTTTTGAATTTGATCAATTAAAAATGAAACGCAATACCATCTATACCTTGCTGCTGCTCCTGACTGCCTGGCAGATACTGAGCAGCTCGATGCGCGACCCGAACAACCCGCCGACCGGCCGTACCGGTGCGCCGGGTGAAACGACCTGCGGGGCTTCCGGTTGCCATACCGGCGGAAATTATTCCGGAGAGGTTACCATTAGCGGGGTTCCCGACACGATCGTCGCGGGACAGACGTACACGATCACGCTTACACATGCGAGCAACGCCGTGCGTGCCGGGTTCGAACTCACCTGTCTCGACGCGAGCAATGCAAAATGCGGAACCCTGACGAACATCAGCGGTACCTCGCTGGCCACTGCCGGCGGCAGACAGTATATTCGGCAGTCATCGCCGAAAAATCTGAGCAATGGTAGCACTTCCTGGGATTTTACCTGGCAGGCGCCGGCTTCGCCAAACGGCAGCAACGCGACTTTTTACTTCGCCAGCCTGGCAGCCAACGGCAACGGGCAACGCACGGGTGACAATGTGCTCACTAACACAAAAGGCGTCGTTTTTCAGGCAGTCGTTGCTACCGGCACACCTGCGGAAAAAGCGCCTGTCAGGGTGTATGCGGATATGGCCGGAAAGGTGATCCATATCGATCTTTCTGCTGATGAAAAGGCCCGTGCCTTCGTTTATGACTTAAAGGGAAATTTGATGATCCGGGAAAACTTGAGTCAATATAACGAACTGGATGTCAGTCAGTTGGCGGCCGGTCTGTATGTCGTTCAGGTAGAAACGAGCAAAACAGTGTCGGTGCAAAAAGTGCTGCTGCCCGGGTAAACAATAGCTGTAAGCATTATTTAACAGAACTTGTGTTTTGACGGCTTCCCGTGTTCATTCCCGGGAAGCCGTCTTTTTTATAGCCGCGTAAAATTTATGTCAGGGTGCTACCTGCGGGCCGGTGTCGCAGTCTAACCGTACTATCTTTGTGCGACAAGCATCCGAATATGACAGAACCGACTGCCGAAAAAGCAAAATCCTCCTTTACCCAGACCACAACACCGCTGTTCCTGCGCGCGGCCACGGGAGAATTAACCGAACGGCCGCCCGTCTGGCTGATGCGGCAGGCGGGACGCATCCTTCCGCAATACCGCGCCCTGCGCGCCCGTTTTCCTGATTTCAAGGTGTTCGTCAAAACGCCGGAAGCCGCGGCAGAAGCGACCCTCCAGCCCGTAGACGAGCTGGGCGTGGATGCGGCCATTATTTTTTCCGATATTCTGGTCATCCCCGAAGCGATGGGGCTCGACTACGAAATGGTAGAGGCCAAAGGTCCGAGGTTCCCGAAGGTGATCGAAGGAAAGGGCGATATCGAACAACTTCGTTCGGGACATGCCGCAGCCGGCAGCCTTGAATACGTGTTTGATGCACTGAAAATCGCCAAAAAGGACCTTGAAGGCCGCGTGCCGTTGATCGGTTTCGCGGGCGCGCCCTGGACGATATTCGCCTACATGGTGGAAGGCGGCGGCAGTAAAACCTTTTCCCGGGCACGGCGAATGTTATATGCCGCGCCCGAAGCCGCACATACCCTGCTGCAAAAGATCACCGATACGACCATTGAATATTTGAAAGGGCAGGTCGCGTCCGGAGCGGACCTGTTACAATTGTTCGACTCCTGGGCCGGCGAATTACCGCCGGAACATTACCGGATTTTTGCAATCCCGTACCTGCAACAGATATGCGAAGCCCTGCCAGATGTGCCTAAAACGGTGTTTGCAAAAGGCGCCTGGTTTGCGTTGGAGGATATTGGCGAACTGCCCTGTGAAGTGGTCGGGCTGGACTGGAATATCCCGCCGGCTTTCGCCCGGGCCAGGGTGGGAGAGGGTAAAGTACTCCAGGGCAACCTCGATCCTTGTTGCCTTTATGCGCATCCCGATGTGATCGCTACAGAAACCGGGGAAATGATCCGGCGCTTTGGCCGGCATCATATCGCCAACCTGGGGCATGGCGTATATCCCGATACGCCACTGGATGGCGTTCGGGCATTTGTAGATACCGTTAAAAGTTTTTCCTGGTAATTCCGCTCTGGATGAGCGAAGCCAAAAAGAAAACCCGGCAACGTCACTTCTGATCGTTGCCGGGTTTTTATTTTTCTTGTATCGGATTACTTGACAGGCAGACCTTCCTGTTCCCAGGCCTTGATGCCTCCTGTAACGATCGAAACGTCCTGATATCCGCGCTCTACCAGCATCCTCGCGGCTTCTTTGCCACGGATACCGATGTTGGACAGCAAAACGACCGGGCGGTTGGATGGCAATTCGTTCAACCGTTGGTCCAGCTCGCTTAACGGCAGTGCCACTACCTGCCGGACATCAAGGTTTTTCGAATCGCCCGCCGAATGATCGCGGACATCCACAATAAGGCTCCCCAGAATATAAGCCGCATAAGCCTCGCGGGGAGTGAGTTTTTTGAACATTGTCATGTTTTATAATTATTCGTTTTTCCAAAAAATAAATCGGGTTTCAGGTGTGTAAAGTTATAAAAGATTTTACAAAAAAGCACAAATAAAAAACTAAAAAAATGTTTGATTTTCAAATTCGACACTTCATGATCCTCGTCAGGGAATTCAAAAAATTATTTCAAGTCGCAACCATCGTTCGCCAAACATGGTTCTGAAATTGGATTGGCAAAAATTGAGCGTAATTTTGCGCCGTTTTTGTGCTAACTAAATAATTACCATGAAAGAAGTCTATATCGTTTCCGCCGTACGCACCCCGATCGGGAGTTTCGGCGGCGTATTATCCGGTATTTCCGCAACGCAACTCGGGGCCACGGCTATCAAAGGGGCCCTGGAAAAGGCTGGCGTTTCTGCCGAACAGGTGAATGAAGTGTTGATGGGAAATGTCGTCAGCGCCAATCTCGGTCAGGCGCCGGCTCGGCAAGCCGCCCGCTTTGCAGGCTTGCCTGATAACATTCCGTGCACGACGATCAATAAAGTGTGCGCTTCCGGTATGAAGTCGATCACCCTGGGCGCGCAAAGTATCATGCTGGGTATCAATGAGATCGTGGTGGCCGGTGGTATGGAGAACATGTCGCAAATACCGTATTATCTGCCCAATGCGCGCTGGGGATACAAGTACGGCAATGCCGAACTGGTGGACGGTCTTGCAAAAGACGGCCTCACCGATGTGTACAACCAGAAGGCCATGGGCGTTTGCGCAGATGCTACGGCGGTCCGTTACAACATCAGCCGCGAAGCGCAGGATGCTTTTGCCATCGACTCTTACAAGCGCTCGGCTGCTGCGACGGAGGCGGGCTTCTTTCGTTCGGAGATCGTACCCGTGTCCATTCCCCAGCGCAAAGGCGATCCATTGCAAGTGGCGGAAGACGAGGAGTTCAAGAAGGTTATGTTCGACAAGATCCCCGGCCTGCGCCCCGCTTTTACCCCCGACGGGACCGTTACTGCCGCCAATGCGAGCACCATCAACGACGGCGCGACGGCGTTGATCCTCGCAAGTGAAGAGGCAGTAAAAAGGCTGGGCCTGAAACCGCTCGCCAAAATTCGCGGTTTCGCCGACGCGGAGCAGGAACCGGAGTGGTTTACCACCTCACCCACCATTGCGGCCCCCAAAGCGCTCAAAATGGCGGGTGTTTCGAAAAACGACATCGATTATTTTGAAGTGAACGAGGCCTTCTCCGTAGTAGCGATGGCTTTTGAGCAAGTGATGGAGATCGACCACGACCATACAAATGTATTCGGCGGGGCGGTATCCCTCGGGCACCCGCTCGGCGCTTCCGGTGCGCGCATCGTCACGACGCTCAACAACGTATTGCAACAAAAGAACGGCAAACTGGGCCTGGCAGCCATTTGCAACGGCGGCGGCGGCGCGACGGCTATTGTGATCGAACGCGTATAAGGGCCAAGCCGGCCGTATTCGTTGTCTTTTTTACCTTGCGCCATGGCGCGGCATCGCTGCCCGCCCTAATGTGGAAATGACAGCAGTGCCTGCAAATCATCACGATCAGGCCGTCTTTCGCCTCGGAACGGCCGTCTACGCTGCGCTGGCAGCGTTGGCGGCCGTTTTTTATCTGGAGCGCATGGCCATGCTCGATATGTCGTTCCAGACCTTTCATATCCTCCGGACGGGTAGCCTGCAAATTCAGAGCGAACGGTTCGGGGCGGCCTGTACCCAGGTTTTTCCCTGGCTGGCGCAGGCTGCCGGGCTGCCGCTGAAGGGCGTACTGATCGCCTATTCGTTGGGGCATGTACTTTATTATTTCGTCATTTTCACGCTGATCGTGCGGGTCATGGGGCAGTGGAAGTGGGGCCTGGTGTTACTGCTCCTGTCCACCATGATGACCACCCATACTTTCTACTGGCTCTCGGAAATGCCGCAGGGACTGGCATTTCTGGTACTCGTGATGGCGTGGTTGCACCTAAAAGGCAATCTTGCAGCCATCTGCTGGTGGGAGTATCCTTTTCTTGCCTTCGCCATCGTTACGGCCTTTTATTTCCACCCGATGGTATTGTACGCGGCCATGTTCTGTTGCCTGTTTTTTGGATTGGAAAAATCTCATGTGTGTGGCCGCCGCGCGTTGTATGCGCTCATCCTAGGGCTTTTCCTGCTGACTGCCTTTGTGAAATACAAGGTTCTGAAACTGGACTGGTACGACGCCATGTCGCTCGAACGCGCCGGCGCCTTTTCCGAACAATGGCCTCACTGGTTCGATATTCAAAGCAATCGGGATTTTCTGCGCTGGTGCCTGCGCGACTACTACCTGATCCCGCTCGCGGTTTTGCTGAATACCGGTTTTTACCTGCGGCGTCGCATCTGGTGGAAAGTCTTGCTGGTATTCTTGACGCCTGCCGCGTACGTCTTGCTGGTCAATGTGCCTTTTTACCACGGCGACAACCAGTTTTACCTTGAAAACCTGTACCTGCCCCTGGCCATTTTCTCGGCAGTACCCCTGGTTTTCGATGTGCTGCCTGTATTGTTTCCTGCGCGCTTTTTGACGATCATCGCCATTTTACTCGCGATCCGGATCGCGCATATTTTTCTCGCACATCAGTCCTGGACGGAACGCCTGCATTGGGAACAGTCCTTTTTGACGGAAACGGCCCGGGCGCATGACCGGAAACTGATCCTTTCGGAACAGCAGGTCCCGATGGACAAACTCATTTTTTCATGGGGAACTTCAACGGAATTCCTGATCCTGTCGTCGCTCGACGGGCCTGATGGCGCCCGCTGTATTCTGGTGGATGAAAATCCGGCCCGCTTCGACAGCCTGCGCAGCCGGCGTGAACTTTTCCTCGGTGAGTTTCGCAATTATTTGTTCGATGAAATACCCCGGCGATATTTCAACCTGCGGGATACCAGTGCCTACGTGAATTACAGAGAATGAGGTGGTGGTGTTACTTTTTCCCGAGCAGGGCGAACATATTTTTCTTGTAAGCCTCCACACCCGGCTGGTCGAAGGGATTGACGCCCAGCAGATAGCCGCTCACAGCGCAGGCTTTTTCGAAAAAAAAGAATAATTGGCCCAGGTTGTACGCGTCGGCTTCCGGCATGCGTATGATCAAATTGGGGACACCGCCATCAGTATGGGCGAGTCGTGTGCCTTCAGCGGCCTTTTTGTTGACGTGATCGAGTGTTTTGCCGGAGAGATAGTTCAGGCCGTCGAGGTCGTTTTCCGTCTTGAAAAGGGTGATGTCGGTTTCGGGATCTTCAATTTCCAGTACCGTTTCGAAAAGGCTGCGCCGTCCGTCCTGGATATATTGCCCCATGGAATGCAGATCGGAACTGAAATCAACAGACGCCGGGAAAATGCCCTTGCCGTCTTTGCCTTCGCTTTCGCCGTAGAGTTGTTTCCACCATTCGGCGATGTAATGACAGCGAGGTTCGTAATTCACCAGTAATTCGATGTCCTTCCCCTTGCGGAGCAGGATATTTCGAACGGCAGCGTATTGGTAACATGGATTTTCTGCCAGCGGCGCTTTATATGTTTTCGAAGCCTCTGCCGCCCCGCGCATCAGGGCGTCGATGTCGATGCCGGCTGCTGCAATAGGCAGCAACCCCACGGCCGTGAGCACGGAGAAACGGCCGCCTACATTGTCGGGCACGACAAATGTTTCGTAGGATTCGTTGTCGGCAAGCGTTTTCAGCGCGCCTTTACTGGCATCGGTAGTAGCATAAATACGCTGCCGGGCGCCGTCTTTTCCGTATTTTTCCTCCAGTTTTTGCTTGAACAGGCGAAACGCGATCGCTGGTTCAGTAGTGGTGCCGGACTTGGAAATGACATTGATCGAAAAATCCCGGTCGCCAATCGCATCCAGTATTTGTGCGTGGTACGGGGCGCTGAGGTTGGTGCCGGCAAAAACGATGTCGAAATGCTTTTTTCGTCCGCCGCGTTGCGGCAGGGCGGGGGTGGGCCGGCAAAATTCGATGGCGGCTTTGGCGCCCAGATATGAACCTCCGATGCCGATCACGACGAGCACTTCGCCTTCTTTCCGGATCTTTTTTGCTGCGGCTTTTATCCGTCTGAACTCCTGCCGGTCGTATTTGCTAGGCAGGTCCAGCCACCCGAGAAAATCAGCGCCCGGGCCGCTTTTGCTTTCCAGCATTTTGGCAGCAATAGCAATTTGAGGTTCTATTGCCATCCATTCATGTTCTGAAACGAACGGTGCGGCGGGCGAATGATCGAACTGGATCATGGCGGTGAGCGTAACTTCAGTGTTAAAAATTGATTTGGCGGCAGCCGGTTAAATTTTTGCCAGTTCTGCTTTCAGATAATCGATCACTTTGATCTCGATAGCATCCACGTTGCGCAGTTCCGCCAGGAAATAGGAGGTCCAGTCACCGAGATACACCAGGTAAAAAGCCTTTTCGATCGCCCCCTTGCCTTTCGACCAGACCTCGATGGACGACCCCGTGAAGTGTTCGACGATTTCCTTGTTGATATTCATTCGCACGGCGGTGCGATCGTAATCGTCGCGGTTGCGGAGCCATACGACCGCCACATCCGGGCGGTTATTGCGCCATCCCACCAGTTCATTGTGGTTCATTTCCGGCACGACGTGGTGCCAGCAAAGCATTTTGGCATTTTCGTTGATCTGCTGTCGCCAGCGCACGGCTACGGCTTCTATATTGTCGGCGGCATACAGCACAGGCGTCTTGTCGACCAGCAATTCTGCGATCTTTTTCGCTTTTTTCTGGATGGCTTCGTCGTCCCTGAGCAGCAGTTTTTGCGCGCCTTTGACTTGCGTGAACAACTTTTGCGGGATGAGTTTGGCAGCTCTCAATACACCGAGTTGTGCTACGACGGAATATCCGAGGCAGGCGCGCGGGCTGCTCCAGCCGCCCGGCAGTTGTACATAGTCAAGTCCAAGCGCTTTGGCGCGCTCGATGAGTTGGCCGCCGGAAGCGATGCAAACGATCTTGGCGCCGGTTGTGAGCAGTTGATCGAAGGTGCTGAGCGTCTCTTCCGTGTTGCCGCTGTAGGACGAGCAGATCGCCAGTGTGTGTTTATTCACCCATGCAGGCGCGTGGTATCCTTTGCTGACGACTACCGGAAGTTTGCAGTATGGACGTGCGAATTCCTGTACAAAATTGCCGCCGATGCCGCTGCCGCCCATTCCGGAAATGAAAACGGAGCGAAACGGGGCCGAATGCTTTTTTAAAGAAATTCCTGTGGCAATATGCAGGGCTTCTCCCAGTTGTTCCGGGAATCGGGCGATCATTTTATTCATATGAAAAAGGTTTGATAAAGGTTTTGTGCGAAAGGCGGGTTAAGAAGCCGCAAAACTAAGGCACCCCGCACCCAATCTCCAATGCCGGTCCACTATTTTCTATTCTCCACTCCGCAGATTTACCCGGATGCCGTTGCCGGCGGGATCGGCGAACATGCCCCGGCGTGCTTTCAGGGCGGTCATATCCTGATCGCCGAGACACGGAAGTCCCGAAGCGAGTATGGCATCCATTTCCTGCAGGATTTTTTCCCGGGATTGCCAGAAAACGGTTTTTTTATCCAGGATGTCGTCGAGGACGCGCTCCTTCATTTGTTGTAATTCAGGAGCGAACAACGGACCGGTATTTTTCGCCTTTTGAATGGCTTCGAGCATCGCTAAATGCTGTCCGGAGCCAAGTTGGCTGGCGATCTCGTTTTCGGAGACCGGAAAAGTCCACGATGGAGAGAAGGATTCGATGCTGTCGACAGGAAACGCAAACAGATACACCTCGAAAAATGTGCGGCATTGCTTATCGTCAAGCCCAGCAGCCAATGTATTCCAGTACCTGTAATCGGCAAACAGGTGTGGCTGCGTACCCCCTGAAATACGCTGGTAAACAAAATGTGGCAGCGCCGCTGCCAGCCAGGAAAAATCGAGCCTGGAGCCCGATTCGCTGGTTTCGGCGCGGTTGGCAAGCAAAACAGCGAAAGTGTCGCGCAGCGCAATCGCTTCCCTGTATTGTTCCGCCAATGCTTCCGGAGTTGCCGGCCCGCGAGCGATCACAAAATCGTTGCGCCGCGTGTTTAGCGCATCGCCGAAATAGCACCGCATGCGCAGTTGCAGTTTCCAGTCTGCGCGCGTCGCTGCCGGTTCGAGTGCGTCGCCAAAAACCCAGCCGGTTTCTCCGGCGCTTGTTTTTACCTTTATCCAGGGCGCCTGACGCTCGCGGTCGTTGAAAGAAACGATGGACTCAAAACGGCTGATTTCATGCAGATCGCTGAGTTTTTCACCGGCTTTCAGCATCCTGGTAACGGGACTTTTCAGGCCCGGAGCGGCCTGGAGGGCAATTTTTGGAATTTTTACAACCAGTTGATCCTGTGCAGATTCATGCAGACAAGATGCAAAAACCATGCAGAGAAGAAAGGGCAAACAACGCATTTGAATTAAGTTTACGCACAAAACTACACAACGACCCAAGTCCGACCTTTCGCATGAGAATTGCCATCCTCTTTATTACCACTTGCCTGTTCGTCGGCGTTCCTTCAGGTATTGAAGCCCAGATTGCCGACGATTTTTCCGACGGCGACTTCACCCAAAACCCCGTATGGACCGGCGATGCAGCCAATTTTATTGTCAACGCAGCCGGAGAATTGCAGTTGAACGCACCGGATGCAGGTGTTTCCGCCCTTTTTGTGCAGGGAAACATCCCCGACAGCGTGATCTGGGACCTGCGCTTCCGGCTTGAATTCGCACCCTCGGCGACCAACCTGCTCCGTATTTTCCTGCTCGCCGACCAGCCCGATCCAGCCCTCGCGAATGGTTATCTGCTGGAAGCGGGAGAGAACGGCAGCCTCGACGCTTTGAAACTATTCCGCCAGGATGCCGGCGCCAGGACCCTGCTGGCCACTGGACAGCCGGGGCTTGTGGCGGGTGACCCGACGGATATCCACCTTCGGATGAAACGCACAGTGGCAGGGGAGTGGCAACTGGAGGCCGCAAGCGGTAACGGAGTCTTGCAATTGCAGTTTACCGTGCCGGATGCCACGTATGGCGGGGGCAGCGATCGCTATTTCGGTTTTCAGTGTGTATACACGGCCACGCGCAAGGACAAATTTTATTTCGATGACATTTCCATTCAGCCGGACGTGCCCGACCTGCAGGCGCCGCTGTTGCTGTCGGCTGAAGCGCTGAATGCCAATACGGTGCAGGCTACGTTCAACGAATCCCTCGATTCGTTATCAGCGATCGATCCGGCACATTATCAGATTGACAACGGTATCGGAATGCCCGTATCGGTACTGCTCCTGCCCGACCGACGTACGGTAAACCTGAATCTTCTTTCACCATTGTCTTCCGGAAATTACCAACTGCAAACGCTGGCCGTACAGGATATGGTCGGCAATGAAAGCGGCGTGCAAACAATTGATTTTCAGTTTGTAAATATTACAACCGCGGAGGAATTTGACATATTGATCAACGAAATCATGGCAGACCCAACTCCTTCGGTCGGCCTGCCCGATGCGGAATGGGTGGAATTGTACAACCGGTCCGGCAAAACGCTCGACCTCGCAGGGCTCCGCTTTCAGGACGCTACGGGGTCTCCGGTTGCGCTGCCTTCCCAATTGCTCTCCCCGGATACGTATGTAGTGCTGACGGCCACGGCCAATGCTGCTGCGTTACAAGCCGCGACCGGCGCTCCGGTGTTGGGGATTGCGATCAGCACGACCGCCCTGAACAATGGAGGAGATGTGCTGACGCTTAGCGATGCTTCCGGCAATGTGATCGACCGGGTTGCATACGATGTGGCCTGGCACACCGATCCCGATAAGGATGACGGCGGCTGGTCGCTGGAGCGGATCGCTCCGGGCATACCATGCCTGGGCGCCTCAAACTGGCGTTCCTGTAATACCCTTCCCGGAGGTACGCCCGGCGCTCAAAATTCGGTATTTGACGATGTCGCAGATACTGAAGCGCCGCAACTGATCGCTGCATATCCGGAATCACCGGTATCCCTGCTCCTGTACTTCTCGGAAGGGCTGGACAAGGCCCTTGCGCAGGACCCTTCGGTGTTCAGGATCGATCCGCCCGTGAACATTGCCACTGCACAGACAACTGCCGACGACCGGTCGATCGTGCGGCTGGCGCTTTCGAACCCTTTGCAGGCCTCCGTTTTATACGCCGTCAGCGCAGTGCCGCCGCTGTCTGATTGCGCAGGCAATCCGGTGTCGGCTCAGGACACAACCTTTGTCGGTATTCCCGAAAAGCCTGAACCACAGGATATTGTGGTCAATGAAATGATGTTTAACCCCGATGTCGGCGATGCGCGGTATGTGGAATTTTACAACCGCAGCAACAAGATTTTCAGGTGGTCGGAGTTCTTCATCGCCAATTTCTCGGGTGGTGCGGATGTAGAAACGATCACGGCAACCCGGCTGTTCCTGCCCGGGCAATATGACGTGTTCACGACCAATCCGGCAAATATTCAGGGCGATTTTGCCAATATTCATCCCAATAACGTGTTGGAAAATACATTCCCGTCTTTTGCAGACGATGCCGGCAACGTCACCCTGTACTGGACGGACGGCAATGCTACGGTGATCGTGGACTCGTTCGATTATTCGGCCGACCTGCACAATGCGCTGTACACCTCCGGCGCGCGGGAAGGGGTTGCCTTGGAACGGATCGATGCGGGTGCGCCGACCAATCTGGCCAGCAACTGGACCTCCGCATCGCCTGCTGTAACAGGCGCGCCGGGGACGCCGACGCTTCCGAACTCCCAGCGCCGGCAAATGCCGGTAGCGGGTACCGATGACCTGATCTTTCTGCCCGTCGGGCGCTTTTCGCCGGACGACGACGGCTATGAGGATTTTCTGGACATTCGTTACGCCGTGCCGGAGGCCGGGTATGCAGCCGCAATAACGATTTTCAGCGCCGACGGCGTGCCGGTGAAGCGGCTGGTGCGGCAGGAATTGATCGGTACAGAGGGCTCGCTGCGCTGGGACGGCGATCAAGACGACGGTACACGCGCCGGTCCGGGCATTTATATCCTGTTTGCCGAGTTGTACAATGGAAACGGAGCCGTGCGCAACATCAAAAAGTCATTCGCTCTGGTGAATCGGTTTTAACCATCGTTGACCGATATGATCGCGATAAAATGAAGTGTAAATCGATTACAAAAGGGCCGTTGGTGGTTTTGATTTTTCTGACCAGCCTGTTTGGCCCTGCGTGTTCTCAAAAGGGCCTGCTGCTCGACCCGACCGGTCTGAGCAGGCAGTATTTTTACGAAGTCGATCTGAACACCCTGCGTAAAGACCGTCTGAGCGTGAGGCTTACGCTGTTTGGTGTTCGTGCCGAAGAACTGGTGTTCAATTTTCCCAGGACGGTACCCGGAATATACGGCGCCGTTGATTTCGGGAAATACATTACGGATTTCCATGCGATGGCCGGAAAAGAAGAACTTCCGGTAGAGCGCCTGAGCGTCAACAGCTGGCGGATCGGCAATGCAGCGGGCCTGACAGAAATTCGATACGATGTCGATGACGGCTGGGAAGATTACGCATCCCCCGGTTCGAACCAGTATTATTTATCCGCAGAAAGCAGTTTTACGGCAAACCGGGTATTCGTGATCAACAACAATTGCCTGTTCGGCTATTTTTCAGGCGGAGAAGAATGGCCCGTTTACGTCAGTTTCACAAAACCCGAGGACCTATTTGCCGCTACATCGCTGCCCAATCGCTCCGCGCAGCCCGATAAAGACGAGTTTCTGGCAAAAAATTACCGCGAACTGGTCGATCACCCGATCCTGTTCGCAAAACCCGATACCGCATGGCTGGACATCGGAAACACGAAGGTGCTGGTTGCCTGTTACACCGACACAGGGTACCGGCTGGCAGAGCGCGTGGCAACGCATATCCGTACTTTGCTGGAGAACCAGCGGGCGTATATGGGCGACACGCTGCCGGTCGATCGTTATTCATTTCTTATTTATTACTCGGTGAATGAACGGACGGACCAGTCTTTCGGAGAAGGGCTGGAGCATAATACCTCTACTTTATGCCTGTTCAATGCGGCCTGGCAGGCTGATCTGCTGGAACACTATATTTACAATCTTGCCAGCCACGAGTTTTTCCATGTGCTGACCCCTCTGAATGTGCATTCTGAAGAAATTGGCCGGTACGATTTTCTGACGCCCAAAATGTCGCAGCATCTCTGGATGTACGAAGGCATGACGGAATATGCTACCATGCACATGAAGGTCTGGCAGGGACTCGGTTCGGCAAAAGAATTCCTCGACGAAGTGGAAAGCAAGTGGTGGGATATGGGGCGTTTCGACGCCGGCCTGTCCCTCACCGATCTAAGTCGTCAGGCGATGGAAAAGCAGGACCAGTATTACAACGTCTACCTGAAAGGGGCGCTGGTTTGCATGTGCCTCGACATCAGGCTGCGCGAATGGTCGAAGGGCAAATACGGGACCCGTGATTTGATGCGTGATCTGGCTGCCAGATACGGGAAAGACCGTGCTTTTCAGGACGACGCGCTTTTCGAGGTCATTGCTTCCATGACATTTCCTGACATTCGCAGGTTCTTTAGTGACTACGTAGAGGGCGTCAAACCCCTTCCGTTGAAAGAATATCTGGAAAGGGCAGGTATAGAGGTGCGAAATGGCGGCCGGAACCTTCGGCTGTCAAAATCCGCCACGCCTGAGCAACTTCAGTTGCGAAAATGGTGGCTTGGCCAGGAGTAATGTGCTGAAAAACAATTTTTTACAACCATAATCGCTATGAACTATCAACCGGTTATCTCATTATTTCTGTTCTGCCTGTTCGCATTCGGCGCGCAGGGCAGCCCCATGTGTGATTCGCTCCCGCAACCAATGAAAAGCCGAGTGCTTGCTTTTTCGGAGACGGAGGGCCCCGACAGCGGCAAGGCGGTATTGAACCTTTACCTGCACGATGACTACGACGAAACCGTGCTGGGAGCGACCGCCCTGCTCCAGCGTGCGAACCCCTCGCAGGTGCACGGCAGGATATCCCAGTGGGACGGCCGCTGCCAGTTCAAGGTATTGCCGGGAACCTACGAAATGCGCATTCAACTGACCGGCATGGCCAGTTTCGAGCAGGAAAATGTAGAATTGCAGGCAGGCCGGCAATATGAGATGGAAATTGAACTCATCCGGATGTCGCCGCCCGTGCCGAGCGCAAAATCGCAGGCAGGAAACAACAGACGAAGATAAAAACGGTAACCCCTCAGGAAAACGGTTAACAAGAAGCGTATGAAATATAGTATCGCACTGCTCTGCAGTGTTATTCTGACAAATGCTATCGCCCAGGCGCCGACCGGGTATTGGCAGCAACGTGTTGAATATCAGATTGATATACGCCTGGACGATCAGGCGCAGGCAATTCAGGGCAGGGAAAAACTGAAGTATTACAACCATTCGCCCGACACCCTGCGCAGGGTGTTTTTTCACCTGTACTGGAATGCTTTCCAGCCCAGCAGCAGTTATGCGCGATGGGCCAAAGCGCGCAAGGATCCTTTTACCAACGAGCGCCTCTTTGACCTGAAACAGGAAGAGCAGGGCCGCCAGGATATCTTTTCAGTGCTGCAAAACGGCAGCGCGGTGTCATACAGGGTCAATGAGACGATCATGGAGGTGGAACTCAGCCGCCCCCTGCTGCCTGGCGATTACGATGTGTTCGACATTGCCTGGCAGGGGCAGGTGCCGGTGACCATCAAACGCGGAGGGCGCGACAATTCGGCAGGAGTGGCGTATTCTTTCACCCAATGGTATCCGAAAATATGCGCCTACGATCGCGACGGATGGCATGCCGACCCTTATATCGGACGCGAATTTTACGGTGAATTCGGTTCTTTCAAGGTAGACATTACTTTACCCAAAAAGTATGTGGTTGCAGCGACAGGTGTTTTGCAAAACGGAAATACCATTGGTTACGGTTATGAAAAAGAAGGCGTCAAACCGCCGCCGAATTACGGTTTCGTGAATGTCTGGAAATTCAGCGCTGAAAATGTGCATGACTTTGCCTGGGCGGCAGATCCGGAATTTACCCATGAAAAAAAGGAACTGCGCGAAGGGCTGACCCTGCATTTTTTTTACCAGCCCGGGCCCGAAACGACTCCCTTCTTTCAGGCCCTGCAACAGCGCTGCGCCGAGATTTTGCCCTACATGGAAGCGCGCTTTGGAAAACACCTCTACCCGCAGTTCTCCTTCGTACAAGGCGGCGAATCGGCGATGGAATACCCGATGCTCACATTGATCGAGCAGACGACCCTGGCTGCCAATGCGATGCCGACGGCCATTCACGAATGGATGCATAACTGGTATTACGGCATGATCGGCAACGACGAGAATGAAGAGGCCTGGCTCGACGAAGGATTTGCTTCGTATGCGACGGCCGATGTTGACCTGCATGCCGGCGATGACGGCAAAAACATCCGCTCGGGGCTCGCATCCATTGCTTCCAGGCAATGGAAAGAGCCGCTCGGCACACCTGCCAATGCATATTCGGATTCCTACGACTATTACGACGTCGTTTACGGGAAAGGCGCGGCATTCCTGTGGCAGATTCGCTATATCGTCGGTGAAGAACCGTTTCAGCGCGGAATGCTCCGGTATTACGATTCCTGGCATTTCAAACACCCGCGGGGAGGCGATTTTCTTCGATGCATGGAACGCAGTGCAGACATGGAGCTCGATTGGTTTTACGATTTGTGGGTAAAAACTACCAAAACGGTCGATTACGGCATCGAACAGGTGGCTGCCGACGGGGCATCTGCTACCAATATCACTCTGAAAAATTTTGGAGAAGTGCCCATGCCCGCCGAGGTGCTGGTGCAATTCAGGGACGGCAGTTCGGAACGTCATTACGTTCCGCTTGATCTGCAATATGGCGCAAAGCAGTTTGCTGCCGAAACGCCGGCTATCAGCCACGACCCCTGGAGTTTTTCCGTGCAGACCTACGTTTTGCACTTGAATCGCGCTATGTCCGATATCAAGTCCGTAGAGATCGACCCGGGAGGCTGGACGGCCGATAAGGACCGTAAAAACAATCGCAAAGACTTTTAAGGGTTTGTTTGATAAAAAAAGTGCCCACCGGAAGGGCGGGCACAGAGGCGTTTTCATAGCCAAACAAAGCAGTACACTGACGCTTACCCGTGTCAGGCGTCAATGTTTGACCACTTGCCGAATGGCGTTTTTGCCGTTGGCAAAATATATGCGCAGGAAGTATACACCTGCCGGTATAACGCCGGAAAGTTGAATTTGCCGGCCCTGCTGGTGATCGCTGATCTGAAAGGATATGATCCTGCCGGTGGCATCAAACATTTCCACATCTTCTATTTTTTCCGATGCCGTCAGTGTGAATGCACTGGTCACGGGGTTGGGATTGATGTTTATTTCCACATCGGATGCCGGCTCTTGCGCTGCCGTCAAGATGTTGATCCCCTGGCCTTCCACGATCCTGTAAAAATTATCGGCTGCGAGTGCTGTGAAATGCTCCGTCAACCCCGATGGCCAGCGCACTTCCAGGGTGTCGATCACGGTAGCATCGTTTAGTCCGAAATGCTGGCGGAGGTCGTTTTGGCTCTGGAATGAATTGTGGGCGCTCACCTGCCTGATTTGCCATATCCCGTTGCCGTTGATCTGTGCTTTCAGGCGCAGGGTGGCGCCGATGGCGGAGCGATTGCTCTGTATGCCTTCCAGGGTAAATTGAGCCCAATGACGGGTGCCCGCCAGTGTAGTATTCTGGAAAAGCGCCCGTCCGCTACCCGGGCCGTTGGTGTAAAAATCCAGGTCGCCGTCATTGTCATAATCAGCGAAAGCGACCCCGCACAGGGATCCGCCCGCGTCCCCTGCAATCGATGATACGCCGAAATTGCCGTTGCCGTTGTTGCGGTACAGGCGCGCCGTCGATTGCTGGTCGGTTGTGATGATCACGTCGAGATCGCCATCGTTGTCCACATCTCCCCAGCAATTGGCCAGGTGACCCGCTACAAATGTGAACGAGGTGGTCTCGCTTTGGTAGGTGCCGTTGTTGTTGCGGTAAAACCGGGTTGCGGCCAGGGCATAATTGGTGAGGCATACGTCGAGGTCGCCGTCGTTGTCTACATCGATAAAATTGTAGGTCTGGCCGTCCTGCGGGCTCATAAAAGGCGCTCCGGTTAGCCTTTGCAGGCTAAAAGTTCCGGTCTCTTTGAGCATATTTCTGTAGTTGTAATCAGGCAGGGCGCCCGGCGGATTATTAACAGGCCCGCTGCCGATAAACAGGTCCATGTCGCCGTCGAGATCGTAGTCGGCCCAGGTTGGAATGGTGTAGGCGCCGAGTTCGTCGGTAAACTCATATCCAGTTATCTGGGTGAATGAGCCGCCGGCGCCCTGCAGGTAAAAGCGACAGGGAAACGGCCCCACTGAATGAAAGCCATTGGCGTGAACATACACGAGGTCGAGCAGGCCGTCGTTATTGGCGTCTGCAAGGGCGCAGTCCCAGGAAGGGTAATTCGCAAAATTGCTGAGCGAATCATTCAGCACAGAAAATGTGTTGTCGCCGTTGTTGAGGTGCAAGCCCGATATAAAACTCGAAGTGATACAATCGGGGTAGCCGTCGTTGTTGATGTCTCCCCAACTCGATCCGGCAGCGCCCTGGCCGACCGTGGCGCCGTTTACGTCGGCAAGTTGCGTGAAGTTTCCATTGCCGTCATTGTGGAACAGGAAACGCTGGCTGGTAAAGAGATCGGGCAGGTTGTCGTGGTCCAGATCGATCCATGCCAGCCCTTTGTATGTGGCATTGGTATTTAAATAAGTGACAGCGGGATTATTGCTATCGGTCACTTTGGTAAATAGGGATTGTGCCTGCATGCACCACGGAAAGAGCAGCAGAATGAGCAAAAAGTACTTCATGTGTTCAGAAATGTTTGGTGAGTTAGATCGCCAAATCTGCTTCTGAAGGCATGGAAAAACGTCAATTCCGATAAAGTTTACCATTTTACCCCTGCAAAAACATACGGCTGCGTCCCTGAGCGGTCATATTTTTGGGCACCCTTCCCTGAAGAAATAAACACATTTGCAACTGACCTATGAACAATCAACCTTCGTTTGATACCTGGACCGTCGTTTTTCTGATCGCGGCGGTACAGGGCGTATTCATTGCGTTCGTTCTGACACGCTGGAAACACGGAAACCCGCTTGCCAACAAACTGCTGGCCATGCTGCTGCTAATGTTCGGTATGACTATGGGGGAATATGTGTTGTACTGGACGGGGTATATTTTTCAATACATCCATGCGGCCAATATCACCGCCCAGTTGCCTTATCTGTTCGGGCCGCTGGTCTGGTTGTACCTGCGCGCGATCTATGAGCAAAAACCCTTGCGGTATCGCGATGCATGGCATCTGCTTCCATTCGCGCTGGCTTTGATATTTTACTGGCCCTGGTACGCACTGGATGCAGAAACCAAAATTCAGGTGACCCGCGGAAAGCCTGGATTTCCGGTCAGTTATATCACACTTCGTATATTGTTGTGGGCGCGTGTGGCGCTTTTGCTGGCCTATACCGTCTGGAATTACATGTATATCTCACGACAGCCGAGGGTGAGTAAAACCAGGTCCTGGGCACTTACGCTCAATACGTTCTTTGCAGGTTTCGTGATCGCCTACACCTCCTATTTCGTGCTGGTGCGTTTTGCTTTTTTCAATACCAGTTGGGATTACCATATCTCCGCGGCCATGACCGCCTTTATCTATCTGATCGCCTATTCGGGTTACGTACAGCCTGCCGTTTTCGAAGGGTATCGCTGGACGGAGCCGTCGACTACCGTCAAATATCGCAACTCCGGCCTGACGCCCGAGGCAAGCCGCTCGCTGCTGGCCGGCCTCGGCGCGCTGATGGCAGATGAAAAATACTACCAGGACCCGGAGATCAGCCTTGAGAAACTGGCCAATGCGCTCAATGCCGGCAAACACCACGTGTCGCAGGTCATCAATGAACATCTGGGACTGAGTTTTTTTGAATATGTCAACCAACTTCGGGTGGAAGAAGCAAAACAATTGCTGGCGGAAACCTCCCGCAGCGACCTTCATGTGATCGAGATCGCATATGCGGTCGGTTTCAACAACAAAGTATCTTTCAACACGGCCTTTAAAAAAAGCACGGGCATGACCCCGACAGAATACCGTCGCAATCATGGTAAAACCGACGGAGTCGAGGAGCAACCCGGCGCTGTAGGGCAGTAAATGTTTGCCGACGGCAGAGTACCTTCGCCGGGATGCAGGAGCACAACGAATCGGACGTGATATTGCGGCTGACAGCGCTATGGGCCTTTTCAGAAAGTGCGCTCGGTGGCGTGATGCACGCGCTGAAAATACCTTTTACGGGACTGCTTGTCGGCGGATTTGCCGTGTTGAGTATCGGTATGATCGCCCACGTGAGCCGCCGCCGCGCCGGCGCGGTATTGCGTGCCACTATGCTGGTCGTGCTGGTCAAGGCCATCGTAAGCCCGCATTCGCCGCCGACGGCTTACCTGGCAGTAGGATTCCAGGGGCTGAGCGGCGCACTGATCCTTTGCTATATGCGCCCGCATGCACTGGCTGCGCTGCTGTTCGGATTTTTGGCGATCCTGGAGTCCGCCTTGCAAAAAATACTGGTGCTGTTACTTTTATTCGGCAAGCCGCTGTTCGAAGCATTCGACCTGTTTACAGCGGATGTTTTGGAGAAATTCGGGATCAGGAGCGATATTTCATGGTCGCTGGCGGCAGCGTGGACATATATTTCTTTGTATGGATGCTGGGGTTTGATGCTGGGTTACTGGACCATCGGGTTACCCGGCCAGTTGGACGGCCGTTCGGCCGAGTACAGCCAACTGGCGTTCCGGGATGCCCATCCAAAAATTTCAACGGAGAAGAAAAAAGGCAAAAAATGGCTGTTCACGGTGTTAGTATTGCTTTTTATGGTCCTTACATTTATACTGACCGGCGAAAAAGCATCAGGCGCCCGGAAGGCGATATATGCCGTGCTTCGCACCCTGGCTGTTTTGTCGGTGTGGTTGTTCCTGTTTCAACCGCTGGTGCAATGGCTGATCCGTCGCTGGGCAGCACGGCAGGCAGAAAAAGAAAAAAGCAGCCTGCTGGAGATCATGGATATGATGCCGGGTATCAGGGCCGGCGTGCGCCCGGTGTACGAATATGTTTCGCGAAAATACACGGGATGGCGCCGGATGGCCGAATTTGTAGTGGCCATGTTCGTTATTGCTGTCTATTCCCGGAATATACCTGCTGCGGAACGCGACAAAACACATGATCCTGGCGAAAAATGAAGATATATGCTTTACGGACTGGTTTTGGCAGGTGGCGAAAGCAGGCGAATGGGCACGCCAAAGTCTCTGATCTCATACCACGGGATGCCACAGTACCGTCATGCTGCGACCCTGCTGGGAGCGTACTGTTCAAAAATATTTGTTTCCTGCCAGCCGGGCTGGGAAGAGCGGTTTGGGGACTTAGAACCGATCCCTGACCGGGAGCCTTTCCGGGGATCAGGCCCGATCGGCGGGCTATTATCGGCTATAAGTGTTGTTGCCGATGCTGAAGCATGGTGCCTGCTTGGCTGCGATTACCCTTTGCTGGAGATCGGCGATTTGGAAATGCTGTTGGAGCAGCGGGATAAAGAGGGCATCGCGACCGTATTTGCAAACGAGGAGACAGGCAAGCCGGAACCACTGATCGGGATATATGAGAAAATATCGTTTCCCCTGCTGAACGACTGGTTCTTTCAGGGAAATCAATCTCTCCGCCTGTTTTTGGAACATCATGGAGCCCGGTTGGCGGCATGTAGCAACCCGCGCCACCTTTTGAGCGCTGATACACCCGACAAGGCAGCGGAAGCGATGCTTATTTGCCAAAAACAAGTGTAAAAACACCGCTCCGGACGGCTTGTCTCACAAAGCATTACTGAAAATGATGAATTCTGTTACGGTAAAACAAGTCTCCATCGGGAAGTTCAGCGGACAGGAATTTACCGAAGTGCCCGATCATGTGGCATCAGAAGAGCCCCTGGAAATCAGACTCGAGTATGGGCCTGCCGGGCAGCGCACCGGTCGAAGTCTTTCCGTTACCATGCGTACGCCGGGTATGGATACCGATCTCGTAGCGGGTTTTTTGTTCACGGAAGGCATCATCCGTACACCTTCCGATGTGCTAGGCATAGATACACCGGCCGACAATATTGCAACTGCGCGACTACACCCTGATTTACCCTTCGATATGAAAAAACTGGAGCGGCATTTTTATACCAGTTCCAGTTGCGGGGTATGCGGCAAGACGTCCATTGATGCGGTAAAAACGGCAGTATGCATTCGCCCCGGCGAGAGGCAACTGCGCGTGAGAGCAGAAACCCTTTACGGCCTGCCTGAAACCCTGCGTCGGGCACAGGCTACCTTCGATGCGACGGGCGGACTGCATGCATCCGCTTTATTTGACGCAAGCGGGCGCCTGATCTCGCTCCGCGAGGACGTCGGTCGGCACAACGCCCTGGACAAGTTGATCGGACATCACTTTATGCACGGCGATCTTCCCCTGGATGAACGGATATTGCTGCTGAGCGGCCGGGCGAGTTTCGAGTTGTTGCAAAAATCTGCCATGGCCGGCCTGCCGCTGGTGTGTGCCGTGGGAGCGCCTTCGAGTCTGGCGGTAGAAACGGCAGCAGCGTTCGGCATCGCGTTGGTGGGGTTTCTGCGCGACGGCCGTTTTAATTTGTACACCGGTTCAAATTTTGTTTCATTTGTGTAGCAAACAAAGGCGTTGTTGTTGCCCAACCGTTCACCAATCACCGCAATATGAAAATCCGCGTCAAAGGCAATTTTGTCAGGTACAGACTTACCAAAACGGAGGTGGAGACACTGGCGCAGGAGGGCCGGATGATTGAACGAACCATTTTTGGTCCGGATGTTTCTCAACAATTCGAGTATGCCCTGGAACTGAAAAAAGGGATCGATGCGCTGCAAGCGGCATTCGAAGGAAGGAGGATCACCCTGTACCTGCCGGAAGCGGAAGCCTTGCCCTGGGCGGAAGGCGACCGGGTAGGTTTTGAAAATGAAATGCAGACAGGACCCGACTCCCGCCTGAAATTGCTGTTGGAGAAAGATTTTGTCTGCCTCGACGACACCGACGAAGATCAGTCCGACAATTATCCCAACCCCCGCAGTGTCTGCTGAAAAAGATCGTTATGGATAAAGAAAACGCCGTTCCGCATGCCGAAAACCCGGAGCAATTCACGGGGATCCGGCTCCGAAAACCCGCTACCGTGGCCGGCGGTATTCCCGCAGTGATCAGCGGACTGAAGCATGTTTTTGGAGAGATGAGTGTTCCGCGCGGCTTCAGGGCGCTGGCTATGCTGAATCAGATGAACGGACACGATTGTCCCGGTTGCGCATGGCCGGACCCCGATGACGAGCGCTCGGGCATTGCAGAATACTGTGAAAACGGCGCAAAGGCCATCGCGGAAGAAGCCACCTCAAAAAAACTGGATGCGGCATTTTTTGCAGAAAACAGCGTAGAGTCGCTTTCGCGCCTCTCCGATTTCGAGATCGGGAAGAAAGGCAGGATCGCGGAGCCGCTGTATCTGCCGGAAGGCGCGTCTCATTATCAACCGATCACCTGGGATGACGCTTTTTCTGTCATCGCCGCTAAACTGAAGGGTCTGGAGTCGCCGGATCAGGCGGTTTTTTATACTTCCGGCCGCACCAGCAACGAAGCCGCTTTTTTGTACCAGTTGTTCGTGCGCCGTTTCGGCACCAACAACCTGCCGGACTGCAGCAATATGTGCCATGAGTCGAGCGGGGTGGCGCTGGGCGAATCGCTCGGCATCGGAAAAGGCTCCGTAACCCTCGAGGATTTTTACAGGACGGACCTGATCATCATCCTCGGCCAAAATCCCGGCACCAACCACCCGCGTATGATGACGGCGCTTCAGAAAGCAAAGGAAAACGGCGCCAGGATCATCTCGGTGAATCCCCTGAAAGAAACCGGACTGCTCAATTTCCGGCACCCACAGCAACTAAAAGGTGTGTTGGGCGCCGCGACGCCGCTCACCGATGTTTACCTGCAGGTAAAGATCAACGGCGACATGGCGTTGCTGAAAGCACTGGCCCTGCTCATGCTCGAGGCCGAGGAACGGGCGCCGGGCACTGTATTAGACCGGGAATTTATTTCCGCTCATACCACAGGGGCTGATACATATCTTGCCCACCTGAAAAAACACCGGCTGGAGGATTTGGCGCTTGCCTGCGGTGTGCCATTGCCGCAGATCCGCCAGGCGGCGGATCTGATGATCGAACGAAAAAACATGATCGCCTGCTGGGCGATGGGACTTACTCAGCATAAAAACGCGGTAGCGACCATTCAGGAGATCGTAAACCTGCTGCTGCTCAAGGGCAGCATCGGCAAACCCGGCGCCGGCACCTGTCCGGTGCGCGGCCACAGCAACGTACAGGGCGACCGTACGGTGGGCATCAACGAAAAGCCGCCGCAGGCTTTTCTCGACAGTCTGGAACAGGTGTTTGGCTTTCGCCCGCCGCAGGCGCACGGGTACGACGTGGTGGAGAGCATCCACGCCATGCATCGCGGGGGTGCCCGGGTTTTCATTGCCATGGGCGGCAATTTCCTGTCGGCGACTCCCGACACTGCCTACACGGCGGCAGCGCTGCATCGTTGCGACCTGACCGTACAAATTTCCACAAAACTCAACCGCAGCCATCTGGTGCATGGAAAGGAAGCGATCATTCTTCCCACGCTCGGCCGCACGGATCGCGATGTGGTGAATGGGGTGCCGCAATTCGTTTCGGTAGAAAACTCGATGGGGATCGTACACGCTTCCCGGGGAAACCTGAAACCCGTATCAGCAAACTTGCTGAGCGAACCGCTGATCGTTTGCCGGCTGGCAAAAGCGGTACTGGGGGAAGATTCCGGAATCCGCTGGGACGATTACGAACAACACTACGATCATATCCGCAACGACATCGAAAAGACAATCCCTGGTTTTGAAGATTACAACCTGCGCGTGCGCGAACCCGGAGGCTTTTATCTGCCCAATAGTGCAAGGGAAGGCCGGTTCAATACTTTGGAAGGCCGTGCGCGATTCAACCTCGCAGAGGTGCCGGAACAAGACCTTGCCGAAGGCGAATACATCATGATGACCATCAGAAGCCACGATCAGTTCAACACAACGATCTACGGCCTGGATGACCGGTATCGCGGTGTTTTTCACGAACGGCGTGTGATCCTCATGAACCCGTACGATATGTCAAAAGCGGAGTTGCGGGAAGGCGATGTGGTCGACCTGTTCAATTTCGATGGCGGCGTAGAACGCGTGGCGCGCCGGTTCCTCGTGGTGGCATACGATATTCCGGAGCAATGCACCGCCACATACTTCCCGGAAGCCAATGTACTGGTACCGATCACCAGTACCGCCGAAAAAAGCAATACACCGACTTCGAAAATGGTGAAGATCTTTATCAAAAGCGCTTCCTGAGTGTTGGCTGAATATTGGGAGCAATAAATTATTTGTGCACAAAAAATATGAAAAATGGGTGATGACAAAAAAGGCGTGCTGGGCACCATAGCAGCAATTGTAGCCATCGGCGCATCCGTTACCGGTATTCTCGTGGGACTCAAACAGATCGGCTGGATCGGAACCCCGCAACCGGAAAAGCAGGAAATGGCTGCACGTCCCGCTGATCGGGGCGATTCGGATCTGTCGGAGATGGAAGGCCGCCTCAATAAAATTGAGGGCAAGGAACGCCAGCAGCGCGAAGAAGCGCTCCTGAACCGTATTGCCGACCTCGAATCGAAGCAAAAAGAACATGCCGAGGTGACGCCGGTCCGTCAGACGAATTACGACCTTTCCGGCGATTGGTACGCTACGGCCAACCCCGGCACGGTGTACCGGATCGTCCAGTATGGTGAGGAACTGACCTTGCAGGAAATATCGTTTGTCTACGGCGTTTCTACGGTCACTGCAGCCGGCTCTGGGGCTATTTCCGGCAACAGCCTCACCGTTAACTACTATACCATGTTCAATACGACCGGTGTGGCCACTTTTAATATCGGCTCGTCGGGCAATCTGCTCAATGGCCAGTTTCGCGACAATGTGACTGGTGCGAATATGGCGATGCAGTTGCAGCGGCAATAAACATTTGCGCCTTGATTTCTCAGTAAAAAAACACGGAAATGACTGAAATGCGCCGGACGGGCCGGATCCCAAACCGCCCGGCGCATTTCAGCCGATCTGTGACCAGATCTTCCATCCTTTTACATCTTTACAAACCTCAGCGTCTCTCCTTTTTTCCCTTCCTGTACGATCGTGAGCAGGAAAACACCCGGCTGTAAGGTAGAAACGTCGATGATTTCCTCCTGCTGTGTCAGATTCCGGCGCAATGCAAGGCGACCTGCTATGTCCGTGATCAAAATCTCGGCGCCTGCCAGGATATCGCCGGTGTAATTCAGATTCAGGTACTCTGCCGCCGGATTGGGGTATATCTGCGCATAGTAGAGCGTGGGTTGCACCAACGATTCGGCGCCCGGGTCCTGTAGGCTGGCTGGTGTTGTAAGCAATTTTGGCGATGAATAGGCAGAACAGTTGGCTTTCACCCGCCAATAGTACGATGTGTTGGGCTGCAGGCCGCTAAGTCCGACCTGCGTCACCGGCACGGTTCCCAGGGTGTAATATTTATTGGAAGAGGCATACCTGATCTGCAAAGTATAGCTGCTTGCGCCGCTCACCGGCGACCAGGAAAGTACCGCTGTTTTTGCAGTAACGGATACGTTGGTCAGATTCACGGGTGGGTTGCAGCCTGCACCGGAACCGTTACTCAGGGTCGTAAATGTAGCGACACCCGAATAACTCGTCGAGCAGTTGGCCTTTACGCGCCAGTTGTAGGTCGTCGAAGCGCTAAGCCCGGCGATAGAGTAGGCGGTAGAACTGGTGTTGCCCGCTGTCGTCCACGACGAGACGTTGCTTTTTTTGTATTGCACGGTATAACTGCTGGCGCTGCTTACTGCACCCCAGAAAAATACGGCGGAACTGCTGGTAATATTCGTGTTCGTCAATCCGGTCGGAGCGTTGCAGGTGCTGCTGCCGCCTCCGCCTCCGCTGCTGCCAGTGGTAAAGGTGGCGGGAGAGGAATAATCGGAACAATCGGCTTTTACCTGCCAGTTGTATGTGGTATTGGCGGCCAGGTTGCTGAGGGTGAATGATGTGGTGTTGGTGGTCCCTGCGATCGTCCAGGAACTGTTGGCTGATGTTTTGAACTGTACTGTGTAGGTTGATGTGCCTGCTACGGCGCCCCAGGAGAGCGTCGCCGATCCGCTGGTAATACCTGAAGTCGTCAGGCCCGTCGGCGTACTCCCGGAAGATGCGAGGCAACTGGCGCTTTGCACCTTGGTCCTGATGCGGTCGCCGGGCACTTGCCCGAAACCGTTGTTGAAATTGATGCCGTAACTGGTCAGGTGGCAGTAACTCATGATCGTGCCGCCATTGCCGGGCGCCGGTCCCGGCGAACAATTGCCTTCAGGTGTATAGCAGTTGTCGAGGGCGCCGCCGGGCCAGTTGCAGGAGTGGGTATGCCAGGAGCCGAGGTTGTGCCCCAGTTCGTGCGTCACCACTTCCACTGTCCATGAAAAAGTAGGGATATTCTGGTACGAATTGTTGATGGCGCTGACCCCGAAAGCATAATTTTTAAAGCAGATCACGTCGAGGTAGGCGATGCCACCGCCGAGGTTTCGGGTGGAAAGAAAATGCGCCAGGTTGCCGTTGAAATTGGTGCCCCTGGTAGTTCGGAAAGCGTTGAGCACAGAACTGGTGCTGCCGTATGAAGCATAAGGATCTGATGATGTCCAGACGTATATTTGTGAAATGGCAATACTCACGTTCTCGTTGGCGTACAGGGTCGCCACCTGATTAAAAAGTCCCGTCACATAATTGGTGACGTTGTTTGTGCTGGCGCCCTTGTCCAGATACATCTTGTAGTCGCACTCAAAGTACACCTGCACGGTTTTGCAGTCGGCATTCCTGTCGCCGGCCGCATTTTCGTCGTCCGGCACGACAGCCTCTTCTTCGGCCAGACACTGGAACGGCGATGCCGCTTTAAGGTCCCGGGTACGATAGAGGATGTATTGCTCCGAGCCGTCTTCCATTTTTCCAAGCTGGTACACATCCTCCCCGTCGACGGCCATGGCCATCAGATCGCCGTCGAAGACGCTGAGTGCTGCCAGTGAGCCAGGTTTGCCGCGCACGATGCCGCGGTAATGCAGGCCAGGCTGGTATGATACATTGTCCTCTGCCTGGTCGCCCAGTTCGCCGACGCTGAAGCCGGGTGCGAGTATATCGGTTTTTACAAGTTCGAGTTCGAGATCGGATCCATAGGCGTTTGGTATGATGAAGGTGATGGTGGAAGGGCTGCTTTGCAGCAGTTGGTACATGGCGTTCTGGTCGGGCTCCATCAGCGTGGCCCGATCTACTGCCGAGGGAGGGGCATTGCGCTCATGATCGACGGTAAAAGCCGTTATTTGCTGAAAACTCCCCGACTGGCGGTAACTTTCCAGCCACTTTTCTACGTATCCTGCCTGTTGGGCCTGCGGAACGGCCGGTAGCAGGAAAAACAGAACCGAAGCGATTCCGAAAGAGCGGATGATGATTAAAGAAAATCTGGTCATAGCGAAACAAGACTAAAAAGGTGAAACAATCAGAATTTGGATGGAAGGATTAAAAAGGCACTTTTGCTGTTGAATGGGATTGGAAGCAACTTGACGCAATGGCCCATGCTGCTTCCTGATTACTGCTGAGTATGCTATGTTCAATCTGAACTCCGAACTTTTCAAAGAACTTCCCCGCGAATGTGCGATGGTGCAACGCGGCCTCTATTATGGCGACAGCCTGTTTGAAAGCCTTCGCGTCTTCAATGGCCGGATACCGCTCATGGAGCAGCATTGGGGGCGGCTTTCATCGGGGCTGGTGTTGATGGGGTACGATGTGCCGGCGCACTGGTCGTCGGCGTATTTTGCCGGCGAAATCCTGCGGATGTCGCCCTTGCAGGCGCGGGCGCGTCTTACCGTTTGGCGCTCGCCGGGTGGCTTGTACGCTCCCGATGACGACCGACCGCAATTCCTGATCGAGACAAAGGCGCTCGCGTCAGAGGAATACGAATGGCTTTCAGAGGGTCTTAAGGTGGGGCTTTGTGAAACGGTGCGCCTTCCGGTGGACCAGCTTTCGGGACTTAAGACCCTGAATGCTGCGCGCTACGTTGCTGCGGCGCGTGAAGCGCGATCCAGGGGTTGGGATGATGCGGTGCTGCTCAATGCCGGTGACCGCATTTGCGAAGCGACGGGCAGCAATGTTTTCTGGTTCGATGACCAAAGCCTGTGCACACCGCCGCTCGCGGATGGCTGTGTAACCGGCGTCATGCGGGAATTATTGCTGACCTTAACAAAAGCGGCGGGCTACGCAGTAAAGGAGAAATCCGCTACTTTCGCCGATCTCTTAAGCGCCCGGGAAGTCTTTCTCACCAATGCGGTCAGGGGTATTCGTCGGGTGCGGGAAATTGAGGGAGTGGTATTCGAAAGCGAGAAAACAAAAATCCTTCATGAGTTACTGGTAGCATCGATGCGAACCTGAACCCATGAAACTGACCCCGAATTTGCCGGGGAGATGATGGCGAAAAGCCACATATTATGTCCGGTATTTTGTCTCGAAAAACAGCTGCTACGCGCTAAACTTTAACATTTACCATCCAGTGAAAAAGATACTTGTAGCCAACCGCGGGGAGATCGCCCTGCGGGTCATGCGAACGGCCAGAAAAATGGGGGTCCAGACGGTGGCCGTGTATTCGGAAGCCGACCGCGAAGCGCCGCACGTGCGCTTTGCTGACGAGGCGGTATTGCTCGGTCCGCCTCCCTCCGCCCAAAGTTACCTGCTGGGCGACAAGATCATTGCCGCTGCGCTCGAACTGGGGGTCGATGGCATACATCCCGGTTATGGCTTTTTGAGTGAAAATGCCTCCTTCGCGCAGAAGGTGGCCGATGCGGGTATCACTTTTATCGGCCCGAAACCGCACAGCATCGAGATGATGGGCAGCAAACTCGCCGCCAAGGAAGCGGCAAAAAAATTCGAAGTGCCCATGGTGCCGGGCATCGAGGAGGCGATCACCGATATCGAAACGGCAAAGAAGATCGGGCAACAGGTCGGCTACCCGATCCTGATAAAAGCATCTGCCGGCGGCGGTGGTAAAGGCATGCGTATCGTGGAAAAGGAGGCCGATCTGAAGGAGCAGATGGAGCGTGCCGTTTCGGAGGCTTTGTCCGCTTTCGGCGACGGCTCGGTATTCATAGAGAAATACGTCACGGGTCCGCGCCACATCGAGGTGCAGGTCATGGGCGATACCCACGGCAACATCGTATATCTTTTCGAGCGGGAATGTTCCATCCAGCGACGCCACCAGAAAGTGGTGGAAGAAGCCCCCAGCGCGATCCTGACACCCGAACTTCGCAAGGCGATGGGAGAGGCCGCCGTGCGCGTGGCAAAAGCCTGCGACTACGTAGGGGCCGGCACTGTTGAGTTTCTCGTAGACGCGCAGCGTCAGTTCTATTTTCTCGAGATGAATACGCGCCTGCAGGTAGAACACCCCGTAACAGAAATGATCACGGGTCTCGATCTTGTGGAACTCCAGATACGCGTAGCACGCGGCGAGGCCCTGCCCTTCGGACAGGAAGAATTATCCATCAACGGCCATTCGCTCGAATTACGCGTGTACGCAGAAGACCCGGAGAACAACTTTTTGCCCTCCGTGGGCACGCTGACGCGGTATCGCCTGCCCGAAGGGCCCGGTATCCGCGTCGACGGCGGATATGTGGAAGGCATGGTGGTGCCTATTTATTACGACCCCATGCTCGCCAAACTGGTCGTGCACGGCGACACGCGCGCAGAGGCCATCCGGAAGATGAAAGAAGCCATCGCCGACTATGAAGTGGAAGGTGTGGCGACCACACTTCCCTTCGGACGATTTGTACTCGATCATCCTGCTTTCATTTCCGCTGATTTCGACACCCACTTTGTGCAGCAGTATTATACTCCCGAACAGTTGCTGGAAGGCCGGCGTGCGGAGGCGGAAGTAGCAGCCAAACTGGCACTTCGCCTCCATTTGCAGCACAAAAAAGTCCTGAAAGTGCCTGCTTCCATGGATTCCGAATGGAAAAGCAGGCGTTGAAACCGTCGCTGCCTACTGCAAAATGATCCGCTTCTGCAGCGGTGGCCTTTCCGGTCCGGTGAGCCTGAAAATATACATGCCGGCCGGCAGGTCGAACAGCGCCCCTTCGTATGAATGGGAGCCCCTCGGTACCTGATATTGCCGCTGCAGCCCGCCGCCCGCATCGAAAACCAGAAACTGTTCGTAGCCAGTATTCTCCCATCGCAGCCTGAAATTGCCGGAAGTAGGATTGGGGAAAACCTGGAACTCGGCGGGCATTGTACTCATGCCACTTCGCGCACCAGGCTTTTCCGCGCATTCGGATAGTTCCGTGCCGCAAAAATGCAGTTTGCCAATACTGATCTCCGGACTTTGACTTTTGCCGAAGGCAAATACCTTGTGGAAAAATAACTTTTTTACCGCATCTGCCGGCAGGTTGTTCGTGATAGATACCCACTGGTTGCATTTCATGGGGCTGAAAGTGGTCAGGTATTTTCGTTCATCGGGTTGATCGCAGGTGGCATAGTAAATATCGATGGGTTCCAGCATGGAATGGTGATAGAACCGGATGGCATCCAGTTCTACCGGATGATTGAAAATAACGGTGATCTCCGGATTGTTGCAAGTCGACCAGAGTTGTGATTTGGGGTATTGAAAAGAAGCGCCGCACCCGCCGCTCATCTGGTAGGTGTTGCAACCGATCACTGCCTGGGGGTTGCCCGAAATGCAGCCTGTCGAAGAAGCGGAAGGGCAGTTCCCGTTGTAGGCAAAGCCGCTGTTTTCGATCGCCAGTTTGCAATAATCTGCCTGTGACTGGCCGCATTTTCCCCCTGCTTCGACGGTAATACACGGGTTGATGACACAGGGAGTGCTGCTGTTTGTACTGGCGCAGATCACAACGGGGTAGCGGGCGGGAATGCCGTCTGCATTTACATAGACCATAAAAATGACATATTCGGTATTGGCGGTCAGCCCTTCCACCAGCAGCCTTTTCCGGTCTGCTTTCAGGTCGTCGGTATAAAAATGCACGTAGCCCGAGCCCAGCAGGTCGAAGTTTTGATATTCTCCACAATCCGCTGCGGCGGGTAAATTGCTTTTTAACGCATAAAGCACTTTCCAGTGGCCGTCGGGTTTGCCGCTTGTTTCCCATCGGAGCGAAATGCCGTTGCAATAGGATTCTACGACGGGAATGCCGGATAAGGGCGCTGTTATCACCGGATCGTCCAGTTTTTCCCCCAACACCACAAAAAGCGGGGTTTCACTTACGGCTGAACTTGCGTCGTCCAGGAAAATATTGCCATCGGCTACGTAATATCCCTTCCGGTGGCCATGCGTGGAAAAAGGCTGAATATCGATGACGGTAAAACTGTCCAGCGTGTTCAGGTCCTGCTCTCCGATGCGACTCAGCAGTGCATCGACGGGGATTTTCAGATGTTTGCCGGATATTTTGGCAGCGGTAGGAGACCAGATCGCCAATACGCGCCGGTCGCTTTCTCCTTTGTAATAGTATATCCGTGGGGACTGCCCCCCGTCATCGAATTGAAAAAGCCCGTCTGTATTGATGTCCTTCTCAAATCTTGTTTCGCCCAGCACATCGATCAGTGTTTGCACGAAATACCAGGAGCGCTTGGGCCTGAAATCGAAACTCAGGAGACCGCAATGTGTATACAACCATCCGTTGGGGTTGTACAGGTCGCCTTCACCGGCATCGCCCATGTCGCGCAGGTCAAAGGCGGCGGCTCTGCTTAACACTATTTTTTGGTCCTTGTAGGCATATTCAACTGCGGAGAGCTCCAGGTATGTACGCGCCAGCCACTGTGCTTGCGTGGTGAAAAACGACTGGCTGCCTTGCGACAGTTTTGCCCGGATGGGCGAATTATTGTTGGTGTCGTATCCGAACTCGGTCAGCCAGAACTCCTTGGCGGAGAGTTCATCACGGATACTGTCGTTGCCGATCTCGGAAAACAGACGCTCAAAAAAACGGATGTATAATTGACGGAGTTGTCCCTGCTCCGGGCTGATGCCGGTAGAGTTGAGCCCGAGGTAATCGTACGTGTTCCACAGCGCATTGTCGTCGATATAGGCGGCGCCGACTTTGCCGGTATTGCTCAGGTAGTGGTGTATGTTGAACACGTCGAACGGCAACTTGGCCTTGGCCTCAGGATTGGCACTTCTGAGTGCATATGCCCGGTCCAGCATTTGTACGATATAGCGGCCCCGGAAATTGGATAGCCCGCCCATGACGACTTTTATATCAGGATCGGCATTTTTTACCCCCAGAAATGAAGACTGCGCCCCGGGAAGAGAAAACCCTGCGCTTTTTCCGGCGCCATCGTACGCAGCATGCAACAGGGTCGCATATTGCTCGGGCATCATCTGCCATAGGGCATAAGGCTTGTTGCGGAACTCGCTGTCATACCACCATTTATCCGGCTCGTTGCCGAGTTCGAGGTATTTCAGTCGCCCGAGACCGGAAATGCCGGCGCCGTTTTGGTCTTTATCGATCACCCAGTTGTTGATCAGGGCGCCGTATGCACTTCCGGGATATGCGCATACATCGTTGCTGCCGTATCGAGCAGCATAAATGCTCGCCCATCTAGTGTAGTCAAGATACGATTCGGGCAGTTCCTGGTCGATGGTGCTGAGCTGACCACAGATCGGTTTTTGCTCCTGTACGACCGGGTTGTAGGTCTCCAGGCCGCGCATTTCCGGCGCCAGCCATTTCAGACATGGAGATACCCTTCCGGAAAGCCGTTCGTAAAAACGATCGAGATCGATCATGGCTGCCTGGCTGTTGCTCGGGTTGAACCGCAGGGGGTTCTGAGGGCAGTTGGGAGTGTTATCCGAATCGAAACCGGTATCGTCGGACCATTCATGGTACTCCCGGATAAATCCGAACTGTTCGATATATCGAAGATTGTCCGACGACCTGGTGTTGATGCCGATAAAATCTTTCATCAACGGCCTGGGATTCGGGTTTTGGGAATAGGATTCGGAATAAGGGCATATGCACAACGTGCATAGCAACGACGCGATTAAACATTTCATGCTCAAACGGGGGATTGAATATGGGAGGATAATGGATTAAGAACGTGTTCGGGATTTTTAAGCCGGGCCTGAAAAGCGCCTTTTTTGCCTGTTTTTCACCTTTTTTCACGTACATAGTCACCGCTATGCGCTTGAAAAAACGCGCAAAACACACAAAAAATCCATCCTTTCAGTCTCCTGCAAAAAATCCCCAACACGTTCCAAATGCATGAAGCGTCAGATCCCGCAGAATTATGCTGCGAGATACATCAAAAAATCCTTTTCAAGCAAGCATAGCCTTGTTAAATTATAAAAAAAAATAAAGTGTGTGCTGGCGGCGCATTTTTTGGCATATCGAATTGTGCGTGCTGGAGAGGAAAACGTGCCGGTGCCGCCGTCATAACCTGTTGTAAATGAGCCATCGGGAAAATATACGCGCCATACGCGCAGGCGCTGACTATCTTTCAGCCTTCAAAATCAAATCAAGACCCTGCTTATGTCAAAATTCACAAAGTTCGTTGCAAATGAAGTGCTCAACCTGGCGGTCGGCTACCTCGCGGGCCTGACGGCTTCGTCGCTGGTTTCCCGGTTTTTTGTAAAAAAGGGACTGGTCAATTTGTGGGGGCTCACCTCAAAACGCGAAGCCCTGAGCAAGGATGACTACGGATGGCTTCTGTTCGCCGCTTCCTATGTCATCGGGCTGGCAGTAATGGTGACCGTGAGTTATATGGTGAAACGCCTGCGTGGAAAGGAAGTCGTTTGAGCGGATCGGGCAATCAATCGAATTCCCTGATCTCGTGCCAGCCGATATTGCTGACACGGCGCATCAGCAGCCATAGCCCGCCCAGCGAAAGAGCGGCTGCAACGGCTATCGCCGCATTATGCCTGAAAACAAAATAGTGGATGACACAGAGAAAACCGCTCACAAACAGGATCGTCATTCCCCTGATGAACTGGCCACCTTGTTGCGAGGTGTTCATCGGCCTTGAAAAAGGCAGGTTTTTGAAATTGATCAACGCAAACCCGTAAAAGATTACCAACAGGTTGGAAATCCCCAGCAGCAGGTTGGGCAGGATTCCGATACCGCTCATCCAGATGAAAGAAACCAGTGTGAACAGCACGATGATTGAAAAAAACTGAAATAACACCGCTTTCAGCGCGCCGCTGATGATCAGCCCGGGTTTTGTGACCGGGGTGATATAATACATCCATACCGCCTTGAATTTGTCGGAGAAACTCAGTTGCGACAGCGCCGCGATCATTATGATGCTGCTGAGATAAAGTATGATCATCGGGAAAAAGCGGACGGAGCCGTTTCCCCGGACGACAGCGTCCATCCTGAAGATCATTACAACGATGATAACGATAAAATACCCGGCACTCGGGTAGACCCGCAGTTTGAAGTCACGGCTGCGCGCCATCATTTTCCAGGTGAAGGCAAAGCCGACGCGTTCAATGCTGTTTCCGGTCACCAGGCGGGCAAGGGCGTCGATCGCGCTTTGCCGCCCTGTTTCGGCGGTCGTTTTAGTGGTTGGGGCGGCCGGGCCGTCCGACCCCGATATCATGGCAAGTTTTTGGTTGAAAGCGGGCGCGAGGTATTTTATGACAATGAAAATGCTGATAACCGGCACGACAAAAGCCAAGGTCGCCGCAAGCCAGTGTGCGGCGCTGCCTTGCAACGTTATGAGCGTGTCGAAGGCGCAGGCAAACCAGAACGGCGGGGCGAGGATCAGCCAGTTGTGGTCTGCGAAATTCAATCCGGCATCGCCGATACGGTCGAAAGTCCTGGGCAGCACCTGATAACTGGCATAAATCGCGATGGCAAAAACGATCTGAAAATAACTGATCACATTTTTAAAGCGGTCGGGTGTAGTGACGCGCAGGATCAGAATGTAGATCGCATTGATCAGAAATATCGCGAACAGGGTGGCGAACATGGCCAGCACGAATACAAGGATGCCTCCAAAAAGACCGCTTGCAAACGAAATGTACAATACCGTCGGCAGGATCATGGGCAACACGATCTTGCAAATGTGGATGAAGATGTGCAATAACCTGGAAATGACAAAAGTGCTGTCGTTTACGGGCTTTGGCAAAATGATGTTCGTATCCCGGATGTCGATCAGCACGGAAGTGAAGTCGCTTACCAGCGACATGCACAGCATGACGATAAAAACGCCAAAGAACAATGTGAGTTTGGTCACATAATCGCTGCTGATGACCAGTGTAAGCATAAATGCAACCCCCATCAGCCCGCTCATCAGCATGGTGCCGAGCGTGGCATTGCTGATCTCTTCCTTGCCGCGCTGCTGCCGGCTCGCCTGAATGGTGTTGGGCCTCCGGTCATCCATGACCAGTTTGGTGCGCAGGATCGATCTCAGTTGCGCGAGGTCGACACCCATCCGGCGATAAAGCGCTTCCGGGAAAAGCACCGCGGAAAGCAGTATTTTATTGACGACGTTCATGGTTTCAATGCTCAAGTGCGCTGAGCAGGTCGTCAGCCGCCTGTCCCAAATTTTCCTGATAGGTCAAACGGGCAAATATCTGCTCCAGGCTTTGATTGCCCTCCCGTTGTTTCAGGTCTTCAAAACTGCCGTCCGCGACGATCCTGCCGCGGTCGATCAGGATAATGCGGTCGCTGACCTTTTCCACCACATCCATCATATGACTGCAATAGAAGATGGTTTTGCCGTCGCGCGCAAGTTTGCCGATCAGTTCCTTTACGATGATCACGCTGTTGGCGTCCAGGCCGCTCAGCGGCTCGTCGAGGATAATGATGTCCGGATTGTGTAGCAGCCCGCTGCTCAGCAGCACTTTTTGTTTCATGCCCTTGCTGAAACTGTCCATGCGCTGGTGCAGGTTGGCCTCCAGCCCGAACGCCTTCATCATCCTGGCAATGCGCTCCTCGCATACCTTTTGATCGAGCCCGTAGAGGTCGCCCATAAAATGGAGAAATTCAGCGGGCGTAAGTACGTCGTACATTTCCGCCATTTCAGGAATATATCCGATCAGGCGTTTGGCCGCGACTGCGTCTTTTTTTACGTCGATCCCGCGTACTGTGACCTCACCGGAATAGTCGCTGATCAGGCCGCAGAGGATCTTGACAGTGGTACTTTTCCCGGCGCCGTTCGGGCCGATGTATCCGAGCACCTGGCCGGGGTATACGTCAAGGTCGATGCCCTGAAGCACCTGCTTGCTGCCGTAACTTTTATGCAGGTTTTTTATACTGATGGCGGTTTCGTGCATGGGCGAAAGATAGCGCCATTTTTGATCCGGCCGTATCAAAAAAACACCGATACATGCATGCGCATGTTGAACGGTGTGCCTGGTGTAAAATGTATTTCGGACACCGGCCCCGGTTCATCGAACAGGCGGCTCTCAGTGTCGAACTGGGCCTCTTTCCAGCGCCGGTCGAGCAGATTTTCCACACTCAGACCGATCTCGAAACCGGGGTTAGTGAAATTCAGCAAGGCGTCGGCCAACCAGTAGCCTTCTGCAACTACTGTATTGTCCTCGTTCGCCGCACGATTGCCCAGATGCCGGTATCGCAGGCTGCCGTTGAGTCCCGATTTCATTTGAAAACTCAAGCCCCCGATGCTGGTCCACTCGGGCGCAAGCGGAATATAGGCTTCTTCTTTAGGCGCATCGGTCGCTCTTGCATAGGTATAATTGGCATCAAGGTCGGCGAACAACCAGTCAAATAGTTGCAGCCTGCCGGAAATATCTACGCCACTACGCCGTGTTTTGCCGCCGGGCTCCACCACTGCTTCATCACCGACATACACGAATTCCTGTTCGAGATCAAGGCGCCATAGCGAAGTGCTGATCAGGATGCGTGGAGTTGCTTTCCAGATGGCTCCTGTCTCGGCGCCCAGGGCTTTCGGCAGTATCTGCTCGCCGCCACGGGTTACCACTACACGGGTATCATTGGAATGAAAACCGTAGCCGGTGTTGACGAACAATTGTATGCGATCGTTTGGGGTGAAATATGCGCTTAGTTTCGGGCTGAAAACATGAGCCGCTTCGATCCGGCGTGCATACACAGGCTGAAGTTTGTCGACGTACATAAACTGGAACTGATCGAACCGAAGCCCGGCATTCAGGGTAAGCCAGGGAGCCACATGAACCGTTTCATTCAGAAAAATGCCTGCATTGATCTGGTTGATGTCGCCGAGTGCCTTCCGTTCCAGGACTTCTGTCCTCCCGGCGGTATGCGTCAATTCGGAATTTTGTGTTGCATCATACCGGACCAGTAGTCCTGCCTCCGTTTTCCAGTCGAGGCCAGCCCACCTGTCGTTTCGGGTAAATGAGCCCCTGTACCCGAGCAGCCTGCGTTTTTCCTTTTGTTTTATCTGGTCACCTTGGAAGGGGTCATTCAGGAAAAAAGTGAAGTTGGAGAAGAGTTCGAAATCGTACAGGCTGAGATAAAACTGGTTGCGGAATACGCTGTTTTGCCCAGGAAATGCGCTGATCCGAACATTGAGATTGGTGCGGGACGTGCGGCCCCCTTCCGTGTCGTCGATCGAACCGAAAAAGCCGGTCTGTCCGCTTTTCACTGCGCGTTCGGGGATCTGTCCGGAGGCGTCCCAACGACTTGTGAATGAAGAGAGTGAGGCGGATAGCAGGCCTTTTTCACCGACCACTCCATTGTATTTGGCGAATGCGCTGAACCGGTCGTATGCCTGAGGGCTGTCGAAATAGCCGTTTGAATAGAAATATTCCGTTGCCAGATACGCATTGCCGGGCCTGTTGCTTTCCGCCCGGTTCAGCAGATTGAACATGCCGACCGCGCGATAGGTGTCGAATTGCCCTGCCTCCAGTTTGACCATGTTCCGGTCAATGGCATTTTTGGTCTGAAAACCTATGTATCCTGCAGTCGCCAGGTCGCCGTAAGGGGCATAATACGGTCCTTTGCCAAATTGTATGCGATCGACCGTTTCCGGAATGAGAAAATGCAGGTCTGCGTAGCCCTGGCCGTGGGCATGCGAGACCATATTTACCGGAATGCCGTCGACATCTATCGCCACATCTGTCCCGTGGTCGATGTCGAACCCGCGCAGGAAGATCTGCTCGGCTTTTCCGCCGCCGGCATGCTGTGCGATAAACAGCCCCGGTACCATGCGCAAAATATCCTGGGATGTATTGGTCGGTCGCATACGCGCATCAATTGCAGGGATCACCTGAACCTGTACATCGGGGTTCGATGAGATTTCAACAGCGCTCAATTCGATATCGGTGCGGTTGAGATAATGAAAAACCGTTGTGGTTTCCGCTTCCCGTACCGTGACCATTTTCGTATTGACCTCATAGCCCATGTACGAGGTGACGAGCGTGTATGTCCCCGGCGACAGTTCGCCGAATCGGTAATGTCCCAATTCATCGGTATACACCTGAAGGTTTGCACCATCGATCGAAACGGAAACACCGGCGAGCGGGTTTTTCGTAGCGGCATCGAGTACACTGCCTCGAATGCTGCCGTTGTGCGCCGCAAGAGCAGTTGCCACCAATGTGAAGAAGAAGCTGAAAAAGAGTTTCATCCGGAAAACAGGAGTTTAAATACAGTTAATATGCAGGCCGGCTTGACATTATAGCGCTTTTGCTTCATTGCAAAACGAGCATTCAAGATAAAGGTTGGCCGTGAATGCCTTTCTGATGAGGGTCCTGCCGTCGGAAACTTTCCCGCTTTTGGCCTTTATCAATCCTTCCAGGCATATCAGTTCAGGATTCCGGGAATGGGTGCGCATGGCTTTTTGCAGATGCTCGCCGGCAAGTTTTATGTTCCCGCTATGGTAGTAAATAGTGGCGAGCGAGCGATTGACGTCGATGTTGTCTGGCCGTGTCCTGTATTCCGTCAGGGCATATTCCAGTGCTTTTTGAGGGTCTCCAAGCAGATCGAGATAAACACGGGCGTATTCAAGTCCCATCATGTGCCCTGATTGCTCGTCGTCCGCCAGCATGGCGAGGATTTCTTTTGTCAGGGCTCCCGAACCTTTCGCATTGCCTTTCTCTTTTTCCCATTTTGCTTTTTCTACAAAAAATCCAACTTCCGGAATGAGCGCACAGGCCTGATCCATTAGGCGATCTGCTTCAGCCTGACGGCCCTGAAGGGCTTCGAGGCCGGCCATGGCTGCGATGGCGAAGGGATAGTTCGGGCGGGCAGATAATGCCAGTTGAAACTGCAACCGGGCGCTGTCGATCATCCCGTAACGAAGGTACAATTGCCCGAGGTTCAGCCTCGCCCATTCCGTTTGCTCCATACCCGGATAGCCGGCTGAAACAGCCAGTTTCATGGCATCGATAGCGCCCGTCACCTGCCCGTAAATTTCCCGCAAGTAGGAAATGCGGCTGTATGAACGGATATCAGGGCGAATAGATACCATTTTGTCCGCCATTTCAACGGCCTGTTCGTAATGGCCGAGTTCGACATTTGCGTCGACCAGTACGCCATATATGCTCGCTTCATTCGGATTGATCTGCACCGCTTCTGTAGCGGTTGCGCGGGCCGCTTCGAACTGGTGCAGGGACATTTGTACGGATGCCTTGTCGACAAGTGCCCTGTATTTTTGGGCGGGGTTGGGCTTTTCGGTCACAACGGTTTCCAAAAGGGTCAGTATGCCGGGATAATAGTGACCGTGTTCCCCGGAAATGCGGGCTTCCTGCATGAGTAATTCAGCCAGGTTCAGGCGGGCATTCAGGTCGTTAGGATCGGCACGAACTTTCGAAACGAGTTCCCGGTACATCGACTGTATTTGCGCCAGTTCGCCGTCGGGCCCGATACCCGCAGACCGTTCAAGCAAGGCCGGGATCGCCACATCGGTTTCTGTTTGAGGAGGGGTGTCCTGACATTGCCAGGTCAAAACACCGGATGCCAGCATGATCAGTGCATATAGGAGTACGTTTTTCATGTTTTTGAATATTTGAAATGAGAAAAAGGCACGCCTGCCCGACTGCGGTCGCAGCAGGCGTGCCGGTAGTTTGGAGCAACTTTTGAGCAGTTTGATCAGTTGGATTTTGTCATCCGAAGCGTCTGACGGACGCTGCCACCAAGCGTGATCGTCGCATAATAGGTGCCCGCGGGTAATCCCGCGGCTTTCCACGCGGTCTGGTATTCACCTTCCGGTAAAGTCTCGTTAAAGATCGTCTCTAAGTATTTCCCGTTTCCGTCGAACACCATGATCGCAACCTGACCCTTGCTGCGAAGCCGGTATTTCAAAGTAGTAGCGTCGGTGAAAGGGTTGGGGAAATTGACGGCAAACACCTCCGGCGCATTCAGACCCGTGACGCCCGTAGTGGTAGGCGGGAGTATCTCGGGCTGGGTGTAGTCCTTCTTTTCTCCGGAGCAGATGCCGGTCCCCGACCAGGGCGTTTGCACATAGGGGAACGCAACCTTGAACGTAGTATCGTTGGCGCCGATACCCGTATCGTACGATAGTACATTGATCAGGGCAGGCGTTACCGGAGAGCTGCTACTTCCCGGCATGTAATCGTCGTACCAGAGTCCGATCGCTGCCAAAGCGACCCCGCTAACTGCTTGCAGTTCGATCCGCGTAACATCATCCTCGAGGCGCCGGCCGTTGGGGAAGCCATCCATGTTCGGGATGAACTGGAGATCGGCAGTGGTATTGTACGCCGGATCGGTCAGACCGAGCACGGCGGTCGATATGATGCCCAGGGGACTGAAATTCGGGTCGTTGCGCGGCGTAGGCGGCACGGCCATATTCAGGCGCAGCATATCGCCGCCGTTTGGCAAAAAGTTGTTGATGAAAGGTTTGCCGGCGGCCAGTGGATCGCCGTTTTTGCCGGTCGCCAGTTGGTAGGGCCGAAGGTTGGGCACGCCGGTATGAAAAATCGGCCAGAGGTCGACCGAACGCGGAGAGCCGGGCCCCGGCAGCAGCAGGGTGCCGAAAACCGCATCGTCGAGCGCAGTGCCGGCAAGAGCGGTGTTGCCCTTCAATATGTACAGCCCGTCTTTCCCGTTGCGAAAATCGAAGACACCCAGCGATTTGCTCTGGATGCGCAGCGGCGCCAGCGCAGGTACGGCCGCTCCGAATTGGCTGTCATCCATGTACAGCGCCAGTTCGGGGTTGTAAAAATAATTGCCGAACGTAGCGAGGTTTTGAAGGTCCTGGTAAGGGGTGGTCGCGTTCCAGAAATCCTTGGCGCCGATCGGAATGACCGCCTCGTTGGTGAGGGGCATGCCCAGGCGCGAGATCTGCACCCAGTCGCCGCTGTACGATTCGGAGCCGGCAGGGTCGAGCGTGCGGATCTGTTGCCGGCTCGCGGAAGCCCATACACCGATCACAAAGTCAGGATCGAGGATCGAAGATGCCTGGTCCGCGCTTTTCCCATCTTTTTGCAGCATAGAGACGGGAATTTGCAGCGCGATGGTGGATACATTCAGGCAGGCGACGCCGTCGCGCGGCGCTTTGCCGTTTTGACGCGGCATGTCTCCGAGGTCGAATACCCCACCCAGGTCCACGAAAAACGGATCGTCGGAAGGACCGCAAAACACCATTTCTCCGTCGGTAGCGGTCATGATCGCATTGGTCATCAACGCATCATAAGTAGTATTGAGTCCTGCAGCGCCATTGATGGAACGCGGACCAATATTGTTGGGTGGTACCATACCGTTCATGACAACGGTTTTGAAGGTCTGCCCTCCATCAGTGCTTTTTTCCAGGTGGTAGGTAGTCTTGTGGTTTTGCATACCCAGCCGGATGTAAAAGAAGGTAGAGGGATCTTCAAACACCTTCGTAAAAGTGAATCGGTAGATGATATCATCACCAGGTGTGCTGATATCGTTGTCAATATGTATCTCATACCGGATATTTTCGCCGAAACCGTAATAATTGGGCCCTCCGTGGGGCAACTGCATCGGCACATAGCAGGCGATGATGGTCACGGTATTGGGATTGTCGGGGCTGCGAAAAGCATAGAGATCGGTGTTGTCACCGAGCGGGTCATTGGAGATCAGCGGCGCCTCGCGGTGACTGGAAGCCCATGCAGAGCGAACCAGCAGCAGGCACAACGCGATCAGAAGAGTTGTATGTTTCATGATAACTTTTCTTGTGGAAAAAATGGAAATTTGGGTTCCGGTCATTCTTCCGGAACGCCGGTTTCGGTGCCGCGCCAGGGCGCTGCGAGGTAGGGGAAGGTTGCACCGAACGGCGCATCATTTGCTTCCACCCCGGTGGAATATTGCAAAACATTCACGAGCAGGTTGGTTACCGGTGAAGGCGTCTGCCCCGGTACGTAATCATCGTACCACAGACCGATAGCCGCCAGAGCAACACCTCCGACTGCTTGCAATTCGATGCGGGTGACATCGTCTTCGAGGCGGCGACCATTAGGGAATCCGTCCATGTTCGGTATGAACTGAAGATCGGTTGAAGCCGTGTATGCCGGATCGGTCAGACCCAACACTGCCGCCTGCACAATGCCCAGGCTGCTGAAATTCGGGTCGCTGCGCGGCGTCGGGGGTACGGCCATGTTCAGGCGCAACATATCGCCGCCGTTTGGCAAAAAGTTGTTGATGAAAGGTTTGCCGGCGGCAAGTGGATTGCCGTTTTTCCCGGTTGCCAGTTGATAGGGGGGCAAATTGGGTACGCCGGTGTGGAAAATCGGCCAGAGATCTACCGAACGCGGCGAACCGGCAGCCGGAAGCAGCAGGGTGCCGAAAACGGCGTCGTCAAGTGCCGTTCCCGCCAAAGCCGCATTGCCTTTCAATCCGTACAGGCCATCATGGCCGTTGCGGAAGTCAAAAGAACCCAGTGATTTGCTCTGGATGCGGAGACCTTTGAATGCGGGCACGGCGCCACCGAACTGACTGTCATCCATGTACAACGCCAGTTCGGGGTTGTAAAAGAAATTGCCGTAGGCAGCAAGGTTGGAAAGGTCTTCGTAGGGTGTCATAAAGTTCCAGCGGTCCTTGAATCCCAGCGGGATCACGACTTCATTGGTCAGCGGCATCCCCAGGCGCGACACCTGCACCCAGTCCCCGCTGTCGTCGGGGGTGGTGCCGCCAGTACTGAGTGTGCGGATCGCGCGGCGGCTTGCTGACGCCCAAATGCCGATCACGTAGTCCGGATCGAGGATCGAAATGGCCTGGTCGGCGCCTTTCCCGTCCTTCTGCAGAACGGCGATCGGTACCTGAATGGCGATGGCATGTACATTGTATTTTGACAAACCGTCGCGTACAGGACCTGTTTGCCGGGGAAGATCTCCCAGATCGAATACGCCACCCAGATCCACGAAAAACGGATCGTCAACAGGACCGCAGAATACTTTTTCACCTGTAGCTGCTGTAGCGATCGCAGCCATCATCAGGTCCTGGTAATTGGTGGCCCCCAGGCCTGCAGCGCCCTCAATCGAGCGAGGACCGATGTTGTTGGGCGGCACCATGCCGTCGGCCAGCAGCGTCATGAACGTTGCGCCGCCATCGGTACTGCGTTCCAGGCGGTAGGTCGTTCGAATATTCTGAAGCCCCAGGCGGATATTGAAAAATGTCGTCGGGTCCTCGTTTGTTCTGGAAAAGGTAAACCTGTAAATGATATCGTCGCCGGGCGTGCTGACGTCGTTATCGATGTGGATTTCGTAGCGGATATTTTCGCCGAAACTGAAATAATTGGGGCCGCCGTATGGCAACTCTGCGGGGATGTAATTGGCAATGATCGTAATGGTATTCGGATCGTCAGGGCTCCTGAAAGCATACAGGTCGGTATTGTCGGCCAGCGGATCGTTGGAGATCAGCGGCGCCTCACGATGGCTGGAGGCCCGGAGCGACTGACCCGATATCCACAAGGCCAAAACCAGCATGAAAATGCGCCGGCACTTGGTCGTAACAGACAGTAAAGGATTCATGTCGTCATTCATTTTTGTTAAAAAAGATCGGTTTCAATTACGCGTAGCTTGTTTTGCGTTGCAACTATCAACTATACGACCGACCGCGACGACCGGATTTTTCAAATGCCGATAATTTCAAATTGCGATTCTTTTTTATCCGTAACAACCATTTCCCGCCAATGAAAAAGATCTTTTTACCGCTTCTCACTTTTATCCTTTTCCTCACATCCTTGACCGGACAAGGTGCCAACGTCGATATTTTTGCTTCTGAAAAGCACCAGCAGATCGACGGGTTCGGCGCACACCAGGGAGGTGCAGCCGTAAAAACCATATGGTGGCAGCAACTTTATTACGACGATATGGGGGCGTCTATTTATCGCGTGGACCTGACGCCCAGACTGGTGGCGCCGTATTCCAATTTGTCGTATTACTCTCCCTGGTTTATGGGCTCGCAGACCGACAATGTGTTCAACCTGGAAAACCCCGACAACCCGGACGGCCCCGAAGGCAATCGTGTGCGCACTTACACCGGCGCACAGGACTACTCCCGCCTCTTTGGCGGCCTCAATGCCCCGATCGCTGTAATGGGGCCTGATATCGACGCGAATGTGGCGTTGTTCAACTATCCGAATGACGGCGCCATACAGGCGGGGCTCGACCGGCAGGCGCAACTGGGCGATTTTAAACTCATCGGCTCCCTCTGGTCGCCGGTGCCCTGGGTGAAAGTATCCTCGGGAAACACATACAATCAGAACTGGTGGCCCGGGCCGGTGAGCGGCACTCCCTGGCCATTTATCTGGGGCGGTAATTTTGCCGGCGGCAAACTCGACGTGTCGGGCACGCTGCTTCCCGAATTCGACGATGCTGCCCTGGGCGGCACGGGGCCTACGAGCGCGCTGACACAATTTGCCCGCAGTACAGCCGCGTACGTACGTGGGTTTCAGCAACATTTTGGAATTTCATTTTATGCCATCAGCATCCAAAACGAACTCAATTTCGAGCAATTCTACAACAGCGCGACCTACCCGCTTTCCAGCCAGTACATTACTGCGCTGAAAGCCATCAGGGCTGAGTTCGATCAGTACGACGACCTGAAAGATATCCGGATCATGGGCCCGGAAGACCTGCTGGGCGGCGACGCCTATGGTTTGTGGCAGTACGGCGGTGCGGGCAATCCCACGCATAAAAATTTGCAATACCTCCAGCATATCGCGGCCGATCCCACAGCCGCAGCGGCCATCGATTTTTTCTGTATCCACGGATATGACAGCGACGGGGTGAGTTCCGCAGGCGCCAGTTCTACTTCGTGGAACCGCTGGGTGAATGGCTGGCAGGCAAGCCCGGCGCCGGGCATTCCGGCCAATGTGGCAGGATTTGGTTCCTATGGGAAAAAGTCGTGGATGACGGAGACCTCCGGGGAAAATGCCGCCTGGATTTATCCGACGAACGGGTTTCCCAACAACGGCGGCTGGAGCATTGCGCTGAAAATACATCAGGCTCTGTCGGTCGGGATGGAGAGTGCCTGGTTGTACTGGACTTTTTCCGAAGACCCTGGCACGAGCCAGGTCGGAGAATTTGCGCTTACCAGCCAGACGGCCGGCAATACTTCTCCTAAATATGTAGGCGCCAAGCATTTTTTCAAATACATCCGCCCCGGCGCCTGGCGCGTGGGCGCTTCGGTAGCGGGAAATGGCGATCTGCTGGCCGGCGCGTACCTGCATGAAGACAATAAAACGCTCACGGCAGTGCTGATCAATGCCGGAACCATGGCGCTGACGGTGACGGTAAATCTGCACGATGCCCCGGTCTTGCCGAATACGCTCAATGTGTTCACTTCGGACAATTCAAATCTCTGGCAGGCATCTACTGCTTCGATCAACCAGGGAAGTTTTCAGGTCACCATACCTGCTTACGGAGTTGTAACGGTTATTGCGGACGGGGTTTCTACGACAGGAACAGAGAGCATATCAGATGGGAGTGAACAGTTCTTTCGCAATCACCCCAATCCGTTTGCCGACCAAACCCGGCTGCAATTCCGGATCGCCAAACAGGGGCGGGTATCCCTTTGGGTGGAAGATGAGTCCGGTCGGAGGGTATCTGTGTTGCAGGATGATGTGTTGACTTCTCCAGGTCTGCACGAAGTGCTTTTTACGCCCGGCGACTTGCCTTCAGGCATTTACTATGGAGTGTTGAGATATGGTGTCCAGCAATTCCGGCAGAAGTTGGTACTTGTCAGATAAACGCGAATCATCCCCAATGTTTCAACCCACGATTGAAATCGCGGGTTAAAACAACATATTTCCGCTTATTGAAAAATTCGGGATGAGTCACATTGTCAGATAAAGGAAAAAGAAGGGGAAATGATCATTTACTGCCACCAGACCGGCTTATCGAGGGTGCTGGAAGGCAGAACCAGGCAATTGTCGCATTCCAGATGATTTACAGGTGGCCAGGTGGAGAAGTCGTATTCGCAATACGGAAAATCCTGCAGCAAAAAGTCGTCGCCCAGCAACCCGTTCCTGCTATAGATACGTGCCGTATCGATGGTAGATATTTCGAAATAGCCGAGCGCCGGGTTGCCGGGGTCGGTGATGTTTTCCAGGTTGCCGGGCACTCTGGCGGGAGGAGTGTCGAAGATCGTTCCGGTCGGCGATACCAGTTGGCCGATCTTTTGCCAGTATTCGTAAGCGTTTCGGGTGATCGTATGCTGGTAGACGGAGAAGCAAATGCGGTGCTCGAAAGCAAAATCAATCTTTCTTCTACCCACGGGTTCAACGATCGGAGTGCCGGGCTGAAAGGTGCCGGGATCGGCGATTGAGACCCCCTGATCGTTCAGCCTGTTTGTGATATAACATTGTTTTTGAATATCGAACGGGTTGTAGATTTTGATAATCTCGTTAAAAATATACACGGCTTCGGCTTCCCAGCGCAAATAACGGCCACCCACCTGGTCGGGTGTTTGGGTATGGGCATAGACAAATGCCCGGGGTTCGCTGGTCAGCGACCCGTCGGCATTGTTGCTCACAAAATAATCTGCTTTCAGACTGACGCTATCCAGCGGTATGCGCGCCGGCATTTTTTCCGGATTTGAACGATATGTATCACCGTTTGGCAAGACGATCTCAAGCGAATAACTGCGCCCGGATGAGCCCTGTACGTTATCCAGACGATAATACCGGGTAGTTCCGTCCTGTTTCTTTTCCTCCTGAAAAAAGTATTCATTGCCAAGATCGTCAGTCAGTCGAATCTGAGCGCCCGGGACGGGTTCGAATACCTGTTTGTTGTAATCGCCCGGCCTGGTGATGCGGACGAAGTGGGGCCCGGGCCCGTCCGAAAATGCGCCATAGACTACAATGGCATTCTCATCTTCACCGGACTGGAAAAAATTGGTTTCGCGCACACAGTTGGCCAGGAACAAAATGCTCACCAGAAAATACAGGACCGGAATAGTTTTGAATTTCATGCTGTAAAGGAATCGTATGAATGGATTATTGCCACCAAGCCGGCTGATCGAGGGTGCTGGAAGGCAGGATCAGGCAATTGTCGCACTCCAGATGATTTACCGGCGGCCATGTGGAGAAATCATACTCGCAATACGTGACATCCTGCAGCAAAAAATCATCACCCAGTATTCCATTTTTGCCGAAGATACGTGCCGTATCGATGGCAGAAATTTCGAAATAGCCGAGTGCCGGGTTGCCGGGATCGGTGATGTTTTCCACATTCCCGGCCACTTTGGCCGGTGGGGTGTCGAAGATCGTTCCTGTCGGCGATACCAGTTGGTCGATCTTCTGCCAGTATTCGTAAGCCTTTCGGGAAATCGTATGCTGGTAGACGGAAAAGCAAATGCGGTGCTCAAAGGCATAATCAATCTTCCTTTTGCCCACATTTTCAATAATAGGAGTGCCTGCCTGAAAAGCACCGGGCTCGGCGATGGATACCCCCTGATCGTGCAGTCTGTTTGTGATAAAACATTGATGTATAGCACCGAATGGATTGTAAAATTTAACGATTTCGTTAAAAATATACACGGCATCGGTTTCCCAGCGCAAATAACGGCCGTTCACCTGATCGGGTGTTTTGGTATGGGCATAGACAAATGCCCGGGGCTCGCTGGTCAGCGACCCGTCGGCATTATTACTCACAAAATAATCGCCTTTCACGCTGACGCTGTCCAGTAAAATACGTTCCGGCATCTTTTCCGGACCTGAGCGATAGGTATCTCCGTTCGGCAAGACGATCTCGAGCGAATAAATGCGGCCCGGTACGCCCTGTACATTATCGAGGCGATAGTGTTGGGTGATGCCATCCTGATTTTTTTCCTCCAGAAAGAAGAATTCGTTGCCCAGATCGTCAGTCAGGCGCAGATGAGCGCCGGAGACGGGCTCGAATGCCTGTTTGTCATAATCGCCCGGCCTGATGATGCGGACGAAATGAGGTCCCGGGCCGTCTGAAAAGCCGCCATCGACTACAATGATGTTTTCATGATCACCGGACTCGAAAAAATTGGTTTCCCGGACACAGTTGGCCAGGAACAAAATGCCCACCAGGAAATACAGGACCGGAATAGTTTTGAATTTCATACAGCGGAGGAAACGAATGAATTGATCATTGCCACCATTCGGGCTTTTGTACTGTACTGTTCTGAAACAACAGGCAGTCGTCGCATTCGGGTTTGGGCCCTGCTCCCGGTGCGGCATTGCAGTATTTCGGGACAAATGCCACGACGTCAAATGGCAGATCGCCGCGGTTGACATATACCCTGGCTGTATCGGAAGACGCGACCTCGAAAAAGCCGTAGGCAGGGTACTGCGGGTCACTGATGTTCTCCACATTGCCTCGTACCGGGGCGGGAGGTGGGTCGAATATCGTACCGGTAGGCTCCACAAGTTCCTGTATGCGTTGCCAGTATTCATAGGCATCTTTGCCGGTCGTGCGCTGGTATATGCTCAGACAATTGCGATATTCGAATGAAAAATCAATCCTTCTGCGCCCCGTATATTCGACAAGCTGCGTTCCGGGCAGAAGCGCCGCAGGATTTGTTATAGCGATCACCTGGGCACTCATGCCGTTAGTAATGAAGCATTGCTTGGGATGATCGAACGGATCGCCGGTAAAGGGTTCGTTAAAGATGAATATACTCTCGGCTTCCCATCGTAAAAAACGATCCTTCGTATCGGCAGGCAGGGTGGCATGTGCATAGAGTTGAGCAAAAGGTACCCTGGTGACATCGCCTGTGCCCGTTATATCCTCTACAAAGGCGAAGCGCATTTCCGCAGAGTCGATCGGCAGGGCAGCCGGCATCATCTGGGGTTTCGATTTGTACCCGGTCCCGTCAGAAAGTTGAATGAGGATAGAATACGTATGACCCGGTACGCCCGTTACATTCGATAGCCGGTAAACCCCCGGCTGTTCAGTTGCGCTGGTCTCTTCGTACGGATACATCGAAGCATCGTCTTCATTTAGCCAAATCCGCGCACCGGCGACCGGCTCGAAGTCGCGTTTTTCGTAATTCGTCGGCCTGGAAAGCCTCAGTAAAAAAGGCCCGCTGCCTTCATAAAAACCGCCGCTTACTACCAGCGCATTACGGTCGACTTCATCGTTCTTGTAATCGATCTCACGAATGCAGGTGGCGAACAACAGCACTGCAACAAAAAAATATAGTAGTGGTAATGTTTTGATAGTCATTTCGTTACCAGTAAAAAGTGAGATTGGCAGCCGGTATCATCGTGCCGATCACTGCAAGTTGATAGGCCTTTGGCAATCCCTTGCGATCCCGCTTGAAATAGACCGAGAAAGCATTTTTTCGGGCATAAGCGTTGTACACGGACATGTTCAGCGTCCATTTCAGCCCGCTGATCTTGGATTTTGTTTTGTCGATTGTCAGTCCGATATCGAGGCGATGGTAGTCTGGGATCCGCAGGTTGTTGCGGTCGGAAAAATTGGGAACGATCACATTGCCTACCTGATAGCCGTTCTCTGGCGCCGTTACGGGCCGGCCCGTCCTGTAAGTAAAGTTAAAGGTCCAGTACAGTGCCGGATTGATCGCATATTTGGCGAAAAGAGTTACCTGGTGCGGCTGGTCGAAGTTGGCCGGAAACCACTCGCCGCGATTGACGGACAGGGCAGGGTAGGGGGAGCGTGCCTGCTGCCAGACGCGCGACCAGGTGTATGACAACCATCCGGTCCAGCGCCCCTCGTTTTTCCGATACAGCCATTCGGCGCCGTAACTGCGCTGCTGTCCTGCGATCAGTTCCGTTTCCAAATGCTCGTTCAGAAGCAATTGGGCGAAATCCTCGTACGCAGGTACATCATCCGTGAGGCGGTAAAACATTTCCACTGAACCTTCCCAGCGCTTGTCGCCATTCGTATAAAACCACCCCGCGTTGTAACTGTCGCTCACCTGCGGGCGCAGGTAGCGGTTGGCAGGTTGCCAGGTATCGGATGGCGTGGCGGCGGTGGTATTGGAGATGAGGTGAAAATATTGCCGCAAGCGGTTGTAACTGAATTTGACGGAATGCTGCGGGTTCACGCGAAGGTTTACTGAAACGCGCGGCTCAAACCCGCTGTACGATTGCGACTTTTCATCATCGCCGTAAACTTCCGTCGCAACGACGGTTTCGTCGGAATAAGGCACGCCGGGTTCGTAGATGCGAACGGTGTTGGGGCCGAGCGTACTGAAGTACGAGTACCGCAAGCCTGCATAGACTGTCACCATATCTGAAATTGAAAACTCGTCATCGGCAAAGACGGCCCATTCTTCACCGTTTTCCTGTTGGGCGTCGTCCGGCAATATCCCCGAATCGTCACCTGTCGGGCGCAATCGTTGCGGCAGGGAATTGGTGCGGTTCCATTGCCCCCCCAGTTGTATCTCGTGGCCGCTCAGGGCGAAGAGCGAACTTTGCAGACTGACCGTACGAAACTCGATGCCGTTCTCCAGTTCAAAGGCATCAAAACCTTCCGGCTGGAAATACTTGTTTTGCAGTTTTCCGGCAGCGCCGGTCAGGCTCGTGACAACGGCATTGCCCCAAGTTTGGCGCCAGGCGAAGTTGGCGCCGGATGTATTCCACTGATAGCCAAACTGTTGTGAAAACCGAAAATAATCTTCACTGCGGTGTGCGCCTATGCTGACCGTGCTGTTTTTTCCGCTGCGTACGGAAAATTTGGTGTTGAAATCGTTGAACCAGGCGCTGCTGCCTTTGACTTCGGGCAGTTTGGCGAGTTTCAGCATCCAGTCGGAATAGGATGCGCGTGCGCCGGCCAGGATCGACACCTTGTTTTTCAGGACAGGCCCCTCTACCGAGGCTTTGGCGGAGGCCAACCCCGCGCCTGCCGAGCCATGCCATTCGCTGAAATTGCCGTCCTTGAGTTTTACATCCAGTACCGATGCTACACGCCCGCCGAACTGCGCCGGAATATGGCCTTTGTACAAAGTCGTGGAACGCACCAGATCTGGGTTGAACACCGAAAAGAACCCGAGCACATGCGAGGTGTTGAAAAACGGGAGTTCATCCTGGATGACCAGGTTCTGGTCGACGTTACCGCCCCGCACATTGAACCCCGAGGCGCCTTCGCCTACCGTACTCACGCCGGGCAGCACGAGCAGGCTTTTTACCACGTCCGATTCCCCCATAAAAGAGGGCAGATCGCGGATGGTTTGCGTGGAAAGCAACTCTACCCCGGTGGCAACGGAGGTCTGTTTATTGGCTGCCTTGTTCCCCTGGATCTCCACGGCACCCAGTTCGAGTGCACGTACCTGCATGGGGACCTCGATTTCTCCGCCCCGGTTTGCTGTCAGGTTGACAATTAACTCGCGATAGCCGAGGAACTGCACCTTCATCAGGTGTTCGCCGGGAGCCAATGTCAGTTCAAAACGCCCGAAGCGGTCGGTGGAAGCCCCTCCTGCAGAATCAAGGCGGATCACTGCGCCCGGGATGGGTTCCTTGGTTTGCTCGTCGTTGACAAGCCCTTTCACAACAACCGTTTTACTACTTGCCACCGGCGGTTCTCCGACCTGAATTGATATTTCCTGGGGTGTCAGAAATTCCGGCAATTCGATCTTGTTCTCGTCCCATTCTTCAAGCAATCCGGTAATGTAGCTCGCATTCATATCCGCTTTGCGGCAGATAACGATCCCGTTATCCCTCGCGGCCACGCAAGTCAGATTATGCTTTGGCAACAGCGTTTGAAGCAGATTGTACAAGTTCCGGCCTTCGCAATTGTAACCCACCTTGTAATATGGCAGGACATCGGGGTCGTAGTAAAATTTGATGGGATACTTTTTCTCGAGATCGAGAAACATTTCGATCATCGTGGCATCGCGGTAATCGCCGGTGATCTCCAGAGAGAATATTTTCTGGCAAAAGCCGGAGTGTGGAAGCAGGAAAAACAGGATGACCGCCAGCCCCGTGAGCCGGCCGGTTCGCAAAGGCAGATCCATACGGGAGATTTGTGTTCGTTTGTACTTGCTTAGAGGCTATTTGAATTTAAGAATGGCATTTTGCTCCATTTGACAAACTCAAACAGCCTCCGAGAAGTAGAGACTGCAAGATAGACAACTATGTTCGGGAAAACCTTAGGCTGATGCCGGTTTTAAACTGCCCAATTGATACATTAGCTGCGAAAGGTATTTCCATGCTCCAACATACTCCGCTGCTGCTCAATCCCGATTTCAAATACGCGCTCGACGTGCTGGAAAAAACGGATAACAGCCTTTTTATCACTGGAAAGGCCGGCACGGGTAAAAGCACCTTGCTGCAACTGTTTAAAAATACGACGCGGAAAAAGGCAGCGGTGCTGGCGCCCACCGGCGTGGCAGCGCTCAACGTGCAGGGGCAGACCGTCCACTCTTTTTTTGGTTTTCCACCCCGCATCATCACCCCGCAGGAGGCTTCGCGTAAAGTAACGCGGAAGGACCTGTTGCGCCTGTACAAGAATCTTCAAGTGCTGATCATCGACGAAATATCGATGGTGCGCGCAGATATTCTGGACGGCATGGACAAGTTTCTACGCGTCAACCGCGAGAACTTCAGGCCTTTCGGGGGCGTACAGGTTGTATTTTTTGGCGATCTGTTCCAGTTGCCGCCTGTCGTGACCAGGGACCCCGTCGAGGCTGCCTATTTTCAGGACTACTACGAAACGCCCTACTTTTTCTCGGGCAAGGTTTTTCAGGAGCCTGACTTCGCGATCGATATGCTCGAACTGCGGAAAGTGTACCGCCAGGAATCGCGGCATTTTTTGCGGCTGCTGGAAGCCGTGCGGATCAACGAAATCGACCGCGACGACCTTGAGGATCTCAATGAACGCTGCCTGCCCGGGTTTTCGCCCGGCGAGGGATATATTACCCTGTGCTCCAGAAATGCTACGGCCAACCGGATCAACCAGCGCGAGTTATCGGTACTTTCCACAAAAGAATTTGTTTTCCAGGCGGAAATAAAAGGGTCGTTCGACCCCTCGCTGTTCCCGACCGAGGCATCGCTTTCGCTCAGGGAGGGCGCTCAGGTGATGTTTGTAAAAAATGATACGGAAGAGCGTCAATTCGTAAACGGCACCATCGGGAAGATCGTCCAGCTCAAGAAGGATACGATCATTGTGCAAACAGAAGAAGGAACCAAAAAACGACGCATCGAAGTGCCTCTGGCGGAGTGGGAGATCGTGCGCTATAAATCAGGCGCAACCGGCGCAATCGAAACGGAAAGCATCGGTTCGTTTATCCAGTATCCGCTCAAACTTGCCTGGGCCATCACCATCCACAAAAGCCAGGGAAAAACCTTCGACAAGGTATTTATCGATCTGGGCGGCGGCGCATTCGAACACGGGCAACTGTACGTGGCGCTCAGCCGTTGCCGCACCCTGGAAGGCATTGTGCTTCGCAGTCCTATCAGGCCTCAGGACGTGATCACGGATGAACGTGTGGTCGATTTTTACGAACGGAGTTTCCGCTGATCAGCTTACCGCCAATCGCTTTTGTTTGCTGCCTTTGTAAAGCCCCCGGATGTACTGCATCGCGGGCTTTTCGATCAGGTACGTGATCGCAGTAGCCAGCAAGAACACGGCCGGCAAGGCGACGAACAGCGCGCTTTGCCAGAAACTCAGGTGCGCGTACTTCATCATCAGCGGGATGATCACAACCGCACCGATGTGCTGGTGTACGAGGTAAAGGCTGTAGGAGATCGTTCCGAGGTAAATGGTAAACCGGTTGACGATGGGGAGTTTGACGTTGAAAGCGTACAGGGTAAAGATGATGAAGTACGCCGTGAGGAATGGAAAGTATTCGCCCCGGGTGATGTACAGCATGGCCTTGCCGCCGTCGTAAAACATTACGATCTGTGAAGTATAACACAGAACGACCAGCAGGAGCAGTGCAGGATTTCTACCCTGAAATTTTATTTTGTAAAACAAAATGCCGGAGAAAAAGAGCGGCAAATGGTTGATAAATTGATATGCGCCCCTGCTTACCTTGAAAAGGTACGGGCTGATATGGCTGATGATAAAGTGATTGGCCAGCACAAATGCAAGACCGATGCACCCGAGTGTGACGATCTTGTCGAGCCACTTCAGACGGAAGATCAACAGAATTACAATATAGAACTGCATTTCGATGATCAGGGTCCAGTAAGAACCGTCGAGGTTGGGTATTTTCAGGTAGTAGTTGAACATGGTCAGGTTCCCCAGGCAGTCGAAAAGCAACCCGTGCGAACTCTGTCCTGCGAAATAATTGCTCAGGCTGATCGAGATCGTCGTCAGCAGCACCGCCGTCCAGTACGCCGGGTAGAGCCTCGACACCCTGCTGATGACGAAATCCTTCCAGTGTTTGGTGTTGGAAATGGTGAGGAAGATGACGAAACCGCTGATGATAAAAAATAGATCGACGCCGGTGATGCCAAGTTTGAATCCCTGTTGCGCCTGCTCACGATCAACGGTAAAGTGAAAGAATACCACCATGAGCGCGGCAATTCCGCGCATGGCATCCAGTTCCTGGAGCCTTTTTCCTGAATTTGATTTCATGTATGCACAACGATCATTTGGCCGGCATTTCGACGGTCCCGCTCCAATGCGATCAGGAGGGTGTACGCTTGCTGTTTCTCATAGTATGGCGAGCGTTGCGGACACGGCCAGTGTTTTGGTTTCACCCATAAAATCAAAAACCAGGCCCAAAAAACAATTCAGGAGTGTCTGATGGCTGACGATTGGCCGATTCAATATCAGCCGGCCAATAAATGACTACTGGCTACCAGTGCATTACAGTTTGATCACTTTTTGACTCCGGCCGTTTGTATAAAGGAAGTATACTCCCGGTGGCAGGGTTGCAAGGTCCAGATTGAGTACGCCTCCCGGGGCGTCGTAGATACCGGAAAGCATTGTTTTTCCCGTAAGATCGCTGAGGCGAACTTTTACCAAGGCGCTGCCGCCTTCGGGAAAAACAAGGGTAAGATGATCCGATACAGGGTTGGGCCTGACGAAGAAATAGCCGGGCATAACATCTTTTACATCTGTAAGCAGACAAGGATTGCCGGGGTCGGTGACCTCAAATATTTCGGAACTGACAAACCCCTCTCCTTTGGGCACATATACATAATACTGGCCGGCCTGGTTGACAGGAATCACCCTTGTGTTGGCGCCCGTCGACCATCGATAAATGGCATGGCCTTCTCCTGCATCCAAAAAATATTGTCCGTCGCTTTCAAAACACTGAATGACCGGACGGTTCAGCGACCAGGGCAGGGATGCATAGTAGAACGACCGGTAAGAGACCAGGGTGTCGGCAAATTGTACCTCAAAATATTTCTCTCCGTCAGGACTTACCACGTTGAACAGGGTATTTCCTTTATTCAGCATTCCGTAGTCGATCAGGGTCTTTCCATCTTCCCTGCGCACCACATTGCCCATCGCGCGGCTGATGATGTCGGCGCCTTCTTCGTATTTCCATACCAGTTCGGCACTGAGGGCGTTTTCATCGAGCAGATACTCCTTTGCGGCGGCCGGGTGCGGTGTCATGCCATTGCGGCCATTATCAAAAAGGGTAATGTTTCCATTTGCGATCCTGCGTGCATCGTGTTGCGCGATAAAGCCCGCCGGATCGTTCGGAAAACTGAACTGGTTTTTTTTGCCGCCCAGTCGCCAGATGATCTGCCCGGTATTCCGGTCGATCTTAGTGATCTCGTTGAAATGGCGCACAGACAGCAACAAATTTCCGTCGTAGTCGACTTCCACTGCGTTCAAATGCGTCCAGTCGACATTATTGGGGTCGTTGAGATATGTTTCATCGACATCGGCAAAGTCATAATGGTCCGCTGCATGCCATTCGAACACGACGTTTTTGGCTGCATCGAGTTCCTGAATGATGCCGCTCAATACGGTGGCGCCGGAACTGCCCGGACTACCGTTGTTGCCAAACCAGGGGTAGGCGCTCAGGTCTGTTGTTATATTTTCATTGCCAAGTAACAGGTAATGTCCGTTTGGGAGCAACTGCATATCGTGCGCATCCTGCAAAACGCCGTTTTGACAATACGCCGAGTCTACGATCGTAAATGTGCTGTCTATGATATAAAAGCGCGCCTTCGCGTAATAGGAGATCAGTCCGCTTGCCTGCATCTTGAAATCTCCCGTGTTCATATTCACCGGAAAACGCCGGTAATAGACCACATGGCCGCTACCGTCCATGATCGTGTGATAATTGCCAATATTCGAAGGGTTGGCGCCGACACGGATCGGGCACAGAAAAAAATAGCCCGGATCGGTTGCGCCGGCCGTGGTGACCTGAAAATCAGGATATTGCTGTGCGTATGCTCCTGGCAGCAGCAGGAATAGCAGCAATGCAATGCGGGCAAAAAGATGTAGAGACGGGATCATGACGTTTTTCATTATTTTCTGGCAACCGGTTCGCCGCTGCGCAGCACCTTCAATGCCTTGTCGATGGCAGGGTCATCATCATTGAAAACGGCATAGAGCCCTTCGTCGCCAAACAGCATCTTCGCAATGCGGGCTTTCAGTTGCAACTTCAGTTCTGCGCGGCAATCAGACAGATCGGCCGCATTGCGCGGCACACCCTGATCTGCTGCATGTTTGACCAACGCTTCGAGCATCTCGTCTGATATCTGGTATGAATGCAGGAAGGCATCGAGCGTTTTCGGCAAAGGGATATGCGTATCATTTTCGATCCATCTGGATGCAAAAGGCGGGATCATTTGCCTGATTTCAAAATAATAATCGCTGGTATAAGAAGTGTCGATGGGGATGAAAACATCCGGTATAATGCCGCCGCCGCCAAATACGACCCGCCCCATGCCGGTGTAGTACTTTGTGCTGTCGGCCAGTTTGATCATGGACGCGTCGGACAATTCGCCGTTTTTCAGGCGGCGATCGGCGTCATGGTCATAGTCGTCGTCGTTTTTATAATCCCGCTGGATGCAACGGCCGCTGGGAGTGAAGTAACGCGCTACGGTCAGCCGCAGGGCGCCGCCGTCGCTCAACGGATACTGCTCCTGTACTAGGCCTTTCCCGAAAGAGCGCCGTCCGATGACCCATCCCCGGTCCCAATCCTGCACGGCGCCCGCTACGATCTCGCTGGCAGAGGCCGATCCTTCGTCGATCAGTACAACGATGTTGCGGATCGGAAAGCGGGCACGGCCATTGCTTTTATATTCATTGCGACCCTCAAAACGGCCTTTGGTATACACCAGCAGTTTACCCTCGGGGAAAAACTGGCTGAGCAGATCGGTTGCTTCTTCAAGGTAGCCGCCCGGGTTGCCCCTCAGGTCGAGGACGAGGTCCTGCATGTTTTTTTCTTCGGAAAGCGGGCGTACGGCCTCCATAAATTCCTGATAGGTGCGCGCGCTGAAACGGGTAATGCGGACGTACGCCGTTCGATCGTCCAGCATATAGGCGACGTCGACACTTTTCACAGGGATGACGTCACGGGTAATGGTGTATTTCCGGAGTTTTTTCTCCCGCCCGCGCATGATGCCGAGATTCACTTTTGAGCCTTTTTCTCCGCGCAACTTCTTGAAAATACTGCCGTTGTCGATCTTGACTCCCGCTACTACCGAGTCGTTGATCGTTACGATCCGGTCTCCGGCCAGCACACCCGCCGCTTCGGAAGGCCCTCCGGAAAGTGGCGTGACAACCTGGATCGTGTCGTCGAGCATCATGAACTCGATGCCGATCCCTTCGAAATCGCCGCTCATCTCGTCTTCGATGGCAGCCAGTTCATCTGGCGAAATATATACGGAGTGCGGATCGAGTTGCTCCAGCAGGTGGTCGATGGCGCCTGTCTTCAGGTCATTCACCTTGATCGTATCCACATAGCGGGATTCGATGTACCGGAGTATCTCGTCGATCGAACTGGCGATGCCGCCGGGCTGATAAGCCGGCGCCAGCCTGATCTGTTTGTCGAAATGCGGAAGTTGCTGACCGATAAACATCCCGACGGCCAATGTGACGGCCAGTATGATCGGCAGTCTTATCTGAAAACGCGTATTGTTTTGTTCAGTCATGAATCAGCGGAGCGCTATTTGTCCTTGATGAATTATTATTATGTTTTTCATTCGGAAAATTGGCGCGAATGATTATTGTTGTTTTAAGAATGTTATAATTTTGTTTAAAATTTTTCAACATTCGCTGCGTTTTATTTGCAATCACACTAATGGCCATTGCTTCAATTCAGCCCTTGAAACATGACTGAAAATCCGGAAATTGACCAACTTGACAAACAAATACTTGCCAAATTGATTGAAGATGGCAAAGTTCCTTATACCGATATTGCCAAGCAGCTGTTCGTCTCAAGTGGCACCATCCACGTCAGGATGAAAAAAATGGAGCAGATGGGCATCGTGCTCGGGTCCAGCCTGACGGTCGATTACCACAAACTGGGATACGATGTGACGGCTTTCCTCGGTATTTACCTCGACAAAAGTTCACTTTATGACGAAGTGGCCGAACATTTAAAAAAGATCCCGGAGGTAGTGGAAGCCAACTACACGACGGGTTTGTACAGTATTTTTGCCCGCATCGTCTGCAAAGATACGAATCACCTGCGCCTTGTGCTGCATGACAAGATCCAGAAAATACCGGGCATCCAGCGTACCGAAACGTTCATCTCACTTGAACAGAGCATCAGCCGCCCGGTGAATTTTATGGATGCCGATGAAAGTGCATAGCGCCGGCCGCCAACAGACACGCTTTTAACCTTTTCATTTATGCCCTTCCGCCCGGTTTTACTTCTCACGGCTGCCTTATTGTTCATCGGGGTGGTCCGGATGAGCGGACAGCAGGACTCTTTCGTTTATAAAGGACTGCGCGTCAGCCTTTTCGGATTTGAAGTGCTGAAGCAGCGAACAGAGAATATATCGCTTCGCATGAAAGTTGCCAATACGGGCCGCCTCCCCGTGTCATTCGGAAAGCGAAACTCGCCCCCCCCGGAGGCATTGATCATTGAACTCGATACAGTTAATCTGCCAGTTGTGCTGCTGGGCCACGAACAAATGGTTGCCGATGCCGTGCGCTCGAAAAAGGTCGATCTTGAACCTGGCGAAATGATGGACGACCTCAAAGTAGAGATCACATTGAAAGTGCAAAAGCCGGACCCTGTGGCATCAACGCCTGCCTCCTACAGGGGACAATGTACTGACCTGGTCTTCGATACCGCCTATATCGTGGAATATACCGACGACAGAATGGTGCTTCAATACGTGATCCGCAACGGCAGCAACCGGGACGCATATGTTTTAGGCAATTCTGATTCGGAATCAGATAACCTGGCCGTCAATGTTTATTTCGTGAGCGGTACGAGGCTGACCCGTGGCGCGATCCTGGCCGACGGTATATTTATCCAGCAAGGCAGGGAGACACTGGATGGCGTGCTGATGCCCGGACAGATCCTGCAAGGAGAGATCAGGATCAGTTTGAAAAGCCGGACAAAGTTCACACCGAACATATTGCTGGAACTCGATCCCTTTCAAAAAATGTACGATTGTGACCGGACCAATAATACGGAGTTGATCGAAGTGCGTTTTTAAGAACGCGTATTACCGCATTCGGGTTTGAACCTGAAGGATAAAGGCTGATGATCCGGACATCTTGCAAACCGGCACTTTTTAAGCCTGAAAAGGGCGCTGTCCCGCCGCTACGCATCAAACGGAACTCGTTACACAAAGGGCGTTTGTCTTGACAATGAACCTTGCAACGACTACACAAAGGACGTTTGTCTTGACAAGGAACCTTGCAACGATAACACAAAGGGCGTTTGTCTTGACAATGAACCCTGTAACGACTACACAAAGGACGTTTGTCTTGACAATGAACCCTGTAACGATTACACAAAGGACGTTTGTCTTGACAATGAACCTTGTAACGATTACACAAAGGGCGGAAGTCTTGACAAGGAACCTTGCAACGACTACATTAAGGGCGTTTGTCTTGACAGTGAACCTCGCAACGACAACACAAAGGGCGTTTGTCGCTACACATTACGCCTTTGCGCCTGTGTCTTGTGATCAGGTACAAACACCGAAGTGCTTTTCCCCCCTGCAAAGGTTCGATTTGCAATACATGTATCTCCAATCCTGTCCAAAATTCTCGATGTAATACAACGTTTTCCTCATCCAGGGTTGCCGGCAAAAAGAAAATGCCCCCCAAACCGGCGTCGCATTTGCGAAACCCGGTATGGAGGGCATTATTCCGTTGTATGTTCCCGTCAACGGAGGACGGTCACATCTCCTTTGAATAATTCGACTTCGCCGTCGACAAATTCGATTTCCGCAAACCAGGTATAAACCCCCGGATTTGCATCGTCGCCCCTGACGCGCCCGTCCCACGCGACGTCGGGATCGTTGGGCAGGAAGTCTTCCGCGACGAATACCGAACTGCCCCAACGGTCAAATATCTGCCACTGACGTATTTTGGCTACCCCGGTACCGCCCTGTATCATGAGTTGATAATTGAGCGGATCGCTACTGCCCGGGTGAAAGATATTCGGCACATAAACAAGGCGGTTTTTCTTAACGATCACGTACACCTGATCACGCGCTACGCAGCCGTTGCTGTCGATAACGGTGATCGCGTGGCGATAAGACTGCGTCGGTACATAACTGAATTCCAGGCAATCGGAAGTTGTCGAATCGCAATTGGGGGCGTAGTTCCAGCTGAGCGATTGCAAGGGAGTAGAATTGCTCACCAATGCAAGGACGGTAGCCTCTTCGCCCAGTTGCACCTCAATATCAGGTCCCAGATCCACCAGCAATTCTCCGGGCTCCGTGATCATGACGACCGTATCCAGCAAACAACCGTTGGCGTCTTCCATGCTGAGTGTATAGGAACCGGCCGTCAAGCCTGTAAACTGATTATTCTGCGAACCCGTATTTCCGTCGATCGAGAAAATAAACGGCTCGGTGCCACCGGCCACATCGCCGACAGAAATAAAACCGTTGCTCTCTCCAAAACAACGAATGTTCTGGATGTTCAGATCGAATGCCGTCGGAACGGAAGGATCGATCGCCACCAGTACGCTCGTACTGTCCTTGCAACCGTTGATGTTGTTGCTGACCACCAGTGTGTATGTTCCGGGCTCATCCACCACCGGCGCCAGGCCGTTTGCACCGGAAGCGATATTTCCGCCTGCGGTAGACCATGCATAAGTATAAACAGGTCCTACAGAAGTTCCGGATGTATTGATCGTCAGGGAATTGGTGTTACAATCCAGCAACTCCGACACGGAGGCGACAACTTGTGGTAAGGCAAAATCCTGCGTGACTTCCACCTCGATCTCTCTCGGGCATCCGTTGGGAGATACAATTGTGAAAACGTAATTACCGGCAATGGTTACGTTTGCCTGCAACTGATCCGATTGAAAGTTGCCGGGCCCTGACCATGAGTAACTTGCCCCCGGTGTGATCACCTGACCGCTGATGGTCGCCATGCCGCTGTTATAGCAATTTAGTTCGGCTCCTTCTGCCGCACCTTCCGGAAAATCGGCGTCTACAAACATCTGCACGGCATTCGACTGCGTACATCCGTTTGGCGCCGTAACGGTCACATTGTACAACCCGGGTTCGCCGACCGGAAGCGTCGCAAGCGCCATATTACCGGGGTTGATCCCCGGCCCTGACCAACTATATGTGGAATTGGGCAACGAACTTGTGACGCTGAGCACGCCCTGCGGGTCATCGCAGGTGATCGTATCAGTTGCGATCTGGATTTGTGGCGGCTGGTTGTCGAGGAGTACTTCTACTTCATCGGAGGCCTGGCATCCGCTGTCGGGATTTGTAACGGTCAGGGTATATGTGCCGGAAAGCGAGACGCTGGGCAACTGCTGATTTTGGTTGCCTGCATTGATATCCGGTCCGGACCATTCGTATAGAAGGGTGCTTCCAGGCGATGAGGAACCGGAGGCGTCAAGTACAACTTCCGTATCCGTACAAGTGATCGTTTGATCGGGTCCGGCGTCGGCGACCGGAAGATTCTGGTCCTGACCGACGATCACGATATCCGTACTGGTGCATCCGTTTACGGTGTTGGTGATCAGCAATGTATAAGTTCCGGTTGTCAGTACCGTCGGGCTGGCCTGTCCCTGGTTGACAGTGTTGATCCCGGGACCGCTCCACAACAAAGTGAAATCAGGACCGGTGCTGGAAGAGCCGGATTGCAGGGTCACCCCTGTGGCGCTGTTTGCACATGTGAGCACCTGATCGTCGCCGGCATCCGCGACGGGCGGAATAAAATCAGAACCGACAATTACAATATCGGTCTGTGAACATCCATTCAGGGTATTGAGTACGGTAAGTGTATAATTGCCCGGGGCAAATACATCGGGTGAAGCATTGTTCTGCTGCCCCTGTACGATGCCCGGACCGCTCCAGGAATAGGTAATGGCGGCGCCCGATGCGGACAACGAACCGTCTAGTTGCAGGGTATCGCTCGCACAGGTAAGCGTTTGGTCAACACCTGCATCCGCTGCTGGCGGATCGGCGTCGAGGGCGACATATACTTCGTCCGTAGCAGTACAATTGTTTTGAGTATTTGTAACGATCAGAATATAGGTGCCTGAATCTGACACGACCGGATTTTGCAAGTCAAAGTTTGCAGTATTGATATCCGGGCCTTGCCAGAGATAGGTGAAATCAGGTCCGGAACTGGAAGCCGCACCGTCGATGGCGAGGCTGCTCTGCGCACAATTCAGCGTAAAATCGGCGCCGGCATTGGCTATCGGTGCGACGGTATCTTGCGTGATCGCTACGTCGTCCTGTGCCGTACATCCGTTTTCAGCATCCGTCACCAAAAGTGTGTAAACACCGGGCTGGTCAATGGCCGGGCTTTGTTCATTCTGGTTGCCGGCGTTGATGGCCGGACCATTCCACATATAGACGATCATTGCTCCCGTATCGGATAACATACCATCCAGTACGACGCTTGTCAGTTGGCAATCCAGATGAAGGTCCTGTCCGGCGGAAGCCACAGGCGGTGTTGTATTTTCATCAACGAGTACGGTATCTGTCGAAATGCAACTGTTCTGGGTATTGGTAACAGACAAAATATAGGTGCCCGGCAATGCCACCGCCGGCGACACAAGGTTCTGATTGGCGGGTGTAATGTCCGGACCGCTCCAGTCAATTTGAATATTCGCGCCGGAAGACGAGGCCGCCCCATCCAGCACAATGTTTGCCTGCGTACAAGTGATCAGTCCATCAGCCCCGGCATCTGCGATCGGATAAACGGCGTCGGAATTCACGTTCATGGCGTCGGTAGCGGTGCATCCGTTTCCGGTATCAGTCACGACCAAAGTATAGGCTCCTGGCACGCTGACTACCGGCTGATAATCACTTTGATTGCCTGCGTTGATCCCCGGACCGTTCCACAGGTAAGTAAAATCGGCGCCGGAGGACGAGTTGCCTCCGATCGTTGTATTTGAGTTCACGCAATCAATGGTCGGGTCGTTCCCTGCGTCGGCAACAGGCGGTAAAATATCTTCCGATACATTCACCTGTGACGAAGAACTGCACATATTGCCGTTATTGGTGATCTGCAAGGTATACACACCCGCAACATCTACCACTGGCATGATGTCGTTTTGATTGGCAGGTGTAATGCCCGGACCACTCCACAAAATACCGAACCCGGGACCGTTGCTCGAAGCGGATGCGTCGAGTGTGTCGGTGGCGTTGTTATAACAATTCAACACCAGGTCTGCGCCTGCAGAAGCGGCGGGCGCAACGGTATCGATCGAAATTACTACAACATCCGTATTTACGCAGTTATTGGAAGTGTTCGTAACCGTAACCGTGTAGTTGCCGGGGAGCCCTATGTTCGACGGGTTCTGAATAGTGGCGTTTCCGGCATTGATGCCGGGGCCGGACCATTGATAGGTAATGTCCGGGCCGGAAGCAGAGCCCGAAGCATTGATGTTTACAGCATTAACGCTGCAATTCAATACAAGGTCAGGACCAGCATTTGCTGCCGGTAAATTGGCATCCTGCATCACAAGCACCTGATCGGTCGCCGTGCATCCGTTTGCCGGGTCGGTTACCTGCAAGGTATACGTATCCGGAACTGTGACCACAGGATTTTGCAGGGTGGCATTGTTGGCGCCAATCCCCTGGCCCATCCACAGATAACTTACGTTTGCCGGGCTACCCGATCCGCTCAATGCGATACCGTTGGGCGTGCTGCATGTCAATGTCGTGTCCATCCCGGCATCGACGACAGGTGGCGTAATATTAATAGCAATTACACTCGTATCGGTAGAAGTGCAACCCGTCATCGTATTTGTTACGGTCAATACATATGTACCGGATTGGTTAACGACCGGGTTGTACTGGTTCTGATTTCCGGCATTGATACCCGGGCCGGTCCACAGCGCCGAATAATCGGGGCCCTGACTGGAACCCGCACCGCCCAGTGCAACAGTCTGAGTTGCACAGGTGATGGTATTGTCTGCGCCGGCATTTGCTACCGGCGGAATGATACTTGAGGTGACCACAACAGTATCCTGACTGGAGCAGCCGTTCGCACTGTTGGTCACGGTAAGGATATAAGTGCCGGCCTGGTCAACCGTAGGGGTCGGGTTGTTCTGGTTGCCGGCGTTTATGCCGGGCCCGGTCCATAAATAGTCCGGGGGCGCGCCGCCTGTATTTCCAGAACCATTTAGTACAACACTGGTTTGCTGGCAACTGATCGCCTGATCGGCGCCGGCGTCGGCCGTCGGGATGTTAACATCCTGCATAACCGTCGCAGTGGCCGTATTCGTGCATCCGTTGGCGGTATTGGTTACGACTACGGTGAAGGTTCCCGTGCAATTTACGACCGGGTTTTGATTATTCTGGTTCGAGGCATTGATGCATGGCCCCGACCAGGAATACGACGCTTGCGACGCATTCGTCGAACTTGAAAGCGACAAGGTCTGCTGTGCGCAAGTCAGGGTGCCGCCAGTGGCGCTAACCTGTGGAGGCGTATTGTCACCGGAAACGGTAGCCGTCGCCGTCGAACTGCACCCATTGACCGGGTTTGTAACGGTGACGGTATAACTGCCCGTTTGTGAGACGACCGGATTTTGCAGATTCTGGTTAGCAGGAGTGATGCCCGGACCGCTCCATTGATAATTCACGCTGTTCGTGGGCGAACTTGCCATTAGAGTGACCGATGAAGCAGTACAGGTAATATTGCCGCCGTTTACCGATGCACCTGGAGGCGTTAAATTTGCAGGGACAGAAACGGTAGCAGTGTCCTTGCAGGAAGCGGTTCCAAGTGTATTGGTCACGATGAGGTTATAGGTACCACCCGTGTTTACCATTTGCGTCGTCTGGTTTCCAATTGGCGTCCAGGTGGCGTTGGTCCAGGTGTAAGAGGCGGTTGGAGCGGTTGTAGACCCCGTGCTGGTCAATGTCAGGCTCGGGTTATTGCAATTGATCATTTGTACCGGTCCGATAACGGCATTCGCCGGAATAGTGATCACATTGAATTGAACAATACTATCGCATCCCTGAAAAGATTCGAGTACCTCCTGAAACGGGCCGCCGGTATTGCAGTAAGTGTTTCCATTTACGACCAGACAAGAGCCTTCGCAGGTGTAAAGTGTTCCGATGTTCGTCTTGATCTGGGATTTGAGTACGATCTTTTGTTTAACAAGGCTATCACACCCTAAGTATGAATCATAAGGTGTAGAAGTCAGGTTGTAAGTGCCTGGTGTACTGTATGTTGTAAATGGCTGCTCATCCCAGGTGAACGGAAGGTCTTCAAAACAAACGACTACATCGGGCTTGATTGTCGGCGGAATGGGCTGATTGATCACGTTCAGACACGACATAAGCGGCGTTGAACAGGCGTTGCCCACTTTTACACATACTGTGCCGCCGGCGTTTCCAAATGTAACGGTGATGCTTGTGCCGTCCGGCGCCGGCAGGGTCACGTTATTGGTATTGCCGCCATTGATCTTGGAACCGGCCGGTGCAGTCCATTGATAATACCCGGCGCCATAGGCTTCCGGTATGGTATACACCACTTCCGCCCCCGGGCATACAACGGTAGGGCCTTGCGGCACAGCAGGCTGGGCCGGGGCCGGAGGTGATACGGAACCGTCAAGCACCTCAATTTCATAGTCGCATACATCGGCAACCCACCCGTCGATCATGAGGTAATAGGTCTGACCGGGAATAAAATTGCTGTAGGAAAGGGTCAATGGCTGCCCGCCACCACCGCCGGAACCTCCGTTGCATACGAGTGCATCGTCCTGGCAGTTGGCAAAAAAAGCGGCTTGCAAGCCGTCGCCGTTCATGCAGTTGCTTGTCGCGATGTTAATGGTGATCGATTCTGTACCTGCGACAAAGCCGAACCACTGGTCATTATGGATGGTAATTTGTCCGCATACCGTGTTGCCTCCGGAGGGGAAACCGGCGTTGTTGCCCATATACCCGTCGAAATTACAGTAGACGCAAGTGGATGCGCATGCAGGCGCCCCGGGAGGCGGAGGGGTGGGGCAGGGCGGAGTGACTTGGGCTTGAAGGGTTTGATGGCACAAATGGAGTGTAGCGAACAGGATCAGTAGTATAAATCTATTCATGAAACACAATGGGATTTGACGACCGGCCGTATTTCGTTCGGCTGTTTTTGGGTCAAACTCCACAGGTCCGGTCAAAATGAAAAACACGATTAAAAAAAGAATTCTAACTCAAGATGCCGCAAAATCGTCAAACGCTTTCTATCCGCAGCATTTTCTACCGTATTCTAACAGGAACCCCCCGAAGTTTTTTAAACGTCGGGGGGCCCAATTAGTATGCTATGTACATGATCGTGTTAACGATACAGCGTTACGTCGCCCTTGTACAAAATGGTTTCGCCATCCTTGAACAGGATTTCGGCATAGTAGACAAATACTGCGGGTGTGGCTTTGTCTCCGCGTACCGTGCCATCCCAGCCCGAACTGATGTCGTTGGGCAGGAAGTCGTAATACTCGTGCACCAAAGCCCCCCAGCGGTCAAATACCTGGAACGACTTGATCAGTTCCACATCTTCACCGCCGAAGATCATAAAGAGCGAGTTATTGTCCTGTGACTCGGGATAGAAGATGTTCGGAATGTAAACCAACCGCTTCTTGTTGACGATGACGAGCCGGTCGTCGCTTGCCCTGCAGCCGTTAGAGTCTACTACTGTAAGCCTGTAACGGAACGAATTTAGCGGCAGGAACTCACAGTTGTCGCAGAAAATGGAGTCCAGGAATCCTGCCGGTGTAACGATCGTTTGCACGATCCTGTCCGGATAGTTTACGGTATTGTCCAGCGACAGCGACAGATACTGGCCGAGGTGTACCGTAGTATCGGGACCCAGTTCGACGATCAGTTCGTCAGGCTCCGTCAGTGTAAAACTGGTTTCATATTCACAGCCGATAGCATCCTGAATAAGCAGAATGTGATCGCCCGGAGGCAACGCTGTAAATACTGTGCTTTGAGTAAATGGCTGATTATCAATGGAGAACGCGTATGGCGGTGTGCCGCCTTCCACCGAATTGATCGCCAGGGCTCCGTCTGTTTTGCCGAAGCAGGAAATATCCCGCGGGTCTAAAACGGCGCCTGTCGGCGTCGATGGATCGATCTCCACGTCCACATCTTCGGTCGTGGTACATCCGTTCTGAAGGTTCGTGACCACCACCAGATAGTTACCGGGTTGGTCTACCTGCGGGTTCTGTGTATTGGCTCCGGAGATAATATTTCCGTCAGCCGTATTCCACTGGTAGATGTAGCTGCCGGGTGTCGGCACACTTGCATTGAGTCCTACCTGCAAGGTAACACAGTTCAGTTCGTTAGGCGTACCCACGATCACAGCGGGACCTTGCGTATCGTCGATCACCGTTCCGCTCGTTACGTTCGAACATCCGTTTTGGGCAGTTACAACCACAGTGTAGTTGCCGGGCACGGTAATGGTCGGGTTTTGCTGGGTCGAGTTAAAGTTACCCGGACCCGTCCACGACCATGTGACGTTGGGATTGTTGGAAGTAGCAGTCAGTTGAAGACTTGCCACGTCACAGGAAATAGTGCCTGTGGTGATGCTCAACTGCGGAATACTGGCATCCGGTACCACCTGGATCGTTACAGAAGAAGTACATCCGTTGGAACCGGTGGTGATCAGCGTATAGGCGCCTGTTTGGTTTACCGACGGGTTTGGCAGGTTGGACGTGAATCCACCCGGGCCACTCCACTGGAACGATGCACCTGCGGTGGGCGAACTGCCTGTGATCGTACCTGTTGTCATGGTGCAGGTAAGCGTATCACCGGCGGCACTCGCTCCCGGAGGCGTAATGTTCTGGATCAAATTGTAGGTGAACGACGCAGTACATCCGCTTTGAGCAGTGGCAACTACCGTGTAGTTACCGGGCGCCGAAGTACTCGGGTCTTCCATAGTGGAAGTAAAGTTGTTCGGGCCTGTCCACTGGAACGTTACGTTCGGTGTGGTTGTCGTTGCGTTCAGTGTAATGTTTTGTACAGCACATGTGAGCGAGTCGGCTGTAACTGCAATATCCGGTACTGTCGGGTCCTGTGTCACATCGGTTGTCGTCTGACTGGTACAGCCATTCACGGGGTTGGTGACCACGAGGGTATATGTGCCCGGGTTGGTCACACTCGGATTCTGCTGTGATGATGTGAAGGAACCGGGACCCGTCCAGGCATAAGCAACACCCGGGGTCGTAGAACCGCCTTGCAGGGTAATGGTCGGGAAGTTACAGTTCAGCAGGCCACCTGTAGCCGTAATACTCTGCGGGGACTGAATATCCTGCGGAATATTGATATCCGGCTGAGAAATGCAGCCATTCACGGCCGTTACGAGATATTCATATGTTCCCGGCTGCGAAACGGTAATGGTATCCAGGGTAGATGTGAATCCACCCGGGCCCGACCATACACCCGTGGCGCCGGGTGTGGAGATTGAGCCGACAATCGTAACATCCTGTATGGCGCAGGTGAGTGTACCGCCTCCTGTGATCAGCACCTGCGGCGACTGTGTATTTTGTTCTACAAAAGCAGTTGCTGTAGAAGTACAGCCGTTCAGGCCGGTCACCGTCAATACATAATTACCGTTCACGGAAACGGTCGGATTTTGCTGATTCGAGTTAAAGCCATTCGGCCCTGTCCAGGCATATGCTGCGCCTGTAGTGACCGAATTACCCTGGATCAGCGCATCACCTGAAATACAATCGATCGTATCACCCGTTGCAGCGGCATCGGGTGGTGTAATGTCCTGAAGGACGGCCACGCTATCTACAGAAGTACAACCGTTCGGACCGGTCGCGGTCACAATGTAGGTACCCGGAGCGGTAGTAGTCGTCATCGCTGTGGAAGCGCTGAAGTTCGGACCCGTCCACGCAAACGTAGCGCTGTTGGTGGGTGAAGTACCGTTCAGATCGGTAGAAAGATCGTCGCAATCAAGGTCGTTGCTCGAAACAGCGGCTGCGCCCGGCGGTACTACGTCCAGATCTACAATGGCCGTAGTAACAGAAGTACAACCATTGGGGCCGGTTACCGTAAGCGTATATGTGCCATCGGCATTGACATTCGGATCTTCCAACATCGAAGTAAAGTTGTTGGGTCCGGTCCAGTCATACAGGGCGCCCGGTGTCGATGAGCCGCCGTCCAGATTGATATCGGTAATGGCGCAAGTAAGCGTACCGCCTGCTGCCGATGCATCCGGTTCGGTAATGTCCTGATTTACAGTAGCCTGTATTTGTGAAGTACAGCCGTTTGCCAATGTAGCAATCAACGTATATACACCCGGGTCCGTCACGGCAGGATCTTCATCGGAAGAAGTAAAGCCGGCCGGCCCGGTCCAGGCGAGGTTTTGCAGCGGCGAACCGCTCGCGTTGACGGTAGCCTGGATATTTACCATAGTGGCAGAGCATGTCAGGATATCTGGTGCCGATGCCAGCAAGACTGCTGTCACCGTATCGATGCCTACTATTGCTGTACTTGTGCTCGTACATCCGTTGGCATTACTTGTGATAGTCACCACATAACTGCCATTCAGGCTGACAGTCGGATTCTGGAGATTGGAAGTGAAACCGCCCGGACCACTCCAGTTGTAAGTAACATCCATTACCGGAGAACTGGAAGAGATGGGCAGTTGGGGGTTGTTGCAATCCAGGGTATCGCCGGTGGCGGAGGCCCCCGGAGGATTAATATCCTGGGCAACGGTTACCGTAATGGCATCCGTGCAGCCGTTTACTGCAGTTACAGTAAGGATATAGTCGCCGGGTTCGGAAACGCTCGGGTTCTGGTTGGCAGAAACAAAGCCGCCCGGTCCCGTCCATGCATAATCAACCTGCTGGTTGGCGTTGCCGTTCAATACCAGCGAAGTAAGAGCGCAAGTCAGCGTTCCCGTCGTGGAAGAAGCGACAGGAGCGTTCTGATCGGCCAAAACATCCGTGATCGCAACTGAGGTACAGCCGTTTACCGGATTGGTAACAACAAGCGTATACTGGCCGTCGTCGGTGATCTGCGGGTTCTGGTCACTGGAAGTGAACATATTCGGACCTGTCCACGACCACGAAACGCCACCTGTCGGAGAGTCTCCTGTGAGCGTAAAGCTCGGAGTGGTGCAAGTGAGCGTACCGCCGGTTGCGGTAGCACCCGGTTCGTCGACATTCAGCGCTACGATCGCTTCCGCCTGTGCAGAACATCCGTTGCTGGGGTTCGATACCGTAAGCGTATAAGTACCATCGACGGAAACCGTCGGGTCTTCAAGATTCGAGGTAAAGCCGCCCGGGCCTGACCACATCAGGATAACGCCGGGAGTAACGGAACCGCCATCCAGCACGATTGCCGTATCGGCGCAGGTGATGGTACCGCCCGTTGCAGATACGTTGGGCACATTAGCGTCAGGATCCACTGTTGCTGTAGCCGTGGACGTACATCCGTTTGCAGGATTGGTGACGGTTAGTATGTACGGACCGGTGTTCGACACCGTCGGGTTTTGCTGCGGATAAACATTGCCGCTTGGCCCCACCCAGGAGTATGTAACCCCGGCGGTGCCGGAACTACCCGTAATGACGGTATTTGTCGAGCTGCAAGTGATGATGCCACCTGTAGCGCCTGCCCCCGGAGGAGTGAAATCACCTATTACCGTTGCCGTGGCAGTGCTGGTACAACTGTTGTTGGGATCTGTGACAGTCAGAATATAATCGCCGATATCGCTGATCATCGGATTCTGGTCGCCGGAGTTGAATCCGTTCGGACCGGTCCACGAATAAGTGGCGCCCGGTGTGATAGAGTTGCCGTTGATTACGATGCTGGGAGAACCGCAATTGGCAGTTCCGCCTGTGGCGCTGGCATCAGGAGGCATCGTGTCGCCGGCAATATCAACCGTAGCTGTACTCGTACATCCGTTTGAATTATTGGTAACGGTGACAGTGTAAGTGCCGGCTGTATTGGCAGGAGGGCTTTGCGCAGTCGAGGTAAAACTGTTGGGGCCGCTCCAGTCATAGGTCACTCCGGAGCCAGGAGTGGCGCTCAACGTGACAACGGGAGTTGGGCAAGTGATATCGCCACTTACGCTGGCTGTCGGGGTTGGAGGTGTGTCATTAAGAGCCACCACTGCTGTTGCCGTACTGGTGCAATTGTTGGTGGGGTTGGTTACCACAACAGTGTAGGTGCCCTGCACGGTAACCGTCGGATTTTGCATGCTTGAGGTAAAGCCACTAGGCCCTGTCCACGCAAATGTGGCGCCTGTTACGTTGGCTGATGCCATGATCTGAAGAGATGTCAAAGCACAAGTCAGGGTACCACCGGTTGTATTGACGGTCGGTGGAGTTGTATTACCCGTAACAGTGGCGGTTGTCGAATTCGTACATCCAGTGCTGTTGTCAGTCACGACTACTGTATAAGTGCCTGATGCAGAAACAGTTGGATTTTGATCGGTTGAAGTAAAGCCGTTTGGCCCCGTCCATGCAAAAGTCGGGTTGGAAGCATTCGTAGTGGAGTTCAGCACCGTAGTGGCGCCGCCGCAACCAATAGTTCCGTTTGTGGCGGTAATGGTCGGCATTGCCGTATTACCTGTAACAACGATCGTGTCAGTAGACGTACAAAGGTTGCCACCGGCTGAAGCCGTTACCGTTAATACATACGTGCCTGCCTGGGTTACCGTAAGGGAGTTGCCGGTACCTACGACCTGCTGAGACGGCAGCACTTTCCATATTTTGCTGCCGGGGGAAGGGCCGGAGGTCAAGGTAACCGAAGTAGTTACACATGAGAGGTTGCCGCCTCCAATGATCTGAGCCTCAGGGCTCAACAGCAAAATGGAAAAGTTGATGATACTGTCGCAACCCTGGTACGAGGTACAGGTATGGCTGAAGTTACCGCCGTCGCAGTATTCTTCACCGCAGATGGTAATACAGCTGCCTGCACAGATCGTTTGCGGCGGCAGTGTCTTGATGAGCGGCGGTTTTACTGTAACGAATTGTTTTACAATACTATCGCAACCCTGATAAGAGGTATATGTATTGGAATAAGTACCTGTGTTGAACACAAATTGTCCCCATGGAAGTTCATAGGGAGCCTCCTCGGCACAAATCACGGCCGGCTGAAGTTGTGTGTCCGGAATTTTCTCGATCTGGATGGTTTTACAAACGATCGGATTGTCCTGATCACAGGAGTTGACCGCTTGTACACACACCTGGATCGATGTAGGAGGAGGTGCGTTCGGTGGCGCTGTGATGGTCACCACGTTACCCCCCGGAGCAGAAGTTGTCACGGGAGAGGGCTGGCCGTTGATCAAAGCGCCTCCGGTAGCAGTCCAGTTATAAGCGCCTGCACCGGTGACCGGTGGCACCATAACCGTCATGTCGCCACCCGGGCAAATCTTCGTCGGGCCTTGTACCGCACCGATCGGACCTACCGGCGGAGCCTGTACCGCCGACGGCGGCACGACGTTGATGGAAAAGTCACACTGGTCGCCGGCATAACCATCTATCAGAAGATAGTAGTTGACGCCAGGTGTCAGGCTGACCGTAATTGAAACGGGGTTGGCCGCACCGCCTGCGGCGCCTCCGTTACAGCCGAGCGGACCGGAGTTACAATCAGAATACAGAGCGATCTGTACGCCGTTGCCAATGTCGCAGTTGGATGAGGTAGCCGTAAAAGTGGCTGCCGGTGCGCCTGCGATAAAACCCAGCCATTGCTCATTTTCAATTGTACCGCAAAAACCAGGAGGTGTCTGGCCGGTATAACCGGCGGTGGAACCCATATAGCCATTGAAGTTGCAATAGATACAGGTTGAGGAGCAAAAGTCCGAAGCGGGGAAATCGTTACTGGGGCAGGGGTCTGGGACCTGTGCGAGCAACGAAAGACCGGACTGAAGCAGAAAACACAATAAGAGTAGTTTTTTTACCATGAAACCGGTAGTTTAAAGCGTTTGAATATGAGTTTTTTGCGAAAAGTGCACACGGGCAACTTTCGTAACAGATGTCATTGATTAAGATGTACTAAATAGCAATTGATTTTCCCGGAGTAAGATTGTACCCAGAAGCAATCGGCCAGGGAAGGATTCAGATTATTAAAATCAGGAAGGCAGCGTGTCTGAACCGGATGAATAAACGAAGAGCAAAGGAACGAAAAATTTAATTTTGGGAACTCCTCTGACCGCCATTTTAACTGTTCGAGACGGGCTGCTGCCGACAATATTTTGTTCAACACCTGAACGGGAATGCGGAATCGTACAAACAGTCCAGGTATTATTGAAGATTTTTTATCAATTTTAATCATTGCAGTTTCAACGAAAAACAGTCACGTCGCCCCGGTAAGTTTCCGTTTCGCCGTCGATGAAATGTACCACGGCATAGTACACATACACACCCGGCTGCACTTCCTTGTTCCGGTAATTCCCTTTCCATCCTCTGCCCGGGTCATTCGGTTGGAACATCAGGTCTTCATAAACCATCGCTCCCCAACGGTCAAATATTCTGAATACTTCGACCTCTTTTACATCCCGTCCGCCAAACACCGTAATTGCATCATTGCCGGGTCGGCCGGGATTTAAGATGTTGGGAATGAACACATGGCGCTTCTGATCCACCCGTACCAGCACTTTATCCGTTGCCTGGCATCCGTTGGTATCGATCGCCGTTACATGTACGATCCAGGACTGCAAGGGCAGGAATCGCTGAAAATCTTTTCCCAATGCAGTAGAATCCAGCAATGGATCCCACATAATTGTATCGATACTGCCGTCAGATACAGAAGCAACAACCTTTAGATACACTGAATCTCCTAACGCTGCCTCGACATCTGCACCAAGTTCAAGAAAAAATTCCGGCGGCTCGTTTATCGCAATCGGCGCGCTGCTCCATTCGCATCCGTTGGCGTCGATCAGGCTAACAGTGTAGTCGCCTCCGGCCAGCCCGCTGAAAACAGGGTTGGAGGTATATGGGCCCCCATTTAATGAAAATAGAACCGGGGGGTGATTCGTACGCACCGAATCAATCGCGATGATGCCGTTTTGTTCGCCGTAGCAGCGAATGTTACGGGTGCGGATGATCTCGGCAGCAGGAGGCTCATTGTCGAGTATCACTTCCGTCATATCTGTTGCAGAACATCCCGCAGCGTTGCTTACCGTAAGCACATAAGTGCCGGGATTGCCGACAAATACCTGTGCCGTATTACCGATACTCGTGCCATTTACCTGCCAGTTGTAAAAAATATCAGTGCCTGTGCTGGTATTGAAGCCGCCGATCAGCACATTGGTTTGGTCGCAGTTAATGGCCTTGTTTTCGCCTGCGTCCGCCACAGGAATGGCGAGCAGTTTCACCGTCACGATAGCCTCGTCGTCCAGACATGGAGGCATTCCTGCTACGCGGTACCTGAAAGTATACGTGCCGGCAGGTTGCCCGAAAGTCTCAAAAGTGCCGGTCGAAGTGGTGAAGCCTCCGGGAAGTGAGGGCACTGCAGACGTTTCCGTCCATTGACCACCAGGGTCGGCATCCGTAAGGAAATTGATGAGTTGAAGCGGCAGGTTCGTTCCTTCGCACAATTCGACAGGCTCATTCGGGATACCCGCGGACACATTAGGATGTACGGTAATAGAAACCGCCTGATCGATCTGTGTGCTGCAAACCGGAACGGAGCCGTCGTTTACCGAGACCAGCAGGTAAGTGGTGGTGCTGTCCGGTGTGACCGAAATAGAAACGGCTTGCTGATTGTTGAGTGTGACAATGCTCTGATTGCCAGTGGCATCGGTATAACTGACATGCAAAGGGAAAGCACCGGTTCCTGCAAAGGTCAGTACCGCATCTTCACCGGCGCAAATGCTTGAATCAGCGCTTAGGGTTGCAACGGGAAGCGGTTTCCACATAACCGGCGCCCCCGATGCGACGGAAAGGCATGGGTCGTTCAGGTCTACATTACCTGCCACATTATTGCCGGCAACGGCAGATATATAATATGTCACATTTGTTTGCAATGCCGGCGAAAAACCGAATACCGGTTGATCGCTGACTGCGATCACGGTTCCAAGGGAAGTGCCTGACTGGTCGTGTAATACAAACTGCATCTTATCATCCGCATCAAGCACGGCGTTGTTGTTCCATACAACAATCGCATCTTCTCCTGCGCAAAAAGCCTGCGTAGTTGGCTGCATAGAGCCGGCGTTTGTTGTGCAATTACAGTTTTTATTGCCGGAAACGGAAAGGCTCGTACACCCGTTGGCGTCGGTGACCGTAAAGGCATACGGCGTATTGTTATTGATGAGATCGGAAGTGAACAATGTGCCGTTGAAACTGCCTGTCAGCCCGTCCACCACAAAAGGCGCAGTGCCGCCCGTTACCTGAAAACTGACATTGTATTGCGTATTGATCGCATTGCAAACTTCGTCCAGCGCCGTTATGGCCGGTAATTCAGTAAAAGAAATGCTGATCTGGTCGCTTCCGCTGCAAGAACCGTTGTTTTCCTGCCATTGAAAAACGTATGTACCGGTCAAGGATACGCTGACCTGACATGCCGGCAGGTTCGGAGTGTTAAAAACGGCGTTGCCGGGGCCCGAAATTTGCGACCAGGCACCCGAAAACCCACTATCAGCCGCTTTCAGGTCAAATATTTTTCCACAAACGGCGTCGTCGGCACCAGCGTCCGGTTGCGGTATTTGCATGAACATCACCGGCTGACCTGCGGCGACGGACAGGCAGGGGTCTGCCGGATCGGGCGTGCCATTCAAATCGTTCCCGACGACAAGCGAAATGTAATAAACCTGACCTGCATTCATACCATTTTGAATGCCGAAGGTGCCGCTGGTATTTTGATCGAATATTTGTCCTAACGCCGGCCCCGAGCCGTTATGCAGTACGTACTGCGTGACGTCGTTTGCATCCAGCACCGCAGCGACGGCATTGCCTGAAACCGTCACTGTTGCGTCTTCGCAGGCGATCAGCGTGTCGGCCTGCATGACGCCCGCATTGGTCGTACAACTGCAATTGAATGACCCGGTCACTGCCGGAGCCTGACAACCGTTCGCATCCGTTATGATGAAACTGTATGGCTGGCCGTTGATGATGGGCGCCGAGGTAAATGTTGTGCCTGCAACCGGGGCGCCGTTGATACTATACGGAGGCGTACCGCCACTCAGCGTCAGCGTTACCGTATAATTTTCATTTGCAGCATCACAGGTCCGCTGCAGATCAGCCAGCGCAGGGGTGTCGTTGAATTGTATGGTGACCGTGTCGGCACCGGTACATCCGTTCTCCGTCACTGTCCAGGTCAATGTATAAGCGCCTGTTAGAGAAGCAGTTGCGATGGTAGATGGGCTTTGCGGTGCGCCAAAGTTTATGCTTGCTCCTGCCGGAATAGCGCCGGCCGACCACTGTCCCATACCGTTTGTAGCACTTCCGGCCAGCCCGATGACCAGCCCGCATGTATCGGCATCCGTTCCCGCGTCAGGAACCGGATTTTGATAAAATATAACCGGTTGCCCCGGGGCTACCGACAGACACTGGTCTGCCAGGTCCGGAGCGCCGTTGAGGTCGTTGCCAACGATCAGGGAAATGTAATAGACGATACCGTATGTCATCCCGTTTTGCAGCCCGAAGGTCCCACTGGTATTTTGAGCGAAAACAGTCCCCAATGTTGCACCCGGCTGATCGTGCAGTACGAATGCCACCACATCGTCGGCGTCGAGTACTTCCCCTCCCAAATGTTGCGCTGTGACGGAATCGCCTTCACAGGCTGTCAACTGTGCTCCGCTCATTTGCCCGGCGTTGGTTGTGCAATTGCAATTATACGAACCGTTCACTGCCGCCGCCGTGCAGCCGTTGGCATCTGTCACCACAAAAGAATAGGACTGTCCGCTTGCAATCGGGTCGGAGGTAAATACATTTCCACTAAAACTGCCGCCTGCCGCAACGAAGGGTGGCGTTCCGCCGCTAACTGCAAAAGAAACGGTGTAATTCTGATTGGCGCCGTCGCAGGTGTGTGTTACCGTTCCGGTGATCGGGGGATCGTTGAATGCAATAGTGACGGAATCTGCGTCGGCACAGATACTGTTTGATTCTGTCCATACAAATGTATAAATGCCTGACGGGTTTACTGTTACGTTGCTTTGCGGGCTTGATGCGTCGGAAAAAACGGCGTTTCCGGGCCCCGGCAACGCGGTCCATTGGCCAGAACTTCCAGGCACGCTGACCGAGCCTGAAAGCGCAGTGCTTAAACTGCAAGTCGCATTATCAGCCCCGGCGTTTGCCACTGGCTGTTCAAAGACAGATACGGTATAACAATCTTCGGGCCCTGCTCCGCAGGCGTTTTCAGCAGCCACACATACTTCTCCACCCGGCGCATTGGCCCATTCCACTTCAATAGACGTTGTATTTTGCCCGGACAGAATGGTGCCGCCTGCCGGGATAGTCCATACATAACTGTCGGCGCCATTAACGGCCAGGATCGTATAACTGCCATTCGTACCCGCACACAAGCTCGAATCGCCCGTGATCTCTGCCTGTACAGGAAGGCTGTTCAACTGCACGTTCAGGCAAACCGGAGCACTCTCGCCGCAGGCATTAACGGCCGTGACGCACACGTTGCCTCCGGCCGATCCGTTCCAGGTCACCGCAATGGTCGTATCGCCCTGGCCGGCATCTATCATGACGCCCACAGGCGCCGTCCAGTTATATGAGGCGGCATTTGCAACAGAAGCAACGGAATAACTGGCTGCTTCGCCCGGGCATAGCACTGTCGGACCTGTAACAGCAACCGGCGCATCAGGCAGATCCTGATTGCCGATGATGGTCGCGCTCACAGAATCACAACAAGTAACAAAGCCCATGGTGCGGCATACGCGCAGCTGATAATCACCGGGCGCGTTTACCGTCGCAGAGATGCCGTTCGGTGAGCCGAGAATATTACCTCCGTTGCTTGCCGTCCATAAATAACTAACACCCGGCCCTGTTGAAGACCCTACACCGGAAAGCTGGACGCTCGGAAGGTTGCAGGACAGCTGAGGTGGCGGAGAAACGATATTGGTGATGATGGACATTTCGATGAGGTTAAGCGTAACCGTGCTGTCACAATCATTGACATTGGTAAAGGTCTCGATATAGGTGCCTTGTCCGCAGGCATTTTCGAAGCCGGGGGTCTGGGAACAGGAGCCCGGGCAAACGGTTTCATTGACGGTGACAAAATTCGGCTGGTTCACTGTCAGGTGCAACGTGGCGGTGAAAGGACAGCCATTCTGCATCAGTGTCTGGGTGTAAGTGCCTGACTGACAATGTGTTTGGTTGTAAAATTGGTAACACTGGGGCGCGCAGATGCTTTGAAACTCTTCAATATCCGGCGGGAGCGGGTTGATGGTCACGTTGACACAGTTGGTCGTCACTTTACCGCAAAACGGCGGCGTGGTAGAGTTGAGTTGTGCCGCCAGTTGCTGCACCGTCAGCGAGCCGTCGGGCTGGGGCAGGTCGCCGGCATTGGCCAGCAGGTAAGAAAGGCCGCAGACCGTGTAGGTGCCTGGCGGGTAGTTGCTCAGATTGGCATCAGGCTCATAGCCCTGTATCACACCTCCTGTTCCGCCAACCACATACGTGTAACCATATTCCGAAGCCGGAGGAGGGGACGCCGGCGGTGTGTAGGTGGGTGGCAGGTTCAGATCGAGACTGGGCGAGCCTTCGCAGGCTACCACGTCCGGCTGCAAAAGATTGCCTGCATTGGCCGCGCAGGAAAAGCAGTTGATGCCGGAAGGATCGCAGAAAATGATCTCGTAATTATAGAAATTACCGACGTCGATCGCCTGCCCGTCGATCACAGTGAGCGTCCATTGTCCGTTGACGGGGCCGCTGTTGAAGTTTTCCAGACATCCTACGGCAGGGTAATAGGATCCGAAGTAATTCCCGAAAAGCCCCCAGGGCTGGTTGTTGCTCCAGACGTCGTTGAAGCCGGGGTCGGGGCTGGCAGGGTCACCGCAGGGCACGAATGTTATGTTCCAGGTGGTAAAATCGGTTTCTCCGAAAAAACCGATCGGTCCGACGAGGGTGACGGATTGTCCTGCCGGCGAGGTGAGGGTGATCTGGAGGTCGCCGACATATTCGTGGTCGAAATGAAGCACTACTCCGCAAACGCCCTGACCATTTTGGCCCAGAGTGGGGTTTTCGGCATTTTGTATCTGCATGTAAAACTGGCCGGTAAAACCATCGGGCATGAACTGTGGACAATTCGTACAGGCACAAGGTTGAGACATCATATCTTGCCCTGCCAACAAGGCGATAATCAACAAGCCTGATCTGCCCAGGGCACGGAAAAGGGAGAGTGTGAGTGAGGGATAAAGATTAAACATCGAAAACAAATTTGGGAAGGCGGAAGATTATTGTGTTTTTGTATTAATTGGGCATTTGAGAATGCGCAAACTCCAATCTTTATTCGGGTTTTTCAGAACGATCTTTTGATGGAAAGATAAGCACTTGCCGCGGTAAACTTTGCCAAAAATATCCGCGCATCTGCGTTTGGCATTTTACATGGCAAAGCAATCCTATTTTTGTTGTGGAAATAGCCCGATGGACTAAACCCCGTCAGATAAAATAGTGTTGTTTCCCCTGAAAAATTGTAGGATAAGATGAATTTAAACCTTGGTTCGCTGCTTTTGATGGTTGTGATATTTTGCTGTGCCGACTGTCCGGCGCAGCAGGCCGAATACTTGCCCGGACAATTGCTGGTGAGTCTGCAGGCCGGTAAAACCCCCGAACCATTGCTGCGCCGGGCCTGGGAAGAACAGATGATCAAACCAAAAGCGACCCGAAAAGTGGCGTCTCTGCTGAATATTTGGTTGTTCGATGTAGCGCCGGATGCCGAGCATCAGTGGGGCGACTGGCTCAAAGATCAGCGCGAGGTGCGCTACGTTCAATTCAATCACCTGCTTGAAAACCGATCTACGTTTAACAATATCCTGCCCAACGATCCCCTGATCTCACAGCAATGGCAATATGTAAATAACGGCGCAAACGGCGGGGTGCCGGATGCCGATCTGGATGCCGAACTTGCCTGGAACATCGCGACTGGAGGACTCACCCCGGCGGGCGACACCATTGTATTGGCCGTGATCGACGGAGGTGTTGATGCGCTGCACCCCGACCTGATCGATAATCTGTGGAAAAATTACGATGAAGTTCCGGGTGATAATATCGACAACGACAATAACGGTTATGTGGATGACTTCAACGGCTGGAACGTGTATACAGGAAAAGATAATATCACGGGCATTGCAACCGGCCACGGAACGCCGGTGAGCGGCATCATCGGCGCCAGCGGGAACAATGGCACCGGCGTAACCGGCATCAACTGGAAAGTAAAGATCATGTTCGTGGCCGGTGGTAGCAATGAAGCCAATATTCTGGAGGCTTACGACTACGTTCTCCGCTCGCGCAGGCGGTACAATGATTCAAATGGACAGGAAGGCGCGTTCGTGGTTGGAGTGAACTGCTCGTGGGGCACGAATTACGGCCAGCCGTCCGATGCTCCGTTGTGGTGTGCGGCGTTTGATTCGCTGGGAGCCGAAGGTATCCTGAGCATTGCTGCGACAGCCAATATCCCGGTGAATGTAGATGAAGTCGGCGATCTGCCAACCACCTGTCCCAGCGATCATCTTATTTCGGTGACCAGCCTGACCAACGCCGACCAAAAGGCAGCCAACGCAGCCTGGGGCCATCAGCATGTGGACCTGGGTGCTTACGGGCAGGAGGTTTTCACCGCCGGACCCAATGGCGGATATGGCACGTTTTCCGGCACTTCATTTGCGGCCCCGCAGGTTTCGGGTGCAGTGGCCCTGCTGTATTCGGCACCATGTCCGAATCTCATCGCGATGGCGAAAAGCAACCCTGCTGCTGCCGGTCTTTGGGTCAAAGACCTGATCCTTGGCTCGACCACGCCGAATGTTTTTCTGGATGGTAAAACGGTTACAGGAGGGCGGCTCAACCTGAATGACATGCTGCTCGCCTACGAATCGCAATGCAGTGATTGCCCGCCGCCATTTGCAGCACAGGTATTGAATATTACCACTGGATCGGCCTTGTTAAAATGGTCGGAAATAGATGATTTTGAATCGGTTACATTGCGATGGCGGGAAACCGGCGCCCCTGACTGGCAATACGTGTACAACGTTGAAAATACCTATATACTGGATGATCTGCAGTCCTGTACGGCGTATGAATGTTCCTGGTCGGCGGCTTGTTCTCAAGGAGCGATGAGCATATGGTCGGAACCAGTGACATTTGTGACGGATGGTTGCTGCGAGCCGCCGGCTGCCGCATGGAATGAATGGAGCAGCAGTAATGCTGCAAAAATGGCATGGTCAAAGGTGACCGCCGCCGCCTACTACCGCGTTCGCATTCGCGCCGTTTCAGGCTCCGGCTGGGACTGGTATGATGTGGCAGAAACGGATTGCCTGTTGCAAAACCTTTCTCCTTGTACTGTTTATGAAGTGCAGGTGCAAACGATATGCGATACCGGCGCCACTGTTTTTACCGCCCCCGTTTTTTTTACCACTGCCGGTTGCGGTTCGTGCACCGATATGGACTATTGCGAAGCACTGTCCATGCATGCCGACGAGGAATGGATCGCTTCCGTGACGATCGGCAACTGGGTGGCTTCTTCTCCTGCAGGCGGAGGCGGATACCAGGACTTTACGGGTGATGCTGCCGATAACCTCCATCTTTATCCTCAAACAAATGAAGATGTGGAGATCGTGCCCGGGTTCAGCGCGTTGCCATACAAAGAGTATTTCCGGATCTTTATCGACTTTAACATGGACGGCGATTTCAACGATTTCGGTGAACTTGCCTTCAACCCGGGATGGGCGACCGACGGGCCGGTGAATGGAACGCTGTTCGTTCCAGATTTTCAATCGGAAGGTCTTTCGCGCATGCGCATCATGATGAAATACAAGGGCAGCGGCAATCCTCCTCCGCAGCCGTGCGAAACATTTGAATTCGGGCAGGTGGAAGACTACTGTGTGTGGCTTTCGCCCGGTCCGGTCGGCACAACGGAGAATCCCTCGCCTTCTAAAATAAATGATATGCTCGTATACCCGCGCCCCGCCCGCGATCGCGTATGGTTGCAGGCTCCGGCAATGGAAGCAGGCCCCTGGCGCCTTGAGGTCAGGGACGTCACCGGCTGCCTGATGCAGTCGCAGGAAGGAACGGCGGCATCACAAACGGTATTTACGGAATTTGATGTAAGCAACTGGCCGTCAGGCACCTATGTGGCCGTGTTGGAGTGCGGTGAAAATCGAGTCAGCGCTATTGTGATGAAGCGATAGCAAAACTGCTATTCCAGGTCGGCAAAAAATTTCCTTAACTCAGTGGCTTCTTTCGGCTTGATGCGTCCACCCAGGATCAGTCGCAATTCGCGCCGGCGGGCGGCACTTTCGTAAAGTTGTTGCTCTTCGCTGGTGAGCGGGAGCACAGGCGGCACCTGCACTGGGTTTTTGCGCTTGTCATCGAGCGCCACGAATGTAAAATAAGCGTGATTGCAGCGTCTGGGGTGCTGACCTTTGATATCGTTGGCAAATACTTCCACATAGATTTCCACGGACGTGTTAAATGCACGCGTGACCGATGCTTCCAGGGTAATGACATCTCCCAGGTGGATCGGATTCTGGAAAGAAATATAGTCGACGGCCACGGTGACCACATGTGCTTCGCAATGCTTGCCGGCACAGATCGCACTGGCAATATCCATCCAGCGCATCAGATAACCGCCCATCAGATTGCCCATCGGATTGGTATCGTTGGGCATAATGAGTTCGGTCATTACGGTTTTGCTCTCGGAAACTTTTTTGGGATTTATTTTGGCTTTTGCCAGAGATTTCGCCATAAATCGGGTTGAAAAGGGATGTAAGTTTTAGTGTTGCGGTGCAGTCCGGGCCGTATAACGCGCAGCAAATTCGTATGTTCCGAACAATACCGCAGAAAAGAACAGGTCGCCCAGCACTGTATTTTTCAGGAAAGGCAATCCGGCAGTATAGCAGGCCATCAGACCGGCGGCGGTTTTGGGATACAGGGTGGTTTCGGCCCAGGTACTGAAATTAGTGACCAGAAAAAAGATCAGGGAAGCGCCCAGGCTCGCGGTTACGACCCGGCCTGCATTTACCTTATGGCGCAATACCAGCCAGCCGATCAGCATCATCAGTCCGAAAGCCAGGTATATCCATCCCGACGTGATCAGCGTAAATCCTGAATAATATTCCTTGTAGATAATGTTGTTCAAAAGCAAATCGCTGATAAACAAGGCGATAAAAGGTATTGCCAGCGTGAGCGCCTGGCGGCTGAAATAGGCCGCTCCGAATAGCGCCATGGCGCCGATAGGCGTGAAATTATCGGGGTGTGGAAGCAATCGGGTAAGTGCGGCCGCAAATACGAGGGCTATGGCGAAACGTAACTTCATTTTTTGTTTGTTTTTAATTTCTGTACTCCCGCAAAGATAGGGCGAACGCAGCGTGTAACGCGTCGTTTTTCGGAAAAACACTCCTCACGCGCGCATTTGGCGTATTATTGCGGCTTCGGATTAAGAACGTGTTCAGAGTCTTTTCAGCCTCCTGCAAAAATCCTGAACACGTTCTGGAAAACTATTAAAACAGGATTATGTTGAAAAAAACACTTGCGCTGATTTTTCTGATCTGCTCATTTTCCCTGCATGCACAACCCGAACGCTGGCAGCAGCGCGCCCGGTACGAAATGAATATCGACATGGATGCTGCCGCTAACCGGTACCACGGAACGCAGCACCTTCAGTATACCAACAACAGCCCCGACACACTGACCCGGGTGTTCTATCATCTCTATTTTAATGCTTTCCAGCCGGGCAGCATGATGGATGTGCGCTCCCGCACGATCTCGGACCCCGACGGCAGGGTCGGCGACCGCATTTCCAAACTCAAACCCGATGAGCAGGGCTGGATCAAAGTCAACTCCCTGAAACACGATGGAAAAGATGTCCGGTTCGAGGTCAGCGAAACCATTCTGGAGGTGACGCTCGAACAGCCTATCCTTCCGGGCAGCACCACCGTTTTCGATATGGTCTGGGATGCACAAGTGCCGCTTCAGATCCGCCGCTCGGGGCGGGACAACCGGGAAGGCGTGCGGTTTTCCATGACCCAGTGGTATCCGAAACTCTGTGAATACGACTACCAGGGCTGGCACGCCAATCCATATATCGCCCGCGAGTTTTACGGTGTTTGGGGCGATTTCGATGTAAAGATTACGATCGACCGGACTTATCTCGTTGCAGCGGGAGCATACCTGCAAAACCCCCAGGAAGTTGGTTTTGGCTATGAAACGGCCGGAACGGCGCTCAAAATCCCTTCAGGCGACAAACTTACCTGGCATTTTACAGCGCCCAATGTGCACGACTTCGCCTGGACGGCCGACCCTGACTATACCCACAACAGCATCAAAGCCGATGACGGCTCGGTGATGCATTTCGTATGGCAAAAAGGAAATAAATACGACGAGGCCTGGGAAAAACTGCCGCCAATCATGAACCGCGCGCGTTCGATCATGAACGAGCATTTCGGGAAGTATCCCTACCGCGAATACTATTTCATTCAGGGCGGCGACGGCGGCATGGAATACCCGCTGGCCACCCTCGTCACCGGCAATCGCGGGCTGAACAGCCTGGTTGGCGTTGCCGTGCACGAGCAACTGCATTCCTGGTATCAGATGGTGTTGGGCAGCAACGAAAGCCTGTATGCCTGGATGGATGAAGGGTTCACCTCTTATGCGGAAGACCTGGTCATGAACGAACTCGCCCGCGAAGGACTGTTGCCGGGCCGCAATCCTGTGGAAAATCCTTTTGCCGGCGAATATTCCGCCTATGCACAACTGGCTACCAGCGGCGCGGAAGAGGCGCTGACCACCCACGCCGACCATTTCACTACCAACTACGCTTACGGCCTGGCAGCGTACGTAAAAGGCGCCGTTTTCCTAAACCAACTCGAGTATGTCATTGGAAAAACGGCATTTGAAAAGGGTTTGCTCCGTTATTTCGACACCTGGAAATTCAAACATCCGAATGCCAACGATGTGATCCGGGTGTTTGAAAAGCAAAGCGGTCTGGAACTCGACTGGTACCGTGAAGACTGGGTGAATACCACGAACACGATCGATTATGCGATCGATACGGTGTATGCCGGCGACAGGCAAAATACACACGTCGAAATTGGCCGAATGGGCCGCATGGCCATGCCGCTCGATATTGTCGTGACCTATCAGGATGGCCGGGAAGAAATGTTTTATGCCCCTCTGGAGAGCATGCGGGGTGAAAAACCCGCTGAAGGGATGGAAAAACGCACTGTATTACCCGACCATCGCTGGGTCGATCCACAATACGGATTCACAATACCGGCACCGATGGATCAGATCAAAAGAATTGAGATAGACCCGACCCGGCGGATGGCCGACGTCGATTTCGACAACAATGTATGGGAACGGAAACTGTAAGGCAACAAAGTATTCAACTCACTTTCTGATCCAGCTCGCGGGATTCATGCGTTCCTTCTGGTCCCAGAGTTCGAAGTGCAGTTCCGAGGTGCCGGTAATGGCATTGTTGCTGACCCGGCCGATCATTTGCCGCGCTTTTACCATATCGCCTTTGGCAATGGTGGTTTCGCCTAGGTTGGAATAAACCGTATAATAGTTGCCGTGCTGGAGAATGACGGTGTAGTCGTGTCCGGGAATAAACTGAACACCTGCTACCTTGCCGTCATGCACAGCGCGCACAGGCGCCGACTCATCGGTGCGGATATCGATGCCGTTGTTGGTGATCTCGATGTTTTTCAGTGTGGGGTGTTTCTGCCGTCCGTATGAACGCGAGATAAAACCTCCTTCCACTGGCCACGGCAGTTGTCCCCGCTTATTGCGAAATGCCATTGAAGTATTATCATCGGCAAGGCGGTTGGAGCGATCCTCTTTACTGCCCGATGGGGTATTTTGCTGCCGCGAAGGACTGCTGTTGACGTTGGCTTGCTGCTCGGACCTGGCACGCCGGGCTTCTTCCACCCGCTTGCGCACCTCTTCCTGGATAATTTTTTCGATCGCCTGGTTCAGGGCTTCATGAGCGGCCTGCTTGCGTTTCAGGTCGGATTTGAGTTTGCTTTCGTCGCTCGATAGCGATTTGAGCAGGTCGTTTTTGTTCGACATCTCCGTGGTCAGCAGGGTTTTCTGGCTGCGCAGCGAAAGGAGCAGGGTTTCTTTTTCGCGACGGGTGGCTTCCAGTGCCCCGATCTTTTTGGCGAGCATTTCACGGGTGTAGGCAATTGCATCCGCCTGTTTCCGCCGGTACTGGTCGTACTTTCTCAGGAACAGCCAGCGGCGAAAAGCCTGATTCAGGTTGTCGGCCGAAAGGATGTACAGGAGTGGATTGCTGAGGGTTTTTCTGCGAAAAGCATTGCGCACGGTGCGGCCGTATTCCGCCTGCATTTTAGCGACGTCCAGGTTGAGCGAGGCAATCACCTGGCTGTTGCGTTCGATGTTGCGCTCGGTTGCGGCGATCTCTTCGTCTATCGTATTGATCAATCGCGTGCGTTTTTCAATCTGGCTTTGCAGGGCGATATAGCGATCGTAAGTTGCGTCTTTGGTCTTGGTGGTTTTTTTGAGCAGTTTATTGGTCACCTCGATATCGCGGAGCAGTTTCTTGCGCTTTACTTCCAGTTCTTTTTTGCTTTGGGAAAAAGCGATCAGGGGCGCTACGCAGAACAGGGTCAGCAAAACCAGCCTCAGCATGCGGTGCAGACTTGCAGAATGCAATATGTCAGTCAATTTTCTCATAATGGTCCGGTATGTTAAACCGGTATTCCTGGGTTTCATTGATTTTCAGGTCGGAAAGTTCCAGTTCCAGTTTGACCGCTCCCGTTTCGGGGCTATAGGCCTCAATACTGCGAAGATAAGGAAACATGCCCGCGCCGGAAACCTTCTTGTAATCGCCAAAACTGAAGGTGACTGCCCGGGAGTCCCTCGGCTGAAAGAAAGATTCACTGCGCAGCATGAAGGAGCCTTCCTCCATCCGGTATTCTGTGCCGACACTCCCGTTCGTGCCGCTCAGGCGGTGCAATTCGTCCTTGATATCGGATTGCAACATAATATCCGGGAAAAACCATGCCGAAGCCAGCAAAACCTCCTGAAGCAGCGGAAATCCTGCAGGCAGGCTGTATTGCCGTTCGAGGCTTCCGAGATCCTTAACGGAATATGTTTTGTCCAGCCGGTTGATCAGAAAAACGGAATCTTTCGTGATCAGCGCACGCATTGCTTCAATGCCCAGTTTGCGTACGTTCATCCAAACGACGCTGTCGCGTATCCAGATGATGTTGGCGCTGGCGCTGACACTCTGGGCGTCGCCTTCGGCATAAATGCGTGCGCGCGCCGACATCGAATTGACTTCGGAAAGGTCGCGGCGTTTCAGTTCGCGCAGCAAAAAATCGGCGCGTCGCGATTCGGTGGCCGGCTTTGCGGGCTTGGGCGCCTTGCTGCGGCCGCATCCCGTGTCTTTGGCGGAAAGGCAAAAGAGCAGCAAAATGGCCCAGGCAAAGAGGCTGGCAGACTTGCGGTTGGGGAGCAGATGTATCATTATTCTTCCGGATCTTCCAGGTTCAGGAGTGCGCCGTTCAGTTCGCTCAGCGAATGAAAATCAGATGCTTTGCGCGCGACCTCGATGCCTTCCTTGTATGTTGCGATGGCTTTTTCGGGCGATTGTGATTGTTCGAATAATTTGCCGAGATGATAGTAAAGACCCACATATCCCGGATCGCTGCTCCTGAGCATTTCGAAGTATTCGAGCGCTTTGTCGCGGTCGCCCGCGCTTTCATATTCCTTGGCAATGGCAAAAAGCAGGAAAGAATCGCGGGGCGAAGATTCCAGCATTTGCAACAGGGATGGAAGTCGCTTGCTCATTTTCAATAGTTTATGAACGAATAAGCGTAAAAGTTGTTTTGAGACGAGCGAAAGTTCGCGCGAAGTTTTTGGGAAAAAGGCAGGCTTCCTACCTTTGCGCGCCGCAAAAATAACCCCATTTACAGATTCATTCTCTACCATCTTGCCATAACCAACCGAATATGAAATTTTTGGTTTGCATCAGCCAAACTCCCGATACTACCGCCAAGATATCCTTTAGCGCGGACGGCAAGGAGTTCAATGCTGCGGGTGTTCAGTTTATCATGAACCCCTACGACGAATGGTACGCCCTGGTGCGCGCCTGCGAATTGCGCGAGGCGCTCGGAGGCTCCGTCGTAGCCCTCAACGTAGGACCGGCGTCCAACGAGACCACCATCCGAAAAGCCCTTGCCATCGGCGCCGATGAGGCTGTCAGGATCAATGCGGAGCCTAAAAGCGCTGCATTCGTAGCAAAGCAGATCGCGGAATACGCCCGTAATGAGCAATTCGACGCCATCTTTTTTGGCAAGGAGACCATCGACTACAACGGTTCCGAAGTAGGAGCAATGGTGGCTGAAATACTCGATCTGCCCTATATTTCCTATGCCTCCAAACTCGATCTGAATGGGAATGCCGCTACGTTCGAACGCGACATCGAGGGTGGGGTAGAGGTGCTGGAAGCAGACCTGCCTTTCGTCGTAAGCGCGTCGAAAGGCATGGCCGAACAACGTATTCCCAATATGCGCGGCATCATGACGGCCCGCACCAAACCCTTGAAAGTAGTGGAGCCGGTTCCCTTCGAAGAACAAGTGGAAACGGTGAAATTTTCGCTGCCGCCGGCCAAAGCAGGTGTCAAACTGGTGGACCCGGAAAACATGGACGAACTGGTCCGCCTGCTGCACGAGGACGCAAAGGTCATCTGAGCCCGGCGTCCCGAACCTCTCTATTCACGACATTAATACATTACGATAATGGTATTAGTTTTTGCAGAAAGCCCGCGCGGCCATCTCAAAAAAGCGGCCTTCGAGGCCGTGACCTACGGAAAAAAAGTGGCCGATCTGCTCGGCACAAGTTGCACTGCGCTTACGCTCGGCACTGTGGACCAGGCTGCCGAACTGGGCCGTTACGGCGCCTCCAAAGTGTTGAACGTAGCGGATGCTTCGTTCGACCAGTTTGATAGCCAGCGTTTTGCAGCGGCGATCGCCGATGTGGCCAAAAACAACGGCGCCAAAGTGGTGATCGTTAGCCACACCTCTACCGGCAAATCGATCGCCGGCCGGCTGGCCGTTCGGCTCGATGCCGGCCTCGTTTCGGGCGTCAGCGGCCTGCCCGAAGTAAGCGGAGGTCAACTTACGGTCAAAAAAACGGTTTTTTCCGGCAAAGCGATCGCAGAATACCGGATCACCAGCCCTGTCAGTGTGCTTTCGCTTATGGGCAATGCCATCAAACCCGATGCGTCCGGTCAATCGGTTGCGGCTGAAAATATCAGCACCAATGCCGGGTCGGGCCGCATTCGTGTGAAAGATGTGCGCACCCAGGAAGGCCGCGTGCCGCTCCCGGAAGCCGAGATCGTGGTATCGGCAGGTCGCGGCATGAAAGATCCTTCCAACTGGGGCATTGTGGAAGATCTGGCCGAAACGCTGGGCGCCACGACCGCTTGTTCGCGACCGGTTGCAGACAGCGACTGGCGTCCGCACCACGAACACGTAGGGCAGACCGGCATCGCCATCCGTCCGAACCTGTATATCGCCATCGGCATCAGCGGCGCCATTCAGCACCTGGCCGGGGTGAACAATTCCAAAGTGATCGTGGTGATCAACAAAGACCCGGAAGCGCCGTTTTTCAAAGCGGCAGACTACGGCGTGGTCGGCGATCTGTTTGAAGTAGTTCCCCGTCTCAATGAAGCTTTCAAAAAATTCAAGGCTTCCAACTAAGAAGGAAGGAGTCCTGATTAAAATAAAAACAAGCGCCCTGTACGACACGGGGCGCTTGTCATTTGCAAACCTTATTCGGCACTTTTTGTTCTCCTGCCAGGAAATGAACGCGTATTTTTATGCGTCCATTTTGGGAAACCACCTGTTCCCTTTCCTACTTTTGCATCCCCGAATAACTGCTAATAAACCATCGGAAATGAAACGTATTGAATTGGATATAGTGGCATTGTCGCACAGCATGACCCAATCGCATAATTATGCAGTGGTGCTGGGCGAACGGCGCGGCCAGCGTCGCCTGCCCATTGTTATCGGTAGTTTTGAGGCCCAGGCGATCGCTGTTGCCATGGAACGTATGGTGCCCAACCGGCCGCTGACGCACGATCTGTTTAAAAGTACGCTCGATACTTTCGGCATTCAGTTGAAAGAAGTGGTGATCAATAACCTGCTGGACGGTATTTTTTACGCCCGGCTGGTGTGTGTGAAAAACGGCGGCGAATACGAGATAGACTCCCGGACCTCCGATGCGATCGCGATGGCCGTCCGCTTCGAATGCCCGATCTATACTTACGATTTTATCCTTGAAGCCGCCGGTGTAGTGCTTGAAGATCAGGAAGAAGAAGGCGGCGGACTCTCGACCGCAAAAGTGCAGGCGCCGCTCGACAGCGATGCGCTGGAGACCTATTCAGTGGAAGCCCTGCAACGCCGGCTTCAGGAAGTGCTGGAGTCGGAAGATTACGAAACGGCGGCCAAGATCCGCGATGAGTTGAAGCGCAGAGAGGCTAAAGACTGAATCTTCTCTATTTATTTTTCTATTTCAAATTTGTATTCCACGACCTCTATTCGTGGATAGCCCGATGCGTCGGTTTGCTTGAAAACAACGTTGATGCCGATCGTTTCGGCGGCGTCTTTTTCTGCGCTGTTGAATACTACATCAAGTTTCCCTTTTCCACCCGGCGCGATCACACCGCGGGGAAAATCTACCTTCGTGCAATCGCATGCATCCACGATGTCGATCTGAACATCGGCGCCCGAAGTGTTGGTAAACTCGAATGCCAGTGAGCGCTTTTCACCCTTTCTTACCGTTCCCAGATCGACCATTTTGGTGTCCCAGGTCACAAAAGTGTTGGATGGCGCCGGCGCAGCAGGGGTGGTGTTTTGCGTTTGTGCCTGTTGTGCGGTTGTGCAGGATGCCAGCAGGCTCAGCGTCAGCATCGTTGCGAAAGAAAGGACTTTCATGCTCTTGTTGGATAAGTAAGTTCGCTTGTAATGAAAAGGGTTTTTTCTGACGGTTGACGATCGATCTTACACTTTTTTGCCCTTCATGGCATCGCGGATAGTTACGTCCATCGCGCGATGCGCAAGAGGCGATGTAAAGTCGTTCAGTTCATCGATCGCGCGGTGGATGACGTCTTTGTCATCCCCTTTCGCTGCCTCGTGCAGGGCTTTTAACAAAGCGTTTGTAGTTGCTTTTTCCGCTTCACTGAGGATACCGTCGTTTTGCTTCAGGAATTTTTCGCCGCTGTTTAGCAGGTTGGAGGCTTCATTGCGGGCTTCCAGCAGGCCGCGAACGGTCATATCGGACTGGGCGTTTTTGATGCTGTCGAGCAACATGGTGGCCATTTGCTCTTCGCTGATGCCATAGGTAGGACGGATCTCGATCTCCTGGGCAAGGTCGCTGCGCAATTCCCTGGCGCGTACCGTGAGGATACCGTCTGCATTCAGGATAAATTGAATGTCAATTTTGGGTAACCCGGCCGGCATGGGCGGGATGCCGCGCAGGATGAACTCCCCCAGTTTTCTGTTGTGTTCAACCAGATCGCGTTCTCCCTGAAATACGCTGATCTTCAGGTTCTTTTGGCCGTCAACGCTGGTGGTGTACTGCCGGCCGGCCTTGGTCGGTATCTTTGAATTGCGCGGAATGATCACATCCATGAGTCCGCCGATCGTCTCGATGCCCAGTGAAAGCGGCGTGATATCGAGCAACAGCAGATCCTGCTGATTGCCGGCAAGGATATCCGCCTGAATGGCAGCACCCAATGCCACAACCTCGTCCGGATCGAGATCGTCGAAAACCGGTTTGCCGAAAAAGCCGGCAACGGCACTGCGCACCACAGGGACGCGTGTGCTGCCCCCTACCATAACCACTTTGTCAATTTTTTCGGTGCCGATGCCCGCGTCTCGCAGGGCATTCCGGCAACAATCGAGGGTGCGCTGCACAAGCGGAGCGATCAGGTCTTCAAATGTGCTGCGGGTTATGCTTACCGCGCTGCCTTTGATCGCTGACTTGTAAGATTCATGGCTGGAAAGCGCTTTTTTGGCAGACTCGGCGGCAAGACGAATCTCTTGTCCAAAATCTTTTTCCTCAGTTAATAATTTCTTATCAATACTCAACTCTTCGAGCCAATAATTAACGATTGCCTGATCGAAGTCGTCGCCGCCGAGAAACGTATCTCCATTGGTGGAGAGCACTTCAAAAATGCCGTTCTCGATCTGCAGGATCGAAATATCGAACGTGCCGCCGCCCAGATCATATACGGCAATGGTTTCCTGCTCGTGGGAATCCTGCTCACCTGGCCGCCCGATTCCATAGGCCAGCGCTGCAGCAGTGGGCTCGTTCACAATGCGTAGCACATCGAGCCCGGCGAGTTTGCCCGCATCGCGCGTGGCCTGCCGCTGGTTGTCGTTGAAGTATGCCGGCACGGTGATCACGGCTTTTGTAACGGGTTGGTTCAGCCGGTTTTCCACCCTTTCCTTCAATTCTTTCAGAATCATCGCACTCAGTTCTACAGGCGTATAAAAGCGATCCTTTACCCTGATCTTCACAAGCGATTCGGTGTCGTCATCTATCACTTTGTACCCGAAAAAGTCCTCGAAGCCGCGTACATCCTGGTATGATTTTCCCATCAGCCGTTTTACTGAATAGATGGTATCGGCCGGCGATTTTATCAGTTGTTCTCTGGCGTGTTCGCCCACGATAATCGTATCACCGGAGGCAAAGTGCAGTACCGAAGGCAGCAACGCGCTTTTGCCTGCTTCATCTTTCACACACACGGGAGCGCCGTCTTTCATGTAGGCCACCAGGCTGTTGGTGGTACCCAGATCGATGCCTGCGATCACTTCTCCCGGGCGTTCGATGTCGCCCTCTTTCAGGTTGATGGAAATGGTTGCCATATCAGTTCTGTTCTTGTGTGTCAGGGCATTCCTGCGCCCTGATCAGGCTTTCCGGTTTTGTACAGGTAAACAGCAGGCGCCTGTTTTAGTTGGCGGTTGTCGCGCTTAGCGGATATGGTGCTTCAATGGTATCGCGCAAAGGGAATGCCTTGCGCACTGGCTTCAAAGCCTTTTATAACGATGTCCGCCACTTCATCGGGGCTTTTACCCGACGTATCTACCACAAGATCGAAATTGTCCATATTGGCGCAGTCAGCGCCGTATTTTTTCAGAAACCGGGCGTTCTCGCTCTGTTTGCGCGCAAGTATCTTTTGCATGGCTTCGTCTCTCGAATCATACTCTTCGCTTTTTCTGTTCAGGTCGCCGAGAATACGATCTGCGGCGACACCGACATCGGTCTGAAGGTACACTTTGTATGAGCCGGGCAGGAAAAACCAGGCCATGCGGCTGTCCACGACATAACTTTTCGTGTCTTTGCCGAGGTCCACGAAAATGCCGTCTATCTGCTGGTCAATTCCGGGGTCCGTATCGGCCCGCCTGTTCATTTCGAGGGTGTCGATCCCGAGCTTTTGTGCCAGCTGGCGTTGAATGCGTCCGGTAGAGACGTACTCAAAACCCGTACGGGCGCAAAGAATACTCGAGACGGCGCTTTTGCCGCTTCCCAGGTCGCCGGTTATAGTGATCTTTCTGCCGAGAGGAATATCCATGTGTCCTTATAAAAAATAGGGGGGCAAAAGTACGGCGATCCGCCATTACAGGTAGTATTTGTTACACTTTTCACCCGATGATCGGAAGCAATAATTGTTGATTTTGCCGGCTTTCGCGCTTACAGGACTTCAATTCGCCCTAATTTCACCTCGTAAAACCGCGGGAGATGAAAAACAAACACCTGGTCTACCTCTTTTTTGCCACACTGCTCGCAGGATTGCTGCTCCGGCAGTTGCCCTGGCGTCCTGCGCAGTGGTACCAGACCGATCTGATCCGAAACGATACGGCCGCGCTGGTGCAGATCGGAGTGCAGTACCCGGGGGTTGCCGAACTCCTTATGGAACGCACGGAAACCGGCTGGGCCGCCACCCGGGAGTTGCAAACAATCCTGGTGGCGTCTGCACAGATGGACCCGCTGCTATCGGCGCTGTCGCGTATTCGCTCCATCCGGATCGTGAAGTCGAATCTTTTGGATACGCTCGAACTCGGTACGGGGCGCGGGCTGAATGTTGTCTACCGCCTGCACAGCGGAAAACCCGAAACGATCGAGATCGGCCGGGAAATGATGGAATCGGGCCGGCCAGCCACCTTTATCCGCCTGAATGACCACGGCGGGGTCTACCTCGTCGAAGGGCATCTGCGCAGCCTCTTCCCCCGCGACCTGGATGCCCTTCGGTCGGACAAAGTGGCGGTGTTCGACCCGGCTGTTGTAGATTCATTCATCATTCAATGGAAGGATGATACCCTCGGCCGGGCGCTCCTGCTCCATAAAAAAGATACGTCCGGCCATTGGATGGACGAAAAGTCCGAAAGCGATGAAACCATACATTCCTGGCTGGAGTTATTCGGCCGATTGAACGGAAGCCCTTTTGCCAAATATTTCGATGAATATGCGGGAGGACGGACGCTCGATGCCCGCATCGCGTTGTTTCACAATGCCGGCGACTCGATCGTGCTCAGATTGTTTTATACAAAACCTCCTGACTTGCCGGAGGATGTAAGCGTGTTAAAAGGGCAGCGGCCACCTGAATATGTGTTGCATTCATCCCAGAACCCCAGGAATTACTTTGCTCCCGGCGACAGTATTTTGTTAAAACACCTTTTTTTCGGGCCTGTCGCACAGTCCCGGAGGGATACGGCTATATCGCGCTATGCACATTAAAACGGGAACGATCACCAACTGGGGCCGCTATCCTGCTATTCGGGCTGAACTGGCTACCCCCGCCAACCGTGATGAGGTACGGGAATACATTGTGGCGCATGATCGAATGATCGCACGCGGGAACGGCCGTTGCTACGGCGATGCAGCGCTGTCCGCTTGTGTTTTGTCTACCCTGGCGCTAAATAAAGTACTCCGTTTTGACAAAGAGGAGGGTATCGTGCAGTGCGAATCAGGGGTGCTCTTGTCCGGGTTGCTCGATCTGATCGTTCCGGCGGGCTGGTTTTTTCACGTTACGCCTGGTATCAAATCAATTACAGCAGGAGGCGCGATCGCGAGCGATGTGCATGGCAAAAACCATCCCGTGAAAGGCTGCTTTTCCAACTGGCTGCTTTCCTTCGAACTGATGGACGCCGAAGGCCGTGTGCACGTATGCTCCAGAGAAAAAAACAGCGACCTGTTTTGGCAAACCTGCGGCGGCATGGGCTGGACCGGCGTCATTCTGTCCGCTACTTTTCGGCTGATGCGGCTGCCGTCGCCAAATTTGGCGCAACAAACGGTGCGTGCTGCAAACTATGAAGCGCTGTTCAGGTCATTCGAAGAGATGAAAGGAAGGCAGTATGCGGCTGCATGGATCGACAGCACGTCCTCCGGACAGCAATTCGGGCGTGGCGCGGCTTTTTTTGCCGATCACATTGATCATAAACAGGTCAATTCACTGCCCTATCCCGTGAAAAAGCCCCTGAATGTTCCCTTTGTCCCGCCCTTCAGCTTGCTCCACCGATTGACGATCAAACCATACAACGAGATGTATTTCCGGAAAAACAGATCCGGAACCCGCGAGGTCGATCTGGATGAATATTTTTACCCGTTGGACAGGTTTTCAAACTGGAACCGCCTGTACGGACCACGTGGTTTCGTGCAGTATCAGTTTTGTTTGCCCGAAAAATATAGTTTCGACGGTATGCGCCGCGTGCTGGAAATGATCGGAGAAAGCGGGGAAACGCCGTTTTTGACCGTTTTGAAACGCCACGGCGACCCGGCACCTGAGGCCATGCATTCATTCCCGATCCGCGGGTATTCACTGGCGCTCGATTTTCCGCGTACGAAAGGCATCCGGTCCCTGATCGACAAACTGGATGACCTGGTGTGGTCGCTGGAAGGAAAGATATACCTGACCAAAGATGCCTGCTCGGCGCCCAGGATGGGCAGGGTAGACCCGCGCGGTTTCGGGGAGTCGAAATTCAGTTCTGTGCTGCGGCAACGATTGAGTGCAGATTAAACCCTGATCTCCGTATCGATCTCTTCCAGGCGCGAACTCAATTTGCCATACGCCTCGTCGAATCGTGCGATCTGCGCCGATTCGTTTTCCAGCATTGCCTCCAGTTCGCTAAAGTTTTCACGTATCCGCCCTTTGATGGTGCGGACGTAGCTGTGCAATTTTGAGTCCAGTGCTTCTGCCATACGTTCGCGGCCGTGCGCGATCTCGTTGCGGTAACCGCTCACGATCTTGCGTCTTTGTATTCCGGCCGTAATACCCGCGAAAAGCAATCCGATACCGGTCAGGATACCTCCCGTTACGTCCAGCACGGTGATCTTGGTGACGGAGGCGAGGATGACCCCGACGATCGCGGCGCCGCTGCCGGCGGCGATATTGGGTGAAACGGAGGTGTTTTCCGGAAACAGGCGGGTATCTGTAAAACTTTCCGAGCGTGACATAAAGCGTGAAAAGGCTTCCTGCAATTCTTTTAGTACTGCCGCCCGTTTGTCAGCGATGTCTTCAAAAATATAGGAATCGCTTTTGACGATCGTTTTGCCCGTCCTGATCTTCAGGTCGATCATTTTGGCCATTTGCTGTACCGAATCGGCCAGGTCGATCACACCTTCGTTGAGTTTCAGTTTCAGTTCGCCGTTGAGGTTTGATTCCAGTTTTTTTGTCAGTTCGTCCAGCCATTCCTTGATGGACGATTGCTTGCGGAAAATCCCTTTCACCGACCGCAGCAGCATATTCGGGAACGATAACCCTGCGGCAAGTTCGTTGCCGGTGGACTGTGTAATGCGGTCGTAGGTGCCCAGCAGATTCTCGATCAACTGGCCGACATGGTGATTCGATTTTTTCTCCTGATTATCGAGGGTCTGAAAAATATCGTCGCGAAATGCCGTGTCGGCCCTGAACTGTTCGGTGCGGGTGTCGAGGTCCTGGCGGATGCGGTCGAGGATATTGCGCGAGGTCTCGAGGTTGTTTTTGAGTTTCATGGCAGCACCGCGGCCGCCGGTGACGTGCGTGCGGATGTAGTCGCGCACCTGTGAAAAGCCGCTCTGGTCATAGTGGCCGTCCAGTTCTGCTTTGGCGCTGGTAGCGAAGATCACAGGCTCTGTCATGCCTTTTTTGACGGCGAAATCGTACAACCCCCGCTCGTTGACCGTTAGGTCTTCCGCAGACATCAGGTCCTTCTGCTGAAGTACGAAAATGATCTTTTTGTGCCAGTCGCGGTGGATAAAATCGAAAAAATCCCAGGCGGACTGCCGGTAAGGGTTTTTTGCTTCGAAGACGAAAATGACCAGGTCGCTTGCCGGAATAAAACGCTCGGTGATCTCCTGGTGTTTCTCGACAATGCTGTTGGTGCCGGGAGTATCTACGATGGCGATGTCGCGCAGGATATCGACGGGCAGCAATATTTTCTTCAGGTACGGATTCACCTGGATGGTCTCTTCCTGTTCGCCGTAAAGGATCTGCTGGATCGTGTCCGTCATGGGTTGCGGCGCTACGGCACAAATGTCGCGGCCCGCATCCAGCAAGGCATTTACAAAACTGCTTTTACCCGCCTTCACTTCACCCACGATGACGAACATATACGGTTCGCCCATGCGGTTGCGCAGTTCGCCGACCGTGGCAGCCAGTTCCTGATGTCCGATTTCCTGACTGAGGTTTTGCAGGTCTTTCACCAGGTCTTCTACCTGGATGCGAAGCGCCTGGGTGTGTTGATTGAGAATCATGGAACAAACTTACGTGTGTACGCTGCTTTTTGACCGTTTTTGTAGTAAAAACTTACTTCTTTACCCAGCCGAGGATGCGCAAAGGGCCGCCGCTGCCGCCCGCAATCTTCATGGGAAATGCCATTACATAAGCGCCGGTAGAGGGTAGTTGGTCCAGATGGGCCACATTTTCGAAAACAAGGATATTCTCACCCAGCAGTACCTGATGGCTTTTGAAATCTTTAGACTGACCGTAATCGATGCTCGGGGTGTCCAGACCAACGGCTTTAACCTTCCTGTTTTTGACCAGCCATTCAGCAGCCTGCGGATCAAGGCCCGGGAAATGAAGTTCCGCTACGGCTTCCTCTCCCATCCGGGCTGTGCCGAAATATTCAAGCCGGTCGGGGTAGAACTTTCCGTAACCGGTGCGCAGCAACAAAAACGACCCTTCGGGCAAGGGACCGTTTTCAGTTTCCCACGTGGTCAGGTCTTCGGTGCTGACGAGATAATCGCGATTCTGCAGGGCTTTTTTCGAAACATCCACTACAACGGCGTTGCCACTCAGCCGCTCGGGCGGTATTTCGTCGCAGCTCCAGCGGCCTGCGGCAAAGTGGATCGGCGCATCGAGGTGCGTGCCGCCGTGTTCGGGCGCGCAAAACTGGTAGGAAGAATAGAAAAAACCGCCGGGGGTGGTTCCGTTGAAAAGCGTATCCAGATGGAAGCCGATCTTGTTGTTCGGCCAGTACAGCGTGGAGTCGGAAAAGGGATGTGTCAGGTCGATCCATATGCCCTCTGCAAATACCTGCGCGGGAGTGGGCGGCTCTACTGGTGCCTGCGTACAGGCAGCGCAGAGCAATAGAAAACATAATTTCTTCATCGGTATCATGTTTTGCGTGACGTTGGTGATCCGGCCTGCTGGTATTGCAAAGGCACAAATCGCCGCTAAATTGCAAAATCAATGCAACAGTGCCAAACCTTTCCACACCGCGACGATGCCTGAATATTTTCTCATCTTTGGCGCTCACAAATGATCCGCATCATGAGCGAAACGAAAAAGATCAGCATTAAGGAGTTTCCCAAAACATTCTGGGCCGTCAATACGATGGAAATATTCGAACGCATGGCCTGGTACGGCTTTTTTGCGGTCTCTTCCCTGTACATCACGGGCCCGGTCAGTGAAGGCGGGCTTGGCTTTTCCGATCAGGACAGGGGCGTGCTGCAAGGGGTCGTTACTTTTTTTCTGTATCTGTTTCCGGTGGTCACCGGCGCCCTGGCCGATCGTTACGGCTACAGGCGTATGCTGATGACCGCTTTTATCGTGTTGGTACCGGCGTACTATTTACTGGGGCAGTTCAAGACCTTTCCCACCTTCTTTATGGCTTTCATGCTGGTAGCCCTGGGCGCCGCCATGTTCAAGCCCGTGATAGTCGGCTCCATTTCGCGGCTTACCAACGACCGCACAGCCTCCATGGGTTTCGGCATTTTTTATATGATGGTCAATATCGGCGGGTTCATCGGCCCGATCGTCGCAGGCATTGTGCGGGGCTGGGAATGGCGCTATGTATTCATCGCTTCTTCGGTATGGATTGCCGTCAATTTTATCATTATCACCCTGTTTTTCCAGGAACCGACTTCCGAAAGCCGCTCCGCAAACCCCAGAACGCTGAAAAAAGTGCTATCCGATATGGTGGAAGTGCTGGGCAACGGCCGTTTTTTTCTGTTTGTATTCGGCTTGCTGGCCTTTCTGGTGCTGGGTTCGAAATATACTTCGGACGGCAGTTTTACCTGGACACACATCTGGATGATCGCCGGTGTCTGGATCGTCCTGAATGTAATTTATGACCTGCTGGTCAAAAATGCGGCCTCTGGTTCTGCATCCTGGTATTTACAGCCCATGCGTATGGGCGACTGGCGGTTCGGGCTGTTCCTGCTTATCATGTCGGGTTTCTGGACCTGTTACCAACAGTTGTTTTACACCCTTCCCCTGCATATCCGCGACTTTACCGATACTTCCGATGTGCTGCGCGGCGCCCAGTCCTTGCTGAGTGCCATAGGGCTCGACTCCTGGGCAGAGGGGCTGGCCGGCTCTATGGCAAAAGAAGGGCAGGTGAACCCGGAGTACCTGATCAATTTCAACTCCGCAGCGATCATTATTTTTCAGGTGATGATCTCGTATCTGGTCACGCGCCTCAAGGCGTTCACCACGATCTTCTGGGGCGTGCTGATCACGGTACTCAGTTTTTCCATACTGGTGTTCGGCACCAGCGGATGGATCGTGCTGGCCGGCATCGTCATTTTCTCCTTCGGCGAGATGATGGCCAGCCCAAAGTCGAAAGAGTACACCGGAAGGATTGCTCCGCCCGACAAAGTGGCCATGTACATGGGGTACTTTTACTGGTGCATCGCATTGGGAAATCTTTTCGGCGGCATTCTTTCCGGACAACTCTACGCCAAATTTGGTGTAGCAGGCATAAAACGACCCGATCTGATGTGGGGTATTTTTACGGCGCTGGCGCTGTTCTCCGCGCTGGCGGTCTTTTTCTACGACCGGCTGATCATCAGGCGTATAAAGTCGTGATGTCCTTTTCGTTATTCTTCGGCATCTGCCAGCGCCTGGGCGCTTCTGTTGCCGCAACAGAAAAAAAGATCTAATACCGACAGGTCGGGGATAAAGCCGTGCCGCTCTTCAAACACCTGGGGATAACGTATAGAAGTAGTGGCAGGTACGGTCATCTTTTCAGGCGCGTATTGCGCTGAAAGTTGAAAGGCGCCTTTCCACCCGATTTTTTGCTGAAAAAGGTATTCGAGCAGTTTCAGGTTGAAATCGAACAAAAACGAATATTTTTTTTCATAAAACGGCGCAATTCCGTCGACATAGTGTTCGAAAAAAGGGGCGCTCCCGTAGGCAGTAACGATGCTCCGCCAATGCTGACGTTGCCAGGGATCGGTGTCGGCGATCCGCACATCGCGCACCGGCATTTGCTGGTGTTTCCCCTTTTCGAGCGGAATGCTCAGCCGCTGGATACCATTTGGTCCGGCGATGTAGCAACGATTGCGCAATGAGCCTTTCTGGTAGTGCTCGCAGGCTTCCAGTTCGATCTGCCGGTATTTCCATACAGCGGCACACCAGGATACTGGAGGCAGATAGTATAAGGGAAACAATGGCGCCATGACAGGAAACAGGTTCAGGCCTCCAAAGCCGGAGCATGTGAACTGGCCAGGGCCGGGCGAACGGGTTTTACCTTGAAACCCGCCTTTTTCAGGAGGCGCAGCATGCCTTTTTGTCCGCCGAGATGCCCGGCGCCCACGGCGCAAAAAAGCGACCCTGTTTGGGTGATTTCGGCAAAGCGCCTGGCCATCAGCACATTGCGCTCGTATAGCAGCACGCGCCGCATGCCTTTGGTATCTTTTTGGGCCGATTTGTAGAGTTTTTGAATGTCGCCGGCAGCGTACCAGCGGATCATTTTATGCATGCGGCTTTTTTGCCGCTTGTAATTTTTCAGCAGCCAGGTCAGGCTTTTGATCTGTTGCTTGAGCGATATCTTGTGCAGCGTATTCAATTGGTCGGCAAAACTTTCGACACCGGTCGTGGGTTTGCCGAGACTGCGGGCATAATGCCACAAGGTTTCATCCAGGGAATGCGCCGACTCGTCTGCCAGAAACGCCGTTGAGAGTGCCGTGCTGACGGTCATCGGGTGCTGCGCACGCATCGCATCGGCAGGCATGCCGAGTTTTTTTCGGCAGTAAAAATCCAGGTTTTTCCAGGCGCCCGGCTTCAGAAAGTGGTCGAGGGTCTTGCCTTCCGGAAGTTGCAGCGCCGCTGCAAGGGCCGTTTCATCGGTTTCGGAAAAATCGAATTCCGTGGCAAAGGTCTCGCATTGGGCCAAAAAATGCTGGGCAACTTGCAGCCAGCCAAATGCGCGGTAATCCCGCACATGCATCGTACCGAATAGATAAGACGCCGGTCCGCCGCCGGCAGGCGTAATGCGCCACAACAGAGAATTTTTTGCCATCGTTCAGGCTCCGGGCATTTTTGTTCAGCGATTTTTCTGCTTGCCGGGAATCAAATCCCGGCAGGGTATTTTCAACATGGATTCTGCTGACTTGTTCCAGCGATCCACTTTCAGGATATACAAACCGGCGCTGTCAGGATCGCTGACGCAGCCGCAAAGATAGGCTCCCGCTTCGCGAAACCGGCGCTCCGAAGAAAACATCGGCACATGGAGTTCCCGTGCGGACCAATCATCCAGCAGCAGTTTGCTGCCGCCGTCAAACGCCAGTTCGTTCCATCGGGCTGCGCGGGGACATGCAGTTTCCATGTGCGCGCCTTCCAGATAAAATGTCGCTTCGGGTTGTGTGTTGGTGTACATTTCCCAGGAAAGCGCATAGGGCCAGTAACCGAACAGGTGCAGGATCGGAGTGCTCCAGGCGAGCAAAACCGGCAGCAACTCACCCGAAAAGTACCGCGCCTTCGCAGGTTCGGATTGTTGCTGTTCAGTACAAACAAGCCAGGCCATTGCCGCCATGGCGAGGTTCCAGGGGATGACGACGGCGTTCCAGTCGAGTTTCCACAGAAAAAGGACGATCACTGCGTGAAAAACCGGAATGATCCACCTGAAGGCTGCACGTGCAGGGGGCCAAAGGATTCCGGCCGCGAATGACATTTCAAGAACAGCAAGGCCGTATCCTGCCCATGAAAGTTTGCCCAAAGGGCGCGTCAGTTCGAACGCCTCGCAAAACCAGGGGAAATTCCCTTCTGCAAAATATGGCGTGAGTTTGTTGAACCCTCCCCAGAAATAAACAGCCGCCAGCAAAAAACGCAAGGCGCGGGTCGTCTGCTGTTCATCCCGATCCCCTATTATCATTACAGAAACCAGCACCAGCAGGTAAAACCATATCCAGGGTTGCAGGCGGTTGATGTCCTGAGCGCACATCAGTGCCAGCCAGAGCAGCAGTGCCCCCACCACACTTTTTTTTCCTGGAAAAATGGCAGTTGCCAGTAAAAGCCCTGTCAGTCCTGCCGTCATCATGAGCCTCGGCAGCGCGAGTGCTTCCAGTGCTGGCAGCATGGGAAAGGATAGCCGGCTTTCTGCATGCCAAAGCGGCCAGGACAGCAAGACGCCCCCGAGCAGGCCGATTGAAGTGATCGTTGTGACCAACCCGGATACGTTTTTTTTCAATGTGTGCACATTCAGTAATTCCTTGCCAAGGTGGCTCATTTCAATTCACGGACCATCAGTTTGGCTTTCCCCAACCCGAGACGGCGGAGTGTTTTCCCCAGATCGTCGGCCGTTTTTTGCGCAGCCTCTCTTGTCGGTCTGACGGCGCCCAGCCAGACGATGTAGCCGCTGCCGCCCGATTCGAAACAACTACGCGGGGTCGCCGTGGCTGATATATCGTTGGCTTTCAGGGTGTTTACCCGTGCCAGCGCGTTGTCGCCCGATGAATAGGCGTTGTCCTGTATGATCCAGCCTGTACGTCCTTTTACGCCGGCACACGGTCCACCTGAAGCAGTGCCCGCCTTGCTTGCTGCTCTTGCGGGCTGCGGTGGCGGAGAGGGTTCTTCTTCATCTCCCGAAAGATTGATCGTGGGCACGTCGTCTTCATCATCGCCGGAAAGGTTGATCGTCTGAATTTCGTCATCGCTGCCGCTCAGATTGATCGTTGTGATCTCGGGCTCGGGCGATTGTACCGGGACCGGATATTGTTTGGGTACTCCCTGTGGAAGAATATCGTCGTTGGGCGTATATCCGGGTTGATCCTCCGGGTTTATATCGCTTTCCCAGTGTTTGAGTTCTTCCAGGTCCGCCAGGTTTTCTTCACTGAAACTCAGCACCTGATAACACAGCGGAAGCAGGGTGGCCAGCGAAAGGGCGAAGACCCATTTTTGTACTTTTTGTCCGCCCATGAACCTCGAATAAACATCGGTCGTTTGCCCGAACGGCTTGCTCAGGATACCCCAAATGTGTTTTTTAAAAGGTTCTATGACCAGGTGCCGGACCGGGCGGGCAACTTTGTTCCAATACACATTGAATGTATCGGGCGGGCGGTACCGCGCAGCCGTGGTTACATTTTGAGAAATGGTCTTGTACCATTGCGACCGCGTGAACCAGTCCACCATCTTTCTGTCCTTGCCGAAAATACCGATCCTGGAGGGCGCATTCAGTATCCTGACGGGGCCTTCGGCAGGCACAAGCGCGAGGCCGAATCCCTGGTAGATGCATTGCGTCTTCAATTCGACCATGTAGGGATCGTTCGGCGCAGGAAAAACGTCCTCCGCAAGGGCTACCCATTGCTCGTCGGCCTGGTAGCGCTTAAACTGCTCGATCGCATAGATATACCGGTATTTACGCCAGCCCTGCATGGTGAAATACCAGGCAAAAAAGCCCATCGTCGCCGTTCCGATGATCAGACCGATATTGCCGGTGGCCTGAAGGTCGTAGAGCCATTTGAACTGTGTGACATAGAAAAAACCGTAGGAACAGGCTGCACATAAGGCACCGAATGCAGCACAATCCCACAGAAAATACACGAGATTGAGTGAAAACCGGACCTCCTCGATCTTGTCACGTGAAGTGGCTTCGTAGGTGCAAACGAAAGTGGAGTCGTCTTCTTTTTTAAACGTGATCATACCATCGGCGACAATCCCGCCGGTACCTACGTTGTCGAGATTTACCTTGATCGTATCGGGCGAAGGCTCGTAGCGGTTGCGGTAAAACTCTTTCAGGAAAGGGACAAAGCGGCGCTTGACGGTATCTTCGCTGATGCCGCCGATCAAACGGATGTGATCCGTTGCCTGTTTGTCCGGTTTTGCTATCATGTGCTGTTTACCGTTTCAGGGTGCTACACCCTTTTTCCGGGCAACTGATATTCGAGTTTTCGCGCGTCGTTTTGCCTTTGTCTGATGACTTGAATGTAATCTCTGGCCATTTTATTGCCATAATCATTCCATGCTTTTTGCGCCCACTCCAATGCCAGTTCGAGATTGCCTTTGATCTCTGCGGCCACCGCCATGTTGTAAGCGGCACGACCGGCTGCTTTGGTATTTTCCCCGGCGCTTTCGGCGATCTTTTTCCATATTTCCGCGGCGTGGTCCCAATCTTCCCCCTGTGCGTAGCGGGCGGCTTTATCCATCTGGGATTCGTATCCCTTCGCTTTTTTGTAGTAATTCCTTTTGACGTTGACGTAAACGGGCGCAATGCGGGCGCCGTATTCAAGGCCGACGTTGAAGGCCACATCGCGTGTGATCGACACCTGTGAGGGCAGGTTTTGCCGGGCTTTATTGTCTGTATTGCCTCGTGCGCTGCGTTCTAGGTAATCGTCCGTTACAAATTCATCGAGGATCACCCGGGTCTTCGGGTCGTAGAGCCGCCAGCCGATCCGCACGCCCGTGCGCTGTCTGGCGTCGTAATATGTTTCCGTGTAAGATTTACCGTTTTTGTCTTTTTTGCGGCTGGTCTCCTTGCTGACGTTGATAAAGTTGTCGGAATCAAAAGATTCGATCGCAGCCACCGCATCGGCATCATAGTCGCCGCAGATCCGTTCGATCTGCTCCCATTCCAGCGGCGGCGGCAGGTTGTTGCCGGCTTTGCTGCCTGTCATTTCCACACCCGTGCTGATCACGCGGAAACGCGGGGTGCGTGTCAGCGCGTCGGTCAGCCCTGCCACGGCTTCCTGTCGGCTGCGGCGATCCTGCCCGATGGCCTCGCCGGTGAACAAACCCTCCAAAACATTGAGCCAGCCGCTGGACGGTTTGCTGCGGTCAACGACGGCGACTTTGGAGATATGCTCCGGCAGTTTCATCTGGGCCGGCTGCAGGACCGTAAGGGTAGTGGAGCGCATGCAACTGGCCAAAAACAGACAGCCCGTAAAAGTCAATAACAGTGTTTTGATGGTTCTCATAGACTGGGAACAAGTGTAATGTTTTGGTTATGAGATGCTTAAGGCCTGAAAGTTAATATGGCAAAAATCGGAATTTTATTGACATCATGTGAACCATTTTAGCAAAAAGGTATTTTGCGTTGACGAATGATCGGCTCAAAATGGGATATGATAATGGCCGGCGCAGGTATGTCCGGGCGCTCTCTCGCACTCGAATGCGCGCGCAGACCTGCCTTCCGCGATAAGAAGATATTGCTGATCGACCGCGGCGAAAAAAAACAGAACGACCGTACCTGGTGTTTCTGGTCGCTGCCCGGTGAGCCGGTGCCACCGGTCGTGTACAAATACTGGGACCAGTGCCTGTTTTTCGGAGAGCAGGGTGTGCAACCCCTGGAGATCGCTCCCTACCGGTATGCGATGGTTCGCGGGATCGACTTTTACGAATGGACGGAAGCGGAATTCAGGCAATATCCCAATGTTCAAAGTATTCAGGCCGGTATTACCGGTTTGGATATCGCTACCGGCACAGTAAGGACCGATCAGGGCGATTTTCAGGGTGAATGGGTGTTCAATTCGGCATTTACAAAAGAACGCCTGCTGCCCGATGCCGGGGATTTGTGGCCGACAACGCCGTTTACCACCGCCGATCCAGATAAAACGTCCGACAAAGCATTTACCCGGCTGCTGCAGCATTTTAAAGGCTGGGTGATCGAGACGGCTACGGATCATTTTGACCCTGCCGTTATGACATTCATGGACTACCGGATACCCCAAAAAGGCGAGACGCGCTTTGCTTACGTATTGCCCTTCAGCGAAAAAAAGGCCCTGATAGAATTTACCGTTTTTTCAGAGGCGCTTTGTGCGCCGGAAGAGTACGAACGCGAACTTTCGGACTATATCGGCAACATTCTGAACATAGACCGGTACAAGATCCTGGAAACGGAATTTGGGATCATTCCCATGACAGACGATCCTTTTTCCCGGCGGCAGGGCAGGGTGTTCCACATCGGTACGGCCGGAGGTTTCGTGAAAGCCTCCAGCGGGTACGCATTCAAGCGCACGCAGCGGAAATTGCGCGAATTTGCCGACGCCTGGGAGCAGGCCAGCGTGCCGGATGAAAGGGTGTTCAGGTCGCCCTGGCGTTTCCGGTTTTACGATTCAGTCATGTTGCGGGTGCTGCGCGACCAGGCAGTAAGCGGAAAAACCTTTTTTTCCGATCTGTTTGGCCAATTGCCGCCACAGTTGGTATTTCGCTTTCTCGATGAGGATTCTACTTTTGCCGATGAGCTGCGTTTACTGAGCGCTCCACCAGCCTGGCCATTTTTCAGGTCGGCGCTGAAGCAAATTCCTGTCTTTTTAAAAATTTGAAGCGGCTGAGACACAACCATGGCGCAACAAAAGAAACAAGCATTGCGCGCCGGTATCACCGGCGGCATCGGCAGCGGAAAGAGCACAGTATGCCGGATGTTCGGCGTGCTTGGCGTTCCGGTATATGATGCCGATGCCTGGGCGAAATGGCTCATCGGGCACGACCCGCAACTGATCGGAGGAATCAAGGCGCTTTTCGGCCCGGAGGCTTATACCGAAGAAGGCTACAACCGGACGTATGTGGCCGGAATCGTATTCAAGGACCGGGAAAAACTGGCTGCGCTGAATGCCCTGGTGCACCCTGCTGTAGAGCGACACAGCCGGAATTGGCATGAAACACAAGAGGCTGCCGGAGCACGCTACACCCTGAAAGAAGCCGCCTTGATGGTAGAAAGCGGCAGCCACAAACACCTCGACGTGTTGATCGTAGTAGCGGCGCCGGAGGATTTGCGCATCCGGCGGGTGATGCAGCGCGACGGGCTTACCGAAGCCCAGGTGCGCGCGCGCATGGCCAGCCAGATGCCCGAACCCGAAAAAATAGCCCTGGCGGATTACGTCATCACAAACGACGAACGACAGATGCTCATTCCCCAGGTATGGAAGCTGCATTGTGCCCTGCTTGAAAAAGCAGTGCATTTTCAAAAAAATGTTTTGTAAAGACCGCTGTTTCTGACTACCTTTGCGCCTCGAATTCCGAAACAAGCGGTTTACAACAAATTTTCAGTAAAATACAGTCATGAAAAAAGATATCCATCCGGCTAACTACCGCTCAGTGGTATTCAAAGACATCGCGACGGACGAGGCTTTTGTCTGCAAGTCCTGCGTGAATACCAAAGAGACCATTACCTGGGAAGACGGTAAAGAATACCCGCTGGTAAAAATGGAGATTTCCTCTTACAGCCATCCGTTTTTTACCGGTAAAATGAAGTTCGTCGATACCGCCGGCCGTATCGATAAGTTCAACAAGAAATTTGCAAAGTTCGCGAAGTAATCCGCACACGGCGCGATTTTTGAAAAGTCCCGATGGCTTCCTGCACGTTGGGACTTTTTTATTTCCCAATTTTGCCGTTGAAAGAAACCATTTGTACGCACATGCTGAATATCATACTTTTCGACAGTGACGCGCGTAACCACCTGCTTCCGCTCACCGCAACCCGTCCCATGGGAGAATTGCGCGTGGGTATCCTCACACTGCGCGAAAAATGGGAGCGATCCCTGAAAGGAACCGCTTCCTACATCACACAGGAGTACCTGCAGGAAAAATACCCGATCCGTATCGAGGAGGAAAATATCATCGTGAATGCGGGCATTTTGCCCAACGAGGCCCTCTGCCGGCGCATTTCCGAACTGGAACCCAGCGAAGCGCTCCTGCTCGACGGCGAACTGGTGGCGGCGCGGCTCAACGAAACACAATTCGAGCACCTGATCGGCGATGAAGAAGTGCACTCTCTCCAGGGCGTCGAACTGGACAAAAATATCCCCGTTGTGCAGGTAAAACACCTGTGGGAACTTACCCTGCTGGGCAAGCAGGCCATCGCCGACGATTTTGCCCTGATCGCCAAAGGCCGCAAATCACACCAGATATCGGCAACGAATCATATCATCGGCCCTACCCAGAATCTTTTTGTAGAAGAAGGCGTCCGGATGGAATGCTGCACCCTTAATGTACATTCGGGACCCATTTACATCGGGAAAAATGTCGAGATCATGGAAGGCGCGATGCTGCGCGGACCGGTGTCCATCGGCGAGGGCAGCATTTTGAAAATGGGCGCAAAAATATACGGCCCCACGACCATCGGCCCGCATTGCCGGGTAGGAGGTGAGGTGACCCGTTCCATCCTGATGGGTTACACGAACAAGGCCCACGACGGGTTTTTGGGCGACGGGGTGCTGGGCGAATGGTGCAACATCGGCGCGGACAGCAACAACTCCAACCTGAAAAACAATTACGGCGAGGTCAAACTCTGGGATTATCACACCAAACGATTTGAAAAAACAGGCCAGCAGTTCGTGGGGCTGATCATGGGCGACCATTCCAAGTGCGGGATCAATACCATGTTCAATACCGGCACGGTAGTCGGTATATTTGCCAATGTGTACGGCGCCGGCTTCCTGCGTAACTTTATCCCCGATTTTGCCTGGGGAGGCGACGGAGGCGGATTCCGGACCTATAAATTTACCGAGGCCTGCGAAACCGCTGCCAATGTCATGGCCCGGCGCAACCAGCAATTCACCGAGCTCGACAAGGCAATCCTGTACCATGTGTACGATCGTACCAACGAGCATCGCACCTGGGAAAAATAAGCGTTTCCCGAACCTATCATATTTTGGCTGACGATAAACTGAAATACGACCTGCGCGGCGTTTCGGCCTCCAAAGACGAAGTACATGCCGCCATCAGGCACCTGGATAAAGGCCTGTATCCCAACGCATTTTGTAAGATCCTGCCGGACCTGGCAGCAGGCGATCCCGATTATTGCAATCTGTTGCATGCCGACACTGCCGGCACCAAGACCAGCCTGGCATACCTGTACTGGCGGGAAACGGGCGATCTCTCCGTATGGCCGGGTGTCGCGCAGGATGCCATCGTGATGAACCTCGACGATATGGCTTGCGTAGCTTGCACCGACCGGATACTGCTCAGCAGCACCATCGGTCGCAACAAGACGCTAATTCCCGGCGAAGTGATCGCATCCGTGATCCGTGGCACCTCCGATTTTATTGACAATATGCGCAGCCTGGGGATTGAGATCGAACTGGCCGGCGGAGAAACCGCCGACGTAGGCGATATCGTGCGCACCATCGATGTAGGGTTCACGGCATTCGCGCGGATGAAACGCAGCGATGTGCTGGTCAATCGGATCCGGCCGGGCGATGTGATCGTAGGGCTGGCCTCTTTCGGACAGTCTACTTACGAATCGGCATACAACGGTGGCATGGGCAGCAACGGACTTACCGCCGCCCGGCACGACGTGCTTGCGAAGGAATACGCGCAAAAATATCCCGAGAGTTTCGATCCGCAACTGCCCGACGAAGTCGTGTACACCGGAAACAGGCGCCTCACGGATACTGTGCGCGTTGGAGATGCGGATGTCAGCATCGGAAAACTCATTCTTTCACCCACTCGTACGTATCTGCCGGTGTTGAAAGCGATCCTGAACGATTACCGGGAACGGATACACGGCCTGATCCATGTGACGGGCGGGGGGCAAACCAAAGTGCTGAAATTCGTGAAGGATGTTCACATTGTCAAGGACAACCTTTTTGAACTGCCGCCGTTATTTCAGCTGATACAGGAAAGTAGCGGAACACCCTGGCGGGAAATGTATCAGGTGTTCAATATGGGGCACCGGATGGAAATCTATCTTTCCGGTTCAGACGCCGGAAAAGTGATCGCTGCCGCAGAAAAATACGGCATCGAAGCAAAGATCATTGGCAGGGTAGAGGAGGGCCGGGGCGAGAAACTCAGCGTCGAGGGCCCATTCGGCCGGTTTGAGTATTAATATCTGAAAATCAAATTGTTAGTGCCCGATTTCTATGAGAAAGTATTTCTTCTTCTTCTTCGCTTCTGCTTTGATCTGGCAAGCGTGCCAGCAAAAAAACTACGCAGAACAGATCGCAGCGCTGGAATCCTCCCTCGCGCAATCCTATACAGCCGAACGGGCCGACTCGCTCCTGGCACTTTATCAGGAAGCAGTAAAGGCGCATCCTGATAAACATGCAGAAAACCTGAGTTATCTCTCCCGCGCAGCGAGGATCAAATACGAACGCCAAAAAGATGCCGTAACCGCTGTCAGGTGGATCGACGATGCCATGAAAAACCAGGCGAAGGGGCAGCCGCTCACGGAGCCTATACACGTTCTGGCGCTCATCTGGCACTCCTATCAGTATAAATCTTCTCCCGAACTTCAGCGCAACCCCGACGAGATCGACCTCATGCGGGCATATCTTGAAAAAAATCTGCCCTGGATCGATTCTACCCTCGCTCAACTGGAAAGTGAAATGGGGGGCGTGGTCGTGAAAAACAAGGCAAAGGCTGAGGAATTTGTCCTCGTTTCGGAATCATATGCAACGCTTGTTCAGGCTTCCAATCCCGATCAATATGTAGACCTGACGCTGCGTGCAGCAGGCCTTGCAAAATCGATCGGCGACCCGAACAAGGCTTTTCAGTTGTATTACAACGTTGGGGAAAAGATGCAGCAGCACCCCAAGGCCCCCACGGCGCTTTTTATGATGGCTTATGTCTATGAAAACGATCTGAAAGACCTGGACAAAGCAAAGGCGGCCTACGAAACCTTTCTGGAGCGTTATCCGAATGACCCGGACTATGCCGACGACGCGCAAAATGCTTTAAAATTCCTCGGCATGCCTGCCGAAGATATCCTCAAGGAAATTGCTAAAAACCCGCAATAAGCGGCGCCGGCGATGATGCCTTTCGGGAACGCTCTGCTGGATTTTGTGCGCACGGTCCCTGCCGGCAGTAAATTCCGGCTGGCGCCTACTCCCTCCGGATACCTGCACATCGGCAATGCTTTCAATTTCGTTTTCAACTGGCTGGTCGCCCGTGTCAGCGGTGCTTCCCTGCTGCTGCGCATCGACGATCTCGATGCAGACCGCAAGCGCCCGGAATACGTGCAGGATATATTCGATGCGCTGCACTGGCTGGGATTGGGCTGGGACGAAGGGCCGCAAACTGCCGCTGAATTCGAAGAAAAGTGGTCACAGCACACCAGAATGCCCTCTTACTTCGAAGCGCTTGAGACACTGAGGGCAAAAGGGTTGCTGTTTGCCTGCCGGAAATCGCGGCGCGAACTGGTTGCTTACGACAACTACCCGGCGGTATTTCGCGATCAGGGCCTTTCGCTTGACGATGATGATGTGGCCTGGCGTATCCGCACTGATCACGACCTTGAATTGCGTGATTTTATCGTCCGCCGGCGCGACGGCATTCCCGCATATCAGATCGCAAGTGTTGTCGACGATCTGCATTTTGGCGTCACGCACGTGATCCGGGGGACTGATTTGCAACCATCAGGAGCGGCGCAATTGTTCCTCGCCCGTTGCCTTTCCGAGCCCCGATACCTGGACGTCAGGTTTTTATACCATCCCCTGATCACAGATGCATCAGGAGAGAAACTTTCAAAATCGGAGGGAGCCGACTCATTGAAAGCATTGCGCTCGCAGGGAGGCGATGCAGGCGTAGTGTTTCGGCAGATGGGCGCTTTTCTGGGACTGGAAGAACCGCATCCTGCTACGGCTGCCGAACTGGAGGACTTATTTCGTCTGTTGATTTCTTAATCTGCTACCCTGCCGCCTGTTTACAATGCCGATCAGTTGTTTTCTGCGGCAAATTTGATCCGCCAGGCCTCCACTTTCGGCGTCATTTTCCATGATTCTGCAGCACACAGATCGGCGATCTCCTTTACTGCCCCCGCGAGTTTGGAGCCGGGATACTGCTCCTGAATATACGCCCAGACCTTTTTGAAATCTTGCTCGATTTCCTTGCTGTCGTAATCGAAAACAGGGGTATTGTCGGCGCCGCAGATCAGAACGAAGCGCATCCAGCGCTCCGATTCCCGGGTTCTGTCTCCGAGTAAAAAATACGGATATTCACGGTTGAACTGTTCCCATGCGATCGCACGTGCGGCCAACACTTCGAGCGGAACAATGATGCCGCCATCATCCCAGATGGCAATGTGCTGCTCTTCAGTGCCCAGTTCAATAAAACGTTTCATCGGCGGTGTCACTTTGTCGCTAAAAAATGCCTTCAACCGGAACCAGTCTACCACAGGAAACACCATTCCTTCGCCGGCTGCCAGGGAAAAACCGCTGTTTTTCAGCGACTGGGTGACCGGCTTTTTCGACATGTCATATTTGTTGCCATCGATCGCCTGATAATCTTCATCGGTCCAGTCAAGCGATTCCGTCAAGGTATAATATGTGCCTTCCGCTTCCATGTGCTGTAAAAAAGCCTCCAGCAATACGAAAACGGCATCTGCAGTACTGCCGGATACGTTGCCGAACTGATTTTGGACCATTTCCCAGGCCTTTTTGCCGCTTATCAGTTCTTTTGTATTCAGGGTTTTTAGAAAACCGGTCAGTTGTCCGACCTTTTGAAGATCGGGCATGCCGGCGCGGGTGCCAGCAAAAAAACATTCCAGCGCGCCGCCGTATGCCCAGCCTTTCAGTTCGCCTGGCCCTGTTATTTTTACATAAGGCTCGTTGTGAAAAATACCGCGCAGGGTCACTTCTTCCCTTTCCGCCGAAACGCTTCCGTCGCCCTCTACGAACGAAGCTTCCGGCAACATACTCAGCACTTTTCCGCTTTTGCCCGCCTGCTCGCGCAGGTTCAGGTCATTTACCATCACGGCATAGAGATAGAGATCGGGCTTCACCGGTTTTTCTGCTGCCGCAGCCTTTGCTGGCTTGTCGGCAGACTGATTACAGGCCGCCAGAAAAGTGAACAGGAAAATCGGGGCAAAAGGAAAGAGATGGTATTTTTTCATAGTTGGGGGCGTTTATGAAATAAAAAAACGCATATGCTTAAGGTGCAAATGGCCAATATGTTACGAGACATATTGCTTCAATAACCCGGCATCACACTTTACAGGTTTCTTCGCATTCAGATCAATGCATACACGCTGCCCGGCACGATAGTCAGAAATGCGATGAGGAGCAGGCCCAGCACCACCACCCAGCGGATACCGGGGGATGTGACAACCGCGTAATCGTTTTCTTCCCGCGTGAAATACATGGCAATAATGATCTTGAAGTAGTAGTAGATCGATACGGCCGAATTGATGACGGCCAACACGATCAGCCAGGGATATTTCGCGAATGCGGCGGTAAAAAGAAAGTATTTTCCGAAAAAGCCTGCCGTCGGGGGAATGCCGGCCAGGGAAAGCATGGAAATAGCCAGCACTGCCGCCAGCAGCGGCTGTTTTTTGCTCATCCCGTTGAATGCCTCGAAGGATCCGTCGTCATTGGGCTCCGCGATCGTCATATAAGCGCCGAATGCGAGAATGGTGGCGACTGAATAAGTCAGCGAATAAAACAGCAGGGCGCCTTCACTACCCGGCACATCGCATGCAAGAATAGCGAGCAACAGATAGCCGGCATGAGAAATGGATGAATAGGCGATCATGCGCTTGAAATCTGTCTGGAAGATCGCCGTGAGATTGGCCACGGTCATGGTGAGTGCCGCCATGCCAGCTACGGGAATGCTCCAGAAGTCTATAGCAGGAGCAAAACCGACAGAAAACAGCCTGTAAAACGCAGCAAAGCCGGCGGTTTTGACCACCGTCGCCATAAATGCCGTAATGAGGTTGGGACTGCCCGTGTACACATCCGGCGCCCAGAAATGGAACGGCACGGCCGAGACCTTGAATCCCAGGCCGATCAGGATCAAAATAATACCTGTGTGCAACATGCCGGCAGAGTGACGGCCATCGCTGATCGCCGATGCGATGGAATGGATATCGAAACTCGCCGTAGCACCGTACACCAGCGCCATTCCGAACAGCAATATGCCGGTTGTAAATGCGCCCATGAGAAAATATTTGAGAGCGGCTTCGTTGCCGGAAAGATCGTTGCGGCGGCTGCCTGCCAGCACGTACAGGGGGATCGAAAGTATTTCGATGCCCAGGAACAGCATGGTCAGATTGGTAAAGGAAAACATGCAAAGCGCCCCGCATAAACTGAACAGGATCAGCCCGTAATTGTCACCGAGCGTGTCGTGCAGGCTCCTGAAACCGTAGCCGGAAAGCCCGATGATCAGCAAGGCCGACACCAACGCTACCGCCGAAAAGGCCAAAGCATAATCCGTAAACTCAAACATATCGGCATACATGTGATTCCATCCGCCTGGTCCGGCGCCCAACAGTTCGAACAGGGTCACGCCGAGTGCAAGCCCGCAACCTGTCAGCGCGAGCGGCTGCAACCAGGAGCGGTTTTTGGTCAGCCCGGCAAACAAAACAAAGATGGCTGTCGCAAATATGATCAGTAGAGCAGTCATGTATGTCGAATGATAATGGTCAAAAAACTGAGGAGTTTATGATACGGTAAACGGTGATGCGGATTTCGTTAAACTCGACGTGGTCACCGGGCCTTATCTTTTTTCGCTTTTGGGTTTCCACTTCGCCGTTCAGCAGGACCTCTCCGTTTGAGATTCTGATATTTGCTTCGCCGCCCGTACCCACCAGGTGCATCGCTTTCAGCAAGTCATTGAGGGCGATGTATTCGCTGTTTTTCAGATAAAACTCCCGTTGCATCTTTTATGTGGGCCAGATTTTATTGCGAATCAGAAAAAATGTCACCGCTGCCAGGACAAAAACAACAGGAACGGCATAGAGCATTTTTTGCCAGTTGATAGGGTCGCCCGATGCCCATTCCACGAACAAAACGGAGATGATTGCGATCAGGGTGGTGCGCAGCGCGTGCTGCAGGATCATTTTTTTGTGCGTTTCAGTCAGTTGCATCTTGCAGTGTTTTGAGATTCGATGAAAACTATAATTGCACCGTCCCGAGTATGCGCGTCACGCTGCCGTCCGTAAGATTCAGCACGATACCGGGAAAGAATCCCAGCACCAATACCAATGCGGCGATCACACCCAGCACAATCCATTCGCGGGTATCCACGTCAGCAAAGCGGGCCGTTTCCTCATTGGCCTCGCCAAAGACGGCCAGTCCGTAAGCACGCAGCATGTACACCGCTCCGAATATGATGGTCAGGCCGGCTACGCCGCCCAGCCAGACGTTATAGTTCCACACACCGTTCAGGAGGAGAAATTCACCGGGAAAGCCGTTGGTCAGGGGCACGGCCACCGAGCCGAGCATGACGATCATGAACAGCGCGGCGAACACCGGCGCCGCTTTCGCGATCCCGCCCATGTCAGCGAGGGTGCGGGTACCGAGGCGCCGCTCGATCAGGTCGACGACAAAGAACAGGCCGATCACATTGATGCCGTGGTTGAGCATCTGGATCAGGCTTCCCTGCACGCCTGCCTTGTTCCAGGCAAGTACGCCCGCAGCGATCAGCCCCACGTGCGCGATGGATGAATAGGCGATCAGGCGCTTCAGGTCGCTTTGTTTGACGGCGATGATGCTGGCGTACACGATACCGGTCACCGCGAGTACAATAAATACGGGCGTCCAGAAATGCATGGCCTCCGAAGCCAGCGGCACCATCCAGCGGATCACCCCGTAAACGCCCATTTTCAGCATAATCCCGGCGAGTAACATCGTGCCGCCTGTCGGAGAAGCGGTATATGTATCTGGCTGCCAGGTATGAAAGGGGAAAACGGGCATTTTGACTGCGAAGGCGAGAAAAAAGCCCAACATCACCCAGTTGGCGGCTTCCGGCGTCAGTTGCACCCGCATCAGCGCTTCCCAGGCGAAGGAATGTTCGCCGGGCGTCTGCAGGTACACGTACAGCAGCGACACCAGCATGAACAGCGAGCCGATGAACGTATAAATAAAAAACTTGAGCGTAATGCGAATGCGATCCTGCCCGCCCCAAATCGCGCAAATGAAGTAGATGGGGATGAGCGCCAGTTCGTAAAAAACATAAAATACGAGCCCGTCAAGCGCCAAAAACACACCGTTGAGGGCGCCCAGCATCATCAATACGAGGCCGTAGTAGCGGGACTCGTTTTCCATAGCGCGGCCGTAACTGCTCAGCACGATCAGCGGCGCCAGCAGGTTGGTCAGCAGTACCATCAGCAGACTGATCCCGTCCATCCCCAGCCGGAAATGGATGCCCGCGCCCGCGACCCAGGGCAGATCGACGAGGTGGTTGAAACTGCCGTCGCCGGAAAAACCCACACAGGCAAAAGCGCTCACCGCCAGATTGGCCAGCGTTGCCGCCAGGGCAATGGAGCGTACGCCATTCGGTCGGGCAAGCAGTACAAAAACGCTGACAACCAGCGGTATTATGATCAATATAAGCGACATCAGCTCAGTCTTTCTTTATTTTGAATATTCTGAATTCATTGTCTTCGTAAAGCATTGGATAGGGTAGGGAGTCCTGCCATCTCGACCGGTCGATGATCGCGTAATGCAGGCCCACGGTTGTTTCCCCGTTCAGCCAGGCCGTATCTTTCATCCGGTCGTCGACCGTCCAGCCGAGGCGGTGCGTGAAATACATCATCGTCGGCGATCCGCTTTTTCCATTCACCAGCACCCGGCTGTCGCGCGGCACCACCGAATCGGTGATCTTTTCCAGTTTCAGCATCTTTTTATCCTGCCAGGGTATAAAAAAGTCGGATTTGTGTATCCAGATGGCCTCTGTTGCGATCGCGATCAATACCAGCAGTTGCACGTTTTGCGAACCGATCGCATTCCTGAGCCCGTATCCCGCCAACAGCGCCATGGTCGGCACATACGGAATGACGTAGTACACGTGACCCGAAAAGGTGCCACCCGCTTTCAGCATCAGCGCGAACAGCAGTGCCGTCGAACAGGCGAACGAAATGACCAGGGGCCACGCTTTTTTCCAGAACATGATCACGAGGCCGGTCAGGCAGAACAGGAAGGCGATCTTGCTGGTCAGCGCAATAGGGTAAAAACGCGACAGCGTATCGTCTGCCATCGTTACCAATTGCTGCCAACCTTCTGCCAGACTGGTCGGGTAGAACAGCGGGAAGCGATAGGTCTCTTCCGCCCAGGGTACCCAAACAAAATACCACGCTGCCATCGTTGCCACAGCAAGACTGCCGGCGACCACAATGCCAAGGCGCTGCCGCATGTCCTTGCCGGCATCAAAAACCGGAGGCGCCATAAACGCCAGTACGCAGGCCGCAGGCATTTTACAAAGCAGACCCAGGGCCGACAGCACGAAAAACAGCGCCAGTTGCCGGTTTTTCTTTTCTTCCAGATACCTCCAGCCCCAGGATACGCCCATCAGCACCAGCGAAACGGCGAACACATCGGGCATCGCCTTGCGCGCGTACATGAATGCCACGGAAACACCGAAGATCACCGAAGCGTAAAAGCCCGTTCGCTCGTCGCCCGTCATTCGCCGCACGATCCTATGGAAAGCGAACAAACCCATGCTCGCAACGATTAGATTGAACAGGCGGAAGCACCAGTTGTGCGTGCCGAATACTTTCCAGAGCAGGAAAATGCAGTAATTGAAAAGGGGAAATTCCTGCGCCTGGATGCCGCCCCTGCTGTCGCAGATCACCGTGCGCGGATGAAAAAAGTTTGCATCCCATTCCAGGTAATTGCGCGCGACGCCCAGGGTGATCGACTGTCGCCAGGCGTGTTCATCCAGGGCGGGCAGGTCGATATTTTCCAACCGCACCAGGAACAGCACCAATATCCAAAGCCTTATGTCAAAGAGCCAGTGTTTTATGTCGTCAAAACCCAATCTCATAGGAGGGGTGTTTTCGGAAAGGGGTTATACGAACAAACTCAGCAACAGCAATACTGCACCGGCCACCATGCCGATGAGGTAGTACTCAATGTTGCCGTTCTGAAGTTTCCTGAACTGTGCACCCAGGCGCTCTACACCTTTCGCAACGCCGGTCACGATGCCGTCGACAAATAATGTGTCGGCATAATGCAGCAGCCGCGAGCCGATCTCGACGGGCTTCACAAACAGAAAATCATATATTTCATCCACATAAAATTTGTTGGCGACCACACGCGTCAGTCCTGTTTGCGCTTCGTCGGCTACCGGCAGGTTGCCGCGCCGTGTGTACACAAAGTACAGGCCCGCAATGATGACCAGCGCCAGGGAGGTGGTAAAAGTCATGAGCGACCACTCGGTGCTTTCGGGCAAATGCATGTCCGCCGCAGGAATAACCGGCCCGAACCAGGACGCAAGCCACTGCGGTGTGCCCAAATGCATGAAATGCGGCGTATTCAGCAGACCGCCCAGCACAGACAGAATCGCCAGTATGACCAGCGGCACCGTCATGACAGCCGGACTTTCATGCAGGTGGTGTTTTTGTTCTTCTGTACCGCGGAATTCACCGAAAAAGGTCACGTAAAGCAGGCGACTCATATAAATTACTGTCAGCAATGCGCCGAAACCTGCAAAGCCCCACCACCATACGCCGCCATGGGCATAAGTAAGGGCAAGTATCTCATCCTTGGAAAAAAAGCCCGATAACAGCGGAAACCCGGAAATGGCAAACGTCCCGATCAGAAAAACCCAGAACGTGACAGGCATGGCTTTGCGAAGACCGCCCATGTTGCGGATGTCCTGCTCGCCGCCCATGCCGTGGATAATGCTGCCCGCCGCCAGGAATAGCAGGGCTTTGAAAAAGGCGTGCGTTGTGACGTGAAACATGGCGCTGGCGTATGCGCCCATACCGAGTCCGATGAACATCAGGCCCAACTGCGAAACAGTGGAATAGGCCAGTACTTTTTTGATGTCGTTCTGGCGCAGGCCTATGATGGCGGCAAAAATGCTGGTAACCATGCCGACGAAAGCCACAACATGCAGCGCATCGGGCGACAGGGAATAAAGCGGATTGCAACGCGCCACGAGGTAAACACCCGCCGTCACCATGGTGGCGGCGTGGATGAGTGCCGAAACCGGCGTCGGGCCTGCCATGGCATCGGGTAACCATGTGTACAGGGGAAGTTGTGCGCTTTTGCCCATGGCGCCTACGAAGAGCAGCAGGCAGATGAGGGTAACGGCGGCGGGATCGAGTCTCATTTCCGGCAACCGCGAAAAGATATCCGTAAAGTTGAGTGAGCCGAATGTTTTGAAGATCAGGAAAATCCCCAGTAGCAGTCCAAGGTCGCCGATGCGGTTCATAATGAACGCCTTCCGGGCAGCCTTTCCGTATTCTTTATTGGTATACCAGAATCCGATGAGCAGGTAAGAACACAACCCCACACCTTCCCAGCCGAAAAACAGCATGAGCAGGTTGTCGCCCATCACCAGCAGCAACATCGAAAAAATAAACAGGTTGAGATAGGCAAAAAACTTCCAGAATCCCTCGTCATCGTGCATATAACCGATGGAGTAGACGTGGATCAGAAATCCCACACCCGTCACGATCAGCATCATCCACACAGACAACTGGTCAACCAGAAACCCGAAATCGACCCGCATGCTGTCGATCGTAAAGAAATTATACATCGTGTGCTGGATCGCTCCCGAAGCCGCCACCTGATTGAAACAGGCCACGCTCAAAAGAAAAGAGACCAGCAGCACGCCCGAACCGATGATGCCGACGGCCGTTTTGGAAAGCCGTGCACCGAACAGGCCGTTGATCGCAAACCCGATCAGGGGAAGAAAAGGAATAAGTGGTAAGAATGCGTCCATATTATATTGTTCCGGAAAAAACTCCGTGACCCGGTTTTCAATTTCGCAGTTTATCGAGCAGTGAAATATCCGTCGATTTGGTGTTCCGGTAGATCATGACCAAAATGCCCAGCCCGACCGCCGCTTCTGCCGCTGCGACGACCATGATAAAAAATACCATGATCTGCCCCTGCGCGTCCGACAGGTAGGTTGAGAAGGCTGCCAGCAACAGGTTGACGGCATTGAGCATCAACTCTACGCACATCAGTACGACGATAGCGTTGCGCCGCATCAGCACGCCGAGCACGCCGATACAGAACAGCACGGTGCTCAGGTATAGATAATATTCAATCGGGATCGTACGAAGTTCTTCCATCTGCTCGAAATGTATTTGATGTCGAAGGTCTTAGGGGTTTATACTTATAATTTAAGGTCTTTTTTGCCGACGAGCACAGCGCCCACCATCGCGGCAAGGAACAGGATGCCTGCGATCTCAAAGGGAACGACAAAATCGGTGAACAACACTTTACCCAGATTTTCCACCAACCCGACGCGCGGGTTGCTTTGTACCGGTGTGGCGAGTTGCACGCTGCCGCGAAGCGCGCCGGTCAGGGTCAGCAGCAGCGAACCGGCAGCAATAGCGGCCATGATCTTCCACATCGTAGACTTCTGCGGCTCCGTCTCGCTGTTGAGGTTGAGCATCATCAATACGAAGAGGAACAACACCATGATCGCGCCGGCATACACGATGATATGCACGACAGCAAGAAACTGCGCGTTGAGCAGCACGTACTGCCCGGCAATGGCAAAAAATGTGAGGATGAGGAACAACACGCTGTGCACAGGGTTCCGGGAGAACACCATCAGCAAAGCGGTAATGACCGAAACAATTGCAAGGGTCAGGAATATGTAGAGTGTCATGCGTCGGTTTAGCGTTTCCGGTTTCCGGGGTAAATGTAAAGGGCGTTCACTGGATGGTGGCGGCCGTTTTATGCTCCTGTATGTGTTTCTGTCGCTTGGTAACGTCGATGCGGTTCGCAGGATCGATGCCTTCCACGAGCAGGTCTTTGCCGAAAATGAAATTCTGGCGTACGTAGTCGGCCGGCACAATGCGGTCGGTCAGGAAGATCGCCTCTTTCGGGCAGGCCTCTTCACACAATCCGCAAAAAATGCAGCGCAGCATGTTGATCTCGTACACCGATGCGTATTTCTCTTCCCGGTAAAGATGCTCCTCGCCCTTCTGGCGTTCGGCGGCTACCATCGTGATCGCTTCGGCGGGGCAGGCAACGGCACAAAGGCCGCAGGCAGTACAGTTTTCCCGGCCCTGGGCGTCGCGTTTCAACACGTGCCAGCCGCGGTACACCGGTGCGAAAGGCCGTTTTACATCGGGATAGGCCACCGTATTTTTCTTTCTGAAAAAGTGCTTCAGCGTCGTCCACATGCCTTTCAGGATAGCGGGCAGGTAAATGCGCTCCATGAAGGTCATTTTTTTGTTGACGACGTTTTTTGAACGGTTGGTCAGTGCTTGCATATATGCTCCAGTGTGCTGTTAATCAATGTTTTAGTTTTCGAACAGCAAAACGCCTGCGCCGGTCAGTACCATATTCAGGATCGACAGCGGTATCAGCGATTTCCATCCCAGGTGCATGAGTTGGTCGTAGCGGAATCGCGGAATAGTCCAGCGAATCCACATGAAAACAAATATAAAGAAAATGATCTTGGCGAACAGTACGATCGGCCCCATGAAGCCGCCCAGCCAGCCCGGATCCACGCCGGGGAAGTTGTATCCGCCAAAGTAAAGCGTGGCGATCACAGCGCAGGAGATGAACATGTTGATGTACTCGGCAAAAAGGTAGAAACCGAGTTTCATCGAGCTGTATTCCGTGTGATAGCCACCTACAAGTTCTGTTTCGCATTCCGCAAGGTCGAAGGGTGCGCGGTTGCATTCGGCAAGGGCGCAGACCAGGAAAATGATAAACCCGAGCGGCTGGTACCAGATGTTCCAGTTCAGTCCCGCCTGTTGTGCGGCGATCTCTTTCAGGCTCAGCGTGCCTGTCATCATGATGACGGCGATAATGGAGAGCCCCATCGCCAGTTCATATGAGATCATTTGCGAAGATGCCCGGATGGCGCCGTAGAGGGAATATTTATTGTTCGATGCCCAACCACCGATCATAATCCCGTAAACACCCAGGGATACGAATCCCATGATGTACAGGATGCCGATATTCAGGTCGGCCACCTGCAGGTCGACGGGCTTTTCAAAGATCGTGAGTTGTGTACCCCAGGGAATCACGGCGCTGGTCATGCAAGCCACGAACATGAATGCCCCGGGCGCCAGAATGTACAGCCAGCGCTCTGCGGCATTGGGGGTGAAGTCCTCCTTTGTAAAGAACTTGACCCCGTCGGCGAGCGGCTGTAGGAGGCCGAACGGCCCCGCGCGATTGGGGCCCAGGCGGTCCTGAATAAAAGCAGCCACCTTCCGTTCGCCATAAGTAGAGTAGGCGGCAACGCCGAGGGTGATGGCGAACAGGACGCTGATCAGGATGATCTTTTCGATCAGCAAAGCCGTTGTGAATAGCAAAATAAGGCTCATGCTCAGTTTTTTATGCAGTATGACCGGCGTTCAACGCACAGTCGCTGTTTTTCCGGTGTAGTGGTTTTGCGAGATCACAGAATGCCGTTCGATGTCGCGCGGCCCTTCAATGGTCCAGTCTTTCGGGTCTTTCGTTTCGAAACGGCAAGTATTGCAGATGAAATCGTGTACCTCGTCGTATTTGTCCTTGCGGGCGGTGACGCGATAAATTTCGTGGCCGTACATCCATACCACAGCCTTGCCACTGCAGGTCGGACAGTCGCGGTGTGCGTTCATGGGATTGAGGAACCATACGCGGCTTTTGAACCGGAACGTGCGGTCCGTCAGCGCACCAACCGGGCACACATCGATCACGTTGCCTGAAAAATCATTGTCAATGGCCTTTTCGATAAAAGTGCTGATCTCGGCATGGTCGCCGCGGCCGATTACCCCGTGTACGCGTTCCGGAGTGAGTTGCTGGGCCGTGTACACGCAGCGATAGCAAAGGATGCAGCGCGTCATGTGCAACTTGATGTAGGGGCCGATATCGATCTTTTCGAAAGTGCGGCGCTCGAATTCGTATCGTGTCTGCTCGGCGCCATGCTCGAAAGCGAGGTCCTGCAAATGGCACTCGCCGGCCTGGTCGCAGATCGGGCAGTCGAGCGGGTGGTTGATGAGCAGGAATTCCACGACTCCTTTTCGGGCATTCTGCACTTCCTCGCTGCTGATGTTGGCCACTTCCATACCATCCATCACCATGGTCTGGCACGATGCCACGAGTTTGGGCATGGGCCGTGGATCTTTCTCCGAACCTTTAGTCACTTTCACCAGGCAGGTGCGGCATTTGCCGCCCGAGCCCTGCAGGGTGGAGTAGTAACACATGGCCGGCGGCACGATGTCGCCGCCGATCTGTCGCGCAGCGCTCAGGATCGTAGTGCCTTCCGGCACTTCCGTTTCGAATCCGTCTATTTTTACTTTGGGCATATTATTCTTCCAAATTGTAGTCTTCTAAAATTTGCCTTACTACCTTCTCCAGATCAGGAAGATAGTTTTCGGCGATGTCAACCAAACGAGCCATTTGAGCACTCCAATAACGGTGAATCAAAACATCTCGCAAGCCAGCCACTTGTTTCCATGGTATTTCAGGGTATCGGTCGCGGATTTCCAGGGGAATCTGTTTGACTGCTTCGCCAATAATTTCCAGGCTTCGCTCCAGCGCTAATCCTTCCAGCGAGTATTTCTCCGATAATTCACGCATATCGTGTTTCGCCACCAGATTTCTGGCATTTTCGGCATAGCCCAGGATATCGGCCAAAAAGTCTCTAAAGTCGCCTTTCATAGATACTGAACTTCAGCCAAAATGTGTCGGCCAATATATTTTCGAAGGCTGTCGCGCGGAGCTATATCAACCTTGCAGTTGAAGGTTTCTTCCAAATAATCCTGTAATTCCATGATTTCAAAAAGCCCAACCGTTCGATCAAAATCCACCAGTACGTCAATATCGCTCGTTGCCTTCTGTTCGCCCCTGACCCACGAGCCAAACACACCAATTTCAGACACACCGAACCGCTTGTGCAGTTCGGGTTTCAGGGCGGTGAGTTTGTTTTTGATGTCGGTAAGGGTCATTTTGCATTTTTTGAATAAAAGGTTCAGGTTTTTCAAGGTTTTCTCTCACCCCTGCACATACATCTCCGGCTCTTTCACCAGTCCGTAATTCCGCTCCATGCACGTCTTCGGCTCACGCACATGCCATTCAAATTCCTCGCGGAAGTGGCGAATGGCGGAATTCACCGGCCAGGCTGCCGCATCGCCCAGCGGGCAGATGGTATTTCCCTCGATCTTTTTGGCAACGTCGGCCAGCAGGTCGATGTCGCTCATCTTGCCCTGTCCGTTCTCCAGACGCCACAACACATGTTCCATCCAGCCGGTGCCTTCGCGGCAGGGCGAGCACTGTCCGCAGGATTCGTGGTGATAAAAACGCGTAAAGTTCCAGGTATTCCGCACGATGCACTGGTCTTCGTCGTAGACGATGAATCCGCCCGAACCGAGCATGGTGCCCGATTCGAAGCCGCCGTCTGCCAGGCTTTCGTAGGTCATGAGGCGTTGCTCGCCGCGGATGTTTTTGGTGACCAGGAAGTGGGGTAGGATGGGTACGGATGATCCGCCCGCCACGAGCGCTTTCAACTGCTTGCCGTTTTTGATGCCGCCGCACCATTCGTCGGAGTACAGGAATTGCTCAACTGTAACGCCCAGTTCGATCTCGTATACCCCGGGTTTATTAATATTTCCGCAGGCGGAAATGAGTTTGGTGCCGGTGCTTTTGCCAATGCCGAGCTTGGCGTATTCTTCTCCGCCGTCGTTGATGATGGGCACGACTGCCGCAATGGTTTCCACATTATTGACCACCGTAGGGCACTGCCAGAGGCCTTTCACTGCCGGAAACGGCGGTTTGATGCGCGGATTGCCGCGCTTGCCTTCCAGGCTTTCGATCAGGGCCGTTTCCTCGCCGCAGATGTAGGCGCCGGCGCCGGGATTTACATACAGATCGAGGTCGTAGCCTTTGCCGAGGATGTTTTTGCCGAGCCACCCCGCAGCGTAAGCCTCTGCGATAGCCTTTTCCAGTATCTTGACGATCCAGGAATATTCTCCACGGATATAAATATAGGAGGTGTTGGCGCCGAGTGCATAACTGGAAGTGATCATCCCCTCGATGAGCAGGTGGGGGATCTTCTCCATCAGGAAGCGATCCTTAAACGTGCCGGGCTCCGATTCATCGGCATTGCAAAGCAGGTAGCGCGGCACACCCTCCGGTTTGGCCAGAAAAGACCATTTCAGTCCGGTAGGGAAGCCCGCTCCTCCGCGACCCCGCAGCCCCGATTTTTTCACTTCTTCCACCACCTCGTCGGGCGTCATGTTTTTCAGCGCCTTTTCCACGGAGCGATAGCCGCCGTGTTTGCGGTACACTTCGTAAGAATCGATGCCCTCGACGTGGGCGTGCTCCAATAATAATTTTCGACCCATTTATTTTTTCAAATTCTTGAAAATCAATCCTGTTCCTTGTCAAATTCTTCCTTAAAGTCGGCTCTCAGCCGCACGGGCGTCATCACTGCGCTTTGAAAATCCGGTGTCGGAAACACGGCGATCTTCATGCCTTCCTTTTCAAAATCGTTCAGCCACTCAAGAAACTCGTAAAGATCAAGCGCCTCTACCTGAAATTCCTCGAAACCGCCCTTCTCGCGAAAAACCGCTGCGAATTCGGGATCGGGAAAAACAGCCAGCACATCCGTATCGTCGTCTCCGTCTTCCAGCAGCAGCCAGCCTTCTTCGTCGGCCAAACCCCATATCTCTTCTTCCGCCACTACCGTTTTGATAAAATACTTGTAGCGGCTTTCGGGCTTTTTGGCCAGTATTTCTTCAAGCTGTTTCTGTGTCATGTTCGTAGCCAAAAAACGTTTTAAATCAGTGCATTTTCCAGGTGCCCTTGTCAATTTTTCCCGCACGGCAATCGTTGATGAAACGATCGATCTTTTCTTCCGTCAGGTGTTCGTGGTAATATTGCCCGACCTGCATCATGGGAGCATAACCGCAGGCGCCCAGGCATTCCACCTCTTTGATGGTAAAAAGCCCGTCGGCCGTGGTCTGGTTCTTTCCGATGCCGAGTTTCAGTTTGGTATACTCGATCAGTTGCTCTGCTCCTTCTATGGCGCAGGGGCCCGTGTGGCAAAATTCCAGCACGTACCGGCCGACCGGTTCGAGGTTGTACATGGAGTAAAAGGACGCAACCTCGTACACTTCTATCGGTGTTATGGACAATACCTCTGCTACGTGGTCCATGGCGGGTACGCTCAGCCAACCCTGATTTTCTTCCTGCGCAATGTGCAAGGCGCGCAAAATGGCGCTTTTCTGCCTGTCATCAGGGTATTTTTTCATCAATCCCTGCACTTCGGCAAGTGCCGCGTCAGAAAATTTGAATGGTGTTCCGTTTGATGTTACTGCGTGCATGTTATCGTCAGTATCGGTATTTGCAAAAACGGTTTTGGCTCAGGCATCCAGTTCGCCTGCGATGACGTTCATGGAACTCATCGTCAGGATCGCATCGGAAAGCATGGAGCCTTTGATCATTTCGGGGTATGCCTGGTAATAAATGAAGCAGGGACGGCGAAAATGCAGGCGAAAAGGCTGCCGGCCGCCATCGCTGACCAGGTAAAAGCCCAGTTCGCCGTTGCCGCCTTCCACGGCGTGGTACACTTCCCCGACGGGTACCGGCGTTTCGCCCATCACCACCTTGAAGTGGTAGATCAGCGCTTCCATTTTGGTGTATACATCCGGCTTGTCGGGCAGATAGAATTCCGGCACGTCGGCGTGGTAATCGCCGGCAGGCAGGTTGTCGTAAGCCTGATGGATGATGCGCAGGCTCTGGCGAATCTCTTCCTGGCGCACCATGAAACGATCGTAGGTGTCGCCTTGCGTGCCGACTGGAATGATAAAGTCGAAATCCTCGTAACTGGAATAAGGTGTCATCACCCGCACGTCGTAATCGACGCCTGCGGCCCTCAGATTGGGACCGGTAAAGCCATATTCCAGCGCGCGCGCGCCTGCGATCGGGCCGGCGCCGATGCAACGGTCCATAAAAATGCGGTTGCGCTCAAGCAGGTCGTTGAATTCTTCGAAGCGTGCAGGGAATGTTTTCAGGAAATCCTTCAGTTTGGCGTGGAAAACCGGCGTGAAATCGCGCTCCATGCCGCCGATCCGGCCGATATTGGTCGTCAGGCGCGAGCCGCATACTTCCTCGAACATTTCGTAGATGCGTTCGCGCTCCTGGAACATATAGGTAAAGCCTGTAAGAGCCCCCGTATCTACCCCGATCACCGCATTACACACGAGGTGGTCGGCGATACGCGCCAGTTCCATCACAATCACGCGCATGTACTGCGCTCTTTTGGGGAGTTCGCAGCCGATCAGTTTTTCCACGGTCATGTGCCAGCCCATGTTGTTGATCGGCGAAGAACAGTAGTTCAGCCGGTCGGTGATGGGCGTCACCTGATTGTACGGGCGGTGTTCTGCCAGTTTTTCAAAAGCGCGGTGGATGTATCCGATCGTCGGTTCAGCCGAATGTATCTTCTCCCCGTCCATTTTCAGCACGTTCTGAAAAATGCCGTGGGTGGCAGGGTGGGTCGGCCCCAGGTTGAGTGTCGCGAGTTCCCCGTCGAGGTTATCCAGAGAGGAAAAATATGATTGAACTTGCATGGATCAGATTTTAATCAAAACTCCGGCCTTCGTGACCATCACGTCCGAAAAATCGGTCGTCTTTGTCCGTGCGGGTGCCGTCTTCCAGTTTGTATTCCTTGCGCATGGGAAAAACATCCAGATCGTCCACGTTCAGGATACGGCGCAGGTCGGGGTGGCCGTCGAATATGATTCCAAAAAAGTCGTATTCCTGGCGTTCCATCCAGTTAGCCGTCGGCCACAGCGCCGTCATGGATGGCGCATGCGGATCATCGATCGGGAAAAAGGCTTTGATGCGAAAGCGCAGGTTGTGAACGAAACTATGCAGGTGGTAAACGAGCCCGAGTTCTTTTCCTTTCTGTTCCGGATAGTGCATGCCACAGAGGGACGTCAGAAAGTTTGCCTGTATTTCAGGGTCTTCCTTGACAAAGCGCAGCATTTCGGGCAGGTGTTCGCGCGTTGTTTCCAGGGTCAGCATGCCGTAAGGTTCACCGTGGTCGAGAATGGCCCCGGGAAAACGGCGTTCGATGGCTGCGTGCAGGGTAGCGTTGTCGAGTTGCATGTAAGTACTTCAGTAAACTGCCGCTTGGCGCCCGGTCGGTGGTGACGGCCGGATGCGGGTACGGACCAGAGCATCCACTTATCCAATTTGGTATTTCTCCAGCAGGTGTTGGTATTCGGGGGAATAGCGCCGGCGGTAGGGCTCGTTTTTGACAAGTTCCTGTATTTTCATAACCCCGTCGATGATCTGCTCGGGGCGCGGCGGGCACCCCGGCACGTAAACGTCTACGGGTATTACTTTATCAATGCCCTGTAGCACGGAATAGGTATCGAAAATACCGCCGGAACTCGCGCAGGCTCCCACGGCGATCACCCATTTGGGCTCGGCCATCTGCGTGTAGACCTGCTTCAAAATGGGTCCCATCTTCTTTGCAATGGTACCCATCACCATCAGCAGATCCGCCTGGCGGGGTGAAAAAGAAAGGCGTTCCATGCCGAACCTGGCCAGGTCGTAGTTGGTGCCCATCGTGGCCATAAATTCGATACCGCAGCAGGAGGTTGCAAAGGGGAGCGGCCAGATAGAGTTGGAGCGCGCCAGTCCCAATGCTTTTTCAACGGATGTCAGTTGATATCCTTCCCCAAAATAACTTTCCGGTATCTCGGCAGTTTTGATGCCCATGATCTGTATGTTTGGCTCCTGGGATAGCCCCGGAAGCATTATTTGTTTATCTGTCCCACTCGAAAGCGCCTTTCCGCAATACGTAGTAAAAGCCCAGTAAAAAGACACCGACGAACATCAGGACGGCAAAAAATCCATTGAATCCCATTTCACGGAAATTCACGGCATAGGGATAGAAAAAGATCACTTCCACGTCGAACAGTACGAACAGGATGGCCGTCATCAGGTATTTGATCGACACCGGCATGCGTGCATTGCCCTGCCCTTCGATGCCGCACTCGAAGTTCTCGTTTTTCTTGTCGCTTTTGCGCCTTGGTCCCAGCAGCGGTACTACGATGAGCACCAGGGCAACAAAACCCAGGGCTACCAGCGACTGAAGCACGATCGGCATATATCCGGATGGTTCCATAAATGGGTGCAAAATGTTCCACGTTAAAACGCGGCGATAAAAAATCTGTTTAATTCCAGGGGCCGAAAGAAGGGGAAAAAGCCCGTTTTTTCGGCCGTCGCAAAGGTATCATTATTTCAACTGAACTTTTAAGGTGTGGGGGATAAATACCCCGCGATGCAGGCTCCAAAAAGGCTTAATCCGGAAATATTCTAAAAAACAACCGGCTCTGTCCATACTTAGCAAGGCTTTTTCTTTTTCCAGCCGGACGAATGTCTAATTTTGCTCCCGCATTTTTTGAAAATGCAAACCCGGTCGTATGATCCGGCGTTCCAATATTGATCATTGATGGATCCGGTGGAAAAACCTTTCAGCCCGGTACTTATAAACACAATCTGATGAAAAAACTACTTCCGATGTTCTTTGCGGGCGTTCTGCTGGTCCTGGCAGCCTGCTCCAACGATTTTGACGTAGTGACTGACTGGAAAGAGGTGCCGGTCACTTATGCCATTGTTTCTCCGCAGGATACCGCGCACTATGTGCGGGCAGAAAAAGCGTTTCTCGACCCGAAAACGAGTGCTCTGGTCATTGCCAGGATCGCCGATTCGCTTTATTACCCGGAAGATGCCATAACGGTATGGCTGGAGCGCACGTCGAACCAGTCGCGCGTGCAACTGCACCGTGTGGACGGGGTAGTGGAGGGCATCGTCCGCGATACGGGCATTTTTGCCACCAACCCGAACTGGTTGTACAAGTACAAACCGACTCCTGGCAACGAACTGCTGCCCGGCGAGGAATACCGCCTGATCGTAGAACGCACCGACGGGCAACCCGCTATCACGGCCGAAACGACCATACCGCAGAATTTTAATCTGGTGAAGCCCAACCTGAGCAACATTCCGCCGCTGCTGACCTTTTTTCCGAGCGACGATACGGAAATCGAGTGGCGTGCCGATAAAAACGCCGTCTTGTTCAATGTAAAACTCATTATCCGCTTCCGGGAAGAGAATGCCAGTGGCATGACGCTCCAGCATGTCGTACTGGAATGGGATGTGCCTTCGCAGATCAGCCTTACCGACCTCGATGCTCAAAAACAGCGCGGCAAGGTGTTCATTCCCGGGGTCGAATTCTACCGGTTCTTGCACGACAATATTCAACCTTCCACCGATCGCTTCCGCTATTTTGAAAACATGGATGTCAAGATCGAAGGCGGCGGTAAAGAGATCAAGGAATACCAATTGACCTCCGCCGCCAACTCGGGCATCACAGGCGCAGAGGTGTTTTCCATCTATACGAACATGTCGGAAGGCTACGGATTGTTCTCTTCGAAAAACGTGTCCGTTTTTGGCGGGATCAAGGTGAATGTGAAAACAGTAGACTCCATGAGCGTCCATCCGCTTACCTTCGATCTCAACTTTAAATACTGAAAAACCGACCGCTCCCTCAAAAAACGGGCGTTTGGTTATTTGATTTTGATACCCCGATGCGGGTAGTTTTGTCGGAAAAATGACGTTTTTGGAGGTTCGAAACAAAAAATAGCAGAAAAATCAATCGGAATACCCGTAATTTTATTTCACAAAAACGATAAAAAACACGCGGGTTTCATTCTGTAAAAAACTGATTTTCAGTTAATTGATTTATGAAAATTGTTTTGAAACTCTTTATGTGATCTTCACAACATATGAAAAATGTCATTGGTGCACACCCGTTCAATGCAGACTTTTGTAACATGAACGGTGGTGATTAAAGAATTACCGCCGAGAGATATGTTCATGGGATTATACAAATTCAGGTGAGAGAGCAAGTCCTTCTTCTTAGTTGGGAGGACTTGCTGAACCTGAATAAAGTGTTAAGCCCTGATTCATTGCAACATAAAGATGTATGCGGGCGTTTATTTGTCGCATATATTGCAAAATATTGTCGCCCCTTTTCGGGGCCTCTGTTTCGAAATGTTCATGGGATTATAATTTGTTGTTTTACGACCGCGCCGAAAGAGGCGCGGTTTTTTTGTTTTAAGACCTACCTTTCGCCTTTTTTGCAATTCCCGGTTGTGTTCAGGGCCTGCGCACGGCGAATTCCCCGAACACTGTCCCGGTCCTATTGTTTTCTGACCATGTCTGCATCAACCGCTGAAGTAAAACGTGTGACCACACACGTCATTCATTCCATGAAATCGCGTGGCGAAAAGATTGCCATGCTTACGGCCTACGATTTTTCAATGGCCCGCATACTCGACGAGGCGGGTATCGACATCCTGCTCGTAGGCGATTCCGCATCCAATGTAATGGCAGGCCACGAAACCACCCTGCCGATCACCCTCGACCAGATGATCTATCACGCACAATCAGTGGTCCGTGCAGTAAAAAGGGCTATGGTGGTGGTCGATCTGCCTTTCGGAAGTTATCAGTCCAACCCGGAGATCGCCCTGTCAAGTGCCATTCGTGTGATGAAGGAATCGGGCGCCCATGCGATCAAACTGGAGGGGGGCGCCGAAAACGAAAAGGCGATCAAACGCATCCTCATGGCTGGGATTCCGGTTATGGGGCATCTTGGCCTTACTCCCCAAAGCATCTATAAGTTCGGCACCTACACAGTGCGCGCCAAGGAAGAACTGGAAGCCCAGAAACTCCGGGAAGATGCCCAACTGCTTGAAAATCTGGGTTGTTTTGCCATCGTTCTGGAAAAGATCCCGGCACAACTCACCAGAGAAGTCTCCGAAACCCTGAACGTTCCGACCATCGGCATCGGTGCAGGAAAGTATGCAGACGGCCAGGTGCTCGTCACGCATGACATGCTGGGCATCACCAAAGATTTCAAACCGCGTTTTCTGCGCCGCTACCTCGAACTGTTCGACGAGATCGGAAAGGCAACCAAACTATATATAAGCGACGTTAAAGACAAAAATTTTCCGAGCGACGCCGAACAATACTAAAACGCGACAGCGTTTATCATTTTGTCCTGTTCGAAGCAAGCTCGACAACATCCCTCATGATTTCTGTTTTTTCACCTAATCAGCAATGGTATTACCCCGGTAAACTTTCTTCTGTTATGAAAGCGAGAAAATCATCCCTTTCCAGGTATGTCCTGCTTTTCTTTACCGCGGCGCTGCTCATCGGCGCATATTTTGCCTGGCGCCCGCTAAAAGCCATCTATTTCTCCGGCGTTCCCGCACAGCTCGAGAATAAATATGTCTGCATACCGACCGGCTCCACATTCGATCAGGTGGTGGCCATCCTGAGATCGGGCGGATTTATAAGGGATGAGGCCGACTTTCGCTGGCTGGCGGAGAAAATGAATTACAAAAAAGACATCATGCGAGCCGGTCGTTTCGAGGTCAGGCCGGGCTGGACGAACCGGCAACTGATCCAGCACCTGCGTACCGGCGAACAGGCGCCGGTGAAGGTGATCCTCAACAACGAGCGCCTGCCCGAAGATGTGGCTTCTAAAGTGTCGCAGTTTATCGAAGCCGACTCCCTTTCATTGATTCGCACATTCAGCGACCAGGCCTTTCTGGATGAGATCGGCTATACCTACGAGACGCTTATCGCCGCATTTATTCCCAACACCTACGAGATGTACTGGAATACCGATGCCAGGGCTTTTGTGAAACGTATGCTCAAGGAGCACGACGCGTTCTGGAACAAAAATAACCGGCACCTGAAAGCCAGGAACCTTGGTTTGTCCGAAACGGAAGTGTATGTACTGGCATCAATTGTGGAGCGGGAAACAAACGACAATGGCGAGAAGCCTGTCATTGCAGGGGTATACCTCAACCGGCTCAGGATCGGCATGAAACTCCAGGCCGACCCGACGAGCGTGTTCGCTACACGCGACTTTACCACACGCAGGGTGACGGAATACCACACGACCTACGACTCGCCGTACAACACCTACGTGTACAAGGGACTTCCACCCGGCCCGATCAGTATGGCTTCCATTACTTCGATCGATGCGGTGCTGAACCCCCAAAAACACGATTACCTGTATTTTTGTGCGCGACCCGATGAATCGGGGACGCATGTTTTTGCCGAAACCTTTGCCGCGCACAAGGTCAATGCCGACCGTTTCCAAACTTACGTACGGCAGCGGCGAAACTGAATACACGACCGCATATATTGCAACCAACGCTAAGGGATACGTCAGGAATGAAATTATTACTGATCGGTATGGGACCGGGAAACGGCCTCTCTATCGCGCGACGATTCGGCCGCGAAGGCTTTCACATTCTTATGGTCGCGCGCAATAAAGCAAAACTGGAGCAATACGTGTCGGATCTGGCGGCGGAGGGGATACTGGCTACTGGCATCCCTGCCGATATTGCCGATGAAAAGGCCTTCAAAGAGGCCATGCAGCAAGTCGCGGCCGAACATCAAGATATAACAATTCTGCATTACAACGCGAGTGCGTACAATCCGGCGACGCCATCCGGGATATCACTTGAAGTATTACACAGCGATCTGTCCATCAATCTGATCGGTGCAATCATTGCCGTGCAGGCCGTTTTTCCGCTTATGAAAAGCAGAAAGCGCGGCACGATCTTCCTGACCGGTGGCGGCACGGCCTTGCAGGCGCCGGCAATGCTTGCTTCGCTGGGAATGGGTAAAGCGGGTCTGCGCAACCTGGCCTTTTCACTGGCCCAGGAATGCAAACCTTTGGGCATCCACGTCGCCACGCTTACGATCAGCGGCATGGTGCAGCCCGGCACAAAATTCGACCCCGATCTGATCGCCGAAAAATTCTGGACCTTATATGAACAAGCCCGGGACAACTGGGAAACGGAAGTGATCTGGCAATAACATAAGTTGTCACGCCGGCCGGCCGGCAAGAATATGATCCATCCACGACAAGATGTATTCAAATACCTGATCCTGTTCGGCTTCGTTGTGTATTTCATGATAAAGGTCATCCCATTCCCGATGGGTCACCTCGCCGCTGACCCTGTCTGAAAACGCCTTTGTCGCTTCGGCAGATGTGATCTTGTCCCCACCTCCGTGCATAAGCAGCAAGGGGCTTTCTACCGTGCCAGAAAACCGGTCGAGCCAGCTGGCTCCTTCCAGCAATTCCAGTCCGGCAATGACGCTCAGCTGCCCGTGCACCAGCGGGTCGTCCTGGTATGCCTTCACCACTTTTTCATCGCGCGAAAGAAAATGGGCCGCGAGGCCGGTGGGCAATGTCAGCGCCGGGGTGATCTTTTTCAACACTTTGGCCGCCAGAATTTTCAGTCCCGGCGCCGGAAAGGCAAGCCGTATCCATGGGCCTGTGGCGATGATGCCGCTTAATGCCGGAGCGCGGCGGAGCGCAAAATTCAATACCAGGTTGCCGCCCATTGAATGACCGTACAGGAACAACGGGATACCGCGATACCGTTTTTCTGTTTCTTCCAGCAGTTGCCCGATGTCGTCGAGCAACACCTCCAGGCTCCTTACGTGTCCGCGCTTCCCTCCGCTTTTACCATAGCCCTGCTGATCGAACCCTACCAATGCCACGCCATGCGCATTGAACCATTCGGCAAGATGCCGGTAGCGCCCGATGTGCTCGCTTTGGCCGTGTACCAGGGCGAGCACGGCGCGTGGGTTTTCCACCGGCCATTCAGCAGCATGGATTTGCATGCCTTCGCTGTTCTTCCAGGATAATGCGTTCATTTTCAGGTGTCTATTTAAAATAGGTCTTCTTGCCTTTATTGAAGCGTACCAGCCGGGCTTTTGGAAGTCTGCGCTCTACGTTTTTGTAATAATAACCGCGCGCCGCCGCTGCCGATTCGAAATTGCCTGTAAAATAGGTGTATTTGCCGTCGGGTTTTTGCAGCCAGTAAATGTCGAAATCTGTGCTCATAGAAGAATCGATCTGCGCCCACAAGGTATCCGCTGTAGCAACCTCAATGCTGAAGCCACTGAATTTATCCGGGAGCTGCAGCAACGCGATCGAGAGTGCCGGCGTGTCGGGAACAGGAGTTGCGTCTGCTGCCAGGCGATTGCCGGGCGGCGCTATGATGGCCGCAGTTTCAAATTGCGGAGATGCCATCAGTTCCGGGGGGGCTTCGTCGGAGATTTCTTCGATACTGCCGGCCGCTTCGGCTTTCAGATCGGGCAGGGGAGTACTGTTGTTTGCTTCCGGCAGTCGATTATCGCGCCGCGCCTTGGCCCTTTTCATCCGCGCTTTTTTCTCGGGGCTTTCTTCGTTGATGATCTCATCAAGGCTCGGCCACTGAAGGTACTCGAGTGAATCGGAAGAAATGCCCGTGATCCGCAGTTCCGTGCGGCGGTTGAGCTGGTGTTCTGCTTCGGAACATGGCACCCCGTTGCGGCATCTGTTCACCAACTGGCTTTCACCATAGCCTTTTGCCGTGATGCGTGCGCTATCGATCCCCTCGCTGATGATATAGGCAACGGCCGAAAGCGCGCGTTTGTGCGAGAGATCCATATTGTACTCATCATTCCCGCGGCTGTCGGTATGCGAACCGAGTTCGACCGAAAGCCCGGGGTTGTCGCGCATGAGATTCACCACATTGTCGAGCCGTTCGGCCGCATCGGACCGGATATCCCATTTATCGAAATCGTAGTAGATGTTTTGTATCTGGATACGTTTGTCGATTTTGGCACGCTCGAGTTCGATGTTTGAAAGCAGGGTGCCTGTGGTATTGTTGGAAGTGAGATTCTCCGTGATGCCCGGAGAAAGCGAGCGAACGCCATCCACACAAAGAATACATCCTTCAATGTTCACGTACACCTCGATGCGTTTGGCCAGGTAACCCGGCTTACGAATGAGCATGGTATAGTGGTTGCCCTGTTCGAATGTGTACTGAAAAAAAGCGTTCGGGTGCTGGCGCAGCACCAGTTCAGGTTTGTTTTTGGTGCGGTTGAATATCTCTATGGTAGCACCCTCTACTGCATCAACCACCACATCCGGACTTTCGCGGGCTTCGGCGATGGTAATGTCGAACAGGTACCCCGGTTTTCGTTTCATTTCGATCTTCAGGAATACTTTTTCATTACTCACCGTGATTTTTTCGTCCCAGTCGAAAAAAATGTCCTTTTTTGCCACCACCCGGTATTCGCCGGGATCAAGCGTCGTGCTGAAATGGCCATTTCCATCCGTGGACAGTTCTGCCTTTACGACTTTTTCCGGCAATTCGAGGATCAGGATGTCCACCTGACGAAGGTAGCCGCGGTTGTTTTCTTCGAAAGCATAACCTTCCACGGCTGTTTGAGCGCCTGTCGTGCAAATGTTGGTGAATACGGCAGCCGCTATTGCAAACAAAAACGTGTGTTTCATTGTAAATCAGGTTTTTAGACTAATCTAGATTGAACAAATGTAAAAAGAGTTCGAAGTTTGTTCCACCCGAATTCCTTTCTGCCATCTGCCGAAATCCGTTATTATTGACGACAAATGAAAGATAAAATGCGCATCATCTATATGGGTACACCCGAATTCGCGGTGCCCTCTCTGGCGATCTTGCTGGACAACGGCTACGACGTCCCTGCCGTGATCACTTCGCCCGACAAGCCCGGAGGGCGTCTCGGCATACAGCAATCGGCGGTGAAAAAATACGCGCTTGAGCGGGGATTACAGGTATTACAGCCCGAAAAACTCAAAAATCCGCAGTTTTTGGAGACTCTGCGCGCGCTACATGCCGACCTCCAGGTGGTGGTCGCATTCAGGATGCTGCCAGAAGCAGTCTGGGACATGCCGCCGCTCGGTACGATGAACCTGCACGGCTCCTTATTGCCCAAATACCGCGGCGCCGCCCCGATCAACTGGGCGATCATCCGCGGCGAAAAGGAAACCGGCCTCACCACTTTTCTGCTGAAACACGAGATCGATACCGGGGACCTGCTTTTTCAGGAGCGCCTGCCGATCGGCGAAAATGAAACGGCCGGAGAATTGCACGACCGGATGATGGTTGCAGGTGCACAACTTGTGCTTAAATCGGTGCGTGCGATCGAAAGTGGCGATGCCAAACCGATGCCGCAGCAGGACTCGGAAGTAACCCACGCGCCCAAAATTTTTGCACACACCTGCCGCATCGACTTCGCGCAACCCACTCAACAAGTCCACGATTTTGTCAGAGGCCTGAGTCCATATCCCGGCGCCTGGACGGAATGGCAGGGAAAAACGCTAAAGATCCTGCGTACAGAGAAGGATATCGGCGAACGACCGGCAACGCCTCCGGGTCATTTTTCTTCAAACGGCAAAGACCTGATCAGGATCAGCACGGCCGACGGTTTTGTCCGCGTGCTGGAACTCCAACTGGAAGGCAAAAAACGGATGACCGTACGCGATTTCCTGAACGGCTACCGGATTTGATATAATTCCCGGAATCACCTCCGTTCGCTCCCTCTGGCACAATTTATGATTATTTAACAGCGTCCGGATAACGAAATCCCGCAGGGATCGTTCATTTGGCTGTTTCAGGAACCGATTACGTTACATCCGACCCTATGATCACATATCTGATACTTTTTCTCGCCCTATCTGCCACTGCCGTTTACGGCCTTTCCGACGATCAGGCCGAACAACATCAGGAAGATTGATTTCTTTCTTTCAAGCCATTTTTGAAGTTTACGAGGTTCTCTGACAATGAGGATCACACTGACCGGTATGCGTGTTAAAAACGTTTTCGCAGCCGCTTTTTCCTGCTCGTATGCAGTTTGCATATGCGGGCCTGTTTGAATTTCCGTCATAATTTTTTTGAAGCACTTTCCGTTCTTTGCCCGGCATTTGACAGAGAATGAGACCGGAATTGGCGCCAGCGGCTCAACCCACTGCCTGTTTCGACGGTTTTACCTGCATTGCGACACGTTTTTAATAATCTGAAAACACTCCGTCATTTTGAATATTCTTGTTACTGGTGGCGCCGGGTTTATTGGTTCCCATACGGTGGTAGCACTTTCCGAGGCGGGCTTTAGACCCGTCATTCTTGATGATTTCTCCAATTCGGAACCCGCAGTGCTGGAGGGCTTGAATGCCATTTTGGGTTTTTCCCCCAGGTTTTATGCCGAAAATTGCCGGGACCTTGACATTCTGAAGCGAGTGTTGAAGGAAGAGTCCATTGATGGCGTTATCCATTTCGCTGCTTTCAAGTCGGTAGGCGAATCCATGCGGGAGCCTTTGAAATACTATGAAAATAACCTCGGGACTCTGATGGCGTTGCTGGAGGCTATGGGCGATTGCAGCGTTCCCAACCTCATCTTTTCCTCTTCAGCAACCGTCTATGGTGAGCCCTCGAAACTGCCGGTCAGCGAAACGGCACTCCTGCCTGCGCCCATATCGGTCTATGGCAGCACCAAACAGGTATGCGAAACGATCCTGTCGGACCAGGTTGCGGCAGGCAAACCGCTCAAAGCCTTTTCATTGCGCTATTTCAACCCGATTGGGGCACACCCCAGCGCGCAAATCGGTGAATTGCCGAGGGGAGTTCCCAACAACCTCGTTCCGTTTATTACGCAGACGGCAGCAGGCATACGCCAGGAACTGACCGTTTTTGGCAACGACTATCCTACATCTGACGGCACTTGTATTCGTGATTATATTCACGTGATGGACCTCGCAGAAGCGCATGTTGAGTCGCTGAAAGCGCTGTTCGGTCAGCGACAGCCTTCCTATTATGAAGTAATGAATGTCGGCACCGGCCAGGGGCACAGCGTGCTGGAGATCATCAATACCTTTGGAGAGGTCAGCGGTAAACCCCTGGATTACACGATCGGCGAACGGAGACAGGGCGATATCGCCACTATTTACGCGGATGTTTCCAAAATTAACGGCATGCTGGGCTGGAATGCCAAACGCGGTATGCGCGAAGGCCTGGAAGATGCCTGGCGCTGGCAGCAAAGTCTGGGTTGAACCCTATATTTGGCCCTATGACCAGTCCAATGAACAGGCGGAACAATATCCGCAGACTCCGGGAAGAAGAATTTGACCTGTGCATCATCGGAGGAGGCGCTTCCGGCGCCGGTTGCGCTTTTGACGCCGCCCTGCGTGGACTGAAGGTGGCGCTGATCGAAAAAACAGATTTTGCCGCCGAAACCTCCTCCAAGAGCACCAAACTGATACACGGAGGGGTGCGCTATCTGGAACAGGCGTTCAAAAAATTCGATTTTGACCAACTCAGGCAGGTACGCCACGGCCTTGAAGAACGCCACATTTTATTGCAGCAGGCGCCGCATCTCGCACGCCCGCTCGCTCTCATTACACCCGTATTCAATACTAGGGCAGGATTGTACTACTCGATCGGACTGAAATTATACGACTGGTTCGCTTCCGGACGCGACACCCTTCCGGGCAGCCGCTGGCTTTCCAAAAAAGAAGCGCGCAGCCGTGTGCCCGGCCTGACGGACAAGGTACATAGCGCTGTACTGTATTATGACGGCCAACTCGACGATGCGCGATATTGTCTCACCCTGGTCGTCTCCGCTGCCGAGGCAGGAGCAGTTGTTGCCAATCACATTGAACTGGAATCCTTTGAAAAGTCGGAAACCGGTGTTCTTCATGCTGCTATCGCAAGCGACCAGCAGGATGGCGGGGCAGAAGTGCGTATACGGGCAAAAGTATTCCTGAACTGCACGGGACCTTTCTCCGATCGCCTGCGCAGTCTGGCCAATGCCGGCCTGCCGTCGCGGATACGGCCTTCCAAGGGGGTACATCTGGTGCTGCCACATGAGATCTTGGGCGGCAATGACGCGCTTCTGATACCAAAAACAAAAGACGGGCGGGTGGTATTCGCCATCCCTTTTGAAGGAAAACTACTGCTGGGAACCACCGATCGCGATTGCAACGAAATTGACCGGGAGCCCTTGCTGGAAGCAGCAGAAGTGGATTTTCTGCTGGATACCCTGCAGCCTTTCCTGAGCAATAAACTCAACAAAAACATGCTGCTTGCGGGTTTCGGCGGTTTGAGGCCTTTGATCGCAGCAGTGGGTGGCGAAACCAAGTCTTTGCTACGCGATCACGAGGTAGAGCACGATCCGGAATCCAACCTGCTCAGTTTATTGGGCGGCAAATGGACGACCTATCGCCTCATGGCCAAGGATGCCGTTGATGCCGTTTGCAAGTTGCTTTCCATTCCCGTTGAGTGCAGCACCCAATCCCGGCTCCTGGCAGGCGCCGAGGATTATGACGCCGGTTTTTGGAAAAAAATTCAGGCGAACTACGGTTTGGATGCGGATATTTCCCAACATTTGGCTTTCAAATACGGGACACGCGCGAACCGCGTCGCAGCACTGGCAAAGGCACAACCGGCGCTCCGGGAACGCATCCTTTCGGAGCAACCATTCATAAAGGCGGAGATCATATACGCTGTGCGGGAGGAGATGGCGTGTACGCCCCGCGATTTCCTCGCCCGTCGGATACGGCTGGAAATTACCGGGTGGCAGGCCGCCGGAGCGGCGAGTGAAGTAGTGGCGACGTTAATGGGAACTGAACTGGGATGGCGCGAAGACAAAGTGAGGGAGGAAATGCGGAATTATCAGATCTTGCTTGACCGGTTTCGAGAATCGGCTACGGGCTGAACTACAACATCAGATCAATCGACCCATGATGCACTCACGCACATGGTCTTTATAATTAACTACAAATCAAATTGTTATGGCAGGAAATACCAAAAAAGACTTTGCTTATATCACCGATCTCCATTACGAGCACAAGCTCTGGCACAACGAATTGAATTTTTACCGCGACGAGATCAAGATTTTGCAGGCAAGGCTGGAAGAGATCGTTTCTAAAAATACGAGCAACGAAGTGGAAATGGGAGTGGAGTCGTTTCAAAATCGCTTCGACCTGAACCGCAAGCATATCAGCGAGATCAAACACCGCATCAAAAAACACGAAAAATTCCTGGTCAATTACGCCAAAGACCACCCTATTGCCGTCGACCATGTGCATTTTACCGATCATACCGATATCCGGGAGAATTTCGAACGTTTCCGCGAACTGTACCGGGAAATGAAAACGGAGTTCAACCGTTTTGCTGTCAAATGGATGTGATTTGCCGTTTTTTTCAATAAAGTAGTACGATATGGCCAACTTTTTTGCTGAGCTCCTGGGCACGGCATTGCTCATTTTACTGGGTAATGGCGTGGTAGCAGGTGTGGTCCTGAAAGGTACCAAAAACGAAAACTCGGGCTGGATTGTCATCACAGTCGGCTGGGCGCTTGCCGTTACGTTTGCGGTGTATGCCGTAGGTGGTGTCAGCGGCGCACACATCAACCCGGCCGTGACAATAGCGCTCGCTACGATGGGGCTTTTCGAATGGACGCAGGTGCCGGTGTACATTGCCGGCCAGATGTCGGGCGCCATGCTCGGCGCAGCACTGGTCTGGATGCACTACCTCCCGCACTGGGACCGCACACCCGATCCGGAAGCAAAATTGGCTGTTTTTTGCACCGCTCCGGCGGTGCGTCATACAACGGGCAACCTGATCAGCGAATTCGTGGGAACATTCGTGTTGCTGTTTGGCCTGTCAGCGATCGGCGCCAACCGTTTTGCAGAAGGACTAAACCCCCTTGTCGTCGGCGCGCTGATCCTGTCCATCGGACTTTCCCTCGGGGGCACTACGGGATATGCAATCAATCCGGCCCGCGACCTCGGACCCCGGATCGCGCATGCGCTGTTGCCGGTCCCCGGCAAAGGCGGTTCCGACTGGGGGTATGCCTGGATACCGGTACTAGGTCCGATTCTCGGCGGCATTTTCGGCGCTGCCGCTTATCGCATATTGCTGGGAGGATAATTCGTATATCAGCACATAAAAAAATCGCTACTGCCCGAGTTTGATCCGCGGGGATTTTTTTGCGTCTATTGTAACGTTATTATTGTCAACGATCATCTCAACGACGCAAAATGGATGAAAAAATACTCCGGCGTATTGACGGAGAAGCAGGTGTGTCCGGTCTTTCCGAAATTCTAGGCGAGCGGCTCAGGGCTACCGATCTGAATACACTGTTGCTGGACGTTTTCCAAAAAAAAGCCGTGGCCGCAAGTCCGGCCGAACTGCTCCGGGCATACCGGGAAAACCGTTTTGTACGGCCGTCCAATATCGATCCACTTGATTTCGGCAATTTTGTGATGGGCTGGCTTCACGCCGCCCGAAATGCCGGCTTCTCCCTGCTGCAATTGTCTCCGCTGGCGCCCCTGGGGAGTTGTGCGGCTCTTGCGACCGTGCATCAGAACAAGGTAGTCTCTGCGCTTCGGGGTACGGAAGTAGTTGCGGATGCCACGAATGTATTGGCGCTGGAAAGCGTATTGCGGCGAGAGGAGGAAGGATTCCCTTTCGATCCGCTGCATCTCGGCGCCGTTCATCGTCACGTACGGGCGCAAGCCATACCCCGGACGCCGGGGTATAGTGCTCATTTCAGCATTCTGGGCCTTACTTCTGCCGGGCGCGACACCGGTGACCGTATTTTTGAAAAGGAATCGCTGCTGCGACATATGCTTTTTTACAGGGACTATCTGGAAAATGAACTGCAACTCGGGAAAGCGACGCTGCGGCTGAAGCCATTGTCGTCCAAAGGGCATTCCGACCCCGTATTTCGCTCCATAATGACGTATTTACAGGAAAATGCACCTGCTTCACCAATCGAAGTGGCCGATGGCGGCAGTCGGAATTACTATGAATGTTTGCAATTCAAGGTCGTGGTGGCTGCGGGAACGAATGACGAACTCGAAATCGCCGACGGCGGCTTTACGGACTGGACGCGACAATTGAGCAGTAACCACAAAGAACGCCTCCTGATCAGCGGCCTGGGGCTTGAACTGTTGTATAAAATCATCCGTCATTTGGTGTAAACTGATTTTTGATTGACATTTACGCAGGGAACAAAAGCGCAGGGCACTTGCCCGATTTCCCTAAATGTCAAGCCTATGAAATACATTCTCGCCATTGATCAGGGAACAACCTCCACCCGTGCCATCGTTTTTGACAAACAGGGCAACACCATTGCCGTAGCACAACAGGAGATCACACAGCACTTTCCAAAGCCCGGCTGGGTAGAGCACAATCCCGTGGAGATATGGGAAAGCGTGCAGGCCACGGTGCGGCAGGTGGTGGATCGGGTAGGCGCTTCAAACATAGCCGCCATCGGTATCACCAACCAGCGCGAAACCACCGTGGTATGGGACAAACGCACCGGAAAGCCGGTATACAATGCCATTGTGTGGCAAAGCCGGCAGACGGCCGATATCTGTAGCGAACTGAAGAAAAAAGGCCTTGACCCGGAAGTCCGGGAAAAAACCGGGCTGCTGATCGATGCCTATTTCTCGGGTACGAAGGTGAAATGGATACTCGATTATGTGCCGGGCGCCCAGGCCGAGGCATTTGCCGGCAACCTGCTCTTCGGGACCATCGATACCTGGGTACTGTGGAATCTGAGCGAAGAACGCCGCCACGCCACCGATTATACCAACGCATCGCGTACGATGCTGTACAATATCAGGGATCTGAAATGGGATGAAGGGCTTTGCAACGCCCTTGATGTTCCTGCAGGCATGTTGCCCGAGGTCGTGGACTCTTCCGCAGCGTACGGCCACGCGCGTGCCGATATGCTCGGTGTAGAGGGAATCCCCGTGTGCGGAATTGCCGGCGATCAGCAGGCCGCTTTGTTCGGCCAGGGGTGCTTTTCGCCGGGTATGGCAAAAAACACATACGGCACCGGGTGCTTCATGCTGATGAACACAGGCGACCAGGCCGTCGCTTCTCCCAACGGCCTGCTCACCACCATCGCCTGGGGACTTGGCGGCAAGGTGGAATACGCACTGGAAGGCTCCATTTTTGTGGCAGGCTCGGCGGTGAAATGGATGCGCGACACCGTGGAACTATTCTCGGATGCGGCAGAAACAGAACCCCTGGCACTCAGCCTGCCTTCCTCGGAGGGCGTATATGTGGTCCCTGCCTTCGTCGGGCTAGGCACGCCTTACTGGGATTCAGAGGTGCGGGGGGCAATTTTCGGCCTGACACGCGGCAGCAGCCGTTCGCATCTGGTGCGCGCTACCCTCGAAAGTGTGGCGTATCAGACAAAAGACGTGCTCGATGTAATGGAAAAAGATTCCGGCATCCGCTTAAAAGCACTGCGCGTGGATGGCGGAATGGTGCGCAATAATTTCCTGATGCAGTTTCAGAGTGACGTCCTCGGAGTCGATGTAGAACGGCCGGTGGTGCAGGAAACCACGGCGCTGGGCGCGGCATACCTTGCCGGACTGGCGGTGGGTTACTGGAAAGATGAAGCGGATATTGCCAAAAACTGGCAACTGGATGCCACTTTCAACCCGCAAATGTCGCCGGAACAGGCAGATCAATTATACCGCGGCTGGCAAAAGGCTGTTGAAGCCGCCCGGGTATTCAAGATGTGACAGAAAGCAAGGTTTTACTCCTGCACGTAGCCACTCTTCCCATGCATTCAAATCTCGAACCGTTCGCCAATCGCCTTGCCAAAATGCACAAGCATTATGGCAAATGGGCACGCCGGCAGGGCATCAGTTGCTACCGTGTTTATGACAACGACATCCCCGGCACACCGCTGGCGATCGATATTTATGAAGATATCGTCCACATTGCGGAGTACGCCCGGGACCACGGCATGGAACCCGGCGAACATGCATCCTGGCTGGCTGAATGCCTGCGGATCACAGGTGAAGTGCTGGATGTGCCACCCGAAAGGTTGTTTTTGAAATACCGGCAAAGGCAAAAAGGACTGAAGCAGTACGACCGCTTTGCCCGCTCGGGGCAGGAATATATCGTGCGCGAAGGCGGTCTGCGCTTTATTATCAGACCGGCCGATTATCTGGATGTGGGATTATTCCTGGACCATCGAAATACCAGAAGTATGGTCCGTGCGGGATCGGAAGGAAAGCGGGTGCTCAATTTATTCTGCTATACCGGTTCCTTCAGTGCTTATGCTGCGGCAGGAGGCGCCGCTGAAACCCTTTCGGTAGACCTGAGCAATACCTATTTGCAGTGGGCCGACCGCAACCTTGACCTGAACGGATTTTCCGGAAAGACGCATCGCTTGCTGCAGGCGGATGTGCTGGCATGGCTCGAACAGCCGCCACGTGAACTTTTCGACCTGATCGTGATCGATCCGCCTACCTTTTCAAACAGCAAACGTATGCAGTCTGTACTGGATATTCAACGCGATCACGTAATGCTGCTCAACCGGGCGCTGCGGCATTGTGCGCCCGGCGGCACAGTATATTTCTCCACGAATTTCAGAAAGTTCAGGATGTGGGAAAGCGAAATACGCGCCGCCGCGATCGACGATATCTCAAAAAAAACGGTGCCGGAAGATTTCAGGAACAAAAAGATCCATCAATGCTTCCGGCTCACGGCGCCCTGAGGCCAAGGGCAACAGGCGATATTTCTACTGCTGGCCTTCTTCGGCCGGTTTTGCGTCTTTTTTCCAGGCTTTCTTTTCCGCCTTCTTCTCAGATTTCTTCTGCTTCATGGCTTCTTTTTTCTCCTGCTTCTTTTGCATGTGAGTGTCGCGTTTGGCTTTCTTTTTAGCCATGATCTCGTCATACTTTGCAGCCTGCTCGGGGCTCAGGAGCGCTCTGTGGGCTTTGATTTTTTCTTCCCGCATTTTGGCCATTTCTGCCTTTTTAGCGGCCCGGTTTTCTTTTGCCTTTGCGGCATATTCTTCGTCGATCTGCTTGAATCTTGCCTTTTGATCCTCAGAGAGATTCAGGTCTTTGGCAAGTTTATCGTCGTTATGATGTTTGTTCTGCGCCATTTTCGCCTTGCCGGAGGGGGCGGGATCGGATTGTGCAAAGGCGCCACTGAACGTAAAGATCGCCAGTACGGCAGCGAACATCCATTTTGGGAACTGTTTCATGTGATAAAGATTTTGTGTTGCATTAATGATAACCCTTTGACTGCCGAAGCGGCCAAAAGTATCGGCAAGAGAGTATTAAAGTCGTGTTAAGGAATATTGCCGTTCAGGTTGGCTTTGCCAGTGTTGCAATGACCGTCCGGTTTCCTTTTACCTGCTGGTCCATGCTGACCTGAACCTCTGCTCCGGCCGGCAGGAATAGATCGACCCGTGAGCCGAATTTGATGAATCCCATTTCGCTGCCTTGCTCTACCCGGTCGCCTTCCGATACGTACCATTTGATGCGCCTGGCCACTGCGCCGGCAATTTGGCGCATCAGGATGTCGCCGTGGTCCGTGCGGTACACAAGGGTAGTCCGTTCATTTTCGGTGCTGCTTTTCGGATGCCAGGCCACCAGGTATTTGCCGGGGTGGTAACGGAAATACTGCACGATTCCGGCGATCGGGTTGCGATTGACGTGGACGTTGAACGGCGACATGAAAATGGAAACCTGAAGCCTTTTGTCGTGGAAATATTCATCTTCCTGCGCCTCCTCGATCACACAGATCCGGCCATCGGCAGGAGCATAGACCAGGCCATTGTCTATCGTTGGTAATACGCGTACCGGATTCCTGAAAAACTGGAGGATGACGAGAAAAAAAACGATTGACAACAGCAAAAACAGCCACCCTGCGATCGGCGGCGCGAGATTCCATATTGCGATATTCAGAACAGTCAGCACCAGTAATGCGGAGAACAGGATGATGCGGCCTTCTCTGTGTATTCTAAAATTCATTTCCTAATGTCATTTGATCGTTAATAACGCACTCGCGGGTTTTCAACTTTCAGTAAAATAAACCGGCTGCGTTCGAAAGGGCAAAATTAAGAATTTTAGACCCAGGCAGCGTATCGCGCGGGAGTTCTGTGAATCCCTATCTTTGCTGCACAAAACAACTATTCACAAATACAATATTACAGGTCCATGAAAGTAGCAGTAGTAGGCGCCACCGGCCTGGTCGGCTCCAAAATGTTGCAGGTGCTGGAAGAGCGCCAGTTTCCGGTCAGCAGGCTTTTTCCCGTTGCCTCCGAGCGTTCCGTTGGAAAGATGGTCAGGTTTCAGGGCAAGCGATACCGGATCATCGGCCTTGAAACGGCAGTAGCGAAAAAACCGGATGTGGCGATTTTTTCGGCAGGTGGTAGCGTTTCCAAAGAGTGGGCGCCGCGATTCGCCGAAAAAGGTACGGTGGTGATCGACAATTCATCGGCCTGGCGCATGGACCCCGATAAAAAACTGGTCGTACCTGAAGTGAATGCCGGGGTGCTCACCAAAAACGACAAGATCATTGCCAACCCCAACTGTTCCACGATCCAGATGGTGGTGGCGCTCAAGCCTCTGCACGATGCCTACAAGATCCGCCGGATCGTGGTAAGCACCTACCAGTCTGTGACAGGTACAGGTGTAAAAGCCGTCGATCAGCTGATGCGGGAACGAAAAGGCAAGTTTGGCGAAGGCGCGTACCCCTACCAGATCGACCTGAACGTACTTCCCCATATCGACGTATTCATGGAAAACGGCTATACGAAGGAAGAAATGAAAATGGTGAACGAAACGCGCAAGATCATGGGCGACGATTCGATCGGCGTCACGGCGACCACCGTCAGGGTGCCTGTGATCGGCGGACATTCCGAATCCGTCAACGTGGAGTTTGAGCGCGACTTCGATCTGGATGAACTGCGCTCACTGCTGGCAGCTGCGCCCGGGGTGATCGTATCGGACAACCCTGCCAAACTGGAATACCCCATGCCGCTTTTTGCCCATGACAGGGACGAGGTTTTTGTGGGGCGCCTGCGCCGCGACGAAAGCCGGCCGAACACACTGAACATGTGGATCGTGGCCGATAATTTGCGCAAAGGGGCCGCCACCAACGCTGTTCAGATCGCCGAATATTTGTTGAAAGCGGGTATTTTGAAGCTAAAAATGAAAAAAACCGCCCTTGCGGTATAATTTTGCAAAACCTAGGCCGGCCAAACACCCTGCCTCTCACTGTATCAACCGTACCGTTTGTTATGAAGAACAAAGTAGTAATCTGGGGGACCAACGCGAACGAAGAGAAAGTCCTGATCGCACTGGAACTAAAAGCAGACGCCAACAAAGTAATGTTGTACACCTTCCCGGAAGCGCTTGCCGACGACGAATTTGTCAATAAAATGATGAACGAGTGGCGTGAAGGAAAAGAAGTTGAATTCCCGGAAGGCTACACCGCCCTCGAGCGCGAACTCAGCGTTACGGAAAGCCTGCTGCCGGATGACCTCAAAGTGGATCGCAGCGACATTATACAGCGCGCTCAGACAGAATGGCATTTTGCCGTTTTATCCGCCAAACTCCACGCCGCTTATCAGCAGGAACTGGCCGAATTCAAGGAAAAGATAGAGGCGCTCAGCACTTATGACAATAAGATCTGGGATGGCCTGAAGGCCTTCTGGGATAAAGTACAATCCCAGAGCCGCGAGCGGAATTTGTTCCGGGAACATGCGGACAACCTGCGCGACAATATCAACGCGTTGTTTGACGAGATGAAACAACTCCGCTCAAAAGTGCAGGGCGAATTTGTGACGGCGTCGCAATCTCTTTTTGAGGATTTCAACAAGATACTGGACGAGGTAGATGAGAAAATTGCTGCCGGCAGTGCCAAACTGGGGAGCATTTTTGAAGAACTCAAACAAATACAGCGCCGGTACCGCGATGCGCGGCTGACCAACGAACACCGCAACATTCTGTGGGATCGTATCGACGGCGCGTTCAAAAAAGCAAAGGAGCGCAAATTCGGCCCTTCCGCCAACGAAGGCTCTGTGTCGGAGCGCCACGAAAGGCGCCTCAATGGCTTGCTGGAGGCCATGAAACGTATGGAGAGCAGTATACGCCGCGATGAGGATGAACTTAATTTCCAGCAAAAAAAGATCAATTCAAGCGAAGGACAACTGGAAGCTCAGATCCGCACTGCCAAGATCAAGATGATCGAGGAACGCCTGGCTTCGAAACGCGAGAAACTGGCGGAGATGGACAAAACCAAGACGGAAGTGGAGCGCCAGGTAAAAACGGCACGGGAAAAAGAAGCCCGCCGGGCAGAAAAAGAAGAGGAAAAGCAAAAAATAGAATCCGCCAAAGAAGCGATCAAATCCGAGATCGCCGCCGAAATAAAAGCGAAAAAGGAGGAAGAAGGCGATCTGTTGGATGCCGCATCATCGGTGATCGGCGATGCGCTCATGAGTGCATTGGACAGCGCCAGGGCAGTAGCCAGCGTAGCGGCCGATAAGGTGGAAGAAGCTGTGGAAAAAGCGGTTGATAAAGCGGAAGAAATGCTGGAATCGATCTCCACGAAAGAAGACGCCGGCAAAGCAGGCGATAAAAAGGACATTATTGTTGATGATGTAGTGCAACAATCAGGGGCAGCTGGCGAGGAGGGTATGGAATCCTTCAAAGAATCCAGCGAGGAAAAAGCGCCGGAGAAGAAGGACATCATCGTCGATGATGTTGTCCAGCAGTCTGGCGCGGCAGCGGATGAAGGCATGGAGTCCTTCAATGCAGGTGAAGAAAATGCCCCCGGAAAGAAGAAGGATATCATCGTCGATGATGTTGTCCAAAACACCGGTGCGGAGGAAACGGGCGGCCTCGAATCTGTAAAAGAAGAGCCTGCCAAGCCCAAGCGGACGACCAAGAAAAAAGATGCCTGACCAAGAAGGCGATTAACAATATTAATAAAGTCAGTCCCGCAACGTATTGAGTTCGTTGCGGGACTTTTTTATGCGCTGCGATCTTTCCAGATCATTTTCTCGAGCCTTTTCCCGGATACACCTTAATGGAAGATATCTAAAGACCTATCCCCAAAAAGCAATGAGCCATCTCCGGTTGCCGGAAATGGCTCATTGCACAATTTTTATACAGAAAATATTGCCGGGTTACTTGGCCACTGCTTTCTTGGAAGATTTTCCGGTTTTGGCAGGTACTTCTGCGGCGGCGGCTTCTACCGATTTTCCGGCTACCACATCTCCTTTCAACATGTCGACCACAAGTGCGGAAGCCACGAAGATGGAAGAGTAGGTACCGAAAACGATACCGATCAACATGCCGAATGCGAAACCTCTGATGGCATTACCTCCGAATACAAAGAGCAGCAACACCACGAGGATCACCGTGCCGGAAGTGATCAGGGTACGACTCAGGGTCGTATTGATGGCCATGTTGAACACTTCTTCTTTCTTTTTCCCGGTAATGGTATTCATAAATTCCCGGATACGGTCGTACACGATCACCGTATCGTTCACCGAATAACCGATTACCGTCAGTATACAGGCAATGATCGCCTGATCGATCTCCAGCGAGAACGGCACGATGCCGTGCAACGCTGTAAAGAACGTCAGGGTAATGAGCACGTCGTGGAAAAGGGCCAAAACGGCGCCCATGGAGAATTGCCAGCGGCGGAAACGGATCAACAGGTACAGGAAGATGAGCACAAGGCCCCACAAGCCCGCTTTGAAAGACGAGTTGCGGATGTCATCTGCAACGGTCGGGCCGACCTGGCTCGACGAGGTGATGTGCGTACCGGCGGCTTCCGTCTTTTTAAACGTGGAATCGGTTTCGATCCCCGCAGTTTTCAGGCCTTCCTGAAGTTTTGCTACCACGCGGTCGTTCACATCTTTACCCTGGTCGTTGATCAGGTAAGAAGTGGTGATGTTATACGTGTTGTCGGTATTTACTTTTTTGATGATCGGATTGCTGCCTTCAAAAGCCTGCGTCAGCGGTCCGCGGAGTTGCTCAATCTCGACAGGGCGGTCGAATTGGACGTTGTAAGAATAACCTCCTTTAAAATCGACACCGAGTTCGAAGCCGCGCATAAAGAACATGACAACGCCGAATACGATGATGGCCAGCGAGAAGATATAGGCCATTTTGCGCTTGCCGATCCAGTCGTAGTTGGCGCCTACGAGCCATTTTTCCGACCAGGGGAAGCTGTAATTTATTGCGCCGCCGCGATCCATCCACCATTCGGTCATCATACGGCCGACCAATACAGCGGTGAACAGCGAACTAATGATACCGACCAGCAGTACCGTGCCGAAACCCTTGATCGGGCCGAGGCCGAAGTACATCAACACGATAGCCGTCAGCAAGGTAGTTACATTGGCATCGATAATAGCAGACAAGGCGCGGTTAAAGCCGGTAGAAACGGCTTTTCCGATCGAAAGCCCGTTTCTCAACTCTTCCCTGATGCGCTCGTAAATAATAACGTTCGCATCGACGGCCGCTGCCAGTGTCAGTACGATACCTGCAATACCCGGAAGGGTCAGTACCGTGCCCATGGAAGCCAGAGCGCCAATGATGAAGAAGAGGTTGGCCAGCAATGCGATCACGCTCACCACGCCGCCACGGTTGTAGTAGGCGATCATGAAAGCGCAAAGCAGCGCGATGGACAACAACATCGTGATCAGCGACTTATTGATGTTGTCGGCGCCGAGCGAGGGGCCCACCTGGCTTTCCTGTACGATGTGGGTGCCGGCAGGCAGTTTGCCCACCTGCAGGATATTGGCAAGGTCTTTTGCCTCGTCAATGGTAAAACCGCCGGAAATGGAAGAATTACCTCCGGTGATCGGGTTGATCACATAGGGTGCGCTGACCACCTCGTCGTCGAGTACAATGGCGATCTCGCGGTTGCCGTTGTTCACGGCCTGGGTCGTCAGATCTGCCCAGATGCGCGCGCCTTCGTTGTTCATGCTCAGGCTGACGCTGATCTCTCCTTTCGGGTCGGGTTGTGCGCTGGCATTGGTGACTACGGAGCCGTCGAGCGGTGCAACGTCCTGATTGCCAGGCTTTTTAATGCCAAAAAGCTTGTATTGACCAACTGTTGTGCTAGCCACCGTTTCCCCCCGGTCTTCATCGGGTTTGAGGCTCCAGCGGAACTCGAGGTCGGCGGGGAACATTTGTTTGACCTCCGGGCGGTTCAGGTACTCCGTGATCAGGCGGATCTTGTTTTTATCGGCGTAAGCGAGGATCGGACCGCTACCCATGGTAAGGTTGGAGAGCAACGGGCCGTTTTGCATATTTACCGTAGGATCAACCGGCACGTCCGTGATCCGCATTTCTTTTTCCTTAGTAGAGTCGGGCTGCCCGTCGGGGCCTGCCGGATATACGTATGAAGTATCTTTCCGGGTTTGTGCCGTATTTGCCGTCGTATCGCCGGAAAGCAGCGCGCGGAGCCGGAGGTCGGCATCTACAAAACGCTGGCTCAGGTTGTTGTCGGTAAGCCGGTATGTATCCCAGAATTCCAGTTTTGCCGAGCGCTGGAGCATGTTCCTTGCGCGTTCCGGGTTGTCGATGCCCGGCAGTTCCACCAGAATAAGGTCGCGTGCGGCGTCAAGGCTTACGTTCGGCTGCACTACGCCCAGTTTGTCGATACGCTGCTTCAGTCGCTTGTAGGTTTCTTCTACCGCGCCGTCGGCCAGCGTGCGAATCGTGCGCAGCACATCGGGGTCGGGGGAGTTGAAATTGATCTGATTCTTCAGCGATTCGTTGCGGGCAAAAACAGTTGCCAGCGGCTTGCCGGCGCTCGTTTCTTTCCATGCCTGGGAAAACAACGAGATATAATCGCCCTGCTGGGATTTTTGCAACTCGGAAGCCTTGTCGAGCGCCTGTGTGAATGCCGGATCGGTATTCCCCTGCGCCAGGCTTTTCATAAAGTCGCGCAGGTCGACCTGCAGGAGAACGCTCATACCGCCTTTCAGATCGAGGCCCAGGGCCAATTGGCTCTTTTTCAGGTCGGCATAGGTGAATTTTTTGATGAGCGGGATGCTGAAAACCGTCTCACTCGACATAGAGTCGAGATAAGAAGCATAACAGCCCTGCCAGCTCGCGTTCGGACTCTTCGAACATTCATCGGCATATCTTTTCGCATCATTTTCGATCCCGCTGGTGGGGATCATGAGCGAAAACTGGTACAAACACACTAATGTCAGCGCAATGAGAAAAAATCGGACAACGCCTTTGCCTTGCATACTTCAAATAAAGAATGGTGCGAAAAAATGTTTTTACATGAGCCGGAAATGGCATGCCACAAGCATACCTCCCGGAAAAAGTGCGCAAATATAGAGAGAATGAAGGAATCAAAACGGTTTTGGGAAAAATCGTTTGCACTCTTTAAGGCGAATGCACGATTTTTCCCCCTGTATTCCTGTTTTTTCTCTGCACAGTGTACAAAAGCACTCCGACGGGAAGCGCGCTCAGGTCGATCTCAACCCGGGAATCGGTGTGTCTTGAATGGTGAAGCATCTTCCCCGACTGATCATAAAGTTTAAGTTCCCAGGGACCCGAACCGGGCACATTGAAAGCGGCGACCGAACGCGCCGGATTCGGCGAAACCTGTACGGTCAGCGTCTTGCCGGGCTCATACGCAGCAGAGGGCGGAGAAAAATGCGCTTCAAACATGCCGATCCCGTGGGTGGCGACCACTACCAATCCGTCCGAAGGACGCACCTCCATATGATTGATCACTGTATTGCCGATCAGATCGGGCGCTTCGAGCACCCACTGCGTGCCGGGCGCATTGAAGGCGTGCAATTCAAGGCTGTCGGCGCTGAATAGTCCCGCACTGGTACCGCAGAAATATTTTCTCGATCCGTCCGAAAAGGGCAAAATACTGATCCATCGGATAGAGGGGCCTGCGCCTGTGCCGCCTACGGTGCTTTCCAGGTTTCCCGCGACTTTTATCCAGTTTTGCCCGGCATTTTCGCTGAGGAAAATACTGTACACACCGTAATTTGAATAGGCCATGACCACCCGGTCGGCATTGTCGGGATCGATGGCGATACAGGTGACATAAGCCGTGCTGGAGGGAATGGGAGAGGGAATCGCCGTCAGTGCCGGCGTGCCGCTGTCCGCTCCATCTATGCGGAACAGTTTGTTTCTGGTAGTGCCGAGATATACCCGGTGGGCCGGGTTGCTTTGCGATACGGCGATCGCAGAAAAAGTGTGCCGCGCATTATTGTCTGAAAACGGTGTAAGCGTATCGGGGAACATGGTCCAACCCGTGGCAATGCTGTCCCACTCGTTGTTGAGCGGCAGCATACCGAGCATATCCTGCCTGTAAAACCGGTCGCCGGCGGGCAGATAGAGGATATCCTCGTTATTCGGGTCGACGGCCAGCGGGTTGATAAACATATAGTCGCTTTTTACCCGCCCGATCGGGTCGATCCGCTGATAGGCAGTTACATTGCCCTGACCGTCGATCTGGCATTTGGCGACACGCCCCTGCTGGATTGACAGTACGTAAAAGGCCTTGTTTTGCGCGATCGCTCCGAATGACCCGTCGCCGTTGATGGTTTGTTTCCAGATGGCTGTGGGATCGTCGCTGTTGACATAGAAGTTGCCGTTGTCCTGCAAACCGCCGATGATCGTATGATCGCCGGAGGTGTGTTTGTCGATGATGGCCGTATAAAACTGCGCGGTCTGATACCCGCGGTTGAGCGCCGACCACACCACGTTCCCGGCGTTGCAGTTTTCAGTGCGGTGCAGGCCGCCGTCGCTGGCGGTGATCGCCACGTTGGAGTTAGACGGCAGAAAAAGCAGGTCGTGCTGGTCGGGGTGGTGGTTCGGGTACAATTCGAAATAAGGCAGGTAGGTGCCGGGCTTGTAACCTCCGATGTGCGTAGTGCTGTCGGGCGATGCGAAGGCATCGTTTGAGCGGTACAGATTGGTACCACCCACAAAAAGATGGCCGGTACCCGGTTGTACTTTCACGACGAGATCGTAGCCACCCTGAGCGGCAAAGCGGTCGAATTCGGTGCCCATATCAGGCAGGTTTAGCGAGCGGTCAACCCACTGCCCGCCGACGCCGGCGCCATCGTCGCTGAGGTACGTATATTTCCACAGGCTCGTCCAGTCATCGCTGTCGATATAATGATTGTAATGCCCGGTGCCGGGGGTGTATCCCAGAAAATACACTTCGTTTTCGTTGTCCGGGTTGATACCGATCACAACGCGGTCGTATTCTGCCGGAAAAGTATCCGGCGTGATATCCGTCCAGTTTGCGCCATTGGTACTGCGCCAGATACCTTTTTTGGCACCCTCGCTGCTAAACGTCGCGTACAACACTCCGGTGGATGTGATCGCAATGTCTGTGAAGTAGGAAAATGGCTGGACATTGATGCCGCCCAGGGTAGCCGACCAGTTCTGTCCGCCGTTGGTGCTTCTCCAGATCGTGCTGTAGGTAGCGGCATAAACGACATCGTCGGTCGCCGTCGGATCCGTGATCACGCGCCAGGCGCCCTGCCACACGGTGGAAAAATTGCCTTCGTTGCCACCTGCCGTTGACGAAAGTGGCGCCCAGGTATTGCCGCCGTCGATGCTCTTGAACATCCCGTCGCCGAGATAGAATGCAGAACCGCCGCTTGCGGAAGTGCCGTACAACTCTCCGGAAATGTAGTACCAGGTGTCCGTATGTCCCGGCCGCGTATCCTGTGCAATGCTGATGCACCCGGGATGTGCATCAGGCGCTGTTTTTCGCTGCCAGCTCTGCCCGCCGTCTTCGCTCAGCCAAAGTCCTCCCGAAACGCCGCCTGCAAGGATGCGATTTTCATTGGTCACATCGATGGCCAGTGCCCGCGTGCGGCCACCCACATTCCAGGGACCGCGGGAGTTCCAGTCCGGCGCCGAGCGCTCGTAAACGGCACTCGACATTTGCGAGACAAATTGTCTTTCCAGAAACGAGATGCCTTCGGGGATCTTTCCGGTAGCCGGATCAGCCAGCCGCATTTGATCCCATTCGGCACGCAGGCGGGGATTTTCTTCCTGCTCGCCGGATGGAATAGGGGGAACCGTCGTTGCGTTTTGCCCTCTGAAGTAAACTAAACTGCAGCCAATGATCGCCAGGACTGCCACAATAGGTACATATCGTTTCATAAACCGTGAAATTTTGCTGCCAAGATAGCGAACGAAGTCAACTTGACTATCCCGCAACCTCCTGTCCGGAGTATTGTTATAGTGCGGAAAGCAGCATTATTGTCGCAATCTGACACATGTGCCTGCGAGATTACGTCACAGAAATTAAAAACCGGATCATGCCTATCCAGATCATACCAAAAGACCGGCAGGGAAGCGGCGCCTTCAACGGCGGCGAGATCGTCGAGAACAAACCGATCGGATTCCCGCAGGACCATTCCAGCGTACGGCCGTATTCCAGCCTGTTCTACTGGGCGCACGCGCGTGCCGTGAAGGACAGCACCATCGGGTTGCACCCGCACCAGGGCTTTGAGATATGCTCATTCGTACTAAGCGGTGAGATCAGGCACTACGATACCAAATTGAAAGAATGGCGACCGCTGCACGCCGGCGATGTGCAGATCATTCGCGCCGGCAACGGCATCAGCCATTCGGAGTGGATGGGAAAAGATGCGGAAATGTTTCAGATATGGTTTGATCCCGATCTGACAAAAACGCTGGATCAGCCGGCCAGTTACGACGATTACCGGGCGGAAGTGTTTCCGGAAAAAGCAGAAGGAGCTGCAACGGTCTGGACCCTGGCCGGCGAAGGGAGCCCGTTTCGAATGGATACCCCCGATATAGAGGTATACCGGATCGACCTCGGAAAAGAACCTTACTCCATGAACATTGCGCCGGGCAGGATCACTTCGGCTTATGTATTGGAAGGCGAACTTTCGATCAATGGCGAAACCGCCCGGCAATTCGACTTTATCCGGATATCGGAACTGCCATCTGTAGAAATGAGCGCCGAAGCGCGCGCAAAAGTATTCCTGATCGTTTCTCCCGCACAGCCGGGCTACCGCACGTATGCGCAGTTGCGCCAGATACATTGAGTTTACATACCCATCGCTTCAAGAAATGCTTCACTCGAAGGCTTGACGCCCGACTTGAAATAGTGGGTGAGGTGGCCGTTTTCGTCCAGAAGATATTTGCAAAAGTTCCAGCTGGGTTCTTCGCTGTTCCAGCCGTTTTGCGCCGGATCGGTCAGCCATTGATATACCGGTGATTTTTGATCTCCTTTTACCTGCACTTTCTCGAACATGGGGAAAGTCACGCCGTAATTCTTCTGACAAAAACTTTGGATCTCGCCGGCTGATCCGGGTTCCTGCCCCCCGAAGTCGTTACAGGGAAAGCCCAGCACCACGACGAATTCCTTGTTTTCTTCGTAAAACTGCTGCCAATCGGCGTATTGCGGGGTAAATCCGCATTCAGAAGCCGTGTTCAGCACGATGATCTTTTTGCCCTTGTATTGTTCCAGCGAAACGGGCGTTCCGTCGAGGGCATTTACTGTAAATTTGAAAAAGGTGCTTTCTGTAGAGTCGGAAACAGTGCTCATGTGCATGGGACGGGAATAGGAAGCTTTGAAATAAAAGGAATAGAACGCAACACTTGCCAGCAATGTAATGAGTAGAAAGCCGGCGGCGGGTAAAAATATCTTTCGCATGTCTGTGTTTTTCCTAACAAACAAGTCCTAAAGGAAAGAGTTTGCCGGAAAAAATTCCTAACAATTAATAGCCGAGTCGAGCACATATTTTGCATTAAAAAATAATATGATATAAACTTGTATCTTCTTTAAAACCACTCTTCCTCATTATTTAAAGACCACTTTTTATGAACAGCAAGCTCTTTTACATTCTGCTTTTTCACCTCCTTTCGTTCGGCCCGGCAATCGCCCAGTATCAATCCTGTATATCCAACTGTTTTCAACAGGGGATTGAGGATGTCATTTTTAATTGGAATGTCGTGAACAGCGACACGTCGTATGCTTATTTCAGTTTGAATACCAACGGCGGCTGCGACAATTTTAACCCGGGTCCATTGACCGATGCAACGATCACCCTTACGCCTTCAAAACCCGACCAGTTAATAAACGGGATATCTCCAAATGATATGGTGCGGGTGCAGGAACACATCGACGGCATCAATCCCTTTCAAAGCCCTTATCAATGGATCGCGGCCGATGCGAACAACGATTCCGTGATCGATACTTTCGACATTGTAGAATGCAGGAAACTGATGCTGGGCATTTATGCTGAATTGCCGGATAACAGCGCCTGGCGCATGGTGGCAAAAAGTTATCAGTTTCCCGCGCCCGATCCTTTGACCCAGCCTTTCCCGGAATCGGTCACATTCGGCCTGAATGGCGATCCGGTTCCCGACCTCGACTTTGTTGCCGTCAGAATATGCGATGTCTCCTGCTCTGAACTGGTCTCAGTGATCGGGCAAGTGCCTGAAAACCTGCATTTTATCGGCGAAGCGCAGCCGAACCCGACTACAACAGGCGCATGGCTGCCATTTCGGTTGCTCCGTCAGGAGACACTGACGCTGCAGCTCACGGATATGTCGGGGCGACTGCTTTTAGAAACCAGCAAAACATTTCCTGTCGGTACGGGAATGCTGGAAATACCGGCATCTGCCATGCCGGATTCAGGTATGTATTTTTGGAAAGTTGCAGCCGGTGAAACGGTCAGATCGGGGAAACTGATCAAAGGCTGAAGCCGCTTTTAGAAACCATCTGGCAATCGTAACGGATTGCCAGATGGCTTTTACACATCCGAAGTAAAATGGAACTGTATTTTCGGAAAGTTCTCCTGAGCGGTTTGTAATATCCATGCCGTTTCGGCGAGGAATACCGTTTGCCCTTCACTGTCGATCGCGATGTCGCGTTTGCGGCGGTCGAGGAACTCCTGCATGGCCTTCGGATCATCCGAACTGACCCAGCATGCCTTGTACAGGTTGACGGGTTCGTAGCGGCATTTGGCGCCGTACTCGCTTTCCAGGCGGTGTTGGATGACTTCGAATTGCAGCTGCCCCACGGTGCCGATGATGCGACGGTTATCGCTCTTGCGGGTGAACATCTGCGCTACGCCCTCATCCATGAGCTGGTCGAGCCCTTTGGCGAATTGCTTCGATTTCATCGGGTCGGCATTTTCCACATAGCGGAACTGCTCGGGTGAAAAGGCGGGAATGCCTTTGAAATGCAGGGTTTCGCCCTCGGTCAGGGTATCGCCGATCTTGAAGTTGCCGCTGTCGTACAAGCCAACGACGTCGCCTGGATATGCCTCCTCGAGCAGCGTCTTTTTGGACGCCATGAACATGGTCGGGTTCGCAAATTTCATGTCGCGGCCGAGCCGGATATGGCGGTAGTTCTTGTTGCGCTCGAATCTCCCCGAGCAGATGCGCAAAAATGCGATCCGGTCGCGGTGGCGCGGGTCCATGTTGGCGAATATCTTGAACACGAATCCGCTGAACTTGTCTTCCTCCGGCGTCACCAGGCGCTCTTCCGTGATGCGCGGCAGCGGGGTAGGGGCAATGTCGACGAAGCAGTCCAGCATTTCTTTTACGCCGAAATTATTCACTGCCGAGCCGAAAAAGACAGGGCAGATATCTCCGTTGCGGTAATCTTCCTTGTTGAATTCCGGGTACACGGTTTCCACTACTTCCACTTCCTCGCGCAATTCGCGCGCGGCGCTTTCGCCGATATGTTTTTCGAGATCTGGACTTGCCAGGTCTTCAAAAACGATCACTTCCTCATCCTCCTGCTTGCCGTGCGCATGAAAGAGCACGAGTTTTTTCTCGTACAGGTTGTACACGCCCTTGAAGCGCTGGCCCATGCCGATGGGCCACGACAGCGGGCGGACTTTCAGTTCCAGTTTTTGCTCGATCTCGTCCAGCAGATCGAAAGCATCCTTCCCTTCGCGGTCCATTTTGTTGATAAAAAAGATCAGGGGCGTATCGCGCATCCGGCACACCTTGGTGAGTTTTTCGGTCTGTTTTTCCACGCCGTTTGCCACGTCTATGACAACGATCGCGGAGTCGACTGCTGTCAGGGTGCGATAGGTGTCTTCCGCAAAGTCTTCGTGGCCCGGCGTGTCCAGAATATTGATCTGCAGGTTTTTATACTCGAACCCCATCACGGACGTGCTCACCGAAATACCGCGCTGGCGCTCGATATCCATGAAGTCGGAGACCGTGCTTTTTTTGATCTTGTTGCTTTTTACCGCGCCGGCAGTCTGGATCGCGCCGCCGAAGAGCAGCAATTTCTCGGTCAGGGTGGTTTTCCCCGCATCGGGGTGGGCGATCACGGCGAAGGTGCGCCGGCGATGGATCTCGTTGATAAAACTGGACATGAAAACTGGGATAAAAAAAGGGCTGGTGCCAAAACGGCCGCAAAAGTAGGCATCCGGGAGCAGTTTAACCTCAAAATTTTACATATTGTGCCAGGCAAAGCAGCGTCCGTATCCGCTTGCCGGTCTACCCCGGACACTCTGTAAAATTTACTTTACTTTAGCCGGCGCTATGAACCGTCTCGCCTTTTGCCTTTATTTTCTCCTTTTTACCACTTCTGTACGCCTCTCTGCCACCCATATCGTCGGGGGCGAACTGACCTATAAATGCCTGGGCAACGACACCGTAGAGGTAACCCTGACCGTTTTCCGCGATTGCTATACCGGCGTGCCCTGGTTCGACGACCCGGCGGCTATCGGTATTTATGACAATAACTGGATACTTCAAAGCGTGCTCGTGCTTCCGCTGGATTCTATGGCCAATGATACCCTGCCCATTATACTCAGCAACCCCTGCCTGACCGTGCCTCCGGATGTTTGCGCGCACGGTACGCGATATGTTGCCAAGGCATATCTGCCCCCCATACCCGGTGGCTATCATATTGTGTATCAGCGGTGTTGCCGCAACGAACTGATACGCAATATCGTTAACCCGCTGGCCACCGGCATCACCATCATCTCCACGGTCACGGAAGAAGCGCTTTTAGCTTGCAACAATAGCGCTGTATTCAATCAATGGCCGCCGGTCGCCATCTGTGTGCACGAACCGATCGACTTCGACCACTCGGCCACGGACCCGGACGGCGATTCACTTGTTTACAAACTTTGCACCCCGCTGCACGGGGCGACCATGCAGTTCCCCATGCCCCAGCCGCCCAATAAAGGCCCTTATCAGGAAGTCGTCTGGCTTGATCCCCCTTACAATCTGGACAATGTGCTCGGCGGCGACCCGCTGACGATCGACCCTGCGACCGGATTTTTGACCGGCATTCCGGATATGATCGGGAATTTTGTCGTAGGCATCTGTGTAGAAGAATACCGGGATGGGCAATTGCTATCGATCACGCGGCGCGATTTTCAGTACAATGTCGCCGATTGCGGCCGCCCCTACGCGGCGTTTTTTGTGCCGGAAGTCATTTGCGATACCCTTTCGGTAAAATTCCTGAATGAAAGCCTGCAGACGAACGATTATCTATGGTATTTCGATTGGGAAGGCGACACGACCAAAACCTCGGGCGTGTATTCGCCCACTTATATGTTCCCCGATACGGGCTACTACACCATTGTCCTGATCTCCGAACCCGACGACCCTTGCCGCGATACGGCATTTCAGACCATTCATCTGACTCAATCCTACATCGACGCCGAGTTGGCATTCCAGTTTCCCGAGTGCGACAACGACGGCCTGATCGTGCAGGCCACCGACCTGAGTGTGGATCCGACTTTCGGGATCGTCGCCTGGCAATGGGTGTTGAAAGGCCCCGGAGGGGGAGCGCTGGCACAATCAGACCAGCAAAACCCGACCTTTACCGTTATAGATCCCGGCGATTATACGCTGGAACTGACGACTACATCCGGGAACGGCTGCACCGAAACCGTGACGCTGCCGTTTAACGCGCCGATACCGCCGCTGAATATTTTCAAGGACAGTCTGCTGATCTGTATCGGAGACACGATAGCGCTGTTGAACGGCGCCGACCCTTCGTTCAACTATCAATGGTCGCCGTCGACCGCCCTTTCCAGCGACACGGCCCCGAACCCGCTGGCATTTCCGGCAGCCACAACAACCTATATGGTTACCATCACCGGCAACGGCCCATGTGTGATCCAGAAAGAGGTCAAGTTAAAAGTGGTGGATACGAATACCCTGACTGCATCCGCTGTGCCTTCCATTGTGCTGCCCGGCGGGCAGTCGCAATTGTCGGCTTTTGCGCCGGGAGCCATTTCATACTCATGGCAGCCGCCGACGTTTTTATCACAACCGGATATCCCGAACCCGGTGTCTACGCCCACTTTAACGACTGAATATGTCGTTAAAGCGCGCCTGCCAGGGGGATGCGTGGCCCTGGATACCGTAAGAGTGGAGGTCAGGGAGGTGTTGTGCGATGAACCCTATGTGTTTTTCCCCACCGGTTTTTCGCCGAATGGAGACGGGGAGAACGACAAACTGAAACTGGAAAGCCTGCTGCCGGCCGAAGTGTACTGGGTGATCTATAACCGCTGGGGGCAAAAACTGTTCGAGGCAAACTCGCTGGACGATGCCTGGGACGGCACTTACAACGGTGAAGCGCAACCCGCAGAAACGTACGGGTACTACCTGCGGGTATTTTGCCAGGGGGGCGGGAAAATAGAAAAACAGGGAAACGTCACCTTGTTACGATGAAATAACTCAGAACAGTTTTTTCTCGAGCACGATCTGCAGATCGCTGCCTGCTTTTTCAACCGTGCCTGTGATCTCAAAGCCGCACCGCAGGTTGAGCAGGAGCATGTTTTTCCAGCGGTTGTAGGTTTTGGTCCTGACGACCCGGTAATCATGTATTTTGCACCATTCATGCTGGCGTTCCATCAGCATGCGCGCGATGCCATGCTTCCGGTATGTCGCTCTTACACCACCGATCCAGCTATAGAAAACGCCCTCCTCCAGTCTGTATCCAACTTTAAAACCTGCTAATGCGCCTTCCACCTGTGCGAACAGGATCAGCAGGTCTTCCGCGTTTTGCATGCGCAGGTGGAACTTTTCCTCGTCGATTATGCCGAATATCTCACGGTAAATGGATAACACCGATTCCGTGGCATATGCATCAGGCCGGCCGTGAAGGACGGCAATTTCTGTTGTGAAACCCGGCATGGCAAAAAAGTATCACCTGATCAGGGTGGCGTATCCTTTAAACTCAAAGGGTTCCCCACGCGGCCCCGTAAACGATACGAGATATACATATACGCCAGCCGGCGACATGCCGCCTGTGTTTTGTGCGCGGCCGTTCCACTCGTCATTCGGGTTATTGGTCTCGAAAACCTTCTCTCCCCAGCGATTCCAGATGCTCATATTGAAATTGGTCGCGCCTTCCAGATATCCCTTTCCGAGGAACCCGTCGTTCTGCCCGTCGCCGTTCGGGGTAAAGGCGTTCGGCATATGCCACAATACGATCGGCCTGATGTCCAGGTATTTGATCAGCGAATCCTTGCAACCTTCCGGGTGCGTCACGATCAGCCTGATTTTGACAATACCTGTATCCGGGAACGTGTATTTCGGGTTTTGTTCGATGGTCGTTTTGAATTGTCCGAGTTGCCAGTTCCAGTGTTCGGCGCCGACCGATTTGTCATTGAACTGAACGGTGTTGTTGAAGTTGGTCAGGTCCGTCGCCGGATCGTAGTCGAAATCGGCGATCGGAGAAGGTTCTACGCGGATCAGGTTCGGAAATGAATCGGAGGTAAAGCAACCGATGGGAGAAGTGATCGCTACCGTCACGTCGTAAATGCCCGGTTCGGTATAGGTATAGGTGGGGCTGATCACATCTTCGATCGTATTGCCGTCGCCGAAATCCCACACGATGTGATACGTACTGTCGATCGGCGTAGACAGGTTATTGAAGAAAATCTCTGCCGGCGAACATCCGAGATAACTGCTCGGCTGAATAATGATCAATGGAGGCACCGGGAACCAGTTGATCACCTGCGTTTTTTCATCGGAACAGAGGTTTTTGTCGACCACCCGCAGGCGAACCGGGTGGTTGCCCGGTGTATTATAAAGATAATCAGGATTTTGTATACTCGATTTGCCTCCCGGCACGCCGAAGTTCCAGTCCCAGCGATTGATGACGCCCGTGCCGGAAGAGAGGTCGGTGAATGCCACAGGCCCCGCCACACAGGTGTCGTATACATAACTGAAATCGGCATTTACCTCCGGAAAGATATGTACCGTGATAAAAGCCGTATCACCGCATTGTTTGCCGGGGTTCAGTTGTAGTTCGCCAGTATAGGTTCCGACGCCCGGAAAGGTGATATTTGCGTTCCAGTTGCTGGAATCCGCATAGGTGGAGTCGGTAGAAAAGGCAAACCGCCATTTAAAGTTTTCGATTTTGGCCTGGTCTATGCTTTCATTATTGAACAACACTGCATTGTCGCCGCAAGACTTGATCACGTACTGTTTGGGTCCCACGATCTTGGAAGAATCCGTAGAGATATTGGCGATCACCGTTGGCTGACAATCGGCAACATTAAACTGAAAGTCCCGTTTTAGGGTGGACAGCAATACGCCGTTTCGGAACTCCTGTACGCACACGCCCACCACGAATTGCCCTAACATGGTGGGCCTGCCTGTGATGAGGCCGGTGGTGGAGTTTATGGACACCTGCGGATTGCCGCCCATCGGATTGCCGGGAGTGAGCGGCGGGAGGAAAGTTACATTGCCGAACGGCGGTGCGCAGGGCGGTGTGGGTTTGGCGCCGTCACAGGAAGTCAACGCAGGAGGATTGAGCAGCGGTCCGCCGCCGGTGAACGGCGCGCAAAAACTGTAGACCAGTTGATCGCCTTCAGGATCGGTTGCCGAGTGATCGAAATCGAGATCGAAATCCTTGCAAATGACAATGGGAGGGAAGTTTTTGAAAACAGGGCTGTTGTTGCATTGTTTTTGCGCTTCTGCAGTCAGTTCGATCATATAGGTAGCGCCCACGTCGCCGGGCGTCAGGATGTTGGTGATCGAAAGGTTGCGGCAACAGCGTTGATATACAATGAAATAACTGCCGGTTTGCATGATCGGCAATGTGCGCGTAAACACATAGGTAGCTTGCTCGACACAGACATTGCTGGGAAATTTGTCTACACATGCCGGCGTGTCGGCTTTCAGCAGTTCGATGTCCAGCAGGCTGGCCTGAAAAGTGGCGAACAGGTTATTGTTGGAGAGCGAGCCCTGGTATATGGCCATTTCTGCCGGTGAGTCGAAAAAAGCGCCGTTGCCCTGACAATCCCGGTATATTTTCATGGTAAACCGGTATTGCCGTTGGTTGTTGGGGGCATCGCCGAGGCACTCGTACGTGATTTCTCCGCCGATGATATGCATGGCGCTCAGTTGCATCGGGGAGCATAACGCAATAATAAAAAGAACAGCTACGATTAACCCTCGCAAGATCATAGTATGCATGGTGTTTATTTGCAGATGGAGGTTTTTTCGGTAAAAATCGGATTTTTGCCTCCCAAATGTACATCCGTTAACGCTTTTAAAGCTCCAAATGTTGGGTATGTTCCTGCTACGTGACGACATTTCAGAAATTGTACGCCTCCTTGAGAACGGCGGCCTTATTTGTTACCCTACCGATACCGTATGGGGCATCGGTTGCGACGCTACCAATGAAGAAGCGATCGAACGCATCACTGCCCTGAAGGGGCGGACTCCGGATAAAGGATATATCATGCTGGTGTCCGATCTGGAGATGCTCAAACAATACGTTCCGAAGATACACCCGCGCCTGGAAACGCTCCTTTCCTTTCACCAGCGCCCGCTGACGGTCATTTATGACCGCAGTACGGGGCTGCCCGCTTCCGTAAAAGCGCCTGACGGCTCCGTAGCCATGCGGGTCGCTCAGGATGAATTCTGCCGCGAACTCATCGCAACCTTCGGAAAACCGCTGATCAGCACTTCCGCCAACAAAAGCGGCGAACCTTTTCCGCCTACATACGGGGCGATCAGCAGCGAAATACTGGGGAATGTCGACTATGTGGTGAAATACAGGCAGGATGACAAGGAGCAGCACGAGCCATCTTCGATCGCCCGGCTCGACCGGCACCAGGAACTCGAGTTTCTGCGCGACTAAACTCCTTTGGTTCCAGTGAACAGTAGGCAGTGGCAGTAGGCCGTAGCACTATGCAGTAGCAGTGATAGCGGAGTCAGGTCAGAGCAGGAAATGGACACTGTTTTTGTGCAGTAGTTCGTACTCATATCAACACTGCCTACTGCCACTGCCACTGCCTACTGCTACTGCCTACTGCTTATTCCTGCAAGGCATGCCTGTATTATTGCACGATGGCCTTGCCCTCCGACAATGTTTTTACTGCACTTTCGAGGTTGGTACGGTTCAGGTCGTCCGGCGCCTGTTTGAGTGCGATTTTCGCGTGCTCAAGCGCCTTTTTTATGTTTCCATTGGCGGAATAGCCGCGCATGAGGCCTACGTGTACCGGCCAGGTATCACCATGACGTGTCTGATTCAACGCAAATATCTCCATGGCTTTTTCCGGTTGTTTCTGGGCAATGAGTTGCCTGCCGTACTGGTGCAATTCGAACACACTCCCTCTTTCCATAGCCTTTTTGCTGGCCGTTTCCGCTTCTTCCGTACGGCCCAGTTTGGTCAGGATGTTCGATTTGAGCATGTAAGTGTTGAAATTCTCAACCCCGAAAAAGGAACTGATGGCGTTGTCGGACCAGGCGAGGGCTTCTTCGAGGTTGTATTCCTTTTGCAGGCAAAATTGCGCCGCGGCAAACCAGTTTTCGTAGTAAAACCCTTTGTCGCCCTGCAACTCGCTGCGTATTTTATCCACAACCAGTTTATTGACATCGGTTTCCACTTTGAAAGGAATGCTCCAGTGCTCCCAGTTCAGTGTAATGACGGCACTGTTTGCTGCTTGCTCGGAAAATGAATAGCTCAACCACTCCTGGCTTTCGGGCAGATCCTTTTTCTGGCGCACGGTCACGCGCAGCGCATCTTCGTCGGGGTTGTAGAAGAAACTGCCCCAGGCGCTGCTGTTTTTGGAGAAGATCAGCGTGCAGGAATCGGGATACACCGCAACAAAAAAGCCGTATTTGCCGGCAGCGAGCGGTTTGCCTTCTATAGTGACATCGGTGCCGAACCACATGGTGGTGTTTTCGTTGGCGCCGGCCCTCCAGGGCGATTCCTTCGCAGTGCCGAATCCGAGATTCTGAAAACCGTAATGCACGACCGGGGTGCCCCATATCTTGCCTTCCCGGCCTTTTACGCCGGGGGCGTTCCACGATATTTTGATGTCGGTGACGCCGATCTGGCGGTAGGCGCCGCTTTTAATGTTGCCGCCGCCGGCAGGCAGGCTCAGTGTCGCCTGGGCGTTTGTAAAAGCGATGCTCAGGAAAAGGAAGACGAGCGTGGACAATTGTTTCATAGCGAAAAGTTTGGTGAGTGAATACCCGAAAAATGTATTCATTGTCCTTTTTCGCCCAAAAAAATGGCTAAACGAGCCACTCCGACATCTAAACAACCGGAACTGTATTTACTGTGGGGATGCTTTTTTACCTGCTGTCGCCTCCAGGATCAGCAGTTTTGCATTGTTGCGTGCAACCACCACGACCCGCCGGTTTCGCTGGTGCATCAATGCGAAATTTCGCACCGAACCGCGTATGCCGGCGCTCATCCGACCCTGACCGGGATCGGCAAACGCTCCTTTCCCGTTGCCTTGCAACACACAGCCGTACGACCCGAGATACACACCGGTTTCGGGCTTGCAGTATTCATGATTACCTGCAAGCAACAGGTCCGTGATACCGTCGCCTGTGAAATCACCGGCAACCGCGGCGAATACAGGGGTTTGCTGAGCAGGGGAGGGGAGCGGGATCAGTTCGAAGTTCCCGCCGCCGCGGTTCCAGAGGATCGACGTTTCCAGGCACACGGCCTCTTTCTTTTCAGCCGCCGAGAGTTGTTCCGCGGTGAAAAGATCCGGGATCGTCTGGTTGGCAAAATCTTCGGACTTGAGGTATTTCTTCTTCAGCAAAGGCAACTGTTTTACAAGGTCGCTTCGCTGCATGACCGGGTATTCGCGCCCGTTTTCATATTGGCAGATCATGATCTCATCGCGGCCGTTCTGATCGAAATCGGATACGTAGAGCCTAAGTGGCTGATCGACGGACGCTTTGAATCGTGTATTGAGTCCCCAGTTTCCCGCGATAAAATCGTTGTCGCCGTCGCCATCCAGGTCTGCGGCGACCAGCGTATTCCACCACCCTGTGGAATGTTCAATTGTCTTCCACTCCGTCAGTCGACCGTTTTGGTTTTTGAAAATGCGAATGGGCTCCCACTCGCCCGCAACCAGCAGATCGGGGTCGTTGTCGCCGTCGATATCCGACCATACAGCACCCGTGACCATGCCGAGTTCCTGACCGTCGCCGGTGCGCAGCGGCGCTGGCGAAAAATGTGCGTGCCCGTCGTTGATCATAACAAACGAAGCGGGGGTTCTGCCGTAGTGGTCGGGCACGAGGCGCATCCCTACAAAAAGGTCGATATCGCCATCGCCATCTACATCGGCGGGCCGTACGCAGGAAGTCGAAAAAGGTTTGGATGCGGGCAGGGCGTCCGATGCCCGTTTGAAATGTCCTTTGCCGTCGTTGAGATACAGCCGGTCCTGCAATGCGCGATCGCCCGGCATCATTTCGTTGCTTCCGCCACCGACGTACAGGTCCTGATCGCCGTCGCCGTCGGCGTCGAAAAACACAGCTGCTACATCTTCACATGCTTTGTCGCGCTCAAAGTCTTCTTGCCCGACATTCCTGAAACCGCCGGAATTCCCCGTTTGCACGAACAATTGCCCGGCCTCGCCGGCAGCGTTGCCGATGAAAAAATCCTCCAGTCCGTCGCCGTTAACGTCCGCGACAGCCAGGGCCGGTCCTTCGGCGGAGTACATGCGGAACAGCAGCGGCGAACGGTCGAAGTCGGAAAAACGGGACTCTGTATGTCGGAATTCGGGAGCAGGCGACACCGGCCTGAATAATTTATGAACGACAGCTGGTTTCAGCAGTTGCTCACCAGACGTGGCTTCCGGTGTATCTCCCTCTGTAATATTGATTTCCTCGTTGACCTCCAGGTCGTAGGAATGCCACATTTTGCCTGAAAGGAAGCGGACTTCTATTGTGTCGATCTTTGAAATATCGCCGAGACCAAAATGCAGTTTCGGTTCTACCGTAGACTCAAAACCCCGCATCGGCGACAGTTCCTGGTAGAAAGTGCGCCCGCCCGCTTTAAGGGTGACTTGCGCTCCCAGGCAGAATGTGTTCGAACTGTTTTCCCCTGTAAGATATATCCTGAGCCAGTTGGCGCCCTGTTGCTGCGCGCCGCCGATCGTTTCGTTGCGGTAAATAAAACAGGGCATGTTCACATTGTTCACCACAAGGTCGAGGTCGCCGTCATTATCCAGATCGCCATAGGCGGAGCCGTTGGAAAAGGAAGGCCGGGCAAGCCCCCATTTCCCTGCGACGTTATCAAAGGTCGGTGTTCCACCTTCACCGGTATTCCTGAACAGGAAATTGGCGACCGGCTTCGAAGGCATGGCGTCGATCAGTGTTTTGATGCCTTCTCCCGGATTTTCTTGCAACACTTTTGAGATGGCAGCCGGATCTGAATAGAAGTTAAGGTAATCCTGGTCGAGCAGGTCTTTTCCGATCCCGTTTGCTACAAAAATATCTGTACGGCCGTCGTTGTCGAAATCGGCGAGCAGGGCGCCCCAACTCCAGTCGGTGGCCCATACGCCCGCCTGTCTTCCGATTTCCGAAAAACTGCCGTCGCCATTGTTGACTTGTAACACGTTCCGGCCGAACTGACGGTGATAACCGGCGTTCAGGCCCAACTGGTAGGTTTCCCAACTGTCGAATACCGTTTTGGTTTTGTAGCGCGCATCGTCGGGCGGCAGCATTTCTGTGACGAATATCTCCGGATACCCGTCGTTGTTGATGTCGGCCATATCGGCGCCCATCGATCCTTTACTGATCTCCGGGACGGCCTGTTCGAGTATTTCTTCAAAGGTACCGTCACCTTTGTTGCGATACAGGTAGTCGCGTTCGAAGAAGTCGTTGGAAATAAACAGATCGGGCCATCCGTCGCGGTCGTAGTCGCCCACCGTGACGCCCAGGCCGAAGCCAATGGCAGAACTGTAAATTCCCGCCTGCCGGGTGACATCGGTAAAGCCGGCGCCGGGAAGTCCGTCGTTGCGGAGCAGGCGGTTGCCGCCGTCGGGATCGGGCGTATTGCGTTGCCCCGGCCGGTAGTCGTATCCGCCCACGCTGCGGATGGAGTTGTTCAGCAAATAGCAATCGAGGTCGCCGTCGCGGTCGTAGTCGAAAAAGGCAGCGTGCGTGCTCAGGCCGGTAAAGTCGAGCCCCCACTTTGCAGCCGATTCGGTGAAGGTCGGCACTCCGTTGTGTTGCGGGGCGTCTCCGTTGTTGAGGAACAATTCGTTATGTCGTCTCGCTCCGCCGGGCGGGCCTGATTTGCAGGTATAAATATCGAGCCAGCCGTCGCCGTTCACGTCTGCGATGGCGACGCCGGCCGTCCAGACCCCTTCATTGTAGAGCCCTGCCGCTTTCGTGATATCTTCAAAATGAAAATCGCCGCGGTTGAGGTAAAGCCGGCTGGAACGCATGTTGCCGCAGAAAAACAGGTCGGGCAGCCCGTCGTTGTTGAAGTCGCCGATGCCTGTGCCGCCGCCGTTGTAAAAATTCCGGAACAGGTAGCAATTGACGGAGTCATTGTACGGCACTTCGTTGCTGAAGTCGACGCCCGTCGTTGCAGCGTCGAGCAGGGTGAACCTTTTACCCGACGACGCGCCCTGCTCGCTGCCGGTGCAGGCAAACAGGCTTAGAAACGCGCCAAGTGTGAGCATTTGGGCAAACGTGCGCAACATCGTCAGTTCATTTTTCATGTTTCTCCCAGACCGGTCTTCTGTCGCCGGGTTTGACGGGAGTTTCCTTCTGTTCAGGGGTAACGGTCAGATCCGTGATCTCGACCCGGACGTTTCGTTCGTTTTGCAGCATGACCAGGATCTGCCGGTTGCCGTTCACTTTGACCCAGGCAGCTGTGTCGCCGGGTGTTCTGACGATTTTGATAAACCCTTCCCCGTACCAGTTTTCCAGAATATCGAGCACATCGGGCGCCAGTTTGTCCGAAAACAGTTGTTTGTTCCACGGCGCCCAGCCCTGATAGTTGAATACCACGCCCATTTTGTATATCCTGCCTTTTTCAAAAGCGGGATAAAAGTTCATGTCGAGCGGATATCTGTAATCGTAAAAGGAATACAGCACGGTATTGTTTTCCGGGCCGTTCGTAACCATGCCCTGCCGGTTGAGTTCGAAACAATGTTTGTAAAAATCGGAGGCCGGCATCCCGAAATAAAGACCGAAAAAGATGCTGTCGTAGCGAATGCCGCTGGCCATTTCCCGGTCCAGCATTTTCTCGTAATCGCTTTTACAGGCAATCCAGACAGTACAGGCAAGCACTGCCAGGAGTAGTATCCATCGCTTCATATCTGGTGTCTGTTTTTCAGAAATTCGATATCAAATACAAATGTAGACATACGACCGGGCGAGCCGGCGAAATTAGTAAAAAACGCGGGTATGGAACGTTTCACATTGAACGCAACTCGTTACACAAAGGACGTAACTCGTTACACAAAGGACGTAACTCGTTACACACAAGGCGTAAGTCATTACACAAAGGACGCAACTCGTTACATAAAGAGCGTAACTCGTTACACACAAGGCGTAATTCGTTACACAAAGAGCGTAAGTCGTTACACACAAGGCGTAAAAGTCGTTACACAGGACGTAAGTCGTTACACAAAGAGCGTAAGTCATTACACAAAGACCATGAACTCTACCCAGGCGTAAGTCGTTACACTGATGGCTGGGGGCGTAATTCGTTACACTGGAAAGGCGTAACTCGTTACATTTTAAAAGACCATGAACGCTTCCCGCGATACCGTAAGCAGGCATGTTTTTTCGACTGCACAACCCCGAGGGCATTGACCGATTCCGTCGAACAATTCGTAAGTCCACACATTAAATTAAAAGGCCTGGTTTGGCTTTTCTACAAATGTTACCTTTCAAAATTTTCAATGACCTCGATGGGGTTAATCCGCAAATTGGGGAATGATCTCTTTCTATAAACGGGGATTCCCTGACGGGAATAATTCGTGCGCTGCCCTGAGTACAATATTTTAAAAACCCATCCAAAACCGACGTTGAAAGGCAAATTGGGCAAAGAAAAAAGAGCAAATGGCAGTTCTGCCATTTGCTCTTGTATTGGATCACTTAACCCCGGAAATCAATAGCAGGGGTTCTGAGCGAGGTTCGGGTTTACGTTCCTCTGCGCAGTCGGGATCGGCCACAGTTCTTTGCAGGGATCGGATCCCGGCATGAACTCAGTAGCGTTACCGTATACACCGAAACGGATCAGGTCCTGGCGGCGTACGCCTTCGTAGAACATTTCGCGGCCGCGCTCTGCGAGCAGGTCGGCATCAGTCAGTGCACCCAGCGGCGAATCGGGCTCGTAGGAGCGGTTGCGCACCTGGTTTACGAGATCGAGCGCGTCAGCGTCAGAAGCATTCTGGCGATACAGCGCTTCCGCTTTCATGAGCAGCACGTCGGCATAGCGGAAGATCGGCATATCGTTGCTGAGGCTTTGCGTAGCGCCCGTTTTGAACTCATACTTGCCGATACGCGCGCCTGCCTGGCGAAGTGCATCCGGGAAGTGTTCGTTGATCGCGGGTGTAAAGTTGACCTGCGGGCCGTCCGGATCGTTGGATTCGGCACCGGCGTCGAGGATCGGCGTAACACCGTCGGAGGCGAACTGCGGGCCCACGATGAAGTTGTTCTTGCGGGCGTCGGCATCGTCGTGCATTTCGTAAAAATCCTGCAGCGAGCACCAGCCGTTCCAGGGCTGTTCCTGCAGGTTATAAGTAGCCTGCGAGCCATAGTGCAGCGTCATTTGCGCCAGGTTGAAGCCTTGTGCGAATACTTCGTCGAACGGTACGGCAAAGATGAATTCTTTACTGCCGGAGTTGTTCGTGATGAAGTTATTGCGGTAGGTCGACTCCAGGAAGTACAGGTTCGAACCGATGATCTCGTTACAAGCCGTTACGCAGTCAGCCCAGCGTGCCGTACCGGAATACACACCTGCATTGAGGTACAGTTTGGCCTGCAGCATTTTGCCGGCGTAGTAGTTCATACGGCCATAAGTCGTACCGTCGGCCTTCTTGTCGAGCAGGGGAACCGCTTCGTTCAGTTCCTGCTCCACGAAATTGAAGATGTTGATACGCGGCTCGGTAGCGGGCTGGAAACCTTCCGGAACGTCGAAACGCGTTACCAGCGGAACGTTACCAAACGTATCCATCAGCCAGTAGTAGTACATGGCGCGCAGCACACGCAGTTCGGCGATGAATTTGTCAGCCAGCGCCGCGTCCACACTTCCTGCATCTTTGAGCGTAGTGAACTGTGCGATCAGGCGATTGCAGGTATTCACCCCGCTGTAAAGGAAGTTCCAGGCGTTGTTGATATTCGGATCGGTGGGCTTGGACTCGTGGCGGTGTGCGTTGATCCATTGGCCGCCGTCGCCCCAGTCACCTCCGCGCTGCGGGATCATGGTTTCGTCCGAAGAGCATTCCTGAACGGAGAAGTAAGCACCGTGGTTGCCCAGCTGATACAGGCCGGTATAGGCCGCACCGAGCGCCGCGATGAACTCTTCTTCCGTACGGAGGAAGTTTTCTGATGTTACCGTATCAAACAACTGCTCGTCCAGATTGGTGCAGGAGTTGTTGAACGTCATCAGGAAAAGTGCCGGTAGCAGCAACTTTCCAAGTATGGGAAATTTTTTCATGATAGTAATTTTTTGAATTGATTGAGTGCGCAACATTTAGAATCCGAAGCTAACCCCGACTGAATAGGTGCGGGCCAGGAAATAGGTGCTGCGACGGTCAATACCGGGCGCCAGCGGGTTGAGTTCGTTACTAAAGCGACCGCCGTTGTCAGAGTTGCCGATGTCACCCAGGCGCGGTTCGGGGTCTACACCCGTGTAGCCGGTGATGGTGAACAGGTTCTGACCGCTTACGTAGACGCGGGCGTTGGTGAACCAGCTGCTGGACGGCAGGGTGAAGTTGTAACCCAGGGTCGCGTTGTCCAGGCGCAGGAACGTAGCGTCTTCCACGTGGTAGCTGTTGAAACGATTCTGAGCCGTTACTTTCTCATCGAAGTACTTGGTATCGATCTTGTTCCAGGTCACAGCCGTCGGGTCCAGGTTCTCATAGAACACGCGGTATTCATTGGCCAGGTCATGACCGAACACACCACGCAGGAAGAAGTTCAATTCGAAGTTGCCCATTGTGATGGTGTTGTTAAAACCAAGCTCAAATGAAGGTACGCCGTTACCGATCTTCTTCTGGTCGCCGTTGAACGCTTCGATGTTGAGCGTGCCGTCACCGTTAACGTCTTCGTATGCGATAGAGCCATCGTCGTTGACGCCGGTGCGAACCGGACCCCACAGTTGACCGAGCGGTGCGTTGTTGTAAGCGATCGTGTAGTATACGTCGTTCTGACCCGGCGCACCTACGTTGGCGATCGCGATCGTGTCTTCACGACCGAAATCTTCCAGGGTGATCGAGTACTTGGAGAATACGATACCCGGAGACCAGGTGAAATTCGATGTCTCAACCAGGTTGGTGTAGTTGATGGCTGCTTCAAAACCTTTGTTGCGGATAGAAGCCACGTTGTCATAAGTCGTCGGAGCGAAGTTCGGCGGTACCGGTACGCCCAATGCGATGATCAGGTCTTTCGTCAGACGGTTGTAGTAATCCAGCGAACCGGTGAGTTTATAACCGAACAGCGCAAAGTCGAGACCGACGTTGAATTCGCCTTTTTCTTCCCATTTCAGACCCGGGTTGGCGTTCTGGACCGGACCGAAGCTCGGTACGTAGTTGCCGTTGTAGTAGAAGAGCGGGCCCTGCGTATAAACTTCACGGTACAGCGAGTTCTGGTTGGGCTGGTTACCCGTCACACCGTAACCGGCGCGGAGTTTCAGCTGTTCCACATTGTTCAGGTTCATCAGTTTCTCCAGGTTGACACCGGCGCTGACGAAGGGGAATACGCCCCAGCGGTTGTCAGGACCGAAGCGGGACGAACCCTCGCGGCGCAGACCGACCGAACCGAAGTACGTATCGTCGATATTGATACTGGCGCGGCCGAAGAAGGCGATCAGGCGGTTGCGGCCTTTGTAGCTGGATACCGTGGACAGACCGCGGCCGTTGGAGAGGAACGCTCCCAGGTTGGCGTTGGTGAACTCGTTGGAAATGATGTTGTTGGCCTGGATGTTAAGACCGTTGTAATCAAACTGCTGCCAGGAGTAACCGCCGAGGATGGTCAGGTTGCTGGTCGTGTTGAAATTGATCTTGTATTCACCCGTGGCTTCCAGCAGGTTGCTCACATAGAAGTTGGTGCCCTGGATACCGACGCCGTTGCCGCCGATACCGCGCCACTTGCTCTGCTTGCTGTAAAATTCGCCGTAGTCGTAGTTGAAACGCTCCTGAGCGAGCGTGAGGGCTGCTTTCAGGTTCGGAATGATCTCGTATTCCGTCCGGAAGTTGCCCATCAGGCGGTTGCCTTTCGCTTCGAAATTGTTTTGCTCGACGATCGCAACCGGATTGAAATAGTCGAACAGGTCTTTCTCAACATACCCGCCGTAACGGTCGTATTCCGGATTGCCCGGATCGGTGATCTTGGCCGTCGGGTTGGCAACGATCGCATAGCGGAAGGCATCGAGGAAGCCGAAATCCTGCTGACGCGAAGTGAGCAACAGGCCACCGGAAATGTTCAGGCGGTTGTTGAGCACTTTCTGGTTGAAGCTCAAGCTGCTGTTGTACTGCTTGAAGCCCGTTTCGCGAAGGATACCTTCGATGTTGCGGTAGTTGAAAGAAATGCGGTAGGAGCCATTGGCAACACCGCCGGCAAGGCTGAGGTTGTGTACGTTCGATTTTCCTGTCTGCGTGATCTCGTCGAACCAGTCGGTGTTCGTATCGCCGGCGCCGTCCTCGGGAGAGAGGTCGTTGCCGCCGAGCTCAACGAAACGGGCAGCGTCGAGTGTGTTGTAGCGACGCGAAACCTGGTCGAAAGCGACGAAACCGTTGTAGCTGGCTGTGGTGCGACCGGCAGAACCCTTCTTGGTCGTGATCAGTACAACGCCCGCAGAGGCGCGGGTACCATAGATGGCTGCAGCAGAACCGTCTTTCAAAACGTCCATCGATTCGATGTCGTTCGGGTCGATCAGGCTGAGGTTGACACCGGGAATACCGTCCACAACGATCAGCGGAGAAACACCCGATGAAAGAGAAGACAGACCGCGCAGGCGAATGGTGAATTCACCGTTCGGGTTACTACCCGGGCGGGAAATCGTTACGCCGGCGATCTTGCCCTGCAGCAATTGGGCAGGGTCGGAAATATTGCCCTTGTTGAAGTCTTTCGGCTTCAGCGATGCTACAGCGCTGGTAACCTCTTTGGACTTCACGGTGCCGTAGCCAACCACTACCACTTCGTCGAGTACGGAACCCGGCTTCATGGCGATCTCGACTACATTTGATGAACTCAGTGTGACGACTTCTTCAGCGTAACCGGTGTAGGCAAAACGCAACTGCGTGCTGCCGTCCGGTACGTCCACGGAGTATTTGCCGTCGATGTCGGTAACGGCGCCGCGCGTCGTGCCGACAACACTGACCGTAGCGCCGATCAGGGGTTCACCGTTTTCTGCATCGGTGACTTTCCCTACCACTGTGCGCTGTGCCAATGCGAAATTGCCGAGCAGCAGCAATAGCACCGCCAACATTCCGCCTTTGGTAAAGGTGTGCAAAAACTTCATACGATAATGAGTTTAGTTTTAGTGAAAGAAATATATTCCACACAAAGTGAAAGCCATTCGCGGAGTCTGGGAGAAGACAATAGGGATTAGAGCCTGCAAACGCATCGTAATTCTTTCTGCGCAGGATTTTATTTGGAAGGGCGAAGGCTTAGTCTGGGCGAACTGATGTGTGTGGTGTACACTAAGGTGGGGCTAAGGTAGTGATTCGTCGGAAATACCCACAAAGTCTTTTTTCATATTTTTTACATTTTGACGAATTCAAAATTAAATTACGGTTTGGTGAATCACACATTTTTAAGTTCCCAAACACGTGCCTCTTTTGTTTCCGGAATAAAATTTTATTCTACACTTGCACTACTTTTGTCGCTCTATTTCAATACAATATGCCATTTTTATCCGTTCAAAGGCGCTTCCCGGCAGAGTGGGAGCCGCAGAGTGCCGTGCAACTGACCTTCCCGCATGAAGGGACCGATTGGGCCTCCTGCCTGGAGGAAGTGATCCCCTGTTTCGTTGCCATCGCCGCCGCCGTCAGCCGCTTCGAAAAAGTACTGGTCGTTTGCCAGGACCCGGACAGGGCTAAATCCTGGCTCAGGGATTGCCCGGAAGACCGGGTGCTGCTCGCCGAGTGTCCATCCAACGACACATGGGCCCGCGACCACGGCGGCATCACCGTCCTGGAAAATGGTATACCCCTGATCCTTGATTTTGTATTCAACGGCTGGGGGCTCAAATTTCCGGCCGATAAGGACAATCGCATCACAAGCCTGCTCGCTGAAAAGGGAATTTTAAAAGCGCCGATCAGGCATGGCGGACTCGTTCTGGAAGGCGGCGGGATCGAGAGCGACGGCGACGGAACGCTCCTTACGACTTCTGAATGTTTGCTTTCCCCCAACCGGAATCCGCATCTCGGACTGAAGGAGATCGAATCTTCGCTGAAAGACCTGTTTGGCGCCGAACGGGTCTTGTGGCTGAATCACGGCTTCCTGGCCGGCGATGATACCGATTCTCATATCGACACCCTGGCGCGCTTTTGTGATCCGGCCACCATCGCCTACGTCAAATGCGACGACCCTGCGGACGAGCATTACGAGGCGCTGAAAAAAATGGAGGCGGAACTGCTGACGTTCCGGCAAAGCGACGGCTCGCCTTACCGGCTGATCCCGCTGCCCTGGCCCGAAGCCTGTTTCGATGAAGAAGGACAACGGCTTCCTGCTACCTATGCCAATTTCCTGATCATCAACGGCGCAGTACTGGTGCCGACCTACCGGGTGCCTCAGGATGAAGAGGCGCTTCGCATCATCGCATCCGCTTTTCCGGACCGGGAAACGATCGGCATCGATTGCCGGCCCCTGATCCGGCAACATGGCTCGTTGCATTGCGTTACCATGCAGTATCCCGCAGGCGTCATTTAAAGTTTTGAAAATCAGAATCTTACCATGAGTCGTTTGAAAGTTGGTTTTGTACAGCAATCCTGTACCCGCGATAAAAAAAGTAATATTGAAAAGTCCCTGCGCGGCATCGCCGATTGCGCCGCCCGGGGGGCGCAACTGGTGATCCTGCAGGAATTGCACTGCGGGATCTATTTCTGCCAGGCAGAAGATACGGATATGTTCGACCTGGCGTCGCCGATCCCCGGCCCCGATACCGAGGTGTTTTCGGCAGCCGCCCGGGAGCACGGCGTCGTACTGGTCACATCGCTTTTTGAAAAACGGGCGCCCGGTCTGTATCACAACACAGCGGTCGTGTTTGAAAAAGACGGCGCCATTGCCGGCAAGTACCGCAAAATGCACATCCCCGACGATCCGGCGTATTACGAAAAGTTCTATTTCACGCCCGGCGATCTGGGTTTTCAGCCGATCCGCACTTCCGTCGGCGTACTCGGCGTGCTTGTCTGCTGGGATCAGTGGTACCCGGAAGCGGCGCGTCTGATGGCGCTTGCGGGCGCCGAAATGCTCATTTATCCTACTGCGATCGGGTGGGAGAGCAGCGACGACCCGGCAGAAAAAGAACGCCAGCACGGCGCATGGTTCACCATACAACGCGGACATGCGGTAGCCAACGGCCTGCCGGTGATCGCCGTGAACCGCACAGGCCACGAACCCGACTGGACGGGCGTGACGGGCGGCATACAATTTTGGGGACAGAGTTTTGTGGCTGGACCGCAGGGCGAAGTCCTGCACCTTTCAAGTGCCGACCGGGAAGAAAATGTAGTGCTGGAAATTGAAAAGCAACGCACCGAGGATGTGCGCCGTATCTGGCCCTTTTTTCGCGACCGGCGGATCGACGCTTATCAGGACCTGGTAAAGCGTTATCGCGACTGATTTCAGCCATTTTTTACCACAATCCAGGGGAACGGCGCCAACCAGCCCAGTTTCTGCTGAAGCCGGGTCACCGGCGCTCTGTTCATATCTTTTCCTCCGAGGCGTAAAACATCGCCAAGCAAATGGTGATGGTAAAAACCGGCCATTTCCGGCACACCCATCGTAGCATAATAAGCGGCGCTGCGTTGACTGGCGGCTTTCCTGCTTTTGTTATCCCGGTAAAAAGGCGAGTCGATCAGGTGTATTTCTCCGCCGGGCTTCAGCGATCGCTTCAGCATGAAGATCAGCGTTTCCAGGTCGGAAAAATATTGCACGGAGGCTCCCAGGATCGCCAGATCGAAATGGTGTTCAGGAAGCGTATCTTTCAGAATGTCAGCATAAAAGAACTGCACACCGGCGCTGCCGAACAGCCGCGCGCCCTGCTCCAGTTCATGCCGGTTCAGGTCCACTGCCCAAATTTCGACGTTCAATTTTTGGCTCAACCTGCCCGACATCCACCCGTTACCGCAACCCAGGTCGAGTATCTGAAGCCGGGCTTCGGCAGCATATTTATTCCCTAAATATCGGGCGAGCCGCTCGAACGACCGCCGTCGCATGTGCCATTCTTTTGCTTGTCGACCTGTGCCGGAATAAAAGGGAAGCGTGCGCACCGCATCGTCCGGCAATACGCGGCCCTCAAGTTCGCGTACACGCAGGTACAGGGACTCCTGCCGCTCATAGGGTGCGGGATCGCTGAGAAACCGGACCGATGTTGTCGATGCATCCATGTGTTTAGAGTGTTTTTAGCGGACTTTTTGCTGTATTCCCGAAACGTTTTCCCCGGCCCTTGGTTTTTATTCCTCATTCATCTCCCTTAAACAACACTTTCCCCGCACATGATTACTTTTGCGCGAAAAGCAACAGCCTGACCAATGTCCGACACAAAGATCAACCTGGAGATAGAAAAAAACGTCGATGCGATCAAACTTGCCGTGTCCAATATGAACCGCCGGCTTGACAAGATTCAGGAAGGCGGCGGAGCGAAAAGGATCGAAAAACTGCACGGTGAGGGAAAAATGACCGCCCGAGAACGCATCGATTACCTGTTGGACGAAGGCCGCGAACGGATTGAGATCGGCGCATTTGCCGGATATGAGATGTACGCCGAACACGGCGGTTGCCCTGCTGCCGGCGTCGTGGTCGTGATCGGATATGTCAGGGGACGCCAATGTATTGTCGTTGCCAACGACGCGACCGTAAAAGCGGGGGCCTGGTTTCCCATTACAGGCAAAAAGAACCTGCGCGCCCAGGAAATCGCATTCGAAAACAGGCTACCCATTATTTATCTTGTGGACAGTGCTGGGGTCTACCTGCCCATGCAGGACGAGATATTTCCCGATAAAGAACATTTCGGCCGCATCTTCCGCAACAACGCCCGCTTGTCATCCGCCGGCATCCCGCAGATCGCGGCCATCATGGGCAGTTGCGTGGCAGGCGGGGCCTATTTGCCCATCATGTCCGACGAGGCGCTGATCGTCGAGAAGACCGGCTCTGTGTTTCTCGCCGGCCCTTATCTCGTAAAAGCCGCTATCGGTGAGGACGTTGACAGCGAAACCCTGGGCGGCGCAGCGACCCATTCGGAAATTTCGGGTGTAACGGATTACAAAATGCCCGACGACAAGACCTGCCTCGATACGATCAAGGATCTGGTGGACAAATTCGGGCATTTTGAAACGGCGGGCTTCGACCGCACGGAGCCGAAAGCGCCAGCCGCCGCTGCATCCCGCATATACGAACTGATCCCGGAGAACCCCGCCAAGCCGTACGAAACGCTGGAGTTGCTCCGCTGTCTGGTGGATGAAGGCAAACTCACGCAATACAAGGAACATTACGGAAAAACGATCATCTGCGCGTATGCCCGGATTGACGGTTGGGCCGTCGGGATCGTGGTCAACAACCGCCAGGTGGTGAAAAATGCGAAAGGCGAGATACAATTCGGCGGCGTGATCTACTCCGATTCGGCGGACAAGGCTACGCGTTTCATAATGAACTGCAACCAGAAAAAAATTCCGCTCGTATTCCTGCATGACGTCACGGGGTTTATGGTCGGCACGCGCTCCGAGCATGGCGGTATCATCAAGGACGGCGCCAAAATGGTGAATGCAGTCGCCAATTCTACCGTTCCGAAGTTCAGTATTGTGATCGGCAACTCCTATGGCGCGGGCAACTACGCCATGTGCGGAAAAGCGTACGATCCGCGGCTGATCGCTGCCTGGCCGACTGCAAAGATCGCGGTCATGGGTGGCGAACAGGCGGCCAAAGTGCTCACGCAAATACAGGTAGCATCGCTCAAAAGAAAGGGCGAGGCGCCCGATCCCGAAGGGGAACGCGACCTGTTTGAAAAGATCAAGGCCCGCTACGACAGTCAGACAACTCCTTATTATGCGGCGGCCCGGCTTTGGGTGGATGCCATCATCGATCCCCTCGATACGCGGAAATGGATCAGCATGGGCATCGAAGCGGCCAACCTGGCGCCGGTGGAAAAATTCAACCCGGGCGTGATACAGGTATGACCAAGGGGAGCATGACCATCAAAAAAGTGCTGTCGGAAGATCTGGAAACGCTGCGCGCGCTTGCGGAGCGGACTTTTCGCGATGCCTGGCAGGATGACAACACTCCCGAGAACTTTGAGACCTATTGCAGCCGGAAATTTTCCGCAGAACGTTTTCGCGAAGAATACGAGCAACCCGGCTCGGAGTTTTACCTCGGCACGGTCGATGAAAAGCCCGTAGCGTACATCAAACTGAACCTGCATACTTCGCCCGCAGAATTCCCCGATATCAGCCCGGCGATACAATTGGAGCGGATCTACGTATTACAAGGTTTTCAGGCGCATCAGTTCGGCGCCCGCTTGCTGGAATTCAGCGAAGACCGCGCAGTGAAGACCGGCGCGCAATGGCTGTGGCTCGGTGTTTGGCAAAAGGCGCCCCGCGCGATCGGATTTTATGAAAAGAACGGATTTGAGATATTTGGCGTCGAAACGTTCTGGCTGGGCGACGACCCGCAGACGGACTGGCTGATGAAGAAAAAATGCTGAATCGTATGAATACGACGACATTCAAATCCCAAATTGCCTTCTGGTTCCATCTCTTTGTGACCCTGCTCGCCTGGGTGGCGCCCTTCCTGTTCAGTTGGAAATGGTCGATCCCGGTCTATGCGGCGGTCATGATCCAGTTCGCATTTTTCGGTCGTTGCCTGATGAATGAACAGCATGAAATGACAGAAGACGATAACGCCACCTTTTACTCTTACCTTTTTGAAAAGATCGGTTTTCAGCCCGATCGCGCAAGACTCAAGTTCTACGTGCGCAAGGTTTTCTATCCGGTACTGTCGGCAGTTGCCCTGTTCTGGCAGGTCGTGCTGGGCATAGCGCCGGTGCTTTTCTGAGCACTACTTAAACAGGTGGCAGATGCGGTTGGCAGTAACAGGAAATAAAGACCTTTTTGCGTTAACTCGTACCCATCCAATACTGCTACTGCCAACTGCTACAGCCAACTGTTCACTCCCCGTGGCTTCCCTCCAGCAGAAGCGTGATCATATGCGCCACCAGCCCGTCGCTGCGCCGGTACCAGGCGTATCGCAGTTCCACGGCATTGAACTGTATGCGGCGCATCAGTTTCCGATAAGGGGCGTAGCGCAGCCCGAGACCCGCCTTGTAACTCTGGAAAGCGGAAAGATCGTAGTCCGAAGTATAGTATGTCTGTTCGGGGCTGTGCTGTCCGTATGCCCTGAAATCGTCGGCTTGGGTCTGGGTGTAGAAGCGAAAGAAAGGAGAAATTGTCCACAAAGGATCGATCCTGACCGGTGTTTCCAGGTCGATCGTATGCGCGGTGATGCCGAAATCATCCCAATAAAAACGATAGTAGGAACGCAAAATGAGCCGGTCCAGGGCAAAATAGTTCCACTGCAACCCCAGCGGTACCCGTATCCGCCGGGCAGGCAGGTTTTCTACTTTCAGGCTGCCGTCGTTGAAGTAGACACGATGAAAGGGCGTTGACAACAATCCCTGCTGGTAAGTCAGGCCGGAAAAAATGCCGACCGCCATGCGGCGGTTGAGCGTCTGATACAGGTTCAGGCTCAGGTTGTACGAATTGCGGCGGTAGCGGTCGAACCACTCCGTGCCCCGCAGTTCCTTCGGGTAGATCAACGTCGCTTTTTTATCGGAGCGGAACAAAGCCCAGCGCATATCGTCAAAAAATGTCTCCAGACGCAGGCTGATCTCCCTGTTTTGCGAAGGATCGGTGTGCCGAATGCCGATGCTGCCTCCGAACGACAGGTAGTCGGATTCGACAGAGACGCTTGTGCCGGCGCCTGCCCACCAGCCGCGTTTTCCGAAGCGACGCTCGTAACCGATGGCTGCGTGGCCACGCACGTCTTCCCGCGATGCCGACGATACGATGAAATCGATCTTGTCCGTAGAGGCGGACGTGATCATGTCGACACCCGCTTGCAGCGAATACACCTGCACGGAATCGCGGCGCTGCGTCAGGCTGATCTCGGGGGCGTACACCTGCAGGTTCTCCGTGCCGATGCCGCCGGTCACGGCAGAGTGGTTGCCGTTTTGCAGGTATTGCGCATATACGATGTCAATATCGGTCTGCGAAAGCGCTTTTTTCCGGGCGCCTGTGCTGTCCTGCCGCTGCCCGAATGAAGACAGCCAGGACATCAGAAAACCGAGCAGCATATTTTTCCTGAACATAAAAGCCTGGTTCTTAATTGCAGCCGCAGCCGCCTCCTGATTTTCCGCTGCCGCCTCCGGCGGCGCCTTCGCGGTATGCCTGGGCGTTGTTTTCGTATTTGACGGCGGGTGCGGTTCCCACCTTCATATCCCGGTCGTTGAGGTACGTGCGTTGGTAAGGCTTCACGTTCTGACAGGCGAACAGGCACATCAACATGCCGCAGGCAAAAAGCAGCCGGGGTATCGGGATCCTAATTTTCATGCAAATGGAGATGTCGGGAGGTATGCACCTTGTTGTGGTCGTCGATGATGATACAATGGGTTTGCGGCAACTGGCCGATAAAGTCCAGCCCCTCGCGAACGCCCATGACAGTAACTGCGGTTGCCAGCGCATCGGACAGTTCGGCGCCGGGGCTGATCACCGTGACGCTTTTGATACCCGTTACCGGCAGGCCGTTGCGCGGGTCGATCGTATGCCCGTAACGGCGGCCGCGATATTCGAAATATTTCTCGTAATTTCCGGAGGTGGCGATGCACATTTCACCGGATACGGGCAACCAGTACACAATTTCGCCTGGCCGGTCGGGGTGCGCAATGCCGGCTTTCCAGGGTGCGCCGTCAGGCCGCGCTCCCCAGATGCTGAGGTCGCCGCTGGCGTTGACGGCGGCGTGCAATACGCCTTTTTGCCGCAGCAATGTCCTGACCCGGTCGGCCGCGTATCCTTTGCCAATGCCGCCGAACCCGATCCGCATGCCTTTTCGGGGTAAAAAAACGGCATTGTCGGGGTAAAATTCGATCTGCCGGTAGCCGGTCAGGGCTATCGTGGCAGCGACTGCCGCTTTTTCAGCCGGGACAGCCTCTCCGTTTTTAAATGTGTACAGTTTTTTCAGCGCGCCTGCGCTCACATCGAAGGCGCCCGATGTCAGCGCGGAAATTTGCGTGCTACGGACGAGCAGCGCAGCGGTCTCCTCCGCAACCACGACCGGCGCGATGCCCGCATTGCCGTTGATCCTGCCCGTATCTGAAGTATCGCTGAACTCGGTCAGCAAGGCCTCCAGGCGCCGGACCTCGGCCACACAATCGTTCAGCAGCGCTTCCGCCCTTTCGGGGCCGTCCGGTATCGCGATCGCAAATTCGAACGCAGAGCCCATCAGCCGTTCCTGCCGCCTGTATTCCTGCATGTTCAACGGGTGTTTAAAATGCGCCTGATCTGGTCGATGAATTCAGGTGTGTCGAGGTCTTTCCATTGCAATGTCGCCATGACCGCATGGTCGGGACCCAACAGCAGCAGTTTCGGAAAAATGCCTTCAGGGTTGTAGCGTTCGGCAAGGGCTTCGTTGCTGCGAACCTGTTCCGGCGGCAGTTTTTTCCGCTGGGGAAAGTCGGCGCGCACAATATCGAGCCGGGTTTCGGCAAACTGCAAAAATGCGCTGTCGCTGAGCAAGGTTTTTTCCAGGCGAATGCAGGGAATACACCAGTCGGAGCCTGAAAAAACCAGCAGCACGTATTTCGCCGTATCTGTATTGGCCTGTTTTCCATGCAGGGGTGACGCATTCACGGCGACAGAAAGCAACATAAAAGCAGCAAAACCGGCAAGCCTGAAAAACCGTCCGGGCAATTTACGGTGAACAACTTCGGAAAAAGGGGGAAACAACATATCGATCGCAGGGGTGTTTGTGGAAACGGGGCAATATTAGGGCTTGCCGGCCCATACTGCTGATTTTTTAACGCTTTTTGGACGATCCGGACAAAGACCGCCCGGTATTTTAAACGTCCGGCGCGCCGCCATCTTGCAGATCTGGTCTAAATCGCGCAATATTGTAAGCCTTTATCAAAGTACTGTGTCAAGTTTTGTGCTATGAAACAAATGATCATCGATTTATCCTGCAACAACAAAGCCGCGGCCTGCGTAGCTTCGGTACTGTCGTTCAAGCCATTTCACGATTTCCTGATCAAAAAATCGGCTTCTGAAAAAACGGTGAAAAAGCACTTGTATGCGTTGCTGCTCGAAAAATTCAGGGAATACCCGGAGTTGCTGAAACCTATGAAGATAAAAGACACAGGGCGCTACGTCGATGTGCTGGAACTGATCTTCGCGGGCATGACCGGCATTACCCTCGAGGAAAACGAGATCCTTTGGGGGATCAGCGAGCCGGGGCCCGGTTCGGTGTTTTACGGTACCGATGAATTGTTCTCGCTGATCGAAAGGGACGGCGGCGCATTAGACCAGATACTGAATCCCGAACAAAGCAAGGAGTTTAAAAAACGCGAAATGTCGTTCGAGTATTCGCTGATCCTGCAGCGCTGCTATGGCATCGACACCTTTTTGCAGACCGATATGGTGTACACTGTGATGGATTCGACAACGCACTTGCCCCGGTACTACCAGTTGAATATAGATACCCGCTTTATCGACGTGGCCTGCCGTGGAAAAATGCCCAAACTGAATTTTGAGGAACTGGAAGCGCATATTTACGCGAACACCTTTCTCGATTATCTCGAAAAGGTGATGCCGTTGAGCAACTTTACATTTACGGGGGTGAGCATCGTTTCCCTGTCCGACGTGACGGAGCAGCACACTGTTCAGGGCATAAAAAACAGCGTGCTCGACACGGCGACCAAGCCAAAGGACCTTTGTGTTTACGAGATTGTCAAAGCCCTGAAAACACTGATCGGTTGCCGCGATGTGGACTACGGGTTTATTCCTTTTGTCAGGCTGAATAAAAAACTGTTGCTAGAATTCGGCGACCTGTCCAGAAGTGTTTTGCTGGAATACGGGAGAGGGCAGTCGGATGCTGAGCCCGAGGTGTTGCAGTTGCTCGAAGACTTTATCAAGGCGCCCAGACCGGTTTTTTTGAAAGATATCTCGAAAATTGAGGAAACCGGTGGCCTCTTCGGCGCGTTGCTGTCCATTCTGAAATCATCGGAGTGTATGGATTTTGCGCTGATCCCGCTTTATTACAACAGCGAACTCACCGGCGCGCTGGAAGTATACACCCGGAAAAACAGCAAACTGAACGACCGCATGCTGACCCGGCTTGACGCCGCATTGCCCTACGTCGCGCAACTCATCAAGGCCGCCATCGACGATTTTCACACCCGGATATCGCGCATCGTGAATGAAAAGTTCACTTCCCTGCAACCTTCGGTGCAGTGGAAGTTCAACGAGGCCGCTTTCCAGGTCATGTACAACAGTTACAAGCAACAGAACGGTGAAGAAGCGGTACCCATCGCCTTCGAAAGCCTATACCCTCTGTACGGCGCCATCGACATTCGCAACTCCTCCGTTGAGCGCAACGAGGCCCTTGCCGCCGATCTGCGCTACCAGTTGGGGCTGCTCGTCGACATCATCGGCGACCTGAAGAAGCAACACGGGCTTGCCTTGCTCGACGAGATGGCCCATAAAAGCCGGTCATGGCTGGATCACCTGAACGGCGGTTTCAGCAACGAAGAGGCCGACCGCATCGATCGTTTCCTGGATCGGGAAGTGCTGCCCGCCCTGATGCATTTCAAAAAACTGGGCGCAGGCACTTCGGATATTGTAGACCGCTATTGCAAATCGCTCGACGACTACGAAGGCAAGTTTCACGAAAACAGGCGCAACCTGGAGACGTCCATGCAGATGATCAATAGCGCCATCAACCGTTACTTCGAACAGGAAAACGAGGCCCTGCAACAGCATTACCCCTTCTATTTCGAAAAATTCAGGACCGACGGCATCGAGTACGACATGTTTGTCGGCCAGTCCATCGACCCCGCGCTGCCTTTCCACCGCCTTTATCTGCAGAATCTGCGCCTCTGGCAGGTACAATCGATGGCGGAAGTGTGCAAAATGATCCAGCGCATGCACGCCGAAATGCCGAAGCAACTGTTCGTGACCCACATCATCTACGTGAACAGCGAGCCCATCGATGTCAGTTTCCGGAATGACGAAAAGCGCTTCGACGTGGAAGGAAGTTACAATATCCGCTACCAGATGATCAAGAAGCGGATCGATAAAGTGAAGATCAGGGATACCGACGAGCGCCTGACCCAGCCGGGCAGGATCGCCATTGTCTATTCCGCCAAAGCCGATGCCGACGAATACGTCTCCTACATCCGCTACCTCCAGGCGCAACATGTACTGGCGGACGATCTTGAACGCCTCGAACTCGAAGAGTTGCAGGGGGTCAGCGGACTCAGGGCTTTGCGGGTGGGCGTGCAGCTCGATTAATGATCGTAAAAACAAAAAAACCCTTCCGGGATATCCCGGAAGGGTTTTTTCGTGGTGTTCGGGCAAATGGAGTAATGTTTTGACCGAACCGTATATGCGTCAGTTGGAATCGGCCAATTCCGATTTGACGGCGTTGGCTTTTGCCTTGCCCTTTTCAGCCATGTGAGTGGCTTCCTTGATGGCGGAATCGAAGCGTGATTTGGCATCGTCGATAAATTCGCTCAGTTTGTCCTTGGCATCGTCGAGATATTCCTCGCCTTTACGAACGATCTTTCTGCGCGTGGCAGAACCTTTATCCGGTGCGAGCAATACGCCTAACAATGCGCCGGCAGCAGCGCCGGCAAGAACGCCTAATAATACTTTTCCTGTTTTCATAATCGCGAAAATTTATGGTGAGTAGATTGATTTCTACATACCTAACGCGAGGTAGGGGGTTTTGTTTTGAAAAACAGGCGAATTTTCGCTTTTATATCTATGGATCATTACGGCATATTGACTTTCCTCTCTACATTAGTAAAGAGGTGGTTTATATTCCATGATTCTGCGGGCATAATCGATCTGGTTTTTTACGTACCCATTAAAGTGTTGAATGCTGGAAGTCAGGTTGGGCTTTTCATATTTAAACCCCATCACTTTGGAAAACCGGTATTGCCCGGTTGCCGCCCGGTAAATATGCCCTTCGAACATGCAGTGGCTGGACCAGCTTCGAATAAAATACAAAATGTCGTTTTCGACATATGTTGCTGTTCGAAAGTCCATATCTTCTGGAATTATTCCCATGCACAGGTATCGATATTCCTCCTCTGTCATTTCCATGTTACTGTGAAGGAGAATACAATTATCGGGATCGATGTGCGTTTTGATCGGCCAATCAGAACTTTGTGCGGGCTCCCAGTAGCGTTGTAAAACCCATACATGACATACGGGTTGAAGCCCATTGGGATCGCGAAATACGGCAATACGTTCACCCGGCACTAAATAATCGTATGGTAGTATTTTGTATGATCTGCAGTGGAGTATTCTGTGCCCGGAATCTTCCACCCGTAGCGGTCTGATAAAGATGGCCGGTTTGATCGTGTCTTTTTTGAGCCAGAAAATATTTTCTCGCTCTCCCAGGTTTTCAGTAAATGCTTCAAATTCGTTTTGTTCGGGGCGAATGTTGATGTATTCTTGCATGAGACGGGATAATGCAGTTATATTGATCGGAACAATTTCGCGTTGAAGTTACAAGACATTCCGAAACTAGAACCCATCTCAAAACTACCTGCCGGGCTGAAACCGCGTCTGAAGGCCGAATACTGCCTCAAATTTTTTTACCATAACGCCATTATGCCTGCAAAAAATTGACTTGTCTTCATCCTTCAGCCATCCGTTTCAGCACCAGCGCCAGTTTTGAGATGGGTTCTATTCATAAACGGTTTCATCACAACTTTTTTACAGTTCACGGTATGTTTCGTGTGCTTTCCTGTGGAACGCATTGATTTCCGATACCAGCGATTGCGGTGCCAATACGCGTAGCTCTGCACCGAAGGAGGCGATTTTGCGAACCAGATCGATATTAGGGATGAGCCGCAGGCATACCACGATCTTCTCGTTATTGCGTTCCAGCACTTCGTAGGGCTCGTAAAAAGGCGTGTCCAGGAAATAGCGTCCCTGGATGTAAGAAAATTGTAATACAACTTCCTCCACTTGCCGGCCCGGCGGCACAGTAATGCCATATATATGACGCCAGTAGGATTCGGCGTCGTATTCGGCTGGCTTATCGTGAAAAAAACCGGTTGCTACCGGCTTGTCAACAATACGTTCCAGCGGAAAAGTGCGTACGAATCCTTCCATTGGATCGTGACTAAAGCCGCCCACATACCAGCGCCGGTCGTAGTGGCGCAAAAACCAGGGGTCGAATGTCACCGCCTTCGGTAAAGTTGCGTGATAAGCCTGGTATTGAAACGCTACCCGCCGTTCTTGCTCGATCGCCCGCAGGAAAAAACGGAGATGTCTGCCGCCTTCATATCTCGGTAATGGATCGAAGTAAATGGATTTTGGGAGTGTATCATGCCCCGTCCATTTGCGGGCCGCCTTGTAAATCTTGTGAAACACATCGGGCAGCCCGCTAGGTGACAGGTCCCGGCTGTTGATCCTGCTTAACGTCTCGATTGCAATCCGGACATTCAGCACGTCTTCATCAGTCAGCAACTGATCGTCGATGAAAGCGATATCGCTTCCTTCGGCATAATGCCAGCCCCGTTCAGCGGCTATATATTCAAGCGGTGCCCCCTTCTCTTTTAAATACTTCAGGTCTTCGCCCAGTTGGCGCACACTTACGCCAACTTTCTCCGCCAGGTCTTTCATTTTGATCGCCGAACGGCTTCCGCGGTGTCGCCGGAAAATATCCAGTATATGCTGGTAGCGCAAAACAGCCTTGTTTTCTTTGGGCATTGTTTCGTTATTTTTGTCGTAATTGGCCTGATTTTGTGTTACAGGAAAACTGAATGTTAGGATATAGGGAAAGATTATTCTGCCGATATGCATGATGTGCCGGTTACATATTGCGCCGGCAAAAGAGCAAGAAATATATTCGCGTAAAGATATTTTTATTGATCGGAAGTAAAACTGCCGAGCAAAGTGCCGATTTTTGTGATGTATCTGATTACCGGCCACCATAAGCATGTAAGTATTAATAAATCATATATATAATGCGATTACTCCTGAACCTGTCTGCCAACCGTACCCCTGTGGAATTCAACCACCTGCACATCCTGGCCGGCGCCCTGCACAAATGGCTGGGCCCGAACGAAGAACACGACGGACTTTCCCTCTACTCATTTTCCTGGCTTCAAGGCGCGCAGGCTGGCGCGGGGGGACTGCATTTTCCCAAAGGCGCCCGCTGGCACATCAGCGCCGTTGACGGCGATTTCCTGGCGCGCAGCATACAAGGTATTTTTCGCGACCCCGGCATCCGCTGGGGCATGGAAGTAAAACAATGCGAGATCGTGGCGCCCCCCGTTTTTCCGGACTCCGGCGAAGTGCGTTTCCGCTGCGCCAGCCCCATCTTCATCAAACGCAGCCTGCCCGACGGCGAGGAAAAACACTACCTCTATACCGACCCCGACAGCGACAGACTGCTCACCGAAACCCTCCAACACAAACTCCGCGCCGCCGGGCTCGACGACAGCGGTGTGTCCGTCCGCTTCGACCGCGAATACCCGAAAGCAAAGACGCAAAAGGTGATGTATCGCGATATCGGCAATATGGCCAACTACTGCCCGGTATTTGTGCGCGGCACGGGAGAGCAGCTGGCGTTCGCGTGGACGGTGGGGATGGGCGGGAGTACGGGGGTAGGGTTTGGGGGGGTGTATGCGGATGGGAAAGTAAAAGATAAAACGCAGATGCCATGATAAAAGAACTCGTCCAATTTACGGCTGACATTCTTGAAGATCCAGTCTTTCGGAATCTCGGTGTTGCCCCAAAAGAAGGGTTGCACATTGTATTGCACATTGAAAAAGATGAAGAACAAACCCGAATACTTGAAAAACCGGCATTTGCAGGTCTGTATACCAAAAAGGCAGATATGAGCGAATGGTTGCTTCGTTGTACTGATTGGTGGAAAGCCTCTACCATGCTTGGCGTGGTAGATACCTTCAAAGTGTTCGATGTGCCGGCAAAGGCAATACACACCGTTTCACCTTTTTGCATTGGTGTAAAGCGCACGAACCTCGAAGGCGGTAGTCAGTATGCTGAAAATCAATTGAAAGGCAAGACACAGGTTTACGACCGAATCAATGCCTATTTTGCGAAAGCCGTCGCGTTGCTTGACGCTGCGGAAGACAAGATTATAGCCGATGCTTTTCGCATTGCATTGAACGACCGAACAAAGGTTCAAGGTTGGCTTGATGGTACCGGCGTTTTTCAAGATTTAAAGGATGGCAACTACGTTGTCTTTTACCTTGATCTGCCCCTTGAACGTTACGAGTTGGCCAACCAAAAGTATTTAAAGGAAAAACTATTTAACACGGCAGATTATAATGTGCCTGATGAGGCTGATCCGGAAGTATTGCACGGGACAAGCAACTGGCTCAACAGTTTCCCAATGAAAAAGCCCTTCCTGACCCACCAATCGGCAACATTCGATATTGCTGGACGGATTTCGTCCAAAGAAGCGCAAATGCTCCAGGAGTTTTCCGAGATGAACAGTCGACGGCCCAAATTATTCCCAAACCCTTTGCCTCTTTTTATACTGTATGACGAGCGCAGGTGCGCCTTCAAAATATTTAAAGAAGATGCCCTGACAGGTGAAGACAAACGCAAATCATACCTCGAAATCATCGGCGAATTGCAAAAAGAGCATTCGGGAGAAGTCGGCAATTACTATTTGCTTTTTCTGCTTGGCGGGGAAATTCGCGATTTCGACTATGTAAGCCGTTTCGAGTTTAACCTTCGTTCGGATGGGTCGCCATGGCTCATACAAGATATGTTCAATATCGGTCAGGAATTGAAAATATATACGGTCAAAGACTTGCAAGAGCAAATTTTGCCGCCAATGTTTAATAATAGTCTTGTCGTGCGCCGGAAGGACAAAGACTGGATTTTTCATTGGTTTGATGACATTGAACCCGCATACTGCAAATCCCATAACACCTTCCTGTTAGCGATGAAATTTCGTAAGGCTTTTTATGATTTCATCTATAAAAGCAAGCGACAGGGTATAACTGGCAATGCGATTCGCGAGATTTTGCTAACTGGTATTCTCGACGACATCCGGCTTGACGAGTATAAAAATGGACGCAACTCAGAAGGATATAATATCCGATTGAAACTGAACTTATTATTTAGCATTCACCAATTTTTTTCATCAAAAACCAATCCAACATTTATGCCTGAAAACATCACAAGCTTACGCGCAAATCTCGATCGCGTAGCAGAAGGTTCTGCACAAATAGAAACAGATGAACAGTTTGCATTCGCTGCCGGGCAGGTTGTTGACCGTATATTTTATGAAAGCAATACTGCCGATCGGAGTTACAAGTACCTTGAACCCTTCCTATCTCAATCCGATCCGGAACGGTTCAAGATTGCTATAGGCAATTTTATCAAACGCTATAAGCATGTGGAATTTCCACCCCGATTCCGAAATACGTGTTCAGACGTATTGACGTACCCGTTGCAAGGAGATTTACAAAAACTTCTTCCTGTTTTCCTTGCCGGCGCATTCTCGAAAAGTCAGTTATACTGGGAAAAGAAAGAAAAAAGTACTTCAGTTGGACCCGATGAAACTGAAAGCCATACAAATTAAATATTTCCACATCTAAACTCAATTTCAACCATGTCAAATCCATTTAAAAATCGCGTTTTCGGCTGTATAGTCGTCAAATCTATCAATTCCAACTATAATGCCGACTTTACCCACCAACCCAGAACCTTACCGGACGGCACCGTGTATGCTACTGACAAAGTACTGAAATACAGTGTTCGCAATTATATAAAAAAGACTCATCCGGAAGATAAAATACTCTATTTCAAGAGCCTGAACGACGATATGCAGCCACGCGCCCTTGGGGAGGCATACGAAAATGTAATTGGCCCTTTCCCCAAAAATGAAGGCAAAGACAAGGACGCGAAGAACCGGAAAGAAATTCTTAAAAATCTGTTGACCTGTATTGATGTACGGCTCTTCGGCGGAACATTTGCCGAGAAAGGAGCTAATATATCAATCCATGGTACGACTCAAATCACACATGGAATAAATTGTTTTCCTGAGAATGCCATTTATTCCGAACAAATCGCTTCGCCGTTTCGCAACGCCAATGATAAAAGTGCCGACTCAATGCAAACAACGCTCGGCACCCAATTCAAACTTCGGGAAGGCCACTATGTCCACCATTTTTCTATCAACCCGCAAAATCTCGATGAGCTCGTAAAGCAGTCCAGTGGGGAGGCATTGAATGATGAGGATATCAAGAAACTTAAATCCGGGCTTTGCCATGGTGTAACCTTTTATGATTCTTCTGCTAAAGCCGGTAGTGAAAACGAACTTATGCTTTGGGTTCAATTAAACCCGGATTCCAAACTGGTGTTGCCTTCATTTGCTGAGCTTGTTCATGTAGCCGATGACGAAAACCGGACCATTGACCTTTCCAAAATCAGTGAAATCCTTGAACGCCCACATGTAGCGGCTGCTATTGAACGTATCGAAATCCGCTATGATAAAACGGCCACGCATGTTGCCGGCACCCCTAAAAACGCTTCTTTTCACGAAATTCACGAATAAGCCATGCGTCCAACCTTGATTTCCTTCGATTTGCGGGCAGGCTTTGGCATGTTTAAGAAACCGGACATAAACGAGGGGTTGCAACTGACCTTCAATATGTTGCACAAACCCGCCCTGCTTGGTATTCTCGGCGCCATCACCGGTTTGGAAGGTTACCGGCAACGCGGCCAGTTTCCGGCTTATTACCATACGTTGCGTAATCTGTTAGTGGGCATTGAACCATTGGGTCACGAAAAGGGCAATTTCACAAAAACGGTTGTCAAATATACCAACACCGTTGGTTATGCCAATGCTGACGGCAACCTGATTATCACGGAACAAACACTTCGGTCACCGGCATACCGGTGCTATTTGTTGCCGGATATTGACGACCCCATACAGGCTCGTTTGCATGATCGTATACTGGCCTGCGAGGCAGAGTATCTGCCTTATTTGGGGAAGAACGAATGTTCGGCATGGTGGGATGCAAATAGTACCCATGATTTTTCTGAAGAAAAACCGGAGAAACCCTATGTATTGGCTACTATTTTTCGAAAAACAAATTGGACTGTCAGAGAACAAAAAGATGACGGTTTTGAAGCCTTTGATTTATTCGACCTTGAACCTAGACCGGAAACCTTCATTTACTTTGAACGACTCCCGGTAGATTTTGATGAACGACTTATGCAGTACCGCCTTGATAATTTTGCATTTACGAACTTCCACCTAAGGCCAAGTACCAAGTTGGACAATCTTTATTATCTTCCTAAAGAGCAGAAATATGTCCGTCTCTTTTGAAACCGTCAAGTCGATTTTTGATGCTACACCTCAATTGCCTCAACTACTCCGCGATGCGGATCGTTATTGGGCCCATGTCCACCTCAAATATCCTTCAGAACTTTATGAGGAACACTTTGAACGGGTGAACCGGCATTTTGCGTTAGTATGTGAAAAAAATGAACTGGATTGTATAATTGATAACCTAATTATAGATTATGCTAATACACTATTCCCCAAATCAGACAAACAAATTATTGGACAATACATCAAGAGGCTGTTCGTCCATACTGCAATTTTTCACGATTTTGGGAAAGTTAATGAGAATTTCCAGGGGCATCCAAAAAAGATGAACAACCCGTATTTTAAGATGCGGCGCGATAATCCTTTGAAACATCACCATTCAAAACTTGGAGCATACCTATTTGTGGTCTGGCATTTTGAAGAGATCCGAAGATTGATTCTTGAAAACAGAGAGGAACAGCGGCAATTATTTCTTACTATTTTATTGTTTTCCTACCCGATATTTAAACACCACGCTTCCGGACTTTTACGACCAGACGCCCAAGGCATTCATTTTGAACCAGAAGAGCTTGCTTGGATGAAAAAGTACCTGAATTGTTATTATTTGACACCCGACGAGCGAATCTTAGGGTCCCTATTGGAGCGAAAAGCATTAGAGCAACAATTTTTTGATTGGGTCTTCAAAGAAAATAGGATCAAATTTGATTTTTCATTTTTTGCCCTGCTCCGCTTGAACTTTTCTCCTAACCCCTTTGATTACCATACTGGCGAGTACAGATACCAATTAAAACTTGAAACAGATGCAGATTGGGGCATCCTTTCTGGTGCGAAACGGGAGAGCCTCATTGAAGCGCCAAAAACAAACCCTGACCCTGGAAAAAAGTATAATGTAGAAGCCTATCAACTTTATGAAGCGGTAAAAAGGGGACGAATAACACTTAGAGACCCTAAGACGGAATTACTCGACACCAGCTCTGAAAACCTGAATATCCTTCGTACCGAAATGGCGGTCAGTGTATTGCAAACACTGGAAAAGTGTAAGGATGACAGGCTTTTCTATCTCGAAGCGCCGACTGGTGGAGGTAAAACTAACCTTTCGATGCTTGCTGTAGCTGAATTGCTCCGGGCAGACGAGCGATTGACCAAGGTATTTTATGTCTTTCCATTTACTACGCTTATTACACAAACACACCAGGCGATCCAGGAAACGCTTCTTCTGGATGATACCCAAATCGCGTTGTTGCATAGTCGGGCTGGATTCCAAACAACCAACTCAACAACCGAATTGAATGATGAAGCAGATGCCGTTTATGGTAATCAGCGCAAGGATTTTCTTCAGAATCTATTCGCGCTCTATCCATTCACATTAATCACGCACGTCCGCTTTTTCGACATTATAAAATCAAACAGGAAGGACGATATCTATCTGATGCATCGCCTGGCCAATTCTGTTGTTGTGCTGGACGAATTACAATCCTATCCACCGCGGCAATGGGATAAAATGCTTTACTTGCTTGACCAGTATGGGAGATATTTCAATATCCGGTTTCTGCTAATGTCGGCAACATTGCCCCGGTTGACTGAGATCGAAGCTGTTCAACGAGCATCTGGAAAATTGCCGGGGGTTGTGGATTTACTGCCTAATGCAAAAGCTTATTTCCAGAATCCTAATTTTCGTGACAGGGTCTCGTTTAAATTTGATCTTTTGAAACAAGGAGATTTGACAGCAGATGATCTTGCCATAGTGGTATTGGAAAAATCCCTAAGAAGAGCAGAGGCCCAACAGGGACGTGTTTTTACCATTGTTGAATTCATTTTTAAGAAATCGGCGACTGAATTCAAGAATGTATTGGACAGATTCGAGCCGTTTTTTGATGAGATTTTCGTATTATCGGGGACAATTCTGGAGAATCGCCGCCATGAAATCATTAATTATTTAAAGCGACAGCGAAAAGCAACAGGGTTAAAATTATTGCTCATCACTACACAAGTTGTTGAAGCCGGGGTAGATATTGATATGGATCTGGGTTTTAAAAACATTTCATTGATCGATTCCGATGAGCAACTCGCCGGACGGGTGAATCGCAATGTTGGCAAGGAAGATTGTGAAGTATGGCTTTTTAGAAAAGATGACGCAAGTGTACTTTATGGCAGTGATTTTAGATTCAAAGTGACTCGTGAATTATCCAGAAACCATCCTGAGTTTCACCGTGAAGTTCTTGAGACCAAAGATTTTGGAAAACTCTACAGCCGTGTTTTTTCTGAAATTGAAAAAAGAAACCAAAGTGGAGTAGTGGAAAATTTTGAATCAGATTACCTCAATCTTTTACAAAAACTTGATTTCCAGCAGGTGCATGATAAATTCAAAATTATTGATCAAAAAACACTTTCTGTATTTGTACCGGTATCACTGCCCATTACAATAGAGAATTCTGAAGGTGAGGCTGAACCATTTTTCAACAAATTCGAATTGGAGTTTTTGAGGAAGGCTATTCAATATGATGTTCTTAGCGAGAACGGCAAAATGGTAAATGGTGAAGGTGTTTGGAAATTCTATCGGGAAATTCTCTCGAACCCCAATAGCGATTTTATTGCTAAAAAGGTTGAGCAAAAAGTAATGCAGGGTATTTTGGCCAAGTTTACTTTCTCTATGTTTTCAAGCCCTAAGAATCGCGAAAGGCTTGCATCAAATAGTGATCCTGACTTGGGCTTTGAGGATTATTACTATCTGCATCGTTGGAAAGAGGATGCAATTTACAGTCTCGAATCAGGGTTGGATGAATCTAAAATGGAAGAACCTTTCATCTAACCCCAACCGGCGCTCTCATCAACCTAGATGGCTATCCGAGTAACAACGCTAAAAAAACTTCGAGGAGATCAAATGTTGATAGAAAGCGTCAAGCGTTATCCCACAGGATACCGAAGAGGCTGACTGGCTTGGTTTCGACCATTAACATTCGACCTCTTCGAGGTCATGAATAAAAATAACGTATACGATTTCTA
>JACJYP010000006.1 GCA_020636045.1 Lewinellaceae bacterium
CAGTTCCCCGACCTCTTTTTCGAGGTCTTTTACCTGGCTTTCAATCCGCATATGCTTTTGGAGCAGGTCGTAGAGTTCAATGCCTTGTTCCTGGGCTGTCACTTCCCGGAAATAAATTTTGTTGACAAAGCGGATATACTGTTTGTAGAGGCTGCTTACGTGTGCGTCGAGTGCCCTGTTATTTTTTGGCAAATCGCTAATGGCGGTCACTTCGTCAGAAAAGCGCAATACGCAACCACGTTGTAATAGAGCCAGTTCGGCCAGCTTGAAGTAATTGGTTTGAATATGGGTGGGTATATAGGCTACGTTATAAGCCTTCAAAGTATCGAGCGAACCGGTCAGGCAAACAAAAGAATATCGGCTTACACCATATAAAGTCCCATAATCACCCCATCGCAGATTGCTGTGTTCTCTCAACAATTTAAGGGTCATGTCCTCATTCTGACATGTTTTACCTCCGCCATCTACAAAAACGAATTTGTACCACCAGTCTCGTTTATCAGATGGCGTGGAAAAACTTCGGGTATCGATACTGTTCGCATAATCATCATTCCCATACCAACACACCACGAACATCCGGTCGTCGAGTACAGGCGATATGGCCAGGGACGATTGTAATGCGGGTGGCAGCAATTGCCGAAGCAAACCAGGTGTTTGTTCGAAATTTGGTGGCCTAATGGCCCATTCGTTGAAATCTTCCGGCCGATAGGTAAAACCGGGAATTTTCAGATCAATCGTTTGAGCCAGTTCGGCCTTTTTGACTCCCTTAAGTCCTTTATGCCAATCATGGTCTTTAAAAAATTCCTGGGTACCAACTTTTTCGGGATCCGTGGCCAGAAAAGGCGGGTAAAGTCGCCGTCCGAACTGGTTGATCTGTAATATTTCACCCGGTTCCTTGTGATTGCGATTGTAACAATGGAATGATAAAACACCCACCCCGGAATTGTAAAAACTTAGTCCGATGGAATCGAGTTCAAGTTTAAATGATGCGCCGCTTTCCAGGTTTATGACATATTTAGCGCCTTTTACTTTAAGATGCTGATAATGAACCTGAAAAGTACCTTTTTCATCGCCATAAAGCACCGGACGTACGAAGTCATAGAAATAATTGGCTTCGTTGTATTGAATCAGCGATTGCGGTTGGGTCCATGGTGCCATACGTTCCCATTTGTCTTTGGCCGCGTCCATGACAGGATAAATTCGTTTCAGATTCGTTTGGCTCTCTAATGGCAATCCGTCACTGAGTTTTGGTCGCCATTCAAATGGGAAAAGAAATGCATGAAAACTATACAAAGGCGAAGGGTCGGGCATTTATAGCTATCGTTTATTGATGTTTTCAAAAATATCTTTCTCTAAAAGGGCATCGTATAAGGCGTGGTGCTTCGCCAGGTTCAATATTGGATGAGTCCATCTCACTTCGCCTAATTCTTCTCGTATCGTTTCAGGTCCCGCTCCTTTCAATTTTAGTAAAGTACTGAGATCAAAAGGAATATAGAATACCTGCTCCGGTAACATCATCGCTCCTCCAAACAATTCGCAAAACAGTACCCAGTCCCAGGCCAATACGTCAGCCCAAATCTCAACACTGTTTTTTCCACCGTAACGCGCCAGCCAGCGGCGCAAAGCCAAAGACACTTCTTGCCGGGTACCCCCACAAAGCACAGTGGGTTGTGCATCAGAAAACGCGTCACATGCCAGATTTCCCGATAAAAGCGGTAATACATTTAACCGTATCCATTCATCTGCCTGTGTTTTATTATAATCTGTTAGTTCGGCATAAAAAACGTTGCCATTTTCGGCAGCCAATCCCACTGAGATCAGTGTGGTATGTTGATGTAACCCTGTAAATTCTGTGTCTAAAAAGATTTTGGTCATTCTTATTGTCAATGGGGCAGAGAGTGGCTTTAATTTCGCCAAACAACATCATAAAACATAATTGATATATAGAATCGATGCAGCTGATATAGACATTCAGGAGAATTGGTTCCGAGATCAGTATGCAAACGAATACTTGTAAAGATTGAAGCAATTGAATATCAAGATCGATCTGGCGCTTTCCCAAGTGACTTACGTGGCTCAACGTTTAGGCCATTTTAACAAACGAACAGGATGCACTAGTTATTTTATCAATGTTTTGTGGTGAATCCAGGGGTGAATCGAAGCCTAAATTTATGGTATCAAACAAAAATGTGTGCGTTTGCAAGTCTTTCACTAGACCCATACACGCTTTGGCAGGAACCCGAGGGTCCTTGAGTGCAATGATGGGTGATTGGGCCTGAACAACTACCTCAATTTCCTGATAACCAGACTTTACCTTGACTATTACTCCAAGTTACCGGGCTTTGCCAAACAGTCATTCGCCATCGCAAAAAACGTCCCAACCCCAATCAGCCTAACTGACAATTGCAGGCCTGCCCTTCTTCTTCCTTCCTAAACGCGACACCCCAACCGATCCGCCAGGGCAAGTTCAATCCGTTCCGGGACACGCCCGGAACGGATTGTTTTTATTCGGGAATTGCCAAATGGGAACGCCGCTGCCCATCGAACCCAGCAAATGCCCCACTCCCCCATAAAAAATATCCAACTGCCAGATAATGGCAGTCCCGCACTGGAACTTTGCTTGAGTTTTTAGTTGCTGCGCACAATTAGAACACAAAGTGCATTCTGTAAGCACTTTAAAAACACGACGCTGAACATCCGCTCCATGGCGATAGACAGGAGAGGAAAACCATTCAATTTTTCTGAAATGCAAAAAATTGCTGAGGCTAAAAAGCCCTCTTTCGCTGCGCTGAAGGAAAAAGCTGGTAAAGCTTTCCTGAATGCCGATGCCGTTAAAGGCGGTGTACTTGCTGATTGTCACCTGCCGCCGCTCCCTCCGATCGAACCGATCCGCACGGACAATATCTAATTGGAGCGGGGTAGGTGCTGTGTTTGCATAAAACACAAGCATTGACACTCATTCAATTGCCCACAGGTATTAGTACTTGTGGCGGGGGTAACGGTGTGCAAATGAGCGGTGTGGAACAGGATGCGCCCCCATTTCATAAGGGGGGGCTTCAGTTTTCATACGCCAGCATCGTTATCCCCTTTTCTAATAAATGCAAATGCCGTTTCTGATATGGAAAAGCTCTTCGTTAAAAAATTTATCCCTGTCTATCAGGAAGGCAAATATGTGTGCATCGGTTATGCGAACGATAAAGCGCGGTACCTCGAAATGGAATATTCCGATCAGCTGATGGGGCAGTTGCAACGAGCGGTGCGGGAAGGAATAAGTGCTGATGAACTGGACATTCCACTGTTTTCAGAATTGAACAATCTCGATTTTCTCGAACCGCTGGAAAAATTTGCGGAGATCGCGGAGATCAACAGGGACAGGATCTACTTTCAGTATTTAGGCAATGAGAATTTTAATGAAAGTGTTTTTGCTACCCGTATTCTGATATTCGGCGCCGGCGCCGGTGGCTCCACCATTACGTATATGCTTGCCCAAATGGGCTTCCACAACCTCGTGCTGGTCGATTTCGATACGGTTTCAAAGACGGACATCCACAAATCAGTGGTCTTGAAAGCAGCAGATATCGGCATGCCCAAAGTGGAAGCAGTAGCAAGGCATATCCGACATAATTTCGGGATAGACATCCAGTACCAGGAGCACAAATTCATTGCCTACGACGACCTGGAAGAAATTATCGGCAGGTACGAGCCGGATTTTATTATCAAGGCCTGCGACCCCGAACTGATTTTCCGGTCGAACCTGAGCCGGATCTGTTTCGGGAATCGCATTCCATACATCAATATGGCGTATGCCTTTGAAAAGTTGCGGCTGGGGCCGCTTTACATTCCCGGCTTTACCTGTTGCGACGAGAGTTTCAACAAATTACAAAAAAAGACTTACGGCGAACATTATGACTTCAGGAACGACAAAAAACTGTTTGTCGGCTCCCTGGTGCACCCCGCCGTTTCTTTTAATGTCAGCCTGTTGGGCGCCTTTATCCTGAAGGAGATAGTAATGTATCTGACGGGTCAGTATGAGTATTGCTTTACCATCGGCCGCCTGGTCGTTTTTAACCCGCTTTCACTCGAATACCAGTACTGGAATGCCGACTGTGACGACGATTGCCCCGTATGCAAACCACTGTTAATCGATCATGCATATGAAAATAATTGACTTTGATCTGGATCTGCCATTCTTTCAACAAAACCGGCATTTGTTGAGGGGCATGTTGCGCTCATTATTTGAGACCGGTTATCCGGAAATGGCAAACCAACAGGCGCTGCTTCAGGAGTCTGTATTTGACGAGCCGCTGTTGTATTACCATTTGCTGGGATCACAGGCTTATTACCCGATTGAGCAAATCACGGCAGGATATAAAAATGTAAATTCGGACGCGTTTGAATCAGGAAAGTTGCCACATGCAAAGGATATACACGGACGCGCCTATTTTCCCGGGATTGGTTACCGGGATGCCGCTGAAAATGGTCTTTCGGACAAGAACGGCGGAAGAGAATGGCTCGACGGGACCGGAATTGAGTTGTATAAATTCATCCCTAATATTATTCTGGATCACGACCCTTCTGTCAGTTACTGCCCGTCAAGCCTGATCGAAGACTACCGAAACGCGCTGACGCAGGCAATTGAAAAGATGCGGCTCATTACCCCTGAATTCTTCGAACTGATATGCGCGTGTACAAAAAATATTTGCCTGTTCAGGAGTGACAGCCTCAATTCCTTCGCCGGCATCACGCAGCACGGCACCTGTTTTATCAATGTAGTCGAGGCCGATTCAAGTGAAGTGTTTTTTATAGACGACCTGTCGCACCAGTGCGGCCATATTATTTTCAATATTCTGACGGCCAAGACGGAGGACTTTCTGAATTTTGATAAAGACACGTACATCCGGGATCTGGGCGGTTTCGACGTCGACGACCGGAAGATATACAGCATATTTCACGGGTTGTTTACCTATTCCTGTATTCTGGGCGCATTGGATGCCTATCTCGAAAACACGGATGCTGAAGAACAGTCCCTGCTCAGGCTGGAAGCCCTGGCAAGACTTGGCTTTTATATTACCAAGATGTTTGTGGACCTGGAAAATCTGTACGGGAAAAACCTGTTCACGCCTTTAGGCGAAACATACTACGCTGCTTTTATAAAGAATTACCAGCGCATGTACGACAAGTACCACACGGTCATTAAAACCTTCCCGTACGCAAATCAACCCTACGTTTTCAGCTTCGAACAATTCTTAAAGGACTACGCGCAATGATCAAATCAATGATGCTTGGCAGCCTGTTGTTGCTGGTAAGCCAGGCCCCTGCACAATTGACTGCGGTAAAAAACACCTATTTCGAAGCCGAAATGGTATTCAGAGAGGCTGAAATGAATCTACAGCCGGGTTTATACGGATACTACAAAATAGAGGCTTCCGGGAACGAATACGTTGAAGGGCATCTCGAATCGCCCGGGCAATCGGACACGGCACTTTTAAATATAACAATTGAAAAAAAGGCGGTCGAAACATATGCTGTCAACCTGAACATGGATTACAGGGGGAAAAAATACCTGTCCGGCATTGTGTTTTCGGGTGATTCCTGCGCGTACATGGACTATGGCGATACCGTTGCGGTAAAACAAAGCGTAAAGGCGCACGCCTTGATTTATTTTTATTCGCCGTATAACCTTGTAAAGACGATTCAAAAAAATATACGGACGCTGCACCTGGTCGATGCGAAGGACGAAAATTTCAAAATCCTGGGATTTAATGACGAGTATGGAAACAAGTTCTATACCCGTTACGACCGGACAAAAAAAGAATTTACCGCACTATGGATGCCGGCTTACGATCCGGTTTTGGGAGACTATTTTGAAACGCTTGCATACGAAGATTATCGTTGCGATAACGGCTTTTGTTTTCCCGTCAGGATCACGCATCAAAAAGCAACGGGTATATACAGGACCATTGCCGTAACAAACATTCAATTTGATCGGAACGATAAAGAAAAACCCGCCCGGAAAGAAATGGTAGAGATCGAGATGGATACCATTTCGAACCATTTATTTTTAATAAAACTGTTGAATTTCAACAACAAGATGATGGTCTCAAAACACCGGAATTATTTATCGGTGTACGACGCTCCGATAAATATTGCGGTATGCCGTCAGGTCATCTCTTTCCTGCATGAGAAGTTTCCGGATCATCCCGTAAAGTATTGCTACCTGAGCCACCATCATCCGGACCACGCCGGCGGCGCGGGCGCCTTTATGGAAACAGGCTGTCGCATCGTAACCACGCCCGGCAACATCGCATACTTCAATCGTATATTTCAGGCCACGCACACGATGGAAGGCCGCCCGGTAAACACCACGAAAGCGGCCGGGCCATTGTTCGACGAAGTTGCAGTGAACAAAAACAGGCGCTTTGATGGCGACGATTACCCCGTAGTGGCCTGCGAAACAGGCGCATCGACGGGGCATACCAAAGAATACCTGCTTTTTTATTTCCCGGAAGACAAAGTGTTGTTTGCCGCCGATCTGGTGCTGTTTTATAAAAACGGTATCTATAACCAGGGCGAACGGGCTTTATCGGTATACAAATTCATTGAAGGTGAAAAACTGCCTGTAGAACGCATTTTTACGGGCTGGCCGCTGCACCACTTTAATGACTATGGAACGGTGGAGGATATAAAAGCATGTCTGAAAGCAAAATATCCGGGATTGTGATCTGATTTCTTATGCGCCAGAAATTTCCTTTTTATAAGCAGTTGGATCAAATGGACTGTGGCCCGACCTGCCTGAAGATGATCACTTCTTTCTACGGGAAAAACATATCGCGTGAATACCTTAGAGAGAAGACGTTCATCACCCGGGAAGGCGTAAGCATGGCGGGCATATCGGAAGCCGCCGAGTCCATTGGTTTGCAAAGTCTGGTTTTGTTGTCCACCTACGATATGCTGGTCGACGACATCCCGATGCCGTGTATTGCGCATTGGCGGCAGCGCCATTTTGTGGTGGTGTACAAAGCCGACCGCACGCATGTTTACGTAGCAGATCCGGCGTTCGGATTGATCAAATACACGAAGGAAGAATTCCTGAAAGGCTGGATTTCACAGCCGAGCCCGGATAAGGAAAATTCGGAAGGAATTCTTTTGGTCATGGAGCCATCCCTGATATTCTATGAAACGGAAAAAGGAGCGCCGGTAAAAAAAAGTTTTTCGTTTCTGCTGCCATTTATCAAGCCGCACAAAAGACTGATCGCACAGTTGTTTGTCGGCTTGTTTATCGGGAGTGTTATTCAACTGATCTTCCCGTTTTTGACACAGGCGATTGTCGATATCGGCATCGGACAACACAACCTGAATTTTATTCACCTGGTGCTGGTGGGGCAACTGGTTTTATTTGCCTCCCAGACCATGACGAACGCCTTGCGAAGCTGGTTGCTGCTGCACATCACCAGCCGCATCAATATATCGCTGGTTTCCAATTTTCTGATCAAACTGATGCGTTTGCCCATTGCTTTTTTTGACACCAAAACAGTGGGCGATTTGCTGCAAAGAATACAGGACAATTCCCGGATACAGAATTTTTTGTCTTCGGCGTCTTTGAATGTGCTTTTTTCTTCTTTTAGCATCGTTATTTTTTCAGCGGTACTGTACTACTACAGTTTTTCTATTTTTTTTATACTGATATTATTTACACTGCTGAACATCGTCTGGGTAGCGCTTTTTCTTAAAAAAAGGGCTGTTTTGGATTACAAGCGTTTTGATCAGGCGGCCGGCAATCAGAGCAGCACCATTCAGTTGCTCAACGGCATGCAGGAAATAAAACTCAACAATTCCGAGAAACGCAGAAGGTGGGAGTGGGAATTGATACAGGTGCGCTTGTTCAAACTCTCCATAAAAAGTTTGTCGCTGTCACAATTGCAGGATATCGGGGGGAACTTTATCCTGCAACTCATGAGCATCCTGATCACATTTTTCGCAGCCAAACAGGTGCTCGATAATGATTTTTCACTGGGCACCATGCTTTCCATACAGTTTATTATCGGGCAACTGAACGTGCCGATAAACAGTTTCATCGGGTTTATGCAGGCATACCAGGATGCCAGGATCAGTCTGGAACGCCTGGCGGAGATCCATGACAAGGAAGACGAAGTGAAAGAGGGCGACAACCTGATAGACCAGCTCCCGGCAGTAAAGGATATCACATTTAATAACGTGAGTTTCCGGTATGGCGGCAGCGCCTCCCCGATGGTGCTGGAGCATATTAACCTTACCATCCCCGAGGGCAAGGTGACCGCTATCGTGGGGGCCAGCGGCAGCGGCAAAACAACGTTATTAAAATTGATCCTGAAGTTTTACGAACCGACGGAAGGCCTCATAAATGTAGGCGCCAACAATTTGAATAATTTCGACAGCGACTTCTGGCGAAAGAACATCGGGGTCGTGATGCAGGAGGGGTACATTTTTGCCGATACCGTTGCCAGAAACATTACAGAATCCGATTCGGATGGCATTTTGGACAAAGCGCGCCTTTTACAAGCAGTGCAGGTTGCAAACATTGAAGAATTTATCGAGACCCTGCCAAATGCCTATAAAACCCGTATCGGCGCCAGCGGCAGCAGCATCAGCGGAGGGCAAAAACAAAGGATCCTGATCGCCCGTACGGTGTATAAGAACCCCAGTTTTTTATTGTTTGACGAGGCGACCAGTTCTCTGGATGCGAACAATGAGAAGATCATCATGGAGAATCTCGAAAAATTCTTCAGGACAAAAACGGTGGTGATCGTAGCCCACCGGCTCAGCACGGTAAAGCATGCGGACAATATTGTGGTGCTGGATAAAGGGAGGATCATTGAAGAGGGCACGCATGAATACCTCACCGGTCTTAAAGGCGCGTATTACACCCTGATAAAAAACCAACTGGAACTTGGCGATTAAATCAATAGCCATACGCTCAAATCATGGAATACATATCTAAAATCAATGAGTTGGAAGACTCCGACGAGCCTGTCCGGGAGATATTAGGTAAAGTACCGAGCTGGCTTGTCCGCTGGGGCAACATGCTGATCCTGTTGTTTTTTATCAGTTTGATCGCCATTGCCAACCTGATCAAATTCCCGGAAAGTATACTCACCTCGACCACCATACTCTCCGTCAATGCGCCCAAGCCGGTCGTTTCCAATGCCGGCGGCAAGCTGGTGTGGCTGGATGCCCGTGAAGGCCGGCATGTGGCCAAAGGCGCTTTGCTCGGATTTATGGAGAGCGTGGGAAAGCATCGCCAGGTACTGGATCTGTATGAACGCCTGAACCAGTTGAAATCGGATCTGAACGAGGGGGAAGTGAATAAGGCAAAGTGGCTGGATTTAAAATCGTACAGAGACCTGGGCGAACTGCAACAGGATTTTCAGGTTTTTTCCCAGGCCTGCATTGCCTATCGAAATTATTTGGCAGGCGGGCTTTATCCTCAAAAGCGGGCGATGCTGAAGGCAGATCTGGCGCATTTGGCGCTGCTGAATGAAAACCTGAAGAAGCAGAAAAGTCTGTTGGAACAGGACTTCGTATTGTCTCAGCAGACCTTCAACATGAGTGAGACGCTGATGGAAGAAAAATTGATTTCCGAATCGGAGCTCCGGAATGAAAAAAGCAGGCTTCTGGGCAAAAAACTTACGTTGCCACAGGTGGAGGCTTCTATGATCGCGAACGAAACCCAGCAAAACGAGAAAAGAAAAGAGATACTGGAACTGGATGACGCCATTTCAAAGCAAACCCAGTTGTTTCAGGAAGCCCTCGACTTGTTCAGGGGCCAGACGGAGGAGTGGATGAAAAAATATATACTCACGGCCCCTGTCGATGGTATCGTGGCGTTTAATTCTTTTATACAGGTAAACCAGCAGATCCAGCCCGATCAACTGATCTGCTATATCAATCCGGGAGACAGCCACTATTTTGCCGAAGCATATATTCCACAGGATAATTTCGGGAAAATAGCCATCGGCCAGGAGGTGTTGTTGCGGTTTCCTTCCTATCCCTACCAGGAGTACGGACTGGTGCGGGGAAAAATCGAATTTATCTCCCATATAGGCACTGAACAGGGCTATTTGTCCAAGATCGCCCTTCCCGACAACCTTTCCACAACCGCCGATAAAAAGATCCAGTACCGGGAGGGGCTGACTGCCAATGCCGAGATCATTACGAAGGACATGAATCTGATCGAACGTTTTTACTACACCATCCTGCGCCTGAAAAAGTACTGACGATATGAAATACCTCCTTGGCATCCTTCTCCTGTCGTTCACCTGCTGCCGCCTCGCCCAGACCCAATCTGTCGAAAAAACAGATTTCGCATTCAAAAACGCCCCCGGCGTTTCCTGCGTGTGGGTGACGCCAAAAACAGGAGCGGTAAAAGGCGTTGTGATGCTGATTGCCGGCTTCGGGGAGACGGCGGAAGGGGCGCTGACCGAAACCCGAATACCGACGGCATTATGCGAACGCGGCATGATGGCGGTGGTCGTAGGTTTGGGCGCGCATATGTACGCGGATTCGTCAGTGACGGCAACGCTCAATGAGGTGACGGCCGCTGTACAGGAGCGCTATCACCCGGAATGCGAATGCATGGCCCTGGGCGGATTTTCCATCGGCGGCGCGATCGCCCTGCGTTATGCCGAACGCTGCCACGAACAACCGGAGCAACACCCGTTGTTGCCAAATGCCGTTTTTGCCATCGATGCGCCTGTAGACCTTATTGAGTTGTGGGATTATTTTGAACGGGAAATAGCCCGGAATTTCGATCCTGTCGGAGTAGCGGAAGCGAAGTACGTATCCGAACTACTAAAACGGGAAATCGGCACGCCTGCCGAAAACCGGGCCTTGTATGAGGCGCTTACGCCCTACTGCCACAGCTGTCCGGCGCCCGGCAACGAGCGCTTTTTGAAAAATACGGCCGTTCGGGTGTACCACGACATGGATCTGGACTGGTACCTGAAAAACAAAAAACGAAGCGCGTACGATTGCAATTTTCTGAACGCCTCGGCTTTCATTGCACAACTCTTGCAAGCGGGCAATGAGCAGGCCACCTTCGTCAGCGGCAAAACCGGCTACCGCAGCGACGGCACGCGAAACCCGCATGCATGGTCTATCGTAGACGAACAGGAACTGGCCATGTGGATCGACAAGATGTTCTGACAGCGGAACCGGCCTCGAAAACGACCCTGGGTTTGATATCTGACAGATGCCGGTTGTCAGATTACGTCTTGAGGATGGGAGTTATGTTCTCCACGTAACGACTTCCACTCTTTGTGCAGCGAGTAACGTCCTTTGTGTAGTCGTTACAAGGAACGTTGTAGCGACTAACGTCCTTTGTGTAATGAGTAACGTCGTTTGTGTAGCGACTTACGCCCATTGGGTAAGGTTGCCAGAAAGCCGGTTTCCCACTACCGCCCGGAGCAACTCGAGCAGCGTTTTTGGGCGAGCACTCGCAGCGTATGAACGGCCATGAATGGCCTCGACCGGGGCGGCATGAATGCCGCGCTACCGGTTTCCTGTAAAATTTGTTCCCGTTCCGGCTCCCGCTCTCTCAAAAACAAAAAACGACTCGCGCAGCACATGCACAAGTCGTTGAAAATCAAGGTGGGCCCGGCAGGAATTGAACCCGCGACCGTCTGATTATGAGTCAGCTGCTCTAACCACCTGAGCTACGGGCCCGCTTGCTGTTGCAAGAAACGACGCAAAGGTAAGTTTAATTCCAACATCGACGCGGCTTTTTGCAAGAGGCGCCTGCTAAAGATCGGGCGTCACGGCTTCACTAGTCTGCCGTACAAACGCTCCCTGCCAAAGTCGAGTTGGATCGTATAAACGCCGGATGGCCATTGGCCGGTGTCCAGATCACAGTGTGTACTACCGGAAGCAAGCGCATATTCCCCAACGATTCGTCCGTCGGAAGAAAACACCGTCATCTTGCCCGCCGTAGCCCTGGCGAAGGCGGGCGGATCCCAATATACCGTTGCCATACGATCGGCGGGGTTTGGTTGTACCCTCAGGGTCTGCCCGGTCGCGGCAGCGCCGGGTTCGGTAACAGGGGTTGTCAGATCGATGCGCCAGATCCCGGAACTCAGCGCGCAGGTGTACAGGTGGTTCTTAAACGTTTGTAGCGCGTAGATCTCATGGGAAAGGCCGAAGGGTGGCGTGTCGAGTTGCTCCCATGTGTCCCCCATGTCTTCACTAACAAAAAGAAGGCTGCCGGCAATCTGCGCGCCGCCGAAAGCATACAATTTATCTCCATGCAGGCATATATCGTTGAGCCGCAGAAAAGGCGACGCCGTTGCTTTGTGCCAGCTCGCGCCGTTGTCATCGGAATAAAACACGTAGAGGCCTGCTGCGAAAAGCCTGTCCTGTATCCGGTAAAAATTGCCTTTGAAATCCGTGTCGATCAGATCGCTCGCCTGCCAGCTTTGCCCCTGGTCGTCGGAGTAGACCAGCTTGCCGCCGAGGCTGATATTGGTGGGCAAAACAAAATAACGCCCGTCCTTTTCATAAAAATCATTGATGCCCACGTCCATGCCCGCCAGCACAACCCGGAACGAATCCTGTAGGCCGCCATTTTGAAAAATGACCACCTGGTTGGCGTTGAAATAGTAATACGCGTCATCGATTGCCTGATTTTTCCTGAAAACGGGATGCGGGGCCAGGTTTGCGATGATGTCGAAGTGGTCGCCATTATCCGGGGAGTAATGGATATTGCCGTCATTGTCAAGCACGTAGATCTCATTCCCCAAAACGCCGAATGTGATGACGTTGTATTGCAGCATCGCGAATTTGCTGAAGATGGGCTGCCAGTTTTGACCCTGATCGTCCGATCGAAAAACCTCGCCGCTCGTTTGGGCAAAAATATGCTCCGTATTGTGTTGCAGGTCGAACGTGAAATAGGCATGCAGGCCCGTACTGTTGCGGGCCCAACTGCTTCCCAGATCGTCGCTGCGGAAAATGCCAAACTCCGAACCGGCCATGATGGTATTGCCCTTTATCAGCATCGATCCCGGTGTCCGATACGGCGCCGGGATGGGCGCGCTGTTGACAATACTCCAGCTCAGCCCGAAATCTGGGGAGGTAAACACGTTTTCCCCCAATTCGGAATACAGCACGCCATTGCCCGTTTTCCAGGATGCTGCGTTGTGTAAGTTTAAAAAAGGCACAGTCGTCTTTGTCCAGCTCTGCCCCAGGTCGTGTGAAACAAGTAACGAATCGCTCCGCGGGAGATAAATATCATTGCCCTCGATTTGCGGTTTCCCGGGTGTCATGGGAGGCGTAATTTTGAGGATGTACTCCCAGGAAAACCCGTAGTCGCCCGAAACATAAGCCGCGTTGTAGGCGACGTGCAGGATTTGTTTTTTATCCCAGGCAAAATGCGAGCCGGCGCTGTTGATCAACTCTTCCCAGCTGGCTCCGCCATCGAGCGATCGGATCAACTGAAAGGAAGTGACGATAAAAAGCACGTCGTCTATCCTGAATATCGACGAAATCGATTGAGGCGGGGATGTCCCGATACCGGGAAAGTTGCTGTTGTCCAGCGTCTGAAAAGACCAGTTCAGCCCATTGTCGATACTGGTATAAAAACGCGACTCGGAGCCCGTGAGAGTGGCTTCATTGCTGTACAGGTAAATGGTATCGCCGTATTGGGCGAGTCCGCTGACGCGGAAAAATTCGCCGAAAAGCGCATCCTGCTGCCAGCTTTGGCCGTCGTCGGAAGAGCGGAACAGGCCGTTGCGCGTACAGGCCCAGTATTCATCGCCGATCTCCGCGATCTGCAGGACCCGCCCTCCTTCCGGGGCGTTCAGGGCCGCCCACTGGGACTGGGCATTGGCGATAGAAGAAAAGAACAGGAACAACCAGATAAACCGGCTGGGAAAAACGGGGCGGAAGCAATACATGATGTGATAATTTGGAATGGTTGATTGAACCTCCAAGTTAGGCCTTTACCCGTTATTGCAAATGTCACGTTTTGTCATTCCTGCCAGTACACCCGCTTCACCCGCTCCGAAATATTGGTGAACACCTCATAGGGTATCGTCTGGAGGCAAGCCGCCAGCACCTGTACGGGCGGATCTTCACCGAAAATGGTCACCTCGTCTCCTTCGGCTGCCTCGGGAATGTGCGTCACGTCGATCATGGACATGTCCATGCAGATGTTGCCGATCGTAGGCGCCTGCCGGCCGCGCACGCTCACGGAATAGCGCCCGTTGCCCGCCAGGCGCAGGAAACCGTCGGCGTAGCCGATGCTGATGGTGGCGATGCGCGCGTCGGCGCCGACGGGTCCGTTGCGGTTGTAGCCGACTGTTTCGCCCGCCCGCACCTGCCTGATCTGGCTGATCGTGGCTTTCAGCACGTTCACCACGCGCAACTGGCCCTGCATTTCCCCTGCATCGACGCCGTAAAGCCCGATGCCGAGCCGCACCATATCATAGTGGTATTGCGGAAAACGGGCGATGCCGCCGGAGTTGACGATATGGCGCAGGGGGGCGTAGCCAAGCGTAGCCCCGATCTGTTCGTAAGCGGCGTGGAATGCGGCAGCCTGGCGGTGTGTAAAATCGTCGTGCCCCGCGGCGTCGCTCGCCGACAGGTGCGAAAAAACGGAACGCACTTCCAGTTCCGGATGTGCGCGCAGGAGCGCCAGGAGTTCTGGCAGATCGCTCTCATCAAAACCGAGGCGGTGCATTCCGGTATCGAGTTTCAGGTGGATCGCCAGGCGTTTGCCGCCGCCGGAAAAACGGATGAGTTCGCCGAGCAGCCGCAGGCTGTATATCTCTGGCTCGAGGCGGTAGCGGTACATGGCGTCGAAGCCCGAGGGTTCGGGATTCAGCACGAGAACGGGCAGATTCACACCCGTCTGGCGCAATTCGATGCCCTCGTCGGCGTAGGCTACGCCGAGATAATCGACCTTGTGGAATTCGAGCAATTTGGCCACTTCCGCCGAGCCGCTGCCGTAACCCGCAGCTTTTACCATCGCCAGCATGCGGGTGCCGGGTTGCAGCAGGCGGTGGTATGCCTTCAGGTTGTGGATGAGCGCGGTAAGATTGACTTCCAGCGCCGTTTTGTGCGCCTTTTGCTCGAGCCGGCGGGCAATGCGTTCGAACGCGAAAGGGCGCGCGCCTTTGAGCAGGATCACCGCACCGCTGAAATCGTGTTGCGGCAGCGCCGCCATAAACGCATCCGTATCGGGGTAAAAATAGGCGTCGGTGTCCGGCGGCAGGGCAGCGCCGATCGAGGGGATATCGGCGCCGATGCCGATCAGCCGCCCTACTTTATGCTCCGCAACCAGCGCAGCCACTTTTTCATACAGCTGCCTGCGTTTCAGACCGCTTTGCAGGATGTCCGACAGGATCAAGGTCAGTTTGCCGCTGCGCGCCTGCTGCGCGGCGAATTGCAGGGCAATGCGCAGCGAAGCCAGGTCGTTGTTGTAAAAATCGTTGATCAGGGTGCTTTGCTGGATGCCGGCTTTTAGTTCGAGGCGCATTTCCACCGGCTCGAGGCGCGGCAGGCGCGCCTGTATCTGTTCCGGGGAAATGCCAAACCAGTGCAACAGTGCCAGGCAGTGCGCTGTGTTCTCGATGGCGGCGGCATCCGTAAAAGGGATCTGCACTTCGTATTGCTCGTGTGTTTTACCCGTCGGAACATTCGCAAACGATACCTGAAGCGCGGTGCGTCCTTCTGCCTGCGCGACCTGTGTGCTTATCTGCATATCTGCCGCGTTGCCGCCGGCCGACCAGCAAAATAACCGCCGTTCCGCTTTTGCTGTACGCCATTCCTGCGCAGCCTGGAATACCGATTCGTGATCGGCACAGCAGATCAGCACCTGCGCGTGTCCGAACAGCAGCATCTTTTCCCGCACTTTTTCCGTTTTTGAAGAAAAGCCCTCGCGGTGCGCCGGCCCGATATTGGTGAAAATGCCGATGGTCGGCCGGATAATGCGCTCCAGCCGTTCCATTTCTCCGGGCTGCGAAATGCCCGCTTCAAAAAGTGCAAGGGTATTTTCTTCCCGCATTTGCCATACCGAAAGGGGCACGCCTGTCTGCGAATTATAACTTTTGGGACTGCGCACGACATCGAAATCGGGCGCCAGCAGCTGGTACAGCCATTCCTTTACCACGGTTTTGCCATTGCTGCCCGTGATGCCCACGACGGGGATATGAAAATGCGCCCGGTGTGCCGCGGCGAGGCTTTGCAGCGCGTCGAGGGTATCCTCTACGAGCAACACGTTGGCGTCCGGCATATGCGTCAGGTCGATTTGCCGGCTCAGCACAAAATGCCGGACGCCCGCGCGATAGGCTTCTTCTGCGTGGCGATGCCCGTCGTGCCGTTCGCCCCGGATGGCAAAAAACAGGGAATAAGCCGGCGCCGAAACGTGGCGGCTGTCGAGCAACAGGCGTTCTATTGGCGCCATCGGGTCTGCCTGCTGCTGCCACGTAGCGCCGATGATGTGCAGGATATTATCGAGGGTGTACGTCATACGACGCGAAATTGAGGGATTTCCGGATAATTTGTCTGGCTCATCCTATTTTTGCGCCTGCCCGGGTATCATCCGGGGCATTATTCAGATCAAACGATACCGCTTGGAACTGCCGGTCAATTCTCTTGCCGAACTGGAAACCTGCATCCCCGCGGTGCTGGATGCGCTCGACGGCCGCCGAAAGATCGCCCTCTACGGCGAAATGGGCGCTGGAAAAACGAGCTTCGTCGCTGCGTTTTGCCGTTATCTGGGCGTTCGCGATACCACGGCAAGTCCGACCTTTTCACTTATCAATCAATATAGGTACGTTCTTTCCGACGGATCCACGGCGCTGTTCCACCACCTCGACCTTTACCGGCTGAACACGCCGCAGGAAGCGCTCGACATCGGCATCGAAGACCTGCTGTACGACCCCTGGTACTGCGTGATCGAGTGGCCGCAGCTGGCTGAATCGCTGCTGCCGGACGGTTTTGCGAAAATTCAGATTGAAATAACCGGCGAAACTTCCCGGCGAATTATAATTTTGTAAATGAATGCCTTGCCGTTGCCGCAGGTTTTCACCCGCAGGGCATTCCGATAACACTTCAAAGCGCTTTCCGAAACGTCGCGGCTTCCTGCGCAGTCAGCTGCCATAAACTTGTTCTAATGGAAACCCTTTCAGTACCACGCACCAAGGCCGAAATGTTGCAGGTGCACCCAAAGCAACAACGCCTGTTTATCGGCATCCCCAGGGAAACCACCCTGCAGGAAAACCGCGTGGCGCTGGTGCCGCATTCGGTTGCGACCCTCACGGCGCACGGCCACAAGGTTGTCGTGGAAACGGGCGCAGGCGAAAAAACCAAATTTACCGACCACGACTATTCGGAGGCAGGAGCCGAGATCGCCCACAGCAGGGAAGATGTGTTCAAAGCCGACGTGCTGCTCAAAGTCGCGCCGCCGGTGCTGGAAGAGGTGGACCTGATGCGCCCCAACCAGGTGCTGATCTCGCCCATCCATCTGCCCCTGCTCGACCCCGAGTACATCGTGAAACTGCAAAAAAAGCGGGTCATTGCGCTTGCAATGGAGTATATCCGCGACGACGATACGGGCATGTTCCCCATCGTGCATGTGATGAGCGAGATCGCCGGTATCAGCGCCATCCTCATCGCGGCCGAGTTGCTGGCGACCACCCGCGGCGGCAAGGGCGTGCTGCTGGGCGGCATCGCCGGGGTGCCGCCGGCCAAGGTGATCATTCTGGGCGCCGGAGTCGTGGCCGAATTCTCCACCCGTACGGCGCTGGGCCTCGGCGCCGAAGTGCGCATCATCGACAACAATGTGTACAAACTCATGCGCCTGCAAAATCAGGTGGGGCGGCAGTTGCACACCTCGGTCGTCAATCCGGCTCATCTGCGCGAGCAACTGCTGACGGCCGACGTTGCCATCGGCGCCGTGCATTCGCGGCAGGGCCGAACGCCGGTGCTGGTATCGGATGACATCGTCCGGAGTATGAAACCCGGCTCGGTGATCGTGGATGTGAGCATCGACCAGGGGGGCTGCTTCGAAACCTCCGTTGCCACCACCCATGAGAAGCCGACGTTCGAAAAACACGGGGTGATCCACTATTGCGTGCCCAATATCGCCTCCAGGGTAGCGGGCACCGCATCCGACGCCATCAGCAATATCCTCACGTCGCTGCTGTTGAAAGCGGAGTCGGGAGGCATCCTGCCGCTGATCACCAGCCACGAAGGCCTGCGCAACGGCGTTTATACCTACAAAGGTTGCCTGACCAATACCTACCTGGGCGAGCGTTTCGATCTGAAAAGCACCAGCCTGGATCTGCTCATCACCTCCGATTTTTGATCGGGGAAACAATCGGCGGGTTCATTTCAATTTCTTGTTGGCGGCGTGCCGGGCGGCATCGCGAACCGTCTTTTTCTCCATGTTTTTCCGGAGCGCCTCGGTGAGATCGACGCCGGTCTGGTTGGCCAGGCAGATCAGTACGAACAGCACGTCGGCCATTTCGTCGGCCAGGTCGGTGCGTGCCGAGGCGGCCAGGTCGGGCGTTTTGAATGACTGTTCGCCGTAGAGGCGCGCCATCAGCCGCGCTACTTCGCCCACTTCTTCCATCAGGATGGCGGTATTGGTGAGTTCGCCGTAGTATCGGACGCCTATGCTGCGTATCCAGGTGTCCACGGTCGTTTGTGCTTCCTGTAATGTCATCGGATGTGTCATTTATGCCCATACGCTGCACCCTTCCGTGCAGTTCTGGCAGATATCGATCTGATCGCGGCCTTTAAGGATGGCCCTGCGAAAATCATTGTAAGCCCGGCTGTGCCAAAGATCCTGGAAAGAACTTTTTTTCAGGTCGCCGAGGGTGTGCAGGGCGTCCTTGTCAAAGCAGCAGGGCACCACAAGCCCGTTCCAGGTGATCACGCAGGAATGCCAGAGTTTCCAGCACTGATTGGCCAGCGTATGTTTCACCACCCAGCGGCCGTCGGGGCCCTGACGGTAGCGCGCGTAACGGTCGTTTTGCGGGATCAGCGGATTGCCCTGCTCGTAGTCGTACACCTGCGCCGTTTTTAATTTTACCTCGTCCACGCCGATCTCGCGCGCCAGGCGATATATCTCCGGGATCTGGTGTTCGTTGGGTCGCACAACGAGAAACTGGAACACAATATGCGGCCGCCTGCTTTTCAGCCGTTTTTTCCAGGCAACCACGTTGCGGGCGCCCTGCAGCACATGCTCCAGTTTGCCGCCGATGCGGTATTGCGCGTACACATCCTGTGTGGTGCCGTCCACGGAAATGATGAGGCGGTCGAGCCCCGACTCCACAGTACGCCGGGCGTTCGCGTCGTTGAGAAAATGGCCGTTGGTACTTGTGATGGTGAAAATGCGGCGCCGGTGCGCGTAGGCCACCATATCGAGAAAATCAGGATGGATATACGGCTCTCCCTGGAAATAGAAGATCAGGTAAAACAGGTCGCGGTGCATCTCATCCACGATGTTCCTGAAAAAACCGGCCTTGAGATTGCCGGTATCGCGCTGGAACGAACGCAGTCCGCTCGGGCATTCGGGGCAGCGGAGGTTGCAGGCGGTGGTGGGTTCGATGCTGACCGTGACCGGCATACCCCACTGGATGGGCCTGCGCGTCCATTTGGATAAATAGAACGAAGACAATACTTTAGCAAAATTCCAGGCGCGTCGTACGCTGAGTTTTGTCAAAAAGTTGAGGCTGTCGTTCAGAAAAATTTTCATCGGAACAAAGGTAGAAGTTTGGCCATGGACCTGCCGTTTTACCTTTGTGCTGATTTTGAAAGTTTTCTGCACTTTCCGACTCAAACATTTTTAAAACAAACGGACTTATGACAAAGGAAACCAAGGGCGCAAAAGGGAAAAACCGGGAAACCATATTGCTCGTCATTGTGGCCCTGTTCGGGCTGGCGGGCCTGATCGCCCTGCAGGTGTCGCGCAAAAACGCGACCGGCGGCCGCACGGAAGACCGCGCCGTGGTGCAGGTGGAAAATGCGGAGGGCGACAACCCCGAGGCATCGGCGCCGATCCAGAAGATACCCGGCGAATTGCTGCGCACCAGCGAATACCCCGAGGCCGGCAAACCGTTCAGGTTTTTCATGAGCAAATACAGCCAGGGACCGGAATACGAACTCGATTTCGGCGACGGCTCGCCACGCAAAAAATTTGTGGACGGCGCCGTGCAGCACACCTTCCGGAAGCACGGCCCCTGCGTGGTGACGCTCTATGCGCGTTACGAAGGCCAGGAAGTGGCCCTCGATACCTTGCGCAAGATCGTGGCGCGGGTAAAGGAAGATGCACCGATCGCGCCGATCCTCGACTTTTGAGGCATTTGTACCCAAGCATATTTATTTTCCCGAACATTTGGCAGGCAGCGCCTTTTAAGTAGTTTTGTCGCAAGCCAACCCTCCTTTAATTATCTCTCTTTAACTCAGAAAGGAATGAAGAAAATCGGAATTTTACACGGCAAGGAATCCTCGTTCCCCGAAGCCTTCGTGGAGCGCATCAACGCCAAAAAGGTCAAAGGCGTGCACGCCGAGCCGACACTCGTCGATGAACTGATGCAGGGCGAGTCCAGCGGCTACGCCGTTATGATCGACCGGATCAGCCAGGACGTGCCCTTTTACCGCGCTTACCTGAAAAACGCCGCATTGAACGGCACGGCGGTACTGAACAACCCGTTCTGGTGGAGTGCCGACGAGAAATTTTTCAACAACTGCCTGTCGACCAAGATCGGCGTGCCGGTGCCGCGCACGGTATTGCTTCCCTCCAAACAGATGCCGCCGGATACCAGCGCGCAGAGTTTCCGGAATATGAAATATCCGCTGGACTGGGAGAAAATGATCGATTACCTGGGCGGTTTTCCGTTGTTCATGAAACCGCACGCCGGCGGAGGCTGGAAGAACGTTTACAAGGTCAATAACTTCGACGAGTTTTTCCGCGACTACAACGAAACGAACACGCTGGTCATGCTCCTGCAGGAAGCCATTGATTTCGACGCCTATTTCCGCTGCTATTGCCTTGGCGGCAAATATGTGCGCATCATGGACTACGAGCCGCGCAACCCGCACCACCTGCGCTATGTGGCCGACCACAAAGTATCGAAAGCCCTGCGCGACCAGATGCACGAACTGGTTTTGCGCATCAACCACGCCCTGGGCTACGACTTCAATACAGTAGAATTTGCCATACGCGACGGCGTGCCGTACGCCATCGACTTTTGCAACCCCGCTCCCGACGCCGACGTGAACTCTGTCGGGGAGGAAAATTTCGAATGGGTGGTGGAAAATGCGGCCAATATGGCGATCGAACGGGCGCTGGCGCACAAAGACGGCGGCAACAACCTTACCTGGGGCCATTTTGTACAGGACTCCGTAGCGGGCAAAATGTCGTCCGTTTCGGAAGCTGCCGCGCCGAAAAAAGGCAAGGTTTCCAAAGCAAAAAAGTAGACCTAAAAAGGTCATTACAGAATAAAAAAGAGCCATCCCGGCAATGTGCGCGGGATGGCTCCTGTATTTTCCGGGAAGCTGGGATCAGGCCTCCGCCTCTTCTTCCGCTTCGGCCTCCGCCTCTTCCGTTTCCGGTTCTTCAACCGGGGCGATCGACGTTTCTACGACCAGCGTGCCTTCGGGTACTACTTCGAAGTTCACCTCCTGCACCACTTCCGGGTGGAATTTCACCGTGGCGGTGTAAGTGCCGAGTTCCTTTACCTCTTCGGGCATTTCGATGATGCGCTTGTCAACCTCCACGCCTACTTCTTTCATGGCATTTGCCAGGTGTTGGGCGGTAACGGAGCCGAACAGGCGGCCTGTCTCGCCGGCTTTTGCCTGCACTTTCAGCGCGGCGCCGGTAATTTTGGCAGCCAGTTCTTTGAGCGAGTCGACGATCGCTGCTTCTTTTTTGGCCGCCTGCTTTTTCAGGCCCTCCAGGCGGGAGAGGTTGCTTTTGTTGGCAACGATGGCCAGCCCTTTCGGGATCAGGTAGTTGCGGCCGTAGCCGTCTTTTACTTTGACGACTTCGTGCTTGGCGCCTACCTTGTCAATATGTTCGAGCAGAATGATATTCATTGCTGTTGAATTGTTGAGTTTGAAGTTTGGTAGCCGGCCTGCGGCCGGCAGCGTTTATTTCATCAGGTCGGCCACGAAAGGCAGGATCGCCAGGTGGCGGGCACGCTTTACGGCGGTAGCGACGCGGCGCTGGTATTTCAGGCTGTTGCCTGTGATGCGGCGCGGCAGCAGTTTGCCCTGTTCGTTGATGAATTGCAGCAGGAAGTCGGGGTCTTTGTAATCAATGTATTTGATGCCGAATTTGCGGAAACGGCAGTATTTTTTGCGGCGCAGCCCGATTTTCGGGTTGCTCAGAAATTTTACATCTTCTCTGGAAGCAGCCATGATATATATGGTTGTTGATGGATGGTTGAATTGTGAAAAGCCGTCGGTTACGGACAGCCAGTTTGGTTACTTTGCATCGAGGTCGACGACTTCGGGTGCGGGTGCCTTTCCTTCGGCAGCCGGTGCAGCTGCAGCGGCTTCTTCTTCCTCTTTCCGCTTGGAGCCGATGCGTCCGTTGCGCTTGTCGTCGTTGTATTTGATGCCGTACTTGTCGAGTTTTACGGTGAGGAAGCGAAGAATTCGTTCGCTGCGCTTCATGTTCAACTCGAATTTACCCAACCAATCCGCCACTTCACAGGCGAATTCGATACAAAAATAAACGCCGGAGGAGCGCTTGTTGATGGGGTAGGCCAGCTGGCGCAGCCCCATTTCATCCAGGGCTACGATGGTAGCCCCGTTGCCCTTGATCTCCTTCTGGATGTTTTCTGCTGTCGATTTGACTTCATCGCCCGACAGCACCGGATCTACGATGAAGGTGACTTCGTAATGTCTCATTATCAGTCAGTTGTGAAAAAATATATGAACTTTTTTAGAAAACGGCTGCAAAAGTAGTATTTCCCGCCCGAACAGGCAAGCGAACAGGCAAAGTTTTGTGTATTGGTTATCCCCACAACCGGCGCAGCGCCCAAACGATCAGGTTCAGCAGCAGGCTCAGGAGGATCATGGTTGTGATCGGGAAATAGAACCGGAAGTTGTCGCGTTCTATGCGGATGTCGCCCGGCAGGCGGCCGAGCCATCCGAGTTTGCCCTGCAACGCCCAGGCAAGCAGACCCAGCATCAGCAACACGGCGCCTGCCGCGATCAGGATTTTGGGCCAGTGAGGAGATTGTGGTTCCATATTTGCCGATCTTTTTTCGAACCCTTGCTACTGCAAAAATAGATAAGGCCGCGCAAGGGATACCGTTACGTAGCGTTTTGAACAAACTCTTAATGTGTGCGGGCTACACGAAGTTTGCCGAAACGCCGTACCTTCGCCGCCATTCTTTCCGAAAGCGCCATGACCCACAGTGTCTCCACTATGCTCGCAAAACACGGCGACCCCGAAGGGCTGGCCAGTGATTTAAATTATTGCCTGACAATACTTTAAACACCTAAATTTCAACATTCAACAAATCAATTCAACGCTATATGGTTGGGAATCTGACGCAAAACGGCGCCAAACTCAAACGCATTTTTATTGAACCCAAATTGCCCGAAGGGCTGCACCCGCTGGCCGATCTATCGCAAAACCTCTGGTGGTCGTGGAACCACGAAGCGACGGAACTGTTCAGAAGCATCGACCCGCAGCTGTTCGAATCGACCAACTTCAACCCTGTGGCCCTGCTCGACGAACTGAGCATCGAACGCGCGAACGAACTGCTTGCCGACAAGGCGTTTACGGCCAAAATGAAACGTGTACACGCCGAATTTCGCAACTACATGGACAAGGCGCCGGCCAAAACCGGACCCGAGATCGCCTATTTTTGCATGGAATACGGCCTGCACCAAAGTATGCGGCTCTATTCGGGCGGTCTGGGTGTGCTCGCCGGCGATTACCTGAAAGAGGTCAGCGACCGCAACTTCAACCTGCTGGCTGTCGGCCTGCTCTATCGCTACGGCTATTTCCAGCAGGGTATTTCGCTCAACGGCGAACAGATACACCATTTCGAGCCCGCCACTTTTACGCAACTGCCCCTTGAGCCGGTGCGCGACAAACGCGGCGAATGGATCAAAATACAGGTCAGCATGGGCGGTCGCACGGTGTGGGCGCGGGTGTGGCTGCTGCCCGTAGGGCGCGTGTCGCTTTACCTGCTCGATACCGATATCGACGACAACCGCTGGGAAGACCGCTCCATCACTCACCAGCTCTACGGCGGCGACAATGAAAACCGCCTGCGGCAGGAGCTGCTGCTCGGTATCGGCGGCCTGCGCGCGCTGAAGGCTATGGGGCTTCAGCCCGACCTCTACCACCTCAACGAAGGCCACGCGGCCTTTCTGGGCATCGAACGCATCAGCGATTATATGAAGGACAAGGGGCTGAGCTACGAGGAATCGCTCGAGGTGGTGCGCGCCTCGCAACTCTTCACTACTCACACTCCCGTACCGGCCGGTCACGACACCTTTTCCGAGGCGCTGCTGCGCGACTACCTCTTCGATTACACCTACGCGCTCGACATCTCCTGGGAAGAGCTCGTGGGATTGGGGCGTGTCGACAAAAGCGACTCGACCGAGTTGTTCAACGTGAGCCACCTCGCCATTCGCACCTCACAAGAGATCAACGGCGTGAGCCGCCTGCACGGGGAAGTGAGCCAGAAGATGTTTGCCGAACTCAATCCCGACTACAGTTATACCGAAAGCAATATCGGCTACGTCACCAACAGCGTGCACTTCCCGACCTGGGTAGCGGGCGAATGGCTCGAACTTTACCAAAATGAACTGGGCAAGAATATCCTGGAGGATCAGGGCAACCTGAAATTGTGGTCGAAAATACACGCCGTTCCGCCGGCCCGTATCATGGAACTGCGCAGCCTCCTGAAAAAACGCCTGCTGGACTGGGTGCGTCAGACGCTTCAGGAAGACCTGAGCCGCCGCGGCGAAAACCCGCGCACGACGTTCGAGATCATCAACCTGCTGCGCGACGATGCGCTGGTGCTGGGCTTCGCCCGCCGCTTTGCCACCTACAAGCGCGCGACCCTGCTATTTACCAATGAGAAACGCCTCGCCGACATCGTCAACAACGCCGAGCGGCCGGTGATCTTTTTATTTGCCGGAAAGGCCCACCCCGCCGACAAAGCGGGGCAGGAATTCATCCGCCTGATCTACAACACCACAAAAAATCCGACTTTCAAAGGCAAGGTGATCTTTCTGGAAAATTACAGCATGGAAATGGCCAAATTGCTGGTGCAGGGAGTGGACATCTGGCTCAACAACCCGACCCGCCCGAAAGAAGCGAGCGGCACATCGGGTATGAAAGCCGTGATGAACGGCGTCATGAACTTCTCGGTGCTCGACGGCTGGTGGTGCGAAGGTTACCGGCCCGGTGCGGGCTGGGCGCTGCCGGAAAAAGAAAGTTTCGAAAATGCCGGCCTGCAAAACGAACTCGACGCAGAAACGATCTATAATATCCTGGAGAACGATATCGTCCCGACCTATTACGAACAGGACGAGAACGGCGTATCGGAGCGCTGGGTGAGCCACATCAAAAATACGATCGCCCAGATTGCGCCCGAATTCGTGATGGGCCGCATGCTCGACGATTACCAGGAGCGCTTCTACAGCAAACTCCAGGCGCAAAGCCAGACGTTCAAGCCTCACAATTTCCGCGCAGCACGCGAACTGGTAGAATGGAAATCCAGCGTCCGTCGGGCCTGGGATGCGATCGAACTGGTGGAAATGAACGTGCCGGATACCATCAACCACTCCCTGCCGCTGGGCGAACACTTCAAGGCATCGGTGACGCTGAATATACAACACCTGAAAGCGGAAGACCTGGGCATAGAGGTAGTGTTCTACAAGCGCCTGTCGGAAACGGAACTCGACCTGATCGCTACATACCCCATGAAGTTGAAAAACCGCAAAGATGCCCTTGCGACCTTTGAATGCGACATGGCTCCCAACGCCGCCGGCGTATTCGAGTTCGGGTTCCGCCTGTATCCCACCCACCCGCTGCTGGCCCACCGCCAGGATTTCGGGCTGGTGCGTTGGCTTTAAGCGTGTTTTCCGTGCGGCGCAGCAAAACGCTTGCTGCGCCGCACGGCTATTGTTTTTGCTTCAGATATGCCACCAGATCGCTGATCGAACGGACATTGAGCGATTCGGCGCGGGAGCGCTGCATCATCAGGGCATAGGTGTTGTTGAAGCCGAGCGGTTCGAGCCATTCCAAACCGTAGTCGTCCCGGAAATTGGATCTTACATAGCGAAAAACCTTGTCCTTGTCGCGTATCAGGCTATCCGCTTCCGACGCATCGGGCTGTAACAACACTAAAAATCCGGTGCCCGTATACTCGGGATACAGGTCGATATCACCCGTACGCAGGGCGTCGAAACAGATCTTGGTGCCCCCCAGGCCGGTTTTTAATTCCACATCCAGCGACGTGTAATTTTCGATCAGGATCGCAAACATGCGGGCCAGGATGTACTGCTCCGTGAAATTTTTTCCCCCGATCGCGACGTCGGCCTTGCCATTACGCTGTACATCGGTGCGCAGGCCCAGTTCCTGCAAAAATGCCCGGGCAACGGCCCGCGGGGCCCGCTGCTCGTGGTCGACGAGATAATTGAGGCGCCGCATCCGCTCGTCGGTGACCATTCCGGCCAGTTTATCGAGCGCGCCACGGATCTCGGGATAACGCTCCAGCGTTTCCATGCGCACCAGCGGCGCTACATAGTAGGGCGGGAAAAAATGCCGGTCGTCATCGAGGATGCGCAGGTCGTAGGCATCGATGCGCCCGTCGGTAGAGTAGCCGCCGATCACATCCACCTTGTCGTTTTTGACGGCTGAATACATCAAACCGGCGTCCATTTGTACGGCATCCATCTTGAGCCCGTAGGCGTCCTTCAGGCCCTGCCAGCCGTCGCGACGTTCCATGAATTCGGAAGTCAGGCCGGCTGTAAAGTTTCGCTCTGCTGACGCGCTCCACAGGCGATACAGGAAAATGGCGGCAATGCAAAGCAGCAACAAAATGAGCAACGGCCGCGCCCATTGGGTGATCTTTTGCTGGATCAGGCCGAGGCCGGTGTCCAGTACGATGGCCAGCAAGGCCGCCGGAATGGCGCCGCTGAGGATCAGGTAACTGTTGTTCAGGGCGATGCCCGTGAAAATAAACTCACCCAGGCCGCCGGCGGCGATGAGCGCGCACAAAGTTGCTACGCCCACGTTGATCACCGCGGCGGTGCGGATGCCTGCAAAAAGTACCGGCAATGCCAGCGGGAGTTCCACGCGGGTCAGCAGTTGCCAGTCGGTCATGCCCATTCCTTTTCCCGCCTCCTTCACCGCAAGGTCTACGTTCTGTATGCCGGTGTAGGTATTGCGGATGACCGGCAGCAGGGCGTACAGGAAAAGCGCCACGATCGCCGGCATCGGGCCGATCCCGATCAGGGGGATCATAAATCCCAGCAAGGCGACGCTGGGAATGGTCTGAATCACGTTGGCGACCCCCAGCACCGGTCTGGCGAGTTGCTGTCTGCGCGTCATGGTCACGCCCAGCACGACCCCGACCCCAACCGCCAGGGCAACAGAAATGCCCGTCAGCACCAGGTGTTCGAGCGTTTTTTCCCCGATGGCCTGCCTTTTTTCGTACAAAAAATCAAACAGCTCGCGAAGTTCTTCCATGTATGTGGTTGTGCTGAGAACGTTTTACAAACGGCACGAAGGCATATCGGCAAACATCAGGCTTCGCCGCCGGGCGTCTGTCCGGCGCGATAGGCATAAAATGCCTGCACAATGTGTGAAATCGATACCCGGCCAAGGGGGCGCTGCGTTTCATCGAGCAGTATAAAAGGCATGGAGGCGTCCGTCGAGTGGCCCGAAAGCAAGGTATACAGGTCCGTATCGGTAGCGATCTGATCTCCCGCGCCGGCCGCATCGGGATCGGGTTGCAGCATCGGCAGCAAATCACCCAGCGTCGTGACTTTTAGTTCTGCTTCGAAGCGATGTTGCTGAAAAAAAGAAGCGGCAAACGCATCATTCGGCTGGAAAAGCAGTTGGCGGGCGTCGCCTTCCTGCACGATCCGCCCGTCTTTCATCAGGCAGATACGATCGGAGAGTTGTATGGCTTCGGCCAGGTCGTGTGTGACCAGCACCACGGCGATCTCGAACTGGCGGATCAGCCGCTGAAAACGCTGCTGCGCTTCGCCGCGTGTGATGGGGTCCAGGGCGCTGAAAGGCTCGTCCATCAGCAGCAGCGGCGGTCGGGTCACGATGGCCCGGGCGATCGCCACGCGCTGTTGCTGGCCTCCGCTCAGTTCGGCGGGATACTTGTGGGCAAAAAGGGCTGGATCGAGTTCCACTTGTTCGAGCACGTCGTTCACGGCCGTTTCAATTTTCCCTTCGTCGTACCCGTTCAGGCGGGGCACAACGGCCACATTCTCCGCTACCGTGTAGTGTGGAAATAACCCGTTTTCCTGTATCACATAACCGATGGAGCGGCGCAGCAACACGGGGTCACCTGCCGTGACCGGCCGCCCCTCGATCAGCACCTCGCCGGCGCTCGGTTCGATCAGGCGGTTGATCATTTTCAGCGTGGTGGTCTTCCCGCAGCCGCTTTCGCCCAACAAGGCCAGCATAGTGCCGCGCGGCACTCCGAAACTGACCCCGTCGACCACTTTTTTGTCGCCGTAGGTTTTTACCAAACCGTTTACTTCAAGCATAGGCGCCTATTCTTCCACATTGTTCAATTTTACACCGACAAATGCCTTGTACGTGAGTGGTTCACCATGCAGGTTGTAACGGTGTACGTATTTTTTGCTGTCTTTCAGGTCAAAATGGTGCTCCGTCAGGTTTTGCAACACATCGCGGAAACCGCTTTCATCGTCTTTTGTCAGAAACTTGTCGCGGATATTGAAAGCGATCCAGGAGCCGTTTTCCACGATATTGAAGGCAGTTAAAAATGCCTCGGGCGGGATATCGCCAAAACCCAGTGCCGCAACGGTCACCAGACAATTGAAGCGGCAGGATCGCATTTCCAGTTCATCTTTCGGATCGAGATCGGTGAAGTCCAGGACGTGATAATCTTCATAGACATCCGACCGGTCGCGCAGCGCGGCCATTTTGGCTTCCGGGATCACATCCACGCCGACGAGCATTTCTGCATTCCGGTTCTTCAGTTCTTCGCCGACCATGCCGTTGCCGGCGCCAAGGTCGAGTACCCTCAGGCGGGACATGTCTTGTCCGTTCCGGGCCATATTTTCCGCCAGCATATCGGCGATCACCGTGGGAGACTGGCATCGAAGCCGCCTGTAAAACAGTTTTTCGTACAGACCGGGCACTTCATAAATTTTGTGGTATTCGTGGAACAGGATCTTTTCCACACGATCGCCGTCTTCCAGGATAATAAACTCTTCATCCTGGTCGAGGTGCTCGTCAATTTGGGGCAAATAGAATTGGTACTCTTGAGTAAAGATCATTTATTCAAGGTATTGATGAAAGATTGCAGGGAAAAAGACAACTCCGCAAAAAATGGAAGGAAAACACGCCGGGCGCGCAGCGGAGCGATTGTACAAAGTTCGCCAAACAAGGCGGGAAACTCAAATAAATGAAGCAAAACGGGCCTCAAAATGGCGAAAACGGAATACGCCAAGGCGCCTGAAGCCCCGAAGGGCCAGACAGTTACGGCAACGTGAAATTTATTTAAAATTTTGTTCCTGCTACCGGTGTCAGGGGCGCTCTGTGTTTGCCGATCAGCAACATATTCGGATCGACGACGACCCTGGCAGCTGGTGTTTGAGTAATGATACGCAGCTTGCTTTCAGCGGTGTCAAGTTTAAATCTTTCCACAGCGATCAAGCCTCCGGCGTCATCGAACAGGCCGATCTCGACGTAATCGGACAAGGGTACCTGAATTTCGCGACCGTGTTCCATCTTGTATTTGTGAATAGCAATAGACAAGTCAAGCGCAAAGCGCCCGTCGGGCAGCGGCGACAAAGTCGCGTCCCGGATATCGGTATCGTGAAAAGTCAGGGTTTCGAAGAGATCGGTGACCAGGTATTGCAGCGAGTCGGGCAAGGCGTGTTTCAGCCGCTCTGCGAGTTCCGGCGCAAGAGGGTAGGGCGGCCCCCGAAAGCGGTATTCATTCAGAAGCCCCTCCAGGATCTCGTTTATTTGAGTTTCTCCGGCAAAATGGCTTAGTGCGTTGAAGGCCAGTGCGCCCTTGCCGTAGGCGATGTATGATTGTTCGGTCCCGACCCGCACCAGCGGCGGCTCTTCATCCTGCTCTGAGGTACGCCCCTTCAGATACCGCTGCCGTTGCAGGCCCAGAAAGCGCAGCGCCTGTGCATCGCCGTAGTGCCTTCTGAACACCTGCAGCGTTACATATTCGGCGATGCTTTCGGTAAGCATCACTGCGCCCGGCGCATCTGCGGGCATCAGTTGATTTCCCCACCACTGGTGCGTGATCTCATGGGCGGGGGTATAGAAGGCAAGGTCCGTTTTTTCTCCCCCGGCGCCGGCATGCGCGATAAAACGGACCTCCGACATCGGGATGCAATTGCCGGAAGTGGTGGCAAAAGTCCCTTCCGTCTGCGGAAACTCGATGATGCGCGCTTCGTGATGCTGATATGGGCCGAAATATTGGGCATTATATGCGAGTGCAGCCTTCAGGCCGGCCATCATTTCCCCGAGTTTGTATTCGTGGCCCGGATGATGATAAATTTCAAGCGCCACAGAGCCGAGTGTATCCCTGCGAACTGCAAAGCGGGCAGAGTGGATGCCGAAGGCGAACTTGATCTCCCGATCCATTTGATAGTGAAAATACCGCCTGCCCCGGGCCTGCCACGATCTTTTCAATTGGCCCGGCGCTACCGCGATCTGATCGCCGGAGGTACCGATGATCGCCTCAAAACGGATCAGGTCGGCGTCGCGGGACTGGTAATGGCGTTGTCTGGAAATACTGTCTGCGGGAGACGTTGACGCGCTGCCCTGAATGTACCCCAGGCGCGGAAAAATATCCTGCCGGAGGTATGTGCCGTTGCGCAAAACACCCGAATTCCGGCTGAACAAGGTATTGGGCCGGTTCCGGACAGAGAAATGCAGGCGCATGCTGTCGCCGGGCATCAGGCGCTCCTGCAGCCGCAATACACGGAACTGAAAGTAAGCGTCTTCACTGAGCATAGTACAAGCCCTGTCAGCCGAAATAGTGCTGATCTCGTCGAAGCCGCCCCGCACCAGCAATGTATCGATGGCTTGCTCCGATTTGTTGATCAGCGTGTAATCACCGGACGCTTCGAAGCGGTTTTCTTCGGGATACAGTTCAATTGTTGCGTTGATCGCCGTGATACGGGGTTGCGGGGTGCCCCGAAGATGTTCATATTTTTTTTCGAAATCGGCATATGCCTTTTTTTGCACTTCAGGGGTGTAGGCGGCCTCTTTTGCTTCTTCCCGGTGAATCACATAACCCGTTACCGCCAGGGCGAGCAGCAGCATACAGGCAGCAATACCCACCTGAATATTGAGCCGTTTCTTCGCGGCGACAAACCGCTCGCGCCAGCGTTGCGCCACGCCGCGCGGGTAGACGAGATAAGCGACCAGGATCAGCAATAACCCGAAAAAAAGCCAGTGCGATTCCACCCACAGCCATGCGGGCAGGGCGCTGCCGTATCCGTTCAGATCGGAATATTGCGGAGCAGGCGGCAAATTGAAGGCCAGCAAACGTGTGGTAATGCCGATCTCCGGCAAACTGCCAACTCCAAGCCAACCCAGCAACAGCAAAAAAATGCCCAGGTAGGTGTTGGAGACAAAGGTGTGCAGGGCCACAGCGGCGAGTGTCCAGATGATCAGGTTGATGAAGGTGAGTACAAAGAGCTGAAAAATGTAAAGACCGAATTCAAAACGGTAATACCCGTGATACGCCTGCATCAGAACGCCTGCAAGCATCAGTAACCCCAGCAGCAGGGCCTGCATACCCGCAACCGCCAGCACCTTCGATCCTAAAAATACCCAACCCGGAACGGCAGCCGAGTCGCTCAGCGGGTACATGCGCGATGCGCGCTCTCGCTGCACAAGCATGCCCGTGTAGATAAAAGTCAGCAGTATGACCATGCCGGTAAAGAAAAATGCGGGCACCTGCAAAACTATACGCGTGACCGGCAACAAGACCATGTTTCCACTGGTGGTCACACGCTCCAGCGCAAACCCGAAAGCCAGTATGCCTGCCGCGGCGGCAACGAAAAACATCCGGCCCCTGAGGATAAAGCCCAACTGAAAACGCGCCAGGTAGAGGCAGGTCCTGAAATATTGCCCGATATCGTGCCTGTAAGCAACGGTCGGCAGGGCTACCGCCCGCTGGCTTCCGAAATTATCCTTTACATGCCGGGCGCCTTTCCGTCGCCGGCCGAAGAGCACCGGCACGTGTTCGTGAAACCTGAAGTTTTTATAAAAAACGCCGAATAAAAGGGCGCTGAGGCCCAGCCACAGCAAGCGATTGAGGATCAACACGTCGGCCAGCGGGATCGCGCGGATATTTTGCTCTTCTACGGTCCAGTACTGCGTGATGTAAGCCACTGCATTTTGCGCAAACGGATCGGCGATGGCCATCAGAAAAGGCCGGCTCCGCAAGGCGTTCTCTCCAACTGCCTGTATGGCAAACAGCAGCACAACGACCATAAAACCTGCGTAAATATTCCTGAAGCGGGTCACTGCGGCAAATACCACCGCGCCGTACGCGAGCATATTGGGAATGGTGAATACGCCGTATGCCATCAGGTAGCCGCCGGGCCTGCATGCTCCAATTTTGCCGGAATGAAGGCCCGGCAGTTGTTCGGCGGCAAAAACGCCGAGGCCCACCGAAGCAGCGACCGCCAGGGCGATGAGCAAGGTCGCCAGGAATCTGCCAAACAGGAAGTCGCGCTTATTCAGCGGGAAACTGTACATGATGCGATGCGCATCGTACTGGTAGTCCCTGTAAATGCCGGCTCCGATGACTGCGGGCAGCAGAAAAAGCAGGAGTTTGTTGAAATACTGGAATACGGAATACAGTCCGAAGGGGGAGTTCAGCAGCCGTGCCGTGCCGCTTTCCGGCGATTCGGGGTCGAAAAAACCGGCCGTGCCGGCAAATGAAACAAATGCCAGGGCAAAAAAGACGAGAAAGTAAAAGTAGCCGTAGGGCTTCTTCAGCCAGTACCCGATCTCGTGTGAAAATATTGCCCTGAACATACCTTGCCGGTTTACGTTTGATCCGATTTCAGCGCGATAAAATACACATCCTCCAGGTTGGGGATGGCTTCGGTAAAGCCCGCTCCCGGCGTTTTATCGGAAAAGACGCGGATGCTCAGGGTATTGTCTTCGTTGAAGCCCGATGACAGCACATTGGCTTTTGTTTCCCATATTTCCAGTTCCGCCCGTCCGATCGAGCGGGTCCATATCTTGCCCGAAACGGCCTGTACGGCTGCCGACGGGCGCATTTGCTGCAATATTTTTCCGCCGTTTATGATGGCCATGTCGGTGCACAAGTCCCGGACGTCGTCAACGATATGTGTGGAAAAAATGACGGTGTTGTCGCTGCCGACTTCCCGCAGTACGTTGAGGAAACGGTTGCGCTCGGCAGGGTCGAGGCCTGCCGTGGGTTCGTCGACGATGATGAGCCGGGGCTTGTTGAGCAGGAGTTGGGCGATCCCGAAGCGTTGCTTCATGCCGCCCGAATAGCCGCTGACGCTTTTTTTGCGCACATCGTACAGGTTGGTCAGTTCGAGCACCTTTTCCACCATTACATTCCGCTCCTTTTGGGAGGCGATGCCTTTCAGCACGGCAAAATAGTCCAGCAGCGCTTCCGCCGAAGTATCGGGATACACGCCGAATTCCTGCGGCAGGTAGCCAAGCACCCTGCGCAGGCGCATGGGCTCGCGCAACACATCGATGCCGTCGAATACGATGCTGCCGGCATCGGGTTCCTGCAGCGTTGCGAGGGTGCGCATCAGCGTGGATTTGCCGGCGCCGTTGGGGCCCAGCAGGCCGAACATGCCTTTTCCGATCTCCAGCCGGAGCTCGTTCATCGCTTTTACCCCGTTGGGATATGTTTTGCTGAGATCGCGGATCAGGAGGTTCATAGGCCGGAGGTTTTGATCTCCCGGCCGAATTGCAGCATATATCCGTTGTTGTCGTAGATGGCGAATTCCCGCATCCCGTGCTCGAAGTTGTCGATCGGGTAGGCGATCGTCGCCTTTTCCCTGAATTCCTGCCAGAGCCCGTCGACGTCGTCTGTATTGATGTAGAACGAACCGGTGAACAGGGGCTGTTCGAAAGAGGTATGCGCGTTGGGCCTGGCGACCATGATCTCCACCTCATCGCGGTGCATCGCAGCCCAGCCCCGGTCTTCGTTGTACTCGCCGCAGGTAAATCCCAGCTGGTTTGTATAAAAATCGACCGTCTCTTTGAGTTGAGCGGACCAGATCATGGGGCGAAGGAGCAGCAACTGCATGGCCGGGTGTTTTTGTTTGCAAAGCCGGAGCGGGCGATATACGCTCTGATTTTGCATACAAGTACCCCATTTCAGACCAAAAAATCTTCAACCTTATATAAGGGTTTGTTTTCCCTATACCAGCGCGCGGTTTTTTTATACAAGAAGCCCGGGGCGCTTTAATGCTCAGAAACTGGCAAAACAGATCATGTTCAACTGGTCGCGGCCGCTGCGTTCGAAAAACTGGTTCATATAACCCAGTTCGAAACGCAACCGCGGGCCGAGTTTGTAGCCGAGGCCGCCGTAGAGGCGGTTGCGGTCGAACACGGGCGATTCCGTGCTCAGAAATATTTCATTATAGGCAGAGAAATAAAAGGTACGGTCGGAAAGCGTACTGCGGTGCAAGGGTACGTTCAGCGACAAAAAGTACCGGAAGCGCATTTTGAAATCGTCTTCAACAAAGCGCTGCTCGAAGCGGTAGCGGTGCTGAATATGGAAACGCCCGAAATGTTGTTTGCTGATAAACTGCTGATAGATGCGGTGTTCCGACACGTATGTCTTTTCCTCGCCGCCCGGCAGGTAGTTTCCGGAGTGAATATAGGCGTAGCCCGCCAGCAGATTATTATTGTTTTCGCTCAGGTTGAGCCCCACGCCGGTTCTGAGCAGCAGTTGCTCCAGGTCGCCGATGAGATCGTAGTTGCGGTATTGCACTTCGTGGTGCCAGTTCCATTTTTCGCTGATCTGTTTGTTCCCGAAATAGATCAGCCAGTTGCCGAGTTCGCTCTTCTGGCCGCTCAGCCACAACGGGGCCATGGCGAGCATCGCCCACAGTACGCATTTTTTCATGTTGGAAAGTGTTTTGTGGGTCAACAACCGGAGGTCCGCAAGGTTGTCGATCTGCCTGTCGTTCGGCGGCTTATATCAGCTCGTCCAGCAGTTTGAGGATGGCAATGAGCAGGCCCAGTACCGCCCCGAAATGCGTGCCCGGGCTGAACTTGTCCAGGGCGTCCTCTTTGACCAGCGAACTTTTGATCAATCGCCTCAGAAAAGCGGCGCTCAGGGTGAATACTTCCTTCGAGAGGTAGACGAACAGCAGAAAGAATATGAAAATGGCGGTCGGGATGAGGGTGGTGGCGCTGAGGGCGATGAATACAGGCGATAGTTTATACGAATTAATATCGTAGGGATACATTTTGATTCGCGGACCTTCTACAACCACCATCTCCATTCTATTTTTCACAACAAAGGGCTCCCGTCGAACGATAAAGTTATAAAAGCCGGTCCATTTATACAATTGACTGATTACCTCAGTTCTGGTGTCGGAATAGAATTTATCCAGACTTTCGGTTATCACCTTTGCGCTATCTGAAAATCCGTCATTTTTTTATGTGACTATACATGTATTCTCGGATACCCAAACGGATAAAATTGTTCTTTATTAAAGGTACATTGAATCACCATAGTACTTGTATCCAAAACTCTCATCCTGATGTTTGACAAAAAGAATTGCCGATCTTTAATTTATCTGCAATCTTAATGGAAGGGATCATTGATACAAGACATAATACAAAAAACAGGTAGGCGATCGTAATATCAAAATAAATCCGTGCCAAATCGACTATTTTTACAACTACGGCGCTTTTGCCGCTTGATTTTGTTAAAACACGGCCTCCTTTTGGGCGGACTATTGAGATTTACGAGATAGATCGGGTACCAGGGCAGGTAATCATGCCAATATGAAGCTGATATCTCTTGCCCTTCCGGTAAAAAAATAGCACCGACCCAGAAAAACACCGTCGTCAGCAGCCAGCTCACAAAGATCAGGCTCAGGAATGCCCGCAGCGGTTTTTTCCTGAAGTTGAAAGACCTGTACAGGAAATGGTGACAGCTCTCGATCGCGATCTTGTGAATATCGGGGAACCGGGCCTGGCGGATCTTTTCGAGCCAGCCTTTCAGCCTGTTGTAGGTGTTGCGTTTCTCCTCTTCGTAGGTCAACTTGTCAAAAACCACTCCGGCGGCGACCAATATTGCCAGGATCAGTGCGGAGATGGCCATAACAGACGAAATAATTGGTGATCTGAATTTGGTTTTCGACGATCATTCCCCGTTCCCCTTGCCCGGATCGCTCACGGGTTCCAGGCTGGAGATCAATACCTTGTCGATCTTGCTCTTGTCCATGTCCAGTATCTCAAAGCGGTAGCCGTCCGCTTCCAGGGTATCGCCCACTTTCGGGATTTCGCTGAGTTTGAACAGGATGAAACCGGCAAGCGTGGAATAGTCCGCATCTTCTATGTCGACGTCTTTGAGGCTGATCATTTCGCGCAGCTCGTCGATCGGGATGGTGCCGTCCACCAGCAGGCTGCCGTCTTCGCGCGTGACGATGGCGGGGCCTTCCTTGTCATCTACGTCGGGCAGGGCGCCGAAGATGTTCTCCGTGAGGTCGTGCAGGGTAATGATGCCCTGGGTGGAGCCGTATTCGTCGACCACCACGGCAAAATAGTTGCGTTCCTTGCGAAAGCGCTCCAGGATCTTGAGCGCATTCATGGTCTCCGGCAGGTAGAGAGGCTGCGATACGATGCGCTGCAGGTCGAAATCGGGTTTGTGGCGGTTATCCACATAGTCGCGCAGCTTTATGACACCCAGAATATTCTCGATGGTGCCGTCGCAGACGAGGAATTTGGTGAAGCCGCTTTCGTACACCGTGTGGTCGTTCTCCTCAACGGGCGCGCTCACATCGATCCACTCCACATCGTTGCGATGCGTCATAATAGTATAGGCGTCGCGGTCGGCGAAGCGCAGAATATTCTGGATGAATTCGCTCTCTTTTTGTTCGAGCACGCCCTGCTGATTGGCCATTTTCACCATCAGTTTGATCTCTTCCTCCGATACGCCCTGCTGTTCGTTGGGCTTGATGAACAACAGGCGCATGAACATTTTGGTGGACCAGCTGAGAAATGCCGAGATCGGGCCCGTCATGCGGGTAATAAAATTCATGACCGGCGCAAAGGCGATGGCCAGCCAATCGGCGTACTGGATCGCGATATATTTGGGCGCGAGTTCGCCGATGATCAGGGAGAAGTAGGTGATGAGGGTCACGACGATCGACAGCGACACCTGTTCGGCATAAGGCGCAAGGGCCGGGACAAGCATAACGACCGGTTCGAGGTACTTCCCGATGGCCACGCCGGCGTAGGCGCCTTCCACGATGCTGATCAGCGTGATGCCGATCTGCATGGCCGACAGGTAGTTGTCGATGTTATCGAGCAATGAGAGCGCAATGGCGGCATTGCCGTTTCCCTTCATTTTTTCACCTTCGAGGCGGGAGCGTTTGGCTGTAAGAAGGGCGATCTCACCCAGCACGAGGAAACCGTGCAGGACTATGAGGACTAGAACTATGATAATTTCCATGAAGAGTGTCCGTCGGCGCCGGGTGGTTGCGGGTATGGAAGTGCGTATCGGGCGACGTAGCGGACGTAAATTTCGTTCAAATTGAGCAAACGAAACGCACAACATTGTTTGGAATGTGCGGCAAATTTACCGCAATTGCCAAATTTATTGCAAGTGGAAAAGAAAAACATCCATTGTTGCAGTTAAAAACTGTTAAAAGTCAAAAAAAATTTTTGCCCGCAAACAATATCTGTCTACTTTTGACGGCGCGAAGTATTACTCCGCATCCAATCTGATTTCGAACCAACTAATAGCATCGCTTATAGATCATAACTTGTACACCGCTTAAATTCTGATATAATTTAACTGGTAAAACAGCAAAATCCGTTTGCTCATGCAAGTTATGCCGATGCTTAACGATCAGGAACTGATCGCACGTTACGTCGATGGCGACGAACATTCTTTCGAAATCCTCCTCAATCGCTACAAAGCGAAGATTTACACCTCTATTTATCTTTTTGTAAAAGACCAGGCGCTCGCTGAAGACATCTTTCAGGAGGTCTTTATCAAGATTATCGATACCCTCCGCCGGGGTAAGTACAACCACGAAGGAAAGTTCGTGCAGTGGGCCATGCGCATTGCCTACAATATGTGCGTGGATTACCACCGTCGCCACAAGCGCCGTGCGCACATCAATCCTTCCGAAGATTTCGACATTTTCGACGTGCTTCGCCTGAGCGACGACGGCCCCGATACGCAGATCATGCGCAGCGAAACGCACAACCGCATCCGCCACCTCGTGGATGCCCTGCCGCCCGAACAGCGCGAAGTCGTGATCCTGCGCCACTATGCCGACATGAGCTTCAAAGAAATCGCTTCGCTGACGCGCGTCAGCATCAATACGGCCCTGGGCCGCATGCGCTACGCCCTCATCAATATTCGCAAGATGATGGCCGAACGCGAAGTTGTGCTGCAATAGGCAACCATGTAAACATATGAAAAACCCTCCGGGCACATCAGGTCGCCCGGAGGGTTTTCATTTTATGTCAGTGTGTGTCTGAGCAGTTTGACTCTTAGCGCTGCATGGCAAAGCGCTTGATCTGCCTTTCGCCGCCCGGGGCGATCACCTCTATAAAATAGATGCCGTTGGAGAGCCGGGCGCTTATTTCCGGTGTGTAAACCTCATTTCCGGCGTCTACCGCCTCACTGCTCAAATATTGTCCCAGGCTGTTCAGCAATGAAACCCGCAGCGTCTGACCTCTCCAGGCAGAAAGGTCGACGAACAAGGGACCGTCGCTGGGATTTGGGTATACGGCAAAACGCTGCGCTCCCGTCACCCGTTCGATCGCACCGGGCCGTTCGTCTGATTTGCCTGTCGCGGCGGCATCTCCCTGATCCGCAGCAGCGGGCTTGGGCACGGAAACGGGCACGCAGTCGAATGTATTCAGATGCGCTTCGTAGAATGTTTTGGGGTACACCCGCGTCACTACATGGATGTAATCGGGCGCCGACTGTTGCGGTAGCGCGTAGGAGAATTCGTCCGATTCACCGTTGCTGATGCTGTCCGTGGTCGCTTTAAAGCGGATCGAATAGGAAGGGGTGTAATTCGGGTTCCGGACGTCGTATTCACGGCCGGCCGGTGTGGTATATACGCTGTTGTTGAGTGGATCGAGCGCCACCACGCCGTCGGGCAACTGGAAAGCGGTATAGATCAGTTTGGCCGTGCAGTTGTTCGTCACACGGATCGTGTACGTGCGATTTTTGTCCGCATCGAGCGTGATCCCCAGCAATTCGTATTTGACGCAACCCGCTATTTTTACATCGCAGACATCTCCTGCAGGCGGCGTGGAAGAACAGGGCGCGGGCGGATCAACCGTCACGGTAGCGATACAATCGGGGTTATCGTGGTCGTTGATGGTGATCGTAACGGCGCCGTTCACGACCTGGAAAGGGCCGAAAACATAAGGCGTACCGTAAGGGATCATGGAAATATCGGGCAGCATGTCCCAGCCCCAGGGACCGGTGCCTCCGGTAGCGGTGATGGCAAAAGTAAAGGTGTCGTCGCTGGGGTCGGCGGTGCCGTTGTCGTCGCAGGCGATCGCCGACACGCTGATCGTCACCGGAGTGAAGCAGCCTTGCGGTACGGTTGTAAAGCCCGCATCAAAATCGAGCGCGTCGCTGTCGGACAATGAAAACAACATCGTGTACCCGAAGGCGTCGGGGTCGCTGTCGATGCTGTCGTCGTTGCCCTGATCGGGCAGGGTTTGCCAGATGCCCCCCGGGTTGGCAAAATGCAGCCTGTAATCGCCCGGAAGTACGTTGTCGAATTGATAGAAGCCACCCATGTCAGTCAGTTGTCCGCCTACCTGGTTGCCGTCGGGGTCGATCAGAAACACCCAAATGGCCGGCAGACCGGGCTCGCCCGCGTCCTGGATGCCGTTGGTATTGAGGTCATCCCACACAAACCCGCCAACAGAAGCCGCAGAAGAACGGGCAGCCGGGAAAAGTGCGCATACGATCAGCAATACAGCAAGAAAAGTCGTTTTTTGTATCATATCAATAAATGTAGAGGCCGCCTGCCGGCCGGTAAGCACAGGTTTGTGACCGGCGCAGTCAGCACCGGAATAGAACTGAATATATCATGTAGGGAGGTGAAGCGAAGCCCGGCAAGCATACGTCGCAGTAGCGACAGGGGGCGGATCAGGACGGGATCGAGGGGATTAAAAAGAATAAAACGGATGTTTCACGGAGCCGTACGGGCTTTTTTGTAAAGTCCGGCAAAATAAACGAGCGGGGCAGTGTTTTTTTGGAAAAAGGGGTGGAAGTGTCCGGAATCTTGCGGTTTTTCAAGGGAACAGATGAAACAAGGGCCATTCCAAACGGTACCTGTGAAGGATATTGTCCGCCCGGAATGGCCCTGAAGCCGGATTATCGGCCTTTTACTACTGTTTCACCAGTTTTAGCGCAGCAGCGCTGCCTCCTGAAAACAACTGCACGATATAGGTGCCGGAAGGCAGTTCATGCAGGTTGAGGTCGAGCCTGTTGGCGCCTTCCGCCAGTTGCAGTTCGCGCGACTGCAGCGTCTCGCCCATCAGATTGATCAGGCTGACGCGGGCCTGCGAAGCATTTTTGGCCGTAATATTCAAGTAGGTAACATCGACGGCGGGGTTGGGAGAAAGCGAAAGGTCGAAAGCAGCCTGCCCCGGCTCGTTCGTACCGACCACCAGGCTCCGGTCGCCGTCGGCGTACCATACGCCCCAGTTGCGGTTGCCGATCAGCAGGCTTTCGTTGCCCGAGGGGGTGATCTTGTCGGCTGCCAGCCCGCGCGTGTAGATATTGGTCACGCCGCTCGAATTGGGCCCTTCGTAGATCATGGCGTTGTCGAGGCGGTTGTAATTCGGCCACCCCAGGTCGCCGTTGTTGGCCAGCACAACGTTGTAATCGCCCGTTTCCACGTTGGCGCCGTAGACGTCGTACTGATTACTTTGCTCATCGATATAATCGAAAGCGATCACGTAGGGCGAATTTTTGGCGAACGCGGGGTTCCCGACGCTGGTTTTCTCGGGAAGGCCGTTGAAAAGTTTGGAAATGAAGGCGTTGTTTCCGTTGGTAAATCCGCCATTTTCCCAAAATTTCAGAAAACCGATGTCCCAGTAGCTGATGTCGAGCCCCTGCGAATTGGACAGCTCGTTGTAGGAGTCGTACATAATGTAATTGCCGGAGTGGTCGAATTCCAGCACATCGGCGTATTGCACCTCACCGGTGACCTGGCCACCGTTGGAATACGTGGGGTTGTAAAGGGTAAATACCTCCTGCTGATTGGTCAGGATGTCGTACACGTATATCAGGTTGTCACCATCATCGGTCAACGATGCCACGAATCGGCCGTCTTTTGAAATGGCGGCATTGCGCCACACGGGAGCCGCGCTGATAGGAGGGTTGACGGTCGGGATAATGTCTGTCTGCGTATACACCATATCCACCGTAATGATATGCCCGGCGGCGTTGACGAAAACGATCTGGCTGCCGTTGTCGGTGATGCTCGGGCGGCTTTTCAGCCCCTGGTTGTAGATGGTGCCCAATACGGTGCCGTTGCCGATCGCGAGGTCAAGATTTTTGTAGTCGTTGGAGACGCAAAGGATATAGTCGTCGCCGGGGTTGACCTGCAACTGGCCGAGGTAGTTGCCTCCGGGGCTGCTACCCAAAATGCCCACCTGGTCGAAGGCCGAAGCTGCGGCATTGGCAACGGCGCTGCCATACAATTCATTTGCTGCCTGCAGCACCGCAATGCGCAGGTCCACGAATTTGCTCGACTTGACGAGGTAGTCGCGCAGGGCTTTGTAAAACACCTGTTCCGCCTTGTCTTTTCCTACGGAAGCCTGAATGGCGAAGAGGTAGAATGCGTGATTGGGAATCCCGCTGTTGATATGCACGCCCCCGTTGTCCTGCGAGCCGTTGTACTGTTCGTTGACATGCTTGGGCTGCCACCAGGGGCTGTTCGACGAAACGCCGTTGTGGGGGTCCTGCAGGCTGCGCAAAGCGGCGTTGGTACCCGGCTGCATCACGTCTTCGCCGATCTGCCAGTCGTCGCGGTCGATCATCGCGCCGAAGATGTCGGCAAATGATTCGTTGAGCGCGCCGCTTTCACTCTGGTAGACGAGGTTGGCGGTTTTTTCGACGACGCCGTGCGTCATCTCATGTCCGCCGACATCGAGGCCGCGGGCGAGTTCCTGAAATGTGGAACCGCCTTTTCCGTACCACATGGCAGCGCCGTTCCAGTAGGCATTTTCCATGGAGGCGCCGTTGCTTTCACTCACATTCACGAAAGCGAGGATGTTGCCTCCTACACCGTCGATGGACTTCCGGTTGAAGGTGCTCTGGTAATAATCGTAACTTTTGACACTGTTGAGGTGCGCACTGACGGCCGCTTTATTGTTGAAACTGGCGGAGCCGGAATTGACAAGCGTGTAGTCGAAATTCTGATTTTCCGGCGACGTATTCAACGCGTCGAGGGTGACGATCACACCGACGGGGTCGCCGGGCATGTTCGATGCACTGCTGTTGAACATCGACTTGGTCGCGTCTTCCATGTAGTACGTGCCGTTTTGCTGCCATACTTTGAAACTGCGCAGCACATTGAAAAGGTCGAACCCGCTGCCGTCGGTGGGAGGCGGGGGGATATTGGCTTCCCGGTCCGTTTCCGGCGCGGGGGTATCCGAATGCTCCTGGTGTTCGTGCCTGCCACCGTCTATTTTGCAGGTATAATCGTAGTGGTGGATAACATCGCCGCTGACAGCGTCAATAAAATAGATCTCCCGGCTGAGGAGGTTGGGATGCGCTTCCACATACCAGGCCAGGCGCTCGTTGTCGAGTTGGGAATTGTGGTGATAAATTACCAGCTGTGCATGGTAAGGCGCTGCATTGAGCAGTTTCAGTTCTTCAGCGCTCCAGTTCGTCTTGACCTTGTCCGGGCCTATGGCTTCCCTGACCAGTTCCACGGCGCGGTCGGCATTGATGGCCGGTTGCACGGAATTCAACTGCGGCGTCGGATAATAGCGACCGTTGAGCAGATCGAATGCGCCGTTTCGCAGGTGTGCGATCAGTTCGCCGCCGTACACGGGTACTCCCTGGTATTGTTGTTCCAGGCGCACGTGCGAGTTGCCGAGTTGATCGGTCTCTACCCGCACGGCGGTGAATTCTGCAAGGGGTTCGGCAATGCCCGCCGGGTTGAGGCTGGCCAGGTAATTCAGGGCATCCGAGTTTACGTCGCCTGTCGGCACGGACGCTTCTGTGCGGCCTTCGAACAGGATGGGCAGGCCGTTTTCACCGCGTGTGATGCGTACCTGTGGCGCCGAGGGTGCGGACAACGGCACAAGTGCCGGGATCGGGCGCAGGGTTACTGCCGGCAAGCCGAAAGGATTTTCAGCGGGCGGCACGGCGGGTTTGGGGGCGTTCAGTTTTAGTTCGGCGGAGGTGTAGGTCTTTTTCTGAAGCGGCGGATTTTTTTTGGCGCTTTGGGCCAGGAGCCCGCAGGCCGGGAGTAAGAGGGCGAGCAGAAGGATTTTCTTCATCGGTTAAAGTTTAGTTTGTTAAGTAAAAACCGGTTCCGGGAAGCGTGCCGGGCGGGTTGCCAAAGATCGGCAGTACGAAAATATTAGCGGCTGTTTGGGTTCGTCTGATGGAGCGAAAAATCAGTCTTAATTGTTGTCAGGTAGGCCGGTTTTTGATCGAATAGCAATGCTATTGGCAAAAAAACAGGGAAAGTGTGCCGGCAAAGAACATTTTAGCCCATAATAACGAATTCAAACAGCACTTCCCCAAGACGGAAGTTTTCCGCATCGGGATGCGTTTGCAGAAAAAAAATGAGGTGTAACGGACAATGCTGCTTTATTCCTGTAACCGCGTTTCCACAAAAGTGCGACACCAGTCCCTGATGCGATCGCGCACATCGCGGAACTGCTGCCGGATCTCCGCTTCCGAACCCGTTGCTTTTGCCGGGTCGGGAAAGTTCTGGTGCAGGCGTTCTACGGCGCCCGGGAAAATCGGGCATTGTTCGTTGGCGTGATCGCAAACGGTGATCACCACATCGAACGGAATGTTGCGGTACTCGTCTACGTGGTGGCTGCGATGATGAGCGATATAGATGCCGTCCTCCATCATGGCGGCCACGGCACGCGGGTTGAGGCCGTGGGTTTCTACGCCGGCGCTGTAAATGCGCGCCCGGTCGCCGGCAAAGTGCTCCAGATAACCGTGGGCCATCTGGCTGCGGCAGCTGTTGCCTGTACACAGCACGAGAATATTTTTTTGTTTCATCAGCGTTAAAAAAAATAGCTGCGCTCAGCAACAATCGGAATTGGGTTTCAGGGCGCGCAGGGATGCGCCGAATTGCTCCAGGCGTTCGAGCATACTTTCAAAATGCTCCCAATGAATGCAATAACAGGAACGTACGCCCTCTATTTCGCCGGTGATCAGACCCGCGTTTTTTAATTCCTTCAGGTGCTGCGAAACGGTGGCCTGTGCCAGGGGCAGCACCTCGACGATCTCGCCGCAGATGCACACCTTTTTCTCGGCCAGGGTGCGAAGGATCGCCACCCGGGCGGGATGTGAAAGGGCTTTGGCAAACTCCGCGAGCGCTACATCGCTTTCCGCGAAGGCATGTTTTTTATTGACAGCCATGGTTGATGTTTATATCGCAAATATACGATGGTTTGTAGTGCGAAACAGCGTTGCGGCCGGGAAGTTTACCGCCAGGGCTTATTCTTCCGATTCTGACACCCTTTCCAGTATCCGGAAGGTATAGGACCATTCGTTTTTGGCATCCGGCTGATGGATTTCCTGCCAGGTTTCGCGCCACGCTGCAGGATCGAGTTCCGGGAAAAAGACATCGCCATCCACTTCCAGGTCTACTTCGGTCAGGTACACCTTGTCCCAGAGGTCCCGGCTTTCGCGGTATATCTCGCCGCCGCCGATGATAAAGGCTTCCGCCTCGCCGTTGTCGAAAGCGATGCCCAGCGCCTCTTCGATCGAATGGGCTACCAGCACACCGTCGGCCCGGTAAAAGGGATCGCGCGTGATCACGATATTGGTGCGTTTGGGGAGCGGCCGTCCGATACTTTTAAAACAGTTGCGCCCCATCAGTACATGGTGCTGGAGCGTGGTGCGTTTGAAATAAGCGAGATCGGCAGGCAGATACCAGGGGATCTGGTTGTCTTTTCCGATGACATTATTGCGGGCCGTGGCGACGATAGCAGAAACGATCATGGGTGCAAAAATATAAGGGGTCAGAGTGTTTTCAGCAATTCCCGCACCAGCAGGCGGAGCCGGGGCTCGGCTTCGGTCGCGGTAGCGATCACCTCCTCCAGGGTCGTTTCGCGAATTGCGGAGAGCGGATAGGATACGTTCGAGATAAGCGACAGCATCGCAACCGGCAATCCCATGTGCCGGGCCACCAGCACCTCGGGGATCGATGACATGCCCGTACAATCGCTGCCGAGCCGCCGGAGCATCCCGTATTCCGCGGGCGTTTCCAGATTGGGGCCCTGCATGGAAGAATACACGCCCTCGATGGCCCGGATCGAGTGTGTTTTGGCAATCGCCAGCGCGCGGGCGCGCAGATCGCGGTCGTAAGTATGCAGCATGTCGGGGAAGCGCGGACCGATGCGTTCGTCGTTTTCGCCGCGCAGCGGATTTTCGGGCAACAGGTTGATATGGTCGCGCACGACCACCAGATCGCCCGCCTTCAAGTGCGGGTTTACCCCGCCCGAAACATTGGTAATGATGAGCCTTTCGATGCCGAGAAATTTCAGCACGCGCACCGGAAAGGTCACCTGTTGCATCGACCAGCCTTCGTAGTAGTGAAAACGCCCGGCCATCACCACGACAGGGTGCCCGCCGAGGCGGCCAAATACCAGACTGCCTTTATGGCTTTCCACGGTGCTGACGGCAAAGTGCGGGATCTCGCGATACGGGATCTCCGCTTCCACATCAATATCGTCGGTCAGGTTGCCCAGCCCGGTGCCAAGGATGATGCCGGTACGGGGCGCAGCAGCCACGCGGTTGCGGATAAAAGAAATTGCTTCCTGGATCTGGTTGTAAAGAGACATACGGCGGCAGTTGGCAGTAACAGGGGCTATTGGCGGGGCAAGTTCGCAAATGGAGACCAATTGCTTCACATGCTTTACCGGTAAAGTGGAATACTGCTACTGCCAACTGTCACTCACTCCAGTCCCTTGGGTTTTTTGATCGTGAATACCCGTGAAACATTAAAGCCGAAGCGGATACCGCTCAGCATACGTCCGCTGGCATCTTTGAAAAACCAGTCTTCCGGCGTTTCGGTGATAAAACCTTTGTAGGTCATATCCTGGGTATTCGTAAAATGCAACTGGAATACGTGCCCGCCCGTCTCGATCTCGAAGCCGACCGACAGGGCGTTGGCGAAACTCTGGCTGATCTGCCCTTCCGGTACGTAGTAGTACTCGGCGTTGAAAGTCACGCGTTTGGTAATCTTGATCCGGCCTGCTGCGCCGATAGCAAATACGTCGTTTTTGTCTTCGGTCGTTGCCACGAGGTTGCGGTGCACCAGCGTAGGCATGAGTTGCAGCGAAAGGCGTTCGCTGAATTTGCGAGCGATCAGCAGCTGGTGGGTGTAGTAAAGCCGCGAACTGAATTTGTTCTCCCGTTCCGGGTCCTGAAATTTGACGGTTTTGATCTGCCCGTCGATCAGGTACGACAGCGTGATCGGCATGTTGCGTTTGCCGGTGCTTTGCCGCAGCAATTTGTATTTCGCGAACCCGTCCACGATCTTTTCCCGGCCGCCGCGGCCGATGCCCACCATCAGGCGGTCGGTGATGCCGTAGTCGAGTCCGATGCGGATCGTGGCGGCATCGAGGCCGAACATATCGTACACGCCATTGCGCAGCGGCGCGAAGCGGTGCGAAATCTTGAAATCGAGCACGCCGCCCCCGCAATTTTCCACGGAATGGCCGTTGACGATCCGGGTGGTTTTGAAGGTGGCAGTGGTATAATCCGTCGTTTCCTCTTCTCCGAGAAGTGAAAGCAGATCATTGTCCTGGCCTGGGAGGAGTTGCGCGGCCAGTAGAAAAACGAAGAGAAAAAGTTTTTTCATAAAAGATTGATTGTCATTGGTTAACAAACTCAAATGAACAGGCGGGAGAGGGGCGACCCGTATATTGTGGTCATCCGCCTGTCCCGCCGGGCGTCATTCGTTTTCCGGTGTGCGGCCGGTTATTTTTTCAAAGGCTGGAGCGTGGCATCCAGCGTTACTTTAATTTCATTGGCGATGTTGGCCACTTTGGCCGCCTCGATCTTGATATTGAAATCGGAACACGCGACCGTAAAATCGGAATGTATGGCGATCGAACCTTGTTTGACCGTGATCGTGCCCGTGGCCTCGAGGTCTTTCTCTACGCCGTGTATTTTCATCTTGCCTTTTACCGTGGCTTTGTATCTGCCGTCCTTGCCGAGATTGACCTCGTTCAGGTTGGCGATGCTGCCTTTAAAACTGGCGTCCGGGTATTTGGACGACTCCATGTAGTTTTCGTTGAAATGTTCCTGCATCAGGGCTTTTTCAAACAAAAAGCCTTTGATCAGGACCTTCCATTCCATCTGGCCCGTCGAAACATCCAGAATGCCGGTACCGCTTTTATTGACGGCTTCGATCTTTTCCAGCGAGGCATCCGAGAAGAATTTCACTTTTGCGTCGCGGGTGAAGTATTTCTGGGCAGAAACATGGGCGGCGCCCAGGAGAAGCATGATCGATAACAAAATGATACGCATAATGCCAGTTTTTGAGTGTTGAATATGTTGCACCGCTGAAAAGGTCATCGATGCAGTTCGTATTGAAGCGTATTCTATAAAACGCCCGTCGTTACTTTACTTCCACGCAGCGGGTGAGTTGCACGTCGAAATTGAGGCCCGTGCAAATCCCTTTGAATGTCACGGTCTCTCCTTCGGTGAAAGTGGTGCGGTCGTGCTTGCTGAGCGGGTCGAGTTCGCACAACACCCCGAAGTCGCTTCCCGTGTCGAGGTTCACTTTCGCCGTGCCGTCTTCGGCCGTCGAGCTTTCCTTCACCTTTCCAGTTACCGCGATGGTCTTGTCGAGGTATTTGGCGTTGGCGGCCGTTTCGTCGGCATTGTACTCGTCGAACAGCACATTCGCCTGGATCGCCAGATCGGTTTTGGCCGTTTCCATATTTTCATGGGGCTTGTTCCAGAGGTAGTACCCGACTGCGCCGCCGATCAGGGCAACTGCTGCGATAAAATAGAGTAGACGTTTCATTTACACGTGTATTTGGTTAAACATTACAGGCATTCCGGGCAGGGAGGATATCAATTATTCGGCGCTCCGGCATTGACCCACGCCTCCATTTTTTCGCGGTTGCAGGGCAGCATCAGTCCGGTTTGCGGCATGGGCGCCGCAGCGCTGTTAATGCGTTCCACCAGTTGGCCGTTAAGGGCTACTACCTTAAGCTGGTCGTAGGTCTCGAAGGGAATACCGGAGTAAGTGGCGGGCAATGATGGCAGGTGGCAGTCGTAGCAGTTATCCTGCAGGATCTGTTTGATCTCTACGCTGTAGCGCATGTTCACGGTGTCGCAAGGCGTGGTGCCCGTGCCGTACAGGTCTTCCTCATTGTCATAAAAACAGCCGGAAGGCACGCAGAGTAAAAGGAACAGTCCGGCCAGCGTGCCGAAAGCGATGATTGTTTTTTTCATTGTGGTACAGTACAATTTTTATAACGTGTTCAAGCGGCCAAAGGTAGCGCTTCGATAAAAACACCCTGAGCGGGGAAATCCGGATTTGCCGATGCGGGCATTAATTTTCAGGTGCGCCGGCGTCGATCCAGGCTTTCAGTTTGTCCAGCGTGCAGTCGTCCAGCCTGGCGCCGCCATTGGGCATCCAGTTGACGCTGCGCGTCACGGCTGCATAAAGCTTGCCATTTTGAGCGTAAGTCTTTACACCCGCATACGTGGACAGGTTGACACCACCCTGGGGTGCGCTGCCGCTATGGCAACCCTGGCAACGCGCCTGTACGAGCGGCTGCACGAAGGCGCTGTATTTCACGCCGGCAGTTTCACATGCGCCCTGGTTCTCGTTGCAGCTGTTGTTTTTGGCGCCCTGCTGTATCCAGGTGCCGATCAGGTTGATCTGCTCCTGCGATAGCGGAGCTTTGCCGTAGGGCATCCGGTCGTCGGGATCGTCGTCGAGCAATGCGCGCATGAGCTTGTTCTCGCCCCAGTTGGGATCGGTGACGTGTTCTACCGTCGACATCAGACCGGCATAGGAACTCAGCACGACGCCGTCTTCCTTGTCGACGGCGTTGTGGCAGCCCGATTCCGTACAATTGGAGATCAGGATCGGCAGGATCTGGTTCTGGAAATAAACGGAGTCGGGGTCGCAGGGCACTCCGGTTACCGGATTGCCGCCGGGATTGCCCGGCGGATCGGGCAGGGTATCGGTCGGGTCGATGCCGCCGTTCAGGATCGGGTCGTGTTTGCATGCGAGTGCCGACAGCACAAGCACCAGAACGGTGATCAAGGCAGGTAATCTGAATTGTTGCATGTTGAAAACAAATTGCCGAAGGCAGGTGTTGGGAAGTACCGGATTGAGATGATTTTGAAACGTAAAACTATTCGACAACTTTTGCTGCGGAAGGACTTACCTTACCGAACCCGGAAAAAGACATGCTGAACATGGAAAAAAAGCAATGGAAAGCCAGATTGCGGCAACTGGGTGTAGCCGGCGTGCTGTTTTTTACGATCAAGGGCATTCTGACCCTTACCGTTGGCGCCTGGCTGCTCAACCACCTCGGTTGCAGCGGGTGAATTGCGCCCTTTTTTCAAAAATTTGTTTTAAAAAGCCCGGGATTTTTCGCAAATTTGCGCCCTTACGCCGATAAGAAATGACCGAGAGTATCGCGAAACATAAAAAACCGTCTGCCGTCGAAGAAACCGACCTCGTCGACCCCGACCATATCACCATTAAAGGCGCCCGCACCAACAACCTGCGCAATGTCGACTTGCGGATTCCCAAGAATAAACTGGTGGTCGTAACAGGTGTCTCGGGCTCCGGAAAGTCTAGCATTACGATGGATACGCTCTACGCGGAAGGCCAGCGCCGCTACGTGGAAAGCCTGTCCAGCTACGCCCGGCAGTTCCTCGGGCGCATGAAAAAGCCCGATGTAGACTATATCAGGGGCATTTGTCCGGCTATCGCCATCGAGCAGCGCGTCACCACAGGAAACACGCGTTCTACGGTTGGCAGCATGACCGAGGTCTATGATTTTATGCGCCTGCTCTTTTCGCGGATCGGCAAGTTCTATTCCCCCGTGTCGGGCGAGATCGTCAAAAAGCACGAGGTCTCGGACGTGATCGACTTTATAAAGAGCCAGCCGGAAGGGACGCGCGGGCTGGTGTTGATCCCCTTCAGCCGGAAATACAAGGAGCGCACGCTCGAACAGGAATTAAACCTTTTGTTGCAAAAAGGCTACACCCGCCTTCAGTTCGAACAGGAAACCCTGCGCATAGAAGATATCCTCGAAGGCGCCGAACCGCGTTTCGACATCAAACAGCCTGCCTACACCTGCAACGACCGGCAGTTGCGCATCCTCATCGACCGTTTTTCGCTGTCGGGCATGGAGGAGAACGACTGGATGCGCTTGGCCGACTCGATCAATACCGCTTTTTACGAAAGCGAAGGCGAATGCTGGATACAGATCGTTGACAGTAAAGCGGCTACCGCCAAATTCAACAACCGTTTCGAACTCGACGGCATTCAATTCCCCGAACCGACACCCCAACTCTTCAACTACAACAACCCCTACGGCGCCTGCCCTACCTGCGAAGGCTACGGCCGCATTCTCGGCATCGACCGCGACAAAGTGGTGCCCGATAAAACCAAATCGGTGTACGACGGCGCGCTGGCGCCCTGGAAAGGCGAAAAATACGGCGAATGGCTGTCGCAACTGCTGCGGCAAGCGCACAAGTTCGATTTTCCGGTGCATACGCCTTTTGAGCACCTGAGCAAGGAACAGATCAGGCTGCTCTGGACAGGCAATGAATACTTCGAAGGCATCGACGCTTTTTTCAGGGAACTGGAAAGCAAGACCTACAAAATACAAAACCGCGTCACGCTGGCACGCTACCGCGGCCGCACGATATGCCCCACCTGCGAAGGCGGACGCCTGCGGCAGGAGGCGCTGTGCGTGAAGATCGGCGGGAAAAACATATCCGACCTGACCGGCATTCCGCTGGATGAGGTGCTGGCATTTTTCAAGCAACTGGAACTGAGCGAGTACGATCGCCAGGTAGCGCGGCGGCTCTTGCTGGAGATCGACAACCGGCTTTCGTTCATGGTCGATCTCGGGCTGGGCTATCTCACCCTGGAACGCATTTCCAACACGCTTTCCGGCGGTGAAACGCAGCGCATCCACCTGACCCGCACCCTCGGCAGCAACCTCACCGCTTCCATGTACCTGCTCGATGAACCCTCGGTAGGCCTGCATCCGCGCGATACCGGCCGCCTGGTAAAGGTGCTGAAAGACCTGCGCGATCTCGGTAATACCGTTGTGGTGGTAGAACACGAGGAGGAAGTGATCAAAAACGCTGACTTCCTCGTCGACATGGGCCCGGAGGCGGGCGTGCACGGCGGTCATGTCGTGTTTGCCGGCGATTTTTCAACGATCGACAAAGCTGCGCCGGAAAGCCTGACGGCGCGCTACATGTCGGGTGAATTGCATATCGCAACACCTGCCGACCGACGGCCCGCCAAAGAAATGCTGACGATAAAAGGCGCCCGGCAGCACAATCTCAAAAACATCGACGTGCGCATTCCCCTGCACTGCCTCACGGTGGTGAGCGGTGTTTCGGGCTCGGGAAAAACGACGCTGGTGCGCGATATTTTTTATCCGGCCCTGCTACAGCACCTGCCCGAAAGTCCCGCCAAACAATCCGGCTTGTCCGACGGGCTGGAAGGGCCCGTTAAAAAAGTGACGCGGGTGGAATTCGTCAACCAAAGCCCGATCGGCAAAAGCAGCCGCTCCAACCCCGTTACCTACGTTAAGGCCTACGACTACATCCGCGACCTGTTCGCTTCGCAACAACTTTCGAAAATCAGGGGCTTTTTGCCGAAGCATTTCAGTTTCAACGTGGAAGGCGGCCGCTGCGAAACCTGCAAGGGCGAAGGCGAACAAGTGGTGGAAATGCAGTTTCTCGCCGACGTACACCTCGAATGCGAGGAATGCAAGGGCCGCCGCTTCAAGCAGGAAGTGCTCGACGTGGAATACAAGGGCAAAAACATCTTCGACGTGCTCAACATGAGCATTGAAGAAGCACTGGCATTCTTCAAAGGCAATAAAGACATTATCGACCGCATACAGCCGCTGTACGACGTCGGCCTGGGCTATGTACAACTCGGCCAGTCCTCGTCCACGCTCTCGGGCGGCGAAGCGCAGCGTGTAAAACTGGCCTCTTTCCTCATCCGCGACAACGCGGCCGGCCACATTTTCTTCATCTTCGACGAGCCTACTACGGGGCTCCATTTCCACGACATTCAGAAACTGCTTAAAGCCATGAATGCCCTGGTGGAAAAAGGCCACTCAGTGCTGGTGGTGGAACACAACATGGAGGTGATCAAATCGGCCGACTGGATCGTCGACCTGGGGCCTGAAGGTGGAAAAGAAGGGGGGCACCTCGTGTATGAAGGCGCCCCCGAAGGTTTGGCAGATCAGCAAAACAGCCACACAGGCCGTTATTTGAAAGAAAAACTGGGTTCTTAGGAGGGTATTCCCGGGTCTGGCTCATCCGCTTCTTTCTGTTCCTGAAAACGGTGACGTCCCCAGCGTTGCATAAATTTTTCCCGCTCTTCCGGCGACATACGTTGCCAGCGCTCGCGCATGTATTTTCCTCGCATGCGTGAACCGAAGCCACCACCCCAGCGGCGTGGCCCGAAACCTCCGGTGAGTAATCTTCCCAGGATCATCAATCCAAGGGTTTGCGTGAAGTTCAGGGCTGGCAAGCCGAATATCTCGACTGCAAGATGATTCCAGAGGAACATGGTGACACCGGTGAATACGAAAAAAAAGACCAGTGCGAAGGCGACGCCTTTAGCGACCCATTGCCATTTTATATGTCTCATGTAATAACAAGTTTAAAAATTTAAAAAATCAAGCGGGCCATTTCTCAAAATGACGGCGCAGATGCAATACTGCATATCGCTTGCGCGACAGCAGGGTATTGACAGATAATCCGCTTTTTTCCGATAATTCCTGAAAGGATATGCCGTAGAGTTCATGTGCGACAAACACTTCGCGCTGCTCGGCAGGTATCTGGCCAAGTATGTATTCCAGTTCTTCCCAAAATTCTTTTGTTTCCAACAGGGCATCCGGTAGGGTTTCCTCCAGCCAGCGATCAAAAAACAGATCTTCTCCTTCATCCGATACATCCCCGGATCTGCTCAAATCGCTGAATGGCACATTTTTCTTCTTTCTGTAATAGTCCGTCACGCGGTTTCGGGCGGCAGTGAAAAGCCATTTACCTATCTCTTGTATTTCATCGAGGTCATTTTGCCTGGTCAGTTGTAGCCACACGTCCTGGGCAGCGTCTTCTGCTGCCTCGGCATCCCGAATTTTTGAGCGTACATAGCTCAGTAAGCGCTTGCTGTATCGGGCAAACCACTGACTGATGGTGAGATCGCGTTGCCGTGTCATAATGTCAATATCCAAAACACGCTGCCTTTATGATGGATGACGGATGAGCACCCTAAATATTTTAAAAGCATAAAAAAATTGCACAAAGTGCGATCGAAAAGCATTTTCCCGCCCACACAAAACATTCTACCTTTGGGCAAAACAATAACGGTCGACGGCGGTCGGTTGCCGGAAAAATCACTTTCCGGCTGCGCGCTGCGCATGACACCAAAAAAATGAAAGTCGTTATCCCCGTTGCCGGCGCCGGAACGCGCCTGCGCCCCCACACCTACACACAACCCAAGCCGCTGATGCCGGTGGCGGGGAAGCCCATTATCCGCTTTATTGTCGACAAACTCGTGGATGCAGGGCTCACCGATTTCGTGTTTGTGATCGGCTACCTCGGCGAGAAGATCCGCGATTTTATAGAACAGACTTACCCGGGATTGCAAACGGAGTTTGTGTACCAGGAAAGTCGTGAGGGTTCTGCGCACGCCATCTGGACGGCCCGCGAAGCCATCGAAGATGAAGACGAAGTGTTCATCGCTTTCGGCGACACGATCTTCGACGTCGACCTGAAGCAAATGCTGGATTGCCAGTATTCCTGTCTGGGCGTCAAGCAGGTAAGCGACCCGCGCGAATTCGGCGTGGCCGAGATCGACGAAACGGGTTTTGCCATCCGTATGATCGAAAAGCCCCGCATCCCGAAATCCAACCTGGCGATCGTGGGTCTGTATAAAGTAAAAGAAGTGCCGGCGCTCCTGCGCGCGATCGATCATTTGATCCGGGAGGATATGCGTACGGTAGGCGAATTTCAGCTCACCGATGCCCTGCAACTGATGCTGGAGCAAGGCATCCGCTTCCAGACGCTGGCCGTGAACAACTGGTTCGACTGCGGGCGAAAAGAAGTGCTGCTCGAAACCAATGCCATGCTGCTGAGCCGCCGCGGCTATGCCACCGACGAATTCAGCCTCCCGGAATTCGACAACACGATCTTTATCCATCCTGTCGCCGTTGGCGCCAACTGCCAGATTGCCAACAGCATCATCGGGCCGAACGTGACCATTGGCGACAACGTGACCATCAACTATTCCATCATAAAAGACAGCATTATCGGCAGCTTCGCCGCCCTTGACGATGTGGTGCTCAAACATTCCGTGATCGGCAGCGATGCCGGCGTGCGGGGCATGAACCTGAGCCTCAACATCGGCGACAATACGGAGATCGGGTTCGACTAAACACCCAGTTGTTCGAGCAGCCAGGCGCGTTCCGCCACATCGGGCGTTGCGTCGATGGCCGTCCGCAGGGCCGCTGCCACGGCGCGATCTCTGCGGTCACGATCCATCAGTTTTTTGGTAAAAAGGATCAGGTTCTCGTTGGTGACGCGGTGGTAACCCAGGTTTTTCTGCCGCCGCAAATAGGCGGAAAAACTCTGTAGCAGCGATTCGAGCGCCGACCACTCGCCGAGTTCGTAGTAACTGCGCAGCAGCATGCGCCGCGCATCGAGGTTGTTGAGCGGGTCTTCCAGATCGACCTGCTGGAGCAGGGGCATGGCGCTGGCATAGTCGCGCTGCTGGAAACGCAGGTAAGCCAGGTTGTAGCGGTACAGGTTGTCGCGTTCGCGCAGGTGCAACCGGGTGCGGTATGTTTCGAGAAACTGCTCGGTCCATTCGTGCTCGCCAAGTGCGGCGCCCACGCGGATGATGTTTTTGTAGGTAAAACCGGACAGGATGCCATTTTCTGTGAGAAAATCGCGCTCCAGCGCAGCCCGGTACAGTTCGAATGCTTCCCGCACATATGTTCTGTTGCCGGCGTTCATTCTTCGAATGCAACCATTGATGGCGATGAGATAAAGGCCGCGCATTTCGTCCGGCTTGAAGTTTTGCTCGTATTCGACGAGCAGGGTTTTCAGCCGTTCGAAGGGTTGTGTTGCTTCAGGCGACTGCAACATCTGATAAGCATAGTAATAAACGGCGATCGCCGGAACCTGTAACATGGTCTCCTGCCCGGCCGTTTCGAGGATCGCGTTCAACAAGTCGATGCGGTACGCCTGTCCGGCCACGGCCTGGTGCATGATGGCCGAACAGGCATGGCGCAGCATTTCCGATACATAGAAAGCCGTGAGTTCGTCGGGCAGTGGTTGCAGGTTGATGCGCGCGGAGCGCTCGCGCCGGGCGTCCCGTTCGAGTTTTTCCTGGTGGAGTTGATAGCGGCGGAAATGGTATTGCGCGTCGCGTATGATTTCGCGGTCTTCCGCATTGCTGGCGCGCTGCCACTCTTTTTCCGCGAGCGTATCCATGCCTCTGCTTCGGAGCGCACGCAGCAGGCAGCGTTGTTGTTCGGCCGGCTCGGTGCGCCATTCTTCCCAGGCCAGGTATTGGCGTATCACGTCAAGGAGGTACGACATGGTGTGTCGCAATAAAGTATTATCGTACGGTTGCCCGGGAAAGGCTGCTGCAAACAATTGCTCCGCTCCCAGGGCGCCCCGGTCCGGCCGGTCGATCCGGCTTGCGAGATGGTCGAACAGGCGGGCGACTTCTTCGCGCCGGTTGAAACTGCCGCATCGAACGAAGTCGTGCAAGTGACGCAGATCTTTCGATTGAAGCTGGCTGACCGTGCGGAGCAGAAGCGAATTTGTCATGCAATACTCGTTGTTTCGACAAAAATATTTTTAATATGCTAATAATCAATGTTTTAATATTTTTTAATTACGACAAATCGAATTTTTTGTATTTTTTCTTACTGTCAGTGAGCCCGAATTTTGGGGCAGGTTTTAAACGAAAAAACAATTTGCTCATGAACAGGGTGCTACATTTAATCGTCTGCCTGCTCGGCTTCGCTGCGGCGACCAGGGCTCAGGGAACATACTGGGAAGAAATTCCGGCTCCCTATGGAGGTGACGGCACATTGACCAGAACAGAGAACGGGATCCTTTACGCGCAAAGCAATGTGATCCAAAACTGGATCTACCGCTCGGATGATGATGGCGAACATTGGCAGAAACTGCCGCATGAAGGACCCTACGTAATTGGCAGCACGGGCCGGTTTTTTAAAAAAGACGGGACACTCTGGTACTGGTCGGACAACGAAGGAGAAACCTGGACGGTATTCGTCAATGCCAACCTGATCAATAAACTGCTGGAGTTGCCGGGAGGCGTATTGGTAGGATACAATTCCGATTATTTCTACAGATCGGTTGATGCGGGTCTGACCTGGGAGCAAACCTCCGATTACCTGCAGCAGGATGATCGCAACCTGCAAAATATGCGCATCACGCCTTTTGGCGGCCTGCTGGCGGAAGCCACGGCTTTTGCCGGCGATTCGACGAGATTTTTTTACCGGTCGACGGATGAAGGCCAAAGCTGGCAGCGCCTCGAATTGCCCTACGGCTTTTCCCGGTTGTTTATCGCTCCGTCGGGCACTTTGTTTGCCAATACCGGCGATGCCATGTACCGGTCGGTAGATGACGGCGAGCACTTCGATTTTGTCGATTCGCTCAAAATCGGAAAAGAGCAGATGACCGCTCTCGCCAGCGGGAGATTGCTGGCCATTGCCTCCCAACAGCTTTACTTTTCTGACGACGACGGCCTCAACTGGCTGCCCCTGAACGTAAAATTTGACCAGTGGTTGTTCCAGCCGATTCCTCCGCTCGACGACGGCTCCATCTTTTCGACGATCCTGGAGACACTTTTCAAATCGGGAGATGGCGGAGAGGATTGGCAATTGCCGTCCGATGGTATGAGGCAAGGCAATATTTTGTCGATGCGCGTTCTCTCGGACAGCGTTTATTTTGCCTCGACACAGGCAGGGCTATGGAAAACAAATGACGGAGGGGAACACTGGAGCTGCCTTTTGAAAAATAAAACCTATCAGAACGAAGGTTCCTTTGAGGTCGTTTCAACAGGAGGGATCGTAGCCGTACAGGACGACAGGTTGTTCTGGTCTGCCACTGGCGACGCGCCGTTTGACGATATTACCCCTGCGGATGACCTGAGTACAAGTGTAAACAAGGTATACGTCAATCCCTTCAACAACCATTTATTTATCAATACCCTCGAGGGCTTGGCGCGCTCTGAAAACTATGGCCAGCAATGGATCGTGCCGGACCCCGGCTTTTATCTGAGCGCTTTGGGTTTTCACCCTTCAGGACGCCTTGTCGGTGTCAGAAACAATAGCAACATCGTCATTTCCGACAACAACGGCGATTCGTGGATCACTGTGCCAGTTGTGCCGGTGCTGGCCCTTGGCAGCATCATGATCGCACCCGACGGTACGGCCTATGTAGTAGCGATATTGAACAACAACACAGTTGTTTTCCTGAAATCGGAAAACGCGGGTGATTCCTGGACACAGGTTGCCGGTGATATTGGCAACATCCAGATCTGGACCGGAAAACTGCTTGACGTCGCGGCAAACGGTCATATTTTTCGCAATGATGGCAATAAAAACCTGTTCCGTTCTGTGAATGGGGGAGTGACGTGGCAGAGCATGCCGGATATTCCCAATAACCCGAATGATCTGCCGCTCACGGTTAATATTTACATCTCCCCCCTGCAGCATCTTTACGTCAATACGCAGGGTCTGGGCAATTACAGGACGGTTGCTCCGGTTTCTTTAGGCGCCTATATCAATGGCCATGTTCGCCGCGATGCCGATGCGGAATGTTCCACTCCGGATGCTCAGGATCCGCTGCGAAACTGGATCGTTGGAGCAGAAGGCGGCTATGACTATTATACTGTCACGGATGTGGACGGCGGGTACGTTTTCTTTGTCGATACAGGCAGTTACACCGTCAGCGCGCATCCGCCGAGCCCGCTGATCTGGGCGCTATGCGACAGCATATCGATGGTGTCCGCAGACTCCTTGTTTGCAACAGATACCGTTGATTTTGCAGCATCTGCCATAGTCGACTGTCCTCTGATGTCCGTCGATGTGGTCATTCCGCTGCTACGGCGCTGTTTTGACAATACGGTTTTTATCGAATACTGCAATATTGGCAGCGAACAGGCCGACAGCGCCTATGTGGATGTAATGCTTGATCCGTACTTGTCTTTTGTCAGTTCCGGCCAGTTGTATGACGATCTGGGAAATAACACATATCGCTTTTATCTGGGGAATGTAGAAAGCGGCGAATGCGGCCAATACAGCCTGGTGGCAAAAGTAAACTGCGATTCTACCGTGCTCGGACAAACGCACTGCGTCGTAGCGCACGGTTTTCCCGATACCCTTTGTTCGCAGGTGCCCAACTGGTCGGGCGCCGAGATCGTTGCCAGGGCGACTTGTCAGGACACTTCGGTCATTTTCGAACTGCACAACAACGGCCCGGCCATCTCTCAGCCCTTGGACTACATTATCATTGAAGACGACGTGGTATTGATGCAAGGCAATAAAACCTATACGCCGGATGAATCGCTGGCGCTCGACGTGCCGGCCAACGGCCACACCTGGCGTATCGAGTCGAAGCAGGAGCCGGGGCATCCATTCTCTTCCATTGCGCTCGCTTTTTCGGAAGGCTGCGGCGGCTTCGCAACACTCGGTTTTATCAACCAGTTTTCTGTAGATGCCTTTACGCCTTCCTGGGACCAGGAATGCGTGCAAAACACCGGTTCATTTGACCCCAACGACAAACAGGGATTTCCGCAGGGGTACAGCGCCGAGCATTTCATTGATCCCGGGCAGGAGATCGAATACCTGATCCGTTTTCAGAACACGGGTACCGATACGGCCTTCACGGTGGTGATCATCGATACGTTGTCTGCATGGCTTGATCCTGCGTCCTTGCGTCCCGGTGCATCGTCGCATCCCTACACCTGGAACCTGAGCGGGCAGGGCGTGATCCGTTTTTCCTTCGAAAACATCCTGCTGCCCGACAGCAACGTCAACGAGGCGGCATCGCACGGCTTTGTCGGTTTTCGCATCGCGCAGCGACCCGGTGTCCCGATCGGCGCACAGATATTTAACAAGGCGGATATTTATTTCGATTTCAACGAACCTGTGGTCACCAACGAGACCTGGCACACTGTGGGAGTGAAGTCTTCTGTGGGTACACACGGTCCCCATGAAAAGGGCCGGCAGCCACTTGTAACAGTTGCTCCGAATCCAATGGCTGAAACGGCGCTGTTCGAACTGAACGTCGGCTCATTCCGTGGCCACCGCCTCACGCTGCTGGATGCGTTCGGCCGACAGATTAGAGAAGTCGAGCTGAACGGCAGGCAATTCCTGTTCCGGCGGGAAGCCCTCCCTTCGGGTACATATTTCTACAGGCTGGAAGATGCAAAAGGAAACTGGCAGGACGGGGGTGTGCTGATTTTGAAATAATACTTTGAAAAAGCCAAAACGGGCGCTTCTCTTTTTGACGGTTCCGGAGGAAAACGTTTTTTTTGCTCTGTGAAAAACGCCCTATCCTATTTCGCCGCGTCAGCGGGTGGAATAGGATTTTTATTTTCATCAAATCCTCCGACGAAAGAATCATGAAAAAACTGATCTTTTTTGCCTGCTTTCTCGCCTCCCTCTTACCGAAAATAAATGCCCAGGTTACCTGCGATCCGGTGTTCCCCTCGGTCACCGACAACGTGACCATTTACTACGACGCTTCTCAGGGAAATGCGGCCCTTGCGGGTTTTGCCGGACCTGTCTTCGCACATATGGGTGTCATCACCGACCAAAGCAGTTCTCCCAGCGACTGGAAACATGTGGTCACGACCTGGGGCGTCAACGACCCGGTGGGCGCCATGACCAGTGCAGGGACCAATCTCTGGAAAAAAACCTTTACCATCAATACGTTTTTCAACATACAACCCGGCGAAACGGTACTGAAACTCGCCTTCGTGTTCCGCAGCCAGGATGGAAGCGTCGTGGGGCGTGCTGCCGACGGCTCCGACATTTTTTACGACCTGGTGCAGCCAGGCAGTCCGCTGCAAACCTTTTACACTGCTCCGCAGAGCAGTGCTTTTCTGACGGGCTCCGGCACGCAGATCCCGGTCACCGGGGTATCGTCACAGACGGCCAATCTGTCTCTGTTTGAAGATGGCTCAGCGAAAGCCTCGGCTTCCGGAAAAAGCCTTAATCATACCCTGACTGCCGGCGCTGCCGGCGTGCATCGCGTCGACTTCGTGGCTACGACAGCCACGGAACAGGACACGTCTACTTTCCTGTATGTGGTGCCGGGCACAATTGTGACTGCCGACCCGCCTGCAGGCACTGAATCAGGCATCAATTATATCGACAACAACACCGTGCGGCTCTCTCTGTATGCGCCGAACAAACAGGTGGTGCATGTAATGGGCGATTTCAACAACTGGCTGCCCGGTGTCAGCGACCAGATGAAACGCGGCAGCGACGGCGCCACCTGGTGGATCGACGTGCCGGGGCTGACACCCGGACAGATTTATCGCTTTCAGTATCTTGTTGATGGCGCCCTGCGCATTGCCGACCCCCTGAGCACCCTGGTGCTCGATGCAGGCAACGACCCGTTTATTCCCGCCGCTACGTACCCCAACCTGCCGGCGTATCCTACCGGAAAAACTTCCGGTACGGTCTCGGTTTTCCAGACGGACCAGCAGCCCTTCAACTGGCAGGCTTCCAACTACCAGCGACCGAAAAAAACAGATCTTGTGGTGTATGAGCTGCTGATGCGCGATTTTCTCGCTGCGCACGATTACCCGACCCTGCTCGACACGCTCGATTACATCGAACGGCTGGGTGTGACGGCCATCGAACTGATGCCCGTGAATGAATTCGACGGCAACAACAGCTGGGGCTACAACCCTTCTTTCCACAAGGCGCTCGACAAATACTACGGCACCGCAGATGCCCTGAAAATGGTCATCGACGAATGCCATCAGCGCGGCATCGCCGTCATACTCGACGTGGTGTTCAACCAGGCGTCGGGAAACAGTCCCCTGGCGCAGCTGTACTGGAATGCCGCGGCCAATACCCCGGCGGCCGATAATCCGTGGCTGAATCCTCAGGCTACGCACCCGTATAGTGTATTCAATGATTTTAACCATGAAAGCCAGGCGACAAAAGCCTATGTGAAAAACTGCCTGAAATACTGGCTCGCGGAGTTTCGGGTGGACGGATTCAGGTTCGACCTGTCGAAAGGGTTCACCCAAACCGTGACGGGTGGCAACGTGGGCGCCTGGGGGCAGTACGACGCATCGCGCGTTGCGATCCTGAAAGATTATGCCGATTTTATCTGGTCGCTTGACCCGGAGAATTATGTCATTTTGGAACACTTCGCCGACAATACCGAGGAAAAGGAACTCGCCGAATACGGCATGATGCTTTGGGGGAATATGTTCGGCTCTTATAAAGAAGCTGCTTTGGGATATAATCTGACGGGCTCGCAGACGGATATGAGCTGGGTCTCCTACCAGCAGCGCAACTGGAACGTGCCGCACCTGATCGGCTACATGGAAAGCCACGATGAAGAACGCATCGGCTACGAATGCGCCACCTTCGGCAACGCAGCAGGTGATTACAACGTGAAATGGCTGCCCGTGTACGGCAAGCGCATCGAACTGATGAACAACCTGTTATTCACGGTGCCGGGCCCGAAAATGCTCTGGGAATTCGGCGAACTTGCCTATGATTTTCCTATCAACCTGTGCGAGAACGGCAGCATCAACTCTGGTTGCCGCACGTCTCCCAAGCCTGTCCGCTGGGACTTTGTAAACGACCCATACCGCCGGCGCGTGCTCGATGTGACAACGGCGCTGCTGCAGTTGCGCAAATCATACGACGTATTTGAAACGACGGACTACCAGATCAATATCGGCCCCGGAACCGGCAGAACGGTACGACTCAATTCGCCTTCGATGAACGTACACGTGATGGCAAACGTCGCCCTCGTCACCGGCAGCGTCACGCCGAACTTCCAGCACACGGGCACCTGGTACGAATACTACACCGGCACAACGCTCGACGTGACGAATGTAAATGCCCCGCTGGACCTCGGCCCGGGTGAATATCGCCTCTACACCGACCAGTTCGTAGCGCTGCCGCCCAATGTGAACCCTACGCCCGTGCGTGAGATCGCAGGTATCCTGAGCGGGCTCGAATTGTACCCCAACCCGGCCGGCAATTATTTTGCCCTTGATTTTTCACTCGATGAAAGTGCGCGTGTGGTGGTGGAAACCTGCGACCCGACCGGCCGGCTTATATACCGCAACGAAACGGGTGAGTTGCCTTCCGGCCCGCAGCATATCGAAATTCCTTCCGGTTCGTGGCAACAGGGTGTATATTTCATCCGGGTGCGCGACGACCGGGGCGGACAGTTGACAAAACGCCTGGTAAAATATTGACCCGGTAAGCGCTTGCGCCGGATTGCGGGAATGGTTATTTTTGAAGAACCATCCTGTATGAAAAAATGACCCAAAAGAACGGTGGCATCCCGCTTTGACGGGACCGCCGTCATTCCGTCCGCCCGACGCAAGCGCGGACGTCAGCATACCCGGGGCGAACGATACAACGTTCGCCCCTTTTTATCTTTGTTCATGCGCATCCTGTGGATCACACCCGGCTTTGCCGCCGATGAAGCCGATACGGCCTGCATTCCGCCCCTGCAATTGCTGGCCCGGGAGCTACTGACACAAGGTGTTGACTTGCAGATCGTGGCACTGGAATACCCGTTCAGAAAAGGGGCTTATTACTGGTCTGGTGTACAGGTTTTTCCCAGCGACGGCCGCAACCGGCGCTGGCTCAAAGGACGCACCCTCTGGCGGGCTTGGCGCCGTTGCCGGCAAATCATACATGAATCTGAAGTGACGGCGATTCACAGTTTCTGGCTCGGCTGGTCCTCGGTAATCGGGGAAAAACTGTCGCGGCAATATCGCATTCCGCACTTCACTACCCTGATGGGTCAGGACGTACTTCCCGGCAACGGACTTTTTTTGCGCAGGCTTTCCGGTGAACGGAGCAACCGCCTGGTGGCGCTTTCTGCCTTTCAAAATGAAATTTTCGAACAGAATGCCGGATTCGGAGCCGGTCATGTCATTCCCTGGGGCATTCCTGCCCGTGAAATACAAACCGGCATGTCATCAGCTAGGCCGATCGATGTGCTTGGAGTTGGCTCACTCGTCGCGGTAAAAAACTGGGATATGTGGCTCGAAACCATTGCTGCCGTGCATACTTCGATGCCCGGCCTTCGCGCCATGCTCATCGGTGACGGTCCTGAAAAAAGCCGGCTGATGCGATATGCCGGCCGAATGGGTTTGGAAAGCACCGTAGAATGGGCTGGCGGCCTGTCCCGTGAAGAAGTCCTGCTGCGCATGCGGCAGGCCAGGGTGTTGTTGCACACGGCCAGGTTCGAATCGTACGGATTCGTGCTGGCGGAGGCTGCGGCCAACGGCTGCCGGATCGTGAGCACGCCCGTAGGCATTGCCGCCGACCCTGGCGGCACGGCGTCGGAGGCGCCCCGGCTGGCCGAGTTGCTGATAAATGCATTGGGCCGGCCCGTTCAAAACGAGCCGGCCCAGCCGTATTCTGTAAACGAAACTGCTTCGGCCTACCTGCACTTGTACGCAGGCAGGTAAGGTTTTATTTCAGATAATTTTCTTCGAAAAATTCGCGGTAACCGTCGAGCGTCCTGTTTTTCAGGATGCGGCGGTAGTTTTCCTGGGTAATGGCAAAGAACTCCTTGTCGTACTTTTTCTCTTCGGACTCACCGAGAAAATCGGCCTGATCCTTTACTTCGTTGTAGTAGCGCATCGCCTGATTCTTGTTGTCAAATTTTCGGATCACAACAAGTGGGTTTTTGGTGTCGGCGCCGAGGAAAATATTGGAAATGCGGAGTTGCTCCAGGCGGTGATTTTCCCGGTTGTAGTCTGAAACGGAGACCTTTACATCGTCGAGCCGGATATCATCTCCCCTGAGCGATACGATGAAGTAGTGAAGTTTGTCGTCTTCCTTCGTAAAAGCGTCGTCGATCACGACATCGTTCTTTTTCTTGTCCTCCACTTCGAAACCTTTGCAGGAGATCAAACGGGCGATCTCCTTGGCGCGGGTCGCTTCGGCGCTTTCCGGATAGCGACCGATCACCTCTGCCAGTGCCTGGCAGTAAGCATCATTGCCCTGCAGGTTGCCTGTACAAAGCGCGCTCAGGAGAGCGAATTTTGCCATAAGCGGATTTTGCGAGCCGTATTTCTGCGGCGCTTCCTTGCAACGCTCGAAAGCATCCTGATACTTGCCGTCCTGGAAAATGGTGAACGTCTGCTCGTAGTAGGAGTTGAGTTCGCGTTCGCGCGCTTTGGTGGCATTCATAAAGTTGGGGTCGGTCAGCGCACGTGCATAGGAGCTGTTGGGATATTTTCCTACCAGTTTGTCGAGATAATACTTTGCTTTTGACGCGTTTTTGAGATCGGTAAATGCCAGATAGAGATAATACCAGGCCTCCTTTTCGTATTTATCCATGTCCGGATACCGCGTCAGCATTTCTTCGAGCGTCACGGCGCAGCGCATGTTGTGCTGCAGGCGGTCGCGATAGAGCGTACCCAGCTGATACATGGCCTCGTAGGTGGCCAGGTGCAGTACGGTGAGTTCCGCTTCGCTTTTGGGGATAGAAGCGAAGAGGTCTTTCAGTTCCGCATCGCTCACGGTATTCACGCGGGCGCTGTCCTTTTTGGCGATCTCTTCCCCTACAGGTCCTGTCAGCGGGCGGTTGCTGCGGCGCCAGTTATCTTCAAGTTTGCGGTTGCCCCACACTTTGTTGAAGTCCCTTTTCCCTTTTTTCAGGAAGGCTTCGTTGTAAAAATAAAACGAAGAAGGCCTGTTGCCGGCGAGTGGCGGCGGCGCCTTGGCAGCGCCCGGCGGCGGTGCCGCAGCCTGTGCCCGCGCTGCCGCTTCAGCTTCTTCTTCGCGTTGCTTTTTGATCTTTTGCGCCAGTTCCTTGCGCGCATCGTCGTCCATGTAAAAAATACGCACGATGCTGTCGTTGGCGGCGATCGTCTGGATCAGGCGGGCGATGTCCTTCAGGTTTTCCGCATAATCCTTCACACGCTGCTGACGCTCGTCGAGTGCAGGCAGCACAGTCAGGGTACTGTCGTAGTAGTTCTTGGCCAGCACGAAGTTTTCATCCTCGTAATACAGATCGGCGAGTTTCAGGTACGACTCGGCGCGTTGTGCAGTGTTGTTCTGGTTGTAATCGAGCGATTGACGCAGGTAGGCGATGCCGTCTTTTTTCAGGCCGTCCTTCAGTGCGATGTCGGCCATCACATAGTAGATCTGGTCGCGGTATTCTAGGTTTTTGTCATCCTTGGCCATACGCTCGAGCGAGCGGTTGGCGTCGGCGCTGCTGATCTGCCGGTTGGTCCATCCGGCCTGTATCTGGTGAAGCCGGGCGTTGAACTCCATCTCGTAAGCGGGGTTGCTCGACAGCACCGTTTCGAGGGCGGCATACGCCTGTTCGTAGTTTCCGGCGCGCTCGTACAATTGCGCGAGGATGTAGGCGAGTCGCGCACGGTCTTTTTTGCGGCGGGTCAATTCGATGGCCCGGGAAAGCGGGGGAATAGCCCGGTCGTATTTCTTTTGCTTTACCCACAGGTATGCCTCGGCGGTGGACAATTCCGCCCGCAGCCCTTCCGGAAGCCAGGGGTCCTCCCACAGGTCGCGGAAAAGGAATTCGGCCTCGTCGTACTTCTCGCGTTCCGTAAGCGTGCGGCCAAACCAGATCATCGCCTTGGGGTAGGCGGCTTCACGCTGCCAGCCCTTGTCATAAGGATTCTCGCCAGTGGGCTTTATGTCAGCAGCAGTAACGGCAGGTGCTGCAGGCGCTTCCGGTTTGTCGGTCGCCGTATTGGCAGGCTGTTCTTCATCGGGCTTTTTATCGGCCTTCTTTTTCTTTGAAGACTTCTTCTTCTTCTTTTTCTTCTTCTTCTTTGACTTTCTCTTCTTCGACTTCTTCTTCTTTTTCTTCTTCTTCACCTTCTCTTTTTTCTTCTTGGAGCTCAGTTTTTTCTTTTTCGGATCATGCTCGTCCTTGATCCATTTGAAGGTGTTTTCGGCCGTCTCGTAATCGCGTTTCATGAACTGCGCCTGCCCGATCAGCGTATAGCAGTCGTCTACCCACTCGCTGGGGCGGTGAAGTGCAATCCCTTTCGATGCTTTTGTGATCACATTGTCCAGATCGCCGCGCGCCGATTGCGGATCAACGGCGGCCTCCGGGTATATATCGAGCAACTGGTTGTAGTTGTCCGTATGCTGGTCGGCCAGTTGTTCGGTCGTGAGCGTAAACAATTCATCGGCATTGAACCAATAATTGTACTTGGAAGTCACGTTGTGGTAGCCGCGTTTGAACCAGCCCACATCTTCGCCTTTTTTCTTTTTGGTTACACAACCGGCCGACAGGATCAGCGCCGCCAGTGTCAGGGTTATGACAAAGCTATTTTTCATGCTCAAACAGGTGCAGAGTTGGTTGGAATGGTCCCCCACCATGGGCGGACGAAAGGAAAAGGCGCTTTTTGAGGGGAAAAGGTTGTCCAAAAAACAAAGGATTAACAAAAAAATCGGCAACACAGGGGCTTTTCCGGGCGTTCGCAATTCTATTTGACCGAACTTTGCCTTTCGAATCGCTTTCCCGCCCCCACCCCGGTCTCTCATTTTCTTACGTTCCGGTATGCAAAAGTATTTTGCTTTTATAAAAAAGTTCTTCGACTTCTTCCGAAAACATGGCGACGACGACCGCAGCCTGATGGAGAAGATGCGCGATAAATATCGCCTGGTACTCATGAACGACGATACGTTCGAGGAGGTGACATCGATGAAGCTCACGCCGCTTTCCGTCTACGTGGCATTCAGTTCCCTGATCGTAGGTACGGCGCTGCTGGTCACGGCGCTTATCATCTGGACGCCGTTAAAACGCTATATCCCCGGCTACGGTGATTTTACACGCGATGAGGAGATCGCCCAGCTGACGTCCAAAGTTGCCAACCTGGAAGACGAGATCAAGGCGCACCGCAATTACAATGACAATATCCGAAAGATCCTCGCGGGCGATATGTCGGAGATGAGCGAAACCGCTGCGAAATCTCAGGGCATGTCTGCGGATTCCATGAATAACATTCCGGCAGAAGATATAGAGCGCATCCCCGAAGACGAGCAGTTGCGCTCGGAAGTGGCGGAAGGCACTTTTACCCGCGATCCGGCCGTGGCGACGGCCAGCCTGGCCATTGTACCGCGCGACGTGCCGCTCGAACAACTGTTTTTTGTGCCGCCCGTGTCGGGCGAAATGACTTCAGGATTCGATCTGCAAAAAAACCATTTCGGCATCGATGTCGCTGCACCGAAAAATACTGCCGTCAAATCGGCAGCCGACGGCGTGGTAATTTCAGCCGGCTACACCGTGGAAACGGGCTACAGCATCGCCATCCAGCACCCGAACAACGTGGTGACGATGTACAAACACAATTCCGTACTCCTCAAGCAAACGGGCAGTACTGTGAAAGCGGGCGAGGCCATTGCCATCATCGGCAATTCGGGCGAAAACACCTCGGGGCCGCACCTGCACTTCGAACTTTGGTACAAAGGCCGCCCCGTCGATCCCGGTGATTACATCAATTTCAACTGAATATGGCGCTCAGACGATAGGTGTGACAAAGGGCAGTTTCACCAGTTCCGCGTCCAGTTTTTTCCCGCCTGCCACGATCCTGATCTTGGTGCCGGGCAGGGCATATTTTACCTTTACATAACCCATCCCGATGGGCTTGTCGAGGGTGGGAGAGTGGGTACCGGAACTGACAACGCCGATCTTTGCACCGCGCCGGCTTTCGATCTCGTAGCCGTGGCGCGGCACACGCCGGTCGTCGACGAGAAAGGCTACAAGGCGGCGACGCACGCCGTTGGCTTTTTGCTTCAGCAGCCGCTCTTTCGAAGGGAAATCTTCCGCTTTGCCCAGTTTGGTGATCCATCCGAGGCCTGCTTCCAGCGGGCTGGTTTTGTCGTCGATATCGTTGCCGTAAAGGCAGTATCCCATTTCGAGGCGCAGCGTGTCGCGGGCGCCCAGGCCGGCGGGTTTGATGCCCCACTTTTCACCGTTTTTGAACACTTTATCCCAGATCTTGACCAGATCCCGGTTTTTGGCGTATATCTCGAATCCGCCTGAACCGGTATAACCCGTAGCTGATACGATGACGTTGTTGCATCCGGCGAAGCGGCCGCGCACGAAAGTGTAATATTTGATGCTTTTCAGGTCGATATCGGTCAGTTTTTGCAGGGCATCGACTGCCTTGGGGCCCTGTACTGCGATCAGGCCTGTTTTGGCGGAAATGTTCTGGAGTTTCACCTCGAAGCCGCGCGACAGTCGCCGGAGCCAGCGCCAGTCCTTTGTTTCGTTGCTGGCGTTCACCACGAGCATGTACGACTGTTCGCCCTCAACGGTCATTTCGGGTGCGTCATCGAGCCGGTATACCAACAGGTCGTCGACAATGCCGCCCTTTTTATTGGGCATGCAGGAATACTGGACCTCGCCCGGTTTGAGTTTGCCTACGTCGTTGGAAGTTGCGCTTTGCAAAAACACCGTAGCGTCTTTTCCACGCACGATGAATTCGCCCATGTGGCTCACGTCGAACACCCCCACACCGGTGCGCACGCCGTGGTGCTCGTCGGTGATGGATGTATAGGAGATCGGCATGTTGTAGCCGGCAAATTCGGCCATTTTCGCTCCCAGTGCCAGGTGTCTTTCAGTGAGGGGAGTGTTTTTCATAATGTATTGATGTGCAGTAATTTATCAGGCAATGATTATTGCCTTTTGCATTCAGTTATCTGATTTTTCAGCGGGCGCATTGGGCTGTACCTTTTCGATACGCGGCTGAATCCTCGCCGGGCTTACTTTAAGGTCAGTCGGTTGTTTGCGCAGGTTTTTGGTGCTTTGTGTGGAGCCCGACCGCATGACCGGACCGCGCATGGCAGGGCCGGGGATGCCAAGCCGTTGTACGATATCGGCAGGCAGGGCACTTTTGTGCACCGTGAAAGAAATGGTGTTCAGGCGCATGTAATTCTCGGAAACGCGCACAAAACCTTTAAGGTCTGAAATTTCGCCCCAAGAGTTTTTGACTTCGTAATAATCTCCGCTGTGCGCTTCGTCGAGCATACCGACGATGTGCATGAGGTGATCGTCGGTAGTGACCTGGCTATCGAACATCTGTTGGCGGTATTCCTGCGAAACGGGCATCTCCGGCTCCCATGTCTTGAACGCATTCTTGCGATCGGCCACACTGCGGTCTTTCCAGTCTTTTTCCGGCACGATGGCCAGCCCGTTGCCGGCTGAAAAACCCATGTTGCTGACGTCGGCGTCCCATTCCACGGTGTAGCCCTGTTCGAGCGAGTGGTTGAGGCAGCGCATCAGTTCGTTGATCGGAAGGTTATAAAAAGTGCCGTTCGACCAGTTGTCAGGCACTTCCAGGATGAAAGTGCTGTAAAAGGGGTGATGCGTGTAGGAAGTGACGGTCACATAATCGTCGGGCTTGATGCCGAGATAATCGCGGTAGGAAGTGGGGGTAAACACCGTACCGTCGACCGTAAAAGTAGTAGGTACGGGGCCGAATTCCTCATCGAGGGCGCTGTCTACTTTCGAAAGCCAGTCGAGCGGAAGTTTGCCGGCTTTGCCCAGTTCCACAAAGCCGTCGCACATCGTCTTCAGGTCTTTTTCCAGCTGGCTGTGGTCATAAGGTTTGTTTGGGTCCTTGCGGCCCGGATAAACGCTCTCCGGGATGACGCCGAAAGCCTGTACGGCATTCAGCAGGTCGTGGGCAAGCCCGCCTTCGCTGAAACGCGTGGTGCCCTGCCGGCGCACGTAGTTCTCGATCTTCTGGCGGTAGATGTGGCGCACGACGAACATTTCCGACAGGTTGGTTTCGCCTTTGCCCATGCGCAGCGCTTCGCTTTCGAGAAAAGAGGCGGAGCTAAAGGCCCAGCAGGTGCCGGTGCGGTCCTGGCTTTTTACGGGTGTGGCAGGCAGATGTTTGATTTCCTTGAATTCGTAGGGTTCTTCGCCCTGGGCGAAAATGGTGGTGGCCAGGGCGATGAAAAACAGGGAAAGAGCCAATTTTTTCATGGATAGTATTTTGTGTTTTTGCGCGGTAAAGACAGCGTTCGTTGAACATATGATGCGCGGGAAGGGCGAAATTTACGGTGATTTTCCATAACGGCCATTGGGAAAGTGCGGGCTCCGCTATTGGCAGGGCATGAAATTAATGGCATCCAGGCCCTCTTCTTTTCAGACATTTGCAATATGAAAAAGCAATCGCTCCTATCCATGAAACACGCCTGTTCACTGCTGGCCGGGTTGCTCATCCTGGCAGCCTGCGCTCAAAAACCCGCCGGATCCGCCACCATGATCCTTTTCAACGGCCAATTTTTTACCGCCGATTCGCTGATGCCCCGGGTCAGCGCAGTGGCCATCCGGGGCGACCAGATCATGGCCCTTGGCAGCGATGACGAGATCAAAAAACTGGCGGGCGACAGCACGCAGATGCTCGATCTGCAAGGCGCTTTTGCCATGCCCGGCCTGATCGAGGGGCACGGTCACTTTTCCGCCCTGGGTCGCAGTCTGCAAAACCTCAACCTGCTAAATACCAGCAGCTGGCAGGAGATTGCGGAAAAAGTTGCCGAAAAAGCCGGGCAGGCAGCGCCGGGCGACTGGATCGAAGGACGGGGCTGGCATCAGGAGAAGTGGACGCAATCGCCCGGCCCGACGGTGAACGGGTACCCGTACCACGACCTGCTGAGTGATGCATCACCCGACAACCCCGTGGTGCTTTATCACGCCAGCGGCCACGGGCTGATCGCCAATGCAAAGGCCATCGAACTGGCGGGCGTTTCGCGTGAGACTTCCGATCCGCCGGGCGGCCGCATCGTACGCGGCGCCGGAGGCAATCTCACCGGTGTATTCGAAGAAAATGCCATGGAACTCATCGAGCGGCCGTTTTCAGCGTGGAAAAACCGCCGTTCTGAAGCGGAAAAACAGGCGGCATTCGATAAATCCGTGGAACTGGCGACCGCCGAATGCCTGTCAAAAGGCATCACCTCGTTTCAGGATGCAGGCAGCGACTTCTGGGAGATCGACCAATACCGACGCCTGGCGGAAGCGGGCGGGCTCGGCCTGCGACTCTGGGTGATGATCGCACAGCCTGCCGCCGAAGACTACCCCAAACTCGCCGCCTACCCGAAAACAGGGCTTGGCAAAGGCTACCTTACCGTGCGGGCCGTGAAGGCCTATCTCGATGGGGCGCTCGGTTCGTATGGCGCCTGGCTGCTGGAACCCTACGAAGACAAACCCGATTCATACGGACAAAACACCACTCCCCTCGAACGGATCGCTGCTACGGCTGCCGCCTGCAAGCAATACGGACTGCAATGCTGCGTGCATGCCATCGGCGACCGGGGCAACCGCGAAATGCTCGACCTGTTCGAGGCGACCAACGGAAAGGCTTCGCCGCTGCGCTGGCGCATCGAGCACGCACAGCACATTGATCCTCAGGATATTCCACGTTTCAAAGGCCTGGGTGTGATCGCTTCCATGCAGGCCATTCACTGCACCAGCGACGCGCCTTTCGTCGTCAAGCGCCTCGGCGTCACACGCGCGCGCCAGGGCGCCTACGCCTGGCGCAGCCTGCTCGACAGCGGCGCGCGACTTGCCAACGGCACCGACGCGCCGGTAGAAGACGTGGACCCGCTGCCCTGCATATATGCTGCTGTGACCCGTAAAAGGGCCGACACCGGCCTTGAGTTTTTCCCCGAACAAAAAATGACCCGCGAAGAAGCGCTTTATTCCTATACGCTCTGGAATGCCTATGCGGCGTTTGAAGAGGATGAAAAGGGCTCTCTCACCCCGGGGAAACGCGCCGATATTACCGTACTGTCAAAAAACCTGCTGACGTGCCCGGCAGAGGAAATTTTACAGGCGCAGGTTTTGAAAACGATCGTTGGCGGCAAGGTGCGGTACGAGCGATGAGGCAGCGGTTGTCGCGACCGCATTATTTATTGTAAAACGTAGTGTATGTTTCAGCGGAAAATCTACCTTTGCTCAATATTATTCACCAATATTTTTCACTAAATTAACCAGAAAGGTGGAATACGGGCATTTTAAAAGGAGAGATAACCGGGATTTCAGGGATAGAGACAGAGACCGTGGGGGTGACCATCGGGATCGCGGGTACAACCGCGACCGCGGTGAATATCGGGATCGCGGGTACAACCGCGACCGCAATGACCGCGGTGATCGTGGCGACCGCGAGCCGGATGAGAGTGTGTTTTCCAAAAGAGTGCGCGCGGGCAAGCGCCGCACCTACTTCCTCGATGTAAAAAAGACACGTGGAAACGATTACTTCATTACGATCACGGAAAGTACGCGTCGCGAAGATGGATATGGCTACAAGCGTCACAAGATCTTTCTGTACAAAGAGGATTTCAACCGTTTTGTGGAATCGTTGAATGAAGTGGTCAACCATGTGAAAACCGAACTGATGCCGGATTTCGACTACGAAGAATTCGATCGTCGCCAGGCGGAATGGGAGGCCCAGAACCGCGATTTTGATGAAGACGACGACCGCAGCAGCAACACTACCGCCACTGCGGTTGATGAAGCGGTCGAAGAGGAGCAGGAAAGCGGCGATGATGAAGATGCCGCCGGTGAGGAGGAAGAGGCGGAAGAAAAGCAAAAAAAAGACGATGACGATGACGTAGCGTGGTAAACGCCACGTTGCTGTAATTTCATCCAGTTATATCAAAAGCGACGAACCACGCCGGGGTGTGGTCCATCGCTTTTTTGTTTATGAGACCCTGCCATGACGATCACATGCGGCAGGGAGAAGCATCAAAAAAACACCCTGAATTGCCGTTAACCACATTTTCTGTCATGGAGGCTGCTATTTCCGGACATCAGGATATTCGCGCGTGCTCTCAGGCCGATCTGGAAGCACTGCTTGCCGAATGGGGCGAACCCCGTTTTCGCGCTCGCCAGCTCTACGAATGGCTGTGGGTGAAGGCTGCCCGCAATTTCGAGGCCATGACCAACCTCCCGAAAGCGCTGCGCGACAAACTCGCCGACCGGTTTTCGTTCCATGTGCTTCAGGAAGACAAGACGCAGCACAGCGCCGACGGCACCATTAAAACGCGCTGGCTGACCCACGACGGCCACCGCATCGAAAGTGTGCTCATTCCCGTACCGGATGACGACCGGTACACCGTCTGCGTGAGCACGCAGGTGGGCTGCAGCCTGACCTGCGCATTTTGTGCGACAGGGCGCATGGGACGAAAGCGCAACCTGAGCGCTGCCGAGATATTTGATCAGGTAACAGGAGTAAATGCACAATGCCTGGAAGCCTTCGGCAAACCCCTGTCCAATGTGGTGTATATGGGCATGGGCGAACCCCTGCTTACCTACGCCGACACCATGGAGAGCATCGCGCGACTGACCGCCGCTCCGCCGACAGGACTGGGTATGTCGGCCCGGCGCATCACCGTGAGCACGGCCGGGATCGCGAAGATGATCCGCAAACTGGCCGACGATGGTTTCCGTTCCAACCTCGCGCTGAGCCTGCACGCTGCCGACGATGTGAAGCGCAACGAGATCATGCCGATCAATGAAAGCAATCACCTCGATGCGCTGATGGAAGCCCTGGAGTATTTCTACCGGAAGACCCGCAACCGCATTTCCTACGAATACATCGCTTTCGAGCGCTTTAACGACAGCCTTGAAGACGCCGCGCGCCTGGTGCAGTTGTGCCGCCGCAAATTTCCGGTGCGGGTGAACATTATTGAGTACAACCCGATCGAAGGTTTGTCATTTGAAAAATCGGACGAAAATCGCCTGAATGATTTTGCCGCTTATCTCGCCCGGGAGGGCGTGACCGTGACGGTGCGGCGCAGCCGCGGCAAGGATATCGACGCCGCCTGCGGACAACTGGCCAATAAAGATTAGAGTATTTTCACAGACACACCCTAGCGTATGGCAGCAGGCCCCCTCTTTGCCACAATATCGCGCACGATCTTTTCCGCATGTATCCTCGAGTTTTCGATAAACCACACATGCGTATCCATGCCCCCGCATACCACGCCCGCCAGATACAGGCCCGGGAGATTGGATTCCTGGGTGTCGGGGTTGTAGGCGGGATAAAACTTGCCGTCGTTGGACAGTTCGACGCCCGTTTGCTGCAGAAATGCGATGTTGGGCTGGTACCCCGTGGCGGCGATCACAAAATCGTTGGGGATGGTGATCGGACCTTCCGGCGTGCGGATGTCCACTTCGTGCGGGCGTATTTCCGTCAGTTCAGATTCGAAATATGCCTTTATGGACCCTTCTTCGATCCGGTTGACGATATCGGGCCGCACCCAGTACTTCACGCGCTCGCCGATGCCCGATTCGCGGATTACCATGCTCACTTCGGCGCCCTTCCGCCAGGTTTCGAGCGCAGCATCTACGGCTGAATTATTGGCGCCTACCACTACGACTTTCTGCCGGTAATAAGGGTGCGGTTCTGCATAGTAGTGTGTGACTTTTGGCAGCGATTCACCGGGGATACCCAACGTGACCGGAAGGTCATAAAACCCTGTGGCCAGGGCGATATTTTCCGCGCTGTATAGCCCTTTATCGGTGTCGATCTCGTATCCCCCGGACGATGCCGGCCTGATCCTGTCGACGGTTTCGTAAAAATGGATGTCCAGTCCGAACGTTTCGGCTACGCGGCGGTAATATTCAAGGGCCTCTGCGCGGGTGGGCTTGGCATTGTTAGATACAAAAGGCACACCGCCGATCTCGAGGCGCTCGGAGGTGGAGAAAAATGTCATGTTGGCCGGATAGTGGTACAAAGAGTTGACCAGCGTGCCTTTTTCAAGGATCAGATACCGCAGTCCTGCGCGTTGCGCCTCTATGCCGCAAGCCAGCCCGATCGGACCGGCGCCGATGATGACAAGATCGTATGATTGCATACGGGGTAAACAGCGTCAGCCCTCCTGGGGTTTGAGCATTTGCACGAGCATGCCGCTTTTCATGCGCGGTTCGAAATAGGTGCTTTTCGGCGGAAGGCTCTCCCCTGCATCGGCGATCAGCATCAGGTCTTCAAATGAAACGGGGTAAAGCATGAACCCGATCCGGTTGTCGCTTTCATTGGTGGTTTTGCGCAGCCCGTCCAGCCCTTTCACGCCGTCGACGTACGAAATACGCGTATCGGTGCGCACGTCCTGTATGCCGATGATGTCGCGCAGCACCAGTTCGTTGAGCAGCGTGGCGTCCAGCACCACCCGGTTTTTGGGAGATGTGGCAAGCACTTCTTTTTTCCAGTGAAGACTGTACCACTCCTTGTGGACGTACATCACCAGTTCGTGCTTGGAAAAGGGTTTGCGCGGCTCCTGCAGCACATCGATGTCGAAGATCTTCGACATTTTTACGATAAACTGGGTGGGGCTGATATCCTTGAGGCCTTCCACCACGCGGTTATAATCGAGAATGTCGAGCTGATCGGCGGCGAAAAAGGCGCAGAAAAGGTTGTCGAAATTAAATTCAGGATTTTTGTCTTTCAGCCTTTCATGGAGCAGGGCAACGGTGGTGGTCCGATGGTGCCCGTCGGCGATGTAGGTGCATGCCACGCGTTCTGCGAACAGCCGGCGCAGGTGATCGATCTCCGTGGGGTCTGTCACCGTCCAGACCCGGTGTATCTGACCGTCTTTGACAAAACGCGTGGAAAAAGTCGGTTTGTTAGAACTTGCGAAACTGTCCAGCCAGCGACTGATGTCGGGTACGGGCTGGTAGGTAAGCAATATGGGTTTCAGGATGGCGCCCCAGCGCAGAAAGAGCTGCATTTGCTGCTGTTCGCGTTCGCTGAGCGTTTTTTCGTGCTTTTTTACCTTGCCGCTGAAAAAATCCTCCACGTCGTCCAGCGCGATCAGGCCGGTATGTTTGCGCGCGTCTTTTTCGATCTGGTAGATGTAAAAAGCGGTTCCGAGCGACTGGTCAAAAAAGCCGTTGGCCTGAAATTCGCGGAAAGAATTTTTTGCATCGTCGCAAAACGAATCGGGCGAGGCGATGAAGTCGAAATTCGGGTATGTTGCCTGAAATGGTTTTATCTGCATATGGTGTCTGTTAAGGCCGGGTAAAAGTAGGGGTTTTTGAAAAAGCGCAACCCCGAAGCGTTTTCATGTCGGGCAGAATAAAATTTCTTCGATCTTTGTCGTTTTCGCACCTGCATAACAAGTTGTTAAAACTGCTCGTTTGTATGGCACTCCGGAAGCCGGTTACTTAAACGTCAACATGAAATATCAATCCGCCTTCATCATCTTGTTCGCGTTGTTTGCCTCTGCTGTGCATGCGCAGTCGGTCAGCGAGCTGGAATCACGCCTCCGGCGCGCTGATTCCAAGACCGACAAGATGAATCTTTCATACCAGATCGCCGAAAAACTGCTGAACTCCAACCCGATCAAATCTTCCTCCTATGCGCAGCAGGCCAGCGACCTGGCTACAGAGATCGGCGACAAACGCCGCGACGCCGACGCCTCCTACCTCAGCGCTGAAGGGCAGTACCGCGCCCGGAAATACCAGGAAGCCGCTACGCGCTTTCAGCATGCCTGGAATGCCGCGCGCAACTACGGCCTGCGCGACCTGGCCCTGAGTGCCACCGAACGCCTGCAGGACATTGCGCTCAAACAGAACGACTACCGCGAAGCACTCAAGTGGAGCCGCGAAACCGTCAACTACCTCACGGATGCAGGCGGCGGCACCCGCAGTGGCGGCGATGCCGTGCGGCGCCTGGAAAACAAACTGGCAGCCGCGGAGGCCGACAACCGCAGCTTGCGGGAGCAGATCGCTCAACTGACCGGGCAAAGCCAGATACTGGAAACCAACTATCAGTCCCAACTGGAGGAAGCCCAGCAAAAAACGCGCAGCGAACTCACGCGAAAAGACTCGGCGCTGATCCAGATCTCGCAGGAGAAGCTGCGCGCCGATTCAATGATCCGCACCAAAGCCCTGCTGCTGGAGAACCTGACGGAAGAACAAATGATCGATTCGATCGTGCGGGCACAGCAGGAACGCGAAATACAGATGCAAAAACGGCGGCTGGCGGAAGCCGAACTCGCCCAGCAAAAAAGTGAATCGCTGCGCAACCTGCTCGCCCTGCTGGCTGCTTTCGTGTTGTCGCTCGCGTTGCTTTTCTACTTCCGTTTCCGCGCCAAAAAACGCGCAGCCAACGAACTGTCTCAGAAAAACGCCCTCATCGAGGAGGAAAAGAAACGTAGCGACGGCCTGCTGCTCAATATATTACCGCCTGTGATCGCGCAGGAATTGAAAACCCGGGACAAGGTCGCCGCACAGAAATACGAACAGGCGACGGTGATGTTCACCGACTTCATCGGCTTTACGAATGTGGCCGAGCGCCTGAGCCCGGAACAACTGGTGGAAGAACTCGACTACTGTTTTTCGAATTTCGACCGCATCATCGAGCAATACCGCATCGAGAAGATCAAAACGGTAGGCGATGCCTACATCTGCGCCAGCGGCCTGTCCGACCAGAACTCCAGCCCTTCGGATATTGTGAAGGCCGCCCTGGAGATACAGGACTTCCTGCTGCATGTGAAAGCCGAACGCATGGATCAGGGTTTGCCTTATTTCGAAGCCCGCGTGGGAATTCACACCGGCCCTGTGGTAGCGGGTGTGGTGGGCGCAAAAAAGTTTGCCTACGACATCTGGGGCGATACAGTCAATATCGCGGCCCGTATGGAGGAAGCATGCGACCCGGGCCGCGTCAATGTCAGTGAAGATGCCTACTGGCTTGCCAAATACGAGTTCGAATGGCAGCACCGCGGAAAGATCGCCGCCAAGAACAAGGGCATGATGGACATGTACTATGTGACGGGGATCAAAACGTACTGAACGGATAAAAAAAGGGTTTGGGAGCGGCCGCTCCCAAACCCTTTAAAATTTTCCTGAACGCAGGCTTAATCAACGATCAGTACGCCTGCAGCCTCGTAGGCCATCTCGCGTTTCGGCTCGGTGATCTGTTCGATCTCCTCTTTCGATTTGCCGGCATCTTCCGCATAATGGCGCAGCACATCTACCGGCGTGACGTCCACATAGGCAAATCCGTCGACCACGACGTGTTTGCCCGACAGGTCTTTCGGCATAAAAAAAGCGTAGTCCTTGAACGTGACGCGCATTTCAGGTTGCCCCGGCTGGTCGGCTACCAGGGTCATCCAGCAGCCCTTTTTCTGGCAAACTTCGCTCACCGTACCGGTCACCTTGATCGCCAGTGAATCGGCGTCTCCCATCTGTTTGATCAGCTCGTCGTAAGAGATCGCGCCGTCGGCCGTGACGGCACTTCCGAAGTGCTTGTTATCGCCCGATTGCTGGGTTTGTGCGTTGCCGCAGCAGTAAAAAAGTGCCGTTGCGGCGAAGCCGAAAATCAGATTTTTTAACATCGTTTTAAATATTTTACAAATTATTGGAAACCAATATTTTAAATTAGAAAATGCCCCGCAAAGGTACAAAACGGAATGCAGCGTACAACCCGTGGCACAATATTCGGATGCCTAAAGTGTTCTTGAAATCGCTAATCCGCCCGGTTACCCAAAGCGCCAAAGTCGACTTTTTTAATCGCCAGATCACCCCCGCCCGCTCCGGCATTTCAGTAAATAATTCCTTTTATTTGTAAATGCGCAGGGGCCCGGCTAATTTCTCACGATTCAGGAACCCGGTTTATCCGAGTTTAATCAATTCAACACTTTGCTTGCACCCTTCGTCTACCTACATATTTTTTTGTAAAAACAATCAAATCCTATCAGAAACATGAAGGGTCATAATCTGTTTATCCGCCTGCTTTTGCCGGCCGTAGTGCTGGCGGCAGCCATCAGTCCCACTAACCTGAACGCCCAATGTCAAAGCGGCAACTGCCAGAACGGCACAGGGAAGTATCGCTACAATTCAGGTACCATCTACACGGGCCAGTTCATCAACGGCCAGCGCACCGGCAAAGGCAAAATGGTCTATGCCAACAACAACGTGTACGAGGGGCAGTTCAACCGCAACAAAATGCACGGAGACGGCACGATGTATTACGCCAACGGCGATAAGTACGTCGGACGCTGGATCAGCGACCAACCCAACGGCAAGGGCGCTTACTATTTCAAAACGAAAGAGCGCTACGAAGGCGACTTCAAAAGCGGCAAATTCGACGGCCAGGGCACCATGCACTACCCCGACGGCGCTTACTACACCGGCGGCTGGAAGCAAAACCGCAAAAACGGCCAGGGCAAATTCGTCGACCCCACCGGGAAGGTAACCCTCGGTACCTGGGCGCTCGGCAAACTCGTCAACACTTCCGGCTCGCTGGCGTCGAATACCAACCAGTCCGAGCGTCCGAAGCCTTCGACGACGAAGCCCGATGTGACCGGCCTGCGCAACTGCGGCGTGGTCAGCTGCACCAGCGGCAAGGGCTACTACGACTATCCCGACGGCTCGCGCTGGATCGGTGAATTCCGCAACGGCTATCCGCACGGGAAAGGTACCTGTTACTACGCCGACGGCAACCGCTACGAAGGCGAATGGGTCAACAACGCTCCCAACGGCGAAGGCATCATGTATTTTGCCAGCGGCCGCGTGTACGGCGCTGTATGGGTGAACGGCGCAGCCGTCAAGGAACTCGATTCCGACGAGCAGGTGCCGGCCAATCCTGTGCGCATGGAGTCGACCAAAAACGTCAAGATATGGGCCGTGGTGGTCGGGGTAGGGCGCTACACATCGATGCCGTCGCTGAAATTCACGGACGACGACGCCTACCGCTTCTATACCTTCCTGCGCAGCGTGGAAGGCGGCGCTTTGCCCGAAGAACAGGTGGCCATCCTGGTCGACGACGACGCTACCCGCGCCAACATCCTCAAGAAAATGCGCGAATACTTCCTGCGCGCCGACGAAAACGACGTGGTGCTGCTCTACTTCAGCGGGCACGGCCTCGAAGGCTGCTTCCTGCCGGTAGACTACGACGGCTACAACAACAAACTGCGCCACGACGAGGTGAAGCAGATATTCAACGAAAGCAAGGCCAAGCACAAACTGTGCATTGCCGACGCCTGCCACAGCGGCTCGCTCAACTACGGCGGCGGCTCGCTGGCGGCCAAAGGCCCCGCGCCGGTATCGCTCCAGCGCTATTACAAGGCCTTTGAAGATGCCAGCGGCGGTATCGCCCTGCTGATGTCCTCGAAAGCGGAAGAACTGTCGCTGGAAGACCACGGCCTGCGTCAGGGCGTATTCACCTACTACGTGCTGCAGGGCCTCAAAGGCAACGCCGACACCAACAACGATATGCTCGTCTCGATCAAGGAACTCTACCGCTACGTGTACGTCAAGGTGCGCGAGTACACCGGCAACATACAGACGCCGGTACTGACAGGCGACTACGACGACGACATGCCGGTAGCGGTGCGACAACACTGACAACACCGATCCCGGTGAAATACTATAGCATTCTGATCAGGCGGCGGCTTACGGGCTTCCGCCTGATCTCGTTTCAGCGGCAGTGGAACTGCAAATTTCCCACCCGGGCAAGCAACCGTGCAGGCAATTTTACCGTTCCAGTATTTGCTTCGTATTTTTACAGCGATCATGAACTTCTTACCCGCGCATCGGCTCCGCCTGTACCGGAATTTCAAGGCCATCGAAAGCCACGACTTTCATGGACTGATCCGCTTTTACGAGCAGTTTGAAGAGGATATCCGCGCGCTGGATTTCGAGGAATATTTCGATTGTACGCAGGCCTACACCCTTGCGCTGTTCCATACCGGCAACTACGGCAAACACGTGGTGATGTGCGACCACCTGCTCGAACTGATCATCATGCACAACATCGACACCTGGGGCGGAGAGGATGTGTATGCCAAAACGCTGTTCCTGAAGGCGGCTTCCCTGTTTCAGCAGCAGGAGTACCCGCATGCAGAGCACGTGCTGCGCGAGCTGGTCAAAATATACCCTTCCGACCGCGTTCCCTGTCGTTTTCTGGAAAAATGCCTGCTCCGGCAGCGCCCTTCCTGGCTGATGAAAACGCGCGGCGCCACCGTGGGGCTGGTGCTGCTTTCTGCTGCGGTGATCGCCGTTGAACTTTTTGTCGTGACCCCCTTTCACGAAGCCTGGATAGACCCGGTGCGCCTGCTGCGCAATGTCCTGCTGGGCCTCGACATCGGCGTATTCGTGACGGGCGAACTCACCCACGCCCTGCGCTGCCGCTACGCGGCGGGGGCGTTTGCCAAAAAAATGTTTTGCCGGAAATACAAGGCCTGAGAGGCTTTTTGAGTTAAATATTCTCTCCTTTTTGGTCTGCACATCGTTGCCAAAACCCTCATTTAACGCCTGCCAACCTCCGGTTTTGCCACCTCAATCAGATCAAAAATGCTCAATAACAAGTTCCGGAAGTCTAACCCAAACAGCCGCTGAGCCATGCATACCGAATGCGCTACTTTTGCCTGCGGCTGTTTCTGGAGCAAGGAATACCATTTCAGTCGCCAGCGCGGCGTAGTAGCCACGCGTGTCGGCTACACAGGCGGCCACAGCCAGCATCCCACATACGAACAAGTATGCCGCAAAGGCACCGGCCACTGTGAAGCCGTGGAAGTATGTTTTGATCCCGCAATCACCGACTTTGAAACGCTGGTCCGCTTCTTTTTTACCCTGCACGATGCTTCGCAGGACCGCCGCGGCAACGGAGGACAGTACCGCTCCGCCATTTTTTACCATTCGGAAAGACAAAAGGCGCTTGCCGAAAAACTGCTGGCGGAACAGCGCAGCAAGGGAAAGGAGATCTTTACCGAACTGGCGCCTGCTACCGAATTCCGGGAAGCGGAAGCCCGGCACCAGGGCTGGTGCGAACGCACGGGCGTGTTGCCCCCGGCTATGCCGAAATGATCCTCCGGTCGAGCACCGCCACTTCCGAACCTTCCGCCAGGAAGATCGAACGCGGCTCGGCGCCGTTCAGCGCGCCGAACGCCGGGCCGTACACTGCGCCGAAATCTACCTCGCAATGCCAGGCTTTGATCGGGTACACCTGCCAGCGCGGATGCTCTACCTGATACTCTACGCTGTACCGCGCATCGCGCCGGGCGTAACCCCAGTAGTGTTCGGTGATGAACTCCGCTTCGCTGCCTTCCTTCAGGTCCGTCGCCGCCATATCGGCACGTACGCCGAACGATTGCCAGCATCCCGTCTGTTTCCAGGCGTATTCCACGGTCATTTCCCCGTCTTTTTCCTGCCAAAGATGCCACATCGGGTGCATGCGGTAGCGCTCGCGGTACAAGGCATTGGCTACCAGGGCGATGGCGCGCTTCGGTACGATCTCGCGGATAAACACCACGCCGCGCTTCTTTTCTTCCGTGACCGGGTCGCGGCGCTGCACGTAAAACCGCAGGTTGATCTCTTCAAAATTGCGATGCCAGGGAATGGCGACGCCCTTGAGGCGCGTATCGAGGAACATAAACCCGACGAGGCTGACGTAGCAGGTGCCGTTCCATTCATCCGGTTCCGTATGCGCAGGCAGGTAGGGAAGCAGCGCATCCGGGTCAATAGCGTAGTTGAACAAAACAAGCCGGCGCCATTGGGCCGTGAGGAAGGGAGAGGGCATTTGTCGGTTTTGATTTGCAGGCGATAGCGGTATTTTTGCCCGGTTCGGAGAAATGAATCGCCCGAAATAGAGCGCGTTCATCGCCCTATAACAAAAGAAACTGCAAAAAGATATGTCTGCCCTCACCACTTTCCAGCATGAAATCCGCAGCGGCTTGCCCGCCACCCTGCCGCCACCGCGACCGCTCGATCCCGGCGTGAGTCACGCGCCGCGCCGCGTCATCGAAGGCGTCTTGTCGGACGATGAGAAGGTGCTGGCCCTGCAAAATGCCCTGCGTTATTTCCCGCAGGCCTGGCACCGCGAACTGGCCGCCGAATTCGCCGAAGAACTGGAGCGTTACGGGCGCATCTACATGTACCGGTTCCGGCCCGCCTACGCCATGCACGCGCGCCCGGTCGATGAGTATCCGCATCGCTCGCGGCAGGCAGCGGCCATCATGCTGATGATCCAGAACAACCTCGACCCGAAAGTGGCCAAACACCCGCACGAACTCATCACCTACGGCGGCAACGGCGCGGTATTTCAGAACTGGGCGCAATACCTGCTCACCATGCGCTACCTGTCGGAAATGACGGACGAACAAACCCTCGTGTTGTATTCCGGCCATCCGCTGGGCCTTTTTCCCAGCCACCGCGATGCGCCGCGCGTGGTGGTGACCAACGGCATGATGATCCCCAATTACTCCAAAAAGGAAGACTGGAATAAATACAACGCCCTCGGCGTCACGCAGTACGGCCAGATGACGGCGGGATCGTTCATGTACATCGGTCCGCAGGGCATCGTGCACGGCACCACGATCACCCTGCTGAATGCCGGGCGCCGCATGGGCATCGGTGAGCGGGACCTGCGCGGGCGCGTGTTCGTGACCTCTGGCCTCGGCGGCATGTCGGGCGCGCAGGCGCTGGCGGCCGTGATCACAGGTTGCGTGGGCATCATCGCCGAAGTGGACGGCGACGCGGTGCAGCAGCGCCTCACCGACGGCTATATCAAAAAAGAGGACGTCTTCAGCGACCTCGATGCATTGATTGCGCGCATAGAAGCGTGCCGGAAAAGCCAGACCGCCGCCGCGCTGGTGTACCACGGCAACATCGTCGATCTCTGGGAGCGCTTTGTGCGCGACGACATCCGCGTGGAACTGGGCAGCGACCAGACCAGTTGCCACAACATCCACGACATGGGCTACTGCCCCGTGGGATATACCTTTGAAGAGGCCAAACAACTGCTGGTCAGCGACAAGCCGCGTTTTATGGCCGCCGTGGCCGACACCCTGCGCCGCCACGCGGCTGCCGTCAATGCCATGTGCGAGCGCGGCATGTACTTCTGGGATTACGGCAACGCCTTCCTGAAAGAAGCCGGCGACGTCGGCGCCGATGTCTGGAAGCCGGGAATTGGAAATTCGGGGGCGGCGCCGAATCCACAGTCCTTTATCTACTCGCCTTACCGCTATCCCTCCTACGTGGAGGATATCATGGGTCCGCTGTGTTTCGACTACGGCTTCGGGCCTTTCCGCTGGGTGTGCTGCTCCGGCGCGCAGGACGATCTGGACAAAACCGACCGGATCGCAGCGCAGGTGCTGGAACAAATGCTCGCCGAAGCGCCCGAAGAAATAAAAGGGCAACTCAACGACAACCTGATCTGGATACGCAATGCGAAAGCACAGATACCCGTGGTGGGCTCCAAATCGCGCATCCTGTATGCAGATTCGGAGGGTCGCATCCGCATTGCCCAGGCCTTCAACGCGGCCATTCAAAAAGGAGAACTCTCCGGCCCGGTGGTGCTGGGTCGCGACCACCACGACGTAAGCGGCACGGATTCGCCCTTCCGCGAAACGGCGAATATTTACGACGGCTCGCGCTTCACGGCGGACATGGCCGTGCACAATGTGATCGGCGACGCCTTCCGCGGCGCCACCTGGGTGAGCCTGCACAACGGCGGCGGCGTGGGCTGGGGCGAAGTGATGAACGGCGGCTTCGGCATGGTGCTCGACGGCTCGGCGGATGCCGAACGAAGGCTGCGTTCCATGCTGTTCTGGGATGTGAACAACGGCATCAGCCGCCGCGCCTGGGCGCGCAACCCGCACGCGATCAGCACCTTGCAGCGCACCATGGCGCAATACCCGGAACTGCAGGTGACCGTGCCGAACCTCGCGGATGAAGCGATGCTTCGGGCGGTGTTGATGGGGAAGGGCTGATGCCGGGAAGGAAAATACGCTGGCTTTAGAGGCGCCGGGGCCTGACACGCGTTTTTAAGACCGGTGTATTACCGCTTTCGGGTTTGAACCTGAGCGATAAAGGCCTGATGATCCGGACTTCTTGTGAAACGGCCCTTTTAAGCCTGAAAAGGGCTCTGTCCCGCCGCTACGCATCAAACGGAACGCCTTACACAAAGGGCGTTTGTCTTGACAAGGAACCTTGCAGCGATTACACAAAGGGCGTTTGTCTTGACAACGAACCTTGCAGCGATTACACAAAGGGCGTTTGTCTTGACAAGGAACCTTGCAGCGAACAAAGGGCGTTTGTCTTGACAAGGAACCTTGCAGCGATTACACAAGGGCGTTTGTCTTGACAACGAACCTTGCAACGATTACACAAAGGGCGTTTGTCTTGACAACGAACCTTGCAACGACTACACAAAGTACGTTTGTATTGACAACGAACCCTGTAACGACAACACAAAGGGCGTTTGTCTTGACAACAAACCTTGTAACGGCTACACAAAGGGCGTTTGCCGCTACACATCAAGCCTTTGCGCCTGTGTCTTGTGGCCAGGTACAAACACCGCAGTGCATTTCCCGTCCGTAAAGATTTGCTGTGCAATACAGGCATCCCAAAACCTGTCCGAAATTCACATTGCCTGAAAAAATTCAACCCGCGAATTCATCCGCGGGTTGAAGATCTGTATCAGATCGCGCCAACCGTTTTAAGGGTTTTTTAGAAAGCCTGCGAATGAATTCGCGGGTTGAAGTGCACCGGCTCTTTTCCCGACTGCCTGAGCAGTCTTCCTGAATTTTTTGGGAAAAAACGATCCACTCGCACATTTCGATTGCCGGTCTTGTGCAAGCATGGCCGGCTGTTTCATATTTTCGCATATTGAGGTATTTTTACAGCAAGTAAAATGGCCCTTCAATACGCGAACGAAATATTATTTCACCAATAAATCACAATCGAATGGAACCAGTCACAACAACAGTGATGATCGGGGCGGTGGTCGGCTATCTGACCAGGGTGCTGAAAGACAACAAATCCATCGGGGACTTTTTCAAGGACTTTACCGATGCCTCGGTAACGTGGATACGGCCCGTTTTTCTGGAAGACGACGATGCCGCCACGCCGAAAAAAGTGCTGAGCGACCTTCAGGAGAATCCCGATAGCACCGCAAGGCAGGAGGCGGTAAAAAGCGCGCTGGCCATCGAACTGGAAAACAACCCCGCGGCAGAAACGCTGCTGAAGGATATGTACGGACGCATTCAAGGCGCCGGCATCCATATTGATAACACAGGCGCCAAAATCGGACAACAAAACGTCAATGCTACCGTGACCAATACCAACCCCAATTTTAATAACCACTGAAAACTGCCATGCGGGATGTCAATAATCAAAACGCGTACATAGGCCAGCAAAATATCGGAGGGGTTGTTTACAATATTTACGGCGATAAAAAGATCCCCAAAATACTTGGAAAGGCCCCTTTCATCACCGACTGGTACCTCGAACGCGACGACGACCTCAAGACCGTGCACCGGATGCTGGATGCCGGTGAAAACCTGCTGCTGCTGGTGAACGGCCAGGGCGGTATCGGCAAAACGACCCTTGCCGCCAAATACTGGCAGCGTTATGAAAAGGATTACTTCCACCTCGCCTGGGCATTTGTGCAGGACAGCCTGCTGGATGCCATTCTGACGCTTTCGGAGCCCCTGGAAGTGTCCTACCCGGAAGGCGCGCCAAAGGAGCAGCGGCTCGGCATCCTCCTGGAAACCATGCTTGCCCTGCAAAAGCACTGCCTCCTCGTCATCGACAATGCCAATGACCCCGGCCAACTGGGACAATACTACATAGCGCTGCGCTCCTGCCCCAATTTCCACATCCTGCTCACCACCCGCATCACCGAATTCGAACAGGCCGCTTTTCACAGGATCGAACCTTTTGGCGACGACAAGGCCCTCGCGCTTTTCAAAAAGCACTATCCCGCATACAGGGAAGAAGAAAACGCGCAGTTGATCGAGATCTTCCGGGCCGTCGGCTACAATACCCTCGTGATCGAACTGCTCGCCAAAAACCTGCACAACCTCAACCGCCTGAAAACCCGCTACGGCCTCTCCGAATTGCTGGGCGACCTGCAGGAGCGCGGACTGCTGCAACTGAAAAGCAAAACCGTGAAAACGGCTTACCAGGCAAGCGGGAGCGGCCTGCGGGAAGAAACACCGACCGATATTATCAAGGCCATGTACGACCTCGGCGGACTCTCGGATAGTGAAAATGCGCTTCTTTCCGTGTTTTCGGTGCTGCCTGCCGAGCGAATCGATTTCGGCACGCTCGAGCGCCTGCTGCCGGATCGGAAGGGCCTGGATGATGCCTTGCTTTCCCTTGCGCAAAAAGGTTGGCTTGATCTCAACCAGGAGGCAAAAACGTTCAAAATCAGTCCTGTTGTACAGGAGGTTGTAAAAGCAAAAAGCCGAAGCCTGCCTGATGATTGCAGGGACCTGATCGGCAGCCTGATCCGCGAACTGGACAAGGATGTGCTGCACGAAGAGAATTACCGATACTCCTCTTTGTTCGCCCGTTATGCGGAAGTGGTGCTGGCAACAACCGGGCTGGATGATGACGAGCTGGCAATACTCTGTCAAAATTTGGGCAATTACCATATTGATACGGGAGACCTGATCAAGGCAATGCAGGCCCATGAAAATATGGCCCGGATTCTGCAGGGGCTTGTGGATTCAGATCCCGATAACAACCATTTTAAAAACGGCCTTGCGATCTCGTACGAGAAACTGGGCAAGACGCACAGCGCGTTAGGGAATCTGGAAAAGGCCTTGCAGTTTTTTGAGCAGTACAATCAACTGGAAAAAGAACTGCACAGTGCTTATCCTCAAAACGTTGAGTTTAAGAATGTTTTAGCGATCTCGTACTTGAAACTGGGGAGACGCACAGCGCGTTAGGGAATCTTGAAAAGGCCTTGCAGTTTTTGAGGAAGAAACAGTGCTGTTCCAGGCATTGTACGAAAGTTATCCTCAGCATGTAGGGTTCAAAAACGGCCTTGCGATCTCGTACGAGAAACTGGGCTCGACGCACAGCGCGTTAGGGAATCTGGAAAAGGCCTTGCAGTTTTTTGAGCAGTATAATCAACTGGAAAAAGAACTGCACAGTGCTTATCCTCAAAACGTTGAGTTTAAGAATGTTTTAGCGATCTCGTACGAGAAACTGGGCTCGACGCACAGCGCGTTAGGGAATCTGGAAAAGGCCTTGCAGTTTTTTGAGGAAGAAACAGTGCTGTTCCAGGCATTGTACGAAAGTTATCCTCAGCATGTAGGGTTCAAAAACGGCCTTGCGATCTCGTACTCGAAACTGGGCTCGACGCACAGCGCGTTAGGGAATCTTGAAAAGGCCTTGCAGTTTTTTGAGCAGTACAATCAACTGGAAAAAGAACTGCACAGTGCTTATCCTCAAAACGTTGAGTTTAAGAATGGTTTAGCGATCTCGTACGCGAAACTGGGGAGACGCACCGCGCGTTAGGGAATCTTGAAAAGGCCTTGCAGTTTTTGAGCAGTACAATCAACTGGAAAAAGAACTGCACAGTGCTTATCCTCAAAACGTTGAGTTTAAGAATGTTTTAGCGATCTCGTACTCGAAACTGGGGAGACGCACAGCGCGTTAGGGAATCTTGAAAAGGCCTTGCAGTTTTTGAGCAGTACAATCAACTGGAAAAAGAACTGCACAGTGCTTATCCTCAAAACGTTGAGTTTAAGAATGTTTTAGCGATCTCGTACGAGAAACTGGGCTCGACGCACAGCGCGTTAGGGAATCTTGAAAAGGCCTTGCAGTTTTTTGAGGAACGTTCCCGTCTCGGCAAAGAGTTGTACGAAAGTTATCCTCAGCATGTAGGGTTCAAAAACGGCCTTGCGATCTCGTACGAGAAACTGGGGATACGCACCGCGCGTTAGGGAATCTGGAAAAGGCCTTGCAGTTTTTTGAGGAAGAAACAGTGCTGTTCCAGGCATTGTACGAAAGTTATCCTCAGCATGTAGGGTTCAAAAACGGCCTTGCGATCTCGTACGAGAAACTGGGCTCGACGCACCGCGCGTTAGGGAATCTTGAAAAGGCCTTGCAGTTTTTTGAGCAGTACAATCAACTGGAAAAAGAACTGCACAGTGCTTATCCTCAAAACGTTGAGTTTAAGAATGTTTTAGCGATCTCGTACGAGAAACTGGGGGATACGCACAGCGCGTTAGGGAATCTGGAAAAGGCCTTGCAGTTTTTTGAGCAGTACAATCGTTTAAGAGAAGAATTATACGAGAACTATCCTCAAAATGTGGCGGCAAAAACGGCCTTGCGATCTCGTACGAGAAACTGGGCTCGACGCACAGCGCGTTAGGGAATCTGGAAAAGGCCTTGCAGTTTTTTGAGGAAGACGCAAAATTGACGAAAGAGTTGTACGAAAGTTATCCTCAGCATGTAGGGTTCAAAAACGGCCTTGCTGTATCATATTCTCAATTAGGTCGTTTTTACCGGGACAAACAACCCGACAGCGCAAAAGCGAAGACGTACTTTCAGCAATGTCACCTGCTTTGGGAAGAGCTGGCACAAACCTATCCTGCTTATATCGAGTTTCAGAGAAATCTTGAGTGGGTGCGTGCGATATTGGATGGCTTGTAATACCGTCGGCGCCACAAAAGTTTTGTGGCGCCGACGGTATTGGCTTACTGTCTTACCAATTTCCCCGACACCCATTTGCCACCTTTTTTCCGCAGTTTGACCACGTAAAAGCCGGCGGGCAGGTCGCCCGTCCACAGCGGCTCGCCGCCGGTGATCGTCGTGTCGCGCCAGAGCGCGCCGTCGGCGCCGAGAACCTGCAGGTCGGCGATTTCGCCGGCGGCCAGGCCCGTGAAGCGCACCCAGGAGCTGCTGGGGTTGGGATAAATCTCGACCTTTTCGCGTTTTTTCGGCCAGTCCACCGAAGTGACGGCGTTCTGGAACAGCCATTCGTACGCGTCGGGGAATTCGCGCGCCCAGAACCACTCGGCGTGCTGGCCGTCGGAGGGTACGTACACCAGTTTTTCCGACATCGAAAAGCCTGCGGTCGTCATGGCGTTGGCCACTTCGAGCATGTCCTGCTCCACGTAGTTCGGCTCGTCGCCGCCGGCGAGGAAGTACACGCGCACGTCGCCCTGTTTGGGGTGCGTGGCCACGTGGTTGGCGGGGTTGTTGCCCGCGAACCAGAACGCCGGCGAAAAAATGCCCGCTTTGGAGAACACGTCCTGCCGCTCGGAAAGGGCGTACATGGAGATCAGGCCGCCCATGCTGCTGCCCATGATGCCGGTGGTAAGGCGGTCGGGCAGGGTGCGGTACAGCGAGTCGATGTGCGGCTTGAGGGTATTGGCGATAAACTCGACGTAGGCCGCGCCTTCGCCGCCCTCGTTGTAGTCGGAATTGAACCAGGGCGAGTATTCATCGAGGCGGCTGGCGCGCCCGTTGTCGATGCCCACCACGATGCAGCCGTAGTCGCCTTCCTGAAACAACTGGTTCAGCGATTCGTCCACTTCCCATTCGCCTGAGAAACTGGTGGCCACGTCAAACAGGTTTTGCGCGTCGTGCATGTACAGCACGGGGTATTTTTTGCTCGTCGTCTGGTAGTCCGGCGGCAGGTAGAGCCATATCCGGCGCTCGCGGTTGAGTTGCGGGATGTAAAAATTGTTGTCGAGCACGAATACATTGGGCGCAGCCGTGGAATTGGGGTTGCCGCCCGAGAGGTCTTCCCAGCTCAGAATGCTGATGTCGATCGTTGTGGGCTGGCCGTTGTAGTTGAACACGCGGTCGGGCAGGTAGCCGCCGCTGGCGTTGCCTTCCACCTTGTCCCAGTTGCCGCGGGTGAATTTGAATTTCACCTCGCCGGCGGGCGGGTTCACGGTAAGCGTGTACTGGCCGCTGCCGTTGGCGCTGAGGGTCTTGGTCGCGTCGCCGGGGTCCCAGTTGTTGAAGGTGCCCACGGCGTAGATCTGGTCGCCGGGCGGTGTGTTGAAGGGGATGGACGTGACGTTGAAGGTGAGTTGCGCCTGTGTTGTCGACAACAGGCCGGTGACAGCCCATACCGTCAGGAGGGCTGTGCGGAGTAGTTTGTTCATGTTTGGTAACCGGTTTTTATAAAAATGTGCAAATATGCCGATGTGATAATGTGCTTGTTTTCAGGCAGTTCGGTTTTGATTGTCCTCAAAATATTGGCAAACTGCCGTGCTGCACACTTGTTCGCTTTTTCAAAAGCGGCGCAAAATTCCGAAAACTCTGCGGTTTAAGCAGCATTCGGATGCGTTTTTACCTTAATTTGATATGGGAAGCCCGCCTGTTTTCAGAGTACCTTGAAGTAAACATCAGCAAGCGCCAGCATGGCGTCGACGGATCGGAGACGCGCCTGACTATACAGCCCGGATACCTCTGTAGAGCGCCAGAGGTCCTGCTGTTCACGGAAAAAAAGCGTTAGTTCGGCCGCATCCTGTCGCACCAGCACGTATTCTTTAAATGACGGAATGCTTTGGTATTCGACGAATTTTTCCCCGCGGTCGTATTTTTCGGAAGAGGGCGACAGGACTTCGAAGATCAGCAGCGGGTTTACGATGGCCTCTACTACCCCTTCTGCTACTTCCGGCGTTTCTGCCACGACTACGGCGTCGGGGTATAAATAATAGTTGTACCTGGGCAGATAGATCTTTTGATCGCTGCCAAAGGCTTCAAACCGCTCCTCTTTGGAAAAAAGGTTCGACAAACTCGTCAGGAGATTCCTGACGATCCGGTTATGGGAAATACTGGCTCCAGCCCCAGGTTCTATGGTTCCGTTATAATAGGCGTACTTCTCCCCGGATTGCCGCTCTGCCTCCAGATACTCGGCCGGCGTATATTTCCGGGTGCTTGCTGCCGGAGTGGTCATGGATTTCGATATTTGCCACAAAATTAATCAAATGCCCTTTCAATTCAAAGGTCGCGGACCCGACCTGCATCCCAACCCCTGGAAGACAATTTCCCGCCAGATTACGTACGAAAACCCCTGGATATGCGTCGAGCACCGCGAAGTGATCAACCCCTCCGGCGGGGAAGGCATTTACGGGCTGGTGCATTTTAAAAACACGGCCATCGGCATCATTCCGATCGACGAGGAAGGTTATACCTGGCTGGTGGGGCAGTACCGGTACGCCCTGGAGCGCTACTCCTGGGAGATCCCCGAAGGCGGCGGCCCGGTCGGCACCGACCCGCTCGAATCGGCAAAACGCGAACTGATCGAAGAGACCGGCATCCGCGCTGCGCGCTGGACGCCCCTGCTCGAAATGCATACCACCAATTCGGTGACCGACGAGTACGGCGTGGCCTATGTGGCGCAGGAACTCAGCTTCGGCGCCGCGCAGCCGGAAGAGACCGAACAACTGCAAATTCGCCGCCTTCCGTTCCATGAAGCGGTGGCTATGGTGATGGGCGGCGAGATCACCGACGTGTTCTCAATGGTGGCCCTTCTGAAGGCGGCAGAATGGCACAGAACGGGCGCGTTGACATTTTAAAAACAATTCATTAAGTGACTGATGGTATTTTTTGGCGTTACATTTGTTAAGATTTAAATGGGCTGCATAAACCCCCACACAAGAATATGCTGCTATCCAAACGATTAGTCATCTTTGATTTTGCACTCCTAATAACCTGTTTTTCAGTATTTTGGATCGGAAAATCTGCCTCAGGATCCAACCTCACGGAAGCCGGAATGGGCATCCCGTTCAAGATTCCGTACACCGCCGAAGCGGCTGAAAATGCCGAAAAAGCGAGCCCTGCTCTCCCTGAAGCGCCCAAAACGGCGCCGGTGGAAGTGGAGGTTTCCGAATCCGGTCACACAGAGCGCAAACTCTCTTCGTCTATCCTCATACCCGGTCATCCCGATACGATCCCGTACCTCGCATTCGACCCCGACATGCTCAAAGCCATGTACGAGCAGGCCAATTACCTGCGCCGGAAAGATGTGAAGGAGCACACCCGCTCCGGGATCAGCAAAGACGATATGCTGCGCACCGTCGAACTGCTGCAAAACGTACAGTTGCTCGACCCCAGCGTGCTGCTGACCACTTTTGATTTTTACGGCGTCAATACCGATCTCAAGAAAGATCGCGTCCGCATGACCGGTTATTATACGCCGGTGATCCGCGCCAGCCGCGTCCAGACATCCGAATTTCCGGTGCCGATGTACAAACGGCCCGATTCGAATGTGCCCAACCGCGCCGCCATCGAGGCGGGCGCTCTGGAAGGCCGTGGCATGGAACTGGCCTGGCTGCGCAGTAAAAAGGAACTCGCCAATGCGCAACTGCAAGGCAACTGCCTCGTGGAATTTCCCGACGGCAAGCGCCAGCATTTCGGCTTCGGCGGTTCTGTGAAAGGCAAGGGCGGTCGCTACGTGTTTTTTACGCCGGTCGACGACCAGGTGCTCGGTTGCGGGTTTTTCCCGCTGACCGCGGGTTATTCGGTCGCCGTCGATCCGCGCTACATTCCCATCGGCAGTACCCTGCTGGCGGAGTTGCCCAATATCGATCCTTCCGGTAAACTGCTGGGTTACACCTACCGCATTATCTTTGCCCAGGATCGGGGCGGCGCCATTCTGACGACCAAGCGCATGGACCTGTACTGCGGTATCGGCAAGCAAGGCCTTCAGGAGGCCCGCAAGATCAACCGGTACGGCAGGCTTTGGCTCATGTTGCCCAAAGAGCGTTAAACACACCGCAGACGCCTCCGGTCTCCAATTTGCTCATGATCGGATACCTTACCCTGCGCCTTGTCGCGGAACTCTTTCGCTTTATCCCTTTTCGGGTTGTTTACCTGCTGTCCGACGGTATGGCTTTCCTGCTGTACCACGTGGTCGGCTACCGCAAAAAAGTCGTGTATGGCAACCTGCGCCGCGCTTTCCCTGAAAAAAGCGATGCGGAGATCCGGGCGATCGCCCGCGACTTTTACCACAACCTCATGGATATGACGCTTGAAAGCATCAAGACCTACACGGCCCCGCTCAAGGAGATACATCGCCGCTGTCCAACGGTAAATCCCGAATTACTCAACCGCTTTCTCGACAAAGGGCAGTCCGTCATCCTCACGGGCAGCCATTATGGCAACTGGGAATATTCCGGCCTGACCATGCCGCCCGATTTTCACGGCGCCACGATCACTGCTTTCAAGCAGATCAAAAACAAATACCTCGATCGCTACGTCAACCAAAGCCGCAGCCGCACCGGAATGGAACTGGTAAGTATGGACGACCTGTTTCGCACCATGCGCCGCCGGGCAGGCGAGCCCGCCGTGTACCTCCTGCTGGCCGACCAGTCGCCTTCGAGTCGTAAAAGTGCGCATTGGGTGGATCTTCTGGGCGTCGATACCGCCTCACTGCCCGGCGCCGACGTGCTGTCCCGCAAATTCAACTACCCGGTGCTGTACTACCATATTATGCCCGTTCGGAGAGGCTTTTATGAGATCACGTTTTCGCTGATCTGCGAAAACCCCGCGGAAATGGGCGAGATGGAGATCACGCGCCGTTATACGAAGGTGCTCGAAGCCGATGTTCGGGCGAAACCTGAGCACTGGCTCTGGAGCCACAAGCGCTGGAAGATCAGCCGGGAGGAACAGCCGGCAGCACAAAAAACGGCGCCCTGACCGACCAAAAATTCGCTCAAAAATCAAAACGGCCCGCGTTCGATCGTCGAACGCGGGCCGTTTTGATTTTTACGAAAACACCTTCTATATCTTCGTGATCTTGTACGTTTTTACCTCGCCGTTGCTGAAACGCACCCGCGCCATATACAGGCCTGCGGGCAGGTTTTCTACCGGCAATTCCTCATAGATCAGGGTGCCCTGTTTGATCGTGAGGGTGTGCAGTACATCGCCGCCGGTATTGATAATGCTGACATCGATATCAGCGTCATACGCTTGTATGTTCTTGATGGTCAACACCTTTGAAACGGGGTTGGGGAAAATGTCCACCGTTCCGGTGAGCGGAATATCAAGTTGCAGCGAGCGGATCTGTGAGTAACTGGCCACACCCATGGCATCCAGGCGCTTGACGCGGTAATGGTTCATGCCACTCGCGGGCGTCTGGTGCGTTACCGTGTAGTGGTTCGGCTTCGTAGCGTCGTGTTTGCCCATCACGGTCAGGGCGTCGTTCCACACGACCTTGTCCGTCGAATGCTCCACGACATACATGTAGGGCGCCGTTTCGGGCAGGGTGGTGGTCCACTCGATGATCACAGTCGAATGCCCGGCCACGCGTGCGTTGAGGTCCATGGTGAAATCTTCACAGCCAGGCGAGCCGGCGGGCTGCACCGTGATCGTGATGATATTCGACTCCAGGAATGTGACGCAACCTTCGCGGCGCGCGCAGCGCATGAAGTACGAGGTCTGGGAAAGCGGCCCGGGCTGGTAAGTCTCGTTGGTAGCGCCGGGGATGGCCACCCAGGTCGGCGGCGCGGGGCCCATTTGCAGGAGTTGCAGCCACTGATATTCGATGGGGCCGCTGCCTCCGGAGGGCGACTGCACGTTGTACAGCAGAGCCGGGGTGTCGCCTTCGCAGATCGTCTGGTTGCAGCAGACCACGCCGGCATTCAGCACGTTGTCGCAGAAAATATGGATACCGGCATCCACGCAGAGGTTGTCGCCCTGCCCCGGCATGATGGTGAACGGCGCCGTTTTGCCGTTTGACTTGGCGTCGCTGTCCGCGCAGTCATTGTTGACTTTGTCCTTGTCCGTAAACTCATACCCAGCCGGCAAGGCGCCGAACATGACGATGTAGGTGCCCGGAAGCACGCAATCGAACAGATATTTGCCGTTGGCATCCGTACCCGTCGAATCGACCATTTCATCGTCGGGTGTCTCGAACTGGCCGTCGGGCCCGGCCGTCATCAGCATGACCGAAATACCGGGCACGCCCGACTCCAGGGGGTGCTGCGCGCCGTTCTGGTCGTCGTCGTACCAAACGTAGTCGCCGACCTTGATGCCGCCGCTGTTGATCTGACCGATCGTTACCGATGCAGTGCCTGTGCATCCGTTGGCGTCGGTGACGGTGACGCTGTGGGCGCCGGCAGCCAGGTCGGTTGCCGTAGCGTTTGTTTCATTGTTGTCCCATAAATAACTGAAGGGGCTGCTGCCGCCGCTGCTGATGGTCGCCGTAGCGCTGCCGGGCTGGCTGCAATTGGCGTCAACGGCGCCGGTGATCGTAACGGTTGGCGGCGTAACGGCGTCGATCGTGATCGTGATGGAGGCCGTGCAACCGGTCGAGTCGGTTACCGTGAGTGAATAATCTCCGGCGCTCAGTCCGTCGAGCATGGCCGTCATGGCGCCGTTGTCCCAAAGAAATTCATATGGCGAGGTTCCGCCGCTTACTCCGATGGTGACGGAGCCGCTGTTACCGTCGCAGCCTTCGTTGCCGATCGAATCAACCGTCAGTTCCGGGGTGCCCGTCTGTTCGATGGTCACGTTGGCCGCTGACGAGCAGCCTGCCGAATCAGTGACGGTCACGCTGTGCATGCCGGCGCTCAGGCCGGTCGCCAGTGCAGTCATTTGTCCGTCGTCCCAGAGATAGGTATAGGGAGGCGTACCGCCCGTGGCATTTGCCTGGGCGCTGCCGCCGGTGGTGCAGGTCGCGTTGCTGATCACATCGATGGTTACCTCGGGCCCCTGGTCCTGGCCGACGTTCACCTCGGAAGTGGCGATACAGCCCTTTTCATCGGTGACGGTGACGGAATGCGGCCCGGCGCCCAGGTTGGTCGCCAGCGCGGTCGTCTGACCATTGTCCCAGAGATATTCGTAATCTCCCGAACCTCCTGTGGCGCTCACCTCGGCGCTGCCGCCGATCGCACAGGTGGCGTTGGCGACTACGCTTGCCGAAGCCTCCAGCGTCGGCGCGAGCGGAATATTGGCAGATGCATCATCGCCGCAGCCGGAGTTGATATCCGACACCGTTACACTGTGGATACCGACGGTCAGGTTGGTGGCGGTTGCCGTCGTCTGGCCGTTGTCCCAGAGATATGTATAACTGCCCGAACCGTTCGTGACGACTGCCATGGCATCGCCGCCGACGGTGCAGCCGGCTCCGTTCAGAATGCTTACCTGTACCATCAGGCTGTCGGAAGTGCTGCCGATCGTCACATCGGACGAGCAGATGCAATCATTGGCATCGGTCACGGTCACACCATAATCGCCCGGCGGGGCGGTGATGGTAAACGTCGTTTCGCCATTGCTCCACATCACGGAGTAGGGTGGAGTGCCGCCTGTAGGGTCTACGGATGCCGTGCCGGCTCCGCCGCAGGCGCCCGGGGTCGAAGTGGCTTCGCAGTTTATTTGAGCGGGTTCGCTGATCGTAACATCGATAAAATTGTCGCAGCCGTTGGAATCGGTAACGGTCACCGAATAGTCGCCGGGTTCGAGATCGAACACATCGGCCGTCATGGCGCCGTTGCTCCACTGGTAGGTATAGGGCGGTGTGCCCGACATGGCGCTGACGTGTGCAAATCCGTTGTTAAGACCAAAACAGCTCACATCGACCGTGCTGTCCATCAGCCAGATGCCTTCATCCCAGAAATAGACCGTTGCGCTGCCCGAGGTGGTGCAGCCTTTCATGTCGGTAACGGTAACGGTGTAGGTGCCTGCAGGCAGGCCGGTGATCTGGGCGGTGGTGCCGCCATTGCTCCACAAGTAGGTGTAGGGTGGAGAGCCGCCAAATGGAACGGCCGTCGCTTTTCCGTCGGGGGCGATGCCGCAGATCTGGCTTTCGCCATATACCTGCACACCCAGGGGGGCAGGTTGCGTGATCATTGCCATGCCGGTAGCCGTATTCTGGGCAGCGTCGGTGACAGTGACGGTGTAGGTGCCGGCGGCCAGGCCGGTGATCTGGGCGGTGGCGCCGCCATTGCTCCATAAGTATGAATATGGCTCTTGCCCGCCGGTGGCCATCGCCGTAGCGCTGCCGTTGGGTGTTCCGAAACAAGAGATATTCGTATGGGTGACTTCAACAGATAGTTGCGCCGGCAACAGGGCCGGAGCCAGGAAGAACAGAACCAGTAATCCGCACAAATTCAATCTGGCGCTTGTCTGGTACAAGTGGTAAATGCACGCTTTTCCCATGGGAATTGATCAAGGATTTAGAAAAAAACCGGTTTTGGAAATGGAACTGGATTAGAAGCAGAATAATAAGAGGCTACCTGAGTAAAGTAACCTGAATATCTTTTCTGACGGGCGTGTGGATTGAAAAATGGCGGGAAAACATTCGCATTGCGCGTGACAAAAATAGTCTTTTAATGCATTGACGCGGAATATTGCCGCGCATTTTTTAACATGAAACTGCCGTAGTGTCGCTTATATTACCCTTTATGATACCGAAAAAAAGGGACGCTCCCCTTCTGAAGAGCGTCCCCCGGCGTAAGCGGCGATTATCTGCCTGCCTATTTTTTGCCCATTGCGCCGTTGCTTTTTTTCGTTTTTACATGGTCGAACACATACTGGCCCACCTGTTTTCCATTTAAAATACCGGCTTCATTGCCCCAGGGATAGTGAATACCACCGTACTGGCGGCTCATGGCTACCTGGTCGGCGGCTTCCAGGAATGAATTGAAGTCGCGGGGTGGTATCCCGAATTCCATCTCCGTGCTGTCGGAAAACGCAAAATTATCGCCGTACAGATTGGTGAGCACCGTCGCTGCGGCAGCCGAAATGGTGCTGTGCGCGCTGGTATGCTCGGGGAATGGTGGCGTCTGGATCAGCGGCGCCCATTCCGGATCAATGTACTGGTTGATGTACGACTCGGGGCGGATCAGGTTGTAGGTGTATTTTGCTTTCCAGCTGGAGATAAAGCCGTCGGCAAGCGCCAGTCCTACCTTCACATAACTTTCAGCCGAGTGCATGATGTCGGCTTTACCCCTGCGGCATGCCTGAGTGGTAATATTCATCCAGTGGCCGCCCGGGCTGATCTTTTTTACGCCGAACATAAGGTGCCCGCTCACGTCCATGCGGAAGGGGTTGTCGTCCCAATACCAGGCCGTAGAATCCTGCCACGGGGTGAGATTTTTGACGGAATTATAAACCTCCATGGCCTGGTCGTAGAATTCGCTGCCTTTTACAGTGCTGAACGGCTTGGGCGGCTCTGCCAGGAAATGGCCGGCAGAGTCGAGCACCCAGGTGCGGATCTTCGGCCAGCAGGGCTCCAGCGCATCGGAGTAGGCCGGCGGCGTGGGGCGCCAGCGGTCGGCGACCTTGGTGTCGATGGTGAATTTGGGCGCACTGCGCGTCTGTGCATAATTGTCGCCTTTCGACCAGTTCAGGATGTGCTTGGCGATCGCGTCGCCGAAAGCCATCGAACGCTCGTACACATCGGGCGGCATATTCATTTGTTTGAAGTCCTCGAAGATGGTTTCCTCCAGGTCTTCAATGTCGCCTTCGGAAAAGACGAGTTGCTTGCCTACGGTCAGCATCGCGTTGATGCTCGCCAGGGGGAAGCAGTATTCCTTGCCTGCTTCGGGCTGCGGGCAGGGCTTGAGGTCGTTGAGTTGTCCCGCCAGGCTTTGGTACTCCGGGAATCCCGGCGCCAGTGCTTCATAGGCGGCAATGGCCGAATAAACGTGGATACGCGCCGATACGGGCGGCGGGAAAATATCGTGGCGGATGATGTCGGTGATGCGGCGGATCCCCTTGTGCATGAATTCGGGGTTTTCAGCCAGCCGGGCGTAGTCTTTATTGTACTGCTGGCATCCGGAACCCCAGCAGCAAAGAGCGATCAGGGTCAAGGCAAATAGTCGATGCTTCATGTTCATTTTTAACAGTTTTTAATGACGGGCGAAACATCATTCGCCCTAAGATTTCACCTTCAATTATGTTGTGATTTTATGGTATCACGGAGCGTTCTTTTGCGGCCTAAAGTTACCCGATCGGTCTGGTCATTTGCTTAGAAAAGGCTTAGAGCCTGCTATTCATGAATTCACCACTTCAGAGCTCGCAAAATTCTTCCACATCATGCTCTCCACCGGCTTGTCGGTCCGGGCGTTGTATTTGGCGTTGCGTTTATTGTTGTAGTAAGTTTCGATATCACCTTCCACGGAAAAATAGATCAACTGGCCGATCGGCATGCCCGCATACACCCGCACCGGCTGCACGCAGGAGATCTCCAAAGTCCAGGTATTGGAAAACCCCACGTCGCCTTTTCCGGCCGTAGCATGTATGTCGATCCCCAGGCGGCCTACGCTGCTCTTGCCTTCCAGAAACGGCACCGAACGATGGGTTTCGGTGTATTCTTCGGTCACTCCCAGATACAGAGTGCCGGGCTGGAGCACAAAACCTTCTTCCGGTATCTCGAGCATTTCCACCCGGTTGTGTTTTTTGGCATCGAGTACGCGATCGCGGTACACGGCCAGGTATTTTCCAAGGTGTACGTCGTATGAATTGGTGCCCAGGCATTCTGGTCGGAAGGGCTCGATCACGATCTCGCCGTTGCCGAGCGCTTCCATGATCTTTTTATCGGTCAGTATCATTTGTTTGCGATATTCAAAAAGTGCGCAAAGTTACCCCGATTGTATGAAAATCCGCGGTTCCGCTAACTTTTAACCGCAAGTGCTGTTTGGCAGACATACATTTCGCACCATGAAAAAAACTATGCTGATCGGCGCCACGCCCAATCCTGCCCGCTATGCCTACCTGGCCGCCATGCGCCTGGTGCAATACGGCCACGAACTCATCCTGATCGGAGTGAAAAACGGTGCGGTGGCAGGTGTAGATATACAAAAAGGAATGCCGGATATCGAGGGAGTCGATACCATTACGCTGTACCTGAACGCGGATCGCCAGCGTGCGTACCACGATTATATCCTGTCGCTGCATCCGAAGCGGATCATTTTCAACCCCGGCGCCGAGAACCCCGAACTCGCGCGTCTGGCCACTGAGCAGGGGATTGAAACAGTGGAGGGCTGCACCTTGGTCATGCTGTCGATCGGCGCATATTGATGGGATGGAATAAGCGTTGTGTTTTTATCTTTGAGCGGTCAACACCACGAAAACATTTTCACCTTTCTTATCCTTTTCAAAATCATCTCAAAATGAAACAATTGCTCTTTTTCGCATGCGCGTTTTTCGCGCTTGCCCTCGTGCAGAGCTGCGGCAGCTCCAGTGGCATCAAATTCGGCAAGGAATGGGAACTTGTCGAACTCAACGGCGAACAGATACCGGCAGGCGTTCGCATTATGATCGTTTTCGACGAAGCCAACAAGCGCTACGGCGGTACCGCATCGTGCAACAACTACACCGGTACGTTCAAACTGGACGGTGGCCTGCTCAAACTCTCCAATCCGGGTGTTACCAAAAAAGCCTGCCCTGATATGACCTGGGAAGGAAAATACCTGCCGATCCTGACCAAGATCGACGCCTGGGCCAATATGGACGGACAATTGAAACTGATGTCGATGGGAACAACGGTGGCGGTGTACAAGTAAACCGGCACCCTGCCTGCCGATGGAAAATAAGGGAGCCGCCCGGTCACGTAACTGGACGGCTCTTTTTTTGTGGCGTTAAAGGCAGCAAAATTACCCGGAAAAGAAGCTGGTGCCCGATCAATACACATGCCCTGTCTTGACTATTGCGCAAGTGCTGGTCTCCGAAATGTCTTTACAACTCCCGTTTCAGCCGGTCTTCTTTCTTTTTTTATTCAGTATTTTCAAATCAGCATATAAATAGTACGCGCATACCGAAAGTGCTGCTATAACGCTTAAAAGGCAGGCCAAATTTGCACCCTCAATGACTAGCAGCACTCCCAAACCGGTCCAAAACACAATCAGGAGATACAAGACGATCCTTTTCAACAAATGCGTTCCGGATAATTCGGATGAATTCAAAAAGCGTGCTTCCTGTTCCCTTTGGAATGATTCGGCCTGCTCCACCACATTTTCTCCATTCATGGCCTTTATTAATTGGCCCCTGAATGCGCGTTTATTTTTTGCGTTCCATCCAAATGAAAAAGGGTTTGACCTTATGCTCGGTTCGATCATGCTGTTAAAGTAAACTTTCGTTTCGGTTCGTATCGCAGTGATCCGCACGCCATCCCATTGCCACCCGAGTCCTTTAATCGCCTTTAAGAAGTTTTTTCTCTTATTCACAGGTCGCCACTCCAGATAAATGGCCGTTGCCAGAGCGGCATCTTTAAATTGCTTTTCAGATGCCTTTAAGTCCCATATTTCGAACTTTCTCGACCTGATTTTGTGCCAGATCATAACTGCCAACAAGCCAGAAACCAAAAACAGGGACAGCGGGAAAATGCCGTCTGACAGGCCCGACTGGATATCGTAAGAAAACAGCATACCGATCCAGCCGGTTAGCACGACGCCGTTCACCCAATGCTCCAGGAGTTCTCCTTTGTTCAGGTATACCCTTTTGTGGTCGATGCTATTTTTAATTTCTGCGGGCTTCATTTCATATGGCACGATGAGGATGTGGCAGGCTATACCGATTTTTTACCGGCATGAACCGTGTTATACAGGTGCCACGGGGTTGCATAGCACTTACTGCTTGCTCCAGCTCACCCCCTCCTTGCCATCCTTGACCTGAATACCGACTTCTGCCAGCGCGTCGCGGATCTTGTCGCTGGTGGTCCAGTCTTTCTGCGCGCGGGCCATGCCGCGGATGTCGAGGATGAGTTCCATCAGTCCGTCCACCGTATCGTCGCCGTCGCCGGAGGTTTCGTCTTTCAGACCCAAGATGTCGGAAATGAAGGTGTGGAAGACGGTTTTCAGGCGCTCCAGCACCCAGGGCGCCACTTCGCCTGCGGCGATCTGCTTGTTGGCCAGTTTGTTGACGTAACTGCCGAGTTCGTTTAAAGAAGCCAGGGCCATCGCCGTGTTGAAATCGTCGTCCATCCCCTGATATGCCTCGTCGATCAGTTGCAGGATAGCGCGGTCGGTGTCGCTCTCCGAGCCGTCGAAATCGCGCGGATCGATCGACATGCCCTGCAGCAACTTGTTGGTATCCATCAGTTTGCGGAAGCCTTTTTCGGCAGCCAGCAGGGCATCGTCGGTGATGTCGAGCGTGCTGCGGTAGTGGGCCATGAGCATAAAGAACTTGACCACCATGGGCGAATAGCCTTTGCTTACGAAGCTGCTGTCACCGCTGAAGAGTTCCTGCGGCGAAATGGTATTGCCCTCGCTCTTGCTCATTTTGCGGCCGTTGAGCAGCAGCATGTTGGCATGCAGCCAGTAGCGCGCGGGCTGGCATCCGCAGGCGCCGAAGTTCTGGGCGACCTCGTTTTCGTGGTGCGGAAATTTCAGGTCGCCGCCGCCGCCGTGGATATCGAAGGTTTGACCCAGGTATTTGGTGCTCATGGCGCTGCACTCGAGGTGCCAGCCGGGAAATCCCACCGACCAGGGGCTTTTCCAGCGCATGATATGTTCTTCCGAGGCCTTGATCCAGATGGCGAAGTCGGCCGGATGATTTTTCTCGTCCTGATTTTTCAGGTTCTCGCGGCTTTCGGCCAGTAATTCGTCGATGACCCGGCCCGACAATTTTCCGTACACAGCGGGGTTTTCTTTTGCAAATTTGATGACATCGAAATACACCGACCCGTTTTTGATATACCCGTATCCGCGGTCGATAATGTCCTGCACCATGGCGATCTGTTCGGGGATGTGCCCGGTGGCGCGGGGTTCGATGCTGGGAGAATGGGTATTGAAGATCCGCATCATGTCGTGAAAGCCGACCGTGTATTTCTGCGCAACTTCCATCGGTTCCAGTTGATCGAGGCGGGCGCCTTTGCTCATGCGGTCTTCGCCATCGTCGAGCAGGTGGCCTACGTCGGTGATGTTGCGCACATAGCGGACCTTGTAACCGATATGCTGGAGGTAACGGTAAATCACGTCGAAACTGACGAAGGTGCGGCAATTGCCCAGGTGCACGTCATTGTAAACGGTGGGGCCGCAGACATACATGCCTATGCGTCCGGGTACGATGGGTTCGAATACTTCTTTTTTGCCGCTGAGGCTGCTGTATAGTTTGATGGTACGGATCTCATTCATGGGCGCAAATGTATGAAGACGGGAAACGATGGACGATGTTTTTTGTGCTGTCGGGTGGTAATTTCAAATGCCTATGGAAGCAAATACAGGATAATGGTCGGAGAAAGTTCCCCGCACCGTGCGGCAGGAGAAAGTCGTAAATTTTTTTTCCGTGAGGATATAGTCGATGCGTAGCAGAGGCAATGCGCCGGCAAAGCTCGTGCCGAGCCCCAGGCCTTTGTCGCGGAAAGTATCGGAAAGGCCTTCCGATATCTGCGCATAGACGTATGAGTTGGGTGTATCGTTGAAGTCGCCGCATACAACGACGGGGTGGGGCGAGGCTTCCAGATGTTCGCGCAGGCGCTGGGCCTGCTCGGCACGAATGCCGGTGGCGTTGCCTACCTGATGGAGTACGCTGCCGATCTCGTGCCAGGTCTCTTCCTCGTTCAGTTCCGCACCGCCGATCACTTTCTCCGTAGCCACGGCGACTTTGTTCGATTGCAGGTGCACGTTATAAAGGCGAATGGTCTTTTTGCCGATGCGGATGTCCGCCCACAGCGAGGAGTTGGCCGTTTTGCCGAAGGGCACTTCCCCGCCGCCCTCGATGGGGTAGCGGCTGAAAATGACCGTTCCTTTTTTCAGGTTGAAGGTGTACGGATAGCCCATTTTCCGGGTCAGGAAGTGGTAAAACTTGCTGTTGGTCTCCTGGGTGCACAGGATGTCGGGCTTGCCGCTGTCGCGGATAAATGCGGCATATTGGGTAGCCACCCGCTCCCGCAACGAATCGGTGATCCGGACGCCGCGGAACAAACCGCCGATGTTGTGCGTAGCGACCACCACTGCGCCTTCGGGCACGGCATCTTTACCAAAGTCGAACCCGATAAAACCGGTGATGTACTGCCAACCGAGGATCAGGATGCCCAGGTGATACAGCGCAAAACGATTGCGACGCCAGGCCCAGAGGATGATCATGGCGATGTTGGCCAGCAGTATCCAGGGGAAGGCGGTGCCGAAAAAAGTAAGCCAGGAAAAAGTAGCGGGGTTGACATGCGGGCACAGGTACGCCAGCAGCGTGAGCACAACCACCAGGGCGCTCAGGATCATGAAAGCATTTTTGAGGAGGGAACGCATGTCGTCGGATCGATCTTTGGGGCAGGGGGCTATTCACGTAGTGATAACGGAAGACCCGCCCATTTACTATACGCACCGCGTGATGTACGGCTGCTTATCTTTTGCTGGCGTTGTATAAAAAGTCTTTTTCTTCCTGGCTGAGGTTTTCGTAGCCATTCTCCTTGATCTTGTCAAGGATGGCGTCAAGCCGTTCCTGAAACCCCAAATCTTCGGTGTCGCTCGCCCCGCTGCCTTTCCCCCCGCCGAAACTGACCTTGAAAGCGGGTTGTTTTTTGCGGCTTTGCTTTTTATTCTGCGCGCTTTTTCCCGGAGAGAACAGCCCCATGACGCGGTCCAGCAGCCGGTTGATCGGCCCGGAAAGGTCGCGGCCGTCGCGCAGGTGGTATACGAACCAGCAACCCATGGCGAAGCCGCCGATGTGCGCTGCATGGCCGCCGGTGTTGCTCTGATTGGCGATACCGACGAGGTCGAGCAGTACCAGCACCAGCACGATGTATTTGACTTTCACTTCACCCAGCAGGATCAGCATTACGCGGTAGTCGGGCGCCAGCACCAGCGCCGCCCCGGCCAGGGCCATGATGGCGCCCGAGGCGCCCAGCGCATATGTGCCTACATAGGGCAGAAACTGCGCCGAGATAAAGTAGAGCACGTTGCCTACCAGCCCACCCAGCAGATAGATCGGCAGCACCCGACGGTCGCCGATGAGATCGCCGACGATGACACCGAACAGGTACAGGGTGATCAGGTTGCCCAGAAAATGCATAAACCCTTCGTGCAGGAACATGCTGGTGATGATCGACCAGGGGTGCCACAGCAGCGTGACCCAGTCGCTGGGCATGCAAAAAAGGTATAATACATCGTCGAAAAGCGCATGCGCCTGCGTGACCCACAGAAAAAAATGGATGAGATTGACCAGCACGAACACGGCGAAATTGATGATCACCAGCCTGGTTACCATGTTCCCCGCGCGAAACGAATGCTTTATATCCTCCCAAATTGACCTGAAAACCGCCATTTTTCTTGTTTGATAAAAGGAATTGAACCCTCACAGCATCGGGATGCCGGATACGGGATCAAAGATAAAATCCGCAGCCCCGAACATCAAAAAAACGAGGGATGAATGCCTATGTTATCTGATCCGGCCCTTATACCAGATCATGATCAATATAAAACCAAAAACCGCGCCGCCTAAGTGTGCAAAGTGCGCAATTCCGGTCGAATGGCCTTTTACCCCGTAAAACAACTCGAGCCCGGCCATGATCGGCACGAAATATTTCGCTTTCAGCGATACGGGGGGAAACAACAGGCTGATCACCTGGTTGGGAAAAAGGTAGGCAAATGCCACCATAATGCCGAAAATGGCTCCCGAAGCACCCAGCATGGGCCCGCCCCAGGTGGTCGGATCGATACCCATCTCAGTCAATTCCCACCACTGCACCCCGACGTGCAGGGCAAAGGCGCCCACGCCGCAAAAGAGGTAGTAAAACAAAAAACGCCGGTGCCCCCAGGCCATTTCCACCATCGGGCCGAAAATGTACAGCGTGAACATATTGAAGGCGAGGTGCATGATGTCGCCGTGCATAAACATATGCGTAGCGATCTGGTAAGGCTGAAAATGCTCCGAACCCGGCAGGAAGGCCGCCAGCTGCAAGCGCCCCAGCACATCGTACTCATGACCGTTCCAGTGTTCCGGACCCATGATGACATAAGTGCCGACGAACATGAGCGCATTGATGATGATCAGATGGCGGACGACGCCGGAAAAGGGCTGGTAGAATTGGTAGTATGACATCGGCTTGTTTGCGTATCGCGTGTTTCGGGGTGTTTTGAAAAATTCGCCCCAAAAGTATCCAGATGCCCCGATTCTCCCAAAAAAAGTCTGCCGAGCGGTCGTCAAAACGGGTCTGCCGTGCGAATTTACCGGACGGAGTGATATTATCTGCAACAACCTACCTTCGCATGCAAATAGCATATTCGTGAACATTGCCGTCATCGGCGGAGGAGCCGCCGGATACTTTGCCGCCATTGCCTGTGCCGAGGCCAACCCCGCCTGCCGGGTAACGATCTTCGAGCGCGGCGCTGCCGTGCTGGAGAAAGTACGCATCAGCGGCGGCGGGCGCTGTAATGTCACCCACGCCTGCTTTGACGCGCATGAACTCGTGCGCCACTACCCGCGCGGCAGCCGCGAGTTGCTCGGCCCGTTTATGCAGTTCGGGCCGACCAATACGGTTGAGTGGTTCGAAAAACGCGGCGTGCAACTGAAAACCGAGGCCGATGGCCGGATGTTTCCGGTCACCGACGATGCAAATACGATTGTCCGGTGCCTGCAAAATGCCGCTTTGAAGGCTGGCGTGGCGCTTCGCACCGGCGCACGTGTGGAGCGGCTCGTGCCCATGCCTGACGGAAAGTGGCAAACGTGGCTTACCCGTGCAGATGCGCCGCTGGTCTTTTCCAAAGTGATGGTGGCTACCGGCAGCAGCACATCCGTCTGGAATATGTTGCGCGACCTGGGGCATAGAATTGTCGATCCGGTGCCATCGCTTTTCACGTTCAACACAAAAGATACGCGTCTGCGCGATCTCTCCGGGATATCCGTCCAAAATGTACGCGCCCGGGTTCCGGAGGCCAGGCTCGAAGCGCAGGGGCCCCTGCTCGTCACGCATTGGGGGCTCAGCGGGCCTGCTATTTTGCGACTGTCGGCCTGGGGCGCACGGCAATTGCACAGCCGGGGCTATCGATTTTCGCTGGAGATCAATTTTGCCGGAGAACAGGAGGAACAGGAAGTTGCTGCCGTTTTAAATGCTTTAAAAACCAATGCAGGGAAAAAATCGGTGCCGGCGCACGCGCAATTCGGGCTTCCGCTGCGCCTGTGGCAACACCTCACCGCTGCTGCGGGTATTTCAGAGGGAACACGATGGGCCGATATGGATAAAAAAAGCATGGCTGCCCTTGTGCGGCAAATTGCTGCCGCGGCTTTTTCCATCGCCGGCAAAAGCACGTTCAAGGAAGAATTCGTCACGGCCGGCGGCGTGTCGCTCAAAGAGATCAATTTTAAAACCTTCGAAAGCAAAATACTGCCCAACCTGTATCTCGCCGGAGAGGTGCTCGATATCGACGCCATCACCGGCGGTTTCAATTTTCAGGCAGCCTGGACAGGGGGCTGGCTGGCCGGTCATGCGATGGGAAAAATTGACGGCTGACAACCGGTCATTCAGGACTTAAAGATAAGATTGTCGATCAGGCGCACTTCCTCAGCAAATGCCGCGGTACATGCCACAACGAAATCGCTGTCTTGCCAGCGTTCTACAGGTTGCAGCGTGATGCCATCCACAATATCGAAGTATTCGGGCCTCAGGCCTGCTTCCGACAAGCGCGCTGTTGCCGAAGCCCGCACAGCCGTCGCCGCTTGCTCCGGAAAAGTTTCTTTCGCCCATACGAGTGTTTGATAGATCACCGGAGCAGCGGCACGCATCGCGGGGCTTAGCCGGACGTTGCGGCTCGACATTGCCAACCCGTCTGCTTCCCGGCGCGTGGGGCACATGACGAGTTCTACAGGCGAATGCAGTTGCGCGAGCATATTGCGCACGATGGTGAGCTGCTGAAAATCCTTTTGCCCCATATACAAGCGGTGCGGCTGTACGATGTCGAGCAGGCGATTAACCACCGTTGCCATGCCTTTGAAGTGGCCCGGCCGGAATTCGCCTTCCATCACCTGGTCGAGTTGACCAAAATCGAGGTGTACGGTCAGATCGAGCCCTGGCGGATACACCTCTTCTACCGGCGGGATAAAAAGGACATCGCAATCCACTCCTATCAACAGCGCCGCGTCTTTTTCAGGCGTGCGCGGGTATTTTTCCAGGTCTTTCGGGTCGTTGAACTGCGTAGGATTGACAAAAATGCTGACCACTGCGCGGTCGCATTCCTTTTTCGCCATGCGCACCAGATCGAGGTGGCCGTCGTGCAGGGCGCCCATGGTGGGGGCGAAGCCGATGGATTTACCTGTGTTGCGTTCGCCGTTCAGCCATGCCTGCAGGTCGGCTGCTTTTTTGAAAATGAGCATGCGGGAGAAAGTTGGTTTGCAGCGACAAAGATTGGAATTCAAAATCAAAAAAACAGAAAGACAAAATAGTGCGACGCAGAAGGGCTTTTTCCGGTTTTTCGAAAAGGGGGATAGATATCCGTTCGCTTTTGCCGGAAAAACCGATTTTTGACAGAAATTATGCGACAGAAAAAAAAATCTGCACCAGCCGGCCCGAAACCGGCAAGCGAAAGCCGGCCGGCGTATCATTTGTTGATCTGGCTGGCGCTGGCGGCCAACTCCCTGTTTTTGCTGCCCTGGTGTCTCGATTTTTACCTGGCGCCGCGCTTCTTTTTTCTCTCGGGAGCGCTGCTGCTGTCGCTTTACTTATTCCGCAATGATCTGCGCACTCACGGCGACTGGCGCATCCACGGCTTCGATCTGCTGTTGCTGGGTTGGTATGCCCTGAACCTGGCTTCCGTTGCCTGGGCATACAATATTTCTGAAGCGATTTTTTACAGCCAGAAGGTATGGCTGTTGTTTTTTACCTACTGGCTGACGCGACAGGTGCTTTCCCGCGACCCCGCAGGTGTTCGGCAGGCGATCCGTCAGGCCGTTATCCTGCTGAGTTACGCCGCAGGAGGCATACTCATCGTACAGATCGCGGCGGCATTTCTGCAATTCGGCTCTGACAACGAGCGCCTTTATGATTTTGCCAAAGGCGTTTCCGGCAACAAAAACCTGGCGTCCGGCTTCCTGTTTTTCCTGTTGATGCTGCACCTGCTGTTTTTGCAGGAGAAAGGCCCGCAGCAAAGCCGTGTCCATCATCGGTGGCTGGCGGCGGTGCTCGTTTTACTGATCCTGCTGTTACAAACGCGCACCGTTTACCTGGCTCTAGCAGTCGGCGCCCTGTGTTATGTCGCGCTGCGCGCGTGGGTGAATCCGCCGTTCAGACCGGTGTTGTTTAAACGCATTTTGCCTGTGGCTATCGCACTCATGGCACTGGTCGCCACAGGCGTAGCAATAAAAGGTCGTGGCAATTCGCTCGCCGAACGTCTGAATCCTGCCACCTATCTTGACAGCCAGACGGCCAACGAGCGTCGTTTTATATGGTATAAAACCGACGTGCTCAACGAAGACCACTACTGGTGGGGTGTAGGTAACGGCAGTTGGAAGATATGGTTCCCTTCCAAAAGCATAGAGGGTGGATACCGCCTTCAAAGTTATAATGTTGTATTCACCCGCGTGCACAACGATTACCTGGAAGTGCGCGCCGAACTGGGCATGATCGGCGCCGTCTTGTTTTGCCTCTTGTTCGGTGCGGCATTTATATCGGCTTTTAAAAGTTTGAGTCGACAGGAAGCCGAATCGCAGGAACGGCACGACCTGATCGTATGGACGACGGCTTTGGCAGGCTACTGTGTGATCCAGTTTTTCGACTTTCCGCGCGAGCGGATCGAGTTTCAGGCACTGCTGGCGATCATACTTGCACACATCGCCTTTCTAAGCCGGGGCTGGTGGGCGCGACTGCCCGGCCTGACGATACCTGTCGCTGCGCGGTCTTTGTGTATGGCTGTTGCCGCATTGCTGCTGGTGTTCAATGCAATCGTGGGCTGGTACCGCATTCGCGGAGAAATGCACAATGTCAAACTCATGCGCGGGTTTGAAAAAGGGAACTACCGCCAGGTGCTGGAAGAAGCCCGCAAGGCGCAAAATCCCTTTTACGAGTACAACGAAGTAGTGCTGCCGCTCAGTTGGTACGAGGGCGTCGCATACTATCAGATGGAGCAGATCGACCGGTCGGTAGAGGCTTTTTCGCGGGCATACCGGCTAAATCCCTGGAGTTTTCAGGTGATCAATAATTACGCTTCGGCCCTGGTGCGGGCGGGGAAATACGAAGAGGCCATAACACTATACGAGCAGGCCCTGGCGATCAATCCACGCTTCGAAGACGGCAAATTCAACATTGCCTATGCCTGCGTTCAGTTGAAAAATTACGGGAAAGCTTTGGAATGGCTCGATCAGGTGGATACCCGGGCCATATCTGACGATGAGGAGGCGCATCAGCGCAGTGCCGCTTTGCGCAAGCGCGTCGAAGAAACCCGTCGGGCAATAGAAGAGAAAATGGAGTAAGGCCTTGCCAAACAAAAGGATGTTTTTCCCAACCTTCCTACCTTGCGGCTGTTTCAGGTTCAATGTTTTCAATTTTTTTTGAAAACAGATATCCCGAACCATCAATCCGCAACAGCCTCTGATCAATGTCTCTGGAAGCCATAAAAAAACCGATTGCTGCTGAATTGGATGTATTTGAGCAACGCTTCCGCGACGCCATGCGCAGCCATGTGCCGCTGCTCGACAAGATCACCTGGTATATCGTACAGCGAAAAGGAAAACAACTGAGGCCCATGCTCGTGTTGCTGAGCGCCCGGCTTTTCGCGCCGATCAACGAAGGTTCCTATACGGCGGCTTCGCTGGTGGAACTACTTCACACCGCCACGCTGGTGCACGACGATGTGGTGGACGATTCCAACGAACGCCGGGGTTTTTTTTCCATCAATGCGCTCTGGAAAAACAAAGTGGCTGTGCTGGTGGGCGACTTCCTGCTGTCACAGGGCCTGCTGCTGTCGGTAAAAAACGGGCAGTACCGGATGCTGGAGATCGTCAGCCGCGCCGTCAAGGAAATGGCGGAAGGCGAGTTGCTGCAAATGGAAAAGGCCCGCCGGCTCGATATCAAGGAGGAGATATACCACGAGATCATCCGCCAGAAAACGGCTTCGCTGATCGCGGCCGCCTGCTGCGTCGGCGCTTCCAGCACGGCTGCCGACGAAGATACCATACAAATGATGTGGCTGTTCGGCGAAAAAGCAGGTATGGCATTCCAGATCCGCGACGACCTGTTCGATTTCGGCACCGAAGATGTGGGCAAACCGCTCGGGATCGATATCAAGGAAAAAAAGATGACCCTGCCCCTGATCTACACCCTGGCCCATGCCGACCGGCCTACCCGCCGTCAGATCATGAACATCGTCAGGAATGAAAGCCACAAAACCGATCGCGTAGCGGAAGTCATCGCGCTGGTACGGCAAAGCGGCGGGATCGAATATGCGCAGGAGGCCATGTATCGCTATCGTCAGGAAGCCTTCGACCTGCTTGCCAATGCACCTGAAAGCCCGGCGCGGCAGGCACTTCACGACCTTTTGACATTCGTCACCGAACGCAAACGGTGATCTTACATGCGTGGAGAGCCGTTGAAAACAGTCAGAAAGATCAATGCCATTTTCATGGAGAGCGATACCGATTCGTCGAGCGAATCTTCAATGGCCCAATCCCGCGGGTCGCGTTCTGTCAGGGTGTACATGTAAAATTTGCCGCGGCTGGGATCGTCGACCAGCCATTCGTCGAACTGGTTGGTCCAGCGGCTTCTGAGGTTGAGCGCGATCGAGTTGTCCGTCACCCGCCATTCGTTGTAATCATTGGGCCAGGCGGTGCGGATGGAAATGATATTTCCGCTGTAACTGCGCAGCTCCCATTGTGAAGGGTCGTCTTTCCACTTTTGTTTGATAGTGCCGCGTTCCCCGCCGATCTCGTAATCCCATTCGGAAAAATCGTCGCGCATATTCAGCCAACGGAGTTTTAGTTCGCCGAGCAATTCTTCCTGCGGCCCTTCCTCGTCGTCTTCGCCCACATCGATGCTGTCCTGCGGCATGACCGCATAAATTTCCCATTCCACAAACGAATCGCTCCAGCGCGAACTGACGGTCGACAGCGATTGGGCCGGGAGTAAACCCGCCAGCAGGCAACAGCAGGCCAGCAGGACGTAAGGGCGGTTGAGTAAGATATCAAGCGGGCGATCAATGTTCATATTTCACTTCTTTCAGGTAAACAGCGCACACAAGTGCACTGATATTGCCCGGCGGCGGGTGCATTCCGGTTTTCACGGACTGTAATTTTGGAATTTGATTACATCGGAATGCACCCTGAGCCGGGCCTGAAGTCAGAACGGCAGGTCGTCCATATTGTCCGAAGCCGGTGGCGCATCCGTATAGTTGGGAAACGGATCGGCAGGAAAATTCTCGCCGGCGGGTGCTTGTGTCTGCCCCTCCTCGCCACCGGCACGTTCTATGCGCCAGGCGTTGAGGTTGGTCAGGTACTTGCCGTTCCATTCGCGGCCGCGCAGATCGAACGACACTTTCACACGGTCGCCTTCCTGGTATGTATCGAGCAGGGAACAGCGTTCCTGAACAGCCTGGAACTTGACCAGTTGCGGATAGTTGCCGTCGGGCACTTCAAGCACGAATTCGCGCGCGGAAAAACTTGCGGATTTTTGTTCGGTCGGAAAAATGCGGTGCAGTTTGCCTTCTACTTCAAAAGCCATATTATTGCTTGGGTTTGAGTTTAAACATTTGCTCGTAATAGCCCGGGCGGTTGGCCGTGAGCATATAATCGAATCTGTTGGACACCACCACCCGCTGCAGGGCAGCGTAAAGGTAAATCTCCGGAACTTCTTCGTGGATGATCTCCTGGGCTTTTACGTACAGCGCGCCTCTGGTTGCCTCATCTTCCGTGGTGCGGATCGCAACGATCACGCTGTCGGCCTTGGAAAAGCCCGTTCGGTTGTCGCCGTTGGGGGCCATGCTGGCGGAGTGAAAGGACTGGTACATTTCGACCAGTCCGGGGTCGAGCGCTGCGCCGTAAATGGCGGTCTCGAATTTGCCCTCTCCCGTGTCGTTGCGCAGGCGTTCGATGTCGACACCTACGACGTTGATCCTGATACCGGCGCGCCGTGCGTTTTCCTCCAGGCTCAGACAGGTGAGTTCATGTACTTTTGCTTTGGTACCGGCGATCAGTTCCAGCACGAGGTCGGTCTTTTTCCCGTTCAGCACTTTATCCACAATGCCGTTGCCGTCGGTGTCTTTCCAGCCGGCTTCTGCCAGCAGGGCTTTGGCCTTATCGATGTTATAGTCATACAGGGGGATATCTTTCGCATAAAATGATTTGGCCGGGTTGACCGGTCCGACGATGCGCTGGGCCAGCCCCTGCATGACGTCTTTAATCAAATAGTCGTAGTCCACAATGTGAGCCAGCGCCTGACGGACGCGTTTGTCGGCGAGTTTGGGATTGCGCAGATTCATCGCCCAGCGGGTGTATTGCGTGGCGCCGTATGCGAGGAAGTCGAACTTGTCCTGCAACGAGGGGTCCGCTTTCATCTCGATAAATTTTGAAGGCGGCATATTGGCTGCTACGTCGATGGCGCCGGTTTTCAGCAGGTTCTCCGTAGCGGCGGCATCCACCACAATTTTATACACCAGTTTTGACGGATACGCTGCCAGCAGCGGGTTTTTATCCACTACGGCATCGCCCCACCAGTCCTCTTTTTTGACCAGCACCGTTCCCTGGTCACCGTCGGTACTTTCAAGGCGGTAGGCGCCGCTGCCGGACACGAATTTCTTGTCGTTGACGTATTTGGCTTCCTGAAACTCTTTTGCAAAAGCCTGCGCTTTGGGGTTGTTCCTGATCTCATCCGCCTTGGAAGGATCCAGAAAATCGGACAGGGGGATATTGCCCAGGTCGTTATTGGGATCGTAGTTATAGGCCGGGTAGATCGGAATACCGCACATGCTTTCTACCATGAGCATGTAATACTGACTGAAATAGGCCGTGAATTTTTTTGGATTGGCCGGGTCGACGTCCAGGCCTTTCAGGTATTCGAAATAGCCGCGATAGACATCGGTGGGCAGGCCCGGATGAAAAATGATCTTTAGCACGAACGCCATGTCATGGCCGGTGACGGGGCTGCCGTTATCCCATTGGGCTTCGTCGAGTATTTCAAAGTCGTAGGCAAGTTGGCCGGCGTGGGGCCCGTCCTTTACTTCCCTCTTTACAGGCATCTTTTTCAGGATCAGGGGCTTCAGTTCCAGCGTCTCCGGGTCGAGCTCGGCCAGCGTATTGAAGATGCGTACTGCAACATAACGCGAGTAGCCGGTAGAGGGCAAGTAGGGGTTGAGGGTGTTGGCTGCGCCATCCATCCGAATGGTAACGGTGCCGCCGGTCAGCGCGGCATCGGAGCCGGACGAAGTCTTGGGGTCGTTTTTACACGAGCTGCCATGAAACAGCAAAAGCGCCAGGACAGCAAGCAGCCGCCCGCCAGCGCGGAGGGGAGTGTTTTTCATGAAACAAAAATTGAGATTGTTCAGTAAAGATTACAGGTCCGGGTGAAAACGATGTAAAAGTAAACGGAATTTCCGTTTTCTGGTAATTTACAGGAAGCGGTGTCGCCACTCCGGACGGGGCATCATGCATGCTTCGCGCTTGCCAAACCAGCGGTAACGATTCCGCGCGATCCAGTTGTAAATAGCATTGCGCAACGCACGTGGTACAACATAAAAAATGCTCAGGAGCGACCACCATCCACCCAGGCGCCGGCATATCTCCAGCGCCGCGTCGGAACGCGTAAAAAGACGATCGCCGTCGACCAGCACCACGGTATCGAACTGCCCGGACAATAGCCCGTGCGCCCGCAACAAGGCTTCGCCGGTGGGGGATTGCAATGCTGCAAAATAGAAAATGCCTTTCGGGTCGTGGTCCAAAACCCACTGCACGGAAGCGTTGCACAGATTGCAAACCCCGTCGAACAGGAGTACCGGATATTTAATGTCTGTGTTCGTCAATTTTTTTCCTTTTTTGCACCTTGAAAAAGGGCTTTTCCGTCACTGTATGCCAACAGCACTCACCATTGTTTTTGTCGGATGCACGATCTTTTTGTCGCACTACTTCGCCTCGCTTTTTGTGCGGACGAAGATTCCCGACGTTTTGTGGCTGTTCACCCTCGGGCTGATCATCGGGCCGTTGTGCGGCTGGGCGCGACCGGAGTATTTCGGGGCGGTCGGGCCGGTATTCACCACGATCACGCTCATATTCATCCTTTTTGAAAGCGGCATCGACCAGCGCCTGGAGCCTTTTATCAGTTCGCTGAGCGGTACGGCAAAGATCACTACCTACAACTTTGTGGGCACTTGTTTGGTTGCCGGTGCGCTCAGCTATTTTTTTACAGACCTCGGCTTCCTGCGATCGCTGATGCTGGGCAGCATCGTCGGCGGCACCTCCTCGGCGGTAGTGACCACCCTGGCGCGGCAATTCCCGCTGACGCAGCGCAGCCGCACCATCCTGATCCTGGAATCCGCATTTTCGGACGTGTACACCCTGGGGGTGCCGCTGACCCTGCTCACTGCTTACAAAGTAGGCCGGCTGGATGTGGCGTTCATGACCGGTCAGATGATCGCTGCGTTTTTGCTGGCAGCCATGCTCGGCATCGCCGGGGCCTTCGGCTGGAGCATACTGCTCAAGCAGATGCGCACGTTGCAAAATACCGTGTTTACCACACCCGCATTCGTATTCGTGATCTATGGCATCGTGGAGATACTGGGCTATTCCGGCCCCATTGCGGCGCTGGCGTTCGGCATCACCCTCGGCAATATCGACGTGCTGGGGCCGCCGATCATGAAAAACGTCATTTCCCGCACGCCGATCTCGCTCAACGACCACGAACGCGCCTTTTTTTCGGAAGCGGTATTTTTGCTGCGCACGTTTTTCTTTGTCTATATCGGCATTTCCGTGCGCTTGCAGGACTGGTGGCTCTTTTCGCTGGGCGCCATCATCACCGGCGCCCTGTTCCTGGCGCGCATCCCTATCGTGCGCATTTCCGTCCCCAAAGACACCACTCCGAAGGATGCGGCTTTTATGGCGGCGATGATCCCGAAAGGCTTGGGTGCTGCCGTACTGGCGTCTTTACCGGTACAACAGGGGGTTCCGGGGGGCGAGGTCATACAGTCCATCGTATTTTCCATCATCCTTTGCACGACCCTGTTTACCACAATATTAACGTTCCTGGTGGACAAAACGGCCGTTTCAGGCGTTTACAGTTGGATTTTCAGAACTTCGGGGCTGGGTCGGGAAAAAGCGGAAGGGCACAAGGATGCCGAAGATGCCGCCGGCAAAGACAAGCCGCCGGCCCCGGAGGCCGCTCACCGCAAAAAGCGCCGTCCGAAAAGAAAGAAACAACCGAAAAGCACCGCGGAACCACAGCAAGATGCGAAAACCGATCCTGATAAAGATGGCACCACCTGATATCCCTGCCCTGGGGAAAATGCTCTTTTGCAAAAAAGTCGCCTGGCTTCTGCCGCTGCTTTTCCCGGTCCTGTTGTTTTCGCAAACCACCCCTCCTGTAGCGAAGCAGGACACGCAGAAACTCAAGATCGAAACGGCATTTCTCGTCGAATACTTTGTCAAAGGAAACCGTACCCTGCAAAAACTCAGCGGCAATGTGCGCATGCGCCAGGAAGAAACACTCGTGTATTGCGATACAGCCATCCTCGATCAGGATCAGGCTATTTTAAAAGGCACCGTCGTGATCGAACAGGGCGATTCGGTGAAAGTGTTCGCCGATTCCGCCTTTTACGATGCTCAAACGAAGATCAGCGACCTTTTCGGAGAAGTAGTGCTGGTGAACGGCCGGCAGGAACTCTTTACCAATCGCCTGCGCTACGACCTGGGCAACAAGATCGCTACCTACCACGCCGGCGCTACCTTGACAAACGGCAAAAGTCAACTCGAGAGCGAACACGGATACTATTTCGTCAACGACCATGAAGTATTTTTCAAAGGCAACGTACAGGTCACCGATCCCGAATTTACGATGCGCACCGACACGATGGCGTTCAATACCGAAACGCAGGTCGTGCGATTCGTGGCGCCGACCCTCATCAGCCAGCGCGACAGCCGCATATACACGGAAGGCGGATTTTACGATATAGAAAATGACTTTGCCGAATTCGACCTAAACCCGCAGTACGAAAAAGAAGACCAGCGCGGCTACGCCCGAAAAATGCGCTACAACGGCCTGACCAAAGAGTACATTCTCGAAGGCGAGGCACATGCCGAGGACAGCAAACAACAGGCCGATGCCGAGATCATTCGCTTCAACACAGAAACGGAAGAAACGGTGCTGCGCGGCAATGCGCACTATCGCGACAGTACCCGCAACATCAACGGAACCGAGATCCGCTACAACAGCCGCGACAAAAACTACCAGGTGATCGGCCGGGGCCGGGTCAGCGATCCGCCCAACATCATAGAAGCCGATTCGCTCGATTTCAACGACCAGCTCGGCCGCGGCCTGGCCCTGGGCGATGTCGCGTGGGTGGATACGGCCAGTGACGTGACCATCCTCGCCTGGCGGATCGACTACAACAAGCCCTCCGAATACCTCAACGCGTTTGGCGGCGCGGGCGAACAGGGGCCGCAGGGGCGGCCGCTGATGAAAACGCTCATCGAACGCGATACCCTGTACATGGCCGCGGACACGCTCACGAGTTACAAACCCGACAGCGCGACGGACGTGCGCCTGCTGATCGCACACCTCGATGTGCGCATTTTCAAAAGCGACCTGCAGGCCTCCTGCGATTCGCTGTCGTTCAGCACGCTCGATTCGGTGTTCTGGTTTTACAAACTCGCCAACCTGCCCGTCATCTGGTCGGATACCTCGCAGTTTTCAGGCGATACGATCCGCATGTCGATGAAAGACAAAAAACTGGACCGGATATGGCTGCGCCAAAATGCCATGGTCATCAATTCGGAGGACGAGCGCCTTTTTAATCAGATAAAGGGACGCAACACGACCGCCTTTTTCCGCGACGAAGAGATACGCGAAATGTTGGTGGAAGGCAATGCCCAGGCCGTCTATTACGCGCTCGACGACAAGCGGGCCTATATAGGCGTCAATGAAACGCAATGCTCCGAAATGCGGCTGTATTTCGGAGACAACAAGGTAGAAAGCATCAAATTCTACGACCAGCCTGCGGGCAAGTTCATCCCGATGAAAAAAGCGGGTAAGGAGACCAAGAAACTGGAAGGGTTCTTCTGGGAGAAGCGGCGAAGGCCGGGGAGTGTCGCAGATCTGTTTTAGTGGTATTTCCGACCTCTGGTTGGGACCGTACAAACCTCAGTTCAATTAAAACTCCCCTGAATGATCCCGCCCCCGATAACGTCATCGCCTTCATAAAAAACGGCGCTCTGGCCGGGCGCGATGCCCTTCACGTTGGCGTAGAACGATACGTCCACATCATTGCCGACGGGCCGGAGTTGGCTGAGGGTGCCGCTGTCGCGGTAGCGCACTTTGGTCACGGCTTCTATGCCTGATTCCGGCAGCGAGGCGTATTTCATCAGGCTGACTTTCCCCACCATCATGCCGTTGCGGATCAGGTCTTCTTCCCGCCCGAGCACAACCGTGTTCGTTTCCGGCCGGATCTCCGTCACGTACATCGGCTCGCCGAGCGCGATGCCCAGGCCTTTCCGCTGGCCGATGGTATAAAAAGGATACCCTTCATGGGCGCCCAGCACATGCCCTTCCGTATCCACGAACTGTCCGCCGGCCACGGCTTCGTCCAGTCCCTCTACGCGGTGGCGCAGGAAACTGCGGTAGTCGTTGTCAGGCACGAAGCAGATCTCGTAACTCTCCGCCTTTTTGCTCAGTTCATCCCAGCCGCGTTCGGCGGCCATTTGCCGCACTTCCGGCTTGGTAAAAGTGCCGAGTGGCATGCGGGTTCGGTGCAGGCATTCCTGGCTGAGGCCCCACAGCACATACGACTGGTCTTTTTGCCGGTCGCGGGCGCGGGTGATGTGTTTACGGCCTTCGTATTCGTTGATAATACCGTAGTGGCCGGTAGCGATGAATTCGCAGTCGAGCATATCCGCGCGGCGGAGCAGGCTGTTCCACTTGATATGCGTGTTGCACAATACGCAGGGATTGGGGGTGCGGCCTGCCATGTACTCATCCACAAAGTTATCGATCACATAATCGCCGAATTCCTCGCGGATATCCACAATGAAATGGTGAAAGCCGAGTTTGACGGCCACGGCACGGGCGTCGTTGATGCTGTCGAGCGAACAACACCCCGTCTCCTTTTTACTGCCGCCGGAGCTGGCGTAATCCCAGGTCTTCATCGTAATACCCACCACTTCCCAGCCTTCTTCGTGGAGCAGGACTGCGGTCATGGTGCTGTCGATTCCGCCCGACATGGCGACGAGTGCTTTGCCGTGTTTGGACATAAGGGTGTTGTTGCGGGTTCAGGTGGGGTATAAATGTAGTTTTTACAGTGAAATGGCATAAACAACAGGTCTCGTCCGCCGGTTCATTTGCCGCTGATCTTTTCAAGTAATGCCTGCGATGCGCTCGCATCTTCGCCTTCGTCGCGCGCTAGTTCGACGGCGCGACGGGCAGCCGAGGCCGCCTGTTTTTTGCGGCCGAGTTTCATACATATCTGCGCAAGGGTGCCCTGGTTATAATAGGTTTCCCTGCTTGCCACGGATTGCTGAGCCCACTCAAGCGCTTTTTCCAGCATGGCGGGGTCATCCACCATTTGCACGAACAGCGAAGCGATCTCGTTGAGTTCGTCGGCGTCATTGCTGGGGAAACGCGCATAGTGGTCCATAGCAGCGCGGGCGAAATTGAGGGTGTCGTTTTGCTGCCGGTAATAGGTCAGCCGGTAATTCGACGCCAGCCACTCTGCATTATCGGGATACATACGGCCCAGCAGGCGTTGTATCTCTCCCAGCTGCAGATCGGGGTGCCGGGAAAGATACGCCTCGAAAATCCAGCTGATCTTGTCCCGCACTTTTACGGCCGAAAAACGGCTTTCAAAAGCCGCCCGGTGCTTTAGCAGGAAGTCAAATCCCCGCGAATAAGGATCGTCGAGGTATTCCATGATAAAATCCATGTTTTCCCCGCTGGAAAGATCGCTTTGGGTTTTCAGGTAGTCGTTGACCATTGCTCCGGCGTCCAGGTCGATAGCGGCGCATTTGAGTTCGGCGAGCCGGCGCAGCAAACCCGGATTCCGGTCTCCCTGCCGGTAACGGGCCGACAGCGCCATCAGGTTGCCTTCAGGATCGTTGGCCTGACTTCCCAGATCAAGGAATGTCTCGGCGCCGAAATACCCCACGGCCTTGTGCGCAAGTGTACCCTCGGCAGTGAGGAACAGCAGGGTGGGGTAATACTTCACGCCGTAACGCCTGGCGACTTCGGCCCCTTCCCCTTTTTCAGCATCTATTTTCAGGTTGATGAATCGTGCGTTGTAATAGGCGCCTACGGACGAGTCGGGGAAGGTGCGCGACGACATTAGCTGGCAGGGACCGCACCAGCTCGTATACACATCCACGAACACGAGTTTATCCTCCGCTTTCGCCTTGCCCAAAGCCTCCGCCAACGAGCCGTGCCCAAAGTCGATGCCCTGTGCAAACAGGCACGCGGGAAAGAGAAGAAGGAGGATAATACGCATCATATCGGTGATCGGCTAAACCCTTATTCCAGCGTTTGAATAAAGTAATCGATACGGCCGCCCATGCCGTTGTCTTTTTCACCCATCGCCTTGCGCGCTTTTTCGGCTGCCTTGCGCGCCTTGTCTTTTTCGCCCTGACGTTTATAAATCTCGGCAAGCGTGAGGTAGTATTCGGGCAGGCCGCCGTTCTCCGCAGCGGTTTTGCACCATTTTTCCGCCTGATCCAACACTTTCGGCTCGTCGGGGAATGCCCGCAACAGGTCGATCACATGGTCGTGCAGCAGGGCCGCGTTGTTTCTGATCTTGCCTTTTTGACAGGCTTGCGCTGCTTTCAGGTAATTTTTCACATCGTTGGTAGCAGCGTAGTATTTCATATCCGCTTCGTAGGCAAAATCGTCGGCGCGATCGGGCAGGCTGCTTTTCATTTTGGATTTTGCTTCTTCGAGCAGGGTCTCGCTTTTGAATTCTATGGCTTTCTTCACGGTCTTTTTGCACGCATTTTCAATGCGCGCGCTAACTTTTTCCGCACCTAACAGCCTGGACGCCTGTTTTTGATGCTGTGCCAGCAGATCGAATACCCGGCTGTCGGCCTCCACTGTGCCTTCCACCAGAAATTCCAGATTGGTATCGGTGCTGAAATCCTGTTGCGTACTCAGATAATCGTTGGTGATCTTCAGTGAAGGTTTACCCACGGCATTCAGCGCGCGCACATAGTTGAGCAGAAATTCCGGGTCGCGGTTTCCGTCCTTGTATTCCTGCTCGTAATCACCCGATTTGTCGGTTTTGCCGACGGCTTTCTGGGCAAAATCGAGCAGTTGATCGACCGATTTGGCGCCGACCGATTTCAACACCACTTTGCCGGTAGCATCGAGGAACATCAGTGTCGGGTAAGCGCTCACGGGGTACTTGCCGGCAAAATCGGCATGTTCCGCCTTTTCCATGTCGATCTTGAGGTTGATAAAGTTGGCGTTGAAGAACGAGCCCACTTTCTCCTGCGGGAATACCTGTGCCGCCATGCGTTTGCAGGGGCCGCACCAGGAGGCGTATGCGTCGACAAAAATGAGTTTTTCTTCTGCTTTGGCTTTTTCCTGCGCTTCCGTCCAACTGCCGTGAAAAAAATCGATGCCCTGTGCCAGGCAGGCAGTGGCGGTGAATAACAGTGCAAAAGAGATCAGAATACTTTTCATGCGAAACGTTGCGGTTAAATGCTGATGAAGGACTGGTTTTGATGTCAGGGTGTCAAAATTCCCGCAAAAATAAGGGGAAAATACGGTTTGCGGGAAGTCACTACCTGCCCAATGATTTGCAAATACTTGGAAAAACACGGCGAATAATCCCTTTGACGGCCTTAACAATAAATGCGCCGGCCTTATTCAGACGTAGAAATTTAGATTTGTAGCACAAAAAATCAATCCGATGAACCATCTGCAAACTTTCCAGTTGCCCAGCCGGCCGCCAGCGGTTTTTCACACTGAGGACCGCCGGAGCAGCGTTTCTGCGCTTATCATGTCCGCTTTAGGCGCCGATTCCGTGCCGCCAGGCTTGCGAACCCAACTCGACCATATGGCTGGAGTGCGATACCTTGCCAATCTGAAGCCCCTCGAACCGGAGGCGTTCGTCTCGCTGGCGCGCCCGTTTCAATACCTTGCGATCACACGCCGCGCGGTCAGGCGCCTGGATGGAGGTATGATCGACGCTTTGCCGCGGCTGAAGGGCCTTTCCGTGTATTCTACCGGCCTCGAATGGATCGATCTGGAGCGCCTGCAGCGGCGCGGCATACCGGTGCTTGGCCTTCCGGATTATTGCACCAATGCTGTTGCGGAAACGGCGCTTGGCCTGATCCTGATGACCGCTCACAAGTTGCACTTACGCTATCTGAAGTCGCTGCATGCCATCCCGGAATCCGTTTCGCTCTGCGGTTTCGAGCTGCAGTACTGCAGGATCGGCATCATCGGCTACGGCCGCATCGGCCGTCTGCTTGCGAAAAAGGTCAGGCCCCTTTGTGCCGAAGTGCTGATCGCCGACGAGGATCCGCATCGATATGGCCCGCCGGAACAGGGTATCGCGGTTACGGATATCAAAACGCTCCTGAGCGATTGCGATTTTGTTGTAGTCTGCGCTTCGCAGGAGTTTGCTGAAAAGGCGTTGATCGAACAGCGCGATTATGCACTTCTTTCACCCCGATCCGTCGTGGTCAATGTGGCCCGAACCAGCCTGCTGGACCATGATTTGCTGGTAAAAATGGTAAAAAAGCAACAAATTCGCGCCTATTTGTATGACGATCTGATGCGTGACGACGACCGGCCCAACGAACGGGAATACGGCAAGATCGTGCCGATCGGCCATACCGCCTGGTACACCGAAGAAGCGATGGCATCGGGCACGAATACCTGGATCAACAACCTGATCACCTTATGCAAAGGGAAATGAAGCGCGTACTGGTGCTGGGCTCGGGCGGGTCCGGCAAAACGACCTTTTCCGGCAAACTGGCAAAGGCCACGGGTCTGCCACTGCATCACCTCGATGCGCATTACTGGCGCGCCGACTGGGTGGCGACGCCCGAACCCCAATGGCGGGAACGTGTGGCCGCGCTCGTGGGGCAGGATGAGTGGATCATCGACGGCAGTTACGGCGGCACACTCGATCTGCGCATCCCGCGGGCCGACGCCATCTTTTTTCTCGATATTTCCAAATACCGTTGCCTGTGGAACATCCTGTTGCGCCGCATCAAATACGCGCGTTTCACCGGGAAAAGCCGCCCCGGAATGGCTCCCGGGTGCCAGGAGAGCATATGGCTCTCATTCCTGATCTGGGTGTGGCGCTACCCGGTCGCCAAAAAGCCCGGTGTGCTGCATGCCATCCAGACCCAAAAGCGCACAGACGCAAACGTGTATATTTTCCGCTCCTACCGGGAGATGGACGTATTTTTAAGCCACTTAAAAAACGGCGCCTCCTGAACGCTAAACCCTCATTCATTTGTCCGGTAGCCATCCGGACTTGCCAAAACAACCATTTTCTATGAAAATCCTTGCTTCTATATTGATTGCAGTCTTTTTTACGCAGACGGCCGGCGCGATCGACCAATACCAACCTGGCGATACCCTGTACGTATGGGCCGGGAGCGGCCTTGTACTGCGTAAAAGTTACACCCTTAACTCCGCCAAACTGCGCAGCATCCCTTACGGCACCATGCTGATCGCCCGCAATTATGCCGGCGACAAACGGACAGAAGTAGAAGCCGTGCCCGGCTTTACGGCGAACGGCGAAAAAATGCCTCCCGTCACGCTGCACGGCGATTTTGCACAGGTGATTTTCCAGGGCGATACCGGTTATGTGTACGACGGGTATTTATCCAAGATGCCTGCGTTGAAAAGGACCGTCAACCCGAGCAACTCAAAGCCCGAATGTGAATACTTTACCGTCTGGGCCGATCGTTGTTTCGGCCTGGTGGCCGAACACCACACCGGCAGCGGGCAGCACGGCGATTACAGTACAGGGAGGTGGGTGTATGCCAACGGCATGAGCCTTTCTACCTGGACCGAGAAATCCGGTGAAGGCCGCATCATCCTGCCCGATGTTTCCATGGAAGAAGCCTTTCTGATGTTCAATTACTTTAATACGTATGAATGGGAAATTCAGCACCCTTCAGGAGAACCCGATGACTTCTGGTATTTCAAACAGGTCTCCCGTTACGAATGGATATTTTCTAATCAAGCGTGTGGCTTCAAGGTGATATACCGGCCGGAAGAAAGAACGGCCTTCCTGATGGATGAATGTTCCTGTTAAGCATATGTACTTCAATTGTCGGCATCGGATCCGGACAGGAATATTGTGCACAGCGCTTATCAGCGTGGTTGTGCTGTATGTGTCTGCACAGCCTTTCAACTTTACCACATATTCGCTTGGTGAAGGCTTGCCGCAGTCGCAGGTGTTTGCCGCCATTCAGGACAGCCGGGGGTACATGTGGTTCGGCACACAAGGCGGTGGCGTTTGCCGGTTCGACGGGCTTCGCTTCGAAACATTCACCACAGCCGACGGCCTGCCTTCCAACTACATCAGTGCCCTCTTCGAAGGTGTGGACGGCCGCATCTGGGTAGCCGCCGGCAGCGAAGCAGGGTATTATGACGGCAAAAAATGGTACAAACTTCCACCCTTGTCTGCACCGGTAAATGCATTCGGATTGCGCCCAAACGGCCAGGTACTTATGGGGCTTGGCGGTGGCAAGGGTTTCGTTTCTTACCGGGCGGGCGTCACTTCCCCATTTTCAGTGGACGGCGCCTCCGCAGCGCCAACGGTTTATACGCTGTTCCAAAGCGGCCCGGAACTCTGGGCCGGCACCAACCAGGGGGCGATCCTGGCGGGGCGCAGCCCGCGTCGCATCACGACACAGCAGGGCTTGCCGGTCAATCAGGTGCACGCCATCGCATGCGACAGCGACAACCGCCTGTGGCTCGCCACACCCGGCGGCATTGCCGTGACCGACCCGGCCCGGAAAAAGGTGGTGCAGGTGCATCGCGACGACCGGCTCTTCAATGCAATGTGTATGCTCGCCGATGGCGATGGTAATATCTGGGTCGGCACGACCGACCACGGCCTGCTGATTTGGTCTTCCCAAAACGCATCCTGGACGCAATTGGGAGAACAGCAGGGATTCCCGCGCAACCATGTGCGTTCGCTGGTCTGCGATCATACCGGCCATGTGTGGGCAGGCACTTCGGGCGGCGGAGTGGTCCGGTTCGTGGCGCAGCCTTTTCGCCACTTCGATCGCGGCGACGGGCTATCGGGCAACCGCGTTTACGCCGTGTTTGAGGACCGTTCGGGAAAAATATGGCTGTCGGTCTCCCAGGACGGGTTGCAGGTATTCGATTCCTCAGGCATTCGCCCGTTTACACGCGACAGCGGCTACCTGAAAGTGAAGTGCAAAACCATCGCCGAGGATGAATCGGGGCGCTTGTGGGTCGGCACGGAGGGGAAAGGGGTCACTGTGTTCGACAGCGCCGGTATGCACGTCTGGACGAGCGCCACCGGGCTGCCTTCCGACTGGGTGCAGAAAATCGTCCGCGATCCGGCGGGAAATCTCTGGCTTTCCACAGCCCTCAACGGCCTTGCACAGGTAGGATTTGCCGGTGAAGACTCTTTTTACATAAAACGCATCATTCTTCCGGAAGTATTTTCCGGCCAACAGATCACTTCCATAGCCGTAGATGCCTCCGGCAAACTGTGGTACGCGACCCAGAACGGTGTGGTCGGCTGGATCGCCGATGGCCGGCCGGGAGGAACTTCAGGCAAAAAAGACGGATTACCCGGTGTGCCTATCCGCTGTATGGCTTTCGATGCAGCGGGCGTCTTGTGGGTCGGTACCAAAGGAGAAGGCATTTTCCGTTCTGTGGGAGATGCTGCAGGAAGGATGCAGTTTGAAAGTATACGCCTGAAACGGCCTTTAATCTCAAAGAATATCTATCTGTTGATGTTCGACCCTGCAGGCAACCTCTGGGCTGGTAGCGAGATCGGAGTCGACCGGATCAGTTTTCCGGCTGCCGGAGCGGCGGGCGAATTCAGGCATTTTGGCAAATATGAGGGCTTTCTGGGCATCGAGACTTGTCAGGACGCTGCGATCAGCGACAAATCGGGCAACCTGTGGTTCGGGACCATGAACGGCCTGATGAAGTACACGCCCACACAGCGGAGCGCCATGCGATATCCGCCTCTGCTGCATTTCCAAAACATCGCCCTGTTTTACAAGGAACTGGGCGAAACGCCCTTTGCGGGATGGATGGACGGGCGGGGCGGTCTGCGCGAGGGCCTCGAATTGCCATACGACCAAAACCACCTGAGTTTCGAATTCCGGGCGGTCGATCTCGACAATCCGGATGGTATCCGCTATCGGTGGCGTTTGCTGTCAGGCCAGGATACCGCATGGTCGCCCCTTTCGCAGCAGCAGTCGGTCAACTTCGCCGGACTGGCGCCGGGGCAGTATTCCTTTCAGGTGCAGGCGAGTTCCGACGGTTTGCTTTTTAGCGCTCCGCTAAGCGCGTCGTTTGCGATCCGGGCGCCATTTTGGGCAAACTGGTGGTTCCGCACGTTATGCGCCGTCCTGCTGCTGGGCATCGCCGCCCTGATCGTATATGCCCGGATTCGTCGCATTCGACAAACGGAAGCTGCAAAAAGAAGCCGGCTGGAAATGCAAAACCAGTTGCTGTTGCTCGAGCAGAAGGCCTTGCAATTGCAAATGAACCCGCATTTTATCTTCAACGCACTCAACAGTATTCAGGCACTTGTCGGCACGGGCGATGCTTCTGCCGCGCGCCGGGAGATCGCGGCATTTTCAAAACTGATGCGCGGTATCCTTTCCAACTCCCGGCGCCAGCGCATATCCCTGAGAGAGGAGGCGGAAACCCTCGATCAGTATCTGCGGATCGAACAGTTTTGCCAGCAAAACAAATTTTCCTATGCCATTCATTTGCCGGAAAATATCGACCCTGACGAGATCGAAATACCACCGATGTTGTTGCAGCCGTTTGTAGAAAATGCCGTGGTGCACGGTATCGTGTCGCTGCCATACGAAGGCCTGATCGAGGTAACGTTTCAGTTTGAACAGGTGGCAGAAACAGGCCTGTTGTGCTGCACCGTGCGCGACAACGGCGTCGGCCGCGAAAAGGCGGCTGCATTACAGCAAGAACGCAAGCCCGGTCACGCTTCCGTAGCGGTAGAAGTCACGCGCGAGCGCCTCGCCGCTCTGAAAAACGGGATGGGTTACCGGGAATTGGAATATCGAGATCTGAAGGACGCAGAGGGAAAGATCGGCGGCACGGAAGTCACGATCCGGTTGCCGGCGGCTGTTAATTATTAAGCCTTTGTAAATCAGATTTATAAAGCATACCGAATTAATTTACCGTTTGTCCAGCCGGCGTTTGGTGTTTCCCCAACCAGAGCTTGGGGTCACTGGAAATCCGAATCTATACTTATGACCGCACTCATAGTAGAAGACATGCCGCAAGCAGCCGAAGCGCTGAAAAACGATCTTGCACATTACTGCCCCGAGGTCGAAGTGGCCGGTATGGCAGGAAGCATCGTTGCTGCGGCCAGGTGGCTTGGGCAGGCCGTACCCGACATCATTTTTCTCGATATTCTGCTGGGCGACGGCACGGGGTTCGATCTGCTGGAGATTTTCCCGCAATTGCCCTCGCGCATTATTTTTATCACGGCTTCCGACGAGCACGCCATCCGCGCCTTTCGTTATGCGGCAGTGGACTACCTGCTGAAGCCCGTTGAGCCGACCCTTCTGAAAGAGGCCGTAGAAAGGGCCAAGCGGCAACTTTCGGGCACCGCAGAAAGCCTGCACCTGCTGCGCGAAACCATCCGTCGGCCCGAAACCCTGCCCAGCCGCATCTCGCTGAGTTCGCAGGATCGCATTTCTGTGGTCGAGATCGACCGCATCATCCGCTGCGAATCGGATGGCAACAACACCTGGTTTATGCTTGCCGGCGGCGAAAAGATATTTGTAACGCGTACCCTCAAACAATTCGAACAATTGTTGGAGAAACACGACTTCATCCGCGTGCACCAGTCGCACCTCGTGTCATTGAAGTTTATCCATGAATTCGTAAAAAGGGATGGCGGCTACCTGCACCTGAAAAACGGAGAAATGGTGCCCGTATCCGTGCGCAAACGGGCAGAGGTGGTGGCCCTGCTTGAAAACCTTTGATCTTTACTAAAGGATCATTTCCAGTATTTCCGGTGTGTTCACACCCGTGAAGCCATCCACGTGCAACTGGTAGAAACGAAGCAATTGTTGAAGCAGGGCTTTTCGTTGCTTGCGATCGAGCGCTACTTCATGGCAGAATTCGGCTTCAACGTGCAGCAGCGCGAGCATTTGCTGCGTTTCTTCCGGCTCGAGGTGCACGCCATGCACCGGCGGCACGGATTCGAAGGTGCCTTCCCGGAGATCGAAGAACAGTTCCCGATCCTCATCGGGCTCCCCTTGCGGCTGGAAACCCAGCAGGCCCGACAATCGGAGCAAAAAATGAAGGTGTAAGTTGGCGATGGGGTGGGGGCTGGTGTCCAGCCATTGCAGCGTCTGAAACAGGTACTCGAACAGGTCGCGGTTTTCTTCGGCTTCCTGGATGCTTTTCCGGCATATTTCTGCCATGAAAAGCGCTACGGCGCCTCGCCGTATATCAAAAGGGATCTGCGTCCACAATTCTGCGGCGCGGAGTTCTTTCAGGCGGTTGATGGCCTCCTGGTCTTCCCGGAAATAACTCACCATGTCCACGACCGTCATGGGCTGGAACAGGTTGTAGGGCATGCGCGCTTTGGCGCTGCGCACGCCGCCGGCGATAAATGTATGCAGGCCTTTGTCTTCCGTAAAAATGTCGGCGATCACACTCGTCTCGCCATATTTGATGGTCCGGAATACGATGCCGCGGGTTTTGAACAACATGCAATATGGTTTCCAACGGCAAAATTACGGTATTGGAAGGGGCTTTATGCTGGGTTTTTGCCGCTGAAAATCTACCTTTCCCCCATAAAGTACAGGGTCATTTGGTTCTATTGATTTGAAGCAAGCGGTTGGCAGAGGCAGTTGGCAGTAATAGCGGAATGTGGACAAAACAGAAAACGGAAACCTTTTATGCCATATTTCCTGTGAATTTCAGCATTGCCAGTCTGATTTTCAACGCTAAACCAACCGACCTCGCATAAAACAAGGCATCATGGTTTTCAATCTTGCAGCGCAACACACGATCGGCAACCACTTTATCGCCGAATTGCGGCACGTGGACACTCAAAAAGACCGCGCGCGGTTTCGGCGGAATATGGAGCGCATCGGCGAAATACTGGCCTACGAAATTTCCAAGACCCTCGACTACAAAGTGCGGGAAGTGGAAACGCCGCTCGGTATTGCGCCGGTCATGGTTCCCGACCGGCACCCCGTACTGGCAACGATCCTTCGCGCGGGATTGCCTTTTCACCAGGGAATGCTCAATTATTTTGATCAGGCGGACGGCGCGTTTATTTCAGCATACCGCCGCCACCACAAAGACGGATCGTTCGATATCAAACTCGACTACGTCAGCACACCCCATCTCGACGGCCGCACCCTTGTTCTGTGCGATCCCATGCTGGCCACCGGCGCGTCGATCAATGTGGCTTTGCAGGAATTGATGCGTTTCGGCACCCCGGCAACGATCCACATTGCTACGGTGATCGCCAGTACGGCAGGGCTCGATGCCGTGAGGCGACGTTATCCGGCCGCGCGCGTGTGGGCTGCCGCCATTGACGACGAACTGACGGCCAAATCGTATATCGTGCCCGGACTGGGCGATGCCGGCGACCTGGCATACGGCGACAAAATTTGAACTACAGGTATAAAAAAGACACCAAAAAGGCCGCGCTGCTCATTTGCTGCGCGGCCTTTGGTTATGTTTCATGAATGTAATCCTGGTCGGGATGGCCTCTTTCCTGCGCTTTTGTCATTGCGCGATTAATTTCCCGCTGGCTACAGGCTTACCATCAGCGGTAAGCCTGTAGAAGATTACTCCAGTCGGGAGTTGATGTCGAAACAATCGGAATGTGGGATGATTAAAAAACGCATTAGAAAGTAATCGGCCCTGGGCGTCGTACACGTGCAACCCGTAGGTATGCGCCTGTACGCCCATCACCTCGAAAGTGACCAGATGATCGAACGGGTTGGGATAAACCCGTACATCGGCACCGGGAAGGTGAATTTCGTGGCTCTGCACGACCAGGAACGAATCCTGGTTGCAGATGGTGTGGAATGTTTGATTCGTGATCAATGGGGCGTTAAAATCAAAGTAGATAGCAGCGCTGTTGAGGATCTTCGTTTCGCACTCTACATTCGGTTTTTGAGAAACGCGAAACTTTACGAAGCCCTCGCTCGCGCTGCTACCCGGCGCGAGATTAACGTTGGGGAGTGTGAACTGCACGATGCCCTGGCCATACACTTCAAAATCGTAGGCATGGCTGGCGGCACCCGGATGAACCGTCGTCGGGTCCAGCGCCGAAGAAAGGGTATCTCTGACGATGACCGTGTGCACGGTGTCTGTTCCGTTGTTGCGGAACTGGATTAAAAAGTCCAAATCGGTTTCCGGACTGACGTAGTGGGCCACGTCGTAGCCTTTGGGATGACCTCTTTTCAGGTACGCTGAATTGTAATCGGTTTCGTAACTCTCCTGACAATCCGACTCTACAAAAGCGTCGGCATCGTCTTCCGGGAACATGGTATAAAAGCCGAGCGAAATTGGATTAGTGCTCGTATCGGTTTTGCATCCTTCTACCGCTGCCGTCGGGTAGCTCGCGCCCGGATAGCCGGGGCTCTGCTCTGCGATGATGCGGTAGGTTTTATTGTTGGCTTCGTGGTTCCATACTTCTTCTTCGCCGAGAGGCCCCAACTGGAACTGATAGTCCGGGTCGCCGGGCGCTGTGAGCATCACCAGGTCTTCCGCGATGACGTACCCCAGTACATTGGTCATCGGCAAGGTGGTCTTGTTGCGCAGGTACATGCGTACCGAGTCGCCGTCGCATTTTGCCCGGGCGCCTACAATGGAGCCATCCCAACCGGCACTGGGACCGCAGAAGGTATCCGGATAAATATGCGCCGTTGCACAAAACGTCTGCTCTGTCTCGGTTGCACAATCCAGAAAGGCGGTGATCGTGAAGGATTTGCACTCGCCGTTCTGCAGGGTGCCCACGTTGAACACGTAGTTGTTGCTGCCGGGCGGTTCTTCCGTTCCGAAAATGGAACTGCTGACAAAAGAAAGCGCCGGATCGAGCGCTACTTCTATGCGCGTGTTCAACGAAACATCCGAACCGGAGTTGCAATAGCGCACCGTGTAAACATTGTCCGCACAGCGGCGCAGGATCGGCGTGGCAATATCCACTTCGTTGCGCGGGCACGACAAGAGCGCCCTGACCGGGATTTCGGTTCCCACGGTGTCGTAAAAGTCGGGCACGGCTACTTTTGTCACGGCATCGCAGGAAGCCCAGTTGGAGTTCGGCGGAAAAAGCTTCACATCGTAGTGTCCCGTATCAACCGCCAGGCGGAAATCGCCGTTGCTGTTGGCAACCGCATAACGCGAGAAGTTGGGACTACTGACGCTGACGATCCAGTCTTCCAGGCCCTGCTCGCCCGAATCGGACACGCAGTTGGAATTCAAATCACGGAAAATATTGCCTTTGATGTAACTCGTGAATACCAGACAATTCAGGTCCGCCTTCACGAGATAGGCATTCGTTTCCGTGCTGTTGAAGAACGGCGAACTGAAACCCGCCGCCGCAGCGCCTCCGTCGGAAGTGCCTACGACACCAAATGATTCGTCCGCACCGGCTTTCCCGACGATCGCTTCACACATTTGCATGCCTTCCGCGTCGACGCGGGCGATATAAAGATCGCCCTGTGCGTCGGTCACGTCTTTTTTACCGGATACAAAAAACCCTCCGTTCAGGTCGGGCGCGAGCCCGTTGAAATCGGTTTTTGGGAAGGTTTTCTGCCAAAGGAATAAAGGACTTCCGTCCCCGTTAATTTTCATCAGTAAGCCGGCGCCGCCCTGGCCGAAGTTGGTGCGGCCCGCCAGCACAAAATGTCCGTCACCGCTGGATACGACAGCTCTGGCCGCATCGTCGAGGCCGGAAAAACCGTAGGTGTTGTCCCAGATCAGATTGCCGTCGTCATCAAGACGCAGGGCGTAGAAATCGACGTCACCCGGCAAAGCCTGTTGTTCTCTGAATTCACCCGCTACCAGCAGATCGCCGTTTTGGGCGAGGGTAATGGCGTTGCCTTTTTCTTTAAAAGTGATCTGGCCAAATGTTTTTACCCATTGCTGAACGCCATCTTTGTCGTACTTGATCAGTAATACGTCCTCGGTGTATTCGGCTGTGATCTGAATAAAATTGTTGGTGGTATATCCGGCCACTACCAGACTTCCGTCTGAAAGCTCCACAATTCCACGGGCGATATCATCGCGGTTGAGCGGATTACCATAGCTGGCTTCCCACTCTTTATTTCCAAACGCATCCGTCTTGAACAGATAAACGTTGTTATTGTCCGCGCCGACTCTATAGTAACCGGCGATGGCGTAACCACCGTCCTGCGTCGGCGTAACTGCTGTGCCAAAAGCATCCGAATTCAGGGAGTAATTCCGGCTCCATTGCAGGTTACCGTCCGCATCTGTTTTGATTAGATAGATCTTTCCGGCGCCGTAATAGCCCGTCATTACATAACCTCCGTCGGGCGTAATAGCGATTGCGTTGATCTGATCCTGTCCGCCGCCGCCGTACACGCGTTCCCAGCCTTGTCCGGCAACGCCTGTTGCGAACAAGATCATCAGGAAAAGTGTCAGACTGTGCTTGAACATGAGATTGCGGATTAGGCTTTGTATGAGCCTTTCTTTGACAGTACAAAAGTGCGGGCAGCGTTTTGACAAGTAAAAGACAAAAAATTTCATTTGTTGAGCAGTGTCGGTTGTGTCTGTTTTTTGAATATTTCGCCTGTTTTTGCGAAAAACCCCAAAAATAGGCGAATTTTGGAGGTTTTCAAATTTGACGTTTTTCAATGAGGCTTGATTTTTGTCCGGTTTGTTGAATAAATAATTCGAAAGCGGAATGCAAAAAAGTATTTTGGTCGAAATCGTTTCTGCCCTCAGCCGCAAAGAGATGCGGGATATACAGAAATGGTTGCAATCACCTGCGCACAATCAGCGCCAGGACGTGATCAGGTTGTTCGATTATCTGGTAAAAAACACAGGCCGGGAAGAGGGGCTCGACAATGCGGAAAAGGAAGAGGCATGGTCGGCAGTATTCCCGGATCAACCGTACGACGACGCGTATATGCGGCAGGTGATGTATTTTTTGCTGAAGTCTATCGAAGAATATCTTGCCTTTACGGAGTTTACCGGCGACAAGGTGCAATATCAATTGGGCCTGATCCGCATTTACCGAAAGCGTAAACTTGAGAAAGCATACAAGCAGGCCCATCGCCTGGGCTCCGACAGTCTCGAGAAACAGCCTTTGCGGAACGGGTATTACCTGCTCAACAAATTTTTTCTGGAACAGGAAGAACACGAACACCGGATGGCGATCACGCAAAATGCGCCCGCCAATTTGCAGGAGGCTGCCGACGCATTTGAAAAATGGTTTCTCGAAGAGCGCCTGCGCATCAGCAAGGATATGCTGGCACACCACCGCATTTACCAAAAGATCAGTTACAACCACGGCCTGCTGGAAGAAGCGCTGTTATACGCCAACCGTAACAAAATGCTGGAAGAGCCCGCGATCGCTGTATACTACTATACGTATATGGCGCTCATCAACCCGAGTGAAGAAGAATACTTTGAAAAACTGGAGCACTATATCCATAACCATATGGAGTGTTTCGATCCTTCTGAAGTGCGCACGCTTTATCTGGCCGCCCTGAACTATTGTGCAGCTAAAGTGAATCAGGGACACCTGGATTATTGCCGGAAAGCGCTCAAATTTTATCGGCAGGGCCTCGATACGGCTATCCTGATCGAGAATAACCAGATCACGCGCTATCTTTTCAGCAATGCTGTCGCATTTGCCATGAAGATCGGGGAATTCGACTGGGCCGAAAGTTTTATTGAAAGCTACCAGCAATACCTGGAAGAAAAGCACCGTAACGGAACCGTCAACTTTAGTTTGTCGAGGCTATATTTCGAAAAAGGCGATTATGACAAGGCGCAGCGCTACCTTGTCGAATTCGAATACGACGACATGCTCCAGAACATAGTCGCTAAAACCATGTTGTTGAAGATCTATTACGAGCAGGATGAACTCGATGCCTTCGAATCGCTGCTCGAGAGCCTGCGGATATACCTCCGTCGCAAGGAAGCGCTCGACCCCGCGCGCAAGGCCGCCTACAAAAATCTCATCAGTCTGATGAAAAAACTGCTGCACCTTAACCCCTACTCCAAAGCCCAGACCGAACGCCTGCGTCAGCTGGTGGAGACGACCAACCCGCTGATGGAGCGCGACTGGCTGCTCCGGCAACTTGAAGGCAGGCGTTGAGCGGAATGTGCCCGATTTTCCGGCTTCCAATCGCTAAACTTCGTTTCTTTGCAGACTTTTTTCACAAAAACTTACCGATACGTTGAAACAGGGTCATAAAGTCGCGCTGCTGGTCTTGCTGGTGTTGTTGATCGACCAGGCGCTCAAATTCTATATCAAGACGAATTTCGAGCTGAATGAAGATGTGAAGATGTTCGGGCTGGAATGGGCGCGGCTGCATTTTGTGGAGAACAAGGGCATGGCTTTCGGGATCGAATTCAATATAGATTACGGGGATTTCGATTTCGGAAAACTGCTGCTCAGCTCTTTCCGGATACTGATGGTAACCGGCCTGATCTGGTATATGCGGATGCTCCTGAGCGCCAAAGCGCCCATGGGCTTCGTCTACTGCGTAGGGCTTATCACGGCCGGTGCGCTGGGCAACATCATCGACAGTACTTTTTACGCGATGATCTTCTCGGGAGGCTATCACGACGATGGCATTGCGCACCTGACCGCATTTGGCCAGGGATACGGCATGACCGAACACCTGCCGATGAACGGCTTCCTGCACGGCCGCGTGGTCGATATGTTTTACTTTCCCATCACGACCATCACCTTACCTGAGTGGATGGGCGGCGACAGTTTTCTCTTTTTCAGCCCTATATTCAACGTAGCCGACGCGTCCATCACGGTCGGTATTTTCTCTATCCTGCTGTTCCAGCGCCGCTTTTTCCGCGATGGATTCATGGATGAGGAGAAAAAAGAAGCGGTTGCCGTTCCGGAAATAATGGATGCGGAGCTAGTGGAGACCACTGATGCGGATGCTGCCGATGAAAGCGAAACACCGTCAGCATCGTCGGAACAGGAAGCAGGCCAGAGCGACCCGGCTGCTGAAAGGCGTTCCGATGACGCTTAACCCGGCAACCGTTCTACATACCAACAGATAATTACTTTTGGGCAAACAGCCTGAAAATTAGCATATTATCTCATTGGCACATTAGCACATTACCCCATTAGCACATTCCTTCAGAACCCCCGCTTGCCCTTTTTCTTTCCGCTGCCTTTTTCCCATTTCTTGAAAAAACGGTCTTCTTTCGGGCGCTTCTCCTTGCGTTCGCTGGCGTCGTCGAGCCGGATGCGGCGGCCGTTGATGGTGAATTCGGAAAGTCCTTCCCGCACGAGGTCCACATAACCTTCGTCGATATCGAAATGCATGTAGGCGCGGTTGAGGTCGATGTGGCCGATCGCTTGCGCCGGCACACCCAAAGTGCGCGAGAGCAGTTTGATGAAGTCTTTTTTCGATACGCCGTCCATTTCGCCGATGTTGGCGAAGAGCCGGGTCGTGCGGCCGCTCGCTCCTGCTTCCCGGGGTTTTACGTTGCGTTTGTCGCCTTTCGGATACACATTGATATCCGGCGCGTTGCGGTAGTAGGAGAGGAAGCGGTTGAACTCCACGCTGGCGAATCGCTTGATGAGTTCTTCCTTGCTGAGGTCTTTCAGTTCCGCATAGATCCGGCCCATAAAAGGCTCGATCTCAGCATGATGTACCTCCTGTGTATGTATGTTGTTGATGATGTGGTAGAGCTGCTGCTCGCAGACCTCGATACCTGAAGGGATCGGCATTTTGGCAAACGATGCTTTTGTTTTGCGCTCGATCTGCCGGATGCGCTCCTCGAATTTCGGGGTGACGATGCTGATGCTCACGCCTGTGCGGCCGGCCCGGCCGGTACGGCCCGAGCGGTGGGTGTACACTTCGATCTCGTCGGGCAGGCCGTAGTTGATCACATGACTGATGTTGCTGACATCAAGTCCGCGCGCCGCTACGTCGGTGGCGATGAGCAGTTGCAGGTTGCCTTCCCGGAATCGTTGCATCACGCGGTCGCGGTCGGCCTGTGCGAGGTCGCCGTGCAGGGCGTCGGAATCGTAGCCATCGCGGATCATCTGTTCGGCCACTTCCTTGGTTTCGTTTTTGGTCCGGCAGAAGATCAGCGCATAGATGCCGGGGTTGGCATCCACCACGCGTTTCAGTGCGGCAAAGCGGTCGCCGGCGCGGCACACGTAGTAGATGTGCTCGATGTTTTCGTTGGTCTGGTTGCGTTTGCCGGTGCTAAGTTCCTGCGGATGCTCCATGTAGTTGGCCGCGATCCTGCGCACCTCATCGGGCATCGTTGCAGAAAAGAGCCAGATTGAGCGGCGGTTTTCTGCGGATGCAAGGATGAAATCGATGGCTTCCTTGAAGCCCATGTTGAGCATCTCGTCGGCTTCGTCGAGCACCAGACGCTCCACCCGGTCGAGGCGGACGGCCTTGCGGGCCATGAGATCCATCAGGCGGCCAGGCGTGGCAACTACGATCTGCGCACCCGCCTTGATCTGCCTGATCTGCGTCTCGATGCTGGCGCCACCGTATACGGCAACTACCTTGTACTGATGCGCAAAAGCAGAGTAATTGACGAGGTCATTGGCGACCTGCACGCAAAGTTCGCGCGTGGGACACAGCACCAGAGCCTGGATGCTGCGCTCGTCGGGATTGATGCGCTGGAGCAGCGGCAAGCCGAATGCCGCGGTTTTGCCGGTGCCCGTCTGGGCCAGGGCAATGATGTCGTCGTCGGAAGTGAGGGCAGTGGGAATAACGAGTTCCTGCACGGGGGTGGGGATCGAAAACCCCAGGGCTTCGATGCCTTTGAGCAGGTCACCGGCAATGCCCAGGTCTTGAAAAGTGGACATACGTTCGTGTACGTAAAACCTGTCGCTGTGGGACAGGCGGGTGAAAAAATGGGCGAGGGCGTTTGGCTTTGGCACCTCTGCTCCTCTTTTCCACACAATCCGCCGGACGGGCGGTCAGAAAAACGAACGAATGGAAGCCTTATCCCCCTTCTGTAAAAACGGCGCAAGATACGCCTTTTTCGCAGTATGTGGATTTAGACATTTATTTTGTTCAGGGGTCACTTTTGTTTTTAGAATGCAGTGATGTTTTGAGTCGGCGGCGAATTTGGAATAAATATTTTGAAAAAGGTCGCTCTGAAATGTGGCCGGATGGGCAGGGTAACGATATGTTGTAAATGTTCGGCCCGGGTGATATTGACCCGAAATGAACCAAGATGAACCGAAATGAACCGAAATTTTAGTGGGATAATCTAGAAATTTGCCCTTTATATAGAAGCATTACTACAATTAATTATAATTAAAACCTTTAAATATTAATATTGTAAAAATGAAGAACTTTCTACCTCTTTTTTATAGCATATCGCTAACACTAACATGTATTTTTTTACTTGGAAATACTATTGGTCAGCAGTCAATACTATCAAATGATAATATAGAAGGGATATCTAAATCTATTCCTCCAAATTATAGGCCCCTTCAAATTAATTGCTGCTACCCTGACAATCAGGATGATGAAGTTGCACTAGGCGCCCGTTGCGTAACAGGAGGAAGTCAATATTGTGTTCCCAATGAGTGCCCTGAAGGCACCTCTGAATGTGGTATTGATAAAAAGTAATAGGTATAATTCAATCCATATTGTAGCCAACTGATCGTTTAGTTACGATTGTTGAAGAGTAGGGACTGACAATCTCCGCGCGACATCTTCAGGTATTTTCACGGGTCATTAATCTGTTCGAAACTTACTTTACCTAAATAAACTCATAAAATAAATCTGATATTTATATGAAAAAGGGTGTTTTTTCATGTGTTTGTGTATTGTTTCTTTCTGTAACTTCTTTTCTTCCATTAACAATTAATGAAACCCAACCCGAGACGTTCTTTATCCACAAAAAGCGTTTGTCTCAACTGCAATATACATTTTTTGAAGTGTATTCATCAAATAAGGCCCTGGCATACTTATGGTGCTTTTGTGATGATGGAAGTGTTTATTCATATGGTAATACTTGTAAAATTGGATGGCAAGGATGTGAGCCAAATCCATGCCCGCAAGCTCCGCAAGGTTGTTCGACAACACCGGGAGATGATGGGAATCACTAAAAAAATATAAAGTAAATTATTTAAATATGAGATATATCGTTTCAATTGCAGTGCTTTCTATATCATTAATGCACGTATCGTGTAAATATAATTATATCGATAATGAATCCGTCATCATCCCTATATCAAGCGATAAAAATGGTAAAAACCTCTCCAGTATTTTTACCGTTACAGGTTTTACCGTAATTGGGCATGATGCGCACTACCCGCTCAGGGGAATGAACAAGATTCTGTTCGAAGACGAGAACCTGTACATCCTGGATAACGGAACGGATTTCCAAAACATCTGGGTGGTCGATGAAAAAACGGGTCGTTTTACAGGCAGGATCGGCGAACAGGGCAGCACTCCCGATGCCTATGAAGGACTTAATGACATTGTTTTGCACGACGGCCGCATTGCTTGTTCGGTCGCTGCAAAAATGTCAGTAGTACATTACGATAAAACAGGAAATGCTACCGGCACGATGAAAACGGGCATTTTTGGTGAAGAGCTGGAATACATGCCAGGCGACCGGCTGGTTGTATACAATGAATATAATGCTACCCCTGTTTCCGGCAATTACCACCTGTTATTCTACGATCGCAAGGGCAATTTAACAAAAAAGGCATTTCCCTATGCGGCAAAACAGGACGGAAACGGATTTGCTTTTACCGGCAGCATATCGAACTCAAACGGGACGGTGTGGTTTAACCCGCCGTTTTCGGATACGGTTTACGAGATTACATCAGCGGGCCGGACGATCCCTCGTTTTGTTTATGATTTCGGCTCTTCCGCAATTCCAGCGACCTTGCGGGAAGAGAAACTTTCGGGGTGGGATACCCACGACTATGCTTATGTGAACGAAAACTTTATCAGTTTGGGCCGCTTCGTTCTGTTCGGATACTTTAGCAACAGGCGGATAAAACTCGGCGTCTTCGACGAGTTTACAGGGAAATTCCTCGCTTTTCAGGATGCCGAAAGGGATCACTTGTATGAATTACTGCAGTTGGGCGATATCTTTCCAAAAGACAATCATACGTTTGCTTTGGTGTTGCGGCCCTCCAGAATTGAATATTTAAAGCAACATTATATCGATGATCTGGAATCCGTCGGAAAGGTCTACCCCAAACTGGCGGAGGCCATCTGGAGCATGGATTCGGGAAGCAATCCGCTCATCCTCTACCTGAGTTTTCTTCCCGGCGCTTCTATCGGTGACCAGTAGGGTAAATGAGCCTTGTTTTACATCACATCAATTCCGGATATCCTCTCCCCAGCCCAGTTTTTCGCGAATGGTGTTGAGAAAGGTGCTGTCCTGCAATTGCACCAGTCTGATCGGAAAATCGTTTTTCCGCACCGCCAGCTGATGATGGGCGTGAATGAGTTCGAAGCGCGAATCGAGGGTGCAGATAAAATTTTCTCCCCGGCCTTCTACCTCGAATGAAATGACCGAACTGTCGGATATGACGATGGGGCGCACATTGAGGTTGTGCGGCGCTACGGGCGTGATCACGAAATTGCCCGAACCGGGAAACACGACCGGCCCGCCGCAGCTGAGCGAATACCCCGTACTGCCGGTGGGCGTCGCGATGATGATGCCGTCGGCCCAGTACGAATTGAGGTAGTCGCCGTTCAGAAAGGCGTGTATCGTGATCATCGAGGAAGTGTCGCGCTTGAGCAGGGTGCAGTCATTGAGGGCAAACGGAATATCGCCGAACAATTCCGGGCTGCTTTCAAGATACAGCATACTGCGATCCTGAAAGGTGTATTGCCCGCGTTTGAGTTTCGCGATGGATTGCCGGATGTGCTTTTTTTCGATGCTGGCCAGAAAACCCATGCGACCCAGGTTGATGCCGAGCATGGGCACGCCCGAGTCGCGTACGAGCGTAACGGCATTGAGCATGGTGCCGTCGCCACCGAGCACGATAACACAATCGATCTGGTGTACGCGGAAGTCGAGATAATCCTCGAACGCGGCATAGGCGCCCTGGAATTTCACTTCTTTTTCGATTGCCTCCAGATAAGGGCCGTAGACGTATGTGGTGATGCCTTCTTCGTACAACGCATCGAGCAGTTCCTGTACGTAAGGGAGGTCTTTATCCTTGTATTGTTTGCCGAAAACGACGATTTGCATGTAGTATGGGTTTCGAAGGAAGGCGGATTTTAGGGTGTATTATTCCGCGAAAACCGGCCCCGAATGCATACGCGGTTCTATTTTTGCTGCAAGGTAAAAAACACACGGCAGTTCATGCGCAATTCTGCAACTGCTTCATTGTCATCGCATACATCTGAATATGAGCACTTATACATACCGGGAAGTCATAGAAAAAGAGCAGGAACAACTGAAACTGCGCCGCGAAAAACTGCAACAGGAACACGGAACGGACGAGCAACCCGACTGGTTCGGGATTGCCCTGTCGGGCGGCGGCATCCGCTCGGCCACGATCAACCTCGGGTTCCTGAAAACATTGAACAAGTTCGGCATCCTGCAAAAAGCCGATTACCTGAGCACGGTATCGGGCGGCGGCTACACGCACTCATACGTGCAGGCGACGATCAAGGAGCACGGCGATTTCGACCGCCTGTTCACAAAAGAACACATCGACGCCATGCGCCAGCACGGGGAGTATCTCACTCCCGGCCAGGGGCTCTGGAAAACACTGAATACGCTCCTGCTCGCCGTCGCTTTCGTGGTCAGCTGGCTGATGAGCCTGATCAGCCCGGCCATTGTTGCGGGCATCATCTACTACATCTACACGATCATCGTGGGCTTTACCGGCAACCCCGTAGCCGAAACATCCGGACTGGCAATGGACATCGAGTGGTGGTCGCTGCTGATCGCCGGCGGACTGATCCTGCTGCATTTTGTCGTGAACATCGCCCTCAACTTTAACCTTGGCATTTCAAAACAATTCAACAAATTCGAATCGGCTATTGCCGTGCTGGGACTTTTCCTGTACGGATGGATATTGCTTTCCGGCGTCAAAACGGGCGATCGCATCACGGGCTCCCTCCTGATGGATTATGGCATCAACGCCGTATTGCTGTTCGTGCTGGGATTCTTCACCAACCCGAACGCCCTGAGTTTTCACCGGTACTACCGGAAACAACTGGCCGACCTTTTCCTGTGCTTTTCGGGCTTGTATAAAAACATGCTCCTCAAAGACGTTTTCAAGATCGATTCGGACAAAAAGAACGGTTTTCTGGCGCCCTATCCGCTTATCAACACCTGCCTCAATCTCCAAAACCCGGGTGGTGGCGATAAATTCAAGGGCTCAAAGGCCAGCGATTACTTCCTGCTCAGCCCGCTCTACTGCGGGTCAAAACTCACCTGCTACGTACGCACCGACCGCTACGTCGACTACCGGAAAATGACGCTGCCGGCTGCCGTCACCATTTCTGCCGCAGCCGTCAATCCCGGGCTCGGCATGTATTCCAACAAACTGCTCAGCGTGCTCATGACCCTGTTCAACGCACGACTGGGATTCTGGACCTCAAACCCCAGCGTGCTCGAGAAGAGCTACGCCATCGTCTGGTGGCCGGTCTATTTCTTCAAGGAACTCCTGGGGCGTATCGGACTGAGCAACAAGATGATCAACATCTCCGATGGCGGCCACATCGAGAACCTGGGCGTGTACGAGTTGCTGCGCCGCGATTGCAGCCTCATCATCGCCGTAGATGCCGGAGAGGATAAAACGTATACGTTCACCGACCTGAACAACCTCATCATCCGCGCGCGCAATGAGCTCGGGCTGGAGATTCGCTTTCGCCCCGATGAACAGCCGGAAGACCTGATCCGGCCGCGCCCTTCGCAGGTGTATTCCAAAAAGCGTTACGCGGTTGCCGATATTTATCGTTGGTGGGAAGACAACAAGGTGTTCAACGAAGAAACCCAAAAAGAGGAAAGCAGCATTGTGAACTTCAAGACCCCCAAAAAAGTGGGCACTTTCGTCTATGTCAAGTCCTCCGTGCTGGCGCCTGCCGGCAAACCCTTCCTTACCGAGGCGGAAGACCGGCTCAAGTACGGCACTTACAAATACAAGATATACCACGCCGATTTCCCGCATGAATCTACGAGCGACCAGTTTTTCGACGAGATACAGTGGGAATCTTACTATCAGTTGGGACAGTACCTCGGCGCCGATGTGCTGGGTGTCAGCGATCTGGGGGCCTATGAAGATAAAAAAGGCCCTTCACTTTCGGTGGATCAACTCCTGCGCCGGTTCGAGAAAGGCGTGCCGCTTTTCGAATCACCCGCCGAAGCGCGCACAGCAGCCGGGCAGGACGAAGAATTGTTCGAAAGCGTCAAGGCGCCCGAGCAGCCCGTGGCCCGCGAGGTGAAATATCAGATGTAAATCACCGCTAATTTTTGGTACCTTCGCGCACGCTTTCGAGAATGATTCTATGCGCGATTTACTGAAGTCTCTGAATAATAGTCTCAACAACGCCCGCCAGGTAATCGCACGCGCTACTGCGCCGGCACGTGAAAAATGGCGGGAGATCACCGCCCCCCTTCGGACCGCACTGGCACCGGTAAGTCAGGCATGGCAGCGGCTGACGGCGCCGATCCGTACGCGCTGGGCTGCTTTTCGCGAGCGTTTCCCCGTTGCCGGCAGGGTCATGGGCTGGGGCGGTCGCCTGTTAAAATGGGGACTGGTGTTTATCCTGACCCTCATCGTGGGCGTCTGGTTCGGTATTTTCGGCCGCCTGCCTTCCATGGAGGAACTGAAAAACATCGAAACGGCCAATTCCACCGAGATCTATACGATCGACAGCGTACTGATCGGCAAGTTTTACATCGAAAACCGCACCGCCATCGCGCTGGAAAACGTCTCGCCCTATATTATCAATGCGCTGATCGCTACCGAAGACAAGCGTTTTCTCGAACACAGCGGCATCGACATCCAAAGCTGGTTTCGCGTAGGCTACGGCGTGCTTTCGGGCGAAGGCCTGGGTGGCGGCTCCACCCTGAGCCAGCAACTGGCCAAAAATCTCTATCCGCGGAAAAAGTATAAAGTACCGCTCCTGAGCCTCATCATCAACAAGATCAGGGAGAACTTCATTTCCGTCAAACTCGAACATATTTACAGCAAACAGGAACTGCTTAACCTGTACCTCAATACGGTGCCTTTCGGCGGGGATGTTTTCGGTATCAATGTGGCCTCGCGCCAGTATTTCAACAAAAAACCGAAAGACCTGACGGTCGACCAGGCGGCTACCCTCGTCGGTATGCTCAAAGCCACCACCTACTACAACCCCGTGCGCAACCCCAAAAATGCCCAGCGCCGTCGCAATGTGGTGCTGATGCAGATGGTTAATAACGGCCACCTTACCAAAGAGGAATACGACAAACTGAGCCAGAAACCCGTCGGCGCCAAGCGCTACAACGTGGACAGCAACAACGACGGACTGGGCACGTATTTCCGCGAATACCTCCGCACGAGCATAATGCCCGATCTGCTGGAGAAATACAAAAAAGACGACGATTCAAAATACAACCTCTATACCGACGGGCTGAAAATATATACGACCCTGCACAGCAAAATGCAGCAGTATGCCGAAGAGGCCGTGCAAAAGCAGATGCAGGACCTGCAAAGCCTGTTCGACCGGCATTGGAAGAACTACAAGCGCGACAAACCCTGGGGCGACGACAAATGGATCGACCAGCAGATAAAGCAAAGCGCGCGCTGGGATGCGCTCATCAACGACGGCATGAGCCCTGAAGACGCCCTGAGAAACTTTGAGGATACGGTCAAAATGACAGTGTTCAGCTGGGATAAAGGCGGTACGGAGGTCGATACCGCCATGAGCCCGATCGATTCGGTGCGCTACTACTTTTGCCTGCTCAACTGCGGTTTTATGGCGATGGATCATCGCAACGGCTACATACGCGCATGGGTGGGCGGCACCAATTTCCGCTATTTCAAATTCGATCACGTGCTTAGCAAGCGGCAGGTGGGCTCTACGTTCAAACCCATCGTGTACTCGGCTGCTTTGCAGGATACCATCAAGCCCTGCACGTATTTCCCCAATGAGATCAAGAAGATCGTGGACTGGGAGCCCCACAATGCCGACGAGCGTTACGGCGGCTGGTATTCCGTCAACGGGGCCCTCACACGTTCCGTCAACGTCGTGGCGGCGCAGATCATTGAACACGTTGGGATACAGAAAACGATCGATCTGGCAAAAAAGATGGGTGTGACGTCTTCGTTGCCCCGTGAATACGGCATCAGCCTTGGAGCGGCCGATATCAACCTGTACGATATGGTGAAGGTGTACGGCACTATCGCCAACAGCGGTATGCGCCCCGAACCCGTGGCCGTATTAAAAGTCGTGAATCGCAACGGCGAAGTGGTATACGATTATAAGAAAGAACTGGAAGATGACCCCGATCTGGGGCCGCATGAAGCCGCTTTGTCGGCCAATGAAGCGGCTACCATGACCAAAATGCTGCAAAATGTGATCGATTTCGGCACAGGCGCGCGCCTGCGGCGCGGATATGGCGTTTATGGCGACTTTGCCGGAAAAACGGGCACCACCCAAAACCAGTCGGATGGCTGGTTCATTTGCTACAACCCGCAACTCGTCACCGGCGCCTGGGTAGGGGCCGAAAGCCCGGCCGTGCGCTTCCGCTCCATGTCGCTGGGGCAGGGCTCTGCGATGGCGCTGCCCATCGTCGGCTGGTTCTGGAATAAAGTTGCAAAAGATAAAAATCTGCGGGGGCTGCTCAACGAGCGCTTTCCCACACCGCGACCCGAAGTCCTGGCCCTCATGGGCTGCCATCCCTGGGTCAGCATACGTCCCGATTCGTTCGGCCAGTTGCTCAATGGCGTGCAGGATTCCGTGCTGCGCGATTCGATGATCGCCATGTTCACCACCCCCAACAAGGAGGGCAACGACATGACGGCTGTGCCGCCCGGCGGCGAAGTGAGCGTCGACAATCTGCTCAAAGCGGCGGAGAAGGAGAAAAAAGAAGAGGAAGAAAAAGATAAGAAGCCCGGTCTGTTCCGGAAATTGTTCGGCCACAAGCCCGAAGAAGAAAAGAACAAAAAGGAGGGCAACGAAGAGAAAGACAAGAAAAAACCGGGCGATAAAAAGGACAATAACAAGCAGTAAACCGGCCTGAAATCCCGGGCAACATCCAGCAATTACAGAATTCAGTCGAAGAAAGGGCCACTTTCGGCGCGAATCGCACATATTTGGTTTGGAATTGGACTTCTAACCAAAAGTGTATGCTATGCGTAAAACATTCTTCTCCTTTCTCGCTTTCCTGCTCATCACCTGCCTCCTGCCCGCCCAGGCCGACTATACCGGCCGCTGGAACGGCGCGATCGAGGTTCCGGGCTCCAGTCTCGAATTGTCCATCGATCTCAGTATGGAGGACGGGCACTGGAAGGGCAGCCTCGATATTCCCGTTCAACGCATCAAGGACATGGCGCTTGCCGATCTGGTGATCGAAGGCAGGGATATGCGCTTCAAACTACCCGAAGTACCCGGCAACGCGCAATTTGAAGGTAAATTCGACGAAAAAGCCGAACGACTGGAAGGCAGCTTTATGCAGTCGGGCATGTTGCTGTCTATGAAGCTGATGCGCGAAAGCGCGGCCGCCCAGGCCGATATGCTCAGGCAGCGGCAGGAAGCACTGGCCACATTGCGCCATCTGACCGACTCCCTGCGCCAGCTCCGCCTGATGCCCGGCCTTGCTTTCGGGATCGTGCAGGACGGCGAAGTATTGATGGCAGAAGGCTTCGGATACCGCGACCTGGAGAAAAAACTGCCCGTTACGGCCAACACGCAATTTGCCATCGGCTCCAGCAGCAAGGCCTTCACCGCGGCTTGCCTGGCCATACTCGCGGACCGCGATCAACTCGATTGGGATAAACCTGTGATCAATTACATGCCCGATTTCAGGTTATACGACGAATTTTCGACGCAGGAAATGACGGCCGTGGACCTCGTATGCCACCGCTCCGGGTTGCCGCGCCACGATCTTATGTGGTACGGCTCACCCAATACACGGAAAGAAATATACGACCGGCTGCGCTATCTGCAACCCAACAAAAGCCTGCGGACCACCTGGCAATACAACAACCTGATGTTCATGACGGCCGGCTATCTCGTCGAACGGATATCGGGGAAAACATGGGAGGCGTTCGTGCAACAAAACATTTTTGCCCCCCTGGGCATGACGAACTCCAACTTTTCGGTGAAGGACATGGCTGCCGCCAAAGACGCCGCTACCGGCTATCGCACAAAGGACCGGAAAGAAAACATCCGCATGGAGTACAGAAATATCGACGCCGTCGGCCCGGCAGGCAGCATCAATTCATCTGTAAGCGATATGCTGCAATGGGTGAAACTGCATCTTGACGACGGCAAAGTTGGAGAGCAGGAGATCATAAGTGCAGCGGAAATGCGGCATTTACACAGCCCGCAAATGCTGATGGATCGCCCCAATTTTGCCAAAAATCCCGAACTCACCGACCCCGCCTATGCCATGGGCTGGTTTATTTATCGCTACAAAGGACTGCGCGTAGTACAGCACGGCGGAAATATCGACGGCTTTTCAGCGCTGGTGTATATGCTGCCCGAGAAAAATCTGGGCATGGTCATTTTGACAAACCAGAACGGCGCAGGCCTGCCGGGGATACTGGTTAGTTGCGCCACGGACCTTCTGCTCGGTCTCGAGCGCACAGACTGGTATGCGCGGGTCTATAGCGAGGGCGATAAGGCGAAGGAAAAAGAGGAAGAGAAAAAGCCGGAGCCCAAACGTATTGCCGGTACGAAACCCGGTCATGCCATAGATGACTATCTCGGAGAATACGAACACCCTGCCTACGGTGTGATGGAAGTGCTTCAAACGGCCGGCGGCATGCGTCTGAAATACAACAGTTTCGATCTGCCCATGGAGCATTGGCACTACGATGTGTTCCGCGCGCAATACGAGGAGATGGACATCAGCATGATGATGAATTTCCACAGCGACATGAATGGAACGATCTACCAGTTGAGCACCTCACTCGAGCCGCTTGTGGACGATATCGTATTCAAAAAACTGCCGCCTCGCCGCCTCTCCGACCCAACGTTTCTGGAACGGCTTGCCGGAAAATACAAGATGGAAAAAGGCGACGTAACCGCTACCGTAGAACTTCGGGGCACTGTGCTGTATGCAACGCTGCCGGGCCAGCCGACCTATACCCTGGAGCCTTTTACCGGGACGGAGTTCAAGATCAAGGACCTGAACGGCTACAGCGTGGAATTTCACCTGGATGGCAGTGGCAAAATGACAAGCGGACTATCGGTCATTCAGCCGGAAGGAGTGTTCAAGGCAACAAGAGAAAAGTAGAAGGGAACCCGCAAGCCATGGCATGGCGGGATTTACCTCGGCACTTCGATCTTTTTCACGATCTCGTCGAGCACTTCCCGGGTGGTATAACCTTCCATTTCGCGCTCCGGCGTCAGAATGATGCGGTGATTGAGTGCGGGAAATGACACATAACGGATGTCGTCTGGCGTCACGAAATTGCGGCCGCTGATGGCTGCGGCTGCTTTGGCCGTTTTCATCAGGGCCAGCGAGGCGCGCGGACTGGCGCCGAGGAACAGGTCGGCATTGCTGCGGGTGTTGTGCACGATCGCAGCAATATAGTCGAGCAGTTCCTCGCGGATGTACACCTGCTCGATGCGCTGCTGGCAATCGGCAATATCGGCCGGAGTGATGGCGGCTTGTACCGTTTCGCGCAGGGCGCCGGAAAAATCGTTGCGAAAACGCCGCAGAATAGATTGTTCTTCTTCCAGGTTGGGGTATCCCAGCACGATCTTGAACAAAAAGCGGTCGAGCTGGGCTTCCGGCAGTTTGTAGGTGCCTTCCTGCTCGATGGGGTTCTGGGTAGCGATCACAAAGAAGGGATGCTCCATGAGATAAGTGACGCCGTCTACTGTTACCTGCTTTTCTTCCATGACCTCGAACAACGCTGATTGTGTCTTGGCCGGTGCGCGGTTGATCTCGTCGATCAATACGATATTGGAAAAGATCGGGCCCGATTTGAAGTCGAACTCGGAGGTTTTCATGTTGAAAACGGGCGTTCCGATCACATCGGCCGGCATGAGGTCGGGCGTGAACTGGATGCGGCTGAAACCCGTATCCACTGCGCGAGCGAGCAGTTTGGCGCTCAGGGTCTTTGCAATACCGGGCACACCTTCCAGCAACACGTGCCCGCCCGTGAGCAGGGCGATCAGCAGTTGGTCGAGCATCTCCTGCTGCCCCACGATCACCTGCCGGATCTGTTCCCTGACGCGTTCGGCGCGCTCGCAAACGGGCTGCACGTCAACACCAGGTGTCTCGTGATATTCCCTGCTTTCTTCCGCTTCGGGCTGTTCGTATGCTGTTTCTTCGTTTTCAGACATGACTGCAAGTGCTTGAGTATTAAGAAGGTCTGTCCCTGATTACTTCGCCTTTTTCCAGAAATCTTCCAGGGCCAAATGCAAATCTACCATCATTTCCTCGGTTGGCTGATACCTGACGGTAGCCGTGTATTGTTTAAAAATGTCGTCGATCTTCGATTCCGGCACTTCCGACACCGTGGCCAGTCGCCGTAAAAAGTTTTCTCCGGCGCGCAGGAAATGGGTGCCCGGTTCCAGTGCGCTGATCAGGCCGTAGCGTTCGCGTACCTGCGCGAGAAATTGCTTCATATTTTGAATGCACAGGCCCTGATAGTTTTTTTCGCGGAAATGCAGGTTGGCGATCGTATCGATAAACTCGTACGAAGAGTTTTCGTTGACCGGCAATACCGGGATTGCGCGCTGGCGGCGTTTGGCGCGAAATACAAGCCATGCCAGGGTCAGCGCCACCAAAAGATACCACGCCCATGCCAGTGCAGGTTGTTGCAGAATATACACCAGCGGGTGCCGGGTATCGCCTCCTCCTGCGTAGTTTTTTGTGGCTTCCGGAATGCGGCTTGCATTGTCCCAGTAGATCACCCCCTCCGGCAGCCAGCTGAATACAGCCTCTGCGTATGCCTGTACTTTCGGCTGCAGCAGGCTGTAATTGGTGAAAACGAGCGGGTTGGTGTGGATCAGGAAAAAACCGTCACCACAAGGGAAACTCGCAAAATTGGAAAGAGAATCGCCCAGGTAACCGATCGGAGTTATTTCGTGGCCTCCTTCAAATACTTCGGCCATTAAATACTGCCAATAATAACCGGTCGGCCGGTTTCGATCGGCAAAGTGAACGGATACCGGCGCCGTGCCCTGCGGTTCCAGCAGCGTCATGCGCACTTTTTCGTCGTTGAACGACCCGAATTCGTTCCACTCCCGGAAGCTGTCATAATAATTTTGATACAGCTGCTCCATGAGCTCATCCGGCACCGATTTCCCGGCAATGAAAGCAGTGTGGCCGGCATTCACGAAGGCCAGCAGGCTGGCTGCTGCAGCCGAATCAAGAAACATGGCCTCTCCCACGAATACATATACCGCATCTGTCGTGTCAGCGGAAGGAAGTTCGTTCGCCAGACTGCGCTTGATATCTACGATCCCTTTTCCCGGAAAATAATGCCCGAGCAGGCGGTGTAGCACCTGCGTCCCGTAAGGTTGGTCGCTGTCGGGGTTGTAGGCATGTTTGCTCCAGCTGTCGCGCCAGACGTAACGCGGGTTTTTGGCATCATAATACAGATACAGGGAAACAGCCACTGCGGCGACAGCAAGCAGTGCGATGAGCAAAGGAGTCCGGTTTCGTGGCTGCATGTGGGATCGTTTTGAAGCGCGCGACGGCTTATTTGATCACCCGGATCTTCATTTTCACGTCTTTCACAGGACGGTCGCCTGGAGCTGTTTGCGTTGCGGCGATCTTGTCGATCACGTCCAGGCCTTTGATGACGCGCCCGAATACGGTGTATTCGCGGTCGAGGTGGGGGGTGCCACCCAGTTCGAGGTACGCTTTCCGCTGTTCCGGGCTATAGTGAAAGCCTCGCATCCCTTCGATCTGGTTGAGCATTGCTTCATTGACCGGGCTGCCCTGTACGATGTAAAACTGCGAGCCCGACGATTTTTTCTCCGGGTTGTTGGTGCGCGCGGCAGCCAGGGCGCCTTTGACGTGGAACAGAGAATCCACGAATTCGGCTGGGATCTGATAGTTGGGCCCGCCCATGCCGAGCGGCTGTCCTGCCGGCGCGTTGCGCGATTGCGGGTCGCCGCCCTGGAGCATGAACCCGTTGATGACGCGGTGAAACAGCAAGTCTTCGTAGTAACCTTCTTCGGCGAGTTTGACGAAGTTGTCGCGGTGTTTGGGGGTGGCGTTGTACAGTTCGGCAGTCATGGTACCGAATTCGGTTTCGATCTCCACGAGGCAGCGTTCGGGTGCGGTAACCTGTATCATTTGTTTCTTAACAACTGTTTTAGAGCCTTTTACGGCGTGTAGGGTGACGGTATAGTTGCCGCTGTGCAGGTAGCGGTGGGTTGGATTCGCATCGGTGGAGGTGCCGCCGTCTCCGAAGTCCCAGGCATAGGTATCGGCTTTTATGGAAGTGTTGGTAAAGGTCACTTCTGCCGGGGCGACGAATTTCTGCACAGGGATGCTGAAGTCGGCAACCGGCTTGACAGCACAGGAAGACAGGGCTATGGCGGCAAAAAGCGCCGGGAATATGAGTTTTTTCATTTTAACAAAACGATATTGATGTGTTTACCTGCGGATGTTTTGAACGCAACCACGTAAGGTTATCGTATCGGCGGTGCAAAAATGCAATTTTAAGCCCTCTTTCACACCGGCTCTTTTCAAAAATCCGCTTATTTCAGGCGATTGAGCCCTGCCTTCGCCTGCGCGTGCATGCCGCTGGCGTATTCCTCCGGCTTGATGGACAGGCAACGCTGATAGGCGTTGCGGGCTTTTGTCGCGTCCTTTTGTTCTTCGTAGAGCAACCCGAGTTGCAGGGCGGCGTTGCAGGCGAAGTACCAGGGATCCCCGGCGCCGCCGTCCACGGTTTGGGTATAGAGTTTCACCGCTTCCTGGGTTTTGCCCATTTTATGGGTGATGCGGCCGAGCCGGTAGGTGTATTCAAGTTTCTTCTTGCGATCGGCGGCGTAATCGGCGGCCCGGTTTTTCAGCAAATCGTAGGCGCGCGTGTAGTAGCCTCCGTCGAACAGCAGGCGCGCCTGTAGCAGGCGTTTGTCGGGTGTTTCGCCGCTGTTTGCTTCCCTCAACGCAGCCTGATCGCCCTCGCCGTTGGAGGCCCCTTTGATCTTCACGTAGCCCATATACGTGCGGTAACCGTTGTCGTTGCCGTTCACAAAGTGGTACCAGGCCAGTTTCTGGTATCCCTCTTTAAGGCCGTTCTCACCCTTGAAATGGTTGACAAAATGTTCGAGCGCCTTGTTTGCATCGCCGTCGAGGCGGCGGAGTTTGGCTAGGCCGAGGAGGTAGTAGCGGTACTGAAAAGGAGCGTAGGAAGTACCGGCCGGGCACTCTTCCAGCAGGCGTATCGCTTCATCATTCCGGTCCGTGCGCATGGCTACCATAGCGAATACGTAGGCAGCCATGGGATTGTGCTTCGGTGATAGGTCGCTGCTTTTCAAAGTATTCCAGGCCAGGTCACCGCGGTTGTTCAGGTAAAGTTGCAGCAGCGCGTAAGCGACCACGGCCTCGTCTTCGAAGATGAAATCATTTTTTTGCGCGTACGCAAGCGCCTCCTCCAGTTCGCGCAGGCCCTGCTCCATGGTGCCGCTCATGCCGCCAAGCGCCTTCACCGCCCAGCGATATTCTTCGGGCACGTTGCCGATCATGGCATGCATGATGCCCAGGCTTTTTTTGTTGGCGATGAAATCGGGGAAGCGGCGCTGGTTTTCCTCCAGCAGGGCGTAGGCTTGCTTGATATCGCTCATGCTGGTGAGGAAATCGTTGTAGCGGCTGCGGGTAAGCGCCCATTGCAGGCGTATTTCGGCCTGCGTGTACAGGTACCAGGGCGAGTTGGAAGGGCCGCGCGCGATCTTTTCAAGGCGCTTTTCCATGTTTTTCGCCAGCCGCTGGTATTCCGATTTGTCGTCGTTGATAAAAATGGTGAGGAAATCGAGGTAGTTTTCCACAAAAGGCGCCATCAGGTTACCGGGTTCCTGGCGCTTCAGCAGGTCCAGCGTGGATCGCGCTTCGCCGAAGCGCAGGCTCACGGTCTTCTGGTAAGCCTCTTTGGTGACGGTGGAAAAAGCAAAGTAGGATGCATCGTCGGGGGTCGCCCGGGCCATATTACAGGGCAACAGCAGCCCGATCATCATCAGCAATCGATCAATGGAACGCGTCATGGGTGTGTTTGATTGAAAGAAAGCGCAAAGGTCGGGAGAGTTTCGCAAATGTGCCGGGTTTTCGTCTGCTGCGCTGTATTTGAAAAGTATCCGGGCGATGTTTTGCTCATTTCCTCTTTCGGCTGTTTTAAGTCAAAATGCCTTTCGCACCCTTGCTGTTCCCAAAGGAATCTCTCCCGGGATGGCAAAAAATCTTTATACCCTTCCTATTTTTCCCGCAACAAAATGAATTTGTCCATGAATAAAATACGCATTGCCGTGAGGCTCCTTCTCGCAGTATTCTTTGTTTTCCCCAGTACCTTCCTTTCCGCGCAAACGAACAACGGCATCTGGACGATCGTCGCCGACAACATCGACCCCGCCAACTACTACGGCATCACCGTGGCCAACGGGATGATCGGGCTGGTATCCTCCCCGGAGCCGATGAAAGTGAAAGACGTGGTGCTCAACGGCGCATACGACAACTACCAGCGCGGGCGCGTGAGCAACATCCTCAAGGGCTTCAACTTTGTCAACATGGACCTCGACGTAGACGGCCGGCGGGTGTCGCGCAGCAATATTTCGGATTACCGGCAAACGCTCGATATGCGCGGCGCGCAACTGACCACTACTTTCAACGTAGGCGACAAAATATCGGTCAGCCACAGCGTGATGGCCCTGCGGCACCTGCCCTACTGCGCCCTCAGCATCGTGGAGATCAGCGCAAAAAAGGACGTGACCATTACGCCTATGTCGGTCATCGAAGCGCCGGACATTTTGCAGGATGTGCGCAACTACTACGCGCAGATCGACCGGCCGCACGTCTTGTTATCCTTGCTGACCTCGGTGGGTAAAAGCCCGACCGGGAAATACACCGTCGCAGCCAGCACGAGTTTTATCTTCGGGGAAAAACACGGCGAAGAACCCGCGCTGATCCACGAAGACTGGGATTACAACCGCCACCTTCTCAAATTCAACAAAAAACTGAAGGCTGGCGAAACTTATCGCTTCGCGGTGGTGGGTACGGTCATCTCCTCGGCGCATACCGTCGATGCCCACAACGAAGCCGAGCGCCTCACCATCTACGCAACGCTGGAACGCACCGAACGCCTGCTAAAGCGCCACCGCGCGGAGTGGGACAAACTCTGGGCCTCCGACATTGCGATCGACGGACCTGTTGAAGATGCGCGTGCGGTGCATTCGGCGATGTATCACCTCTATTCCTTTGCGCGCGAAGGCACGGCGTTCAGTTTGTCGCCCATGGGCCTGAGCGGCCTCGGCTACAACGGCCACGTGTTCTGGGACACCGAACTCTGGATGTACCCGCCGCTGCTGGTGCTGCACCCGGAGATCGCGCGTTCGCTGCTCGAATTCCGCTATCAGTTGCTCGATGCTGCCAAACAAAACGCATTTTCCCACGGCTACAAGGGCGCCATGTATCCCTGGGAAAGCACGACTACCGGACAGGAAGAAACGCCCGTGTGGGCACTCACCGGACCCTTTCAGCAGCATATCACGGGCTGCGTGGGCTGGGCAGCCTGGCAGTACTATCTGGTGACGAAGGACAAGGAATGGCTGCGCACCCGCGGCTGGCCGATCCTTGAGGCTGCCGCTCAATTCTGGGCGAGCCGGGTGGAACGCAACGGCCCCGGTCATTACGACATCAACAACGTCATCGGTGCGAATGAGTGGCAGGAAAATATTGACAACAACGCATTCACCAACGGCATGGCCAAGACAGTGCTGGCCTATGCCACCGACGCCGCGAAGGAGCTGGGCATGAACCCCGACCCCGACTGGATGCACGTGGCGGAAAATATTCCCATCCTGAAATTCCCCGACGGCACAACCCGCGAAAACGCCACCTACGACGGCGTCACCATCAAACAGGCCGACGTGAACCTGCTGGCCTATCCGCTCAAGGTGGTCAGTGACCCCACCCAGGTTAAAAAAGACCTCGATTATTACGAGCCGCGCATGGCAAAAGACGGACCGGCGATGGGCAACGCCATTCTGTCGGTGCTCGCGGCGCGTTCCGGCGACGCTTCGCGGGCCTATGACCTGTGGGTGAAAAGTTACAAACCCAACGAAGTGCCGCCCTTCGGCGTGCTGGCGGAAACGGCAGGCGGCACCAATCCCTACTTTGCCACGGGTGCAGGCGGCTTCCTGCAGGCCACGCTGATGGGTTTCGGCGGACTGGATATTACAAAAGATGGGGTTGTGCAACTGAAAACCAGACTGCCCGGGCCGTGGAAATCAATGACCCTGACAGGCATCGGTGCAGCGGATAAAACGTTCATAGTCAGGTAACGCCAACCTCTGGTTGGCGGTCTGCACCAACCAGAGGTTGGCGTTACTCCTTTAAATCGTAACTTGGCCTTGTTTGCCGATCTTCAAACTGCGTTTGGCAATACATTATCCAACCGGAGCCCGGTGTTACTTATGGTACCAGCACTTTTCATTACGGCATTGTTCGCATTTATTGCCGGAGCCATCTGGCTGAAAAAACGGCGTGACCGGCAGCGCAACGTCGATTTCGAACGTCTCGCGAAATCGCTGGGCCTTTCCTATGCAGAAAAAGACCGGTACGGCCTGCTCAGTCAGCTCCGCCAGTTCGACCTGTTCCGCCACTATTCCGGTCGCAGGCGCTGGTCGCGCAACGGCAAGATCTTCAATGTGTTGCGCGGACAAGTTGGTGACACGGAAGTGTTTATGTTCGATTATTCGTACATTGTTTCCACGGGAAAAAGCGCTCACGAGGTGCGGCAGACCGTCTTTTTTGCCAATAACAAAAACTGGTACCTGCCGAAATTCCGCCTGCGCCCCGAAACCTGGTGGCACAAGGTGCTGAGCAGGATCGGTGCAAAGCGGGACATCAACTTTGACGAGAGCCCCGACTTTTCCGACAAATACTGGCTTACCGGTGAACTGGAAGACCTGATCCGGAACCAGTTCGATTCCGATGTGCAGGCTTTGCTGACGGAGCGCCCGCCGCTGCATGTGGAAGGCGACAACTATTATCTGATCGCATACAAGCCCCGCAAGGCATTGAATGACGATGAAGCGAGGGTATTCTACGAACACTGTGTAAAACTGACCCGCCTGCTGCAACAAAAAGAAGCGCCGGAATTGCTTAAGCTGGCCGAATTGAAAAAGGAAGAGACGCCTGAACCCCTGGAGGCACCGAAATTGCCGGAAAAAAAGAAGTCTTAATCCTCTATCCAGCCTTCTTTCATCGCCTTCAAAATGGCTTCCGTTTTTGAATTTACCTGCAATTTATCGTACACATTGCGGATGTGCGTGCGCACAGTATCGATGCTGATATTCAGTTCGCCGGCGATGAGTTTGTAACTGTAGCCTTTCATCAGGCCTTTAAGGATGTCCTGCTCGCGGGCGGAAAGCAAATGCTCCGCCGGATGCGACTTGGGTGGTTGCTGGAAATACTGCAACACTTTGCGCGCCACGCTGGAGGTCATGGGCGAACCTCCGTTGTACACATCGAAGACGGCCTGCACGATCTCTGCCGGCGGCGTATTTTTCAGGAGATAGCCGCTGGCGCCGCTGCGCACCGCCTGAAAGATGCGTTCGTCGTCGTCGAACACCGTTTGCATGATCACCTGCGTTCTGGGGTACAACGATTTTATAATGGGCAGGGCCTCGAGGCCTGACATGCCGGGCATATTGATGTCGAGCAACACCACGTCGGGCATGTGCGCGTGCAACTCGGTTTTGAGGTTGTTCACATGTGGGTACGCGCCTGCCAGCACCAGCCCCGGTGTCGCTTGCAGCAAAAAAGCGATCCCCTCGCGCAAGTCCCGGTTATCTTCATACAGCAGGACTTTCACGGGATGATCTGCGGTTTTCTCTTTCATATTGCAAAGATAACACTTCAAAACCGCGGGCTGCCATCGCATAAATGTGTGAAAATCAAACGTCGACATCGAGCAGGATGCGGACACCCTGCCTTGGCTCCGTCTGAATAATGAGTTTGCCGCGGATCTCTTTGGCGCGTTGCTGCATATTGTTCAGGCCATTGCCGTATTGTACGGTCTCCGGGTCGAATCCGTTGCCGTTGTCGCTGATCTCCATACTGAGCCGGTTGCGGTGCAACTGCATGCTTACGTTGATCCCCGTACATTTTGAATATTTGGCGGCGTTGTTCACTGCTTCCTTGAAGATCAGGTAAATGTTGCGGCGCTGGTCGGGGCGCAGCGCACGTTGCTGGAATGTTTCAGGGAGGTCGGCATTGAACTGTATACCCCGCGCTTCGCTGATCTTGAGCCCGAATTCGCGCATGCGCGCCGCGAGGTCTTCCAGATTATCGTGCCGGTAATTGATCGCCCACACGATGTCCTGCATGGATTCGGAGAGTGCGCCCGCGCTTTGCCCGATGCGTTGAAGCAGGGTTTTTACGCCGCCCGGGCCGTCGCCGAGTTGCGCCTGCGCTACTTCGCTGAAAAAGCGGATGCTGCTGAGCGTGCTGCCCATGTCGTCGTGCAGGTCGCGCGCGATGCGGCGCCGGATCACCTCCAGGTGGCGGCGCTGCTCCTGCCGGTACCATACGATAAGCCCGATAATACCGCCGGCCAGCGCCAGCACCAGCAGGCGAAACCAGATCGTACGGTGAAAAGGCGGGATGACGCGCAATGTCACCCGCACAGGCTCAGGGCTCCAGATGCCGTCGCCGTTGCGCGCCTTCACGAGCAGGGTGTAGCGGCCGCCGTCGAGGTTGGTATAGGTAATGATGTCCTGCTTTGTCTCGATCCAGTCGGGGTCGAAGCCTTCGAGTTTGTACAAAAGCACGGTCTTTTCCGGCTGTGTGAAGTTGATAGCGGAAAACGCGAAAGAGACGACATTATCTCCCGGTTGCAGTACAATGGGCGCTCCCGGACGCCAGTCGGCGGGCCGGTTCAGAATATGGACGTCCGTCAGCACTACCCTGGGCGGGTAGGGGTTCATAGGCATGCGCGAAGGGTTGATCATGTTGAACGCATCCTGAAAACCGATGAACAATTCTCCCCGCTTCAGCATCCTGAAACCCATGGCGATGTCGTTGTCGAAGAGGCCGTCGGCGCGGCGATACACTTCTACGACGCCGGTTTTGGGGTAATAGCGATGCAACCCGTTGGCACTTGCCAGCCAGAAGCGATCCTCCTTGTCGATCTCGATGCCGTTGAGGTAGTTGTTTTGCAGGCCGTTGCGCGTTGTCAGGGCAAACTTTACTTTCCCCTGGTCATCCACACGTAGCAGCCCTTCCGTAGTAGCCAGCCAGAGCCGCTGATCGCGATCAAACACAATGCCGTTGCAGGTATGATAAATACTGTCTCTGGTCAGGAAATGTTCCAGATTGCCGTTGGCCGGGTTGTAGCGGAAATAGCCATCCAGATCGCCGATCAGCAGCCGCCCTTGCTTGTCTTCAGTAATGCAGCGAACGTACTGCGGCTTATCCATGAATTTGATGCGCGAGATCCTGCCTGTTTTCGGGTCGAGGCGATACAGCCCTTCGTAGTTGCTGCCGATCCAGATACTGCCATCGCTGCCTTCTTTCAGGCAAAGGATCTTGTGATTGATCCCCGGCGTCGGAAAATCCGGTTTGTGGGTGCGGAAACGCCGGGTAACAGGATCGAACTCCTGTACACATTCCAGTTCTGCCAGCCAGATGTGTTTTTGCCGGTCGACGATGATATCGAACACTTCGTGGTTGTAAAGCCCTTTCTCCAGGCCGTACGATTGCATTGTATTCTTCTGGCGGTCCCATTCGAAAAAACCTTTCGCCCATACCGCCAGCCAGTAGTGGTGCGGGGAATAAGGGTCCTGCACGATGCCTGCCAAAGAACTGAATTGCCCGGGGCTGATACTGTCCGGCAGCATGACCCGGGTAAACTTCAGGTCGTTGGGGTCGTATTTTTCCACACCGGCTTCCGTGCCGATCCAGATGATCTGCGTTTCCGGGTCCTTGAAAATACTGCGCACCATCGTATTGTTGTGCGAGAACGGTTCGCGCGGGCGCGGCGGGAACTGGATGATCGCCGAATCGATCAGCGTTTGCCAGTATAAACCGTAAAACCCGCCTCCGGACCAGATGATCGGCCCTGCTATCGGATGCCGGTCGAATATGAATGAAGTCGTGATACCCGGCCCGTCGGGGTAGTCGTCGAAGGCCCCTGTCGCGTCATTGTAGACCAGAAACCCCTTGCCCCAGGAGGAAGACCATATCCGGCCTTGTTCATCTTCCCGAACGGTGCCGGCGATCGTACGTTTTGAAGGGTCAGGGTGTTTCCTGCCCTGTTTGAAGTCAAATCGCCCGGTTTCCGGTGCATACAGGTACAATTTACCCCAAATGTTCGCCCAGATCCGGTTTTTGGAGTCGATGAAAATCATGCTTTCTCCAAGATCGTCGGTCGGTAATCTGACTTCCATACGTTCAAACGACTGCAAATCCATTCTGATCAGGAAAGAATCCTCGATTCCCCAGGCAAAGCCGTCTTTGTCGAAGGCCAGTGAAGTGTGTATATGAGGGGGCGCCGTGCCCGGCCGCATGGGGTGCAGGCGCTGAAAATGCCGTTTGGAATAATCCCAGTAACACATGCCTTTTTCGGTCATGACCCAAAGCCTGCCATTTGGGTCGAGCGAAAGGCCGGTTACCCTGGAAGCCGGCAGTGAGCCCGTATCGCCATAGGTATGGCGGAATACCATGCAACGTTTGCCGTCATAACGGGTGAGCCCGTCGACGGTTCCAAACCAGATAAATCCCTGCGTATCGCGTGCAATGCAGGTAACGAAATTGTGCGACAGCCCGTCGTCGGTGGTGAGGTGCTTCAAGGCTACGCCTTCGGGCTGGGCAAAAAGCGGTGTCGCTCCAAGAAGGAAGACAAGCAAAGCCGGAACCCTGTAGAAGGGGAGGCTCAATGACACAAAAAACCCGCGTTTAAGTTCCATATTGCGGCCGCACTCGGCGATGCAAAAGTGAACGAAAAACGCGGGATCTTATCGCTTTGGTATGTCGAAAATGATCGATGGCAAGCAGGTCCGATTGGTTCTGTAGTTTAGCAGTTTGAAAGCCAGTTGGCAGTGTAGATATTGATATGAATGGCTGTACAAAAAGGTTCCTGTTTCCTGTTTTGTCCAATACTGCCAACTGCATACTTTAATTCAATAGAACCATCCGACCCTGGAGAGTAAAGGGGCGGGGAAAGGAGAAGGATTTGGATATAAAAATCCTGTAGCCGGGTGCCGGAACGTACAGTCATTTTATTTTTCCAAACCCTCTCAAACCCCTGTAATACTGCCTTAATTATTGATCACAACCTTGCCGTTCAGGATATGCCCGCCTGTATCCAGCCGGACCAGATACACGCCGTTCGGCAGATCGGTTGTCGGTATTTGCTGCAGGCCCGCGTCTACCTGCCTGCTGGAAATAAACGCTCCCATCGCATTGTACAGACGCATTTCACCGGCAGATTCCGTGTAAAACCCGAAATAACCGCTTGCCGGGTTCGGGAAGATGGAAAGGCGACCTGTTTTTTCGGCAGGCGTACCAGTCGACGTGACGCTGCTTAGCCGAAGGATGTTGTCATTTGTGATGACCGGCGCGTTGAAATCGAAAAAGATGGCGGCCTGTTTGTGAATTTCGGTGCCGATGTCGAGCCCGGGCTTGAGATCGATATCGTACTGGACCGAACCGATGCTGTTTGCATAGTCGCTGGTGGAGTCAGGCAGATTGATGTTGGGGAAATGAAACACCAGTACATCGTTATTCCCCTCTACGGTGATTTTCATATCGTGCGTAGCCTGCACATTCCTTACCGAAGCGATATTCAGATTGGGATCGATGGTATCGCGAATGGTCACCAGGTCGGCCGGGGCATTGCCGGTATTCTGGAACACGATCTGATAACTCACGGTGCGATCGACGTTTTGCAGCAGTTCGCCGCCGTCGCGCGGATTGCCGTTGCGCGCCGGAAAGGCAAACACGCTGTTCGGGTCGAAAGAACCAACAACCGTGTTGTATATGGTCGACACATTGTTATCAGGCGTCGGGTCGCCGCTTTGGGGCGATACGGTTGCGCGGGTGATAAATGCGGTGTTCAGCGCGGTAGTTGTTGGAGTGGTGAAGTCCACCTGCAGCATCTCACAGCCGCCCGGCGCGATGCCGGGGAAGGTGAAGTTGGCCGTGTTGTCGGGGATGCCGTTGCTTTCATTCACAAATACAAAAGCGGCGGGGTGCTGCGCAAAATGAACGCCTGCGAGGTTACCGAAGAAATTGCCGTAGTCCATTTGCAGGGTGCCGCTATTCGCGCTGCTGCCGTCGTTGCATACCTCAAGCCGCAGCGAATAGGGGTAACCCGGCTGTGAGGTCCGTAGCGCGCGTTGCCGTACTCGATGGTCGATGGCATTGGAATTGAAAAAATGGAAATCGAGCCCGGATATCATAGTGCCCGGTGCCGGATTGACCGAGTAGGAAGCGCCCGGCGGGCAGGCGATATCGGCAGGGTCGTAATTTGCCGGTACGATATCGAATGCCGCATTAGGTCCCGGTATCTGGAACACACCGTTTCCATCGGTAAAATTGAGCGCACCGGAAGGCAGGGTCCTGATCATCTGGAAGGGAATACCTGTCGTGCCGTTGCAACCCGGAACGCCAAGGTCGTTGATCAGGGTGCCGGACGCCAGGCCGAAGCAGGTGGGGTCGAACTGGATCGTATCATTGCTGAATGTGCAAAAATTGTAATACTGCACACAGGAGCCTCCGGCAGTCACGGTTGCGCTGTAACAACCGGCGGTCAGGTTAAAAACAGCGGAGGTATTGGCGCCTACACTCCAGTCGTACTGAGCGCCGGGTGTGGTCACATCCAGAATGGCTGCTGAACCATACCCGGTATTACAGTCCACTTCGTCTATCACCAGTGTCGGGTTAAAGCCGCTGACATCCGTCAGGGTTACGATTTCCGACGTATAACATCCATTGTTAGGGCCTGAGTAGGCATATAGTTGATACGTGCCGAATTGCAGGTTTTGCAACGCAGCAATGCTGCTCGAAACAAACCCGTTGGGTCCGTAAGCGTAAAAATTGTAAGGCGGAATGCCACCGGTGACCGAAACATTGAGCGCACCGCCGGTTCCGTTCAGGCAATCGGAGGGAGTGGGGGAGTGGTTGATCGTCATCGGCGGACCGAGGGGCGCTGCAATATCAAGGGTGCCTATGACGCTGCAGCCCAATGATGTGGTGATGGTCACGGTATGCTGTCCTACGCTCAGGGAAGTGTTCCACGAGGCGGTTACGCCGTTGTCCCACAAATAATCCACAGGTGTATCACCAAACACCCATACGCCTCCTACTCCGTTATTCCCTGTAAAGCACTTGGAGGAATAGTCATGTGTGTTGGCATAGGGGATTGCTACGCTAACCTGCCCGGTCGACGAGCATCCTGCGGCGTCGGTGGCCGTAACGGAATAGTTTCCATTGGCCAGATTACTCAACGACGGACCGGTCATACCGTTGCTCCAACTGTAGTTTACAGGCGCCGAGCCGTTGACCAGATCCGCGCTGGCGGTACCGGTGTTACTGCCGCTGCAGACGACACTGCCTGCCAGCGTCAGGGCTTTTTTCAGCGTAAATGTCTTTGCTGAGGTACAGCCCAGATCATCGGTTATGGTCACACTGTAATTGCCTTCCGCCAACCCCGTGGCTGACTGGTTTGTCGTGCCGGTACTCCACAGATATGTGTATGGGGTGAAACCGCTGCTGCGCATTTCACCCAGTAATTCACCGGCAGATGTATTGATACAATCAGGCGCCTGCGTGATCCCGATCGCAGCGTATGGGTAGTAGGACGGAGGTGTAGTAACGACTTCAAATTCGCCTGCGGCCGTGCAGCCGGTAGCGTCCTGCACGGTTACAGAATAGGTGCCCAGGTTCAGTCCTGATGCTGTGGCCCCCGTCTGGCCGTCACTCCAGGCATAGGTAAACGGCGCCTGCCCGCCAACAGTTGCTATCGACAGGGCTCCGGACGTGGGGTTGCAAAAGGCGCTGGGTTTTGAATCGAGCAGGTAAATATCCAGTTCCTTGCTGTTGAGAATGTACGTATGCATGACCGATGCGCCGGTTGCATCGGTCATGGTCGCAGCGTAAGTGCCTTTCGGAACGTTCCGGAGGCTCAGATCGGTCGAGCCCGTGCTCCATTGGTAACTAAAAGGCGGCACACCCCGGGTCGGAACAATGGTAACGATGCCGTCGGAAGAGGTGCAGGTGGCCGGAAGTTCGGCGGAGAAAAAAAACTGCTGTGCATTCAAATGAATACCCAGCAGCAGCATGAGTAAGGTAAAAAAGCAGCTGGTTGAATTTTTCATAAGTCGAGTGTTTCCCCGGAACACGCATATGTTATGACGGAGGTTGGGTAGGGGCCTGAAATTTTCTAAAAAACAGCACAGCGCCACCCCGCAGGATCGGGACGGCGCTGTGCAAAACGGCGACGGGATGTTTTCTCTTAATTCATCACCACTGAAGAACCGAGTTTGATATCTGCCCACTGCCAGGCGTTCTTGTAGCGCTTTAGTACCGCGTTGGCATCGGCAGACCTGCCGTGTTGCTTGGCCAGGCTCTGGTACAGCCCCATAAGCGCCCAGCCGTTTTCCTTGTATTCTTCGAGGTCTTTGCGAAATACATTTTCCGCCTCCCGGTATCGGCCGGCTTCCAGCAGCACGTGACCCAGCGGGTGGCGCACGGAAAAGAACCAGTCGGGCGGCTCGTTGTAGTTGAGTTGGTCCTCGTAATCGACGGCCTGCTTCAACAAGCGGATCGATTCGGGCAGTTTGCCCTGCCGGTATGCCATTTCTCCTTCCAGCACATAGCGGGCGATCCGCACGATATCGGTTGCCTTGTTAATCTCCCAGATCGTCATTTTTGCGATCGTGGTATCCGTTTCCAGTGTTTTCAGGACCTTCAGCGACTGCGAGGCGGCATCCAGGTTACCTTTTCCGCAATAAGCCATGCCGCGTGCGTATTCCCAGATCGCTTTCAGATAGGGCAATCCGTCATCCGGCTTCTTCTCCGCGAGGATCTCGTCCCACATGGCAAATTTGACCATGATGTTCCAGGGAATGGTGTAGTAATGCTGGAGCGTTGCCATTTCCGGCTCGTACATGAGTTTTTGATCCACTACATAATCGGCCATATAGCGGCTGGCTTCCAGGGCGCGGTTGCCGCGGCCTTCCAGCGCTGCACAGGCCGCCAGAAAGTGCCAGTTGTGCGGATAATAGGCCAGCGGATAAATGCCTCCTTCGTGACAGGTTTCTACGTACAGGCTGTCGATCTTGACGGCGCGTTCGTTGGCAAGTGTGCCCTCGTGATATTGCCCTGTGTTGATATAGGTGTGGGAGGGCATGTGCACGAGATGGCCCGATCCCGGCACCAGACGCTCGAGGGTTTTGGCATAAGGGATCGCTCTTTCGGGGTTGCCGCTGGCTTCCGTCGCATGCACATAGAGGTGGATGGCTTGTGGATGCCTGGGATCTTTGGCCAGGGTGCCTTCAATGAGGTCAATGATCTCCGGCGTCCAGGCCTTCGCGGTGCCGTCCTTTTCCCACAAGTCCCAGGGATGCATGTCCATGAGGGCTTCTGCAGTCATGGCGGCGAGGTCAAGGTCGTCGGGGTATTGCCGGTGCGCGGCTTTCAGGGCGTCGGCATAGGCCTGGTAATAGGGCTGAGGGTCTTCATCTTTGGATTTGGGATACCGTTTGGCGATCGTATTGATGAGCAATTGCTCTTTCGCAGTGCAGTTGTGCATGCGGGCCCTTGCGGCTTCTATGGCTTCGAGGGCATGCGGCAGGGTGTTGGGGTCCATACCGGCGTTGTAATTAGGCCCAAGTACGTAGGCCAGTCCCCAGTAAGCCATGGCGCATTCCGGATCGAGGCGCGCCGCTTCGCGGAAAGAACGGGCGGCCTCCGCATGATTGAATCCGTAAGCCAGCATCAAACCCTGGTCGAAGAACTTTTGCGCTTTTTTCGACCCGGTACTGACGGGATAGCTGAAGTGATCGGTCAGGCCCCAGAACAAAGGCGTCAATGAGCCGTCGGGCCCCGGCTCCGTATCCAGGACGACCGTTTTCGGTGCGCAAAAACTGAGGGGAACTGCCTGGCCGACAGGCGCGCGGCTTTTCATGGCCTGCCTCGACTGGCAACCGGCAAACAGAATGAACAGTAAAATCGGGAACAGGATGGTTCGCATCATGGTATTGGAAGTTTGGTGAATGCAATATGATTCTATCACAAGAAAATACGCCGCACGGCGCCTCTGCAAGGATAGCGGCCGCAAAAGTGCGGGAATGTGCGATAACGCGCGCCTTTCCCAATTGATCGGGACTTCCGGATATCTTTCCCAAGGAATCCGAACGCGCCTGGTGTACTGCCGATGAGGTGATTACGCGGGTGTGGCCTGGCGGAATTCGGTCGGGGTCATCCCTGTGTACTTTTTGAAGGCATTGTAAAATGAAGCTTTTGAATTAAAGCCCGCATCGTAGGCAAGTCCGAGCAGGCTCATATGCTTCTTATCGGGGTCGGCGAGGGATTCCTTGAAATCTTCCACGCGCCGGCGGTTGATATAATCGTAAAAAGTCTCGCCCACGTGAATGTTGAGCAGTTGTGAAAGATAGTGCGGTGACAGGTCGAGTTGCGTCGCAAGGTCGGTCAGTTTCAATTCCGGGTTGCGGTATATTTTTTCTCCGTCCATGAGCCGGTGCAGAAGTTCGAGACCGGGCTTGACGAGGTGGTCCGGCAGTGCAGAACGCTCGTACCTGACCGGCGCCTGCTCCTCCTGCGGGCTTGTTTCGGCCGGCGGGAGGTCGGTAAAAATGGCGGGTTGCCGGATCGCGTAAACCCCCATCGCATACACCAGTACCGAGAAGAACAGGTTGGAGAGGGTGTCTGCTATCCTGATGTTGAAAAAGGAAAATACCACGCACGCGCCGAAGACCGCCACCAGGCCGAGCAGGCAATGCCTGATCCAGTGCAAATTGATGCGGTGGGTGTCGGAATAGAATTCCTTTACCGCGCGCTCGTGGCGTTTCAACAGGCGAAAACAAAGTCCCAGGTACAGCACGCACTGAATGGTAGAAGCGATGAACAATGCCAATTGCTCCATAGGCGCCCGATCGTAGGCCGACAGCAGCCATTGGCGTTTTTCTTCCTCCCGGAGCAGCAAAACGGGCATGCTGTACGCAATGAACAGTACAAAAGGCAATCCGTGCAGCAGATGTGAAGGTTTCAGCCGGAAATCCGGTCTCGTCATGGCCAGTACGTACAGATAAAAGAACGGGCTGAACAACAAGGCAAAGGAAGAATACAGCAACGCTAGCTGTGGCGCTTCCAGGATCAGCCGAAGTTCAAAAAGGACAATGCCGGCAATATTGAGGGCGAAAAAGAACAGAAAAGCGGCCAGCAGGCGGTTGGCCGTCCGGTTGCCCCGCGGCAGCCAGAACAGCAGCAAGGCCAGAAATATCCCCTGACCCGCGCCCAGCAGGGTAATATATTGCAACGCCTTGAAAAAGGGGGAGTCCATTTGCATCACCTTGTTACAAAGATAATGCTTCCGGGACGTAAAAAACGCGCCGGGGCTTTCTCCGGCGCGTCGTCTGGCATAGTTTGCCTTGTTTTGCAATCTTGTAAGCGGGATTAAAATTTTGGGGCCTGCAGGGTATGGAACTTTGAATGGGTTTCCCAAATACCGGCTCAGAAGATCGCCTTGCTCTTGCGCAATTCCTCGCGCAGGTTGGGCTTCAGCCGGTCGGCGGCCTGCACCAGCATATCTTCATCGCGGGGAAAAGGAGCAGGGGCATTGCCGATGCGTTTTCTGGAGGCCTCACTCAGTGCCCGCCGGTCGCCGGTGAAAGTAGAGGCATAGTGTTCGAAGCGGATCTCGGTAGCGAGGTTGCGGCTGTCGAGCAGCGCATCGTTGTAGCCGTTGTAGATAGCGACCATTCCGCCCAGTTGGGCGGCTTTCGTCTGGTATACTTCCACCACGCTGGCGCGAATGAAAACCTTACGCGGCGTTTTCACGTCGTTCCCGAGCGAGTCCTTCAGCACATTCCCTTTGGCATCGAGTACGTATTCCCAGCCATCCTGGATCTCTTTTTCATCGACGTACCTGCGTTCGTGGATGCGTTCAGGGCTGATGTCCACCTGGCGAACGTTGAATGCGATGCGATAATCGTATTGCGCACCCTGTTGCTCGTTGAAGTAGTACGCTTTCCAGTCGCTGTTGAGGTCTGCCGCGCCGATAGATAGCAGTTGATCGAAGAATTCCCGCGGCAGCACCTTTCCCGACTGGTTTTTCACCTGGAAAAGCACGTAGGTAGTGCCAAGTTCGCGGGCATCGCGCTTGAGCGCCTCGGTATCCTTATAGCGGTTGTAGTATTTGCGTTCGAGGTCCTGAAGGTGGCTGTAAGCGTCACGCGCCGCTTGTTTGTCGCCGTTTTCGGCCTGTGCGAGCAATTCTTTGGCCCTGTTATAGAGGTATTCGGCAGCATTGGTGCGGCTTTCGCGTTCGAGCGCAGCGACGTCGAGAAAATCGAATTGCGCGCGATAGCCGTCCTGGGCCACCAGCGGAGTGAGCGGGGCGATCAGCCGCTGCCGGGCCCCCATTTTTTTGTGGATCGCGTTGATGCGCTCCCAGTTCTCCGGCCGCCCATCGTCCACGAGGTGTTTTGCGATGGCGAGGTCGCGGGATTGCGCTTTGCGGAATGCCAGTTCAAGGCCTTGCACGTACTCCGTTTTCTTTTTCGATTTGCCGCGCAGTTTGCGCACGCAGAATTCGATCGCACCGTCGTAGTCGCCGCTCTCCACGAACTTTTGCGCAGTGTGGCAGGCGGTCATTATCAGGACCGGGAAAATCAGGAGGCCGAGGATGCGGGTTTTGGCAGACATGACAGAATCTTTTTGATCGTTTTCAGTTTCTGCCCGAAAGGTGCAGGCATTGCCCCAACCCCGCCTCTTAAATGATGTTATGGGATTTGCAAAATTTGTTAAAATCCAAAACGAATCGCAAACGCTTGTAAATCAAGTCTTAATTCAGAGTGGAAAAGCACTGCGGTGTTCGTACCTGATCACATGAAACAGGCGCAAAGGCGTAATGTGTAACGACAAACCTCCCTTGCGTTGTTGCAACAAGGTTCATTGTCAAGACAAACGCTCTTTGTGTTGTTGCAACAAGGTTCGTTGTCAAGACAAACGTCCTTTGCGTTGTTGCAACAGGGTTCGTTGTCAAGACAAATGCCCTTTGTGTTGTTACGACAAGGTTCGTTGTCAAGACAAACGTCCTTTGTGTTGTTACGACAAGGTTCGTTGTCAAGACAAACGCCCTTTGTGTTGTTACGACAAGGTTCGTTGTCAAGACAAACGCTCTTTGTGTAACGAGTTCCGTTTGATGCGTAGCGGCGGGACAGAGCCCTTTTCAGGGTTAAAAAGTGCCGTTGGATCATCAGACTTTATCGTTCAGGTTTAAACCCGAAAGCGGCAATACCCGCTCCATTAGATTTAAAGGTTCCCGGCTCGCAGTGCTATGCCAGCAACTGTTCCAGCCGCATCCCGCGCGAGCCTTTGATCAGAAAAGTGCAATCCTCGAAATGCCGGCTGTCGAACCATTTTTTTGCCGCTGCCGTGTCTGGAAAATGCAGGGCCTTGAATTTGGCATAACCTGTCCGCCCGAACTCCGGCCCTACCAGCACCAGCATGTCGGGTTTCATCCTGGCGGCAAAACGCATGATGGCTTCGTGTTCGCGCAGGCTGTCGGCGCCGAGTTCGAGCATATCGCCCAGGATCGCGATTTTTTTGTCGCCGGCCATGGCCCGAAGGCTTTCCAGTGCAGGCCGCACGCTCGAGGGGTTGGCGTTGTAGGCATCCAGCAGGATGGTATTGCTGTCGCGGCGGACCAGTTGAGAGCGATTGTTGGACGGCCGATACGATTCCAGAGCACTTTTGATCCTGCCCGGCGGCACTTTGAAATAAATGCCGAGCGCAATGGCGGTCATCACATTGTTGAAATTGTGGTGGCCTACCAGTTGCGTATCGATCTCGATCACCTCTCCCGAATGGTCGGCAATAAAAGCGGCGCTGACAAAAGGCGCCACACCGGTGGGCATCACAGCGATGATGTCCTCATCATCGCGCGCTTCCAGCGCTGCTGCACGGATGTAACCGATCGTGCGGGCATAACGCCGGGTCATAGCGGGCAGGTATTTTTCCGAAAGATTGACGAAAATCCAGCCGTCGTGCCGCGCCAGATAGCGGTAGAGTTCGCCCTCCGCTTTTTTTACCCCGGTCAGGTCGCCGAATCCCTCGAGGTGTTCTTTCCCGATATTGGTCAGCAGGCCGTGGGTCGGCTCCGCGATCCGGCAGAGTTGTTCGATGTCGCCGGGTTGGTTGGTGCCCATTTCTATCACCGCTACTTCGGTATCGGCGGGCATGGCGAGCAGGGTGAGCGGCACACCGATATGATTGTTGAAGTTGCCCTTTGTGAAATGACAGGGGTAATGGCTGCTCAATACGGCGGCCACGAGTTCCTTGGTGGTCGTTTTGCCGTTGGAGCCGCCGATCGCAATAACCGGAATGTCGAATCGCCAGCGATGATGATTGGCAAGTTGCTGCAACGCTGTAAGCACATCCGCCACCAGCAGGCATCGCTCTCCGGCAACGCAGGCCGGATCGTCGACGATCGAATAGGCGGCGCCTGCTTCCAGTGCTTTTGCAGCAAAGCGGTTGCCATCGAAGTGATCCCCTTTCAGGGCAAAAAACAAACAACCCGGTGTCAGTTGCCGGGTGTCGGTGCAAACAGCAGGATATTGGCGGAATAGTTCGTACAGTTCCGGAATGGAGAGCATAGTATGTGTTCCTAAATTGCCTTAAAGGTACAAGGAGGAACAAACTTTGCACCCGAAATTACTGCCGAAACGGTGTTTTTACCTGCACGCGCGCCTGCTCGTTGTGCATGACCGGATTCACAATATAGCGATGCCTGGTTTTTGTTAAATCTGCCTGCTCATAGCATTTCAGGGAAATAAAAAAAGCGGGGACGCCGATCCCGGCATCCCCGCTTTCAATAAGGGTTTGGCAGTGTATTATTTGTAACGGCGCTTCACTTTTTTGCGCTTTGTCTTGAAGGTATTGCCATCTTCATCGTTGCCGATCGGGTTGCCCGTACGCGTCATCGCGCAGCGGAAGCCGACGGTACGGCTGGCTTTGTCTTCTTCGAGGAAACGGCGCGTGCCCGGCGACAGCCAGAATGCGCGGTCGGCCCAGGAGCCGCCTTTGATCACGCGGGCCTTGTCGCTGATAAGCGTACTGATGCCGTAGCGGTATTCTACGTTCGACTCCTTGTCACCGTCGAGATAGTTATATACTTCAGGACGTTTGTAGTTGTCGCGCAGTGCCGTTGTGGTGGTGTCCATCATTTCGTAGATCAGGTTACCGAGGCTGTCTTTCGTAACAGGCTGGCCGGTTTCCGGATCGAGTTTTTTCGTCATGAACACGTTACCGCGGAAAGAGTTAAGGTCGTGGTTGGCCACGTCTTCCAGGTCGGCGGAAGTCAGCGGACGATACAGGTCGGCCGTCCATTCGTTCACGTTGCCGGCCATATTGTACAGACCGAAGTCGTTGGGCCAGTTGTCGCGCACTTTGGAGGGGAAGAACGATTTGTCGTTCAGAGCGCCTGCCATACCACCGTAGTCACCACCGCTGCGCTTGAAGTTGGCGAGCATGTGACCCTGGTACTTGTTGCGCTTCTGGTAGCGCACCGTATTGCCGTCCCAGGGATAGATGCGGCGGTCGGTGATCAGTTCGTCTTTGCTGGTTGCCTGCAGGCCGACCAGCGAAAGCGCTGCGTATTCCCATTCGGCTTCCGTCGGAAGGCGGTATTCGGGCAAAAGAATACCATCTTCAAGGCGTACGCGGCGTTCGCCACCGGTGCGCTTATCGGGCAGGTTTTTGCGAACGCTGGGCTCGTACTGTCCGACGAGGTATGCTTCCGTATCGAAGTTATTTTCGTTTTTCTGGTCTGGCGTTGACTCGATGATGCCGCGTTCGATGAGGATCATCTCGTTGGCACGGTCCGTACGCCATTTGCAGTATTCGTTGGCCTGATTCCAGTTGATCCCTACTACGGGGTAGTCGTCGTAGGCCGGGTGGCGGAAGTAGGTTTCCACCATAGGCTCGTTATAAGCCAGTTCGTCGCGCCATACGAGCGTATCGGGCAGTGCGCGTTTCCACACTTCCGGATAGGTCTCACCGTACACGCGGTCAACCCAGTAGAGGTATTCGCGGTAGTCGATGTTGGCGATCTCTGTTTCGTCCATGTAGAACGAAGACACGGTCACGCGGCGCGCCATGTTGTTCCATTCGTAGGTGGCGTCCTGGTCGGTCAGACCCATGGTGAACGTACCGCCTTCGACGAGCACAAGGTTCGGGCCGGTCGCCTGGCCTTCGTAATCCACTTTCTCAAAGCCGCCCCATTTTTGGTCGTTGTATTTCCAGCCGGTGGTAGAAGAACGTTCCGTTTTCTTACCGCAGCTGGCCAGGAGGAAGACCAGAAGGACAAAGCTTAACCCGTGAATGAGTATTTTTTTCATTGTATTAAAATACAGGTTTTAAAAAATGAGCAGCAAATGTAGGCAAATAAAACATTTCACAATTCTGCCGCCGCCAAATTTAACGAAAGCCGTTTTTTCTCACTGGAACATACGGATGCAGTCGTTGATGCCGGCGCGGCTTTTCTTTTTGCGAAGATGTTCGCTTTGGTCAAACAAGATACCGAGGCTGACCTCGAATGTGCCCCCTGCCTGGCTGGACAGTCCCGACACCGTAAGGTCGTAACTGACCCCCATTTTGAACACCCCCTGCCGGAATCCCGCCATCAGAATGGCTGCGTCGGAGTTTCGGAAGGCGTGCCGGTACCATGCGCCGGCAACGATGGCGCCGAGGCCTGCATAGGCGCCGACGTTCAGTTGCCGGTAAGGTCCCTGGGACACAAACAAGAAATTCGGTGAAACAAACGAGGTGGGTTGCACTTTATTGCCCTCTTTAACAACGATCTCGGTACCGCCATGGAGCACGTACCGCAACGGCAGCCCGCGCGAGAGGTTGTCATTGACGAGCAAAATGCTTTCGCTCGGGGAGTTGAGGTGCTTGAGTGCGGCCCCCACGTAGAACTTGTCACTGAGCACCAGCATCCCCGACGAAATGTCGAGTTGGGTGCGATTGGTGTTGTCGGGTTGCACTTCCCCGCTCGGGTTGCCGATACCGCCGATCGGGTCGATCTGATCGGGAAATACGAGTTTTTCCCAGTCGAGATTGGTCTGGTGCATGCCGGCCTCCACGCCGAGTTTCAGGGCCAGGTTGTCGGTAATATTGAGCCGGTAAGCATAAACGGCGGAAAAACGCGTGGTTTTGTAAATGCCGTCGCCCGCATTGTCGCCTTCGAGGTTGAAACCGATGCCGCTGTTGAGCCGCTCGAGGCTTTGCTCGTAAAAAACGCCGTAAGTGCGATAGGCGCTGTTAAAACCCGTCCACTGATTGCGGTAAGCCAGGCCGATGCGCGGCGCAAAGGCGCTGCCGGCAAAACCCGGGTTCAGTTGCAGGGGCATGGCATAAAACTGGGAGAAGATCGGGTCCTGTGCGGCGGCGGCAAGGCCCGCCAGCATGAGCAGCGCGGTCAATAGTTTTCTCATGTCCGTGTCGTTTTTGTTCGGGCGGGCGGGGCTTCCGGTGGTGATGTAAAAAGCGCGCTTCAGGTTGCATAAGCTGCCTTCGAACGGCTTCCCGGGCCTTCCCGATCTTCGTTTGAAGGGGGGAAGTTCCGTATTCCGGGCGAAAAACCCAAGGAGGAACGTGTGGCAAGATGCGCGAATTGCTTGTCTTTGACATTTTGGCGACCTGATCCCGGAAATCTAAAATCAGGCGCTCAGCGAGCGTATCGGCATTTATCTCACAACACGGCCTGGGCGATCGCCTTCGTTGTTTCCGTGTCACCCATGGTGTAGTAGTGCAGGCAGGGTACGCCGGCCTTTTTGAGTTCCATCGACTGCCGGATGCACCATTCAATGCCCACTTGCTGCACGGCTTCGTCGTCCTTTGCTTTCATGATCTCGGCCACCAGTTCTTCCGGCAGGTTCACAAAAAACTTGCGGGGGATGGAACTGAGCTGGTAGCGTTTGGTGATGGGTTTTAACCCCGGTACGATGGGCACCTCGATACCCGCCTTGCGACAGGTTTCCACGTATTCGAAGTATTTTTTGTTGTCGAAAAACATCTGGGTGACAATGTAATCGGCGCCTGCTTCCACTTTTTCCTTTGTGAATCGCAGGTCGGTGCGCTGGTTGGGCGCTTCGAAATGCTTTTCCGGATACCCGGCCACGCCGATGCAAAATTCGGTCTTTTCGCCGTTGACGATGTTGGCGTCGAGGTAGCGACCGTCGTTCATGTGCATGATCTGCCGCACCAGGTCAAGCGCGAATTTATGGCCGTCTTCCTCGGGTGTAAACTTGTCCTCGAAGCGGCGCGCGTCGCCACGCAGCGCCAGTACATTGTTGATACCCAGGAAGTTGAGGTCGATCAGGGCGTTCTCCGTTTCTTCTACGGAAAAGCCGCCGCAGATGAGGTGCGGCACGGCATCCACGCCGTAGCGATGCATAATGGCTGCGCAAATCCCGACGGTGCCGGGGCGTTTGCGGATCGCCGTCTTTTCGTAGTAGCCCGACTGTCGCTTTTTATAAATAAACTCCTCGCGGTGGTAGGTAACATCGATAAAAGGAGGTTTGAACTCCATCAAGGCATCCAGGGTGTTGAAAATGGCCTGCATGCTGCCACCTTTCAAGGGAGGGAGCACTTCGAAGGATACCAGTGTTTTGCCTTTTGCTTTTATAAAGTGTTCGGTGACTTTCATGTTTATTTACAGTAGACGGTAGACGGCTAACGGTGGACGGTTTACGGTTTACGGTGGACGGCTTACGGTGGACGGCTTACGGCTATTTCCGCTGCGCGGAAACAAGGCGTAGCGATGATGAACCCAATTTCAGGTGGTGAACGGAAGGTATGGCATGGCTGATAGCCCGGAGTGACGTTCAGGGAAGTATCGCACTTTGTGTGGAAAAATATTTATTTTTCATGGGGCAGGGGCTTCAAGGATTGCTTGCGTGATTGGTCATCGTTTGAATAATGTTTTGTGTAAAAAGTTGCATTTAATGCCGCTTTTTACAAAAAATCGGCCCATAATACCGTCCACCGTCCACCGTCCACCGTAAACCGTAAACCGTCCACCGTAAGCCGTCCACCGTCCACCGTCTACCGTCCACCGTCCACCGTCCACCGTCCACCGTAAGCCGTATAAAGGTTTTATCGTTGCGCGTCTGCACGAGCCTTCATCTGAGCGGCCATGCCGGGGTTGCCCAGCGCTGTGTACACTTCTGCGGCATCGTCGAGCAGGCGGATGTCTTCCGTCTGCCGGTCGATCCCGAATTGCAGGAAATGGAGCGCCGTCTGCGGGTCGTTTTTCTTTCTAAAGTAAAACTCGTAGCCCGCGCGATGGCAAAACGCCACGTATTTATCTGCATTCGAGCCGTCGAGGTACTTCATGTACTGATCGACGAAGGAGCGGAAGTTGTTGTTGTAAGGGATCTTTTCCATGATGTACTCAAACTCGTGGAAAAGTTTGTCGAGCTGGTGGTCCAGATCGAAGCGCGCGGCTGCCACGGCCGATCGCATGACCAGAGCGGCGCTGTAGTTGGGGTTGATCTCCAGCGAGCGCTTGATGTGGTATTCCATCGTATCGACGAGCGCTGCTTTCTGCGCCGGGTCCGTAGTGCCCTGATATACATCCTTGTAGAGGGAGGTGACATAGAAGCAATGCGAACGCGCGCTGTTGTACGATACCTTGATCGCGGCCTGGTTGAGCGACATGGCATTTTTCCAGTCGGGCACGCGAGTCAGCGTTTGCCAGCAGAAAAAGGCCGCGGCGATGGCGAGCAGGCCTCCAGCAAAGATTCCTGGCTGATCGGCGGTTTCCTTGAACCATTCCGGCATCTTGCGGGCGAGCAGCCAGGCGGCAAACAGGCAGAATGCCACCGACGGCATGTAGGCGAAGCGCTCGTTCATAAAAGTACCTACCGATACGAACAGGTTGGATACGATACTCAGCGTAAGCAGCCAGTAAGCGATGCTGTAGGCCGGCACCGTGCGCTTGCGCATCCGGATCAGCGCCCAGATGCCCATGCCCAGGTACAATGCCAGCGACAACAGGGCGCGCCAGTCCGACCAGCTGACTTTCGGCACATGGTAGGGGTAGTAGTCGTGCGTAAGCGGATATGGGTAGAACAGGAGTTTCAGGTACCATCCCAGCGTCAGGAAAATAGTGGCCAGTTTTTCGCCGCCTGTCATGCCGATGAAGGGGTCGTTCATCAGGTCGCTCACCGCCTTGCCGTGGTTGAGCATAAAACCCAGTGCCTTGAAGCGGATCAGGATGAACAGCAGCGCCGCGCCTGCCAGCGGCAGTATCACGGAGAACATGCGCCCCTTCAGCGACGGCGCCGGCACGAAGAACCACAAAGTGAGCGGGATGACCGCCAGAAAGGTCATGGCATTTTCCTTTGACATCATGCCGAGCAGGAGGAACAGCCCGGAGAGCCAGAGGTAAGGTCCGCTCCGGGTATCGATGTATTTGAGCGAAGCCCAGAGCGCCGCGAGGCTGCAAAGCAGGGCCAGTATCTCGTCGCGGCCTTTGATATTAGCCACGCACTCGGAATGCAGCGGGTGCATCACGAAGATCGCTGCCGCCAGAAATGGCAGGCTGAAATACCAGCGGCCGCCTTCTTTGACGGGAAAAAGCCCCAGCAAAATGCGGAACAACAGGATGCCCGTGAGCCCGTAGAGCAATATGTTGATAAAGTGGCTGATGTACGGCAGGTTGATATTGTCTTTCCCAAACAGGCCGACTTCCACGGCAAAAGTTGCCAGGGACAGGGGGCGGTAGCGACCGCCTTCCAGGAGGTATAGCGACTCTTTTTTCTGAAAATAGCCCATGAAACTGTCGTGCGAAAAAATATCGCCCAGCCCGGCGAAGCCCTGCTGCGTATAGGCATTCTTCTGGATCACCATCTCGTCGTCGAGGATGTAACCGAATCCCAGCGAGGCGCCGTACAGCACAAAAGCAAGGGCAAGCAACAGCAATGCCGGCGCCCAGTGCTCCTGCCAGAAGCCCGGCTTCAATAGCGCAGGGCCCGGCGGTGTGGTACGGCGGGCAGGTTTTGCCGCCGCCGGTGCTGCCGGCGGGGCGGGAGATTTTTTCGCGGGTTTGGACTTCGCTTTGTTTTTCGCAGCCATGATGCCTGAGATTTGGTGGAGAAAGGCAACGCTACGGACTTCCGCAGGCCATTTCCGGGGGGCAAATATCGCGCTTCTTGCGGGAGTGCAAAAAAAGACCTTGCAGGGAGGAGTGGAATATGGCAATTGTTGGGAAGGATTTTTGAAGAAAGTGGCACGAACAGGCTTATCAGGGCTTCTACCGTTCAACATTGGCGGAATACCGCCGCCAGTATTAGAAAAGGGCCGGTTCTTCATTTTCGTTGATCATATTACAATTGGTATTTATAGAGCCGAACGGCCTTGTCTCGAACAGGCGGTAAAATTTAAAGTGCCAAAATGCGTTTACGAGGGGCTTGGGTCAGGGGCATTCCTGTTACCTTTGCGCCGATTTTTTCACCCTTTAAATTATTTACTATCTCTATGAATCGCTTAATCAAAACCCTTTTGCTGCTTTTCGTTGTTGCCGGTTTCAGCATGACCGCATGCAAAAAAGACAGCGACAGCAAGTCGAATGAAGAAAAACTCACAGGCGCTTCGTGCTGGAAACAGAGCAAAGTGGAAGCACAGGATCCCTTCACCGGTTCCTGGGTAGAGGATACCATCGACGATTGCGACAAGGACGACTGCATCACCTTCAATGAAGACAAAACGCTGGACTTTGACGAAGGCGCAGTAAAATGCGATCCCAGCGATCCGCAAACGGCCACCGGTACCTGGAGCCTGAGCGCCGACGGCACAACCCTCACGCTGAACGATCCTAACTCCGGCAGCTTCACCGGTACGGTCACCGAACTGACGGACAGCAAACTGGTGCTTGAGATCGACGTTCTCGGGTTCAAAAGCCGCATCACGTTCACCAACTAATTCGACGGCCTTTTTCAAGGCTGATATTTCGCCGCATAGAGGTTTGGGGTAATCCGCCGCTATGCGGCTTTTTTATGGCGCTACATTTTTATCAGTTTACCATGCCCTGAATGGCTGCCCGAGTGGGTTCTGACGACATACATGAACTATGAGAACTCATTTGGCTACTTTACATAACGATTTATAAAACCACTTTTTCTTTTTTATAGAATACATATATGAGTGGTTCGTACCGAGATTATATTTTAAAAGTTCGCTAAGCACCTCAGGTTCACTCTTGCCCTTAAAAATCTCTGATTTTGCCAAAACTTTCACTGCCGAATCAATTCCTGTTAGGTCAGAAAACTCATAAAATTGAATATCACACCCTACATGTAAGTATATAATTTGACCCGGATAGATTGGCATGTCTTTTAGGATGCCATTTCTTTCACAGATGATTTCCAGAGATAGTGATGGAAACTGAGATTTCCGCTTGGCAAGGATATTATTCAAATATTCCTTGTCACTAACTATATGTTTCTTGGATTCTTTCCCATCAAACTCATTAGGAACAGCAAAATCTGAAAAATAACAACAGGGTTCAGGAGGTGGAAGTGCCGCAAATTTGCATGATACATTTGGGTTTATGGTTTTTGCTATGCTACAGAAAATGTATGCACTGTCAATTTTATTTTTTTCAAAGTAAAAATTAGATAACCTCAAGTTATTATCAGGGTTTAATCCATCGAGTTTAAAAATTTTCAAAGAAATCTGGAAGACCTCTTCAGTTTCATTCCTTTCAATGTGGTATTTTGCCAGCATCTCAAGGCCTTCGCTTCTTTCAGGATAAAGGTTATTGAACTGTTTAATAGCATCCAACATTAATGCATCGTTATTTAAATCTTCATAATACCTCATAGCATTTAGTAAATAATTAAATCCTTTTTTATCTGGATAATACTTAATCAATTGACCCGACAACTCTTTCCTGTTATATTTTTGTGCCAACGAATAACAATATAAAAAACTATTTTCATCAAAAATAAAATTAGATGGAATTTTGTCGCTATAGAATATTTGTAGAAATTCGTTTTCAATTAGTTCATCGGCGTATGCTCTTGAACTTCTGTCCAAATTAATTGCGGTTAGGGTCTGAAGCCACTTTATCCTTCTCCTGTAATCTAAATTTCCATTATTTAGGATAAATCCTTTATAATATTTCTGACATTCTTCTAGATCTTTTTGGTTTATATAATTTTTGAGTGTGTGCTCCAGTAAAAAATAATAAGCGTCTGATCGCTCTTTTGCATCAGTACTAATTTCTATTATCGCCTCAAGAAAACGTTTGGCGGTTTGATCTTTACCAGCACGCTTTTTCTTTTCATATGATATCCAAAGGGCGGTTTTTTTAAGTCAATATTAATAAATTTTTGATTTAGAGATTTGATTGTATTAATTTCACTGGAAATTAGCCCTGAGTTAATGTAAGGGTTGGAGTATGGAGTAATTACTTCATAAACATATTGGGCTTTAGAAGACTCTAAATCAGGGCAGTGTAAATTCATCTGTTTTGCAGAAACTATAATATCAAAAAACTTATTTCTGGCTTGAATTCTTTCGTTTTCAAAATCTCTGAACTCATTTGCAAATTCGACACGAGCACTAACTGTGGGATGATCGAATTTTTTTTCAATAAAATTTTTCAATAATATTTCTGGCGCTAAATCAGACGTAATGCACCTGTTATTAATGATTTCAAAACCGGAAATAAATATCTTACATACATTTTCATTAGTATAGTTTGGGCCTTCTATGTGGGTTCTTTTAAAATCACGTAAAAAGCGCCTTGCTTTTTCTTTTTGCTCTTCTAAACTGAGTGCTCTGAATTGTAAAGTGTCAACATCAATTTGTTCAAGAATTTCTGTGTGATTTATATTATGTAAATATCCATTTACCCTTATAGTTTGTGCGTCAATTTTTGAATAAGTTAGAAAAATAAAATTCTTTAATTCAGGATTGAGATTTTTTTCTATCTCAAACTCTTGTTTTCTTGCATTTTCATTAAAATCATTGAGAATTTGGTATTTTAGACCGGCGAACTTGCTGCTGATAAATTTGCATGAAAATTCTTTGTCGTCAATAACATTTTGCAATACTTCCTCGAATTTTTTAGAAAAGTCATTATTGTTGCCAATAACAACATTCCGGATAGTTACATAGTCCCATTCGCAATACTGCTGGGCCGATATAGTCGCTATATATGAAGATAGTATGGTTATCAGACTTAGAGCAAAAACTTTCATTAATAGCAGTTTTGAACAAGATATGTTTTATCAGATACAACCTGAAAGGTTTCCACTTTCCCATTATGCTTGATAGACACTTTGCCCTCAAGTACCCAATAAATTTTTTGAGTTTCTCCAGAGATTTCAGAATCAACAAAAACTTGTAAATTATTCTTATCTATAACTGTAATTGCAGTAGCACAATTAGGGCTATCTGCAAGGATTGTCAATTTGTGTATTTTTTTCGTTGTCTGTCTTAATTCTTTAGTTATTGCATCATTGGGTGTGGTGCTGGTTTTATTCTTGTTAGAAGTAAGGTTAGTATCTCTTTTTGATGGCCACTCATTTTGTTTTACAAATCCATTAGGGTCTTTATTGTCTATAGGTTGTTCAGATATTTGACACTGCCTTATTGCAACCGCAAGAGTAATGATTGCGATGACCAAGCCTGCAAGTGCAATTTTAGTATCAGTATGCATTGAACAACATTAGTTTTTCCTTCTACGTGAGTACCAGTTGAAGGCATTACCTATATCTACATTATAAGGAGTAAACATATGCATATTCCTGGGTCCATGATAACATAAGCGTAAGGGGGGTAATGGCTAATGCTATCTTACGAGACCAAAGAAAGAACATACAATAAACTGGCCTTTCAGAGAAAGCACTAGGTAACTGCTTCGATTTCAGCAAGCGATCACACTAGCCCCAAAATAATGGTATAAATTGCAAATAGGCAAAAGGCCAAGGTTTTTTCTGCATTTTAACTATATGGTACGCATATCTACTTACATTTTTATCAGTTTACCTTGCCCTGAATGGCTGCCTGAGTGTATCCTGACGACATACATGCCAGGAAGCAGATCATCAACAGATAAAGTTGCCGGACCGGAGAAGTGCATATGGCGAAGTGTTTTTATCACTTTCCCCTGAATGTCGAGCACGTCGATCCTGATAGCGCCGGCATCCTGCGCTGAGCGCCATTTCAGCGCGACAAGATCATGGTCCTGCGTCGGATTCGGGTATATCATCACCGCGCGATCCCAAAGCGCAACGTCGTTCACACCGCTGGTCAGGATCGAGTCGGGCGTGTACTCGTAAAACGAGCGGTTGATCGGAGCCGGAAACCCCGTGATATTATCGCCGAGCCCCATGTATCCCTTATCGCCGATGCTGAAGCCGATTCCTTCGTCCCAGGCCTTCGTGTCGGGATAATCGGCTTTCTGCACCCATTCGCCGCTGTAGGGATTGTATTCGAAGAACTGCTGCGCATCGTCGAGTCCCATGCCGAAATATCCCTGGTTGCCGATGGAAAAGGCCGTTGCCAGTGCGGTCGGGCTGCGTGGCAGACTCTGTATCTGCGTCCAGGAATCCGCAACGGGGTCGTAGGCATAAAAATCATTGAACAAGGGGGTGTCGTCATTGGCTCCGCTGCCAACATAACCTTTTCCTGCTGCGCTGAACGCCACGGCAGCCACAAGCGGCAACGGCATATCCGCCACCTGCATCCACTGATCGTTTGAAGGGTCGTAGGCCCAAAAGTCTTTCAATACGTGGTGCCCCTGGTCGTCAAAATATTCTCCGGTACCGACGTAACCCTTGTCATCTATGACGAAACAGACGGCGACGCCGCGTCCGTGACCGGGAAAGGGTGTTCGTTGCTGCCAGCTGTCGTTTTGATGGTCGTATTCCCAGAGCTCGTTCGTATAGTTGCCTGCTCCGTTGTCGCCCAGGCAGACATAACCTTTGTCGCCGATGGCAAAACTGACCGGGCGGTTTGAGGTGCCAGCGCCGGGAAAATCGCCTTTTTGTGTCCACATGTTCGTCTGCGGGTCATACTCCCACATATCAATGCATGAGCTGGCGCCAAGGCCCACGTAACCTTTTCCGGCGACGGAAAATGCGATCTGGGAATGGGTAAAGCAGCCCGGGTAGTCGGCTTTTTTGACCCAGCTGCCCTGTGCGGGAAGCAGGGAAGTGAAAACAAACAGGAAAGCAATGGAAAGTAGCGGACGGATCATGATCGGATCGTTTTTCGTGTGTGAAGATGTTTGCCATCTACACACACGCAGAAAAATCCGGGTGGTTGGGTGCCGCACTTAGATTTTCGGGGATTCGGCCTGTTGCACTTACTGAAAGGGTTCGAAACAGTCGTAATTGCGCTGCCGGTAAATTTTTCCGTCCCGGAACTCGAATACCTGCGCGAAATAGGCGGTCATTTGTCCGCCCGCGGGGATGTTGCCGATCGGGATCGCAAGTGTGCCGCGCCAGATGCACTCCAGCACGACCGTATCGCCAACCGACAGCAGGTTTTTCACTTCATATTTCTCTTCGCTCAAAAGATTGCTGCCTTTTTCGGAGGCGGTCTTCAGGTCGTTCAGGGTTCTGCGGGCCGTATTTTTAGTGACGGCGTTCGGATATTCGGTTTGTTCGATCTCCGGATGGTAAAAGTCAATGAGCTCTGCAGGAGATGTTCTTTGCTCCAGCATTTTCAGGAAATCGAGGACTGTTTTTTCTTGTGCTGTCATTTTGCCGGGTTGTTAAGGTGTTCAAAAATAGTCCCGGATGATGCGGTCGATCGCCTGTTTGTGTTTCCTGTACCAGCAATTCCAGACATCTTCCGCCCAGGCCCGTACTTTCATTTCGTGCTCTTCCAGGTTTTTTGCCGACAAAATATCGGCTACGGTCATATGGCCGTTTGGCGACGGCGGTTCCAGCCATTCAAAAGCGGGTTCATTTGCCAGCAATTCGGATAGTTTTTCAGTAGCCTGCCTGCCGCCAAGACCCTCTACCAGCACAAAATACAAACTCACGAGGTGCCCGTTTACGGATTGTATGGCTTGCCGGCCCGGTTGCCCCGGATGCTGAACGGCATACGTGTCGACCGTGAGCCGGTGTGTGAGGCGCAGGTAGTTGTATTCCCCGTATTCTTTCGCCAGCACCAGACCGTACAGGTCCCAGCAGCCCTGCGTTGCGCCGATGTATTTGTGCGGAACACCCGCTTTGTCTTCCACCACCGCGCCGCAACCGTAGCAAGGGGTTGTTTTTTTTATGTCCGGGTCATTTCCGGTGTTACGCGTTTCCATAAAGCACCTCGTAGGTCATGATTTGCAGGCCGTTTTCATAAACATCCGAATCGGTCAGGGCAAGTTTATATGCAGACGTTGAGCCGCCGAATATTTTCGTACCGTCGCCCAGGATCAGCGGGTTCAGTTTGATTTTCCTCATGATGCGCTATTTCATTTTCCTGATCGTAATCACATCCCCCTTTTTCATAAAAACATCATACTCATACACTTGCTTCAAGACCACTTTTTCCAGCGGATTTTCTGCATGGATCAATGGCGGTTGGATGACTCCAACGTTGAATAGCGGGTTTGGGTTTCCTCCTTTGGCTGCGACCAAACCTTTTCCCTGCAAGGGCGCATAAGAGCGGATACGGCAGTTGCCGTCCAGCGAAGCCCTGATGGTAGCGGTGCTCAACACGCCGCCATTCCACTGGATATCCACCTCGAAGCCACCCCTTGCCCTGAGGCCTTTTACGGCGCCTGTTTTCCAGGCGCCTGGCAAGGCCGGCAGCAGATGGATGGCGCCGTCGTGACTTTGCATGAGCATTTCGGCGATACCCGATGTACATCCGAAATTGCCGTCGATCTGGAACGGCGGGTGGGCATCGAACAGGTTGGGGTAGGTGCCGCCCTTCTGGCTTCCGTCGGGCTGAATGGAAGGGCTCAGCTGGTCGGTGATCAGTTTGAGTGCATGATCGCCGTCGAGAAAACGCGCCCAGAGGTTCACTTTCCAGCCCATCGACCAGCCGGTCGATTCGTCGCCGCGTGCCAGCAGGGAGGTTCTGGCGGCAGAAAACAGTTCGGGATGCCGGTACGGAGAGATCTGGCAGGAAGGGAACAGGCCGTACAGATGGGAAACATGGCGGTGTTTGTCGCCCTGATCGTCCCAGTCGTGCATCCATTCCTGCAACTGCCCCCACCGGCCGATCTGCATCGGCGCCAGGCGTGGCAGCAATGCCGAAAGGCTGTCGGCAAAAGCGCGGTCGGCGCCGAGTACCGCCGCCGCGTCGATCACATTTGAAAAAGCATCGCGCACCAGCTGGTTGTCCATAGTGGTGCCGGCGGCGATGGACGTTTTGGGGTGGTGCGCATTTTCCGGCGACATGGAGGGGCACACCACCAGCCATTTGTGCTCCGGTTCTTCCTGCAAAACATCTTTCAGGAACAGGGAAACACCTTTCAGCACCGGGTAATATTTGGCCAGAAATTGCCGGTCGCCGGTAAATAGATAGTGTTGCCAGATGTGCTGGCTGAGCCAGGTGCCGCCCATCGGCCAGAGGCCGTAGAAGCCGCCGTCCACGACGCCGGAAATTCTCCAGATGTCGGTATTATGGTGGATGCTCCAGCCGCGCGCGCCGTATATCATCGCGGCGGACTGCTTGCCGGTTTCCGAAATATCCCCGATCAGGTCGAACAGCGGCGCGTGCATTTCGCCGAGGTTGGTCGTTTCCGCCGGCCAATAGTTCATTTCGGTATTGATGTTGACGGTGTATTTGCTATCCCAGGGCGGGTGTATTTGGTGATTCCAGATGCCCTGCAGGGTGGCGGCCTGTGTGCCGGGCTGCGAACTCGAGATGAGCAGGTAGCGGCCAAACTGGAAATACAGCGCCACCAGTTGCGGGTCGCGGCCTCCGCTGAATTGCGCGAGGCGGATATCCGTCGGCTTTTTTATGGCATCGCTGCTGCCGAGTTCGATCCGGACCCGGTCGAAATACTTTTTGTAAAGCGCAGTATGCGCCCTTTTCAGTTGATCGAATTCCTTTGGATACGCGGCATCCAGCAGTTGCCGGGCTTTTGCGTCCGGGTCCCCTGAAATATTGTCGTAATGCCTGAAATTCGTAGCGATCGAAACAAAAACGACAACTTTATCGGCATTTGTGACGATCAGCGTGCTGTCGGTCGTTTCGAGGCGCCCGCCTGTTATCTTCGGCTTGACGATGGCTGTAAATCCGACCTTTCCTGTTTTGTTTTCATAATCGCCGCTCACGCCGCGCAGCCACAGCGCCCCCTTGTCGACCATGACGCTTTGTTTTTTATGCAGGCTATGCATCCCCAGCGCGCAGGAAACGGAACCCGGTCTGTCGGCGCTTATCTCCATCGCGATCACATCGTCGGCCAGCGAGGAAATGATCTCGCGCCGGTAGCGCACGCCGTTTTGCTCATACGTCACGCGCGCGACCGAGTTGGCGATATCCAGTTCGCGCCGGTAGTTGCGCATCGCGGCGCCGGCAGGAAATCCGATCGACAAGTCTCCGGCCGGTTGATAACACATACCGTAGTTCCGGCCTTCGCCGGCGCGTTGCGGCAGCAGCCGGAGGGCCATTTGTTGCGCCTCCTCATGTTTCCCTTCAAAGATCAGCCGCCGTATTTCCGGCAGATGCGCTTTGAAATCGGTCTGGATATTGTTCCCGGGCTCGCCGGCCCAGATGGTTTCTTCGTTCAGTTGGATGGTTTCAGCATCGGCGCCGCCGAACACCATGGCGCCCAGCCTGCCGTTCCCCACGGGCAGCGCTTCTTCCCAGATGTTGGCCGGTTTGTCGTACCAAAGTATCATCGGATTGCCCGCCTGGTCCGAACCCCTTTTTGAATGTACGGAACAGGCGATGAGGGTCAGCGTTGTGACAAGCAGGAGTAGCAGGTGTTTTTTATGCATGGTTGAATGATTCATGACAGGAGGGAGATAATGTCCGGGGAGTGCGAGCCGCCAAAATACGCGAATGAGGGAAACATGTAAATAAATACATGCACAGGCAACATATATGTAAACTGACAACCGATCTGAGAATTAACACAAAAACCTCCTGAAACTCGGGAAAAAGCCGGTTCTTCGCCTGCAACACTATTTAATCTTAGGTGCCCGGCGCACAAAGGCCTACTTCAAGCCTCGCTCTGTACATATTCCTGTTTATTTCTGTCATTCCCACACCGATTCCTGTTGCCCGCATTGACATATGCGGGCCGGTATGATTTTATTGATTAAACATTTACCAAATGAAAAAGAACATTTTTACGGCCTTATTTGTGTGTGTGGCCGTTATAGCACAGGCCCAGTATCTCGAAACCTTCAATGAAAACAACAAAGGGTATCTGAACAACTCTGTCAACGATTTTACAGGAGTGAACTGGACCCTTTCTCCCTGGTCTTCCGGCCGCGATGCGGAGGACTATTGCGGTACGGGTCCGTATGCGGGCTCTGTTTCTCCCCTTGTGCCTGCTGTTCCCGATAATGTATTCGGAAGCATGGACGTGGATCTGGATATGTGCTGGACAAGCCCCAAACTGGTCGCTACTGCAACCGGTACTGCCCAGTTTATGATGGACATTAGCTGGATAGGGTATGACGGAAACTCAAGCCCTGCCGATTATATAAATGTGGAATACCGCCTCAACGATGGCGCGTGGATCCGGCATCCGAATGTAGCCGGCCCCAATGGCGATCCGAGTTATACAGTTCGATATACGCCGGACGGATCGTTTGACGGTTCAGCCACGACGAATTTCTCGAGCATTTCGATCGTTACAGGGGATACGATGCGTGTTCGGGTATGCTGGCGCACCAGTTCCAATGCCGAACTGACGACCTTCGACAATGTATCTGTAAGCAACTTTACCCTGGCTTCGTCATGCTCTCAACCGGTTATCGGCACTGCCATCATGCAAGCGGGCTCCTGCAACGGTACCAATGGCGCTATACAGGTGACGGCTACCGGAGGCACCCCCGGCTACAACGTCGCCTGGGGCGGTACAAGCAGCGGTAATCCCGCGGGCACGGAGATCGCCAGTTCCGGCGGTATGTACACGATCACTTCGCTGAATTCCGGCCCCTACACTATAACGGTCACAGATGCCGCTTCCTGTTCGACTACTGCCATGGTCTCCGTCAGCACCGCTACGGCTATGTCGCTGCAAACGACGGTATTGGGAACTACCTGTTCCAGTGTGAGCGACGGAGAGATCGATTTGACGGTCAGTAACGGTTCGCCGCCATACTCCTATAGCTGGAGCAACCTGCCCGGGTCGCCCGACCCCCAGGATCAAACCGGCCTGGCTACCGGAACGTATGTTATAACGGTAACGGACAATGCCGGCTGTACAACCAATACCAGCATAGCAGTGGGTGTGGAGCCACCCGGGGCTTATCTCGAAACCTTTTCCCTCGACAACAAGGGTTATCTGATTAATTTCGGCGAAGACTTTGCCGGCGTTAACTGGACCCTGAGCAGCTGGTCGCCCGATCCTTTCGGTCGCGATGCCAACGACTTTTTCAGAACGAACGGCGGAGCATTGACCGCACTCGATGTCGACCATGAAGTATGCTGGATCAGCCCGGTCATAGACATCAATCCGCCCGGATCCGGCATCGGTTTTTCGGTAGACCTGGCCTGGGTCGGATTCGATGATGAAGACTATATCAATGTCAAATACAGCCTGGATAACGGAGGTTATACGACAGTGCTTAATCAGGTAGGCTTGGGAGCAGGTACGATCCAGTATCCAAATTTATCTACAGACAACTCCGGTTCAACCACCGTTTCGGTAACTGGCCTGTCAGGCAATTCCCTTCAAATCCAGGTTTGCGGAGATTTTAATGCAGATGAAGAATCGATGACCATCGACAACGTATCGGTACCCGGCAGCAATGGCCTGTACTGCCCCTGCCCAACCATCACGTTCACTGCCACACCTACCAGTACCTGCTCGGGCAGCAGCAACGGCCAAATCGCCGTGACCGGTGTGACGGGTGGCACGGGTCCCTACATGTATTCGAAAGATAACGGTGCCAATTACCAGTCCGGCGCCACGTTTACAGGTTTGGCAGCCGGTATGTACGACGTAGTGGTCAAGGATGCCAACGGCTGTGAAAGCGCTGCGTCGCAGGTTACGGTCGGTACGAATTCTTTACCCGTGGCCACTTGCCCGGCAGACGTCACTGTTTGCTCGGCTGATGCAGCCTTTGCCTTAACCGGAGGCAGCCCCGGTGGCGGCACGTACAGTGGCATGGGTGTCAGTGGCGGCATGTTCGATCCGGCAACTGCAGGCGCCGGCCCGCATACGATCACCTATACCTACACCGATGGAAACGGTTGTTCGGATGATTGCACCTTTAACGCGACGGTCTTAACTTCGCCCACGCTGTTCAATGTGACTGGCGGCGGCTCCTATTGTAGCGGTGGCCCGGGTGTGGAAGTCGGATTAAGCGGTTCCGATCTTGACGCACAATACGACTTGTACCGGGATGGGAACCTTGTTGGTACGTTCTTTGGTACCGGTAGCCCGCTATCGTTCGGCCAGCAAACAGCTGCGGGCACCTATCTGGTCGTTGGTATACTAAATATTGTTTGCCAGAAAGTTATGAGCGGTACTGTAAACGTTAGCGTCCAGACCTGCAATATCGATTTCAGTGGAAAAATCGTCTGGGAAGACGACGATGTCAGCGGCGTCAAAGACGCCACCGTCAACCTCACGGGCTCGGCCAGCGGCAGCGACGTGACCGACACGAACGGCGACTTCCTGATCATGTCCGGCGTGACCACGGGCAATTTCACGCTCAAACCGGAAAAAACCGCCAACAAACTCAATGGCGTGACCGCCGCCGATATTGTCGCCATACAGCAGCATATTGCGAACGTTCTTCCGATTTCAGACCCTTACAAGCAAGTATGCGCCGATGTAAACAAGAGCAATTCTATCACCGGGTTGGACGTAACCATTATCAACCAATCGCTGCTGGGCAATCCCGCCGCGCTCAACCAGTTTAAAACTTCCTGGCGTTTTGTCCCTTCAGACTATGCGTTGTCCGTTCCACCCTGGGGATTCCCGGAACAACGCAGTTATACCGGCATTTCGGGCGCCCAGACCAACCAGGATTTCATCGGCATGAAAACCGGCGACGTGACGGGTGATGCCAACCCGGCTAACTTCGGCGCAGGCACTCCGCTGGCGCTGCACACCGGAGACCGCATCCTGCAATCAGGCGAATCTTTCGAAGCGGCGTTCAGCGCCGGGCAGTTCGACGACCTGGCAGCATTTCAGCTGGCTTTGCATTTTGATCCTGCACAGTTGCAATTCAATGACATACAGCCGGTGAACGGCGGACTGCCGCTTACGGCGGACAATTTCGGTCTGTACAATATTGCCGGAGGAGAGATCCGCAGTGTGTGGGCACAGGCCACCGGGTTTTTCGTATCCGAAGGGTCGCCGGTGTTCCGGCTCCACTTCACCGCCCTGCAAGGCGGAGTGAAACTGAGCGAAGTGCTCTTTATGGATGAAACGGAATTGCCGGGATATGCCTATTCAGGCACACTGGAAGAATCGGCCGTAGAACTGGTGTTTGACGCCGCTACAGGCACAAACAATCCGAATGGCGTTTCCGGTTTGCAAATGCAGGTGTACCCCAACCCCTTCCGCGAAGAGACGATGGTGTCGTTCGCCATGCCGGAGGCGGGCGAGGTGCAACTCAGGATTGTGGATGTGAACGGGCGTGAGTTGTTGCGGATCGACAAAGCCTGTCCTGCCGGCCACAACAGCGAGGTATTGCACCTGGAAAGCGCTGCAGCCACCGGCGTGCTGAGTTGCGAATTGCTGACGCCCTTTGGCGTGGTATCGAAAAAACTGGTGATGCTGCGATAGGGTAGTGGGCCGCTCTTTTGTCCGCGATCATCCGTTCGGCCGGGTGGTCGCGGACATCTATTTTAAAGAATTACCGGGCTGGTCGGCCCGCGTTAATTCCGACCATCGTTCGAATGTCATTTCGAATTTGACCTCTCCTTTGCCGTGCGTCCCGATCTCCGTCCAGCCTGATTTTCTGTAAAAAGCCTCCGCCCGCGTGTTCGGAGCGGTCCCCAGCCAGAGATTGCTTCGGGTTTGGCTGAAAAACCAGTCGAGCATGGTATCATGCAGCCTCCTGCCAATGCCCCGGCCTTCAAATTCGGGAAGCAAGAACAAGGCCCAGATGTTACATTCCTTCAGGTCCGCAATGGCAAAGCCCACGACCCGGCCGTCGATCTCGCAAACCCAGCCTTTGCCCCTTACGGTGATAAATTCCGCGCAGTCGTCGTCCGTGACAAGCGCGGGGTCCGACAGGGTGTTCTCCTTCACTCCGTTTCGGACGAACTGGATCTGCTTTATATCCGCGATAGCGGCTTCTCTGATGATCATTTTTTTCCGGTAAAAGCAGTGATAATGGAAAAGCACACCAGCCCCAGTAAAAGCCATTTGCTTTGATCAGCCGCTGCCTGTATCGCGGAAGATACGCCGTTCGGTTGTTCCGTGATGCGCTCGGCGGCCCAGGCAAGTGAAGCGACAATGGCGACTGCCGCTCCCGAGATCCTGAGCCAGCGGTACATGTTGTTTTTGCTCAATACGATCAGCCAGGGAACGACGCACAGGATCGCAAACAGTTGCATCAACTCGATGCCGATGTTGAAGCCGAGAATGGAGAGGGCCATCTTTCCGGCGTCCAGGTCCAGGTCGGAAAGAACGGTGGCAAACGCCAGCCCGTGGATCAGTCCAAAACCCGCGGCAATGAAGACTTCCCTGCCGTAAAACAGCGGCCGGATGGCGTGGATGGCCGTGACCAAAATGGTCATGGCAATGGCTATTTCAACGGGCTTTTGTGGCAGCACCAGCCAATTGAGGGCCCCGAATAAAAGAGAAACGGAGTGGCCGACAGTGAATGCCGTGGCAATCTTGACGAGGCGAATAACGCTGTACCGGGTGCCGCCGAAAACCGTCCAGCGCTTTCGTTCGGCGATCAGCGGTGCGGGCAACAAGAGTACCAGCAGAAAAAGCAAATGATCGGTGCCTTCGGCTATGTGTTCCATGCCGAGGCTTACCATCGCACGGAATCCTTTCCAGGCGCTGCCCTCATCGAGGTTTACGATGACGGGCGGAATAGTATTGTCGGCAGTATTTACCCCGAGCATACCCACCTCGCTGCTTTCACCGCCCTCCGATATCATCCCGCCTTCCCAGTCCTGCCTGATCCTGATGAGCATTTTGTGCGTTACCACCTGGTGCATGATGGCGTCGTAGCGCATCCTGAATTGCCGCGGCGATGCGCCGGCAGGCGCCTGCAGCCACAGATCAAAGATCAATTCATGGTACTTGCCGGTAAGGTCCTGCTCGTCTTCCCGGATCGTTTTCCCCTTGATGGTGATCGCCCATGGCTGTCCGGCAGTATCCGCGACCGACAGGTGCTGCAACAGGTAATGGTCCAGCCATGCGCCTTTTCGCTGAAGCAGGGTCGCGTGAGCGCGATCGATATCTTCATCCGGGAAAACCAGTTGAAGTTCTTTCAATGGCATTTGCAACCCGGCCGCGATGCCGTTTCCCTTTATTTCCAACAACATTACCGAATACGGCATGGGATGCGCCGATAGATCCAATGCGGCGAGCCATACGGCGAAAAGCAAAGCAAGCTGAAATCTCATCGGCTGGGCCTGGTAATTACTGCCTGGAAACTTTGCCGATATAGACGGCGCCGGCTTCGCGGACTTTCAGGATATACGCGCCCTTGGGTAATCTGGAAATGTCGTAGTCGATCGTGGCACCGTTCAAATGATGTGTTTGGATCATCGCCTGCCCGGTCGCCGAATTGATCACAGTGACGGTTGCATCCTTCGCTGTCACGGGCAGGTTGATCGAGATGGTGCCGGTGGCAGGGTTGGGGAAAACGGTGAGCGGTAACGTCCGCCCCGGTTGGGCGACCCCGGTCGAGGACGTCACATCTATGGCGGGCCCCGTGAGGTCGAGGCCGTAATCGTGGCTGTGGTCGCGCCAGACAGTGTGATAGTGTATTTGCCCGGAGATCACAACGCCGTTCTGGCAGGAGAACTCGACCCAGACGGTGGGGCCGTCGATGCGGACGTAGTTGGAATTGGATACGAGGAAGGAAGCGGCATTGCCGGAAGTGCCGTTGCCGGTGTAGGCGACGTAAGTACCGTCAATTTCATCGGTGTAAACCTGCATCACCGCGGCTGCCGTAGCGCTGTCCATGTCTCCCACATAATGCTGGATAGCCGCCAGCACGAGATCTTTTTGCGCTGCTGAAAACGTATTGCAGGCCACGCCGAGCTTTGTAGACGGGAAATTTCCGTTGCCGCCGTTGGTTTCCCCTGGCACCATGGTGCAGTCGCTAAAGGTAGTGGAAAGTTTCGCGGTGCTCAACTGAGAGGAGGACAGAGAAGCCAGCATATCGGCCAACGCATCGCGCTCGTCGTTGAGCGGCGCATAGGCGGTGGCATTCCAGGAAAAACTTTTTGGCTCTACCCCCATAAAGAACGGCGTGGCGCCGATGACGTGCCCGTTGTTGAAAGCAATGTTGGCCGCGTAGTGGTGCCCGCCGAATTGAAGCATCCAGGCGCCCGTAGTGGATGGTGTATTTAAAAAGGCGATCCACCTCAGGGTGCTGTCATATCCGTTGCCGCCGCCATTGGCGTGCAAATACGCTTCTGCCAGGTTCATTTGATAAAATTCGGCGTAGCCGTCATCGTCGGAAGTGCCGAGGGCGTCGCGGATCACCTGATGTGCGGCAGCCAGTTGAGCGGAAGTAAGGGTGCCGAACTGAATGCCGTTGCGGCAATTCGAGCCGCAGGGCAGGTTGCTCCACTTGCGGGCCAGGGAAGCAGTGTAGTTCTGCTGTAACGTTGTTTGCTGAGTGGTGGTAAGCAATGCCTTAAATGCTAGGGCATCATTTACCAATTGGGAAACCGTCTGGGTAGATTTACCTGTGATCGCCTCATTTACGGCGCCGGGTCTGTTATCGCCGATTGACGCGAGGGAGGCTGACTGCGCGGGAACTTCTTCTGCTGTATTGCGGGTGCCGCTCACGTAAAACCAGCCGGCGATACACAATGCCGAAAGCAGCAACAGGATGTTTTGAAGATTGAATGATCCGGCGTTGTTCGCCTCCGGTGTTTGAGATTGTGGTAATGCGTTTACTTCCATGGCTGATGTTGTGATTGATGACCCGGGATGACCGAAAATAGATTGAAAAGCCTGTTTTCACAAAAAACGTAGCGGATAAATGCCGGTTGCTGCGAACAGGGTGTCGAAAGTACGATACGAAATCCGGTGCGGCAGGGTTGCGTCATTGCCTGTTGCCGGGGAAAATGAACGTGTGAATGACCCCATTTATCCAGTTTATTTCAATGATGTATCAATAGCCGGCGCTCAGCCCGGTTTTTTGAAAAAGCATAAACGTGCCGCTCAGGTATTCCCGCCCTGGTTCAAAGATCTGCCGCATTTCGGAAGAATACTGCGTATGCTTTTTTCGAAGTTCGGGTTGTAAATAAAGGCGCAATTTTCCCAGCAGGGTAAACAGCGCGGACAGGTATTCCCTGTAATTTTGACGCTTTGCAAATGATTTTTCAGGTGCGCTCATCCGGATTCCCGCAAGGGTTTTGAAGCCGTATTTCTCGAAAAGGACGCTGGTGGCTTCCACGCCGGTCATTTGCTCTGTGCACTGGATGATCCCGAATGTTTCGAGGCATTTCTTGTTGATCTCCCGGATGTCCGTGCAGGGAATTTCCCGGTGCCAAATGCTTTCATTTATGGCCAGTATGCCACCGGGTTTCAAAACAGAAGCCAAAAAACGCAGCGTTTCGGCAAGTATATTTTCGTCGAGGATGGCCAATACCGATTCGACGTATACCAGGTCGACGCTGCCGGAAGGAATACGCAGCCGGTCGTCGGTGTGCAGTAAACTCACCCGACCGCGAAGCCCGCAAAATCGCAGCCGCGCGGCGGCCTTTTTGATCATCGCGGGGTCGGCTTCAATTCCGGATAATCGCAAATCCGGGTAACGGCTTTTCAATTTCACCAGCGTGGCGCCGGTGCCGAAGCCCATTTCTAGCACCCGTTCGGTCCCGTTCAGGTGTATCTGTTGCAGCAGATATTCCGTGCCGCGCTCGCCGTTGGCATGCAAATAGGCGGCGTGGAGGCTGGTGTAGTGCTGGAAGATACTGGCGTTGGGCATGGATGACCCCGTGTTTTTTTCTTGCGTGTACTATTTGCTCGTATTGAGTTTTTAGACCATCTCACATCTCAATTCTAAAAATACACCCGTCAACCCCGCATAAATTTCACATCCCCACCACAAGCCGCCTGACATACACCTTTCCCTCAATCCTTATCCGCAAGACATAAATACCGTTCGGCACGCCAACCAGATCCAGCACGGCCGAATCGGCATGATCGGCTTGCGTTCGACCCAGCGTCCGGCCCCACAGGTCGGCAAGGCCGATCTCCACATGCGGCAGGCGCGACTGAAAATAAACCCAGACCCGGTCCGCAGCAGGGTTCGGATACACGGCTTTGAGCGGATCGGCTGTGGCAGCCATTTCTACACCCGATACCGTGCAGGCGTCGATCTTGTCCGCGAAGAAAGCGGCGAGGTGGCTGGTCCGCAGCCAGAAATTGTCAATGGCGTGGCATCCGAGTGCGGGATTGGCGGCTTGCTCCAGACAGTTGTAGTTGCTCGATGCTGCGTCGTAGTAGTATTCGGGCGCGGAAAGCCCCTGTGCGTTCAGGGTATCGATCAGGGTTTTGATGCCTTTCGAGCCGTAAGCATATGGACGGTTGACGATGTACCCGCAATTCGCGGGAAAGCCTGTCAGGCAGGTGTTGTAGCCGGCCAGCAGGCGGCCGTAGTTGAACGGCACGATCAGGTCGCAGGGCTGGTGGAACAGGTACAGTGCAGGCGAAACGGCAGCGTGGGCGCGGAAAATATTGTTGAAGGCGCCGCCGAAAAAATTCCCCACCGCCCGGATGGTGTAGCCTTTTTCCGCAGGCAGGTTGAGGTCGCCTGTGTAGGTGCCCAGCGCAGGGCGCTCCAGATTCATGGACGCGATGTTGTCGGCGAGGCCGTAAGCCTGTATGCAATTGATCTCGTACAGAGCATTCGGGGCGGGGGCGTCGGGGTAGTCGCCCACCAGTGCGCCGAGCACTTCCGAAGCTTCGTCGATAAAGCCCACACCCATCGCGATAAAGCCGCCGGCGCTCTCGCCGGCCAGAAAGATGTTTGCCGTATCGATGTGGTACTGCTCTGAATGTGCGATCAAATAGCGGATCGCGCCGTGCACGTCCTGGATGCCCCGGTAGTTGGCGCGGTACCACTCGCTCGAATCAGTCATGTTGAAACAGTTCCAGTCGGGCACGTTGCAATTGACGAACTGGTTGGTGTGGAATTGCCCGAGGCGGTAATTGACGGCGGCGGCCACGTAGCCGCGTTTGGCAAAATCGGTCCTGATTCGCGCGATGTTGTATTCCGACTTGTCGCCGGCAATCCAGGCGCCGCCGTGTACCACCACCAGCAAGGGGCGGCCGCAGGGCGGCGGATCGTCGTTAGCAGGATAGGAAATGTCCATGCCGAGTTCTACCATGTCGCCGGCAAAGCCGGTTGCAGTACCGTAGAGCACGTTTGTTTCGGACTGGATGGAATAGGTAGTATCCGTCCAGGTTTGCCCGGACAGGATGCAGGGGAGCAGGAAGACGGACAGGAGAAGGGCGCGTTTCATGCTAAGGCGCTTTTTACGGACAAGGTACCGGTTCGACGCGACAAGGATCCGTGTAAAAGGAGCAAGGCTTGTTGATCAAAGAACAAAGCCTCTTGTTTAGAGAACAAGGAAGGCGGATCAATGAACGATGCTTCTTGTTCTAAAAGCAAAAGCCCGTGTTTAAACAACAAGAACGGTTGTTCTAAAAACAAAGACGTGTGATCAAAATACGCCCGTCCGGTATTTCTCTCTCAGGTGCAGTAGCATATCTTTCGTCATGGCATCGAGATCGAATTCGGGCTTCCAGCCCCAGTCGTTGCGCGCGGCGGAGTCGTCGATGGAGGCGGGCCATGAGTCGGCGATGGCCTGCCGGAAATCGGGTTTGTAACTGATCCTGAAACCGGGCAGTTCGCCGCTGATGCTGGCTGCGATCTCAGCAGGCGTAAAACTCATGCCGGCGAGGTTATAACTCGTGCGCGCCGACAGCCGGTCGGCCGGCGCTTCCATCAGTTGGAGCGTGGCGCGGATGGCGTCGGGCATGTAGAGCATGGGCAGGCTGGTTTCGGGGCCGAGGAAACATTCGTAATCGCGCCCCTGCACGGCGTAATGGTAGATGTCGACGGCGTAGTCGGTGGTGCCGCCGCCGGGCATGCTCTCGTGGCCGATGATGCCCGGATAGCGCAGCGAACGCACGTCGACGCCGTAGCGGCGGTAGTAATAGTTTGCCCAGTTCTCGCCGGCCACCTTGCTGATGCCGTACACGGTTTCGGGGATCAGCACTTCGTATTGCGGAGTCTGCTGCTTGGCGGCTTCGCGGCCGAACACAGCGATGGAAGAAGGGAAATACACCTTGTCGAGTTGCAGGCTCCGGCTCACTTCCAGCACGTTGAACAGACTGCGCATGTTGATCTCCCAGGCGCGCATGGGGTCTTTTTCTCCTGTGGCGCTGAGGATGGCAGCCAGGTGGTAGATCTGACTGATGTGCCTGCTCTGCACAAGTTCCGCCAGTGCATTGGCATCGAGGGCATCGAGCACTTCGGTAGGGCCGTCGTGGCCTTCGAGCGGGCGCAGGTCGGAGGCCACCACGCTGTCGGCGCCGTGCACTGCGCGCAGGGCTTCGGTCAATACGGCGCCGATCTGTCCGCCGGCGCCGATAATGAGAATTCGGTCTTTTTTCATGATCGCTGGTCAGGTGGCGCCGCCGCTTCTGGCCGGCGCATGAGTTTACCGGCGAAAGTAGAACGACCCGGCGAAAGCACAAAGTGCTGATACGGGCCAAACCGTTTTTTCATGGCCCTTCTGAAATCCACTTTCCCCGAATATTGTTTTTGACCAAAAAACAAGCCTGTCCGGGCAACCTTCCCCCCTGCCGCTGCGCCATGCTGTCATCGGAAAATGGTGCGAACGGAGGTGTGAAAGGACCCGTGTACGGGGAACTGCATCACTCTTTTCCTGCAAATTATCGTTTCTGACGGCTTATGAAGAATCAACTCCTCTCCATCCTGCTGTTGTTTGCCGCCGCGGCAACGCTGTCCGCGCAAAACTCCCGCACCATTCAGCACACGCTCCAATGGCAGGCACAACCCGTGCAACACGTGCTCACAGGCGGCGACGTGCTGGAATTCTGGCATTTCGACGGCGGCACATTTAGCGACGCCTCACCCGGCCTGCCCGTATTCGCCGAGCAGTTCGTGCTGCCGGGCCGCGCAAGGCTCGAAGTAGAGGTCGTTTCCGTGCAATACGAACCTTTTCCCCGGCGCCCGGCGATCGACGTAGCCAATGTTCCGGAAGACCTGAAGGTCAACGCCAGCGTCGCGCAGGCGCGCAACACCTACTACGGAGAAGTATCTTTCATTGCCCTGCGCAAACAGGGCAGCACCCTCGAACGCGTCAAATCATTTACCCTCAACGTGCGCATCATTGCCGAGCCGGCGCCTGTGAAAGAACGCGGCGGCCCCTACACCTACAACTCAGCGCTGGGTACCGGCGAGGCGTTTAAGTTCGGCGTCGCCAAATCGGGGATTTACAAACTCGACTATAATTTCCTCAAAAACGACCTGGGCATCTCCAACCTGGACAACATCGACCCGCGAACGATCCGCCTGTACGGCAACGGCGGCGCCATGCTGCCCGAGAAAAACAGCGACACCCGCCCCGACGATCTGATCGAAAACGCCATTCGGGTGGTCGGCGAGGCCGACGGCAAATTCGATGCCGGGGACTATATCCTTTTCTACGCAGTGGGTACCGACCCCTGGCTCTACCGCCCGAGCACCAACGACCCCGAACTCACCGTGCGCAAGAACATCTACGATGCCTATGCCTGGTATTTCATCAAAACGGGCGACGGCAACGGCCTGCGCGTCACGGAACAGGCCAGCGTTCCGGCCGGATATGTTACCGAATCGTTCGACGACGTGCGGCGGCTGGAAGAGGAGCGCACCAACCTGCTCGATTTCTTCGTATCGGCGCAGGGCTCCGGCAAAAAGTGGTTTGGCGACTACTTCTACCAGACCCGCAAGCGCGAATACTCGTTCGATTTTCCGAACCTCGTGCCGGGCAGCACGGCGCGTTTCCGCATGGAATTCGCAGGGCGCTGCGGCTGCGGCACCGGAGGCTCCAACCTCCGCCTGATCGCCGACGGCACATCTTTCACCGGCAATGTCAACAGCGTGTCGGTGAGCAACAACGAAGCAAACTACGCCGCCCTCGGCCTGATCCGCAATAATTTTCAGACAACGGGTACTGATGTTATCAATATCAGCCTGGAATACCTGCCCACCAGCCAGCAAAGCGAAGGCTGGCTCGATTATATCGAAGTCAACGCCCGCCGCCGCCTGGTCATGACGGGGCAGTCCATGGAATTCCGCGACCTTGAGACCGTTGCGCAGAACGCCGCTACCTTCCGCCTTTCGGGTGTGAGCGGCACCAACCTGATCGTGTGGGACATCACCGACCCGCAGAAGCCGTTTTTGCAGCAAAAAACGCAAAACGGCGGTACCGTGGAGTTCGGCGCCACTACCCAGGGCGTGCTGCGCAATTTCATCGCCTACTACGACAATGCAACCTTTCCGAAGCCGGAAACGACCGCCGGGAAGATCGCTTCGCAAAACCTGCACGGCATTGACAACGTGCACATGGCCATCGTGTACCACCCCGATTTCGAGGCGCAGGCGACCCGGCTTGCCGAACACCGCCGCAGTTTCAGCGGGCTGGATGTCGTGCTGGTGAACATCGATCAACTTTACAACGAATTCTCCTCCGGCGGAAAAGACCCCAGCGCCATTCGCGATTTCGCCGGCATGCTGCTCGATCGCAACCCCGACAAGTTCGAATGGCTGCTGCTGTTCGGCGACGGCAGTTTCGACCCCCGCAACAACACCGCCAGCCCCGACAACAAGGACTTTGTGCCGGTATTCGAGACGGCGGAGTCATTCGACCCCATCCGTTCCTATCCTTCCGACGACTATTTTGGTCTGCTGAGCCCCGAAGACGGCGGCACCCTGGGCGGAAAACTCGACATCGCCGCGGGCCGCCTCACTGTGCGCTCGGCTGCTGAAGCCACGGCCATCGTGGACAAGATCATCGCTTACGACAAAGATCCCGCGACGCTCGGCGACTGGCACCTGCGCAACGTGTTCATCGCCGACGATGAAGATGGCAATCCGCACATCAACCAGGCCGACGATCTGGCGAATATGACCGCCAACACCGAAGACTGGTTCAATATCGAGAAGATCTATTTCGACGCCTACCAGCAAGTGGCCACTTCCGGCGGCCAGCGCTATCCCGACGCCAAGGCCGCCATCAACTCCAATATTTTCAAAGGCAATCTGGTGACCCAGTACATCGGCCACGGCGGCCCGCGCGGCTGGGCGCAGGAGCGCGTGATCGACAACAACGACATCGCCGGCTGGGACAACCCCGACCGCTATCCGCTCATTATCACGGCTACCTGCTCGTTCGGCGGCTACGACGACTACAAAACGCTGACGGGTGGCGAGCAATCGCTGATCAAGGTAAAATCGGGCGCCATTGCCCTGTTTACCACCGTGCGCGCCGTATTCATCAGCGGCAACGAAAAACTCACCGATGCTGTACAGAATTACCTGTTCCGCCGCGTCGACGGGCAGTACCGCAGCATTGGCGATATTCTGAAAGACGCGAAAAACAGCCTGACCTCGGAAGTGGAAAACGCCCGCCGCTTTACGCTGCTGGGCGATCCGGCCATGTTCCTGGCCATGCCCGAATACCGTGTCGCCACCACCCGCATCAACGGGAAGGATGTGGCTGCCGGCCAGCCCGACACCCTCCGGGCGCTGATGCCGGTGACCCTCGAAGGCGTGGTGACCGATACCCTGAACAACGTGCTGAACGATTTCAACGGCCGTGTGGTGGTGTCTGTTTACGACAAGGCGCAGACCATCCAGACGCTGGGCCAGGACCCGGGCAGCCTCGTGCGCACATTCAGCGTGCAACGCAACGTCATTTTCAAAGGCAGCGCTACGGTGAGCGCCGGCAAGTTCACGATCGATTTCATCGTACCCAAAGACATCAATTATACCTACGGCGCAGGCAAGATCAGTTACTACGCGGAAAATGGTACGCCGCTCGACGCCGCGGGCGCCGACGAGAACATCGTGATCGGCGGCAACGCCAACCTTGTTCAGGACGATCAGCCGCCGCTGGTGCAGGCGTTTCTCAATACCGATGCCTTTGTGACGGGCGGCATCACCGATCCCGACCCCAAGATCCTGGTGAAATGCTCCGACGACTACGGCATGAACGTCAGCGGCGTGAGCCTGGGCCACGACCTGACGGCTGTGCTCGACGGCAACGTACTCGAAACCATCGTGCTGAACGACTTTTACGAAAGCGAGCAGGACAATTTCCGCAAGGGACAGGCCATCTACCCGCTGCGCAACCTCGCGCCCGGCCGCCACACGCTCAGCGTGAAAGGCTGGGACATCGCCAACAACTCGGGCGAGGGTTACACGGAATTTGTGGTGGCCGAAGACGGCAAGGCTGCGCTCGACCACGTGCTGAACTACCCCAATCCCTTTACGACGAATACCAGTTTTCAGTTCGAACATAACCTCGCCGGGCAGGCCCTCGATGTACAGATCAGCATCTTCACGGTGTCGGGTCGTCTGGTGAAAACGCTGTTCCATTCCGCTCCGGCGGAGGGTTACCGCGTGACCGACATCAGTTGGGACGGCCGCGACGAATACGGCGATCAACTGGCCCGCGGGGTGTATCTGTACCGCGTAAAAGTGCGGGGCACGGACCTGAACGGCGCCCAGGCAGATGCCGAAAGTGATTTTGAAAAACTGGTGATTTTAAAATAGGAACCGCAAAGTGCCGTTCATGCGGCGTACTTTTGCACAATTTTTGGAAAAACAGAAAACGCCTTGACCGAAAAGGTGGAGCGGGTGGGAAAAGCGACGATGTGATTTGTGCTCCGGATGAAGGGTCCGCCACCTCAACGCACTCAAACAGGAAAAGGCAATACATTTTGCCACTTAAATTTTTTTTGCTCTCATGAAGAAACTATTCGCCTTGTCTCTGATCGCCGCAGGCCTGTTCTGTGGAACCCCGGCATTAAAGGCGCAGATTGAGCCGAAATGTAAAGACGGTTATAACCCGATCACGGGCGAACGATGCGCCAACGCGGTGACCTCCGCCGTGCCTTTCCTGCGCATTGTACCCGATGCGCGCGGCGGCGCTATGGGCGATGCCGGCATTGCTACCTCTGCCGACCCCAACGCCATGCACTACAATCCTTCCAAACTGGCATTCGTTGACAAGCGCGTCTCGATCTCCGCCACCTACACCCCCTGGATGCGCAACCTGGGCCTCCAGGACGTGTACCTTGCCTATCTCTCGGGCTATGTGCGGCTCGACAAATTGCAGGCCGTAGGCTTCGGACTGCGCTATTTCTCGCTGGGCGACATCGAGTTCACCGACGAGCAGGGCATGTCGCTCGGACAGGGACGCCCCAATGAATTCGAGATCACGGGCGGCTACGCGCGCAAACTCTCCGACCGTTTTTCGGCGGCCATCGGCGCAAAATTCATCTACTCCAACCTCGCCACCGGCCGTGTGGTGGAAGGCAACGAGATCAAGCCCGGCATCGCCGGCGCTGCCGACTTCTCCATGACCTACAAGGCGCCGGTGACCTTTACCAAAAATAAAAGCGAATTCACGCTGGGCGTGGCTGTGAGCAACCTGGGCTCGAAGATCACCTATACGAACTCGATCAACCGCGATTACATCCCCACCAACCTCGGTCTGGGCCTGGCCTGGAAATTCAACCTCGACGAATTCAATACGCTCACCTTTACTTCCGATTTCAACAAACTCCTGGTGCCCACTCCGCGGCCCGAGATCGATGAAGACGGCGACAAGATCCCCGACTACAAGCAGTACTCCTCCATCCGCGGCGTATTCAAATCCTTTGGCGACGCGCCGGGCGGTTTCAGCGAAGAACTCAAGGAGATCACCATCGGTGGCGGCGCCGAATACTGGTACGATGACCAGTTTGCCGTGCGCGCCGGCTATTTCTACGAGCACTACTCGAAAGGCAACCGCAAATACTTCAGCGTCGGCCTCGGCGTGAAATACAACATTTTCGGCCTGAATTTCTCGTACCTCGTGCCGACCACCAACCAGCGCAATCCGCTGGACAACACGCTGCGCTTCTCGCTGCTGTTCGACTTCGACGCTTTCGATTCCGAGACGAATTGATGCGGCATTCAACTAGCGGTTGAATGATAAATGGGCCATCCCGGATTTTCACGGGGCGGCCCATTTTTTATACCTTTTCATACCCCGGTCCTGGTTTTCATATCGAATTCTCCCGTTCCCGTTTGTTTTTTCCACCCGCGGCGCTAATTTTGGAACTGTGTCTCCCGGACCTGATCATTGGGCCTGAAGGCATGGCAAACGCCGGATGTTCGACCCTTTCTGAAATCCACATTTACTATGAAACAATATACCCTTCCAATACTCCTGTGGCTGTGCTGTGGAATGCTGCACGCGCAACAGGCCAAAGAGATCGTGCGAAAAGCGGAAGAACACCTGCGCGGCAATACATCCATTGCCAGCATGAACATCACCACGGTGCGGCCCAAATGGACGCGCAGCATGGAGATCAAGGCCTGGATGAAAGGCAACGATTATGCCCTGCTGCTTGTAAAATCGCCCGCCAAAGACAAAGGAACGGCTTACCTGAAGCGCAAAAAAGAAGTGTGGAACTGGCTGCCTACCCTCGAGCGGACCATCAAACTGCCGCCCTCCATGATGAGCCAGTCGTGGATGGGTACCGATTTCACCAACGACGATCTGGTAAAGGAATCTTCGGTCGTGGACGATTATAACCACACCCTGCTCGGCAAGGAGAAGCAGGCCGACAGCCTGTGCTACAAAGTTCAGATGATTCCCAAGCCCGATGCAGCCGTCGTGTGGGGCAAGATCATCGTCTGGATCACCCAGAAAGAATACCTGCAACTGCGCGCGGAGTTTTACGACGAATCGGGCGATCTCATCAACGTTATGACAGGCTCCGATGTCAAAAAACTGGGCGGACGGCTGCTGCCTGCGCGCGTGGAAATGACCCCCGCCGATAAAAAGGGGCACCAGACCGTGATCGAGTACAAGGCCCTCGAATTTAATACGCCCATCGCCGACAGTTTTTTCACGACCAATAACATGACCAAAGTGCATTGATATGCTGGGAGTGCTTGCATGGCGAAATATCTGGCGCAACCGCAACCGCTCGCTGATCACGATGGCCTCCATCGCGGGCGCCGTCATGTTGTCGGTGGTCACCGTTTCGCTACAAAAAGGCGTATGGGACAATCTGGTCCGCAATGTAGTCAGCCTGTACACCGGCTATGTGCAGGTACACGGCAAGGGCTTCTGGGACGAACAAACGCTCGACAACAGTTTCGAGGTCAGCGATTCGGTGTTACAGACGGTGCTGCATACCGAAGGCGTAACCGGAATGTCGCCCCGTATCGAGGCGTTTGCCCTGGCGTCGGTAGGTGAAAAAACACGCGGCTGCCTGGCCGTCGGCATCGAACCCGAAGCGGAAGACCGGCTCACCCACCTCCGGGCCAAGATCACGTCGGGGCATTTTATCAAAGACGGTTCCGATCATGCGCTGGTAGCCGAAGGGCTGGCCGAAAAACTGCACCTGTCCGTCGGCGATACGCTGGTGCTGCTGAGCCAGGGGTATTTTGGCAGCACAGCGGCCGGGCAATACCAAATTGCCGGCATCCTGCATTTCGGGTCGCCCGAACTGAACGAAAGCGTATGCTACCTCTCGCTGCAGGCGGCGCGCTACTGGCTCGACGCCCCGGACCGCGCCACGGCGCTGGCACTCAGCCTCGACGATCCGCGCAACCTGGGGCGCGTACAGCATGCGCTGAAGGCGGCACTGCCGCAGACCCTCGAGGTGATGACCTGGGAAGAGATGATGCCCGAGATCGTGCAGCACATCAAGACCGATACGGCGGGCATGTACATCTTCATCGGTGTGCTGTACCTGCTGATCTCCTTCGGTATTTTTTCCACGCTGCTGATGATGCTGTCGGAGCGGCAGCGGGAATTCGGCATGCTGGTGGCCCTGGGCATGCGCAAGGGAAAGATCGCCGCCGTCGTGCTGATGGAGTCGGTTTTTCTCACGTTGACGGGTAGCCTGGCTGGTTTGTTGCTGAGCTGGCCCGTTGTATGGTACCTGACGGAATACCCCATCCGCATCGGAGGGGAATTTGCCAAAATATACGAGCGCTTCGGGTTTGAGGCCGTTTTCCCGGCCACCGTGTATGCGCCGATCTTTATCGAACAAACGCTGGTGGTGCTGGGGGTAGGGCTTGTACTGGCCCTGTACCCGGCGCTGCAGATCCTCCGGCTCGATCCGGTGGCGGCCATGCGTAAATGATTGTAATATGCTGTTCCAGATCGCCTGGCGAAACCTGTGGCGCAATCGCCTGCGCAGTTTGCTGATCGCCTCGTCCGTTGCGGTCGGGATGTGGGCCGGCGCCTTCATCATGGCGATCTATTACGGTATGGGCGACGGGAGGCTGCGCATTGCCATCGACCACGAGGTGTCGCACATGCAAGTGCACCGTCCCGGCTTTTCCGACGATCAGGAGGCGCGCATGAACTTCGACGCCGACCGTGTGGAACAGGCGCTGCAAAATCTGCCCGATGTAAAGGCGTATGCGCTGCGCAGTATAACCGGCGGCATGCTGGCCACCGCCTCGGGTAGCCAGGGCGTACAGATCAACGGCATCGACCCTGCCAGCGAAGAAGCCACGCTCGGACTGAATACTTTTGTTCGGGAAGGCGAATATCTCGACACTACGATGCGCAACCGCATCCTGATCGGCAAACGCCTGGCCGGCAAGATGAAACTCGAAGTGGGACAGAAGGTGGTGCTGACTTTCCTCGATACCGCTTCCAACATCATTTCCGGCGCCTTCCGTGTATGTGGCCTGTATACTTCGTACAATGCTCCGCTCGACGAACGCAACGTGTACGTGCTGAAATCGAACCTCGACCCTCTGCTGGGCCTGCATCGCCAGGCGCACGAAGCGGCCGTGCTCCTGCAGCACGACGAAAGCCTGGATACCGATTTTGCACAATTGCAGCATCAACTGCCGGGCCTGAAAGTGGAAAAATGGCAGGATATCTCCCCCGAGACCTCGCTGGTGTTGTCTTCGCTCGACACCTATTCCATCATTTTTACCGTCATTATCCTGATCGCCCTGGCGTTCGGGATCATCAATACCATGCTCATGGCCGTACTGGAACGCACCCGCGAGATCGGCGTGCTGATGGCTGTGGGCATGAACAAGTGGCGGGTCTTCGGCATGATCATGTTCGAGACCGTTTTTCTGACCTTCATCGGCGCGCCCGCGGGGCTGCTGGCCGCATGGGCCTGCGTCTTATGGCTGGGCCACACCGGCCTCGACCTTTCCAAAGTCGCAGGCGATGTCATGCAGGACTTCGGCTATGCCAGCGTAATCTACCCGGTGATGCCGCTGAACAGTGTGCTCGAGACGATCTGGCTGATCATTTTCGCGGCGCTGGTGTCGGCGATCTTCCCGGCGCTCAAGGCGCTTAAACTAAAACCTGTGGAGGCCATCAGGGCATAAAAAAGAAGCATATGGAAACCCGAACAGTGATCGACGCGCACAACCTTTCAAAGGTATACAACCCCGATTCCATTCCGGTGAACGCCGTCAATGAAGTGCACCTGCACCTCGAACGCGGGGAATTCACCTCCCTGGTAGGCCCCTCCGGCTCCGGTAAAACCACCCTGCTCAACCTCATCGGCGGTCTGGATCAGCCGACGACCGGAAAAGTGCTTATCAACGGCACGGACATCACCGCGATGGCGCCCAATGCCCTGATCGATTTTCGCCTGCACAATATCGGGTTCGTTTTTCAGGCCTTCAACCTCATCCCTGTGCTGACGGCCAGCGAGAACATCGAATTTATCATGCTCCTGCAAAAAATACCCAAAGCCGAGCGCACCCGGCGCGTGCGCGAATTACTGGAAGCCGTGGGCCTGCCCGACAAGGGGGATGCGCGCCCCGCTCAACTTTCCGGCGGACAGCAGCAACGCGTCGCAGTGGCGCGCGCCCTGGCCTCCAAGCCGCAGTTTATTCTCGCCGACGAACCTACCGCCAACCTCGACAGCCACTCAGCGGCCACCCTGCTCGATATTATGGAAAAACTGAACCGCGAAGAGCACATGACCTTCCTGTTCTCCACCCATGACCAGCGTGTGATCGACCGCGCCCGCCGGGTGATCACCCTGGTGGACGGCCGCATTTCTTCGGATACCGCCCCCGCAGGCCTGAGCCATGCGTAATGCCGTGAAAAATTGTCTGTTTTATCTGTTGCTGGCTGTTGTACTCCAGGGCTGGCTGCCTGACCGTGTCGTTGCGCAGTCCGATTCCATTCCACACTGGGCTTTCCGTGGCTATGTCAAAAACCTGCAAAACTGGATATTCAGCGATCAGCGCAATTCGATGGTCAATGGCGGCTTTTTTCACAACCGGCTGACCCTGAAATGGATGCCCGACCCGGCCTGGACCGTCGACGCCGAACTGCGCAACCGCCTGTTCTATGGAGAATGGGTGCGTTACCAGCCCGGCTGGGCCGATATGCTCGATCAGGACAACGGTTTGTTCGACCTCTCGTTTGTGCCGCTGGAACGCGCGTCCATGATCGGGAGTGTGGTCGCCGACCGCCTGTACGCGCAGTGGCAGCACGAGCGCTGGACCCTGCGGGCGGGGCGCCAGCGGATCAACTGGGCAGTTGCCCTCACATGGAATCCAAACGACTGGTTCAATACTTGGAATTTTCTCGATTTCGATTACGAAGAGCGCCCGGGCGCCGACGCCCTGCGTGTGGAATACCGCACCGGCGGCTTTTCCATGCTCGACGTAGCGGTCAGCCCCGCCAATGACCCCAAAGACTGGATCGCCGCAGCCCGCTACGGGGGCAACCTGAAGCAGTACGACTGGCAGTTGCAGGCGGGCGTGTACCGCCACCGCTTCGCTGCGGGGCTCGGCTGGGCCGGCAACCTCGGGCAAGCGGGGTTCAAGGGCGAGGTTTCTTTCTTCCAGCCCCTCGATTCTGAAGACGGCGATGCCAGCATCAGCGCTACGGCGGGCATCGACGCCGCGCTGGGCGGCAAGTGGTTTGTCAACGGTGGTTTTCTGATCAATTCGCGCGGCAGCAGCGGCAGCATCGATGTGCTTGCACTGAACCGCAGCAACCTTTCTCCCGATAACCTGATGCCGGGAAAACTGTCGTTTCTGGCAGGGGGCACCTTTCTCGTAACGCCGCTTTTCACCACCTCGCTCAATGCCGTGTATTCTCCCAACGGCGATCTGATCATCCTGATCCCCACTGCGGCGTATTCCGTATCTGAAAACTGGGATGTTGACCTGACAGGGCAGTTGTTTTGGCTGGAAAGTGAAAACGGGGGATTGAAAAATGAATTGAACTGGCTGTTTTTGCGTGTGCGCTGGAGTTTTTAGAGCGTGTCGGAAAACAAGCGAATACCTTAGTTCGTCAGCCTTTCAGCCGCCTCGCCATCCAGTTGCCCATGCTCACGCCGAACAGTACGATCGTGACCGAACTCAGCGGCATCAGCACCGCGGCGATGAGCGGCGACAACCCCCCTGTGACGGCGTACGACAGGCCGGCGATGTTGTACAACACTGCGATATAGAAAGCGCGGTTTACGATCTGTACGCCCCCCCGCGCGAGTTGCATGTATTTCGGAAGGTTTGAGAATTCATCGGCGTGCACGATGGCGTCGCATGCAGGGGTAAAGTTGTTGGTGTTTTCCGCCACCACGATGCCTACGTCACTCTGACGCAGGGCGCCGGCGTCGTTAAGGCCGTCGCCGAGCATCATCACGTGTCGGCCGCCCCGTTGCAGTTTCCTGACAAAATCGAGTTTGTCCTGTGGCGTGCTGTTGAATTGCATGGCGCCGGACTCCGGGAAAAAGGGCGCAAGTTTGGCGGCTTCGCGGTCGCGATCGCCGGAAAGCAGCCATACGCCGCCGGGTGCGGAAGCCCGGAAATGGTCGATCACCTCCTTCAGGCCGTCGCGGTATCTGCTTTTGATCTCGAAATGTCCGGGCACTTCGCCGTCCACAGCGACGAACACACCGCCCTGCTGCGGGTCTGCCGCGCCGGTAAATTCCGCCGATCCCACCTTCACTTCGCGGCCCGTCACGATTCCCCGCACGCCCCGGCCGGAAATCTCTTCGAACTGTTCGGGCGCTTCCGCCTGCACGTCGGCCATAGATTCATAAATGCGGCGGCTAAGCGGGTGCGAGGAATGGCGGGTCAGCGAGCGTACGGCCACGCGTTCCTCGTATTGCAGGGGCCGGCCGATAAAGGCGAGTTCCTGTGCGGCAATGTTGGTGATCGTGCCCGTTTTATCAAAGATAACGGCCTCCGTGGCGGCAATCCCTTCCAGGACATTGATGTTTTTTACGTAAAAACGGTGGCGGCCGAGGATGCGGACGATGTTGCCGAGCGTGAAGGGGATGGCCAGCGCCACGGCACAGGGGCAGGCGACGATCATCACGGCGGTGAAGGCGTTCACGGCCGCTGCCATATCGCCGCGCAGCAGCCACCAGTATAAAAACGCCGCGCCGCCCACACCGAGGATCAGGCCGGTGAAGTAACGCCCGGCGCGGTCGGCGAGCCGGGTGGTATAGCCTTTTTCACCGCTCTGGAAGGCTTCGTCGTTCCACAGGCGCGTGAGATAGCTCTGCGACACGCGGCGGGTCAGGGAGATATCGATGCTCTCGCCGGTTTGTTTGCCGCCGGCAAAAACGCGTTCTCCGCTCGTGACCGCTACGGGTTCCGATTCGCCGGTCACGAAGCTGTAGTCGATGCGCGCCGATCCGCGCAGCAGGATGCCGTCGGCGGGAATGATCTCCTGGCTGCGCACCACGATGATGTCGCCCGGCACGAGCCGGTTCACGGGCACGGTGTTTTCTTCGGAAGTGCCGGTCTTGACGGTGGCGGCGACGGGGAAATAGGATTTGTAATCGCGTTCGAATGAAAGTTGCTGCCAGGTGCTCTGCTGGAACCATTTGCCGGTGAGCAGCAGAAAGATCAGTCCCGCAAACGAGTCGAGATAGCCGGCGCCGCTGTGGCTGAGGATCTCCCATGCGCTGCGGCCGAACAACATCAGGATGCCCAGTGCAAGCGGCACGTCGATGTTCAGGTAGCGGGTGCGCAGACCGTTCCAGGCAGAGACGAGGTAGTCGCGGGCGCTGAAAATCAGCACAGGAGTGGCCAGCACCAGGCTCATGTAGCCGAAAACATCGGCGAAACGGCGGTTGGTGTCGGGGTCCATACCCACGTACTCGGGGAAACTAAACAGCATGATGTTGCCGAAGGCGAAGCCGACAAGGCCGATCTGGTAGGCCAGTTTTTTGCTGAACACGCGCGGCTTTGCATTGTCCACGTCGCCGAGGTTGATCTCGGGTGCGTAACCGATCGAGGCGAGCAGGGCCGCGAGTTTGCGCAGCGAAGAGCGCTCCGGATCGTATTGCAGGGTGGCCGTTTTTTTCAGGAAATTGACACGCGAGTGGGTGACGCCTTCGTCGAGTTTGTACAGGTGTTCCAGCAGCCAGATGCAGGAAACGCAATGCATCTGCGGCAGGTAAAACGTCACCTGCGCCATGCTGCCGTTGTTGAACTCGAGCAGTTTTTCCTGCACTTCGGCATCGTCGAGGTAAGCGTATGCTTTGGAATCTTTCCGGTTTTTAAGGCTCTGCCCCGGCTTTTCATCAAGGCGGTAGTACTCGCAGAGGTCGTGTGTGTTGAGGATCTCATATACCATTTTGCAGCCTTCGCAGCAAAAATATTTATCGTCGATGCGCAGGTGATCCAGGGCGTCGGGGCGTGCGGGAGGGCAGGGCTCCTGGCAATGGAAACACGTGTGTCGGGATGCAGATGTTGCTTGCGCCGGTGCAAGGGTGGTCGCGGCCATGTGCTTGAGATTTTGCCTCAAAAGTACCCTGGCCTGCCGCTACAAGGGGGTGACGGCGGTCATGGGGGGTAGTGATGCTGGTCGTATTTACCCGAAAATACTCGCCAGATTTCCCACCTGGCGGCGATACTGATCGGCCGGAATGCCGGCGTGTTTTTTGAAAAAACGGCTGAAATAGTGCTGGTCGGAGAAGCCGAGCGAGAAGGCGATCTCTTTCACCGGGTTTTCGGTGCGGTACAGTTGCCGACGTGCCTCTACCATCAGTTTGTCGGCAATCAGGGCGCTGGGCGTTCTGTTGAAATGTTTTTTGGTCAGTTTGCCAAGCGCTTTTGGCGAAATGTGCAACATCGCGGCGTAATCGGAAGGGGAGTGGCGGGCATGGTAGTGCCGTTCGATGAGTTCCTTCAGTTTTTGCAACACCGGCTGCTCGCTTTGCAGGGCCTGCCGGTTCGCGTCCTGCTCCAGGCAGATGCGGCTGGCATGGATCAGGAATATTTTCAGGTAACTGTACAAAATGTCTTCCCTGGCGAAGCCGTGCTGTGAACCAAGGGCTTCCAGCATCTGACGGGTCAGTTCTTCAAAGGAGACGGCATCGTTGCGGTCCACGGAAAGGCAGGGCGGAGCATAAATATTGTTGAACAACACACCATCGCAAGCGATCTCTTTGCGGTGTTTTTCCATGCAAAAAAACTCGTTGGAAAACTGGTAGGTCGTGCCTTTTACCGGTTTGTCGGTGGCGAGGGTAAAGGCCTGGCAGGGGCTGAAAAACAGCATATTGAGCGATTCGAAAGAAAGACAGGAGAATTCGCCGTTCAAGTGGCCGCGCCCTTCTCTTATCCAGATGACGGTATACGTATTCAACCGGTGCTGGCGGTTCAGGCAGTCCGGCGTGATCGGTTTTACGCGGAAGGCAACATCGCCGTTCCAGCGGTTGCGGAGGGTGGTTGTGCGGCGTTTGGCCTGGCTCATTGTTTTCCGTGCGAATGGCTTACTGCAAACAACCCCAGTGGTCGCTTCAAATTGCATTTTGCACGGTACTATCAGGCTCAAAAGTCCGGGCCCTGACAACGGAGCGGAAAAACAGGTATTTGTAAAGCCCAGCCTATCGCTCGTACACGACCCCCACCGAAAAATAGGGCGCAATGTAGATGTTTTGGAAAGGGGCGATCCAGTCGCCGCCATCGAGGTAAGTGGCTGCTACGCCCCAATGGCTGCCGATGCGGTAAAAGGCTTCCGCGCTGAGGAGGGTGTAGGTGGTAGCATCGCCTCGCACGAAGCCGAGTTCGGGATGGCGGCTGTCGCCGTTGGAAAATTGCGCCCGCAGTTTGGCGTTGAGCCACAGCGGTTTCCAGGGATTGAAACCCAGTTCCGCACCGAACTGGTAGAGGTCGCGGAATTTTTTGCCCTCGTATTTCGTGCGGAAATTGTAGGCCGTGAACGCAGATGCGTAGCATTTCCCGAAAGAATGCGAGGCGGCCAGGGTCGTCCAGACGTTGAACTCGCCGTCGCCGGTAGGCAGGTTGATGCGGTCCTCGGGAAACTGTTTGTTTGTCGCGTAGGCATTGGCGCGGCCCGTCGGTATTTCGGGGGCCACGCTGACTGATACGGGAAATGTGTTGCCGCTGAGCCGGTATTTTGCTTCGAGGCGCAGATCGCCGATGCCTGCTACCGTGCTGGTGGTCTCAAAACTGTTGAAGCGCAACAACGGCGCCTGCACAATGAACGTGAGCCGCTCGCGAAAACCGTATTCGCCGTACAGGTTGATCGACGACTGCCTGAAAGCACTTGTGGTAACGGACTCTCCGTTGGGGTTGTAGTAGGTGGTGGCATCGAGAAAAGAACCGTCGATCTTGATGAACAGGCCTTTAGGTGCGCGCGTCCAGCCGCTTTGCGCAGCGGCAAAAAAGGGGCACAGCGCCAGCAGGAGCAGTATCTTGTTTTTCATCTTCTGAAGGATGTTGCGAAAAAAGAGGTATCGGTACCGATCTTCTGAAAGCCCGGCCGCCTGGACGGTCGCCTGGCGCACCGGGCCGGATCAGAAGATGATTGAAAATGCGTGTCAGGCGTTCATTGCAGGGCGGCGTAGCCGAAAGGAATGTTCGCCGAAGCGCACCACAGGATCACGTAGTTGAATTTCGATGCGGCGGCAGGATCAAGCAGAAAATAATTCTCACCCGCTTTCGACACTGGTCCGATGAGGCGCAGGTCGGGATTGCCGTTGGCGGGGTCGGCGGTGTAGGTATCGCTGGTGCTGAGGTACACCGTTACGGTGCCGGTGGCGAGGTTGGTCGTAAAATCGCTGCTGAAGCGCAGAAACTGTTTGCCATCTTCATCGGTGCCCAGTTGTGCGGTGCCTTTTGTACCCGTGGCATTTTGTTCCACAAAGCTGCCGCTTTCAGCCGCGGTAAAAGCGCCTTGCGGCTGGGTGGGGTCGATGATCACTTCTTTTTCTTTTTCACAGGCGGTGAATGCGAGTGCTGCGGCCGTCAGCAGCAGGAAAGGGAATGATTTGAATGTCATAAGTCAGACTGTTTGTGTATGTGAATGGATCTTTTCAATCATTAACTTCACAAAAGTCTGACCCCCCAGAGGAGAATGAAATGGACAAATACCGCCTTGTGATGGACTATTTTCCTTTCGGGAAAAGGGTAAAAACAAAATGCCGCCGCGTTTTTGCGCGGCGGCATTTCAATATCACAATTTGATGCCCCAAAGGAGCCTGGCCTTACTCTTCGTCATCGCGTTGCGAGGGCTCCACTTCCGGCACGCTGGCGCTCTCACCCGGCGTAGGGTCGGCGAAAGGCCGCTTGCCGATGATGCGTTCGAGGTCTCTGCGGTGCAGCACCTCTTTCTCCAGCAGTGCCTTGGCGAGGGCGTCGAGTTCCTTGCGTTTCTCGCGCAGCAGCGCTTTGGCGCGTTCGTATTGCTCGTCGATCATGGCCTTCACTTCCTGGTCTATCAGGTAGGCCGTCTGTTCGGAGAAGGGGCGCATGTAGCTCTCGTTGAGCATGGAATAGTAAGAAATATTGCCCACTTTTTCGTTCAGGCCATAGTTGACGATCATATCGTATGAGAGTTTCGTGATATGATCGAGGTCGCTTTGCGCGCCCGTGCTGATCTTGTCGAACACCACCGATTCGGCGGCGCGGCCGCCAAGGGTCATGCAGATGTCGTCGAGCAGCTTTTCCTTGCGCGTGATGTATTGCTCCTTGGGCAGATACTGGGCGTATCCCAGGGCTGCCAGGCCACGCGGTACGATGGTCACTTTTACCAGCGGGTGCGCGTGTTCGAGGAACCAGCCGCAGATGGCGTGGCCGGCCTCGTGGTAGGCGATGATCTGCTTTTCTTCCGGGCTGATGATCTTGTTCTTCTTTTCCAGGCCGCCGATCACCTTGTCGAGGGCGTAGTTGAAATCGTCCATATCCACGGCCTTTTTGTTGCGGCGGGCGGCGATCAGGGCGGCTTCATTGCACACGTTGGCGATGTCGGCGCCGACAAAACCCGGCGTCATTTCGGCCAGGGCCATGGCGGTGGTTTCGGGCGCCACCTTGATATTTTTCATATGCACCTCGAAGATCTGCTTGCGGCCGTTGAGGTCGGGGCGGCCGATGCCGATCTGCCGGTCGAAGCGGCCGGGGCGCATGAGCGCATGGTCGAGGATATCGGGACGGTTGGTAGCGGCCATGAGGATCACCCCTTTGTCCGTGGGGAAGCCGTCCATTTCCACGAGCAGCTGGTTGAGCGTGTTTTCGCGCTCGTCGTTGCCGCCCTGGATGGCCCCGCGGCCGCGCGCGCGGCCGATGGCGTCGATCTCGTCGATAAAGATGATGCAGGGAGCTTTTTCTCGTGCCTGCCGGAAGAGGTCGCGTACGCGGGAAGCGCCCACGCCGACGAACATTTCCACAAAATCGGAGCCCGAAATGGAGAAGAAGGGTGCGCCCGCTTCGCCGGCCACGGCCTTGGCGAGCAGGGTTTTGCCCGTGCCCGGAGGGCCTACCAGCAACACACCTTTGGGGATTTTACCACCCAGCGAGGTGTATTTTTTCGGGTTTTTCAAAAAATCCACCACTTCCATTACCTCTTCTTTGGCCTCGTCGAGCCCCGCCACATCGGCAAAGGTGATGTTGACCTTGGTATTGTTGTCGAACAGGGTGGCCTTCGACTTTCCGATATTGAAGATCTGGGCGCCGGGGCCTCCTGCGCCGCCGCCCATGCGGCGGAGAATAATAAGCCACAGGCCGATAAAGATCAGCAGGGGCAGCAGGTAGGTAACGAGCGTGCCGGTCCAGTTGGTCTGGGGATCGTAGTCGGCCACCAGTTTGTCCTTCTTTTCCTTGGCAAGCGTGGCATTGATGTCCTCGAGCCTGGTTTCCAGCACGTCGGGGTTACCGATATTGACGATGTACTGGGGCAGTTTGCTATTGGGGTCCTTGAGTTCCTGCTTCAGTTTGTCGTGGTCGGGGGTGGTAAGCGAGTCTTTTTTGATAAATATCTGCGCTTCCTCGTTGTTGATCACAACCAGGCGCTCGATCTGGCCTTTGCGCGCCCATTTTTCGAATTCGGCGGTAGTGGCTTTTTGCGGGCCGCCCATGAATTTGGCCATTTGCAGGCCGAGCAGGGCCAGTCCTATGAGGATATAGATCCACATAAAACTGAAGCGGGGCATGCCGTCGCCACCGTCTCCGCCTTCGCGTTGCGGCCGAAGATCGTTCTGATCGTCGTTGCGTTTATTTTTATTATTTTTCTGTTCCTGTTCCATGTTGAAAGGCTTGGAATCCGGCTTTTAACAAATCAGGCGCCGTATGTGCCGATCTGTTTGCGCCCGATACATTCATACTTCAGCAAACTCCGTCGCGTCGGCATCGCTCCAGAGGGTTTCGATTTCATAAAATTGCCGGGTCTCGGGGTAAAAAACGTGTACCACGGTATTAAAATAATCCATCAGGATCCATTTTGCATTCGTAGAACCTTCTGTATGCGCCGGCATGGTGTGCAAGGCATCCTTCACCTTTTTGTAGATGCTTTCCGAGATGGCCTTGACGTGTGTGTTGGAATCCCCTTCGCAGACGATAAAAAAATCGGCAGGGGCATCACCGAGCTTGCGAAGGTCGAGTTGGACGATATTTTTGCCCTTCTTATCCTGAATCCCTTCGACAATCAGATGGTTGAGTTTTTCAGAGTCCAAATCCCGGACATTTGTCCGTTGTGTGGCTGTGGTTGAAATCAAAAGTTGTATTGTTGTTTTTAAAAAACGTAAAAGTCAAATAACGGCCATAAAGGTACGGCACAAATAGTGTCCTTTCAACCGTCTTAAACGTCCGTTGACAATATCTTCATATGTGCAGTCGCCCAAGCGGCTAAAAAACACATGGCAAACACCCTTTTCATCGGAAAAGTTTACCACCGTTTCGACCAACTGCCGTCTACAAACGACCATGCTGCGGAACTGATCGCAAAAAGCACGCCACCGGAAGGAACGGTCATCCGGGCTGCCAGTCAGACAGCCGGCCGCGGCCAATTTGGCAGTCGCTGGGAAAGCGCCGCCGGTAAAAACCTCACGCTCAGCGTCATTTTGTATCCCGACTGGCTGGAGGCCGGCGCGCAATTCCATCTCTCCATGGCCACCGCCCTCGCCCTCCATGATACTGTATATAGCATCGTACAAAACTTGCCTGACGAAAGTTTACTAAAGGCAGGCGAGCCGTCTACCGTCTACCGTCTACCGTCCACCGTCCACCGCCCCCCGTCTACCGTTAAAATCAAATGGCCGAATGACCTGTATCTCGGCGACCGGAAAGCCGCGGGCATCTTAATACAAAATTCACTGTCGGGTGCGCATCTGCAATCCTCGATCCTGGGCATCGGCCTGAACGTGAACCAGACGGAATTCGATCCTTCGCTGCCTAATCCGGGTTCGCTGGCAAGCGCGTACGGCCGCCTGTTTGACCTGGAAACGGTGGCGGACACCCTGCTGGAATACCTCGAACGGCGTTACCTGCAATTGAAAGCGGGGCAACGGCAGGAAATCAGGGCGGATTATGAAGATCGCCTGTATCGCCTGGATACACCGGCACAATTCGCGCGCAAGGACGGCTCCGTGTTCGCAGGAACCGTCAGAGGCGTAGGCACAGACGGGCGCCTGCGCGTGGAAAAAGAGAGCGGCGAAACGGATATTTTCGACCTGAAGGAGATCCGGTTTTTGCAGTAATCCACGAAGACATTACGATAAACCCTGCGATGTTAAGACTGCCGAAGCCGGGCAATAGGATTTCCGGCGGGCGCGTTTTTTTGCAGTCATCCGCCGGATTCCTGTTCGGACAAAATGACGATTTGCGTTTGCCTTTCTGCCAGGTGACGACACTGGCCGCATACGGATTTAATCCATTCTGACCGTATGCGGTTTTCACCGCTCACAACGCCGTATTCTCCCCACAGCGTGCCTGAGTGACGGTTGGTTTTCAATTTTCAGGTTTTTTTAACACGGCTTCCGGACCTCCGGCAAGCATCAATCCCGCATGTCTATCGCACACCTGTACCAGATTCATTATCGTTTAACCAAATCTGTTTGAACATGACAAACCTGAAGTTAAAACCGATCCTGTCGGCCCTGCTGGCCGGCGCAACCGTGCTTTTCACCGCGTGTAAAAAAGACGATGCCGGCGGCGCAACGACCGGACAACTCAATGTAGAGATCACAGACGGACCGATCGACGACCCCGGCGTGAAAGGGGTATTTATAACGGTATCAGAGGTGATGGTCGACGGGCAACCCTTTGCGGGCTTTACCGGCAAAAAAACGATCAACCTCCTGGCCTACCAGCAGGGGAGCGTTGCCGCCCTTGGCCTCGGCGACATCGAAGCCGGTTCTTATCAGAACATCACCCTGGTGCTCGACAATCAGACCGATATGAACGGGGCTTCCCCGGGATGCTACGTACTGGCGGCCAATAACGCCAAACACACCCTCTCGGCCAGCGCCAGCCAGACGATCACTGCGGCAAAAGACTTTACCATAAAGGCAGGCGAAAAAACGGAACTCGTGCTCGATTTCGACCTGCGGAAAGCCGTACAACACCAGGGCAGCGGCGCCGATCAATACGATTTTGTAGCAACCGCCGACCTGCAATCCTCGCTGCGGGTAGTGATCAAAAATGAAACGGGTACCGTATCCGGCGAATGTCAGAACGCCCTGGTGAACACGGACAAGATCATCGTGTACGCCTACAAGAAGGGCAGTTTTGTGCGTGATGTAGAGATACAGGCGGATAATGGCGGCGTAGCGTTCAAAAATGCAGTCACCAGCACGGTGGTAAACAGCAACGGCGAGTTTAAGATCGCTTTCCTTGAGGAAGGGGAGTACGAACTGCATTTTGCCGCCTACAACGACGTCAACAGCGACGGGCAACTCGATTTTCAAGGCACCCTGCTACTCAGCAGCCTGCTCGATCTTAATGCCATCGACCTGACGGCAGCGGCATCGGTTCAACTGAATGTCACCGTCAGCGGCATTTTGCCCTGACCGGCAGGATAACAGATAATACCCTTCATACGCGGGGTCGTGCGGACGGTTCGCACGGCCCCGTTTTTTTCTGGATAGTAAAGGGAAGTGGCAGTTGCAGTTGACAGTAATACCGCCTATGATGAATAAGGGGATGGTCTTTCTCCCCCTGATTTTTATCGGTCCTGAATATCACTGCTACCAACGGCGACTGCACACTGCCACCTCCTCCGGCGCATTCGTCGGCTAAAAAGCGCCTTTTGTCCAACAGAAACCTCTGGTCGCGGAATCGAGGCAGCCCCGGCTGTAACCTTCCTGTCTTTAGTACTGTCTTGTGAATGTCACCGCCACCAAAAAAGCATTTGTAATAAAAACACGGCTTTCGATCTGTAACCGTTTTGCTGTTCGTCGTGTCGAAAGGAGTGTTCATAGAAAGGAGTAGTATTTTGGTAGGTTCCTTGTTTTGCCTAATACTTAAATCCTGCACCTTTGTTGCAATCGCAACGGCGAGATCATCACAACAACTATTAATTAAGCAATGAAAACCATCCTTCTTTCTGTCGTCGCGCTCTTCGCGACGATAAGCACGCTCTCTGCTCAAAAAATCAAGGGTACCGTAGCAAATGCCGACGGTTCGGCCGCCGGGTTTGCTACGGTCATGCTCTACAACACTGCCGACAGCGCCCTCGTAAAAGGCGCGATCACCGACGACAACGGCCAATACGAATTCGAACAGATCCCCTCGGGTCATTACTTCATCAACGTACAACTGCTCGGCAGCGGCAATGGGGCCGCGCCGGTATTCGACTACAACGGCGGCGACAAGATCATCGAAAAGATTACGCTGCGCGAAAACACGGAAGAACTCACCCAGGTAACCGTAGTGGCCCGCCGCCCCCTCGTGGAGGTGCGCGCCGACAAAACGGTGCTCAACGTGGAGGGCAACCTCAACTCGCAGGGCCAAAATGCCCTGGAACTGCTGCGCAAGGCGCCGGGTGTGGTCGTGGACAATAATGACAACATCACCCTGAAAGGCAAAAACGCCGTACGCTTTCAGATCGACGGCCGCGACGTGCCCATGGATTCCAAGGACCTCGCCAACTACCTGAAAGGCCTGCGCGCCGAAGACATCGCTGCCATTGAAATGATCTCCAACCCCTCTGCGAAGTACGATGCTTCCGGAAATGCGGGCATCATCAATTTCAGGACCCGCAAAAACCGCGCATTGGGTACCAACGGCTCCATCGGCGCCGAAGCCATCTACGGCGAAAGCCTCAAAGGCGGCGGCAATCTCTCATTCAACCACCGCAACCGGGTACTCAATGTATTCGGCAATTACAATAACCACTTCGGTGACTGGCACAACGAGATGTTCCTCCTGCGCGAACAGGACGGGCGGCGTTTCGACCAGCACAGCGAGATGAAGGACAACAACAATAACCACAACTTCAAACTCGGCACCGACTTTTTCCTCAGCTCTAAGCACACCATCGGCTTTATCGTTGACGGTCGCCATGCCCACGGGCCCTGGCAGAACGACTCCCGCACCGCCATCTCATCGCTGGACAATGTCAATTCCATCGATTCGGTACTGGTGGCCGGCAACTATCAGCCGCAAAACCGCAACAACTTCAATTTCAACATCAACTACCGCTTCGCGGACACGAGCGGCCATGAGTTGAATATCGACGCGAACAGGGGCTTCTACCACTACAAAGCCAATTCGTACCAGCCCAACTTTTATAAAGATCCTTCGGAAAACGAGGTGCTGTCGCAGCGCATTTACCGCAACAACACCCCGACCGATATCAACATGACCATTGTCAAGGCCGATTACGAGCAACCCTTTCTGAAAGGCAAACTGGGCGTCGGCTTCAAGTTGAACCGTGTGGAAACGGACAACACCTTCGACTTTTTCGATGTGATCGACGGCACGCCGGTGCTCAACATCGACCGCAGCAACCGCTTCGTGTACGATGAAATGGTGAACGCCGGCTACATCAATTACAATATCAAGGTGAAGAAATGGAGTTTCCAGGCGGGCCTGCGCGCCGAGCACACCGACTGGAAAGGCGAACTGACCAGCCAGAAACCCGGCGGCGACGAAATGGTAGAGGACAATTACCTCAACTGGTTCCCCAGCGCTGCCGTCACTTTTGCGCCGAACGAAAAGAACCAGTTCAGCCTGACCTACAGCCGCCGCATCGACCGCCCCAGTTACCGCGATCTCAACCCCTTCGAGGATAAACTGGACGAACTGACCTACCGCAAGGGTAACCCCTTCCTGCGGCCGCAATTCACCAACAGTGTGGAGTTGACGCACACCTTCATGGGTTTCCTCAATACCACGCTGGGTTACAGTCACACCAACGACGTATTCACGGAGTACATTGACACCGCGGGCAACGGCGCGTCCTTCCTGCGCAACGGCAACATCGCATCGCAGGACAACTACTCGATCAGCATCGGTACACCCCTGCCGATCGCCAAATGGTGGGAAGGTTACTTAAGCGTGACGGGTTATATCAGTTCGTTTGACGCCCGTTTCCGCGAAGGCTTCGCGTACAGCGAGTCGTTCAAAACGCTCAACCTGTACAGCGAGCATACGTTCCGCCTGCCGAAAGGATGGTCGTTCTCGCTATCGGGCTGGTTCAACACACCCACGATCTGGCAGGCTGTGTTCCGCAGCAAGGCGATGGGCGCCATGGATGTAGGCGTGCGCAAGCAGATCCTCGACGGCAACGGCACGATCAGCCTGAACGTAGGCGACGTGCTCGGCACCGCCGGCTGGAACAGCGTCAACGACTTCACCCCGGGCCTGTACATGCAGGGCAGGGGCACCTGGGAAAGCCAGACGGTGAAACTGAATTTCCGCTACAATTTCGGGAACAAGAACATCAAGGGCGCCCGCCAGCGCAAAACCGGTACGGAAGACGTGAATTCGCGGATCAAGTCCGGCAACTGATTGATATTGAATCGCTTCGGGGTCAAAAGTGACCCCGGCTATATCATAAAAATGAAAGTTTGATTTGGTTTTTCGGAGAAAGCAGCCTCGCCTGTGCAATACTGGCGAGGCTTTTTTGTGTCCTGAGGGAAGGGAGGCCCGCCGCGCTTTTTGTTATCCGCCGAAAGTCGGATCTATCTATCACACATTTTTCGGATGATGCGAAGAGCGCTTCCACCTTTCGACGGAAGGTAAAAGTATACGCTAGCAATAAAAAACGGTTGTCCGAATCGTGCGGACAACCGTTTTTGTATGGTTGTATTGCGATCCTCAGGGGATCGATCGTATTTACTTGCCTTTCAGCGCGCGCGGAACTTCGATCGTCGCGACCGGAACCGCCATGTTGTTGGTGATCTCTACACCCTCGGGCTTGGAGATGTCGCGCACCCGGATCGTGGCGCCGAGTTCCATCTTCGAAATGTCGGCTTTTACCTCGTCCACGGCTTTTTCAGGCGTGGTCAGGATGTTCACCTGACGCATTTGCGGGATGAATTTGCCACCCGCTTTCACGCCCGGCGCCTGGCCTGCGAAGCGCAGGGGTACCGTGGCCTTGAATTTTACACCCGGCACGAGTTCGAGGAAATCGATGTGCACCACAGCGTCGGTCACCGGATGGAACTGAATGTCCTTCACGATGCACTTGTAGGTGCTGCCGTCCAGCGTGATCTCGGCGAGTTTGAATTTCGACGTATAGATCAGGTGGCGGATAGCGGCCGATTCGAGCGTGAACTGCACGGCTTCACCGCCGCCGCTTTTATACATGTTCGCCGGAACCTGACCGTTGCGGCGGATTTTTTTCGATTCTACTTTGCCGGAACGTTCTTTGCGATGTCCCTGTAAGGCAATGATTTCCATTGTTTTATACTCTAAAGGTGATACCTGTTTCAAAAAGCGCCCGCAAAGGTACAGAATCGCCACCTGAATTTCCAACCGTCGCCTAAAAAAAGTCGCAAGCGATCAGCCTAAAATTTTCACATCTTCCACTTTGACGTGCACCGTCCTGAGTTGTTCCGTGCGCCGGTCGATATCGGCGGTAGCGCCTTCGAGCCGCAGCACGCCGCGCGGACAGACGGCCGCACAAATACCGCAACCCACACAGGAAGCGCGCACCACGTCCTGCCCGCGCTGCGCGTAGTGCCGCACATCGATGCCCATTTCGCAATAGGTGGAGCAGTTGCCGCAACTGATGCACTGACCGCCATTGACCGTGATGCGGAATTTTGATTTTTTCTTCTGAAAAATGCCGAGGATGGCCGCCTGCGGGCAACCGAAGCGGCACCACACGCGGCTGCCCATCAGCGGGTAAAAGCCGACGCCTACCACGCCGCTGAAGGCCATGCCGATGATGTAGCCGTAGGCACTGGAAAATCCCTGTGAAAAACTGCCCAGCACGCCGCCCTGTTTCCAGGAATTGAGCCAGAGCAGGCCCGTCATCAGCGCGACGGCTGCCAGCACGGAATGGATCATCCAGCGCTCTATTTTCCAGGCTTTCAGGCTTTTATCACTGAGGTGGCGGAACGGATCGCCGGCCGTTTCCGCCAGTCCCCCGCAGCCGCACACCCAGGAGCAGTACCAGCGTTTGCCGAAAAAATAGCTCAGCACGGGTGTGCCGACAAAGGTCATCAGGGCGCTGAATCCGATAAAATAGATGCCCCATTCGCTGGCTTTCGGGTAATAGGCCATCGCCCCCGGTGTGCCGTAGTAGTCCTTGAGCGGCCAGAAATAGGTAAAATAGTATTCCGGCTGGTTCATGATCTGCATGAACGCCGGGATCAGGAAGGCAAAGCCGGTCTGGAAAAACATGACCGATACTGTACGCAGCAACTGGTAGCGGTTGTGCCGGTATTTGTACATGAATTTCACCCCCATCACCAGCACGGAAAAAGTGTACAAACTGCCGTAGACGAACCATTTGTCGGCCGCCTTGCCCCGCAACACTTCGCTGAGCGGGCTGAACAGCACCACCAGCCCTGACAAATAGGTATCCGGCAGGAAATACAGGGCGGTGTAGAACCCCGTGAGCACAATAGCCGCCAGCCATCCCCATACGCCACGCGCGCTCAGGCTGCCAAACCACACGCGGTTGTTTTTGATGCCCTCCGGCCGCTGCAGGTATTCTTCGCGGACAAACCACCACATGCCCGCGACCATCAGGCCGAGCGATGCCAGCAGCGTGGGTGTCGTCGCGAGCGCCTTGCCGGCCGCCCAGACGAGCAGGAGCAACAGCACGCCCAGACCCGCAAGGGCCAACGCAAACTTTTGCTTGCCGGAAGTCAGCGCAGGGTTGGGTGTGGCGATTGACAGAGAGGAATCTTTCATAAGATGAAATTTTGAATATTGGCAAAGTGTTGTTTTTCAGGGGTTTAGGCTTTCGCCAATCAGAGATTGGCGTTACGTTGAAGATTGGCGTTACTTAGAAACGACAACACTGCATCCAGCCCGCGTTTTTGTTTCAATTGTATGTTTTTACCGGTTTGCCGGTTGTACAGGTCCACCAGCTCCTTTTCGTATTGCCGGGAGAATTCCGGGTCGAAATTGGCCATGCCCAGCCGCGACAGCACCGCTTCTATATGGGCGCCTTCGCGGAGCCATTTTTCGCAGACCTCGTGGCGATAGCGTACCCCCATGAGGTTGAAGCCCAGCACGCGGCCCGTCGCCGCATCGTAATTGATGCGAATGCCTTTTTTGCCGTCAGAATGTTCCCAGTACAGGCTTTGCTGCTCGTCGGGCAGGATGGGGCGGATGTCGCCGTACACCTGGTACTCGATGTCAAAGAACTTGGCCGAGTTGAACCAGATGCCCGGCGTGTACGGTAGACGGCTTACGGTGGACGGTAGACGGTGTACGGTAGACGGTGTTCGATGTACGGTGGACGGTGGATGGGGGGCGGGGTTGTCGGCGAGCATATTGTGGGCGGCGGTTTCGCCCATCATGCGGCCGGTGTACCACACTGCTTCGATGGCGCGGCGGCCGGGCGGCGGGTTGCGCAGTTCCGCGCAATCGCCGGCCGCGTACACGTCGGGGATATTTGTTTGCAGATATTCGTCGACGAGAATACCGCGATTGAGTTCCAGCCCGTTTCCTTTCAGGAAATCGACGTTGGGGCTGACGCCGACGGTGAGTCCGACAAAGCCGCAATCGATCCGTTCGCCCTGGCCGGTGACGACAGCGGCGCATTTTTTTCCGGTATTGTCGGGTAAAATTTCCTTCAGTTCCGTTTCCAGCCGCAGGTCGATGTGGTGTTCGCGCAAATGCCGGCTTACCATTGTCGCTTCTTCCGGAGGCAATACCGGATTCCAGAAATCGGATTCGCGCACGAGAAAAGTAACGGGGATACCCCTGGAATGGAACATCTCCGCCATCTCTACGCCGATCAGTCCGCCACCGACGATCACCGCGCCTTGCAGGCCTTTACTGTGGCGTTCCATGGTTTCGAGATCCTGGTAGTGATACAGCCCCTGCACCCCGTCGAGGTTCTGGCCGGGCCAGCCGAATTTGTTGGACCGGGAGCCCGTAGCGAGCAGCAATTTGTCGTACCCGATTTGATCGCCACTTGTCGTGAAAAGTGTTTTCTTCCCGAAATCGATGCGTTCGATACGCGCACGCATCAGTTCGATGCGGTTTTTCTCCCAAAACCAGGGCTCATAAGGCTGCGTATCCCGAAAACGCATATGCCCCATGTAGATGTACATGAGGGCCGTTCGGCTGTAAAAGTGATCTGTTTCGTCGGATATGACGGTGATGTCGCAGTCGCTGCGTTTGCGAATATGGCGCGCGGCGGTGATGCCGCTGATCCCGTTGCCGAGGATGACGATTTTCATACTGGAGCGTTGATGTTGATCCGGGGTTTTTCAGGTCGCTGTGCGAAGTTCGGATAAATGTAACGATACCGCCGGCTTCGACATTTGCATACAGGCGGCCGCAACGCTTTACTTGTCGGTGGGCGGACAAGCGCATCCAGTATTCAGTTGGCAGTGGCAGTGTTGATATCGATACAAATTACCGCGCTAAAAAGGTTTATATTTCCTGTTTTGCCCAAATGCTGCTATTACTGCTAACTGCCCCTGCCAACTGCTTACTTCTTATCGTTAGAACTGCCACACATGGAGAAATAAAAAAGCGGCGGGACACATAGAGTGCCCCACCGCTTAGGCGAGTTTTCACGTGGCTCTTCGGGAGTTTAGCGCACGATAATCAGTTTTTCCGTTTTCACAGCATCGCCGGCCTGGATGCGGACGAAGTAGAAGCCCGGGTCCAGTTGTGCCGTATTCAGCGTGTACTGCTGTTCGCCTGCCGTGGCTTTTTCGCTGATCTGCTGACCGAAGAAGCGGCCGTTCAGATCGTAGATCTCTACGCTGAGATCGGCCGGGTTGGTGAGCGACAGTTGCAGCGTAGCCTGGCTGCTGGCCACCGTGGGGAACAGTTTAACGGCGCTGATGTATTTTTCAACGTTGTTCGTTTCCACGAGGCAGTTGATGTTCAGTTCTTTGTAAACCGCCCATCCGCAGGTCCAGTCGTTGGTGCCGTCGAAAGCGCCGGCATAGTCCACTTTATCGAAGAACGAATTGTTAATGCGGGCAGCCGTGAATGCACCGGCGCCGATGGCCGGAGAAGTGTAGGTCGGCTGTGCGTTCGGCAGGTCGAGGTTGAACGGATCCTGCAGGGCTGAACCAGCGGAAGTAGCGAAGGTTTTGTTGCCGAAAGCAGCGGTATTGAACCAGGTGTCGACGTTGAAGCCGTTCGAAGCGTTGGTGCTCAGCAGCGTCGTCGGACCGGCCACTACCGTGTTCTTGATCTCGAGCAGATTGTTCGTTGCATTGTCGGCGCAGGCGTTGCCGTCGATGAGGAAGCCGACTTCGTATTTGCCGATCAATACCGAATTGAAAATACCTGGCTCGGAGTTGCGACGCAGGTGGCCGGCGCGCTTGTAGAGGGCGTCAACCGGACCTGCGGGGTCGGGACCGACGATGGTCACGTTCGAGAAAGTCGGTTTTGTTTTCGGCGTATTCGTAGAGCCGTTGCCGTCGTTGTCGATTTCGAAGCCGTTGGAGCCGCTGATGTCGGCCACCTGCGGGTCGCGTACGGAAAATGCGTACTGAACACTGCCGGAGTAACCGAAGTCGCAGTCGAAGTCGTCGTCGAGGCCGCGGTATGCGATGAGGTGTTTGCAGTTGACCGTACCGCCGAACCACTCGTAGGAGTCGTCGCCGGAGTAGGATACCTGTACATGATCGATGATCGTACCGGCGCCTACGCCGCCCATCGTCAGACCGTTGATCTCGTTATTCGGCTGGAAAGCGATACCGGGATATTCGATACGCACGTAGCGGAGGATACCCGAGTTGTCCATCGGGTCGTTGCCGCCGTACAGTTCACCTACGCCACCTTCGATCAGGCCTTCGCCCTGCACGCCCAGGTAGCTGGTGTTGGTCGGCGCCTGACCGCAGATGATGATACCGCCCCAGGAGCCGTAAGTGGGCTCGGGGTCATTAGTCGAAAATACGATCGGGAGGTCGACCGTACCGTCAGCGATGATCTTGGCGCAACGGGTTACGATCAGCGCGCCTTTGGTGGCTTTATCACCTTTGATGATGGTGCCCGGCTCGATCGTCAGTTCTGCGCAGTTTTTAACGTAAACGAAACCGCTGAGTACGTACACTTTGTCGGCCGTCCAGGTCGTGTTGGTGGAGATGTTACCGCTTACCACCACTTCCTGCGCCGGAGCCAGGCCAACCTGGTTCAGGTTGTCGCCGAAACGGCTCCACTTGGCTGTCCAGTCGCCGGAGGCGGAGAACGCACCGGCGTAACTTACCGGGATGAAGTTGGCATTTGCAATGCGCGCATCTTCAAATTTGGCGTAGCCAAGAACCGGAGAAGTAGACTGCGGGCGCGGATCGGGTGTGTTGAGGTTGAACGGATCTTTCAGACCGGCGCTGCTGGAATTCGGGCCCGTAGAAATTTCATTGGCAGTAGCCCATGTAGCGATGTCGAATGTGGCAACGTTGGTCTTCAGTTGCGTCGGCATACCGTGGTAGAAAGAGTTTTTCACAACCAGTTTGCCGTTGAGTGCATTTTGAGCGCAGGAGTCGCCGTCGATCAAAAGGCCGGCATCCGGGTAAGCGCCGATGAATACGGAATTGTACACGCCGGGCTCGGAATTGCGGCGCAGGTGGTTGCCGCGCTTGAAATTGGGATCGAAAGTACCCGTCGGGCCGACGATGGTTACGTTCGAAAAGGTCGGCGCCGTTTTCGGTGTGCGGTTGGTACCGCTGCCGTCGTTGTCGATCTCGAAACCGTTGGAGCCGCTGATATCCGCTACGGCGGGGTCGCGTTGCGAGTAAGCGAACTGGATATTGCCGGAGTAGCCGAAGTCGCAGTCGAAATCATCGTCGAGTGCGCGGTAGGCGATGAGGTATTTGCAGTTGACTGTACCACCGAACCATTCGAAAGCGTCGTCGTTGGCGTACGATACCTGTACGTATTCAATAGTGGTACCGGCGCCTACGCCACCCATCGTCAGGCCGTTGATCTCGTTGTTCGGCTGGAATGCGATACCGGCGTATTCGATGCGCACGTAACGGAGAACACCCGAGTTGTCCATCGGGTCGTTGCCGCCGTACAGTTCGCCTACACCTCCTTCGACCAGGCCCTCGCCGTCGACGCCGTTGTTCGACGCGTTGGTGGGCGCTTTACCGCAAATAATCACGCCGCCCCAGTCGCCGTACGTGGGAGTGGCTTCGTTGCTGGTGAATACGATCGGCTCATCGGGCGTGCCGCTGGCTACGATTTTGCAGCCACGCGTTACGATCAGAGAACCTTTGGTGTTTTTGTCGCCTTTGATAACCGTGCCCGGCTCGATGGTGAGCGTGGCGTCGTTTTTAACGTATACAAAGCCGCTGAGCAGGTAAACATTGTTTTTTGTCCAGGTGGTATTGGCCGTAATATTGCCTGATACCACAATCTGTGCGGTGGCAGCGATGCTGGCCGCCACGATGAATGTAAGCAGTAGAAACGCTTTTTTCATTGCAGGAAAATTTGATTGGATAATTTGTGTGCGCCGCAAAGGTCGCCAGCCGCTGTTCCGGGGTGGAAAACGACGGATTAAGTTTGGGTTAAGTCTATATTAAGCCAGTATTAAGGAAGTGGCTAGGGGGCTTTACAACGGGTTTTATCAATAAAAAAACCAGCCGCTACAACGCGACTGGTTCGTCTTTTCCTGCAAAAACGATTGAAAAAAGTCCTTTTAACAGCATCCGCTGCCGGGTTCGCAGCACGCTTCTTTCTCCGCATTTTCTGCCGGCGCCAACGCATGTATACGCATATTGCCCGGTTTGGCAGCGTACAAAGTGATGCTGAATATACCGGTGCCCGAATGAGCAAATGCTTTGAGTTGTTCCTCCGTCATGTATTCGAGCAGAATATGGTCGGGGATCAGGATGGGCTTCTGTTTTTGCACGGTCACATCCTCGAATCCGGCCTTGCGCGCCAGTGTGAGGTATTCCTCCATTTGAATGGCGCCCGAAACGCATCCGGCGTACATTTCGGCGGCATTGCGGAGGGTGTCGGGCAATTCACCTTTCAGCACTATGTCGGAAATGCTGAAATGACCGCCGGGATGCAGTACCCGGGCGATCTCGGCAAATACCTTTTCCTTGTCGGGCACCAGATTGAGCACACAATTGCTGACCACGACGTCGACCGACGCATCGTTCAGGGGCAGGTCCTCGATGTCGCCTTCCCGGAATTCGACATTGTTGAATCCACGTTTTTCGGCGTTCAGGCGGGCTTTCCGGATCATGGCTGGCGTGAAATCCACACCGATCACCTTGCCTTCCGGTCCCGTTTCTGCGCGGGCCACGAAGCAGTCGTTGCCGGCGCCCGAACCAAGGTCGAGCACGGTGTCGCCCGGCCGGATGTGCGCAAACTCCGTGGGCAGGCCGCAACCGAGGCCCAGATCGGCATCGGGGTCGTAGCCCGGCAGATCGGCATACGAATCGGCCATGATGGTGTAAGTGCCGCAGGATGTACCCGAGCCGCAGCAACTCGTTTCGTTGGTGGTTTTGCTTTGTTCGGCGATCTGGCCGTACTTCTCTCTGACGAGGTCTTTGATACTGGAGATTTTTTTCATAGCGTAATTATTTTATATCGCAAATATACGATGATTAATTATTGGTAAAACATCTTTTGAAGAAAGTTTTTGTAAATAAATTTTAAGTGATTGATTCATAGCGGTTTATTAGAACTGACAGTCAATGCTCCGCCTCTTCCCTGTGGACTAAACAGTACAGACCGGAACCGATCGGCATATTCTGTCCAGGATTTTGCGCAGGGACAAGCATTTTTTGAGGGTTTAGCAGCGCTGTATCTGAAAAAATAACGCCGGCCTGCCTCAAAAGGCCGGGGTTTGAATGGTCGCTCATTTCTGTCACGACACTTATATAAATATACGCGTCCGGAACACTTTGCCACCGCAAGCGGTTTGCCTGAAAACGCGCTATATTTGCGCCGCTTTTCCCAAAACCGAACGCCAGTAAAAAGCATCAAGCATTCAGATCATGACATCCCGCGACATACGCCGCCAGTTTCTCGACTTTTTCGCTTCCAAAGCGCACAAGATCATCCCCTCCGCACCCATCGTGGCCAAGAGCGACCCCACGCTGCTGTTCATCAACTCCGGCATGGCGCCGCTCAAGGATTTTTTCCTCGGCAACCAGCCGCCGCCGGCGCCGCGCGTGGCCGATACGCAAAAATGCCTGCGCGTGAGCGGCAAGCACAACGACCTCGAAGACGTGGGGTTCGACGGCTATCACCACACCATGTTCGAAATGCTGGGCAACTGGTCCTTCGGCGATTATTTCAAAAAAGACGCCATCGCATGGTCGTGGGAACTGCTCACCGGAGTGTACGGTATCCCGAAAGATCGCCTCTACGTGTCTGTTTTCAAGGGGGATGAAAAGGAAAAACTGCCGTTCGATCAGGAAGCCTACGACGAATGGAAGAAATACATCGCCGAAGATCGCATCCTGGCCTTCGGCAAAAAGGAAAACTTTTGGGAGATGGGCGACCAGGGCCCCTGCGGCCCTTGTTCCGAGATCCATGTTGACCTGCGCTCCGACAGCGAGCGTGCCCAAAAAGACGGAAAAGCCCTCGTGAACGCCGACGACCCCAATGTGATCGAGGTGTGGAACAACGTATTCATGGAATTCAACCGCAAGGCCGACGGCTCGCTCGACGAACTGCCTGCCAAGTCGGTGGATACGGGCATGGGTTTCGAACGCCTGGTGCGGGTGGTACAGGAGGCGTCGTCCAACTACGATACCGACCTCTGGAAGCCGCTGTTCAATTTTCTGGAAACCGCCACCGGCCACCGCTATGAAGGTACCTACCCGGGTCTGAATGCCGAGTGGCTCAAAAGCGACGTCGCCATCCGGGTGGTAACCGATCACCTGCGCGCGGTAAGTTTTACGATCGCCGACGGCGAACTGCCCTCCAATACCGGCGCGGGCTATGTGATCCGTCGCATTCTGCGCCGCGCAGTGCGTTATTATTACTCTTTCCTGGGCCAGAAAGACCCGGTGATGCATCGCATGGTGCCCATCCTGGCGGAGGAATTTCACGACGTATTCCCCGAACTGAAAGCACAGGTAGACTTTGTGTCGCGCGTGGTGCTGGAAGAGGAAAAGTCGTTCCTGCGCACGCTCGAATCGGGACTGAAGCGTATTGAAAGTATTGATATTCAGAATAATACCATCAACGGGCAGCAGGCTTTCGAACTCTACGACACCTTTGGCTTCCCCATCGACCTCACGCGCCTGATCGCGCGGGAAAAAGGCTGGGAAGTGGACGAGGCCGGTTTTGACAAAGCCCTGCAGGAGCAAAAAGAGCGCTCGCGCAAAGATGCCGCCAAGGAAGTCGGCGACTGGACCGTACTGCGCGATCTCAAGCAGTTTGAGTTTATCGGTTACGATCAACTGGAACTGGCCGATGCGAAAGTGGCCAAATACCGGACGGTAATGCTCAAGGGCAAACCGCAGTATCAGATCGTGCTGGACCGCACGCCATTCTATCCCGAAGGCGGCGGACAAGTGGGCGACACGGGCTACATGACCTTCGGCCCCAATGAAAAGATCCGCGTGCTCGACACCAAAAAAGAAAACGACCTTGTCATCCACATCGTGGACCGCCTGCCGCAATTCGTCATGGACCGCACGGTGGAATGCGAGGTAGACGACTGGAAGCGCCGGCTCACCGAGAACAATCACTCGGCCACACACCTCCTACACGCCGCACTGCGCAAGGTATTGGGCACACACGTGCAGCAAAAAGGCTCCTATCTCGACCACGGAATGTTGCGCTTCGACTTCCAGCATTTCCAGAAAATGACCGACGAGGAGATCGCCCACGTAGAGCGGATCGTCAATGAAAAGATTCGTGAGAACATCGCTCTGGACGAGGCGCGCGCGCTCCCCATCGAAGAAGCAAAAGAAGCCGGCGCCATGATGCTGTTTGGTGAAAAATACGGCGAAACGGTGCGTATGATCACCTTCGATCCCGGCTTCTCGCGCGAACTCTGCGGCGGCTGCCATGTGCGGCACACGGGGCAGATCGGCTATTTCAAGATCACCGCCGAAACCGCAGTAGCCGCCGGCGTGCGGCGCGTGGAAGCGGTGACGGCCACGGCTGCCGAGGCATACGTATCGGATATGGAAAAAGAGGTGACGGCGATCAAAAACACACTGAAGGCGAAAGACCTCGCGAAGGCGGTAGAATCGCTGCAGGAGGAAAATAAAAAACTGCAAAAGGAGATCGAGCGCCTGGTACAGGAGCAGGCCAACAGCCTGCGCGAAGGACTGCGGGCAAAAGCGATCGAAAAAGACGGTATCCGGCACGTCGCCGCCGTGTTGCCGATCCAGGATGCAAATGCTGTAAAAACCCTTGCATACGAACTCGAGCGCGAACTCGGCAATGCCGTGATCGCTTTCGGCTCCGTGAATGCCGACAAGCCGCTGCTCACCGTGCGCATCAGCGAACAACTGGCGAAAGAAAAGGGCCTGAATGCCGGCGCCATCGTGCGCGAACTGGCACAGAAATACCTAAAGGGCGGCGGCGGCGGACAACCGTTCTTCGCTACTGCCGGCGGCAGCGACGCCGGCGGCCTGAAAGATGCCGTGGAAGCGGTGCAGGGTTACTGGTGATCGGGTCGCTGCGAAAAAACGAGGGCCGCTGCAACGTTTGCAGCGGCCCTTGCTCATTTTGTTCGACACCCTTTTTACATGCGTTTCAGCACCATAGGCTCGCTGCCGCGGCCCGGACAGTCGTCTTTTACCTGCGTAAAAGTGAGCGTATCGCCGTCGAGCGCGTATTTGTACACGCCTTTCTGGTCGGAAGGGCAGGTGTTTTCTCCGGCCGTATCCCATACGGTCACCTGGTCGCCGTCGGCGGTGTAGGAACCCGTGATATCGACCCTGCCGTCCATGCCGAAATCGATCTGATAACTGTCGTCGCTGATGGTCATGCTGAAGTTAAGCGTCTGGCCGTCTTCTCCGGGGAACGATCCCGACCATTTGCCGATAATAACGGAGGTCTGGGCCGATGCGCCGGCGCAGTAAACGAGCAGGAACAGAAAAAACAAAGGGAATTTTTTCATCAGGTTGCATTTTTGGTGAAGAAAATTTGGCATTCGACTACAAAAGTAATCGAATTTACTGCCGGGGCAACATTGTGGTGCCAAACAATTTTGACTGCGCCTTTGAATAGTATTAAAGTTCCTACTTTTACCCGGAGCCAGCCGCCGACCTTGCCTTTTAAGATCAATTCCTGCTTGTAGGTTCATTTTCGGTGATTTTCGGCACGGCGAGCGGCCTTGCAATCCATCCTCCATTTTTAATTGACAAACTCATGGAATCACTCTTCGACTTCGCGAAACTATCCGAACTCTTTACCACCTATGCGCCCAAAGTGGTGGGTGCGATCCTTACCCTCATCCTCGGCCTCTGGCTGATCAACGCCCTGAGCCGCCAGATCAAATCTTTCCTGCGCGCAAGGGGAGTAGATGAAAGCGTATTGCCCTTTCTGTCTTCTCTGGTGTCCACCGGACTGAAAGTGATGCTGCTGCTCAGCGTGGCGAGCATGTTCGGCATCGAAACCACCTCTTTCATCGCCATCATCAGTGCCATGGCCTTTGCCGTAGGGCTTGCCCTGCAGGGCAGCCTGGGCCATTTCGCCAGCGGCGTGCTGATCCTGATATTCAAACCTTACAAGGTGGGCGATCTTGTCAAAATTGACGGCAACGTCGGCGTGGTCGAAGAGATACAGGTGTTCAATACCCTGCTGCTGACGCCCGACAACCGGCGCGTGATCATTCCGAACGGCGTGGTCACCAGCGGCGTCATGACCAATATCTCCGGACCGGGCATCATTCGGGTCGATATGACATTCGGTATCAGTTATGGCGACGATATCGACAAGGCCAGGGCCGTGATCCAGGAAGTAGCCGACGGCTGCTCTATGGTGCTCAAAGACCCGAAAGTGGACATACTCGTCAGTGAACTGGCCGACAGTTCCGTCAACTTTGCCGTGCGCCCCTGGTGCAAGAGCGATGACTTCTGGGCCGTGTATTTCTATATGCACGAACACATCAAAAAAGCCTTCGACAAAAAAGGCGTTTCGATCCCATTCCCGCAAATGGATGTGCATTTGCCGAAGGCTGGATAATGGCCTGGTAATCAATATTATTTATTGCCAAATAATAACGCGCCGGCTCGCATTGTTGCGAGCCGGCGCGTGTGCATCGTGCAGGATGCTGTTTCTGTATCCGTCAGATCTTTTTTACTTTCCCGGAACCTGTGATATTGCTCGTGACCTGCGGGTCGCCGAGGTATTCGACATCGCCACTGCCCGAGATCGTTACATCAAGGGTTTCGCTGACGCGCACGCGTACATCGCCGCTTCCGGAGATGTTGACCGTGGCCGCTTTTACCGGGCAGTCGATGGCATCGAAATCGCCGCTGCCGGTAATGCTGCAAGTCAGATCGTCGGCGCTGCCTTCCACCGACATATTCCCGCTGCCGGTGATGCTCGCCTTGATCTTGTTGAAGTCGGCCTGAAAGATCTCTGCGTTGCCGCTCCCGGTGATGCGCAGGTCCAGCAGATTGCCCGAGATCGCATCGGGCAGGGAAATATTGGCGGAGCCGCTGATGTCGATTCCGTCCCAGTTCGGCGCCGATACCGTGATCGTCAGGTTGTCGACATCGTACACGTCGCGATCGAAATAGATCTTGAGTACGCCGTTGTCCTCCACTGTTTCGAGGAAATCGATGATGCTTTCTTCGCAGCGCACTTCCACGTAGTACACGGAATCGACCCTCACCTTGATGTTGCCCGCGGTGGAAATATCGAGCGCATGGAAATTATCCACCTGCCGTACTTCGGTCAGAATGTCGCCTTTGCCGCGAATGCCGAGTACATCGTCGCAGGATGCAAATACCCATAAGGTCAGTCCGAGAAAGACCAGTTTCAGCAAATGATTCATTTTCATAGTCGTGATGTTTAGTTGTTTTAGTAATTCTATGCAAGCATATCAATGTGGTAACACCCTTGCCTGCATTTACCCTGATCGGGGGACCGGTATTTTTTAAATTATTTGGGATGGGGGATTTGCCAACCAGCGCTTGACGACACTAAAACCGGACCCGCAAGGCGGCGTGCCAGCCGCCCCATGCGCTCAACCAGCCGTCTGCATTGCTGTTGTCGTCAAGCCAGTTTTTGGAGCCGATCCGCTCGCGAAAGTCGCCGGGGCCCGGGTTATCGGGGTCGGTGATGAACAGATTGGCCGTCGGCCCGCCCGCGATGGAAAAATGCCTTCCCAGGTTCAGATCGAGGCCCAGGGCCAGTTGCTCCCATTCCTGCACCAGGTTGTCGTGCCTGCCTTCATTGAGGTGACGGTGCACCAGATCCACGCTCAGCCCTGCCCAGTTCGTCAGCGGTATTCTGGAGCCAAGTCCCGCACCATAGGCCCACACCCGGTTGTCCGAAGGGCTTTGCGGATCGGCGCCTGCCGTCAGGATGGTATAGAGCGCCGGCACGCCCGATTTGAACGCGGCATTTGCCGAAAAAATATCGTTGGCGCCGAGTTCCAGCACCATATAGCCGCCGTGTTGTGCATAATTGATCAGGCCGATCTGCACGCCGTCGATCTGTCTGGCCACGTTGATCAATCCGATCTGCACCCCGCTGATGACACGCGCCCGGTTGCTGATGCCGGCGATCTGGCAGCCGCGCAGGGTATCGGCCGAATTGAAAATACCCCCGATCTGCACGCCACCGGTGATGTGGGAATGGTTGCCGATACCCGCGATCTGCACCGGCGCATTGCCGCGCGCCGAAAGGTTGAGTATGCCCGCGGCCTGAATGGCGCCTTGCGACCGTCCGGCATAATTGACGATGCCGCCCAGTTGCATCGCCTGCACCGTATCTCCGGCAAAGTTGTACAGCCCAGCCGCCTGCAAGCCTGCTGCGTTGCCACCCAGATTGTTAAAAAGTCCTGCCAGCTGCATGCCGTAGGCGTGTCCGCCCGTGATATTGAACAATCCCGCCGCCTGAAGCCCCTGCATATCCTCCCTGTTGATGTTGCCCAGGCCGCCGAGTTCGAACACCCGGTTGCCGCGGGAATAACCCGCGAGGATATTGAGTGACCAGTCATTGGTCACACTGCCGCTGAGGTGGTGGTTGCTGCCGAGACCCGGCAGGAACGATACCTGGAAACGGCGGTGCAGTGAATCGCGCACGTTCAGGTTGGTCAGTTTTTGCGCGGAGCCGACAAAAAACTGCTCCAGACGAACTCCCAGACGGTTCATTTGCCTGCGGAAAGAAATGCGGGTCGAAGCGGCGGGCAAGGAATCGGCGTATAGTTCCAGCCGGTGGATGCGCGGCGATTGCGAATTGACCTTGAGGATGGTGTCGCGGTACGCCAGTTTCGACACAACGACTTCAGAAAGCGGCGTCACCGGCAGTTCGTAGTATCCGTGGCGGTCGGTGACGGTGGAGCGCAGCGTCTGGCGGTCGTAAACGGTGACATTGGCCATGCGCTGGCCGGTGCGCTGATCGGAGATATAACCACTCAACCGAGGCTTCGGCCGTTTTTGTTTTTTCAGGATCAGGTATTCGCCGTTTTGCTTGAACGTATAAGCGTCACCCAGCACGTGCGTCAGTATTTCCCGTACCGTCCAGCCATCGGCGACGAGGTCGACGATCTTCGTTTCGTCGAGGATCGCAGCGTTGTACGACCATTCGAAGCCGCCTTTTTGCGCTACGTCCGCCAGCACTTCCCGGACGGGCGTCTGGTAGTATCTTACGGAAATGACGCGTTCGAGTATATCGTCGGCGCGCAGCAGCGGCGCAAAAACGCAGCAAAAGAGTAAAAGCAGGCTCAGGCGCCCGGTATTATTTCTTAAAGACATGACATCTGTTTTAGGGTCAGAGAACTCGATTTTTGTTGTTCAGTTAGTTGCCTCCGCAGCCGGGACCGTCGAGCGCATAGCCATTTCGGGTTTGCGTGATCGTCAGTGAAAACGAATCGGCAATGAGTTCGAGCAGGCGTTCGAGGGGAAGGTCGTTGTAACGGGCAGTGAGCAGGCATTTCCCCAGGTTCCTGTTTTTCAGGGTGATATTGATGTGGTAGGCCTCGTTGACCTGCCGGATCACGGTGTCCAGCGGCGTGGCGTCGAAGCGGAAAAGACGCCTGGCGGCGCCCGGCACCGTCTGCTCGGGTGTCGCAGCCAGGGGGGTGAGCGCCCCGCTTTCGCGTTCGTATACGGCGCCTTCGCCGGGGTGCAAAAGCAGCGATTTGTCGCCGCTGCTGACGAGCACTTTCCCTTCCGTTACGGTCACCACGATCCGGGACGGGTCGCTGGCATTGTCCACGTTGAATGCAGTACCTACCACCGTTACTTCAAGTTCGCGCACTTCCACGATAAAAGGCTTCGACGTATCCGGCGCTACTTTGAAAAACGCCTCACCTTTCAGTTGCATGCGGCGTTCTTTTCGATTAAAAGCAGCGGCCAGGGTCAGTCCCGAACGCTCCCTCAGTGCGATCACCGAACCATCGGAAAGCGTATCCGTCAGGTCCGAAAAGCCGGCGGCGATGGTCACAGGCGCCCGGGCGGGCTCCCGGCCCCACCAGTACACGGCGGCCAATGCCAGCACGGCAACCGCGGCGGCACGCATCCAGAATTTCGCCGTCAGCCGCGCGGTCATACCCGGGCCCGATTTTAGCCGCGCCTTCACGCGCTGCAGGGCCGCTTCGGTATCCACCTCGCGCGTAGGGGCAGGCAAACCGTCGGCCGACCTTTTCCACAACCACTTCAATTGCTCGAAGTATTGGCTGCGCTCCGGCGCTTCCGACAGCCAGCGGGCGACTGCTTCCGCCTCTTCAGGGGAAGATTCTCCTGCCAGGTGTTTGGCCAGCAGTTCATCTATTTTTTCGTCAAAAAGATCCATGCAAAAACGGTTTTAAGATTGGCGACAGGTCGAAAGCAGGGGACAGGGATTGCCATAGGCAAAGCGTGCCGAAAAACGTGATGAGGTAATCGGCCAGCTGGGTGCGCATGGTGCGCAGCGCCTTGCCCATTTGCGTCTCCACGGTTTTGATCGAAATGCCGAGTTGCTCGGCGATCTCGCGGTATTTGAGCGATTCGAAGCGGCTCAGTTCGAAAATATGCCGGCACTGTGGCGGCAAGGCCTCCATCGCTTGCCGGAATCGTTCCATGAGTTCCGGTGAAGTGTCGTCGGGTGGCGTGTGCATCGCATCCATTTGTTGAGCGGTGAAATCCAGGTACCTGGACCGGACCTTTTGCGCGCGGACCCTGTTCAGGCAGGCGTTGTGTACGGCTTTGTACAGGTAAGCCTTCAGCGACCACGATACGTCGATCCGGCTGCGCTGCTCCCAGAGTTTTGCGAACGACTGCTGAACGAGGTCTTCTGCTTCGTCCATGTCTCCGTCGGCCAGGCGGCAGGCATACCGGCACAATGGCTGGTACCACAGGCGGAAAAGATGGTCGAAGGCATCTTCCTCGCCGCGTCGCAAGGACTCGGCCAGATTGTTTTCGTCTTGATACTTCAACTTTTACGGGTTTTACTACCTGCTGAAACACGCTTTCCGGAAAATACCCTGATACAAAGGGCAAAAAATTTTTTTTCAACGGGGCGTCAGGGTATTCCGGCGCCAGCGTGTTTGAGGGGTGATTCTTCAAATCAGTTACGGGTAACCCCGAATGCCCGGGAAGGCGTTGCGCGCGCAGCGCTTTCCCTTCACTTCTATTGGACAATAACAAACTACAGCTATGTTGCAAATTACCAGGATATTTTTTCCGATCGCCCTGCTGGCGCTGCTGACCGGCGCTGCAAACGCACAACAATATACCCAGACCGTTAAAGGGATCGTGCTGGACAAGGCCGTAAAAACACCCCTGATCGGCGCCACCGTCACCCTGCTCGATTCTGACCCGCCCGTCGGCGCTGTCAGCGATGCAGAAGGCCGGTTCCGCCTGCCGGAAGTATCCGTTGGTCGTCGCACGTTGCGCGTGCGCTACCTCGGCTACAAGGAAGCCGTCATTTCCAACGTGATCGTCAATTCGGGAAAAGAGACCGATCTGGTCATCGAACTCGAAGAAGACCTGCTCGCCGCCCGCGAAGTGGTGGTATTGGCGAAAGCAGAAAAACAGAAGCCGCTGAACGAGTTGTCCACCGTGAGCGCCCGCACCTTTTCCGTGGAAGAAACGCAACGCTTCGCCGTGGCGGTCAACGACCCTGCGCGCATGGCCTCCGCCTATGCAGGCGTGGTGACGGCCGAAGACGGCAACAACATCATCGTGATCCGCGGCAACGCGCCCAACGGGCTGCTCTGGCGCATGGAAGGCGTGGACATCCCCAACCCCAACCACTTTTCATCGGTGGGCTCGTCGGGCGGCGGCATTTCCATCCTCAGCGCGCAATTGCTCTCTAATTCCGACTTCCTGACCGGCGCTTTCGCTGCGGAATACGGCAACGCCCTGTCCGGCGTATTCGACCTCCGGCTGCGGAAGGGCAATTCCGAAAAACGCGAATACACCATTCAGGCGGGCGTACTCGGCCTCGACGCCGCAGTGGAAGGACCCATGCGTTTCGGCACCCGTACGGGCTCTTATCTCGTCAATTATCGCTATTCCACCCTGTCGATCCTCGGCAAACTCGGCGTGAACATAGGCGATGCGCAGACCGATTTTCAGGACCTGTCCTTCAATTTCTGGATGCCGGCCGGCAAATGGGGGCAATTCACCCTTTTCGGGCTCGGTGGACTGAGCAAGCAGCGCTACGACGGCCTGGCCGACTCCCTGCAGTGGGAGGACGATATTTCCAAACAGTACGCCTGGGACTTTACGGCCAATACCGGTGTGCTGGGGCTGATGCACAGCATCGTTTGGGGCGACAATACCTTCCTGAAAACGGTGGTGGCGGCATCGGGTACACGCAACGGCGACCGCACGGAAGAATTCCAGAACGACTACTCTTTGCGCAGGCTTTTCGACGGCTCTTACGGCCAGTCCAAGATCACGGCTTCCTCGGTGCTGACGCACAAATTCAGCCCGCGACACCTGCTGCGTACAGGCGGCTACGTCAATTTCCTGCGGTTCAATTTCAAACAACACGAGTGGGACGACGATGCCGAACGGCTGGAAGAACAAATACATAACAGCGGCACGGCAACTTCAGCCGATTTGTTTGCCCAGTGGCAGTACCGCGCGACCGAACGTTTGACCATGAACGCCGGCTTGCACGCTATCTACTTTTTCCTGAACAAAACACATTCTCTGGAGCCGCGGGCAGCGCTGAAATACGCATTCAACGAGCGGCAAGCGCTGAGCCTGGGCTATGGTCTGCATGGCCAGATGCAGCCCCTGGGTGTCTATTTTGTAGAAGGCGCCGACGGCAGTCAGCCCAATCGCGCGCTGGGATTCACGCGGGCGCATCACCTGGTACTTTCCTACGACCAGTTGCTGGACGGCAACTGGCACCTGAAGCCCGAACTCTACTACCAGGCCCTGTTCGACGCGCCCGTCAGCCGCGATACCCTCGACGCTTTTTCCATGCTCAACGTGTTCGACGGATTCGAAGGCGAGATCGTGGCCAACCGCGGCGCAGGGCGGAATTACGGCGTGGAACTGACGGCCGAAAAATTCCTGACCGACGGTTTTTATTTTCTGCTCTCCGCTTCGCTATTCCGCTCCGAATACCGCGGCTCCGACGGCGTGTGGCGCAATACCCGCTTCGATACGCGTTTCGCCAACAGCCTGGTGGCCGGAAAGGAATGGAACTGGAATCGCGGACGCAAAAACCGCAGTTTCGGCGTAAATGTCAAAATGACCTGGACGGGCGGGCACCGCGAGTCGCCGATCGACCTGACGGCTTCCATCGAACAGGGAAAAACCGTGCGCGACGAAACCCGCGCCTTCGAGGAGCGCATGCCCAACTACTTCCGCTTCGACGCAGGTCTGCGCCTGAAACGCAACTACGAACACCTGACGACTACGCTGTCGATCGACGTGCAGAACGCTACCAACCGCGAAAACGTGTTCGGGCGCTACTTCGACGAGCGCTCCGGTGCGATCAAGTATTTTTACCAGAGCCCGCTGATCCCGATCCTGAGTTACCGGTTGGAATTTTGAATGTGGTAAAATAGACGCGCGGGTTAATTGGCATAGCAACAAACGCGCGCGTCTATTTTTGTGCCTCCAGCACTTTTTCAAAACGCTCCCAGTCGGGATGCCGGATGCCCAGTTCGTGCTGATAGTAATATTGCTCATCGCCCAAAGCCATCCGGTAAGAATCGTAGTAGGGTGGCACTGCAGTCGTGCTGTCCTTGCACAATTCGAGTGCCAGGCGACGCGCCTGATCGAACCGGTCGGTCAGGAGCAGGCCGAAAGTGCGATAGACGTTCAGCATGGGTAGTGGTCGGTGTTGGAGACCGTCTTCTGCTGCTGCGAGCATTTCCCGGTATTTCCCGTGCGAAAGGTAAAGGTTAGCCCGGCAGAGGTAAACCTCGGCGAGCAGCGAATCCTGGGCCCGACTGCTACCCTGCGGGTCCATTTCCGCAGCGCGTTTGATATAAAACTCTGCCTTGTCAGTATACTCCTGCCCGATTTTCAGGTCGTGCAAATAGTTGTTGGCCAGTTCGAGATAACGCTGCCCCATGGAACGGAGCAGTTCGGGTTTTTTCCCGTATATCGACAGCGCCATATCTGCTGCGATACCGTAGCGTTCGAAGGAAAACGGGATGGACTCAAGTGACGCAATATGGCTGGAGTTGAGAAAGCGATCCACGTCGAGGTCGTCGCCAAAAACTCGCAGTAATTTGCCGGAGGCAACATCCCATACCCGGACGAACTTATCACGGCAGGCAGTGACCAGCAAACGCCCGTCGAGGGTGAATGCAGCACTATTGACCCCGTCGGGATGCGGGAATACCTGAATTGCCGTTCCTGATGACCGATCCCAGAGGCGAGCCGTTTTATCCCAACTACAGCTAACCAGATAACGGCCATCAGGCGAATAGCCGATGAAATAGCTGACATCCAGATGCCCCACATACTGTCTGGAAGTCGTATCGGAAAGGGACCACTCGCGCACCGGCCTTTCGAAGGCAGAGGTGGCAATATATTTTCCGTCCGGAGCATAAGTGGCCCAATACAATGGCAAGCCGACGTTGATGCTGTCGATCAGTATTCCTTCACGCGACCAGAATTCGATCAATCCGTTCCTCCCGGCACTGAGAAGGCTCTTGCCATCGGGGGAAAACTGTACCCGGGCAATGCCGCCTGAATGTGTTTCCCAGCGACGCAAAAGCACCCCGGCAGAATCCAGCAGGAAAAGATCAGGCCCCGATGCGGCCAGCAGGGCGCCATCGGCAAGCGGCGAATAATCGGCGGCATACACATTGGCCGGGAACCCTTTCAGCGATCGACGCAAAACTCCGCTGGTATCCCATATGCGTACCGTACCGTCGGGCGAAGTGGAGAAAAACTGATTGCCTGTTGGAGAAAAGCCAACCTGCGCAACTTCTTTAAGATGGTTGTGCAGATCGTTCAGTAATTCTCCTTTGATACTCCATCGTTTGACCGTATTGTCAACACTCCCCGATAGTACGCTGCTACCGTCGGGCGATACGGCTACCATGTCGACCGGACCGTCATGGCGGGCAGCTTTGTTTTTGAGATTGAAAGGCAGGTTCCAAAGTTTGGCAGTGAAATCGAATGATCCGGTGGCCACCCATTCGCCGTCGGGTGATATGGCCAGGGCGCCTACTCTTTCGGTATGCCCGACCAGGCGCAGCAGTTCTTCGCCAGACCGCTGCCAGAGTTTGGCGCTGTGATCGTTCGAGGCTGTCAGCACCTGTTTGCCATCGGGCGAAAAGGCCACCTGGGTGATCTCGGCCGTGTGTCCGCTGTAAATCGCCTGCAGGCGACCATCCAGGCTGTAAAGTTTGGCCGTATTATCTCCGCAGCCCAGCAGCACGTAACGGCTGTCGGGCGAAAAAGCAATGGCATTCACCTTGATGCCGTTCAGATCGATCAGGCGGAGCAACTGTCCTCCTGCGCTCCATATCCGGGCGGTTCCGTCGACGCTGCCGCTTGCGATCTTTTGACCGTCGGGCGAGATATCCACTGCCCAAACGGCATTGTTATGACCACGCAGGGTATGAAGCCGCGTACCGTCGGTTTTCCAGACAGCAGCAGTACTATCGTTGGACGCGGTGACCAGCCAGCGTCCGTCGGGCGATAGCGCCATATCCCATACGGCTGCCGGATGGGCGGCAAAACCACCTGTAACGTTGGCATTCAGATCGATTCGTTTTACCCAGCCGTCCTTGCCGGCGCTCCAAACCGACTGGCCATCGGGGCTGAATGCCACTGCGCGCACGGTAGCAGAATGCCCGCTTGAACCGCTTGTGCTTTCCGCAGCATTGAGTCTGGCAACAACGCGGCCATCCGGTTGCCAGATAGCCACGGATTTGTCAAAGCTACCGCTGGCGATCAATTTACCATCGGGAGAAAATGCAAGGGCTTCAATCTCAAAATTGTGGCCTCTGAAGACTGTTTGGTAAAAAGTGGTGGTGGCTGTATTGGCGATGCCGCGCAAGGTTTGCCGGGCATAAGTGTTGGTGCTGTCGAGTTGCAACGCCGCTTCGGCGAGCCGGAACGCCAGGGTATGATCGTCGCGATACACCTCCCAGGCTTTTGCTGCCAGGGCGGAAACGTTGGCCGATTGCCGGGCGGTCTCCGCTTTTCGGTAGTTGAGCCAGGCCAGTACGCCGCCGATCAGCGCCAGGGTTGCCAGGCCAAAGCCTGCAATTGCAAACAAGCGCGCGCGGCGCCGTTTTTTCGACAGTTCGCGCAGGCGTGCGCGCTCCTGTTCCAGCGCCCGCATTGCTTCTGCGCGCTCTTCGGCGATACGGCGCTGTTCGTAGGAACGCAGTACCGGCTCAACCAGGGTATCGTGGCTGAGCTCGTATATTTTTCCCAAATGAATGATCTCGGTACGGATCAGCCGGCTTTCCAGCAGGCGGTTGAGCAAGGCTTCGCTAACCCCGAAACGCGTTTTTTCGGCGCCTTCCGGCATGCCGACCCGCCTGCCGTTGACGATCAGGCCCTCTTCGATAAATCGCCGCGCCTGTGCCTGTTCCGCTTCGGGCAGTTTGCCGATCTCCCGTTCGTAATAGTCGTTCAGGATAGTGTTGATCCCCTCGGCGCCACCGAAGTCGTCGGGATTGATCTGTTTGAGCCCCCGCTCAGCGGCGATTTTTTCAATTTGCTGACAAAGGATCTGGAGTTGAAAGGACTCTACTTCGCCGTTGTCGTTTTCCAGTCCCTGCAACATAGACTGAAGGGCCGCCTCGCTGTAGCCAAATGGCGCCGTCTGATAATTGCCTTCACGCAGTGCGGCGGGTTGCACGATCGCCTCGCGCGCCTCGGCTTCGCCGAGTGGCCTGAGGTAAAAACGGTCGTGCAGTACCGTCGGAATGTGCTGTTTGAGCCGGTCGAGCTCGCCCATGCGATCAGTGCGGATGGCAAAGAGCACGCGTATCTTCTGGGGGCTGAACCAGTGTAGCATTTCATCGCTGCGTTCCTGCCGCGGGAAACTCCGGAAACGGGCCTGTACGGCATCCGGCAGGCGGTCGTTGATCAGATCGGCAAGGGCAAGCGTGAGCGCCAGCTGGGCGTCCCGGGGGTGGTTGAACAATTCTTCAAACTGGTCGAACACCAGCACCGGCACCTGTGCTTCGCCCGATCCGCTTTCGAAATTGCAGGCGCGCAGGTATTCCCAAAGTGAAAAAGGCGCCTGACCGTAGCGTTTCAGCAGGTCGCGGTTGAGGCGGTGTTCCAGTACTTTTTTGACCGTTTCTACCGGCGAAAGGGCAGTGTCCTGTAACCTGATCTTGATCGGCAGATAGCCGTTTTGCTCGAGCAAGGGGCCCAGGCCGGCGTTGATCAGCGAAGTTTTACCGATCCCCGATTTGGCGAACAATACGGTCAGCGGTTTCACCTTGACCATGCTGAACAACTCCTGGGTTTCGCGCTGCCGGCCGAAAAACTGGGCCGTTTCCGAGCGTTCGAATGCGCGGATGCCAGGGTAACGGGAGTGTTGCAGCGGACTATCCATAGTTCAGCAGCGTTTTCAGGCGTTCAGCCACCAGGGTAAAAGCAGTGTCGGTATCCGGCCAGTTGCGGAGGGGTTTGTCGCGTTCCGGCAGGGGAGGGAAATCGCGCAGGGCCGTATCCTCCCAGGTACAGGCCCGATACAACAAGGGTACAATGCGGAGGCCCCGCTCGCGGTGTTGCTGAAGCGCCTGTTCGATCAGCGGTATTTGATCGGGGTCGGCCAGAAAATCGGCGCTGAGCACCGGCATAACGGCGTCGGCCGCAGCGATCTGTTCGAGCATTTGCTGGCCGACATCGCCATGCAGTGCCGAGCCGGGATCCCAAAGTTGCAGCCGCCCGTTTTGTATCCAAGGGTTGAGTTGTGCCCGTAGCCGTAGCAGACAATCGCGATCGGTTTCGTTGGCGTGGTATAGCACCACCAGGCGGCGGGCGTCCGCTACAGGCGCCTGGGGTTCGGCGGGTTGCTGACGGTCAAATTGTTCGCCGACGTCGTCGACAAACTGCCCGATTGCCTGGCTGACAAATAAGAACTGGTAGCGGTCCTCAAAAAAACTTTTGGTTTCGGGCCGCATCGGGTAATTGTCGAGTTGTGGCGACAGCGTCGTGTTTTCCCGGCTGAGTTTGAAACAGTCGAGCAGTAGCCGTACGTCCCAGTTTTCCAGATTGAAACCCAGAAAAAGATAGGTTTTGCGCTCGTCGAAACAACTCATCACCTGATTCGGGATAGCCGGGTTGCCCTTTACAACGTTTTTGATAAACTCTACCCGGTCTTCCTGACTCAACACCAGCGATTCCGGGTCTGACAGGGTGCCCCACAGGTTGTACACCAGCGGTTGTTCGGGTGAAAATTCCTGTAAAACGGCCGCCTCACGCTCGCGGTGCAGGTTGTAGTGCAGGCCGCGGGCGCCGGTTTTGCCTGCCTGGAGCAGGGCGCGCAGCATCAGTTCGTCCGGCGCAGTGTTGATGATCAGGGTGAATGGCAATCGCGCCAGCCGGTGGTACAGGTCTGGTATGACCGGCGGGTGCTGGCGATAAAATTCCAGCACCTCGTCTTCCAGGTCGATGCGGCGGATTTTGGGGATGGCCAGGAATCGCTGGGCAATATAATGCAGGCGTTGCGCCGCGTCTTTTTCATAAGAAATACCTTCCTGATCCAGGATGCCTGCCAGGTGAACCGCCAGCCGCTCATTCATAGTTGCATCCGAACCGGGCGCCGCCAGAAGGCGGCTGCCCAGAAACAGGACGCAGCGCTGCTGTTGCAGGTCGCGGGCTAAATTTTTCCATTGTCGGTCAGAAAGCGGCATGGCGAGCAAGTCTGTTTTTCAGGCCAAGATAGCCAGTCGACGATCAAATTTATTCTAAAAGGCTACTGGTGATTGGTTTTTTTGAACTGTATCCGCATGGTATTCGGTTGATCATATATTTCCGGATTGACGTAAAGTCCTTTTTCACCCGGCGACTTTTCCGGCTCGACTACCGTCCTGTTCGCTTCGGCCCAGGGGTCTTTTCGGATACCGGTCACCTGCCAACTCACTTCGACATCCGGCTTGTCAGTACGGATAACAAACCGGTTGTTTTCAATTTTTTCATAAATTATTGCCTGCGCAAATTGCCCGATCACCGTCAGTTGGTAGCGAAAATCCATGTTCAGTGCATCGAAATATGATGGTAACTGCACAGTAGCGAGCCCGTCCGGACCAGTTTGGACCACTCCGTCGTAGATGTTTTTCATGTCGGGGCTTTCCACGCTGGTATGGACAAGAAATTTGTTGGCCGGGTCAAGGGGATGATCGATGAGAAAATTTTTGACATTACTGCTGACACCGCCGTTTACAATTAAATTGTTACCAACCTGCAAGTTGCCCGTCATTTTCACACTGCCATAAAAAGAGCCTGCCCAGATTTGCGGGTTTGTCGATTCTGCGTACAAAGCAGCCTGACCGTTACCGCTAGGGTCGTATAGTTTAAAATAGCCTGCATAACCGGATTGGTCAGCATACCCGACGACTGATGCAAAACCGTTTTTATAAGAAATACTCATGGAGCCTACCGAGTTTCCCTGGAACCAGCCGCCTACTCCCCGGTTATTGTCGTTGCCGGCTATGGCACGTCCCAGCACGCCTGCGCCGGCGAAGTCGTTATTAGTACTGGTATTTTCGCCGTAAATCCCCGCAGGGTAGTAAAAACTCTTATTGGAAAGCTGAGTACTGGGAGAGCCCTGGCCCCCCAAATTGAAAAGCGAATAGTCACGGTCGGTGCTGCCCTTGATCGCAAAGGGGCCCCTGTGGCTGACATTCAGTCCTACCACACTTTCATTGCTGGTATTGAAATTATTATTCAGAGAAAACATGGTTGTGTTCAAATTCACCGAATTGGAATACGGCAATGAAAAACCGCCGCCATTGGGCGTCCGGCACTCAAACTGCAACCCGCCGCCGTTGTCCACGCAAGTGAGCACCATGCCGTCGCCGATGCCGGAAGAAAAATCTACAGGCAGGTTCTGTATTCTGGAAACAGTGGCGCTTGTAAACGTGCCTGTAATATCTCCCTGGAGGGTATCGAGTTGCCAGGTGGCGCCGTCATATACATAAGCATATCCGGCATTAGCGCCTGTGGGCGGCATGCCGCCGAGTGGGCGTCCGCGCAAAGCGGTGACGGTTGCACCGCTGAGCCTGCCCTGAATATCCCCCTGGAGGGTATCGAGTTGCCACGTAGTGCCGTCGTACACATAAGCATACCCGGCGTTGGCGCCTGTGGGCGGCATGCCGCCGAGTGGGCGTCCACGCAGAGCGGTGACGGTTGCACCGCTGAGCCTGCCCTGAATGTCCCCCTGGAGGGTATCGAGTTGCCATGCGGCGCCGTCGTACACATAGGCAAATCCGGCATTGGCCCCGGTAGGCGGCATGCCGCCGAGCGGCCGGCCGCGCAGCGCCGTGACCTCATTGCTGCCGATCGGGCCGTCCACATCGCCGTTCATATTGCCGCCAAAACCATCGTCCTGCGGCGTCCAGGAGCTGCCGTCCCATTTAAGTATCTGACCCGTAGAAGCACCTTGCCCGGAAAGACGCAGCGGATTGGAGGGTGTGCCGTCGCCACCCAGGGTCGGCTCGATTTGTACGATTTGACCGCCCCAGCCATCGCCGGATACGTCGGCCGGAATCCAGGTAGTGCCGTTCCACTGGAGCACCTGACCTGTGCTGGCGCCGGCCTGCGCGATCTTGTCGCCCGTTACAGCGCCGGCATTGATCTGGAGGTTGCTGTATACGCCGCTCACATCGCCGCCGGCGTTGGAGGTATTGGTCAGGTCGTCGTCGGGGTCGGGGTCGCCGGTGTTGCTGATCGTGCTGCCGCTGATATCGATGCCCGGACCGGCGCTGTAGCTATCGCCGTTGTCGTTAGCGGGCACCCAACTGGCGCCGTCCCACTTCAGCACCTGGCCGGTTGCCGCGCTTTGTTGTGCGATCTTGGTGCCTGTAACGGCGCCGTCTTCGAGTTCCGCGCTGCCCACGGCGCCTGCATTGATCTGAAGGTTGCTGTACACGCCGCTTATATCGCCGCCTGCGTTGGAGGTATTGGTCAGGTCGTCCGAAGGGTCGGGGTCGCCGGTATTGCTGATTACCGCTCCTGTTATTTGAATGCCGGGACCAGCGGTATAATTGGGTGCAACCGGCAGGTCGACACTGCCGCCGTTCGGGTTCAGTTGCAGGGTGTTTCCGTTCAAACTGAGTTGCTGGATTTCATTGGTCGGGTCGGGGTCGTCGTCGCCGCCACCCTGGCCGGACTGCAAGGCGTAGAGCGCATACGGCACAGAGAGCAGCTGGCTGACACCGATCAACTCTTCGTTGCCTCCGACGATCAGTTTTACGCGAAGGAAATACTGGTGGTTGGCCCAGTCGAGGCCGCTGAAATCGTGAGGAAGCCCCGAAATGGGACCTCCGGTGCCCAGGTCGTGGGCGAATTTTCCGAAATCACTGGTTTGCGTTTGCAGGGCTTCGGCGTACCGGACGATGCCGTTTTCACTGTCTTCGTGGAATAAAAATTGAAGGGAAACCATCTGGTTGGCGTACATCTGACCGTTGGCATCGCGGGCGACAGCCTGGTATTTGAATGCCAGCGGCGATTGTGCCAGCAGGCCGGAAAATGCCCAGATGAGGCAGAACAAAAGCAGGTATAACTTTTTCATGGCGGGTTTTTATTGAATTTTTTGAATGGTAAATGATTTAATGAGGGCGCCGTCACTAAACGCCGCGAGGATATAAGTGCCGGAAGGCAAGTGCTGGAGCTGCAAACCGAGTTTGCCGGTGTGGGTTGTTTCGTTCAGCAGTGTCCGGCCTTGCAAATCGTATAGAACAACATGATAGTCGTCGATCTGATAGCATTCGAGGTTCAGTTGTCCGGTAGTAGGATTGGGGTATGCCGCAAGCGCAATTTGGGGTCCAGGTGAGGTCTGGTGGGTGCTCACCGTGAAACATGGAGCAGGGCCGAATCCCTGGTCGAGCGAAATGCCGTCGGCGTAAAGTTCTACCATCAGTTCGCCGAGCAGCCAATCGTATTGAATGCCGTCAGTTGTGATGCCGCCGCCGCAGCCGGCGGCCACCACATCCTCCACGGCCTGCGCCCTGAGCAGGGTGCAAAAAAGCAGTGCGGCGGGGAATAAAAGATTTTTCATGAGCAAAGACTTTTGTTAGCGTAAAAGGGTGATGTTGCCGGAACGGACCAGGCTGCTGCCGTCGGCCAGCCGGACCCGGACCAACCAGGTGTAAACCCCCGGCGAGAGGCGGTCGCCCTGGTAACTGCCATCCCAGCCGGCCACTTCCGGCCCGGCGGGGATGTTGTCCTGGCTGTAAACTTGCCCGCCCCAGCGATCAAAAATTTGAAAAGTTTCAAGGGAAAGGATGCCCGGCCCGGCCGACAGCATCAGAAAGTCGTTGTTGCCATCGCCGTTTGGAGAAAATACATTGGGCACGTACAGCGGTATGGAAGTGTTGAAAAATATGCGCAGGGTGTCGGTAGCCATGCAGCCCGTTTGATCATAAGCTTCGAGCACGACGATTCCCGAGCGGTCGGGCTGCGGCACCGGCGTGGCACAGCTGTCGCAATCGAGCGGCACGTTGCCTCCCCAGTCATACTGGGCTATGGGCTGACTGGCTTGTGCCATCAATGGCTGTACGCTGCCAACTGACAGGGTAATATCCGGCCCCAGGTCTACTTCGAATGGCGGCGGGTCCTGCAGAATGAGGGTCAGACTATCGGCACAACCGGCGGCGTCCGTCACCACTATTTTATAATCGCCTTCGGGCAAGTTGTCAAAAACCGGCCCCGGGGCAGGCTGACCGTTGAGCAAAAACTGATGCGGAGGGGGACTATCATCGCCCAATGCAATGATCTCGATGCTACCGTCGGAAAAACCGGCGCAGGCGGGGTGCTGATGCTGTACGGCAAGCTGGATTTCTGCCTGCCGGATGTCGCTACCGGCAACACCCGTACAACCGAGCGAACTGGTTACCGTTACGGAATAAACACCTGCCTGATCCACCAAAATGGATTTGCCCGTAGCGCCGTTCGACCAGGCATATCCGGCATAGGTGCCGATCACGCTGATCATGCCGGTATCGCCGGTGCAAAAAAAACTGTCGGCCTGCAACTGAACATCCGGAAGCGCCACGACATCCACGATCCAGGTAAAAGCGGTATCGGTGCCGGTAGCGCCCGGCACAAAGCCTGTCAGGACGGTATCTCCTGAAACGGGCTGTCCCTGAAAATTGTCACCGGAACAAAGCGAGACGAAATAGCTGAGATAAAGGGTATCATTGGCAGGGCTCACAGCCCGGGCACAAAGTACACTAGCCGTTAGAAAGAGCATTACCAAAGACAAACGGACAGCCGATGCTCCCTTGGGATCATTTGATATTCTGGTTGGCGGCATTCGGTTGGTATTAAATATTATAAAAAGAAAAACAAATATAATTGTATTGGCCCGGCAGCCCAAAAAGGACAATTATTTTTGAATTAAAAAGCGATCATATTTGAATTATCCATTCTTTCCGGCTCAATACTATTGATGGAATGTTGGTAAAAAATCCCGGGTAAAGTGCATCTGCCCGCTTTCTGTTTAGAAATAACCGTATACCATAATTTATTGAAATGCAACACCTTTAGCGCTATATTTGTCTCCGTTAATCAACCCGCACCCGGTTATGGACAGAATTGGCGCAACGAGAAGCGAACTCAAACGGCTCCTGGGCGAAGGCCTCGACCTGGCGTTCGGACAACTGGCGGAGGAGATATCGCCTGTGTCGCCGAAATTCGATATTTACATCCAGTTAAAGAGCCGTTATTCCGCCTATCTGAGCCTCACCATCATCGGCGGAACGTCGCAAAAAGAACTCGATCAAACCTATAACGCACTCAGCGCCTCGCTGCTCGGGTTTATCAATACGCTGCTCGAGCAGGACCTGAAACCGCTGCCTGAAACGGCGCAGCCTGCCTCAAGCAAAAAACGCGGCGAATTGCTCTACAATATCCCCCGCGAGATGGAAGAACAGCGCGAACACCGCTGTGCGGTGCGGGTGGCCTACGACGAAGCAGCGCTGCTGGAAGACTGGAGACCGGGTAAAGAAGATATCCGCCGGCAGGTAAGGGTAGCCGAAGTGATGGCCGTCGAAATGTTGAATGTGAGCAGCGATACGCCCTTCGAGATCAGGGCGGTTTCCGAGACGGTGCAATTCCTGGAGGCAGACGAGGCGACCGAATGGGTGTTCTACATCCGGCCGCTGATGCGCGGAGAATTTCCCCTGATCCTGAAAGTATCCGTGATCGAGGTCATCAACGGGCGAGAAGCAAAAAAAGACGTGGTGATCGAAGAGCACGTCATCGTGTCCAACACGGCGAGCAAAGAGGAGGCGTTTAAAAGCGCCGGGGTGGATCTGCAGCTTGCTGCCCCTGTTTCTGGCGCCGCACCCGCCCAAAGCCCCGCCACCAAAAGTAAAAGTAAAGCCCCTGCGATGGCCGCTTTTCTGGCCCTGATCGTTCTGCTGCCGTCCGTAACCTGGGCCTTGACCCCGGCCGCCACGCGCGACTGGTGGTGGGCCGCCTGGCAGGATACGGCCGAATCGTACGCCGCTTATGTCGATCAGTACCGCGACACGGACAGCCCGCATTTACAAAAAGCTTTTTTCCGCAAGGCCGCGCGATCCGGCGAGGTCAGAGATTACCGCCAATATCTGGCGCGGTTCGGCGCCGCGGGGCGTTTTTCCGCGCGGATACAGGATTCGCTCAACGTGCTGGAAAACAGACAAGTGCGGGTGGTTTTTGAACGGCCGGATACCATGTCCGTGCGTCGTTTTCTGGCCGATTTTCCCGAAAGCAAACGGCTGCCGGAACTGAGAAAAGCGGTGGAATCAAAATCAACGGAACCTGTGCGTGCCGCATTGCTTTCCGAATTGGAGGCTGCCGAAGGTCGCCAGAGAGCGGGGAACGGACATGCCCTCCGGGAAAGGGATAATGCCCCCGCTCGGGATTCTTCGCTACCGGCCAAAGCAGCCGGCGGCAAAACACCTTTGCAAAACCGGGCCGAGTTGATGCCCGAAAATGCACCCCGGCCCGTGACCTACGCGCAGGGGAACGGCGATGCCCGCTCTGCGCCATCCGGCCGTTCGGGGTTTGAAATGATACGCGTGGCAGGGGGGGCGTTCACGATGGGTCAGCCCGACCCCAATATCGGTTGCAGCGGGTGCTCCGGCGCCGAATGCCCGCACGAAGTGAAGGTGGCGGGTTTTTCCATCGGCAGATACGAAGTCACGCAGGCCGACTGGCGCAAGGTGATGGGCAGCGATCCGCCAAACCTGCAATTCAAGGGCTGCGACGATTGCCCCGTGGAACGTGTGTCATGGAAAGACATCGAGCAGTTTTTGACAGCACTCAACAAGAGACTTCCGGCTGGTAAAAGGCCGTATCGCCTGCCCACAGAAGCCGAATGGGAATTTGCTGCCCGTGGCGGCAACCGGAGCAACGGATACAAATTTTCCGGCAGCGACCACGTAGAGAAGGTAGCCTGGTATCAGGTCAATTCGAATAACAAAACGCATCCGGTCGGTTCGTTGCAAGCCAACGAACTCGGCCTGTACGACATGAGCGGAAATGTATACGAATGGTGCGCCGATGTCTGGATGCCGTATCCCTGCGACCCGGTAACGAAAAAAGACGAGGCAGGCCGCGCGATCCGCGGCGGCTCCTGGGATTACAGCAATGCCCATTGCCGCAGTACGGGCCGCGTCAAAAGCGCTTCCGATTTTCGCGGCTACGGCATCGGCTTCCGGCTGGCGCGCTGAGCCTGGATTTGAGTGCCCGCAACCGTTTTTTCAGGCTATATTTGCCGGAAACACCAAGTGAAACAAATATGGAAAGAATCGACACGGTCAGGAACGACCTGAAAGTTCTGCTCGGGGAAGGCCTGGATATGGCCCTGAAGCGCCTGGGGGAAGAAATTGATCCCGGCTCGCCGAAATTCGATATTTACATCCAGTTGAAAAGCCGCTATTCTGCCTATCTGAGCCTCACCATCATCGGCGGAACTGCCCAAAAGGAGCTCGATCAGACCTACAATGCCCTCGGCGCATCCCTGCTGACCTTTATCAACACCCTTCAGGAGCAAGACCTGAAATCCCAACAGGAAGCAGCGCCGCCCGCCGCCAGCAAGCGCGGGGAATTGCTGTACAACATTCCCCATGAAATGCAGGAGCAGCACGAACACCGTTGCGCTGTGCGGGTAGCGTACGAAGAGACAGCATTGCTCGAAGGCTGGAAGGCGGGTAAAGAAGATGTGCGCCGCCAGGTGCGTGTGGCGGAGGTGATGGCCGTCGAAATGCTCAATGTGAGCAGCGACCAGCCGTTCGAGATCAGGGTGGTTTCCGAAACGGTGCAATTCCTGGAGCCGGGCGAGCCCACCGAATGGGTTTTTTATATCAAACCGCTGCTGCGCGGGGAATTCCCTCTGGTCCTGAAAGTGTCTGTCATCGAGATCATCAATGGTCGCGAGGCAAAAAAGGACGTGGTGATCGAAGAGCACGTCATCGTATCCAACACGACGAGCGAAAAAGAGGTGTTCAAAAGCGCCGGAGTGGATTTGAACCTTGCCGCCCCTGTTTCGGATGCCGCGCCCGAACAAAGCCGCACCACGAAAAGCAAGGGCAAGGCTCCTGTGATGGCTGCCTTGCTGGCCGTGGTCATTTTGCTGCCATCCGTTACATGGGCTCTGACCCCGGCCCCCACACGCGACTGGTGGTGGGCGGCCTGGCAGGATACAGCCGAATCGTACGCCGCGTACGCCGATAAATACCGCGACACGGACAGCCCGCATTTGCAGAAAGCGCTCCTTCGCAAAGCCTGGCGCTCCGGCCGGGTGCAGGACTACCGCCGTTATCTGTCGACTTTCGGGGCAAATGCGCAATACCGGTCGCAGGTGCTGGATTCGCTCAATGTGCTGGAAGACAGGCGTTTGAAACTGTTCCTGCAACATCCGGACTCCTCGGCGCTGCACCGTTACCTGGCTGATTTTCCGGAAAACGAACGGCTGGACAAACTGGAACAGGCGGCCGTAAATCTCGCTCCGGGCTCAGCGCGGACCGCCATCCTGTCGGCGATCGCCGCGAAACGCGGAAATACAGGCGGCCCGGGCACGCCGGGCCGGGATTCCATACCAGCCAACACCGCGTTGCCGGACAGCGATACGACCGCATTTCTTCCGGACCGGCGCACAGGCGATGCGCAGGGGCCGGGCATCCTTCCGCAACGGCCGGGCGTCATTGTTCCGGCCAAATCGGACCCTTTCGGCTTCGAAATGGTGCTCGTGAAAGGCGGCACATTTACGATGGGGCAGTCTGATCCCAACATTTTTTGCGAGGGATGTTCCGGCAATGAATGCCCGCACGAGGTCACGGTCAGGACTTTTTCCATCGGCAAATACGAAGTGACCCAAAAACAATGGAAGCAGGTCATGGGCGCCAATCCGAGTTATTTCAACACCTGCGACGATTGTCCGGTGGAGCAGGTATCGTGGCAGGATGTGCAGCGATTTCTGGCTGCCGTCAATGCAAAACTGCCTGCCGGTCAAAAGAAATACCGCCTGCCCACAGAAGCGGAATGGGAATTCGCTGCCCGCGGCGGCAACAGAAGTAAAAACTTTGCCTGCTCCGGCTCCAACGACCCCGCCAAAGTGGCCTGGTTTGACAAAAATGCGGCCGGCAAAACCCATCCGGTCGGCAAACTCGCCGCCAACGAACTCGGTCTGTACGACATGAGCGGAAACGTGTACGAATGGTGCGCCGATGTCTGGAAGCCGTATTCCTGTGACAGCAAGACCGCACCGAACCGCTCAAACCGCGTAACCCGGGGCGGTTCCTGGCGCTTTTACGGGAACATGTGTCGCTCAACCATTCGCGACTCATACAGCGCCGCGCACAACAAGGAAGTCATCGGATTTCGGCTGGCGCGTTGAAGCGGATCGGTGTGTGGGTTTTTAACGGATATTCAGAGGTTTGATTGTAAACGGTTGAAAACCAATCTTTTGTCAGGTGGATTCGCCCCGGCCTTATTCAAATCCCGATTTTGCGCCGTTGGAGGCGGATGAGAGCACCCATGTTTGAGTCCCGACGAAGGAGGGGCGAGTTTGGGTGCGAACCCGCCGGAAATGGCCGGCAAAATCGCTGGATTTGAATACAGCCTTGACTTTTTTTGTTACTTTTTTGCGTCAAGGCAAAAAAGTAAAAGGACGATGGATAGGGATAATGGTATGTCAAACGGAAAGTACGATTTCATAATTGAAGTTGACCCAAGCCGTGCGCAGGGTAGATTTGACGCAAGCAGTTGGCCGTAATTTTTACCCGCATTAACACTGCCAACAGCTACTGCCAACCGGGCCAAACTGCAATACCAATCGCCCCCGGTCGTGCGGTTCCGCCTGTTCATCCCATTCCTTTCCCTTTCGCAGTTTCGGCACTTATCTTTCGCCTCAAAAACGCCATGCCCGCTGAAAAAATATACTCCCGTTCCTGGCGCCTGCGCAAGGCCTACGGCACCGCTGCCGTCGTCATGCTCGGCTACGCAAGGCTCTGGCTCCTGAAGAAACTGCTTGGCCGCGCCTGGTACGAGCGCCGCATTGCCGCCCTGCACCTCCGCAACGCCGAACGCGTCAAAAACGCCATCCTCGAACTCAAGGGCCTGTTCATCAAACTCGGGCAGATGCTTTCCATCCTCGGCAATTTTTTGCCCGAGGCCTTCCAGAAGCCCCTGGAAGCGCTACAGGACCGGATACCGCCGCGTCCTTATTCCGAAGTGCGGGAACGCGTCATCGGCGAACTGGGCAAGCCGCCGGAAGAATTGTTCGCCAGTTTTGAGGAAACGCCCGTGGCTTCGGCCTCCATCGGGCAGGTGCACCGCGCTACTTTACCCGACGGCACCGAAGTCGCCGTGAAAGTGCAGCACGTCAACATCGAGCACATCGCCGAAGTGGACCTCCACATCATCCGGCGGCTGACGGCGCTGATCTCCTGGTTTTTCGACATCAAGGGCATGGACCATATGTACACGCAGGTCCGGCAGATGATCGAAGAAGAACTGGATTTCGCCCGCGAGGCGACGTCGATGGAGCGGATCGCCGAAAACCTCGCGGAAGAACCGCATATCGCCGTGCCGGCCGTGCACCGCGACTACTCCACGACGCGGGTGCTGACCACCACCTGGCACACCGGGGCGAAGGTGTCCAACACCGCCCAACTCGACGAATGGGGCCTCGAACGCCGCGAGATCGCCGCGCGCCTGCTGCGCGCCTATTGCCGCATGGTATTCAAAGACGGCTTTTACCACGCCGATCCGCACCCCGGCAACATCCTGATCGAGCCCGACGGCCGGGTCGTACTGCTCGATTTCGGCGCAGTGGCCGCACTCAGCCAGGGTCTGCGCGAAGGCATCCCGCAACTCATCGAGGCGGCGGTGAAGAACGATACGCCCGCCATGATACAGGCCTGCCGGAAAATGGGCTTTATCGCCGAAGGCCGCGAGGCGGAAAAAATGGCCGCCAAAATGATCGCGGCCATGCGCAATTTCATACAGAACGAGGTCGAATTCGAGGGCCTGAATTTCAAGGATATCAAGGTCAATCCCTTCAACAACAGCCTGTTCGGCCTGATCCGCGAGATCGGCTTCCGCGGCATTAGCAGCACGGTGCAGGTGCCCAAGGAATACGTGTTGCTCAACCGCATGATCACGCTGCTGCTCGGCATTTGCAGCGCCCTCGATGCGCGCATGAACCCCCTGGATGTCGTGCGCCCCTACGTGCAGGAATTTGCCGGCAGCGAGCGGGAAGATATGCTGCGTTTTGCGGCGAACCTGCTTCGGCGCACCCTGGCCACCGCCATCGGCCTGCCCGACGAATTGCACCGGACCCTGCAGCAATTGCAGCGCGGCGAAACCGAATTCCGCTCGCCCGACATTCGCGACAGCGCAAAAGTGCTCCACTACGTGGCCCGGCAACTCGTGTTTACCATACTTGGCATCGCCGCGGGCATCGTCGCCTGGCTTTTTTACCGCTCGGGAGCGGTGATACCGGCGCGCATTGCCATTGGCGCCTCCGCCCTGCTTTTCTGGCTGTTGTTCGCGGCCATGCGCAAGGCGGGCAGGGTCGTGAAGGGGATGGAGTAGCAGGCAGGGGGCAGGCCCAGCAGCGATTCTCAGCGATCGGATCGGGATAAATAGACTTGAATTGAAGGCGCTGACGGGAAGCACAAATGCCCTGAAACGTTCACCACTCCGGCATCAGGCCGGGCAGTTGCACGGGTATCTCCGGCGGGTGGAAATAGAACAGAAGCGCTGCCTTTTCCAGGGCCGTGCGCAGGGCGCGGTCGCATATCACCCGGTCGTACACATCGATATTGCCTGGGGCGAAGGCGGAGAGGATATCGACCCGCACGGCGTACAAATTCACGTTTGAATCTGCCGCGCCGCCGATGGTCTCTATCACGATCTCCGCCTCGCCGACCAGTGTGGCATTCTCTCCATCGCTATATCGGTAGGCTACGGTTTCGTATACTACCCTGGGGGTATTCTGACGGTGTTCGCACGGATACTCCGGCATAAAAAGCGTAGGTTTGCTTGAAGAAAATTGCCGGAATAAAGATAATTCCATAAAATGGAATTTTACAAATAAATTATTCTATTTTTTGGAAAAATATTTCACTGACAGCGATCAGTAGCAGTTGGCAGTGGCCGTATACAGCAGTGAAGAGCGGCGTAGCGGGCGCATTCAAACTGTTTTGGTTTTTTCCATTATCAATCACGTATTGTCTGAAAATCAACGACATGACACCGATCAGGCAGGGAGAAAAACTGATGTTGCTGGTAAAACGGGACTCCCGCAGCACGGAAGAGATCGCCGAGGCGATGGGGATCGACAAATCCTATTTGCCAAAACTCTATAAAATGGACAAACTGCCGACCAAGCCCCTGCAACGGGCCTTGCAGGTGTTTGGCGTGGACGCGGCCTATTTTACCGACGCAGCCGAAATACCTCTGGTTGTGGCGGAACCAGATGTGGTGTACAAGACCATAAAAGGGCCTGCCGACACACCCCTGGCGCAATTGCAGGCCGAAAATGCCGCGCTGCAAATGGAAATCGCACGACTGACCAAAATGCTGGAACAGGAACGAAGCGTCAACGCCAACCTGGCGGAAGCGCTGCGCAACCTCAGCAAACGACCGTGAGGCCAGTGAGCAGTAGCCGTTGGCAGTGGCACTTGACAGCATCTGTGTATGAATAGAACAGATCGGGAGGATACCTAACATGAATCCTGCATCGTGCAATACTAGATTCCATAACATACTGCGTCCGCCAACTGCCACTGATTACTGTCAACTGCTCATTTTCTCTTTCCGCGCATTGCGCTACTTTTGCGCCGGCATTCGCCGCAGGCCGGCGATCCGCGAACGACAAGATCCCCTATGCTCGACAAACTGCAAGCCATCCGCGAAAAATACCTGCACCTGGAGGAACAACTCGCCGACCCTTCCACGGTGGCCGATATGGAGAAATCGAAGCGGGTGAACAAGGAATACCGGAAACTTCAGCCCATTATCGAGGCTTATGCAAAGTACGAGCGCGTGCTGCGCGACCTGAAAGGCGCGGAAGCGGTGCTGCAATCTGAAAGCGACCCCGAAATGCGCGAAATGGCCCGCGAGGAGATCGACACGCTCGATCCTGAACGCGAGACACTCGAGGCAACGCTGAAAACGCTGCTCACGCCCCGTGATCCGGAAGACGAGAAAGACGTGATCTTCGAGATTCGCTCGGGCACCGGCGGCGACGAAGCGGCGCTGTTTGCCGGCGACCTCTACCGTATGTACAACCACTACTTCGACGAGCAGGGCTGGGAGGTGGAAGTGCTCGACGAGAACCCCGGCACCGTGGGAGGCTTCGCCAAGATCGTGCTGGAGGTGAGCGGGGAGAATGTGTACGGAAAACTGAAATTCGAATCGGGCGCCCACCGCGTACAGCGCGTGCCCGATACCGAGGCCAAAGGCCGCGTGCACACCTCGGCGGCGACGGTGGCCGTGCTGCCCATCATGGAGCCGGAAGACATCAATATCCGCAAGGAAGACATCCGTACCGACGTATTCCGCGCTTCGGGCGCGGGCGGCCAGCACGTCAACCGTACGGAATCGGGTGTGCGGTTTACCCACCTGCCCACGGGCGTGGTGGCGGAAAGCACCGAAAGCCGCTCCCAGCACAAGAACCGCGAGATCGCCATGGGACGTTTGATCCAGCAGATACGGGAGGCGCAGATACAGAAAGAAGCCTCGGCGCTCGCCTCCGCGCGCAAAAGCCTGGTGGGCACGGGCGACCGCTCGGAAAAGATACGCACCTACAACTGGCCGCAAAATCGCGTGACCGACCACCGCCTTGAGGGCGATAACAAAAATTTCAACCTCGACAAGATCATAGAAGGAGACCTCGCGCCCCTGATCGAGGCGCTGACCATCGCCGATAATGCGGCGAAATTGCAGGAAGGGTAAGAGGGGGTAACAGTAAGCAGTAGCAGTTGGCTGAGGCAGTTAACAGTAATAGCAGAATTTGGAGAGGGCGGCGGTGACGGGGCCATGAAAATCCGCCGCTCCGCGCGCCCTCCGCTCCAACTAAACTGTGCTATGGTCTTTTTTCAGGCCGGCGTTACAACACAAACTTCACCGGCAGCGCCATTTCGCAGGCCACGGCTTTGCCGTCGACTTGTGCGGGCGTCCAGTTAGGCATGCCCTTTACTACGCGGATCGCTTCGAGCACCATATCCGAACGCTGGGTAGCGCCCTCGTTTACCGTATGCACGTCAGAGATGGCGCCGTCGTTTCCCACGGTGAATTTGACGATGATGGTGCCTTCCGCTTTTGCCTGTTGGGCAGCTTCTGGGTACTTCAGGCTGTTGGTGAAATATTCTACCAGTGCGCTCATGCCGCCGGGGTATTCGGGCATTTTTTCAGGCGGTGTAGTGCTTTTTTGCGCCCATGCGGGCATAGCGGTAAACAGGAAAAGCACGGCGGCGAACATCCAGTGAAAAGGAGACAAAAAATTGTTTTTCATAACTTAATTTATTGACTGTGAAAAAATTGGTTTGAACAATACGAGCCCCTCTGTGCTGTAGCGACACAGCGCAGTGATGTGGTATTTGGGGTGCTGGAAAAGAGGAGTAAAGAATCCGGCAGGGTGTCGGGCGAATTGATAAAACTATTCGATCCTGAACCGGATAGGCAGGGTAAACCTGACTTTCACGGGCTTCCCGTCCTTCTGCCCCGGTATCCATTTGGGCATGGTACTTACCACGCGGATGGCCTCTGCGGCAAGCGCATCTCCACCGGGGACGAGCGGAGGCTTCAATGTTTGTACGTCGGTGACGGCGCCGGTCTCGTCAATGGTAAAAATAACGGGGACCAGTTCCTCGATCGAGTCTCTCCTGGCGGCTTCGGGGTATTTGACATTTTCAATCAAAAACCTGACAAGTTCCTTGTCGCCACCGGGATATTCGGGCATCTTGTCTATTTCGTTCGGATTGAGGGCCGCATTGCTTTTTTCGCCGGCCTGATTGTCCGGCACCTGTGCATGGGAGGGACGCACCAGCAGCAGCAATAACATATACACCGGCAGGATCAGCCCGTATTTCCACGCCCGCAACGCAGGCGAAGCGCTTTTTGTCAGCATGATCAAACGTTGTTTTAAAGGTGATTGAAAAAAGTGATTCACGTAGGCCAGCGACATTCCGGATTGCGCTTGCCTGATCAACAACAGGCCGTATTGTTTTTTATCGGTTCGTTCCGATGCCTCGGCATCGGCCAGGTATTCGTGTATCGTGCGAAGGCTGCGCCGGTACCAGTGCGCCAGCGGGTGGAACCAGAAGATGATGCACAGAGTCTCCATAAACAACACGTCGGTGCTGTGACGGCCGTGCACATGCGCGCGCTCATGCGCGAGCATGGCAGACAGATCGACATTGTCTTCATCGTGGTCCTTTGGAATAAATATCCAGCGGAAAAAGGAAAAAGGCACTTTCGCTGCGCTGCTGCGGATGATGGTGCAGCCGTCGGAAAGTTTTTCTTTTTCACCTTGCGTGGCCATGGCGATCAGCCGGTAAATGCCCCAGGCCATTCTGAAAAAAGCGATAGCAGCCCCAAATGTGTAAACCATCCAGACGTAATCGAGCCAGGTCCACTGCGCCGCTGCGGCTTCCGCCTGCTGCAGGCCGACGGAAACGACGGGCAGTACGGCCGCAGGCACACCCGACTGTTCGGCGAAGCGACCGAACCAGTCGCCCGGCAGCGCCAGCAACATTCCCAGGATCGCGGCGCCGAGCAGGTAGAAGCGGTTGGCGCGGAAGAACGTTTCCCTGCGCAGCAGGAGGCTGTACAGCAGCGCGAAAACGCCCCAGAAAAGGGTCAGTTTGAGCAAAAAAACGATTGCCATCGGTATTGATTTTGACCTCAGGGCGCCCGCCCGTCGAGCCAGTGAATAATATTGAGCAGGAGTTGACTGTTTTCGCGCGCTTCGGGTCTGTTCATGCCGAAAGGAGTGCGGTTGGGCCCGCCCAGTTGCGCGGAGAACATGGCCGCTTCTCCCATGACCGCGATCCGGCCCTTGCCGTAGGGCATCACGGCGCCCTGGTAATAGCCCTCGCTGTCGACGGTGGGGGTGTTTTCCTCGAACTGCCAGGCCGTTTGCGGCATCAGCAGGGTGTAATCGTTGAGTTTCAGGATGGGCGTGGCGCCTTCGGGAATGCGAAAGGCGCTGCCGGTGAAACTGACCACGGTATCTACGCCCCGCGTGATCTCGCAGTCGGCCAGCGACCCGTTGCTGTGGAAAAAGCGCTCGAAGTTGCGACGCCGGTTGTCCATGGCGAAACAATTGAGGTATTCGAAGCCGAAAGAAGCAGCCAGATCGTGCGCAGCGCCGGCGAAAGGCATGTGGTCGGCGATGAGCAGCAGGCTGCCGCCCCCGCGCACCCAGGCATTGATCGCGGTGATCTCTTCCGCGCTGTACGCAGAAGGCGTGGGCAGTGACCAGTTGCCGGTATTCGAACTGTCGAGCGGGTTGGAGATCACAAAAATGCGGCAGGTGTTCAACGATTCGGCCGTTGCGGGGCCGTCGCCTGATGCCATGCGGTAGCCGTCGCCTTCCAGCACGTTCCCAAAACTCCGGTAGCGATTGTCCAGCGTATGGAAATTGTTGTGACCGGCGTCGATCATCACGACGCTGCCAGTGCCCTTTGCATAGGCCGGCCGGGCGATCTCGGCCCGGAAGGCGGTGTCGGGCACCTGCTGCGCTGCGGCCGGCAGTGACAGGGCGAGGAATGCGATAAGGGAGCATCGTATATTCATGGCGCCTATTTTTTCAGGATACGCATCAGGTCTTCCACTTCGCGTTCACTCAGAGGCTCTTTCTCGGCCAAGTGCGATACCAGGCGTGAGATGGAGCCGTCGAAGTAATTGCGCAGCACGTCGCCCAGCGAGCGGCGGCCGTAGTCCTCCTTGCTGATCAGCGGAAAATACTCGTGCGTTTTACCATAGGCCTTGTGATCGACAAAACCTTTTTTCTCCAGGATGCGCACCACGCTGGAAACGGTGCTGTGCGGCGGCTTGTCGCCTTCAAACTTTTCGAGCAGGTCGCTCACCGTACCCCGGCCGATCTCCCACAGCAGGTGCATCACATCCTCTTCCGCTTTGGTTAACTTTTGCATATGGCCCATTGCTTTTGTTGACAAAACAAAGGTAGAACGCCTTTATTAGTTATGCAACTATTTTTTTAGTTAAATAACGTAAAAATACGTTGTAAAATTGTAACCTATTAAAAAACAGGCGCTTAAAGTAGTGTATGCAGTCGTTTTGAACGGCAAAATAGTAGAGCGGTCCGGTCAGAAACCACCACCTCTCCCTGCCAATTACCGTTGCTGTCTGCATATTTTTTATTAGAAGCACCATCCCGACCCCCAAAACAGCCCATTGCGGCAGCGCATTCTCAAACAGGGCGTTCCGATGCCTGCAACCACACTTATCCCGTTCAATTGCGCCCCTTGCTTACCTTTGCCGGCAACCATAAACCCCGCCCCGTAAACCGTAAGCCGTCTACCGTCCACCGTTAACCGTCTACCGTCCTGTCGTGAACATTACCGCACTGTCCATACGCCGCCCGTCGCTGATCATCGTGGTTTTTGCCGTGCTGACCTTTATGGGTGTGGCCAGTTATTTCAGCCTGCCCATCGAGATGGTGCCCAAGTTCAGTCCGCCGGTGGTGACCATCATCACGATCTACCCGGGCGCCTCGCCTTCCGAGGTGGAAAACACGGTGAGCAAACCCATCGAGGACGCCATTTCCTCGCTGGAAGGCATCGAACAGATACAGGTGGGATCGCAGGAAAATTCTTCCTTCATCAGTGTAGAACTCGATCAGGATGCCGATATCGACAAGTCGGTGCAGGAAATGCAGCGCAAGATCAACCAGATACAGGCCTCTTTTCCAAAGGAGGTGCGCACGCCGGTGATCAACAAGTTCGCGCTCGACGAACTGCCCATCGTACGACTGGCGGTGGCGGGCAACCTGACGGGCACCGCTTTTTACGACCTCGTGAAAAACCGGGTGGTGCCGGAGATCGCCCAGTTGCAGGGCGTGGCGCAGGTAAGCATACTCGGAGGCGAAGAACGGGAGATCAAGGTCAACATCAGCAGCGCGCGGCTGGAACAATACGGCCTTTCGCTGCTCCAGGTGGCGCAGGCCGTGCAGGCCGCCAACCTCGATTTTCCGACCGGCAAGGTGACCGGCTCGGAAGGGCAGTTGCGCATCCGCCTGGCGGGTAAATTCCTTTCGCTCGACGATATCCGCGACCTGGTGGTGGGGAAAAGCCGCTTCGGTTCATCCATTTACCTCAAGGACATCGCCGAGGTGCAGGACGGCGTGCGCGACCCCGAGGTCATTTGCCGCACCAACGGGCAGCCGGCGGTGGGCCTGGTGATCCGCAAGCAGGGCGACGCCAACGCGGTGGACATGGCCAACCTCGTGCTGGAAAGACTCAAGCTGCTGGAGCAGACCTACGCCGAACAGGGGCTGCATTTTCAGGTAGTAGCCAACAGCAGTACCTTCACCAAATCGGCTACCGACGCGGTGATCTACGACCTCTTTATCGCGGTGCTGCTGGTGGCGCTGGTGATGTTGTTGTTCCTGCACAGCCTGCGCAACGCCCTGATCGTGCTCGTGTCGATCCCCACGTCCATCGTCAGCACCTTTCTGATGATGAAGGTGTTCGGGTATTCGCTGAACCTGCTTTCCCTGCTCGGTCTGTCGCTCTCCATCGGCATCCTGGTCGATGATGCGATCGTGGTCATCGAGAACATATACCGGCACCTGGAAATGGGCAAAAACCGTGTGCAGGCCTCCTACGACGGGCGCATGGAGATCGGATTCACGGCGGTGAGCATCACACTGGTCGACGTGGTCGTGTTCCTGCCCATCATCCTGTCCGTGGGCCTGGTACCCAATCTGCTCCGGCAGTTTTGCATGACCGTGCTCACGTCGACGCTGATGTCGCTGTTCGTGTCGTTCACGCTCGTGCCCTGGCTGACCTCCCGCTTTGCCAAAACGCACCGTTTTCAGGGAAAAAACCTGGCCGGGCGCATCGTGCTGCGGTTCGAGTCGTTCCTGGAATGGCTGTCCGACGGGTTTGTGCGCGCCTTGCGCTGGGCGCTGCGCAGCACCCGGACCCGGATTGCGACCCTGCTCATCGCCACGGGATTGTTCTTCGGCTCCTTCCTGCTGCTAACCCGGGGGTTTATCGGAAATGCCTTTTTTGATACCGGCGAGCGGGGGGAGTTTCTCCTGGAGATCGCACTGCCCAAGGACGCTTCGCTGTCGCAGACCAATGCCATTACCCGCGACGTGGAAAAATGGCTGCGCGAGCAACCCGATGTGGTGCGCACGTTCACCACTGTCGGCACCAACAACAAATCCTTCGGGCTGAATACGCCCTATTTTTCCGAAATACACGTATTCCTCACGCCGTTCGGCCACCCGCGCCAGGAACCGACCGTGGTGTATGCGCGCAAGGCCAAGGTGCAACTGGAAGAACGCATCCCCGGCGCCGAGATCAAGGCCTCGCCGATCGACATCGTGGGCCTTTCCTTTTCACCGATCGAGATCATGCTCAACGGCCCCGACCTCGACAGCCTGCTGGCGCTCTCCGACCGCGTGGAACGCGAAATGGCCGCCGTGCCCGGCTGCGTGGAGATCACGCCCACTGTGGAAGGCGGCAACCCGGAGGTGCGCGTGGAAGTGAATCGCCAGCGCATGGCCGACTACGGCCTCGCCATGGCGCAGGTAGGCCTGACGCTGCAAACGGCCTTCAGCGGCAACAGCGATGCCCAGTACCGCGACGGGGATTACGAATATCCCATCCGCATCGGGCTCGACGCCTTCGACCGGCGCAGCGCGGAGGACATCCGCAACCTCACGTTCGTCAACCCGCTGGGCAATACTGTCTACCTAAAGCAATTCGCCGACGTGCGCGAAAGCACGGCGCCTACCCGCCTCGAACGCCGCGACCGCGTCACCTCCGTCATGCTTACGGCGCAGGTGATCGGGCGGCCCAACGGCTCGGTGAGCCGCGACATCAAGGCCCGGCTCGATGTGATGCCCTTGCCGCCCGGCACCGAGATCAAATATGGCGGCGACCTCAAGCGCCAGCAGCAGGGCATCGGTACGATGGGCTTTGCGCTCTGGGCCTCGCTGGTGCTCGTCTACCTGATCATGGTGGCGCTGTACGACAACTGGGTGTACCCGCTGGTGGTATTGTTCTCAATCCCGCTGTCCATCATCGGCGCCTTCCTGGCGCTGGCGCTGGCGCGCGAAAACCTGACGGTATTTACCGGCCTCGGCCTGCTGATGCTCGTGGGGCTGGTCGGCAAAAACGCCATCCTGGTCGTGGACTTTGCCAACCATTTGCGGGAGCAGGGCACGCCCCTGCGCGAGGCCCTGCTGCAATCCACCAAACTGCGCTTCCGGCCGGTATTCATGACCAACATCGCCATGGTGATCGGCCTGCTGCCCATCGCGATGGCGCAGGGCGCCGGCGCAGACTGGAAAAACGGCCTTGCCTGGGCGATCATCGGCGGGCTCAATTCCTCGATGTTCCTCTCGCTGATCGTGGTGCCGGTGGTGTACTGGCTCTTCGACCGCGCGCTGGAACGGCTGGGGCTGGGGAAAAGGGAAAAGGTGGAGTTGGAAGAGTAATAAATGGTCTCTACAATTGAGATACTAAAAGAATATTGACGCGGCTCTGTTGGGCTGCTCTAAACCGACCCATCTCCAATATCCATTTAATAAAACACCCACACGCATGAAATACGCCATCATCGGCACCGGAAACATCAGCAACACTTACGCACGTGCGATCGCGGAGATGCCGGGCAGCGAAATAAGCGCCTGTGTGAGCCGGTCCGGCAATCGCCTCAAAGCCGGTCCGGACATTCCCGTATTTCCCGACCTGGATTCAATAACGACGGACTTCGACGCCGTGATCGTAGCCACGCCCAACGGCCTGCATTGTGAAGGCATTATAGCCGCCGCAAAGCGCGGCAAACATGTGATCACCGAAAAACCGCTGGGAATCAGGGTCGACGAAATGGAGCAGGCCATCGCCGCCTGCGAAGCGGCGAATGTGACGCTTGCCGTTGCCTATCAGCGCCGCACCGCGCCCGACAACCGGGCCGTCAAAGCCCTGATCGAAAAAGGCGCGCTCGGAAACATTTTTGCCGCCGACCTGGCTGCAAAGTTTTACCGGGACCAGGCGTACTACGACAGCGCGGACTACCGCGGTGGCTTGAGTATCGACGGGGGCGGGCCGTTCATGCAGCAGGCGGCGCATAACATCGACATCTACGCCTGGTTTTTTGGTTTGCCGGAGCAGGTGGTCAGTCTGATGGGCACATTTACCCACAAAATGGAAGCGGAGGACCACGGCGCGGCCCTGTTGAAATACAGCAACGGCATGATCGGCACCATTATCGCCTCCACGTCCACCAAACCTGGCTACGCGGCGCGCCTGGAGGTGCATTCCGACAAAGGCAGTTTTACCATGACGGACGACGCAATCACGCAGTGGCATTTTGACGATGTGCCGAACCCCGGCAACAGCGACTTCCAGTATCGGCATGACGGCGCGACCAGTGCTGTCGTCAGCGACACCAGCGCGCATCAGAAGATCATTGCCGATTTTGAAAGGGTAGTGGAGCAAGGAGGAACGCCGATCGCAGACGCCCACAGCGCCAAAGCGACTTCAACCCTGATCCTGGAGATATACGGATCGGCGCTGACTTAACACGCCATTATGACGCGACTGATGTTCATCCGCTGCATGCGATTTGCCGGGATATTTGCCGCTGCGACGGTGGTTTTACTTAGCGCTTCCGGTTGTAAAAAAGGGCTTCGGGATACGGCGATCCATAAAGTCGAAATATTTGAAAAATACGAAGAACAGTATTTTCAGGGCATAAACCTGCATGCCCTGCGAAACAGGATCAAACAGGAGCCCCTCGAGTATGAATTGCGCTATCAGAACAGGTTCGGCAAGGCGATTTTTCAGATACGCCCCGAACGGAAAATATTTCTCAATTTTCCGCAGGATTCGATCGGGACCGGGCTTTTAAAAGTGCTCGATACCCTGCAGATCAGGGCGATGTATAACATCAACGACGCGACCCAACTCGAATTCTGGCACGGGGATAAATATGTGATCCTTTACAGAGACCGGCCGTACAGCAAATTATCGGATTATCGGGGCACACTGCCGACAGCACTTGCCAATAACTGGAAGTATATTACCTGCAAGATTCGGGGCGATCGTTAAAACGACAAATACGTCAAAAAATGGAGAAAATTCCGGTCCGGCAGATCAAACACCCCGAATTTTCAGGCAGTTTTAATATCCGGGAAATCGGCCCCCTGGTATCCGGTCAGGATATGATCCAGAAAACGCACCGGCACACTTTCTTTTTTGTGCTGGCTTTGGAAAAAGGGGAGGGCGAACACGTAATTGATTTTACAACGTATCCTGTTAGCGATCATTCCGTTTTTATTATGCGCCCCGGACAGGTGCATCAACTTACGCTTAAGCAAGGAAGCATCGGCTATTTAATGGAATTTGACAATGATTTTTATTCACCGCATGAAAAACCGGCGAGCCAGGTATTAAGAAAAGCGAGTGGCAAAAATCACTGTCCCCTGAATGCGGATAAATTCAGAAAAATACACGCGCTGTTGTCTTTTATTTTCGAGGAATACACAGATAAAAAGGAAAAGTATAAGGAAGTCATCAGGGCAAACCTCGAAATTTTATTTATTGCACTTGTCAGGCAAAGTCAAAGCCCGGGCGATCATTCAAAAAATGCCGGCAATGCCCAGGAGCGACTTGAAGAACTTTTGCAATTGCTGGATACGCATATTTCAACAAAGAAACAGGTGGCAGAATACGCAAAACTGCTGCACCTGACTCCTTACCGGCTGAATGCGATCACAAAGGAATTACTGGGTAAAAACTGTTCGGAACTGATCAACGACCAAATTATTCTTGAGGCCAAAAGATACCTGCTCGCTACGTCTAATCAGGTAAACCAGATCGCCGGCCAACTGGGATACGACGACGTTTCCTACTTCATCAGGTTCTTTAAAAAGCATACCGGGTATTCGCCCGAGTTGTTCAGGCAGCATTTCAGATAAGTCCTGCTCTTCTTCATTTTTGTCCTATCCTGTGCCTTGCGGGTCGCCCTACCTTTGCAGGAAATTAAATCGTTGTATTTTATATGAAAACAAAAGCAAGGCTGATCGCATCCCTGAAGATCTGGATCGTGATCTATCCGTCCATCACGCTGTTCCTTTATCTGTTTGGCGAAGCGCTTTCCATTGTTCCGCTGTACGTAAGAACACTTGTGCTGACGCTTTCACTGGTGCCGTGGATCGTTTTTGCAGGTGTTCCTTTTGTCGATTTTGTCTTACGTACAATTTCATCGGAAAATAGCAGCAAATAAAGAGTGATGGTCGCAAGGCAACATGAGTTTCTCCAAATTTTTCAACCCGCGATTTTAGTCGCGGACTGAAATAACATATTTCCAAATATTGAAAAATTCGGGAAAACTCATGTTGCTACCAGACATAATTTATTTCAAAAAGACGCATGAAAAACAACAGGCATTTTGAGGTGATCATTATTGGCGGCAGTTATTCGGGTCTTGCGGCGGGTATGGCATTGGGTAGGGCGCTGAGAAAGGTGCTGATCATTGACGACGCAAAGCCCTGTAACCGGCAAACGCCGCACTCCCACAACTTTCTTACCCGGGACGGAAATACGCCCGGTGAGATCGCTGCGCTGGCAAGACAGCAGGTAGCATTGTATGGCACCGTCGAGTTTCTAAACGACCGGGCATCGGGCGGAACGAAAACCGAAAACGGCTTTGAAATTCAGACTGCATCCGGAGGAACATTCACTTCCGGAAAATTGATTTTTGCAACCGGCATTAAAGATATCATGCCTGATATCGAAGGACATGCCGAATGCTGGGGCATTTCTGTGCTTCACTGCCCTTATTGCCACGGGTACGAAGTAAAAAATGAAACCACCGGCATTTTGGGCAATGGAGAATACGGATTTGAATTCTCGAAACTTATTTCAAACTGGACAAAAGAGCTGACGCTTTTTACAAACGGGAAATCAAATTTGAACGCGGAGCAAACGGCCAAACTTGAAAAGCACGGGATCAAAATTGTAGAAAAAGAAATCGGACGATTCGAACATACGAACGGGCATATTCAAAACATCCTTTTTAAAGACGGCACGAAGTCTCCCGTCAAGGCCGTCTACTCGCGTGTTCCTTTTATCCAACATTGTCCCATCCCCGAAATGCTGGGGTGCGAATTGACTGAAGACGGATATCTCAAAACGGATCCTTTTCACGAAACGGCCGTGAAAGGCGTGTATGCCTGCGGCGATAATGCGACATTTATGCGAACGGTCGCGAATGCGGTATCTACGGGAACGACTACCGGAATGATGGCAAATAAAGCACTGATCGAAGAGGCTTTTTTTAACCGGCATAAAAAAATACGCCCGGGCTCATCGTACATGAACCCGGGCGAGCAAATATGATCGAGCGAGAAATCATTGCACTACAAACTGCTTGCTCACTTTTCCATACGGAGTCTCCAGCGTTGCGACAAAACTGCCTTTCAATTTCAACTGCTGCGCACTGATGCGTTCGACATATGTACCCTGATTGCGCATCTCTGTACGGCTGTACAATGTCTGACCTGCGGCATTTACAATGAGCAGGGTAACGTTGCCTTCTTTAGGCAGGTCGTATGAAAAGGCGATCATATCCCCAGACGTGGCCGGATTGGGCGATACGGACAGGTATAGTTTGGTCGGCAATTGGTAGGGCACGACCTTGTCCTGTGAGGCGCCTTCGGGCGGATTTTCATCGTCGTAAGGGAAAAAACTCAGCACCAGCCCGCGCAGGTCGAGGCCACTGCCCTTGAAGCCGGTAATGGTGAGCCTGCTGCCGTGGCAGATCGATTTCCGGAACGCTTCCACTTGTTCGCCGGAAAGCCCTTTTTCTGTGACATATTCGCCAAGCGAGCCGCAACTGATGTAAAAACGCAGTCCGCTCAGGGTCTGCCCGTTTTCCAGCATCTGCGGCGGCCGGGCGAGCATATTTTTCAATTGCGTCGTGCTCAGCGTGTAGTAACTGATCGTATCGCCGTCACCAGAGCGGTAACTGCGCTGGCGGGAGAAATCATTGCTCATGTGCTGCGTGAAATCGCCCCATGAAAACACGAGCGGCGACACTGCGCCGGTTTGCAGCGGCGGTTTCGGATCATTGGGCTTTACGTCCAGCGAGATGGTAACGTTCGACAGGTCGATCTCTCCGGCCCGGAACCCGCTGATCTGCAGGAGGTCGTGGTCGCCGAGTCGCTCCGCCATCCAGCGGCGGAATGCCTCGGGCAGGTGGCCATTTTCTGCGACGGCACTACGGCCCGCGTAATCCACGCGGAAACTGAAATGTGTGACTTCCTGCTTTTCGCGGAACAGGCGCGGGGCGAGTTCCGTCATTTGTATGATCTCGCCGGCAGTCATCGAATATTCTTCCGCCCGGTACGGCTGATCTGCATGTATGTATGCGTCTCCCTGCCCGAACGACCGCGCGTACATCATGGGAAACTTGCGGCCCAGGTTGCCCCATTCGAAGTAAAAGTCGCGGCGCTCGTCGCGTTTCAGGTGAAGTCGCGGATCGCCCTCGGGCACCAGCGAGAAAACGCTTTGCGCGCCGCTACTGCTAAACAGTGCGCTCTGGTCGTCGTTACCCAGCTGAGCAATACGCACCATCACACCGGGCTGCAGGCGTGTTTTTACGGATTCCAGTTTGGCGCGGATGCCGGCTATCGGTATGCCCTCAAGTTCTGCCGGTATGGCCACGATCATCTCGTAGAATACCCCGGGTTTGGCTACCCAAACCACCAGTTTATCTGCAATACCTTCGGTGCCGTCGGCATGTACAATTTTGGGGGTCTGCTGCATGTGCTGCCAGAACTCCTCGACCGTGAAAAATTGCCGGTCCGCATCGCTCTTGCGCGCATCACCCCATATCAGCACTGTCGGCTCCATCAGGGCAATTTTGGCGGGGTCTTCTGCCCAGTTGATCTGGCTGCTATTGCGGGGAAGCCAGCCAGGCGCAACCGCGCCAAAGGAAAGGTACACAACGGCCTTTTCCCCGTTGGGCAGCGGCAGGTTTTTCAATTGCAGGTAGTCGTTTTTGTCGAGGCCGGCAACGTAGGCTTCCACTTCCGGCCGCACGGTTTTGTATATTGATTCATCGTAGTAATCGCTGTTTACGGCGATGTTACCGAGTTGCAGGGAAAAACGCTGCTCCAGCGATTGCCCGTTGTACAGCCGGGGTTCGCGCTTCAGCGCTTCGCGGAATTCTTCGGGTGAAAGGTCGACCCCGCCGTACCATTCGCCCGTGGCCGGGTCATGTACGATCCGGCACTGGACCGAACCCCAGTAAAAGATATAAGGCGTCGGTTCGCTCGCGGGCGCAGGTTTTTCGGCAGCCACGGTCACCTCGCCCAGCATGCCGGCGAGCAGGTCGGCTTTGCGCATGGCTTCCGCAAGCGGCGCGGCGGCGGGCAGGGTTTCTACCAGGCGGAATGAAAAAAGGAGCATCAGCGTCGCAAACAGCGGCATGATCAGGAGGTATTTGAGGCGTCGGAAGGGGCGTGAAGGGCGTCTGGCAAGCATAAGCAGGCGGTGTTTAATAAGTGAATGAAAAGTATTCACCAGGCCGGACCGGGCCCTTTGTCCGGCTTTTTGGTGTTGAACGAGCAAGGTGGCGTATTCGGAACGCCGTCCCGTGTCGCGCACGACATGCGCGTCGGCAATATATTCGTGCACGGCACAGAGGCTGCGGCGAAAAGCGTGCATGAGGGGATTGAACCACTGCACGATCAGCATGGCTTCCATCAGCAGCACATCGAGGCTGTGCCACTGGCGTACGTGCACGTGTTCATGTTCGAGGATCAGCGATGACGCTGCTGCCTGTCCCGGTTTGTTTTTCCAGAAGATCAGGCCGAAAAAGGAAGCCGGCGCTTCCTCGAAACCAGAAAGATCGCCTTTGCGATAGCGCCCGATCGTGCGCCATAGCAGTACGATGCGCAGCAACAGGCGCAGTGTCAGCAACCCGGCGCCGAGCAGGTACGCCCACCACAGGAGGGTTCCCAGCGACACCGACCAGCCTTCGGCTACCGGCTGTGCGAGTGTGTGCCGAAAATGTGCCGGAGCGGCCTGGGCCTGTTCCACCAGGGCGGAAAATTCCAGGGCCGGCGTTTGTGGAATATCAGGCGTTGCGGCAGGGGTTTCCAGGCTGATGTGCAGGGCCGGCAGGCTCAGCGCGATCAACGGCGACAACAGCAGGTAAATGCGGTTCCATTGAAAAAAGGTCTCGCGCTGGAGCGCCAGCCAGTAAAATGCGTACAGGCAGGCCATGCAAAATGCCGATTCGAGGATGTAGGAGACGCTCATGGCTTCGGGTTGTTTTTTTCTGATTTGCGAATTTCTTCCAGCAGCCGGTCCAGTTCTTCCGGGTCCACGTTTTCTTCACGCACGAAATAAGACAGCAGTGCGGAGGGTGAGCCGCCGAAATAGTTTTCCATAAAGCGCCGGAAAGCGTTGGCGCGGTAGGTTTCTTTTTTCAGGACCGGGAAGTAGCGGTGGGTTTTGCCAAAAGACTCGTAACCCACCAGCCCTTCCGCCGCCAGTTTTCTGACGATGGAAGACACGGTGTTGTAGGGCGGCTTTTCTTCCATTTCTTCGATGATGTCGTGCACGAATGCCTTTTCCAGCCGCCAGAGGATGGTCATTACTTCTTCTTCCTTGTGTGTGAGAGGGCGCATGATCGCTATGAATATTGGTGCGGGACAAAGGTGGAAACTATTTTTCAGTTTTACAACTAATTTTTAGTTATAAAACGGAAGTGTCGTTATTTTAATTATAAGCCACTGATAAACAAGTAGATGTGAAAATGTTCCTTTTGTGGCAAGTGCACCTGCACAGCGCGCCATCCCATTTTTATGAAAAGGAATTGATCAGAATCTTGTTGGAGGACGGCCGGTTTGCACAAGTGACAAGGTGGCCGGAGCGACATGACAATTTGAATTATAGAGATACAAACTAGAAACCCGCCGGAGTACATTTGTATGCGTCAGGTGTCTGTGTTGGCGCCGGTCGTTTAAGCACCTTAAACTCACCATATGAAAATCGGAATAGTTGGCGGGTCCATCGCAGGCTGCTCGGCTGCGTACCTGTTCATGAAAGAAGGCCACGAGGTAACAGTATTCGAACGCTCCGGTAAAGCGCTGGTAGGCCGTGGCGGCGGCATCGGTACTACCCCCGCCCTGATGGAACAAATTCGGAACGACGGCCTTATCGGCAACGACTTCGCTTCATTCAGGATCAGTAAAATGCCTTTTGTCGGCAAACTTGATTCCGCAGAGCCATATGGTAAAACCGCCTGGTCGATGCCCATGCAGTTTGAAGTATTTCAATGGAACGAATTGTGGCAAAAACTGAGGAGCAACGTTCCTGATCATTGCTACCGTCCGGGAGTCAAAATAGTGGATGCCGGACAGATTGCAGGCGGAAAAGTTGAGTTAACCACCGACAGTGGCAAAAAGCAGGTATTCGATCTGGTATTGTTTGCCGACGGGTATAATTCTCTGGGGCGCAGTATTCTGTTTCCCGACAAACATTTACAATACCGGGGGTACGTATTGTGGCGCGGTCTGCTCCCGGAGTCGGAAGTAGATGGACAGATCAGGCTAAAAGACGAGATACTGAGGCTGTCTTACTGCAGCGGCCGGCCCGGCCACAACGTGGTCTATTTTATCCCCCATCCCGACGGTTCGGTAAAGGAAGGTGCGCGCATAGTCAACTGGGCGGCCTATATCACATTTACAGAAACCGAACTGGACGAGCTGATGACGGATAAAAACGGGAAGATGAGGGTGGGCACCCTGCCGCCAGGTGCCATGAGCGAACAAAATGAGGCACGTCTGAAGCGTTTGCTTTCCGAAAGCATTCCGGCCCACTACGGGGCGATGGTGGAAAAGACCGAAGACAGCTACATTCAGGTTATTTATACCCTTGATCTGGAGAGGTACTATAAAGACAATATGTGCCTGATCGGGGATGCCGGCATGGTGATACAGCCTTTTACGGGTTCCGGAGTGTTCAAAGGGTATAACAATGCGAAAGATCTGATCCATTGCCTGCACGAGCACGATAGCCTGGAAAAGGCGCTGGATAGTTGGAGCGGAAAACAGATCGAAACCGGAAGGCGCCTGCTTGCATTGGGAGAACAGATGGAAAAAGCGTTTATCTGGGAGCAGCCCGATTTTGCGAGGGCTACAGAGGAAGAGACAGCCAACTGGTGGAAGGCTTCCGTGACATTTCCGGAGAATTTCACATATGAAAAACGCTGATGAGCCGCTGCGATGCATACCGATATACAGTCGCTTATGTCCTCGTTTTTTGTTGCATGGCATGGGTCAACGGGTATGACCAGTGGCTCGGTTTGCCGCCTGTCGGTATCCACCAGTGGCGGCAGGCCGACGGCGCGGCCATCGCGTGGCATTATTCACAAAACCCTTCCTTTTCGGAGATACGGGTTTGCAACCTGTTTTCGTCGGGCGACGGTCATGCTGCCGGTGAGTTTCCCTTGTTATACTGGCTCTCCGGTCTGACGACCCGTTATTTCAATTATCCGGTATTTCCGCTGCGCTGGATCGGGCTGTTGCTACAGTTTGCCGGTGTCTGGGCGTTTGGATGGACCGTTCTTCAGGTGTCCCAGCGCCCCTTGATCGCCGTACTGATATCGGGACTCCTGCTCACGTCGCCCATATTCGCTTATTACGGCCCGTGCTTCCTGCCTGATGCCCCGGCTTTTTGCCTGATCCTGATGACGCTGGCCTGCCTGTACCGCGCCCGGCAGCGGCGCAGTCTGCGATGGCTTTGGGCCGCCGTTTTTTGCGCTTCCCTGGCCGTGTCGCTCAAGATCAGCATGGCCATCGCTCCGCTGGCCATCGCCATCGCCTGGGGAGCAGGCCTGTGGAAAGGGCAGGAGCGGCCCGATGCCACGTGGAGTCGTGCGCAGGTGGCTGTCGCACTGGCCGGGTGGACTGTTTTGGTGTTGTCGTGTTACGGGTGGCTCTCGGATTACAATGCCCGGCACCAGGCCGTTTATTTTCTGGCGTCGACACGCCCGGTCTGGAATTACGACGCATCGTTTATCCTGGAAACCTTCGTTATGATCGGAAGGAGGGGGCTGCCCGCTTACGCATCAGCGGGCTTGTATCTTGCCTGCGCCGGGAGCCTGTGGCTTATTTTTAAAAACCGGAAATCAATTTCCTTTTTTGAGAAAAATCTGATCGTATGGAGCGCGCTCGGGGGAGTAGCCTATTTCCTGTTGTGGTTCAGGATGTTCCGCGAGCACGACTACTACGCGTTGAGCCTGTTGGTGTTACCGGCAATCTGGCTGATATCGGGAGTACGGCTCGCCCGTTCGCTGTACCGGGAAAAACCCCTCGTTTATGCCCTGGGGTTGTGCCTTGTCGCCGGTGCTGTACACAGCCACCTGATCCTGTCGAAACGCCTGCACCAGGCTTTTTATCCTGAAACGGACCTGAACCTGCCGCCCGATGCCTTTCTGGAGGAAGGCGCACTGGAAAAACTGGGCATTCCCGGCGCCGCGCGGTTTCTTTGTCCGCAGGACCCTTCCCCCAACATCGCGCTGTACGCGCTCCGGCGCAACGGCTGGACGGCCTGGAATTTCGGCGACCGCATTACCGCTGATACCCTTCAAAAGTACCGGACGAAGTTCGACCTGACGCACCTGGCGCTGCGCGACACCGCATTGTACAGTCCCTTGTACGAACAATTTTTTCCACTAAAAATCAGTCAGATAAAAGGCTGGCACCTGTACGCGGGGCCGGAAAAATAAAAGCGGCATGCGGATCTCTCCCGAAATCCACATGCCGCCGGTATAACATTTAAACTCGTCAGCGCAGCGTCTTTATCATCTGTCTACTGCAAGTTGCATATTGGCAATATTCACTAAAAATCGAATTTGATCCCCTGTGCCAGCGGCAAATTCTCGGAATAATTGATCGTATTCGTTTGCCGGCGCATGTACGCTTTCCAGGCATCGGAGCCCGACTCGCGGCCTCCGCCGGTTTCCTTTTCGCCGCCGAAAGCGCCCCCGATCTCGGCGCCGGAGGTGCCGATGTTCACGTTGGCGATGCCGCAATCGGAACCCGCAGCCGACAGGAAACGCTCGGCTTCGCGCAGGTTGGTGGTCATGATCGCCGAGGAAAGGCCCTGCGGCACCGCGTTTTGCAGGGCGACGGCCTCCTCGATGTTCTTGTATTTGATCAGGTACAGGATGGGTGCGAAGGTTTCGTGCTGCACGATATCCCAGTGGTTTTCCACTTCGGCGATGCAGGGCTTCACATAACAGCCGCTTTCATAGCCCGGGCCGGAAAGCACGCCGCCTTCCACCAGGAACTTGCCCTTGTGTTTTTTCACCGCTTCGATGGCGTGGAGGTAGTTTTCCACGGCCTGTGCGTCGATCAGCGGACCGACGTGGTTGGCCGGGTCGAGCGGGTCGCCGATGCGAAGTTGCGGATAGGCTTTGGCGAGCGTGTTTTTCACCTGTTCGTACACGCTCTCGTGGATGATGAGGCGCCGCGTGGTGGTGCAGCGCTGGCCGGCAGTGCCCACCGCGCCGAACACCGCGCCGGTGAGCACCATTTTCATGTCCGCCGAAGGCGTGATAACAATGGCGTTGTTGCCGCCGAGTTCGAGGATGCTGCGGCCGAGGCGCTGGGCGACGGTCTGGCCCACGATCTTGCCCATGCGTACGCTGCCGGTAGCGCTGACGAGGGCCACGCGCGGGTCTTTGGTCATGAATTCGCCGACTTTGTAGTCGCCGTTGATGATACAACTGATGCCTTCCGGCAAATTATTGGCTTTCAGCACTTTCTGGAAAAGATGCTGGCAGGCGATCGAACAAAGCGGCGTTTTTTCCGAAGCTTTCCATACGCATACGTCACCGCAAACCCAGGCGATGCAGGCATTCCAGGACCATACCGCTACGGGGAAATTGAACGCCGAAATGATGCCCACGATGCCCAGCGGGTGCCACTGCTCGTACATGCGGTGGCCCGGACGTTCGCTGTGCATGCTGAGGCCGTACAACTGGCGGGAAAGGCCGACGGCAAAATCGCAGATGTCGATCATTTCCTGCACCTCGCCCCAGCCTTCCTGCAGGCTTTTGCCCATTTCGTAACTCACCAGCCGGCCGAGCGGGTCCTTGTACTGGCGCAGCACGTCGCCAAACTGGCGTACGATCTCGCCGCGTTTGGGTGCGGGCATATTGCGCCATTCTCCAAATGCCTGTTCGGCGGATTGGATAACCTGATCGTATTGCTCGCGCGTAGTGATGCTGACCGAGCCGATGTACTGCCCGTCCACCGGCGAGCGGGATTCGAGGTAGCGGCGACTGCCGGTGATATCGTTGAGGCCCGTCCAGGCGCCCTGGTTGCGGGTTTTCAGGCCCAGTTTTTTCAGAAATTCTTTGACTTGCATAGCTGTGTATTGGTTAAGGATAGCTCCGGGGAAATCCCCTGTCCCAGGCAAAGCAAGCGGTGAACCGGAAATTGAGAAACTGGAAATTTGAGAAATTGGATATTATGACTGGAGGGTGAGTCGCTCAACTTCACGGCTCTCAATTTCCGGTTTTCAGCAGTACCTGATTTCTTAATTTCCAATTTCCGGTTTCAATAAATGATCTCCCATGCCTTGCGGGGCCGCAAAGGTAAAAAAGGAGGCGCATGAACAAGGCCATGCGTATGTCAAAATAGGGATGGCAACCGGGGCTCAGGCGATCTCTTCCAGCAGGCGTTCGATTTCACCGAAAGCCTGATTGTCCTTGATCACATAATACAGGGCGCCTTTGGCGATCGTCTGCAAGGCCACGCCGTAGTGCTCCTGCGAAGAGAGCATGACCACTTTCAGGTCGGGGCTGGTCGTTTTGATGCGTTTGAGGATCTCCATGCCGTTGAGGGCGCCCGGCACCGCCGAGTCGAGGTAGTAGTCCAGCACGATCACGTCGGGGTTGGCGCTCAGTTTGTCCAGACATTCTTCGCCGGTGGCGAAGGTGGAAACGGTGTATTTACCAAGGCCTTCCAGTTGATCGGACAACATGGTGAGGAACATTTTGTCGTCGTCGACCAGGAAAACCTTTTTCTTGTTGTCAGACATATTCATTTCGTTTTGCCGGCAAGGTAAGCATAATTGGTATTTGTGCGCTTCTACGATGTTGCGAGGTATTTTTCAAAATCTGCCTCCGAGCGGCGGGCGTCTTCCAGCAGGCGATCGATGTCTGCCGTCAGTACTTTCGGCACAATGCCCGCTTTGAGGTTTTCTTCAATGCGCGCTGCCAGTTCGGCCGTGTCGCCGAGGCCCACCATGCGGAATTGCGGCTTGAGTGTATGGATGTGGCGGTGCAGGCGTTCGGCGTCTCCCGCATCTCGGGTCGCCTCTATGAGCGGCAGGGCCGAGCGCATGGATTCGAGGTACAGCCCGATGTATTTGCGGATGCGCTCCCGGTTGCCGCCGGTGAGCGATTCGAGGAACTGGAGCCCGCTTTCCTGCCGGTCGTTGGATGGCTCCGGCAATGCGGGTGCTTTTTTTGCGGCGGTTCCGTCGTTGTGCAGCACGTCGTAGATGGCCCCGAAAAACTCGATGTCGCGGAAAGGCTTTGGTATCCAGCCCGACATGCCGCAATCCAGGCATTTTTGCACCTCTGCCTTGATCACGGAGGCCGTCAGCGCCAGGATCGGAAGTTCGGGATGGGTTTCCCGGATGCGGCGGGTGGCTTCCAGGCCATCCATGACGGGCATGTGTACGTCCATCAGCACCAGATCGTAGATGCCCGAATCGCATTTTTCCACCGCTTCCTGCCCGTTCTCCGCGGCATCGATCTGCACGCCGGGGATTCTCAGTTCGAGCGTTTCCGTGGCAACGATGCGGTTGTAGTAATTGTCTTCTGCGATGAGAATGCGGGTGCCGCTGAGCGCATCGAGCATTTGCTGCGACACCTCTTCCTGATCGGCGATACGCGTATTCGCACTGACCGGCAGATCGATGACAAAACTGAACTCGGAGCCTTCGCCTTTTGTGCTTTTTACCCGCAATTCACCGCCGAACAACTCGACCAGATGTTTTGAAATGCTCAGGCCCAGCCCCGTGCCGCCGTATTTGCGGGTGGTGTCGCTTGATGCCTGGCGGAAGCTCTCGAATACCACTTCCAGTTGCGCCGGGCTCATGCCGATACCGGTATCGCGCAGGGCGAAAAATATACGACAGCTGCCGTCTGCGATCGATTCAGGCCGTGCGATAAGGGTCACGTTGCCTTTTTCGGTGAATTTGATCGCGTTGCCCGTCAGGTTGAGCAGGATCTGTTGCAGGCGCACGGGGTCGCCGATGAGCACGGGCGGCAGCGCAGGGTCGCATTCTGTCACCAGTTCGATGCCTTTTTCGTCGGCGCGATAGGCGAGGGTGTTCACTACCTGCTCTACGATGCGTTCGATGTTGAGGTCGGTATGTTCCAGTTCCATCTTGCCCGCTTCGATCTTCGAAATATCGAGGATCTCGTTCAGGATCACCAGCAGGCTTTTGGATGAGCGTATGATGCTTTCCAGGTAGCGCATCTGGTCTTCCCGGGGGCCTTTTTGCAGCAGGATGCTGGTCATGCCCATGACCGCGTGCATGGGCGTGCGCAGTTCGTGGCTCATATTGGCGAGAAACTGCTGTTTGAAGCGTTCGCTCTGTTCGGCCCGCTGGCGCTGGAATTCCGCTTCGCGTTTTTCCGCCTCTGCCTGCGCGCGCTGCCGTTCGGCTTCTTCTTTCTGGTGCACGACTTCGGCTGTACGTTCATCCACCAGCCGGGTCAGTTCTTCCTCGCGGCGACGCAACTGATCCACCAGTTTGTCCGTCTGGAGACGCAGGCGGCGGGTCAGTTGGGATACCACCAGTTGCATCACGGAAGGGTAGTCCTCCAGAACACTGTAAAATTCGGTGCGGCTGATCACGGCCAGCGTTGTTTCGCCGACGGCGCTGACGGACAGCGAGCGCGGGCCTTCGTCGAGCAGGGCCAGTTCGCCGAAAAAACTGCCTGCCGATTGCTTCGTCACAACGTAATCGTCGTCATGGACCTTTACATGGCCTTCCAGAATAACGAAAAGGGCGTTGCCGACATCGTTTTTATGGAAAACAACACCATCTGCAGGTATCCTTTTGATCTTGCTGTGCGCGGCGAGTTTGAACAGTACCGTTTGCGGAATGGATTCGAAAAGGTCCATCCGTTGAAACAGGTCGGCAAGCGTGTCCGGCGCGATTTTCATTGGTTTTACCATATGGTTACTTGCGGGTAAAGATGCGAATATTTTTCAGCCTGCGAATATTCGGGGCGTGCCGCCACCGCAAAAAATATGAAGCGATCGTGTATAACTGCACATTAATCCGGGTACTGCAAGGCGCAGCCGTTTCATAAAATTACCTTTGTCTGCAATTGAGGTACCCCTGCAAACGATGCTTACACATAGAAAAGTGTTTTTATGTGAACTGCGACGCGAACGCTGTTTTGGAAACCGGCGCCGGCCGGGATGTTAAACGACATTAAACAAACAAAAATGAACAGATTTTCACTCCCGGGCGCACTTCTGGTCGCCCTGTGCTGCTGCTTTTACAACTCCGTTTCGGCGCAGCAGTCCGTTGCCCGCCAATGGAACGAAGCCTTGCTGCAGGCCATCCGCGAGGACTTTGCACGACCTCCCGTCCATGCCCGCAACCTTTTCCATACCGCCATTGCGCTGTACGATTCCTGGGCCGTTTACGATACGGTCGCGCAAACGTATCTGCTGGGGAAAACAGTGGGCAATTATACCTGCCCGTTCGACGGCATCACGATGCCGCCGCCGGCAAATATCGAGGCGGCGCGAAACGCCACCATGAGCTACGCCGCCTATCGCGTGCTGTTCAAGCGTTTTACCAATTCGCCGAATGCCGCCGTCACCCTTACCCGCTTCAACAACCTGATGCTGACGCTGGGTTACGACTTCAGTTTTACCTCGACCGACTACCAGAACGGCGGGCCGGCGGCGCTGGGCAACTATATCGGGCAATGCATCCTGCAAATGGGCCTGCTGGACGGCGCCAACGAGCAAAACAACTACGCCATACAGTTTTACGAGCCGGTGAACCCGCCCATGATCATGGCCGATCCGGGCGCTCCCACGCTGCTGGATCCCAACCACTGGCAACCGCTGACCCTGACCCTGGCGATCGACCAGAACGGCAACCCCATCCCGTCCACTCAGGTGTTTCAAAGTCCTGAGTGGGGACTCGTACATCCTTTTTCCCTGAAAAACGAGGACCTCACGGTGTACGAGCGCGACGGCCACGAGTATTGGGTTTACCATGATCCGGGAACTGTTCCATTTCTCGATACGATCGCCGGCGACAGCACTTCCGAAGAGTACAAATGGAATTTCGAACTGGTGATGGCGTGGTCGGCGCACCACGACCCCAACGACGGCGTCATGTGGGACATTTCCCCGCGTGCGGTCGGCAATATCCAGTCCTACCCGCAAACCTGGGCCGAATACCACGATTTCTACGATTTTATCGACGGTGGCGATCCCGCCATGGGGCGTGATACCAACCCGCGCACGGGTGATCCTTATGTGTCGCAAATGGTGCCGCGCGGCGATTACGTCAGGGTACTGGCCCAGTTTTGGGCGGACGGCCCCAATTCGGAAACCCCGCCCGGGCACTGGTTCACGATCCTGAACTATGTGAGCGATCACCCCTCTTTTGTAAAAAAATTCAACGGCAAAGGTCCTGTGTTGAGCGACCTGGAGTGGGATGTGAAGGCCTACCTGTCCCTGGGAGGCGCCCTGCACGACGCCGCTATTGCGGCCTGGGGCATCAAAGGCTGGTACGACGGCGTGCGGCCGGTGACGGCCCTGCGCTACATGGCCGGACTGGGGCAAAGCAGCGATCCCAACCTGCCTTCCTATCACCCCGCAGGAGTCGACCTGATCCCCGGCCTGATCGAACTGGTGGAGGCAGGTGACCCGCTGGAAGGGCCCAACGGAGAAAACATCGGCAAGATCAAATTCTACACCTGGCGCGGCCCCGACTACGTGACCGACCCGACGACCCAGATCGCGGGCGTGGGCTGGATACTGGCAGAAGAATGGTGGCCTTATCAGCGTAAAACTTTTGTTACGCCCCCCTTTGCCGGCTACATCTCGGGGCACTCTACCTATTCGCGCACGGCTGCAGAGATCCTGACCATGATCACCGGCGACGAATATTTTCCGGCCGGCATGGGTGAATTTCATGTCGATGCCAACAGCAATTTTCTCGGTCTGGAACAAGGACCAAGCGTGGACCTCACGCTTCAGTGGGCGACTTATCGCGATGCATCCGACCAGACGAGCCTTTCGCGCATCTGGGGCGGCATCCATCCGCCTTTCGATGATATTCCCGGTCGCCTGATCGGGATCGAGATCGGCGCGGAAGCATTCGACCTGGCGCGTTCCTATTTTTACAAAGACGAAGACGAGGACGGGGTGTACAGTTATGAAGATTGCGACGATCACAACCCGGACGTCTATCCCGGCGCACCCGAACTTTGCGACAACCTCGACAACGACTGCAACGGCCTGGTGGATGACATTCCGGTGTACACTTACTATCTGGATGCTGACGGCGACAACTTTGGCGACGCATTGGCCTCTCTGGATACCTGCCTGACGGAGCCTCCGACGGGCTACGTGAGCAACAACCTCGACTGCGACGACGGCGATTCGTCGCTGAACCCCGATGCGGTGGAAATGTGCGACGGCATCGACAACGACTGCAACGGTTTGGTGGACGATATTCAGGTATTTACCTACTACCTGGATGCTGACGGCGACAACTACGGTGACGCTTTGACTTCCCTGGATACCTGTCTGACGGAGCCGCCTGTGGGCTATGTGAGCAACAACCTCGATTGCGACGACGGCGATTCGTCGCTGAATCCCGATGCAGTGGAAACGTGCGACGGCATCGACAACGACTGCAACGGCTTGGTGGACGATATTCAGGTATTTACCTACTACCTGGATTCCGACGGCGACAACTACGGTGACGCTCTGACTTCCCTGGACACCTGCCTGACTGAGCCGCCGACAGGTTATGTGAGCAACAACCTCGATTGCGACGACGGGGATCCGTCGCTGAACCCCGACGCAGTGGAGTTTTGCGACGGCATCGACAATAACTGCGACGGCGCAGTGGACGAAGGGCTTGTGCTTTTCACCTATTATGCCGACGCGGACGGCGATAACTTCGGCGACGCGGCTGCTCCGCTCGACACCTGTCTTGATCAGTTGCCTGCGGGATATGCCGGAAACGATCTCGACTGCGACGATGGCAACCCGCTGGTGAACCCGGATGCACAGGAGATACCGGACGACGGCATCGACAACGACTGCAATGGCCTGGTGGACGATGTAAGCGGCACACAAAACATACTCCTGCAATCGAAAGTATATCCCAATCCCGTCACCGGCACCCTGACGATCTTCCTGCCGGAACTCAGCGAACTGGAAGCGCGTATTCTGAGTGTCTCGGGGCAATTGATCACTCATCGGCGCCTGTCTTTTTCGGGTCAGGTCAGTACCCTGGATTTTTCAGAATATCTGCCGGGGCTGTACTTCCTCGAACTGCGCGATCCACGCAGCGGCAGGAAGCAGTTGATAAAAGTGGTAAAAATGTAAAGACATAGCAGCCCGGTTTGCCATCGTACGGCGAACCGGGCTTAAAAAACAATTAAAAGCCGGCTAACGCTGCACTTGCGCTTGCGCATCGTCTTTTTGCCCGCTTTCTTTGCAGCATTCCTCACTGAGAGGATTGTTTTTTCACCCTTAAAACACCATTTCCCCATGTCAGCAGTAACCAAGTACCACGTATTGTTCTACGGAACCTCCAACGGCTATCAGGGCAACAGGGCCCAGATCGCTCTCTACAATGGAAGTACCGTGCTCGGATACGTCCGTTTTCACGATGCCGGAATGCCGTTTCCCAACGACAGCCAGTCGGGCCGCCTGATCACCATGCATTTGCCTTCGGCGATGTTTGAAAATGTGATCGATATGCTGCGCAACGAGTCGCCGATCAACTACTATTTTGCCTCCGGCCAGGCCTTCCTCGGCACCGGCTCTACCGAACCGGTAGGCGAAGGCGAGTAAGGCCATTCCGTATTATTTCAGGCTTCCACGAAGTACATGTCGATCAGGCCTTTGTTATGGACCTCTTTCTTGCCGCGGTAGGAGATCTTGTACTGGTGCTTTACGGCCTCGGCAGTGGAGCCTGAAATATTGATACGGCCGTTCTCCCCCAGTTCCTCGAGCCGGGCGGCAAGGTTGACGGCGTCACCCCAGATGTCGTAGGCAAATTTGTTCTTGCCGATCACACCGGCCACCACCGGACCTGTGTGAATGCCGATCCGCATTTCACGGAAAATAGCCTTCGGGTTTTCCCGGTTGCGGTTGCGGAGCCAGGCATCCATCTCAAGGGCTGCCCGCACGGCGTCCTGCGGATGGGTATCATTGGGTACCGGCAAACCGCCGGCGCACATGAATGCGTCGCCGATGGTCTTGATCTTTTCGAGGCCGTGTTTTTCACAGATCTCGTCGAAGGCCAGGAAGCATTCGTTCAATTCGTCGATCAGTTCTTCCGGCGACAGATGCTCCGAGAGCCTGGTAAAATTGATAAAGTCGGTGAACAGCACCGTTGCCGATTCGTAGTAGCGCGGGGTGGCGTAGCCATGCGATTTCAGTTCGTGGGCGATCTCTCCGGGCAGGATGTTGAGCAGGAGCTGGTCGCTTTTGCTGCGTTCCGCTGCTATTTCCTCATTTTGTTGCCTGATCTGTTTGTTTTTCAGGTTCAGGCGGTTGTTGGCGCGGCGGGCAAAATACCAGCCTACTCCCAGCAACCCGAGGATAATGAACAGCAGCGAACCGATGCCGTACACGAATTGCCGGAAACTGGCCTCCTGTTCCGACTGATATTCCTGCTCCCGCTGGATGCGCTCCAGTTCGCGCACCCTGCTGAGGCTGTCGGCACTTCGTTGTGCGCGGTCCATTTCTTCCTGCCGTCGAAGTTCGGCGATCAGGTTGTCCTGTTTGGCCGCATTGAGGCGCTGCGCGGCCAGCCGTAGTTCCTGTTCCGCCTGAAGCGCCTGTAGTGTTTTTTCGCGCAGTTTGGACTGGTCCACCTCATTCTGTGTTTGCAGGAGCAATACTTCGTCCTTTTTTCGCTGGGCCTCCAGGGCCAGGTTTTTATTGGCGAGTTCCAGGCGTTCGCGCTCCAGCCGGATCTGCTCGTATGCAAGGTCGCGCACGCTCTGCTGGGCGTACAGGTATTTGATCTGCCCTTCTGCTGCCGCCAGCAGATTGCGCTGCTGATCGATCTGCTGCTGCCGTACCTGTTCCTGTAGCCGGATGGTGTCGAGTTCGGTCAGGTAGTTTCGGTAATAATCGAATGCCTTTTCAAAGTCGTAGAGTTCATTATACACCTTGGCAGCCGTTTCATAAGCGTCGGCCAGGGTCTGCCGTTGTTTGCTCTGGCGGGCGTACCGGATAGCCAGTTCGTTGTGGGTCAGGGCGTTGTAGTAGTCGTTGTTGCTGTAATAAACGCCGGCGATCAGGTGTTCGAGACTGGCGAGTTCCGGCCAGTTGCGCCGGCTCAGCAGCAGGTCGCGCGCGCGAAGCAGGTAATCGATCCCGCGGCGTGAGTCGCCGGTATTGTGCAAGGCTACACCCAGGTTGGCGTACATCACCTCGGGGTAGTCGCAGGGAATGTACACACATTGCAACTCCGCCTTTCTGAAATATTCGAGCGCCTTGTGGTAGTCGCGGTCGCGCACGTACTGCCTGCCCAGGTTGTTGTAGAGCAGCGATTTTTCCTGCGCCGTGCCGTAGGTCTCTATGATGTGCTCGATCGCGGTGTAGTAATAGATGCTTTTGCCCAGGTCGCCACGTCCGTCGTATGCGTTGGCGAGTTTCTGGTATATCTGCACGAGGCGGGGGTTGTTGCCCTCGTCTTTGTACTTGACGATCAGTTTTTTATAGTTGATCTCGGCGCTGTCGAAACGCATGTCGGACAAATAGGCGTCCGCAAGTTTTTCTATGGTTTCGAAATCGTCCCTGGCAGACTGCAGCACTTCCACATAGTAGCGGCAGGCGTAGGAATACAGTTTTTCGCGCAGGAAAATATCGCCGAGGGCGCGATTGACGACGAGCATCTGATCCACGCGCCCGCGGTTCTGGAGTTTCGCTTCTGCCAAAAGATAATGCTGGAGTGCCTCTTCATTGCGGCCATTGCGGGCGCACACTTCACCCAGCAACATGGATGCTGCGATGATCCCGTTATTGTACGACATGTTGCGCGCCAGGGAAAGGCCTTCGTTGGCCAGTAGCTCCCGTTCGTCATCCTGTTTCGCCGTGCGGGCGCGTTCCAGCAGGCGATCGACTTCCAGTGTTTGCTGTTCCGGAATATCCGCCTGCTGACCGTATGCGTTTGTAATGGCCAGGAGAAGCAACAGGGGCAGTATGTGGACTAATTTTTTGATGGCGGTTGTTCTTGTGCGACGGCAATGCGAAGTAACGAACTTTCAGCGGAAGCGCCGTATTGTTTACAGATCAATAACCCCGGAACAGGATATTGAAAATGACAACACTATAACGCTGTGTTTGCTGCAACTGTTACTTCACGGTAATTTCATCGGCAAAAATCCAGCAGGGATTGCCGGCGCCTTTGTGCCATTCCGGGCACTTGCCGGGAGTAACGCCCACTACGCGCAGGTAACGGGCTTTCCTGCCGTTGAGATCGATGGAAAATGTTTTTTGCAAAACGCCTTTTTCCGAAGCCTCTACGTCGTTTTCTGCTGTTCCGGCGGGGCTAAAGGTTTGTCCGTCTTCGGAAAATTCCACCTTTACGCGCAGCGGGAAAAATATCCAGGCATTTTCATCCTGCATGAACCCCACGCTCACCTTGTTGATCTCCCGCAGAGAGCCCATGTCCAGCACTACGTCCAGATCGACGCCCTGAAAGCCTTGCCAGTCGCCGGTGCGGAAGTCATCACCGCCGTGCAGCCCGTCGACGAGGCCCTTTTCGCCGCGCGCGGTGTATTGCGGGCTGTACTGCGTATTGTAGCGCAGTATGCTGAGCCCCGTTTGCATGCGGGTGAACTGCGCTGTCGCAACGGGGCTTTTGCCCGCTTTGCCGATGGCGACTGCCTTCAGGGTGAGCGTGTGATCGATGCGGAACGGCCGGCTGAAGCGCGGCGACTTCGCATCGGGCTCCGTGCCGTCGAGCGTGTAGTGGATTGAGGCGCCCGGATCGAGGCAGGCCAGCGCGACGGTCTGGTTTTCTTCAAATACCCGCTCGCCCTGCGCGACAAACGGCACGGGAATGATCTCCACTTGTTTCCCGGCCTGGCATGCATCCGCGCGGCCCCAGTCTGCCGGACTGTCTGACATATCGAACACCATTTCTCCACCTTTGACGATCTCCGCGTGGTTGATGCGGCCCTCGGCACGCCGGTGGCCGTTCAGGTGCATGTTTTTTATGTAAAAACGCTCTGCAGAAACGCCCGGCGCCCGGATCGCGAACGTTTCCCCGTCGTCAAGATGCAGGGTGACTTTTTCGAACAGCGGTGTGCCGACGATATAATCGGTGCAGGCAGGAGTCACAGGATAAAAACCCATGGCAGAGAGAACGAACCACGCAGACATTTGCCCGCAGTCTTCGTTGCCTGACAGGCCGTCGGGTGCTGCCCGGTACATTTCGTCCATGATCTGCCGGACGCGCTGCTGCGTTTTCCAGGCCTGCCCGGCATAGTTGTACAGGTAGGCGATGTGGTGACTGGGCTCGTTGCCATGCACATATTGACCGATGAGCCCCGTGATGTCGGCCTGGTCGCGTCCCGTAGTTTGCGTGCTTGCTTGAAAAAGGCTGTCCAGTTGGTCGCCGAAGGCTTTTGAGCCGCCCATAATGTCCATGAGTCCGGCGATGTTTTGCTGCACGGCAAAACGGTATTGCCAGGCATTGGCTTCTGTGTAGTTGAAATTAACCTCGTAGGGATCGAATGGCTTGTGCCAGGCGGCGTTGTTTTTTGCGCGAAAAAAGCGCGTATCGGGGTCGAAGAGGTTGAGGTAGGAAAAGGAGCGTTCGAGCGCGGCATGCCCGGCAGAATCCGCGTGCATGGCCGTTGCCATTTGAGCGATGCACCAGTCGTCGAAAGCGTATTCCAGCGTTTTCGACACCGATTCGGCTTCTTTGTCGGAGGGTATATAACCCAGTTTTCGATACCATTGCAAACCGTAGCGATCGCTGCCGGCGCTTTTTTGCATGGCTTCCAGGGCTTCGCGGGCATCGTAGTCGCGAATGCCTTTGAGATAGGCGTCGGCGATCACCGGTATGGCGTGGTTGCCGATCATGCAGTCGGTCTCGTTGGCTGCAAGTTCCCATACGGGCAGCAGGCCGCCCTGCTCGTATTGTCGCAGAAAGGTTTTGATAAAATCGTTGCAGCGCGCCGGTTCGAGCAGGGTGTACAGTGGATTGCAGGCGCGATAAGTATCCCACAGTGAAAACACGGTGTACACCGGATGCCCGGGATCGGAGTGTACCTGGTTGTCGCGGCCGCGGTATTGCCCGTCGGCATCGCTCCATACGTTGGGCACGACCATGGTATGGTACAGCGCCGTGTAGAACACCGTCTTTTGCGCTTTTGTGCCGCCTTCCACTTCAATTTTCGACAACTGTCCAGCCCATTTTGCCTGTGTTTCCGCCTTTACGCGGTCGAAATCGTAGTGATCGCATTCTGCTTCGAGGTTCCTGCGCGCACCTTCGATGCTCGTGCCCGATATGCCGACCGTAACGATCAGCGGCTCGCCGTCTTCATAAAAATCGAGCAACCCCACGATGGATTCGCTGTGCACGGCGGGGTTGGCCACGTGCGGGTTGATGCTCATATCGAGGATGCGGGAGTTGAAAAAAGGCCGGGAAAAGCGCATGACGAAATAGACGTGCTGTTCGCGGGCCCAGGCTTTGGAAATGCGATACCCCTCAACCTCCCGGTCGCTCACCCGCTTCATATGGGCGCGGATGACCTCGTCGCGGTGGCGCAGGTCCACGAGCAGATGTCCGCGCAGGCGGTTTTTGGGAAAATTGTAGCGGTGCACGCCCACGCGCTCGGTGGCGGTGAGTTCGGCTTTGATGCGGTCTTTTTCAAGAAAAACACTGTAATAGCCGGCTTCAGCGTGTTCTTTTGACTTTTTGAACGACGATGCGTATTCGGCGGGCTCCAGTTTGGCGCCGCCGGTGTACGGCATCACCAGAATGTCGCAGTAGTCGGCCACGCCGGTGCCGCTCAGGTGGGTATGTGAAAAGCCGTAGATAAGGGAATCCGAATAGTGATAGCCCGAGCAGCCGTCCCAGTCCATCATATCGATGCGGGTGTCTGGGCTTAGTTGCACGAGCCCGAAAGGCGCCGTGGCGCCGGGGTAGGTGTGGCCGTGGCCGCCGGTGCCGATAAAAGGATCGACGTAGGAAAGGAGATCGTTTTTGGCGGTATTTGCCTGTCGGGGCGGATCGGCAATTCGCTGCGCCCGCGCGATATTGCAGAGCAGGCACGCTGCGATCAGCAGCGCCGGCGGGAAAGGACGTATTTTCATGACTGGTATTTGTTGAAAAACGCCCAAATGTAACCCTCTTGAATGTAAACGAATCGCTAACGCCTTTTGGGGTAGCCGCCGCTGGTTCTATTTTTGCCGGAAAATGAGTTGAAGGCCGGCAAGCGGCCAGTTTGTCAAAAACATGATTTATCCATGAAGTATTCGAACCCTTTTGCGATCTTTTTACTGCTGTTCACCGCCACTTTGTCGGCACAAACGATGGACAGCACCTATATCGATGTACAGATCGACGGTATCCCCGCCGGCAAAACGCGCCTGATCGGGGTGTTCGGCGACCGGAACTACCTCGCCGATTCGGCGGACGTGGACGCCAAAGGCCACTTTACCTTGCGCCGGAAAGAGATGCTGCCCGCCGGTTTTTACACCTTTTTGCTGCCGGGCGGGAATAAAAACTTCTCTATCCTCATCGACACCGACCAGCGGTTCTCAATGCGGGCCAACGCTTCCGATATCGGCAGCACCATGCAGGTGAATGGCTCCTTGAACAACGATCTGTTTTACCGGAATTACCGCTTCCAGGCTGCGCAGGACCCCGAATTGCAGAGCCTGAGCGACGTGTTGCGGGCCAATCCGGAATCTTCCCCGGAATTTCAGAAAGCCAAGGCGCGGCAGGAGCAGATACTGGCGGAGCGCAAGGCGCACCTCGACGAGATATACACTACTTATCCCGACGCCTTTTTCACCAAATTCAAGATCGGCGGCCAGAACCCCGAACTTACCTACCCGCGCAAGCCCAATGGCGACCTCGACACCCTCGCACAACTGATGCACTACCGCGGCCACTTCTGGGACAACGTCGATTTTTCGGATAAAAGGCTGCTGTACACGCCCGTGATCGGCAACAAGTTGCGCCGCTACATCAAGGACCTGACGCCGCAATTGCGCGATTCCATCATTCCTGTGGCCGACGAACTGATCCGCCGCGTGATACCCTACAAGGATTATTTCCAGTTTTTCACCAACTGGGTCGCCCTGCAATACGAAAACACCAAAACGACCGTCATGGACGGAGAAGGGGTGTACGTACACGTGATCCAGAACTTTTTTACCCCGGAACTCGCCTTTTGGGATACGGCAGAAAACCTGGAAAAACTGCAAAAACACGCCTGGGAAATGGAAGCCAGCCTGATGGGCAAAAAAGGGCCCGATGTGCGCGCAGAGGATGTGAACGGCGTATACAAAAGCATATACGAGATCACGGCGCCGATCGTGGTGGTCTTTATGTACAGCCCCGATTGCGAGCATTGCCAGAAAGACGCGCCCAAGATCGTCGAGATCGCCCGCAACTGGAAAAGCCGGGGAGTCGAATTTTTCGGCATCGGTGTGAATACCAACGAAGAAGACTGGAAAGCGTTCGTAAAGAAAACCGGATTTCCCTTTACCAATGTGTACGATCCGACCAACCGCGCGATCTACGCCAAATACTTCGTCGACATCACCCCCGAACTCTACGTGCTGAACAAGGACCGCATTATCGTGGCCAAAAACCTGCACGCAGAGCAACTGGAAGAAGTGTTCCAGCGCGAACTGGCAAAGATGAAGTGATTGCCGGTCCTATTCATTCAATGCCCAGTCGTATTCATTAAAACTGACGGCGGCATTTTTATTCAGCGCAACGTCCGAGTAGCGGTTCAGGAATGACTTCAGGTCGCCGAAATCGGCGGCATACCATTCAAATATCTTGCTCACCCGCGCCCGATTGGCCGTGATGGTGTTGTATTTACTGTTGTTGATGAATGCCCTGGCCCGCGATTCGAGCGTTGTTTCCAGGTTTTCGGCGGTGTAGGCGTGATTCCACAGGGGCGGACATGAGCGCGCGGCGCAATTGATCGCAAAATGGATGCGCGCATCGCCGAATTGCGGCCGCAGGATGTCGTTTTCGATGTTGTTCAGGCTGTACTTTTTTCCGCCGATCCTGATGCGCCTGATATCCCAGGTTTTGCCGCCGTCAAAATTCATAATGCTTTTGGTGGGGTAGTGGTCTGTGATGAGTTTCAGCGTAAACGCATTGTATGCATTGATCCAGTAGGCCATTTTTTCTTCGCGGCTCCAGTGCTCCTGCACCGGGTTTGCAGACAGCAGATCGCAATACGCGTCCAAAGCCGCCTTGTCGGTTTTCAGGCCTTTATAGTCAACCTTGCCCGCCTCGCTCACATATTTTTGCAGCAGGGAATCCAGCCCCTTGTGTGCGGGCGGCGCCGGTTCGGTTTGGGCAATAAGGGCGCCTGAAAAGGTGAACAGGGCCAGTATGATCAGCATAGTATTTTTCATCGTCGTTCTTAATTGTTGTGTTTATGTGAATTTTGGACAGGTTTTGGGATACATGTATTGCAAATCAAACCTTTACAGACCGGAAAAACACTGCGGAGTTTGTACCTGATCACAAGACACAGGCGCAAAGGAGTAATGTGTAGCGACAAACGTCCTTTGTGCAGTCGTTGCAAGGTTCCTTGTCAAGACAAACGTCCTTTGTGTAATCGTTGCAAGGTTCCTTGTCAAGACAAACGCCCTTTGTGTAGTCGTTGCAAGGTTCCTTGTCAAGACAAACGTCCTTTGTATAGTCGTTACAAGGTTCGTTGTCAAGACAAACGCCCTTTGTGTAATCGTTACAAGGTTCGTTGTCAAGACAAACGTCCTTTGTGTAGTCGTTACAAGGTTCATTGTCAAGACAAACGTCCTTTGTGTAATCGTTGCAAGGTTCGTTGTCAAGACAAACGCCCTTTGTGTAACGAGTTCCGTTTGATGCGTAGCGGCGGGACAAAGCCCTTTTCAGTCTAAAAAAGTGCCGTTTCACAAGACGCCGGGATCATCAGACTTTATCGTTCAGGTTCAATCCCGAAAGCGGTAATACTCCGTCTTAAAAACTCACGTGTGTTTATTAAACGTCGGTGTACAGAACGGTCACGCGCACATTTTCGTTTTCAACAGGGCTGTTACGGGCGTAAAGTGTTTTCGCGCGGACATTCCTTCGCAGCTTTTCCTATTTTTGCCCGGTTCCTGAACAACCCGGAATGACAGCGATATGTCGGTAAAAGTCAGCCATCTCGTCAAGATATACGAAGCGCAACGCGCTGTGGACGATGTTTCGTTCGAGGCGAAGAAAGGAGAAGTGCTCGGGTTTCTCGGCCCCAACGGCGCGGGAAAAACCACGACCATGAAGATCGTCACCGGCTACCTGCCGCAGAGCGGAGGCAGCGCGGAGGTTTGCGGATACGACGTAGCCGCCAAACCCATGGAAGCGCGGGCACGTGTGGGTTATCTGCCGGAGCACAACCCGCTCTACCGCGATATGTACGTGCGCGAGTACCTCCATTTCACAGCGGGCCTGCACGGCATCGGCAAGGCGCGGAAACATGTTGACGAAATGGTGGAGCGCACAGGGCTGGGCAGTCATCGGCACAAGCGGATCGGCGAACTTTCGAAAGGTTACCGCCAGCGCGTGGGGCTGGCTCAGGCCATGCTCCACGACCCCGAAGTGCTCATCCTCGACGAACCTACGTCGGGCCTCGACCCCAACCAGATCGTGGAGATCAGGCAATTGATCAAAGACCTCGGCAAGGAAAAAACGGTGATCCTCAGCACCCACATCCTCGGAGAAGTGGAAGCCGTATGCGACCGGGCCATCATCATCAACAAAGGAAAACTCGTCGCCGACGCCCCGATCGCCGAACTGAAACAGCGCTTCAGCGGGCAAAGCATCGTGACCGTGGAATTTGCCGAAAACGCCGATAAAAACTCCCTGGCCCGCATTCCACAGGTGCAAACGGTAAAAAGCCTCGGCAAAAACCGCTGGGAACTGCGCGCGCCCGCCGGCAACGACGTGCGCGCCGCGGTGTTCGCATTCGCCGTGGAGCAGCGCCTGACCCTGCTCGAACTGCACCGCGAAAGTTTCAGCGTAGAGGAAGTGTTCCAGCAACTCACAAAATAAGCCCCGGCATTGATGGAAAAAGTAAATATAGACGACAAACTCTCCCTTTTTTCGGAACACTGGAGTCCGAAAATCGTGGGCGAACTCAACGGACAGCAGGTCAAACTGGCCAGGATCAAAGGGGAGTTCGTCTGGCACAAACACGACGATGAAGACGAGATGTTCTACGTGCTGAAAGGCGGCTTCCGTATGGAATTCAGGGACCGGACCGTGGAATTGCGGGAAAATGAATTTTTGATCGTGCCGCGCGGCGTGGAGCACCGGCCCGTTGCCGAAGAAGAAGCCTGTATCATGCTGTTCGAACCCGCCGGCACGCTGAACACCGGCAATGTGCAACACGAAATGACCAAACCCGTCCTTCAAAAAATATAGACCCGCCGGAATTCCGATCTATGCGCTCGATCTTTCTGAAAGAAATCAACGTCTTTTTCTCCTCGCTCATCGGCTACATCGTGATCGGGGTTTTCCTCGTGCTGATGGGGCTCGTCATGTGGGTGTTCCCCGATTACAGCGTACTGGATAACAATTACGCCAACCTGGACACCCTTTTCGGCATCGCACCGATGATCTTCATGTTCCTGATACCGGCGGTCACGATGCGCACATTTGCAGAAGAAAACCAGACCGGCACGATCGAACTGCTGGTGACGCGCCCCATCTCCGACTGGCAGATCGTGGGCGGAAAATTCCTCGCCAGTTTTGTACTGGTAGTCTTCGCGCTCCTGCCCACGGTATTGTACTATATCACGGTGTATCGCCTCGGCGCGCCGCCGGGCAACCTCGATTCGGGCGGTATCCTGGGTTCGTATATCGGGCTGCTGTTTTTGGCGGCCGTATTCGTCGCCATCGGCGTGTTTGCCAGTTCGCTCACCAACAACCAGATCACGGCCTTCGTGCTGGCTACGTTCCTGTGCTTCTTTACCTACCTGGCCTTCGATTTTTTGAGCCGCCTGCCCGTTTTTTTCGGAACCAGCGATGATATCGTGCAGTCCATCGGCATCGAATACCACTACAATTCCATCAGCCGCGGCGTGCTTGACACGCGCGATCTGGTGTACTTCCTATCGGTCATTGCAGTATTTCTGGCGGCTACGGTGCTTTCGCTGGGCCGCAGAAGGTGGTAGCGTTTATTTTCCGCTGACGGCATCGTCCGTCTTTACTTCTCCCTGGTCGTCAATGATCGCCAGCACTACCCGCCGGTTCCATTTGCGGTTTTCAGGCAGGTCATCGCCCTCGTCGGTTTTGTTGTCGGCTACGGGCGCCGCTTCGCCGTATACTTTGATAAACATCCGGTCGGCACGTATGCCTTTGTTGATCAGATAGTTGCGCGCCGATCGGGCGCGACTGGCGGCGAGCCGTACATTGGCCTGGGCGCTGCCCACGCCGTCGGTATGGCCCAGTATTTTCAATTTCAGGTCGGGATGTTCCTTGAGGTGCTGGCCGACTTCGTTGAGCACCGTTTTGGACTCGGGCGACAGGCTGTAACGGCCAAAATCGAAGTAGATATTGCGCACGGTCATATCCTGCTTGGGGTCCTGCACGAAAATGACGCCGTTGCGAAAATAGGGGCAGTTGGCGCCGCACAATATGCGCTGCTCTTCCAGGTCGATGACCAGTGCGAAGGGGAAGCCTTTTTCAACCATTTCCTTTTGCACCTTCTCCGCCTCGTCGCGGGTGGCATAGGAGCCTGCGAAATACCGGTAGAGGCCCATCTGGTCGTGGCTGGTGATAAAGTTGCGCACCCCTTTTTCGTGAAAAAAAGTGTCGGGCATGGCCTCGGCGAATGCGGCGATCTGCACCCGGAAATCCTGAGCAAGACCTCTGGTTGTGCCGGCGGCGAAGCATAAAAGTATAAGCAGTATGTTGAAAAGTCTCATGGCAGGGGGAGTTAATTTTTGTTGAAATTATACTGCAAAAGTAGCATCCCCGGGCCAAAAATCGCCCGGAAAGAGACTTAATGCTTCGTTAAGGGCTGTTATCGCAGCAGATTTGCCATTGAAATGCACAATGCCGGCCTGCAACGGCTTCCCGTGCCCGTGCTGCATAAAATGCTTTGATATTTCTGTTTTGGAAATGGTCAATAATTTAACTTCGCCCCTGTCCTTGCCGAATTTCAACCGACCAGATTTTATTTTCTCCAAATAAATGGCTGTATCAGCCAACCGGAGTAGCCTGTCGGCGCCGGATGTCAATGTTGGGGAAGCCGCCGACCTGCCGCAGCCGGGCAGGGGAAAGGTGTATTACAACGATCATTTACACACACACATAACATGAACAATCGCCTCCTTTTTATCCTTGTTCTACTCGGTCTGGCAGCGCTCTGGTATTTCGCAGGGCGGCACGACCGGTCTTATCGCGCCGCCGCCGACCGGCCCAACGACCCCTGGGTATTCCGCTCGGTGCTCGACAAACAGGCCCGGATGATCACGTTTGCCCTCGACGACCATCTCTGGGTGGCCTACTCAACCGATTCCTGCTCGCTCTACAAGGCCTGGGAAGGAGGCGTGGATTTTACAGGCGCCGTGTACAACATGCGCCACGGTCCGCAACCCATGAGCATTGGAAATGCCTGGTTTGAGAATGCTTACCGCCAACCCTGGACGGTGACGCACAACGGCAAAACGGAAACGCCGCGCGCCGATTACAAAGGCCACCGCTACACCCGCGACGGGCATGCAGAGATCATGTACGATCTGGTGCTGTCCGACGGGCAGCGTATCCGCGTCAACGAGCGCCCCGAATACGTGGAGCGCGATCGCCAGCGCGGGTTCGAACGCACTTTTACAATAGAAAATGCCCCGGAAGGCGTAGAGGTGAGTCTGCATACAAATGTCGCCTCGATCGCCGACCCCGTCAATATCGAAACCGACGGCGCCTGGAAGCAGGAAGCCGTAGAATCCTTGCCCACTGACGACGACCTTCGCGCCGTCACAACGAAAGGGGAACTCACCCTGCGGTCGGGCAAGCCGACACGATTTGCAGCGATGTTTGTCCACAAAGCGCTCATCCCCAACCCGTTCGACGCCGAACGGCGCGTGGAGGAGCAGGAGAATGCCGTGGTAAGCCCCGGCGAGCGTCTGATGGCAAAAAGTGACTGCCGCACCTGCCACAACCCCCAGGTGCAAACGGTGGGCCCCGGTTATGTGCAGATCGCGGAGCGCTACAAAAACACCCCTGAAAACGTTGAAATGCTGTCCGAGAAGGTCATAAAAGGCGGCAGCGGCGCCTGGGGCGTGGCCGCCATGAGCGCTCACCCCGACCTGCAACCCGAGGATGCCAAAGCCATTGTCAATTATGTATTGTCCTTCGACGAGGGTGAAGATGACGGTGAAGGAGGCGTCAAATCTTCCAACCTGTCCGACATCCCGGAGAGCAGCTGGCTCAGGGCGGAAAACGACATTGATAACGCAGAAATGCTGCCGGGTCTTTTGACAAAGATATATTCGATCAAGTCGCCCACGTCCACACTCAACAGCGTCAACTTCAACGCAACGCCGGTGGAAACGGCCGTAGCAGGTCTCGTGGATGCCGGCCCTACCGAATTCAGCCCTTACAAGGAAAATTTTGCACTCAGCTTGTCCGGTTACCTGTTTCTCGACAAGGATGACAACGTGCTCCTGCAATTAAATTCCGACGACGGCTCGCGTCTTTACCTCGACGGACAACTGCTGATCGACAACGACGGCAACCACGGCATGGAGCCGAAAGAAGCCGAAGTAGCATTGCGGGGCGGCTACCACGCCTTGCGGATAGATTACTATCAGGGCGGCGGCGGCCGCGGCCTGCAACTCAAGTGGGCCCGCTCCGACGATCCGAAATTCAGGGTCATTCCCGAAGTGAATTTTTCGCACAAGCGCTCTGATGCCGACCGCGACCTGCGCAAAATGGCGGGAACGCAGATCGGTATTCCCGGCGACGGCATTCCGCTTACAGATGTGCACCCCTCCTACGACCTGACCCAGGCGCGGCCCGATGAATTCCTGCCCAAAGTGGCGGGAATGGACTTCCTGCCGGACGGCCGTCTGCTGGTATCCACCTGGGATGCAATGGGCGCTGTCTATATGCTGGAAAACGTGAGTTCCGGCGATCCCAAAAAGATCAAAATGAAAATGATCGCAAAGGGCCTGGCCGAGCCGCTGGGCCTGAAGGTGGTAGGCAATGACATCTTCGTGCTGCAGAAACAGGAACTCACAAAACTGATCGACCGCGACGGCGACGACATCATCGATGAGTACCAGTGCTTCGCAAAAGGTTGGAAGGCTTCCGCCAATTTCCACGAATTTGCCTTCGGCCTGGCGCACAAGGGCGACTACCTGTACGCGGCACTGGCCACGGCGATCATGCCGGGTGGCGCCAGCGCGCGGCCGCAGATCGTAGACCGCGGGAAAGTAGTGCAGATCAGCCTGAAAGACGGCAGCATCGAATTTGTGGCACGCGGCCTGCGTACGCCCGACGGCGTGGGCCTGGGCCCCGACGGCGAGTTGTTCGTTGCCGATAACCAGGGCGACTGGTTGCCTTCATCCAAGATACTACATGTGCGGCCGGGCGCTTTCTTCGGCTCTTTTTCCGTCGACAGCATCAACGTGGCAAACCTGCCGGTGCAGCCGCCGGTCGTGTGGCTGCCCCAGGACGAGATCGGCAATTCGCCGACACAGCCGGCGCCGCTGAATGACGGTCCGTACAAGGGGCAGCTCATATTCGGCGATGTCTGCTATGGCGGTCTTCAGCGCACCTTCGTGGAAAAGGTGAACGGTGAATATCAGGGCTGCGTGTTCATGTTCACGCAAGGCCTGGAAGGCGGTACGCACCGGTTGGCCTGGGGCCCCGACGGCGCCGTATACATCGGCATGATCGGCAACCCCGGCAACTGGGGGCAGGTCGGAAAATTCTGGTATGGTCTGCAACGCATGAAGTACAACGGCGCTTCCACCTTTGAAATGCTGGCCATCCGCGCCAAAACAAACGGTATCGAGATCGAATTCACCGAACCCCTGCGGGAAGGCGACGGCTGGAACCCGAAGCAATTTCTCGTGAAACAGTGGTGGTACAAACCCACGATCAACTACGGCGGCCCCAAAATGGATGAAGAAGAACTGGCCGTGCGCTCGGCCAGCGTTTCGCCCGACCGCAAAAAGGTATTCCTGGAAGTAGAAGGCATACAACCCGGACATGTCGTGTATGTGCGCCTGCGCGACCTTCCCCTGAGTGACCTGGGGCACGAAATATGGACGACAGAGGGCTGGTACACCATGAATGCGGTGCCTGCAGACAACCTCGGTGCGGTGCTGCCGGTGCCCGATGCGCCCGGACAGCCCGACAATACCCTGAGCAGCAAGGAGAAAGCGGCGGGCTGGCAATTGCTGTTCGACGGAAAAACAACTGCGGGCTGGCACAACTACGGAAAAACCGGCATCGGCAGTTCCTGGACGGTAGACGAGGGCGCCCTGCATCTTGATACCCGGACTGCAAATGACGGCGGTGACATCCTGACTGCCGATGAATATCAGGATTTCGAACTTTCTCTGGAATGGAAGATCGCTCCTTGCGGCAATTCCGGCATCATTTACAACGTTGTGGAAGACCCCGATAAGTACTCCCAGACCTGGCTTACGGGTCCCGAAATGCAGGTACTGGACAATGCCTGCCATCCGGACAGCAAATTTCCAAAACACCGGGCCGGCGACCTCTACGACCTCATTGAATGCAAGTATGTGACGGTAAAACCGGCCGGGCAGTGGAATCGTGTGCGCATTATCAGCAAAAACGGAAAGGTAGAACACTGGCTCAACGACCGGAAACTGGTGGAATACGACATGAATGCCCCATCATGGGGAAAACTGATCGCCGGCAGCAAATTCAAGGACATGCCCGGTTTTGGGAAGGCGAAAAAAGGAAAGATCGCCCTTCAGGACCACGGCGATCCGGTATGGTACAAAAACATTAAGATCCGGAAGCTGTAAAGTCTGCCGGAACCGGAGCGGCCGGCGGCGAAAGGGACACCATGTTTTCCCTTATGCCGCCGGCTGCTCCGGCACAAAAAACTGCGATGCAATATTTCGATTCTTTTTTTCTGGTATTTATCGGCGGTGGGCTCGGCAGTCTCGTGCGGTTTCTCATAGGCCTGGTACTGCGCGGCATAGAAAATGCACGCATTCCGTGGTCCACGCTGGTCGCCAATGGTATTGCCTGTTTTGTGCTGGGTGCCGTGATGGGCCTGCATCTTAGCGGCCAGATGACCGATGAGAGGCGCCTGCTGCTGGGTACGGGCTTTTGCGGCGGATTGAGCACCTTTTCCACCTTTATCGCTGAAAACCTGGGACTTTACCACAGCGGCCATACTGACCTCATGCTGTTCAATACCGCCATCAGCCTGATCGTCGGTCTCATCTGCCTCTTTTTGGGACTGAAAATGACACTTTGATCCTTTTGAAAATATAGGAAAAACGGGCCGCAGCGTTATATACACTGCCTGATGGCTGGCCCCGGACGGCACAGGTTCGATTGGTTTTGTATGCAGTAATTCAATCTAGTATTGACAGATACTACCATTCCAGTTTACAAAATGCAAAGTTGTGTACCGATCGGTCCTGTGAACGGCGATGTTGCCTGAATGTTTGGCCGCTAAAAACATCATGATGCTCCGAATTTTCCCCATTTTACTGTTGCTTTTGCTGCGCGTTGCTGGTCAGGCGCAACAAACCGGCCTCCCGGTCGATTCGCTGATCAGCAAGGGTATCCGGCTGCACGACGAAGGCCAGTTCGATGCCGCGCTTGCTCTTTTTGAACAGGCTGTCAAGCAGGAGCCGCAGAACGGTCTGGCAAATTTTGAAGCCGGAAACACCTGTTTTGCGCTGGGCGATTACAAAAAAGCGCTGAAATACGCGGATAAAGCCCTGAAGATCGACCGGGAGGCGCTGCCCGAAGCTTATGTGCTGAAAGGCAATTCGCTGGATATGCTGGGCAAAGCGGACAAGGCCGTGGACGCCTACCGGAAAGGTCTTAAACTGGATCCCGGCAATTATCAACTGCATTTCAACCTCGGCGTCACCCTGCTCCGGCAGGAGAAGTTTGCGGAGGCGGAACCCGAATTTATCGCGGCACTCAAAACAAACCCTCAGTACACAAGTGCGCATTACATGCTTGGTTACTGCAATGCCATGCTGTTGAAAAAAACCAAGACACTGCTATCTTTTTACTATTTCTTGCTGGCGGAAAATCAGGGAAAGCGCGCCGATATCGCCACTCATTTTATCAAAAGAACGATGCAGGAAGGCATGGGAAAGACCGGCGAACGCACCTTCAATCTCAGCGTTGATCCGGCCGCCCTGGGCGACGAATTCGGTAATATCGATATGTCCCTTTCGATCATCCCGATCGCCAGGGAAATGTCGAAGCAAGCAATGAAAGACTCGCTGGGCGTGGACATCCCCGATCTGAGTTTTTCACTACAACTCACCAACTACAACGAATCCCTCTTCCGCCTGCTCGGAGAAGTGACCGAACGCCCCGCCGACTCTTTCTGGTGGGATACCTACGCCGATTTTTTTGTCGACCTGCACCGGGCGGGCCATACCGAGGCGCTCACCAATTTTCTGCTGATGAACAGCGAGGACAAAACGGCCATGACATGGTTGCGGAGCAACGGAGAAAAAGTGCAGGCGTTTTCCGACTGGATTGATGCGTACAGCAAGCGCGATTAGGCAATGACAACGCCTGAAATTGTACCTTCGCCTGCAAAATCAGCGACTTGAAAGGATCTAAAGCAACCGAGATTATTCGCCCGCATGCCGAAACGGCTTACGCCGCCGAACTGAAGGCATTGGCTGCGGCCGATGAGCGTCCGCGGCCGGCCAGCTGGCGCCTTTCTCCCTGGGCGGTCATGACGTATCTGCTCGGCGGCAAAGCGGGAGATACGGATATCGAACCCAAATATTTCGGCCGCCGCCGCCTGGTCGAAATGGCCGTCGCAACCCTGGCCACCGACCGCGCATTGTTGCTGCTCGGCGTGCCCGGCACCGCCAAAACCTGGCTGAGCGAGCACCTGGCTGCTGCCATCAGCGGCGACAGCACCCTGCTGGTGCAGGGCACTGCGGGCATCAGCGAGGAGAGCCTGCGCTACGGCTGGAACTACGCCCGCCTGCTGGCGGAAGGGCCCTCTGAAAAGGCGCTGGTGCCCAGCCCCGTCATGCAGGCCATGCGCGACGGTAAGATCGTGCGTGTGGAAGAGCTGACGCGTATCCCCGCCGATGTGCAGGATACCCTCATCACGATCCTGTCGGAAAAGACGCTGCCTGTGCCCGAACTCAGCTTCGAAATACAGGCGCACCGCGGATTTAACCTGATCGCCACTTCCAACGACCGCGACAAGGGCGTCCATGAACTTTCCGCCGCCCTGCGGCGGCGCTTCAATACCGTGGTGCTGCCTCTGCCCGATACACTCGAAGAAGAGGTGGCTATCGTGCAGAACCGCCTGTCGGCATTGGGCAAGTCGCTTGAACTGCCGCCGGAAGCCGCTCCGCTCCGCGAGATACAGCGGCTGGTGACGATCTTCCGGGAACTGCGCAGCGGCAAAACAGAAGACGGCCGGGAAAAACTGAAGGTGCCCACAGCAACGCTCAGCACCGCCGAGGCCATTTCGGTCATCCATCAGGGACAGTCGCTCGCCGTGCATTTCGGCGACGGCGAACTGCATGCCCATGACCTGGCGGGAGGCCTGCAGGGAGCCGTGGTCAAAGACCCCGGTACGGATCGCGTGATCTGGCAGGAGTACCTGGAACTGGTCGTAAAAAAAAGGGAAGGCTGGCAGGACCTCTATCGCGCCTGTAAAGAGCTGGAACCCTGATACGCCGGGCAGTTGGAAAGGCCGTACAATGGCATCAAATGGTGATTTTTCCTTACCTTTCGCTGCTTTACCACCCAGGGCAATTTCTCCCCATGCGCTCCTTCCAACCCATTTTCAGTATGAATCGATTGCGTATTTCAGGCTTCTGTCTGCTGTTGTTCTTTTGCTGTGATGCCAATGCCGCATTTATCTCCGGGATCTTTAAGAACAGCACCCCCGGCAGCGTCGTGCAGATATACGTTCCGCATTACTACGTCGACGGCCGCAACGATACTTACTGGGCCGAACTCGACGACCAGTTGCGCTTTTCCATCGAAGCCGACATACCCGAACCGCAACTGGTTTTTTTATTTCACAACGACGAGCGGCTGCCCGTTTTTCTGGAACCTACGGATACGCTTTACGTCAGCGCCGATGTGTTTCAGTTTCCCGTAAAGATATCTTTCAGCGGGCGGGCGGGCGCCAACAACCGGCTGCTGAAACAATACCACGAACAGTACCCGCCCGACTACGACGAACTGAACAATATCCGCTTCAAGATCGGGCAATGGTGGGGTGTGGTGGAGCACCTGATGAACGAGCGTATGGAATCGCTTTCGCCGTCCGAATTCAAAGACTTCATGGACCGGCGCCGGCTGGAGGCCTCTACCATGCTCGACGATTATACAATGAAAAACCCCGGCGCCGTGACACCTGCATTTTTCGAGTGGATGGCTGCCGATATCACTTATTTCTGGGCATATCACCTGCTGTTCTACGGACAGGTGTATGGCAACCGGCATCAGATAGAGCCGTCGTTTTTCGATTTTTTATACGAAGCGCCGATCGTCAACGAAGCCATCGGCGACGAGTGGTACCGGCTTTTCCTGCAGGCATTCGTAGCGCGCCAGATGGCGAAAAACGAGCCCGGCAACCAGTATTTTGCCCGGCAATACAACCTGCTCGGAGAATTGCTCTCGGGCAAGTCGCTCGCTTTTTTTCGCTCCGAAGTGATCCGTTCTGCCCTTTCGGGCGATCGCTATCGCGAAATTTTGCCCTATTACACCAATTTTTTGCAGACAAATGAGTTTACAGCATACGACTCCAAGGTAACCGACCTGTATGAGAAGATCGCCAGGGTTTCGCCGGGCATCACCGCCCCGGCATTTACCGGGGAAGACCTGAACGGCAATATTTTTTCCCTGTCGCAGATGCGCGGGAAGGTCGTTTACCTGAACTTCTGGGCGAGTTGGTGCAGCGCCTGCCTGAAAAAGATCGAACTGTTCAACGATTATGCACCCGAACTGAACAGGCAGGGCATCGAGATCGTGAATATTTCCATCGACGAAAGCACTTCCGTCTGGCAAAATTCGGTGCTCGAAAGAAGCATCCAGGGGCGCAACCTGCTCGCTTCTTCGGGGCACGAGCGCAACATCGCTCAACTGTACGACGTAGAGGCCGTGCCGCAGTATTTTATCATTGGAAAGAACGGCGCCTTTGCCGAAAAAGCACCCTCCAATCAACCGGAAGACATCAAAATACAACTGCTTAATCTCAGCAAAACGCACTAAAACCGATGTACAGAATCATCCCATGCCTGCTGCTGCTGGCGTCGGTCGCACAAGCCCAACCCGACAGTTCGGGCGTGTGGACGCTGGTGGAGCAAATGCCTTTTTTTCAGGGCTGCGAGCACCTGTTGCCCACCGATCCTGCCAAGCGCAGTTGCAGTGAAAAAGCGCTTGCCGCATTTATTTCTTCCAAACTGACATATCCCGATTCGGCCGCCGCCCGCCGCCTCGAAGGCATGGTGGTGGTCAGTTTTGTGGTCGATGAAGAGGGTAACCCCGGCGATGTGCGCATCGTGCGCGACATCGGCGCTGGCTGCGGAGCGGCGGCCAGGGCCGTTGTGGATGCCATGCCCAAATGGGAACCCGCCATGCATGAAGGCCGCAAAGTGCCGGTACGGCTGAACCTGCCTATCCTGTTCTCCTTCAAACGCGGGGTAACGGACGAAAGCGAACAGTTTACCGTCCACTGGGGAACCCTGAACGCCGAAGCGGTCACGGCGGCGGAATTGAAGCAACACCTCGATGAAGCCATTCTCGTACGCGACCCTTTTGGCAACCTGGTGGATATCCGGGATGTCGAGTTTATGTTTGAAAAAGGCAAAAAGAGCAGTTCCGCCAAGGCTAGCGGTAATATGCCGGACAAGAAAATGCGAAAAGTTGCCGAGCAGGTCTCGGCAGGCGGTACATTTACAGTCGCCGCCGGGATTCAGTACGGCAACGCCTCCTTGCTGGTGACCCGGAGCTACGAGATAAAATGATCAACGACAACGGCATATACAAAGGGCTGCTCGAAGCCAGGCAACGCGGCGAAAAGCGCCTGGCGGTCCTCTTCGACCCCGACAGGCTTCGCCTGAAGCGGATGGAACAGACCCTCGAGCTCGCCATCCGCAACGGCGTTGACTACTTTTTTATCGGCGGCAGCCTCGTGGTCAATAATATGCTCGACAGCCTGCTGGCGCAGATACGCCAGCAATGCCCGATCCCGCTGATCCTGTTCCCCGGCAACTCGTTTCAACTGAGTTACCGTGCCGACGGCATCCTCTATCTGTCGCTCATCAGCGGCCGCAATCCCGAACTGCTGATCGGCCAGCACGTCATTTCCGCGCCATTTCTGCGCATGTCGCCGCTCGAGATCATCAGCACCGGGTACATGCTGATCGACGGCGGGGTACAGACTTCCGTGCAATACATGTCCAACACGTACCCCATTCCGGCGCACAAAGACGATATTGCTGTTTGTACCGCCCTTGCGGGCGAAATGCTGGGCCTGAAAACCATCTATCTGGAAGCGGGCTCCGGCGCCAGGATACCCGTACGGGAGGACATGATCGAAGCCGTGCGCGGCGCCGTCAGCGTGCCGCTGATCGTGGGCGGCGGTATCCGCACGCCGGAGAAAGTGGCCGCCAACCTGAAAGCCGGCGCCGACATGGTGGTGGTGGGTAACGCCATCGAGCAGGAGCCTGCGCTGATCGGCGAGATGATGGCGGCGGTAAAAGAATTTCAACCCGCATGAGGAACGATTTTGCCCCGATCCGGGGTTTGGGGCTGCAAAAGTTGCCCAAATCTTTCAACAGAACACATAAGAGCGAATTTTGAGCAAACCAATATTGATCAGCGGTACCGTAGTCAAATCCACCGGGAGCTGGTATAATGTACGCACCGACGATACCCGTAAGGTGTTGCAATGCCGGATTGTCGGCAAATTCCGCCTGGAAGACGTGCCGATGACCAACCCCGTTGCCGTCGGCGACCGGGTGGAAGTGCAGCCCGAAGGCGAGGACCGGGGGCTCATCAAAAAAATATTGCCCCGCGAGAACTACGTTGTGCGGCAATCGCCGCGGCGGAAACACGACCTGCACCTGCTGGCGGCCAATATCGATCAGGCGGTGCTGATCACCACCATCGTGCAACCCGATCTGAAGCCGGGATTCATCGACCGTTTTCTTGTGATGACCGAGCGCGACGAGATCCCGGTGACCATTGTGTTCAACAAGGCGGACGTGTATGCTACGGAGGACCTGGAGCGCTTTCTCGAAATGAAAGACATCTACGGCAAGATCGGCTACGGCATTTTGCTGAGCTCCGTGCCGGAAAAAAGCGGCCTGGAAGCCTTCAGGGAGATCCTGAAAGACAAAACCACCCTGATGAGCGGGCAATCGGGCGTGGGAAAAAGCAGCCTGGTGAATGCCATACAGCCGCAACTCGAACTGCGTACCGGCGAGATCAGCGATTATTCGGGTAAAGGGCAACACACGACCACTTTTGCCGAAATGCTCGAACTCGATTTCGGCGGGTATATCATCGACACGCCGGGGATCAAGACCCTGGGGTTCAATGACAGGGACAAAGCCAATATCGCTCACAGTTTTCGCGAGTTTTTTGCCCTGTCGTCGGAATGCCGTTTCGGCGGCGCCTGCCTGCATCGCGACGAACCCGGTTGCGCCGTACACGAAGCCCTGCGCCGGGGAGAAGTGAGCGAATTGCGCTATTCCAATTACCTGGCCTTGCTGGCAGAAGTGGAAGACCAGAATTACTGGGAACGGCGCCGTGATTTTTGATCCCGGCAGCCTAATACGGTGAAAATCGCCCTGTAACAATATTGTTATGTAGTCGAATGCCGGATTCTTAAGATTAAATAATACAACATCTTTACCCGACTTCCGTTATTTTGCCAACTTTGCTCCTCTTTTTTATGCGCGGAAAAAGAGGGGCTTATTTTTTTCAGTATTTATCCATGATCAAAATCCGGTTACACCTTCGATGAAAAAACTTCTGTTTTTATTGCCACTGCTTTGCTCTTTGAGCGCTGTATCCGCCCAGCGGAATTCTTATTTTGAAGCAGGTTTTCTCTTCGGACTCACCAACTATTCCGGTGATATAGCAGAATCCTCGATCGAGATTTCCGAAACACAGCCCGGTTACGGCATTTATTTTCGCTATCACTTCTCCAAGAACGTTTCCGTGAAAGCGCACGTCTATTCTGGATCAATCTCCGGTGACGATGCCAACTCCAAGAATCTGCAAATGCGGAAACTGCGTTTTTCCACGTCTATTGTGGAATTCGGCGCCGTTGCGGAGTGGAAATTCTTCGGCCAGGAGCGTTATTCGAGCACGGGCATCCACAATTTCTTCGTCACTCCTTATGCATTTCTCGGACTGGGGCTTTCCTATACCGACCCCAAAGCGGAATACTACGGCGACCCGAAGGAATCGGAAAAGTACCTCCGGACCCCTCTTCCCGAGGAGGGTCTTAATAAGACTTTCCTGCTGGCGCCGATGGGCATCGGCCTGCGTGCCGATGTGCTCGATCGACTGGTTGTAGGGATTGAAGGCGGCTGGCGGCCGGTGTTTTCCGACGATCTCGACGGTATTCGCGTCAATGGAAACCCCGGCAAGGGCGACTGGTACTATTTCGCCGGTCTCACCGTCTCATTTATTCTGAGTGATCCGAAACGCCGCCAGTAGCAAGAGCGCATTTCCCGCCGGCTTCCGCGAATTTTTTAATGGCCGATAACGCCGGCCTTCCGACTGTGGATGGTTTTTTACCTTTGGCCCTCCCGTACGGAAGGCCGGCGTATTCATTTGTCGCTGCCCCTGCCGGACAGATCAGACGAGTCCTTTTGTAACTTTTTGATTACGAACTACCTGGGCGAATATAAGCCCGCCATTGGCTTATGCAGAACGGAACCTTGCTTGTATTTATCGGACTGTATTTACTGGGTACGCTGGCAATAGGCTGGTGGGCTTCGAGGCGGGTGAAGACAACGGCCGATTTTGTCGTTGCAGGTAAAAAACTGCCGCTTTTCATGGCGTCCTGTGCTTTATTTGCCACCTGGTTCGGTTCCGAAACGGTGATGGGCGCCTCATCTGAATTTGCGCAACACGGCCTGCTGGGTGTCATTGAAGATCCTTTTGGCGCTTCCCTCTGCCTGTTACTTGTCGGTTTGCTGATCGCGCGCCCTTTGTACAACCTCAACCTGTTCACTTTCAACGACTTTTTCAGGATCAGGTTCAACAGGGCCGCCGAAGTCACGTCTGCGGTGTTCATGGTGCCCTCGTATTTCAGTTGGATTGCGGCGCAACTGGTCGCGCTGGCGATCATCCTGCAGGCGATCTGCGGGCTGGACCGCGAATGGGGCGTATTGCTGTGCACATCTATGGTGCTGATCTACACTTATATAGGCGGGATGTGGTCGGTCACGATCACCGATTTCGTGCAGACGATCGCGATCGTGATCGGCTTGCTCGCCCTCGCGATCGATATGTTGTGGCAGGTCGGCGGCCCGGCGAAAGTCGTTGCCGCTGCGCCGGAGGGTTTCTTTCAGTTTTTTCCGGAGGGCAAGCCCGTCGAAATGATCCACTGGCTGGCGGCGTGGATGACCATAGGCCTGGGGAGTATTCCGCAACAGGATGTTTTTCAGCGGGTGATGGCGGCCAAAAGTGAACGCACGTCTATTCTGGCCTGCTACACTTCTTCACTGATGTACCTCTCTATCGCATTTCTGCCGCTGATCATCGCATTTTGCGGCCGCATGTTATATCCCGAACTGGTGGAGAGCGACGCGCAGATGATGATCCCCGCCATGGTGCTTCAGCACGGCAGCATCGGGATGCAGATACTGTTTTTCGGGGCGTTACTTTCGGCGATCCTGAGCACCTGCAGCGGCGCCATGCTGGCGCCGGCCACGGTAGTAGGCGAAAACCTGGTGCGTCCCATGTTCAAATCGCTCACCGATGAACAGTTGCTGCGCATCATGCGCTGGTCGGTGGTAGCGGTGGCCATTGTGACCGGCGCGATGGCCCTGATGCGCAACAATATTTACGAACTCGTCGGCGAATCATCCGCCCTGAGCCTGGTGTCGCTGTTCACTCCGCTGATCGCCGGGCTCTACTGGCGCCGGGCATCGGCGACCGGCGCCATCGTTTCCATGATCTCCGGCATGGGAGTCTGGCTGCTCACGCTGGTGCTGCTACCGGAAGAACCGGCAGAAGATGCTTCCATCTGGCTGCACATCCCGCCGATGCTGTATGGCTTCGCCGCCGGCATTGCCGGCATGGCAGTGGGCAGCTGGTGGCGTCCCAATCGCACGACGGATGCTGTGGCTTCGGATATGTAAAAAGTCGAACTTTCGCAAAAACACCGATAACCGGGTTCCTTCATTCCTTTTAGAATACGCTAATATGGCCAAACGTCAGACATTGCTCGTACTGCTCGAACTGCTGTGGTGGACGGTGACCGTCATCGTGGTGGTGGCAAGTCAGTATCCTATTCACAAGGCCATGCACGTATGGCCGTACGAGGTGTGGAACATCGTCTTTATCGTGGTGTTGATCACGCTGGCGAGGTACACCTTTTTGCTAAAGCATACCTTTCTGGCCCGGCAGCAAGTGATCAAGACGGTGCTGATCCTGCTGATGTTTCCGCTGATATTTATACTGATCGACGGCCTGAACGATTTTCTGACTTTTATCGAGGAAAAAACCTGGGACCCGCTCACCGGCCACTTGCCTGCCGCCGACAAGAAGTCGATCGAGCAATATATCTGGGCCGAGATGTTGTTTTTCGGCGCCGGCAGCATTATTTCCGTGCCTGTATTTGCGGCGCGGCTGCTGTTATCGATCTGGCGCACGCACAACCGGGGCACCGTGTGATACATTAGGGTGACAAAAAGAAAACAGCCCTTCCGGAAATGCATCCGGAAGGGCTGTTTCATATCGGTTCGGCAAATTGCCTTATTTCATTTTGGCCAGGTCTGCAGAAGCGTCCTGCTGCGGCAGCGTGCGGCTTACCCATTCGATCTGGTCCGGGTTGCCCGGCGTAACGAGGTCGAGGGTCTGCATGTCGGTCAGGGTCAGGCCCGTTACTTTGTTGTCTTTGGCGCCGCTCTGACGGTAGTCGTTGGCCCAGTTTACTTTGAATTCTTTCACGTCGGCATTCAGGTGCTCGTCAATCGTAGCCACCGTGATTGCGTTCGGCGTAGCACCGGCGATGAAGTGCGTGCCGATGTAGTTGCCTTTCTTGTCGAATACAGAGATGCTGTAGGTTTTGGTGCCACGGCTGAATCCGCGAGCGATATTGTACAGAACGGCGATATTGTCTTCCGTTTCAAATTTGGCTACCGGCTCCGGGTAAACCGGCATGCTGCTGAATTCGGCGCTGCGCTCGAGTTCGGGCAGGAACTGGTAGAATTCCCAGCCGAGGCGCGTTGCTTTGGCAGCGGTGCGGTTTTCAAGTTGGCCCTGCAATTCCTGTGCATTGAAGGTGTACGGCAGCGTAACAGTCGGGAACTGACCCAGAAAATCCTGGAACGATACCGTATCTTGAGCAGTTGCGTTGAAAGCGAAGAGGCTTGCAAGCGCGATCAGGATGGTCGGAATTACGGTGGTCTTTTTCATGTCGAACTCGGTTTTGGTTGTTGAGATGTTGGTGATGGTTTCTGATTAAACGGCGCTTCTCGTTATTTTTCGGCACCGATGACAGGGTATAGTCAAATGGGATGCCAAAAAATTTTGCGCACGGGGATTTTTTTCAAAAAACTTTCCTGAAAGGCCGATTTTAGACTTTCAAGGGTAGAAAAGTCACGTTAAAATATATACGATCGCGCAAAAGGGCCCGGATTTCAAGGAACGTTAAAAAATGAACTTTTAGCAAAAAAACGGTAGATGTCGCCAGAATGCGGCGGTCGAAACACCTACAGCGGCGCCAGGTTCGAGACGGCAGGAAATAAAAGGGATTGGGAAAAAATGACAGGAAGACCGGAAAAGGCGGACAAAACGGCCCCGGGAGAGGCCTGAGATGAGAAGGCAGCAGAAAAGGCTTCCGTTGCCGGCAATAACACTGGTTTTTTCATGGTTTAGTCTTTTTGAGATTCCGGCGGTAAAGTTGCAGGCTTTTGCTTCTGGCAACTGTTAAAATCACATAGTAAAAATGTACTATTTTGGCCGGCTCTTTTCCGGCACTGCCGGTCATCCCGACCCCCTGCAAACCCATCTGAACATCCTTGCCGGTTACTGTCTTCATTTTCTCGCATGGCAGCCCCGGGCTGCCAAAGCAGTTTTTGCCGCGTGAGCCACCGCGAACAATACACCCGTTTTTGCGCCACGGCGCCCGATATGCCGCTGTTCATGCAGCCCTGGTACCTCGACGCCGTATGCACGGAGGGCGCCTGGGATGTCGTCATGGTGGAACAGGCTGGCCGTATCGTAGCGGCATTGCCGTTTTTCCTGAAAAAAAAGTGGCACTGGCAATACGTAGCAATGCCGCCCCTGGCCCGCATGATGGGCCCCTACGTTTTGCCCGAATGGCGCAGCCCGCGCAAAGAAGTATCGCTGCTGGAAGCCCTGCTGAACGAATTGCCCGCTGACCTGGCAGCGTTCGAACAGGATTGCCATTACCAGTTTACCAACTGGCTGCCCTTTTACTGGCGCGGTTTCCGGCAAACCACCCGTTATTCCTACACCCTCGACATCACCGACCTGAACCTCGTTTGGGACAACATGGCTGCCGATTACCGCAACCAGAAGATCCCGAAGGCGCAGGAACTCCTCCAGGTGGAGCGAAAAGATGCGCTGCTCGACTTCCTCGACGTGCATGACCTGAGTTACGAGCGCAAAGGCCTGGACCCGCCCGTGACGCCCGAATTTATGACCCGGCTCGATGAAGCGCTTGCCGCAAAGGGTCAGCGCGCCATATTTTTCGCTACCGATCGCAGCAGCGCTGAAGTACATTCCGTGGCCTACCTGGCCTGGGACGCGCAAACGGCCTGGTATCTGATGGCCGGCGACGATCCTGCCCTGCGACAGTCCGGCGGCGGTGTCCTGATCGCCTGGGAAGCCATTCGCTACGCCCGGGAGGTGTTGAATCTGCCGGTATTCGATTTTGCCGGGAGCATGATCCGTCCGGTCGAGCGCGTGCGGCGTCAATTCGGCGCCGTGCAAAAGCCCTACTTCCGGCTCCAGCGGGAATGGTCGCCGTTGTGGAAACTGGGCAAAGCCCTCTTGCGCTCGTAAGCATGCCGCTTCGCAGCCGAAAAATTTTTTGAAAGTCTTTTGTGCAATGTTCCGCTTTGCAGGCATCCCTTTGCCCGTACCGTTTATCCTGAAAGTGGTTTGGGTGATTGATGCCGGGCAAAAGCACGATGCCCGGGACAGACTTTTCACCGGCATTACATTCAAACAACTTCCTGCAAACCAAACCTGAACTTTATGAAAGTCATCCTCTTCCTTAGCTCCGCATGCCTGGCGCTTGCCTCTTTCTTTTCTACGGTCGAAAAAACGGCGCTGAGCGGCACCGTAACTTCGGAAACCGGCGAAGCACTCATCGGTGCGACTGTATCCGTTATGAAAGACAAGGCTGCCCTGCAAACCGTTATCACCGATGTTTCGGGCAAATACCGCCTGGAACTTGATTCGGGGATCTACGAAATCGCATTTTCCTATACCGGCTACGCCACGCGGCGCATTCTGAACGTGCCTGTGATCCCTGGCCGGGAGAATAGCCTGGATGTCCGGCTCGAACCTGCCGCTATGCTTGACGAAGTAGTGGTAATTGGCTATTCATCTCCCCACCTCATAAAAGGCGCTTCTTCACTTTATGGCAGCGGGCGTGGCGCTGCCACGGCAGATAAAAGGACCGCTGCGGCACCGGATGCAAAAGTCAGGAGTGAATACATGAAGCGCGACCGGGAAGTGTCGGCCGCTACCCACGTATCCAAACCGAAACCTGCGGAAGTCCCCAAGACCGAACCCACGATTGCAGCCCCGCCCCCGCCCGCTGACTACGACGAGGTGGTCATCGATGGCGAAACGAAAAAGGTGCGCATCGTTTTCTCTCCCGAAACCTATGAAGAAGTGATTGAGATCGTGGACGAAACGGAAGATGATGCGAAAGCAAAAGAGATGCCCGCTCCGCCGGATGAGGGCCCGGGTGGAATGGTCAAGCCAAGGGCCGGACTGCTCACTGCCGGCGAATGGAACGACCTGCACAACTGGAACCGCCACTGGACTGATCTGCTTGCCGACGGCGAGATCGACGAATACCAGAACATGTACGGCTTTTACCCCAAACAACGCTACACGGTGATGCTGACCAACCAGCATGACGTGCCCATCGCGGACGTCGTGGTGCAACTCCGGTCGGCAGGTGCAACCCTGTGGGAAGCGCGCACCGACAACACTGGCAAGGCGGAACTCTGGGCCGGTCTGTTTGACCGGGCCGAAGCCACCGGCCTGGAGATCAGCGCAGTTGTGGATGGCGCCACACACGAATTCGGCGCCCCCAAACCCGCCAAAGAGGGCATCAACCGCTTCAGTATCGAAGCGGAATGCACTGCTCCCCGCAACGTCGATATCGTGTGGGCGGTGGATGCTACAGGCAGCATGGGCGACGAACTGGAATACCTGAAAACGGAATTGCTCGACGTGATCGGCCGTGCCAAGGGCCGCAATCCCGAACTTTCGTTCCGCATGGGTACGGTTTTTTACCGCGACGTTACCGACGCCTATATCACCAAAAGCAGCGGCCTGTCGTACGACATCGCCAAAACCGTCGATTTTATCGGAAAGCAATCTGCCGATGGCGGCGGCGACTACCCCGAAGCCGTACACAGCGCCCTGGAAGAGGCCATCTTCAACCAGCGCTGGAGCGAACACGCCATCGCGCGCATCTGTTTTCTGGTGCTCGACGCCAGCCCCCACCGCAGCCCCGAGGTAAACGCCAGCCTGCAAAAGAGCATCCGGGAAGCGGCGCGTCTCGGCATCCGCATCGTGCCGGTGACGGCAAGCGGCATACAGAAAGACACCGAATTCCTGATGAAGTTTTTCGGACTCGCCACCAACGGCACCTATGTATTCCTCACCGACCACTCGGGTATCGGCGGCAAACACCTGGAGCCGACCACCGACGAGTACAAAGTGGAGCCGCTCAATGAATTACTTGTTCGCCTGATCGCCGAATATACCGGCATCGAAACCTGCGAAGGAAAACTCCAGATACGTTTCGAGGGCGACCCGCAGCAGCAGGGAGAGCCCTGGCAGGCCTTGTATTATCCCAACCCTGCCAGCACCCAATTTACCCTTGAACTGCCCTTCGATGTGAATTCCGTGACCATCTACGACTCTGAAGGCAAGGCTGTGCGCAAACTGGAAAAACCCGCCGCCGGCCAGCACGCTGTGATCGTGAGCGACCTGTCGGAGGGCTTTTATACCATCCGCATCCTGAAAGACGGACAAATGCAGAGCGGAAAACTGGTGGTGGTGCGGGCCTGAACGGTAGCGATGGCGATACCTTTGTCGCATGCTTACCCTGTTCGACACAACGACGTGGAACCGCCGTTCCACATATGAGTTTTTTAAAAATTACGACGATCCCTTTTTCAATATCACCGCTACGGTGGATGTGACGACCCTGCAACGCCGTTGCATGGAGGAAAAGGGATCGTTTTTTATTGAAAGTTTGTATTGCTCGTTGCGCGCCGCCAACGAAACCGAAGCATTTCGCCTGCGCCTGGCCGACGACCGTGTACTGCTGTACGATACCATCCATGCCGGCGCCACGGTACTGCTTACGGACGAGACGTTCCGGTTCTGCTATTTCGATTACCGGCCGGAGCGGCCGCAATTTATTGCCGAAGCGCAGGTTTGCATTGAGCAGGCGATGAACAGCCCGGCCCTCGACCCGCGCGACGAGGCGATCGACCTGATCCATTATTCGGTGATCCCCTGGGTGTCGTTTACGGGCTTTAAACATGCCCGGCGCTGGATCAAAGGTGATTCGGTGCCCAAGATCGTGTTCGGGAAATACTTCGCTTCCGGCGACCGGCTACTGATGCCCGTATCGGTAGAGGTGCACCATGCGCTGATGGACGGTCTGCACGCAGGGCGCTTTTTCGGGCGCTTTCAGCAGGTATTAGAGGAGGGGTAACTGTAGGAGCAGTGATCCAACCAGGGGTTGGCGTTACTTTTTCCAACCAGAGGTTGGAATCACTTTACTTTTTCCAGCCAGATCTTGGAGCCACAATGGCGTTACTGCACGCGTTCCAGCAACTTCCCTGCTTTTTCAAGCAGGTCTTCCGTTTTGGCGAAACAAAAGCGGATCACCCGGTCGTCGCGGCCGTCGGAATGAAAGGAAGATACGGGAATGGCCGCTACGCCGTACTCGGTCGTCAGGCGCTTGCAGAACGCCAGGTCGGGCTCATCGCTGATCTCGGAGTAATCGAACAATTGAAAATAGGTGCCTTTGCAGGGCAGCGGCCGGAATCGTGTGCCGGACATCGCCTGTATGAAAAAGTCGCGTTTTTGCTGGTAAAAGTCGGGCAAGCCGAGGTATTCGGCCGGGTCGGCCATAAAATCGGCAAACGCCGCCTGCATAGGGTGGTTGGCGGAAAATACGTTGAACTGGTGCACTTTGCGGAACTCGCGGGTCAGGTCGGGCGGCGCCACGCAATAACCTGTTTTCCAGCCGGTATTATGGTATGTTTTTCCAAAAGAGTAGATGGCAAGGGTGCGGGCGTACAAATCCGGGTAGCACAATGCGGAGGCGTGCGGCTCGCCATCGTATATCAGGTGTTCGTACACCTCGTCGCTCATCAGCAGCGCGTCGGTGCCGCGCAACATGTCGTTGATGGCCTGCATATCGGCGTCGCGCAGGATGGTGCCGGTGGGGTTTTGCGGCGTGTTGATACATAACATGCGCGTGCGCGGCGTGATCAGCCGCGCCACGGCCGCCCAATCCACCCGGTAGTCGGGTGCGGAAAGGCTGTGGATGACCGGCACGCCACCCACCGTTTCCACGGAAGGCCGGTACGAGTCGTAACAGGGTTCGAGCAGGATCACTTCGTCGCCCGGACGCACGAAAGCCGCGATGGCGCAAAAGATGGCCTGGGTGCCGCCGGCGGTGACGGTGATTTCCGTCTCCGGATCAACCTGTACGCCGTACATATGTTCGATCTTTTCAGCGATGCGTGTGCGCAGCAGCGGTACGCCCGGCATGGGCGAATACTGATTGTCGCCGCGCGCCATGTGTTCTGTGACAAGCCGCTGCAGGCGCTCGGAAGGATTGAAGTTGGGAAAGCCTTGTGAAAGATTGATGGCGCCGACCTGGTTGGCCAGGCCCGACATCACGGTAAAGATGGTGGTGCCCACGTTGGGCAATTTGGACTTTATTTGCATGGTTGGGCGGTGTCAGGTTGTTGACAGCCCAAAGGTAAAAACCCTGCGGTTTTTGTCGCCGCCTCCGGCGCCTACCGGTATTTTTCGTAGATACCGTCGATCACGGAGGCCAGTTTCCGATCTTTATCTGTGACGATATTGCCCGCATCGTGGGTCGTGAGTTGTATTTCCACCGTATTCCAGACATTGCTCCAGTTGGGATGGTGGTTTTGTTTTTCAGCATGCAGGGCCACTTCGGTCATAAAGGCGAATGCCTCGGCGAAGTCCTTGAACTGAAAGTTGCGTTGCAGGCGATTTTTTTCTTCGTGCCACATAATAAAGTAAAACCAACCTCTGGTTGGTGAATCTGGTTGGTGAAAACTAACCCAAAGTCCATTGCTCAACCGGAGCCCGGTATTACAATAGCCCGACCGGCGAAAAGTTTATCAACGATCGTGAAAAGTATTCCTGCGAGCAAGAATTCCATCTTTTTTTGCACCTTAGGGTATTATTCAGACACACCCTAGTGTATCTTTCCAGTAAAAATCCGGTTTCCCATGCTATCCCGTCTCATTGTTTGCCTGTTTCTGCTATCCGCACAAATTACACACGCCCAGAGCTGGTTCGATGAAAATCCCCAGTGGATAAACGATTTCAGTTTCGGTTTCGCCGGCAGCGGCTACGAGTACGTATCGCCCGAAGGCGATACGGTATTGCTGGGAAAACCCGCGATAAAAATCCGGCGCCTGCGAGAAATGAATTCCGGCATGTTGAATTCGGAAATACGCGTCGTATGGCAAAGCGGCGATACGATCAGGGCCTGGCACGAACAGAAAAACGATTTTTTTACCCTGTACAATTTTTCGCTTGCGGCCGGCGATACGGTGGACGTACGCTATCATTTCAGCAATGCCGGCAGCAGCAAGTATGTCGTGCAGGATACCGGTACGATGCTGATCGATGGCCGCCCCTTCCGGTTTCAGGATGTGCAGTGGATCACCGGTGTCAGCACGTACCATTGCAATGCCCGTATTATCGAAAAAATAGGCATGGTGAACGGCACCTGTGTCAACACCCAACAGATGCAGAGCTATCCGGACGGCCACCATTTTTTTATCGACGACCCCAACCAGGCCGCTGTGGACGGTCCGGCGTGGTTCCTCTGCCGCTACCGGAACGACTCCATCGAGTATAAAGAATCTTCAATTGCATGCGATGCCCTGACCGCGGTTAAGACGCCTGTCGCGGCCGGCCCGGCCTACCGGCTGGTTCCCAACCCTTTTGCGGGCGATGTCTTCATCGAAACCCGGAACGCCGCCACTGTAGAAGCCTGGCGGGTGTACGACGCTGCCGGTCATCTGCTGATGACTTCGGGTGGAGGTGCTGCAAATGTGATCCGGGCAGCGGAGTTGCCACCCGGATTTTATCTCGTAGAGGTAAGCGGCTCCGCCGGACGCGCCTTTTTGCGGGCCGTCAGGCAGTAGCCCTGTTACAAAACTTTGTTGTTCAGGATATTGTGCGGAAAGGTCGGCCCCGGTGGCGTCGGTACCTGCGGCACGCCCCGCCGGCGCAGCAATTCCAGTTGAAGGCTTTCCAGGCCCTTTCGCATAGCCCATTCGTGGTTGGCGGAAAACACAGGGCGCAGCAACCACGACAGTTTTTTCAGCAATGGCTTTTCGGCAGAGATCTTCCAGTCGTAACTGACGTGGCATGTTTCGTCGTTTTGTTCGAAATGCCAGATGCCCGTACCGGCAAAATCGCCGATGGCGCGCAGCGAAAATCCCGTCGGGAAAGTGGCGCTCGTCACGATGAATTCCCAGCGGAGCGTATATGGCAGCCAGCCTTTGGTGTACAATGCGACGCATTTGCCGACACCGCCGGGCTGCCCTTTTTCCAGCACTTTTACGTCGAGGTACACAGAAGGCCACCACTCAGGAAGCCGTTCTACTTCTTCCAGAATGCGGTACACCTCTTCACATGTAGCCTGCAGGCGCCAGTTGGTAATGAAGTGATAGGCATCATCCTTCACCGCACTTGCGGCTTCCTGTGTTTTGCGGGGATCGGTGTCCATGATGCTTCGTTTGATCGGTCAGGCCGCCGCTGCGGTCTCGTGTTTCCGGCCGCGGATGTAAAACCACAGCAATCCGAACGCGAGCACGAGAAAGATCGGCAGCAGGTTGATGCTGCTCAGCACGCTTTGCCCCGCTTCCAGTTCTATGCGTTCGGGTACCATGCCTTCCGATGCCAGCCGCGCTTTTTCCGTATCGAGTTTCGGCCCGATGAAGAAGGTCTGGAAGGCCCAGTTGCCAAACATGCCTACGCCACCCATCAGCGACATGCCGAGGGCGCCGCTTTTGGGAATGTACTCATTTACAAAACCCAGCATAGTGGGCCAGAAATAACATACACCCAGCGCAAAAATGATCGCTGCTGCGTATAGAGCCGGTCCTTCGGTGGTGCGCAGCATGTACACGCCCAGAACGGAGAGTACGGCCGACATGAGCAGAACACCCGAGGGGTTGAGCCGGTGAATGATGGGTTCGCCGAAATAGCGCCCCGCAGCCATGATCCCGTTCACCATGGCCAGGATCAGCAGGGCATTGGCGCCCGCATGGCCCAGCAATTTGTCGATCCACTGCGTGGTGCTGAGTTCGGTGTTGGCTGTGAAAAACATGCAGACGGCCATGAACAGGAATAGCGGCGACACGACTGCCTTGAACATTTCAGCCGTGGACACGCCGGAATCGACCCGCTCGGTGCGCGGAAAACCCTGCCCCCAGAACATCCAGCCGTAGGCTAGTGTGGGGATCAGAATGGTAGCCACCTGGAGTTGCCACCCCATGCCTGCCGAGGTCATGACAGATGACAGCAACGCGCCGATCACGATACCGCCCGGAAACCACACGTGGAATTTATTGAGCATGGCCGTTTTGTTTTTGGGATACATGGATGCCACCAGGGGATTGCAGACCGCTTCCACCATGCCGTTGGCGAATCCGACCAGGAAGGTTGAAATAAAAAGGGACCAGAATCCGCCTGCCAGAATCGTCATGACCAGGCCGAGCAGGTGCGCGCCGAAGGCTACCCACATCAGGCGTTTCATACCCACCTGATCGACGATAAAACCGCCGAGGGTAGTGGCCACCGGAAAGCCGAAAAAGGCCATGCCCGTGATCCAGCCCAGTTGGGTGTCGGAAAGGTTGAATTCTTCGCCAAGCGGCCCGAGCATGCCGGCGCGAATGGCAAAAGTCATGGAGGTGACGGTCAGCGCCATGCAGGACGCGTTGAATAGACGCGAAGGGTTGATGTTGCTCATGAGTATATCAGATGCTTTTCGAATTGAAATGAAGAACGGTCAAATGTAGAAAAGCCCGAATCATTCCCGGATGATTTGGGCTTTTTGCTTTTTAAAATTTTACGCCCTGCGGAAAAAGCCGTGGAGCACATGTGCATTGTTCTGACTCCGGCATCTGCACAGTTTATTTGTTTTGTTTAATTTTTACATTTATATTTCCTGTAAATGTTAAACAAAAGGCGCTCGTGGTCGTTAAAAGCGACGTTACTACAAACAAATCACTGATTACAAAACAACATTCCACGTCATGAAAAAACTTCTTTTCAGCCTTTTGTTACTGGCCGGAACGGCCTTTTTCTTTACCGCCTGCAAAGACACGGACCACGGTGCGCCCAAAAACATTGTCGAACTGGCGCAAAGCAATGCCGATCTCAGCACGCTGGTGTCTGCCGTGCAGCGCGCTGGCCTGGTTGATGCGCTCAGCGGCGACGACATGCTGACGGTGTTCGCCCCGACGAATCAGGCGTTCAGCGACCTGCTCTCCGCCCTCGGATTTTCGAAACTCGAAGACGTGCCGGTAGCCGACCTGAAAAACATCCTGCTGCACCATGTCGTGAGCGGCGAAGTGAAGTCGACCGATCTGAGCACCGGCTACGTGCCTTCCCTGTTGCCTTACGGGAACACCGACAGCTACGTCAGCATCTACGTAGACCTGAGCAGCGGCGTAAAAGTGAACGGCTCGACCGTTACCACGCCCGATCTGAGCGCTTCCAACGGCGTCGTACACGTCATCAACAAAGTGATTGTGCCGCCCACGGTGGTGAACCACGCGCTCAACAACCCGAACTTCAGCATCCTGGTGACCGCCCTGACGCGTTCCGATCTTTCGGTCGATTATGTCAGCACGCTTTCCGGCGACGGGCCGTTCACGGTATTCGCGCCGACCAATGACGCTTTTGCCGACCTGCTGACCGAACTCGGCGCCAACAGCCTGGACGATATTCCGGCGGCTACGCTCGATGCGGTGCTGCAATACCACGTAGTGGCCGGCGCCAACGTGCTTGCTTCGCAACTTTCCGACGAGCAAGTGGTGACCACCTTCCAGGGCGGCACCTTTAAAGTGGACCTGAGCAGCGGTGCGCAGATCATCGATGCGCAGAACCGCACGGCCAATATTATCCTGACAGACGTGCAGGGCACCAACGGTGTCGTACATGCCATAGATAAAGTGATCCTTCCCTGATTTTAATCTTTTCTTTCTCCGAATTACCCTGCAAAACAAAACACGAGAGGTCGCCCGCAGACGTGCGCGGCGACCTCTCGTTATTTGGCAAATATGCGAATTCGGCAAATAAAAAACCCCGACTCATTACAGCCGGGGCAACAACTAAAAAATTAAGCTATGAAAACAAAAACTTCTTTTGTCGAGACAATTATGCTGCAAGTGTAAAAAGAAAATGCCGCTCTTGCAAGGGCGGCATTTCGTTTTTGTCTTTATTCCGTCACATCGCGACCGCCCACCAGCATATCCTGGTACTCTTTGAGCTCGTCCCACTTGCCTTCGGCGGCAAATTTTGCCTGTGCGGGCCAGGTGCTCGGGTCGTGTATCTGGTAGCGCGGTCCGGCGGCTTCCAGTATCTCGCGGATGCGGTCCACATCGGCGGCAGCCAGCGCTTCCCAGGTTGCGATGCCGCCTTCTTTCAGCAGCGTCTCGATCTTGGGGCCGACGCCTTCCACGATTTTCAGGTCGTCGAGTTTCGGGCCTTTTGCTTTTTTCGGTGCGGCGGCTTTTTTCTCGGCCTTTTCTGCTTTCTCCGCTACCGGTGCTGCCGGCGTTTCTTCCGCGGCGGGCGGCGCTTCGGCTTTTTTCTTGGGCGCGGGTTTTTCAGCCTGCGGCTTTGTGTCGACGTCCATGATCTTGACGTCTTCGCGCGTTTTCAGTTTTTTACCGCCCACGGTAGCGGGCGTTTCCGGTACGATCTCCATCGGCATGATGCTGACGAAGTTCCGGTTTTTGCGGCCGCGCTTGAACGTTACGACGCCGTCGATGGCGGCGTGCAGCGTGTGGTCGCGACCCATGTATACGTTGTCGCCGGGGTGGAATTTGGTACCGCGCTGGCGAACGAGAATATTGCCGGCGATCGCGTGTTCGCCACCGAACATTTTGACGCCGAGACGTTTGCTTTTACTGTCGCGGCCGTTATCAGTACTACCTACACCTTTTTTATGTGCCATGATTCTGAAAAATGATGAATGGTGAATAAAAATGGTTGACGGAGGCGAATGCTCCGGTCAACTGACTCAGCCCGCGATGGACTCGATCTGTATCTTGGTGAACGACTGGCGGTGGCCGTTTTTCTTGCGATAGCCTTTGCGGCGTTTCTTGTGAAATACGATAACCTTATCGCCTTTTACGTGGCCCAATACGCTGGCGCGTACGCCGGCGCCTTTGATGTTGGGCGTGCCGATGGTCACTTTACCGTCGTTCTCAATGAGATGCACGGTGTCGAAGGAAACTTTGTCCCCTTCATTGGCTGCCAGCCGGTGGACGAAGATCTGCTGACCTTCCTCAACTTTGAATTGTTGACCGGCAATGGAAACGATTGCGAACATGTTGAAAATCAAAAATTTGGTGAAAAAGAACACTTGTCCTTTAAAAAGGCGGGCAAAGGTACAACGCAATGCCGGAAAATCCAAAAAGGTATTGGGAAACTATTGTGGTGAAAACTCTGGTCTGGTCAGGTAACCCCAACCTCTGGTTGGACAGGGCCAATCGACATGTTGCTGATATACAACCCAACCGGAGTTTGGTGTTACAGTACACTCGCTTTGGCCCCTGTTTTTTTCGCATCCAGATATTGCGCCGCCGTTTCGAGGATCGTTTCCTCCAGGGGGCGGTAGCGGAAGCCGGGCATCGCGAGCGACTTGGCGTTGTCGTAGTAAAAAGACGATACGCTCGACCGTGCACTTTCTTTGGTAGCGACGGGCTCCATACCCGTCAGTTTTTCCTTCAGCCATTCCACGCGCCAGGCCACTTCTGCCAGCAGGGGCGTGACTTTGATCGAAGGCGCCGGGACCTCCAGTGCTGCAGCGATGCGGTCGAACAACACGCGAAAAGGCATATTCTGCGCGTTCAGGATATACCGTTCGCCCGTGATATCGCTTTCCAGCAGCAGCAGCATGAATTGTGCGACATCGCGCACGTCGACAAAACCAGAGCGACCAACCGGCCAGAACTTCAGGCCCTTGTCGATCTGCGAAAAGAAGCGCGGCGAACCGGCATCCCAGAACCCGGAACCGAGGATGACGGACGGATTGACGATCGCCACGGGCAAACCTTCTGCATGCGCGCGCCATACTTCCTGTTCGCTGAGGTATTTGCTGATGGCATAGCGGCTGTTGCCCTTGCTTTGCACCCATTTGGATGTCTCGTCGAGGTTCGGGCGTTCTTTGGAGCGACCGAAGGCGGCAATGCTGCTGACGTGTATGAATTTCTGTATGCCCGATTCGAGCGCGAGGTTCACCATGTTGGCGGTACCCTCTACGTTGATGCGCGTCAGCCGCATGGCGTCGCGCGGGTGGAAAGAACTGATCGCGGCGCAATGCATCACGTGCGTGACGCCGGGCATGGCATCTTCGAGGGAAACGAGGTCGGTTACGTCGCCTTCTACCCATTCCACTTGCCCCGCCACGCTTTCCACGAGATCCATCGGGCTGGAAGCGCGGCGCAGGGCGCGTACGCGATAGCCGTTTTTTACCAACAGCCTTACCAAGTACGAACCCAGAAAGCCGGTGCCGCCGGTCACCAGCACCAGGGAATTGTTCGGGTCTGTCATTTCTGTTTGAGCGTCAGGGTGTATTCCGCCACAGCCTTGATCTCTTCCGCAGAGAGCATCTCGTCAAATGGCGTCATCAGTTTTTTCCCGTGTGTGACAATGTTGATGCGCTCCTCCAGCGTCAGAGTGGAAGCGCTGAGGTCTTTTGCACCGTTGAGGCCGAGTTTGCCGTCGGCGCCGTGGCAAACCAGACAATATTGTCTGAAAACTGCCATGCCGTCGGGCGGGGCAGGGGTGGCCGGTCCGGATGACTGTGCCGCCAGCGCATTCTTTTTGATCTGGTCGTCGGCCGAACCGCAGGCTATTCCCAGGAGCGCTGCGGAAACAACAGTGAGGAGAAGAGTGCTGCGTATGTTCATAATGCAAAAATTCGTGCGCCTGACGTGGCAACTACTATCGTGAGGAAAGGCATTTCATGGAACTAAACGGCAAAGATGCATAAGGGTTTTTAAATGCGGACAAGGCGCGATGCGGGGACGATCAGTATAAAAAATTTATACATATCATTTGGCATCATGAAGATAAAATGGAAAGGGCCTTATATTTGTCCTTTCAATTTGGCCGAACAGATTCCAGGTGGAATTATATTTTGTTTTCGCGCCGGCAATGGCTTCCTGCCATACATATCTCCTGCAAATAAGTTCCATTACTGTTCATAGTGTTTGTTTTTTGTTTTGTCCCTGTTAAGTAGCAATATTTAACAGGGTTTTTCATTGGTTTTCGGCCCCCAAACGAAAGAAAATTGTCAAATGATGAAAATATTTTCTACTATTTGGGTAATTTTTTCTTTTTGGCACACGTTTGGCAAGTCAGATTGTAGCTTCATACAATAGAAACGGTTTAGTGAAAAGCCCGGAGCAAACGCGCTCCGGGCTTATTTTTTTGATAAAACCGGCTTCTTTACCGGTTCCCATTTCTATGGGCATAGAAAAATGCGCGGGCGCCCGCCCGCCGTCATCGCAAGAGCGTGAGACTGCCCGTCTTGACCTTTTCTTCGCCGTTGCAGCGGTAGTGCAGGCGGTACAGGTAGACACCCGGATTTACGGGTTTGCCCTGGAAAGTACCGTCCCAGGCCTGAAAAGAGTCCTCGGCCGCGAATACGCGCCCTCCCCAGCGATCGAACACTTCAAAACTGATCATATCGGTCACTGCAAAAGGATTGCTGATGCCGAAAACGTCGTTGCGCCCAAGGCTCCCTCCGGGGGTGAAAGCATTCGGTATGAAGATGGCGTTGCAATCGAGCGTATCCGGGTCGATCACGTTGACAAAGATGGTGTCGGTGGCCAGACAATCCGCATATTCAATCGCGACGATGTATTGGGTGGGGCCTACCGGCGTCACGATAGGATCGGAAATGCCGGGATCGGAGACGCCCGTGGAAGGTATCCAGTTGTATTCGAGTCCGCAGGGCGCAGAGGTTTTGATCTGGAAAGAGTTGCCGAGGTAGATGAGCGTGTCTTCGTTCAGGATATGATCGGCGCGCAGATTGTACCGCGCGATCTCATCCACGCTCAGGGCCTTGCTGTGAAAGCGCAGCTCGTCGAAATCGCCCCGGTACGGCTGGTCGAGCGGACACACCGGTTCGCCCACTTTGAACACGGCCGTCGATTCCAGATCGATGCGCGCAGCGGAAGTTTTGGAGTCGCGCAGCACGCCGTTGATATACAGGGAATAGCGCATATTGCTGCGGGTCAGCGTGATGTATTGCCAGCAGGGGCCTTCGTCCAGTTCGTGCGTGACCGTCACGAGCAGCGTGTCGTTCTCGCTGATCCCGGATGATATTTTGTGCGTTTTCGGCGCGTAGCGCACCCAGAAAGCGCGTTTGGTATTGCAATTTTCCTGCTTGGCCATGATGAGCTGTGAGCCGCCCTGCGTCTGGCCATCCGGCGGACGCATGTAGAAGCTGACGGTAAAGTCGCTCGTGGTGAACACATCGGCGAAGGGGCCTACGAAGTAGATGGCATCGTCGTTGCCGTCGAAATGGAACGAAGAATCGCGCAGGCCGCAGTCGCATACCACGCCGCCGATCAAAGAGCCGCTGGAACCGTTGCCGCTGTTGTCGATGCCTTTGCAGTCGTCGAACGAAAAATACGCTTCCAGTTTGTCGGAAACATTCTGAGCGGCCAGCGCCGTGCCGGCCAGGAAAAATGTCAGTAGGAAAATTAGTCGCATCCGAATCGAATTTTTAGGACAAATAAACGCCGCGCGGCGGCTCAAAGTATGAGGCGGACCTATTTCAAAAAGCGCGAAAGCGACACTTTCGCATTCACTCAGGGTTTCAGGAACTGATCCATGCCTCCCGGCAACATGCCGCCCAGGAGTTTGTTGGTCTCCGCCGCCGCATGCTTTTTCGCGTCTTCCAGGGCGCGGTTGACGGCCACGAGGAGCAGGTCTTCGAGCTGCTCGCAGTCACCGAGATCGAGTTTGGAGGGGTCAATGCTGATGTTTTCGATGTGCAGGTCGGCGCCGGCGGTCACTTTCACCGCGCCGTCGCCGGCTTCCGCTTCCACGAAAATGCCGGCCAGTTTTTCCTGTAGCGCTTCCTGTTGTTTTTTCAGGTTGCCAAAAAGATTGTCGAACATGGCTTGCGATATATTAGAGCGTGTTTAAAAATTTCATCACTGGGCTACAAGCGGCAAATTTTCTTTCATACAGCGTTAGATTTTTCGCCATAACTGCCGGCTATGGCTGCAAAATCTGCCTCGTCTGAAACAAAATTATGCTCGCTTTCACCTCAGCATGAAAATTTAATCACGCTCTTAGATCTGAAAATGCACGAGATCGGCAAATTTCTGTACGCGGTCGCGGATCACGGCGGGTGTTAGCCCCTTGAGCCGCTCGATGCTGAACTTTTCCACGCAGAAGGATGCCATTGCGGAGCCGTAAATGACGGCGCGCTTCATATTGTCGAACGACAGGTCGCCGCTTTGCGCCAGCCAGCCCGCGAAACCGCCTGCAAAGGTATCCCCTGCGCCGGTGGGGTCGATGACTTCGATCAGCGGCAGCGCCGGGGCGAAGAACATATCGTCGCCGTGGAACAGCAGGGCGCCGTGTTCGCCTTTTTTGATCACCAGGTATTTCGGGCCCATGTTGCGGATCACCTGCGCCGCTTTTAGCAGCGAGTGTTCGCCCGACAACTGCCGGGCTTCTTCGTCGTTGATGGTGAGCACATCCACTTTTTTCAGCACTTTCAGCAGGTCGTCCAGTGCCGTGTCCATCCAGAAGTTCATGGTGTCGAGGGCCACGAGTTTGGGGCGGCTTTTGAGTTGCTCCAGCACGCGCATCTGCACCTGGGGTGTCAGGTTGCCCAGCATCAGGTATTCTGCGTCGCGGTACCCTTCCGGCAGCACGGGGTCGAAGTCGGCCAGCACGTTCAGCTGGGTGTCGAGGGTGTCGCGGGAATTGAGGTCGCGGTCGTATTTACCCGCCCAGAAAAAGGATTTTTCACCGGCCTTTATCTGCAAACCTTCCAGGTCGACACCCTGTGCGCGCAGGTAGTCGAGCGTTTCTTCGGGAAAGTCATCGCCGATCACGGAGACGATGCGTACGGGTTTCACGAAGTACGATGCTGCCAGCGAAATATAGGTACAGGCGCCGCCAACCACCCTTTCTGCTCGGCTGAAGGGGGTGACGATATCATCGAATGCGACGGTGCCTACTGCTACTAAACTCATGGTTCGATCTTGATTTGATGGCCGTCCGGGGCGGGGATGCCGGTCCGGACGGGCGTATCCCGCCATTTTGAGGGGGAAAAGGTAAATTCGGTATGAAAAAAAATTGCGGCGCAAAGATTGTATTTTCTTGGGGTTGGACATACCTTTGCCGCCGCTTTTGAAAGAAACTATTTCAACAAGCAGCCAAAAGCCTCATTAGCTCAGTCGGTTAGAGCGGCGGACTGTTAATCCGTAGGTCCAAGGTTCAAGTCCTTGATGAGGCGCAAAAAGCCTTCGCAGTTGCGAAGGCTTTTTTGTTTTTACCCCGCAGAATGCCGGGTTTTTTGCGCATTTTGCGCTGAATTCTTTCCGAATGAGACATCTGCACCTCACCTGTTCGCCCGAAGTGCGCGCCGCCGTGGAAGACCGCCGCCCCGTAGTTGCACTGGAAAGCACGATCATTTCACACGGCATGCCCTATCCGAAAAACGTGGAGACGGCGCTTCGTGTGGAAAAAACCGTACGCGACGCCGGCGCCGTACCCGCCACCTGCGCCATCATCGGCGGCCGGCTGAAAGCGGGCCTTTCTGCCGGCGAGATCGAAACACTGGGCAAAGCCGGGCAGGCTATCCCCAAGGCGAGCCGCCGCGACCTGCCTTTCCTCGTCAGTCAGGGAAAACACGGCGCCACGACGGTAGCATCCACCATGATCGTCGCCCATATGGCGGGCATCCGCATATTCGCCACCGGCGGTATTGGCGGTGTGCATCGCGGCGCTGCCGATACGATGGATATTTCCGCCGACCTGCAGGAACTGGCCAATACTTCCGTAGCGGTGGTGAGCGCCGGCGCCAAAAGCGTGCTCGACCTCGGGCTTACGCTCGAATACCTCGAAACCGTTGGGGTACCGGTCATTGGCTTCGGTACCGACGAGTTTCCAGCCTTTTATACACGGCACAGTGGTTTCGGTGTCGACTACCGCCTCGATACACCCGGCGAAGTGGCCGCGCTGCTGAAAGCAAAATGGGAAATGGGCCTGGCAGGTGGCGTACTCATCGCCAACCCTGTGCCCGAGCAACATCAACTCGACGCCGGGCAAATGCACCGCGCCATCGACGCGGCCCTGGCCGATGCGGAGGAAAAGGGGATAAAAGGCAAGGCCGTAACGCCTTTTCTGCTCGCGGCCATCGAGCAACTCACCGGCGGCAAGAGCCTGGAAGCCAATATCGAACTGGTGCTGAACAATGCCCGCCTGGGCGCCGAAGTAGCGAAATCCTATTGGCAATAAATACTGTTTACCGAAAATACCCTCTTTTAACTGCCTCTGCCGAATGCCACGGCTCTACTGTACGCAGTTCAACTCCACCACTTTTCAGTCCAGTTGTCTGAGGGGCCGAACAGTTTGCCCAGGGGCGGGAAACTGACCGGCAGTTTTGCGGAAGCGGATGCATTGTAAAAGCGCTCCACAGGGTCCGTCCAGCGATGCGGGGCCAGCGTAAAGCCTCCCCAATGCACCGGCATCGCTTTTTTGGCGCCGCCGTCCAGCGCCGCCTGCACGCTTTCTTCCGGAAACAGGTGGATCTGGCTCCACTCTTCATCGTACTGCCCGCATTCCATAAAAGCAAAATCGAAGGGTCCGAGCCGCTCTCCGATTTCCCTGAAATGATTTCCGTACCCGCCGTCGCCGCTGAACCAGATCTTTTCGCGACCGGTTTGAAAAACCCAGCCGCCCCAAAGTGATTTTGCCCGGTCGGTAAGCCCGCGGCCTGAAAAATGGCGCGTAGGCGTGAAGGTGATGGAAATCTCGTCAAAAACCCGGTGGTCCCACCAGTCGAATTCCGTGACGGAATCCGGGTCGACGCCCCAGCTGACGAGGTGCCTTTTGACTCCCAGCGCGGTAAAGTATTTCTTCGTCTTGTGCTTCAGTTTTTGAATGCTCGCATAATCGAGGTGGTCGTAGTGGTCGTGCGTCAGCAGCAGCAGGTCGATCTCGGGAAAATCGTCGATCAACGCGAGCGTGTCCTGCGAAAAACGTTTGGTCTGGATCGGCGCGATGGGCGAAGCATTGGGGCCCAGCATGGGATCGATGAGCAGGGTGCGTCCGTTGATCCGCATGAGCAAGGCGGAATGTCCGTACCACGCGAATCGGGGCCCTTGCCCGGGCGCCAGAAACGCAGATCGGTCGAACGGAGCGACGGGCAGGGGAGCCGCGGGTTCCCGCTTGTCCCTGTCCGAGAGTTGCTTGCAGATGAGGCCGGGTATTTTATACAGATCGATGCTGAGTTTGGTCTCTTCCAGGTTTTGGAATTGCCCGTTTTTCCAGTTTGGCGACCGCTGATATTCGCCGATCAGTTCTTTTGTGGGTTTGCCGCCGAATTGTTTTGAGCGCATGTGGGTCTTTGTTTGCCGTCGTGTAGAACTGGTAAAACGGCCGGTCGTGATGAACTGTTCAAAAATCCTGTCGGAGCGATCAGCGGCCGGCGTCTTTTATGAATTTTCCGGCGACCCGCTCTCCCCGCCATATGAGCGTTAAAAAATACATTCCCCGGTCCAGACCCGAGATATCGAGTTCCGTCTCACCGTAGCGGAGGCTTTTCCGGTAAACTATTACGCCCGTCGATGTGAAAATTTCCACTTCCGCAGGATCGTCAAAACCTGCATCGCCTATTTGCAGCCGGTCGGCAGCGGGGTTGGGAAACAGCCGCAGCGACTGATCCGACTGCGGGGAATCCCCGATCCCGGTGGTATAAACGTATTCATAGCAGCCGATATCCGCCAGGTCGCCCTGCGGCCGCATTGTGCCGTCCAGATCGAAGAGAGGGGCGACCGAATTGTCCGCCGCGCCGATCAGCACGCTGTTTTCTAGGAGGTGAAAGTCGTAGGAAGCGTAATCGACAAAGTTGTTCGCGTACTCTGCATAGGTTTTCAGGACGACATTGTTGCCGGTGGTGCCGTCCACGACGAAACTGTTGCATACATTGTTCATCACGACGCAGTTGCTGCTGGGTGTGCCGTCCTTGTGGTTGTCGATCCTGATCCAGGAGGCGCCGGGCTGGATGTCGGGCGTAGGGTCCAGCACCGTATTGTTGATGATGCGGCAGTCGTTGGCGCCGAGAAAGGTGATGCCGTGCCAGTGGTTCACCACGATGAGGTTGTTTTCCACCAGCCAGTTGTTGTAAAAACCGTCGAAGCATCCGATGCCCTGCAGGGGCCCCAGCAGCGGCTGCGCAGGGTCATCGTAGTTGAGGATAATGTTCGACCGCACGATGTTGTTGTCGACCACGATGCCGTTGGTCGTGAACGACTGAATGCCGTCGTCGTGGTTGTCGTCCACGTCGTAGCAGTTTTTTATCAGGTTTTTTTCAAAAAGGATGTACGACCCCAGCAGCCGCATGCCGTCGCCGGAAAAATTGACGATCCGGTTTCCAATGGCCTGGATATGGTCGCCGTAGGCGGTCAGGCCCATGTCGACATTCCGCAGCAGGTTATCAACGGCGATTACGGAATCTCCCCGGATATAAATGCCGTCGCTGACCTTGCTCACCCATTCGCCGGCGGTGGTCCAGGGCGTCTGGGTGCTGTACACGTCGCAGCCTTTGATCTCGATGTGCGAAGTCGGTCCCTGCCAGCCGTGCGACTCAAAAAACACCAGTTTGTCGGAGAGATAAATGCCGTAGGGCTCTGAACTCACGCTCAGGCCTTCGAACCGCCAGTATTTGCAGGCCTGTAGCCTGATCTTTTTCAGGATAGGCGTGTGTCCGGCTTCCGCCATGATGGTGATGTAGTCGGTATTGATGTAATTCTGTAAAAACACCTCTCCGTGAAGCCCGCTGCGCAACACGATGGTGTCGCCCGAACGAACGGGTGCGCTGGCGTTGAACAGCACGGGCTGCGAGGTAGCCGCATTGTAGGGCAACGGGCTGTAGGCGTACGAGCGGATCAGCTTGTGGCTGATCACCTCCTCAAGCGTGCTCCAGGGTGTATCGTAGGCGCCGCTGTTGTTGATATTGCCAGTTGCCGGGTCGACGTAAAAGGTGGCGGCCTGCAGGCGGCACAGTTGCAGGCAGCACAGAAAGGCGGTTGTTTTCAGCGTGTGCATGGTGATGTTTTTAGCGAAACAGATTATGAGGCTATCAAATTTGGGTCGCCACTCGTGAAAGAGTTGATATTTGGCAAACGGTTCTTAATCAGCGATTTGTAGGGGCAATAAAATACTGATATTCAGGCCACTATCTTAAGTTACGCCGGTAGCGCGGCGTTTACGCCGCCCCGGTCAAAGCCATTCATGGCCGAAATGCGCGACAGTCGGTCATATATGACCTCCAGCAAGGCGGCATAAACGCCGCGCTACCAACGCTCCGTATAGTTATAGCGTCCCCGTTAACAGCAAATGCCGCGAAGCGATCAATTGCTTACAACTTGAGCTATTTACATAAAATCAACGCTCAAGCGGGTGACGATCCTAATTTCAACCCCCGCTTTTGGGCTTGACCGGAATCCAGATATCTTCCTCCGAATCGGGGTCGTTGTTCCGGTATCGGGCCCCCAGGACCTCAAAATGCGGCCGCTCGTCGAGCAGATAATCGGACGCAGGCAACCAGTCGCCGTAAATATACCGGTAAATGCGGTCGTCCGTGTTCAGGCCTTTGTAATGAAAAACGGCGTACAGGCCGCCCGGCAGCACAAAACTTTCCATGCCATCGGGTATTGCTTCGAAGTCCGACACTTCCGCGGCCGCCCATTTATCGAACCTTTGCTCCGGGTCGCTGAGCACGGTCGGCACCTGATACACCCGCATTGAGATCAGTTCGGCATTCAGGCGATGGGCGATCCTGTTCCGCTCCGGCATGAACGACCGCCAGAGCGCAGCGGTACTGTTGTCGGCCAGCGACATGTTCAGCCTTTTCCCGACCAGTTTTTTGCCGGAGATACGTACTATTTCGGGTTCCATGTTGCGGTTATCTGGTCACGATGGTCTGGATCGCGTGCGGCTGAATTTTCAACGCTGCGGCTTCTGTACCGATGTATAGTTTATAGTCGATCTCCTGATCGCTTTGGTTCATGACGACGCTGACCAGGCTGCCGTCGGTATTGACGAAAGTGGTGCTCAGCAAGTGGCTTCGGCTGCACGTCGTGCTCACCCGCTTCGCGCCGGGCCGTATGAATTTTGAAAAATGGCCGATGTAGTAATACGTTGGCGTGTAGATCAGGGCGCCCTTTTCCGTATCGCCGTGTACGGGCGCGAAGCAAAAGTTGCCGACATGGTTGGGGCCGCCGTGCTGGTCGAGCAGGATGTTCCAGTCCGTCCAGCCTTCGGTGCCGTGGTTGAAATCGTTGATCATGGAACGGCCGTAGCGTTCCGCATGCGCCCAGAATTCGTATTTCTGCGGGTCGAACCCTTCCTGACAGCCCTCGGTGAACAGGATATGCTTGTCGGGATACGAGGTTTTCACGTTGCCGACGTTGCCGAACATTGGCTCGCCACCGGCCCATGTTTCGTACCAGTGAAAACCGATGCCCCAGGCATATTGCGCGGCTTCGGGGTCCTCGAAGATCGTGTTTGCGCGGTGGTTGATCAGGTCCCGGTTGTGGTCCCAGACCACGATGCGCTTGTCGCCGAGGCCTTCCCTTTTCATCACGGGACCGAGGTGATTTTTCAGAAAATCGCGCTCGTCCTCTGCCGAGTAGATGCAGGATTCCCAGCGCTGCACGGCCATCGGCTCGTTTTGGATGGTGATGCCCCAGATGGGCATGCCTTCGGCTTCGTAGGCCTTGATGAATTTGGTATAGTACAGCGCCCATGTCTCGTAAAACTCCGGCAGCAGTTTTCCGCCGTGCAGCACGTCGTGGTTGTCTTTCATAAATGCCGGCGGGCTCCAGGGGCTGGCGTACAGGGTCAGGGTGCCGCCGGCCGCTTCGATGGCTTTTTTGATCATCGGAATGCGGAATTTCCGGTCGTGCTCGATGCTGAAACTCTTCAGCGCCTTGTCGCCCTCCTTAATATAGGTGTAACTGCCGCTGCTGAAATCGCAACTGTGGATGGTGGTGCGGCAAAGCGTATAACCGATGCCCGCCTCCGCGTCGTAATAGGCACGCAGGAGTTCCCGCTGCTTTTCGGCGGGCAGTTTGGCGAACACTTCGGCCGAGGCATCCGTGATGGCCCCACCGATGCCGAGAAACGGCTGAAATGTCTTTTGCGGATTGACGAAAACGGATATTTCCGATTCGAGGGGCTGCCGGGCAGGCGCAAATTCAACGGCGCCGGTATTGCTCAGGCGCAACGTGGAATTGCTGGCAGTGGTGTAAACCGTGCCCGTTTTGTCATTGGCACGGGAAGAAGCATCAGGCATGTCGGTACCGGAATGATGAAAGGCAAAGCCCGACAACAGGACGCCGGGGATCAGAAGTTTTAAAATATTGGTCATGTTGAAACGATTGATGTATCGCGAAACCGGTGCGGAAAGGTACAGGGTGTGGCACTTATCAAAAAACGGAAATGGCGCGTTCATTTCCCCTGTTCCCCGCAAAAGGTAACGCGCTCAATGTATAAATAATCGTGCACAGAGGGGTCGACGGCGATCGTTTCGCCGGTGCTTTTGTTCCGAACGACCACAAAATCGTGGTCTTTGAAAAACGGCGTGTTGAAATACCCGTGCACGTTTTTTCCGAATAAGTACAGTTGCCCGATCTGCGGGGTAGCGGTCCAGGTATCGGAAAGGCCGTACTGTTCCAGCAGATCGTTGCAGGTTGTCGCAAAAAACGCGGCGTAGCCGACGCAATGCGCTGTTTTTGCGTGGATCAGTTTATTTGGATCGGTATCGCGTTGGGAGGCGCTGAAACGCAAAAGCCCGGAAGTTTTGGAAAGGCTTATATCGACGATCTTCTCAATATCCGGGGGCGCTTCCTTTCCGGCGTCAGACCGGATAAATTTGAGCAAGGCGGGGTCCGTAGCCGCATATACCGGGCGCTGCCCGACCGACCTGTACACAACCGTATGCCGGTAGATCCAGCCGCGAAATGCGATGCAGAGCACCGACACGGCGATAGCGGTCAGCAGTATTCGTTTCAGTATTTTCATGCTCCTGCAGGTGCGAAGGCTGGTATGAAAAAATACCCCTGCAAATAAACGCTTCAGGTGAACGGTCGATTTTATGGTATCAGGAGTGATTCAGACAAACAGCGCCTGTTTGAGTTCCTCCACCTTCCCCAGGGTCTGAATGCGGATACCGTAGCGTTTGGGGTCGATGCCTTTCATGCCGTATTTGCTGACATATATTTCCTTGAATCCCAGGCGATCGGCTTCGCCGATGCGCTGTTCGACGCGCTGCACCGCGCGGATCTCGCCGCTCAGGCCGACTTCCCCGGCAAAACAAATATTCGAGGGAATGCTCACGTCGAGCAGCGAGGAGATCAGCGAGGCCACGATGGCCAGGTCGATGGCGGGGTCCTCCACGCGGATGCCGCCGGCGAGGTTGAGGAACACGTCGTTGATGCTGAAAAAGTAACCGCAGCGTTTTTCGAGCACGGCAAGCAGCATGGAGAGGCGGCGCATGTCGAAGCCGGTCGCGGAGCGCTGCGGGGTGCCGAACACGGCTTTGCTCACCAGCGCCTGCGTTTCGATGAGCATGGGCCGCATGCCTTCCATGGTGGCGGCCACGGCGCTGCCGCTGAGTTCTTCGTCTTTCTGGCTGAGCAGCAGTTCGGAGGGGTTGCTTACCTCGCGCAGGCCGGCGGCGCGCATCTCGTAGATGCCCATTTCGTCGGTGCTGCCGAAGCGGTTTTTCAGGGTGCGCAGGATGCGGTAGGTGTTGTGGCGGTCGCCCTCGAATTGCAGCACGCAGTCCACGATGTGTTCGAGCAGTTTCGGTCCGGCGATGTCGCCTTCCTTGTTGATGTGGCCGATCAGGAAAATGGGGATATTGGTCTCCTTGGCGAAGCGCAGCAGTTCGCCCGCGCACTCGCGCACCTGCGCGATGCCGCCCGGTGTGGAGTCGATGTGCGGCGAACTCATGGTCTGGATCGAATCGACGACCATGAGTTGCGGCTGAAGGTCCTGCGCCTGTTGCAGTACTTTGGTCGTGTTCGTCTCGGTCAGGATAAAGCATTCCGATTTGACGTCGCCGACACGGTCGGCGCGCATCTTGATCTGCTCTTCACTTTCTTCTCCGCTGATATACAGTACTTTGTAGGGCAGTTGCAGCGCAACCTGGAGCAGCAGCGTACTTTTACCGATGCCCGGCTGTCCGCCTACCAGCACCAGCGAGCCCGGCACGATGCCGCCGCCGAGCACGCGGTTGAGTTCGTCGTCGGGCGTGCGCAGGCGCACGGTGCGGCCGGTCTGCACTTCCTTCAGCGGCACGGCTTTCGGGGATGCGGCCTTGCCGTTGCCGCCGGCCCAGGAGCGCCGCTTTTCCTCGTTCGCCGTTTCTTTCTGGATGACTTCTTCCTGGTAGGTGTTCCATTCGCCGCAGTGCGGGCATTTGCCCAGCCACTTGGGTGAGGAAGCGCCGCAGCTGGAACAGAAGAAGATGGTGCGTGGTTTGGCCATGAGAATATGTCAGTTTTTTTGAATTATCAGGATATCCGACCCCAGTATCTGCCCGTTTGCGATATAGTTATCTATAGCCGTCAATTCTAATGTTTTTGCGTTCCTTTCCATTTTGCTCGATAACTTTTTTTTGTAAGTCTTGTGGCACGCCAGTCTAGTAATTCTTTCTGATCACGCCAATCGAACCGTTCTTGCAAATCTTGTAGACTTTTTAGATCTAATCGATCTCGTAGGTCATTTAGGTCTAGTTGACCGTGTAGGGTGAATGGAGATAGCCGGGCTAGTCGTTCTCGTAGGGTGAGTCGATCTTGCTGTTTCCTTTGTTGTTCTTTCTGATATATTTGGTCTAACCACTCTAATTGGTCTAACAAGTCCCGAAATCCTTTCAAGCATCAAGTCATGCAGTATTAACAGTTGAAATAGGGTTCCAAAATCTTGTGTAATTCGAATGTTTAACACTTCTTGTGATTCTTGCCGTTCTTCTATAGGTAATTTGTCTAGTTGATCTTTTATATCTTTTAGAGTACGTCGATCCAGAAGAAATTTATGTAAAAGCCAATACAACATCTTGTAACGATTCACATCTGTTAAAATTAATGTTTCTAATTTAGGAAAAACTTTAACAACCTAAGGATATTAAAACCGCGTTAATTGTTGAACCTTCAACCACTTTATCCTCTTCTATTTCATTTGTTCCAAGTGCTAAAAGAGGTAGTCTTTTTTTGTATCAGATGTAAGTGAAAATTGACCTTGCGTTTCATTTAGAACTGCTACCAACATCTCTTGGGAAAACCGTTTTGCAGCTTCCATGCCTTCAAAATCGAACTTTATGTAGAATTCTGAATTCGATTGCATTTCTTTTGCAAGAAAGTATTCCAGTATGGATTTATGGGAAAACTTGTAATCGCCGACGGCGTTGCGGTTCAACAAAGAGAGCTTCTTTTTTCGGTTTCGGTCAGGGATGCTTCTTCTATGTCTGTCAGTTGGATACCCGACTGATCTCTAAATATTTCTCCTTTAGGTATAAAATATCCACCCCTCCATTCTCTGTTTTGATAAAGATCGACTGCCAGACTTTGAGAAAAGGAATAGAGTTTTTCCCTGTAATTTTCTTCGCTTCCGTGTTTTTGTTTGATCCCGGGCTTTTTTGATTCTCGCTCCATCCAGCTTATCGATCAGGGTTTCGTATATCTGGAAGGAAAATTTGAAATCCTTGTCCGTTTTGACCAGGTCCTCGATACGGCTCAGGAGCATCGGGCGGACGACCAGATTGGGGCTCTTTTGGCAATCTCGTGTGCTCTTCGCAGTTTCCTATAAGTAAGAGGATTCAACAAAGCGAATCGTTTGCGCAGGTATTTCCTGACATCCTTGTCGTCAAAGACAGAGAGGTACAGTTTCTGAAATTTATACTCACCGCTGTCCCTCCGGTAAAATACCCCGTCTCGTGCGGCTCTTCTTTTTGGGTGGGAAAAACTGCGTGCGGCAGGTGATCACCACTTCCGGGAACCCACACGATCTTCAGGATCTCGTTCATGCGCTGCTCGTAATTGTGCATAGCCTTGATATCCTCGTCGAAGGCGTCCAGCAGCAGGATAGTATTCCCTTTGTTTTCAATTTGGGTCACGGCTTCCAGGGTGTTGGGGTTGCCCAGCAGGAAAAGTTTGATATCGTATTTGGGCAGGCGCCAGGGCATCCTCCACTGGTTTTATAGGCGAGGTAGAGGTTGATCATGAAGTTGTTTTGCCCATGCCTGTATCCGCCAGGATCAGGTAGTACTTGTTGCCGTCTTTGTCGCGGTGAAAGGCTTCGTTCAGGAACAGCGGGATCAGTTTGTTTTTGGCCGCAGCGATGTAGCGCCGCCCCGGCTCGTCGTCCTCGGAAGGGGCCACATTCTGGTAGCGCGTCGGGATGTAATACCGCGTGGCGCGATATACGTCGGCGGCTGAAAAGTAGGGGTGCAGATCGCGGTTGAGCAGCCGTTGGTTTCGCCAGCGGAACAAGTGCGATATGCCTTTCCAGAGGATCTCAAAAGCAAGCAGCCCCAGCAGTGCGAGCACAATACCCGCTACCAGCCATTCCGGCAGGCCGAACTGACGGGCGTAGTGCTCAATGATTTCGATCAGATCTTTTGACATGGGCTTGGAAAATGCCGTTTGACAAAATTCGCACTTTTAAAACAATTTTTATCAAAATTGGAGATTTTTTGAAACCGGCGCTAACATTTGCCAGCAAAAAGGTCCTTTTCATTTCCTTCCCTAACCCCAAAAAACCAATCCCTCCTCCGTATCGTATGTTTCCACAGGCTCCGACCCACAGGCTGATTCGGCAAGTCGCTCCGTAGGAGCCGGCGGTTTGTAGCGTTCGTAATTTCCACATGCTTCCGCCCCATAGGGGCCGGCCTTGTTTGGGTGTAGCGGCCGGCTCCTGCGGAGCGATCTGGCTCTGACAAGTTTAAGTTTGAACAGGCAATCAACCCCCGGCCAATCGGAGAAGCGCCCCGCATTTTTGTCGCAACCCGGACTTTGCCGAAGCGTATTTTGCGCCCTTCAAAACCGAAGCCCCGCCCGCAACATACATTTGACCACGCGATACATGACCATTCATCAATCCGCATTTATGAAAAAATCCCTCACGCTCTTATTATGCCTCGGCGCCTTCGGCCTCTTCGCACAGGTCGACCTCGAAGTATCGGTCACCGAATACAAGACCGGAAAACCGCTGGCCGGCCAAACCGTGCAACTCAGCAACCCCGCCATCGGCTATGCCGCAGAAAAAACGACCGGCGAACTCGGAAAAGTCCTGTTCAGCGGCCTCAACCTCTCCGGCGAATACACCGTGACCGTGCCGGAAAACGCCGACTATCAGACGAGCGCGAAGGCGGGCATCGCCCTGCGCTCCAATACCAACGCCGGCGTGATGCTGGTGCTGTTCCCCAAGTCGGAACTGCTGCTCGACGAGGTGACGGTGCTCGGCGCCTCGCGCATCAACATTTTCAATGCCGAAGTATCGTCGGAACTGAAGCAAAAAGAGATCGAATCGCTGCCGCTGGAAGGCCGCGACCTGACGCGCATCCTCTACCGCCTGCCCAATGTGGTACAGGCCACCGGGTTTTACCCCGAAGCGCCCAACGTGAGCATCAACGGCTCCAACGCGCTGTTTACCAATTACATGGTCGACGGGATGGACAACAACGAGCGCTTTCTCGGCGGCATGAAATTCAACATCCCGGTGGGTTTCGCCAAAAACATCAACGTGCTCACCAACAACTTTTCCAGCGAGTACGGCCTCACGGGCAACGGCGTCGTCAACATCACCTCGCGTTCGGGCTCCAACGATTTCGGCGGAGAAGCCTTTTTCGTCATGCGCCCCGGCGCCGGCTTCGACGCGGCGTCGCCCTACGCGCAGCGCGACCTCTCCGGCAACCAGGTGAAAGACGGCTTTCGCCGCTACCAGGCGGGCTTCGGATTCGGCGGCCCTATCGCGAAGGACAAAACATTTTACTACGTAAACGCGGAATACACCCGCGACCTCAAGGACAACCTGCTTTCGTCGCCCGCCCTCGGTGTGAACGAAACGGTGCGCGGCGAAAATAACTTCACGTACCTGAGCGGCAAGGTCGACCACTTCTGGAGCCAGCGCCTGCGCTCTTCGCTGCGCGCCAACGTCGGTGTCGTGAACATCGCGCGGCAGGGTGGGGGACTGGAAGGCGGCGTCAGCTTCCCTTCGGCAGCCAATTACCAGGACCGCAATTCTATTCTGCTTGCTTCGCAAAATACCTACCTCGGCGAGCGTTTCAAGTCGGAGACCAACCTCCAGTACAGCCGCTTTCGCTGGAACTACGGCCGCGCGGCCAACGAATCGTCGCCGCAGGTGACCGTGCTCGATCCGCAGGAACAGACGGTGGCCGTGCTGGGGCATCCCGGCTACATTTTCGACGCGACGGAGAGCACCCTGCAGGCGCAGCAGAAACTTACCTTTTACCTCGACCGCCACACCTTCAAGGCCGGCGTGGAAGTGATCAGCGCCGACCACGGATTGCTGGGCGGCGGCAATGTGAACGGCAATTACACGGTGAAACTGACCCAGGCGCAACTCGCCGCGCTGCGCGGGCGCGGCGCCGCGCTCGACTTAAACGATATTCCCGCCGATGCGGAAGTGCTGAACTACAACGTGGAACTGCGCCCGCAGGAATTCGGCGCGCGGCAGACGATCTTTTCTGCCTACGTGGAAGACGCCTTCAGCGCCACGGAGCGCCTGTACCTGACCCTGGGTCTCCGTTACGACTACGACAATCTATCAAAAGGCGGCTCGGACAAGGGCGACTTGAATAACATCGCTCCGCGCTTCAGTTTTAACTACAAACTCAACAGCATGAGCAGTTTGCGCGGAGGCTACGGCATTTTTTACGACAAGGTCCTGTACGCCGTGTACAGCGATGCGCTCCAGCAAAACACCACTTCCGGAGATTACCGCAAGCAGTTGCAGGCGCTGATCGACCTGGGCGTGCTGCCCGCCGGCACGAACCTCGACCGCATCACGTTTGACGGCAACCTGACGGCTTCGGCGTCGAATGTAACGTACCTGAACGGCCCTTCCTACAGCGAACTGCAGGGCAGCCGCGAAAAGGCATTCAGCAACGAGCGCCGCATCCTCAACCCCAACGGCTATCAGAACCCTTATACCCACCAGTTTTCGCTGGGTTATCAGCGCCAGATCGACGACAAACGCCTGTTTTACGTGGACCTCGTGTACAACAAGTCCAAAAACCTGTTCCGCCTGCGCGACCTGAATGCCCCGTCGGCTTATCCGCTCGACGACCCCGGTAACGTCACCGTGCGCCCGGCAGATGCGGCGGACATGACGCGCCCGGTGCCCATCGTGAACGGCGCGGCGGTCGTGGGCGGCGAGACGCTGACGGGCGTGGCGCGCAACGTCGTGGTGTCCGAAACGGCGGGGGAGGCCGAGTACTACGGCGCCTCCTTCAACCTGCAGAAAGACCGCGGCGACGATCGTTACGCCTGGCGCCTGATCTACACGCTCTCGCGCCTGCGCAACAACACCGAAGACATCAATTTCCGCGCGCAGGACAGCAACGACTTCAACGCGGAATGGGGGCCAGGCATCAACGACCGCACGCACGTGATCAACGCGATCTACAGTTACTATCCCTGCAAAGGTCTGGGCATCACCGTGGCCGCGCTCATACAGAGCGGGCAGCCGATCAACCGCATCCCCGACGCGACGATATACGGCACCACCGACCTCAACGGCGACGGTCGCTCCTTCGGCGATGCCTACGTAGGCAATAGCGACCGGCAGCCCGGCGAAACGCGCAACAGCGACCGCCTGCCCTGGAGCAACACCTTCGACGTGGCGGCTGAATACGAGATCGGCGCCACGGGGCTCGTGCTGCGCGCCGATGTGTTCAACGTGTTCAACGCGGTGAACCTCAGCGGCTACTCAAACAACGCCACCCAGAGCAACCAGATACAGGTCGGGCCGGCCGGCAGCGGCTTGCTCGTGCGCCGCAATGCCGCGCCGCCGCGGCAATTCCAGTTTGCGTTGCGATACCGGTTTTAGCGTGTGCCTGAAAAATACCCTGTCGGTAAGATTTCAACCCGCGAATTTATTCGTGGGGGTAATACAGGAGCGATGTTCCGGACCATGAGCCCCGCGCAATCGGTTTTTCGCCCTATCTTTCATGCCGGTAAGAGGCTGTTTGGGTTGGACTTCTGGAATTTGTTATTGAGCATTTAACTCAAACAGCCTCTAAGCACTGCAAGCCTTGTCATGGATATTTTCGATTACATAAAAGACTGGATGTCGGCGCATCCGGCATTTGTGAGTGTCGTCAGATACCTGGCCTGGGTACTGCTTACCTTTTTTGCCATTCAACTCCTGCGGCGCTGGATCCGCCAGGGCATTTCCAATACGTCGGTCCGGTACAAATCGCAGAAAAGCGTCGAGATCGTCGGCTATCTGTTCCTGATCCTGCTGACGATCTCCTATTTCACCGGCAGCATCAAAGACCTGACCCTGGCCATCGGACTTTTGACGGCGGGCATCACGATCACGCTGCAGGAACTCATCCTGAGCATCGCGGGCTCTTTGTATATCTTTTTTGTAAAGGTGTACAAGCCCGGCGACCGGATCGAGATCAACGGGATTAAAGGCGACGTCATCGATATCGACAGTGTGTACACCACCATGATGGAGATCGGGGAATGGGTATCGAGCGACAACTACAGCGGCCGGATTGTAAAACTCAGCAACGCCTTTGTGTTCAAAGGGCCGATCTACAACTACTCGCAGGATTTTCCTTTTATCTGGGACGAATTCAACCTGCCCATCCGCTACGGCTCCGACCTCGAACTGGCCAAATCCATCGTGATCAAAGTCGCGTCGGAGACCCTCTCGGACTATGTCGCCGCTTCGGTTTCGAAATGGAAGGATGTGGTGAGCAAATACTACATCGAAGACGCCCTGGTGGAGCCGACCCTGGCGATCACCATGACCGACAACTGGGTGCAGTTCAACCTGCGCTACATCGTCGATTACAAAAAACGGCGCAGCACCAAACACACGCTGAACGAACGCATCGGCAAAGAGATCGTGGCCACCGGCGGAAAAGTGATGCTCTCATCCGCCACCATCGAGGTGGTGAAGATACCTGCGGTGCACATCGGGAAGGATGAAGCCTGATTCATTCAAATAGCCTCACGTTTATGAAATCGATTTACCTTCTCTTTACATTTTTGCTTTTTATCGCCTGCGGCGGCAACAACCGTCCTCCGCAGATCGATCCTGACAAGGCCCCCTGGCCCGATCTGGAAGCCGCCGCCAAAGGCACGACCGTGCGTATGATGATGTGGCAGGGCGATCCACTGATCAATCGCTACATGTCGGAATGGGTGGTGCCGGAACTCAAAAAACGTTATGGGATCGACCTGAACATTGCTCCCGGGCAGGGCAACGAGATCGTAAAGGCACTGCTCGCCGAAAAGGACGCGGGCCTGCAGGAAAGCAGCCTCGACCTGTGCTGGATCAACGGCGAAACCTTTTTCCAGCTCCGCCAGATCGAAGCATTGTACGGCCCGTTCGCCAAACGCCTGCCCAACGCGCAATACATCGACTTTCAGAACCCCTTTGTCGCCTTCGACTTTCAGCAGCCGGTCGACGGCTACGAATGCCCCTGGGGCAATGTGCAACTGGCGCTCATATACGACACCCTGCGCACACCCGCGCCGCCGCGCACCCTTCAGGCGTTCGAAGCGTACGTGCGGGCGCACCCGGGGAAATGCACCATCCCCTACGAATTCACGGGCATGACCCTCCTGAAATCGTGGATGATTGCCCTGGCCGGAAGCCCCGATGCGCTGGACGGGCCCTTCGACGAAGCGAAATACGGGCGTTATTCCGCGATACTGTTCGACTACATCAACCGCATCAAGCCGTATTTCTGGAGAAAAGGAGAGACGTTCCCGGAAAGCCTGTCCGCCATGCACCAGATGTTTGCCAACAGCGAACTGGATTTTACCATGAGCAACAACGACAACGAGGTGGACAACAAGATCCTGCAAGGCATTTTCCCGCCTACGGCGCGTTCCTTCGTATTCGAAAGCGGCACCATCCAGAATTCGCACTTCCTCGGTATCCCGGCCGGCGCGCGCAACAAGGCCGGCGCGATGGCGGCGATCAATTTCCTGATCGGCCCCGAAGCGCAATTGCGCAAACTGGACCCTTCCGTCTGGGGCGACGGCACGGTGCTCGACGTAGCCAAACTGCCCGGAACCTGGAAGACGCAATTCGAACATATACCGGGGCGGAAAAATGCGCTGCCCCGCGCGGCTATACAGCCCTACGCGCTCAAAGAACCCGCTCCCGAGTACATGATCCGCCTGTACGATGATTTCCGGAAGCGGGTGATCGGCCGGTAAGCGCTGCGGCCAACGAATCCGCCGGAGGTCCTACCTTCACGGCCGGACAAATTCCCTTTCTTTCGCCGTGAAAAGAGCAAACACCTTTGTGATCATCTTTTTTCTGCTGTTCGGCGTGCTGCCGCTGGCGGCGGGGCTGGTGTTTACCCTGCTCTATTCCCTCGGTCTGGCCGGCAGCCTGGGCGAAGGATTTACCCTGCAATACTGGCATGCGGCGCTGCGCGACGGCGAACTGTGGCAATCGCTGGCGTTGAGCGCGGCGGTATCAATTGCGGCGGTACTGCTGTCCACATTGGCCGCGTTTGCCGTGCTTTTTGCCTGCCGGCCTCTGCTGGAGCAAAAACGGGTGCACTATCTCCTGCACTGGCCCCTGGCCATGCCGCCGGTGGTGGCGGCGTTCGTATCGTTCCAGTGGCTGGGCAATTCGGGTGTGTTGTCGCGTGTCGCCCATGCGCTTGGCTGGTCGGCAGATACCGGCGATTTTCCGGCGCTGATCAACGACCCATATTACCTGGGCGTGCTGCTAACGTTGTTGCTGCTGAGTTTTCCTTTTTTCCTCTTGCTGTTGCTCAACCATTACCGCAGCGCACAGATGGGCGAACTCGCGCAACTGGCGGCGACGCTCGGCGCCGGCGCCGGGCAGATACGGCGGCACGTGGCGATCCCGGTGCTGCTTCAGCGGATGCGCCCGACCCTGTTGCTCTACTTCGTATTCCTGTTCGGCGCCTTTGAAGTGGCCCTGCTGCTGGGCCGCCAGTCGCCGGCCATGATCTCGGTGTTCATTCACCGGAAATTCAACAAATTCAACCTGCTCGACCTGCCGGTGGCCAATGTCGCCACGGTCGTGTACGCCCTGTTCATCGTCGCCTTGATCGCTGCATTTCTACAGTTGGCGCGCGACAAAAACACCGCTGGTACATGATGCGTCGCCTATTGCTGGCCCTGGTGCTGGCGCTGTTTGTATTGCCTTTCGCGTTTCTGCCGGCGCTGTCGCTGGCCGGGCAATGGCGCTATCCCGATCTGCTGCCGCTTGAGTGGACGCTTTCACACTGGATGGGCGCCACGGGCCGGCACTGGGCGACGGATGCCGCCACCTCGCTGGCGCTGGCGTTGCCCGTGGCATGTGCATCCACGGCTGCGGGGTTTATCAGCGCGCGCTTCCTGGCCTGGCACCCGAAGCGGCGCCTGTGGCTGACGCTGGCCTATTTCCCCTACGCGTTCTCGCCGGTGATCTACGCCCATTGCCTGAAATATTTTTTCAACGTATCGCAGTTGTCGGGCACTTTTGCCGGGGTGCTGCTCGCGCAGTTCATTCTGACATATCCCTTTGCCATCCTGCTGTTTTTCAGCCACTTCGACCGGCGCATGCGCGCCATGGAGGACCTTGTGTACACCCTCGGTGGTTCCATGTGGACGGCATTTCGGCGGGTGCTGGTACCCGTGTCGCGGCCGGCATTGCTCGTCTGTTTTTTTCAGGTATTCCTGATCTCCTGGTTCGAGTACGGGCTGACATCCGTGATCGGCCTGGGGCAGGTACGTACCCTGACGATCGCAGTATTTCAATACATCGGCGAAGCCAATGTATACGTTGCTGCGCTGGCCGCCTGCCTGATCTGTCTGCCGCCGCTGGCGCTGTTGTGGCTGAACCAGCGGTACGTGTTTCGCAGTAGCAGTTGGCAGGGATAATTGAAAATTGAGTATTGATTTTGAAAAACAATGATGTAAAATGGAAATTTATATCGAACAGTATCCCATAGAAAGACTGGCTGCCGACTGCCGTTGCCAACGTTCACTGCCAACTTAAATCGTCCCGTGTTTCTCGACGTTCAACATATCACCAAAACATTCGAAGGCGATACCGTGCTTTCCGAGGTATCGTTCGGCCTGGAAAAAGGCCGGACGCTGGCCATTCTCGGGCGTTCGGGCTGCGGCAAAACCACCCTGCTGAAGATCATGGCCGGCCTGCTGGAAGGGCAGGGGAGGGTCGAACTGGACGGCCGCGACATCAGCGCACTGCCGCCGCGGTTGCGCGGCGTGGTGTACCTGTACCAGGAGCCGCTTTTGTTTCCCCATCTCAACGCCTTTGAAAATGTCGCTTTCGGCCTGCGCCTGCAACGATTGCCCGAACCCGAGATCCGCCGGCGCGTGGAGGCCATGCTCGAAGCGCTGGAACTGGCTGAGCACGCCAAAAAAATGCCGCCAGCGTTGTCCGGCGGACAAAAGCAGCGGGTTTCCTTCGGCCGCGCGCTGATCGTACAACCGCAACTCCTACTTTTGGACGAGCCGTTCGGCGCCCTCGACGTGGAAACGCGGGCCAGCATGCAGCAACTGTTCAAACGCATTGCGGGAGAACAGGGCATCACTTCGATCTTCGTCACGCACGACCTGAAGGAAGCCGTGCTGACGGGCGACCGCCTGGCGTACATGGAACGGGGCCGCCTGCACATTTTTGATAACCTGTCCGATTTTACGGCCGATCCGCGCACCGGTATGGGGCAGGAGATCGAGTTCTGGAAAAAAATATCGCGATGAACCGCGCTTTTTTACGGAAGCAGGCATCCGCAACGAGGCGACTGTTCGTATGTATCGTCAGGAATCCCCGAAAACCGCCAAACCGCACAACATGACCGAGATCGATTTCAACCATTGCGAATCGCTGTACTGGGTGTTCACACAACTCTGCAACGACCAGTGCGACCACTGCTACAACCTTTCGGGGCCGCAGGGCGCGCGCATATCGGAAGCGGAATGCATGCAGATCATAGAAAACCTGCCGGAGCGCATCGACCGGCTCATCCTTTCCGGCGGCGAGCCGCTGGCGGATAAGAAATTGCTGTACAGCGTCCTCGACCGCCTGCAGGCGCGCTACGGCGATCGCACGCAGATCATGCTGCAAACCAACGGCGACCTGCTCAGCGGCGAAATACTCGATGCGCTGATCGAAAAAGGCGTGACACGCTTCGATATCGCCAGCATCGACCGCTACCACAAGCACGCCGGCGCTCGGCTCATGGACCTCGCCGAACTGTTCGAATCGCGCGGCGTGAACGGCGACGACAAGGACCCACTGATCGAAAAAGACACCTACCTCGTCAAAGGCCGGCAACTTTCCTGGGGCTACTGGGGCGCCACGGAAGACATGTGGCTCGGCGGCAACTGGGCGCGCGGGCGGGCCATGCAGAAGAACATCTGGAAGCGCGACCCGCAGCACAACTTTTGCAGCATCCTGTCGGGCGGCATCGGCTTTCTCAGCGGCGCCGAGGGCATCCCGCAGGAAATTTCCATCCAGTTGTGGCGCATCAACCCCTGCTGCCCCGGCACCTTTAAAGCCATGGGCGACGCGCGCCGGGAGAAGGTGGCCGACGTACTTGCACGGGTGGCAAAAAGCCCCGTTTTTCAAAAGATCGACCAGGGCGATCCGCTCGGCATGGGCGAGAGTATCGGCATCGCGCGCGATTTCGCGCAGGCTCGCGCCGAGGACCTGCAGAACGTCTGTCTGTGGTGCGACGAGTTTTTTGAAAAGTACTTCGATATCGGGACGCTGGCGTCGCGTTTTGAAGCCGAAAACGGGTGACGCACGCCTTTTTTCTAGCCATCTTTATCCGCTTCGTTAAGGTCGAGGTTTTTTTTCCGCCAATTACTTAAGCTTTTACCTTTGCGGCCGTCTAAGGGAAGCGGGTATCCGCATCCTCCATCCGGATCACATATATGGCACTCGACCAGCAGCACGAAATCGAACGAATGCAACGCGGGAAGGACGAAATGTCGTTCTTCGAACACATCGCGGAGTTGCGCACCCATATCCTGCGGTCTTTTCTCGCCATCGGGGTCGTCGGCGCCGTCGCTTTTGTCAACAAGGACTTCATTTTCAATACCCTGATCTTCGGTCCGCGCCATCCCGACTTCATCACCTACCGTGCCTTGTGCAGTTTTTCGCACGCGGCAGGGCTGGGCGAAGGCATGTGTTTTACGCCGCCTGCCTTCGAACTGATCACGCGCCAGCTCGGCGAAGTGCTGATGCAGCACCTGTACGTGTCGTTCTGGCTGGGTATGATCGGCGCTTTCCCCTATATTTTCTGGGAGTTCTGGAGATTCATCAGCCCCGGCCTGTACGAAAAGGAACGCAAGGCCGTACGCGGCGTGGTATTTGTGTGCTCGCTGCTGTTCCTGGCCGGCGTGGCGTTCGGTTACTTCGTGATCGCGCCGTTTTCGATCAGTTTCCTGGCGGGCTACACCCTTGAAGGTTTGCAGGTAGCGCCCACGCTCGATTCCTATGTGACGTACATGACCATGTTCACCCTGCCCATGGGGCTGGTGTTCGAAATGCCCATTCTCGGATATTTTCTCGCCAAGATCGGCCTGATCGGTCCGGCTTTTCTGCGCCAGTTCAGGCGCCACGCAGTGGTGGTCATCCTCATCATTGCTGCCATCATCACCCCGCCCGATGTGGTATCGCAAACCATGGTCGGTATCCCGCTGTATATACTATACGAGGTCAGCATACTCGTGGTGGCCAATATTTACCGCAAGCGCCAGCGCGCGATGGAACTGGGCGCAGCGCCGTCGAAAGAAGTGTCGAAAAAAGAAGAGTAGGGGAGTTTTGGCAGTAGCAGGAGGCAGGAGCAGTGGCAGTGTTGATACTGCTACGGTTCACTGTACAAAAAAGATTTCCATTTTCTGTTTTGCCTAAATCCCCCTGTTACTGCCTGCTTCATTTGAACCTCACTGCCACGGCCCGTCGCGGGTGACGTTTGTGAATGAGGTTCCGTTAAACCGAAAGAGCCCTCCGGAAAATCCGAACCACAGATTCCCGTTGCGGTCTTCCAAAATGCTTTGAATGCCGAAACTGCCGGCCAGGTCTTTCCTGTCGATTTCTCTGAATGCCGTGAACCTTGTTCCGTCGTACCGGTATGCGCCGAACCCCGTAGCGCCGATCCAGATATTCCCCGTTTTATCTTGGTAAATGGTATAAATGTCGTTATTGCTCAGCCCTTCTACTTCCGGGTATTGAACGAACGAATTGCCGTCGTACCGGCAAAGACCTCCGTTTCCGACCCTTTTCCCGGCATCGGGATGGTCTCTTTCCGCGACCCTGGAACCCAGCCAGATATTGCCCTGCCGGTCTTCATAAATGGCCTGCACGTTATTGGATGCAAGGCCGTCCTTTTTGGTGAAATGCGTGAAAGTATCCCCGTTGAATTTACAGGCGCCGTACCCGTCCCTGCCAAACCAGATATTGCCTTGCCGGTCTTCCATGATCTCCGTGATCCAGTCCATGGTCGTCAGGTAGTCCGGCAGTTCAACATCGGGTACCGTTATCGGAAAACCGGAGAAAGTAGCGCCGTTGTACCGGCAAACGCCGCCCCAGGTACCCACCCAGATATTGCCGGACCTGTCGACCAGGATATTGGAAACCCGATCGTGGCAGAGGCCCTCGCTCTTTGTGAAATTGGTAAATGTTTTACCGTCGTATCTGGAAAGGCCGGAATGTGTGCCGAACCACAGGTTCCCTTCTTTGTCTTCAGCGATGCTGGCGACAGTATTGCCCGGCAATCCGTTTTTGGTGGAAAAGTAGACAAGCGTTTTTCCGTCGTAGCGCGCCACGCCTTCCGACATGGTCCCGAACCACAGGTTTCCTTTTTTATCCTCGTATATTTCCACTACATAGGCGCCGATCTGCGGATCGTTTTTGGCATCGGCGTGCAGCGGGTTGTTCGGGCCGGATTGTCCGTCGCAGGAAATGCTGAAAATCACCGTGAACAGTAATGGACAGATCCGCACCCATAAAAGCATCGTTTTCATAATTCAAAACCTTTTTTTCAAAGGTATGACGGCCTGCTTCTTTCCGGATCCGGTCAATTGTAAAACAATGTAACGGGGATGTAAAGGTTTGAAAATGTGGTATCTGCACTTGGAGAATGCGTCGGTTTGCCCGGGCTTTACTGATTTTTTGTTTTACGGGTCGTCACCCGCTTGAGTGATGATTTTATGTAAATAACTCAAGTTGTACCGGTAGCGCGGCGTTTACGCCGCCCTGTTGGAGGTCATTTATGGCCGACTGTCACGCATTACGGCCATGAATGGCCTTGACCCGGGCGGCGTAAACGCCGCGCTACCGACACGACTTGAGATAAGTATTTGAAAATCAGTATTTTATAATCTATGCAAACTGCTGGTTAAGAACCGATTGCCAAATATCAACGCTTTGACGGGTGACGACCGTTTTACGCTTATTTTGGAATGTAACAGGGTTGCCGGAAGGCATGGCCGGCGACGCCTCCTTTTGTCCATGTCCGGCTTCTTGCCTAATATTGCATTTGTGCGGGTCCGGCGCCCGGCGCCTCCCGCAGCCGAACCGATACGCCCTTGTTCTGCTCAAACCCTGTTCTGATATGCAATCCGGCTGTTTTATAAAAAGATGGTCTTTCGTCCTGTTTTTGCCGCTATGGCTGCTCGCCGGCAACCTGTTTTCGCAAACCGACCTGGACAGCATCGCCCGGCTGGTCGACGAGACAGAGGGCAAGGAAAAAGCCGCCAATTATGCGTTGCTGAGCTGGGAATACCGATTTTCGGACAAGGAGAAAGCCCTGGAAGCGGGAGAAGCGGGCCTTGCCTACGCCCGCAAGATCAGGGATACCAGCGGAATCGCCGGCAACCTGAACAGCATCGCCGAGACCTACCTGAATTTTGGCGACATGGAAATGGCGGAGAAGATCACCCGCGAAGAGTTGCCTTTTGCGGAAGCCATTCTGCCCGAATCGAAATATTACCTGGGCGCCCTGACCCGCCTGGGTACCCTTCACTACCGCCGGGGCAAATTCGATTCCGCCCTGCATTACCAGCTCCTGGTGCAGCGAGAGGCGGAAAAAGGACAAAAACCGGAAGTACTGGGCGTTTCCGCCATCAACCTGGGACTGACCTACATGGACCTGAAAAACCACGCCGAGGCCCTGCGCTACTTCAATATCGCCCTGGAGGCGTTTAAGGGAATCGGTTTCAAGGCGGGCATGGGCGCCTGCTATGTCAACATCGCCGAGACCCTGCGCAACCAGAAAAAATACCGAGAAGGACTGGCCGCTGCCGACGAGGGCGAACAGATCCTGCTGGCCTCGGGCAACAAACTCCACCTCGGGTACATATACTCCATAAAAGCCGACATCCTGCGCGGCCTGGGCGACAAACCCGCCTTTTTGGAATACGCCCGGAAATGCTACGACCTTGCCGTAGAACTGCAGGACGAACTGACGATCGCACAGGGACTGGAAAAACTGGGCCGCGCCCACCTGGAAGCGGGCAATATGGCGCAGGCGCGCAAACTGTTCGAGGAGTCCCTGGAAATGGCCCAAAAGATCAACTTTCCGACGGTCATTTTCAGCAACTACGCCAATTTGCGCGACTGGTATTTGCTACAAAAGGACTTTGTCAGGGCCAATACCTACGAAGAGTTGTTCCAGGCCGGTCGCGACTCGGTTTTCAACGCCGGTATGGCTGAGAAGGTCGCGGATGCGCAAACCAGATACGAAACCGAAAAGAAAGAAGCCGAGATACAGCGCCAGCGGGCCGAATTGCTCAACCAGCGGCTGTATATTTTCGGGTTGCTCGGCGGGCTGGTCCTGTTCATCCTGGCCGCGTTTTTTATCTACAACCGCTACCGCGCCCGCAAAAAAGCCGAACTCGACGCCGCCATCATCCGCGAGCAGCAACTCGGACTGAATGCCGTGATCGAAGCGCAGGAAGGCGAGCGCAAACGCATCGCCAAAGACCTGCACGACGGAATCGCCCAGGAACTCGTGGCGCTCAAACTCGGGTTCAACCTGCTTCAGAATAAACTGCGCCGGGTGGCGCCGTCGGAAGCGGAGGGGCTGGACGGATTGCTCGGACAACTGGACAATTCCTGCCAGGAAGTGCGCAGCATCGCCCATACCATGGTGCCGCCCACCCTGGAGCAGCATGGACTGGTGCCCAGCCTGGAGCTGCTGCTGAACAACGTAGCAAAACCCGCCGGCTTGAATTACCGGATCGAGGAAATGAACTGGCCGGCATCGCTCGATGAAAAAAAGCAGACCGGCCTGTACCGGATCGCCCAGGAATTGCTCAATAACATCATCAAACACGCCCGTGCCGGCAACGTATCGGTACGGCTGGCCCAGCTCGACCGGGAACTGTGCCTCGAAATGTCGGACGACGGCGTCGGTTTTGATTTCGAACAGGCGCGGCAAAAAGGCACTATGGGCATATTGAACATATTGAGCAGGGTCAATATGCTGGGCGGAAATTTTGTCACCGGGAAAAATGAATCCGGCAGCGGCATGTTCGCCCGGGTCAGCATACCCAAAGCACAGGCCGTATGATCCGCGTTGTGATTGCCGACGATCATCGCCTCGTCCTGGCCGGCTTCAAGGCGCTGCTGGAGGATCTCGATTTCGTCGAGGTGCTGGGCGAAGCGCGCAACGGGAAAGAACTGCTGGGCCTGCTCCGCAGCGGCGTGCGGCCCGACGTGGTGCTCGTGGACCACGAGATGCCCCTGATGAACGGCCTCGAAGCCGCCGCCGCCATCCGGGAGGAGTTTTTCGGGGTCAGGATCATCATGCTGACGATGATGCAGGACAAAAACCTGATAGAAGCCGCCATTGCCGGCGGCGTCCATGGTTTTCTGTTCAAAAATGCTTCCCTCGACGAACTGGGGCTTGCCATCAAAAAAGTTGCCGGCGGCGAGCCCTATTTCTCGGGCGATGTGACGCTCACCCTGATGCAACGGCAAACCGGCTTCGGCTTGTCGGAACGCGAAATGGAGATCCTCAAACTGGTGGCCAGGGGCCACACCAGCGCGGAAATCGGCAGCCTGCTGTTCATCAGTCCGCGCACCGTAGATACCCACCGCAACAACATCCTGAACAAACTCGACGTGCAGGGGATCGCCGGTTTGGTGGAATTTGCCGTAAAAAACAAGTTGGTTTAGCCCAAATACGCAGAATTGCGTAGGCGATTTACGCAGCGCTACCGAGGCTTTGCGCGGGTGGAGCGGGGCACCTTTGTCCTGTCAACAGATCACCTTGTTTTCTCCACCTTCAGCGCAAATCATTATGAAAAAAGTACTAAAGATCGCCGGTACCTTATTCGGAGCACTGGTCCTGCTGGTACTGTGCCTGGCAGCCTGGATAAGTTTCTCCCCGCCGCCCGAATACGAGTCCAGATCGATCCCGGTAAGCATCCCCACCGACTCCGCCGCTTTGGCCCTGGGGCAAAAGATCGTACAAACAGAGTGCGTGCTTTGCCATATGGGCGCCGACGGAAAACTCAGCGGCCGGCAATTCACCAAAGCCGACAATCCCTTCGGAGAGATCTGGGCGGCCAATATCACCGGGCATCCGGAAAAAGGCATCGGCCGGTACTCCGACGGCGAACTGGCCTACCTCTTTCGCACCGGGGTAAAGAAAGACGGCGGTTTTGCGCCGTTTATGATGGTCCCTAACATCTCGGACGAGCACCTGGGCGCCCTGATCGCCTACCTGCGTTCGGACGCGCCCCTCGTGCAGGCTTCCGAATCTGCTCCGCCCGCCCCGAAATACGGATTCCTGGCAAAGGCATTGATGAAATTCGGCGTTTTTGCCCCCAAACTACAGGAGATCAGGCCCATCGAGGCGCCCGACCCGGGCGACCAGGTAGCTTACGGCAAATACCTCTCTACCGCGGTGTTCAGCTGCTTCGAGTGCCACTCGAAGTCGTTCGAGACAAACGACGACTATGTTCCGGAAAACTCGGAAGGCTATTTCGGCGGCGGCAATTCCATAGAGGACGGGTCGTTCGACATCGTGCACTCGGCGAACATCACCATGAGCAAGGCGTTCGGGATCGGGAAATGGCAACAGGCGGATTTTGTCCGCGCCGTACAGACCGGCCAGGATCCCGACAACCGTATCCTCAACCCCGTGATGCCCCGCTATGCCGCCCTTTCCGATACGGAGATCTCCGCCATCTGGGCTTACCTGCAAACGGTGCCCGTGCTGGAAAACCAGGTCCAGCGCATTGCCAAACAATAACTTTCACCAACCACACTATCCATTACCATCATGAAAAATTTCTTGTTCAGTATCCTGACCCTTTCCTTTTTCGCATTGTCTGCCCACCAGATGCAGGCGCAAACGACCGCTGCCGACGAGCAGGCACTCCGGGATGTGTACGCCGATATCTGGAAGCAGTACATCAACGCCGATGCGGCCAAACTCTGCGATCATTACACCGAGGACGCCACCTCTGTAGCCTGGAACGGCAAAGTCGTGCAGGGCAAAGCCAATCTGCTGGCGCTTACAGAAGAAATGATGAAAACCGACAAGCCCGATCCCGCGACGCACAAATACGAGGTGCAGTCGGTACGCACGATCAGCAAAGATGTGGCCATCGCCATCGTCGGTCTGCAAGGCACCTCCCAAATGGGCGACCAGGTCATTCACTGGAAAGGCATCAACAGCGTCACGTTCGTACGCCAGGGCAAAGACTGGAAAGTAGCGCTGGAGGTATCGACACCGATCATGGAAGGTATGGGCAACTAATGCCCCTTCAACCTGGAAACAGGGTTATCTGAACAAGCGCCGGCGACGGGATATTTCCTGCGCCGGCCTTGTTTGTTTTGTATAGTTGTGATTTAGTGTGCGGGGTGTTGTGTTATATGCCTGCCAGCTGGACAGAGCGATGCAGAGATGGATTTTTTAAATGCTCTATGGAGATAGATTATATGGAGTATTGTCAAATCGCAATTTTGAGTACCGGTTTTAAAAACTTCAATCTGATTCGTCATAACTTGTTCCAATTGCCTGGAAATCTTTTGTTTCGTCTATTAGTTCCATTATAGAATCAAGTTCATTGACCAGCATTGTGATTAAACCTTTACTTGAGTCTTCTCTGCAAATCAAAGTAACTATTGCATGAAGAATCTGAACTTCTCTATTTGTCGTTTTATTCAAATTCCAATTCTCAATTTTATTTATTATCCTACTTAAAAAATAATTCTTTTTTAATGCGTCAATTGCCGATTTTCCGATACTCAACTGTTGCCCTTCGTCATGTTTTCTCAGGAGCATTTTGGCGCCGAAATTATAAGCTCGCAGTACTTTTTCAACGACTTCGGGGCCGCTTAAATTTGTATATGGTACTATCACCCTTGAGTGCAATGGGACATATCCCTTGTCTTCATTCACTGCAAAGACCAGTAATCCGGGAATTCTTGTAACTGGATAATCGTTTCCTCCTCCTACAATTACTTCATCGCCTAGATAAATTGTATGCGCGCCATCACCTTCTTTTAATCTCTTTGATCCCTGAATATTTAATTTATCAATAAGGAATTCCAATGCATAGGCTTTATCAAGTTTATCCAGGGTGATATCGATACTGGTTCTGCCTCCGGGCTTAACATCATAGTTGCTAAACCCTTGATCATGAAGTCTTTTTCTTATCTCCTCCACTATTTTTGTTCTAAAGTCATTTTTATGATTTACGTGAGTTCCTTTTTTCGCGCTATGATAACTTAAGACAGGTTTTAATGTAATTTGAATTATACTTTTTTCACCTGAGAATGATTCGACCGAACGCAAATCTATTTCTGGTTTATAGTTCTCGATATTATCAATATGATATTTGTTGGGCTCATATGTGGCACTTTGTTGTGAATCTTTACTGATTAATTCATTAATTTGCTTTTTTACATCATTCAAGATTTCCAGCAAATGGTTTATATCTCTTTCAGGTATCTTAGTTCGATTAATATATTCAATATGAATTGCTTCGCGAATAAAAAACACTTTTCTGTCTTTCTTAAATGTCAACCTATTATATAATTCTTCAGCAGTCAAAACGCCTTCTCCAACTGCTGTTCTTAAAATCTCTGAAGTGAAATAAACGTAAGTGCCTCCTGAGTTGCAAAAAAAATGAAATCTTGTTAAGATCTTAATATCTGCTCCGGCTTCATGGATTGCATAAACGAGCCACTTAAAAAATCTTGTACAGAGTTCATGCATGCTATTCCCTGTAATTAATGCTATATTAGTATGTAGTTGGGCTGCTTGTATTAATAATGGCGCAATCTCTTTTTTAAATTTTTTCTCTTCGATGCCTTTATCCTGGCTCAATATTGTCTTATCAATATCAGCAGCAATGAGGCAATTTTCGGTTGTTTGTCTATAAGCCTCTAAGGAAAACTTGTATACTTCAACTGGAAGGCTTTCTTCTTCAACAGTGCCACTTAGTTCAGCATCATCTTGATTGGTGATATTGAATATGTCTTTATAAATTATGTCAATTGAAGAAAGTAATGATAATAGGTTTCGATTTCTATAACGTTCAAGTTGTTCGAAATCATATTTTGTCAACTTGGAAGGGATGCTTTTAAGGTTGTCTGAAATAATAGTTAAATCATTTATTTGCGTATCGATTAAATCAGACTTGTCATTATCAATTGCTAGAAAGCCGTCTAATTCAGTTAATAGAATTTCAACGACTTTTTCAGCATGCCCCTCGCCAATCAAGGTTTTTAATGCCTTCTTTTCTTTCATAGTAATATTTTTATGTGTCCCAACTACCAAACTTCCCGATAAGACAAAAAAGTAAAGTGCTTTCAGCCTTTTTATCTGTAGTTTTCGGAAATATAGCAGATGGAGGAGTAATCAACCTGATCAATAAGTGCGTTTTATAGCTCTTACAAGTCAACTACATGATCGCTTGGAAAATGCTTTCCCAAATATATGTCAGTTCCATCAACCCTCGGGTCTCCACGAGACTTTTTGTTTCACGCCTGTCATATGATGTAACCGGGACTTGTAAAGCCCGTTACTGCCAACTGCCACTGCCGCCGACACGCCCTGCTGCACCGATTCCCCCGTTTCATACACCCCCGGATGCCCCTTCTTCACAAAAGCGCCAATCCAAGCCAATAAATACGCATTCCTTTTTCATTCCTGTCCGGCGTTTACGATAACTTTACCTGCGCTTAACCATCACATCGGACAAAATGACCAGACTGCTACCCGCCCTGATCCTCTGCTTCTTTACGCATACCCTGACTGCACAAGTCCTGATCAACGAAGTCTCCGCCGCCAATATGAACGGTATCACCGATACCGACGGCGACCGGGAAGACTGGCTCGAGTTGTACAACAGCGGCCCCGCGACCGTCAACCTCGGCGGCTGGTTCCTGAGCGACAACCCCAACAAACCGCAGAAATGGGTGATCCCGAACGGGCAATCCATCCCCGCAGGCGGCTACCGCCTCGTTTTTTGCTCGGGCAAGGACAAGATCGCGGGCGTCAGCATGCACACCAGTTTCAAGATCACACAAACCCAGGGCGAATCGGTGGTGCTGACCCAGCCGAACGGCACCACGGCCGATATCTACACCTTTACCATCCCGAACCAGCTCAACCACAGCTACGGGCGCGTACCGAACGGCGCCGCGACCTGGCGCATTTTCAGCACGCCGACGCCCGGCGGAAGCAATACCACGATCCCGTTTCAGGGGTATGCGCCGGACGTGCAGACAAGCCTGGACGCGGGTTTTTACCCCGGCGCCATACAGGTAAGCCTGAGCACCGACCCCGGCTACGATATTCGCTACACCACCAACGGCGCCGAGCCGGTGCCCGCGTCCGCGCTCTACACGGGGCCGGTCAATATCGCCGCGACCACCGTGCTCAAGGCGCGCGCGTTCAGCCTGACCGGGCAGGAACTGCCGGGCTTTGTGACGGCGAACACCTATTTCATCAACGTCAGCCATACGATCCCGGTCGTTTCCATTTCGAGCGACAACCTGAACACCCTGATGAGCGGCTCGCAGATTCGCCCTTACGGCGCTTTCGAGTATTTTGAAAACAATGCGCTGATTGACGAAGGCTACGGCGAATTCAACAAACACGGCAACGACTCCTGGGCCTATCCCCAGCGCGGGATCGACTGGATCACACGCGACCAGATGGGGTATACGGACGAGTTGAAACACAAGTTTTTCAAAGAGCGCACCCGCAAAAAGTTCCAGCGGCTCATCCTGAAGGCGGCTGCCAACGACAACTATCCCTCCTCCAACGGCGGCGCCCATATCCGCGATTCCTACGTCCACACGCTTGCCCTGAACGCGGGCATGGACCTGGATGTGCGGACGCACCGGTCCGCCATTCTGTACGTCAACGGCCAGTACTGGGGCGTGTACGACATCCGGGAAAAGGTGGACGACTCCGACTTTACCGCTTACTACTACGACCAGGACGAGCCGTACATCGACTACATAAAAACCTGGGGCGGCACCTGGAATGAGTACGGTTCTTCGACGGACTGGTACACGCTCAAAGCCTTTATCCTCGGCAACAACATGGCCAATCAGGCCAATTACGACTATGTGCAGCAACAGTTCGACCTGCTGAGCCTGATCGATTACGTCATCATCAACCAGCACAGCGTATGCAAGGACTGGCTGAACTGGAACACCTCGTGGTGGCGCGGCCGCGACCCCAACGGCGATGCTAAACGCTGGCGCTACACCCTCTGGGACATGGACGCCACCTTCGGGCATTACATCAACTACACCGGCATCCCGAACACCGGCCCCAACGCCGATCCCTGCGACGTGGAACTGATCCCCAACAACGGCGACCCGCAGAACCACATCGATATTTTTATGGCGCTGTACAACAACCCCGATTTCAAGGCCATGTACATCAATCGCTACGCCGATCTGCTCAATACCTACCTCTCCTGCGACTACATGAATGCGCTGCTGGATTCGATGATCAACGTCATCGCGCCCGAAATGCAGCAGCACTGCATGCGCTGGGGCGGTTCGACAGGCCAGTGGTTTCAGAACGTCAACGCCATGCACGATTTCATCAATACGCGCTGCCAGATACTGGACCAGAGCATTGTCGGCTGCTACGATGTGACCGGGCCGTATGACCTGACGGTAAAAATATCTCCCGCTGCGTCGCCCAACCACGTGATGGTCAATACCATTACACCGCCCGTCTATCCCTTCGTCGGTGAATACTTCGGCGGCGTCAACATCGATCTGGTGGCCAAGCCGGCGCCGGGATGGATATTCGATCACTGGGAAGTGAGTGGCAATACCTTCGGGCCCGACCAAACCTCGGATGCCATTTTGCTGGCTTTCCAGACTTCGGGTATGGTAACCGCCTTTTTCATACCGCTGGGTCCTTGCACGGAGCCGACGGGGCTCACCGTTTCCAATACGCCGACGGCCCTGGATGTAGACTGGGTCGCCCAGCAATTCGCGAGCGGTTACCTGATCCGGTATCGGGAAACGGGCACCACCCCCTGGACGTTCGTTACGACAGACCAGAACACCTGGAATTTCGATACCCTGCCCGGTTGCAGCAATTACGAAGCACAGATACAGTCCGTTTGTCCGCTGGACAGCAGCGACTTTGTCGATTTTACATTTGATACACCCGACTTGTTGCTGGGATTCGACGTGCCCGACGCCGTAATCTGCAATTCGGACCTGGCGGTGCTCGACGCTACTTTCCCCGGCGCCGCGTACCAGTGGGACAACGGCAGCAGCGCCCCGACGCGCAATATAAATGCTCCCGGAAAATACTGGGTGACCGCCGAATTGAACGGCTGCAGCCTCACAGATACGATCCAGGTTTCGCAGATCAACGCCACTACTTCGATCCAGCCCCTGCTGTGTCCGGGTGAAACATATCTCGTGGGCAGCGAGACATTCGACGCGCAAAACCCCAGCGGACAGGTGAACCTGGGCGGTATCGCTGCCAGCGGCTGCGACAGTATCGTGAATGTAAGCCTGCAATACCTGAATACGAGCCAGACCCAGTTGAACGTCACCAGTTGCGACCCCGCATCCGTCGGGGTGGATACCGTGGTGCTGACCAACGCGGTGGGCTGCGACAGCGTAGTGATCACCACGACCGTGCTGGCGCCGTTCAGCCAGACCACTTTTACGGCCAGTTCCTGCAATCCTGCGGAGATAGGTGTGGATACCGTGATCCTGATCAGCCAGTTCGGCTGCGACAGTCTGGTGATCACCACCACTAATTTCGACCCCTCCATGATACCGGTCACGTCCTTTTTTACGACAAATTGCGATCCGGCCTCCGTCGGAGTAGATACCCTGATACTTGCCAGCGCGGCGGGTTGCGACAGCCTGATCATAACGACGACCACGCTGGCGCCGTATAGCGAAACGTTCCTGATGGCGAGTTCCTGCAACCCCGCTCAGGCAGGCACGGACACCGTGATACTGGTCAACCAGTACGGCTGTGATAGTCTGGTAATCACCAGTACGGCCTTCGATCCTTCAGCGATCCCCGTCACCAGCCTTTTTGCGATGAATTGCGATCCCGCATCCGTGGGCGTGGATACCGTGGTGCTGAACAGCGCGGCGGGCTGCGATAGTCTGGTGATCACGACGACTACACTGGCGCCGTATAGCGAGACTTTGTTATCGGCCACCTCCTGCAATCCCGCGATGGTAGGCGTTGATACCGTGATTTTGTCCAACCAGTACGGCTGCGATAGTCTGGTGATCACCACCACCTATTTCGACCTGGTGGGTATTTCCGTGACCACCCTTTTTGCAACAAATTGCGATCCCGCATCCGTGGGTGTGGATACCGTGCTGCTGACCAATGTAGCGGGTTGCGACAGCCTGGTCATTACCACGACTACGCTGGCGCCGTTCAGTCAGAGTTTTTTGGCGGCAGTCTCCTGCAATCCCGCGCTGGCAGGTGTGGACACTGTGGTGCTCGTCAACCAGTACGGCTGCGACAGTCTGGTGATCACCACCACTTCTTTCGATCCTTCGATCATCCCCGTTACGTCTTTATTTGCGACGAACTGCGACCCCGCATCCGTGGGTGTGGATACCGTGATCATGAACAGCGCGGCGGGCTGCGACAGCGTGGTGATTACCACAACCACCCTTGTACCTTCCAGCGAGACATTCCTGACGGCCACATCCTGCGACTTTGCCCAGGCAGGCGTAGATACCGTGGTATTATCCAACCAGTACGGTTGCGACAGCCTGGTTATCACGACCGTGGACTATACCGGCCTCGATTTTGCGGCCTCGGTGCAGGATGTATTTTGCTTCGGCGGGAAAGACGGGGCCATTCGCCTCGACACGGCGCTGACGCCCTGGCTGCCTGTGGAATTTGTGCTGGAAAACCGCCCCGCCCAGGCGTACACGGGGGCGCCGCTTGTCTGGAATGACCTGGCTGCCGGCGTTTATTCACTCGTCGCTACCAACTCGGAAGGCTGCACACTGGTGCAGGACATCGATGTCGGCCCGGGCAATGTGTTGCACCTGGACTTCACGCAACAGCCCCTGGAACTGCATCTGGGCGACAGCGCCTGGGTGAATCCGGTGGCGGATTTCCAGATCGCCCTGGCCGAATGGTCGCCCCGCGACGGTGTGCGCTGCCCCGACTGTGCAGCCACCTATCTCGCCCCCCTGAACACGAACCTCTACACGCTGACCGCATCCGACGCGAACGGCTGCCAGACCAGCGCCACGCTCCGGGTACTCGTGGATCAGGGCGTGCGCATATACCTGGGCAACGCGATCCGGCCGGGCAGCGGCGGCGCGAATGCCGATCTTGCGATCTCTGCGGGCCCGGAAGTGCTGCGCATCCTTACGCTGCAACTATACGACCGCTGGGGCAACAAGATCTTCGAGCAAAAAGACCTGGCACCCAACATGCCCAGCACCTGGGACGGCAAATTCAACGGGAAACTAGTCGGTCCCGGCGTGCTGATCTGGGTATGCGAACTGGAAACGGTAGACGGGCGCGTGCTGACAGAAAGCGGGGATATTACGGTGCTGCGGTAGCGGCGGTTAAGTCGTGCAGCGCCAGTCTCAAGTGCTTGTTTTTCAAAATGTTGTGCAGCAACATTTCGTTCCCCTTTTGAAGGCAGGGTCGATTGGTTCTGCGAGAGACCCGTTCAACCTAACATCGCCCCGTAGGGGCCGGCGGTTTATAGCAAAAACGTTTTGGATGGATTTCCGCTCCGTAGGAGCCGGCCATGTTCGGGCGTAAAGGCCGGCTCCTACGGAGCGGAATAATATGAGAGTCATAAATCCTGCTACAAACCGTCGGCTCCTACGGAGCGTCTACCTTTCAGTCAATTTGTTTCAAAAAAACAGCGGCTGCCAACTGCCACTGCCAACTTGATGTTCAAAATGCCAAACCGTAGAACCAATCGACCCTGCCTTCAAAGGGGGAGGTTGCGCTGCTGCGTGACTTGAGGCTTGATCTCCGATTCCCGCCAGCTCCCTGTAAAAGAAAATACGGACCTCGACGGCTTGACAAGGAACCTTGATATCTTGACCAGGAACCTCGACGGCTTGACAAGGAACCCTGACGGCTTGACAAAGAACCTTGACGGCCTGGCAAGGAACCCTGACGGCTTGACAAGGAACCCTGACGGCTTGACAAAGAACCTCGACGGCCTGGCAAGAAACCTTGACGGCTTGACAAGGAACCTCGACGGCCTGGCAAGGAACCCTGACGGCTTGACAAGAAACCCTGACGGCTAAAACACAAACAGAGAAATCGATCTCAAATGCGCATTGTTTGAAATTCCGCAGCGTTTGATCGGAAGTTTGTAATCTGTTGTGCTGTATTTATCGGCGGACGTCGATAAAAGGAGTGCAACCGGATTATAGACCCTGAAAGTACGCCCGGAAACGGTAATATAGCGTCCAAAACTTTGGCACTTCACGTTATAAAATGAAAACAAAAACACTGTTGTTGCTACCGGCGGTCGCCGCCGTCCTGTCGTGCACGGCTACAAAAGACATTGTTAAACAGGAACTTTACGTGCCACAGTCGAAGGCGCTTTACGATCAGATCGTGCGGATGGACAGCATCTGGGAAAATGCGTACGACCATTGCAGGATGGACGTGATGGACGCCGTCATTTCCGCCGACCTGGAATTTTACCACGATCAGACGGGCCTGACCACCTCGAAAGAGGCCGTGATGACGGCATTTAAAAACAATGTATGCGGCAAGGTCACGCGGGAACTCCTGCCGGGAAGTATAGAAGTGTACCCGATCGAACATTTCGGGGCCGTGGAAATGGGCCGGCACCGCTTTTTCAACAACCAGGAAGCGCCGGGGGCCGAACACCATTACTCCAGGTTTATTCACATCTGGAAAAATGACAACGGCAACTGGCAGATCACCCGGGTGATCAGTTTGCATTGAATGTCGGACGGCAATAACCGTCCGTACAACCTGAAAAATGACAGAACAAGATCCGCCACAAAACACATCGTTCAACGAAGACTTCTGCGCTCATCTGGAGCACCGATTGGGGAGCGCGCTAAAAAATTCGGGCCGACCTGAATTATCGGGTTTCTGGTGCGACGGGGTTTCCCATGACGCCGTTCCGGACAGCCGGTTGAGCAAAAAACATGTCGGCGACACCAGGCAGATCGCAACCCGGGCATGGATCGGCAAAGACGGACAAGACGTGTATGAAATGACCATCCGGCTCGGAAAACAGGCCTTGAGCAGATACGCCAAAGGAACAGCAATGATCGACTGTATTCCGGATGCCGGTTCGATGGACTGGATTGATATTGACACAAAAAGGAAGGAAATAGAGATACGGTTAACATAACGTAGCCAGTAGCCAGAAATAAACCACCACCATGTTCGGGATCATCAACTTCGGTACATTCATATTCGCGGGGATCTTGTTGAACATCACCCCCGGCGCGGATACGATGTATATTTTGGGCCGCAGCATTGCCAACGGCAAAAAAGCAGGCGTCCTGTCTGCCTTGGGGATATCTACCGGCTCGCTCGTCCATACCACCTTTGCGGCGCTTGGGCTCTCCGTGATCCTGGCGGAATCGCAGACCGCGTTCAATGCGGTCAAATATGCAGGCGCGGTGTACCTGATCTACCTGGGTATAAAGGCCATGCTTTCAAAAAACGCAAACAACCTCGAACCGGACCCCCGGGCTGTTCCCGTCGACAACCGGAAAATATTCCTCTCGGGCGTGCTTACCAACGTTTTGAATCCCAAAGTCGCGATCTTTTACCTGGCCTTTCTTCCCCAGTTCATCGACCCCCATTATCCCCGTCATTTCTTCTCTTTCCTGCTGTTGGGGATCACTTTCACGACGACGGGAACGATCTGGTGCCTGATCCTGGCGGTTTTTGCCGCGAGGCTTTCCCAAAAGATCAGAGACAATTACAGGATCAAAACCTGGCTGGACCGGGTAACGGGATTGGTTTTTATCGCCCTGGGTATCAAACTCGCATTGAGCAAAAGATAAAATAGTCAACGAACGCATTATGAATCAGGACATTCAGGAATACAACGACCGGCAATCGGACATCGAGCGGGACATCTGCAATACGCTCGCCGGAGAAATATGCCGCCACCTGCCCGAAGCGGAGCACAAGATCTGGCACGCCCACCCCGTCTGGTTTCTGGAAGGAAATCCGGTTGCCGGCTACAGCAAACTGAAAAGCGGCATCCGGCTGCTGTTCTGGAGCGGCCAGTCGTTCGGAGAAGACCGGTTGAAGGACGAAGGAAGTTTTAAAGCGGCGGAGGTCCGCTACACCTCGCCCGATCAGATCGATCAGGATGAGTTGGCGCGCTGGCTCGGCAAAGCGCGCACGATCCAGTGGGACTACAAAAACATCGTGAAGCGAAAAGGGAAACTTGAGCGGCTGGTATGATGCCGGGAGACTTATGTAAGGCTTGGGAGTGATTCCCGGAAAACCTGCCGGTGAATTAACGATCCATGGCAAGGTAGGAAGGTGCATAGGGTGACAAAGAGGAACGTATAAACACCGTGCTCCCTTGAGGCGGCTGTCTTGGAAAGGAAGTACAACCTTAGTGGTATTTTGAATGGAGGTTCAAGTTGGACAGATCATTCCGCTGCTTGTAGTTGGCGTCCCGCCAACTACGGCAGGGTGGGGCGAATTAAAGAATATTTTTACCCTGCGCTTAACCGGCAAAACAGATGCTCATTGCCGTTGCTGGCGTCTCGCCAGCAACAAACGGCGGAGCTGAAAACTAAAGCCGAAGTTGTCTTTCTATTACTGGTGTTGCTGCCACCAACACTGGAAAAGGCACCAATATCAACTGAAAAGCAGGTACCTTTCAGATCAACATATAACCCATGTTCCACCGCTACTACGACCTGTACTTCACGACGGCTACCATTCTCGAATGGAAACACCTGCTCCGCACCGCACGCATGAAAATGGTGGTTGTAGATTCGTTGCGATATCTGGTGTCCGAACACCGGGCAGTGATATATGCATTTGTCGTTATGCCCAACCATATCCACCTGATCTGGCAAATACCGCAGGCGCATTCGATCGGTAAAGTGAAAGCCTCTTTATTTTCATTTACCGCGCATCAGTTCAGAAAAATACTAAAAGAAGAAAATCCCGCCGAGCTGGAGCGTTATCGAGTGGATTTGGTTGATCGTGCATATCAGTTTTGGGAGCGTAACCCGCTTTCTGTAATGATTCTTCACGATGAAGTTTATTACCAAAAGGTGGCGTATGTACACAGGAATCCTTGCGCTGGCAAATGGAAACTTGCACCTGCGCCCGAGTTATACAGGTATTCATCCGCTTTCTTGATAGGTAGACAACCCTTTTGGGATTTTGTGGCAGGCAGTCAGGATTTGGGATGAAGTTCCTGGCTGGACATTTCGCTCCGCCGCTTGTTGTTGGCGGGACGCCAACAACGGCGAGAAACATCGTGAAGCGAAAGGCAAACTTGAACGCCTTTCCATTGCTGGCGCAGATAAAAAAAGCAACGCTTTCCAACCGCGATTCGTTACATTTCATACATGCATGACACAACATGCAGGCGCCTGTATATTATCAACAAACCTGAATAAAGCCACCCATGAAGCGACCGCTATTTGCCATGTTATTTCCCCTCGCCGCATTTCTTTTTATACCTCAACCGGGCATGGCGGTCATGGAACGCCCCGATGCGGTTGCAGAAAACGTACATAGATCGGCGGCATACGATTGTGGAAAGCGCCATTCATTCAAATCCGGGCTAAAGCGCCTGCGAAAAACGATGAAGCATCGCCGGAGCCATGCATCCGACCCCGAATCTTCAGGAGCGATCAAATCGATCGTCTTTGTGGGGCTCCTGGCGCTCATATTTTTGTTGCTGACGCTGACCATTTTGCTGGCCGCAGAAGAATTCATCGGGTTTCTGGGGATCGGCCTGTTTCTGCTTTGTTTGCTGGGCTGCCTCGGACTGCTGTTCCTGTGTTTCCGGGAACTGCGGCGGCATATCAGACGCCTGAAAAAGCACCATAAGCAGATGCAAACCCGCTGACAGCAGGAATTTACAGATACTCGTCACGGCCCGACAAATAATAGACAGGCAATGTAGCCGCCGCGCACGCGGGATACCTTTGCGTCAAAACGCAAACCCGTATGAAACACCGCTGCCTGTTGATCCTGCTTTTGCCCTTTACGGGCTACACACAAACCCCCGGATGGAGCCCCTGCGACAGTTTTTCCAACGCCGCTTTTGCACAATCTTCGCCGGATGGCGCCTGTTACCTGCAGTGCGAATGGCGGCAGGAGGCGGAGCCCATCGAGTACCGGCTGACGCTGAAAAGCCGGAAGCACCAAAAATCGCTGGTGGTCAGCGAAACCAGCGTGTACGACAGCGGCGCCCCGGCCATCAGGTGGTCGGACGACAGCCGCCTGCTCCTGGTCGATTCCGACGATTCCAGGGACCGGGTGACCCGGGTGATCGACCTCGATGCATTCCGGGAGACGCAGGCGATCCCGGGCTATCTGTACGATTTCGATTCCC
>JACJYP010000007.1 GCA_020636045.1 Lewinellaceae bacterium
GTGTCGTCGTTGCAAGGTTCATTGTCAGGACAAACGCCCTTTGTGCAACGACTTCCGTTTGATGCGTAGCGGCGGCATAGAGCCCTTTTCAGGCTTACAAAGTGCCGTTTCTCAATATCCCGGGATCATCAGACTTTATCGTTCAGGTTCAAACAATACACCCGTCTTAAAAACGCATATTATGTTAACGTGAATGCTGGACAGGATTAATTGACCGGGTCAATGCAGCCTGTAATATTAAATGGCTTTCAGGTGTCGATCCGCCGAAGGCGTGAGAGACATCCGAAAAATGAAGAAAAACCTGTCCAGGACTCACGTGAACATATTACTTGATCCTTCCTGAATGCTTTATTTCCCGACTACAAATTTGCGGCACAGGTGTTCATCCCCGATCTGCAGATGCAAAAAATACAAGCCCGGCGCCCAGTCGGTCAGGGATACCGACCATTGTTGTTCGCCGGTATTCGGCGAAGGGGGAGCAGGCAGTTGATACATCATTTGTCCGAGCGCGTCGACGATGCGCCCGCTGTAAAGCGCTTGCCGTGGAGCGACTAGCCCGATCTGTATTTGCTCGACGGCCGGGTTGGGGTACAAATCGAGGCGGACGCTGTTTTCAAAGGGTGTGTTGGTAGCGACCGGGTCGGCGACGGTGAAGCCACGATGGTCGACTTCGGCGAACTCGCCGCCGGAAATAACGGGAACGGTGGGGTTGTTGATGCTGTAAAGTTTATAGTAGCCGTTGCCGTAATTGCAACACATGCCGTCGCCATAGGCATCGACAAAACGGATACTGTAACAGCCGTTGCCCGGCAAATGCAAATTCTTGGTGATCAGGGTATTGTTGCCATAAGTGCCGGGCCCGGGCATTACATTGCCGAACAGTCCGCCGCCGTTGGGGCCTACATTTTTGTTGCCGCCCATGTACAGCACGTTATCCTGGTCGTCGCGCAGTTCCCAGTATGTTTCGAGGCCGTAGTTATCGGTTTTGATCTTTAAAATGATGGTCGGCGCGTAAAAAGTGCTGGCAGTCGCAAAGGATTCGTTGTGCACATTGTTGGAGAAGTCGTCGTCGCCCATGCCGTCGTTGATCGTACTGATCGTGGTTTTCAACATGCCCTCCCCATCCAGTATCAAAGAGTCAAAGGACACGAGCGATTCGCCATAAAGGGGCAGGTTGCCGGTCCAGTACAGGGTTTGTTCAACCATATTGTTCCATTGCAGCTGTATTGTAGCCGAATGAAGCGCTTCGGAGCCGAGGTTGATCAGCGTAAACGAAGGTTCTACTTTGAGCGTCTGACATACTTCGCGGATATCGGTGCCGACGGAGTGGTAAAAGATACCCGCATTGTTGGCGCCGGATGCAACGGGACAGGTAGAGGTTTTTTCCCATAATTGTTCCGCGTTCAACTGGCCCAGTTGATACACCTTTTTGTTCGGACAGATCATATAGATCGTCGGGTAATAACTCGCCTGGAAACTATCGGCGATGGCGGCATTGTCGAGGTAGGGATAGGAAGTGCCTGCTACCCAGTTGCCGATCGTGGAGCCGTTGCAGCCCGGGGAGCCGAACAGGCAGTTAACGTCGGTTTCAGGGTCGCCTTCCACAAAAAAAACCCTCGACGAATTGTCTCCGTCAGGCCCGTGCGCGTCGTAATATTCCTGAAGGGCATGGCCGTTGTGATAGGCCCAGCAAGGCGAGCACCAGGTGGCACTCAGTTCGAGCAGGACGATCTTGTCTTGTTCCAGCAACTCGTACAAATGCCAGCTCTGGCCGTTGATGTCCTGCGCCATGAAATCAGGCGCTACAGAGCCCGCAGGCAATTGCGCAGGCAAACGCATGCAGACAGACGCCGTCAAACAACAGATCAGGATATCCCTCAGGACTGTTTTGCTAATAATGTGCAAGTTGTCTTAAAATTTGATTATGTGAACAAAAATAGGGTAGTCATTCGGCCTAATAGGCGTACCTTTGTTTAAATTTTGCGAAACCTGCTAATCAGAGACATTTTGCTTATGAAAAATTTGCTTTTTACACTCCTGCTTGTGTTCGGCGCCTTCGGAACGGCCTTTGCACAGGCTACTTTTGATCTGGTTCCCGATACGGTGATTGCTATTGTTCCCATCGATTCACATGATGTGGAAGCGCATAATATCTTTCACAACCTGACCAATGCTGCCCGCACCATCACCTGGGAACGCACGGTGATCAGCATTGATCCCGATACGCTGCAAACCCAGATTTGCGATCTGAATGCCTGCTACCTCCCGCACGTGAGCAGCAAAACGTTCGTCTCCAATCCGGGAGCAATGGACCCGGTTATCGTACACTTCCTCAACAATAGCGGCGGCGCAGCCAGCGCGGTCGTCCAGCTGAAGTTTACCGATATGGCCGACCCCGACAACCCGCAATATGCGTACTATATTTTCAACGCGGTGGTCGGCACCCACGATCTTCCTGCGGCGAACGTAAAACTCTACCCCAACCCGACGGTGGAATACTTCTCGCTGGAAAATGCCGATGATGTGGCGCGCATCCGCGTGTACACGATCGACGGCCGTCAGGTAGCGCTGTTCAATCCTGCGAACAACGGCCTGTATTCGCTGGCCGATCAGCCAACCGGATTGTACATCGTTGCGCTGGAGAGCAAGGAAGGCCAATTCTTCCAGGCAATTCAGGTGAAGAAGCAATAACAACAGGTGGGGAAACCCACGCGTGAAAAAAGATATAAAAGCGGCTCCGTGACCAACGGGGCCGCTTTTATTTTGAGGCGTGGGTATCGGGTTTTATACCGGGTACTCAACAAAATTGCGCGGTGTTTCATAAAGCCGCACATGCAGGTCGTACTTTTCCGGCAGTTGTGCCCGCAGGATGCGCCAGATCACTACACAGATGTTTTCTGCCGAGGGGATCAGTTGTTTGAATTCTTCCGTATCCAGGTTCAGGTTTTTGTGATCGAAGCGTTGCTCCACTTCGCGTCTGATCAGATCGGCCAGCCAGCCCAGGTCTACCACCATGCCCGTATCGGGGTCTATTTCGCCCGTGACTTTCACTTCGAGTTCGTAATTGTGGCCGTGCCAGTTGGGATTGTTGCACAGCCCGAACACTTCCCGGTTCCGCTCGTCCGTCCAGGCAGGGTTGTGCAGGCGGTGGGCGGCATTGAAATGGGCGCGGCGGATGACAGCAACTTTCATGGGCAGGCTAGGTTTCCTCAATAAACTCCGTTGCGGCGCGTTTTGTTTTCCCGTGAAAGACGGTACCTTCGCTGCCAATTTCCCCGCCCGCCACAGAGGCCTTCGAAGAGACTTTCCCTGAATCGCATTTTGACGGCCCTCGGAAACATGGCAAGCGCCGAAGTTTGCAGACCAAGGCGGGGCAATGAGCCTGACAAATGCGGCATATCATCGGCCAGAAACGAACAAAAGCATTGTTGCAACGGATCGCACAGAGCGAACGGGTGCCGCATGCCCTGTTGTTCCTGGGGCCGTCCGGTAGCGGCGCCCTCGCCCTGGCCACGGCATTTGCCCAGCGGGTGCAGTGCGAAAACCCTGGAACAGAAGACCCCGATTCGGAACTGGGTGCCTGCGGAGCCTGTACGGCCTGCCGCAAGGCGGCGCGCTTCGAACATCCCGACATTCATTTTTCCTTTCCGACGATCGGCGCCAACGCCGTCAGCACCAACTACATCAAGGAATGGCGCGCTGCGCTGGCCGACAACCCCTACATGGATGCCAACACCTGGCTGCAACGACTCGGTGCAGAAAACAAACAGGGCAACATCACCAAGGACGAATGCAATGCCATCATCAAAAAACTCAGCCTGAAGGCCTTTGAAGGGCGGTACAAGATACTGGTCATGTGGCTGCCCGAATACCTGGGCAAGGAGGGCAACCGCCTTCTGAAACTCATTGAAGAGCCCCCGGAACAGACGCTTTTTCTGCTTGCCGCCGAGAACCAGGACCTCATTCTCAACACCATTCTCAGCCGCTGCCAGTTGGTGCACACCGAACCGCTGTCCGACGAAGAGATCTCCGCTGGGCTGCAGGAGTGGCGGTCTGTCGATCCGGCCCGCGCGCAGCAGATAGCATTTCTCTCGGACGGCGATTTCAACGACGCCCTGCAACTGGCCGATAATCCTGAAAATGACGATGCCCGCTTGCTGCTCGACTGGCTGCGCCGTTGCTGGCGCGGCAACAGCGTCGAACTGGTGCAGTGGACGGAGACCTTTGCGCGGCTGGGGCGCGAAAACCAGAAGCAATTTCTGCACTACGGCCTGCATTTCCTGCGCGAAATGATGGCGCACATTACAACCGGCAGCGAAACGCTCCGGCTGCGGCCCGAAGAACTCGCCACGGCAAAAAACATGGCGAAAGTGCTCGATTTCGACCGCGTCGTACGCCTGGCATCGCTTTTCAACGACAACATTTATTACATCGAACGAAATGCCAATCCCAGAATACTTTTCCTCGATACCTCACTGAAACTCAACGCTATTTTGAAAAATACGGCCTGAGGGGCCGACTAAATATAAAAATATGGGCTGTATAGGATGTTCATGTTCAACGGGCAAAGACGACGCCCCGGGCTGCCGCTCCAACGGCGGCTGCGCGACGGGTGGCTGCAACCGGCACAATACCTACGACTGGATCACGGCATCCGGCATTCGCGATGCCCAGCCGTTCGATGTGGTGGAGGTGAGTTTCAAAAACGGCTCCCGGAAAGATTTTTATAAAAACCCTCCTTATACCCGCGCCACAACGGGCGACTGGGTGGTGGTGGAGTCGCAATCCGGGGGCTTCGACGTCGGCAAAGTATCGCTGTCGGGCGAACTGGTGCGCCTGCAAATGAAGCGCAAGCGCGTGCGCTCCGACGCCCGGTTTTCTGCGGTGGTGCGCAAGGCGCACGAGCGCGACATCGAACGCCTCGACGAGGTGCGCAGGCAGGAACGGGACGTAATGATCCGCGCCCGCGTGATCGCCCGCACCCTCGATCTGGAAATGAAAATCGGCGATGTGGAATTTCAGGGCGACGGCCGTAAATGCACGTTTTATTATACCGCCGACGGGCGCGTCGATTTTCGCGAACTGATTCGCAGTTACGCCCGCGAATTCAAGGTCAAGATTGAAATGCGCCAGATCGGCGCGCGCCAGGAATCCGCGCGGATCGGCGGCCTGGGCAACTGTGGCCGCGAACTCTGCTGCTCCACCTGGCTCGCCGAATTCAAAAGCGTGAATACGGCTGCCGCACGCTACCAGAACCTGGCCATCAACCAGACGAAACTTTCAGGTATGTGCGGGCGCCTGAAGTGCTGCCTGAATTACGAACTCGACACATATATCGATGCACTCGAAGATTTTCCCGATCGCGCCGAACGCTTCAAAACCTCGGCGGGCCTCGCGATCCTGGTCAAAACGGATGTATTCAAGCGGCTGATGTATTACACCTACGCTGATAACCGGGGCAAGTTCTTCCCGTTGCACGTAGATCAGGTGTGGGAGGTGCTCGATATGGTCAAGCAGGGGCAGGCACCGGGAAGTCTGGAAGATATTCAGGCGATGGCGCCGCCTTCTACGGAGGCGGAAGAAGAGGAACCCGATTTCGAGAACGTGGAAAACGTGATCGAACTGCCGTTCGAAAAACGCAAGAAGAAAAAGAAAAAACGCAGCAAGAACCGCGACCGCTCACAAAGTGCGGCAGCTGCCGTGGAAAAAGCCTCTCAGGGTGGCCCTCAAAATACCCAGCAGCAAAATCGCCGCCACGAAGGCCACGGCAACAAACCGGCGGCGCCCAAAGCGAAGCACAACGCTCCCCGCCCGCCCGCACCGGAAGGAAAGCCTGAAGATAAATCAGGGCCCGCCGATAATGCCAACCAGTCGCACAACCGGGGTAAAAATAAATTCAGGGGTAAAGGCCCCAAAAAGAAATAAGGGCGATTCGTAACCCTTTGTCCTTTCCGGCGTTACACTGCCGGAGTACAGGGCCGTGCCGCCGGAATGTGTTCCAGGCAGTATAGCGCCAAGTATTCAAAACAGATACTATTCCTTGTAAACTGCTCATCGACAGCATTATATGAAATACGACGTTACAGTGATCGGCTCAGGGCCGGGTGGTTATGTTGCGGCGATCCGTTGTGCCCAGTTGGGCATGAAAACCGCGATCATAGAACGCTATCCGGTACTCGGCGGCACCTGCCTCAACGTGGGCTGTATTCCTTCAAAAGCGCTCCTTGACTCCACTGAACATTACCACAACGCGCATTCGAATTTTCAGACACACGGTATCAATGTAAAAGACCTGAAGGTCGATATGCCGCAGATGATCAAGCGGAAAAATGAAGTGGTGCTCGACAACAACAAAGGCGTGGAATTTCTGATGAAGAAGAACAAGATCGATGTGTTTCACGGGCACGGCAGTTTTGTCAACAAAAACCGGATCAAAATATCGGGCAGCGGCGGCTCCAATGAGGAGATCGAGACTGACAAGGTGATCATCGCCACGGGTTCCAAGCCGATCGTGCCTGCGCAGTTCAATTACGACAAAAAGCGCGTGATCACCAGCACCGAGGCCCTCAATATCGAAAAGGTGCCGGGCAGCATGGTCGTCATCGGCGGCGGCGTGATCGGCCTCGAGCTGGGCAGTGTGTACGCCCGCCTGGGCACCGAGGTGATCGTCGTGGAATTTCTCGACCGCATCATTGCCGGCATGGATTCCGACTGCAGCCGCGAATTGATGAAAAGTCTGAAAAAACTCGGCATGCAGTTTTACCTGCGCCATGCCGTATCGGACGTAAAAACGGTAAAAAACAAAGTAAAAGTAGTTGCAAAAAGCCGCGACGACGAATCCAAATCGCTCACCTGGAATGTCGATTATTGTCTTGTGGCCATCGGCCGCAGGCCCTATACCGAAGGGCTGGGACTTGAAAATGCAGGCATTGCGCTCGACGAAAAAGGCCGCATTCCCGTTGACGATCACCTGCAAACGTCCGTGCCGGGCATATATGCCATCGGCGACGTGATACAGGGCGCCATGCTGGCGCACAAAGCCGAAGAGGAAGGGGTGTTTGTAGCGGAAGTGATGGCCGGGCAGAAGCCGCATATCCATTACAACCTTATTCCGGGAGTGGTGTACACCTGGCCGGAGGTGGCCGGCGTCGGCTATACGGAAGAACAACTCAAGGAAATGGGTATTCCCTACAAACCCGGCAAGTTTCCTTTCCGCGCCCTCGGCCGCGCCCGCGCCAGTATGGACCTCGACGGCATGGTGAAGGTGTTGGCGCACAAGGATACCGATGAGATCCTGGGCGTGCACATCGTGGGCGCGCGTGCGGCCGATATGATCGCCGAAGCGGTGGCATTGATGGAGTACCGCGCCTCGGCAGAAGACGCGGCTCGCATGAGCCATGCTCACCCGACCTACACGGAAGCCTTCCGCGAGGCATGCCTGGCGGCTACTGACAACCGGCCGCTGCACGTTTGAGCCTTTCCTGAAATATCGGCTAAACAGTCATTTGACCGTTTTTTGCCATCTTTACCGGTTTATCCGCGTGATAATCGCGGTAACACTTCGGTTTGTTATGGCTAAAAAGACAAAAAAGGTGAGTTACAGCCGCCTGAATGCGCTGATCCTTCAATCGGCAATCATCGTATTCAGTGTGCTGCTGGCACTGTTCCTGAATGACATACGCGACCAGCAAAAAATCAAGGCAAACCTCGAAGTTGCCTACCTCCATATCCGGAGCGAGGTGGAGAACAATCGTTTGGCGCTTACTACTGCGATCCCCTACCACCGGCAATGTCTGGGAGCGATCGACAGTGTGCTGAGGCTTAACGACCGCCGGCGCGCCATCACTCCGTTTTCTCAGGCATTGTCGCAATGTTTTCCCAACGGGCTCAAGGCGGCTAAGCTGCAAGACGACGCCTGGCAGGCATTCATGCTGACGGGGCAGATGTCACAACTACGCTACGATGAAGTGTTTTCGCTGACAAAACTGTACCGGACACAGGAAACGGGAGTGGAAGCCACACAGCAAAGCCTGGAGACTTTTATCAGACAGCCCGAACGCTTTCAACCAGGCGCCGGCCTGGCAGACCTGGAGTCGCTCAGGCTGATGATGCAGGAGTTATGCGCTCAGGAGAAACTATTGCTGACGCAAACGGAGAAAACATTGTTCGATATCAACAACTGGCGCCATCTGGAGCCGTAATGCAGAGGGCTTGCTCACGCAAAAAATTATTTATCGGTTCTTTCGTACAGTATGTACGCTTTGCCCGGAAATTCCGCACTGTCGGCGCGGATGAATCCGTGGCTTTCCCAATCTTCATGCGAAGAAATATCGCAGCGCGGGCTGGCGAGTGCAAAACGGCAGGAATCGATATTTGGGCTGAGTTCGAGGTGATGAAATCGCTGTAAGTACGTGTGCGCCTGCTGGTTGTACATCAGACCTTCACAAACGGCAACCGTTGAGCCGGCGGGAATGATGCGCTGCAGATAAGGCAGGTCGTGCAGAATACCGTTGTCGCGGCCGGGCTTCCCGAACAGGAACGCCGTGTAGGCGGCGAGTACGAACACACCCGCGATCAACCAGACGCGCAATCTTCCGAAAAAATGAATTTGTGCTTCAGTAGGATCTAACAGTAACTTATTTATAAAAGGCAAATAGAAAAAACCGGCGGCCAAGGCAAACATCGGCATGCCCGGGATCACGTAGATGCCGTTTTGCCGCGCGCTGAGCATGATCGGCAATGTTGCGGCGAAGCCCATGAACAGAAAAAACAGCGCCAGCATGCGTTCGCGCCGGAAGGCAGTATCCATGCGCGATCGACGGTAGAAAAAATAGAGCAGTAAAAACAGCCCGATCAGCCCCGCCTGCTCTTTTACCAGAATTCTGAAAATATGCAGCCGCGCCCAGCCGGTCATTTCGGCATCTTCGCGCACACCCGACAGCACGACGCCCAGCCGCCGTTGCCAGTATTGTTCGAAATAATGCTGCGATTCGGGGATCAGCAACAACATGATTACAAACAACGCAAGCGCAGTAAAGCCGATCAGACAGGAACGCCACAAACCCGTTCCCGGCGAATAGCGGGCTGGTTGTGAAGTGGCTTTTTGAGCAAGAACGAGCAAAAACGGCGCCGCAGCCGGATACAGGCCTACCGGGCCTTTCGTCATCAGCCCCAGGAAAACAACTGCGCCCGCCCATACAAAGCCGAGGTTGCGGCTCTTTTCGGAAAACATAGCCTCCAGGGCGATCCATAGTGCCAGCAGGCAAAAACAGAGCAGGTTGTTATCCATCAGGTTGTTCGGATTGCCCCAGATGGCCGGCATGGTAAAATACCAGAAGAGCAAAGGGATCCAGCCGAAACGTTTTTGGAACACCGTGCCGCGCAGCGGTACTTCCCAAACCCTGACGATCAGCCAGGCATTCAATACAAAAAGCAGCAGGGAATACAGTTTTTCGACCCACCAGTGGTCGCCAAACAGGTGAAAGAAGCCCGCCTGCAACCAGAGCATCAAAGGAGGATTTTCGAAGTACGGCGCGCCGCTGGCGAATTCAAGCCAGTAGCCCGATGAAAACCAGGGCGCCCACATGCTGCCTTTCCCCTCTGCCAGGTTGCGGGCCATGGACGCATATAACAATCCGTCGCCGAACAGGCCCTGCGGTACCAGCCTGGGCAGGAACATGGCGGCCAGAAACAAACCCGTAAACAGCCATAAAGTCCCTGTGACGGTCTTTTTCATGGTCATTCGGCGTCCGATGCAGGCAATCAGCCAATGACTCCGGCGTGCATCAGTTCTTCGATCTCTTCCGCATCCATGGGAATTTGATCGAACAGATCGACGGGGCCGTGGTCGGTGATCAGGATATTGTTCTCAATGCGGATGCCGAGGCTTTCTTCCGGGATGTAGATGCCCGGCTCGCAGGTGAGCACCATGCCCGCGCGGAAAGGTTCGTAGCGGCCCATGAGGTCGTGCACGTCGAGACCGAGGTGGTGGCCGGTACCGTGCATGAAGTATTTTTTGTAAGCGGGTCGGTCGGGGTCCTGTTTTTCAATATCGCTTTTGCTGATCAGGCCGAGGCCCAGCAATTCGCTTTCCATGATCTTGCCCACCTCCTTGTTCAGTTCCTCGATGGTATTGCCGGGCACCATCAAAGCGCGGGCCTCTACCAGCACCCGGTGCACGGCGTTGTACACGGCGCGCTGGCGTTCGCTGAACTGGCCGTTTACGGGAATGGAACGCGTCAGGTCGGCGTTGTAATTGGCGTATTCGCAGCCGAAATCCATGAGCAGCACATCGCCGTCTTTACACACCTGGTTGTTTTCGATGTAATGCAGCACGCAGGCATTTTTTCCCGACCCGATGATGGGGGCGTATCCGTGGCCCGTAGCGCCGTTGCGGATGAATTCATGAATGACCTCTGCCTCCACTTCGTATTCCATCACGCCGGGTTTGACGAATTCGAGCACGCGCCTGAACGCCTTGCCCGTGATAGCGATACAATGCTGGAGGGCTTCTACTTCCCAGTGGCTTTTCACCGTCTGCAATTTTTTCAGAATGGGCTGAGAGCGGTGCAGCGTATGCGCCGGGTAGCGCTGAATGATCTCGTGCGCATATCGCAGATCGCGGTGCTCCACCGGAGAGGCATACCGGTCATTTTCGTTGATATTCAAATAGATACCTTCCGAAAGCAGGATCAGTTCGTTGAGCATGACCTCCGCTTCGTCAAGGAAATAAACCTTGCCGATACCCGAAGCGACCCTGGCTTCTTCCTTGGTGTATTTATGGCCTTCCCAGACGGCGATATGCTCGTTGGTACGCTTGATCAGCAGCACCTCCTGGTGGTCTTCACGCGGGCAATCGGGAAACAGCACCAGCATGGTCTCCTCCTGATCGATGCCGGAGAGATAATACAACCCTGCATTTTGCCGGAAAGAAAAATACTGGTCGCCGGAGCGCGGCATCTGGTCGTTCGCATTGAAAATAGCGATCGTACCCGGTTTCATTTCACGGGTAAAACGTTTTCGGTTGTGCTGGAAGAGTTCCTGGCTGAGTGCTTTATATTTCATAGCTCATTCGATATGCGGTGAGTAATAGGCAATACGCCAAATATTTACTGCCTTTCAGGCCGCAAGTAGAAAAGTTTTGCCGACCTGTGCAAGCCGTAAGGTGTTGAAATTGCATCTTTGTCACTGGCAGGCTAACGCGGATGGGCCGCGCAGAATTTTTTTCTCCGATCAATTTTGCTCAAACCCAAAAACGCTACTTTTGCCTGGCTCCCGCACCCGGGAGGAGCGTCACATTTTTCATCACTCATTTTACTGAAATGGCTTTCCCAAGTAATTGCAAATACACCGAAGACCACGAATGGATACGCCCGGAAGAGGGTAACACGGCCCTGGTCGGCATCACTGACTTTGCCCAGGGAGAATTGGGCGAACTGGTGTACATCGAGGTGGATACCGTCGGAAAAACCCTCGACGCAGAGGCGATATTCGGCACGGTAGAGGCCGTAAAAACGACTTCCGATCTGATGATGCCTGTCAGGGGCAAGGTGCTGGAATTCAATACCGAACTCGACGACACCAAGGGCGGAAATCCCGGTCTGATCAACGAAGACCCTTACGGCGCCGGCTGGATCGTAAAAATAGAACTGGCCGACCCTGCCGATCTCAACAGCCTGATGGATGCGGATGCTTACCAGATGCATATCGGGAAATAAAAGGCCGCTGCCATGCCGGTGCGTAAAGCCCGGATTTGAATATGACCGCCGATTTTCGTGTACTTTTATCGCGGAAACCGGCGTTTTTCTTTATAAACCGCAGCGTTTTTGCAGGTTACAATAACTTAATCCGCCTACAAGCCGCCAAGTCGGTACTTTTGCCGATAACTTCTGGAAAAGATCATGGTGGATCATTTGAAGCTTAGCATTGTTATCCCGACAAAGAATGAAGGGAAGTACATAGGGCCAACCATCGCCCAATTTGAGCCGTACCTTGAAAAATACAAGCTCGAGATCATCATTTCGGATGCCGACAGCCGCGACGAAACCGCAGCCGTGGTAAGGGAATATCAGAAGCGCCTGGGCGACAGGCTCAAATTCGTGCAGAGCCGCGGCAAGCAGAACATCGCTATCGGCCGCAACCTCGGCGCAGCGCAGGCTACTGGAGATATCCTGTTCCACACGGACGCGGACGTGCGCATCCCGCGCATGGACCGCTTTTTTACCCGCATATTTTCACGCTTTGAAAACTCCGGCACTGTGGCCGCTACGGTGCCGATATGGGTATACCCCGAAGAATCGGGCCTGATGGACAAACTGTACCATATCCTGATGAACGGAGTGATCCGCCTGTCCTTCACAGCGGGTGTTTATCTTGCAAAAGGAGAATGCCAGCTGGTGCGCCGCAGCGTATTTGAGCGGATCGGCGGCTACAACGAAACCATTGTGGCGGGAGAAGATTGCAATCTTTTTTACCGGCTGCATAAAGAAGGCAAAGTCGCGTATTTTTATCGACTTGCCGTACATCACTCTCCCCGCCGATTCAGGGAATATGGCTATATGCGACTGAGTTTCATATACTTGCGTGAGGGCCTTTCCCTGCTTTTCCTGCGGAAGTCATACATGAAAGAGTGGACACCTGTGCGATAATTTTTTTATTTGTCGCGAACAATCCCGCTTAGGCAGGCGTTTACGCCTTGCCTTCTAACCGCTTTTCTTTCTGTTTTATGACATCTGAATCCTTTCGTTTGACGTCAAACCTACGTTATGACGCCCCGGCCTCGCTAGTCGTTTTTCTGGTCGCATTGCCGCTGTGTCTGGGCATAGCCCTGGCCTCCGGCGTTCCTCTTTTTTCAGGCATCATTGCCGGTGTGGTCGGCGGGATCGTTATCGGGCTCGTCAGCCGCTCGCCGCTCAGTGTCAGCGGCCCGGCCGCGGGTCTGACGGTGATCGTGCTCGATGCCGTGCAGTCCCTGCCGAGTTTTGAGACATTTCTGCTGGCGGTGGTGCTGGCGGGCGTATTGCAAATTCTGCTGGGCATTTTCAAAGCCGGGATCATTGGCGATTTTATACCCTCATCCGTGATCAAGGGCATGCTGGCCGCCATCGGCCTCATCCTGATCCTGAAACAGATACCCCATGCCGTCGGATACGATTCGGATTACAGCGGCGATATGTCGTTTGTTCAATCTGACGGAGAGAATACATTTTCTGCCCTGTGGCACATGCTCGACAAACAATTTACGCCGGGCGCCATCATTATTTCCCTGCTCTCGCTGATCTTTCTTTTCTGGTGGGACGCAACGCCGCTCCGCAAGAAGAGTATTTTTCAATACCTGCCCGGGCCGCTCATCGTGGTGGTTTTCGGGGTGCTGGCCAACGCGTTGTTTATGACGGCCGCTCCAGCACTCGCAATCGAGGCCGAACATCTGGTGTCCATTCCCGTAGCGGGCTCGTTCGATGCGTTTTTCCAGTTGTTCAGTTTCCCGGATTTCAGTCATATCGGAAATCAGGAGGTATGGGTAGTCGCCCTTACGCTGGGCATGGTAGCGAGCCTCGAATCGCTGCTGAGTATCGAGGCGGTAGACAAACTCGATCCGTTCAAGCGGACTACACCCACCAACCGGGAACTGGTGGCGCAAGGTGTAGGCAATATCACTTCCGGCCTGATCGGCGGCATGCCCGTCACCTCCGTGATCGTGCGCAGCTCTGCCAATGTAAGTTCGGGTGCCCGCACACGTATGTCGGCCATCATGCACGGCGTAATGCTCGCCCTGTGCGCGATCGCGATCCCCGCGCTGCTCAACAAGATCCCGCTGGCCGCCCTGGCCGCTGTGCTGCTGTCAGTCGGTTACAAACTCACCAAACCCGAGATCTTTATCAAGAAATACCAGATGGGATGGGCGCACCTGGTGCCTTTCGTTACCACCATTGTCGCCATTTTACTCACCGATCTGCTGATAGGCATCGGCATCGGCCTTTTCGTGGGCGGGGCCTTTGTCATTTTCAACAATTACCATTCGGCTATTTTGCACGTTGTCGACGGAAAAAACCACCTGATCCGTTTCAAAAAGGATATGTCCTTTATGCACAAATACGAACTGAAGCGGACTTTGGAAAAGGTGCCGAATGACAGCGATCTCGTGATCGATATCAGCAAGACGGGCTTTATCGATCTGGATAATGTCGAGTTGATCAACGAATTCATCCAAACGGCGTCATACCGTGATATCCGGGTAAAAGTGCGCCGCCTGGAAGGACAAATTTCTCAAATCGTTAAAACCGCAAACGCATGAAGCAAGTAGAAGAACTTTTACTCGAAAACAAGGCCTGGGCAAAAGAAAAGGTGATGGAAGACCCGCAGTTTTTCGAACGGCTGGTCAATATCCAGCGTCCCGACTTTTTGTGGATCGGGTGTTCGGACAGCCGGGTGCCGCCCAATGAGATCACGCAGACGCAGCCGGGTGAAATATTCATCCACCGCAACGTTGCCAACATGGTCGTACACACCGACCTGAATCTGTTGAGTGTGCTGCAATACGCCGTAGAAGTGCTGGAGGTGAAACACGTCATCGTTTGCGGACATTACGGCTGCGGCGGCGTAAAAGCGGCCATGACACGCCATTCGTTCGGGTTGATCAACAAATGGCTGCGCAACATCAAAGACGTGTACCGCTTTCACCAGGAAGAGATCGAGGCCTTGCCAACCGAAGATGAGCGCGTCAACCGCCTGATCGAACTCAACGTGAAAGAACAGGTGCTCAACCTCGCAGAAACGTCCATTATCCAGAAATCGTGGAAAAAGCGGAATTATCCCTACCTCCATGGGTGGGTGTATGCCCTGCAGGATGGCGTGATCAAGCCGATCTCCACGCTGGGGCCCAACTCGACCCTTCACCATCCGATCTATCAGTACGACAACCTGGACTAAAGGACAATATATGTGCGATCAGGCTTCCATTACGGGAGTCTGATCGTTTTTTATGCAGCCGCTTGTCTGTATTGGATTTCCCGCTTTTGGCCGTAAAGAATAAAAAAACTTACCGAAATGCGATCTCTGTTCCTTTTATGCCTTTGCTGCATCGCTTCATCATCTGCCGCGCAGGATACTGCCTTCATCCGCGAAGTATTGCAAAAATGGAAGAATGCGGAGGCTTACACGCTTGAAGTGGCAGAAGCCATGCCGTCGGAGCAGTACGGCTTTCAACCGATGGATGAAGAGCGGACCTTTAGCGGGCAACTCGTGCACATGGCGCAAAACATGACCTGGCTGGCAGGGGAAAAACTGAGCGGGAAGAAATTCGAGCATCCGCTGAATAAAAAAGAGACACTATCGCCTGCCGAAGTACTCGAACTGCTGAAAGTATCCTTTGCCTATGCGCGGGATGTCGTGGCAAACCTGCCGCCCGAACAGTTGTCCGAAAAAGTGGACTTTTTTGCCGGACCCATGAGCAAACGGCAGATCATCCTGCTGATGCACGACCACCTGACCCACCACCGCGGGCAACTGATCGTCTATTTGCGGCTCAACGGGATAAAGCCGCCGCGGTACCGGGGCTGGTGACGGCCACCACAGAACCAGGGGCGATTTTAAGAAGTAAGCAGTTGGCAATAGCTGTGAGCAGTAATAGCAGAATTTAGTTAAAACAGGCGATGATACTCTTTCTAACGCAGTCAGTATCAACACCGCCACTGTTAACTGCTACTGCCAATCTGGTTTTCAAGATACCAAACTGTAGAACCATCGACCCTGCACTATATCCGACCGCTGAGCGCCGCCATTTGTTTCACTTCTCCGGTAAAATGCTCTTCCAGTAAAAGGTCTTCCAGCGCAATGTGCAGGCGGTATCGCCAGTAGTGTCTGGGGTTGGCCGGAATGTTGATGCGCTCCTCCTGCGGGTTTTCACGGCGTAGTTTTTCGTCGATGCCGAGCAATTCCTGTATCTGAAAAATGCTCCACATCGCGGGCGAACGGTAATGTTGTTCCACGATGGCGCGATTCAGCCAGGGTTCGCAGAAATACGGCGCCTGCCCTTCGAAATGCAGGATTTCGTTGAAAAAACGCTGCGACAGGTCGCGATCTTCTTCCCACCAGCCGCGGATAGTGCTCATATCGTGCGTGGAGGGCGTCACCACAGAGAGGTAAGGGGCGTCTTTCGGATGAAAAAAAGCGGCGCCCGCGGCCTTGGGCATGCGTTGTATTTCCAGACTCAGAATACCCAGTTCGCGCATCACATCGGGCACGCAGTGCGGCACCATTCCGAGGTCTTCCCCGCAGATGAGCATGTTGGTGGCGCGTTTGAGCGCGGGCAATTTCTCCATGGCCTCCGCCTGCCAGAAGTCGTCCTGGCGACGATAAAAATAATCGACGTATAGCGCTTTTAGCGGGGCCTTTGCAGCTTCGGGCAGATGCTGATAGGAAAGCGTCTTTTCGATGCCGAAGCGGAAATGATAACCCGTAGCCGGATCTTTTTTCTTCGCGCCGGCCGTCGGGTCCAGCAGAATGATGTTGGAAATAAGGCGGTAGAGCCCGTCGCGCAGCTTGATGTTTTGCTCGGTGGCAGGCAACTGCACGAAATACTGTTCCACGCGGCGCTGGGTGGCAAAATCGGGATGCAGGTCGTAGCGCTCGTCGGTTCGGGGCAGCAGGCAGTTTTCGGCGACCCAGTTGGCGTCTTCTCCGAATATTTCGTGCACCACGGCTTCGGTGACGTACGGTTTGCACAGCCGGTCGTAGTCGAACCCGACGCCTGCGTCGCGCAATTCCTGCTCCGTCACGGGGATCGCCGGCACAAAATGCCCCAGAATGCCCTCCACGGCGTGCATGGGGATGCTCCAGATGCGGAAAAAGCCCAGAATATGATCGATGCGGAAAGCGTCGAAGTAAAGGCTCATCTGGTGGAAGCGCTGCCGCCACCAGGCAAAGCCGTCGGCTTTCATTTGCGCCCAGTTGTAAGTGGGGAAGCCCCAGTTCTGGCCATTAACGGCAAAATCATCGGGCGGCGCGCCGGCCTGCATATTCATATTATAGAGTTCGGGCGCGATCCAGGCATCACAGCTGTACCGGTAAATGCCGATGGGGATGTCGCCTTTTACCACCACACCTTGCGCATGGGCGTAGTCGGTGGCTTCTTTCAACTGCAAATGCAGGTGCCACTGAACGAAAAGGTAAATAGCGACGTCATCAAAATCGGCGGATAAAGGTGACAGCAGTTTGTCGATCTCCGCGGATTTGTACTTCTGATGCGACGACCATTTGCTGAAATCCGCAGTACCGTTCTTGTCGCGCAACCGGCAAAATGCGGCGTATGGATCCAACCAGTGCCTGTTTGCTTCGTAATATTCCCGATATGCCGCATCTGCCAGCCATTCGTCCTTTTGCAGCGGGTAAAGGGCACGGATAACCTCCCATTTCAGCTGCATCACCGCTTCGTAGTCGATGGCTTCGAGCGCATTCAGCGCCTTTTGCCTTTTCAAAAACGGCTTCAATACCGCAGCGTGTTTTTTCCCGGCCAGTTGCGCCACATTCAGGTAAAGCGGGTGCAGGGCAAAGGCCGAAATGGCAGCATAAGGGTACGAATCGGTCCAGGTATGTGTCGCCGTGGAGTCATTGATGGGCAGCAACTGTATCAGTTTCATGCCGGCAGCCCGCGCCCAGTCCACCAGTAGCCGGATATCGCCAAACTCGCCGCTGCCCCAGCCGGTCTTGCTGCGCAGGCTGAACACCGGAATGGCCACGCCGGCGCCGCGCCAGTGCATATCGGGCAGGCGCACAAAGCCGTCGTGCAGTACGATCGGGCCTTCCTGCGCGCCTGAATACAGCGTTCTGTTGTTGCCCTCCTCGAAACCCAGAAATTTATTGGTACGTGTATTCCAGACCCCGTATTTGTAGGCGAGCGGAAAATCTTCCTGAGCGAGATCTACGCGCAGCGACCAGCCTTCATCGCCGCGTTGCAGCAGCAGCGGCGCCGCGCTGTCCCAGGCGCGCAGGGCGCGACCATGGCCGAGCAGGCATATCACCTCATCCTGACCCAGCAAGGGCGCTTTTACCTTAAAAATATGGGTAAAAGAGCCTTTGTTGCTACTTTTAGTGGCGACGCTTTTTCCCGACAACACCTTGAAAGCCTGCGTTTCAAAGGCATTCTCTACGGCGCCCGGGTTGTTCCAGTAGTCGAATACGCGGATCATATCGCCGCCGATATCGCCCGGATCGATCCGGCGCATACCCCAGTCCGTTCGTTCATTGCCTTCGGCATCGCGGAAGCGGTAGCAGTATGAAACGGAAGCGGGCGCCGCAGCGCCGAGATCGACCGACCCGTCCCATAATTCGTCGTTGAGATATGACAGCGGATGCTCTTCTTCGGCGCCGTCGCGTTGCAACACAACGTACAGGTTCTGGCCGTGTCGGGTGGAATAGCGGAGGTGGAAATGGATTTTCATGCGGGAGATCTCGTGCGTTGTTCAGACTGGCGGTTGAACCGGGGAGTTGGTATTTGAAGGGAAAATGCGCGCGGCCGGGAAAACGTTATCCTTCACCTTCGGGCGTTGCTTCCGGCATTTCTTCGTCGGGTACGCTCAGCCAAAAGTTATTGGTGCCTTCGCCTTGCGTGAGCACCACGGACTGCTCGTTGAGCAGTTCGAGCAGGGCCAGGAACGTGACGATAGCGTGTATGCGGTTTTCGAGTTTCAGGAAGAGCGATTCGAAAGACGTTTTTTTGCCTTTTTTCAGCCGCGAACTCAGGTAACTGCGCTGCTCCTGAATGGTGTAGTTGTAATTGTACACCGTATGCACGCGTTTCGCCTTTTGTTCGTCTTCAAAACGCGCAAGCAGGCGTTCGAACACGCGCAGCAACTTGTACAGCGTCACGCTTTCCATTTCGGCGTCGGCAAGGGCATGCTCGGCGAGTTTGCGCATCTCGAGGCTGGCAAACCCGCGCGGATTCATGAAGGCGCGCAGTTCCTCCAGGCGCCGCAGGTCTTCCAGCACGCTTTTGTAGCGCTTGTATTCGATGAGACGTTCTACCAGCTCGTGCCGTGGGTCGATCTCGTTGCCTTCCTCGTCCAGTTGTTTGCGCGGCAGCAGCAGTTTGGCCTTGATGCGCATCAGCGTAGCGGCCACGACGATGAACTCGGAGGCGAGATCGATGTTCATCGCTTCCATGTGGCGCATGTAGTCGAGGAAGTCGTCGGTGATTTTCGCGATAGGAATGTTGTAAATGTCCAGTTCGTCCCGCTCGATGAAAAAGAGCAGCAGATCGAAAGGCCCTTCAAAAACCGGAAGTTTTATGGTAAAGGTGTCGGACATGGGTTCGCATCCCGCTTTTCGCGGGGCGTAAAAGTAGGGAAAAACTGTATGCCGGCGTACGCCGCTTTTGGCCGCAGTTTTTTTCTGCGAAACCGGGTTCAGACAAAAGGCAAACGGATGCCGGTATGAAATTTCCCGTCGAGTTCGGACATTCGCGGTAAAACGTATTTTCAAGCAAAATCCACCCTGCAATGAGCACAAGAGAACAGATTATCGAAGTTTGCAACCGCCTGTTCGTGTACACCGATTATCGCGAAGGGGACAAACTGAAAGCCGAAGTATTTGCCGGACAAGTCCTGTTCGACATGAGTTCCATGGGCGCCGGCGCACCCGCAACCATGACTGCCGATGCGATCTGCCAGGCCTGGGAAGAAGGCTTCAAAGGTCTGGACGCGGTGCACCACCTCGCGGGCAACTACCTGGTTACGATACGCGAGCATGACGCCGATGTATTTTGCTATGCAAATGCTTCACACTACAAAAAGAACGCGCAACAGGGACATACGCGCGGTTTTGTCGGCAGTTACCGCCTGCACCTCTCAAAAGGCGGCGATGGCTGGCGCATCGACCGGTTCAAGTACGAATTGAAATACGCTGAGGGCAACCTCGAATTGAAATAAAGACATGCCGACCCTGTATCTCATACCCACCCCCATCGCCGGCGAAGCGCTGCATACCATTCCACCCTATGTGCAGGAGATTGCGCGCGGACTGGATGTGTTCATCGCCGAGCGCGCCAAAACGGCCCGGCATTTCATCAAAAGCCTGGGGCCTGCGAAGCCGCTGCCCGAGATCCTGGTGGTGGAATTGTCGGACGATAGCGACCCGGAGGAGGCGCGCCATGCATTCCGGGAGGCGATAAAAGACGGCCGCGACGTCGGCCTGCTGTCTGAAGCGGGTTGCCCCGGCGTCGCCGACCCCGGTGCAGCGATCGTTGCCCTGGCGCAGCGCATGAATGTCCGCGTGGTACCGCTCGTGGGGCCCTCTTCCCTGCTGCTGGCCCTGATGGCATCGGGTATGAATGGTCAGCAGTTTGCCTTTCACGGCTACCTGAGTCCCAAGCGCCCCGAACTGGCCCGCGACCTGCGCCGGCTGGAACAACTGGCGCGGCAGCACGACCAGACCCAGTTGTTCATCGAAACGCCCTATCGCTCACAAATGGTGCTGGAAGTGGCCCTCGATACCCTGCAGCCCGATACAGGCTTCGGTGTGGCGCAGGACCTGAGCGGCGCCGGGGAGTTCATTCGCTCATTGCCCGTGCGCGACTGGAAGCGCGGCACTCCTGTCGCATTGGAAAAACTGCCTGCCGTATTTTTGGTGGGGCGGTTAAAGGAGTAGCAGCCTGCCTGTTTTTACAGTTTCTCCATTACATAACTGGTCAGTTTGGTGAACAGGTGCCGCGTGGCGTTGTACCCGTAGATGCCGTGGTTGCGGTTGGGGTAGTACAAGGTCTCGAAAGATTTGCCGGCGTCGATCAGCGCATTGATCATTTCCACCGTTTGCTGCCAGTGTACGTTGTCGTCGGTCGTGCCGTGGCACACCAGGTAGTTGTTGCCGCGCAGCCGGTCGATAAAATGGATCGGCGAATTTTCCTCGTAGCCCGCTTCGTTGTCCTTGGTGGTGCGCATAAACCGCTCGGTGTACGCCGAATCGTACCATTTCCAGTTGGTCACCGGCGCTACGGCCATCGCCATTTTGAACACGTCGTTTCCCTTGAGGATGCAGGAAGTGCTGAGAAAACCGCCGAAACTCCATCCCCAGATGCCGATACGGCCGGCATCCACATAGGGTAAAGAGCCCAGATAACGGGCTGCCGCGATCTGGTCTTCCGTTTCCAGTTTGCCCAGTTGCAGTTGCGTGCATTTTTTGAAATCCCGGCCCCGGCCCCCTGTGCCGCGATTGTCGACGCTGACGATGATGTACCCCTTTTGCGCAAGCATCTGATGCCAGGTGCCTACATAGCCGTTGTACTGATTCTGAACGGTTTGCGAGCCGGGCCCGCCGTAAATATCGAACAGCACGGGGTATTGCCGGGTAGAATCGAAATAGGGCGGCTTGATCATCCAGCCGTTGAGCATGAGTTCGTTTTTATCCTTTTCAGCGGCCGCAGGATATGGCCGGAATGTGAAAAATTCCTTTTTGGAAAAGGCGTAAGCGTCGCGGAGTTTCCGGACGCGTTCGTTGTCGGTGAACGTGCGCACCAGTTCCCCGCTGCGTTTGCGCAGCGTCACGACCGGCGGGGTGTTGGCATCCGACCATTCCAGTGTGAAATATTCGAAGTCGGGGCTGAAGGCAGCCTCGGCGGTGCCCGTTTCAGGGCTGAGCAGCCGCGCCGCGCCGCCGTTCAGGTCGCCTTCCCACAGCTGCCGGTCCAGCGGACCGGGGCTGGCGATCTGGTAGTAGAATTTTCCGTTCTTCTCGTCCAGCCCGTAAAATGCGGTCAACTCAAATGCTCCGGCGGTCAGGGCGCGCTCCATTTTTCCGTCCATGCCATACAAATACAGGTGATTGTAGCCGTTTTGCTCGCTGCTCCACAGGAAATGCTGCCGGTCGTCCAGAAATACCAGATTGTCGTGAATATCGACGTAAGCGGAATCCGTTTCGCGCAGCAGGGGGCGTACGGGTATCCAGTTGGTTTGGTCCTCGTCGTCGTACAGCACGCGGTTGCTCAGGGCGAGCAGCAGTTCCAGCGTGTCCTGGCGGCGGTTGAGCCGCGTGACCACCAACTGGTTGTCGGCAGTCCAGTGGATGCGCGGAACGTAGTCGTCGGTTTCCAGGCCCATGACCTGGCCGACCTGACTGCCTGCATCCACGTCGTACATATGGACGCTGACCACCGAGTTGGGTGAGCCTACTTTCGGGTATTTGAAGGTGCTGCGTTGCGGATAGGCGTCGCCTTCATAACGTGTGAGCGGGAATTCGGGCACCTGGCGTTCGTCGAACCGGATATAGGCGATCTTGGAGCCGTCGGGGCTCCACTTCAGCGCAACCATTCCTTCGCCGCTTACCGGGCTGAATTCTTCTTCGTAAAGCCAGTCGGGCAGCCCGTTGATGATCTTGTTCCGCTCGCCGTCACGGGTGACCTGATCCACTTTCCCGTTCTCCAAATCCCTGATATACACGTTGTTGCCGGATACGAAGGCGATGTGCCGGGCGTCGGGCGAAAACTCCACGAACTGCTGTTTTTCCGCCTCATGCACCTCGATAGTTTTGCGCATCCCGAAGTCGTAGACAAAATATCTGGCCAATACCGAATGGCGATACACGTGCTCGACACGCGTGCGCAGCAGCATCTTTTTTTCGTCGGCACTGAAATCGAACTGGTCATACCGCCTGGCATCGGCGCTCAGATCGAGTTGTATCAGGGAGTCCTTTTTTTCGTCGCGCACGTCGTGGACATGCAATCCTTTCCCGTCGGCTTCCACATAATGCATTCCATCCTTCAGATATTGAAAATTGGGCCCCGAACCCGGGAAAAAGGTGTAATTGACAAAACAGTCGTCGAGTGTAATGGCTTTTTGGGAAGCGACTGTGAATGGAGAAAGGAACAGCGCTGCGACGATGCCATAGACAAGCGTTGCGCAGACGAGATGCGTATTTTTCATCAAACGGACAATTTTCGGTGTGGCGAAAGGTAATTCCCGGCGACCTTTACATGGGTGAATATCCGACAGAAACTATCGGTAACTGGGCTATTTGCCGGGCGTAAGATCAATCGACAGGGATGCCGCTGCAAAAAACCAGCACTCCCGAGGCTGCAAAACATAGCAAGGCGATCAGCACGCCGGTCAGCGGAATGCGAAACCAGTAGCGTTTTGCCAGAAAAAGATAAAAAGCGAGCGCAGCAATATCCAGCACATACAAGTCCGGCGCTGTGCGGAAATAGTCAAAGTGCCGGATGGCCAGTAAAATATTGATCAGTCCGAAGAATATGGCTCCGATGCTGTGGCTGGCGTTGAAACCGACCCAGGCTTTCCACATGGTGGTGCGTCGCGTGAGCACGGGATGGTCGCCCTGCATGCGTTCCATAGTGCCGGCGCTGCGCGCATCTAGTTTATTCGTGAAAAAAGTGTAGTACAGATGCATGCTTCCGAGAAGCAGCACGATCCCGCTACCCGCCAGGATCAGGAGTTGTTCAGGCATAAATATGACGTTCTGAATATTCGCTTAAAAGAAGGTCAAGGTATGGTTTTCGTGCCATGAGCGGTAGGCCTTGCGCGTGACGGGGTACAATGTCGCCTGCCGAACATTCGGAACATATTCCGGCTGACCCGCACCGCGGAGATGCGTACATTTGACGTTGTACATGGAATTGTTGTACAAAATCATCGGTCATGATCGCAAAACTGCTCATCGCTTCCCTGCTCGCTTTTTCTGCGGGCGCCCTATTCCTGATACCCTCCGAAGTAAAACGCGCCGAACCACAGCCTGCTGTGCTGCATGCCGCGCTTCCTGAAAGCGCCGCGCCCGACAACCCCGAAGAGCTCGGCAAGGTGCACTGGCTCCGCGATCTCGGGCAGGGCAAGGCTGAAGCGGAAAAATGCGACAAGCCCATCCTGGTCCTGTTCCAGGAGGTGCCGGGATGTTCCAATTGCACGCGTTACGGCAACGGCACGCTTTCCCATCCGCTGATCGTGGAAGCCATCGAAACCTATTTTGTGCCGGTGTGCATTTATAACAACAAGGGCGGATCGGACGCTGCCGCGTTGAAACGTTTCGGCGAACCCGCCTGGAATAACCCGGTGGTGCGGATCGTGCGCGCCGACTACAGCGACGTGGTGCCGCGCATGGGTGATTTCTCTTCGTCGCACCAGATCGTGGCGGGCATGCGCCAGGCGCTTGCGCTCACAGGAACCGCGACACCCCGCTACCTCGAATTGCTGGAAGAAGAGTTGCTGGCGCGCGAATCGGGCCTGGAGACCGCTACGTTTTCCATGTACTGCTTCTGGAGCGGAGAAGGCACTTTCGGCGCCATCGCCGGCGTTGTCGAGACCGAGCCGGGCTTTCAGGACGGCCACGAAGTGGTGCGGGTACAATTCAACCCCGCCATCGTAACAAAAGAATCGCTCGAAGAACTGACGCAGCCCAAAGGCATCCGCACCTGCGCCAAAAACGAAGGCTTCCGAAGCGACCGCGAGCCCAAATACTACCTTTCCCAGACGGACTACAAATTCGTGCCCATGACCAGCCTGCAGGCCTGCCGCGCCAACGCACTGGTGGGAAAAGGGCAATCGCCGGATGAACTGTTGTCGCCGCGACAACTGTCGCTGCTCGAACACATCAAGAAGGACCCGAAGCAAAAGCGGAAGAGTATGATCGGCCGCAAGGACCTAGCGAAAGCCTGGGAAGAAACGGCGGATATGGCGAGCCGTTAAGAACTAACCCTTTGTGCTTCGTGCGACATTTTGCCTACTTTTCGCCCGAAAACATCCGATATGGGTTTTTGGGCAGACATCCTTTTCTGGACGGGCATTGTATATGCCGGGCTATGTGCATTGTTCTTTTTTGCGCAGGACCTGTTCTTTTTCCGGCCCGAAAGACTGCCGAAGTGGTTCACCTACAAATACCCGTTCCCCTTTACGGAAGTCAATTTTGAAATGGAAGACGGCGGCACGGTGAATGCCCTGCACTTCCGCGTGCCCAACAGCAAGGGCGTGGTGTTTTACATAAAAGGCAACTCGCGCAGCATCAAGGGCTGGGGCAAATTTGCCAAGGATTTCGTCGGCAAGGGCTTCGATTTTTTTATCCTCGACTACCGCGGTTTCGGCAAAAGCCGCGGCCGCCGCACGGAGGATATCCTGTACGCCGACCTTCAGCAGGTGTACAAATGGCTGGCGACGGAATACGGCGAGCAACAGATCGTGCTGTACGGCCGCTCGCTGGGTAGCGGACTGGCGGCGCGCATCGCTTCGTGGAACCAGCCGCGCATGCTCATCCTCGATTGCCCATACTATTCATTCCTCTACCACATTACGCGATACGGGTTCATTTTGCCGATCCGCTGGCTCTTGCGCTACCACATCCGCACCGACCGGTTCGTGAAAAAAGTGCATTGCCCGATCCACATCCTGCACGGCCGGCGCGACCGGCTTATCCCCTACCGGCAAAGCGAAAAACTGCGCGCCCTGGCGCCAGACCGCATACAACTGCACCCCATTGAAGATGCGGGGCACAACAACCTGCCCGATTTTCCGGAATATCACGATCTGCTGTACGATATCCTGCACGGCGAGGTGCTGGAAGAAGCGGGCCTGCGCGCCTGAACCCGGCGTCAATATTCGTTATCCCAAAACAAAAAACGACACGCGACATGCATCATTAAGGCTATCAAATTCCTACCCGTTACTGACATCATGCAAAACAATACCAAACTTGTATTCTGGTCCGTCACGGTCGCCCTTGGCGGCTTTTTGTTCGGCTTCGACACCGCCGTTATCTCCGGCGGCGAGCAAGAGATACAACAATTGTGGGGCCTCAGCAACCAGATGATCGGCCAGATGGTGGCCATGGCTCTCTACGGCACCATCATCGGGGCGCTGCTGGGCGGCATTCCCGCCGACCGTATCGGCCGGAAAAAAACGCTGATCTGGATATCGATCCTGTACTTCGTGTCCGCAGTAGGCTCGGCACTGGCGCCGGAGATCTATTCGCTGATGTTTTTTCGCTTTATCGGCGGCCTGGGCGTCGGCGCTTCATCGGTAGTGGCGCCGATGTATATTTCCGAAATATCGCCCGCCAGCAAGCGCGGCCAACTGACCGCCCTGTTCCAGTTCAATATCGTACTGGGCATACTGGTCGCCTTCCTCTCCAACTACCTCATCGGCACCGCCGACCCGGGCGCCTGGCGATGGATGCTGGGGATGGAGGGTTTTCCCGCAGCGGCGTTTATCATCATGATCTTCATGGTGCCGGAAAGTCCGCGCTGGCTGATCGTGAAAGAAGGCCGCGTAGAAGAAGCGCGGAAGATCCTTGCGGTGATCAATCCCGCGACGGTGGACGCCTCGCTGGCGGCGATCACCGCTGCCGATACGACCGATCATTCGAAAACGATCGGCATTGGAGAGTTTTTCTCAGGGAAGTACCGCCTGCCCATCCTGCTGGCGTTTTTATTCGCACTGTTCAACCAGATGTCCGGCATCAACGCGGTCATTTATTTTGCTCCCCGTATTTTCAACAACACGGGCATGGGCGACGACGCGGCGCTGCTTTCGTCTGTCGGCATCGGCGTGACCAATCTCGTCTTCACCATGCTCGGTATGGTGCTGATCGATCGCATGGGCCGCCGCTTCCTGATGTATGTCGGCTCCTTCGGTTATATCATTTCCCTGTCGCTGGTTGCCTGGGCTTTTTTCAGCAACCAGTTCAACGGGTACATGGTACCGGTGTTGCTGTTCGTGTTCATCGCTGCTCATGCCATCGGACAGGGTGCTGTGATCTGGGTGTTCATTTCCGAAATATTTCCCAATGAGGTGCGCGCCTACGGCAATTCACTGGGCAGCGGGACCCACTGGGTGTTCGCGGCGCTGATCGCGGGTAACTTCGTGCATCTTGAAGGGGTGTTCGGCGGCGGGCCTATTTTCGCCTTCTTCGCCTTTATGATGGTGCTGCAATTGCTTTTTGTGTGGAAAATGATGCCCGAAACCAAAGGTGTTTCCCTGGAAGAACTGCAACGCCGGCTGATCAAGGAATCCTGATATTTTCTGTCACATGATGAGATACCTTTTTTATATCTGCCTTTGTATGCTGCTGCAAGGCTGCCCGTCGGGGACCCCTCCCGAAACGGTCGACGCCGCTGCCGAGCCTCACCGCCCCGTATTCCACTTCACGCCGGAAAAAATGTGGATGAACGACCCCAACGGCATGGTGTATTTCGAGGGTGAGTACCACCTGTTTTATCAATACTACCCCGACAGCACCGTGTGGGGGCCCATGCACTGGGGACATGCCGTGAGCGCCGACCTGTTGCATTGGCAGCACCTGCCCGTCGCGCTATACCCCGATAGTCTCGGCCTTATCTTTTCGGGAAGCGCGGTCGTTGACTGGAACAATACGAGCGGTTTTGGAGAAAACGGCCGGCCGCCGCTGGTGGCGATCTTTACCCAACACTCCATGGAGGGCGAGAAGGCCGGCCGCGTCGATTTTCAGAACCAGAGTATTGCATACAGCAACGACAAGGGGCGCCACTGGACTAAATACTCCGGCAATCCGGTGATCCCGAATCCCGGCATCCGCGACTTCCGCGACCCGAAAGTGATATGGCACGAAGCCTCGAAACAATGGGTGATGGTGTTCGCCGCCCAAAACCATGTGCAGATATGGGGTTCTCCCGATCTGAAAAACTGGAAGCACCTGAGCGATTTCGGCCGCGAATGGGGCTCGCACGGCGGCGTCTGGGAATGCCCCGATCTGTTTCCCCTGACCGTAGAAGGCAGCGCCGAACAAAAATGGGTGTTGCTGCTCAGCATCAACCCCGGAGCGCCGAACGGCGGCTCGGGCACGCAGTATTTCACAGGGCAGTTCGATGGACGGCAATTCACGCTCGACGAACGCTTCGCTGCGGGCGTTCGCAACGAGCAGGCTGTCTGGCTCGACTACGGGCGAGACAACTACGCCGGCGTCACCTGGTCGGATATTCCTGAAGACGACGGCCGCCGCATCTTTCTCGGCTGGATGAGCAACTGGGATTATGCGCGGGACGTGCCGACTGTCTTGTGGCGCAGCGCCATGACATTGCCGCGTGTATTGCGCCTGCGCGACACACCTGCAGGCCCGCGCCTGTACGCGGCGCCGGTTGCGGAAACGGAATTGCTGCGAGCGAAAACTGCCGCAATAAAACCCCTGGCAAGTGGTAATGAAGCAGATCTGAGCGCGATCACCGGGAATGCCGTTGTATGCAAAGAGATCGCGGTAGATTTTGAATGGAACGCCGATACGCCGGGCGCCGCATTCGGGCTCGAGTTGTTCAATGGAAAAGGTGAGCGATTGACGTTCGGCTACGACCCCGCTGCTCGGCAGTTGTTCATCGACCGCCGGCAAAGCGGTAAGGTGGCGTTTTCTCCAAAGTTCCCGAGCCGCGATACCGCGCCCTACCAACCTGCGGAAAATCGCCTGCGCCTGCATGCATTCATCGATCGCGCGTCCATCGAATTGTTTGTCGACGACGGCGCCTGTGTCATGACGGATATTTTCTTCCCGACGGAAGATTTCACCGGACTGCGGCTATTCAGCGGCAGCGCCGGCGTTGTGTCCGGCAATGTCCGGGAACTGAAGATGCCTTCCGGCAATTAAGGTCTGGTTTCTGACTTTACATCGCGCAGGTTCTCATTTAAGAACTGTTCGATCTTCTCGAACAGGTGCACGCGATCCTTGCCGCGCACATTGTGCAAATGCTCGGGGTAGACGAAATAATCGATCTGCTTTCCCTTGCGCACGCACTCGCGGATGTAGCGCAGCGAATGCTGCCATAGCACCACGTCGTCGGACGATCCGTGGATCATCAACAGGCGTCCGTCGAGGTTGTCGATGTAATTGAACAGGCTGCTTTTCTCGTAACCTTCCGGATTTTCCTGCGGCGTGTCCATATAGCGCTCGGTGTACATGATCTCGTACATGCGCCAGTCGATCACGGGCCCGCCCGCTACTCCGCAGCGAAAGGCCCCTTTTGCTTCGGGGCGCGTCATCAGCGAGGTGCTCATGAAGCCGCCGTAACTCCATCCGAACACTCCTACGCGGCCTGCGTCGATGAAAGTTTGCGCTTTCAGGTAATTGAGGCCCGTGAGTTGATCTTCGATCTCAAAGTCGCTAAGATGCCGGAAGATGCTGCTTTCGAATTCATAGCCGCGGTTGGCCGAACCGCGTCCGTCGAGCACGAATACGACGTATCCTTCCTGCGCCATGCGGTGCATCCAGAGCTCGCCGTTGCCGAGCCAGGTATTGGTGACCAGTTGCACGTGCGGGCCGTTGTACACGTACACCAGCGCAGGGTATTTCTTTTTCGAATCGAAATCGGGCGGCAGGATCATGCGCGCATTGAGCACGACGCCGCCGGGTGAGGGCAGGGTGAGCAGGCGCGTAAGGCCGATGCTGTAGCCGTCGAGCGGGTTTTTGGCGCCGAACACGATGCGGCGGTCGGCGGGATTCACGGTGCGGTAGAGGTAAATGAAACGCGGCGTAGCGGTATTGCTGAATACGTCCAGCACCCATTCACCCGCGTCATTGATCAGGGCATTATGGATGCCCTCGTCGTCGCCCAGGCGGGAGATCACGCCTGAATTCAGGTCGGTGGAAAACACATATCGGTTGAGTCCCGTTTCGTCGGCGACCTGATAGAAACACTGTTTGCCGTCGGCGGAAAAGCCGTAAAAATTTATCACGGGCATGGCGCCCTTGCTTAGTTGCGCGGGCGTTTTTCCTGAAAGGTCGTAGAGATAGAGGTGGTTAAATCCGTCGCGTTCGCTCTGCCAGACGAATTGTTCGTTGCTGCCCGGCACGAACTCGGCGGGATGTTCGGGCTCCACCCAACGATCGCTGCTTTCCTCGAACAGGGTTTTGACAAAATTGCCGTTGCCGGCGTCGTACTGCCGCAGCCACATATGGTTTTGTTCGCGGTTGACCACGGCGATCAGGATATATTTGTCGTCGGGCGTCCAGGCGATGTTGGTCAGGTACTGTTCGGCGGGCTCGCCTGTTTTCAGATAAACGGTTTTGCCCGTCTGCGCATCGAAAACGCCCAGGGTCACGTGGTGGCTTTTGGTGCCGGCATAGGGATACCGGATGTACCGCACCTGCGCCGGCATGGAATCCAGGACGTAGATCGGATAGGGCGTCACCATACTTTCATCCATGCGATAAAAAGCCAAATAGCGACCGGAAGGGCTCCAGAAAGTCCCCTTGTAAATGCCGAACTCGTCGCGGTGCACGCTTTTGCCATACACGATCCCTTCCGCTTCGCTGTGCGCTACCTCCGTCTCTTTTCCGTCGACACTGACCCACAGACCGTCGCCTTTCGTATAGGCCGTATTGAACGTCTTGCCGTGGGTATCTGTGTTTTCTATATCGGCAGGCAGGTGGTTGACGCGTGTCAGTTCGCCGGTCAGTGCATACGTGTACATATCGCCGTTTGCGCTGAATCTGATATGCGCATCGTCGATCCAGGAGAACGGCGCCAGGCCTTCGAGGGGTACAGCGCCCAGGGTTTTCAGGCTTTCATTGATGCCGGGCAGCAGGTCCAGTGTGTCGGTGGCCAGGTTGTCGGCCTGCACGCGCACGACTTTTTCTCCGATGATATGGGTAAACTGGCCGGTGCCGGGAATCCACTGCAAGCGGCTCAGGTTGGCCGGAGCCAGTGCCGTACGCCCCTTCAGAATGGCGTCGGACATGGTCAGTTTGTTTTGGGCGAGCAGCAGGAAGGGGAGCAGGAATAGCGGAAAGAGTAACAGACTTTTTTTCATGAACATACCGATTGATCAGGCCCAAAAGTAAGGAGTGATGGCGGGTAGACGGCGCGTTTTTGATAAAAGAGTGCAACGAAAAGGGAAATAGCGCCTTTGCATCGCGATATGTCAGGAGTGGAGAGAAATACCGAAAACAGTTGGGATCGGGATGGAACCGGACTGTGGGGAACAGGGAAGTCCGCATCAAAGTTCTACATTTGCCAGGGCAAAAAAAATGAGGCAGTGCCACCACAGCACTACCTCAGCCCTAACCAAATAAAACCAAATTATTTTTAAGTCGATTACTTTTCTGGTGACAAAGGTAATATGCTTTGTGTAAATCATACAAGAACAAAACGAAAATTTTTTCAAATTTTTTTTCCGGCAACGATAAATACAGCCGAATGCCCGCTTCTTTGAAGAAAATCCGGCGAATGAGCGATTTTGTGAATGAAAACTTTGCCAATACAAATCGCTATATGGAGTAAATCCAAACCAAGATTTTAAAACATAATTTTATTTGCTTTTGAAAATGGAGAATAATTGGCCTTTTTTCAAATCGATACACTTCCGGGCGCTTGCCCTTATTGTCGTTTTTACACATCTTTCAACTTTGTCGGCCCAAATGCCTGACAACGGGGAAAATGCGGCCTTTATCCGGAAAATTTACGACCGGGCGCTCACCGACGGGCGCTGTTATCCCTGGCTCGAACACCTTTCTTTGAAAGTCGGCCACCGGCTCAGCGGCAGCGCCGGCGCTGAAAAAGCGGTGAACTGGGCAAAAGCCACGCTCGACACGCTGGGACTCGATTCCGTGTGGCTGCAACCCGTGATGGTGCCCCGCTGGGAGCGCGGCGACGCGGAGCAGGTGACGGTTAAAGGTTCGAAAAAATACGGCGATCTGCGGCTGAATGCCCTGGCGCTGGGCGGCTCGGTAGGCACCGGCCAGAAGGGTATCAGCGGAGAAGTGGTGGAAGTGAACAGTTGGGAGGAACTCGACAAACTAAACGAACGCGGCATCCGGGGCAAGATCGTTTTTTACAACCGCCCGATGGATCCTACCCGCATCCGGACCTTCGAAGCGTACGGTGGCGCTGTCGACCAGCGGGTTGTCGGCGCTTCGCGTGCCGCCAAATACGGCGCTGTCGGGGTGCTGGTGCGCTCCATGGGCCTTGCCATCGACGATTTCCCGCACACCGGCTCCTTGCGCTATGACTCTACGTACACGCTTATTCCGGCAGCGGCGATCAGTACCCTGGCCGCGGAAAAACTCAGCGCCCTGCTGGCGGAAGAAGGGAAAACTACTGTTTTTATGAAGATGGGCTGCCGGACCCTGCCCGATGTCTTGTCATACAACGTCATCGGCGAAATTCGCGGCGCCGAGCACCCCGAACAGGTGATCCTGGTCGGCGGCCACCTCGACAGCTGGGATGTAGGTCATGGCGCGCACGACGACGGCGCCGGCTGCACCCAAAGCATGGATGTGCTTCGCCTGCTCAAATCGCTGGGATACCGCCCGCGCCATACCCTGCGCTGTGTGTTGTTCATGAATGAAGAGAACGGCCTGCGCGGCGGTCGCGCCTATGCCGAAGAAGCGGATAAAAAGGGCGAATTTCACCTGGTCGCCATCGAAAGCGATGCCGGCGGCTTCACGCCGCGTGGCTTTCACTTCGATGGCGACGACGCAGTGATCGGCCGTCTGTTCGATGCTGTAAAGCCGTACGAGGCATTGCTGGCGCCCTACGGGCTGCAATTTGCGCGCGGCGGATCGGGCGCCGACATCAGTCCGCTCAAAGGCCAGAAAGGACTGCTCACCGGCTACCTGCCCGACTCCCAACGCTATTTCGACGTGCACCACACGGCGGCGGATACCTTCGACAAGGTTAATAAACGGGAACTCGAGCTCGGCGCCGCCAGCATGGCTGCACTGGTGTACCTGCTCGATGCCGCGGGTTTCGGCCGTTAAGGAACGATCAGTTTTTATTCGTACAAAGGAAAGTTGTGCATATGGCCGTTGACCTCAATCCGGACGCTTGCCTGCAGGTCGGCATCGTCGGGCTGACTCAGCACCCGATCGATCCATTCCACCACTTTTATGCAGTCGGCTTCCCGGAAGCCGCGCGTGGTCACGGCGGCCGTACCGACACGCATGCCCGAGGTCGTCATGGGGGGCTGCGGGTCGAAGGGGATCATATTTTTGTTGACCGTGATATCGGCTGCTTCGAGGACGTGTTCCGCTACTTTACCGGTGACGCCTTTCGAGCGCAGGTCGATGAGCATCAGGTGGTTGTCGGTGCCGCCTGAAATAATATTGTAGCCCCGCGATACGAATGCCGCTGCCATGGCCTGTGCATTTTTGACCACCTGCTCACAGTATTCCTTGTAACCCGGATGCAGCGCTTCGCCGAATGCAACGGCCTTGGCTGCGATCACGTGTTCCAGCGGCCCGCCCTGCATGCCGGGAAATACGCCGCTGTCGAGAATGCTCGACATTTTGATGGGCGTGCCCTTTTTCGTCGTGCGCCCCCAGGGATTTTCAAAGTCCTGTCCCATCAGGATGATGCCTCCGCGGGGCCCGCGCAGGGTTTTGTGCGTCGTGCTGGTCACGATGTGGCAGTGCGGCATGGGGTCGTTCAGCAATTTGGCGGCAATAAGGCCGGCCGGGTGTGCGATGTCGGCCAGCAACAGCGCGCCCACGCTGTCGGCGATGGCCCTGAATCGCGCGTAGTCCCAGTCGCGGGCATATGCGGATGCGCCGCAGATGATGAGTTTGGGTTTTTCTTCGTGTGCGATGGCCTCCACTTTGTCCATGTCGATGCGGCCGGTATCTTCCTCTACGCCGTAGAAAACCGGCGCATACACTTTGCCGGAGTAGTTGACCGGCGACCCGTGCGAGAGGTGACCGCCGTGCGCCAGGTTGAAGCCGAGCACTTTGTCGCCGGGTTGCAGGCAGGCGAGAAATACCGCGGCATTGGCCTGTGCGCCTGAGTGCGGCTGCACATTGGCCCAGGCGGCGCCGAACAATTCCTTGATGCGGTCGATCGCCAATTGTTCCACTTCATCCACCACTTCACAACCGCCGTAGTACCGGCGCCCGGGGTAGCCTTCGGCGTATTTGTTGGTCAGGCAGGTGCCCATGGCGTCGAGTACGGCCTGGCTGGTAAAGTTTTCGGAAGCGATGAGTTCGATACCGCGCCGCTGGCGGTCGAGTTCCTTGTTGATCAGAGAAAAAACGATGTCGGACATGCTGGATGGGTGAAGTTGGAAATTGGCAAGAAACCGTCTGAGCACCTCGCAATAGGTGGTCAGACGGTTTCTAAAGGTTGATGGCCGGGCAAAAGTAGGGAAAGTGGTGTTGAATGTTTATGCGTATGATACGGTATCATGGCAGGTCGGTAAGAGAGTTAAAGGCCCCGGTAATTTGGATCTCTCATTTAAAGCATTGTTTATTAATGCAATAGAGACTTGTCGCGAAAAAATCCGGGAGCCTTAACTCCTTTCGGTCATGCTTTAAATTGTGATCAAACAAAAACTACCACCTTACCCGCAAAGTGATCCTGAAATTTCTCCCCGGGCCGTTGATCCCCGATGAGAACACGCGGTATTGTGTGTCGAACAAATTATCGATCCCGGCCTGCAGGGCGAGCACGCGGCGGAAGCGGTACGAGCCGTTGAGGTTCGCCGTCATCCATGCCGGCATGCCGCCGGACGGGGCGTATTGTTCGTTGTCCTCTCCGTTGGGCAGATAATCGTTGATGTCCTTGCTGCCGTTGAACAGCAGGAACCCTTCCACAGAAGCGCGGGGTGTGTGCCAGCGGAATCCGACGCGGCCGTACATCGGCGGAATGTGGTCGAGCGGCAGGTCGTCGCCTTCATCCTGCAGGATACGCCCCCGGGTGTAGTGCAGGGAGCCGAACAGCGCCAGATCGTCATACACATCGGCCTCCAGATTGCTGCTGAAGCCCCAGATGCGCGCCCGGCGCTTGTTCTGGTTGGCCAGCACCAGGCTCATCTCGCCGTCGTACAAAACAGAATCCTGCCCGTTGAAGCGAAAAACGTCCGTCACGATGGCGTCGCGGAAGGCCGTGACCCACAGCACATTTTCCCAGCGCAGCCGTTCGGCGGAAACGCGGGTGATCCCGAGGTCGAAATTGTATGTTTTTTCGGGCTTGATATCCGGGTTCGGCACGATCACGCTGCCGGGCTGGGAATCGAACACTTTGCCCAGGTCGTCGATGTTCGGCACGCGGAAGCCCGACGATGCGTTCAGCGCCAGCCGCCAGCCTTCCGGACTGTTCCACACGGCGCCCAGGCTGGCCGACCAGATCGCGGTGTTTTGCGTAGCCTCGTCGTAGGGAAAGGGAAAAAACGTTTTGTCGTCAAATCGCGCTTTCAGGCCGGTAAATCCGCCGCGCAAGCCTTCGCTGAACGTCCACTGCTCGTTGCCGGGCACTTGCCAGGAGTGGGTGGCAAAAACGGCGATGTTGTACATCTGGCCTCCGCCGTCGGGATAGCGCGTATTCTGGGGACTGATGACGCCGGTCTCGATATTTTCCCTGTTGGCTTCGGACTGCACATCATTGTACTGAAAATCGAGTCCCATGCTCATGCTCTGGTGCTCCCAGTGCTTTTCGGCTTCCGTTTCCAGCCCCCACACGCCCACATTTTCCATCCGGTGGTTGATCTGCGGGTTGCCGAAGCGGCGGTCATGACGGCTTTCCTCGATGTTCTGGTAACTGAGCGTCGCCCGGACGCCGCCGTTAAACCAGCCCCATTCCTGCAGGGCAAATTTGTACGCTGCAAGCAGGCGCTGCTGCGGACCGTAGTACCATTCCGAGTAGCGGAGGCCTTGCGGACCGGGATCGGTGAGCCGGTCGTAGCGGGGAATGTCGGAAGAAGTGCTGTACTGCACGTTCAGCGTATGACTGCTGTTGGCATTCGGCCGGAAAACGACCTTTTCCAGCAGGTCGTACTGCCGGTAGCCGCTGAATTTTTGCACATAAGGGTCGGGGTTGCGCAGGATCGTGTCGCGGCCGCCGATGCGGTCGGCGTAAAACCTGCGCTTTCCGAAAAATGCGGCAAATCCGTTGTTCTCGCCCATGCGCAGGTCGCCGAAATCGCTGAACGTATACGCGGTAATGCTCGCCACACGTTGCCCGCCCACATTAACCTCTACATGCGCGGTTTTTTCCTCGTTTGCACTGCCGTACCGGAAAAAGGCGTTTCCGCCCGATCGCAGGCTTTCGCCCGCTTCGGCAAACACGGGATTTTTGGTGTAAAAACAGATCGCGCCGCCCAGGGCATCCGAACCGTAAGCCGTGGACGCCGGACCGTAGAGGATCTCTGCGCGTTCCAGCGCGGCATTGTCCATTGTAATGATGTTTTGCAGGTGCCCAGCGCGGTAAATGGCGTTGTTCATCCGGATGCCGTCGACCACCAGCAGTACGCGGCTGGCCTCGAAGCCGCGCAATACCGGACTGCCGCCGCCCTGCTGACTTTTTTGTACGAATGCAGCGCCCGACTGCTGGATCAGGTCTGCTGCCGTCGATGTGTTGAGTTGTTCGATCTCCGCTTGCCGGAGCACGGTTACCTGCTGCGCCACGGCTGTGCGGGCCTGGCTGCTTCGGGTGGCGGAAACGACCGTCTCGCCGATGTGCACCACCTTTAATGTCGTATCGACGGGCGCCTGTGCGAAGGCTGCTGCCGACATACAAACGCCGAATATCAGAAGTAAATGTTTCATAATGCGTTGACTGAATTGAGTGAATAGCCCCGACCACGCATGGGCAGGAGCATGAACAAACGGCCGCAACATTCTACGGCTGCTAAAAGAACTCAGGAAAATTCAGTCAATCGTTTTGGAGGTGGGGCGGCGCAGCCCGGCGCGCTTTGCGGGGAGAGCCGGTCTTTTGTAAACTGACAAACGGTAAAATGCGAATGCAAGGCCGGCCAACACTGCAGGTCGGGTTGCAAAAACGGTTGCCCGAGCCACTGTGCCAGCCATTGCAGCACATGCCCGTCGCCGGCGGGCGACAGGATATGCCCCAGCGTGAGCAGCAGCGCTTCTTCGTGCCGGTCGTGATAGAGCCGAAGCCGCAGGGAGTCGCCCTCGCTTACGCTGCCGCAGATGTCGTACAACCGTCCCTCTATCAGGATTTCATGTTTGCCAACCCGGCACGCTTCCAGCGTTGACTTGTGCAATAGTACCGTCTGCAAAGGCGAATGGCGGCGCTGCATAGCCACCCGCGCTGCCTGATGCGCGCCGAAATACATCGCACCCCAGGCCAGAAACCAGCCTGCGGCCTGGAACGCCAGCAGAAATACAAGTACTGCGACGGCGCCCGGTCTTTGTTGGAGAGTGCTGCGATGCATACGAATGATCGGGACAAAGAAAGAAAAACAAAAAAAATTGCCGATACCGAAATCCGGCCATGGCTACTGCTCGTAGGTTTTTTTCATAAGCACTCAAAACTGGAGGGCATCATGAAAAAAACACGGTTCATACTTTCGCTCATCACCATGCTTTGCCTGGCCGGCTGGGCCTGGCTCCGAAAACCGTACTCCCCTTCTCAGGAACTTGAACCCATCGTGCTGACGGCTTTTGACATCCACGCGGACCGGCCGGCCGGCGGCTACGCGCTGGCCGAAGCCGCGGCCGGATGGCGGGGCGTGACGGCGTCGAGTTATAATCCTGCTTCGGGATTGCTGGCGCTGGCGCACACAAGTTCCGTGACACCGCGCGATCTGACAAGCCGGCTGAAGGTCCTGACACCCCGTCCTGTTTCAATCAAGGTCTTCCCCGAACCCGCCGGGACTTCATGTCCGGTGCCGGCGGCTGCCCTGGCGACACTGCCTGGCTGGCTGCTGGGCGCCGGCATTTTTTCCGCGGCGAGCCTGGCGCTGCTGGCGCTGGGCCGCCCCGGGAAACCAGTTTGGCAGTAGCAGCAGGCAGTGGCAGTATTAATACGGGTACGAATTACTGCGAAAAATGGCCTCCATTTCCTGTTTTGCCAATTCTGCAATAGCTGCTAACTGCCTCCGCCAACCGCTTACCTGGTATCATTTGAACCAGTCGACCCTCCCGGCAACCTGAAGCGCTTCCACAGATAATCAAAGCCTTATTTGTCTTACAAAAACACATTAGAACATGATCAAGCACACCCGTATTCCCGCTCTTTTGCTCTTTGTCGCCTTGTTTTTTGCCGCGTGCAAGGACCAGGACGGACCGCTCCCTCAACCCGACCCCACCCTCTACGAACGCCTGGGTGGCGTTGACGCCATTGCGCTGGTGGTCGACAAGTTCCTGGCAAACGTGGTGGCCGACGACGCCATCAACGCGCGTTTTGCCGCCACAGTGGCCGATCCCTTTCGCACACAACTACTGCGCAACAACCTGATCGACCAGATCTGCGCAGGCACCGGCGGTCCCTGCCAGTACAAAGGCAAAACCATGCTCGAGGCGCACACCGGCATGAACATCACCGATGCGGAATTCAACGCGCTGGTCGGCGACCTCGTAGCGGCGCTCGATTTTTACAATGTGCCACAGCAGGAGCAGGACGAACTACTCGCCATACTGGGACCGATGAAGTCAGATATCGTGGGACAATAGAAAAATTGAAACCATCCGTGAGATTGGCAGGTGGCGTCCTGAAAGCAGGGCGCTGCCTTTTTTGTTTTTCAGGCAACCCGTACACTAATTTTGGCGACTTTGACGTACCAACTTTTTTGCACGACGACGGTTTTTAAATACCGGTATTTACTTGAAAATAAACGCATGAAAAATTACTGGCTTTGGCTGCTGCCCGCTTTGGCGGCACTGGGATGCACGGCATCGAAAAAAATAGTCTATCCGGCGGACCAGATCATTCCCTCGGAGAAGTCGCTGGTGTGGAAGATCAGCGGAAATGGCCTGAAAAAACCTTCCTACCTCTACGGAACCATCCATTTGATCCCTAAAAGCGATTTCAACCTGCCCGAATCCGCCCGCGAAGCCCTCGACAGGGTGCGGCGCGTGGCTTTCGAGATCGATATGAAGGAAATGACGAACTTCCGTACGCAGATCGGCCTGATGAGCAAGGCTTTTATGCCGGGCGGAAAAACACTCAAAGACCTTTTGCCGGAGGAAGATTACCGGTTCGTGAAGGCAAAAATGGACGAAAAGGGGCTACCCGGCGGCTTTTTCGAGCGCATGAAGCCCATGTTCCTGAGCACCATGTTTTCCAGCGATGAAGACGCCGCTGCTACGACAAGCGACCGCATGACCTCGGTGGAAATGGAACTTTACCGCATGACGCGCCGCCGCGACCTCGAATCGGCGGGCCTGGAAACGGCAGCATATCAAATGGCTATTTTCGACAGCATTCCGTATGAAGCCCAGGCTAAAATGCTAGTGGAGACCCTGCGCAGCACCGAAGGCGATCAGGAAGGAGAGGGCGAACTGGCGAAAATGATCGCGCTCTACCTGAGCCAGGACATCAATGCCATGCAAACCATGATCGGCGATTCGCAGTACGGCATGGACGGCTATGAAGACATCCTGCTCAAAAATCGCAACCGCAACTGGATACCCATCATGGGCAGGCTGATGCGCGAAGCGCCCACCTTGTTCGCCGTCGGCGCCGGGCACCTGGGCGGTGAAAGCGGCGTGGTGGCCCTGCTGCGACGGGAAGGGTATCGCGTCGATGCTCTTTAGGGCGGAAGGGAGGTCTTACAGTGGGCAGAAACATGAGTCATCCAGTAATTTTTCAATAAGCGGAAAAATGTTGTTTCAGCCCGCGATTTCAATCGTGGGCAAACAAAACAAGCAGATATTCAACGGTTTTAACCGTTTTCAACTGCCGGGTCAAGGCAATAAAACCGTTAAAACGGTTCAATTTTCTTCTTTTTCGCAAGCCCCACGATTGAAATCGCGGGTTGAAAAATCAGGGATAACTCATGTTTTATCACAGGGCGCGGCAGAACCAACCTTCCCTGAAAATCAAACTCTTACATGCCCAGTTTTTGCCTGATCTTGGCAGGAATGGCATCTTTGTGCACCAGCATCGACATGGTTTTGCAGCGGAAATACGGCTGCGATACGTAGAGGTAGCCGCCCGTTTCAGCGTTGACCGCGGTGCCCCATGAATTTTTGACGATGTAGTATTTCGTGCCGTTCTGATCGGTGGCCAGCCCCGTGATGTGCATGCCGTGGTCGTCGGTGGTGGTCAGTTCGTCAAAGCCTTCCTGGCGCTCTTCCTGGCTCACGACCTTTTCCTTGCCGGGCGCCTTGAAAACCGCCGTTTTTTCGTCCTGGCTCATTTCGTTCCAGTCTTTTTCCGGCCATACGGCCAGCCCTTCCTTGGCTGAAAACGTTTTTTCACTGACATCGGTCGCCCAAACAAGCGAATATCCTTTTTCCACGGCGTTGTCGGCGATCTGTTCGAGTTCGTCGACGGGCACATTGTAGAAAAGACCGTTCGACCAGTTATCGGACACTTCGAGGATAAACGGCTTGTAAAACGGGTGGTGGGTGTAGGAACTCAACGCCACGTAGTCGTCGAGGTTGATACCCAGGCTCTGAAAGTAGGTTTGCGGCGTGTACTGCTTGCCGTCGACGGTGAATTTTGCCGGCGGTTTGCCCATATACGCATCCAGCGCGGCTTCGTAGGCCGACAGCCACTGGTCGCTGAGTTTGCCGTTGGGGTTTTTGATCACGGCATCTACGATGGCTTTGAGCACCGCTTCCATTTCGCCGTGCACGGGCTTGTCCTGCCCTTCCGGAAAACCGGTATAGGCGGAATAGGGCACCAGCCCGTATTTTCGCACGATGTTCAGCACGTCGTGGGTTTCTGCACCCTGACCGAATGCAGCGGCGCCCTGGCGGCGGACGTAATTGATCGCGCGTTCGATGTAGCCGGCGCGCACGATGTACATTTCGCTCAGGTTGACCGGCGCCTTGCCCATGCGGAGCAATTCGCTTTCAAAAAACGAGTTGGCGGAAAACACCCAGCAGGTGCCCGATTTGTACTGGTTCTCGACAGGTGTTACGTTTGCTTTCTTTACCGTTTTGAACTGGTAGCCGTTGAGTTCTGCCGGCAGTTCCTGCGCCATGAGCAGGCCGAGGAACAGGAGGCAATACAGCGTCGCAAAGAGTTTTTTCATGATTGTACAGTTTAGTAGTTGAAATATCATTTGCCGGGAAATGTAAAAATACCCGATGAATACACAGCGTTTGATAGACAGTACGGTTTTAATTCACCCTCCAATGAAGCATTTTTGGCTCTTTTTGTTCCTTTTGGGCAGCCTTGCATCCCTGCCTGCCCAGTCCATTTTCGACTCCCTTTACACCGTTGCCGGTGCGGAAGTTTATTTCGATTTCGGCAAAGCCGATCTGCGCCCCGACGCGTCCCGCACCCTCGATTCGGTGGTGGCAGGCATCCGGGAAGATGCGCGGAGCCTGCGCATCCGCATCACGGCGCATACCGATTCGATCGGATCGCCTGCTGCCAACGAACGCCTGTCGAAACGCCGGGCCGAAGCGCTGCGCGACGACCTGATCCGCCGCGGGCTTTCCGGCGCCGCGATCGAAATAGTCCCCTTCGGCGAACGGCGGCCCGCGGCCAGCAACGCCACCGAAGAAGGGCGGCAACAAAATCGCCGTGCCACGCTCGATATCGTCGCCGCCGTGCCTATGGCATCGCTGAGCGGCCAGATCAAAGACCGCGACAGCGGAAAAGGCGTGCAATCGATGTTGACCTTTCGCTCCCGCACCCGCGAAGACTCCACCATGACCGACAGCGTAGGCTTTTACCATGTGCGGCTGCCCAAAGACAGTGTTGTAAAAATAACTGCTGTCGCGCCTGATTATTTTTTCCAGACGATGACGATGCGTATCTTCGGAAGCCCGGAATTGTATAAGAAATATAAACTCAGCCCCAATATCGAGTTGCCTCCTGCTAAAGCAGGCGAAACGGCGGTGCTTCGCGACCTGTTCTTTGTAGGCGATCAGGATATACTCCTGAGGGTTTCTCAGCCGGAATTGCCCAAGATATTGAAATTCATGCAGATCAACCCGGACCTGAAAGTGGAGATCGCCGGACACATCAACGGCCCCGGGCTGGTGATGGAAGCAGAGCCGCTCTGGCGGCAGAGCTTGTCGGAACGCCGCGCCAAACTGGTATATGATTACCTGCTGAAAAACGGCATCCCTGCCGAACGCATGACGTACAAGGGCTACATGAACACGCAAATGCTGTTTCCCCAACCCAAAACCGCTCAGGAGGCCGAGCAAAACCGCCGCGTGGAGATCAGGGTAACCGGTAAGGGTGAATGACGTGAATTAGAACGTGTTCGGGTTTTTGCCCGACCAGGAAAAGGTTTATTTCTTTTAACGTACGGCTTCCTGTCCAAAATCCACACCTTTGGGCCCGTCCGCCGTACAAAGCGGATGGACATACTACTTCTGAATATTCAAATGGGTCATTTTATCGTACTGGAAGGGCTCGACGGTGCAGGAAAATCCACGCAGATCGAACTGTTGCTTCAACACCTGCAAGCCAAAGAGGGCCGGGTGCAATTCGTTCATTTTCCCCGCACCAGTGAAGGCGGCGTGTTCGGCGACCTGATCGCGCGCTTTTTGCGCGGCGAATTCGGAGCAGCTGATCAGGTGCACCCGCAACTCGTGGCCTTGCTGTTTGCAGAAGACCGCAAGGCTTTCGCGCCTAACATCCGTGAATGGCTGCACGAGGGTTACACCGTTGTAGCCGATCGCTATGTGTTGTCCAATATCGCCTTTCAATGCGCCAAACTGGCCGAAAAGTCAGAAAAAGAGACCCTGACGAACTGGATCATCGATTTTGAATTCAACTACAACCAGTTGCCCGCGCCTGATATTTCGCTGTACCTGGACGTGCCCTTCGATTTTGTCGCGGGTTCGCTCACCAAGGCGCGCGAGGGAGAATCGCGGGCGTATTTGCAGGGGAAAAAAGATATTCACGAGAGCGACCTGTCGTTTCAGCAAGCCGTAAAAAACGAATACGACCGGCTTTGTGCGGGCGATTTCAACCTGCGCAAGATCGACTGCTCCGATGCGACGGGCGCCATGATCGGCGCGGAGCAGGTGCACGCCGCCATCGCGGCGGCGGTCGACGACGTGACCGGGCGTTAAGCCCTGTCGTTCACCACCTGAATTCGATCACCTGTTCCAGGTTTTCCGACAGGCTGACGGCGACCGGGCAGGTGCGCGCAGCCGTTTCCAGTATTTTTTTCTGGTGTTCCGTGTAATGATTTGCCGGCATGTGGACGGTGACTTCCACCCTTGCGATGCGGCGCGGGTCGGCGGCCATGATCTTGTTCACATCGGCCGAGGCGCCCGTCATATCGATGCCGTGGTTGCGGGCGCTGATGCCCATCGTGGTGAGCATACAGGTCGCCAGCGAAGTGGCGCACAGGTCGGTCGGCGAAAAGGCTTGGCCCTTTCCCTGGTTGTCCACCGGCGCGTCGGTGGTAAACTGCTGCCCCGAGCGCAGGTGCGTACAGGTCGTGCGGAGCTCGCCGAGGTAATCAACTTTTGACGTCATGGAACGCAATTTACAGGATTTCGGGCTTCAGGGGTTCCGGAGCGCCGGGTTCCGTTTTCGCAAGTTCTTCCTTGTCGGCATCGAGTTGAGCCTTGCGCCGCTCGCGTTTTGCGCGTTCTTCCGCCTCGATTTTGTCGTAGGCCTTGATGATCTCTTTTACCAGCCGGTGGCGCACCACGTCTTCCGTGGTCAGGTTGATGACGGAAATGCCGTCCACGCCGCTGAGGATCTCTACCGACTGCCGCAGGCCCGATTTCTGATGACCCGGCAGGTCGATCTGGCTGAGGTCGCCCGTGATGATGCATTTGGCGGAAGGCCCCAGGCGTGTCAGGAACATTTTGAGTTGCAGGGAAGAGGCGTTCTGCGCTTCGTCGAGGATGATGTATGCGTTGTCGAGCGTGCGCCCGCGCATGAAGGCCAGCGGTGCGATCTCGATCACGCGGTTGTCCATGAAAAAGTTGAGTTTGTCCATGGGCAACATATCGTCGAGCGCATCGTAGAGCGGGCGCAGATACGGATCGACTTTTTCCTTGAGATCGCCGGGCAAAAAGCCAAGGTTTTCGCCGGCCTCTACGGCCGGGCGGGTCAGCACGATCTTTTTGACCTGTTTGTTCTTCAGCGCCCTGACGGCGATGGCCACAGCCGTATATGTTTTACCCGTACCGGCAGGGCCGAGGGCAAATACGATGTCGCTGGTCTCGCAGACCTCGACCATGCGTTTCTGGTTGCGTGTTTTGGCCTTGATGGGTTTTCCGTCACGCCCGAACAGAATGGTGTTACCCGCCGCGCCGTCGCCGTTGACGGGGATGCGCACTTCGAACGGGTTCTCTCCGCCGAGCAGATCCTCCACCGTTTGCACGGGAAGTTCGTGATGCTCGCGCAGGTAGCGCACCATCATTTCGAATTTCGCCTTGGCAGACTGGGTATCTTTTTTTTCACCGCTCAGTTTCAGGTGATTGCCGCGCGATGTGATCGTGACATCGGGAAAGGCTTTTCGCAAAAGATTTAGTTTTGCGTTGTTTTCGCCGTACAGTTCGACAGGGTCAATGCCCTCGACGGTAAGAATGATTTCGCTCAAATGATAGTCCTCAATTTTCGGCAGCGGGAGACGAGCGGCACATAGCGGGTTGATCTGCAATAACTTGGCCGTGCCGGGCCTCCATGCCTTTTCTTTTAATTGAACATCCCGCTTGCAGACCACAAAATTAGCGGTATCAAAGTGGAATTCCCAACAAAAAAACGCGGCGGATGGTTTCCTTTGCGTTATCTTCGGAATAGCCTGTTGAAATGCAATTCGTTACGTTGACAACCGACTTCGGCACCCAGGACTTTTATACGGGCGCCTTAAAGGGAGCATTGCTCCGCCGCCACCCGGCCCTGGCAGTGGTGGATATTTCGCATCATATCAAACCTTTCGATATCGTGCAGGGAGCCTATGTTTTGCAGCAGGCCTGGCGCGAATTTCCCGAAGGCACCATCCACCTGGCGGGCATCAACTGCGTGTACGGCGAAGGATACCGCTTCGTGGCGGCTCGATACGAGGGGCACTTCTTCCTGGCTCCCGACAACGGCTTGCTCAGTTTGCTGTTCCCGCAGATCGACCCGGCCGACCTGCGCAACCTGCCTGCATCGCAGGAAGAGCATTTTGCCGTGAAAAATATCTTTGCCGATGCTGTGGCGCATCTCGCCGGCGGCAAACCCTTCGAAGAACTCGGCGAATTCGCCGCACCCCTGCTCGAGCGCATCAGCATACAGCCGGTGATCACGCCCACGCGCATCCGTGGCACGGTGATCCACATCGACCAATTTGAAAATGTGGTGGTCAATATTCGCCGCGAAACATTTGAAAAAACGCTGAACGGCCGCCCCTTCAATCTGTACTTCAAACGCAACGATCCGATCACCAGACTGAGCGGCAATTACTGCGACGTGCCGGTCGGCGAGCAACTTTGCCTCTTCAACGCCGCCGGATTTCTCGAGATCGCCGTGAACATGGGCAAAGCCGCCACGCTGATGGGGCTGAAAGTGGAAGATGTAGTAGAGGTGGTATTTGAATGATCAGGCGACCTAATACACCAATCCCACCTGCTGGCGGATCGCATCCAGCGTTTCTACAAGGCCCAGCGTAAAATCGAGCGGCACCAGTTCGCTCTCTTCCTGCCCGTTTTCCAGGCATTGCATCACATGCGCCGCTTCGAACGAATATCCCCAACCCTTATACGGCATGTCGATGTCCTGCTTTTGTTCGTCGCTTCCTTCATAGCGCGAGAGTGTGAGTTTTTGGGTGTGGTGCCAGCGGGAATGCAGGTGTATGGTACCTTCCGTGCCGTACAGGCGCGCTTCTACGGGAGTGGTGGCGACAACGGTGCTGTGGCCGGATGCCAGGCGATTGCCGGGGTAGCGAAACGAAAAAATACAACTCTCGTCGACCCCCGTTTGGGTGAAAGTGGCAGCGGCCCTGATGTCGGCGCTTGCCGGTTTTCCGAATAAAAATAACGACAATAGAGCCGGATAAATGCCGATATCGAGCAGCGATCCGCCACCCAGCGCCTTGTTGTATATGCGGTGCGCCGGATCGAAGGGCATGTGAAAACCAAAGTCTGAGATCACGGTGTGCAGATCGCCGATGGCGCCCTGTGCGATCAGGTCGAAGGCGTGCGACACGGCGGGAATAAAGCGCGTCCAGAGCGCTTCCATCAGGAAAACGCGGTGCTTGCGCGCAGTGGATGCCATCAGGATGGCTTCGGCGCTGTTCATCGCAAACGGTTTCTCGCAAAGCACCGGAATGCCGCGCTCCAGGCACATCAGTGTGTTGGAGCAGTGCAGCACGTGGGGTGTGGCGATGTACACCACATCCAGCCCGGGGCAATGCACCAGGTCGTCGTAGCGCCCGTATGCGTAGGGAGCGCCGTAAGTCGCGGCGAATTCACGTGCCCGCTCTCCGGAAGAGGAGGCCACGGCATGCAGGCGCGCGTTGGGGAGCAGGTGCAGGTCGTCGGCGAATTTCCGGGCGATCCTTCCCGGGCCGATGATGCCCCAGTTGTATGTCTTCATATCGTTTCAGATGTTGGTTCAATTCCCTTTGGCGCTGCGCACCACCCGAAAACCCACGCTGCCGTCCCGGAAATCGGGGTATCGGCTGGTCCGGTTGGCGATGCGGCAGTGTTTGCCGCTGTTGTTCCAGGAGCCGCCGCGCAACACGCGCATTTCGCCATGCGCCGGCCCGCCGGGATTGCCGGCGCGGGCGCTTTTTTCGTAATACCGCTCGTCGTACCAGTCGTGGCACCATTCCCATACGTTGCCGGAAAGATCGTAAATGCCGAGGGCATTGGCCTTTTTTTGAGCGACGGGATGCGCGCGTTTGCCTGAATTTCCCGAGTACCAGGCCAGCGCGCCGAGGCTTCCCGCTCCTGCGTAGATCGATTTGGGTGGCGTTTGACCCTCCGCGGCGGCGTATTCCCATTCCGCTTCGGTGGGCAGCCGAAAACCCTCCGCCGTCAGGTCGGCCGATACCGAATCGCCCTGGAAAGTATAAACCGCTCTCAACCCCGCATTTTCGCTGAGCCAGTTGCAATAATGCACTGCGTCGTACCAACTGACGTGCAGCACGGGGTATCGATCTTCTCCCGCGCTGCGCAGGCGCCCCGTCTCGCTATGGCGCCAGTGAAGCCCTTCCATTTTGTGCCAGCCCAGCGAATCCCAGGTGTAACTGCCGTCGCCCGTTTCGGCACTGCTCCGGTAAGCGCTGCTTTCGGCAAACGCCCGGTATTGCGCCACGGTCACTTCCGTAGCCGATATCAGAAAACTGTCGAGTTCAACGGCGTGCAAAGGTTTTTCATCGGCATCGCCCCTGGCAAAACCCATGACGAAGCCGCCGCCAGGTACCGGCACCATCTCCGGCTGGGCAACGCCTGCCGGCAAAGCAAGCCCCGCAACACACAGGAACGCAACAATTTTTTTCATAGAATATGCAAAAATAGGCAGGACGCGGTGCGCCATAATGCCATATATCTATCTTTCCGCTGGAATTGAGCACTTTCTAACGATGAAACATACCATGCGCCTCCCGAACAGGATACCGGTCCTCCTGATCTTGCCCCTTGCCGTTTTATTCATGCACAGTTGCGATCCCAACGGCGGCATCCCGCCCCGCATCCTGGTGTTTTCCAAAACGGAAGGGTATCGCCACCAGTCGATCCCCGTGGCTACGGCGGCACTGCGCCGCCTGTGCGCCGATCACGGCATTGCGATGGATACCACGGAAGATGCAGCCGATTTTACGGAAAAAAACCTCAAGCGTTACAATGCCGTGGTGTTCCTCTGTACCACGGGTGATGTGCTGAACCCCGCCCAGGAAACGGCGTTTCAGCGCTATATACAGGCCGGCGGCGGTTATGTCGGCATCCATTCGGCGACCGATACCGAATACGGCTGGACCTGGTACGGCGGGCTGGCAGGCGGCTATTTTACGAGCCACCCGAAGATTCAGGACGCCACCCTGATCGTAAAAGATCATGACCACCCGGCGACCGAACACCTCGGCGACCAGTGGCAACGAAAAGACGAGTGGTACAATTTCAAGGACCTGAATCCCAACGTCCATGTGCTGCTCACGATCGACGAAAGCACTTACGAAGGCGGCGCCAACGGCCCCGATCATCCCATGTCCTGGTACCACGAATACGACGGCGGCCGGGCATTTTACACGGCGCTGGGCCATACGGCGGAGAGTTATTCGGAACCTGCCTTCCTCCAGCACCTGCTCGGCGGGATCAGGTATGCGATCGGTAAAAAAAAACGCCTGGACTATCGGGCCTGTAGAACCCCTGAGTTGCCCGACCCCACGCGCTTCCAGAAAAACGTGCTGGCGGCCGATCTCAACGAGCCCATGCAGTTCGGCATGCTGCCCACGGGCAAAATTTTGCTCATCGAACGGCGCGGCGCCATCAAAGTGCTCGACCCCGCTACCGGGCTGATCAACGTTGCTTACAAATTGCCGGTCTATTCACTGGAAGAAGACGGCCTGCTCGGCATGGCGATCGACCCCGGCTGGGAAAAGAACCACTGGATCTATCTCTATTATTCTCCCGCTACCGACGAATCGGTGAATCTGCTGTCGCGCTTCGTATTCGCCGGCGATACGCTCGACCGGGCCTCTGAAAAAGTGATGCTCAAGGTAGACGTGCAGCGTCTGGAATGCTGCCATGCCGGCGGCTGCCTGCGTTATGCCGACGACGGGTACCTGTACCTCTCCACCGGCGACAATACCAACCCTTTTGCCTCAAACGGCTTTGCACCCATTGATGAGCGCCCCGGTCGCGGTCCCTGGGATGCCCAGAAGTCGTCGGCGAATACCAACGACCTGCGCGGCAAGATCCTGCGCATCAAGCCGCTGGCTGACGGTTCGTACACCTGCCCTGCCGGCAATCTGTTCACCGACCGCGATGTACACGTGGACCTGTCAACCGGCGCCGGCATCTCTGCGCAGGGCCGGGGCCGCCCCGAAATATACGTGATGGGCTGTCGCAACCCCTTCCGCATCTCCATCGATGCGCCGCGCAAATTGCTGTTTTGGGGAGAAGTGGGCCCCGATGCCGGCAATCCCGATACCTCCCGCGGTCCTGCCGGCCACGACGAGGTCAACCGTGCCCGCGCGGCAGGATTCTTCGGCTGGCCCTATTTCGTCGGCGACAACAAAGCGTACCGCGACTACGATTTCACAAAAAGCCGCTCCGGGCCGTCGTTCGATCCGCTCCACCCGATAAATGACAGCCCGAACAATACCGGCGCCCGCGAACTCCCGCCTGCACAACCGGCATTTATCTGGTATCCGTACGACAATTCGCCCGTGTTCCCGCTTACCGGCAACGGCGGGCGCAACGCGATGGCGGGGCCGGTGTATTATTGCGACCGCTACCCGGCCGACACGCGTTTCCCCGATTATTACGACGGCAAACTCATCATCTACGACTGGATGCGCAACTGGATGATGGCCGTCACCGTCGATTCGCTCGGTAATTTCAGCCGCATGGAACCCTTCGGCGACAGCATCAGCCTGTCGCGGCCTATGGATATGTTCGTCGACGGGAACGGATCACTGTGGGTACTGGAATACGGCACGCAGTGGTTTTCCTCGAACCCCGACGCCCGCATCAGCCGCATCGATTACGTGCGCGGCAACCGGCCGCCGATACCGGTGCTGCAGGCGGATAAAACGATCGCTGCGGCCCCCTGCCAGGTTGTTTTTTCCGTGATGCGCACACGCGATTACGACGACGACCGCCTGGATCTCGAGATCGATTTCGGCGACGGCTCGGAGCACTGGAGCGTAAAGGGAAAACGTCTACAAGCCTCGGCCCCGGGAGATCAACATCGCATGCCCGCAGCACTCGACAGCATCGTTCACGTGTACGAAAAACCGGGCACTTACGATGCCGTATTAAAAGCGACCGATGTCTCGGGAGCGACCAGGACCACCCGCCTGAGTATCCGGGCAGGCAACGAGCCGCCGCTGGTGCGCTGGGACTTCGGCGGCAAAAACCGCAGTTTTTACCAACCGGGAGAAGTGCTGCAATACAAACTGGTGGTGGAGGACAATGAAGACGGCTCTCTTGTGAACGGAGGCATCGACCCTGCAACAGTGGCTACTACGATCGATTACCTGGAGTCGGGATTTGATATCAGCAGCATTGCACAAGGGCACCAGGCAGCGATGCAGATGACGGAATATGCGCGCGGAAAAGTGCTGGTGGATCGCTCGGACTGTAAAACCTGCCACGCCGCCGACCGGCAGATCAACGGACCGGCCTATCAAACCATCGCAGAGCGCTACCGGAACAATGAATTTGCCGTGCGCAACCTGTCGAAAAAAGTCATCACCGGCGGTGCGGGCAACTGGGGACAAACCGTGATGAGCGCCCACCCGCAGGTATCGGAAGAAGATGCCGGCGAAATGGTGCGCTGGATCCTGTCGCTGGGTGCGCCGCCCAAAGTGGACCGTACGCTGCCGCTTGAAGGGACATACACGCTGAGCATCCCCGCCCCCGAAAAAGGGAAAAAGCCGAAGCCCGGCACTTTTATCTTTAAAGCCAGTTACCGCGACCGCGGCAGCAGCAGCCAGACCTCCGTGGAAGAAGGCGAGACCATCGCGCTGCGCACCGCATTCCTGCAGGCCGAGCAGGCGGACAGCATGTCGAAAAACGTACGCACCTACCGCCCTTTCAACGGCGATACGGTGGTACTGAACGAACTGAAAAGTAATAGTTTTTTTGTGTTTAAACACGCCGACCTGACGGGAGTGTATTCGGTTGCCATAGGCGTCGGGTCGGGCGACCGGCTTTATCGCTACAGCGGCGGGCGCATTGAATTGCACCTTGACGCGCCCAATGGCCCGCTGGCGGGGAAAGTGCCGGTCCCCGAAAAAAACTCGGCGGAACGAATGGTCTTTTCGGAAGTCGTGTTACCGCTTGAAACCAAAGGCGACGGCCGTTTTCACGATCTTTATTTCGTGGTGAAAAACGAAAACAACCCGTCCACACCGGTGGCGGCCATCGACTGGATACGGTTCAACTTATAAATCGGCAGCCCTGCCGGAGATTTTTCGTTTCCGGACGTCTCCGGCGGCTTTTGTCATCCAAAAGACAATGCCGGGGATATTTTTCCACGACGCCCCTAAACATGGTTTGGTTTTTGAAATGTTGGTGCCGGCTAATCTATTTTGGTTAGAGCGCCGGGATATGAATTGTATGCTGTTACTACCCCGGTATCCATAAAAACATACTATCAAAAAAACTAAATTATGTATCGCAATCTTCGGGGGCTGTCCATGCTGTCAGCCCTATTGCTGTGTGTGTTCTGTCAAAATTGCGCCTCGAAAAAAGAAGGTCCTACCAAATTCGCATTTTCAAAAACGGTGGTGGCGGAAGCCCTGAACGAGCCGATGCAGATCGCCGAATTGCCCGATGGCAAGATCATGCTCATCGAGCGGCGCGGCGCCATCAAACTGTTCGATCCCGCCACCGGACTGCTGAACGTCGCGCACGAACTGCCGGTGATCTCCGAAAATGAAGACGGCCTGATGGGGCTGGCCGTGGACCCCAACTGGTCGCAAAACCACTGGATATACCTGTACTACTCGCCGGTAGGCGACGAAGTCGTCAACCAGATATCGCGTTTCGTTTTTGAAAACGGCAGCCTCGACCGCGCGTCGGAAAAAGTGCTGCTGAAAATAACGGTGCAGCGCCAGGAATGCTGCCACTCGGCGGGCTGCCTGCGCTACGGTGAAGACGGATACCTGTACCTCAGCACCGGTGACAACACCAATCCGACCGACGACTACGCTGTCATCGACGAGCGCCCCGGCCGCGGACCCTGGGACGCGCAAAAATCTTCTTCCAATACCATGGACCTGCGCGGCAAGATCCTGCGCATAAAACCCCTCCAGGACGGCACGTACATTTGCCCGGCGGGCAACCTGTTCACGCAGGATACCGTACACATCACGGAAGGGCCTTCGCCCAACGAACAGCGCACGGCCGATAACCTTGCGCGCGGCGGTCGCCCCGAAATATACGTGATGGGATGCCGCAACCCGTTTCGCATCACCGTCGATGCGCGGCGCAATTTTCTGTTCTGGGGCGACTCCGGTCCCGATGCCGCAGAGGCCGACACGGCACGCGGCCCGGCAGGCTACGACGAACTGAACTGCGCCCGCGCGGCGGGCTATTTCGGATGGCCGTATTTTATCGCCGACAACAAACCTTACCGCGATTACGACTTCGCCACCCAAAAATCGGGCGCGTCCTTCGATCCGCAGCACCCCTTCAATGACAGCCCCAACAACACAGGCGCCCGCGACCTGCCGCCGGCGCAGCCCGCCATGATCTGGTATCCCTACGCACCCTCTCCCGAATTCCCCTTGCTGGGCGACGACGCGCGCAACGCCATGGCGGGCCCCGTTTATTACAAAGACCGCTACCCGGAAGATACGCGCCTGCCCGACTACTACGACGGGAAACTGCTTTTTTACGACTGGGAACGCAACTGGATCATGGCGGTGACCGTGGATTCGATGGGGCGTATGGCCAACATGGAGCGTATGGCCAGCGAAATACAACTTCTGCACACCATCGATATGCTGATCGACCACAACGGCTCTATCTGGGTGGTGGAATATGGGCTTCAGCGCTACACCGGCAACCCGGACGCACGACTGAGCCACATCGACTATGTGCGCGGCAACCGGCCGCCGGTGCCCGTGCTGGAAGTCGATAAAACGGCAGGCGCCGCGCCTTTGGCTGTAAATTTCTCCGGCGCGCTGAGCCGCGACTTCGAAGAAGAGCCCATGCACTATGAACTCCGTTTTGGCGACGGCAGCCCTTCGCTGAGCGGCGATCTCGAATCCGCAGCAGACCTGATCCATACTTATGAAAAACCGGGCACCTACGAAGCAGTGCTCAAAATAACCGACGCTTCGGGCCTTGCCGACAGCACAAAACAAACGATCAATGTGGGCAACGAACCGCCGCTGGTGCGCTGGGACCTGGGCGGCCGCAACCGCAGTTTTTACAATCCCGGCGAAATACTCGACTACAAACTGGTCGTGGAAGACCTGGAGGACGGCACGCTGCAGGACGGCCGCATCGCAAAAGACGCGGTCTCTACGACGATCGATTACCTGGAAACCGGTTTCGATGCCGGCATTTTGACCCGAAAGGTTACAGGTGGCGACGCAACAGCGGAGTACTCAAAAGGCAAGGTGCTGATCGATCGCTCGGACTGCAAAACCTGCCACGCCGTGGACCGCCAGATCGTGGGCCCCGCTTTCGAGGCCGTAGCCGAGCGCTACCGCACCGTAGAACCGGCCGTGCGCATTCTTTCGCAGCGAATCATCAAAGGCAGCGGCGGCAACTGGGGGCAGATGTCCATGACCGCCCACACCCAGATCACTGAAGAAGAGGCCAGCGAAATGGTGCGCTGGATACTGTCGCTGGGCGCGCCCACCAAACCAAAACAAACGCTGAGCCCCGCCGGGAAGTACACGCTGAAAGCGCCGGCGGCAAAGGGCAAGGGCCCCGGCACTTACATCCTGAAGGCTTCCTACCGCGACCGCGGCGCCAACGGACAACCCGAACTGGAGGCCGGCGCTATCGTTGCGCTTCGTCCGCAGCAACAGCAGGCGGAGCAGGCCGACAGCATTTCGCCGGGTGTGGTGATCTATCGCCCGCACGATGACGAGCAGGTGGTGCTCAACGAGATCAGGAACGGCAACTTCATGATGTACCGCCATATCGACCTGAAGGGCATGCAATCCATCGCGTTATCGCTGGGTTCAGGCGACAAATTCTTTCAGTACAGCGGCGGTCAGATTGAGGTTCGACTGGACAAACCCGATGGCCGTTTGATCGGAAAAGCCGATGTGGAGGTCGACAACTCGCCGATCAAGATGAAGTTCTCGACCCTCGACATTCCGCTGGAGGCCGTTGCGGGCGACGGATTTCACAACCTGTACATTGTTTTCCGGAATAATACCGACGATTCCCAACCTGTGGTGGCGGTCGACTGGCTGCGATTCAACTTGTCGAAAGTGGTACAATAGTATCAGTCATCCCAATTTTTCAAGTTTGAAAAGTTGGTGGATCTTCATAAGGCCGGTTTTCCTGTAAATCAATTTGTTACGAAATATGAGTCGTCTCAAAAGTTCAGGATAACCCTTGTAAGATGTTTCCTGCGCAAAAGGTTATTCTATCTCACTGAGGTTTAGCCTTTTGCGCAGGGCGTCGGCAAATTGCTTCATCTTGGTCCGCGCGGCAGCCGCCATGTCGGGTAGCAGATCGGGGTTTCGTTCGAATCGCGCGACGGGGATGGCGTAAAAGATCGATTTCCCGCCCGCGGGCTTGTGCACATAACGCCAGACGGGGATCATCCCCTGACGGCCGAGGTATACTTTTGGCGAGCCGCGGTGTTTCAGCAGGTCTACCTGGTACATGATGCCGCCGTCAGTGTTCGGTTTTTGCTGATTCGAGATAAAATTGCCGAGTGAATACACGACCAGCGCTTCCCGGACGCTGCCGTCGGGCATATCCACGCTTTCCATGCGAACGGGCTGCACCACGTGCGGGTGCGAGCCGATCACCATATCGGCGCCATTGCGGATGAGAAACTTTGCGAGCTGGCGCTGCTCGGCGTTTTCCTTTAACTGATATTCCAGCCCCCAGTGCATCACGACGATGATGAAATGCGGCTTGCGGGCGCGCGCTTCGTACAGATCGGCGCTGATGAGCGCCGTATCGATGAGGTTGACGAACGTCGGCGATTCGGTCCGGACGCCGTTGGTGCCGTAGGTATAGTTGAGCACGGCGAGTTTGAAGTTGTTTTTATAAACCATCAGCGGGTAATGTTCGCTGCGGTCGATCCGGTTTTTGAAGGTGCCGGTCTGCTGAAACCCCAGCCCCCTGACGGTATTGATGGTGCTGATCACGCCCGCGCCGCGGCTGTCGTTGGAGTGGTTGTTGGCGGTGACGAGGATGTCGAATCCGGCCTCTTTCAGCGCTTCTGCCAGCGCGTCGGGGCTGCGAAACATGGGATAACCCGTATAAGGCGGTTTGCCGGGCAGGGTCAGTTCCAGGTTTCCGATGGCCAGGTCGGCGCTTTCGATGATGGGGCGCACGTACCGGAAGCAGGCCGTGTAGTCGTATTGTTTGTTCGGCGTTTTTTCAGCGCTTTTGATCTGCGGCGTGTGGCCCATGATGTCGCCGGCAAACAGCAGGCGCAAAGTGTCGGTCTGCGCCGGCAGCGCGGCTGTCAGGAGCAGGAAAAACAGTGCTGTCAGCAGCCGCGGCAGGGCATCATTCCGCTCGCCGGCGGAGAAGCGGAGGTTTTCAATTTGTCGCATATCGGTTATTTTTTGGCAAAGAAAGTACAAACTTTCCCAACTTTGAAGCCTCAACCGTTCACATCATTATGGCCAAACGTTTTTTGCAGGTGCTTCTCCTGATCGCCGTTTTTTCGATCGGCGCCTGGCTGAGTTACCGGTATTTCGTCCCCCAGTCGAAGCCCGTGGAAGATTCTTCGGTGCTGCTGGAAAAGATCCAGGAAGTCACCAAACTGATCACCGTGGAAGGGCAGTTTTCCGAAATTTACAACTACAGCGAGTACCAGGGCTATTTTACCATGCTGTGGGATAAAAAGGTGCTGGTGCGCGTGCGCGCAACCGTTTCGGCCGGCTACGACCTGGAGCGGCTGCACCTGGAGGCCGACCCCGCCACCAAAACGATCCACATGAGCGCCCTGCCCGAACCGGAGATCCTCAGCATCGATCATACCCTCGACTACTACGACATATCGGAGGGCCTTTTTTCCTCCTTTACGCCGGACGATTACAACCGCATCAACAAGCGCGCGAAGGAACTGATCCGCGAGCAGGCGCTGAACAGCAATCTGATGCCTGCCGCCCGCGAACAGGCCGGTAAAATGCTGGAACTGATCCGTTTTATGGTGGAAAGCGCCGGCTGGACGCTGGTGATCGAAGGCGAATCCCCCGGCATCGATCAATAATGCCGCGTTACGACACTTTTGCCGGGCGGTGCTGCGCCGCTCGTAAAGATTGTCTACATTTGAAGCTCAAATTCTCAAAACAGACTCACTGTCATCCATGAAGCAATTGTTTGCATGCGCGCTCTTCCTGATCACAAGCCTGGCGGCCGTATCGGCACAAAGTGTGGAAGCCAACCCGCCGGCTGACAAAAAAAAGTCGACCCAGACCGAGGCTTCCGAAAATGAAGCCCGCGCGGCTGCCGAAGCGCTGGCCAATAAATACGACCTCAACGCCGATCAGGCCAAACAGGTATATGCCGTGCAGCAGCGCAAACTGCGCAACCTGTCGGAAATAGAGCCCCTGAAGGCAGAAAAACGCAATATTTATCTCTCCAAACTCGAGAGCCTGCAACAGGGCACGCTTACCAGCCTGCGCAAGATACTCCGCACCAAAGAGCAGATCGCCCTGTACGATCAGACACAGAAAGACATGCGCATCAAACGCGCGGAGAAACGCAAGGAAATGATGCTGGAGAAAGCCTCCAAAGAGGATATTCAGGCGGCGATGCTCGATATTTACGAAGAGTGAGATTGCCTTTCCTGAATGGAAAATCTCTGATTTTTTTGCTGTTTCAATGAACGCCGCACCAGCGCCCTTCCGGTTGCTATAGTGCCGCATATCCGATACAATTTGCGTTTTTACCGAAACTTCATTTGCTCTTTCCTTACTTGCGCATAACTTGCGGCGGCTGACACCATTTTATCCACCACACTGCTCGACAAACCATGCTCATTTTCGCCGTCCGCCTGATACTGGAAGAAAACGGTAAAATGCTCTTTTTGCGCCAGACCAAGAAGAATGGCGGGCGCTTCTCGTTGATCGGGGGATCGGTGGAAGAGCATGAATTCGCCCGGGAAGCCCTGGCCCGGGAGGCGGAGGAAGAAGCCGGCATCCACGTAGAACCCTCCGCGCTCAGCCTCGTGCACGTGCTGCATCGCCACAAACTCAAAAAAGACGAGACGCTGATCGTACTGTATTTCAAAGCCTCCCGCTTTCACGGCGAGCCCGAGTCGCTGGAGCCGAAAAAATTCAAGGACGTGGCCTGGCTGCAGGTCAACAACCTGCCTGCCGAAGTCTCGAAGCCAACCCTGCACGTGCTGCGCTGCATCCGCGACAACGTGATCTATTCCGAATTTCCGGCGCGCAGCAAGGTGCTGGCGTTCTGGGAGCAATTCGGCAACCGCTGGGCTGGTTTTTCTGATTTTTGACGCCTGTCTCTCCTCATCCTGCAAGTGTTAAGAAAGACGGAAAGGCGACATTTTGGGACTTAGAATTCGTTTAATTGCCAAAAAATGGCGCAACTTTATACATTTGTACGCTGATTTTACTTTAATCCTGAGCTAAGTTCCGATTACTTCACTGCAATATCCCGTCATCCCATGAACAGGTTTGCACATTCCTTTCAGGTGCCGAGCGCACTTTTTCCGGTCCATTTTTCAGGTGATGAGAGGCGCTGCCACAACGGTGGCGGTCATGCCTTTGTTTGCTTTTATCGTCCGTTGACAGGGCGACGATGAGGCGGTGTTGTGACCGGTTTTCCAGAAAAATAAGCACGCAAAACAAACACCCTGATGAAACCGCATTCTTACGGTTCAGATGTCTTATGCTTCATAGGCGAGAACCCCGGTTGTGAAACGTCGCAGCCGGGTTTTTTATGCCCCCGCCAAAAGGCTTTTACTTGAAATTGGAAATTGGAAACCGGGCCTGGGGGCCGTGTAGGGGCTTTCGTCCTTTGTGCGCTTGCTACATGGTTCGTTGTCAGGACAACCACCTTTTGTGAACTCGTTACAATAAACGTTGTAGCGACTAACACTCTTTGTGAACTCGTTACAAGGAACGTTGTAGCGACTAACGCTCTTTGTGAACTCGCTACAAGGAAAGTTGCAGCGACTAACGCCCTTTGTGCACTCGTTACAATGAACGTTGTAGCGACTAACGCCCTTTGTGAACTCGCTACAATGAAAGTTGTAACGACTAACGCTCTTTGTGAACTCGTTACAATGAAAGTTGTAACGACTAACGTCCTTTGTGAACTCGTTACAAGGAAGGTTGTAACGATTAACGCTCTTTGTGTAATCGTTACGGGGTTTGTGGCAGAGAATTATGTTTAACTATGGGATAGTTCAATTAACTATGGACACACTTAGTTGAACTATCCCTACTTTTTCGCTATACTTTTCAGGGGAAATCGACAAAAAAATGCAGTAATTTAGGCCCTAAATCCTTCCACAATGAAGGATAAAGTTCAACCGTAACTAATACATGACGGCAATTGATTTGTCAAATCGACTTAAGGAGTTGGTTTCAACAGATATCGACTTGGTGTTTGTGGAAACCATAACTCATATTGACGCGAGCTCAAAAATCGGGAATGATTTTATCTTTTTTAAAGGGCAATACAATACGCTTAATCGGCAGCGCGAAAAGAATCTTATAAACAATGACGACTACCTTCTGCATTTAGACAAGATTCGAAATGCAATTATTCAACGAATCAGTCAAATAACTGATGGGGATTTATGTGAGAATGGAGCTATTAAGAATAATACAAATAAAATCATGTCACTTGAGCTAGTGCTTGATAAAGATTATGACTCTTTTGATGTGGAAGATCAAGAAACACTGCTTGGGATAATTAAGAGTGCTCTCAAGCTTAATGGCGATATAAAAGTGATAAATAAGCTGCGAGGGAGTGTGAAACTTGTTGTCGATGTGACGGAAGAAGACTTCAAAAAGGTTAGCAAAGGTTTTATGGAAGGAAGACTTGATGAATATGGTGTTGTCAGCATTAGAAATTTCGGGGTGGTGCCAGGCCCCTTTTTGAAAGTACCCTTTTCTTCTGCGGTTGGGTTGAACGAGACATATAATGAAAAAGGGGAAAGAATAAGTCCCGTTTTGCCCAAACATATCAAAAATTTTCTCATTGATATCGACGGCACCATTTGTGACGATGTGCCTAACGAAGAGCCAGAAAGAATGGACACCATCCTTCCCTACCCCGACGCGTTGGCGATGCTCAACCGTTGGTATGAAGAAGGCCATGTGATCTTTTTCTTTACCAGCCGGACCGAAGAACACCGTGATATTACAGAAAAATGGTTAAACAAACATGGGTTTAAGTATCATGGAATTATCTTTGGGAAACCTCGTGGTGGCAACTATCATTGGATTGATCGCCATATTGTTAGAGCCACTAGGTTTGGGGGTAAGTTTACTGATCTGGTAGTAAGAACTCGCGAAATAGAGGTGTTTTCAGACGAAGCCACTGGTGAAAAGAAAAAGAAGTGACTTCAGAGCAGTTACCCGGTTTTTTGGGTCTTTTCTTTGGCAAGTTTTAGATTGTTTTTGAACAAATAATCAAGAATTATTATGGTAGAAGCAATTCGGAACGAACTCCTTGCAACCTTTGGCCTCTCGTTTGCCATTGAGGATGATAAAAAAATCGAATATATCTGTGGTTTGACCTAATTTTCACCGCGGTGGAGATCAGTCCACCACGAGCAGGGCTAAACCGCATTTCTCCACCTTGCTTATCACTCTCCTTGCCCGCCGTAATACCAAAACGGTATCTGCCCGTACACGGCAAGGGAATCGGCTTTCCCGCCCAGCGGCGTTTTTACGCTCAGGATGTTTTTTCCCTGCCTGAATCCTGCGGTGGGCACGTAGGCATACAGTCCGTTCGATCCGATCTCCGGCTGCGTGTGAAAGATCCAGTCGATTTTCCCGTAAACGGAGTCATTGACCGACAATTGAAAAAAACGGGACAGGCAATCCAGGTTCACGCTGTCTTTATACGTGCGCCAGGCATCGACGCTTATGCCGGCGGGTTGCCGGGGTTGTTCGCAGAAGGGTTCGATCCGCCGGTCGAGCCATTTCCGGTAGGAAACGAACACGCGCAACACCGGGCCTTCCACGACGTCGGAAGGGATGGAAACGGCCGGCAGCAACTCGTCGGGTTTGCGCATTTTGTCGTAGTGGGCGCTGAATAGTTTGAATTCGTTGCTGTTCTGCCCGAAAAACGATTGCCGGGCGAACAGGTCGCGGCCGCGCAGGTGCATGGTGGTTTTGGCGAACACGAACATTACAAACAGCGTGAATACAAGCGTGACCAGAAACAGGGAGCCGAAGAGCCGCCGCCGCGGGACGTTCGATGTATAGATCAGGTTGATATAACTGAGCGGCCGGTACACCAGCGGAAGCATCAGCGCCGGCGCGTAGCGGATCGCCACATTTACGAAGCGCGCCATCCAGGGGTTTTTGAGCCTTTCGGGCCGACGCGACAGCCATTGCGCCAATGCGGGCATCAGCGCGACGACCAGCACCAGAGCAAGCAGGATCAGCGAGCGCAGTTTGGTATCGCCCATCCATGCGGGAAATACGTTGGGGTTGGTGATCAGAAAAATGAACAGGTAGATCAGGCTGATACCCAGCCCCATCAAAGCGACCAGAAAGGCGAGCGAAAAGATCTGGTTGCTCAGGCGGTCGAGCCGGTGGATGTAGTCGCTCAACTGACCGAAACTTTTCCGGGCGATCCCCTGTGAAAAATCCGACTGCCAGGGAAGTTTGTCGTACTGGATGCCCTGCGGGAACACGGCGTGCAGGCCCACCAGCCCGACCCAGAAGGCGCGGAGGATAAAATGGACAACGAATGTGCCGATCAATACCCAGGCCGCTACTTTGGTAAAACTGTAGGCCAGCACGGGCAGCGTGCTGCTGCGCACCGTCGGGCCCGACGCCAGGTTTTCGAAATAATACCACAACAGGCGGTCGATCAGGCCCGGGAGGTAGGAGACCAGGAAAATGGCGGCGCCGGAAATGATCATTTCCAGGTTCCAACTGTTACTGGCCAGGTCCTGCAAAACGGTGCCGCGGTCCTTTACAGGTTCAGATTCCATATTTTTGCACGGGTTTTTGAATTGCGGGCCAAGTTATTCACTTGAAGCGATTTGAAGAAAACACTTGGCAATGACAGTTGGCAGGAATGGCGGCGTTTGGACAAAACTGGAACGGAAAACCTTTTTGTGCAGTAATTTGTACCCATATCGATACCGCCAATGCCAACCTGCAGCACCCATCGCCCCAGCCCGCAAGCCGCCACAACGATACTGCATCCTTGAAATGACACTTCCCGATCTTTCCGACACCATTGTGGCCCTGGCCACGCCTCCCGGCACCGGGGCCATCGCCGTGATCCGCCTGGCCGGTCCGGAAGCGATCGCGCTGGCCGATCGTATGTTCAAAGGGCGCGTGCTGGCCGGGCAGGCCACCCATACCGCCCATTTCGGTCGCATCGAGGACCCTGCGGATGGCAAGGCGGTCGACGAGGTGCTGGTCACTTTGTTCCGCGCGCCGCGCTCCTATACCGGCGACGATGCCGTCGAGATCAGTTGCCACGGCTCTCCCTATATCCAGCAGGAGATCATCCGGATATGCCTGCAGCAGGGCGCTCGCCTGGCCCAGCCGGGTGAATTCACCCTTCGCGCCTTCCTCAACGGCAAGATCGACCTCAGCCAGGCGGAAGCCGTGGCCGACCTGATCGCTTCGCAAAGCGGCGCCGCGCACGATGTGGCGCTCCGGCAACTGCGCGGCGGATTCCGGACGGAAATATCTCGCCTGCGCGAAGAACTCATCCATTTTGCCAGTCTGGTCGAACTCGAACTCGATTTTTCGGAAGAAGACGTCGAATTCGCCAACCGCAGCGACCTGAAAGCGCTGGTGGAAAAGATCAGGCAGTACACGCAATCGCTCCTCGGCACATTCCGCCTCGGCAACGCCCTGAAAACCGGCGTGGCGACCGTGATCGCCGGCCGCCCCAATGCGGGGAAAAGCACGCTCCTCAACGCCCTGCTCAACGAAGAACGGGCCATCGTGTCCGACATCGCCGGCACCACGCGCGACACCATCGAAGAGGCGCTCAACATCAGGGGCGTGCAGTTTCGCCTGATCGATACGGCTGGCATCCGCGAGGCGCAGGATGCCATCGAAGCCATCGGCGTGCAGCGCACGATGGAAAAAGTACGCGAAGCGTCGGTGTTGTGTTACGTGTGGGATGTGGCCGGCGGCATGACCCTTGCCGATCTGTTTGCCGACCTGAAAAAACTCGACCACGAAGACGTGAAGTTGCTGGTGCTCTGCAACAAGATGGACCGCAACCCCTATTTTCAGGCGGAATGGTTGAGCGACCCGCTGCAGCCCGGCATCCATCCCTACCTGCTCGGCGATCCGCCCGCCGATCTTTCCGCGTTCGCAGGTTTTTTGTCGCAGGAACAGATCGTGCCCATCTCGGCCAAACACCAGCAAAACATCGCTTTTCTCAAGGAAAAACTCTTCGAACTGGTGGTCGGCGGCGAACTGGAACCCGACGCCACCATCGTGACCAATGCCCGGCACTACGACGCCCTGCGCCGCGCCGATGAATCGCTCGGCGAGGTGCTGGACGGCCTCGAACGCGGCATCACCGGCGATTTCATCGCGATGGACATCCGCCGCGCGCTGAATTTCCTCGGCGAGATCACCGGCGAGATCGGGGTGGAGGACCTGCTGGGGAATATTTTCGGGAAGTTTTGCGTGGGAAAGTAAATTGTCTATAAAGTGGAATAATTAATCGTTTTGTAAACAAAAAAATTCTATAAAATAGAAATTTTATATTTTTACTCCAAAACTTAAAACCATGCCTGATAGCGAAATGATCCTCTACCAGTCCGAAGATGGCCAGACAAAGGTGGAAGTCCGAATGGAAGGAGAAACGGTTTGGCTTACGCTTAATCAGTTGGCCGAACTTTTTCAGAGGGACAAATCAGTTATTTCCCGACATATCAAGAATGTGTTTGAAGAAGGTGAATTACTGCCAGGTTCAGTTGTTGCAAAATTTGCAACAACTGCCGCCGACGGAAAAACTTATCAGGTTGACTATTACAACCTCGATATGATAATTTCAGTCGGCTATCGGGTCAATTCACACCGGGGTACTCAATTCCGCATTTGGGCCACCGGTCGTTTACGAGAGTACATTATCAAAGGTTTTGCCCTTGATGACGAACGGCTAAAACGCGCCGGACAGATGAACTACTTTGATGAACTGTTGGCCCGTATCCGGGACATTCGCAGTTCAGAAAAAGTGTTTTATCAAAAGGCCAAGGACATTTATGCCACCAGCATTGATTACGACGCCGATCACGCCCAAACAGTCGAGTTTTTCAGGATCGTACAAAACAAACTGCTTTGGGCAGTGAGTAAAAAGACTGCCGCCGAAATTATCCGCGACCGGGCAAATGCCGCCAATCCCAACATGGGCCTGACGACATGGGCGGGCGCGAAAGTTCGGAAAGGCGATGTGACCGTAGCCAAAAACTACCTGAACGAGGAGGAAATAACCGCCCTGAACCTGCTGGTGGAACAATACCTGGCATTCGCAGAAGCGCAGGCACAACAGCGCAAGCCGATGTACATGAAAGACTGGATCAAACGCTTGAATGACATTCTGACCATCAATGAGCGGGAGGTATTGGAACACGCAGGGAAGATTCGCAAGGAACTGGCCGATGAAATGGCTGCAAAGCAATACGAAAAATTCAAAGCCCGGCAACAGGCCGTGGAAAGGGGAGAAAGCCTGAATCAGTTGGAAGCAGACCTGCAAAAAGCCGGGAAAATGAAAAAGTAATCGCTGCTCAATGTGGAACCCCGGAGATCGGCGCAAGCAGCCACCCGGTGACCGTCAACGTACACGGCGAAAACGAATTGGTATTCCGTTTCGGAAACATCCTGTTGCCGGATTCGCACCTCAACGAGGCTGTCTTGCACGGCTTAGCAGGGTATAGTTCCGCCTTCGGTCTCTTTAAAGGAGCCGGGACTGCTTTCGTTTTTTGAATTGAAAATAGATTTTGTTTCCAAAAATTACCATTTTTGCCCTAAAAGAGAAACAGATTGAACTTTCTGACCTTTAAATCTACTTTTCAGGACTATCCGGTTTTCTCCAGAACCGAGATAAAAAAGCACTTTCCCAACTTCGATCCCAAAAACCTGGTGCGTTGGCAAAAAAAGGGGTACTTGCTGAAGGTTCGCAATAACTGGTATTGCTTCGAGGATCATCAATGGGACGAGCGGCAGTTGTTTTGGGTAGCCAACCGGATATATACCCCCTCCTACATATCTCTGGAGGCGGCCTTGTCGTACTACGGCCTTATCCCGGAAGGCGTTTTTACTATGCAATCGATCTCGACCCGTAAGACCAATACGTTTGCTACACCGATCGGGCATTTTACCTATGCCACGGTAAAACCCTCCTGGTATTTTGGATATCAAATGAAAGAAAGCGGCCGGTTGTACTGCGCCATCGCCGAACCTGCCAAGGCGCTGCTCGACTTGTTGTATCTGCGTCCGGAACTGCAAACGGACGACCAGTTTGACGCGCTCCGGTTAAATATGGCAGAGGTACACGCGGTTTTGGATATTCCGAAATACCGGCATTATCTGGAAACACTTGCCGGCCCGGCATTGCAGGATCGCGGCCGGCGCTTACTTGCTTTTATTCAACGCTCCGGCGCTTATGCTGTCACTCGCTGAAATCCGCCGATTCTATCCGCCACAGTTGCATGGCTTCCAGCAGTTTTTATTGCGGGAGTATCTGCAATGCAAATTATTGGCATTGCTGTTCGACAGTGAATATGCCGATCGATTTGCATTTCTGGGAGGCACCTGCCTGCGGATTGTCCACCAGAACAGCCGTTTTTCAGAAGACCTGGATTTTGACAACTTCGACTTGACCGAGGCCGAATTTGAATCGGTTTCCGAAGTGCTGCGCACCGGGTTGGAAAAGGAAGGATTGGAGGTTGAAATGCGAAACGTACTCAAAGGAGCCTACCATTGCTATATCAGATTTCCCGGGTTGCTTTTTGATGCCGGTTTGAGCGGCCATCGGGAGGAAAAGATACTGATCCAGCTGGATACCGAGCCGCAGCACTTCGTGTTTACGCCGCAACCCTTTATCCTGAACCGCTTCGACGTATTTTCCACGATCCTCACAACACCGAAAGATATCCTGCTGTCCCAAAAACTCTACGCCATTTGCAATCGCAAACAACCCAAAGGCCGCGATTTTTTCGATGCCACATTTTTGCTGGCCCACACCAAACCAAATTATAACTATCTGAATCTGAAACTGGGCGTCGCGACGCCTGAGGCGCTGAGAGAAAAACTGATTGCAGTAGTAGGACAAATCGACCTGAATGCAGCAGCCAGGGATGTACAGCCCTTCCTGTTTCAGCCACAGGACATCGTCAGGGTTCGGCAGTTTGGCGGATTTATTAAAGCAGTGGAACTCTGAACGCAATGTAAGACGGCAGCACCGGGATTCTACGGATAAAACGACCGCCCTCAAAACACTTGAAAAGATCAGGTGGAAAAAACAAAAATATACAGCAGGGATATGCCGCAGGTACAGCGGACTTGGAAAGGAACGCTGTTTATGCATTATCGTCTTTCCAAAATGTTGAGTGTGCAGAGGCATTGGCATTACCTTTGACGAGAAAGTAAATAACCATTAACGGGTAAATAATCGCAAACGATCGAATGGCCAAAACCGAACAGGACAATTCCCTCGAACGCACGCTCTGGGCCGCCGCCGACAAACTCCGCTCCAACATGGATGCTGCCGAATACAAGCACGTCGTGTTGGGCCTGATTTTCCTGAAATACATACCTAAGCCATGAAAGGTTTAGGTATGCCTCCACATTTGACAAGATACAAACCAACTTGCCCCGGCTGCTATGCGGGCAGAAGACGTAGAAGACGATGGTATTCACTTTGAGGGAAAAATGAAAACGCTGAGGGAACAGCTGGCCGGGCAGTTTGTAGCGAGCGAAAAACTTGGAATAAACGATCCGGAAAAATCTGTTATCCATTGGATTTAAAATATAGTCATGACATATAAAGTACTTCCCTTACCACCGGATATTGATCTTGAAACCAAAGCAGTGCTCCGTAAAACTGCTTCCGCCCATCGTTTTTTGGCAGAATTGAAAGGTGTGGCGGCTACTATTCCCAATGAAAGTATTCTGATCAACACCCTCGTGCTTCAGGAAGCCAAAGACAGCTCCGCTATTGAAAATATCATTACTACCGACGATGAACTTTTCCGTGCCGAGCTTTTCGAAGAATTTATTGGCCCTGCCCAAAAGGAAGTCCAAAATTACGCCAGAGCCCTTCGGTATGGGTTCGAAAAAGCACGCCTGCACAACTTGTTAACCAACAAACTCATCCTGGAAATACAAGAAATCCTCGAAGAAAACCGGGCCGGCTACCGAAAACTTCCGGGTACCGCGCTAAAGAACCAGCAAACCGGCGCAGTCGTGTACACCCCGCCGCAGGAGTATGATACAATTGTTGATTTGATGGACAACTTCGAGCAGATCATTAATGACAACGAACGCTGGCCGGTCGACCCGCTCGTCAAAATGGCGGCGCTGCATTTCCAATTTGAAAGTATTCACCCTTTCTACGACGGCAATGGCCGTACCGGTCGGATACTCAATATCCTTTACCTCGTCAATAAAGACTTGTTGCGTTTGCCCATTCTCTACCTGAGTCGGTACATTATCCGCCATAAAGCCGATTATTATCGGCTCTTGCAGGATGTACGTGACCACGATGCCTGGGAAGCCTGGGTGTTGTATGTGCTTGACGGCGTAGAACAAACCGCCCGTGAAACCATCGTGACCATTAACCGAATCAAAGACTTGATGTTGGACTATAAACACCGTATTCGCGATCAATTTCCACGAATGTATAGCCAGGATTTGCTCAACAATTTATTCCGGCATCCATATACGAAAATCGAGTTTATTATGCGTGACTTGCAGGTGAGCCGGCCTACGGCAAGCAGTTACCTGAGTAAGTTATCTCATGACAAGTTTCTTGAAAAGCACAAACGCGGTGTGAGTAATTACTACATCAATCGGCCCTTACTTGAAATCTTTATTCCAAAATATTAACTCTTATATAAAAAAAACGCCAAAATCTTTACATTCAGGAAAGGTTATGCAAAGTTTCTGCACATTTCTTTACATAATGGAGGCATCATAAAATGTCCAGAGTGCGCCTAAAAACTTCTTTTGAAGGTTCTGTGTCTATTTCTATAATCAATTGATTATCAATCTATATTGATTTTTACATCGTAAAGCCTCCCCCCCCCCAACAAAAAGCGCCGCAAGCCTCACACCTGCAGCGCTTTTTTATGTCAGACACTATTTATCCACGAACAGAGGGCGCCCGTCTTTTTTGCGCCCCGGTCGGTGCGGATGTGCGCCGCGCGCCTGATGTCGGGCGGGTTTTGACTTTGGCCGAAGACGTATGCTTGCTGGCGCGGGTATTGCCCCGGCTGTTCTGCTCCTGTCCGCGGGTGCTCGTTTCGTAACGGCGATCGTCGTCGTTCCGGTTGTTGTCCCGGGCGTACCAGTCGTCGTTGTCGCGGCGGTCGTTCCGGCCATAGCGGCGATGGTCGCCGCGGTCCTGGTGGTATCCGTTGTCGTTGCCGCATTCGTGATGATGGCAGGAGCAGGCGTGTTTGTTCCGGTGTTTTCCGTAGTGCTTGCCATTATTGCCGTGGCCGCGGTGGCCTTTCCCTTTTTTACCTTTCTGGCATTTGTCGCAATCGCAATGCGGCCCGTTCTGCCCGTACGCGCCGGTGGGAACAAAGTCGAACGTTTGTTCCTCGGTTTCACGGGAATTTTGCGCCATATTTACCGGCGCGTCGGCGAAAGCAAAGGACTGAGGCCGCGCATGGATCGTTGCGGCGGCGCTTGCGAAGGTCAAAAAGGGGATGAGAAAAAGATGATTCTTCATGGAATGAGAATTTTGATGAAGATGAATTTTCCCCTTTGTGCAGCTGCGCAGAAAAAAGTAACCATCGGGCGGGCCGTTTTAACAAAACCTTGATCTGTATGCCGCAGCGCGGGAACGCACAAGCGGAAAAACAAACGAACATGGATCTCACGGATACGGGCAAATCCCTGACAGTGCAATCGCCCGGGCGGATCAACATCATCGGGGAGCATACCGACTACAACGACGGCTTCGTGCTGCCGGCGGCGGTGGACAAAAAAACGACCGTGCAGATTGCGCGCAACGGAAGCCCTGCGCTGTGCCGTGTGACGGCTGCGAACTTTGGCGAGCACTTCGAATTCAGCCTCGATCACTTTTCCCCGCTGAAGGCGGGCTGGCAAAACTACGTGATGGGGGTCGTGCACGAGTTGCAGCAACTTGGCGGCCGGATCGAGGGTTTTGACTGCCGGTTCGAAGGCGACGTGCCGATCGGCAGCGGCATGAGTTCCTCGGCAGCGCTGGAGTGCAGCCTGGCCTATGCGCTGAACGAACTGTTCACGCTGGGTTTCGGTCGCGACCGACTGATCAAAGCCGGACAAATGGCAGAACACCGTTTTGTGGGCATCAAATGCGGTATCATGGACCAGTTCGCGAGCATGATGGGCAAAAAGGACTACGCCATTTTACTGGACTGCCGTTCGCTGGCGTACCGGTATTTTCCGCTCGAACTGGGCGATCATCAATTGTTATTGCTGAACACCAACGTCACGCATGCGCTGGCATCTTCCGGGTACAATACCCGGCGCGCGGAATGCGAGGAGGGCGTCGCCCTGCTGAAGCGGCGGTTTCGGGATATTACCCACCTGCGGGATGTGACGCCGGCGCAACTGGCGGAAATGCGATCGCAAATGCCCGAAACCATTTTCAGGCGTTGTACGCACGTGGTGTCGGAAAATGAACGGGTACTGGCCGCCACCCGGGCCCTGTCATCGGGCGACCTGCCGGCCCTCGGGCAACTCATGTACCGCTCGCATGTCAGCCTGCAGCACGACTACGAGGTCAGTTGCCCCGAACTGGATTTTCTGGTGGAACGATCGCTGCACGCGGACGCAGTGCTCGGCAGCCGGATGATGGGCGGCGGCTTCGGCGGCTGCACGATCAATCTCGTGGAAAAAAACAAGTGCGATGAGTGGGTGGACGATGTCTCCCGCGCGTATCTCGCGCGTTTCGGCATCTTGCTGACCCCGTATTCCGTGTCCATCGGGGACGGGACGGGAGTGGTACTATAAACAAAAAACGATGCTCGACTTTTCTGACGATCCCCACCGGCGGTACAACATCCTCAACGGAGAATGGGTGCTGGTGTCGCCGCACCGGAACAAACGCCCCTGGCAGGGCAAGGTCGAAAGCGCGACCGCAGATGCCAGGCCATCGTACGATCCCGCCTGCTATCTCTGCCCGGGCAATATGCGCGCAGGCGGCCACCGCAACCCGCAATACCGGGATACCTTCGTTTTTACCAACGACTTTGCAGCACTCAAGCCAGACAGCAGCGCCGGACTCAGCGAAAACGGCCTGTTGAAAGCCCGCGGGGAGCGGGGGCTCTGCAAGGTGGTGTGTTTTTCGCCCGATCATGCGCTCACCCTGCCCGATATGGAAGTGGAGGCCATCGAAAAAGTTGTGGACCTCTGGCAACACGAATACCGGGAACTCGGCGCCCTGGAATTCATCAACCACGTCCAGATATTCGAGAACAAAGGAGCGATCATGGGCTGCAGCAACCCGCATCCGCACGGGCAGATATGGGCGCAGGATTCCGTGCCGCTGGAAACGGTGAAAAAAACGGAGCGCCAGTTGAAATACTGGCAAGCCAGGGGCCGCAGCCTCCTGCTGGATTATTTGCAACAGGAACTGGAGGCCGGGGAGCGGCTGGTGTGCGACAATGCGCATTTTGTGGCGCTCGTGCCTTTTTGGGCCGTTTGGCCCTATGAAACGATGATCATCCCCCGGCGGCATATCGGGCACATCGGCATGATGGGGCCGGAAGAAAAAAAGGCTTTCGCTGCCGTTTTGAAGGACCTTACGCAGCGCTATGACCGGCTTTTCGATACTTCTTTTCCATATTCGGCGGGCATGCATCAAAGCCCCACCGACGGACAAGCGCACGAGGAATGGCATTTTCACATGGCATTTTATCCGCCCCTGCTGCGCTCCGCGACGGTGAAAAAATTTATGGTAGGGTACGAAATGTTTGCCGATCCGCAGCGGGATATTACTGCCGAAACGGCGGCGGAGCAACTTCGAAACGTATAAAACGCCCCTTCAGAAAATATGGCAATGATACAATCATGGCGCTGGTATGGCCCCCACGATATCGTTTCTCTGACCGATATAGAACAGGCCGGGGCAACCGGCATCGTTTCTGCCCTGCATCACATTCCGGTGGGCGAAGTATGGTCCGTGGAAGAGATCGACAAGCGGAAGCGCCAGATCGAGTGGCACGAGCTGGAAAACCGCCCCCGCAATCTCCGATGGGTGGTGGTGGAAAGCGTCAATATCCACGAAAGCATCCGCATGGGGCTGCCCGAACGGGAAATCCATATCGAAAACTATTGCGCAACCATCCGCAACCTCGCCGCCTGCGGCCTCGACACGGTCTGCTACAATTTCATGCCCGTGCTGGACTGGACGCGTACGGACCTTGCCTATCAGGTGCCGAACGGCGCCAAAGCCCTTCGGTACGACGCCGTTGCGCTGGCAGCGTTCGATCTGTATATGCTACAGCGACCTGAAGCGGAGGCGGAATACGATGCGGAAATGCAAGCCGCCGCGAAAGCTTTTTTAGCGTCGCTGACATCCGCTGACCGGCGCACCCTTCAAAACAACGTGCTCGCCGGTCTGCCGGGCACGCTGGAGGTGATCGGGATCGAAGCATTTCGCGATCACCTGAAAAAATACGAGGACATCGACAGTGGAAAACTGAGGGAGCACCTGAGGTACTTCCTGCAAAAAACGGTGCCCGTCGCGGAACAGGCCGGCGTGAAGTTGTGCATCCACCCCGACGACCCGCCCTATCCCATTTTCGGCCTGCCGCGGGTAGTATCCACCGAAGAAGACCTGCAATACATCGTCGATGCCGTGGACAGCCCTTCCAACGGCATTACGTTCTGTACGGGCTCCCTGGGCCCCCGGCCGGAGAACGACCTGCCCGGGATGGTGCGGCGCCTGGGGCATAAATTCCACTTCGTGCACCTGCGCAACATACAGCGGCAGGACGACGGCAGTTTTTATGAAGCCGACCACATGGGCGGCAGTGTCGACATGCTCCGGGTGGGGGAGGCCCTGGTGGATGAAGTGCGGAGAAGGGAAAAAGAAGGAGCGGGCGCCGCGCTTCCCTTCCGCCCCGATCACGGCCATCAGATGCTCGACGACCTGAACAAAAACGTGCCTTTCCCCGGCTATTCTGCGATCGGGCGGCTGCGCGGACTGGCGGAATTGCGGGGGCTGATGCTCGGTGTGGCGCGGGATTACGATATTTTGGGTTAAGAAACCGTCTGAAAACCTATTGCGCCTTTCTAGCTCAAAATAGGTTTTCAGACGGTTTCTTAACCCTACTGCTCCTGCGCTTCGCGCAACACGCGTTCGATGTTTTTATCCGGAACGATCCACAAGATTGACACCGTGAAAAAAAGCAGGCCCGAGATGCGCGTATCGTAAAAGGCCATTGCGATCGAAAGTATATAGATAGCCAGCGAAACGAATCCTTTTCGCGCCTGCCCGCGGTGCACTTTTACCATCAGCGGGTCGATTTTATGACAGGCTTCGATCGTCCGTTGGAGGATGGTGTACGAAATGGCGCATGACACCATCAGTATCGCATAAACAATGACGGTGTTTCGGGCAAAGTGATTTTCTCCCATCCAGCCCGTGGCAAAAGGGATCAGCGACAACCAGAACAGGAGGTTCAGGTTCGACCAGATGATGCCTGTGGAAATGTGCCTGACCGTGTGCAGCAGGTGGTGGTGGTTGCCCCAATAGATGCCGAGGTACAGGAAACTCAATACATAACTCAGAAATACGGGCGTCAGCGCTTTCAATTCGGCCCAGTCCGTGCCGTGCGGCACCTTGATCTCCAGCACCATGATGGTGATAATGATGGCGAGCACGCCATCGCTGAATGCTTCGAGTCGATTTTTATTCATAACGATCCGGCAGGTTTTGACGAGTGCAAACCTAAACAATTGGCGATTTTGCCCGCCGCTGAAATCATGCAGAAACCCGGAAAAAAATGCGGCGCTGGTTGTGAGCATGCAGGACGGCGATAAAAGTGCAAATTTGCCGCTGCCCCGGTAACAATATTCCCATGATGAAACGACGGTTTGCATTTCTCTTTTCGTGCATGCCCTTGCTATTGATTGCACAGGCAGGTGAAATACAATTTTTCGTGGCCCCCAACGGCAAGGCGGGAAATCGCGGCACCCTGGAGCGCCCTTTCGCCACAGCGGAACAGGCGCGCGATGCGATCCGGAAGGCGAGGCTTCATGGCGAAGTCCGGGCGGCTACGGTCTTTTTTCGCGAAGGCGAATACTATATGGAAAATTCGCTGGTTCTGGATGAGCGGGACGGCGGAACCTCGGAGCATCCGCTGCGTTACGCAGCGTACAAGCGGGAAAAAGTAATTTTTCACGGCAGCAAACGCCTGTCTCCATCAACGTTCAAAACACTGAACAGCGGGGCGATCTACGAACGCCTGCAACCGGAAATGCGCGGAAAAATACTGGCCGTCGATCTGAAAAAAGCGGGGATTGCCGATTTCGGCGCCATGAAGCAACACGGCTTCGGCCTGGTGGCCGAGCCGGCGCCGCTTGAGTTGTTCATCGACGGCGAACGGCAGCCGCTGGCGCGTTATCCCAATGAGGGTTTTCTTCCGATCGGCCGCGTGTACGACCCCGGTTCGGTGCCCCGCAACGGCGACTTTTCAAATCGCGGCGCCCGGTTTGGATACGAATACGACCGTCCGGCGCGGTGGCAGAAGGCAAAAGACATCTGGCTGCACGGCCGTTTTTCTTTCGGCTTCAACGACGATCACCTGCTCGTGGCGGCGATCGATACCGCAGAAAGATCGATCCGTACGGCACAGCCCCATCTGTACGGCGTAGTCAGCAGTTTGTATCCCGATTCGAGCAAATGGAGCGATATGGCCGGCCTGTCGCTGCGCGGCTATTATACGTACAACTTGCCGGAGGAGATCGACCGGCCGGGCGAATGGTACCTGGACCGTACGACGGGGATGGTGTACCTGTATCCGCCGGAGGGTTTTGAGCAGGCGCGGGTCGAGGTGTCCATGCTCGAAGCCCCGATGATTGAGGCGCGCAACGCGGCGTATTTATCGTTCGAAGGCATTACATTCTGTGCCTCCCGTGGCATGGGTATCTACCTCGAGAATGCCCATGATATCGATATCGATGCCTGTGACTTTTATGCTCTTGGAACGGTGGCGGTCAGCACCGGACAGCCGCTACGGCACAGCCGGCAGGGCTACGCCGCAGACGGCGCACCCTTGCTCGACGATTGGGTATCGCATGATTTTCAACGCATCCGTATCCGCAATTGCCGCATTTACAATACCGGTGCGGGAGGCGTCATCCTCAGCGGCGGCGACCGGCGCACCCTGAGCGCTTCGGGCAACGAAGTGAGCCATTGCGAGTTTTACCGCGTCGATCGGCGCCATCACACATACGCCCCGGCGGTCAAACTGTTTGGCACGGGCGCAGTCGTGCAGCACTGCTATTTTCACGACCTGCTTCATATGGCCGTCGGTTTTCGCGGCAACGACCACGCAATCCAGTACAATCGCTTCGAACGGGTATGCACGTATGCAGACGATATGGGCGCCATCTACACGGGCCGGGATCCGGCCTCGCAAGGCACGGTGATCCGGTACAACCACTTCGTCGATATCGTGCCGGCGGACGAGGAAGTGCAGGTAGGCGGAGTATTCCTGGACGACGGCGCCTGCGGCATGGAGGCGGGGCACAATTTTTTCGAACGGGTGGGCAGCAAGGGCGACAAGGAATTGTTCGGCGCCGTCTTTATGCACGGCGGACACGGCAACCTCGTACACCACAATGTATTTCTCGATTGCGAAATGGCGGTGGGCAACAATTACTGGCGCGACGAAGTATGGAAGTCATTTCTGGAGAAACCGCTCATCCGCCAGCGCTTGCTGGAGGAAGTCGACATTACAAGTGCTGTTTATCAGGAAAAATACCCTGGCTTGCGCAATTTTTTTACCGACCCCGGACCCCGCCTGAACAAGATCGCGGAAAACTACCTGATCGACAGCCAACTGGCGATCAACGGAAAACTGGAACTGTTTTTCAACCACCTGGAAAAACGCGGATATCTGGAACAAGCCCTGGAAAAATGCGGGTACACCGAGCCGGAAACGGGCCCCGAAAACCGGTGAATTCGATCGGCGGGCGTAGTAAGGTCAGTGTTATATGTGTGCCTTTCCGACGCCTTATCGTGCCCAATTCGCCCGAACCGTGTGTTTTTCAATAGATTTGCCGCTATCGAAACATACCGGATGCGAATACTGTCACCACACCTGATTTTACTGATTTTACTGTTTGCCACACCGCTGGGCGCCCAGATCGTCAACATCGAGGAGCAGCGGATCACCGGCACCAACGATTCCCTGCACTGGTACGGGCACCTGCGGGGCGGCGTGTCGCTGGTGCGGGTAAGACAGCAGAGTCTGCAACTGCTGGGCGAATCGCGCGTGCAATACAAAAACGGCAACCACCTGGCGCTGATCCTGCTCAATGTCAACCTGTTGCGCGCGGGCGGCAACGATTTTTCCAAACAGGCGTTCGGTCACCTGCGCTACAATTACGAACTGAGCAAAACCTGGACCTGGGAAGCCTACGCGCAGATACAGACCAGCCCGCTGCAACTCCTCCGCCAACGCCTGCTGACGGGTACCGGACCGCGCTGGCGCGCGATGGTATCCGGCGACGGGCGGCAACGCCTGTACCTCGGCGCCTCCTGGCTTTGGGAGCACAATGTATTTACGGAACCCTACAAGGACCAGAACTGGAATCGGTTCAGCAGTTATGTGTCTGTTACCCTGCGCGCAGGAAACCACACTACCCTCACGGGCACCACATACTGGCAACCCGTGTGGGGGCTGATCAAAAACTATCGCGTCAGTACCGACTGGCTTTTAAAAGTAGCGATCACTTCCAGGATCGCGCTGACCGTCGACTTTACCTATAACCTCGACAAAAACCTGCCTCCCGAGGCGCCGGAAGCAACGTACGCCTGGCGCAACGGCATTACCTGGAGGTTGCTGTAAGGGACCGGTGGCAGATTAGTAAGTATCGTCGTCGTCGCTCTCTGTGCCGCTGTCATCTTGTTGCTGATCGGAACCATCGTCCTCCTGCTGGTCATACGTGCCATCGTCCTCCTGCTGGTCGTATGTGCCGTCATCTTGCTGCTGGTCGTACGTGTCATCGCTCTGCTGCTGATCGTAGCCCTGCTCCATGTTCACGTTTTCGGGATCCCCTTCGTCATCGTCGCCACCGAATGCGAACACGAGCAACAGCAATACGACAACTACACCGGCGATGATGTAGATGGTCTTCATGTTGTTGCCGGAAGCGGGAGCTGCCGCGGCAGCCATCGGGGTAGCGATGGGGGCTTTCCGCTTGCTGGCTTCTGCCAGGTACTCGGGCGTCATTTGCGGAAGGAGTTTCAGAATGGCATCGTTGATCTTGGCACGCTCGATAGCTGCATCCTGGTCGTTCATGGTGCCGGTCTGTACCGCACGGTTCACGTTTTGCATCCTGCTGCGCAGCATGACCAGGTTATCGATGACGTCGGCGTTGGATTCTTTTACAAAGTTGAAAAGTTCTTCCAGTGACCGCTCGGTTTCTCCGGAGGCAATGAGTTCTCGAATTTGATCGACTAAAGTCATGATGTTAACATTTATCAATAGGGAATGTCTGCCGAAAGGTATCTCTTTTTCGGAATTTCAGGGAAAACGAGAAAGAAAATGCAACAGGCGCCCCGGCGTGTTGCGCATCTGTCGAATCCTTAGTCGCAAAAAGACCGGATAACCTCAACAGGACGGCGCCTAATATTGTACGGTCAATATTGTACCGTTACACCGGTGATCTGGTCGCCCGGCTGGATCTGATCCACGACTTCCATACCCGAGCGGACTTTGCCGAAGATCGTAAACTTGCCGTCCAGGTGCGGCCTGGCCGAATGGGTGATAAAAAACTGCGTGCCTTCGGTATCGGGGCCGGCAGATGCCATGCCGAGATAGCCTGCTCCATCGAACCACACCAGCCCGATCTCTGTGCGGATCGAATAATCGAGCGCGCCGTAGCCATCGCCACGCGGGCATCCGCCCTGAATAACATGATTGGATACGACGCGGTGGAAATTTTTCCCGTTGAAAAAACCCGAATTGGCGAGGCGGAGCAGGTTGGCAACCGAGCCGGGCGCCCACAGCGGGTACAGTTCGAGCACGATCGGTCCTTTCCCGGTCGCAATGGTGACCGTAGACCGGGCGCTGAATTTCTTCATTTCTTCCCAATCGATCGGGTGGTTGTTGGGGATGACCGGTTTCAGCGGCGCCGGGCGCTCTTCAAAAAAAGCAAGGGTCTTGTCGAGCGCCATGTACGCCTCCACATCACGCGGCAGTTTCAGTTTGGCAAGGCTCTCTTTCAGGATGCCGATGCGCGCGGTATCGCGATAGGATTTGTAGTTCAATGCCTCTGCCTGCAAGCCTTCAGATGAAGCCACGATCATGCCTACGTCGCCGCCGGCGATCGCTTCGCGGAAATAATAGTAAAGGTCGCGGCGCACCGTGCGGGCGTTTTCGCCGAATATGGAATAAAAATTCGACAGTTCTGCGATCGACTTCAGGGCTTCCGTCGCCGCCGTTTTGACGGCGGGATGCGGGTCGGTATACCCCTTGTCGTGTATCCAGCGGTAGTTCCAGCCAAACTCGGCCAGTGCGTGCAGACAAGCCGCGCGGTCGTAGGGATTGCCGGCCTGCTGATACAACGCCTTGATGCGATCGATCACGTAAAATTTCGACTCCGGCTGGTTGCGTACGGAAAGCAGTTTGTTGGAAGCGCGGAACAGGGCGATCTGCGTGGCCATCGGCATATCGGGATGGTCGCGAGTGATGCGCCAGTAGTAGTCGCCGTCTTTTACCTGCCCGTTCCGGATGAAGAATTCAGCCGCCGCAAGGCTGATATGTTGATTTTTATGCGTGATGAAAGGCGTGACCAGCGCGCGCACCGTGTCGTATTCAAAAATGGACAAGGCATTGATGATGTTGCACTTGACGCGCCAGTCCTGCTCGCTGGCGATCACTTTGGAGAGCATGGCAAAGGCAGGCTCCGTTTGCGACTTGCCCAGCGCGGTGGCAAGGGCCATCCGCACTTCCGGGCTGTTGCGGGCCCGCACAAATCCCGCTGCGATCTCCTTGGCCTGTGCGCTGTCGGGGCGCACGTTTTTGCTGCGCGCCAGGTAGTGCGCCGCCATCAGCCGCGCCGGAACAGGGATGCGTTCGTTGGCGACGTAAGAGATCATGAGTTGGGTGGCAACGGGGAGGATGGAGTCGCGCAGCCCATAGCGGTAAACAGCGCGGCACTGCCCTTCCAGCAGCAGGGTGTCCGCAGGTTTGTAGGTAGTGACCGTGGCGATGTTGCGTAAACTTGCAAGGCTGCCGCATTTGCCGACGGCTTCGAGCACTATGGCGTTGAAACGCTGGTGCTCCGACATCGGGTCGTCTGCCATAAAGGCATCGATCAGGGGCTTTTCGCAGGCGGCTTTTCCGATCTGCCCGAGCGCAAAGGCCGCCGCGATGCGCACGTCCTCCACTTCGTCGCCAAGCAGCCCCGCCACCTGTGAAATGGCGCCGGAGTCGGGTATGGAGGCGAATGACAGCGCTGCGAGGTATCGCAGGGTGGGGTCTGCGTCGTCCAGGTAATTGAGCAGACTGTCTACCTTCCGCTCATCGCGGAAGTCGTACAGTTTTCGCACCAGCGGGTTCTGCAGATCGAGGTTGATGCCCGCCGCAGCATTTTTTTCGGAAAGTTCGGGAGGGGTGCAGGCAAACAGCAGGGAGCATACGAGTGATCCGCAAAAACAGCGCAGCCAAAAGAAGATTCGCATCTGGATAGTAAGTTAGAGCGTATTTAAAGTTTCATCACTGGGCTACAAGCGGCATCCGCCGCAGCGGATCATACAGCGTTAGATTTTTCGCCATAGCTGCGGCTATGGCTGCAAAATCTGCCTCGTCGCTTTTTAACACAGCACCTCTTGGAATTGCACAAAAGTAGCAAAACCTTCACCAAACGCCGGGGATCAGGCGTTTTACGCGCCGCCGGTATTCGCGGTAGGCGTCGCCGAAATACAGCAGCAATTTTTGCTCCTCCCAATAGATGCCGGCCGGCAAATAGCACAACGTTGCAGCAGCGACGGCGCTGACATCGATGCCCGGCCACAGGAGCCAGCCGCCCGCCACTGCCAGCAATATGCCGAGATACAGCGGGTGCCGGACGCGGGCGTTCAGACCGCTCACGCGCAGCGTATCGTCCGGAGCGGTGGCGGAGCGTATGCCGAGAAATTCGCCGAGATCGTAGCCGTAGAGCGAAGCGCCGACAAGCCACAGACCGGTAGCGGCCACACCGCCGCTGATCACGCGCAGCCAGAGCGGCGGCTCGAACAGCAACACCTGTTCGGAGCGGACCAGCCAGAGCGACAGCCAGATCAGCAGACCCGTAGCCACGACATTGTATATCAACCGGTAATAACGATACAGGACAGGCGCGTTCTTTTCCGTCCACTTTTTTACGGCACCGGCTGCCAGCAGGCTGTGCAGCGCGAAATACGCCAGCCAGGATAGAAAAACCGTCAGGGGATGCCAGATCATTATTTCGGAATGGTTTTGAGCTGCCTTTCGATCTCTCTGGTGCGCAATGCCCGAAATGAATCGACGAGATGAGGCAAACTGCGCTGCCGCTCGAGTACGCACATTGAATCCAGTTCCGCCTTGACATTGCGCATCCCGACCCCGGAAAGCGAATCGATGGTCTGGCGTGTTTCGGCATCGAGCGGGGCTTCGGTGCCGCTGCAGGAAGCGACGGCGCAGATCAGGGCGAAGGACAGCAGAATTGAAAGGAAAGAGGGCTTATGCATGGATCCGGGTTGACAGTGCCTTCGGTTATTTTGAGAAGGATGTGTGCAAAAGTAGGGATGTCGGCGTAAAAAGAATCGTCGGGTGCAGGCGGCAGTGTGATCGCGGTCGGACATTTACGATGGGTAAATACAGTCATCACTTCACCCGCCCCGTCTGCCGCTCGATATGCTCTTCGCCCCAGGCGCGGATCGACTCGATCACCGGTTCCAGGGTGCGGCCGCAGTCCGTCAGGCGATATTCCACGGTCGGCGGCACGGTTGCGTAGGCCTTGCGGTGGACGATGCCGTTGGCTTCGAGTTCTTTCAGGGAAGCGATCAGCATGCGGGGCGTGATGCCGCCTACCTCGCGCTCCAGTTCCTTGAAACGGAGCGTACCTTTTTTCATCAGGCTGTAGATAATGGCAAATTTCCACTTCCCTTCGAGCAGGTCAAGCGTGGCCCTGAACGGGCATTCAATCGGAGAAAATGATTTTCCACGCGTATTTTTTTTCGATGCAAGCATTTGATTATCAGCAAAAGTTACAAAAATGAAACTGATATACATTGATGAAACTACTTGTAAAAGTATAGCAACTTGCCGTAATTTTGTACCGTTGTAAGCATTTTAACATCACGACCATGCGAAGAAAAGACTTTCTCAAAACGGGCCTGCTGGGCGCCGGCATTTTTGCCGCCACCAAATCGGTGGGGAAACTCGCTGAAAACGGCATCGACGAACTCAGGCCGCTCGACATTATCGGATTCAATCACCTTCCAAATACGGAGTCAAAAATGATGGCAAACACTGTTTTGCACAAGGCCGATACCCGCGGCCACGCCAACCACGGCTGGCTTGACAGCCACCATACCTTTTCTTTTGCCAATTATTACAATCCCGAGCGCATGCACTTCGGTGTGCTGCGCGTGCTCAACGACGATGTGGTCGCTCCCGGGCGCGGCTTCGGCACACACCCGCACGATAACATGGAGATCATTTCCATCCCGCTTTCGGGCGATCTCGAACACAAGGATTCGATGGGCAATACCGCCGTGATCCGGCAGGGCGACATTCAGGTCATGAGTGCCGGCACGGGCATCCAGCACTCGGAATTCAACAAAAACAGCGATCAGGACGTGCGTTTTTTGCAGATCTGGGTATTTCCCAACAAGCGTAACGCAACGCCCCGCTACGACCAGATCAGCCTCGACAATGACAAACTGAAAAACAACCTGCTGCAGGTGCTGTCGCCCGACCCCGACGACGAAGGCGTATGGATACACCAGAACGCCTGGTTTCATCTCGGGCAACTCGACAAGGACTTTAAAACGGAATATGCGCTGAAGGACCCCGCCAAGAACGGCGTGTATGCCTTTGTCATAGAAGGCGAGGTTGCCATCAACGGGCAGGCGCTGGGCCAGCGCGACGGTTTCGGTGTCTGGGATGCTTCCACGCTGGAGATCACGGCAACTTCCGACGCACGCCTGCTGCTGATGGAGGTGCCGATGAGTTTGTGATTTGATTTAGGGTGTGTCTGAAGAATACGAAAAGCGGTATCCGGAATTCCGGGTGCCGCTTTTTGCTATTATATCATACCGGAACGGCGGGGTAACTTTAGGTCTGCTGAAAACGTCTGTCAGAACATGCTACGTTTTTATTGCATGATTGATGGATAAGATGAGAAATATATATTGGATTGCTGCCTTTTTCGGGCTTTTGCTGGCATCGTGTACATTATTTCACAAAGGCAGCGAGTCGAAACCGGCACCGGTCATACCGAACTACGCCGACTCCCTGGATCTGCTGCTCCGGGGCTGGCATGACAAGGGCAATCTGCCGGGTTTTGCAGTTGCCGTTTTTTCAAAGGACACCATTTATTACCAGCGGGGCTTCGGATATGCGAACCTGGAAACCAGGCAGGCATATACCCCCAATACCGTGCAGATGATCGCCTCCGTATCGAAAACCTTGATCGGCGTCGCGCTGATGCAGGCTATGGAAGCGGGCAAACTAAACCTGGATGACGACATCAATAAATACCTGCCGTTCAGGATCATACATCCGAAATATCCCGATTCGGTCATTCGCATCCGCCATTTGGCAATGCACGTCTCCGGTATTCGCGATTCGCTCTACTACAACCGGTCTTATCTGTTCGGGGCGGCCCTCGACAAAAACATATTTTCGAAAGAATGGTGGCCCCTCGTCGAAGTCTACAACCGGAATCAGCCGATGGAAATGAGTATTTTCCTCGAAAAAATACTGTCGAAGCAAGGAGAGTGGTACAACGACGACAACTTTTACGACCATGCGCCGGGTGCGGCGTACGAATACAGCAACCTTGGTGCAACCCTGCTGGCTTATATCCTCGAACGCGCCACAAAAGAGGATTACCGCTCATTTACCCGCAAGCGTATTTTACAACCGCTGGGGATGCGTTCCAGCAGCTGGGAAAAACCTCAAAAATGCCGGAAATGCAGTGCATATTATCTGGAAAACGGGAGTCGCGTGCCGGAATACCGGCTTATTACCTATCCGGACGGCGGGTTGTACAGTTCGGTAGCGGACATGACAAAATTTCTGCAGGAAATGATAAAGGGCTTTGGCGGGGAAGGCACACTTTTGCCGACCCGCTCCTACCACATGATGATGGGTAAACAGCCGGGTGGAGAAGCATTTCCCGACGGGTTGTGCTGGGACTTGTCGATCCCCTGCTGCATCGGGCATGCCGGCAACGACTTCGGCACTTCGACGCTGATGTATTTCGAGCCGTCGACCGGCATCGGCAGGATATTGTTTGCAAACAAGTCGCTGCAAGCGGATTCCGAGGCAACTTTTTACGGCATTTTCAATGACCTGTTCCGGTACGACTTGCGGAAATGAGGTCTTTTCCCGTTTCAACCTCCGGGTTCGCCAGAATTTCCGACATTCGCGATTCCACAAAAGGACTCGCCATGTTTTCAGAAAATACTTACCGCGCCCGCCGTACACGGCTAAAAAAAGACCTCGGCTCGGGCCTTCTTTTTTTTACGGGCAACAATGAAGTCGGCATGAATTACGCCGGCAACGACTACCATTTCCGACAGGACAGCAATTTTCTCTACTTCTTTGGCATCGACAAGCCAGGCTTGGCTGCGGTGATCGATATCGACGCGGACCGCGACATCATTTTCGGCGACGACCTCAGCATCGAAGACGTCGTCTGGATGGGCGCCGCGCCGCGCATGAAAACGCTCGCCGCGCAGGTGGGGGTGCAGGAGGTGCTGCCGTTTCGGCGTCTCTTGCCGTTCCTGAAAAAGAACCGGCGCGCCGGCAGGGCGATCCACTACCTGCCGCCTTACCGGCACGATAATATGCTGCTGTTGAAGGATGCGCTGAACATCCCCGTTGCGAAGCAAAAAACGGCGGCATCCGAAGCCTTTATTCGCGCCGTGGTGGCGCAGCGTGCGCACAAAAGCGACGAGGAAGTAGCGGAAATGGAACGCGCCGTGGATGTCAGCGGCGAAATGCATGTAGCGGCCATGAAAGCCGCACGCGAAGGGCAGCGGGAAGCCGAACTGGCCGGGCTGGTGGAAGGTATCGCCGTGTCGGGTGGCGGCCACCTCTCTTACCCGGTGATCCTGACCGTGAACGGGCAGATACTGCACAACCACTACCACGGAAATACCCTGCAAAAAGGCCAAATGGTACTGGGCGACTTCGGCGCCGAGACGGCCATGCATTACGCCGGCGACATCACGCGCACATTTCCGGTGGCCGGAAAATTCACGACCAGACAACGCGAGATATACGAGATCGTGCTCGACGCGGAGATCGGCGCCATCGCTTCGCTGAAACCCGGCATCCCGTACCGCGACGTGCATCTTGCGGCAGCACGCCGCATGGCCGAGGGCCTCAGAGCGCTGGGGCTCATGCGCGGCAATCTCGACGAAGCCGTGGCACAGGGCGCCCACGCATTGTTTTTTCCGCACGGCCTGGGGCACATGATCGGCATGGATGTGCATGACATGGAAGACCTTGGCGAAAACTATGTCGGCTATTCGGAAAATGTGCGGCGCAGCGAGCAGTTCGGCACCGCCTACCTGCGCCTGGCGCGCGCGCTTGAGCCGGGCTTCGTGCTCACGGTGGAGCCCGGCATCTATTTTATTCCGCAACTGATCGACCAGTGGCGGCGCAAAAAAAAGTTCGAGGAGTTCATCAACTACCCGGCGCTGAAAAAATACCGCGACTTCGGCGGCATCCGTATCGAAGACAACGTGCTGATCACTGAAAACGGGCACCGGATACTCGGCAACCCGATCCCCAAAACCGTGGAAGCGGTGGAAAATTTGCGGAAAGGGTAATGTTATATCTACACATATAAAGGGCCTAAAAAATGAACGCCCGACGGTACCGGAGCCGTCGGGCGTTGTTGTTGATAAAGGTGTGTTTCAGGAGCCGGCATTCGCTTTGTTGAGCATGCCTTGCAGAAAGCCGCCGACACCGCCGCCGGCGCCGCCAAGTACGCCGCCGCCGAGAATGGAGCCGAGCATACCGCCTGCCATGTCGCTACCCAACACTCCGCTCAGGATGGAACCGAGCCCTCCGTCGCTTGCCAGCACACCCAGCGCGCCGCCCCCCAGCAGTCCGGACAAAGCGCCGTCTTTCGGGTTTTGTTTCAGAAAAATACTCGCTACGGCACTGGCCAGCGGAACAACCCAGGTCGCCGTACCGGCGGGCAGAAGTTTGTTAGCCAGGAAGCCGACTACAAGGGTGATCACAGAAGAAAGTAAGGTGTTTTTCATGATTTGACCATTCGTTTTGTGATAGATAGATACGTTGTATCAATATCCGGCATCTGCAAATGTATTCAATATAAAATTTTAAAATATAAAATCTGGTCAGTTTTTACTGTCCGCCCTTTTTTATGCTGTGCCAGGATGCTCTACACCCATTTCGTCCATAAGATTCAGCCCGTATTGCCGGATCATATCGATCACAGGAATAACATCCCTGCCGCGTTCGGTCAGCGAATACTCCACCTTTGGCGGCACGACGGGGTACACTTTCCGGCTGATGTAGCCGTCGGCTTCCAGTTCCCGGAGTTGTGCGGTCAGCATTTTGTGGGTCACTTTGCCGATGTCTTTTTTCAGTTCGCCGTAGCGCATGATGCGGGTTTTCAGGCGCCAAAGGATGGGCATTTTCCAGGCGCCGCCGATGCGGCTCATGGCAAATTCGACGGGGTTGTAGTATAGCCTGTTATCGTAAAGAAACTCGGGCATCGTTTGTAATGGTTTGATTTACAATTTACTTTCCAAAAAGTAAGTATGGCACTTTTGGGTAACTATATTGCCAAAGGTAGTATGGCGGACGCAACTTTGCCCTGTTGTTTCACCAAACGTCTTTTGCCATGAGTGCTAGTCTGAATATCACCCGCCCCAAAAAGATCGCCCTGATCGCCGCCAACCCATCCGTAAGCCAAACGACCGGCTGGCCCATTGGATTCTGGTACGCCGAACTCACACACCCGTATTGGGAATTCACGGAGCGCGGCTACGAAGTCGATATTTTTTCGCCCGACGGCGGCGCGCTGGTAGCCGATGGCTACAGCGATCCGGAAGACCCGAGCGGCTATTCGGCGCACGACCTGATCTCCCTGGGCTTCAAAAAATCACCGCAACACGCCGCCCTGCTCGAGCAAACACGTCCGATCTCGGCAATTGATATAGACACTTATGACGCGGTATTCCTCACGGGTGGCCAGTCGCCGATGTACACGTTCATCGACAACGAAGCGTTGCATCGCCTGGTCGCAGATTTTTACGAGCGGGAAAAAGTGCTGGGCATCGTCTGCCACGCTACCTGCATTCTTCTGAAAGTGAAAACTGCCGACGGAAAACTGCTCGTGGAGGGCAAAACCTGGACCGGCTTCGCCGACAGCGAAGAGCAATACGCCGATAACTTTGTCGGCAAGCGCATTCAGCCGTTCCGGATCGAAGAGGAGGCGAAAAAATTGCCGGACACGAACTTCATCACCGCCGGCATGTTCAAAGAATTTGCCGTGCGTGACGGCCGCCTCATCACCGGGCAGCAGCAATACAGCGGCGCAGCGGCGGCCCGGATGGTGATCGAAGCCCTGGGCGTGTGAATCCGTAACGCCAACCTCTGGTTGGCAAAGCCCCAAAAGCGCAGCGAACGAACATCTGCCGATCTTTTATAAACGCTAAACTTTGCCCGGGCAGCGCCTGGGAACACATGATGAACATCGCAATTATCGGAACCGGAAATGTCGGCGGCGCCCTGGCGCGCGGACTGGCGAAAGCCGGGCATCGCATCCGCCTCGGCGTGCGCGAACTCGCAACATTTAAAGGCGCATCGTTGCTGGAGGCGTCTCCCGACATTACAGCGCACGGCGTGCGGGAAGCAGCACAGGCCTCTGAAGTGATCATCCTGGCCACACCGGCCCAGGTAGCGCATGAAGTGGCGCGCAGTCTCGGCGATGTATCGGGCAAGGTGATCCTCGATGCTATGAACGGCGTGTTCGCGCGACCGGAAGGTTTCGAGCACACGACCGCGGCCATCCTGGCCAACTGCAACACAGCCGACGTGGTAAAATGCTTCAACACCACGGGTTACGAGAACATGCTCGACCCGAAATATGGCGATCAGGCGGCGGACATGTTCGTCGCGGGTGACAGCACGCGGGGCAAGGAGATTGCCGGACAACTGGCGCATGCACTCGGCTTTGGAGAGGTATGGGATTTCGGGGGGCTCGACAAGGTGACATTGCTGGAACAACTGGCCCTGAGCTGGATTAACCTCGCGATCATGCAAAAGCACGGCCGCGGCATCGCGTTCAAGGTATTGCGCCGGTAGCGAATCGTTTTAGCCGTATTTTAGTTGCTTTTTAATCGCGCGGCAAGGCAAAGGCCTGTAGGTTTGGGTTTCAAAGAACACCCAATACCATGAAAGACCTCTCAAAACGCTGTAAAAGCGGCATTTTGTCGCTTTTTTTTACTTTTTGCTTTGCTATCCTGAATGCCCAGCAGGGTGCGGTGCTGCCCGACCGCGATAATTCGCTGATCACCAAACAACTGTTCAACGTGCTGATGGCCCACCGGGAGGTGGAGTATTTTGGGCTGCCCCTGTATTTCAATTCCAACCAGTATGGCCGCAACACCGACAGCCTGCCTACGCGCAGATACCTGCCCTATTTCGAGGCCAACCTGGCGCCCTACTACATCGTGTTGAAGGGCCGCGATCTGCAACGCGACTGGCTGAAGCGCTTCAGCATTGCGTTCGAGCCGCAGATGACCTTTCGCATTTACCTGAGTAAAGCGCAGAGTTTCCCCGTGCGGCCGCCGAGTTTTCAGCCGAAATTCCATTTCAATTATTTCATTCACCCGCGTCTCGACTCCGCAACCACGCGTTTTCAGCACCTGTCGCTGATCATAGGGCATTTGTCCAACGGACAACCCAATCCCTTTTTCCTCGATTCGGCCAAAACCATCGTCAACCTCAGGAACGGCAATTTTTCCACCAACTACCTGCGCTTCGGATACACCTTCAGCCAGTATATCAACCCCAAAACCGACGCCAACGATCGTGACGGCTGGAAAAGCAACGCCTTCTGGTCGGCCACGCTCGCCTATCAGCGCGAGATCAACATAGGCAACCTGCTGACCTTCGACGAGGACATGAACATACTGGGCTACGGGAAAAACCGCCTGGTGTCGCGGCTCCAGTTTCGCAGCGGCAATTTCCTGGGCATGCGGGCCATTTTTTCCAGTTACGACCAGCCGCCTGTCTACCAGTCCGTGGCGGCGCCCATCGTAGAGCGCGACACCACAGTCATACGCGACGGGCAATCCGAAACCCTGTACTACATTCGCCCCTACGTCATCGTGCAGAAACTGGAAGCGCAGTCGCGCAAACACCCGAAGGGATACTGGAACTGGATGGCGCGCGTCGACCAGGCCATCGTACTCGACCGTAAGGCGATCAACCGCTACAACGCCGATCTGATCTTCGAACTGCGCAACCTCAACTGGCGCAGCTTCAGCATCATCGCCAAGTGCTCCTGGGGGCGCGACTACATGAACCTGCGCTTCGGCGAGCGCATCCAGAGCTACCAGATCGGTATCAGTTACAACATGGACCGCTATAAAGTGCCTTACACCACGTACATAGAAACGCTGGAAAAAGGCGACGTGATCAAACTCAACGACGCGCGCGACCGCGAACTGTCGCTACACAAAACAAAACTGCCTGAAATAGACATGGTGACGCCTTCCGTGGCGCCGGTGCAATCCTACGTGCTGTACGACCGCCAACTGGACATGCGCGCACAAACACCCGCCTCGCTCGATCAAAAAAGCGAGCTGTTTAGAACGCCACCGCTGTACCGTTTCGAAAACGGCGCCTGGCAGGTCGTGAGCGACGATGCATCCGGTCTGAAAAAGATCGAAAAAGAAGGCTGGTACCGCGCCGCCGACCTGTCGTACGACAAAATCCTGAACGGCAGTCAGTAAGCAGTTGGCAGTAGCAGTGGGCAGTGAATGCACAAGTGCCCGGTGCTACTGCCTACTGCCACTACACTATCAGGCGCACTTTCAGCAGTTCGGCGAGCCGCTCGAATGCGGCTTTCCATTCATCGTTGATAAAGACCCATTGCCCCTTGCGCAGGCCTTTTGTGATGAGGTAGAACACGTTCTGGCTTTTCCAGACGTCGGGCTTCAGGTTCATCTTTTGCACGATCTCGAGCACGTCGCTGAGCCATTCTACCCGCGGCGCCGAGGACTCGTCGAGGTCGATGAGCAGTATCTCGCGGTAAATGCGCTCGCTGATGGCATGGCGTACGGCATCCTCGTCGGTGAGTTTCACGCCCCAGCGCTTGAGGTCGCCGGCAATGCGGCGCAGGGTGCGGATCTCGCGCGTGTCGCCGTTCCGGAAATAACCGAGCAGTTCGGAATTCAACGCGTAAGAAGCGATGTTGCGCCATGAGTATGGCAGCGGTAATCCCGCTTCTTCCAGGCCGTTCATGAGCTGGTAGTTCTCGTTGAACACCGAGCGGAACGACGATTCCGCGGAGGCGAGGTTTGCTTCCGTGATGTCGCGGATGATCTTGATCTTCTCGTCGGCGAACAGGCTGGCCAGCGTGAATTTTTCCGGGCCGAAGTACTCCTGCAGGATGCCGATCACCTCGCCGAGGTTGGCGGCGTTGAACACCTTGTAGGTGCGCTGCCACATCGCGTCGAAGGTGGTGCGGTTCATCGTCGCGCTGATGTTGCCGATGATGTGCTGCTGGCCGAGGTACAACACGGCAAAGCAGAAGGTTTTTTCCGCGTGGCTGAGCCGCGAGCGGATCGAAAGGCGGCCGGCGGCGAATTGCGTTTTTCCGGCTTGTATTTTTTCAAAAAACTCGACGGAGGCCTTGTAATTGAACAGATCGAGCCCTTCGGGGTCGTCCTCAAAAAGCGAAGCCACCGCAAAGTGCATGGCTACGCGTTCGAGCGTCACGCGCGTGGGGATCACGTTTTGCTGAAAACTCGCTGCGCCGTCCTTCAGCACGTTGCTCGGCGCTTCGGCCAGCCGCTTGATGAATTCTTTCAGGAGTTCCATGCCGCCCACGTCTTTGGCGTAGTCCATGGCCCGCAGGGCGTACTGGAGGATCTGGTTGGTCTCGATGCCCGAAATTTCATCGAAAAACCAGCCGCAACTGGTGTACATCAGCACGGCGTGGCGCTGCATTTCCAGCAGGCGCAGCACCATCACCTCTTCGAGTTTGCTGAGTTCGCGCCGCGCGTGTTTTTTCAGGAACTGCGCCACATTGTCTTCGCTGCGGTCGAGGATCACATCGATGTATTCGTTGCGGGCCGCCCAGGGGTCGCGCAGAAAACGCGCGGCCTCGCGCTCGAACAGCGGCGCCAACTGGTCGCGCAGCCAGTCGAGCGTGTCGCGCAGCGGCTTGCGCCAGCGCTGGTGCCATCCGGCATGCCCGCCGGTATTGCAGCCGCAGTCGGAGCGCCAGCGCTCCACACCGTGCACGCAACTCCACGATGAGTTTTCGTGTATCTGCACCTCCCAGCTCGGCGGGTGCATTTCGAGAAACTCGCCGTAGTTGGTCAGGGTAGCGAGTTCCTGATCCTCGATCTGGTTGAGGCAGTCGGCCAGTGCCATTTCGCCAAAGCGGTGGTGGTGGCCGTAGCTCTCGCCGTCCGTAGCGATGTGGGCGAGTTGTGGAGTATCGTCGTCGTCGAACAGGCTGGTGACGCGCTGCGCGAAGCGGGTGCCGCTGTTGAGCAGGCCGTTGAAGGCCACTTCCTGCGCCACACCGCCGTGGTAAAAGAACAGGGCGATGCGGCGGCCGCTGGGCAGGAGGCACCAGTAGGGATGGCGCGTATCGATGCTTTCTGCCGTCACGTCCTGCCAGTCCTCCGTTTTGGCGTCTTTGGCAGCGGATTTTTCGGCGATGCGCCGCACGGCTTTTGCCTGCCGCGGCGCCAGCACGGTGTACTGGATGCCGTGCGAGGCCAGCACCTCCAGCGTTTCGGTATTGACCGCCGTTTCGGCCAGCCAGATGCCCTCGGGGTAGCGCCCGAAGCGGTGTTCGAAGTCGCGGATGCCCCACCACACCTGCGTGACCTTGTCGCGGTAGTTGCACAGGGGCAGGATGAGGTGGCTGTGTACCTGTGCCAGCGCCGAGCCGTGGTCGCCGTAGCGTTCGGCGCTCCGCTTGTCGGCCTTGCGCAGCAGGTCGTAGGCCTCGGGGTCGTTGATCTCCAGCCAGGTGAGCAACGTGGGGCCGAAATTCCAGGAAATGCGGTTGAAATTGTTGCGGATCTTGGTGATCCAGCCTTTATCGTCGAGGATGCGCGCCGCCGCGTTGGGGGCGTAGCATTCGAAGTTGATGCGGGCATTCCAGTCGTGAAAGGGCCGGGCGGACTCCTGTTGCTCTACCGTTTCGAGCCAGGCGTTTTCGCGCGGCGGCTGATAGAAATGACCGTGTATGCAGACGTATTTATTTGTACGGGACATGGGTGCTAAAGTAGGGTGTTTGAGGGCTTTTCGGTGCCGGTGGCAGGGGCCGGAAGGTGGTGGGCTTCTTCCCTGTAAGGATGCTCTGGTGGCGGGCAAGAGGACGCGGCGAGTCGCTTTTAGGCCGCGTATGCTCCGGGATATTAGCGCCGCTGCGATGACGGCGTGCAAAAACTATCCCAAACGGTTTTGGAGGGGCAAATATTGCTTTTTGGACGGAAGCAACAAAGTAAGCCGGCCTGCATTTCCAAACACCGGATGTTGATAAACAGCGGGAGGGCGGTTCCAGTTTTTGGGCGGAGCAGGAGGATGGGAGACGGTTTTCGCTATATGCGTGGCCTTACTTTATTATTTTTGAGGCTTGTATCTTTAAATACTTGAAAATATGTCTAAGGAAGAATTTTTGGAAGAGTATAAGGATTGTGCTGGGCGTGAAGCCCTGAAAAAAATATGGGAGGTAAAACAAGAAGGGCAAACTAAACTTCACCTTTATGCTCAAAGGATATCGGATTTGCGAATGTTGTCGATGTTGGCGAATCTGAAAAGTCTTAACATATCTAATACACAGGTAGAAGATTTGAGCCCGTTATCGACGTTGACAAATCTGACAAATCTTGATGTCTCCGGGACAAAGGTAGAAGATTTGGGCCCGTTATCGATGTTGACGAACCTGACTACCCTCAGGATCTTTAATACGAAGATAAATGATCTGAGCCCGATATCGACATTGACGAATTTAACTACCCTCTCTGCCACTAAATTACATGTAAATAACCTGAGTCCCTTATCAATGTTGGCAAACTTAGAATGGCTTTCTGTCTCGGGAACAAAGATAGATGATCTGAGCCCGATATCGACGTTGGGAAGCCTGAAAGAACTTTATATCTATAATACAGAGGTAAGCGATCTAAGCCCAATAATGCCCTTGATTGAGAAAGGGTTGCCAGTGAAGTGGAAGAGTCATGATGGTAGTAACGGTATTTTCATCCAAAACTGCCCCCTCGTACATCCCCCCCTCGAAATCGCCAAACAGGGCAACGAAGCCATCCTGCGCTATTTCCGCGAGCGTGAGCGCACAGGCACTATCAGACTTATGGAAGCGCGCCTGCTGCTCGTCGGCCAGGGCGCCTCGGGAAAAACCACCCTTCGCCGCAAACTGCTGGATGTCGATGCGGACATGCCCGAAAAAGGCGATACAACAAGGGGTATCGAAGTAGAACCATTGGAATTCAAAACTGCTGAAGGCGATGATTTCATCCTGCAGATATGGGATTTCGGCGGCCAGAATATCCAGCACTACGCGCACCAGTTTTTTCTGTCCGACAGTTCGGTGTACGCCCTGCTCTCCAACGAGCGCGAACAAAACCCCAATTTCCAGTACTGGCTCAACATCATAGAAATGCTCGGCGGCGACAGCCCGGTGCTGGTGGTGCAGAACGAAATAGAAGGGCACTACGAGCCCATCAAAAACAAACCCGCCATCCGCGAGCGTTTCGAACACGTACAGGAATTTCACGCCGTGGACCTCAGCAAAGCGGCCACCGACCAGCGGTTCGATATTCTGAAAAAAGACCTCTGTCATTATGCGGGCCGGTTGCCGCATATCGGCAAGGAATACCCGACGTCCTTTGTGGAGGTGCGAAAGCAACTGCAAGCGTTAAGCGAAACAAAACGACAATACATCCCCTGGCCCGAATTCGAAACGCTCTGCCGGGATCAGGGTATTACGGACGAGTTGCTCATCGGCGACTACGCCCGCACCTTCCACATCCTCGGCATTTGCCTGCATTTTGCCGAGGACCTCGATCTCTCCAATTTTGTCTTCCTGCGCCCCAAATGGATCATCGACTCCCTGTTCGACCTGCTATACCACCAGGTGGTGATCGACGGCAAGGGCGAATTTTCCAAAGAAGACCTGCGCACGGTGTGGACCAAAACCGAGCACAAAGGCATGCACGGCAACCTGCTGCACCTGATGGAGAACTTCGAACTTTGCTACCCCATCGAAGGCACCAGCCGCTTCATCGTGCCGCAACGCCTGCCCGCGCACGACGACGGCGAGCGCTGGTCGGAGCCGGATGCCACGCGGGTGTTGTACCGCTACAAATTCATGCCCAAGGGCATGCTCACGCGCCTGACCTGCCGCCTGCACCGCAAGATCGAAGGCGAACACGTGTGGAGCGATGCGGTCATTTTTGCTGATTCAGGGGCCCGCGTATTTGCGCGCGAGGTGTACAGCGAAAATACGATCGAGATCAACGCCGCCGGAGCGCGAAAAAACGAGCTGCTGAACATCGTGGTCGACCAACTGGACGACATTCACGAGAAATCCAATTTTGCCAACCTGCGTGTCGATAAACTCGTGCCTTGTCCCTGTCCGGAATGTGAACGGCTGGTCAAACGCGGTGAAGAACCCCATTTTTACAAATACGCCGTATTGATGAACCGCCTTGCAAAGGGAAAACTGGACGTCGATTGTGAAAAACCCGAGGCCAACGAAGTGAGCATTATGAAAGTACTGCGCCTGACCGGCATCCGGTTCCAGACAAAACCGCTGCTCGAAGAATTGCTCGCTTCGGGGCGCATCGACAAGGCCCTGCAACTGATGCGCGAGTGGTCGTCCGACAACCCCGAAGTGATGGCGCAAATGGCTCGGCTAGAGGCCCTGGAAAAAGAAGAACGCACCGGGAAAACGGATACCGAAACATATCTCCGTGAACGCAGCCGCGTCCTGAACGGCGTGCTAAAGACTTTGGAAAAACTGTGAGACAGGAATTCGCGGCATTTTCCCTATTTTAGCGCCCCATACCGCAAATATGACCCCCAACGCTATGACTTCGCACCGCTGGCAACTGATCCCGACCGACGAGGAAGCCGCCCGGCAATTACAGGAGGCACTCGGTATCGCTCCGCTTTTCTGCCGCCTGCTGGTGCAGCGGGATATCCGGAATTACGACGAGGCGCGGCGCTTTTTTCGCCCCGATATCGACGACCTGCACGATCCTTTCCTGATGAAAGACATGGACCTCGCCGTGGAGCGCCTCGACCGGGCGCTGCAAAGCGGCGAGCGCATCCTGCTCTACGGCGACTACGACGTGGATGGCACTACCAGCGTGTCGCTTATGTACGCCTTCCTGTCCGCATTTTACCGCAACCTCGACTACTACCTGCCCGACCGGGAAAAAGAAGGATACGGCGTCAGTCTTGCGAGTGTGGAATACGCCCGTACGAGCGGCGCCACGCTGGTGATCGCCATGGACTGCGGCATCAAGGCGCATGAGGCCGTGTCGCAGGCACAGGAATACGGCATCGATTTTATCATCTGCGACCACCACCTGCCGGAAGGCGACCTGCCCGGCGCCGTTGCCAACCTCGACCCCAAACGCGAAGACTGCCCTTACCCCTACAAGGAACTCAGCGGCTGTGGCATCGCTTTCAAACTCGCCCAGGCGCTGGCCATGCACAACAACACACCGCGCGAAGAAATCAACGACCTGCTCGACCTCGTGGCGACCAGCATCGCCTGCGACATCGTGCCGATGAGCGGCGAAAACCGCATCCTCGCCTTCCACGGGCTGAAACGGCTCAACCGCTCGCCGCGCATCGGCCTGCGCGCCCTGATCGAGGCCATCAAACGCCCGCCGCCGCTCGAAGTGAAGGATCTGGTGTTCGGCCTGGGGCCGCTGATCAATGCCGCCGGTCGCCTCGGAGATGCCCGCGACGCCGTGCGGCTGCTGCTTTCCGCCGACCGGCACAGCGCCGAGGACAGCGCCGCCCGGCTGATTCAGCGCAACCACAAGCGCCGGGAGGTGGACTACGCCATGGCTGGCGAGGCGAAGCAGCGATTCACCGAGATGCCGGACTGGGAGCAGCGCAAAAGCATCGTGCTGTACAGCCCCGACTGGCACAAGGGTATCATCGGTATCGCCGCCAGCCGCATGACGGAATCCTTTCACCGGCCCTCGGTCATCCTCACCTGCAGCAATGACCGCGCCGTGGGTTCCGCGCGCTCGGTGCCGGGCTTCGACCTCTACAAAGCGCTGCGCGAGTGCGAGGACCTGTTCTTTTCTTACGGCGGCCACGCCCACGCCGCCGGCATGCAGATGCCCGTGGAAAATGTACCGGCGTTCAGCGAGCGTTTCGAACAGATCGCCTGCCGCGACATCAACGAAGAAAACGCCGGCCCGGTCATCGATATCAGCGTTGAACTCCGGCTCGACGACATCACCCCTCAATTCAGGCGCCTGCTGCGGCAGTTCGAACCTTTCGGACCGCAAAATCGCAGCCCCGTGTTCGTCGCCCGCGGGCTCGTCGACACCGGGCACAGCCGCCGGCTCGACAATAACCATATCCGGCTGTCGCTGCGGCATGCCGACAGCCAGGTGGTGCTGAAAGGCATCGGATTCGGGCTGGCCGATGCCTTCGAAGCGGTGCAGGGAGCGCCTTTTGACATGGCCTTCAATCTGCGCGAGGAGCAGTGGCGCGGCGAGCGCGTTTTATCGCTCCAGGCAAAAAGTTTTCAGCCCTCAGCAGGCTGAAAGGAATATTCCGCCTTCGCAAAGGGCATTTTCCCACTGTTAACATTTTACAAAACGCCAATACCGTCCGGCACTTTTGGCGCCCTTTCCTAATTTTGCCCGCCAAATTTCACGAAAAACACCGATCAACGCCACACAATATGTACAAACACATCCTGACCGCAGCCTTTGCCCTCTTCGCATGCGCTGCATTTGCCCAAACCGATCCGGCGCTGTTTACCGTCGACGGACACCCGGTGCCGGTATCCGAATTCAAATATATCTACGCCAAAACGAACCAGGAGAAAGCCGATTTTTCCGAAAAATCGCTGCGTGACTACCTCGACCTCTACATCAAGTTCAAACTCAAGGTGCAGAAGGCCCGCGACATGCAACTGGACACCATTCCGGCGCTGCGCAGCGAACTGGAAGGATATCGCCGCCAACTCGCCAACTCCTACCTCGTGGACAAGGAGGTGACGGACAAACTGATCCGCGAGACTTACGAGCGCATGAAACAGGACGTGGACATCAGCCACATCTTTATTGCCTGCGACCGCAATGCCAAGGCAGCCGATACCCTCGCCGCCTATTCCCGGGCCATGAATCTGCTCAAAATGGTGAAGGGCGGCGCATCGTTCGAGCAGATGGCCGCAGACAGTTCGGAAGATAAATCCGCCAAAGACAACAAAGGCCGTCTCGGGTACGTGACCGCCATGTTGCCCGACGGCTACTACGAACTGGAAAAAGTCATTTACGACTCCAAACCCGGCGACATCCGGATCGCCCGCTCGAATGCCGGCTACCACATCGTGAAAGTCAACGCTTTCCGGCCGGCCCGCGGCGAGATCGAAGTGGCGCACATCCTGTTCCGCAAAGGCGACAACGAAATGAAAAACGCCGAGCAGAAAAACCGCGTCGACAGCCTCTACGCCACGTTGAAGCGCGGCGCCGACTGGGAAGAGGCCTGCAAGCGTTTTTCGGAAGACAAGGTCACGGCCACCAAAGCCGGCTACCTCGGTTTTTTCGGCATCAACCGCTACCAGCGCGCCTTTGAAGACGCCGCCTTTGCCCTGCAAAACGACGGCGAGATCACCGAACCCGTGGAAACCAGCATCGGCTGGCACATCATCAAGCGCCTCAGCTACCGCCCGATCGGTTCCTTCGAAGCCGTGAAACGCGTGCTCACCGAGCGTGTGAAGCGCGACAGCCGCAGCGAAGTGGCCAAGCAGATCATGATCGACCGCATCAAAAAAGAGAGCAACTTTACGGATTACCCCAAAGTGCTGGAGCAGTGGGCTGCGAAGCAACAGGACTCGGTTTTCCTCACGTTCAAGTGGAAGCCCGACCCCGCACGCCCGCAGACAGTGCTGATGCGCTTCAACAACAATACCTACACTGTCGCCGACTTTGAAGACTTTTGCGCGCGCTCGGGCCGCGAACGCATGCGCGGCGCGGGCATGCCGCTGATCGAAACGATAGAAAAACTGTACAAAGCCTGGACCGACGATACGGCCATGCATTATGAGGAAAGCCAGCTCGATAAAAAATACCCCGACTTCAAGTCGCTGATGCGCGAATACGAAGAAGGTATCCTGCTGTTCGAAGCGCTCAAGCAGAACGTGTGGGACAAGGCCAATATCGACACCGCGGGGCTTGAAAAATACTTCGACGCGAACCTGAAGAACAAGTACAACTGGGACGAACGCGCCCGTGTCAGCATCTACACGCTGAAAACGGATGACCCGAAAATACTGGCCGACGTGCGCCAGTATGCCGCGAAAAAGCCGGCTGCCGACGTGCTCAAAAAATTCAACAAGACGGAAGAGAACGAAACGATGACGGTGCTGGAAAAATCTTATGAAAAGGGCAAGAACAAGGAACTCGGCAACCTCTGGAAAGCCGGCGCCATGACGGACGCCCGGACCGACGCAGGCACCAAAACCTCCAGTTTCATGAAGATCGAGGAGATCATGCCGCCTATGTCCAAAACGCTTTCGGAAGCGCGCGGATATGCCGTGGCCGACTACCAGGACTACCTTGAAAAGCAGTGGATCGAAACCCTGCGCAAGGAATATCCGGTCAAGGTCAACGAAGACGTACTGATGAGCCTGGTGCAGAAAAAATAAGCCCCCGGCATCAAGCTTCACATACGCGGCGCCTCCGGTTTATGACGGGGGCGCCGTTTTTTTTTGAAAAAAGATGCTCCGATGCCACTTGCCCGCCTTACTTTTGAACTGCCCGTGGACATCATTTGACAAACGGTTTCCCGCCTTTTGCAAAACAAGTTTTATTCGTTCACATTAAAAACATATCTGAAATGAAAACATGGAATCGCGCCGCCCTGGCGCTGCTTTTCGTCATGGTCTGCGCCCCCGCTTTTGCTCAAACCGCCGCGCAAAACAAGGAAACCGCGCTAAAAGCCATTGAATCGCTCAACAACAAGGATTTCGACGGTTTTGGCAGCATGCTGGCCGATAATTTTACGGAATACGCAGGCCCGGAGCCGGTAGAAGGAAAGGCAAAAGCATTGGAGGGCATCAAAGAGTATTTCGGCGCTTTTCCCGATATGCACATTGAAGTGAGCAAGTCCGTCTCGGAAGGCAAAACGGTCATGGTCCTGTCTACCGTGACCGGCACCTGGAAAAACGACTTGATGGGCATGAAAGCGACCGGCAAATCCTTCAAGATCATCGACGTGGATATTATCGAGTTCAACGATGCCGGCAAAGCCGTAGCGCACTGGTCGGTACAGGACCCGATGGTGATGATGAGCCAGATATCGAATTAAAGTCAGCGCCCTGAAAAAACAGCAGCGCGGCGCCGGAATCCCGGACGCCGCGCTGCCAGTTTTTACACGCAATCATAAAATGGCCGTTCCCGATCAGGAAACGGGAGACGCCAGTTCTTTTTTCCCTTTTTTGGGCTTGGTGATCGCCAACTGGTAAAAATCTTTCCGGCGGTCGAGCAGGTTGCGCACGGCGCCGTTGTAGTGCAGGTCCGTCAGCAATTCCATGTCGAGATCGGCCACGAGCACCATCTCGGTGTTGGGCGTTGCGACAGCCTTTACGCCGTCGTAGGGAAATGCAAAATCGCAGGGCGTCAGCACCGCCGATTGCGAATACTGCAAGTCCATGTTTTCCACCTGCGGCAGGTTGCCCACCGAACCGGTGATGGCGACGTAGCACTCGTTCTCGATGGCGCGCGACTGTGCGCAATGCCGCACCCGCATGTAGGCGTTCTGAGTGTCGGTGAGGTAGGGTACGATCAGTATCTGCATGCCCTGATCGGCCAGCAGGCGGCTTAGTTCGGGAAATTCCACGTCATAGCAGATCAATACGCCCACTTTACCTACATCCGTGTCGAACACACGCAGCGAACTGCCGCCGGTGATCGCCCAGTATTTAACTTCGTCGGGCGTGACGTGCATTTTTTCGTAGCGCTCCGTTTTGCCACTCCGGTGGCAGAAGTAACCGACGTTGAAAAGCCTGTCTTCGTGCATTTCAGGAAGGCTGCCGGTCACGATGTTCACGTTGTAACGAACTGCCAGTTCGGAGAAGCGCTCCTTGATCTCTTCGGTATGGCGGGCCAGTAACCGGATGGCTTCCGATTCGCGCAGGTGGTTGTGCTCAGCCATGAGCGGGGCGTTGAAAAACTCGGGGAACGCTGCGATGTCGCCTTTGTAGGCGGCGATGGTGTCCACGAAATACTCCGCCTGCATGAACAACTCATCGAGATTGCGGTACGGGCGCATTTGCCACTGCACCAGGCCGATCCGCGCATAGGTTTTGCGTTGCTCGGCGGGAGAGTTTTGTTCCTGATGGTAGTAGATATTGTCCCACTGGAGCAGGGTGGCGTGCTCCTGCGACTGCTCGTCGCTGGGCATGTAGTTGCGCAGGATCTTCTTTACGTGGAAATCGTTGGACAACTGGAAATTGAGCACTGGATCGTGTATTTCCTTCTGCTTCACTTTGCTAATGTACTCGCGCGGCGTTAGTTGATCGGCGTAGCGGTGGTAGTTGGGGATGCGGCCGCCGAATACAATGGCACGCAGGTTGAGCCGCTCGCATAGTTCCTTCCGCACGTCGTAAAGACGCCGGCCGAGGCGCAGGCCGCGGTAGTCGGGGTGCACGAATACTTCGATGCCGTACAGCACGTCGCCTTTGGGGTCGTGGGTATTAAAGGTGTAATGCCCGGTGATCTGTTCGTAGGTGTGGTTGTCGCCGAATTTGTCGTAGTCGACGATAATCGACATGGCACAGCCGACGACCTTGTCGTCGACCAGCGCGACAAACTGACCTTCGGGGAATACTTCCAGCAATTGTTCGATGGTGCCCCGTCGCCAGTATGCGCCGGGCCAGTTCGGATAGGCAGCCTTCATCACGTCGAGCAACTCGTCGTAATGATGCGCCTCCAGAGTGGTGATCGTTACGTTTTTCATAAACTAGATATAGCGAGTTATAGGGTAAGAAATAAATGTATTTACCCAGGATATTGATTTACAGTAGAATGGTGCTGGTTCCGGGAGGCCGGCGTGCGAATTGGGCCGCAAAAAAACCGGGTTGTTTATAAATGATACAGACCCACTTTAAAGGAGCGTGCTAGTGCGAAAACCCCGCTTGCGTCGCCGTTTTCGTTCGCACTTAATTTATAAATAAAACGGCGAAAAAGGCATTTTTAGCGCACTGGAAATTGCGGGAGAAGCATCCGGAATCCGGTCGGAACATCCTGTTATCACAAATCAGAACAGGCGCCCGGCTTCAAATGTTTTCGCATCCCGTCATTTCAGATTGCCGATATATGTGAAAATTCCGGGGTTCGCGCATCACTGTTAGCGCGCCCGGTAACCCGCCATCGCATAGTAAAGGATATAGGCGTAGCAGGGCAACATGGCGATCAGAAACGCCGCCTGGTAGCCTACGGACGTCTCCAGTACCCCGTACAACTGCGGGATCAATGCGCCGCCCGCAATACCCATGATCAGCAGCGCCGATCCGATCTGCGTAAAACGCCCCAGCCCGTTGATGGCCAGCGGGAAAATGGCGGGCCACATCACCGCATTTGCAAGGCCCAGCAGGGCAATGCCGGTCACGGCGGTCTGCCCGGTGCTGAAGTACACCTCCAGCGTCAGCGCGATGCCGAGCATAGCCGAATATTTCAGAAAATTCTGCTGCGATACATACTTGGGGATCAGCACAATGCTCAGGAGGTAGCCGGCCAGCATGGCCGCCAGCGTGAATGTGGTGAAGTATTTCGTCTGGTCGAGGCTGAAGCCCAGCGATTTGCCGTAGATGCCGATCACGTCGCCCGCCATCACTTCCGCGCCGACGTAGACGAAGATCGCTACGGCGCCCAGCACGAGGTGCGGGAATTGCCAAACGCTCGTGCGCCCGGCCGCGAGGTGCTGCCCGCCGGTGTCGGACGGTACTTCGGCGTTCGTATCGACTTCCGGCAGCGAAGAGCGGCGGATCATGAGCGCCAGCAGTGCCAGCACGACGGCCATGACCACATAGGGCGCGATCACCCGCCCCGCGAGATCGTCAAGCAGGCCCGCCTTGAGTAGCGGATCGGTAGCCGCAGCGACCTGCGCTTCTATTTCGTTGGCGTTTTTCAGCACGATGCTGCTGAGGATGAGCGGACTAAGTATGCCCGCCACCTTGTTGCAGATGCCCATGATGCTGATCCGTTGCGCCGCGCTTTCGATGGGGCCGATGATACTGATGTAGGGGTTGGAGGCCGTTTGCAGCAGCGAAAGGCCCATGCCCTGCACGAACAACCCCGTGAGGAACAGCGGGAAAGCGCGCATGTTGGCGGCGGGAATGAAGATGAGGCAGCCCGCGGCCATGACCAATAATCCGAGCGCCATGCCGTTTTTAAAGCCGGTGCCCTTCAGTATCTGCGAGGAAGGAATGGCGAGGAAAAAATAACTGATGTAAAAGGCGAATGTGACGAACAACGCCTGCACGGTATTCAGTTCGCAGGCGAGTTTGAGGAAGGGGATCAACGTGCCGTTCAGCCAGGTGACGAAGCCGAAAATAAAGAACAGCAGGCCGATGATCGCGATTTGGTACAGATAGCCGGAGTTGCGGGCGCTGGAATTCTGCATACCTTTGCAAACTTTTTGAAAACAGGGTGTCAGGCGGTGATTTCCAATGAAATCTGTGCAAACATCCACATTATTTTCATCCCCTGCGCGTACCCGGGTACGAAAAAAATGCGCGGCGCCCGATCTTTTTTTGCCGGAACGGCAATTCGGGAACACTCTTTGCGGCAATGTGCGCGCATTATGGAAGTAACTAAAAAAGATCAATGAAACCCACACTTTTGATACTGGCAGCCGGCATCGGCAGCCGCTACGGCGGCCTCAAGCAGGTGGATGGCATGGGCCCCGGCGGCGAATCCATCCTCGAATTCTCCGCATTCGACGCCCTGCGCGCAGGCTTCGGCAAAGTCGTATTCGTCATCCGCCGCGACATAGAAGCCGCTTTCCGCGAGAAGGTCGGCAGCAAGGTAGAGCCTCATATCCGCACCGAATACGCCTTCCAGGAAATGGACACCGCACTCGACTGGCTCGACGAAAAGCCCCACCGCGAAAAGCCCTGGGGCACCGGCCACGCCATCCTGTCGGCCAAACAACACCTGACCGAACCCTTCGTTGCCATCAACGCCGACGATTTTTACGGCGCCGAGGCATTCCGGAAGATCGGCGATTTTCTGCGCCACGACTGTACGCCTTCCCAATACGGCATGGTGGCTTATCGCCTCGGCAACACCCTTTCCGAAAACGGCGCGGTATCCCGCGGCGTGTGCTCGGTGAGTGCCGAAGGCTTCCTGACCGACGTCACGGAGCGCACGCGCATCGAGCGCTTCGCGCAGGGCCCCGCGCCCGACGATGCGGCCGGCATTGCCTATACCGACGACGCAGGCCGGCATCCGCTGCCCGCCGCGACACCCGTATCCATGAACTTCTGGGGTTTCCACCCCACCGTGCTGGCGGAGATCGAAAGCCAGTTCCGCGCTTTCGTGCAGGCCAACATCGGCAACCCGCGGGCGGAATTCTACATCCCCACCGTGGTGAACACCCTTGTGGAAGCCGGAAAAGTACGCGTGAAGGTGCTGAACAGCGACAGCCAGTGGTACGGCGTCACCTACACCGAAGACAAGGAAACCGTGCAGGCTGCATTGGCGAGCATGGTGGAGCGTGGGCTGTACCCGAAAGGGTTATGGCGTATGGTGCCGGTAGAGGCTTAACGTGCGGTTTTTTGGCCAGCCAGAGGTTGGCGCCACATCTACAACTCCTGCCGCAGCACCTCCAGCGGCGGCTTTTGCACCACTTCGCGGCTGTTGAGCAGACCGATCAGTACCGTAAGTGCGGTGATGATGAGGAAGGTCGCCAGCAGGGGCATCCATTCCGGCTCGAAGGGTATCTCGAAAACGAACTCCGCCAGCGCCCAGGCGCCGGCCACGGAGAGTCCTACGCCTGCCAGACAGGCCAGTGCGCCGAGCAGGAAGTATTCGAGCGCGTTGATCGCCAGTATCTGCCGGCGGCTGGCGCCGAGGGTGCGCAGCAGCACGCTCTCGCGCACCCGGGCGAACTTGCTCTGGTAGATCGAACTGATGAGCACCAGCAACCCGGTAAGGATGCTGAAAAGGGCCATGAAGCGGATCACAAAGGATACCTTGTTCAGTACTTCGTCTACCGACTTGAGTATTTGCGTCAGGTCGATGGACGACACGCCGGGGTAGCGGCGCACGAGTTCCGATTGGAAGCGCGCAGATTGTTCGGTGCTGTTGACGCGCGACACGATCACGTGGAACTGCGGCGCCTTTTCCAGCACGCCGGTAGGGAATACCACGAGGAAGTTCGTCTGCACACGGTTAAAATCGACTTTCCGCACGCTGCCGACCACGGTTTCGAGGCGGGCGCCCTGTACGTTGAATATGACCTTCGTGCCGATTTTGGCATTCATGCCGCGCTGCAGGCCATCGGAAATGGATATTTTGATCGGCTCGCCGGGCTTGTGCACACCGGTCCATTCGCCTTCCACGATCTCCTCGGTCTCGATCAGGGTGTCGCGGAAGGTGACGCGGTATTCGCGATCCCACACCCAGCGGCGTATCCGGTCCGGCTCGCCGCGTTCGCCAGGGCCGGGCGGTTTTTCTTCATGTTTCAGGGTATCGGCGGCCTCGTATTGCGCCTTGGTCATTCCGTCGATGCTTTCCAGGCGCGTGGTCACTACCGCCACTTGCTGCATCAGGGGCATGTCGTGCGTACGCACCAGCGACGCCACGCCGTCTTTGTCAGCGGTCTGAATATCGAACAGGATCATGTTGGGCTGTTTGCCGCTGCCGGAAAACTCCACCTGCTTGAGCAGCAGGTTCTGTGTCAGGAACAGCGTGGACAGCAGCATGGTGCCGAGACCGATGGTGACGACCAGCAATACGGTCTGATTTTCCGGCCGGAACAGGTTGGCGATGCCCTGTCGCGCCACGTAACTCCATTTTTTCGGAAAAAAACGGCGCAGCAGGAACGTCAGCAGCATGGCAATGCCCCACAGGATCAGAAAAGCCGCAGCGATGCCGCCCATGAAGAACAAGGTCTCTTTCCAGTCGCGGATCAGCCACCAGCTGAAGCCGAAAACGGAAGCCAGGATCAGCGCATACACGCCCCAGCGCAAGGGCCGGTTGGAACTGCCGCCGTCTTCGCCGAAAGAAGCGCGCAGGGTGCGCAGCGGCGATGTTTTCAGAATACCCGACAGCGGCAACAACGCGAACAGGACCGCCACAGAGAGGCCCAGGGCCATGCCCTGTGCTACCGCTGTCCAGGAAAATTCGGTACTCACGTTGTCGATGGGCAGCAGGTCACGCACTACCCAGGGCAATATTTTCTGGATCAACGAGCCCAGTACGGCGCCTACCAGCGCGCCGAGCAGGCCGATGCCGGCCACCTGCACGAGGTACACGTAAAATGCCTTGCGCCCGCTGGCGCCCAGACAGCGCAGGATAGCCACCGTAGGGAGTTTATCCTTGATGTAAATGTGCACGGCGCCCGCCACGCCGATGCAACCGAGCAGCAGCGCGATGAACCCGACGAGGTTGAGGAAGGTGCCGAAGTTGCCGAAGGCGCGGCGGATGCTGCGCTTGCGGCTTTCCACGGTATCCCAGTCCAGCCCCGCTTTTTCCATTTTTTCCTCCATCGGCTTCACCATCGCGTCGGGGTCGGCGCCTGCGGGCATTTTGTAAAAATACTGGTAGTCCACGCGGCTGCCGCGCTGGATGAGGCCGGTGCTGTCGAGCCACTGAATGGGAATGAACACCACCGGCGCGATGCTGGAAGCAATACCTGCCCGTCCGGGTGAGGAAAGCAGTTCGCCTTCGATGGCAAACATGACCTTGCCGACCTGTATGCTATCGCCGGGGCGGATGCCATATTGCAGCATCAGCGAGTGGTCCACGAGGGCCGTTTTGCCCGCCCGGAATGTTTTCCACGCATCTACGGGCTCGCTTTTCCACTTGCCGTAGAAAGGATAGTCGCCTTCGAGCGCGCGGATCTGGGAAAGCCGGGTGCCGCCGTTGGCGGGAAAGCGCACCATGCTCATAAAATTGGTCACCTCCGCGCGTGCGGCGCCTGCCGTATCGAAACGCTGGAGGATCGAATCGGGCGCCGGCTTGTTGGCGCTGATGAGCAGGTCGGCGCCGAGCAGGGTTTTGGACTCCCGGTCGATGTCGGCGGTCAGGTTGACGGAAAAGGAGCGCACAGCCGTCAGGGCGGCGATGCCCACGGTGATGGCGGAGATGAACAGGAACAGGCGGGCGCGGTTGCGGCGGCTGTCGCGCCAGGCCATTTTCAGGATAAAACTCATGCGGGTGGTGTCGCAAGGAGCGGTTTGCGCAGGCATTTCCGGGCAAACCGCTCCGATTCAGTAGCGATAACGGGCAAATAACGGAACAGTTGAGCCATTGCCGGAAAAAACGGATGAATCGCCGCTATATGTAGATGTAACGCGCCCTTTGCGCTGCCCGAAGAAGGCCTTATTGCCTGGGTCGATTGGTGCTGACGATCAGGAGTAAGCAGTTGGCAGTAATAACAGAATTTGGATAAGACAGGCAATAGAAGCCTGTTTAACACAGTAATTTATATCAATACTGCCGCTGCCAACTGCTACTGCCAACTTGGTTCTCAAAATGCCAAACCGTAGAACCAATCGATCCTGCCTTATTGCTGCGGCACGCACACCCATTCCGATTTCCGGGTGAGCGAGCGGTTCATGAAATTGTAAATGCACTGCTGGCCGTAGCCCACGCCCAGGCCGTTCTTTTTCCACTCGTCTTTATCGGGGCAATCGGGCATTTTCGTGACCTCGCTTTCCTCTACCGGCATCAGGAACCACAGTTTTTGCGAACCGATGATCCGCAGCTCGCCGCAGTAAGATGTGCTGTAATTTTGCACCATCTTGTCCACATCGAAGATGAAGAGGGTGCGGTTGTCGGGCCCCGTGCCGGCGTCGACGAACAGCTTGTTGCGGCACATGCCGTGAAAACGGCCGTCGGATGGCATGGGAATCTTGAAATCCTGACGACCGGAGTCGCGCACCACGACGACCTCTTCGCCCGGGCTGTTCGGGTTTTCCTTGATCTTCACCGTGTAATGCTGGTAAATAAATTCGTGTGAGTTTGTCGTGAGGGCCGAATACGCAGCGCGTTCGCAACCCTGAAAACCGGCCAGCGAGTCGTTTCGGCCGGGCGGCAGCGGGCCGTTTTCGAAAGTGGTGCCGGATGCGTTGTCGGAGGGCATTTGATTGCCTATGGTGGCAGTTTTGTTTTCGCAGGCGATGAGGGAGCACAGCAAAGCGGCAGCCAGGGCCGGAATAAAGAGACGTTTCATGGAAAAAACTGATTTCTAAAAATGAAAAATCCGCCTGAACGCGGTGCAGGCGGGCGCAAATTTTCGGCCGCAAAAGTCTTCAATTCTGCCGTTTTACAATAAAAAAATCACGCTTTTAGCGACAGATTGTGCTCGCCGGCCCAGTTTTTCAGGTCCTGCCGCTGAATGGCTGCCGACATGAGTTCGGGAAACAACTCAGGGGTGCAGGCAAAAACGGGAATATCGAGTGCCGAGAGCGCTGCTGCGTGGTCGTGGTCGTAGGCCGGCGCCCCTTCATCGCTTAGCGCGAGCAGGGAAATGAAGGTCGCGCCGCTGCGGCGGAGCGCCGCTGCTCTTTTGAGCATTTCTCCTGTTGCGCCGCCTTCGAACAGGTCGCTGATGAGTACGACGATCGTGTCTTGCGGGCTTTGTATCAGCGGCTCTGCATAAGCCAGCGCGCGGGCGATGTCGGTGCCGCCGCCCAACTGGATGCCGAACAACAATTCCACCGGATCGTGCCGGTGTTCGCTCAAGTCCGCCACCGCCGTGTCGAATGCGATGATATGGGTCTGCACGCTGCGCAAAGAGGCCATTACGCAGCCCAGCACTCCGGCGTACACCACCGATCCGGCCATGGAGCCGCTCTGGTCGATCAGCAGGATGACGTGGCGCAAAGCATGCCCTTTTTTGCCGAAGCCGACGAGCCGTTCGGGGATGATGGTTTTGTATTCCGGCTGGTAATGTTTCAGGTTTAGCAGGATGGTGCGCGGCCAGTCGATCTCGTGGTTGCGCGGACGGCGGTTGCGCACGCTGCGGTGCAGCGCGCTGTTCACCGATTCCCGCAGGGGGTTGCGCAGTTTTTTTTCGAGCGCTTCCACGACCTTTTTCACGACGAGGCGCGCGGTTTCGCGGGTCTTGTCGGGCATGGCCTTGCTGAGCGAGAGCAATGCGCCGACGAGGTTGACGTCGGGCTCTACCGAGGACAGCAATTCGGGTTCGAGCAGCAACTGGGTGAGCCCCAGGCGTTCGAGGGCGTCGCGTTGCATGAGTTGCACCACAGGCGTGGGGAAGTACCGGCGGATGTCGCCGAGCCAGCGATTGATGTTCGGCGATGTGCTGCCGAGTCCGCCGCGCCGCTGGGTATCGTAAAGCGCTTCGAGCACGGCATCCATGCCCTTGCCTTCGGCGGAGAGGGCGATTTCCGCCTCGGTGTCGGCTTTTTGGCCGAGGATCAGGCGCCAGCGTTCGAAGTGGTCGGGCATGTTGCTAAATGCTTCAAATACGGATGCTGTGCAGAAAGGGCCAAAATACGGGCGCCGCCTCATATCTTCGCAATTCCCGAATTGTCAAAGCTCCTTTTTCGAAAAGATCGCAACCATGAACGCTTTTTTGTCGCTGGGTCGCTGGCTGTTTCCCGTGCCGTTTCTCCTGTTCGGGCTGATGCACTTTATGGACCTGACGGCATTTGCCCACAACATAATGCCCAATTACGTGCCGGCGCCGGAGTTTTGGGTATTGCTCACGGGAACATGCCTGGTGTGCGCCGCCGTAAGTATGTATATCGGTAAATACGACAAACTGGCGACAGCCCTGCTGGCGGTATTGCTGCTGCTCGTCGTGGCGCTCATCGATCTGCCCTCCGCACTGGCCGGCGGCGAAGCCGCGAACCGTTCGGCATTCATGGTACTCAAAGACCTGGGCCTCGCTGCCGCAGCCATGTTGTACGCCACCCACGTCGCCAAAGACCCCCGCATCATCAACCGTCTACCGTAAACCGTCAGCCGTCAGCCGTTTCCCGTCCACCGTTTTCCGTCAACCGTTCTTTATCTTCTGTTCTATCCGGGTCGTTGAGTACCCGTCGATGTACGGCAGGCTGAATACTTTTCCGCCCCCGGCCATTACGATGTCCGAGCCGACGATCTGTTCGGGTTGCCAGTCGCCGCCCTTGACGAGGATGTCGGGACGGACGTGTTTGATCAGTTCCAGCGGCGTGTCCTCTTCGAACACGACCACGGCGTCCACGACTTCCAGAGCGGCGAGCAGGTGCGTGCGTGTCATTTCGTCGTTGATGGGGCGCTGCGGCCCTTTCAATCTGCGTACGGAAGCGGCGCTGTTGAGGCCGATCACCAGGCGGTCGCCGAGGTCGTGCGCCTGGGCGAGGTAATGCAGGTGGCCGTAGTGCAGGATATCGAAACAACCGTTGGTGAATACGATCTTTTCCCCTTTGCTGCGCCAGCCCGCGAGGGTCTGCCCGATTTGTTCGGCGCTCTGTATTTTTGAAGCGATCGTCGAGAAAGAAGGCATGTTTGACTGAATTTAGCGCGTTTTTTTGCGGGTTACCCCAAATATTTATTTCGCAATAATTATAAACTGATATGAAAAATCAACCGGTCATCGAAGTCCCCAAAACGGCGCTGGAGCGCTGGCTCGATATATTTTCCCTGCTGTTCGTTGCCCTGAGCGTCGCGCTGGTGGCCACGTATTATTCCGACCTGCCCGATACGATCCCCACCCATTTCAACGGTGCGGGCAAAGTAGACGGTTACGGCTCCAAAAATACGATCTTTCTGCTGCCTGTGTTGTCCCTTATTCTGGTACCCGGTATCCTGCTTTTGTCGCGGTATCCGCACAAATTCAACTACCTAACGAAGATCACACCCGAAAATGCTGCATTTGAGTACAAAAAAGCGCAGGTCATGGTCCGGATAATGAACGTGCTGGTCAGCGCGTTGTTTCTGCTGCTCACCTGGGAGATCGTTCAGGCGGCGCTGGGGCGCTATTTCGGATTGGGCCCCTTGTTCTGGATATTGATCGTCCTCACGCTTATCCTGCCCTGGGCAATCGCATTTGGCTGGAAGCAAAAAAAGGCGGCGTGATCCTATGCTTCGGCTACCTGCTCCGCAGACGTGGAGCGCCTGTTGATGATCGGTAGCAGGATCAGCGATAGAACGCCGGCTACGATGTTGTAAATGATCTGGATGGTGAAGAACGCGATGTTGGCATATGAAAAAGCGTCCCCGCCGTTGATATTGTACAAGGCGAGCCCCGCGATTGCCAGCGCGTGAAAGGTGCCCATGCCGCCCGGGGAAGGGATCACGAAGCCCAGGGTGCCGAACACGAATACCATGAGCGCAGCGCCGGCGCCCAGTTGGGCTGTGGGTGGAAAGGCGAGCAGGTTGAACCAGCATTGCAGGTAGAACATCAGCCAGATGCCCGCCGAATACAGCAGAAAAAGCGCCGGTTGTTTCAATTTGAACACGCTGCGCAGCCCGTCCCAGAAACCCTTCGCGAGTTTTGCGATCTTCCGGTAGACCGGCAGGTGCATGAGTTTTTCGCGAAACAGAAACAACCCGATCCCGCCGGCGATCATCAGCCCGAATGCCGTGAGGATCAGCGAATTTTGCAGCAATCCGCCTTCCGCGCCGCCTTGTTGTCTGCCGATGAAATCGAGCAGGGTTTGTCCTTCGAACACAAATGCCAGCCCCACGACCACGATCAGGCAGACGAAATCCATCAGGCGGTCGGTCACCAGCGTGCCCATCACTTTTTCCATCGGGATGCGCTCGTAGCGCGACAAGGTGCCGGCGCGCACCACCTCACCCATGCGGGGGAAGCCCAGGTTGGCAAAATAACCGAGCAAAATGGTGAGCAGGGCATTGCCGAAGCCGGCGCGATGGCCCATCGGCTCCATCAGCATCTGCCAGCGCAGGGCGCGAAAAATGTTGCTCAGTGTAAAAGCCGCGACAACCATGAGCAGCCAGCCGATGTGGACGGTGGAAAAGTCACCCAGCAGTTTGTCGGTCAGGCTGCATTGTTTCGCCGGTATGCCGTCGATCCGGCACTGTTCCTGGAAGGCAGCGTTCTGGCTGCGAAAAACGAGGGTCAGAATGGCTACCCCGATGCCGAGGAAGAGCAGGAACTGAAGCGTTTTTTTCAACATGGCTGGCCGCGCGGTGTGTATCTGTCGGTAAAGTGCGGCTGTTTTGGCCGCATCGGCCGCAAAGGTGACAATTTCAGCCGGAAACTGCCTTTCCCGCCTACATTTTCCCGGCGTCCACGTCTTTCATAAAGGATATGATGCCGTTCATGTAGGTTTTCTGATCGTCCCACATGCACATATGCGAACCATCGGGGCACAGCAAAAAGCGGCCTTTTTGCACGGCCGTGGAGATCCATTTCATGTGCTCAGGGTCCATGGTGTCGTGCGCGGCGCCGATCGTCAGTGTGGGCACTTTCAGTGAAGGCAACGCTTTCGTGACGTCCCAATCGGCCAGTTTGCCGGCGATGCCGAACTCGCTGGGGCCCTGCATGGTAACGTACAGGCTCTGGTTCATTCGACCGAACGAGCGGTTCATGGGTTCGGGCCACGATTCCAGCGGGAGGCGGCACACGTGTTTGGCGTAAAAATTCGGCATCAGCAATTCCATGTACCGCGGATTTTCGAAATCATTATTCGCCTCGATCTGCCTGATCTCGGCCAGCGCGGCCGGATCCATTTGTTTGGCCAGTACGTCGTCGGCATATTTCCCGTATGCGGGGCAACTGGCCATCATATTGGAGATGATCAGGCCTTTAATGTTGTCTTGGTATTTCAGGGCGTATTGCATGGCAAGGATACCGCCCCACGAATGGCCGAGCAGGTAAAAATTGTCGCGGTTCAGCCCGAGCGCCTGCCGCACATGCTCCACTTCTTCCACGTAGCGGGGCAGGTCCCACATCGCCGTGTCGTTGGGATTGTCAGAAAAACCTGTGCCCAACTGGTCATAGTAGATGAATTCGATGCCCTCGGCGGGCAAAAAACTTTCCATGCACTCCCAGTATTCGTGCGTGGTGCCCGGTCCGCCCTGTAGCAGCAGGAGTTTGATCTTGGGGTTGTTGCCGAATCGTTTTGTCCAGATATTAAAAGTGCCCTTTGCTGTTTCGAGCGGGATGACCTGCACCCCACCATTCTGCACGCCGTCGCCGTGCGGGGCGAAGTAGGATTTCAGATCGGAAGTCCGGGTGTTTTCCGGGGCCGGTGTGCCGGTACAGGAGAGCATAAAAAGGCATGTAGCCGGGAGGGTATGGAAAAGGATCGATCTCATAGCCGTCGGTGTATAAAAGTGAAGATTCCGGGCACATAACTACGTGTTTTTTGCAAGATCTTACACATTTAATGACCTGTTTTGTCTGCAAATGTATGGATGGTCCAAGGCCATGTTTAGGCCAATTAATGGCCCGTATCAGTCCAAATGCCACAATTCGGTTAAATTCTGCCTGCTCCGGCCAACTTCCACCAGCAAGTTTGCACCAAACAGCGTCATTTCCGGGCAATTCAACTAACTTTGCGCGGCTTTTGCCCATGACTAACCATGAAAGGCAATTTACTCTTCATTTTTATTGCCCTGAGCGCCTTGTGCTGGCACTGCGGCGGCGGTGAATCGACCAAAGAAGGCGGTCCCCTGCTGGCACAGGTATACAACAAGGACCTGCACCTTTCCGAACTGGAAGGCATCGTGCCGGAAGGCGTGTCGAAAGAGGACAGCGCGCTGATCGTAAGCGCTTACGTGCAGCGCTGGGTGCGCGATCAGCTCCTGATGTACGAAGCGGAGCGCAACATCCCCAAGGACCTCGACATCGACGAACTGGTGCGCAGCTACCGCGCCAGCCTGGTACGGTTCAATTTTGAAGAGCAGATCATCGCCGAGCGCCTCGACAGCACGGTCTCGGAGGCCGAACTCAAGGCCTTTTACGAAAACAACCAGGACCAGTTCCAGCTGGAAAGCACCATTCTCAAATGCCTGCTGCTGCGCCTGCCGCTCGAAGCGCCGCAATCCGAACTCAACAAGTTGTGGTACAGCCGCAATCCGACCGACGAGCCCAAACTCAGGGGCTTTGCAAAGCAATGGAACGCATTTGCCCTGCTCGACCGCGAAAAATGGTATAAATTGGAAGAGGTGGCCGCGCTTTTGCCCAAAGGAACGTTAACACCGGACAATGTCGCTTCCCGGCGGGAAGGCACCCTGAGCGACGGCGACTTTCGCTACTACTACCGCGTGCTCGAAACGGTGCAGGGCAAGGCTACCGCGCCGTTCGACTACGTGAAAGAACAGGCGTCGAAGGTGATCCTGCACAAACGCAAGCAGGAAATGCTCGAACGCTGGAAAGAAGACCTTTATCAAAAAGAACTGCGGCGCGAGAATGTGAAAATTTACCGATAGCCGGATCGTTTTGCCGAAAATACCGCCAACAAGCGGCGGCGGGCGATCGCGACTATACCAAAAACGTATAAACACTTGACTATGAAACTTTGGCAGTATCGCCAGCGTCAAAATCCGGATCGAATATCCTCCCGAAAAACCGGAACCGCATCCTTTTTCCGGATACTCTGCATCCTGCTTGCGGCCGGCAGCCAGCTCGTTGCGCAGCAAGACCGGGCCATCATTGATGAAGTGGTGGCTACCGTGGGCGGAGAGATCATTTTGCTGAGCGAAGTGCAGGAACAATACGCTTATATCAAGCAACAGCAACGCGAACTGCCTGAAGAATACCAGTGCGTGGTGCTGCAAAACCTCATCGTCCAGAAATTGCTGGTCAACCAGGCGAAGATCGACTCCGTAGAGGTGAAGGACGAAGAAGTGGAAACGCAACTCAACGCACGCGTCGATCGCCTGCTGCTTTACTTCAACCAGGACGAGAAGGCCATCGAGGATTTCTACGGCCAGAACATCTCGCAGATCAAGGACCAGCTGCGCAACGACATGCGCAACCAGCTGCTCGCCGAGCGCATGCAGGGCCAGATCACCAACAAGGCCACGATCACACCTTCCGAAGTCAAGGCGTTTTTCTACGCCATACCGACCGACTCCCTTCCCTATTTCAACGCGGAAGTGGAGATCCGCGAACTGGTGTACAAGCCCCAGGTAAATGCGAAAGAGCACGAAAAAGCGAAGGCCCGGGCAGAAGAACTGCGCAAAAGGATCACGGAAAACGGCGAAGATTTTGCCGAACTGGCAAAAAAATACAGCGCCGACCTCGGCAGCGGACAAAGCGGCGGCGACCTCGGATTTCAGAAGCGCGGCACCTTCGTGCCCGAATTCGAGGCAGCCGTCTACAAACTCGAACAAGACCAGGTCAGCCAGGTGATAGAAACCGAATTCGGCTTTCACATCATCCAGATGCTGGAGCGGCGCGGCAACCTAGTGCACGCGCGCCATATCCTGATCAAACCCGAGATCACCGACGCCGACCTCGACGCCGCCAAAGCAAAACTCGATTCGGTACGGCAGTCCATCATGAACGGCGAAATGACCTTCAGCATGGCCGTCAAACGCTTCGGCGATAAAAATACCGCGAGCTACAACAACGACGGCCGTGTGGCCAACCCGCGTACGGGCAACACCTTTTTCGAGATCGCCGATCTGGAAACGGACGTGTTTTTTGCCATCGACGGCCTCAACGTAGGCGATATCACCGAGCCGTTTCCGTACCGCATGCAGGACGGCAGCACCGTTTACCGCCTCGTATTGCTGCAAAGCCGTTCCAAGCCCCACAAGGCCGATCTGAAACAGGATTACGGCAAAATACAAACGGCCGCCCTCGAACAGAAAAAATCGGAGTTTACCGAAACCTGGGTGCTGGAAAAATTGCGCAGCACGTATCTTTCTGTGGGCCCGCTTTTCAACGCTTGTCCTAACCTGCAGCAATTGCTCGCACACAACCGACCCTGAATCGGCGGCACAGACCGTTAACCGTCTGCCGTTAACCGTCTACCGTCTACCGTCCACCGTTAACCGTCTACCGTTTATATGAAAGTATATATTTTCGGCATTTTACTGCTCTTTTTGGGCTTTTATCAGGCAAATGCCCAAACCCCCGATACGCTGCTTCCCACCGTGCCCTTCGAAAAGCCGGTCGAGTACGAGATCGGCGGCATTCGCGTCACCGGCGCCGAATTTTCCGATGCCGGCGCGCTCATTGCCATTTCCGGATTCAAAGTGGGCGACAAGGTCCGCGTTCCGGGCGGGCAATTTGCAAAGGCCGTGCAATCGCTGTGGAACTTGCGCCTCTTCACCGATGTGAAGATCCTTCAGGAGCGCACCATCGGCGACAAGATATTTCTGGAGATCGCCGTAAAAGAACTTCCGCGCTACACGCGTCACTCGTACGTCGGCGTCAAAAAGAACCAGCACGACGACCTGAACGATATCATCAGCAAGTATCTGCAAAAAGGTGCGATCCTGACCGACAACGTCAAGGCGGCGCTGATCTATGCGATGGAGCAGCACTACATCGACAAGGGCTATCAAAATGTAAAGGTCGATATCAAACAATACCCTGATGAGAAGTCTGTCAACGCCACCCGGCTCGAGTTTGTCATCGAACGCGGGAGCCGCGTCAAGATCAAGGACATCACCTTCAGCGGCAACGAAAACGTAAAGTCGAAGACGCTGCGCAAAAAAATGAAAGAGACGGTGCGCAAACGCCGCCTGTTCAAAAAGTCGAAACTGGTGCGCAAGAACTACGAAGAGGACAAGCGCAACATCGAGCACTACTACAATACCATCGGCTTCCGCGACGCGCGGATCACCAGCGACAGCATCTGGCGCGACCGCAAAGGTCGCCTGTTGATCCACCTGAACATAGACGAGGGCAATCGCTACTATTTCCGGAACATTATCTGGAAGGGCAATACCATTTACGAGACCAAATACCTCGACCAGGTGCTCGGCATCAAGAAGGGCGACGTGTACAACCAGGAATTGCTCGAAACGCGGCTTTCGTTTAGCCAGGATGGCCGCGACATCTCTTCGCTGTACCTCGACTACGGTTACCTGTTCTTCCGCGTCGACCCGGTGGAGATCGCCGTGGAAAACGACTCCATCGACCTCGAACTGCGCATCTACGAAGGACCGCAGGCGACCATCGACCGCGTCGTGATCAGGGGCAACGACCGTACGCACGAGCATGTGATCCGCCGCGAACTGTTCACCCGCCCGGGCGACAAGTTCAGCCGCGCCGACATCATCCGTTCGCAGCGCGAGATCGTCAACCTCGGCTATTTCAACCCCGAATCACTGAGCATCAACACGCCCGTGAACCCCGATCGCGGTACTGTCGACATCGAATACATCGTGGAGGAACGACCTTCCGACCAACTTGAACTTTCGGCGGGCTACCAGCCTTCCACGGCATTCAGCCGGGGCGGGGTGATCGGTACGCTCGGGGTCACGTTCAACAACTTCTCCCTGCGCAACATCAAGAACAAAGAAGCCTGGAATCCACTGCCCCAGGGCGACGGACAGCGGCTCAGCATCCGCGGCCAGACGGCCGGCGATCGCTACCAGTCGTACAACGTATCGTTCACGGAACCCTGGCTGGGTGGTAAAAAGCCCAATTCGCTGACCGTAGCGGGCTTTTTCAACCGCTTCTCCAACGGCTTCGAGGGCGCCGACAATTTCCAGCGCCTCGATATTATCAACGGAACGGTGGGCTTCGGCACGCGCCTCAAATTCCCCGACGACAACTTCATTTTCCGCGCCGACATGAACATCCAGACCCTGAAGATCAACCGCTACGGCGGCTTTGTCGACGATCTGGGCCGGGTGATCAACGAGGGCATTTACCACAACTACAACCTGGGCCTCACGCTGGCGCGCAACAGCGTGAACGACCCGATCTTCCCGCGCAACGGCTCGCTGATCTCGCTGAAAATGCAGATGACGCCGCCGTACTCGTGGTTCAAGAACAAGACCTTTTACGATACTGCCGACGTGAAAGACCTGTATCGCTACGTCGAGTACCTCAAATGGCGCGTAGACGCCGAGTGGTACACCAGCATTGTCGGCAAACTGGTACTGAAAACTTCCGCCAAGATCGGTATCCTGAGCCGCTGGTCCGACAAAACCTCGCTCTCGCCGTTCGAACGTTTCGAACTGGGCGGCGACGGTCTCAGCAACCAGTCCTTCGGCCTCAACGGCCGCGACATCATCAGCCTGCGCGGCTACGGCACCGAAGATATCATGCAGCGCTACCCCGGCGGCGCCGGCGTGTTCAACAAATACACCGTGGAACTCCGCTACCCGCTGTCGCTCAACCCCTCCAGCACCATTTTCGTGACGGCCTTCGCGCAGGGCGGTAATGCCTGGGGGCGCGCCCGCGACTTCAATCCTTTCGATATCAAGCGCTCGGTGGGTCTCGGCCTGCGCGTGTTCCTGCCGATGTTCGGCACGCTTGGTTTCGACTGGGGCATTGGCTTCGACAAGCCTGAATTCTACGGCGATAAAAAACTGTCGAACTACGCCCGCTTTAACATCGTGCTGGGCTTCGAGCCGGATTGATGAATCGGAAAATTGAAACTGGAAATTGGAAACTGGAAATTAATGAAACTAGAAACTGGAAGTTGTGAGCATTGGGGCTGATAATGCTTGTTGATTATCAATGTGTTGGGATGCAGAGTATGGTGAATGTGAACCCCGGCTTTTATGAAAATGGTATTCAATGACCTTCAAATCCAAACCTTGGTTCACACAATTTCCAGTTTCCAATTTCTCTAATTTCCAGTTTCTAGTTTCCAATTTCTAATTTCCAACTTCCAGTACCCAAAACCGCTCTCCCCACTTTTTCTTTTCGTATGCGATCGATATCCGGAATCCCTGTGCTTTGGCGAGCGCATTGATGGCCTCCAGATCGCAATCTTCAGACAGGATCATCCACACCTTGCTGCCTGCGGAGCAATATGCCGGCAAGCCGGCGAACAGGCGCTCGAAGTATTCCAGGTTTTCGCCGGCAAAAAAGGCGTGCTCACCTGCATCGCGGGGCGAACGGCGGTAGTACGGCGGGTTGATCAGCACGATATCGAACGATTGCTGCGGCAATTGCCCGAACAGGTCGCTTTCCAGTATTTTGATAGAGAGACCGTTCAGTTCTGCGTTCCTGCGCGCCGTTTCCACTGCTTTTATGTGGATGTCGATCGCCGTAACATGACCCCCGCGGCTGGCGGCGAACAGGGCGAGGATGCCGCTTCCGGTGCCGATGTCGAGCACTTTTTTTCCTTGAAAATCAACCTTTTGCAGAAACGATAAAAATACGGGTGTGCTCATGAACACGCCGGGATGGAACACGTCCGGCGGTATGCGCAACCCCAGACCGCCATAGCGGAAACGCCGTTCGCTGCGGATGAAGCGCAGGGCCCAAATGCGGTAAAACGGCAACCAGAATATCCTGTACAGGCGGCGCATCTCAGAAACCCGTATTGATCCTGATGAAAAAGCCGTTCTCGCCTTTGTCGTTCCAGCTCCATTCGAAACGGGCCGTTTTGTCGTAGTAGGCTACGATGTCGAGTCCGAACCCGTAGCCCCAAAGCAGGTGGTTGGAGAGCGGGTTTTCCTCGGTGTAATAGGGATCGTTGGCGTAGCCGAGGTCGTTGTTGAGCGAGAGGTAAAGTTTCAGCGGGAGGTTGCGGAAAGCTTCCAGGGGCATAAACTTGCCGAGGTTGAATTTCCGGCTGAACAGTTGCACGTGGCAGGCCGTCTTCAGCAGCCCGAAATCGAGGCCGTCGGCGACGTAGTACTCGTAGCCGCGCACAAAACTGCCGCCGTAGCCGAGCGCCTGGTTGTTGTAGTACGGCGGCCGACTGCGCGGCAGGCTGGTTCGCCCGCGGAAGACGGTTTCGAAACTGAGGCGCTTTTCAAAAAGCGGGAAATAGCGCGCGTATTCGACGTATGCGCGAAACAGGTGCAGGTTGTCGTCGGGCAGCAGGCCGTTTTGCCGCAATTCGGCCACAAACAGCCAGCCGCTGAGCGGATAGGGGCGTATATCGCGGTGATCGAAGGCGACGTTGTACAAGAGGCTCAGGTGGCGCTGCTTGCGCTTGCCGCCGAGGAAAAAATTGCTGTTGAAATCCCGCGCGATAGAATCGGCGACGGTGGTGTTGCGGTATTCTACCGTAAAACGGTGGGTGGTGAACAGGCCCGGCCGCCACAACACACTTCCGCCCGTGGAGAGCTGGATAACCTGCCAGATATCCGGGTTGACGTGAAATTTCAGTTTGTTGCCGCTGGTGGCGTAGGCGACTTCGTGTGCGCGGCTGTACGTGATGCCGAAATCGAAACCGATGGTCTGCTTGCGGTTGACGTTGGGGCGGCTGTAGCGCAGTTCGTATTTGTTGGAGTAGCCAAACTGCGTTTTTGCCTTGAGTACATCGGCGTTGCCCGTGAGGTTGAGCTGGTTCCAGTCGATGCCGTAGTTGACGCGCCTGAGCGAGTGGTTGAATTCCTTCCACCAGACGTTGAAGTTGCGGTCGGCCAGTTCGAACAGGGGCACAGGGTAGATGTACCAGGTCTCGATCAGGTGGATGTGCAGGGTGATGTGGTGGGTGGCGATGTCCCAGCGCCGCACGTTGATCCGGGCGGTGTTGAAAATGCCGAGGTTCATCAGCCGCAGGCTGTTGCGGTCGAGCACGGCGGCGAGTTCGGCGCTGTGAATGGAATCGCCGCTTGCAAATTCCAGTTCGCGGAGGATCAGCGCGTCGCGGGTCTTGCGGTTGCCGTCGATACTGATCGAGTCGATGATGAGGTAAACGTCGTCGGAAATGCCGGTCTGCGCGGCAGCCGGAAAGGCGAAAAGCAGGAACAGCAACACCTGAAGGATCGGCCTTGCAGAACATGGCCTGCAGGCCTCTGCGCGCGCTTGTAGCACGGTATTTGAAGCATTTTTCCGGGGCAGCACACGTAAGACTCCTCGCAATATATCAGCCGATCGGTTCAGGGAAAAAATCACCAAATTGAGTTATAAATACTTGATTGCCAAAAAGTTTAGAAATTTGCTTTGCATTAAACGCCCTTTGCCGAACTTTGGCGGTTGAATTTTTAATCGAAACAAAGCAGGGACGCCCGGTCGTGCACATAACGTGTGACCACGCAAAATACGTGTAAAGGGCACAATTTTCGCGGCTTTTCTGCTACCTTTGGTCAAAATGAAAAATATTCGGTCATGAACGAGCTCCTGCAGGATCCGGTATTTTACTGGCTCGTTTGGGCAATTTTTACAGTGGCCGGCACCATCATCGGGTGGTCGCTCAGGGCCAATTTTTCCGAAAAAGATGTTCGGCGCGCCCTCGACCGCAGCGAGCACGACCGCAGCATTCTCGCCCGCCTCTACACCCACATCAAGCACCAGCACGATCTGCGCGAAGCGGATTTCAAAAAAGCCTCCCTCGAACTCGACAACCTGCGCGACAAACTGATGGCGCTCGAGCAGGAGCGCGACGCCTACGCACAGGCAGAGGCGACCTACGCCGCCCGCATCGAGCAGGCCGATACCAACCTGGCGCGCTTTACCGAGCGCTTCCGCGTCATTGAGGAGCAGGCCAACACCCTGCGTGCGCGCAACACCCAGCTCACCGTCGATCTGGGCCGCATGCAGGAGGAACTGGCCGCGTGGAAGACGCTGTACCGCGATTTTCAGGCTATGCAGCAAAAACTGTACGCCGCCGAACAACAAGTCGCGCAACTGGAAACCGAACGCCGGCAATTGCGCCAGCAACTCGAGAACGCCCGCGCCGAGATCGAACACTACCAGAAGGCACGAGGTACCCGCCGAAGCGGTCCCAAAGGCGGGCCCGCACGCTCCATTCCCGGCCCCGACAACCCCGACGACCTCAAGGTGATCAACGGCATAACGCCGCATACCGAGCAACAACTGCAGGGGCTGGGCATTTATTCCTACATCCAGATCAGCAATTGGGACGACGACGCGATCATCTCCGCAGCAAAAAAACTGGGCATTAGCCCCGGCAAGATATATCAGGACGACTGGGTCGGTCAGGCCCGGCAACTGGCCGGAGAGGGGCGGGTGTAAGCGGCTTGAAATCGATTGTCTGACGCGGCCGTTTTCGCCGTGCTTGTTTTGGTCATCCGATCAAACGAACAGTATAATTTTCCATTCCCGAAGCATATTCCCCGTCTGATACAGGGGTGGGGGAAGATGTAAATAACAAACGTCCTTTGTGAACTCGTTACAACGTTCCTTGTAGCGACTACACAAAGGACGTTTGTCGTTGCAACGTTCCTTGTTGCGATTACACAAAGGGCGTTAGTCGTTACAACATTCCTTGTAGCGAGTTACAGCGAATCGACGTTTTGATAACGTCGCTGCAACGTTCTTGAGCGATTACACAATGGGCGTTAGTCGTTACCACGTTCCTTGAGCGATTACAAAAGGACGTTTGTCGTTGCACGGAGAACATGAAGAGCCGCCTGTTTATTCCGACATCGCCAATACTGAACTTTTTTGCCTCAGCCGCGATTTTGATAAACCCGGCCGAAGCCTGTCAGGAAAGGTCGTTTTGATTTTCAATCAAATGTGCACCCCAAAGTTCATTTCCGCAGGGAATCCCTCGTACGGAACTTCATCTGAGGTTTCCTGTTTCTCATGTGAATGTCGAAGGAAACCCTGATGGGGTTAATACATGGAGCATGAATGTTATCTAAAAACAGGTGCTGTGCGTTTGTGCCGGGCGAAAACGATGGGCAGGAGTGATCTTTCACACGCCTAAAACAGCAGCTCCACGGCCTGCCCTTCCATCGGAAATACGACCCAGCACTGCGGGGTTTTGTCGGGCCAGATCTGCCTTGCCTGCAGGCGGCACCAGCCCAGCACCGGCGCCGACGAAAGGGCCTGTTGTTTCCATTTTTTCATGCCTTCGGCAAAATGCGCAAACATCACGATGCCGACCTGTTCCTGACCGGCAATGAGCAGGTCGGGTTCAAGACGCAGAAGGCGGGCTCGCGCAGATACCTTTCCTTCCGGAAGCGACGCGTCTGATCCCTGCGCGGGATCGGGATCGTACCAGGCCTCAAAAGGGAAATGCCCGATTACCGGTCCTGCGGTCACGCGGCTTTGAAGAAAGCCCTGAAAGGCATCGGACTGACGGACCAGGGCCTCCGCAGAAATGGAATCTCCGCAACTGCGGATCAGCAATTGCTGCCGGGCAGCGCTGAGGCGCAGGTCAGGTGGCGTGCCGGTGCGATCCGATGCAAAAAAAGTGTGCACTGCTTTTTCCATCGATGAGGAAAAGTCGCCTTTGAATTCAAGCCACGAAGCCCACGATACCGGCTCCCGGAATTGCGGGTTGTAGCCGGGCGGCATTTCCTGCACTGGGTCGATGAGCAACGACTGCCGCGGCACCGGATGCACGCCCTTGCGTTCGGCATGAAAGGGTACGGGCGACAGGTCGGGCAAACTTTCCGGAAAATCGCGGGGTTTGTACAATGCTTCGTTGTCGCAGTACAATGCGTTATCTTCCCAGTAAAAGGGCGTCTCGTCGGAATCGGGATCGAGGGTGGGCACCTCTTCATTGCCCTGATTGAATACGCGGTTGAGCCACTTGCTGCCCTGCACGTTCCATGGGAGGATCAGGTAGTCGCGCGCGCGGGTGAGGCCTACGTAAAGCAGGCGCGCTTCTTCGTCGAGGGCAGTGCGGTTGGCCTGCGCCCATTCCGGTGTCTGCAATAGCCGCTCTTCCAGGGCCGTTCCGCGAAACTGGTCGGCGTAGGGGTTCACCCAGAACCTGATCCAGCGGTGATCGAGGATATTGTCGAGGTCGGGCTCTTCCGTCTCGGAAACGAGGTTGACGCCCCATATCTGCTCTTTCAGTTTTTGGTTGAGGTTGTGGCAGATCGCTACGGGGAATTCGAGGCCTTTGCTGCGGTGGTAGGTAAGCACTTTGACCGCGTCGTCGCTTTCGCCGGAGCCCTGCATGTCCAGCCCGCTGTCGGCAAGTTCGTTGAGCCATAGAAGAAATCCGCCCAGAGAGGCCGCCGAATGCAGGCGCTGGCAGGCATCTTCATAATCGAGGGCAAAACGACGCAGCCGGTCGAGGTTGTCGAGCCGCTGCACCGGATTTCCCAGCGAAACGACCACCCGGCGCAGGTCGAGTTCGTCCAGCACGAGGTTCAGGATCTCCGATGCCGACAAGTCGGCCGTTCGCGGCCGCAGATCGAGGAGGTGCTGCAAAATACCGGCGGAAAGCCCCCAGCGTTCGGCATGCGCCCCTTCGTTGCGTTGTGCCGCGACGAATTCCAGCCTGCTGTCCACGATCTCTTCAAGGCTCATGCTTCCGGTGAGCAGCAGTATCTCGGCCATGCTCAGGGCATCGGAAGGTGTCAGCAGGAATTTCAGACATGCCAGCGTCAGCTTCGCTTCCGGCGTTTCGAGCAGCCCCGCACGGCTGATGGCGGCCTTCAGGCCCGCGCGATGCAGGGCGGCAGCCATATCCATGCAACCGCGGTTGCTGCGGCATAATACGGCGATATCGCCCGGCCGCACCGGCCTGGCTTCCGTGCGTTTTTTATTGTACACCGGCATCTCCCGCCCGATGAAGGTCCTGATCTGGTCGGCGATGCAGTTGTCGGTCCAGGGCTGTCCGGGCGCCTTTTTTTCGTCCAGTTCCGAGCGAAAAAACCACTGGATCAGCGCGCGCGGCGATTGCGCATCTTTTTCGGAACGAAATGCGGGCTCCAGGGCCACTTGCTCTGCCGGTAATTCGGGAAAAGCCCTGGTAAAAATGGCATTGACGGCATGGACGATGTCGGGGCGGCTGCGCCACGATTTTCTCAGAATATTCTCGTCGCGCACGCCGCCTGTGGCACGGATAATGGCGTGCATGAGCGCAGGCTCTGCGCCGCGAAATCCGTAAATACTTTGCTTGGGATCGCCGACCCAGATAGAACGCCGGGCCAGCCGGCTGATCTGTAGAAAGATATCGAGCTGGATCGGCGAAGTGTCCTGAAATTCATCCACGAGCAGCAGGTCGATCTCCCGTTCGAGGGTGGCGCGCACCCGCTCGTGGCGCAGCAGCCGGCTCACGTAGGTCTCCATATCGGTGTAGTCGATCAGGCCGCGCTTTTTCTTGTATTGTTCGTATTCGCCGAGCGCATCGATCGCGATATCGAATACCAGCGCGATAAATTCCCGGATATCCGAACGAAAGCGCCGGTGCGCGTCGTGGCTGAGTGCGAGTCCGCGCAGATCGTCCATCAGGTCGCGGCTTTTGGCGCCGGGCCGCGTTTTGGCGATCTTGACCCATTCGTGCCAGTACAGTTCGCCCCGGTACCGAAGCTGGTTTTCGAAATTGCGCAATACCTCGGCGGCGTCGCGGGTGGTTTTGGTGCCGTCCGCTTCGTTGGCGTCGAATGCCGCGATGGTTTGTTCGATCGCGCTGAGCAGCCTGTTGTTCCAGATGTGGTCCTCGATATCTTCTTCCGGCGGGAGCAGTCGCTCGAATGACTGCCAGGAGCGCTGTTTGCTCAGTTCCAGCACCTGTTCGGAAAAATTGTTGGCGCGCGCCACATCCGTGATTTCGCGGATCAGGCGGCGCCAGTCGTAGGGCTCGCCCTGTGTTTTTTTGGTAAGCCCGAGGCGGTCGGAAAGGCGGTTCATGTGCTCGATCCGGTGTTCGCTCAGCACCTGCGACAGCGACTCGTTGAACAGGCGCTGGCCGTCGCTTTCGGCGATGATCTCCACCAGCGGCGACACGCCCGCCTCGAAAGCGAAGCGCTGGAGCAGGCGGGTGCCGATGCTGTGTACTGTGCCGATCAGGGCTTCGCCAAGTTCGTTGGCGGCTTCGGTCATGCCCGCTTCGAGCAGGCGTATGCGCACGCGTTCCTGCAATTCAGCCGCCGCCTTTTGCGTAAAGGTGGTGGCCATAATACCAGCGGGCCGCACGCCGTTCTTTAAAAGATCGACCATGCGCCCCGTAAGCGTGTAGGTTTTCCCCGAACCGGCGCCGGCGGAGATCACTTCGATCGATAGTCGCTGCGGAGTCGCTTTTTTTTGCTCTTCGCCCGATGATTGCACAGCCAGATTGTTTTGGGCTAAGGTCCGAATTTAACGGGCAATTTTTTGTTTTTCAACAAATAGTTGTAAGTTTCGCATTCTAAAACATATTAACTGTGGAAACAGCCTATAAAAATTGTCAGAGTTGCGGCATGCCGATGCGCCGCGACGAATTGGGCGGCGGCACCAACGCCGACGGCAGCAAAAGCCTCATGTACTGCTCGCATTGCTACAAAGCAGGGCATTTCACCCAGCCGGATATGTCGGTAGATGAGATGAAGACTTTTGTAAAGCAAAAACTTCAAACGATGGGCTTCCCGGGCTTTATCGCCGTTATCTTCACCAGAAACATTCCCAAACTAAAACGTTGGAAACAGGGGGCGGCATGACCGAAGAAATCAAAACCCAGATCATTTTTCGCCTGGAAGAAAACACGCCCCGGATCGAAAAATGCCTGGTCGAACTCAGCGAAGCCGAAGTCTGGCAGCGCCCTAATCCTGCGCTCAACAGCATTGGCAACCTGATCCTGCACCTGTGCGGCAACATCACCCAATATGCCGTGTCGTCATTGGGAAGCGCCCCCGATACCCGCGACCGCGACGCGGAATTTGCCGCAACCGGCGGGTTCAGCAAAGCGGAACTGCTGGAAAAACTGCGACAAACCGTAGCAAACGCCGTAGACAGTATCCGGAATGCCGATGCATCCGAACTGATGCGCATGCGTTTGGTGCAGGGATTTGAAATGAGCGGTATCGGGATCATGGTACACGTCTGCGAGCACTACTCCTACCACACCGGGCAGATCGCGTTCTGGACCAAAATGCTGAAAAACAAGGACCTCGGCTTTTATGCCGGTTTGGACCTGAACGTCAAAAATCAGTAGAGCGGCCCATTCATTATAACCGCTGTACGGTTGTTTTTTAATTCATCCCGGCCAGGTGTTTTTCAAGGTTTTCTACACAGGAATGCCAGCCATTATTGAAATTTTCGAACATGGTAACGGCCATTGTTGCCGGGTACCCACTAATGCCCGAGTGCTCCAGGGTTAGTATCGTGCCGTTTTCATATTCTGCCAAAATCCAGCGCACAGTAGTCACGGTTTCCGTGCCGCTTACCATCCAGGTGTATACTAGCTCGTGTACCGGCGAGGCGATCAATACTTCGCCCGTAATTTTTGTCCCCTGGTGCGTGAAAGTGTAATGATACCCGACTTCTGCCTTGAAATCGGCCTGAATAAACCAGGTCGAAATTTGGTCAGCAACCGAAATAGCTTCCCATACTCTGGCGATCGGATGTTTGAATTGTTTTTGCTTTCGAATGATATCTTCCATTGTTCGAGAGGTTGGTAAAATTTAAATAATAAGCTACCATGATGCCGTAGCAGGCGATGAACGCCTTTCAGGTTTTATCCAGGAACCCGGCGAGGCCATCCAGCTTGTCATCCCAGAACTTTTTGTAAAAATCGACCCACTCCTGCACCGCTTTCAGCGGGCGGGGTGTTGCGACGCAATAGCGCTCGCGTCCCCGCTTCTGGATATCGACCAAACCAGCTTGCTCCAGCACTTTGAGGTGCTTGGTCACACCCTGTCGGGTTGCCGGAAACCGGTCTGATACTTCATTAATGTTCATTGCGGCAGCGGCTGCCACCAGCAAATAGAGTATCTCCCGCCGCGTGGGGTCGGCGAGCGCCTTGAAAATGCGGTCGATTTTGTTGTCTTTTTTCATAGATACCGGTGATCTCGCAATTCGCGCTTAATTTCTCTGATCCCATACCTTGTTGCAGGCGGCAGTGATGGATTCCGGATCACGAATAAATTCATTCTTAACCTCCTCGCTTGCAAATATGTATAATTTTTCGTCGCGTACCAGCCAGACTTCAGGATCGCCGGGTGCGGCAAAGCCTGTGCTGATCGCTTTGGTGCAGTATCCCCCAAACTGCGGAACAAATCGCTCCGGGGAAGCCCTGAAAGTATTCAGGTGTTCTGCCGATGCGAAACGCCAGGTCGATTGTCGCCATTCCATTGAATAGGCTGCGTTACCTCTGACTGGCCGGCCCTCGAAATATGACACCACATCGTACCCATCCAGTACCTTACCTGATTTTGAATACACAGGTTTGTGCAAACCGAACGACAGTGGTGTGATGCCCAGTAAAAACGAAGCAGCAAGTGCCAGCAGCACAAGTGCTGCTACAATGATTCCGGTGATCTTGAATGTTTTTTTCATAGCTCAAAATATGTGTTGTTGAAGAATAGGCAACTTTTTGGTTGCAAAAATAAGATCGCCTTGAATAAAATGCAAGCATTTGGTTGCATTTTATTACGCTCCATAGATTTTTTCTTCCGGCTTTTGGAAAAATCACCTTCTGCCAATGCGAGAAAATAAACCCTGTTTAGTGGTCTTTGCCTTATCATTATACGGGATGAAAATGATAATCACCACCATCGCAGCCATCACTTGTTAGTGCCAGAACCATCAGAGTTTTCAGAAAAAGTAGTCGGTCGAATCGCAATGATGAGGCCGGACAATCCACCTTCTGGAAAAGTTCGGGATTTGGGAGAACCCCGTCAGGCGATGGTCGCAATGCGGTTGGAGAGCAGCGACAGCCCAATGTTGTAGAGGCTTTTCAAGAAGGATGGCTCCTCAAGGAAATGCCGGGCTTGATTACCCGGTACGCAAATATCCTTGCGGAAAATTCGTTTTGCGGCTGCATTACCTTTGCTGCAAATAATTGAATCAATCGGGAAACATGAAATTACTACCTGCCCTGGCCGGCTTGTTCGGATTACTGATCGCCTGTACCAATATGAACAACACGAGCTCCAATGCGGAGCAGGTTCAGGCGATGACCGTCCAGCTCCCCAAAGACTTTCTGGATTTTTACGAAACCTTTCACCGCGACAGCCAGTACCAGATAGACCATATCGTATGGCCCTTGCAGGGAGATGCGGGTGTTCAGGTCGACAGCACGCATTACAACAAGGTCAGCAAACAATGGGAGCCCGAAAACTGGCTCATGCAGCGCCTCAATTTCGACCCCAAAGACTATCAGCGCGATGTGGAAATGCTGGGCGACCTGATCGTAGTGGAACGCATTCGCGCCAGAACAGTCAATTTTGGCGTGGTGCGGCGATTCGCAAAACAATCCAATGGCGAATGGATGCTGATCTATTATTCCGACCTGCAGGAGATCAGTAAATAAAAACGGCTCCGGAGCGCTCGCTCCGAAGCCGTTCTGTGTTATTCCTTCATCGATACTTATTTGTTCACGACGAGTTTGCGCGTATGCGCAAGGCTGCCGTTGCGCAGTTGTACGAAATAAACGCCGTTGGGAAGATCGCTCACGTCGAAATTCAGGCGGTTGTTGCCTTTGTTGATCGCGCTGTGCAACTGGATGGCTGCTTTGCCCGACGGATCCATCACCGTCAGGGTGACATCTGAATCCGCCTCGACCGGAATTTCAACCGTCACCTCTCCGGTGGCCGGGTTGGGATACATGCCAAAGCCGGCATTTTCAAATACAAGCGGCACATCTACCTCTTCCACCTCTCCTTCGGTAGAGCCATCGAGACGCCAGTTGGTGCTGCTGAGGCTTACTTTCAGCGTGTAGCACTGGGTGTTGCTGTTTGCGCCGTTGTAGCCGTACACATAAGCGTAGTAGCTCGATGACACCGTATTGGTGTTGTAAATGATCTGTTCGTCGAGCGTGCCGGCATTTTGCGAAATCGCCAGATAGGAGTTGTTGCGGTACAGGCGCACGTCATAATCGTCCGGCAGGGTGGTCATATCGATCTTGATCCTTCGCTTGGAAGAAGTATTCGAGAAGCGATACCAGTCGTTGTCGCTGGCCGTCGCGATCTGCGCCTGGAAGGCCACATCGGTGGGGATCACTTTCGCTGCGTTGCGCGAGTTGTTGGGTTCGTAGGCATCCGAACAGCTGCCGCCGCCACCCGATTGCGTGGTGAAAGACGAAGCCGATGAATAACTGCCGGTGGTGCCGCCGCAAACCGCCTGCACCTGGTAGTTGTAGGTAGAACCTGCTGTCAGGCCGCTCAGGTTGTAGGACGTACCGCCTACGCTGACGGTCGTCCAGGAGCCGGCTACCGACAACTTGTATTGCAGGTTGTAGGAAGTGGCTCCGCTGACCGCGCCCCATCCCAGGGTAGCGCTGGTTTGCGTGATATTCGTTGCGCTCAGGCTGCCGGGTGTGCCGCAGGAACCGCCGCCGCCGGGTTGGTCGCAACCGTTGGAAGTGAGCAATGCTGCGCGGGCGCCGCCAGCGTTGAACAGCGATTGCATGCGGCTTTTCTGGCCGTTGGTAAATACATTCATGCAGGCGTCGTCGGTGTAGTCCATGTAGTTCATGAACATGTCGCCGTTCGGGCCGTTGCTGCAGCTGATCGTCGGGAAACTCGGACAGCCGTAGTTCTCGTCAGCCTGATTGGGCGTATCGCTCACCCCGTCGGAGCCGTTGCAGGAAGTGCCGTCATCGCCCCAGATGTGGTAGCAGTTGAGCCAGTGTCCTACTTCGTGCGTAGCGGTGCGGCCGAGGTGGAAAGGCGGTGTAGCTACACCCACGGTTCCGAAGTAGGCGTAGTCGCATACAACGCCGTCCGTCGACGCCCCGCCGCCGGGAAATTGCGCATAGCCCAGCAGGCCGCCGCTGAGGTTGCACACCCACAGGTTGAGGTATTTATTGCGGTCCCAGGCATTGAGACCGCCCGAGCTGTAAAACTTCACGTTGTCGTTGGTACTGAATCCATTCACGGTTGTTTGCCTGCGCTCGATCCCCGTTGTTGCGTTGCCGCTGGGGTCTTGTGCAGCCATGCAGAAATTGATCTCGCAGTCTGCCGCAATGGATTGCCATACGCTCGGCGTATTGGCTGCATCGGCATTCAGGCGACGGAAATCTGCGTTGAGTACGTCTATCTGGGAAAGTATCTGAGCGTCACTGATATTTTGCGTCGAATTGTAATACACTACGTGCACCACCACGGGGATGGTCACCTGTACGCGGTCGTGCGCGCCACCCGACTGGATAAAATCCTCCGTATGGCGTTCAATGTCCTTCATTCGTTGTTGCATGTCCGGGTCCTCCAGTAGCTGGCGGGCGAGTACTTCGTTGGCGCCACATGTGCGCTGTTGTGCGATGGTGCTGCCCACGAAGAGCAGAAGCGAGCAGATTGAAAGCAGAAAATTTCTGATCATGATTAAGCAAAAGGTTAGTGAATGAAAAAGTTTGAATTTGGTTCGGCCGTTTGATGAGCGACCGTTGATAATCACATGAATGCCTTCAAATGGAGAATTTTCGCCGGCAAAAGTATTTTTTTTCAACAATCAGAAACATAAAATTTTCACCTACAAAAAAACGTCGCTGTAAAAGGGCCTTTTGCGAGAGCCAGTATTTCCATAAATCATTCTGTATCAATTAAAAACAATACAAGCCGTCCCAATCGATTTTAATTTTAAAAATCAGCCCCGACGCCATTATTTTATCCGGGAAACACCTGTGCGGGGCCGTATGGGGTACGGTCGCACAGAGACATGGTCAAATACGCGGCTCGTTTTGGCAAGTACTGCTACATTTACCCCAAAATATCAGTGTTATGTTTCGTTGTTTTTATTCGCTTGCCGCACTCGTTTTTTGTTACACCATGCTCCCCGCGCAGACGACGCTCTTCCTGCCGCGCAACCTGCAGAAGGCCTACGACAATGGCACCCGCAGCTGGGACGGCAACCCGGGCCCCAAATACTGGCAGAATCGCGCCCAATACACGATCACGGCAAAGCTCGACCCCGCCACCCGCCGCCTGAGCGGCGAGGAAACGATCAAATATTTCAACAACAGCCCCGATACCCTCAACCGCTTGCGGATCAAATTGCAACACGACCGCTACCGGAAAGGCGCACAACGCGCTTACGACGTAACGGCTTCCGATGTCAGCGACGAAGGCATGGCCATTGAGATGCTTGAATTCAACGGGCAGCCGGTTGATGAAAAAAACCGGCGCAGAAACACCACTTTTCTCGATATAGGCCTGAAAGACGATCCGATCCCGCCCGGCAGCACTGTCGAACTCAGGGTCAAATGGTCGTACACCCTGCCTGCCGGTGAAGATGCAGCCCGCGAATGCGTTTGTGACAGCACTACCTTCTTTGTACCGTACTGGTATCCGCAGGTCGCCGTGTACGACGATCTGAGCGGCTGGGCTTCGCACCCATACACGGGCTTGCAGGAGTTTTATCACGAATTCGCAGACTACGACGTTCGCATCAGCCTGCCGCCGGGATTTCAGGTGTGGGCTACCGGCGAATGGCAAAACGCGGCCGATTTTCTGGAAAACACGTACCTCGAGCGCTGGAACGCCGCGCATCGCGCCGCCGACGTGGTATCCGTTTTTTCAGAAGCGGAATTGAAAAGCGGCGCGGTGTATAAAAAAGGCCCGGCCCGGGCGTTTCATTACAAAGCCGCCGACGTGCCCGATTTCGCCTTTGCCACGAGCGACCACTACAACTGGGATGCCATCTCGACGGTGGTGGACGATAAAACCGGGCGCCGCACTTTTATCAGCGCCGTGTACAACACCGCATCGACGGATTATCGCGAGGTGGCGCGCATTGCCGCCGACGGCATCCGGCTGATGAGCACCTACCTGCCCGGATATCCATTTCCGTACCCCTGTATGACCGTGTTCAACGGCAACGACGGGATGGAATATCCCATGATGTGCAACGACGCCAGCACGGCGCCCCGCTCGCCCATGACGCTGACGGTGCACGAGATCAGCCATACCTATTTCCCCTTTATGATGGGCATCAACGAGCAGGATTATGCCTGGATGGACGAAGGCTGGGCTTCCTTTTTTGACTACACCCTGTCCGATTCGCTGAGCGGGCATACGCTCGGCCGGGTACGCTCCTATTCGCCGATCGCAGGCACTGACAACGACGTGCCGCCGATGGTGCGTTCGCGCAACCTGTCCACGGCGTACCGGAATGCCTCCTACCAACGCCCGCAAAATGCCTATCTGACCCTGCTCGACCTGCTCGGTTACGAGAGCTTCCATCGCTGCATGACCGGGTATATGGACCGCTGGAAAAGCAAACACCCCATGCCTTTTGATTTTTTCAACACCTGGAACGAGATTTCCGGGCAAAACCTCGACTGGTTCTGGCGCCCCTGGTTTTTCGAATGGGGATACCCCGACCTGGGCGTCCAGGGCCCTGTACGCGACGAGGCGGCCAACTGCCAGGTGCTTTTGATCGTACGAAAAGGCAATATTCCGGTGCCCGTCCATGTTGAGGTGGAATATACAGACGGCAGTAAAGAAATTTTTCATCAGACCGCGGCTGTCTGGAAAGACGGAAAACAGCAGTTTCGTATCTCCTGTGCCAGGGGGAAACAGGTCAAAACCGCTACCCTTGGTTTGAATACCATTCCGGATGTGGACCGCTCTGACAACCGCTATCCGGAACAACCGTAATGTTCTGTGCGCCAGATTTGTCATAACAGACAAACCCTAATCTGTAAATCCCTATCTTTATGCCCTATAAACCTGATTCTCTAACCTTTAAACGGACGACCGCACGGTATGAAAACGAATAGTCTGCTCACTTATCTCTTATATGCGTTGCTCGCCACCCTGATCATTGCAGCAGGTTACAAGGCCTGCCAGATGCAAAGAGAAAAACAGCGGGAAGCGCAGGAACAGGCCGAATGGCAAGAGCAAGTCAACAAAATGTACCCGGAACGGGACAGTTCGGGCGGCAGCGCATATATCGGCAACGGACAAACGGGCACCTCTGCAAACGGCATCGAAGACGAACCCGTCAAGCCGTCCACCAATGCGGGAAACAATACCCAGTCGACGACTCCCCCTGTTACTGCTACGCCGCCCGTCAAAGAGACGCCCAAGACAACCCCGCCCGCTACTACGCCTTCCAAACCTCCGGTCGTGGCGGGCCCCGGTACCGGACGCTGGGAAGTACGGGCCGGCACTTTCCAATATATGGCCGGTGCGCGTACGCGCCTCGAACAGGTAATTAAAATGGGCTATACCAATGCAGAGATCGTCAAGACAAGCAACGGTTGGGCTGCCGTGGTGGTGTTACGCACCAACGACCGCACCCGCGCCATCCAGGTGACCGACCAGTTGGAGAAACGGGGTGTGGATGCGGGCATATTCAAGCGTTAAAAAAGTGCCTATGTCTCGAAGCGAAGGTGCTTTACCGTCAGGCCTTTGTTGATGAGTTGCTTGAGCGAATCCACGCCGACTTTCAGGTGCAGCGCAGCAAAATTGGCAGTCACCTCCTTGTCGCTGGCTTCCGTTTTCACGCCTTCATGCGTCATGGGCATGTCGCTCACCAGCAGGAGCGCGCCGGCAGGCATCTGATTTTTGAAGGCTGCCACAAAAATGGTGGCCGTTTCCATGTCGATGGCAATACAGCGCAGGTTGCGCAGGCGCTCTTTGAAGTCTTCGCGGTGTTCCCAAACGCGTTTGTTGGTGGTGTACACCACCCCTGTCCAGTAATCGCGTTCGTAATCGCGGATAGCCGTGGAGACCGCCTTTTGCAAGGCGAATGCCGGTAGTGCAGGCAATTCGGGCGGCAGGTAGTCGTCGCTGGTTCCCTCTCCCCGGATGGCTGCAATGGGCAGAATGAGGTCGCCCACCTGGTTTTTTCCCGTTTTCAGGCCTCCGCATTTTCCGAGAAACAGGACCGCTTTGGGGTGAATGGCCTCCAGCAGGTCGATGACCAGGCCTGCGTTGGGACTGCCGATACCAAAGTTAATAATGGTGATGCCCTCGGCCGTGGCGGCCTGCATCGGCCGGTCGTTGCCAAAGATCGGCACGTCGTATTTATCGGCAAATGACTTGACGTATCCGGCGAAATTGACGAGCAGGATGTATTCTCCGAATTTTTCGAGGGGCATTCCGGTATAACGGGGCAGCCAGTCTTTGACGATCTTCGTTTTGACCGCCTTTTCGTGGGTGTGGTTATGCTGTGCAACCTTGTCGAGATCGTGCTGAGTGATCTTCAACTTGTTTTTACTTTTTTCTTCCATAACTTATTGGTTTTATCTGTCGGAAACCGGGGCTTCCCAACCGGGCTATTTGCCTTTCGCCTTGAGTGCCCTGTACACGACGCTCTGGATTTTGGGGCGATAGTCGCCGGTGATCAGTTTGCGGTTTTCCATGGTCGGGTAGGTCCTGTTGGAAAGGAAAATGAAGATCAGATCCTTGTCCGGATCGGCCCACACGCAGGTGCCGGTGAATCCCAAGTGGCCAAAAGTATTGTTCCCCGCCAATTCACTCATATTCTGGCTTTCCGAGGGGTTGAGTTCCTTCATATCGAAGCCGATGCCACGGCGGGTGCTGCGCGCATAACGCGTGGTGAACAGTTTTACTGTTTCGGGTCTGAGGTATGTTTTTCCACCGTAACTGCCGCCATTGAGCAGCATCTGGAAAATTTTTGCCAGGTCATTGGCGCTGCTGAACAGGCCCGCGTGACCGCTGACGCCGCCGAGCATGGCCGCTCCCATGTCATGGACGTACCCTTGCAGCCGCTGCTGCCGGAAATAGCGATCTTCTTCCGTCGGCGCACAACGCAGGGTAAGGCCTTTTTGCCAGGGGTTGAAAGTAGTACTAGCCAGTCCGAGCGGGCGGTAGTACATCTGGTCGGCGTACCGGTCCACCGTCATGTGGCTGACATTTGCAACAGCGCGCGCCGTGAGGTACATGCCAAGGTCGGAGTACTTGTAATGTTTGTCGGCCTGTAGTTCGGAATTGAAAATCTGCTGCCAGATGCTGTCCACCCACGCATTCGCCATGTACATTTCAGGCGCGACGGGCTGCTCCGAGTCACTGTCCTTTTGCCGGTGGTAAATATGCGCGTCGGGCAATCCGTTTTCCAGCGTTGCCTTGTAAAACGGGATCCAGGCCTGCAGCCCCGCGTAGTGGGTCATCAATTCGCGCAGGGTCAGGCCCTTTTTGTTGGAGGTGGCGAGCTCGGGCACATAGCGAACTAGGGCCGTATCAAGCGCCAGTTTTCCGTTTTCCACGAGTTTCATCGCGGAAATGGTGGTGGCCGCTACTTTGGTCACTGAAGCAAGGTCGAATATGGTCTCTGTGCTGACCGGTACCGTTTGCTCGTACGTCTGGTATCCGTAGGCCTTGTACCACACGACCCGGTTGTCTTTCGCCACCAGTATCTGGCAGCCCGGTGCGGCGCCTTCGGCGATGAGTTCGCGGACCAGCGTATCCATCAGGGCCAGGGTGTCGCTGTTCATTCCAACCGACTCGGGCAAATCGAAGCCGAGGCGTTTACGGGTGTATTTTTTCTGTATACCGTCGCCAAAACGGGCCGAAGGGCATGCCGTCACCGGAAGTTTTCCCTTCAGGTCGCTGGCGCCGAACAGGCATTGTGCCGCCAGTTGCTGCGCATACGGGTCTTCGGTATAGGCCTGCAACAGCACCGGAAAGTCATCGAAATAACGCAGGCTGTACGGACTTCCAAACATGGTCACCGCCACGGTGGTTGCTCCGTTGAGCCGGCGCACCAGGTCCAGTTCGCTTTCAGTCAGGCCGAAGTTATCAGCCGCTTTGGTGCGCGTATCGTGAAAACTGACCAGCACGACATCGAACTTTTTCAGGGTGTCCAGCAAGCCCGCGGCCAGGGTCGAGTCGATCTCTTTTCCTGCGTTGAAGTGTGTGAGCGGCGCATAATACCCGCAGTACGTCTGAAAAATCGTACGGCTGGAATCGCCGAGCGCCAGGGAGGCGATGCGGTACCGTTCGGGATCAGGGAAGCCCACTATTTCCGGACGGTCGCGCACAAGAGTAAGCGCCTCCGCGATGATGCGTCGTTTCAGCATCAGTGCGTTCGGATTGTTGAGATCGCGGCGCAGGTGATCGAGCGGCACGTGTTGCGCCGTGGACAGGCCCAGGCGATATTTTGCACGCAGGATGCGCTTTACGCTGGCGTATAGTTTTTTGCGGTCAAGGGTGCCGTCGGAAATAGCAGCCGGAATGGCCTGCATGGTGGCATTTATGTCGACCGGCAGCAGCACCATGTCATTTCCGGCGTTAAGCGCTTCGATATCGGCATCTGCGGGTTTGTAAAACTTTTTCACGCCTTCCATCTCCATGCCGTCGGTAAAAATGAGCCCTTCGAAACCCATGTCATCGCGCAGCAGGCCCGTGACGGCCGCTTTGCTGAGCGAGGTCGGGCGGTTGGGCCGGTCGTCGATCGCCGGCACACTAAGATGCGCGACCATGATAGAGCCTACGCCCGCCTGCGCAAGCGCCCGGAACGGGTACAATTCCAGGCTGTCGAGCCGCTCCCGGGGATAGGGGATCGGCGGCAGGTCGAAATGCGAATCCATGTTCGTATCGCCGTGCCCGGGAAAGTGTTTGGCGCAGGCCAGCACGCCGCCGTCCTGCAGCCCCATGATATACTGAAATGCTTTAGAGGTCACGTTCGAGCGGTCTTCACCGTAAGAGCGTTCGTTGATGACCGGATTTTGCGGATTGTTGTTGATATCGGCGTCCGGAGCGAAATTGACATTGACGCCCATGCGCCTGCACTGCTGGCCGACCTCCATGCCCATTTCGTAGATAAGCCGGTTATCCTCTACAGCGCCCAGCATCATGGCGCGCGGGTAAGAGATCGCGCTGCTCCGGTACCGCATGCCAAGGCCGTTCTCATAATCAGCCGCAATAAACAGCGGCAGCCTGGGACTCGCCGCCTGGTAGCGATTGGTGAGTTCGGCCTGCTTTTCAACCGTGCCAACGTGGGTCGGATTGAAAAAACAAAGTCCGCCGGGCTTGTAGCGGGCGATGAGATCTTCCACCTGTTGTTCATAGGCAGAGTCCTTGTCGGTGTGCGCACGCAGCATAAAGAGTTGCCCGATGCGCTCATCCTCCGTCATGGCGTCGAAAACCGAATCCACCCAGAAGGCTTCGCGCGGATCCGGGGAACTGGAAAAGTCGAACATGAGGCGGGTATTTGCCGATAAGGTCAGCAAGGCGGCTAAAATGAGTGTGGCAGGAACGATTCGATACACAGGAAGTATAATTTTTATGGAGCAAAGTTGTTCAAAATAGTTCAGAAGCCATTCCAAAATGGCGCCGGCGCTGAATAGCATGGCTTCCAAATCGCGCCATGTCATGCAAAAACGAATGTAATGACGACAGAACTCCTAACTTTCCGGTCATACAAATCCGCACACCATGCCACCGTGGCAACTCATACTGAAAACCTTTATCGCCGGCACGGAGCGCAGCCCATTGCCGCAGCGCGTTTTTGATACGCTCGGGCTACCCGCTTCACCCGCGGCAACGCTGGAAGCCCTGGCTGTTGCCTCTCTGTCGCGCAAGGCAGGTTTTCTGCCTGTCGACGGCATCGATCGCGGTCCTGCCGCTCCGGTCGACCAACGACCGATGTGCAGCACGGCAGCGCAGCAGGACCTTGCGGTCATGCTCGGCGGCGGGCATGCCGGGGTGTTGCCCGAATTCCTCGAAATGCTGACAAAAAACAACCTGCGCCTGCCGCCGGAACACTTACCCGCGCTGATGGAGCGGATGCAGCGAAATCCCGAATTGTCGGAAGCGGGCCGCCGGGCTGCCGGACCTCAAATAGAGTGGCTGGCCAAACAACACCCGCAATGGCAAGGCCTTGTGCAGGATGACGCGATCGACTGGTTCACCGCGTCATTTTCAGCGCGCAAAAAATTGCTGCGCGAAACACGCTCCCGCAATCCCCTGCTCGCATCGGCGTGGCTGGAAAAAAGTTGGCCGGAAGAAAAAGCCGAACACAAAGCGGCCTTCCTGCCCCTGCTCGCTCCGCGCCTTTCCGCGAACGACGAACCATTCCTGGAACGTGCATTCACCGACAGAAGCCGGGAAGTGCGGCTCCAGGCAGCCCGCCTGCTCGCCTGCCTGCCGGAAAACCGGCGCCGGAATGAATTGGCCGAACTTTTCAAACAGCGATTCGCCGGAGCGCTGGACCCGGATGCCCGCGCGCAATACCTGAAGCAAACATTGCCCGACATATCCGAAGAATCGCTGCTTCCCTGGATCGCGCTGTTGCCCGCTTCCGAAAAAGGAACGTGGCGCGAAGGATTGCTACAGTTGTTCGTTTCACTCCTGCCCGTCGACGATATTCTCCGCCTGAGCGGGCAAAAACTGTTCAAAATATTGCAGTGGCTCGATACGGAGAAACTGACGGCTGCCGTGCTGGACGCAGCAGTATTGCACGGCGCCGACGAACATGCCGACGCCATCGCCATACACTTGTGCGCCGATATTCACCATCGGGCATGGTCTAGCCTTTCCATGAATGTTTTCCTTGAGCGCTATGCTCAGCAGGTATTGCGCTGCATGCGAAAATCAGGAATTGCTATCGGCCACGAGCAGGAGGGGCTGCTGCGTGCATTGGAAAATCACCAGCACCCCTGGCCTGCCGAATTGTTGCACGGCCTGCTTGATCAATACAGAAAGGCTGCCCTGACAGGAGAGGCCGACATTCCGGGATGGCATTACAGTTCGGCACTGCAAACGGCAGCGCGTTTTTGCCGGCCCGCCGATCTGGCCGCCGATGCCACCGTTAAGTCATACCTTCAGGGAGCATACCGGTCCCGCCCCAGGGAACTGGAAGATTTTTTGGGCACCGTTCGTTTCAGGGCGCAGATGGCGACCCATTTTGCCGCTTCCTGAAGGCAAGTGGCAGATTTCCGCCGGTCCTTTCCAACCATTTTCAGGTTTTATGCGCCAATGGGCCGACGAACTTGTAAAAAAGACGATATGAAATACCCTTTCTGTTATTTGTTATCCGGCATTGTGCTGCTGTTCCTGAGCGGCAGTTGCAATAAAGCCGACGATCAGGCGCCGGGTTTCGACATGTTTTACCAAAGGGAATTTTTTATCCCGCCCGGTATCGGCATCTTCGATGTGCACCATTTTCAAATGGAAAACATCCCGACCACCTACAACCAGTTGCTCGATCAGCACGGCAAAAAAACTGAAGACATTACCGGGGTGATCACGGCAAAAGGCAGCATCGGCGGCACCTTCGGCGACGCCGATCTCGACTTTATCGATAAGGTATCGGTGCGGGTGTACGACGAAAGCGATCCGAGCGACTGGATCGAGATCGCCTACCGGGATCCGATGCCGCTCGATCCGGGCAACAATTTCGCCCTGATCCCTTCCCTCGCCGATGCCAAGCGCTTCATGTCAAAATCGCGTTTCAGCATCGATGTCGTGTTATGGCTGCGCAATACGACGCAGGAAGAGTCGCAGGTGCGTTTGGACCTTCAGATGAAGGCCACGTATTAAGCGTGCATTACACCTGCCCGAATGCCCGTTTTGCCTGTCTTTGCATAACCAATTCAGCGTTATTTTTGTTACTTTTGCGGCGCTTCCGGTAAGCCTGTTACTTCTTTATCTGTCAATTGTTCCAGCATGGATACCTTAACCAAATCTGCCGCCACATCCACCGCGCCCGTTGCGGGCGATACTTTTCCGATCAAAGGCACCGACCACCTCGAACTGTACGTCGGCAACGCCAAGCAAAGCGCACTGTACTATCAGGCTGCATTCGGCTTTGAACTCGTTGCCTATTGCGGGCCCGAGACCGGCGTACGCGACCGGGTCAGTTATGTATTGCAGCAAAACAAGATCCGCCTCGTGCTCACTTCTTCCCTGCTGCCCGACACCGAGATCGCGCGCCATGTGGCACTCCACGGTGACGGCGTCAAAGTCCTGGCCCTCTGGGTCGACGATGCGGAAAGCGCTTACTATACGGCACTGGAGCGCGGCGCCGAATCGGCTTTTGCGCCCAAAACCATGAGCGATGAAAACGGCGAAGTGGTGATGGCCGCCGTAAAAACTTACGGCGACACCATCCACACGCTGGTCGAGCGCTCAAACTATCGGGGCGTTTTTATGCCCGGCTACGAGCCGCGCCAGAGCGTTTATCCCGTCAAATCCGTAGGCCTGCAATATGTGGACCACTGCGTGGGCAACGTGGAGCTCGGCGCCATGAACAAATGGGTCAAGTTTTATCAGGACGTGATGGGATTCAAACTCCTGATCACATTCGACGACAAGGACATTTCCACGGAATACACCGCTTTGATGTCGAAAGTGGTGTCGAACGGAAACGGATACATTAAATTCCCCATCAACGAACCTGCCAAAGGCCTGAAAAAAAGCCAGATCGACGAATACCTGGAATTCTACAAGGGCGCCGGCGTGCAACATATCGCCGTGGCTACCAACGACATTATCGCTACGATAGATCAACTGCGCAGCAACGGCGTCGATTTCCTGTATGTGCCTGAAAATTATTACGACGACGTGCTCGACCGCGTCGGAAAGATCGACGAGGACCTGGAGGCGCTCAAGCGCCTGAACATCCTGATCGACCGCGACGAAGACGGCTACCTGCTACAGATCTTTACCAAACCCGTGCAGGATCGCCCGACGGTGTTTTTCGAGATCATCCAGCGGAAAGGCGCCAAATCCTTTGGCAAAGGCAACTTCAAGGCCCTGTTCGAGGCGATCGAGCGCGAACAAGCCATCCGAGGCACCCTTTGAGTCGCCGGCATTCCCTCCATCCGGCGATCAGAATACAGTATCCGAAGTCCCTCCGGGGCTTTTGGTCTAATGTTAAGAATACAGGTACGAAATCGGGTATTTTTGCCGTTTGAACGAACCACCCGCTGTTAAAATCAGTGTTTTCTGAATTAAAAATCAAAAATTTCTTTCAACATGACATTTAAGCATTGCACTGCGATCATTGTGCTTGTCTTTTCGGCCTTCCTGCTGAATGCACAGGGCAACAAGGCGCCTGAAAACTGGTTCACGCTTGATCCCGTTAAAGACCAGGTCAATGGAACCGGTTCTGATGAAGCGCTCCAACGCCTGAAAGCAAAGGGCAAAAAAGGCCAGACGATCATCGTAGCGGTACTTGACTCCGGCGTTGACTACGAGCATGAAGATCTCAAGGACATCATGTGGGTAAATCCCGGCGAGATTCCCGGAAACAATATCGACGACGACGGCAACGGCTATGTGGACGACATTCACGGCTGGAATTTCCTCGGCGGAAAAGACGGCAAAAGCGTGCACCACGAAACCCTCGAACTGACCCGCGAATACGTGCGGCTCAGCAAACGTTTCAAAGGCACCGATCCGAAAAACCTGCACGGCCCGGCCGCTGAAGAATACAAATACTACGAACAGATCAAGGAAGCCTACGAAGAGCAGCGCGGCGATGCGGAAGCAGGTGTCGCCAACATCGAGAAGCAACTCGCCAAGATCGAGGAGGCCTATGACGCTGTTGAGAAGGCTACCGGTAAAAAGAACTATACGGACGAAGACATCGCAAAGATCGAAGAAGGCGCCAGCGCCGACCTTCAACAGTCGATCGGTATCGTCAAAGCCATGAAGGCCCAGGGCATCGATAGCCGCGCCGATTTCGACGTTCAAAAGAAAGAGGCTACGGAGTACTTCGACAACCAACTCCAGTACAACCTCAACCCCGACTACAACCCGCGCGACATCGTGGGCGACAACCCCAACGATCTGAACAACCGCATTTACGGCAACAACGACTACGAAGGTCCCGACGCCTTCCACGGCACGCACGTAGCCGGTATCATCGCCGCCGTGCGCAACAACGATAAAGGCATCAACGGCATCGCCGACAACGTGCGCATTATGACCGTACGCTGCGTGCCCGATGGCGACGAGCGCGATAAAGACGTGGCCAATGCGATCTACTATGCCGTCGACAACGGCGCCAGCATCATCAATATGTCGTTCGGCAAAGGCTACAGCCCGCAAAAATGGTATGTCGATGCCGCCATGAAATACGCGGCCGACCACGACGTATTGCTCGTGCACGCTGCCGGTAACGATGCTGCCAACAACGATACCGACAACAATTTCCCCAACGACATGTACAACAAGCCTGTAAAAGCGGGCTGGTTCAAGAAGCAAAAAGCGGTTCCCACCTGGCTGGAGATCGGCGCGCTCAACTGGAAATCGGGCGAAAAGCGCATTTCCGGATTCTCCAACTACGGCAAAAAGAACGTAGACCTGTTCTCTCCCGGATCGCAGTTGTACTCCACCGTTCCCGGCGACAAATACGGCAACGCCAGCGGCACGTCCATGGCATCGCCTGCCGCAGCCGGCGTAGCGGCCATCATCCGTTCCTATTACCCGGAACTGTCGGCCATGCAGGTGAAAGACATCATGATCAAATCAGTTGCCAAGCAGGATGGCGAAGTGACCAAGCCCGGTTCTTCGGACAAGGTAAAATTCTCCGACATCTGTGTCAGCGGCGGCATCGTAAGTGCCACCAATGCCGTTGCGATGGCAGATCAGACGAAAGGCAAGAAGGCTAAAAACTCCATCTGGCGCGAAGCCGGCATGGGTAAAATGACTAAAACCAAAAAGGCCAAGACGGCAACGCCCTGATCCTTTCCGGACATCTTCATAAAAAGAGCGCGGCACCAGGAAACCCTGGTGCCGCGCTGCATTTTGGTACTATATCGTTTTATTTGGATAAGGTTGTTTGTGTGGCGGAAAACCGGTGTTTTAAAGGGTTACCGCCTCGCGTTTTGCTCCTTAGGCCTCTTTCCACATACGATTTCCGAAAATGAGGAGAATGAGCAGGAGAACAGTGAGAATCAACATAGGATTAAAATTTTAAAGTGAGAGAAAATTGGAGTGTTCAGTCTATACGCTCTTAACGGCTTCCGGCAGAATTTCGTTCATTGAAAAACGGGCGCCAAAGACAATTAACTTCTTTTTAAGAGTTTTTCCAAAATCAGGCTCAAACCCATCACCAATCCGCAGCCCAGCGGGTTGTACCAAAGGAACGGATCCTTGCTGACCCCGAAGAACAGCCACAGGATGATCGCCTGCGTGATCACGGAGGCCCAGAATACGGCCCTGCCACCCACATTTTTCAAAAAGAACGCGGTAAAAAATATCCCAAGAATGGTGCCATAAAAAATGGAACCGATCATGTTCACCGCCTGTATCAGATTGTCAAAAAGATCGAAATAGATGGCGAAGACCATGATGATCGCCCCCCAGATAACGGTGGTGAATTTCGATACCCTGAAATAATGGTTGTCGTCGCGCCCGGGCACCAGCGAGCGCCGGTAAATATCGGACACTGTGGTGGCCGTGAGCGCGCTGATCTCCGAGGCCGTTGTGCTCCAGGCGCCGCAAAAGATCATGGCCAGCATCAGCCCGATCAGGCCCGTGGGCATGTGCGTCAGGATAAAATTGATGAAGATAAAATCCTTGTCGTTGGGGTCGCTGGCCGGCAGCGCTTCCTTGACCAATCCGGTGGCCTCTTTTCGCAGCGCGACGCGCTCCTGTTCGATGTTGTAAAGATCGGCCCGCGCCTGTTCCGTTATCGCGCCATCGCTACCGACCACTCCGTTCAACACTTGTTGTTTTTGCAGGAAAAGTTCGTTATCGCGTTGTTCGAGGGCCGTCATGGCGACGCTCTGCTCCGTGCCTTCCATTTTGGCGCGATTGGACTGGTTGAAGTACAGGGGCGGCTGGTTAAACTGATAAAAAACGAACACCATTACCCCTACCGACAGCACCAGAAACTGCATCGGGATCTTGATCAGGCCGTTAAAAAGCAGACCGAACCGACTTTCCTTCAGCGACTTTCCCGACAGATAGCGCCCCACCTGGCTTTGGTCGGTGCCGAAATACGACAGGAACAAAAAGGTAGCACCCAGTATCCCCGACCACACGTTGTAGCGATCCTGCCAGTGAAACGACCAGTCGATCACCTTCGTCTTGCCCGTCACACCTGCGATCTGCCATGCTTCCGTCAGCCCGACGCCCTCGGGCAACTTGTTCAGCACGAGGAAAAAAGCGAGCACCAGGCCGCTCAGCATGATGGTCATCTGAAGTTCCTGCGTTCTGCTCACCGCCGAACTGCCGCCCGAAGTCGTGTAAATGACCACGAAAACGGCCATGAGGAAGTTGGTGAATGCGAGGTTCCAGTTGAACACCGCACTCAGAATAATGCTGGGCGCGTAAATGCTGATGGCAGCAGCCATGCCGCGTTGCAGCAAAAACAGAACGGCCGTCAGCGTACGCATCCGCAGGTCGAAACGCTGTTCCAGATACTCGTAGGCAGTGGTGACGCGCAGCCGGTAGTACACGGGGAGTACAAAAATGCTCAGGAAGACCATGGCGATCGGCAACCCGAAGTAATACTGCACGAATTGCATGCCGTCGGAAAACCCCTGACCGGGCGTGCTGAGGAAGGTGATGGCACTGGCTTGCGTAGCCATGATGCTCAGGCCGATGGTCCACCAGGGCAGGTCGCGTTTTCCGGCCAGAAAATTTTCACTGGTAGCCACATTCCGGCTTTTCCAGAGGCCGTATATCACGACGAGGGCAAGGGTACTGACGAGTACGATCCAGTCGATTGCTTCCATATGTTTCAGTTCGTCCTTTTCACCCGGCGCCGCCGTATCCGGCGAGCTTGCAGGTCAGTGTATTGTGTTTATTTTGATTGGGTTAATGGTGTCGCCATCTGTTTTTTGAGTTATAAGTTTTTGATAATAAAACAGTTGTGTTTTACTGTCGCATTTTTGAGAACAAAAAACATCTGCCAGACAGCACATGCCTGGTCCGATTGCACCCGGCCGTGGCCAGGGCCTTTATCTGAAAGACATGTAAATGATCAGACCGATGGCGCCGACAAAAATGAGCCAGGCCACAAGGCTGAGGCTGTTCTCCCGCCAGATATTGAACATCTTCTCCATGATGTTGCGCCAGTCCAGTTCTTTACCGCCGCCGCGTGTGGCCGGCTCGTACACCAGGCAGAAATAGCGACGCAGGCCTTTTTTTACCTGATCCCCGTGCTTGGTCAGGACCATAAAATCGCCGTTCAAAAATCGAAGGTCGAACAGTTCGCTCTTGCCGGCGATCTCGAGGATCAGCGTATTGTCTTTGTTCAGGCGTTTCCAGTTGCCCTTCACCACATTGCCGTCGAGAGAAAGCAGGTATTCTCCGCCTTCATTGAAAATATGCAGAATGGACTCGTGGAAGCCTTCGTCATCGCGTACTTCCTTCCATCGTTTGCTCAACCAGAAATTTTCCTCCCTGAGATCTTCGCCATAGGGAATGATCTTGGGAAGTATGAAATTCAGGTGCGAATCCATGTCGCCCAGGTCTTTGGGCAGGTCCGGACTGATCGCACGGGAAATGTCTTTGAATATATCCATACTGCTGAATATGGCGCTATTGCTAAAAGGGATCATACGCGCTTTACAGGCAGTCAAAATCCCGGCCAGCGATATTTTCCGCCGTAAAAATCGACAAAACGGCGGCATTGCCCACAAAAATCTGATCCCGAAACCGGTTTGGGACGTTAACGACGGGCATTATCCGACTTTTTCCCAGATTTGCAGCCATGAAACACGCCGTATTGATCAATGGCCGCCGTATCGGCTACGAGCATAACGAAGCAGACACAGGTCTGCCGCTCGTGCTGCTGCATGGCTTTTGCGAAGATTCCACACTGTGGGATCCGGTCGCCGGGGAACTCCGGGATATTCAGGTCGTTCGCATCGACCTGCCGGGATTCGGCGCCTCCGACCCGCCCCTGTCGCCGGGCATGGAAACCTATTCCGATGCTGTGTGCGCCGTACTCAACGAACTTTCCATTGATCGCTGCGTCCTGATCGGCCATTCGATGGGCGGATATACGGCCCTCGCTTTTGCGGAAAAATATGCCGAGCGTCTTGCCGGATTCGGGCTTTTCCATTCACACCCTTACCAGGATACGGAAGAAGCCAAAGAGAACCGCCGGCGCGGCATCGCCATGCTGCAATCGGGCAAACGCGATTTATATGTGACGCAGCTGTTTCCGGGGCTTTTCGCAAGCGAATTCGCGGTTTCGCAACCCGATGTTGTGGAACAACTGATCGAGCAGGGGAAACGGCAAAGCGCAGAGGGGATCATCGCTGCCCTGGAAGGCATGATCGACCGCAAGGACCACCAGCATACGCTCGGGTCGGCCGCATGTCCGGTGCTGTTCCTGCTCGGCAGCGAAGATCCTATCGCTACGCCCGCGCGGGGCCTTGCCGCCTCCATGCTGACAAACACGGCCGATGTGCATGTGTTACAGGGAGTGGGGCATATGGCGATGTTCGAGGCGCCGGAAAAGACTGTTGATATTGTGCGGCAGTTTTGGGATTTTTGTACCCGACAATGAATCCGTTATTGCTCATGCTGGCAATTCTGCCCGGCATCCTGCTTAGTTATGCCATCTTCAGGGCCGACAAATACGAGCGCGAACCGCTCCCGCCGCTCTTATTGTGTTTCGGCCTGGGCGCTGCGCTCACTGTGCCGGCCATGGAGATCGAGACCTGGGCATTTCATTTGTTGCGGCCCTACGAAAACGGATTCGGCGCCATCGTACTCACCGCCTTTTTTGCGGTAGCGCTCAACGAGGAATTTTTCAAGTTCGCCGTGCTCCGCTTCGCGGCTTTTCCCCGCGCTTTCTTCAATGAACCCCTCGACGGGATCGTGTACGCCGTGCTTGCTTCCATGGGTTTTGCCACGATGGAAAACATTTTTTACGCCCACCGATTCGGCATGGAGACGGTGCTGTTGCGCGCGTTTACCGCCGTACCCGCCCACCTGGTATTCGGTATTGTGGCGGGCTATTACGCAGGGCTCGCCAAATTCGCCCCCGAAAAACGCGCGCGCCTGTTGTGGCGCGGCTTCGGGCTGGCGTTTCTGCTGCATGGCGTCTACGATTTTCTGATCCTGCAAAACTGGTCCGACTGGCTGTTCGTGCTGGCAACCGTCACCCTTTATCTGTGCCTGTATTTTTGCAACAACCTCATCAAACACCATCTCGACAATTCACCCTTCAAAGCGTAGACAGCCGCATTTCATCCCGCTATCAGTAAATACAATTCCGACATCGGTATTTTCGGCATACGCCACCACGGGCCCGGCTCTGCACGCAGCTTGCTGAATGCGCTGGAGGCATTTAATCCCGATATCATTTTGATCGAGGGGCCTCCCGACGCAGAAGCGCTGATCCCCCTGGTTCTGAATGCGGAAATGCACCCTCCCGTCGCGCTGCTGGTATACCAGCCCAAACAACTCGAACTGGCCTCTTTCTTCCCGTTTGCCGAATTTTCACCCGAATGGCAGGCAATGCGGTACGGACTCGAAAACCGCGCGCCGGTCCGCTTCATGGACCTGCCCATGAGCCTTGCCTTTCCGATGCGCGAGTTGAATGCCGGCGCTGCTGCACAGGGAGCAAAAAAGCAGGAAAGCCGCGATCCGTTCGGAGAAATTGCACGGCTGGCCGGCTACAGCGATCCCGAGCGATGGTGGGATGCCCTGGTGGAGCGACAGGGCGAGGGCGGGATATTCCCGGTGATCCTCGAATTGATGAGCGCCCTGCGCGAAGGAAACCTGCTGCCCGAAAGCCGGGAAACCCTGCTCAGGGAAGCATTCATGCGTCAACGCATACGCGAAGCACAAAAAGAACAGTATCAAAAGATTGCCGTCGTTTGCGGCGCCTGGCATACTCCCGCGCTCGCAGTGGAACAGTTCAGCGCATCTGCCGACGCAGCCCTGCTGAAAGGCCTGAAAAAAGTCAAAACCGAAGCCACCTGGATTCCCTGGTCATTCGACCGCCTGGCCGCGCAAAGCGGGTACAGTGCCGGCGTAGTGGCGCCCGCCTGGTATCGTGTGTTATGGGAAACAACCCGCACCGCAGAAGAGCCGGTATCAAACCCCGTGGCGCGGTGGCTGACACAGGTTGCGCATTTGCTGCGGGAAAAGGACCTGACCGTTTCCCCTGCCCATGTTATTGAAGCCGTACGCCTTGCCGAGGGCCTGGCTACCCTTCGCCGGACAACGCTGCCGGGCATCGAAGAACTGCGCGAAGCCGCCGTGGCTGTACTGTGCGGAGGCTCCGAAAAGCCGCTGGAATTGATCGACCGGCAACTGGTGACGGGCGAGGTGCTGGGCGCCGTTCCCGCCACTTTGCCCCAGCCGCCTCTGAAAGCCGATTTTGAAGCCCAGGCGCGCAGCTGCCGCCTGGCAAAAAACACACAGGAAAAGACGCTGGAACTGGACCTCCGCCAGGAAGCACAGCTGAAAAAAAGCCGCCTGCTGCACCGGCTGCAACTGCTCGGTGTGCCCTGGGGCCGTGTATCGGAAGTGGGCGCGGGAAAACAGGGCGGCTTTCACGAACACTGGCAGCTCAAGTGGTTGCCCGACTACGAGATCAGGCTGATCGAAGCGGGCACGTGGGGCAATACGGTCGAAGAAGCCGCGACCCACAAGGCAAGCCGCCGCACCCGCGATTCGGAAGATCTGCCCGAATTGACGCAGGTGCTCGGCATTGCGCTCAAAGCCGACTTGCCGGTACTGGTACCCGCCATATTGTCGAAGATCAGCGCCATCAGCGCCCTGGCAAAAGACACCCTGATGCTAGCGGACTCCGTGCTGCCGCTGGCGGAAGTGTTGCGTTACGGGAGTGCGCGTAAAATGAACCTGAACACGGTAGAACAATTGCTGGATCAGATCGTGCCGCGCGTTTGCCTGCAACTGCCCGCCGCATGTACGGCCGTGGCCGAGGACGTGGCCGGGGAGATCGCCCGTAAAATACTATCCGTCAATCGCGCGCTGGGCATCCTGCGTGCAGCAGCGCACGAGGCGGCATGGCAAAAAACGCTCGGACAGATCAGCGACGTACAAGGGGTATCGCCCCTGCTCGCAGGTCTGGCTGCGCGGCTGCTGTTCGACAAGGGCCTGCGCACGGCAACACAAACGGGCGATGCCATGCACTATCATCTGTCGCACGCGCAGGCGCCCGCAGAGGCGGCGCAATGGATCGAAGGGTTTTTGTATGGCAGCGGATTGTTATTGTTGCATCAGCAGGAACTGTGGCAGACGCTGGACCGCTGGGTGCGCGAGATGCCCGACGAACACTTCATCGAATTGCTCCCTTTGCTCCGGCGCAGTTTCAGTCGCTTTCCCGATCCCGAGCGCCAAAAAATGCTGGACCTTGTCAAAAGCGGCGGTCAGCCGAAAAGCGCCGCCGTATCGGCGACGGATTGGGATTCCGCACGCGCGGAAGGGGTGCTTGCGCTGACAAAAAAAATATTTGGCACTCCGGCCTCAGGATGATACGGGCATGTCACTTTGTTTCGCGCAGGGCGCGCCGTAGTATCTTCCCGATGTTCGTCTTTGGCAGCTCGTCTTTGAATTCCACGTGTTTGGGCACTTTGTAGGCCGTCAGGTTTTCGCGGGCGAATTCCTTGACCTCTTTCTCCGTAAGACTCGGGTCTTTTTTTACAATAAATACTTTCACTACCTCTCCGGATTTTTCGTCGGGCACGCCGAGGGCGCAAACTTCCCGCACCTTCGGGTGCATGGCCAGCACGTCCTCCACTTCGTTGGGATACACGTTGAACCCCGACACGAGGATCATATCCTTTTTGCGATCCACGATCTGGAAAAACCCGTCGGGATGCATAAAACCGATATCGCCGGTGCACAGCCAGCCGTCGCGGATGGTATCGGCCGTCGCTTCCGGCCGCTGCCAGTAACCTTTCATCACCTGCGGACCGCGGGCCTGGATCTCTCCGACATTTTCTCCGCCGGGGGGCAGCGCATTGCCTTTTTCATCGCAAATCCGCATATCAGTGGATGGCACGGGCATGCCGATGGTCCCCAGCCGCATGGCTTTGTCGACCGGATTGACGGATAATACGGGGCTGCTTTCCGTCAGTCCGTACCCTTCAGTGAGCTGGCAACCGGTGACCTGTTGCCAGCGTTCGGCAACGGCACGCTGCACGGCCATGCCGCCGCCCACAGCAGCCTTGAGTTCCGAAAAATCGAGCCCGGCAAAATCCGGATGATTGAGCAGGCCGTTGAAAAGTGTGTTGACGCCCGTCACGACATTGGGGTTGTGGGTGCGCCAATCCTTGATCAGGGCCTTCAGGTCGCGTGCGTTGGTGATCAGGATATTGCGCGCGCCGCAATTCATAAATGCCAGGCAATTGACGGTGAAGGCAAAAATGTGGTACATGGGGAGAGGGCACAAGGCCACTACTTTGCCTTCCGGCAATACAGGCGACAGCCATGCGCCGATCTGCATCATATTTGCAACGAGGTTGCGGTTGGTCAGCATGGCGCCTTTTGCCACGCCGGTCGTACCGCCCGTGTATTGCAGCGCAACCGTATCGTCGGGTGAGATCGGAAAGGGTTTGATGGTAAATTTGCGGCCCATTTTCAATGCTTCTCCAAACTGCACTGTATTGGGAATATCGAATTTCGGCACCATGCGCCTGATCTTGCGCACCACGAAATTCACCATCACGCCTTTCAGGCCCAGCATTTCACCGATGCTGGTCACGATCACTGTTTTTATCTGTGTCTCACCGAGTATCTGCTGCAGGTTGGCAGCAAAGTTCTCCGCGATAATAACCGCTTTGGCGCCCGAGTCGGTAAACTGGTGGCGCATTTCGCGGGGCGTATAAAGCGGGTTGGTATTCACGAGGATCAGACCTGCCCTCAGGGCGCCGAACAAGGCGATGGGGTATTGCAGCAAATTGGGCATCATGAGGGCGATGCGATCGCCGGGTTCGAGGCCGCGCGACTGCAGATATGCCGCAAAATGGCGGCTATGCACGTCCAGGTCGCCAAATGTGAGCGTTTTCCCCATGCAGATGAATGCGGGAAGGTTCCGGTATTTCCTGAAACACTCCTCCACCATTGCAATCACGTTGGGGTACTTGTCAGGGTCGATATTGGCGGGCACTCCACCCGGATAATGTTGCAGCCAGGGCTTGTCCATATTCGTTCTTTTTATCCGCCGAAGCCTTGACAAAGGCGGATGCATCATTTGATCGCAATATAAGAAGTTGTCGCAGGAATTTACCGTGCAGACAAAGTAACGCGTTTTACCGCTTCGGGTTCAGTAGGTATCCACCAGGCTTTTTAAGGAAAAGGCCGATTGCGGGTTGTCGAGCACACTGTTCGTCCTGAACAGCACGGTTTTTCGTTCGCCGGGCAGCATATCGAAATAATTATCGCTGAAAAAGCCGTCCGCATCGGCGCTCAACATCACATTTTTTGCCAGTCGGTCGCTTTCCAGGCTGATGCGATACCCTTCATTTACCTGCTCCACTTTCATGTGGATGCGCGTTTTGGGAAGGTGGAGTTTGCGCGGGGGCGCGAGGTAAAAGAGCCGGCGGCTCAGGGTGGCGCCTTCGCCGTTTTTCAGCGTGATCTCTACCACCGAACTCTCCTCCTTATTGCGGTCGAGCACGCTTTTCAGGTATCCCTGCCAGATCATCCTGCTCGAATCGGGTTCGATGGATGTGTCCAGTTGCGTATTGTCGCTGAGCGATTTGCCGTCGAGGCTGAAGGCGCGCACACGCACCGTAACCTTTACCGCTTCAGGCAGGTCGGACACGCCGTATATTTTCAGAATATCATCTTCCACTACCGGCAGGGCGGCAACGGGTTTAAAAGCGTCGCGCATATAGTATTGCATGGCCTTCCAGTGCCCGAAATAGTCGCGCCCGGACCAGGAAGCCACAGGCCACACATCGTTGAGTTGCCAGTAGAGGGTGCCCATGCAATACGGCTTGTTGCGGCGGTGGGCTTCCACAGCGGTGCGCATACCTTCCGCCTGCAGCAACTGGCTTACGTACACAAAATCCTCGAATGACTTGGGAAGGCGGTAGTCGCGCTTCATATACTCGGCTATAAGGGCATTGCCGCGCGGGTGTTTCTGGTGCGAAAGCATCACCTTGCTGTCGAGCAGGCGTTCATCGGGCCGGGTAAAACGCTGGATCGTGCGCCATTCCGGAAACGACTGGAAGCCGTATTCGCTCATGAAGCGTGGCACTTTTTTATTGAATGTCTCAAAAGGTTCTTCATCGTGCCACACGCCCCAGTAGTGCGAGTCGCCTTCGGTATTTGACTTCGGGTTGGCACGGCCGTATCGGGGAGAACTTTCCCAGTAGGCGATACCGCCGCCGTAGTTGGCCACATAGGTAGGCAGCAAGTCGTTGAACAACAGCTGGTAATCGCGCCAGACCTGCTCCCGCTGGGCCTCGTTGAACTGCATCTGCCAGCCCCAGTTGTGCCAGGCTTCGTTGTTTTCATTGTTGCCGCACCACAGCGCCATACAGGGATGCTGGCGCAGCCGTTCGATCTGCTGGAACGCTTCCAGGGCGCAGCTCTTCAGGAATTTTCCGTTGCCGGGATACATGGCACAGGCATACATAAAATCCTGCCAGACCATGATGCCGCGCGCATCGCACAACTGATAGAACAGATCGTCTTCGTAGATACCACCGCCCCATACGCGCAACATGTTCATGTTGGAAGCCACGGCATCGTCGAGCAAGTCCTTGTACTGGGCGGGCGACACGCGGTCCTGAAAAATATCCTGCGGTATGTAGTTGGCGCCTTTGGCAAAGACCGGCACCCCGTTGAGTTTGAAGTAAAAACTTTCGCCGGCAGCATCTTTGCTCGTCACCAGTTCGATCGTGCGGATGCCCGTGCGGACATCCACTTTTTCGATGGTCGTTACCCCGCGCTTGAAACTGACGGTGAAATCGTAGAGGTTGGGCTTGCCGAGGCCGTTGCACCACCACAACTGCGGGTCGTTTACTTCCCAGGTCACGGAGTCTTCGTGCACGCCTGCCTGAAAATTCCGGTCCTCGATGGACTTGATCTTTTCGAATTGTGTAGCGATGGTCATCGCTCCTGCAAAATCGGAGCGATAGCGAAAGCGCGCCACCATCTTTGCTTTTTCCTTCGTAATGCTTTGTGTGGTAACAAATATGTTCTCGATCAGCAGGTCGTCCCAGGCGCGTATTTCCGGCGCTTTCAGAATGCCGCAGCCCACAAAGCGGGGGCCCCAGTCCCAGCCGTAGTGAAACTGCGCCTTGCGCGTCATGGTGCGGATGCCCCCAGGCAATTCGTAGCCGAGGTTTTTCCAGTCCTGCGCCACCTTTTTCACCGGGCTTTCAAAATAAATATGGAGTTTGTTTCCGTTGGGCTTCAGCCATTTTTTCACATCCACTTCCCAAGCCAGAAACATATTGTCCGCCTCCAGGATCAGGCTGTCGTTCAGGTACACCTGTGCGTAGGTATCGAGTCCCTGAAAGATCAGTTCGACGTGCTTGTGTTGCAGGATGGATTCCTCCACATCGAAATTGCATTGAAACTCCCAGTCCTCCTGCTCGATCCATTGAAGTTTTTCTTCGTTGTCACGGTAAAACGGGTCTTCGATCATGCCGTTTTCCAGCAGGGCCGTGTGCACGCTTGCAGGCACTTTGGCGGGCTTCCAGGCATCGGTATGCGCCTGGCGGAATTCCCAATCGGCATAAACGGTGCGGCGGACGGGCGTGGGGTTGGTTTGTGAAAGGGCTGGCATGGCGAGCGATACGAACGTAGCGAGTAGCAGATATTTCATGAGAATGAATAGCGTCGGGGTTCCGATCGTTTTACCGGCAAATGTACATTTTTCATCCGGCGCGGAAAAAACCGGGCACATGTCGTTCGTATATGATATTGACAAAAAAACAGGTCGTAAAACGACGTTTTGCAGATCATCCGGCCATCTTTTTTTAAAAGAGGTTACTTTTGAGGAAAATTTGGTTAACGTTAAAATATGCCGGCGGAGGAATGTGTTCCTCTTGCGAACGGCGCGCCGGGATGGAAATCCCGGCAAATGATTTCCAATTCGAGTACCCACCATGTCTGTCGACAACCCAAACCTGCCGCAAATAGGGGACCCGGCACCCCATTTTGAATTTCCAACACCGCAAGGGCCGGTCGTATTCCCGGAATACGGCCGGGGCTTTTGGTGTGTTTTCTTTGCCCACCCGGCCAATTTCACGTCGGCATGGGCCATGTTCTCGGCATTTTTGGCGAAAAAAGAACGCTGGCTCAACGAACGGAACACAAAAGTGCTGGCCCTTTCCACCGAATCGATGCGCCAAAACGACTGGTCCGACAAAGCACGACGCTTTATCGGCATCCACCTCAAGGCGCCCGTGCTCGAAGACCTCGACTTTTCCGTGGCCAACCTGTACGGCATGGCGTCGGGCCGGCGGCCGCACCCCGGGTACAACCGCCTGGCATTTATTATCGATCCCGCAGGCATTATCCGGCACATCATCACGCGCCCGCTGATGCCCAACATTGAAAGCGCACTGCTGGAACTGGAGGCTTTGTTCGACCGGCTGCAACGCAACATCACGGAAGAACTCCAGCAATTGCCCCTGGAGGCGGTGGATGCCGTGGAACAGTCGGATGCCACCGGCAAGCGCTACAAGACAAAACCGGCCCACTTTCCCAGGAAAAAAATATCGCCCAATTAGGGCGAACTCCTTCCCGGCAATTATTAAAACAGCACGGGCATATAAAGCAATGGCGCACCGAAAACCGGCGCGCCATTGTATTTTTACATGCTTTATTTTCTCTTCAGGGCCCCGTTTTCAACAATTTTCCCGTAACCGCAAGCCGTCCGTTTTCCCAAAATTCATAAAAGTAAATGCCTTCGGGAAGTCGTCCGGCGTCGAATTCGAAATTTGGAACCCCCGGGTTTTGCTCCAGGCTCAGCCTGCCCAACTGATCGATAAGGCGGAAGCGGATGTCTGACGATGCCCCGATTCCTTTGGCGCTTACCTGTACCCGGCCACGCATCGGGTTGGGTGTCACCACAACCTGCACCTGCGGATTGAATACCTGCTGCGACCCGAGGACAATAAAATCGTGGCCAATGGTATGCAAGGTCTGGTTGGTAATCACCGGCGGGTTGTTGTCAAAATAAATAGCGGCTGTATTCCTGATTTCCGTGCCGGGCGGCAGATCAGGTCGCTGCGACACGCGGAAATTTACGAACCCCTGCGACTGATCAGGGTTGGCAGATGAATCGGGCAAATTGATCCCGGGAAACCGGAACACAACCACGCCCGACCCCTGCATATCCCATTCATAAGGGTGGCTGCTTGCCCCGGGGCGCACCGTGAGCGGATCGAGCCACTGAACCGGTATGGTGTCGCGGATCTCTACCTCCAGCGCCGGCGCCGTGCCGGTATTCTGAAAACGGATCAGGTATTCGATGTCCGTATTTTCCTCGATGAACCGGGCGGCGCTATAGCCGCGCGGAAATCCGTTTTTATCGTTCGGGTCGTACGAATTGACGCTTTCCAGGCAAAAAATATCCAGCCAGGGCTCATTGTCGGGCAGGGGATACAGGTTGACGAACCCCAGGCTCGGCGTTCCGTTGCCACTGTTACAGCCTTCCACCCAGGCTACCGGCTTGCTCAGGCCGGGAAACCCTGCGGATTGCTGCGCCTCCAGCCGGTAGAATGCACCGGTGGCGGAAAAGCGGATATTTATCTCATCGTCGGCGGCCAGTTGAAACTGCCCCGGGGCCTGCATCAGCAAAACGTTGTCTTCGATGACGATGTATTCCAGTATCTGACTCATATCGCTCAATCCCGCATTGTGAATGGTAAACACAACGGAATCGGATACACAGTCGGCGGAAACAACAACTTGCGAGCCATCCCAATTCTGCGAAATATTCTGGGGGATCGTATCCGGCAGCCCATGCGCCTCGAAACAATAGGTAGTACCCACTGGATCGCTGCAGGAAGTATTCACAGTCAACACGATGTCCCCACAGGCCTCCGGCAGCAGGTCTCCCAGTTCGTACCGGTATTCATTCCCGTTGACCTCGCTCCAGGGTACATTCGAATTGACCACTTCCAGTGCCGGATCGACCGTTATAATCAGCTCTGCATTTTCTGCCGTCACCGCACCGTTGTTGCAATAACTCGCATGCACGAACGAATGCGTGCAGGGGCGCAGAGCATTGGTGGCGATACTGGTTTCTACGAGCGGATAGGGGGCCAGCGAATCGCAATGCACGCCGAAGAGGGCCTGGAACGTCGCGCTGTCGCCAAACATTACATCATAACTCTGCTGGCAGGTAACGGCGCAATCAAGCCCGTCGTTCGGAGGCGGCGCCAGGGAAATAAAGCCGTGAAATTCGTTGGTGATCCCGGCAGGGCTGGGAATGATGAAATATCCGTTGGAATCGGTGGTGGCTTCAAATACAAAGGTGCCCATGTGAAACAGCGCTACCGAGACCTGCCAGTTCGGATAACCCGGCTCGAAATCGTCTTTTATGCAATCGCCGTCGTAATCTTCGAATACGTAGCCGTAGATGCTGTCGATGGGTTGCACGTTGTAGAATCCGGTAAAATCGATGTCGAACGTGGTATCCTGCGCCAGCACCGCCGCAGAAAGTGTATCCGGACAAAATGACCAAAGCGGCCCTCCGGGCGACAGAATGGTCACCTGGTAATTGCCCGTGTCGAGGGGAATAAAATACGTCCCCTGCGATCCGATGTTGGCCGAGCCCGCGTACTGGCCGTTCGATACGGCCAGGATGACAATTCCCTCCAGTAGGGAATCGACCTCGGCTATGCAGTCGCCATCGAGGTCGCCTTTCGCCGTGCCTGCGATCCCGGTCAGGAAAGTATTGCCCAAGCTGTCGAACCGCGCCAAAAAGGGGGTCCCGCGCGTGAGAGAAGTCACAAATTCGGATATGCTGCCGCCAAATACGCAGCCGCCATCAGCCAGGGCCTGAAGTCCCGTTTCCGCGCTAAAGTCAAGATTTTCGTTTTTCCTCCAGTGGAATTGGATATCCCCAGAAAGGTCCATTTTGGCCAGCAGAGGCTGTGCTCCTGATTGGTTATCTGCATAGGAAAACACCGACCAGTAACCCGTTCCGCCGGGCAGGGGCGAAAGGCTCCGGATGTTGTAAAGCGCCTCTTCAAGACCGGGCTGATCCCAATAATCGCGCTCCCAAAGCATATCGCCCTGCTCGTCTATTTTCAAAGCATACGCCCTGCTGACCCTCGAGCCGGCAATCAGATACCCCCCTCCCGGCGCGGGCACCACCGAAGAAGCGGTGCGGGAAATACCCTGATCGTAAATGATCTTTTCCCAGACAACGTTGGATCCGTCGGCATTGAACCGGGTAGCCACAATGCCTTGCGCGTTGAACGTCGCACCGTCGTAGCCTTGCCCGACAGCCAGCACTCCTCCGTCGGGGGTGACACAGGCGCTTCCGACATTCATGGCTACCGGCAAACCCCAGTCGTTGAACTGAAGCAGGTTGCCGTTGAGGTCGTAACAGGCAATGAAACCCTGACCGGCAGTCGGGTTCGTTTTTCTGCCCACTACGCAGAGTCCTGCGTTGCTTTCCACCACGCGCTGACACCAGAACGACTTGCCCGGGTCAAGCATTTGAAGGTCCTGCTCGAACTGGGGTGCTAATTGCGCGTCAAGTTTGATCAGTTTTCTGGTCGTGATCAGGGCATAACCACCATCCGAAGTAGCCGTCAGGTCCATTGGAGTGGCCTCTTCGTTAAACAAGAGTGCTTTTTCCGAAAGCAAAATACCATTTTCGTCGATGGTCGCGAGTTTGATCGTATCCGGGTCGGGGTCATGCGAACTGTCGAGCAGCAGCATAAAAGTGCCGTCCGGCAAGGGCAGTATGCTGACGACAGCCCATCCATCATTCGGGTTTCCCGAATTAAAACCGTGATAGACCCTTTCCCAACCTTGTGCATAGCCGGTATTGAAGAATAGCCCCGCCAGGGCGATCAAAAGCAGTGTGCGCAATGTGTTCATGTCGTCTGAATTTGCTGTGAGTAATACGATGATGGATTTGTATGGTGCAAAAGTGCCCCGATCAGTAGCGCGCACAAACAACATTTACGTAGGTTTGTCAAAAAGTAAATTTATACATATTGCTTAAAAGTGACTGAAAACAAACTACTTGAACTATACAACAGCCTGACAGGAGTTGAAAAAAGGGAGTGCTCAAAGTTTCTGCATAGTCCGTACTTCAACCAGCGGGAAGACGTGATTGGACTTTGGGAACTATTATCCGACCCAAAATCGGCATCCCTTGGCGAACAAAAAGCCTATGGGGCACTGTACCCGGGCAAGGCATTCGATGCGGGAAACTGGCGGCATCTCCAGTCGTTTCTCGTTGCGCGTATCGAAAGTTTTCTCGCCCAGCGCGCCTATGAGCAATCCGCGCATGCCCGGGATCTGTACCTGGCTCCCGTGTTGCGAAACAAGGGACTGCACAAACAACACCGCTACGTATTGCAAAGAGCCGGAAAAGGTCTGGAATCGCTTCCCGGCGACCAGGATTTTTACTACTGGCAATACCGGCTGGAATGGGAAAGGTATGCCGCAGTAGAATCGCATACCCGCTCGCGCGAAAACAATCTTGCCGATGTCGGCTATGCGCTCGATGTGTATTTGCTGTCGGGGAAACTGCGCCTGGCCTGTTTGATGGCATCACACCAGGCTGTGTTCAACAAGGCCTACGATCAAACCTATTTGCCGGCCCTGATGGACTATCTGGAGCACTCCGAAATGCGCGAAGTGCCCCTTGTAGCCCTTTACTACCACTGCTACCGCGCACTGACCCAGGGTGGCGACGATGACTTTCGCGCATTCCGAAGGCAACTGGAGCAGCAATCGGAGCAATTGCCCGTCGAGGAGCGCCGCACATTTTTATTGCTGGCCGTCAATTATTGTATCCGGCAACTGAACACCGGCGCGCAGCAATATATCCGCGAGGCCTTCGATCTGTACCGGGTGGGGCTGGATACCGATGCCCTGCTGGAGAACGGCCATCTGAGCCGTTTTGCCTATAAAAATATCGTAGCGCTGGGCCTTCGGCTGCAGGAATTCGAATGGACGGAATCTTTTATCCATCAATATGAAAACCGCCTGGAGGAGCGGTATCGCCAGGCGAATCGCGACTACAACCTTGCCCGGCTCTATTTCACCCAGCAAGACTACCGGCGCGCCATGCCCCTGCTGGCACAAGTGGATGAAAGCGATCTGCTGCTCAACCTCGACGGCCGGGTCATGCTGCTGAAAATGTATTTTGAAACGGGAGAGTGGGATGCGCTGGACGCGCTTATTTCCAGTTTCAGGATACTGTTGCTGCGCAAAAAAAAGGTGATCGGGTACCACCAGACGCACTACCTTAATACCCTGCGCTACATTCAAAAACTGACGCGGCTCAATATGAACGACAAAAACGCCGTCGCCAAATTCCGGCAGGAAGTGGAAAACAACAGCGCCGTCCTCGAGAAAGAGTGGCTGCTGATGCACACAGGGTAATGATCAACCTTTCACCCTGCCCATACCGAGCGCCTTCAACATCCACACGGGCAGCGGTTTTTCCGGGTGCCGGCGTTTGCGGAGGTCGAGGTACCAGCCGATCTTTTTCAGGATGGGGATCTTGTGCGTTTCCACGAATTCGATGAGTGTGCCGTCGGGGTCTTCGATATAGGAAAAATAGCCTGCGGCTTCACCCATATCGAACGAGCCGCTCGAATCGACGGTGAAAGGATGGCCGCGCTCCGCGCAATATTGCTTCATTTCCGCCATGCCCGTGATGTCGAAACACAGGTGGATATAGCCCAAATCGCCCCAAAGGCGGTTTTCAAATATCTTTTTCGGCTGGCGATCCAGCGACTGCACCAGTTCGATCTCGGTATCGCCCAGCAGGCGGCTGAACGGCCCTTTGCGCTTTTCAGAATGGTGCAGCAGCACGCGCCGGAAACGCCCGAAACCGCCGTCGACGCCGTGCCAGTCGCTAAAATCATCGCTTTGATCGTACACCACTTCATCATACCCCAAAATCTCTTTGTAAAAGCGCAGGGACGCCTCCATATCCGAAACGCCGGCGATAGTACCGTACACGCCGCCGGTCAGATCGGGCCGGCCGGTAGAAAACCAGTCTTTGGCGCCCACGACTTCGAATGTGTTGCCCCAGGGGTCTTTCACAAAGAAATGCTCTTCGCCGTCGGGGCGGGGAGCGGGGTTGGTTTGCATGTTCACGCCCCGTTTACGAAGATCGTGAAAACAGGCCCATACATCCTTGCACTTGATCTTGGTCACGAACAGGCCCAGGTCGCCGAGTTGCGACTGGAAAGCCGCAGGCATGGGCGTACGGCCGGTGTATTGCCATATCTCCATACCGCCGCCGCCTTGCAGATTGAGCGCAAGGATGGCGTGTCGCGACTGCGGTTTCCCTCCCGTATAGGGGAGCATCAGCGCCGCTTCAGCGGCTTCTTCAAAGATCGGCACGTCCATGCCGAAATGCCGGCGGTACCATTTGAATGCTTCGTGCACATCGGCCACTCCGATGCCGATCTGCTGAATTCCGGAAATAAACATGCAACTGAATTTTGTTTAACCGGCGGCAAAGAAACGGCGAACGGAGCACAATCGGGTTACGATCATGGCAGGACGGGTATTTCCTCTATTGAAAAATAGACCGGTTTGCCCTGTTCGACTGCCAGCCGTACCATTTCGTCGGAACCCTGTGAAGCGCCGCCCACGCGCAGCACCGCGTCGCAATGCCCAAGCAGGCGCGTGGCGACCGGGTGGAACAGCCGGGTAAAAATTTCATCGCCCAGCACACGGGAACCGGCTGTCGCGATAAGCGGCAAGGCAAACCACTCGCCCAATACCGGCAAATGCCCCGTTTCATATACTGACAAGGCCATGCGTTGCATCAGTTCGGTATTCCGATGGATCAGTTCCGGGTCGTCGTTGGTACCCGAGCGGTAAGGCCCGGCAACGAGTATCATCATGTTCTTTGTGTCGTTTTTCATCAGCGGTTGACTTTCATAGAAACAAATTGCCCGAAAGATGAGTCAAAAGTGCCGTACGGAATAAAATGGGAATGCGTATTTTGCGTTTACGGCTTTTTAAAAATTCGGACAAAACGATGAACCTGCTTTCCCGCCTTTGCGCCCTGATCGCCATCCTGTTGTTTTCAGGCGCCCTGGGCGCCCAAACATCGCGCAAGATCAAACTCTCGCCCGTCAGCCTGGGGTTCGACCTGCCCGATTCCTACAAGCAGCGCACGTTTATCAAAGGTCTGGCAGGTTTTGTACACAAGATCGACCAGCTGGCAGGCACGATGGTGCTGATCGACGGCAACAAAACGACCGTGCTGACCCGCTTCGTCCGGCAGGACAAGCCGCCGGTAGTGACTACTTCTACTTCCGATGTGATCTACAATGCCAAGATCGATTCGCATTTCAAATTTAACGGCGCGTACAGCATCGCCTCTACAAAAGTGGACCGCGACAAGGTGTACGAGATCATCCTGACCGATGTGGGCTATGCCTTTTTGCCGGAAGACTATATTCCCTACCTCGAAATATGCCGCGCCGCTACCAACGTGGCGCCCGAAACGCGCAAAAAGACTTACTACGTGCGCTCGGTCAAACTGACCACCGTCTATACCCGCGCCTACCAGAAAGTGACCGGCGGCTCGGAAGTAGGCGGCATCGTGTTCAGCGTAGACGGCGAGGTGTACCACACCAGCGACCAGTTCAAACTGGACTATGTCGTTTCTGTTGACCTGGTGAGCCTGGAAAAACTGCTTTCGCTGCAAAACTGCAATGACCTGATCAACAATGAAGAGATCGCCCGCCGTGAAAAGGCGGAAAAAGCGCGCCTCGAAGCCCAGAAAGCGGAAGAGGAAAAAAGGGCCCGGGAGCAGGCGCTGGCCGACGCCAAAGCGCAGGTAGAGGACCTGAAAAAAACACTCCACGACAACCTCGAACGCACCGGGGAAATGCAGCGCCAGTTGCGTGAAGCGCAGGATAAGGAACACGCCGCATTGATACAACTCAATGCCGCCATCCGCCAGGCCAGTGAACTATCTGCACAGGCCGAACTGGCGCGGCAGAATGCGGAAAGCAGGGAAGATGTGATCCTGACATTCAAGAACAAAGACGGGAAAGTACTGGAGATCAAAAACTTGGAAGAGCTGAGCGAAGAGAAGTTGCGCGCCCTGGGATTCGACGTGGAAATACTGAAGCAGTAATAATTACACCGCAGTTGACGCATTCAACTTTTTGTTACCTTGGCGGTGTATTCGCATCACCAAAACAAACGAACCATGCTCAGCCGTCTGACCCGATTCTGGTGGGTGCTCGTATTCCGGGGCCTGATCTCCATTCTTTTCGCCGTATTTGCTTTTTTAAACCCTGCCCTTGCTTTCGACGCGCTGATCCTTATCCTCGGCATCTTTCTGGTTGCAGACGGCGCTACGGCGGTTTTCCTGGGCGCGCGTATGCGCGGACACGACGACGACTGGTGGGTTACCCTGATCGAAGGTGCGCTGGGCATGGGGCTGGGTATCGTGGCATTGGTCAATCCGGAACTCACTGCGGCCGGCCTAGTGCTGGTGCTGGCCGTGTGGCTGCTCGTCACGGGCGTATTCGAGATCGGCACCGCCATCAAACTGCGCAAGGAGATCGACAATGAATGGCTGCTGGGGCTCGCCGGCGTGGTATCCATTGCACTCGGAATCCTGATGATCATCAACCCGACATTCGGGGAAATATCCATCATGCTCTGGATCGGCATTTATGCCCTGCTGTTCGGTCTGCTGCTGGTAGGCCTGGGCTGGAAGATCAGAAAACTGCACCAGCGACTGGAAGAGTAGTTATATAAATAATCAGGTATTCAGGCAGCTGCCCGGGCTTTGCCATACCTGCCGAAAATGCCGCGCCAGCGGATCTGCACCACCCCGAGCATGGCCTCCCTGATGATGTGCAGCGACATTTTTGACTGCCCTTTTTCGCGGTCCTTGAAAGTAATAGGCACTTCCCGCACCTTGAACCCGAGCGAATAGGCAGCGTATTTCATTTCGATCTGGAAAGCGTATCCGATAAAGCGGATATGATCGAGGTCGATGGTTTCAAGCGCTTTACGGCGATAGCAGATAAATCCGGCCGTCGGGTCGGACACCGGCATCCAAAGAATGCACCGGGTGTAAAGTGACGCGCCATAGGAAAGCACGATACGATCGAAAGGCCAGTTGACCACTTTACCGCCACGGCAATATCTGGAACCTACGGCCACATCGGCGCCTTCGTCGCGGCATTTGGCAAGCAGGCGCAGCAGATCGGAAGGATTGTGGGAAAAATCGGCGTCCATTTCGAAAAAGAACGCATAGCCGCGCTCCAGCCCCCAGCGAAACCCCGCGATGTAAGCCGTGCCCAGGCCCAGCTTGCCCTTGCGTTCGAGCAGGTGCAGCCGCTCGCCGAATTCGGAACTTTTCAGGTCCCGCACGATCTGCGCCGTGCCGTCGGGCGAGCCGTCATCTACAATGAGCACATGAAAGGGTTCCGGCAGGGCAAACACCGCCCTGATGATGGCCTCTGCGTTTTCGCGTTCGTTGTAGGTAGGTATTATAACAAGTGCGGACATGCTGTGCTCAAGGTGCCGGAGGCTGACAGGGGAAGGCGTTCAGAATCGGTATTGATGGATCGGATCTTTTTCATCTCTTAAACGGCAAATGCTATGGCAAATGCTGCCACTGAGATGATGAGGCCAAACATAAAAATATTGTAACAAATGCTCAGATAACGATATTTCTGAGCAAGCACGATACCCAGGAAATACAGGTCGCGGCTCATGGACGTATATAAAAAGTCCGGGTCGGTCAGCATTTCATTGACCCCCCACTGAAAATCATCGAGCGACATATTGTAGTAATTCCCGAAAAAGAGCAGGTTCGCCCGGCGCTGTTTGATCGATTCGCGGGTCACTTTTCCTTCGGTCACTTTCGGTCGCGTGGCCAAGGTGGCATAGATCATGGAGCCCAGGCAAACCAGCGTAAGGATGCCCGTAGGTACCGCAAGCCGGGGGTCGAATTTTTCAAGCAGCTTGGGGATGAGGCTGCTGACCACGATCCCGATCACCACGCCGTTGACCGAAAGCATCAGGTTGGCTTTGCTGTCGGCCATAGAACTGAGATTGGTATGGGTGCGGTAAGTGGTGCGGTACATGGTTTCCACGCCACGCCCCATCCTGGCTTGTTTCAGTTCCTTTTCGCTTTCCTTGAGTATTTTGGAGATGCTGTTCTTTTTGTTTTTTTCATCCAGAGATGCCAGATCGTCCACATTCAGCGCCTGGTCGGGGTTGAGGCGCCTTTTTTGTTTCAGCAGGCGTTGTATGTGTTTTGCTTTGCGCTTGTTGAAAAGTTCGTTGGCAATGGCTGTATGGTAGCTGTGATTGAGCATGAAATTGATCTCGAAGTCCACCCAGTCCTGCTCGCTCATCACGATCTTTTTGGTCAGGGTCAGTTCCTGGCGGAATTTGCCCGTGCGATCCCAGTAACTCTCCATGCCCAGATGACTCAGGTCGGCATCGCAAATGATCTGCTCAAGCAATGTCTGGGGTTGTTGGGGCACCTTGGTCGCTCTGATGCAGGCGATCACCTGCCTGATCTCGTCGTCCGTTGCCTTGCCTTTCAGAAACTTTTCGACATTCTTGCAGCTGCGTTCTTCGTGGTCTTTCGGCCCTTCCGAATAACCTGTGTCGTGAAACCACGTTGCCACCAGCAAAAGCAGCATCTCGCGTTCATTTACTTTGAAGCCTTCCGCAATGGTATGTGCGGCAGCAACCGTTTGGGCTGTGTGTTCCAGGTCGTGAAACACATAGTCAGGAGAAATATGTTTGGAATAGAAGTCCTTGATGTACTCTTCCGTTTCTTTCAGAAGTTGCTCCGTAGAAGTCATAAGATTTATATGATTGGCCGGCAAAGTTACACAACGCAATACGAACGATAAACCACGGCCCTGTGTTGACGATAGCGTGTTTTGGATTTGGGATTTCTACTTTTCTGTCCGCGACGCGTCTTCCACGCCCATATCTTTCCAGTCCTGCTCGCTGAGTTCGATATTGGAAGGCTTGATCTGCAATACGACTTCCTTCAGATCGGGCCACACGATTCCGGCGCGGTGAAGATCGCGAAAGTCCTTCTGTAGCAGTTCCCAGTTATCCTGCCCGTAATGAGACTTGTCGATAAATTCCTTGTAGATGTTGATCGCAGTGGTTTGATCGCCGGGTCCGTGGCGCAACAAATAAGCATGCCCGAGGTTCGTATCGAACCAGTCCATGTAATCGTAGTAAGGAAACTCTTTGCGGGCATATTCTTTGGCCGATTGTACCACTTCTATCACCTTGTCGTAGGCCTCCGGATTATTTTTTCCCGTATAGAGCAGATAAAACGACTTGGACAACAGCGCGCCCAGATACTGCTCGTAAAGCCAGTCGGGAGGCTCGGGCTGTCCGAGCATCCGGTAAGAGACCTCCACGCACTCTTCATTCCAGCGAAGCGCGTCCTTCCACTGGCCCCGGTTACTCGCATCGGTGCTTTTCTGCAAGGCATACCAGTAACCCGATTCCAGTTTTTTTACGCCGTAGTTTTCGCTCAATACGATCGACTGCATTTCGGGAATGAAATTTATGAGTTTTTCGCGATGTTCAGGGAGCATGGCAGCCATCCGTTCGAGAAATGCCATTGCCTCTCCCAGTTGCGATGAGGAGCGGATCGTTTTAAAATGATCCTGTGCGTCCCTGTTGTTGCCTTTCAGCAAGTCGATGTAGCCGAAGATGTAGGGAAACAATCCGAAAGTATAGGCGTCATATGCTTTCTGCAGTGATTCTCCCGCCTCCCGGGCCTTGCCCCTGAGCACCTGCGACATGCCGATCCCGTAATAGAGCGGCGCCAGGTAATCGTTTTTGTAAATGTCCACAGAATCGGTCGCCGCCGTAGAGACCAGCTGATCCGCATACACAAGCCCCCGTTCGAAGTTGCGCACCGCATCGGACAAATTTTGTACCCCGAGGTAATAATTTCCGATTTTGTAATTGATGCTCGTCAGGGCCTTCAAACGTGTATTTTCGTTGACTTTGTTAAATACACCGAAGGTGTCGAGCAAATGCAGGGCTTTGCGGTACAGACCGACAGAGACAACGTTTTCCTGTTCGAACGACGCCTGATCGGAGTAGGCGCTTACCAGGCTCAGGATCGTCCGTTCCAGTTGTCCGCGCCAGACGCCGGGATTTCGTTTGTAGAGGATGCTGGCATCATTATAGGCCGACTCCAGTTTTCTGACCTTGACGGAGTGGTTGACGATGTCCGACGAGGTGTACAGATTTTTAAAAATATTCCATCGCAGGCGTGTGTCGATATCAAACGGTACCTGCTCCGGGTGCCCCCCCAGGCGGCAAATCTTTTCCATATGCAACACATCGTAGAACAGGCCGCACAGGCAATTGACCTGCTCCGGTTTTAGCAGGTTGTATTCCGACATCTGTACGAAATGCTGGGTCAGGCTGTCCAGCGAAAATTCAAAATAATTTCTCGTCGCCGGATTTTCGAACATGCGGATCGTCCATTCGGCGTACTGGAGTGTCGCCGCTTTCAGGTCGCCACGCATCAGCGAAACATGAGCGCCCGACTTCAGGGCTGCCAGGGGTTTTTCGAACACGCGGTTGTATTCATCCACCATTTTGGCGGCTTCCTCATTTCTTTCGCGCAGCAGCAGTTTCCAGATGTAGTCCTCATAAATTTCCTGCATGGTGGGTCGCAGGGCCCGCTGGGTAACGGGATCGTCGAGTTTGGAATAGAGGCGCAGTGCGCTGTCAAACGAACGTTTTACCTGCTCGATGTTGTTGCTGCTCAGCGCCTGCAACCGGTAGTATTCAAAAAATGACCGGATCAGGGGAAGATCATTGGATTCGGCCAGTTTTTGAAAATTGCCGGAGTAATCAAGCGCATTTTCAAGGCCGTATTGCCTGATCTGTTCGGGCGTGAACGCTACCAGACGCAGGTACTCCGTTTGCCCCTTTTCGCGGATATGATCTGGGTCGATGTCGCGATAGATCAGGCTGGTGTCCCCCGTCTTGATGTAGATACGGCTGGCATCAGGAGAAAAACTCAGGCCCGTTATATATCTTGAATGATCGCCGGGGGAAAGGCGAAAACGCGGCTCGCCGCTGCGCAGATCCCAGACGACCACCTGCCCGTCATCGTATCCGGCAGCGATCGCACTGCCATCCGGATGAAACGCCGTGGCCATAACAAAACGGTCCGGAAGGGGCTTTATGCGGATATTTTCATCGAGGAGGTTGTCCAGTAAAAAAACCCGGATGTCATTCCGGTCGGAAAATGCCACCCGGTCGCCGCGGGCAGAAAAGTCCGTATGAGAAATATTGTACCCGTGTATGCGAAGCGTCCTGAGCTGCTCTTCCGCGCGCGCATCCGGACGCCATATCTTGGCGGTATACTGCCGTTCACCCAATTCGGTAATACGGGCCTGCACGATCATCAGATCGCGTGTGCCGGGTATAAAATCCATGGAAGATACATAGCCGTTGAGGGGGAGTCGTGCTACCAGTATGCCGGATTCAAGGGAATAGACTTCGATCGTATCGAACACCATCGTGGTAATAGCGACCCATTTGTCAGAATCATCGATCGCGACATGGGGCTCCATGCCGGAAGTCGGGAACACGATGGTCTTGCCCGAGTATGCATTTCTCAGCGTCAGGTTGTTGTCACCCGAATGATATGCCACCCATTGCTTACCGACCGCGGCGATCCTGCGGTTTTCAGGAAGGTTTTCGATGGTCATAAGTGGCTGGTCGGGCGATGTGAGCGGATATATGTCCACACTGTCCAGCCTGAGTTCGAAGAAGTACTTGTCATCCCTGGAGAAACTCAGCGTACTTTCCTCGTCGCCGATGGCGCGTGCATTGTCGCGCTGCAATTCCACCAGCGACCACATTTTCAGCGTGCCTGTATCGGTTACCGCTGCAAACCACTTGTTGTCGTGCGAAAAGTCGCCGTTGAGCGGCGCAAACCTGTCCTGGGGCTGCAGGTACGTCCCGTTGAGCGCGATCCCGGTGCTGGATTCCAGCAGGTAGAGCAGATCATTTTCCGCTTTGGCATGCGCCACGCGGTTGCCCGTCCTGTTGATCGCCAGCGGCATACCGTCGAGCAGCACCTCGTCGCCCGCGCGCTGCGGCAGATCGTCTTTTACTTCAAAAGGCACATATACCGCCCCCACCATATTTGTAAACACTGCCGTTTGTTGTCCCGGCAACAGTTTCAGGTCGCTGGCATAGGTGATCTGTGTTTTCCAGGGCAAGGATTTGGCGATGGTCCACTTAGTATCTTTTTTGGTCGGGTCTTTTTGTTCAAGCACCACGAGGCTGTCGCGCCCGCCGAGCCACACACGCCCTTTGGAATAGGCCATACCCAGCACCTCAAACGGGATGTCGGTGAACAGCAGCGTGGGCTCCGCACGCTGCTCGCCTTTTCGCTGTTTGTACGCATCGGAGAGCCTCAGCATGTATATTTCCGATTTGACTGCGTCGTAATACAGGAACTCAGTACCGTGGGCACTGAAACAATAGCGCTTGAGGTTGCTGATATTTATCTTGTATACGTCCGTAAATCTGTTACTCCTGATCCGCAGGAGCATGACGTCTTTATCTGAAAACATCAAGCCCGTACCGCCATCCGGCGACATGTCGAAATCCTTGTACTCCGGAGATATCTGTATGGTTCTGGCGGGTTCCATGTCATTTACCATCCACGAGTACAAAAGGTGGCTGGACGGCGAAAAAGCATATAATACCCTGTTCATGTTGTGGCCGCCAAAGCGCACTTTCGTATTCCTGCCGAGGTCGTAATCGAGCTGATAGCAAAAGGGCACCTGAAACCTTGTGCCGTTGGCCGCCTGTGCAGGCTGATGATACCAGGTATCGAGCAAGGCCTGCATACAATCAGCATTGGGCCCGGGAGCAACGTATTGCCCGGCAAAATCGGCCAGGCGGTACGCCATTGAGCGGTCGTAATTTTTTAGGACCTCCTGCGCGTCATCGGCGAGTCCGGATGCGGTGGCCTGCAAAAACTGGTTTCTGGCGAGTTGTTCGCTCCTGCGCAGTTCCTGCTCCGCCGAATCGCGGCAGATCCGCATGCGACGGTTCATTTCTGAGCGGTTATGCTGGTTGGCGTCGGCGCAGCTTTTTGCCGCGCGGTACAGGGCTACCGCCTCGTCCCAGCAGCGCAGTGCAAAGGCCCGGTTGCCCTCCTTGAAGGTGATATCAAAACATTTTTCGTCTTTCGAAAGGACAAACTCTTTGCTGGGGCGGTACCTGCATCTGGTCTCTCCGGCATCGTTGGTCGATTGCGCATGGAGCAAGGCAGGCAGAATAGCTACAATTATGATAAAAAATAGACGCATGGCTGAAGATCGTTTCGGGAATGAGGGGCCGAATAGCACAAAGGGAAATGATCCCCAAAAATAGGGGAGGATTTGCACTTTCTTTGTCATTTCATCGCGAAACAACCAGCCGTAAGCGGTAAATTATGCGGCCGGAGGGATATGCCGCAAAACAAATAAGCCTTTCCCGCGATGGAAAAGGCTTATCTTTTGTTGGGCCACAAGGACTCGAACCCTGAATAACAGAACCAAAATCTGCTGTGTTACCATTACACCATGGCCCAATGCTTCCAAAAAAGCGGGGCAAAGGTAGCCCTGTTGAAATTTCTGTGCAAGCAGTAGACAAATATTTTTTAGCGGGCGGCGGTCATTTCACCCGGCTCCAGTATTGCGTACGGTAAAAGGGCCCCAGATAGCCGCGCACCACGAGCACATCGGGGTTTCCTTCCTGCAGCCATATCTTGCAACGGTACCACTTTCCTTTCTCTGGATCGAGGATATCGCCGCCCTGCCACATGCCGTTTTTACTGACCATATTTACCATGATGACCATCTGCAGCACCGGTTTGTTCTTCCGGTCGCCGGGGCATTTCTCGCAAAGCCGGTCGGGGCGCTCGCGTAGCAGTTTTGTCACTTTTCCGTACAGTTTTCCGCCCGCTTCGTACAGTTCCACGTGGCTTTTTGCCTCGCCGGTCTCGTCGTCTTTTGTCTGCCAGGTGTCCTGCACGCTTTGCGCGCATGCGGCGCCTAATATCAGCATTGCGATTGCAGTAACGAGATACTTTTTCATATGATGCGCTGCATTGGCGATAAAAAGAAAGCCTTGCCGGAAGCAGTGTTTCCGGCAAGGCCAGGGTGCATGGGCTTTAAAGCCCTGCCGGGGCGTTTATTTGCCGGATTGCTTCTTCAGTATGGTCTGCAACTTTTGAAGTTTCGGGCGGCTGTTGCCGTGCGAGCCGCGGCGGATCTTGCCGCGTTTTGATCTCGGATCACCTTTTCCCATTGATTAACAGGTGTTTTAGTTGAAAAATATTTTGAATAGAGCGGCAAAAATACAGACATTTTACGGCCCGCAAAAGCCCCCGAAATAATTCGGAAAATCTGACAAAAAACGGCCCCGGCGATCGCCGGAGCCGTTGCGGTATTGTCTTATCGGCTGCCACGAAGGCGGCCGCATTATTCTTTGTCGAATCGCATCTCCTGAATGAAGAGATCGTCGCCGCTGACTTTCAGGTACAGGTACACCCGGTAGTTGCCGTTGGAGGCTGTCAGGTTACCGATACAGTACTGATCGCTGTTTTCGCGGCTGGTACCTTTGTGCACCTGGCTGAAGCCTTTCGGTTTGTTCGAAGTGAAGAAACCGCGCACGACATCCAGCGCTTTGGCTTTCGAATACACTTGCTCTTTGTCCTGGATCGAGATCTCGACATTTTCGGCAAAGTATTTCGAAAGTGCATCAGCGTCGCCGCTATTCAATGCATTGGTAATGGCTTCCAGCGTCGGACTGCCCTGATCGGCAAAAGCGATCATCGGGACAAACATTAGCAGAAAAAACAGGTTTTTCATCACTAGACAGTTTTGGATTTGTTGATTTGGAACAGCGTCCGAAGTTAATACGCCGTATCGTCACTATAGTAACTTCCAAATGGCTCCCTTTAGTGTTAAGTCAAAGTTAAACCTGTTTTAACAAGCAGCGCTGCGGGACCGCGTTAAAGTTTCAAAAATTTAATATTTGCCTCGATCCCGGCGCCTGAAACGCTCATAAAATACACACCGGACGCCCATTCAATTGCCTGTATTTCAGGCTGTTGTACTCCCGTCGCCAGTGTTTGTACCGATTCCCATACGACCCTGCCCGAAAGGTTGCGCACGATGATCCGGTAATCGCCGCTGCGCGGCGCATTGAACGATAGGTTCAGCCGTTCGTGGGCAGGATTGGGCCATATCTGCAGGCCGATCTGTTCGGCAGCGGGATTCTGGGCTGAAGCGCCGAGGTCTTCTGCCATTTGAAGCGAGGTAAAGGAGGCGCCGTCTCCGCTGTTCAGCCCGTTTTTGTTCACGGCGTTGCCGGCTGCGTAGAAGGTGATATCGCCGGTGCCGGCCGGGGGGGCGGTCCATTTCACATCGAAAATATTGGAGTTCGATACGTTGTCGTGTTCCGCATAGGTGCGGCCGTTGGGGATCGTGGCCAGTTTGTAATTGTTCACGGTGTTATTTCCGGGATCGGTAAATCCGTCGAGATCGACCTCGCCGTCATCCTTCAGCGCGATCATCTGGAAGCCGTATCCCTTCGGGTCGCCCGTCACGGCTGTGACCTCCACGCGGGCGGTGTAATCCGTGCCGGGCACGTATTGGGTAATGGTATCGCCGTCCGCATCGATGATGTGGACGCCCATGCTGGCGGTGATCGGGCTGGCGGTATGGCAACTGATGCAGGTCAGGGGAATTCCGTTGGGCAGGGCTTCGTCGCCGGGAGCGCCGGTGTTGCCTACTTTTGCTTCGGTGGCCCGGCCGTTCTTGTTGGCCGGCAGAACCGCGAGGGCAAGCAGGCCCAAAAACAGGGTGTAAACAAGGCGGAGTTTCATAATTGTGCGAAAGAGCAAGTTTTGTTAGTGTAATAAAGTGATACAGACTTATCTGGCTGGCATAACTGCCGTCATGATAAGTCTGTATCACTTCAATGTGTGCTTTGACAAATGAAAACGGCAAAAGTTGAAAAACCGGCATCCGGTCAAGTGTCAAAAATTGTCTTACCGGCAAAATAAAAGCGGCCCGGACACCTGGCCCGGGCCGCAACACCTTTCCGAGGTGAGTCCCACAATGTTACAGATCGTCGAGGTCGTACAGGCGGTATTCCCGTATGGCCTTCTCCATTTCTTTGTCAAAACCGGGCACATCCGAAATGCCGTGTCCGGCCAATTCTTTCGCCCACAGCTGCCAGTCTTTTCCGGCCTTCTTTTTCACACTGCCGTACCACTCTTTGCTGCTCAGGAAAATACTGAAATCGCGAAAACCCAGCCAGGCGGATTCATACTTCCGCACACACAGGCTGCCGGCGCTCAGCCGCGCGCCTTCCCAGTCGTCACCACAAGGAATCCCGAAAAAGTTGTTGCCCTGCAACGCAATGTCGCGCTGACCGGCAAAACTGTTGACGAAGGCGCAGCCCATGATCACCGAAGACGGAATGCCGAATTTTTTTCGTTCGCTCACCGCGACCTTTTCGAAGCGGCGGATGAATGCGACGGCCGCGGCCTTGTCGATCGCCGGCATTGCCGTACTTGCCGCCGAACCGGACGGCAGTACGCCCATCGCAGCATTTCCGGCGGCGGTGTATTTTTCCTGTACTTGTTCCGGCTTTTCCTTTTTGTCGGGAGAAGCCGAACCTCCCGGTGCAGGCACCAGTTTTTTTCTCAGAACAGCAATGAGAACCAGCAGAACCAGCGCGATAGAAAACCAATTTGTTTTAAAAAAACTCCATTTCATAGCCGATACGTTTTTCAACGTTATTAATATTGCCTGAATGCGAATCACTTGCAACAAGGATTTGTTTTCAGGAGAGCAAATATAAAACCAAATGTTTTAAAAACAATTTCTCTTTTTATTTTTTATCAAAAAAATCGCTGTCCGGTCATTTCTGCTATGAATATAAAAGCAAATTGTTTTAAGTTTGCAGGTTTCAGGCCCGGCGCCACCGGCGGTCGATTGGTTCTACGGTTTGGCATCCTGAAGACCAGATTGGCAGCAGCAGCTGGCAGCAGCAGTGTTGCTACAGGCGCAAATGACGGCGCAAAAAAGGTTTTCCTTTCCTGTTTTATGCAAATCAGACTACTACTGCTCGCTGCTTCTGCCAACTGTTTGCCTCCTGGCGATAGAACCGACCGACCCCGGCTAATATCCGGGCTCCCGCAAGCGATCGTTTACCTGCCAACCCTTATATAATATGACCCTCGACCTGGCACACAAAGCACTCAAAAAATATTTCGGTTACGACCAGTTCAGGCCGTTGCAGGCCGAGATCATACAGGCCGTCTACGACAAACGCGACGTGATGGTACTGATGCCCACCGGCGGTGGCAAAAGTATCTGCTACCAGATCCCGGCCATCACGATGGACGGCGTTGCCGTGGTCGTAAGCCCCCTGATCGCCCTGATGAAGGACCAGGTGGAAGGCCTCAGCGCCAACGGCATACCCGCGGCGTACATCAACAGCACGCTGACCGGCGAGCAAACCCGCAACGTAGAGAACGCCTTGCTGGCGGGCTACGTAAAACTACTCTATGTGAGCCCGGAAAAACTGGTGTCGCAGGGCTTCCAGCCGCTGCTTAAAAGACTGAAAATAAACCTTTTCGCCATCGACGAGGCGCATTGCATTTCCGCATGGGGCCATGACTTCAGGCCGGAATACACCCAGCTGCGCTTCCTTAAAGAGCAATTTCCGGAGCAGCCGCTCATCGCATTGACCGCTACGGCCGACAAGCTGACGCGCAAGGACATCATCGGGCAATTGCATTTGCAGGAGCCCGCGACTTTCATCGCCTCCTTCGACCGGCCCAACATCAGCCTGCAGGTGCGCCCCGGGCAAAAGCGCTTCGAGCAGATCGTCGATTTTCTGAAAAAACACCAGCGCCAATCGGGCATCATTTACTGCCTCTCGAGAAAAGGATGCCAGGACCTTGCCTCCAAACTCGTTGCGAAGGGCTTCAAAGCCGACTACTACCACGCCGAAGTGCCGGCAGCACGGCGCAACAAGGTGCAGGAGGATTTTACCAACGACCGGACCCTCATCATCTGCGCCACCATCGCTTTCGGCATGGGCATCGATAAAAGCAATGTGCGATTCGTCATCCATTACAACCTGCCGCGCAACCTCGAAGGATACTACCAGGAGATCGGGCGCGCGGGGCGCGACGGCCTGCCTGCGGAAGCCCTGCTCTTTTTCAGTTACGCCGATGTGAATTCCTATCGCGATATGATCGAACAAAGCGAGGCGGATGAAACGCAGAAGGCGCTGAAGATTGCCAAACTCAACCGCATGTTCCAGTTTGCGGAGGCGCCGGTGTGCCGGCGAAAAACAGTGTTGTATTATTTCGGGGAAAGTTACGACCGCAACTGCGGCAACTGCGACGTGTGCCAGAATCCGCCGCAGCAGTTCGACGGCACGGTGGCCGCCCAAAAGGCGCTGTCGGCCCTCACCAGAACACAGGAGCAGGTCGGCATGAATCTGCTCGTCGACATCCTGCGGGGCAGCCAGCGTCGTGAAATATTCGAACAGCGCTTCAACGAGATCAAAACCTACGGCGCAGGGCGGGAATACACTTTCGAAGACTGGCAGTTCCTGCTGTCGCAAATGCTGCATGTCGGCCTGATCGAGATCGCCTACGACGACCACAGCCGTCTGAAAGTGACGGATGAAGGCAAAAAAATACTGTTCGAAGGCAAAAAGGTAAAACTCGCCCTGCCGGTGCCGAAAGCCAAACGCGCGGAACGGCAACCCCGCTTCCAGGAAAAAACAAAAGGACAGGAACTCAAAGACGAACTGTTCGAGCGCCTCAAAATGCTGCGCCGCAGCCTGGCTCAGCAGCAGGGCGTGCCGCCCTACCTGATCTTCAGCGACGCTACCCTCGACGATATGTCGCAAAAACGCCCGCTCGCCGATGCCGACATGCTGGCTGTGAGCGGCGTCGGCGAACGCAAACTCCAGTTGTACGGCGACGCTTTCATAGAGGAGATCCGTCGCTTTGTACTGGAGAAAAGCGGCGACGGCAGCAGGGTGGCCGGCGGCACGCAGTTACAGTCCTGGGAGATGTTCAAAAAGGGCCGCTCGGTGGAAGAGATCGCCGCCGAACGCGACATCAGCCCCGTTACCGTGATCAGCCACCTGGCAACGATGTACGAACGCGGCGAACTCATCGACATCGACCGCTGGGTATCGCCCGAAGAGGTTGATATCATTCAGGGCGCGCTCGGGATGTTTAGCGAACCCTACCCGCAAAAAGAGTTGTTTGAACATTTTGAAGGCCGGTTTTCCTACGACAAGATCAGATGGGCCGTTGCCGATTTCCGCAGGCAAAACGGGGCCGCCGGCGCCTGATTCACACTGCTTTTTTGCCTTTCGAAGTCGCTTTTCTTTGTCTACCTTCGCAGGTATGGAAAACCTCTCCACCTATTCCTTATTGTTTATTTTTTGCGGGCTTATCATCCTGTCCTATCTGTTCTCGGTGATCAACCGGGTGACGCGGATTCCCTCCGTGTTGCTGCTGCTGGGAACGGGCATGCTGCTCCGGTATCTGTCCGAATGGATGGGATGGTCATTCGAGATACCGCCCGCACTGGTGGAGTTGCTCGGTACGATCGGATTGATCATGATCGTGCTCGAGGCGGGGCTCGATCTGGAGGTCATGCGGGAAAAAATACCCCTGATACGCAGCTCGTTTGCCTCTGCCATTATCATTCTTTTGGTATCGGCGCTCAGTGTTGCCGGTATCCTTCAATGGTGGCTTCCCGACGCGCCTTTTGTCAATTGCGTTGTGTATGCGATCGTGCTGAGCATCGTCAGCAGTGCGATCGTACTGCCAAGCGTGAGCCACCTCAATCATGAAAAACGGGAGTTTCTTGTATATGAGGCCTCTTTTTCCGACATCCTCGGTATCATGGCCTTCAACTTTCTCACGGCCGGGCAGGTGATCACCACCCAGTCGGTTTCCTGGTTTTTGGGCAGCATTCCGGTAGCCGTGGTGTTGTCGGTGGGCGTTTGTTTCGCCCTGATGTTGCTGCTGATCAAAAACCGGATCAATATCAAGTTCTTTCTGGTGTTCGCTATGCTCATCGTGATCTATGTAGGCGGAAAAATGATGAACCTGCCTTCGCTGATCACCATCCTGATGTTCGGCCTTGTGGTCAACAACTGGGAGCTGGTGCGCTGGAAACCCTTGAAGACCTACTTTTCCGACGACAATGTAAATGAAGTAGCGACCCTGCTGAAATCCATCACTGCTGAATCGTCCTTTCTGATCCGTACCTTTTTCTTTATCATTTTCGGACTTTCCATCGATCTCGTTTTTCTGGAAAATAAAGATGTGTTGATGCTGGGCTCGGTCATCGTGCTCGCCCTGCTCGCCCTGCGCTACGTGTATCTGCGCATCCTGCACAAGTACACCCTTTTTCCGGAGCTGTTCTACATTCCCCGCGGCCTGATCACCGTCCTGCTGTTTTACAAGATCCCGGAATGGCAAAAGATCGACACCTTCCACGAAGGTGTGCTGTTTTTTGTGATCCTCTCCACCGGCATTATCATGATGATCGGGGCCCTGTTCTTTCACGACCGGCCCGTCGAGATCGATAAAACCCTCATCTCCGAGGATGAGCCGGCATATTCCGAACCGGAGCAACAATAATATGACTGCCGCTTGAACAAGCCAGCCCGCTGTGCATTTATGTAGGGCCTGCCCGGATACCGATCCGGAGTAGCGCTTATTTTTTACTCCCTTAATTGCGTTGATATGGAATGGAGCCTGATACTCGTTTTTATCCTTGGTTTTATCGCGATTGCCCTCGAACATCCCCTGAAAATTGACAAGGCGGCGACGGCACTGCTGACCGCCGTGCTGTGCTGGACGATCTACATGGTATCGGAAGCAGACAAGGAAGGTGTCGCACACCACCTCACCATGCACATGGGCGAGATATCGGAAATCCTGTTTTTTCTGCTCGGCGCCATGGTGATCGTCGAACTGATCGATGCCCACGACGGATTCGAGGTTGTCAGCGAATACGTGCGCACCACCGATAAAAAAAGGCTGCTTTGGGTGGTCAGCAGCATCGCGTTTTTCATGTCGGCCGCCCTCGACAATCTCACCACAACCATCGTTGTCGTCAGCCTGCTCCGGAAACTCATCGATCGACGGGAAGACCGCCTCCTGTTTGCCGGCCTTACCGTCGTAGCTGCCAATGCGGGCGGCGCCTGGTCGCCCATGGGCGACGTCACCACTACCATGTTGTGGATCGGCGGCCAGGTGACGGCGATTAACATCATTAAAATGCTGTTCCTGCCAAGCCTGGTCTGCCTGGCCGTTCCCCTTTTGATCCGCTCGCGGCAGATGGTCGGCCGGATCACGCCGCCGACCCGTGAAAGCGATGCGTCTGCCGATACCAGCCCGACCGAGCGGCGGGTCGTTTTCTTTTTCGGCCTCGGCATGCTGCTCTTCGTGCCCATTTTCAAAACCCTGACGCACCTGCCGCCGTTCATGGGCATGCTTTTCGGCCTCGGCGTGATGTGGATCGTCACCGAACTGATGCACAGCGGAAAAGACGAGGTGGAAAAAGGCCCTCTCTCCGTAGTGCATGCACTCCGCAAGATCGATACGCCGAGCATTCTTTTTTTCCTGGGCATCCTCGTGGCGGTCGCAGCGCTGCAAAGCGTAGGGATGCTCGCCACCCTGGCCGCATGGCTGGAACGCACCGTGGGCAATATTACCGCGATCTGCCTGATCATCGGGCTGCTTTCCGCCGTAGTGGACAACGTGCCGCTGGTAGCCGCGGCACAGGGTATGTACCCCCTGGAATTGTACCCCACCGACCATTACTTCTGGGAGTTTCTCGCCTATTGCGCCGGCACGGGCGGCAGCGCGCTGATCATCGGTTCGGCAGCAGGGGTCGCGGCAATGGGCATGGAAAAAATCGACTTTGTGTGGTACCTGAAGCGCATAACCCTGTGGGCCGTCATCGGCTATCTTTCGGGCGCCGCCGTGTACGTCGCGCAATCCATGCTGCTGCATTGAAACAGATATTGCCAATTAAGCATCGTCACCCGAAGGGTTGAGAAATGTCATTCCTGCGCCGTGGCGGCGGGTCTACCTTGCGCTCCCAATCGACAGCATTATGAACAAAGACCTGTTTGCCCGGTACGACATTCCGGCGCCGCGTTATACCAGTTATCCCACCGTTCCCTACTGGAAAGAGGATCAGTTTACTCCGGAAGACTGGGGAAAGTACGTCAGAGCGGCATTTAGCGACGACCGGGACATCAGTCTGTATATCCACCTGCCCTTTTGCGAAAGCCTGTGCACCTATTGCGGTTGCAACAAGCATATCACCAAAAATCACAAACTGGAGCATCCGTACATCGAGGCCCTGCTCAAAGAATGGCGCCTGTACCTCGATGCCATGCCCGGCCGGCCGGTGCTGCGCGAACTGCATCTGGGTGGCGGCACGCCCACTTTTTTCCGGCCGGAGGCCCTGCGTTTTTTGCTGGAAAACATCCTGCGCGACGTTACCGTGCCGGAAACACGCGATTTTGGCTTTGAAGCGCACCCCTGGAGCGCCTCGGAAGACCATCTCAAAACCCTGTACGAACTGGGTTTCCGGCGCATCAGCATCGGCGTGCAGGATTTCGACGAAGAACTGATGGCCCTGGTCAACCGCAAACAAACGGTCGAATCGGTCGTGCGCTGCACCGAACAGGCGAGGGCCATCGGCTACGAATCCGTCAATTTCGACCTGATCTTCGGGTTGCCGAAACAAAACATCTCCCACATCCGCAAAAACGCGGAAATGGTAGCGCAACTGCGCCCCGACCGCATCGCCTTTTACAGTTACGCGCACGTCCCCTGGCTCAAGCGAAGCCAATGTGCCTATTCTGAAGCCGACCTGCCGGTCGGCGCCGCCAAAAGGGCCCTCTATGAAGGCGGTCGCTCGTGGTTCCTGTCTGAATCTTACGAGGAAATCGGCATGGACCACTTCGCCCTGCCACACGACCCGCTTTCCAAAGCGCTGCGCGAGGGCGCCCTCCACCGGAATTTTATGGGCTACACGCCTTACAAAACCCGGTTGATGATCGGCCTGGGCGCATCCGCCATCGGCGATACCTGGGATGCCTTCGCACAAAATGAAAAAAACGTCGCGCAGTATCAGCAGCGCGTACAGGAAGGTCATTTCCCCGTATTCAAGGGACACAGGCTGACGGCAGAGGACCGGCGCATCAGGCAGCATATTCTCCGGCTGATGACGCAATTTGAAACACACTGGACACCTGAAGAAGCGCAGACGGATGCGATGAGCGCTGCCCTCGCACGCCTCGAGCCGCTGCTCGCCGACGGGCTGGTGGCCATCAGGCCGTTCCACTTGCAGGTAAGCCCGGAAGGCAGGGCCTTTTTGAGGAACATTTGCCTTGCCTTCGATGCGCACTACTGGCGCAAACAACCCGACGGACAGATTTTCAGCAAAACCGTATAGGACCGCCGACAGTAAGGTTAAAACGTAAATCTTTACCGGAATAAACGCATCAACGCCGGATCGCGCCGTCCTTGCAGGCAAAAACATGAAAAACATCTTTTACACTGTTTTCCTGTGCCTGCTGGCCGGCCACACGGCATCCGCACAAGGCCCCGCCGACCTCGATTTCTGGCTGGGAGAATGGAATTTGCGCTGGCAACAATCCGACAGCACGGAAGCGACCGGCTCGAACAGCATCACCCGCGACCTGAACGACCAGGTCATCTGCGAACATTTTCACGCGCACAACGGCCAGTTTGCCGGCTTCGAAGGCAAAAGCTGGTCGATGTTCGATACCAGATCGGATACCTGGAAACAAACCTGGGTCGACAATCAGGGCAGTTATCTGGATTTTACCGGCGGAAAAGAAGGCGAAAACTTCGTCTTCCGGCGCTCCTTCACCGACAAGGAGGGCAAAACCCTGCACCAAAAAATGGTCTTTCACGATATAGAAGCAGACCGTTTTACCTGGGACTGGATGCGCAGCAAGGACGGCAAAGAATGGCAGTTGCTTTGGCGGGTGCAGTATAGTAGGCAGTAGCAGTTGGCGGTAGCCGTGATAATGTTGGTACAAATTGCTGCTACCTGCTACTGTCAACGGCTACTTCTAAATGAACAGAACCGGTCAACCCCGGGAAAGCAAGGGTCACTCCTTTTTTCCATCACCCCATTTTTCCTCGTTGGCGCCGGCCCGCAGCGTTGCTTCCAGTTCCCAGTTGGCGCGCAGGGCTTCCAGTTTTTTTGTAAAGACCGGCTCCGGCAGCCGGTGCCGGTGATAATCACCCGAATCCCAGCGGCCGTTGCCGTTCCGGTCTTCGATCAGGCGGGCGGTGTACGATGCCGGCGGCAGGTCGACAAAAGCAAAGGTCATGTCGGTTTCGCCCGCCTCGAAGCGGCGTTCCGTCTCCAGGTTCTGGCCGTTCAGCAATTGCAGCACGTACAACTTGCCGGGCACAAGGCTTTTCAGGTTGAGATTGAGTTTTCCAAGTTGTTTTTCCGTGTACACCCTGAATACGCGCCGGAGCGTATCCTCATTCGATTTGTTGTAAAAATCGGTCACCGCGCCGGGGAGCAGGGTCAGGTGATACGTTTTCCCGTACTTCCAGTTCATTTCGATCTTCAGTTTTCGCGGCGCATCGGGATCGCGCGCAGCGAGAAAGTCGGTGACGGGCACGCTGTCTTCCAGCATGATCCAGCGGGAGTCGTCCACCACCACCACCGGCGCATTGAAGGGTAAAACCACATTGCCCGCTGGGCTGACATTCACGGTTTTGACACCGGGCGTGGCTTTAGGCGGGGGTTGTCCGGCAAATTTTCCCGCGCTGGCGGCCGGCGGGGCTTCATCGGCCGGCTGGAGCGTGTGTTTTTCCAGAAAATCGGCGCTCGGCAGGTTTTTCACCCTGACGGAATCGCCGTCCACCAGCAAGTGCCAGGCGGAAGGTTCGGCCATGTCGTACCAGACCAGCAGGGTATCGCCGACGATCTCCGGCAGCCAGTTCACCCCCGGCAGATCGACATCCAGCGATACCGAATCGGGCCGGGCCGTAAACACCACTTTTTCCAGGCCATAGCGAAGGGTATTGTCGGATATCCGGCGCGGCGGAGGCTGGTTTTTAAACATCTTGATCACCGGCGCGGTCAGGGAAGAGTCGCCGAGGGTTACCGGCGCCGGCGCGTAAGCGATGCCCTCGCTCCGGCCGTCCCAGCGCAGGTCGCCGCTGTCCTCGATGGCAGCCAGTTTGAAGGCGCCGCGCCGCAGGTTGAAAAAGGTGTATTTCCCCAGTTGGTCGGTACGGGTAAAATAGTACGGCTGACCGTATACCGCACTGTCGGACAATTCATTGTACAACATCACCGAAGCCTTTTGCACGGGCTCGCCGCTAAAGGCATCCAGCACAAAACCGGTCAGGGTAAGGCTGTCCAGGTAGTCGCCGGTGGAAAACACGAACCGCAGGTCTTCCGCAGGATTTCCCTCGTGAAAGTCCTTGACCGCCGCGCCGAAGTTGATGGTGTAGGTTGTATTCGAATCGAGCGTCACGCCATCCGGAATTTCGACCGTTACCGTTTTCCCTTTCAACTTCACTTCGGGGCGTTTCCTATCGGGCAGGGTCGGCGAAACGATCACCTGCGTGCCCACTTCCGACAGCGTGACCCATTCGTCGAAGGTCAGTTCGATGCGCCTTTCCGTAAAGTGCGTGCTGTAATTCCGGGTGCTGAGCAGGGTATCCACCTTTGGCGGGGTGGTGTCTTTCGGGCCGCCTGTGGGCGATCCCTGCCGGGCACAGGCAAAAAACAGGGTCGCAAGCCCTGCGGCGGTAATAATTCGTGCGAAGTGGTTCATGCAAACGATCGGCGAAAAGACGTCCGGGATGTATGATAAATTGCTTTTTCGAGCCCCGAAGTTACAATAACGGCGAAAGGTACCCGGATGCGGCTATTCATTCACTTTATATCGGCTGATAAATGCCCGGTACCGCTCGTCCTGCTGCAACAGGAATTCGTTGCCCAGCATGATCAGGTGTTCGCGGGCGCGGGTGAGGGCCACGTTCAGTTTGCGGTCGACGCCTTCTCCGCTCAGATTGACCAGGCTTTTCAGTTGTATTTCGGTATTGACGCAGGTGGACAAAATGATGATATCGCGCGCGCCTCCCTGGTATCGTTCCACGGTATCGATGGCAACGGAGTCGGGGTCCAGCCCGGCCGCTGCGAGCGACTCGCGCAATTGTGCGATCTGCGCGCGCCAGGGCGTGATGATGCCCAGGGTTTTATCGGGATGCCAGTCAAGGCCGTTCTTCTCCCGGATCGCCCGGAACAGCAGGACCAGCCGTGCAGCCAGTTCTGCCTCGTTGCGGTTGGTTTTCTGGTTGGGTTGCCGCTCATCGGCATCGGCCGGCAGAAAAACGACCCGATTTTTTGATACGATCTGTTCGAGCGAAGGGTCCAAACCCGGCAGACGGTATTGAAGGGTTGCCGTTTGCCGCGGGGGGGCGGGGTCGAGTATGTTCAGCGTGCCGCCGTAAAAATGTTCGTTCGGAAATTCCATGATCGCTTCATGCATCCGGCCCTGGCGGCTGAGTTGTCCGTAGGCCCAATGCCAGCCCTGCGCACGGCAGCGGCGGTACAGGCGTTCGAAATAGGAATCGCGCAGGTCGCGCAGACCGATGCTTTGCAGGTCGGCATCCTCTACGGCCGCCGTGGCGCTGTTTTGCACCGTCACTGCCGGCAATTGCTGGTGATCGCCGATGAGAATGAAGTGATCGAAGCGGGTGAGCAGGCCCACGAGTTGCGGCTCCAGTATCTGGGAGGCCTCGTCGACGATCAGGCGCTGAAATTTCTTGATCTTCAGCAGTCCGTCGTGCTGGCCGAACGACGCGACCGTGCTGACCACGATCCTGTGTTTTTCCAGCACCGCGCGCAATTCGCTACGTGTGCCGGCGTCCGCGATTTTGGCGCTCATCAACTGGCTTCGAAAGCGCTTAGCGGTTGAATGCTGCGATCCGATGCGCAGGTAATGCGTACGAATGTCGCCGCCGAGATCGTCGAGCGCTTCGCAGATCTCGTCCACGGCCCGGTTGGTGAAGGCCAGCAGCAGCAGGTTATCGGTCGTATGTTCGAGCGTCCAGGCCGCCAGTTGCCGCAGCATGACGCTCGTCTTGCCCGTTCCCGGCGGCCCCCAGAGCAGGAAATAGTCTTTCGATGCCGTCATGCGGCGAAACAGGGAAGTGTTGTCTTCTCCGACGCCGGGAGGGCTGTCCGCTTCACCCGCCGTAACATTCCGCGGCGCTTCCAGCCCCAGCAGCAATCGCCGCCTGGCGTCCCCGGCTTCCGCCCATTCGAACAGCCCGCGGTACATGCCCGTGAATCCCATATCCATAAAGTCGGGCTCCAGGCACCAATAGCCTGGTGTGGAAAAGGGCTTCAGGTTGTGCTGGCGATAGCGCAACTGCACCGTGACGCCCTGTTCGCCGAGCGCCGCAATGGTGCATTTGATCACCTGATAGTGCAACACCGTGTCCGATTCGTCGAGGGCGGGGTACAACACGGCGATGTCGCCGACCCGGAAATTGGCCAGGGGCGGCGTTTTTTCTGTTTTTTTGAAAACGATGGTGGGTTGCAGCTGGTCCGCGCCGTTTTCCACGATCTCCAGGTGGCTCAATATGCTGAATGCCTGCTGCTTGGCGCTGAAGTGGTCGCGCCAAAGCGCGGCGTGGCCGCCAGACCCTCCCTCTTCGCCGGAGCCGATCTTCGCCAGCCAGTGCTCGCGGGCGGTGAATCCGCAAAACGCGTGGAAGTATTTTTTCTCAAGCGCCTGCAGGGCCGCATAGGCATTTTCGAATCTCCCGAAGTCGCGCTGCAGGAATCCCTTGCCGTTGATAGCGCGCAGCCGCGCAAAAACAGGCGCGCGCATCTCCCCCGGCATCATGCCTGCAAGCAGGCGTTCGATGGCGAGCAACTGGTTGCGCAGTTGCAGGGCCTCCCACTGTTCCGGCTCTACCGTAGGCGCGAAGCGGAGCACGTTCAGGTCAGCGCCGGAATACAAAATGTATTTGGCGGGGTCGGTTGCGCGACCGTACACGGATCGCACGAGCAGGTCGTACAGCAGGGTCTGGGTAAAATGGCTGCGCTGGATGCCGTAACTGTTGGGTTTGAACGGCGTACCGCTTTTTAATTCCACGATGGCCGCTTTTTCCTCCGTGCGGTAAAACAGGTCGAGCCGCCCCTGGATGCCGTATTGTTCGCTGAAAAAGGCCGGCTCCAGAAAACTGCCCGCCGGTTCGATGCCCTGCCGCGAGAGGCCTTCCGCCGCCATTTGCCTGAGGTTGACGAAGTGTTTCTGCGCTTTTCCGGAAACGGCCCGCACCTGTGCGTCGGACATGGGAGCATAGGCGAAAGGGTACAGCCGGAAGGTTTCGCCAAACACCTCCTGCCACGCAGCGTCGGGTTCGTTGATCAGGCGATCGAGGAAATAGTTGGCGATATTGCCGAGCAGAATAGCCTCCGTCGTTTCATGCGGCAAAAACTTGCGCGCCAGGTAGGCGAAGGGCTCCGGGCCCGTGTCCTTGAAACACTCGGCGATGGCGGACACATCGACGAGATAATCCGGCTCCACGACGATGGCGCGCGGGCGATACTCCCCGCCGGCGCTGATATCCACGTCGAGCAGGTTGAGCGACACGGGGAAGCCGAATACCTTGCGGATGAGTTCGATGCTGGGGCCGAAGTTTTCGTTGCGCTCAGGCAGGCCGTAGCGCACGCGCACCTGCGGCGCCGTGTGTTCGTCGTCGGCAGCGAGCAGGCAGTGCTCTTCCGGCAGGTCCTGAAACGCCACCACACGCACCCGCGCGGCGTAGCCGAGGGTTGCGTCTTCCTGCCCGGGCTCGGCCACTTCAGCGCTGGCCGGCAACAATTCCAGCACATCCGGCGGGATGGCCGCCCCCGTGAGCACCAGCACCGTTTCAGCGACGGCTTGCAGGCCCAGCAAAACACCGCCTGCATCGCCCGGAGCGCCCGCCCTGACGCGCCTGGCGCGCAGCCGGAACCCGTGAACACGGCGAAGCGTATCCGCCTGAAAATGAAACAGGTGACCGGCATAACTGATACGGGCGAAAAGCGTGCTGAAAGCGATCTGTTCGCGCCGCGTCGCTTCCAGGAAGATACGCTCCATCAGCGCGGCGAGCGCGAGGATGCGCTCGGAGGGCGTCCAGGTGTCGTGTGCGGCGATCTTCGAAAGTTCGCGGTACAGGAGCGGAGCGGATTCTGTCGGGAGCATGACGACAAAGGTGGGAAAGGCCCGGCAATTGCCGGTACGGTGCAGTGTTAAAAACCGCCGGCCGGCAAGCATTTCTAGCGGAGGTTTTTATTTTTACACGCTACTGTATTTTTATATTGCGATATCAACCGTATTATGTGAATCAGGAGATATTCAACCCGCGGTTGAAATCGCGGGAGAGGGAGAACATACTCATTATCAACGGTTTTAACCGTTTCCAAATCCCTTGATATGTTTTGAAAACCGTTAAAACGGTTGATGATGCAAGGTCGGGGCGCCCTTCCCCCGCGATTGAAATCGCGGGCTGATAATTCAGAAATCAGCGCCATGTTTAAACACATCGAAGTATATTTCTATCAGCGTTCTTATATCAGTTTTATCGAATCTATATAGCCGCAAAGATGACCTGCATACTCTTCAAAAACGCGGGAGCAAAACAAGTCTTTTATACGATACTGATACCAGCCGTCCTTATTGCAAGGATCGTTGTCTTGCATGCCCAGCCAGAATCCTCTTCCCCCCGCATTTTCGGTAAGATCGTCGGTGAAACAGGCAAGGCCGCTCCTGCAACAGTTGTTTACCTGGGCCCCGAATCAACTGCCCGGGATTCCGCAATATCCGTCAAAACCGATTCCACCGGATATTTTGGTTTCCATTCCTTCCCCGGGCACAAACGCTTGATTGTCACGCCGGAGCTGTACGAAAACCCGCTCAACGGCGTATCCACATACGATCTGGTGCTGATATCGAAGCATATTTTGGGGCTCAAAGCCTTTGACAGTCCGTATAAATGGATCGCTGCGGATGTAAACAAGACAAACAGCATTACCTCACTCGATGTGGCAGAGATCAGGAAACTTATTCTCGGTATCTATAGTGAATTTCCAAACAACACCTCCTGGCGTTTTATCGACAAGGACTACTCATTCCCCAACCCTTCAAATCCTTTCTCCCAAACTTTTCCGGAAGATATTTCGATCGATGCAAGCGATGACGAGGCCCACGATGCCTCCTTCGTTGCCGTCAAGATCGGCGACGTGAACAATACAGCCCAGACCGGCGCCCGGCCTGCCAACCGACCGACGGCCACCTTGTCATGGCCCCTTGCGCCGGCCGGGGCGGGAGAAGCCATCACCGTGCCGGTGATATACACCGGCGCCGATACCCTTGAAGCGATCCAGATGGGCTTTCGTTTCGATCCTGCGCGCCTGCAACTGCTCAGTCCTTCGCAGGGTGCGCTGCCCTATTACACTTCCGGCAACTTCGGCCTGACAAAAGCCGGGGCGGGTGAGATCCGCAGCTTGTGGCTGCCATCCGATTACAGCGACCCCGAACAACGGATCGCACCGGGAACTGTATTGTTTTACCTCAGTTTCAAGGTGCTGTCGCCGCAGTCCGGCGGCTCCTTGCCTCTCCAACTTGACGAGGGCGTGCTGGCCTGCGCCGCCTGGCGCGCCGACGGCACGGAATACGCCCTGTCGCAAGCGACCGAAGCGCTCACCCGCGAAACATCCCCCGCTGCCGGACCTTTGTATGCATCCGTACGCCCTAATCCCGGCGCCGGAGCATTGCATTTCGACATCATGTCTGACAAGTCCGCCAAAGCGCGCATTTCGCTGTTCGGCCCCTACGGCACGCGGGTGCTCGTACGTGAAATCGACCTCGAAAAAGGCGCCCGGGAGTTTGCCCTGCCGGAAGCCGCACAATTGCCGGCAGGCGTGTATATCTGGAAAGTACACACCAAAACAGGCGATCGCGTGCAGGGACACTGGATAAAACTGTAAGAAACCGTCTGAAAACCTCTTGTGAGGTAGAAAGGCGTATGCTTTGGAGGCTATTTGAATCATCCGGTTGGCCCCGCGTCGGGGGCGGGGCCAACCAACAAATCCCGTATAACATGAAAAAACTGATCATCGCCTGCATTGCCATCCTGGTGTCAGGAGACGCAGCATTTGCCCAAAACCGCTACTTCGTCGACGCCGACGCTGCCGGCAACAATAGCGGCGCCTCCTGGGCCGGCGCTTTCACCGACCTGCAATCCGCACTCGCGCTCGCACAGGCCGGCGACGAGGTATGGGTCGCCGAAGGACTCTACCTGCCCACGCAGGGAGCCGAGCGCAACATCGCCTTCCAGCCAGCCAGCGGACTGAAACTATACGGCGGTTTTGCAGGCACGGAGAGCGCCGTATCGGAGCGCGACTGGACGCAGCACCCAACAGTGCTCAGCGGTGACATTGGCAACCCCGGAGACAGCACCGACAATGCCTATACCGTGATCTTCCTCGAAGAGCCCGACATCAATACACTTGTAGACGGTTTCGTCATCCGCGACGGCAATGCCGACTACAGCAGCCCGGCCCCGGCACGCGACCGGCGCAGGTGCGGCGGCGGTATGTACATCATGGGGGAAAACTGGGAAGCATACCCGGAGATCAGGAACTGTACATTTTTGCACAATACTGCCCGGGGCTTCGGCGGTGGAGCCGTCGTCAACGGAGCAGGAAGTGGATCCGCTGGAGCCGTGTTCACTAACTGCCGATTCGAGGAGAACCGATCGCTTGCATCCGGTGGAGGACTTGCAAGACTTGGCGGCAGCTGGATCGAACGCCCAAAAGACCTCGATGCATGCCTTTTCCTGCACAATACCGCCGGATTTCAGGGTGCGGGTTTTTATTTCTCCGATTCCGAAAGAACCGACACCCTTAATATCGTTGACTGCGATTTCATCGAAAACAACGCTCAGGACTGGGGAGGAGGGGCCGTCCTAATGGTCGGGCGTGAAAACCCGGGCAGCTTTGTCATCAGCGGCTGCCGGTTCATCAAAAACTCAGCAAATGATGGCGGCGCCATAAAATTCTTTCCACCCGCCTTTCTTTACACCGGTTTTGTCCAATTCGACGACTGCGATTTCATTGAAAACAAATCCATTAATGCACTCGCAAATGGGCCTGCTGTCGTTTTTCTCGATCTGATCAATTATGATTCGGCGCAACAGGTTTTCGCGAATAGCCGTTTTGCGGAAAACAAAGGATGGACCTACGTTTTGAGGTCTGCCTTCCAACCAGATACTTGCCTACTAAACAACCTGCTCTTCAAGGATGAGGACGCAAACATTATTTTACACATCAGCTCGCAAGATTACCTATACTTGGGAAACTCAACGTTCTCCGGGAACAAAGCCTCTTCCTGTGTCTCTACAGCTATCCTTAAAAAAATATCCTGTTTTAATTGCCTGTTCGAGCATAACATCGCTTCATCAGGCCGCCTGATCCATGAGACGGATACTGATACCTTATTGCTGCTCAACTCCGCCTTTGTAGACAATGAACTTCAGCAATCTGCCATCAACAACTCCTTCGACCTGACCATGCAGGCCTTCAACTGCACTTTCTCCGGTATCCACGACTACAAAAAATTCTTCTACACCCTCAAGCCAAGCCTTATCTCCCACTGCTACTTCGACAGCCTCGACTGCAACCTGTTGTTTCCCAACGTCATTTGCGGCCCCGGCATCATCACCGGCGGCGGTCCCATGTTCGCCGCCCCCGACAGCGGCAACTACCGGCTCTTGCCATGCTCCCCGCTGCTCGATGCCGGCAACAACAACGTCCTCGCACCCGGTGACAGCACCGACCTCGACGGGCTGCCCCGCATCCGCCGCGCAGCGGTCGATATCGGTCCCTACGAAACACCCGCGCCGGCACTGAATGCCGACCCCGCTACCGAACCCTCTTGCCCGGGCGGCGCTTCCGGCGCGGTAGCCTTCACCATCAGCGACGCATGTCCTCCCTTCTCTTACGCCTGGACTTCCGGCAACAGCAGCGGTAACGGCGCCTCAGGCCTGGGCGCCGGCAACTACTCCTTTACCATCTCCGACGCCACCGGCGCTTCCCTCAATGCAACCATCGCCATTCCCGAAGGCGATCCGCCTCCCATCATTCCCTTCCAGCAACCCGTCATCTGTGGCGACACCACCGGAGGCAGCGCCACGGCAGCCATGGCAGGAGGCGCGCCGCCTTTCCAGTGGCTTTGGCAAAGCGGCAGCACCGACTCCCTCCTAACAGGACTGGCGGCCGGCGCCTACTCCGTCACCGTCACTGACGCCAGGGGATGCACAGCCCCGGGCGCCGTCCAGGTGACGCGCACAGGAAACATCGACGTATCGATCCAGATCACGGAAATCTCCTGCTTCGGCGAAGCCGACGGCGCCTTCACCGTGCTGCCCGAAAACGGCAAGCCGCCCTTCGTGTGGGATTGGGAAGACGGCAGCAACGGACCCACGCTCGGACCCCTGGGGCCCGGCGAGTACACGGGCTCCATCACCGATGCCCTGGGGTGTTTCATCGCGCTGCTGCTGCCCCTGGACGAACCCCCACCGCTACAGTTCGACGCGACGGTGCATAACGCCAGCGGACCCCTCAGCGCCGACGGCAGCATCGCGCTCACTTCCGTCGGCGGCGGAACCATGCCCTATATGTTCCAATGGAACAACGGTGTGGAGAACGACACACTCGACGCCGTGCCGCCGGGTGTATATACCCTGACCCTCAGCGACGCGCACGGGTGCACCCTCGCCAAAAGTTTCGAGGTGTCGTGGATTTCGAATGCCGGAGAGGCGCGGCAGCGCGCCGGACTAAACGTTTACCCAAACCCTGCCGGCAATATCTGCACCCTGTACGCAACCCTGCCTGCAGGCCGGACAGCCGAACGGATCGAGCTCTGCGACTTCACGGGCAAGCGGTTGCACACCATTTCTCTTCCGAACCCGGGGAACGGGTTTTCCCTGCAAATCTCCCTGCACGACTTGCCTGCAGGACCTTATCTGCTGATGCTGTACGATAACGAAGGACACATCACGGGCAGGGCCGTCGTGCAAAAAAAATAAACGCGATGCCAGGCTACTTCGCCCACAAATTGTACTTCAAAATGCAATAAATCGCCCGGAAGCCGTCTTTGGCGCCGATCTTTTTGCCTTCGGCATAGGTGCGGCCGTAGTAGGAAATGCCCACCTCGTAAATGCGTACGCCGGGCAGGCGGCTCATTTTTGCCGTCACTTCCGGCTCGAAGCCGAAGCGTCGCTCTTTCAGTGACAGGCCCTTCAGAATGTCGGAGCGGAACATCTTGTAACAGGTCTCCATGTCGGTGAGGTTGAGGTTGGTGAATACGTTGGAGACGAAGGTGAGGAACTTGTTGCCGATGCTGTGCCAGAAAAACAGGATGCGGTGCGGCCGTCCGCCCATGAAACGCGATCCGTACACCACATCGGCATAGCCGTCGAGGATGGGGCGCAGCAGGATATTGTATTCCGCGGGATCATATTCGAGGTCGGCGTCCTGGATGACGATATACTCTCCGCTGGCGTGCTGAATGCCGGTGTGCAGCGCAGCGCCCTTGCCTTTGTTCACCTCGTGGCTCAGATAGCGGATGTTCAAATGCGGATTTGTCGCCATATAGCGATGAATGGCGCCTTCCGTATCGTCTTTGGAACAATCATTGGTAATAATAATTTCTTTTTGTATGCCGCCGGTGAGTTCCACGGATTTCACCTTGTCGAGGATGAGGTGGATGGTGCGGGCTTCGTTGTACGCCGGAATGACGATCGAAAGGGTTTCGCTCATGTGAGATTCAGGTCATTTTCCACAAATGGCGAAGGTACGCCGGGTTTTTAAATTCACCCGGGACATCGGATTTAGGGCATACCAAAACTTTAACTAAAAATATAGCCCAAACGGAAAACTTATTTTGGTTCGCTCTCGTTAGTCGTTTGTAATCAATTATTTAACCCATCCTGATAATCGTTCGCAAAACTGTATTGAGTTATGGCACAGAAGATCAACAAATTCCGCCGGATCTGGCGCAGATCGCCCCGCCTGGCGGTGGCGTTCCTGCGCAGAAAAGTAAAACGCCACGCCAAACGCATCCTTCCGGGAGATGAATGGAACAAAAACTGGCTTGGCGAGGAAATGCGCCCGTACAACAGCCTGCACAACTGAATAAAGCGCAGGAACACTCCTGCGTCGCTTCATTTGAACGGATCAGATTTTGTGCTTCGCATATCATCTGGGCATTAAAATCAACACCCCTAAGGTTCCGATCCCCGCTGTTAAGGAACGATAAAATAATAAGTTCCCGATTTGGGCGGCCTAATTTGTCGCTAAAGTGCGTTGTTCGTCGGTTACTTAGCACCGCTAGGCGCCCTTCTCACGCCTTCTTTAGCACCAAATTATTCTCCCCGAAATCATGACCTTATTTATTTTATCGTTCCTGAGAACCCTCCCGCAAGGAGGGTTTTTTTATTTTCGGCAACCTCTTGACAGCAATTCATGTTTATGCCCTAACCTTGCACGCCTGTTGCCGCCGTTGCCGCCATCCGGTTCCGGGCTGCGCAGGCAGATGCAAACCCGAATAACCGGCGCGGTTCCTTGAACGGTTTCCTTGATGTTGTTACAACTCGAATGGTAGTCATTACAACTCGAACGTAACTCATTACAACTTGAACGATAGTCGCTACAACTTGAACGTAACTCGTTACAACTTGAATGGAAGTCGCTACAACTCGAACGGTAGTCCTTACAACTTGAACGGTAGTCGCTACAACTCGGGCGTAACTCATTACAACTTGAACGGAAGTCGCTACAACTCGGGCGTAACTCGTTACAACTTGAACGGAAGTCGCTACAACTCGGGCGTAAGTCGTTACAACTTGAACGGTTGCCTGTTATGCAAATGATTGATGTACATACAGGTTTGTCTTTTTCAAGTTCGCATCGCGGGTTGAAAAATCCCTGATCCGAAACATTACACGCGCAGATTAACACCAGGTCACACCTGCATTAATATGTTCCACATGAAAAACAGTTTTCCGATCCTGCCTGGCCTGATCCTCATATTCACGGCCTGCGGCAAATCCGACAAAGGCGGGAGCGCCGGCCCCGGTCCGCAAAAAACAAACTACAGCGTCAGTTCTGTAGAGGGCTTCGTCGTGAAGCCGACCACGCTGTCCGAAAGTGTGACCGCCAGCGGCACCATCCTTGCCGCCGAAGAAACGGAACTACATCCCGAAGCCTCCGGCAGGGTGGTGTTCATTCACCTGCCCGAAGGGCGCAGCGTGCGGCAGGGCGAGTTGCTGCTCAAAATTTTCGACGAGGACCTGAAAACGCAGATCGGCAAACTCCAGACACAACTCAAACAGGCCGAGATCACCGAACAGCGCCTCGGCGATCTGCTAAAAGTGAAAGGCGTGAGCCAGCAGGAATACGACCTCGCCGCCCTGCAGGTGCAAACCCTGAAAAGCGAGATCGAACTGGTGCGCATCAACATCGGAAAAACCGAATTGCGCGCGCCGTACAACGGCGTCATCGGCCTGCGCAGGATCAGTCCGGGCGCCTACGTGACGCCCGCAACGGCCGTGGCCACGATCCGCTCCTCGCAGTCGCTGAAACTCGACTTCGCCATTCCCGAAAAATACAGCACCCGCCTGAAATCGGGACAGACCGTCACGTTCAAGGTGGGCGGCCTCGACAAGACCTACCGCGCGACGGTGCAGGCCACCGAGCAAAGCATCGCCGCCGACACCCGCAACCTGATGGTGCGCGCGCTCGTGCGCGACGGCCGCGACCTGCTGCCCGGCGCATTCGCCGAGGTCGACCTTTCGCTGGGCGACAACTCCCAGGCGCTGATGATCCCCAGCCAATGTATCATCCCGCAGGCGCGCGACAAAAAGGTGATCGTCAGCAACGCCGGAAAAGCGAACTTTGTCACCGTCAAGACCGGTGTGCGGCAGGCCGACAAGGTTGAGATCACCGATGGCCTGGAAGCAGGCGACACCCTTGCTACGACGGGGATCTTGTTCCTGCGCCCCGATATGCCGCTGACCTTTTCGAAAGTGGAATAATGTAATTTGAGTCATTCCGAATTTTCAGACACACCCCAAGGTTCTTTCCCGGAGGGAAACCCTGTTTATAGCATTCTTGTGGCGCCTCCGGCAAATTGGTTTGCAGGAAACCCGGCCTTATGGAAATCCCGATTTTGCGCCATTGGAGGCGGTTGAGAGTGCCCATGTCTGAGCCCCGACGAAGGAGGGGCGAGTTTGGGCACGAACCCGCCGGAAATGGCCAGCAAAATCGCTGGATTTCCATAAAGCCTTGACTTTTTTGGTACTTTTTGCGTCAAGGCAAAAAGTACGAAAGATGCTCACTTTCAAAATGTTGCAAACTGACTTGGATGATAACATCTCAAATTAATCAATCGGGGAGCCTCATATTGCCGCTCGCTTCATCACTGAAATTAATCACACCCTAAAACCAATATCAAACATCCGCTACGATATGGAAAAACATACTTTCCGCCGCGCCTGTGTCTTTTGACCAGGCGCAAGCAAATACCCGGGAATCAGGCTGAATATTTGTTTCGGAAACGGATGCTCATGCCGTGCGTTTGCGCCGGGTGAAAACACCCGGCACGGGCGAGATCATTTATGACCGACTGTTACGCATTACGGCCATAAATGGCCTTGACCGGGGCGGCGTAAACGCCGCGCTACCAAATTTCCGTACACTTGTGGCGCCTCTGGCAACGACAGAAAAAACGAACTTGACACGATGAAGATCATGTTATTCGCCATCCCGGTCTTCTTTCTGCTCATCGGGCTGGAATTGCTCATCGAACGCCTCAAACACACCCGGCTGTACAGTTTCCCCGACGCGGTCGCCAACATGAGTTGCGGCGTACAGCAGCAGGTCACGGGCGTTCTGTTCAAAACCCTGCTGTTCACCGGCTACCTGTGGGCTTACGAGCACCGCGTCTGGACCATTCCGGAAACCTGGTGGTCGTTTGTGCTGGTGTTTATCGGCGTCGATTTCTTTTACTACTGGTTTCACCGCAGCACCCACGAGATCAGTTTTCTGTGGGGCACGCACATCGTGCACCACCAGAGCGAAGAGTACAACCTGAGCGTGGCGCTGCGCCAGTCGGCCATACAGGCCTTCGCATCCAACATTTTTTACCTGCCCCTGGCCTTCGCAGGATTCAGCCCGGCGTCATTTCTCGTGATGGCGACGTTCCAGACGCTCTACCAGTTCTGGATACACACCAAAACCATCGGCAAACTGCACCCCGCGTTCGAATACGTTTTCAACACCCCCTCGCACCACCGCGTGCACCACGGGATGAACCCGAAATACATCGACCGAAACCACGGCGGCACACTGATCCTGTTCGACCGCTGGTTCGGCACCTTTCAGGAAGAAGAGGAAGAACCCGTGTACGGGGTGACGGTACCGCTGAACAGCTGGAACCCCGTGTGGGCGCAGGTCGACTATTACGCGTGGCTGGCCAAACGGTTGTGGAAAGCCGGCTCCTGGGGCGACCGGCTGAATATGCTTGTGAAAAAGCCGGGCTGGATGCCGGCCTCGCTGGGCGGTTCGGTGGAAGCAAAGCCGGTATCGGCCGCAACGTTCCACAAATACGACAAGGCCGCTTCGCCGGGTATGAACCGGTATGTGCTGCTCCAGTTTGTGCTGCTGATCGTCGCGACCTTCCTGTTCCTCAGCGGGGCGGGCAACAACCCGGGACTGAGTACGACCAACCTCGCGCTCACGGGCTGGATCATCTGGACGACCGGCAGCCTGGGCGCGCTGCTGGAGGCACGGCCCTGGGCGACCTGGTCGGAAGTGCTGCGCTGGGGAGTGGCAGGCGTGTGGTTGTTTTTGGCTTTAACGTAACATCCCGCTGCAACCCTTTCCCGCTACTCTTTTCCTTCTACTTTGCGGGCCTTGTGGTAGCGCCTGGCAAACCATTCCACGGCGAGTCGGTAGCCTTCCAGTCCGAGTCCGGTGATGCAACCTTCACAGACGGCCGACAGGTAGGAGTGTTGCCGGAAGGATTCGCGTTCGTACACGTTGCTGATGTGCACTTCCACCACCGGCGCAGGAATGGCGGCCACCGCATCGGCCAGGGCGATGGAGGTGTGGCTGTACGCGCCGCCGTTGAGCACGATCCCGTCCGCTTCGAAGCCTGCCTGGTGCAGCCGGTCGATCAGCGCGCCCTCGTGGTTGCTCTGAAAATAGTCCAGTTGCATGTGGTGCATGTTGGCGCTCAGTTCCCTGAAAAAATCTTCAAAGGTGTGGGTGCCGTATATCTCCGGCTCGCGCTTTCCCAACAAGTTGAGGTTTGGGCCGTTTATGATTAATATTTTCATATCCTCAAAATCTGGATTGAAAGTAAAAGGTTTTCCGCAAATTTATCGCCGATCAAGCACCTGGCTATGAGAAAATATTTTTCCCTCCTGCTCGCATTGTTTTTTGCTTCGCATGCTGCTGAATTTTCGGCGCAGTCGATGCTCGTTTCCGACGCCATCTCCATCCGCAACGATTACGGGTACGAGATCGTCGGCCGGCTTCGCGACCGCATCCTGCTGTTTCGCGATAAATACGACGAATTCGAGGTGCAGGCCTTCGACAACCAGTTGCACATGTCGTGGAGCCGGGAAATTGAAGACCTTCAAAAGCGCGGCGTGCAGATCCTGTCGGTGATCGGAGGCAAAAACGATTTTTCGATCGTGCACAAAGTGCGGCGGCGCAGCAGGGTGGTGCTGCGGGTACACAAATACGACCCCGGCGCCAACCTGATCGACAGCATGGCGATCAAGGACTACGGCGAGCGCGTGTTTTCGCCGCCCTCGCTCGATGTGGTGCGCAGCGACGACAAAAACTGCATCGTGATCATCAACTCCGGCGAGCGCAACAAACTGGAACTGACCTGCTTCATGCTCGACAAAATGCAGGTGCTGTGGGACAAGGTCGTGTCCATGGAAGACGATTTTTACGAATCGAATATGAAAGCCACGGCGCTCAGCAACAACGGCGATTTTTATATCGTGGATGAGCGCAACAACCGCCGCGGGAAAATGGAAGACCACGCGTACTCCATCCTTCAGATCAATGCGGACGGCGACTGGGTGAGCAAGATCGCCCTGCCGGAGTTTCTGACCAACGACGTGCGCTTCACGTTCGACAACCAGAACAACCGCCTGGTGGCGGCCGGGCTGTATGCCGATAAAAACCGCGACCGCGCCAACGGCGTATTTTTTCTCTCCTACACGCCGCGTTCGGATGCGCCTTTTCTGAAATACGAGCCTTTCGACGACAAATTTATCTCCATCCTGCGCCGCAAAGACGTGGAAGAAGATACCAAAGGAGTGTCGGATGCGGAAGTCAGGCAACTGATCCTGAGGCAGGACGGCGGCGTGCTCATCGTCGCCGAGCGCCACCACGAGATCCAGCGCGGCGCGGCGGCGGGCCGCGGCTTCTGGCGGGAAGGCCTGCGCATGATCGTGGATTTTTATTTCGACGACATGTTCCTGATCGCCATGCACCCCGACGGCGAAATACACTGGAAAACCGTATTGCACAAAAAACAGTATTCGCAGGACGACGAAGGCACGTTCTCTTCTTTCTTCCTGTTCCGGAATACGGACAAACTGCACTTCCTCTTCAACGACGAGATCAAGTACGAGAACACCTGCAGCGAATACGTCATTTCGCCGCTCGGCGATTTCGACCGCAACAGCCTGATCAATACCGTGGGGCAAAACCTGCGCCTGCGCTTCCGCGACGCCCTGCAGATCAGCACGGCCGAATGCCTCGTGCCTTCCGAATTCCGCAACAAACTGAAACTGGTGCTGCTCCGTTTTTGAACGCGATATGGCTTTTTATAAATCCAAACGGCACGAAAAGACGCTCACGCCCGATGAAGCGCTCGCCAAACTCGAACATTTTTGCGCTTATCAGGAGCGCTGCCCGAAAGAAGTGCGCAACAAACTGGCGCAACTCGGCGTGCGCGGCGAAACGGCCGACCGGATATTCGGCGTGCTGCAGGGCGACGGCTTTTTCGATGAAAAACGCTTTGCCATCGCATATGCGGGCGGCAAATTCCGCATCAACCGCTGGGGGAGGGTCCGCATCCGGCAGGAACTTTACATACGCGACATATCGCCCGCAGTTATCGGGGAAGCCCTCGAAACCATCGACGAGGCGGCATATCTCGAAACACTGAAACAACAACTGGAGAAAAAGCGGGGGCAGTACGGCGCCGACAATCCGCGGGCGCGTGAAAAAACAGCAGCAGCGCTGATCCGCGCCGGCTTTGAACAGGAATTGGTTTTTAAGTATCTTTGACCAAATAAACGCCCGATACACAGGCAATCAGGCCATATTTACCCTTTCAGAATCCTGACTTTTCCAAAAAGTTGGTAAAACCGACTCCCACGGAAGCCGTTACCTTGCAAAGACTTTTCCGAATCATTCATTTTAAACCTTTGTTATCGTATGGCAAAAGAAAAACTCAAACTCAGCGAGCTAAAGGTTCAGAGCAGCGTCACCGCACTTGGCGACGAGCAGATGAACCGGCTGAAAGGCGGCTACGTGATCAAAGGACGCAGGTTTAACTACCGCACCCGCTGGACGGCCGTCGACACGCGCTCCGACGAGGTGACCTCGGTGGTGACCAACATTTCTTCCGGCAGCTGAATCAGTTGCTTTTTTCGGTTTCCCGCTGTCTTTTTTCACGTACAACTGCTGCGAACGTTCGACCGCTTATTTTGGCATCCAGCCATGCTTCCAGATCGAATGTTTGCAGCAGTGCTTTTACGCCCGGCGCCTTCGCCACTTCCTGCAGGTCGACCTTCATTTTTTGAAATACCTCCATTTGCTCGCGCGCGTTGCTTTGTCGCAGCAGTTCCGAGATAAAATGGATGAACCGCCGTTCGAGATCGTACAGGCGGTTTTTCTTTTGCAAAAAGCGGGTAGCCGAGCGCAGCAGCGACTCCAGCAGCACCGTGTTGCCCATTTCAAAATGCAGGATCAGCGACAGCACGCGCGCCAGGCTTTGCAGGTCTTCCCGCTCTACCGAACGGGGCTGGTTGAGCCATTCGTTCAGGTAATTCAGCGCTCCGTCATAGTCCTCGCAGCCAAAGCAGATCGTGCAGAACTGGAAGTAAAAACTGGCGGTTTCGTAGTCGTGCGGATCAAATTGCGCCGATTCTTCCAGGCAGCGCTCCATCTCCCGCCGCGCCTCTTCGAATTCCCCCGTATAATAACACAGAGCCAACTGGTTGGTATAGTACTGCCGGTGTATTTTCCGGCGGTCGTCTTCGGTAATGGGTGTCAATTCGCGCAATTTTTGCAGGCATAGCCGTACTTCGTCGTATTTCTGCAACAGCCCGCAGGAGAGGATCAGGTTGCTGAGGGCGGCGATGTAGTCTGAAATGTTTTCCCGCAAAAAATGCGGTTGCGACTCGAACAGGGCGATCAGTTTTTTCCCCGTATCGTAAAACTGCTGGTACTCCAGCACGGCGTAGTAGTACAGGTTCAGGGTGCGGTAAAACAGGATGCGCGCCTTGTGCGAGCCTGCCAGATCGGGGTCGCTGAAATACTCCTGGCTGACGATGCTTTGCAGGTGCGACTTCCGGTCGAAGCCGCGCTGCTGCGCCTCCCGCTTGATGGCCGTGTACACCTGAAAAAAGGCTTTCCGGTAGCGGGCCACGTTGCGCAACTGGTCGATGGCGCGGTCTTCCTCGAACAGCAGATGGTCCAGCCGCTTGTGCAGAAAATCGACGTCCATGCGCGTGTAAGCCAGTTGTTTCTCCCAATGTATGATCTCGAGCAGGTGGGCGTAGCGCTCGTACTGGCGCGCCAGTTTGCCGGCCTTATAAATAATGTCGCGGCAATCGTCGTAGTGACCGCGTTTGTACAGTACCGCCACGCTTTGCAGGAGGTGGTTCAGCCGGCCGTCGATCGACTGGTGCTCGTCGAACGATTGCAGGCTTTTCAGCACCAGTTCGTACAGGTAGGCTTTTAGTTCCGAGTATTTTTTTCCCTCGGGCGGCCGGTTTTTGTACACCTTCCGTTTGAGCGCTTCCTCATCGAAGCGGTCCATCCCCGCGATGGCCTCGAACAGGACCTGGTATTTGCTCGTTCCGTCCGTCTTTTGGCGGGTGAACAGGCGGAAATAGCGCTTTTCCGCGGGGGAAAGCGAACGTATCAGGCGGTATAACTTGTCGGAAGGAGTTTTGGCCATGTGTGCGTTTCAGCCCTCAAAATTGTCGGTTTTTCGTCATATCCCCAAATCGGGGTCGCTTGTTGGAAACCTGACTTATCCCGAAAAGTTGGATTGCGGGCGCTGTCAGGTGGCTGTACTTTTGTTCCAGTCATCGCACATTCAGCGACACTTGCAACATTATTACCGTCTATAACTTTTGTCCGATATCATGGTGAACGCTATACCTCTTCACAGCATACCCGAGCCGAACGAGTCGAACCGAAACGTACGCGCAGTCGCATTCAAGCCGGAATACAGCGTATCCCGCAAGGATTCCAAAAAGGTGGTACTGCCAACCATGGAAGGGTTTTGTTTCGAAAAAGTGAAACACATCGCCTATCTGGAAGCAAGCGGAAATTACACCTTGCTGCACTTTACCGACAAGCGCCAGATACTGGTGTGCCGGACGCTCCGGGAAGTGGAGAGCATGTTGCCGGAAAAAACCTTCACCCGCATCCACCGTTCGCACACGATCCACCTCAAGCACATCAAAAAATACGTGCGCGGAAAAGGCGGGCACGTGGTGCTGCAAAACGGGGTCAACCTCGTGGTGTCGGCCGGGCAAAAAGAAACTTTCATGAACGCACTCAGGCAATACTTTGGATAATGAGCACCCCTCGACCCAACCTTTTAAAGACCGCACTCGTCTAATTCCAAAAGACACACCCGTGAAAGCACCCCGGAAGCCAGGCAAATAAGCACAACTCCTTCTCGTCCTCTCCCGATCCTGTATCGGGGGAGGCAGATGGAGGAGAAAACAGCGAAACAAGCGTCCGCAGCTGCTTTGTGCGGGCATCAAGATACACAGTAAGGGTTTGGTTTGGCGCCGGGAGCGAAAAGTCGCTTCCCGGCGTTACCTTTTTTAGAAAGTGTTCGGGATTTTTATACCGGGCCCGAGCAAGTTCTCATCCGGCCACTCCGTGAAAACGCAGCAGGTGATCCGGCTCCCGTTCGTTGTACACACAAAGGATCAGGGTATGCCGCTGCCGGCTGTCGGCTGGAAACAATATTTTTACCGGGTTATGTGCGTATCCTCTCTCGGAAAACATTTCCAGTTGACGGCCGCGCGGGCGCTTGAAGCGCCTCAGATCTTCCGCCGTTTCAGGCAAAGGCACGTCGCCGTAACCTTCTTCCGACAAAAACTGTTTCACCATCTCGTAAGTGTAAGCCAACTTTGCGCCGGCGAAAACGCTGCGGTATTCCCAGCCGTCGCTCGTGCCGCCGAGATAATCGGACCCGGCGGGAGGGAACTGCTCGCGCATGGGTATGTGGGAAGCGGCAGCCGGGTCGGCCGCTTCGCTGGCTTCAACAAAACCGAATTCGTCGTACGTCATCCTGATGATAATCGGGCCAAAAATAATTCATTTTGATTTAAAAAAAATCAAATCACACCAAAACAAAACATAAAGTTTAATATTGCCAATACCTGGCATCATCATTACTCCGTACATGACCGTACACCTCCTTACCATCGGCGATGAAATCCTGATCGGACAGATCGTAGATACCAATTCCGCCTGGATGAGCCGGGCGCTCCTGCTTCAGGGGTTCATTGTTTCTGGAAAAAGCAGCGTAGGCGATACCCGCGAAGGGATCGTCGCCGGCATCGAACACGCAATGGCCTCCGCCGACATCGTCATCATGACCGGCGGTCTGGGCCCCACCAAAGACGATATCACGAAAAAAACGCTCGCCGAACTTTTCGGATCGGGCATGTCATTCCATCAGGAAACCTTCGACCGTATTACCGCCTTTTTTGCCCGGATCGGCCGGGAAACGCCCCCGGCAATGCGGGATCAGGCCACGTTGCCCGACCAGGCGGAACTGTTGCCCAACAAAATGGGGCAGGCGCCCGGCATGTGGTTTGAGCGGGACGGAAAGGTGGTGATTTCGCTGCCCGGCGTGCCCTTTGAAATGGAATACCTGATGACCCACGAAGTACTGCCCAGGCTGAAAGCGCGTTTTCCCGGCCAGCCGGTTGCCCACCGCACTTTGGCCACGGCAGGTGAGGGGGAAAGCAATATTGCCCGGCGCATCGAAGCCTTCGAAGATGCCCTGCCTCCGCACATCAAACTCGCTTACCTGCCATCGCTCGGTCAGGTGCGACTCCGGCTGACGGGCGTATGGGAAGGAGCGGTGGAACTCAATGCAGCAGAGCGGCTGAGCGCAGAGCTGGACGCTAAAAAAAGCGAACTCGAGGCCCTGATCCCCGATCTGGTGTACGGCTACGAAGAGGAAACGCTCCAGCAGGCGCTTGGAAAAATATTACTCGCCCAGGGAAAGCAGCTCGGCACCGCTGAAAGTTGCACGGGCGGTTATGTGGCGCACCTGATCACCACCGTACCCGGCGCATCGGCCTATTTTCCCGGCACGGTGGTGACCTATTCCTACGAAATGAAAACCAAACTGCTCGGCGTAAAACCAGACACGCTCACCCAGTACGGCGCCGTCAGCGAGGAAACCGTGCGCGAAATGGCGCTGGGCGCGCTCGATACGCTGGGCGTCGACGTGAGCATTGCCATTTCCGGCATCGCCGGGCCCGACGGCGGCACGCCCGACAAGCCCGTCGGCACCGTGTGGATGGCCGTGAGCGACGGACAACGCACCATAACAGCCAGACATTTCTTCGGACGCGACCGGCTGAAGAATATTCAATTGACCGGCAGTTATGCGCTGAACATGGCGCGCCGTTTTTTGCTGGGTCAAATTTGATCGTTCCCTGGGTTTGTTTACTGCTTTAGCAGTTTTTTCCCGATGCGCCAGCCGGCAGTGCTTTCCAGTACCACTCCGTACATGCCCGGCGGCAGTTCCGACAGCGGGATGTTGCGTGTATGCGTACCCGCCTGCAACTTTTCGTAGCCGGTGTTCTTCAAAACTTTTCCTCCGGTATCCACGACTTTCAGCACGACCTGCGCTTCGCGAGCGAGCGAAAAAACGACCTGCGTGCGCCCGCGGGCGGGATTCGGCTGCAGGCGCTCTACTACCGCCAGTTTTGCCTGTTCCGCTACTGATACGGGTGTGAAAGCCATACTGGTCTGCCACACCCCCAGACCGTGCGTGGCGACCCGCAATTTTCGGTCGGCCGAAATGCTCAGGTGCATGGCGAGCATGGCGTTGGGTGCGTCGGCCGAATATAATTCCCAGGAACCGCCCGCGTCAGTGGAAAGCCATACGCCAAGGTCGTTTCCGATATATACATGTTCGGGCTTTAGCGGATCGATCAGGACGGTATTGACCGGCACACCGGGCAGGCCGTTATCGACCGCTGTCCAGTTGTTGCCGCTATTCGTCGAACGCCATACGTGTTGTGTATTGAACCCCGAAAATACGGCATACAGCGTGCCCGGCTCCGAAGGGTGAATGGCAATATCCATGCAAAAACGGTTGGGCAGGCCGTTGATCTGGGTCACCGCTCCGTTGTTGTAGCGAAAAACGCGCGCAGGGCCGTTGGCCTGCGGAACGGTGCTGGCATAAACGATATCCGGGTCATTGGGATGGATGGCCATTGTCAGGATGTAATCGCCGCCGGCAAAAAGGCCATTGCTCGCTTTGATCCAGTTTTCTCCGCCGTCGTCCGAGCGGAACAAACTCTGGCCGCCTGCATACATGATCGACGCATTTGAGGGCGCGCATTCGAAGGGCGCATTGAAGCAAGAGGCTTCGTTGTACATTTCGTTGCTGCCGATATTGTAAAAATCCTGTCCACGATTGGTGGATTTGTACAAATACAGATACTGCGACGACCCGTACAGGATATTGTCGTCAGCAGCGTTGACGGCGGCGCATTCTCCGTCTCCGCCGAGCACGCGGGTCCAGTCGGTAGAGCCGGTGTAGATCGCTGTCGAGTTGTCCTGCATGCCGCCGATACAGAACAGAGGGTCGGTCGCTGAATTTCCCAGGTTGGCGTAGAATTGCTGCGTTTGATACCCGCCGTTGCGGCCTTCCCAGCTTTCTCCGCCATCCTGCGATACAAAAAGGCCGCCGTCGGTGACCACGTAAATCTTCTGCGGGTCATTCGTAGGCCAGTAGGCGCGGTGAATGTCGGCGTGAATGTAGATCGGAGGGCCTTCCGGGCCACCTGCGGGCACCTGCCCAAAAAACCAGCTCGACCATTGCGATACCTGTGTAAAGTTGACGCCCCCGTTTAAAGACCGCCATCCGTCGATACCGACCCATATGACCCGGTCCGGATCGGTGGGATGCGCGACCACGTCGTGCGAATACCAGCCCTGGTAGCTACATACGTTCAGGTCGGTCAGTTTGGTCCAGTTGCTGCCGCCGTCCGTGGTTTTGTAAAGACCGTCCTGGCCGTTTGCATTTCCGATGGAAGCATACATGATGTTCGTTTGTGCCGGGTGGATGGTGATCAGCGTTTTGCCCGTGTAAGTGGCAGGGAGGCCGTTCGTCAATTTCTGAAAAGAGGCGCCCGCATTGACACTGCGATAAATACCGCTCACGTCTTCGTCATTCAGCGATCCGTGGGTCACGAATATTTTGGCGGTATCCTGCGGGTTGATCTCAATATCGACCGCCATGCGCTTGTCGTGCACCTTTTGCCAGCTGGCGCCGGCATTGTAGCTGCGCAAAAGTCCTTCGCTGGTGGCGGCGTACACGGTTTGCGGGCGCAGGGGGTTGATCTTGATGTCCTGCACGCCGCGCAGGTCGCCATAGGCCCAGTCGAGGCTTTTCGACCAGCTTTGGCCGCCGTCCGTACTTTTCAGGATGCCGATGCCGTAGGTGCCGCGCGTGGTGCGATAAGCGACGTTGGGCATGGAAAACTCAACGTTGTACACTTCTCCTGTACCCACATACATGACATCCGGATTGGCAGGATCGATGGCAATGGCGCTGACACCCAGCAAAGGGAATCCCGTTTCTACCCTTTCCCAGGCATTGGCGCCCAGTCCGCCGCTGACGCTTTTCCAAAGTCCCCCGGAAGCGCTTCCCATCCACAGGATACTGGCATTTTGCGGATGGATGGCCAGGCAAAGCGTTCGTCCGCCAATATTTCTCGGGCCGATGGCCTCCCAGCTATTGCTGCGGTCACCGCGCAGATAGGTTTCCAGTTGCATCTGCTGCATGGCATCGCTGTATTTTCCGGTATAAAAACGCCCGTCGGGAAAGGTGCGCGCCATGTCCCAGTAGCGAAAAGCCTCGCCGGCTTCAGAAGGTTCGTGCTGCTGAGGAGCCTTGTGCCCGCAGCCGGTTAAAAGCGCAATCCACAGGAGCGCAGTAAGTCTGTGTGTCATTTGATCAGGTTTTAAGCAACGTGTCTTCCCGAATCTTTCAATAATCGGATATGTTGTTTCAGCCCGCGATTGAAATCGCGGGCTGAAAAATTCGTGAGGACGAATGTAAGTATCGCGGGCAATTCAACGCCCGGCACTTATTTGTTCAAAAATGGCAATTCAAGGTCAAAACGGGCAAGTGTGAATACACTTATGACTGCGTTTGGCAAAAATGAACTCTGCATCCCGGCTTTGTGTTTGACACAACATTCGAGATATTCGCCGAACCGGCTCACCACAACTCCCGATGGACATAGAATTACTGAAATCCGAACTCAGGTACCGAAGCGCGCGTTCCGGCGGCAAGGGTGGGCAACACGTCAATAAAGTGGAAACGAAAGTGGAGGCGCGCCTGAACGTCCGGGAATCGCAGGCGCTGTCGGAAGAAGAGAAAGCCCTGGTACTCGAAAAACTCGAAGCGCAGGTCAGCGCGGAGGGCTATCTGAGCACGACCGACCAGAGCTCGCGTTCGCAACTCACCAACAAGCGGCTGGCCGAAGAAAAGATGATCGCGATGTTGACCCAGGCCCTGAAAAGACCCAAAAAGCGCAAAAAAACGCGGGTCCCGCAGGCTGCCCGGGTGGCGCGCACCGATATGAAAAAGAAACTTTCGGAGAAAAAATCCATGCGCCGGGGAAAGTTCGGGCATGAAGAATAAGCGCTTGCTAAGCGTTCGCCAGCAGCATCCTTTCCACAGCAAGGGCAACTTTCTGGCCGTCCATAGCGGCCGATATGATCCCCCCGGCATAACCGGCACCTTCCCCGCAGGGAAACAGGCCCGGCATTTCCGGATGCATGAGCGTTTCTGCATCGCGCGGTATGCGCGCGGGAGCGCTGGTCCGGCTTTCCGTGGCCACCACATTGGCCTCGTTCGTATGGTACCCGCGCATCAGTTTGCCGAACTCGGTCAGTCCGTCGCGCAGACGCCGGTAAATGAAATCCGGCAGCAAGTCGTATAAAGGCGCTGGGTAAAGCCCCGGAATATAGGAGGAGCCGGGCAGGTCGGTCGACATGCGCCCGCGAATGAAATCGGGCAGTCGCAGCGCCGGGCCTTTCTGGCTGCCGTCGCCCGCGCCGAACAGCCGGCGTTCTACTTCGCTCTGGAACTCCAGCGCCGCGAAAACACCGTGTTTTGCCCAGGGCTTGAGGTCTTCCGCTTCCACAGCACTCACCACGCCCGAATTGGCGAAGGGCGAATCGCGGCGGCTCATGCTCATGCCGTTCACCACGATCTCGCCGGGCGCCGTAGCCGCCGGCACGATCAGGCCGCCGGGGCACATGCAAAAGGAAAATACCCCGCGCCCGGCAACCTGGCAAACGAGGCTGTAACTCGCCGCCGGCAGATCTTCGTCCCGACGCTTGCTTTTGTATTGTATCTCGTCGATCAGGGCCTGCGGGTGTTCTACCCTGACGCCCAATGCGAAAGGCTTCAGTTCGATGCCGATACCCCTTTTGTGCAGCAAATGGTAAATATCGCGGGCCGAATGGCCCGTCGCGAGGATCACGGCATCTCCCCTGAACTCAACCGTAGCATTTCCCGGCGCCGCGTCCGGCTTTTCGGCAACCAGGCCGATCAGCTTGCCTTTATGGATGATCAGATCGGTCACACAATGTCCGAAGTGCACTTCACCGCCATAATGCAGGATGGTTTCCCGGATATTCTGTACTACGCCCGGCAGTTTGTTGGAGCCGATGTGCGGATGTGCTTCCGTCAGAATATCCGCTTTGGAGCCGTGTTCCACCAGCAACTTGAGGGTTTTGTACACATCGCCGCGTTTGACGGACCGCGTGTACAGTTTGCCGTCGGAATAGGTACCGGCGCCTCCTTCGCCAAAGCAATAGTTGGAATGCGGATTTACTGCACCGTATTGCTGGATCGCGCGCAGGTCGCGCCGGCGGGTGCGCACGTCCTTGCCGCGATCGATCACCACGGGTTTGATGCCTCGTTCCAACAATTCGAGGGCTGCAAAATAACCCGCCGGACCGGCGCCGACGATCAGCACTATTCTCCGCCCGTCCACTTCGCGGAAACCGTCGAGCAGGGCAGGGGCAGGGCTAAAAACCTCGCCCTGTGCATATACCTCCGCCCGGACGCGAAATACCGGTTGCCGTGCGCGGGCATCGAGCGATGATTTCAGCACTTCCAGATGAGAAACCTGATCGGGGCGAATGCCCGCCTGCCTGGCCGCTTTTTGCCTGAGCAACTCCTCGTTGTGACGCTCGGAGGGCAAGAGCACGAGTTCGACTAATTGTGGCATAAAAAGATATTCCGGCAGGTCATTCCTTGCGCCGCAGCAGTTTTTTGTCTTCCGACCATGAAAAGGTGTCCGGCACAAATATCTTGGCCTCGGGGATTTCCGTGATCTCCCCGTCGGGGGTTTTTACCCGTTTTTTCTTCCGGTCGGGCATTTTGGTGTATATCCGCACTTCTGGCATCACGATCGTATCCATCGCCAGGTCATAGCGCCCTTCTTTGATGAGATAGTCGAGGATCTCGGGCGAACCGTGAGAAAGTTGTACGTTGGTTTCCACCAGTATGGTACTGCCCGCCCATGAAAAGATATCGTATAAGTCGGCAATTTCAAGTTCAACCGTCTTTACCGAATCCACATCGAACACCTGGTATATTGTGCGCTCCATCTGCGCTCGTGCAGACGAGGATATATGCATTAAAAAAAGAACAGAGATCAACAGTCGGGAAATCATAGTCGCAGAATTTCGGGCAAATTTCGCAGGAAGCAGGCGGTTTTAAAAAATAAAATTGCCCGGAGGCTCTAACGCCATCCGGGCAACGGAATTGTTTGTCTGTAGCGCGCCTTTACAACGCGCCTATTCCACGGGTGAAAAACTACTTCCTGTTGGCAGCGACCGTTTCGGCATTCGGTAAAATGTCGATGGTCAGATCTTTCGGAACGAATACTACGTACGTGAGTGTTTCGCGCAGTTCCTGTCCTTTTACCCTGATCTGCTTTTGCATGTTCGGCGCCTGAATGGTCAGGACATCGCCTTTAGGCGTAGCAACCAGGTTGTAACGTCCAATGTTAGCCAGCTCCCCCAGCATGGCTTCACTTCCCGTCGGGATACTTACAGTAATCCCGATCCGGATCGTGGGATTGTCCCACACTTTCAGATCAATAACACCCGGCAAATCGAGACTGATCGTCCCTTTTCCATCGGTATTGAAAGACTTGGAAAATGTTTTTTCTGCCGATTGAGCGGCAACAGTCAGAGAAAGGGCGAGGAGGAATACGATCGAAGCAATTTTGTTTGTCATGGCGAACCTCCTTTTTTTATTGGTTCAAAGTAAAGATTTTATTTCGGAGAAAGCAAGTGTTCCGTAAAATTTTATTTTATTTTAATTTACGAAACACGAATCCAAAAGGTTGGGTTCCTGTTTGACTTTTTTGTTAAGCGAAGGTTTAGAGGGCAGTTTGACGTACCTTCGCCGGGAATACAAAATTCCCTTCCGACATGAAGCATTGGCACATCATTTCCGGTGTTGCGATCGCGCTCTTTTTTTCTGCCTGCGCTTACCGGGGACACGGCCCGCACCTGCACGGCCCCCTGCTCAAAGGCAATGCCGGCCTGCAAAACGGCCCCATGATCGGCTACGTCGACATGATGGAAGCGCTGATCTGGGTACAGACAAAAAGCGATGCCTATGTCCGCGTGCAATACTGGGAAGAAGCCGCGCCCAACGCGAAATACTGGACCGCGCCCGTACGCTGCCATCCGCAGAGCCTGACAGCCAAATGCATCGCCAATCAGGTGCAACCGGGCCGCAGTTACGCTTATACTGTTTACATCAACGGAAAGCCGGTAACGCTCCCTTATCCTGCCACTTTTAAAACCCAGACCCTGTGGCAATGGCGCACCGATCCGCCCGAGTTCAGTCTGGCTACGGGAAGTTGCGCCTATGTGAACGAACCGGAATACGACCGCCCGGGAACACCCTACGGCTCCGACTTTCACATTTTCAACGCTATTTACCGGCAAAAACCCGACCTGATGCTTTGGCTGGGCGACGACGTGTACTACCGCGAGCCGGACTGGAACACGCGTACCGGCATGATACACCGCTGGACCCACGACCGCGCCCTGCCCGAATTGCAGCCGCTGCTGGCCTCCACGCCGCAGTACGCCATCTGGGACGACCACGATTTCGGCCCGAACGATTCGGACGGCTCCTGGATACACAAAGAGATGGCCTGGGAAGTGTTCCGCGAGTTCTGGGGCAACCCCACTTTCGGGGTGAACGGCCAAAAGGGTTGTACCACCAAATTCGAATACGCCGATATCGACTTTTTCCTGCTCGACAACCGGTATTTCCGCACCCCCAATCATTGCGCCACCTGCCCCGACCGCACCCTGCTGGGCAAAGAGCAGATGGAATGGTTCATGGGCGCCCTCGCCGAAAGCAGGGCGCCGTTCAAACTGGTGGCGATCGGCGGCCAGGTGGTCACGACCAACGACCACCACGAAACCTGCTTTCACTACTATCCGGCCGAGCGCGACACGCTGTTGCAGTTTATCGAGCGGGAAAACATAAAAGGCGTGGTGTTCCTGACCGGCGACCGGCATTTTACCGAATTGAGCGCCATGCAAAACAAGGCCGGCAACTGGGTGTACGACCTGACCACTTCTTCGCTGACCGCCGGTTCGTATACCAATGCCGACAAAGAGGCCAATGCGCATCGCGTGGAAGGCACCCTTGTGAACCGGCACAACTTTTCGATCCTGCATTTCAGCGGCCCGCGCACCAGGCGTGAGCTGGAGATCAGGAATTACGACGCCGACGGGCAGATGACCTGGACAAAAACCATCACTGCCGAAGGGCTGAAGTAAAAAACTACTTTTACGCTTGAAAATATCTTTACCAAACGCATATGTCTACATTTAATCCGGTAGGTGTCATCGGCGCAGGAAGTTTCGGGACGGCCGTGGCCAACCTGTTGGCCGACAATGTCGACGTATTGCTGTACAGCCGCCAGGAGGAGACTGTAAAGTCTATCAACCGGACGCGCTTGCACCTGGGCGTGCCCATCGAGGCTCGCGTAACCGCTACCAGCGATCTGGAAGAACTGGCGCGCAATTGCACCCTGCTGCTGCCCATCGTGCCGTCTACAAGTTTCCGCCAGACGATGCGGAGCATTGCCCCTTACCTGCGCCCGCATCACATGGTGATACACGGCACCAAAGGATTCGACCTTAAAGATCTGGAAGAAGAAGACCTGGAAAACCCCGGTCTTGTACTCACCCGCTCCAACGTGCGCACTATGAGCGAAGTCGTGCTGGAAGAAACCAGCGTCGTGCGCGTAGGATGCCTCTCGGGGCCCAATCTCGCCATTGAAATTATGGAAGGGCAGCCAACGGCCACGCTGGTCGGCAGCCGCTTCAGGGAAGTGATACAGGCCGGCCAAACGGCGCTCAACAGCCAGCGTTTTCACGTATTCGGGTCGTACGATATCCTCGGCGCGGAACTGGCCGGCGCCCTCAAAAATATCGTTGCCCTCGGATCGGGCATTCTCGGCGGGCTTGGGCTCGGGCGCAACATTCAGGGGCTGCTGATCGCCCGCGGACTGGCCGAGATGGTGTACTTCGGAAAATCGCTCGGCGCATCGAGCCAGGCCTTTATCGGCGTCGCAGGCATCGGCGACCTCGTTGCAACGGCCACCAGCGCCAACAGCCGCAACTATACGTTCGGCACGCGCCTTGCGACCGGCGAAACCACCGCGCAGATCCGAAAAACGATGCCCGAACTCGCCGAAGGCGTCCGTACCCTGCGCATCGCGCATCAGCTGGCCCGGCAATACAAATTGCACGTGCCGATCACTTCCATGCTTTATTCAGTAGTGTTCGAAGCGTTTCCCATTGAAAAGGCGCTGGACTACCTGATGTCCTACCCCTATGCGGTAGACGTGGATTTTTTGTAGAAGAAGGGATAAAAAAAGTCCCGAACGCTTCGTGTCTGAAAAATTCGGGACTGTACGTGGGCGAAGCAGCATTATTGCTTCGGCGGTGCGTAATCCATGGTGTTGAGCGCCATCAGTTCCTTCAGTGTTTTTTGCATGCCATCGACGGAGCCGTCGAGGAAAATGATATTCCCCTTCCCGTGCTCGGTGAAGTTTTTCACCGCCTCCGTCCACATCGAGAACAGAATGACCGAAGTGTCGAGGTTGGCGGTCTGCATTTCCTTGGCGGCATGGCTCATGCCTTTCGCCACTTCTTCGCGGAACAAAGCAACTGCCTGACCGCGCATACGGGCGGCTTCGCGCTCGGCCTCTGCGGCGATCTTGATGGCGTTGCCTTCTGCCTCGGCAGCCTTGGTTTTGGTGATCAGCAAAGCCTGGCCTTCGTTTTCGGCGGCGGCTTTCAGGTTGTTAGCAGCCACGATCTTCGACATCGAGCGCATCACTTCTTCATCGAAAGTGATGTCATTGATCTGGAGATCGATGAGGTGATATCCCCAGTCTTCGAGCATATGATCGATGTTGATCTTTACTGCTTCCGTGATCTCGCGGCGCAGGCCGAGTATCTCCTGTTGTTTTTTGGTGGCTACAAAAGAACGGATATTGCCTTCCACCGTGCGCGTCAGCGTCGCCATGAAATCGCGATCGCTGAGAAAACGGAAGGCCACTTTTTTGATCGTTTCTTCATTGTTGTCCATCACGGAAAAGAGGAGCAATGAAGTAAAATGCACGTTGGCCTGGTCGACCGTGACCGCCTGAAAGGTGAGTTCAGCCGCGCGGTTTTGCACGGAAATGCGCTTGAAAACACGTTCTACGAGTGGAATGCGGAAGTTGAGGCCCGGGTAAAGGGTGCGGCTATATTTTCCAAAGATCGTGGTCACGGCCACCGTAGCCTGCTGAACGGTTACGATACTGAGCACGATCAAGGCCAGTAAGATAGCAAGAAGGATCATAGATGTGGAGATGTTTGAAGTTTGATTTACGGTCAAAGATTTGGGGGCAAAGGCCTTAAAAGCAATATCTGCCGCCCGTTTCACGACCAAACCTAGTGATTTTGGGCATGAACAAACCAAAAAATTCGTCGTGACCACCCGCTAAAATCCGGGTCGATTGGTTCCCACCGTTTATCATAGTGAAAAAAAGTTAACAGTAGCAGTTGGCGGCAGCAGGGTTGCTATGGGTACAAATTACTGCTAAAAACCGGCCGCCTGTCCGTCCTTCCTGCTTTCCGATGCCCCGAAATACACCCCCGAAGCCGCATCGTAGCGGATCGCCTGGTACCCGCCGTAACTGCCCGGCAGCGCCCAGCCCACTTTATGACCCATCCTCATCAGGGCTCTTATGGTTTCATATGGGAACCCGTTCTCCAGGTTGATCTGACCGCTTCCCTCCATTTTTTCGCCCGTCGGCTCGCTGCTTCCCTGGTGGTCGATGCGCGGAGCATCGCCCGCTTCCTGCGCATTCATACCGAAGTCGATCATGTTCATCAATATCTCCACGTGCCCGAGCGGCTGGAAACTGCCCCCCATGACGCCGAACGACATCCAGGGCTTGCCGTTTTTGGTCACGAATGCCGGAATGATGGTGTGAAAAGGGCGCTTGTGCGGAGCGTAGGTATTCGCTTGGCCCGGCTCCAGCGTAAAAAGTTGTCCGCGGTCCTGTAGCATAAAGCCCAGACCATCGGGCACCATGCCCGAACCGAACCCGCGGAAATTGCTCTGGATCAGCGATACCATATTGCCTTCTCCGTCGGCTACAGTGAGGTAAATGGTGTCGCCATCTTTCAGGTTGGGGTTGCCCGCCTCCACATGGCGCGCCGCGCGGTTGGCATCGATGAGTTTTCTGCGCTCGGCGGCATATGCTTTCGAAAGCAGGCGCGTGACAATGCCGGGTTCCATGTACTCGAGGTCTGCGTAGAATTTTGCGCGGTCTTCAAAAGCCAGTTTTTTCGCTTCCACGAACAGATGTATATGTTCGGGCGAGCCGAAAGTCATATTCTTAAAATCGAAGCCTTCCAGGATGTTGAGCATCTGCAGGGCGCAGATACCCTGGCCATTTGGCGGCAATTCCCACACGTCGTAACCGCGATAATTGACCGAAACCGGCTCCACCCATTCCGAATGGTGGTCGGCCAGGTCGCGATAACCGAGAAAACCGCCGTTTTTCCGCATGAAGGTATCGATCCTGCGGGCAATCTCACCCTTGTAGAATACATCGCGGCCGCCGCTGGCGATCTGCTCCAGCGTTGCGGCCAGCAACGGATTGCGGAATACTTCGCCCCGGGCCGGCGCCTTGCCGTCCGGCAAATAAACGTCCCTGACATTCGGATACTTCCCGTAGACGGCCTCCACACGCTGCCAGGAAACAGAAGCCTCGTCGGCCACGGCAAACCCGTCGCGGGCATAGCCGATCGCATAGGAAAGGATGTCCTGCATGGAGCGGCGTCCGAATTTTCCGTGCAGGGCAAACCAGCCGTCGACACAGCCGGGCACGGTGACCGGCAAGGGGCCGAAAGGCGGTATAAAATCTATGTTGCGCCTTTGGAAAGAGTCGAGCGCGAGGGCGTATGGAGATCGCCCGGAGGCGTTGAGCCCATGTAGTTTGCCCGTTTTCGCCTCATACACGATGGCGAACAGGTCCCCGCCGATCCCGTTGACGTGCGGCTCCACCACGCCCAGCACTGCATTTGCGGCGATGGCTGCATCTACTGCCGTCCCTCCCTTTCGCAGCACATCAAGAGCGGCGGCAGTCGCCAGCGGGTGGCTGGTGCAGGCAATGCCGTTGCGCGCCATCACCTCCGAGCGCGTGGCGAATACCTTGCCGAGGGGGCGGTCCTGCGCGAAAGCGGAAAACCGGAATAACAAGGTGACGGCAGCGAATAAAAGAGCGTTGCGGGTTCTCATGATCTGTAATTGTGCGTTTTCTAAAGATGCTCTGCCAAGGAACCCTATTTTTGCCGGAAATTCAGATATTCAGCCATGAAAATAATCGCCACCCGCGCCACTTTCCCCCTGTTTTTCATTTTACTTGCCCTCGGGCTACATGCGCAAACCCTGCGCGGCACCGTCCGCGACGCATCCGGCGGCGAAGTGCTGGCGGGCGCCGATCTGCTGCTTACCGGGCAGCGCGACAGCATTTTTCGCACTGCCATAAGCGACGAAAAGGGAGCGTTCCTGTTTGAGGACCTGCGCCCCGGTTACTACACGCTAAAAGTGAATTACGGCGGTTTCAGGCCCATGGTGCTCCGGGAGATCAATATTGCCGGCGGCAAGGAGTCCGTGCTCGATATCGCCTACAATCAGAATGTGGATTTGCCTTTGCTCACCATCGTCAATACCTCCGACCGGCGACCCGTACAGCCACTGGGCGAGATACCCCTGACGCGCGAGCAGACGCTGCGGTTTCCCGCTACCTTTTTCGATCCCGCGCGACTGGCGATGGCCTATCCGGGTGTCATGAACAACGACGATCAGGCAAACGGCATGGTCATCAGAGGCAATAGTCCGGCGTCGCTGCGCTGGCGCCTCGAGGGCGTCGACATTGTGAATCCAAACCACCTGACCAACGCCGGTACCTTCGGCGACCGTCCCACCGCCGCCGCAGGAGGGGTGCTCATGTTCTCGGCGCAATTGCTCGACAATTCGTCGCTCCTGACCGGAAGTTACCCCGCTGGTTACGGCGAAGCCATAGGCGGCGTCATGGATATGAACCTGCGCAGCGGCAATAACAGGCAGCACGAATTCACGGCTCAGGCAGGGCTGATCGGCCTCGACCTGGCGGCGGAAGGCCCCCTTTCGCAGCGCGAAAACGGCTCCTATCTCGTCAACTATCGCTATTCCACCGTCGGGCTGCTGGGGCAGATGGGTGTCTCGTTCGGCGACGAAGACATCCGCTTTCAGGATCTTTCATTCAAACTGCATTTTACAGGTAACCGCGGTGGGGAATGGTCACTTTTTGGCCTTGGCGGACTCAGCAAAAACATTTTTACACACAAAACTGACAGCGCAGAGGTCGAGGCTTTCAAGGATTTTTTCGATATCGATTACAGCTCCAAAACGGGGATCATCGGGATATCGCACCAATTGCCGTTGAGCCGGCGCGGCTGGATAAAATTCACGGCCGCTGCATCGGGGCAGTCGAACGAACGGACGTCTGTTTCCGATGCTTTTGAAGATTTTGACAGCAGCGATGATCTGGACGAGTCCAAAATATCGGGCGCTGCCACGCTTTCCTACCGGTTCGGGCCACAGATACGGCTGATGGGCGGCGCCATGGTAAACAGGCAGCGGTACAGCGCCAACAGCACGGACCGGCGCATGCCGCTGGAACGCATCGAACATACATTCGCGACCGCACAGCCCTGGTTGTCGCTCTACTGGAAAAGTAAAAGCGAAAAAACACTCGTGAATGCCGGTCTGCACAGCCTGTTTTTTCCCTACAAAGACCGGTCGGCGCTGGAGCCCCGTGTTTCGATCACCCAGACCCTGACACCCGGGCACCGGCTGACGCTGTCAGGGGGCCTGTTCAGCCAGGTTGCACCGCTGTGGTTATCGAAAGACGCCCTTGATCTGCTGCGCAGCTGGCAGACCGGGCTGCGCTACAGCTGGAATGCTGAAAACGAGTGGACGCTTTCGGGCGAACTGTTTTACCAGAAAACGACGGAAACCGGAGTAGACGCCGGTTTTGCCAGCAGCTATTCCCTGCTCAATGAAAGCGAGTACAATATTTTTGAAAGAAAAATGCTCGTTTATGACGGACTGGGTAGAAATGCGGGCATTGAACTGAACGCCGAACGATACCTTTCCGACGGATGGTTCCTGCTGCTCAATACCACCTTGTTTAAATCGGAATACCGCGGCAGTGACGAAGTCTGGCGCTCTACGCGCTGGGACAGCCGCCGGATCATCAACCTGACCGCGGGAAAGGAATGGCAGCGCGACAAGCGTCCGGGACAGGTCAGGTCGTTCGGTCTGAACGGTCGCATCGGCTTGGCAGGCGGCCTGCGCGCCATGCCGATCGATGCGCTTGCCTCCGAAGCGGCAGGCATGACCGTGTTCGATGCCGGCGAAGGGTTTTCCGTGCAGCAAAAGGATTATTTCCGCCTGGACATCCGTATTTACTGGAAAAGAAGCCTGGGCGACCGGCGCAACAGCACCTTCGCCATGGATTTCCAGAATGCCACCATGCAGGAAAACGAGGCTTACCGCTATTACGACCCCTTTACACTACAGGTAGAGACGAAAAAGCAGTTGGGTTTGATCCCGAATATCAGCTGGCGGCTGGAATTCTGAAAGCAACGCGCTGCAAACGAAAAAATCGCGGTATTTGACTTAATTTTGCAGATTATTCAAATAAACACACTACATGATAAGCCGCATTCTCCCCCTGCTCGGGCTGATCATTCTTTGCTGGGTCGCCTGCAAGGACGAACCTGGAAAGAAAGCCCCCGGCGCCCCGCAGATCGACCCGGAACTGGCCAAACTCAATAACCTGGTCGATGACGACCCGGAAAACGATTCCCTGCTGTACCGGAGGGCCGAGGTGTTCTACAAACTGGAGGCATATGACGAGGCGATCAAAGACCTCAACGACGCGATCCAGCTGGATTCACTGCAACCCGCTTACTACCATCTGCTGGCCGACGTTTTTCTCGATTACGCCCGCCCCAACGACTCGAAACGCGCCATCGACGTGCTGCTCACCGCAGCCCACCGTTTTCCCGGCAGAATACCGACCCTGCTGAAACTGAGCGAATTTCAACTCATCGTGCGGCAGCACAGCGAAGCCCTCGAAACCCTCGACAAGATACTTCAGCGCGATCCGCAGAACGCGGAAGCATTTTTTATGGCGGGTCGTGTCGCGCTCGACAAAGGGGATACGCTGCGCGCCATCACCTCCCTGCAAAAATCGGTGCGCTTCGACGCCGGCAACGAAGATGCCTGGATGTTTCTGGGGCGCATCTTTGCCAACCGGAAAAATCCGCTGGCCATTCAGTACTTCGACAACGTGCTGCGACTCGATTCCAGCAGCCTGGAGGCCCGCGAATTCAAGGGTGTGTATTACAAAACGGCCGGCGATTTTGACAAAGCCTTCGAGGTTTACCGCGACATCATTGTGCGCAATCCGGATTATTCAAATGCCTATTTCGACATGGGCATGATGTACCTGGAGCAGGATTCATTGTCAAAAGCATACGACAACTTCAACATCGCCATCAAAACGGACCCGCTGTTCGTAAAAGCGTATTACTACCGCGGGCATTGTGCTGAATTGCAGGGCAACGTGGACGCTGCATTGTCGGACTACCGCCAGGCAAACGGCATGTCTCCTGATTACAAGGAGCCCAAAGAGGCGCTGGAACGCCTGCAGGCGGGAAAAAAACCACAATAGACATTTCGGCGTTATCATGCCGGCTCGCGATTTTGCAGTACCTTTGCGGCCCGAAATCGACCATAGGCAATTATGTTCCCAACGTACGATGTCATTGTAGTAGGCGCCGGTCATGCCGGTTGCGAAGCCGCCGTTGCCGCCGCCAACCTCGGCTGCAAGGTGCTGCTGGCTACCATGAACATGCAGACCATCGCACAGATGAGCTGTAACCCCGCCATGGGCGGCGTTGCCAAGGGGCAGATCGTGCGGGAGGTCGATGCCCTGTGCGGCTATTCGGGTATCGTGACCGACCACACGATGGTGCAGTTCCGCATGCTGAACAAATCCAAGGGTCCTGCCATGTGGAGCCCGCGCGCGCAAAGCGACCGCATGCAGTTTGCGCTGAAATGGCGGCAAATGCTGGAGGCGCATCCCAACATCGACTTCTGGCAGGAAATGGTGAAAGGACTCGTCGTAAAAGACGGACGCGTGCAGGGGGTATGCACGGGCATGGGGCTCGAGATCGAAAGTCGTGCGGTCGTGCTCACCAACGGCACCTTCCTCAACGGCATCATCCATATCGGCGAAAAGCAATTCGGCGGCGGCCGGGCCGGTGAAAGCGCCGCCCGCGGTATTACGGAGCAACTGGTGGAACTCGGTTTCGAGGCCGGCCGCATGAAAACCGGAACACCTCCGCGCGTGGACGGGCGCAGTCTCGACTTTTCCAGAATGGAGGTACAGGACGGCGATACGCCCGCCGGCAAGTTTTCCTACACCGACACGCCGGCGCTGGGCGAACAGATGCCCTGCCACATTACCTACACCAGCCAGGAAGTACACGATATTCTGCGCACGGGATTTGACCGTTCGCCTATGTTCAACGGCCGCATTCAGGGATTGGGCCCCCGCTATTGCCCGAGCATCGAAGACAAGATCGACCGCTTCAGCGAAAAAACCTCGCACCAGCTGTTCGTGGAGCCCGAAGGGCGCGACACCTGCGAGATCTACGTCAACGGCTTTTCTTCTTCCCTGCCGGAAGACGTGCAGTTCAAGGCCCTGCGCGCCATTCCCGGCTTCGAACAGGTCAAAATGTTCCGGCCGGGTTATGCGATCGAATACGACTACTTCCCCCCGACCCAGCTGCAAACCACCCTGGAGACCAATCTGGTAAAAAATCTCTTTTTCGCGGGCCAGATCAACGGCACAACGGGTTACGAAGAAGCCGCCTGTCAGGGTATGATGGCCGGCATCAATGCCGCCATGGCCGTGAAAGAAGCGGCGCCGCTGGTGCTCAAGCGCTCGGAAGCCTATATCGGTGTGCTCATCGACGATCTGGTGAACAAGGGTACGCAGGAGCCATACCGCATGTTCACCAGCCGTGCGGAATACCGCATCCTGTTGCGCCAGGACAACGCCGACCTGCGGCTCACCCCGATCGCGCAACGCATCGGCATGCAGGGCGCCGATCTGCGGATGGACCGCGTACGCGCCAAGCAGCGTTCTGCCGCAGAAATAGAGACCTTCTTCCGCAACGCTTCCGTCGGCCCCGACGAGGTGAACGGATACCTGACAGCCATGCAATCGGCCCCGGTGGCGCAAAAGGTCAAACTGTACAACCTACTGCTGCGCCCGCAGGTCGATATCGCTTCTCTTGCGGCCGCACTCCCGGAGTTGCAGCATTTTCTCATGCCTTTCGACCCTGAATTTATCGAACTGGCCGAGATCAACATCAAATACGACGGCTATATCCGGAAAGAGGAAGAGATGGTGCAAAAAATGAACCGCCTCGAAGATGTGCACCTGCACGAAAATTTCGACTACCGCGCGCTCACGGCGCTGAGTGCCGAAGCGCGCGACAAACTCGCCCGCCACAAGCCGCGTACTATCGGCCAGGCCAGCCGCATTTCAGGCGTGAGCCCCGCCGATGTCAGCGTACTGCTGATCCACCTGGGCAGGTAGCCGCGCAAGTGTTTCGGGAAAATCCGGGCAGGAAAGATCAATTGATCCGGTTATCAATGCCCCTGCTTACTTTAAATCGGCAGCATCGACCCGCTCCGGGCAGCGGCGGACAGGGGAAGGAGGCAAAGAGGGTCATTTTTGCATCATTTTGTGTCGTGTTATTTTTTCCGGCTGCCAATTATGCGAAAATAACCCCGGATTTTTTATACTTTTGCATTCGATTTCGCCTCCACAACGGTGAAGGCGGTTTCCGGAGTGCAGGTTGGGAGCCTTTCGGGGCTTTTGCGGGTTGTTTCCGCCCGACTTGTCCTTAATCGGGATTTATACACAAAAGTTTGGTTATTGATACATGGAAAAGAAGCGATTGCTCATTGTAACCCAGGAGATGGAACCCTACACGGAAGGCAACGACATCTCATCCATTGTGGGAAAGTTGCCTAAATTTTTACAAGACAACGGGTATGAATTGCGGATTTTAATGCCGCGTTACGGCGTAGTAAATGAAAGGCGCCACCGCTTGCATGAGGTTGTCCGGCTCTCCGGAATGAACATCATTGTAGACGACGACGATTACCCATTGATCATCAAGGTTGCCTCCCTGCCCAATTCCCGTCTCCAGGTCTATTTCCTCGATAATGAAGACTTCTTCAAGCGCAAATTCGTGTTTGAAGATGCTGACGGCAAGCCATTTGAAGACAACCCCGACCGCGCCGCCTTTTTCTGCAAAGGCGCCATCGAAACGGTGAAAAAGTTCGGCTGGGCGCCCGACGTGATCCTTTGCCACGGCTGGATGACCAGCCTGATCCCGCTTTACCTGCGGTCTGCTTACAAAACCGAGCCGATCTTCGCCAATTCGCACATCGTGTACAGTGTGTACGATACACCGCGTGAAAGCGAAGGCGGCGAGCGTTTCCTGCAAAAGGCAGCCATCAACAACCTCGGCAAAAACGACCTGGTCGCTTTTGGCGAAGACAGCAACATTTCGATGCACCGCGGCGCCGCGGCGTTCTCCGATGCCATCATCATCGGCAGCGAATCGCTGGACACAAACGTTGATTACCTGTCCGTCGCGCAGGACAAACCCGTTTTGCCCTGGAAAAATGATGAGGAGCAACTCAATGCCTACCTCGAATTTTTCAAGAGCCTGACGGAAGAAGAAGTCACGCAATAAATTACTGAAAACAACTTATATGCATTTTACGATAGCGGGCGCGTTAAAACGTCCGCTATCGTTTTGAAACGCAGCTGCAAAGCCAACCCCGAAGCGCTCAAACGCGTCATCGAACGAAACACCTCCCGAGCACATTCAACTACCTACGATTCACAACATTTCTATGAAGCAGAAATTGCCGGCTTTTGCCGTACTTCTACTGGCGAGCCTGGCGCTGTGGGCCGCATGCACCAAACCCACCCCGTTCGGCGCCGAACTGCTCGACGATGAGCTGGCCGATTACGATTTTACCGATACCATCACCGTACTGTGCACCATAGAGCAGGAAGACAGCATCCTGACCTCCGACCCGAACTCGACGGCCACGTCATTTCTGTGCGGCGAACTCGACGACCCCATTTTTGGCAAATCCAGGTCGGATATCTTCTCCCTGCTCCAGCTCGATTTCCTCGATCCCGGCTTTGATACGTCGGCACAGGTATTCGATTCGATCGTTCTGTATCTGCGCTATGCGCCCTCCAATGTGTACGGAGATACCATGCAGGCGCAGAACCTGCGTGTTTTCCGCCTCGATTCCGCCCTGATAGACGACAAGGAATATTACTCGAACAACACCCTGCCGGCATCGACCGAGATCGGCCGGGTGGACGGTTTTTTGCCCAAACCCAACACGGCCGACAGTCTGATCGTGACCAACACCAAGGCGCCTTACCTGCGGGTTCCCCTGGATGACGCTTTCGGAAAGGAATTGTTTGCGCTCGACTCGGCGATCCTTTCGAACGACAGCGCTTTCTACGCCACCATCAGAGGGATCAAGATAACGACAAGTGCGGGCGCCAGTCCCGGCGCCATGCTTGCCTTTGACCTGAACAACGAAGCTTACAGCCGCATCCGTCTGTACTACCACATCAAAGACGATACCGTCGGAAAGGCATTCGATTTCAATTTTTCCGGCGCCAATAAATTCGTACACTTCGAACACGATTACAGCGGTTCGGAAGCCGGACAGCATGTCGGGCAGCAATCCGACGACCTGATCTTCCTGCAAGCCTCGCAAGGTCTGCGTGTCAAAGTACAATTCCCGTACATCGACCAACTGGAAAATATCGCCGTCAACAAGGCGCAGCTGGTGCTGACAAAAGCCGAGCTGCCCAACGACAATGCATTGCTTACACCGGCCAATCAACTGGTTTTCACAATGTTGCAAGGCGACACCACCTTCGTGTTCAGTCCCGACGTGAGTTATTCGCTGGGGCCGGCTTTCAATCAGGGATTCAGCCGGTTTGGCGGCAACCCGGAACTGGAAAACGTAAACGGCACACTTGTTGAGCGCTATCGCCTGACCCTGACGGAGGGACTGCAGGCAATGGTAGACGAAACATCGGGGGATTTGAAGAAAAAAACCATATATTTGAACATTACACCGCAAAGCCGGGTAGCACAGCGATCGGTTGTTTACGGTCCCAAAAGCACAACTTTCCCGGCCAGGCTGGAACTGAAATACACAAGGGTTCAATAAAAGGATCATTGCAGTCCTTTTGAAGTACAAAATTTTATGCCTTATAAATTTTCATAATTTATTTGCGCGTTAAATTTTTGATTGCCAATGCCTTGCAAACAGCATACTCCGTTTTCCTGTAATTCTTTTGGACAAACATTGGTCAGGCTTATTATTTTTGAACCTTGAACCATCTGATTCTCTTTTATTATGTGTGGAATAGTCGCCTACATCGGTACCCAAAAAGCCTATCCGATCATCATCAAAGGCCTCCAGCGCCTTGAATATCGGGGTTACGACAGCGCAGGCATCGCCCTCCAGAACGGAACGCTCAGCGTTTACAAAAAGAAGGGCAAGGTAGCCGACCTGATCTCTTATACGCGCCAGAAAAACATCAGCGGCAGCATCGGCATGGGCCATACGCGCTGGGCCACCCACGGCAAGCCCGACGATACGAATGCCCACCCGCATGTGAGCGGCAACAACCGCCTGGTGCTGATCCACAACGGCATTATCGAGAATTATGCGGTTCTGAAAAGCACCCTGCTCAAACTGGGGCATTCCTTCTACAGCGAAACGGACACCGAAGTGCTCGTTCACCTGGTTGAGGAGGTGCAGCAACGCGAAAACATCCCGCTCGAAGAGGCCGTACGCCAGGCGCTGACGCAGGTGCAAGGCGCCTATGCCATCGTGGTAATGGATCGCCAGGACCCGCACAAACTCGTGGCGGCGCGCAAAAGCAGCCCGCTCGTGATCGGGGTAGGAAAAGACGAATTTCTCGTGGCCTCCGACGCGACACCCATCGTGGAGCACACCAAAAACGTGGTGTACCTCAACGACGAGGAAGTAGCGACGGTGACGCTCGACGGGCAAATGGTGATCAAAACCCTGCGCAACGAGGTGATGACGCCCACGATCCACCAGATCGAACTGGAGATCGAACAACTGGAAAAAGGCGGCTACGACTATTTCATGTTGAAAGAAATATTCGAGCAGCCCGTCACCATCGCCGAATGCATGCGCGGCCGCATGAACGCCGATGAGGGCTGGATGCGCCTCGGCGGCATGGCCGAACACCTGAAGCGCATGATCAATGCCCAACGCATGATCATCCTGGGCTGCGGCACTTCGTGGCACGCCGGCATGATCGCCGAATACCTGTTTGAAGACCTCGCCCGCCTGCCGGTAGAAGTGGAATACGCTTCCGAATTCCGCTACCGCAACCCGGTGGTGCGCGCAGAAGATGTGGTACTTGCCATTTCGCAATCGGGCGAAACAGCCGATACATTTGCGGCCCTCGAACTGGCCAAGGAACGCGGCGCCCTCACTTACGGCATCGTCAACGTGGTAGGCTCGTCCATTTCGAGGCTGACGCACAGCGGTTCGTACATCCACGTAGGGCCGGAGATCGGCGTGGCTTCTACCAAAGCCTTTACCGGCCAGGTGACCATGCTCACTATGATGGCGCTCATACTCGGCTACGAACGCGGTTTCCTGACCAAGTCACAATACCAGAAACTGGTGCAGGAGCTGGCGAACATACCCGGCAAAGTGGAGTCGCTGCTCGAAAACTGCCACGAACAGGTGAAATACATCGCGGGCGAATTCAAAGACGCCACCAACGCGCTTTACCTCGGCCGGGGCTACAACTTCCCCGTAGCCCTCGAAGGCGCGCTGAAACTGAAAGAGATCAGTTACCTGCACGCAGAAGGCTATCCCGCCGCGGAAATGAAGCACGGCCCCATCGCGTTGATCGATGAAAACATGCCTGTGTTCGTGATCGCCACCAACAGAAGCGCTTACGAAAAGATCGTCTCCAACATCCAGGAGGTGAAGGCCCGCAAAGGCGTGGTAGTGGCGGTAGTGACCGAAGGCGACGAAATGATCAAAAAACTGGCCGACTACACCATCGAAATACCCGGCACGGAAGAACCGCTCACGCCGCTGCTCTCGGTGATCCCGCTCCAGCTGCTCGCGTACCACATCGCCGTGCTGCGGGGCTGCAACGTGGACCAGCCGCGCAACCTGGCCAAATCCGTAACGGTTGAATGACCTTTGCAGCCTGTAACCCGATAACCACCACCATTTTTTAAAACGAACATTGTGAAAGTAGATATAGAATACAACACCGAAAGGGAAGATATTATTTACCCTGAGTACGGCCGTTCCATTCAGGAAATGCTGCAGTACGCCAAAACCATTGAAGAACCCGGCAAGCGGCAAAAAACCGTGGAATCCATCATCACGCTGATGATGTTGCTCAATCCCGGCGGAAACCGGAACATGGACGACTACCGTGAAAAACTCTGGAACCACGCTTTTGCCATCGCTGACTACGAACTCGACGTCACGCCGCCGTCGGGTGTGGTGATCCGCCGCGAAGAAGACCGGCCCGTAGCAGAACCCGTCGGATATCCCGCGTCCGCTACGCGCTTCAGGCACTACGGCAACGGCATTCAGGCATTGATCAAAAAGGCCATCGAAATGCCGGAAGGCCCTAAAAAAGAAGGTTTTGTGGAGGTGATCGCTTCGTATATGAAACTCGCGTACAAAACCTGGAACCGCGAGCACTACGTCAGCGACGACATCGTCAAGGAAGATCTGGAGATCCTCTCCGACGGTCAACTGGCCTTGCACGAAGGCCACGATTCGCTCGACAAACTCGCTGCCGGCGCCGGCAAACACGACAAGGAACGCCGCCAGCAGAACCAGCGCGGCCGCAAACAAAACAACAACAGCGGCAACCGCAACCGCAAGCGCGGCAACTACGGCAACAACTACCGGAAGCGGAAGAAGTAAAACCGCTTTATCCGGCAACGTTTATTACACATTGGCCCGAGTGATCCGATCGGATCGCCCGGGCCAATGTATTTTTGAGGCTGTTCGAGTTTGTCTGATGGCGTGAGAAATGAGTTCTTTTTTGTCGCCAGTCAAACTCGGACAGCCTGTTATATTTGAGGCATAAAACGCCAACGATATACCATGCGCGCCAAAACCCTTTTGCTCGTCGCCGGCTGTATTCTCTGTTTTGCGGGCCGCTTGCCGGCCCAGCCTCAACAGGTCCGCGTCGGGGTGCACCTGATGAACCTGTACGACCTCAATATGGACGAGCATTCGTTCTATGCGGACTTTTACATCTGGTTCAAGTGGAAAGGCGATATCGATCCTACGGAGATCGAATTTGTGAATTCCATCGAAAAGTGGAGCATGGCGATCACCCAATCGGGCGACAGCAGCAATATGGAACTGAAAGATGGCACGCAGTATCGCATTTTCAGGGTAGAAGGCCGCTTTTTTCACTCTTTTGCCCTCAGCCGCTTCCCGCTCGACGAACACGCGCTCGACATTCAGCTGGAAAGCCCCGAATACTCGGCTGACGAACTGGTGTACCTGCCCGATACCGACGCTGCCGAAATACGGCATACCCTGAACCTTGTGGGCTGGAACATAAGGGCGTGCCGGCTGGAGTCGGACGTTCATGATTACGGGACCGACTTCGGAAATCCGGAAGAAAATGCACAGCGGTACAGCAACCTCCGCTATTTGGTCGTACTCGCACGTCCGGTCAGTTATTTTCTCCTGAAAATGCTGCTGCCCCTGCTGGTCGTGATGCTGGTGAGCATCGGCGCGCTCCTGCTGCATCCTTCATACATCGATACCCGCTCTTCACTTCCGATCGGTGGCCTGCTCACGGCGGTGTTCCTGCAACAATCGTACAGCAATGCCCTGCCGGATACGGGGTATATGGTGCTGATGGACAAAGTGTACCTCTTGAGTTACATACTGATCTCACTGGTGTTGCTTCAGGTCATCCGCTCCGGTAACGACGCCATGCGCGCCCGGCCGGAGCAGCAGATCATCCGGTTTGAACGCCGGCTGGCGAAGATATTTCTGGCGGTATTCGTGCTGGGAGTGCTGGTATTGTGTGCGTTTTGAGTACATTTTGCCCCAAAACCCAACCCATTTACCATTATGCGTATTCTCAGCCTTCTTTTGCTCACCTGCTGTTTTGCCGGCAAACCCTCCGCGCAAAATCTTGTGCTCAATCCTTCATTCGAGCAATTGAAGCCTCGCGGCATTTCCGTACCCTGCCAGTTTTCCCAGTATTCATCTTTTTTTGCCGAACAGATTGAAGTCTGGACTACTTACAGCTATATGACGCCCGATCTGCTGCACGCAGCGGAAAACTGCTCCTGGCTGCCGCAGGCGCATTCTGGTGAGTACTGCGCGGGCATCATTCACTTCCTGCCCGGCGACGATATCGGGCAGGAAGACGATTACCACGAAAAAATATCGGGCCGGCTGGCCGCGCCGCTCAAGCCCGGGCGAAAATACCGGCTGAGTTGCTGGGTACGCGAAGACGAGGCCATTATCCGCGACCACCTGGCCAGTGTATACACCCCTAAAACACCCGTCGTGCCGCTCAGGGCCGGCAACCTGGGTTTTTATTTTACCGTTGCAAAGGCCCGGGCCGAAGGCATTCCGCAGGTAGTATTCACCGAGCCCGTCGTCAGCAACGGCGGCTGGGTTGAGTTATCTGCCGTTTTCGTGCCTGACCAGCCGTTTCAGCATTTTACGGTGGGCAATTTCTTTCGCGACAACCAGACGAAAACCGACCTGCCGCCCGAAAAACACAAAGAGATTGAGGAAAAAAATACGGCGATCAAATTCCCGATCGACCGCGTCAAACGCGCCGGATACCTTTGTATCGATGATGTTTCGATCGTAGTGGAGCCCGAACCGGAATCCACAAGCCGCAGCCTGGAAGATCAACTCGTAAAAGAGCGAAAGTTTACTTTCAGCGCGGGGGTATTATTCGATTTCGACAAGGCAGACCTGCGCCCGGAAGCAAGCCCGGCACTCGACTCGCTGGCGACATTTTTAAAAGACCACCCGGGGTCGAAAATTGGCATCAGCGGGCACACGGACGACCGAGGTTCCGAGGCTTACAACCTCGATCTGTCGGGGCGCCGCGCCAAAGCCGTGCATGACTACCTGCTTGAAAATGGAATTCCCGCCGCGCAAGTCGAGTGGAAAGCATTCGGCAAGTCGCGCCCGGTAGCCGACAACAACACAGAAGAAGGGCGCCAAATGAACAGGAGAGTAGAGTGTATCCTGCTGAAGATGCGGTAATGCGCGATTTTTTAGGCTAAAACGCCACTTCCCCCCATCTTTGCGTACTGAATTGCATCGCATGGCCAAAATACTGCTCATAGAAACCGCTACTGAAGTTTGCTCCACTGCCATCGCCATTGACGGAAAGGTTGTTGCAATGGCTGAAGAATTACAGGCCCAACAGCACGCATCCCTGCTGACCCTGCAAATCGAAACCTGTGTCCGGGAAAGCGGCATTCCGCTCGCAGCGATCGATGCGGTGGCTGTCAGCAGCGGCCCGGGTTCCTACACTTCATTGCGCGTGGGCGCTTCCGTCGCCAAAGGCATCTGTTACGCACTCGGCAAACCCCTGATCGCAGTGGACACCCTGCTTGCGCTTACCGATGCTGCCCAGGACCGGCAAGCGGCGACCGTTTTCATCCCGATGCTCGATGCACGCCGGCAGGAAGTATGGGCTGCTGCATACGACGCATCCCAGCGCGAAATCGCCCCTGCCCAGCCCTTGATATTAGAAAACAATTTATTTGAAAAGTTCATCGCGGGTTTGCCGGAGCAATTCAGGAAGGGTCCGCTCGTCGTTGCAGGGAACGGCAGTCACAAATTAGAGAGCGCGGGCGCAGACGAGAATACGGTTTTCAGCGCTGTAAAAAATTGCTCTTCCGGGCATTTTTCAGCGTTGGCAGAGCGATTTTTCCAAAATGCTGATTTTCAGGATGTCGCATATTTCGAACCGTTTTATATGAAACCGCCCCACATCACCACTCCTACCAGGGCCGTTTTGTAGGCTAAAATGGCGAAGTTTTTCAATTTGTTAAATCAAGCCATTATTTCCATCTTGTAATCAGCGGGTTTACGTTTTACGTTAAATTTGTATGTCAGTTTTTTTTCAGGAGAACTGGCACAGTTTTGGGATAGTGTAGTCCGTCAAAACCGAGTTAATTTATTTTTCAAAACATTTTATATGAGAAAGGCGAACACCCAAACGGTTGTCTTGAAGAAGGGAAACAAAGACATACCGCTCGACTACATGGAGCTGCGCAAGGCCGCACTGGTACTTCGGGCGGTCAATCACAAGTTGCGGCAGCGCATTATCGACCTCCTGGAGGAGAATATGCGCATGACGGTGACTGATATTTACGTAAAACTCCGCCTCGAACAGAGCGTGGCCAGCCAACATCTGGCCATCCTGCGTCGCGCCGGTGTCGTGAAAACCGACCGTCAGGGAAAATTCATTTACTATTCCCTCGACAAGGACCGACTCGGCCAGATATCCTCGCTGGTAGAAGAACTCGCTGCCTAAGAGCCATTTAGCAGATTTCATAGCCAAATTCAAATGCTGTACACCGCTTTGCAGGCAAGGCGGAGCGCAGCATTTTTATTTGGCATTACCGATAATTCAAAAGGTAAATCGCATCTTTGCCCGGGCAAACGAAAAATCCAATTTTGGCATAATCGCTCCAGGCATGGAAAAACCCTCCGCACCTACTTCCCGCTTTCAGGGCACTCGCCACCTGAGCCCTTCTTCGGATATTTTCAGGGCCCTGGCGCACCCGTTGCGTATGCAGATCTGCAGTATTATCGACGACAAAAATCCTGCGTGCGTCAATGAAATTTACGGTGCGCTCAACATCGAACAGTCCATCGCATCGCAGCACCTGCGCATCCTGCGCAAAGCCAAACTCGTGCACACCAGCCGCAAGGGAAAATACGTCTATTACCAACTGGATTACGACAAACTGGAGTGTGCCTGCAGGGTTGCCAACCATTTTTCAGGTTACGTCGATTGACCGGCTCTTACCCGCTCAATTCCGGATCATCTTTCCGCTACCGACTGTTTGCCCATTAGTACCCCTTATTTCAAACCAGTAAAAGCCGGAAGGCATATTGCCCGCAGAAAACTGAAGCGTTCGCCCTGAAAATGCTTCCGATCGCATCAGTTTTCCCGCCTGGTCGTACAGCCTGAAAAGCGCATCGGCCGGCGCCGCATCGGGTAAACGCATGGTCGTTTGCTCCCGGAACGGATTGGGTGAAATTTCTACCGGAAACAGGTTTCCTCCCGGCACTTCGTCGACCGATACGATGTAAAAATTTTCCCCGACCGTGTGGAGGGTGGTGTTGGTGATCACCGGAGCATTGAAGTCGAAGTAGATCGCGGCAGTGTTCTCTATTGCAGCGCCCAGGGCCACGTCCGGCTGCTGGCTGACGCCAAACTGCACGAAACCATGCGATGCGGCTTCGTTCACATTGCTGTCGGGTAGCAGGATGTTGTCGAAGTGAAAGACCAGTATACCGTTTTCTTCCAGGCTCCAGGTGAAAGGATGCGACGCCGCACCGGGTCGTACCGATGCCGGGTCAAGCCATTTGGAGAGGGTATCGCGCACCACAACGGTAAATGCCGTATCGGTACCCGTATTCTGGAACCGGATCAGATAATTCAGGTCGGTATGCGGCTTGATGAAATGCTCGTTTCCGTAGCCGACAGGAAAACCTTGCTTATCGTTTGGGTCGTAGCTGCCTACCACTTCCCGGCAATCGATATCGGTAAAGGGACTTCCGTCATCGAGGTCAAACTGGTTGATAAAACCGAAACTGAAGGGAGCAACACCACAACCCTCCACTGCCGCCGAAGGCACAGATGGGAAGGGGTATCCCGGTTCCTGTTCGGCCTCTATGCGCTGGGTCGTGCTGTTGGCCACCCTGGTGATCACTTCTTCCTCTCCGGGATCGAGTTCGAAATTACCCTGCATCAGTACGACCAAGTCTTCCGTAATGATATAATCGAGCAGGGAAGAAGGCACAGAACCAACGTTTTTCAGACGCAATTCGACCGCCGTATCGCCCAGGCAATCGGCGCGAGCGGTAATGCGGGCGCCCGACCAGGATGCAACTTCGTAACAGAGCGTATCGGGTGTGATATGCGCTTCTACACAAAGCGTCTGCCCGATCACCGATGAGTCGCAATTCACTTCTGCTTCAAAACTCAGTTGTCCACATTCGCCAAAATCAACGGTCCCTACTTCGAACTTAAGCGTATCGCCGGACTGGATGACAGGATGCTGTGAAAAAACGAAGTCAAGTTCAGGAGGCAACACCACTTCAATCAATGCATCGAAGGCTGTAGCAGTCCCTCTGTTGCACCAGGATACCGTATAGATGTTCGTGAAGCACCTGCGCAATCGCGGCGTACCGATTGAAACATCCAGCAGAGAGCATAATATCGAATCTTTTACGGCGAAATTGACATACGCCGTGTCAGAGGCCGGCCCGTTATCCAAATTGGCGATATACTGGCCATCATCGCAGGGCTCCCACAAAACGCCGGGCGGATGTATTTGCACGGTATAGGTACTGGTGTCGACATTGATCCTGTAATTGCCCAATGTATCAGTAGTAGCGTACGAAGTGAATCCATCTATTCCGGTCGCCGATACTACCCAGTTGGCAAGTGGCGGTTCCAGAGGGTCAAGGCTGCAATCATGATCCTGATCAAAGTTCACCTTGCCGATGATCTGGGCCGGCAAATAATTCCCGTTGGCGTCGATGCGGATCAAACAGGGCAACCAGATATTATCAAACTTGACAGATCCTGCGATCATTGCGCCGCCACCGGGCATGGGAATAACATCGATACCGCTTACCAGCACATTGTTTTGGGGAAATACATTGAGCCACAGCAGTTCACCATTTTCATCCGTTTTGAAAACGAAATGCTTGCCGTTAAGGGGCCCGCTCCCGGCAAAACTACCGAAAACGATGTAGCCGTTATCATCCGTTTCGCACAGACCCCGCGCGTCGTAATCCGGCAGATCGCTGAAATTGTGTCGCCAGATCGTATTTCCATTCACACCGATTTTCGCCAGTTCCACATTATAGCTGTGGTAGTCGGTGTAAACCAATGATCCGTCAGAGTCCTGTATGATCTTACCATTGAATTCGTAGCCCAATTCGTTATATGTCTGCTGCCACTGTTGAATGCCTTCATTATTGATGGATATTAATTGCATATCGTTGAAATTAGCCCCAAGGCCATTGTATGTCACCATCGCACAGGCACCTCCATTATTCAGCCCGACTGCGTCCCAATAGTTGACAATATCAATATTGGAATAGCTGAAAAACGGACCTGCATTCCCCTGAAAATCAAATTTTTGTGACTGAAATCCTGAATTCACAGCCTTAAATACCCATAACCCGTTTGTTGTAATTTCCATATTGATGCCGGTGGCGGGAACAAGCCACTCCAACTGACCGGCGCCGGTAAAGCGCGAGATATTGCCTTCTGCGGAATTTCCAAAAGAGGCCGTGCCGAGCCCCGTCATCACATAAAACTCGCCCGAAGGACCCGTTTCTACATTGAGCACGGAAATACTCTTGGTACCGGTGTAAAGGTTCCGGGTCCAGAGCGTATCGCCTGACGCATTCGCTCTGACAAGCATGGCAGTGTTTTCCGAATTCACCGAGTCGACCGAAAGGCTGACGACAAACACCAGGCCGCCGTCAGGTGTGCCGCGAAGCGATTTGATCTGGCCCAACCTGCCGTCGAAATCATAGGCGCGGATATAGCCCTGGCCGAAAACATGTATGGCACTGCAAAGAGCGAAAAGCGCGATCAATAAATAATTCCTAATCACATTCATGGTTCTGGATTTTTGACGCTGAAAAATGATTTTTCGTTTTGTTGTTGATTACTGAATCAAATGTCAGTCCTAGCGCTCCTTCCGGCAAACACATTTTTTATAATTTGTCGCGGTATTTTTTACGATGAGTTGCATAACTCTCTGTTTTTTAATGTTTATTTTTACATGGCATCAATAATAATCAGCACGATTTGCCATATTTCCTCCTCCGGGAATGATCAAAATTTGTCGCCATTATGCATTCCACAACACTGGTCGAGGTTGTCAGAGCCCTGGGCAAACGCGATCGCGCCGAACTGATGCAATGGGTCGGTTCTTCTTTTGTCAATCGCCGCCCTGAAGTCACGCGTTTGTGCAAATACCTTTGTCAGCACGTCCCGATGAGCGACCAGCCCGATTCCAGTTCCCCACTCTCCAAGGAGGAGGTTTACCGGCATGCTTTTCCGGAGCAGCGTATATACGACGGCCCCCGCATGCGCCATACAATTTCATACCTCTTCAAAGCATTAAAAAACTGGGTCGCCTGGAAAGAATGGAAACAGGATGAGACACTTACGCAGCTGTACCTCTGCAAGGCATTGCGCAAAAAAGTGGGCGAACGGGTGTTTAAAAAAGAGTTCAGGGCGCTCACGCTGGCCCCTGTGACACGCCAAAGCATTGACTATCATCTGGCGCAATACCAGATCCGCTTTGAAAAATGGGAGGCCGAGCATCGTGCCGGGATCAAAGAGACCGACCAACTAATGGCAGCCAGCGCCTCGTTCGGTGCATTTGTAGCAGCCAGTGCCCTCAGGCATGGTTGTGCAGCCCTCGACAAATCGGGAGCGGCAGACTTTGAGCCGGAAAGCATTTATTACCTGCCGGAAACGATCGGCATGGTGAGCGGTGGTGCATTTGGAGACATCCCTGCCGTACAAATATATTATTACTGTTACCGGATCATGGAAGAAGGAAAGGACAATCAGTTTTCCTCCCTTAAAATCCTGTTAGCGAAAAATAGCGACCTGTTTCCGGCGGAAGAAATGCGCGATGTATACATGGTAGCGATCAATTTTTGCATCCGGCGCCTCAATACCGGCGCACGCGCGTACGTGCGGGAAGCGTTCGATCTTTATCGCAACGGCCTGGAGCAAGGGATCATGCTCGATCACGGCCGCATGACCAAATCCACTTACCAGAATATCATGCAACTAGCGCTGGCACTGAACGAATGGGCCTGGGCGCGACAGTTTCTCGACGATTACCGCCAAACGCTTGCTCCCGGCGAGCGGCACAACGCCTATCACTTCAACCTCGCCATGTGGTACTTCCGGAAAAAGGAGTACGAGGCCGCTCAGGAAATCCTGAGAAGCGTCGAATTCCGCGACGTCGGGTATAACCTCGACGCGCGGCGGATGATGGTGAGAAAATATTACGACCGGGGAGAAGTGATGGCCCTGGATTCACTGCTGCACAGTTTCGTAGCCTATCTGCAACGCCATCGCAACGTCGGGTACCACCGCGACCTGAACCTCAACTTTGTGCGCTATGTGCGACGCCTGATCCAGTCGGAACCGGGCAATGCCGCTGCGCTGGAAAAACTGCGTGTGCAAATATCACAGGAAAAGTACCTCGCCGAGCGGGAATGGTTACTGGAAAAAGCCGGCTTCAGTTCAGCCGGAACGGAGCGACCATTCTGAACTCGGGAATGGCCACTTCAAAGAGGGAGCCGTCGTCGCGACGGGTCATCAGGTAGGTGCCGTGCATGCGGCCGATATCGGTTCCGAGATCGCAAAAGGAAGAATATTCGTGCCGGTCTCCGGGGTTAAGCACCGGCTGTTCGCCGATGATGCCCTCGCCTTCCACTTCACGAAGGCTGCCGTCGGCATTCTGGATCACCCAATGACGCCGGAGCAATTGCACTATGAAGGGGCTGCCGTTTTCGATGGTGATATGATATCCGAAAATAAACTTCAACTCACGGGGGTTAGAATGGCTGGGCAAATACTGCGTTTCGACGCTGACGGTAATGCCGTTGGTGGTCAAGGTTTCCATGCGTGAATGTGTTTGCTAAATCCGGTGGATGATATCGTAGTGCAATAAGATTTTGTGCAAAATTGTTCAAAAAAACTGGAAAAGCAGCGGCAGCGCATCGAAATAAAAAGAAAAAAGCCGAGACCGGACTTTACCGACTCGGCTCAATACGAAATTACTAAACACGGGTATTCTCAAGAAACGGCCACACCCGCTTTTTTGCTGGGTTGGCCGTCTTAGTATTCAAAGGTTTTTCAAAAAGTTGAGCACCTGTTGTTCTTGTACTTCCTGGGGTTGCACCTCTACCGTTGCATTCGTCCCGATCTCTGTTTGTTTATTCCCCAGCCAATACCTGCCGTCCTCCGTTTTGCTGATGCTCACGATGCGCACCTGAAAACCGTGCGGCGCCATCGGATAGCAAAAGGTGCCGCTGGAAAGGTCCGTCTCGAGGGGTGCGATCGACTGCATGTTTTCAAACACGAGGTAAACCCTGGAGTTCTCGGGGTTGAATTCCGGCGGTAAATCAACACAAAAAGAGGTCGTTGGTTCACCGACGAAGCGATCGCAATTGATCCAGTTCAGGTGTGGTGAAAAAAGTTCATAGCCGGTGATGACGTCCACCTGATTGGGAGCGAGCCAGTCGGATTGAAAAACGGGCAGGCCCGTATCCGCCCAGCTGCCAAACGTGTCGGACTTCATGATCCCTTCAAACACAAACATATCGTCCGCGGGGTCATCGGCCGGCACCTGGATCTTCAGTTTCCGGTCGGGCAGTAATTGCAACGCTTTCCCGTCGCAGGTCACGTTTATACGCAACATGCCACCGCTTTCGAGCAGCGATCCGTCCGTGCTGACCGTATGAATGCCGCGCGCGATGATGTCGCCTTTGCGAAGCGCTTCCGTTACTTCCACCCGGAGGGTTTGACAGGTACTGCAGGGCACCGGATTTCCATCAGTATCGGAGAACAAGTGCTCGTTGTCTGTCAGGAATACACGCACGCCCCCCGGCGTAATAAGTGCGGTATCCGGAACAGTCCCGCTCAGCACAAATGTAGAATGTGATGTAGCGGAGGGCACTTGATCCAGCAACTGTTGGATGGCTTCAAGTGTGGAGGGGTAGGGTCTGAAATTTTCCACATCTTTCCGGCAACTCCACAGACCTGCCAGGGTCACGGTGTTTAGTAACGCGTATATAAAAATGATATGTTTGGGTCGAGTGTTGAACATCTTTCAAAATTCGATTTGCCTGCGGAGCAAGCTTGTTTGTCTGGGATCCGGTTTCGGTATATGGGTGGGTTACAATGGTTCAGAGATACTTTTTACGGTGCTTTCCGCTGCTTTGTTTCGAAAAAAATTAACATATTTCAGTCCAGAATTTTCGTCATGCCGATTTTTATGCCCTTGATACCGTAGCGCTGTTCCACCGGCTGGTCGTCGAGCGTGACGGGTCTGAGTACTTTTCTGAAATATGGCTCCGCAAACACGCGCAGGCGGGGTTGCAAATGAAAAAACAACTGTGCGCTTCCGCCTACACTCAGGCCGGTACTCTTGCGGTACACCTCCACCGCATGTTTTTCTCCCGGCGTGAATGGCTCCGGCGAACCGCCGGACATAAGAATAGTGCCGCGCTTCCAGAACAGTATATTCAGTGAAACGCCTCCGTTCAGGCTCAGGCCGAAACGCCCGCGACGGAGTTCTACGCCTGCCTCCAGAGGAATATCAAGCATGCCGTAGCGGTTGTAGGTCTTGACGTAGTTTTCGCCATAGTCGACGCCGATGGTATCGATCAGCGTGACCGGCTTTCCGTCCACCACCGTTTGGGTGATCTCTACGAGGTATTTGATGTAATTCGGATCGGCGTATTCAAATACCTCCGTCATCTGTTCATAATGCAGTCCGGTGCGAAGCAGGAAATGCCGGCCGAACAGCAAGGAGCCGCGCACACCGGCATTAAAAGAAAAATCGGGGTGCTCGGTATCGAGGCGTTGCTGGCGGTACTGATCGAAGGCGGGGGCACTCGATTCGAGTTTCCGGTTTGAAAATGCGGGGCCCGCGTATACATCCAGCAGCCAGACCACCGGCTTTTGAGAGAAATCGTAACAATAATGCGGGTCTTTGTTCTTCCTGATGAACGGTTTTAATTTGGGGAAGGGTGTTTCCCGGCGAAACACGAGCGATGTGTTGTCTGCCGGTTCCAGCAGCGCGAGTGCCGCTGAAGAATTGGTTGCAGGGTCTTCTATATTATTATTTTCAGGCGCGTCCGTGGTCGGAAGGCCTTCTACCGTTACTGCGTGATCTGCGCTTACACCTCGTTTTTCTAACCCTGCCGACCGCGATGTGTTCCTGATCGCAGGCACTCCCCCTTTGGACGAAACCGACGGTTGCTCATCCGAAATACCATCCTTGTTGTCTGTTTCCTGTGAGCCGGCGTTGTATTCATTATTAAGCGTGACAGCATCTTCTGCCCGGGTGCCGAATGCCTGTAAATCTTCACTACCGGGCTGCTGTGCAAGCTGACCGGCCTGGACACCCGCTGACCCTGCGTCATTACCCGGAAGCCATATCTGCAGGCCACCCCACAAAGCCATGCCCGCAAGCCCGGCGGCAAACAGCCAGATCAGGTACCGCCTGCGGCGTTTTTTCCGCAATGCGCGTTCAATGCCTTCCCATACGAATACGGGCGGGGCCGCCTCCGCATCGAACAGGCGCTGCTGAAATTGCTTGTCAATATAGTTTTTCTCTTGTTCCATTAATTTCTAAACTATTTGGTTTTCAGGCGTTTACTTTATTGATCAAATCGATTTGCTCACACAACCAGCGCCGCGCTTTGGTCAGTTGCGAACGCGAGGTGCTCTCCTGTATGCCCAGGGACTCCGCCACTTCTGCGTGCGAATAACCTTCGATCGCCACCAGGTTGAACACGACGCGATACCCCTCCGGCAAACGCCCGATCAGCCGCAATAACTCTGCTTCCGACAGGCTCGATATGGCGTCCGGATCCACCGGCGAATCGGGCAATTGTTCGTAGCCCGAGTATTCGTGGTCAAAACGCTGTTTTTGGTATGTCCGCAGCGCCGTATTCACCATGATGCGCCGTATCCATCCTTCAAAAGAACCCTGAAACTGAAACTGATCCAGTTTGGAGTAGACTTTTAAAAATCCTTCCTGCAGGATATCGGCGGCATCTGCCTGCGAACGCGCGTATCGCAGGCATACTGCGTACATCTTGCCGGCGAAACGCTCGTACAAAGCACGCTGGTACTGCGCCGATCCACGCAGACAACCCTGGATGATTTCAGATTCGCTCAACAGGAGGGATTATGATAGTCAATTTAAAGGGCTGGCTTTTGCGGATAACCCCGAATATTGCTTTTGCAGATACATCTACGGGGGCAAATGCTGCCCGTTGCGCATAAAATATTTCCGACACGATGCTTAGTGTGACAATTGTTTCAGCCATTGGCCGATCGCAGCGATCCCTTCCGCGATCTTGGGGCACTCCGCTTCAACGAAAGCCTGGTCGGGCAAATGCTCCGGCGGAAGGCTTTTAAATGCTTTCAATACATTTTCACCGTCGAAATCGACGTAAGAAAGGCGGGCGCTGTAATGCGACCCCAGGGTGCCGAATTCCGAGCCGGGCAGCAGGGCTACGCCGGCCTCGTCGAGCAATGCGTCGCATAAGGCCCTGTCATCGTGCAGTCCCCGCTTTTCCAGTGCCTCCCGGTATCGCCTGAAGTCGGGGAACAGGTAGAATCCTCCCTGCGGAGCAGGCATGCTTACGTTCATCCGGCACAGGTGTTCATAGGTATAGTTACCCACCGCCTTCAGGATGCGCCGTACCATTTCGAGATAAGCATCTATCTCGGGGTTTTCAATAAAAGCGCTTACCGCAGCGTACTGGATCGGAGCGCTTGTGGAGGTGAACGTTTCGCTGGCGCATACGGTCATGGCGCGCTGCAAGCGCTTCAGGCCCTTGGGAAAAACAAAAAAACCGAGCCGCCAGCCGCCGGCGCCGCACCATTTGCTGAGGCCTCCGCTGATGATCGTGCCCTCCGGATAAAAGCGGGCGATGGACACATGACGGCCATGGTGATCCAGTTCGCTGTATATCTCGTCGGACAACACGATCACTTTGTATTTCCGGGCCACTTCAGCCAGGCGCATGATCGTAGATTCGGAATAGGTGCTTCCGGTCGGGTTCGAGGGGTAGTTGAGAATGACGAGCCGCGGGCGTTCGGGATCGGCAGCACAGATGGATTCGAGTTCTTCGGGTTGCAGGAGCAAGCCGTTGGCGATATCGGTATGCGCCCGTTCCACTTTCCGGCCGAGTATCTGGGCCTGCGGGGCGTATGAAACCCAACTGGGTGTGGGAATAATGATCTCGCCGTAATACGACAACTGGAGCAGGAACATCAGTTCTTTCGAACCCGGCCCTACCAGCACTTCCTCGGCGGTAGAAAGGGTTCCTTTCCTGTGGTTGGTAAAATTCGAAATGGCTTCGCGCAAGGCGGGCAGGCCCCGCACGGCGAGATAGTCTTTTTCGTGCGCGTGTTTTTTCAATGATTCTACCACCAGATCGGGAACCGGGAATGGCGACTGACCAAAGCCGAGTTTGAACACTTTTTTGCCCTCGTGTTCCATTTGCCTCGATTTTTCGTTGATTGCGACTGTGGCGGAGGTGTTCAGGCCGAAAAGGTTCTGATTAATGACGGTAGGAATAGATGTGTTTACGGTCATAAAATATTGATCTTTAACAAAAAGGATAACCCCAAAGATAGTCAATCATTGCCTATCGGCAGATTAACAAAACCACATCTCCGGCATTTGCGCACAAAAAAACAGGTATTGCCTTGCATGGAGGCAATACCTGTGGAACGGATCGCTAGTGAGGATCAATGTTCGTGTGCTTCTGCGTATTCTTTTTCGTATTCGGAGATCAGTTTCGCCTGGATATCGCCCGGAACAGCCGCATATTCGGCAAAGGCCATACTGAACTTGGCCTTGCCCTGCGTCAGCGAACGCAGCGACGACGAGTATTTGTGCAGCTCCTTCAGCGGCACCTTCGCCTTGATCACCTGATAATGACCTTCGGTGCCCATACCCATGATGATGGCCCGGCGCGTTTGCAGGTCGCCCATCACGTTGCCCATAAATTCCGAATCGCACATCACTTCCAGATCGTAGATGGGTTCCAGTATCTGCGGCCCCGCTTCGCGGAAAGCCTCGCGGAAAGCCATCATGGCTGCGATCTGGAAGGCCATATCGTTGGAGTCGACGGGGTGCATTTTGCCGTCATAGATGCTCACGCGGATATCGCGGCAGTAGGATCCCGTGCTGGGTCCTTCTTCCATTTTCGACATGATGCCTTTTTTGATGGCATTGATAAACCGCGAATCGATCACACCGCCCACGATCGCCCATACGAATGAAAACTTGCCCCCCCATTTCAGGTCTTCCACCTCGGTATTCTTCGCATTGAGACCGTGCGGCGCCGGCATACCTTCGTAATAGGGTTCTATGCGCATGTGCACTTCTGCGAATTGGCCCGCACCGCCCGATTGTTTTTTGTGGCGGTAATCCTTGTTGGCTTCGCGGGTGATCGTTTCGCGATAGGGAATACGCGGCTCGGCGGTCTCGAGGTGCACGCCAAAATTCTGCTCGGCTTTGTATTTGACGATCTCCAGGTGCATCTCGCCCTGCCCTTCAATGATGGTTTGCTTGAGCTCGATACTTTGCTCCACCAGCAGGGTGGGGTCTTCTTCGCGGATGGAATGCAGGGCATGCGCCATTTTTTCCACCTCCGATTTGCTCGGCGGTACCACGGCCATGCGGATACGCGGCGACGGGAAGCGGATGCGCCTGATCTTCAGGTCGGCGCCTTTGGGGTTGAGGGTCTGGTTGGTATGCGAGCCTTTTAATTTGACGGTGCAGCCGATATCGCCGGCGCGAAACGCCTCTACGGCGTCGCGGTTCTTTCCTTCGCTTTCAAACAGCTGGGAAAAACGCTCTACCGTGCCGTTGTCGGCATTAGTCAGTTCGTCGCCCGCCTTCAACACGCCGCTGTATACTTTGAAATAGGAAACGTTGCCGACTTTTGGCTCATTCACTGTTTTGAAAATAAACACACAGGGGCGGGCGCTGGCATCGCAGGGCTTGGTGGCGCCGCCTTCAAGTTCGGCCGGCGGCCGATCGGCGGGGCTGGGGCAGATGTCGTGGATAAAGCCCATGATACGGCCGCTGCCCATATCCTGGAGCCCGGAGGCGCAAAACACCGGAAAAAACTGGCGGTGCGTCATGCCGATGGAAAGCCCGCGGGCGAGGTCTTCTTCATCGAGCGTGCCTGCATCGAAGTATTTTTCCATCAGCGCCTCGTCATTTTCAGCGGCCGCTTCCACAAGGGCGTTGTGCATTTCGTCGGCGCGCCCTTTGTGTTCCGCGGGGATCGGCTGTTTGTCGGGCTTGCCGCCTTCGGGCGGGAAAACGTACATCACCATGCGCAGGGCATCGACGATTGCGTTGAACCCGGGTCCCTGATTGACGGGAAACTGGAGCGGCAATACGCGGTTGCCAAAACGTTTTATGGTCTGATCCAGGGTCATTTCAAAATCCGACTTCTCGTGGTCGAGCTGGTTGATCACAAAAATGGTCGGTGTATCGAAGTCTTCGATGTATTCCCAGATAAGTTCTGTGCCTACCTCCACTCCGCTGCGCGCATTGAGCAGCATCACAGCGGTATCGGCTACTTTCAATGCCGTTACGACTTCACCTGCAAAATCATCAAGCCCGGGGGTATCGAGGATGTTGATCTTGTTGTCTTTCCAGTTGCAATGAAGTACGGAGGCAAAAAGTGAGTGGCCGCGTTGTTGCTCGAGCGCTGTATAATCGCTTTGAGTGTTGCTGTCGCCGACCGCGCCACGGCGGCTAACAGCTTGGGCTTCATAGAGCATGGTCTCGGCAAATGTGGTTTTGCCGCTTCCGGAGTGCCCGACCAGGACGACGTTCCGGATCTTGTCGGTAGTAAAGGCTGCCATTGGCAAAGAACTTTGGTTTGGTGAACGATGTACGGCAGACAGCAAACGAAAGGCGGAGAAAAAGAGCGGGACCGGCTGTCGTTTACCGTCCACCGTTTAATGTAAACGGGCAGAGTGCATAACCAAGGAATTTTGTTTGGTGAAAAATTCTGCTTCGGGCGGTTAATGTAGGTGGCTTTGCGGAATAGGAGAAAAAAATGCGGATTTTTTTCAGGAAAAAATATGCAACAGGTGTCGTCTATTTTGAAATGCCGGGTGATGCAGAGGCCTGCCTTCCGGATTTTGACAACTTATATCAGCCTGAATGGCCGCGGTCGAGCCGGGAAACAGATGTGCTCAAACAATAATTTTGTATTAAGTCTTTCCAAGAACCCCTTTCAAACAATTGAACATCAATATTTTGCGCGAAATCCAGTGACGCGTTGCCATTTTTTTTAAAAAAATTATTCAAAACAGGCAGCGCACAGGCATGGGCTGTACGTTCTCCGAACGTACTACACACAAACCTGACTACAATAACCATGATTGCAACGCTTTCTTACACACTGCTGCTGGCCGTCATCTATTTTGCCCGAAAAATGTGGATGCTGAGGCCGCAGAACGCCTGATCTCCCTTCACCACAACATACCGCCCCCGCCAGGTTCATTGACCCGGCGGGGGCGGTTGTTTTTCTGTTATGTCGTGCTCAGAGGCTGCCCGTCTTTTTCAGCCATTTAAGCGCTTCGCGTTTTGTCAGGGCCGGCAGGCGGTTTGCTGCCACGAACCGGCGGACTGCCTCGCTATCTGTTTTGGAATATTCGCGCAGCGCCCATCCGGCGGCTTTTTGCAGGAAAAACGCTTTCGACGCGGATACCTGTTGCACATACCTGAATAATAATTCCACATCCGTTTTATCCTTGTAGCGCAGCTGGAAAATGAGGCTGACGCGTTGCAGCCAAAGTTCGCCCGATGCCATCCAGCGTTGCGTGACCGGCACGATCAGTTCCGGGAAACGGCTGAAATGCATGCCTGTGAGTTTGGCGATCCAGTCCACCGTATCCCACCAGGATTTGCGGCAGATCAGCGTTTCGAGGAGATCAATGCATTCGGGCGGCTCTTTTTTCATGCCCTTTTGAAGTGTCTCAAGTGCGAAATATTGCATTTCGCGATGCTCGTCTTCGAAGCATAATTCAACAAGTTCCCGCAGATCCCGGCCGGACGGTATGCCACAGGCCTTGTGGAATTCCCGGGTAAGAGCCATCCATTGCGGCATTTTCAGCCCGAAAAAATCGAACTGATGTCGCATATACCACATCTGCACCTCGGCAACCTCGTGTTTGCCCTGATCGCGGAAACGGTCGCGCACCTGGTGATAATAGTCGGCAGGAGACATAAAAGTAGTACGTGGATGCAATGTACGATCCCGTTTTTATTTCTTTCCGCCGTCGTAGTAGATTTTCAGGTCTGCATAGAACGCCTCGAAGGCTTCGATCCCTTTGCCGGCAATGCGGCAGATCGTAAGCGGGTAGTTGTTTTTATACGTTTTCTCCACCGTGATATAGCCCGCCTCCTGCAATTTGCCGATCTGCACACTCAGGTTGCCGGCCGTGGCGCCGGTTTTTTCCTTTAGCGTATTGAACTCCGCTTCCCGCACCACCATGAGGTACGACATCACCGCCAAACGCAACTGTGACAGCAAAAGCGGGTCAAGTTCCCTGTACATATTTTCTTGCTTCGTAGTTCAACAGATAACCTGGCACAAGGTAGCCCAATATCGCACAGGCACCCTGGATCAGCATATGTTGGGCAGGCGTAAGGAAAAAGCACCACAAGGCTCCGGCCCACATGACAACGGCGCCAAACAATAGTGGCCTGAAGCGCAGCAGGACGCCCGACATAAAGGTGGCAAAACCGATCAGCACCAGAATAAAAGGTACCGGTGAGAGGCCATGCCGGACTGACATCGGTATGGTCAGGATCATGGAAACTGCAAAGCCCAGCCAGATCAGACCGTACCAGTCGTGCACGATGTTGTGCACCCGTTCGCGTTTGGCGCGGCGCCACTCGCGAATAAGCGCAGCCGGCACGCCCACAATAAGCATGATCATCCAAACCATGTAGGGCCGTTCAATGGGTTGTATTTCAGCAAAATAGTAGTGCGCGGCGCTTACCACCACCACCAGCCATCCCCATAGCAGGAAGTGGAATCCGTTGTCGCGGAAAGAATGCTTGGCAAGATCGATGGTTTCGCGAATGACGCGGAGACTGTCCTGGGGGTCCAGTGTTTTTTCTTCTTGTTCCATTGTTTAGCAGCAGGTTTATAATGTTAATCAGGACAAAGAAATAAAATAGTTTATAAAATAAAGTATAATTATCGACAAATACTTCTCCTGTCAGGATCAAAAGATCCGGAAGCTTGTCATTTCAAGAAAAAGCGAAAGCGTGGAAAGGCTATTTTGGCAGGCGCTTCGCTTCTCTACATCGGAACGAATTGTCATAATTCTCGCGGCTCGCATTAAAAAAATACCGAACAATTGCGATCTCATCGTATTTTGTTGCCTTGGGGTGTGTCTGAACAATACTTTTAGATTTGAAAATAAATGATTTTGGGTTCTGATCCAGTGGCTTTTTGAGTGGAATAGCAGCGCTATTGCACGAAAAAAACACGCAGAGCAGGTCCCAAAAGAATTGTTTCCAGGCAAAAGGGTATTTTTCAGACACACCCTGACACGCAATCCCGCAGTCATTTTTTCTGCTGCAGGAACACTCCATCACCTTAATAAAATATAACCATGCCCTCCAATACCTACCGAGCCATCACCGCCTGGGCCGAAGAAGACCGCCCCCGTGAAAAAATGCTGTTGAAAGGAAAATATGCGCTCAGCGATGCCGAATTGCTGGCCATCCTGATCGGTTCCGGCACCGTCGGCACCAGCGCCGTTACCCTTGCGCAGCGTATCATGGCCGACGTCGACAACGATCTCTACGCGCTGGGCAAGCGAACGGTGGGAGAATTGCGACGATACCCGGGCGTCGGGCAGGCAAAAGCCATTACGATCGCTGCTGCGCTCGAACTGGGGCGTCGGCGCGAAAAGTCAGGCCCCCGCGAACGGGTGCGCATCGGCAGCAGCAACGACGCCTTCCGGGTGATTGCGCCCCATCTGGTCGACCTGCACCACGAGGAGTTCTGGCTGCTGCTGCTCAACAAAGCCAATGAAGTGATCGGCCGCGAACGCCTCAGCACGGGCGGCATGAGCGGCACGGTGGTCGATGTGAAACTGGCCTTCAAAGCTGCGCTCGACAAACTGTCGAGCGCTTTGATCGCCATCCACAACCACCCTTCGGGCAATTTGCAGCCCAGCCAGGCAGACATCGAACTGACAAAAAAACTCAGGCAGGCCGGTTTATTGCTCGACATTCCCCTGCTCGATCACCTGATCGTGTCGGAGCGCGGGTACTATAGCTTTGCAGACGAGGGGATGATGTAAAAAAGCAATATATTTTTGCCCGGGTGCCCCCAAATGTGCGCCGGACCTGTCTATCAAGTTGCGCAGGGCATTTATCTTCACAGGCGCAGGAAGGATCGCGGTGTCGCGAACAAAACGAAAACAGCAGCTTATGTACCAACTTTCTACCCGACTTCTCTGGTGTAGCGCCTTCACCGGCGCATGTATTTTCCTTGTCGGCTGCCAGTATCAATCCAATTGCCGCGAGATCGCCGGTTACTGGAGCAATCACGAAGGGCAGTTTTTCCGCTTCGAGCCCAACGGAAAGGCTTTTTGGCTGATCAAGTTCGGCAGTGAATTCGATACTTTTCCCATCCGGTATCACTACGACTGCAAACAACAGCCGGCCATACTGGACCTTGACGGGTTTCACTCGGGGCCTCTGAAGGGGAAAACGCTGTTCGGCATACTCGAATGGACCAGCGACAGCTCCTTCCGTTTCGAGGGCGAGTCCGGTACTTCTTCGGAAGTGCGTCCCGAAACATTCAACCCGGAACAAACCCAGCGGTTTTACCGGGAAAAATGAGCCTGAGGCGCCTGGTGACTATTGATCAGGCCTGTGCGGTGGGCGTGCCGAAGTTCATCGGCGGGATCGGCTGATCCGTCTCCTCGATGTTGCCGAACTGCATTTCGTATTTTTTCACGTTGTCCTTGAGGGCCATGAGCAGGCGTTTGGCGTGCTGCGGAGTGAGGATGATGCGCGCCTTCACTTTTGCTTTGGGCACATTCGGCATCATCCGGATAAAATCGAGCACGAATTCGGCATTCGAATGCGAAATGATCGCGAGGTTGGAGTAAATGCCTTCTGCTACTTCTTCAGAGATCTCAATATTGATAGCGGGTTGCTGCGGATTTGCACTTTCTGACATGATCGGGAATTTTTTTACATAAAAAGATAACATAAGGGGCCCGGGAGCGGGACGCAAAGGTATTCCAAAGAAAGCAAAATAAGGCACGATCCCGCCGCGCAGCAATCGCGCATACTTATGCGTTCCGGGAATGCCCGCTGCACCAGCCAAACGCTGAAGCCGGGGGCCGCGCACCTGATTTTCGGGTAAAACGACACAAAACCTGCGGCGGTGTGCATTTTTCATACTTTTGCAGCGCTTTTGCCCGGCAAGGGCAGAAAACGATACAAAACACACGATGATCGCCGGCCCCGGCCGGTCAATTATAAGTACTGGATATGAGTCAACGCGACAGCCTGACCGGCGTCTTCCGAAGTATTTATCGGTGGAGAAAAACCATCCGGAACATCTGTCTGATCGTTCTGGTCGGCAGCATCGGTTTTTCACTTTTGCTGGATAACTATTTCAAAGCCACCACTATTTTTTATCCGGCCAGCCCTGAACTCGCCAATCCCGAACTGATCTTCGGTTATACCAGCCAGGTAACCCAGTATTTCGGCTCCGACCGCGACCTCGATCGCCTCGACGAGATTGCCAACAGCAACGAAGTGATCGACTTCATGGTGCGCAAATTCGGTTTGTACGAACACTATGATATCGATTCCACCTCGTTGAAAGGCCAGTTTAAGGTGCGCGAACGCTTCAGAAAACTCTATGCCGCGCAGAAGAACAAAAACGACGCGATCGAACTCAGCATAGAAGATACCGACCCGAAAATGGCCGCAATGATGGCCAATGCCGCACGGGACAAGGTGAACGAAATTGCACAACGCCTGATCAAGGGCAGTCAGCAAAAACTGCTGGCGACTTTCGAGGACAACATTTCCCGTAAAACGGAAGAACTGGAGCTGTTGGGCGACAGCCTGCGCATTCTTCAATCGCGATACAATATTTACAGCGTATCCGAGCAGGGAGAGCAGCTCTCTACTCAGCTTGCCAGGGCCGAATCGGAGATCGTGCGCAGCAAAGCCCGGCTGGAAGTGCTGGAAAACAATCCGCTGATCCCGCGCGATACCATCGAGTATATTAAAGCCAACCTGCGCGCATATCAGCGCGAGCGGCAAAGCCTGATGCAACCCGACCCGCAAGGCGATAACCTGTCGATCAAGCAATTCAATACGGGCTTGCCGAAAGTATCCGTACTGACCGATCTGCACTTTCAGGCCCGCAAACAGCTGAGTTACGACAAAGAGCGCTACAACCAGATCAAGGCTGCTTACAACACGGACATACCGGCACTGCAGGTAGTAGAAGTTGCCGAAAAACCCCTGCTCAAAAGCCGGCCGAAACGCAGCATCATTGTGATCGCTTCGGTAGTAGCGGCCTTTATGTTTTCCGTACTGGGCATTCTGGTCGCCGAAGCGTACCGGGATTTCAACTGGAAAGAAATTATCCGCGCAGACGAGCCGGCGTGACCCGGCCGTCTGCCTTGCTCATCAGCCACAACATGCTGCGCCGACTTGCATCCATACTGGCCATGCCCGAAACCCGCCATCCGCAGGCATGGCCGCTGGCCGTTTTTCTGGTGTTCAGTCTCGTCAGTACCCTCGCCGCTGCCGCACTTGAAACGTGGTGGGTCATAGGAGTACCGGCCGTTTTTTTGGTGCTTTGGCTGGTCGCCATGGATCTGCGCAGGGTATTCTTACTGCTCATCGCCAGCATCCCGCTTTCCGTCGAACAGAATTTGCCCGGCGGCTTTGCCACCGACCTTCCCTCCGAACAGCTGATGTGGCTGCTGATGCTGACCGGTATTGCCTGGTTCTTCCAGAACTGGAAAAAGGCAGACGTCCGTTTTCTGAAACATCCCATTACCATCGCCCTGCTGGCCCACTTGGCCTGGATCACGCTTTGCATGATCTGTTCGCAGGATCTGTATGTATCATTAAAATACTGGCTGGCGAAGGGTTGGTATGTTATTGTTTTTTACTTCCTCGCCGGGCATATGCTGAACGACGAGCGCGACTTCAAAGACCTGGTCTGGTGGTTCTTTATTCCCCTGCTACTTGCTGTCACCATCGTCCTGATCAGGCATGCCGCCATCGGCTTTTCGTTCGAGCAGGTCGGTTTCGTGATGGGACCTTTTTTTCGCAACCACGTCACCTATGCCTGTGTACTGGCCGTTTTTCTGCCGTTTCTGTGGTACGCCATTTACTGGTACCGAAAATATTCTTTCAGGTGGTGGATCATTGCCTGGGGCATTCTGGTGTTCATTGTCGGGATCAATTTCTCCTTTACCCGCGCTGCATATGTGGCCCTGGTTGCCGCCATCGGTATCCAATGGGTAGTGCACCGGAAATGGCTGCGGATCGCGCTGCTGGCTGCAGGGCTTTTCTTTGCCCTGCTCATCAGTTTTGTCAGTACCCGCGACAACTGGCTGCAATTTGCCCCCGAATATGAAAAAACGGTCACGCACGCACATTTCGACCGGCTACTCGACGCCACCACAAAACTTGAAGACATTTCCACCATGGAGCGCGTGTACCGGTGGGTGGCGGCGTCCTACATGATCCAGGATCGGCCCTATGTCGGCTTCGGGCCCGGCACTTTCTACTTTTTTTATAAAAAATACACCGTCACGAGCTTCAAAACCTATGTGAGCAACAACCCGGAGCGTTCGGGAATACACAACTACTTTCTGATGGTGACGGTGGAGCAGGGCCTGCCCGGTTTTGTGATCTTTCTATTTTTCGTCGTGCTGACCATGTTCAAGGGCGAACATATCTATCACCAGACGAAAGATGTTTCACGCCGGCGCACGCTCATGGCGGCGCTGCTCTGTTTTGTACTGATCAATCTTTTGATGCTGATGAACGACCTGGTGGAAACCGACAAGGTCGGCTCCTTCTTTTTTATGGCTGCCGCCATAATGGTCAACATTGACCTGCGCAACCGCGACGAGGCATAGATCGCGCCGGTCAGGCGCGGTCGCATTTTTCCAGGTTCGAACAATTGTCGAGCAAAATATTGCCGCGGTAACGAAACATCGTGCCGGGGCCGTACCATGCCTCGAAGGTGATGTAGCGCATATCGTGCTCGGGCACGAACAGGAATTTGTATTTGCGCCAGTCGGAATGGTCGATCAGGGGAGAACTCGCCAGCAGCATTTCCTTACCGCCGCGCTTGCTCCCGCCAAATACGCGCAACCGCACTGGGTGGTTGTATCCCACGTATTTTTTTGCGTGCGCCAGGTAAATGGTAAATGTATAACAGGTGCCGCCTTTGAGTGATTCGGGCAGGCCCTGGGCAATATCTTCGCTGGTGCCGTCTTCACGCGTCACGAGGCCCACGCAGGTCTGTCCTTCCTGTGCGGCCAGATCAAGCCCCCAGGCGCCGGGCAAGATATCGGGCGTGCTGTCGGGCGTAAACGATCGCCAGCCTTTCGGCGCCTTCGACTGCCCGGGTTTGTCCTCGAACGAAGGGTTACGGATAGGGATGGTATCGCTCGTTGTAGCGGGCTGTTGCTGCAAAAAGATGATAAATATCAGAAAACCAATGCTTTTCATGTGTCGTTATGGTAAACCGCGGGGCAATCGCGTACTTTTGTGTCCTTACAAGACAGGCATATAGACCGTTTTTTCATCAAAACGGTTTGCTTGCCTATTTTTGCCGCAAATATTTTTCCAATTATTTCCAAGCATGGCGCGCAACAAACCCACATACCTGTATGCCATCATCAGCGTCGCGCTGGTGCTTTTTATCGTCGGTTTCTTTGCGCTTACGGCACTTCACGGGCGAAAGTTAGTAAGCTTATTCAAAGAAAAAGTGGATATATGGCTCGAGCTGAAACCCGGCACTCCGGAGGAGGAAGTGCCCAGGATCATTGCCGGGCTTCGCGAAAAATCTTTCGTAAAACCCGAAACGGTGACCTTTATCACCCGCGAGCAGGCCGCTGCGGCCATGAAGGAAGACCTCGGCGACAACAGCCTGCTGGAAGATAATCCCGATCTGCTGAGGGATGTGATCCGTTTCAACGTACGCGCCGATTTTTTAGAAGATGACAGCCTGAAACAATGGCGTGAAACGATGCGGCAGGATACCGCAGTCGCCGATCTTTATTTTGAGGCCGCCAATACCGGCAATGTGGGGAATAATATCCAGAACCTCGGACTGATATCGCTGGCGCTCGGCTTGTTGCTTGTTTTTGCTGCCGTCACACTCATCCACAACACGATCCGGCTGGCGCTGTACTCCAACCGTTTTGTCATCAAAAACCAGGAACTGGTGGGTGCTTCCTGGACTTTTATCAGCCGTCCCTACATCCGGCGCGGCGTATTCAACGGCCTGATCAGCGCCGCCATTGCTGTGGCGGCGCTGATCGCCGCCATTTGGTGGATCTATCGCCTGATCCCCGACCTGCGCACCCTTCAGGACCTGAACAGTACGTTGGCGGTGGTGATCGGGATGGCGATCCTGGGTGTCCTGATATCGGGACTGAGTACCTATTTCGTCGTAAACAAGTTTTTGCGGATGCGGGTAGACGACCTGTACTGAAAAAGCGCATCTCACATTCCGGTATATGGAGGAGGATTTACTGTTCCGGCTGAATGCGGTGGAAAGGCTGGCCAATGCTTCAAAACTCGAGCGGTTTTTAAGCCGACCTGTCTCCTATGGCTTTGCCATGGTTTTCAATAAAGCCGTTTACCCACTGACCCGGAAAGGCATATTGAGGAAAGCCGGCACCTTTTTCGGCTGCCCGATGCAGATGCTCCTGCCCGCGGGCACGGATATTTTTCTCGCCGGCGGAAAAACCCACCGCTCGGAGGTCCGCCTTGCCAGGTACATGATCCGCACGCTCCGGCCGGGCGGCGCCTTCATCGACATCGGGGCGCATTTCGGGTATTTTTCGCTGCTGGCCTCCAGGGTCATGCACAAAGGCACCGTATGGTCGGTAGAGGCTTCGCCGGCCAATTTCGCAATATTAAGCGCCAATATCGGCCATGTCGACACGATCCGGTCAGTACACAAGGCTGTTTCAGACAGCAATGAACCGGTTGCATTTTACGAAATGCCGGTCATTTATTCGGAATACAACACCACCGAGCCGGGGCAATTTGAACAGGAAACATGGTTTCAGCAACTCAAGCCCGAAAAACACCTCATCGAATCCACTACTCTCGATCAACTGGTGGATGCCCTGGACACACCCGATGTCATGATCAAAATCGACGTAGAGGGAGCAGAAGCACGCGTGATCCGGGGCGGGCAGCAATATCTGAATAGCCATTCGCCCGTGGTGGTGATGGAATACCTGGCGCCCCGCCGGAACAACAGACACCACCGGGAGGCGCTGCAGTTGCTGACGGGGATGCACTACCGGGCGCATTTCATCGACGCAGAAGGAGACCTGAAAGCATGCCCCGATCCGGACGCCTACCTCGAAGCGGAACAGATCGATTCGGACAATATCGTATTCGTCAAAACAACCGCAGCAGCAGTTTAAGCGCATTTGAAAGCAAGCGCCTGTCACAATCCTTTGCCACTCCCATCTTTATATTATTTTTGCCGCCTCATTTCCTACTTATGGCAAAGCAACACCAACGTCGCCCCAACCCCCACGCAAAACAATCCGCCCCGCAACAAAGAAAAGCCGCTCCGGTGCGCCGCACCGAAAAAAAGGAAAGCATCTTTTCGTCGGGAAGTCGGGATTTTATCTTCGGCCGAAAGAATTTCATATACATGGGCATCGGGCTGGGCCTGATCCTGCTCGGCCTGGCGACAATGGCCGGCGGCTCCATGCCCGACCCCAACAAGTGGGAACCCGAGCGCATTTACAGTTTCCGCCGCATCACACTGGCCCCATTATTGATGGTAGCAGGGTTCATTACAGTGATCCTGGGTATTTTCAAAAAATCAGACGCACCGGCAGCCTCCCCTGAGTCGGGCGATGCTTCACCATCAGAATGAACCTTATCCACGCCATTATCCTCGCCATCATTGAAGGGCTGACGGAGTTTTTGCCTGTTTCTTCCACCGGGCACATGATCATCGGCTCCACGGCAATGGGGATTGCCAGCCAGCCATTTGTAAAAGTTTTCACGGTTGCCATTCAATTCGGGGCCATCCTGTCGGTAGTGGTCCTTTACTGGCGGCGATTTTTCAAAAACTTTTATTTCTACATACGCCTGCTGGTGGCCTTTCTGCCGGCTGTCGTATTCGGCCTGCTTCTGAAAAATTATATCGATGCCCTGCTGGAGAATATCGCAGCCGTGGCGATTGCGCTGATCGCCGGCGGATTCGTTTTTCTTTTCCTCGACGGGTATTTTAAAAAACGCAGTGAGCGCAACACGAGCGTCGACGACATTTCGCTTCCCAAGGCGCTGAACATCGGCCTGTTCCAGGTGATTGCCATGGTGCCGGGGGTGAGCCGCTCTGCGGCAACCATCATCGGCGGACTTACGCAAGGGCTTTCGCCGACTACTGCGGCCGAGTTTTCCTTTTTTCTCGCGGTGCCTACTATGTTTGCCGCCACCTGCAAATCCCTCTGGGACTATGTAAAAGATGAAGGCGGGTCGTTCACCCAGCACGAAATACTTATGCTTACCGTGGGGAATGTGGTGGGTTTCATCGTCGCCATGATCGCCATCAAAGCCTTCATCAAATTCCTGACCAGTCACGGCTTCAAGGTATTCGGCTATTACCGCATCGTCGTCGGCCTCATCATTCTTGCGCTTTGGGCTTCCGGGTGGTTTGAGGGTGTGAGCGTCGGCAATTTCTGATCGTCATTTATTGGCTCCCAATTCCTCGATCGCATACCCTTTGGGATAGGTGGGGGTGGAGATTCGCGTCAGCAAACGCGGTTTCCTGCGCGGCGGCAGCAAGCCGACTGCCGCACCCCGCATGCGGACCGATGCACGCACCGAGCGCTGCAACCAAAGGGGTGCGGCTTTCATGCCGATGGCGGCGAGCAGATGGTCGTCGATCAGCGCGTGCAAAAAAGGCTCGCCAACCCGCCAAAGTGGCCGGGGAAGCACCCACGAAAGCATCAGGTTGCGCGTTGCTTTGGCGATCAATTCGTTGTCGGAGGCGTAGCGGAAATGTTCGCGCTCGTAATCCCGGTTGAACCGCTCAAAATCACCATAATTTTCCGGCAGATCGCGAATTCCCATGCGCCGTCCGATCTCTGTCCAGAAATAAAATCCAGCCATTTTTTCCTTTTCACTCAACTTGCGCCAGCCGAAACGGTCGATCCATCTGGATGGTTCGTATATAAACGTCGATAAGGTGTACAGGTACTCGTCGTTGGGAATTTGATAGCGTCCGTGCTGCTTGTTCATACGCACAAGTGCGGCATGGCCGCGCGGACTGTCGTATCCGTTTTCCAGTATTTCCGAAAGGATCAGCACCGTATCGTCGTACCGTTTCTGGGTGCGCTGCAAAAACTCACCCGTTTGCACGAGCAGGGGAGTGCCTTTCGCCACGCCAAAAACGCGAAACAAGGCAAATTCCAGCGAGCGCGTCGTATCCCAGGGAAACTCGTAGCAACTGACCAGATAGCTGATCTCCTGGCAATCGTGCAGCGGATCGAGTGTCCCGATATAATCGCGAATGGCAAAGCGGCGGCGCGAGCGAATAGCCGTTGCTGCTTTTTCTTCCCAGCGGGATTTGGGGGCATTCAGGTTGCCGGTATCGTTGTCGTATTGTTTCATATCAGTGAAATGCATTCGCATGGGTCATTGTGCAACATTGCAGGTCGACACCTGCAGGTGTCGATCTTTTATACCGAAGACCAGCGCATGTTCCGGCGCTTATTTCATACAGGTTTTTTCGATCAGAATTAAGCATAAACAGAAATTCCGTTTTTATAGTAATTATTGCGCCTATTTGTACTTTTGTAAAACATTATACATTTTCACCTAAAATCAAAACGATATGAATACCAAAGTTTTACTCGCAGCACTGGCCGGCGCAGTGGCCTTTTTCCTGTTGGGCTGGGCTTTTTACGGTGTAGCCCTGAGCGAATTTTTCGCCAGCAACATGGGCTCGGCTACCGGAGTACAGCGCGGAGAAAATGACATGGTTTTTTGGGCGCTGTTCCTCGGCAACTTTTTCTGGGCCCTTCTTATTGCGATCATATTCGACCGCTGGGCATCCATTTCGACCTTCCGCAGCGGCGCCATGTCGGGTGGCATGATATGCCTGCTGATGGCGCTGGGGATCGATCTGATCATGTACGGCACGACCAATATCTCCAATCTGACTGCCACGCTGGTCGATCCGATCGTGAGTGCGATCATGGGCGCTATCAGCGGTGGTCTGATCGGCTGGGTGTTGGGTTACGGACGCTCCTGATCTTTAGAACAATACCCTAAAATAATACGGCCTCGCCCTGCAATCGGTTTTTGCAGGGCGAGTTTATTTTTACCCGAACAGCATTTTTTAAAAAAAGCAGAGAACCGAAAAACAATGCAATGGCGCCTGGATTTGAATTGTCCGTTAATTCTGTGCCTGTACTTACCTTCGCCGCATGAAACAGCTGATCGAGTGCGTGCCCAATTTTTCGGAAGGCCGCGACATGGACGTCATAAGGCAGATCACGGATGCCATTGAAGCCGTGGAAGGCGTAAAACTGCTGGATGTGGACCCCGGCAAAGCCACCAACCGGACAGTCGTCACCTTCGTGGGATCGCCCGAGGCTGCGACGGAAGCCGCCTTTCAGGCCATCCGGAAAGCCTCCGAACTGATCGACATGAGCAAACACCAGGGCGAGCACCCCCGCATGGGCGCCACCGACGTTTGTCCGCTCATTCCTGTGGCCGGCATTTCGATGGAAGAAACAGTGGGGTGGGCACAAAAACTCGGCGCGCGCGTCGGCAACGATCTCAACATTCCCGTTTATCTGTATGAAGCGGCCGCCAGTCGCCCCGAACGCCGCAACCTCGCGGTGATCCGCGCCGGCGAATACGAAGCACTGCCGGAAAAACTGGCAAACCCGGACTGGAAACCCGACTTCGGCCCGGCCGCTTTCAATGCCAAAAGCGGCGCCACCGTGATCGGTGCGCGCGATTTCCTGATCGCATACAACGTCAATCTCAATACCACTTCCGTACGGCGCGCCAATTCGGTCGCCTTCGACGTGCGCGAAAAAGGACGTGTGCTCAACGACCCTGCCACCGGAAAACCGGTAAAAGACGCCGGCGGCGAGCCCGTACGCCAGCCGGGCGTGCTAAAGGGCGTAAAGGCGATCGGGTGGTACATCGAAGAATACAGCATCGCCCAGATCTCCATGAATATCACCGATATCAATGCGACGCCGTTGCACCTGGCTTTTGAAGAGTGCCATAAAAGCGCCGACCGCCGCGGCATGCGCGTAACGGGTTCGGAATTGGTGGGGCTTGTGCCCTTGCATGTGATGCTGGAGGCCGGCAAATATTTTCTGCGCAAACAGCGGCGCAGCACGGGGGTCAGCGAATCGGAATTGATCAAAATAGCGGTCAAGTCGATGGGCCTCGACGAGCTGGCGCCTTTCGACCCGCAGCGGAAGATCATCGAATACAACCTCGCCGCCGGCGACCCGGCACAACAAAAAAAACTGATCGCGAAAGACTTGCGCGACTTTGCCGATGAAACAGCCAGTGAAAGCCCGGCCCCCGGCGGTGGTTCTATCAGCGCCTACGTGGGCGCCCTGGGAGCCGCCCTGGCCACGATGGTCGCCAATCTGAGCAGCCACAAACGCGGCTGGGACGAGCGCTGGGAAGAATTCGGCAATGCCGCCGAGCAAGGTCAGGGCATCAAGGATGCTCTGCTGCGCGCCGTGGATGAAGATACCGACGCTTTCAACGCCATTATGGCGGCATTCGGCTTGCCTAAAGGCAACGATGAAGAAAAGGCGGCCAGGAAGGCGGCCATCCAGGCGGCGACCAAAGAAGCGATCAAAGTACCGTTCAATGTCATGGAACTGGCTGCCCGGTCATTTTCCCTCATCCGGCAAATGGCCGATACCGGCAATCCGAATTCCGTATCGGATGCAGGTGTGGCTGCATTGTGCGCGCGGGCGGCGGTAAGAGGCGCTTTTCTGAACGTGAAGATCAATGCCCCCGGACTGGATGACAAGGATTTTACCCGGCAGGTGCTGAGCGACGGCGCCCGCATGGTAGCGGAAGCCGACGAAGCGGAAAAGACCATTCTTGCCATTGTAGAAGAAAAGATCGGAGCATAAACTATCTTGCAAGGTCAAACCAACTGAAATATGAGTGCCCTGAATCGAAATCTCCTGTGGTTTGCCGGCGCTGTCCTGCTGATCGCCATCGGATATTACTTCGCGGACATCGTGACGTATATCCTCATCGCCTGGGTACTGTCGATGCTGGGGCGCCCTCTCATGGAATTTCTGCAGGAAAAGATCAGGATAGGGCGTTATCATATGGGACCAACCGGCGCCTCCATCCTGACGATCGCAGCATTTTATGCCGTCATACTGGGGCTTATCATGGCATTTGTGCCCACGATCGTTTCGCAGGCGCGCAATTTGTCGACCGTCGACTATGAAGCCCTTGGTGAAAAACTGAAAGGCCCGTTTTTTTATATTGACACTCAGTTGCACCAGATCGGATTGTTGTCGCGCGGAGAGTCGCTCGCCACAAAAACGCAGGAGATCCTGAGCACCTGGTTCAAGCCCACCCTCGTGGGCGATTTTCTCGAATCCTTTATCTCCACGGCCGGCAACATACTCGTCACTTTTGCTTCGGTGACCTTCATCCTGTTTTTCTTTTTGAAAGAAAACACCCTCTTTCTGAACATACTGCATGCGCTGGTGCCCAACGAACTGGAACCTAAAGTGCGGCAGGCCGTACAAAATTCGAGCGAAATGCTCGGGCGCTATTTCAGCGGCCTTGTCGCCCAGATACTGGCGTTTTCACTCGTTGTCACCGTTTTACTTTGGCTGTTCGGGGTAAAAAATGCCTTGCTGATCGGCGCCTTTGGAGGCCTGTTCAACGTGATACCTTATGTAGGGCCCATCCTCGGCGTAGTATTCGGGGCTTTTATCACCATCTCGTCGAACCTCGACATGGAGTTTTCCCTGCTGTTGCCCATGCTGTTGAAAATGACCGGCGCCTATGCCATCACACAATTTATCGACAACAACTTTGTCGGCCCGATGATCTTTTCCAAAAGCCTGAAAGCGCACCCGCTGGAGATATTTATCGTGACCCTGGTCGCAGCCAAACTGGGCGGCATCGTTGGCATGGTGCTCGGAATTCCGGTGTACACGGTGTTGCGGGTGATTGCGAGCACCTTTTTCAGCGAATTCAAACTGGTACAGCGGCTAACAGGAGGAAAGTCAAAGGAGTCGGAATCCTGATATTTTGCTGTTGGAATGTGCCACAGCAACGATTCCATTTTTTCCGGTTGTTGCAACCAAACCTCCCCTGAGCGCGGTCATTGTCTGCTGATGATATGGATCATCCCCCCTGACGGGAAGCCGTATCATTTTTGCAACATTCCGAACATGGCAAAACCCTTGCACAATTTTTACCCCGGTTTGCAGAACAACTGATACTTTTGCCGTGTTTGGATTTCGTCTAAATACGAGTCTTTTACTCAACCTAGCCAAACCATGCAGCGCCGTTACCGCACCATTTTCGATCTCAAACTAAACGAAAGCGCACTTGCCATTGCCGTTACCGACCCCTCCCTGGCAGGAAAACTCACAGCCATGGGGGTGTTGCCCGGCACCTTGATCGAGCTGGTAAGACCTGCACCATTCGGCAAAGCCTATTACATAAAAGTTGACGGCGTTCGCCTGGCCCTCCGGGAAGAAGAAGCCGCCAGCATATTACTGGATGTATGAGTGAGCGCAGCGGCAGGCCCCTGAAGGTAGCCCTGATCGGAAATCCGAACAGCGGAAAGTCTACCGTATTCAATCAGTTGACGGGCCTGCGCCAGAAAACAGGGAATTTCCCGGGTGTTACGGTGGATATCAAGGAAGGCCGTCTTCGTTTCCCAAGTGGCGCGGAAGCAACCCTGATCGATCTGCCCGGCACCTACAGCCTGTACCCTACCTCTTCCGACGAAAAGATCGTGGCGGCAGTGCTCACCAACCCTTCCGATACTTTTTTCCCCGACGCACTGGTTTACGTAGCGGATGTGACGCATCTGGAGAAGCACATGCTCCTGCTCACGCAGCTGATGGATCTCGGGTTGCCGGTTTTATTGGCGCTCAACATGTCGGATACTGCCAAAGAAATGGGCATGGCTGTAGATGTCGCCGTTCTAAGCAAGCGCCTGCGCATTCCGATCGTCTCGATCAGCGGGCGCACCGGCGAAAACATCCAGATGCTCATGCACGAGCTGGAAAAAGTCATCCACGGCATTCAGCCCGGCAAAAAATCGCCCAGTACCGTTTTTTACAAACTCCGCGATGTGGAAAAGCCCGTTGTGGAGGCGATCCGCCAAAACACGAACATCGACAATGCATACCGGGCCTTGCTGCTTGCGCACCACCACAGCTGGCTGCCTTTTCTACAAAAACACGAACGCGAAACGCTCGCGGCCATTGTGCAGACAAAAGAATTTCCCTCGCTGCGCGCACAGGTCGACGAAACACTCGACCGCTTTGACCGCTTCACGCCCCTCGTCAGGGATGCCATTCAGCAATCGCAAGCCATCAGCAACACCAATACCGATCGTATCGATGCAGTGCTGACCCATCGTCTGCTGGGTCCGCTGACTTTTTTCGCTGTGATGCTGATGGTGTTCATGGCCATTTTTTTCGGTTACGATCTCAGCGGCGGCTGGGTGGAAAATATCAGCGGCTCCGCGATAGATACGGTAGGGGATACCCTGCCCGACAGCTGGTTCTCTTCGCTTCTGGTAAAAGGCGTATTGCCGGGTTTGCAGGGTGTGCTGGTTTTTGTTCCGCAAATTGCGCTGCTCTTCCTGCTGATCACCATCCTCGAAGAGGTCGGATACATGGCCCGCGCTGTTTTTATCTTCGATAAAACCATGCGGCGTTTTGGCATGAACGGCCGCAGCATCGTCGCGCTCATCGGCGGAGGCGCATGCGCCGTGCCTGCCATTATGGGTACCCGCACCATCAGCAACTGGAAAGAACGCATCATCACAGTGATGGTCACCCCTTTTATCAGTTGCAGCGCGCGCATACCCGTGTACCTGGTGCTGATCCCGGTCGCCCTGCCTTCCAGCAGCTGGTGGACAAAGGCGCTGGTATTCGGTGGCATGTATTTCTTCGGACTCTCGGCAGCGCTCGGGGCAGCGTATGTTTTCAAAAAAATACTAAAGACCAGCGATCCCTCTTTTCTGGCACTCGAACTTCCGGAATACCGCATGCCGCACTGGAAAAACGTATGGCTCACCGTATGGGAAAAAGTGCGGGCTTTTATTGCCGGCGCCGGCAAGATCATTTTTCTCATCTCCATTGCACTCTGGATCTTGGGAAATACCGGACCCGAGGGCGCACTGGAACGCGCAGAAAAAAACGTCATCCTCAGTTATTCGGCGATGGCGACACACGAAGAACTTGACGACAAGATTGCCGCCAAGAAACTCGAAGCCTCTTACGCCGGCATGCTCGGAAAATACATCGAACCCGCCATCCGTCCGCTCGGCTACGACTGGAAGATCGGTATCGCTCTGCTTTCATCGTTCGCCGCGCGCGAAGTTTTCAATGGCACGATGTACACTATTTACAGCCTGGAGAGTGTGGGTAAACTGGAAGAAGAGGCTTCTTCCAACCAGCGGCCATTCGAACGCTACGGGCGTTTGCGCCGGCAAATGACAGATGATACTTTCGAGAACGGGGACCGCATCTACACCTTTGCCACCGGCATTTCGCTGCTGATTTTTTATGCCCTGGCGATGCAATGTATGAGTACGCTCGCCGTGGTGCGGCGAGAAACGGGCGCCTGGAAATGGCCGATCTTCCAGTTCCTGTTCATGAGCGGTCTGGCGTACCTGGCGGCCTGGCTGGCATTTACGCTTCTTTCATAAGAAGCCTCTGCCGATAAACAAAAACGGGGTGGTGCGATACGCACCACCCCGTTTTCCACTGCACTTGCTGCCCCAAAATTTCAATCGTCGTATTCTTCCTCGCCATTATCACTGCCTGCAGTGGCCATCGCTACGGCGGCGGCAGGTGTTTGCTTGACCGGACCGGCGGCGACCTTTTCCTTGATCTTTTGCTCGATCTCAAGCGCGACTTCCGGGTTGTCGAGCAGGAATTGCTTGGCGGCATCGCGGCCCTGTGCGATCTTGGCGCCGTTGTAACTGTACCAGGCGCCGCTTTTCTGGATCACATCGAAATCGGAACCGAGGTCGATGATCTCGCCGGCTTTCGAAATGCCCTCGCCAAAAATGATATCGAACTGGGCCACCCGGAACGGCGGCGACAGTTTGTTTTTCACGACCTTCACTTTCACCTGATTGCCCACGACGTTGCCGTCCTTGTCCTTCATAGCGGCGCCGCTTTTGCGGATATCGAGCCGCACGGAAGCATAAAATTTCAATGCATTACCGCCCGTGGTCGTTTCCGGGTTGCCGAACATCACACCGATCTTTTCACGCAGCTGGTTGATGAAAATGCAACAGCAGCCCGTACGGCCGATATTGGCGGTGAGTTTGCGCATGGCCTGGCTCATCAGGCGGGCCTGCAGGCCCATTTTTGAATCGCCCATTTCGCCTTCGATCTCCGCGCGCGGCACGAGGGCCGCTACGGAGTCGATCACGAGAATGTCTACCGCGCCCGAGCGGATCAGGTTTTCGGCGATCTCGAGGGCCTGCTCGCCATTATCGGGCTGGCTGATCAGCAGGTTATTGACATCGACGCCCAAAGCCTCCGCATAAAAACGGTCGAACGCATGTTCGGCGTCGATGATGGCCGCAATACCGCCTTTTTTCTGACATTCTGCAATGGCGTGGATGGCCAGGGTTGTTTTACCGGATGACTCGGGACCGTAGATCTCGATAATACGGCCCTTGGGATAACCATAGCAGCCGAGGGCCATATCAAGGCCGAGCGATCCGGAGGGAATAATATCCACCTCGATGGCCTGTTTGTCGCCGAGACGCATGATGGTGCCGCGGCCGTACGTTTTGTCGAGGCGGTCGATGGTCGCCTGAAGGGTTTTGAGCTTATTTTCTCTATCGTCTGCCATGGTTGTGGGAATATTTAGAGTGTGATCAAAAGAGGCGACAAAAATAAACAAAATGTTTTTATGTCAAGCTATTTTAATACTTTTTTTAAAGAAAAAATTTAATTGAGTTGTTTTTCAGGGCCTTAGTGCCTCATTTTGTTTGAAAATAGCCTGCACTTGACCATCCAAAAATACGTCAATTCCTGCACTTCCAGCTCGCCGAAAGCGGAAAGTAGTGTCTGTAACTCCGACTTGTCCGGAAAGTTTTTCAGCACCAAATGTTCCGACCCGTCATTCAGGCGACGCTGCTGCCAGGTATTGCCTTCGGCATCGTGAGCATGGATCGGCGTGCTGCTCCCCTCCACGTAGCGGTTATCGGCAAACACCAGCAACCCACCCGCACAGACTCGTGCGGCAAGGGTCTCTATGACTGCCGTCAACTGTTGCCTGGGAATATGCGACCAGATAAAACCGCCGAACAAAGCATCGTGCAATGCGGCGGCGCTGTGACCCGGCCGGTAGATATCTTCGATGTGAAAACGCACGGGACAGCGGTAGGATTTGGCAGTCGCGATGGCCAGCACCTCTTCGCTGATATCGCTCGCAGAAATGCTGCGCGCCGTTTCGGCGATCCGCTGCGTCCAGTAGCCGGTGCCGCAGGCGATTTCCAGTACATCGAGGTCTGAAAATGTTTTTTTCAGGTAACCTTCGAGCGCAGCGAGGTCGTGTTGCCGTTCCGGCTTATGATAAATGGCTTCGTATTCGGGCGCGCGCCGGCGGTAATAATCGACCATCCGATCATCCATAGATTTTTACAGATTGGCCTTCCTGCTTCGGCGGGCGCGCCATGCACAGATCACAGCGCTTTCCGCAGCCGCGCCACCGGGATATTCAGTTGCTCCCGGTATTTGGCCACCGTACGCCGGGCGATGTTGTAGCCCTTTTTCAGCAGGATGGATTTGAGTTTCTCGTCGGACAAAGGCCGGCGTTTGTTCTCTTCTCCGATGATATCGGTAAGTATTTTTTTCACTTCGAGGGTCGATACCTCTTCGCCGTCCTGCGTGCTAAGGCTTTCCGAGAAAAAGTCTTTCAGGCGCTTGGTCCCGAATTCGGTCTGCACGTATTTGGAATTGGCTACCCGCGATACCGTTGAAATATCGAGGCCTGTGGCATCGGCGATGTCTTTGAGGATCATCGGCCGTATTTTTTTCTGGTCGCCGGTAAGGAAATACTCTTCCTGATGGCGAAGTATGGCGCCCATGGTGAGCATCATGGTCTGCTGGCGCTGCTTGATCGCGTCGATAAACCACTTGGCGCTGTCGATCTTTTGCTTGATAAAAAGCACCGCTTCCTTTTCCTTGCGGGAAGGCCGGCGGCCGTTGCGCCCCTCGTGAAATGCCTTGAGCATATCGCGGTACTGGTCGTTGATGCGCAGGTCGGGGGCGTTGCGGGCGTTGAGGGTGAGTTCGAGTTCGCCGTCGCGGTTGCTCACGAGGAAGTCGGGCACCACATAATTCAGCGCCCGGTCGCCACGCGTGGCAAATCCGCTGGCGGGTTTTGGGTTGAGTTTCAGTATCTCGTCGACGGCTTCTTTGAGGTCCTCTTCGTCGATGCTGAGCTGGCGGCAGAGTTTGGGGTAATGCTTTTTGGTAAACTCGTCAAAGTGCTGATCGATGATGCGAATGGCGATCTGGATGGCGAGTTTTTCTTCGTAGGTAATGAAGCCTTCGTCCTGGCGCAGCCGGTGGTGCAATTGCAACAGGAGGCATTCGCGCAGGTCGCGGGCGCCGATACCGGGCGGATCGAATTGCTGGATCCGCGCCAGGATGCGGTTGATCTCTTTTTCGTGGGTGGAAATGTTTTGGCTGAACAGCAGGTCGTCCACCATGGCCGCCGTTTCGCGGCGCAGGTAGCCGTCGTCATCGATGGAGCCGATGATCTGCAGGGCGATCGCGTGTTCGCGTTCGTCGTCGAGATCGAGCAGCCCGAGTTGCTGTTCGAGGTATTCGTGAAAAGTATTTTCGAAGGCGAGCGGGATCGTTTTCTCTTCTTCGTCGCCACCGCGGTCTTCTCCGCGCGTTTTATAGGTAGAGGGATCGTCTTCAATAAAGTCGATCAAATAGTCATCGAGTTCCACATCATCTTCCCGCAGGCTCACCGAATCGTCTTCATCGGCATAATCGTCGGCGGTATCGCGTTCGATCTCATTGATCGTTTCGTCATCGCGCTCATTTTCCTTGCTTTCCTGGGTGCGCTCTTCGTCCCGCTCGCCGGATTCCGCTTTTTGTTCGCGTTCGTAAAAGTTGAGGTCCGCGTCCGCGAGATCCATTTCCGACATACCCTCCATCAGGTCGGCCGTTTCATCGCCCTCTTCCAGAGCGGGGTTTGCTTCCAGTTCTTCCTGTATGCGTTGCTCGAGGGTAGCTGTCGGTATCTGCAACAGCTTCATCAGCTGAATCTGCTGCGGAGAGAGCTTCTGTTGAAGTTTTTGGGAAAGGGTCTGTTTCGGTCCGTATAAAGATGCCATTTTGATGTGGGATTATCATGTAAAAAAATTGGCAATTGTTGCCGGTCAAAACGGCCGTAGCAAACAAAGGGCCAAATTTGAACAAATATACGATTTGTTTATAAGAAAATCTACGCCTCGACAACCAAATAATGCATTAAACCTTAATTATCAGTTATTTACAAAAAATATCATTACACACACGTAAAATCGCCTGTTGGTAATTTTTTTGGCAAGAATAAGCAAAAAACAGGGCAATCCGCAGCCTTTAACAGATGATGCCCAAAAAAGAAAATGAGCGACAAAACGCATTTTTATTGAACTTTTTTCACCCTAAATTCCTTTAGCCTGCCTGCTTACCTTTGCAGGAGAATTTTTCTGAAGGCGGGCTTCATCATTGAAACATCCGGCAGAATGGACTTCCTGCCCAGATTCCTGATATATGGCAAAAGACTGGACGCTCGGCGAAAAAAACGCCGAACTAAAAAAAGAAACGGAATACGCCGTGCTGGTGAGCCTCATCACACCGGACGTCACGGAGGTGCAGGCGCACGAATATCTCGACGAACTCGAGTTCCTCGCCACCACCGCCGGTGCGGTGACGGCGAAGCGCTTTACCCAGCGGCTTCAGCATCCCGAGCACCGCAGTTTTATCGGCAAGGGCAAGGTGGAGGAGATCGCAAAGTACCTGGACCGGCACGAAGAGATCAACATGGTCATCTTCGACGACGACCTCAGCGGAAAGCAGACCAACCATCTGGAAGAAGCGCTCAAGGTGAAGATCGTGGACCGCTCCACGCTCATCCTCGACATCTTTGCCAACCGCGCGCAGACCGCCCAGGCCAAAACCCAGGTAGAACTCGCGCAGATGAAATACTTGCTGCCCCGCCTGCGCGGCCTGTGGACGCACCTTGAACGCCAGCGCGGCGGTATCGGAATGCGCGGCCCGGGTGAAACGCAGATCGAAACCGACCGGCGGCTCGTGCAGTACCGCATCAAAAGCCTGGAGGAAAAACTGAAGGACATCGACCGGCAGTCGCAGACGCAGCGCAAGACCCGCGGCGAACTGATCCGCGTTGCCCTTGTGGGTTACACCAATGTGGGCAAAAGCACGCTGATGAACCTGCTCTCCAAATCTGACATCCTGGCAGAGAACAAACTGTTCGCCACGCTTGACACCACGGTGCGCAAGGTGGTATTCGGCAGCATGCCGTTCCTGTTATCCGATACCGTTGGATTTATCCGCAAACTGCCGCACCACCTGGTAGAAAGTTTTAAAAGCACGCTCGACGAGGTGCGCGAAAGCGACATCCTGCTGCATGTGGTCGATGTCGCGCATCCGCAATTTGAAGACCATGTTCGCACGGTTCAACAGACCCTGCAGGAACTCGGCGCAGCCGAAAAACCAACGCTCATGGTGTTCAACAAGATGGACCTCTACCGGGAGCGCTGGTTCGACGAACTGCTGGACCATTCGACGCGCAAGGAGATCGAGCAGGACCTGCGCGACCGGCTACGCGAAGCGTACGGGGAGAATATTTTTATCTCCGCGCATACAAAAGAAGGAATAGATGCGCTGCGCGAGCGGCTGACGCGCCTGATCAAGGAGGCATATGTGGTGCGCTACCCGCATCAGGTGAAAAGCTGGTGACGCTGTTATTCCAGCACAACTTTTTGCATAAAAACGCCTCCGGCAGAACGCAACCACAACATATAGACTCCTCTTGGAAGTTGCTGCACGTTCAGGATCGTTTGCCCGGAAAATTCATATTCCTGCATAACGCGACCACTGGCATCGTTGAGCGTCAAAGAAACCGGAGCGGCATCGGCCACCTCGATCCGAAACCAGTTGGCGGCCGGGTTGGGAAACACTTCAGCCGGCAAGCGCATTCCGGGATCGCCGATAGCGGTTACACATCCGGGAGAGTTACCCCAAACCACGGAGATCTGAAGCCCCAGTGAGGCCGTCCAGCCGGGGCATTCGCCGGGAGAAGCCGTCAGCCAGTAATTACCGGGCGCTGTGACCAGCAGCGTATCGTCATTGGCGCCGTTCAGCGGTTGCTGGTCGTCGTACCACTGAAAATTGGTGGTGTAAGGCAATTGCGCCACCAGCCATACCGAGTCACCCTGACAAATAATGAGTTCGCCGTTGTTGCCGATATCGAATTCGCCGCTTGAAGCAACTACCAACGGCAAAAATGCAAGGCCGTCCACCAGCACTTCGGGGCTCGTTTCTGTGCATCCGTCGACGGTAGCAGCCACGGAAATATATACCGGAGTCGATACCGCATCGACATCGAGTGCCTGGCCGGTGGCGCCGGGAATGGGTTGGGCAGTGCCGCCGCTGCCAAACGGCCTGCTCAGCCACTGGTAAGCATCGTACGACTGGGTAGTAAGGGTGCCGGTCGATTCCGGGCAGAGCAGCAGATCGCCGGTAACGGCGGGATCAAAAGGGCATTGTGCCTGCGAAATAGCGGCAACACCTGCTGCCGCGAGTAACAATAAGGTCGATTTCATTGGTGATATGATGTTTTATTTTTCGAGTGAGCGGTTAGACGGTCCGTCCGGCACTGCTGGTTGGCATAGTCCCTGTTTTTTAACAGTTTTTTACTGCCAATTTGTCCTGATTTCCCGGTGGCACAATTATGGACCCATGACTTCCCTTTTGAAAACATCCGAAATCCCGGCATTCAATCATAAAAACCCACCTTTTTGTCATGCTTAGTTTTCTTTCAACAGAAGGTTCGTCGGCAAGCAGCCGCGAATTGTCACGCCGGGTCGATGATCAGGATGATATCTTGCTCGATGCCTATTCCCAGACGGTGACCGGAGTAGCCGAACGCGTCAGTCCGGCAGTGGTGCACCTGAACGTCCGCAAACCCGTTCCGCAAAATCGCCGCCAGCAGCGGCAACCCGGAGGGCGCGACAGCGGAAGCGGGAGTGGCTTTATTATCAGCAGCGACGGATTCATCGTTACCAATAGCCATGTGGTGAACGGCGCTACCAGCATAGAGGCCAGTCTGCCCGACGGACGCCTGTTCAAGGCGGAAGTGGTCGGCGACGACCCTGCCACCGATATCGCCGTCGTGAAGATCGACGGCAGCAACCTGGCGTCCATGGCGTTCGGTGAAAGCGACCGCCTGCGCGTCGGCCAGATCGCCATTGCCATCGGCAATCCCTACGGTTTTCAGTACTCACTGACGGCCGGCGTGGTCAGCGCCCTGGGCCGCACGCTGCGCAGCCAGAGCGGCCGTCTGATCGACGATGTCATTCAGACCGATGCCGCGCTGAATCCCGGCAACTCGGGAGGGCCGCTGGTGGACTCTTTCGGCAACGTGATCGGCGTCAATACGGCCGTGATCCTGCCCGCTCAGGGCATTTGTTTTGCCGTGGCATCCAATCTCGCCAAATTCGTAGTAGGCAAACTTATCCTCGAAGGCCGCGTGCGCCGCGGTTATATCGGCATCGCCGCACAAACAGTGCCGTTGCCACCCAAATGGACACAGACACTCGAATTGCCGACCAGCGGCGGCATTCAGATACAAAGTGTGGAAGACGGCGGCCCTGCCAGCATCGCCGGACTGGAGGCCGGCGACATCATCGTACAATTTGACGGCCGCCCTGTCGATTCCATCGACGTGCTGCACAAGACGCTTGACGAGACCACGATCGGAAAGTCCGCTACCCTGTGGGTACTCCGAAACGGCGGCCTGAAGAACGTTTCGGTTACGCCAGGGGAACTCCGGTAATATACCAGCCTGCACACCCCGGACACCAGCCTCCTGGTTGGCGTCCGGGGTGTTTTTCTTCCGGCTGACTGTCAATCGTCGTCATCTTCTTCGGCAGTGACAAGAAAAGCACTCCTGCGTGGCGCCGGCATTTCAGAATGCCCTCCCCTGATCCCCTTCCAAAGCACTTCATTGAAAAGTCTTTCTGGCACGGCATCCAGTTCGGCCAGATTGAAGGTTTCGGAGATCCGGCTGAGTTCATCCGTGGATGCATTGCGCGTATCGATGGACACCTGATTGGGGCGGACTTCAAAACGGCTCGTATCGGGTTGTCCGGTAAAGCACCGCCACATGGGTGTAGCCGCTGCGTCGTACTGGCTCATCGGCGGCAGTCCCAGGATCAGTTCGATGGTGCGCAGCATGGAAGAGGTGGAATACATCGTGTGGTCCACAAAACCGCGCCTGACATAAGGTCCTGCCAGAAACGCGATGCTCCTGTGTGCGTCCACATGATCCGGGCCGTTCTGCGCGTCGTCTTCGAGGATAAAAACAACGCTCTGCTTCCAGATCGGCGAACGGGAGAGATGTTCGATGAGTCGCCCGACGGCAAGGTCATTATCCGCCACGGCCGCCTGGGGCGAATAGGAGCCTTTTTTCATTCCGGAAGTGTGGTCGTTCCCGAAGCGAATGGTGTTGAATCGCGCGACACGGCCGATGGCGAGCAACGAATCAAAATCGTGTTCCCATACCTTTTCACGCTCGATATCCTGAATGTTGAGGTCCCAGGAAGAATACCCCGGGCAAAAATGCCCTTCCAGGGTCTTGTAATTGGCTTTGTTGTCGTCGGCAAATTCCCCGTAAGTGCGATACGTGACCCCTGCCCGCTGGCAATAATCCCAGATATAGCCTTTTCGGGGCGCCCCCAGGGGATTGGTGCCTTCATAATCATATGCGCCGCCGCGGCCACCGTAACTGGTCGGCCACGTCTTTTCCACATAGTCGGTCGCGTATGCCGCCGTACTCCAGTTATGGCCGTCGGCGCTTACTTCTGCGTTCACGTAAAAGTTGTCCAGCAATACGAATTCCCGCGCGAGGGCGTGCTGATTGGGCGTATTATTTTCCGGGAACAGGCACAACGCCGGGTCGCCGTTTCCTTCCGGCATATCACCCAGCACCTGGTCGTAGGTGCGGTTTTCCTTGATGATGTAAAACACATATTTGATCGGTGAAGGATCGCCCGGTTTTCGGGGAACAGGGTTTCCGGCCGCGCCTTCTGCCCGGGATTCTTTTTCTTTAGAGTAGGGTGTGTTTTCGTAAACCTGCTGTGTGTATTGCTCCAATTGACGTTCATCCGGAGCATCCAGAATGCCCAGGGTGCCCAGAAACATGGAGCCGATATACGGCGCTGCGCGATAGTCTTCCCGTTTCATAATCGGCTGAGGCCCCTTCGGGTTGGCCTGACTCGACAGGCCTTTTCCGTTGGCGACGAATATTTTTCCACGGGCCACCCGAACGCAGGCAGGATACCAGCCCGTCGGAATAAAACCTTTGGCGCGACTTTCTCCCGGGGTCGATACATCGAATACCGCCAGGCAGTTGTTATCGGCATTGGCCACGTAAAGCGTTTTTTCATCGTCGCTCAGGGCCAGCCCGTTGGTTGTGGATCCTGCCGGCGAATCGGCGTACAAAGCAGCATTGAGCACTTCCACTTCCCGGCGAAATCTGGTGTCCACTACTGAAACGGAGTTGTCGTTGGCATTGGCTACGTACAGCCAGCGGCCGTTTTTACTGAGCAACAGTTCATTGGGGTGGTCGCCGACCGGTATATCATACCTGCGTTCGAGGGTATTGGCGTCGAATACTGCCACTTTTCTACCGCCCCAGAGAGCGGCGTAAACTTCCCTGTTTGCGACTGCGATCGCATAGGCCGGAGATTCCAGCCGAATACGTCGCTCCACGGCGAGCGAGCCGGTATTGCAAATGTAAAGGGAGGTATCCGTCCTTGTCGCTACCCATAGCCGGTGTTGCGCCTCATCAAGCGCCAACCCGCCTACCCACAAAGCCGGTTTGGCTTCACCGATCCGGATGACGGTATCGCGGCGAAGAAGCCCTTCCGTCACCGAAAAACGAACCACCTGGTTGTCGTTGCCGCCGGAAGCGTACAAATGCCTTCCGTCGGCACTGAAAGCGAGGCCGTACCATGCTTTGTCGATATGCTGGATCGACAAAATCTTTTCCTTTTTTACATCGATCAGGTGGATCATATGGCGCGCCACGCCATTGTTGGTCACGGCCAGATAACGCCCTCCCGGCGATACTGCCATATTGAGCGGCAGGTCACCCAGTGGAAGGCTTCGTCCGGCCGGACTGAGCATCCACCCGTTTGGCAGCGTGACGCGGACAGCGGGCGGTTTTTGTCTGTGTATCGTTTTGCATGCGGAGAAAAGGGCGAGACCAAAGAGGGCAACCGGCAATATGTATTTCATCGAAAAATTGATTTGGCGCCTGCCAAATTCGGAAACAAGCCGGAAATGCCCTTCGGTTGGGGATGAATTTAATGCTAGAACCCATCTCAAAACTGGCGCTGGTGCTGAAACGGATGGCTGAAGGATGAAGACAAGTCAATTTTTTGCAGGCATAATGGCGTTATGGTAAAAAAAATTGAGGCAGTATTCGGCCTTCAGACGCTGTTTCAGCCCAGCAGGTGGTTTTGAGATGGGTTCTAACCATTCCAAAAAAAGATCGGGGCCTCTCTTTCGAAGCCCCGATCCGGGTTATGCTAGTTATGTTCTTTGCTTGTACGTCTTTTGACGGCCATCGTGAAAAAAAGGTTGCAAGGGAAGGATCATCTGCGCCGGAATCTGGCGATGCCTGCCAGAAAAAGCGCCCGCGTCCGTCACAAGCGCATCCAAGGCGCTACTTTTGCACTTTGTATGAGCGAGAAACTGCGCGCCTACCTGTACCTGCACTTTTGCGTGTTCATCTGGGGCTTCACGGCTATATTGGGAAAACTGATCAGCCTACAGGCCCTGCCCCTCGTATGGTGGCGGGTATTGTTGTGCAGCGTTACACTCGCACTGATCCTCCCGCGCAAACAGATCCTGGGCGTAGAACGCGGCACCTTTCTGCGAATGGCAGGCGTAGGCGCCATGGTAGGCATACACTGGATTTGTTTTTACGGGGCGATCAAGATGTCCAATGCATCGATCGCCGTGGCAAGCATGGCCACTACTTCTTTCTTTTCGGCCCTGACCGAGCCGTTCCTGTTGCGACAAAAGGTAAAGTGGTACGAACTCGCGCTGGGTATAGTTATTTTGCCGGGCATCATGCTCGTGATCGGCCACATCGACTGGTCTATGCAATTGGGGTTTTGGGTAGGTATTCTCGGCGCCTTTTTGGCGGCGATTTTCACCTCCCTGAACAAAAAAATAATCGATAACAAGCCGCCGCCGCCGCTGGTCATGAGTTTTGTAGAACTCTCTGCCGGGCTGGCGGTCACGTCACTGGCACTGCCTTTCGTATTGATCGGCACGCCGGAAACGAAAATCATGCCCGCCGGCTGGGACTGGCTATGGGTAGGCACACTTGCCTGGGTTTGCACCCTGCTTCCTTATTACCTTACTTTGCTGGCCATGCGCCATATTACTGCTTTCGCTACCAACCTGACCATCAACCTCGAACCCGTTTACGGCGTTTTACTGGCAGCATTGATCTTTCGGGAAGACAAAGACCTCGATCCCGGGTTTTATCTCGGCGTATTGATCATTTTATTCGCCGTATTCGGACATCCGCTGCTAAAAAAGTATTTTGGAAAAAACGAACCGGCCGGAAATCCGGTCACCTGAGTTATGTTACTGAAGTGGTTATTTACTTTTCTTGCCATCCTGTGGATATACCAGGCATTGCGCCCGCTGCTGGGCCCATCGCCCCAAAAACAGCCGCCGCCGTCACCCCCTCCCGATAACAAAGCACAGACTCAGGCCCGGGACAAGGGCCGCTTTGACGATGAAGGAGAGTATATTGATTATGAAGATGTAGAGTAAAAAAATCCTATGCTACACGTCCTTTTTGAAGACAGCGCCCTGATCGTCCTTAACAAGCCCGCCGGCATACCCGTGCAGTCCGACAAGACCGGCGATACAAGCCTGATCGAGCTGGCCGGCGCGCATTGCGGACAGGCACTGCATCCCGTGCACCGGATCGACAGACCCGTGAGCGGCATCGTATTGTTTGGCAAAACAAAAGAGGCGATGACAGCGCTTACGGAACAATTCCAGGCACGCAGCATTGAAAAGGCATACCTCGCGGTCGTGCAGCAAATGCCGCAGGAGCCGACCGGCACCCTGGTGCACCACATCCGTAAATACGAAGCCAGGAATATTTCAAAAGCCCACGAAGAAAGCCGTCCGGGCACCCGGCGCGCTGAAACCCGCTACCGCCTGCTGGGCAGCAGCGATCGTTACCATTTGCTGGAGATATCGCTGGTCAGCGGGCTTCATCACCAGATCCGCGCACAACTGGCGGCCATCGGCAGCCCCATCAAAGGCGATGTGAAATATGGATTTCGCCGCGGCAATCGCGACCGTTCTATCCACCTCCACTCCTGGCGGCTGGCATTCGAGCACCCTTTTTCGGGTGAATGGATACAGCTGGAAGCGTCGCTTCCGGAGCAGGATGCCGTGTGGGAGGCTTTTCGCGAGGTAATTGCAGCGCTCTAGGGTGTGTCAGAACAACACCCTGTATTTTATTGCCTTCCGGCAAATTCGAGGAAATGCCGCAGTACCGTTTCCGGGGCCTCGGTTTGAGGGTAGTGGCCGATTTCTTCCAGCATCACTACGTCGGGATCGGGGATTAGCGCCTTGTACCGCTCTGTCATGTGCCTGCCGGAAACAGGATCGGCGGCTCCATTGATCAAGCGTATAGGAATAGGGCTGTTCTGCAATGCCCCGACCCAACGCTCGCGATAACGGCGCCGCTCTTCCATGTAGCGGATCAATTTGTGAAAAACAGATTTCCCGCCCTTGTGGACCATTAATTCGTAAAACTCCCCGATCTCCTGCTCGCTGGCCCGGGTATTTTTCCCGAATATATGGTGAAAGTTGCGGCTAAGCGAAGCTTTGCTGAGCAATGGCGTCAGCAACGGCCCGATCGGGCTGATCAGGGCCCGCTGGATCGGCCTCGGGCGGTGGGTCTCGGGGAAAAGGCCGCCGTTGAGCAGGGTAGCTCTAAGCAATTGCAGTCCTTCCCTGCCGGCCTGTTTCCGGTCGATGAAGCGCGCAAGCAACTCCTGAAATACCGTATCGCCGTAATCGTGGGCCAATACATGCGTCGCCGTTATTCCACGGTTTTCAAGGAGCGCTTCTATCAGGTCGGCCTGATCAATAATGGAATACGGATACGCGCCGGGTTTGTCGGAATATCCGAAACCGATAAAATCGGGCGCCAGCACATGAAAACGTTCGCGCAGGCCGGCCCATATCTTGTGCCAGTCCCGGGAAGCAGTGGGAAATCCGTGCAGCAGCAACAGGTTTTCGCCCGCGCCTGCTTCCTGAAAGAAAATATCGTATTGCGCTTTATAACGGAACGTTTTTCCCGTATCGCACCATTGTTGTAGCGTCATCAGTGTCGTTTTTAATTCATCATGATCAAAAATAGCACTTTTTGGATGTGTACAACAAAAAAGGGCAACCTGCTGTGAAGCGGGTTGCCCGGTATTTTTTACAGAAAACTCAGATAATCAATACCTGTAGTAGTCGGGCTTGAAGGGCCCTTCCACCTGAACGCCGATGTAGTCGGCCTGGTGCTGCTCGAGTTCTTCCAGTTCAACACCGATCTTGGCGAGGTGCAGGCGTGCCACCTTTTCATCGAGGTGTTTGGGCAACAGATACACCTTGTTCTCGTAGTTTTTGTGGTTTTCCCACAATTCGATCTGCGCCAGCACCTGATTGGTAAAGGAGTTGGACATTACGAACGAGGGGTGGCCCATGGCGCAGCCGAGGTTGACGAGGCGGCCTTCCGCCAGCACGACAATTTCGTTGCCATCGATGTTGAACAGATCTACCTGCGGCTTGATGGTGCTGCGGGTATGGCCGTAGTTTTTGCTGAGCCAGGCCATGTCGATCTCGTTGTCGAAGTGGCCGATATTGCAAACGATGGTCTTGTCGTTCATCAGCCGGAAATGTTTTTCCGTCACGATGTCGCAGTTGCCGGTAGCCGTCACCACGATGTTGGCGCGCGGAATGGCATTTTCCATACGTTTTACTTCGTAACCGTCCATGGCGGCCTGCAGAGCGCAGATCGGATCGATCTCCGTCACGATCACGCGCGCGCCGGCGCCGCGCAGCGATGCTGCCGAGCCCTTGCCAACGTCGCCGTAACCGGCCACTACCGCTACTTTACCCGCGATCATGATGTCGGTAGCGCGGCGGATGGCATCCACCAGACTTTCCTTACAGCCGTACTTGTTGTCGAACTTCGACTTGGTCACCGAATCGTTCACATTGATGCAGGGCAGGGGCAAGGTGCCTTTTGCCGTACGCTCGTACAGGCGGTGCACGCCGGTAGTGGTCTCCTCGGAAATACCGCGGATGCCGGCTACCAGTTCGGGATACTGGTCGAGCACCATGTTGGTGAGGTCGCCGCCGTCGTCGAGGATCATGTTGAGCGGCTGGTTGTCTTTAAAGGCGAAAAGGGTCTGCTCGATGCACCAGTCAAACTCCTCGGCATTCATGCCTTTCCAGGCGTACACCGGGATGCCTGCGGCGGCAATAGCGGCTGCTGCGTGGTCCTGGGTGGAAAAAATGTTGCAGGAGGACCAGGTCACTTCCGCGCCGAGTTCGACGAGGGTTTCGATCAGCACGGCCGTCTGGATCGTCATGTGCAGGCAACCCGCGATCCGGGCGCCTTTGAGGGGTTTGCTGACGCCGAATTCTTCGCGCAGGGACATAAGACCCGGCATTTCGGCTTCGGCCAGCTGGATCTCTTTGCGACCCCATTCGGCCAGGGCAATATCTTTTACTTTGTAAGCAGGGCGTTTTTCTGTTGCTACGGACATATTTTTCTTAGGTGATGGATGAAAAATGTGGAGTGCGATTTCGGGGCGGCAATAATTCTGGAATTACAACCATTTAGGACCCAAAACAAAACTTCCTTCTGTTTGGTTGATAAAAATGAGGCGCAAAGATAGGGAATCCCTGCTTCCCGAGCGAATGCCCGGCCGGCTCTTTCGTCGAAAACGGGCATAACCCGGTCCGGACTTCCGGCTTTTTACCAACTTTGCGGCCACATTTCAGAGCTGCCAATATGCAATACGAAAACACCCTCGATTTTGCCCAAAACCTCGACCGCCAGGATGCCCTGCGCCATTACCGGGAGCGTTTTGTTTTTCCGAAACACCCGCACGATAGCGACAACGATGTGTTGTACTTCTGCGGCAATTCCCTCGGCCTGCAACCCGGGTCCGTGCGCCAGGCGCTGCTCGACGAACTGGATCAATGGGCAACGCACGGTGTAGAGGGACACTTTCGCGGCAAAATGCCCTGGATGCATTACCACAAGTTTCTTACCCCTCAGTCGGCACGGTTAGTGGGCGCGCTCCCCCACGAAGTCGTGGTCATGAATACCCTGACCGTCAACCTGCACCTGATGATGGTGTCGTTTTACCGGCCCACACCCGGGCGTTTCAAGATCATTATGGAGGCCGGCGCGTTTCCCAGCGACCAGTATGCTATGGAGACCCAGGTGCGCTGGCACGGATACGATCCCAAAGACGCCATTGTAGAACTCGCCCCGCGCCCCGGTGAAGATACCCTCAGGACAGCAGATATTTTGCGCGTGATCGGAGAAGAAGGCCCTCAGGCGGCCCTGGTGATGCTTGGCGGGGTGAATTACTACACCGGTCAATTATATGATATGGAAAAGATCGCGGCGGCAGCGCACAATGCGGGCGCCTGTGCAGGCTTCGATCTCGCACATGCGGCGGGCAATGTGCCGCTGGACCTCCATCGCTGGAACGCTGATTTTGCAGTGTGGTGCAGTTACAAATACCTCAACTCCGGTCCGGGTGGGCCGTCGGGCGTTTTCGTACACGAGCGGCATGGCAACAATCCCGGCCTGCCGCGTTTTGCCGGCTGGTGGGGCCACGATGAAAGCGAGCGTTTCGAAATGAAAAAAGGTTTCAAACCCATGCGCGGCGCGGAAGGCTGGCAGCTGAGCAATGCCCAGATCTTCAGTTTTGCGGCGCACAAGGCCAGCCTCGATATCTTTGATGAAGCAGGAATCCCCGCCCTGCGCGCAAAAAGCGAGCATCTGACGGGTTTTCTGGAATTCGTGCTGGAAGCGTCAAGGCACAAGGACGGACTGTTCAGGATCATCACCCCGCGCAATCCGGCGGAACGGGGCTGCCAGCTGTCGCTGCTGACCGACGGGCGTGGAAAAGCGCTTTTCGATTTTCTTTCGGAACATGGCGCGATCGCCGACTGGCGCGAGCCCAACGTCATCCGCTTTGCGCCGGTGCCGCTTTACAATTCCTTCGAGGACATATGGCGGTTAGGCGCGCTCCTGGAATCTTTCGGAAAATAAGTCTCGCAGCGGGTCATATTCCCAGTCCTTTACCGAGAAACCCCGTCAGCCCGCCCACTACTTTGCTGGTGAGGTTTACGATAAATGCGTATTGCTTGTATTTTTTCTTGAATTTGGGCACCAGGTCCACTACGTCGTTCAGATAAGGCTTCTTTGCGACGCGCAGGCCCAGGTCTACTTTTTCGAGCGTATTCAGGCCGCTTTGCCATTTCTGTGTGTCGTTTAGTATCTTGTCGATGTAGCGCTCGTTCTGGGAATGGTATTTCTGCACGTACTTGACGCCGTTCACGGGGTTGAAAAACTTCAGGTCTTCGTTCATGAACAACACGTAGTCCTGCACCAGTCCGTCCAGTTTTTGTTCGGGAGGAATATTGCTTTCTGCCAGGCGTTTCAGGGTTTTGTTGTGATTGGAAAGCCACCGGTTTTGTTTCCAGGTAGCGCAGCCGGTATTGGCAATGAGCAGGCCGGCGGCGAGGCACAACAAAAGAGTTGCTTTTTGCATGTAGCGGATTGGGTTTGAGTGTTAAAAGCGTTTGATACGTCGCATTAACGCCCCAAGTGGCGTTCCTTGTTGCCGTCACCCGAAAATATTTTCCGAAAATTGCCCGATGAAAAACGCCTTCCCGGACGTACACAGTTACTACAACCACACGGGTTTCGACTACCGGAACATCTGGAACCGGCGCCGCAACGATGTGGCCGTGCATTTCGGTTATTACGACGAACAGGCCAGCCGGCACGCCGATACGCTCGACAATATGAACCGCGTGCTGGCCGATATGGCCGGCATCCGGGCAGGCGAACGGGTACTCGACGCAGGCTGCGGCATGGGCAATTCCTGCTTCTGGCTTGCAGAACATCGCCAGGTGCAGGTCACCGGGATCAACATCGTAAAAAGCCAGATCGAGGCTTGCCGCTCCCGTGCACAAAGTAAACATACGGCATTGGTAGATTTCGCAGAGGCCGATTTTTGTCAAATGCCTTTCGAAAACGACCGTTTTGATGTGATATGGGCCTGCGAAAGCATTTGCCATGCTTCCGAAAAGGCCGCTTTCTACCGGGAGGCTTTTCGCGTGCTAAAACCCGGCGGCAGGCTGGTAATGGCCGAATACATGCGCACCGGGCGACCGCTTTCCGATCACTGCGAGCACTTGTTGCGCGCGTGGTTGCATCCCTGGGCGATTCCGGATATCGACACCGCCGAACAACATTGCGCCTACGCGCAGGAGGCGGGTCTCAGGGTCGCCGAATTGCGCGATGTAACGGCCAACGTACAGGTGTCGCTGCGCAATCTGCATGAAATATCTTCCCGTTGGCTTCCGTTCGGAACACTCCTATCGTATGTGAGACTTGTCGGGCCTGTGCGCCTGGGAAACGCCCGTGCCTCCGTCCGCCAGTATGAAGCTTTGCTGGCAGGGGCGTGGAAATACGGCATGTTGCTGGCCGTGAAATAGGTTGAATTCAAAAGTGCAGCGCAAATGTGTATGAAAGCACCCATTTTTCATATTCACGCAGTGTTCACGTTCTTCCTGCCTGCCATGGTATGCGCTCAGGGCATGCTCGACCAGCCGGCTATTGAATTGGCCTGGGAGGCGCGTCGCGACCTGTCGGAATCAACCTACAACGCAAAACTCGAGGAGATGAGGAACAAGGGATACCGCCTCACCGACGTAGAGGTGCTGGGCGGGGGTGCGCGTATCTATGCGGGGATATGGCGTAAAAACGTCGACAACCGCAACTGGGAAGTAAATACCCGCCTCAGCGATCGCGCGTTTGCCGAAAAATGGGAGACCTTGAAAAATAAAGGTTACCGGCCGGTCGACCAGGAGTTCCATGCCCTCAACGGCATGCCCTACTACGGAGCGATCTGGGTGGAAAACAAAGAAAACCTGAAATGGGCTTCATTCAGAAAACTGACTGCCGCCGGTTTTTCTGAAAAACAGGCGGAATACAAAGACCGGTATATGCCCGTTGACCTCGATGTGTACGAAATAGGAGGGCAACAGCTGTATTCACTTGTATGGTTGGAGAACAAAGATAACCTGAAGTGGGCCATTCAGCGCGACATCGCCCGGGGCAAACTGCCAGAGCAGGTCAAGGCATTTTCAGATAAGGGTTTCAGGCTCTACAAGATTGAAATGTACGAGCAAAATGGGGCTGCCAGATACGCAGCCATATGGGTTGAAAACACAGAAAAACGCTACTGGCAGGCACGTTACGATCTGGACGAAAACCGGTTTCGCAATTGGCGCCAGCGATTTAGGGACCGGGGTTACCGGCTGGAATCTTTGGAAATGTACCGTTCGCAGGGCAAAATACTATACGCCGGCATCTGGCTGGAAAACGATGAACGCGTCCGCTGGCCCCTGAGTGACCAAGTAGATAAAACAGTACAGGGCTATATCTTGAAAGAACCTGTGGCCGGCATTAGCTGCGCGATCGCCGTCAACGGTAAAATACACTTCACCAGAGGCTGGGGGTTTCAGGACATCGCATCTAAAAAAGAAGCGCATGCCAATACCATTTTCAGGCATGCTTCCATTGCAAAAGCGCTGTGCTCCGTGATGGCTTTCAGGCTTCATGCACAAGGTAAGATCGACCTCTCAAATCGCACGCGCAGTTATGAGCCGCGCCTTCCTCCCCACCATACGCATACGGTCGGCCAGTTGCTGTCGTGCAGGGGCGGCGTACGGCATTATAAACAAGGCCACGACCCTCTGAAAGCCGGCACTGCCGAAATTTATACCAATGCATTCGACGCCACACGCCTTTTCAGTGCCGATTCGCTGATACCGATACCATATCTGTACTCTACCCACGGTTATACTTGTGCGGCCGCAGCAATGGAAAAAGCAACTGGGCTATCCTATTCCGCTATTTTGGATCAACAACTTGCAAAGCCTTTCGATCTGGGTTCCCTGCGCTGCGAAAACCTGAACCAACTCCCGGAAGAGCGTTCCAAAATTTACAGATACGGGCCAAGCGGTTTTGTTGAAATAATACCCGAAAGCCTGAGCTGGAAATACGCCGGCGGGGGCACCGAGTCGTCCGTTTACGATCTTGCCAGGTTTGGCATACAATTGCTCGAAGGGAAAGTGCTTTCAAAAGTAGCATTGACAACCATGACGACTCCTCCCGACACTTTCGACGAGTATGCATTCGGCTGGGATACCGGCAAACAGCGCGGGCAGGCTTATTTCTGCAAGTCGGGTGGCCAGCCGGGCGCGCGTTCTTTTATCATTTGCTACCCGGTCAAAAAAGTGGTCGTGGCCCTGCTTTCCAATACCGCCGGAGATGGCATTGTGGATTTGGGGAAACAGATCGGAGGCCTGCTGATCGGGGAATAAATTGCCCTCCAAAGCGGGGTCGATTGGAAGTATGCGGTTTACAATACCAAGAAAGATTGCCTCCACTGGGTTTTTACTGCCTACGGCCTACTGTCCTTTAGACCACCAGGTCACGATTCAGGCCATCAACACCGCCAGCAGTTCCTGTGCGGCTTTTGCCACCACTGTGCCGGGTCCGAAAACCGCTGCTGCACCTGCTTTTTTCAGGAAATCGTAATCCTGCTGGGGGATCACGCCACCCACCACAACGAGAATATCTTCGCGGCCCAGTTTCTTCAGTTCTGCGATGGTTTGCGGCACCAGCGTTTTGTGCCCTGCAGCCAGTGACGAAATGCCCAGGATATGCACGTCATTCTCTGCGGCCTGGCGCGCTGCCTCGGCAGGCGTCTGGAAAAGCGGACCGATATCCACATCGAAACCCAGGTCGGCAAAGGCGGTAGCGATCACTTTGGCGCCGCGGTCGTGGCCGTCCTGGCCGAGTTTGGCTACCATGATCCGCGGGCGGCGCCCTTCTTCCGCCGCAAAATCGTCGGCCATATGGCGCGCCTTTTCAAAATCTTCGTTGTTGTTCATATTGGCTGCGTAAACGCCCGCAATGGCGCGTGAAGTAGCCGCGTAACGACCAAAGGTTTTTTCCATCGCCAGGGATATCTCCCCCAGCGTTGCGCGGGCGCGGGCGGCATCCACCGCCCGGTCAAGCAAATTGCCTTCTCCACTGCGCGCGCAATCTTCCAGTGCGACAAGGGTTTTCTCCACATGCCCGGCATCGCGGGTAGCCTTCACTTGCTCCAGGCGAGCGATCTGGCTCTCCCGCACCGCGGTATTGTCCACCTCGAGGATCTCGAAAGCGACGTCGTCTTCTACCTGAAAAATATTGACGCCGATGATACGCTCCTCGCCGGAATCTATCCCGGCCTGCTTCCGCGCCGCTGCTTCCTCAATACGCAGTTTTGGCAATCCTTCCTCGATCGCTTTTGCCATGCCACCCAGGTTTTCCACTTCCCGGATCAGCGCCCATGCTTTCTCCGCCAGTTCCATCGTGCGTTTCTCCAAAAAATAAGAACCCGCCCAGGGGTCTACGGCGCGCGTCACGCCTGACCCTTTCTGAATAAACAACTGCGTATCGCGTGCAATTTTCGCCGAGAAGTCGGTCGGCAACGCAATGGCCTCGTCGAAAGAATTGGTGTGCAGGCTTTGAGTGCCGCCCAGCACGGCAGCCATCGCCTCAATGCAGGTGCGTGCTACATTGTTGAAAGGGTCTTGTTCGGTAAGCGACCAGCCGCTTGTCTGGCAATGCGTGCGCAGGGCCAGCGATTTGGGGTTTTTCGGTTCAAACCCGCTGACCAGTTTCGCCCAAAGCAGGCGGCCAGCGCGCATTTTGGCGATCTCGGTGAAATGGCGCATTCCGATACCCCAGAAAAATGACAATCGGGGCGCAAAATCGTCGATGGAAAGCCCCGCCGCCAGGCCTGCGCGGATGTATTCCAATCCGTCGGCCAGCGTATAAGCCAGTTCGATCTCTGCCGGCGCGCCGGCTTCGTGCATGTGATAGCCTGAGATCGAGATCGAATTGAATTTCGGCATATTACGGGCACACCAGGCAAAAATATCGCTGATGATGCGCATACTCGGCCCCGGAGGGTAGATGTAGGTATTGCGCACCATGAATTCCTTCAGAATGTCATTTTGAATCGTGCCGGAAAGTTTTTCCGGCGGCACACCCTGTTCTTCCGCTGCAACGATAAAAAAAGCCATCACCGGGATCACGGCGCCATTCATGGTCATCGACACCGACATCTGATCGAGCGGTATCCGATCGAACAGGATCTTCATGTCCTCCACCGTATCGATGGCCACCCCCGCCTTGCCCACATCGCCCACTACGCGCGGGTGGTCGGAATCGTAGCCGCGGTGGGTAGCGAGGTCGAAGGCAACGGATAGGCCTTTCTGGCCGGCAGCGAGATTGCGCCGGTAAAAGGCATTGCTTTCTTCTGCCGTCGAGAATCCTGCATACTGCCTGATCGTCCAGGGTTGTGTCACGTACATGCCCGGGTAGGGGCCGCCGAGGAATGGCGGCACTCCTGCGACGTAGGGCAGGGCTGCCGATGCAGGCATGGGCACAGACATGGGACGTAGTGACGGGTCAAAGGTGATTCTGGAAAAATCCGGTGCAGGCATACTCGAAAAATGACGGCGGCAATATCGGAATTTTTCAGCGGCCGGGAATCAGCAATCGCCCGATCGTCCCCGTTCGGAGCCATTTTCTGCCGGTTGGGAAATAATGCAGCTTCCTGTTCAAATATTAAGGAATAGTTTTATTGATCTGCTCCGGCCCCTGCGGACCGGTATTTTTTAACAAAAACTGATTTACAATGAGAACAAGATCCAACTTATTCACCTTGCTGCTGGTCCTTTGCATCGCAGTATCATCATCCGCCCAATTCGGAACAAATAACCGGTTGCTTTTCATCGCTAACATGGACGGGCAACAGGAAGTACCCTCCGTTACTACAAACGCACGTGGCGTCGCCACATTTATGTTGTCTGAAGACAGGAATACTGTTGTTGTCAATGGCGTTTTCAGCGGTCTGAGCGGAGCCATTACAGGCTGCCACATCCATACCGGGGCGACCGGAGTCAGCGGTCCGGTATACGTCAACTTTTCCAGCAATGCCTCGGGCAATCGCCTGCGTGCCGATATCGCCATTCCCAGCGATTTTATATCGATGGCGCTGAACGACCAATTATACCTGAATGTGCATACTGCCGCCAATCCGGGCGGTGAGATCAGAGGTCAACTGCACCTGATGACCGACGAGTTTTTCGCAGCCCCGATGGATGGCAATCAGGAAGTACCGTCTGTGGCCGGGAGCGGCTTCGGAGTCGGCTTGCTCGCTTATTCGCCGGGCAGCAATACCGCCCGGTATTCGGCAGTAGTCAACGGATTGTCCGGCTCCGTGACCGCTTCACATATCCATGAAGGAGCGACTGGTGTTGCTGGTCCGGTTGTGGTGGCTTTGGCGCTGAGCGGGAACTCGACCGTAAGCAACAACATCGATCTGAGCGGTCTCGCTACTGATTTCAAGCAAAAACTGGCTGCCGGCGACTATTATATCAATGTACACACGGCCAACAACCCTGCCGGTGAAGTGAGGGGTCAATTGTTCGAACTCGGGCCGCTGGCATTCGAGACCATCCTGAATGGCGCGCAGGAAACACCACCCGTGACAACATCGGCAAGCGGTGTGGCAGTAGCAGCCCTGTCTCCCAATCTCGACACATTGACATACTACATCGGTGCTACGGGCCTGACACCAACCGCCGCGCATTTTCATAAAGCGGCGCCGGGCGCTGCGGGTGGAGTAGTCGTGGCCCTGCAAACGACTGCGATCGCGAATTTCTACAGCGCAAAGATCGCCGTCGACGAAGTTTTTGTAACCGACCTGCTGAACGGGAATATTTATGTGAATGTACACACGGTAGCAAACCCCGGCGGGGAAATCAGGGGTCAGATGGAGCCTTTGCTGCGGCGGGTTTATGCGTTCGACCTGTGCAGCGACCAGGAAGTGCCGCCCAATGCTTCAACAGGTATCGGCGCCGCTGTAGTGAGTACCGATCGCCTGAATACAAACATGGATTACCTGTTCATCGTAGACGGGCTCAGTGGAAATGCGACGGCTGCACACATCCACGACGGAGCGATCGGCGTGAGCGGGCCGGTAGCCATTGCACTCAACACACCGTCACCCGCGTCCAGCGGCATGGTACAGATCACCGGCGCCGATGCAGTGAAACTGGAGTCGGGCGACACCTATCTGAACGTACATACCGCCGCCAACCCCGCGGGCGAGGTGCGCGGACAGGTATTGCGAGCCCTGGGATGCGCCGCCAACGTCCCGACAGTAGAGCCGGTTGTTATTTCACAAGCGGTCTTTCCCAATCCCACTGCCGGCATGGCCATGTTGCGCCTGCAGGTCGGGCAAGGTTTTGAAGGCAGACTGAGTTTGTCCGATCCGGCCGGTAAAGTTTATATGCGTGAACACATTACACTTACTGCGGGCGAGCAAATGTTGCCCCTCGATCTGAAGGCTCTGCCGGCCGGTTTGTATTTCGGAAGGATCGACACCGGGCAGAGCGGACAAATCGCCGTTTTTAAAATCGTCCGGGAATAACCCCTCTCATTTCAGGAACTGAATTATTTGTTGCATGTAGTGGCGTCCGCGCAATGCGGAGGCCACTTTTTAATATGTCATCCGACCTGTCATCGAGCCGATGTCGGCGGGAATTATGACTTTTGTCCTGATCGGGCCGCAGGGTGTGGTGCTTCTTATTGTTGCCGGTTGCTTTCTCTTTGTGTACATAAAAAGCCAACACCACCGATGCCGCGTGCTATATGTGCAGGGTAAATTGATTATTATAGAACAGATCGGCAGCACGCACATTTTTCAGTTATGATTGTTACGCTTATTACATGAAAGTTGCCGGTTTTACCATCGTTCGAAATGCGTTGCTTTACGACTATCCGGTCGTCGAAGCGATCAGGTCTATTCTGCCGGTATGCGATTACATGGTGGTGGCCGTAGGCAAATCCGAAGACGACACCCTTGAACTCATCAAGGGTATAGGAGATCTGAAAATACACATCATCGAAACCGAATGGGACGACTCGATGCGCGAAGGCGGGCAGGTGTTGGCTGCAGAAACCAACAAAGCCCTCGCCGCCATTCCGGCCGAATTCGACTGGTGCTTTTACATTCAGGCCGATGAATGTGTGCATGAAGTGGACCTTCCGGCCATACGCAGCGGCATGGAGCGCTGGCTTGAAGATGATAATACAGAAGGCCTGCTTTTCGATTACCGGCACTTTTACGGCTCCTTCGATTTTATCGGACTCAGCAGGCGCTGGTACCGGCGCGAAGTGCGCATCATCCGCAACGACAAACACATCAGATCGTACCGGGATGCGCAGGGTTTTCGCTATTTCGATTCACCGGACGGAAAAGGGCGGAAACTGCGTGTCAGAAGGCTGCCCGCATATATTTATCATTACGGCTGGGTAAAACACCCGGAAGCGCAACAACGGAAGCAACTGAATTTCAACCGCTTGTGGCACAATGATGAAAAAGTACGGTCAATGGTGGGCGAGCAAAAGGACTACGCTTACGACGGCCGGGAGCCGCTGGAACGTTTCCGCGGCAAACATCCTGCTGTGATGCGCCCCCGCATCGAAGCCGTCAACTGGCGTTTCCGGGGCGATCCGACCATGGCCGACTGGTCGCTGAAAGACCGCCTGTCGAACTGGATAGAAAAAACGACCGGATGGCGGCCGGGCGAATACAAAAACTACGTGCTGCTCGAATGATCGAAGGAGGGGAGGCTCAGGAGCGCAGGCTTTTTTCCAGCACCTGCAACGCCTGTTCGTAACTGCGCAGCGTAGCCGGCATTTGCGTCGCTTGTGTCTGCCCCGCAAAAAGCGCCTGCTCGCACGTTTGCCATACCGAAAGCAGGTCCTGTATGGTACCCGAAGGGATGTTGCGCTCCGACAACTGCCGCCGCACGTTTTCCTGCGTCATCTGCGCGGGCGACAGCATCAGCCGGGCCGAAAGATAATGCTGAAGGGATTTGAACAGGGCATCGTAAAACGCACGCGGCGCTCCCGCCTGCAATAGATCGGCCAGTGCGCGGGTCGGTTTTACGACAGGCGCGGCCGGCGCGCGGGCCGGTGCATTGGATGTATGCCCGGCGGTTCTTTTACGCCTGAACAAGGCGACCAGTCCCCATGCCAGGAACGGCAGCGCCACGACTGCCCAAAGGACCGGCGAGCGGAACCAGCCGAGCAGGTCGTCCCATATATCCGGCAGATCTGTCGGGGCTTGTACCAATGGCGCGATAGTGTCGACAGGCGCATTCAGGCCGTAATGCGCGCCTTTTCCGACCTGTATCACCGGCAGCATTTCACCCCAAAGCCTCCTGTAGCGATTGCTGTCGGGATCAAAAAAAATAAGCGCGGGGCGGAGCTGGTAAGTACCCGGCTCTTTCGGAAGAATGACGTATTCCAGCACCCTGGTGTGCACGAGTTCTTCGCCATTTTCGTATTCTTCCTCTTCTTTTACTTTTGGCTCGAATACCTCCAGGCTGTCGGAAAGTTGCAGCCGGGGCGGGGCAAATCTCCTGGCATCTCCGTTGCCACGGATCGACATGGTCAATGTAAGAGCGTCGTCGGTAGTCAGCGTATCGCGGTCTATCTGGATCGACCAGTCGTACTGACCTACCCCGCCTGAAAAATACTCGGGCGGAGGCGCCGGCAGCGGCTTTACCTGGAGTACTGCCGGTTGCGTCTGGAACAAAACGGGTTTGGGCATCAGGAAGCCGCCGAAATGCCCGCCCTGCTCTACGCCGATCCTGACTTTTGCCGAGCCGATCGCGATCTCGCCCGTTTCCAGCGGAAACAGCGCTTCTTCGTGCAGCACCTTGACCGCATATTTTTTGCCGCTGATCGTGCGATAAGTGACCCGCGTATCGAAGCGCCTTTTCTCTTTTGAGTAAAAGCCGTCAAAGTCCGGCAATTCGATGATATCGGCGCCTTCGATCGACAGCTGGGTATAGAGCACGATGCGCCAGGTCACCTGTTGCCCCGGGTATGCTTCCGTCCGGTCGAGTTCGCCGGTGATAAAAAGATTGTCCGTCGCTCCGGGCGGCACATTCACATTGGGTCGTGCCCTGGGCGATACGATCCGTACGGACAGGGGCTGGCTTTCGACCTGTTTTCCGTTGACCGTCACTTTGGCAGCGCCAATGGAAAAAGTGCCGGTGCGCCGCGGCTCCAGTTCATACGTCCAGCTTTGTTTGATGGTGGAGCGGCCGTTGATGATGGTCATGCCGCGCATTTCCGAGGGGCCGGTCAGTATTTTGAAATTGCCCAGATCGGGTGGTGTGAACTTGTTGCCCTGCGCATCATTCAGGGTGAAACTCAGTTCGAATGTGCTGCCCAGCACCACTTCTCTTGCATTGATGCCCGCTTCGAAACTCTGGGAAGCGGCCGTTCGGGGGAGCCAGCACAGCAATATCGCTACCATTACCGCATGCCAGTGCGGGCGCAGGTCGTAAAAGTTCGACAGGTAGCAGTTCATTGTTCCAGATAGCAGGCGGTGCAAGGCAGCCGCCCGGAAGTTTCATTTCCAGAATATTGCGGACCCAAATAACGCGTCCGGTTCGGTCTGCATTTTACAGAACAGGTCAAACACGGCTCGCAAGTGTCCTTAAAGCGGTTCAAAGTTACAAGACTCGATTCATCTTAGGGTGTGTCTGAACAATACTTTTGGATTTGAAAATAAATGATTTTGGGTTCTGATCAAATGGCTTTTTGTGTGGAATAGCAGCGCTATTGCGCGAAAAAAACACGTAGAGCAGGTTCCAGTAGCATTCTTTTCAGGCCAACGGGTATTTTCAGACACACCCCACCAACACGGCATTTTCAGCATATCTGCTCAATCAGTTGCGTCTTGGTTTGTATTTGGCCTGTTCCAGAAATTGTTGCGCGTCGTTTTGCTCCAGCAGGGCCTGCATGGTCGTTTCCGGGAAGCGCTCCATATAGGCCTCCACGATGCGCCACCCGATCCAGTTACCGATCTCGCCCGGCGCCTCCTGAAACACCACCGGTGCATTGGGGCTCGGGCTCACCAGCTTGCGCAATTTCTGGGCGTCGGTCGAGTAGAGCAGGTTTTGCTCCAGCATGCGCGCCCATACATTCTGTTCATTTGCATAGCAACCTTCCATCTGCTCGCGTGTGTAGCCCATTTTCATGCTGTCGGGCACTTCCGGCAGCAGGTGATCGACGATGTACAACATTTTGCCATTGTGGATCATCTGATCGAGCAGCCGGTTGCCGGGCGGCGGTCCTGCAATATTCTGGGCGATGGTTTTTGCCAGCCGGATCGTCATATAAGGCTTTACGAATTGCCTTCTGATATAGTACGGTTCGGTGTTCGGGTCGGCGAAATAAGCGGGATAGTTTTCTCCCAGGAACATATCGAGACCAATACCGCAAAGGCTGTCACCGGCCGTAAACGCATCCGTTACAAACTCGGAGACCATCGTGACGACGGTTGGGACCGGTCGTTCCGGGAAATAATATTTGTAATACCGGAACATTTTTGTGAGGTCGCGATCCAGCCAGCGCAGGTCGCCGTATACCTGCCGAACGGTGTCGTACAAATGACGTATTTGCGGCGCAGACAAAAATCCGCGCACCGCCTGCTCGGGTGTTTCGTCGGGGTTGGTCTGGTCATGGATGATGTTCACCGCAAACAGGGGAAACATTTCGGGGTATTTTTGCGTCAACTGCTGCATCCCCGTTTTCAGGTCGGCAGTATCGAGCGCAAACAGATCCCGGTCAAAACGCTGCACCTGAACCTGAACGTCGATCCCGGAGATATCCGGATGCTTCGCATCGTCGCCGCCACAGCCGGCCAGCACTGCTGCCAAAAGCGCTGCCGGAAACATTATATTGGCAAGCCTGCTGATGGCGTTTGTGCTCTGTGGTACTGCATTAAAAGTGAACATGTCCGATACCTTATTGGAAATTAATATCCTTCTCATGAAAAAAACTGCGATTTTAGCCGCTCGAATTGTGCAACTTGTGCGATGTTGACGTTCATAGGTTGACAATGACGGTCAAATGTCGATTTACATTATGAATTCCCCGATCCCCATGTTTCAACCCCTGCAACCGGCAGGCGCTTTTGTCGATCCGGAATTCAAATCCTGTTTAATACCCAACCGGGCAATAGCACCCGGGTTCTATCGATCCTGATTTTAAAACTGCAAAACAACTACTGATCATGAAAAAAATTGCCTCAGTTTTTTGTTTTTTAACCTTCTTGTGGAGCGCACTTGCGGCGCAGGACGCTCCGGGATTCCGTTTTGGTTTTCAGGCCAGCCCCACCTGGTCGTGGATGCGCACTTCCGATAAAAAACTGGAAGGCGTAGGATCCAACTGGGGTCTTAAACTCGGCGCCCTGGGCGAATACTACTTCGCCGATAATTACGCGTTCCTCACGGGTCTGGGCTTCGGGTTTAACCAGGGAGGTACCATTCAAAATGGATATGAAATGGCCTCGCTGTGGACCAACTCCGACCTGAGCGAAGAAAAGTTCAAAGTAGTGGAACGGGAAGCCAAACTCCACTACCGGCTCAATTATGTGGAAATACCCTTCGGACTGAAAATGCGCGGCGGCTCGAACGAAGACGCGCGGATGAAATTCTATGCCGAAGTGCCGGTGTTTACGATCGGATTTGTTTCGAAAGCGCAGGGCGATATCCGCGGAAGCCAGGACAAAAATACCGAAGATGAGGATATCCGCGACGACGTGAAGGGCCTGTCGCTTTCCTGGGGACTCGGCGGCGGCATCGAATACGAACTCGCCGCCAGCACCACCCTGGTGGCCGGCCTCGCCTACCAGCAGCAATTTACCGATGTGACCGACAAAGGCATGGTACAGAAAAATGTCGGTGACGCCTTTGTGGAAGAAAAATCAAAAGGCACCTTCGGTTTGATCGCATTCAAACTGGCGGTATTTTTCTAGGCTATTGTTCGAATATGTGATGAAGGGTACTAAAAGCGATGATGCTTTTAGTACCCTTTAAAATTTCAGGCGCACCCATTTCAAAACCGCAACCCCGCAACAAATTCAAGTGCCCCCAAATAGCGCCGGCCTGCTACTTTTCCCACCGAGGCGCCGGCCGACAAATACCATCGCTCCAGAATATTCGCCCGGATTCCGGCGCCGAAATACGGCGAAACAGCCGTATTCGCAGGTTTGATCGCTGCAGGAATCTTTACTCCGCTCAAATGAATATCGGAACCTTGTTCCACGACGATGTTGGCCCTGATGCCTCCGGAAACGTACGGTTGCACGTTTTTTCCACCCGGCATGATCGAAAAACCGGACTCCAGTACGATCCCTTCGGCACGCGCTTCGATCATTCCTTCGGCGCTTTTGACAGGCCCGGGCTCAACGGGAACGACCGTCACCGGAAAGCCCCCGGCCCATGTTGCCCGATAGTATTGCACAGCGTTTCGTATTTCGAAGCAGCCTCTGATCTTCACGCCGGCCTGCAGGCCGACCATCGGGCGGATATGGCCGTCGAGTGAAATCCAGGGAGTGTTCAAGCCCGACGGGTTTCCGGCCATGAGTTCGCCACCCAGTGTCCCGAACAGGTTTTCGAAATGTTCCGGCGCATAAATCGCTTGCAGCACTTCTTCCCAATCGGCATTGTAAGCGGCCCCTGCACTGAAAGGAATACCTATCTGCATCCCCAGGAAAAATTCGGGAGCACTACAGGCTTTGATCTTGGCTTGCGGCCCACTCAGATCCAGTCGACTCCAGTCGGGCTGACTTTTGGCAGGCGTTGGACCCAGCAACAGGAATAAAGAGGCTATTGCGTTGAAAAACAACAATTTGTTCATGATCTCGAGTTTTAGAGCATTATGAAATGAAAGCGCAGGGTTGGTCATTTCCCCTCGTACCGGCGGCGGAATTTTTCGCCCCATTCACGGCGCACCGCCTCGTTGGGCACGGCGCTGCGCAGCGCGCGATCATGGTCGTATCCCATTTCGCGGTAGGCTGCATAGACGCGGTATTTCTGTTCCACTACCGGTCCCCAGTCGTCTTTCTGTGCCGGCTGGTCGTTGGCGAACACCTTCGCTTCTGCCCCGACTGCCTGGAAAGTTCCCCAGAATCCGGCAATGCCCTGATCGAGGCCGGCTTTCGTTTCGGGCGCGGCATTATTCAGGTCCTGGCCGGTATTCGCTTCAAACTGAGTCCTGGTGTTTTTTGAAAAATCGTCCAGTTTATACTCCTTTCCGGTAAGTGTGGCGCAATACACCCAGAATGTCTGCTGGATCACCGCTTCGCGCTCTTTGTCCGGTTGCCCGGAAAACGGCGTTTCAATGACGCCGCGCGCATTCATATCGTCGTAGGCCGTCGAAATGCAGCTCAGTGCTTCCAGCAGCACGGACGCTGCTTCTTCGGGATGGGCATACAAATCGATGCTGAACGGCATGGGCCGGTCGGTGCCCGGAACAGTCAATCCGGAAGCGGGGTTCGGCTTCCAGCCTTCGGAGCTTTGGGGTTGCCAGTTGCCGGCGAGGTCGCTGTTGCCGGAGGCTGTGATCCATTCGTCGAGGGCGGGCATTTCCACACCTGCCGGTACGGGTTGTTTGAAAATATCCGCGCAATAGCCTTCGATGGGAATGTTGGCGGTGGAATGCGGAGGCACGGTCACCACTACATCGGTCGTCGAAACATAAGGCTGGAAGCGGCCGTCGGACGGAATAAAACCGGGCGATACTTCCGCGGTGATGGCTTGATCGGTCGGGTTGTAGAGCGACAGGTCGGCGATATGGCCGGTGGTGCGGCCGGTGCCTGTGGCCGAGCAGAGCAGCGGCGTATCGCTGGCAGGAGGCAGGGCAACGTAGCTGTTGTCCATCAGGTCGCGCTTCAGTTTTTTCACCCACTCTTCGATCTCCTTGTTGTTTTTTCCTCCGGGCTTGTCTTTTGTCGACTTGCGGTCGCGGATCTCGTCGAGTTTGTCGCGCACGGCGTCTTTTACCTTGTCGGGATCGTTGGGGTTGTCTTTTCCGGCAGCACGCGCCGTTTCGGCAATCTCTTTGACCAGCGCTTTCTGATCGCTGCTGGAGGTTTCGGTGCTTTCCACGCGTTCGGCGATGCGTTCGCCTTGTTTTTCGCCCGGACCGGGAGCGGGTTGTGCAAAAATCAGGCTCTTACATGCGAGCAAAATGGTGAAAACCAGGATCGTCTTTTTCATGATGCAATCTTTTTTGAAGTGATTCAATCAGGTGGTTCAAGAATGATTTTGCGCAAAACCTGATGCAAAGATTGCCGGTCCGGAGCGGAAGGATCAAGTACAGTTGTATGGCGTTTTCGAGGGCATTTTATTCATATCCGGAGAGTTAGCGGTGAGTATTTTAATTTGTAAAACACTGTTTATAAATTACTTAACACGGATTTGTTTTTTGTACACTAAAACAGCCGTTTCTACGAAACAACCGTTGAAATACCGGGCAAAAACAGCAGGTAACGCACCATTAAAACATTTTACAGGTTTGTTTGAAAAACATAAATATTGAATATAATTTTATCGTCCAAAACGGCAGTCCCATGAAAGACAATCCGAAACACGACGAGATCCTGAAAGCCGGCAGCGAGTGTTTTGCCCGCTTCGGTTTTGACAAAACCACCCTCGATGATATCGGAAGGCTGGCCGGGCTCAACAAGGCAAGCCTGTACTATTACTTCAAAAACAAGGAGGAGATCTTTATTGCGGTGGTACTGGAAGAGACCAAAACTTTCATTGCCGACCTGCAGCACAAAACGCAGGCTTTTCCCGATGTGCGCAAACAGGTAAAATTTTACCTGACCGAACGCATCCGGCGTTACAACGAAGTGATCCACCTGACCAAACTGTCGGTCGATCACCTTCAAAAAGTGGAGCCAATGTTCGACGCCGTATATGAGCAAACCAAGTCCAGGGAAGTGGCCTTTCTCACCGAATTATTAAAAAAGGGGGTTGCCGACAACGCTTTTTCCTTTTCCGAACCCTCGGCATCGGTGGCGGAAAGCCTGTTCTTTCTGTCCGACGCGCTCAAACACGAAGCAGTGCGCTCTTCAGGTCGTTTCATGACCGGCGAGATCGATTTTTCAAGCGCCATTGAAAAACTCGACCGCCTGCTCCGGCTGATCATCCGGTGATGACCGGGCGATCTTTTTTTAGCCGGAATTGGACAAAAACTCCTGTTACAGGTCGATTTGCGCAACTCCGGGAATAGTACCCGATTGCAATGACAGGAGCTTTCTTACCTTGCTATTGATATTCGATGGAAAACCCATCCCTTACTGTTAACCATGACTGCATCCGCGCACCAGGCCGTTGAATGCCCGATCGAACAGGCACTCATAAAGGCATTGTTGTACTTCGAGATATTTTCATACCCTCTCACAGCAGAGGAGGTGTTTCACTTTGCCCGCTATCGCGAAACAAGCGTGCAGGAAGTATCCGAAAAGTTGCAGGGAATGGTTGAAAAAGGCCTCGTGTATCGTTTTGGCCGGTTTTATCAGACCCGCGACGAACCGCAATGGGAGGCCCGCAGGCTGGACTGCAATCAGCGAGCCGATCATTTTTTACCCATCGCCCGGCGTATGTCCCGTCTGATCGGAGCATTCCCGTTTATCCGCGCCGTTTTTGTCTCCGGGTCGCTGTCAAAACACTGCATGCGCCCTGACAGCGACATTGATTTTTTCCTCATCACGGAGCCTGGGCGGTTGTGGCTGGCGCGCACCATGCTTGTGCTTTTCAAAAAGATATTCTTGCTTAATTCGCATAAATACTTCTGTGTCAATTATTTCGTAGACACAGAACACTTGGAGATTGAAGACAAGAACCTGTTCACCGCCACCGAAACGGTTACCCTCCTGCCACTGTACGGCAGAGACTGGTACGAAGGGTTTTGCAAAGCCAACTCCTGGGCCTGGGAGCTCTACCCGAACGTACCGCAGCGCCCAACTCCGGGCATTGCGCCACATAAAAAAGGCTTGCTGAAAAACGTTTTGGAAAAATTGTTGCCGGGCAAATTCGGCAACTGGCTGGACCAAAAAGCCATGCAGAGCACGGTGGCTTTCTGGAAGAAAAAATTCCGGCACTTCGACCGCGAAAAATTCGACCTCGCGCTCAGGTCGCGCAGGCATATCTCGAAACACCACCCGCTCCATTTCCAGGAAAAAGTGCTGAATACACTGGCCCGGCGCCTCCGCGAATTTCCCGTCTGAGGGCGCCAGATCTCTGCCAAATTAATTCTTCCCTTCTTGCGCAAGTTTGGACGGGTCTTGCCTATTTTTGTTGCATTGTGCCTCCTCAAACCCAGGTAGATTGGTTCTATAAATTTGGAGTATGCAATCGGCAGAAGCAGTGAGCAGCCATCATGGAATTCGGGCAAAACAGGGGATAGAGACTATTTTTGTACAGTAATTCGTACCTAAGTTGACACTGTCACTGCCTACTGCCTCTGCCTACTGCTTACTTCAACAATCGCCCCTGCGCAGGTCCGCTTTTCACTAAATCGCTTCCATATTATGAAAAAACAGATCATCACACTGGCCTTCATTTTTTGCACCATTTCGCTGGCATTGGCCCAGGTAACCCTGCGCCCTTACGTCGGCATCAATTCGCACAATCTGACCGAGGATTTTGACGACGCTGACTGGAAATCAGCCGTTGGCTACCAGGTCGGGATCGACTTGCAGATCGGAGGTAAATTTTACATCCAGCCGGGCGTTCAACTCGAGTTCGCAAAAAACAAGCTGGACTTCACCACTCCTGTCGGCAATGTTGACCTTAAACGCACGCATTTGCGTATTCCGGTCATGCTTGGTGTCGCACTCGGAGAAAACAGCGGCAATTTTTCCTTTCGGATATTTACCGGACCCAATGCCAGCATCCTGCTTGACTCCAACACAGACGAGATCGACCTGAATAACAACAGTTGGAAGGACGCCGTGTTTGGCTGGAACGTGGGGGCGGGGCTCGACCTTTCCATCTTTTTTGTCGACCTCGGATATCAGTTCGGATTGTCCGATGTGTATGACCTTAAAGTCGTAAACGGCGCTGATGCCAAAGACAATGTTTTCTATGCCAATGCCGGACTGCGCGTCCGCTTCTGAAACGCCTGCCACCTGACCCGACCCCTGCCGTTCTTCATCGGAACAGCAGGGGTTTGTTTTTTAAAACGGGCAGGGCACCGTACTTTTCCCCGAAATTACCTGCACGATGCTTCGTTTTGTTGTTTTTCTGGCGATTCTCCGGTCATGTGTTTTCTGCGCATCCGCTCAAACGGCGCCTTCTCTTCAATATTACCTGCCCGATATTTCATACGACACTGCTATCCCGACCCCGGCGGCTGTACTCGGCTACGAAGTAGGCGCATGGCATGTCACGCACGACCAGTTGCTGGCTTACATGCGCAGCCTCGACCAGGCAAGTGATCGCATCAGCATCGTGGAGTACGGCCGTTCGCATGAAAACCGCCCGCTGATCTGTCTCATCATCACCGACCCGGCCAATCGCGCCAGGCTCGACGAGATCAAGGCTGCGCGAAACCGCCTCGTAAATCCCGTCGCCGGCGCCCGGGAGGTTTCCGCCGACTTGCCCGCGGTCAACTACATGGGCTATTCGATCCACGGGAACGAAGCAAGCGGCAGCAACGCAGCCATGATCGTGGCGTACTACCTGGCCGCCGCACAGACCCCTGAGGTGCAAAATTTGCTCAAAAACACCGTCATTCTGCTCGACCCCTGCTTCAATCCGGACGGTATTCAGCGCTTTTCATCGTGGGTCAACAGCCGCCGAAGCCGAAACGGCGCTACCGACCCGGTAGCAGATGAATTCAACGAACCCTGGCCCAAAGGCCGCTACAACCACTATTGGTTCGACCTCAACCGCGACTGGATCGTAGCCCAGCAACCCGAAACCCGCGGCCGGGTGGCCCTCTTTCAGGAATGGCACCCCAACGTGCTCACCGACCACCATGAAATGGGCAGCCATTCAACTTTCTTTTTCCAGCCCGGCGTACCCAGCCGGGTGCATCCGATTACGCCGCTGCGCAATCAGGAACTGACGGCCCAGATCGCCGTTTATCACGCAAAAAAATTATCCGGAGAGCACGTGCTGTTCTATTCCGGAGAGAATTTCGACGATTTCTATTACGGCAAGGGATCCACCTATCCGGATGCGCAGGGCAGCATCGGCATCCTGTTCGAACAGGCCAGCAGCCGCGGCAGCGCGCAGGAAACTGCCAACGGATTGCTCCGTTTTCCTTATACCATCCGCAACCACGTACTCGCCTCGCTTTCCACGCTGGAGGCCATCGGTGACCTGCGCGTTCAACTCAACGAGTATCTCCGCGATTTTTATAAAACGGCGCTGGAAGAAGCGCGTAAAGACGATATCAAAGGGTATGTTTTCGCCGACAACCGCGACCTGCCGGCAAATGCGTTGCTTGCCGTGCTGATGCGGCACCGGATCGAGGTGCACAATCTGAGCGGCGACCTGCGGGCCGGGGGTGAGCAGTTTCAGGCCCGCAACGCCTTTTGGGTGCCGGCCGAACAGCCGCAATACCGCCTGGTAAAAGCCCTGTTCGAACGCAGAACCACTTTTCAGGACAGCATTTTTTACGATATATCCGCCTGGACGCTGCCGGACGCCTTTGGTGTGAAATGGTCGCCGGTGAGCGCGAAAGAGTACGATCCACAGGTGGTCGGCCGGAAAGGGCTTTCGCTGGTATCCAGATACGGGCTTTCGATCATCGGCCAACCGGCCTATGCTTATGTAGTGCCCGCCACTGGGTATGAAGTGCCCCAGGTACTGTATCGCCTGATGCGCGCCGGCGTGCGGGTGAAAGTGGCAATGAATTCCTTTTTGTCGGACGGGCAGACTTTCCAGGCAGGCAGCCTGGTGATCCCTTCCGAAAACCAGGAAATAGCCGATACGGTGCTGCTCGGTCTTATGAATGGCATTTCGGGCACCTTGCCGGTGTATGCCATCGCCAATGGCCTGACCTCCCTCGGCCCCGATCTCGGAAGCAACAAATTTCCGACGCTTCGCACACCGAAAGTACTGATGATCACCGGCGACGGCGTCAGCCCGGAATCGGCGGGAGAGATCTGGCACTTGCTGGATACCCGCTATGAAATGCCGGTCACCATGGTAGAATCGGACCGGACCGGGCGGGTGAACTTTCTCGATTACAACGTATTGATCCTCCCAGACGGCAATTACCCGCGCCTTTCCGCTGAAAAGGTGCGCGAGTTTGCGCGAAACGGCGGCACGGTAGTGGCGCTTGGAGGCGCCCTCCGCTGGCTGAAGGGTGCAGGGCTGGCGATGCTGGAGTTTCGAAATGCCGGAAACCCGAATCCCATACGCCGCGCCTACGAATACCTCGACGAAGACCGCGGCGCGCGGCGCATGCCGGGGGCGATCTTCGAAGCGGAACTCGACCTGAGCCACCCTTTGTGTTTCGGCTATGAACGAACCCGGCTTCCCATGTTCCTGGGGGATACAACGTTTATAGAAACCGCCAAAAACCCCTACGCTACGCCGGCCGTGTTCACCGCTGCTCCGCTGCTGGCGGGCTATATCCACGCCGGACAGAAACCACTGGTCGCCAATTCCGCGGCGGTGGTGGTGTGCGGTACGGGCCGCGGGCGTATCATTTGTTTTGCCGGCGATCCCAATTTCCGCGCTTTCTGGTACGGTACCAACCGCCTGTTTGCAAATGCCATTTTCTGGGGCAACCTCGTCAGCAGCGAAGCCGTGGAAAGAAACTGAACGCCTTAAAATCCCGCCCAACCGGGTTTTAATCGACTTATAAACTCACCGTATATGAAAAAGTGGTGCCTGTATTTACTATTCCTGCCGGCCTTTTCGGCAGCGCAGGTCAATTTTCAGTCTTCGGACCTCCCGATCGTGCTGATCACGACCCCGAACGGCGCGTCGATCCCCGACGAACCGAAGATCACTGCGCAAATGAAGGTCATATACAACGGCCCGGGACAGGTCAACCACCTCTCCGACCCGCCCAATCACTACAACGGCTACATCGGCATCGAGCGCCGGGGCAGCACGTCCCAGCTGCTGTCGGATAAAAAACCGTACGCCGTGGAAACGCGCGACGCCAACGGCGAGGACCTCAACATACCCTTGCTCGGCATGCCGGAAGAAGCCGACTGGGTCTTTATCGCGCCGTTCAACGACAAAAGCCTGATCCGCGATGCTTTTGCGCTGGAAATGGCCCGGCGGATCATGGCCTGGGCGCCCCGCAGCCGTTTTGTCGAGGTAATGCTGAACGGTCAGTATCAGGGCGTTTATCTCATCACCGAGAAGATCAAACGCGACAAAAACCGCGTCGACATCAGCAAACTGACCGAAAACGACCTTTCAGGAGATGAACTGACCGGAGGGTATATCATCAAGATCGACAAAGCGACCGGCGCTGTCTCCGACGGCTGGACCTCACCGTATCCGGCGCAAACGGGCAGTTGGCAAACCACCTATTACCAGTATCACTATCCCAAGCCGGATAATATCCTTCCCGAACAAAAGCAATACATCAAAAACTGGTTCGACGACTTTGAAGCGCTCATGAACTCCGCGCAATACGCCGACCCTGAAACAGGCTACCCCCAATATCTGGACCTCGCTTCGTTTGTCGACTATGTTATCATCAACGAACTCACTAAAAATATCGACGCTTACCGCCTGAGCACCTTTTTATATAAAGACAAGGACAGCAAGGATCCGCGGCTTTTTGCGGGACCAGTATGGGATTTCAACATCGCGATGGGGAATGCAAACTACTGTGGCGGCGGCTCCTATCAGGGCTGGGCGATCAATTTCAACGGTGTCTGCAATCAGGACGACTGGATCATACATTTCTGGTGGAGAAAATTGTGGGACGACCCCGCTTTTCGCGCTCAACTCGCCACGCGCTGGGAAGCGCTGCGCAGCGGACCCTTTTCCGACCAGAAAGTAACGGGTGTGCTGGATTCACTCGCCGGCGTGGTTGCACAGGCGCAGGTGCGCAACTGGCAGCGATGGCCCGTCCTGAACGAATGGGTATGGCCCAACGTATTTTGCTGCGGCATTTACGATCAGCATGTCGGTTACCTGCGCAACTGGCTGCTCGACCGAATGGAATGGATGGACGGCGCCATGAAAACCCTGAACGCCGGCACTTACAACAGCAAGCAATATTTCAAGACCGAAGTGCGGCCCAATCCTTCTGTCGACAGGCTGGAATTCCGGTACTACGTGCGATATACCGATAAGGTCGAGATCGGCATTTACGATACCGCCGGCAGGCTGATCGAGACGCTGACACCGCAACCCGCCGTCAATGGCGAAAACACCTATTCATGGCCGCATTCGCTGGGGCCGGGGCTTTATTCGTACGGTGTAAGGGTAAACGGACAACGCGAGTCAGGCGGCGTATTCGCCGTGCAGCATCCCTGAGCGTTCACTGCCGATCCCGCGAATCGAGGGAGACTGCGGCCATAAGACGGTCGTAGCGATCGCCGAAGGTTTTGAAATAAACAAGAATGGTGTACAGGTTGCTGGTCTCGTACCAGTTGCCTTCGAAGCCGTCTTCATCGATCTGGCCGGTATCGCGGTCCACAATGACGTACTCGTAGTTGTAATATCCCTGCTTCAGCAACGGCGACTCACAGTAATAGGCCTTCGCTTCGGCGCTGAATTCCATTTTATATTCCGGCTTTAACTGCCAGTCGGTCAGTTCGCCGAAAACATACACGTCCGCATTGTATTTGGGCAGGTTCTGACTGATCGAGAATAACACCTTTGCATAATCGCATTGCAGCCGCGTTTGGTTGTAATTGGTATTTTCTATCGAAAAACGGCCGTTCAGGTCGCCCCGATACCGCAAGGTGCTGCCCGAGCGGTCCTGGTCGGTGTCGAGGGTCACTTCGTAAAAGTCATCGCCCTCATCGATCATTCTGACCCGCTCGCCGCGGTATTCGAAAGTCCGGATATCAAAAAACCGCCATTCCTTGCCTGCGGGGAATACGATCTTGTCCTGGTAATCGAACACCAGTTGGTCGAGCCGGGTGATGTAGGGCTTGATCGGCCCGAGCGCATTGTCCCATCGGCCGTTTTGCAGCAAGAATACCTTGATATCGTTTTGCGGATTGGGCACCCGCGTACCACGGGGCGTCACCGTGAAATCGATCTCGTGATGCGTTTTTAACTTGCTCACAGATGCCGGATTCACAAAATCCGCTTCGACGCGCCAGAGCGGTTCCACCACGCAAAAACGCCGCACCAGCACCAGCCGGCGGTCGTCGTCGTTGTCGAACACTTTCAGGATGTAGTTGCCTGATTTTGTCCAGCGCATGTTGCGATTGGGCAATGCGAGCGCGTAGTGGGTGTATTGCAGCAGGGTATTGAACGAGCTCTCGATGTTGGTGATGCGATCTTCCGTAAACCCGTCGATGTACTCGTTGTCGCTGAGGTCGGAGGGCTGCCAGTCGCTGTTGCAATGGACGATGGTATAGATATAGTCTTTCAGTTCGTCACCCAGGTGGTCGAATTCGAGAATGAGAGAACCGCCGCCGGCTTTCAGTTCCACGATTGGCTGGGTCAGCGGAGCCCCTTGCAGGTAAAGCTGGGCGGCGCGAATATCGTCGTCCAGTATACGGCTTTCATTGCGGGGATTGGATTCATTTTGCGCAATGAGCAACGCCGGAAGCAGAAAAAAAACAGCGGTTTGAAAGAGGAAAAAATTCAATCGTATGGGCATCGGATGATGTTTTGGCTCCTTTACAGACGCAATAACGGTCAAAAAGTTGCCCGCCAGGCTTCTCCGGGCGGACAATCCACTTCTATCGCCGCGCCGGTTTTGGGGTGTTTGCATTGCAAATGACGGGCGTGCAACATGATCTGGTGCTCCCGCCAGGGCGATCCGCCATACAGCACGTCTCCTTTGATCGGATGCCCGATGAATGCGAGTTGCGCCCGTATCTGGTGGAACCTGCCCGTGTGGGGTTTTATCTCCAGCAAACAGCTTTTGCCGCGTTTTTCCAGCACTTTGTAGTCCAGACGGCATTGCTGGCTGCCGCGCGATTCTTTTTCGGAAACAACGGCCTTGCGCCCCTGCGGGTCTTTCGTCAGCCAGTGCGTCAGCGTATCCGCTTCTTTGGGCGGACAGGTTTCGGTCACGGCCCAGTATGTTTTTTCCACGCTTCCTTTTTCAAACTGCTCCATCAGGCCGACCAGGGCGGCTTTGGTTTTGGCCATCACAAGAATACCGCTGGCGGCCCGGTCGAGGCGATGCGCAACGCGCAGATAAGGGGTTACTTTCAGTCGCTTCGAACTCGATCGCTCCTGCAACTGCGCGGTGAAGTAAAAAAGCGCCTCGCGCTCTGCGGAAGGATGCCGCTCTTTCCCGCTTTCGGAAGAAAGTCCGGCCGGTTTGTCGATGACAAGCAGGTAATAATCTTCAAATAGTATTTGCATATAAGGTGCTTACAGGAATAGTAGAGGTGTATTAGCCGGCAACAAAATGATAGCCCACCCCTTTGATCGTGATGATCTCGATGGCAGGGTCCTCCCGCAGGTAGTCGCGGAGTTTGGTGATATACACATCCAGGTTCCGGGAATTGAAAAAATTATCATCGCCCCATACTTTCAACAGAATATCCTTTCTGGCCACGGTGAAATTGCGGTTCTCGACCAGAATTTTGAGCAGATCGGTCTCGCGGGCGCTCAGTTTCCGGGTCGATCCGTCGCGGCGAAGTTCGTACTTCAGCGGGTAAAAGGAATATTTTCCGATCTGAACCCCCTCGTTGGGATCCAGTTGCTGTGTTTTTCCTTTACTCAGCGCAAGCAGGTTGTGCAGCCGCGCAATGAGTTCCTCCATGCTAAAGGGTTTGCGCAGGTAGTCATTGCCACCGGTGGCGAAGCCGCGCAGCACATCTTCCGTCTGGTTTTTGGCAGTCACGAACACGATTGGAAGTGCCGGCTTTTTGCGCCTAATCTCCTCCGCCAGCGAAAAGCCGTCGCGGTTGGGCAACATCACATCGAGTACGCAAATATCGGGTTGGAAACGTTCCAGCGCCGTGATCACCTCGGCGCCGTCGCCGACCATACACACCTCGAAAGCACGGCTTTCCAGGCTTTCGCGCACGATCTTTCCAAGAAAGGGCTCGTCTTCCACGTACAGGAGCTTCACTTTTTCCATGCGGCAAAGTTACTCCACGACGCTGCATTCCACCCGCCGGTTTTTTTGACGCCCCGCAGCCGTATCGTTGGAAGCCACCGGCCGCCGCTCTCCGTAGCCTTTCCAGGACAGCCGGTCGGCCGGAATGCCCTGTTCTATCAACACCTGATACACGGCCTGTGCCCGCTGCTCGGAAAGTGTCTTGTTGTGCGCATCGTCGCCAACATTGTCCGTATGCCCGCCGATCTCGATCTTCAGTTCCGGATTTTTCTTCAGTACTTCGGCGAGCTGGAGCACGGCGTCACGGGCAGCAGGCTTCAATTCCGAAGCGCCGGAGTCGAACAGCAGTTCCGACGAAAAGGTAAATTTTTTGGTTTCGCGCAGTGAAGTCTCCATCGTAGCACCGCCGTCTTCTTCTATCACAAAATCGTCGAAACAGTAATAGGCGATCCGTTTTGTTTTTTCCCAAAACGACTTGGCCTGCCGGTTTTGCTCGTCAACCCGAGCGCGTTCTTCTGTGCTCAAATTGGTATTCGTGACGGCATCCGAATAAAAATTCCCGACCAGAAAATACTTGTAGGCATCGTCGGCCCTGAAAGAAAACCGCAACTGATGCCACGCACCGTCAGATGGTATGACCTCTTCCCAATTCAGTTGCGGCCGCACCGGGTACTCGCTCTGGCTGCGCATAAACTCCTCGGACTTCAGGATCTTTCCCTTGGAAAACAACAGGCCGAAATTGCCGCATTGTACGGCTGTGATGGCGGGCGCGCGGCCGAATACCCGGAGCAGGTGCAGGATACCAAGCGAATCGTTGGTACTGACCCAGAAACTGACGCGGTAGATTTTTCCTTTTTCCAGCGGCCGGGAAAGCACTCCCTGCACGAATTCGTGATAATCGAACGAAAACTGCGCGTCCTGAAAAGGGTGGTACATGATCAGCCCCATCATCCGCGACCCGGAATGCGGCCCGGGGATCAGCCTGCATTCCGCCAGGCTGTCCCACACGAGCAGATCGGGCGTCTGTGAATCGAACGTTTGCCACCCGTATGCGCTCGTATTCACCACGTTGGCATTTCCGGCAAACTGGCAGGTTACGGGTTTGGCCTGCAGCTTTCCCGAAGTCTTGGGTGTTTGGCGCTCGAAGCCGCCATTGATGACGAGGTTCTGAGATGACGTTTCCCCTGCAGTGAGCAGGCATAAAAAAGTACAGGAGATCAAAAGAAGGCGCATGGCAAGCCGGTTGGTTTGCCATTCAGAACGCCTTTTGCGCTTGTATTGTTATGCAAAAATGGCTGTGAGCGCCTCGGTAAGATGCGGATACCGGAATGTAAAGCCCGCTTTAAGCGCCTTTTCCGGGGAAACGCGGTTGCTGTTGAGCACCACCGCCGCCATTTCGCCCAGGAGCAGCCGCATGGCGAATGCCGGCCCCGGCGCCATCAGCACGGGTTGGTGCATGGCTTCTGCGATGGATTTTACCATCTCCTTGTTGCGCACAGGGTTTGGCGACACGGCGTTGAACACGCCTTCCACGCCCTCGTTCTTCACTGCCCAAACAAACATGCGGCACACATCTTCGAGATGTATCCAGGAGTACCAGGCTTTCCCGTCGCCGAAATAGCCGCCGATGCCGAAGCGCATCGGTTTGGCAAATTCCGCCAATGCACCCCCTTCCGCCGAAAGCACAATGCCGATACGCAACTTGACGGTCCGTATACCCAGCGCCGCCACTTCGTCGGCCGCCGCTTCCCATGCCTGGCAGCAACGCACCATAAAACTGTCATCGACAGGCGCATCTTTTTCTTCCATCGGCCGTTCGCCGGAATTGCCATAGAAACCGATGGCGGATGCGGAAATATAGGCTTTCGGGAAATGGCCGGTGCTTGTGAACGCGTCGCGCAGGGTACGGGCGCTTTGCACGCGGCTTTCGACGATCACGCGCTTGCGCGCAGCAGTCCAGCGTTTATCGGCAATACCTGCGCCGGCGAGATTGATCACCTGATCGACGCCTTCGAATGCCGCAGGATCGTATGCTCCTGCTGCGGGGTCCCAGGCAAACTGGCCTTTTTCGCGCGGCGAGCGGGTAAGCACGCGCACTTCGTCATCTTGTTCAGAAAGCAGTTCCGTCAGGCGCCGGCCGATAAGGCCCGTGCCGCCGGCGAGAAGAATTACAGACATTGGCGAATAGTCGGTTTGAGGCTTTGCCGGGGGTCACTTCAAATCCTCTAAACAGCATAGCCACCGATCTGTTCCGTTTTTCCGCCTACATTCCTTCGATTTCCGGTTGCCGGTAGCGCAACCAGAATTTTTGCAGGGCCCTGATCTCATACGGAAAATGAAAAAATCCGCTGTTGTAACGCAGGGCGCCCAGCGCCCGCAACACCCGGCGCTGGGCGCCGGAGATGCGGATGTCGGACACCGTAGGAAAGCGCGCATTCAGTACCGATTCGAAGTCGCGTATCCGACGCACCATAGCCGGGGTGAGCCAGGGCGTGAGGGGATTGCGGCGCAAATCGAACGATTCCCATTGCGGCGACAGCCAGTCCTCCAGGGTTTCTGGAAACCGGAAGCCGGCGCGGGTGATGCGTTCGTACAATTCGGACCCTTCGGTCGGCACAGGCGAATAGATATAGATGATGATCTCGGTTGCCGGATTGATCGCTTTGATCTGCCTGATAAAGTCGATGTCCGACTCGATCTGCGCCCATACCTGTTCTTCCGAATCGCCGGGCATACCCAGCACGAAGGAATATTCCGGGATGATGTCGAATTGCTTCATGCGGGCGGCAAAGCGCCGGATCTGTTCGCCGGTTTGCCGGCCGCCTTTGTCCATCTGTTTGAGCAGATCGTCATTGCCCGTTTCGGCGCCGAAAAAGATCATGCGGCAGCCGGCGCGGCGCATCAGCGCGAGGCTTTCATCGCTGTACTGATCGATGGTGTCGATGCGCCCTTCCCCCCACCATTGCATGTTTTCGCCGAGCATCCGTTTCGAAAAGGCCACGGTCCTTTTTTCGCTGACGAAAAAGTTATTGTCGTGAAATTCGATGCTGTCGGCGCCCCATGTATCCTTCACATAGCGGATATCGCGGTAAATATTTTCGGCCGACTTGCCGCGCCAGCGCGCTTCGTAGATCGGCACCACCGCACAAAACGAACATTTGAACGGGCAACCGACGCTGCTGTGGTAGGCCAGCGTTCTTTTTCCCATAAATGTGGGGTTGAGGTAACGCCGCATCGGGTAAAACGAGTCGAGCGTATCGAATGGCAGTTGCGGAAGCGCATCCTGATCGAGCAATGCTTCCTTGCTGTTCCTGATAATGTCGCCTTCCGGCGTTTTCCAGATAAGGTTCGGGATAACCTCGTAGGGCGCTTCCGTTTCCAGCGCCTTCAACAACGCGGGGAACGCGCGGTCGCCGGGGCCATACACCACAAAATCCACATAGCCGCTGTTCATCACCACTTTGTACTGGTTGCTGGCAAAATAGCCGCCCCAGATCGTGATGATATCCGGGAAACGTTCGCGAATTTTTTTTGAAAAAGGGATGGCCTCACGCAACTGTGGGCCCGGCATTACCGTACAGGCAAAATAACGGAACGCTCCGGTGGCCAGATATCCTTCTATGACCGCCCAGGGATCGCGTTCCAGGTTGCCGTCCACGAATGCGAATTCATGCACACCGTGAATAGAGGCCCCCACCTGAAGGATGCTGTTGGGGACGCGGTGTTTGCTGTTCGCGCTGCGCGGGTTGAAAAGCAGTACCTTGTTGTTCATTGATTTTGCCTTTTGCCGGATTTGGAGCATGCTGAGACGAAGGTATCGCCGAATAGGAAAAACAGGGTACTGAAAGGGGAGAATGACGCGCCAGAAATGTCGTAACAATCGTTTTTGTTAACGACCTTTGAGTATTCGCAAACGATTACATAATCGGATGTGACTTTTTTCGGCACCCCGCGTTTATAGGTCGTCCTCAGGCGATCGAGCCGGGGGGCAGAAGGCAAAAAAGGAAGATTGTTTTCATTTGGTTTTTTGGGGTTTTAGCCGCTGGCACGTAATGTGTCAGTGGCTTTTTTTATGCCGTTTCCGTCCTTTCCAGAAACTCTGCTTCCGTCCATATTTCCACCGTTCCCAGGGCCTGGGCCTTCTTCAGTTTTGAGCCGGCCTTTTCGCCTACGACCAAAATACCCAGGTGTTTACTCACCCCGGAAGCGACGCTGGCTCCCGCCGCTGCCGCGCGTTTTTCCGCCTCCTCGCGGGTCATCCGGCTGAGTGTTCCCGTGAATAAAATGCTTTTGCCGTACAGCGGGCCGTCGGTGTTGACATCGGTCTTTTTGTCGGCGTCGGTCTGCCGCATGTTGACCCCCAGGCTTTCCATGGTTTGCAGCAGTTCGATGTTGTGCTCGTTCTGGAAAAAGTTGTACACATTGCGCGCCAGCACGGGCCCCACGTCCTTGATGTCCTGGTATTTTTCCAGGTCCCAGTCTTTCAGATCGAGCACATGCGATACCTCTGCAGCCAGCAGCCGCGAAGCCTTTTGGCCCAGGTGGTGCACGCTCAGGCTGTGCAGCAACCGGTAAATGGGGTTTTTCATGGCCTTTTCGATGCCCGCCTTCATATTGGCCGCCGATTTTTCGCCGAACCCTTCCAGTTGCGCGATCTTTTCATAATCGAGCCGGTAGATATCGGCGATGGAATGCAGCCAGCCGAGTTTGTAGAAGCGCACAATGGTACTCTCTCCCAGGCCTTCGATGTCCATGGCGTGCTTGGACGTGTGAAAGATCATGCGTTGCACGACCTGCGCCTCACACTCCGCATTTTCACAGCGCCAGATGGCTTCGTCTTCGGGCTTTACCAGTTTTGAATGGCACACCGGGCAATATTTCGGGTACTCCACTTCGCGTTCCGTGCCGTCGCGCAATTCCGTCAGGCTTTTGACGATATACGGGATGACATCGCCGGCGCGCTCTACGAGCACCTGATCGCCAATGCGGATGTCCTTCGTGCGGATAAACTCTTCGTTGTGGAGGCTCACATTTTGCACGGTGACGCCGGCAAGCGGCACGGGCTCGAGTTTGGCCACCGGGGTGACGGCGCCGGTTTTACCGACCTGAAATTCTACGTCACGCACGCGCGTGGTCGCCTGCCGGGCCTTGAATTTGAATGCCATCGCCCAGCGCGGGTGGTGGCTGGTAAACCCGCACATCGCCTGCCAGTCGAGCCGGTTCACCTTGATCACCATGCCGTCGATCTCGTAGGGATATTCGTCGCGGTAATCCTGCCAGGCCTGGCAAAAAGCGATCACCTCTTCGATGTTGCGGCAGGTTTTGGTCTCCTCAAGGTGGTTGTGAGGAGCGGGTTTGTGCAGCGGCACTTTGAAGCCGAGTTCACGCAGCAGGTGGATGCTTTCGTCGTGCGTGGAGAAGGTTTCCAGTATGTTTTTGCCCTGCGCATCGGTTGCGTATCCGAGTTGGTAGATAAATGCTTCCAGGCCCCGCGCCGCGGCTTCGCGGGGGTCTTTCATGCGCAGGCCGCCGGTAGCGGCATTGCGCGGATTGGCGAAAAGGGTTTCGCCGGCCTCTTCGCGCTTGCGGTTGATCTTTTCAAAAATATCCTTGCGGATCAGGGCTTCGCCGCGCAATTCGGCCCGCGTGATGCCGTATTTTGAAAAAGGCGCCTGCAGCGGCACCGAGCGGAGCGTGCGGATATTGGCTGAAATTTCGTCGCCGACCTGGCCGTTGCCGCGCGTGGCCGCGCGCAGGAAGCGGTCGTTTTCGTACACCAGCGCGATGGTGCCGCCGTCGTATTTGGGCTCCACGCAGTATTCCACATCGGTTTCCTTTGGCAGTTTACACCATTTTTTCACCTGCTCATCAAAGTCAACCAAGTCTTCCGCATCGTAGGAATTATCAAGCGAAAGCATGGGTGTAAGGTGCTCCACCTGGGCAAAAGTCTCCGTCAGGTCCTTTCCAACGCGCAGGGTCGGGGAGTCCGGGGTGATGAGTTCGGGATGGGCGGTCTCTATCGTTTCGAGTTGCTTGTAGAGCTGGTCGTACTCGAAATCGCTGATCACGGGGTCGTTTTGCACGTAATATCGCCATTCGTGGTAGCGAATGACCTTGCGCAGGTCTTCCACGCGTGTTTCGGCATCGGCGCCGGGCAGTCCGGCCTGGGGTGTATACAGCAGTTTTTTGGAAAGATCGTAGAGATCCCGTTGCTCGGCAGTCGAATACATATAATTTCAGGGAATAAGAGGTTGCTTGCGTTTGTCAGACGGGGCGAAAAATCGGTCATTTTTAGCCCATTATGATGAATTCAATCAGCCTCCGGGGATGATCACATCTTTTTCAGCGCCACTGCAGCCACATCGACTGCCCGGGCCAGGTTGTCGTGGGGAGTGTCCATACAATTAAGGGCAATGCTGAGCACTGAATGGCCCTTGCGCACCAGCAGGGTTACGGTCGTATTGCTCCAGAGGGCGTCATCGCCCACATCGTTCACATCTTCGTCGTAGGTATCGCGGCGGTCGCGCTTGAGCATGTCTATTTGTTGCCGGGCGTGTTCTTCGGTGCCGTAATTAAAAACCTGTATGATGAGGCTGTTTTGCGGGTCCAGGTAAGTGGTGGCTCCCTCCTTCTCATTGGCGCTTTCGCGCTCCTTCCAGTCCGGCTTGTTCCAGGTGCGCAGGCAAAAGGCCTGATCGGGCAGGGTGCGCGTATTCAATACATCCTGCTTTGGGTCTATTCCGAACAGCGCCGCCACTTCCCCATCCGTAACAACATCGCAGCCGTGGTTGCGCCAGCTGACCGCGCGGTAATTGGCCCAGTTGATCGAATCGCGCAGGGCTTTGGCTGCTGCTTCGGCGGCTTGTCTTTTTGCTTCCTGATCGCAGGAAATCAGCAGTAACGACATTACGGCCACTAAAGCAGTACAACGTATCATGGAAGCAATTTTTACGGGTCAAGAATTTCGGTTAAAGGTCTTGAATATGGGCGGTTTTTGGAAAAAAGGCGGTCTGTTTTTCAAAAAGCGGACAAAGATAATGCAATCGGAAATCGTTCAACAGCCGGCAGGCGGGGTGGAAAATCGAAAAAACGGGCTCCGTATTTTCGGCCTTCATACCTTGTTCCGGAATTTCTTCCTGCCCCTGACCATCGGGGCGAAGAAAAATTCGCACATTTGCCCGCGCTCCCATACGAGCGCACCCCGTTATTGCGGGGTCGATTGGTTCCGATGACAAGAAGTAGCAGTTGGCAGAAGCCGTTAGCAGTAATTCGTACCAATATTAACACTGCCACTGCGGACTGCTGCTGCCGGCCTGATTTTCAAGACGGCAAACTGAAGAACCGATCGATCCTGTATTTATCCGGCACTTAATTCACCTTTTGTTTCATAAATCAACCTTTATGGAAGGACAAAAACACGAAATCTGGGGACACCCGCGCGGCCTCGCACTGCTCTTCTTTACGGAGATGTGGGAGCGTTTCAGCTACTACGGCATGCGCGCGATCTTCTCCCTCTATATGATCAATGCCCTGTTGTTCTCGAAAGCCAAGGCTTCGGAAATATACGGAAGTTATACCGGTCTGGTGTACCTGACCCCGCTCATCGGCGGGTATGTAGCCGACCGCTACTGGGGCAACCGGAAATCGATCGTCACCGGCGGTTTGCTGATGGCACTGGGGCAGTTTTTGATGTTCGGCAGCGGCCTGATGTATGAAAACGTGGGCCTTGCCACTTCCCTGATGTGGGGCGGCCTGATATTCCTCATCCTGGGCAACGGCTTTTTCAAGCCCAATATCTCGTCGATGATCGGGCAGATGTACTCGGAAGGGGACAAGCGCCGCGATGCCGCCTACACGATCTTTTACATGGGCATCAACCTCGGCGCCTTCATCGCCCCGCTGGTATGCGGTTTTCTGGGCGATACAGGCCGTCCGCAGGATTTCAAATGGGGCTTCCTGGCTGCCGGTATCGGCATGATCCTGGGCACCATCCTGTTCCAGACGCAGAAAGACAAGTATGTGGTCACGCCTGACGGCAGGCCGATCGGCGCAGAACCCAATCAGGCGGTCTCATCAACGGCCGATGCAGGCTCGGGGGGTCTCGGCACCAACCAGTTGCTGATCGGGCTGGGGCTTCTGATCCTAAGTTTTGCAGGGCTCTGGAAAGGACTGGGATTCGACGTGATCGGCGCCCTGATATATGCCTCCACGATCGCGATGTGCGTAATGATCATCACCGATTCGTCGCTGACAAAAGTGGAGCGCGACCGCATCATTGTCATTTACGTTTCTGCATTCTTCGTGATCTTTTTCTGGGCGGCATTCGAGCAAGCCGGCGCGTCGCTGACCTTCTTCGCCCAGGAGCAGACCAACCGCAACTTACTGGGCGCTACCATTCCCGCCAGTTATTTCCAGTCGGTGAATGCCGTTTCGGTCGTACTGCTGGCGCCCATCACGGCGGCGATCTGGGTGGCGCTTGCCAAACGCAATTCCGAACCCAACTCCCTTGTAAAACAATCGCTGGGCCTGATGATCCTCGCCCTCGGCTACGTCGTGATCGCCATCGGCGTGAAAGGCGTGGGCATGGGTGTGAAAGTGAGCATGTTCTGGCTGCTTGCGCTGTACGTGATCCACACGATCGGCGAACTCTGCCTGTCGCCCATCGGCCTGTCGCTGGTATCCAAGTTGTCGCCCATGCGCTTTGTTTCGCTGTTGTTCGGCGTTTGGTTCCTGGCAAATTCCGTTGCCAACAAAGCCGCCGGTCAGTTGAGCAGCCTTTACCCGCCTTCCGGCGCCGAATACGCCCTGGCAATGGAAAACGGGATCGACAACGACACATACCGCGGCTTGCTGGAAGGTTCCGTGCAGGCTACTCCGGAACAAGTGGCTATGGCCAAGGAAAAGCAACTGCCGATGCAATACCCGGTGTTCATGGGAAGCCAGGTGAAAGACCTTTATCAGTTTTTCATGCTGTTTGTGGCGATGTCCGGTGTAGCAGGCCTGATTTTGTTCGGGCTATCGTTCCCGCTAAAGAAAATGATGCACGGCGCCGATTGAGCGTGTGTTTGCATCATTACACATCATGCGACCCTGTGCCTTTGCAAAGGCACAGGGTCGTTTTTTTGCCAAAAACCGCGGAAACGCAGTGCGGCTTTTGCAAATGGCGGTCATCGCTTACCTTTGAAGCCTAACCCCTGCCGAAACGGCAGGCGCTACTCCAATGATGACAATTTACAACCAACAAGGCTGAAACATGAACTTAAAACTACTCCGCCTCTTTTTACTTGTCTTTTTCCTTCCGCTCTTCCAATCGGCGGACGCGCAATGCGAATATACCCTTGAAATGTTCGATTCCGACGGCGACGGCTGGAACGGCGCATCGCTTACCATTTCAGTCGGCACTACGGTATATACCTTTTCGCTGAACGGCATTTTTGACGATGGCATCGACAGTACGCTTACTTTTCCGGTCAACACCGGCCAGCAGATCACCATGTCATGGGCGCCGGGTTTTTTCGACGACGAGGTTTCCTTTGTGATCTACGACTATGAAGGAAATGTTGTGTACGAAGATGCTTTCCCCAACTCGGGGCCGCTTTTTTCAGGCATTGCTTTTTGTCCTTCCTGCCTGAAACCCGCCAATGTCAAGATCGAGAATGTGTATGACACTTACGCCAAACTGAGATGGTCGCCCGGCAACACCGCACCGGCCCTGGGCTGGTGGGTGATATACGGACCCAAAGATTTCGTACTGAGCAGCGGCGTAGGCGACTCGGTATACGTGACAACCCCGAAAGTGACCCTGCAAGGGCTTGCCAAAAAGACATTCTACGACTTTTACGTGCTGGAACAATGCGACAGCACCGATATTTCCATTGGCAACGGCCCCTATACTTTTGAAACGTATTTTTCAAACGATGTGGGCATTTCGAACGTGTTGACCCCCGAAAGCGGTTGCGACCTGGGGGTAGAGACGGTAACGGTGGTGATGAGCAATTTCGGCTCCAATCCGCAGTCGTTGATCCCCTTCCGGTTCAGCGTGAACGGCGTGGATGCCGGCGTACCGCAGCCGCAGGACGGTTTTTACACCGGCGTGCTCGGCAAAGACAGCAGCGATGTCATCGAATTTGAAACGTTTTACGATTTTTCCGAACCCGGCGAATACCTGATCAAGGTGTACACGCAAATGAACGGCGACGAGGATTTTTCCAACGATACTTTTTATTACTATATCGTCAACCGCCTCGTCACCCCGTATGCGCAGGATTTTGAAACCTGGAGCGGCGGATGGTATCCCGATACATCCGGAAACGCATCTTCCTGGCAATTCGGGACACCCGACGGCCTGGTGATCACAGAAGCCGCCAGCGGCAAAAACGCCTGGGTCACCAACCTCGACGGCGATTACAACGACGCCGAACTTTCGTACCTGAATTCTCCCTGCTTCGATTTTTCCGACCTCACGGAAGACCCGGTGCTCGAATTTTCCATCAATTACGATACGGAACTGGAATACGACGGCGGATACCTGGAGGTATCGACCAACGACGGCCAGGACTGGGACAAACTCGGTACGATTGACGAAGGGTTGAACTGGTACAATTTCTTCAATACCAACACCGGCCTCGGCGATGTGTGGGCCGGGAACAGCGGAGGCTGGCAGACGGCCCGGCTCCGGCTTCTGAATATGGCAGGGCTTAGCAACGTGCGCCTGCGTTACGTATTTGCCTCCGACCCGATCGTCACGCTCGAAGGCATCGCCATCGACGATATCCGTATTTACGTGCCGCTGGCCGACGACATGGCGGGCCTCTCCGTCAAGTCGGACGGTGAAGCCGTCGAATGCGGCTTGCAGTCGGATCTTATCACGTTCACTTTTTCGAATTTCGGTACCCAGCCGCAGTCGTTTTTCGATGTGGCCTACTCCGTGAACGGCGGCCCTCCGGTGATTGAAAATGTGACTGCCACCGTACAGCCGGACGAGCAATTTACCTACACTTTTACGACGCCCTTCGACAGCCGCGACGGCCTGTTTGATGTCAAATGCTGGACATCGCTGCTCGACGAGCAATTCCTGGCCAACGATACGGCTTATTACACGGTCAGCCATTTGCCAAAACCGGTTCCTTTCCAGGAGAATTTCGAATCGCAGACCATTCCAAATGACTGGACGGTTACGGGCTTCCCGTTCATCACCAGCGGCACCGGCAACACGTCCTATGTGCTGGAAGTTAACATCTGGAGCGGCAACCCGACGATCATGTACGAACTGCCGCGTTACGGCATGATCAGCGACAACGACACCCTTACTTTCGACTATCGCCTGACCGATTTTGCCACCGGCGGCACCGTGCCGACCGTGCTCGCAGGCGGCACCAAGATCGATGTGCAGGTATCGACGGACTGCCAGAACTACCAAACCATTTATACGATCAATGCCGCATCGCACGTTCCTTCGATCCTGATGAAGACCATTAAAGTCGGTCTGGGCGCATACAGCGGAAAATCGATCAGTATACGCTTCAGAAGCGCCTGGACGACCGGCGATTTTTATTTCGACCTCGACAACATCAACCTGAGGGCCTGTGCCGCCGATATGAACCTCACCCCGACAGTGGTGCCATCGACGACCGGACAGAACGGGGCCGCTACCGTCAATGTAGGCCTGGGCAATCCGCCGTACACATACCTCTGGAGCAACGGCGCGACGACAAAAACGGTCATGAACCTGCCCATCGGACCGATCACGGTGACCGTGACGGATGCGCTGGGTTGCACCGATGACCTGACGATCAACGTCGGCGCCACCGCTACCGCTGAGATCGAAGGCCTGACCCGGCTGTCGATACAGCCCAACCCGACTTCGGGCCAGAGCTGGCTATACGTTTCGTTTGACGAGCCCGTCGATCTGCATATCGAACTCATCAACCTGTTCGGTCAGCGCGTGTGGGAAATGCACAATCCCAATGCTACCGAGATCAACGAGCTGCTCGACCTCAGCGGCCATTCCGACGGCCTGTATCTGGTCCGCCTCACGGCCGACGGAAAGGTGCTGACCAAGAAACTGATCCTGGCGGGGCGTTAAAGCGCTGCGGTTAAATAAATCAGAACCATCCCGAATGCTTCACGTGAGGCATTCGGGATTTTTTTGCATGGTCCTGTTCAACCGCACAGCGCAGTTCCTATTCCCGAAACAGGTCTATAGCCTGACCGGACATCCTGTGTTACTTGCGTCTGGTCACAATGCACGGCAGGGGAGAGTGTAAGGGCTTACGCTCGGGTTGTAACGAGTTGCGCTCAAGTTGTAGCGACTTACGTCCGGGTTGTAACGAGTTACGTTCAAGTTGTAACGACTTACGTCCGGGTGGTAACGACTTACGTCCGGGTTGTAACGAGTTACGTTCAAGTGGTAGCGATTGGGGTGATAGGGGATAGTTCATCC
>JACJYP010000008.1 GCA_020636045.1 Lewinellaceae bacterium
GACAATGACGTTATTGCTGACATTGACATTGTTGCCGACAATGACGTTGCCGCCGACATTAACATTGGGGTCGAGAATATCGCCGCCGCCGGGTGAATCCCTGAAATAGAACGTGTTGTTCTTGTACCCGATAAAGTCTTCGCTGGTATTGGTATGCGCAAACGAAATATAATTGCCCGTGGTGCCAACGAATGCAGGATCCGGGCCGAAGCTGCTTGGGAAGCGAATCCCCGAGCCGCCGATGGTACCGTTGACGCTGAGTTTGAAACTCGGTGTCGTGGTTCCAATGCCGACATTGCCGCTGTTGGCGTTGTAGATGTTGTTGCCGCTGAGCGTCCAGTGGTTGTCGACCCAAGATATTGCACCACTTCCATCCGTAGCTAGTACTTGCCCGCTTGTACCATCCATTGTCGGAAAAGTATACGCATCTTTAATGACCAGGGAGGAAGTGACGAATTGGTTCTGGTAGGAGCTCAGGATAAATCGGAAAGAATAATCTTCATTTGGATTATAATTTGACCTCCCATCAGCATAATAATAAGCGCTAACACCAATACCAGCCATGCTACTGAACCAAATTGTATATTTTGCTCCGTTACTTATATTGATTGGAGCAGCCAACGTGATTTGATTCCATCCAAATTGGGTTAAAGTATGGTTACCGAGTGACGCCAGTAAATTACCTCCGGTCCCTTCTCCTTCATAAATTCTAAATTCTTTGGTCAATGGTCCTCCTCCTGCGAAACCATTATTATATATAACCTCAATTGATTGAATTTGAGTAGTAGCAGGAGCCGTAAAAGACTGCCATCCTGGGGGAGTAAGAAGATAAGTACCTGCAGATGTACCTGTTTGTATGGTTACCTTATTAAATGTATCGATTCTTATTTGTGCCACTTCTTTTCCGGCTGCCTGAAACCGGATAATATCCTCGTCCGTATTTTGTTCGACTTCTATTTTGGTGTCGTTATCGGCATCTGCAATTATGGTTGTGGATAGCGGCTGCCAGGAGGCCGTGCCGTTGGCGTCGGAAATCATGATATAGCCGGCCTGCTGGTTGCCGTCCTGCATGGTAAGATTGCCGTTCACGGCGACATTGCCGAGGTTGGTAATGCCGGTTCCGCCGCCGTCGTTGCCGTTGGACAGGATTTCGGACAAAGTGGGTGAACTGCTGTTGAGTTCCTGCCAAGTGGTTCCATTGTAATACCAAAAGCTGTTAGTGTCGGTATCGTACACCAACAAGGCAGTTGCTGCCGGGACGATGGCCGTGCGCTGCGCAGTGGTCATGCGCGGAATGAGCATACCCTTGTCGCTGCTTTTCACATCGAGCATGGCGGAGGGGTCGGGGGCGGAGTTGTCCTGGTTTACGCTGACCTGGGCGGAGAGTGTGGTGGCGGTCAGCAGGAGCAACAAAGGAAACAAGTGCTTTTTCATGATGGAAAAGATTTTGTCGAAATACAATTTGATTCGGCGGCAGCCACCAGGCTACACCACCGGATTCGATTCGTCGACAAAATTGCAGGGATGAGTCTGTACAGGGCTTGGACTACATTCCAAAAGGCTTGGAGTATTTTCCAAAACCATTGAAAATTAGCCTGGTGGGCCGTCCAGTGTGGTTTGACGGGTTTTGGCAGCAGATTTTTTCGTCCAATTAGGCACGAGGAGGGCGCAATGTGGTTCATTGAAACCGACGAGTAACGACATTGGGCGGGGTAAGATGCGTCAAAACCCGTCAAATTACGCCGGACGGCCCACTATCCCGATATTGACTGGGAGAAAGACCAAATTCTTCGGAAAAACACCGGGAAAAGTAGGCCGGATCGTCAAAGCCGACAGCGTAGGCGACTTCGGAGATATTCATCTCTTTTTGGAGGAGCAGTTCTTTGGACCTCTGCAGGCGGATGCTGCGGATGAACAGGGCCGGCGTCCGGTCGGTCAGTGCCTTGAGTTTGGCATACAGACCGGAGCGGCTCATGCCAAGGACTTGCCCCAGTTCGGGTGCGCCGAAGCGGGCGTCTTCGATGTTTTGTTCGATCAGCATCCGCAGCTTTTGCATGAAAGCGTCTTCCTGTTGCAGGATGGGGTCATCGGAAGGCGCCGGCATCTCCAGGTTGCGGTACCTGTCTTGCAGGCGACGCCTGATCTCGATCAACTGTTGCAGGCTGACCAGCAGTTCTTCCCGGTTAAAGGGTTTGGCCAGGTAAGCATCGGCGCCGCGCCGAAGCCCGGTGATTCGGGAGTCTGCGTCTGCCTTGGCCGTCAGCAGGACGATCGGCACGTGGCTGGTGCGTTCGTCCTGTTTCAGCATCCGGCACATTTCCAGGCCATCCTTTCGGGGCATCATCACATCGCTGAGGATGATATCCGGAGGCTGCTCGAAGGCTTTTTCCATTCCTTCCTGACCATCGTAAGCAATCGCAATATTGAATTGTTGTTCCAGGCAGCCGACTAAATACCGTACAATATCCCGGTTGTCTTCCACGATCAGCAGTGATGGGAGACCTTCCCGGGATGCCGGAAGTATTTCTAGGGGATCAGCGCCGGTATCGAGCGTCGGCTCTGTCAGTCTTTCAGGCAAGGCGCCTGCCGGATCGAGCGGCGCATTCCGGGTAACCGGAAGACGCACCGTGAACACCGAACCTTTCTCTAACTGACTTGAAACAGACACATTGCCCCGCATCAGGCGTGTAAGTTCCTGAACGAGGGCAAGACCCACGCCGGTGCCTGGTGCAGGATAGGCATTGCCATGCCGGGCCTGGTAAAAAAGGTTGAATACATGCGGAAGGTCTTTTTGTGCAATACCGGAACCGGTATCCCGCACTTGAAGTACCAGGAAAATCTCCTGACTTTCTGTTTCGGTTTCGGCAGTCAGGGTTACTGCTCCACCTTCCGGTGTGAATTTGAGCGCATTGGACAAGAGGTTAGACACGATCTGCCGGATCTTTTCCGGATCGTAATCCATAAGCAGCTTTTCCAGCGCTGTCCGGAAATCGAGCCGGACGTTTTTGCTGCCGGCCAGCGAGGTAAATGATTCCGCAATGTACCGGAGGTAGGTCAGGATATCGCCCTGGGTCAATTGCAGTTGTAATTTGCCGGTTTCCAGTTTCTTAAGGTCCAGTATCTGTTTGACCAGATCTAACAAAACCAGGCTATTGCGCCGGATGATCTTTATTTCCTGATCCGGCTGCTTGCCGGGGTTTTTCAGGATGATATCCGACATGCCGGAGATCACGGTGAGCGGCGTTCGGAATTCATGAGAGATATTGGTGAAAAAGCTGGATTTCAGTTGATCCAGTTCCTGCAAGTCCTGCGCCTGCTTTTCGATGAGCGCTTTGTCGCGTTGAATTTGCTGCGTGCGTGCCGTAACTTCCGTTTCCAGGCGTTCGCGTTCCGTTTGCAAATGGCGTATCCAGAAATAGGCTCCCAGGAGAAGCGGTAACGCGCAAAGTACATAGAACCACCAGGTTTTGTAGAAAAATTCGGCCACATGTATTTTGATGACCAGGGGTGTCGGGGTCCGATTACCCCGGTGATCACTGCCTCGGATGAAAATATTATACGTCCCCGGCGGCAGGTTCGGCAGGTACAGTTGCGAATTGTTTTCCAGGAAGATCCATTCGGCCGAATTGGGATGATCCGGCTGTTCGATCTTGTAGGCAAAAGTTTGGTCTTCCAATCGTACGAAACTGGACAAGGCAAAACTCAGGTTCAAATACCGTTGCGCGGCCGGCAAGTGGAGCATGCCGAGTTGCTCAAATCCGTAATACTGGGTGCTGTCGGCGCCTTTTTGATTATCGTAGCGCGTGATGCTGGTCAGGTAAATCCGAAGTTCGCCCGAAAGGCCCAGCTGCCGCTTAATCGCAGCGGGGTCCAGGATGTTGACGCCTTTAACCGAGCCGAAGAGCAAGCGACCTTTAGAGTCTTTGAAAAAAGAGTACCGGTTGAACTCGTTGGTGGAGAGTCCGTCTTTCTCATCCAAATGGGCCAGTACCTCCCCCTGCGCTGAAACCAGATTGACCCCATTAAAGGTGGAGACCCACAACATTCCATCATCGTCCCGCAGAATACCTACTACTGTATTGTTCGACAGCCCGTTCTCCCGGTCAATCACCTGGATGCTACCCGTGCCGGGGTCGTATACTTGCAGTCCGCCCGTATAAGTACCCAACCAAAGTTTGCCTTTCCCATTTTCGTACATGCACATGATACGTTCGTCCCGAAGCCCCTCCCGATGTCCGATCTGCGTCGTTACACCGGTTTTCAGGTCTGATTTCCACAAACCCTGCAGCGTAGCGATCCAAAGTATGTTGCCTTTGCCCAGCAATAATTCGTTTACGTCGCCCCGGATAACTACCGGACGGCCATTTTCCATTGCTGAGCTCAGTTTTTGGGTGGCCAGATCAAAAAAGCACAACTGATTTTTTTCTGTTACCAGTGCCAGCACTTGCTTTTCTAGAAAGGCGAATTTCGTAAAAAAAGAACCGATATGCATCGTGGTATGCACCTTGTTGCTGTCCACCCGAACCAGGTCATTGCCGGAGCTATACCACCAATATCCGTTTTTCGCCAAAATGCTGGAATGGGCTATAGGGTGCAAGGGATGTCCCAATCCCACGGGGGCGCCAAGCGATTCTGCCGTTGAATTTTTAAAAGGGTTGGCAGTGATAAGATTGTCCCTGCTTTCAGACCTTACCAGATAGGTATCCGGTTCCCATTCGGCAATCCCCCGGGTCGGATTGTCTTCCAGGAAGGTGGAAATAGAGCCATAAAACTGAAGGTCCGCCACGATGAGCCCGCCTTGCTGAAATGCGTATAAATTCCGCCTGAAATCACTGCTCCATACATTATTATGAAGCAGATCCGGGAACGGGGAGACATCGATTGTTTGCTTTAATACGGGGCTGTAATCATACAAATGTCCGGCAGCGTCCATCAGTACGCCTGTATAATGGTTACGGTCGTCCGGGAAAAGGAACAGCAGATTGCCCGCGTTATCCCGTTCTATCCGGTAATTAAAAATATAGCTGTCATGGTCTGCAGCATGGGGGAATACCCAGCGCAAACTGGCTTTTTTTGTTTTGGGATCAATTTGGTAAACCCGGTCCTTGGCCGCCAACAGCACCTGTCCCTGAGGCCCTTTTATGAGGTTCACCCGATGGTTGAATAAACTCCGGGGCGGTGGCGCGACAGCGAACAAATCATCAAAAGTATATTGAATCAAAGTATGGCTGCTCAGGTTGAACTGGTATATCTGGAAACTATCCTGAAGCGCAGAACTAAATACGAAATCCCGAGCGGCACAAAACCAAAGGTCATCACCGGCCAACAATTGAAAATTGGGAAAGAACCGGTCTTTCTCCGGTTCCTTATCGTGGTCAATAGGAGACTTGAAATCCAGCAGCAGCTTCAAGGCATCCTGTTTCATCTGGTAGATGAGCTGTCGGTTGGCATAAGCGGCCAATATGATCAGTCCATGATCGGGGGCATAATCCATGAAAATAATGGTCGCTTGCTCCTGACCCAGCTGGTAAAAATGCGTTTGACGCGTGTCCGGGTTAAAGAAGAAGAAATGACCCGTTTTTCTGAAGAAGCCATATAAGCGCCCATCATCGGTCATTCCGGCCAGGCTGGCTTGCCCTTGCTCACCCTCCGGCAACCGGTCCCAATGAATTTCCTCTGACCTTCGTCCATCAAATTGATAAAAGTTGACGGTTTGGTGTTCTGGCTGACCGAAGCAGGGGGTGATCCATAACCTCCCCTTCCGATCCATTAGTCCATCCCAGGCACAGGAAATGGGCATGCCTTGTTCCAGATCATAGGCTGTTATATTGGAGGGATAGAGTTTAGCCAGGGCCGCTATGTCCTGCCCGATTCCTGCCAGTGGGAGCAGGATCGAAAAAAGGAAGTAAAAATGGGTGCCTTCCCGATTCATTTGCGGCAAAGTTCGGGAAAAGAACAAGATTGGGGGAAGGTGTTTTTCCCCACGGAGGAGGCCCTGTTACTCCTCGTGTCTCCGTGAAGAAAAAGGCCCTACCGCCCTACCCTCACCATCCGTTTCGTCCGTGTGCCATACGGCGTCGTCAATTCGTAATATAACACCCCGGCTGCCGTCACCCCTTCAAGGTTCACCCGCTCGGCATGGTACCCCGCCGGGTAGTATTTGTCAAACTGCCATAACTCCCGTCCCGTTGCGTCGTATATCCGCAACTGCGCCTCGCAGGCATCCGGCAGGCTGAATTCGATCGTCGTTTCATCCGCAAACGGGTTCGGGCGGTTACGCAACAAGATCGTCGCATCGGCGACTTGCCCCGTACCAGTCGTCGCTTCCGAAAACTGAAGTTGCACCTCTGATTCCTGCATATTGCTGTTGTATGCGATGCTCCGCAAGGCCGTTTCGTCCAGGTACAACGCATCGCTGAGTACGCCTCCGTCTTGCAACACCTTGAAATGCAGTTGAAATACCGGCGCCGCTTCCTGCACCGCTACACCCGTCGCCCGCGACCAGATCGACCGGACCTCGCCATCCGCAATATCGAAGACACCGAAATCATCTGTCGTCAGCGGCAGGCCGCCCAGCGGTTTGATGTCCCCCAGTTGCAGACGATCCGGATCGAAGCGCAAGGCAAACTGCCACGCTGCCAGGTCCTCGAATTGATCTGCCCGGAAATCCACCGCGATCTCCTCCCCTGCTTGCAGCACCCGGTCACCCGCGCGCAGCACCAGCGGCGGCGGCGGTACCAGGTTCGCCGGATCGGCGTACACATCCACCACATCCCCCGTTTTGATGCCCCAGAAATCCTGATCCGGTGTATTCCCGCTCACCCCTGCCAGATTGATCTTCTCCGGAAATCCCCACGGCGGTACCGACATCGCATACGACACCGGCACAAACCGCCACGAAGTCTTGAACTGGTTCAGCGCCGAGGGGTTGCCCAGCAGCGACTGGTTGATGATCGTCGCGTCGAAACCCGTGATCGAATTGCTCTTGTTCACATCCGCCGCCACCTGCTTGTACGGACTTGTGATCGGTACATTGCCCGCCACATGCTGCTGGATGGCCAGCGCATCGGCTACCGTCACCCCGTTCAGTTTGTTGATATTTTTTGTGGGTGTCACCGTAAAATTGGAGCCGTTGTTCGCCGTCAGGGTAAAAGTGCCGTCCGAAGGCGTTATGGTATTGTCGACAGCATCACCTGTGAGGGCGACATTGGCATTTTGCACCCCGCTCACCCCGTCGTGTTCCCACAGGATGATCCCCGAAATGTCGATCACCGGTACAAAACCGCCGCCGAACACGGCAAAGGGCGACAAAGTGGCGATGCCCGTGCGCGTCAGCGTGTAGGGATCGGCGCCTGTGGCTGAAACGACAGGCTGAGCATCCCAACTGCCGCCGGTGTAATGCGATACATAGGATGCCGTATGGTCGAAGCCCGTGAGTTCTTCGCCGCCGTTCCACTGTACTTCCAGCGTCAGGTCGGAGCCGCCGGGGGCTCCTTCTTCGATAAACCAGGTCCGGTCCACGGCATCGGCCGTCAGCGGCGCCCCGGCATCGCCGTCGGAGAGCACGGCATCGGCCACGCGCACGAAGTAGAGATCGGAGGCGCCGGCGTTGCTGAGTGTGGCGGGGTTGTAGGAGGTGTTGCCGACGGGGAACACGACCGGGCTGCCGCCGACGGTACGCACCAAAAAGCCCGTTCCGGTGCTGCGCACGTGCCGCGTGGCATCGTAGCCGGTGATATGCAGCACCTGCAAGTTGTTGTTATCCAGCACGATGTAATTGTCGGCGGCCTGAAAATCAAGGGTATTCGCGACGTTCATATCATCGGCCAGCGTGAGGTCGTTGGTCGTTTTATCCAGCAACAGATCGTAGAAAGCGTCGCCGCCGGAAGTGACCGTGCTGCCCTGGTCGCCGGTGAAAGTAGCCGCAGAGATTCCGGCATTGAACACCGCATCATTCGTCCAGTTGCCGCCGATGAAGTACTGGCCATCGCCCTGAAGCGTCGCACCAGCGGTGTTCGTCAGATCGGCGGGGGTTCGCAGCGTGCCATCGACGGTCAGGGTGCCGCCATTCGTGTTGATCACGCCGTTCAGGGCAACCAGATAACTGCCGGAGGATACTTTGATGTATGCGGCATTGTTTTGGAGTTGGGCGCCGGCAAAGCCGGTCAACAGCCCCAGGAAACTTGTGACGAGCAGGAGTTTTTTCATGACAATTTATTTTTTAGAAACACCGGATGCACTTGTATTTACCGACAGGTTCAGCGTCGCTTTGATCGCCTGGATGTCGGCGGCCATTTGGGCGTTTTGTGCTTTTAAATCTTCCACCTCGGCAACCCGGGCTTCGAGTTCGGCGATGCGTTTTTGCTGGGCTTCGATGGTCGCTTGCTGGTCCTGCACCGCTTTTACCAGCAGCGGCGTGAGTTTTCCGTAATCCACCATCCAGGGGTCGGTGGTGACATCGTCGCCGCCTTTGGATACGGCGCCGGGGTATACTTCGTACAGTTGCTGGGCGATAAAACCCGTTTCGGTGTGGCCCGGCGCGGCGCAGAATTCGTAGTCCCGCACCTCGATGCGCATCAGGTCGTCGATGGAAAAACCCGTCTGCACAATGTTTTGCTTCAGCCGAATATCCGAACTGGTGTTGTAACTAACCGAGTTGGAATTGTTTTGGCGGATGGAGCCGATCTCCGTATCGTCCGGACGGTGGAAGGCGATCATGCGGGAGTTGGCGTTGTTGTTGTTGGCTTTGCCCGCCTGGATTTTGAGACCGTTGTAGCGTGTATCGTTGTCGGGGTCAGTCTGCGTGTTTTTTATAATGGCAACGTAATCCCAACTCCCTAAACCAGAGGCACCGCCTTCTACCTGAAAGCGGGCATGCGGGTCGTTTGTGCCGATGCCGACATTGCCATCAACAAATAACTGTGCGTTAGGAATCAGTGTGCTTGGTCCGAGTTTCAAGTTTCCATTTGCATACAACTTAAAAGCTGTATCAGAAGAGTGATTGTGGGCAATTTCAAAACGATCATTACTTCTCTGATGTCGCAGTGTCCAATCACTGTTGTCGCTTTCGTCGATAAGACGGATTTCAGGAGAACCGGAACCATGAGTTATAAAAAGGCTCCCATTTTGTATGTGTAGCTTCTCAGATGGGGATGTTGTGCCGATGCCGATTTTGCCGTTCGTATGCACAAAAACGCCTTCGTTGTCGCCATCGCCTGAAAGAAAGTGGCCATTGAGTTGGATGTTTTGCGTGGCGACGTGGTTACCGAGATTGTCTTGCAGGCTGGATAAATTAACCGAGTTGCCGTCATCTATGCTCAACGTGGTACCACTGAGGCTGAGCATTTGATCGTCGGTGTCGATGGAAGCCAGGTCGACCGAGTTACCGTCCTCAATGCTCAGGGCTGTACCGCTAAGACTGAGCGTTTGATCGTCCGTATCGGTATCGGTGTCGATGGAAGCCAGGTCGACCGAGTTGCCGCCGTCGATACTCAGCGTGGTACCGCTAAGGCTGAGTGTTTGATTGTCCGGTATGCCGGTCAGCGCTGAGCCATCCCCGGTGAAGGCAGTAGCGGTAACGGTGCCGTTCACGTCGAGTCGGGACGCAGGCGATTCTGTACCAATACCCACATTACCGCTCGGTGCAATATTAACCCCTAAAGAGTTGGATAGATTTCCTGTTGCATTTAGTTTGAGAAGGTTGTCGGAAGTATGCCAGCCTATGATGGCTTTGTTTTCTATAGCATCAAAAAATTGAATAACGGAATTACCTACAGGTCCCTGAATTCGGAGAGCCGGAGTATTAGCAAATATGTGGATGTTTTCTTGTGGATCTGATGTGCCAATGCCGACAAATCCATTTGATCGCACAAAAACACCTTCATCACCACCATCACCAGACAGCCAATTACCATTGAGATTGATATTTTGCGTTGCGACGTGGTTGCCCAAGTTGTCACCGGGCAAGGCGGACAAATCCACGCTATTTCCATCCTCAATACTCAGCGTGGTACCGCTGAGGCTGAGTGTTTGATCGTCGGGAATGCCCGTCAGCGCCGAGCCATCACCCATGAAAGCCGTTGCGGTGACCGTGCCGTTTACGTCGAGCGCAGTGGCGGGGTTGTTTTTATTGATGCCTACGCCATTGCCGGCGCGGATCAAAAATTGTTTATTGGCTGTCGACTCAAAAAAGGGGTCGGCATCATCTGCCCAGACAAACGTGCCATTGTGCATGGCACGGGCAAACCGACCTGCCGCCAATGAATATTCTCCCGCTGCGGTGTTGAATCGCCCCCCTGGCACACTCGAAAAGAGCCCGTTGGCGGTATTGGTCTGACCGCCGCTCACGGTCGATGCATGAGCGCTCGCGACATTGACAAACCCACCACTGACGGTGGCAAAATTTGCGTTACTCGGATTTGCATCACTGTCGCCTGCAATATTCGCTGCGCCACCACCTATCGTGCCGCCATGATCCGTCACCGAGTTGCCATGGTCAGTGGCATCGATCAGTAATCCGCCAAATGCGGTAGCGCCAGTCACGCCATTGGTAATGTTGTTGAGCCAGGACCCGCCGTTTACGTTTGTACCTGAAATTAAGCCGTTCTGAACGTATTCCATCCGAAGGACCCGGAGATCGTTTACCCGAAAATCCAGCGCCACATTATCGGTGGTACCGATAAAATTTGTGCCATCCACTGTGCCGGCATTTCCGTTAAGGCTCCAGCCTGCCACCAGGTTCACCCAACTGTCGCTATCTCGGTACCAGAACGACTCGGTATCAGTATCAAACACCAGCAGGCCGGTTGCAGGGCTAACGATTGCATCGCGCTGCGCCGTAGTCATCCGTGGAATCAGCAAACCTTTGTCGCTGCTTTTTACATCGAGCATGGCGGAGGGGTCGGGCGTGGAGTTGTCCTGGTTTATGGCGACCTGGGCGGCGAGTGGCGCGCTCAAGGAAAGGAAGCATAGGAATAATAGCGTACGCATATGGTTGGTTGTTTTTCTCATAATTTGAATAGTTACTTTTTGTCGGAAATGTGGTTTTCTGTTGTTGATTGTTGGGTCTGTTGTAAAGCGGCTTCGAGTTTTGCGAAGCGATTTTCAAAAGCAGCGTTTTGTGTTTTGAGCGCTTCAATCTCCTGTTTCTGCGCCTCAATGAGGGTTTGCTGATCTTGCACCGCTTTTACCAGCAGCGGTGTGAGTTTTCCGTAATCCACCATCCAGGGGTCGGTTTGCACATCGTCGCCGCCTTTGGATACGGCTCCAGGGTACACCTCGTACAGTTGCTGGGCGATGAAGCCCGTTTCGGTCTGGCCCGGCGCGGCGCGGAATTCGTAATCCCGCACTTCGATGCGCATCAGGTCTTCGATGGAAAAGCCTGTGGCTACGATGTTTCGCTTTAGCCTAATATCCGAACTGGTGTTGTAACTAACCGAGTTGGAATTGTTTTGGCGGACAGAGCCGATCTCCGTATTGTCGGAACGGTGAAAGGCGATCATGCGGGAGTTGGCGTTGTTGTTGTTGAGTTTGCCTGCCTGGATTTTGAGACCGTTGTAACGTGTATCGTTATCGGGGTCAGTCTGCGTGTTTTTTATAATGGCAACGTAATCCCCCCCCCCTGAACCGGAGGCACCGCCTTCTACCTGAAAGCGGACATTCGGGTCGTTTGTGCCGATGCCGACTTTGCCAGTAAAATTTGCACTTCCGGCGACAGTAAGCTTATTGGTTGGAGCGGTTGTGCCGATTCCAACATCACCATTGTTTTGGATCGTCATTTTGACGTTGATATCGGAGCCAGAATTACTCTTCGTGGCAAAGTGAAGATGCCCCGGGGTGCCACTTCCTATTGTTTCGTGGACAATAGCAGCGCCGACATTACTGCTGTTAATCGAGTTCGAGAAACCAATACCAACTCCATTACCGCTTGTGCCGACTGAACTCCGAAAAACTGCACTGAGTTCCGAAATATCAACTGTGTTGCTGTCCAAAAGCGCATTGCCACTGCCGACCACATTGAGAAGATGCCTAGGATTGTTCGTGCCGATGCCGACCTCGCCAGTTGTATCTACGAATACCCCTTCGCTGTCGCCATCGCCGGAAAGGTAGTTGCCGTTGAGATTTAGATTTTGTGTGGCGGTGTGATTGCCGAGGTTGTCTTGCAGGTTAGATAAATTAACCGAGTTGCCACCGTCTATGCTCAGGATTGTACCGCTAAAGCTGAGCATTTGATCGTCGGTGTCGATGGAAGCCAGGTCGACCGAGTTACCGTCCTCAATGCTCAGGGCTGTACCGCTAAGACTGAGCGTTTGATCGTCCGTATCGGTATCGGTGTCGATGGAAGCCAGGTCGACCGAGTTGCCGCCGTCGATACTCAGCGTGGTACCGCTAAGGCTGAGTGTTTGATTGTCCGGTATGCCGGTCAGCGCTGAGCCATCCCCGGTGAAGGCAGTAGCGGTAACGGTGCCGTTCACGTCGAGTCGGGACGCAGGCGATTCTGTACCAATACCCACATTACCGCTCGGTGCAATATTAACCCCTAAAGAGTTGGATAGATTTCCTGTTGCATTTAGTTTGAGAAGGTTGTCGGAAGTATGCCAGCCTATGATGGCTTTGTTTTCTATAGCATCAAAAAATTGAATAACGGAATTACCTACAGGTCCCTGAATTCGGAGAGCCGGAGTATTAGCAAATATGTGGATGTTTTCTTGTGGATCTGATGTGCCAATGCCGACAAATCCATTTGATCGCACAAAAACACCTTCATCACCACCATCACCAGACAGCCAATTACCATTGAGATTGATATTTTGCGTTGCGACGTGGTTGCCCAAGTTGTCACCGGGCAAGGCGGACAAATCCACGCTATTTCCATCCTCAATACTCAGCGTGGTACCGCTGAGATTGAGCGTTTGATCGTCTGTGTCGGTATCTGTGTCGATGGAGGCCAGGTCGACCGAGTTGCCGTCTTCGATACTCAGGGTAGTACCGCTGAGGCTGAGTGTCTGGTCGTCGTACAAGCTGGTAAGGGCAGTTCCGTCTGCAAAAAAGAGCGTATCAATGTAGTTCAGGTTGGTCGTCCCTTCCGGTGTAGTCGGGTCTGTTAGGTAATGAATGACGCAATCAGACAGGTAAATTTTAAAATTGTAATCCCGATCGGGATTTTCCGAAGCCATCCCTTCTGCATATGCGTTAAGGTAACTCACATACCAATCAAAGCCATCCGGATCGATGAAATTTATAGTGTAAATCTCACCCGCTGTAAGATAAATGCTATCAACCGGAATATCCGTACCGTGCCATCCTTGGCCCCAAACTTCATTTATATTTTTTTCATAAAGCAAAGTCCCGTTCGTGCCTTCACCCTGATAAAACCTGAAAGTGCCGTTATCAAAAACATCTCCAAGGGCATCTGATATTCTAATCTCTACTCTGGTAAAGTAACCATCGGATTGGGCTGTAAAAGACTGCCATTCATCAAGGACGAGCGAGCTTAGCGTTACCAGAGTATGATTCGCATCTAAAAAACTGTTCTGGTAACAAGTATCGTTTAGCAGTAGTCCTTTCTGCAGGAAATTGCTTCCAAGTAATTCAACCCAAGCCAAAGAATCTCTAAACCAAAAACTCTCCGTGTCCGTATCAAACACTAATAAGCCCGTAGCCGGGTTGGCAACGGCCGCGCGCTGGGCCGTGCTCAGGCGCGGCACCAACATGCCTTTGTCGCTGCTCTTTACATCGAGCATAGCCGATGGGTCGGGCGCGGAGTTGTCCTGGTTGATGGCAACCTGTGCCGATAATTGTTCGGCAAGAAAAAAGCTACAAAACAACAGGACATACAATTGATATAGATTCCGTTTTTGCATCATTGTGTTCAGATTTTTTATTTGAAAAATTGTACGATCAAGGGACTACCCGTGTCTGGCAACACAGGTGTCAGATTCAATCTTGAAAACTTGAGTAAAAGGATATTGCAAAGGTGGCGGCATCAGCACGCGCCGTGTTTTTGGCTCTGTTCCAAATGTTTTCGAATTTGTTCCAAATGCCGGGAAAGAGCGCCCTGGAAAGGGCGAAAGCCTATTTTTTAAGGCTGCTGGGCGATTGGCCGAAGACTTCGGCGAAGGAGGTGGAGAAATGCGCCAGGTTGCGATAACCGACTTCATAACTCACTTCTGTAACGGTCATTTCGGTGGTGAGCAACAAATGTCGCGCCTTCTGCAAGCGGGCGGATCGGATAAAGTAGCCAGCCGATTTACCGGTGAGCGCGGTTATCTTCCGATGCAATTGGGTACGGCTCATGCCCAGTGCATTGCACAGTTCAGGCACACCAAAATTTTCTTCTTGCATGTGCGCATCCAACGCGGCCTGTGCTTTTTGCATGAAGGCATCCTCCAGTTTCAAGTCGCGCTGCGCCTTAAGTTTTGTGTCCCGCGCAACCGCGTCCCGGACATAGCGCGCTTGCAATTTTTGGCGCAGTTCGAGCAAGTTGCGCAAATGAATTAATAGCTCGGTTCTATCGAAGGGTTTGGACAAGTAAACATCGGCTCCGCGTTTCAGACCTTTAAGACGGGAGTCGCGGTCAGCTTTTGCCGTGAGCAATACCATGGGAATATGGCTCGTGCGCTCATCGTTTTTCAGGGTGTTGACTACTTCGAAGCCGTCTTTTAGCGGCATCATTACATCGCTTATTATCAGGTCCGGTACCGTTTCCAAGGCGCTTTCGATACCCTCTTGTCCGTTTTGGGCCGTCTGGATATTGTAGTTGCCTTCAAGGCAAGTCCGGATATACTGGAGTACGTCCGCGTTGTCTTCGATTATCAGCACGGAAGGCCGTTCTTCATTTTGATGCTCAATGGAGCGTATGTTTTGGCTTTCAGCACTTGCATCGGAATCCGCTATCTGGGAATGGGCCAGTGTGTTTGTCATGGCCTTTATTTGCCAGACAGGCAGAACGACCACAAATTCAGTCCATTTTCCAGGCTGGCTTCGAACGGCCAGTGCACCCTTCATCAGCAGCACCAGTTCTTTTACCAAGGCAAGGCCAATACCGGAGCCGCCGGCTTCATTGGTCGGCGCTTGGTAGAACCGGTCGAAAACACTAGGGAGCTGATCAGCGGGGATACCACTTCCGGTATCGCGTACGGCAATTGCCACCCAACTATCCCATTTTGCATCCGGAGGTGGTGTAACGGCCCGGTAGTGTTTGGCATTGAGCGCTGTTTGCCAATCGGATTCCAACTTTAGGGACAGGACAATAGTGCCATTATCCTCTGAAAATTTGATGGCATTGGAAAGCAGGTTGTACAGGATGGTTTGCACCTGATCTTTATCTATGGCCATAGGTATAGCGGCTACATTGCTTTCAAACAGCAATTGAATATCCCGGGAAGCCACCAGCGATTCGAAGCCGCCGAGCAGGTACTTCGCAAAGGGCACCAGATCGGCTTGCACGGGTTGCAGCGTCAGGGCATGCGCCTCAACCCTGGCCATATCCAGCAGTTGATTGACCAGTTGCAGAAGATTTGTGCCGTTGCGTTCGATCAATGCCCCGGCCTGCCGGAGTTTTGCCAAAGGCGTGTCAACTGTAAATTGTTTTATTTCTCCGGCCATACCCAAAATTACCGTCAAGGGCGTTCGAAACTCATGGGTTATATTGGCGTATATCCTCGATTTAAAGTGATTGATCTCCTTCAAACGCCTGTTTTCCACCAGGGCCAGTTGTTGCCGTAATTGGTACCGATAAAAGAAAAAGACTGCCCCACCCAAACTGGACGCATAAAGCAGATATGCCCACCAAGTTCGGTACCAAGGGGGTAGCACCGTGATCTTCAGGGATGTCGGCGTATCGCTCCATACCCCGTCGCTGTTACAGGCTTTTACGATAAAGGTATACTTGCCGGGTGGGAGGTTGAGGTAGTTTGCCTGGGGATCGGTCGTGGTGTGCGCCCATTCGCGTTCGGCACCTTGCAGGTAATATTGAAAGCGGTTTTTAGCAGGAATAGAATATTCAAGCGCCGAGAGCTGCAGGGTAATACTGTTTTGTGAAAACAACAATTTGATAGCTGGTGTATATTCGATCTCCTGGTTTAATATACCAGTTGAATCGCCATATTTTACAGGTTCGCCATTGACATTCAGCCCGGTAATTCGAACAGGCGGTGGTACAGGGTTATCGACAAACTCGCTTGGGTGAAAAGTAACCAGCCCGCGTAAACTTCCAAAGAACATTGTCCCGTCTTTCCTTTTGGCGTAAGCCCGTAAATTAAACTCGTTTATCGGCAAGCCATCCTCTACCGTAAAATTTCGGACTGACCCGGTTTCGGGGTTAAACCGCATCAGTCCGTAGTTGGTACTCAGCCACAAGTTGTTTTCGGCATCGGCCAAAATACCGTAGATAACATCATCGGATAGGCCGGTGCGGGTGTTGTAGTGCGTGAACGTTAGGGTACGGGTATCCAGACGGCTCAATCCGCCACCCAGGGTACCGATCCAAAGCAGCCGCGGGTGCCGGGGATCAGTGAGCAAAGATGTGACGATGTCATATTGAATTGTCTGATGCCGGCCTGCGGTGGCCTGGTATAGTTTAAACTGAAAGTTATCGCCAGTCGGAACGCCGCGCAGCAGGCCTTGCTTGCTCGCTATCCACCAATTGCCATCCGGGTCCTGTACCAGGCCATACGGCCAGATTCGGGTGGAAATTGAATAATCAAAGACAGCATATTCCAGGGTTTTCAAGTCAATCCGGATCAATTGAGTTACGGTGGCTACCCACATCACATTCCGCTTGTCTATTGCCGAGGCGAAGAACGTTGGAAACTCAACCGGGATATGCAGAACCCTTTTCCAACTATTGTCAGCCTCAGCGGTACAAAAAAGCACAAGTTTGTTCTTGTCCAAAATAGCAACTACCCAGTGCCGGCCGCTTAGATCGACATGCGTTCTGGTAAAACCGTTTATTGCCCCCATAAAGGGGAAATCGGCAAACTGAAACTGCGGGGAAAACTTGTTTATTGTCGGCATCCTGGCCGCATTCGAAACATAACCGAAGTTCCCGGCGCTATCAATGAAAAGGGGGCCCTTCACAGTTTGTGCACTATTGTAGGTTTTAAACCGATTCAGCCGGGGCATAAATTTTCGCAAACCGTAGCCATTCGTGCCCAGCCACACTACACCGGAGCGATCCCGAAACATCTCTACAAAAACGCCATTTTCTAGGCTTGCAACTGTTTCCATTTTAGCGGCCGCTTGAGGCTTGTGGTCAAAGCCCGCCCATTTCAGCCGGTTCAGTGTTTTGCTTGTCAGGACAAACAGCTGATCGCCGTTTTCCGAAGGCCAAACGCTTTGTGTAAAGAAACCGGTATTGGTCCAGTGCAAGGTCGAATCGGCAAGGCAACCCCAGCCGGTAGTCCCGCCAAACCATATCGTATCCGGTGCCGCCTGAAAGGTTCCTGACAGCCCCCCCGGCACGGTCAAATTCCGTCTGCTACCAGTCTTTTTTGATATGCCATGCAGGCGGGATTTGCTCATCGCCCAGATATAGCCTTTGGTTTGAAGCAGCTTGCTTTCAGGGCCACCTTTTACTTCCCAATATTGCAAAACGTTCAATTTCCAGGCTTCCGGTTTGTTCGGCGGGGTATGCTTAAGGACTGTTTTCAGTATCCATTGTTTGTCCCGGTTATTCGAAGCCAACAGCCAGATAAAACCAGCATCATCCGTAAGTGCGGCTTTGATAGATTTCCAGAATGGCTCAAGATTAGCAGGCAACTCCACTTTTAGCCGAAAAAAGCGATTTGTTTTTTTATGGTAAAAATCAAGACCATTCGAGGTGCGGATCAGTAAATAATCGCCAGATTCCGAAATGTCGGCAATGGTATTTCCTGAAATGGAATAGGGATTTAGGGGGTCGTGCCGGATCGTTCGGACCGTCCGGCCGTCATAGCGGTTAAGGCCGTTGCGCGTCCCGATCCAGATAAAACCTTCGCTATCCTGAAATATAGTCCTTACAAATCCTTGCGAAAGGCCATCTTCGACGGAAAGGGATTCCAGAACAGGGATGGTTTGCGCTAGTAATACGGTACAACTCCCGGCTAAAAAAACTGCCAGGATACCCGCGAAGCGTTTGATTTTTTTGTGAAATTGCACATACAAAAGTAGCCGCAGTCAACGAAACTGTCGACAGCAAATATGGCACGCAGCAAATTGATTGCCATACCAACCTCTGCGCGCTTAAACCAGCCTTGCTAACGGATGGGAAATAACCAAACTACCGCCCCACCCTTACCATCCGTTTCGTCCGTGTGCCATACGGCGTCGTCAATTCATAATACAATACCCCCGAGGCCGCTACCCCTTCGAGGTTTACCTGCTCGGCATGGTACCCCGCCGGGCAGTATTTGTCAAACTGCCATAACTCCCGTCCCGTTGCGTCGTATATCCGCAACTGTGCCTCGCAGGCTTCCGGCAACACAAACTCGATCGTCGTTTCATCCGAAAACGGGTTGGGACGGTTGCGCAACAAGATCGTCGCATCGGCAACTTGACCCGTGCCGGTCGTCGCATCCGAAAACGCCAGTTGTATCTCCGATTCCTTCATGTTGCTGTTGTATGCGATGCCCCGCAGGTCCGTTTCGTCCAGATACAACGCATCGCTCAACATGCCTCCGTCCTGCAGTACCTTGAAATGCAATTGAAATACCGGCGCCGCTTCCTGCACCGCTACACCCGTCGCCTGCGACCAGATCGACCTGATCTCGCCTTCCGCAATATCGAAGACACCGAAATCTTCTGCCGTCAGCGGCAAACCACTCAGCGGCTCGATATCTGCCAGTTGCAAACGATCCGGATCGAAGCGCAACAAAAACTGCCACGCTGCCAGGTCATCATACTGATCGGCACGGAAGATCACTCCGATCTCTTTGCCTGTTGCCAGCGCTTCATTGCCCGCGCGCAACACCAGCGGCGGCGAAGCAACCAGATTCGCCGGATCGGCGTATACATCCACCACATCTCCCGTTTTGATGCCCCAGAAATCCTGGTCCGGCGTGTTGCCGCTCACGCCCGCCAGACTGATCTTCTCCGGAAATCCCCACGGCGGTACCGACATCGCATACGACACCGGCACAAACCGCCACGAGGTCTTGAACTGGTTCAGCGCCGAGGGGTTGCCCAGCAGCGACTGGTTGATGATCGTCGCGTCGAAACCCGTGATCGAATTGCTCTTGTTCACGTCTGCCGCCACCTGTTTGTACGGACTTGCGATCGGTACATTGCCCGCCACATGCTGCTGGATGGCCAGCGCATCGGCTACCGTTACCCCGTTGAGTTTGTTGATGTTTTTTGTGGGGGTCACCGTGAAATTATAGCCTTCGGTGAAGCTCAGTACATAGCTACCATCTGTCGCGGTCTGCGTGCTGCTACTTTCATCGCCGCTCAGGGCCACATTGGCACTCCCGACACCGCTCACCCCGTCGTTTTCCCACAAGATCGTACCGAGAATGGAAACGGCGCAGGCTTCCTGGCTTTCAAAAGCGCCCATGTCTGCCGTAAGATTGACGGGTCGCATATTTCCATCCAGGTCATCGGTAACACCGGCATCGGTCCCGGCATCTACGGCAGGGGAACAAGGTTGCAGGCGCAGGTTACCAACTGTGTCTTCCGCATCCGCGTAGTCCGGCTGATCGATAAACAGCGGATCCGTATCGAGGATATTCGTCCCGCCCGGGTAGCCGCCCTGCACAATGCAATGGTCTACTGTTGCCGCACTGCCGGCATCGTTTTCGATCTCCGTATTGTCGCCCCAAAAGATCGAATTGGTGATCACCGGGGTGGAGGAATTGACGTTGCGGATTGCGCCGCCCGTGTTGGCCGTATTGCCCGAAAAACTGCAATGTAACAAGGTAGGCGAGCCGCCGGTGTTGTACAAGCCGCCGCCTTCGGAATTGGACGCTTTGTTACCCAGGACCACGCAATTTGTAAACTGGGCATCGGCATTATTCAAGTGTATACCGCCGCCGTTATCACCAGAGAAATTGCCGGCAATCAGGCAGGCATTGAATACCGGATTGCCAAAGGAGGCAAACACGCCGCCACCCAGACCAGTATTGAAGTGAGCCTTGTTTTCAATAATAGTACAGCGGGTCAATACCGGCGAAGCACTGGCGATGAAAATTCCGCCGCCACGCCTGGCGCCTGCATTGTTTCCCGAAATAAAACAATCGGAAATCTGTATATCCGTTGAACAGTAAATTCCGCCGCCGCCAACGTTACTTGTTGTGTTTCCAATTATCTGACAATTTTCAATTGCGGGCAATGCATTATTCTGGACACATATACCGCCCCCTCTTGAAGTAGCACTGTTGAATACAATCCTGCAATTGGTGATCGTCGGCGAGGCTTGTTCGGTAATTAGCATACCACCTGCCACGCCCCCGCCCAAATTGTTATTGGCGCCGGTAATTGTGAAACCGTCGATACGCGATGAGCTGGTAATCCCGGCGCCTGAAGCAAATATCACTGTTCGTGAATTATCACTGTTATTACCAAAATTTGGACCGTCGTCCTGCAGCAAATCTCCACTCAGGATCGTGGCGTTGCTTTCCCAGTCCACCCGTTCCGACAGGTCCGTCTCGGTGCCGGTAAAGCCGCCGTACAGCGCCAGATCATGTGGCGGGAAGGAGAAACTCACCTGACGGTCGTTGTCCGTAATTCCAACACCTTCGTCGGGGTAGTAGGTGCCGGCCGCCACCCAAATCTCTTCCACATCAATGCAACCGGCTGCTCGCAGCAGCCCGTCCTGCAGCGATTGATAGGCGCTTGCCCAGGTGCTGCCGTCTCCATTGGGCGCCGCATTTTGATCGACATATACCCGTGTCAGGCTGCCGGAACAGCAGTGTACGGTTTGTACGTTCACCGTTGCCGTGCAGGTGCTGGTATTATTAAAATCATCTGTGACCGTCAGGGTAACAACGGATTGACCCAGGTCGTCGCAAGTGAAATCCGTAAGGTCCAGGTCCAGGCTTAAACTGTTTACCGCCGTACAGTTATCGGTCGAACCGTTGTTCACCTGGCTGGCCGCAAGGTTGCCGTTGCCCGTTTCATCGAGATTTACAGTAACGTTTTTACACATTGCCTCCGGCGGAAACGTATCGGTAACGGTCAATGAGCCCGTACAAGTGCCGGTATTATTGTAGATATCGGTCACCTTCAGCAGATAAGAATTTGCGTTCAGGCTGGCGCAGGTGAACGTCAACTGACTAAAACTTCCCAATTTAATACTTTCAATGCCGCAGCCGTCTGAAGAACCATTGTCCGCCTCGGTGGCGAGAAGTGTGGCCTTACCGTTGGCGTCGAGCGAAACGGTGATGTCCTTGCACAAGGCGACAGGAGGCGTGGTATCCTGAACGGTAATCGTGGACGTGCAGGAACTGGTCATCGATCGTATATCCGTAGTCGTCAGGGTTACGACATGGCTCGATCCAATGTCCGCACAGTTGAAGTCCGTTTGATCAAGACTGAAAGATAGATCGCCAAAGGGAAGTACCGCAGAGCCGTTGTCCACATCGCCGGGCACAAGCGTTGCAGTGCCGTCAGCATCCAGGCTCAAAATGACGTCCTGACAATGGGCTTCGACCAGGAAGGTCTGTATGACTGTTACTTCTGAATTGCACTCGTCCGAATTGTCATTAGCATCCAAAACCGTCAGCGAAACGGTTTGCAAGCCGGTATCGGCTGTAACAAAATCGGTCTGGCTCAACAGCAGGGAGCTAACACCGCAATTGTCGGTCGAACCGTTGTCCACATCCGTTGGAGTGATACTTCCGTTGCCGGTATAATCGAGGTAGACCGTTATGTCCTGGCAGCTGGCTGAAGGCGGAACATCTTCGATTACCGATACCGTAGAGGTGCAGGTGGCCGTATGTCCGACCAAATCCGTGACGACAAGTGTGACGACATTCGTGCCGGCATTGCTACAGCCGAATTCCAGATCGTAATCGCCTGTGCTAAACTGGAAGGTCAGGTACTCGGTACCGCAGTCATCGGTCGAGCCGTTGTTGAGATCGGTGGCCAGCACGACTACGGCCGTTGGCGTGTCGTCGGAATCGGAATCCAGCTCTACGAAAATGTCGTCTTTACAGTTGGCCGTCGGGGGTTGGTCGACATCAAAGCCCTGAGGGCTGATGAATTGATAGGCTGCAACGCCGTCATCCGGGTCGCCTGTGTCGCCGCCGCCATCGAACGTAACGCTTCCGGCCACAGCCATAGGACTCACGTAGCTGCCGCCGCCACCGCCGCCACCGCCGGAACCACCGGAACCGCCGCCGGAGTAGCCGCCGCCGCCGCCGCCGCTGGCGTCGCCCAGTCCGCCGCCGCCGAAGCCGTAACCGCCGTCGCGACCGCTGCCGCAAGCGCCGGTGCCGTCCTGGCCACCTTCTCCGCCTTCCCAGGCGCCTTTTTTACCGCCGCCCCAATTCGGGCCGGGGCCGCAGCCGATCTCCTGGCCATTGCTGTACGCCCCGCCGCCGGCGCCGGCCCAATTGGCGCCAACTGTTCCGCCATCGCCATTATTGCCGCCGTTGCCGCTACTGTTTCCTTTACCGTTTGAACCGGAAGTACCGGTTTCTCCGGGTTTTCCGTCCGATTTATCGCAGACGCCCGAGGCATACCCGCCACCACCGCCGGCGGCTACAATAAGGATGTTCCAGTCGCATTCGCCGGGCGCTTTGTAAATAATACCTGTACCGCCGCCGCCGCCGGCGCCCTCGATACCAACATTATTGATACCCACCCCCTTTTCGCCTACAATAAACCGGATCACCGAGCCCGGTGGGATTTGGTTGGAGCCGCAGCCGATATTAAAGGTGGCCAATATAGAAGCGCCTTTGCCACCGCGTCCGGTACAACCGCCAACTGGAAGATTAACCTTGTGTTCACCGCCATCGCCGCCAACGGCAGCCAGGGTGATCTGGCTGTATTCCACATTTTCAGGAATGATATAATCCAGGTACGAACCCGTAGCACCAAGGGAATGAGGATCACCGTCAGTATCCAAATCGCTATAACTGCTGATATCCAGCGAGACGGCAACCTGCGTCTGGCAGGTGGAACTCAGGGCCGTAACGTCGGTCACGGTAAGGGTAACCATATGAAGGCCCGGGTTTGCACAACTGAAGCTGGAGGGGGAAACGGAATAGGTAAGTGGGTCGTCGTCGGGATCATAACTGCCGTCGTTTACGTCGCTCTCCGATATGTTTGTTGTCCCTTCGGGAGTCACCGTTACAGCGATGGCTTCTTTGCATAAGGCGACCGGGGGTGTGCTGGTCAGTTGTGGCATCGCGTACGAGATATAGCCATGGTCCGGCGATGCCGTATTGCTACCTTCTTTTTTAACTTCGGTAAAGGACGTATCGCGCATTGGATTGATGTAGCTGCCGCCGCCGCCGCCGCCGCCCGAAGTACCACCGCCGCCGCCGCCAGAGTAGCCGCCACCGCCGCCGCCCGCGCCATATCCCAGGCCACCGCCGCCATATCCGAATCCGCCATCGCGACCGCTGCCACAGCCCCCCGAGCCATCGGAACCGCCTTCGCCACCTGTGTCGCCGCCTTTTTTACCATCGCCCCAGTCGGCGCCACTGCTGCATTTGATCGCACCGCCATCGGAATCAAAACCACCACCACCGCCGGAAATTTCAAAGCCAGCGAACTTGCCTGCTTTACCGCCATCACCATCCGAGCCGCCGTTGCCGCCGCCGCTACGGCCATCGCCGCCGGAAGTGCTCTTGCGTCCGCCCTGGCCGTTCGATTTGTCGGCGCAGGCGTCCGAATAGCCGCCGCCGCCGCCGCCTGCTACGGCGAGAATATGCCAGTCGCAGGAATTCAAGGTGCGATACAGCACCCCGGAGCCGCCGCCACCGCCGGCCCCTTCCTCAAGAGGACTGTCTCTATTGGCGCCCTTTCCACCTACAACAAAGCGCACCACCGAACCCGGTGGGATGGAGTCCGTGCCGTTTCCGATATTGAATTGCGTTTCTATAGTGGCGCCCTTTCCACCCCGGCCGGTGGCGCCGCAATCGTTGGTTTTTTTACCGCCGTCGCCGCCGCGGAGTTTGAGCGTCAGTTTGTTTTGTGTTGTGTTGTCGGGAATTAAATAGTCTACGTAGCCGCCACTGTGGTCGATCGTTTGATAATCATCAGAAGGGGCCAGGTACGGCAGGTTGGCCGCAGCATCCGAAACTGTAAGCGATGAGGTGCAGGTTGCGGTATTTCCGATTTCATCCGTTACAGTGAGGGTTACGGTTTGCGTGCCAAAATCGGTACAGTTCAGGCTACTGGGTGAAACAGAAAGCGTTATGTCCAGTTCGCAAGAGCTGCCGTCATCAATTTCTGAGCCTTCAAGGGTAACCGTACTTTCGGCATCCAGTTCGACAGTATACGACGAAACACAGGCTGGTGAAATGGCATTGAAAAACTGGTAACTGGCCTCCCCGCGATCAGCGTTGCTAGTTGTGCCACCCGGCGTTTTGACGGTCTTCAATGCAAAATCGCATACAAAGCTGCCACCGCCGCCGCCGCCGTCGTGATTGCCGCCGCCACCGCCGCCGGAATAGCCGCCACCGCCACCGCCGCTGTCACCGTTGTCATCTTTAGTCCAGCCGCCGCCGCCCGCGCCAAAGCCTGCCGAGGACGTACAACCTGCGGAGCCACAGCCGCCGCCGCCGCCTAGTGGATCGACGGTCGCGTCGGCATCGTCGGAGGAGCTTACTTCCTGCCAGCCATATCGGCCGCCGGTTTCATCGATATCTCCGTAACTGCCGCCATTGCCAAACAATCCGCCGCCGCCGCCGGACTGTACACCGCCCAAGCCGCCCTGTCCATCGGTGCCGCCGTTGTTCCCGCCAGCTTCTGTAATCTGGCCACCCTGGCCATCGCTTTTGCCATTGTTTTCGGAGGAAAAACCGCCGCCGCCGCCGCCGGCCACCAGCAATAACTCCCAGTTGGTAGAGTCGGGCCTTTTCAGAAACACGGCCGATCCGCCGCCGCCGCTACCGGCGTCCTTACTCTCGGAGGAAGCGACCGTCCGGCTGACGCCCTTGTCGCCTACGATGAACCGAAGGGTACTGCCGGGCGGAATTTCAGTAGCCCCGGTGCCAATGGCAAAACTGGCGCGCATGGTAGCGCCCTTGCCGCCCTCTCCTACTTTGTTCGGATCGGTATTCGGAAATACGGATTTGCCGCCGTCGCCACCTTTTAGCGTAAGGAGCAGAAAACTTTTGTCCACATCGGTTGGGACAATAAAATCTTCGTAGCTACCGAGATAGCCGATGCTTTGCGCTGTGCCGTCGTAGGTCATTGCCGTTGCCTGGGCATTGAGCGTTGCCGTACAGGGGCCCCAAAGGAAGAGCAGGGCGCAGGCGACTCGTACAAGGTTCATTCGAATTTCTGATTGCGGACGATTCCAAATTTTCATAATTCCGGATTTGTAACGAAACAGGGGAATAGCTCTCAAGGGAGCAAAGCAGCTCTGAGGCAAGGAACATCGGTGTGGGAACGGCACAAAGATGGCCTGTTGGGAGCTGAACAAATCCGACAAAAAGCTGAAGGAATTCGCCATTGAGGCCAAGTTGACATAGCGGAAAGGGCGTTTTGTCCCAGAAATGCCTATATGATGAACTGCCCCCGGATTTCTCTTCACTCTAAATTGTAGCCTGGCGCCTGGGTTATGCAATTTGAATTTTAGCAAAAGCGATGGCCCTGCCCGTCATCCCTATTTTTTGACGCTTGGCATTGTGCCTAATAGCCCAAAAAGGTTAAGTTTGTTGCCTTAAAATAAATTGCGTTTGTTCAGGCTTCTTAGTCATATCAACTACACAGCCCTTCCGCTGGCAAGCAGAGGCGGAAGGACTGTGTGCTTTTATGAGATCGAGGTGTTTGTCAAAATGAGAGATTGGATTATTACCAATTTACCTGCTACTCAATGGCCGGAATTCAGGTGTTGTGAGCAACTAAAAAGGGAAAACAAATGAGACATGAAGATTTTAACGAAGAATTTGAAAAAATAGGACCACAACTAAAATCTTATATTCTTCGAATGACAGCAAGCATTCAGGACACGGAGGATATTGTTCAGGATACATGGATAAAGGGAAGCAGCAACTTTGCTTTGTTCAAAGGTGAATCCTCATTTAAAACATGGATTTTTTCGATTGCTTCCAACCTTACAATTGATAATCTAAGAAAGAAAAAAAGGTGGCCTGAAAATGTAACAGATATTTGCAAAGAAGCAGCAAAGAGGAACCCTGTTCATTTTCAAGAAGCAATGAAAATCATTGAAACCTCCGAAGACGGAAAATTTGAAATACGGGAACATATTGCGTTCTGTTTTTTGTGTATTGCGAAATCGCTGCCTTTGGAACAGCACCTCTGCCTTTTGCTGAAAGAAATCCACGACTTCAAAATAAAAGAAATAGCTTTAATCCTTCAAACTTCTGGCGCGTTGGTAAAATATCACCTGCACGCCGCCAGACAAAAAATGATTGAGATATTTGAAGGAAGATGTGCCCTGATAAATCAAGAAGGCATCTGTCATCAATGCACTGAAATCAATGGCATCTTTAACCCAAAACAGAACGAACAAAAGGAACTGATGAAGATAAAAATGGTAAAGGAGGCCAGAAAGGCAGACAAGAAAAGGCTGCTCGATTTAAGGATGCAGGTGCTTAGAGAAATTGACCCTTTTAATTCCAATGCACATGAGCTGCAACTGCATCATTTGGAACACAATAGGAGGGTCATGGAAAAATATTTGGAAGAAAACAGATGAAAATCCTGTCATTTTTCCCTGCCCATTCGTCAAAGTATAAAACATTTTTCATGAAAATTATCATCACGATCTTTATGCTTATGACAAGTTTCACAGCAATGGCACAAGATGGAAAAGCCAATACGGTAAAAAATACATTTAACCGTAAGACCACCGTAAGCACCTCAATCAATGCAGATGCTTCCATTGTATGGGCATTGCTCACCAACGCATCTGATTTTTCGAGGTGGAACTCAACCATCGTATCCATCGAAGGGGAAATTCAAAAAGGCGAAAAAATCAAGTTGAAAAGCACCCTTGACCCCGGTAGAACCTTTAAATTAAAGATAAAAGAAGTAGTTCCTGAACAAAAACTGGTCTGGGGGGATGCCTTGGGAAAAAGGACTTATTCACTGGAAAAACAGGGAGATTCAACGTTGTTTACAATGGCTGAAAAAATTGGAGGCTTGATGTTCCCGTTGTTCGCAAAGAAAATCCCTCCTTTTGACGAATCGTTTGAACAGTTCGCATCCGACCTGAAAAAAGAAGCTGAAACGATTTCAAAATCAAAATAGAAAACCAAACAATATGATAATCGTAAAAGTAACCTATACTACTTCCACATCTTTTGTTGAAACGAATCAAAAAAATATAAAAGCTGTAATGACAGATTTGCAAAATGCAAATCATACAGGTATTAACTATAATGCCTGCATTTGTGCAGACCAAAAAACGTTTATTCATACAGCATTTTTTAATTCAGATGACGACCAGAGATTTTTAAACGAATTACCTTCATTCAGGCATTTCCAGGAACAATTGAAAGCGAGTGGGCTTGAAGTCCCACCAAAACAGGAGATTTTAAGTTTAGTGGGTTCTTCGAACAATATTTTCAACCAAAATTAATCTGTAATGAAATCAAATCTTAAAGCACTCAAAATATTTCTGAATATTTATGGCATTATATCTATAATGCTGTTCGGCACACTATTTTTACTCACTTCAATTGATGCGCCAATCATGCAGGAAGGTGGTGCATTAAGGTTTTTGCGGTGGGATATACTTTCCAAGCATGTAGAACTTATGATTGAAATAATATATCTGGTGTGGGGCGTTTTCATGCTCATTGCTGCCCACAGACCATTATCCAACCTTTCATTCCTCAATTTTACACTTTGGGCAAATCTCGCACATGGGATACTTATGATTCCACAGGCAATGATGACAGGAATGATGTACAAAATGTACACTGATATTGCATATTGTTTATTCTTAGCAATCGGGCTTTGGATTTGGTTACCCGGAAAAGAAGATATTATAGAACAATAAAATTACCCGGAATGAGGAAGAGAAATAAAATCGGGATAGTTGTCATCATCTTTTTGCTTTTAGTTGATTTGTTTATTTACCAATATCAAAAAGCAAATTCGCCCAAAGGGATCATAATGTGTAACCCTTCGGGAAAAACATATCCTGTGAAAAACGCACCTGAATAATAAAATACGTGAAACCTTACAATATCAATCATGCTCAAAAACAAAATTGGCACAAAAGAAAATCCCACGGTGTTGAAAACACCCCCCCAAACTTCTGAATATACCATGCATGTGGAAGAAAAGGACGGAAAGGAAATACTGGTATGTACGGTGGGCAGCACCGTTTTGCACTATGATATCCGATGCTTGAGTGACCTTCACGAAATGTTGAAAAATCATGGGGATTGGATGCTGCTTGGCAGCAAAGACGAAAAAGCGGAAGCGGAAGCTGATACAGTAGAATTTTGGGGCAGGTCGAAGGATAACCCAATCGGGGGCTGGTACGGCTTGAAAAAAAATTTCAGGGGAAGGTTCGGAATGTACATCCCTCCATTAATGGAATACTTGGGACTGGCAGAAGTGGAACACAACAAGCGGAACAATAGAATGAGGGCGAAATAAAAGCCGCATACACAAATTGTGTAAAACGTAAAGCTGGGCTGTGCGCTCCATTTACATTTGTATCGGCCCTTACAATCTGCAAAATCTATTTCAGCACAAGAAATTATCCCCCTACCGGTATTCCCCCGGCCGTTTACCAAACCGCTTTTCGAACACCTTGCTGAAATACGCCGGCGTATTGAAGTTACAGGCATAGGCCACTTCAGCGATGGTATGAAAAGCCCGGGTCTCGAGCAGATGCCGGGCCTTTTGCAATTTCACTTCCTGTATGTATTCGTTAATGGAGAGCCCGGTGAGCGCCTTGAGGCGGCGCAGGAGTTGCCGGTCGCTCATGGCTGCTTTTTCGGCGAGGTAAAGCGTTTTGATCTCGATCTTTTTGTCCAGGGCCTGTTTTACAATGGCTTCCATTTCGGCGAGCCATTGCTGATCGGCTAAGTCGCTTTCGTCAAAGGTTACGTCCTTTGATGGCGTTGGCAAAGCATCCCTCCGGCGGCGATTTTGGATCAGGTTGGCTACGCGTGCGAGCAGTTCCGCGGATGAAAAAGGCTTGGTCAGATAATCGTCGACCCCCAAGCGCAGGGCCCTGAGTTTATCCTCGCCCGCAGCGCGGGCCGTAAGCATGATGACCGGGCAGTACTGCCATCGCGGATGTTCCTTGATCCGTTTCAGCAGGGCGTAACCATCCATTTCTGGCATCATGATATCGGATATGATCAGGTCAAAATCAGGAGTGTCCGTCTTTGCAATGTTCAACATTTCCCAAGCTTCGCGGCCATTGTTTGCACAGATACATTCATAATTTTCCTGCAACAATCCGAGCAGGAATTGCTGCATGTCCGGGGTATCTTCCACGATCAGCAGTTTCCCGTGTTTATCAGCATTTCCAGTATTTTCGGTATCTGCAATGATTGTCGTCTCTTCCGCCGGCTCTGCGGCAGGCGGCCGCAAGACCGGTTCCGGGCCGGAATCCAATGCTTCCCGCGCCGGCAGCAACAGGGTAAATACGCTACCTGCGCCCGGGCGGCTTTCTACCGTCAGTTTGCCATTCATCAGCAAGGCAAGTTCCCACGACAGTGCCAGTCCGATGCCCAGGCCTCCTTCTTCGGAACCATTGCGTCGGCTGGTTTGAAAATACCGCTCGAACACATGCGGCAGATCCTCTTCGGGAATACCGCGACCGGTATCGCGAACCTGTAATCTGATCATGCCATCGATGTGTTCCAGCGATAATTCGACCGTACCGTTCGTCGACGTGAACTTGAGTGCGTTGGACATCAGGTTATCCACGATCTTTTCGAGCAGATTGCGATCGAGCCAAAAAAGCGCTTTGTCGTCGATGCTGCTTACAAACCGGCAGTCGACCTGTTTGATTTCAGCCATCGGCTTGTAAGCGCTGTACCATTGCCGCACCCATTGTACAAGGGGTAAAGGATGCTCGTTCAGGGATAGTTTGCTGGCATCCAGTTTGGACAGATCGAGCAGTTCTTCGATCAGGCGCAGCAGTTTACGGCTATTCCGAAGCACCATGTCCAGATTAGACATAGACTTCCTGTCCAGCATTTCCCGGTACTGCCTGATGTGTTGTTCGAGCGGCGCAACGATCAGCGTAAGCGGTGTCCGCAACTCATGGGAAATATTGGTGTAGAACTTCGACTTGAAAGTATCCAGTTCTTTCAGGCGTTCGGCTTCACGCTGTTCAAATGCGAGTTTGTCGTGCAATCGCTGGCGGTGAAGATAAAAGCGAAGCACGCCATAAGCCAGGCTTAGCAGCAGCAAAGCATAAGCGGCATAAGCCCATTTCGAGCGGTACCAGGGTGGCAGGATCGTGATCTCAAGCGCCGCCGGCGTTTCGTTCCACACACCGTCGCTGTTGCAGGCCCTGACCAGAAAAGTATAGGAGCCGGGTGCAAGGTTCAGATAACTCGCCTTGTTATCGGTGGTGCTATGCGTCCACTCAGGTTCCGCGCCTTTCAGGTAATACCGGAATCCGTTTTTTGATGGGATGGTGTATTCGAGCGCAGCGAAATAAATGGTAATACTGTTGCCGGAAGCGGGCAATTTGAGCCGGCGTGTGAACTCGATCGATTGCTGCAACAAGCCGCTGGAATCGCCCACCGCTATCCTCCGGTTATTGACTTCCAATCCGGTGATGCTGATCCCCGGCGCAAAGGGGTTATCTATAAAATCACGCGGATGGAACGCGACCAGTCCTTCCACGCAACCGAATAGCATGGTGCCGTCCACCCTACGGGCATATGCCCATACATTAAACTCGTTGGTCGGCAACCCGTCCTTAACGGTAAAATTTTTGACCGTGCCAGTCGCAGGTTCCAGGCAGATAATACCCCTGTTGGAACTCATCCACAAGGTGTGGTTTTCATCGGTAAGTATCCCGTAAATCACATTGTCGGGGAAGCCGTTGCGGATATTATAATGCCGGAATTGCATATTGCGCGTATCCAGTCGACTCAGGCCGCCTCCCAGGGTGCCGATCCAAAGGACAGCAGGATCCACAGGATCGGCCATCAGCGCATTGATATTGTTGTTTTGTATATTTCGATGCTCCTCCGGGATAGTGCGGAGCAGTGCAAACCTGAAACCGTCTTTCCACGGAATTGCCTGCACCAGCCCTTTGTCCGTACCGATCCACCAAAACCCGCCGGATGTACCGGCAAGCGCTTTCACGTTGTATTTGCCGTCCAGCACCCCGGAAAAGTCGAAACTTTTCATTTCCTTCTTTGCGGGATCATATTTTATTAATTGTTGCTTAACAGCGATCCAGATATTGTTGCCGGTATCAATATCCAGCGTAAAATTTGTGGCCGGACCGCACGCGTATTTCAGGGCAGGTTCCCAGGCTGCGGAAGGGTTCGCCGGTCGCTTGTATAGTTCCAGATCCCGGTCGTTCCTTTCCATTACCATCCATTGATTGCCGTTGCCGTCGATCGCAATTCTTGAAAAGATGACCGGCTGTGCCGGCAATTGCATCGGTCCGGTATCCGGGACATCCAGAATCTTTCTTTCTGATCGCAGCAACACTCCAACGGCATTTTGTGCGTCTGTCAGTACCGGCCGGTATACGGATTTTCCTTTAAAGTAAGTCTTGAACCGGTGCAGCCTGGGTGAATGTTTCAGCAGGCCGTAACCGTTCGTTCCAGTCCAGATAATGCCGGATGCGTCGCAAAAGACTGTCAGGATCACGCCGAAATCTGAAGACAACAAGCGCTGCCCATCCGATACCTGTAGGGAGGCGGTTTTTAGTGTTGACGCATCGAATTGCAACACATCCCTTGCTCTTATGATCAATAAACTCCCTTTTTGCTCGTCATACAGTGCATGGTTGATGAAAAAGTCTGTATCCCACCATGTTTGTCGGGTACCGTTCAGTTTGCCTATACCGGTATCGCCGTAAAACCAGACCGACCCGTCGCCGGCGACAAAAGCACTGTTTAGCGGAGCCTTCATGTCCAGTTTCCGAACCGAACCGGTGTTTTTGTCGATTTGGAAGAGTTTGCCGCCATCGATGCCCCAAATGAACGCCTCTGTCTGGCAAATACTCCTGATCTCCAATTGCCCGAACTCCCATATCTGCACCTCGGTGGCTTCCCAGTATGGCGTATCCGTTTGCACGGGTTGTCCCGCCAGCACAAGCCTGAGCAAAATACGCTGTCCGTTGCGCAGAGATACCCGGCACCATACCCGGTTATGCTGATCCACCTTGATTTCCGCATAATTACCTTCCGGCAATCCCTGTTTGGATCGCAGCCGGTAAAAGCGCTGCGTTTTTTTGTCGAATACATTCAGGCCGTTCCCAAGCGTACCTACCAGCAGGTAATCGCCCCAGTCTGCTATGGAAAGCGGAATGTTCCCTGAAATAGAATACGGATCGACCGGATCGTTGAAAAACACCCTGAATTCCCTTCCGTCATAGCGGTTCAGGCCGTTGCGGGTGCCGATCCAGAGGAAACCCTCGCGATCCTGTGTAATGCAGGAAATATACCCCTGCGACAACCCGTCTTCGACCGTCAGCCGGTCCAGGATTGGATCGGACTGGGCTGCCAAAGGCAGCGTAGCGCACAAGGCCATAGCCAGCACGAACAAGCCATACCGGATGTATTGTAAGAAAGGCACGCGCAAAAGTAGCCGCGTTCAACGAAACGGGAGGCAATAAAAAAGACCCGAAGGCAGCATTGAAACACCGGCGCCTTTCATCTCTTAACACCAATTTTTTCGCCACTGACAGGTTCTGGCAGCGCGGGCAAACATATTTGTCATGCTTCCCGGCCTTTTGAAATTCTTTCAAGTATAAGGTGAGGAAGCCGGGCATATTCCTACCCGGCCTGAATCCGCAGGGAGGATGGCGATTGAAAAGAGGGAAAGTACTGTGCAACTTTTGGTTTATAAATTTCGAAAAAATTTCAAGCGTCAAATTTTCGACCTTCAAGAAGGGCGAGGTGGTCAACCCGATCCTGATCAGCGGTGGCGCTTCCGACACCAGCAACCCGCAGGCGCAGACCCATGACAAATTGGGAACGACCGGCAGCGGCGCTGCAAATGGCGACCTGATCAGCACCGCCAATGGCCAGACTTTAACAGATGACCGGGCGACTACCTCTGACCACACCGATATTACTTAATCCAACCCGAGCAGATGCTTCATTTGAATTAAGATCCATCATATATATGATGTAACGCTCGATCATGGCTCATGCGAATAACCCGGTATTATTGCAATGTCGTAAAGTGCAATATTACTGCCGACACCGGGCGTATGAGCCATTTTCCTAGAAACGAAAAAGGCACTGTGTTGAAATTATTTATAACACACATCATTGATACGCGCATCCTGATACTGACAATTCACATAACACCATACATAAAATGCGCTGCCATCCCCTTTTGCTGTATTTGATCTGTTTGATTTCCGCCCATCAAGCTTTCGCACAAAAAAACATCCTGCGAAACGGCGGATTTGAGGAGCATGGAGTGCAAAAATGTTTGTCCTGTGTTCAGTCGTCAAGTCACTACGGCGCTCTGGTTTATCATTGGGACAACGGGGGATGGCACTGTATCCTTTGTGATAAAGACTACAGGCAAAATTCGGACGATCGCAAAGGCAAAGCATGCCCCCTGGACATCGTATCGCCTCAATCTGGCAAAGCAATGGTCTCAATGGTCTATATGCCGGGGGTAAATGGAATTTTCGGCGGGGTGGAAGGTGCATCCCACTTGTCGGCACGAACGATCGAACCCATGCGTGTCGGGCAACTATATGAAGTAAATCTCTGGTTGTATGTTGAAAGTGCCAAACGGCACGACCCGGATTGGGGCAAACACCTCGGCATTGCCTTGTTGCCGCAAAACCTTTCCTTTTTCAGCGGAAATAAAGCGCTCATCATTCCTTTTATCGGCGTAGACACACTGATATACGACCGGTGGTACCCGGTCAAATGGCGCGTCAGGCCTTTATGCACCAGCAATTACCTGATGATCGGGGTGTTTGCCGACCCTCAATGGCCGAAAACGCGCAGTTATTCCGATGTGCATTACTTCCTCGACAACATATCCGTTGTGGAAATGCCCGAAGTGTCCGCTATTTCGGATAGCTCTATCTATTACTGTAGCCGCTATGACCCCGAAGTGCTGGGTGCAAAGCCCTTGATGGACACTAAAATTTTATTGTATGAAAACGATGCATTCGAATTGACCGATGCGCACCGTGCGGCTTTGGATTCATTCGCCGAATTTGCAAACAAGTATCCGGATCTGGTTTTTGAATTATCCGGCCATACCGATAGCATTGGCAACGACAACCTTGCCTTATCGCAAAAACGGGTACAGACCATATACACATATCTGAGCGACGTGCTTCAACTTCCGACCTATCGCTTTTACGCGCTTGCCCTGGGCGGCACCTCTCCTTATCGCCCCAACAGTACTGAAGAAGGCCGCAAGATGAACCGCCGTACAGAGATCAGGCAATCCGACCTGACGCTGTCCATGATGTACTATCGCTATGCATTGAAAGCCGTGGCAGAAAATAACAAGCCGGAGGCATTTTCCTACCTCGACAAATGGATATCGGCAGAAGAACCCGGCACGACGATACTCTTGTTGTTCGATCCTCGATTCGATGTCCTCAGGCCAGACAAGCGTTGGTCTTTAATGGAAAAAAAAGTGCACGACAGTTACAGGAATTTCAAATACGCAAAAGAATCATTCCTGATTGATTCGCTTCGCCTGGATGCCTGTCGCTTTTCGGGAGGAGAGCTGACTGCCATGCTGAATTCGCTCCCGGGACATATCCCCGGCAATGACCGTTATGCCGTGGATTTGCCCGGCACGACAGAGACCGCCGCCCGCATGCGGTACGAGACAAATTTCAACACAATCCGTCCCGTTTTGGAAAAAACAGGCTGGCCTAAAAAGGGAGGATTAAGCGAGAGCGCGGTAAACAATGCTTTTCATTTGCTAATGAACTCCGGAGATATGGTCGCGTATCTGGCATGGCTGCCCGCCATGCAACAAGCCTGCGAAGCAGGAGAACTCCCCTGGATTTTTTACGCAAAATGCTATGACAAAGGCCGGCTCGCACTGGGAAAACCGCAGCAGTACCTGACGGAATATCAACTGCTGGAGGGTGGCGGCATCATTATCGCCCCCTGGGAAGGCGACGAAAATACCGTGAATGATCTCAGGGCAAAAATCGGCTTGCCTCTGATCCCGCAAACTGTAGCCGATGCTATGAAAACAAAAAAGTAAAACTCGAGCCCTCAGCGATAAATACCATTGCCATGATACTGATTGTTTCTGAAAATGAGGATCACAGCACCAGCCAAGTCATTCAATGGTTGATTTATTACAAAGCCAAATTTGTAAGGGTCAATAAAGGCGATACGCTTACCCTTCAGGGGGTGCATATCTCCAATAATAAAGTCTGCAGATTCGTCTTTTTATCCAAAGAAAGAGGAAAGATCGATCTGGGTGATATTACTGCTATCTGGTATCGCAGAGGTGGTTTGCATTTTCATCTGCCAAACATAGACTTTATCCAAAACAGGGTATCTTAAACAGCAGGCAGTTATTCACCTTAAAAACGAACTCAATATCCTGGAAGATTATCTTCAATATCTGCTACCGCTACCGGATAATTTGCACTTTTTGGGTCAGCACGTTGTCTCCGGCGATCAAGCGGATCAGGTAAATGCCCGCCGGCAATTCCTGCCCTCCGGTGGATTTGCCGTCCCATATCAAAGTATAGGCGCCCGTAGGCATGGCAGATGATTGCAGCATGCGTACCCGCCGTCCTGCGGCATCGAAAATATCGATATGTGCTTCTGATGTTGCCGGCAATGAAAATCCAATGACCGTTTGCTCGCTGAACGGATTGGGGCTTACAGTCAGGGTCGGATTTGAAGGTTGTGAGGGTGTATTCGTCGATGTCGACTCTAAAAACGCCAGTTGCACCTCCGATTCCTGCATGTTGCTGTTGTATGCGATGCTCCGCAAAGCCGTTTCGTCCAGATACAACGCATCACTGAGCACGCCTCCGTCCTGCAGTACCTTGAAATGCAGTTGAAATACCGGCGCTGATTCCTGTATTGTTATGCTGTTCGCCTGTGACCAGATCGATCTGATCTCGCCTTCCGCAATATTGAAAGCGCCAAAATTCTCCATTGTCATTGGTACCCCTCCTATCCCGTTCAGGGGCACTACCGATACATACTCCAGTCGCGTTGGATCGAAGTGCAAGGCAAACTGCCACGCCGCCAGGTCCTCGAATTGTCCCGCCCGGAAATCCACCGCGATTCCTCCCCTGCTTGCAGCACCCGGTCACCCGCGCGCAGCACCAGCGGCGGCGGCTGTACCATGTTCGCCGGATCGGCGTACACATCCACCACATCTCCCGTTTTGATGCCCCAGAAATCCTGGTCCGGTGTATTCCCGCTCAGCCCCGCCAGGTTGATCTTCTCCGGAAATCCCCACGGCGGTACCGACATCGCATACGACACCGGCACAAATCGCCACGAAGTCTTGAACTGGTTCAGCGCCGAGGGGTTGCCCAGCAGCGACTGGTTGATGATCGTCGCGTCGAAACCCGTGATCGAATTGCTTTTGTTCACATCCGCCGCCACCTGTTTGTACGGACTTGTGATCGGTACATTGCCCGCCACGTGCTGCTGGATGGCCAGCGCATCGGCTACCGTCACCCCGTTCAGTTTGTTGATGTTCTTGGTGGGGGTCACGGTAAAGTTGGAACCGTTGTTCGCCGTCAGGGTAAAAGTGCCGTCCGAAGGCGTGATCGTGTTGTCGACGGCATCCCCGTGAGGGCAACATTGGCATTTTGCACCCCGCTCACCCCGTCGTGTTCCCACAGGATGATCCCCGAAATGTCGATCACCGGCACAAAACCGCCGCCGAACACGGCAAAGGGCGACAAGGTGGCGATGCCCGTGCGCGTCAGCGTGTAGGGATCGGCGCCGGCGGCTGAAACAACAGGCTGGGCATCCCAACTCCCGCCGGTGTAGTGCGACACGTAGGATGCCGTGTGGTCGAAGCCCGTGAGTTCTTCGCTGCCGTTCCACTGCACTTCCAGCGTCAGGTCGGAGCCGTCGGGGGTGCCTTCTTCGATAAACCAGGTACGGTCCACGGCATCGGCTGTCAGCGGCGCCCCTGCATCGCCGTCGGAAAGCACCGCATCGGCCACGCGCACGAAGTAGAGATCTGAGGCGCCGGCGTTGCTGAGTGTGGCGGGGTTGTAGGAGGTGTTGCCGACGGGGAACACGACCGGGCTGCCGCCGACGGTGCGCACCAAAAAGCCCGTTCCGGTGCTGCGCACGTGCCGCGTGGCATCGTAGCCGGTGATATGCAGCACCTGCAAGTTGTTGTTATCCAGCACGATGTAATTGTCGACAGCCTGAAAATCGAGGGTATTGGCGACGTTCATCTCATCGGCCAGCGTGAGGTCGCCGATCGTTTTATCCAGCGCCAGATTGTAGAAAGCGTCGCCTCCGGAAGTGACCGCGCTGCCCTGGTCGCCGGTGAAAGTAACAACAGAGGTTCCGGCGCTGAACACCGCCTCATTCGTCCAGTTGCCGCCGATGAAGTACTGGCCGTTGCCCTGGAGCGTCGCACCGGCGGTGTTCGTCAGATCGCCGGGCGTGCGCAGCGTGCCCTCGACGGTGCAGGTGCCGCTGTTCGTGTTGATCACGCCGTTCAGGGCAACCAGATAACTGCCGGAGGATACTTTGATATCTGCGGCATTGTTTTGAAGTTGGGCGCCGGCAAAGCCGGTCAACAGCCCCAGGAAACTTATGACGAGCAGGAGTTTTTTCATGACAATTTATTTTTCACAAACACCGGATGCGCTTGTATTTCCCGACAGGTTCAGCGTCGCTTTGATCGCCTGGATGTCGGCGGCCATTTGGGCGTTTTGTGCTTTTAAATCTTCCACCTCGGCAACCCGGGCTTCGAGTTCGGCGATGCGTTTTTGCTGGGCTTCGATGGTCGCTTGCTGGTCCTGCACCGCTTTTACCAGCAGCGGCGTGAGTTTTCCGTAATCCACCATCCAGGGGTCGGTGGTTACATCGTCGCCGCCTTTGGATACGGCGCCGGGGTATACAGTGTACAGTTGCTGGGCGATGAAGCCCGTTTCGGTATGGCCAGGTGCAGCGCGGAATTCGTAGTCACGCACCTCGATGCGCATCAGGTCGTCGATGGAAAAACCCGTCTGCACAATGTTTTGCTTCAGCCGGATATCCGAACTGGTGTTGTAACTCACCGTATTGGAGTTGTTTTGGCGGATGGAGCCGATCTCGAGGTTGTTCGGATTATAGAAGCCGATCATGCGGGAATTGGCGTTGTTGTTGTTGACTTTGCCCGCCTGGATCCTCAGGCCGTTGTAGCGGGTATCATTGTCGGGGTCGGTCGAAGTGTTATGAATGATCGCAACATAATCATCAACCGAAGCGCCTCCCTCTACCTCCAACCTGGCCCCGGGGCTGGCCGTGCCGATACCAACATTATCGGTGAAATCTGCTGTGCCGCCTACAGTCAGCGTATTAACCGGAGAAGTAAACCCGATACCAACATTGCCGTTGGTTCCCAGTACGGTCAAACGCGGCGAATCCCCGTCCCTTATCTGATAACTGCCATTTAAGGCAACGGTATGCTTCCAAAGATTGGAGGCATTCTGGAGTACAATGGACTGGTCGCCACTGTATGAAGATGAACCGACGTGCAACAATTCGGTCGGGTTGGTATTGCCGATGCCGACATTGCCGGCAGCATCTACAAATACGCCTTCATTGTCGCCGTCGCCGGAAAGGTAGTTACCATTCAGATTGACGGCGCCCACAAAATTGGTGGCAAGGATAGAGCCGGTATTATGATCAATTTCCGCTGCTGTTTGAGTCCCGTCTTCATTCCTGAAAATTGTTGAACCACTAACATCAACAAAAAATCGCTTGTTGCCAGTATTTGCATTTCTCAATCGAAGTTGGTGTATTCCTTCCTGTTCGAATACCCAGGATGACGTGTGTGTAAATTTTAAAAAGGTTGTACCATCGCCCGAAGACGGAATTTCCAGCCTTGCGTCCGATGAATTACTATTAATCCTGACATTTCCATCCGGGTACACCAAAACGCCCTCGTTGCCACCATCGCCGGAAAGGTAGTTGCCGTTGAGATTTATATTTTGAGCCGCTATATGGCTCCCCAGATTGTCGCCCGGCAGGGTAGACAAGTCGACGGAATTACCGTCTTCGATACTCAGAGTAGTACCACTGAGGTTGAGTGTTTGATCGTCCGTGTCTGTATCAATGCCGGAAAGATCCACGGAGTTGCCGTCCTCGATGCTCAGGGTGGTGCCGCTGAGGCCGAGCGTTTGGTCGTCGGGGATTCCGCTCAACGCTGAGCCGTCGCCGGCGAAGGCTGTGGCCGTCACGGTACCGTTGACATCGAGCGCAGAGGCCGGGTTGTTCTTGTTGACGCCTACGCCACCGCTCGCGCGGATCAAAAACTGCTGTGGCGCCGTGGAAATGAAGTCGCTGTTGGTGTTGTCGGCCCAGACGAAAGCGCCATCATGGCTGGCCTTGGCGCGCCTTCCGGCAGCAAAGCTGCGAATACCCGCGGCTTCATTATCCTCGCCTCCGGCAACTGCAGAATAAAAGCCGCTGGCCGTGTTTTGATGACCGCCAATTACGGCGGACCCGCTATTGCCGGCGTAATTAAACGATCCGCCACTTACGATAGAATTAACGCCACTGGCCGTATTGGCCGATCCGCCACTCACGGTAGAAAGGTCTCCGCTGGCGGTACTACCGTAGCCACCGGCCACGATAGATCGCATTCCGCTCGCGGTATTGCTCTCGCCTCCTCCAACAAAGGCGCCATTGGCAGCGCTGTTGATCGTACCGCCTGCCACGGTACCGTTATTGCCGGTCACGGTGTTGGATTTTCCACCGCTGATAGTGCTGCCATACATGCCATTGCTCACCGCATTGTCGCTGGCGCCGCCAATAACATTGGGTGACGGTGTGCCGCTACCGGCGTACTCAAGTCGAAAGGCACGCTTGTTGTTGACCCTGAAATCCAAAGCCGCATTGTCGGTGGTACCGATGAAGTTGGTACCCGGCGCGGTAGCGGCATTGCCGTTCAGGCTCCAAAAAGGGAGGACTACCGAGTTGCCACCGTCGATGCTCAGGGTGGCGCCGTCGAAACTGAGATTTTGGATCTCATTGGTCGGGTCGGTATCATGATCCTCGGAATCAGACAGGTTGTTTTGCAAATAAGCATTTTCGCCGTCGCCGGTGTACTGTACAACAAACACATCGGAAACCCCTGCGCTGGTCAGGATTTTGCCGCCAAAGTCGGCAGTACCTCTGAAATCCCCCGTGGCATAGACCTTGCCCGAAGCATCCGTGGCGATGCCTAAACCTTGATCAAAGCCCGACCCACCATCGGCAACTGCCCATACCGCATTTCCCGAAGCGTCGTATTTGGCAATAAACACGTCATAATTACCGCCGCTGGTTAAGCTAATGCCGCCAAAGGTGGTCGTCGTATTTGCGAAATTTCCTACGACAAATACATTTCCCGAAGCGTCTGTAGTAATGTCTCCACAATTGACGCTTGTTCCAACGGCATTTGTTGCCCACACTACATTTCCGGAAGCATCGTATTTTACGATAAATATGGAAGATCCTACTGCGTTGGCCACTGTTTGACCGCCAAAGTTGGCCATTTGGGAAAAAGCTCCTGTGACATACACATTTCCGGCGGCATCCGTAGCGATCCCCTCGCTGGAGTCATTGTTTGTCCCCCCCCCGGAAACTGCCCACAAAACATTGCCTGAAGGATCGTATTTAACGATAAATATATCCGAACTGCCTGTAGCGGTCAAGGTTGTACTGCCAACGGTTATGGTACCATTAAAATATCCCGTAGCATACGCATTTCCGGCAGCATCCGTGGCAATGGCATGGCTTTCTTCATAGTCCGTACCGCCCACAGCAACCGCCCACAATACATTGCCCGAAGCATCCAATTTGACAACAAGCGCATCTTCCTCTCCCGCACTGCTCAGGGTTGTATCGCCGAAGGTGGTCGTTCCGGAAAACCATCCTGCGACAAAGACATTGCCTGCATTGTCTGTAGAAATTTTGTAGCCTATGTCATCGGAACTGCCGCCGCCATTGTAGGCCCACAGGAGATTACCCGCAGGATCGAATTTCAGGACATACAAGTCCTGGCCCCCGGCACTGGTCAGGGTTTGCCCCCCAAAAGTGACCGTATTCTCAAAAACGCCGGTGACATATACATTACCCGAGGCATCCGTAGCGACATCAAGCCCGTAAACAAAACTCGTTCCTGTATTCGTGACAAGCCATAGTACATTACCCGATGCATCGTATTTGACGATAAATGCACCGGCTCCGGTGACCGTCTGGTCGCCGAAGGTCGCCGTTCCTGCAAAAAATCCGGTGACAAAGACATTGCCCGCGAAGTCTGTTGCAATGCCATAACCTGTTTCGCTACCTATTCCGCCAGCCTGGTTGCTGAACGTCATTTTTTGGTCGGCCGCAAGGGAGCGACCGCAGTCCTTAACCCAGGCTTGGCCGGTGAAATAGTTGAAACAGGAGTCCTGCGTATTGTAAATGATCAGGCCGGCGGCCGGGTTAGCAATGGCATCGCGTTCGGCCGAGGTCATCCGGGGGATCAGCAAGCCCCTTTCGCTGCTCTTTACTTCGAGCATGGCCGAGGGGTCGGGTGTGGAGTTATCCTGATTTATGGCGACCTGGGCGGCGAGCGGCGCGCTCAGGGCGAAGAGAAAAAGGAAGTATAGCGTACGCATATATGTGCTTGTTTTTTTCATGATTTGAACAGTTACTTTTTATCGGTTTTCCGGTTTTCAGTTGCGGTTTGCTGGTTTTGTTGCAAGGCGGCTTCGAGTTTTGCGAAGCGAATTTCGAAAGCGGCGTTTTGTGCTTTTAAATCTTCTACCTCGGCAACCCGGGTTTCGAGTTCGGCGATGCGTTTTTGCTGGGCTTCGATGGTCGCTTGCTGGTCCTGCACCGCTTTTACCAGCAGCGGCGTGAGCTTTCCATAATCCACCATCCAGGGGTCGGTGGTTACATCGTCGCCGCCTTTGGATACGGCGCCGGGGTACACCGTGTACAGTTGCTGGGCGATAAAGCCCGTTTCGGTAAGGCCCGGCGCGGCGCGGAATTCGTAGTCGCGCACCTGGATGCGCATCAGGTCGTCGATAGAAAAGCCCGTCGGCGCGATGTTTTGCTTCAGCCGGATATCCGAACTGGTGTTGTAACTGACCGTATTGGAGTTGTTCTGGCGGATGGAGCCGATCTCGAGGTTATTCGGATTATAGAAGCCGATCATGCGGGAATTGGCGTTGTTGTTGTTGACTTTGCCCGCCTGGATCCTCAGGCCGTTGTAGCGGGTATCATTGTCGGGGTCGGTCGAAGTGTTATGAATGATCGCAACATAATCATCAACCGAAGCGCCTCCTTCTACCTCCAACCTGGCCCCGGGGCTGGCCGTACCGATACCAACATTGTCTGTGAAATCTGCTGTGCCGCCTACAGTCAGCGTATTAACCGGAGAAGTAAAACCGATACCGACATTGCCGTTGGTTCCCAGTACGGTCAAACGCGGCGCATCCCCGTCCCTTATTTGATAACTGCCATTTAAGGCAACGGTATGCTTCCAAAGATTGGAGGCATTCTGGAGTGCAATGGACTGGTCGCCATTGTGTGAGGCAGAGCCGACGTGCAACAGCTCGGTGGGGTTGATGTTGCCGATGCCGACATTGCCGTCTGTATCTACAAAAACGCCTTCGTTATCACCATCCCCGGAAAGATAGTTGCCGTCGAGTTGAATGTTTTGTGTGGCCATGTGGTTGCCGAGGTTGTCTCCGGGCAAGGTTGACAAGTCCACTGAATTTCCGGCTTCGATGCTCAGGGTAGTACCGCTGAGGCTGAGGGTCTGATCGTCGGGAATTCCGGAGAGTGCCGAGCCGTCGCCGACAAAGGCGGTGGCCGTGACGGCGCCGTTGACATCGAGTGCTGTGGCGGGATTATTTTTGTTAATGCCGACGCCGTTGCCCGCACGGATGAGAAATTGGTTGGTTGCAGTTGAGCCAAAGTTAGACGCAGTATTATCCGCCCAAACAAACGTACCCTTGTGCCTGGCTTTCGCTAATCGCCCGGCCGCAAAGCTATAATCGTCCGTCGCTTCATTTTGCAAACCTCCGGGAATGGTTGCGTAAGAGCCGCTGGCAATATTCCCGCCACCGCCGCCAACAGTGGAATAATTGCTACTGGCAATATTACTTGCGCCGCCACCTATGGTGCTATATGCATTACTTGTGTTGTTGTAGCCTCCACCCACGGTTGCATAAATGCCACCGGCAGTGTTACTGCTGCCGCCACCAATCGTGCCGGAACCACCCGTCACACTATTCACTTCACCGGCCCTGCCGCCGCCGCTGATGGTTGCGGAGTAAATACCGGGGTTGACATTGTTGCCACCATAGCCGCCGATGATGTTCGGCCCCGGAACGCCAAGGTCATTTTCAGCATATTCGAGCCGCAAGCCTCGTAAATTGTTGACACGAAAATCCAGCGGCATGTTGTCGGTGGTACCGATAAAATTGACGGTGGTATCTGTGCCGGCGTTGCCGCTCAGGCTCCAGTTGTTGGCAAAGGGCAGGGCGACCAGGTCCACGCTGTTACCATCAACGATGCTCAGGGTGGTGCCGCTGAGACTGAGCGTTTGGTCGTCCGTATCAGTATCAATGCCGGAAAGATCGACCGAGTTGCCGTCTTCAATGCTCAGGGTGGTGCCGCTTAGGCTGAGGGTCTGATCGTCGGGAATTCCGGTGAGCGCCGAGCCGTCGCCGGCGAAGGTCGTGGCCGTTATTGTGCCGTTTACGTCGAGCGCGGTGGCAGGGTTATTTTTATTGATGCCTACGCCGTTGGCGGCTCGGATAAGGAATTGATTGGCAGCAGTGGAATTAAAAGCCGTGTTTGTTCCATCCGCCCATACAAAAGCGCCGTTATGGTTTGCTTGCGCATGGTTTCCGGCCGCAAAACTGAAATTGCCGGCTGCCTCGTTGAACATGCCACCCGGCACAACGGAGTATTGACCGTTGGCGATATTTTGAGTTCCGCCGCCAACTGCGGAGAAGACCCCACCAGCTGTGTTGAACGTACCGCCTCCAACGACGGCATTTATATCTGCGGTGTTGGTGCTGCCGCCACTTACCGTGCCGCCACTTCCGGTAACCAAGTTGGCGGCAGTTCCTGTTCCTCCTCCACTGATTGTTGCGCCATAGACCCCAGGGTTTACGGCATTTTTACTAGTGCCGCCAATAATATTCGGTGCAAAATGAGGGCCGATTTTCGCGTACTCGAGCCGCAGCACGCGCTCATTATTCACCCGAAAATCCATTGGCATCGTATCGGTAGTGCCTATAAAATTGACGGTAGTGTCCGTACCGGCGTTTCCGCTCAGGTTCCAGTTACTGGCAAAGGGCAGGGCGGTCAGGTCGATGGTATTGCCGTTTTCGATGCTCAGCGTTGCGCCGCTGAGGTCGAGGTTTTGCAATTCATTGGTTGGGTCAATATCCTTATCCTGGGAATCGGACAAATTGGTAAGCGATACAATATCTTCCCCGTCACTGGTATACTGGATAACGAACATATCAAATGATCCTGCGCTGGTCAGGGTGCGGCTGCCAAAAATGGCTGTTCCTTGGAAATGCCCCGTAACGTACACCTTGCCCGCGGCATCTGCGACAATACCGGTGCCAGAGTCCGAGTTTGGCCCGCCACCACCGACTGCCCACAAAATATTGCCTGTGGCATCGGCTTTAAAGGCAAAAACATCGTAGGAGCCCATGCTGGACAGGTTCTGACTGCCCAGGCTGGTCGTGCCGCTAAAGTTTCCCGTGACGTAGGCATTCCCTGCCGCATCCATCGCTATGCTATTGCCAATTTCAGTATTTGCCCCGCCAGCGCCGGCTACCCATACCACATTGCCCGCGGCATCGTATTTGGCAATAAATACATCTTCGACTCCGGTGCTGGTTGCCGTTTGGCTGCCAAAGGTGGCCGTGCCCTGAAAACTCCCTGTGACATATACATTTCCCGCTGCATCTGCGGTGATACCTTGCCCGAGATCGTTTGACGTCCCGCCTCCGTCGGCAGCCCACAAAACATTGCCCGCCGGATCGTATTTGACTACAAACACATCCCTGGAGCCGGCGCTGGTTAGCGTTTGACTCCCAAAGGTGGCTGCGTTTGTAAACCAGCCCGTGACATATACATTACCAGAGGCATCCGCAACCAGGCTATTTCCGTAATCCTGGCTACTGCCGCCGCCGGAAGCCACCCACAGCACATTTCCCACGGCATCGAATTTGGCAGTAAACACATCCTCCTGACCGGAGCCGGTCAGGGTCTGGCTGCCAAAGGTGGCCGTGCCTTGAAAGAATCCTGAGATGTTAACATTTCCCCCGGCCTCCGTTGCGATATCGAGACCAAAATCTTCGTTTGCCCCGCCGGCACTAACAACCCACATCACATTGCCTGCGGCATCGTATTTGGCTACAAATACATCTTCTTCCCCGGAGCTAGCCACAGACTGGCTGCCAAAGGTGGCCGTATTGGAAAACCAACCCGTGACATATACATATCCCAAAGCATCCGTTGCAATACCGGCGCCTGCATCGGAACCAGACCCGCCACCGGCGATTGCCCATAACACATTGCCAGTGGGGTCATATTTTACAACAAAAGCATCGCTGTTTCCCGAACTGCTCAGGGTCTGGCTGTCAAAAGTGGCAGTTCCCCTGAAAGCCCCGGTGACATAAATGTTGCCGGCAGCATCAGCAGCGATACCATAGCCTTGTTCAGAATCGATTCCACCGGCCTGGCCGATGAATGCCGGCTTCTGATCAGCAGTCAAGGAGCGGCCGCAATCCTTTACCCAGGCTGTGCCGGTAAAATAGTTGAAACAGGAGTCCTGGGTATTGTAAATGATCAGGCCGGCAGCCGGGCTGGCAATGGCATTGCGCTCGGCCGTAGTCATCCGGGGAATCAGCATGCCCTTGTCGCTGCTCTTTATATCGAGCATGGCCGAAGGGTCGGGCGTGGAATTATCCTGATTGATGCTGATCTGTGAAAAAAGTGCGGTGGTAATGCTGCTGAAAAAAAACAATATGGCGGCTATCCGAGGCAGATTCCGGTTTCTCATTGTATCCCGATTTTGTTTTTAATATTCTGATGAATATGAACGGGACAAAGGTGCCGGTGAGCGCACCCGCAGGGTTTCCGGAAATGTTCCAAATGTTTCCGGAAATGTTCCAACACTTTAAAAATCGCCTTTTTCGTGTCAAAAACCTACTTTCTGAGGCTGCTGGGCGCCTGACCGAACTCCCGGGCGAAAGAAGAAGAGAAGTGCTGGAGGTGGCGGAAACCGACTTCAAATGCCACTTCGGAAACGGTCTTGTCGGTGGCAAGTAATAATTGCCGGGCTTTGTGCAACCGTACGAAACGGATATACCCGGTCGCCGACCTTCCGGTGAGCGCCGTCAGTTTGCGGTGCACCTGGGTTCGGCTCATATTCAACGCCTTGCAAAGTGCCGGCACATCGAAGTTTTCGTCCTGGAGGTGTACTTCCAAAACATCTTGTACTTTTTGAATAAAGGCGTCTTCCAGCAGAAGGTCCCGGTCTATTTTCGCTTGTCTTTCGACAGCGGGAACGCCACCTGTATAACGCGCCTGTAGTTTACGGCGCAGCTCGATCAGGTTGCGGAGGTAGGTCAGCAGTTCTTCCTTGTCAAAGGGTTTGGCCAGGTAGGCATCAGCGCCGCGGTCCAGTCCCTTGATGCGGGAATCCAGATCGGCCCGGGCGGTTAGCAGCACGACGGGAATATGGCTGGTTCGCTCGTCGTTTTTCAGAGTATGCACCACTTCATATCCGTCTTTCAGCGGCATCATTACATCGCTGATAATTACGTCGGGCACAAATTCGAGGGCCATGTCGATCCCTTTTTGTCCATCCATGGCCGTCAATATGCGGTAATGGCCTTCTACGCAAACTTTCAGGTAATGGAGTACATCGACATTATCCTCGACGAGTAGTAAGGAGGGGCGACCTTCGCCCGGCCCGGCAGACAAATCGGGTTGCCGGATGGTACCGAGAGGCTCATCAGATGTTTGGACTTCAGGTATTTCCATGTAGCCTGCAGCTTCCGTCAGGCGAACAGGCAGCGCAACGACGAACTCCGTCCCTTTTCCGATCTCGCTTTTAACGGCCAGCGCGCCTTTCATGAGCGATACCAGTTCTTTTACCAGCGCCAGACCGATCCCGGAACCATTCCCTTGCCGGCTTCCGGTATTATCGACCTGATAAAACTGCTCGAATACTTTTGAGACCTGATCGGGCGCAATACCAATGCCGCTGTCGCGAACAACGATCACTGCCCAGTTGCGCTCCTGTCCAGGGGGCGGGACGACGACGCGGTGGTGATCCGACGCCATACATGCCTGCCAGTCATCTGCGCACATGAGGTTCATGAAGATGCTGCCGTTTTCGGGCGTGAATTTGATCGCGTTGGAAAGTAGATTTGTCAGAATGGTCTGCATTTGGCCCTTGTCCACCGCTACCGGTATCGACTCTGTGTCGGAATCCACTTTCAGTTGTAATCCCCTCGCGGAGGACAGCGATTGTAAACCGCCCGCCAGGTATTTGACAAACAACACCAAATCGACCGGTTCCGGCTTCAGGATCAGCGACCGGGCTTCCAGTTTGGCCAGATCGAGCAACTGATTGACCATCCTCAACAGGTCGGCGCCGTTGCGCTCGATGATAATGCCAGCCTGTTTGAGGGAAGCCGGCGGTTTGCCGGGACCGTATTCTTTTATTTCACCGGCCATTCCCTGTATAACGGTCAGGGGAGTACGGAATTCGTGCGTAATGTTGGTAAATACCCTCGATTTGAAAGCATCCAGGTCCTTGAGTCGCAGGTAGTCGGCTTCGGCAAGTTTTCGCCGGAGCTGATAGCGGTAAAACAGGAAAATCCCGCCGCCTATCGCTGCCAGATACAACAGATAAGCCCAGTTGCTCCTGTACCAGGGTGGCAAGATGGTGATGTGCAAAGCGATCGGATCTTCACTCCAGACTCCGTCGTTGTTACAGCCTTTAAGTAAAAAGGTGTAGGAACCGGGGGGAAGATTCAGATAAACAGCCTTGTTGTCGGTAGCGGTATGCGCCCATTTTTCCTCGGCGCCTTTCATGTAATACCGGAATCTGTTTTTGGAAGGAATGCTATACTCCAGGGCTGCAAAATGCAGCGTAATATTGTTCTGCGAAGCGGGTAGCACCAACTTATCCGTGAATTCGATCGACTCTGTAAGCAACCCGGTAGCATCACCCTGAGAAATCCGGTGGTTGTTGATCTCCAAGCCTGTGATCCTGATCTGTGGAACAGCCTTGTTGGGGATAAAATCTTCCGGATAAAAAACGACCAGGCCTTTCATGCTACCGAACACCAGTCCGTCACCAGATAGTGATCCGTAACACTTTATATTAAATTCATTGGAAGGCAGGCCATCTTCTTCCGTAAAATTTTTCATGATACCGGTTTTCGGGTCCAGTCTGATGAGACCATGGTTCGAACTCATCCATAGCAACCCTTTTTTGTCGGCCAGAATGCCGTAAATGACGTTATCGGGAAAACCGCTTCGTGAATTGTAATGGGTATATTGCATGGAACGGGTATCCAGCCGGCTCAGGCCGCCACCCAGTGTACCTATCCACAATGTGTGCGCTTGACCAGGATCCCGCAATAAACTGAGCACTGTATTGTTTTGAATGCCCTGATTACTCCCTGAATGCGCCTGTAATAATGTAAATGTGTATCCTCCTGTAGAATTCGGAACAGCCTGGGCCAGGCCTACATTAGTACCTATCCACCAGACTCCGCCGGCTGTGAATTCCACATCCCAGATATGATTAATTGGAATAGCGGCGTTGTATTTGAACTCCTGGAAGGTATGCGCAACGACATCGAAACGCACCAGTCTCGTGGTTCCGGCAATCCAAAGGTTGCCCTTGTCGTCTGCCTGAAAAGCATAATCCTGGTTTTGACTTCCAGGCAATGTTCCGGCCAGCACCCATTGTCCGCTTTTTTCCGGTTGATGGTAAATTGAAAGCCGGTCATTTGAATGTCTCAAAATCCAATGCCTTCCGCGGGGATCGACATAGGTTCGCGTATCGACATCCAGCAGATTTGAAGCCGTGTGATAGGCAAATTCACGGGAAGACATGAACAGGCGCTTCTGCCCGTTTGAAAAGATGCCGAAATGCCCGGCAGCGTCTACCAAAACAGCGGTTTGCGGTGATAACTCCTCAAAATATGTCTGAAAGTAGTTCAGGTGCGGCGTGTATTTCTTTAAGCCATAACCATTTGTACCCAGCCATAGAACGCCGGAGCGGTCGAGTAAAGAAGAAGTATAACCAACAGTTTGGTCAAAATTGATAACCGACCTGGCTTTGGAGCGATATAATTTGGCAATTTTGAGATCGGTCTCTGTGAAATATATTTTTTTGCCCTCTATCATGACAGACAGCCCTTCGTCGCTATCGTTGTTTGACCGATACTTTTCCGGGAGTTCGGTTTTCGTCAGTTGAACACCGGCATCTGTCAGCCTTGCAAGCTCCGCTAAATTGCCTAACCAAACAGTATCAACAACTTGTCGGTAATTATTCAACGATGTGAGTCGTATTCCGTGATGCTTTAAAATACCCGTTTTTTTGGAGATGCTGATAATTTCCTCTTTGTCAAAGCTCCAAATGTTATCGGCAGTTTGACACAATAATTTACTGGCATTCAGGTCGAGCGCCCAGTGTTGAACGTTCCTGACTTTAACATTGCGCTGATCTCCGTGATCTGTGCTCTTTAGCGGTTGATCCAGGGTAATACAAAGGATATAGTCCGATGTGTCCCGCGCCGGGGAAATGCTGCACCATATTCTACCCTGCCGGTCAATCAGGGGCCTGTTAACTATGTTTTCTTTTAGTAGCCGGCTGTAAGGGCCGTCTGACTGAAGCGGGAAAAAGCGTTGTGTCTTTTTGTGAAAAATATTGATCCCGTGGAGGGTACTGATAATCAGAAAGTCGCCCGATTCGGCAATGCCATGGACGTTATTTTCAGCAATGGAGTACGGGTCCATGGGATCGTTCATAAATACGCGCAGTTCTCTCCCGTCGTAGCGATTAAGACCATTGCGGGTACTGATCCAAAGAAAACCTTCCGCATCCTGAAAGATCCCTTTGATAAACCCGTTTGACAGGCCGTCTTTTGTTGTCACCGTCGCAAACTTCGTCACCGGCTGTGCAGTCAGATCACAGCAACCCGGCCAGACGGTCATTGCCATGATCGTACACAGGAAACTCCGGAATTTACAATGAATAAACACGTACAAAAGTAGGCAGGTTTGCTGTTTTCCGGACCTGCCTGTTTTTTGCAAAATCGGGCACCCGACTGTAAATCCATTCGAAAAGAACAGTCCGAAGTTCAGCCCTGTCTTCTCTACACATCACAAATATCCACCCCTGCCGCCAGGGAGGCCAGTTTATCCCCGGCGACAGGAATAAACTCCTGCGCCACGTAACCTTTGAATCCGGTGTCGACGATGGCGCGCATGATCGCAGGATAATACAGTTCCTGCGACTCGTCGATCTCGTGGCGACCGGGCACGCCGGCGGTGTGGTAATGCCCGAAATAATCGTGGTGGTCGCGGATGGTCCGGATCACGTCGCCCTCGTTGATCTGCATATGGTAAATGTCGTACAGTATCTTGAAGTGTTCCGAACCGATGCGCTTGCACAATTCGATGGTCCAGGGCGTGTTATCGGCCATGTAGTCCGGGTGATTGACTTTGGAGTTGAACACTTCTATTTGCAGGATCACGCTGTGTTTCTCGGCGAGCCCCATCACTTTTTTCAGGCCTTCCACGCAGTTTTTCAGGCCTGTCTCGTCGTCCATGCCCCGGCGGTTGCCGCTGAAGCAGATCAGGTTGCGGTAACCTGCTTTTGCGACCAGGGGGATCATTTCCGAGTAATTGCGGATCAGCTGTTCGTGAAATTTCGGATCGTTCCAGCCGTCCACCAGGTTGATCTCTGCGCCGTTGCACATCGACGAATCGAGTCCATGTGCCTTTAGCACGGGCCAGTCGGCCGGGCCGACCAGGTCGATGCCCGACAGGCCGATCTGTCGGGCAAACACGCAAAGGGTGTCGAGCGGAAAATCGTTGAAGCACCAGCGGCATACGGAATGCCTGATGTTGCCCTTCCGAGCAAGCGGCTGCCGGCCGCTTTTCCAATCGACGGGAAGGGCATTCAGCGATCCCGGGGCGGTGGCCAGTGCGGCGCCGGAGAGGATTGTTTTGAGGGCTTTGCGACGGGTCGGCATGGTTCGATATTTTTTGGTAAACAAACGCAGTTTTGAATAACAACTAGGGTTTTTCAACCGGCAGCATCGGCGGGAAATCGATCACTGTTTATTCTAAAACAAAGCCGGTCCTTTGCTCAATAATACGCGCAGTCTTCTGTCAAACACCCGCCAGCCCCGCCTCGATCACCTCCCTGATATTGGGGTACACTGCCGGTTCGCTGCGAAGCCAGGCTACCGGATCGACCCAGCGAATCTCTTCGATATCTTCTTCCACTTGAGGTATCACCGCTGATTCACCCGTCCGCATGGCATACCACCAGGTCTTTTTCAGTATTTTTTCACCGTTCTGGCGGTACGAATGATAGGTGTGAATGAGGAAAGATCCGAGTTCCACCTCTTTCAGCCCCGTTTCTTCCTGCACTTCGCGTTTTGCCGCCTGTTCGGGCGATTCGCCCGGATCGATCTTGCCCTTGGGCATGTCCCAGGAGTCGCGGCGAAAAAACACCAGCAGTTCGCCCGTGTCGTTCCGAACATACCCTCCTGCAGCCTCCAGCACTGTAAAACACCCCTGAAAATCGGCCCACAACGCATCCAGTTGATCGTGGTACAACACCACATTTTGTACTTGTTTATTTTTGTCCACCAGGTCCAGGTATTGCCGGATCATCTTTTTTTTTCCGAGGTAAGGGGCCACGTAATTTGTTTTACCCGGTTCGTACCCCAATTCTGCCGCCCCTGCTGCTGTGGTAAGAAAAACCGGCGTGCCGTTGATGTATATTTTATACTTTTGCTGCCTCATTCAAGCCTGTTTTGTGGCGAAAGTATCTGCATTCAGGGACTTGACAAATAATATCGTTTGTGCAGTTCCGTAATAAACCGATCGTCCTCCATGGATATTGCTGCTGAAGTAGCCCGCAATTTATTGAACATCAATGCCGTCAAGCTCAGCCCGAACGAACCTTTTACCTGGGCTTCCGGTATGCTTTCCCCGATCTATTGCGACAACAGAATAGCACTGTCCCATCCGGAGGTCCGCACGTTTCTGAAAACCTGCCTGGCCGAATCATCCCGCGATTTTGCGCCCTTCGATGTGGTGGCGGGGGTGGCTACGGCCGGTATTCCGCACGGCGCCTTGCTGGCCGATTTACTTGAAAAGCCTTTTATTTACGTCCGGAGCAGCGCCAAAGACCACGGGCGCCGCAACCTGATCGAAGGCTTGCTCTGGCCGGGGCAGCGCGTGCTGGTCATCGAGGACCTGATCAGTACGGGCGGCAGTTGCCTGCTCGCTGCTGAAGCCCTGCAGGAAGCGGGCGCCGAAGTAGCGGGCGTGCTGGCGATCTTTCAGTACGGCTTTGCAAAAGCGGATGCAGCGTTTAGTAGCAAGGGGATTGATTTTCAAACACTTACAAACTACGACACCCTGATACAGGAAGCCGTGAAGAGCGGCTACATTCCTGCAGAAGACCTGAATACATTAAAAAAGTGGCGGGAAAATCCGGACGGCTGGGGAGCGCTGTATGCGTAAACGCCGAAGCAGGAAAAAGCCGCCTGCCTTTTATCATATGCATCGCCGAACCATTGAACCGCAGTGAATCCTTCGGCGTACGTTTTTAGTACCGGGATGGCCGTTGCCCATCTCTTTTTGCTTACTCAATTACCATTCTTAATCGAATGCATATAATTACACCAGATTCTGAAACTTTCCTTCGGCAATATCTCAATAATGCCAGCCCCACCGGCTTTGAATCGACAGGGCAAAAACTCTGGCTCGAATATTTGCGTCCCTACATCGACGACTGGAAAATTGACAATTACGGCACCGCATACGGGATCATCAACCCCGGTCAGCCATTCAAAGTCGTGATCGAAGGGCACGCCGACGAGATATCCTGGTTTGTAAACTATATTACGGACGACGGCTTTATCCACGTAATCCGCAACGGCGGCAGCGATTTCCAGATCGCTCCTTCCATGCGCGTGTGGGTACACCTGCGCAACGGCAAACGCATCGCAGGCCTCTTCGGCTGGCCAGCCATCCACACCCGTACCGACAAGGACGCCACGCTCGCCCCGGCACTCGACAACATCACGATCGACGTGGGCGCCAAGGACAAGGACGAAGTGCTGAAAATGGGTATTCACGTCGGCTGCGTGGTCACCTTTCAGGATGAATTCCAGGTGCTCAACGACCGCTACTACGTCGGTCGCGCGCTCGACAACCGGATCGGGGGTTTTTGCATCGCCGAAGTGACGCGCCTGCTCAGCGAAAACAAGATCAAACTGCCTTATACGCTCTACGTCGTTAATTCGGTGCAGGAAGAAGTAGGGCTGCGCGGCGCCGAGATGGTTGCCGAGTCCATCCACCCGAATGTCGCGATCGTGACGGACGTCACGCACGATACCCACACGCCGATGATCAACATGAAAAAACACGGCGATGTGCGTTGCGGCAACGGCCCCTCCATCACCTACGCGCCGGCCGTCCACCAAAAACTGCTCGATCTCATCATCGGCGCTGCGGAAAGCAACAGCATCCCCTTTCAGCGCGAAGCGGCGAGCCGCATGACGGGTACCGACACCGACGCCTTTGCCTATTCCAACGGCGGCGTGCCGTCGGCACTGATTTCGCTGCCGCTGCGGTACATGCACACAACGGTGGAAATGGCGCACAAGGACGATGTGAATAACCTTATCCGGCTGATCTACGAATCGCTGCAGCGCATCGAAGCCAGCCACGACTTCCGGTATTTCTCCGAACTCGGCTGATGCGATAGCGCCTGTGCGCACAGAGAAAATGGTGAAAATTGGTTTGCAAGGCATAAAGCGGGCGGCGCAGGAAAAGTTTTGTCCGCATAAGTTCGGAGCTATGCCCGGATTTCCACATCTTTGTTAAACCGTTTATATTGGCCTCACCCGAACAAACCAAATCTTCCCAATGGAATACGCCGCCTGCCAAGTTTCGATCGCCCCCTTACGCGCTCATCCTGCCGATAAAAGCGAGATGGTTTCCCAATTGCTTTTCGGAGAAACCGTGGAACTGCACGAATCGAAAGACAGCTGGCGCTATGTGATCAGCGCCTGGGACGGCTATGCCGGCTGGGTAGATGTAAAACAGTTGAAACGGCTGACGCCCAGCGAATACGACGACTACGCCGAACATCATTCCATGAATTTGTCACTGGTGGAAGGATTGATGGCGGCCGATCATTTTATACCCCTGACCCTTGGAGCCGTGCTGCCCCGCTACGACGGCCTCCGCTGCACCCTCGGCGACCAGACCTTCCAGTTCTCCGGCCCCGTGGTGACACCCGGGCAACAAAAACTAAGCAGTGAATGGATCGTCAAGATCGCGCGCCGCTACCTGCACGCCCCTTATCTCTGGGGCGGTCGCTCGCCCTTCGGCGTGGACTGCTCCGGATTAACACAAATGGTGTTCAAAATGGCGGGCATTCGCCTGTTGCGCGACGCCGCACAGCAAGTCACACAGGGTCGTGCCGTTGATTTTATGGAACAATGTCAGTCCGGCGACCTCGCCTTTTTCGACAACGGGCGCGGACAGGTCACACATGTCGGGATCATCCTGCCCGACTGCCATATCATCCACGCTTCGGGCAAGGTACGGGTCGATAAACTCGACCATTTCGGCATTTTCAACCGGGAACTCGACCGGTACACCCACCAGTTGCGCATCGTGAAAAGGATGTTGCCCGACGAGCCCGATGCGCTTTCGATAGATCAGGAATCCATTCAGTCAGACGAACTGACGGGGCAAGGCGCTTTGTTCGGGTAAATGTATTGCTGCTGCCATCCTGATTTACCTTCCACCAGTCCTCGAATAATATGGCTTCCCAACTCCCGGTCCCCGGCGCTTTAAAAAACTGGTTTGTAGCGCATTGCGTCATCGATCTGCTTTTTGCCGTGCCGCTGATGTTTTTTCCGGAAACCTTTCTCGAGGTGTTGGAGTGGCCTTATTTCGATCCCCTGAGTGTCCGCATCGCCGCCGCCGCGCTTGCCGGCATCGGCCTCGAATCGTATCTCGGCCGCAACGCATCCCGGGAAGCGTATCTGGGTATGCTCCGGCTGAAAATTATCTGGTCTTTTTGCGCAACGGCGGGTATCCTGCTCGCCATGTGGTCGGTTCCGGCGCCCAAACCCGCAGTCGGCTGGTTGCTGGTGGCCGTGTTTGCCGGTTTCCACATCCTTTGGCTGTACTGGCGCAGGCACCTCTTGCATACCTGAACGCCCGAATTGCCGATATTTGCATAAAAACAGCGCATTGTCCCAGCAAACAGTCTCCAGACGCGACCGGTTAAAACTCGCCCGCCTGCATGGGCGCCCCGAAATATTCTATTCCATCCAGGGAGAAGGAAAAAGCATGGGCCGGCCATCAGTGTTTGTCCGCTGCTCGCTCTGCAACCTGCACTGCGTGTGGTGCGACACCGATTACACCTGGAACTGGGTGGGAACGAAATTCACACACGAAAACGACCGCAAGCCCGGCTACCGGAAATTCGACCGAAAAAAATGGATCGCCGACTGCACGATAGCAGAAGTGGCGGAAGCTGTCCGGAAATTCCTCTGCAGGAACGTCATTTTCACCGGCGGAGAGCCGATGCTGCAACAGGAAGGACTGACGGCACTGGCACAAACACTGCGCGCTACCGACGATGGCTATCGCTTCGAGGTGGAAACAAACGGCACCCTCTGCCCTGCCCCGGATTTCGACGCATGTATCGACCAGTACAACGTGTCGCCCAAACTCGAAAACAGCGGCAACAGCAGGCGCCTGCGCGAAAAACCGGCGGCAATGCAGTTTTTTGCCGCCAGCCCGAAAGCAAACTTCAAGTTCGTCCTGAGCGATGCCGCCGACCTCGCCGAAGTGACCGCGCTGGCGGAGAAATACGGCATCCGGAATGAGCAGGTCTGGTTGATGCCAGAAGGCACTACTCCCGGCATGCTTTCAAAACGCCGGAAATGGCTGGTGGAAATCTGCAAGGAACGGGGATACCACTACACAGACCGGCTGCATATCCAGATATGGGGGAAGAAGAAAGGGGTGTAGGCATTTTGGCAGTAGCAGTAGCAGTAGCAGTAGCAGTAGCAGTAGCAGTTAAACGACTGCCGGTTCTTTGAAAAAACGCGCTTGTTTCCACATTTTTTAACAAATTTGCTGTCGCAAAACAACACAGCCATGTCGACCAATTTTGACCGGGAACGGTTTTCCGCAAGAATAGACGAAGCCAAGATAAAAGCGCGCCGGCTCTTCCGGCGGCTTATGATCCTGTTGCTCGTCCTCGGTATCCTGAGTGCTATTGGATACTACGTTTATCGCGTGTACCCGAAGGGACAAAACGAGCAAACCGGCACCCTGTTCAAACTTTCCTACGAAGGCTACCTGTTCAAAACGCACGAAGGGCAACTGCACATCATCGGCAGCGCCGTGCTGACCACCCAAAGCACCTGGGATTTTTCGATCAAGGACGAATCGGTGTATAAAAGCATGCAGCCGTACGTGGGCAAGCCCGTCAAACTCTACTACGAAGAACTGCCCGAAACAGCATTGCCCTGGCAAGGAAAGACCAAATTCATCGTCTACAAGGCGGAGCCGTTGAATTAACCATCATCACGGTGGACGGTTTACGGTGGACGGTAGACGGTTTACGGTGGACGGTAGACGGCTTACGGTAGACGGCTTACGGTGGACGGCGCTCCACAGATATTAGCCTGTCCTGTTGTTTCTGATTATTGAAAAAATTCAGATCTATATTTGTAAGGTGCAATCCACCGTCTACCGTAAACCGTCCACCGTCCACCGTAAACCGTCTACCGTAAAGCCGTAAGCCGCCCCTGTTCCCTGTAGCCCGAAAAGAATTTCCAGCCGATCAGGCAAAATACGATTGCGGCCACGGCGGTGAGTTGCACACCCAGCGGGTTCTCCGCGCTTTTTCCGAACAACAGCAAGGACGGGAAGATCAGGTTGGCCAGCGACACGCCTATTTTCATGGTGAATGCGCTGACGCCAAAAAACATGCCCGCCACGAGCCGCCCGCTTTCGCGCGCTTCGCGCTCCACCTCATCGCCGACGATGGCATTGGGCAAAATGCCGAAAGCGGCGAGTGGAAAGGCCGCAGCGATCCCCAGTGCGTACAACATCTGAATTCCGGGCACGGGCACCGAACGCACGAAGGTCAGCACGGCAAAAATGGCGGCAAAAATGATATAGGCAGCCATCATCACGCGTTTTTTCCCCAGGCGGCGGGTCAGGTAGTTCACCGGAAAATACAGAACGAAACTGGCGAGAAAACTGACCAGCGAAAACACAAAGGCATAACTTTTATCGAGCCCCAGCAGCAGTGTGGTATAAAAACCGACGCCCAGTTGTATGAAGGTCAAAGCCAGCCAGTACAGGAGAAAGGAGGCGAGAAAGCGCCGGAAATTCCGGTTGCCGAACACGGCCGACAAGGCTTGCCGCAGGTGGAGTTCGCTTTTCGATTGCTTCGCATAGCGGTTTTCATTCAGGAACAGGGCGGGTAACAACAGGAATACCAGCGCAACGGCATTCAGCAGCAACAAGGCCGACTGAAACGCCGCCACCGGCGTGCGGCCCATCGATTCGAACATGCACTGCAATGCGTAGGCGCTGTTCCCCGCAACAAAGCCCAAGGCCCAGCTCACCGACAGCAGGGTGCTGATCAGCAGGCGATCGGCAGGCGTATGCCCGAGTTCGGCGATCAGGGCATTGTAGGGGATCACATAAAAGGTAAAAAAGAAGTAAAACAGCAGCAATACCAGTGCCAGCCAGGCAAAATTACCGCCGCTGACAATCGGCGCCACCGGATAAAAAGCCAGGATGCCGAACAGGGCAAAAGGCACGGCCCCCCACAACATGAACCAGCGGCGTTTGCCGATCCGCGCGGAGGCATTGTCGCTCCAGTTCGCCAGCAAGGGGTCGATGACCGCATCGAACAATCGCCCGCCGGCACTGAGCAGCCCGATCAGCGTCAGCACACCCAATACGGGCCCCTGATAAATAAACGGCGGAAACACGGCCTGCCCCTGTTCCGGCGGCATGTAAAAGTAGATCAGCAGATTGCCCACGCCGAAACTGGCCAGCGACCAGCCGAGTTGGCCGCAGGCGTACAGGATCAACACGCGCAGCGGCGGGCGCACGGGCGCAAGGGGTTGAAGCGGTGTCGAATAAGCCGATGTTCGTTTTGCCATAGTTTGCCGGAAGGGAGTAGGCGCTTACAGCCTCCGGCAAATGTAGCGGTTTTGCGATTCGACCTCAGGGGTGCGATAAAAAACACCGGCCATCCCGTCGATTTGCGGAATGGCCGGTGCAACAAAGAGCGTCAGGGGTCACTGCCAGGAGGGAACCAGGCCGCGCAGGCCCATATCCACGATCAATTCGGGCGGGGTGATGCCATCGCCATATATATCCAGTTGGCCGTTGCTGTTGTCGTCGACCCACTCAAAACTATTGTTGATGGAAAACGACAGTGTGACCATTACGTCTTCGGTCTCATCGCCGGTGACTACCAGCGGGTGGGCGAATTTTCCGGTCACAACACAGCTGCCCGCCGGAATGGGGCTTGTGTCGAACAGCGGGTTCACCACCGTCGTGGCGCCTGCAGGCGCTTCGCCGGAATACAACTGGTTGTAGGTATCGTATGGCGCCGAGAGGTCGGACTCGAAGATCCAGAAGCCCTGCTTTTTGTCATCGTTTACCGTCATCGTCATGTCGCGGGGCGTGACCGAAGTGATGTAGGTATTAAACCCTACAAAAGACGATACCGTGCCTTTTTGCTGCGGCAAATTGCCCACCAGCGGCACTTTGTTGATGTTGAATTTGATGTCGTAGTTCTGATAGGTCACGCTGACCCGCACCCATTCGTAGGTGCCCGGCGGTACATCCTTCAGGTTAACCTTGGTAAAGACTTCGTTTTCACCGGCCTTGGCGGCTTTGTCAAAATCCACGGCGGTGTCCCCGCCTTTATCCGTTTCGGCGGCGTGGTAGAGCACCGCGCCTGCGCCGAGCGCCGTAAATGCCGTGGGTGCCAGTTCGATATAATGCACGCTCATCTGCCGGAACTCCGGCGTCTGGGCGGCATGGCCGGCCGGGATCGCTGCTGGAAGACCGATATTATTCAGGCGTTGCTGGTTGGGATCGAATTTGAATTGAAAGCCGAGTTGAGCGCCCGCATCGGACGAATTGTCCTTCTTGCAGGCAGCCAGGGAAAGCAGCAATGCTGCCGGGAGGAGAAGATGTAGTTTCATAATGTTTAATATTTGATCCTAAAACGTCTCCGAAGGCAGTCAAGTATCAATACCGGATTAATGAAATTCAAACCCCTGAAATGATCAGGCAAAACAGCGTTCAGCGTTTTCGCCGGCCGTTTTCGCCGGTGGTGGCGCCGAGGACCGGCGACTTGTCGGGTACATCGCTGGGAATATCGTTCGGGTCGGGAGGCTCCTGACCCGAACGTGGTTTTACCTGCACCTGTACCGGCGTCGGCTTTTTGTAGCGCGAGATCAGGTTGGCGTTGATCATGCGCTCTTCCAGCGGCAGGCGTGCCGCCGATATGGTGTCGTTGAGCAGTTTTTCGATCATCAGGCCGGCAATGGGCGCCGCATAGGACGCGCCCCAGCCCGCATTCTCTACATACACGGCGATGGCGATCTTCGGATTGACTTTCGGCGCGAAGGCAAAAAATACGGAATGGTCCTCTCCGTGCGGGTTCTGGCTGGTACCTGTCTTGCCACACACCTGTATGCCGGGCACCTGCGCTACACGCGCCGTACCGCGATTGACACACTCGGCCATGCCCTCCTGCACCATATTGAAATACTGCGAGTCGATCCGGACCACGTGTTTTTTGTAAAACCTGTCGGGGATCGGCGTGCGGTCGCGGAACTCTTTGGCGAGGTGTGGCGAATACCAGTACCCCTTGTTGGCGATGCAGGCGGCGAGGTTGGCCATTTGCAGGGTGGTCAGCTGTATTTCTCCCTGCCCGATCCCTACCGACATGATGGTTGGAGAGCGCCAGCCGCCGAGTTCTTTTTTATAGATCTTGTCGTAATACTTCGCGTCGGGGATATTGCCTTTGTTTTCATTCGGATAGTCGATGCCCAGCTGCACGCCCAGGCCCAGCTGGTTGCAGTAATCGGCAAAAATATCGAGCCCCTTATGCGGGTTCGAGAAGCCGAATTTGTCGACAACATTCCGAAATTCGTTGAAATAGTAGGTATTGCACGAATAGGCGATGGCATCCACTACGTTGCCTACATGGCTGTGGTGGTGGCATTTGTACAGGCGGCCGGCGTAAAAGTACCCGCCGTTGCAACTGACGCCGTGGCCCGGGCTGAGGGTGCCTTCCTGGAGTCCGACCAGGCTGACCACTGTCTTGAAGATCGAGCCGGGTGGGTATTTCGCCATCACGGTACGGTCGAAAAACGGCTTTAGCGAATCGGTCAGCAGCTGACTGAAGATGGCGCCACGGCCCTGCGTCATGGCCAGCAGGTTGGGATCGTAGGTCGGCGCGCTGATCATGCACAGGATCTGGCCCGTTTTGGGTTCGATGGCGACGATGCTGCCCGTTTTGTTCTGCATCAGGCGCTCGCCGTAGGTCTGCAGGTCGATGTCGATCGAAGAGGTCAGGTCGTGCCCCGGTATCGCCGGTACGTCGTAGGCGCCGTTCATGTATTTGCCTACGATGCGGCCGAGGTTGTCCTTTAGCAATGAAGTATGGCCTTTGACGCCGCGCAGGTAGGCTTCATATTCGGATTCAAGGCCGGCAGCGCCGATATAATCCCCCGATTCGTACTCGCCGTTGCTGCGTTCGATGTCGCGGGGGTCCACCTCGTTGATATAGCCGAGCACATGTGCGCCCGCGTGGTAGGGATAGCCCCGGATGTTGCGCACCTGCACGAAAAACCCGGGAAACTCGTAGAGGCTTTCCTGAAGCAGGGCATATTTCTCGATCGACAGTTTTTTGTCGAATACAAAAGGTACGGAACGGGAATATTTTCCGCTCCTCCAGTCCTTTTTGAGCCGCAGGTAAAATTCTTCCTCCGTGATGCCGAGCAGGCGGCAAAACTTCAGGATATTCATACTTTTCAGGTCCACCTGGTTGTAGGTGACCATGAGGTCGTACATGGCCTCGTTATTGATGATCAGCCGGTCGTGGCGATCGTACACCAGCCCACGCGGCGGGTACACGGTGAGTTTGTCGATCGTGGTCGCATCCGCGCGTTTGCGGAACGAATCGTCGAACAACTGCAGGTGCGCTACTTTTGCGATGAGCGCGGCCGCACTCAGCAAAAATACCAGTTGAATATTGCGTTGCCTTTGTGCCGAAATGTTCATATCAGCGTGGCTTCTTTTTTTAGAGCGTACTTAGTTTTTAGGATTAAACAGAATGCAGTAAAGTACTACAAAAATCATGGTCAAACCCCAGCCGGCGAGCGTTTTTAACGTAATTGTAGTGACGTAGACAAAAGTGAAGGCGTTGACGGAAAAATACCAGAACAGGTGGGCGAAAAAGAAAAATGCCGCCACCTGCAGGAACCACCGCCAGCCGAAGTGGGCCGGCGAAGGAATGGGTTCTTTGCCCGTGTAGCCTCCCTTGGGTTCATAGGCCGATAAAATGATCGATCGCGCAAAGCCCGAAAACGCGCCCGCACTGGCGTGTATGCCGATGGATACGTAAAAGAAATCGACCGACAGGCCGATGAGAAAACCCAGGATCACGGCGTAGGGCGTAGCGATCTGGATCGGCAGGAACAGGATGAACAGCGGGTACAGCAGCACGTTGAAATACGAACCGATAGATGCGCCCATCTGCTGCAGCAGCAACACCTGCAGAAGCGTCAGTCCGAAAAAACGCCAGATATGGGGAAAGATATTATTGTTCATTTTTCACTTGCTGCATCAAACTGTCCAGTTCGGTGTAGTAGATGTTTTCCACCACGTACACGTTGTTCACGCTGGCCATATCCTGCGTCAGTTTTACCTTGATGTTCCAGAAATGGCGGTTTTCCGGGTCCGGTTCGGGGTCACCGTCGACATGGCCCACCACGACGCCCTTCGGAAAGATCTGGGAATAACCGCTCGTCACGATCGCGTCCTTGTCTTTTACCCTGAAATGCCGCATCACGTCCTGCAGGCTCATGATCGAAGGGTCCCCGCCTTCCCATACCAGCGATCCCAGCGCGTTGAATCGCTCTACGGCCACGGTCACTTTGGTCTGGCGGTGCAGCACCGACATGGCCACTGAAAAATGCGGCGATACGTGGCGCACGATGCCGACCACTCCGTCGCGGCTGACCACGCCCATGTGCGGGCGCACGCCGTCGAGGCTGCCGCGGTTGATCATCAGCCAGTTGTTGGCGCTGCTGATCGTATTGCCCACCACCTGCGCGGCAATGAATTTGTATTGCGGACGCATCAGCGCCCTGCGGGAAGAATCGGAGAGCAACAGGGAGTCTTTATCCTTCATAAAGAAGGTATCCCTGTACGGCACCTGGATGTGGCGCGCGTCAGCCAGTTCGCTATGCAGCCGCGCGTTTTCGGCGATCAGGCTGTCGGAAATGGCCTCCAGATTGGCGTAATCGCTCCATTCGCGGCGCCTTTCCAGCATATTGCCACCCACCACACCCATCGTGTGGGTGAAGATGGCGTCTTGCTCGTCGTTGTTCTGTATGATCAGGTAAAAGGAAAACAACTCCACCAGCAGGAGGGTCATGAACCCGCCGTTTCGGGTGAGAAGTTGTAACAGTCTGCCCATTCTTCGGGAGTGGCGGTTGCCGGCAGGCGCGCGGGCGGCGGTCGTTCAATGTGAAAAGCCGCCGCCCGTACGCCGGGCAACCCGATTAAACACTTTTTCGGTCGATCAGGAAGGAGTATTGGTGCGTATTGCGCAGGGCCATGCCCGTGCCGCGCACCACCGCGCGCAGCGGATCTTCGGCAACGTGCACCGCCAGTTTTGTTTTTTGTTCCAGGCGTTTGTCGAGGCCGCGGAGCAGGGCGCCGCCGCCGGTGAGGTAAAGGCCTGTTTTGTAAATATCGGAAGCCAGTTCCGGCGGCGTGAGTTCCAGTGCCTTGAGCACGGCGTCCTCGATCTTGCTGACGCTTTTGTCCAGCGCGTAGGCCACTTCCTGGTAACTGATCTTGATCTGTTTTGGAATGCCCGTCATCAGGTCGCGGCCGTTCACGGCGTAGTCGCCGGGCGGATTATCCAGTTCGTGCAGCGCCGAACCGACGTGTATTTTCACCTGCTCGGCCGTGCGTTCGCCGATCAGGATGTTGTGTTCGCGCTTCATGTAGTTCATGATATCGTTCGTGAGCTCGTCGCCGGCGATGCGGATCGACTGGTCGCATACGATACCCGACAGGGCGATGACGGCGATCTCGGTGGTGCCGCCGCCGATGTCGATGATCATGTTACCCACGGGTTCTTCGATGTTCAGCCCGATGCCGAGCGCTGCGGCCATCGGTTCGTGTATCAGGTAGGTCTCTTTGCTGTCCACGTGGTCGGCCGAGTCGAATACGGCGCGTTTTTCCACTTCCGTGATCCCGCTGGGGATACAGATCACCATTTTCAGATGGCTGAAAAAACTGTTTTTGCGCCCCACCATTTTGATCATGCTCTCGATCATCGCTTCCGCAGCCTGAAAATCGGCGATCACACCGTCTTTCAGCGGGCGCACCGTCTTGATATTCTCATGGGTCTTTTCGTGCATTTGCATGGCACGGTGGCCCACTGCAATGGTGTCGCCCGAGCGGCGGTTCATCGCCACGATGGAAGGCTCGTCCACCACCACCTGGTCTTCCACCATGATGAGCGTATTGGCCGTACCCAGGTCAACCGCCAACTCCTGCTTGAAAAATTTAAATAAGTTCAACGCTAATGTTTGTTTGAATGTGAAGGAAGCTTGGTGTCTATCCAAAAATCGCGCAAAAATACGCAGGTTTTCGGGGAATTTTTGTTGTTCAAAAGGCTTAAAATTTTGTTTTTACCCTACCGTGACAACCCAAAAATCGTCGGGCCGCAGATAACGCTCTGCCAGCGCCTGCAATTGTGCGGGTTGAATTTGCCGGATCGTGTCGGCCAGTTCGCCGTATTCCTGCTCGGAAAACCCTTCCACCACCATGCTGCGCACCACGTCGGAGGTATTCATGGGCCCGTCAATGCCGTTGAGCAGCATGCCGAGCAGGTAGTTGCGCACCATGTCCAGTTCTTCAGTTTCCACCGGCGCTTCGCGCAGTTTTTTCATTTCCGAAAAGATCTGCCGCACCGTGGCTTTTGCGCTGCCCGGACTCACCTCGGTAGCGATGTAGAGGCAACCGTCGTGCAGGTAAGCGTCGAGGGTGGAGTAAATATTATAGGTCAGGCCCTTTTTTTCGCGGATATTCGTCATGAGCCGGGAGCCGAAATAGCCGCCCAGGATGGTATTGAGCACGAACAGGCCGTTGAAATCGGGGTGCCGGCGGTTGAATGTGCGGCGGCCGATCTTGACTGCCGTCTGCAATGAACCTTCGTGGGCGATCTTTATTTGCGTGGGCAGCGGCGCGCTGGCCGGCGCAATGACGCGGTGTTCGACGGCCTGCACCTTGTTTTCCCATTGCCCCAAATGCCGGTTGAGCAGGCCCAGCACCTCCTCGTCGATGCGGCCGCTGGCGAAGATCATGCAGTTGGAGGGGATGTACCAGCGTTGGTGGAACGCCAGCAGGTCGTTCCGTTCGAGGGCCGCATAGTCGGAAGGCATGGAATTGTAGCCGTAGGGATGCTCCGTGCCGAAGATCAGTTCCGTGATCTTGCGGTAGGCCACCACCTCCACTTTTTCCAGTTCCACCAGCAGGTCCTGCACGCTGGTTTTCCGGAAGGTCTCCAGTTCGCTTTCCGGGAACGCCGGGTCGCGCAGCAGGTCCGCAAAAACGGGGATCAGTTGTCCGGCGTATTTTTTCAGGGAAAACAGCAGGATGTTCGTCGTGTCGAGGTTGCCCGGAACGCTGAGCGTACCGCCGTAAAAGTCGATGAACTCGGCGATTTCGGCGCCTGTGCGGCTGCCGGCGCCCTCCCGCAACAGCCGCGCCGTGGCGCGCGACACCAGTTTTTTGCTTTCCTCCGGCCGGCCGGCGCGAAAAACGACCTCGATCTTTACGATCTCCTGGTCCGGAAAGTCGAGCACGTACAGCGGAATACCGTTGTCGAGCCGCAGTTGTTGCGGCTTCGGCAGCACGAGGTGGCCGATTTCCCGGATCGGCGGAGCAGATTTGCGGTTTACCATGAGCTGGCGGTACTTTGGAGTGCGAAGGTAGATTTTTCCACCTTTTTCCACATATTGTTAGTTCTTTCAAACAAAAAGGCGGGCAGATGGATTTACATTTGCCGCGTGAAAGGCCTTGTGCCGTCATTCAGATCACCCACTACCGCATACGCTATGAAATTCAGCGTCTCCTCATCCGAACTTTTGAAACACCTGCAGATCGCTTCGGGCGCCATCGGCTCCAATCCGGTGCTCCCCATCCTCGAAGATTTTCTGTTCAAGATAGAAGACAAAAAACTCACCATCGCCGCCACCGACCTCGAAACGAGCATCGCCACCACCATCGAAGTGCTGGCCGACGACGATTTTGCGGTGGCCGTGCCGGCGAAGATCCTGCTCGATACGCTCAAGGCGCTGCCGGCGCAGCCCGTGACGTTCACCGTCAACGAGGACAACTGGGGCATCGAGATCACTTCTTCCTACGGAAAATACAAACTGGCGGGCGAGAACGGCGCCGATTTCCCCAATATCCCCGAGCCGGACACCGTGGAAACGGTCAAACTCAACAGCCAGTACCTGCTCGAAGGCATCAACAATACGGTATTCGCCACTTCGGCCGACGAACTGCGGCCGGCCATGACGGGCGTGTATTACCAGATCGACATGAACAAACTGATCTGCGTAGCCACCGACGCGCACAAACTCGTGAAGTTCAGCACGCACCACCTGGCCGGGGAAGTGTCCACGACCTTTATCGTGCCCAAAAAAGCCCTCAACCTGCTCAAGAATGCCCTCCCTCCCAACGACGGCGTCACGCTGTCGTTCAACAAGGCCAACGCCTTTTTCAGTTTCGGCAACATCCACCTCGTGTGCCGCCTGATCGACGCCCGCTACCCGGACTACAACGCGGTGATCCCCGTGGACAACCCGAACCTGATGACGGTGAACCGGATCGATTTTCAGAACTCCCTCAAGCGCATCGCCATCTACGCGAACAAAACCACCAACCAGGTGGTGCTCGACATCAGCGACAAAAGCCTGACCATCAGCGCGCAGGACCTCGACTTTTCCAACGAAGCCACCGAACAGATGGCCTGCACGTACGAGGGCGGCGCGATGAAGATCGCCTTCAACGCGAAGTTCCTGGTGGAAATGCTCGGCGTGCTGGAATCAGACGAGGTCAAGATGGAATTCTCCACGCCCAGCCGCGCGGGCATCCTCACCCCGGTAGAAGAAGACAACAACGACCGCGAGATCCTGATGCTGGTGATGCCGGTGATGTTGAATAATTGAGGTTTAGAGGGGGATCAGGGCTGCGCGTATTCGGGCTTTTTTATCTGTAAATATTGCCTTTGTAGATACGCAACTTATATCTGTGTATCTTTTTTATTCTTCAGGTTTTGAAATCTGATGGAACGGCTTGGGGTGGGCTTGAGAAGACTTGGAAGTACAGGGTTTGTCGATCTCCGATTAAGTTTACTAAGCCTTTTATTAAAAAATAATTTACTATGGATTTAAATACCAATTTTCAATCAACCGTTTCTGAGGTTTTATCTTACCAAACCGACCTTGATAAATTAATTAGAAGAGACCTGAGTGAGCCCTTTACTTTTTCAAAGCAGTTGGAAATATTTAATAATATTTTCGGCGTCATCACCCCATTAAACGATATTGTTTTAATACGAAACACAGATAGGAAAAAAATCGAATCCAGGCTTAGTGAAATTTTAAAAATATTTGAACGGGTTATATCATTTGACTTCGTTAAGCAGGATAATATTAAACTCGTTCATAAGGACATAACTGACACCCTCCAGCGTAATTATGATCAACTATTGGAAGAGTTAGTACCCGTTTTCGCTTTAAAATCGATTATGAATGCCGAAGCAATTAATTTGTCTAGCAAGAAACAGGAACTTGAAGAATTAGTGAATAATGCTAAGAAGACTGGTGACGACATAAAAAAGATACTATCTGATTCACAAGATGTAGTCGGTAAATTTGGCGTATCAGCGTATTCAGAAATTTTTTCTCAAGAGTATACTAAGTATGAAGAATCCTCCAGATATTGGCTTATTGGAACGTTTGTCGTATTGAGTATACTAATCATTGTCGGTTTTGTTTTCATTTTTATCCCAGATCCGGCAATTCCCAATTCAGAAGGCACAGCGACACCACTCTCCACTTACAATATCATTCACTATGCCGTGGTAAGATTAGTTATACTGACGGTTCTCTTTTATGCTCTGAATTTGTGTTCCAAAAATTTCAAATCCTTCAAGCATAACGCTATTCTAAATAAACACAGGAGTAGCGCTTTGCAAACCTTTCAGATATTCACCGATGCATCAGCCGATGCTTCAACCAAAGATGCAGTTCTTTTAGAAGCAACCAGAGCCATATTTTCTAGTCAGCCAACAGGTTACAGTAATAATGAAAATGAGGCAGAATCTCCAAGCAGGATTATCGAGATCATTAAAAGCGCGAAAGATTAATTGAGGCATTTCATTGGCAAACTTATTCCGCTATAAAGACCATCTGTTTTCCCTGTACTTCTGGGAAAGAAAACTCAAACACCTAGGCCTCATCAGCACGCTTTTCTTGCAGGTCATCCAGATCGCTTTTTCGCAAGCGCTCCGGGTGGGTCGCTTCGAACCAGTCCGCCAGGTTATCGTGTATGATCTGATGCCGGAAGCGCCACTTGCCGCCGTCTTTAATCATCAGCCCGGTGTCGGATACAGCATCTAAAAAAGTGACCAGTTTCAGCGGGATCGCTTTTTCCAGCCATAAGGCCAGCCTGAGGCCGGCATGTTGAAAGATGGGGCTAACGACAATTGAAACGAAAGGCCCTGCAACAAGGCCGGAGACAAACCCCCAATATAAGATTAAGTTTTCTGCGGCATAGACTCCAACACCACCTCCAAGAGAACAAATAACAGACCATTTAAAAGTATCTCTCCAAAATTGTGTGAAAAATCGCTTGTACGAATACGATACTTTTGGAAAAGATGAATTAACTGACAAACCGCTGACCAAACCGCTGACCAAACCTATGGCAAAACCTATGGCAAAACCTATGGCAAAACCGGTGGCAAAACCGGTGGCAAAATAGGAGACCAAACCTAAGGCCAAACCGCCGACCAAACCGCTGACTAAACCGTTGACCAAACCGTTCTTGATCACTTTCCAACTGATCCGTGATATATCAAACACTGTTATTTCTTCTGTACTTATTCCTGAACTGCCTATACCGCCGACCAAACCGCCGACCATACCGAAGACCAAACCGCCGACCAAACCGCCGAGCAAACCGATGACCAAACCGAAGACCAAACCGCCGACCAAACCGAGGAGCAAACGGTAGGCATACTTATTTTTTGTCCACCAAGGTTGCAGATCGATCAATTCAAAAGCAATGCTGCCTTCCAGATATTTCATTTTCCAGCCCAGCCAGCCCAGCCACTGCTTTGCTTTGTCTTTTGGGAATGTGGCGATCTTTTCAAATTCAGCAGCGATGTACCGCTCCGTGATCTCTTTTTGCAAGGGTTCTTTTGTGCCGGACTGAAAACCTGGTTGGTCAGATTGGAAAATATCCAGCAGCGTATGCATGAAGAAGGCCGAGGTGATGGCGCTATACAGGGCCGGGGTATCGGCCAGGGCGGTTTGCAGCCGCCTGGCAGTGGAAAAGTTTTTCCCTTCCAGCGATCGCAAAGCGGCGTCCACCTCCTGCGGGGTCAGCGGCTGTATCATCACCGAAGCAAACACGGGGGCATCCTCCTCTGCTGCTTCGTATTCCAGTATGCGGGAGCAGACGATCGCCTCGGGGTATGTCGCGAGGCGGGCGTTTTTGATCGTCTGTAGATACGGCAACAACTTTTCAAAACAGGAGTCGCGGTAATACTCACTGATCTCGTCGAAGCCATCGAGCAGCAGCAGCAGGTTCTGAGAGGCCACCAGTTTTTTCGCATCTTCTTTGGAGACGGCGAAGGAGCCGCCTACATAGGGCAGGTTCATCTCCAGCCAGTGTTCGAAGGTCTGGTCCTCGTCCTTCCAGGAGGCCAGGTCGAGCAGTACGGGTACGGGGAAATCCGGGTCCTGCTCCGCCCGCTGCAACAATCGCAAGCCAAAGCGCAGCAGCAGGATGGACTTTCCGGCGCCCGGCTCGCCCAGGATCAGGAGCCGCCAGAGTCGGTCGGTGTAGGTTTCGAACAGGCGATCGAAGTCGCCCGCATGCTCTTCGGCTTTTATGATGTATTCGTGTCGGATCGTATCCGGGCCGGTGCCCCGGGTGGTGTACTGCAGGTTGAGTTTTATCTCAAAATGCACCTCGCCAGTCATCTTGGCTTTCAGGCGGTCGGTGTAGAGTTGCCGCAGGTTTTTGATGAATTCGGCGCGGAGCTCGGGTTGCGCGGGGGCCTTGCTTTCCTGCGATTCGGCGTTTTCCAAAAGATATGAAAGCAGCAACAGGACCAGGGCGACCCCCAAAATGACGCACAGATAAACAAGGTGATGTTGCGCTCCCCAGATTGCTATCAGTTTCTTTTCGATCGGGTCAGATAGCATGTTGACCAGCAATCCCAATATCAGGATTCCGACAAAGACCGAGATCGCCCCGAGCAATAATCTGAAAAGTGTGATTTTCCTTTTTTTGGCCACCTGGAAGTTGCATTTGGCTTGGAACGCAGATACGCCGGGGAAAGATAGATTTTTTAGGAGAAATAGTACGGTATTCGCGTACTCCCGGCGCCAAAAGAAAAGGCCCGCCATGCGTGGTAGGCAAGGCGGGCCTCGGTGGTGGGGAGGGGCTGATCAGGCTATTCGATAAAGAAGCCTTCGATCATGGAAGTGATGGCGGGGCTCAGTTTTTGATACGACTCTCTTTTTTTTTTTTCTTTATCGCCGGGTTCCAATCCTTTGAACATCAGGTAATAGACCGGCACTCCGAGTGCCGTGCTGATCTCCTGAAGCATATCCATCGACGGCGTCTTTTTGTCGCCTTCGATCTGCGAAAGGTATGTCTGCGATATGTTCAGTTGTTTGGCCAGGTCGCCCTGCGAGATGTCACGCTTGCGGCGTATTTCCTGGATAACTGATCCTAATTTCATATTGGTCGAATGCATTTTACAGACCACTGAAAAAGCGAAAGACTATTTCTGCTACAGCCTTCAATATCTCAGCGATCTTTTTCGTCCGGTCGATGGTTTGATCCGTCTTGGACGAAGCCTCCAATTTTTTCAACTCGGCGATGAGTTGGTCTATCTGCTCGGCAAGTTCCGGATTGGTGGGTGAGTGTTCATCGCGAATCTTCTGGCAGTTTGCGATGATTTCAGTGATTTCGTTGCTATGCATTGGATAACTGAGCCGTTTTAGTTATTTAATTTCTTTAACTAATCCGACTCAAAAGGTCCTGTTGATTTCCCTTAATACAATAAGTCGGATGATGCCAAACCTGTAAAGTCTTCTCGGGATAATCCCGAAAAACACACTTTTGATGGTTGGGTACATTTACTTTTGAATTAAGGAAGACAACCAGGGTTCATGTGGGCTACGTCTTCCGATTTTATATGGATTAATCAAACTACATAAATGAAGTATGTGCGCTTGATAAAAATTTTACGAGCACAAATATATGCTATGTTTTAATACTCCGCAAGTTTTTTTTAACTGATGGTTAAAAAAAATTTTACGGCACCGTCTAAACCTCCTCAATACCTGCAGTCCGTCCAGTGCACAATCTGGCCTTCGTGGGTGACGGTTTCTTCCGGGTCCCCGAACCATTCGAAAAAACAATCCAGCGAAGGATAAAAAACCTTAGTAGTGTTGTCTTTGGGAGAGACTATGATCACTATAGCCGCCAAAAGACGAAGATTTAACAGGGTTTTAAGTGTTAATTTGTCCTAAATCTACTAAAGTTTGTCCAACTTTGTGCGTCTAATGCACGTTTAGGAATGTAAATTGCACATTCTCCTTCTACTCAAACTTGTACTTGAAATGACCCAAAGAGAGAAAACAGACGCCATCTTGTTTGGTGTACTCCTAGGTTTCCTCTTGTTTTTTGGATTGCTGGAGCAACAGAAGCAACAAACATCTCGATTGCGGGAGATGCGTAAGCGCCTTGCCGCTGAAAACGGCGAAGACATCGATATTGAAAACCTTAGAAACGACTGGCAAAAAATCCGTGGAGATTTGAGAAATGCCAGTGAAAAGGCGCTTCAAAATGTCCAATAAACTACCGAAACGGAACCAACCTCCTACCCCGGCGAGCCATATTGAAAAGCGAATTGAAGTGTCGAAAAAAGAGGTGTTGTTTATGGGTCCGCTACCTGACCCGGAGACCCTTCAAAAGTATGAAGAGATCTATCCGGGAATGGCCGAGCGTATTATTGCCATGACTGAAAAGGAACAGGGCAAGCGACACGAGAATATTGATAAGACAATCGAAATTGAAAGGAGGCACCAAAGAAGTCTGAATCTTAATGTTCGAATGGGGCTTTTTCTGGCATTTGGCTCGGTACTGGTGACATCTGGCATGTGCTGCTATTTTGCCTACTTAGGCAATATTGATGCAGCGAGCGATACTGCCAAGTGGGTGATTGCTAGTTTGGCAGCCGTTTTTATCACCGGGCGCATCGCACCACAGAAAATCTCAAAGGATTAATATTCACCTATCGAAAAGAAAATGCCGATCAGACGTAAGGTTTGGTCGGCATTTTGTTGAAACACTATAGGCGACAATCCGTTCCTGAAAGTCTTCACAAAACAAATATAGACGTTCTTTCAGGTTTCAAAACCTGAATGCCAAATTTCGCAAGTCTGCGACTTGCTCAGTCCGGCAGGGCTGCATCACGCTTTACCACAGAAGTCACGGCGATAAAAACGATCCTGAAAATCCAGCGGTGATATTTCCAGGGGGCATTCCTGCGGCATGTCGAAATATACCGCCGTGCCGGTTCAACTATTTATCGTTTATTTCCGGTCTCTTTTCAAAAGTTCGTTTACGATATGCCGGATACAACTTTCCGGAAAGGGTGATACGCAACTCACGTTGATTTCGCAAAGGATATATTTCTGCCCGTTTTCTTGCGCGTTGACATTTTTTATGAAAAAATCCGCATCCCAAAGCAGGGGCATTTTTTCATCGGGGATCGAATGAACTTTTTGCAGTTCAGGCACCCATTTTGTTTCCATGATAGTGCGCAAATCCTGAAACAAACCGCAATATTCACTGAAATAAAAACGCCTGCTTGTCGGTCTTGCCTCCCCTTCCGGTTCGTCAGGATGTGGACAAAGGGCATTGGATTCCTGATAACCAAAGCCGGAAACCCTGGTGCCCGTCAAATAGCATCTAACCATCCCGTTGGAAATTTCAGGGATCCACTCCTGGCTTAGCAGCACCCCCTCATTGTTGAAATAATCCCTGAATTCCTTGTGAAAATCATCCGCCGACAACGTTTTTACTTCGTTTGCAGCAGCATGTGCGACCATCACTTTTCTATCGCCGGTATTGGCGAGTCGAACTTTAAAGACGCCATTTCCGCCGTTGCCCCTGTACTGTTTGAGTATTCGGACGCCTGATTTGTCGAGTGAAACCAGGAAGCGTTTTTTAAAATCATCATAGTTCGTATACTGCTCGACGTCCGCGCTCCAGTCCATGTGTCGGGTCGTATAAAGCACCTTCTTCGTCCCTATCTTGAGGACAATCTCCGGGTGGGTGGAAACGAAGACACCTTTGTCCGCCAATTTCAGCAACAGCTCGTCCAAACGTTTTCTGTCATTGCCATGCTCGATTGGATTTACCCAAACCAATATCGACCCGAACCGGGCAAGGTCCATCTCCAGGTCTGATGCCCTGTCATCGTGATAGAGGACGGATTCAACGCCAAAACCTGCCGCAGAAAGCGAAGCCGCCAAAAGTTTATATTTTTCTTCAGTCAGGGCATTTCTGGCTGAATTGGCATCGCCGTAAATCATCAAACCGATTGCTTTAGTGTTCATCTGTTTCATTTTTTAACAACTATCGTTTACTCATCCTGCCAATGATCAATGATAAACAATAACAGGGCATTATCGCCCTGTTATTCAACATCTTTACAAAACAAATATAACCGTTCTGTCAGGTATTGAAACCAGAAAGAACGGCGTGATTTTTTAAAAGGAAGAATGGGGAAACGTGGATGTTGTAACGACGTTACGCCCGTTCATTGCAGCGTTACTAACGCGTTGCAACGTTCATGGTAACGACGAACGCTCTTTGTGTAAGCGCTGCAACGTTCATGGTAGCGACTAACGCTCTTTGTGTAAGCGCTACAACGCAACGTAGCGACAACGGTAACGACAAACGCTCTTTATGTAAGCGCTGCAAGGTTCATGGTAACGACTAACGCCCCTTGTGTATGGCGTTGCAACGTTCATTGTAACGACTAACGCCCGTTCGTTGCAGCGACTACTACTGTCTTTACGCTACAAAGTTTCCGCTATGCCTGATCCTGTTCCGGGCAGATATTGGCGCCCACGTTGTCGTATCAAATGTATTCGTAGCGATAAATTTACCCTTTCCGGCGGGGTTTATTCAACCCCTCCCCATTTTCAGCCTGAGGCGATACACCACCTGTTGATCGGCCTCACCGTGTTCTGCGCGGAAATACGAGGTAAACAAAATTCTCCCTCTCTGCCCATGCCGAGACACATCGGAAAGCGGACGGGGATCGGGCCGTCGTAAAGCAGAGCAGTGGGGTGTGCGAGGTCGAAGATCTGAACGAAACAGGGCTTGAACCGGTATTCTCCTGTCTGTTCGTAGTCGTGCTTTGTTTTGATCTTACAGCCTTTTATCTCGCCGCAGAGCCATTTTTGCCTTGTTTCGATCTCTTGGGGCGTGAATTGCACCGTATCCTGAACGGCAATCGCATAGGTTCTTACCAGGTACCTGTCGGCGACAACGGCACAATCGAAATAATGCGGCGTTTCAATGGGGTGTTTGGGGTTGTTCTCCAGAACGTCTTCCCGGCCAGTCACCGCAAAAAGGTCCTGCAAATTTTTATTGAAATGTGCGCCGCGCGTTGCCACGGGCGATTTTTCAAGGCCTTTGTGATAAATGGCCACGCGGTCGCCCAACTGAAAACTGACAAAAACCGAATCGCTGCCGATCCACCCGAAAGAATACCCGTCCAGATACGTCAGCAGACGCCCCCGGCGGTAGGCCGTATCGTAGCGGCCGAATACATTCAGCAATTTACCGTCCATGTCGACCTCGCCGATGATCCCCGATTGTTCATAACGCTTCTGACCGCCCTTTAAAAATTCGGCGTTTGATCCGTCGTAACCTTCCCATTCCTGTTTTAAGGCAAGCAGCAATGTATTGCCGGATGTCACGGGATCATACGGCGGGAAGTTATTATTGATAAAATACCGCTGTCCTTTGTATTTCAGCGCCAGTTTTTTCGAATACAGGTACTTGCCGCTTTTGTTGAAAAGATCGAGTTTGTATTTGGTGGTATTCAGTAATACTATTTTGTCGCCGGTCTCGTAGACGATGGCGTTGTGAAAGTTGCCCCGTTCTTTTGCGAGATAGGCCGTGTCTATTGTTACGGTATACAACAAAACAAGTTCCGTATCGTAATGGCGGATCAGGCCTTCGGCCGCATCGAAGGCGCAAATACCCCGGCCGTTCTTGAAAAGATATCCCTGCCGCTCTTCAAAAACAATTGAATCACTCAGTTCAATCAGCGCACCGGGCGCTTGTGCCGTTGCGCTAATAATGCATAAAAGCGAGTGAAACAGGGACAGGGCCGTTTTTTTCATGCGGTGGTTTTTGAAAATGCCAATCACGAGGATGCAGGACAGGTTTGGTGCAGGAGCGAAGGGAAAGATAGATTTTTTATGGCAAGCGATCTGCGTCTGCTTATTCCCGGAGAGAATCCTTGTGTATCGTATACAAGGAAGACACACGTATATAACCTGTTTTTCAGGTGCATGCCAAAGGAAACCCTTGCCAGGGTTCATAAATGGGGAATGATTCTGTCTATAAACGGGAATTCCCTCCGGGAATAAGCATGATTTGTATAGCCATTAAAACCGCCTCACACAAACAAAAAGAACATCAGGTTAGCGGCAACACCTTCGTTTTTTGAGCAGGACTTTGCGTGCTTACCAGATAAACCCCCGTTAACACCAGCAGCGCCGCCAAAGGTTTATCCCCGCTGAAAGTATCCTGCCCGACCGCTATCGCCACAACGGAGGCTACCACTGGCTGCAAATTCATGAACACACTGACCGTACTGGCTTCCAACTTTTTCAGGGCTACGGGCATCAGGAAAAAGGCCAGCGTGGTGGAGAACAACAACGCAAAAGCCAGCAGGGAGAAGGCCAGGCCCGTGGCATCGTCCGAATAGATCTTTTGATGTTGCAATCCGGAAAAACTGAAGGGCAGGACAAGCAACGCAGAAAACAAAAACATCCATTTGGCCACGGTGACGGGACCGTACCGGACCGAGATCGTTCTGGTAAGCACAAGGTATCCGGCATAACAAAGCACGCATAAAACGGCGAACAGAATGCCCAGTAAATTATCAGGACTCCCATGTCCCCGGGCGCTGTTCGATAATATGATCAGAGCGGCGCCGGTAATACTCAGCATGATGCCTGCAATTTTTCGTTTGGGAACGGCCTCTTTTAAAAATACCGCTGAGAGCAAGAGCACCACGACAGGTGTCAGGGCCATGAGCAATGAAAAAATAACGGGCGTTGTAAATTTCAGGGATTGTGAGAACAGGAATTGCGTGCCTAAAAACCCCATCAGGCCTCCAAGCAGCATGACAAGCAGATCTTTTCGCAAAACCTTTTCATGCCTGAGAAAGGTGCCGATAGTCCAGAAGACGATCGTTCCGAAAAACATCCTGGTAATGGTATACCCCGCAGGTGTCATCCACTGCGACACGAGTGATTTTGTCACAGGAATGTTCAGGCCGAAAATCACATTCGCCGAAATGATCGCTAATATTCCCTGTTGTTTTTCTCTGATCATAAAATGGCCTGGCCGAGAAAATATTTAAATGACGATCTGCATATTGTACCGCAAGGTTTTTCCCGGAGGGAATGCCTGTTTATAGAATACAAACAGCACGCACGACCGCAATCCCATCGGGGTTTCCTGTTTTTCAGGCGAATGCCAAAGGAAACCCTTGACAGGGTTCATAACCGGGGAATGATTCCGTCTATAAACAGGCATCCCCTCCGGGGATATTGGTTGCTATTGTCACATCCTGTACCCCGGCTCTTTATACAGTTTTTCCTGTTGCGCTACGATATCGGGCCGGTACACTTTTTCGGCCCAATCCTTTGCCTCGACCTCCTCGATGGCGACGGAAAATGATTCTTCGCCGTAGCCAATGACAGATTGTACTGCGGTAACCAGTGCTTCGGCAAGTTTTTTCTTCTGAGATTCCGATTTGCCGGGCCAGAGTTTTACGATGATGTGCGGCATAATATTTTAGAGGTGCTATGTTGAGTATTGAACATCCGTAACCTTTTCCATCCAGGTCACGACTTCGCCATTCACTTCCTCCTGGATGGCAATGTGGCTCATCGCTTTATGGGGCGCCGCGCCATGCCAGTGTTTTTCATTGGGAGCAAACCATACCACATCGCCCGGGCGCACTTCTTCTATCGGACCTCCTTCCCGCTGCACCCAACCCAGCCCCGAGGTCACGATCAGTGTTTGCCCGGCGGGATGCGTATGCCAGGATGTTCTGGCGCCCGCTTCAAAAGTAACCAGCGCACCGGCTGCTTTGGTGACTTCTTTTTTTGAAAACAGGGGGTCGATCCGAACAGCGCCCGTAAACCAGTCTTCCGGTCCTTTTACGGACGGCTGCGTTCCATTTTTTATAATTTCCATGTTCTGTTATTTAAAAAACTCAAGTTGTGACCAATTGATCGGTTCGTTGCGTTTGCTGTTGGCGGGACGCCAACAGCGGCATTTCGTTACAGAAAACGGCTTCTTTGCCGTTGTTGGCGTCCCGCCAACAACTTCCATGCACGATCTTTCGGTTTTCTTTCCAAGTCGTTAAACAGGTCACAACTTGAGTTAAAAAGTTGAAGCATCGATCACATATCTGTACCGGGCTTCCTTGTTGACCACCTTATCCCAGGCGCCGTTGATCTCTTCAGCGTTGATGATCTCGATCCGGGGATAGATCTTGTTCTCCGCGCAGTAATCCATCACTTCCTGCGTCTCGGGAATGCCGCCGATGAGCGATCCGTTAAAGTTTACACGGTTGAAGATCATGTTGAAATTATTGATGGTCAACGCTCCGTTGATCGGCTGGCCTACCTGCGTAAAAAATCCGTAAGGTTTTACACAATCGATATAGGCAGACATTTCATATGCATACGGAACGGTAGAGATCATGTAATCCATTTTTCCTCTCCAGGCTTGAAGTTTGTCGAGACTGTCGACTACAATTACTTCCTTCGCGCCAAAGGCAAGGCAGTCCTGCTCTTTCCCGGCGGAGGTCGTAAAGGCATATACTGCGGCACCTTTCGATACGGCGAGTTTTATTGCCATGTGCCCCAGTCCGCCGATGCCCACTACCCCTACCTGATCGCCTTTTTTGATCCCTGCCCGCATCAGCGGCGAATAGGTCGTAATGCCGGCGCAAAGCAAAGGCGCGGCATGCTGCAAATCTATGTTATCGGGGATTTTGATGGCAAAATGCTCTGTAACCACAATATTATCGGAATACCCGCCCTGGGTAATGCCGGAAGGCGAAGTTTTATCCGGAGCGCCATAGGTGCCCAGCATTCCGGTCGTTTCGCAGTGGTGTTCTTCTCCTTTTTTGCAACTTTCGCATTCCATGCAACTATCCACCATGCAGCCTACCCCGGCCTTATCGCCCACCTGAAATTTGGTTACCTTTTTTCCAACGGCGGCGACAATGCCTGCAATTTCATGGCCGGGGACTTGAGGGTATTGTTGCGGGCCCCAATGGCCTTTCATCTGGTGAATATCGGAGTGGCATATACTGGCATATTTTATCTCGATCAAAATATCGTGATCGCCTACCGGTCTGCGTTCGAATTCCCAGGGGCTTAATACGCCGGAATCATCCTTGGCGGCATAGCCCTTTGATTTGATCTGCTGATTCATTTTATATTTATTTCGGTTGTTAGCAAAAATGTTTTGATCGCCGAGGAGCATGATTCCTGCCCCGACAATACCGGATCGTTTGATAAACTTCCGTCTGGATCTTTCCATTTCAGTGTGAATGGTTCGCTTTTTCATGAAATACTTGATTTATGGCGTTTTGCATCATCGTTTCTGCTATCGGGGGTTGAAATACTCCTCATCGGTTACCGGTTCCATCCATTGAACGATCCCTTTTTCCGTGTTCGGAACGATGTATATCTGCTGCAAGCCGGTATCCTGACTCGCTCCATGCCAGTGCATCACATTGGGCGGGCACTTTACCACATCCCCCTTTCTGATGGTTTGGCGGGCTTGCCCTTTTATCTGATGGTATCCGACGCCGGCCGTAATGATCAATATCTGGCCGGCCGGATGCAGGTGCCAGTTGCTTCTCGCACCGGGCTCGAAGTAAACATTGCCGACAAGTGTGTTGTAAGTGGAGTCTGGCGGAACCAGCCCCAGGTTGTATGCTTTTCCGGTAAAAAACTCAGCCGGCCCCGGTTGACCTTTCGGGAAAATGGCCGGCACCCCTTCATCCGGCAGTTGTCCGGATGTCCGTTCCTTGCAGCCTGTGTGTAGTACTGCGAAAAAGGCAAGCGCTGTTAATGCTGTTTTCATATTTCGATTTAATAATCCGTTGCAAAGGTATTTTCGCCTGCTCCTTTGCGATTAACGATTATCAAATCAAAAAATATGAAATTCAAACCTCCATGGCGCGAACGGCTTTGGGGGTGGCGCCGGAATGTTTTTTGAAGAAATTATTGAAATAGGTGGGATATTCGAAACCCAGTGCAAATGCGATCTCGCTGATGTTCCAGTTGGTATGCTGTAACAATGCCTTTGCTTCGCTGACGATCCTTTCCGAAATATGAGCGGACGTGGGTTTGCCCGTAATTTTTTTAACCGACCGGTTGAGGTAATTTACGTGAACGGATAAGTTATCGGCATAATCCTGCGGCGTTCTGATCTGTAAAGGATTGTCGGCGCTCTCGATCGGGAATTGTCTTTCCAGCAGTTCGAGAAACACGGAAGTTAAACGCGATGCCGCATTTTTATGCTGATCGTAGTGATCCGAAGGCTGCATTTTAAGCGCCTCATGGATGATCAGGTGGATGTAATTCCGGATCAGGTCGTCTTTATGAGAATAATCGGTTTGCTGCTCTTCCAGCATTTTCCGGAAGATACCGTTTAGGAATTCCCGTTGCTCGGGGCTGATCTTTAAAATGGGTGTACCCCCGATCTTAAACAATGGAGACTGCAGGATACTCTCGGACCTTTCCGATAATTTCAGGAAGTCTTCTGAAAACAAACAAGTGTAACCGACATATGTCCTGGAAATCGTCTCCCAGGAATACGGTATGTGGGGATTGCCAAAAAACAGGATCGTATCGTCCGCCTCAAAACTGCGGTCGGCATAATGGATGATGCTCTTCCCGGTCGTCAGGCATATCTTGTAGAAATCCTTGCGGCTGTAAATTCTGGTCGCATTATCATCCTGCTCAATTTGAAAGACATTGAATCCCCTCAATTTGAGTTCGTTGTTAAATTTCGAAACCGAACGCTTGTCGCTGATCTCCATAGGACAAAGTTAAGAAATTCAAACCTGAGATCATCCATCATTACTTTGCCCGCTCGAAAAACCTGACAACAAAAAGCCGGAAACATGCTACCCCCGGCATGATCCCGGCTTTTATGACAACGCCGCCGTTATTACCATTCTGCGAACTTCGTCGCCTCGCCTTTTGCTTTTACCTCCATTTCAAATGTCTGCGCTTTCAGGTCTTTGTCTTTTACGGGCTTGACCTCTATTTTGTACGTCCCGGCCAGCAGCACGAACGGTTTGGGGTTGGATGTGTTGCTGCTGTACGTCCTGGCGCCGTCGATCCGTTTGCCGCTGCTTTTATCGTACACGGTGACGGCAGCGTCGATGAGCGTGCCGCCGCGGCGGGCGCCGATCCTGATCTCGCCGGAAGCGAAGTCCTGTTCGATCTTCAGGGGCTTGTCCTTGCTGATCTGCTGTCCGCCCGCGAAATACACCGGGTCGGAAGCGATCTCGATGGCCTTGATCTGCACGTCGTAGGTGCCCGGCAGCACTTCGAAGCGCCTCGGGTTGCTCGAACCGCTCCGGTAAGTGCGCCCCTGGGCGACTGCCTTGCCGGTGGCCGGGTCGATCAGCGACACGACGGCGTCCGACAGTTCGCCGTTGCGGGTCACTTTTATCTCCGCGATGCCCTGCGAAAAGTCCACGACCCGCACGATCGTGTCCTTGCCGGCGATCACCAGATCGCGAAATACCTGTTTCGGGTTGCCGTCGATCCGGATCGCGGAGACTTCCATGTCGTAGGTGCCTGCGGGCAACAGCAACACGCGCGGGTTGGTCTTAGGCCCTTCGTAGGTGCGGCCCATCGCCGTTTCCTTCGTTTCGCCCTGTTTGAATACCTTGAACAGGCCGTCGAGCGGCTGTCCGTCGAGCGTTATTTTCACGGACAGGTACCCGCCGTCGGCAGGCGGCTGCTCCACGGTTTTTTCCAGCGCCGCGCCCAGTTCGTCGGCGTTGTTGGCCGGAAAATACTGTCCGCCGCCGGCCTGTGCGATGCATTCCAGCGCGGAGAGGTCTTTTTCCGCCAATCCGAAGCCGATGACGTGCACGGTGATCGCCATGCCCTGCGCTTTCGCCTGGCGCACCAGTTCGCAGGCATCGCCTTCACAGGTTTCGAGGCCGTCGCTGACCAGGATGCAGGTTACCGGCGCTTTTTCCTGGCGCACGACCGACAAGGCAAATTCCAGCGAGCGCGCGATGGGGGTCATGCCTTGCGGGTTGAGGCCTTCCAGTTTGGCGGAAAAGGCCGCCTTGTCCAGCCCCGCCAGCGGCACCAGGGTTTCAATGTCCTTGCAGTCCGATTTGCGGTTGTGCCCGTAGGCGATCATGCCGACGCGGGTGTTGTCGGGCAGGCCGTCCACCAGGCCCTTCATCACACGCTTGGCGATGGCGATCTTGAAATCGCCGTCCATTTTTTGCCACATCGAGCCGGAGGCGTCCATGATAAAAAGTACATTGGGAGCAGTGGAGGTTTGGGCGCACAGGCTGAAGAGTGAAAGCAGTGTCAGGCAAGCACCTAGAAGTGTTTTTCTCATTGGTTTGAAAGTTAGTTATACGATATGCAGGCAAAAATAACAAACCCGTTCTAACCGGATAACCGGCCGGAACCCAGGGTCGATTAGTTCTACGGTTTGGCATTTTGAAAACAAAGTTGGCAGTAGCAGTTGGCAGCCGCTATTTTTTTGAAACAGATTGACAGCAAGGAAGACGCCCCGTTGGGGCCGACGGTTTATAGGATTCATGATTCCCATATTATTCCGCTCCGTAGGAGCCGGCCGGTACGCCCAAACATGGCCGGCTCCTACGGAGCGGCAATTTATTCAAGACATTTTTTCTATAAACTGCCGGCCCCTATGGGGCGATTTTAGGTTGACGGATCTTTCGCAGAACCAAACGATCCTGGGTCGGAACGGGGAAGGAAACGCCTGACGAGAATATGCGTGTGCTGCCTGGTGCACAAATATTATTGATCCAGTATTTTCAGCCTGTTCGAGCGTAATACACCGTCCCGGACCTGGTAAATATTGCCCTGCGCATCCTGCGCGTCAAATGAAAAACGGCACTCCAGCATTCCGGCGTCCGGGTCGAATGTTGTCAGTTCCATCTGTCCGTTCAGCGGAGCCGTTTCCGTTTTTCCGCAGAACAGCAACATGTCGTAGGCGAAAGTGCTTCTGAACAAGCCATATGACGGTGTGCTGATGTCATATACGCCCGCAGCACCCTGAAAGTGATGGATGGCGATAGTGATGTCTTCCGTTTCGCCGCAGGGGTTGTCGTTGCAGAGGCTTTTCCAGCCCTGTACCACCAGCACATCCTGAAAGCGTTGCCATTCGGCAGTAGCGGCGCCCGTCCAGGTTTCACCGTTCAGTTGCGCCGTTGCCATGTTTACCGGGTCGTCATGTTGAATGAATTCAGCGTTTTTCTTGCAGCCGGAGAGTATGGCCAGCAAAAGAGCAATCAGGATGGCAAAATGTTTCATAGCAGCGTTTTTGTTTTGAACAATTTTAGTCGTTAACATGAGCCATCACGAATTTTGGGACGACCCAAATCATGTAACAAGTTGGCTTACAGGAAAATCGGCCTTATGGAAATCCCGATTTTGCGAAATCGGAGGCGGACAAAGCAAAACCCTGTCCGAGTCCCGACGAAGGAGGGGCGAGTTTGGTTTTGCGCCGCCGTAGATTTCAAGCAAAATCGCTGGATTTCCATAAAGCCTTGACTTTTTTGGTCCTTTTTGCGTCAAGTTAGAGGCTTGCCGAAATCCCGCCAAAGGCGGGGGCAAAAAGGACGAATGGTGCTCATTATCACAATGTTACAGTCACGCTGGATGTTAAAGTCTCGAATTTTTCAATATTGAAAAATTCGGGATGCCTCATATTACACCTTCCAAAGACGCAGGAAAAGCCCCTCCAGCGCCAGGAACAGCAACGCGAAAATAACGCACCAGCGCCACAAAACAATACCGCGCTCCTGCTCGTCCACGACCTGGCCAAAATTGGCCTCTGCGTTTTCAGTAAGTACCCGCATGTTACCGGGCAATCCTTCGGCAATCGCGTCGTCCGACAGGTAACTCAGATCGCTTTCCTTGCGGTCGTAATTGAAAGCGAATTCGGCCAGCGTGCTGTCGCCCTGCAGGCGCAGGCGGTACCAGCCGGCGTCGCGTACCTGTGTGCCCGGGGTGAGCAGCACCTTGGAACCCAGGATGCGCTGTTCGGGGATAAACTCGCTGCTGCCGGCCTGATCGCCGGCGCCGTTGCCGGAGCCGCCTTCTCCCGTATCCGGCTGCCGGCGCAACTGGTAGATGGTTTCGCCCGACGCCGATACCTGGTGCTTTGCTTCCAGCACTTCGTCCTTGCCGATGGTATAGGCGATCTGGCGGCTTTTGGTGCCGGCAATGGCCATTTTGAACAACATGGGCACGAACACTTCGCCGTTGCGCACCAGGTCGCTGACTTGCTCGTTGAGCGGCGCAGCGCAGAGGTACAGCGCGCCCTCCCCTTTTGGATATTTGGCGAGCATGGCGCTGCCGTCGCGATAGGTAATGATGTGTTCGCCACCCGAGGGGGCGATCCTGAAATTGCCTTGCGTGACGGGCAGGCGCAGGTTGGCGCTTTTATTCAGAAACACGTCGTGGAACACGAATTCATCCATATTGAGTTGGCTGGCCTGCCGGGTACTTGGCTCGAAAGCGCCCAAACTGCCGGCGCCGAAGGCCTGCAGAAAGGTATTGTATGAATTCAGGTCGGCCGTTTGCGAAGGAAATACCAGCACGTTGCCGCCGTTCTCAACGAAAGTTTCCAGTTCGTTGGCAAGGCCCGAAGAAATGGAGGCCGGTTCGTTGAGCAGGATCAACTGGTAAGCGGAAAACTTCGAATAGTCGAGCGCGCGTGCATCGGCGTTGTCCAGTTGAAAATAACGCGCGCCGAGGAAGGCGTTGCCGATGTATTTGTTCGGCTCTCCGCCGTTGATGGCCAGCACGTGGATCTGTTCTGCCACGTAAAAAGAGAGGTAATAATCGTCGTCGAACTGCACGGGATAGTCCGTTACGGAAAGCCGCGCCTCATGCCAGCCGGGGTGCAGGATATTGAAACTGACCGTGTCCAGTTTGCTGCTCTGCGCAGAGATATTCATCGAGCCCACGGGCTTGGTCTGCCCGTCGTGGCGCAGGCTGAGCCGCACTTCTTCGGCGTCTTCATCGCTGCGGTTGCTGATTTTCACCAACAGGTTGGCGGGTTGGTTGAGTATTTGTACCGGGCTTTCGAACCACACGCTGTCGATCGAGATATTGCGCTCCTGCACGGCGCGCATGGGTACGAGGTTCACTTCCATCAGGGAGTCCCTGAACGCCCCCAGATCGGCGATGTTCCGCTGGAAGTCGCTGATCACGAAGGCGATCCTGTTTTCCTGCTTGCCCGTTTGCAGGCATTGCTGCTGGCGGATCAGCACTTTCGACAGATCGCGCGTCGCGGGGCTGGTGCGGATCTCTTCAATGCGGTTGAGCGCGTCTTCCTTGCTGATAAGCCGTTGGTCGCGGCCTTCGAAATCGTTGGTCAGGACCTGGAATCGATTCTCCACGCCGAAAGCGCCGACGATGTCGCGCGCGCGCTGTTTGGCCAGTTCCAGCAAGGGGGCATTTTGTGACAGCGCGCCCATGCTGAACGAGTTGTCCACGTAAATGCTCACGGCCTTTTCTCCCTGTTTTACCCCGGAAGACAGCGGAATGAAGGGCTGGGCGAAAGCCAGCACCATGGCGGCGATGGCCAGGCAACGCATCAGCAGCACGAGCAGGTTGCGCAGTTTCTGGCGGTTGCTGGTCTCCTCCTTCACTTCTTTCAGGAAGCGCACATTGGTAAAATACACGCGCTTGAATCGCCGGAAATAGAAGAGGTGGATGATCACGGGGATCGCCAGAACGGCTAGTGCGGCGAGAAAAGCGGGAAAAACAAACTGCATATGCGGGCGCTGTACGGGTTACACTCGGGTGGATGTCGAAGTTTATAAAGACGGTTTTTGCAGGGGAATGTTTTTTGAAGGGGCAAAAATGCTTGTTTTCCCGAAAAAAAGCGGTAGGCAATTGCCGAAATGGGCAAAATTGCATGTCAATGACCAAGATACGGCGACACGAACGGCCGGCCGGTGTGATAACGCACAATGTTGTCTGCCGAAGATTTTCAGCCCCCGAAAAAATGCCGGATATTCGCCGCAGCGATCCACCCAACACTGATCTACTATGGAAAACTATCACCGGCTGCTTCGCCATATCCTCGAACACGGCACGCGGAAACAGGACCGCACCGGCACCGGCACCATCAGCGTATTCGGCTATCAGATGCGCTTTGATCTGCAGGAAGGCTTCCCGCTCGTTACGACCAAAAAAATTCACACCAAAAGTGTGATCCACGAACTGCTCTGGTTTCTGAAAGGCGACACCAACGTGCGCTACCTGCAGGAAAACGGCGTGAGCATCTGGAACGAATGGGCCGACGAGCGTGGCGACCTGGGGCCGGTGTACGGCAAGCAATGGCGTTCGTGGGCAACGCCCGACGGGCGCACGATCGACCAGATCGAAGAAGCCGTAGACACGATCCGGCACAACCCCGACAGCCGCCGCATCATTGTATCGGCCTGGAATCCTGCCGACCTGCCCGATATGGCCCTGGCGCCCTGTCATTGCCTGTTCCAGTTCTATGTGGCCGACGGGCGCCTGTCGTGCCAGTTGTACCAGCGCAGCGCCGACGTTTTTCTTGGCGTGCCGTTCAACATCGCCTCGTATGCCTTGCTTACGCAAATGATGGCGCATGTCTGCGATCTCCGGCCGGGCGAGTTTATCTGGACGGGCGGCGACACCCACCTCTACCTCAACCACCTGGAGCAGGTGGAACTCCAGTTGTCGCGCACGCCGAAGCGGCTGCCGGGCATGCGCATCAATCCGGAGGTGCGCGATATTTTTTCCTTCCGGTTTGAAGATTTCGAATTGCTCGACTACGATCCCTGGCCGGCCATCAAGGCGCCGGTGGCGGTGTAGGCAGTCCAAGCGGTATCTTTACAAAACGGCCAAGCCAGTCGTAAAAAAGGCCCAAAACAGGCGCATTGGCCTGCTTTTCCCGGGCAATGCGCTTTTTCGCCTGCCAGTATGCGGGGTTGTAGCGAAGTTTGGAAGGGGTCATCCGGTAAAAGATCCGCGCACGTCGCAGCCACTTTTCCAGCCGCGTCGCGGCATCCGGCTGCGAAGCGATATCCAGGCGTTCGCAAAGCGTTTGCGGCAGCAGGCCCGCCGCCAGCAAGGTCGCCAGCCGCGACGGCGCGCGCGGGTGCCGGATGATCGCCTGCGCCATATCGCGGCAAGGCAGGGTACTGCCAAGCAAAGGTCCGTTCAGCACATCGTCGAAATACTGCCGGAATGCCGTCAGGTCGCGCGGGTAGATATGTCCGGGAATGCCGAACAGCCGGGCCGTAATTTTGCTTTCTTCGTAAAACTGTTCCTGCCAGTCCGCCGGAAGGCCTTTCAACTGTAAAAGATCGTACAGTTTCAGCGTCGTATCGGTCAGGGTCGACAGTACCCATAGCAGCAGATCGGGGTCGTTGGCGGAGTATTCGCGTTCGTCGGTATCCACACCCGCTTCCGGGAAACGGCCCTTTATGCCCGCGTGCAAATGATGCAGCCGAAATGCAGTGGCATCCGCCATCGCCCGGTCGCCGAAGTAGATCGACGCCATCGCCTCGAAGGTGCGATAGGCGCGGCCGAAGGGGTCCGACTGGAAACGGCTGTAATGCGCCACGCCATCGGCCACGGCAGGATGCGCTACTTGCAGGATCAGGGCCCGCACGCCGCCGAATACGAACCAGGGCTCCCGGTACAGGCGCCAGGTGATCGTATCGGGACCGAAATAGCCGGTGGTATCGGTGTTTCTCAAAATGTCGAATTTGCAGGAATAAATAAAAAACGGTCGCACCCTGTTAAAAGATGCGACCGCATTGAAAAATCCCGGAAGTCTAAGCCAAATAGCCTCTTACAGCCAGCCCAGGAAAGGCTCTTCCAGAATTTTTTTCAGTTCCACCAGAAAACGCGCGGCATCCGCGCCGTTGATCACGCGGTGGTCCCAGCCGATGGTCATCGGCATCATCAGCCGCGGCTCGAATGCACTTCCGTTCCAGTGGGCTTCCATGGTCGCGGCTGTGATGCTCAGGATCGCCACCTGCGGCCAGTTGACGATGGACAGCATGTTTGTGCCGCCGATACCGCCGATGTTGGAAATGGTGAAAGTGCCGCCGTCGAGATCGTCGGGTTTGTTTTTGCCGTCGCGGGTCCGGACGCTGATATCAGTGAGGTCGACCGCTATTTCCGTCAGCGATTTCTGGTCGCAGTTGCGGATAACCGGCACGAGCAGTCCGCGCGGCGTATCCACGGCGATGCCGATATTGATAAATTTCTTGTAGATCACCTCGTTCGTGGCGTCGTCGAGGCTGGTGTTGAACTGCGGCATTTTTCGCAGCACCGAACAAACCGCCTTGGTCACGATTGCCGTGGTAGTCAGGTTGCCGCCGGCCGCTTTCACCGTTTCCTTGTATTGCTGGCGTAGTTGTTCCAGGCGCGTGATGTCGGCCTTCTCGGAAATCCAGGCGTGCGGGATCGTGTTGAAGGCATAGTGCATGTTCTCGGCGGTGAGCTGCCCGATCCGGCTGAGCGGCTGGCGTTCAGTGTCGCCGAATTTTTCAAACTTCGGAAGCGTTTTTTTCGCCATTCCACCACCTGCCAGCGATCCGCCGGCTGCATCCATTTTTCGCTTGACAAACTCCACCACATCTTTATAGGAGATCCGGCTGGCGCCTTCCGCCGGGCGAACGTCGGAAAGGTTGATGCCCATTTCCTTCGCGCGCTTGCGGGCGAGCGGGCTGGCGCGCAGGCCTTCCGTGCTGCCGCCGGCCGGAGCGGGGGCGGTGGGAGCGGCCACCGGCGCTGCAGGCGGCGGCGCTTCCTGCGCCGGTTTTGAAGAGGTCGGCGCCGCTGGCGGCTCGGGCGTTGCAGCAGGCGCTGCCGCATCGGCCGTCATTTTCAGGATCAGGGTGCCCTCCGTCACGTCGTCGCCCTGTTTTACCAGCACCTCTTCTACGGTACCATCGGCATCTACGGGCATTTCCGCGTCCACTTTGTCGGTTCCGACGATGAGAACTATCTGTTCTTTTGTTACTTTGTCGCCCGGCTTGACGAGAATTTCGAGCACTTTGCCCGTTACACCGTCGCCGAGAGAAGGAAGTTTAAATTCGTAAGCCATTTTTATCGTACTGTTGGGTGGCAAAGATGATGCAAGTTTGCGGGAATACAAATCTTCAACTGCTCAAAGGCATCGGCCGCTTCTAACTTTCTGAAAAAAGTTATGAATTTTTTGCTGCAACTGACCATTACGGGCCTCGCCCTGTTCCTGATGGATGCCGTCTGGCTGGAGTTCGTGGCCGGCGATATGATCGAATGGCCCGCGGTATATCATTTCGGGAATCCACCCAACTGGTATTTCGCACAGTTTTATTACGTGCTGACAGCGAGCTGGATCACCCTGATCGCCCACGCCGCACTGCTGGTGCGCAACGCCGCCCCCGCGCTGACCAGGGGCATGCAACTTGGATTCTGGGTTTCGGTATTTTATGCCTCCGTCAATCAGGTGTTTTTCACCCCGTGGCGCCTGGAATTTATCATACTGGATATTTTATGGAACACGATCGTTTTCGGAGGCATTGCCACGCTCAGCGCTTATTGCGGGCACTGGCTGGAAATAAATTTCCCTGAACAAAACAGATAAATCGCATGCAGATCCGACGATATGCCCTGAAATCCGGCAGCCTGAAAAATATGCGCGTCCATGAGGAGACACTGCCTGCCCCTGCCGCCGGGGAGGCGCGGGTCGCAGTAAAAGCCATCGGCCTCAATTTCGCCGACGTATTTGCCATCTGGGGCCTGTACAAGGCAGCGCCGAAAGATGTTTACACGCCGGGACTGGAGTACTCGGGCGTCGTCGAGTCGGTCGGCGCAGGCGTGGAGCACCTCAGGCCCGGCGACCGGGTCATGGGAGTTACGCGTTTCGGCGCTTATACTACCGGGCTTAATATCGACGCGCGGTATGTGATCCCCATCCCGCAGGAATGGGACTTCAATACGGGCGCCTCCTATCTTGTGCAAACCCTCACGGCGTATTACGGATTGTCCGTTTTGGGAGATATGCAACCGGGCCAGACCCTGCTGATCCACAGCATCGCAGGCGGCGTAGGCTTGCAGGCGCTGAAGATCGCCAAAGCCAAAAACTGCTTTGTGATCGGCACGGTAGGTCATGAAGGAAAAGTGGAACTTGCAAAGCAGACGGGCTGCGACCGGGTGATCGTGCGGAGCGGCCGCTTCAGGCAGGATCTGCAGGAAGTACTGGGCGAAAGGCCGCTCGAACTGGTGATCGATACCGTCGGCGGCGATTATTTCAGCATACCTTTCGATATGCTGGCGCCGATGGGCCGCATGATCGTCGTCGGCTCCTCGCGTTATGCCAGCGTAGGCAACCGCCCCAACGTGCTGCACATGCTGCGCCATTTTCTCACACGCCCCAAGATCGACCCGCAGTCACTGCCGGAACAGAACAAGGGCCTGCTCGGCTTTAACCTGATCTATTTGTACGAACGCGCCGAACTGATGCACAGCCTGTTGCAGGAACTGGATAACCTTCAACTGGCAGCGCCGCACGTCGGGCACGTATTTCCATTTGAACAGATGCACGAAGCCATCCGTTTATTCCAAAGCGGCAAAACGGTTGGCAAAGTGGTTGTCACGACAGCATGAATATGCATCCTACGATAAACAAGATCATTGCCGTCATAGCGGGCGTTGCCATCGGCGTCATGCTCATGAACGCTATTCAGACATTTTCGCCTTTTCAGCCGCCGCCGGGTGTCGATTACACCAGCGGCGATCCGCCGTATCTCCAGTGGGTGCGGGCTTTACCTGACAAGGCCTGGATGATCGTGCTGGGCAGCATGCTCGCAGGGTCGCTGCTGGGCGGGTTCGTCACCAACAAGATCACACCGCCCGCCAATTTTCCGCCGCTGATCACCGGCTTTGTCATATTGTTCTTCGGAATCGTCCGGTATCTGGCTTTCGCCAGCCCGGCCTGGATGACCTATGCAGCCTGTATCGGCTGCCTGGCATTTGCCTGGGCGGGCGGCTGGCTGTCGCCCAGGGTGCGTCTGAAAAATACTTTTGGATTTGAAAATAAATGATTTGGAGTTCTGATCAAGTGGCTTTTTGAGTGGAATAGCAGCGCTAATGCGCGAAAAAAGCACGTAAAGCAGGTTCCAAAAGATTTTATTCAGGCCAAAGGGTATTTCTCAAATAAAGATCGGCAAGTTTTGAATTTTTAAACACACGACCATGTCCACTTCACCGGCCATCACGGGGATCGAACCCGGCCTGCTCTGGCAGCGCTTCTACGAGATCAGCCAGATTCCGCGCCCTTCCAAAAAGGAGGAACGCATCACCGCACATTTCGAACGCCTGTTTGACTCGGCAGGGGTCCCGTACAAAAAAGACAAGGTCGGCAACCTCGTCGCCCAGGTGCCCGCTTCCAAAGGATACGAACAGGCGCCGGTAGTGATCCTGCAGGGGCACAGCGATATGGTATGCGAGCAAAACCGGGGGACCAACCACGATTTTGACAAAGACCCGATCGAATTGCTGCGACAAGGGGAATGGATCGAAGCGAACGGAACCACCCTCGGCGCCGACAACGGCATCGGCGTGGCGGCGGCGCTTGCCATTATGGGCGATCCGTCAGCCGTGCACGGTCCGCTTGAAATACTGATCACCGTGGACGAGGAGACAGGCCTGACCGGCGCCAACCAGATATCATCGAACATGCTGAAGGGCAAATACATGCTCAATCTGGACTCCGAGGAAGACGGTATCTTTTATATCGGATGCGCGGGCGGAGTAGATACAACCGGCGAATTCAAGATATTGAGAACACCGGTTTCGGGAAGCGATCACTCAGCGATGACGCTCCGGGTTTCCGGCCTGAAAGGCGGACACTCCGGCGGCGATATCCACCTCGACCGCGGCAATGCCATCAAGTTGCTGGCACGTACGCTGCATGCCCTGGCGCCGCTATCTCCGCTGTTGTTCGGTATTCAGGGCGGGAGCAAGCGCAATGCCATACCGAGAGAGGCGGAAGCAAAACTTCTTTTCTCCGGCAAACAACTCGAAAAAGCCCGCGCCGTCATCGCCGACTGCGAAAGGGCTTTCAAAAACGAATACCGGGCCACCGATCCCGATCTTCGGCTGGGCATCGAAGCAGCCAAAGTGCCCGACACGACATATACTGCTGCCTTTGGCAAAAAACTGTTGCGCTGCCTGATGGCCCTGCCTCATGGCGTGATCCGCATGAGCGCCGATATACCCGGGCTGGTGGAAACCTCTACAAACCTGGCAACCGTGGTCAGCGACGAACAAACAGTTGCCATCGGCACCAATCAAAGGAGTTCCGTTGAAAGCGCCAAGCAATACATCGCACAAAGTGTAGGCGCTGCGCTGCAACTGTCGGGCGCCCGCGTCAGGCGAAGCGACGGTTACCCGGGCTGGCAACCCGACACCTCCTCTACCCTGCTGCGCATTTGCAAACAGGTGTACAACGAGAAGTATGGCGCCGAGCCGGAGATCAAAGCCATCCACGCCGGCCTGGAATGCGGTATCCTCGGCGGAAAATATCCGGGACTTGACATGATATCCTTCGGCCCCACGATCACCGGCGCGCACTCGCCCGACGAGCGTGTACACATCCCGGCAGTGAAAAAGTTTTACGAGTTGCTAAAGGACGTATTGCGCGCGCTGGCCAACGAACGCGCCTGAAAGATCGCTTCGTGCGGGGGCAGGCATTGACTTATTGGTGTTTTTTGCTATATATTTGTAAGGTGCTTTGTCCTTTACAAGGGATATGCAATTATAAACACCATTAAAACCCCATGCCATGAAAACGTCCTCTTTTGCCGGCGTGATCCCGAATGCTTCGGTTGAGTATGTGTATCAATACGCTTCAATCAGGCGACTCAACTTACCGGATGCCAGCGGCCTGCAAACACCGATCGGGTCGGAATTCCTGAATAAATTTATTGCCATCCTGGAAAAACATCTCGCCGATCCGGACCTGGGTGTTGCACAACTGACGCGCCTGATGCTCGTCAGCCGGGCCCAACTAAACAGGAAGATACACGCCAGTTCGGGGAAAACGCCTGTGCGGTTACTGACCATGCTTCGTCTGGAAAAAGCGTGTTCCCTGCTGGTGCAAACCGACGAACAGGTCATGGAAATCGCTATCGGGGTCGGCTTTCGGGATGCGCGCTACTTTACGAGGTGTTTTACCCGGCATTACGGCATTTCTCCCAGGCAGTACCGGTTTCGCACCAGACCTGAGCGATAAATCCATTTTTTTGAGCAGAAAATCCACCTCGCCGGAGCAAGGCGCCATTAACTTTGGATTCGGCTGCCGCACCGCTGTGTGTGTTGCCTGACACCACATTCCTCACTCAAAACCATTGTTAACATGTTTACTTCAAAATCGAACTGGCTCCTGTCCGGACTGTTATTCGGGCTGCTCGCCCTTTGCGCTTCCTGTAAAGGCAAAAAACCGGATCTGACAGTGCAACTTATTAACACCGCCTCAATTCAGGTCACCTGCCCCGGCGGGCCGGGCACCTGCGTCACAACGGTCAGTTTTACGATCGCCAATACGGGCAATGCCCAAGCCGACGCTTTTAACGTAAAGGTGACCTTCGATCCGGGTGTAACGATCAACCAGCCCGTACCTGCGATGCCGGCAGGTGCTACGCAAATGTTCACCCTCAGCAGCCCGCCCGGCGGGAATTGCTTTAATCCGGACTGCACCATATGTGTGGAGGTGGACGATGCCAACGTCATTCAGGAATCGAATGAAGGCAACAACAAAAAGTGCCAGACAAAGCCGGGCTGAACCCGTCGCAGACTTCCTTTTTTATTTGATGAATGCAGTTGGCAACAGAAGCACCCGTCGGTAAATATTACGGGTGCTTCTGCCTTCTGCTACTGCCACGTCAGAAGATCACTTGCCCGGCGTAAAGAATTTACCGCGAATATATTTCAGGAATCTGGACAGCGGGCTGGCTTTTGGTTTGGGGCGGGGGCCACGTTCGATCAGGGTCTGAAGAATGCCCTGGTCCCGCACCCGTTCAAACAGCAGGCGATGCCCTTCGTTGTTCAGGTGAATGCCGTCGCCGGAGTTGTACGGTATTTCGATCAGCCCGGCCGGGCTCGCCACCGGCTCCCAGAAATCGATCGCCCGTTCGCCGAATTCGTCCAGGATCGCTTTTCGCAACACGATCTGACTCAACACTTTATCGGCACTAAAATGGCGCGGCTGGCTGGTGCATATCCATATGGGCACGCCGGCAGAATCGGCCGCCTGTACAATGCGCTCGAAATTGCGCATTTGCTCATCAACTCCATATCCGGCCGCTGCATCGTTCGAGGGCAAGTTGACGATCACGGCATCCGGGTACAGCGACAACGCGCGGGTAATGTTGCGCGCAGTGTCCGGGCGTGGGCGGGCAGGCACCGCGCGGGAATTGGACGGCAATAATTGCCAGGTCTGGTAGCCTCCGAGGGCCAGGTTGATCACTTCGTTGGCAGTTTGCTGCGTCTGCAACCACTGCCGATAGCGGTTTACCCAGGCACTATCGGGCGGGTTGGCGCCCGTGCCGGCGGCTGTTGACGAACCGATCACCACGATCCGAAACGAAGCGGAAGTGTCCGTTTGCATTGTCTGGGCTCCTGCGGCCACCGCACCCGTCAACATCATAAGCAGCAATAATTGGTAATGGCGCATAACTCCCCGCAGCAGCAATAATGAAACCCGATTTTGCCCAACACGGGCGTGACTTTCACTATCTGCATTTGCTGTGTTTGTTCAAAAAAAGCGATCGGAACAATTGCGGATCAAACGCTCATGGGTTCCGTTTTTTCCGCTTTTACGTCGTATTTCTTCATAAAATCCTTGATCGCCTTGTCGTTTACCTTGCCCTGTTTGTGCAACAACCGAACAGCGGCAAAAGCGATGTATTTGGCCGATGTCTCGAAATAATCGCGCAGGTTTTCGCGGCTGTCCGAAAGGCCGAAACCGTCGGTACCCAGCGCAATAAAATCTTCCGGCATCCAGGGTGCAAGTTGCCCGGCCGTGAGTTTCACCCAGTCGTTGGCGCTGACAAACACCCCTTCTTCGCCTTCCAGTACCTCCTTCACGTAGGGTATTTTTTCCTTCTCTCCGGGGTGCAGCATATTCCAGCGGTCGCAGGACACGGCATCGCGGTAAAGTTCCGGCCAGGAAGTGGCGCTCCATACATCGGCGCTGACGCCTTCGCTTTCCAGTATTTTGGCAGCCTCCAGCACCTGCTGCATGATAGAGCCTGAGCCGAGCAGGTGGGCTTTGGCGCCTTTCCCTTTGCTTTCGGACTTCCGGAAGCGATACAAGCCGCGTTTGATGCCTTCCTCCACGCCTTTTGGCATTTCGGGCATCAGGTAATTCTCGTTGTATAGCGTGATGTAGTAAATGTGGTGTTCGTTTTCCACATACATGCGCCGCAAGCCCTCATGCACGATCACCGCCAGTTCGTATGCGAACGCAGGGTCATAGGGTTTTACGGCCGGCACCGTTTGCGCGATCAGGATGGAATGCCCGTCCTGGTGCTGCAAACCCTCGCCGTTGAGCGTGGTGCGGCCGGCGGTGCCGCCGAGCAAAAAGCCCTTCGCCATCATGTCGGCAGCAGCCCACACCATATCGCCTACCCGCTGAAACCCGAACATGGAGTAGTAAATATAGAAGGGCACCATCGGCAAACCGTGCAGGGCATAGGCCGTGCCGGCGGCGGTGAAGGATGCCGTGGCGCCGTCTTCGTTGATGCCTTCCTGGAGCACCTGACCCGTTTTTGATTCCTTGTACTTGATCACGGCGATCCCGATCTCCAGCGGCGTGTACAACTGGCCTTTCTGGTTCCAGATCTGTACCGAATTGAACATCGGCTCCATACCGAAAGTCTGCGCCTCGTCGGGCACGATCGGCACGATATACTTGCCCACTTCCTGGTTGCGGGCCAGTTGCGTCATCACATCCACCATTGCCGCCGTTGTAGAAAATTCTTTCCCGGCGCTGGCGGCGCTGCCCTTCATTTGTTTTTCAAACAGGGAAAGGGCTGGCAGATCGAATTTTTCGAATTTATCCGAGCGTTCGGGCAAATAACCACCCAGAGCCTTGCGGTGCTCGTGCAGGTATTTTGTTTCGGGCGCATCGGGACCGGGATACCAGAATTTAGCGGCCTTGGCTTCCTCGTCGGAAAGCGGAATATTGTAGCGGTTCTTGGTTTCCACGCGGCTGTCTTCGCTCAGGTCTTTTGTCTGGTGGGCCTTGTTTTTGCCTTCTGCCGCTTTGCCCATGCCGTAGCCTTTCACCGTTTTTACGATGATGGCCACCGGCTTGTTGGACTTTACAGCGCGCGCATAAGCGGCAAATACTTTTTCTGCATCGTGGCCGCCGCGCCGCATTTTGGCGAGTTGCTCGTCGGTGACATCGCTCAGCAGGGCGGTGATGCGCGCGCTCAGGTCGTCATTGCCGATCAGCATGCGGCGGGTCAGGGCGCCGTCGTTGGCGGAGGCCATCTCCTGAAAGTTGCCGTCGACGAGGCTTTCGAAGCGGGCGATCAGCACCCCTTCTTCATCTTTCGCCAGCAGCGTATCCCAATCGCTGCTCCAGATCACCTTGATCACGTCCCAGCCGGCGCCGAAGAAGTGGCGTTCCACCTCCTGAATGATCTTGCCGTTGCCGCGCACAGGCCCGTCGAGCCGCTGCAGGTTGCAGTGGATCACAAAGACTACATTGTCCAGATTTTCGCGGGTAGCCAGCCCGATCGTGCCGTAAATTTCCGGCTCGTCTATCTCGCCGTCGCCGATAAAATGCCAGACTTTTCCTCCATTTTGGGGTTTTAGCCCCCTGGTTTCCAGGTATTTAACAAACCGCGCCTGGTAGAGTGCCGTCATCGGGCCGAGGCCCATGCTGACCGTCGGCGCCTGCCAGAATGCCGGCATGCGCCGCGGGTGCGGATAACTCGACACGCCACCCAGGGTCTCCTGGCGGAAATTGCCGATAGCCTCCTCGCTCAGGCGGCCCTCCCACACCGCACGGGCGTAAATGCCCGGCGATGCGTGGCCCTGAAACATAAAGAGATCTCCACCGTAATCAGCAGAACGCTTGCGCAGAAAATGGTGGAACAGCACTTCCGTCATGGTCGCGCTGGCAGCGTAGGTGGCGATGTGCCCGCCGAGCGCCAGGTCCTTGTCCTGGGCGTGCAGCACCATCGCCTGGGCATTCCAGCGGATGATGTTTTCGATGCGTTGCTCCATTTCGAGATCGCCGGGATAAGCCGGCTGATCTTCCGGAGCGATGGTATTGGAATATGGTGTGTTTAGCGCAGGGCCTCCGTTGGCTACGCCATGCCGCGCCAGAAAATGGCGCAAGGCCTGAAATAACTCTTCCGAACGCCCCTTCCCCTGACTTTCCAGCACTTCTTCGAGCGCTTCCAGCCATTCCTGTTGTTCGAGTTTCCAGTCTTCGAGTTGAATATCTCCCATGATGAAAGGTGTGAATCCGCCATTGTGCGAATACCGGCGGCGATTGAGACAAATTGCGGTGTTGGGGTCGGGAGCAAAAGTAGGTATTTCCGGAAAAAAGCAGGCATGACCCGTCTGCCGGGTTGCAGAAATGAAATGCAGGAAATGGCTCGGAAAGGGAATATCAGATCGATAAAGGTTGCCGTCTACTCGGCAGGGCGGAACGGCGGCGTTTTTTCCGGCTGGATCATAGGTAGTTCCCGCTCGAATTCGGGTTGCCAGCTGGGCCGGTCGGTTTCGTAAAAACTCACAGCGGGCGTCGGCCTGTCGCCCCGGAGACCGCGGGCAACCGAGATGAGCAGGAAAAAGATGATCATCCATCCCAGCCATTCCGGCGGATTCAATTGTGGCGCCATCTTGTATTCAAGCAGGTCTTCTTCGCCGCCGAGGTATGGTTTGGCTTCTTCGCCGGCATCCAGTTGCGGTGCGGCTTTCCCTTCCACACGAAGAGCAGCGTACTTCGCCTCGTTCATGTCGCGCTGCATCTTGTTGATCACCTTTGACAGTTCTTCGGTGATCTCCAGATAACCTTCTTCCTCGGGTTTGATCTCGGCCAGCGTTTTTTTTGCCGGACCGATCGGCTTGTAGCGCGCCAGACGGGAATGCTGTTTCCAAAGAGAGGGCGCCAGCACCACGGGGTAGATATGCGGACTCAGCCAGTCACCTTCGATCCTGCGCTGCACAGCGAGGGTAATATCGTTGTCCACGCGGCTGTCCATCAGCGACTGGTAACTGGTCATGAACAGATACACGTGCGCCCGTTCCTTGCGCCGCCGGTCCACTGCATCGTATCCCTTCCGATTGTCCTGAGGGCGGAAAAATGGCAGCACGGAAGCGATGAGTTCCCAGGGCACCGGAAGTGGTTTGGGTGGTTTGGGCGGGTCGTAATACCAGATATTCACCTCGTCGCGCATGGGATACAGCCAGTCGCGCAACTTTTCCACCGCCTTTTTGTCGGCAGCAGCATAGGAGATATAGACATTTAACTTTACCGGCTTCATTCGGGCCGTCGTATTGTTTTGTCAGCCAGGGGGTTGGCTTTAGAATTGCTACAAATTAAGTCATTTTTTTTGCGACAATGCAAGTCTTTCTTTTCCCAGCCGGCCACTATTCGGTTATTTTTGCCACTTCGTCGCATTTTTAGCGTGTTATTTCCGCTTTTCCCGCTTTTTCGCCCGACAGACACAAACCCAGTATCAACAACCCTTGTTCTAAAAATTATGGTGACGACCAAATCTCTTTTCTCCAGCGAAGGGCTCGACGACCGCAGCCTCGATTTTCTGAGTGCCGCCATTGAAAAAAACAACCTGCCGGGCTTTGACTATTTTGAATTCAAACGCGCTCTGCACAGCCTGGCTCAAATGAACCTCGACGAAGCCACCGCGCATAAAAGTGCCTTCGCCACTGCCGCTACGGTAGGGGTGACCAAAGAAAAACTGATCGAGACCGCCGCTTATTACAAAAACGTGGTGGAAAAGGAAAAAGCCCAATTCGACAAGGCGCTGGAAAGCCAGCACGCCACACGGGTCACGGCACGGGAGGAAGAAGTAAAAAGATTGCGCGACCAGATCGAACGCCACAAAGCCGAGATCGCGCGCCTGCAGGACGAGGTCGCGGGATACCTCAATCAGATCGACCAGGGCGAAAACGCCGTGAAACTCGAAGCTGAAAAACTCGAAAAGACCCATTCGGCATTTGAAAAAACACACCAGGCAGTCCTCCTGCAAATTGACAAGGACATAGAAAACATGCACAAGCACCTGTGAGCGCAGTGCGTGTTCAAGGTTCAGCAACATCATGGAAAAAAAGTCATTTTGGCAGCGCCCCGAAGGCATTACAGGTACGCTCTTCCTGTTGGGCCTGCTTGCGGGCGGCGGACTGCTGCTAAGCAGTATCCTGCCCCAACTGGTCCTGCTGGCCCAGAACACCCTTTATCTGGCAGGCATGCTGGCGGCACTGGGAGCCGTGATATATGTCGTGCTCGACCCGAAAATGCGCAACCTCGTCTGGTACCTGTACAAATCAGTGATGCGCTGGATCACCGGCATTTTTGTCAAAATCGACCCCATTTCCATCCTCAAATCATATATCGACGACCTGGAGAACAACCTGCGCAAAATGAGCCGCCAGATCGGCGCGCTGCGCGGTCAGATGCGCCAACTGAAAGGCACCATGGATTCCAACAACACGGAAATCCGGAAACTGATGGGCGCCGCAGATCAGGCCAAAAAGAAAGGCGACGATAAAAACGTAGCCCTTGCCGCCCGCAAAGCGGCGCGCAAGCAGGAGGCCAATGCCAAGTACGATGTGCTGTACAAACGCATGGAAGTGCTGTATCGCATACTCAGCAAAATGTACGAGAACTCCGAGATGGTACTGGAAGACACCAAAGATCAGGTGAGTGTGAAAGAACAGGAGTACAGGGCCATCAAGGCCAGCCACGGCGCCATTCGCTCTGCCATGAGCATCATCAGCGGCAATCCCGACCAGCGCGCCATGTTCGATCAGGCGCTGGAAACGCTCGCCGACGATGTGAGCAACAAAGTTGGGGAAATGGAGCGCTTTATGGATACCAGCCGTAACCTGATGGACTCCATCGATCTGCAAAACGGCGTGTTCGCAGAAGAAGGGCTGCAAATGCTCGAACAATGGGAGAAAGAAAGCCCGCTCATGGCGGCAGGCGGATCAAAATCCGGCAAAAGCAAAAGCCTCGACCTCAACAAGCCGCCGAAAGAGCCGCTCAAAGACAGCAACGACTATCATCAGTTGTTCGAGTGAGCGGAACCATCAAGCCTTGCGCTGAACCAGGCGAGCAGAATGCCGGAAACGACCAATAGGTAAGACAGGCTCAGGACAGAATAAGATACCCCGATGCCGCAAAACACCAGCGCCAAACCAGCCAGCCAGGCGAGGTGCCCTTTCCAGCGGCGCGGAGGTTCGGCTTCCTTAAACGGATGCGGCTTTCCGGTGATCAAGTGCATCAGACGCGGCGCGTCGTATATCAGCAGACCGGCATTCAGCAGCAAAAGGAAAGCGAGCACATAAGGCGTTCCCTGCCATTTCATCGAAATGGTCACCATCAGGATATTGGCGATCATGGGAACCAGCATGACCGCTCCGAGCGTGCGAAAACGCGGTACCAGCAGGGAAAAGCCGATCGAGATCTGCGAGGCGGCTATAAAACGGGCATACAGGCCGAGATCATACTCCTCCAGTCTGTCGGCGAGCCATACCGGGCCGATCACGCCGGGAAATTTGTGTCCGGCGTATAACTTGGCCATGCCGGATGTGAAAAAGATCAGCCCGAGGAAAATTGCGGTGGCATGGTAAAAGAAACGAAAGGTGCGCATGTTTTTTCTGTGATAGATACAGGAAAGATGATCTACAGGCTGTCGGTTTCCGGCGTGTGCTCTCCCCAGCGATAGGTTCCTATTTCCAGTCCCGCGAGGTCGAGCACACGATCCACGACCGTTGCTGCAACGGCTTCCAATCCCTCCGGTTTCGAATAAAAGGAAGGGCATGCCGGGCAGATGATGCCGCCGGCTTCCGTCACCGTTTTCATGTTGTTGATATGGATCAGGCTCAGGGGCGTGTCGCGGGTTACCAGGATCAGGCGGCGCCGTTCTTTTAGTATCACATCGGCAGCACGGGTCAAAAGGTCATTGCTGATGCCGGTAGCGATGCGCGCCAGGGTGCCCATCGAACAGGGGCATACGATCATGGTGTCATATCTGGCCGACCCTGAAGCAAAGGGCGCATTGAAGTCATTTTTTTCGAAGAACGAGAAGGGATACTGCGACAGGTCAGCGGGCCCGATCTCCAGTTCCCAGTTTATCCGCGCATTATCGGACCATACAATTCCTACTGCATCCAGTTGATGCCGTATTCCGTTCAATTTGTCCAGCAATACCTTGGCATAAACGGATCCGGAAGACCCGGAAATGGCAACAACGATCTTTCGCATAATTCAATGGTCTGAGAACAAGTTCGGGAAAGGCATGTAACAACGTCGGGTATGAATCAGTTTGGTCAAAATGTCAGGCAATATTTTAATGCCGTCCGGGGCTGCACTACCTTTGCTGCGAATTAACACTGAAATTTTGACATGGCCTATTTTACTGCTTCCCGCGAATCAGTTACCAGGATATTTTCATATATCACCCCGCTGCTGCTGTTATGTTTCATAATCGCCTGCCAGGGTGGTAAAAACAATGCATCCGCCGGTTCCGATGACGACATCGCTCCTCCTGCCGATGCGTTGTTCAAAAAGGTAGCCTCATCGGAGTCGAACCTCCATTTCAAAACGCAATTCCAGGAGGACTTTTTCAACAACATCGTACGGAACCCGAATTTCTACAACGGCGGCGGGATCGGTGTGATCGATATCAACAAAGACGGCCTGCAAGACCTGTTTTTTTCATCTACAACCGGCGAGTGCAAATTGTTTCTGAACGAAGGCGGCTTCAAGTTCAAAGATATCACTGCCAGTGCCGGCGTTGCAGCGCCGGAAGGTTTTAAAACAGGCGTTTCCATTGCCGATGTGAACGGCGATGAATGGCCCGATATTTACATGTGCCGCGCAGGCCTCAAAGAAGGCGATCAGCGGCGCAACCTGCTGTTTATCAACAACAAAGACAACACCTTTACGGAAAGCGCAAAGGCTTACGGCGTGGACGATCCGGCGCCCAGCAATCACGCCAATTTCTTCGATTACGACCTCGACGGCGATCTCGACCTTTATGTGATCAATTTTCCGACCGATTTCGGCCTCGCGCATCGCATGGACCTGGAACAATTGCCCGACGGGAGGGTCGTGCGAAACACCAAGCCCCACACGGAATTCGATTCCGACCGTTTTTATCGCAACAACGGAAACGGCACCTTCACGGAAGTGAGCAGACAGGCCGGCATATACAACCGCGCTTTCGGCCTGAGCAGCATCGTGCAGGACTGGAACGGCGACCACTACCCCGACATTCTCATCGCCAATGACTACATCGAGCCGGATTTTATGTATATCAACAACCGCAACGGCACCTTTACGGACCAGGCCACCAGGTCGTTCAGGCACATGTCCAACCATACCATGGGCACTGATGCAGTGGATATCAACGGCGACGGATACCAGGACTTTCTGGGGCTCGATATGCTGTCGGAAGATTATCAGCGGCAGAAAGAACTGAGCACCGTGATGAAGGTCGATCGCTATAAAACGCTGAACAGCTACGGCTACTACCCGCAAATGATGCGCAACGTGCTGCAACTGAACAACGGACCTTCCGATGGCGGCCTGCCTACTTTCAGCGACATCGGTTGTATCGCCGGTATCTACCAGACGGACTGGAGCTGGAGCGTGCTGGGGCAGGATTTCGATCAGGACGGCTGGCCCGACCTGTTCATCACCAACGGATATCCGCGCGATGTGACCGATCTCGACTACGTACAGTTCACCGACGACTCCATCAACAAACTGTACGGTGGCATCGGTCCTCAGCATTTCAAGACGATCTACGATTATCTGAACCTGATCCCCTCGCACCCGCAGCGCAACTATATGTACCGCAACCGCGGCGACCTGACATTTGAGAACAAAACCATCGACTGGGGCTTTACCGAGAAGACTTTTTCCAACGGCGCTGCCTATGCCGATCTTGACAACGATGGCGATCTCGATCTCATCGTCAGCAACATCGAGCAGGAAGCATCTTTGTACCGCAACACCGCTGCCGACCAGAAAAAGGGCAACTGGCTGGAACTGCATTTTGAAGGCACGCCCGGCAAAACGATCTTCAACACCGTGGCCCGCATTACGGCGGGCGGACGCAGCTGGCAGCAGGAACTCACGCCGATCAGGGGCTTCTACTCCAGCAACGAACCCATGCTGTATTTCGGTCTCGGCAGCAATACCGTTATCGACAAGATCGAGGTGCTTTTCCCTCCGGGAAATAAAATGGTTACCCTGGTCAATCAACCCGCCAACCAGCGGCTGACGGTGAAACTCGCCGATGCAAAACCCGGCACACTTCCCTTGTTGACCAAGCCGGACCAGGCATTTTTCAGTGAAGGCAAAGCCCAGGGCATCTCATATACACATAAAGAAGACGATTACGAGGATTTTGACCATGAGCGCCTGCTCCCCTGGCGCATGTCGAACCCGGGCCCCTACATCGCCGTCGGCGACGTCAACGGTGACAAACTGGAAGATTTCTATGTCGGCGGCGCCACCAATGCCGCCGGATCGCTGTTCCTGCAGGGCGCCGGCGGGCAATTTAGCCGCACTTCGCAAGCCACCTGGGATGCTGACAAGGCCTATGAAGATACCGGCACGGCATTGTTCGACGCAGACGGCGACGGAGACCTCGACCTGTTCGTGGCCAGTGGCGGTTGCAGCGCAAAAGGCGGTTCCCCCGCCTATCAGCCGCGCCTGTACCTGAACGACGGTAAAGGAACTTTTACAAGAGCGGCCGATGCGTTGCCGCAGATATTCGACAGCGGCTCTTCCGTGACACCTTATGATTACGATCAGGACGGCGATCTCGATATTTTCCTGGGCGGCTGGTGCACGCCCGGTTCCTATCCGATGCCTCCGACCAGCCATATCCTGCGCAACGACAAGGGCAAATTTTCTGACGTCGCTTCACAGGTGGCGCCCGCATTTGCCTACTGCGGCATGGTCCGCGACGTTGCTTTCGCCGATCTTGACGGCGACAAACGCGATGAAATGGTAATCGCCGGAGAGTGGATGCCCATTACGGTATACAAATACACAGGAGGAAAGTATGAAGACGCCACGGCGAATTTCGGGCTCGACAAAACCGATGGCTTCTGGCGCAGCCTGGCATTTGCCGATTTCGACGGCGATGGCGATCTCGATTTCATGGCCGGCAACCTGGGTATGAACACCCGAATGACCGCCTCGGAGCAATCGCCGCTCGTCATGTACGCGAAGGATTTTGACAGCAACGGCAGCATCGACCCGCTGATGGGTTATACGAAAGACGGTGTAGAGTACCCGCTTGCTTTGCGCGAAGTGCTGCTGAAACAACTGCCGGCGCTCAAAAAGAAATATGTGCGCAACAAGCCTTATGCCTACGCCAGGATGGAGGACCTGTACTCGAAGGATGTCCTCAATTCGGCCAAGACGTTCAGGGCGAACGTGTTGCAATCCGTCTATTTTGAAAACCAGAATGGAAAATTTGTCTGGAAGGCGCTGCCCAACCTTGTGCAGGCCGCTCCCGTGAATGCTTTCGTGCTCCGCGACCTGAACAGCGACGGCAAGCCCGATATTGTGCTGGCAGGAAATGACTACGGCCAGCAGATCGAGACCAGCCCCATCGATTCAGGCAACGGCGTGGTGCTCATCAATAAAGGTGGCGGGAATTTTCAGCCGATGTATCCCTGCCAGTCGGGGCTTTGGGCAAATCTGGATGCACGCTCCATGAAAACCCTGCAAACAGGGCAGGGCAAAACGCTGCTGCTGGTCGGCAACAACAACGGCCCGATGCAGGTTTTTGAAATGAAAGGAGGCGGTACGCTTTACTAGCGCACCGCCTCACATCTATTTTTCACGCTGGCCCGAAATGGCCGGAATGGTTATTTTCCGAATCCGATACCGCGGCGGACGAACAGGTTCAGTTTATCCTTGTCGAAAGTGAAGGAAGCAACGTCGTCCAGCATAATGGTATGAATTTCCGGCTCTTCCTTGAGACTGGCAGCCGCCACCCGGAGATTTTGGTTCTTGATGGCTTCCAGCACCACCTGCCGCACCGTACGGGCATTGCCGAAATACTTGTCGCGGAACTGGTGCAGAAAACGCAGGTATTTGCCCAGTTGCTCGCGCGCATCTTCTTCCACGCGATATTGCTCTTGCTGGAACATGTACAGCGCGATCTCGAGCAATTCTTCCGGATCGTAATCGTCGAACCGCAGCACCTTGTCGAAACGGCTTGCCAGACCCGGATTGGCTTTCAGGAAGTTATCCATATTCTCCGGATAGCCGGCAACGAACACAAAAAACGCCCCGCGGTGGTCCTCCATGCGTTTCAGCAGCGTCTGAATGGCTTCATCGCCAAAATCGCCGTGCGAACCGCGACCCGTCGACGTCAGCGAATACGCCTCGTCGATAAACAGCACACCGCCCATCGCCTCATCGATGCGTTCGGCCGTTTTAATGGCCGTTTGCCCGACAAAGCCTGCCACCAGTCCCTGGCGGTCGGTCTCCAGCATATGGCCGCGCTCGAGCACGCCCAGTGCCTTGTATATTTTCGTGAGGATACGCGCTACGGTGGTTTTACCGGTACCCGGGTTCCCCACAAATACCGTATGCAGATAAAAGCGGCCGAGCACATCGCGACCGGTATCCCGATAGTAACGCACCAGATGCACGAGTTCGCGAATGTCTTTTTTGATGTTCTGCATCCCGATCAGGCTGTCGAGTTCGCGCATGGCCTGCGCAAGCAGGTTCTCATCGACCGGAATGTTCGGCAGCGGTCGCTTGTGCGTGATCTTCACTCGCTCGACATCTTCACGCAGAATGATCTTTAACGCCTCGGGCGGCATATTGCGCACCTCGGGATCGGCCATCAGACGCAGACCCAATTGTAGCTTTGCCTTGTCGATCAGATCGTGCACAAAACGGGCGTTGCCGAAAGCGCGGTCGCGGCTCCGGAAAGCGTCGGTAATCAGTTCGTCGATCAGTTCCTTGGCTTCTTTCGCCATCATGACCTCCTTCTCGCGGCAGGCGTAGTCGGCGATCTGGCTGAGTTCCTGCGGCAGGTAGTCCTGAAATTCGAAGGTCATCTTGAAGCGGCTGCGCAGACCGGGGTTCGAATCGAGGAACGTTTTCATTTCCTTCGGGTAGCCGGCTACGATCACGGCGAGGTCGCCCGGGCCGTTGGAGAGTTCCTTGACCAGTATCTCGATCACCTCGCGGCCGAAATCCTTTGAATCCTCGGCAGAACGGGCGAGAGAGTATGCTTCGTCGATGAACAGCACACCGCCGCGCGCCATTTCGATCGCGTCCTTGACTTTAGGGGCTGTCTGGCCGATGTATTCGCCCACAAGGTCGGTGCGATCCACCTCATGCACATGTCCTTTGCTCAGCAGGCCCATTTTTTTGTACAGGCGGCCCATCATCTTGGCGACGGTCGTTTTGCCGGTACCTGGGTTGCCGATGAACACGGAATGTACGTTGATGCCGTCTTTTTCCGAAAAGCCTTTTTCCTTTCTGAGTTGCAGGAACTGGATGTATTGCGCGTGTTCGCGTACCTTGGTTTTGATCTCGTTCAACCCGATGAGCGCGTCGAGTTTGGTGAGGACCTCCTCGAAACTCTCCAGATCCTCTTCTTCGGGCTGCAGAAAGATCTGCTGGCCTTTATCGGGCAGCCACACGCCGTTGACGCCTTCATCCCAATCGGCCCCCACTTCGAAAGGCATGATCGCCAGCAACTGGTCCATAAAGACGATCTCGGCGGTATAGCGATCGTTGCGCCAGGAGCCTTTTACATTGCTGCCCCAACCCGCAGTGATCTTCACGCCGTCGTCGTTTTTTTCCATGCGGTGCAGCCGCACCACCTGTCCCTTCAGTTCGCGGGCATCGTTGTAGAACTTGATGAACAGTTCGCACTGCCATTGTTTGCTGAGCAGCACGTTTTTAAGCGTCACTTCTGCGTAGATATAGCGTGTTTCCTCGCCGCTGAACCGCTTCATATAGATGCGTTCGAACTCGGGCGTATCGTCGTACGGCCCTTCGTACATGCGCAGCGATGTGATCTGGCAATATGGATTGTCCGTTTTGGATAAGGGCCGGCCGCCATCTTCGATATAGAAGTATTTGGTGGCAACTTTTTCCCCTTCGATCCAGGCTTCCCAGTAGTAGGCTCCCTTTTTCCAGAATACCCCTTCCTGCTTGTTGCCCCATCCTTCGCGGATGTATCCGACGGAGTCGTATTTGCTGACTTTGCGCCGGAACGGCAGGTTGCATATCTCTTTCCGCTGCTTTTTTACGGCAAAACAGCGCAGTTCTACATTTACTTCCCAGTCTTCAACGTCGAATTGCTTGTTGAAAAACGAAAGTTCTGCGTAGATATACGTGGTCTCGTGGCGGTCGAATACCTGCCTGTATTTTTTCTTATTGTCTGCAAGCCACTCCGTTGAAGCGTAAATTTTCAATTCGCGGAATTTCCAACGCTTGAAATCAGGGCTCTCCTGTGGTGGTTGCGATTGATGGGTTCCAAACTGCATAGGTCGTCGCTCAGTAGTCGTAATTTACACGGGCACAGTTACCGGAAGGAATGTGAAACTGTATGAAGGAACGCCAACTGTAATATGCTGATTACAGGAATGTTAATTGATGGCTTTCCCCTTTCCGGCGCTTTACTATAGGTCGGAATAACTCTTTTCCGCTGGCGAAAAGTATAAAAAGTTGAGCTCCCTCAAAAATAATACCGGCGAAAAAACGCGATTTTCGACGGAAAATAATGGGGGCCTGACAAATGTGAAGTCGCCGGAATATTGTCGTTTTACCCGATCGCAGAACCTCGTTGCGCCGGCAATGGAAACGCCTGAATAATAATGTCCGGCAGGGTTGCAAGTCCATATTATATCTCAACAATGCAAAGGAAACGCACGCCCCTGCTTCGCGACCCCGGGCCTGCGTGCCGACGATATGGAGGACCTGCAAACCGGCAGTCGTATGCCTTTTCCGCGATTTATTCCTGAAACCTTGCGCATTCTCTATTGTTTTAGTGGCCTGAACCTATCTTTGCGCGCGTTTTTTCGACGCGTATCCCGGTGTTATGGCTACTGTTACATTTTTATTTGAAGATAAGGATATCCCGTCCAGGACGGTGAGCGGCGACTTTTTGGACATGTCGGTTCTGGAAATCACGGAGGATCACGACGTACACCTCAACCACAATTGCGGCGGCGTCTGTGCCTGCTCGACCTGTCATGTATATATAGAAAAGGGCGAGGATTTCCTTGAAGAAATATCGGACAAGGAAGAGGACTTTATCGACCGCGCCATCAATCCCAGGCTGGAGAGCCGGCTGGGTTGCCAGTGCATCATTCTGGATGAAGCGGCCGAGATCACAGTCACGATCCCCGACCAGAAAAGGATCATCGGGCACGAACACTGATCCCTGATACCGAAATAAAAACACCCGGACGGTTAATGCCCGTCCTGACAATCAAGACCAACATGCCTTTCAACGATTTCGAAGATTTACCCATCCAATGGAATGACCATGAAGACATCGCCATGGCGCTGTACGAGCGTTTCGGCGACGAATTCGACGAGGGTAAAATTTACCGCATCCGGTTCACCGATCTGTTGCAGTGGGTGCTGGAGATACCGCATTTCGAAGGCAACCGCGAAGCATCAAACGAATCGCACCTGGAGCAGATCCAGGCCAAATGGGTGTACGAATGGAGAGCAAACAACAAATAACGGATGCGAACAGCAACGAACTGGTCCCGGCGAACGAAAAGGCGCCCGCTCCCGTCGAACTTGAACTCGTGCATTTGTTCGACAAGATCGCTTCCGTCAGGGCTTTTGTGCTCGATGTGGACGGCGTACTGACCAACAATGACCTGCTGGTCATGGAAAACGGCGATCTGCTGCGTACCATGAGCGTCCGCGACGGCCAGGCGATCAAATGGGCCATCCAGGCCGGGTACCCCGTCGCCATCATTACGGGCGGCAAATCGCCCGGCGTCCGCAAGCGCCTTACCGGTCTCGGCATCGAGGAATATTACTCCGACGTCCTCGACAAATGGGAAGCCCTGCAGGCATTCATGAGCAGAACCAACACGCTGGTGTCAGAGATATGCTACATGGGCGACGACCTGCCCGACCTGCCTGTACTCCGCAAAGTGGTACTTTCCTCCTGCCCGAACGACGCCACTGTCGAGGTGCGTGATATTTGCGACTACGTTTCCCCTGTAAAAGGCGGCCATGGTTGTGTCCGCGATATCATCGAAAAAGTGCTGAAGGTGCAGGAAAAATGGCCTGAGTACTGACGCGGCAGAAATCGCAACGCTTTAGAAAAAATGCTGCCCGCTTCTGCACTTTTTCAGACATAATACCGGGCAACGCAAATAGCGATTTATATTAGCCCCATGAATCAGGTGTTGGCCTTTGTCCGGGTGCTGCGGCTACCCAATCTGGTCATTGTTTTTCTCACCCAGTTTGTGCCGTACTGGTTCGCGCTGCGCCCCGCGATCCTGCGTGCCAATGGCATTCCCGTGCTGACCGAGCACAGTTTCATTTTGATAGCCCTGGCTACGGTGCTGACCACCCTGGCGGGTTATGTGCTCAACGACTACTACGACCGCGAGATCGACGCGATCAACAAACCGGACCGGCGGTTTTGGGGGCGGTACCTGCCGGCATCGATGGCGCTCACCTTGTATTCCGGGCTGGTGATCGTGGTGCACGCCCTCGCCTTCCTGATCGACCGGGACCTGCGGCCGGGCAATCACTGGCCTTTGTGGGTTTACCCCGGCGTTTCGTTTCTGCTGTTCCTGTACGCCTGGCAATTGAAATGTACGGCCGTGATCGGCAATTTCCTGGTTTCTTTCCTGTGCGGCATCGTGCCGATCATCATGCTGCTGCCGGAAGACCGGCAAATATGGATTACTTCATTCATCAGGCCAGAAGAAGTGCATCAGGCAGTAGGCCTCGTATGGCTGTATGGCGTATTCGCATTCGTTACCAATTTGCTGCGCGAACAGGTCAAGGACCTTGAGGATTTTCAGGGTGATTCGGCCTGCGGATGCGCCACACTTGCGGTGCTGAAAGGCCCGCGTTTTGCAAAAAAACCGGCCGGTTTTACGGGCATCACTGTTTGTACCCTGATCGTTTTCCTGCTTTTTTTCTGGCAACAGACCAACGCGCCCGACTGGCAGATCACGGCCGGAGCCTTTTTGCTCCTCCTGCCCGCTATCTTCGCTACCCTCGCCATCTTCCGCGCCAAAGTAAAAAGCGATTTCACCCGGGCCAGCGTGCTAGTGAAGATCATCATGTTTACCGGCGTTTTCCTGCTGCTGCGTTCCTGGCCGGAAGACCCGATGGAAGTGGTGGAATCGGTCCGGGCATTTATTGCGGGATAAACAGGGCTGTGAGCGGCGGGCATTCTGACAGATGGCTACCTTTGCGCGACATGTACTACGTAAAAATCCTAGTTCCCGAATCATGCCCGATCATGCACTCCCGATGAACAACCGGCCGATCATCCTGGCCTCGCAAAGCCCGCGGCGCAGCCAGTTGCTGCGTGAAGCGGGGTTTCAGTTTACGGTGCAGGCGCTCGACATCGATGAAAGTTTTCCGGAGGAGATGCCCGTTGAAGAAGTGGCGCCCTGGCTGGCACAAAAAAAGGCGCAGGCCGCTGCGGGATTGATCCGCGACCGCGAGATCGTAATCGCCGCCGACTCGGTGGTCATTCTGGACGATGTGATCTACAACAAGCCGGTCGACCGGGCCGATGCGATCCGCATGCTCCGCCGGATGTCGGGGCGCCGGCATACGGTGATCACAGGGGTTTGTTTGCTGGCGAAGGAGCAGGAAAAATCGTTTTCCGGGGTCACCAAGGTATGGTTCGCCGACCTGAGCGACACCGAGATCGAGTATTATATCGACACCTGCAAACCGTTTGACAAAGCCGGTTCGTACGGCGTGCAGGAATGGATCGGGCATTGCAAGATCACACGCATCGAAGGGACTTTTCCAAATGTCATGGGGCTGCCCGTCGATCTCGTGTACGATGCGTTACAATCATTCCGGTAGTATAGCCCAGAACGTGTTCGCATGACCATCGTTTTTACCGTCACCAACGATCTGAGTTACGACCAGCGCATGCACCGCATTTGCGGGACGCTGGCAGAAAACGGCTATCAGGTTTGCCTGGTCGGGCGGAGCCTCCCCCACTCTATTCCGTTGACGGACAGGCCGTTCCGGCAAAAAAGACTGCGCTGTTTTTTTCGAAAAGGTTTTTTGTTTTACAAGGAATACAACCTTCGCCTGTTGTGGTTCCTGTTATTTGCCCGGTACGATGCGGTGTGTTCCGCCGACCTCGACACCCTGGTCGCCGGTTGGCTGGCTACCGTGATCCGCCGGAAAAAACGCGTCTTTGACGCCCATGAATACTTTACGGAGGTGCCGGAACTCGTCGGCCGCCCTCTGGTGAAAAACGCCTGGGAAATGATCGCCCGTATTTGCCTGCCGTTTTACAAATACGCTTATACGGTGGGGCCGGCTTTGGCGGCTATTTTTCAAAAAAAATGCGGCTTGCCGTTCGGGGTCGTGCGAAATGTGCAGCCCACCGCCATGCCTGTATCTGAAAGTAGCGGGACAAGCCTGGATATCAGCGCGCTTCCCAAACCGGGGCTCCTCTACATGGGCGCGCTGAATGAAGGCCGGGGCATCGAAACGGCCATCGAAGCCATGCGCCACCTGGAGAGACTGCATTTGTGGATCGCCGGAGAAGGAGACCTGTCGGAAGCGCTGCGCCGGCAGACCGAAGCGTCGGGGCTGGGTGAAAAAGTAACGTTTCTCGGCTACGTCAGCCCCGGGGAGATGCGCGTGCTCGCAGAAAACGCCTGGCTGGGGCTCAATTTGCTTGAAAACCGCGGCCTGAGTTACTATTATTCCCTGGCCAACAAATTTTTTGCATCCGTGCAGGCCGGTGTGCCCGTGTTGACCATGAATTTCCCGGAGTACCGCGCCCACAACGAGCAATTCGAAGTGGCTTTACTGCTCGACCAACTGACGGTGGATGCGGTCGTCGAAGCCATCCGGCGCTTGCGAAGCGACGCGTCTTTATATCAGCGGCTTCAGCAAAATTGCATCCTGGCGCGCCGGGAATGGAACTGGGAGCATGAAGCCCCCCGGTTGCTCGATATCTGGGAGCGGGTACGGCGCGACGGGTAGCCGCGGATCACCAGGTGATCACGGTGCCGGCGTAGGCCAGCCCGCCGCCAAAGCCGAGCAGCATGATGCGGTCGCCGCGTTTTACTTTTCCGGACTGCACGCCGCTGTACAGCGCCAGGGGGATAGATGCGGATGAGGTGTTGCCAAAATTGACGATGCTTTCAAGGGTCTTTTCGAAAGGAAAACCGGTTTCATTGCAGATGGCCTCTATGATCCTGAGATTAGCGCTGTGCGGCACGAACCAATCGATCTGATCGAGGCTCAGGCCGTTCTTTTCCGCCAGCACCGGCATTTGTTCCGACATCTTGGTGACGGCCCATTTGAACACCTTCCTGCCGTTTTGCACGATCTTCCTGCTCGTCGTAATAGGTTGTCCGTCAATCTGATCCGCAAACCCTGAGAGATACAGATCGATACCGCCTTCGCCGTTGGCGCCCGTAACACAGGCGCCGATCCCGTTCTCTTCGGAGGCTTCGATCAGCACCGCACCGGCGCCGTCGCCGAACAACATGCAGGATGTACGGTCCGTAAAATCGGTGATCCGGGACAGCGTTTCCGCACCGATCACCAGCACTTTACGATGGGTGCCGGCGGCGATCAGGCCTTTTGCCATCACGATACCGTAAGAAAATCCCGCGCAGGCGGCATATACATCGATCGCGCCGGCGAACTTCAGGTCCAGTTTGTACTGCACGCGGCAGGCCATACTGGGCATCGGCTGGTCGGGTGTAACGGTGGAAACGATGATCATATCCACATCGTCGAGCGCAACCTGATAGCGGCTTGTCAGATCACGGCACGCGTTCACACAAAGGTCGCTGGTAAAAACATCGGGGCCCGCGTGGTAACGCGTGCGGATGCCTGTACGGGACACGATCCACTCATCCGTGGTGTCTATGATGTTTTCGAAATATTTATTGTCGACGGCGTTTTCAGGAACAGACATTCCGATGGCCGTGATACGGGCGTTCGTCATGAGAAAGGAGAAACGATCCTGGGGAAAGTTAGAAAAAACAAGGTTGGTAAAATTCGAAAAAAGTGGAACAAAATTAGGAACTACTTCCTTCCATTAGTTCATCATTCTGCATTGATTTAAAAAACAAGGAAATCATCCGGCAATCGCGAATATTACGGCCGGAAGAGCAGCGATCAGCCCCCGAGAGGAAATATTATTCTGTTTTTAAAAGGCCCGGATTGATGCTTTTTGAAATGGCCAGGTAGAGTTCACGCCACTCTGGGTGTCCGCTCAGGTCTTCCAGATGCCGCCGTATAGTGTCTTCGTCTCCACGGATGGCGGGGCCCGTCTGCATGCGGGTGGGCGAGTCGTGCAGCGCTTTTGCGAGGGTTTCCTCCATGAGCGGGTGTAATAGTTCGAAGGGCAGGTCTTTTTCCTCGAGCAGTTTTTCCGCAATGGAGAAACAGCGGTTGGCAAAGTTGTTGGCAAATACGGCGGCCACATGCAGCGCCGCGCGCTGTTCGTCGTTGACACGGTACACCAGATTGCCAATGGTTTTGGCGATCTTTTTCAGGAACCGCAAGTCGGCATCCGAAGCGGCGTCCACGCAAAACGGAATCTTCGACCACACCGGCGATCGCTCGAATGAAAAAGATTGCAGCGGGTAAAACACGCCGTAACGTGAAAAGTGGGGCTCCAGTACCGTTCCCGGCGTGCCGCCGGAGGTGTGGGTAACCAGTGCGCCGGGGACATGTGGCGCCAGATGGGAGGCGATATCTGCGATCACATCATCGCGCACGGCCAGCAACACCCAGTCTGTATCGGCAGGCACTTCCGACCATTCACTGGTCCACGCACATCGCAATGCCTGGGCAAGCGTTTCTGCATGGCTGGCGGTGCGATTGATCACCAGGGCTACCGGCAATCCTTTTGCTTTCAGGCGGCGGCCGAGATGCCAGGCAATGCGGCCCGCGCCGGCGATCACTATTTTCGGCGGATTTGACATACAGAGATCAGGGGACCGGTTAGCGGAATGCCAGCAAGGCGTCGCACATCCAGTTGGCCAGCGCCTGCCTGTTGTTTTTAAGTACGAGGCGTTGCTGATCCCAGTCGTTTCGGATGTTGCCGAGTTCGATAAATACCGCCTGCGGAGTAGTGGTTTCTTTCAGCATGTACAAGCCGCGCGAACTGACGGTACCGTCGTAGCCGCGCTGACTGCGTTTTTTCAGGTATTTCTGCTCGAAGGTGTTTTGCATTTGCATGGCCAGTTTCCGGCTGGGCTCGCTGCCCGGGCGGAAGTAAAAGAACACATCTTTTTTGGTGTCATTGGAACGCGAATCGACGTGTATCTCGATAAAAAACTGGTTTTTATCGCCTACGGCAGCATATTTTGTAGTGAGCCGGTTGATGATATCGCAGCGTTGTTGCAGCCGCTCTTTCTGGTCGCGGGGTATGGTCAGGCCGCCCCATACTTTTTCATCCTTGTCGCAGACCAGGTACGCTTCGTCGCGTATGCCGTCGTTGTCGTCGCGCACGATCATATAAGCGGTAGCGCCGTGGCTTACCAGCGACCTGACCAGCCGCAGCGACACATCGTATGCATATTCGTCTTCGCAGAGGGTATGCCCTGCTCGTTTGCCCTGAGCGCCGGAGTCAGGCCCGCCGTGGCCGCTGACGACATAAAACACCTTGCCCTTTAGTTTGTGGCTTACGAGGGCTGTTTTGGAGTATTTTTTTCCAAAAATGGCATAATGTCGCGATCCCCGCACCACCGTGCTCTCTTCCCCCTGGCTGCTTTCCAGCGATGCCGCGGCAATCGCCGTTTCACCTTCCTCGGGGCAGTTCAGTTCATGCCAGGGCACCCACAAACGTTTGGTTTCGATAAAATTATCGCTGCGCAATCCTTCCTTCAGGGCAAACTTGTTGTACAGTTCGATGCGTTTCGCCGTTCGCCAGTCCTTGATTCCCAGCGTGGTACGTATGCTTTTGCCGTTGTAGGTGACTACCTCAACCGGAAGTTTGTACGACACTCCCGCTTTAAGGCGGTAGTCCTCTTTCAGTCCGTTGATCGCGAAAAAGCGGGTGATGTTGCACTCGTGATCGTAAAGACCGTATCGTTGCAGCAGACCGGGCAAATCCTCGCCCTGTTTGGCAGGCACTTCAAGGTAGGTTTTGTCAGCCGTCCGGGCAGAGGCAGATGTGCGTACTTTGGAAGGGGCTTTTCCGGATTGGGCGACAGCCGTGGGAACAAGAAAGATCGACAGGAGCAGGATCATTCGGGAGGTGTGGAGCATCACAAATCGCAGATGGTTCATTTAGCGCAAATTTGGGAAAAAATGCGCGTATCCTACTCAAAACAGGCAGGAAAACACCTGTTTTGATAAATACCTTGTAAAATACGCCTGCAGATAAAGCCCTGGGAATCGCCATCCGATGCAAATATTTCACATCTTTACAGGGTAATATCGTCAGTGCAAGGCACATCTGTGATCAGGGGCTTCAGCCTGGAAAGCACTCAGGAAACGTCCAAACGCTTCGTATTCAATAAATGAGCAAATCAAGCATCCTCACCCGCAACGAACGCTACAACCGGCAGGTAGATCAACTGCTCGGGGAACTCGGCGCATACTCCGACGAACAACTCAACCAAAACCCGGCGCCGGGCGCCTGGTCGGCCATTCAGACGATGCACCATCTGATCCTGTCAGAAGAATTCTCTATGGCTTACGTAAAGAAAAAACTGAGTTTCAACCCCGTCCTCGAATCTGTAGGACCGGGCACGCTGGCGCGCAGTTTTTTGCTTTGGGCATACCTGAGCACGCCGATCAAATTCCAGGCGCCCAAAAATGTCGGCAGCGAAAACCTGCCGGAGCAGGTTTCATTGCGCGATACGGCGGCGCGCTGGCAGGCTGCCAGGGCTGCCTGGACGGAATTTCTGACGCAGATGCCGGAGGAGATGTCTGGAAAAGCGATCTATAAACACCCGCGTGCGGGCCGGCTTGGCTGGATGCAAACACTCTCGTTCTTCGAGACGCATTTCGGGAGGCACCGCAAGCAGATCGAAAGAGCCGTTAAAGAATAAGGCTTTGCCGATGTCAGGCAAACTCTGCCGAATACGGCTGATGAGAAAGACCGAAATGCTCGGCAGGGTCGTATGGATCGAAATACGACTGCCCAATAGCAAAAACCGGCTTCCGGAGTATCCGGAAATCACCCAATCGGGTCTGAATGGTGTGTGGTACGGGTTTTCCAAGGTCGACGGTGCGCAACTGTGCCCGGGAGCCGGCCAGCATCCAAACGCTTTCCAGTTGGACCCTGAACCGCTGGCGGTTGGGCACCCTGCCTTGCAGCGCGACCTCCCCAATGCCCAATACGAACGACGCGATGCGGGCTACGTATTTCAAAAAAACAGCATTGCTCCACCACGACTTCGGCAGCATCGCAGCCACCGCGTTCATCAAGACGGTCTGAAAAGTCGATTTTATTTTCATTTCCCAAACCAGCCCGATCTGTGCAATCGTAACGCGCAAAACATTTGCTTTCAGCCATTCCAGGTCGATAGGCGTTTCTGTTGCGCTATGGATGCCCGCGCCGAAATAGCGCGCACAAGCCATTCTGGGGGATGCGTTTGCGTAAAACCGCCAGCATCCCTGCGGGTCACGATGCCAGACTGCCGTGTATGCGGGGCCTATGGAAGAAGAAGGGAACCGCCGCAGGGCGAGGATATGGCCTGAATCGAAACAAAGACCGATCACGCCGTATCCCCTGAATTGCTCTTCCCTGCCGGAAGGTTGCAACTGCCGGGATTCCAGTTTTCTTATATGGTCGCGAGGTTTCATATCATGTTTTTTTAAGCGCTTATCTAAACATCTCTTCATCAATACCGCTGATAAAGCGATTTGCAGGGCCGATATCGTAGTCGCGAAGGATCACCTTGTCCATCCAGCGAACGACCCCAACTATCGAGACAATTGCGAGCATCGACATCAGGGCAAGCGCATGATTGCCATGGCCAAAGGATTGCGATAAAGCCTGCACATTCAAAACGGCCGCATGGAGGACCGGCTCCGCCGCTTTGACAGGGTCCGCGGCAGCGCCTTTAGGGTGGGCAGAGCAGGCATCGAACAAACGGGCGCCGGCAAACAGAAAGAACAACCCTTTCAACAGGCACCACAGAAAGTAGAGGGCCAAGGCCTTGCGCCCGTGTTTCCGGAGTGAATTTTTTATCTGGAATGTTTTCATCAGTAACTGGCAGGGTTGCTTTTCAAATGATGTGATTTGTTCAAAAAAAGGGGATGTGACCGGAAGGCAAAAGGGCGGGACAGTGATGGGTGAACCGGACCGGTTCCTTCATTACTGTCGAAAATCACGACCGGCAATTATTTATTACACACAACAATTCACAATGTATGCCTGTCGGTTTTCTGCCCGCCCACATGCCGTTCCGGCACATCCCCGGTGTTTTCACTGGTTGGGGTGTTTGTTCGGGATTACGCTTCCACCTGGTCTTTCGCCATGGCTGGGACCACGGCAGATTCCGGTTTTTTAAGGAAAGGAATGATCATTGCAACCTGACGACGGTATTGCACATATTTTTCACCGAAATGTTTGATCAGGTCGTTTTCTTCGAATCGTATGGCCACCAGAATATAACCGGTCGTGGCTACGGCAAACAATAAGTGCGTGATCGTCATCAGCGGCGTCGACCAGAAGGCGATCAGGAAACCGAAATACAGCGGGTGACGCACATACTTGTACAAAAACGGGGTGTTGAAGGAAAGATGCGTATACGGTTTGCCGCGGAAATTCAGCCAGACCTGGCGCAGTCCGAAGAGGTCGAAGTGGTTGAGCATGAAAGTAGATGCCACTACCGTCATAAAGCCCAGCAGGGAAAGGGCGATCAGGGTTACTTGAATCCATTCGGTTTCAATACTCCAAACTACGCCGCCCATCGGTTGCCAGAAGATCATCATGCACGCCATCACTACATTGCTGAACATTACGTAGGTGCTTCTTTCAATGGGCTCCGGCACGTATTTCGTCCACCAGCGCTTGAACGCCGGGCGCGCCATGCCGCTGTGTTGCACGGCAAACAGCATCAGCAGCGCCGCGTTGGTCAGGATAGCCTGCAGCAACGGTACCTGGGGTGTGCCGTCGATACTTTTGGGTACGAGCAAGTTGTCTACAAAACCGATCGCGTAGAGGAAGGTGAGGAGAAAAGTCACATATGCTACTACGCCGTACAGCAAAAACAACGTCTTTTTCATAAGGATTTTTTGTTTTTAGAACTGTTTTGAAAATGAATGCCGTTTTGAGCGGCGATTGAATTGATGATGCAAGAGTACGGGCATGCTGCACGATCATGAAGGCCATATGATCCCGCAGCAGTTCCGGTTGTGTCGTTGGGTGCAGTTGTTGATTCGAAGCTTGCAAACGGTACAATCCGCGTTTCTGGCTTTATCCGCTCAAGCAAACCGGCCAACGGCGCAGAAAAAGCGTCCATTCAAGCGACAAAAGCAGGCGGCTGTTCCGAAATGCCTTATTTTGCTGAGCATTCTGAAATGTATGTTTCAAAATTTCCCGGTCGTCATTGCTTGCCTATTTTGCCTGGTTGTCTGCCCGATCACAGCCGGCGCTCAAATGCAATTTGAAAAATCGATCGTCATCGGTGTCGACCAGGGATTGCCCACCAATATTGTATACAGCCTTAGCAAAGACCCGGATGGATTTATGTGGATCGGCACCGCAGAGGGTTTGTGCCGCTTCGATGGAACGCATTTCCGGATCTACCAGAATGACCCCGAAGATTCTACGTCTTTGTACGACAACAGGGTTTACGATGTGCAGTCGTATCGGGGAAGGATATGGGCCGCTACGGCGATGGGCTTGTCGGTGCTCGATCCCAAAACCGGGCGGTTTATCCATTATCAAATCGGGGACGACAGTGTAAGCCGGCAAATAAGCCAGGGGCCTAATCAGCAGGTTTATCAACTGTTCGTCGGCCCTAAAGGCGATCTTTGGATAGGCACACATTCTCAGGGTGTTGTGCGGTATCGGGCGCAAAGCAATGATTTTCAATACTACAAACTACCCAACGAGCGCCCGGACTACCGCTACCCCGTTTCCGAGAACGAACATCGTGTGTTAAGCATCGCTGCATCGGCGGTCAACGATTCCTTTATTTACGCCGGACGCCCTTCCGGTTTGCAGGTAATAAACAGGTATTCTGGTGAGTCAACGTGGCTGCATTTTCCGCAGGCTACGCCCGAACAGGATCTGTACGTCAATGCCTTCAGGCGATTGTATTGCCATGAGAACGGGCTGGTCTACGTCGGGGGCTGGCGGGCAGGTATCCACATTTATGATCCCGTAGCCCATACCCTGGTTCCGTTGCCCTTGAAACCCGGCTCCCCCGATTATATCAGCACGACAGGTGTCAGAAGCTTCGACCGTAAAAACGCCGAAGAGATATGGATATCGACCAGCAGGGGAATAGTGGCCTACAATACAAAAACCTTCGAGGTCACGTACCGGAAAGACAGCGAGATCGAGAACAAAAAATATTACGGCATTGAGTATATCGACGAAGAACAAAGGGTATGGCTTCCCGAGATAGACGGCATCCACATTTTCGATCCGAGGCTGCAGCAGTTTGCCGCGTACAGTTATGAACACCTGCACCCGCCCGGCTGGTCGTTTTCCTATTATATGTTGCCGGGGCCCTCAAAAAGGGAGTTGCTGCTGCTGCCCCGCCACGACGGCGGCATCTATCACTTCGATCTCCAAGACAAAAAGTGGCAGCGTTTTCTGCTGAAGGCCGCCAATGCGCCCGACCCTCAGAAATGGTTACCCCGGGGATTTGCGCGCGCTCCTGACGGCTCCTATACCATTTCAGACGAGCAGGGCCTTTTTTCGTACTGGCCGGAACGCCACAAATTCATCTCGCTCCCTGTTTCCATGCCTTTTTCATTTACGCGCTACGGCCCCATACTCTGGGATCATAAAGGCCGGCTCTGGCTTTGTGTAGGCATCGACGGGCTTGTATGCTGGGACCCGATGTCCAATACCGTTCGCACTTTTCAGCAGGAATTGATGCCGCCGGATATGCACGAGTCGCGACTGGTTGTGCTCGATATTTTCCAGGATAGCAGGCAGCAAATCTGGATACGCCGCAACGAAGGGTATAGTGTTTACCTGCCTGCACGTGATACCTTCCTGAATTTTTTATATCCATTTGACCCGGAAAAATCGCTTCCCGATGCCCGCGGTTTTGCCGAAGACCGCGAGGGCCGCGTCTGGATCAACAGTGCCGACAGCTGGATCGGCTACGCCGATTCGAAGCAACCGGAACTCGGCCTGTTCCGCAAGATCAACCTGAAAAACACGCAGGGCCTGGGAGAAGTGTACCAACTTACAGCGGATGGCAAGGGTGATATTTGGGGCTATACCAATAAAGAGATGGTGCACATAAATGCTGCCGACGGCAACATCTCTACTTACAGCTTCGATTACGGTATCCTGAATCCTGATTTTTACAGTCTGTGTTACTTGCCCGGTAATGTATTTGTGATCGGCGGGAGAAATCAGATCGTTTTGTTCGACCCCTCTACCCTGAATCGCAATACGGAACAACCCAAGCCTTACATCGAACAGGTAAAAGTTCTGGGGAAATCGCTGCCGGCCATTCCCCTTGTGGATCAAACACCTGAACTACACCTGAACTACTGGGAAAACTTTTTCTCGATCGATTTCTCTGCAACGGCATACACACTGGGCAACAAATGCCGCTTTCGTTACCGCCTGCGGGGTTTTGAAGACTGGCAGGAAGCCGGCAACCGCCGTTTTGCCAATTATACCAATGTCCCGGGCGGAGACTATACCTTTCAGATACAGGTTGCCAACAACGAAGGCGTCTGGAGTAAGCAGATCGTGGAATTCCCTGTGGAGGTCGATACGGCCTGGTGGGCCACCTGGTGGTTTCGCATCGCCGTTGCGCTGGCGATCCTGCTGCTGACCTATGCCGTTTACCGCTACCGGATCATACAGATCAGAAAACAGGAGCGATTGCGCTCCGAGTTTGAGAAAAAACTGGCCAACGTGGAAATGAGCGCCCTGCTGGCGCAGATGAACCCCCATTTTCTGTTCAACAGCCTGAACTCCATCGATAGTTATATCATCCGCAACGACACCAAAAAGGCATCCGAATACCTCAACAACTTTGCCCGGCTCATGCGCCTGATCCTCATGAACTCGCGCACCAACTATATCAATCTGAAGGACGAACTCGAGTCGCTCGACCTGTATCTTCAGATGGAAAGCATGCGCTTCAGGGACAAATTCGACTACGAGATCAGGGTGAATGACGATCTGGATGTCTCGGCGATCAATATTCCGCCCATGCTGATACAGCCTTACGTGGAAAACGCGATCTGGCACGGTCTGATGCATAAAGACGATGGAAAGGGCAAAGTGCTCATTCAGATTGAACAACAAAACGGAACCCTGACCTGCACAATCGAAGACAATGGCGTGGGGCGTGTGCGAGCGATGGAACTGGGTCAAAAGCGCAGCAGCAGTAGCAGCAAAAGCAAATCCATGGGCATGCAGATCACGGAAGACCGCATTGAGATCATCAACAAGTTGTACGATTCGAATACACAGGTCAAATTGATCGATCTATACGATGATGCAGGGACGGCCTGCGGCACGCGCATCGTGCTGACCGTTCCTGTTTAATAAAAAACGCGGGTTTGGGAACTTTCGCATCGAATGGAAGTCGTTACACATCGGGCGTAAGTCGTTACACACAGAGCGTAAGTCATTACACACAGAGCGTAAGTCATTACACATCGGGCGTAAGTCGTTACACACAGAACGTGAATCGTTACACACAGAGCATAAGTCGTTACATACAGAACGTGAGTCATTACACATCGGGCGTAAGTCGTTACACACAGAACGTAAGTCACTACACATCGTGATACCGGCTTGGTGCGATATTGTATTCATTTCCACCTGCGGCGGAATTTTGATAAAGCCGGGCAGCAAACACATCAGGAAAGGGTTGATTTTCAATTGTTTGTAATATTCACTTGAAAAACTGCCCAATCATTTACGTTAAAAACCCAACCGATATGATCAGGTCCGTTATCATCGACGACGAACAACCCAGCATCGAAACCTTGCGGTGGAAGATCGAAAACTACTGCCCGGAACTGGAAGTCACCGGCGCCTTCGACAACCCCACCGAAGGCATCCGTTATTTGCGCGAACACGGCTGCGATATTCTTTTTCTCGACATAGAAATGCCCCGGCTCAGCGGCTTCGACGTACTGGAAGAACTGGGCACGCCCCTTCCCTTCGACGTGGTATTCATCACCGCTTACGACAACTTCGGCATCCAGGCGGTGAAGTTCAGCGCGCTGGACTACCTGCTCAAACCCGTTCAAAACAAGGAACTGAAAGAAGCCGTCGACAAGCACCTTCAAAAATCGCAGCGCAACGTGCCTCCCGAACAGGTGGAACTCCTGCTAAACAACGTGCGTGCCGAGCGCGCGGGCAAACCGGGGCGCATCGCGCTGGCTTCCAAGGAAAGCATCGAGTTCGTCGATCCAGCCGAGATCGTCTGCTGCTGCTCCAGCAGCAACTACACCGAAGTGTACACGACGGACGGCAAAAAACGGGTGATCTCCAAAACCCTGAAAGAATTCGAAGACATGCTGCTGCCGTTCCACTTCTTCCGCCCCCACCATTCACACGTGATCAACCTGGCGCGGGTGCGGGAATACGTGCGCGGCGACGGCGGCTATCTCGTGATGGAAAACAAAATGAAAATTCCCGTTTCAAAAAGCCGGAAAGAATCGCTGCTGCAGCATCTGGCCTTGTCCTGAACTGCCAACGACTCAAGTAAAGCGGCCAACTGATCAAAACCGCTTAACATTATCGTCACGACAGCGGAAGTTTGTACCGACATGCTGCAAGAAGAGACCATCAGAACCCGCGACGGTCAGCAAATAGGCCTGAGCATCTTCCGGCCGGAGGGCGATCCTCCGGACCGCGTGGTGCTTATTGGCCCCGGCGCAGGTATGGAGCAGTCATTCTACAAGCCGATCGCGCTGTTTTTGGTATCGCACGGCATGGCGGCAGTCACGTTCGACTATCGCGGCACGGGCCGCTCGCGGAACGGGCGCCTGCGCCACTTCAGGGCTACCCTGAAACAATGGGGCACCCACGACCTCGACGCGGTGCTGCTGTATGTGAAAAAAGAATTTCCCAGGCAGGAACTGATCATGCTCGGCCATTGCCTGAGCGGCGAGATCGCAGGCATCGCGCCGGCAAGTGAAAACATCGACCGCATGATCCTGGTCAACAGCGCGCTTTCCTGCTGGCGTTTATGGCCCCGCAGCAGCCAACCCAAAATTATGCTGATGAAAATGCTGGCGCCCGTGGTCAGCAGCCTGTACGGTTATTATCCCGGCAATACCCTGCATTTCATGCGCGACATGCCCAAAGGCGTGGTCACGGAATTTTCCAACTGGTGCAACCTGCCCAACGGCCTGTTCGACCTTTTTCCCGACAATAATTATCGAAAACTCAGCATCCCGATCCTGGCTTACAGTTTTGCCGACGACTGGTTTTCACCCGTGAAAGCCGTTTCGGCCCTTTTGGAGCATTTCAAAAACGCGCGCATCCGCTGGTTGCACCTGCAACCCTCCGAAGTTGGGAAAAGTGCGATCGGACACGACGGTTTCTTTGAACCCGGGAACGAATCGCTGTGGCAGGACATGATCGACTGGATCGGAAAACCCGAACCGGCGAAAGGATATTTTTATTAAACGATCATAAAAACCCAACTGACAAATGTCAAACAGACCCGAGCTCAGCCTCGATCCCCAAAACTGGGATACCCTGAAACAGATCGGCCACCAGATGGTCGATGACATGTTCGACTACCTGAACAATATTCGCAACGAACCGGTGTGGCGGCCGGTGCCCGAACGATCAAAAGAATATTTCGAAGAAGACCTGCCTCAACGCCCGCAGGACATCGCTTCTTTGTACGAAGCCTTCAAGACACATATCCTGCCTTATCCGCAGGGCAATATTCACCCCCGGTTCTGGGGCTGGGTGATGGGCAGCGGCACTCCCGTGGCCATGCTGGCGGAAATGCTGGCCGCCGCCATGAACTCCAACGTTTGCATCGACGGGCAAGCCGCAGTACTTGTGGAGCAACAGGTGCTGAACTGGTGCAAACAACTGGTCGGCTTCCCCGAAACCGCTTCAGGCTTGCTCACCAGCGGCGCTTCGATGGCCAACCTGACTGCGCTGATCGCTGCGCGCGAGCACATTTCCGGGGGTTCCGTCCGTCGCCTGGGCTTGCAGGCCGAGCCCAACAGAATGGTGCTGTATTGCTCGATGGAAGCCCATCATTGCATTCGCAAAGCAGCCGAGGTCATGGGTCTCGGCGCCGCTTCGGTTTCCATGATCCCCGTCGACGACCAATACCGCATGCGCACGGACCTGCTGGAAGAGATCATACAAAACGACCTGGCAGCCGGACGCTTCCCCTTTTGCATCGTCGGAAATGCCGGCACGGTCAATACCGGCGCCATCGACCCGCTTTCAGAATTGGCAGCACTCGCGCGCAAATACAGCCTGTGGTTCCACATCGACGGCGCCTTCGGGGCATTTGCCCGCAATATTCCCGAATACGCGGATACACTGGCGGCAATTGGAGAAGCGGACAGCCTCGCTTTCGACCTGCACAAATGGATGAGTGTGCCCTATGAGGCGGGATGCGTGCTGATCCGAGATGAAACGGCCCACCGCAAGGCATATGAACAGACGGCGAATTACCTGATCCGCCACGAACGGCAGCAGGGTTCCGGGCAGTTTTCCTTCGGCGACTACGGCATTGAACTGTCGCGCGGTTTCAAGGCCCTGAAAGTATGGATGACCCTGAAGCATTACGGCGCATTCGCATTTACCGCCCTGATCAAACAAAACATCGCGCAGGCCCGCTACCTGAGCGAGTCGGTGCAACAGCACCCGCAGTTGGAACTGACGGCACCCACGGCACTCAATATTGTGTGTTTCAGATATGTGCGCCCCGGGTGGCCGGAGGAAAAGACGCGGGCCGTGAACCAGGAGATCATGCTTCACATGCGTGAAAAAGGGGCTGCGATCGTTTCGGCCACGATCCTGAAAGGCCGTTACACCTTGCGGGCCGCCATCGTCAACCACCGTAGCCGCATGGAGGATTTTGATTTTCTGGTAGAACAGGTTGTGCGCAACGGCCACGAGCTCGGATAACCGTTTAAAAACTGCCATTTCCGATATTTTTGTTCATTATGTCGGAATCGGCAGGGGTTAAAAACAGGAGCGTCTTATGTTTGCAGACAATCAAAATTTTTTCGGTTATGCGCAAACATCTGACGCTCCTGCTTCTTTGCTGCAGCTTTTGCCTTGCAGCCCAGATCCCTGTAAAATATACCCTCCCACCATGCGGCACGGCGCCCGGGATCAGCCCCTGGCTGAAAGACTACGCCTCCAGGCCGCAGGAATTTGTTTCCGCACGCTCCCTGGATACCCTGTATGTCGGCATTCAACTGCACCTGCTCGCCAGGGACAACGGTACGGGGCGCTTCTCACCGGAACGGGTACTCGCGGCCTTCTGCCAGTTGAATGAAGACTACGCCGCTACCGGCATCCGGTTCTACTTCAAGGACGACTGGAACCTGATCAACAGCACGGCCTGGTATCAGCACGCGAATATTCCGCAAGGGATCGACATGATGCTGACCAATAATGTGCCCGATGCCCTGAACGCTTATTTCGCTTCCAATGTGGCAGGGAATTGCGGCTACAATTTGCCCTATGCAGGGGTAGCCGTAGCGCACAATTGCGCCGCAACGGGCGACCATACCTGGGCACATGAGGTCGGCCATGCCTTGTCGCTCCCCCACCCTTTCATCGGCTGGGAAGGAAAAACCTATACGACCCTGAACCCCACGCCGGACACACTCACGTACGACTACACATATTTCCACGATACCATCGACACACAGATACCGGCGCCGCTCGATACTGCGCTGGTGGAATACCTGGACGGCAGCAACTGCAGCATCGCGGCCGACCTGTTTTGCGACACCAAACCGGATTATCTGAGTTATCGCTGGAATTGCGACGCCCAGAGCAACAGCACGGTGAAGCAGATCGATCCTGCCGGCGGTGAATTCTATTCGGACGGAACCCTGTTCATGTCTTATTCATTCGACGAATGCCAAACCCGGTTTTCAGATGAGGAGGTCGCCGCCATGCGCGCCAATCTGATGACTGAAAAAGCAAGTTGGCTGACGGACGTCCCCACAGAAGGAGAGATCACCGGAGCCCCGGACATGCTCCTGCCGCTCGACGGTGAAAATGCGCCGGTATCCGGAGCGGAACTGCGCTGGGCATCCGTACCCAACGCTACGCATTATCTGATCCAATACACCCGGATCAGTTCCTTTATCGTGAAAGAATTCGAGCTGGTCACCACCGACACCTCCCTGGTGCTTGGCAATTTGTTTGTCGATAAAAACTATTACTGGCGGGTGCGCGCCTTCAACCACTGGTATGCCTGCACGCCTTTTTCACCGCAGCAAAGTTTTTACACCGTACCTGTAACGGCCATTACATCGCCTGAAAGTGACAACTGGCGCTGCTATCCGTCCCTTATATCGCGGGGTCAGGCGCTTACGCTGGAATTCGGAGAAGAGTGGCAGCAACAGAACCTGCAATGCAGTGTCGTCGATGTCACCGGCCGGGTGATGTGGCAAACGCCACTCCGGTCATCAAATGCAAGGATCCGGCTCGATCTTCCTTCCGGAAACTGGCCGGCGGGCGTATATCACCTGATACTGGCGGGAGAAAAGGGCGTCAAAACCCGGTCATTGATGCTTCAGGGCGGATAAATTGTCGCGGGTTGGCGCTATATCAACAGATTTTGTAAAAAATTGCCGATCAAAGCGGACCTTTGCAGTACAAACCAAATCACGACGATCGCTACTTATTCCGGCGATCGATAAAAATCTGTGTCTGACATGCGAATCAGATTGTTCATCGTCCTGGTCTGCGCATTGGGCTTGTCGTCCGCAGCGCAATCCCAGGCGCTCTTACCCGATCAATGGTGCGGGAATACCGGGAAATCCGCGTGGCTCGACTGGTATCAGGCGAATAAAGACCTGATCGTCGACCAGCGCGGCGTTGATACTTCCTGGTTGTATGTGCCGATGACCATCCATATCGTCGGTGACAATTCCGGGAATGGCTACTATCCTTTCGATTATGCCGCGCGCGCTGTGTGCGAGATGAACGATCTCTACCACGACGCACATATCCGTTTTTATCTCGTTCCCGGCGATCCGGTGCGTTACCTGAACAATTCGTCGTGGTACAAGCACCAGTACAACCAGGGCGGCCAGATGATCAACCAGAACAAACTGCCCAACCGGCTGAATGCCTTTGTCGTGGAAGACCCTGCCGGCAACTGCGGGTACGCCTGGAAAGACGCCATCGTGCTCGGAAAGGGCTGCTCCGGGTCCGGCAACATCACCTGGTCGCACGAAGCGGGGCACCATTTGTCTCTGCCACATACATTTCTGGGCTGGGAAGGTGAAAGCTGGGATTTTTCGCAACCGGCGCCTGCTACTATCGGCAACGGCGATTATCCTGTCGAAATGGTGAACGGCGACAACTGCTATTTTTCCGGCGACGGGTTTTGCGATACCAAACCGGACTATCTGAGCAACCGCTGGTTCTGCAACAACAACCTTGAAAGCAATATCAAGCAACGCGATCCGGAAGGCATTGAATTCCGCTCCGACGCGACGCTCATCATGAGTTATGCCTCCGACGAGTGCTCGTCGCGCTTTTCGCCGGAGCAGATCGAGGCCATGCGCGCCAACCTGTACGATGAGCACATCGAATACATTTCGCAACCGGCGCCATTTACCGAACTTGACGACGACCTGTCGACGACCCTGATCAGCCCGGTCGACAGCCAGTATGTGCAATACAATGACGTCACACTGAACTGGAACCTCGTTCCGGGCGCTTCTTATTACGTGGTGGAGGTAAGCCCGGTGGCCAGTTTTTCACCCAGGGTGTATTACCAGACCTTCTTCGGTCCCGTTACGTCCACGACCGTTACCAAGGGCCTGCTGAACAACTGGACCATGTACTGGCGGGTGCGCGCCTATAATGAATGGGATATCTGCCAGCCATATGACAATGCCCAGGTCGGCATTTTCAAGACCAAAAACCTGACCTCCACGAACAACCTCGAGCGCGTGGCTACGGCCGAACTGACGCCGAACCCGGTCGCAGGAGGCACCCCGGCCGTACTGACCGTCAGTTCCGACGAATCGATGGACATTGCGCTCCAGATAAGCGACGCTGCAGGACGAATGGTGTTCACGCAACACTACCGGCTTTCCGGAGGCGAAAACCGCCTGGAAATACCTACGGACGGCATGAGCGCAGGGTTCTACATCCTTAATCTGTACAATGAAAAAGGCGCTTTCCTGAAACGCCTGGTCGTGACGGAATGACAATTTCGTTCCGTTTGGAATAAAAATACTTCAACTTTGCACCGCTCCGGGAGGTTTCATACCCCCGGGGCGGTGCTTTTTAAATGCAACTATTATACACTACATGGGCGTTATCCGGCGACAAAGCCTGAAACATTCGGCGGTCAACATGGTGGGTCTGGTGATCGGGGCGATCAGCACCCTGTTCGTGTACCCGCATTCGCTGGAGACCAACGGCCTGATGCAGGTATTGCTTCAGGTAGGCATGATCGGGCTGCCCCTGTTATCGCTGGGTGGCAATACGGTGGCGCTGCGGTTTTTCCCGAAATTTGAGAACCGGGCATCCGGGCACAACGGGTTTCTGTCACTGCTGATATTTCTCTGTGTCGGAGGTTGCCTGCTCTGCATCGGCATGGCCTGGGCATTCTGGGACACCTTCACGGCCTTTATGCTGAAGCATTCGAAAGGCAATTCTGCCTTGCTGGAAAAATACCTTTGGATGGCTGCTCCGCTGGCCAGTTTTTACACCATCGGGATGATCCTGGGTATTTATTCGTATAACTTCAAGCGCATCGTCGTACCCTCCCTGCTGATCGATTTTTCCCAGAAGATCGTGCAGCCGCTGCTTCTGATCGCAGTCTGGCAACAATGGATACCGCTCGAATGGGCGATCCGGGGGCTGGTGATCCACGCATTTCTGGTCATGGTGTCGCTCGCCGCGTATCTTCAATGGCTGGGAGAATGGCACTGGCGCCCCAACTGGTCGTTTCTGACCCCGGCGCTGCGTTCCGAAATGCTGCGCTTTATCGGATTCGGCGCTTTGGGCGGTTTTGCGCTTCAGATGGCTTCCAAGATCGATATTTTTATGGTGGGCTCGCTGGGCACCCTGAAATCGGCCGGTGTGTACGCCATTACCGCTTATATGGCTACCGCGATCGATATTCCCACGAAAAGTCTGTATGCTGCAAGCGCTTCTTCTGTCGCAAAATACCTCGCCGATGACAACAGGCCCGAAATGGAGCGGCTGTATCAAAAAGTATCGATCAACCTGCTGGTGGCCGGGCTGCTGTTGTTCGGGGCCATTTGGCTGTCGGCCGACAGTCTGTTTGCCATTGTCCCGAACGGAGCGGCCGTATCTACCGGAAAATACGTGTTGCTGTTCATCGGCCTTTCCAGGATCGTGGAAATGGGTACGGGGCTGAACAACTACATGGTTTATTATTCGAAGTATTACCTGTGGTCGCTGATGTCGCTGGGTATTCTCGGGATCGCGAATGTAATGTTTAACATCTGGCTGATCCCCCGATACGGCATGAACGGCGCTGCGATCTCCACCCTGCTCTCGGTGACATGCTACAATGCTGTCAGCATCTGGCTGGTCTGGCTGAAATTCAGGTTGCAGCCATTTACCCGAAACACCTTGCTGGCCATCGCTTCTGCGCTTGGTATGTTTCTCATCGCCCGAATGATACCCCTTAGTGGTATCCATCTGCTCGATATTGCCATCCGGTCGGGGCTTTACGTGCTGCTTTTCGCCGTCCTGGTGCTCCGGTTGCGTGTTTCGGGCGATCTGAACGACGGTTACCGCCTGCTTCGGGAGAAATTACTGCTGAGAAAAAACAAGGACTAGTGTGCTTTGGTCGGGGCTCACGATGCGATCCACCCGCACAAAAACCCCGGGTTCAACCTCGCGGTCCTGGCCGAGCCGCATTTCATAGCGCCGCGTTTCGATGATATCGGCCCAGGCCTTTAGCGGCGCCTGCTTTGCAGAAAACGAACTCAGGAACACCAGCTGGCGCGTGGCTTCCTTCAGCCACAGGGAATCTGCATACCGGCTGTAATCACCCGGCACCGTAAAACGATATTCCTGACGGCTTTGGTCGCACACATCCTGGCTGATCTCGAGCAGTACGTTCGTATCGAGCAGCATACTTTCGAGCGACTGGCTGCCCTGTTTTTCAAAATTATACTGCACTACGTGCGGCAGGTCCTTGTCAAAAATAGGCGAAGGTTTGTATTTGCAGGTTTTCTCTCCATCACAGGAGACCAGAAAAACAAGTAAAAAAGCGGCGATAAGACGCATAGTACAGGCATTGATTGCTAATCTATTCGGGTGAAAACCCCTCTTTCCTTTAGAGGCCGGCAAAAATAAATAGTTTTGCCGGCCAAATCTTTTATGACCAAAACGGACCTTATGCCCAGTTTATTGATCCGGAATATCAAAACCCTCGTACAGGCGGAAGTCAACCCCAGAAAAGTGGTAAAAGGCGCTGATATGGCGATCGTCCCGACGATACACGACGCCTATCTTTTGATGGAAAATGGAAGAATAACCGGATTCGGCGCCATGGATACCTGCCCGGAACGCGCAGATGAGGTAATGGATGCCACCGGCCGCATGGTATTCCCTTCCTGGTGCGATTCGCATACGCATCTGGTATTTGCGACCAGCCGGGAAGAAGAATTCGTCGATCGTATCCGCGGATTATCTTACGAAGAGATCGCCCGCAGGGGGGGCGGCATACTCAACTCCGCCCGGCGGCTGCAGGAAACATCGGAAGACGACCTTTACCACAGCGCACTCGAACGCCTTTACGAAGTGATCGGATACGGAACCGGCGCCATTGAGATAAAAAGCGGTTACGGGCTTACAACCGAAAGCGAATTAAAAATGCTGCGTGTGATCCGCCGCCTGAAAGAAGTCAGCCCCATCCCGATCAAGGCCACCTTTCTCGGCGCACACGCCATGCCGGTGGAATTCAAAGAAAACAGAGAGGGGTATATCGACCTGATCATCAATGAGATGCTTCCGAAAGTTGCTGAGGAAAAACTGGCTGAGTACTGCGATGTGTTTTGCGATCGCGGGTTCTACACCGTAGAAGAAACAGACCGGATATTAAAAGCCGCCGCCGGATACGGGCTGAAAGCAAAGATACATGCCAATGAACTGGACTATTCCGGCGGTGTGCAGACAGGCGTCGCGAATGGCGCCGTATCGGTCGACCACCTCGAATACACCGGCGATGCCGAGATCGAAGCGTTGCTGGGCGGCGATACGATGCCCACCCTGCTCCCAGGCTGTGCCTTTTTCCTGGGTATTCCTTTCGGGCCGGCGCGAAAAATGATCGATGCAGGGTTGCCGGTGGTACTGGCCACCGATTACAATCCGGGTTCCGCGCCATCGGGAAACATGCCCTTTGTAGTCGCGCTGGGCTGCATCAAAATGGGCATGTTGCCCGAAGAAGCCATAAATGCGGCCACGATCAATGGCGCCCGTGCGATGGAACTGGAGGCCGATTATGGCAGTATTGCTGTCGGGAAGGTGGCAAATGTATTCATTACCAAGCCAATTCCGTCGCTTGCCTATTTTCCTTATGCTTTTGGCAAAAATCTTGTTGAGTCCGTGGTGCTGCAAGGAAAAGCCTGGACAACGCCCCGGCAATAAAAAAGGTTAAGGTGTCGTTTTGTGGCGGTTTCCGTCAAGCGTTTGCATTTTTGCAAACATTTATTTTGTGACAATATGTCGGAAAGCCGCGCTTTATCTACTTTTGCGCCCACTGTCTTTCCAGCGGCCAGCAGTATAATCATCGTTTCCCCACCATTTTAGTTAAAACCACCCGCAACAGACAGCAATGCCCCCCGGACATGCATCTGAATCATTTGTTTGAATCCCTTTTTTGTTGTGAACATATCCATCAACCTTTGTTAAATTTCTACCTACGCAATGTACAAGTTTCTAATCCCTCTATTCGCGTGCTTCATTTGCACGTCAACGCTCCTTCGCGCCCAGGTTCCTCAAGTTATCTCAGTTCCGTATCCCTTTGACCCGACTACCCTCCCCACCGGTCCTGACGGCGCCGCCTGTAATTTCGCAGGTACCTACACGCTCGGACAGTTTATCGGGCAAAGCAACGACGCAGACCTCGATACCATTTTTCTCTGCCACGGCGACTCACTCATGCTGACAGGCAACGGCGACTTCGACCTGAGCGGCGACCCGAATGCCGCTACGCAACCGGGTGTCGCCTATATTTTTTATTCCTGTATGCCGACGATCGACGGCATGACCCTTCAGAATATTCTCGCCAACGACCCTTGTCTGTTGCTGGCGCCGAACAACCTGCCTTATTTCGCTTTCGGACAGCCCAACGGCGATATCTGGCTTTCCAATACAGGCAACCTCCAGACGCTTTTCAACAGCGGCCAGCCCGTGATGTTGTTTTTTGCGCCTGCTACGGTCGACGACTTTTTCTCAACGCAACCCTACGAACCCGTATCGCCGGGCTTTCCGCCGGGTCCATGCGTCAACGTAAATACTGCCGCCAAATTCCAGGTGGTGTACCTGAACGCTATTGTGGAAAGCGGTGTTTCTTCCAACTTCGGCAACGATTGTCTTGGCAAATTCCGCGTCAGTGGCGGCTACCCGCAGTGGGATCCGAGCGCCAAATACACTATTGAAATTTCACTGGCAAGTGATCCGACCGTCAAGGCGCTGATCTACAATGCCCAAGATCAGTTGAAGCACAATGTCGACGTGATCTTTTCCGTCCCGCAGCCCGGCATCTACAATGTCACCATTGAAGACGGCAAGAGCTGCGGCCATTCCTTCCAGATCGACATGAGCAGCTGTGATGCGACAGACAATGTCGTCATTACGGCTCCCGACACGCTTTCGCCTCCGGGTTCGCAACTTTGCATCCCGGTATATGCGGAAGGTTTTACCATCGTCGGCGCTTCTTTCTCCCTCGACTGGGACCCGAATATCCTGCAATATACCGGCGTACAAAACCCCAACCCGGCGATCGGTACTTTCAACGCCGGTAACCTGAATACACAAAATACCCTGCAGGGGCAACTAGGCGCCATTATTTACGACCAGGATAATATTGGCAATACCATTACTATTCCCGACGGCGAGGTTTTGTTTGAAGTGTGTTTCAACGTGATCGGGCCGATGGACTCCTGTACCGTCATGACAGCCGCTAACTCGCCTTCGCAGATCAATATCGAGGATCCGATGGGCAATTCGCTCGCGCTCACGGTCAACAATGGCCAGATGTGTGTAGGCTTCCTGCCTTTCGACATTCTAATTGAGGTGATCGATACGACCTGTACCGGTACCGCTTCGATCATGGTGACGGCTTCCGGCGGCCTAGAAGGATATGAGGTTGTGATCGAAAAACTGGTCACAGGTCCGAGCAGTCTCGGCAATATCGCCAACTCCGGCGGCTCCTATGTACGCAGCGGCCTCAACGACGGTGTTTACTCGATTTGCGTAACAGACGATAACGGCGTGGGTACCAATATTTTTTGCGATACGATCACGCTAAGCATTCCCACACTGGGGGCCTCCCTTCAAAATACACAATCGCCGAGCTGTAGCGGTAATATGGATGGTACCGTAACCGCCATCGTTTCCGTCAGCGGTACGGTTGTGCCCAACCCCGGCCCCAACTTCACCTTCAACTGGACGCCAGCCCCGAGCCCGACCGGTCCGGTGTATGCGAATGCAGCGGCCGGCAACTACGCCGTTACGATCACCGACACCAACACCGGCTGTACTGCCACGGCCTCCGGCACCCTCAGCCAGCCGCAACTGGTATCCGGCTCGGGTGTCGTCACTCCGGCCTCCTGCCCGGGTGTTTTCGACGGCGCGATCACTTATACGCCACAGGGCGGCACGCCATTCGCAGGCGGCGGTTACAATTATAACTGGGAATACACCCCTTCGCCGAGCATTCCGCCGACGCAGGGCCCCACCGGACAAGGAAACCCCATTACCATTACTGACCTGCCTGCCGGCTCGTGGTTCGTGACCATCACAGACGCGAACGGCTGTACGCATACGGAAGAACTTGTCGTCACCAATCAGCGCGAAGTGGACGTCGTGATGACCACGATCACCAACACGCTTTGTGCCGGAGACAGCAACGGCTCTGTCTGTGTAGAAGTGCAGGAAACGCCCGCATCTGCAAACCCGAATTACTCGTTCTTCTGGACGCCGCTCGGCTTCCCCCAGAACGATACTCCGCTGACATCATGTTATACCGACCTGCCGGCAGGCTCGTACAGCGTACTCGCGATCGATGCCCAGGGCTGTGCAGATACCGCCACCTTCGAGGTGTTGTCCCCGCAACCATTTGTGCTGGATACCATATCGCTACAGAACCCGGGTTGTGTTTTTCAGAACAACGGCTCGATCACTGTGCAGGGCTTCGGCGGCACGGGCGGGCCGAACTATACCTATAACTGGACCCCGGCTGCTATGGGGAATATGATCTCCGGTCTATCTCCCGGCATGTATTCGGTAACGGCAACGGACGCCAACGGTTGTATCGATTCGCTGAACTTTACCCTTCAGTTGCCATTGCCGCCTGCCATCACCGCTGTGGATTCTACATCCGTAAAATGTGGCAGCGACGGTTGCCTTACCGTAACTTCTCCAACCGGTGTTGTCTTCAACTGGCAAACCCTGGACGGTATGCCGATCGGCTCCACTGCTCAGGTCTGCGATCTGCCGGGCGACACCTTCGTCGTAATGATCACGGATGCCGGGGGTTGCATGACGACCGATACTTTCTCGCTTGCTCCTGTAACACCGCTTTCATTCTCCGACACAACATTGATCAATCCTTCCTGCTTCGGATATGACGACGGCAGCATCAGCGTTGGGGTTATGGACGGCAATCCCACGTATTTTTTCCTTTGGAATGATTCGATCGGACAGACCACTCCGACACTGGTCAACGTGCCTTCCGGAGATTTTATCGTTACGGTGACCGATTCGCAGGGCTGTACGCTGGAAGGCACCTTTACCCTGACCGATCCGCCGGCGATACAGACCTTCTTTACAGAAGCGATGCCGACCTCCTGTTTCGGAGTATGCGATGGCAGTATCACCATAAGTGCACAATACGCGACCGTGCCTCCTACTACCACTGATTTCAATTTCGTGTGGGACGACGGCGGCACCGACTCCATCAGAACCGACCTCTGTGCCGATACGATCGGTGTGATCACCATCGACGGCAATAACTGCTTTGTGATCAACTCGGTAATTATCCCGAGCCCGCCGCCGGTGGGTTATGACACGCTTTATACCATTCCGGCTACTTGCGACGGCAGTTCCGACGGCCAGGCCTTTATCGAAGGCTCCGGCGGCAACGGCGGTCCGTACACCTACACCTGGGAAGGCGGCACCAACACTGGTATTCCGGCTGGCGAATATAACGTGACTGTAAGCGATCAGGATGGGTGTACCGGCGTATTCGTGGCCGAAGTCACCGACCCCGATCCGGTGGAAGTCCTGCTCGATGACCAGACTTCGAGTGACGTATTGTGCGCAGGCGAAGAGAGCGGCATACTGGCCGTGACCGTAACGGGTGGCAACCCCGGCGGCTACACCTACATGTGGGCCGATGCGAATGGTATGGTGCTGAGTAACAGCAATATGGCGATCGTGGAAAACCTGGCTGCCGGCACTTATTTTGTGACGGTGACCGACCCGCTGGGCTGCACAGGCGTCCAGACGCTGCCGCTGTACGAACCGCCGCCCGTAGTGGGTTCCTACCTGCCCTGGGAAGCCTTGCTTTGCTACGGCGACGAAACTACTTTGTATATCGACACGATAACAGGTGGCGCCGGCGGACCTTACCAGTTCAGCCTCGATTTCGGCGTGACGCTCAATCCCACGTTCCCGGTATCCATGAGCGGCGGTGAGCACTACATCACTTATCTCGACCGCCTGGGCTGCGAAACGACGGATACGATCTTCGTGATCGAACCCGAGCCCATCGGGGTAACGTTCAACCCGATCGAGATCGAGATCGAACTCGGCGATTCCATTCAACTGAATCCGCTGATCACAGGCGCCGTCGTGGACACGTTCCTGTGGACCCCGATCGACGGACTTCAAAACCCGAACTCGATCACGCCGACGGTATACACTTTCAACAGCCAGGCATATACCCTGACGGTATTCGATGCCAACGGTTGTTCGGGTACGGGTTCTGTACAGATCAATATCGACCCGAACCGGAACGTGTACATTCCCAATATATTCATGCCGGGCAACCCGAACGGGCTGAACGACCACTTCAATCCCCAGATCGGACGTGGCGTAGAACTCGTGAATTATATGCGCATCTACGACCGCTGGGGTACCCTCATGTACGAACGCGACGAGTTCTTCCCGAACAACGACAACCTTGCAGAAGGATGGGATGGCAAATACAAGGGCGACTACGTCAACCCCGCTGTGTTTGTTTATGTCATAGAAGTCAAATTCCTCGACGGACGCGTACTGCTCTATCGCGGTGATGTGACCGTTGTGCGATAAAACATACCTCGTAAAAACAGAACGGGCCATTCCGGAGTAACCGGAGTGGCCCGCTTTTTTATTGCTCACCTGAATACTATCAGGGTCCTCCTTTTGTTTTTTTCGTTTTGGAACGCCCCAGGATATCTTTATCATTCCTGTTGTCCAGCACAGGTTCCGGTCGGGGCGGCTCGGACATGACGTCGTTAAAAACTTTATCGACGAATTTCCACCTGCCTTTATCGAGTTGCAATCCGTCGTAACTGCCGTCGGTTACAAACGTGATCCCGCGACCGAAGGGACTGGGCACCGGTATCAAATGGTCGAAGAGCACCATCTGATATTGCTCGTCCCAGTTGACGCGGGCGGATGCTTCCGCAGAATATTCGAACAACATGCGAAACGCTGCTTTTTTGGCGTCGGGTTTGTCAAATACCGGGGCGCCGAAAGCCGGAACGCCGTTTTTGTCGAAGCTCAGCACGTCAATCACCTTTCTTTTGTCAAAAAAGGAATAGGCATCGTAGCCGAAAAGCAGGTATTTTCTTCCCTCTTTGCTGTCGAACTGGATCAGGTTGTAATACAGAACTCCGTACCAGTTGTCGGGCGGCAGGCTTTCGTGCATCGGAACGATCTCCATGTTGTCGCTCCGGTCGACAAGGGGAGTGAGTTTCAGTTCCGGCGTATTCATCTGGATAGCACCGTAATACCGGTAGGTGCTGTCGTTGACAAACAGTTGCCAGGTAAAAATGCGGAAACTGCTGTCGGGAGGCGACATGATGGAAACACTTTTCACCCGATCGAATGTATAATGGAAAGAATGCTCGACTTTCAGGGTTCTGACCAGCGTTGTGATCAGGGCGCGGCAAGCGGCAAAACGCTCTTGCTCGATCGAGTCATTCACGACGGCATAGGAAAGGAGTGCAAGGGTATCTTCACCCATTTTCAGCCGTTCAAGCGCTTCGGGGCTAAATTGTACGGGATGGTTTTTTTTCGGCTGTGCCAGAGCGGGCAGCGCCGAAGCAACAAGCGTTGCCAGGAGCAAACCCCTTATTTTCAATAACATATTCAACTTTATTTAACGTGAGGGTCAGGGCAATAAACGTTGCAGCATGCCAAAAATTGCAACGCAGCAAGTGTGACGCAACTTGAGCGGGCAGGTCACCAGGTGAGGTTTATCCCAGTGCATCCAGTTTCTCCAGCAACCATTCGTGATTGACGGTGCTTGCCTTTTCCCGGACGATCTCTTCGCGCAGTTTTTCTACAGAAGCCTTGTCGCCGGGAGCAAGGCGAGTAATGCGGCGCACATATTTGACCAGATTGAGATAACTGCGCCCAAGTTGTTGCGGTATATTTTTATGCCGGTTCAGGAATACCCGGAATGATTCGGTAAATGAATCGAGCGCGTCCAGTTCGTCGAGTTCGTAATAGGTGATCGTCAGAATGGCTTTGCTGATCAGGTTGTAACCGATATCCTCGTATTCGATGTCGCGCAAAAGGTCCAGCACCTTGTCGTATTTCTTCTGGTACAGGTATACCCTCGCCAGGTTGAACGTATAGGCATTTTGCCGGGAGTCCTTGGGCAGAAACTGCATGTAATCCTGAGCAAAAGATTCGGCCCACTCGAGTTTTCCGAGCCGCAATGCCGCTGCGATGATATTGTTGAACCGCCAGGGAGCCAGTTCGCCCTTGAACAGAAAAACACCTTTCTGAACCGCCTCTTCGCAGACCTCGAAATACTCTTGCAAAAATGCGCGATTGCCCTGGTTGATCTTCCCGGTACAATAATGCAACACCGAATCGATGATCTCGATAGATTCATGCTGGGGCATCAGTTCGATGTAGCGGTTGAGAATACGCCTGAGATTGTAATAGTGATCGACATCGTCCTCTTCCAGGAGGGTCATCAGGGCGTAGTAATAGATGGCCAGGGCCGGCACGTCTTCAATGGGGTAGTTGCGGAGGTACGATACTACTTCATTGATGAACTTGAGGTCATACTGGTGAGTACGGGTTTTTTTCTGGCTGATGACAGCGATATAAAGTTTGATCTTTTCGATCCAGTAGAACAGGTCAAGGTTATTCGATATATCTTCCACGTTCGACCGCACATCCAGTTTTACGTCGAAGTCCATCATGGTGTAGAAGTTCCGCTCGATCGAATAAGCCTTGTAGTAGTACTCAAGGGAACGGTAGGAGATACGTTCAAGGTCACTGCGCGCCTGTCGCAGGGCTCCGTTGAATAAGGGTTCCAGTTTGCGTTGCACGACGAAGTCGAGCACATCGATGGACTGGCGGGAGCGATCCTGTGAGATCAGCTCCTGCGCCATGAATTGTCCGACCAGTTTCAGCAGATCGGAGCAGTATTTACGAAAATTAACGTCATCGAAAGGCTCTTTGGGGAAAAGGGCCTTCCATACTTTTTCGCGGTTAAAACCCGGTTTTCCCTTTTCAATATGCGCAAGCAGTATCTCACAAAGGCTGGTCAGGGTCTTGCTTTGATTGAAGTAGGGAGAATACAGGTATTTCAGCAGCCGCTTGTGTTCAGCGCTTTCAAGGTAGCGCAGCGCCTGATATACCTTGTTGCTATGCAGTTCGGATTCGGGATGTGGATCTTTCCTCGACATGGTGTGATCTGTGTCGGATTCACAGGGCATTTATCTATCCAAAACCCGGGCCGAAACCATCGCTTAATTTTTTTCGACCAAAATGCCCGGAAGAAGTACCCGTGAAGATTTTTTTTAAACTGTTGATTAAAAGACATTTATACAGCCGTCCTACAGACCGGATGCAAACGCCTCATTCACAAAGATATTTTTTTGTTTGCCCGTAGATTTGGTTCGCCGGAAAACTTCTATTTTTGATCGTTTTTAATCTAACATTGCAGCCATGAATGTACATTTACTTCAACCTCGAATCCGGGAGTTGTTGTTTGCTGTTTTCATTGTTTTAGGCGCAGGTGTACCCGTTTCAGCACAAAGTGGAGCCTACAGGAACCTGATCACAGCTATCAATACAGAAGTTGCCGATACGATTGCAGGAATGAACCTGGCCGTTACCCAGGTGAATCCCCTGGCACAAAACGGAGATGTCGATATCACCATCCTTCAGTCTGGAGGCTCCGGCAATCCCTACATATACCAGATCAAATATACACCGGACCCCGGATTTACGGGGGTAGATACGTTTGCGCTTCAGTTGCACTACGTCGGGAATTTCCCTTACCTGGTTTACAAGGCTTATCGCGTGTCCGTTTATCCCTCGCTGGTCACCGGCAGGCCCGATTTTGCGATTACGACCGTTGGCACACCCGTTGCGATCGATGTACTGTCCAATGATGAAGGCACACAAATGCCGCTCTACGTGTCGGAAATCCCCCTGGTGAACAATGGTACGGCCAGTATCAATGCATCCGGGCAGGTGGTGTTCACGCCCGATGCGGGCTTTACCGGTGTGGCGCATGTCAACTATGTCGTCTGCGATGCAGTCAACACCTGCAAAACCGTGCAGGTCAACATCGGCGTCAACAATTCAGCGCCCTCGAGTGATACCATCCGCGTCGCCACCGGGAAAAACACCAAACTGGTCATCCCCCTTACTTACGACGGCTACACCTTGTTCCAGGCGCCTACGCATGGCGTCGTTGTATTGCCGAACAGCCAGTCCTTTTCCTATTCCCCGGATATCAATTACACGGGTACCGATCAGTTCGTGCTGTCCCTGAACTACTCCGGGACAACGGTCTACAAGACTGTTATCCTCGATGTGCTCAACACCCCGACCCAGAATACCATGGCGATGGACGATTATGTGTTCACGCCGACGGATGAGCCCATTACTTTCAATGTTCGCGAAAATGATATCGGCAACCTGCTGGTGAAGAGCTGGGTAACGCCGGCGACTTTACAGGGTACTATTTCCAATACCAACGGGAGCGGAGATGTGACGTTCACGCCCAATCCGGGTTTCAACGGGGTTGCCACATTTTACTATCGCATCGGCAACATGTATGTGTCGAATCTCGAAATGGCAGCGGTCAACGTGATCGTCGGGAATATGAATCCCGCTGCGGCCACTTACGACCTGACCACACCGCGGGAAACGCCCTTTGTGATCAACTATCAGATCCCGTTTATCGGTTTTGATTTCTCTATTGTAGACCCGCCTGACAACGGTTTTTGCTCTTTTTTCCCGGGATATACAACCCAGGATATCAACGGGCAGTCGGTATCGGGCTACAACTTGCTCGTATACACCCCCGACAACGATTTTATCGGCACCGATGAGTTTGAAGTGACCTATTGCTTGACAGCCAACGGGCAATGCCGCAACGTAAAGGTGGTGATGAATGTCGTGGACGTTTTTTCCTCAAACGGTCCGTATTGTATCAATGATTGCGTGTGGGCCGGTGATGTGAACAGCGACGGCATTGTAAACAACAAGGATATCCTCCCGCTGGGATATTACCTCGGTTTCGACGGTTTTGTACGACCCGATGCTTCACTCGAATGGTATGGGCAGTACGCGGAAAACTGGGATAACCCTTATACCGGCAGTCCGGTAGATGCCAAGCACGCCGATACCGACGGTGACGGCACGATCCGAACAGACGATACGCTGGCGATCAGCCTTTTTTACGGGCAAACGCACAATTTCGTGCCCCTTATCCCGCCTACAGCCAAAAACCTGCCGTTTTACTACAACGTATTGACGCCCGACCCGCAGGTTGGCGATCTGGTAGAAGTGGAGGTTTCATTAGGCAGCGCCGTACATCCTGTCATTGATGTATACGGCTTCACTTTCGACCTGACGCTCAGTCCGACCATCAAGGATTCGGCGCTGAATATGACATACTACAATAATTCCTGGCTGAACCTGAACTCGCCCTCTTTGTGGTTTGAGAAAAATCCGCAACAGGGCAGGCTTGAAACGGCCTTCACCCGCACGGGCGGACTTTCGGCGAGCGGCTACGGAATTATCGGCAAATTCGATTTTATTGTTATTGACATCATTCATGGCGCCAAACCTTATGAAAAACCCCACCTCAAGGTAACGGTCGATCCGACACTGATGTGGGGAGACGGCGCTACCACCGCCGGTGGTGCGCAAGTTCTTGAAATACCCCTTCGCAGCGAGCCGCAGGCAGACAAGCCATCCACGGAAAACGATCTTTTCGTGTACCCATCGCCGGCAAGCGACCGCGTCAGCGTTCACCTCAATGGCAGTGAAACCATTGAATCTTTGTCCGTATTTGATGCGACCGGTAAAACGGTGTATGACTCCGGCGAGACCAGCGCAGAGCATCTTGATCTGAACGTGGCCGACTTTCCGGAAGGTTTTTATGTAGTGACGGTACAGACGCAGAGCGGTCGCTTCGTAAAAAAGATCCAGGTTCAACGGTAACTTTTTATCCCGCCTTTCGTATAAGAACTCATTCATGGCTTAACGAAAAAAACCCGCACCTGAATGCAGGAGCGGGTTTTTTCTGTTTCAGACCAGATAATTGATGCCGAAAAAAAGGACCAGGTAAATCCACAGAGCGTCAAGAAAATGCCAGTAGATCGTGAGCAGGCGCAATTTCAGGCGCTTCTCCGGGTCCGAAAAATACACCAGTACGGTAACGGGATCGACCATTCGCTTTTTGGCGGCGTGATAGAACAGGATCAGGAAGGGCAAACCGGCCACCACGTGCGCCAGGTGTACGAAAGAAATAAGGTACAGGTAACCGGTCGTAGTGGAAGTGCCCAGCCCGATGTTGTGGCTGAAGAGCCACCACCAGGCAAACGACTGCATCGCCATAAAAAGCAGGGAAAGCCAAATGGTGTATTTGAGTTGTTTCTGATACCCTTCCGTATCGTCCTCCTGATAGCAGCGCTTTGCAAGGATCATGGTATAACTGCTGCCCAGAAGGATCAGCGTATTGACAATGAACAACATTGGAATGCGCACCGGCGGCACATTCATCGTGACCCTGGTATAAATGTATGAAACGGTAAGGGCCAGGAACAACGCCGACAGACCGAACAACAGGATAAACAACATCACGTTGCTCGGGTGAAATATAAACTCGTTCTCAGTAGTGCGCCCGTTCTGCGTCATATAAAGCAGGTTTGTATTTGACCTTATGAAAGGCGGCCTGTGTCACGCTTCACAGCGAGATCAGCACAATGGAAGCCACCGCCAGAAATATTCCGATCCAGTTGATGCCGGAAAGCCGTTCATGGAACAGCCAAACGGCGCCGATGGTTGTAAAGAGGATGACCCCGACATTGGCCACCGGAAACACAAAGGAGCCCTCGAGGCCGCTCCCGAGCGCCAGCAGCATGAACAGCATGCTCCCGTAGTTGGGAATCCCAAGAATGATGCCGCCCACAATGTTCCGCCACGAAAAAGTGATCCGCTTGCTGATCCAGCCGGCTGTTGCAATGCCCAGTCCGATCAGACCGGCCGTGCCGAATACGGTACAAATGAAAGAAGGATCGCCGACATCGGCGAGTTGTTTTTTTTGAACTTCAATGAACAAAACCTCGATGATTCCGGCCAGCATCCAGGTGATGAGGGGTATCCAGATCAGTTTTCCGGATGAGGGGGCAGTACCGGTCTTCTCCTTTTTTCGCACAGGCAGGTTGACCAGTACAATGGCAACGAGCGCCATCAGAAAGCCCGCGATCTTTCCGGCATTAGACGATTCAGCGTGCGCCAGAATGGCAAAGGGTACCGTAATCAGGATCGACATCTTCTGCATGATCTGGCTGATCGTAACGCCGAAATACCGCACTGTGAGCGCAGCCCCGTTGAAACCGCTGACAAACACCACCCCCAATATCAGGGCATACGGCATCCAGGGTTTCGAAAAATCAGATTGCCCGACGGGAAAGCGGCCCATATGCACCCATCCGCACAAAACGCAGACAAAATAGTTGACGATAATGGCCTGAAAACTGTCGACCCGGTAGCGGGCGTATAGTTTGAAGATAAAGCCGAGGATCACGGAGCAGGCCACTGCCAGCAGGAGGTAAAACATGTTGCGGGTATTAAGTCGGCAAAAGTAGCAAGCCCGGCCATTCTCAAAATCGGTATTTTTGCGGGAACATTTAATCAAAAACCGAAACGATGCGGCAGATCACCTGGTTTTCCCTGCTCCTCCTGAACATTTTCTCCTGTTCCCGGTTCTCGCACACCCACCGGAATACCCTGGACGAAAAATCCGAACCTTACGACCTGTTTGCTTTTCAGCGCTCCTTTCCCGATCGTGATTTTGACTGGCAGGGCTGGCGCAAGGCCATCGTGCGCGCCCGGCAGCAGGAGGCCGGCGTACAGGCCCGCAACGCGGGCTGTTCGGGCAATACAACTCCCTGGACCCTGCAGGGGCCTGCGAATATTGCGGGGCGTGTCAACACGCTCGCCGTAAAGCCTGATAATGAAGATGTTGTACTTGCCGGCTTTTCAGGAGGCGGCATCTTTAAAACCATAGATGCCGGAGAAAACTGGTACCCGGTGTTCGACGAGCACCCGGAATTGTCGATCGGGCACATCGCCTTTGACCCGAACAATCCGGAAGTTGTATATGCGGGCACCGGCGACCCCAATATTCCATCCATCGTATTTAACGGCGACGGGATATACAAAAGCACCGACGGCGGCGAGCACTGGCAATATATGGGCCTTTCACCGCAGGGGATCATTTCTAAAATACAGATTGACCCCTCCAATTCACAGGTAGTATACGCCGCCACAATGGGCAATCCGTACGTGCGCAACAATGAGCGTGGCATTTATAAAAGCACTGACGGCGGCGCCAACTGGCAGCAGGCCTTGTTCGTAAGCGATCAGGCAGGCGCGAGCGATCTCGTCATTAACCCCGCCAACCCGCAGGTGCTTTACGCTTCTTTTTGGGATCGTATTCGCAGCAATCAGGAATCCGTGGTGTACGGCTCACATGCGCGGGTGTATAAAACGAGCAACGGCGGCGCCGACTGGACGTTGCTTGGCGGCGGCCTGCCCACCGGCGTCATGGGGCGAACCGGGCTGGCTATTTCGCAGCAAAATCCGGACAAGGTGTATGCCGTGTATATCGACTCCCTTTCCACTCCGGGAGGATTGTACAAAACGATCGATGGCGGCAGCAACTGGACATCCGTCAACATCGATGCTCTTGAAGATAAATGCAGCGACTTCGGCTGGTATTTCGGGAAGATCGCCCTCAACCCCAATGACGATGAGGAAGTGTATTTCCACGCCATTATCCTTTGGAGAAAACTGGCCGGCAGCAATACCTGGTCCATCGCATCGGGCGGGCACGCCGACAGTCACGATATCGCTTTCACGCCCTCTGGCAGGCGTTACTGGGCCAACGACGGCGGCGTTTACCGCAACAATGCCGGGCAGAGCGGCTGGACCAAGTGCAAAAATCTGCCGACTACACAGTTTTACCGCACCAATTTCAACCCGCACCTCCCGGACACTTATTTCGCCGGGGCGCAGGACAACGGGATCACCAAAGGCAACGGGATGGGCATCAACAACTGGGTGCCGATCTATGCAGCCGACGGGTTCCGCAGCGCTTTCCACCCCGACGATCCCAATACTTTTTGGGTGGAAATTCAAAACGGCAGCATACAGAAAACCACTACCGGCGGCGACTCCTGGACCTATGGCCAGCCGGCGCTGGGTACCGGCGACCGCTGCAACTGGGACGCACCCTTTTTCCTGAGCAAATTCCAGTCGGACAAATTATACGCCGCCACTTACAGGGTCTATTTTTCCTCGAACGGCACCGCCTGGGGCGCCATATCGGGCGATCTGACGGACGGTATCGTTTACGAGCCGCGTTTTCATACGATATCGTGCCTGAGCGAGTCGCCGGTGCTGGAAGACAAATTGTTCGCCGGCACCTCCGACGGCAATGTGTGGCGCCGCGAACCCACGACTGGCTGGATCAATATCACACCGGGGCTCCCCGACCGTTATGTAACTTCCGTACACGGCTCCCCCACCCTGCAAAACCGGATTTTTGTGACCAATTCCGGCTTTCGCGACAACGATTACATCCCGCATGTGCATCGTAGCGACAACAACGGCCAGAACTGGCAGGACATTTCGGGCGACCTGCCGCAGGTGCCCGTGAACGACCTGTTCGTGTTACCGGGGTATGCAGACAGTGTTTTGTTCGTCGCCACCGATGCAGGCGTATATTTTTCGGTTAATAGTGGCATCCAGTGGAACCGGCTTGGTGGCAACATGCCCTTTATCCCCGTATTTGATCTGGAGCACAACCCCGTCAGGAAAGAACTCGTAGCCGCGACATTTGCGCGCGGCATCTGGACCTTCCCGCTCGATTCGGTGTTCAGTCAGCAAAATACCATGGTCAGTGTAAGCGGTACTGTCAGGACCGAGTTGGCAGAAGGCGTTGAAAATGTGCTGATCAGCCCTCAGGTGACTGACGGAAGCGGCATGTTCGATCTCGGCGGCATCCCCGGCTGTCAGGAATATACCCTTGCCCCCTACCGCAACGATTTTCCGCTGAACGGTGTCAGTACTTATGACCTTGTTCTGATCAGCAAGCACATTCTGGGTATTGAGATGCTCGATTCGCCATACAAGATCATTGCAGCAGACGCCAACAAAAGCCAGTCGGTGACCACCTTCGACATCGTAGCGATCCGCAAACTGATCCTCGGCATCGACACGGCGTTTGTCGGGAATACATCCTGGCGATTCGTGCCGGCAAACCATGTGTTTTCCGACCCCGGCAATCCTTTCATGCCCGGTTTTCCCGAAACCCTGAGCGTACAGTTACAAACGCTTCCGGTGACCGGAAGCGACTTCGTCGCCCTGAAGGTCGGCGACATGAACGGATCGGTTATCCCCGCCGCCGGCAACCAGCCGCTCGATCGCACAGAAGGCAACTGGCTGGTGGACCTGGAAGATAAGGATATGGAACCGGGAGCACTTGTTGCCACGACCATTTCAGGTGACATCTCGGACATCGCCGGAGTACAGTTTAGCCTGCAATTTGATCCAAATGCCCTGGAATTTGTGCGGGTAGAACCATTACTTCCGGATATTTCAGCGGGTAATTTTGGCTACAACAGGCTTAAATCGGGCATTTTCACAACCAGTTTTGAAAACAGCGCATCCTGGCAGGGCAAATCTTTGTTCAACACGGGGCAGTTGCGCCCCCTTTTCAGGGTAGTACTGAAAGCCAAAAAGTGCGGTATGTTGCGTGAATTCATGACCATCGGCGAATTTCCGACCCCGGCGCTGGCCTACCGGAACGATGGTACGGCTTTAAAACCCGTACTCAATGGATCGCCCGGGCAGCTTGCCGTGGTTTGCTATCCCAATCCTTTTGGCACTTCAGGGGTACAGATAGAAATGCCGGAAGAAAATGAGCATCGTGCGCTGGAGGTGTATAACGGTCAGGGCAAACTCGTTTTGAAGGAAAACATCCCTTCAAAAAGTCAGCAGATATTTTTACCTGCGTCCCGGTTCACGGCACCAGGCGTATATTATTACAAGATACAGGGGCAACAACGCTATGCAGGCAAACTGATCTACGCCCCCTGAGTGGCAGTTAGCAGCGGCAGAAGGCTGTTGGCAGTAATATTTTGCACAAATTATTGCCAACTGCTTACTTCAAAATCGCCCTGTCTGAATGGTGCCGGGCTGCCTGATCTCATCGATACTCATGCATCCGGCAAGCCCCATGGTCAGTTCGAGATCAGCGATCCAGTTATCCAGCAATTCGGAGACACCCGCGCGGCCCCTGATCGCCAGCGCATAGCAGTAAGGGCGACCGATCCCCACTGCCGTTGCGCCGAGCGCCAGCGCCTTGAACGCATCCGCGCCGCCGCGCACACCGCTGTCGAACAACACCGGCACTTTACCGCGCACGGCATCAACGATACCTGGCAGTGCGGCGATTGCACTGATGGAGCCGTCTACCTGCCGGCCGCCGTGATTGGACACATAAATGCCGTCGATACCATAATCGAGCGCCTTTTTTGCGTCATCGGGGTGCAGGATCCCTTTCAGAATAACAGGCAGGTTGGTATGTTTCCGAAGGAAAGGCAGGTCTTTCCAGGTAATATTGGGCCTTGAATATAGCTGTGTGAACACGCGAACGGCCTGGAGTCCTTTACCGGAAAACAGGTTTTTAAAAAACGGTCCGGGGAAACGGCGGTTGGCAGCGATCAGGGTGCGGATCGCGCTGAGCGTGACGGGTGACTTTGGCGTCGGCTGAGTTTCCCAGGTATCGAGCAATCGCAAAAAAACGGGGTCGGAAGTGTATTGTGCGATCCCTTTGCCCTGCAAAAAAGGGAGAGAAGCAAAATCGAGGTCGCGGGTGCGCCACCCCAGCATGGTTGTATCAAGGGTCAATACAACAGCCGAGCAGCCGCATGCCTCCGCCCGTTGCAGAAAACTGGCCACCAACTCATCGGAGCGGCTCCAGTAAAGTTGAAAAAACCGTGGAGCGGTTTCCATTGCTGCTGCACAGCGTTCCATGGGCACGGATGCCTGGTTGGAAAAGATATAAGGAATGCCCGCTTGTGCAGCGGCGGCGGCAATGGCCAGGTCAGCATCGCGGTGCGCCATTTCGAGTACGCCGATCGGCGCCAGAAAGAAGGGCGCCGGTATGCGGTGCCCGAAAAGATCAACGGCAGTATCGCGCTCGTCTACATCGCGCAGCATGCGCGGTACGATTCGCCAGCGGTCGAAATCCCCGGTATTCGAAGCCATGCTGCGCTCCAGCCCGGCTCCGCCTGCGATATAGGCAAGCGCTTCAGGCGTCATTCTCTCTGCCGCTTTTCGCTCCAGCACCGCCGGATCAAATGGAACGGATTGCAACAGGCCGGCTGCACCCCGGGCATAAATTGCCCGTTGCCGGTCGAGTGCATTTGATCTTTTCATAAACACATTATTGATTATCAGTCTATTTTGTATCCGAAAATACAGTTTTTTTACCTGCGGGAAACAATAGAAGAAAATGATGGCGTTACTACATTTGTCACACAAACCGGTTCGAGGTCATCGTTCCGGAAAATCCGACACTTATTCTGAAGAACACCGCGACGGGAAATTGCACCTGTCCGGCTTACTAACCTAAAACTTCGATTCATCATGCGACAAACCATCTTCGCTTTTAGTTGCCTCTGCACCCTGCTGTTAAGCGCCGTTTCATTGAGTTCTTTTGCTCAAAAAACCCGGGTGGAATATGGCAAATGCGGCTATTACGCCGATTCTTTTCAGGGCCGCCCAACCTCCAACGGCGAAAAATACGATAAAAACGCACTCACCTGCTCCCACAAGACGCTGCCTTTCGGCACCCAGATCAGGATCACACGCATGGACAATAAAAAGTCGGTGGTGGTGCGCGTCAACGACCGGGGGCCTTTTATTGAAGGTTATGTGGTCGATGTTTCCAGAGCTGCTGCAGAAGTGCTGGATCTGATCCAGGCCGGCACGGCCCGCGTCAAGATCGAGGTGATGGATGATCTGAAAAACGAAAGTCAGGGCGCCACGCAACTGCTGATCTCGCACAAGGAAGAAAAAAAGGCCGAAACAGAAACCGCGCCGGTGACGTACAGCACTTCCACGCAGAAGTCGGGCGAAACGAATAAAGCGGCTGCAAGTTCGGGCGACACAAAGGCCAGCGCCGAACTGTACAAAGTCGACATCAAGGAAACGGACAAAAAAGGCTACGGCATCCAGGTAAGCGCATTGTCGGACGCCAATAACGTGCTGCCGATCATCAACAAACTACAGCAACAGATGCCGGGCAAAGTCCTCGTCTGCGTCGTGCGCGACGAACAGGAACAGCCTCAGAACTACAAGATCATCATCGGCCCGTATCCGAATCAAAAAGCGGCGGAAGCCCAGCAAAAGACGGTGCAGAAAAAAGGAGGGTTCAAGAACTCACTGATCGTCAACCTCGACGAACTCTGATTGTAAACATCCCCGCAAAAGCAACGGGCAGTGTGGTTTCGACCACACTGCCCGTCGTATTTATATATCGCCGCGTCGGGCGTTTTATTTATGCGGAAAACGAAGTGCCGCAACCGCAGGTAGATGACGCATTTGGATTGTTGAAGGTAAAACCCCGGTTATCCAGCCCGTTGTGAAAATCCACTTCCATGCCCAGCAGGTAGATGGCATGCGCCTTGTTCATGATCACCGGCATACCCATTATTTCGAAAGTATCGTCCTGTTCGGACGGCATATCAAAGCCGAGCACATAGGTGAACCCCGAGCAACCGCCGCCTTTCACACCGACACGGAGGCAATAGCCGTCCGGAATATTTTCCTTCTCGCGAATAAGATTGAGTTGATCCACTGCACCCTGGGTCAGGGTGATCGGTGCTGTCGTGGAGATCGGGCTTTCCTGTAGCGTTTCCATTGTAAAACTTGTTTAGCGGCAAAAATACGATCATAAAACGACTTGGGGGCCAAAAATGTTTACCGGCAGCTGATTACCTTTGCCGCCCGCTCCATCAAAACGAGCGTGACCGAGATATGGAAATGTTATTGGAACTCCTGAAATACACCATCCCCGGATTGGTCGTGTTTGCCACCGCATACTATTTGCTGAAACTTTATCTGGATGACCGGTTGCGCACCGAACTCGCAGCACAGCGCAGCGAATCGATGAAGATCACCCTGCCGCTCCGCCTTCAGGCTTACGAGCGCCTTATCCTGCTCTGCGACCGGGTATCCATCCAGAATGCCCTGCTGCGTATACGAATGCCCGGCATGACGGTGGGCGATCTGCGCGGTGCGCTTTTACTTGCCATCAGTCAGGAGTTCGACCACAACACTTCGCAGCAACTGTACGTATCCGATACACTCTGGAAGATCATCACCTTTGCCAGGAATGAAACGCTGAGCACCGTCGGAGAAACGGAACCCGGCCTCGATCCAAAGGCAGACGCCGGAGAACTGGTAGCAGCCCTGTTTCGGGTACTCGAAGAAAAGGGCGATTCCAGTCCCTTACAGAAAGCGATGGTTGCCATCAGGACCGAGGCCGGCCAATTGTTTTAAATCATTGTATTTCGCGATATTTACAAAACCCTGAAAACGACTGGTTTGGGGTTTTAGGGCACACACTTAACAATATGCTTACAAGATATATTCAGCCCGATTCCTGCTTCCTGACAGAACATGATGATGCGGGAATCGAGCCGCTGCATGGAACGTTCCAAAGCCACGGCAAGGCGCGGTCTTAAGCACTGTAATTCAGGCAATTCCGAACGACGCTAAAGCGTGGAACCATGATCAGGCGGGTTGTTTTTTGTCATTTTTGTTAAGAATTTATATTTCCAAATAAGGACTAAACACAAATTTAAATGCCGATCATTGACACAATTTAATAACAATTAAACCATTATTTGATCAATAAAAGAATTTTTAGCAACAGGCGAAAACATCGTCTGGGACCTGCCATCATCTACACTTGCGCCAGGTCACCCGTTTTGCGGCCGATTTCAGTGTGCAAAAATTTTTTGTCGAAAAAAACCAATTTCCCTTTCGAAGTTTTGTGAGAATTGACCATCTTTGTCTCCCTGCTCGACTGAACAATTTTATTACGGTTAACAGAATTGGGATTTTCCATTCTTCCAAATGCTACATCAGGTATGACGAGAGACTGCCGGATGGTATGGGATGACTGTCTGCGTATCATCAAGAAAAACGTGAGCCCGCAAAGCTTCAAGACGTGGTTTGAACCGATCAAACCTGTACGCTTGGATAACGAGGTGCTTACGATCCAGGTGCCGAACAAGTTTTTCTTCGAATGGCTCGAAGAGAACTTCGTACAACTGTTGAAAAAAAGCATTCGCCAGGAACTCGGCGATCGCGGCCGCCTCGTATACCACATACCTGAGAATGGCAACGGCAAGGAACTTGAAGTGCCGGTGCAACCCCGCGTAAGCGCCAAACCCTCTTCCGATAAAGACAACGAACCCATTCCCGGCGTATTCGACGCCGAGATGATCAAAAACCCCTTTATCATTCCGGGCATCAAGCGTATCAAAGTCGATCCGCAACTCAACCCCGAGTACACCTTCGATACTTTCATCGAAGGCGACTGCAACCGCCTGGCCCGCAATGCCGGAGTGGCGATTGCAAAAAAGCCCGGCGGAACGGCATTCAACCCCCTGGTTATTTTCGGCGATGTCGGACTTGGCAAAACACACCTGGCCCAGGCCATCGGCAACGAGATCGTCCGGCAACACGACACAAAGGCTATCCTGTATGTTTCTGCTGAAAAATTCACCAATCAGATCATTCAGGCGATCAAGAACAACTCCGTCAATGACTTCGTGAATTTTTACCAGATGATCGACGTATTGATCATCGACGATATCCAGTTTTTGTCGGGTAAGCAAAAGACGCAGGAGATCTTCTTCCATATTTTCAATCAGCTGCACCAGAACGGCAAGCAGATCGTCCTGACCTCCGACCGGGCGCCCAAAGATCTCGAAGGCATTGAAGACCGTCTGATTTCGCGCTTCAAATGGGGGCTCAGCGCCGACATACAGGCGCCCGATCTGGAAACGCGCATGGCAATTCTGGAAGCAAAAATGGAGGACGAGGGCGTCGACATTCCAACCGATGTGCTGGAGTTTATTTGCTACAACATCAAAAATAACATCCGCGAACTCGAAGGCGTAATGATCTCGCTGTTGGCGCAGGCCACCCTGATCCGCCGCGATGTGGATATGGAACTGGCCAAGGAGGTGATCCGCAATTTCGTTACGACGATCAACAAGGAGATCACCGTGGAATTCATCCAGCAACTTGTAGCGGAGCATTTCAACGTGCCGGTGGAAAAACTGCACCATGAAACGCGCAAACGCAACATCGTGATCGCCCGTCAGTTGTCCATGTACCTGGCAAAAAAACTGACCAATAAATCGCTGAAGTCGATCGGCGAACAATTCGGCGGCCGCGACCACAGCACAGTCATCTATTCATGCAAAGCCGTGCAGGATATGATGGATACGGACCTCATTTTCAAAGACACCGTAGAGGAAGTTGAGAAAAAACTGAAAATGAGCCTGAACACCTGAACCCGTGTCAATTCCTTATGACCGAACCCCGGCGCGTCGTGTACGCGCCGGGGTTTTGCATTTCCATGGTTGACCTCTACCCTATTCCTGTGATTTTTCGCGCCGACGCAACCCTTGCCACCTGCATGTCGTGTAGTAGATCAAAGTGTCTGAGGAACATCTGAATCACCTGATCGACGGTTGCCGTCAATATATGCGGGCAAGCCAGCATCGGCTTTTCGCAATGTTTTACAACTACGCCATGTCGATCGCCAGGCGTTATATCAGCCATACGGAAACGGCAGAAGAGGTGGTCAGCGATGCCTTCTTCAAGGTTTTCACGAGGATACATCTCTACTCCGGCAATCAGCCATTTCGTTTTTGGCTCCGCAGGGTGGTGATCAACACGGCGATTGACCGGCTGCGCTCCGGATTGCGTGATCTCCGGGCCTCTGAACTGCAGCCGCAACACGAACCGGAACGCGACGACGGCATTGTGGAGGGATTGACGCGCGAACAGATCCTGGATTCTTTGGATCGGCTGCCGCCCGCTTACCGGACCGTTTTTAATCTCTATGTAGTCGACGGCTATACCCATGAGGAGATTGCCACCATGCTCGACATTCATCCCGGTACCTCCAAGTCAAATCTTTCTCGTGCGCGTCAGCATTTAAGACACCTTTTTTCGCATGAATGTAAACTGTAGGAACTCATATGAGTGATTTTTACCAACAAATAGGGAAAAAACTGCAGGAGGAAGGCCGGTTCCCCAACCGGGAAAAGAACTGGCGAACACTCGCAAAACGACTCAATGCCTACAAGCAGGGCACATCGGTTACCCGTACCCCGCGTATTTCGATGTGGAAGATCGCAGCCACGCTTTTGCTGCTGCTAAGCGCCTGGCTTGGCTGGTCGTTGCACCAAACCCGGGTCGAGAATGCCTTCCTGGCCGAGCAATTGCTTGCACTTTCGCATAAAGAAGATCCCTCCAGACAGGCAATCGTACAAAATAACGATGGAAGTGGTTCGGGGTCTGTAGAAGAGCGCCGTTCCAAATCGGAAGAAACCAGCCCGGATGTTGTAGAGACTCCCGCAGTCTCCCTGTCAGGCAGACCAAAAGTGAATGTGAAAGCCCTTTCACCATCGGCAGCGGTCAATACCGGTCGGAATGCCTCTGCTCCAGCGGGATCAATAGAAAACTATCCCGAAACGATCAAAGACCGACAGGGAACAGAACCGACAATGATCGGTGAACGCGATCCCCAGGAAGAGAACATAACCGCACAAACCGGATCTGCATCCGATTCCACAGGTCATGATGATATTACGGCATCAAAGCCGGAAATAGTCGGGCAAGCGCTCGCCGATGTTCCATTGCCTGAAAAGCCCGACAGCACAACGGACCTGGCCCAAGCCGATCAGATGATCAGGCCGGTGAAGGCCCCGGGGCGGATACAGACGGGCATTCAGGGGTTGGTGGGCTTCACGCAACCCAAAAAGCAAGGCATTTCCCTTATGACCGGCCATGGAGTAGCGGCAGAATATCGCTTGTTCGACCGGCTTTGGGTTACGGCTTCTGCCGACTGGGTCCGGTTCAACGTCAAAACCAAAAAGTTCGAAAGATCGGTCCACCACCATAAAGGGCCGCCTGATAATACGCCCCCCACCCCATTCAGCAAGTTACAGGGAGTAGAAAGCACCCAGCGTCAACAGCATTACGGTCTCGGGCTTAAGTATAGCCTTCCGATGCGGTCATGGATCAGACCTGCCGTCCGGGTGGCCTATACGCTTGTACGTATATCGCCGGAAACCGTCAACCTGAACTACAAAAAGCCGGGGCCCATGGGAGAGAAAGAATACGTAGTCAAAAAATTCAAGTCTGCTTACCTGGAGAATGTCTGGCGGTTCGGGTTCGGGTTGGAGCATGAGACGCCCCGGTGGGTGTTCGGTCTCTGGGCCGACTATTCGAAAAACTTCAGCGTCTGCGACAAAGGACTGGACAGTTGGCTTGTGCGGGGTGGCATTCAATACAGAATCAACTAAAGATAATATCGACCCGACAGGCGCCGAATCGGAATGCACGGGATACCGGGATTCCGGAAGCAGTATCACTCATGAAACGTTTTCTAATGGCTATTTTTAGTTTTCTGGGCCTCTGGCTCGCGGTCATGATCTACCGAATGTACCCCAAAGACGGGCAATTGCCCGATTAAGGGGCAGTTTTGGGCACTTTTCAGGCGCAAAAGCGGAACTTTGGATACTGAAAAAAATGTTGGAGATTTCGCTTTGCCATTCCACCTGGCTTGCAATATCTTTGCACCCCGTTCGGATGGGTGGGTGAGTGGCTGAAACCAACGGTTTGCTAAACCGTCGTACGGGGTTAACTCGTACCGCGGGTTCGAATCCCGCCCCATCCGCACTTTTTGCCGGCAGTTGGCAGTGGCAGCAATTCGTCTCGAAACTGTCCTTGCAAACTGCCTTTTTAATTTTCGGGATGTAGCGCAGTCCGGTAGCGCACCTGCTTTGGGAGCAGGGGGTCCCAGGTTCGAATCCTGGTATCCCGACTTGAAAATCAAGGAGTTATGAACGAAAGTTTGTGACTCCTTTTTTATTTCCCCTCACCGCACCAACAACACATCCCCCGCCAATTTCAGCACCTTGCCAGGCACCACTTCCACCTCGGCCGTAAATACGTACACGCCGGGCAGGGCTGCTTTTCCCCTTGCATTTCCATCCCATCCGCTTTCAGGCTGGTTGGTGAAAAAATTGCGGTTTTCGAAAACCATATCGCCCCAGCGATCGAAGACCGCCAGGTAGTGTATGGGTAGTGGATCCCGGCTAAACAGGGTGAAACGATCGTTGCCCAGAATGGAGGCCGGCATAAAAACATTCGGCACATACACGTTGGGTTCCACCGCTACGAGTCTGCTCGTTACGGCCGGACAACCTGCCGAATCGTACACGGTCAGCGTGACCTGCGTATCGAAATCGGGATAAAACGTATAGTCCAGACAATCGGGGCAGGCGGGGTCGCGCGGCGGCTCCCAGTCGCTGGCTATTACCGGCCGACCGGGAATGCCTTCCAGGATCACTTTTCCGCCGGGCTTCAGCGGGTCCGGCAGCAAACGGAGCACCAGTTCCACTGTAAAACTATCGGGCTGGCCGATGTGCAGGGTGAGCGGCTTGTTGTAACAGCCGGTAACGTCGCGCACGACGAGTTTGTAATCGCCGGAAGGCAGACCTTCATACAGCGGCTTTGCGGAATACAGTTTGCCGTCGTCGATCGAGTACTGGTATGGCGGTTTCCCGCCATACGGAGTTCCAAACGCAATATGTCCGTCAGAATATCCATAACAGGACGGTTCCTCCAGCATATACGGAAACTGCGGGGACTCGAATGTCGCAACAACAGTGTCGGAAGCAAAGTCCGTCTGCCGGCACACGCCGAGGTACCCGGTGGCGACATAACGCCCGGGCGCATAGGCGATGAAAAATGTATCCGGGCCGTATTGCAGGATGGAATCCTCGTACATCCACTGCACGCCGTCAAAATGTCCGTTGGCAATAAGCGTATCCGGACACACACCGTCGCCGATCAGGGAAAGTTGTATGTCTGCCGCAGCGATCTTGCTGAAACCTGAATAAAATGCGGCAAAACTCGCAGGTTCGTTGCGACCGAACATGGCAACCTGAATGGCCCCTTCCGCCTCCACGCTGACAGTAGCGGGCGTTTTGGAAAAATCGAACAGATTGAGGTTGCGGTAGGTAACGAAATCCGGCATGCCGGGCACATCGGCAGGCGGCCCCATCGGCGTCACCGCTCCGTCGATGCGGACCGTTACCATAGAATCCTTCATCGCCACCACCATCAGCCCCCCCTCGAAACGCATATCGCCGATCAGGTTGGGCTGGTAAATGTTGTCGACCGCGTTGGGGATCGCACAACTGATCGGCGGCACGAAGATCAGGCCCGCCGTACGCATGGCGTCGTCGCCGTCGGAAGTGCCGCCGATCATCTGGTACACAAAAACGGGCTCCGAACTTCTGATATACAGATTGCCGGCAGCGGTGTAGGCATCGGTCGTCACAGCCAGGTATTCTCCCGCGTCAAGTACCGCTACCGGGTTGTTGGTGCCGTTCAGCCAGACGGCGGTGCCGGGGGTATGGGCCACAATGATCGGCCTTTCCAGGATAGACGAGCCGTTTCCTTTACAAAGTATGTAATCCGTCCCGACCTTGTCGAGGGGTGTGATCTGATCGATGCCGATATCGTGCGCCTGAAACATCACGGGCGCTCCTACCCAGGAGCCGCAGTTGACTGCAATGGGCTTGCTTGATTTCAACAGCGCGCCGATCAGCCCGTTCGGCGGCTGGGTGTTCGCGCTGCCTATAATATACTGGGAAAAAACGACCGATTCCCCCTTTTGAAGGGTCATCGTAATCGGCCCCATGACCGAGGTGCTCATCAAGGCAATTTGAAAGTCCGTCTGTGGGTCGAAATCGCTCAGCACGATCTCAGTCGAGTCTTCAGTAGCCATCACGCCGATAAAATTGGAGCGCCTGCCGTTGTTGTCGACGGCCTGCAACAAATGGCCGATCCTGAATACCGTGCCCAATGCCGAACGCCCCTTGCAGGTCAGGTCGCCTGCGTGGAAGCGGGAATTGCTGTGCACCCGGTAATACGCATAAAACTTTTTGGGTCCGTCGATCACCAGGCCTTTTCCCTTAAGAGGCTGGTGTAGCGAGGTGTAGGGCACCATTGTTTCCGAATCGTTCGAATTTCCCAGTCCACCGTACCGCTGCGGCTGCGTATTGCTGATCGTCAGGGTGTCCAAAATGTTGCCGGCGCCGTCGCGGATCGTCACCAGGAACGGCGTCTTTTCCGGCGTGGAAAGATAAAGATATTGCGGGCCCCATTCGTCGCGGGCGTGCATGGGAGGCAGCCAGTGGATCGTATCGAGTTGCGCATTCAGCAGGATGATATGCGCCAGGGTTAGTATGATGGAGAAAGTGTAGCGAATATTCATATCCCGGCCGTTTTGGAAAGCAAGTCGCTCCAGATGTTTCAACTATTGCCCGGGTTACCGGCCCGGATTCCCTTCTATTTGCAGAAAGAAGACACAATTAAACCCGTTTTCCGCATCCACAATGAAAAATGATCTAATAAAATGTCGCTTGGCCCAAAATATACTTTTCAACCGATACGCTCAGCGATTGGTACCGCCGCAAAACAAAACGGGAAAAAGAAAAGGGCGCATTCCAGCCCGTTCCGGAATACGCCTTTTTCTAAGAAACCGTCTGAAACTACCTATCCACCCGACTTCAGTAGTTTTTGCACAGCCTGGTAGCCCGGCAGTTTTATGGAAAGCAAATAAGCGCCCGCGGGCAATGGAGCGCCTTGTGCATCCCTGCCGTCCCAATGCCATTCATGAGTGCCCGGGGTCGCTTCCGTTTTTTCAGTGCGTACAACGGCGCCCTGCACGTTCGCGATCTCGATCAAGACCGGTGAAGCATCCGCCTGTTCCCATCTGAGCAAAACGGTGTCTGTGAAAGGATTGGGAGCAGGAGCCATCAAGCGCAACCCGGCGACCCCGCTTTGCGGAGACGCGACGTCCGAAACGCCCTGACCTTCCGTCACGGTCAGGTACTGATTGGGAAAAATATTGGTGTAAACCTCTTCCAGTCCCGATGGCCATTGCACGGTAAAACTGTATTCCGTCGCGTCGCCGAGCCCGAAATGCGCGGCCAACTGATTCTGGCCGCTGTAGCCCGTTTGTGCACTGATCTCGCGCAGTTGCGTGACCTGTTGCCCGCCGATGTTTGCCGTAAGCCACACCTTGGCGCCGATGGCACTGCGATTGCTTGTGGTGCCGACGCATTGTATCGCTACCCAGTTACGGGTCGACTCGGACGCATGGTTTTCGTACAAATAGTCCTCCTGGGCGGCATTGTAGCAGTTGGCCACTGCGAGATCCAGATCGCCGTCGCGGTCAAAGTCGCCAAAGGCGCATCCGTACGACCATCCTTCGTCTGTAACAGGCACTTCGGTCGTATTGCGCACAAATGTGCCGTCGCCCTGGTTGATAAAAAGAAAATTATGCCAGGGCCCGCCCCAAAATGAATTCGTCACAAAGAGATCGAGGTCGCCGTCAAGATCGACGTCCGACCATTGACTGCCGAACGAGTTCCCGCCGCTCGTCGTGACGGGTGCGCTGCTTTGCTTGGTAAAATTGCCCAGGCCGTCATTCCGGAAAAGAGCGTTGTTTCCCTGATCGTTGGCCAGAAAAACATCCAGATCGCCGTCATTATCGTAATCGCCCCAGCTGCTGCTCATCGTTTTTCCGCCGTCCGTCACAAGATCGCCGCTTGTGATCTTGATAAAATTGCCGTTGCCGTTGTTGCGGTATAACTGCTCGTTCTGGTCGTTTTCATTGGTGACAAAAAGATCGACATCGCCGTCAAGATCGAAATCTGTCCAGTTGACGCAGCGGGAAATGAACGCGTCTGTTACCGGAGAGCCGGTCGTGATGCGCTGGAAACTAGCATTCCCTTCATTGTGGTACAAAAAATTGCGTTTGTTGCCTTCGCTGTTCGTGACGTACAGATCAACTTTTCCGTCGTTGTCGTAATCGCCCCAGGCCGCCGTTTCGGAATATCCGTTGTCGGTGACGGGAGCGCCGGTCGTGATCTGTGTAAAGTGCCCTGCTCCGTCATTGCTGTATAGCAGATTGTGAACGTTGTACCAGTTCACCGTAAAACAATCGACATCGCCGTCGTTGTCAAAATCGGCCCAACTGGCGCCGTCGGACGGTTTTCCGTCCTGCACCAGCGGATCACTACTCAAGGGGCTGAAAGCGCCGGCCCCGTTGTTCAGGTAAAGCATGTTGTTTTGTCCTGCCTGCGGCCCGTTGCTGATAAACAGATCAAGGTCGCCGTCATTGTCGACATCTACCCAGTTGGCGCTGCGCGAATCGGCAGCAGTAGTAGCGGTCGGCGAGTTCCGCACTTTTGAAAAGAGCGGCGCCGGTAAAAACGAAGGACCGAATGCCGGATTGGAGAGCGGTGGATTCCCGCCATAGGCGCCCAGGTCGCAGCGCAGGCGCCCGCGCGCCGGAAAACCGGCCCGTCTGCCATTTGCGGAAGATTCATTGTAATCCGGATCGGGATTCCCCGCATCGACGGCCGGCGAACCGGCCTCCAATATAAAACCGGTGGTGTCGCGAAACAGCGGGTCGTCTGCAATGATGCCGGTACCCGGCATGCCCGTTTCAATGCAGTTGTACAAAATATCCATCACGGCGCCCGAATTGGCGACCTGCTTTCCGACCGCCTGCGTGTTGCCCCAGATGATATTGTTCTCCATTTTCAGGGAAATGGAAAAAGCCCAGACGCCACCGCCTTTGCCGCCGTACTGGCTGGCCGGGCCCGGCGACTCATTGAATGCGATCGTGTTGTTTTTCAGCAGGTTAACGGTGTTTTGATTGGCCCCGGTAGTCCAAAAGCCGCCGCCGCTGAAGTTCTTGCCACCGTAGTTGAATGCAATGACATTGTGGATCACGACCGCATCAGGGCAATAATTCAGCACGATCCCGCCACCGTAACCCTCGGCGCGGTTGTGCACGATGTAGTTGTTTTCGATACGCACCGCACCTTCACCGCAACGAATGCCGCCGCCGCCCACACTGACGAGTCCGGCGCCGCCCGGCGTGACAAGATTGTCGCGGATGATATTGTGCCGGATCACGGGCGAGGAAAATTCCGTCAGGATGCCGCCACCTTCCCGGAATGTGCCGAAACCGGCGGGATCGATCCACACAGTGCCTTTCCCTCCGCGAAAGGTAAAACCCTGAACCACCGTAGCATTGGTCTCCCCTTTCCAGATCAGGAGGCAACTGGCGGTGTCCGGGTGCTGGGGCTGACTGCCGTCTATAACGGTCTGCCTGATCACGTCGGCAGGGTCGGCTTCCTGAAAATACCGGCTGCTGAGAACGATGTTTTTTCCGCGCAATTGCAGGTTTTCATAATAGACGCCGGGGCTTACCAGCACGGTATCACCTTCCTGCGCCTGATCGATGGCAGACTGGATCGCAGGAAAATCCGCGGGTACGTGCAGGGTGGTTTGAGCAGATACCCCGGAAATAAAAAGCGCATACAGCGCAACAGCCCCTGCGCGGAGCAGGAAAGCAGAAGTTTTCATAGCCTAATCTTTCGTTTTTGTGTTGATCGCCGCCACCTGCGGCAGTGCTTCACCAAAAATCGCACACTGAGGCCGTTTCCCGACCGAAAGTCTATGAACAACCAACTCCGGCAACCATAAAGCATACTTCGCAGTGTGGTTTTTGCCGACTTTTGCCCCATGAAGCGCCGTATCTGGCTACATATTCTTTTCTGGCTGATCTTTTGGTTCGTCTATGCCTACCTCGGCAGTCGTTACGACGGCAACCTCGCCAAGTACATCGAAGCGGAAGTATTTCAATTGCCCGCCCGGATGCTGGCAACTTACCTGTCGTTATGGTGCTTCGAGCGATTCTCGGGTGCTGAAGCACACAAGACATGGCTTACCCTGGGTAGCGTGGCGGCGGCCAACTTTACAGGCGGACTGCTCAACAGGGTCGTGAAAATGTTGTGGGTGGTGCCGATGTATTTCCCAAAAGCATCGTTTGACTTCTGGGGCTATATGCTGGCGTTCGACATCTTCGACTGCGTTTTTATCACATTCACGGCTCTGACAGTACGACTTTATTTCCGAAACCAGGAAATGAAAAAGAGAGCGGCAGCGCTGCAGGCGGAGAAACTGGATGCCGAATTGCAGGCGCTGAAGGGCCAGATACATCCCCATTTTTTATTCAACACCATCAACAATCTCTACGCACTGGCGCGGCGGAAATCAGATAAAACGGCACCGGTAGCCCTGAAACTGGCTCACCTGCTTCGCTACGTTTTGTACGAATCGGCAAAACCTGTCGTTACGATCGAACAGGAAGTCAATAACCTGAAAGATTACGTAGAACTGGAAAAACTGCGTTTCGACGAAGACCGGCTTTCCGTTTCGCTGGAAACCGAGATCGACGATCCCGGCCGTGCGATCACACCGTTGCTGTTGCTGCCCCTGATCGAAAACGCATTCAAACACGGGGTGAGCGAAAAACGCTCGGAAGCATGGGTCAAGGCAAGTATCTCTCTGAAAAACAATCAGTTGCGCGTACTAATCGAAAACTCCAAAGAAACCGAACGCCCGACCAATCCACAGGGGATCGGGCTCCGGAACGTACAACGCCAACTGGAACTGTTGTACCCTGAGCATCACCGGTTGCTTGTAACCGACCGGGGAGGCACCTTCCTCATAGACCTGGAGATCGACTTATGAAAACGTTCAATTGTTTGATCGTAGAAGACGAGCCGCTTGCCGCGGGTATTCTGGAAGATTACATCCGGCAGATCCCTTTCCTGCGCCTGGTCGGCAAATGCGGTGACGCACTGAACGCGCTGGAAGTGCTGCGGGAAGCAAGCATCGACGTGCTGTTCCTCGACATCCACCTGCCGGGCCTGAAAGGTCTCGATTTTCTACGCTCCCTCCCCCACCCGCCTCAAACGATCCTGACCACCGCATACCACGACTATGCGCTGGAAGGTTATGACCTGGGCGTGGTCGACTATCTGTTAAAACCCATTGATTTTGAGCGCTTTGTAAAGGCCGTACAAAAACTGAAACAACCGGCATCCGGCACGGCCGCTTCACCCGAACGCCTCTTCCAGTTTTTTAACGTCAACAAAAAAATGGTACGGGTCTGGTTGGACGAGATCAGATACGTGGAAAGTCTGAAAGAATACGTGCGCATTTACCTGCCTGAAGAAAAAAGCATTGTCACCAAAATACACCTCGGCGATCTGTGTGAAGTGTTCGATGGATACGGTTTTTTGCGCATCCACCGTTCGTACATGGTGGCATTGCGGCATATCGAAGCGTTTACGGCATCGGAGATCACCGTTGAAGGGAAAGACATTCCGATCGGCCGGCAGTACAAAGATTCGGTAACGGAAGCGCTTCAGTCATTTGCCAAGTAAAGTGGCGCCAACCTCTGGTTGGCAGTGTTTTCTTTTACCAACCAGAGGTTGGCGTTACTTCAACCGGAGGTTGGTGCCACTTTCAATACCTTCGCCGCAAACAACACTTGATTGGAAACCCGGAAAAAGATCGTCCTCATCTCCCCCGCACATCCTTTGCGCGGAGGGATCGCCGCATCGGCAGAACGCCTGGCAAGGGCCCTGCAACAAGCGGGGCATGAAGTGGTGATCTATTCTTATGCATTGCAGTATCCGTCTTTCCTGTTTCCGGGAAAAACGCAGTACACCGATGAGCCGGCGCCCACAGATCTGAATATCAAAACACGGCTGAATACCATCAATCCGCTGAACTGGCTACTGGCCGGTCGCGAGGTCGCCCGTGAGAAGCCCGATCATATTATCGCGCGTTTTTGGCTGCCTATCATGGCGCCTTGTATCGGCTCGGTGCTGCGGATCGCCCGCTGGCTGGGCACTGGCCGATGGCGCACCACGGGTCTGGTCGACAATATCATTCCGCATGAAAAACGGCCGGGCGACCGCTGGTTTGCCCGATTTTTTGTGCGTTCATGCGATGATTTCGTGGTCATGTCAAAATCAGTCGGCATTGAGATCGGAACTTTTCTGCCGGCCCGCCTGCAACATCAAAAGGATACGGTCCGCTACGCCCCCCACCCGATCTACGACACTTATGGTGAAGCCGTATCGCAGGCGGAGGCGCGCCGTGAACTGGCCCTGCCGACACAAATGCCAGTGGTGCTTTTTTTTGGGTTGATAAGAAAATACAAGGGACTTGACCTCCTGCTCGAAGCACTGGCCAACACCGAAGGCGTGCACGCACTTGTAGCCGGGGAGTGCTACGAAGACTGGAGCCATTACCAGGAGATCATCGATGCACACCACTTGTCAGATCGCGTGCACCTGTTCCTCGATTTCATCCCGACGGACCGGGTGCGCTATTTCTTTTCCGCCGCCGACCTCGTGGTGCAGCCTTACCGCACGGCGACTCAGAGCGGCATCTCACAGATCGCCTTTCATTTTGAAAAACCGATGGTTGTCACCCGGGTGGGCGGACTGCCGGAAATTGTACGCGATGGTGTTTCGGGATACGTGGTAACACCCGAACCAGCGGCCATTGCCGCGGCAATCCGCGATTTTTTTGAAGAAAACCGGTCGAAAACGTTCCTGGAAGGGCTGCGGGAAGAGAAAAAGCGCTTTTCTTGGGAAAATCTGGTGCAGACACTTTTGCGAGAAGCGGAATAAAAATGCCCGGGTCGTGTACGTGACAACGTATCCCGGGCACTTGCAGTGATCCCGGCAGGGGTCGAACCTGCAGCCGACAGCTTAGAAGGCTGTTGCTCTATCCATTGAGCTACGGGACCCGTCATTCAGACCCTGCAAAAATAATAACTTTACAACTTACATCGGGGAAAGTTCTGCCCCCGATCCTATCTTTGAACAAAATCACCACAATGGAACCCACACCTCCCGTTTCGAATGTGCAGATCGAGGACAGCTGGAAAAAAGTCCTGGCCGATGAATTCGGACAACCCTATTTCGCTGCGATCAAGGGCTTTCTGGTCAGTGAAAAGAAGGCGGGAAAAACGATCTACCCGCCGGGTCCGCTGATTTTCAACGCCTTCAACAAGACGCCGTTCGATGCAGTAAAAGTGGTGATCCTCGGCCAGGACCCCTACCACAACCCGGGAGAGGCCATGGGACTTTGCTTTTCGGTTCCCAAAGGAGTGAAAGTGCCGCCTTCGCTGGTCAATATTTACAAAGAGATCAACAGCGACCTCGGCTTGCCCGTTCCCGGTCACGGCGACCTGACGCATTGGGCCGATCAGGGAGTGCTGCTGCTCAACGCCATGCTCACGGTGGAGGCCAAAAAACCCGCCTCGCATCAAAAGATCGGCTGGCAGACGTTCACGGATGCCGTGATCCGGCGGATTTCAGATATGAAGGAAGGAGTGGTGTTCCTGTTGTGGGGCAATTTTGCCAAAGGGAAAAAAGCGCTCATCGACCAGACGCGCCACTACGTGCTGGAAGCAGCGCACCCGTCACCCCTCGCCGGCGATGCTTTCCGCGGATGTCGACATTTTTCCCATACCAATCAAATACTCGAAAAACAGGGGAAACAGCCGATCGACTGGAGCGTCTGAACCTCAGCGGCGTCATAACCCCGCATCGAAATTGTTTTTTCGGTAAGGTACCTTGAGAAAATCGAGTGTTCCCGGCTTTACATTGATCGTAAAGAGATAGGTGCCGCGTACCGGCTGCCAGCTCATGCTCAGTTGCCAGCAGTGCAGGTCACGTGTGAAACCGAGATCGGGGTACACCAACTGTTTCCGGATAAAATCGTACGATATATTGCCGATATTGATGGTCCATTTCGCCGTCAGCGGGATGCTGCCGGAAAGGCTGAGGCTGTTGCGGCCGATCACAAAGGTGTCGCGTGCGGTACCATAGCCAGTAGGGATCAGCAGCCTGTTTAAAGAAACGCTATGCGTCACCCGGAAATCGTCGAACCAGCCGAGCAGGTCGTCCTTGACGGTTGCGCGGGTACGGGGTTGCGTGGTAGCGGCATCGTCGTCTTTCCCGGAAAAAATGCCCCTGATCTGCCGAATATTGAATGCGGTGTTCAACTGCACACCGAACGCGGTGGTACGCCAGAGTTTTCCGTTTTCTTTCAGCGTCGAGCGATTGATACGACGGCCGTTGGCATCGGCGATATAGGGGTCGAAACGGGCATTCCAGGTCAGGTTGATCACGCCCTTGAAAAAACGGAACAGGCCGCCTGTGCTGATCTCGCTCCATTTGAGCGAGTCGGCGGTGAGGTTGTAGTTGCCGCTGAAGGTCAGGTTGTCGAATATCCTTTTCTTCAGCACCGTATCGCGCCTGGCGGAGAAGTACTTGAATTCCAGTACGTTCACCAGGCTGTAATTGACGATGATGTCGCGCCGGCCAACCGTACTGGGCGGCCTGCCGAAGATGGCTTCGTCAAAAATATTGTAACGCAGGGTATCATTGAATTCCGGGCGCAGATCGGTTTCCACCGTGCGGTAATAATTGCGGTAAGGGGCATTCGAGTAGTCGGGGCCGAAGCCGAGTCCCACAGAGGGCTTGACGGTGTGGCGAATACCCCGGAACCAGCCTTTTCTGAACTGCCGTGTAAAAAACAGGGCCGTATTGGCCGAAATGCCGACGTTGTATTTGCGAAAACTGTAAAAACCCCAGTTGCGGAATGTCGTGTCGATGCCGTAGCGGGTTTTGCTGGTATTTACTTCGACAATATAGGTGTCCCCGTCCTGGATCGTATCAATCACGTATATGATGGAGTCGATCAGTTGCTTCTCGATGGTGTAAGGATACCAGTTTTCTTCGTAGTCGAGCCTGGGCGCAACGTTGATGTACTTGAATATTTTAAAATTGAAATCGGTGCTGGCGGTATGCTGCATGCCGATGCGCGCGTTGTCGAGCGTCTGACGGGTGAACAGCAGGGTATCTACCGTGCGGAAATTGTTCTGAAAGCGGGAAGAATAGGTCAGCGAAATTTTTTCGTACCAGCGTTCCTTGCCGACGGGTTCTTTCCTTTTGAACGGGAAAATGCGCTGCATGGTGAACGTAACATTCGGAAAACTGATATCCATGATGCGCGTCTGCGTATTCTGCGAATGCGTGAAGCCCGCGTTCAGGGCAAAGGGTTTGCCCGGAAAACTCTGTGAATAGTTGAGGTTGGAGTTGAGCGTATTCCGGTATACACTCTGAAAGTCGTTCTGGTTGCGGTTCTGGTCGCGGTTGGTCTCGATGTTGATCGTGCCGCCGAAGCGCCTGGTCGGGTGCGCCTTGTTGTCCTGATTGTGGGTCCATCTGAGGCCGAACGATTTGGCGGCGACCTTTTGTGCGAAGGCATTTTCCCGCACCCGTTTGTTGTAGCGCAGCAGAAAATTGCCCCGGTATGCGTATCGCTTGTTGTAATTCGCCGTACCCGAAACACCCCACGATCCGCTGGTGTAGGCGTTGAAGACCAGCGTAGCGTCCATGTGTTCGGAGATCGGCTGGTACCAGCCGAAATCCTTGATACCGAGCCCTTCGGCGTCGGCGAATTCGAAATCGCGCGGGATGATCAGGCCCGCTTTCCGCGTTTTGGTGATGGGGTAAAAGCCGAACGGCAGCACCAGCGGGGTCGGGATGCCGCCGATCTCCAGCACCGACAGGCCTGTCACGACCAGTTTGTCAGGGATCACCTTGAGTTTTTTCGTCCGGATGCCAAAATGCGGGTGCGGGTCGTCGCAGGTGGTGAGCAGGGCGTTCTGGTTGTAAATGGTATTGCGCGTTTTGGCCGTATCGGCCGATTCGGCGGCTCCGATAAACTTTGCCCGCGTGCCCAGCACGTACATGTCTTCCTGTTTGGTACGCGCTTCGTATATGATCCCTTTTTTCGTTTTGAAATTATAGCGAAGTCGCGAAGCCGTAAAGTTCTGCTCTCCGTCCTCAAACTGTGGCAGACCGGCGGTTTGCCCGGTGCTGTCGGCAAAGCCTTCGGCAGAGATTTCGTTGGCGGCATAATCGAGCAGGATATAGCCGGCCTTGATTTTGAGCGATGTGTAATTGACGAACGCCTGGCCGTAGAGGTGTACCTGCCGGTTTTTCACGTCGAACCACATGGAATCCCTGGAACCGTACTCCACTTCGTCATCGAGCGCCTCTTTCGAGATACGGATATCACTCAGGTCAAGTACGACAGAATCCTGCGGCCCCGAAGGCACCGAATCCCGGGCAATCTCCGCCACCACAGGGGGCCGGGGGAGGGTATCGACAGGAACCTGCCCCCATACACTTGTGTACACAAGCAGGAAGGTGATTCCGAATAAAAGACGATATTTGCCCAGTAATTTTTTCACAATAATAGCAATCGGGATCAAGCCTTTCGGGAATTGAACGTTCTATCACCTCAGGGTGTGTCTGAAAAATACTTTTGGATTTGAAAATAAATGATTTGGGGTTCTGATCAAGTGGTTTTTGAGTGGAATAGCAGCGCTATTGCGCAAAAAACACGTAAACCAGATCCCAAAAGAATTCTTTTCAGGCCAAAGGGTATTTTTGACACACACCCTAAAGTCCTTCGCAGGAAGGAACCCAAACTGTACTATGAACTTGAAATTCGCCCTACGAACGATTTTACTGCCCGCAGCGTGGCTTGTTTTACAGAACTTTAACCTTCCCGCACATAGCGAGGGTGCCGTCATTCTGCGCAGCAAAAGTAGAGAATCCTGCTACACCGCCAACCCTGTTCCTCCATCGGCATACCGGATAAAAAAAGTAGTGCTCGACGCAGGGCACGGAGGCAAGGACCCCGGGTGCATCGGCGCCGCATCCAAGGAAAAAGACAATGCGCTTGCCATTGTGCTGAAACTCGGCGCACAGATCGAAGCGGCCCACCCCGATGTCGAGGTGATTTACACGCGCAAGGAGGACGTTTTTATTGAACTCAACGAACGCGCTGCCATTGCCAACCGCAACAATGCCGACCTGTTCATCAGTGTCCACTGCAATGCGATCCGGGTATCGCATGTGAATGGCACCGAGACTTATGTGATGGGGTTGCACACGGCCGCCCACAATCTGGAAGTCGCCAAAAGGGAAAACGCCTCCATTTATCTGGAAGATAATTACCAGAAAAACTACGAAGGATACGACCCCAACAGCCCCGAAGCACACATCATGGGAAGCGTGTGGCAGAGCGCCTACCTGGAACAAAGCATCCTGTTTGCCAGTCTGGTGCAACAGCAGGCCAAGTCAACCGCATCCCGCGTCGATAAAGGCGTAAAACAAGCCGGTTTTCTGGTGCTCCGCGAAACGGCGATGCCATCCGTACTAGTCGAAACAGGCTATCTGACCAACCGGAACGAAGAGGCGTACATAGCTTCCGAGATCGGGCAAACCCAGATGGCACAGGCCATTTTCGAGGCCTTCGAAGCGTATAAGACCACAATGGAAGGCAATACCACGGAGCCTGCAAAAACGCAGCCACCCCTTGCCAAAACCCCGCCGGCAACAGCCAAAGGCCATTCTACGGGCACTTCAGTAGCAAAAACATCTACTGTTTCCACTTCAAAACCTGTGGCGCAGGCGGCTGCCAAACCCGTTAAAGTAAAGAACGAAACTGCTGCCGAACCCGTTAAAAAAACGGAAACGGGCCCGTTTCGCATTTTTCTGCTCTCCTGGCCCCTGAAAATGGATCGCAATGCGGGCCAATTGGGTCTTATCGGAGATATCACCGAGGAAAAGATCGACGACAAATATCACTACTTCACCGGCCAGTACAAGACCCGTGAAGAGGCGGAAAAAATGTTGCCGGAGATCAGGAACCTGGGCTTCCGAACAGCAGCCATCGTGCCGGCAGGCGGCCGGTAAAGCATACGCCGAAACAACCATTCAGCCATACAAGCAAAACAAATGTTTAAGATCAGTAATGAAATAAAAGTTGCCCTGCTCGCAATATCGGCCGTCGCACTGGGCATCTGGGGATTTAAGTTCCTGAAGGGCATCAACGTACTGACCACTTCAAAAACGTTTTACGTCAAGTACGAAAACGTGCAGGAATTGCACACTTCCGCCCCCGTATTCATCAGGGGATTGCAGGTGGGCATGGTAAAGGATATATTTATCGACAAGCAGGACGACCGAACCATCATCGTCGTACTCAATATCGAACGCGGTTTCGATGTGCCCAAAAATGCCGTCGCCACGCTCACCAGCCCGACTTTTATGGGCGGCAGGGCCATCGAACTGATATTCTACCGCGGCTGCGAAGGGGATGATTGTGCCGAGAGCGGCGACTATCTGGAAGGCGACTCGCGCTCTTTTCTGGCCGGCATGATCGAACCCGGCGAAATTGACCGGTACACCCAGCGCTTGCGAGAGGGCCTTGCGATCAACCTTGACTCGCTCGCCCAGGCCAACCCGGAAAGCATGGCAGGGTCTCTGGTCGCGCTCGATAACGCGCTCAAGAACATCGAGATCATGACCTACAAGATCAACAAACTGCTCGATGCCACTGCTTCCAGCATGACACAGACGATGCAAAACGCCGCGATCTTTTCGCAGGCGCTTTCGTCCAACAAAGATGAGATCGGGCATATTCTCAACAACCTCGACACCCTTAGCAGGCAATTGAAAGATGCAGGCATCGATCAAAGCGCCCACAAAGCCGGCGAGGCGCTGGACACCCTGACTGCCAACATCTCCAACCTGCGCTATACCCTGAATGCCGCAGAACGCACGATATCGCGTGTAGACACGCTCGCCCAGAACCTGGTGAACGGGAAAGGCATCGCCGGAAAAATGCTGACAGACGAACAATTGGCCGAGGACCTCGAACGCACCATACGCCATACACAACTCCTCCTGCAGGACTTTCGCCTCAACCCCAAACGCTATACCACTGTGAAACTCAAGGTTTTCGGAAAAAACAAAACGAAGGGATACGCAACGCCCTTTGACGATCCTATCTATCAAATGCAGGTGGACAGCCTCGAACGGGCGCTGGGGAAGCGATTGCGCGAACAGGACGGTAAAGGAAACTGACCAAAACTTTTTCTCACAGTGTCTGTTTTGCCGGTAATCGGTTTTTTACAAAACAATCTTCAACTACATCTCTATTTATGCCACACTTCAAACGCACCGCCGCGGCAGTATGGCGCGGCACCGGCCAGGATGGCGCCGGCACCCTTGACGGCCCGTCGGGCGTACTCTCCGGCACACCCTATTCAGCCAAACTCCGCTTTCAGAATGAGGATGGAAAAGCAGGCACCAACCCGGAAGAACTGATTGCCGCGGCACACGCAGGATGCTACATAATGGCGCTGAGTTTTCAACTGTCGAATGCAGGATTCCCGCCGACGGAATTGCGCTGCTCCGCCACCATCGACATGGATAACAGCGGCAGCGGATGGTCGTTTGAAAAGATCACGCTGAATCTTGTGGCAAATGTACCGGGCATCGACACCGGAAAATTTATGGAACTCGCCAATGCCGCAAAAGCAGGCTGCCCGGTCAGCAAGGCGCTTTCCGCTGTTCCGATCGAACTGGAAGCAAGTTTGGGATAGATCTATGTGTACGTGGAAATAAGATGACCCGCATCCGAACAAACGGCGGCGGGTCATCGTGTTTCACCTGGAATGAAGTCATACAGGAGCATGACCTGTGCCCGGAGCCTTTTTTCCGGGCCATCAGTAATCGGAATCGATTATTGGGAAAAAGGTGGTTCTTCGGGGCTGCATCTCCGGGGCTAAAAAATGGGGGGTAGTTAAAAGGCCTTCGAGGTCATTCCATGGAGTCAGATATTTTGGGGCAGGTTTTTCAGGGTTGCTTTCATGGTTATGTGGCCTTCGGGGTGGTTTCAGGGGTCATGGGTACAATTCTCATGGTTGTAAGGCTCGCTGCACTCAGGTTTTAGGGGTATGGGTTTTAAGGGGTTGCGAATTTTTGGGATCTGGTAGCGGGGTATCAGAGAATCGGATCGGCTGAATTATTCCGGCAACCTCGGCCCTGCCAGCGCCCCCATCATCTTTCGCACACGTTTTGGGGTTTGAGCGGCGCTGGTCAGGATTTTCTGCCGGGTGGTTTTATCGGGGCGACCGGATAGGCCGGTTTCTCAGGTTGGGTTTTAAAAGCTGTATATCTGACGGTATCAACATCCCAATCGCTTCTGATGGTACAAAGATGCACCCGAAGCCCTGCTGGAAGCAAACACACATTTTCACATAACTTCCAAAAACCTGATGAATCATTTTTCAGGAAAAGATTGCCCGGGTAACCCGTTTTAAGGATTTTTGCAAAAATGGCGGATATAAGTGCAGGATGCATATAGCACGCCTTTATACATAAGTTCCAACCGACGAGCCACGAAAAGCCGCATAAAATGCTGGAAAGTCCGCTTATTCGTACCCTGCAGCTGCTCGAACCGGAGGAGTTTGATGCGCTGCACAGTTTCGTGGTCTCGCCTGTTTTCAATGATTCGGCGCGAAGCAACGATGCCATCCGCCTGTATGAGCAGATCAGGGGCCATTATCCTGCGTTCGACCACGAGTCATTGCAAAAGGAGATCATAGGGCAAGAGTTGTTCCCCGACCGCAACAACCCTGCCGGCGAGGTTGAAAAAGCCATGTCCGAATTGATGCACGTACTCAAGCAGTTCATCAATTACAGCTGTTTCACCGTACAGGGCGGCAAGGCCGTGCGCCGCAGTTCGAAAAAGGATTTTGCCGAAAACCCCGGAATGCTGCTCAATTTCGCCCGCCAGCAGCTGGCGATGATGCGTTTCTATAGCGATCGCTTGCCGCGACACCTCGCTAACGGGAATACCCGGCAGGCATTGCCCGGCAAACGGCAAAAAGTAAAACGCGCCGAAAACTACTTTCAAAACCTGTATTCGGAGCTTCGGGAAGTTATGGCCTCGCAAAAGCGATTTGACCACTTCAAGGAACACGAATTCCGGGAATTCCACTATCTCCGTTTTCTGACCGAACAGGAAAAACTGCTCCACGACCAGCTCGAAAACAAGTTGAACGTCGATTTTAACTTGCTGGGTCCGCTGGAGGAGCTCGACCGTTTTTACCTGTTCACCAAGTTGGAACTGACCAGTATGCTGGTGCATTACCTGCGAGTGGTCAAGCCTTTCGATGAAGACTCCGACGAATTTCACCGCCTCAGTTCCAACAAAGAGATCACGCTGCTGATCCTTCAGCTGCTACGCGAACGTGGGTACTGGCAGGATTCACCCGGTGTAAATCTCTATTCCACTTTGCTGGAGTTTTTGGCAGGAGAAGAGGGCGAAGTGTCCGACAAGGTGTCCGATCGTTTTGCGGAAATGGTCTACAAGCACCAACAGACGCTCCCCAGAGATCGACTGTGGGACTTCAACGTGCTGCTGAGGAGCTACTGGAACCGCCGGTACCGCCTTACGAAGAACCCGGAGTTCATGGGGCGCTTGCATGGAATGCACCTCGAACAACTCCGTTTTTTTTCCAGCGACACGCCCCTGCCCGAGTTGCACGTGTTTAATATGTTGTCGACGGCCCTGAAATTGAAAAAAACAATCTGGGCCGAGCAGTTCCTGCGCGAATATGTAGGTACGTTGCGCGAGGGCGGGGCACAGCCCCCGGCGCCTCACAAATACCCGCCATACACCGTCAGGATCTGGTGGGCTATGTTATACCTGACCAAAGAGGAGTATCAAAAAGCGGACGAAGTCATGCCCCGGTATGACAAATACAGCAGCCTTGACGATATTTATATGTTCTCGATCGTCGCCGCTGCCGATATCAAGATCGACTACGAACTGGACATTCTGGATGACAACCTCGTGCGCGCCGCAACGGCACGCATCGAACGCTACAAAGACATTCCCAAAGAACGCCGCGACGAACGCCTGAATTTTTTCAAGGCTGCCCGCCGCCTCAACACGCTCAGGGGAAGGCTTGGTTTCAAAGCACCTGCCGGCATATTAAAAGACCTCGAAGCGCTGCTGGAATCCATCAACGAACACCCCGCTGTGGAATGGGAATGGCTGGAGGAAAAGATCGCCGATCTGAAAACGCAACTTCAGGATCGCATGAAATGATCGCCTGAGTTCGTTTTGGAGTGTGTCTGAAAAATACTTTTGGATTTGGAAATAAATGATTTTGGGTTCTGATCAAGTGGCTTTTTGAGTGGAATAGCAGCGCTATTGCGCAAAAAAACACGCAGAGCAGGTTCCAAAAGAATTCTTTTCGGGCTAAAGGTTATTTTCAGACACACCCCAATCAAAACTGAAAATAAATAAAAGGCTGCACGTCCGAAGATTTCACCTGCATGACCAGCATGATCACAGCGGTAAGCAACAGGGCTTTTCCCGCCAGCGGCAAGGCCGTGACTGCCGTTTGGGCGCGTTGTTCGGCTGATTTCGGCAGTAGATGCAGGGTAAAACCTATGGCCATCCAGAACACCACCGGTGCATAGCCGGAAAGGAATGCGCCAAATACATCCGGTCTGAAATCAAAAGCGATCTGCCCCAGGATCGCATAAACGGTATCCATGTTTTCGGCACGGAAAAATATCCAGCAGAAGCATACGAAATGAAAGGTGAACAACCCGCCCAGCGTCCGGCGCAGTGCGCCGGGTGTCCCGGGGATCGTTTCCTTTACCACACGTTCGACCGCCAGCGCCAGTCCGTGCAGCCCCCCCCAAATGATAAAACGGGTGGCCGCGCCGTGCCAAAGCCCGCCGAGCAACATCGTGAGCATCAGGTTGATATAAGTCCGGAAACGCCCTTTTCGGTTGCCGCCAAGCGAAATGTAGAGGTAATCGCGCAGCCAGCTCGAAAGCGAAATATGCCAGCGTCTCCAGAATTCCGTTATGCTCAACGACTGGTAAGGCGAGTCGAAATTCACCGGAAAACGGAACCCCAGCAACAACCCGATCCCTATGGCCATATCCGAGTATCCGCTGAAATCGCAATAGATCTGTAAGGCATAACCGTACACCCCCATCAGATTTTCCAGTCCGGTGTATTGCAGCGGTGAATCGAAAATGCGTTCCACAAAATTGACACTGATGTAGTCCGATATCACGGCTTTTTTGAACAGTCCGATGCAAAACAGGAAAACACCCTGTCCGAAATCCGCTTTCGATATCTCGAGTTTACGTCCGATCTGCGGTAAAAAATCGGCGGCCCTGACGATCGGGCCGGCTACCATTTGTGGGAAAAAAGTGACGAAGAATGCGTAATCCCAGATGTTATCAAGGGCCTTTAGTTGCCCTCTGTACACATCGATGGTGTAACTCAGCGACTGGAAAGTAAAAAAGGAAATACCTACCGGCAGGAAAATCTCAAACGGACCGATACCGGAGCCTGTAATGCCGTTCCACAATTCGGCGAAATAGTTGGTATATTTAAAATACGCCAGCATGCCGAGGTTCGCCACCAGGCTCAGCACCAGAAGCCACCTTTTTTTGCCCTTGTCCTCCGTGGATTGTATCCAGCGCGCCAGGTAAAAATCGACCACCACGCTGATGATCAGCAGAACAAAGTACAGGCCGCTGCTTTTGTAATAAAAATAAATGGAAAACGCCGTGCCCCACAGGATACGCAGCCGGTCATGCGACCGCAAAGACCTGTACATCAGCATAAAAACCAAGAAAAAGAATAAAAAAAGGCCGCTGCTGAAGATCAGCGGCGACTCCCGGTGATAAACGAACTGGTCCAGGATTTTATCGAGATCGAAGTGGAACACGCGGCAAAAGTAAACAGGGTCTCAGAAAGGGGGTAAACAAATAGCGTCCGTTTTTTCAGACGCCTCCCGGCGAAAACAAAAACAACCAAGTATGTTGCTTTTAATGCGGAAACACCTCCAGTGCCAGCGCCATGCTTTTTCCGAATGCCGAGCGGTCGATCTGCAAACTGCCCTGTACGTCATCAAAGAAATAAACGAGGTTCTCAGTAGCCATGTTTCCGGTCAGTTCTTCTTTTGCCATCGGGCAGCCGCCGTAGCCGCGCATGGCGCCGTCAAAGCGGCGGCAGCCGTTGCGCCAGGCGGCCTCGATCTTTTCCCGCCAGTTGTGCGGTTGTGTGTGCAGGTGTGCGCCGAATTCCACCTCCGGGTATGCAGGGATCAGATTGCCGAACAGGTAGGAAATATTCTGCGGATTGGAACAGCCGATGGTGTCGGAAAGTGAAAAAATGCGGATGCCAAAAGGGATCAGTTCGTCCACCCAGCGCTGCACGATATCTACGTTCCAGGGGTCGCCGTAAGGGTTGCCAAAGCCCATGGAAAGGTACAGCACGAGTTGCTTTCCGTGTTGCTCACAAAGTTCCTGGATAGCCCTGGTGCGCTCCACACTTTCGGCGATCGTGGCATTTGTATTCCGCAACTGGAAGGTTTCGCTCAGGCTGAACGGGTACCCGAGGTAATCGATCTCCGGAAAACGGCATGCATCTTCGGCGCCGCGCTGGTTGGCGACGATGGCCAAAAGTTTCGACTTGGTAGAGGAAAGGTCTAACTTTGCCAGCACTGCCGCCGTATCGCGCATTTGCGGGATGGCTTTGGGGCTGACGAATGAGCCGAAATCGATCGTATCGAAGCCCACGCGCAGCAACTGGTTGATGTAGCCGGCCTTCACATCGGTATCGATAAAAGTAGCAAGGCCTTGCATCGCGTCGCGCGGGCATTCGATCAACTTGATCTCTGAAGCGGATTCTGTGTTGTGGTGTTCGGTTTGTGCAGGCAATGTGGTGGTGAATTTTATTGGTCGGGCCGGATATATGCGATCTGCTGGATCGCCGCTGATCATAAACAATTATCAGGACGCCAAAGTTATGCTTTTGCCGCGTACAACTACAAGACGGCCGGACGAACTGTTTATAAAAGTTGTTTCACAAAACATGAAAAATAAAGGTTACTGGCTGCTGTTGGGTTTTTTGCTGATCGTATGCGGCTTTACGGCCATTGTACTTCAGCTGATCGGCGTCAACTGGTGGTTTTTGCAATTTCTGGAGCTGGGAGGGCGTCTTTTTGCCTTTGTAGCAAAGATCCTGATGGTGCTGGCCGGTGTGCTGACCATTGTTTTTGCTCACACCGACTGGGAGCGCGAACGCAGGGAAAGCAGCGAGGAGCAGCCGGAAGCATGATCGCTGTTTTCACCGGAAAGTTTCCGGGTATGGCCAACTGAATATTCTTCCATTCAATTTCTTGGTATGGTACCACCTGAAGCCGGCTCCGGAACTTTGGGCATGGCATACCCGTTTGTTGCGAGCGGCAAATATGAACGATCGCATTTATGAAACACTTGCACATTTTCGGGGAGCCTATCATCGATGCAAAAGCGATCGAGCAGATCAGGAAATGCCCTGCATCTGAAGAAGACCTGTGCACGCTGACGGCCGATGCGCACTACGGGTACGGACACCCGATCGGCGGTGTAGTGGCTTACAAAGACAAGATCAGCCTTTCAGGTGTGGGTTTCGATATCGCTTGTGGCAACAAGGCCTGCCAGACCAATATCCGCGCCGCCGACATCGATACCGGCAAGGTCATGGATGAGGTATTCAAACAGATCGGCTTCGGTATCGGTCGCCCCAATCCAAAACCGATCGACCATCCGGTATTCGACCATATTGCAAAAGCGGTATTCAAACCCCAACGCAAAATGATACAGCTGGCCATGGACCAACTTGGCACGGTTGGATCCGGCAATCATTTTGTCGACCTGTTCGAAGATGAGGAAGGCTGGCTGTGGATCGGCGTGCATTTCGGCTCCCGTGGCTTCGGGCACAAAACCACGACCGGATTCATTGCTCTTTCCAGGGGAAAAACATTCGACGAACATGTTCACGAAGGTGGAATGGATGCGCCTCCAATATTGTTCGACGCCGACAGCGAACTGGGGCAGGACTACCTGGCCGCCATGCGGCTGGCCGGCGAATATGCCTATGCAGGTCGCGACGTAGTCGTGGAAAAAGTCCTGGAAATACTAAAAGCAACTGCTGTTTTTGAAGTCCACAACCACCACAACTTTCTCTGGGAGGAAGAGCATTTCGGAGAGCGTTTTTTTGTCGTGCGCAAAGGCGCTACGCCCGCATTTCCGGGGCAATTCGGGTTTATCGGGGCAAACATGTCGGACATATCGGTGATCGTGCGCGGCGTCGATTCCGAAACCAGCCGGCAGGGTCTGTACTCCACCGTGCACGGTGCAGGCAGGGTGATGAGCAGGAATCAGGCCGCCGGTAAAAAGCGCTGGAAAAAGGGCAAAGTAGAATACCTGTCGAAGGGCGTCGTAGACTGGCCGAAGGTTAAAAAAGAGATAAAAAAGAGCGGGATCGTGTTGCGCGGCGGCGGCGCGGACGAAGCGCCGCAATGCTATAAAAATCTGGAGGAGGTATTGGCCTTTCACGATGGTACCATCGAAATCGAACACCGTCTGCGACCCATCGGTGTGGCGATGGCCGTGCCGGAGGTGTTTCGATCCTTACAAGGATTAGCGCTGAAAAAGTATCTTGGCCTCAAAAACACTGGGAATGAGGCCATTTTTCATCGTTTTATTGTCTGTTCACAGCCTGTGGGCGCAATCCGATCCCGGCAAGCCGGGAAAAGTTTCGCCTGCGGAAGTGCCCATGAAGCCCGCCACTTTGCTCCCGCCTTTCGACAGCGCAACCGTATGGGAGGGAGTGGCGATCAAAACGGGTCAGGTGTATGATGCAAAAGACATCACACCTTCTTTCAAACTAAAAAAGCGAAAAAGCAAGCGGACTGAACTTATAAACGCCCTGGAAGCTCAATTCCAGGTCAACATCGCCCAAAGCGACATCCGTAAAATCAAACGCGCCGGCCAGTTGGCGGATTACATCTACCGGTCGCAGTTTGGACTCGTCACCTTTAGCAAGTCCGGTTTTCAGGGAAAAGTAGAACGTTTGATCGGCGAGCGCGGCCATTGCGATGATGGCGATTGCCTGAATTATCTCGGTTCTGTGATCGTTCCAATAGGCACGGTCGTGACCTTTTACGATCAGCCCGACTTCAAGGGCGCGCAAATGGTTATCGACGCATCGCAATCGGAAATACGCCTGGCCAGTTTCTTCAAATTACGCTTTGGAGAAGCCGTCTCGACGACCGACCCCTCCGTAAAGTGGCGGGAAGCCGTGCGGTCGCTGAAGATTGTTAAGAACCGGTAGAGTCTACGCCCAGTCGGACAGGACCCGCTCAATGATCCCGCAACACTCTTCCAATTGGCCGGATGTCATGACCAGCGGCGGTGCAAAACGTATGATATTGCCGTGCGTGGGTTTGGCGAGCAATCCGTTTTCTGCGAGTGCCAGGCAAATATTCCAGGCAGTCTCGCTTTCTTCCGAATCGTTGATCACGATCGCATTGAGCAGTCCTTTTCCCCGCACCAAACGAATAAGATCGGGGCGTTTTTGCTGTAACGCTTCCATGCGGGCGCGGAAAACGCGGCCGAGTGTTTCTGCATTTTCTGCCAGTTTTTCATCTTCCACTACTTTCAGGGCCTCCCGCGCTACTGCACAGGCCAGGGGATTGCCTCCAAATGTGGAGCCGTGCTCGCCCGGTTTGATGGTAAGCATGATCTCGTCGTTGCTCAACACGGCGCTCACCGGCAACACGCCACCCGATAATGCCTTGCCCAGGATAAGAATATCAGGTTTTACACCATGGTGATCGCAGCAGAGCAGCCGGCCGGTGCGCGCGATGCCCGTTTGCACCTCATCGGCGATAAACAACACGCCGTGTTCCTTGCACAAGGCATGAGCGCGGGGGATGTACGAGTCGTCCGGCACATTGACGCCGGCCTCTCCCTGAATAGGTTCCAGCAGCAACCCGGCAACCGTTGGGTCCTGCAAGGCCGCCTCGAGGGCGGGAATATCGTTGTAAGGGATCACGATAAAGCCGGGCATGTACGGCCCGAAGCCTCGGCGGCTTTCGGGGTCAGTAGAAGCAGAGATTGCGCCCAGCGTACGTCCGTGAAAATTGCCTTCCACAAAAATGATCCTGGCCTCGCTTTCAGGTACTTTTTTCACCTTGTAAGCCCACTTTCGCGCGAGTTTGATCGCCGTTTCGACACCTTCCACACCCGTGTTCATCGGTAATACACGGTCATAGCCGAAATATTGGGTAATGAATTCGGCATACTCACCGAGCAAGTTGTTGTAAAATGCCCGGGAAGTCAGGGTCAGCCGATGTGCCTGGGTGATCAGTGCGGCAATAATGCGCGGATGGCAGTGCCCCTGATTGACGGCGCTGTAGGCCGAAAGAAAATCGTAATAACGCTTGCCTTCCACGTCCCAGACGTACACGCCTTCTCCCCGTTCGAGCACTACAGGCAGGGGATGGTAATTGTGGGCATTATAGCGGTCTTCGAGGGTCATTAATTCGGCAGAAAGTGTCTTGGTCGAGGTCAGGACTTCCATAGGAGCGTAGTTTGTGGTGTGGTGAAATTATTTGCTTTTGCGGGAGAAAACCGGGTGCAAATTTAACGGTTTCCGGCCGTAGGGCCGAAAATAACAACAAAAAGGCGGCGTCCGGGTTGACCCGAATGCCGCCAGTAGCAGGTTTGATTGGGAGTGTTGTCGCGTTTGTTGTTTTTTTAATCCTCGTAATTTTTCGTATAGTTGGTCCGCTTGTGGTAGCGCCCCCACGAAAAACCGAGTTTGAGCGTTGCTTTGGCGTATGGCGACGACAGATCGCTGTCGTTCAGGGCAACATAGTCGACATTCCGGGCAAAGCGATATCCGCCTTCGAGCCCGAGCCTGAACCAGCGAAAGACATTCACTTCCACGCCGACCGACGGCTGAATGACAAAAATATTGTCGTTTCCTTCGCCGGCCAGTTTGGCGCGGCCGCGGCCGAGTTCTACGTTGATCATGGGGTGTACCGCCTTATAGGGCACGAACGCATAGCCGATCTTACCGCCGTTGAAACGAAAGTCGAAGCGCTGGTTGTCGCCCTTGTCCAGTACGATATCGTCGCGCAGGCTGTAATGCGTCCAGCCTACGAACAGCGATTTTCCGAACTCAAAGCCGAAAAAGCCGCCGCGATTAAATGCGTCGGTGCCGTTATAATCAGTGTAGTGATGGGTATATCCGCCCCACAGGCCGGAGAGGCCCCATCCCCTCGACCCGAGTACGGTCTCTTCGCGTTGGGCGTATACGATGGTGTTCAGGAGTAAAAAAGCGAGGGCCAAAAAGCAAGACTTGGTACGCATGGTGTGGTCGTTGATTGTTGAAATGTTGATGTCGGCGTCGCCGGCATTGATTGAATGCAAATGTTAAAAACGGACGACGTACAATCCGACAACAAGGTTACAGGGCTGGTTGCAGCAAAACAACAGAAAAAGGCGAACGTCCGCGAACATTCACCTTTTACTAACGGGTTTTAACCGCTTTTAACACTCTGCCGGTGATCAGGAAACCTTGCGACGCAACACAAGCGAGGTGATCAGCGTCACAAGCGCACCCACCGGAAACGGCTCCAGGAAAGTGATCGCCGCACGCGTCAGGGGGTTCTGATACATCGCTTTGTAGTGCTCCATTTGTTCCGACTGCTGCCGGATCTGCTCCTCCGTCGCGCCGGATGACTTTAACTGTGCCAGCGTTTGCGCAATGTATTTATCCATAAAATCGGGCATCATGGTTTGGTAAACCACCATCCAGGCTACAACGTAACATGCGCAGGAAACAAGGGTGATGAGTATGCCCACCTGAAAGGCTTTTCCGAAACTCAGGGTTCCGCCCGCTATCCGCTCGCGATAGGCACGCACACCGAGGAAAACGAACAGCATGCTAAGCAGTATCCCCGTATATCCGAACAACTCGCCGCCCTGAAAGTCTGTCGAATTGTGGTAATACATGGCGGTGCCGACCATTAATGCTGCCGATATTCCTCCGGAAATAAGACCATAGGTCAGAATTGTCTTTTTCATGTCGTTGACTTTTTTGTGAAATCCTGTGGCAAAGGAATGCTGCAAAACGACATTGCACATCACCCTTTCGGATGATTTATGCGATTTCATACTTTCGGGTGAGGGCGTGTTTTGTATGTTCTCAGGCGAGCAAGCCGAGCTCTTTAGCCTTTTGGATCGCCTGGGTCCGACGCTGGGCGTCGAGTTTTCCGAAAACGTTGGAGGCGTGGGTTTTTACCGTGTTTAGCGAAACGAAGAGCCTGTCCGCGATCTCCTGGTTGCTCAGGCCCTGTGCAACGAGTTCCAGCACTTCCATCTCACGGGGTGTAATGCCCAGGTGTTCCAGTATTTCCGGTTTCGGCTGGAGATCAGCACCTGTGCCGTTTGAGCGGGAGGGGTCGGGATGCGTTTTTTTGGCCGTCAGTTTCCGCCCTGCCCAAATACCGACCACGGTGAACAGCACGGCGATGAGGCCGATGTATAACTGATCGGCGTGCTCCATGACCACCAGTTTGTATTGAAAAAACTGGAGTGCCGCCAGGAGCAAGCCCAAAACAAGTCCGTACATCAGGATCGCAGTCCATTTCATACGCATTCGCACACAGGTATGTGCGTTGCAAAAATCCGAAAAGATGCTGCATTACGCGCAGATTGCGGCTGATTTTTCGGCTGAGGCGGCAATGAAAAGGTCCGGTTACCATGCCGGTTTCCCGACAGGCAACCGGAACCGGGTCCATATTACATCTTGATGCCGCGCAGGGCGCTCACAAAGGCGCCATCGGGCGTAGAAACTTTAATGTGGTAAACACCGGGCGTAAGATTACCGGAGTTCAATACCGCAGTACCTGCTTCTGCAGGCCATTGCTGCACCATTACCTGGCAACCCCGGGTATCGAAAACGGTGATATTCAGCGCCGTTTCAAATTCCTGCCGTACCAGGACAAACTGATCTCTGAAAGGATTCGGAGCGAGCAAAATAGCGGCTTGCTCGTCCGTCCCTCTGTCGTTTGCTTGGTCGCTGTACACAGCAGGTTTTTGAAAACCTTGTATCACGGTGACATTGAAAACACAATAGGAAACATTTCCGGCAGCGTCCACTGCTTTATATATGATCTGATGGACTCCGGGACTGAGTTCCGTATTGCAGGGCGTCTTGGTTTTTACTGTGACCTCGCCGCAGTTGTCTTCAACAATCGGCGTACTCCACAATCCCGGAGCGGTCAGGTCGTTGCCTGTGTACAGCGTAATGTCCGGGGGACAGTAGGTAAACATCGGTGGCGTATTGTCCTGCTCTACGTGGATCGTGATCGTGCAGCCTGCCTTTGATTTTTTTCCTGTTGCCATATCTACCGCCGTAGCAGTGTAGGAAACGGTATAGATTCCCGGCGATGCTACCAGCGTGCCGGGCGCCGGACCGCTGACCTGCTGAATATTAAAGTTCGTACAACCGCCATAGGTGGCAGCCACGGGCATAGGCCAGTCAATGGCTTCGTATCCGGAGTCATCGCAGTCGGTGATGGTAATATCGCCCGGACAATAGGAGAAATACACATAGCATTGTGCCTTCAGTGTTCCGGAGCCCGACAGCCAGCCAAGCAGGCATATACTGAGTGGGCGGGCAAGCCGGATAAAACGTATATATTTCATAATGAGATGTTTAGAAAGTGGATGGTTTATGTGTTTTACCGGATTTAATAGCATGATTCATCGCAGTCATTTCCCAGGTACAGATATTTCACGACGTCGTAGCCGTTTTTAATCACCCGGTGGGTTGACATAATGCTGTGTGTACGGGATCGGAAGCGTGAGCCAATGCTGATGTTCTTTTTGGCTTTTGTTTTGTTATACCTGACAATGCCGTCATCGACCGTGTGTGGCAGAACACAATTACACTCGGGATCGGATTTGTAGATGGTGCCGTCGCAATGCGCCTCTATCTGATCGGCCTTGGTGCCTTTCCAGTAAGATATGCCGAACAGCGATTTGCGTTTTTTCAGCTTGGTTTTCAGCCTGATCTTGTGGTAAAGAAGCAGGTTGCGTTGCACCATCTTGTATTTCATACGGTAGTCGGTGCCGCTGACGGAAAACTCGTGATGCGCGCGTTCCGCATCGTTTTTCGCGCAGCACAAAAGTGAATCCACTGAAATAGACTGGTTGACAACACATCGTCCGCCAGTGTTGCAGTGCCCTTCAAAACTCAGGTTGTATACGCCGACTGAGCATGAACGGACAGTGATGAACGTGCGCAACCCATCGGCATCCGGTATATCCGACTCTGCCCAAACGACATCGAGTGAAGGTGTAAAGGTGAAAACGCCCGGCACAGTCGACCAGCATTTGATCTTCCCATCGGGACAGACGCGGTATTGCAGGTCCGGCCTGCAGGGGGCGATCACAAGCGGTATGGTCGTCATACTCGTACAGGGATTCACGCCGCTGTCGATCATGGTTAGCGTGACGGTGTAATTGTTGGCAATAGCGCAGTTGGGTACCGCATAGGTATGGGAAACCGACAGCATGTTTTCATTGGTGACCAGTGTATCGCCGTCGCCAAAATCCCAGATAAACGTGAGTGGACAGGTGCCGCCGGTGGAAATATTATTGAAATATACCTGCACATTCGACTGGCCTTCGCAGCCGGTACAAAGGAAATATCGATCCACCTCGGCGCCAGCATTGCAAGCGAACGATACGACCACATCCTGCACAATGCTATGCATACAGCCGTAGATGTCCATGATCGTCATGGTGATCGTGTAGGTGCCAGGCGCTGTGAAATTGTGCTCTACATAGCCTCCGTAACTACAGTATGAAGGGAAAGTTGGTATTTGCGCGCAGGACCAGGTGACGCCCGTCACGACTGATGGGTCGGAAGCGCCATACGGCGTAAACCGGTAAGTTGCACTGCAGGGGACCGGCACCACTTGCGTTGTAAACCCCGGTGTGAATCCCGGGATCACAATGATCTCATCCGTAGAGCAAGTTTCATTCAGATCCAGGTCATCTGCCTGCAGCGAAATGACGTAAGTACCCGGCACAGAAAGAATAACGGAGGTATTTTGGCTGGGGTTGATCGATGCGGATGACGGGCCCGACACAATGGCCCATTGGTATAACTCATAGCCGGGGTTCGCATTCAGACTGACGAGGTATTCATCGATGCCATAGCATTCGATCGAATAGTCAAAAAGGCAAATACCATTTTTCAAAAAGTCTTCGCAACCGTCTTCGTCCTCATCTTCTTCCCTGACGGCGAAGACAAACAGCCGTTCGTCGTTCAGGGAAGTCGTTGAGGTATACTGCGTCCAGTCTTCGTCTTCTTTGTACGAGCCGTCGCAAGCGATCTCGATCGTATGCCGGCAAACAACCTGGTCATTGGCATCATACCAATCAACCTGAAGATAGAACGGCGACGTTTCCGAATCGAGATAGATCAGAAACTCGTTGTCAATGGCATTGCCAAACGGCACGGCGCTGCTGTCGGCCGGAAACCATTCTACATAATCGGGGAAATGATCCGATTGCGCCCACTCGTCGCCGTCGGCACAGCATATCCGGGTGTCGCAAATTGCCGATACGCGGACTTTTTTGATATACTTGGTTTCGTAGAGATTAATAAACTGAAGGGAAAAGGCGCAGCAACCCTTGCCTTCCCCGCCTTCCTCCTCTGCCTTTGCAACAGACTCCGTGTCCCGGATGGATTGCGCCTCGACGGAAGGGCCGGCCAGAAGCAAACAGTGCCACAACACTACCAGCCATCCAGAGAAATGCATAACATGCTTTTTCATAATGATGATTTTTTTGTGAACGTTGTGGCAAAACTCAAGTCTGTTTCCGGGGATGTCCTGTCAGATTTTTCGGGAATTTTTCCCGCTATTTATGCTGATAAAGACACGCAGCAAGCATAAACATTCCCTTCCCGGATCGTGCAGAAGCGACCCGAAAGCCTTGAAAATCAATAATATTAAAACTAGCGTACCCGGCCCTTTTACTCTATTTTAAGCACCCGCTGAACCTCTACGGGCTCACCTTCGGCACCTACGACCAGCCAGAAAAAGCCCGGCTGAATGTCCGAGGTGTGAAGCACCGCCTGATTGGCATTTTGCACGTTTTTTTCAAGCACTTGCCGTCCTGCAGCATCCAGCAAACGAATGGTGGTCTTTTGGTTATTTCCCTTCACGTCGATATCGACGACGAGCATTTCAGTAAATGGATTGGGATATACGCCGGTGGCTGAATGCGCTGCATTGCTATCCGATTTGTCTTGCGGTATACCGCAGAATGTGACGGATTCAACCAACTCGCCCTGGATACAGAAAGTAGAGCCGTGGAAATAGATCCGCGAACTGTTGATTTCGTAAAACGGCAATATGGAAGAGAAGTCTCCGTGAACATCATAACCCATTCCGCCGAAATCTGCAGGGCAGTTGCCAAGCGGGTTTACCATATCATTGCACAGGAAACTAAGATGCGTGCCATCCACCAGCTGGATATTATAAACCCTCGACGATTCAAGTGTGAAATACAACGACTGGCTGCTATTACAGATGCCTTCTGTAGTGGCAGGGGGATGACAACTACACATATCATTGTCACCATTAAGCATAACTACCTGATCATCAATAATTACGTATTTAAAGGTTCTATATCCGCATATGTATTTTCCCGTTTTTTTGCATTTATAACATACGCTGAACTTGTATGTCGTACCTACTGTAAGCCCGCTGACGAGTACCTGATTGGTTGGGATGACGGTGTCCAGCAATATGTTCAGGTTTTCATCGGTAAGTTTTACAAAGTAATTCGCAACTCCCGGCACTGCATCCCAGGAAATCACTGCTTTCCCGCCCTGTAGCATCTCCACTTTGATGTTGGTGATCGGCGGGCAACTGTTCTCATTTGCAGGATTGGCAGATGAGTCTGCCGACCATACAGGAGTAAGCATACCGTCGGAGGCAAAAGCCTGACATGCCAGAAAAAGCCATGCTGCCATTGCAGCCAGGGCGACAATTCTGTTTTTCATCGTTAAAAGAAAGTTTGTAAAATGGACAGATCGGGTCGCGGATTGACCTATATACGCAGATTTACGCCAAAAACACGTCTAAAACCTGCAATTTTCGAAGAAGGAGAAAACCGGGACCCTGCGAAATTGGGAGGTGAAAATGAAAATAATGCCGAAAATCAACCTATTAGATTTTTCGCAGGTTTTTCCCGGCCTTATCCTATCTTTGAAAAAAAACTTAAATGGCGTCGCTTTCGCGCATCCCTTCCGAGTAATGTTTGACAGCAAATTATTGGAGACCATTCGCGCCATGACCCCTGATGAGATCTCAGATTTTTCGGATTCAGCATATTATCATGACAAACGAAACAGAAAAGAGATCTCCCTGCTGTTCAGGTATATCACCCTCGATCATCCTGCCTGCTCAAGGGCGGATCTGAAAAAAGAGCATACGCATCGACACCTTTTTGGCAGCAAGCCTTACGTAGAGAACCGGCTCAATCATGTCATGACCGCCTTATTGCGGCTGCTTGAGACCTACCTCGAACACCGTTTTTCAGGTGCAGGCGATGAAATGCGGCATCTGATGGCGCTGAACCGGTTCTATCAGGAACGCGGATTGCTGCATCGTTTCGAATTGACAACAAATCGGCTTGAAGAATTGCTGGCAGCAGCAAAACCGCAGAATGAGGATACGATCTGGCTGCGATTCCGGCTCGAATACCTGAAACATCTTCAGGTCGGCCAATACAACCCCAAAAGTGTGGATATGAATTTATTTCCTGTATTGGACAACCTTGAAAAGTACTATATCACGCAACGACTCCTCTTATCGGCGGGCCTGCTCGAGCAAAGCCGTTTTCACCGGCTTGACACATCCCGCACCTTGTCGATCTTCCGGCAATTGTCAGAAAACGGAGAATTCAAAACATATTCGGATACCGATCCGCTGATCGCCATACACTACAAACTGCTGCCGTTGCTGACCGACGAAGCCGATCTGAACTATGTAAACGATTATCGGGAACTACTGAAATCCATGCGCCGGGATCTGGCGCCTCAGCATTTGAAAGCACTGCACACTTTTGTGAGAAACTATCTCGTACGCGCCTACAACCGTGGTAGCAGCGAGACATTATCGATCCTGTTTGACAATCTTAAAGAAGAGTACGAACAAGGCTTCCTGAAAGAAGACAACCAGATGTACCGGGCGAGCACCGTACAAAATGTGGTCACGACCGCATTAAAACTGAAACAGTTCGACTTTGTCCGGTCATTTCTGGAAAACTGCCGCGACCGTATCACAGGCACTTCTCAGCCGGAAAACATCATCGTCTTCAATGAAGCCAACTATTTCTTCCACACCGGCCGGCTCGACGATGCGCTTGAAACAAACTTCCATTTGCTGAAATACGATACTTTCTTTCATATCCTTGCTGCCCGACGCATGGAAATCAAGATCTGGTTTGAAAAAAGCGACGCACAACTGGCTGAATACCGGCTTAATGCGCTGAAGTCATACCTGTTTTCCAACAAGGACAAAATGCCGGAGCAAATCAAGATCAACAACGATGATTTTGTAGATGTGGTCAGGCAAATACTGAGTCCGCGCAACCGGAACAGTCCGAAGCGCATGGCAATGGTCAGGGAAAAATTAAGGGAGACCTACAAAAACATCGCCGAGCGGGAATGGCTGCTGGAAAAAATAGAAGCCATGCGCATTCAACCCGCTCCGGGTCCGTAACGCATCAGGGCTTGAGTACAACCAGACGTTTTGTGCCGATGGTATTGCCCTTGCTATCGAGCAGGCTGTACAGGTAGGTGCCCTTTTTGAAGTCTTCCAGTTCCAGTTTGATCGATTTATTGCCGGAAAGGGAATAGTTTTCCTTCCACACTACTTTGCCTACGATATTGAATATCTTGAGCGTATAGTCGTCTTTGGGAAGGTTGGTACACTCGAAACGCACCCATTCCACGGCCGGATTGGGGTGTGCCTGTATGTTTGCACTGCCCGGCGCTTTCGTATCGAACACATCGGTTGTGGGCAGGCTCTTGTATTGCACCGATTCTATGGTCGACAGGTCGTTGCTCATGGTGGCTACCGCGATCTCTTCCTTTTCCGTGCCGCTGTAGAAGCGATAGGTGGTCGTGGTGTCGGTACCTATAAAATTGGAGAGACCGCCACTCCCGGCGGGAATTATCTGACCGATATCCACCCAGCCAAGGGGAAAGGGGAAAGTCACGTATGCATCCAGATTGGTTGTCGTGTAATCCGTCCGTTTTTGCCGCAGCACTGAATACGATCCTCCGGGGATCTGGCAGGTACCCCAGCCATCCACGGCGTCAAGCCGGTCGGTATGTATGCGGACGCGAATCGAATCCGGCAACGGAAATCCCTGGAACAGTGAATCCGGCAACAGTGCAGTAGAAAACGGCAGTGACAGGTCCGTTACCTGTGGTACGATGTCGAAAAAATTGAGGGGTGCGTATCGCTCCGCGATAGCCGGTGAAAATTTGGCCAGCACATCCAGTCCGAAACCGGTGGGGTCCGTACCGGCATACCCGAGCACCTCTACCTTGTTATTAGTCACATTAAAGTAGGTTTCGCCGGCCTGCCCGATCACAACCAGATCGGCGCCGGGAAACAGGAAGGCACTCATACCCGCGTTTGCCGGGCGATAAACGATGTCAAAAGTATTGGTAGCATCGAGTCCCGTCAGGTCCCAAAGTTGGTTACCTCCAGGGGGAGTGGCGATGGCGAGGCCCATCGGGGCGTCGTCGACAGCCAGGTGAAAAGTGTCGCCTGCAGCGGGGAAAGTGGCGGAAGTAACGGTAATTTGGGCAATTGCATTAAAACACAGAGCGGAAAAAACTGCAAGTAACATTCGTCTCATCGGATAGTTTGAATGATTGAAAAGGAGGAGATTAAATATATAAAAAAGTATTTTATCAGATAAAATACACTTGTTTGACCAAGCTTCTCCAAAGGTACGTCCCTTTTTTTTTAAAAGGCAAACCCAGGCCCTACATGATTTGAGTTTTCTGCCGAAACGTCATAATGCTTGCAATTCTACCAGTTTGCGGTAGATATTGCCGGAATGCATCAATTGTTCGTGCGTACCTCGTTCGACTACCTTGCCGGCGTCGAGTACGAGGATCTCATCGGCGTGTTGCACCGTACTCAGTCGATGCGCGATCACCAGGGCCGTTCGGTTCTGTAATAATTTGTCCAGTGCAGCCTGTACGAGTTTCTCAGACTCCGAATCGAGGGCAGAGGTTGCTTCGTCGAGGATCAAAATTGGCGGATTTTTTAGCAATGCCCGGGCGATGGTCAGCCGCTGGCGCTGACCGCCGCTGAGTTTTGAACCTCTGTCGCCGATATTGGTCAGGTATCCTTCGGGAAGCCGGTCGATGAATTCATGTGCGTTCGCGGCTTTGGCCGCCGCTTCGATCTCGGCATCCGTTGCGCTTTCATTCCCGAATGCGATGTTGTTCCGTACCGTATCGTTGAACAGGATGGCTTCCTGGCTTACGATGCCCATTAGGGCACGCAGGTCTTTGATTTTCAGGCTGCGAATGTCTTTCCCGTCGATCAGGATCGCCCCGCCCGTTACATCGTAAAAACGGGGTAGCAGATCGGCCACCGTGCTTTTTCCGGCGCCGGAAGCGCCTACCAACGCTACGATCCGGCCCCTCGGAATGTTCAGATCAATATCTTCCAGGGCCTCCCGTTCGGCATTCTGGTAGCGGAATGACACGCCTTTGTATTCGACCTTATCCTCAAACGCGGCGATTCCGGCTGCATCGGCGCGGTCGCCGATGGATACGGTTGCATTCAGCACGGACTCCACACGTTCAAGCGCGCCCATGCCCTTGCGGATACTGTAGGATGCGCTGCTGAGTTGTTTGGCCGGTTCGATGATGTTGTAAAACGCATACAGGAATGTGATAAACGTGGCGGCAGAAATCTCTCCGGCAAAGACCTGTTTGGCGCCAAACCACAACAGGATCGCTACCGCGCCGATACCCAGGAACTCCGACAGCGGGGAGGCGAGGTCTTTTCGGCGGTACAGGCGCGTGAGCGTGCGAGCATAACGCTTGTTCTCTCCGCCAAACCGCTCCGACTGCCAGGCCTCCGCGTTAAAACCTTTTATGATGCGAAGCCCTCCCAGGGTCTCTTCCACCAGCGAGCCGATCATACCCAGCCGCTGCTGCGCTTCGCCCGACTGCCGGCGCAGGCTGCGGCCGATGCCGCCGATGATCAGCCCCGAAAAAGCCATCAGCCCGAAAACGAATATCAGCAACTGTGGCGATACAAACACCATAAAAGCGAGGCTACCCAGTATGATCAGCGGTTCGCGGGCAACCGATTCCACGACCCCGACAATGCTCCACTCCACTTCCTGCACGTCGGCCGAAATCCGGCTCATGAGGTCGCCTTTGCGCTCTTCGGAAAAATATGAAAGCGGCAATTCGAGTATTTTACCGACCAGTTTTTGCCGCAAGTCGTGCACGATGCCGTTGCGTACCGGGGCCAGGAAATAGAGAGAAAGATAGCGGAACAGGTTTTTCCCGAAAAAAGTCAGCACCAGAAAAACACAAACGATCAGCAGTGCCTCTTCTCTTCCGTGTTGCTGAATCAGGTCCGCAAAAAAAACATTCAGTTTTTCTTCCAGTCCGCGCAAGCCCGATGCATTTGGGCTTATGCCCCCACCCTTTTCGGTCAGGGCATCGGGGTTAAAAAGGATCTGCAAAAAGGGTTGAAGCACAGGAATGCTGACCACCATGAACAGGGACATCAGCAGGTTGCACAGAACGGCCAGGGCAAGCAGTCGTTTGTATGGCTTGTAGTATCGCAGCAATCGAAGCATCTCGGAACGGTTGGCGTGGCAGTGGGAAGAAGTGCAGGTGGTAGCAGCCGGCAAGGGCAGGGCATTGTTGATATAACGGCACAACCGGAATCATGAAATGCCCTGCCCGCTGCCAACGACTTATAACTGACGACAAACGACTTTGTTACAATTCCACACTCTTAAAGTCCCAGGTGTTCAGGAATCCGGTGTGGAAGTCGCCTTTCCGGAAATCTTCGTTGCGCATCAGGCGCTGGTGGAACGGTACGGTCGTCTTGACGCCTTCCACGATGAACTCGTCGAGCGCGCGTTCCATTTTCAGGATCGCTTCCTCGCGCGTGCGGGCGCGGGCGATGAGTTTTGCGATCATGGAATCATAGTATGGTGGTATGGTGTACCCTGCGTATACGTGCGTATCCACCCGCACGCCGTGCCCTTTCGGAGAGTGGAAAGAGGTGATCTTTCCGGGGCTCGGACGAAAATCATTGAACGGGTCTTCCGCGTTGATGCGGCATTCGATGGCGTGCAGTTCGGGGAAGTAGTTTTTTCCCGAGATCGGCAGGCCCGCCGCGATCTTGATCTGCTCCTTGATGAGGTCGAAGTCGATCACTTCTTCCGTCACGGTGTGTTCCACCTGTATCCGCGTATTCATTTCCATAAAGTAGAAATTGCGGTACTTGTCTACCAGAAACTCGATCGTGCCTACCCCCTCATAATTAATGGCGTTGCAGGCCTTTACGGCAGCCTCGCCCATTTTTTCGCGCAGTTCGGGTGTCATGAACGGAGAGGGGCTCTCTTCCACCAGTTTCTGGTGGCGGCGCTGTATGGAGCAGTCGCGCTCGGAGAGGTGGCAGGCTTTCCCCAACTGGTCGCCTGCAACCTGTATCTCGATATGGCGCGGCTCTTCAATATATTTCTCCATATAGATGCCGTCGTTACCAAAAGACGCCTTGGCTTCGCGGCGAGCCGTTTCCCATTGGTTTTCAAACTCTTCCGGCTTCCACACGATGCGCATTCCCTTGCCGCCGCCGCCGGCGGTGGCTTTCAGGATCACGGGATAGCCGATATCCTTGGCCATTTTCAGACCGGCTTTCACATCCCGGAGCAGGCCTTCCGTGCCGGGTACGCAGGGCACACCTGCCTTGAGCATCGTTTCCTTGGCCGTGATCTTGTCGCCCATGGAGCGTATCTGCTCGGGGGTCGGGCCGATAAATTTGATGCCGTATTCCCTGCATACCTCCGCGAAAGAGGCGTTTTCCGACAGGAAACCATAACCCGGGTGAATGGCGTCGGCGTCGGTGATCTCCACCGCAGCCATAATGCGGGGCACGTTGAGATAACTCTCCGAAGAAGGCGGCGGGCCGATGCAGACCGCCTCGTCGGCAAAACGCACGTGCAGGCTGTCGCGGTCGGCCGTAGAATACAGCGCCACCGTCTTGATCCCCATCTCCTTGCAGGTCCGGATGATCCGAAGGGCGATCTCCCCGCGATTTGCGATCAATATCTTTTTAAACATATGTCGAGAAAAGCCTTTTATTCCGGCAGGCGGCAGAAAAGGCTCTGATGTTTAATGAACAGTGAAAATCATTGGCGGGCCGATCATGCCTCTACCAGGAAAAGGGGCTGGTCGTATTCTACCGGCGACGCATCTTCTACAAGGATCTTTACAACTTTTCCCTTGATCTCCGATTCGATCTCATTGAACAGTTTCATGGCCTCGATGATGCAAACCTTTGAGCCTACATCTACGGAATCGCCCACTTTTATAAAGGGATCTTTGTCGGGGGAGGAACTCCGGTAAAAAGTACCGACCATCGGTGATTTGATCTCCTTGAATTTTGAGTTGTCTGCTTCTGCAGCCGGAGCAGCGGGCGCTGTCGGCTCCGGTTTTGACGGCGCAGCCGGGGCCGGTGCGGCCGGCGGCGGCGCAGCGGGCGCCGGTGCAGGCGGGGCCATCGTGACCATCGGCTGCTGCATGGGCAACACTACCTGGGTCGTTCCACCCGATTCTGTTGATGTCTGGTTTCGGATCACGAGTTTGAAATCCCCTTCCTTAAGGGTAAACTCCGTGAGTTTGTACTTATGCATCATCCGAACCAATTCTTGTATCTGGTTAAAATCCATACCGAACAATATTTTTGCTAGTGCGAAAAAAAAGCAGGGGGAGTAAAGAAAAAACGTTTCTGGTGAAATATTTTTTCCTTCTCCCCCAAAGGTATCAAATGATGGAAGAAATTTATTTTTTCACGCGTTCCATGTAAGCGCCGGTAGCCGTGTCGATCTTGATCAGATCGCCTGTATCGCAAAACAACGGCACGCGCACCTCGGCGCCCGTCTCCACCGTCGCCGGCTTCAGGGTGTTGGTAGCCGTATCGCCGCGCAAGCCCGGCTCCGTGTACGTGATCTCGAGTACGACGGTCTGCGGAAGTTCGATGGACAGCAGGGTTTCTTTTTGTGAATGAAAAAGCGCATCCACCACGTCGCCTTCCTTAAGGAAGCGGCCGTTGTCGATCATGTCCTCCTGCACGGATATCTGATCGTAAGTCTCCTGGTTCATCAGCATATAACCGCCATCTTCGGCATAGAGGTACTGGAACTTGCGGCGCTCCACCCTGACCTCCGTGATGGTGTGGCCACTCTGGAATGTATGTTCGATCACTTTACCCGAGGTCGTGCTCTTCAGTTTCGTCCATACCTTTCCGCTGCCGCGGCCTACCTGAAAGCGTTGAAAATCAATTACTTTAAGAATATCGTTGTTGAGTTCGATACAAAGCCCGTTGCGGATATCTGCCGTCGTTGCCATAAGATGTTGAGTGTGATTTTAATTAAAAGTGGTGCGACCGCTATGCGCGGGCATGTCAATAAAAAGCGCGCAAAGGTAATTCAATCCGGTCGACCAAACTGTATTTGCTCCTAAAAACCAAAATAAATTTTCAAAACACCCACCCTATTGCAAAAACACCAAATGTTATTTTTCCTGCAAGGGTTTCAAAGAACGCCGTTCAGTAAGCCCAGACCAGGTAAATAGAGCCCCAGGTAAAGCCGCCTCCAAAGGCAGTAAGGATGATGTTATCGCCTTTTTTGAACCGGTCCTCGTATTCCCAGAGGCAAAGGGGCAGGGTCGCGGCAGTGGTGTTGCCGTATTTCGATATGTTGATCGTCACCCGCTCCATCGGAAACTCCAGGTGTTCGGCTACCGACGTGATGATCCGCATATTGGCCTGGTGCGGCACGATCCAGTTCACGTCTTCAATGGTCATTTTGTTGCGGCGCAGCAGGGATTCCACGGTGCTGGTCATTCCTCTTACAGCGTGTACGAATACGCGCTTGCCATCCTGCCATGCATAGTGCTCACGCGCGGCCACCGTCTCGGCGCTGGGCGGGTGAAGCGAGCCTCCGGCCTTCATGTGCAGGAATTCGCGGCCGGAGCCGTCACCGCGCAACACGAAATCCGTAATGCCGGTGCCGTCCTTGCGCGGCTCGAGCAATACGGCAGCGGCGCCGTCGCCGAAGATCACGCAGGTATTTCGATCCGTGTAGTCGATGATGGACGACATCATGTCGGCTCCCACGACCACTACCTTCGAGTAGGTCTCCGTCTGCACGAATTGTGCGCCCGTCGCCAGGGCGTACAGGAAGCCCGAACAGGCGGCATTGATGTCATACCCGAAGGCATTTTTGGCGCCGATCTTGTCGCACACCGTATTGGCTGTGTCGGGGAATACCATATCACCTGTAATGGTGCCCACGATCAGCATATCGATCTCGCCGGGTTTCGTACCCGTCTTTTCCAGCAAGCCTTTTACGGCTTCCGTACACATATCGCTGGTGGCCCAGCCCGGTGTTTTCAGAATACGCCGCTCGCGGATGCCCGTGCGGCTGGTGATCCACTCGTCGTTGGTATCCACCATTTTTTCAAGGTCAAAATTAGTCAGGCGGTCTTCCGGCACCCAACCGTGTACGCCGGTGATGGCGGCGTGTATTTTATTTGGCATGTAAACAGATTTTTGTTCTGGACTGGCGCAAAAATAGCGATTCGGCGGCAACGACGTTGCGAAGGAGTGTCAATATTCGCAAAGACAGGCATGCGCGATTTTTGAAGGCGCATTTGGTACTTGCAATGGAAAGGCCGGATATTCGCAGTCCGGCAAAGTCCGGCGCCTGCAACTCGACATCTTCGTAGCCATGAAGTCATTCTTTTCCCTGGTCAGATTCAGCCACACCATTTTTGCCATGCCTTTTGCCCTGACGGGCTTTTTCATCGCCTCATCGCAGCACGATGTGGGCCTGAGTTGGCAAAAACTGCTGCTGGTGGTGCTGTGCATGGTATTCGCGCGTAATGCTGCCATGGCATTCAACCGGTATCTCGACCGCGACATCGACGCCATTAACCCGCGCACAAAACTCAGGGAAATTCCAGCGGGCGTCATTTCGGCTCGCACAGCCCTCTGGTTCGTCGCGCTCAATTGCCTGCTGTTCGTCGCAGCGACCTGGTTTATCAATTTTCTTTGTTTTCTGCTTTCGCCCGTGGCGCTGGCAGTGGTGCTGGGGTATAGTTATACCAAGCGTTTTACCTGGCTTTGCCACCTGGTGCTCGGGCTGGGCCTTTCGCTTGCGCCGGTGGGCGCCTACCTGGCTGTTGCCGGGCGCTTCGACTGGATACCTGTGCTGTACGGGCTGGCAGTGCTTTTTTGGGTGGCCGGGTTCGACGTCATCTACGCCCTGCAGGATGAAGATTTTGACAAATCGCAGCGACTGTATTCGATGCCGTCTTTTTTCGGGAAGGCACGCGCATTGCGCATATCCGAATGGATGCACCTGGGCACGGCTGTTTTGATGGTGTATGCCGGCAGTCGCTTGTTTGCTGCTGCGCCGCAAACGGGCTGGCTGCTGTGGCTGGGTACGGCCATTTTTCTGGCAATGCTGGTTTATCAGCACCTGCTGGTGAAACCAAACGACCTGAGCCGCGTCAATATGGCATTCGCTACCACGAACGGCATTGCCAGCCTGATCTTCGGAACGCTGGCCATTGCAGATTTGCTGACATGAACATTAACAGGTAGGCCACATGCGCAACATCGCCATTTTCGCTTCAGGTACCGGCACCAACGCACGGAAGATCATTGAGTTTTTCCGCAACGACGACACGGCGCGCGTTGCGCTCGTTGTATCGAATAAAAAAGACGCGTGTGTGCTCGACATTGCACGCGAACACGGTATCGCTGCGCTTACCGTCGATCGCACCACATTCTTCCAGTCGGAAGCACTGCTTGAGCGTTTGCGTGCACAAAAGATCGACTTTATCGTGCTGGCCGGGTTCCTCTGGCTGATCCCGCCATATCTCGTGAACGCATTCCCCCGACGCATGATCAATATCCATCCGGCGCTGCTGCCTGCGTACGGCGGCAAAGGCATGTATGGCATGCATGTCCATGAGGCCGTTAAAGCCGCAGGCGATGCCGAAACGGGTATCACCATACACTATGTTAACGAACACTACGACGAAGGCGATTTCGTTTTTCAGACGAGGTGCCCGGTGCATCAGGATGATACGCCCGCCGATATCGCGCGAAGCGTGCAGCGGCTGGAACACCTTTATTTTCCGCAAATAATCGCTAAACTTGTGTCGGAATTACCGACGGGTCCCGCTATATAATCTCAACTCACCTGAAAATCTGAATCTGATGAACATTCGTTTCCGCTTCTGTTTACTCCTCTTTTTCCTGTCCCCTCTTGTTGTTTTTGGTCAAAATTCGGCCGAAATTGCCCGAAATGCCGATGAATTGCAGTCCGCCGGAAAGATCGGCGAGGCAGCCGAAAAATTTGAACTCGCCGGGCGCCTTGGCAACGGCGATCCGGAACTTCTGTACAAAGCGGCTGAAAATTATTACCGCGTACGCGACTATCATCGCGCAGCGGAGTGTTACAGCGTTGTTAAAGATGAATTCCGCCGATACGACCTGGCGGGGCTGCGGTATGCCCGCGCGCTCAAGCAGGACGGCCGCTACGAAGAGGCGATGACAGCCTTCCGGGAATTCGGGTCGCAATATCGGGGCGACAGAAAAGCACAGGTGCTCAATGTGGTGACCAACGAGGTAAAAGGATGTGAACTGGCGCTGCAAATGGTATCGATGAAGGCATCACCGGTTTTGCCGGCGGATATCAGGTACATGCCCGAATGGTTAAACAGTCCGGAGAATGACTTTGCCCCCATCCCGATCTCTGAAAACCTGCTTTATTTCTCCACGGTTTTGGATGGGCAGGTCAAACTCGTGCGCAGTCAGCGACAGGCAGGACTGTGGCAGGCGCCCGTAGAAGCCACCGGACTTCCCGAGGCCGCGGCTTTTCAATACGGCAACGGCGTGTTTTCTCCCGACGGGAACCGTTTTTACTGCACGCAATGCACCGAACCCAATATCTCCGGCCGCGGCGGCATCGGTCTTCGGGCCAGTTGCAACCTTTTCGTCCTCCGACGCGACCCCAACGGAGTTTGGGGGCCGCCGGTACGCCTGCGTAGTTACATCAACATGCCCAATCATACAGTCATGCACCCCTATGTGACACAGGAAGGGGGCAAGGAACTGCTCTTTTTTTCCAGCGACCGGGAAGGCGGTTTTGGCGGACTGGATATTTATGTCTGTGAGCGCCCGCTCGATTCCGAAGACCTGGACTTTTCGTTTCCCCAGAATCTCGGCAACAGCATCAATACGGCGGGAGATGAAGTGTCGCCGTTTTTCGATTCGGATGCGCAAACGCTGTGGTTCAGCAGCAACGGCCTGCCTACCATCGGCGGCCTCGACGTGTTCAAATCTGTCCGGCTGGCCGGAAAATGGACCTCGCCCGAGAATGTCGGATTTCCGGTAAATTCACCTGCCGACGATTTCTTTTTTACGCTGAAAAAAAATGGTGACGGCGGTTTCCTGACTTCCAACAGAACGGCGGGGCCGAAAAAAACCGGCACCCGCGATGAAGATATTTTCGAGTTCGTCCCCAAAAATCCGCCGGTCACCCTTACCGGACGGGTGCTGGACCGCAGTTCCAATCGTTTGTTGAACTTTTGCATGGTCGCCCTGTACGAAACGGATACCCATGAAACACCCCGTTTGCTTGAAGTGCGGCCCTCCGAGGACGGCACTTTCAGGTTTCTCGTATTATCGGAACACCAGTATTTGGTCGAGGCAACCAAAGACGGTTACCAGTCCGCTTCTGTCCGGCCAAACCTGACCGACTACGAGGTCGTGCTAAGCCTCAACCGTTACAACAGTACGCAACGCCCCGATCCGGTATTCACCAACCAGATAAGTTCACAAAACCTGCCTGACAACAGCCTGCTGGCGCAAGGGGACTCTCAATATAAAATACACCTGGAGGTCCAGCCCGATTTTGATGCATTGCAGCCGCGCTACGAACTGGCCCGGAACTTCGGCAAGGTAACCGCAGAGCCGCTACCGGCACAGGGCATTATCCGCGTAATGCTGGGCGATTTTCCCGACCAGAAAACGGCCAACGAGATCGCGATCGCATTGCGCAAAAGCGGATCATTTCCGCAGGCATTTGTCGTGAAAGAGGAAAGAAAGGGGCAATAAGGAACGATATCTTATCCATACCTTTGCCCTATGTCCATCAGACATATTCTGGCACTGATCCGGCCCGAGCACTGGGTCAAAAACCTATTCCTGTTCATACCGGCTTTTTTTGCCGCCCGTTTGTCTGAATCATATGTTCTGGCCCACACTGCGTTGGGGTTTGTGGCATTTTCGCTAATCGCTTCTGCCGTATATGTGCTCAATGACCTGGTGGATGCCCCGCAGGACCGGAACCATCCGGACAAATGCAAACGCCCCATCGCCAGCGGCGCTGTCAGCCCGCGAAAAGGCATGTTGATCCTGTCGGGACTTTTTCTGGGCGGCACATTGCTGTCAGCATGGCTAAGCCCGGCCGTGCTTGTCTTTTGCCTGACATACTTTACCGTCAATATTTTCTACTCTTTTTCGCTCAAGCATATCGCCATTATCGATATTTCGCTGATAGGGGTCGGTTTTTTGCTGCGGGTATTTGCCGGTGGCGCCGTGGCGGGAGTAGAAGTGTCACAGTGGCTCATTGTGCTTACATTCCTGCTGGCCATGATCCTCGGCCTGGCAAAACGCAGGGGTGAGTACCTCGTAGAAACAAAAGGCCATACGTTCAGAAAGGCACTGGAGGGCTATAACCTGCCGTTTCTGGATGTGAGCATGGTCGTATGCTCCACGGTAGCGATCGTGGCGTATCTGATGTATTGTTTTTCCCCGGAAGTAACGGAGCGCATCGGCTCGGATTCAATCTACTACACGGCATTTTTCGTGATCATCGGGGTGTTGCGCTATCTGCAACTCACGCTGGTGTACAATAAGACGGAATCCCCTACCCGCGCCCTGCTGCGCGATGTTTTTCTGCAGATCATCCTGCTGGGTTGGGTCGGTTCTTTTGCCTGGTTGCTGTATCTGAAAAAGTGGTTTATGTAGAAAAAAGAAAAACCCGATATTGCTCGAAAAGAGTAATACCGGGTTAAAATTATTGGAAGGACGTTTGTTCAAGCCATTCCCCTCTCCTTATACACAAGGTAGCCAACGACTTTTTTCAATCGTTGCAATCCTGCCAGTTGGACCACTGGCAATCCCAGGTCAGTTCGGCCGTGCATGACTCATAGCCGTACGAGTCAAGCGCGATGGAACCGCCGCCGCCACAGATCGTGACGTTGGTGCGGATACGGCTGGTGGATGCTCCAACATTTACTATTTGGACCCACCCACCCATAGCGCAGATGTATCTTATTCCGGAAGATCCGTAAGTGATGAGTTCATTTGTGTAGTACGGTTCCCAATGCGTCGCGTCGGCGGGGTGTTTGTACACCAGCATGGCGTAGTCGCCCGGCGCCCATTCGGTGAATGCAGCCTCGACCAAAAAGATCAGGCAGCAATCATTGCAGTTTTCAGCACATTCTGAACAATCGCTGTATGAGCGATCCGTAGCACTCTGCGGCACAACAGGGATACCCGGGTCGGTGGCAGCAGGCGTTTTAGTATTCTGTTCTTTCTGACAAGCGTAAAAAATTGAAGCCGCAGCCAAAACGGCCACGATCAGATAGAGAGCCTTTTTCATATTAAAAGCGGTTGATGGATGAAGAGATGTAAGTGATTACTATATTAGATATTGAAGAAGAGGCCACTATACATTTTAATTAAGCCCAAACCTATGATGAATATAATTATCCTTTTGCGACAAATGGCGCCATTTCACGCCAATTACGGACAGCCCTCCCGAAGACATGCAAGGAAGGGTATATTTATGTGTAAAAATGTGACCTGTGCCTTGAGCACCAAAGAACTTTTTAATCCGCGCAATCAAATCACAAACACAATTCACGAATGGAAAGGAATTTCCCATCTGCCGATCAAATGCCCCCACAGATTGTAAAGGCCAGATTCAAAAAAGAGATCGCCGAAGAAATGGGCTACAGCGTGCGCACCCTTCAACGGCGACTGAAGGAGGCCGGAATCGAGATCCCGCGCGGCCTGATAAGCCCCGAAAAACAAATGGAAATATTTCAGACACTCGGATGGGAGCCGGCGCCTGAACGCCCGGGAAGGAGCCGGCAGTTTGTGCGTTCGGTTCGTTTCAGTTCCTAATAACCGTCCGCGGCATCATCGCCTCTGGAGTCGGCCACACCTTGCCAACGGCCGTTTTCAAGGCGAATAATGGCTTCTACCCGGCCGATCGGGTCGCAGCCTTCCAGAATATGTCCCATCGCCTGCAAGCGGCTGATCGTATCTTCCGGCAAGGCGCCGTCTTCCATGAATATCTTGTCGGGACTCCACTGGTGGTGGAAGCGCCCCGTCTGCACTGCATCCGTCAGCGGCATTCCGAAATCAAGTACATTGACCATGACCTGAAAAACGCTAGTCGGGATTTTGGTGCCGCCCGGTGTGCCGACGACCAGCCAGGGTTTGCCGTTCCTTACCACGATTGTGGGGGTCATGCTACTGAGCGGGCGCTTCATAGGGGCTACGGCATTGGCTTTGCCGCCAACTGCCCCGTAGAGGTTCGGCGCGCCGGGTTTCGCGCTGAAATCATCCATTTCGTTGTTGAGGATAAATCCGGCGCCCGCCACCACAACACGACTGCCATAGCTGTCGTTCAGCGTTGTCGTCACCGAAACGGCATTGCCCATCGCATCTACGATAGAAAAATGGGTGGTTTCATCGCTTTCCTTAAACTTCCCGGCCTGCACACCCGCACTGGCAGTAGCGGAATCCGGTCTGAAATTCGCCATCCGACCGGCCAGATATGCCGAATCGGTCAGTTGTTGCACCGGCACGTCCCAGAAATCGGGGTCGCCCATATGCACGGCCCGGTCGGCATACGCCCGGCGCTCTGCCTCGGCCATGAGGTGTACGGCCGCTGCAGAATGGAATCCGTATGACGCGATCGGATAGGACGCGATCATGCCCAGCATTTGCCGGAGCAGTACACCGCCACTGCTGGGCATGGGCATCGAGATGATCTCCGCGTCTTTGTAGCGGAATATGAGCGGCTCCCGCCAGACGCTGTGGTAGTTGCTGAGGTCGGCGCTGCTGATCAGGCCGCCCCGCTTTTTCATTTCGTTGGTGATAAGCCCGGCCATCGCGCCGGTATAGAAGCCGTCGCGGCCGTAGCCGGCAATGCGACCGAGGGTCATGCCAAGTTCTTTCTGGATCAGCCAGTCGCCGGCGACCCAATCCTCCATTTTTACGAACGCCGGCATAATGGAACACTGGCGGACAAATGTGAAACGCTCGGCATTCAACTGTTTTGCTTCCCGTTCCGTGATCTGAAAACCCTTGTTCGCCAGTTCGATAGCGGGGGTCACCAGTTCGCCCCACGGCAGGCTGCCGTATTTTTTGTGCGCTTCCCACATGCCGTCTACAGTACCGGGCACGCCGGCGGCGAAGATGCCAAGGCGGCTTTTCGCCTGGATCACATTGCCGAGCGAATCCTGGTACATCGTTTCGGTAGCCGCTGCAGGCGCTTTCTCCCTGAAATCGAGCGCTGCCGTTGTACCGTCGCTGCCCCGGTATATCATGAAGCCGCCGCCGCCGATATTTCCCGCTTGCGGGTACACCACTGCCAGGGCAAATTGCACGGCAATGGCCGCATCGACGGCATTGCCGCCTTTGCGCAATATCTCCAGGCCCGTTTTTGTAGCCAGGGGATGCGCACTGACCACCATGGCGCTATCGCCGGTCACTTCCTTTTTTATTTCATAGGGAAATGGTACGATCTGCGCATGCCCCTGCCAGTAACCGGACAGCAAAACAAGGCTTAATGCGATACTCCTGAACAAGCGAATTTTCATACTATCTGTACTTAACATGTTGAAAAAAGCAGCCGCAAAGCTAAGCCGGCAAAGGTATAGATAGCATGCCTTATTACTCCTGCGTACATAATTTCGCAGGCTATATCATTTCCGACATCCCGCTTTCTATGTGTTTTATCGATTTTTGTACAAATTTTTAAACGGTCTTGGATAAAAATCGCGTTATACCAGACGACGTTTGATGTCAGAATGATACTCGTGACCGGGTAGCATTCAGGAATATCATTTTGCTACAAAAAATCCAGCATGCAAAAAGCAACAGCCCTCTTAAGTATTCTCTTTTTAGCATCGGCCGCACAGGCGCAGCAACACGCCGATTGTATCACTGCTATGGACATCTGCAAAAAACAGGTGTACCATATCGACAAAACCGGCGGCGAAGGCCAGAATAATCACGAGGCGGATTTTATAGCCTGCTTCATGAACAGCGAAAACTTTGGCAATGCAGAGGAGAATTCCACCTGGATCAAATTCGATGTGGCTAAAAGCGGCAGCCTGAGTTTTGCCATTACTCCGCACCGACTCGAGGACGACATCGATTTCGTGGTGTATCTTATGCTCGACGGCACCTGCAACAATATGAAGATCGTGCGCTGTATGGCTGCGGGCGACTCGCCGGAAAATGCACTCACCAGCAGATGCCTTGGGGAAACGGGGTTGCGCTCCGGCGAAAACGACACCAGCGAAGATGCCGGCTGCGCCGACGAGGGCGACAATGCCTGGCTGGCGCCTTTGAAAGTGGAAGAAGGTGAAAAGTATATGATCCTGATCAGCAACGTCACGTCCAGCGGACCGGGATTCAGCATCCGCTTCAGCGGAAGCGCACAAATGCCCTGCGACGTGCCTGAGAAAAAGCCCCGGCAGGCGGCTAAAAAGCCCGCTGTGACCCCTGCAAAAGCCAAACCGCTTGAAAAACCCAAGGCGCCCGTGGCGAGCAGCGCAAAAATCCAACCCGACTCCATCGGCGGCCGCGCCGTGAAGGTTAGCAGAAGCCTGGCGGTCAAAAACAGGAAGATCAAGGTCAAACTCTGGGATAGTCAGGTGGAGGACGGCGACATCGTATCCGTTTACCTGGATGATAAAAAAGTGATCGACCACGTGTATCTGCGACTCAAGCCGCAGGAATACGAGATCGAACTTCCGCCCGGCAAAGAACACTATCTGACGGTGTATGCCGACGATTTCGGGAAAGCGGAGCCCAACACCGCCAAGGTCTCTGTGTTTGACGGCGTGCGCGAGCAAATCATCGATCTGGTAGCCGGACGAACGAATCAGGAAAGTGTGAAGATCGTGACGGATTGATGCTGCAAGTTGTTGCTCTACAAGGAACTCGCCCCTAGCGCTCTATTCCGCCTGTGATGCTTTCGTATCTGGCAAAAGCAATATCCTTCATATCATCCGGGATATCAAAAGCATTGTCGATATAGATCGTATATCCATTTTGGTTCAGTTCCTCCAGTTTCGCCTTCGGAGGCAATGTTTCATACGCGACCATATCAGTGTAAAACATCGTTTCTACGGGGTATCTGCAATTGAAAATCACCTTTTGGCTGCCAGGGGCGCCTGATGCCAGGGATTTCATTTTGTCGATCCATGCCTCTGTTCGCGGCTTCATTTCAAATGGTTTTATCCTTTCGATCGAATAGCGCAGCGGCAGGGCCAGCAGTAAAGAGGCTGCCAGTACAGCCCCTTTTGGATAGGTAAACTTCCTCCTGTTTACCATTAAGAACACAACAAATACGCCGGTCAGAATAAAAATTGCCGGAGCAGCAAACATGATGTATCCCTGCATTTTTGTTTTTACAAGTGAAAAAAACACATAGGGGATAGCGATCCACAACAACAGGATAAGGTATCTGTACCGGTCCTTTTTTCTGATCGCGATATAAACCAGCCAAAGCGCCGGCAAATAGATCAGTTCTCCGAAAAGCATCCTCATCTGATCGAAATAATAGTAAAAAGGATGCCCGTGCGGCCCTATCGGTTCAAAAATATGTTTCCAGTTGTATTTCGACTCCCAGGCGGCTTCAACGGGAAACCTCGAATGAATATACATCTGCCAGGGAAGTACAAGTATTACGACCGTCAGGAGCCAGATGACTGCCTGAACAGCGATATGCCGATCGATTTTTCCCCTTTCATGGCGCAGCGCCACTAACCACAGTGGCCATACAATGAGTGCCGGCAGCCATTTCGTCAGGATCGCTCCTGCGGTAAAGACGGCGCAGCATACATTCATATAAAGGCGACCTTCCCGGGAGAACCTCAGGGCCCAGTAAATTGCCATGGTGATGAATGCCATGAAAAACACATCGATGTGATCGGTAGCAACCCTTCCTGCCGTTAGTTCAAGCAACAATCCGTGTATGGCGCACAACGATGCAGCAAGCATTCCCGCACGCCGCGAGAAAAGCATTTCGCCGATCCGGTAGGTATAGAATATCGTCAGGGTGCTTAGGAGTATAGAGGGAATGCGAAGTGCGATCACGTTTTTACCAAACAACCACATGCTCAACGCCATTGAATATAGCGGGACCGGCTGCTTGTGTACCCAAATATGATTGGAAGCCCAGTCCCTGTAATCATATTCCAGCAGCGGTGTTTTGTAAAGCATGGGCACGAACGGGTTGTCTGTCAAATTTTTTGCAACCAGCGCGTGGTATCTTTCATCCCATTCGTGGAGATACAGGTCGGATGCTACGAACAGGCGAAGAACTATGCCTGCCAGCATTATAAACAGCAGCGCCAGCCGATACTGATTGCTGCGATATTTCTTCAGTGCCGCAACGAAAAACGACACACAAAGTGCCATTGATATGATACCGAATACCAGGTTTTCCATCCGATCAAATTGCGCGGAACCGCCGGCTTACCTCATTTGTACTCAAGCGGTCCGGAATAATATTCAGCATCGAAGATACATGCTCAGGCCATTGTATACAGGTGGAAAACTCCTCTTAACGGTAATTCAACACCGCGCGGTACCAGCCGTTTCGCAAAAAAATAGTGTCCGGATAGGTCGATGGCGACGCCTGTTGCTGCGCCAGCGCAATGGAAAAACGCCCGTAGATCTCGCCCTTATCTACGTCGTACATGTCCACACTGATAAAATTGGTACTGTCCTGCCCGATCACGCGGTAGGATTTCAACAGCACATCGACATCCAGGAAACTGAAGTAGGCGCCTGTCACGCCGTCGTGGCTTGTAATGTTGTCAAAAAGCGGATATTCCCCCTCCTCAAGCGGAATATCGTTAAAATACAAGCCCTGCGCGAGGTACAATCCGTATAATATGACGCTCAGATCAAGCGAAAACGTGCCTTGTGCGATGTTCTTGTCGGTTCGGAGCGCCAGCGAAGCCGGCGGCCAGGGCGGCCCTTCGCCGTTCAGCAGCCAGTCCGCAGTACCCCGGAGCCAGGGACCATCGGGGCTGCTTTCTACTTTTTTTATTTTCTGACAGGCGCTGAAAAGCAGTGAAAATAACAGGATTGGAGTGACGAGGCGTTTCATTGCTATAAACTATTAAATAGATTGGTCCGGTAAAAAGTATATTATTCAGAGACACCCTGGTTCAGGCAATGGCAGTCATCAATCTTTCCACCGCTTCTACATTTTGTTGATTCTTGCCGTAATCGAGGATCGTGGTGCTGAGATTCGGCTTGCTTACAATCGAATATTCATAGCCGTTTTCACTTTTAGCCCCCTGGTCGATCAAGATGGTTTCACCCCAGGATTGCATAGATATCTTTGACCTTATCTGAATACGAGTACCCGTCGCTTTAATGTCCATTTTCCCAAACTTCGGGTCATTTTTTAACCTGGTCAATACCTCCTCCGGAGTCATGCCGGAATAGATCAGCCTGGACCGGACAACATCAGCCGGTTTTCCCCCGATCCGCTTCCTGATTGCAAATACGAGGTATGCGGTTGCGCCAAATAACAGGCCTGTGAGCACTATTTTTCCTATACCGAACCCCTCGCCCGAATCCCTAAAGTCTGACAAAGCGGTCATCAATAACCCGAAAGTCAGGCCTATAAGGAAGAAAGTTTTTATATCCAGTTTTAGCGTTGGCTTCATGGTCTTTGTTTAAAATCGGGTGATTTTTATGAAAGTTTTTTATTGCTGTCTGTTGATCATTACGGTTCCTGCTGCATCCGGTTTCAAAGGTACAATTGTTTTCATTTTCGGTAACGTCAGCCCGTACCCCTATCTTTGGATAGCCTCAACCATCGCGCCCCGTAACTGTTTACCTGTCTACAACCACACCGACCATGCTTGGCTTCCGATTCAGCGACTACCGGCCCGACCCGAACCAGAGTACTTTTGACCGCCTGTTCAAGATCTTTCAGGAACTTATGCTCTACACTTCCGGCGATGTGTACGAGGCGTTGTCGTGGCTGACTGAACTCGATAAGGAATACAAACTTACCAATGATGAGTACGGCATGGGCGACTTTATCCGTGAACTCGAAGAGCGCGGATACATCCAGCGCGACGGCGACGGGAACGGCGGCATGGGTCCTACCCGCAAACTCGAGATCAGCCTGCGGCAAAAAAGCCTCGACGACATTTTCGGCGACCTGAAAAAGGCAAGAAGCGGCAAGCACAACACCTCTATCATCGGCCAGGGTGACGAATATACGGCAGATGTGAAGCCTTATGAATTTGGCGACAGCCTCGAAAATCTCGCTGTTACAAACTCCCTGCGCAACGCCTATATCAATCACGGCATCGACGAGTTCAATCTTACCCAGGAAGACCTGGAAGTCCATGAAACATACTACCAGAGCCAGATGTCGTCGGTACTGATGATCGACATCTCCCATTCGATGATCCTGTACGGCGAAGACCGTATCACACCAGCCAAAAAAGTGGCGCTGGCCCTTGCCGAGTTTATCCAGACACGCTACCCCAAGGATACGCTGGACATCCTGGTCTTCGGCGACGATGCCTGGCCGATCGAACTTAAAGATATCCCGTACCTGCAGGTAGGCCCTTATCATACCAATACGGTGGCCGGCCTGGAACTCGCGCTCGATATCCTGAAGCACCGCCGCAATCCCAATAAACAGATCTTTATGATCACCGACGGCAAACCTACCTGCCTCAAGATCGGCAAGAATTACTACAAAAATTCATTCGGCCTCGACCGGAAGATCGTCAACCGCTGCCTGAACCTGGCCATGCGTTGCAAAAAACTCGATGTGCCCATCACCACGTTCATGATCGCGCGCGACCCCTACCTCGTGCGCTTCGTGGAGGCCTTTACCCAAACCAACAACGGCAAGGCCTTTTACTCTTCCTTGCAGGGCCTCGGTTCTTTTGTACTGGAAAACTATAAAAAACGCAAGCGCAAGTAAACCTTTCCGCCCCCCGCCGGACTGTGCCAAAAGACGTACCTTTGACGGCACTGCAAAACAGCATCCGGTATGTATATCCTGCTTGTCTCCATCGTTATCGGGCTTTTCATAGCCATTCTCTTCGTTAACCTTTACTTCCGCGCGAAGGTGTTCAAGGTGTACGGTGTGCTGGTGCGCAACCGCGTGGAATTCGGCGCGGCGCACATTTTCAACCGTCAAAAACTCGAAGAAGAAATTCTGCCCAAATACCCGCAATTCCGCAACGAGATCGAGAGTTTTATCCGCCACATGCGCTACTCCATACGCATGGCCTCGGTGCTGCTTTTTCTGATCACCGCCTTCGGCGCCGTGCTCATGTATTTCCGGTAAGCGACAGTGTTGTCATGAAAGGCCCGCGTTCCCTGTTTTCTGTTTTGACTTTGCTCGCTCTGGCAATTTGCTGTAAGCATCCGGACAAGTCTGCAAGACGCTCCTGGCCCGATCTCGTTCCCGGGCGTCTGAATGCCGCGTTTCTGATCATGGATGGCGTGTACAACACCGAACTCACCGCGCCGATGGATATTTTTCATCACACCCGTTTTCGCGACAGCATCCGCGCCATGAATGTGTTCACGGTTGCCGGCACGCGACAACCGGTGCGCAGTTTCGAAGGGTTGCAAATACTGCCCGATTTCGGCTATCTTGAGGACAGCCTTCCTCCGATCGATATACTCGTGGTGCCCAGCGCAGAACACCACCTCGACAGCGATCTGCAGGATGCCGCCATGATCGCATGGGTGCGCCGAACGGCGCAACAGGCGCGTATTGTGATGTCGCTCTGCGACGGCGCTTTCGTGCTGGCCACAGCAGGCATGCCCGATTCCCTGCGCTGCACGACTTTTCCGGACGACATCGGACGCCTGCGCGAGATGTTTCCAGCTCTGCGTGTATTGGAAAATATATCCTTCGTGCACGACGGCAGATATATCACATCGGCCGGCGGCGACCGATCCTTCGACGCTGCGCTTTATCTTTGCCAGCACCTGTACGGAAAAAAAGTTGCAGACCAGCTCGCTCACGGGCTTGTGATCGGGTGGGATTTGGACAGCGTACCACACTGGAAACCAGGCGATTAAGCCGATATTATTCTGAACAAACCATGCGTATTGCCCTGCTCGGCGCCGGACATCTCGGCAAGATCCACCTGAAATGTATTCTCGCAGCAAATTGCTGGCAATTCGCCGGCTTTTACGACCCCGATGACAAGAACGCCCGTACAGCGATCGAGCAATTCGGCGCGCGGCGGTTTCACAGCCTCGACGAGTTGCTGGCCGAAACGGATGCGGTTGACATCGTAACCCCTACCCCCACCCACTATGCACTCGCCTCCCGGGCCCTGCGTGCCGGCAAACATGTTTTTATCGAAAAACCGGTCACGGAGACCGTTGCTGAAGGCCGCCGGCTGTTGCAACTGGCTGAAAAACTAGGCCTGAAAGTACAGGTAGGCCACGTCGAGCGCTTCAACCCCGCTTTTCTCGCGCTGAAGGACATCGTGCTGAACCCCATGTTTATCGAAGGCCATCGCCTCGCTGCCTTCCAGCCGCGCGGCACGGAAGTGTCCGTCATCCTCGATCTGATGATCCACGACCTGGACCTGGTCTTGCATCTCGTCCGCTCGCCCGTAAAAAAGGTAAGCGCCAGCGGGGTGGCCGTGTTGAGCCATACGCCCGACATCGCCAACGTGCGGCTCGAATTCGCCAATGGCTGCGTAGCCAACCTGACGGCAAGTCGCATTTCGATGAAGCAGATGCGGAAGATGCGCCTGTTCCAGCCCGACCACTACCTCAGCCTCGATTTCCTTGAAAAAAACGCGCAGATCGTGCGCCTCTACGAACAGAACGCCTCCAACCTGCCGCCGCAGGATCAACTCATGGAATTTGAAACGCAGGCAGGAAAAAAATGGCTTCAACTGCAAATGCCCGAAACGCCGCCGGTGAACGCCATCCAGATGGAACTGGAATCCTTTTACGATGCTATTGTCAACGATACCGAGCCGGCAGTAAGCCTGCGTGCCGGCTTCGAGGCGCTGAAGGTGGCGCATCAGGTGCTGAAGGAGATCGATACCAGGCGCGAACGCTACGGATAATCGCCGGAAAGGCTGAATTCTCCTTATGCCGGAAATAATTTATTCCCCCGTGCAACATATCTGCCAAAGGATGGTCTTTGTTGCCAGTTTGTCACCAAATGTTTTGATGTTATGAAAATTATTTCCGCTCAAAGATTAGGTCTCCTGACCATTATGTTCCTGCTTTTTTGCAGCGCCGCCCTTTACGCACAAGACCAGAAGGGAGTAGTCGTGATCAAAAGAGTAGTCTACGAAGACAAAGAAGACGGCAGCGAACCCGTCAAAAACGTAACGATCATCCGCACTTCTTCGGATGGCAAAGACATCAGTTGGGATCAGGGACATTTTGAGTGGAACACCACGTCTCTGCATCGCGACCCCTGCAAGGTATTCATCGGCGTCGGCACCAGCGTCGTCGATCAGGGGCTGAAAGTCGATTATACCGTTGATGAAACACCCGCCCGCACCTACGGCGTTCAGCCCGGCGATATTATTACGGCGCTCGACGGAATTCGCGTAGGCACGCACAATGAACTGGTAGCCGAGCGCGACAAGCACCAGCAGGGCGAAGCATTCCGCCTGACCATCCTTCGCGACGGCCGTGAAATGAACATCGACGCCCGTTTCAGGGAATGCACGGAAGCTGAACAAGAACAGGCGCAGCAAATGCGGCTCGAGCGCCTTGAGGAAATGAAAGTGCGCATGGAGAACATGCAAAAGCACATGGAAGAGATCGCTTTCGTAAAAGGCGGAGAACGCCCGATCCTGGGAGTGTATGAAAATGAAGACATCAACGTACAGGGCATGGCCATCCGCTCGGTGATACAGGGAAAAGGAGCAGAGACCGCCGGGATGAAGGCAGGTGATATTGTGATCGGCGTCAACGGCACAACGGTCACCGGCGCCGGCACGCTCCGGAATGCATTGGCAGAATTTAAACCCGGCGACAATGTAAACGTCATTTATGTTCGCGACGGAAAAACCATAAAAACCAACCTGGTACTCAGCGCGGGCAATGGCATTGTCAATTTCACCGTGGAACGCGATCCCTGTGCCGTATTTATCGGGGTCTACACGACGGAGCATAGCGTAGGCGAAAGTCGTCAGGGTGTACGTGTGACCGGCATTGTGGACGATACCCCGGCCAAGCAAAGCGGCGTACAGCCCGGCGATATCATTATGGAACTCGACGGCCAGCCCGTCACGTCCAGCACTTCGCTGCGTTTCGAGCGCGACAAGCACCAGCCCGGTGAATCGTTCTCTCTTTCTATTCTCCGCGACGGACAACCCATGACCATCGAGGCAACTTTCAAATCTTGCCCTAAAACGGAGGTCGCTCCGCTCAATGAAGTGGTGGAAGTGGACCCGGAAGAAACGCAGGTGGATCCGCGCCAGACGAATCAACTGCAGATCGAATCGCTGATGGCGTACCCGAACCCGACCACGGGTCCCGTAAATGTGCGCTTCGAAGCCGAAGCAGTGCCTACTACGGTGCGCATGCTCGACATCACCGGCAAAGCCGTGTACCAAAAAGTGCTCAACAATTTCAACGGGTTGTTCAGCGAACAGATCAACCTCTTTGGCAATAAGCCGGGCACGTTTATCCTGCAGGTTCAGCAGGGTGAAAAAGTGTTTTCCCGCAGGATCGTCCTGATGGCCGGCGCCTGATACAGCGTTTTATGAAAACAAAGAGGCCGGTGCACGATACGTGCACCGGCCTTGTTATTTCCGGAGAAAACGTTTCATTGTGGTATAAAGCCGTTGTTCTTTTTCGGCTGCGGCGCATCGGCAGGTGGCCGGGGCGCAGGTTGGTCTTCTTCTCCGCGCCGCCGCAACTCGTCTTCAGACAAAGCCGTTTCGGGCATATCCTGAAAGCGCAACTGAAGTTTGTAATTCCGGTTAATGGATTTTACCACCGGCCCCAGAATGAGTTGCATCACCGAATCCGCCCGGATTTTGGCTTTATCGAGCACCTTTTCATTATCAATAGCATCCTGACGAAATTGCCGTCGCAGTTCGTTGAACCGCTCGTTCATATCCTTCTCGTTGATGCCCGCCAGAAAACCGACGTCCAGTTTGTCGACACGCGGATACACCTCGTGGGAAAGAATCGTTGGCGGCGGCAAGGTCACGTAGATGATGCCCTTTTTGGGGCTGAATGTTACATCGAAATAGCGGTCGAGTTTAAAACCGGCCTTGACCACGCTGATCGCTTCCACTCGGATATCCGTTTGGGAAATAGAAAAACCCAGCAGTTTGTATTGCAGCGTCTTGTCGATTCCGAGCCTGCTGCGCAGTTCATAGGTGGCCAGTTCGGCGATCCCCTTGCGTACTTTTTCCTTCAGCAGGCCGCGCGAGGCGCTGAAATCGATGATCTCCGCGCGTTTTTGCAGCCGGTTTACCATCGGTTGTAAGCCTTCCCGGATCGCAATGCCGCAGGGATTGTCCACGTCCTTTCCTTTTGCCATCAGCCGCCCGCCGTCAGCCTTGATAAGGGTGGCCAGTATCTGAGTGACAAAAAAGCACGTGTACTTGCCGGCCACTTCCCTGAATACCTGAACGGCCTGGTTGGCATTGTCGTTGTACCAGGTTTCATAAAGGCCCGCCGTGGTGTCCTTGATCGCCACGAAGTCGTTGTAATACAGACTTTTCAGATACTCGTGGTGCTTTTGATATTCCGGCTCCAGGCGGCGTTTGAGGCTGTCGGGCAGGGCCATCCGGTTGGCGACGTGGTACAGCAGGGAAAGGTTAAAATTGTACACCAGTTCGTCGAACTCCCTTTTGTGTTCCTCCGGGTTTGACAGAATACGCAAAGTGGCTTCCTCGTCGAGGTTTGGCTGGAAGTCAGAGGGCACATAGGTAAGTTGCACTCCTTTCGGGCTCTGGAACAGGTTCATTCCGCCTTCGCTGAAGAAGGCTTTGTACAAAATGATGCCCCCGATACTCACAAGAGCGAGCAGCAGTATCTGTTTTCCAAAAATCGAACCCTTTCCTTCGGAGGAACCGCGGGCGTCTGGCTGATGTGTCGACATGATATTATTTTTCCTTCAGGTATGACGCGACCTTTTCCCTGGCTTCTTTGGCGGCCGCTTCGTTGTAACGCGGGCTGCTGGGATTGGCAAAGGCATGATCGGCGTCGTATTCATATACGGTAAGTGTTTTTTCGGCTGCTTTCATATTCGTCTCAAATTCCGAAACGACTTCCTTCGTAATCCATTTGTCCTTCATGGCGTGCACCATTACCACGTCAGTGGACAGTGTTTTCAGTTTTTCAACGTCTTTTTCGGGCATGCCGTAGTACATGACGCAGGCTTTCACTTTGTCGCCGAGCAATAGGGCGCCCTGCAGCGACCAGCCGCCGCCAAAGCACCAGCCCATGGTACGGAAATCGGCGGCATCGCCGGCATATTTGGCAGCGCCCTGAATGATGGCCGCTGCGCGGGCGGCGTCGCAGCCCTGCATCAGTTTTCCCGCTTCTTCGGAGTTGGTGGCCACTTTTCCGTCGTACAGGTCAACGGCGATGACATTGACACCCAGTTCGTGGTTCCACTTTACCGCCTCGTTCTTTACATAATCATTCAGTCCCCACCATTCGTGGAACAAAATCAGATACTTGGTGGTGGGCGAATGCGTCTTTACCAGATATGCCCGTCCGTTCTCGCCGCCTTCTACCGGAAATTCGATCATATTGCCGCCATGCAGCAGTTCTGTCGGTGCGGGCGAAGGGTGTGCCGCCAGGAAATCACCGTCGTCGGCAAAGGCCGCGAATTGTTCGATGGCATTGTTCGGATCGTGGCACATCGTGATCGTTTTCGCCGGTTCGAAGGAGTAGAAGCCGCCGGAGCAAAGCAGCATGAGGGTAAACAGGAGGTAGCGCATGGTTAAAAGTTTTTATGTGAACAGTTTTGAAATCTTCAGCCCCGCACCCGTTTCGTTACGGAAGCATTCAGGACTTAAAACCGAATAAATTGAGAAAGGATTGGCCCGAACCGGATTTTGTTTTGGCTGTTTTTGCCAGTTCCAGGTATTGAAGGGCTACCGACTGCTCATTGTCGAGCGCCAGTGACGACTGGCAAAAGGTGATCGCCAGGTCGTAATTTTCCGCTTCATAATATAAAACGCCGAGGATGGCATATGGCTCGGCCATATCGGGCATTATCGAGATCGCGTGCTTCAGGCTGGCTTCTGCATTGGCAGTTTGCCCCAATGCCTTCTCGCAGCAGCCTTTGAAAAACCAGGCATAGGCGTTGTCGGGCATGACTTCGATCACCTGGTTGAAATCGCCGAGGGCAACGGCGTAATTTTCAAGGAAATAATGTGCGATGCCGCGCAGGTTGCGGGTTTCCGGCTGGCCGGGATTGATGGTCAGCGAGCGGTCGAACTCCGGAATGCAGGCCGCATAGTCCCCCTGATTGTAAAGATTCAGCCCGACAGTGCTGATGTAGGTCGCATTTTCCGGTTCGTATTGAAGGGCGATATTGAGGTCAGCCAGCGAACTCTGATAATCGTGCAGGCGCGCCTTGCAGATCCCGCGCAGGCCGAATGCCTGTTCTGACTGCGATTTTAGTTTGATACAGGCATCGAGGTCCCGAACAGCCGGTTCGAATTCGTCGAGGTTCATGTATGTCAGCGCGCGGTTGAAGCGTGCAGTGGTCATGCCCGGTTCTGCCTGAAGCGCAGCATCGAAATCCTGTCTGGCAGCCTGGTAGTTTTCGATATTCTCTAAATAAATCAACCCCCTGTTATTGAGCGCGGTCGCATGGCCGGGGTCGAGGGACAGCGTTTCGTTGTAAAAACGCAGCGCTTCTTCCGGCATACCGAGTTCGCCGTAAAGCATGGCCTGCAACAGCCTCGCTTCCACCAGTTTGGGGCTCTGGTCGGCAGCAGCATCGAAGTCGGCCAGCGCGCCGGAATAGTCGCCCGCTTCGTATTTGGCACGCCCGGAGCGCAGCAGGGGCGCTTCCGCGGAGGCGTCGGCCACCGACTGGGCCGCTCCCAGGTCGCTCAAAGCCACCCCTGCCGAAGGATGTTGCGCAGCAGGCCCCTGCATTTCCTTGAGCGACTGCGTGATCAGGCGAAGGGTACCAAAGCAGACATTGCTGAACGCCACTCCGTATTCCTTGTGGTCGATCAGATTCAGGCGCATTTTCTGCTCCCAGTGGTTGAATTGCTGGGTAAGCGACAGGGCCTCGTCGAGCAGATCGGAACTGCGTTCTTCCAGGAATGACGACAGGCGGGCAAGGGCCTGCTCCACCTCATTTTGTTGTACCAGCGTGCGCAGTTCTTTTAAAAATGCCTGCGGATTTTCCATGTTTTGACGGTTGATGGACGACAAATTTATGCAACATACAGCACCAATCCCTTCAAATATGCGCCTTCCGGGTGAAAAAGGCTCACCGGGTGGTCGGCGCCCTGCGTCAGATGATGCAATACCCGCACCTTGCGACCGGCTTCCAGCGCGGCAGCCACTACGGTATTGTAAAACAATTGCCGGTCGACCACCTGCGAACAGGAAAACGTGAAGAGGATGCCTCCCGACGCTACCTTTTCCATAGCCGCCGCATTCAGGCGTTTATAGCCCTGCACGGCATTATGCCTTTTGTCGAGGCTTTTGGCAAAGGCCGGCGGATCGACCACCATTACTTCATACTGCCGGTCCGTATTTTTCAGGAAGCGCATCACATCTTCCGTAAAGCACAGATGCTCGCCGGGATAAGGCGCATTCAGCGCGGCATTTTCTGCTGTGAGTTCCATCGCTTTGGCAGAAATATCTACCGAATGCACACTGGCCGCACCGGCATGCAGGGCATAACAGGAAAAGCCGCCTGTGTAGCAAAAGGCGTTTAACACCGTTTTCCCGGGCACAAATTGCGCCAAAAGCCTTCGGTTGTCGCGCTGATCCAGGAAAAAGCCCGTCTTTTGGCCGGTCTCCCAGTTTACTTTAAAGCGGATGCCGTGTTCCGTTACGATGGCTTCGCTATCGGGCGTTTTTCCTTGCGACCATATGTAGCCGTCCGTCTGCCCGGCAGCGTAATTGGGAGGAAGGCTTTCCCTGCTTTTGTCGTACACCGCATGCAGCGATCCGCCGAATACTTCGCGCAAGGCTTCAGCGATCAATTCCCGCTGCCGGTGCATGCCGATGCTGTGGCATTGCACGACGGCTGTTGCGCCATATATATCCACAACCAGACCGGGCAGTCCGTCGCCTTCGCCATGTATCAGCCTGTAGGCATGTCGCGCCGGGGCTTCGAGCGCCGTTTCGCGCACGCGTTTCGCTTCAGCCAGTTTTCTCTCCCAAAAGGCCCTTTCTTGTACGTCAGCAGGTTCAAAACTCAATATCCTGACTGCGATACTGCCGTGATGGAAGTGTCCGGCGCCCATCCGGTTGCCCTTTTATCGAACACCTCCACTACATCGCCATCTGCGGGCTCACCGTCTATACGGCCGATCGCGCCGGAAAACACCCAGGGATGAAACCGCCGAAGCGGCTCTTCCTTACCCGGCCTGAGAATAACTTTGATCATGCAGTAGATTTTGGGCGCCAAATTCGCGCTTTTGCCTGATTTAATACGAGCGCCGAATACCATTCCTGCTTCCGGATTTGACAAACCCCGATTATGCTGTTCCTACAACGGAAACGATGAAATACGCGGGGCCCGAATTTTAATTTTTCAAGAACTTTGCGTATTTTGTGAACCTCCGGTACCAAATGGGGGTTCCCTTAATGTTTTTTTGCAGAAAACAGGCTTTTTTCTGCATTTCCCCATACTTCTCGCTACCAACTTCCCCCTTCGCCAATGTTCCCTCCCGGGCAGGCCATCTTTTTTTCCGGAGGCGATCTACACGGTTCTGATTAGATAAAACTAAACTAAATATTTGATTGATGGAAATGACGACACAAGCAAAACCCGCTTACAAGGCGTATGCCCTGAATACATTCCGGAATATACCCCAGATGGAGCGGCTGACAGAGACTGAACGTTTCGACATTGAAGTGGTTGGAAATGTGCTGCCTTTCAAAGTAAATAACTACGTGATTGACGAATTGATCGATTGGGATCATTATCAGGGAGACCCGCTGTTCAATCTTGTGTTCCCCAACCGGCACATGTTACGCCCTGAGCATTTTGCTGAAATGGAACGGACGCTGAAAGAAACCGGCGACCGGAATGTGATTCGCGAAGTCGCACACAAGATCAGGCTTCAACTCAATCCCCACCCTGCCGGCCAGGTAGAACTGAACGTGCCGGAGATTGAGGGGGTCAAACTCACAGGAATCCAGCACAAATACCGCGAAACCCTGCTGTTCTTCCCCAGTTCAGGGCAAACCTGCCACAGTTACTGCACTTTCTGCTTCCGCTGGCCGCAATTTGTGGGCATGAACGAGATCAAATTCGCCATGCGCGAAACCGAACTGCTCGTCAAATACCTGCAGGAGCACCAGGAAGTGACGGATATCCTGTTTACCGGCGGTGACCCGATGATCATGAAATACGAGGTATTCCGGCAGTATATCGAGCCATTTCTCGATAAAGACAACGGCACGAATATCCAGTCCATTCGTATCGGCACCAAATCGCTGGCATTCTGGCCATACAAGTTCATCGACGATGAAGAGGCGGACAAATTCCTCGCCCTCTTCGAGCGAGTCACCAAAAGCGGCATCAACCTGGCGTTCATGTCGCATTTCAACCACCCCAATGAGATGAAAACGGCGGCCGTACAAAAGGCGATCCGCCGCCTGCGCAATACAGGTCTTCAGATCCGCACGCAGTCTCCGCTGTTGCACAATATCAACGACGACGCAAATGCCTGGGCGGAAATGTGGCGCGAACAGGTCAACCAGAATTGTATACCGTACTATATGTTCGTGGCGCGCGACACAGGCGCACGACATTATTTCGAAGTGCCGCTGGTACGCGCCTGGGAGATATTCCGTGAAGCGTATCAGCAAGTGAGTGGTCTTTGCCGCACCGTGCGCGGCCCCAGCATGTCGGCCACGCCGGGCAAAGTTCAGGTACTGGGCGTCAGTGAAGTGGCGGGTAAGAAGGTGCTGGCATTGCGCTTCCTGCAAGGGCGCAACCCCGACTGGGTAGGTCGCCCGTTCTTTGCCGAATACGATGAAAAGGCGACCTGGCTGGATGAACTCAAACCCGCGTTTGAAGACAAGTTCTTCTACGAAGAGGAACTGGAACAGATGTACCAGGAAAAGGTAAGCAGCGTGCTTTCCGACAACTAAACGACCATCATTCAAAGCGGAAAGGTTTGGGGATGTTTCCTCAAACCTTTCTTTTTTTACAGCACTTTACGAAAAAGTAATATCCAGGCTTTCGCAGATCACTTTAGAGGCAAAAGCAAGGTCTTCGTCCGTATGGGCAGTAGAAATGAATCCTACTTCATAGCCCGAGGGGCCGAAGTACACACCGCGTTTCAGGCACTCGAGGTGCATGATCTTGAAACGGTCGATCCCGGCACTGTCGATCTGTTCGGAGCGCCGGATCGTTTTGCTTGAAAACGAGGGCCAGAAAATGGAGCCGACGTGTGGAAAACGCATTTCGTAACCTTTTTTGTCGCAGTGTTCCTGCAAACCGGCGGTGAATTGCGCAGTCTTTTGTTCCAGCGTTTCGTAAAAACCCGGTTTCAGCAATTCCTGCAAGGTTGCATAACCCGCCGCCATCGCGACGGGATTGGCACTCAGCGTACCGGCCTGATACACAGGTCCTTCCGGCGACACATGTTTCATGATCGCAGCACTGGCCGCGTAGGCGCCTACCGGCATGCCGCCGCCGATGATCTTTCCAAAAGTGATGATGTCGGGCTGAATATCAAACATTCCTGCCGCGCCTTCGAATCCGACCCGGAAGCCGGAAATGACTTCGTCGAAGATCAGCAGAATACCGTGTGCCGTGCACTGCTCCCGCAGATATTCCAGAAAGGACTTGCTCTGAAACAACAGGCCGTTGTTGGCGGGCACCGGCTCTACGATCAGGCAGGCAGTGTCGGCAGCGTGCTCTTTGAACGCTTTCATCAACGCCTTGATATTGGCGAGCGGCACTACGATCGTCTCCTGGGCAAATGATTCGGGAATACCGGCCGAAGTGCTGACGCCGAGCGTGGCCAGCCCCGACCCTGCCATCACCAGCAGCGAATCGACATGCCCGTGGTAGCAGCCTTCGAATTTGATCACCTTGCTGCGCCCCGTCACGCCGCGTGCCAACCGGATCGCGCTCATCACCGCCTCCGTGCCGCTGCTCACGAAACGGATCATTTCTATGTACCGGTGATGTTCGAGGATGAGTTTCCCGATGAGGTTGTCATGTGGAGAAGGCGTGCCGAATGACATGCCATTCGCTACGGTATCCTGTACGCGCTGCACGACAGCCGGGGGGCAATGTCCCAGGATCAGCGGGCCCCAGGAGCAGCAAAAGTCGACGTATTTCTGACGATCCACATCGTACAGATGGCAGCCCTCTCCCCGTTCGAAAAAGACGGGCGGCCCGTACACACTTTTGAAAGCGCGTACCGGCGAGTGCACGCCACCGGGGAAATACTGTTTTGCTTCTTCGAAAAGTTCGGCGCTTCTGGCTCTGGTAAATGTTTCGGGGGTAGGGTATGCGGCTTTATCCATGATGCAAAAATAATATGTAGCGGACATGCATGAACGGGCTCCTGAAAATTTGACATAAAACAGAATATGAATGAAGGAAAACACTCACGGTTTCCGGATATGTTTCGGACATTCGTTGTGAAAAATGCGGATCGAACATATGCCGAACGACAGGTCCACACCCCGCCATATCATGCCCGTGATCGTATTTGCCCAATTTGCCGGCACTTCGCTGTGGTTTGCGGGCAATGCTATCTCGGGTGAACTACAGCAGGCGTTTGCGCTGGCCCCCCGGGCTGTCGGCGATCTCACCTCGGCAGTTCAGTTGGGATTTATCACAGGCACGTTCCTTTTCGCCCTGTTGACCCTATCAGACCGTTTTTCGCCAGGCCTCGTATTTCTCGTTTCCGCCTTGGCGGGCGCTGCAGCCAATCTGTGCCTGTTCCTCCTGGCCGATGGACTCAGCGGACTGCTTTTCTTCCGTTTCGCCACCGGTTTTTTCCTGGCAGGCATCTATCCGGTCGGTATGAAAATATCGGCCGATTGGCATGAAAAAGGCCTTGGGAAAGCCCTGGGATATCTCGTGGGCGCGCTGGTATTGGGCACGGCGTTTCCGCACTTGCTAAAAGTATTCTCAGGGGCTTTACCCTGGAAAACGACCCTGCTGGCCATTTCCTGCCTGGCGGCGTCAGGCGGCATTTTATTATACCTGACGGTGCCCGACGGCCCGTATCGCAGACCGGCGCCCCGATTCGAGTGGAACGCCATTCCACGCATTTTTTCAGATCGCGGGTTCAGGGCGGCGGCATTCGGCTACTTTGGTCATATGTGGGAGTTGTACGCATTTTGGGCGTTTGTACCGACCTTCATCACTGCCTATCAGACGTTGCACGAAGTTCCATTTGCCAACACCTCTTTCTGGGCTTTTACCACCATCGCGGCGGGTGCAGCAGGATGTATTGCCGGCGGATATCACTCACTGAGGATCGGCAGTCCCAAAGTTGCATTCTATATGTTATCGATTTCAGGCGCTTTTTGCCTGCTCTCGCCACTGCTCTTTCATTTGCCTGCATGGCTGTTCCTCCTGTTGTTGATCATTTGGGGTTTCGCCGTGGTGGGCGACTCTCCTCAATTTTCATCCGTGGTTGCCCGTTCGGCGCCATCCGAATATGTCGGCACGGCATTGACGATCGTCAACTGCATCGGTTTTGGCATCACTATTTTCAGCATACAGTTGCTCAATAGCAACGCCGTCGCTCTGGAATGGCGCTTTTTTTGTTGCTGTTACCGGGCCCCGTTTTCGGGCTTTGGCACATGCGTCGGTCGATCCGTTCCGGTTCATAAAAACTCCCGGATCTTCTGCTTCGAAAACCCGGGAGACCCGATTAAAACGCTTTACAGGTTCGGTTAAGTTTATTTGATCATAATCTTGCCGGAATAATATAGCGCACTGTTCTGGTCCGAAAAGTAGTAAAATAGGCACCGCTTTTCAGCGAACGGCGCTCCAGCATGAAAGGCCATTGCGCCACGCTTTGTTCCATGATTTTTCTGCCGTTCACATCCGTCAATACAAATCGGAGCGACTTGCCCTGAGTATTTTCCGGGGCGAACCACACCCTGTCGATAGCGGGATTTGGATAAACCAGCATCGAACCGGCGCCGGGAGCGGGGTCGTTGGCTGAAACGAGTATAAAATTCTGGCCGACAGTATGATACGTTTCGTTGGTGATCACCGGCGCATTGAAGTCGAAATAGATTGCCGCCGAATTTGTGATCAGCGAGCCGTCGGGATTGCCGGGCATTTGTGGGATACTGAATTGTACGAATCCCTGCGATGCTTCCAGGTTGGTGTTGCTGTCCGGCAACAGGATGTTTTCAAAAGTAAACTGCAGGATATGATCGTCCAATAGTTCGAAACTATAGGGATGACTTGCACTGCCCGGACGCACTCGTTTTGCATCGAGCAACGCGGAAAGTGTGTCCACGATCACAACCTTAAAAGCGGTATCTGTGCCGGTATTCTGAAAACGTACCATATAATCGATGGGTACGTTCGGTTCGATCCAGTGTTCATCGTCGTAGCCGCGCGGCACGGCCTGTTTGTCATTCGGATCGTAGGCCGCGGTATTTTCCCGGCAAAAGACTGAGATGAACGGGTTGGCATTGTTGTTCTGGAAAAGCATCACCATTCCCTGGGTAAACCCGCCGCAACCTTCGACCGCTACGGAGGGCATGCCGCCATACGGGTGCCCGGGCTCCTGCTGGGCCGACAGGCGGAACGTCGCCCCGTTTCCTTCGATCGGCGTGAGCGTTATTTCCTGGCCCGAGCCAAGGCTGAATGTGTTCATCTCGCGCATCAGTACGTCTTCCACCACCACGAATTCAAGCGGCTGCGCGTTGGCGCCCGCGCCGGTATTCCGGATCGTGAGAAACACGGTATCGTTCGTGCATCTGCCTTCTACCTCCACATTGGCGCCCGACCACAACGGCACGTCGGGGCACAGGGTATCGGGATAAATATGCGCCTCGGAACAGTGCGTAGCGCCGGGCTGGACGTTGCAATTCACCGTGAAGTTGATGCTGAACATGCCACTTTCACCCGGTGCAAGGGTTCCGGTTGCGAAGCGGTACTCGTTGTTCCCAAGATCGATCTCCGGAATCGAACTGCTTTGAAATGCAAGCGCGGGGTCGAGCACCACCTCGATATAGGTATTGCTGATACTCTGGGCGCTGGCGTTGGCATAACTCAGGTAATAGGTGCCCGGAAAACAGGGTCGTATTTTTGGAGTGGCGATGTCCACGAACATGAGCGGACATTCCTGGTCCAGATGTACCGAAATGTTTTGTTCGACGGTATCGCCTGTTGCCGGGTTTGAAAAATCAATCAGGTAGGTAGTCGGGCATCCGAGCCAGCCATAGTTGTAAGGCGCGGCCAGCGCAAGATTGTATTGCTGATCCATGGCAGGGAACGACATCTGGTAATGTCCCTGTGCATCCGTATTCGCCTCGAATATCTCTCCAGTGCTCAAGCCGGTGGCACGCACCACCCAGCCGGCCAGCCCCGTTTCCTGCAAATCCTGGTAAGTACAGTCGTCATTGGCATCGGAAAACACCACCCCTTCGATCGTACGCGGTGTCACGGGCGCTTCCAGCGACACAGCAGTAATACAAGTCGACGTGTTGCCGGCATGATCGGTCACACGCAGCACAGCCCAATAGTTACCGGCCATACCGGCATCGAAAACAAAATAAGGAGCAAAAGGGCCGAGCGATTGCATGGACGTATCCAGCACCTGAATCGCGTACTCCACAGCACTACAGTTATCGTAACTGCCGTCATCGACCTCAAAAACGGTAAGGGTATCGGTGCTGATTGCCGGAGGATCGAGGACCAGATCGAGCATAACTTCGCAAACCGCCACCGGCGGTATTACATCTTTGATGATGACGGTGCCCCAACACGCATTCCCCGTTTCGAGACACAATACTTTCATAATGTGCTGGCCGGTATCGGCCAGTCCGAATGTAATGGACGGGCTCGGGGTTCCCGGACCGGAAGGATTGGGATCCAACTCCACGAGATAAGTGAAATAATTGCAATAAGGGCCGCCTTCAAGCATATCTGAAGGCACAAATTCATACGCGCAATCGAATGGCCCCAGTGCCACCTGTACCATATCATTACAAACCATCACCGGGCTTGCCTGGCAATTGTTTATAACTACGTTCGTAGCGCAATTTGCGGCATTTCCGACCGAATCGATCACCCAGAGATACAAGGTGTGAGGGCCTGCCTGCGCAGATGTGAAACTCAACTGGGTTGTAGCGGGTGGTGTCGGCGACAACGGACCTTCTTCAATGAAAAATTGAAGTGCCGACTGCGTGGAGCATAAATCATAACTGCCGTCGTCAATATCGAGCGCTTCGACGGTGATGGAGCCCACAGGCGGCACATCGAGGGTAATATCGGCATCACAGACCGCGACCGGCGGGGTCACGTCGTTGGCGCATTGCGCTCCGGCCGACGGCCGATAGACAAGCATAAGCAAAAGGATGTAGCCGATCGGCGCACATATCCGCTTCAGGGACTGGATCGACAGGATCGTATTAAATTTTTTCATCGCAAGGATTGTTGTTGTTGTGAGAAAACCGGGACTTGCAAGTTGTCGGGATGGGAGTATGCCCTCGAAATATTTCTGACGGTACAAAAATGCGGTAATGGCTCGAAGCAGAAAAAATCAAATTTGAGTATTTGTAGAGTAGTTTTTGCAACAACTATATAGAATTTATTTTATGAAAAACATTACTATTAACTCTTAATCAATAATATACAATACCAATCGCTTACTTTTACCCGATTCAATATTATACCATTGTAGAATAAATCACAAATGACTATTCATATATCGGCCTGTAAAAACTTCGCGAAGTTGCGGGAGATTTCACTTTGTCATGGACAACAGCAATATTTATCAACTGATCCGTTCTTTCAGCCCCGTAGAATGCAGGGAAGTTCGGCGTTTTCTGTCATCGCCGTTTTTCAACCGGCGCAGTGATCTGCAGGCACTTTTTGATGCGCTATGCAGGGAAACGGAGCCCGAAAAGCAACAGATCTGGGCCGCCCTGTTTCCCGATGTCACCTACGACGATACCCAAATGCGCCTGTTGATGAGTTATCTCAACAGGCTGCTTGAAATGTACCTGCTGGTGGAGCAGGATCGCAGCAAAACCCTTCAGCATCGCCTGCAACTTGCCGTAGCATACCGCAATCGCGGTCTGATGGATCAGTACGGGCGCCACATGCGGGCGTTGGAGAAAGAACTCGAGCGACAGCCGCTGCGCAATGCCGCCTACCACGACCTGCTGCGCGACTACACGCTTGAAATGCATGAGACCACCGTCACTCAGAATCCGACAGATACGGAATCCCTGCGCTTGCTTGCCTACCGGACCGATGTACAGTACCTGAGCAAACGCCTTCGCCTGTTCTGCCTGGAACTGGCCCAAAAAAATGTCTACCAGGCAGGTGCGGAAGATCCCCTGCATCGCGATGTGATCGCGCTGGCAGAACGCCCCGAATGGCGCGACCTGCCCGGCATTTCGACCTACCTGGCAGCGTATCGCATGTTGCACCAACCAGAAGCACACACCCGCTACCAAACTTTCAGGGACATGCTCGGCGCCGTTGAGTCAAACTTCTCCAACGATGAAATGCGGGAATTTTACACGTTTTGCATCAATCATTGCATCAGGCGGGCCAACAGCGGCCACCGCGAAATGGAGCGCGAAGTACTTGCGTTGTATCGCAGCGCCCTGGAGGCCGGCTATTTGTTCGAAAACGGCCTGTTGTCCCGGTTTACCTATCATAATATCGTGGCCGCCGGACTGCGTTGCAACGAACTCGACTGGGTGGAAAATTTTATCCATCAATACAAATCGACCCTGGAGCGAAAATACCGCGACAGTTCCCTGAGTTTCAACCTGGCGCGGCTCAACTACGCACGCGGACGGTACGACACCGTTTTGGCCTTGCTTCAGCGGGCCAACTACCACGACCCCTTATTCAACCTCGCGGCCAAGACCCTGTTGCTGAAAACCTATTACGTGCTCGACGAATACGACCTGCTGGCATCGCACCTCGACGCCATGCGCAATTACATCCGGCGAAAAAAGGTGATCGGCTATCACCGCACGAATTACCTCAACATCATCCGGTATGCCGAGCGTGTGTTGCACCCCGGCAGCCGGCAGGCAAAAGAAAAACTAAGGCGCGAGATCGAGACCGAGCCGGTGCTGACGGAAAAAGCGTGGCTGCTGTCCTGTCTGGAATGAATGCAACTCATTCGGCAAATTGGTGTCCATGATTATGGATAAATTCGCCCTCCTTATCAGCATTTCATACCTGGTTTTATCGGTATCATAAATCATTTAAGCTATGAACAAGATCATTACCTCCGCAGCATTTTTGCTGTGTTTTTGCTTTGCAAACGGGCTCTTCGCGCAGGAAAGCAGCCTCCTCGACCAGGAATTCAAAACCGCCACGATCAAGCAACTGGGTGTACTGCTCGAAGCACATTACGTTTTTCCGGACGTCGCGAAAAAGACGGCCGCACACCTGCAGGAACAACTGGAAGCAGGCGCTTTCGACAAGGCAAATGACCTGCAGGCATTCGCCATCGCCCTTACCGAATCCGTTCAATCGGTGAACCACGACAAACACATGCGCATCCGGCCGATGCCTGCCGGGACGGGGCGCTCTGACAAACCGGGCGTCGCAATACAGGAAAAACTCGACCGGATGGCAGCCCAGCGTATGAACGCGGCGGGTTTTCGGGAAGCAAAGCGTCTGGACGGCAACATTGGCTATCTCGATCTGCGCGGATTCGCACCCCTCAGCACAGGCGTTCCCATGGCCGATCGTTACATGGGTCTCCTGGCCGGCACGGACGCAATCATCATCGACCTGCGCAAAAACGGCGGCGGCAACCCTGCCATGGTGCAATATCTGTGCAGTTATTTCTTTGATGAGCACATCCATCTGAACAGCCTGTACTGGCGCGAAGGCGATCACACGGAAGAGTTCTGGACGCTTGATAAAGTCGGCGGCGAAAAAATGCCCGACGTGCCGCTGTTTATCCTCACGAGCAGTTTCACCTTTTCAGGTGCGGAGGAGTTTTCATACAATATGCAGACCCGCAAACGGGCCACACTGGTGGGCGAAACGACCGGTGGAGGCGCCAACCCCGGCGGCATGATCCCGATCAATGAAAAACTCGGCGTATTTATCCCGACGGGAACGGCTATCAATCCTGTCACAGGGAAAAACTGGGAAGGCACCGGCGTGGAACCGGAAATAAAAACCACCGCCGACGAAGCATTCGACAAGGCCGTAGAACTCGCTTCAACAGCTGCGCGCGCGTATCGCCAGAAAATCAGGGAAGGATATGAAGTACAGTTGACGGGCCTGTTCGCCATGTTGGCGGCTTACCCCGACGACGCGGAGGAGGAAAAAATATTCGAAAGCATGCAGCAATGCACAAGCAATGGCTGCCTGATGGAGAATAATATCAATGATTTGGGTTACGAGTTCCTGATCATGCATCAAAAGCCGGAGACCGCCGAAGTCATTTTCAAATGCAACGCGCGCCTTTTTCCCGAGTCGGCAAATGTGTACGACAGTTATGGCGAGGCGCTGCTCGCCAATGGAAAAACTGCCGAAGCAGTCGATAATTACCGGAAAGCCGTCGAACTGGCAGAAGTTAAGGGTGGCCCTAACCTCGAAGTATTCAAGGCAAATCTGGCGGCAGCGGAAAAAGCCGCTTCATCAAAACGGCCCTGAATGCAGATCATACTCCCAACCGTGTAAGAAGCATGTCTACCCTACCCTGACTTCCACCCGGGTACCGGCAGCGGCGCCTGTTTCGTCGTACAGGTCGGTGAAACGAACCGGGGCGCCGTTGCTTTGTCCGCCCATTTGCCGGATGCGGGCTTCCGTGATCTTCAGACCCTGCGACTCACGTTTGTTTGCAGTACCCTGCCGCATGGCCGCCGCCGCTTCCCGACCGATCCCGTTGTCCTCAATGATGCACACCAGCGCATTTTTCTCCATTTTCAAATGAATTTGCAGGCGGCCGGGTGCGTTTTTGGGCATCAGTCCGTGCCAGATGGCATTTTCAACGTAAGGCTGGAAGATCAGCGGCGGCACCATGATGTCTTCGATATCGATATCGGGCGGCACCTCGATTTGGTAGTCGAAGCGGTGCTCGAAACGCATGGCCTCCATGTCGAGGTAAAGACGCAGGGCTTCCAGTTCCCGTTCCAGGGTGATCTGCCTTCTTTTGGAGTGTTCGAGTATGAGGCGGATCAGTTTCGAAAAGCGCGCGATATAACGCGATGCCTCCGCCGGACGGTTCTTGATGATATACCAGTTGATGGAATTCAGGCAGTTGAACAGAAAATGCGGGTTCATTTGCGCGCGCAGCGCGGTCAGTTGCGATTCCGCGAGGTTTCGGTTGAGTTCGTTCAACTGTCGCTCTTTTTCTTCCATCAGTTCGCGCGCGCGCGCCTGCGCGATCTTTCCGGCGCAAAGCGAGGCAATGGTCTTGAGCACCTGTATATGATACTCGGTGAAAAAGCCCTGCCTGGAATGCTCTGAATCGATCACGCCGACCAACCTGCCTTCGTGGACGATTGGGATCGCCAGTTCCGACAGACGCGGTTGATCGTCAACGATGTATCGCGGGTCGCGACGCGTGTCGGGCACCAGTTCGGGTTGTGCTTTTAAGCCCGCCGCACCGACGATGCCCCGCCCCAGCGGGATGCGAAGCGGCTCCTGGAGTTCATACGGGCCGGGATTGTTGGCGCCATATGCAGCCGCCTGTACGAGGTATTCGCCGGATTCGTCGAGCAGGTAGATCACGCAATCTTCCAGCCTGAGCCGCGCCAGGCATTTATGTGCGACATCCCATAATATATCGCGCACACCCGCTCCGCTGTAGTCCGCATGGGCGAAATATTCCACGAGGCGTTGCGCTATCAGCGTACGCCGGCGCTGCCGCCAGGCTTTGTAGATGCCATATGCGACCGCACTGACAAAGGCGAGAACGAGCAGCCGAAACCACCATGTTTGCCAGTAAGGCGGCCGGATTATGATGCCGATGGTTTTGTCATGTTCCGACCAGATGGCGCTTTTATTGGCCGCTTTTACCCTGAGAACATATTCTCCTGCCGGTAAATTATTGTAACTAAGGTAGTTGCGCGTGCCGCTGAATACCCAGTCCTGATCATATCCTTCGAGCCGGTAAGCGTAGTGCGTGCGGGCTTTTTCTTCGAAATTGAGTGCGCCGAGTTCGAATGAAAAATGGTTTTGGTTGTAATTCAAGGTCAGTTGATCCATCCGGTCGACGGCGTAGGGCAAATCGACATCCCGGTCGAATATGCGGAAATTCCGGAGGTAAGGCACCGGCGGCACACCCGAATGCAGAACGGAATCGGGATGAAACAAATGAAAACCGCGGTAGGCGGCACTGGCGATGCGCCCGTCCGGCAGGCGGATCATAGACCCGATCTTGGCAATCATGCCGTCGCGGCTGTCGTAGTTGACAAAACTCTGCGCCGCAGTGTCCAGCACAGCAAGACCGCTTTGTGTGCCCAGCCAAATCCTGCCGCGATCGCAGATGGCGAATTCGTACACCACATTGCCGCCCGGCACCTCGTTGTTGTAGTATGCATCGAAATGCGGATGTTCCTGGTCGCCGTTTAGCAGGCGCATCATGCCGCCGCCCAGCGTGGATACCCAAAGATGCCCTGCGGCGTCGTACGCGAGCGAGGTGACCTGATCGTCACTCAGGCCGGACGGCGGGCGTTTTTGCCGGTCGAAATGCCAGTCCGTTTTACGGGCGGGGTCATATGCTGTCAGACCGCGGTCGTGGCCAAACCAGACCGGCCCCTTGTCTTTTCCTGTAATGCAACTTACAGCACTCGTTTTGATCAGACCCCTCGTTTCCAGTTGCTCGACCGCATCGGTTTGCAAGTCTACCCGAAAGGCTCCCCGGCCTTTCGTGCCCACCCAAAGTTCATTGTTCCGGGCATACAGAGAAGTCACCTGAGCGCCCTGCAAGGCCGTTGCTCCTGCTCCGTTGCCATCAAAAGACCGGATTATCCGTTCTCCCCTGTTCAGATATAGCAAGCCTGTGTCCGTGCCGATCCACAATCGCCCGTCCCTGCCGAAACAAAGGGCATCCATCAGCACATCCGACTCGCCGGGGTTATCCAGGTTGCGGTATGAAAATGCTTCAGTGTTGCCATCGTCCAGTCGGTATTTGAGCAAGCCGTTGCCGCGCAGGGTTCCGATATAGAGGTATTTTTTATCCCCGGAAACGAGGTAGGCGCGTTGCCAGTTGTTCTGGTCAAGCGAAGGGTTCAGGCCGGGAAAGGAAACAAAAGGCCACAGGGAACTTTTTTTTGTCAAATGGACCAATCCGTTGCCGTAAGCCAGCCACAGATCGCCATTGAAACTACGGCACATGGAAAACAGGGCCACCGGAATGCCCGCACTGTTGATCGTGCTGATGGAAAGAAATTCGATGGCGCCGGTCCGTAAGTTGACCTTCCAGGCATCATCCATCAATGTGAGGGTCAACAACGTGGTATCATCGAGCGGAGCGATATCCAGCACATTGTTGATGTTGTGTGATTGCAGGGTCTGCCCCGTTTTTTTGAACACCTGCCAGTGCCCGCTGGAAGTATTAAGTTTACAAAGCCCCGTCGTAATGCCCCCGCACCAGATCATGCCATCCGCATCCATGTATATTTGCAGGTTCTGCGGGCGGTACCAGTACTGAAGATTGTGTTCGAAAGGGAAGAGTTGGAATTGCGCATTTTTCCGGTCGAAGCGGTAAACCCCGAATCGCGAACCGATCCACAGCACCCTGGGATCATGCCTGTCCGGAATGATCTCGCCCAGCAGGCCGGCGGCCGGGTAATCCGCCACCCCGGCAGGCAATGGAGGCCGGAAGCGCAAAAAACGTTTACTACCGGGTGAAAGATAGTGCAGGGCAAACAAGTCGGTGCCCACCCACATACCGCCGTCGGGGTCCTCATAAATATCGGCAATGCTATTGCCTGCAAGCGCTCCCTGATCCTCCGCATTTGCCGTGTAATTGAGCGCCTTACCCGTTTGCAGATCGAGATAACTCAATCCGCCCGTGCTGCTGCCGATCCACAGCCCTTCGCCCGCGCGACTCTTTTTCAGGTGTTCGTAAGGCCCCGGCACGATGGAAGCAGTATCGTCGGGGCGATTAGAAAAGGCTTCTATTTGGGCGCCGTCGTAACGATATACGCTGTAATAGCCCGCCAGCCAGATAAATCCACGTCCGTCTTCCACAAGGTCGTTGATCGTACCCAGTTTGGTTTCGCCCACCTTTTCGATGACCAGCCTGCGGTAAGGCGCCAGCGACTGGGCATCTGCTCCGGCAAGATTGGCAAAAACCAGAAAAAAAAGCGGCCATATAGCGGCGCGGAAGGTCATTTCATTAATTGAGATTTCGGCCCTGGAGGGCTGATTTTACATCGTCTTTTCGGCGCCGGGCTACTTCGATCTCTGTTTTATCGTACAAGCGGATATAATCTTTGCCCATAAAATTGTCGATAAAATCGAGGTTCACAAGGTGCGATTTATGTACGCGCAGAAAGCCGTGTTCATTCAGTATCTCGTCGTACTCACCCAGGGTTCTGGAAGCGACAAAGCGGCGCGGGCCGGTGAGGTGGAAGACGGTATAATTCCGGTCGGCCTGGCAGCGAATGATCTCTTTTGTCTGAAAAAAATAGGTGCCGTCGGCAGTCGGAATGGCCAGTTTAAATTCGTTGTCGCGGGGAGCATGCAGGTTAGAAACAAAATTCCGGTACAATTCCTGCCGCTGCGGGCGTTCCTCTTTTTTCTCCAGATGCCTGCTTACCGCTGCCTGCAACTCATCGGGGTCTACCGGCTTGAGCAGGTAATCCAGCGCGCTGAAGCGGATCGCCTTGATGGCGTACTGGTCATGAGCGGTGGTAAAGATCACATCGAAATCCCAGTCCTCGAGGGCATTCAGCAAGTCGAAACCATCCTGTTGCGGCATCACGATATCGAGAAAAAGAATGTCGGGTTGGAAAGTATGGATCAGTTGAAGCGCTTCGGGCACACTGCCGGCCATTTCCACCCGGGAAATCTCCGGGATAAAATGCTGAATGTGGAAATGCAGGATCTCCCGGGCCTTTGGTTCGTCGTCGACGATCAGTGCTTTGAGCATACCAGCCTGCCCGGCGTTTGGGCCGGGCTGCCCAAAATTAAGGCTTTCCACGGTGATCGTCCAAACAAATGAATGAAGGCTGTTACCGGCGGCAACAGCCTCATATTCAATCTGTTTTCATTTGCCTGTTTCCTCAGTACGATGCGCCGAACAGCCGGTAGGCCAGAAATATCTGTTCCACGTTCTGGCGCGGGTCGTCGTAATCTTTGGCCAGTTTCGTGAAGGCGCGGTTGACGCGGATGCCGACACTCAGCCGGTTGCCGATCATGTATTCGGCGCCTGCGATCCAGGCGATCTCGGTTTTGTTGAACAGGTCTTTTCTGTCGTATTTCCCCTTGTCGTCACCTTCGGTGATCTTCAGTTTTGCATCCATGAGATACCCGAATTGTGCCCCTGCGTGTACGCTCAGGCGGTTAAAGACTTTGAATTTCACCGTGAGCGGTACATTCAGGTACAGGTGCCGCTGTTTGTAGTAATCCGTCTCCTTGTCGTCGACGCCCGATGCCGACAGCAATACCTCGGCCTGGGCCTGAAACCGTTCGCTGATGTTCATGGTGCTGAAGACACCGGCATGATAAAGCCATACGGACTCGGCATCGCTGGTGCTGGTAAACGTACTGAGTTGGGGGCCGGCTTTTATGCCGAGATTAAAAGACTGGGCATGCAGGATGCCGGTGAGAAAAAGCGGGAGCAGTTGGAGCAGGATAAACCGTTTCATTGTGTTGTTTTACAGGTTGATCGTGAATGAATGAGAAGTTCCATACCCGGCCTCCGAAAAGGTGCGGGTTTGTCCGGCGATCGCTTTTGCAGCAATTGTATCGTCTGAACGGTACAAATGTGCGGGCGCCGGCGTCCCTCCTGCAAATCCGTTGATTCTGCGGTACATTCACTTATCCAGCGGCAACGCGAAGCCCCGGCACGGGTGAATCGTGCAGAAAAATGTTGCTTTTAGCCAATTGCGCGATTTTTCAAACACTACCGGCAGGCACGCAACCCCGCAATGGTCCGGAACGTAGTAATTTTGACACCGCGGGAGTTGTATGCTCCCGGATTCCTTGCTTTAAACTTACTGAACATGCGCTATTTCTCCACCGGAGTGTTGACTCTGGCCTTTTGCATTGTGCTCATTCCGGCCTCCTATGCCCAAAACCTGCCTTCGCAGATGCGAATTTCGGATGACGGCCACATGCTGCTCACGGGCGATCAGGCGCCCGGCGGCTTGTACGATTCTTCCATCATCCGCGCTATTTATCTCGATTTTTCGCAGCCCAATTACTGGAACCAACTGGTCGGCAATTACCAGTCGAAAACCGACCTCCCGGCTACTATGACAGTCGACGGCGAAATATATGACAGCGTGGGAGTGCGCTTCAAAGGCCAGACCTCGTACAGTCAGACACAGAATTCGCAGAAGAAATCTTTCAATATCAGCACGGACTACGCTATTTCCGGCCAGAAACTGATGGGCTATAAAACCCTGAACCTGAACAACTGCTTTCAGGACCCCTCTTTCCTGAGGGAAGTGTTCTACCAGAAACAGATCAGGCGGCATATTCCGGCGGCCAAATCCAACTATGTACAGTTGTTTATCAATGGAGAGAACTGGGGTTTGTATCCAAATGTGCAGCAACTCAACAAGGATTACCTGAAAGAGTGGTTTTTCAGTGGCGACGGCATCAACTGGCGCGCCGACCGCCCGGATGGTTCGATCGGTGGCGGACCGGGCGGAGGCGGCTGGGGCGACGGCACCGCAGCCATTAATTACCTCGGAGCCGATACGGCGGCCTACAAACCCTACTACACGCTGAAAAGCAGCGGACTTGACAATCCCTGGGATTACCTCGTAGCCGGCTGCGATGCCCTGAATAATACACCCGCAGCAGAACTTCCGCAGGTGCTGCCCAACTTTATCGACATCGACCGCACCTTGTGGTTTCTGGCTTCGGAAATCGCCTTTTCCGACGACGACAGCTATGTTTTCAAAGGCAAAATGGACTACTACGTGTACTATGAAGCCGAGACAGGCCGCCTCACACCGCTTGAATACGACGGAAACAGCGTCATGACGGGCAACCTTGCGAGCTGGAGCGCTTTTTACAATGCGAACAAAGTCAACTACCCGCTGCTGAACAAGATACTCGCCGTGCCGATCTGGCGCCAGCGCTACCTGGCGCATCTTCGCACGATCCTGGAAGAAGAACTGAACCCTGCGATCTGCAATCCCATGCTCGACCACTACAAGGCGATGATCGAGCCCCTGGTGCTGGCCGACCCTAAAAAACTGTACAGCAATACGCAATTCAACAATGAAGTCAATGCCCTGAAAACGTTTATCAACAACCGGCGCAATAACCTGCTCGGCAATGCGGAAGTCGCACAGACAGCCCCTGTCATTCAGGATGCGAATTTGTACAACCTGCAGGGCCAGTCGTGGGAGGCCCCGGAATCGGGAAAACAGGCATACGTCACCGCACAAGTGTCATCGGGCAACGGCATTTTCGGGGTCAACCTGTTCTTTGCTACAGGACTGGTCGGAAATTTCACGCCGTTGCAGATGTACGACGATGGTCAGCATCAGGACGGCGCATCGGGCGACGGGCTCTATGGCGCAGTGCTTCCCGCCCAGAGTGCCGGCACCTGGGTGCGTTTCTACATCGAAGCCGTTGCAGGAAATACGGCGCGCTCGGTGTCGTACCTGCCTGTCGGCGCCGAACACGATGTATTTATTTACCGCGTGCAGTCATCCCTCGCGCCGGACGTTCCGGTTGCGATCAACGAACTGATGGCATCCAATAACACAACCGTCGCCGATGAAGCGGGGCAATACGAGGACTGGATCGAATTGTTCAATAAATCTGATCAGGGGGTCGACCTCAGTGGATTTTTCCTGACGGATAATGCGGCCATTCCCGATAAATGGGAGATTCCGCAAAACACCGTCATTCCTGCCAACGGTTACCTGGTCTTCTGGGCCGACGAGGATGGTAACGACGGCGACCTGCACTGCAATTTCAAACTTTCAGCAGGAGGAGAATTGCTTCAATTGCGCACGCCGGCGCTCGAATTGGTTGATTCCATGTCATTTGGCCCCCAGGTGACGGACATGGGATATGCCCGGGTGCCCAACGGTACAGGCAATTTCGTGATCCAGGCACCTACTTTTAACGGCAACAACGACGTGACTGCCGTTTCAGGCGTAACGCCCGGATCAACCGGATTCCATTTATTCCCCAATCCGGCCGGAACGGTCGTTTACATCAGAATGGAAGCGGCGGAACAAGCATCCAGATTCGTGATCCGCGACCTCACGGGGAGGGCCGTTCTGGAACTGGAGCCAACAGCCACGCTCACGGAATTTTCCGTAAGCGACTGGCCGAAAGGCGTCTATACGGTGCAATGCGGACATCTGGTCAAAAAACTGCTCGTGCTTTAAGCAACGCAACCGGCAGGGAAACATGAACGGTACTTCCCCTGCCGGTTGCGTTGAAAAACCCGGATGAAATTATAGCGCGCTTAAGAAAGCGCCTGAAAACTTATTGTGAGGTAGAAAGGCGTATGCTTTGGAGGCAGACAAAGTTTGTTTTTGAGGGAATAGTCTTGCCCTGGTGACGAAAAAACAACCGTCGTATGCCTCCAAATGATGCGGCTTTATAACTGCAAGAGGTTTTCAGACGGTTTCTAATGCCCAAACCGCTTTGAGGTGCTACCTTCGTCCGGAAAAAGATAATCCGTTGAACATCCCGCTCCCTTCATCGAAGTTATTCCTGCTCCTTCTGCCCCTGCTGGTGGCAGGATGCTGGTTCAGCCTGCGCAATTCTCCCGATCCTCTTTGGCTGTATTCGGGAGATCTGCTGCGCGAAAACCACGTCATGATCGGCGAGGTGCCGGACTCCCTGCAGCGGCTCTATTGCGAGCTGCACGACCTCCCTTATACGCCCGGCGATTCGACGGCATTCTGGCTGGTTTCCAACCCATATCTTTCGAATATTGAATGGACCGGGTTTCGCGATTTTTGCCGCGAAGCGCAAAAGCATAATTTTCTCGTCGTGTCGGGCGTGACGGGCGTAGGCTCCACCAAGCAGACCAAGCACATGGCGCGCCTGCTGGCGGCCAACCCTGAAAACCTGATGGAGATCGATTGCGCCCCGCAGTTCGACCTCGAATACCATAAAAAATACATCGGCTACGAAGAAGAAGAACAGTTCATCCCCGGGAAACTGCTGGAGTTCTGGGATCATTGTTTCCAGCACCTCGATCAAAACTTCGTAGTAGTCGCCGACAACTTCGACAAGATCAATCCCGAGACTTTTTTCGGGCCGGAACTCTGGGAGTCGCTCAGCAGTCCGCGCGATACTGCGGTCCTGGGAGGCAAACAGGTGGTCGTACCGCCAAATTTTTACTTTTTTTCCGTCACACACCTCGGTCCGGGTTCGCTGATCGAGATGAACGAGGAACATTTCAAACGCCTGGGAACCCAGTATATCCTCGATCCGAACCCGCGTGAGTTACTTGCCTGGTGGCACCTGCAGGCCGATAAAATGGCGCGCAAACCGGATCAGGACGACCATGCGGAACGGTTGGAGGCCTTGCACGACAGCACCCAGCTGCAGCGGTATCTTTTTTACTTTCTGAAAGCCAACAAATTTATCCGCGAAACCTATGGAGACGGCTTTCAACTCGGACAGGGCAGCAACGTTCGATATTGTTACCGCGACGGCGACCTCTCGGAACTGAAGCGCGTCTGGCTCAACCACATCAACGCGCTCCACCCGCAGCGCCCGCTGACGGAAGACGACTTTTCACCCCTTGATTTTACCCTGCGGTCCGGCGGCCTGGAACGCGGCTCCAATTTTGTGGCCCGGCAGATCAAATTCCTGGAAGATACCGGCTACCTGGTAGAGATCACCATGGTAGGTACCACGGCCCTGCTTACCGCCCTGGCCGGCTGGTGGGTATTCCGCCGCCGCGAACAACTGATCCGGCGCTACGGCGACCGCGCACAGCAGGTGTACGCAGGTTTTGAAAAACAACTGATCAGTGCGGAAGTGGCGGCCCGCCGCCTTGAGGACATCAAAAAAGAAGTAGATGACCTCGTGCTGCGCCGAAAACTCGGTTATACGGAAGGGCTTTACTTTCTGGCCTTTATTGAAGACCGCGCCAAACGCATTGAATTTGCGCGCAACGTGAGCGAGAATTTTCTGGAACTCTTCAACGCGTTTATGGAAGACAATATCCTGACCGAAGGAGAATACATCAAACTCAAATTGTTCCTCCAGTCGATCCGACACAAAATACCCTCCGAGATCTACGAGCAGTTCAGAGAAAAGGTGGAGCAGGCTTATGCTTCGCATCACGACTGATCAGCGTCTGACATAAGGCGAATCGCTCAGCCAGAAACGCCAGGGCCAGTCCGCACAGGGACCTGCATAGTCTACCCCTACCCTTTTGCCGGCAGAAATGCCCTTATCAGGCACCCGGAAACCGTCATCTTCTATCCAGAAAGGGGCATCTGCATCGAAAAAACGCTGTCCTGTCCATTTTGTAGACAAGCCAAGCGCATTTGCCAGGGCGCCGGGGCCGGTGGTTAGCCGCTGCATCTTTTTGGTCTCGCCAGCGAATTCAGGAGGAAAACCGCGGCGTTCCATCATATACCCAAGGCCTTCCAATGGCTCGCCCGCGCGGATCAGCACGGCATGTGCCATCCCTTCCGGCGCCGTTACAACATTGAAAAGGTGGTGAATTCCGTAACAGAGATAGATATAAGCCCGCCCGCCTGACTGGAACATTACTTCCGTACGGCTGGTGCGGCGGTTGTTCCATGCGTGACATGCCCGGTCATCGGGAGCGCGGTAGGCCTCCGTTTCCGTGATGCGGACCGCAGTTCGGGCGCCTTCGAATTGTGTGACGAGCACTTTCCCGAGTAAAGTCCGAGCCAGTTCCACGACATCGGTGCCGAGATAAAATGCCGGTGGCAACAGATCGCCCCTGTTTATATTTGATGTATCAAAAACATCTTTTGCCATGAAAATATCCGTTCGGGAAGCACTCCAAACCCTGGAACAGCACGAAGGTAAAACCTTCGCAGAACTCTTTCGCCACGGCACACTCGCGGTGGAAATATACCGGCCGCAGGGGCGCGACCTACAACAACCGCATACACGCGATGAACTTTACGTTGTCATCAGCGGTAACGGCTTTTTCCAAAACGGCGATGTCAGGCATCCCTTCCAGCCGGGCGATGTATTGTTCGTCCCGGCCGGAAGGGAGCACCGTTTCACGGAATTTTCAGCGGATTTTGCGGTCTGGGTATTCTTTTACGGGCCGGAGGGAGGCGAATAATGTTCTCCTTTCCCCTTATGCCGCAAGGTTTCCAGCCAGCACGCGGACTCGGTATTTGTACCAGGGTGCGTAAATACCCATGCGCATTTCGTGGCGGCCGCCGGTTTCCTTTTCACCCGAAACGAAGCGGGCAAGAATAGAAAGTGTGGCGTCCGTCGGGTTGATGCGTCCGGGATCTCCCTTTAGAATTGCATGGATATAGTTGCTGAGGGATTTGTGGCTGAGTAACTCTCCGGTGATCTCGTGGATCATCCAGCTCAGGGTCTGGGCCTTGCCGTGGGGAAGTTTGGCAAGCGGTTCACCGAATGCTTTGGTGTAGACATCGGCGATCAGGGTGCGAAAAACAGTAAAATCTTTGGTTCCCATCTGATTGGTTCGGTTTAAAGGATTGAAAGCAATTGTTTTCTCATTTGGCGGCCGGGATCAGATTTCCACCTGATTTCCATCCCGTTTCCAATTGTATAGTCGGATGAACCTGAAATTTGTGAATCGTTTTACACCACTTTTTTTTAAACCGCTTAAAATCACTCAAAAAATCATGAAAAAATCCGTTTTTTCAATGCTTTTAGGCATTGTGTTCTGCTCTGCTCTGTACACCCAGCTCTCCGCACAATCGGGTGGCACCAATCCTCAACTCATCATGTACCGCTACAACAATTACCCGACCCAGCCTGCGCCGGTCTTTCAGGGTGATCTGTTGGGCACCTTGCGCTGGAACGGCCTTTCCGCCATCGGCGTCGGGGGCATCATCACCGGTGCTTCCATTCAATCTTACGCGACCGGTCCCGTGAGCAACGGCATGCTGCCGGCCAATATGGTCTTCCGCACCGGCGCCCCTGATCAGCTCAATCGTATGGTCATCACCTCTGAAGGCCTGGTCGGCATCGGCACGATGAATCCGCAATTCAACCTGCATACCGTCGGCAATACGCACACGACGGGCGACTTTTTCGGACGTATCCATATGGATGAAAACGGCGGCAACCCCGGCCCCGACACGTACACGGAAGAAGCCTATCTTGAATACAAATCCGGCGCCGCGCTGTCCGCGCCCGACGTAAGCCGTGGCGGCCTGCTGACCCTCGCACCCTCGGCAAATCAGGCAGGCGAGCGCGACCATCAGTTGTTTTTCAATGACGGCGGCATTTTCCACCGCTGGGGCGACGCACCCGCCAATACCTGGGCCGGCATGTGGCACAAACTCCTGACCGGCGAAGACATCCACGGAACGGAAAACCGGCTGGCCAAATTCACAGGCCCCAACTCACTGGGCGACAGCCGCTTGTTCGACGACGGATCGCGCGTGGGGATCAACAACTTTGCACCTGCTTACGACCTCGATGTGACCGGCACTACCCGCATCACCGGCAACGCCTATGTCTCCGGCAATGTCGGCATCGGTACCACGACCCCGGGCGTCAAACTGGACGTCAACGGCGAATCGAACTTCAGCGGACGTATGAAGATCGGCGCAACAAACTACGCTACCGGCTACGCGCTGAGCGTTGGCGGCGGCATCATGGCAGAGGAAGTGCGTGTGCAATTGCAGCCCTGGCCCGATTACGTTTTTGAAAATGACTACGAATTGATGTCGCTGTCATCGGTAGAAGATTACATCGGCCAACACAAACACCTTCCGGGAGTTGCCTCCGCGAAAGAGGTTGCCGAATCGGGACTCGACCTCGGTCAGACGCAAAAAGTGCAAATGGAAAAGATCGAAGAGATCTTCCTGCACCTGATCGAACTGGAAAAACGCGTGCAGGCGCTTGAATCCGAGAACAAGGTTCTGAAGGCTGAAAACGAAGACCTGAAAGCCGCCAGCGGCAAATAATAACTGTCCACCTTATAAAATCCAATGGTATGAAACACATACGCACAGGGCGCATAGGGTTGGGCATGCTGTTCTTATTCATGTCCAGCCTTATCCTGAACGCCCAAATGACCGAAGGACAGAAAAAAGTCCTCATGGACCTGTCCGATCAATACAAAAAACTGGAACTCGCACGCCGGGCCGAAGTAGAGGCTTATGCGCTGCGATACAACATTCCGCTGCAGGTACGCGACAGCGGCGGCCAGATCACCGCCATCCTCGATCACATCGACCGCGGTCACCCGGTGTATATCGGCCCCGATAATGCCATATCGCAAACCAGCCTCTCGGTAGATGCTGTAAAAACGGGCGGCGAACTCGGCCTCAGCCTCACCGGCGCAGGCCAGACGCTCGGCATCTGGGAAGCCGGCGGCACTGTGCGCAGCTCCCACCAGGAATTCGGCGGCCGCGTGGTCAACCTTGACGGCACCGCCAGCAGCGACCACGCGACGCACGTAGCCGGTACGATGATCGCAGCGGGTGTTGACCCGGCCGCAGAAGGTTTCTCCGAAGCCGCCAACCTGCGTTGTTACGACGCTTCCGGCGACATCGGCGAAATGGCATTCGAAGCAGCCAACACACCCATACGTGTATCCAACCACTCGTACGGCGCTTTCGCCGGCTGGGACTTCGACAACGACCCGACCGTGAATATGTGGCGCTGGTACGGCATCGACCCGGCCGTTACGGACTGGAAGTTCGGCGCCTACGATTCCGATGCGCAAAGTATGGATAACGTCGCCTTCAACGCGCCGTTTTACCTGATCGTAAAATCGGCAGGCAACGACCGCAACGACAACGGCCCGCCCGCAGGCACCACTTACCTGCTGGGATTCGGCAGCACCACCAGTACCGCTGCCCGTAATCCCGACGGCGGGGCAGCCGGGTACGATTGCATCCCCACCGACGGAAACGCCAAAAACATCCTGACTGTAGGCGCAGCCAATCCGGTTCCGGGTGGAAACGGCTATACCGGCCCGACATCCGTCACGATGTCCACCTTTTCAGGTTGGGGACCCACCGACGACGGGCGCATCAAACCCGACGTAGTCGCCGACGGCGTTGGCCTTTACTCCTCTTCCAACGCTGCCGACACCGCCTATACCACGAAAAGCGGCACGTCGATGGCGGCGCCCTCCACATCGGGAAGTGTGGGCTTGCTGCTGGAACACTGGCAGAACGTACTTGGCGGCGTACCCCGTGCAGCAACAATGAAGGCCCTGCTCATCAACGAGGCTGATGAAGTGGGCCCCAACAACGGCCCCGATTACAGTTTCGGATGGGGACAGATCAATGTTGCCGATGCCGCGCAACTGGTCACTATTCACGATTACACCGGATGCCAGCACATCGTTGAAGCGTCCGTCGATGCAGGCGATGTTTTTACCTTCCCCATTTCCAGCAGCGGCAGCCAGCCCCTGAAGATCAGCCTGGTATGGAGCGACCCTGCTTCCGGCACCGTCAATTCCGGAACGGTAAACCCGGCGGGCGTGAACTATCTCGTCAACGACCTCGATCTCCGGCTCGACGGCAGTTCATCCACCTTTTTACCCTGGATACTGAATCCGGCCAGCCCGGCCGCAGCCGCGACCACCGGTAACAACAACCGCGACAATGTGGAGCAAATACTGGTGTTGAGCCCTGCGGCGGGTGACTATACGATCCGGGTGGTAGCGCCCGCTTCGTTGACCTCCGGTCCGCAGCAGTTCTCGCTGATCATCAGCGGCAACGACGCCACTGTTGAAAATGCCAGTTTTGGTTTTATGACGGTCAACGACGACCGCACCTACGCCGTCCGGAACGATCTTACATTCGGTCCCGCGTATCAGGTGGTCAACCCGGGAGATGTGAAAGCATATGCCGGTCATTCCATCACGATGCAGCCTGGTTTTCGTGCAGTGTCCGGAAGCAAGTTTCTGGCGCGTATTATGCCGGGCGGTGGCTGCGGCATATTTACCGGCGACCTTAAATCGGACAATTATCCGACCAGTCTGACCGGAGATTTCTCCGAAAGCCGTACGGCAGAAAACGTGTTCGGGCAGACAGGAGCGCGTCAGGTTGTGGACTATTTCCGCATTTCCCCCAACCCGGCATCGGATGTATTCAGCGTTCAATTCAGCACGGCTCAGGATGGCCCCGTCAGCCTGTGGCTCACCGATCAGCAGGGCCGGGTCGTACAGCAATTACAGTCGCAGGTGGAATACAGTGCCGGCGAACACGCCGAAACATTCAGCATCAGGAGCCTGGCGCCCGGAACGTATTACTGCATCCTGCAAACAGCAGACAGGCGTGCTGCGCAGCCTTTAATGCTGATTCCGAGATAACAGATTTATAGTCGTACAGGTATGCAAAAGCAGGTTGGCACTTTGTCAACCTGCTTTTTGCTACATTGCACGCAAAAAGAGGATGCCTCTGCTGCTCATTACCCATCCGTTTCCGGGAGCCAGTTTCGGGCTCTGGCAGATCGCGGAAACAGAAGCGTTCTTCCGGGAAGAAATGCCGCTTTCCGATGTAGAAGAAGCAGAGCTCGGTCCTTTGAAAAACATCCGGCGACAGGAATGGCTGGCAAGCCGGTGGCTGCTGCACAAACTGACCGGACATTTTCAACGCCTCCCGCTGGCCAAAGATGCCTTTTCCAAGCCCTTCTTTCTCGATCACCCGGACCTGTATTGTTCGCTCAGCCACTCCCACGGCATCGTGGGGGCCTTGCTCGCCCGTCAGAATGTAGGTTGTGATATTCAGATGCTGGTTGGAAAAATGCCCCGTCTTGCCCCCAGATTTCTGAATAAAAAAGAAGATGCCTTTGTACGCCGCCACACCGCACAGGTCCAATTCGACCTTTTCCATATTTTCTGGACCGCCAAAGAAAGCATGTACAAGGCATATGGCTTGAAAGAACTGGATTTTCGGGCCCATATGCACCTGGAACCCTTCCGATGGAACGGGGATGCCGGGGATGCGAACGGCTGGGTAAAAAAAGGCGATTTCAACCAGCGTTACCGGTTGTTATTTGAAAAAATCAGGCTGCCGGGTGAAGATGCGCTGATCTGGACTTGCTGTATCCCGGAACCTTGACAAGCGATCAGGTATTCAGCAATTTACGGGCCTTGATCGTGGAGGGAGAAACGCCCAGGTCTTTACCGGTGCGCACCGCCGGAAAATGTACCAGCAAGCCTATCTTGATCATCGCCAGATGATGGATGGCATGGTCGTACACGAACAGCAACTCGCGTCCTACCGTGCTCGCATAGTCCGGGCGTTCGTCGCTTCCGAATTCCGCCTTCACCTGCACGATACCGGACGGATCCAAACCGGGCAGTACCTCTGCAAAAGCGCCGAAAGCCGCTGCAGCAACCCCCGGATTGTCTTCGTACAGCAAATTGCGCTCGCGGGAAGCGTAGTCGACCACTCCGGAGCCGATCCCCTTTTCAAGACACTGGAAAAATTCGAGAATATGCCTGAAATGCTGACCCAGCGTATTCCCTTCAAACTCAGGCAGTTGTCGCCGATATTCATGCGGTTCCAACTGAACGAGAACATGGTGGATTTGATCAATAATTGTCAAAGTGGCGCTGATCGCTTGCATGGTATGGTGGGAAAAGGGTTTCTCAAATGTTTCAGACAAAGCGGCAAGGCTCTGTAGCTGTAAAAATAGATACGTTTTTTTGCATTCGCCGGATTCGGTTAATTTTTACTGTGACAAGGTCCGCCGCACGACTTCAATACCGAACTTTGCCTTTCTATGCTTCCACCCGCTTTTGTAAGCCAGATGCAGACGTTGCTCGGTGCCCCCGGGTATGCAGATTTTGAGGCGGCCTTGCAGGCGCCGGCGCCTGTCAGCATCCGCCTGAAGAACGCTATCCGCGATTTTCAGCACGAATTACCCTTCGAGCAACCGCATATGCTGGAAGTGCCCTGGCATCCGCTGGGCCGCTATCTCAGCGAACGGCCTGTATTCACCCTCGATCCGGCATTCCACGCCGGCGCTTACTACGTGCAGGAAGCGTCGTCGATGTTCCTGCACGAGGCGCTTCGACAAACGACGGACCTTTCCAGGCCTTTAAAAGTGCTGGACTTGTGCGCCGCGCCCGGAGGGAAAAGCACTCTGATGCTCGATATGCTTCACCCGGAGAGCCTGCTGGTTTCCAATGAGGTGATCCGAGCCAGGGCGGGCACCCTGAGAGAAAACCTGGAAAAATGGGGAAATAATCATATCGCCGTTACCAGCGGCGATCCGGCGGATTTTACTGCGTTGGATGGCTGGTTCGATCTCGTAGTGACGGACGCGCCCTGTAGCGGAGAAGGACTTTTTCGCAAAGACCCCGATGCGATCCGCGAATGGTCGGCTGCAGGCGTGGTCGCCTGCGCAGAGCGTCAACAACGCATTCTTTCGCACGCAATCGAGGCCGTGGCGCCCGGAGGAATACTCATTTACAGCACCTGTACTTACAATAAACAGGAAAACGAACAAAACGTCGGGCAGTTGCTCGATACGGGCGCCGTAGAGCTGCTTTCGCTGAACATCCCCGAAACCTGGGGCATCGTCCGCGCTGGCGGTGGATACCAGTTTTTTCCGCATCGCGTTCGGGGAGAGGGCTTTTTCCTGGCGGCTTTTCGCAAGCGGGCCGAACCGGCGCACCGGCATACCGTAGCAGCCTCCTTCAGGAGCCTGCAGGCCTTGCCCAAAAAGATGTTGCCGGCCCTGGCGTCCTGGCTGCGGCAACCTGAACAACTGCGTTTTTTTCAAACCCCTTCAGCGGAGATCGTGGCCATTCACAGCAATCTGGAACAACAATACCTGCAACTCGACAAACATTTGAAAAGCAAATGGTTCGGCACACATATCGGAACATTCAAGGGCCAGGATTTCATCCCTTCGCATGCATTGGCCCTCAGTGATCTGTGCTCTCCTGCCCTTCCGGGCATCGAACTGGAGCGCGACCCGGCACTGCTGTTCCTGAAAAAAGAAAGTTTCATGCTTCCTGAAGATGCGCCTCGCGGATGGGTACTGGCGCGATACAAAGGATTAAATCTCGGCTGGATGAAGGTATTGCCCGGGCGCATGAACAATTACCTGCCGCAGGAACGCAGGATCCGGATGGACGTTCACGGTAGACGGTGGACGGTGGACGGCGGACGGCGGACGGTAGACGGTAGACGGTAGACGGCGGACGATTTTTTAGTTTTTGATGATTTTTCCTGAATGGTGTTGATCACCGATCTGCAATTGCCAGAAATACACGCCCGTGTATGGCATTGTTGTTTCAGGTACTTCCAGTAACTGCTCTCCTGTTATTGGCTGCCCGTTTTTCCTGAAAAGGACTTCACCTGAAGTATTGGTGACCTGCAGATTGATCGCAGCAGGGCCGTCGGAGTACACGGGAATCGTGACGCCTCCAGTTGTCGGGTTCGGATAAGCCGGATAGAATGTTGAAGAGTTTTCCGTCTTCATGAATTGAAGTTGAAACGGCCTGATATGTTCCCCGGCATCATACATTTCAGACGCCAGACGCAAGTCGCTCAGTTCGATAACGTCTTTCAACCGCAACGTTCTTTTTGCTTTCAAACGAAGGTGCAGCATGGCGTCATTTGCCTGAACGTACACCGGCAAAGCCGAATACCAGGAACATTGCAACAAACCCGGTTCGGGTTCATTCAACGCCTCGCCATCGAATTCCGGCAAATTATCGGAATCTACCATCTCCAAAACGATCTGCTCCGGGTCGTATCTGAGGCCGAACTGAAAACCCAGCCATGCTCCCGTTTCCGTCAGCATCATGGGGATGTCAATGCTTTCGCCGGCATTCAGCACCCGGTCGGGCAACGCGCATGTGACCGGCGCCGATCGCTCTTCCTGTGAGGCGCCCTGTACGGAGTTGAGAATTACCGTTCCGTTCACATCGCCGATTTTCACACCCTTAAACTGAATAAGGGGCGGGTAATTCCAGAGCGGCATGGTGAAAAATGTTTGCTCGGAAGGACAATAGCCGGACAATGGATTGACGGCCGGAAACTCGCAATCAGCAGTAAAAAAGCGCCAGGAAGTGTTTGCAGGCAGTTGGTCGTATATCCCCAGGATCAGTTTGCGAAATTCGATCACATCAAATGTTGTCACCGAGCCGCTGCGGTTGGCATCGGCTGCGATCCATTTCCAGGGTGCATCGAAAGGATCGAGCCCCAGAATATGCCTGCTGATCAGCACCAGATCATAGGTAGAGACGCCGTTCAGCGGATTCGTGTTTTTTTCGGGCATAACCGAAAATGACGATGCCGGCGGCAGGGTATCGAGGATCGCGCAGCCATCTGCATAGGTCAGCAGGGGCCAGTCATGCAGGTTCTGAGCGGTATCGACCCAAAGTATGTGACAAACCACATCATCGACCAGCGCGGTATCCATCCAGTAGAGAGCGGCACAAACTGCAGGCAATACATGGCAGTAACCGTCGTCGTCGGCCACGTTGATGGTTGCCGCGCAGGATTTCGCATTTCCAAGGGCATCTCTCACCCAGAGTTCAACATCATGGCTTTCCAGTTCATCGCACGTATAAACCAGACTGGTTACGGGTTGTCCGTTATGCAGCGGATAACCGCTTCCGTCGCCGGCATTTCGCATCGAAAACTGAAGCAGGCTGAATGGCGTGCTGTTATCTGATGCCGTGTTCATGACATGATTGACATACAGGGTCGCTATACCCCCCGAATCCGTCTGGACCGTTATGCCGGAGGTACAGGTGATCACCGGGTCGAGGCAATCGCGGATGCGGAAACTGTAATCGCAATATTTCACGGTGCCGCCTTGCTCCACTCTCCAGAGGATCCGGTGTTTTCCTTCCGGCAGTCGCGGCAAAATATCTTGATTGCCGGTATTCCAGCGCAGCAGTGCATATGTGGTATCGCCAAGATTGGAGGTCTCGAGAACGAAGCGGAATTTCAGCGAATCGGGAATAGCACGTTTGTCGAACGAACAGGGATCGCCGCCCAGGTAGCCGGGGTTAAACGCATTGTTGGCAAACACAATGCCCGGAGGCGGCAATGCTGCGCTCGACACGGCCGACTCCTGGAGGTTGTCATTATCCAGGTCGAGAAAAAGGGTAAAAGATACGTCCGGAGTGCTGCCGGGGCATTTCAGTATTTTGATATTGAGGTCAACGGCCCCCTCGTACAGGTCGGCTGTCTGGATCAGTTGGCTCCAGGTGTAGGGCGCGTCGTTCCATAATACGGCGTCATTTCCGGTGACATCGCAAATCACCGGACTGCCCTGTGGGCAATTTACGATCATCGGGCACTGTGCAGACAGCACCGCAGATATCACCAGGCACAAAAAAAGGCAGGGTAAGCGCTTTTGCATAGGCGGGAGTATTTGGCCTGAAAAATCACATAAAAATACAGGAACCGCGCCAATTATGCCTTTATCTGTGTCTTTTTATCGAGGATATGGCACAAGGTGTCATTTTCCGGCGCTGGCCGCCCCCTAACAAAAAAGTCCCGGGCTTTTGAATACAAAACCCGGGACTCATGATCCTGCCGAAACAAATGCCGGAGGTATTATTTCCCCATCACGCGTTTCACTGTCGCACCGATCTGTGCGGGTGATTCCACGACGGTGATGCCGTTTTCAGACAGGATGCGCATCTTGGCAGCAGCCGTATCGTCGGCTCCGCCGACGATGGCGCCGGCGTGACCCATTTTTCTTCCTTTGGGCGCCGTCTGGCCTGCGATAAAGCCGACCACCGGTTTTTTATTGCCGTTGGCCTTGATCCAGCGCGCTGCATCGGCTTCCAGTGTACCGCCGATCTCGCCGATCATCACGATGCCTTCTGTTTCCGGGTCATTCATGAAAAGTTCGATCGCTTCCAGCGTAGTGGTGCCGATGACCGGATCACCACCGATGCCGATGGCCGTCGTGATGCCGAGACCGGATTTGGCGACCTGATCGGCGGCTTCATAGGTCAGGGTGCCCGATTTGGATACCAGCCCGATCGGGCCGCGTTTGAAAACAAAACCCGGCATGATGCCCACTTTCGCTTCGTCGGGCGTGATCACGCCCGGGCAGTTGGGGCCGATCAGGCGTACGTCCTTGTTATCGACGTAGGCCTTGGCACGGATCATATCCTGCACGGGAATACCTTCTGTAATGGCTACGATCACTTTGATACCCGAAGCGGCGGCTTCTATGATCGCATCGGCGGCAAACGCCGGCGGCACAAAGATGATAGACGTATCGGCGCCGGCCTGTTTCACGGCATCTTCCACCGTATTGAATACGGGCTTTTCGAGATGCGTCTGGCCGCCTTTACCGGGTGTAACGCCACCGACAATATTGGTGCCGTAGGCGATCATTTGTTCGGCGTGAAATGTTCCTTCCTTACCAGTGAAACCTTGTACGATGATTCGGGATCGCTTATCAACTAAAACAGACATCTGAGATCTAGTGCGTTATTAATTGGAATGTATTGGTTAATAATGACGGGGTGACTGGCCAGTCACCCCGTCATTATTTGAGTTCAGAAAGTATCCGTCATTTTTTCTCGCGGATGATATACACATCTTCGTTGCGGCGCTTCATAAAGTAATGTTCGCGCGCAAACTTTTCTTTGGTCAGATCAAAGTCTTCGGCTTCTTCCTGGGCGTCTTTAATCTTCTGTTCGTAGAAAGCCTTGTCGTTTTCAAGCCGCTGTTCGGCACGCTGAAGCCTCCACTGTGTCCAGAGGCTATGCCGGTCCAGGAAGATCATAATGAAAAAAAAGACGACCAGCGTAAGGTAGTAGCGGTTTTGGAGCGGCGCGGGCAGGCGCTGCCACAAGGATTGAAAAGGATTTGACGGAATCGCCATAAGCACCAGGTTGAATACAGAATACTGTGTTCAAAGCCCAAAAGTAGGGTCTTTTGTTCAATAGTGCAGCAAAACTTTCACGGAACTTTAGCGATCGGTCATAGCCGGTCGATCACAGCGGACAGCCGTTCGAATATCTGTGCCACACTCCCGATCCCGTCGACGGAATGGCCTTTCCCCTGTTGTACGTAGTAATCGAACACCGGAGCCGTCTCGCTTTTATATACATCGATGCGATTGCGAATAATGCTTTCGTTGGAATCATCGGCGCGTCCGGAGGTCTCCCCACGCAGTTTGATGCGCTTCACGATCTCTTCATCATCCACCTGCAAGGCGATCAGTCCCGAAACGGCGGTCTCTTTCTCCGCCAGCAGGCGGTCGAGGGCTTCTGCCTGCGGGATCGTGCGCGGAAAACCATCGAAAATAAAACCTTTTGCCCCGGGGTGCGCTTCTACTTTGTTGCGCAGCATGCCGATGGTCACTTCATCGGGAACCAGTTCTCCCTTGGCAATAAAGGCTTTTGCCTGGATACCAAGCGGCGTCTGGCTCCCTATTTCATGCCGAAAGAGGTCGCCGGTGCTGATATGAATCAGATGATATTTCTTTACAAGTTTATGGGCTTGGGTGCCCTTTCCTGAGCCGGGCGGGCCGAATAGTACGAGATTGATCATTTTACGTTCGTTAGTAACCGGGGGTAGCGAATATCAATTGGTTATTACAGGGGTAAATCACACTACGATTTACAGCGGCTCAGGAAGCCGCAGCATCATTCCTAAAAGTATTTTGGTAAAACTGGTCAGGACCGGGCGAAGGGAACGGCAAATTTAGAAATCGCTACTCCTAATTTTGTAATTTTCATGTTGAAAATCAGCATCAAAAATCAGTAAATCGGTAACGTTCTCCGTACTGGCCGATCCAGTCCAGCAGCCTTGTAACATCATTCCGGTGAAACAGTTCAGTGCCGGGGTTCATCGTAGCGGCCGTGCCGCACGCCACTCCGGTCTGTGCCATCTCGCGCATCGACTTGCCCTGGCTCAATGCCCACACCATGCCTGCCACCATACTGTCGCCCGCTCCTACGGTACTTTTTTTGGGCACCATCGGCGCGGGGATGTGTTCGAATCCGTCGCGGGTGACCAGCAAGGCGCCCTGCGAGCCGAGCGACACCACCACTACCTCGCATTTGCCCTGGCTGATGATGGATATTGCCGCATCGTCTACCTGGTTCATTTCCAACTGGTCCACACCGGCCAGCGCACTCAATTCCGCCAGGTTGGGTTTCAACATATAGACACCCTCCCCCACTGCCGATTGCAAGGCCGGGCCGGATGTATCGAGTATAAGGCGCGCACCGATCTGTTGGGCGCAGGCCGCTACTTCCGAATAGAAATTTTCTTTCAATCCGGGCGGCAGGCTTCCGCTGGCAACCAGGTAATCCGGTTGCAGGGTTTTCACTGTGTCAAGGCATTTGGCCGCCTGCGCTGCTGTCATTTCCTGCCCCGGCATGGTAAACCGGTATTGCATTCCGGTCTGCTTTTCCAGTATAGAAATGTTCTCGCGGGTCTCGCCGGGCATATCCACAGTGCGGCACTCGATACCCAACTGATCAACGATGCGGCGCAACAAGGCGCCGTTTGCCCCGCCTATCGGAAAAACGGCCGTACTTTCGCCACCCAGGCGTTTAATTCCCCTGGACACATTGATACCGCCGCCGCCGGCATCCGTTTGCGGCGCCGTGCAGCGGAGTTTTTTTTCAGGAGCCAGGTGCTCCACCGATGCACTTTTGTCGAGCGCGGGATTCAGGGTCAGCGTCACAATTTTCACGTTGTTCCAAATTTTTGGGAGAACCTCGTTTACCAATATTTGTTTTGCGGAGGGCAATGATAGTCAAACTCGATGAAAATAACCTGAAAGAAGCGTCGCATTGGCTTGCCGATCGCGATAAAGGATTGCAACTGGTGCTCAGCCGTTATGGCTATCCGCCGCTTTGGGCCCGTACACCGGGTTTTGCCACCATGGTGCACATCATTCTCGAACAACAGGTGTCGCTGGCCTCTGCGAACGCCGCATTTCAGCGGCTCAATGAAACGCTTCCCGAACTGTCGCCTGCTGCATTGCTCGATCTGGACGACACAACGCTCCGTCAGATCGGATTCAGCAGGCAAAAAGCAGTCTACACGCGCTTTCTGGCAACATCTGTGCTGTCTGGTACTTTCAGTTTCGAAACATTGCCGGACATGGACGACGCGGAAGCCCGGGCCGAGATGAAACGCCTGAAAGGCATTGGCGACTGGACGGCCGATATCTACCTCTCGGAATGCCTGTTGCGGCCCGACATTTTTCCCAGGGGGGATATCGCCATGCAGGAAGCCTTTCGCGTGTTGAACCATTTGCCGGAACGGCCTGCACATGACGAATTCGAGCGGGCAACGCAGCATTGGAGGCCCTGGCGCAGTGTCGGCACAAGAATGTTGTGGCATTTCTATCTTTGCGAAAAAAAGAAACCCCGATAGCCGGTCTGAAATCTCCTCCCTATGTCTGACTTCTTCAAAAACAAACGGGTCTGGATCACCGGTGCTTCTTCGGGCATCGGGGCCGCACTGGCAAAGGCATTTGCCGAACACGGCGCGCATCTGATCCTCTCGGCGCGCAACGAACAGGAACTCAACCGGATAGCGGCCACCTGTACCGACGCCGGCGCAGCGTCCGTGATCGTTCAGCCACTGGACCTGGCGCGTCACGATACCATACCGGGTATCGCAGAACAGATACTCAAGCGCGTCGGCAAACTGGACATCCTGATCAATAACGGCGGCGTCTCGCAACGCGACCTCGTCCGCAACACTTCACTGGAAGTCGACAAGAAACTGATGGATGTCAATTTCTTCGGCACAGTAGCCCTCACCAAAGCGGTACTGCCGAATATGCTTACCCACCAGCTCGGGCACATCGTCACGGTCACCAGCCTCACCGGCAAGTTCGGATCTCCCCTGCGCTCTTCATACGCCGCTTCCAAGCACGCCCTGCACGGCTTTTTCGACAGCCTGCGCGCCGAATTGGGGCAAACGCCGATCAAGATAACCCTCCTTTGCCCCGGCTTCATCCGCACGAATGTCAGTGTGAATGCGATAGTGGGCGACGGATCCAGACAAAACAAGATGGATGATGCCACCAACAACGGCATGGACCCCGACGTATTTGCACGGAAGGCATTGCGCGTGATCGAAAAAGGCAGAGAAGAAGCCAATATCGGCGGCAAAGAGGTCCTGGGCGTCTATCTCAAGCGCTTTTTTCCGGGCTATTTCTCCCGGTTGATCAGAAAGGTGAAAGTAACCTGAGCGGGTTTCCGGGTCTTCCTGGTTTTACAACAATGTCATTTTTTTATAACTCTACCTTCATCAGGGTTTTCATACGGCATTCGCCTATACTTCTCCCCAAAATTAGGACCAGCAGTTAAGTTGGAAATTTCCTAACTTTAAACTGCACTTAGTCCGTATGAAAAAGCAAAGACGCAGTTTTTCCAAAGAGTTCAAACTTCAGGTCATTCCGGAGGCTTTGAAAGAGCGTTTAACGCTGAACGAACTTAGCCAAAAGTACGAAGTACACCCCAATCAAATCTCGGCCTGGAAGCAAGATTTCTTGAACAAGGCGGAGCAGGTTTTTTCCAGCCCGGCGCCGAATGCGGTGGACAATGAATCGCAGACGGAGCAGTATGAGCAGGGTATTGTTGATGGAGTGATTTTGCAAAAACGCCATAAAAACAGGGCCGTATTGCCCAATCGTTAGATATTTGTCTGCACTAAACAAACGGTTGACTTTGCTGCCCTGTTTTCGTTTTTTGCTTTTGGTAGTTTTGTTTTTGGTTCAAACCAGGGTTTGGAGCCAAAACGCCGTTTTTGAAAAAATCACCATCGAGAACGGCCTCTCGCAGGGCATGATTTTCGACATCCTGCAAACCCGCGACGGTTTCCTGTGGGTGGCCACGAAGGACGGGCTGAACCGCTACGACGGCTATAATTTCAATCTATACAGCCACAACCCACTGGATTCTTTTTCGCTGGCGGAAGACAACGCGACAGATTTGTTTGAAGACAGCCGGGGGCTGCTGTGGGTGGGCTTGGAAAGCAAGGGCATAGATGTTTATGACCCCAGGTCCGGGCTGTTTCACCATTGTCCCCTGAATTTTGAGCACGACCAAAAGCCTGCCGACTTTGACGTGTACGCCATCTGTGAGGCGGCCGACGGGGCCATCTGTTTGTTTCAGAAAGCCATCGGAATGGTGCGTGTGGCAGTGCCGGAAGGCTATTTGACACAAGGCCCCGGCTCGGCTGGCGCCCTGAAGGCAGCCTTGTTCCCGGCCAGCCGTTTCGCTGCGCCGATGGATCAAGAGGAAGTGATTTTGACTGCCATAAGACCCCAACCTGATGGCAGTTTACTGGTGTACACCAACCGGTCGGCCTATCGGGTAGAAGCTGAACAAGGCACTGTGGAGCCTCTCGCCTTGCCTGTCGCCGACGATTTCTGGGCCGGTTTGCCCTTTGGCTTTGCCCATTGCCGCAACGGGACGGTGGCGCCACATGAGCTGCCCGCTTTGGGCAAAGTGAATTGGGCCACGGCGAGGTCGGATGCCGACGGAAGTTCTTGGCTGTCTGTCAACAACAAACTTTGGCGCCTCAAATCGGGAGATATCCCAGACTTCTCGACCCCGGAATGGGTGGTTGACCAAGACATATCCGTCGCTATGACCGACCGCAACGGCAACATCTGGGTAGGCACGCAGGGCTATGGGCTGCGCAAATTCAAACCCAAAGACCAACGCTTCAATGCGGGCGCGACAGGCAATAGCATCTCGGGGCTATGGCGCGATATACGCGGCAAGTATTACTGCAAAGTGGTCAACGAACTGTTCGCCTACGCCCCCCTGAGCAAGACCCTGAGCGTTCGGCACGCATTCCCACAGGGACCGGACCGGGTGCTGGATATGTGCATAGCCCCCGACGGCGACATCTGGCTGCTGGGCCGCGACAACGAGGAAAACGAGCTGGGAACGCTTCAACGCTACTCGCCGGATGCGACCTTGCTCCAGACTTTCCAGTTCACGTTCAAATCCTATGTGTACGCCCGGCTGCTCAGGAGCCACAATGGTCATTTCTGGATAACGGGCATGGACTGCCAGTTGGCGCGGTTTAACCCGGCCTCTGCTCAGTTTGACTATTTCAGTTATGCCTCGCTTTTTGGAGAAACCGCCCAGACCGTGCGGGCTTTGGCCTTGGCAGAAGACGGAAATGGTCGGCTCTGGATCGGCACACAGGAAGGGCTGGTGCATTTTTCACCCCAATCCTTCGACTTCAAACTAATGCAGGTGGACCTGAAAGCCACCAAAAGTTTGAGCCACAACGTCGTCCTCTGCCTTTTGCCCGATCCGGCAGACCCCAAAGGCGCCCTCTGGGTCGGCACCAAGGGAGGAGGCATCAATCGGCTCGACCTGAAAAACGGCCAGGTCCGATACCTCATGCCCGCCGACGGGCTGCCCGACAAAGTGGTGTACGGCATATTGCCGGGACGCGAGCCAGGAGAGTTCTGGTGCAGCACCAACCGGGGGCTGGCCAAGATCAGCCTCCCTTCAGCCCTACCCTCTGATGAGGACTGGAAAAAGGCTGCTATCACGACCTACACAGCAGCCAAAGACTTGCAAGACAACGAGTTCAACACACAGGCTTTTTTCAAAGCCTCCAATGGAGAAGTGCTGTTCGGGGGTGTGAACGGGTTGAACCGGTTTTTCCCGGAAGCCGTGCGCCCTGACACCTTCCCGCAGCCTGTGTTCATCGTTGGCCTGGAAGTGAACCATGCGCCAGCCACTTCCGGCCCAAACGAACTGCTGCAAAAACCGCTGGAATACCTGGACGAACTTCACCTGCGCTACGACCAGAACAACCTGTCCTTCGAGTTCGCCACACTGGATTTCACTGACCCGGCCAAAAACCGCTACCGCTATCGGTTGGAGGGCCTCGACCCCGATTGGGTGGAAACGGGTAGCAGCCGCTTTGCGCACTTCAACCACCTTGCGGCTGGCCGCTACACGTTCCGGGTGCAGGGCAACAACGGAGAGGGCAGCTGGTGGGAAGCGGCCAACACCATCGCCGTGGTGATTCACCCGCCGTGGTGGCGTTCGAATTTGGCCTACCTGTTCTACTTAGCCCTGCTCGTTTGGGTGGGATGGCGGGCCTACCAATTTCAAATCCGCCGCGTGAAAGAACGCGAGCAACTAGCCTTCGAGCACCGCGAGACCGAGCGCGTGAAAGCGATGGAACAGATGAAAACCGATTTTTTCAGCAACGTGACGCACGAGTTCCGAACCCCGCTGACGCTGATGCTCGAACCTTTGCGTCGGGCTTTGCCCAAAATAACAGATTCAGAAGCGCGCGAAAACGTCCGATTGGCAGAAGCCAACAGCCGAAAATTGCTTGGCCTCGTCAACCAACTGCTAGACATGGCAAAACTCGAAAGCAGCCAAATGACCCTTGACCTGCGGCGCGGCGATTTGGACCAAACCCTGCGCGACGTGTTCGAGCGCTTTTTGCCGTTGGCCGAAAAACGAGGCGTGAAACTGAAGATTCGCAGTGAAGATTCGAGCACTTTTGAAAAATTGAAAAATCTGATCTACGACGCAGGCAAAACGGAGTTGGTGCTAAACAATTTGATTTCCAATGCCTTGAAATTTACGCCGACGGCGGGTCAAGTGGTGGTATCCGTGAACGTCGTAAGGGTTCCGAACTCTGACGACCTTAGCCCTTCCGACGTGGAGGCCATCGAAATCCGCATCGCTGACACGGGCATCGGCATCGCCCCGGAAAACATGGGCAAAATCTTCGAGCGCTTTTACCAAGTGGACGACTCGAACACAAAAGCCGGAGCGGGAACGGGCATCGGCCTGGCGCTGAGCAAGGAACTGGCCGAACTCATGGGCGGCGGCATTCAGGTAGAAAGTGAATTGGAGAAGGGATCGGTGTTCACATTTTGGATACCGGCCTCAGCCCCCAAGCTCGCCGCTCCCCCCGGCTCCCGCTCCAATGAAGCGGGGGAGGCGATGGGAGCGCCGTTGCGCACTCCCGCTTCATTGGAGCGGGAGCCGGGGAAAGAGGCCCCTTTGGTCCTGCTCATCGAAGACAATGCGG
>JACJYP010000009.1 GCA_020636045.1 Lewinellaceae bacterium
CCGTTGATAACGAGCAAGTTGATTCTTTACCACGATTGAAATCGTGGGTTGAAGATACATCATTTGCATGACTGAGATATTATCAGAACGTCGACCGAAGATAGATATCCCAACACCCCAAAACCGAAGCAATCAGTTTCTAATTTCCAGTTTCCAATTTCCAATCCCCCAATTTCCGGTTTCATTTACGTTCGCGCCGCACCCGTCGGCACAATGCGGTCGAACGCCAGCCCGCTGTGACCCTCGCCGCGGCCGGTGCGTTTTTTCACACCCAGCCAGGTGAACACCTTGCCGTTGTTCCAGCGCGTGCGCTGGTAAGTTTGCAGCACGTGTACGCCCGCGCGCGTGACTTCCTCTTCGTGGAGGTAGTAGGGTTTATTCTGGTCAAGCCCTTCGCGCAGCAGGATGGTGCGCGGCCGCACGCGTTCGAAATCGGGCGCCGGGTCGTTTTCGAGGAAACGCGGCATGGCGGCGCGGCGGAGTTGTATCTGGCGGTTGCTGCCGGGCACATGCTCCGGTACGAAGGGGATCCAGTTTTCGGGCACCGTGCTCATGATGTCGTAGCGGAACGGCGCCTTCCAGTCGATGTCGGGCGGCGGCCCGGCGATGAAGCCCTGCAGGAACTCGCGGAACTCGGCCGCAGCGACGTTGCCGGCGCGCGTGCGGCCGTGCGGCAGCGGCACGGCGGTTTCGATGCCCCATACCATGTTGGCCATTTCATCGCGGATCAGGGCGATGTTTTCCACGGGCTGGCTTTCCTGCACTTTCGGTACGGTGGGCAGCACGAGCAGGGTCAGGTCGGCGGGTTCGTGCTGCTGGCCTTTGATGTTGAGCGAATACATATTCCAGCGCTGCCAGGACTCGTCGGAGCCGCGCCCCGCGGCCTCGATCCAGTAGCGTTCGCCGAAGGTATTGGTCACACTCAGGCCCTTGATGTTCAACACGGAGCCCGTGGGCACGGTGTAGGGCAGGAGGAACCAGTCGTTGGCGTACACCAGCCCGAATTCGATCAGCAGCAGTTTGGCGAGGTCGGTGGTGCCGGGTTTGATGTCGCCGAAATTCGTTTTGCCGTCTTCGAAGGCCCACCAGCGCGTATCGGGCATGCCGTTGAAACGCAGGGGGGTGGGGATAAAACTCTGCGTGGTGTATTTTTTCTCCACGGGCGCGTCGGGCGCCGCTTCGGGCGGATTGCCGAGTCCGCCGGAGGCTTTGTCCCAGTCGAAATTGTACCAGTCGAGCCGGTCGTGGTAGTACTCTTCGGCGGTAAGTACCTTTTCATCGCCTTTCCCCTCGGGTACCGAGCAGGCGAACTGGTATTCGAGGCGTTCGGGCTGCCAGGCGTCGTCCTGCTCCGGTGCGGGCTGGAAATACATTTTTTCGAACCAGGCCACAAAGCGCGGTCCCGCGGCATCTGCGGCGTCTTTTTCGGCTGCGCTCAGCCCGGCGATGCCGTCCGAAGCGAGATTGGCGGGATTTTCTTTCAGATAAAGGTACAAAGTAGCGCCGTCCATGCTGCGCCCGGCCACGGCCTTGAACTGCTGCCAGGCTTCCGCATGGGCGCAGACGGCCGCATTGTTTTTATCCCCGGGGTCGGGGTCTGCGATCGGGTACTGCTGCCGGAATGCGGCTGCTGCTGTGCCGGGGATCATTTTCAGCCAGCGTTGTCCCATTTGCAGGCGCAGGTCGAGGGCAATGGGCTGATCGCCAAAGAAAAACGAGATGGGCCGCCGCTCGACGGTGGCTTCCAGCGGCGCTTCGAGGTCTAACTTCTGCACCTCTCCGCCTTCGGGACGGTATTTGGTGACGCGCTGGCCTTCCACGTGGATTTTGGCATACACGGGCGTGCCGGCGTCGTCGCCGAGGAATTCGCCCATTTGCCACTGCTTGCAGAGCATCCAGAGGGCGTCGCGGACTTCTGCGCGCAGGGCGCGGTTGAAGTTGCCGGTGCGCGGACGGCTTTCCAGGCGGTTGTAGCGTGTGATCGCAGGCACGAGCACCTGCGCGCGCAGTACCTGGTCTATGTTTCTGATGACTTGGTATTCTGCCATGGTTCAAGGATTTGCGATGACTACTTTGTCGATGTATTTGTTCACAACGGCCAGGTCGGCGGCGATGGTCACGGGATGCCAGGTGGTCGCGAGGATGGCGGCCGGCAGGAACACCGACAGTTCGGTCTGGTCGAGTTGTTTGGGCTCCACGGCGCGGATGCGCGCCATGTCGAGCGTTTCGTGCAGGGTGTCCACGAGGTCTTCCCAGGTCCAGGCGCCCCTGAATTCGGAGGGCGTGCAGAGCAGGATGGCCTGCGGCGGCTCGGCGTTCGGCTTGTCGAAGTGGAACGTGATGCCGGTGGTCTCCGTTTCCGCGGGGATCACTTCGGTCCAGTCGTCGAGCAGCAACCCGCACTGGGCTTTGTTCTTGTCAAAACCCGTGGTATAGATCGCGCTGTACAGCACGTTTTCCCGGTTGAGGAAGTCCTTCGCCTCGGGCGGGAATTCGAGCGCCAGCCAGGGCGCCGTGTCCTGCCAGGGGAATTGCAGGGGCGTCAACGAAGGCGCGCTGGCGCCGAAGGCTTCGGCGAGGAATCCCAGGTTTTCCAGGTGGTGCATTTTGTCGCGCACCCGCGCCGTGCCGTACAGCCAGTCGTCGACGGGGAAATCGTTCAGCAGGGTGTTTTTCTGGTAATCGAGCAACTGTTCGCGCGTGGCGTAGGCATTGGCCCATTCGTCGGCCTGCTTTTCCGGCAGGCTGTATGCGGGCACCAGCACGAAGGCGTCGCCAAATACCAGGCGCGCGGCATCCGTCAGGTACTGCACTTTTTTCTCCGCGCCGGCTTCGGCGTCGTGGGCGTCGAGTTTGTCCTGCACGCCCGCGCGCCGCGTGTCGATGTCGGCGATCAGTTGTTGCGTGCGCGTGCGGAGGTCTTCCGCCAGCACGACAATGCGTTTTTCGATGTCTTCGGCTGTAACCTCTTCCAGGTCGAAGTCGCTCACTGGAAGCAAAGCGTTGAAATCGCTCAGTAACTCGTGTATCGTTGTTTTCGAAGTCTGCCCAAGCGCCTCGAAAGCGTTTTTCCGCGCTTCAAACAGATTTTTCTTCGCCTCCACTGCTGTCAGCATATCGGCAACCGAAAGTCCCGTCGGGTCGGTGAAAGTCGTGGAGATCTGTATTTCGGCCTGCTGGAGCACGGCGATCTTTTCCGGATCGCCCGGCTGGACGGGCAAGGTGGCGATCAGCGCATCGTAAGCGTCGAGTTTATCCTGCCAGCGCGCCGCCGTTTCGGCTGCGAGATCGAGTGTGGTCTTGAAAATGCCGCCTTTGGTTTCATAAAAAATGCCGAAGCCGGTTTGCGGCAGCCCGTACAATGCCAGTGCGCGACACGCGGCCACCAGATCGTCCAGGTACTGGTCGATGTTGGCGAAAATGCCCGCCGTGTCGGGCCCCGGTTCGGGGAATACGGCGTCGAGTGTTGCCAGCAGCGGCACGAGGCGGTTCGTTTTTTCCTGCTCCAGCGCAGTCACCAGAAAATCAGCACGGCTGCGGTCCAGCGCGATGACGGCGCTGTCGTCCGATTGCGCTTCATTGGGCAGCGCGGCATCGGTGGAGCGCAGGTGCCGGGAGCGGAGCAGCAGGGCGCGCAGGCTGCGCACCATTGGCGTGATCTCGAAAAAAGTGAAGTCGCCGACGCGGGTTTCGGTGTATGTGATCTCGAGCGGAATGTCGGGCCGGGGCTTAGGCACGGCGTTGCGCAGCACGTGGTCGCGCACGCGGTCTTCCAGCTCCGAACGCGTCTCGGTATTTTCCGGGCTGATGATGTACAACAGGTCGAGCGCCTGCAGGCCCAGGTCGGCCTGCGTGACGAAAGTCTCCTGCGGCGTGCCGGTGGCGGCATCTTCGTAGCGCACGCGGCAACTTACTTTCGCCGGAGCAGGCAGCAGGCCGCCGATCCATTGCTGGATGGCCGGCTCGGCTTTGATGCGCGGGTTGTCGCTCGCGGCGGCCGTCGCTTCGGCGTCGAGGTGCAGGGCCACGCGGTGCGTGATGCCGATCCCGCTGCGCGGGGTTTGCGCCACTTCGGGCAGGGGCGGAAAACTCGCCTGGCTGTACGCGTCGAGCGTGGCGGCCGCGCGGTCGTAGTTGCCCGTCACCACCTGGTGCACGCCTTCTGCCACCGCGAGGTCGGCGACGGCGTCGTACAGATCGAGCATGCGGTTGACTTCGCTGTTGATGATGGTCTGCTGCGCCGGTGTGGCGGCCGGCAGTTTGGATACCGGAAATCCGAAAGGATATGTCTTGTTGGCAGGCGCCGCGTTTTTTATATGGCGGATAAACTTGAGTCCGTTCACCACGTTTCGCGCCTCCACCGCTTCGATGCTCACGCCGTCAGGCAGGTCTTCCTGGCGGGTGTAGAGGGGGAAAACCAGCCGCAGGGGATAGATGAACTGGTCGCATTCGGCGAAATTGTAGCGATCGTGCAGGCCGCGTTCGAACTGGTAGCCGAGCAGGGCGGCGAGGCTCTGGCCGTTGCGGATGCCGTCGATGACGCCCATCGCCAGGCGCACGCGTTCCGACGAGAGGTTTACCTTCAGCAGTTCGGGTTGCTGCGGGGTCGCGTGGGCGATGTAGCCGTTGCGCAGGATCGCCGCCGTCACCGCGTGGTTCACCGAAGGCGCGTGGATGTAGCCTTCGTTCGTCGAGTCGCGGAACAGCGGGCTGCGCTGCCGTTCGGGTACTTCCTCGTTGAAGATGGTGTTTAGTTCCTTGTTGCCCGACAGGTCGACGGGGCTGAGTTTTTTGTTTTCAGATTGCACGTTTTCCAGCCAGCCGTAGGCGCCGATGTAGATGCCCTTGCGGTGCTGCGCGCCTTCTTCCACGCCCTCTCCGTCGGCGCGGCGGGCATAGCGCATGGAGGCCAGTTGGAAGTTGACCAGCCCGTTCATCCAGGCGTCGAGGCGGTAGGTGCAGCAGTCGAGGTGCTCGGCGAGCAGGCGCTCCAGACGCGCCGTGGGCGTTTGCAGAAGATGCTCCAGCGCCTCGAGTTGTTCCTTCAGGTAGCGCGTGCCGAAGAGTTCGCCGATGTTCAGGGTGATGTGGTCCACCAGGCTGCGCGTGGGGTGACCAGTGACCTGTTCGTTTGGCATGTAAAGCAGTTCGTACCTGCTTTTATCGACAAAACTGCTGCCCGCTGCTGCGCCGGCTGTATTGTTTGCGGCTTCGATGTGGAAAAAATGTGGCTCCTTGTACAGCAGTTTTTTGCCCTGGTTGTCGAGCAGTTTTGCGTCGTCGAGTACGCGCACGCCCGCGTCGTGGTAGCCGAGTTCGAGGGCGTGTTTCAGCAGCACGTAGAGCAGGGCGTTCGGCCATTTGTTGTCTACAAAGCCGTCCTGCACGCGGATGTTATCAAAGGACTGTTTGGCCCATTCGTGCAGCCATTCGATGTAGTTGCGGTTGTTTTCGGTGACGATGCGCAGCGGGTCGGTTTCCGACAATGCACCCTCCTGGATGATGGGTCCGAGGAGCCGGTTGGGCCGCACTTTCCAGAACAGGTCGAAGAGTTTCGGCGTTTCGTCGCCCGTGTATCCCAGCAGTTGCAGGCGGCTGAAGGCCTGGTTGTGCAATTCGTTGGCCGGCAAAGTGGCCCAGTTGAGCACGATCTGCCACATCAGGGCGATGTTGTGCTCCTGCTTGCGGGTGTTGGCGTAGCGCTGGTGAAATTCCACGGAAGCCGGATGCAGGCCCAGAATGTCGAGCAGCGCCTGGTGCGGATCTTCCTGCGAGTCGGGATCGACGCGGGAGACCTGTTGCGACAGGGCGCTCCAGGTCTTGTACAACTGGTCGAGCACGCCCTTGTATTTCCAGAGCCAGTCCTTGAATTCCGTTTTGCGCTGTTTCTCCTGGAATGTTGCGGAATAATCAATGTACGACACCTTTTCCTCGCCGTACACCCAGCCGATCTTGCTGTAAGGCGTGGCGGGCAAAATGCCGTAGGGCTGGCGGCCGATGCGGATGCCCGGGATCATGCCCCGGCCGCTGACAAAGCGGTTGAAAAACCAGCGGGTGTAATAAATATCGTCGTCATTGAATACCGGCTGGAGCAGGGTGTCCATGAAATAACCGAGCGTGGCCGGCCAGAGCGCCGTGTTCATGGCGCGCGCCTCACACTGGTCGCGGTCGCCGGCGTGCGGCACCTGCTTGAGCCATTCGGTATCGAGCCCCAGGCTTTCGGCAAAGAGTTGTCCGTCGCGTTTGCGGAACTGGTCCTCCGTTTCCTCAAACTGGGCCTGGCCTTTGAATACAAAATTGAAACTGGCGTCCGCGTCATCCTCGCGGGAATAGGCGGAATCAACCTCTTCGGTGTTGTTCGTCGGCGAGCCTTGCGGCAAAAAGGCAAAACCCGTCCGGCTGAAATAATGGTGCTGAAAAAGGCTTTCCAGGGCCGTTTTGCTCTCGGCGGCGTTGTCGCTCAGGCGAATGCCCAGCACGAACAGTCGGTCGAAGCCGAATTGCGCCTGCTGCGGCGTGAGGTTGACGCGAAAGCCCATGCCGCGGCGCACGGCTTCATCAAAGTCGAGCATCCAGCGCAGTTCGTCGCCGATGATCAGGTTGCCGTGTTCGTCGAACTGAAATTGCGATTCGGTATCGGTTGTGGGGTCGGGGCTGACATGGAAAGGCCCCTGCACGGGTGCGCTGAGTTCGTTGAGCACTTCCGCTTCGTTCTGATAGCCCAGCAATACGAAGCGTTCGGGCAGCAATTCCGCCTGCGCGGCCTTCATCCACGACATGGTTTTGGTGTCCAGGGCATCGCTGCCCGGCAGCACCATAAAAAATACCTGGACGGCCGTGCTGTCGCGCGTAAATCCGTCCGCCGGCGCTTCGACGAGGTTGTAGGGAGCGTAGCTTTCCGCCAGTTCCTGCGCGCGCGCGGCGCCCACGCCGGCTACCAGCGCATCCTGCGCGGCCTGCGACGCCGCGCTTTTCCCTTCTGCTTTCCAGATGGCTTCCCAGTACGCCGAGAGTGCCGTCTTTTCCACGGCCGTCAGCGTTTCGTCGGCCTGCACAACGAGGATCAGCGTGCCGACTGCTTTCCCCTGCGGCTTCATATCGAGCGCGGGGTCGCCTTCCGGATCGCCGGGGTTAAGCGGATTGAGCGGGCGGTAGTGCTGCACGATCCAGGTCGCGCGGCCCGAACCGTGGCTGGCCACCAGCCCCCGCCAGGCGGCGCGCTCTTCGTTTTCCACGCCGGCGGCGCGGAAATACTCCTGCCAGAAAATGCCGGCGCTGCGCAATTCCGTTTCCGACAGCGTTTCTTCAAAAGTGTCGACCAGGCATTCGTCGGGGTAAATGCGCACCCACAACTGGTGTTGCTGCCCGCCGCTGCGCGTTTCGACGACCTTGAAACGCGTTTCCAGGCGTAGCGGAAAGAGCATCACCGGGATGTCGTCGTTCATCTGCCCGGCGTTTTTGCGCGGATCGGTCCACTGCTCCCAGAAAGCGGGATATAGTTCGGTCAACTGCCCTTTTACGCCTTCCAGCGCGCCCTGGCGTTGTTTTATTTGTCCTTCCAGTTTTTTCTGCTGCCCTTCCAGGGTCTTGCGCTGCTTCTGGTGCGCGGGATTGTCCGCGTCGTACCAGCGATCCATATCGCTCAGGCGCGCCGACACCTGCTTCATCTGCTCGGATGACCGGAACAGCGCATCCTCCGCCTCTTTTTGCGCAGCGCGGGTCTGGGAAAGTTGCTGCTGTATTTGTTGGAAATCAGACATGTTATCTTACGGTTTACAGGTTCGATCTTGTGGTTTCTGGAGAAAGGAGGAGCGCTCAAGTCCCTTTGGGCTTGAGCATTTCGCTGGCGTGCACGGCCACCATCACCGGCACCTGGTACAGGATGTAGGCGAGGTCGGAAGCGTCGACGTCCTTGTTCCAGGCGACGTGTTTGTCGTCCTCGTACTGGGCGAGTTCTTCATCGTATTCCGCCTGCGTGGTGTCGGTCGGTTTGGTGAGGCCGATCGCCGGCGTAGCGTTGGTGATCTCGAGGAAGCCGTTTTCCGGCAGTCCGGGTGCGGCATCTTCCCAGGCGAGGTCGTTCCAGGTGTGTTTTACAACGTTGGGCCCGCCTGTATCCAGCCCGAAGCGCGCCTCGCCGGGGCGTTCCTTGATGCCGAAAAACCAGCCTGGATTGTCCTTGTCTTCGGGTTTGGTGCCGTCGCCGCCCTTCGCGACTTCGGAGGTCAGGTCGAAGCCGAAGAAGTAAATGTCGGGATCCACTTTAGCGCTGTACAGCGGCATCTTTACGATGTCGTGCGGCGGGTTGTCCTCCATGCCTTCGGGAATGTCGGCGAGGTCGCGCTCCTTCTGGTTGTCGATGTCGCCGTTGTCCTTGAGTTGCCATTTGGCCTTGTGCGCGTAGATGACGGCGTTGGGATATTTTTTCAGCAACTCGCCGCGGATGACCAGCACCACCTCTTCCTCCTTGGTCCCGCCGGTTTCGCGGTTGTCGTGGTCGCCCAGTTCGGAAGTAAGCCGCCATTTATGCAATTCGGGAATATCCTTGAGTTTTTCTTTCAGGGCCTCCGGGTCCTGGTCTTCTCCTTCTTCCGGCAGGTAGGCGCTGACGTCCCAGAATTGCCTGAAATAACTGCCGCGCTGGTCGGTCGGATATTCGCGCCAGAGCAGTTCGCGCGACATTTCGTGGTTGATGCCCACCATGTAGGATTCGATGAATTTCTGGTTGGTTTCCAGCAAGGTGATGCTGTTCTGCTCGATGAGGTTGATGTTCGGCAGGAAATATTCGTCGGACAACTTGACCAGCGGCTCGTACATGGGAATGTCGAATTTGGGGTATTCCATGATCTGGTCGAACAATTCGGGCACGAAGCGGATGCGGAAGCGATCGGGCAGAAATATCCGGTCGAGCAGCAGTTTCGGGACGGTTTTGTCGGGGTGCAGGTTGATGGCCGTTTGCGCCGCGATCAGCGGCAGGTCGAGCGTTTGTTTTGGCGGCTCGAATGCGGCATCCCGGGCGGCGATGTCCACGGCGTACAGTTCTTTCAGGGCCACCTTGAAACGCGTCGCCTCGGCGCTGTCCGTACCGCCGCTTGCGGGCCGGAAACGATCTTCGGGTTCCACGATCCTGAAATCGGGGCTTTTCGGCGCGCGCTCCACCTGTTCGGGTGTCTGGGCGCTTTCCTCAAATACCGGCGGCTGCGCCAGGGCGCGCAGGATCGCGTTCATGCGTACGTACAAATACGCCAGCCCGCCGACGGCGGCGAGTCCCAGCACCATCAGGAACCCGGAAGGCATGAACAGCAGCAGCAATATCAGCAACAAAACGGCCAGCGCCAGGGTCAGCATCGGCAGCCAGTTGTACTTGCGCAGCAGATCGGCGAGCCATTCCGGCTTCGGTTGCGGCGTGGTTTGTTCGTTGAGGACTTCTTCCGTCCGGATGGCCGGCGGCGTGACCTTGGGCGGCGCAGCGACGATCTCGCCGCTGTTCAGCCGGCCGATCATCTGTACGGGCTGAACGTTGTTTTTTTCAAAAGGCAATTTCACTACGGCCCTTGAGCGCGGCCGCGTGATCTTGCGCAACTGCGCGGACACCGCCACCGGCGGCACCACGCCCATTTTCAACTGGTGAAAAACGGTGGTGTTTTGCACCAGAAGCCGCTTCTGAACGGGCGCACTGAGCATCAGCAAGGTGTCGGGCGCCTGCAATGACAAGGGCTGTATCTGCTTCGAGTGCCACTGGAACAGCGCTTCCGCACTCAGTTGCGCGAAGCGGATGAAATGGTTGGCTTTTACCACATCGCCTACCTGTTCCCAGGCGGCGTTCATGTATTCTTCCTGTTTTTCCTGGATGACTTTTGTGCCGAAACCCGCCGGTACGCGGAAGCGCGGATCGAGGTTGAGTTCGTGTATCCAGTTTTTGGAATTGGGTTGCGGGGTGCCGTCCGCCTTGGTCAGCATACGGTCGACCGCGGCGTGCCAGCGTCCGTACAAGGGCGGCGTGATCAGCGGGTCCGGGTCGAGCGGGTTTTCGGGGTCGGGGATGGGCTGCGGGTTGGCGCCGGGCTTCTGGTAGTCATCGGCGAGGTTGATGAATTGCGCGATGTCTTCGTTGACCGGCTGCGGATAATCGTTCTTCAGCCAGTCCTCGTATTTGTAAAACTCGTCGAGGTCGCTGATCACCTCGTCCGGCACGCGCAGGGCGCCGCCGAGTTTGAGGATGCCGCCGAGCAGGCCGTCGGGGTCGAGGCCACTCAGGTTCCAGCCCGGCTGCTGCACATCCATGTCGCGGCGGCCGACGCGCTCGTCGGCGGGCTTGGCCTCCAGCAGGCGGACGAGGTATTCGAAATCGCCGACGGTGCTGGTGCGGAAATACCAGCGGTGATAGTAGGGGAAATCCAGTTGGCCGGCTTCGCCCCAGGCGTATTGCGAAGCGAAATCGGGGTCGACGTCCATGCCGAGGCCTGCCTGCCTGCCGCCTTCGTAGGCAGGAATGAGGAAGGCGTGGTATCCGGCGCTGGGCTTCAGTTTGCGCGGGCATACGATCCGCGAATAGGCGAGGTCGGGGTTTTCCTTGAGCGCCGAATCCAGTTTGGGCAGCACCGCGCCCATGTTTTCCGACACGATCTCGTCTTCCTGGGCGCCCAGGTCGCGGTTCACATGGATGTGTGCCCAGGCCCAGAGTTGCGCTGCCGGCGGGAATTTGGCCGCGGCGTTTTCCACATGGATGAACGGCAAGGGTTTGTCTATCAGGTTTTTGCCGTCTTCAAACTCACCTTCTTCCAGCACCACCAGCGCCAGCCAGGGGCGCAGGCGGTGGGCCGGCTCGTCGGCCTTGCTCGGCGTGTAGCGCCAGGGAAAATCCTCGTCGTAGAAGTCGATATAAGGCAGGTAGTTGGGCTCGAAATTGGTGATCCAGTTGCGGGGCTCGGTCTTGATGATGGCGCGCGGGTCGATGCCCACGATGTCGCCGGGGCCGTACAACTGCACGTCGCGCGCGATCGTTTCGCTGAGCGTGCCGCCGCCTTCCACGGCTTTGCCATCCAGTTTCAGTTCGAGGTGAAAACTTGCGCGCAGTTTCACCGGGTCCTGGTCGGGTTGCAGGATCTTGTTGGCCAGCCCTACGCGCAGGTATGGGAGAAAAGAATAGGTGCCGAGTGGTTTGTCCATAATATCTGGCTTGTTTGTCGCGGCCGCCCGAAAATGAGCGGATGAAGATTGGGGTTACTGGGCCGTTTCGTACTGGGGTATGACGTGCAGCGAATCGTGCAATTCGGGTTGTTTAGCGATCACCTGCTGCATGTACTGCTGCGCCAGGGTCTCGCTGGCAAAATGGATGGATTGCGCATCGACGGCCTTGTTGTTTTCCGTCAGGGCTACTGCGAATCCGGTCTGTTGCACGGATACTTTCTTTTCGTCGATGAATGGATCGAGTTGAGACTTGTACTGCTTCGACAGGTCCGACTTGGCTACTGCCGCGCCTTTCAGGAAATGGCCGAAGAACCTGCTGCTGAAGCGCTTGAAACGCCTTCTGAATCGCTTGAAATTGTTGTCGATGATGATCTGTTCGTAGCGCACGCGCCGTTTCGCCATTTTGGAGGCGCCGAGTTGCTGGGCGCCCGCAGAGAGCAGAATGCCGCCGTGCAGGGGATCGAACGCGCGTTGAGACAACTTGTCGGAGTCGCTGAGTTTGATGAACTGCGCCTTGGCAAATTGCTCGTCGATATCGGAACTCTTTTCCAGTCCTGCCGTCGCCTGCAGGTTGAAATCGTTGGCGTCGGAGGGTTTCTGACTGCCCACTTTGTCGATCTTGAGGTCGAGCGGTACGGCGCGCTGGCTGAGGCGCAGGGTGCCGAGGGGGTGCAGCACTTGTGCGGTTTCGGCTTCCGAAAGTTTGCGCAGCGACACCAGCAGGTTGCTGCCGGCCGGCAGTTCGGCTTTCCAGTTGTCCGTTTTTTCCAGTTCGGCGCGGACAAGCGGCATGACGGCCACGGGCGGCAGGGTGGTGTCCTTGCTTTCGCCCCAGGTGATGTCGAAATCGGCGGAAACGTCGAAAAACAGCAGGCTGAGCGTGCCCGTTCCGTGCGCGCGCCAGGGCGTAGGTCCTTCCAGGGAAAGGTGCAGGCTGATACTGAACAGGCCGATGCCGAAGACCTTGAGCGACACGGAGGCAGAGATCTCGATGATGAAAAAGAACGGCGAAAACTGGAACAGGGCATCGAATGCGAGGTGCCCTTCCACCTGCGCCACGCTCACGTCGATCTTCAGTTCGGCTTTTGCGCCGAACTGCACCGTGTTGGACGTAACGGCGAAATAGCCTTCCACGCGGATGCGCGCGATGCTGGTGTCGAGGATGTTGACCGCTATGCGTTTCGGGTTGGGGAAAGGCAGCGGCGGTGGGTCGAAACGCGGGTGGAAGCCGCCAACGGAAACGACGAAATTGGCGTCGTTGCCCCAGGCGACCAGCAGACCCATTTCGCCTTCTATGGTCAGGAACAGGATGCGCGACTCGAAGATGCTGGCGAAGAAATAGAGCCGCTTTTTGTCAAACTCGATGGCGCCGGCGAAATTGACCTGCAGCAGGATCAGCGCGGCCTCTTCGGTCGGCAGCGCCACTTTCAGCACGCCCAGAATGGCGATGTTGCCCGGAATTTCGATGATCACGCCCAGCGAAACGCTGATGAGGGTAGGGGTACCCCAGCCCAGTTTGGCCATCGGCCCGATCAGGAACTTGCCTTCATACGGCGGGAAAATGGTGCGCAGGTCGCTGATGATCTGCGGCGCGTTCTCCACCGGGTTCTGGGGGAACATGATGCTGTTGATAGAACCCGTACGCACGCCTTCTATCAGCGGCGGCAGGTTCATCGTTCGGTTGAGGCCGAGCAGGCCGCCCACGCCCAGCAGCGTAAAGCCGAAACCCAATTGAATGCCCGTACCGAACTCCGCCGTGATGATGAGCAGCAGCGAAAAACCTTTCGAGCCGTCGGGCATTTTGGTGGTGATCAGGCCGATGGCCTTCACCGTAACGATCTCCAGGACAGACAGTTCCAGCACGCCGGCGTATTCTTCGCGGTCGAAATCGAAATACAAATAACCGCCGCCTTTTACTACGCCGACATCAAGCGAGAGGCCGACGCCGCTCGGCGGACGGAAAGCAAAACCGATGTCCACTGCGCCGAGGTTGCCTTTCCCGTCGTCCGGGAATTTCATGGGTACCGAAACGCCGAGTTTGTCGACGACGGCTTTCAGCGGTCCGAGGTTGGCAGCCATCTGCACGGCCAGGTCGGTGTGCAGAGGTGCGTCGGTGCCGAATCCCACGATGATGTACACCCCCTTGATCTCGGCGATGCCGAGGTTGATGTGTATGGGCAGCAGCAGTTCGATGGCGCCGCTGCCGATCAGTTGCAGCCCCGTGGAGGGCGCCCAGGTGCCCGTCAGGTCGAAATCGGCTTCGAGGCCGAAGCCGGAAAGCACCTGTTGCAGGAAGCCGTCGCCCTGGCTCAGGTCGATGACCAGTTTGCCCTGCTCGATCCTGATCTCCACCGCCGGTTCGGCTTCCGCTTTGCCTGTGACGGAATTCCAGCGGGCGTTGAAGCCCATGGAACCCCCGATCGATTTGCTTTCCAGCCTGCTGCCGCCGGTGGTGCCGATAAACATGACGCGGCGGTCGCCGGGGTGTTCTGCCTTCAGGCCCAGCAGCACTTCGAATGACAACTCTCCGCTTGGCGGCTCCAGTTCGGCCGAAAACGGAGGCGTAAACCTGCCTTCTATGCCGGCCTGAAAGGTACCCTTCGATTGCAGGGTCGCTTTCCATGGACCGACGAGGTCGATGGTCTGGTTGGCCTCGAAGGCGGCCGGGATGCGCAGCTCCAGTTTCAGGGAAGGCGGGTTGGTCGATTTGTCGGCCTGCAGGCTGAAATAGTATGCTTCGAGCACTGGCGGCTGCGATCCCACTTTGTACAGGTCTGCCGGGAAACCGAAGCGCTCCAGCATGGTCTTGATGCGGGTAAGCAGCAGGGTGCCGTCGAAATCATTGGCGCCGAAACGGTACAGGTCGCTGAGGTATTCGCCGGGATCGGTAAAGAGGTCGATGATGTGGCCGAAGTGGATCTCGCGCTTTTGAAACTCCGCCTGCAGGGGCTTGGCGGGATTTTCCTCAATCAGGTCGTTCTCCACAATACCCAGCACGTTGAGCGTGGATGCCAGCGTGGGCAGGTTTTTATCCATGTACCCCACGGCCATGTAGTGGAGTATTTTGATCGCGAGTTCTTCGCCGAACTTGTTGATCTCGTTGATCTCGGCGGGGCTGAAACCGAGTCCGCCGGAAGCGTTTTTGATGGCGTTGCCGAGGTTGCCCAGCGCGTTGATGAGCTGGATGACTTTTTCCAGCAGGTTTTTTCCGGAGGAAATGATGCCCGCCCCGTCCTCGTTTTCGATGGCGGTGGCCAGCGACTGGATGATGGGCGGCAGGGCCTTGACAATACCGGCAGCCGGTCCGAATGCGGCAGTCACACCCTGGCTTTGTGTAAGCGCATTGGGCAGGGTGAGGCCGAGCCGTTCTACAATGTCAGGTCCGAGTATCTCCTCGAGCGGTTCGAGCGCCCTCCCGATCTCGCGGGCGATGATTTCAATGGTTCCCGGTGTGCTGGGCATATCTGGACAGGGTTGAATGTGTTAGACAATGAGGCGTTTGGCGCTCAGGCAGGCACCGTGGCGGGTTTTTCCGCCTGCTCCCTGAATACTCCGAGCAACTGGCGTACGCTGAATCCTTCGCGCAGGACCCAAAACCACCCCTGAATATGCTCGTCCAGGTCCCGGATCAGTTGTCCGCTGCCGTACCTTTTAATAATGACGGAAATCCGTTCGAGGCGTTCGGAGATGGGAACTCCTTCCCACTCGACAGGCAGGGGTTTGTCGGGCTGGAAAGCCGCCTGCATGCCCATGCGGATCAGCGCAGGACCGCCATTGCGGTGCCAGACCGTAGCCACACGTTTGTTCGTGTTGATGAGGTTGCGCACTTCGTGGAAGTGGCTCGCCACGAGGTCCTGGTAGAAACGCGACCCGGGCAGCGACTGAAATTCTTTGCGCAGGGAGCGCATGTCTTCGACGGGCCCGTTGAAATGCACGGCAAATGCCGGATCGGCCGGCGGTGCGGCAGGGGTGCGGGGCGCGCCCGGTGCGTCGGGGGTGTCGTCCACCACCTGTTTGACGTCCAGTTTTCCCCAGCCCCAGTTGTTGTTGGGCAGGGCATCTTCCCCATCCTCGAGTTCGATATCGGCGGGTACCTGGTCGCGGGCGGAATCCTTCAGCAGCTCCCGTATTTCCTCCCAGCCCAGCTGGTCGTTTTTTTGCAGCATCAGCGCCACAGTGCCCGTCACGTGCGGCGTCGCCTGGCTGGTGCCGTCGAAGGAGATGTAAAAATCCTGGCAGCAATCGCAGCAGCAGATATAGTCTCCGATCTCGTCACTTCGGTATTTGTCGGTGGCGGCGGAAGTGATGGCCACCCCCGGCGCAGCGATGTGCGGTCTGATGTTCTCTTCGGCGGTGGCCGTTGTATCCAGCGCGGGGCCGCGGCTTGAAAAATCAGCCAGTTTGCCTTTTCTGCCGCCCTCTGTGGCGTAGGCGCCCACCACGATGACATTTTTTGCCGTGCCTTCGGGGTTGACAGTGGAATTGGAAGTGATGTGGATGCCGGCATCATCGTCTTCCGGGTCCCGGAATTCTATTTCGGCGTCGCACCAGAGATGCACGTCGGTATCATCGACGGTGTTGTTGCGGAGTCGCAGCGTCCATTTGCCGCTGACGTTGTTCCCGTCGTCGGGCGGGGTCAGGGTCACGCGTATCTTGCCGTTTTCGTTGTCGATCGCGACTTCGCCGTCGCCGTTGTATCCCAGATCGTCTACGCTGTCCCCCGGACCGACCCAATCCCAGTCGGCTTCGTCGAAAGTCTCTCCGGGCGGCTTTACCGCCGCTTCGAGGTGATTGCCATCGTACAGCAATTCTACCTTGACGATGACGTCTATGCTCTTTTTTACCTTGAAAATAACACTTTCCGTATCGTGATCGGGTACGGTACCTTCCATATGCATGACTTCATCGGCTTCATTGCCCGACGACTGTATGATGGCCACTTTCTGCGGAAAACTCGAAAGGATGGAGTCGATGCGCTGTTCGGTGATGGCCGAACCGTCGCGCGGCCCGATGTCGCGGCCCAGGCTGAGGTTGATAACGCAGGGGCGGCCGTTCGCACGGCTGAGGATATAACGGATGGCGTCGATCTTTGAATTGGAGGTATTCGCGGAGTCGGGATCGCCTTCTGTCAGACCCAGTTTCCGGACGATGATCAGGTCCGCCTCCGGCGCTACGCCTACATACGTATAATCGCCGCAGCAGGCATCGCTTTGCGAGCCGTCGCCCGCGGCTATGCCGGCCACGTGCGTACCGTGGCCGTCTTTGTCCTTGTGCCGGACGATAGAGTAAGGGTTTGAATTTTCAAGCGCTTTTTTGATGGTCGGCCGGGCGGGGTTGCCGGCGTCTTCGCGGACGTATTCCACCCCGTAATCAAGGTCGACATCGCCACCGGGGGTGCTGATCGTGCCGGGCGCGGCTTCGTTTTTGGCGGCATCGGCTGTTACCGTCTGGTCCCAGATGCTCAGGATGCGGGTGCTGTTGTCGGCTTTCCGGAAGGTTTTGTGCACGAAATCGATGCCGGTATCTACCACGCCGATGATCACTTCGCGGCCCGTCATGCCGTTCCAGGTATCGCCGCTGCGGCTCCATACCTGGTTGGCTCGAATGTCGGGAATGCTTTTGTCGAGCCGCTTTTTTTCGCGGGGCGGTTTTTCGATCCGCACGATGTTGGGATGCGCGGCCAGGGCCTCCAGATTGTCGATGGCGATGATGCCACCGGCAAAATTGCCTTCGCGGGAAGTGATCTTCAGACCCAGTGCGATCAAAGGGTCGAGGCTGTCGCGAAATTCAAGCTGGATGCCCACTTCGGCGGGAGGGGCCGGAGTTTCTGCTGATTTTGAAGTCGATTCGAGGCCGCTTTGGCGGCGGCCGGCAGCTTGTTGCCGTTTTTTGATCAGGGATCTGAGCTCGGCTGGAAGTTTGATCATCGGTAAGGGATTTAGAGCAATGGCTGTGTGGCAAAGCGATTAAAAAAAGCACCTAAGGAACTATAAAATAATAAGTCCCCGATTTGGGCGGCCTAATTTGGCGCCAAAGTGCGTTGTTCGTCGGTTGCGTCCCGCCTGGGGCGGGATGCGCCCTTCTCACGCCTTCTTTAGCACCAAATTATTCTCCCCGAAATCATGACCTTATTATTTTATCATTCCTAACTGCGCAAAAGCGCAGACAGGAGAGGGGAAATGCCGATTAAGGCGCACTGTAAATCACAGGCGCAGGAAAATGAGGCAATCTCAATAAGCAGAAAGGGGGCAGCGTCTTAGTTCAGTATGAACGCCCGGGAGGAGAGAACAAAAAATCGGTTCGGATTTGTTTTTCATTGGAATTTTGGATTGTGGATTGAAAAAAATAGCGTGCAACAAAAGTAACCCGTCACCCGATAAATCCCAATGGCGCGTAAAACTTTAACACTCGACGCCCAAAGGAGAATTTTTCAAATTTATTGCCCCTCTAAATCCAAACAGACATTTGCTCCGTATTTACAAGGGACAGCATGTGGCAATGCTTCTCTGCGAGCCCGGAGTCGGCTGGTTCTGTGATCCGGCATGTTGAAAATGCAGTTGGTAGTAACATTGTTTTATCAATTAGTTTGGTTTTACATCCTGTTTTATTGCTGCGAACTGCTGCTGCCAACTGCATACTTCTTATTTGCGACCTGCGATCAGAATTGTTTGAAAGAAGACCTAATTGCGAATAGTCCGCTCAAAAAGTCCGAACAGGTTTGCAGGGAAATAAAAATCCGCCACATTTGTCCTGCCCGTATATCCGGCAGTTGCAAAATGCAAGATCAACTCATCATACGATTGCACAACCAGGACCGAACGGCCATCGGCGATCTGTACGACGCCTACGGCGCGGCGTTGTTCGGCGTGGTGCTGCGCATCGTGCAGTCGCGTGAGTTGGCAGAACAGGTTTTGCAGGATACCTTCGTGAAAGCATGGCGGCACGGCGCCAGCTACGACCATTCGAAGGGCCGTTTGTTTACCTGGCTGCTCAATATCGCCCGCAACACGGCAATCGATGCAACCCGAACGGCATATTATCAGCATTACCGGAAAACCGAATCCATAGAAAACATCGTACATACTCCCGGCCCGGACAATATCAGACCGGATCTGATGGGCGTACGGGAGATCGTGGAACAACTCGACGACAAGTACAAACTGTTGATCGAACTGATCTACTTTAAAGGTTATACGCAGGAAGAGGTGGCAGAGGAAACCGGCATCCCGCTGGGAACGGTCAAAACCCGCGTGCGGTATGCGATCGGGGAATTGCGAAAAGTATTTGGCGACCGGTCGCCGGCAGTGGCCCTGCTGATCGCCGTATTGCTGAAATGATCACTTTGCCAAGGAAATGGGGCCGCCGGCCCGAGCGACGACCAAACAAAAAATAAAAGGGCGGAAGAATACTTCGACCGCAGCATATAATGGACATTCAATCTTTCATCCAGTCGGGGCTGTTGGAGGCCTATGTACTCGGACAATGCAACGCTGAGGAGCGCGCGCTTGTCGAGGACATGCTATCCCGGTATCCCGAGGCGCGCACCGAGTTGCAATCCATCGAGCGGGCGCTGGAAGGCTACGCTTCCGCCAATGCGGTGCCCCCGCCGGCCTGGATGAAGGGGAGGATCATGGACCTGATCGATACGGAGGCGCCGACTGCGCCGACGGCCGCCACACCTGCCTTAAAATCGCGCTCCTGGCGCTGGTTGCAATTGCTGGCGCTTGCACTGGCGGCCCTGGCAGGTTACTGGATCTATCGAAACATTCAACTGGAAGCCGAAAAGTCCACCCTTGAGGATCGCATCGAGGAACTTCAGGTACAGATCGATGCATGCCGGGAGCGCGATCAGCGCATGGAAAAAATGGAGCAGATCGTGGTGCTCCTGCGCGACCGCGATACCCGCCCGGTGGCCCTGGACAACGGAAAAGGCACCGCCTATGCGTATTTCAATCCCGTGCGGCATGCCGTGGCGCTCGATATAGCGGGCTTGCCCGCACCTGCGCCGGGCAAGTACTTCCAGTTCTGGGCGATTGTCGATAACCAGCCTGTCAGCATGGGCATGGTCGATCTGCAGGCGGTTGCCGGATGGCAAAACCTGCCTTACCTGGAAAACGCCGCCGCGCTGGCCATTTCGCAGGAAGACAATCCAGGTGGAAATGCCACGCCTACAGAAGTCGTCATGGTGGGCAATATACCTGCCGGGTAGCGCCAGCAACGTCGCAGCAGGTCCCTTCGCGCTGCGGAATATCGTTACTTCATCTCCATTTTATCGTCTTTAGTCGGTAATGCGCCGCCGGATCGGTGGCATTCCCGCTTATTTGTATGGTCAGAATCATCCCTAACCGCTTGTCTGTACTGTTTGGCCTGGTCGAACTGGTCAGACACGAGCTACATATTCGCAACCCGATGACGAAAGAAGAAAAAAAGGCCCGCTCGGCCGAGATCATCAAGAACCACGTCGGCTTTTCGCTCGGCGCAGCCCTGATCCCCATGCCTGCTGCCGATCTGCTGGCCGTCAGCGCCGTGCAACTCAATATGCTTCGCCAACTGGCCGGCCTGTACAAGGTCAGTTTTATGGATACGCTGGGGAAAAACATCATTTCCGCAGTTGCGGGCAGCAGCGCCGCGCGCCTCGGCGCCAGCCTGGTGAAAGCGATCCCGGGTGTGGGCACCATCGTTGGCGAGTTGAGCATGCCCGTGCTGTCGGGCGCTTCTACCTACGCACTCGGACGCGTGGTGGCCAATCACTTGTACCAGGGCGGTACGCTCGACGATCTGGATCTGCGCAACGCGCGGAAAGGCTACCAATCCGAAATGGAGAACGGAAAACGCGTGGCGGAGGAAATGACGCTCACCGAACCCAAACCCCGCTACGATACCGACGATGCCCTGTTCAAACTCGAAAAACTGGCAGAAATGAAAGAGGCGGGCGTCCTCACGGAAGCAGAATTTCAAAAACTCAAGGAAAAACTACTCGCACAGATATAACGGCCAAACAGCCAGGGCCGGAAATTCTACCCCTGCCGGAGCATTTCAACGAGAATCCCCATAGGTTTGCGCGATCTATGGGGATTCGTTCATTCGGGGCTTTGTCCACTTCGCTGGCCCTCCAGATCTTTCAGGTCATGCGCCTGGGAGCGGTTATCGTGACCAGCATCCTGCTGGCCAGGAGCGGCCTGAGCACTTCGGAGATCGGACATTACGAACTGCTGTTGTACATCGGCACCACCATGACCTTTTTCTGGGTCAACGGGCTGCTGCAGGGCATGCCGCCCGTGTACGGTCGCCTGGACGAATCGGATCGCAAGGCGTTTATCTTCAATAATTTCCTGGTCTTTTGCGGCATTTCGGCGGGGCTTTACCTGCTGCTTGTGTCCGGCGGTACAAGTGTTGCGTTCCTGCTCACCGGCCAGCCCTCCGTGCCTTACTACGGACTTTTTTGTCTCTACCTGCTGCTCAACCTGCCGACTTTTCCGGTGGAATATTACTACCTGCTGAAGGGAAAACCCTTGCAGATCGTGATCTGGGGCGGGGTGGCGTTCGGCCTGCACATTGTTGCATTGTATCTGCCGGTATACCTCGGCTACGGGCTTTTCGGCGGATTTACGGCGCTCATCGTATTGGCCGCGGCAAAACTGCTTTGGACTTTTTTCCTGGCGCTTCGGCTTGGCAAACCCGTGTGGCGCATCGACCTGGTGCGGCATTACCTGAAATTTTCCTTTCCCCTGACCATTAATGTGCTGGTAGGCAATCTGATCCTCTTGTTCGACAACTGGCTGGTGGGCTGGCATTATCGCGACGAAGCCGTATTTGCCGTTTTCCGGTATGGATCGCGCGAATTTCCCATCGCCACGGCGCTGGCGACGGCCCTGGGGGTGGCGATGGTGCCGAAACTAAGCGCCGATCTCGCTTCGGGTTTGTCGGAGTTGAGATCCAAATCCCGGCGGCTGATGCATCTGGTGTTTCCCCTTACGGCGGTCCTGATGTTTGTAGCGGGACCGCTGTTCCCCCTTGTTTTCAACCCCGATTTTGCCGCCAGCGCGCCGCTGTTCAACATTTACCTGCTGGTAACCGCCAGCAGGATGCTGCTGCCGAACGCCATCGTGCTGGCAATGGGAATGCCGCGCCTGATCCTGGGGGTGGGACTCATAGAACTGGCGGTAAAAGTCGTGCTGGGTTACCTGTTTATACAATGGTGGGGGCTCCCGGGGCTGGCCTGGTCGGTCGTAGTGGCTTTCTGGGTGGAAAAACTTGCTTTGATCCTGCTCCTCGAACGCCGCTCGGTGCGCACTGCCGACTGGCTGGACCTGCGTTGGTATTTTGCCTACCTGCTGCTATTGGCGGCCACATTCACCTTGAGCCTGCCGCCGCGATAATACGTCCGATCTCCGCTTCGCTGCTTTGCCAGTACCAGGTTTCAAGGCCGGGGATATGCGCCTCCCGGAGTCCCGTTTTCTCCTTTGCGGTAAAATGGAACTCTGAAGCGCCGGTCGTTCGTACGAGTTCACCGATGTTTTCGGCAGTGATGCCGCCGCCCGGCATCACGCTCAGGCGGTCTCCCGCCTGTTCCACGCAGCGGCGAAGCATCTCACGGCCTTCGAATGCCGTATTTGCCTGGCCGGAACTGAGCACCCTTTTACAACCCAATGCGATCAGTTGCTCGATAGCTTCCTGCGGGTCGGCCACAAAGTCGAAGGCCCGGTGAAAACTGATCTCCATATGCTCCGCGGCTTCGCGCATGGCCTGCATGGCCTGCAGGTCAATCTTGCGGTCGGCTGTCAGAGCGCCCACCACGACACTTTTTACACCGGCCAGCCTGCTTAAGCGGATGTCGTCGAGCATGATGTCCAGTTCGGCTGCGGAATAGCAAAAATCGCCTTCCCGGGGGCGGATCAGCACATGAACCGGAATACTGAGTTGCCGCACAGCAGCGCGGATGAGGCCGTAAGAAGGCGTGAGCCCGCCGGTGTCGAGGCCGCTGCAGAGTTCGATGCGGTGGCCGCCGGCGTGTTCGGCTGCCAGCGCCGATTGTATGTTGGTGGCGCAAATCTCGAATGTCATGTAGGGTGTTGTATAAAGATTTTAACAATAAATTACGTCGGCAAACAGCGAATCGGGCCTGCGAATGATCATCCTTCCGGGAATCAGGATTTTATCTATACCTTCGGCTCCCGTCCAATCTTTTCCGTATGCGTTATCCCGTCGTATTTACCGCCCTGCTGTTGTCAGCCGGCGCCCTGACTGCCCAGGACCTGCATTTTTCGCAAATGTACCTCCATCCCCTGCACTACAATCCGGCGCAAACAGGTGTTTTTCGCGGCGAAATGCGCGCGGCGGGGATCTATCGCAGCCAATGGACCAGCGTGCCGGTGTCTTACCGCAGTTTTTCGGGTTCGGTCGACTGGAAAACGATCCGCAGCAATACCAACATGCTTTCGGTGGGCCTGATGCTGCAACACGACCGCGCGGGCGACGCTTCGCTGGGCTGGACTTCCGTCGGGGCGACTGCTGGGGTGACACATGCTTTGGGCAAGTCGCATGCCATATCTGTGGGTGTCGGGCTGGCCCTGGCGCAGCGCAGCGTCGATATATCAAAACTGAAATTCAAAAACCAGTGGACTGGCGAATTGTATGACCCGTCGCTGCCCACGGGCGAACAATTCGATAACAATTCGGGCATTGCGCCCACACTTTCCGCAGGCGTGAACTGGCATTACGAACCCGGAGAGGAGACCCGCACCCGCGTCGACGCCGGGGCAGGGGCCTTTCACCTGAACAAGCCTGACCTCAGTCTGGCCGGCGATGCGGGCAGAAAACTGCCGCTGCGCATGAGCGCGTTGCTAAACGGCGCCCTGCAGGTAGGAGAATACACGGACGTCGTTGCATTTGCTGCCGCCCAGCGGATGTCGAAAGCCGGAGAAACGGTGTTTGGCGCAGGCCTGCGGCGCATCCTTTCGGAAGAAACGGACCTGGCGCTGCAGTTTACCCTCGGCACGCGCCTCGGCGACGCCCTGATTCCCGCTTTCCAGATCGAGTGGATGAACTGGACCGCAGGGCTGAGTTATGACTGGAATAATTCTGATTTCGACGTTGCGACGGGAGGACGGGGCGGCTTCGAGATCGCCGTGGTGTACCGCACCTTGCCGGTGCCGCCGGTCAGGACCTTCAAATCGTGTCCCATTTTTTGAAAATGGTATCGACCGGTTTTGTTGAAATAATACATTTATTCATCCTTTTGTTTGTTCGATAAACTGAAAAGGCTGCTCTTTGCGTTCAAGAACCAAGCCTTCAAAATCCCGAAACCGAAAACTGAATCCATATTTTTATGAAGTCAGTCAAATACCTTCCCGCTTTAATCGCCTTTCTGCTTGTTTCTTTCGCCGCTTACGGGCAGTCGCTCCGGTCCTACGAACGCGCGGGCGACGACGCTTTCAAGAAAAAAGACTACGGCGCGGCCGTGCAACATTATGCCACGGTGCTCAAGCGCAAAAACAACGACTATTCCGTGCTTTGGAAGTACGGCGAATGCGCGCGTTTGTTCTATTCCTACGGAGAGGCGGAAAAATCGTACAAAAAGATAGAGGCCTCGCCCAAACAGGCCAAAGCGCATCCCCTGCTTTTCTTCAGGCTGGGCGAAGTGAAAAAAGGCCAGGGCGATTACGCTGCCGCCATCGGATATTTTGAAAAATTCCTGTCCGATCCGCCCGGCGATGAACCGGATGTGGTCGAGAAGGCTCGGCTGGAGATCGAATATTGCCGGCAGGCGCAGACCATGAGTGCCGATAGCAAGCAGGTAGAGATCAAAAACCTCGGCCGCTCGATCAACAGTGCGTACAGCGAATTCGCGCCGGTAGTGGTGGGCGACACCCTGTTTTTTTCTTCCTATCGCTTCGACAAAAAAGGAGATCGCAGCAAGCCCCGGCAAAAACTGACCAGGGTGATGATCTCGTCGCGCGGCGGTCGTGCCCGGGAGCCGGGCCGCGGATTCCCCACCACCGACACGGCGCATATCGCGCATACCGCCTTTTCGCCCGACGGGCACTACGTCTTTTTCAGCGTTTGCAAAAACCTGAACGCCTACGATATCAGGTGCGAATTGTGGCTCACCATCGTGGATCGCCGCAACCGCTGGCTGCCGCCGGTGCGCCTGCCCGAGCCGATCAATATGCCGGGCTATACCACGACGCAGCCTTCCGTTAGTTACGACGAGTATTTTGAAGGCCCGGTGTTATGGTTTGCCAGCGACCGGCCGGGTGGCAAAGGGAAACTCGACCTCTGGTACGTACCGCTCGATACGGTATTTTTTTGCCCCTGCGCGTTGCCATTGCCGGGAAAAAAGATCACCAGACTGCCGCGGTTTGCGCAGCCCGTTAATGCTGCTGCCGTCAATACGCCGGAAAGCGACGGCATGCCGTTTTATTTTGCACCGGCGCAAAAACTGTATTTCAGTTCGGAAGGCTGGCCGGGTATGGGCGGCTACGATATTTTTTCTTCCCAAAAGAACGACCTCGATCTTGCAAAGCCCGTCAACGCCGGCGCCGGGCTGAACAGCAGTTATAACGATGTTTATTTTTACCTCAAGCAGGATGGCCTGACCGGATACCTGAGCAGCAACCGCCCCGGGTCGATGTACCTGGACGCTTCGAACAAGGCATGTTGCAACGACCTGTATTCATTCCGTTTGCCTACTCCGGTAGTGCCACCTACGCCGGCTTTGCCTTCCAAGGGAGATTCGGTGCCAACTATTTCCGTGAAAATGGTGCCCCTGACGACCGAACCTGTGCAGCCGGCGGCATTGCCGGAGCCGCCCAAATTGCAGGATTTTGTGGGGCTTCCCCTGTATTTCGATAACGACGAACCCGACAAGCGCACGCGCCGGACGACCACCAGAAAGAGTTACGACGAAACGGTGCACGCCTATCTGGAACGGCAGCGCGAGTACCGCGACCGCTTTGCCTACGGATTGAAAGACGCAGCCTACGACGATGCGGAAACCACGATCGACGATTTCTTTGAAAATGAAGTGCGGCGCGGCTACGAACGGCTTGGGCAACTCTGCGACCTGCTGCTGCAACGCCTGCAGGACGGCGAACAGATCGAAGTGCTGATCAAGGGTTTCACCAGTCCGCGGGCAAAAAGTGACTACAACCTGAACCTGGGCCGGCGGCGCATCAGCAGCGTGCGCAACCATTTCGAGCAATACGCCGACGGCGCCCTGATACCCTTTTTGAAGACGGGCCAGTTGAAGGTGCTGGAAACGAGTTTCGGCGAAACCACCGCCCGCAGCGGTATCAGCGACGACCTGAATGACGAACGCAATTCCATATATCATCCCGATGCGGCCCGGGAGCGGCGTGTAGAGATTGTTGAAATCAGAGAACGGTAATTTTTCGACCCGAATCCCCGGGCCCGACGCCCCGGGCCGAAGTCCGCTTTATTTTTTTCAGAGAAAGTCAGGAAAATTTTTTTGCCGTTTCAAAACCCATTCGTTTAAATTTGCCGCAAGCGAAATTATGGTGCGCCATTTAGTGTGCTGATTATCAAAACCAAATTCCTTCAGAGCCTTGACTAAGAAACGCGTTGTCAAAGACTACGAGGCACTCCCGGAAGACATTGTCCGACTCGTAAAGATCAAGTATCCGACCGGATACGCAGAACACCTCTTGTCCTACACCGATAAAGAGGGCAAAAAAGTATCCGCCTTGCCCTTCGAGACGGACGATACCTATTACCTTGTCCGCATGACCATCCAGGAAGCCAAGCGCATCGTAAAAGAAGATGAGGACTTCGACGAAGATGGCGTACTGCGTGAAGATTTCAGCGATGTCGATGTCGACGATGAATTCGACGGCGAAGGCGAAGACGATGATGAAATGGCCGATGGTACCTCCGACGAGGACGACCACATCATCGTGACCCGCCGTCGCGACGAAGAAGAGGATATCGCCGACGATACGGATTTCTGACGAACCTGTATCCCGGCATGAAGTAAAGAGCCCGGAATGCGATCGCATTCCGGGCTCTTTTTTTTATCCGGAGGTTTTGCCGTTCCATTTTTTTTCATCTTTGCTGTGCACAAACAAGAATTATATTTTTTGCTTCACCATATTTCTGGAACAAACTTTTAATAATTACTCCTATGGCATCAGGCACAGTGATCGATGCAGGCCAATCAGGCGCCCCGGCTGTCAGCAAACCCATGCTCACCACCCGGGAGATATGGAACATGAGTTTCGGTTTTCTGGGCATACAGGCCGGTTTCGCCCTTCAGAACGGTAACGCCAGCGGTATTTTACAGCGTTACGGCGCCGACGTGCACGAACTGCCCAATTTCTGGCTGGTCGCACCCATCATCGGCATGATCGTGCAGCCGATCATCGGCTACTATTCCGACCGCACCTGGAATCGCTTTGGCCGCCGGAAGCCGTTCTTCCTGGCCGGCGCTATTGCCGCCTGTTTCGGCATGATGCTGATGCCGAATGCTGGCGTTCTGGCCACAGCGCTGCCGGCCGTGCTGATGGGTGCGGGTATGCTGATGCTGATGGATGCGTCCTTCAATGTGGCGATGGAGCCTTTTCGGGCGCTGGTGGCCGATAAGTTACCCTCTGAGCAACGCACCCTCGGGTTTTCCGTGCAGACGGCCCTGATCGGCGTGGGCGCCGTGATCGGATCCTGGCTTCCGTGGTTTTTGGCCAACAAGGCCGGCGTGAATGATACGGCGCCGGAAGGTCTGGTGCCCGACAATGTAAAATGGTCGTTCTATGTCGGCGCGCTGGTGTTTCTGATCGCCATTCTCTGGACGGTATCGACGACCCGTGAGTATCCGCCCGAAGAACAGGCCCGCTATTCCGGCGAGCCGGAATCCGGACCGGAAAAAGGCGGGCTCGGGCTGATCTTCAAGGACCTCGCTGCCATGCCCAAAACGATGCGGCAACTGGGCGTGGTGCAGTTTTTTTCATGGTTCGGGCTGTTTTCCATGTGGGTGTTTACCACGCCCGCCATTGCCAACCATGTGTATGGCGCTGCCATCAGCGATACTTCGTCGCAACTGTACAGCGATGCGCAGAACTGGACGGGTGTCATCTTCGGCGTATACAATGCCGTTTCGGCGGTATTTGCCCTGATGCTGCCTTCGATCGCCGCGCGCATCGGCCGGAAAAAAACGCATGCAGTGGCGCTCGTTTGCGGAGGCCTCGGCCTCATCTCCATGTATTTTGCCGGTTCGCCGGAGTTTCTGATCTTTTCGATGGTGGGCGTCGGCATTGCCTGGGCGAGTATCCTGGCCATGCCATATGCCATGCTGGCCGGCTCCCTGCCCGCCCACAAGATGGGTGTGTATATGGGTATTTTTAATTTTTTCATTACCATTCCGCAGATCGTCAGCGGCATCATTAACCGCCCGATCGTGCACAATCTCTTTGGCAACAAGGCGATCTATGCGATTGTGATGGCAGGGGTGCTGTTTCTGGTCGCAGCAGCATCCGTATCATTTGTGGAAGACAAGGACGACGTGGTGACGGCCTGAGAAACCGGCTGAACGCGGGGAGTTGCAGTCAATCGCCTGCCCGCAAAAATCATCATACTATGAATCCGAAAGTCAGAACCATTTTGGCTGTGGTTGCCGGCATTGTCGTCGGCGGCATCGTCATTTCCGCAGTAGAAATGTTTTCCCCGCACCAACCCCCTGCCGACCTGGATTTCAACGACAAGGAAAAGGTTGCCGAATGGATACGGTCGTTACCGTCCAGCGCCTTTACCATCGCCCTGCTGGCCTGTTTCCTCGGGGCGGTTGCGGCCGGCTGGCTGGCAAATACTATTGCCGGCGCGCACCGGCCTGCCCTGGTCGCCGGCTTCGGACTTTTTGTCGCAGGCGTTTTCAATCTGATCGCGATCCCGCACCCTGTATGGTTTGCAATTGTATCTTCACTGTTGTACTTTGCAGGCGCATGGGCAGGAGGCAGAATGGTGCAAAAAACGATACAAAAACGCAGTAGATGAATTTCTGGCAGGTGATGCAATTTATTCTGACTGGCATTGCCGCAGGCGGCCTCGTTGAATTGTCTTCAAAATTGTACGGCAGCCCCTGGACCTGGAAATCTGCGGGCCTGTGCCTGGGCAGTTTGCTGGTGTTCGGCCTGTTGAGTTCGCTCGCCCGGCTTTTTGAACCGGGCACGGCGCGGGATATGGCGGCTGCCGCGATCGCATTGCTGTTTTTGGCAGGCGTTATCGTGGCCATGCGGTACCTGCCTCCCCATCATTCGAAAACGAATCACTAATTTTCTTTTTATGGACCTCTCCACTCTTCTTGTCATTTTGGCCATTGGCGCCGCTTCCGGCTGGCTGGCCGGCTTTATTCGCCAGGGCTACGGTTTCGGCCTGCTGGGCAATATCGTAATTGGTATCATTGGCAGTTATATCGGCAGCTGGCTGCTGGGAGAAATCGGGCTGTCGCTCGGCACGGGTCTCCTGAGCACGATCGCCAAATCCGTGATCGGCGCGCTGGTGTTGCTGTTCCTGATCGGACTGATCAAAAAGTCAAAATAAGGGGGAGGCATCGATCTGCTTATGATCCGGACGCGTGGCCCGCTGATCGCACTTTTTCTGATTACCGCCCTTTTTTCCTGTAAAAACTTCTGGGGCAATCCGCATGCGACGCCGCTGCCGGCGCGTACCGTGCCGGCAGTGCCCGGTACCGTGCGCGCCGAACCGGCGAACTGGTGGGCAGGCATGAAACACAACCGGGTGGAAGTACTGTTCCATTACCCGGGCCTCGCTTCGTACGAGGTGCGGCTCGGCCGGACAAAAAAAGTACGGCTGGCGGCAGTGGAAAAGGGCGACAGCCCTAACTATCTGTTCGTGACGCTTGAGATCGATGACAAAGCGCCGCCGCAAAGGGTGCCCGTATTGTTCAGCAAGGGGGAGCGCCTGTTTTCTTATGAATTTCCTGTGTATCACCGCAACGGAGCGGCAAAAGGCCAGGGGCTGAGCAGCAGTGATGTGATGTATCTAATTTACCCGGACCGCTTTGCCAATGGCGATACGACAAACGATCACCTGATGGATATGCTGGACGGATCGGGGCGCGATCAGCCCACGGGACGCCACGGCGGCGACCTGCAGGGCATTGCCGATCACCTCGATTATTTGCAGGATCTGGGTATATCGGCGATCTGGCTCAATCCCGAACTGGAAAACGACCAGGCCAGGGATTCCTACCACGGCTATGCGCTGACGGATCATTACCGCGTAGACCGGCGCATCGGGAGCAACCTGCAATTGCGCGATCTCGTGACACAGTGCCACCGGAAAGGCATAAAGGTCGTCCGGGATGTGGTGCTCAACCACATCGGCGACCGGCATTACTGGATGGCCGACCTGCCCATGCAAGACTGGATACACCAGTGGCCATCGTACACCGGAACCAATTACCGGGCGACCACGGTGCTGGACCCTTATGCGTCCGACAGGGACAAAAAAGTTTTTCAGGGTGGCTGGTTTGCCTCCGCCATGCCCGACCTGAACCAGCAAAACCCGCACGTCGCCACATACCTGACCCAGCAGGCGATCTGGTGGGTTGAATATGCGGGCATTGACGCTTTCCGCATCGATACCTATGCTTATTCCGATCAGGATTTTTGCAGCCGCTGGTGCCGTGCCCTGCGCGACGAGTATCCGCAGATATTTTTGTTCGGCGAAATATGGGAAGAGGAAGTGATCCCGCAAGGTTTTTTCGCTGGCGGGCAGCCAATGGCGCGCGCGCAATTCGATGCTCATTTGTCAGGGGTGGTCGATTTCAATCTTTGCTTCGCGATACGGGAAGCGTTGACGCGGCAGCAGGACTGGATGGGCGGTGTTTCAAAAGTGTACTACACCCTGGCGCAGGATCATTTTTACCAACATCCGTACAATAATGTGGTCATGCTCGACAACCACGATATGACGCGGTTTTTTACGCATATCGGCAGCGACCCCGGCAAATACAAAACCGGAGTGGCCTTTTTGCTCACCACCCGCGGCATCCCGCAGATCTATTACGGTACGGAAATACTGATGGAGGGCTCGAAGGATGTTTCGGACGGCGATCTGCGCCGCGATTTTCCCGGCGGATGGCCCGGTGATCCTGTTGATAAGTTTGTTGCGGAAGGAAGGACTGAAGGGGAAGAAGCGGCATTTCAGTTTACGCGCAGCCTGATCCGTTACCGGAACCAAACCCCGGCCCTGCAGACAGGGCGACTCGTGCATTTTATTCCTGAAGATGGTGTGTACGTGTATTTTCGTTATGACGATGCCTCAACGGTCATGGTCGTGCTCAATACCTCGGATAAGGCGGTTTCCCTTCCGCTGTCGCGTTTTTCAGAACGCCTGGAAGGTTTTCGCGGAGCGAGAAATGTCGTTTCCGGAGCGGAACTTTCGGGTCTGAAGACTTTGTCTGTGCCGGCCAACGCTCCCCTTGTGCTGGAACTATTGCGGTGACGGCCGTTGTCATGTGTCCGATATGTTTGAAAAATACCGGTTTTGCGGCAATATGTGGTCGTTTTTAATCATTTTAATGCAAATTTAATTATCATCGTGCCGGTTGAAATCCGGACCTTTGAACCCCGGACGGGACCAGATTCCGGAACCTTTCTCTCCAATTTTTAATAACATCATGAGTAAAAACAGTATGAAATTCGCAACTAAATGCATGCTATTCCTCTGCGCGGGGTTGTTCGTAACATCCTGCGTCAGCAAGAAAAAATTTGTTTCCCTTCAACAGGAACTGGACGCCGCCAATGCCGATCTGGGCAAGTGCGGGGTCAGCCTGAATGAATACATGCAAAAACTCAGCACCTGTGAGCAGGAGAAGGATCGACTCCGCAGCGAGATCAGGAATATGGAAAACACCGTCAACCTTCGCCAGGAGCAGATCCAGGACCTGAAAGTACAGATCGACGATTGTAAAGCGCAACGCGACAAACAACTGACCCAGGTCGGAGACCTGACCGTGCTTTCACAATCGGCCAATGAAAACATCAAGGAAACGCTGACTCAACTGGAGCGGAAAGACAAATACATTCACCTGCTTCAGGCCGCCAAGTCGAAAGCCGACTCGATCAACCTGGCCCTTGCGGTGAACCTGAAAGGCGTACTCAAGGACGGTATCGAAGATCAGGATGTGGATGTAAAAGTGGACAAAACGGTGGTGTTCATCAACCTGTCCGACAAAATGCTGTATCAAAGCGGCAGCGCCAACCTGACCCCTCGCGCCCAGGAAGTGCTCGGCAAGATCGCCAGGATCATCGAGTCGCGTCCCGAACTGGAGGTGATGGTGGAAGGCTATACGGACAATGTACCCATCAAAAATGCCTGCATGGAAGATAACTGGGACCTGAGTGTAAAAAGGTCTACTTCTGTGGTGCGGGCGCTTCAGCGCAATTACAAAGTGGATCCGAATCGCCTGATCGCGGCGGGCCGCGGCGAGTACAACACGCTTGCGCCCAACGACACGGAAGCCGGCCGCGCCACCAACCGCCGTACGCGGATCATTATCATGCCGAAACTCAACCAGTTTTACGATCTGCTGAATCCCAATAATGTGCCCAATTGATTAGCGGCAATATTGATCTTTAAGAGCAGGCGCCATCCTTCGATACCAATGAAGGATGGCGCTTGTGATTTATTGCCAGGCCTGTACAGGGTGGAATTGAGTCTTCATATGTGGTTCAGGAGCGACGGCGTCAGGTATTTCAGTATAGCATGATGGCGTGTGACGTGTTCATCCCCCCTGCCTTCGAAGGGGAACCGGAAACGGCTGCGCCGTTCCTGAAAAAAGGCTGCTGCAGGCAGTTAGAAGATACAGTTGGACAAAAAATCCCTGCCACGAGCCGGGATCGTTCAAAAGCCCGATTCGACCAACCAGGCATCTTTTCCGCTCTCTTCGCACTGCATCGTGTTGTCTTGCCAACAAACCTAGATGGCTTGACAAGGAACCCTGACGGCCTGACAAGGAACCTTGACGGCTTGACAAGGAACCTCGACAGCCTGACAAGGAACCTCGACGGCCTGACAAGGAACCTCGACGACTTGACAAGGAACCCTGGCGGCTTAACAAGGAACCTCGACGACGCAACAAGGAACCTTGACGGCTTGACAAGGAACCTCGACGACGCAACAAGGAACCTTGACGGCTTGACAACACACCTTGACGGCTTTCCACCCTGTTTCGGGATGCGGCGACGGTGGCGTATGCCTTCATCTATGGACGTGCATCGATGTATGTGCTACCTACAGCTGTTAATATTAATTTTGGTTTGAAAGTTTGGAGGGAAGTGGGGGTTAGGTTTATTTTTACGCGGTCGGAGGTTTTTTTATAACCTAACGCGCACTTTCGTGATTCCTCGTATTGAGGAGGTTAGTGACTCAAGGTGTATTCAGGAGTTCTCTGGTCATGGATGCTGTAGGATTATTGAAATTTATGAACATTTAGCAAAGAAAGGATTAATAGATAATAAAGGCCCCTCAACGATTTATGTATTTGAATATCATTAGTCAATACAAGTAATTATTCTATAAACCAACTTCGCAATGCGAAACTACCCTATCAATAAGCAATTCATAGCCTGGCGATATTCCCGAATATTACTATGGAATAGGTGTATAGCAGATTTTAGTTTTCCGTTTTCAAGAATACAATAGTTTGCTCTAAAAACAAACCATGCCCTGCTTTACAAGTGCTTGTAAAGTATCGGTGATGTTTTGCCACTCATAATATATAAATCTTCGATAATACAATTCAGAATCCTTATATATGAATCTAAACCGCTTTTTCGCTCTGTTTGGAATCCCAGTTCTCTTCTTTGTCTGTTCCAACCCTTGCTCCTCACAGGACGGCACATTCAGCCAATTTTTTGCGCAACCCATGTTACTCAACCCGGCATTAACCGGACTAAGCGAAGGCTTTGCCATAGGCGGGCAGATCCGGGATCAGTGGTTTCGTGCGCCTGTAGGCTGGCGTACGATGGGCCTTTGTGCGGAGTGTCGCGCCGAGCAAATCGGGACTGGGTTAGGGGTGTTTTTCAAAAATGATACTGAAGGAGCAGGTATGCTGACAACCAATACCTTAGGATTTTCCATAGCGCCAACGATAAAAATAGCCGATAACTCAGCTATACACTTAGGTCTATCCGCTTCCTGGAGCAGCCGGACGGTAGATTGGGACCAGCTTATTTTTTCAGACCAGATTTATGAATATGATCCTGATTTGATCCTCGACGGCACTCCAAGCACAGCGCCAAGGGCCGATGCGGTTCACATGGCTTCAGTTGGGGGAGGCTTCGCTTTTCGAAGCGATCTCCCAAACATTTTCGGGAATTCCAAAATCCACAAGAATCCTTTTTTTTCCATCGGGGGAGCAATCGAACACCTGCGGTTGCTGGGAAAAACCGAAGAGTCACAATTTGGTATTTCAAACGTGAACACACCGTTCCGCCTGACGGGACATGCAGCGTTGGTCTTGCCGCTTCCAACAACCTGGGTAGGTTCTCACGTCAAATATTTGAATGAAACGATCTCCTTGCGGATACAGCAACAAGGCTCATTGCGGCAGTATAGTATGGAGGCGGAGAGCGAGTTTGACCGTTTTCACATCGGCCCGCTATTGCATTGGGGAAACCGCTATTCCGGCTTAAATGGGCCCGGAGCAGTACAATTTGGCATCACGGGCGGCTACGAATTTAAAATGCACCAGGGAGAGACATTTCTGTTGCTGGATATGGGCTATGATTTCCCGGCGGGTGGAGTAGGAACGCAGACAGGAGGGGCTGTGGAGATTTCCCTCCGCTGGCGCTTTGCAAAACATTGCGCAATCCGGCTACCATTTTTGAAACCCAATAAAAAAGTAAAGTGTCCACGGTTCGGTGGGTCGGGAACTGAATCAACGCGCAACTAATCCTTATACTATCATACGAAATATATGAAATACTTTCACATTCTTATTGCATTTATAACCTGTATTTTATTGTTTTTCAGCAACAAACTTTGGGCACAATGCCCGAACCCTGTTGCAGCTTATGCAATTCTGGGAAATGTTACGGTAATCTGTGAAGGGGAGTCTATTGTAGTTGATAACCTGGTAGATGAAAACAACCCGGTAAGTTGTGTAGACATCATGATTTGGGACTGGGGAGATGGCACTAAAGATACCGTAACCCATTTCAACAATATGACCCATGTGTACAATTTTCCGCCGTTTAACGGAAGTTGCATCCATGGGAACGGCGAAGAATTCGACATTGATTTGCGGGTATATTATCACAACGGAGATACCCACCACCAGCTTGCACCGGTAACCGTCCGTCCCAAACCACAGGCGGCGTTCATGATTCCGTCGCCCATTTGCATTAGTGACCCAAGCGTTACTTTTAACAACAAATCCTGCTATGCGGATTCTTACAAGTGGACGATTAACCCCGGCAACGTTGTGCTTACCACAGAAGACCCTCAATATACGTTTCCCGGTATCGGCACTTATACGGTTCAGTTAGAAGCAACTTCACCTGCAAACTGGGGTTGCGGCACTGATATAGCAGTACAGCAAGTACAAGTCGTGGCTGCCCCGCAGGCGGTTGCAACCGCCAACATCAGCGATTTTTGCGCCCCTTCCATATTGCAACTTTCGTCGACCGGCTCCACAAACTTTACCAGTTTCACCTGGACCATCATGACCAGTGGCGGTGCAATGTATCAATGGCTCGATACGGTAATGAACCCTCAAAACTTGCCAAATCCCAAAGTCCTGCTTAAAACACCCGGCACCTACACCATAACGCTCACCGTTCACGGTGCACCTGAGTGTGACGATGCGGTATTCACCCTGTCGCCTATTGTTATTAACGAAAGTCCAATTGCCTCCCTCAGTACACCTTCTCCGTTCTGCTATGAAGGGAACCCAATCGCCTACACTCCTGTCGGCAGCGTAATTTCAAATGGAGGCTATCCGAACCTGAGTTACAGCTGGTTCTTTGAAAATGGTACGCCATCTACTTCAAGTGCGCTCAATCCCGGTCAGGTGACCTGGAATCAACCCGGCGATTGGAAAATTACTTTTATTGTCATAGGCGACCCTTCGCCAAGCAATATCTGTGGTAGCGATACAGTGGAAAAGATCATCCATATCGCCACGCCGAGCACCATCGGGGTCACTCATACTAACCCACCCCCTGGCGATTGCGGACCCTACGTTATCGCCTTTAACAATACTTCTACCGGTACGACAACCTGGGAATGGCTGATCAAAAAAAACGGAGGCGCGGCTGTGTTCGGCGTGGACTATCAATTTGAGAACGGTACAACAAAGGACAGCCAAAACGTGACCATCCGGTTTTTGACCCCGGGAGAATATACGGTACAATTGCAACTCGAAAACGTGGCCTGCGGCCCAACTCAATCGCAGACTTTTCCTTTTTCGGTAAAAATGGCGCCCACAGTGGATGCCATGCCCGTCGGATTGCAGTGTGTGCCCGCACAGGTTACTTTTCCCGCAGCAGTCTTTTCGGACGGGAATGACCCTTCAACTACACTCAACTGGACATTTCCCGGCGGCGCACCCGGTACGGCAACAGGCCCGGGGCCGCATGTAGTTGACTTTACTCAACCGGGCATGCCTTTGGTCATGGTCACGGCCCAAAATGGATGTGGCACAGCTGTTGACACGTTTTCATTCATTTTGGACATAAAAACACAGGTTACATTCCAGCCTGCCCCCGACTCAATTTGCCAAAATGCCCCTGCCATCCAACTTTCGACTAATCTCGCGGCACCCTGTTTTCCGCCCAACATACCTAACGGAATGCTAAATCCTGCCGCGCTCAACGACGGCTGGAACGCAATCGTCGTCACAAACTGTTCCAGCGCGCCGGGCTGTGGTACAAGTGACACGTTGAATATTTTTGTACTCAATGAAATTTTGTCTTTCGGAGCCGTTCCAAACTTCTGTGATACCATTGGCACAGCAACCATAACCGGCTTTACTCCCTCCCTCAACGTCGAATTTGGTGGCGGGCCATACATTACAGCGGGCGGTCTGATTGATGCGGTTGTGGCCGGATACGGCGAACATCCGATTACGATGACTTACGAAGCACCCGGCTTGGGCTGCGTTTTCACACAAAACACAACATTCAACGTGTTCGAGGTGCCCACATCAGGTATGACAGGACCGGTTGCGGGCTGTACGAATTTCTCGCAAGCGTTCAATTTTTCGGGCATAGCTACCGGATTGGGCTTTGAATGGACCTTTGAGAACGGAATACCAGGTACTTCGACTCAGCAAAATCCGACAGTGGAATGGCCAATTGCAGGCGATTTCAATGTACAGCTTATCGTGATCAACCCGAGCGGCTGTAGCGATACCGCGTATTCGCAAATCCATATAGAAGCGCCGCTTGACGTCGCCATTACTGCATTGCCTACACCGACCGAGGTCTGTCCGGATGATCCGGTGACGGTAACGGTTACTGTCACAGGCCAAAATCCGCAAAACTGGACGCTATATGTGGGCAATTATGATACCTTGCCGAATTTCACGACCGGAACTTTGCAATTTCTGTCTGGCGTGGCCGATACGACGTACATCTTGACCGCCTCCGCGAGCAATGCTTGCCCGTCGGAAGTCGCCTCGTTAGACGTGCTCGTTCACCCGCTCCCTGGACCGGACCTGGGCGTTTCGAGCCTGAGTATATGTTCGGGCGACACCGCGTTTTTTTACCAGAATTCAACAGGAGGGCCATTCACCGCTCAAATTTTTGAACCCGGAAACGGCGACCCGGCTTCTGCTGATTTGCCCATGGATGGCGTTCGGTATTTTGCCCTGAACAATCAGATTACGGAGTATTTTGCGATACTCACACTAAGCAATGATTGCGGCACTCGCAGCGACACGGTGAAAATCAGTGTCTTGCCCGAAGATATTATACCCGCAGTGCAGATGAACGACACTATTTTTTGCGTCGGTGATACACTTTGGCTCACGTCGTTCGCAACCTCGGTCTCTCATCCCAACCTTGCAGTTTCCTACCATTTCAGCAATGGGCTTACGCTCACGGGTAAGGACGCGGCGGTAGCATTGACCGAGCCGGGTTTGTTTTGGTTTGATCAATGGGTCACGGACGGTTGTTCCTGGGATAAAGTCCGGCGTTTTTTCTCGGTGCGCCCTGCTCCGGCAGTAGATTTTTCGCAGATCCAGGATACCGTTTGTGTGGGCGGAACACTTGCCGGATATACCTATCCTGTAGATTGGGAGCATAGTTTCCGGTCATTTACATGGCAATGCAGCGACGGCACAACAGCATCGGGAGCCTCATTTGAAAAAACCTGGCCCTTGTCCGGTTGGCAATCAGTGACCTTAACCGTGACATTCGATACTTCGGGCTGTTCGACGAGCCTTTCCAAAAATTTCCACATTCGCGCAAACCCTTTACCCGTTGTAGCAGCACAAGATACTACTGCCTGCGGCGACCTCACAACGACGCTTTTCAACGCGAACCCCGCTCCAGACCTAGGTTACGAGTGGTCTTTTTCAGACAATACCACAGCGGTCGGTTCGCCCGTATCGCACACCTTCGTAGGACCGGGGGTATTCGCAGCAACCCTGCGTGCCACAGATATATGGGGTTGCACTGCAGATACCACACTTGACGGTTTGCACGCAATCGCCGTACCGCATCCTGTATTCACCGTTTCGGAGCCTCATGCGTGCGGACTGGGCCATACTGTCTTTCTGGACAATTTAACTACCGACGGCCCCGGCAGTTCCTGGTATCTGAACGGTAATTTCATAGGCACCCACACAGATACCTCCCTTACTTTCAATGTGGCGGGCGATTATTTGTTGAAACTTGTATCTACCAACCAATGGGGCTGCGAGGCGTCGAGCGATTATTTGTTCAAAGTACTGCCCCCGCTCCTGGCCCTGGGAGCAGGACCTACACAGGTTTGCGAATGGGAGGCTGTCGTGTTTGACAATTTCTCGCAAAACCCGGATTCTGTGCAGTGGTATTTTGGTAATGGCGCCAGTTCTACCGCTTTTTCACCTGTTTACACCTATCCGGATGCAGGAAATTATCCTGTAACACTTATCGCCATGCAAGCAGGCTATTGCGCCGACACTTTCTTTTTCCCTCAGAATATTATCGTGTTGGAATCACCTGTTGCAGGTTTTTCGGCGACCTCTTCTAGTATGGGGATCGTGACGATCGTGGACAGTTCGCAAAACGCGACGGCATGGCTATACGAATTCCCCGACCTCGACCTGACGATGTATGAACAAAACCCGGTCGTTGACTATTCGGCAAACGGCTTGAAAACGATCATTCAAACAGTAACAAATGCCCTTGGATGCCTGGACCACGACACGCTGTTCTTTGAACCGCTCTTTTTCGGCGGGCTCGCGGTGCCAAACGCGATCATACCAGATGTGGGAACCGGGCCCCACAATTGTTTTACGCCGACCGGAGAGGGGCTGGAGAGCTTCGTACTTGACATTTTTGCGCCTTGGGGGGCAAATGTATTTCATGCAGAAGGTGTGGTCAATGGCCGGCCAACCCCGGCTGCCATCTGGTGCGGAAAAGATGTAAAGGGCGAATTGCTGCCCGCTGGTGCATACTTGTGGCAAATCGAGGCAACTTTTCGCAGGCCGGACGGATCCCTGCAGAAATGGGACGGTATGACCATTGGTCGAGGTTCTACGGTACGTCGAACGATTGGGTCTGTGACGTTGTTACGATGAATTTTGGTTCAGTGTTGTAAAACACTAACGCCAACGACCTTTCTGAAGACAATATCAAATGCGATAGGCCCTCTCCATGATATTCCCGCCCTGCTTGGTGAAAACACCAAGCAGACGTATCCCGAGTACTCAAGCCTACTTGAGGGGCACCCCTCGCCTTTCCAAAAACGTATCAAGAAAAGCACGCGCATATCGGCAACGCGATGGCTGTTCAAAAGCCTGATTGCGTTGCTACGTTTCGTGCTTGGTCAAAAGACACAAGCACGGCGAATGGCAAGTAATTGCTATCTTTATACAGGCGAATTAAAACGAATCAGGCCTTAAAATGAGAAAAGTAAAATTGCAGATGCAAATGTCCATTGACGGATATGTTGCCCGGCCAAATGGAGAAAATGACTGGATGACCTGGAATCCCGATGACCAGCTTGTGGGCTTCCTCCAATCCATGATTGATGCTTCAGACACTATTTTGCTGGGCCGAAAAATGACAGACGACTTTGTGAATCATTGGGAGAACATGGTCCGCAACAACCCTGACAACCTGTTTGCAAAAAAAATGGTCGATACGTCAAAAGTCGTTTTCAGCAAAACGCTCGATAAATCAACCTGGAACAACACTACCCTGGCAAAGGGAGATCTTGTGAAGGAGATCGCCAACCTGAAAGAACGGGACGGCAAAGACATGATCGTTTATGGCGGCGCAGGTTTTGTTTCATCCCTGATAAAAGAAAACCTCATCGACGAATATCATCTCATCGTAAATCCGACTGCCATCGGTGACGGCATGGCTATTTTCAAACTGCTTGACAGAACGCAAAGGTTCATACCCATAGCATCCAGACTCTATCCGGGCGGCAAAACGGTTTTGAGTTACAGACCGCAAACGGATTGACAGCATTACAAAACAAAGTCTGTTGAAACGGTACATCATCGCAATCGGAATACTGGCCACGGGGTGCAACACTGCCGGAGTTGAATCGGCAGACAAAATCTCCGGGCAACCGGCTCATCAGGAGACCGGGCGCGCACCGGTAAACAAGGACATACAAACCGGCGATCTGATATTTCACACCTCGCGATCGGACCAAAGCCGGGCCATTCAAATTGCGACGAACTCCAGGTATTCCCACATGGGTATCATCTTTCAGGAAGGGGCTGAATATTTTGTGTACGAGGCCGTTCAGCCGGTAAAACTCACACGACTAAGCAATTGGATTGCGCGCGGAGAAAACGGAAAATATGTGGTCAAGCGGCTGAAAAACAGCGATGCCGTTCTGACCGAAGCGGGGATTGCAAAAATGAAATCGACCGGACGGAAATATTTGGGCAAGGCTTATGACCTGAAGTTTGAATGGTCGGATGATAAAATGTATTGCTCGGAACTGGTCTGGAAGATTTACAAAGAAACTTTCAACATCGAAATTGGCAAACCCGAACGGATGGGGAACTTTGACCTGTCAGACGAAACCGTTCGAAAGAAAGCCAGGGAAAGATACGGCGATCATATCCCGGAAGACGAACCGGTCATCACACCGGATGCCATGTTCAGAGCGGAAAATCTGATCACGATAACAGAGCATTAGAACCCGCAGAAGTACAGAACCGGGGAATAATCTTTTCATGGTACCGATCAATCCCCCTACTTTAGCAGGCAAAATCTGTTCTGCGAATCTAAAAATCAATGAAAATGAAGCACCTAATCCTGTTCACTCTTTTTGCCATTTTGCCCGATCTGGGACTGGCGCAAGACAAGAAACAAATCTGGACAACGGCTGACAGGCAGTACCTTCTTAGCGGATTAAATTCAACCATGTCTGATTTTCTAAAAGAAGTCGAGGACCTAAGCAATGAACAAATACATTTTAAACCGGACAGCAGCCAATGGTCTATCGCAGAAGTAATGGAACATTTAGGGGTGTACGAAGAACTCCTGTATTGGGACCTTTTAAACAATCAATATACTGACGAACGGCCTGATCTGGTAGATTCCGTAAAAGGAATAGACAGCATCATGGTCTCCTATGCTACCGACCCCAACAAAGGGCAGGCGCCATTTATCGGGCAACCAATGGGGCGGTTCAAGGAGAAAAAAGACCTGATCAATTACTTTGCCCGCTTTCGCAACGAGGTCGTCGCATTGGTACAGGACACAAAAGTTGATTTCAGACTTCACTTTATTTTCAGACCCGCCGATTGGGGCGTTTGGCACATCAGGGACCTGCATCAATATACATTGCTCTGGATCGCGCATACGGAAAGGCACCTGAATCAAATAAAAAGGATAAAATCGAATCCGCATTTTCCAAAATAACGCGGTTTTTTCTGTTTCCAGCAGCATAAGCCTGCAAGGTGATGGCCAAATCTCGTCCTGCTCAAAAGCGTTAGAAAAAGCCAAAAGTATTTTTCAGACACACCCTAACTTTGGGTAGCATTGAAATTACCATGGAACAACTCAAGGATCAGATCGAGCGACACTATTTCCGGGGAAATCTGTACGAAAGTATACTGGAAGGGGTAAAACAGAAAAACCTCGATCCGGGCAACATCAAAAGATCGGATATCGAAGGCGTCGACGAGTTCCACGTCAGGGGATCGCAGGTTTCCAAAAAAATAGCAACGTATGCAAATATAACCGGCTTGAAAGCGCTGGATATCGGATGCGGTATCGGCGGACCGGCGCGGATGCTGAGGGAAGAATATCACTGCGACGTGACAGGTATCGATATCAACAGGGAGTATATCGAAACAGCACAAAAACTGACCGCATTGGTCGGAATGAAGGAAGGGATCGCATTTATTCAGGGAGACGCGACCGATCTGCCGTTTAATGATGGATCATTTGATCTGGTATGGACCCAGCACGTGCAAATGAACATACAGGACAAAGAGAAATTTTACGGCGAAATATCAAGAATGCTAAAAACGGGCGGCCTGTTTATTCATTATGAAATATTGAGCCAGGGGAACGGGCAAATAGAATACCCGGTCCCCTGGGCAAACGACGAGCGCATCAGTTTTTTATCGGCAAAAGAAGATCTGGAAAAGATAATTGAAGCGGCAGGACTAAAGAAGATCAGGGCAGAAGACGAGACGGCGAAAGGGATTGAGTTTTTTGAAAATCTGTTAGCCGGTATCAAAGAAAAAGGAGTGCCCGCAATCGGGTTGAACCTGTTGATGGGAGACTCCACCAGGCTCAAGATCACCAACCTGCTCAACGGCTTGAAAAACGGATCGATCGAATTGCAGAGTGGATTGTTTATGAAATGACCGCCACCCCTGCTTTCAAGGCCCTTTCGAGGCCCGCAGCACCTCGCTCGGCGGCACGCCGTACTGCCCGGTGAAACATTTTGAAAAATAGGCCAGGCTGCTAAACCCCACCCGGAAAGCGATCTCCGAAGCGTTGCCTGCGCCCTGTTCAAGCAATTGGCGGGCGCGTTCAAGTCGCAACTCGCGGATCAGTACATTGGGACTTTTGCCGGTGAGCGCCTGCAATTTCCGGTACAGATGCGTGCGGCTCAGGGCGACGGCGGCAGCGAGGGTCTCTACGCTGAGCGCTTCGTCGTCCATGTTTTCCTCGATGAGATGTTTGATCCGGAAAAGGAATTGTTCGTCCATCGACCGGGTTTCCGTTTTTTCCGGGATCAGACGGAACGAGCGGCTGTATTTTTCGCGCATCACCTGCTGTTTTTGCAGCAAGCCGTTTACCGTGATGTCCAGTTCGCGGGCATCGAAGGGCTTCACCAGATAGGCATCCGCGCCGGTTTCCAAGCCTTCGAGGCGGTTTTCCAGCCCTGCTTTTGCCGTCAACAGCACGACCGGAATGTGGCAGGTGCGCGGGTCGTTTTTTATTTTTTCCAAAAAGGCAAGGCCGTCCATCCCGGGCATCATGATGTCGGAAAGGATCAGGTCCGGCATCCGCTCGAACGCCATTTCCAGCCCTTCCCGGCCATTCGTACATTCCAGGATGTCAAAATGATCGCGCATCCGCCCGGCAATGTATTCCCGCACATCGGCATTGTCTTCCACGATCAGGATGCCCGGGCGCAGACTGCCTGCCTGTTTTTCGTCCGTATTTCCCAAAATCTCTGGAACCGGAGAGCCCACATCGGGTACAGCCGCCGCCCGGCGATCAGGCGTTTCGGGCAGCTCATGCTCCGGCACTGTTGCCGGTTCGAGCGGCAATACGACCGTAAAAACCGAGCCTTTGCCCGTCGCAGGATCCGGACTTTCCACCATGATCTCGCCGCCGTGCAACTCGACCAGTTCTTTTGTCAGCGCCAGACCAATTCCCGAACCGACCTGCTCGATATTCCCGTCTGTTTCGACCCGGTAAAAACGGTTGAATATATTGCTCAAATGTTCAGGAGAAAGCCCGATGCCGTTGTCGCGCACTTTTAAAACGATACACGGCTTAGACGGCTTACGGTAGACGGTAGACGGTAGACGGTAGACGGCTGACGGTAGACGGCTGACGGTAGACGGTGGACGGTGGACGGTGGACGGATTTCGGGTGGCGGTAGTCGGTATTTGGTGGGGAGCTGGTTGTTGGGGATTTATATCTCGCTCTTCCGTCGGCCCTGTATCTTCAGTTGTATACCCCGCACCGTCAATCATAGGCCGTCTACCGTAGGCCGTCCACCGTCCACCGTCAACCGTCAACCGTAGGCCGTCTACCGTAAGCCGTCCACCGTCCACCGTAAAGACGATTTCGCCTTCTTCCGGCGTGAACTTGAAAGCGTTGGACAACAGGTTTAGCGCGATCTTTTCCAGTTTGTCCCTGTCAAAATATACAAAAACGGGCTGTGCGGGCAGTTCCACCCGGTACCGGATTTGTTTCTGGCCGGCCAGGCTTTCAAAAGAATAGGCCAGGGGGCGGAGGAATCCAACCAGATCGCCAGGCTGTTGCCGGAGTTCCATACTACCGCTTTCGAGTCTCGCCAGGTCGAGCAACTCGTTGACGAGTTGCAGCAGCCGTTTCGCGTTGCGCTCCATGATGCCGTAGTATTTGTGCAGGTCGCCGCGAAATGTGCCCGCCCGCATTTCTTTAAGGGGGGCGATTATCAGCGTCAGGGGCGTGCGAAACTCGTGGCTGATATTGGCCAGAAAGGTGGATTTCAGTTGGTCGCTTTCGGCGTGTTTTTCGGCGCGGGCGCGCTCCAGGGCCAGGGTGTGTTCGGCTTCGAGGGCGAGGTTGTACTGCTTGACGCGTTGCCAGACGAACCAGCTGCCGATCAGGATCAGCAGGATCAGGCCGATCAGGATCAGGACCTGGCGGCTGTTTTTTTCGCGTTCGAGTTCGAGTTGTTGTTCGGCGATGGTCGCTTTTTGTTCGCGGGTCCGGAACCGGGCCTCTGTCTCGGCGATCTGCTGGTTCCACGCTTCCAGTTGCAGGCTGTCGTGCAAGCCGGTTGCTACGTGCAGGTGTTCGTACGCTTCTTCCCAACGACCGGTAGCGGAAAAAGCATCGGCGAGTATCCTGTGCGCTTTTACCTGAATGTCGCGGTTGTTGGTTTTTTCGCCGAGACCGGCGGCTTTCCGGGCATATTCGATCGCTTTTTGGTAATCGCCTTCCGCGATCCCCTGCTGTGCCATATACGCCATCATGATGGCCCGGCGGTACAGATCGGGCCCGATTTCAAAATACCGCGCGGCTTTTTCACACCAGGGACCCGATTTTTCGGGATGTTGCAACATTTGCCACACGGTACATAATTGCATCGCAACGCTGTACACATTTGCCGAATCGCCCGACTTCGTAAAATTGGTCGCCGCTTTTTCAAAATAGATCACAGACGAATCCAGGTGCTGCCGCATCAGGTGCAGGTTGCCGAGGTAAAACTGGACAAGCGCGGTCGTCCGGGTGTCGTTTTTGGAAAGCAGGAGCGCGCGTTTCTGGTAGTCTTCCGCTTCCGAAAACTGCCGGGTCGTCACCATTTCGTGGCCCAGCGACATATACATCGAAGTCATCAGCGCAGTGTCCCGAGCGGCAGTCGCGGTTTCCAATACCTGCTGCGCCAGTTCGATGGCTTCTGCCGACCGGCCGAGTGCGCTCAGGCAACTGAGGATCACGACATTCGCAGCATTCAGCCCGCGTTGCTCGCCTGTTTTTTCAAATACCTTTTTTCCTGTCTTTAATTTTCCCAGGGCGGATTCATGTTCGCCGGTTCTGGCCGCCACCTTGCCTTCGAGCAATAGCAAAACCGCCTGTAGTTCTTGCGGGATCTCTTTTTCTGAAAACGACTTTTTCACCCGCATCGTAAATACCGCCACCGAATCCCGCGGAAAAGGTTTGCACGCCTCCAGGGCAAGCCCGGCGTCGTGCAGCAACCGCAATTTTTCATTGCGATCAGTGCTGCGGTCTGCCAATTGAAGCAGGCTGTCTACCGTCGTTTTTTGGGCAAAAACGGCGGTCGAAAAACAGGCAATACAGAGCAGGAGGAGGTGCTTTTTCATTTGAATGCCGGCATTGCGCGAAAAGAAACTGAACAGTCTGTGATTAAACTTCTTTTTCCGTCAAATAATGCGCGGAAACGCCGGATGTAACCATTTTGAAAACATTGGTAACAAAAATACAAGCGCAGTGTCACCCCTCCGGCAGATCGGTCTCCGGAGCAGCAAAGAAAAACCGATACAAGGTATCAAATTTGAAAATTCCCGCAACAAAAATGGAAGGCGAACGATTGCCGCCGCCCGCACCTTTGCGGCCTCTTAATACGGGTGTGGCGGATCGCCGGTCCTGTAGAAGGAGGCCCGATTATCAATACATCACTTAACGTTCAAATCTTTTTAAACCAATGAAAAAGATCCTGGCAATCATTTGTTTCTTCCTCGCGCTGAACGATCTGATGTCGCAGGTATCCCTGCTCAAAGACATCAACATCGATTCGGCCAGCGCCGAACTGAGCGCCCTTTTCAAAGCCGACGGGTTTGCGTATTTCAAATACAAAAATGCCGCCGGCATGTACAACATCATGAAAACCGACGGTACCGTCCGTGAAAAAGTGCTGCCCTACGATATGCAGTACATTACCCAGGCGGTGTACGGCGAAGGTTTGCTGTATTACTCCGACGGCGCCCGTCTTTGGGTCACAGACGGCACGGCAGACGGATACCGCGAGATCCTCTTTTACGGCGTGCCGCCGGTCAATATCTCCTATCTTACCTATTCGGCCGGTACGCTTTGGTTTGTCGGCAGCGTAGGCGACGACCGCGAACTGTACTGGTGCGACAGTTATTTTGCCCAGGCAGTCGAGATCAACACATTGGGCAGTTCCTTCCCCACCGGCCTGACTGACTTCAACGGCGTCCTGTACTTCCAGGCAACCGACGGCGTAAACGGGTACGAACTTTTCAAAGCGGAACATACGTCTGCAATCGATTATTCCGCCACCCTTGTGAAAGACATCGCACCCGGAGACGCCAGCAGCAATCCGGCCTGGTTTTATGTCTGGAATAACATCTTGTATTTCTCGGCGAATGACGGGACGAACGGTTTCGAGTTATGGAGGTCCGACGGCACGGAAGCCGGCACCTACATGTTGTCCGATATTTACCCGGGTCAGGATGGATCCGATCCCCTGGGTTTTACCGGGCTCGGCGGCAGCATCGTGCTTTTTATGGCAAACAACGGCACTGCCGGCTACGAACTTTGGAAAACGAACGGCACGACGGCCGGTACGGTGATGGTCAAGGACATATACCCGGGGCCGGAAAGTTCCAACCCGTACAGGTTCGTACTCGTGGGCGGAACGGTCTATTTCGGCGCCTATGAGCCCAACACGGGGAGCGAACTCTGGAAGACGAACGGCACCACCGCCGGCACCGTCCTCGTGAAAGACATCGAACAGGGACCGCTCAGTTCATCGCCACGGAACTTAACGGCAGGCACGACCCAGGTCTTTTTCTCGGCTTCTACCGGTACTGCCGGCCGCGAACTGTATTCCAGCATGGGCACGGCTGCCAGCACCAGAATGATGGCTGATATAGGGTTCGGTGCTTTGGACGGCATGACAAAAGTGGACGCGCCGCAGGTGCTCGGCAACACCGCGTATTTTCCGGCGCGCAGCACCGCCATCGGGAAAGAACTCTGGAAAAGCAACGGTACAAGCGCCGGTACGGCCCTTTTTCAGGATTGCCTCAACGGTGATTCGAATCCGACCGGCTTTACAAAATCGGGCGATGTGCTGTTCTTTTCAGCCGAAAATGCAAGCGGCGGCCCCGAATTGTGGAAAACCAACGGAACGGAAGCGGGCACCGTTCAGGTCAAGAACATTTATCCGGGAGCCGGAGAAGGTTCTTATCCGAAAGACCTCACGGACCTGAACGGACGCCTGATCTTCTCGGCCATTTCTCCGGGCCAGGGTTATGAGATGTGGACAAGCGACGGCACCTCCGGCGGCACCTTTATGTTGAAGGACCTCTTCGACGGATGGGGCGGAGCAAAACCCCGCAACCTGAAGAAGATCGGCAATTCGGTCTATTTCAGCGCCCGCTCATTCGGGACCGGATTTGAGTTGTTTAAAACGGACGGCACAACCGAGGGTACGGTGATGGTGAAAGACATCTTTCCGGGTACCGACGACTCCTCCCCCAGCGAGTTGTACGATATCGGCGGCGGCATCTCCCTGTTCATGGCAAGGACCGCGTGGCAGGGCAGGGAGTTGTGGAAAACCGACGGCACGGAAGCGGGCACGGTGATGGTGAAGGATATCAAGCCCGGCCATTACAGCGGCATCGGATACGACTACTCCGACGCGGCGGTGCTGAACGGCGTATTATACTTCAAAGCCAGCAGTGCGGACGGGCAGGAACTCTGGCGTTCGGATGGCACCGAAGCAGGTACCTATATGCTCAAAGACATCAACGCAGGCTCCTACGGTTCCCAGCCTTTCAGTTTTATGACGATGGGCAATGCGGTCTATTTTGTCGCTTTTACGCCTGCCAAAGGCAATGAGTTATGGAAAACCGACGGCACTGCCGACGGCACGGTGATGGTAAAAGACATCAGCGTGGGCGCCAGCAGCAGCATTGAAGAAAACCTGGTAGAATTTCAACAAGTCTTTACCGTTGTGAACGGCAACCTGTTTTTCGGCGCACAAACCTTCGACACAGGGCTGGAATGCTGGAAAAGCGACGGCACTGCTGCCGGTACCATCCGGCTGAAGGACATCGCCCCGGGGTTGCAGGGTTCGGCCCCCTATGCACTCGGCGCCACCTCCGGCCTGTTCCTGTTCACTGCTTACGCACCCGGGTACGGGTCCGAACTCTGGCAAAGCGACGGTACGCCCGGCGGTACGTTTATGGTGCAGGATATATACAGCGGCGAACTGGGCTCCATTTTTTCAAAGGGAGCGGTGCTGAACAACAGTTTCATTTTCGGCGCGCAGAACAACTTCAACGGCGTGGAAGTAATGGCCTACACGCTGCCGGGCGCTCCCCTGCAACAGAACCTGAACGCCCGGACGGAAGAAGAAGCCCAGGAGGTCACAATGCCAGATCAGGCATTCAGGGTTTACCCAAATCCCGCCGATCACGTAGTCCAACTGATGTTCGATGAAAAACCCGCCGGCGATGTGCAGGTGAATATTCTGGATATCAGCGGCAAAGTGGTTTCGCAGCGCACGGTTTCCGATATGGACAACGCAGCGATCGATGTTGCAGACTTGCCGGCCGGGGTTTATCTTGTGCAGGTATCGAATAGCCACTGGCAGAAAACTCAAAAACTGGTCGTACAGAGATAAACAAAGCAGTCGTGCCGATGCATTGCGGCAGTTGCAGCGGCGGCAGGTCCAGAAGGCCTGTTGCCGCTTTTTTGTTTTTTATGTCCGGGATTTGGAGGGAATAGTTCTTGTGATTTTTCAAATTGGGAAAATTTGAGCAAATGGCTGATTTCTCCCTTCGTTGCGCGCCCGGTCAAATAATAAAAGTAATATTTTTGGATGAACCAACCAGGGTGTGTCTGAAAAATACTTTTGGATTTGAAAATAAATGATTTTGGGTTCTGATCAAGTGGCTTTTTGAGTGGAATAGCAGCGCTATTGCGCGAAAAAAACACGAAGAGCAGGTTTCAAAAGAATTCTTTTCAGGCCAAAGGGTGTTTTTCAGACACACCCTAAACTGTACGATCAGCGGTTGACACACCCCTTATCGTAAGTAAAATACTCTCCCATGCGAACACACATCGCCTTTCTTTTATTACTCGCCGCTCAATTCGCCCTCGCCCAACCATATTTTGCCCGGCTCTACCAATTCTCCGATGGACTGACAAACCAGATTGAGTGCATCCAGTTGTCGGGCGATTCGCTGTTGTTTCGAATGAATTCTAACGATGCGGACCCGGCTACAATTGAAACCCGGATGGCTACCATGCCCCTGAATTCAAGTCAGTTTAACGGAGATGTTTATTTACCCGGTGTTCAGGCAGGAAATTCAATGTTCAAAGACGGCAGTTTTTACCTTTTGCCAAGCGAAGATCGAAACAGCGGCAAACATATTACCCTGAACCGGCTGGACGAAAATTTTTCTTTTGTCGATTCGGTTCACCTGAATCTGGCCGCCGGGCCCTATTATTATTATGTCAGTAAAGCCTTTTTGTATAACGATAAATACATCGTCACCGGGACGGCACAAAACACAACCGGGTATGCATTCGGCCGAACCGTCATCTTTATCGTAAACAAAGATTTTACACTACACGATACCATTATAATTGAGCCAGTGCGGCAGTCTATCATCCCACGGGATTTTGCCGTTAATCCGGTCGACGGGCGTTTGTATCTGTCATTATTATACGACAATTTCCATCCACAGGATTCGACCTTTATACCCGCCCCCAAATATCAAAGAGTTGTATCGATCGACTCAACTTTTCAGGTCAGCGATTTTTGGGATTCGGAGGCGTACCCGGACGCCCATTCAAATGCTGCGCCGATCGCCTTTTCCCAAACGGGCACTTTGTACAGTTTTTATTCCCAGGCCGGCGGCTTTGACAAGGTTGTTGCTGTCGGGCCGTCGGGTCAGGAAATCTGGGATACACCCCTGGATTCATTTATGGTGGTCGGGCCGACGATTTTGTGGCTCACCAGCCGGTATTTCGTGATTTCGGATCTGGCAGTTGCTTCAAACGGCGATATTCTTGCCGCCGGATATACAGAAGATACCCAATACAACATAGGCCGTTCATCCTTTCTGGCAAGGTTGCAGCCTAACGGAGCAATCAAATGGAACCGGGTATATCGGTCGAACAATCTGTTTTCTGTTCAAAACTACGGCTATGCGTCCGATTTCAATCAGGTGCTTGAGATACAGGGCGGAAACATCGTTGCCGGTGGCGGAGCATTGGTTTTCGATGAGTTTTTGTCGCCCAATACAGCGCCGGGCACAGAAGCCTGGCTGCTGCGCGCCGATAGCAACGGCTGTATATCGCCGGCTTGCGGGTATATACAGGACGCCGTTCAGAAGTTGAATTATTTGCCTATTGTACATCCGGCCAATGAATGGACGGTAGCGCATAGCGAGTTGCTACTGAATTCCCGCAGGAAATACCGTTTCTCTCCCGACTCCGTGTCGATCGGTGGAAAATACTACCATGAACTGACCTATGATGATAGTTTCCTTGGATTTAAAACCACCGGCCGGTATTACCGGGAGGAAGACGGCGTCGTGTATACTTCTGCCGGAGCGGTCGTGTACGATCTGAACATCGGCGCCACGGACACCCTTCCTTCCAATCAGGGCGCCAACCAGGGTACCCGAATGGCAATGTCAGCAGGAACAGCCATTTATGGCGACGGCATTCCGCGAAAAACCCTGATGGTGCAATGCGCAAACGATTCCCTCGACACGATCACCGTGGTGGAAGGCATCGGCGATCTGGAAGATTTTTTCCATTCGGAGGTACTGTGTATCAATCCCCTGGATGGCCCGTCGGATCTTATCCTGTGCTACTCGGTCGGCGGAGAAATCGTATACAAAAAGCCCGACGAAAGCTGCAAACTCTCCTCCACCACGCATCCCGGTGAACAGAATCTCATCAGGGTGTTCCCCAACCCGGCAACCGGGCGGATGTATATCGATATGCCGGTTGACGGATACTGGCAGAGCTATCAGGCACAGATATTCAATACCCTGGGAGAGCTGGTGATCATTAACCCAAACCTTTCTACGGTCGATGGTTTATTATCGGTAGATATTTCCGGTCTGTACCCGGGCAGTTATTGGGGCCTGATTCGCGATGAAGAAGGGAATACCTTCCCCTTTGCTTTTATTCGGGCAAATAATTGATATACAGTACTATAAATGACTCAAGATACAGGCGCGGCGAAATGATTTTTAGTGGCGACTCAAAGAATTGATAATCAAATAATTATCACCTGCTCGCGCATGGCTATGCCATGTGTGCTTTATCCGCGTCGGCTGTGCCGACAAACGCAAAGAACAATTCCCGCTCTCACTGGTATTGCCACCCTGTAGATGCATCCCGAGCCGTCCCACTTACAAAAACATCTTGGTTTATCTAAATCGGGAGGTCTTGTGCGAGTGGCCGATTTCGTTCTTCGTTTCGCGCCAGGTCAAAAGACACTGGCGCGGCGAAAATCATCACCGCACTACTGTCACCCGCCCGCGCATGGCCATGCCATGTGTGGTTTATCCGCGTCGGCTGTGCCGACAAACGCAAACCACCCCACCCTTTCGCAAGGAACAATCATCACCGCACCACCGTCACATCGCCCTTCAGGAACAACTCCACTACCCTGCCGCAGAAAGCAAGATCGGCTTTCAGGTACCAGACCATAACAGCCGGATCCATCTTTTCCTCGCGGAAAATGCCGTTCCAGCTCCCTTCCGGGTCGTAGGTCTTGAACAGCTGATTCCCCCAGCGATCGAAGACCGAAAGTTCAAAGCGCAAGACCTCCGCCCCTTCTGCCACATACGCCCGAAACGCATCGTTCTCGCCGTCGTCATTCGGCGAAAAGACGTTTGGCACGTAGATGAGTTCAGGGGTGAAGCCCTCGCCCCAGTTTACCTCGATGTTTCGCAGTTCCGTAGCGCAGTCATCGGATATCCGGACGGTGAATACCCCGGCTCTCTCTGCATCGAACCACGGCTTGCTCCAGCCGCCGGGCCACTCCCAAAGCACCGGCCCGGTATGGGACAGCACCGTAGGTCGCAGCCGCACGGAAGGCTCGGCACAGGGCAATACGTAGTCCTCCGTAGCGACGATCAGCGGCGGAAATTCGGGAATATCGATATTTTGCGAAGCAAGGCAGCCGTGTATATCCCGTACCTGCACGACATGTGCTCCGGCGAACAGGTTTTCGTACACGCCGGCGCCGGAAAAGGCGCCACCATCCAGCGATGTTGTCAGCGGCGGGTCGCCCGCAGTGATGTCCAGTTGGATATAACCTTCGGCGATGCCGGGGCAAATGGTTTCGGAGGACAACCCGAAGGCAATTGCCGGGTACGCCGCGACCGAAATCTGGACGACCGAGTCGCAGCCGTTCTCCGCGGGAAAGGTGTAGCTGCGCACATCCCCGGGGTAGAGTACCTCGGCGGGATAAACAAGCGAGTCGCCGGGACAAAGCGTCACTTCCACGAACGCGGGCGGAGGAACCTCCAGCGGGGCCACTGCTACCACTACGACTGAATCGCAACCGACGGTATTCTGATAGGTAAAAGTAGCCGTGTCGCCGGGCAGGAGGGATTGGCCGTCATAAACGACCGCATCGCCTGGGCATACCTTGAATTCAATTTCCTGATAATCAACCGGCAATGCTTCCACCGTAACGGTCACCACCGAATCACAGCCGACAAAGTTCTGGAATGTGAAATCCTGCGTCTGGCCGATGGACAAGGTTTGCGAAGCGTACTGCACCGTGCTGCCGGGGCAGGCAAACAGTACAAGATTGCTGGCCGAGGTCGGCAATGCCTCCACCGCAACGGTTACCACTGAATCGCAGCCGACAAAATTCTGGAACGTGAAGTCCTGCGTCTGGCCGATGGACAGGGTTTGCGAAGCGTACTGCACCGTACTGCCGGGACAGCCGTATAAGGTCACGCTGTTCGCCGAAGTGGGCAGGGCCTCCACCGTCACGGTGACGACGGAATCACAACCCAGATAGTTCTGAAATGCGAAGTCCTGCGTCTGGCCGACGACCAGGGCTTGCGAAGCATATTGCACCGCGCTGCCGGGGCAGCCGTATAAGGTCACACTGTTCGCCGAAGTGGACAGGGCTTCCACGGTGACGGTCACAACGGAATCGCAACCGAGGTAATTCTGGAAAACAAAGTCCTGCGTTTCCCCGACGGGCAGCATTTGCGAATCATACTGCACCGCGCTGCCGGGGCAGCCAAACAGCGTCACGCTGCCCGCCGAAGAGGGCAACGCTTTTACCGTCACATGCACAATGGAGTCGCAGCCGTTTTGCGCGCTGAGCGTCTGCTGGAACGTCCCGGCTGCGGTCACGGGCATCCCGAACAGGAGGACCGTGTCGCCTGCGCAGAGCGGCACTTCAGCGAACGACTCGCTGGAATGTGCAAGGATGATCCTGACAGACGCCACACCGACGCAGCCGTCGGCCGTGGTGGCGACAAGGGTATAGGCGATGTCGCCCGCAGGGGTAACGGTAGGATTGGGGCAATCCGAGCAACTTAAAAAGTCGGGGGGCGACCACTGGTACGTGGCGTAACCCGGCACCTCAAATGTGGTGCTGCTGCCCTCGCAAACGGTGATGTCGGGACCGAGGTCGAGCACAGCGCTGCTGTCCACCGTCACCAGTACCTCGTCGGTCTGCTCGCCGCCGCATGCATCGGTGGCGGTGACGCTGTAGATGCCGGGGCCGAAAGCCGTCAGGGTTTGTTCGGTGCTGCCATCCTGCCAGTGATAAGCGGCGAAGCCGGGACCGGCGTCGAGTACGGTCACGCCGTTCTGGCAGAGAAACACGTCGGGGCCGAGATCGAGCACGGGCGGCGTGAACGGGTGTATAAAGTTGCCGATATTGTTCGTGTAGTCGCACTCGCCGATATCGGCTTCGAAGTCGGCGAGGGAAAACGGAAGCGGCGTGGTGCCGTCATCGTTCAGCATGACGTAGAGGAGGGCGTTGGGCGGCGCCGCAACGATGAACGAAAATGTGTCGCAACTATCATGCGGCAATGCATGCGGCAAAGGCAAGGTGGCGAGCAGTACGGCCGTGCTTGTGCTCGTGGGGTCGCCCAGGTAAAAACTGACGGGCGTGCCCGCCGGCAGGTCGAAGATGCCCAGGTTGCAGGCCTCGAGGTCCACCGCAAGACTGTCGCCGCGGCAGGCGGCATCGGCCGAAACAAACTGTGCATTGGGCATTGCGGCGCAGGAATCGATGCAGGGCTGGAAGCAAACGGTGGTGGACTGGATCACCGTGGTGCCCACTTGTTTGTCCGAAATGAATTGTCCCCAGGTTTGATTCAGCAGGGTAAGGTTGTGCTGGCCGCTGTACGGGTCGTCGATTGCCAAGGCGGTCATGTTCAGGTCGGTGAACAGGTTGCAACTGTCGAAGGCGGACACGGCGCCGTCATCGGCAATGTTGGCAAAGAAAAGGTCGAAGGTGGCGCCCGGCGTCGGCGCTTTTGTCTTGCCGGTAAAGCAGATCTGCCCGTTGGAATGCACGAGGTCAAAGGCATCCTCTGTAGAATTATTCCCGTATGATTTCGACCAGAGGAGCTGGCCCTGTTTGTCCGTTTTGAAGATAAAAACATCCTGCCCCGCGGCCGTGTAGTAGCCGAGGCAAACATAGCCGTCGGGCACGCTGACGAGTTGCGTACTTGCCTCGGATGTCGCGCCGGGAATATCGTAGTCCATCGCCCAGAGCAGGTTGCCGTCGTCGTCAGTCTTGAACAGGAACAGGGAAACGTCGGTGGTGCTGGTACCGCCGAGGTCGCCGTGGCCGAGCACCACGAGCCCGTTGTCGGCCACCATATCGGAGGAAGCGAGGCGGGCAGCCGTGGTGTTTGTGACGGGGCGGAGGTAAAGCCTCGACCACTGCTGCATGCCGTTCAGGTTGAGTTTGGTGATGCCGGGACGCCAGCGGGCGGTGCCTGTGGCGTCGAAATTGTAGCGGCCCGTTGTATAGATCGCTCCGTTGTAGAGCAGTGCCTTCTGGAATGATTCGGCGTTGCCAAGCGTGTAGTTGCGCTGCCAGACGTTCGCCCCGGTGTTGCGGTTCACCTCCAGCAGAAAGCCGTTGATATTTGAAGCAGGCAGGTCGGGGTCCTGGTCAATGTCGCCCGCCACGATGTAGTTGCCGCCGGGCGATTTTTCGAAGATGCTGCGGTAGATCTCTGCAGCGGGGTCGAAGATGTCCAGTTCGTTCACCCAAAGGATATTGTTGGTGGGGATATTGTACTTGAAAACGAAGCACTCGACGTTTCCATCCGGCTCGTCGCGGGTCTGCCCCGAGCCGATGACGTTGCCGTCGCTGTCGAAATCGAGCGCCCAGATAAAGTCGGCAGCGAACGGTGTGGGGTCGAAGGCCCGCGTCCAGACGATGTTGGCATTGAGGTCGAGGCGGGTGATCATCGCGCTGTCGCCCTTGCCGCCGCCGATGAGAAAGCCGCCACCGAGGCCCGGTGGTATCTCCAGCAGGGCATAGCCGCGCTCGTCGTCGAACGGAGAGCCGTAGGTCTTGAGGTAGGACGTATCGCAACTGCCCGATCCCGACACGTACATCACGAACAGGTTCTGGCAGCTGGTTTCTTCGCAAATGCCGTTGGAAGCTACCAGGCAAACGGTCTGAAGACCCGAACTGGGGAAGGTGTCGGTAAGGTCGGCGGTATTGCCGAGGACCGAGCCGTTCAGCAGCCAGATGTAGTCAGAGGCGTTGGCACTCGTGTTCGTAAAGATTACAGACTGGCCCGGCAGCAGAAAGTCGGCGCTCGCTGTGAAACCCGGCATGACCGGACATACCACCTCGATCGTTACGCATTGGCGGCTGTAACAGTTCGGATCGCCGTTGCCCGCCTCCAGGCACACCTCGAAACTGCCTTCCGTATTGAAGGTGTATCCGGGGCTAGCCAGCGTCGAAAAGGGCGCGCCATCCAGCGTCCAGTTAAAAATGGTCGCGTTGGTGGACGAATTGGTAAAGTTGACGGTCGTGCCGGCATCCACGGCTGTCGCACTCGCTGAAAATGCGGCGGTCAGGGGCGAGGTGCAGGGATCGAGGCAGGCTTTTGATTCGAGCAAACTGTACCGCACGTTCTCGATATGCCAGTGCATCCGGTCGGTCTGGCCCTGCGTGAACACCGACCAGCAACCGAAGTCGCCATAGTCCATATAGTCCTCGATGAGGTCGTTCTGGTCGGTCGCAAAGCCGCTGTCCGTGTCCGTGGTACAGGAATTGACAGGCGTTCCGCAAGGCCCCGCCGCCGTGCTCTGGTCGGGCGGCGTATCGCAGACCCGGTCTCCGTCGGCCAGGCAGTCGTTGTTGAAACAGCCCCCTTCAAAGGTGTGGTAAAGGCCGAGATAGTGGCCCATTTCATGGATCTGCACACCGCTGGCGCTTTGCGAACTGCCAAAGTAACTGGCCTCCATCATGATACCGTCCTCCGGGTTGCCATGCGAACTGGGGAAATAGGCATAGCCCGCCACCCCGCAGCCGCCGCCACTTTGACAGATCTCCCGCACCAGCCAGATGTTGATATACTGGGTCGGGTCCCAGCGGTTGAGGTTTTTCACCGCGATGTCGTCCACGTCCAGCAGCATGTCGGTCAGGAGCGACTGGTTGCGGGTGATGCCGGTGGTGAGGTTGCCGAGCGAATCGCGCCGGGCGAGGCAGAACTGTATCTTCGTATCCACGCCCGTTGCGGGATCGTAGTAGCCGACATTGGCGTAGGCGTCGTTCAGGTCCTGGATGCCCTGTATCACCGTGGCATCCGAAATGTTTTCGGGTCCGTTGTCGTGGATAATATGCACGACAACCGGCAGCACGTATATCGGCGGTAGTGCTTTGGCCGACTCCTGTCTTTTTTTCAGGTAGCGGTACAACGCCTGCTCCGTTTCTTCCTGCTTCCTGCGCAGGTCCGGGTTTTGTTGAAAAGCGGCCTCACCCACGATCTTCTGGGCGCAGAAACCATGTCCGTCCGGCTCCTGCTGTGAAAAGAGCGGCGCCAGCGTTGCGATGAAGCAGGCACTGAAGAGAAGGCGGAGTAGTGGACGTTTCATGGCATGGGTGTTATTTGAATGCCTGTAACGGGCGTGCTTAAATTTCGCTCATCGGACTGCAAGCAGCAAATTTAATTTTGAAAAACGGCTCTTTATCAATCCACTTTGCTACCATACGACGATTCCCCTGATTGATGCGGTCGGCAGATACCTCAAACGCCGCTGTATGCTGATGATTCCTTATTCCGCAGGATTGCTGCCTGCCGGTACTGCCAGGTTGCACTGGATCGAAAAGAGACCGGTTAGCAGAGCCTAAACCGATAAAATGAAGCGATCTGGTATCTTGTTTTTGCTTTACTTGGTCTGCCTTTCGCCACGCATGTGTATTGTGATCAGGCAAAGGCAAAACGGCAGTTACAACGGCTAGAGGTCTTAGGGGTCTGTAGCTGTTTTTTGCTTTTTTACGTCCAGGATTTGGAGGGTATTGGTCGTCGGCTTATTTTTAACGCAGCGGGAGGAGTGCTCCATGGGCTACGCCGGGATTTATACCCATGTCACACCAATAGGTCAGGACAAAATAAAAAGCCCGATGAACGATTTAGATAATTGTGGAAACCTGAAAAATTTGAAAAGAAACCAGGCTCACTAATAATCCTTTGGCTATGTAAACCTGCAATGAGGGCTGATTAATAAAACGCTTACGCCGAAAGGCGATATGCCCGAAAACGGATAGGCAAAAAGCGCATTGCGGATTTTACTTATCCGTTTTTACGAGTACAATAAATAGGTGCAAACAAAAAACAATAAATGATAGAAAATTTCATTACTTCTATAAGAATAAATCATTCAAGAAATGTTAGTGATTTAGAGATCCCTCTGTCTCAAGATAAAAGACAACACCTTATATTAACTGGGAAAAATGGATCTGGCAAAACGAGTTTACTTCTTGAATTGAATAAATTTTTTTCTACTATAGACAATGGCGAAATTCAAAATTTTCAATCCTATTTGACTAAAAAAGAGCAGTTTAAAAATCAACTAAGTGCGAGATTAAGCTCACAGGAAAAACATATGCTTGAGGATAGATTAAAAAGTACTGAAAATGCACTAGCCGGTTTCGGAGGAACAGAAATATTCTTTTCGACAGAACATCTAAACATTTTTAACAAATATCATTCTGGGGAGTTCATACTTGCCTTCTTTGATTCAAAAAGACATACAAGGTTAACTGTACCAAGCGGGATAAAAAAAATCCAACTGAAAAAGAAATATAACATTAATGAAAAAGCAAGCACTAACTTCATACAATATATAGTTAACCTTAAAGCAGACAGATCATTTGCCAGGGATGATAATGAAATGGATACGGTTGAAAAAATTGATACTTGGTTCAACCGCCTCGAAACAAGATTGAAATCAATATTTGACAGTCAAAATCTAGAATTAAAATTCGACCGAAGGGCATACAATTTTGATATCATTACTGGAGAAGGTGAATCATTTAATTTCAACACTTTATCTGATGGATACTCCGCAATCATTAGCATAATTTCTGATTTGCTTTTAAGAATGGAGGCTCATAATGTCAAATCATACGACCTTGAAGGAGTCGTACTCATAGATGAAATAGAAACACATCTTCATGTGGATTTGCAAAAGAAAATACTACCATTCCTTGTCGATTTCTTTCCTAAACTTCAATTTATCGTAACAACACACTCTCCCTTTATTCTATCATCTGTTTCGAATGCAACTATCTGTGATCTTGAAAGAAGAACGATTACAAGCGACCTTTCAAATTATTCTTATGACGCTCTTATCGAAAGTTATTTTATATCTGATAAATATTCAGATGAGATAAAGGCAAAAATAAGTGAATTTGATAGTTTAATTTCTTTAGACAAAAGATCTCCAGAAGAAAATGACACGTTACGCTATTTAAGGAATTACTTTGCACATGCACCCAAATATTTATCAAAAGAGTTACTCGTACGACTTCAGCAAATTAAATTAAAAGAATTGAATAAAAAAGACAATTAGTATGATGTATTTTGAGAAATCTCAGCCAGCCCCAGGCTGTTTAGAAACTGAAAAAACAAAGGCTAATGGCGATTATAAATGCGGGAGTGTGCTCACACGGATAAAAGACGATTTTAAAAACAAGTGCTATATCTGTGAATACAAGGAGCCCGAGACGATAAACATTGAACATTTTAGACCTCACGAGGGAGATAAAAACCTTAAATTCAGTTGGGGAAATCTGTTTTGGTCATGTAGCCACTGTAACAATACCAAGCTTTCCAGGCATGATAACATATTAAACTGCACTGATATTAATGATGACGTAGAAAATAAACTTAAGTATATTTTTAAGCCTTTCCCATTTGAAGAAGTGTATATTGAAGAGTTAGACAATTCACCCAAAACCATTGCAACTAAAAATCTTTTATTAGAAGTATATAATGGGACAACCAATCTAAAAAAAATTGAATCATCTAATCTAAGAAATAAACTTCTTGAAGAAATTATGAATTTTCAAGGTTTGCTATGTGATTATTTTTTCGATACTAATACTCAAGATGATTTAGAATATTTCCTTATCAAAATAAGAGGCCATCTTAACCGAGGTTCGAACTTTACGGCTTTTAAAAGATGGATTATTTTGGAAAATGAAAAATTGAAATTGGAATTTGAAAAGTATTTTGAATAAAGAAAACTAGCAACAGCGATGCATAGTCTATATTACTCCTAACGTCGCCTATGCAACTATTGCAACACCCAAACCCAAAAAGCGGCAGCCCCGGGAAGTGAGGGCCGCCGCTACAACGTAATCCTGAATACGCAATTTATCTCTCCAGATCAAACCGGTCCAGGTCCATCACTTTGGCCCAGGCGGCTACAAAATCCTTTACAAACTTCTGCCCGCCGTCCGCGCTGGCGTACACTTCGGCGAGGGCGCGCAGTTCCGAGTTGGAGCCGAAAATGAGGTCGACGCGGGTGCCGGTCCATTTCAGGGCGCCGGTCTTGCGGTCGCGGCCTTCGAACAGGTCCTGCGCATCGGACGTCGCGCTCCATTTGGTGCCGAGGTCGAGCAGGTTCGTGAAAAAGTCGTTGCTGAGCGTTTCGGGACGTTTGGTGAACACGCCGTGGCTCGAATGGTCGTAGTTGGCGTTCAGCATGCGCATGCCGCCGACGAGCGCGGTCATTTCCGGCGCGGTCAGGGTCAGCAACTGGGCTTTGTCCACCAGCAGTTCTTCCGCCGACACTTCGTATCCGGCCTTTTTATAGTTGCGGAAGCCGTCGCCTTTCGGCTCGAGCACGGCAAAGGATTCTACGTCGGTCTGCTCCTGCGTCGCATCGGTGCGGCCGGGGTGGAACGGCACTTTCACATCATGGCCGGCATTTTTGGCGGCCTGTTCCACGGCGGCGCAGCCGCCCAGCACGATCAGGTCGGCCAGCGATACCTGTTTGCCGCTCTGTGCGGCGTTGAATGCCGATTGTATGCCCTCCAGGGTGTGCAGCACTTTCGACAGTTGCGCCGGGTCGTTCACTTCCCAGTCTTTTTGCGGGGCCAGGCGAATGCGCGCGCCATTGGCGCCGCCGCGCTTGTCGGAACCACGGAACGTAGATGCCGACGCCCAGGCAGTGGACACCAGTTGCGCCACCGACAGCCCCGAAGCGAGGATCTTGCCTTTCAGATCGGCGATGTCCTGCGCGTCGATCTGCTTGTATGTGGCGGCGGGTACCGGGTCCTGCCAGATCAGTTCTTCCGCGGGCACTTCCGCGCCGAGGTAACGGGCGCGGGGACCCATGTCGCGGTGGGTGAGTTTGTACCAGGCTTTGGCAAAAGCGTCGGCAAACTCGTCCGGATTTTCATAAAAATGACGTGAAATGGGTTCGTAGACGGGGTCGAAGCGCAGGGAGAGGTCGGTCGTCAGCATAAAGGGCGCGTGGCGTTTAGCGGGGTCGTGCGCGTCGGGCACGCTGCCGGCGCCGGCGCCGTTCTTCGGCCTCCACTGGTGCGCGCCGGCGGGACTTTTGGTCAGTTCCCACTCGTAGCCAAAAAGATTTTCGAAGAAATTGTTGCTCCACTTCGTGGGCGACACGGTCCAGGCGCCTTCCAGGCCGCTGGTGATGGTGTCGCCGGCGTTGCCCGTGCCGTACGTGTTCTTCCAGCCGAGGCTTTGTTCTTCGATGCCGGCGGCGGCGGGCTCGCGGCCCACGTATTTGGCGGCATCGGCGGCGCCGTGGGTTTTACCGAAGGTATGGCCGCCTGCGATGAGCGCCACGGTTTCGTAGTCGTTCATGGCCATGCGGCCGAAAGTCTCGCGGATGTCGTGGGCAGCGGCAAGCGGGTCGGGGTTGCCACCTGGGCCTTCCGGGTTCACGTAGATCAGGCCCATCTGCACGGCCGCGAGCGGGTTTTCGAGTTCCCGGTCACCGGTGTAGCGCTTGTCGCCCAGCCACTCGGCCTCGGAGCCCCAGTACACGTCTTCTTCCGGTTGCCACACGTCTTCGCGGCCGCCGGCAAAGCCGTAAGTCTTGAAGCCCATTGATTCGAGGGCGCAGTTGCCGGCCAGCACCATCAGGTCGGCCCAGGAGATCTTGTTGCCGTATTTCTGCTTGACGGGCCAGAGCAGCAGGCGCGCCTTGTCGAGGTTTGCGTTGTCGGGCCAGCTGTTGAGCGGGGCGAAGCGCTGCGTGCCGGAGCCCGCGCCGCCGCGTCCGTCGGAGATGCGGTAGGTGCCCGCGCTGTGCCAGGCCATGCGGATAAAGAAGGGACCGTAGTGGCCGTAGTCGGCGGGCCACCAGTCCTGCGAGTCGGTCATCAGGTCGAAAATATCCTGCTTCACGGCCGCCAGGTCGAGGCTTTTGAAGGCATCGGCGTAGTTGAAGCCCGGGTCCATGGGGTTGGCCAGTTCGGAATTCTGGCGCAGGATGTTCAGTTTCAACTGGTTGGGCCACCAGTCGCGGTTGGAGGTGCCGCCTCCGGCGGTGGTTTTCAGGATGCCGCCCGAGAAGGGGCATTTGCTTTCGCCGTTGTTGACGTTATAGGTGTGCGGTGATGTGGATTGGCTCATAAATGTGGTGTGATCTATTTAATTCATTAACTGGTTGGAGCAAATTTAAGCCTTCCCGTTTATAGTTTTTATTGATATTTATTATGTCATCATTGATGAAAATTATCAAACGCTGTTTGGAACTTAGAAGCAGTAGGCAGTAGCAGTCGGCAGTGGCAGGGTTTGAAATTGTTCCCAGGGCCCCGATCAAATTAAAGCCCGGAGGCCATGAAATAAATACCTTTTTCTCCGGGTTGATTTTGCATCCGGACACGGTGCCGACGACAGCGCTGCCGTGGACCTACAACAGTCGCTCCTACTAAACAATGAAATACTACCTAATCCTCCAGTACCGCCGCATCACAAGAAAACTGGCCGAGTCGGGCATCCCGACGGCTATCGGCGTGCCACTCGCGCTCGCGGTTTTTGTCGCCCTGTCCAGATACCTGTTTTACAAGACCGGGTGGGCCGACTGGATCTACGTGATGATCGCCGTATCGGCGTTGTTCCGGCTGGGAGACAAGGAAAGGAACGAGCCCCTGCGCAGGATTTTCGGCAAGGGGCAGTACCTGCGGGTCAGGCTGCTGGAAAACGGCTTGGTAGTATTGCCGTTTTTGTCGTACCTGATATACGAAAAGCAGTTTTTTATCGCACTCGGACTGGCTCCGCTGTCCGCTATCCTGGCGCTGGTGGATATGCGGCACAACATCACCCTGCGCATCCCTACCCCGTTCAAACAATTTCCGTTCGAGTTTATCGCGGGCTTCAGGAAGTCGTGGTGGCTGATCGCGATCGCCTACTTTTTATGCGCCAAGTCGGTCGAGGCCCACAACTACGGCCTGGGGCTGTTTTCAATGCTGCTGATCTTCATGACCGGCATGTCGTTCTACGTCAAGCCGGAAAGGACCTACTTCGTGTGGATATTTTCGCTGGGCGCCGGCGCCTTTTTACGGAAAAAAATGATCGCCGCAGTCATCTGCATCACCATCCTCAGCCTGCCGGTGCTGGTCGCACTGGGCATCGCCTTTACGGGCATCAGCCCCATTACCCTGGGCGTGCAGTTGCTGGGTTATCTGTTCCTTTGCTCGATGGTGCTGGCAAAATACTCGGCGTATCCAAACGAAATGAGCGTGCCTCAGGGCATCCTGTATGCGCTGAGCCTGTGGTTTCCGCCGGCCCTGCTCGTCGTCATCCCTCTTTTTTACACACAGTCGAAACGCAGACTGGAACCGATCCTGGAATGATATCGATACAACATCTCTCCAAAGCGTATGGCAACTGGCAGGTGCTGCACGACATACACCTCGAACTGGAAAAAGGCAAGGTCTACGGTATTGTAGGAGAAAACGGCTCCGGCAAAACGACGCTGTTCCGCTGCATCGCGGGCATGGAGCCCTACAGCGGGCACATCGAATCGAACTTCGACAATCTGAAAAATCACCTGGGCTTTTTGCCGACCAACCCGGTGTTCATGTCGCACGTCACCGGCTGGGAGTACCTGAAACTGCTCTGCATGGCCAGAAAGATCGAGGCCAGCCACTTCGAACGGCAGAACATCTTCGACCTCCCGCTCGACCAGTACGCGGAAACGTACTCGACGGGCATGAAGAAAAAACTGGCGCTGATGGGCATCCTGTTGCAGCAAAACGAGGTGTTCATCCTCGACGAGCCCTTCAACGGCGTAGACATCCACAGCAACATCATGATCGCGGAGATCATCAAAAAACTGAGATCGCTCGGCAAAACCGTCCTGATCTCCTCGCATATTTTCTCCACCCTGAGTGAATGCAGCGATCAGATACACCTGCTGAAAGCCGGCCGCATCGCGCGCAGTTTTGAAAAAGACGCGTTCGCCGACCTGGAGCGGGATATGAAGGCTTTTATGCTCGGCGACAGGATCGAAAAACTGGTGATGGGGTGATTTCCGACCTTTGTGTTCAAAGAACAACCGTTGCAGAATAAAGAACACAGCCTTTTGTTCAAAGAACAAGGTTCGTTGTTAAAAGAACAAAGACAACGGATGAAAGAACAAGGCTTCGTGTTAAAAGAACCGACTTTGTTGTCAAAAGAACAACGAGCGTTGTTAAAAGTACATGTCTTGTTGTCAAAAGAACAAACGTCGTGGTTAAAAGAACAAAGACCAAGGATGAAAGAACACAAACGCTTGTCAAGACAACAGGCAAGGCCGCAACTTTTATGAAAAACCGGTACCGTCCATATTTCCCGCTCGCTTTTTTCTTCTTTACGGGCATCCTGACTTTATCTGCCCAGGAACGGGAGAATACGCCCCGCAACAACTGGAGTGTCTATGTACTTGGCTCCCTTCAGTTTGACAACAGCAGGGAAGACGGCTGGAGCAAATTCGGGCTTGGTGTACAATATAATTTGCCGCTTGCCCATCATCTGGATGCTTTTGCCAGCCTTGACTATCGCCGCTGGGATGAATTCGACATCCGGCTACTTCCGTTGTACCTCGGTCCTGCGTATCGCATAAAACTATCCGACAAAGTCAATCTTTCAGGCGCGATCGGCGCTGGTCCACAACTGGCGATCGGCAACGACTTCAGTCTGTTCGGAGCAGGTGTTATGGGAAAAGCCGAATTCGACTGGCCGCTTTTTTCAAATATCAGGATGTTCGCCGGGCCCAAACTCGGTCAGGCGCTGTTGTTCCATCCGAGTCATTTCTACTATGCGGACCTGATGCTGGGGTTGAGGTTTTAGCAGTCCATAAAACAACAATTAAGACCAATTGACCGGTTCGTGGCGTTTGCTGTTGGCGGGACACCAACAGCGGTATTTCGTAAAAAGAAGATGGTTCCTTTGCCGTTGTTGGCGTCCCGCCAACAACTCTTACGCACAATCTTTCGGTTTTCTTTCAAAGCCAATAAGCGGGTCACAACTTGAGATATTAATACCCGGAATACAAGGGGAGCCCTTACTTTAGCACTTCACTCGCTACAACCAGGCATGATGTTCTTTCCGGCGCACGCTGCTATCGCAAACCGCAACATTTTCCATTTTTCGAAACAGATTATAAAGGGCGTCATTTTCTTGTTGGCGGTGTTTTCAGGCCATCAACGCACTTTTCCACAGTCCTACTCTTTCAGCGATGTCATTGTGTTTCCCGCCGACAAAAGTGCGCACGTCAACCCCGACACTTATCTAAAACTGACATTTCCGGGCGAGCCGATACTGCACAACACCGGCAAGATCCGTATCTACGATGCGCATAGCGGCGAACTCGCAGACGAACTGGACCTTTCCATTCCGCCTGGGCCGAAAAACACTCGCACCCGTCCCCCTTACGATCAGTTCCGGTACGACGGCATGCCCGATTCCATTTACACGGTCTCAAAACCTGACAAGGATCGTTCGCATGTGTACCAACAGAATCACATCGGAGGCGATTCCGAAGCGGACGCCTATCATTTTTATCCGATGCTTATACAGGGCAATTCAGCCGTCATTTGTCTGCACAACAACCGGCTGACCTACGGCAAAACATACTATGTGGAGGTCGATGAAGGCGTGTTGTCCATGCCCGACGGCAGCCCCGTCAAAATTAAAGGACCGGAGCAATGGACTTTTAAAACGAAAGAGATGCCGCCCACAGCAAGCGAGCGGCAAATGGTGGTTGCCTCCGATGGCTCAGGCGACTTTACGACGCTGCAGGGCGCAGTGGATTTTATTCCGGAACACAATACCGAACCCGTTACGATATTTATAAAAAACGGCGCCTATGAGGAGATCGTCTATTTCCGCAACCGCCGTCATATCACTATTATCGGCGAAGACCGCGACAAAGTGGTCGTATGCTACGCCAACAACAGCGTTTTCAACCGGCGCGACATGAGCCCCGACCCCGCACTTGCCAAACATCAGCACAACATCCGGGCGGTGCTGGCGGTTGACAACTCATCGGACATTGCCATCATTAACCTCACCCTTCGATCGCTGGGCGAGGCGCCCGCCCAGGCCGAGGCCCTGCTGGCGATCGGGTCGGAGATCATCGTGCACAACGTATCCATAGAAGGCAGCGGCGACGCCCTGCAGGCCACCGGGACCATCTATATGAGCGACTGCAAGATCCAGGGCTTCGGAGATAACGTGCTGGGCTACGGGGCGGTGTTTTTCAATCGCTGCGAGTTTGTTTCCACGTACGGGCCGCATCTATGGGTAAGGAACACCGATAAAAACCACGGGAACGTGATGGTAAACTGCACCCTTAGAACCATCGGCGAGGTAGAAACGCACATCGCCCGGGCGCCCGATAACCACGGCATCAAATACCCTTTTTGCGAAGCGGTACTGATCGATTGCAAACTCGAAGGCGTAAAACCGGAGGGCTGGGGTCGGGTCACCGACTCGACCGAACACATACGTTACTGGGAATACAACAGCACCAACCTGGAAGACGGCACACCCATCGATGCGAGCCGGCGTCACCCGGCGTCGCGGCAACTCACCCTCGAGCACGACGCCGATATCATTCACCGTTACCGGGATCCTGCCTATGTGCTGGGCGGCTGGGCGCCGGTGCTGGCGCCTTTAGTCCTCACGGAGCCCGCAATCGTCTCGGTGGAAAAAGGTGGCACCGCCACTTTCGAGGTAAAAGTAGCGGCCATCCCCGATGCGCAGTACCAGTGGTACAAAGGCCAGACCCCTCTGAAAAATGCGACGGAAGCGGCATTGACTATTTCCAATGTGCAAGCCGCTGATGCGGGGACATATTAAGTAGAGATTGTCAATGAGAACGGTAAGGCTTTCGTCAGGGCCGGTGATCTGAAAGTAGAAAACTAACCAGGTTGAACGGGGAAAAGATCAATGGAAGGGTACATCAAAGCAATACTTCTTTTTATAGGGTGCTGTCCGATGGCATTGCGCGGCCAGGAACCGGAAGCCCCTTTCACCGTAACCGTACCTTACAACTTCACCAAACCCGAAACTCTGGGGCTGCCTTTTGCCGAAGGGGCCGAAACCTTCACGATTTTTTTCCCGGGGCCGGATGACAACAAATACAACCACGGCGTCGTGCTGTTCCCGTTCAGGGGCATGCTCTATGCGCAATGGCAAAGTTCAGCGGCCGACGAGGATGCCGGTGATACGCAGGTATTTTACAGCAGGAGCCCCGACGGCAAAACATGGAGTGCACCCGTTCCGATGACCGAACCCCGGGAGCAGGAAATAAAAACCAGCGGCGGCTGGTGGAGCGACGGAGATACCCTGGTGGCCTATCTCTGCGTCTGGCCGCACCAGACAAGCGGCGCAAAAGAAGGATATACCGAATGTATCCGCTCGACGGACGGACTTCACTGGACTGCCCCCGAACCGGTAAAAGACAAAGACGGGCGGCCGATGCACGGCATCATCGAGCAGGACGTGCACGCCCTGCCCGGCGGCCGGCTCATCACGGCATTTCACATGCAGCCCGGCCTGATCGCCACGCCGTATTATACAGACGACCCGGGCGGCACTTCCGGCTGGACAGCCGGTACAATGCACAACATGCCCGTGGAAAAGGGAATAAGCCGGGGCATAGAGCCGGGCTGGTTTTACCGGAAAGACAGCGCCGTAGTCATGGTATTCCGCGATCAGCAAGGTTCCTTCAAAAAACTGGCCTCTGTAAGCCATGACGCTGGAGCGACCTGGAGCGATCCCGCCCTCGTCGACGCTCCCGATTCGCGGGCCAAGCAGAGCGCCGGAAATTTGCCTGACGGCACGGCTTATATGGTCAACAACCCTTCCGGGAACAAGGATCGTTTCCCGCTCGTCATCACGATCAGCAAAGACGGATTTACTTTTGACAAAGCATATCTGCTACGCAGCGGTGGCGCCGGTCTGCCGCCCATGCGATATAAGGGAAAATACAAAAGAACCGGTTTTAGTTACCCGAAAAGTGTGGTTTGGGGGGATCATCTTTACGTGTCCTACGCGACCAACAAAGAGGATGTCGAATTGACCAGGATTCCGATTGAAAGCCTGAGCGACCGCTAACAGCGCAATGCGAGCCAGGGGGCTGAGCAAGAGGCCCTGGGATCAATTGATGGCACAACAAGTTGACCTAAAACACTGTAATACAAAATGTTGCGCAGCAACATTCCGTTCCCCCTTCGAAGGGGGGCAGGGAGGATGAACACCTGCGACTTGTCCTGAAATAGGTTTACACAAAATGTAAACTAAAAACAGGACAAAGATGAATACCCACACATCCTCACTTCTCCTTTTTCATCAATATCCTGAAAGCCAGATCCGGCGCTAAAAATGCGATCCACAGGAAAATACGCATGGCCGGCACCGTGAGTATTTTCCTTTCCTTTTCGATTTGCGGAAGAATGCGGGCCACCAATTCGTCCGGCTGCATTTTTGCTTCCTGCCGGCCGGCCGTCATGGGCGTCGCCGTCACGGGCGGGATAAATTCCATCACACAGATCGGTGTTCCTTGCAGGGCGTATCGCAGGCCCGTCGTGAAATTGCGCATACCCGCTTTGCCTGCGCTGTACACGATGCCGTCGGGTTTCGGGAAGGCGCCCAGCCCCGAGGTGCTGTTGATGATGCAGGCGCGTTCTTTTACCCGCAGCAGCGGCAGCAACATCTGGGTGAGGATGATCTGCCCCGTCAGATTGCACTGTATTTCCTGTTGCACGCGGCGAAACGGCGTCACCGCTTCCGTGAACAGATAATTGTGCTGCACCCCGGCGTTGTTTACCAGAAAATTCAGGTCGGGGTATTCCTGCTCGATGCGGCGCACCGCATTTTCGATCGACCCCTGGTCTTCGAGGTCGCACTGGATGGTGTGCAGCCCCGTTTCGGCAGCAGCATCGAGTTTTGCTTCGTTTCTGCCCAACACGATCACTTTATTGTTTTTTGCATGCAGGGCTTTTGCCAGTTCCAGGCCGATGCCCGATGTGCCGCCCGTGATCAAAATGGTATTTCCGGATAATTTCATGCCGATTGATTTTGAAAATGAGACAATGTCTGGCCGGTTTTTTCAGCGGATCACTGAAAGCGATACCCCAGCCCGAGGTGGAAGACTTTGTAGAGGTTGGTTACGCTGGATCTGAAGCCACGATCCATTTCATCTTCCAGATATGATCGCGCCTCTTCCGACAATCCTGCACTTCCCGAAAATTTGTAATCCGGCTGCGGATAGCCCCGGAACCAGGCGGGCGTCCATTCTGTGCTCAGCAGCAATCCGTTTTTGAAATTGTACTGGTAGCCGATGCCCAGCGCCAGTCCCCAGCCCGCCGGGCGCGATTGTTCGATCCCAATGGTACCGGCATAGTCCTCTCCCGCGATCGTGCGCGCCCGGTCATCGAAGGACATTGTTTCCGCATCCCGCCCGTTGAAAACGAGTCCCGTGGAGAGGTAAGGCCCGTTTTTGAAGGGCGTGTACCGGGCCTGCAGCAGGAACCGGCGGTTGACTTTTTCATGGGAGGACATCAGTCCGTCCAGGCCGCTGGAGCGGACGTTGAAGGATTGCTGCCCGCGGCTGATCCGGTCCCTGAACTGGTAGATGAGGCCGCAATAGAACTTTTCGCTGAAATGATAGCCGATCGTAATGCTGGGCTTGAAGCTACCGCCGATAGGCAATTCGCCGAGGCCGATTCCGATCTGCCAGTAACGGCCTGCGATGTCGGCCCCATCCTGCGCAGCGGCCATTTTCGGCGCAAAAAAGAGCCCGGCGATAATGAAAACTGTTATTTTGTTCATGATCCGGGGTTTTAACTGTGTACCAATTTGATGAAGCCTTTCAGGAGAAAAATGAGGACGGAGCCGAAAAGCATATTTACCGCCACCATGGCTGCGGCTGCGCCGTACAGTCCGAATTTCCGGATGGCGAGACTGTCGGGAATACCGATCTCATGACCTGCCAGCCGGTTTACGACAACCCAGGCGTTCAGGTGTTCCGCTTCTGCGCCGAGCAGGTAATCGATGATGATCATGATGCAAAGGCAGGCTATGCCGGCCACGAGGTAAATGCTCCAGGGGTGATTCAAAAAGTTTTTCATAATGCATGAGTTTTGGAGCGCGCCTGCATTTCAGTGCCGGGAAAAAGGTGTTGTTTGGCAAGTCCGGCGAAAGAAAATTCAACACGCCCCTGGTTCGGTACAAAGGTGGGCCCGAACGAAAGGCGCATGCATTAACATAGGTTAAGGAATGAAGACGGGAGGGTGTTTCAGTTCCCCTCCTGGAGCAGTTTGGCCCGGATACGGCTCAATTGAATGGGCGTAATGCCCAAATGGGAAGCGATGTGGTACTGCGGGATGAGTTGTTCGAGGCCGGGGTACTCTTCTCGAAAGATCAGGTAGTTGGTCGTGGCATCGTTGGTGACCATCCTGATATCGTGGCGCTCTTTATTGATCCATTCCCGCTCCATGATGATCCTGAACAGCGATTCGAAGCAGCGGTGATCGTCAAAAAGTGCGCGAAACCCGGCAAAGGAGAACCTGACGAGCCTGCAATCTGTCAACGCCTGAAAATTCAGTTCTGCCGGGCTTTGGGTCAGGAGCGCGGTGATGGCCGTGGGAAACGAGCCGGGGCCGAAAAAGGTCTTGTTGTATTCGTCGCCGTTCTTGTTGAAATAGACGCGAACGATGCCTTCCAGAAGCATATAACAATGGTGGGCGCGCTGCCCTTCGGCAACCAGATAATCGCCTTTGGGCATTGCCTCTAACTCGACCAGGGGTTCGAATGCAGCCCAGGCGTCTTCGGTAATCGGATGGATACGCGAAAGCGCGTCGTATAAATATGGGTGTTTCATTTTCAGTTTTGGGCTTTGCAAGGTCGCAGAACCGGGATTCGGTGACCGTAGAATTACGTTCCGGAAAATAAAATTAAAGAATCGAACCCGAAATCTACGGTTGATCATATAAAGTTTTGCTTGCAGGCAGGCGATTGGCAGGGGCAGTAAGCAGGATCGATAAGTTTCACTAAGAAACCAACACTAACACGCTTGTATTACTGCCAACTGCCAACTGCTACTGTCGACTGCCACTGCACACCGCCACTACAGTTTGTCGTGCACTTGCATTCAATAAAAAAACTCCTGCCAGCCGTTTGAAAATCAGTCGGTAACACTTAACTTGCGGGAGCAAAATTCTCCTCCAGGATTGCCGCAAGGCGATTTCTCCCAAATAATCACCTTCCGCCCATTCGCATTGACAAGCGCTTCCTTTTCGTCTGCCCTGACGGCTCTACCGTCATTTGTCAGATGCCGTACATTTTCCCGTATATACATTTGGTAATCACAAGACCGGCCTATTTTGGAGGCGTTTTTACCCGATTTATCACCAACTGCCGCGATTACATCCCGGGTTCACCCCGGGCAAATCCGGCAGCAAACTCCTGTACCAATCATGCGCAGTTTTACCCGAGTTCTTTTACTGATCCTCTTTTGTTTGCCTTTCGCCGGCAGCCTGTCTGCCGCGCACATCGTCGGCGGCGGCATCACCTATGAATGCCTGGGCCCTGTCAACAACGGTATGCACTACCGGTTTACGATGAAGATATACCGGGACTGTTTCAGTTCAGGCGCCTTTTTCGATACTCCTGCCAGCATTTCCACATTCAGCGGCAGCTACAGTTCCAACACGTTGTTTGACGTTATCGGGGCACCCCTAGTTTCTATGGATACGCTGGAGATTAATCAGCCGGATTGTATTGAGAACCTGCCCGATCTGTGCCTGGAAGAAGGCACATACGTCTGGGAAAGGGTCCTTCCGGTCAGCGACCAGAGTTATTTTATCGTATACCAGCGCTGCTGCCGCACCAACGCCATCAACAATATCTTCGTACCCGGCGATGTCGGAGCCACTTACTATATCGAGATCACTCCCGCGGCGCAGCAGGCCTGCAACAACAGTCCGGTATTCAATAACTTTCCACCGATCGTCGTGTGCAACAACTATCCCCTGCTCGTGGATTACTCGGCAACCGACGTGGAAGGCGATCAGCTGGTTTACAGTTTCTGCTCGCCGTTTTCCGGCGGCGGTCCGCTCCTCAACCAGCCCGACCTGTTCAGCTGCTTCGGCGCGATGCCCACCCCACCCTGCGGGCCGCCTTTTGACGAAGTTCCGTTTATCACGCCATTGTACACTCCTACCCAGCCAATGGGCGGCAACCCGGTGGTCAGCATCAATGCGCAGACGGGCATCATCAGCGGCACGCCGCAAATGATCGGCCAGTATGTAGTAGGAGTCTGTATAGAAGAATACCGCAACGGCCAGTTGCTGTCGGTCACGCGCCGCGATTTTCAGTTCAATGTCACCGACTGCAAGCCGCAGGTTACGGCGCTGGTCGACTATGACGATCTCGCCGGGCCGCAGCAATACATCATCCGAAAATGCGACGGCAGCACATCTGTTACGATCGACAATCAGAGTTTTCCGTTCGACAACATCGGCAACTTCGAGTGGACCTTCAACCTGAACGGCAATATTATCCAGAACACGACCGATTTTGATCTGAGCCTCGATTTCCCGGGCCTGGGCATCTACAACGGCATCCTGATCCTGAATGAAGGGCTGGATTGCGGCGATACCGCCTATATCCAGGTGCAACTGTTTGCGCCTGCTTCGCTCGATCTCGGTCCCGATTACAGCATTTGCCAGGACACAATCATCGTGCTCGACGCAGGGCCGGATTTTGCCGGATACCTGTGGCAGGACGGCTCCACGGGCCAAACCTTTACAGCAACCAGCATTGGCGTGTATTATGTGGAGGCCACCGACCCCTGCGGCAACGTGCTGCGCGATTCGGTCTTCGTCACCGGCGGTACGGCGCCCCCGATCGCGCTGAACGACGTCAGCATCTGCCCCGGCGAATCCGTTACGCTCAGCGCTACCGGATTCGAAATGTACGCCTGGTCGCCGGGCAACGGGCTGGATTGCACGGATTGCCCTACGGTGATCGCGCAACCGACCGTCACGACCACTTATTCCCTGCTGGCCAGCACGCAAAGCGGGTGCACTTCTGAGGCGCTGGTCACTATCACGGTATTGCCCACCCCCATGCAGACATACGTGATCCAGTTTTACCCGAACCAGTCTGTCACCATCGGCGGTGAAACCTACACACAACCCACTACCGTGACCATTCCGGTCGCTTCCACGACAGGAGGCTGCGATTCGCTGAACACCTACATCCTCGAACTGCTCCCCACGACGCTCAACATCGAATGTCCGCCGAATGTTACGGTGGCTTTGCCGGGCAACGCAAGTACGATTGCCGTGGATTACGATCTGCCGGTGGTCACGACCGATTGCCCGGGTGCAACGCCCGATGCCGAATTGACACAAGGCCTGCCGTCGGGCGGTGAATTCTCCGCCGGCGTCAATACCGTCTGTTATGCTGCGGCGAATACCTGCGACAACCAGGACTCCTGTTGCTTTACCGTCACGGTGACGACACTGGATATCCAGTGTCCGCCCGATCTGACCGTAGCACTGCCCGGCAATACCGGCGCCGTTGCGGTGGATTACGACTTGCCGACGGCCACGACCGACTGCCCGGGTGACATGCCCGACATCCAACTGACGCAGGGCCTTGCCAGCGGCGGCGATTTCCCGGCAGGGGTCAATACCGTTTGTTACGAGGCCTCTACCTCCTGCGGCAACCAGGATTCCTGCTGCTTCACGGTCACGGTGACCACGCTCGATCTGCAATGCCCGCCCGATATCACGGTGGCTGCGCCCAACGGCGCCAATACGATCGCGGTGGACTACGATGCGCCGACCGCCACGACCAATTGTCCGGGCGACACACCCGATATTCAGCTGACGCAGGGTTCGCCGTCAGGCGGCGTGTTCGCAGCAGGCCTGAATACCGTCTGCTATGCCGCCACCACTTCCTGTGGCAATCAGGATGAATGCTGTTTTACGGTCATGGTGACCACATTGGACATCCAGTGCCCCGCGAACCAGACCGTCGAGTTGCCCGTGGCTGCCGTCACGGCGAACGTCGACTACAACGATCCGACGAGCACCACCAATTGCCCTGACCCGATGGTCGACCTGATCCTGCTGCAGGGACAAGCCAGCGGCAGCGGTTTCGCCGTGGGCGTTCATGAAATATGCTATGAAGGGCAGAACAATTGCGGCAACCGCGACACCTGCTGCTTCACGATCACGGTGCTCGACCCGCCGCCGCCCTGCGACATCAAGACGATCGGCTGTATGAAGTTCGAGTTGCTCGACATCCGCCTGGATTCCATCAACCAGCCCAGGTTCCGCATTCGCACGACCAATTTCTGCGACACGGAAATGGACTATGTGGCCAACGAACTGCCGCCGGGCATCATCGCGGTGACGCCGCTGGAAGGCAGCATCTACACTGCGCCGAACACGGGCAACACCTACCGCGTGCGCAATCCGAACGCTTCGCCGTTCTATAGTTTGCGCTACCGCTCCATTTCGCCGGGCCTGAAAAACGGCGAATCCGACATTTTCGAGCACCGGCTGACGCAACAGTCGTTCCCCAACAATTACATCCACATGTACGCCAAACTCAAGAACGGACAATCTTTCGAGGCGTACCTCAACACGTTCTACTGCCCCGTGCAGCCCTGGGAAGGCAACAAGCCTGCCGAGGGCGCCGACCGGGAGGCGCTTGGCACCTCACTTATGCAGCCGGCGCTTTCGCTGCGCCCCAATCCCTCTACGGGACTTGTGCTGGTGGACATGCAGGCCTGGCTGGGTCAGGATGTGCAATTGCGCCTGATCAACGCCCAGGGACAGGAAGTGATGGATCAGCAATACCGGGATGTAAATGAATGGCTGGAACTCAACCTCGATCAGCGGTTCGCTGACGGTCTGTACTTCCTCGTGGTACAGCCTGCATCGGGCGTCAGAGCGACGGCGACGTTCGTATTGAAGCGATAATAGTATCAAGATTATTATAACATAGTAGTATCCACGGACCAGTTCTGTATTTTCCCGAATAACAGGGTAACATACAGTAAGGTCCGTGGATACATTATAGTAAGAAGTAGCCAAAATATACGATTGGATGCACCCTTACCCGTACACAGATTCCGGCATCTGATTTTTTTATTTTATATCCCGCTTGCCCGCATCGCCCGGACCGAGGCCCGGAATACAGTTCAATTCAGTAGTCGCGAATGATTTTCGCAAGCGCCACGCTTTTATCAGGAGGCACATTTTCAGGTTGTCTGGGGTTCCGGATGCGTCTGAATGCTCACTGATATGGCTGGGCGGTCAATGAAAGTATTTGTCAAAAGAGTAGTGCATATCAACCTGGCATTTACTCTGCCAATCACATGGTCAGCCATCGCAGGTTGCCACTTTCTGTATCCATAAATCCATTTCCAATGAGAAAACAATTAAGCATCGGTCCAGCGTGTCTTCTGACAGCATGTATGGCCTTGAATTCATGCAACTTTGGCAACCAGGTAGGCGACGCCAGCCTGACGGCCATTACAAAAAACGCATGCGGTTTGCTGGTCTTTCAGGACTCCACGCATTTCCAAACCGCATATGACTACCTGGAACAACAGCTGGATGCTTACGAAAACTCCACGGCTTCACAAACGAGTCAGGATGAAGAAAAACCATTGACAGATTTTGAACAGTCGAAGAATCACCTGTCTTACCGGCAAACTATCATTAATCAGGAACAAACCGCGGAAGACAATGACGTTGATCTCTCAGTAAACCCCGTTTACGAGATACTGGAAGATGAAGAGATCCTTCAGTCCTTTCTCAATAAGGACAGAATGTTCATTATTGACAGTACTGTGTACTATTATTATGACGATTGCACACTTTACAAATTCCCGATCGGAAAAGAGTGCGCAAAAACGATCGCCGATGCGATTTCATATTTCGAACAATTACAACACGGCAGTCCCGGGAAGCCCGGTTTCTACTATCAACAAACCGACATTTGCGAAGATGAAGAGGATTTCAAATCCATCACGGACGGCTACTGTCAGGACATCAGCGTTTTGGTTTGTACGCCCAATCCCTGCCAGCCGCAATTCACTACCCTGTTCATTTATTTCCCGAATATCAAGCAATCGATGTTTCACCTGAACAAATGTGAATACGAGATCGGTGGAACGACAAAAACATTGAATATTGCTTTGGCATCCGACATCACCAATTCGGGCAATGGTTGCGGATATGCCATTGGCTCATACGGATTTGTGGAAAATTACAATTTTTCGGCGACCGGAAAAAAATACAAGATCAACGTTACTGCCGAATTCACTTATCTCGACGAGAATAATGCCACACAAATCTGTACGACCAAGTTTACCTATGAATGGCTCGTGCAACCACCATGCCCCATCAATGAAACGGTTACCGTAAACGGGTTTATTGTAACAATAGATGCAGTAAATCCCTGCACGAGTCAATCGGGAGGCTTCACTTTCACACATACCGATGGTTCACCCAGTGTTTTGAGTGGTTATCCGACCCCTACTTCCACACAACTGGAATACAATTGTCAGGGCAAAAAATCTGTTACGATCAATTATTCGCTGAACGGGTGCCAGAACAGCAAAACCATAAACGTATACCCCGTTAACCCAGGTCTTTGCTGTAAAAAACAGAGAGGGACATGCAACGGGACCATTCCCAGTACGGGCATTGCCAACCACAAGGTTTCTGTTAAACTGAAGCAACGAAACTGGCAACTGGTCGCGATTGTCAGGAATTTTGAAAAAAACAGCAAAAACAAATGGAAGCGGCGAAAAACCAATTTCTCAGGTGGTATCTCCGGGTCGGTATATTATTACCTGAATTCGTGCGACTGTAAAGGCGTTTTCGATTTTAAAGACGTATCCATCAGTGCTGCAAAAGGTAATTCCAAAAAAAAGATCAGGGTTAAATACAAGTTCAGGTCTGAAAAAAACACGATAGAAAACCTGCCTGGTGTAGGCGCCCTGCAAGGGATCACCCGCTTCAGGGCCTTCAAAAAGAACTGGACAAATATTAACAGCAATCCGGGCATCAGCGATCCCTGGAAACTGACCATCCAGACATCCAATATCGCAAGTGAGACCCTGCGCATCGATTGTTCGACCGCAAACTGTACAAAATAAATCGCTGATCCGGCGCCTTTGTTGGAGCATCGTTTTGAAATTCACTTGCACCCGCAGATCATATCAATTGGCAATACCAGGCCGGCGATAAGGTCTGCGGGTTTTGTTTTTTGGGATAAGAACCGCTTAAAACAGCGCATGCTCCGGTATTACCCGCCCCACTTGCGCAACTGGTTCAGCACGGCAGCGAAATCTTTCGGAAGTTCGCTTTTAAATTCCAGTCGTTCATTGCTTGCAGGATGATCGATGCGCAGGCGCGCGGCGTGCAGGCTGGTGCGGCTCATCAAAGGGCGCTCTTCCTCGCTGAATTTACCCGATTTGTAGGTTTTCCCCTTTATCTCAGACAACAGAAATGCAGCCCGGCGCCCATAAAGGGCATCGATGGCCAACGGATAGCCGATGCTTTGGAAGTGCACCCTGATCTGGTGGGTGCGGCCGGTTTTGATCAGCGCCTCCGCCAGGGTGAAGCGTTTGAATCGCTCTGCAACGCGGTAGAAGGTAAGCGAGGGCTTGCCGGAATTGGTGACGGTCATTTTTCCCGGCGTGCCGGGGTGTTCGCCGATCGGCTTGTCGATCTCGCCCTCGTCGTGATGCAATACGCCATCCAGCAAGGCAAAATAGTATTTGTCGGCCGTGTGATGTTCGAATTGCATCGACAGGTGACGATGGGCGGCCTCCGAGCGGGCAAAACATAAAATGCCGCTGGTTTCGCGGTCGAGGCGATGCACAACGAATACTTTCCCGAAATCCCGTTCCAGCAAGCCCAGCAGGCTGTCCTTGTTGCCGAAGCGGTCGGGAATGCTCAGCAAACCGGCCGGTTTGACCACTACCAGCAGGTGTTCGTCTTCGTGCAGCAATTCGTAATGGCTCATGGACGCTTTATTTCAGGTCAAGTTTCGAAAATTCCTTGATCCGCCGGAGGTAATGTTCGATGATGATACTGCCCCGGTAAATACCCGAACGGTTGGAAGGCATGCGTTTTTGGCGATCGATCATTTCCGACACCTCAAATCGCTTGCGCACCGTTTTTCTGAAATTGCTGTAAAAAGAAACATGCGCCAGCACAATTGCCCAGATGGCCCTGAACTGGCCTTTCAGGGCAAAGCGCACGCCCGCGAGGCCGTCGAGCAGGAAACGCGCGGGGATCAGCCAGATCAGTTTGCGCGCGGGTTCGTTTTTCAGCAGGGAATACAGGCTGTTGCGGAAGTTGAGTAGCACCTTGCGCGGGCTTTCGTACTCGAGGGTGCCGCCGCCGAGGTGGTACACGACCGACTGGGGAATGCACCAGACCGAATAGCCGGCCCGTTTCAGGCGCCAGCACAGGTCGATTTCTTCATTGTGTGCAAAATAATCGCCGTCGAAGCCACCGAAGCCGTGGTACAATTCCGCGCGGATAAAAAAAGCCGCCCCGGCTGCCCAAAAGCACTCTTCGGGGTCATCGTATTGTCCCGTATCTTCTTCCCGGTGGTGAAAAACACGGCCCCTGCAGAACGGGTATCCCAGCGCATCGATCCATCCGCCGGCTGCGCCGGCGTATTCGAAGCGTGTTTTTTGTCGCCAGGCCAGGATTTTGGGCTGTGCAATGGCGATGCCGCGATCGCGCTCCATGGCAGCCAGCACGGGCTCCATCCATCCGGCAGTCACCTCCACGTCCGAGTTCAGGATCACGTAAATATCTGCTTTTACCTGCGCGAGTGCGCGGTTGTAGCCTTCGGCAAAGCCGTAATTGTGCGCCAGGTCGATGCGTACCACATCGGGATAGTGTTGCTCCAGGAAAGCAAGCGAATCGTCGGGCGAGCCGTTATCGGCAACGACGATGCGCGCGCCGGGACTGTGCGCCACTACCGAAGGCAGGTATTGCTCGAGATGCCGGCGCGTGTTGTAGTTCAGGATCACGACAGCGACGGATGGCGCCTGCAGGTCGTCGGATGCCGTCATCACATCCGCTTCCGTAGCCCGCGCGCTTTCGCCCGACACCTGTGGCGGAAAGGCTGCTGTACCTGCATCCCGTTCGTAAACCTGCAACCGGCCCACGATCTCGGCTTTATCGGCCTCGATCTGTTGCTTCAGCGCCTCCAGATCCTCCATTTTTTTGTCGGGACGGATAAAATCAAGCACTTCAACCTGCATTTCGCGCCCGTACAGGTCGCCCTCGAAGTCAAGCAGGTTGATCTCTATTGAGGGAGAGCCGCCGTCGTCAAGCGTCGGGCGGCTGCCGATATACAGCATGGCTCCGTAGACCTCGTATTTCCCGTTAGCGGAATCGGGCGATGCCAGCCGCGCCCGCGCTGCGTATATCCCCTGCGGCAGGGTCAGTTTAAAAGGGTCCTGGATCTCGATATTGGCCGTGGGGAAACCGATGGTGCGGCCGATCATGCGTCCCGACACCACTTTCCCGGTAAAGAAGAAAGGATAACCCAGCAGCCGGTTGGCCAGCGCCACATCGGACGCATCGAGCGCCCTTCTGATCTTGGAAGAACTCACGGCGATCTCGTCCACTTCCTGCGCCGGTATTTCGATCACTTCAAAACCGGCGGCCTGTTCGTATTTTTTCAGAAAAGAAATATCGCCTTCCCGGTTAGAGCCGAAACGGTGGTCGTAACCGATCACGATATAACGCGGTGAAAAAGCGCGGATCAGAAAGTCTTCCACATATCGCGAAGCCTCCTGCCGGGCAAACTCGAGGGAAAAGGGCACCACCACCACATTGTCGATACCACAGGATGCCAGCAGCGATATTTTTTCGGCCGTCGTACTGAGCAGTTTGAATGATCTGTCGTGGGGCTGCAATACCGTGCGGGGATGCGGATCGAAGGTAATGACCACGCTTTCGCCGCCGCATTCGCGAGCCAGCGATTGCACTTTTTCGAGGATCCGCCTGTGCCCGGTGTGCACGCCATCGAAAGATCCGATGGTCAGCACGGCGCGATTAAACGACGGCAATGCATTCAAATCGGTAAAAACACGCATAAGACGCGCAAAGATAGAATTTGGGAGCAGGGATTACGCGTTCTCTGAAATCTAGTGCGCGACGATCATTTTTTGCGTCGATGCCCCGCCCTGCCAGCGCAGACGGGCAAAATACATACCAGCCTGCAGCGGCGGCGTATTTACAAATTGAGCAGGTGCAGTCAATTCGAGCGGATGGCTCATCAGCAAGGCGCCTTTTGCATCGAACAGGTCCAGCCAGGCTTCCTTCACCGGGCATTCAGGGGCCGATATTGCGATCCGGCCCTCCTCGTAACGAACGGCACACCGGTATTCGCCGGGTTGCTGCGTGCTTACCAAAAAACTGAAATCAGTTGTCGCCCAGTCACCGTGTATGATCCCCGCCAGTTTGGCCGCAGCAGCAGCCGTTGCCTTCGCGATATTCGACATAAAAGTGAAGTTCAGTTTGCCCAGTGTGTCTTGCGGCTTATGGTAACAGTCGTTGCGAAAATCGGCGCCGTCCACCAGCATCAGCGCTTTCCGGCCGGTCAGCCAGAACGGCGCGTGGTCGCTGCGCAACAGGTCTGGTGCGATCTGTCCGGTGCCGGGCACTACCAGCGTGATCACTTTCAACCCAGGCACATATTGCTGCGCTGCGGTATCGAACATTGCGGCGAGTTCGGCGGAGTTTGCATTTCCTACATTGGTCAGAAAATCGCCGCGGTATGAATTGGCGGCAATCTCGGCGGTGGCGTCCGGGAACAGCAGGTCGAATCCGGCCGGCAATTCCTGGCTGTTCGGCTGCTCGGTATAGTAGCCGATCATTTCGAAGTTGAATACGCCCGCGATCTCTTCGCCGGGGGCGATCCCGTTCTGTATGTACGCTGTGCTTCCTTTCACACCGTCTTCTTCCATATCGAAACCGATAAACCGCAGCGTTTTATTCATGGGATAACGGCTGAGCACCTGTGCGACTTCCATCATGCCGATCGTGCCGCTGCCGTTGTCATCGGCGCCGGGAGAATTGGTGACGGTGTCGTAATGCGCATCCACGATCACCACTTCCGCACCCGCAGAAACACCCGCGGAAGTGCCGACAATGTTGAATCCGGTTGCCCCGCCATATTGAAAACTGTGGTCCTGCACCGGCAGGCCGAGTGCGGAAAAATGCCCGCGGATGGAATCTCGAACCTCATTCAGGTGCGTCGCCCCCGTGACCCGGTGGCGGATGCCCTGCACGAATTCAAGCCGGTTGCGCATTCTGGTGCTGTCCACTTCATCCACGATGGCCTGCAGGTCGGGGTCATGAAGATCGTCGGCGACCAGGCGAACGGTGTATGTGACCGGCATGGCGGCCAGTGCCGTGATGTCGGTCGCAATAAAATGGTTCGTCCCCGGAGAAACCGGATATCCTATACTGCCCGTCGGCAGCAGGAAATTCGATACGGCATAGGTCTTTCCGGCGTCGTCTGAAATTTGCATGCTGATATTCAGATCCTCGTTTTCAGCGTCAAAAACATCATACTGGAGGGTCAGGATCAGCATATTGTCGATCCACTCGGTAGAAGCAGTGAGGTTGCTGATGACCGGCGCCTGGTTTTGGGCGGTGAGTACGGAAAGCGAAAGAAAAAAGAGGAAAACAGCGTGGAAGAGGTGTCGCATGGTCGTGATGATTGGTTTGGAAATCCAAAAATACAAAAGGCACGCTGCGAGCGTGCCCATTGCAACAAACAAAACCAACTAAAAAACCTGCTTTTTTACTTTTCGATCGCCGCCTGAACTTGCTTCCGGCCCGGCGAAAGGGCGCGTTTCAAACGACAACCGCATAAAAAACGGGGCCATGCTGCCAAACGCTGCCAGGCCTGGAAAATATTTTCAAAAAAAGTTCGGGGCCGCCTCTCCGGAAAGAGAAACGGCCCCGATATGTTATTCGTAACAGGCGTTTTATTTTATCCTGGACACATCGCCATCCTGCTGTTTGACGATGTAGGCATCCGGGAATCCGTTGTTCCGGACTTTCGCCCAATCGGACTCGGCGCCGGCAGAAGTCGTATACGCGCCCAGCATGATCGCCGTCATCGACGAGTTTTTGATGGGCCATTTTTCGATGGACCCGTCCACGCCGGCGCCCTCCAGAACACCGCCGTCGAAGCGGGCGGGATCGGACAAAGCGCACAGGCGGATGTAGTATTTGGTACCGCTCGTTTGCGTGCTGGCAGTCGTAGTCGTAGTGGCGGCGCCTTTGTTCTCCCATTTGGAGCGGCTGGCCGTCGGCTCGACCGGTGTGGAATAGGTGGCCGGCGCCGCTATGGGTGCGACGACAAACGGCTTCAGGCTCTCGTCGCTCGATTTTTCCGTGACAATGATCGCATCGGAGAAGCCGCGTTTCACCGCTTCCGCCTGTGCCGCTTCGGCGTCGGCGTAGTTGGGCCACACACCGAGCCGCATTTTCAAAGAGCCGTTCTTCGATTTGCTGTACACATTGCCGACATCCGACAGGGAAGCGTAATCGCTGATAGAGATCGGGTTGTCGGGCGAAAAGGAGCCCAGTTGCACGGCATAGATGATATCGGAATTGGTGGTCGCCGTTGACGCCGGCACCGATTTGGCGGTGTTTGTGCTGTACTGCGCCGGCGCAGCAGCAACGGGCGCAGCAGCGCCACCGATCACCAGGCTTTTATCGGCGCCGCGCTCTTCCACGATGAAAGCGCCTTTGTAACGGGAGTCCTTGTTCACCTCTTTCAGTTTGCTCACGGCCTCTTCCTTCGTGGGGTAGATCCCGAGCCGAACCTTGTTCAGGTTATCTTCGGACTTCGCGTACAGGTTCCCGTGCGTAGCCAGCGACTCATATTTCTGGGTATTGGCCCCCGTCAGGCTTTCCGGCGTAGCGGCCAGTTGAATGGAATAGCCGTTGAACTCGGGCAACGGATCGGGCTGTTGCACCGGGATCAGTGTGGTGGTAGGCTTGCTGGTCGACGGTACGGTCGTGATGCCGTATTGCGCGGGAGCAGCATCCGCAATGAGGTTATTGGGCTGGCTGGTAGTCGAACGGCTGGAATAGGAGCCGGTAAACGCCTGCTCAAGCAGCACATCATCCAGGGTGTAGTTATTGGCGACGGTACCGGGGCGCACTTTCAGTTTAGCCACTTTGTACCCGTCACTGGAATACTCGATATCATAAGTATTGAGCGGCGTGAGCATCAGGGCGTACTGCCCGTTGACGTCCGTTGAGGTCTGGATGATCTTGCCGGCATCCTTGAATTCGACGATGGCGCCATACAGGGGCTGCCGGGTTCGCGAATCTACCACGCGTCCGACAAATTCCTGCCGCTTGTCGATGCCGACCGCCACGCTGATATTGTGCGCGCCGAATTCCCTGACATCCACCCGTGTCGTTTCGTATCCGCTCTTGCTCAGTTCGATCACACAATCGACCGGCTTGGTGAGGGCGGAGAAGTAATATTTGCCGTCCAGGTCGGTTTGCCCCCGCTCGCGGTTGCATTCCGAAAAGTCGACGAGCACGCCGGGCAACGGCTTTCCGTAGTTGTCGTAAACGTACAGCACGTAGTTTTTGATGGAAAAATCATTGGTCGTGCTGTATGTCTGGGGCGATAACGCGCTTTCGGCAGCCGCTATGGAGCGCGGCGGAGTGGTATTCAGCGGCGCGATGATCGCCGCCGTATTCTGGTTTATCACCTGCCAGATGTCCTCGTTGCCGCGACCGCCGGGGCGGTTGCTGGTCATGTAACCGATATTTTGCTCGGTATTGTAAATAAAGCCGTAATCGTCGAAAGAACTGTTGATGCCGGGTCCGAGGTGGTAAATATTCGAAATGGCATCCTTGCCCAGTTCCGCGCGGAAAACATCCAGGCCTCCGAGCCCGCTGTGCCAGTCGGAAGAGAAATACAGGTCCTTGCCATCGTAATAGGGCGTCACTTCGTTGCCGGGCGAATTGAGCGGAGCGCCGAGGTTGCGCGGGGTGCTCCATTCGCCGTTTACGAGGTTGGACACGTACAGGTCCCAGCCTTTTCCGCCCGTCGTGCTGCTCGGGTTGTTGGAAGCAAAGATCAGGGTAGTACCGTTGGGCGAAAGGCTTGGAAAGCCGGTGGCGTAGTCGGAGCCGTTGTAGGGGAATGCTTTTACATTCACCCACTCGCCGTTCACCACATCCGCGGTGTAGAGGCTCATGTTGACCCCTTTTTCGGCGATCTGCCGGGTGCCGTTGATAAAATTATTGCGGCAAAAAGCCACCCTTTTTCCGTCGGCGGAATAACTCACCGGGCCTTCGTTGTAAGTATTCTGCAGGTCGTTGCGCAGAAACGTTGGCTTTTGAAGGTAGTTGTTTTCCGGGTTGCGCTGCGTAATAAACAGTTGATTGTACGCGCTGCCCGACCAGTCGGACGCCGATTGCGACTGCGCTTTTCTGACAATGTCGGTCCGGGCGGAGCTGTACACCACTCGGTTGATCAGAAAAGAGGGCCCGAAATCGGCCGCTGCGGTATTCAGCGGTTCGTTCCTTGCGACGAAAAGAGGCGCTTGTTTGGCCGTTTTTTCGGCATAGTCGCACATATCGGCATAGTGGCGACCGGGTTCCTGGGTTTCGTTGTTCATGGCGGCATATTCCAGAAATTGCCGCTTGGCGAGTGCGTAATCGCCTTTCATCATCAGTGCTTTGCCGTAGCGCATTTGCACATCCGAGTCGGGGCGCCGAAGTTGCACCGCTCGCGCGTACCAGCTGAGTGATTCTTCCGGTTTGTTCAGTTGAAAATAACAATCAGCCACCCTGGCCAGGGCGTGCGCATTGTTCGGATCTTTTTCCAGTACCTGGGAGTAGGTTTTCAGGGCGAGGTTGTAGGCATACAAGTCGAATTGTTTATCGGCTCGCTGGAGGTCTTCCGTTGTGGAAGTTTGGGCTAAAAGCCAGTTGGCGGCGCACAAAAACGCCAGTACCAACCACCCTGCACGAGAAGTCGTGTTCATAGCAGTATGGTTTTTAAAAAATAATTACTGTTTGTGATGAACGTCAAGTGCCGCCGGATTTAAGAGAAAAAATACGGAGGTCACCCTAAGTCAATGGCAAAACGGATATAAAAACATCCTTATTGCCATACTTAGCATAGCGGAGAGACTATCTTTTGAGAGAGGGACGGCACAAAAGTAATCAGTTCTGCAATACGGCGCTACTGCTTTTTGCCTTGATTTTCAGGAAGAAATAAAAAAACCGGGAAACGTCGGTCCTGCGACGCTTCCCGGTTGGGTTGCCGGATGGCAGTGAAATCACTTCGCTGCGCCGGCGCGGTAGATGTATTTTTCAACCTCCCGCCAGTCGGCAGAGGTGGGATTGGGGTAGTCGCGGTGCAGGCGTTCGTAGGCCTTGAGGGCAGCGTCTTTATTGCCCTGATACTCGTTGAGCATACCCAGTTTTTTCAGGTAATATCCGGCGAGCAGTTTGTTTTCAGTAGCAGATGCCGCCTTTTCGTAGTAGTTGAGGGCCTTGTCGTATTCCCCTTTTTCAGCGTAACAATCGCCCAGGGTACCGTTCTTCATGGCCGGCATCAGCGATCCTTCCGCCGAATAATCGTCGAGGTGTTTGATGGCATTGTCAAATTCTCCGAGTTGCAGGTAGCAAATGCCTGCGTAGTACTGCGCGCTGTTGCCGGCGGGCGTACCGCTGTATTTATCGGCCAGCGCGACGAAGCCGTCGAAGCCGCCGCCGGGATTATCGAGCGCCAGGCGGAATGAATCGCGTTCGAATTGACGCTGCGCGTGCCACATGGCTGCCACCGCTTCTTTTTGTTTGGGCGCCATGATCATGTTTTTGTAGAGCCACCAGCCGCCGAGGGCCAGCACGATGGCGCCGACCACATAGAGGACAAGATTAGGGTTAGATTCCCAAATGGGGCGGGAGGGTGCGCGTTCCACTTCCTGATTGACCGCTTCTTCTGCCACTTGAGAGCCTTTACGTTTTGCCATTGTTCAGTTCAAGAATTAACAGGTTTACACTATCCTTTTCAAAAAGGCGGGCAAAAGTACGGAAAGTTTGGCATTGCGAGGAAAGCGTCGGGAAAAATTGTTTTTCGTTGTTGAGGCATAAACCTGCTGCGCGGTATGAATGCCAATTCACGCTACCTGGTGCCATCCCAGTTTTTCAAAGATCTCCTGTTGCTTTTCGGGGCATATCAACCCGCGGGGTGTATTGATATTGGCCTCCTTGAGGCGGCGCTGGAAAGTACGCAGGCTGTACCCCATCGCATAGGCAAGTTCTTTTTTGTAGCGGGCTTTGGTTTGAAGTTTCCGGGGAGAGCCGTAGAGTTCCTGTTTCAACATATCAGCGTATTTTTTGAGTTCGGATCATGTCGGTGAAGCAGGTTTCGGAAGGCTATATCTCCAACTGCCGTGCAAATTCGGGCGGAGGGTGTATCCCGGCAGTTTTGTATTACAAATTTGGCCTGATTGAGCGGGACGGTTCAACTACACTTTTTTCCAATTTTCCGGAGTCGGGATTGGCGCCGGCATTGCCATTCCCACAATTTTCTCTTTCTCAATAAATTATGTACTGCATGCTCTTTTCAAAAATGTGTTGCGTTTATATCACTTGCAATAAAAAACACATAAGTGTGACCGATTTAGTGATAAGTGTGTACAAGTACATGTAAAAAATGCCCGAAACCTCTGCGGAATCGGGCATTCTGGAAGACCGGGTAGTTGGAAACGGCCGGTTCACTATATTTTAAAAGATATTATTTGGCACGCAGGTAGGCGATCAGCGCATATCGCACATCGTGGCGCAGGTCCTTTTTATCGGCCGGATCGGGGGCATGGATCACAGGAATATCAGGATTGGCGGATTTTCCGTCGGCATCGATGGAAGCCTTTAAAAAATCCATGTTCTGTTCGTTGCCGGTCAGGAGGAACGAAGGCAGTATTACGCGGTACATTTTTGCTTCGTCCAACGCTTTTTCGCCGATCAGCCATTTGCCTGCGGTTTCATCGCGGCGGATGTTGCGCAACAGAAGATACCCGCCCTTGCCTTTGTTGCCCAATCCGGCGTCGAGGGTCCTTCGCAACATGCTGCCGCGCATTTCCACTTCCACGATAGAGCCCCCGAAAGGCAACATGCGGACGATGTCGAGTTCCGTCAGGGTGCCGCTCAGCACGTCGTCCACGCGGATGGCGCCGCTGTTCTGAATGGCGCAATCGGGACGCATTTTCGCCGCCGCCATCATGGCTGCGGTGATGTACTCGCCCGCCTTGCATTGTTCGTGGCGTACCACGGCTTCCCGGCAATCGAGCGGCTCCTTCAGGGTGATCACCGGTTTGACGGCGTCGAAGCCCGACGAAGCCAGTGACTCGTTCCTGATCCGCTCCCATTTTGTGACGACGGCAGCGGTGGCGGGGTCGTCGGGCAGGGAAGCGTTCACGCGCCGTAATTCCGACTTTACGGTGGCCGTTTTTGTCTTTTTATTATAACGCAGGGTGTGCACGTACACCGTTTTTGCATTGGCATCCGCCTTGGCCACTACGTTGTTGCCTACGCGGTGTATCTGGTTGTCGTGGTCGTGGCCGCCCATGACCAGGGAAATTCCAGGCAGCATGGTCGCCAGTTTTTTGTCGTCGGCCACGTCGAGGTGGGTGAGGGCGACTACCACGTCGCATTTTTCTTTCAGTGCTGCGTAGTTTTTTGCAGCGGCGTCTTTCCAGTCGGAATACTCGACCCAGGGCTTTCGGCCCGTATTGATCAGTACGCCGAACACGCCGAGGGTGATTTCCGTACCATCGGCATCCTTCACGGTCACGGTCAGGTTATCGGGACATATCTCCGTGCCGCCGCCGGCTTTATTTTTAAAAAACTGCTGCGTCCAGGTCTGGCCTTTCAGGCGCGCATTGGCAGCCAGCCAGGTAAAGTTCGACTCGTCGATCCGTGCCTGCAGGTCCGACAGATCGTCATAATCGAATTCGTGGTTGCCAAAAACCACCCAGTCGAGGCCCAGTGCGTTCAGCACCTCCACCATCTGGCGGCCGCGGATGCGTTTGCCTTCGTATTTAAGGGTGCCAATGATAGAGGGGCTGATAAAATCGCCTGCCAGCACCGTAAATGTGTTGGGGTTTCCGGCGATCAGTTGCTTGCGCAGGGCCGCCACGCGTGCAAGCCCCCCGGTATTGTCGGAGGGCGCCGGCGATATTTCATACACGTCGTTCATCTGAAGGAACTGCACCTCGATTACGCCGTCGTCTCCGCCTGCGCCGGCTGATTTTTTCGCAGGATCGCAGGATGTGCCAAAGCAAAGCAGCAGTAACAGCGTCAGGTTTCTGATTATTTTCATTCCGGAAATTATTTGATATTATTGCAGGAATCGCAGCATTTTCGCCGCCAAGATACGAACCTGTTCCGGAGCGCCCCGCCCGCGGATCAAGACTTTTAACACCGTACATACACCATGCCTGCACCAGATACGCACACCACGCCAAAGATGCTCTGGCAACCGACCGAAGAGATAAAGGAGCGTTGCCACCTGACCCGATATATGAAATGGCTCGACCGCGAGAAAAGGCTCCGCTTCAGCCATTACCGGGAACTCTGGCAGTGGTCGATCGACGACATGCCGGCTTTTTGGCAGAGCCAGTGGGATTATTTCAGGATCATTTCGCATTCGCCGCACACGACGGTATTGAAAGGTATGGAAATGCCCGGGTATGAATGGTTTCCGGGCGCTTCACTCAATTATGCGGAGCATATTTTCCGGCAAAAAACGTCGCTGCATCCGGCCATCCTTTATAAAAACGAGCGGCAGGAAACGCAAAGCATGAGTTGGACCGAACTGGAACAGCAAACGGCTTCCCTCGCAGCATGGCTCAAGGCATCCGGCATCCGGCAAGGCGACCGCGTGGCCGCCTATCTTCCCAACAGCCCACATGCTATCGTAGCGGTGCTGGCCGCCATGTCGGTCGGCGCCGTATGGTCGAGTTGCTCGCCCGATTTCGGAGCGGCGAGCGTGGCCGACCGTTTTGCCCAAATACAGCCGAAGGTGCTGATCGCCGTGGACGGCTACACCTACGGCGGAAAATCCTTCGACAAACGCGAAACGGTGAAAGAACTGTGCCGACTGCTGCCTTCGGTAGAGCGGGTGATCTTTGTGCCGTATCTCGACGAGCAGGCATCCTGCGCGGACATTCCCCATGCCGTCACGTGGTCGGAAGTCGTTTCCGCCGGCGTGCAGGACCTGATGTTTACGCCCCTCCCCTTTTCACACCCCCTGTGGGTGCTCTATTCCTCCGGCACCACCGGCATCCCCAAAGCGATCACACATTCGCACGGCGGCAACCTGCTCGAACACCTCAAATACCTGCATTTTCACAACGACGTGCACCCCGGAGAGCGTTTTTTCTGGTATTCCACCACCGGCTGGATGATGTGGAATTTCACCCTGGCTGCCCTACTGGCAGGCGCCACGATCGTCCTGTACGACGGCAGCCCTGGCTACCCGGATATGAATGTGTTGTGGGATCTGGCCGAAAAAGCGCCGATCCATCATTTCGGCACCAGCGCGCCCTTCCTCGTCAGTTGCATGAAGGCAGATATCTCGCCGAAGCGCGACTTCAACCTGCAGGCCCTGCGCAGCATCGGCTCTACCGGCTCGCCCTTGCCGCCGGAAGCCTTCGGCTGGGTGTACGGACACATCAAACCCGACATCTGGCTCTCTTCTATGGCCGGCGGCACCGACGTATGCACAGCCTGGGTCGGCGGAAATCCTCTGCTGCCGGTGTACCAGGGTGAGATACAGTGCCGCTGCCTGGGATGCGCTATGGAGAGTTGGGACGAGGACGGACGCCCCGTACCTGCCGGCGAGGTCGGCGAAATGGTCGTCACCAAACCCATGCCTTCGATGCCTGTATTTTTCTGGGGCGACGAGAATGGCGAGCGTTACCGGAGCAGTTATTTCGACACCTTCCCCGGCATATGGCGGCACGGCGACTGGCTTTGTATCACCGAACGCGATTCGCTGTTGATCCTCGGCCGCTCCGACGCCACCCTGAACCGGCAGGGGGTGCGCATCGGCACGGCGGAGATATACAGGGCCGTCGACAAGATACCCGGCATCAGGGACAGCCTTATCGTCAATATCGAACATGCCGACGGTTCGGACTGGATGCCGTTGTTCGTACTGCTTACCCCCGGCACTGCGCTGGATGACAACTTAAAAAGCGAGATCAAAAAAGCCCTGCGCACTGCTTACAGCCCGCGCCATGTGCCCGACGAGATCATAGAAGTGCCTGATATTCCGTATACGATCTCGGGAAAAAAGATGGAAACGCCTGTGAAAAAGATCCTGCAAAAAAAGCCGCTTGAGAAGGCTTACAACAGCGATTCGATGCGCAACCCGGAGGCCATGGCGTACTTTATCGATCTGGCAGCAATGGAAGGACACTGATTTAAGAAACCGTCTGACAATCTCCTGGATATAAGTACGCAGTTGGCGATGGCATTTAGCAGTAATGATTGCCAATATCGTGAATTTCCTCGTAAATCTAATGGAGGGGTGTAGTACCGCTTTCGGGTTTGAACCTGAAGGAGAAACCCGGCATCTTGCGAAACAGCACGTTTAAAGCCTGAAAAGGGCGCTGTCCCGCCGCTACGCATCAAACGGAACCCGTTACACAAAGGACGTTTGTCTTGACACTGAACCTTGTTGCAACAACACAAAGGACGTTAGTCTTGACAAGGAACCTTGCAGCGATTACACAAAGGGCGTTAGTCTTGACAAGGAACCTTGCAACGATTACACAAAGGACGTTTGTCTTGACAAGGAACCTTGCAGCGATTACACAAAGGGCGTTTGTCTTGACAAGGAACCCTGCAACGACTACACAAAGGACGTTTGCCTTGACAAGGAACCCTGTAACGACTACACAAAGGGCGTTTGTCTTGACAACAAACCCTGCAACGACTACACAAAGGACGTTTGTCGCTACACATTACGCCTTTGCGCCGGCGTCTTGTGATCAGGCACAAACACCGCAGTGCATTTCCCCTCTGCAAAGCTTTGATTTACAATAGATGTACCCCAAAACCTGTCCAAAATTCACTTTACCAATATGTATGAATACTGCTACTACCACCTGCATTTCCAAAATGCCATGCCACGGCACCGATCGACCCGGCTGCAACCTTGCAGCAGGCCGGTTGTCTTTCCCGCAGAATTCCAACCGAAACATTCACCAACTTTTCTTCCTATGAAAATACGTTTGTTCGCTGCGGCGATCTCCGGCCTTTTCCTGTTCGCTTTCCACGGCAACGCCCAGACCACCGATACCCGTTCCCTTTCTTCTTTCGACAAGATCGCCGTATCGGGCGGCTTCGAAACGCTGATCCTGAAAGAGGGCAGCAGCGAAAGTGTTACCATCGAAGCGACGGGTATCAATGCCGACAAGATCAAAACGGAAGTACATGGCGGAACACTTGAAATCGGCATGAAACGGGGTAATCACGGCCATTACAAGGCAAAGATCACGGTTACCTATCGCAGCCTGAAAGAGATCGCCAACAGCGGCTCTACTGACATCGAAGCTGTGTCGGTGATCAAAGGAGAGCGTTTCGAGTTCGCCGGTTCCGGTTCGGGCGATTTCAAAGGATCGTTCGATGTCGACAAACTTGAAATCGCCATTTCAGGCAGCAGCGATATGAAACTCAACGGCAAGGCGCAAAAGCAGGAGATCGCGATCAGCGGCTCGGGCGACGTGGATGCCTCCGGATTGAAAGGCAAGGAAGCCAGCGTGGCGATCAGCGGCTCGGGCGATGTAAAACTGAACGTAGACGGGCCGGTGCGCTCCTCCGTGTCCGGCTCCGGAAATGTCTCAAATAACTGACACAGCGACAAGTGCGACGGTCAGCGGCAGCGGAAAATCTACCCCGCTGCCATTGGCCGAGGGCCTTAAATCGCGTTTGTAGTCCAATTTCGTGGGGCGTGGTCGCATGACTGCGCCTCATTTTTTATGTCTGGTACAATTTGGTTTTTGCACGTCCTTTCGGTTGCGGGCAGACGTGCCGCCCTTTACATTTGCGGTCCCATGCGTCACAGCGCTCCCATCGACGAATTTCTGCCGGAATGCAGCCACCGTGTATTACTCGACGTACGCTCGCCGGGTGAATACCGGCAGGGCCATATTCCCGGCGCCGTGTCTTTTCCGTTATTCGATGATGACGAACGCGCCCGCGTAGGAACGCTGTACAAACAGCAGGGCAGCGAAGTGGCGATGGAACTGGGCCTTGAGATCGCAGGCCCCAAAATGGCGGGGTTCGTCAGGCAGGCGCGTGCAAACGCTCCCGATCGGAAACTTGCCGTCCATTGCTGGCGCGGCGGCCAGCGGAGCGGCAGTATGGCATGGCTTTTCAGGCAGGCAGGCTTCGATGTGCTGACCCTCGAGGGAGGATATAAAGCCTATCGCCAGCATGTACTGGAGCGTTTTATAGCATCTGACTGGCGTTTATGCGTGGTAGGCGGGCGCACCGGCAGCGGGAAGACCAAGATTCTGCACGCCCTGCGCGGTCTCGGCGAACAGATCATCGATCTGGAAGGGCTTGCCCACCACAAAGGATCGGCATTCGGTTTTATCGGAGAAGCGCCGCAACCCACGGTAGAACAATTCGAAAACGACCTGCACGACGCCCTCGACCGGCTCGACCGCAGCCGCAGGATCTGGATCGAGAACGAAAGCCGCAGCATCGGTCGCGTTTACATCCCGCAGGCATTCTGGCAGCATATGAGATCGGAGCCGTTGTTCAATATCCGGATCCCTGATGAGGCGCGCATCGAAAACCTGCTGGACGACTACACTCATACGGACAAGGCCCTGCTCCGGCTCGCATTTCAGAAAATCGATCGCAAACTGGGAGGACAGCACCTGAAAGCAGCCCTGGAAGCACTCGAACAGGACGATTACGTAACGGCGGCCAAAATCGCCCTGCGCTACTACGATAAAACCTATCAGTACGGCCTGGAGCACAACCCGTCACCGGATATCCGGCAAATTGCATTTGAAACGCGCGATCCCGAAAAAATCGCCCGGTTTTTGATCGGGCACGCCGATAGTTGACTAAGTTTGCGCACACCTGACGGTTAAACACGGGCATTTTCATGCGCCCGTGGCAATAATCCGCCCGCAGCATAAGACGCTTTTTTTTAATCCTCCCGATCACGGTCGCCTGAATATGCGGCCTATTGCTGACCCAAATTTCGGTTACGATGCGTTACTTGCTGTTCGCCATCACGGTGCTCCGCATTTTCACCTGCCATGCCGGAGACCTTCATTACGAAATCTCCCCTGTCATTTCCGGCACCGGTACACCCTATCTCCAGGTACGCCTGTCGTTCGAAGGCAATGCCGACGGCAGCACCGAATTAGCCCTGCCCAATTCGTTCGGCCCTGCCAAAGGTCTGTTCGCCTGCATCCGTAACCTGCGCTGTGCTTCGCGCGCCTGCACCCTGCTGATCAATCGCGACAAACACCTCGCCCTGCTCAAATACCCGGCAAACACCCCGGTCGAGATCACCTACGAGGTCGTGCAGGACGAAGCCGGCGCCGAGGTCACCAAAGAAACAGCCTTCCGCCCGCTGCTGCGACCCGACTTCTTCCATGTGATGGGCTGTGTGCTTTTCGTAACGCCCGTGCTCAGCGACGGCAGTTGCAATGTGACGGTGGAGTGGCGCAACCTGCCTTCCAACTGGCTGGTCCACAGCAGTTTTGGCAGCAAAGAACGCGCCGTGCATTTCTCCTTTGCCAAATCGCGCATGATCGAGTCGGTCTTCTGGGCCGGAGAATTCAGGATACTGAAAACAATGGTGAAAAGCAGGCCGGTCTATCTCGCCATTCGCGGCAACGACTGGCCATTCACGGATGAAGAAGTGCTCAATATCCTGCAAAAAACGGTCGCCACGCAGCGAAAATTCTGGCAGGATTGGGACATCCCCTACTACACCGTCACACTCATGCCCATGGCCAACCGGCCGGTTATGGCCGGCGGGCAGGTACTGCCGACCGAATACCTCGGCACGGGGCTGCGCAATTCATTCGCGGCATTCATCACTCCTTCCGCCAGTATGGACATGAACCGCTTCCAGCACCTGTTCAACCATGAAATGATGCACAACTGGATCGGCAACAGGATCAGGAGCGGCGGCGGGCCCAACGACATGCATTTCAGTTGGTTCAGCGAAGGTTTTACCGAATATTTTGCCCTGAAAAACATGCTGGAAGGGGGCTTCATCACCCTTGAGCAGTATATCGAGACCATCAACGCCGATTATCTCGAACACCTGTATTCTTCCCCTATCGGCGAATTGCCGAATGAAGAAATTGCAGCAGATTTTTTCAAGGACCCCGAAAAAGCGGAAATTCCCTACAAACGCGGATTCGTATTTGCTTTTTTCCTCGACAACGCCATCAAAAGCAAAAGTGGGGGTAAACAGGGTCTGCACGATTTTATGATCGACCTGCTCGACTATTATTCGCTGCGCCGCCGCGATCTGTTGTCGGGTTTCGAATTTTTTGAAGAAACGCTGAGCGAATACCTGATGCAGGATGCAGGAACCCTGATCGACACATACATTCGCGATGGAAAACGCATTCCTCCCCCGACCTTCGTTTTGCCGGGGTACCTGCATATGGAGACTGATCTGGCAGGCATTCCGCGCATACGGCTGAACAAATATTCCGAGGGCTGGAACGAAGGGATCCGCCGTTGAGGAGACCGGGTCTTGTATGCCTTTTCTCTTCATGCCGCTCCTCAAAATAACTGCATTTTTGCGTATCTTTGGTTGGCCGGAATGAACGGCCATCCATGATATAAAAAGGAGCGCATGCGCGCCCGCATGACACAACTTAACCATTTTAACCAGGCACATTATGCATTACCACGTATTGGGAAAAATACCGCCAAAACGTCATACACAATTCCGCAAAGCAGACGGATCACTATACCACGAAGAACTGTTCAGCACCGAAGGATTTAGCAACAACTATTCACTGCTGTATCATTGCAACCCGCCCACCCAGATCATGCAGGTCGCGGAGCCGTACAGCATTGCCCCGAAAGTCATTCACGACAAACAACTGAAGCACCGGTGCCTGAAAGGTTTTCAGGTAAGCCCTGAAGATGACTACCTGAAGTCGCGAAAAGCGGTGTTGGTGAACAACGATTGCCAGGTCATACTCTCTGCGCCGCGCAAAAGCATGACGGATTATTATTTCAAAAATGCAGACGCCGATGAAGTGCTATTCATACATGAAGGCAGCGGCACCCTGCAAACGATGTACGGCTCCCTGGATTTTTCGTACGGCGACTACCTGGTCATCCCGAGGGGCACCATTTATCAGTTGCATTTCGACGACGAAAAAAACCGGCTGCTGATCGTGGAAAGTAACGGGCCCATCACCACCCCGAAACGTTACCGTAATGATTACGGTCAGCTCATGGAGCATTCGCCATTCTGCGAACGCGACATCCGCAAACCGGTCGATCTGGAAACCCATGACGAACACGGGGACTTTCTGTTTTACATCAAAAAGCAGGATAATATTTACCCCTATCACTACCTCAACCACCCCTTCGACCTGATCGGCTGGGACGGGTACGTATATCCCTACGCTTTCAATATTCAGAACTTCGAGCCGATCACGGGGCGTCTGCACATGCCGCCACCCATCCACCAGACCTTCGACGGACAGAATTTTGTGATCTGCTCTTTCGTGCCGCGGCTGTACGATTACCACCCGCAGGCGATCCCCGCCCCCTACAACCACTCCAATATCGACTCCGACGAAGTGCTGTACTACGTAGACGGCGATTTTATGAGCCGGAAACACGTGGAACGCGGCATGATCACGCTGCACCCCGGGGGCATACCCCACGGTCCGCACCCCGGAACGGTGGAGAAAAGCATCGGCGCAAAGGAAACGCGTGAACTGGCGGTCATGGTCGATACTTTCCGTCCGCTGCTCATGACCGAACATGCTGTGGACATCGAAGATCCCGCCTATTTCCGCTCCTGGATACCGGAGAGCGCTGTTACCAACGGCGTCAGCGGGTCGTAACAAGCATAGTATTGCGCAAAAAAGAAGTGGTCAGACGAGGCCGGCATCGAAAAAACGACCGGTCATGTCTGACCACTTTTATTTAGAATTGTCCGGGCTTGCCCCGTCTACTTCAGCAGGGTGCCGAAAAAACGCACCGGTAGCATGGCCACCAGTATGGCAAATGTGATCACGGCAGCGGGAATACTGACCAACAGCAGCAAGCCGTTCATCACAAAACTGCCGTTGTCCCCGCTTTGGCGGACAAGTTCCACCGGGCCAGGGGCCAGGATGGGATTTTTAATTATTTTTTGCATGAAAAATTCGTGTTTTGAAGATTAGAAAAGTGGATTAGTCTCGATTAATACGCAAGAACGCAAAATTTGTTTCATACGGATACTGAAAAGTTCCGGCATCAAAAGCGGATCTCCCTCTGGAACAATTGCCCGCCCGATTGCAGGCGATATTGATAGGTGCCGGGGCTGAGGTGCCAGTCGGCAGGCCTGAAATCGTACACATAACTTCCTTTTTCCTGGTATTTGTCTACCAGCGTCCGCAACACATGACCGGCCGTATCGAGTATTTGCAGGCGCAGCGGCCCGCTTTGCATCATAGCGTACTTGATCTCCAGTGTGCCCGATACGCCGGATTTGGGGTTATGGCCGAGCAGGGCGCACTTGTTGTTGTCGCCCAGATCCGGCGTTGCGGGCGGTACGAGGCCGTTGATAATGGGAAACTGTTTTTGCCCCATCACATAATTGACCAGATCAGGGGTGTTTCCGAGCCAGTCCTGCAGGATGGTGGCGTAAACAGAGCGAAAGTCGACGCTGAAAGGCGGGTCGCCGAGCGGGTCCGGGTTGCTGAGGTCCTGGTACTGACCGGTAAAACCGTTGCCCAGGCCGCCGCCGAACAGGAGCATGTGCGTACCCCAGCCGTGGTCGGTGCCATGCGAGCCGTTCTCAAAAATAGAACGCCCGAATTCGGAAAAAGTCGCAGTCAGCACTTGCTGCTCCCATCCGCTGTTTCCGAATGAAAGGTCGTCGTAAAATGCCTTGACGGCAGTAGCCAGTTGCTCCAAAAGTTCCAGATGCAGATCGAACTGAGTGGCGTGGGTATCGAAACCGCCGATCTCCACCATAAAGATGCGCGTGCCAAGCCGCCCTTTGATAAGCCGGGCGACAATGGCCAGTTGTTCCGCCAGGTCGTTGCCGGGCGGGTAGGCAATATCGTTTTTCCCTTTGAAATAGGCGTCATGGATCGTTTCCGAGTAGCGGAAAGCCGCATTTGCAGTTTGCCGCACAAAGGCCAGTTCGAGTTCGCGGGGTGTATTTCCCAACGAGTTGGTGCTGTACAACTGTCCGGTCTGCGCGATCTGATAAAATTCCTGCGGACTGCTCACCGCCAGCGACATGTTGGCGGTATCCGATTTAAACACGAGGTTGGTCTGAATGCCGATCTGGAGCGCCGGAGGGACATTGGGGGGGGCCTCTATAAATGCCGGGTATTCGGTGTCGAGAAAGCGGCCGAGCCAGCCGGAATTGACCACCACATCCGAATCGCTGGCCGAGGCGATGATATCATAGGAGCGAAAATGGCTGTAATTAGGCTCCGGATACCCCACGTTGAAGATCACTTTCATCATGCCCTCGTTCCACATCGACTGCAGGGGGCTGGTGGCCAGCGGCATGCCGTACTCCGTACTCAGGGCCCAGAGATTGTTGTCGGGAATGCCGAGCGTAGGCCGCAGGTTGTAGTAACTCGCATTGCCGCGCTGGATCACCGTATTCAGCCCGTCGTTGCCGCCGTCGAGGCGTATCAGCACGAGGATGCGCTCCTGGTCGCCATTGGTGAGGGCAGCCATGAGCGGCGAGGGGCGGAATGCGCGCATGGGCAGTTTCCCGAGAAAAAAACTGCCCGCGCCTACCAGGCCCGTGGTCGACAAAAAGTCGCGGCGCGACCAGAGGCGGTGTTCGCGTCGGTGTTCCTCGTCGTGTTCGAGTGTCGCGCCTACCCGCGTATGTTGATGTTTTTCACACATGTCTTCAACAGAGGATCCGGCCGGAGGCCGGCATTGTTTTTTGATTTGTTCAGGTCAACTGGTATTCGGGCAGCCTGACCAGGTACTGGAGCAGGTGAATGATCTGGTCCGTTGCCTCGTCCCAATAAAGGTTCCAGGAGCCGTCGAGGAAATAATTCTCGGGGATACCTGCCTTGAAATTGAGTACGGCTGCCTGCAGGTGCACCGGTTCGAGGTCCTGGCGCAGGAAAAACTCCACCAGCGCCTGGGTGACAACTACGGGGTTGTTGCTTTCATTGGTCAGGATCAGGGCCAGCAAACGCAGGTTGTCGCGCATCGCATCGCTGTTCAATAAAAGACCGGCGGCTTTGCCGGAATATTCCCAGCGGATGGTCAGCGTGGTTTCATTGATCCAGGCGCGGTGTTCTTTCCAGCCCGACACGTTTGGCGGGTTGAACAGTTCCTGCCCCAGAATGTAAGCCCAGAAAAAGACGTCGTCGAGCCAGTCGTTGCTTACCGTGCCGGGGTGTACCCCGCCAGCCATTTTCAGCAACGGCAGTGTAGTTTCCAGCGGGTCCTTCAGTTTGGCATTGATCAGTTGTTCTTCGAAAAAATGTTCGCTTTTGAACAGTTCTTTTAGCATCGGAAGCAATTCCCAATCGCCATTTTTGAACGTCGTCGCCATTCCGTCGACAACCTGCTGGTCGGCATTTTGATAGATGAAGTACTTGTAAATTTTGCCGGCGATGTAGTGGGATACCTGCTCCGGGCGTTCTGTAAAGATCAGGTCGTGCGCCTGATCGAAATCGTAATTGGCCGTTTTGCCAAATATCGTCTTCAGACCGGTATCGTACTTGGCTGCATTGAACGTCGGCGGCAGACAATCATCGTCATCGGCCTGCCAGCCGGTCAGGGCTTTCGCCATTTCCACGATATCGGCCTGGGTATAGCCGTTGCTCTCGCCCATGGTGAACAGTTCCATCAGTTCGCGGGCGTAGTTTTCGTTGGGTTTTCCCTTTTCGTTGAGGTTGCCGTTGAGATACATCAGCATGGCTGCGCTTTTACCCATCTCCCGGGCGAAGTCGCGGAAATTGCCGAAGGCTTTTTCATGCAGCAGCGAATAGTAGTCCCACATCCAGGAATTACAGGTGTAGATCATCAGTTCCGCCACGAAGTGGTCGTGCCAGAAAAAGGCCATTTTCGCGCGAATGCCTTCATTGAGCATGTCGGCGAGCCAGCGCCGGCGCAGTTCGCGTACGTGCTCCTGCACCAGTGAAAAATCACCGTTGTACTGGTCAAAACTCCAGTTGGCCCAGACGGGCGGCGCGGGCGGCGCGAGTGCAGCGGCGTTGTCGAACAGCTGATCCACCAGTGCGGAAGGCGACATCTGGAGTCCTTGCTGTATCTGGTCGTAGGTAGCGCCGTAGCCCAGGCGCCGGTAGAGATGCGCGACCCGGCGTTCGTTCCAGGGCTTTGCGGCCGAGGGTACGTATGGGTCCAGCGGTCCTGCCACGGCATTTTCCGGCTGGCTTTGATGAGTGTTTGCGGCGAATTGGTCTGCAATAGCAGGCATGTCTATGGCGATTTCTCGGTTTGTTTGATCGAAATGCAGTCTGTAAAGCCGGTTATTGATCCCGAAAAAAGGGGTGGGACCACGGCTTGACAGCGCCCGGAGCGGTTCACGGATACGGGGCAACCGGGCTCAATGCAGACTTATAGTACGTTTTCGGAAGACAAGTTTAGATACTTTTCATCATCCCGAAGATTAAATAACGTTATGTCGCCAATATTTTCCAAAGGACCGATTTTATTATATGCATCCCGAATCAAGTTTACAGGAGTGGCTACCTTTCACTCCGTTTTCAGGGAATTCACAAAACCTACTGACCATGTGCCTTCGGATACGCTATTGTTTTTCTTTTTTACCCCTGATCCTCGCTTTCTGCGCTGCCGGAAATGTGTTCTCCCAGACGACGCTTTTCTCCGAAAACTTCAACGGCTGCGCACTCCCGCAGGGCTGGCAGGTCAATATTACCGGCAATCAAAATGCGGTGTGGTACGTAGGGCTTTCCCAAAACAGCGCTTCGCAGGGACAAAGTATCGACGGCTCCTGCTTCCTCTTTATCGACGATCAGGCCACCGGCAACAATACCCCCGGCTATGTGATTGACTTTGTCTCTCCCGCTTTCGATGCTTCGCAGTTCTCTACGGTGTTGCTCACCATGGACGTGCATTATCGCGACTGGGAAAACGGCGACGAGTTCATGCAAATACTGGTGACCGACGGCACGACGGAGATCCCGCTTTCCCGTTTTGACCGCTACCGCAAAAATCTGGCAATTCTGTCCGACCACTTTGCTTTTCGCAGCGATCTTGCGCTGGTCACCCAGTCACCCACGGCGCGGCTGATCATCCGCTACAACGACGGAAACGGCGACTGGAACTGGTGGGCAGGCGTGGATAACATCAAGGTAACGGGATCGGGCAACGGCACCAACATTGTAAAAGAAACCTTCAACGCCTGCGCAATACCCGCCGGCTGGAGTGCCGATATCGTTGCGGGCAGCCAAAACTGGCGGTTCGGGCAAATACAAACCGGCTCGAATGCCCTGCAGGGCGGCAGTTCGATGGACGGCAGTTGCTTTGCGTATTTCGACGACGACGCGATCGGCAACGTCTCGCCCTCGAAGGTGCGGCTTTCGACGCCCTGGTTCGACGGGGCGCAGTTCGGCAAGTTTGAATTGAATTACGATGTCATCCTGCGCCATTACAAAGAGACGATGTCTTTAATTGTGGAACACGGCAGCGGAGAGGAATACATCGTGGAAACCTCCACCGGCGATATCGGAGGCCCTTATTTCCCCGATTATGTGCACGAAACGGTCGATATATCCTCCTACCGCAACCAGCAGATGCGCGTGGTATTCGAATACGACGACGGCAATGACTGGGGCTGGTGGTCCGGCATCGACAACGTAAAGATCACCGGATCGGGCCAGGCGCTCGATCTGTGCGCCAACGCTGCGGCCCTCAGCACCGGCGCCGCCTGCCTGCCCGGCGACAACCTGTCGGCAATTTTTGAAGGCCCGCCTGCAGGTTGCGCGGATAGCAGCGTTGCGGGGGTTTGGTATAAATGGCAGGCCGATTTCACGGGCGTTGCCAAACTCGGCACCCATGCAACGTTCAACGATGTAGTGGACGTATTTACCGGCGGCTGCGCCAGTCCGCAGCCGGTTGTATGCAACAACCGCGACGAGCATGGATTTACCGGTGAAACGACCTACTTCCAGGCGCAAAGCGGCACCCAGTATCTTTTCCGCGTCAGCGGCAATGAAGGAGGCTTCGGCGTGCCCCGCGGAGAGCTGTGTATCGAGATCGCGCAGGCGCCATCCCCCACCCCGCCGGTCAATGACGACTGTGCGAATGCCATTGCCCTGACCGCCAATGGTTCCTGCATGGTGGGCTCCAACATCAACGCTTCGATGTCGGCGACGCTGCCCTCGCTCAATGAAAGGGCACGGGCTGATGTTTGGTACACTTTCACGGCCGGGACGCTCGGAGCCGGAGAAAAACTGCTGATCCAGAGCAACGCTTCGTTTTCCGATATCATTACGCTCTACCAGGGTGGTTGCGGCGCGCTGGCGGAAGTAGCGTCAAATCAATTCGGCGGCGCGCTCGAATTGCCTCCGTTGAACAACGGGCAGCCCTACTGGGTCCAGATCGCCGGTAATTTCGCAACCGTTGAGGGTAGCCTTTGCCCGCAACTGGTCAAAAAACCGACTCTGGCGCCTTCCAACGATCTCTGCGCCACCGCATTGACGGCAAGCATCGGTGGTTCCTGCACGGCCGCCAACAACCAGGATGCTGCTTTTTCAGGTTACAAACCGACCTGTGTAGCCGGACTCGACAATGACATCTGGTTCAAATTCACGGCCCCGCCATCCGGTTCGGTCCATCTGAATTCAGGCGCCGAATTCGAACACGTGATGGCCATTTGGGAAGGAGATTGCAGCGATCTCTCGGAGGTGTACTGTGCAAAAAACCCTTTGCGTTGCAATGGCTACGTAACGGTTATCGGCCTGAATGCCGGGCAAACATATTATGTCCAGATCGCTTCCTGGGAAGGCGCCGCGGGCACGCACATCGGTGATGTGTGCCTGAAAATACTCGACGGCCAGACGCCGCCTGATTTTCAGCCGATGTCGATGGAGGTTACAGCCGATTGCACCGGCGACAACAACGCCGAACTCGATGTTTCTGTCAGCGGCGGATTTCCACCTTATTCTTTTGAGGGAAACACGGACGGCCAGATCCTGAACAGCGGTGAAACGTACGTGGTGATCGCTTCCGACGCGCTCGGTTGCATGCTCACCATTGCCGATACCGTGGGCGATTGCGGCACGGCAGGATGCATTCTCACGGCTGCTGTCAATGCCGTTAACCCCAAGTGCTTCGGCAGCGCGGACGGCACGCTCTCTGCCAATGTTTCGGATGGCACCGCCCCCTTTTCCTACATGTGGTCGAACAACGATACCATTGCGAATATCGGCGGGTTGCCGGCGGGCACCTATTCGCTGACCGTCACCGATGCGCAAGGTTGCGAAACGACCCTCAGCAAAACATTGACCAATCCGCCGTTACTGCAACTGGGGCCGTCCTTCGAGTCGCCTTCCTGTTGGGGCGATCTCAATGGCTTTGCCTCCGCCGGCGCCGTTGGCGGCACCCCGCCCCTGCAATACCTGTGGTCGAACGATGCCACCAGCGCCAGCATAAATGGAATTGGCGCCGGGGATTACTCGGTTGTCGTCACCGACGCGCATGGCTGCACTGTTACGACAAATATCACCCTGACCGAGCCCGATACGCTGTTGATCGCCCAGGTGACGGCCACTGACCCGAAATGCCCGGCTGAAAGCAACGGAACGCTTGGTGCCACACCCGATGGAGGCACTTCACCGTACTTTTACCAGTGGTCCAGCGGCGGCACTACCGCCAGCATCGACGGGCTGCCGGCCGGCGATTATACGCTGACCGTTACCGATGAGAACGGCTGTACGGCAACCGTCGGCGAAACACTGACCGATCCCCCGGCCATCGGGATCGTTGCAGCGGGCATTCTCCAGCCCGAACAGGGCCAGAGCAACGGCGCGATCGGCGTGGACATCAGCGGGGGAACAGGGTCGCTTACTCTTACCTGGTACAGAAACAATACGCTGCTTATTTCCGGCGTGGAAGACCTCGACAATATCCCTGCCGGCAATTATATGCTGATCGCAGTCGATGAAAACGGCTGTGAGGCCACATTTACCTACAATCTTACGGAAACGGTAGGCACATATACTCCCGGACAGTCGTTTTTTGCCGAAGTGTATCCCAATCCCACACAGAGCGACGCGGTGCTGGCGGTAGCGTTTGAAAGCCCGCAGTCGCTGCAACTGATCCTCCGGGATGCGACCGGCAGGATGCTGCAAAACCGGACCGTCGACCAGATAACGGAGCAAAAGATCCCGCTCCGGCTCGCCGATCTGCCGGGCGGCGTTTACCAACTTCAGGTACTGGCAGGCCGGCGCGTGGCGACAAAAAGCATTGTTGTGATCAGGTAATTATTCACTGGCGAACCAGTTTTTTCAATTCGGTCTGCCGGCGCGCGGAGGATACCCATCTGTTTCCCAGCAGGATACCTTCCGGGTTTTGGGTAAAAGAAACATCTTTTAAAGGATTGCCGTTCAGTAAGATCAGGTCGGAGACGGCGCCTTCGGCGATGATCCCCATGTCGTCGCGGCCGAAAAAGCGGCCCGCCTGCACGGTGCCGGATCGCAAGGCCTCGTAAGGGCTCAGTCCCGCCGCTATCAGGTACTGCAATTCATGGTGAATTGAAAAGCCCGGCACATTGAACACCTGCGGAGCATCCGAGCCCAGCAGCAGGCCGACGCCTTTTTGCTCGCATTTCAGGATCATTTGCCGCCGGATATTACGAAACCGGATCATTTCCATGGAATCATAGCGCGGGTCGGACATGAGTTCGTTTTTTGTATTTGTCCAGTTTTTGATCTCTTTTTTGCTCATGTAGATCATTTCGGGCTCCTGTTGCAGCATTTCAGCGCTCACATCGGGCGCAAACCATCGCTCGGCCAGCGATTGTGTCGGCACCACCCATATACCATGTGCGTACAATGCCTCTACCAGCGCATCGATACCGGAGGTGTCGGCCCGGTCAGCGACAAACATGCCGAACAGCCCTGCCTCTTCTGCCGTCATTTGTCCGATGCCGGGAACGAGGCTTTCAACAAACCCGTCCATGTGGTCGATGCTGGCGTAACCCGCTTCAATTGCGCCTTTAGCCCCCACCTGAAAGGGTACGTGGCCGGCAAAAGGCATGCTTTCTTTTTTTGCAGCCGCCACCATTGCGTCAAACACCGGAGGCGTAAGCCCCGGCATCAGCACTTTCAGGAAGTCATACCCGGCCCTTTTTTGTTCGATCACCGCTGCTCGCGCTTCTTCCGGCGTCCTGATGCTTTCTCCATCCAGCGGCGGCCCCGCCGTATAAAAACGGGGTCCGAAAACAGCGCCTTTTTGCAATAACTCCCTCAATTCGAGGTGCTTCGGGTGCCCCAGCATGCCGCGGATCGCAGTTACGCCATTGAGGGCGAACAAAGCCAGCACGCGCTGCATATCGGCGATGTCATCGACGGGCGGTACGTGTGCGTGCATTTCTGTCAGACCCGGCATCAGAAACCTGCCTGCGCCATCGATCATGAGCGCGTCGGCCGGGAGCGGCACGGCAGCAGTATCGCCCAGGGCAATGATCCGGCCATCGCGGGCCACCACGGTCTGATGGAGCAAAACCGTATCGCGGTCCATCGGAAGCACCTGCACATTGTAAAACACAATAGCGCCTTTCAGCGGCGGTATGTCAACCGGCTCCGGCCTTTTTTCAGAGCAGGAACTGAACAGTACGATGAAAAGCAGCAGGAAAAGGATTCTCATATCGGCAGTTTACAGGTAAAAATAATCGATACGTCACGGTTCGACGGCTGCCGGTTTTCTCCAGGGCTTGATCACCAGGCGCAGACTCTGGTCGTAAGTGATATAATTCCACACCCAATTGAGGAAAACGATGAGTTTGTTTCTCAGGCCCAGGAGTGAAAAAAGGTGTACGAAGAGCCAGACAAACCAGGCGAAAGCGCCTTGAAAACGCCAGAACGGCAGATCTACCACTGCGCGGTTCCGGCCGATCGTGGCCATAGAACCCAGATCGCGATAGTGAAACGCATCCGGTGCTTTGCCTTTTTCCAGGCGTTTGATATTGTCTGCCAGCAGACGGCCTTGCTGTATGGCTACCTGGGCGACCTGGGGGTGCCCTTTCGGGTAGTTATGCTCCGTTTGGCAGGCGATGTCCCCGATCGCGAAGATGTTTTGCGTATCCACCACCCGGTTAATGTCATCCACTTTGATGCGGTTGCCTTTTGCGGAAGCGGCCTCGGGCAAGCCTTCGATCCGGTTCCCTACGATGCCGGCCGCCCAGATCACTTTATTTGCTCTGATACCTGTGCCGTCATTGAGGGTGACCTTTTCCCCATCGTAGTCGGTCACTATTTTATCGAGCCAGAGTTCTACCCCGAGTTCACGCAGAAATTGCTCCGCTTTTTTCGACGCCTGTTCCGACATGGTGCCGAGCAGACGGGGCTCGCCGTTGATCAGGTGAATATTGATCTCTTCCCGATTGAGGTCGCTGTAATCCTTTGCGATAATGTGTTTCTTCATTTCCGCCAGCGAGCCCGCTACTTCCACGCCGGTGGGGCCTCCGCCAACGATCACAATGTCGAGGTAGCGCTGCCGGTCTTCGTAATTGTCGGAGGTGACGGCGCGTTCATAGTCGTCGAATATGGTGTTGCGCAGGTACAGCGCCTCGCTGACCGATTTCATCGGGATGGTGTTGGCGCGGATGTGTTCGTTGCCGTACCAGTTGGTATCCGCGCCAACCGCAAGCACCAGGTAATCGTAGCGAAGCCGGCCGATCTCGGTAACGATCTCATTTTGTTGGGGATCAACCGACAACAGCCTCGTCACCCGCACAAAAACGTTGTTGTTTTTTTGAAACAACTTGCGCAAGGGGAAAACAATGCTGGACGGCTCCAGGCCTGCCATTGCTACCTGATAAAACAGGGGCTGGAATTGGTGGTAGTTGTTTTTGTCAACCAGTACGACCTGGAAATTACCGCGCGATAATTTGCGCGCAACCGTCAACCCGCCGAATCCCGCACCGACGATCACGATCCGCTTTTGTCCCGTATCGGGTATGTTGAATTTCATGATTTTGTCGTCTGAAGCCTTGCTTGATACAAGGCCAATCCAAATGATATTCTGAATAATTAGAACGAATGCGGCGGGCTTTGGTTTTTATTTGGCACTCATATTTACTCCTTCCGATAAAATAAAAAAAAGGCCCCTTCGCATGTTGCGAGGGGGCCTGTGCCGAAGAATATTTTATTAAAACAAAGGCGATCTTACTCGGAGCCACCGCCGATGAATGCGGCTACACCGACGACCAGTCCGAAGGTATTCGTCGGGTCGTTATCATCCTTGGCCTTTTGGCTGTTGAAACCCAGACCGGCTTCGATAGCGACGTTCGAATTCAGGAAAAAATCGACTCCGGCCAGTACTCCGTAGCCAAAAAACGACTGCGAATCTGCGCCTTCTCCCGGGTCGATGCTACCGAATGATACGTTAGCCTGCCCGAAAAACCGCGACGAACCGGAATTGTTGAAGTAGTACCGCGCCAAGGGACTGGCCGCGATCGAACTGCCATCGGCGTCGCCACCCAGGATGGTCAGGTTGATACTGCCGCCTACTGCAAACTGGTCCGACACGAAGAATGCCGCCATCGGCGCCACCGTGATGGTCGTCACGGTAAAGTCTTCGATAAAACCGGGATATTTGGTGGATGTAAATCCGGCGTTACCGCCGATCATCACGGAGCCCTTCTGAGGCTGGGCCCATGCGTTCACACTTGCAAACAGCAAAACAGCGAGAAAGGGGAAGCATTTGATTTTCATAAGATAAGAGTGGTTTAGTGAACTGATTTTGGTAAGTTGCAAATCAAAGATAACTGTTTTTCAGATAGTTGTATCTTCTGCGCTCAATATTTTCGACAACCAAAATCCATGAATTTACCATGCCCGATACGGCGTTTCCACCGCGTTTCGGGCATCTGCAAATTCAAATATATATTGTTAGAAAACTGTGGATTTTCTCCGGGTGCCGGTTTATCAATGAAGAGAAATGGCAAGTGCGGCAGACTATTGGTCGGGCACCCGGATGCCGGGAAATTCCCAGCCATAGCGCAATACTGCGAGTCGCAACCCGACCACTGAAAAAATGGAGAGCGTGGCAGCCAGCGGGGCGAACATGTCCCATCCGGCAAATACCAGATACAGTACGCCGCCGAGCATGGATGCCGACGCGTAGATGTCTTTACGAAAGATCAGGGGTATCTCGTTGAGCAATACATCGCGCACCACCCCGCCGAAACACCCGCTCACCATGCCCAGTGTTACGCAGATCGCCGGTCCCAGCTGCGCTTCCAGGCCCTTTTGAAGGCCTACGATGGTCGCAAATCCAAGTCCGACAGCATCGAACACCGCCAGCGGGCGGTTGAAGTGTCGCAGATACGGGCGTAAGACGAGGGTGAGTAAATAGGAAACAAAAATGACCGTGATCGCCTGCCGGTCTTTCAGCCAGGAGACCGGTGTGTTGCCGATCATGACGTCGCGGATCGTACCCCCGCCGACGGCCGTGGCAAAAGTGATCACCAGCACGCCGAAAATATCGAGGCGTTTGTTCATCGCCGCCAATGCACCGGATATGGCAAATGATGCCGTACCCAGCATTTCCATGATCTCTCTGAAAAGCACGTCAGGACCGGAGTTTGCCCGAAAGGTATTGAAATAATTTTGCGCCGCTACTCCCCGGCGGGCAACACGGACGGCACTGAAAGGCATTCAAAAAAAACAAAACCTTCCTTCCGGTACAATTCGCGGCAGCCGGGCGTTTGCGGGAGCCCGCACAGGTCGGACGTGCGCGCCACGAAAAACACCCTGGTGGGTTCGGCGCCGGGTTTCTGCCGCGCATAAAAGAACGGCGCATACGATTTGAATCCCACCGGTGTGATGTGGCATTCCTGGTCGCAGCGGCTTTCGTAGAATTCAATGGCAGCACGCTGTGTATGTTCTTCAATCTGGCAAAAGATGAACAAGGAAGACAGTGCTGTAAAAAGAGCGCCACCCGAAAAGGCCGCCTGCGCGCTCATCCAGGGCCGGTTGTTTTTCCAATAATACCAACCTGCAACAGAGGCGGCGGCCATGATGAGTCCCGGCGCCATCTGGGCCACTCCCCACTCGATACCGGAAGCCTTTGCCGCCAATGTGAAGACATCTTTTGCAAAAAAGCGGCCGGCAAACTCAAGTTGCCGCTCCAGCGAGGGGAGAAACAGCGCAACAAGCCCCCAAAAAACACCGATCACCGGCAGGAGATAGCCCGTGATCCGGGGCTGCACATCCCAGCGGACGGCGCGCCAGATGGTCACGGACCCCAGATACGTCAAGGGGAAAAAGCACAAAGAAGAATAATGTACTGCGTCGGAGCGGGTCAGGCTGATGAGCAAAAAACCCACCCAGAAAAGCAACTGCATCCAGGTCACCAGATCGGAGCGCATGCAGGCTGCCAGGGTATTCGATTCGAGCAGTTCGTCGGTGGATTGTTTGTCGCCCCAAAGGTTGGGTAGTGCAAAAACAGATGCCGGAAAACAGCCCAGTAGCAAGATGAGGGCCTGGTTTCCCCAGAAACCGCTCGCATGATCACCGGAAATAGAAAAATGCCGGATCTGGCTGTTCGTAAAATGCCGTATAAAATCCGCACCGTGGAGTGCCGCGCCTATGCCGATCCACACCAGGGCGATCGCCCATGCCGCTGCGGTAAAAAGCGCCAGGTGCTTCAGATATCCTTTCCCCCGGAAGCGATAGCGCGCCCAGTACAAGCCCAGCACCAGCATGACGATCACATAGGCCATAAATCCCATGGTCATGATCGCCATCCCCAGCAAACCGCCGCCCACGATCATGTATTTATACTTCTGCCAAAAGGTGGCCGGCGCTTTTGCCGTCAGAAATTGCCAGCGAAACTCGATAAAACCGTACAATCCGCAAAAAACGAGCAGATTGAACCAGGGATCGATCATGCCGCTGCGGAAATAAAAATGCGGCAACAGACTGCCCAGCCACGCAAGCACCCAGATCCACGCAAACATGCGGTCGTGCAGACGACTGCCAAGCCGAAACACCAGCAACAAGGTAATGAGACCGCATATGGCATTGGGAAAACGCGCGGCAAATTCGTTCACTCCAAAGACCTGCATGGAGATTGCCTGCGACCAGATGAACATCGGCGGACTGTCCCAATAGGGCTGAAATCCGATCTGGGGTCTTACCCATTCGCCCGTGACCAGCATTTCTCTGGCGCACTCTGCCGAATTGACCTCATACTGGTCAAACAGATGTACCGCCCCCAGAAATGGGAAGAAAAACAATATTGCCAGCCCGAATACGAGTAAGTAGTCGCGTCGCATACATTCAGGGAAACAACTGGTTCAGCATTTTGGTTGACTCAATCTATTCAGGGTTGTGATCGTTCAGGCGTCCTTGCGCGTTGCCAGTGATTCTCCGATCACATTCAACGACAACACCACCAGACAAATAGACAACCCGGGAGGCAACGAAATCCACCAGGCTGTGGGAGCGGAACGCGCGCTGTTGAGCAGCGTCCCCCACGATTTGCCCATCAGTTCGCCACCCCCGAAACCGAGAAATGACAACGACGCTTCCAGCACGATGGCCTCGCCCACGCCGATGGCAAAAACGATCAGCGTGGGGCCGATCGCATTGGGCAAAGCATGGCGAAGCAATACCCGCCATTCGGAAAATCCGAGTCCGCGCGCTGCAGCAATATAATCGAGTTCGCGGATGCGCAACAACTCTGCCCTGACGAACCGCGCAGGCGCCGTCCAGCTCATCAGCCCGAGCAGCATGATCATGAGCCAGATCGACTGCCCCTTCGGAGAAAGTGCTGCGACGACAATGATAAAAATAAGTTTGGGGATCGACATGAACAACTCGGCCAGACGCATGATCAGCAGATCGGCGGGAACAGCCACCGTTTTGCCCAATACCGGTATTTTGGCAAATACTGCGCCCAGCAAATTGAATGCGATCAAAATGCCCGTAAAAAGCAGTGCGCTGATGACCCATTCGTATTGCCCGCCTTCCTGCCCTAACGCATACTGGCGTGCGATAAAGGCATAAAACCAGGCCACCGGTAAACCCAGCACCGTGCCCCACAGCCGCCCCTGCCTGACCCGGAGATGATCGTCGCCGAAAAAACCGGCGAGGGCGCCCAGGATCAGGCCGATACCGACCGCCATGCTCATCGCGGCAAGGCCCGTCTGTATGGAGATGCGGGCGCCGGACACCAATCCTGCCGCAACATCCCGGCCACTGTCATCGGTACCCAGCCAGTGCCGGAATCGCCCCGGCAAGCCGGTGTGTACCTCGCCGGGTTTGGCCAGCACCATCAGCGGGTGCCGCTCTATTTCGCCGGGCGAGAACGGAACAGGGGCAAATACCGCTGCGTCGTAAGGAAAAGTACGCCACAGGCCGTTGATGCGGATGGAGTCCAGCACCGGATGTTTGAATGGAATATCGGTCGATACCCAAATTTTTCGTAGCCCTGGCCAAAAAGTCTCGCCGCCAATGCGGCAGTACAAGGGTTGCCCGTTTGCCAAAAAATCCCGCGCCAGCGCCATGAACAACAACACTGCAAGCACCCAAAATGCCGGTTTTATTTTTTTTATGGTTTTGATCATATTTCGTTTCCAAAGGTTTCCGGGCGGGTATTATTCGAAAGGAAATACCAGCGGGTACAGTTCAGCCAGCCATTGAGTCGCTTCTTTATCTGCGGCAAAGCCCAGAAAATAACCGCCACCGCCAGCGCCGCAGATCTTCAACAGCAGTTTTTCCTGTTCGAGGCAGCGCTGCCACACCGGGCGGACAGATGCCGGGATCATGGGCTCAAAGTACTCAAATTGAAAGCGGGATACCAACTCTGCATTTGCCCAAAAGTCGCGGAACCGGGCCGTCTTCCAGGATTCGAGCATCGCTTCATGTGCAGGCAGATACCCGGCTCGTAACTTTTCCGCAAACACACCGCTGCTGCTCTGTTCCAGAAACCACTTCACCAGTGGGCCCGTACGGCGCGGAAGGCGCGTATCGAGTAAAAAGACGTGCACTCCACCGGAATCGGGTTTTATATCGGCAATTTCTACCTGCGTTTTATTGCGGATCAGGAGGGGTCGGCCGAGGTAACTGGTCAGTGGATCGATGCCGGAACTCGCTCCGTGAAAAAACCGCTCCATCTGCGCGAGATCAGTTTTTAATACGCTGAGGTCGTCCGTTTTGGCCTTGCAATACCTGTCGTAAACAGCGGCGCACAAGGCCCCGGAACTCCCCAAACCATAGCCTGTGGGTATGTTCGACAGGAAATACATACCCCGTTCCAGGTCCGTGCGAAAGGCATCCGTGTCGAGCGAACCCAGGCCCGCCAGTTCATCGCTGCCGGCAAAACGCAACAGGGTTTCATCGGGGTCCTGAACAGGACGGTCCGCTGCCCGAAAAGCTGTCCGCAGGCAATACTTCTGCACAGGCATTGCCAGGGCAGAAGCGCCCAGTAACAATACATGCTCGCCGAAAAGCAACAATTTGGCCGGAAATGATCGCACGAATGCAAAAGTGCAAATTCGGAACGATTCAGCGCGCGAAAAAAGAGCGGCGCAAACCAAAGCAGGACAGATCAGGACTCCCAAACAATCTATACCTTCGCGCTGTTTTTTGAGCCTTACTAAAAAATACTCTCGGAGACACACCCACTATGAGTCAATTCCCACATCCGGACAGGTTCGTCCACCGGCATATCGGCCCCAGTCAATCAGATACCCAGGAAATGCTGAACACCCTAAAGGTCAAAAACCTGGACGAATTGATCTGGCAGACCGTCCCCGACGCCATCCGCCTCAAAAAGCCGCTCAACCTGCCTGCCCCGCTTTCCGAATTCGAATATTTGCAGGACCTGAAAAAAGCCGCGTTGATGAACCGCGTGATGCGGAATTACATCGGATTGGGCTATTACGGCACCATTACGCCGAATGTGATCGTGCGCAACGTTTTCAACAACCCCGGCTGGTATACCCAATATACTCCCTATCAGGCTGAAATTTCGCAAGGTCGCCTCGAAAGCCTGCTCAATTTTCAGACCATGGTAAGCGACCTCTCGGGGTTGCCTATCGCCAACGCCAGCCTGCTGGACGAAGGCACGGCAGCAGCGGAAGCGATGCATATGTTCTACGCGGAAAAGAACAAACGCGCAGCGGAAGGCGATGAAGCCGACGAGTTTTTTGTCTCCGACACGGTATTTCCCCAAACCATTGAGGTGCTCAGGACCAGAGCCCTGCCGCAGGGAATTAAACTGGTCGTTGGCAACTGGGAAGCGTACCAGTTTACTGAAAAAACATTCGGGGTATTGCTGCAATACCCGGATATGCAAGGCAATGTCGCGGATTACCGCGCATTTGTGGAAAAGTCGAAGGCGCAGGCTGTGTTTGTGTGCGTTGCTGCCGACCTGCTCAGCCTTGCCCTGCTCAAGCCGCCCGGAGAATGGGGCGCCGACTGCGCGGTAGGCAATACGCAGCGTTTTGGCGTGCCGATGGGATATGGAGGTCCGCACGCGGCCTATTTCGCCTGCACGGAGGATTTTAAACGCCAGATCCCCGGCCGGATCATCGGCGTTTCTGTCGACAAACATGGCAACCGCGCCCTGCGCATGGCACTCCAGACCCGCGAACAGCACATCCGCCGGGAAAAAGCCACATCCAACATCTGCACCGCACAGGCATTGCTGGCAAACATGGCGGCCATGTATGCCGTCTACCACGGACCCAAAGGCATCCGTGCCATCGCCGGGCGAACACATGCCATGGCGGCAGCCCTCGCCGCAGCGCTGGAAAAAGCAGGGATCAAACAAACGAACCCGCACTTTTTCGATACACTGCGGGTTGAAATGCCGGAAGAGCGCATACCGGCCGTACGCCAGCGGGCGGAAGCGGCCAGCATTAATTTTTATTACGAAAAAAATGCCCTGCAGATCAGCCTGGATGAAACGGCATCCGACCAGGACCTGCAGGATATTCTTCGCGTTTTCGATGTTGCCGGTATGCCGGATGTACAGCCTGCCGACAGGATTCATGAAAACCTGAAAAGGGAAAGCGGTTACCTCAGCCATCCGGTCTTCAATCAGTACCACACAGAGAGCGATATGATGCGCTATATCAAGCGTTTGGAAAATCGCGACCTCTCGCTGACCCATTCGATGATCTCGCTGGGTTCCTGCACCATGAAACTCAACGCCGCCGCCGAAATGATACCGGTCAGTTGGGAAAACTGGGCCAATATGCACCCGTTTATGCCAGCCGAACAGGTAAAGGGTTACGCGCATATCATCGGAGAACTGGAGAAATATCTCTGTGAGATCACGGGGTTCGAGGCCTGCTCTCTGCAGCCGAATTCCGGCGCCCAGGGCGAATTTGCAGGACTAATGATCATCCGCGCCTACCATCAGGCAAACGGCGATGAGCACCGCACCGTAGCGCTCATCCCTTCATCCGCGCACGGCACCAACCCCGCAAGCGCAGTGATGGCGGGTATGGAGGTAGTCGTGGTCGCCTGCGACGAGCGCGGCAACATCGATATTGCAGACCTGAAGCGCAAAGCGGAGCAGCATGCAGATCAACTGGCCTGCTTGATGGTCACCTACCCCAGCACCCATGGCGTATTTGAAGTGTCCATTACCGAGATATGTGACATCATTCACCAATATGGCGGAAAAGTGTACATGGACGGCGCCAACATGAACGCGCAGGTCGGGCTGACCAGCCCCGCGACGATCGGAGCGGACGTTTGCCACCTGAACCTGCACAAAACCTTCGCCATTCCGCATGGCGGTGGCGGCCCCGGCATGGGACCGATCTGCTGTAATGCAAGCCTGGCGCCCTATTTACCCAACCATGTGTACGCAAAAACGGGCGGCAGCGAAGGCACCACGGCAATCTCGGCCGCTCCCTGGGGAAGCGCAAGCATTTTGCTGATCTCCTATGCCTACATCAGAATGCTGGGAGCAGAAGGGGTGACCGACGCAACCAAATACGCTATCCTGAACGCCAATTACATCAAGGAGCGCCTTTCGGGAGCCTATCAGATCCTGTACGCCGGTGACATGGGCCGTTGTGCCCACGAACTCATCGTCGATCTGCGGCACTTCAAAGCGGTTGCCAGTGCCGAAGACGTGGCAAAAAGGTTGATCGACTACGGGTTCCATGCCCCTACCCTTTCTTTCCCCGTGGCCGGCACCATCATGGTAGAGCCTACGGAAAGCGAAAGCAAGGCGGAACTGGACCGCTTCTGCGATGCCATGCTTGCCATTCGCAAGGAAATCGACGAAATTGCCAGCGGCGACTATGGCCCGGAAGACAACGTACTGCATAATGCACCGCACACCTGCGAAGAAGCGACTGCAAGCGCCTGGGAACACAAGTACAGCCGCGAAAAAGCCGTTTATCCGCTGCCTTATCTGAAACAGGGCTTCAAGTTCTGGGCCGGTGTCGGCCGCATCGATCAGGCATTCGGCGACCGCAACCTCATCTGCACCTGTCCGCCGATCGAGGCATATCAGGAGGCCTGATTCAGGCATTATCACTGGTCTGATAAAAAAGCGCTTGCTCCGATTCTTCCGGAGCAAGCGCTTTACAATTTATACAGAGAAGTAACTGCGGCTTTGCCGGTTATTGCTTCAGCACAAAGCGCACAGCATGTTTTTCTCCCTGTGGCGTCATTACTTCCATAAAGTAAAGGCCGCTGGCAAGCCCTTGCGGGAGGTCCACCTGCTGCGGAACATCCTGTGCCACCATCTGCGTGCGGCGAACCTGCTGTCCCTGGCTGTTGAAAATACGCAGCTCCATTTCCTGGCCGTTCCAGGCGGAAAGATCGGCGTACAACACACCCGTTGTCGGGTTCGGAAAAACCTGCAGGTACGCAGCACCGGTTTCCTCGCCGCGAAGTTTCATGCCCGGCTTCAATTGCTGGATCGGGCAATTGAAGGTGTTGAGGTGCGCTTCGTAATAAAGCGACGGATACAGGCGCGAAGCAATGTGGATATAGGCCGGTGCAGTATTGCCGGGCAGCACATATTGCAGGATATCGCCCTGGCCGTTGGAAATACTATCCGTTTTTGACTTGTAGCGAATAGAGTAGAACGGCGTATAGTTCGGATTCCGGACATCGTATGTCCTGCCGCTCGGAGCGGTGTAGACCGAATTATTGAGGGGCTCGACTGCGACAACACCGTCCGGCACCTGGATCACCGTGTAGATCATCTTGTTCGAGCAGTTATTTGTCACCCTGATCTCATAGGTGAGTTCAGAGGTGCTGCCACGGGATATGGACAGCAGTTCCCATTTCATGCAGCCGATCTCTTTGACATCGCAGGGCTCCTCTTCCCGCACGGTGACGTTGAAACAACAGGTCGCCGTGTTGCCGCAACTGTCTTTTGCCTGATAACAAACCAGGGTTTCGGTTACAGGGAACGTAGAGCCGGAGGGGAAGCCCTCGGTCAGCGTCAGTTCGATGCCCGGACACACGCAGTCGCTCGTAGCCGTTGGAAGGTCGTATGTCACCGCTACCGGCCCCGTTCCCGGACTGGTTGCGATGTTGACGTCGGAGCTGCAAGTGATAGACACGGAAGAGCCGGGATCGCTGGCCAGCTGGAGCGTATAGGTCACGATCGTATCGCAGGCACTCGTCGTGGACGCGATCGTATCCAGCACCGTGCCCGGCTGGGTATAACTGTTCCCGCCGATCACAACCGTCTCGCCGAGACAGAACTCAACCGTTTCGGAGCGCTCGTTGTACGGCAGCAATTCGAGCGTATAGGTCACGATCGTATCGCAAGCGCCCGTCGTCGAAGCAATGGTGTCCGTCACCGTGCCCGGCTGGTCGTACATCATTCCACCAATCGTAACAGATGCCCCCGGGCAGAATTCAACCGTTTCGGAAAGTTCGTTATACGGCAGCAATTCCAGCGTGTAAGTCACGATCGTATCGCAACCGCCCGTCGTAGAAGGAATTGTATCCATTACCATACCCGGCTGGTCGTACATTACCCCGCCGATCGTCACAGAAGCACCGGGGCAAAATTCAACCGTTTCGGAAAGTTCGTTGTACGGCAGCAATTCAAGCGTGTAGGTCACGATCGTATCGCACCCCCCTGTCATCGAGGCAATTGTATCCGTCACTGTTCCCGGTTGATCGTATATCATGCCACCGATCGTAACAGAGCCCCCCGGACAGAACTCAACTGTCTCGGAGCGCTCATTGTACGGCAGGAACACCAATTCATATGTAGCGATCGTATCGCAATCCCCTGTGGAAGAAGGAATGCTTACGGTCACTGTTTCGGAAGACGTATACACCATCCCTCCCAGCGTAACAGAATCGCCGGCGCAGTAGAAAAGCGTCGTATCGGTAGTTACCTGTGGCAGTACTTCAAGGAAATAGGTAGCGATCGTATCGCAACCGGCGCCTCCTGAGGGAAGCGTATCCACAATCGTAGCGGATTCGGTGTAGACCATGCCGTTGATCACGATCGAGTCGCCCTCACAGATCGAAATCGACGTCTCCGAGGTTTGGAACGGTACTTCGATCAGGTTGTATACCAGGATCGTATCGCAGGCCCCGGAATTATTCGGCAAAGTATCCAGTACGATCGCCGGCGCTTCGTATTCCACTCCGCCGATGGTGTAAGTCGTTCCCGGACACAATTCGATGGCCTGGGTATCGATCAGGCCCACCAGGGCGGCGCCCGGCGGCGATACCGTTACCGTAAAATCGCAAATATCGCCCGCATAACTGTCGATCAGCAGGTAATACGGTGTTCCGGGTGTCAGCGGCACCGATACGGATACCGGAAAACTTCCGCCACCTGAAAAGCCGCCGTTGCAACCGATCGGAGTGACATTACAGGCCGTATAAATGGCGACCTGCATGCCATTGCCGATCTGGCAGTTGCTCGGAACAACGCTGACCGTAGCAAAAGAAGCACCGGCGATAAAGCCGAGCCACTGTTCGTTCTCGATCGTGCCGCAGAAACCCGGCGGCGTCTGTCCAGTATAACCTTCGGTACTTCCGGTATACTCCTCGAGGTTACAGTAGATGCAGGCTTGCGGGCAGAAATCGTTGGCCGGCGTGTCGTTAGTAGGACAAAATTGACCGGTTTGTGCCGAAAGCAGGGTGCATACAAATGATAAAAGCAGGAAAATCGGTAGTCTTTTTTCCATAAGGATGGGTGTTTAATGAGAGATGAAGTAATTTGAGTGCAGGATAAAAAGGAAATGCAAGGGAGAGGAATAAACGGAAAGTCCTGTGAATATACAGACAAACTTTTTCCCGGCAGAGGGCCCTTGAAAGAATATTCCGGAAATCGTCGGAAACCCGACGATTTCACACCCGCGGGATGACTTTCAGGATGCGATCTGCGATAATTTACGGATAAATAATACATCAAAAAGCACATTTTTGCCCCTATAAGCGCCAACTTTGCGGTTTTTAAAGTACCCCTCCTATGAAGTGCTACCTTTCCGTCATCGTTTGTGTTTACAACGAAGAAGAGAACATCGCGCCGTTGATCGGGCAGATATCGCAGGCGCTGGAAGGCATCGATTACGAATTGATCTATGTGGACGACGGTTCCCGCGACGGCACCCTGACGGCATTGAAACGGATCGAGCATCCGCGCCTGCGCATTCTCGAATTCCGGCGCAATTACGGCCAGAGTGCGGCGCTCGCCGCCGGTATCGAATATGCACAGGGCGAATGGATCGCCACGATGGATGGAGACCTGCAAAACGATCCGGCCGACATCCCGCGCATGCTCGAAATGGCCGAGGACAAACAACTGGATCTGCTGGCAGGCATCCGGCAAAAACGGCAGGATGGCATGTTGCTGCGCAAATTTCCGAGCCGCATCGCCAACTGGATGATCCGGCAGGCCTCGGGGGTGCACCTGCACGACTACGGCTGCACACTGAAAATATTCCGCGCCGATCTGGCAAAAAGCCTCGGCATTTACGGCGAACTGCACCGTTTTATCCCCGTACTCGCCGACCTGGAAGGCGCGCGCATGGACGAAACGCCCGTGATGCACCACGCACGGCAGCATGGCCAATCGAAATACGGTATCAATCGCACCATTCGCGTTTTGAGCGACCTGCTGCTGATCCTGTATCTGAAACGTTTCCGCCATAAACCCATGCACCTGTTCGGCGGCTGGGGCGTGCTCTCGCTCAGCGTGGGAGCGCTGATCCTGTTGTGGCTGCTGCTGCAAAAAATCACCGGACACGAGATCGGTGGCCGCCCACTGCTGACCCTCGGATTTATCCTGCTGATGGCCGGCCTTCAGTTGGTCGCGTTGGGTATTTTATCCGAAATGATGGTGCGTACGTATTACGAATCGCAGGACAAAAAACCTTACAAGGTTCGGAACATATACGCGAACCGGCAGGTGGAAACACAGTCGTAGAGGCCCATGAGCATTAAAACAGCCCTGAAGGTCGGTCTTTCGATCCTGATCGTATACATCGTGCTGCGCAGCATCGATACGGGCTTGTTGTATGCGACCCTTCAGGAAGCAAATCCCTGGTGGCTGCTGTGGGCATTATTGTGGTTCGTATGCTCAAAACTGATCGCCGCGCAGCGCCTGCTGCTGCTGCTACGCACTGAAAATATTCCGTTGAGCGCTCCTCAGAACTTCCGCCTCTACTGGCTGGGCATGTATTACAACCTGTTACTGCCGGGCGGTATCAGCGGCGACGGGTACAAGATCAAAATACTGATGGACAGCTTCGGCGCATCCTTCAAACGCATGTTTGCCATCACCCTGCTCGACCGACTGGGAGGCGTTGTTGCACTCGGACAACTGTGCCTGGCACTGGCGCCCGGCATTCCCGCACTGCGACCATACTGGTATCTCTACATGCCGGCCCTTATTATGAGTATTCCGGCATCGTGGTGGCTATACCGCAGGCTGGGCGGAAGCCTGACGAAGGTATGGGGGCGTACCAGCCTGCTTTCACTCGGCGTGCAGGCATCACAGCTGATCGCCACCCTCGGTATTGTGCTGGCACTTTCCGAATCCGCCCTGTGGCTGGAGTATTCATTGCTGTTTCTCATATCTTCCGTGGTCGCCATGTTGCCCCTGACCATTGGTGGCACAGGCGCGCGCGAACTGACTTTTTTATGGGGAGCCGGCCTCCTGAAGATCGACCCTGAAAAATCCGTTGCCATTGCATTTTTGTTTTACCTGATCTCGACGGCCGTATCGTTCGCCGGGATCGTATACAGCCTCAATCCCGGTAAAATGGGCCTGCCGGAACGGCAAAAACCCGTTTCCCGTCAACCCGACCCGGGAACGAGTCCGTAATATTCAGTGGAAAATCGTATGACCATTTTAGTAACCGGCGGCGCCGGTTTTATCGGTTCGCATCTTTGTGAACATCTGCTCGGCAAGGGCATCGAAGTAGTATGTATCGACAATTTCGATCGTTTCTACGACCCGGCTGTAAAAGAGCAGAATATCTCCGGGCTGGAAGAAAACGCCCGGTTTCACCTGTATCGCGGCGATATCCGCGACGAAAGTGTGCTGAAATCGATCTTCCGGCAGCATCAGGTGGACAGTGTGGTGCACCTCGCTGCGAAAGCGGGCGTCCGCCCTTCGATACAACATCCCGCCGAATACATGGATGTGAACATCACCGGCACCGTGCGGCTGCTCGAAGCGATGCGCCAGGCCGGCGTCGGGCGTTTAATTTTCGGTTCTTCGTCATCGATCTACGGCAACCAAAGCAAGGTGCCTTTTTCAGAAAACGACGATGTGAGCGAGCCAATCTCCCCGTATGCTGCATCCAAGCGCAGCGGTGAACTGATCGCCTACACCTACCATCATCTTTACGGGATGGAGGTGAGTTGCCTGCGCTTTTTCACTGTGTACGGCCCCAGGCAACGCCCCGATCTCGCCATTCACAAGTTCACGCAACTGGCGCTGTCCGGCAGGGCCATTCCGCTGTACGGCGACGGCCTGACCCGCCGCGATTATACTTATGTGGACGACATCGTGCAGGGTATTGCAAGGCTGATCGACCATCCGGTGCCGGGCTTCGACATCTTCAATCTCGGCAACGGCCATCCGATCACCCTGCTTGACATGGTACGGGCCCTCGAATCGGCACTTGGGAAAAAACTGGAAATTGCCATGTCTGACAAACAGCCCGGCGACGTGGAACAGACTTTTGCCGACATCAGCAAGGCCAGATCTGCATTTGGCTATACACCCCGGATAGACTTCAACGAAGGGGTCCGCCGCTTTGTCGAATGGTATGCCCTATCGACCGTCCCGGGTGAATAGCAGCAACGTAGTGCTTCGATAATCGGTCCGAAGTGTATCGAGACAAACGCCGTCGAAGCGCGCCGTATCTTTCAAATTTACGAGATATAAAGCGCCGGGAATGTCGAGCCGGTCCGTTCGCTCGATAATATATCCCAGGCTGGCAGTGGCGTAAAACATGGCAGGTTCCCGCGTTTCGGAATCGTCGTACACGTACCAATGCCGGTCCTTGTACTTTTCGGCCATCCGGATCGCATCGCTGCGCGCAACAGAAGTATCGTTCCCGTCATGCCGCACCGGTAGCACTATGAGGTCAAAACCGATGCGAATCAGGATCAACGCCGTCACAAACCACCACAAAAAACGCTGCTTGTCGTAGAAATACATCGCGGCGCAAATTCCCATACCCGCCAACAGCGCAACGGAAGCCGGCCATATCCAGGGCAATTGACTGGCCGGCTCAATAAATGGCATGACCACCATGAGCAGGCTGCCTGCCGTTAAAAGAGTGCCGAGGGTGTAAAACAGGAACTTGTACCGCCAGGAACGTTCTGCGATATTTTGTTCCAGCAAATACAACCCGATCGTATTGAACAGCGGAATGAGCATCAGCAGATAACGCGGCATCACCTGAGAGGAAGTCCAGTACACCGGTAGATTGACGGCCAGTACTACGAAATTGAAAAATACGAAATCGTTGCTGCGAATGCGCGACCAGAGGCGCCTGTCGATCCAGAAAACAAGCATCAGGGAGAATGGCAGGAAATGATAGATCGAATCAAACGGGAACTTGGCAATATGGTAGATGGTGTTCCCGAAGCTGTGCTCCGCCACCGTGCGTTTTGTCGATTCGTGCAGCAGATTGAACAGCAAATCATCGACCGGCCGGTACATGGCATACACGCAGAGGTACAGACCAATGATCGCCACTGCCGGCAAAGCACCGGCTACGTGTTTCCAGGAGAAGAGCAGCCTGAGTTGCCTGAAATAATACAGTCCCGCAAACAGGGTCAGGCCCTGAAAAACAATGGCGGGAAAGGCTTTTAGCATAAAACCGATTGCCATCAGCAGATAACTGACCCAGAACATCCGCGACCATTGTTCCCGTCTGCCAAAAAAGTAAATGCTCATAAAAAGCGCGTACATCACGAGGGAAAAAGTCGTGTCGATCAGGCCGAGCATGGAATCGTAAAACAGGAAACGGCCGCTTGTCACCGTCGTAATAGCGGCCAGAAAAGCAAATTCGGTGCTGAATTGCTTGCGGACAGCGCGGAATACCGTAAAGCCGAACAGGGCCAGAAAAAATACCGTGACCAGTCTGGAAGGGAGTTCATCGTACGCGCCCCACAATTTCGTAGCAGCCAGTACGATCCAGTTGAACAGCGGAGGTTTGTTGATATAACTCGCTCCGTGCATGGTCGTGGCAATGTAATTACCGGAAAAGTCCATCTCCATGGCTACCCAGGCCCGAATGGCTTCGTCGCCGTTAAAAGCGCCCAACCCCAGAAAGATCAGGTGGGCAGGAATGCAAAGAGCAAGGATAATAAATATCAAGACAGGGGTCGGGCACGCACGCAGTCGGTCCAGCATTGTTCGCATAGCAAAAAAATCGGGAAGAGCCCGGTTGCTCCCGAGTCGATTGGCTCTGTGGTAGAGCATATTGAAAACCGAGACGGCAGTAGCAGTTGGCAGTGACAGGCGGGAATTACTGCCAACTGTCTCTGCCTACTGATTACTTCAAATCAATAGACCCAATCGACCCGGGAGAGACCCGGCGTTCCAAAATGATCGTTTGCGGGTAACAGGAATGTTTTCAGGCGCAAAAATAACAAGTCGCAGAGGCTTATGAATTCGGCGGCTGAAAATCATCATTTCTTAACATATGACCGGAAAGTGTCAATAATTCCCAAACGGCACCGCACGCAATGTGACTTTTCCCCATATGTGCGTTTAAAGTTCATACACATCACCTGAACCGATCGTTTTAATCCTTCCCCTGTCATATTCCCACGAATACACGTTTGCCCCGGATCCATAATCCCGCAAGTCCGACTCCCGGCAACCGATTTATACCCCCCACTCCATTCAACTCGAAAAGCTCCGCTTCCGGCGGGGCTTTTTTCGTTGGGCCATAAATTCCTTCGGCGTCGTTTATTGGTCATCCGGAGGCAAAAAATGCCTCCCCGGCGAATTCTCAGCAACTTTTCCCTTTTTCACCCGTCTTTAGTGGCATTGATCGCCGCCCGGGTAAAACCTGCTATGCAGACAAAACAAAAGCATTCCGAATTTTTCGGCCTAACGGGCTTGTTTCTGTGTTCCGGCAACACAGCTGCAATGCGTCGTGTATATGCATTTGCAGCCGGTTTTTCGGGAACGAGTGTTCGCTACCGGGCTACCTGGATTTTTTGCGCTTTTGGCGCCCTCCAATATATATCAGACCAAAGCAGTGGCTTTATCCCCTTTCCGTCCATTTTATCTACGGCGGGTTCGGTCCCGCGCCTCCGGGCGGGATGCAACCTGTGACGCAAGGGAGGGGTTAAACTTCACAGAAAGTTTGATTTGGTTATCGGCCCCGGCAAATGTGCCGGGGCTTTTTTTATGTCAACCTATCGGCTTTACCCGTGTTAATCATTTGCAAACCGGTATGGGCGCTTTGTGAAAGGCGTAATTTTGCCCCACCAAAAGCACGATCAATCATTCCAATTTTTCACTACCAATAAATTTGAACAATGGAAAGGAACAAACAGATTCAGATTGGCTTGTTGTCCCTGTTGGCAATACTTCTGCTGGCCAATCTTTTCGGAGGAGGCTTTAAAAACTGGTTCGGTCAATCGGAGGGTGACAAGATCCGCGAATCGGCTGCGGTATCTTCGGTAGCCCCCAATACCGGCAATGTCGCAAACAGCAATGGTAACGGCAATATCCCCGGCACCAACGTCAATGCGAAGGTTACCAGCGGCCCGATCACTACCATCAATTATGAAAATGAAAAATTCAATTTTGGTGTAGTGGACGAAGGCGAAATCGTTAAACATGTCTTCAAATTCAAGAATACCGGCAAAGAGCCGCTGATCATCAGCAATGCAAAAGGCTCTTGCGGATGCACGGTGCCTACCTGGCCGAAAGAGCCGGTGCCGCCGGGCGGAATGGGCGAGATCAAGGTAGAATTCAATTCGAAAGGCAAGCCGGGCCCGCAAAGCAAACGCGTGACCGTTACGGCCAACACGAATCCGAGCGAAACGTATCTCGAGATCGCCGGTGAAGTAAAAGGGAAAGAACAACCGGCTGCCAAAGGAAGCCACTAATTGCGATTTCCACTTCCCGCGCTATTCCAAACACTGCCCGGTAAGATTGCCGGGCAGTGTTTTTTTTGAATAAAGGATCGCCGTACGCGTACGGAACGCATGTGGCCATAAATGGCCCTGACCCGGACGGTGTAAACGCCGTGCTACCAATTTCCATACAAAAAGCCGCCCAAGTTTGCACCGGGGCGGCTTTTTGTATGGTTCGCCTGAAGGCTTTCGGCTTTTATTTCAACAGGGTCACATCGCCCTTGTTGATGTAAATTTCGCCGTTGCCGCAGGTAACACGTACGTACCACGCATAAGAATCCGGCGTGAGTTCCTTGCCGTTGTAGGTACCGTCCCAGCCCTGCGCCTTCGGATCTTCGGTCTCATAGACCTTTTCTCCCCAGCGATCCCATACGACAAAGTACAGTTCCGTGATATTCACCCCGCGGACAATGAAAAACTCGTTGTTACCGTCGTGGTTGGGAGTAAATGCCTTCGGCACGAAGATGAAGGGCTCCACACATTCGCCGGTCATAAAATATACGGTTACCGTGGCCGTATCGGGGCAAAGTCCGCCGGCGATGGCAGTCACTATATACTGCGTATCCTCGTCGGGAGAAGCCGTCGGGTTGGCCGTATCGGAGCCTGACAGCGAGAACGAAGGCGTCCATTCATAGGTGATGTCGTTGCTGTTGCTGACTACCGTAGCGAGCAGATCGGTGCTCTGCCCGGGGCAGATGGTGTCTTTGCCAAGCACCTCGGCCGTCACATCGATCGAAATGACATTGACATTGAACGCCAGGGTATCCTTGCAGCCGAACTGGTTGCTCACTTCCACCGTATAGGTCGTAGATTCCGCCGGAGAAACGACCGGATTGGGGATGGGATCCAGTGCTGGCGACCACTCATATGTGAGCATATCTTCCGGATCGCTGTTGGTGATATTCAGTTCGCTGCTGCCGCCAAGGCAAATATCATCATCTGCAGGATCGCCCTGAATGTTAACTTCCGCGTTGTTGACCAGAATTGAATCGACGGCGGTACAACCGGCAGCATTTTGCACCCTTACGTAGTAATGTCCGTTCTTTTCGGGTGTAACAATCAGTGAATCGTCCGTATCGGGCAGCACCGGATTGAAGGCCGGGTTATCTGCCCAGGTATAGGTAACGCCATTCGAACTGTTTATCTTGATCGTAAACGACGCGTCGGAGCATACCAGGGTATCGGATGGCAGGTCTACCAGCGCCGCCGGTTGAGGCGTCACTTCTACGGAGTCCGTTACCATACAGGGACCGTTCACGATGGTGACTGTGTAAACGGTGGGCACAAAGGGTATCACACTGGGATTGGGGCTAAGCGTATCGACAAAATTCGGATCAAGGGGTTGCGAAGTCCAAACGTAATCGTAATTGTCGTCGAAATCGGGATTGAGCGAAACCGTATCGCCCGGGCAAAGAATGGCGGCACTACCCAGCGTGTCCTGTACGATCGCGATCTGGACGTCGGTAACGGTCGTATCGGCACATCCGTTGATGTCGGTAACGATCAGGGTAGCCGTGATGACTTCTTCGGTGGTAAAGGTGATCAACGGATTTTGATCCATTGAACTCTGTCCTGAAGAGAAGGTCCAGTTCCATTTATCGAGCGGGTATACATGATCCGTCTGGTCGGTAAACTGTATCTCCGCCTGTTCGCTACAGGCAACGTAGTTGTTCCCGATTTCTGCCATTACCGCCGCATCGGGCAGTACGGTGATCGTGGAGTCGAACGGATATACGCAGGCTTCCGTGGAATTGAACGTTACCATGTATATGCCGTCAGTGGCATAAGTGTGTGTAGGATTGCTGAGGTTGCTGGTCGTATTATCCCCAAAATCCCAGGTGCCATTGATGCCGCTGCTGTTGGTAAAATCGACCGTCAGACCATTGCAAAGATTCGCCGATATCAGGCCATCGAGCGACATCGTGGAATCCAGTTCTACCTGAACGACAAACTCCCGGGTGCAGTCGAACTGATTGCTCACCGTCACCGTGACGGAGTATGAGCCTGCCGGACCGATCGCCGTCACCTGTGCAGCACCTTGTGGTGAAATCATCAGATCGGGACTGCTCGATGCCCAGTTGTAGGTCAAAATATCGACCGGGTCTAAGTTTTCCACTGAAAGGTCGAGCGGGAGGTTTTCACATCCCGACAAAGTTCCGCCGAACGAAACGTCCACATCAACGCTGTTGCCGATGAGTTTCACGTCATCGGTTTCCGTACATCCATAGATATCAGTTGCCACAACGGTGTAAATGGACGTTCCCATCGCTGTCACATTAATACTCGATGTCATGCCCACCACATCGCTGTTGCTGTTTGTCCATTCAAAATCAACCGAAATATTCGCATTTGCGGTCGCAGTCAGGGTAGCGATGGTATCGCAGGTCACGATAGAGTCGCCCTGCACCATCAACTGGATCGAATCGACGCGTATTACCTTGATATCCGTTGTGTCCGCACACTGACCATTTGAAACGATCAGTTGATAATCAGTCGTTTCATCGGGATCGGCGATCACGTTCAGCGCATCCGGGTTGAAAGTCAGCCCCGTTTGCGGCGTCCAGGTGTAGGTATTATCCGGATCGCCCGTAACCACGATATCGATCGGCTCGTTGTCACAATCAAAAACGGGTGTCGGCACACTTACTGAAACATCCGGGATCGACTTGATCTCGAAAGGTCCGGTAAAGGTGGACGAGCACCCCGCTGAAGTAGTAACCGTGAGCGTAACGGTGCCGGTTTGATTTTCCGTAAATACGATGATCGGCGGATTCTGATCGTTGGACTGCATCGAGCCGGTCGCCCATACGATGTTCCAGTCCCACCCTGTGATCGTGCCGTACTGATCGGTAGATGCATCTTCAAACTGCACGGTGAGGCTGTCACCCAGGCATTCCAGCACATTCATGCTGATATTGGCCATGGGGTCTGACAGCACGCCGATATCGGCTACGCCGATGGCCGTACAGCCTTTCATATCGGTGACCACCACCGCATAGGCGCCGGGGGCCAGGTTCGAGAGGCTCGGTCCATTCACCATGCTGTTGTCCGGCATAGTCCACACATACTCATAGGGATCGGTACCATGCGAAGCAACGGCGATGGCGGTACCCGTGCTGTCGCCAAAGCAGTTCACATCCGTATCCGTCACATCTACTTCTACCTGATTGTGGGCGCCGACAACTGCCGTTGCCGTACCCATGCATCCGTTATTCGGATCGGTAACGGTGACGGAAACCACCGTACCGGCCGGAATGCTGTTGATCTGGGACACATTCGGGTTGGGCTGCGGTATCCATTCGTAGTTGTAGATCGTAGTGGCGGGCGTGACCACTGCCGTGGCGGTACCGTTATCCACGCCCGGGCATTCGGCTTTTGTAATGATCAGCGATACATCCAGGCCGGAGATCGAATCTACGGTAACCGTCATATCATGCTGACAGCCGTTGGCATCGAAAATACAGACGTAGTAGTCTCCCGGAGCCAGATCGCATACCGTCGGGCCTGATACGCCCAGCACGGGCCAGTTGTAAGTATAGGGTGGCGTACCTCCCACACCCGAAACGGTCACACATCCGTTGTTGCCGCCGCAGGCCGGCGACATGGCGACCAGTTCCCCGTCGAGAGGAGGAGGCATCGTAATGGTACCGGAAGCAACTGCCGTACATCCGTTAAAGTCCGTTACGGTCACTGTGTAGGTGCCCGGGGGCAATTCTTCCTGACCGGGAAGCGTGCTGTTATTGTCCCACATATAAGTATAAGGACTCACACCGCCGGCCACGGCCGCAAAAACTGTCCCGTCCTCGGGATTGCTGGCGCAGGCTACGTTGGTGACGATCACCTCTACGATCAGTTGCGGGTTGTCCAGCAATGTCACCTGATCTACAAAGGTACAGCCGTTCATATCTGTGATCGATATCTCGTAATCCCCGGCAGCCACGTTTGTCAGATTCTGATTGACCACGCCGTTGCTCCACTCCCAGGTAAAGGGTGGGTAAGTGCCAAAAACGGTAACGGCAATCCCTCCGGTCGCTTCGCCGTTGCAGGCAGGCCTTGTAAATATGTAGCTCGGCAAGAATTCAGCCACCGTGGGCACGTTGAAGGTCCCGATCGAGGAACAGCCGTTGGCATCTGTTACCGTTACCAGGTAGCCTCCCGACATCGACACATCGATCTCCGGCGTCGTTTCGGCAGTGCTCCATTCGTATTCGTATGGCTGCGTGCCGCCCGTAACATTTGCCGTCAGCGTGCCATTCGCACTTGAGCAACTGAGACCGACGGCACTGACATTCACCAGCAGCGGATCGGGTTGGGTTACTGTAACACTTCCCGTCACCACCTGACCGTTGTTGTCATTCACGGTAACAAAATAAGTGCCGGCGCCGAGGCCGAAATTGGTCTGCCCGTTTTGACCGTTGTCCCACATATAAGTATACGGCAAGGCACCTCCGCTCGGGTTTACCGTGGCGGTACCGTCCGTATAGCCATTGCAAGTGGGTTCGGTAATGTCGAAAGTGAGCTGGATTCCCTGACCGGAAGCCGTACTCACGGCGCACAATAGCAACCAAAAAGCCGAAAAAAGGCCGTATTTCATGCAATTATGGATTTTAAAAAAGATATTTTTCATGGTTTCCGGATTCATCAATTATTAAAAAGACGCACTTCGAGGATCTCGGCGCGGCGCTCTCTCGATGCTTCTATGCTGTACACCGAGCGGCGCTTGTCGCGCGCATCGTCGCTGACGCCGGGCGATGCCTTGCTTTCACCCAGCGGCAGGGTCGACACTTTCAACTGGCCGTTGCTGATGTACTGGCCCAAAATGCCGTTCTGGAATTTTCTGAAATAGTTGCGCACACTGGCGATCCTGCGCTGGGTCAGGGCCAGGTTGTATGCGGAACTTGCCAGGGGGCTGGCAAACGACTTGACCATGATCTCTATGCGCGAACCTCCCTTCAGGAATAGTTCCAGGTTGCCGGCAAACACTTCCAGTTTGACGAAACCGTCATTGACTTCTTCGTCGAAGAACCGTCCGAGTTGTTCTGCTGCCTGCTCTTTGTCTTCTCCTTTCAGGTTGGCCGTGTAAGTAGCGATGAACTTTTCCCTGCGGGTCATGTAGCGGCTCACCGTCTGCTCGTACGACTGTCTGGTATCGGTTGCCCAGGTGCGCGGATCGGGCTGGTCGTTATCGAAATACAGGGTGATCGGCAGATAGGCGCTCATGGAAGCGGGACTCAGAAAGAGATTCCGCGTGAGGGTATCGCCCGCAGCAATGGCGCGCAGTTCCTCTGCCGTCACGATCGCGGTATCGGATATAAAACCTTCTTTTTCTGCGATGATGGTAAACATGCGCCTTCCACCGACCTGCATCCTGGTTTCATTGTCTTCAGCGCCGGTAAACTTTTCATCTGCTACCAGGCCCGGCGTTTCATACAGGCGCACCTGTACGCCGTTCAGCGGCTCTTTTGTCCATTCGTGAAAAGTCTTGACGGCCAGCGCGATCTCCGGCGTCAGGTAGAGTTTTTCCACGAAATGGCGGTCTTTGGGAAGTGTGTGTGTGGAAAAATACACTGTATCGGGGGTGTAAAACTCTTTTTGCCCGATCACCATGTACTTCTTCTGCCGGCTGATGCTGAAGTCGGCCTCGTTTTTTTCTCCTGAAAACCGGGTACGCAGATTCGGATCGTCAGCTACTTCCGACAGGGTGAACACTACCCCGGCAAGCGCCTCATCATAGGGATGAGCAAACGAAATGGTCTTCAGATCGATAGGCAGATAATTGCCCTTGAAAATATCGTAGCAGCAGGCATCGGCCGCCAGGAAAGTCGACGACTCGCGATTTGAAGTGAAATACACCGTGTCGTCGCCCTGAAGCACAAAGTACAGATCGTCGAAACTGCTGTTCAGCGGCACATCCAGATGTTCTGGCTCCTGCCACTTATTGTCTTCCCAAACGGATTTGTATATATCGTATCCGCCGATGGTCGGGCGGCCTTTTGTGCTGAAAAAGAGCGTCTTATCCGCTTCGTGATAAAACGGCGTGACCTCGTTGCCGGCGGTATTCAGCGCTTTCAGGTTTTCGGGTTTGGCAAAACTGCCGGTCTCCGAAAAGCGCACCTGCCAGATATCCAGACCACCCGCACCGCCCGGGCAGTCGCTGACGTAGTACAATTCGTAATATCCGTCGGCCGCCATCCGGACATTGGGCTGCGTCGCTGTGTATCCCGGTACATTGATCGTTTCGGGAAGTTTCACAGGTGTCGCCCAGGTATTCCCCTGCTTTTGTGAGAAGTACAATTCACAGGAAATATCCGCTTCCTCTTTGTAGTCGCATTTGTTGAATACCATAACCCGGCCATCGGCGCTCAGGGCCATGTGTGCGGTATGCCGCACGGGGTCGTTCCAGCCCACAGGCAACGCTTCCGCTGCTGGCGGCGCTTCCATGATCTGCACGATCGGCCGGGGCGGGTAGTGTTTGTCGCCCCAGTTGATATCGCGAAAAGAGGAATAGTAAAGGGTATCGCCAAGCGCGAATGCTCCGAAATCGGCCTGCTCTGTATTCGGTGTGCCGTCGGGCATCCGTTCTATCAGAATGCTGCGATCGCGGTTGCTGATGCGCTCCATAGCCCACAGGCACTGTTCGATGTCCTCTTCGGCCTGTTTTCGCAAGGGCGAGTTCATAGGCGCCACCGCCGTAAACCGCCGGTAAAGGCGGATAGCCTCGTCGTATTTGCCGAGGTATTTTTTTACAGATGCCAGCATAAATGCAGCATCGGGATATTTGTCTTTCTGCTCGCTGTCGAGGGTTTTCTGGAAATAGGCCTCCGCCTGCCCGTAAGCGCCGAACTGGCGGGCAGCATCTGCATAGCGGTAAGATACATCTGGGCGGTTCGGCTCCATTTCTAGTACTTTTCCAAAATATTGCATGGCGGCATAGTAATCGTGTGCCTCCATAGCGTTGTTAGCGGCATTTTCGTAAGCCTTGGGCGTTTGGGCGCCGGCACCGTTTGCCAACGCGAGCGCGCACAAGAGTGCAGCGGCCCTTACATACTTGTTCATGGTTATATACGGTTTCCCGGGCGGGAGATTAGGGGGATTAAATTAAGGTTTATCCGGGCGGGGATTAGGAGGGACTAAAATGGAAACTGTTGTTCTACCTTTTCATGATTTGCGTTTTTTGAGGTCATGATATTTTTGGACAGGCAGCGGGAGACTAGAAATTCCCCCGGCTCACCTCTACACCGATGATCTCCAGTCTGCGCTCACGGGAGGCACGGGGATCATAGATGGACTTTCGTTCTTCTTTAATGTTATCACTGATGTCTTTCGGCGCTTTTTTCTCACCGTTCGGCTCCAGTTTGATCACGATCTGGCCGTTGTCCACGAATTTTTTATAGATACCGCCGTCGAAGATCAGGAAGTGATTCAAGACGGAAGAAACGCGCCGGGAAGTCAGATTGAGGTTGTACTGACTCGCTGCGCGCGGTGACGCATATCCTTTCAGGGTCAGCACGATATAGTCGCCGCGTGTCATCATTTCGTACAGTACTTCCGAAAAAGCGAACAAACGCTCCCATCCGCCGCGCACGTCGCGCTCGAAGAACACATCCATCGAATCAAGGGCAGTTTGTCTTTCCTGTCCTTCCAGGCCTTCCGACCAGTGATCCATGAATTCCGGTTTGCGACGGTAGTAATCCACATAGGTGGGCCGGTAGTCGCGGTCCGTTTTGGTTTTCATGGTGCGCTTGTCGGGTTCGTCGTTGTCAAAAAACAGTTTGATCGGCAGGTACGCTTCCAGGGTCAGCGGATGCAGGCGCAGTTCGCGTGTGATCTTCTGGAAATCGACGCGTGGAAGGTCTTTCGTGGAAAACATCACCGTATCGCGCGAAAATCCGTCTTTGGAAGCAACCACCATGTAGCGTTTTTCATAGTTCACTACGTTGTTGTATTGCTTCTCGTTTTCTTTCGATACATAAGTTTCGGAACGGGGTCCTTCAACTTCAACCAGCTGGTACGTCACCCCCGACATTGTATCGCCTGTAGCGGTATTCAGCGTGTGGGCCAGGAAGGAAATACCCCTGGTGAGATACACTTTCTTCTCGATGACGAGGGCATCATTGAGCCCTGCCGTCGTGACGGTTCCTGTCGAATCGATGGTATATCCGGGTTTCGAGACCATTACATTATACTCGCGGTCGAAGTCCAGGTTGTAGGCAAAGCGATTGGTATCCGGCTTTGTCTCGGTTATTTCCTGACCGTCTTTCGGAGTCACACGGGAGCCGTTGGGCATTACCTGGCAAAGCGTGGAAAACCTGGCCGTAGCGCCGGGAATAGGCTCTCCCGTCTCCTTGTCATACACCGTTACAATAAGGGCCGGTTTTGCCGGCTTGAGATACAACTTCTTGACCAGCAAGTCTTTCCAGATTGTCGGTGGCGTTTCGAAGCGGATCGTGTCGTCGGTATAGCGGGGCTTGGAGGCGATGATCATGTAGGAACGCCGCGGCTGCAGCGGGAACCCGAACCAGGTGCCCGGTACTTTTACCTTGATCTCCTCGCTGGCGCCTTTGGGTGTGAATTCCACCAGCTGCAGCACCGTATCGTCGAGCGAATCCTTGGTGATCTCGTCAAAAGTGACGGCGATCATTTCCGGTTTCACGAGGTCGGATTTGAATATGTCGTAGCAGCAGGCTTCTTCCGATACGTTGTAGGAGCCGTAGCGATTGGAAGCGAAAAAGGAGGTTTTCCCGTTTTGGGAAACGGCAAAAAAGACGTCGTTGCCGCCCGAGTTGATCGGCATACCCATGTGTTCGGGTTCATCCCAGTTGTCGCCTTTTCCTTTAGAGCGATAAATGTCGAAGCCGCCGATGGTGGGTAGCCCGTCCGTGCTGAAGTACAGCATGCCCGTACCATTGTGATAGAACGGCGTAACGTCGTTTTCCTTGGTATTCAGGGCTTCCAGGTTGACCGGCTGGGAAAAACTGTCGCGCATGATCTTGCTGTACCAGATATCGCGTTTTCCCTTTCCTCCGGGGCGGTCGCTCACGAAATAGAGCGTCTCTTCCGTTTCGCCCGGCGCGCGTCCGATACTTGGCTCGGTCGTGGTATAGCCGGCCATATTGATATGCGATGGCAATTTCACGGCGGGCCCCCAGCCGGAGGCCGTGGCCTTGCGCATATACAGGTCGCACTGCAGATCGGCCGTGGACACGAAGCGGCATATGGTGTAGTACATCACATCGCCGGCTTCGTTGAACGTGACGTGGGCCGTGTGCAGTTTTTCCTCGTTGAAATCCACCAGTTCCGCGTGCAGCGTATCGCTCTGCGGCACGGCGGTCATCACTTTGATCAGGTGCCGTTTGGGGTAGTGCTTGTCCTTTTCGTACACAAAGCGGTACGAGGAAAAGTATATGGTATCGCCTTTCGGATAAGGCGAATATTCCGAATACTCCGTATTGATATCCGTGAGGGTGTCCAGGGGCGCCTGGAGGTCGGAGTTTTCGATCACCTGAATGGCAAAATCGCAATTCTCAAGTCCTCGCTGGGCATTTTCCAGTACATCTTCGGTGATACCGACCGGCGTTTCTACAAACAGAAACCGTCGGTAGAGTTCTTTTGCCTCGGCGTATTTCCCAAGCCTGAATTTTGCTTCCGCCAGTTTGACCAGCGGCATGCCGTCGGGGGCTGTCAGATTGTGGTCTACCAGGCGCTGATAGGCCATTTCAGCCACTTCAAAAGCGGAAAAACGCATCGCTGCGTCGCCGTAACCCTTCAGCGCGGAAACATGCATGCTGTCAGATTCGAGGATGCGCCGGTAATACACCATTGCAGTATAGTAGTCTCCCTCCTTGGCTGCATTGACGGCCTCGCGCTCCAGCACAGCCACTGAGGGCGCCCGGTCGTGGTCGGCGTCAATTTTGTCCGTTATGCCACTTTGCCCATGGGCTGTCAGCACAGCCAGGAACAGCACAATCGGGAAGAGAAGGATTTGCCTTGATTTCATAATGGCTTGATTATGTATGTTTTAATTCCGAAGGGGGAGATTACTGTTAAATCGGATTCTGGATTACAGGGACTAATTGGCTGTACGGGTTCGGATTAAAATGAATTGAGGTTAAATGATGGGGCAGGTTTTAAATTTGGACAGCGGCTTCACTTTGTAGAGGCGATAGATCAGCGCCACTTCCGGGCCGCCGCGGCGGTTGGTCACGATGTTCACATCCGACCAGATATTCAGGTCGTACGTAAATCCCAGCGTCCAGGTGCGCCACAGCACCTCGACGTGCGGGATCAGCGCATCCTGATAGCGGTGGCGGTAATCCACCCCTACCTGCAGGGCCAGTTCTTTGTATGGATTCTGGTTGAGGTGGAGGCGAAGCGCTCCGCCGTACACCACTTCTTTGTAGCCGCCCTGCGTCTGGTACAGCCCCTGCCCTACCAGATCGAAATTGCCGGACAGTTGCAGCAATCCCATCGCGTAGAATGACAGTTTATTGTACAATTTAACATTGCCGGGGTTGGTGAGGTCGGCTGACCAGAAATCGTGATTGGGGCGGTTGATATGGTGCATGCCGCCGCCTACATCGAGGCGGTTACGCTTGGCTTCGGATTGCAGGCGCAGGTTGACACCCGCGCTGAGGTCGAAATATTTCAGGTTGGTGCTCTGGAACAACTGGTCTTCCCGCGCGTCGGCTGCGGGGTCGAACACACAATCGATCCACTGCGCGTCGAACGTCAGCCGGTCGGTATCAAATGCACGCTGACCGAAGGCGGGAGTCACGCCGACGGTCAGAAATTTGTTCTTTGCAAGCGGCATCGTCACCGAAATTGGGATACCGACCTGTATGGAAGTAAGATGCAGGCTCCCCTGTCGGTCGTAGTTGAGCATCAGCGAACCTGTGATAAAGCGGTCATACTTCCCCTTGGTCCAGTATATCTTGTTTTCCACGCTGCCCGAAAACGTCGTGTAGGGAACCGGCACGCTCCGGTACTGACTTCTGTAGTTGCCTACAAAACGCATATCACCGCCAAACACGCCTGCCAGTCCGGGACTGAGATTGAGCGGGGAGTTGCCAAATTGGGAGAAATGGATATCCTGCGCTGAAAGACTGATCGCGAGCAAACCAAATGCGGCAGAAAAGATGAAACGCCAATGAGATATGAGATTCTTCACAAGTCCTGAGTATTTGTATTTGGAATGAGATTCGACAAAATTATGCGCTTTGGCAGGCTCCGCAATGCCAGATTTTGTCAGTTTGGCGGCAAATAATGTACCAATGACAAGCCTGATGCCGATTCCGGAAAAATGCCGGGCAGGAGTAAAACGAAGGGAGGAGAATCGTCGCATCCGGCAAGAAGGACGGGTGGATGCAACGATGTGGAACATGAGATGAAGAAACCGGTGTAAAGGTAATGTTTTCCTTTATTGACAAAAATTTTCAGGAATTTTAATACGAAAGGTCTGCCCCACCGGAGCAAACCTTTCGCAGTTAACTATTTGAAATGCCCTTTCGGGTTGAGCATAGTGCTTTGAAAGGCCGCTCAATTACAATCCATCTCGACTTTCGACAACGGGTCGTTATTCGGAAAACACGAGCCCGACAACACCCGGTCCGGCACATAGCGTTGCAGATCCGGATCGTGGAGGCTTTCCCGAATGAAGGTCTCCAGATCGTCCATCTCTTCCACCGTCAGGTTGAGCGGGTGGAAAAACAGGGATATCTGCGAAGCAGGCACCCGTGTGTTTTCGGGTACGCCGGCGTTAAAGTATTCGATCACGTCGCGCAGATTATTTTTGCTGCTGCCGTGGAAATACGGACCGGAATCCGCCATGTTGTACAACTGCGGCACACGGAAACGGTACATATCGTCCTGATTGCCCGTGAAACCTCCCCGACCGAGATTGCGGCGGTCTGCCTCGGAGGTCTTCAGGCCGCCGTTTTCAAACAGGTCTTTCACACCGATAGCATGGAAGGTCATGGACCCGAGATTGGGTTCGTTGTGGCAACGTGTGCAGCCGGCTTTGCCGAAAAACAACAAGGCACCGCGTTTTTGCTGTTCGTCCATGGCACTTTCGTCTCCTTTCAGCCAGCGCTGGAAAGGCGCTTCCGTGCACATCAACTGGCGCAGATAAGCGGAAATGGCGAAACTGGCAGTTTTGCGCGTATAACGTTCATCTTCAGGCACATCCGGAAATGCAGCGTCGAACATCGGCTTGTAGCCGTACTGCTCCACCAGGTCGCGGTTGATCAGCAGGCGGTGTGTTTTCAGGCCTTCGATATTCTGGCCTTCCAGACTGCCCAGGCCTTCGTGGTTGATGGCCGTGCCGGGGTCAAACACTCCCCACATGGCTTCCGTGCCGGCATTGACGCCGTCGCTGCCGAAAGAACCGTTCCACATGGAGTTGGTGACGTAGGCAACATTGAGCACACTCAACGGACGGGCGCCCTGTGCGTCTATTTCCTGATCGTCGTACGTCGGATATTTTTCCCTGGCTTCACCCTGCACGCCAAAACCGTAACCGCCGTCGGCAATGCCCTGGATACGACTCGGGCGGAATCCGGCGGCCGGCACGTGGCAGGAAGAACAAGTGAAAGTCTGCATGCCCACACTTTGCTTGGCTTCGATGCCGAAAGCGGGCTCATAAAAAAGCAGTTTACCCAGCGCCACCTTCTCGGGCGTCAGCGGGTTAGCGGCAGTTTGCGGAATATTAGCCAGGTCGGCAGCCTCCGGCAGCACAAAATAATCCGGCGCGCCGGTTTTGGCTACCTCGGCGAGTCGCAGAAGCAAAACCTCGTCTGCAGAAGGCAGAACAGGGTCGTGTTTGCAGGCAAAAATGAGAACAACGGCAAAGATGCCACCCAATACGTAGATTTTTCTCATATAGAGTTTAGCAAGGTTTGAATCACAGTAATATCAACTACGAAGGGGGATTGTAACCGGTGGGAATGCCGCTGAAGGACAAAAGACGCGCCAAATTTGCAATAAATCCTCGAAACGTAGCCCATAGGGTGTAAGGCAAAATGAATTTTGTCAGGTATCTGACATAGGGCAATTTGGCAAATATTTGCGGGAAGACAGCAGGCGCCGCCCTGCGGCGAAACAAACAAAAAACGCCGCACCCGCTTGCGCCACCGCGGTCTTGTATGACCACGGTGATACGCAGGGGTGCGACGTCAAGTCCCCGTAAAACAAAGAGGATCAGGCGATCTGTTCAAGCAGCAGCCGCATGTCGGTATTTTCCGACACGATGCGGGCCACATCGCCGACCGGAATGCGCTCCTGTTTCATGGAGTCGCGCTCGCGGATGGTTACGGTATCGTTTTCCAGTGTTTCGAAGTCGATCGTAATACAATAAGGCGTGCCGATGGCATCCTGACGGCGGTAACGCCGGCCCACGGCGTCCTTCTCGTCGTACTGACAGAGGAAGTGGAACTTGAGTTTGTCGAATATCTCGCGGGCCTTGCCGACGAGTTCCTCCTTGTTCTTCAGCAAGGGAAGCACGGCGCACTTCACCGGCGCCAGCGCCGGCGCCAGACGCAACACGGTACGGCTGCTGTCTTCCCCCTGCGCATCGGGTACGGTTTCTTCCACGAGGGCATTGGACAGCATGGCCAGGAACATACGGTCGCAACCCACCGATGTTTCCACGACAAATGGTGTGTAGTGCTCGTTGAGTTCGGGGTCGAAAAACTGCATTTTCTTGCCCGAGAGTTCGGAATGGCTCGACAGGTCGAAATCGGTGCGGGAGTGTATGCCTTCGAGTTCCTTGAAGCCGAAGGGGAAATCGAACTGGATGTCCACGGCCGCATTGGCGTAGTGCGCCAGGTTATCGTGGTCCTTGAATTTCAGTTTTTCTTCGGGCGTTACGGCGCGGTGCCAGGCCATACGGCGCTCTTTCCAGGTGTTGTACCACTCCATTTCGGTGCCGGGGCGCACGAAGAACTGCATTTCCATTTGTTCGAATTCGCGCATGCGGAAAATGAACTGCCGCGCCACGATCTCGTTGCGGAATGCCTTGCCGATCTGGGCGATGCCGAAGGGTATCTTTTGCCGGGTTGTCTTTTGTACGTTCAGGAAGTTGACAAAAATGCCCTGGGCTGTTTCGGGGCGCAGGTACAGTTTGCCTTCCTCCCCGGCGATGTTCGACATCTGGGTGGAAAACATCAGGTTGAACTGCCGCACTTCGGTCCAGTTGCGCGAGCCCGAATCGGGATCGGCAATGCCCAGTTCCTCGATGATGGCCTTCAGATCGGCCATATCGTTGGCTTTCATGGCGTTGGCGAGGCGTTTTTCCACGGCCTCGGCTTTTTGCGTGTACTCCAGCACCCGCGGGTTGGTGCTGCGAAACATGGCCTCGTCAAAACTGTCGCCAAAGCGCTTGGCTGCCTTCTCCACCTCTTTGTCGGCCTTGCCCATCATCTTGTCGATCTCGTTTTCGATCAGCACGTCTGCCCGGAAGCGCTTCTTGGAGTCCTTGTTGTCGATCAACGGGTCGTTGAAAGCATCGACGTGGCCGGAAGCCTTCCAGATGAGCGGGTGCATGAAAATGGCCGAGTCGATGCCGGTGATATTTTCGTGCATCTGCACCATGGCGCGCCACCAGTATTCCTTGATGTTATTTTTGAGTTCCACGCCGTAGGGGCCGTAATCATATACGCCGTTCAGGCCGTCATATACTTCGGACGATGGATAGATAAAACCGTATTCTTTACAATGCGATACCAGTCGTTTGAACAGATCTTCCTGCATGGTCGGGTCGAGGGTGCTGCGTGATCAATAATATTTAATAAAAAAATGACGCCTCCGGCCTTGGCCGGACGCGGTGTTTTGCAAAAAGGTGTTTGCTTTTCAAAAACTCGGCCACATTGAACGGGTGCCGGGTGTATGACGTTTCAACATGTGATTCCGTCCTGCCTGACACCCTGCATCCGGCTACCGCCGAAAAGCGGCGCAAAGGTGGGGAAATTGCCCGAAATGGAGCGGGTATTTTCAGGAATGAAGTCGCCTCCCTTGACAAATTACCACGACTTCACACAATTTTGCCCGTAAATATCGAGTATGTTAAAAAAACGTCGGCTCCGATTCCCGCCTCCCATGAAGTTATTTGTGTTGTTGTTCAAGTTTGCCCTGTTCTTTACCCTCCTGATGATCAGGCTGGGAGAATGGGATGTCTCACATTTGTACGCCCGATTTCGATACCGCGATTCGATCGATTACTATTCCGATGCGCTGGCGAGCATCGCTATCTTCCTCATGTTCCTCGACTTCGTTCAGTTTTTTACCACCTGGTGGTACCGGCGGCGCAAAAAACTGCAGGGAGAGGATAATTTCGTGATCGGTGTAGGGCATATCTATTCGCTCTTACTGGCGATCGGGCTGATCGTCGGCGTGCTCTCCCTATTTCAGATCGACGTCAAATCGCTGTTCACCTCGCTTTCCATCATCTTCGCCGGTCTGGCCATCCTCACCAAGGATTACATATCGAACATGATCAACGGAATGATCATTACCTTCTCGGGGGAACTGAGTATCGGCGATAATGTGCGCTTTGGCGAGCATCGCGGCAAGATCGTCGACATCACGCTGCTGAACATCCACCTCGTCAATGACGACGACGATATGATCTACATCCCCAACAACCTGGTGCTGACGGCGGAGGTGATCAACTACACCAAGCGCACGGTCAAGCGCACCAGCATCGATTTCGAGATCAGCCTGAAATACCTGAAAACGGTGGACGAGTTGGAAAATAACCTCACCGAAGCGCTCGCACCATTTAATGATGTTATCAAACCCGACAGTTATTACCTGCGCGTCGCAGAAGTCAAGACGGAAAGTGTGGCGATGAAATTCCAGTATATCCTTAAAAAGCCCGACAAAGACCTCGAAAGGCGTATCCGCAGGCGCATGGTGCGCCGGTTGGTAGAGATCATCAGCGAACGCGAAAAGTTCGTGGACAAGATTCCCGATATGCCCCAATCGCCGGGACACGGCGTGATTTAAACCGTTAAACCGGGCCAGTTGCCATTTCGGGCAAAATTTACCGCCAGATACAAGCATTCGGGCCGGAATTTTGCGAAGCAGAGGCTTTGAGCAATCTTTGCCTGCGCCCGCGATACCGCCGGCGCTTTTAATCGTATCCGTTATGACCTTCGTCCCGCGCCCGGTCCGGTTAAGTATAATTCAAGTGCTGTTGCTGCTGGCATCTGCCATTGCACTGCACGCCCAGCCTGCATTGCAATGGGATAAAACCCTTGGTGGCGACAGCTGGGACGAACTCAATGGACTGCTTACCCTGCCGGATGGCATCATAGCGGCGGGTTCCTCGCGTTCGGGCCTGATCTCCGGCAACCCGAACGACCTGAGCTGGAATTTTCTCATTGTCAAACTCAATCTCGATGGCCAGGTGCTCTGGCAACGGGTGTACGGCGGCGACCTCGACGACCGCCTCTGGGCGATCATCCCTACCTCCGACGGTGGTTTTCTCGCCGGCGGGTATTCCTATTCGGGCATCAGCGGCGACAAAACGCAGCCTTCGCGGGGCGACATGGATGTCTGGGTCCTGAAACTCGACGAAGCGGGCATGCTGGAATGGGAGCGTGCTTACGGCGGATTGTATCGCGACGAGTTGTTCGACATGCTCGAATTGCCCGGCGGCGGCTACCTGCTGGGCTGCAATTCCTGGTCGGATGTATGGATGGAAAAATCGGAGCCCTCGCGCGGGTTGCAGGACTTCTGGTTCCTGCGCATCGATGCCCAGGGCAACTTGCTGTGGGAAAAGACTATCGGCGGCAGCGATTATGACCAGTTGAACGACCTGGAATGGGCGCCCGACGGCACGGTACTCGTGTCGGGCGGCACCGTTTCCGACGGCAATACCGGCGAACTGGGGCCGGAACCCACGCGTGGAGGCATGGATTTCTGGCTGGGCAAATTCGACCTCAATACGCGCAGCCTGCTGTGGGACCACCGCTACGGCGGCAGCGGTGAAGATTATGCCTATGCGCTTTACCGCTCACCGGTTTCGGGACGCTTGTTCATGGGCGGAAGGTCGGGCTCTTCACCCTCACCGCCCACGGCCTTCAACAATGGCAAAAATGCGCCTTTTTATGGCGGAGACAGCGACTACTGGCTGCTCGAACTGAACCCTGACGGGTCGAAGATGCAGGAATGGAGCTTTGGCGGCAGCGGCCTCGACGACCTGTACGATGTAAAGGAAAACCTGGCCGGCCAACTGGTGATCGGCGGAGTAAGCGATTCCGGCATTTCGGGCAACAAGACCAGCGCCTCCCGCGGCGGCTTCGATTACTGGATGCTGGCGCTGGATGCCAACGGCAACACGCTCTGGCAAACAGACCTGGGAGGCACTGCGAACGACGCGATGACCCGCATGGCGATCCGGCATGACGGCGCATACGTGGTGGGCGGGCACTCAGAAAGTAATATCGGTTTTGAAAAAACAGAGAACAACCTGGGTGTCAATGATTTCTGGGTGCTGAGTTTTGAATGCGGCCTGTCAGTGGAGATCACGCCGGACGGGATTTCATCCCCTTGCTCGGAAGAACCGGTCATACTTGACGCTGCGATCGACGTTTGCAATACCTGCACATATCTGTGGAGCACAGGCGACACCGGCACATCCATCGTAATACCCCCCGGACTGGAAGGCCAGTACAGCATATCGGTACTCGACGAATCCGGGTGCGCTGCCTTCGACACCCTGCAGGTACAATTTCCGCCGCCTCCGGAGATCAAACTCGACATACAGGACACAACGGTAGTGTACGGCCAGCCGGTCACCATCGGTCTGGAGGAGGCGCCGGGTTATTCTTATTCGTGGAGTACGGGCGCCACCGGCGGATCGATCACGGTATTCAACAGCGGGATATACGAACTCACCGTGACGGACCTGAACGGCTGCTCTGCCGTCGGCAGCGCGCGGGTAAATGCCATTCGCAAACACGCGATATGGGTGCCCAATATTTTTTCCCCCAACTCGGACGGGTACAATGACTACGCCACGATTTCTGCCAATGAAAGCGTCAGTGAGGTGATCAGTTTTCAGATCGCAGATCGCTGGGGCGGGCTTTGCTACCGGCGCGACGGCTTTTTCCCCTACTATCTGACCGACGGATGGGATGGCACCTGCAACGGCCAACCCGCACCACCGGGGGTGTACAGTTGGTTAGCCCGCGTTGAGTTCCTGGACGGCAGTCGGGAATTATTTGAAGGCTCTATTACCATCGTCCGATAAAAAAACCGCTTTTTAAGCCCGGGAAGCGTGATTTTGTCCGAAACGGTCGCAACAGCGGTCCTGCGCGTCTGCCAAATGTTAAAAAAATCCTTTGCCGGTATCAACTTTTGCGTACTTTTCGCGCCGAAAACTCCACCAAATACGCAATTGGGAAGTTTTAATCTATATTTAATCATAACTCGATGTTATGCGCATACAGTTTAGTCTTTCCTGTCAGAAAGGCACTATTATTCCAATAAATTACCAGTCGGAAATCTCCCATTGGATTTTTACTGTACTCTCCAATGCCGGCGCCGAGCTGTCTACCTGGGTGCAGCAGCGCGGCTTTGATCTGGGTTCCAGAAATTTCAAATTATTCACCTTCAGCCCGCTGGCCATCTATCCGTATGAGATGGATCAGGTAAAGCAGGAGTTTAAGCTACTGGGCAACCAGGTTAAACTCAACATTTCCATTTACCTCGACCCTTCATTCGAACAGCAGGTGGTACACCTGTTCAGGCAGGTGCCGCTGCCCCTCGGCACGCTTGAAAACCGGCCTGCACAGTTCGAGGTGAAGCACTGGCAGATCATGCCCCACCCCGTCTTCAAGGAAACGCTGCAATTCAAGGCAGTGTCGCCGGTTTCGATCACTACGATCGAAGAGGTGAAGAGCGCCAACCCCTACCTGCTGCCCGACAACGATCAATACGACATCAGTTTTTTTAATCATGCGGTACGCCGTTTCAAGGCGGCCATGCAATACAAATCCCTGGCGGCGCTCAAACTGCTGGATCCGTCTTTCCCCATGCACTACCGCTTGCTGGGGCAAGCAAAATCGCGGCTGATCCACCTGAAACCCAATACGGATAACATCTCGCAACTTCGCGGATTCGCCTATGAATTCGAAGTAAGCATGCCGGTTCCCCTGATGGAATTTTGTTATTATGCGGGATTCGGGGAATATCCCCACCTGGGTTTCGGTTTTGTCGAAATGAAATAAACATGGAATGACAGGATCCCGGTTGATCAGGCCTGCCCGGAGCGCCGGATAACCAGGCGATTTTTACAAGGATAACTTCCAATCATGTTTACAATGCACAAACGCACCCTCCTGCTGCTCAGTTGTTGTCTTGCCTCCTCATTGTATTTTGTTGCCTGCGACGACGACACCCCAGAGAAAAATGAGGCTTCCATTTTCGGTCGCTGGGAGCTGGTCAAAGGTTTTCGAAACCAGAAAGAAACTGAAACACTGGCCGGCGTTTATTTTATTTTTGGCCAGGACGGAAAGATGCAGACCAACCTGCCTGTTGGCGCCGATACGCCTACCGATTTTGAGCAGAAGAAAAACGAGATCCTGCAAAAAAGCCCGCAGCCACTCCGTTACAATATCCAAAGCGTCACCGATACCACACTTGTTCTGACCATAGAACTGCGGGGAACACAATTTGAAATGCAGTTGCAACGCGCCGTGCCGGCTCCTCCTCCGGAAAATGCCCCCGACAGCCTTTACCGCGACAGTTTTTCACAGTAAAGCGCATAGTTTTCTTCGTCGAAACACACGAAACGAACCTCGTTCAGCGCAGCGGGGAATTCGCCGGCAAATTGCCGCACACTAGCGATGGCGATATCGCAGGCCGCCGCTTTGGGATAGCCGTACACGCCCGTGCTGATATTGGGGAAAGCGATGGTCTTCAGGCCATGCGCCTTTGCCAGCAGCAGCGAATTGCGATAGCACGCCTTTAAAAGTTCGGGTTCGCCGTTTTTCCCGTCGCGATAGACGGGTCCGACGGTGTGGATCACGTGCCTCGCCGGCAGCAACCCTCCCGTTGTGATCACCGCTTCGCCCGTCGGACAGCCTCCCTGTCTTTCGCGGATCGCCATACACGCTTCCAGTATTTCCGGTCCGCCGGCGCGGTGGATGGCTCCGTCAACCCCGCCACCGCCGAGCAATGAGTTGTTGGCGGCATTTACGATGGCATCGAAGGGAATTTTCGTTATATCGCCTTGTTCGACCGAGATCATGATTTCCATGGCAGTGTGTTATATGGTGGCGAATGCCCGCACCGGGAAAGTTCCGACACCCCTGAATTTGGGTGGCACGGCGCTGAACAGAAAGCCATCGTCGGGCAGGAGGTGCAGGTTGCAGAGATGCTCGACGATCAGGATCTCCCGGCCGAGCAATACCGTGTGGACGGGGCGTGTGTTCCCGGAAGTATCGTCGATGTTGTGCGAGTCGATGCCCACCAGCATGGCGCCGCTATTGGCAAGCAGTTCCGCGGCGTCTTCCGTCAGAAAGGGATTGTGCTCGAAATAGGCGTCCGTTCCCCAGTGTTCCGACCAGTTGGTCTGCACGAGCACCGCTTTCCCCCTGTAATCTTCCGGCCTGAAGAAAGAGGCGTCGATCGAACGTGTCTTCCGGTAATCGACGCGCACGACGACCGCCGGTAGTCCGGCGAAGCGTTCCAGGCCGTAATCGGCCAGGTCTTTCCCGTGTTCGTAGCGGTGGAAGGGGCAGTCGAGATAAGTACCGGTATTGGCCACCATATCAATCCTGGCGATCTGGAATTCCGTACCCGGAGCATACAATTTGCGGCTCTCTTCGCGACTCAGGTAGTCGCAAATGACCGGCGCCGGCAATCCACGATAGGTCAGCGTTCCGTTTTCGATCGTGTGGGAAAGGTCGATGTAGGCCATGGCGCATTACAATTTACAGGGTCTGAAGTATTTGAAAGGCATCGGCAAGCGGGCGATGAGGCCTTAAAAATGATACATTTTTTGCAAAATATTCAACCCCGTTTGGATATTGGCGTTTAAGCCGATAAGTTTGCTTGCTCTTATCCCATATGCAATACAATATTACACTATATCCGACATGTTGTTGCTGTTGTAATTCCGGCCTCCGGAAAGGGATTGCTATTAGATTCGAGAGCACGGCGACAGACTGATTTGATTTTGGTCATGCCGTATTTTGAAGGCACCTTTTCCCGGTTCGGTCGAGGAAAGGTGCCTTTTTCTTTGTCTTCTCAAATATTTCAGTTTCCCATTGCTTTATGAATACAGAATTAGAGCAGTTTTTTAATGAGATCGACTCATTTCAGGCTACTTATGCCAACAAGATCCCGTCGGCCCGCGAAGCCCAGCGCCTGGCCGATGGTTTGTTCCATTTTCTGTTCCCCATTCTGAGCGACGATCCGAAACCGGCGCGGGTGCAATATGCCATGCTCCGGCACGACCTGATCAGTGCGCTGATTCCGCTGCTGTACAACAAAAGCGGTGCCGCAACATTGATCGCCGACCGGTTTTTTCAGGCCCTGCCCCGGATACAAAAAACGCTGCTGGAAGATGCCAGGGCTATTCTTGAGTTCGACCCGGCCGCCACCTGCCTGGAAGAAGTGCTTGCCACCTATCCCGGTTTTCACGCCATCGCGGTCTACCGGATCGCCAACCTGCTGCACCGTCTCGGGGCGCCGCTCCTGCCGCGCTTCTTTTCGGAATACCTGCATGGCAAAACAGGTATCGACATTCACCCGGCGGCGAACATCGGCCATGCTTTTTTTATCGACCACGGCACCGGCATCGTCGTGGGAGAAACTGCCGTGATCGGTAACAATGTAAAACTCTACCAGGGCGTCACCCTCGGCGCCCTGCAGGTAAAAAAGTCGCTGGCCAATACCAAACGCCACCCGACCATCGAAGACAACTGCATCTTGTATGCAAATTGCACGATTCTCGGCGGCCAGACGGTCGTCGGCCATGACTCGGTCGTCGGCGGCAACAGCTGGCTGACCGAGAGCATTCCCCCATACTCCGTTGTGACACATCATACGGAGGTCAAAGTGCGCTCCAGGCCTTTTGAAGAACCCGTCAACTTTATCATCTGAGATCCATCCCGCATATTTCTATTCACTCTTGTCTTAATATTTTACAAAAATGAAAGCAAACAACATTCTGGAAACCATCGGCAATACACCGCACGTCCGCATCAACCGGCTGTTCGGCAACAATCACGAGATCTGGTTAAAACTGGAACGCGCCAACCCGGGCGGCAGTATCAAGGACCGGATCGCACTCTCCATGATCGAAGATGCCGAGCAAAAAGGCGTGCTGCGTCCGGGCAGCGTGATCATTGAGCCCACCAGCGGAAATACCGGCATCGGCCTGGCGATCGTAGCAGCCGTCAAAGGATATCCGCTCATACTGGTCATGCCCGAAAGCATGAGCGTGGAACGCAGGCGTCTGATGGCTGCCTATGGCGCCAAATTCGACCTGACACCCCGCGAAAAAGGTATGAAAGGTGCCATCGAGCGGGCAAGTGAGCTCCTGAACGATATCCCCAACAGCTGGATGCCGCAACAATTCGAAAACGAGGCGAATATCGCCATCCATAAAGAGACCACGGCGCGGGAGATCATGAAGGATTTCCCGGAAGGCCTCGATTTTCTGATCACGGGAGTCGGTACAGGCGGGCACATTACGGCCGTCGCCGAAACGCTGAAACCGCATTATCCCAACCTGAAAGTATTTGCCGTAGAGCCCGAACTCAGCCCCGTTATTTCGGGCGGCGCACCGGGGCCCCACCCCATCCAGGGGATCGGCGCAGGCTTTATCCCCGATAACCTGCACACTGCTGCACTCGACGGCGTGATCCAGGTATCCAAAGACGCCGCTTTTGAGTTCGCCAAAAGGGCAGCCCTGGAGGAAGGCATCTTCGGCGGCATCTCTTCGGGGGCTACCCTGGCCGCCATTTCCCAAAAACTGGGCGAGATACCCGCCGGTTCGCGCGTGCTTGGATTTAACTACGATACCGGTGAGCGCTATCTGTCTATCGAAGGGCTGTATGAGTGGGAAAACGCTCAAAGCATTCAGTTTCAATCTTGACACCCGAATATGGTTCGGAAGGAGAGGCGTGGGCTGTATAGCATTGATCTCCAGTGTTGTATGGTCCACATTTTTCTTTCCAACCTGCCGGAAACAGCTATCCGGCACCCAAACTGAATAGGTTTTCGATATCCAATCCTTATGGTATTTTCATACCAGGTAACAAAATTGATGTAAGTGTCGGATTACAATCAAGAGGATTAGCACGATATTTGTCCCGTTTTGTAATCTCATAGAGGCTGTTTGAGTTTGTCAGATGGAGCGAAAAATCGGTCATTTTTGTTGACAGGCGAGCCAGTTTTTGAGTGAATAGCAGCGCTATTGGCGAAAAATTGGGGAAGCATGGCGGCAAAATGTCATTTTTAGCCCACTGTGATGAATTCAAACAGCCTCTTATGGTGCCAAATTAAATTTCGGTATCTCATGAAAATAGTTCGACTATCTAAATTTCTGTTCAGCCTGCTAATCCTTTCCGGCGCCCTGTTCGTTGAATCCTGTAAAGAGATCAAAGTAGAGCAGTCGCGTCCGCTGGTAAGCGAATACAGCAACTCCGTTTTCCTGCGCTGGAATGATATCTTCCTTCAACTCGACCGTTATGCAGTAGGCTACCGGCCGGGCCCTGTCCCTCATGCGCTCGGTTACCTGGGCTACACGGCCTACGAAGCGGTAGTGCCGGCCATGCCGGGGTACAACTCGCTGGCCAACCTTTATCCCGGCCTTCAGATCCCAGCTTTCGACGAGGAAAAGGAATACCACTGGCCCGCTGTCATCAACGAATGCTACGCATATCTGATGAAGCGTTTCTTTTTCCACATGGAAAATGAATACCCCGATCTCTTCCAGTCGATCGAGCAGACCCGGCAACAACTATACAACCAGTACGCCACAGAAACGACACCGGAGATACTGGCCCGTTCGGTAGAGCGCGGCCGCAGCGTTGCAATGGCACTATACAATTGGGAGCGCACCGACCTTGAGGCGCACAATGCATTCCTCAACCCGCAACCGCCCTACGATGCGCCGACGGGGCCGGGTTACTGGGAACCTACGGTGCCTGATTTCGTGCAGGGGCTGTTCCCGTTCTGGGGCCGCGTGCGCACTTTCGCACTGCCCGAAGCCGAGCAACTGGCCCGCCCGCCCATTCCCTATAGCGAGAATACACAGTCGCTTTTCTACAACCAGGCGCTTGAAGTTTATTTCCGGGTAAATAATATCAAAGAGAATGGTCCGGGTTCCTATGAGGATCGCTGGACGGCCGAATTCTGGAGTGACGACATCCTTGGGCTCACCTTTTCGCCACCTGCGCGCCTGATCGCCGTGGCCAATCAGGTGGTAGCGGAAGAAAACCTCAATCTGGAAGAAACCGTAGAATTCTACGCAAAACTGGGCATGTCGCTCAACGATATCAGCGTCGGCATCTGGCAATCCAAATACATATACAACCTGGAGCGCCCGGTGTCGTATATCCGCCGCGTGGTGTCGCAGCAATACCCCGCCGCCAGCGACTGGACCACTATCCTCAACAATCCGATCAACGGGTACGAAGGCATTACGCCTGCTTTTCCGGCTTATCCTTCGGGACACTCCGGCTTCGCCGGCGCCGGTGGCAAGATCCTGTCCGCCTTTTTTGAGTTCAACAGCAAACACCCGGGCACTTTTGTGTTCACCGACAAGTGCCACATCAGCCGTACCGAATTTAATGGTACACCGCGCACGCTGGCCTCGTTCACCGAACTCGCCAGAGAAGACGCCTACGCTCGCATTCCGCTGGGCGTGCATTTCCGGATGGATTGTGACGAAGGCCTCCGCATGGGAGAACTGGCCGCCCAACGCGTGCTGGAACTTCCCTGGAGAAAATAAAACGAGACTTCTGAACATAAAAAAAGCGGTCAGGGCAGCCCTGACCGCTTTTTTTATATGCCTGAAGATCAATCAGTTTTCGTCGCGGAATTTCTCCCAGGTCGTCTTGCCGTATTGTTCTTCGGCAGCAAATCTGAATTCTTTAATGATGTCTTTCGGCTCTTTGAAACCCGGAGAGATCATGATGCGTTCGAAGTTTTCCGTCAGGTACACAAAACAGGGGTATTGCATATTGCCATCGAGCAGGGAATACGCGAGGGTATGCACACCGCGCCCATTGCCGGTCTCCATGTATTTGAATGTCTGGCCGTTGAACTCGATATCGCCTTTTTGTTCGGCATTGAGTTTTACCGGGTAAAAATTGGCGGTCAGGTAAGCAGCGATCGTGGAATCGACAAAAGTGGTTTTATCCATATGCTTGCACCAGCCGCACCAGTCGGTGTATACATCCACAAATATCTTTTTCGGAGCGGTTTTGTTCAGTTCAACCGCTTCTTCCCAGGTGTACCATTTGACGGTGCCGGAAGCCGGTTGGTGCGCTTCCTGCCGGAATGTAAATGCGAGCAGCACGGCTCCTGCCATAAGGAAAGAAACGGCGCCAAAAATGACTTTTTGCATGTGTCTTAAATATTTGAGCGGGTACGAAAGTTCAAAATTACCGTTTATGACAGGTCTTCCCTTAAAAAGTTGCTAAATAACGGTCGGTTATTTTGGGTAAACGTCGCAATGCTTACATTGATTGTCGGGTCAGGACGACAAAAAAGATGCCGCTCAGCGGGCGAAGGGCATGGCATCCTGCCCGCAAAACTCGCCTTTCAGATACTTGTAGTAAGCGGCTACCCCGATCATGCCTGCATTGTCGGTGCAATATTGAAACGCCGGAATGTAGGTCGTCCAGCCTTCTTTTTCCCCCATTGCTTCCAGTGCCTTGCGCAATCCTGAATTGGCGCTGACCCCGCCGGCAATCGCCACGTGCCGGATACCCGTCTTTCGCGCGGCTTTGCGCAGTTTTTTGATCAGCACGGTTACGATCGTTTCCTGGATGGAAGCACAGAGGTCGTCCAGGTTTTCCCGAATAAAATCGGGATTCTCGGCCAGTTCTTTTCTGAGAAAATATAAAATACTGGTTTTCAGGCCACTGAAACTAAAATTTAGATCGGGTACAGATGGTTCAGGAAATGGGAAACGCGGACTTCCCGCTTGCGCGTGCCGGTCGATGAGCGGGCCTGCCGGATATCCGAGGCCCAGCAGTTTGCCCGATTTATCAAACGCTTCTCCCGCCGCGTCGTCCAGGGTCTCGCCGATGATGTCCATATCGAGGAAGTCGCGCACCAGCACGATCTGGGTATGGCCACCGCTGACGGTCAGGCAAAGAAAAGGGAACGGCGGTTTCGGGTTTTCCGCAAAGTGCGCCAGCACATGCGCCTGCATGTGATTGACCTCGACCAACGGCAGGTCGAGGCTGAGCGCAAAAGCTTTGGCGAATGAAGTGCCGACAAGCAAGGAACCCAGCAAGCCCGGCCCGCGAGTAAAAGCCACAGCTCCGATCGCTTCGCGCGCCACGTCCGCCTTTTTCAGCGCAAGGTCTACCACCGGTATGATGTTCGCCTGGTGTGCGCGGGAGGCGACCTCCGGCACCACGCCGCCGTACTGGCGATGCGCCTCCTGATTGGCAATGCAATTGGACAACACGACTCCGTCGCGGACGACCGCCGCCGAAGTGTCGTCGCAGGAAGATTCGATGGCCAGAATGGTCACACTCATATACTACTGATTATCAGTTATTAGCGTTGCTTTTGAAAATCATTTTCTGCGCAAAAATACAAAATCCGCATATCGGGTTCTTCGGCCTGTGGCCTTATCAAATTGGCACGATTCTTCGTCGATATGAGTCCGTTTGAAAACCGGTGACATTTTAACCTCCATCTCACATTTATGTTCGGAACGAATACAAAAGAAAAGAAAAACGGCGCTTCGGCCGTCGCTTCCATCAACAGCGGTGAAAAGGAAGGCGCAGCCACGACCGTTATTGCCAAAGGCACGGTCATAGAAGGAAAATTTGCCTGCGCCGAAAACGTTCGCCTCGACGGCGCCATTCACGGAGAAGTGCGGATCGAGAAACGCTTCGTTATGGGCGACGGCAGTCAGGTGCTGGGCAATATTTTTGCCCGAGACGCCGCCATCAAAGGCCGGATCAAGGGCGATGTGCACGTCAAGGAAGCCCTCCACCTGATGGAATCGGCTGTGATCGAAGGCAATATCGCCGCCAAAACCATGATCGTGGAAGAAGGCGCGCGGTACAACGGCTCCTGCCAGATCGGTGATGTCGCGGCTGTAGGTCACCATACAAATGCAAAGAACTAAGCATTTGTCATCCAATGAATTGAGCTCGGGAAGATGAAACTGTGCATATTTGCTGCGGGTTTTGCATTCCGGGCCCGTTTGCGACATGGACAAATGCCATTTCGACTATATTGATCCATCTTTCGATGCGAACAGCGCTGCGCAGGCGACGCTGAATGTCATCGTCGGCACGGAAAGTATTTCCCTGTACGGCGCCGGCCCTGCCGGGGAACCGCTTGCCCTGAAGACACAAACCCTCTCTGCCGGGCAGTCGGATACCCTTTCGCTGAAAACGGAATGGAGCAAGGTGCTCGAAGAAGAAGCGATCCTGAACTGGTCGTACGAATCGGCGCGCTGTGCGGTGTTCAATGCGCAGGCAACGCTGGTGCCGCGCCGCATGTTCGATGCCGACCGGCTGCCGGAATATTTTACATTGCTGCTGCCACCTGGAGATTATACATATGGCTACGACGTATTGACCGAATACGAATGTTTCCTTGCGTACGCCGCCGATCCGACCCTCGACTCACTGGCAGAACAGTATTTTCCGGGAGAGAAGCCGACGCACCTGGCCACCTCATGGCTGAAACACCTGCACAACATCGCGCCGGCCAATGATTTTGCCATTTTTGCCAACCTCCGCCACCAAATAGTACAAGTGGCGGTGCTGGACCGGCAAAACCTGCTTTTTTACAACAGTTTTCAATGCCAGCGCCCCAACGACCTGCTCTATTATATTTTGCTGATCTACGATCAGTTCAAACTGGATCCTGAAACGATCCCGCTGACTTTGAGCGGCTGTGTGGAGGAAGGTTCTGAAACATACCGGCTGCTGCTGCGCTACATCCGCGAAATACGCCTGGCACAAGCGGCACCCCAACAACGCCAAGGGCCGGCCGGCATACCCGGCCATTACTGGCTGGACCTGGCTTGCCTGGCCGCAATGCCCCGATCATGAGAATTATTGGAGGAAAATTCAAAGGCCGCCGGTTCAATCCGCCGGCTGACAGCTGGCCGACCCGCCCGACGACGGACATGGCCAAGGAAGCGCTGTTCAATATCCTGAACAACCTGATCGATTTTGAAAGCGCCAAAGTGCTGGACCTGTTCGGCGGCACCGGAAGCCACAGCTACGAATTCATTTCGAGGGGTTGCAACGACGTCACTTATGTGGACAAATTTCCGGATGCCGTTCGTTTTGTCAGAAAAACGGCGCAACAACTGGATATCGAAGAGCAATTAAAGATCTTTCAGATGGATGTGTTCCGGTTCATCCGTTTTGCCAAAGAGCCCTTCGACTACATCTTCGCCGGCCCGCCCTACGGGCTTCCCACCATCGATACGATCCCCGACCTGATCTTCGAGCACGAATTGCTGCGCCCGGAGGGCATTTTTGTGCTGGAGCACAACCCGCACCACGACTTCCTGCAGCATCCGCACCTGAGCGACGTGCGGAAATACGGCAAAACCATTTTCAGTTTTTTCAGTTAAAGTGCCGCTTATTTGCAGATCAGACCGATGGGCGGCGTTTCGATCTGGTTGCTTTCGTGCCCGGCCTGGTCGCGGATAGAGATGAGGTAAGTAAGCGTATCGAAGGGTACCGGCACATCGGCGCAAGCCAGCGGAAATCCGTTGTCATCGACATAAATACAGCAGGTATTGGGCACTACGATCGAGATCACGCCTGAAATGCCGTTGCCGGCGCCCTGCGGCGGAATGTATGGGATCTGATACGGCGGCTTGTCGAAACCGTCGCGACCGTCCTTGATAAAAATATTGGGCTCGCCGCTGACGGAGCCCAGGTCGCCGTTTCCATCGGTAAAATTGAAGGAAATAAGTATGCTGTCGGGCCCCAGCGGCGTCTGTTGCATGATGTTTTTGGAGATACTCACGAACTCTATGACGGGCTCGTCAGGGTAGTCGGGCGGCTGCACGCAAAACTGGAAAAGCCCATGAGTGGCCAGTATCGTCAGGGCTCCTAAAATATAAGCGGTATATTTTTTCATGGCAGAGGAGGAAAGTATTTTGTGCCAAAATTGCAGAATTTCCGGACATGCAAACACCCCGACGAGCAGATTTATTGCCATTGCTGGCCGAATTGGACCCGCCGGGCTTCGAAACGGCGACCGAAGCCGTGTTCCGGTATCAGGCGGCTAACAACCCGCTGTACGCACAATTCCTGGGCCTGCTCGGCAAGTCCGCATCGCATATCCATCGTCTGGATGAAATCCCTTTTTTGCCGATCCGGTTTTTCAAGACTAAAACGATCCAAACGGGAGAATGGTTGCCCCAAGCGCATTTCAGCAGCAGCAGTACGACCGGCCAGCGCCCTTCCCTGCACGCCGTTCGCGATCTGAAATGGTACCTGGAAAATGCACGCAAGGGATTTGGCAGGTTTTACGGCGACCCCTCCGAATGGTGTGTACTGGCATTGCTGCCTTCTTACCTCGAACGGGAAGGTTCTTCGCTGGTTGCAATGGCCGACCATTGGATCAGGATATCCCGATACGAGGAAAGCGGTTTTTTTCTGCACGACTTTGCCGCCCTGAAAGAACGCCTGTTGCTGTGTCAGGCCATGGGCTACCCCACCCTGTTGCTCGGCGTGAGTTTTGCCCTGCTTGACTTTGCCGAACAATACCCCATGCCGCTGGAAGGTGTGATCGTGATGGAGACGGGGGGCATGAAAGGTCGGCGCCGGGAACTGACCCGGAGTGAATTGCATGAAACGCTTTGCCGCGCTTTCGACCTGCCGGCCCTTCATTCCGAGTATGGCATGACGGAATTATTTTCCCAGGCCTACGCGCAGGGCGGCAACCTGTTCAGCCCCGCCGGCACCATGCGCGTATTGGCCACCGAGATCAACGATCCTTTTTGCCCGGTAGCATTTGGCCGCACCGGTGTACTGAACATCATCGACCTGGCCAATCTGGACACCTGCAGTTTTATCCAGACGGACGATCTGGGGAAAGTCCATGCGGACGGCCGCTTCGAAGTGCTTGGGCGGCTCGATGCGGCCGAACTGCGCGGCTGCAACCTGATGGTAGAGTAACCCCAGGCTCTGGTCGGGCAAAAGAGACACCGGGTTACCTTTCACGCAGATCGGCCTGTGCCGTAGAATGTAAAATGCGTACGTTTGAGGAGCCTGATCCGGAGCCACAGTTTCATTTTCCGTTCAGGACAACTGCTTCCCAACCGGAGATTGGAGTTACTATCTCCCAACCAGAGGTTGGTGTTACTTCCCAGAGCTTGGGGCCACTTATAGTCATGACCAGAATAGGCCTTCTTTCCGATACCCACTCTTTTCTCGATGAAAAGGTGTTCCAGTATTTCGACGAGTGCGACGAGGTGTGGCATGCCGGCGATTTCGGGAGTTACGAGGTACTGGCGCGCCTGCGCGATTTCAGACCTTTGCGCGGGGTGTACGGCAACATCGATGGACAGGATATCCGGGCGGAAATGCCGCTCGATCTGCGTTTCGAGTGCGACGGAGTACCGGTGTTTATGGCGCACATCGGGGGCTATCCGGGGCGCTACGAGCCGCGGGTGCGGGCTATTTTGCAGCAAGATCCGCCCGTAGATGGATTATTCATCAGCGGACATTCGCATATCCTGAAGGTCATGCCCGACCCCAAACTCCATTTTTTGCACATCAACCCGGGCGCCTGCGGCAATGAAGGCTGGCACAAAGTAAAAACCCTGGTGCGTTTCACGCTCGACGCCGGAAAGATCAGCGATTTGCAAATAATAGAACTCGGGCATCGCGGCATACGTGCCGGAAAAGAAAAAATGCCCTAATTTTGCGCCGCATGTGTCCTCAATCTCTGGTTGGGGCAGCCCCAATCAGAAATTGGGCACACGGCCCTGTAGTTCAATGGATAGAATAGAGGTTTCCTAAACCTTAGATATGGGTTCGATTCCCGTCGGGGCTACCAATACACAAGCGGCCGTTTCGGAGTTTCCAAAGCGGCCGCTTGTATTACCTCAGAACGGGCAAATTTACTCGATCAGCCCACGCCCCTCCTTCACGATCTTTTCTTCCTTGAGCAATTTTTTCATCAGGCGATCGAGGATGCCGTTGATGAAGTCCTTGCTCTTGTCGGTGGAATACACTTTCGAGATCTCCACGAATTCATTGAGGGTAACTTTGGTTGGGATGGTCGGAAAATGCAGCAATTCGCAGAGCGCCATTTTCAGCATGATCATATCGAGCACGGCCACGCGCTCGGCATCCCAGTTCTTCAGCGTCGGTTCGATGTGCTCGAAAAGCGACTGATCCTCCTGGCAGGTTTTGCGCAGCAGTTGCTCGCCGAATTCGCGCACCGTCTCGTCGGAGGGTTCGAATTCTTTGTAAAAAGCGCCGTCCAGCGGCATCGCCTTGATCGTCTTTTTGATCGCCCCGATCACCAGCGATTCGTCGTCCTGCCAGTTGTTGTAGCGGTCTTCCGACATCTCTATGAACAGGTCGTGGTTGGCCAGAAAACGGTACAGTTCGAGCAGTATCTTGGCGTGATCGTCGTTGGCAGGCTCAGGCAGGGCGAGATAGGCTTTGTATTCTTCCGTGTCGTCAAAAGCCTGATACATGGTGCGGATATGGTCTTCATCGATCCCCTCGTTGGCCTTGTAGCCGGCCGCGATGTTGAGGAAATCGACGTGGTTGGCCAGACTTTGTACACAGGGATTTTGGTAGAGCCGGGGAGAAAATACCTTGTCTTCGTCGGTAGGCAGGTGCTTGGAAGCGCGGTTGGCAGCGTCTTTTTCGGCGTATTGGGCTACTTTGAGGAGGAGGTACAGGTGAAAAATGTACAATTCGTAGGTTTTCCAGATACCATCATTGTACTCTTTCACCAGATCGGGAAAGGCGAGTTGCTCGTCGCGATTGAGCATGTACAACAATTGCATCACCTTGATTCGAACGCTGCGACGACTAAGCATGGAATTTCAAAGGACTTTTGTGTCAAATAAATACTGGCACAAAGAAACAAATTTCTTGCGCTACGGTGAAATGATTTTTTAGAACCTGTTCGGGATTTTTATGCCGGGCCCGAAAAGCGTCTTTTTTGCCTGTTCATAATTTCACAAAGCGGGTGCTGGCGCGCCCCCGGGCAGTCAGCAGGGTGCAATTGTACACGCCGGGAGCCAGATCCTGTAGTTCCAGAAAGTGATTGCCCTGGCTGCGCGCGCCCGAATGGATCTGCCGCACGATGCGTCCGGCGCCGTCGCTGATCAGCATGGTGGTTTCCTGCGGCGTTTTCAAACGCCAGGAAATGTAGGCCGATTGCCGCACAGGGTTGGGCATAACCTCAAGATAATCGATCGGGCCGGACAAGTCGCCGACAGCAGATGAATGCGGCAGCACTTTGGTGACAATGATATCGTCGACCTGGAGCAGGAAGTCGTCCTGCGAATCGTGCAGAAAGGCGACGTAGATGTTTTGCCCGGCGTATTTCGACAGGCTTTCGACATGCGGCTCCAGTTTGCCGTGGTAAAACGGTGCCCCGAGCGAATAGTCGATAAAGAAATAAGCAGTATCCGTGTAGCCGTTTGCCTGGATATATCCGTCCGAAAAAACGTAGTTGCCAATGTCGAGCGAGCCGGGAGGGGATGAATTCTCCAGCATTTCAGCGGCGACGAACAGGGTATCCGCAAAACTGCCGGCAAACACATCGTTGCCGTTAGTGGACACCAACACCTTGTAACCGTCGTGGTAGCCCGGGCCATAAAATGAAAGCGATCGCCAGCACAGAAAGTACGAACTGTCGGGGATCATGATCGGGCTCGTGATCAGCCAGTTCGCATTGTGAATATCGCCGTCCAGCAGAAAGGAGCAACTGGTGAAGGCGTCATTATCGGTCTGCGAAGACTGCGGCACACTGAAGTCACTTTCCTGCCACCACCCGTAGGGTGTCGGGGCGTTGTCTACACAGAGCCCTTCCACGTGGTCTTCGTCGAAGTTAACCCATTCGAGATCGTTGCCCGAAGGGAACGTGAGCATATCGTTGGTGGGGTCGATCTCAAAGTTTTCGCTGATCAGCGTATCCAGCAGCGTAAATCCCTGCCCGATCCCGGTCACGGAAAAAGCGATGAGGAAAAGAAATGTAATTGTTATTTTCATAGCAGAGGGTGTTGTATGAGCCAATGTTCGAGTTCTGTGGCCAGGATATCCCGACGGACGGGTACCACCCCTGTAAATTCACACACCTGCCCGCCAGCAAGGTTGGATAAGGCCGCAACAAGATCGAGTTCGAGTCCGGCGGCCAGTCCGAGAGCAGCCACGCTGATGACTGTATCGCCGGCGCCGCTGACATCCGCCACATTGCGCGGCACGGTCGGGTACAGGCGGGTGAAATGCTGATCGGCATCCAAAAATAACCCTTTTTCGGATAGCGTGATCATGGTAATGCGATTTTGCAGCGTTTTTCTGATAAATTCGGATGCTTCGCGCAATGATTTCAACTCCGGCGCCACCGGAAACGGCGCGCTGTCGCGTATCTCCTTGAGGTTCGGCTTGAACAGGTCGACGCCCTGGTACGCAAAAAAGTGTTCCTTTTTGGGATCGACGGCGGTCGGTATCCCGCGTTTTCGCGCTTCCTCGATGACACTTCTGATCACTTCTTCCGTCAGCACTCCTTTGTTGTAATCCTGAAATACAATCACCTTGACCGGACGTTCATCCAGCAGGGAAAATACTTTATCCAGAAAAGCCCGGGTCTCCCGTTCGCTCAGCGGGTGCGTATCTTCCTGGTCGATGCGCAGTATCTGCTGGTTATTCCCGAGCACACGTGTTTTAACGGTCGTGGTCCGTTCATCCGAATGGACGATCCCTTCGGCCGTAATGCCTGCATCCGGCAACAGATGTCTGAACACTTCTCCGTTCACGTCGCTGCCGACCACGCTGCAAAGCAAAGGCACGCCACCCAGGGCATGTACGTTCAGCGCAACATTTGCTGCTCCGCCCAGCCGGTCTTCCGTGGCGTGGTACAACACCACCGGCACCGGCGCCTCGGGCGAAATGCGGGTGACCGCACCCGTCAGATAGCGGTCGATCATTACGTCCCCAACGATCAGGACTTCCTGTTTTTCAAGTCGTTGTAATATCTCCTTTGGTGTCATGTCGGCACTTCGTGCAATTGAGGCTTTACGATCCAAGTTTTTTTCGCCAGTAGCGCATCAGCCCCGCCACCGACATAAATGCCGGATTGGCCGCCTCGTAGCGGGCCCGGCCGGCTGCGTCGACGCCGCTTGCCGCCAGTTCGTTCGCTACAAATGCCTCGAACAGAGGGATAATTTCTTCCTGCGCTGCATTTTTTTGAGCGAACGGTTTCATCCAGTTGGCCCAGGTGACCAGGCGTTTTTCGAGTGCGTTCAGGTGTTCGTGCTTGCCGCTGACGAGGCCGAAATGGGTGAGATAAAGCGTGTCGGAAGGTCGTTTCCGCAGCAGATCGATAGATGCCTGCCAGTCCTCTATCTGAATATCGGGTGGCGGGCAGGGCGGCGCAACCGGGCCCCTTTCGATCTTCACGCCGGCCACGTCGCCGGTAAATATTACGGACGCATCCTCATTCGCATCAAGCGGCGCAACTTCCCACGCGATGTGGTGCACGGCATGTCCGGGCGTATGCCACGCGGTAAAACGGAGCCCGCATACGCTGATCTGCTCCCCATGGGCTGGCGCATACAGGCGCGCTTCATCAATGGGATGCATCGGCCCCCACAGCACATCCATCTGGTCGCGATAGATCTGCCGGGCCGACTGGTACAGTTTCTCCGGGGCCGCCAGGTGTGGCAGGCCCTTCGGGTGCACGTACACGGTGGCGCCTTTTTCAGCAAAAGCCCAGGCGGCGCCGGCATGGTCGAAGTGAATGTGGGAAAGAAAAACATGCTGAAAATCTTCGATCCGCCAGCCCCTGCCGGCAAGAGCCGCTTCCAGATGCGGCAACGTGGATGCCGGCCCGGTCTCCACCAGCGCAAGCCCTTCCGGTCCCTCCACTACGAATACGGCGATAGCAGATTTGATATCCAGAAAGCCCAGGTCGAGTACATGGATGTTCATGGGGTAAAAGTATGACAAATGTGCATAGCCGCTTTATCCCCCTCGTAATGCAGGGTCGATTAGTTCTACCATTTGGCATTTTGAAAACAAAGTTGGCAGTAGCAGTCGGCAGTGGCAGTGTTGATATTGATACAAATTACTGCGTTAAACAGGTCTCCATTACCCGTTTTATCCAAATGCTGCTATTACTGCCAACTGCCTCTGCCTACTGTTTACTTCTGATCGTTAGAACCAATCGACCCTGCTTGTCATGTGCACCCTTATATGCCAATAAAAAAGCCTCCATAGCAAGCTATAGAGGCCCAAAAATTACAAAACAAAACAAACTATGGGAAAATTCTTGATGGCAACAAAAACATCGCGCCCCACAATCCCGGGAGAACAGCGATTTAAAAAGGCTAATGTACGAACATCAAATTGTTTGCCACAATATTATTTTTCCATTAAGTGAAAATAATTACCCTTTCCGGGTTATTCTTTCAGCGCTTCTCGTGAAATGACCAGTTTTTGTATCTCCGAGGTGCCTTCTCCGATGGTGCAAAGTTTGGAATCACGGTAGTATTTTTCAACGGGGAAGTCTTTGGTGTAACCATACCCGCCGTGAATCTGAACGGCATCCGTACTGACTTCCACCGCTACTTCCGAGGCGTAATATTTGGCCATCGCCGCCTGCTTGGTGCATTTTTGCCCGGCATCTTTCAGGTGCCCCGCCTGGCGGGTAAGCAGTTCGGCCGCTTCGATCTTGGTGGCCATATCGGCGAGTTTAAAACCGATCGCCTGGAATTTGGCGATGGGCTGCCCGAATTGCTGGCGCTCTTTGGCGTATTTTACAGACGCCTCGTACGCGCCCTTGGCGATCCCGAGCGAGAGGGCTGCGATAGAAATGCGCCCGCCATCGAGGATTTTCATGGACTGTATGAATCCTTCACCTTCTGCACCCAGAATCTGACTTTTGTGCAGGCGGCAATTATCAAAGATCATCTCCGCCGTTTCGCTGGCGCGCATGCCCAGTTTGTTCTCTTTTTTTCCGGCCAGAAAACCGGGGGTTCCGCGCTCGACAACAAATGCCGTCATGCCGCGGCTGTCGAGCAATTCGCCGGTACGGACGATCACAACGGCTACATTGCTGCTGATCCCGTGGGTGATCCAGAGTTTGTTGCCGTTCAGCACCCAATAGTCGCCGTCGCGGGTTGCCACGCATTGCATACGCATTGCGTCGGAGCCGGTGTTGGGCTCCGTGAGACCCCAGGCGCCGATCCACTGCCCCGTGGCGAGTTTGGGCAAATATTTTTGCTTTTGCTCTTCGCTTCCGAAAGAAAGGATATGATTGGTGCAAAGCGAGTTGTGGGCGGCTACGCTGAGTCCGATAGAACCGCAGACCTTGGCGATCTCTTCTATAACGGTCACATATTCCTGATAGCCGAGCCCGGCGCCGTCGTACGCTTCCGGCACCAGTACCCCCAGGAATCCGTATTCTCCCATCCGGTGAAAAAGGTCGATGGGAAAATGCTGCGATTCATCCCACTCCATGACATGAGGCCGGATATGTGTCTCGGCAAAATCGCGGGCGCTTTCACGGATCAGCTGCAGGTTATCGGCGAGTTCTACGGATTGTCCCATAAATTTGATTTTAGTTGTTAAAACGGGCTGAGAGATTCGAAGCGTACCTGTGTGGTGCAGGCCGTGGTCTTGCGATCTATAAAACTCAAAGGTAAGGGTAATGTTCCAGTACGGAATAAGATTTCTACAAAGAGCCGGCAACGCGGTTTTTCTTTGCGCTCCGAAGGAATGAATTATATTTTGTTCCAAAAATAAAAAAAGAATTTTTAGCCGGCGCACATGGGCACCGGCTAAAAATGTTTGTTCGAACGGGGGTTCGGGCAATAAAGATAATACTGAAACTGCGTCTACGGCTCGAGGACGAACCGGTGCGTTTGCTCCAGTTGAGTGCCCCGGTTATCGATGGCCCAGAGCCGGAACTCGATCACATCGCCGGGTTGCAACTGACCCGGGCCCGGCAACTGAAGTTTATCGATAAACACTTCCGCATTGAGGCTGACGGTATTGCTGCTGCGATTTTCATCTCCCTGCAGGATGCCTGCGAAGGCGCCGTTCACGGTATAGGAAAATTCCCATTCGGTGATGAACTGATCTTCCGGATCGGGATCGGTCGTGCTGATCTCTATGATAAACTGGAGCGCATCGCCGGGCGTCTGCGAGCCGGACTGGTCGTCGTCGAACCAGCGCACATCGAAGCGATCGAGGCTGAGCGGGTAAGGGTCGCGCTCGCAACCGGTAGCGAGCAGGATCGTCGTCATCAGGATAAAAATGGTGGTCTTGTTCATACGCTTGATTTTTCAGCAAACCTATGGGCAAAACAGCCCGCAGTGCAAGCACACGGCAGGGGTTTAGTATGGATTTAACCTTTGGGAAATTCTTAACGCCGCGATCAAAAAAATTTTAACACTGCCGCACCGGCGCTTCTGGCAGTAGGCAGGGGCAGTATGCAGTAGCAGTAGGCAGTGGCAGTTGGCAGTGGCAGAATTGATGCTGGTACAAATTGCCTCTTAATGCGCAAAAAAGGCTTCCATTTCCTGTTTTGTCCCGGTTCTGCCATTACTGCCAACTGCTACTGCTTCTGCCTACTGCCTCTGCCTACTACCTCTGCCTACTACCACTGCATCAATAGGAATATTTTCCTTTCCAGTCTTCCCGCAGTTTGGCGCGCACCCGCTCCTCGGAGGGGTTGGCGCCGGGCTCGTACAGCACCTTTCCGTCGATGGCCTCGGGCAGGTTGTCCTGCTGCACGAAATTGCCTTCGAAGTCATGCGCGTAGCGGTAGCCGGAGCCGTAATTGAGTTCTTTCATCAACTGGGTAGGTGCGTTGCGCAGGTGCAGCGGCACGGGCAGGCTGCCGGTTTGTTTGACGAGGCTCATCGCCTCGTTGATGGCCATGTAGGCCGAGTTGCTCTTGGGCGAAGTGGCGAGATAGACGGCGCATTGCGACAGGATGATGCGCGCTTCGGGCATGCCGATCATGCGGATGGCATCCATGGTGGTGGTGGCCAGCAGCAAGGCGTTGGGGTTGGCAAGACCGACATCTTCCGATGCCAGAATGACCATCCGCCGGGCGATGAATTCGATGTCCTCGCCGCCGTCGAGCATGCGCGCGAGCCAGTACACCGCCGCGTTGGGATCGCTGCCGCGCATGCTTTTGATAAATGCGGAAATGATATCGTAATGCTGCTCGCCCGTTTTGTCGTACAGGGCGGCGTTTTGCTGGATGAGTTCGCGCACCAGCGCATTCGTCACGCGGAAGGGCTTGCCCGCTTCGCGGTAATTGGCGATCAGTTCGAGGGCATTCAGCAGGCGCCGCGCGTCGCCGCCGGAATAAAGCAGCAGGGCTTCGTATTCCTCGATCCGGATGTCCTGATCTTTGAGGAGTTCATCCTCCGCCAGCGCGCGATCGACGAGTCCGATGAGTTCTTCCTTGTTGAGCGGCTGCAACACGTACACCTGGCAACGCGACAGCAGCGCGGGGATCACTTCGAAAGAAGGATTTTCAGTAGTGGCGCCGATGAGCGTGACGATGCCTTTCTCCACGGCGCCGAGCAGGGCATCCTGCTGGCTTTTTGAAAAGCGGTGTATCTCGTCGATGAACAGGATCGCGCCTTTTTGTTTGAACAGGTTTTGCTTGTCGGCATTTTCGATGGCCTCGCGGATGTCCTTTACCCCCGAATTGATGGCCGACAACTGGTAAAAAGGCTTGTCGAGCAGTTTGGCGATCAGTTGCGCGAGCGTCGTTTTGCCCACGCCCGGCGGTCCCCACAGGATAAAAGAAGGGATCTTGCCGCGCTCTATCGACTGGCGCAGCACGGCGCCCTCGCCCACAAGGTGTTGCTGGCCGACGTACTCGGCGAGGGTCTGGGGGCGCATGCGTTCGGCCAGCGGTGTCATGTCTGTAAGCGTTTTATAAAGTATTTATGCGGAATAAGGAAGGCAAATGTAGCCCTGCCCGACCTTTGTTCCATAAAAGGCAGGACGTATTTGCATGATGCGCGTCAGGGGTATGTATGCAGCCGTCGGGGGAGTTTATACGAGTTATCCCGAACGTTTCAACCCGCGATTTCAATCACGGGATTTGCGAAAAAAAGGAAAATCGAACCGTTTTAACGGTTTTATTGCCTTGCCCTGGCATTTGAAAACGGTTAAAACCGTTGAGTATCTGCTTGTTTTATTTGACCACGATTGAAATCGCGGGCTGAAAAAACATATTTCCATTTATTGAAAAACTCTGGATGACTCACCTTATTCTCAAGGTGCATGTGCGCCAAATACTGCGCAATGCTGAACAAGATTTAATTTTACAGAAAAATTTGCCATGCACAGATCCACGCGATTGCCTCTCAAATATGCCTTCGGGCTTGTAATTGTTATATTCGTTTTCATATCCTGTTCCCCAAAACTCGCCAACCCGCCGGCATCGGGCTTTAACAGCGCCGGCTCCGACGCGCAGGCCGTCCGGATCGCCGACGAGGTGATGGCGGCCATGGGCGGGCGGAAGGCGTGGGACGACACGCGCTGCATCTCCTGGAACTTTTTTGGCAGCCGGACGCTCCTGTGGGACAAACAAGCCGGCATGTGCCGGATCGAATGGCAGAAGCGGCCGCTCAAAGTGATCGTCGACCTGAACAAGGGAAGCGGCAAGGTCTGGATCGACGGCGCGGAGCAAAGTCAGCCCGACAGCCTTGCCAAATACCTGGAGATCGGCAAAAAAGTATGGATCAACGACTCGTACTGGCTGCTGATGCCGTTCAAACTCAAAGATTCAGGTGTGACGCTCAAATACCTCGGCGAAAGCGCGACGGATGCCGGCACGACCGCCGATCTGCTGCAACTGAGTTTTCAAAACGTCGGCGTGACGCCGGACAACAAATACCACGTCTGGGTGGATAAAAAGACGCGGCTGGTGAGCCAATGGGCCTATTTTGAAAAATTCGGCGACGAAAAACCCAGGATCGTCAATCCCTGGTCGGACTACAAACGCTACGGCGGCATTTTGATCGCGGGAAGCCGGGGCGAGAGCCGCCCGCCGCTCACCCCCATCGAAGTGATGGATGCTCCGCCACCCGGCGCTTTTGAAAGGTTCTGAAATCTCTGTTATTTTGGCAAACCATCCTGACAAGCCAAACAATCCTCATTCCCCTCACATTTTACAACCCATCCAACTGATCATGAAGGCCTTCTTTGCCCTCGCTCTGCTCACCAGTATGTTTTTATTCCCCTTCTGCAAAACCGGCCAGTACGCCAGCGCACCGAAACCGCCGGAGAACTACAATCCGGCCAACGAACCCGCATTGCTCAGCAGCATCGCCGTGCCGGTCAATATTTCCATAAAGGAACTGCTCAACAGCCTCAACACCCGCTTGTCCGGACAGGCGCTGTACGAGGATTATTCCTACTCCGACAACGGCAACGACGGGCTCATGCTCAACGTCTGGAAAAGCCAGGACATCACCATGTTCGTCAGCGGCAACACCATCAAATACCGACTGCCGCTCAAACTCTGGATGAAAAAGAACCTGCTCGTGGCGGATGCAGAGGCGGATGCCGAACTGGCGCTGAACATGAAAACCACTTTTTACATCAACCCGGACTGGTCGCTCAGCACCCACACCGAAGTGGAATACCACGAATGGCTCGCCAAACCGCGCCTGAAGACCGGCCTCGGAAACATCAGCATCGAGACGCTCGCCAACCTCGCGCTCAACCGCAGCAAAAGCACCCTGAGTCAAACGCTGGATCGCTACGTGAGCCAGCAACTCAACCTGCGCCCATACGTGGAAGAGGTCTGGACGGCGCTTCAGGAGCCTATCCTGCTCGATTCCGCGTACAACATGTGGGTCAAAACCACACCGGTCAGCATCGGCATGACGCCCATCGTATCCGGCTGGGAGAACATCCGCGCCACGATCGCCGTGGAATGCCTCAACGACGTGACCTTCGGCGCAAAGCCGTGGTTCCGGCAAAACTCCACCCTGCCCGGCCTGCAACACATTTCCGAAGCGCCCGACGAGTTTCAGATCCGGGTCGCGACCGACGTGCCGTTTCCCGAAGCGGAGCGCATGGCCAAAAACATGATGATCGGGCAGGTGTTTGAGTCAGGGAAAAAGAAAGTAAAGGTGGAAGACATTCAACTCTGGGGCAACAACGACCGGCTCGTCGTGAACACCAAATTGTCGGGCTCCTTCAACGGAAATATTTATTTTATCGGCCGGCCCCAGTTCAACCCCGACCGGAATCAGATCGAGGTGCGCGACCTCGATTTCCACGTGGATACGCGCAGTTTTCTCCTGCGTTCCGCCGCCTGGCTGTTCCAGGGCACTATCAAAAACCAGATGAAAAACGCCATGACCTTTCCCCTTGAAAACAATATCTCGGAACTGAAAACATCGGTGCAGCAGTCGCTCGATCACTATGAGTTGCAGCCGGGCGTCGTGCTCAGCGGGGTGGTCGACAGTATAACCGTGGAGAACACGCGCATTACCCCGACCAGTATTCGGGTCAACCTGTTCTCGAAAGGCCGCCTGAATCTGGATGTGCGGGGACTTTGAAAATGCCGGCCGGCCCGGCGGGAGTTACGATGGCCTGAGTTTGAATCGTTGCACATCAGGCGGAAGTCGTTGCGCAAAGGGCGTTAGTCGTTACAATGTTCCTTGTAGCGAGTTCACAAAGGACATTTGTCGTTACAACAAACGTTGCAGCGCTTACACAAAGAGCGTAAGTCATTACACAAAGGACGTTAGTCGTTGCAACAAACGTTGCAGCGCTTACACAAAAGGCGTTTGTCGTTACAACGAACGTTGTAGTAAGAACAGAAAGAGCGTAAGTCGCTACACAAAGGGCGTTTATCGTTACAACGTTCCTTGTAACGAGTACACAAAGGGCAGAAGTCATTACACATATCTCTGCCGAGCCTGTGTCTTTTGATCGGGTGCAAGCAATGCGGGGTTTCAGTGAATCAGGCAGAAGATTTGTCCCCCCGCTCGCGCGAGGCTCTGCCTCGTGCGTAGTATCCTTTGGGCAAAGCCCAATTATTATAATTTCACACAAGGCAAAACCTTGCGCGAGCGGGAGTTTTATTTCTCTTATTTTTGTCCGGCACGTATGACTTGCGGTACATCCAGGAGCCGCCAGGCCAAGAAAGCAACAAGACCACAGAGATACACATCACAAAAAAGGCCGGGACAAAATAAAAAAACCATTGGATGATCTGGATATCTATCTTATGGAATTATATTTGAAAACCGAACGGCCATTCGATCGATTATTTTACAAAGTAAAGGCGCAATGCTGGTTTTTGGTTTGTCGGTTTCGGGAGTACAATAGTTCGGAGCAAAAAAAATAATAACCGAAGCGGCACCGACTATAATTGCCGAAAGTAATTACTCAATGGTTCGTATGGAAATGATCTGGTAGAAAAACCGGAACTTTTGGCCACATTATTTAAAAAAAAGGGTCTTTTGAACAAAATCTAACATCACCTTCAAATATGAAAAATCTCTTACCCTTACTGTTTGTCATTACTTGCGCTACCGCTGCTTTTTCTCAAGTCTGTGTGCGCGATTCTTCCCTAATTCAAACGGGTGCCCTGTTATCACCTGCATTATGGGACACCGCCACGATGCAATACAACCTCAATGATGCCTGTATTTTGCATCCTTACAACCAGTCAGTGACGATTAATGTGCCAACAACATACGGTGACTTCCAATTAATCAGTCTGACTATCGCTACCACAGGTGCAATAAATAACCTTCCAATAGGTCTGACTTATTCCTGCGACCCACCAAACTGTGTATTTATCGCCGGATCACTCGGTTGCATCCAGTTGTTTGGCACGCCCACCGCCGCCAACATAGCCCCTGACACTTTCGACATTAGTATTGGGACCAATTTGAGTGCCGTCGGAATACCTTTTCTAATCCCTGTTGAACTCCCTAACCAGTTACCAGGTGATAATCATTACTATCTCGTGCTCAAAGATGCCCAGTGCCTCGTGGGAACTTTCGACCAGAATACCAGTATTGGGTTTGTAAAAAATGCCCCAAACCCCTTCACGAATGAAACAACCATCACCGTAGAATCCCTCGTGTCCGGTGATTTTCAGTTTGAAGTATTCGACATCCTGGGTCGACGAGTACACGCGCGCGTGATTCGTTTGGACGCGGGCATCAATGAATTCACCTTCGATGGCAGCCAACTTCTCAATGGCAGTTATTTCTACACCATTGGGAATCGCGACGGCAATGTGTCGAGGCGCTTGGTAATTGGGCGATAGAAAGACAATAAACTAACATAAGACTTTATTGATTACTAAAACCATATTGAATATAACCGAAGCGACATTGGCCATATTTGCCGAAAGTAATAATGCGCCGAACTAACGCTTTCCTGCCAACCACCTGCTATGCACGGCGGTTTGGCAGGAAACATGAGTCATCCCGAATTTTGGGCCCACCAGTAGAAGAGGCAATTAGCGATGGCCATTCTTAGTCTGTAAAGCGGTATCGAGGCTTCTCGGTACCGCTTTCCTGTACGATGCGCCCAATTTCGCAGAAATATTGGGACCCAGTCCTTCCAATTTCGCATTATGGTGAGCAAGAAGTCATAGACCAAAGTGACGATAGCCATTAGTTTCATTCTGTTGTCCCAAAACCAAAGTCTTGGAGATTCCAAGCCCATTTCGGATTTTAAGAATCGGAAGCCTTGTTCGGCTTCCCAGCGATGCATATAACTGAAGAAGACTTCCCAGGCCTGGCTTGGCTTTGAGATGGGCAATGAGGTAATTAAATACATGGGGCTATTGAAGTTGTGTTTATCCCTTACGATTACCAAAAAGAGTTGGTTATCAGGATATTCCGGATGGTTTACTGGAGCCCAATCAATGGAGATGCACTTGTCTTTTTGCCGTGCTTTATCCCGCACAATTTTACTTGCTCTACCTTTAAAAGAGCGGGCCAACAAGTGGGTTTTCTTACAGCCTTTATCCGGATGGACCAACAAATGATTTTGTTTCCAACGGATAATAAATGCTTGTTTGAAGCGAAACAAGTAGCAAAGCATCTTTTCGTTGGCATATCCTCGATCCAGCACATGGACGAGTGCTTGATCAATGTGTTGGTGCAACTTTCTCAGTAGCCGATAAATAATGTTGTCCGGGTCTTCCTTGAATTTACCCCGACTTGTCCACCAAGTCATTTGGCATACACTTGGAATCCCGCCCAAATGGGATAAGAACACGCCTGTCCATTGGAAACCTGGCACGCAAATACGGCCCACAGGAGGATTGAAAAAACCTCGACGGATTCTGGTCAGGCGTTGGCCTTTGCTGCTAAATACGCTACAAAGCCCTTCGGCTACCCAACTTTCATGCTTCTCCACCCGGCTATCGTCCCAGAGCATCAGTGGGCGCTTGCCTTGCAGGAATAACTGTTCTATGCGCGCCTTAGCCTGTGCAAACAAATGTGCGTCAATCAACTCCGATGACCAACGCTTCGATCTGAGCAGGTTACTAATCCGTTTAGTGCCTGCCGGAGCCTGTTTAAAACCAACTATGTAGCCCCCTAACTCACTCAATAACAAACCCATAGCACGATTTCTAAACATCAATATGATGTTAAACAAATCAAAAAATGTGCTGACTAACCGCTTGTCGATTTGAGCATCCAGATCCTGACAAATCCGCCTGGTGTATTGCTCTACGCGGCTGAGCAGAAAGGTGCTTGCGCTTGGCTTGGTAGCAGAATTTGAGTTACTTTGCTGTACAATTTTAAACATTTGACCTCCTGTCTTTTTGGTGTGGTGAGATACCCAAATTTACAGGAGGTTTCTTTTTGACCATAAAAAATCCCGAATCCTGGCGATAACCAAAATTCGGGATGACTCATGTTTCCTGCCAACCACCTGCTATGCACGGCGGTTTGGCAGGAAAGCAAACGTTGTGAGCCAAAAGAAATAATAAATGCCAGAACATACACTGCAGAAAGGAATTGATTTTATTGATGGACTCATAAGTCTGGGTGAAATTTTAGGGTACTATCCTAAAACAGAATTTCCAGTTGAAGAAGGTAAAAGACAAGGTCCAGCAGTCGATGTAGCTTGGTTTAAGGAGGAGAATCAAAAATTTCCTTTATTCATATTTGAGGTAGAAAGTGCTGCAACAAATAGCATGACTTTTAATCCAATGAAAGTCTTTTCTAAGGAAAATGAATCTTTTGAAAAACCTTTGTTCTTTTTTCAAGTAATTTTAAAAAAAGGGGAACAATCATCCAGAGTTTCAACACTTAAAAAACAATTCGGCACATATAACTATAGAATATATCGCTTAGAGTCAGAAGAAAAACAAAAACTGATTCGTGATATAATTCACCAGCACAGAAGAATATCTGATGCGATAGATATTTTTATATTGGTTGAATTCTTTAAAGAATCAGATTGGATACACATCGACTTAAATGACTTTATTAAATTGGTCATAAATTTAGAGTTTGAAAAAAACAATGGAGGAATTCTTAATGATTTAGTAAAGTTAGGAGCCAAGTATGAAGACCTAATTCCAATTGTTTCAGACTATATTATGAAAATTCAATCAGACCCCATTATAAATCAATATAGGATAAATTATAATACCTATATTGGGAGTCATTGGTATTATCCAATCCATTTAGGGATTATATATTGCAGTACTGACGAATTGTATTGGAAACTTAAATCAGAAGAGCAACTCAGGTATTGGCAAGAAAAATATACTTACCTAAAAATGATAGGACCTTACTTTGGGCGAAACAGGGATTATGACGACTTTTTAATATGGGGAGCTGGAGGGTTATTGGGAGTTGTTGCGGCGTTATTTAAAGACAATTCAAAAATGCGGAATTATCTTGGTTCAATTTTAAGGAACATTATTGACTCAACAGGAGAAGAATATAAAATACCTAATCTTATATGGTTGTTTCATATATGCCCAAAAGATGAGACAGGTAAAGCATTGAAAAGATATTTGCTAAATTCATTCAAAAAATTTAATGGTTTTAAACTAAAAAGTTTCAAAGAACCTCTCTTCTTTGACAATAATGATGAATTCATAGAAGAATTTATTTCAGGAAAAGACTCTATTGATGACTTAGACAAATTGGAGTTTGAAAAAATTGATTCGAATCAAATAAGTACTGCTTTATTTTTGCTGACTCAAGAATCGAACATCCAACTTGTAAATAAAGAAATAGTTACCATTTTGAATAATTAATGAATCCGGCTCACAACAATTTTCAGCCGTTAATTGCCCGCTCGCGCGAGACACCACCTCGTGCGCAATATCCTTTGGGCAAAGCCCAAAAATAATAATTTCACACAAGGCAAAGCCTTGCGCGAGCATGAAGGCCTTGAACGTGCAGACCGGCCACAACGCAACTTAACACATACTTTACCGTGCCTTCGGCCCGGCGATCACAGGAATTTCATACGTTTGTTTGCCCGCTTTTGTCTGCATTGTCATTCGTAAAAATCAAACCCCCGTTATGGCATACTACAAGATCATCGACGGTCAGCGCTACGACCGCAGCCTGCTTGAAAAAGCGGAAGCCCACACGAAGGGGCGCGGAGAATGGCAACTTTCACTCGACGAGATACAGGACGTATTTGCCGCCGCCGGTGATGGCAGCGCGTACACCGAAACCGAGTGGCGCACCCTGCGGTATATCGCCGCACACTATCCCCTGACCGCGCCGGCGCGCAAATGGCTGGACGAACAATTCGAAGCTGGCAACCCGACTGCCGAATTCGGGAAGATCATCGACGAGGTCCTGCGCAAGCAGTTTGGTTTTGCATCCCTGCAATGGCAGATCGACGACGCCGAATTGCAAGACCAGCTCTCCAAACCCGGCAACAAAACCGGCGTACAGGCAGCCGTAACGGGCGCGCTCAATGCGTTTTTGTCCGGCGGCATCAATGTATTGAGCCTGCGGGCGGTGGTACAACGCCGCACCGGCAGCGGCGGCGGGCTGAGCGACGACTTTTACCTGAAAACCACGCGCAAATACATGGAGGATGGCGGGATATTGTTCCTGATCCCGGAAGCGGAAAGCGACAGGGATCAACTGGAATACGATCTGCCGCCTTCGCTCAATTTCGAAAACTTCTGGCATTTCGGATTGTTCGTGCCGGCCTTGTCGCCCGCACTGTTCATGGCCTCGGTATCGCGCAAAACGCCGGGCTTCCAGTACAGTATCGGTTACATATCGCGCCGCGTGGAACTTGACGACCTGGTGCGTTTGGTGATCGTTTCGCTGGCGCAGTTTCCCGGACTGAAAAGGAAGATCGACGCAGCAGAAGTGACCCGGCAACTCGACATTGCACCAGATCAGAACTTTGGCGAGGCCTTGTTCGGCGCCTTGTTCGTGGGCATTTTCAACGGGGAAAGCAGTTTTTCTTTCCGCGACTTTATCGGGCAGGAAATATGGCCCGATCCTGACAGGGACATCCGCGATTACATGCGGGATTATATCGAAACGGGAACCTTGCACCTGCTCTCTCCGGAAGGGAACGCGGATTTTCCGGTGCCGGACAATTTTGCGCCCGATTTTCAATACGACTGGGCTTTCGGGCTGGAGATGCCGAAAAAAACGGATGCCCGCTTTGTTATCACGTCTTCGCGAAACTACGGATTCGAGGCGAGCTGGAACGACGGCTTTCTGCCGGAAATGCTCGATCTGGAAGCGCAAACGAATACGGTGCTGGAGGAATTCAAACTGCCCGGGCTTCAGGTGACGGTTCCACCCGATGAATTCGAGGCGCAACGCCTGCAATTCGGCGCGGAATACCGCACGTTTTCAAGCCTGCTCCGGCAGGCGCTGAACACCATCCTGCACGATTACCTGCGGCCCTATTCCGTGTTCAATATTGTAGCGCAGGTACACAGGGATGATGTCAATCCCGATCATTTTGATGATCCGTTCGAGTACCGGGCGGCCATTAAACATTTGATATTCAATTACCTGAAAACCGGCAGCCTTGAATTTTTGCCCATCGAACTGCCCGACAACAACCCCGTCGAAGGCGAATCCATCCAGGAATTCTGGCAGTTTTTTTGTCTGCTTCCCGGTCTCGGCGATTTCGGTTTCTGGGTGATCATTCCGCGCTTTCCCGACGACGGGCAGTTGCCGTATTGCTATGGTGTTAACTAGTCCCTTTTAGCAGGATCGATTGGTTCTATTGACAAGAAGCAGGCAGTTGGCTGAGGCAGTTCGCAGCATTAAAACTGCCACTGCTAACTGCTACTGCCAACTTGATTTTCAAGATACCAAACCATAGAACCAATCGACCCTGTCCGGAAGAGAATAGCATTCCAGATCATCAATACACTTTCTCCCGGCAGTTACATTCCTTCAATATTTTATCGACATTGATCCGGTAGGTATCCAGATCGATGTTCGCCTGATCGGCAGACAGTTTTACCAACCCGTACGGAAGCGATTCTATAGAGTTGAAGGCCGGGGCCATCGGGATCATATCCTGCGGATCAAGCGACTTTTTGCCAAAATACTGGCAAACCACCTGCTTTTGCACGATGTGAAAAGAGTCGAGCCCCGCAGCGATCCGGTTGGTATTGATCTCCCGCATCAGACTATCGCTGTAAAAGACAAAAGGCCGGTATGCTTCATTATTGACAAGGCACAGTGTTGTGTTCAAAAAATTGTACTCCGGTTTGGGCGCCCTGGTATGGAGCATGTCGAGCAGCGAGGCATATCTGGAAGGTTGCAAATTTCCGGCGGCCGCCTCTTTCCGGATCAGCGCTACGAGCGCATCCTTGTCTTCGATGCTTTTCGATAACACAAAATGCCAGAGCAGCACATACACCACTTCCGACCATTTCAGATCTTCCCCGTAAAAGGCGCCGGTTTTTTCTTCCGTCGGGAATCCGTATTGCCCGCACAAAGCAAGGAACTGGTGATATTGCCTTTTGTCGAGGCTGTCCCTTTTCGCGTACACCATTTTTGACACCTGCCGGTCCCGCATATTGACGTTTTCGTAATCGCGCACTTCCTGATCGAGCGTGAACATCGTGCGCAGGGAGCGCTGCAGGTCGTTTTCCTTTTTGTTCTGCTGGCGTCTGCGCTGTTCCAGGTTGCCGATCAGGACCATGTTTTTTGCATCGAACACCCGCAGCGGCATCTCAGAAAAAAGAAATGCCGTATCCACGTTCATATCGAGCATGAGCAGGCGGAGACGGGCGTCGTTGTTCTCGTAACAGCCGCACTTCGCATTTACCAGTACGGAGTTCCTGATATCTTCATAAAACGGGTATCGCTTTTTTGTAAAGGCCGAATCGTAGCAGGCAGCCGCCTGACAGAAATCGTTTTTATAGATCGCCCGCGCCGCCCGGTTGATGTAGCGGCAATAGGCGGGAAAATCGTCGCCCGCCGCCGCATCGGTAGCATGCTTTTCGGGCAAACAGGGGAAATAGATTCCCAAAAACAACAAAAGATTGATCCCGGAGAACAAATAAACATTTGGCTTCATGAAAAATGGCGTGGTTTGATGAGAATCAGAAAGATGTCAATGCGGATCGTTATTGCCCCTCTTCATCTATTTCTTCGCCTGCTTCCTCGTCCCGCTCTTCCTCCAGTTGATCGCCATCTTTGCCCTTGCGGACTTCCACGACCGGTTCTTCCGATGTGCCGGTGATGGTCATCGGGATGCCGATCAGGCCGAACGGCGGCAGTCCGAGCCGGAAGCGCAGGTTCAGCCGGCCGTCCAGGGAGCACTGGCCTTCGATACGCGGGCGGAAGCCCAGCACCTTCATTTTGGTGCGTTCGATGGTGATGAGGTTGTTGGCGACGGACGAGCGCATCACCACGGCTTTCAGGTCGGGGTCGTTGATCTCGTCCTTGCTGGTGGCCTTGCTCACGGCGCCGAACAATTTCAACCCCTTCACTTTCACCTGTTCGAGTTTCAAAACGCCTTTCCCCTTGATGCTCGGGTACACGGGCTCCATGCGATCGTTCAGACGACCTTCGAGGGAATATTGCAGCGAGATCAGCCCGCTGGCTTTTTCTGCTGAACTGGCCATTTCCCGGAACATCGGTATTTCATGATAGGCGCGCTGCACATCGAAGGAGTCGGCTTTTGCGGAAAAGGTGAACCGCGCCTTGCGCGCATTGACCGGGCTGTAACTGCCTTCCAGGCCAAATTTTGCACCCGCGATCTCGAATTTCGTTTCCCTGAGCAGGAGTTCCCCCTTTTTCAGGTCCAGTTGTCCGGTAAAATCACGCAGCGTGGTTTGACCGTACGCGATCTCCGCAACCGAAGCCTTCAGGGACAGTTCCATATCGTTCGGCAGCAACACGACGCCGGTCGCCGGCGCCTGTTGCGCGACCTGCTTCGCCGCCGCCGTTGTGGCGGGGCCGGCAAGCGCCGTAAAATCGTCGATCAGCAGGCGCGATGATCGTACGCTTAATTCTCCGTAAAGCGGACTCCCGCTGAGTGCGTGTCCGATAAAATTTTGCGCGTACCCGTTGAGCAGAAATTCATTTTTCCGGTATCGAAGCAAGGCATCGGAAAGCCAGGCTTTGTCCTGATCGAATTTCAGCGTGCAGGCAGGCACGAAAAACGGATCGGGGTAATCGTCGCTGCGCAACTCCACATTTTTGAGTTGCAAATCGCCTTTTTGTTTGATCCGGTCGTAACGGCCGGCGCGCGCATCTGCCTCCGAGCCCTGCACTTCCAGGTTGGCCCGCAGGAGGCCGCTGATCCCGTACCCCGAAACGGCAAACACCTGATATATACGGCCGAGGTCGAGGGTTCCGTTTGCACTGAGTTTGTAACGCCAGTCGGAAGGGTTTTGCAGTTCGGCGCGAAGCGCAAAGGGCTGTTGTTCGAAAGAAAAAGACAGCGGCTCGATGCGCAGCAGCAGGTCGCGGTAGCCGCCGGAACGGCCGTGCAGGCTTGCGTTGAGGTTGATATTTTCGATAGGCTTTGGGTAGTACGGCGTTTGCAGGAGACCGTTTTGCCACTGCACGGCGCCCTCCACCACAGGGAACAACTTGCGCCCCGCATTGAGACGGCCGTCGGCTTTCAGGTCGGCGTTCAGTTCGCCTTTCAGGACGTATGCATCGAACGGGACGGCCCGGGCGATGTCGTCCAGCCTGAGCCTGGCGCGCAGGAGGGCATTTATCTTGCTGTTTTCCAGCCTTTCGACGGCTACGCGGCCGGCAATATTCCCCTCGCCAAGCGCCGCGTGGATCGTATCCAGTGAAAAGGCGATGTCCTGCCATTTGCCCGACTTGCATTCCGAGTGAAAAACGGCGGCAAGGTCGCGCAAAGGCAACTCAAAGGCCTTGTCATGAAAAAAGCCGTCCTGCAAGGCGCCGTCCAGCCGGTACGCCGGCACACCGGTCACGACCGTTTCTTTTTGTCTGACGGAGCTCCGGTAATACCCGTCGGCGTGCAAACGCAGGTCGAGGCGCCCGCGCAGATCGGCCGCTGACAGGCCGATTGCACTGTCGAGCAAGGCGAGGTCGAGTTGTGTGTTCAGGTCGGCTCGCACATAAGGCTGATCGAGTCCTTTTACATAGCAATCGATGCGCGTCGGCGCGCCGTTCAGGTCGAATTGCAGGGTATCGATCGCCAGGGCGAGGCTGTCGGTTTGCAGTTTGGGGATATGGATGGATGAATTTACCCAAAGGTGTTGCAGCGGCGCGGGTGCGCCTTTGTGCCGGATGGAACCGTCGTGCACCCAAAGCCGCAGGCTCAGGTCGGGCGCATCGCCGGTCGCCGCCCTGTACAGCCCTTTCAGGGCGACGGATATCTGCGAGCGGCCGCTGAATTTTGTATCGGCGAACCATTGGTCGTATTCGGGCGGCAGGGCGGAAAAGATATTCCCGAAATCGGTGGTGCCCGACACGACGTTCAGGTCGATGTCGTAGCCGTCGCGCAGGATGGCCATTTCGCCGGAAAAGTCGACGGGCAGGCGGTTTATGAGCAGGTTGTTTTTGGCAAAGCGAAAAACAAGCGATGCCGTATTGATCCCCGTCACGAGTTCAGCCTGTAGTTTCCGGTTGAGGAAATAGGCCGTGCCGTCGTAGACAAAGTCGAAACTCGCGGCGCGCATGTTCGATTGCAGGTCGAACTGGCTGCTGGCGAGATCGCCGCGGCCTTCGTAGTAAAAATCCTTCGCCTCGATGAGCATGGGCACGGAGCGGTCGTGATACGTCAGGTGGCATTTTTCAAAATAAATGCCGTTGATCTTCAGGCGGGTTTCGCTGCTGTCGCTTTCCGTTTCACCGCCGCCTTTATAAATATTGTAGTTGGCGTTCCCCTGCTTGTCTACCTGTACGTTGATGCGCGCCTGGTCGACGTAGAACGCATTTACTTCCAGCGTTTCGCGAAAGATGGAGCCGATGTCGAGACCAAAACTGATCGAGGCGCCCGACAGCAGCGTATCTTCCTGAAAGGGCGCCGAGCCCGTCAGGGAAAAATCGCGCAGCGTCAGTGTCAGTGCGGGAAAATGTTCGAAAAAGGAGAGGCGCGCGGCGGAGAATTCCAGCCGGCCCTCGATATTCTCGTTGGTCCAGCGCTTGATCTGTTCTTCGGCCGAACCCGGGAAAAGGATGGGCCACAGGAACATGAGCAGCAGGATAGCCGCCAGGGTCAGGCCGATGCCTTTCGCAATGTTGAGGAGTATTTTTTTCATGCAGAGTGCCTGTGGAGGTGTCAGGTTCGCACGTTGATGGTTTCGTATTATTTAGTGCCGCGATCACGTTCGCCCCCATCCGGTCGAATGCTTCCTGAACGATCGCATGATCGGGAGTATGAGCGCTTAAAAGTTGCCGATCCAAAAATATGGATGTTCCGGCAAAACAATGCGCCGATATTCCATGCGGTTTTATAAAAAAACGGGTCCGGCAACATCACTCGATCACGATCATGCGCAGCGTTTTGGTCGTATTGTCCACGTCCAGCCTGCAATAATACTCGCCGGGCGGCAGACCTATTTCATTCAGGCGAATGGGCACAACGTACGATCCGTAACCGCGTTTTTCTGTGGGCAACACCGTATGCACCATTTGCCCGCGATTGTCGTACAGCCGGACGCTCACATTGGCGTCGCCATGCAGTTTGAACGAAACGTACGTGATGTCGGATGCGGGGTTCGGATAATGCTGCACTTCGAGCAGCCGGGTATCCGGCGCATAGGCTGCGGAAGTCAGGCTGTCGAACGGCGTCACATCCGTCCAGATGCTCAATTGCCCGTTGTGCAGGCGCGTCCAGATCGGCCGCACGATGTTGTTATGCGCCACGATATTCGTGTAATCGCCGAAAAAAACGCCGGCGGTGGGCAGAAAAGGCGATTCGCTGATCCTTTTATTGACAAAGGTATTGCCGCCGTCCTGGGAGTAGGCGATGTAAACATCTGTCATGTCGCCCGCATAATGGCGGCGATCGTAAAAAACAAAATACAGATATCCGTTCGTCTGGTCGATCGCCATCCAGGGAAAAAACTGCTGCTTGCCCGGCGGGTCGTCGTTTATGCGAACGGGTCCGCTCCAGGTATTGCCGCCATCGGTGGATTTGGCCAGCCAGATATCCGTATCGCCGAATCCGTTCCGCTGGTCGGCCCAGTTGATGTAGATCGTACCGTGATGCGGGCCTCCGCTCAGATCGCAGCGGGTGATCGGCAGGCCGTTGGCCCGTTGTATGCTCGTGATGTTATGATCCCAGCCGCCCGGCATGGGGTCCACCGGTATTTCGTGAGAAAGCCAGGTATTTCCCTGGTCGGTCGAGCGATTGAAAACGATGCCGTTCGGCCCTGCCCAGGACACATACACTTCACCGTTGGGGCCGACGGCCGGCGTGGCGCCCTCCACGGTATTGTCGCTGTCGATACAATCGCCGGCAATGCTGTTGATGCGCAATGGCTGCGACCAGTTCGCCCCGCCGTCCGTAGATTTCGAAAACAGGATAATGCTGCTGTCGGCCGGGTTCGAACTGCCGTAGTCGTCGAACTGGGTCCAGGTCAGGTAAATATTGCCGTTGTTGCGGTCGATGGCGCTCCATTGCTTGTCCTGTGCTTTCGTCCCGTTGAGGCCGGTAAAACTGCCGTCGTTCCAGCTTTGCCCGCCGTCCTGTGATTTTTGGCAAACGATCCGGTCGATCCAGTTGCCGGTGGGTGGGTTCGAAAGGTGGAAAAAGTAAAAATTGCCGGCCGGGTCGACGTCGAGGGCCGGATCGCCCCAAACGCCGTAGGAAGAGGACAAATTATACGCGGTCCAGGTTCTTCCGGTGTCCTGGCTGAGGTAGTATTTGTTGATGTTGGCTGCGGCGACCATGACGTTCGGATGGTTATAATCCATCATGATCGAGGGTTCGTTGGGCAGGCCGCTGTTGCCGACCAGAATGTTCTGTGCAGTCAGGCAATGACCAATCGCAATGGTAAAGACGATGGCTAAGAGGTTTCGCATATTATTGTGTTTGAGATGTTTGGAATCAGTTTCACAAATGAGCGGTCATGGCGCCCAGTCGAGCCATTTCCGCGCTCGTAAAATGCAGCGTACGCACCGTTTTCATATCGCCCCACAAGTACTTGTGCCCCCGCAATCCGCGTGTTCGCCGCATCCTTTTGTTCAGGCGACCGATCTCGCTTTCCGTGGCCACCCTTTTTTCGCCGAGCGTGCCGTATAATTTTATCGCCGGAAAAGTATCGAATCGCCCCCTGAATAACGAAACCAGCCAGAAACGGGTATGGCTATTTACGGCCAACACACAAACATTGTTATTTGCTTCGGCATGTGCAGGAAGTCTGGAGGGGAATTTTTCAAAATAAAAACCGGTCTGGTCGTCGTTCAGGAAAAGCGAACCGATCGGTGTGACCGTGGGGCAATGCCCGACGTCTACGGAAGCGACGGCGACGTGAAAATTCGACGCGAAGCTCTTGTTGAAATGGCGTCTGATATCGTTCCAGTCGGCAATGATGTCCATTTGTAAAGGCCGTTTTTGATGCTTTCAGTCTTCCTCCAGCGCCCGCCGGCACTGTTCGACTTCCCTTTCGACCGCCGCCCGCATGCCCGGCAGGACTTGTGTCACCCATTTTTTACTTTCTTCCGATAGATAGAAAGGGTTCTCTGCAATCTTGTAGTGCATCGAGCCTTCGATCTCGGCCATGACTTCATCCGCGCTGGCGGCGCCGTTTGCGAAATTGGGACCGACGAGATAATGCAGTAATTCAGGTGCATACCCGGGTTTGTAATACAAAATATGACTGACGATCGGGAAATAAAAGTAGTAGACATCGGTCGTATTCGAGTGAAATCCCAGTGCGTTTACCTGTCCGATCAGCGCGTCCGTCAATGCCCGGTCGCTATCGCGGTTCAGTTGTTTCAGCAGGGAGTAGGTCTGTCTTCCACTGTCGTTCATATTGCCCTCACGCAGTCCGCGCAGGTTACCGAAGGTTTTGTCGAACGGCTCCTCTTCCAGTTTTGCGATGATCGACTCTTTCGCCACTTTGCCGATCATGAACAATCCGCCAAGCAGGATAAAAGCAAAAAACAGCGCGGTGGGGATCAGCGAATTCCAGTTGGTTCCGCTTGTCGCTTCGGCAACTATTGTTTCGGAATGGCGCCCCACGAGTTCACCAGTCCCGAACGCGAAGTTGACACATCCATGTAGCAGTGCCGGAATAAAGATATGGCCTGTCCGGAGCAATAAGCCGCCGAAAAAAACGCCGATGGAAATGGCAAAAAACACCTGAGAGGTGACGCCCCGGAAATTATCGGGCTGGCTGAATAAATTGATAAAATGTACAGATCCGAAGAGCAACCCTGTGCATATGGCGCTGATATACAAAACCTTGTCCTGTTTTTTGAATATCCTGATAAACATGGGCAAGATGGTCCCTCTGAAAACAAATTCTTCCAGAAATCCCACGGTAAAGACGGAACCGGTGTACAGGATCAGGGTAACGGCGCTGGCCTCGAGGAAATGCTCCCGGTTACTCATCAGGCCCATAGCGACAAAGGCGCCGGGGATCAGCAGGGCGTGCAGGTTTTTAGCCTTGCTGCCTTTCTGCAAACCGTTGAACGCAAGCAGGTTGTAATAACCGATCCCATAGATGGCAATAGCGAGAATCGAGCACCTGACCAGGGCGCCGGCAAGCAGGCGGGCCTGCACCATCTCCATGCCAATGGTATCGGAAAAGTATATTCTCAGCGGCTTTTCCAGCCACAGCAGTGCCAGAAAAGCAACGAATACCTCAACAATAGCTTTCAATTCCTTTTTCATGTAGCCTGAAGGGTAGATGCTATGCGTATACAATAATGATGACAAATACTTGCGGCAAACCCGTGAATCGCAACAACGCTTTCCCGCAACCCGAACAAATATCCGAATTCTCCTATTTTATCCAAAATGCCCGAATCATACCCTTGTTTGCCCGATCTGCCCGACCTTCACGCTCAAAAACATGTCACGTTCACAGGCACTCACACTGCTGCTTTTGTTTCCTTTTTTATCCTGTAAAATGCCGCGTACCATGCCGCTGTTCAGTATTCCCTTCGAAAAAAACGACAACCAGACCCTGAGTTACCGGGAAGCCATCGCCTGCTATGAAAAAATGGCGGCCGCTTATCCGAAGATCTTTCAGCTCACCCCGACGGGCAGTACGGATGTCGGCGAACCGCTACATGTTGCCGTGCTGAATACCGCCGGCGAGTTCGATCCGGATAAGATCAGGCGCGCGGGCAAACGCATCCTGATGATCAACAACGGCATCCACCCCGGTGAGCCGGAGGGCATCGACGCGACGGTGTTGCTGCTCCGCGCATACCTGGAAAAGCCCGAACTGCTGAAAAAACTGGAGCACATCGCGCTGGTCGTCATCCCGGTGTACAATGTGGACGGCTGCCTCAACCGCAATTCCTTCACCCGCGCCAACCAGAACGGTCCGGAAGCGTACGGATTTCGCGGAAATGCCCGCTACTACGACCTCAACCGCGATTTTGTCAAGTGCGATTCGCGCAACGCGCGCAGCTTCAACCACATTTTCAGCACCTGGAAACCCGATATTTTTATCGACAACCACACGAGCAACGGCGCTGATTACCAGTACACCATGACGCTGATCGCCACCCAGCACGACAAACTGGAAGCGCCGCTCGGCCGCTTTTTGCAGGAAACCATGCTGCCGGAACTGTACGGCGCCATGAAAGCGAAAAAGTGGGAAATGATCCCTTACGTCGACACACCCGGCGAAACGCCCGACAGCGGGATCAATGGCTTCAGCGATTCGGGGCGCTACTCCACCGGCTATGCCGCACTGTGGAATACCATCGGCTTCATGCCCGAAACCCATATGCTGAAACCCTTCCGCGACCGCCTGTGGAGTACCTACGCGTTCATGGAGGCGGTCATAGATTTTACGGGCACGCATCGCGAGGAGATCGCAAAAGTCCGCGCCGAGGCATTTCAGCGCACACGCAGCAAACAGGTGTTCGAACTCGACTGGGCGCCCGACCAGCAAAAACACGACACACTGATATTCAAAGGATACGAGGCAAAGTACAAACCCAGCGATGTGAGCGGCTTGCCGCGCTTGTGGTACGACCGCGAGGCTCCGTATGAAAAGCCCATCCCCTATTACAATTATTTCAAACCCGTGCTCAGCGTGGAGAAGCCGGTGGCGTATATCATCCCGAAGGCATGGGAAACCGTGATCGATCGCCTGCAAAACAACGGCGTCGCCATGCAGCGGCTTTCGGAAGACGTGCAACTGGATGTGGAAACGTATTTTATAAGGGACTTTAAAACGCGCGAACACTGGGAGGGGCACTACTACCATCATTCGATCGGTATCGAGAAAAAAACGATGGCCCGGAACTTCAGCAAAGGCGACTTCGTGGTTTTCACGGATCAGGACGCCAATCGCTATCTGGTCGAAACCCTCGAACCCAACGCGCCGGACTCGTGGGTGGCCTGGAATTTTTTCGACCCCGTCCTGATGCAGAAAGAGTATTTCTCCGCCTATGTTTTCGAAGACCTGGCAGCACAATACCTCGACGAGCATCCCGAACTGCGGGCTGAACTCGACGCCAAACGCAACGCCGAGCCCGAATTTGCCGCCAATGCACGGGCGCAACTGGACTGGGTGTACCGGAAGTCGCCGTGGTACGAACCGGGTCACCGCATGTACCCCGTCGGCAGGCTGCTCAAGTCCTCAGCGTTGCCGCTGGAAAAATAACGAACGGCGCATTTTTGCATCTGCCGTCTACCGTCCGGCATCCACCGTCCACAGAAACAAACTCTTTATAGAATTTCAAGGGGACAACTAATCAGTTTACCTTACTCTTGCATTCGGATAAAACGGCTGATACAGGATCAATCCATTAAAAGAACATGAAATACACTTTCAAAACTGCTGCCATACTCGCCGCACTGCTATGGGCGGCGAGCGGCACTGCACAGGAGATATGGACGCTCGAACGCTGCATTCTCTACGCGCAGGAAAACAACATCACCCTCCAACAGGCAAAAGCCAACGTAAAGACCACCATACTCGCCGAGCGCCAGGCAAAAGCCTCGCGGCTGCCCAGTGTGAGCGCCAGTTTCAACGCGGGGGAACAATTCGGCCGTACGATCGATCCGACCACCAACCAGTTCAGCACCATCGCCACCGGCTACAACAGCGTCGGCGTAAGTGCAGGCATAAGTTTGTTCAACGGCGGCCAGATACACCACGGCGTGCGTCAGGCGGCCTGGGATACACAGGCCGCACAGGCCGACGCCGACCAGAGCGCCAATTCGCTGGCGTTGCAGATCGCCCAGGCATACCTGAACATACTGTTGTTTGAAGAACAGCTCCAGAATGCGCAGAAAAGGGTGTCGCAAAGTGAAGAACAACTCAATGTGACGCAAAAACTGATCGATGCGGGCAACCTGCCCATGGCCGATCGCTACAACATCCTGGCGCAACTCGCACAGGCCCAGCAAGCCGAAGTACAGGCGCAGAACAGCCTCGACCTTGCCTTCCTGACCCTGAAGCAACTGCTGCAACTGGAACCGGACTTCGAACTCCAGATCGAGCGGCCGGTGATCCCGATACCTGCCGATGCCGATCCCGACGCACAGACGCTGACGCCGCTGTACAATACGGCGCTGAATACACAACCGAATATCCGCGCAGCGGAGTACCGCATCAAAAGCGCCGAAGAAGGCATTTATCTGGCAAAATCTGCCTACTGGCCCTCCGTATCGCTGTTTGCCAACCTCAATTCCAACTACTCGACTGCGTACAAACTGCCCGGCAACTATCTCCAGATCGTCGAGCCCAACTACCCGATCCGTCTCGACGGCGAGAACAAGACCCTGCAGTTTATCGGCGACACCGTCAGGGTGCCGCAGAATATCAACACCGTAAAATACCTCGATCAGATCGATCAGAACTTCGGTCAGAGCGTCGGGCTCAGCATCAATATTCCGATCTACCAGAACGGCCGGGTCCGCCTCAACGTGGAGCGCGCGCGGCTCAATGTGCTGAACGCGCAACTGCAGCAAAACCAGACGCAGCAGCAACTCAAGAACGATATCCAGACGGCGATCGCCAATGCCCGCGCCGGGCGCAGGCAACTCGAAGCCGCACAGAAATCGTTCGACGCCAACGAGATCGCTTACCAGAATACGGTGAAGCGTCATGAACTGGGCGCAGTGAACACGCTCGATCTGACGACGGCAAAAAACAACCTGGATATTGCGGAAAACGACCTCACCCTGGCGCGCTACGATTACCTGTTCAAACTGAAGATACTCGACTTTTACGAGGGGAGGCCGCTAAAACTGGATTGATCTTGCAGATTCATTCGCGCCGGGAGTGTAATAAAATGACTTCCGGCGCGAACGAAGGTTCATCAATCGTTGGCGGCATAAGCCACGGCTGTTTTCGCGGGGCGCCGCGCCCGGTGCCGGTAATGTACCTGCACAATGTCGACGAAACGCTCATCGTCGGTGTGGAGTACATCGCCCATGACAAAACGGTACGTGCCGCTTTGGGTAAATACGGGTTTGTTTTCCAGCACACCGCTGACGTAGGGATCGGCTTTCAGGCAGGCAGTGTTGATCGCCAGTTCTTCCAGATCGGCAAACTGCTCGCTGCTGACCAGCGGCGTCAGCTTGCCGAGACTTTGGTCGGCCGGAAACACAACGTAAAAGAAGTGTCCTTGCGGGTCGATCACGCCGAGATAGGCGCCGTGGGGCCGGGTAAAATGCAGGTGCAGGGATTCGCCTTTGAACACTTGCTTTTTATTGACCCACATCCGGGGCGCCTTTTGAGTGGATAGCGGCGTTTTTTCAACGGCGCCCGGGGACTGGTTGCTGACAGCGACGGTCGTACGAAGTGCAGCGCGCGTGGTAGAGATATTGTTCAGGCCAAGAACGCCGGAAAACAGCAGGCCTGCGGCAGGGATTGCAAGGATTAGCTTCATAAAAAATCGTTTGAAACTTAAAAAGATCGGTTTGCGGATAATTGGGTTGAAACGGACGATGATATTTCCCAGTTTAGTTAAAAATATCATGCCAAAAACTCAAACGGGCATTTGGATTTTCCATTGTTCGCGCATTACAGAAAAAATAATTTCGCATTGGAAGCAGAACGCAAACATCCGTTTGCCTTTATCCAGAAATGGCAAAGTTTCAAATACGATCATCCGGATAAAAAGGGTTTGTTTCGCACGTTCCGCCGATCAGTATGGCGAAATTCATCCGCCTTTTCGGTCCATTTATCCAAGTATTTTTCAGGACTGACCGCACACAAGTAACCTTGTGCGTTGTAAGGGCAACCGCACAATTTGAATCATAAAAGCATCATTACAATATGGCAACATCATCGCCTAAACGGAAAAAAACACTTATTTACATCCTGGCCGGGCTCTTCGTCCTGCTCGTCATCGCTGCGGCGATCAAAGCGCGGCAGAAACCCAAGGGAGAAAGCGTGACCGTGGAAAAGGTACAACCGCGCACCATCCGGGAAACGGTGAGCGCCAGCGGAAAAATATTTCCCGAGACCGAAGTCAAGATCAGTTCGGACGTATCGGGCGAGATCGTCGAATTGTATGTCAAGGAAGGCGACTCCGTTACAGTAGGACAGGTGCTGGCAAAGATCAAGCCCGACGAATACCAAAGCGCAGTGGAACAGGGACAGGCATCGCTGAGCACGGCCCGTGCACAGCGCGAAATCTCCGAATCGTCGGTCAAGACCAGCACAGCCCAACTGGAGCAGGCAAAGGCCGATGTATCGCGCGCCAGCGCACAACTGAATGCGGCGCGCAATACCCACAAGCGCAACGAACAACTGTACAAGGACGGCGTCATTTCCACAGCCGAGTTTGAAACCTCGCTCAGCAACCTGCGCGCCGCGGAAAGTGCCATGGTGGCTGCCGAATCGGCGCTGAAAACCGCCGACAACAACCTGGCCAGCGCCAGGGAAAATGTCCGGGTATCGGTCTACGGGATCAGCAGCGCCAGCGCGCGGCTTAAAGAACTCAGCACCAGCCTGCAAAAAACCGTGATCACGGCGCCGGTCAGCGGCATCGTCAGCGCCCTGAATGTCGAAAAAGGCGAACGCGTTGTCGGTACCCTTCAGATGGCGGGTACGGAAATGATGCGCATCGCCAACCTCAGTTCGATGGAAGTACAGGTAGACGTCAGCGAAAACGACATCCTGAAAGTCAGCGTCAACGATGACGCGGACATAGAAGTGGATGCATACCTCGGTCGCAAGTTCAAAGGCAAGGTGACCGAGATCGCCAACAGCGCCAGCAACCTGAGCTCGGCCAGCCTGAACACCGATCAGGTAACCAATTTTGTCGTAAAAATCCGGGTAGACCCGGTCTCCTATTCCGATCTGGTGAAAAAAGGCATGGAATACCCCTTCCGCCCGGGCATGTCGGCAGCGGTGGATATTTATACGCATACGGCCGACAGCACCCTGAGCGTGCCCATTATCGCCGTCACGGCGAAAGAGGAGAAGGAGACGAACAAGGCTGCCGCCAAAGAGGTGAGCAACCAGGAGAAGAAAAAGGATGAAGACCTGATCAAAGAGATCGTTTTTGTCGTCGTGGGAGATACGGTTGCCGTCAGGGAAGTAAAAACCGGAATACAGGACAACGACCATATCCAGATCCTGAAGGGGCTGGAGGCAGGAGAAACCGTCGTAACGGGCCCCTATTCCGCCATTGCCCGGAAACTGAAAAGCGGAAGCCGCATTTCGGTGGAGAATAAGGACGATGAAAAAGGCGGCAACGCAAAAAAAGGCGGTATCAGCGTGGAAGTGGATTGAACCATCCCACGAAATCTCTCATTACCTTTGTGCCCGCTGCGTCGCCAAATACGCAGCGGGCATTTGTTTTACCATGGAAGATCAACCAGTCAGCGCAGATACGAACCAGTTGCCGAAAAACGGCCATCCAAAGACCATCCAATTATCGTCCAACGCCACCCTGTTCTGGCGGGTATTCACGCCTGTGTTCGGAACGGTGTTCTTTACCGGACTGATGCTGGTGTTCTGGCTGACCGACGAGGAGGAACTTTACCTGCCTGTAAATGTGTGGTGGCCCCGCGCGATCACCCTGATCTGGTGGGCCGCCTGGATACTGATCGTGAGAAATACCCTGTGGAAACTGAAACGCATCGATGTGGACGACACGCATTTCTACGTGACCAACTATTGGACAACCCTGCGCTACCCCTGGCAGGACGTCGCCCGGATCGAGGAGAAAAAGCGCCTGGGGCGCCGTATCGTGCATTTTATACTGAAAGCCCCCGGCCGCTTTGGCGATGTGCTCTCATTTCTGCCGGGTTCTTCCTACGATACGTGGAAAGAAGAAAGGGGGAAGACACTCTAGCCGTAAAAACGTGTCTCATTCAGGGTTTTCCTGAATGCCCTGCTGCCGGTATTTACCCCGCAGGATGTACCGCAGATCGCTGCGCACCTGCTCTGCTTCAAATTTCCGGTACGTCCAGAAGTGCAGTTCGAACACCATATCCGACTTCGTCAGATCAGTCATCATCACCTGCGGCTTGTAGGCCGGCTGATCCGTCAGCACATCGGCGTGCTCCCGGGCGCAATCCAGCAACAGGTTCCTGACGTCATTTTCATCCGCATCGAGCGTAACCGTCGTGGTAATACTGAAACGCGAAGGTTCTTTTTCATGGTGGCTGAAATTGATCACCCGTTCGATGATGAACTTGTTGTTGGGTACGATCATCAGCATGCCGTCGCGGGTGCGTAGTTTGGAAGTACGCAGGTTGATCTCCACCACTTGCCCGATGATCCCGTCGACCTGCAATATGTCTCCCACTTCAATCGTGCCTTCAAACAGCAAAAACACGCCGGAAGCAATGTCGCGGAAGATCTGCTGCAAACCCAGGCCGATGCCCACGAGGAAAGCCGCCGAACCGGCCAGCAGCACCGAAATATCGAGCCCCACGACCCGGAAAATGCCCATCACGGCCAGCAGCCATGCGAGATACTGGACGATCAGGTAGAGCGAATGCCGCCGGCCGCGGTCGCTGACCACGCTTTTCAGGCCGCGATAGATCACCCGGCGGGCGAGCCGAAGCAACACCCATACCGCCAGCCAGATCAGCAACACGCCCAGTACCATTGAGACGGTAAGGCTGTATTCGCCGATGTGGAAAAGTTCGTGTTCTAGCAATACGCGCAGGTCCATAACAGGATATTTAATAAATCACCGGTCGCGTTATTTCATGATCAGTTTTTCCCGCTCCGGACCGGTGGAGATCATCCGGATGGGGATTCCCAGGTAGTTTTCCAGGTCATCGAGGAAAGTCCTGGCCTCTGCAGGGAGGTCGTCGAAGGCAAGAATGCCGTCGAGGGAGCAGCCCCAGCCTTTGTAATGTTTGAGCACCGGCTCCACTTCGGTATGGCAAAGGTCGTAGGGCAAATTGGAATGTTCGCCGCCGCCATAGCGGTATCGCGTAGCCGCAGCGACGGCGCCGAAGGTGTTCAGTACATCAATTTTTGTCATGCACAGTTCCGTCACGCCGTTCAGCAGGATGGTATAACGCAGTTGCGGCAGATCGATCCAGCCGCAGCGTCGTGGCCGGCCTGTGGTGGAGCCGAACTCCTGCCCCTCCGTCCGGAGCCGTTCACCCGTTTCGTCTTCCAGTTCGGTTGGGAAGGGACCGCTTCCCACCCGCGTGCAGTAGGCCTTGGTGATGCCGATGACGCGTCCGATGCGCTGAGGCGCCACGCCCAGCCCGGTGCATACCCCGGCAGTGATCGTATTGGAAGAGGTCACAAAAGGGTAGGTGCCGAAATCGATATCCAGCATGGAACCCTGCGCGCCTTCGGCCAGCACCCGCTTTCCCGAGGCGATGGCTTCGTTGATGTAGTATTCGCCATCGACCAGCGGCAAACTGCGCAAGGTGTCGATGCTCTCAAACCACGCCGCCTCTTCGGCCTTCAGGTCGAAATCCACCTCGGGGTAGATGCGCAGCAGCTCCATATGCTTGGTTTTGAGCGCCTCGTACAGGTCGCGGAAGATCGGCAGTTCGATGTCGCCGATCCGCATGCCGTTCCGGCCTGTTTTGTCCATGTAGGTAGGGCCGATCCCTTTCAGCGTAGAGCCGATCTTCAGTTTGCCCTTATGCGCCTCGCTGGCGGCGTCGAGCCAGCGGTGCGTGGGCAGGATGAGGTGCGCTTTGCGCGACAGGAGCAGGCGGCGGTGAAACTGCACGTTGCTTTTTTCCAGGGCGCGCAGTTCGCGCTGGAACACCACGGGGTCGAGCACCACGCCGTTGCCGATGAGGTTGATCAGGCCCTCCCTGAAAATGCCGGAAGGTACCGTATGGAGGATGTATTTGTTCCCGCCGAACTTAAGGGTATGGCCGGCATTCGGTCCACCCTGAAAGCGCGCCACGATGTCGTACTGGCTGGCCAGAAAATCAACGATCTTGCCTTTTCCTTCGTCGCCCCACTGGAGACCCAGGATCACGTCTAACTGTTGCATTTCGATGGTTTGAGAAAAAACTGCCTTCGGGTTAAAAAAGAAATTCCGGTTCCTTTGTTGGCGGATACCGGATACCAAGAGATTTCAAACGCTGCAAAATTAGGAAAAGAAAAAGCGGCGCGCAGGTTTTATTTACCTTTGCCGCATGATCCGGCCAGTCATTCTTTGCTTCCTGTTCTCGGTATTGTCCGCATGGCTTTACGGGCAAAGCGCCTCCAATCCGTTTGAACTGAAGCACCGGCTCCAGGCAAGCGCTGCAACGGAGGGCCATACCGGGCCGGCCAATCCATTTGATGTAGCGCCCCACCGGCCGCCGGGCGTAGCCCGCACCCTTGCCGAGAATACAACAACGCCGTTCCGGCCGTCCAGATGGCTGCCCAGGAGGGGCGATACCCTGTCCGGCTTCGCCTTGTTCGGCATCCTGGCGCTGATCTTCACCTTTATGACCCTGTCGGTGGCGGCCAACCGCAAATCGGTCGGCAAAGCATGGCGGGGCTTTCTCAACGAAAACGGTCTGACCGTCGCCCAGCGCGAAGCGTCGGGTTTCGTCGGCATCACGCCTTATCTGCTGCTCTACAGCAGTTTTCTGCTCAATGCCGGCATATTTATGTTTCTGGTTGTACGCGTATTCAGAAAAGAGAGTTTCAACAACCTCAGTTTTCTGCTCGTATGCCTGCTGCTCTCTGCCGTCATTTTTCTTTCAAAACACCTGATCCTGAACATCACGGGATGGCTGTTCCCGGTGGAGAAGGAGGTCAGCCGCTATAATTTCCTGATCACGATCTTCAACTGCATCCTCGGTTTGTTCCTGATGCCCTTCAATTTTCTGCTGGCATATGCCAAGGACGACTACAAAGAATTCCTGGTTTTCTGGACCCTCGGACTGGTCGCGATTTTTTACCTGTACCGGGCGATCCGGTCGGGCAGGATCAGCAGTAAATTTTTGGCTGACCATCAATTTCACTTTTTGTTATACCTTTGTGCCGTCGAAATCGCGCCGGTTGTGCTTGTCGCAAAGCTGGTGATGATCCAGGCAAAGTGATCCGAGAGGTTTGAAGGAATTCAAATCCCGGGTTCAATTCTAGAAACAAACTTCCAAACAAATTTCACAAAACAACACGCCCGAATGTCTGCAACCGCTGCATCCGCTCAGGAAGAGGAGACTTTCACAAAAGTACACAACATACTCATTTCACAGCCCAAACCCGCGCAACTCACCGCCTATGACGAGTTGGAAAAGCGCTTTGGTGTGCGCATTGATTTTGTGCCGTTTGTAACGGTAGAGGGGCTCACCGAAAAAGAGTATCGGAAAAACCGCGTTTATCCCAACGACTACACCGCCATCGTTTTCACCAGCAAAAATGCCATCGATCATTTCTTCCGTCTCTGCGGCGACCTCCGCATCAAGATGTCGGACGATACGAAGTATTTCTGCGCCACCGAAACGGTTGCCAACTACCTGCAGAAGTTCATCATGTTCCGCAAGCGCAAGGTGTTCAACGGCACGAAGTCGATCACCGACCTCAAGTCCTACATCCTGCGCAACAAGGAGGAAAAGTTTTTCCTGCCCTGCAGCGACCCCGGCAATCCGCAGGTCACGCGTTTTTTCAAGGAACTGAAGGTGCCCATCCAGGAAGCCGTCATGTACCGCACGGTGAATACCGACCTGAGCGACCTCAAGGATATCAAATATGATATCATCGCCTTCTTTTCGGCACTGGAGATCAAGTCCATGTTCGAACAGTTCCCTGATTTCAAGCAGGAAGACCGCCGGATCTGCGTATTCGGGAAAGCGGCGCTCAAGGAAGTCAGCGAGCGCGGCATGAGCGTCAGCATCCAGGCCGGTACGCCGGAAGCGCCCTCCATCGCCGTGGCACTGGAGAACTATCTCAAGGTTTCGAATAAATAACAACGGACATATCCGTTGCCGGTTTTACGCCGGACAAGCGCACATTAGCACTTGTCCGGCGTTTGTTTTTTCTGCGCAGGTATGCTTTTTGCCAATGTTAATTTGTTCATTTGGAATGCGTTCCTACCTTTGTTAAGCGATCGACCCCGAAAACCACCGAAGATGCCTACTGAAACTGTTGCCCAACCTGCTGGCGTGAGCGAACTCACCTCTACGATCTACCAAAATATTGCACGCAATATCAGTGAAGGCTCCTGCGTGCTGTTTCTGGGCCCGTTGGCGATCACTGCCAAAGAGGGCAGTGGATATCGTCCGCTCACGGAATTGTGCGCCAATCAACTTGCCAAGGGCCTCAATCTCGGCAAAGACGAGCAAAATTCGCTGGCGCATGTGGCCAGCACCCTGCGCATCAGGGCGCAACGCTCCGATACAATGATCATTTCCGACGTGCAGGATTTCTACAGCAAGGCAGAACACGACGCTGATCTGCATCCTGTGCTGGAAAAACTGGCCGATCTGCCTTTCAGGATCGTTATCAATACCACTCCCGACGACTTTTTCGCGCGTTACTACGCCACTGCCGTCCGCGACTACCGCTTCGATTATTACAATTTCAGAAAGCCGGCGCCCGATCCGCTGTTTGCTTTCGGAGAGAACGATGCCCCCCTGATCTACAATCTTTTCGGATACTACAAAAAGTCGGAATCACTGGTATTGACGTACAGCGATCAACTCGCGTACATCAACAAGATCACCGGCGCGCAACACGAGCGCCTGCCCGACAGCCTGCTCGCCGCATTCGCCGTGCCGCGGTTTTATCTGTTCCTCGGCTTCGATTTCGAGGACTGGAGCCTGCGGGTACTGCTCGACGCCTTGTTCAAGAATGCGCGTAACAGTATACAACCGTTTGCCTATCCGCTCAAAGGCGCCCAGAAGACAGGTCCCTATGCGAAAGTGTTTTTCCAGGGCGAGTTCAAAATGGAATTTCCGGAGGTGGATATGGAGACCTTCTCGACCAAATTGCTCGAATACTACGGGCAACTCGACGGGCACGCTTCCAGCGACGATTCTACTGCCCGCACGGAGGTCCTGATATTGCACAACGAAGCCAGCGACGACGACGGATGTACCGCATTGCTGAGTCACCTGAAGCCGTTGAAGGTAAAAACCCTGACTGTCAAGGACGCCGTCGGCCAGGGCGACCTGCAGGAATGGCTCCGCGCTTGTTTCGACCGATGCCAGGTTGTGCTGCCCCTCGTCAGCGCAGACTTCTTCGACGGTTCCAACCCCGCGCTGCCCTTGCTCGACGAACTGGTGCAGCGCAACAACCCCCGCAACCGCTTTCTGGTAATGCCGATACTCTGGAAAAACTGCGCGATCGACGCATCGCCGCTGGGCGGCCTGCGCACGACCCGTCCGCTCAACCGCATCGCCATTTCGGGCAGCGGCCAGGAGGCCAAACTTTTCGCAGACATCGCAGAAACGCTAAAAAAATACATCGATAACCTGTCATGACGCCGTCAACCTCCAACCTCCCGCGTCGATATCCGGGCCTCAAGCCCTTCGACCGCACGCAAAGCGCCGTTTTCTACGGACGCCGGGAGGATGTTGTACGGCTCACCAACCTCATCGTGCAGCAACGCCTGGTCGTGCTGTTTGCCAAGTCGGGCATCGGCAAAACCTCGCTCCTGCAGGCAGGTGTGGCGCAGGGACTCGAAAGCCAGAATCTCGCTCCGATCTTCATTCGCCTCGACAACCCCGGCACGGCGCTGACAGCCACCGTCGGCGAGACTTTGGAAAAAAACTCCTTCCAAAGCGGACGGAACGAAACGGGGAAGATCGATGGCTTGCAGGAAACGCTCTGGGAGCGTATGAAACGCAACGATTACGATATCGACGGCCTGCCTGCAACACCGGTGCTGGTATTCGACCAGTTTGAAGAAGTGTTTACCCTCAGCCACTCCGACCAGAGCCGGCGCCAGTTCCTGATCGAGCTGGCGGATCTGATCAACGAATCGATGCCTGAACTGATCCGGTCGGCTCTGATGGACAGTTTTCGTGGCGGGGATGATAAAATGACAGCATCCATCATGCACTGGTGGGAGCGCCAGCCCGACCTGCGCATCGTCATCTCGATCCGCTCCGATTTTTTGCACCTGCTCGACGAGATCAGCCCGCTGATCCCGGGCATTTTGCGCAACCGTTATCAGTTGCAGCCGCTCAACCGCAAGCAGGCGGAAGAGGCCATCGCAATGCCGGCCGATTCGACGGGCGGCCCCTTCGCCAGCCCCCGATTCACATACCACCCCGATGCGATGGAGCAGATCATCAACTTCCTGGCCGGACACGAGCGGGAGGAATCGCAGGCATCGGGTGAAGACTTCGCACTGCTGAAGCGACAGGACGAGATCGAGTCGTTCAACCTGCAGATCCTTTGCCAGTACGTTGAGGAAAAAATTATCCGGGAAGGCGTAACCGAGGGCTTTGAAGTGACGACGGACTTCTACAACGCGCAAGCCGGGCTGGAACGCGAGATCCGCGATTTTTACACCAAACAACTCGACCTGCTGCCCGAAGCATTTGCCCGTAGGACCGGCAAGGTGCTGGAAAATCCCGCAGAAAAGATTGCCGTCGTACGGCGGCTGATTGAAGAAAGCCTGGTAACCCCCAACGACCGCCGCTGCAGCATGGTCGATGACTACCTCATCGACAGTTACCCGGGTGTGGATCAGGAGTTTCTGGACGTACTGGTAGATAGCCGCTTGCTCCGAAAAGAAAACCGTCTCGAGGATTTTTACTACGAGATCAGCCACGATACGCTGCTGCCTGCTGTCATCGAATCACGCGACAAACGCCGGCAGCAGGAGCGCGCAGCCAAGGAGAAGGAAGAATACGAGGCCAAACTCGCCGAACAGGCCACTTTGCGCAAGGAAGCAGAAGACCAACTGGCTGCGATGAGGAAACAGCGCCGCATGGCACGTATGGTAGCCGCCACTTCACTCATAACCTTGCTCGTCAGCCTCGGATTCGGCGTCTGGTTTACCCGCGATTACATCAGTTCTACGCGCGACCAGCTCAACAATGCCCGGCTCAGCGCCTATTCCGAATTGTTCGGCGCCTCCATTCCGAGTTATGAAGAACTCGGCTCGCATCCCTGGCGCTGCTGGGTACTCGAACACACCAAACCACCGGTGAAGGTGTCTGAAGAGCTCGAGATCACGCGACGTTTCAAAACGCTGTACGAGACCGTAGAAGACAGCCTCATCCGCGGCGACGGGTATTTTTTCCGCGACGACTATGCCCAAGCCCTGAGCCTTTATTATGAAGCCAAGGATATTCAGAACAATTACAACAAACTCAACTGGCAATATTCTGCAAAAAACGACAGCGGCCGCATCGAGTGGCGCGTCGATACTACGCTGATACGGGAACGCTTCAACCGGCTTGGGTACCGCATCGAAAATGCCAGAAAGGCCCTGATCAAGGAATTCAAGATCAGGCAACGCGATTTTGAGGCCTTTTATGAAGCGAATGTATGGGGGCAGGCCATGCGCAATCTCGAGCGTATGCAGAGTCTGTTGCCCAAAGAGGAAGAAGATATCGAAAAACTAAAGCGGGAACTGAACCTCGAAGAAGATCCCAGGAATTATGTGCGCCAGGAAATGGAAAAAGTTAATGCGGGATTGCGGAAAATCCGCACTTTTTGAGGCCCTTTTTATCATTGGCGCATCCCGTCTCTCACAAAATTTATATTGCTATTGACCGTCAACGCTAAAATGTTGGCCCTGCATTTATGGCGGGGGAAGCTTAGCCCCCATTCGTTTTTGCAAACCATTGCAAAAACGTAAAATATAGTTTGGTTACACCCCGCTATTTTTCCCCTTTCAAAGAACTATCTTTGCCGCATCAAAAACGCAGAAACACTATGATCAAGATTCTCGTCAATGACGGCATCCATCCTGACGGCCGGCTGCTACTGGAAGAGGCCGCTTATGTGGTAGATGAAGAAAGGGTTCCTCAGGACGCATTGGCCGACCGGATCGCCGAATACGACGTACTGATCGTACGCAGCGCGACCAAAGTCACCAAAGCCGTGATCGACAGCGGTAAAAACCTGAAGATCATCGCCCGCGGCGGTGTCGGGCTCGACAATATCGATGTCGAATACGCGCAAAGCAAAGGCATTCAGGTGTTCAACACGCCGATGGCATCTTCCCGTGCCGTGGCCGAACTCGCGATCGCACACCTGTTCGCACTTTCCCGCAAACTCAACCGCAGCAACCGGGAGTTGCCAAGTGGCGGCGATTTTAAAAAACTGAAGAAGGCCTATGAAACGGGTTTCCAGATAAAAGGCAAAACGCTGGGAGTACTCGGGTTCGGGCGCATCGGACAGGAAGTAGCCAAAATTGCGCTCGGACTGGGCATGTCGGTAAAAGCCCACGACCCCTTCGTACAGGAAGCCGAAGTCGGCATTCAACTCAACGATTTCAGCGACTTGCGTTTCTGCGTAAAGATCCGCACCGAATCCTTTGAAAAAGTGATCCGCGAATCGGACTTTATCACCATACACATCCCCGGCGGCGGCCAGCCCGTGATCACAGCCGAAGAGATGGAAAAAATGAAGGACGGCGTTTTCCTGATCAATACCGCCCGCGGCGGCGTGATCGATGAAGAAGCCCTGCTCAATGCCCTCGAAACTGGGAAAGTCGGCGCCGCCGGCCTCGACGTGTATGAAAATGAGCCCAACCCGCGCGAAGCGCTGCTGAAACACCCCAATGTTTCCTGTTCGCCGCATATCGGCGCCAGTACCGTGGAAGCGCAATCGTATATCGGCATGGAACTGGCCGACAAGATCATTGCATTTTTCGGCGACGACAAGTAAGCGGCGCGGCGATAAATGCGGGACGACACATCCAGGTCGTGAAAATCAGAAAGATACATAACTGCACAGGCCACCGTGCGGCCCTGTATGCACTCGCCGCCGGCAAGGACGACCGCCATGTGCTGACCGCCGGTGGCGACGGCTGGATCGTGGAATGGGCCCTGGATCAGCCGGAAACCGGCATGCTGGTTGCATCGGTCGAGTCGCAGGTGTTTTCACTGTGCCATTTGCCCGGAGAGGCGCGCCTGGTCGCCGGAAACATGAGCGGCGGCATCCACTGGATCGATCTCGCCAAGCCTACAGAAACCAGAAACATTCAGCACCACCAAAAAGGCGTTTTCGATATTGCCGTTTGTGGCGACTACGTCATGACGGCCGGAGGAGAAGGCGCTATTACCCGCTGGGACAGAGAAAGTGCGAAAAGTCTCGAAAGCCTGCATCTCTCCAACCAGTCGCTGCGATGCATAGCGGTTTCCGCTCAAAACGACCTGCTGGCAATCGGCGGCAGCGACCATTCCATTTACATACTTGACGCCCAAACGCTGGAGATCAGACGCCACTTGAAGCAGGCGCACCACAATTCGGTGTTCAGTCTCGCATTTTCGCCCGGCGGGCGTTACCTGTGGAGCGGAGGACGCGATGCCATGTTGCGCATCTGGGATGTAGAAAACGATTTTCTTCCCGTAAAGGAAGTGCCGGCGCACCTGAATACTATCAATCACATCGTTTTTTCACCCGATGGGCAGTTGGCCGCCACCGCCAGCCGCGACAGGACGATCAGGATATGGGATACGGAAAATGCAGACCTGCTGAAGGTCATCGAAACGGTGCGGGACGGCGGTCATCACAACTCGGCAAACCGGTTGCTGTGGCTTCCGGATGTGTTGCTGTCATGCAGCGACGACCGTACAATGAGCGTTTGGGCGATCGAAGGCAGTTAGAGCCCCTACCCTTCCACCAGGTTTTTACCGGTCATAACCTCCGGTTTTTCAATTTCCATGCGGGACAGCAGAGTTGGCGCTACGTCGGCCAGTCGGCCGTTCCTTAGTTTTTCACTGCCGGAAAGGCGTTTGCTGACCAAAATACAGGGCACCGGGTTCTTCGTATGGGCCGTATTGGGCGTGCCGTCTTCATTGATCATATAGTCTGAATTGCCGTGGTCGGCAATGAGCAGGCAATCGTAATCGTACTCAAGGGCGAGCGGTATGATCCTGCTCAGGCAGCCGTCGACGGTTTCCGCTGCTTTCATCGCTGCCGCAAATACGCCGGTATGCCCCACCATATCGGTATTGGCGAAGTTCAGGCATATAAAATCGGGCTGATGCTCCCGGATATCCTTCATTATGGCGTCGGTGATGTCGAGGGCGCTCATTTCGGGTTGCAGGTCGTAAGTCGCCACCTTCGGCGAGGGGCACATGATCCGCCGTTCGCCCTCGAACGGCTCTTCCCGCCCGCCCGAGAAGAAAAAGGTCACGTGGGGGTATTTTTCCGTTTCCGCGATGCGCACCTGCGTTTTGCCGGCGTTGGCGAGCACTTCCCCCATGGTAAGACGCACGTCATCTTTTTCATACATCACTTTTACCCCCTTGTAGGTATCGTCGTAACGGGTCATGGTGACGTAGTAGAGCGGCAGGGTGTGCATGTTGTACTCGTGCATGTCCATCTGTGTCAGCACCTGGGTGATCTCCCGACAACGGTCGGTGCGGAAATTGAAGCAGATCACCACGTCTCCGGGCTCTATATGGGCAGAAGCGTTGTCGTTGAGCACCAGAATGGGCTTGAGAAATTCATCGGTCACGCCTTCGTCGTATGAGCGATGGATGGCTGCAAGCAGTTTCCCGGCAGGCACCTGTTCGCCCTGGCCGTTCACCAGCAGATCGTACGCGAGTTTGATCCGCTCCCAGCGTTTATCGCGATCCATTGCATAATAGCGCCCGATCACAGAGGCCAGCGCAACCGGTTTGCCTTCAATATGTTGCATCAGGTCTTCGAGAAAACCCGCCCCGCTTTTGGGATCGCAGTCGCGCCCGTCGGTAAAAGCGTGCACATAACTGCGCGGGCAACCGCGTTCGACAGCAATATCGCACAAGGCCTTCAGGTGATCGATGTGTGAATGCACGCCGCCATCGCTGACGAGTCCCAGAAAATGTACAGCCTTGCCGTTTTCCCGGGCGTGGTCGAGCGCGTCGAGCAATACGCGATTCTGATGCAATTCGCCGTCGCGAACGGCTTTGTTGATGCGCGCCAGTTCCTGCCACACCACCCTGCCGGCCCCGATGTTCAGGTGCCCGACTTCGGAGTTGCCCATTTGTCCGTCGGGCAAGCCGACTTCTTCCCCGTGCGTCACCAGCGTACTCATCGGGTACTGTTTCATCAGTTGGTCCATGAAAGGAGTATCGGCCTGAAAGATGGCGTCGGCTTCCGGCTTGGGGCCGAGGCCCCATCCGTCGAGTATCAGAAGAAATGCGCGTTTGCTCATATGAAAACGTTTTCATGCGGCCCCGAAAAGGCGACCGCCGGCGGTTACGGTCGTAAAACCGGCAACAAAGAAACACCGAAAGGCGGACTGATGAAAATAAAATGCCCGGCTGATAAGATCAACCGGGCAAGCATTGTTTTGTTTTGTCCCTTCTGAATTACTTGCGGCCAGCTTTCAGCTGATCCTGCAGTTTGGCCAGTTCTGCCGTCTTGCCGTCGCGGGCAAGGGCGGCTTGCTTGGGCCATGTAGCGGGATCGTGCATCTGGTAGCGTTTGCCGGCTGCTTCGAGGATGGCCTTGATGGCTGCCGGTTTGGTGCCTGCCAGCGTAGCAAAGCTGGTGATGCCGGCTGCGTTCAGCAGTTCGGCGATTTTCGGGCCGATGCCTTCGATCAACACGAGGTCATCAACCTTTGCGGTGGTTTTGGCGCTCTTAGCCGCCGGTTTTTTGTCAGCAGCGGGTTCGGCAGATTTTTTGGCGCCGGCTTTTTTCGCGGTCGTTTTTTTGGCGCTGGCTTCAGCAGCGGCAGGTTTTTCGCTTTCGATCACCTGGTTCATCAGGTATTGTTCTTCCACGATCTTGCCTGCTTTCCAGGTGCGGCGGATCACTTCGTTGAAAACGAGGCGGTTGCCGGCGTAGTCGGTGAAATCGAACACGAACTGGGAATCAGTCACGTCTTTGCCAACTTTGGAAGCGATGCGCTCAATGCGGTTGGCAGCAGCGATGTTGTTGAAAAACCACTGCAGGGTTTCCATTTTCTGGGCTTTCGAATGGGTTTTATCAGTCGGGCTGCTGAGGGTTACGCAGCTGTCATCAGCATATTTGTCGAAGGCGGTGATGATGTCACCTTTCACAACCTGCGCATCAAGTGCGTCAACGAGTTGTTTCAAAGTCATTGTCAAATTCAATTTTTGGTGAACAAATAACAGCGCAAAGGTAAGAAAAGCATTCAAACCAAATAATAATTGGCAGAGCCGTTTTTTGTTAAGTATTTGTAAAATTATTTTCGGCAAAATCGCGGTTTACCCGACCGCTTCTTATTGAAAAACGCAGAGTCGATATTCACAGGAAGAATACGCATAAATGTCAAAATAATATTCTTTAATCATGGCCCATACAAACAAAAACAGGCATTCGCTATCAACGAATGCCTGTCAGTGTACTTTTTCTAAACAGGGAATAGTGGATTACTTCGCGTCGCCAGCATTCTTGCCTGCGGCTTTGATCATAAAGAACAACACGGTGCCCACGAGGATAAAGCTGATCACGCTGTTCAGGAAATTGCCGATCATGATGCTCTCACCGATCTTGATGGAGGAAAAATCCGGATTGCCAACGATCATGCCGATGATCGGCGTGATGACATCAGCCACCAATGAGTCGACGATCTTGTTAAAAGCGCCGCCGATGATAAAAGCGACCGCCAGGGTGATAACATCTCCGCGCAGGAGAAACGCTTTGAGTTCTGACCACATAATGATTCGTTTTGATTGATGAAATGTTCGGTTATTGTCGCAGTAAAAGTATTAAACGCGCGATAATCTCCTAAAAAATTGACCTAAAAAGCGGAATCCCGGTTTGTCAGTCCACCCAAAAGAGATCCGCAGCGATCCCGTCTGCCAGCAATTTGCCTGCCTTGCTCAAGCGGTAATGGCCGGACGCATATACCACGGTTCCGTTTTTCAGGTACGGCTCGACTGCCCTGAGAAAATGTCCGGCCATCGGGGCGCCCATTTCCCGGATTTTTTGTTCGTCGGCTCCCCACATGGTGCGCAGTGCCGTCATCACGTATTCGTTGTACTGCTGTCCGGATGTCAGCAGCTCTTGCTCGAACGGAACCTGGCCGGCTTCGATCGCCTTGATATACAGTGCATTATTGGCGATGTTCCATTGCCGGCTTTTCCCGTCGTAGGAATGCGCTGAAGGGCCGATGCCCAGGTAAGGCGCGCCGAACCAGTAACTGCTGTTGTGCCGGGCATGACGCCCCGGCAGCGCAAAATTGGATATTTCGTAGTGCTCGTAACCTTTGTCCGCCGCAAGGTCCACGAGGTATTCAAACTGCCGGCTTGCCGCTTCTTCATCAACCGGTTTTTCGCGCCCTTTTCGCACAAATGTGCCCAGCGCGGTGCCGGGCTCTACGGTCAGGCAGTAACACGACAGGTGCGGGATGCGCCGTTCAAACACTTTTTCGAGGTTTTGTGCCCAGTCCGCATCGGTAGCGCCGGGCAGGCCGTATATCAGATCGACGCTCAGGTCCGCAAACCCGGCTGCTACAGCCAGGTCAAGGCAGCCGGCGGCCTGCTGCGCCGTATGCGCCCGGTTCATCCACCTCAGGTCCGCTTCCCGAAACGACTGGATACCGATGCTCAGGCGGTTCAGTGGCGTATACTGCCGCCACTCGCCCAGCTTTTCAGCGGTCAGGTCGTCCGGATTTGCCTCCAGTGTGATCTCGGCATCGGGGGCAATGCTGAAATGCGCCTGTATCTTTTCAAAAATGCGCAGCAGTTCGCCGGTTTCCAGCAACGACGGGGTGCCGCCGCCGAAGTAGACCGAACCCAGTTCCTTGTCCGCCAGATAATCTTTTTGCAGGTCCAGTTCAAGCAGCAAAGCCCCGATCATGGCCTCTTTGTGCTCCAGGGAGGTAGAAAAGTGAAAATTGCAGTAGTGACACGCTTGCCTGCAAAAGGGAATATGTAGGTATAATCCGGCCAGGAGATCTTTGATTTTGGAAACAAAAAAGTCAGATAGATGCCAGCAGTTGTCTGAATTGCGGCTCGATGCGTTCGAATTCCTGCCGGTTGAGCGGCCGGTTGCCGTACCAGACCTGCTCGAACGTCAGGGTGGCCCGGCGAAACTGATCGGCCGCTGCATGCGCATCCATCTCGTGCACATAGTCGCGGTTGGTCTTTTCCCTCGACCACTGGATGGCTTTTTTTTCAGACAGGGTTTTGATTCCCTGCAGGTAAAACAGCCGAACGGCAAGCGGATAATTCCCGGATGACAGCGCCTCATTGAGGAATCTCGACAAATCGGTTTCGTGCAGGTATTCCTCGAGGTTATCGACGGTGATCTCAACGCCGTCGCGGGCGATCACGCGATTTTGAGGCGTTTGCAAAATCCTGTAGATCCCGTATGCGATCGCAAGGATGGCGATCGCCACCGCCAGGCCCTGCAGGATGGTGCCCCAGCCCTGAGTGGCAGAAGTCCATGCAAACGGATCGTAGGATGAATGATCGATGGAAGGCGGCTCGGGTTCTTCAGGCGGTTCGGGTTGGTCTTTGCTGTAATCCAGCCCCCCGGTGGCCTTTTGCCAGTCGCCTTTTTCAAGCGGTCGCGCAGCCACTTGCCTCGGCTGCGGTATTTCAAACGATGGCAACTCTGCTTCCTCCGCAAAAATCTCCTCGTCGATATCTATCGCTACAGAATCCAGGTCGATATAAGGCATATCCTCCTGCGCAACGCTGCTGCAGGGGGATAAAACCGCGTAGAGCAGTGCCAGGCAGAGATAAATTGATCTACCACTTCGGAATGCCGGTCTTTTCAAAAATCTACACATTGATCAAGCAAAGATAATGTCGCCATGCGGCTATTCACGGGCAAGCCCGCGGATCTGTCGCTTGCCGCCGAGTTGCTCCAGTTCGCGGTAGAGGTTTTTGGCATCATGGGCTTCCCTGCCGGAAAAATATTGCAAAGCGCCGCCGAGCATGGTCAGGAAATAAAGAAAATACAGGATCAGCATAGAGGCTGCGGCGGTCGAAATACTTCTGTACGCTTCCATGGCGCCATCGGAGCGCGGGATCATCCAACTAAACAACTCAAGCGCAAGGTTCCAGACCGGAAACTCGATGAAAGCAAACATCAGGTAGCACAAAACGAGCATAAAAAAGCCCAGCATCATGCCATGCCCCCAGCGCAACAGGGAAAAACAACGAGACAACGCAAGCACGGGATTCCGGTTCTCAAAATAGATCACGGCCGCCCACAATGCCAGGAATGGGTAAACGATCAAGCACAAAAGGCCGATACCCTGTATTTTTAACGACAAAACGAACCCCGCTGCAGGCAGAAGCATGGACAGCATGGCCTTCCATTCTCCATGGACTTTAGCGCCCTCCTCCCGCGCAATAGCCCGGAATGCAGCGATCGACAACCCGCAGAGCAGCAAAGTCTGCCCGAAAACGAGATAGGGAACGGATTCGTTGAAAAAAAACAGGTCCACTTCCTTCAGTATGTCGAACAGCCAGAAGGACACATCCCTGAACGGAAAGGTCATGGCCGGTTCAACGTTCGAAAGCCCGAAACTCCCGAGTGTAAACAGGCCGGTGGCCGCAACCAGCACCCTGACGGCTTTTCCAAACTGTCGACGTAACACTGAAAAAATATCGGACAGGATTTCGCCTGCGCTTTTGATCGCCGTAAAATCAACGGGTTTAGTGTGATCCGGCGCCAGTTCGGCTTTCGCCGAAGAACCGGCAAAAGCGCCTGTTTGGGCTTTATGGCGGGGGAACCAGGCGAAGTACCACAGCACAAACAAAAGGGATGCAGCAATAAAAGCCGCGCGCACGAAGGCGGGCGTTTCGGTGTATCGCGTGAAAAAACTTTCGAAAATAGCCGCCAGGACGATCACGGGTACAATCCCGAAAAATATCTTCAGTCCGCGCCGGATAGACATCCTGAACGCCTGGCCGCGCGTGAAGGTCCCCGGGAACAGGAGCCCCGAACCTGCCACCAGCCCCGAAGCACCCGCAATGATGATCGCACTGACTTCCAGGGTCCCGTGTATCCATATCGTCAGGAACGACTCCCAGAACACGCCGTGTTCGATAAAAAAATACTGAAAAGCGCCGATCATCACGCCATTGTACATCAGGATAAACACGGTGCCGATTGAGGCGAGCACCCCGAACAAAGCCGTTTGGAACGCGACGAACAGGTTGCGCCCTGCAATGGTTGCCGTCATGCCGAAAGGGCCGCTGTCCTTGTATACTGCCATCGGGTCGCCCGCTTTAATATTGTTCAGCGTCATATCCACGTAACCGTCGCCCAGCATGATACGCGCAAAATCAGGGTCGATGACACTGGATACCACACCAATGGCAAAAGCCAGAAAAAAGATGCAACATGACAGCAGGAAAGCGCGCCGCTCTTCCCAGAACAGTTGCGGCAACTCATCCGTCCAGAATCGCTTTAGTCGGCGCATCGGGAAGCCCTTGCCGCGGTAAATGTTGTAAAACACCCGCTGCGCCAGAGAATTCAGGTATATCCGTACCGAGCGGTGCGGATAGAACGTGCGGGCATAGGAGAGGTCGTCCGTGATCCGGATGAACAACTCGTTGAGTTTTTCCGGGTCATGCCGATGCTCCCGCAGCATTTCTTCGTATTCCGCCCACTTTTCCTTGTTCTGGCGTATAAACGCGGTCTCTTTCATGGTTTGCAAAGTTGGGGATAAAGTACAAGGATTGAAAGGACTGACTTCGGCAAAATATTTCAGAAGACCGCCCGCACTTGCGCGCGTCCGACGTGCACCACTTTGTTATCGCCGGTTTTCCGGCCTTCGTAGTTCAGGCTCAGTTGCAGGCTTTTCGACAACTGCCGGTCGAGGTTGAGGGACCACAAGAAATTTTTGCCGTCCTGCAATCCTTCCAGCATGGTAAAGGCTACCGCCGTATTCTCCTGCCCTGTGTACCGGATGTTGCTGAACGTACCCTTCACACGCAGGGAAGTGGCCGCGCGAAATCCCTGGGCGTTTTGCCTGCCCTGTGGATTCCAGGTCAGTTCGGCATTCCAGTTGTTCTGCTCTGCTTTTTCGCCGCCGGAAAGGGTGTTTTTGCTGTATTGTCGACTAAAATCCGTAACAATGCGGAAGGTACGCGCCGGCAGCCAGCTCAGTTTGGGCCCCGCCTCCCAGCCGCGGATCAAAAAATCGCGGCTGTCGAAGGCCTGGTTGTCACTGCTTTTTTCCGTACGCACAGCGTCGGTCTCCACGCTCCATTGCCTGCCCAGATTGAGGCGTCCGTGCAGGGTCCATTCGGCATTTCGCCGGCGCTCGAAGCCGGTGGTGAGCACCACCTGGCTCCGGCTGTCGCTTTGGGCGATGCTGGCATCCCAGGCCGGGTTGGCCCGGTTGACGAACAGCACATTGCGAACGGATGCGGTCACGGTCACCAGCGAAGAGTCCGGCAGCGTCAACTGAAAAGGATTCCAGGGCGATACGTCCTTCGCGCCGGAAAAGGTGCGGCGATTGATCTGTAGTGTACTTTGCGTGGAGAAACGGCTCAGGGCTCGCTGCCACTTCTTTTTGGAATTTACCCACAGCAGCCGGGGTTCCAGGCGAAGGTTCTGGTTGAGCAGCACATTGTTCGTCCGGATATAATCGGGTGTCGTGACGGCAACCCGCACATAGTTGGCCTGATCCTGAAACACGGCGATCTCCATCTCGTCTATCTGCAAAATGCTGTCTCGGTTGCGGTCCACCCAGGTGTACTGGCCTTCGCCCGGGTTGACGGCGAGGTACGTAAATTCCACACGAGGGCTTTGTCCCGACCCGATCTCGTATCCCGTCGTGAAGTTCAGGGTGTTTTTCCAGGCGCTCAGGTTGTAATCGATCCGGCCGAGGTAAGTGTTTTGACCTTCCAGCGATGTGCGTTCCGGATCGACAATGTGCAGGCGCCTGTATGTGAATGTCCAGTTCAACTGCTGGCCGGCTGCTCCCTGGTTGCGCCATCCGCCGTTCAGGTTGGCTTCGTTGGCGATCGTGTTGTTCCGGAATATGTCGCCCGCCGGTACAAAATCATTGCGCTGCGACAGAAACCCGCCAAATTGCCATACACCTTGTTCGGGTGTCTGAAAATAAAAACGGTACAGGTCGTACCACAATCCCGTGCGACTAAGGGTATCGGCCCCGGCAGCGCGGCGTTCGTTCTTTTCGCGTTCCGCATACACGCCGATCTTGAACAACATTTGCTTTGATGCGCTGTCCTGCCTGAAAAAGGTTTTGGACAGATCCAGTCTGGGCCGCGAAAACCGGGTGATCTCGGTACGGCCATCGCTCGCAAGCAGATTTATTTCGCCCGAAAACTCATACCCTCCTCTGCCGATCCGCCATTTCCCGAAATGACGCCGGCCTTCGTAGGCGCCAGCGCGGCTGAAAGCGCCGAATTCATACTGGCCGTTCCCCCATCCCTTGCGTTCGAACAACACGCCGCCCTTACCCAATTGCTCGGCAGTGGTATCGCGGTTGTTATCAGTATTCCAGTCGCGTACAAATTCGGCGGGGCGGTATGGGTTGAGCGGCAAAAAATTCCGCGCCGTATACTCGTAATTTGCGTATGCCTTTCCCTGCCAGTGCTTGCCGCTGAAGAGATCCTGGCGAAGCCCGACCGCTGCCGCCGCGCCGATGTTATCGCGGTCGCCCAGCGGCGAAAAACGATTGAGGTCGCGATTGCTCAGCGCCAGTTCCGCCTGCACCCTGCTGCCTTTTGTCAGATGAAAATCGCCCCCCACAGCATACAACTGTCGCAATTCCGGGGCGATCAGCCGCACCACCGGCTCAAAGTTTCCCGTAGGAAGGCAGGTGACCGAATCCGGTGGCGACCAGCGATAGACACGCCCATTGGCGGCCGTCAGCGCCAGCACGTAGTTGCCCTGACCGACCGGCACTTCCGTAAAACGCGCGGCATAACGCGCCGAATCGGGGCTGGTGCTGTACACCAGAATGGTTGCCGGTGCACCGCAAATAACCGTATCGATGATGCGGTAAAGGACCCTATTGGGGTCGAAATCGGCCAAAGTATCGATGCCGGAGGCATAGGCGTCGCCCAGCCCGTCGCCGACCTCGGCAAGCCGGCGCCTTTCGGTTGATGAGAGCGATTGCGCGCCACCGTTGTTCCGCGAATCCTGCTCGGAGTAAAAGTTGAAGTAAAGGCTGCCACGCCGGGTGTTCCAATAGGTATTGGCGGCGATCGTCGAACGCAGGTATGTCTGCACCGTATACTCGAATTCCACAATGATGCGGCTGTCCTTGGTGATCAGCCGCCGGGCGGTAAAGGTCACTTCCCCCAGGTTATAGTCGATGACGTAATCGTCGTTCAGGCCGCGCGTGAGCAACTGGCCGTCGATATATACCTTTTCGGTGCCGGCCAGCACGATAATGAAGCGCTCGCCTTCCGCACCCTGGAGGCGATATGGTCCCTGATTGCCCTCCTGTCCCTGTATGGTTTGCCGCGAAAATTTCCCGCGCGACACCGCTGCCGCCGCCCGTACACCGAGGGTGTCGGATGCTCTGAGGAAGCCTTTGCCATTGAGCCCCGACCCCAGCCCGCGGTATTCGACCATTGCTCCCTGCAGTCGTTTGAAATAATTGGAAAAATAGCCGGTCGGACGCGTGAGGTCGTAATCGCCGGCTGTCAGCATCACATCCTTCTTGCGGATGCGGATAAAGATCCGGTCGAATTCCTGGAGTTGTCGCGTAGTGCCGTCGGGTTGCAGGGGAATCGAATTGTCGGAGAGCGCCGCTTCAAGTTCGAGGTCGTTGCTCAGGCGGCCGTTCAGTTGCAGGTTCAGGTTGGAGTTGAACACGAGGTTCTGGCTGTTCCCGAAAGACAAACCCCGGGTGTAGGCGCCGCTGGATACGATGCCGCCGGTCTCCCAGGGGTTCACCGCGGGTTCATAGGGCGAATAGTCGAACTCGATCGCGTCGGGACGCACGTTGCGGCGAATGTTGCCTGTATCGAGGCGGCTGATGCGGTAGCCCAGATCGACCGGCAGTACCCGGTAACGGACCACCAGGCGGCGACATAAGGGGCAAGCAATGCGAAGCGCAGCGGTGTCGATCCGCAAACCCCTGCCTTCAACAGAGAAAAAATGCGGGTCGATATCCTGCCCGCTCACAGAGTCTGAAATACCGACCAAGGGTGAAGCAATGCTCAGGGAATCAAGCAGTTGCCAGGGCGATCGGGCATCGATAACGCATGACCTCAGGTTTGAGAACACGCCTTCCTGCTGGGCGGAAGCGGGCAGCCGGACCGCGGCAAACAGCAGCAGGAGTGCCGTACGCAGGGCAACCGGAGTGATGAGTGGCGTATTTTCAAGCAAAATCAGGATACGAAACGCCCGGATTGGCGTTTTTGAACGCGCTTTAGTTGCCTCTATTCCTTAAAAAGGGGTTCGACAGACAGCGAATCGATCGGAGGAATAGGCACAGGCTTGACCGGCCTGAAGGGCCGGAGCTGCGTCAATGAATCGTTTACTTCACCAAGGGCGGCTTCCAGCAACAACGAATCTGCGATCTGTTCGGCATCCTCCAGCAATGCAACCCGGCATTTTGCATATTCCTTTTCGCGGAATTCACCGACCCGCTCCGCCACTTTTTCGCGGATGATCTCTTCCCGATCGCGCTTGCAGCCAGCCCCCGGCATCAGGAAGATCATGGCCAACATCGTTGCATAAAAAAGGCGTCGAAACGCGACATACGATACAATTCGCATCTGTTCAAAAATATTTATTTCTGAAACGAAGGTACGATTGGGGGCCCTTCATGCCCAAAAAATTCACGTAACAATATCACGCGCGCCAGGTTAAGCCTGCGTTAAAAAAAATATTAACGGAGGGGGTTGAAACATTCTCAAACTATCATATCTTTGTGCCGTGACCGTTGCAAAACGGGAATTAATAACCAAAAGGCTGACACGCTTACTCTGAATACCGGAAGTATTTTGTATAAGCCTTTACCATTCCGCGAAGGCGGATGAAAAATTGAAAAAGTCGCTCTTTTTATAGCGTTACTAAGATTGTTTTCATTTGGTTTTTTGGGGTTATACAGGGTGCTACTGAGTATTCAGTCAGTGCCCTGTTTTTTTGGTAAAAGAGGCATAAACGGAATCCGTTTATGCCTCTTTTTTATTTTGCCATACGTCAAAGTAACACCCGGAACCGCGAATGCCTGCGTCAGAAAAATATCATGATTTGGCTCAACATCCGGTCAAACAGGCGCAGCCTATTACCTTCGGGCCTGTTTTAAATCGCTTATTAATATTAAAATTCTGACAACCATATGCTTCGCCGCCCTCGCCGCAACCGACAGTCAGCCGCCATCAGGGGCATGGCTGCCGAAACCCACCTCCATCCCCGGCACCTGATCTTTCCACAGTTCGTGCTCGACGGAAGCAACATCCGCAGTGAGATACACTCATTGCCCGGCATATACCGGTTTTCGCCCGACACCCTGCTTGGCGAGATCGAAGCGTGCATGAACCTGGGTATTACCAATTTTGTGGTCTTCCCGGCGGTGGCGGACCAGTTGAAGGACCGGACGGCTACTTATAGTTATGCGTCTGACAACTTCTATCTGAAAGTGGCGCGCGAAGTAAAAAAGCGTTTTCCGGAGTGTTGCCTGATCAGCGACGTGGCGATGGACCCCTACAGTTCCGACGGGCACGACGGGCTCGTTCGCGACGGCGAGATCCTGAACGACGATACCCTGCCCATTCTGGCCAGCATGTCACTGGCGCAGGCCGAAGCAGGCTTCGACATGCTCGGCCCTTCCGATATGATGGACGGCCGTATAGGTTATATCCGGCAGGCACTCGACGAGCAGGGATTTACCCAAACGGGCATTCTCGCATATACAGCCAAATACGCCAGTGCGATGTACGGTCCCTTTCGCGACGCCCTGGATTCAGCCCCCAAAAGCGGCGATAAAAAGAGTTATCAGATGAACCCGGCCAACAAGCGGGAGGCGCTGGTGGAGGCCGAACTCGACGTTTCGGAAGGCGCCGATATACTGATGGTCAAACCCGCGCTCCACTACCTCGACGTCATCCACCTGTTGAAAGAAAACTTCGAACAGCCCATTGCCGCCTACCACGTCAGCGGCGAATGCGCCATGCTGCGGGCGGCCTGCAACAACGGCTGGCTCGATTTCGAACGCGCCATGCCGGAGACCTTGCTGAGCATCCGCCGCGCCGGCGCCGATGTCATCCTGACCTATTTCGCAAAGGAATTTGCCATGCGGTTTCCGCACGGCATCTGAGCGGTCGTCAGAACAGGTATCCGAACAGTTTCTTTTTTCGCTTGGCGCCCTTTCGCGTCTTTTTGACATACACCGGCTCGCTGGCATAACTTTCCACGTTCACGCGGTTGTAGGCCACCACGACATAGGTATAATACCCTTCCGTGGCCGTCTGGTCTTCAAATATCCATTTTTCGGAAAAGAAGGGTGTGGTTACCAGCAGGTTGTAGGGGTCTCGGAAATTGCCAACGGCTTCCCCGTCGAAGCGATAGATGGCGAAATAGTAAGGCATTTCTTCACCCGATAGCAGGTCACAGACGTGCCAGGCCAGTTTGACCGAACTCGGCGATCCTTTTACCCGGCAGATCTGAGGGGTTGCGGGCGGCACTTTCGCCAGATACGGGATGCCCGGCACCAGCGCAGGATATGAATAAACATCATTGATCAGCGAATCCTGCACGCCAAGCGGATTGCGCATCAGCGGCTTCGCAGAGTAATAAATACTGCCCTGAATATTGGGATTTTTCCGGTTCAGAGCGATTTGCCGGCTGATCTCGCCGGCCTTGTTCCAGTTCGCATCGTTGGGGCTGTTGGCGATCTTGTACGCCGCATGCCCGATATAGAGTTGCCGGCCGTAGGTGTGCTTGCTCCACCAGTCGACGAGTTTTTCATAGTCGGCCGGCGGGAAACCCACGCTCCAGTATATCTGGGGCGCGACGTAATCGATCCAGCCGTTTTTCAGCCAAAGGAGTACGTCGGCATACAGATCGTCGTAGCTCGTGAGCCCGGCGCGGGTATCCGAGCCATTCACAGGATCGCGATCGGCGTTTCGCCAGACGCCGAAAGGACCTATGCCAAATCGAACATACGGCTTGTAGTTCTTGATCATCTTCGACACGTCTTCCACGAGTTTATTCACGTTGTCGCGTCGCCAATCCTCCACATTGGTAAATCCGCGCGGGTTTGCCGCAAACTCATTGTAGTCGTTCAGGGTTTCGCCGGCTTCTTTATATGGATAGAAGTAATCGTCGAAGTGAATGCCGTCGACATCGTAGCGAAGGATGATATCGCGCACCACGTTCACCAGGTATTGCCTGACAAAGGGGTTGGCAGGATTGAAATACCAGCGCCGGCCGTACCTGAAAAACCATTGTGCCTTCAGGTTGGGCGGGAAAGAACGCAGGGGATGTATCAGCGAGAGGTTGGCGGTATCAAGGTCCCAGGTAGCGCGGTACGGGTTGAGCCAGGCGTGAAACTCCATATGCCGCTCGTGCGCCGCCTTGATCATATACTGCATCGGGTCATATGAGGAATCCGCAGGCGGCAGGCCTTGCTCGCCTGTCAGAAACTGGCTCCAGGGTACCGTCTGAGATCTGTAAAACGCGTCGCCGGTCGGGCGCACCTGCACAAATACCGCATTCATATTCATGGCGCGCAGCACATCGAGGATACTGTCAAATTCTATTTTCTGGCGATCGACGGGCAGGCCCGGCTTGGAAGGCCAGTCGATATTGGCCACGGTGGCGATCCAGGCGCCGCGCATTTCCGCGACGGGCGGCTGTGCGTGCAGCACCTGCGTCAGGCCGGACAGGAGAAATAAAAAGACGAGATAGCGAAAGCGATAACGAGACATCATTAGTACGGGTTTTGCGGTAAAAGTAGCAGATATGCACGAATTGCAATCAAGTACCCCTGCGAAATAGCATAAGTTGCGTTCCGGCCGGAAAAACGGCAATTATGGGCATATCGAACACCAAAAAGGGGAACACATAAAACCCATTCACACTATTTTTATCAACCTGACTGAAAAGCGGACCCCTTGTAAATAGAATCGCCCGAAAAGGGTTTCAAGTCTGAATGCAGTTGCCTTGTTTGGTCACCGGGCTGCCAAATGTCCGTTAAATTCGCTTTTGCGTTCCAAAATCACCGCCAGGCATGCCGCCGGTTTATTCTCCCGGTGGACTTAGCATATTTTTTCTGAATATTGCTGCGTATTATCCCTTTCGAGTTCAATTTCCCGCACAAATATGAAATTTCCGCAAGCAATTCCGGTCCGCGATCTCGCCCGGCAACTTCAGGCGAAACAACTCATCGGCGACGACTCGCTGATGGCAACCGGCATCAACGAAATACACAAGGTAGAGCCTGGCGACATCGCTTTTTCCGACGTGAAGAAATACTTTGAAAAGACCCTGAACAGCGCCGCTACGGTGATCCTGCTCAATGAAGCGGCCGAATGTCCGCCCGGCAAAGCGATCCTGGTGCTCGATGACCCCTTCGAAGCATACGACGCGCTGGTGCGGGCGCACCGCCCTTTCGAGCCGCTGAATACCCCCGTGCATCACCGCGCGGAGATACATCCTACCGCCATCATTGAGCCGGGCGTTGTCATCGCGGCAAATACGCGCATCGGGGCCCACAGCCATATTCAGGCAAATACCTACATCGGCGAATATTGCTTTATCGGCGAACATGTGAGCATCGGACCCAACTCTATCATCGGTTCGGATGCTTTTTACTACAAAAAACAACCCGACGGAAGTTTCAAAAAATGGCGCTCCGGGGGCCGTGTTATCATCGAGGACCATGTTGACATCGGCGCCGGCTGCACCATCAACAAAGGCGTGAGCGGGGATACGATCATCGGCGAAGGCAGCAAACTCGATTGCCAGATACACATCGGCCACGGCGCCGTGATCGGTAAAAACTGCCTCTTCGCCGCGCAGGTGGGCATCGGCGGCAAAACGATCATTGAAGACAACGTCGTGCTCTACGGCCAGGTAGGCGTGATACAGGCCGTCCGCATCGGGCAGGGCGCCGTGGTGCTGGCCGGCGCCGGCGTCTCCAAATCACTGGAAGGTGGAAAAACATATTTCGGGGCGCCGGCGGATGAGTTCCGGGAAAAATACAAGGAACTGGCCGCGCTGCGCCACCTGCCCGAATTGATCAGAAAATCAGGTAAATAGCCATTTTGCAGCCTGTTGAGCGACATACGGACATGATTCGCGCCGAAGCCCGGCGACTGGGCTTCGGATTTGTCGGTTTTGCCAAAGCAGAGCGGCTGGACGAAGAGGCGCACAGGCTGGAAAAGTGGTTGCGGCAGGGCGCACACGGCCGTATGGCCTACATGGAAAACCATTTCGACCTGCGTGTGGACCCGACCAAACTCGTGCCCGGCGCCAAAACGGTCATTTGCCTGACTTTCAATTATTTCAACCCTGAAAAGCAACCCGACCAGGAAGCGCCCAAAATCAGCCAGTACGCCTACGGAGAAGACTACCACTCCGTGGTAAAAGACCGCCTGCGGGCACTCCTGCAATTCATGCGCACCGAGATCGGCGAGATCGACGGGCGCTGCTTCGTCGACAGCGCGCCCGTACTCGAACGCGAGTGGGCGCAGCGCGCGGGCATCGGCTGGAACGGCCGCAACACCCTCACCATCCACCCCCGGCAGGGGTCGTTTTTTTTTCTGGCAGAGATCATCTGCGACCTTCCGCTGCTGTACGACGATCCTATCCGCGACCACTGCGGCACCTGTCGCCGTTGCATCGACGCATGCCCCACGGAAGCCATTTCCCAGGAAGGTTACTGGCTGGATGCTTCCAAATGCATTTCTTACCTGACCATCGAATTGCGCGACGAGATTCCCGAAGGCTTTCGCGAGCAGATGGACGGCTGGATGTTCGGCTGCGACGTATGCCAGGACGTGTGCCCCTGGAACCGCTTTTCGGAGCGGCATGCCGAGCCGGCATTTGAGCCGCACCCCGAACTGCTGCCTCTGGACCGTCGCGGCTGGCAGGAACTCACCGAAGAAGTTTTCGGGAGGATATTCAAGCGGTCGGCGGTAAAGAGGGTCAAATACGCGGGCCTGAAGCGCAACATCGCTTTTCTGGAAAAGAAAGGCGGCGCCCGTCCGACCGACGAGCACCGCCCCTGAAAGATCCGGAAACAAAATTTTAGCGGATCACTACTTTTTTCACGCCGTTGCCGGCAGCACTTTCTACTTGCAGCACATAGATGCCGGCCGGCACCTGCTGTACGTCGAGGGTCAGGATCTGTCCCGCACTTACGCCGTTGAGCACGCGGCTCAGCGCTGTACGACCGTCCGCGCCGACAAGTTGTACGCGCACATCGCCGCTCGCTTCGCGACCGAGGGTGATGTGCAGCATGTCGTACGCCGGGTTGGGTTGCACCTGCATCGGCAGCGAGAAAGCACCCGGTTCATCGGTATCGACGACGGTACCCGGCTGAACGATCACGCCGCGTTCGGGAGCACGCGCACAGGCGGTAACACCGTCGTCATCCGTGACGCAAGCCTCCGTATCGTAGTTGAGCATATCCATTACATCGATCTCGTCCACATAAAAAGCACCGTCAGCACCGAGGTTCTGGTCCTGATTGGTGCCAAAATGGAAGCGAATGGTCACTTCCTCTCCAAGGTAATCGCTCAGGTCGAAGTATGACTGTATCCAACCGTTGGAGTTGCCCGAAAAACCGCTGATAAAAGGAATGGCGAAGGTCTGGTAATCGACTTTGCGCGGATACGGATTGCGGAATACGCGATCGTCGGGGAATTGTTCCCAGGTCGGGTCGAGGCCTTTGCGGATCTCCACAATACCGGCATCCACGCCGTTCTCGGTGTTGTAGTTGGTCCACACGCGCATGACGGGCTGCGTGCCGGTCACCGTGAAGGAGAGCACCGTTTCAAGCGAAAACTCCGTCTCGGTCGGTTTGCTGGTCGCCAGCCAGGCATGTGTGCCCGATTTTACGACCGCATTCTGCAGGGTAAAGAATTCGTTGTTGCCGTCGATGTCGAGGCTGAACCAGTCCTGGTCGGTATCCATCGGATCAATAAAATAGCGGTTGGAACCGACATTGGGCAGCGTTTTGGCGGTGTAAGTCAACGTTTTCACATCACCGGAAGGCATGTTGCCGAGGTTCCAGGTCACCATACCGTTGGAGAAGGTGCCGCCATTGGAAGCGCCGGAGAACGTGAGCCCCGCGGGCAGTTCGTCGGTCACCACTACATTCGTCGCCGTCGATTCCTTGTGGTTGGTTACCGTGATTGAAAACTCGACGTTTTCACCCGGCTCGATCAGCGGCGTGGACGTCGTTTTTTTGATCTTCAATTCGCGGATACAGGTCGGGATCGGCTCGAAATTCTCCACACCGTCAGAAGCGTCCAGGCTGCTGCCCTGGTCGGCGAAGTAGCCGAGGCCACGGCGAGCAAACACACCCGAGATCAGGCAGGTATCGGCGCCATCGTAGCCAAGAATGTCGGCCAGCATGATCGCATCGCGGCCATCCACGAAGCCCGGGTTGCAGGGCTGGAATTTCATGCCGTCCATGACCAGTTGAATGGCGCGGGCGTTGCCGCTGTTCGTGTTGCTCAGGTCGGCATCGTAGCCGTATTTCTCCACCATCGCCCAGTAAAGGTCCCAGGTCATGGCTGCCCATATTTCACCGAGGTCATGTACTTCCGTGCTTTCGGCAACGGTGCCAAACGTGACGGGACTGATCGACATATCGGTCGAATACGGGTAGCGGCGAATGCCGACGCCATCGGTGTTCTGACGAAGTACAAAGGTGCCTACGCCGCGGCGCTTGTCGGCGACATCGCCGGGATGGGTTGTCATGATCAGGGAAAACCAGTCGCTCCAGCCTTCGCCCATCTGTTCGGCGTTGCCGAGGCATCCGGCCTGGTTCGGGCCGCCCGTCAGGCGGTTGGAAATGCCGTGGCCGTATTCGTGTGCGATGATGCCGTTGTCGAAGTCGCCGTCGAGCAGGTCGGGGCCCGAGGTGGGCGGCTCCACGAGGGTGATGTTCAGGCTTTGGCCGGCAAACTGACGTAAAATGTCGCAGTCTGTTTTCGAGATCATCACGACAGGGATATTCACATCGTCGGCATTGAGGCCGGCCGCCATATTCACCAGTTGATCTTCAAAATTACAGATGATGCAGGCTACAGCGCCGGCCAATTGTGCGTGGTAGGCTTTCAGGCTGAAATTGCAGATGCCGCGATCGATGATCGCGATCTTGCCTGTCAGATCGTTGGTCAGCGGGCTGCAACCGAGCGTAGGTTGGCCGGTGTTGTTGACGCCGATCGCTACGTCACCGGTAACGGGAACATCCGTAACCGGCGCTCCGAAGGGATCTGCCGAACTGGCTGCTACGGAAACCGTATAGGTGCCGGCTACCGGCGCAGGGGCATTTACGCTGAGCAACTGGCCGCCGGCGCGGGTCCATACAAACATTTGCATGCGGCCGCTGCCGCCGTCGGCCGGCGTGGAAAAGTTGGCATTGTTCACCGACTGCTGCGCAGAAGCGTAACCGTCAATGGCATTAGCCTGCACGGCATCGCTGCCGGCGCCACCGTGGCCATAGGTATTTTGCTGAAAGTTGCCCGCCGGCTCATCGAACCCGAAACGATAGGTAAAATCGTGCATCATGTTGTTCATGTAGAACAGGTTCGTGATCGCAGCATTCAGGTTAACGAGCGGCTCGCCGTCCGGGTCATACGGAAAATCGAAGTTCAGACTGGCGCCGCCGTCGGCCGATTCCGAAGCGCTACCGTTGTTGTCGTTCAGGCGGTCGTCATACGCCCATACGTTGTTGCCGCGGGTGTACGTATATTCTTCACCTGCGATGCCGTTGGTATCGTGCCAGCCGAAGGGCGAAGCCGTGGGATCGGCCGGATTGACGAGCAGGGTGCGGCCGCCGTGCAGCGGGCTTTCCGTTGGCAGTGCAAAAACGTTATAAGTAGCATCGGCCTGCACCACTGTTCCAGATGCCTGTTGTGCGGTGTTTTCCTGTACAAGATCGTTGCAATGATCACCGGCAGCATGGGCGTGGCCGGCCTTGCAGTAGACCGTTTGGTTGATCTTGTCGAGGATCAGCCCCGTCTGCGCATCGACGCGCATGTTCCATACATCAGAGGATGTTGCCTGTTCGATGACCATCGACCATGCCAGGCGAACGGAACCGTCCTGTTGCACGGCATAAGAAGCGGAAACGGGGATGTCGGCACGCGACACCGCACCGCCTTCGAACACCCAGTTCTTCTCATCGATCTTCTGACGCACCGAAGGCGCCTGAAAGCCTGTAAAACCGAGGTTGGCGAAGGCCATTTCCACTGCTTTGGAAGCTGTGAGGGATGGAAGCGCGGTATTCACTTTTGAAGCGATGTCGCGTACGAAGCGGTGCGACAGGTGCTTCACCTGGCCGTCGGCAGTGACGTGCAGACCGAAAAGACCGTTGAACACCGGGATGCCGTTGTATTGTTGCTGCACCCACACGTGCGTGACGCCGTTGTGTTTACTCAGGTACTCATCCGTCACTTTTACATCAGCGACGTCAGCGGCAACAAGGCCGAATTTGGAAGGATTGTCCTGCAGAAAACGCAGCGCGGTTTGGCGGGGCGCCGAAGATTGTGCCTGTACGGTTGCGGCAAACAGCAAAAGCAATATGGCCGACAACCCCAGACGAGGTAAACGTAGCAGATTCATATCCAGACAGTTGGATTTGGTGAAAAGTAAATCGAAGAAATTTTTCACTTGGAGGGAGGCCGGCAAAGGTACCATTTGATGATCGCCTTGAAAACCTGTTTAAAATAAAATGCCGGGAATTGCCAAGAACGGCCATTTTTATATCCTGTCAGCCGTTTCCGAAACATTCTGCACGAATCCTGTTTGTTTTGAGCCGGAAAACCTGAATTTCCTGCCTTATCTTTGCTGCGTGTTTAGCGACCAACTCCCTTTCAATGCTCCTGCTCATCAACCAGAACCCGATCCCGGCGAAATTATGCCCGAAGTAAAATTGTTTTCCGGCGCTGCGTCCCAGGACCTGGCCAAAGAGATTGCCTTTCATTTCGATGTTCCCCTCGGCGACAAAACGCTTGCCCGCTTCAGCGACGGGGAAATGCAAACCATCATCAACGAAAGCGTGCGCGGCTCGTTCACTTTTTTTATCCAGAGCACCTGCCAGCCGCACGACAACCTGATCGAACTGCTGCTCTGGATCGACACTGCCAGACGCGCATCGGCGGGCTACATCACAGCAGTGATCCCCTATTTCGGCTACGCCCGCCAGGACCGCAAGGACAAACCGCGTGTGCCCATCAGCGCCAAACTCGTTGCCAACCTGCTCACGGCCGCCGGCGCCAACCGCATCATGACGATGGATATGCACGCCGACCAGGTACAGGGTTTTTTCGACATTCCCGTTGACCACCTGCGCTCCGAGGCGATCTACGTGCCGTTTCTGGAGAAGCAGGACCTGGATAACACCATTTTTGCCAGCCCCGATGTCGGCGGCGTAAAACGCGCCCGCGTGTACGCCAAGCAACTCGGCCGCGAACTCGTCATCTGCGATAAATACCGCACCAAAGCCAACGAAGTGGCGGCCATGACCGTGATCGGCGAAGTGGCCGGCGCCGACGTCATCCTCGTCGACGACCTCGTGGATACGGCAGGCACGCTTTGCAAGGCCGCAGATGCCCTGATCGAAAAAGGCGCCAGGTCGGTCCGCGCGATCTGCACACACCCCGTGCTGTCGGGAAAGGCGTACGAAAACATCGAACAGTCAAAACTGTCGGAACTCATCGTCTGCGACACCATCCCCCTGCGGAAAAAGTCGCCGAAGATCAAGGTGTTGTCGACCGCAAAACTGTTTTCCCGGGCCATCCGGAATACGGTAGAGCACAAGTCGATCGCCGCACTTTTTTTGGGGACCTGAAAAAGCCGCAAACCTGGTAATCAGATTGTTAGATTAAACAAAGCAAACATCTGTTTGCCGTTCCCTCTTATTTGCCGCCGTTCCGTAAAATGTTTTTGGGCTTGAGCACGGCGTGCATTTACCTTGTGCCAAGTTTTCTCATAGTATGTTTTGATTTTCCTACTGCTTCCCTTCTGGCAGTAGGATTTTTTTTAAACGAGGGCTCCCATATATAATCTTCGGTTTGGCACTTGGCGCGGCGCAAAAAACGCCGCGCCGGGTGCGGAATGCTTCCTCTCCATTTTTATTTTCCGGATTTTCAGGCCAATTTTGCAGCATATTCTCCACTGCAATGCCTTTTACTTTTTTCCGCTTTCATCGACGTTTTTTCCGTGCCGGCAGGCAGGCCATCAAGGTTTTTATGGCGCTGTCGGGTCTTGCGCTCGCTGCATTGCCGGCCTCCGCGCAGGTAAAAAGCGGCGCTTACCGCGTCATGCTGAAAAACCTGCTGAGCCATACCGTTCCGGAAATACAGGTGCAGGAAGCGGCGCGTGACAGCGCCTCCATTTTTTTCCTCGACGCACGGGAAACCGATGAATTCGAGGTCAGTCACCTCAGGGGGGCGCTTCATGTAGGTTACGACCACTTCAAGCCAGAAGTATTGAAGGATGTTCCCAAAAACCGCCGCATTGTGGTCTATTGTTCGGTGGGATACCGCAGCGAAAAGATCGCCGAAAAATTACTCGAAGCGGGTTACAAGAATGTTTCCAACCTCTACGGCGGCATCTTCGAATGGGTCAACCAGGACCATTCCGTTTATGACGACAAGGGACGCACCGCCCGCGTGCATGCCTACAGCCGGACCTGGGGCGTCTGGCTCAAGAAAGGCAAAAAAGTGTACGGGAAGCAGTAACAGGCATGCTAGACGCCGTATTGCGCTTCGTAGTATTTCTGGTATTCTCCCGTCAGAATACGGCGCAGCCAGGCTTCGTTTTCCAGGTACCATTTTGCCGTTTTCCTAAAACCTTCTTCAGCGCGAATGGTGGGTTCCCAGCCCAGTTCGTCTTTGAGTTTGCCGGCGTCGATGGCATAGCGCCGGTCGTGTCCCGGGCGGTCTTTTACAAAAGTGATGAGTTCGCGGGAACTGCCAGCCGGCCGGCCCAGCAATTCGTCCATGATATCGCAGAGTTTTTCCACGAGATCGATGTTTTTCCACTCATTGTTGCCGCCGATATTGTACGTCTCGCCGATCCGCCCTTTGTGAAAGATCAGGTCGATGGCCGCGGCATGGTCTTCCACCCACAACCAGTCGCGGGTGTACTGTCCGTCGCCGTACACAGGCAAAGACTTGCCCTCCCGTATATTATTGATCATCAGGGGAATAAGTTTTTCGGGAAAATGGTAAGGGCCGTAATTGTTGCTACAGTTGGACAGCAGCACCGGCAATCCGTAGGTATGGAAATAGGCGCGCACGAAATGATCGCTGGCCGCCTTGGATGCCGAATAGGGGGAACGGGGATCGTAGGGCGTTTCTTCGGTAAAAAAGCCTTCGTCGCCCAGGGAACCGTACACCTCGTCGGTGGAAATATGGTAAAAACGCTTGCCCTCCTGCGCGTCCTTCCAGACCTGGCGCGCGGCATTCAGCAGGTTCACCGTGCCCAGCACGTTGGTTTCCACAAAGGCCGCCGGGTTGTTGATCGAACGATCCACATGGCTTTCTGCCGCCAGGTGGATGATGCCGTCGGGATGGTATCTTGAAAATACCGCCTGTAGTTGCCCCATATCGCGGATATCGGCCTTTTCGAAGGTATAGTTCGGCGCCTGGTCTACATCGCGGAGGTTTTCCAGGTTGCCGGCGTAGGTCAGGGCATCGAGGTTGACAATATGGTAATCCGGGTACTTGCGCACCAGCAAACGCACGACGTGCGAGCCAATGAAGCCCGCGCCGCCCGTGACGAGGATCGTTTTTTCAGTCATGTCGTACCGGGGCGCACCGCCCCTCGGGCGCAAAGGTATTTTCAAAAATACGGTTGTGCGAATCCGCGCCCGGATTCAGCGAAAAAATGAACGGTTCAGGCTACTGAACCGGCATCCACTTTCACCGCTTTTTTGAAATACTCGTAGGTCAGTTTCAGGCCGCTTGCGCGATCGAATTTGGGTTCCCAGCCGAGCAGCGCGCGCGCCTTGGAGATGTCCGGGCGCCGCTGTTTGGGGTCGTCCACGGGCAGGGGCCGGTAATCGATGAACGCCTTGGGATTCTGCACGAGTTCTAGTATCTCGTGTGCGAATTGCAGCACGGTGATCTCGGAAGGATTGCCCATGTTCACCGGCAGGTGGTAGTCGCTCAGCAGCAGGCGGTAGATGCCTTCCACCAGATCGTCGACATAGCAGAAAGAGCGCGTCTGGGAGCCGTCTCCGAACACGGTAAGTCCTTCACCGCGAATGGCTTGCGAGAAAAATGCCGGCAGCACGCGGCCGTCGTTCACCCGCATGCGCGGGCCGTAGGTATTGAAAATGCGGATGATGCGGGTCTCGACGTTGTGGTAATTGTGGTAGGCCATGGTAATGGCTTCCAGAAAGCGCTTCGCTTCGTCATACACCCCGCGGGGGCCGACGGGGTTCACGTTGCCCCAGTATTCTTCGGTCTGCGGGTGCACGAGCGGGTCGCCGTACACCTCCGAAGTGGAAGCCACGAGGATGCGCGCCTTTTTTTCCTTGGCCAGGCCGAGCAGGTTGTGCGTGCCCAGGGCGCCGACTTTCAGGGTCTGGATCGGCATCTGCAGGTAATCGATCGGGCTGGCCGGCGAAGCGAAGTGCAGGATGTAGTCCAGTTTGCCCGGCACGTGCACGAATTTCGTGACGTCGTGGTGGTGGTATTCAAATTCTTTTTCCCGGAACAGGTGTTCGATATTCGCCAGGTCGCCTGTAAGCAGGTTATCCATTCCGATCACCGAGTAGCCCTCGGCAAGAAAGCGGTCGCAAAGATGAGAACCGATGAAGCCGGCGGCTCCGGTGACGAGTACGCGTTTGTTTGCCATTGATTTATTAAAGATTTATGCAGAATTACAAGAAAAAAGGCCGCTACCCGCAAATGTGGCTGCAGGCACGGCAAAGGTAGCGCAAATAAGACTGAACGGCCGGAGCCGTCGGGGCGGCATTGCGGGGTTAAAACAATAATTGAACCAAGAATCGGCATCGAGGCTACCTGAATACGGAAAGAAGTCTGCATTTTTAAGCCTGAAAAAATCAAAGGATACACTATGCTCGCAATTCTTTCCACCATTATCGGTATCGTATTCGTCATGCTGCTCTTCAGCATGCTGGCATCCACCATTATGGAACTGCTCGCCGGTTACCTGTCATTGCGCGGACAACAACTCGTCAAGGCGATCAAAGGCATGGTCGGGCATGAGGCGAGCATCGATTTTATAGAACATCCCTTTTTCCAGCAGCTGTCGGCAGGGTCGCGCGAACGCACGCGCGTCGGCGGTAAAAAACGGGCGCTGCCCTCCTATATCAGCGCCGGCACCTTCAGTTCCATCCTGCTGGATATCATGAAGATCGACTCGGAAGCCGATGTGCAGGCCAAGATCGACGGTCTGCCGGACGGCGCTTCCAAAAAACTTGCGCAGTTCCTGTACAAGCAAAGCAACGGACAGTTGGTGGATCTTAAGGGTAAAGTAGAACATTGGTACAGCGAAGTAATGGACCGCTCTTCCGGAGCCTACAAACGCACTGCGCAGCGCTGGCTGATCGGCATCGGCCTTGCGGTCGCCGTGGTGTTCAATGTCGACGTGATCAATATTTATCACAACCTCAGCATCAACGCGACCCTGAGCAACACCATCGCCGATGCCGCCACCAATTTTGTGAACACCCAGCCGGCCCCTACGGCCATGAACCTCGAAAACCCCGACATATCGGAAGCCCAGCAAAAGATCGGCCAACTGGTCAATGAAAATATCGCCGCCCTCGAATCGCCCCTGGGTCTGGGCTGGGACAATGTCGACTGGAACCAGGTAGATGTCAAATGGTGGTTGTACAAGATCATCGGCTGGATCACGACAGCGCTGGGCATTTCCCTGGGCGCTACTTTCTGGTTTGAGGCCTTGAAAAAACTCGTGAGCCTCCGCGCCTCAGGCCCGCCACCGGCTTCTCCTGCCGTGACGACGACCACGATCACACAAACAACACCCTCCACGGCGCAGGCAAGCATCAGTTCGGGAGGCGCGCTGACGCAACCCGAGCCGGCAGGCATGTTTGAAAGTTTCAAACGAGAAAGCGCCGCGCCGCCCAAAAAGACGCGAGGGACCAAAAAGGATGCGGAAAAGGATCAACCGCCGAAATAGGCGCAGGCAACAACTCCGTTAATTTTGGGGCGCCAAGAGGCTTTTCCACGCGAAAAGCAGGTATATTTGTTTTCCGGGACAAACCCCTCGGTCCAATATTTTAATACTTGCCGGGAATGATCCGTTAAGAACGTTTTCGCAGCCGCGGCCCGATCGCTCCGGAATCCATTCCTTCAAAAACCGAAATCCATGGGACCCATCAACTGGAAACTGATCTTGTTGCTTTCCTCCGTCTTTTTTGCCGGCGTGATCGTACGCGGCGAATTTGCCCGCAGGCAGGACATCAAGCACCGGCTGCAGGAGATCGAAGACAACCAGGGCCGCATCATGGCGCATGTCGATTCGATCAATACGGCTTATGCAGCCCGCAAACTTGAACTGACCAAACGCACCGATTCGCTGTACATGCAGATCGACGAGATCCTGCGCCTGAAAAGCCTGAATGCCCAACGCATCAACAGGCTGCAAAACAGTATTGCTGACCAGCGCCAGCAATTGTATCTCGAAATCCACGACCTGCAGGAAGTGATTGACCAGCACCCGGTCGGGATCAAACAAAACAACTGAACCAACGCGATGAAACATTTACTCGGCGCCCTGCTGATCGCAGCGGTATGTCATTCCGCAGCAGCGCAACTAGACACCTTCCAATACCGCCAGAACGGCGTGGACATTTCCTTTCAGGGGGTGGCAGTCCATTCGAATGCCGAACTCGACCAGATCGACCTGTACGACGCCATGTTCCCGGTCGTGATCGTACCCCGGCAAGTGCTGCGGAGAGCCATCGAGATCGGCGACAGGCAAAGCAGGCTGGCCGATTCGCTGTATGCCGCCAATTTCAGTCTGCTGCGGCAAAACGACCTGAACCTCCTGGAGATACAGAAAAAGGACGCCGTCATCGCGTCCCAGAAAGACTTCATCGCTTTTAGCGACCATACCAATGCGATGCTCAACAAATCGATCGAAGCCCTGAACCTGCAACTCAGCGAGTGCCGTCAAGTGGCGAGCGATGCCAATAAAAGCCAGGCCGGGAAAAAGATATGGGGTATTCTGGTCGGCGGAGGCATCGGACTCGGGCTGGGCGCTATTTTGGGCGTGATCGCGACCAAATAGCAACACAGCCCAACCATAAAATCCAGATAAAACACCATCATGTTCAATTCTTTGCAACAACTGATCGATCAGAAAAAGGCCATTACCACGGATGAACTGAACCTTCCTGAAAACAGAGGCGCCGCCTTAGACCTGCAAACCAGGCTGTGCGACCTGGGTATCCTCGATCCCGTGATCGGCGGCGATGCGACCACTCCGTTCGGGCCGGTCGCGAAGGCCGATGGCATGATCGGACCGATGTCACGCAGCGCGATCTTTGAATTTTGCAGACTTGCCGAACTGGAATACACCGACCGGCTACTGACGCCCGGGATCATGAAAGCGCTGGTGAAGGCGGACCCTGAGAAATTCCTGCCTGTCGAATTCGAGAACAATAAATTTGACGACACGCGCACACGCTTTGCCAAACGCCTTTTGCGCTGCATGCGTGCAAAAGGCTACTGGATATCCCGCAGCCCCAACACCTATAATATAGTATACATCGAAGGCGTGAACAGCGACGGCCGCGAAAACCCCGACAAATTCGATGAATGGAACGACCGCCGCACCGTCATCCGGATCACCCCGGGCGGCAAGCCGGAAATGGTGGTCAACGACCAGTCGACCACCGAACCCGGCAAGTTTTACACGGTCCACCCCCTCCATTCGCTCGGCGCCGCCCGCATCGCTTTCGGGCAGTATAAAGCATGGGCCGACGGCCTGCACCAAGGCGTGCAACCGGCGCTCGTGCAACGCGGGCCCCTGCGCGTACACCGCGACCTCGACAAAAGCGGTACGCGCAACAGAAAAGACCCCATCGACATCGGCGAATGGTTCGGGATCAACCAGCATACCACCAGCGCAAAAAAAACGCCGGCGCTGGTGGGTAAGTATAGCGCCGGATGCCTCGTCGGGCGTCGCTACAGCTGGCACCTCAAATTCCTGCGCTTTGTGCGCAAGGATTATCGCTACCAGATGAACAGAAGTTACCTGTTCATTTCTACCGTACTCGCCGGCGACGACCCCCTGTTGCGATAAGCGCCGACATTTCCCGTCGAAAAGCGAAACCGGCGATAACAATAAATTTGTCGGCAGCGTTTTCTGACAAACAAGGGCACTTCACATTCAGGTGTGCATCCGGCCACTTTACTCTTTCATTATAAAAACACCCACTTCGCTATGTACAAGGTCAAATTTGGCGGCAAAAAAGGCAAAACGGTCAAACTGGTGGAAAGCCCCGACATGGTGGCCATCCGCACCAAAGGCAACCGGGAACTCGAAAGCGTAGACATGAGCCGCGAAAGCAGGGACCTGATCGATAAAACCACTGAAGTCACCTCTTTCCCCGAGGCGGGGGTCACTGTGAGAAAAATTTCTGCCGACGATGCGCTTGAGTCCACCAAATCCACCACGGAAAAGCGCGACGAAGCCCGCGCGACCCTCAAGCAGGAGGAGAACATCCGGTTTGCCGGTCGTGTGCTGCAGGATGCGGAGAGCGGAGAGGTGATGCTCTACACCGAAAATTTCTTCGTAAAGTTCAAGGACGAGGTGTCGGAAAAAGATTGTCTCGCGCTGATCGAAAAGTACCATCTGACCATTAAATCCAAACTTCCTTTCGCAGCAAACTCCTATTTCGTAGAAGCGCAGGAAGGCACCGGCCTGAAAGTATTCGACATCGCGGACCAGTTGCTGAAAGAAAAGATCGTGGAGTTTTGCCACCCGGAGATCGTGCAGGAACGCCGCTATAAGGCCGTTCATCCGCTCCAGTGGCACCTGGCCAAGACTACTATCGGCGGCAAAACCGTCGATGCGCATGTGAATATCGAGGCGGCCTGGAAACACACGAAAGGCAAGGGCGTCACCATTGCCGTGGTGGACGACGGCGTAGACATCGACCACCCCGAATTTGCGGGGCGCGTGGTGCATCCGTTTGACGCGACGCTCAACAGCAACGACCCGCGCCCCAAAACCAAGGACGACAACCACGGCACCGCCTGCGCGGGCATGGCTTGCGCCGCAGGCCTGAACGACGGCGCATCGGGTGTCGCCCCGGAAGCCACGCTGATGCCGATCCGCCTGCGCAGCGGCCTGGGCAGTATGGCCGAAGCCAATGCCTTTGCCTGGGCGGCCGACCACGGCGCCGACGTCATTTCCTGCTCCTGGGGCCCCGCCGACGGTGAGTGGTGGAATCCCGGCGACATGGCGCACAACAGTTCGACGCCGCTGCCCGACAGCACGCGCCTCGCCATGGATTACGCCCTGAAAAAAGGGCGCGGCGGCAAGGGCTGCGTGATACTTTTTGCCGCAGGCAACGGCAACGAAGACACCGTAAACGATGGTTATTGCAGTTACCCCGGCGTGATCGCCGTGGCTGCCTGCAACGACACCGGCAAGCGCAGCGTGTACAGCGACTACGGCAATGCGGTGTGGGTGTGTTTTCCCAGCGGCGACTACGCCTACCAGCCATTCAAACACCCCGCGCCCATCAGCCAGGGGTTGCGCACCACGGACCGCCGCTCGGCCGACGGGTACACCCCCGAAGATTATATCAACTATTTCGGTGGCACCTCGGGCGCCTGCCCGGGCGTGGCGGGCACGGTTGCCCTGATGCTGGCTGCCAACCCCGAACTGACCCAGCCCGAAGTCAAGGAAATGCTGCGCCGCTCCTGTCGCCGCATCGACGAAAACGGCGGAGAATACGACAAGTACGGACACAGCATCTGGTACGGTTACGGCCGTGTGGATGCAGGGCTGGCGGTGGAGCAGGCGATGACGGCAGCCGAAAAAGCGCAGGAGGTAATGGTTACCGGCATTGCCAGTTTTGTGAAGGTCGGCGACCAGCCACTCGCCTCCGACGGCATTTTTGCCGGACCGCTAAAGCCTGCGCAAAAATTCCTGGGCGTCCGGCTTAAAACCAAACCGGCAAAAGCGGGGCTGAAGATCCGCTACAAACTGAATGTCAGAACGACCGGCATCGGGGAAAACAAAGAAGAAGACGAATACGTCGGCACGGAGGACGGCAGGCAACGGGTCATCGGTCTGGCCATGTGGCTCGAAGGCAAGGCCGCTGACAAATATGAACTGGAATACAGCGCGCGCCTGAAGGGACTGACAGAGCCCGTAAAAGCCAGGAACGGCGCCTGGTGCGGTTCCGAAAAGAAATCGGGAAAAACCATTGTCGCCCTCGCCATGACCCTGCGCGAGAAGTAGTGTCGGCAAGGCCACATTTTCAAGGCCAACAGCGCACATGCCGGATTTTGTTGCGTTTACCCGTAATCCTACCCCCAAACCCAACCTGAAAAACCGCCAGCCATTTCCACGTTTCCAAATTAAATTCGGATAACACCGTCAAAACACCCCCGCTTGCCCCATTTTTTTCTGAAAAATAATTTTTGGGGCTTCAAAAAACGAATTCCACGTTGTACTTTTGCAGCCGATTTGACAAAAGCCTTTCCAGACGTGGATATGACAGCCTTTCGCAATTTTTGGATCGTATTGATTTTCAGCGGCTTGAGTGTTGCTGCTTTTTCCCAGCACGATAATACACAGCAGGGCCATCCGAAGGGATCGGGCCAGACAGGAAACCCTGACGCCGAAGCGCACCACGATTGCGGCCACCTGGTCGGCGAAACAGTCGAGGGCGAATTCAACGCAGGCGCTACGGCGGTACACCACATTTCCGATGCGAACGCCATCCACCTCTACGGCCACGCATACCTGCACCTGCCCTGCATTCTTTATGCCCCCGGGCACGGCTGGACGCTGACCACCACCTCCGCATTCCACGCACACCACCACGGCAACGGCGAGGTTTCCAAAGACGGCTACGTACTGGTAGAAGGCTCGATCATGCGCATCAAGGACCCCGCGTTCGCTACCGGCGAGCATCCCATCGAGGGGGTTTATCACAAGGAAGTGGCGGCAGGAGGCAAAACCAAAACCATATTTTCCGTTGTCACCGGCGGCGAATGCAAAGAACTGGAAGCCAAAACGACTTTCGACGGTGGTGTTATGGGCGGCGGCATCACTGGTTTTTACGACTTTTCGATCACGCGCAACGTGTTCACCATGTTCCTGACCGCGTTGCTGCTCTTCTTCCTGTTCCGCTCTGCTGCCACGGCAGCCATGCGCCGCGAAGGACAGGCGCCGAAAGGCATCCAGAATTTCCTCGAACCGTTCTACATTTTCATCCGCGACGAGGTTGCCAAGCCCTCCATCGGCCCCAAGTACGAAAAATACATGCCGTACCTGTTGTCGGCATTCTTCTTTATCCTCGGTCTTAACCTGATCGGCCAGATTCCTTTTTTCCCGGGCAGCGCAAACCTGACGGGTAATATTTCGGTTACCATCGTACTGGCAGTGCTGACTTTTCTGCTGACCATGCTCAGCAGCAACAAGCACTTCTGGGAACACACGCTTTGGATGCCCGGTATTCCGCCGGTATTGAAAATATTCATCCTGACGCCGGTAGAGATCCTCGGCATTTTCCTGAAACCCTTCACCCTGCTGTTGCGTCTTTTTGCCAACATCACGGCCGGCCACATCGTGGTCCTGTGCTTTGTAGGGCTGATCTTCATTTTCGGAGGAGCGGGCACCAGCATCTCGGGAACGATCACAGGCGCTCTGACGGCCATCCCGCTGACGCTGTTCATGATGGCGCTCGAACTGCTGGTGGCCTTCCTGCAGGCATTCATTTTTACGATGCTTTCGGCCACCTATATCGGCATGGCGCTGGAAGAGCCGCACCACCATTAAACAGCAGACGGCAGACGATGGACGGTGGACGGGATAACAGATTGACAATAAAGCAATTCAGTAATATTCACTCACACATAAATCAAATTTTATGTACGCAGCAATTGGAGCAGGCTTGGCCGCGATCGGCGCCGGTATCGGTGTAGGTACGATCGGTGGTAAAGCTGTAGAAGGCATTGCCCGTCAACCCGAAGCTGTAGGCGATATCCGCGCTAACATGATCCTCACCGCCGCTCTTGTGGAAGGTGTGGCCCTGGTAGCCATCGTATTGTCCTTCTTCGTGGCCGCCCCCGGCGTGAACGGCTAAATGATCTTCGGGCCGGCGCGAAGCGGTTGGCGACGCAATGGCCCGCTTTTTTGAAAAAACGACGGGGAGGAGCCCGGTTTTGACTATCGCTTTTCCTTGTTTCTTTTATAAATCCTTAATTCATCATTTCCGATGTTGTTTTTGGTAGACTTTTCCGTCATCAAGCCCGAACCCGGTCTGCTCATCTGGACGACCATCATTTTTGGCCTGTTCTGGTTCCTGATGAGCCGTTTCGCTTTCAAGCCCATCGGCGAAAGCCTGAAAAAGCGCGAACTGGACATTCAGAATTCGCTCGATGAAGCGAAAAAAGCGCGCGAAGAAATGGCAAACCTGCAGGCAGAAAACGAAAAACTGCTCGCACAGGCCCGCGAGGAGCGCTCCCAGATCCTGAAAGAGGCCAAAGAGGCCAAAGACGAGATCATCGCTGAAGCAAAAGAGCGCGCCAACGCCGAGTACAAGCGCAAAGTGGAAAGCGCCCTTCAGGATATCGAAAATCAAAAGCAGGCCGCTTTGGTGGCGCTGAAAAACCAGGCCGGACAAATGGCGATCGAGATCGCCGAGAAAGTCCTGCACAAAGAGCTGTCCGACAAAAACGCGCAGGAAGCCTACGCAAAGTCGCTGGCCGATAACATCAAATTAAACTAAAAACGGTTTTCGGCTAACGTTACAGGGCTTGCGGCAATAAAAACCGTACGCCGTCTACCGTCCACCGTCCACCGTCTATCGTATCAACCATGTCCGTAGCAAGAATTGCCACCCGTTACGCCAAGTCGCTGATCGAACTGGCCATCGAGCAGGGGAAGCTGGAGCAGGTGCATGCCGACATCAGCACCCTGAAAGAAGCAGCCGGCAACCGCGACCTGTACCTGATGCTGAAAAGCCCGATCATCCACGCCGACAAAAAGATCGCCGTGCTGGACGCCATTTTCAAAGGCAAGATCGACGCGCTTACCATGAGTTACCTGCAACTGCTGGTCAACAAAGGCCGCGAATCGTACGTGCCCGAGATTGCGCATGAATTCGGTGCGCAGTATAAGTTGCTGAAAAAGATCACGACGGTCAGGGTCATCACCGCAGTGCCGCTGAGCGAAGGCGTGATGGAAGACCTGAAAAAGCGCCTGCTGGCCAGCGATATCACTTCCGACCATCTGGAAGTAGTGACGAAAGTCGACCCCGAACTGATCGGCGGCTTTGTGCTGGAATTCGACGACAAGCGCTACGACGCTTCGGTAAGCCACAAACTGGACGAACTGAAGTCCCAATTCATGAAAAACCTGTATGTGAAGGAATTCTGACACATACCCCTGTTTCGAACACTATTTTGATCAAAATAACACAAGTCAATTAAATAACATGGCAGACGTCAGACCGGAAGAAATCTCCGCGATATTGAAACAGCAGCTGTCCGGCTTCGGGGCCGACACCAACCTCGAAGAAGTAGGCACCGTGCTGCAGGTGGGCGACGGGATCGCCCGCGTCTATGGCCTGAACAGCGCCCAATCCGGCGAACTGGTCGAATTTGAAAACGGCGTGCGCGCCATCGTACTCAACCTGGAGGAAGACAACGTAGGGGTCGTACTCATGGGTTCGTCCGACGGCATCCGCGAAGGCAGCGTGGTCAAACGCACCGGCAAGATCGCTTCGATCGACGTCGGCGAAGAGTTTGTCGGCCGCGTCGTCAATCCGCTGGGCCAGCCCATCGACGGCAAAGGCCCCATCGGCGGCAAAAAATACGAAATGCCGCTGGAGCGCAAGGCGCCGGGTGTGATCTACCGTCAGCCGGTAAACGAGCCGCTGCAGACGGGCGTAAAAGCCATCGACTCGATGATCCCCATCGGCCGCGGCCAGCGTGAGCTGATCATCGGCGACCGCCAGACGGGCAAAACGGCGATTGCCATCGATACCATCATCAACCAGAAAGAATTCTACGAGCGCGGCGAGCCGGTTTACTGCATCTATGTGGCATGCGGCCAGAAGGCCTCCACGGTGGCTCAGGTAGCCCGCACGCTGGAAGAATACGGCGCGATGCCCTACACGATCATCGTATCCGCTTCCGCATCCGACCCCGCTCCGTTGCAGTTCTACGCGCCGTTCGCAGGCGCTTCCATCGGCGAATTTTTCCGCGACACCGGCCGTCCGGCCCTGATCATCTACGACGACCTTTCCAAGCAGGCTGTCGCCTACCGCGAAGTATCGCTGTTGCTCCGCCGTCCGCCGGGCCGTGAGGCTTATCCGGGCGACGTATTCTACCTGCACAGCCGCCTGTTGGAACGCGCTGCCAAGGTCAACCAGACGGAAGAAGTGGCCAAGGCCATGAACGACCTGCCGGAAAGCCTCGTAAAAGCAGGCCTGATCAAAGGTGGCGGTTCGCTCACCGCCCTGCCCATCATCGAAACACAGGCCGGTGACGTATCGGCATATATTCCCACGAACGTGATCTCGATCACCGACGGTCAGATTTTCCTCGAGTCCAACCTCTTCAACGCCGGCGTCCGCCCCGCAATCAACGTGGGTATTTCGGTAAGCCGCGTGGGTGGTAACGCTCAGATCAAATCCATGAAGAAGATCGCCGGTACGCTGAAACTCGACCAGGCGCAATACCGCGAACTCGAAGCATTTGCCAAGTTCGGTTCCGACCTGGACGCCGCCACCCAGAGCATTCTGGCCAAAGGCGCCCGCAACGTGGAGATCCTGAAGCAGCCGCAGTACAGCCCGATCCCGGTAGAAAAGCAGATCGCGATCATCTACCTCGGCACGCAAAACCTGCTGCGCGACGTACCCCTCGACAAAGTGCGTGAGTTCGAAGACCTCTTCCTCATGAAGATGGAGCAGGACCACAAGGCTATTCTGGAAGAATTCCGCACCGGCAAACTCGAAGAGGCCAGCCTCGCCAAAATGAAAGCACTGGCGGCGGACCTGGCAGGACAATACAGGAAGAACTGATGAATGTGCTAATTTGCTAATGAGAGAATGTGCTAATGGGGGGGATATGATAATGTGCTGATTTGACAACAAAGTAGACCTCAAAAAACATGACGCTGGAATCAGTCAACGAAAACCCTGTTCTCCGGCACACATTTGAGTTTGCTTTGTTGGTGGATGCATATACGGCACATTTATACGAGTTGCGCAGATACGATTTGGCGAGGCTATTATTCCGTACCGGAACATCGATTGGAGCCAATGTATTCGAAGCGCAACACCCTGAAAGCAGACAGGACTTTGTTCACAAGATGAAAATCGCGGCGAAAGAGGCGGCTGAAACCAATTTCTGGTTACTGATCTGTCAAAATCGCCCCGGATATCCAACTTGTGACCATTTGCTGGCCAAACACGATGAGATCAACAGATTGCTCAGCGCAATCATTTCTTCATCGAAAAAGGCAAACCCTGATTAATACATTGCCTCATTAGCACATTAGCACATTAAATGAATTGCCCCAATAGCACTTTTACACATTAACACATTAGCACATTTTAAAAATGGCTGGCGGTTTAAAAGAAGTACGCGAACGGATCAAATCGGTTGTCAATACGCAGCAGATCACGAAAGCCATGAAAATGGTATCGGCTGCTAAGTTGCGCAAAGCACAGGGCGCCATCGTGCAGATGCGCCCCTATGCCGACCGGCTGAACCGGATGCTTTCCAATATCCTTTCGAATCTCGACGGCGGCGCTACGACCAGTTTCGGCAAAGAACGCACTGTAAACAACGTGCTGGTAGTGATCATCACGTCCAATCGCGGCTTGTGCGGCGCCTTCAACACGAATATCTGTAAAGAAGCCATCGCCCTGATCGATGAGAAATACGGCAGGCAGCGCCGCGACGGAAAAGTGAGTGTGATGTTTGTCGGCAAAAAAGGGTACGACTATTTCCGCCGCCGTTTCCGCGACTTTAATTACATCTCCGAGCACATCCCCGTGTACGATAACCCTGCTTACGAAAACGTAAGTCTGGTTTCCCGTGCGCAAATGGATGCTTTTTCGAACGGACAGTACGATGCCGTGGAGATCGTGTATGGCCGCTTCAAAAATGCGGCTACGCAGATCCCGACTGCCGAGCAATGGCTCCCGGTACCGAAAATGGAAAAAGATCCCTCGCAAAAACGCGCGGATTACATTTTCGAACCCGACCAGCAGCAACTGCTTGAAAACCTGGTACCGAGCATCCTCCAGTTGTCGTTTCACAAAACCCTGCTCGATACCCAGGCTTCCGAACACGGCGCCCGGATGACAGCCATGGACAAAGCGACTGAAAACGCCGAGGAACTGCTCAAGGAACTTCGCATCAACTACAACAAAGCCCGTCAGGAAGCGATCACGACCGAACTCGGCGAGATCGTCGGCGGCGCAGCGGCACTGGAAGGGTAAACACTTTCAGTTACATATACGACGATTTGCACAGGCCATCCGGCATTCCGGATGGCCTGTGTTTTTTACCCCGCCTATACCGCCCCTGTTCCCGCCATTTGGCCTGTTCGTCCATTTTTTCGGCCATTTTGATATCCGGAGGCGATCTTCATTCAAAAAACAGCATGGAGTATCGCGAATTTGACCCCCACCCCGCCCTGAAACCCTACGTGGAAAATTTCTGGCTGATGTCCGGCATCTCTTCCTGCGAACAAGTGATCGTACCGGACGGCAATACGGGTCTGATGTTTGTCGGAAACGGTGTTTTCAGGTCACAGGCCGACGGACAAGGATTTGTGGACATGAGCGGACGGGCGGTCGTCGTGGGGCAAAAAAGCCGCCCGGCGCGCTACCGCTTCAGTTCGACGGACCGGTTCGGCACCTTCGGCGTGCGATTCAGGCCGGCGGGACTTGCCGTTTTTACCGGTATTGCTCCTGTCAGCCTGGTGGATCGGGCTGTTGCGGCAGAAACGCTGTTCGGACCGGAATCAATTGTAGCGGACAACAACATCAGAAACGCAAAACAGCCGGCCACTATGGTTTACGAGACCAACAGGCTGTTGTTGCGGTGTTTCAAAGGCGCCGATCCGCGGCAACAGATCGCCGAACAAATGGCCGGCATGATCTTCAGAAAACACGGGCACTATCAGGCGGAACACTGGGTACGCCATTTCGGCATTTCCGAGCGGCAGATAGAACGCCTGTTCCGGCAATACATAGGCCTTCGCCCCAAGACCTTCGCGCGGATCGTACGCTTCAACCACAGTATCGTGCAGCACAATTACCGTCCGCAGCAACGTATGACCGACCTGGCGTACGCTACCGGCTACTACGACCAGATGCATTTTATCAAGGAAGTGAAAGCCTTCACCCGGCAAACGCCCAAAACATACTTCCAGGGCCACCCGGGGTCCTGGTCGGGCATACTAAAGAACATTTTATCCAAACATTTTGGCAGCCAGAACCCGGCGTTGGGCTGACGCAGTTGCACTTTCATCGGAGCTGTCGGTTTTTTACTATTCGCAAGGGTGTATTGATTCGAGTTTTGCAGAACACTATTTCTGCCAGTTTCAATGTAATACCATGCGGATCAACACAATACTACTACTGCTTGCCCTGGCGCCCATGTGCAGATCGCTCATGGCGCAGTCGACGATCAGCGGCGCCGTCACCGATGCCCGCAACCAGCCCCTGGAATTTGTCAACATCACCCTGCACCGCAGCGCCGACAGCGTTTTTGTAAAGGGAAATCTCAGCGACGCGCAGGGGCGCTACGAACTTGCGCCGGTAGACAACGGCGAATATTTCATCCGGGCGACCTTGCTGGGCTACGATGTCGTGCAATCGCCGGCATTTGCCGTGAAGGGGCAATCGGTGTCGGCGCCCGATCTTGCACTTGGTGAAAAAAACACCTCATTGGGCGAAGTGACGGTCAGCGCGGAAAAACCTTTTATCGAACGAACGCTCGACAAACTGATCGTCAACGTAGAGAACAGCATCGTCAGCGCCGGCGCCTCGGTACTGGAAGTATTGGAGCATTCACCCAATATCCTTGTGGATCAGGAAGGAAATATCAGCCTGAGGGGTCGCCAGGGCGTGATCGTCATGCTCGACGACAAGCGCCTGCTGCTCAGCGGCGCCGAACTCGCCAACATGCTGCGCGGCATGCCCTCATCCTCCATCGAAAAGATCGAGATCATCACAAACCCTTCCGCCAAATACGACGCAGAAGGGAATGCAGGCATCATCAACCTGAAAACGAAAAAAGACCAGCGCCTGGGCACCAACGGCAACCTATTGCTATCCGGCGGCCACGGAAAATATCCGAAAGCGACGGCGGGGTTCGACCTGAACCACCGCTCCAGGCGGCTCAACCTGTTTGCCGGCTACAACTACAGTTACAACAAGTACTTCAACAACCTCGTGCTGTTCAGAAAATTCAGCGAAAACGGCGCAGTGCAGCAGATATACGACCAGGACAATTTTATCGCATACCCGAATAAAACCCACACGCCGCGACTGGGCCTCGACTACACGCCTTCCGACAAGACGACCGTCGGTATGCTGTTCACTGCGGTCAGCAACCGCTTCAAACCAGCAGCCGACAACGAATCCTATATTCTCGCCCCCGATGAAACCATCCTCGGCCGTTTTACGACCACGAATCGCTCCCGGGACCAATGGGACAACGTATCTGGCAATCTGAACCTCAGGCACAACCTCGGCGAAAAAAATGGCGAACTAAGCGCTGATCTGGATTATGCGCGCTACTGGAATTCCACCGATCAGTTGTTCAATACCCGGCGCTTCGACAGCGAGAACGTACTAACGGGCACAGACTACCTGCGTGGCGACATCGGTGGTTTCCTGAACCTCTATTCCGCAAAAGCGGACTATTCCGTGCCGCTGGGAAAATCGGGCAAACTGGAAGCAGGGGTAAAATCGAGCCTGGTAAAGACGGATAACGACCTGAAATACTTCATTTTACAAAACGGAGAAGAAGTGCTCGACGACCGGCAAAGCAACCACTTTTTATACGATGAAAACATCAATGCAGGCTACCTGAACTGGAGCCGCGAGTGGAAAAAATGGAACATGCAAGTCGGTCTGCGCGGCGAGCAGACGGTAGCAGACGGCAATCAGGTCACAACCGACAGCAGTTTTCACCGCAATTATTTCCAGCTGTTCCCCAGCGCGTTCCTGAATTATACGCCCTCGGAAAAACACACCTGGGGCGTTTCTGTCAGCCGGCGCATCAACAGGCCGAATTACCAGCAACTCAACCCCTTCCGCGCCTTTGTGGACCCCACTACGTTCCGGGAAGGCAATCCTTTCCTGCAACCGCAACTGACTTATTCGCTCGAACTGACACACACCTTCCGTCAGCGGTTCAACACCACGCTGGGCTACAGCACCACCAGCGACAATATCACCTATGTGCTGCTGCAAAACGACCAGGAGAAATCCACCATTGTGACCAACCGGAACATCGATCGATATGAATACTTCTCTCTGGCTTTCAATGCGCCGTTCAGCATCACCAAATGGTGGACCCTGACGACGGACCTCAACTTTTTTTACCACCGCTTTGCCGGAGAGGTCGCGGGGTTCGATCTGGACCAGTCGAGCCCTGTCTTTTACGGCACGGGTACGAACACCTTCCGACTGCCCGGCGGATGGACGGCCGAACTGAGCGGCTTTTACCACTCCAGCCACGTTTTTTCCATCTCTACCATTAAGCCGTTCTGGATGCTCAATGCCGGCGTCCAAAAAACGCTTTGGGACGGCCGCGGCACGCTGCGCCTGAACGTGCGGGATATTTTCTGGCGCGGATGGCCGCGCGGCAGTACGCAGTTCGGCAACATCGACGAGGTATTCAAAAGTTACCGGGAGTCGCGCGTAGGCACGCTGGCGCTTTCCTATCGTTTCGGGAAAAAGACCGTGCAACAGGCGCGCCGACGCCAAACGGGGGCAGAAGAAGAAAAACGCAGGGCCACCTCCGGCGGATAGATCAGGGTCCCTTTTTTACGAAAAGCAAAGCATTCGGGTGCAGCATGTCGCTGCCTTGCAGGAAAATACCGAGATCGCGGCCGTCGACGGGGTCGATCTTTCGGATGACATTTTCCGCCCAGTCGCAGGCGTACAGATACCCGTCAGGGCCGAAGGCCACACCTTCCAGTCTGGAAAAGCCTTCGGCAAAAATGCCGTCTGCGATAAATCCGGCGCTATCGGGGCGAAAACGTTTGATCTGACCTGAAGTCCAGTCGGCCACCATCAGATTGCCATCGTCGCCAAACCACAGGTTGGAAGGCCCGCCCAGTTGCCCGGGTTGTGTAACGATGCCCAGCGACCGGCCTTCCGGACTGTATTTCCGGACCTCTTTAGCGTAAAAACAGGCGACATAGAAATTGCCTGCGGAATCGCGAGCGTGTCCCAGCGGGCCCTGCAGGTTTTCCGTGAAGGCGCGATCGAATGCGCCGGAACCTGCATCGAAACGCACCACAGTGCTCTGCCCTTCCCCCCACTGGCTGACATATACGTAGCCATCGGGGTCAAAGCGCAACTTCGTAGGCTTTTTTAATTCGTATCCGGTGCTGAAATAGCCCAGAAAAGCGCCTGTCAGTGGGTCGAATTTCATGATCCGTGGCGACCGGAGCGAGCTGACGTAAAGCATCCCGTCGGGGCCGGTCGCCAGATCCTGGGTTTCCTGTACGATCTGCTCTTTGCCGAATTCGCCGATATAGGCACCCGTTGCCGCGTCAAAACGTTTTACCGTGCCGGTATTCCGGCTGCTGACCAGTACCTCGTACCCGGTCAATTCACTTTGCGGAGTAGGGATCCTGAAAAACCTCAATACGAATTGCTGCGATCCCGGCGCTCCGTTCAGCGCGACGTCCAGCGTATCGGGAGTATTCAACCGGTAAACGATCTTTTGCGGGAAGTCATGCACAGGATTTTCAAAAGTCCAGCGACCGGCACTGTGGTCTGTCATCGGGAAAGCGATGGTGGCGCCGTCATTCTGGCCGGGCACCGTGGCCAGATATGCGATGCCGCCATCTTTTTTCCGCACAATGCGCAGGAATTCAGATATCCGTTTATCCCCATCAGGAGTAAGGCGATACCCTTCACCATAAAGGGAAGTATCGGACTCCGGGCGCCACATTTCGTACCGTGGTTTTCCCTCCCGTTGCCAGGTGCCGGCCAGTTGTTGTAGGCCTTCCCACGCTGTTTGTCCTTGCAGGGGCAGCCACGCCAGCATCATAAGGCCCGTAAAGGCCCCGAACATTGTTTTTGACTTCATGGCGATCATTTGACGGAAAGATACGGTGAAGGGGCAAGTCGCTTTTCATCTGTCGGTTATTTACTATTCCTGCATGACATCAGGAGGTAATTTTGTTTGGAGAAGTCGATCATACGTCCAATCACCGCAACCCGGCACACTATGTTCAAAACGAGGCTGTTCTTCATCTTGCTCATGTCCTTCATACTACGTTCATCAGCATCTACGGCACAGGATATTTCTGACGACGAAGCCAGAAGCCGCGCCATCTGCCGTCACATTGAGGTGCTCGCCGGGGACGACTATCAGGGGCGCAAACCCGGCACCGCCGGTGAGGAAAAAACAATCGGATATATCAGAGAACAATTTATGTCGATCGGCTTGATGCCTGGGAACGGCGACAGTTATTTTCAGGAAGTACGGCTTGCCGATTTTTCAACCATTTCTCCCGGAAGAATTGCAATCAACACGCCCTTGGGAGAGGTTGAATGGCAATACCCCGGTGATTTCCTGCTTGCTTCCGGGAAGGCAGCCGAACTGAGCCGCACAGGCGAATGCGTTTTTGTATTTGCGGGTTTCGGTATTTATGCGCCTGAAATCGGTTGGGACGACTACGCAGGGCTTGACGTGCGTGGAAAGATCGTGATCGTACTGGGGGAAACACCCGCTCAGCACGGTGCTGATACCACGCGCTGGAAGGGCGACCCTGCTGCAAATCTGTATGGTAAAGGGTTTTACAAGCGCAATGAAGCAGCATCCCGAGGCGCTGTCGGGCTGCTCACCGTTTACCGGCCCTCGCCGCAGGGGTACTATACCTGGGAAGGACTTGCCGAAAGTTACGGACGCAATAACCTTCAGATCAAAAGGGATACAAAGGCAACGCAACTCGACTTTTGGGGGCTGATACAACCTGCCGCGCTGAAGCGTCTGTTCGAATCATGTGGAAAAGCAAACTACGACTGGAAGGCTTCGGCACTTGCGGCCGGGTTTCAGGCATTTGAACTGGCCGCATCAACCGGATTTTCATTCACCAACACCTGGAAAGAACTGGTCACACAGAATGTCGCAGGGCTGATCCCCGGCTCCGACCGCGCTGACGAGGCGATCCTTTACACCGCACACTGGGACCACGTCGGCACGGGAGCGAACATAACAGGCGATTCCGTCTACAATGGTGCCGTGGACAACGCTTCCGGTACCGCTGCGATCATCGAGATCGCCAGGGCCTGGAAGGCATTGCCGGTCCCACCCAGGCGCTCCATTCTTTTCATAGCCACTACAGCAGAGGAGATGGGACTGCTCGGCGCCGTCTGGTATGCCGCACATCCGTTATTCCCAACCGGAAAGACGGCAGCCGCGTTCAATATGGATGCTCATTTCCCATATGGAAAGACCACTCATATCACAGGGGTGGTGTATGGGCGATCCGATCTTGATGTACTCCTTGAAACGGCGGCTGCGGAACAGGGGCGTGTTCTCGTCCCCAATACTGAACAGAATATCAGCCAGGACATCTTCTTTCGTTCCGATCATTTCCCAATGACGGAGGTGGGGATTCCTGCAGAATTCGCGGTGGGCGCCGGTGAAGCGAAGGGCCATGACAACCAGGTCTGGGAACAGAAAATGAGCGCTTATATGAGCAAATATCACCAGATCACGGATGAATACGAGCCTGATTTCGATTGCAGCGGCATCTGGCAGGATGCCTGGTTAGTATTCAGGGCAGGGCAATTAGCAGACAGAAGCAACACCCTGCCCATGTGGCACAGCGACCAACCCTTTCAGCGTTTCCGTGAAAAGGCTATATATGAAACGCCACATTTCCGCGACGTCAGCCGCAGCCATCTCCCCCTGATGTCGCTGCAAGGGCGGAGCATGGACGCCCGGCCGGCTGATCTCGACAATGACCGCGACCTTGATCTGGTGATCGCTAACGAGTGGGCTTATAATATCATCCTGATCAACGACGGCAGCGGTAAATTCAGCGATGAATCGCAAAGTAGACTTCCACTCGTCCGGCATGACAGCGAGGACATCGCGATCGAAGATTTCGATGGCGATGGAGATCAGGATATCATCTTTGTCAGTGAAGACGACCAAATCAATGAATACTACGAAAATGACGGCAAGGGCTTTTTCAAGGATGTATCGTACAAGTTACCCGTAACGGGCATCTCCAACGCAGTGGCCTGTTCGGATCTGAACGGCGACGGCCGGCCCGATCTGATCATCGGCAACGCCGGACAAAACAACTGCCTTATCAATGACGGAAAGGGCGGCTGGCGCGACGAAACGGATACACGCCTGCCGGTCAGTGAAAAGACAACACAGGATATGGAATTCGGAGACATTGACGGTGACGGCGATCTCGATCTGATCGTAGGTAACGAAGATGACAACGAATTGTGGATCAACGACGGGAAAGGCATTTTCAAAGACGAGACTGTTGCAAGGTTGCCGCTGGCAGCCGGAAAATGGGAGACGCGGGAAGTCGATTTCGGTGATGTCGACAACGACGGCGATCTCGATATCTTTTTTGCCAATGTCCATTTTCAGAAGGCCAAAGACAGCCAGAACCGCCTTTTCCTGAACGACGGCAAGGGCTTTTTCACCGATGCAACCGCAACGAAACTGCCTGCGAAGCAATCGCATACGGTAGATGGCGATATTTACGACATTGACGGAGACGGAAACC